>NZ_CP074372.1 GCF_018362995.1 Chryseobacterium indologenes
ATGGATGACAATTTAATGATGATATGGCAGAAATGCCTTCAGTTTATGCGTGATAACCTGAACGCAGCTGAAGACAATTCTGACCTGAAAAAACTTGAAAAATCTTTCGATATGTTATTCGATAAGGTTCAGCCGCTTTCATTAGTGGCAAACAACCTTACGCTGATCGTACCGAGCGATTTTTACAAGGAATATATAGAGGACAACTACCTGTCCTTACTTTCAGCTGCCCTGAAGAAAAATATTGGAAAAGGAGTGAAATTATGGTATTCTGTGATGGAAAACAGACCAAAAGGTGAAGAAAAACCAGTTACCATGAACATCAAGGGACAAAGTGTTCCTACTCCGAAAACACAGGAAACAATGCCACAAGGATTCTCTGCTAATATCGTGAACCCTTTTGTCGTTCCTGGAATTAGAAAAGTAAATATAGATTCTAACCTTAAGCCTGACTATTCTTTTGATAGTTATGTAGAAGGAGAAAGTAATAAATTTGCAGCTACTGTAGCCAGATCCATTGCAAAAAGACCTGGAGCAACTGCCTTCAACCCGTTATTCTTATATGGAGGTTACGGAGTTGGAAAAACCCACCTGGGACAGGCAGTGGGACTTGAAGTAAAAAACCAGTTCCCTGATAAAGTAGTTCTTTATCTGTCTTCTGAAAAGTTTATCCAGCAGTTTATCTCTGCTGCCAAAGCGCACAAGCAGACTGAATTTGCGAATTTCTATCAAATGGTAGATGTACTGATTATTGATGATATTCAGTTCTTATCAGGAAAATCAGCTACACAGGATAGTTTCTTCCATATTTTTGATCATTTGCATCAGAACGGAAAACAGATTATCCTTACTTCAGATAAAGCGCCTGCTGATATTATGGATATTCAGGACAGAATTGTTTCCCGTTTCAAATGGGGACTTTCTGCAGAAATCAAATCGCCGGATCTGTCTACAAGAAGACAAATCATTGAAGATAAACTAAGCAGAGACGGAATCGTTCTTCCGGGAGATATGCTTGACTTCCTTGCTGTAGAAACGAAAACCAATGTAAGAGAACTTATCGGGGTAATCAACTCTGTGATCGCTTACTCTACAGTATATAAGAGAGACCTGAGTCTTGAATTGTTAAAAGAAACGATCAACAGAATTGCTGCTAATCAGAAAAAGATCATCAATATTCCTTACATCCAGGAAGTTGTATGTGATTATTTCGGAATCAAAAAAGAACAATTACTGTCAAAAACAAGAAAAAGAGAGATTGCATTACCAAGACAACTTGCCATGTATTTCTCTAAAGAATTCACCAATTCTACCTTTACAAAAATAGGTGAAGAAATGGGAGGGAAAGACCACTCTACAGTAATGTATGCTTGTGATACCATCAAAGACGTATCGAAAATTGATAAAGAAATCAAAAAGTACGTAAAAGACCTTACAGAAAGAATCAAACAATAATAGTTTTGACCAGAAATAAATAAGAAATGAAGGATAGTTTTATTCTTCATTTTTTATTTAGTTTTGTTGTGACAAAAGACTCTTTTTAAATAGATAGAATATGAAAATATTAATGGTTTGTCTGGGAAATATATGCAGAAGTCCTCTGGCAGAAGGGATTATGAAAACGAAGTTGCCGGAAGATTTTGTAGTAGACTCAGCCGGAACTATTTCAATGCATGAAGGGGAACATCCCGACAAAAGAGCCATTAAAACCGCCGCGAATCATAATATTGATATTTCAAAACAGAGATCAAGACCTATCACCAGAAAAGATTTTGAATCCTTTGATAAGATCTACTGCATGGATATTGATGTATTTGAAGATGTGGTTTCCAAAACCAGAAACGAAGAAGAACGTCAGAAAGTATCTTTGTTTTTAGAAGTATTGGGAAATCATGAAAATGCTGAGGTTCCGGACCCTTATTGGGGAGATATGAGCGATTTTGAAAAGGTCTTTCAGCTTTTGGATAAGGGATGTGATGCTATTAAAAACCAAATACCCAAATCATAATCATGAAAAAACTACTGTTACTGCTTCTTGTAAGTTTTAATTTCTCTTTTGCCCAGACTAAAGATGAAACAGAGATCCGTAAAGTAATGGATGACTTTATGGGGTGTATTAAAACCAGAGATGAAGCCAAATATCTCTCTTTATTTCAGGAACCCGTACTTTGGACCGGAATTTACAAAGACAGGACGCAGGCTAAACGTCTTGAGAAAAATCCTAAGGCAGACTACTACTTTGCAGATGACTATAAAACTTTTATCAAAAGTTTTAAAGATGATAAATCTGAAGAGAAATTTGATAATATTAAGATCGTGGAAGATGGAGCAATAGCTTCTGCTAATTTCGATTACAGTTTTTGGTACGACGGTAAAATGGAAAACTGGGGAAAGGAGATTTGGACACTGATGAAGATCAACGGAACCTGGAAGATCACTTCCGTTACCTTTTCTATGGATCTTACAAAATATTTCCCACAACCTTCATTAAACGAAAGAACTAAAAAATAATACAATGCTTTTTTTACTCCCTGCTTACTTATCAGAAAATACTTCTATCAACCACTTTTCGCCTGTTCTGAAAGATTATATCATGCAGACAGACTATTTCTTCGTGGAAAATGAAAAAACGGCCCGAAAGGTTGTTAAATTTTTTGCTCCGGAAAAGAAGCAGGCTGATCTGAAGTTATTTTTATTGGACAAATACACGGAAAATGCGGACATCAAAGAAGCTCAGGAGCTGATGCTGAAAGGGCAGGACTTCGGATTGTTATCAGAAGCGGGATTGCCTTGTATTGCTGATCCTGGAAACCTGATCGTTAAATGGTGTCATGAGAAAAATATTCGGGTGGTCCCTGTTTCAGGACCTTCATCCATTATTTTAGCCTTGATTTCGAGTGGATTCAACGGGCAGGAGTTCACCTTTAATGGTTATCTTCCTATTGATAAAGGAGAGAAAAAGAAACATATCATGAATCTTGAAAGCCTTGTTCAGAAAACCGGATATTCACAGATTTTCATGGAAACACCTTATAGAAACAATCAGCTTTTTGAAGACCTGTGTAAGTTTTTATCACCCAATACCAAGTTGTGTATTGCGGCCAATATCAACGATCCGGAACATGAATTCATCAAGACAAAATCTATAAAAGACTGGCAGAAACAGAAGCCGGAACTTCATAAAATTCCTGCGGTATTTGTACTTGGGAAATAGTAACATATGGCAAAATTGCCGTGATATAGCTATTTCACTTAAAATATTTAACAGCTCTTAACAAGACTATTGCATTATTCTTGTTTTTAAAACTATACTGAAAACAGTTTAAATGTTGATAATGCAGTGAAAACCCGGGCATCAAAGATGCCCGGGTTTTCATATATTAATTTTTATTTTTCTTGCCAGATTTCCATTTCCTCCAAAAGAAAATAATAAATGGAATGATTAAAAAGAATGGCCAAAGAGAGACTATTCCGAGCATAAAGCTTACAAAACTGTTCCAGCCTTCCGTTACCGAATCTACAAACCGGCTTCCAAAACCTATTTTTGAGGTGGCTGAACTTCTCACTTTCTCTTTATATAAATTTAAATTCAGAGTACTGTAATTCACCCGATCATCAATAAAACGAAGTCGGCCTTCTGCCACATCAATTTCATCTTCAAGCTCGCGGATTTTTTCCTGAATTTCAAGCATATCTTTAGTCGTAGCAGCACTTTTAAGCATGTCCCTATACTTTTCGAGATAGATTTTTTTGTTGGCCAGCTTTATCGATACATCAGTATACTCTTCCGTGACATCATTGGATGAAATATTTTTGGATAAAACAGAACCTATTCCATCAGAAAATGAACTGATAAGAGCATCGAAATTTTTATGAGGGACTCTGATGATCAGGTTAAGATTATCATCCATATCCGTATTTTGAAAATCCTCTTTCTGAATATAAGCATTGTTTTTCTTTAAGATATCATTCACCTGGCGCTGAGCTTTTTTAACATCACCCACCTGAATTTTCATATCACCGTTTTTGATGATTTTTCTGGAAATAGTGTCGGTTTTCTTAGAGGTAGAAGGCCCTTTGCTAGATTTGTGTTCGTCTGGAATCAGTTTTTCAGATAGAGAAGGAGGTGGAGATACAGGAGCATACGCTTTATCTTCAGTAATAACTTCCATCAGATCGGCTTTCACTTCTTGTTTGGCCACTCCTGATTTATTACAATTGATAAGAATAAGACCTGATAAAAGGAGAATAATGTTTTTCATGGGATAGTTTTTTTATGGATATGATCAAAAAGTGTGCTCAAAAGTGGTGCTATTTTAGATTTATTTGAATTTTTTAAATAAAATATTAAAACACAGGCAGAAAATCAAAAATTAAATCAAAAGATCTCAAAAACGGCCCGGAAAATTGTTGAAACAGTAAATTATTTCTATTTTTAATTCATGAAAAAAAGTCTTTTAGCATTTATGTTTTCTCCATTTCTGATGTATGCCCAGGAAGTTCCGAAACTTACAGACGAAATGGCGATGAAATTATCCGATAAACCTCTTCACTGTATCAATCAGGAATATCCGAATAAAACAGCGCATATCATCAATAATGCAGGCGAAGTTCCTTTAACTCCAAAAGACCTACACCCTAGTTTTTATGGGTGTTTTGACTGGCACAGCTCTGTTCATGGACATTGGATGCTCACAAGACTTTTGAAAACAAAACCCAATCTCTCCAATGCCAAAGAGATTGAAAAAATACTGGATGAATCTTTCCAGAAGGATAAATTGAAAACAGAAGCTGACTATTTTACAAAATATCAGCTAACAGGAACTTTTGAGAGAACTTATGGCTGGGCATGGATCTTAAAACTGGACGAAGAGCTTACCAACTGGGACCATCCGAAAGCTAAAATATGGCACGAAAATCTGAAACCACTAACTGATCAGATTCTGAAGTCCTGGAAAACGTACCTTCCAAAGCAAACCTACCCAAACAGAACCGGAGTTCACCCTAATACGGCATTTGCAATGTCTTTTGCCATAGATTGGGCAAGAACAAATAAAGACAAAGAATTTGAAGACCAGCTGATGGAAAAGGCTAAATATTTCTTTTTAAAAGAACAGAAAACACCTGCTTATCTGGAACCGGACGGATCGGATTTCTTTTCGCCAAGTCTTGAAATTGCCGATCTGATGCGCAGAGTTCTTCCTCAAAAAGAATTTGTACAATGGCTGAATGCTTTCTACGAAAAAAGAAGTCTGGAAAATGTTGAAAAAATTCCGGTGGTAAGTGATCTTAGCGATTATCAGACCGTTCACCTTGTGGGTTTATCATTTTCAAAAGCATGGTGTATGAAAGGAATTTCCAATGCACTTCCTGTCAATCATCCACTGAAAAAAGATTTCAGGAAAACAGCAGACGTATTTCTTGCCAATGGATTGCCATTGCTTTTCCAGGGGAATTACGGTGGAGATCACTGGCTGGCCAGTTTTGCAGTATACGCTTTGGAAGATTAATATCTGATTCCTGTTTTTTTAAGAATAAAACCTAACAGCCAGATTGGGCCTATAAGCAGAAATTGAAGATCTTTGAGGAAAGACGGCTTTTGTCCTTCTATTTTATGACCTATCAACTGAAAAATCCAGGTAATAACGAATACAGAAAGGTAAACGATCCATGATTGCTTACCGAAACTGATATTGGTCAGATAGATAAAATGCTCCATAATGAGTATAATGACAGCCATCACAATAGCGATCAAAAGAGAAAGTCTGATATAGAAAAAAGTAATAAGAGCAATCACAATAAGGCTGATGATACTGACGCATCCGAAATAGGAAGCGCAGAAATGAGGCGAGGGAATGAGGGATGCAAAACCCAGAATTGTCCAAAAGATTAAAGGCACACAAATCCAGTGAATCAACTTATTGGTAGCGTTTCTATGGCTTTTACTGTATTCTGCAAATAATAGATCAACCTTTCTCATACTGACAGGAAATTGGATTGATGCTAAAATAATAAAATTTTGTAATCACTGGTAAGATTGCTTACATTTGTCTTATGTCTGCCTTAGAAAAGTTCGGAGTTGATATTTTTACGGAACGTAATATTTTCGAGCGAATAGCTGTTGGTAAGCCTTTTCGTCCAGATAATCCTGCCTTTATCTTTATTAAATCAGGAACGATAAAACTCCGGCAGCACTTCAGTGATCTGGAAGTTTCTGCTAATATGTTTATGGTAACCGATCCCCAAACTATTTACGAAGTGGTGGGAGTAACCGATGATTTTCAGTCGAGAATGGTTTCCTATAAAAGAGAATTTATTTCTGCTTTATCCTTGAAATTTAACCGCTTGATTACCTATCGTTATTTCAGGCAACAGATGAATAAAGGAGTCCCTTTTCCTGAAGATGAAATGGAAGTAGTCTGGAAAAGTGTCAATTTTCTGAAATATATCCTGGATTCCGAAACGGAAATGCTGTATAAGAAAGAAATGGTAGAGCATCTTTTCTCTGTTTTCTGCTATCAGATGGCCGGGATTATTTCCAAGGAAGACAATAGCTCTATGAATCAGATGTCAAGACAGGAAGAGATTGTATTTGTCTTTCTTACTGATCTTGCAGAGCATCACCTTACAGAAAAAACCGTTGAGTTTTATGCCGAACGGCAGTCGATTACAACCAGACATCTGTCTTCTGTAGTGAAGACTATCACAGGTAAATCTGCAAGTCAGATCATCGCCCTAATTGTGATTAATGAGGCAAAAGTACTCTTAAACTCTTCCAGTAAACCTGTTTCGGAGGTTTCTGCTATTCTCGGATTTAGCGATCAATACTCGTTTTCTCACTTTTTTAAGAAACATCTGGAGGTAAGTCCTACACAGTACAGACATCTGTTCGAAAGCTAAAATCTTACATTTGAACATCTTTTTCCAAAAATCAAACATTTGATTGATTTTGTTGTTGCCCTAACTTTGCATCTGTAAAACAAGGTAAAATGACAAAGAAAATAAAAACAGCACTATCAGTTTTGATAGCCGCTTTTCCCGCGCTGTTTTTTTCACAACAGATCAAGCAGATGACCGCAGGTGAGGTGGCGGAACTCGCTGTTCAGAACCATCAGCAGCTCAAAGTGTCTGCACAGAATATTGATATTGCAAAACAAAACACGAATGTTGTTAAACTTCAAAAACTGCCCACTATTACAGCTTCTACAAGCCAGTTCTATTTAGGGGATGCAGTAGCAATTGACAAAGATTTTTCAAATTCTACAAAAGTTCCGATGCCGCATTACGGAAGTTCATATGCTGTACAGGCTACACAGCTGATCTTCAAAGGAGGATTGGTGAATAAGTCTGTTGAAATGGCAGGACTTCGTGAGCAGCTTTCTGAACTGGATTTAGAGAAAAATAAGCAGGATGTAAAATTTTTGGTAATTTCCAATTATCTGGATATCTATAAAACGATGAACCAGGAAGAGGTATTTCAGAATAATAAAAAACTGGCGCAGGAACGTCTTAAAAATATTCAAAAATTCTATCAGCAGGGAATGGTGACCAGAAACGAAGTGATTCGTGGAGAACTGGCTATCAAAAATCTGGATCAGGGAATTCTGACACTTTCCAACAATAAGAAAATCCTTAATTATAATTTAAATATTGCTTTAGGTTTATCCTCGGATACAGAAATTATTCCTACAGAAAACTTGGAAAATAAAGAATCGGGGATAGGCATGGATTATTATACAGACCTTGCTCATGAGAAAAACCCATTGGTTAAATCTGCTCAAAAAAACATTGCTGTTGCAGATAAAAACATTGAGATCATAAAAACCGATAATGCACCTACTGTAGCTGGATTTGGAGGTTATACCCTGCAAAGACCGATTACCACCAGAAATCCTGTTTTGGATATGTATTCCGGAGGATGGCAGACAGGAGTTTCTTTGAGCTATAATATCGATACACTCTTTAAAACAAAAGAAAAAGTAAAATTAGGTGAACTGCAAAAGAACCAAGCGAATGATGCCATGACTCTGGTACAGCAGAATGTAGATATGGGAGTGAATGCAGCCTATACAAAATATCAGGAAGCCATCCAGCAGGCAGATATTCTGAATGATTCCAAAAGACTCGCAGAAGAAAACTACAAGATTACGGAAGCCAAATATCTGAATCAACTGGCGGTACAGGCAGAAATGATAGATGCCCAGAACCAGAAACTGCAGTCGGAGCTAGATTATGCCAATGCTGAAATCAATGTTTTGTATCAGTATTATAACCTTTTGAAATCTACAGGAACACTTTAATTTTTAAAACTGAAAATCAACAATGGAAAACAAGGAACAAACCACTCAAAATACAACACCAACTCCTGCTGCAGCAAGCGTAGAGAATAAAAAAAAGAAAAATAAAACCAATAAAATCAGAGCTATTATCTCCAATATTATTGTCTTTCTGGTCATTGGATTTGGATTATTCTGGCTGGTACGCAATTATTTCCATATCGGAAGTAAAACCTATACAGAAGCCGCACAGGTAGAAGAATTTATCAATCCTATTAATACGAGAGTTTCCGCTTATATCAAAGAAATTAAATTCATCGAACATCAGCATGTTAAAAAAGGAGATACCCTGGTTATTCTGGATGACCGTGAAATTATTACCCAGTTGGGACAGGCTGAAGCCGCCTATCAGAATGCTATGGCACAAAAAACGGCAACGAGTTCTTCTGTGAATACCGTTTCCAACAATATCAATGTGATGCAGTCTAATATTGCAGGAGCAAAAGCCAGATTATGGAACGCAGAACAGAACTTAAACAGATACAGAAATCTTTTGGCAGCTGAAGCAGTTACAAGACAGCAATACGATCAGGTAAAAACAGAATATGATGCACAAAAGGCGGCTTATGAAACGCTTGTGAATCAAAAACAGTCGGCAAATCTTTCCACCACTGAAGTGAAAAGTAAACTGGGAATTAATGATGCCGAGATCAAAAGAACGAAATCTGCATTGGATATGGCGAAGATCAATCTTTCCTATACAGTGATTACCGCACCTTATGACGGCGTAATGGGAAGAAGAACTATTTCTGAAGGTCAGCTGATTCAGCCGGGGCAGCAGGTGGCAACCATTGTTCTGAATGGTCAGAAATGGGTAACAGCCAACTTCCTGGAAAGCCAGATGCCAAATATTAAAATTGGTGAGAAAATATCCATGACAGCCGATGCTTTAGGAGGTAAAACATTTGAAGGAATAGTGACTGCTGTTTCAGCCGCTACCGGATCAAGATACTCAAGTGTGCCAACAGATAATTCTACCGGAAATTTCATTAAAGTACAGCAGAGAATTCCTGTAAGAATAGAGTTTACAGCTTCCAACAAAAAAGAAGATCTGGATAAACTGAGCGCAGGAATGAACATGAATGTGAATATTAATAAAGACTAAAAGATGGAAGATATCAGATTCCGGACATATGCTGAGGAAAATTAAGGTTAATGTTGAAAGTCTGCCATCTGATATCTGAAATCTGTTACCTAAAAAATCATGTACAACAAAGGATTATATAGCGATTGGGTACCGAAACCCGTACAGCTGCTGCTGATTGTATTGCTGCTTGCAGTGGTAATGCCTATCGGTGGGGTTTATACAGGAAATATCAGCTATCTGACAGGAGGTACCGGTGCCATGACAGAATACTTCATGTGGGCCAACTATGCTACAACAATAGGAATGGGGGCCTGTATGCCCATTGTTCTCAGAATGAAAATGAGGTTCAAAGTAAGAGACAAGATGGTAGCTTTACTGGTTATTCTCGCATTTCTGAACTTTGTGAATGCAACGACCCTGCAGCCTATGATTTTTGTATTTACTTCTCTGCTTATAGGGTTTATGAAAATGATGATCACGATAGAACTGTTTCTTCCACTGATGATGATGATCGGAAACAGAGGAATGTTTTATGGTCTGTTCTATACATTTGTTTTGGTGATGAACCAGGTCGCGACTTATTATGCCGCTGAAGTGGCCGTTTCTTATAACTGGCAGCAGTTTTATATTCTGACATCGGTTTTATGTATGATATTGGCGCTTATCCACTGGATTTTTATGCATGATAAATATTTTGCCCTGAAAGTCCCATTACATTATATCGACTGGCTGAGTATTCTGCTTTTTATCTCCACATTCATGTTTTCAGCCTATGTATTTTCTTTCGGGAAACAGCAGGACTGGCTGAATTCAAAGAATATTGTCAATGCAAGTATTGCTGCTTTTACAAGTTTTGCATTACTTACCATTCGTCAGTTGACGCTGAAGAGACCTTATCTTTCATTTAAAATATTTGCAAAGAACAATGTACAGCACGGTTTGTTTATGTTGATCTGGCTGGGAATGTTTTTAGGAACGGCATCTATTCAGAATACTTTTGCGGTAGGAGTGCTGGGATATGACTCGGTGACAAATGCGAGACTGAGTATGCTGATGATTCCTGGTATTATTCTGGCAGGAGTGATTGCCGTATTTTGGTTTAAAAAAGAGAAACCACTGAAAATGTTCATCTTTTCAGGATTTGCAGCGATGATGGGTTATGCAATTATCATGTACTTTTCCATGGTACTGGAATTCAGTTATGACAACTGGTATCTGCCGATGTTTCTGAAAGGATACGGAATGTGTGCATTATTTATCTCAGTATGGTTTTATACGTTGGATAAACTTGAAATGGATGATATGCTGGCTGCGATCGGGCTTGTTCTGGTTTGGAGAACTTTCCTTGCGGTAGGTCTTTTTTCAGCAATTTATTCATGGTTTCAGTACCATTTTCAGGTGATTGCCATAGGAGATTTGGCTGTTTATATAGATGGGATGACGATTACACCTCAGAATGTTGCTTCCAATATGAAAGTAATTCAACTGAATGCCATTATTATAGCAGGTAAAAAATTGTTCGGATACATTATTTTGGCTGGTCTTGGTGTATTGATATATGTTCTTACTCATCATTTTGGACGAGAACGTTTCCAGTATTTAAGATTTATCAGAGTTCTTGGCGGTAAATCAGTTATTGCAAGAAGAAGACTTCGTGAAAGGAAAAAATTATTAGAAGAAATAAAAGATGCTGCAGGACCTGCGGTATAAAAGAAACCTTGTTTTTCACTAGTAAAATCCTGGTCCTTCGTTGGGTCGGGATTTTACGTTTTTAAGAAGATGTCGAATTTTAAACTTTTTTGAAACATTAAGATTGTATTAAGGTGTTTAGAGTATTAAGATGAGCTTCGCATTAAGCTTAAAGATCAGAATGATTTATCTTAACTATACTTTATTCCTTCTTCCTTCTTAATGGGTTTTATATATATCCAGATTTATAAAACTTTTCTGTAAAAAGATATTTACCATCATAAAATAAGGGAAAATCTCATATTTCATTATTTTTATTCTTTCTAAATAAGAATTATCTTTGTGAGATTATAAAACTTTGAAGTAGAAAGAATGAAAAAGCAGTATGCATTCATAGGTCTTTTGGTTTCGGGAGTGATGATTTCCCAGACAGTGAAAGATTCTATTGCCTCTAAAGGTATTGAAGATGTGGTGATTGTAGCCTCCAGAAAACCTACAAAAATCTCTGAAGTTCCGGGAACCGTTTGGGTAGTACAGAAAGAAAAGATTCAGGAACAGGCTAAAAGCGGAGTTCCCATCAAAGAAATGTTATCGATTCTTATTCCCTCTATGGATATCGGTCCACAGGGAAGAACCAACTACGGACAGAATATGAGAGGGCGTTCAGCGCTGGTAATGATCGATGGGGTTTCTCTGAACAGCATCCGTGCAATAAGCCGTCAGCTAGATGCCATCGATCCATTTAATATTGAAAGAATTGAAGTTCTTTCAGGAGCAAGCTCAATTTATGGGGGAAATGCTACCGGAGGAATTATCAATATCATTACAAAAACACCTTCCAAAAAAGGAATCAGTGGAGAAACAGAACTGGGAGTACGTACAGGTTTTATGGGGAAGGACGACCATGATTTCCGTGCCGCTCAATCCATTGCTGCCAAGGGTGATAAGTTCTTCGGAAGGCTAGGAGTTGCTTATCAGCAGAACGGAGGTGTGTATGGAGCAGATCAGAAACAGCTTTTTACAGATATTACACAAACCGACCTTCAATACAACCAGTCGATTGACATTTTGGCTACAGGAGGATATCAGTTTAACAATAAACATAAAATAACAGCTTCCCTTCAGTATTACAATTCTAAATTTAATGGGGACAGAAGTTTATTTTTAGGTGAGAATTTAAGTGCTTTCACTACCAAAAATTCATCCCTGCTCCAAATGAGAGATGGTTTCTCATCTGACAAAAATGTAGGTACAGAGCGTTATATGGCAACAGTAGCTTATAATGCAAATGGAATTTTGGGAGGGCAGGACCTTTATGTACAGCTGGCAACCCGTGGTGAAAAATTAGGATTCTATCCATTCCCTGGAAATGTTACGTTACAGACAGGAAGAATACCGTATATGTCCTCTTCACAGCAGGATACTTATTATTCCGGGATTAAAGCTTTACTATCCAAATCATGGCGTGGATTAAACGTTACCTACGGAGCAGATTTTGATTTTGAGAAATTTGAAGGAACACAATCTGTTTACGATATTGCCAAAACAATGTCGAGCGGAGGTCTGATCAATGAGACAAAATACAGCCTAGGAAGATATCCAACCAACCATTCACAAAGCTATGCAGGATATGTTCAGGCAAAATATAATATCCTTCCAAAACTACAATTGAATGCAGGAATCCGTTATCAGCATATCAACGTAAAAATGGATGATTTTGTCGGTTCCGAACAACAGACACAGGTTGCGATGGGATACGGAATTTCAGCATCTGCAATTCCGGGTGGTGAAAGTTCTTATAATGTGACATTGGCCAATGCAGGATTATTATATAAATTCAATGAGCAGCACCAGGTTTGGGGAACTTTTTCCCAGGGAGCAAGTTTAGCCGATCCTGCCAAGTTTTATGGAATCGGGCAATATAAACTTGTGGGAACCAACTGGGATGTTGTATCAAGTATCAATGTTAAAGAACAGCCGCTGCAGGCGATCAAAACCAATCAGTTTGAAGTAGGATACCGTATAAACAAAGGAGGTTTAAGAGCCCAGGTTGCCGGATTCCTGAGTACTTCTGATAAAACGGTTGCCGTAGATAAAAAGACCTTCCAGATTCTCGTGAATGATTTGAAATTAAGAAACATGGGAATTGAAGCTGAGGTTTCTTATTCCTTAAGCAACGGAGTTTATTTCGGAGCAAGCGGACTTTTGATCAAATCTGAAGTAGATAATAAAGGAGAATGGCAGAAACAGGAGATTTATAATGCTTCTCCTTCAAAATTGGTAACCTATATCGGGTATAATATTAAAAACTGGTCATTCAGATTCCAGTCGTTACAGAATTTCAAGCAGAAAGACGAGCTTAATAATGTTGTTGAAGGCTACAATACTTCAGACCTGATGATGGGATACCGATTTAACTGGGGTAAATTCAATTTAGGGATCCAGAATTTGTTTAATACAGATTATCAGACCATTTGGAGCAAGCGTTCCCAGGTATTATATTCTACCTACGGACTTCCGGAATTGTTTAATTATAAAGGAAGAGGAAGAACATTCAACCTTTCTTACACTTTTGAATTTTAAAAGTACGTTTAAGGTTTAAATGCCTTGATCTGAAAATATATTGTATTTAAAATCCGGTTTCTGATACTCATTGGAAAACCGGATTTTAAATATGAATCTTTGATTCAATCCGTAATAAAACTAATTCGTTACCCGTACTAAAAAATTTTGAACTTTGCACCCCGAAAACTTATCTTTGTACTTATGAAAGATTTAATGGGCAGAGCGATCTGGGATTATTACCACAATGAAAATCCGGAGGATCTGCAGACTGAAACATCAATTTCTGAGCTGGATGAACTTCCGGTAGAATATTTATTCCGAGATTTTGAAGACATGAATGATATTGAGCAGAAAGCACTGGAATTATCCGAAGGAAAAGTTCTGGATATCGGAGCTGGAGCAGGTTCTCATTCTTTATATCTTCAGAATGAAAGAAATCTTGAGGTAACCGCATTGGATATTTCACCCAAATCTGTTGAAGTCTGCCAGCTGAGAGGCATTAAAAAAGCAGTTTGTAAAAATATGCTTGACTTTTCCGGAGAGACTTTTGATACGGTTTTATTATTGATGAACGGTACCGGTGTTTTTGAAAGCCTTGCGAAAATTGATACCTACCTTCAGAAATTATACTCTTTACTAAATAAAGGAGGACAAGTTTTGATCGACAGTACAGACATCCTTTATATGTTTGACCGCGATAAAGATGGAGGAGTGTATATTCCTGCGGGAGGATATTACGGAGAACTGGAATATGTAGTGCATTATAAAGGGGAATCCGAAGAACCGATTACATGGTTGTATCTTGATTTTAATACGTTAAAAAATGCTGCCACAAATAATGGTTTCAAAATAGAAAGAGTGTTGAGAGATGAAGATTGTTATTTAGCGAAGCTTACTAAGAGATAACCAGAAAACCATTCGGGGTAACTGATGATAATTGCTAACATTATCAGACTAATAATACCTGGCAAGATATACGGAGCTGCTCTATAGGGTAGCTTTTTTGGTGTAAACAAAACCCAGAATACCAGTAAAATTAAAG
Organism: Chryseobacterium indologenes; assembly: GCF_018362995.1. Taxonomy (NCBI): domain Bacteria; kingdom Pseudomonadati; phylum Bacteroidota; class Flavobacteriia; order Flavobacteriales; family Weeksellaceae; genus Chryseobacterium; species Chryseobacterium indologenes. The sequence goes on from NZ_CP074372.1 coordinate 14,720, forward strand.
CACCTACAGCAGCCATGAAAAATTCCGGACTTTTTCTATAAGTAAAAAAACCTTGTGTACTTTCCTTATATATGAGAGGAACTAAAAAATTCTGAATAGGCAAAAAGACAATTCCGAAAATAAATGTTAGAATTGCTGCTCCATGCTTTTTAAGCTTAATAAAATTCAGTCCTAACAATAAAGCTCCTGGAATAGTTCCCAAAAGTCCTCCAACAAGTAAAATAAGGTCTCTCGGAAAAAGTTTAATAGCATTCGTATCTTCAGTAATATGATCTTTCCAAATTTCACGTTCTTCTGTAAATTTTGCTTCTTCAGCTTCTTGTTTACGCTGAATCAATTGCTGAACAGTTTCCTTTTCCTGTTCACTAAAAACACGTCCTCTTTCTTCCAGAATTTCAAAAGCTGCCTGAACGGCTTCCGGAACAAAGCGGTTGCCTTCTTTTAAATATCCCTCTAATTCCTGATTGGAAAGCTTTCTTAAAACATTTTTATTGACCATAAGCTGTATATAAAAGAAAGGCTGCTTCTAGTGAAACAGCCTGTGATCTTTATAATAAGGTTAATTATCCGATCTCAATCCCGTTTTCAACATTGCTGTCGTCCGGTGTTACGAAAGATAATTTTCCGTCTGGTTTTGTTGTTAATAATAACATTCCCTGAGATTCAATTCCTCTGATTTTTCTTGGAGCAAGGTTTAATAAGATCATTACCTGCTTACCGATTACTTCTTCAGGAGTGAAACTCTCTGCAATCCCGGAAACAACAGTTCTTACATCTACTCCTGTATCTACAGTAAGCTTTAGTAATTTATCTGCTTTTTCTACTTTTTCAGCTTCTGTAATGGTTGCTGTTCTAAGGTCTATTTTAGTAAAGTCATCAAACGTGATCTCTTCTTTCATAGGGTTTGCGTTAGGGTTTGTCTTTTTATTGTTTTGTTTTGTGTTTTCCAGCTTTTGGATTTGAGCTTCAATGACATCGTCTTCAATTTTTGAGAAAAGAAGGGATGATTCATTGATTTTATGACCTGTTTCAATTAATACTGATTGGTTTTCAATCGCATTCCAGTCTTTCTTCTCAACGTTGAACATGTTCAATAGCTTTTCAGAGCTGAAAGGCATAAAAGGTTCACATAACTGAGCTAATGCAACAGCTATTTGTGCTCCAACGAATAAAGATTGAGCCGCTTTTTCAGGATTATCTTTAATCGTTTTCCAAGGCTCTTCAGTCTGAAGATACTGGTTTCCAAAACGGGCGAGATTCATTAATGCTGTTAACGAATTTCTGAACTCATAATTTTCAAGGAATCCGGAAATTTCTTTTGCAGACTTACTTATTTCATTCAGTTCAGGGCTGTTTATATCTCCTTGTGGAACAACTCCATCGTAATATTTATGAATAAGAACTGCAACTCTGTTGATGAAGTTTCCGAAGATACCTACCAACTCAGAATTATTCTTAGTCTGGAAATCCTTCCATGTAAAGTTATTATCTTTTGTTTCCGGAGCCGATGAAAGAAGAGCATATCTTAAAACATCCTGTTGTCCAGGGAAGTCTTCTACATATTCATGAGCCCATACCGCCCAATTTCTTGACGTTGAGATCTTATCGTTCTCAAGGTTCAGGAATTCAAAAGCAGGAACATTTTTAGGCATAATATAATCTCCGTGAGCTTTCATCATGGCCGGGAAAATAATACAGTGGAATACAATATTATCCTTTCCGATAAAGTGTACAAGGTCACTGTTTTCGCTCTGCCAGTAATCTTTCCAGTCTTTTCCGTTCTTCTCAGCCCATTCTTTGGTGAAAGAAATATACCCGATTGGAGCATCAAACCAAACATACAAAACTTTTCCTTCAGCATTCGGAAGGGGAACCGGAACACCCCAGTTCAGGTCTCTGGTCATGGCACGAGGCTTAAGGCCGTCATTCAACCATGATTTAACCTGTCCGTATACATTAGGTTTCCAGTCGTCTTTATGGCCTTCAATGATCCATTCGTTTAAAAAGTCTTCGTATTCGTTTAATGGCAGATACCAGTTTTTTGTTTCTTTAAGGATAGGAACATTTCCGCTAAGCATTGATTTCGGATTGATCAGCTCAGAAGGAGAAAGGGTAGAACCACATTTCTCACACTGGTCACCATAAGCATTTTCGTTACCACAATTAGGACATGTACCTACAATATAGCGGTCAGCAAGGAATTCTCCTGCCTGCTCATCAAAATACTGCTCAGAAACTTCTTCTGTGAATTTTCCTTTTTCGTATAAAACCTTGAAGAAATCCTGGCTGGTTTCATAATGCTTTTTAGACGTTGTTCTTGAATATTCATCAAATGAAATTCCCAGATCAGCAAAAGATTTTTTTATGATCCCGTGATATTTGTCAACAATATCCTGAGGAGTAACTCCTTCTTTTTTAGCTCTTATGGTAATAGGAATTCCGTGCTCATCTGAACCACAGATAAACGCTACATCTTTTCCTAATCTTCTCTGAAATCTTGCGTAAACATCCGCAGGAATATAAACACCTGCCAAATGTCCTATATGAACCGGGCCGTTTGCATAAGGCAAAGCTGCCGTAATCATCTTTCTGTTTGACATTTATAGTAAAGTTTTAACTGCAAAGATAAGGAATATCTGTTGAATACCGCTATTGATGGTGTTATTATGATGTAGAATGCAGTTTTTTTAAGGTTGAATATGAATTTAAGTTAAACAGTTGTTTAACTAAATATTAAATTAATCCAAATATTATGCAATGCATAAGACGTCGCAAATTATTGAAATCTAAAAAACTAACTAAAATCGGTTTCGTAATATACATAATTTTAACTAAAATTATATTAAAATTATGATAATTCTATTTTTTTTTTAAATTGCGAGTCTGGCTACAAGCCAAATTAAGACTGAAAAAACGAAACTATAAAAAAATATGATTGTGAATAATTTTACAACAGTATTGAAAATTGCGCCTGCTTTTTTATTGGCCAGCACAATAATGCATGCGCAGACTAAAGACTCTGTTCCTCAGGAGAAGAAAATTGATGAGGTTGTATTAATCGGGTATGGAAAGCAGAAAAAATCTGATCTTACCGGTTCTATAACTTCTGTTACGGCAAAAGACTTCAACGGAGGAGCAACTTCTGCCGGACAGCTGATCCAAGGAAAAACACCAGGGGTACAGATTACCAATAACAGTGGAGCCCCAGGTTCAGGAACAAAAATAAGGATCAGGGGGACATCTTCTTTAAGTGGTGAAAATTCTCCTTTGATTGTAATTGATGGAGTTCCTCAGGACTTTGTAGGAATGAATGGTGTTTCTGACCCTTTATCATTAATTAACCCTAATGATATTGAAACATTTGATATTCTTAAAGATGCTTCAGCTACTGCTATCTATGGTAACAGAGCTTCCAATGGTGTTATTCTTATTACAACTAAGAAAGGAACAGCAGGAAAGTTCAAAGTGAATTTTTCAACGGTAACTTCTGTTTCTACTAAAATGGGGAAAGTAGACGTATTAAATGCTCAGGAATTCAGAGATTTTGTTAATACTTATGCGCCTGCAGGTTACAAAACCAAACTTGGGAATGCCAATACCGACTGGCAGGATCAGATCTATCAGGCGGCATGGGGAACAGATAATAACGTTGCCCTTTCAGGAGGTATTAAAGGCTTGCCATATCGTTTATCATTAGGTTATAATGAGCAGAACGGGATTGTAAAATCAAATTCTTTCCGCAGAACCTCTGTAGGATTGAACTTAAACCCTAAATTCTTTGATAATCATTTATCAGTGAATGTGAATGCAAAAGGAACATTTACAGATAACAGATTTGTAGATGGGGGAGTTATCAAGGCAGCTACCTATTTTGATCCTACTCAACCTGTATATTCAGGAAACTCTAATTATGGTGGTTATTATGAATGGCTGGATTCCGGATCTGCAACAGGATATAATGTAAATGCCAATTCCAATCCACTTGGGATGATCAATGGTGTAAGAGATGTGTCTTCTGTTCTAAGAGGATTGGGAAATATTCAGTTAGATTATAAGTTTCACTTTCTTCCGGACTTGCATTTCAATGTGAACGCTGGATACGATTATACAAAGAGTGATGGACACAAGTTTAAAGATGCTCGTTTGAGACCAGGTTTTGAAGATAAAGGAAGTTCAAATTTCTATTCTATGGAAAAGAAAAACAAGCTTTTGGAAACTTACTTTAATTATGTGAAAAATATCAGTGCGATTAATACTGGTGTTGATATTACAGCAGGTTATTCCTATCAGGATTTTAACATTTCAATCCCCGGAGCAATAACCTATAGAGGAAATGGTACGACACTACCTCCTGATTTGGATTTTAAAACACAAAATACTCTGATTTCCTTCTATGGAAGAGCTATTTTTACAATAGCTAATAAATATATTATTTCAGGATCAGTTCGTAAAGATGGTTCTTCAAGATTCTTTAACGGAACGAGAGATAATGTATGGGGAGTTTTCCCGGGAGTTTCATTAGCATGGAAACTTAATGAAGAGAGTTTCATTAAAAATATATCTGCTATCAGTACTTTGAAATTAAGAGCAGGATGGGGTAAAACAGGTCAGCAGGAATTGCCGGCGCTGGGAATCAATGGTAATAAGCCTAATAATTACCCGGCATTTGCAGCCTATAATCCTAGTTATCCCGGAGCAGGATATCAGTTCGGAAATGAATTCTATTTTATGTTCAGACCTGCTAATTATAATCCGAATCTTACCTGGGAAACGACTACTACGAAGAACTTAGGATTAGATTTTGGTTTTAATAAAAACAGAATCACAGGATCTATAGATGTCTTCAGAAAAGATACCAAAGATCTTCTTGTGTACGCAGATGAACCTGCAGGAGGCTTAAGTAATGCCAGCTGGCAGAATGTAGGAGATATGAAAAATGAGGGAATTGAAGGAAGTATTACAGTAATTCCTGTTAAAAACCAGAATACTACCTGGGAAGTAAGCTTTAATGCTACTCATTACAAGCCGGTCATTACTAAGCTTAAAGACAGAGCTGATGAATCATTTAACATGGAAGTAGGAGGTATTGAAGGTGGTTCAGGAAACAGAATCCAGGCTCATGCAGTAGGATATGCACCTAATTCATTCTGGGTATACCAGCAGGTATATGATACTAATGGGAAACCTGTTGATGGAGCCTTTGTAGACAGAAACGGAGATGGAGTAATCAATACAAAAGATATGTACTATTATAAATCTACAACACCAGATGCAATTTTAGGTTTCTCTACCAAAGTATCTCATAAGAACTGGGATTTTGCATTAAGTGCAAGAGCTGTGTTAGGAAACTACGTTTATAACAATGCTGCTTCCAATAGTTCCTTACAATCTGCATCTACCAACGAATATCTTCAGAATGTATTCACCACGGCACCTCAGTATAAGTTTGCCGTTCCTCAATACAAATCTGATATTTATGTTGAGAATGCTTCATTCCTGAGACTGGATAATATCAATGTAGGATACAATTTCGGAGAAATCTTCACTAAAGGAAGTAATCTGAAAGTATATGCAATGGCGCAGAATGTTTTTGTGATCACTAAATATTCAGGAGTAGATCCTGAAGTTTTCGGTGGAATAGATAATGGTTACTACCAAATGCCTAAGATTTATTCTTTAGGTTTTAACTTCCAATTTTAAATAAGAATTCAATGAAACTAAATAGAATTAAACTTAAAAATATAGTATTGCCTCTTTCAGTAGTATTTTTATTGACAGCAACTTCTTGTGTGAAAGATCTTGAAAGAGAACCTATCACAGACGTTACTTCAGCCAGTATTTATAAAGATTTTGCCAATTACAAAAACGTACTGGCTAAACTTTACGGAGGACTTGCCATGGGAGGTCAGGTAAGCGGAGATGGTGATCAGCCGGATAGTGATATTAATGGTATCAACGGTGGATTCTCTCAATATACCAGATTGATGTATAATTTGAATGTAGTAACCACGGATGAAGCCGTTATTGGATGGAATGATGGTAATCTTCATACGCTTCACAAAATGACCTGGGATGCTTCCAACGAGTTCATCGCTGCGATGTACTACAGAGTATACACAGAAATTGCTTTTTGTAATGAATTTCTTAGAAATGTAACGGATGAAAAATTAGCTTCCAATAATATTACAGGAGATAATCTTACTCAGGCGAAATTGATGAGAGCAGAAGCTCGCTTCCTGAGAGCACAGTCGTATTACCATGCGATCGATATGTTTGGGAATGTTCCTTTTGTAGATGAATCCTATTTGCCTGGATCTATCAATCCACCACAAAGAATAGAAAGAAAAGCATTGTTCAATTATATAGAGTCTGAATTGCTTGCGATCGCAGGAGAATTAAAAGACCCTAAAACCAATGAATACGGAAGGGCAGATAAAGCAGCTGTATGGTCATTATTGGCAAAATTATATTTGAATGCAGAAGTATATACCGGAACACAGAGAAATACAGATTGTATCACATACTGTAACAAAGTAATTGCAGCTGGCTATTCTTTAAAACCAAAATATGATGATTTATTCCTGGCGGATAATAATATCAATAACCCGGAGCAGATTTTAAGTGTAAACTTTGACGGAATTAATACACAGACCAATGGTGGAACTACTTTCCTTGTTCATGCTGCCATAGGTGGTGATATGAAAGCTGCTGATTTTGGAGTGAATGGTGGATGGAGTGGTTTAAGAACTACAAAAGCATTTGTAGGCTTATTCCCTACTAATGGAAGTGATAAAAGAGGAAGATTCTTTACTGCAGGGCAAAACTTAGAAATTAATGATTTGGGTTCATTCACAGATGGTTATGCATTTATCAAATTTAAAAATGTGAAAAGTAACGGATCTGTTGGAGCTCATACCAACTGGGTTGAAGCTGATATCCCGTTATACCGTTTAGCTGATATTTATCTGATGTACTCAGAAGCTGTTTTAAGAGGAGGCACAGGTGGGAATCAGGCAACTGCAATTGGTTATATCAATCAATTGAGAGAGCGTGCTTATGGAAATACAAGTGGAAATGTATCTTCGATCAATCTTAACTTTATTTTGGACGAAAGAGCAAGAGAGTTATCCTGGGAAATGACCAGAAGAAGTGATCTTATCCGTTTCAACAAGTTTACTACAGGAGATTATCTATGGCCATGGAAAGGGAATGTAAAAGATGGTAAAGCTGTAGAGAGCTACAGAAATCTTTTCCCGATTCCTGCTAAAGATATCGTAGCAAATCCTAATCTGATTCAGAATCCTGGGTATTAATTTTAAATCCTGTTAAAAATGAAAAATTTATTCAAAATATTAGCCCTGGTTTTTACAGGTCTTATAGTTTTTTCCTGTGAAAAAGATGAGGATCAGGCGGTTATTAATGAAACGGCTGCAGGTAAAATATCCGCTGATAAAAGTGCAATAGTTCTTAATGAGCTTAATGCCAATGATGCGATCATTACGTTTACATGGACAAAACCAACATTTAATATTGCGGTAGTTCCCAATCAGAAAGTAGAATTCGGAATCAAAGGTGATGGCTTCAAAAAAAGTGCTGTTATTGATTTTTCTAATGATATGACTTCAGGTTCTGTAACTCATGCAGCTATGAACGCTGCAATGTTTAATATCGGGGCTGTACCGGATGCAGTCAATGATATTGAAGTTAGATTGAAAACTTCGGTAGGATCAGCTGCCTTTTATTCCAATGTAATTGCACTTAAAGTAACGCCTTATACTCCAAATCCTGACTTGGTATATCCTAAGATCAATGTACCTGGAGCCTACGCAGGAGCAGCTGGTTATGCCAACTGGACTCCAGCCAATTCACCAAATCTGTTTTCTCCTGAGAAAAATGATAAGTACAGAGGATTTATCTTTATTAAAGATGCTTCAGGTGATAATGGGAAATACAAATTTGCAATCAATCAGGATTGGCCGGGCAATAAAGGAGATGATGGAACCAATACAGGAAAACTAAAAGTTGATGGGTCAGACATAGTTCCAGCTGCTGCGGGAACCTATTACATGAAAGTAGACTGGGCAGCAAATACTTATTCTGCTGTGTTAGCCAACTTCGGAGTTATTGGTGATGCAACACCTACAGGATGGGGATCAGATACGGACTTTGTATACAATCCGGCAACCAAAACGTATGTCATCAATTCTATTGCCTTATCTAATACAGGAGTATTTAAATTCAGAGCGAATGATGATTGGGCAATAAAGTTCCAACCAAAAGATGCGGATCAGACTTTGGTTTCAGGAACAGGTGTTCAATCCTATTTAAGTTCAGAAGGAACTGTTACAGGAGACCCGGCATATAAAGTGTCACAGGCAGGTAATTATAAAATTGAGCTGGATTTACATAATTCAGCCTATTACAAGCTAACCATTACGAAATTGTAAATCAAACTAAACTAAAATAAAATAAAGCAAAGTGCTGCTTTACCACAGCACTTTATTTATTTTTAAAGTTAATAAATAGTCATTATGAAGAAAATTACAGTTGGAGCGCTTTTGCTCTCAATGATGTTTACAGGTGTGAAAGCCCAATCTTTAAAATCTCCGGATGGAAAATTTGAAATGAATTTCCAGTTGAAAGAAGGAGTACCTTACTATAACCTGAAGTACAACGGTGCAGTAGTAGTTGAAGATTCTAAATTGGGATTGCGATTATTTAAAGACACAGCCATAAAATTCGCTTCTGAGATAGCCAAATCAGAAGATGCAAAATACGACCTGAACAGCGGTTTTGCAAAGACATATGAAAAAAGAGACTCTAAAAATGAAACCTGGCAACCGGTTTTAGGAGAAAAGAAAAATTATATCAATAATTATAACGAACTGGCAGTTACCCTGAATCAGGCTTCTACAGACAGAAGTATTGTGGTAAAATTCAGATTGTTCAATGATGGTTTAGGATTCCGATATGAATTTCCTCAGCAAAAGAATCTGAATTATTTCGTGATCAGAGAAGAAGACTCTGAAATTGATTTCCCTACCGATATGAAGGCATGGTGGATGGTTGCAGATTATGATTCTCAGGAATACCAGTATCAGGAAACAAAAGTTTCTGAAATTCCGGCAAAATGGGATAAAGCGTACGATGCAAACACTTCCCAGTCATTGGTGAAAAATGCAGTTCAGTCTCCTTTAATGCTTAAAAAAGAAGGAAAAGAGCCTTTGTATATCAATGTTGCCGAAGCTGCCGTATTAGATTATCCGGCTTCCCATCTGGAAGTAGATGCTCAGAACTATAAGTTTAAAACGCATTTGACTGCTGACAGACAAGGAGCGAAAGGATATATTCAGACACCGTCAGTAACGCCTTGGAGAACAATTATTGTAGCTCCGAAAGCAGAGCAGGTAATGGATTCTAAAATGATCTTTAACCTTAATGAGCCTACAAAATATACTGATACTTCTTACATTCACCCTACAAAATATATGGGAGTTTGGTGGGAAATGATTATCGGGAAATCACAATGGGCGTATTCCACAGCGGAAAATGTACATTTAGGTAAAACTGATTTCGCCAAATTAACTCCAAACGGAAAACACGCAGCCAACAATACAAAAGTTAAAGAATATATTGACTTTGCTGCAGAAAACGGTTTCCAGGGATTATTGATTGAAGGGTGGAATATTGGTTGGGAAGACTGGTTTGGACACTCTAAAGAATTTGTTTTTGATTTCATCACACCTTACCCGGATTTTGATATCAAAATGTTGAATGAATATGCGCACTCAAAAGGAATTAAACTGATCATGCACCATGAAACTTCAGGTTCTGCAACGAACTATGAAAGATGGGCGGATAAAGCATTCCAGACGATGAACAAATATGGATATGACGCTGTGAAAACCGGATATGTGGGAGATATCATTCCTAGAGGAGAACACCATTATTCTCAATGGACAATTAACCACTTCTATAGAATTGCAGAAAAAGCAAATGACTATAAAATCATGGTCAATTCTCATGAATCTGTACGTCCTACAGGAGAAAGCCGTACATATCCGAACTACATATCTGCAGAAGCAGCACGTGGAACAGAGTATGAAGCATTCGGAGGAAATAAACCTGATCACCAGACGGTTCTTCCGTTCACAAGATGGATGGGAGGTTCTATGGATTATACCCCGGGAATTTTCCAGACGAAGCTAGACTATTATTTCCCTGGAGATAATCGTTTTGTAAAAACTACGCTGGTAAAACAGCTTGCCCTTTATGTGACGATGTACATGCCGCTTCAGATGGCTGCAGACCTTCCTGAAAACTACAAAAAACATATGGATGCATTCCAGTTTATAAAAGATGTAGCGGCAGATTGGGATGATACAAAGATTTTATCCGCTGAGCCTGGTGATTATGTGATCACAGCAAGAAAAGCGAAAGGTACTGAAAACTGGTTTGTAGGTGGTATTACCGATGAAAACAAACGTGAGTATACCGTAGACTTCTCGTTCCTGGATAAAGGAAAAAAATATGAAGCAACGATCTATGAAGATGGAAAAGATGCTGATTATATTGATAATCCTCAAAGCTATAATATCTATAAGAAAGAGATTACAGGAAAATCAAAAATTAATTTTAAGATGGCAAGAAGCGGCGGTTTCGCAATTTCTATCAAGCCAGTAAAATAATTTAAAGATACACTAAGGTGCCCCGGTTCATTGATTTTTTAATGTTCCGGGGTATTTTTTACAGATTATTTATCTCCTGCCTGTTGGTTCAGTTGTGAATATTGATATTCAGTATCGGTTGTCTGTTCCTTTAAGGATGTACTTTCATTTTTTAGCTTTTCTTTATGCTTGTACTCCTTTTGATACTGCTTTACCGTTTTTCCGGTACCATCATGTCTCCATCCCGGTGAATAGAAAAGATACTTTATACGGTCCTTGAAAGAAAGTCCCGGCTGTCTGATATCTTTTCCTATTCTTCGCCATTCATAGAATAGAGTAGTTGCCGGATCTTTAGACTCCATCTTAGGATAGATGCCATATTTCACAGGAACTTCAGGATCTTCTTTTTCAAAAGTTCCAAAAATTTTATCCCAGATAATCAGTCCCATTCCCATATTACGGTCTAGATATTTGATATTGCACGCATGATGTACTCTGTGATGAGAAGGAGTAACCAGAATGTATTCTAAAAATCCCATGCTTTTAATAGATTGCGTATGAACAAAAGTGCCATAAATCTGTATCGCAGAATACGCAACCAGAATATGCCATGGATGAAAGCCCATGAATGCTAACGGGGAGAAAAACAAATACCTGTACAAAGGCTGAAATACAGGACTTCTGAATCCTGTACTGATGTTGAAATAATCAGAATTATGATGCGTAATATGCACAGCCCAGAAGACACGTGAGTGATGATCTACATAATGATGAACATAATAAGCGAAATCCTGAGCAAGGAATACAGCAATCCAATACAAGATTCCTTCTTGCCAGTCGAAAATGCGGTGATGATAAAAAAACATCATGACAAACAAAGAGAAGCCTTTCATGATGATGTCTAATCCATAGTTGAGCAAAGCAAAAAGAACATTGGTTGCTACATCTTTAGTCTCATAAATCTTCTCTTTATTGAAGTGGCTGTAGGCCATTTCTGCAAAAATAATTACAGCAAACACAGGAATAGTCCATGTGTAAACAACATCTGGCCCCTCAGCGTGGAACATACTACTGAAATCAAACATTTTTTCTGTAAAACTAAAAATAAAAAGGGGTATAAATTAACTTTTAGGATGAATTTTTTATGAAAAATTTAAGTTTTTATGTAAAAGTTAAAAAAATGAATGCTAAATTTTGAAAAATTATAGATATCAGGATGGGAAAAGGGACTTTCTGCTATATTTTGAATGTCTATATGAAAATTAAATGCTAAATTGAACACTAATATGAAGACAATATTTGCAGCATTAGCCCTTTCAATAGCTTCTGCCGCCTTTTCCCAAAAAGTGTTGGAAAGGATAGAGCCGGCTTTCTGGTGGAAAGGAATGAAAAACCCCGAACTTCAGATTCTTGTGTACGGAAAAGACATTGCCCATAACGAGATTGTACTTTCAGATGGAATACAGATCAAAGACATCCGGAAAGTTGATAATCCGAATTACGTTTTTATTACAGTCAATACCAATGAAATTGGTGTTCCAAAATTTACCATCAATATAAAAAAAGATAAAAAAAATATCGATTCTTATACTTATGAACTGAAGCAGAGAGAATCCGGTTCCGCCAATCGGGAATCTTTTACATCTAAAGACTTTATGTATCTTATTATGCCTGATCGTTTTGCCAATGGTGATGAGAAGAATGATTCAATGCCCAACCTTACGGAAAAAGCAAATCGTAGTCTACCCAGGGGAAGACATGGCGGAGACCTTCATGGGATCGTTAACAATCTAGATTATCTTCAGAATCTTGGGGTAACAACTGTATGGCTTACTCCCGTAAATGAAAATAATGAAAAAGCTGATTCATATCATGGATATGCTCAAACTGACCTGTATAAAATTGATGCCCGCTATGGCTCCAACGAAGACTATAAGAATTTATCCAAAGAATTGAACAAAAGAAATATGAAACTGGTGATGGATTATGTGACCAATCACTGGGGAAGCTCGCACTGGATGATCAAAGATCTTCCTTCAAAAGACTGGATTCACTGGTTTGAGGAAGGAGAAAATGGTTTTAAACGTTCCAATTATAAAACGACAACGCAGTTTGACACCAATACTTCTGAAATTGATAAAAAATATGCACTGGATGGATGGTTTGATAAATCAATGCCCGATATCAACCAGAAAAATCCGTTAGTTTTAAAATATCTGACCCAAAATGCAATCTGGTGGATTGAATATGCAGGGTTAGGAGGTATTCGTGTAGATACCTATCCATACAATGATAAAGAAGCAATGGCAAAATGGGTCAAAGCAATCACTGATGAATATCCGAAATTCAATATTGTAGGGGAAACGTGGTTGTATACAGCCGCACAAATTGCCGCCTGGCAGAAAGATTCCAAAATTGGAGAAATAGAAGGATACAATTCAAACCTACCCTCGGTAATGGATTTTATGCTGTTTGAAAATATGCCTAAAGCTCTTAAAGAAAAAGAAAGCTGGGACAAAGGTATGATCCGTATTTATGATTCTTTTACCAGTGATTTTCTATATTCGGATCTTAAAAATCTTTTGGTTTTCTTTGAAAATCACGATACCGAAAGATGGAATGAGATTTTTAATGCCAATCCTAATGCTTATAAAATGGCACTCACCCTGATTTCAACAGTAAGAGGAACCCCACAGATATATTATGGATCAGAAATAGGAATGCGCGGAAACAAGAAGAAAAGAGGAGATGGAGATATCCGAAGAGACTTTCCCGGGGGTTGGAGCTCTGATAAACAAAATGCCTTCAATCCGTCTGCTCAGACTCAGGAACAGAAAAAATTTTTCCGGTTTACTCAAAAATTATTAAACTGGAGAAAAGACAAAGACGTGATTCATAATGGGAAAACTAAAAATTTCGTTCCTCAGGATAGTGTTTTTGTGTATTTCCGATACAATGAAAAAGAAAGTGTAATGGTCATCATCAACAATAATGAAAAAGATCAGACGTTAGACTTGAAACGATTTGCGGAATCACTTAATGGATTTACAAAAGGAAAAGAAGTAATTTCAGGAAAAGAAATTTCATTACAAAACAGTATGAATATCCCTGCAAAAACACCATTCATCATTGAACTTGAAAAATAATTTTAATACATATGAAAAAACTAACGACTGCTTATACCTTAATCCTTTTTGTACTGGGATTTTCTTTATTCAACGCTCAGTCAAAAACTCCATTTGAAAAAGAAAAAACGGAAATCAGTACAATGCTTGATGCATTCAATGTAGCGGCTGCAAAGGCGGATTACGCTGGGTATTTTAACCTCTTTGCAGACGAATCTACCTTCATTGGAACAGATGCTACCGAAATATGGAATAAAAAAGAATTCATGGTATGGGCTAAACCTCATTTTGACAAGAAAAAAACCTGGAATTTTAAAGCTCTTAAACGAAATATTTACTTCAGTAAAGATGGAAAACTGGCGTGGTTCGATGAACTATTGGATACGCAGATGAAAATATGCAGAGGTTCCGGAGTGGTAGAAAAAATCAACGGAAGCTGGAAGGTAAAACAATACGTTCTTTCTGTAACAGTTCCCAATGAGGTGGTAGATAAAGTGGTGGTAGAAAAAGCACCTATTGAAGATGCATTAATCCAAAAACTGAAATCATAATGGCAGAAATGGTGGGGAGATATAATTCGGGACCATTTGGACGAAGAGAAAAGCCAAATTTATCCATGCTCCAGATTATTAATATGAGTATGGGATTCCTTGGAATTCAAATGGCATTCGGGTTACAAAATGGAAATGCAAGCCGTATTCTGGGTAATTTAGGAGCTGATGTTCATGAATTATCCTGGTTCTGGCTCGTTGCTCCCGTTACAGGACTCATTGTTCAGCCTATTATCGGGCATATGGGAGACAATACCTGGAGTCCGTTGGGAAGAAGAAAACCTTACTTTTTAATTGGAGCTGTTTTGTGCGCTATAGGGCTGGTACTTCTTCCGAATGCTGCATCTGTTACCCAGATGTTTGCCGCCAATGCTCTTCTGTTAGCAGTGATATTTCTCGCGATGATGGATGCTTCGGTGAATATCGCAATGGAACCTTTCCGGGCTTTGGTAGGAGATATGCTTCCCAAACATCAGGGGACAATAGGATTTTCGGTGCAGACAATCCTGATTGGAATTGGAGCTGTATTGGGCTCTTATCTGCCGGATTGGTTAACGAAAATGGGGATTTCCAACGAAGCCCCGGCAGGATTTGTAGCAGATAATGTGATTTACTCCTTTTATATTGGTGCCGGATTGCTTATCATCTCAATTTTGTATACCATAATGACAACCAGAGAATATTCTCCGCAGGAATTCGCTGATTTTGAAGATGGAAAGGAAGTAGAAAAACAGGAATCTAAGTTTTCAGATATTTTCAAAGATTTTGCAGCAATTCCTACACAGATGAAGAAGCTGGGAATTGTTCAGTTCTTTTCATGGTTTGCCTTATTTACCATGTGGGTATTTACTACCAGTGCGCTGGCAACCCATCATTTTGGACTTTCCCCGGAAGATACCCACTCCAAAGCATTTAATGATGCGGGTGATCTTACCGGAAAACTTTTCGGAATGTACAATCTTTGGGCGATTCCGTTTGCCTTTCTGTTGACACCTATTGCTAAACTTATTGGTAAAAAACAGACCCATGCATTAGCTTTGCTGTGTGGAGGTTTGGGTCTTGTTTCAATGTATTTTATTAGAGATGTCAACAATTTATGGATCTCAATGATCGGTTTAGGGTTTGCCTGGGCAAGTATTCTGGCAATGCCTTATGCTATGCTTATTGAGGTGATTCCACAGAGAAAAATGGGGGTCTATATGGGGATTTTCAATTTCTTTATTGTCATTCCGCAGATCATCAATGGTTTATTCGGAGGTCCGGTAGTAAGTGGTATTTTCGGAAAACAGGCGATGGATTATGTTGTTGTTGGAGGTGTTTGTATGCTGATAGGAGCTGTAGTAACTATGATTTTTGTTAAATCTGAAGATGAAACTCCTAAAGAAATTGAAGAGGAGATCAAGCAAGTACATTTTTAAAAATAAATAATTTTATTGACCTATTCCTTTTGGTAATTCTAGCTTCGACAGGCTCAGCCTGACACTGCTTAAAAATTTCGGTTGGGATTCGGGTTGTCACCCTGAGCCTGTCGAAGGGTTATCAATAAATAAAGGTTTAATTCAAATATCAATAGGAGCGGGCTTTAGCCTGCTTTCTTTTTAGTATTCATCAATGGGCTTTAGCCGAAATTTATTATTTTGTTAATAAGGGAAAAGCAAAATTATTTATCATGAAGCTTAATTTTTTTAATAATTTTTTTTCGACTACAAAACAAAAGGATGAGCCAGAAAATGAAAATATTACTGAAAACTTAGATGTCGGATTTACTGAAGAAGAGTTACTTTAATACGATAAACACGTAGATTTCTATTATACAAATATCATCAACTCATTGATTCTTTATACCTATAATGTAGATCAATTAGATGAAACGGCACCCATTTTAATAGATCCATTGGCGGAATTGTACGAAGAGCTTGATTATGCATTCATTCCTGTTTTATTTGAAACTGTTTTTAGAAATAAACGGATTAATGAATCATTCAAAGAGGATTTACTGCAATTTAAAAAAAATGTAGATGATATTCCTGTAGAAATATGGGATTGGGATTTCTTAGACCAGCATGAAACATGGAAAAATATAAGACTTGAAGCCGAAATGCTTTTAAATAAACTCAATATAGAAACAAGAACTTATAATACAGACTATACTACAAATCTTTTTAAAAAATAATTCAATAGGGACGGGCTTTAGCCCGTCTTCTTTTTATATCTTCATCAATTGGCTTTAGCCAAAACTTAAAATCTATCCTTCATATACTTATCTTATCGGTTTTTTTGACATTCAGAATGTAATAGGCTCCCACAGATTTTCACGGGTAACATAGATGTTTGAGCCTATTCATAGAATTGATTCAATCCGTCAATCTTTGGAAGAAAAATATACAGCATAAATTTTATCGCAGATAAAACCGTCGCGTCTTAAAACATATAGAATAAAACCCCTTGCGCCTTAGCGTTTTCCAACTTCTTTTGATCATAAATTTCCTTTCTTACCCTACATCAACTTTTTTAATCAACCCATACCGTACATTTGTATCATAAATAATCACAGAAATGAAAACAGTATATCATAAAGCAGATTCAAGAGGCCATGCCAATCACGGATGGTTAAATTCTTACCATACATTCAGTTTTGCCAACTATCAAAACAGGGACAGAACCAACTTTGGTGTTCTGAGAGTATTGAACGATGATACCGTTTCTCAGGGAATGGGTTTCGGAACACATCCACACAGAGATATGGAAATTATATCCATTCCTTTGGAAGGAGATCTTGAACACAAAGATTCAATGGGAACTACAGCAGTAATCAGAAAGGGAGAAATCCAAGTGATGAGCGCCGGAACGGGTGTGAAACACAGTGAATACAATAAAAATAAAGATGAAGAGGTAAAATTCCTTCAGATCTGGGTTTTCCCAAGAGAACTGGATGTTGAACCCAGATATGACCAGAAAAGCATTAAGGAAGGTGAAAAGATCAATGGTTTTCAACAGATTTTATCTCCTGATAAAAATGATGAAGGAGTTTGGATTCACCAGGATGCATGGTTTAATATTGCCAACTTTACAAAAGGAAACGGCAAAAATTATATGCTCAACAAAAAAGGGAACGGAGTCTATGCATTTGTTTTAAAAGGAAGTGCAAAAATCGGTGACCGTGTTTTGAATGAAAGAGATGGATTGGGAATCTGGGATACCCAGAGTTTTAATATTGAAGCAGTAGAAGACACTGAAGTATTATTAATGGAAGTCCCAATGGAACTGCCGTCTTATCTTAAATAAAAGACTAAATTTGTAATCTTAAAAAATAAATCTCACCTATGAAAATTTTAGCAATAGCAGGAAGTAACTCAGACGTTTCAATGAACAAGCAGTTGGTTGCATACGCATCAACATTATTTGAAAATGCAGAAGTAGAAGTAGTAGATCTGAATCCTTTCGAAATGCCAATCTATAAGCATGAAAGAGAATTGGCTGGCGGTGTTCCTCAGGAAGCTCATGACTTTGCTGCCAAAATTGATGGTGCCAATGTACTATTGGTGGCTTTGGCAGAACACAACGGAACCTATTCTACAGCATTTAAAAATGTGTTCGACTGGGTATCAAGAATCAAAGACAGAACGGTTTGGAACGAAGTACCAATGCTATTGATGTCTACATCTCCGGGAGGTAGAGGTGGAGCAGGTGTTTTAGAAGCTGCATCAAAGCGTTTTCCTTTTCACGGAGGAAATGTGGTGGAAACTTTTTCACTGCCTTTCTTTAATGATAATTTTGATAAAGCAACTCAAAAGATTTCTAATGAAGAGAAAATCAATGAGTTAAAAGAAAAGATCAAGAAGATTGCGGCTATTGAAACTATCCTTGAAAAATAGAATTTGAATATTCATTTAAAATTACTATTTTTGCAAAAAGAAAAGAGATGAAAATTCAGACCTCCTATAAACAATGTTTTTCTCATAAAGGGAAAGTTGTGGGCTCTGAAATTCTGAGATAAAATAACGGCCGATAATCTGAAAAGATTGTCGGCTTTTTTGTTTTCTAAAATTGAGTATAAAAGTAATTGAAATATTAAAAGATAATAAGACTCCAGAAGCAGTTACTAAATAGTATGAAATCTGAAATCTGATATCTAAAAATCTAAGCAGACATGAGCAACACTTACAAATCAGCAGGAGTAGACAAAGAAGAAGGATACAAAACGGTTGACAAGATCAAAAAAGCGGTCGGTGAAACCCACAATTCCAATGTACTGAATCACTTGGGAAGTTTTGGTGCTTTCTATGAGATCGGTGGATACAAAAATCCGGTTCTTGTATCAGGAACAGATGGAGTAGGAACAAAGCTGAAAGTAGCTTTAGATACTAAAAAATATGACTCCATTGGTGTAGATTGTTTCGCAATGTGTGCCAATGATATCCTTTGCCACGGAGCAAAACCTTTATTTTTCCTTGATTATCTCGCTTGCGGAAAGCTTGATTCAGAAATCGCAGCAGAAATTGTTTTAGGAATGGTGGCTGCCTGTAAAGATAACAACTGTGCATTGATTGGTGGAGAGACTGCAGAAATGCCGGGAATGTACCAGCCTGGAGATTATGATGTTGCAGGATTCTGTGTGGGAATTGTAGAAAAAGATCAGATCATTGACGGTTCTACGATCAAGGCAGGTAACAAAATTATTGCATTACCAAGCTCAGGATTCCACTCGAACGGATTCTCATTAGTAAGAAAAGTATTCCCGAATTTTGAAGAAGAGTTTGAAGGAAAACCATTATATGAAACCCTTTTAGTGCCTACAAGACTATACTATAAAGATATTCATAAAGTACTGGAAGAAGTAAAAGTAAGCGGAATTGCTCACATTACAGGAGGTGGTCTTTACGAAAACGTTCCAAGAATCATTCCTGAAGGACTTTGTGCTTCTATTGACGAATCAAAAATCAGAATTCCTAGCGTGATGCTTGAGCTTGAAAAGAGAGGTGGGGTGAAACGTGAAGAAATGCACGGAACATTCAATATGGGTGTTGGGATGGTAATCGTTGTAGATGCTGAACATGCTGAAAAAGTATTGCACCTTTTGGATGATGCTTACGAAATCGGAGAAATCACTGAAGGAGCAGAGAAAATCAATTTAAAATTTTAGAAGCTTAATCCCGCTTTCCGCTGTATCTTTTTCGCCAATGCTTTTTTACAAAGCCATTTCAAAAAAAGGATGCCGCTTCAATCGGGGCTAGTTAATAACATTCAAAGCCTTGTCAAGGTTTTAAACCTTGGCAAGGCTAATAAAATAAAAATGAAGAACATCGTTGTACTCGTATCCGGTTCAGGAACCAATCTGCAGAGAATCATTGATACCATTGACACTGGGGAAATCCAGAATGCAAAAGTATCTTTGGTAGTGGCAGACAGAGAATGTTTCGGATTGGAAAGAGCAAAGAATCATAATATAGAAAACATACTGATTCCAAGAGGAAAGAATTTCAGCAGTGAATTGGCTAAAGTAATCCCGGAAAATACTGATCTTATCGTATTGGCAGGATTTTTATCCATTTTAAAATCTGAATTCTGTGAAAACTGGAATGGTAAAATAATCAATATTCATCCTGCTTTGCTTCCGAAATTCGGAGGAAAAGGAATGTGGGGAATGAACGTTCATAATGCAGTAATAGAAGCTAAAGAAGTAGAGAGTGGAGCCACTGTACATTTTGTAACGCCGGGCATTGATGAGGGAGAAGCCATACTTCAGAAATCTTTTGAAGTAACCGCTGAAGATACTCCGGAAACATTGGCTCAGAAGGTTCACCAGATTGAATATGAAATATTCCCGATAGCGATCAATAAAGTTTTGGGGAATAAGTAATGTCAAAAATTTTTTTGACAGGGAAACAGAAAAATCTAAGTAAATAAAAGTAAATCCGGAGGTGAAAGACCCGGATACAGTTTGAAATAGCTGTAAAAAGTAAAAAATTGAAAGTAAAATGAGTAAAAAGAGAGTTTTAATCAGTGTTTCTGACAAAAGTGGATTAGTAGAATTCGCACAGTTTTTGGAAGCTCAGAATTATGAGTTGATCTCCACAGGAGGAACGTTCAAACATTTGAAAGACGCTGGTTTAAATCCTATTCAGATTGATGAGGTAACCAATTTCCCTGAAATGCTGGACGGAAGAGTGAAAACTTTACACCCGAAAGTTCACGGAGGATTGCTGGCTGTTCGTAACAACGAAGAGCACATGAAAACCGTTCAGGAACACGGAATTGGTCTGATTGATATGGTGATCGTAAACCTTTACCCTTTCTTTGAAAATGTGAACAAAGACATTTCTTTACATGAAAAGGTAGAATTTATCGATATCGGTGGTCCGTCAATGCTTCGTTCTGCAGCGAAAAACTTTGATTCTGTAACGGTAATTACTGATGTAGAAGATTATGCAGCAGTGAAAATTGAAATGGAGCAAAACGGAGACACGTACATTGAAACCCGTAAAAAGCTTGCAGGAAAGGTATTCAACCTTACTTCTGCTTATGATGCGGCCATTTCAAGAATGCTTTTAGATGAAGAATATCCTACCTACTTAAATGCTTCTTACAAAAAAGTTGCTGACCTAAGATACGGAGAAAACCCTCACCAGACAGCAGCTTACTATGTTTCTACTTTCGAGAATGGAGCAATGAAAGACTTTGAACAGCTTGGTGGTAAAGAACTTTCTTTCAACAATCTTCGTGATATGGACCTTTGCTGGAAAGTAGTTACTGAATTCAAAGAAGAAATGGCTTGTTGTGCCGTAA
Source organism: Chryseobacterium indologenes (assembly GCF_018362995.1). Taxonomy (NCBI): domain Bacteria; kingdom Pseudomonadati; phylum Bacteroidota; class Flavobacteriia; order Flavobacteriales; family Weeksellaceae; genus Chryseobacterium; species Chryseobacterium indologenes. The sequence continues at coordinate 35,849 of NZ_CP074372.1, forward strand.
AACACTCTACCCCTTGTGGAGTTGCTATCGGAACTTCAGCATTGGAGACTTATCAGAAAACATTTGAATGTGACCCGGTTTCTATCTTTGGCGGAATTGTTGCAATGAACTATAAAATTGATGCTGCAACAGCGGAAGAATTAAACAAAACTTTCCTTGAGATCGTGATGGCTCCTGAATTCGACGAAGAAGCTCTTGAAATTTTAAGAAAAAAGAAGAACTTAAGAATCATCAAAATTGTAAACCCTGTTTCTGACAAGCAGACCTGGGTGAAGGTAGACGGTGGTATTCTGGTTCAGGATAATGATACTTACTTCTCTGACGATATCAAAGTGGTTACAGAAGTACAGCCTACGGAAGAGCAGAAAAAAGCATTACTTTTCTCTCAGAGAGTGGTAAAATATGTGAAATCAAATGCTATTGTAGTTTCCAACGGAATTCAGGCATTCGGTATCGGTGGCGGACAGGTAAACAGAATCTGGGCTACACAGCAGGCAATCGAAAGAGCAAAAGAAAAATTCTCCGGAGATTTGGTATTGGCTTCAGATGCGTTTTTCCCTTTCCGTGATGTGGTAGATTTCTGCGCTCAGGAAGGTATTAAGGCGATTATTCAGCCGGGTGGAAGTGTAAAAGATCAGGATAGCGTAGAAGCTGCAAATGAGCACGGTATTCCAATGATGTTTACAGGGGTTAGACACTTTTTCCACTAATTAAAATAGAATTAAAAAATAATTAGGGATTGTATTTTTAGCATTCAAAATTATATATTTGTAAATTAAGACTAGATAATAAATAAAGTATGAGAATATTAATCATAGGTGAAGGCGGTAGAGAATCTGCTTTAGCGGCAAAGCTTCAGAATGACTCAAGAATTTCTAAAATGTTTTTTGCCAACGGGAATGCTACTACCGATGTAATAGGGAAAAATGTTCATTTATCAGAAATCAAAGAACTTAGAGATTTCGCTATTAAAGAAAAGATTGATCTTACGATCGTAGGTCCGGAAGCTCCTCTTGTAGCGGGTATCAAGGACGAATTTAAAAAACACGATCTTAAAGTTTTCGGTCCAACTCAAAAGGTAGCAAGCCTTGAAGGAAGTAAAGCTTTCTCTAAGAAATTTATGCAGACCTATGATATCAAAACAGCTAAGGCGGTAGTATTTGATTCATACAATGATGCTAAAGAATATGTGCAGACACAGCAGTATCCTTTGGTAATCAAAGCCAGTGGTTTGGCAGGTGGAAAAGGTGTTGTTATTTGTGACAACATTGAAGAAGCTGAAGCTACCATACACGACTTTATGATCAGAAGAATCTATGGAGATGCTGGTATCCGTTTAGTTATTGAAGAATTTTTACAAGGTTTTGAAGCGTCTATCATTGCTTTCTCTAATGGTGAAAAACTATTCCCATGTGTAGCGGCAAAAGACTATAAAAAAGCAGGAAACGGTGATACAGGACCTAATACAGGAGGTATGGGATCAGTAGCGCCAAGTCCGGAATTTACTCAGGAGCATTATGCGGATTTTGAGAAAAATATCTTAGAGCCTACTGTTACAGGGCTTAAAGCTGAAGGTTTCGGATTCAAAGGAATCATTTTCTTCGGATTGATGGTGACGAAAAACGGAGCTTACCTTCTTGAATACAATATGAGATTCGGAGATCCTGAAACTCAGGTATTGATGGCACTTATGGAAAACAATCTTTTAGATGTGATCCAGGACTGTATGGAAGGAAAAGACATTGAGCTTAAATTTAAAGACGAAAAAGCTGTTTGTCTGGTAATGTGCTCAGGAGGTTATCCGAGAAACATCGAAACCGGTTTCGAAATTACCGGGGAAGATAAACTGAAACATAGCAAACTGTTATATGCAGGAGCAGTCACTAAAGGTGATAAAGTAGTTTCCAATGGAGGTAGAGTACTGAACATTGTGGCTACAGGAGCTACCTACGATGATGCCCGCAAGAAAGTTTACGAAGATGCAGCTCACGTACATTTCGATTACGGCTTCTACAGAGAAGACATCGGAAAGTTTTAATAAAAATCACGAAAAAAGATTTGGAGCTATTCCAAGTCTTTTTTTGTAAAACAGTTAAGAAGCAATAGGCTTTAGGCTACAGGCAGTATGCTTATTGCAGTATAGAAAGCTTATAGCCTGAAGCTTAAAGCTTTTAAATTAATCATCATTTATCAATTATCAACAATGAACAACGGTATTATTATTTTAGATTTCGGATCCCAGTACAACCAGCTTATCGGAAGAAGAATCCGTGAGATGGGAGTGTACTCTGAAATCTTACCTTACAATACACCATTACAAGATATTTTAGCAAAACAGCCCAAAGGAATCATCCTTTCCGGTGGACCAAGTTCTGTGAATGCAGAAAATGCCCATCTGGTTGAAAAAGAATTGTACGAGCAGGGAGTTCCTGTATTGGGAATCTGCTATGGAATGCAGATGACGGCTCACCTTTTAGGAGGGAAAGTAAACAAAGGAGAAAAAGGAGAGTACGGTAAAGCAAATCTTGAGATCATTAAAGAAAGCTCTTTATTAAAAGGAGTTACTCAGAACTCTGTAGTTTGGATGAGCCACTTTGACGAAGTAGGAGAATTGCCTGCAGGTTTTGAATTAAATGCAAAATCAGGAGTAATTGCTTCTATCTCTAACGAAGAAAGTAAAATCTACTGTGTTCAGTTCCACCCGGAAGTATCTCATACAGAAGAAGGAGGAAAAATGCTTGAAAATTTCGTTTTCGGAATCTGTAACTCAGAGAAAAACTGGAAACTGACAAACTATATCGAGAAAACAGTTGAGGAAATCCGTGAGAAAGTAGGAGACAACAAAGTGATCCTTGGACTTTCAGGAGGAGTAGACTCTTCTGTAGCCGCTGTTTTGATCCATAAAGCAATCGGTGATCAGTTAACTTGTATCTTCGTAGATACGGGATTATTGAGAAAGGATGAAGGCAAAAAAGTAATGGATCAGTATGGAGAGCATTTCCATATGAACATTAAAATGGTGGATGCTCAGGAAAGATTCCTTTCAAAACTAGCTGGAGTAGACGATCCTGAAGCGAAGAGAAAAATCATCGGAAACGAATTCATTCACGTATTTGATGAAGAATCCCATAAAATTGAAGGCGCTAAATTCTTAGCACAGGGAACCATTTATCCTGACGTTATCGAAAGCCAGTCTGTTAACGGACCCTCTGCAGTAATCAAGTCTCACCACAATGTGGGAGGACTTCCTGAAGATATGGAATTCGAGTTGCTAGAGCCGCTAAGAGAGCTTTTCAAAGACGAAGTAAGAAGAGTAGGAGAAGAATTGGGAATTCCTCACCACATGGTATACAGACACCCTTTCCCAGGTCCTGGATTAGGAATCAGAGTATTGGGAGCGGTAGATGCTGAGAAAGTAAGGATCCTTCAGGAAGCTGACGATATCTTCATCGAGGAATTATATAAAAATGACCTTTACGAAAAAGTATCCCAGGCATTCGTTGTACTTCTTCCGGTAAAATCTGTAGGAGTAATGGGTGACGAAAGAACTTATGAATATACAGCTGTAGTTCGTTCTGCCAATACTATCGACTTTATGACGGCAACATGGAGCAGACTTCCTTACGAGTTCTTAGATACCGTTTCCAGCAGAATTATCAACGAAGTAAGAGGAATCAACAGAGTAGCTTACGATATTTCAAGCAAACCACCTGCAACCATTGAATGGGAATAATCTTTGACTTGAATTTAAAATATAAATCCTGCCCGTTTTGGGTGGGATTTTTTTATTTATATTGGAAAATTTGTTTCTAAAAATTTTAAGGCTTCTATTCCATGTTTTGTTTTCTGTAAACAGGAACGGTGAGCTCCTTCATCATTGAATAAGTAAAATTGATGATTCTTGTCTGAGGTAAAAGGTGGAAATAAAACAATATCCTGTCCTTCATCTAAAGTTTTTTTGCAAACTGGGCATTTACTTTGGTTCAGAAAAATTATTGCCATCTCTAATTGATATTTTGGTTAATGTTTTGCTTAGTACTAGGCTATTAAAACAAATTTTCCCTAAATTTAAGTAAAATTACATCAAATGCAAATAGAAACAAGAAACCTGACTCTTCAGGATTATGATGAACTGGCGGAAACGATGAAAAGGGCCTACCCGCAAATGTCGGAATCCATTTGGTCCAAAAAAAGTATTGATAAGCTTACAAAAATGTTTCCTAACGGACAGATTTGTATTACGGTAGACGGTAAACTGGCTGCTGTAGCGCTTTCAATCATTGTCAATTATGATGAATTCGGAGATGATCATACCTATAGTGATATTACAGGAAATTATACATTCAATACCCATACTTCCACGGGAAATGTTCTCTATGGAATTGAAGTTTTCGTAGATCCTGAATTTCGTGAGCTACGTTTGGGAAGAAGACTATACGATGCCAGAAAAGAACTTTGTGAACTATTAAACTTAAAATCCATTGTTCTGGGCGGTAGAATTCCCAATTATCACAAATACAGCCACGAACTTTCTCCAAGAGAATATATCAGAAAAGTCAGAGACAAAGAGATTTATGATCCGGTATTGTCTTTCCAGCTTTCCAATAACTTTCTTCCGATAAAAATCCTGAAGAAATACCTTCCGGAAGATGAAGCATCAAGAGAAAATGCGGTGCTCTTGCAATGGAACAATATCTATTACAGCAGAAAACCAAATACTATGCAGGACAGCATTATCCGTCTTGGACTGGTGCAATGGCAGATGAGGCACTTCAAAGATATTGATGCTTTTTATGAACAGGTGGAATTTTTTGTGAATGTAATGGGAGATTATAAATCAGACTTCGTTCTTTTCCCTGAACTCTTTAATACTCCTTTGCTTGCTCCTTTCAACAATCTTTCCGAAAGGGACAGTATGATAGAGCTGGCAAAACTTACTGAAGATATTAAAAATAAGATTTCAGAACTGGCAATCAGCTACAACGTAAATATTATTTCCGGAAGTATGCCTGTTTTTGAAAACAATGATCTGTACAACGTCAGTTACCTTCTTCACCGTGACGGCCGCGTGGACGAATACCGGAAAATTCATATCACCCCGAATGAAAAAAGATATTATGGAATGAAAGGAGGAAATGAAATCAAAGTTTTTGATACCGACTGCGGAAAAATAGGTCTTGTGATCTGCTATGATGTAGAATTCCCGGAATTGCCAAGGATTTTAGCTGATCAGGGAATGAAAATCCTGTTTGTTCCATATCTTACGGATACCCAAAATGCCTACATGAGAGTACGTCACTGTGCTGCAGCCAGAGCTATAGAAAATGAATGCTATGTAGCGATTGCCGGCTGTGTGGGAAATCTTCCGAAAGTAAATAATATGGATATCCAGTTTGGGCAGGCTGCCGTATTTACCCCTTCAGATTTTGCCTTTCCATCCAATGCGGTAAAAGGTGAAGCCACTCCCAACACAGAAATGACCCTGATTGTTGATGTAGACCTGAATTTATTGAAAGATCTTCATCATAACGGCTCTGTTCAGGTGATGAAAGACCGCAGGAAAGATCTATATGAAACCTATCTTAAATAAAGATGATCTATCTCAAAAGGTCTCAGATAGATTTTTATATCAATATAAGCGGGCTAAAGCCCGCTTATTATGTATTTATCTGTAATAAAGGCTTTAGCCAAAACTTATGGTCTGTTGCCGTTTGATATTGTTTAAAGTTGTAGCCATGCTATAAAAAAGACTGCCCGGAAAGACAGTCTCTTTTTATTTTACCTAAAATTTTCTTTGAGTGAGCAGATTACATGTACTGCGGACATACTACAGCAGGGCAGATCAATTTTGGACATCTTGGTCTACCGTCTGTAGGACAGCATTGGTTTGAGCATCCGATAATGATTCCGTTTCCTGCAATCCCTTTTAATTGCTCTCTTGAAAGTTTGTTGTTACGTAAATTTTTCATGTTGTAATACTTTTGGTTTGTTTTATTTGTACGCTGTAAATATATTAATTTTTATGATAAATGAATGTTTTTGTAATTATTGATGTATTTATTTCTTTAAAACACTGATTACGTGTTACTATTTTTAACTTTGTACATTGGTGTTGTTGCAATAATTCTTTTCATAAAGGAACAGTTTTTGGAGTAAATTGCACCTACTATTGATATACTATGTTTGATAAGCAGCAAAGAAAACTGAAAAGATCCGCAAGACTGATTTCCGTATTGAGTAAATATGGATTTAAAGATATTCTGGCAAGGATGAATGGAGGAAATAAGCAGGAAGAAACTCCCGGCTCAGACGAGATTATTTCAAAAGGAACCGTTTACGAAAGAATAAGACTGGCTCTTGAAGAGCTAGGACCTACTTTTGTAAAATTAGGCCAGACATTCAGTAACAGGGAAGATTTATTACCACCGGAGCTGATTCAGGAGCTGCAGAAACTTCAGGACAAAGTGGAAACAGTAGATATGGATGTAGAAGAAGCACTGGAAAGCGAATTCAATATTTCCGTAAAGGACTATTTCCGCGAAATCCAGAAACAACCTCTGGCCACAGCTTCCATTGCACAAGTGTATAAAGCCGTTTTGCTGGATGGCAGTCCGGTAATTTTAAAACTGAGAAAACCTGATGTACAATCGGTTATTGAGGATGATTTATTGTTGATCAAAGACATTGAAAAGCTGATTTCTGCCTATTCTGAAATAGGAGAAAAACTGAATCTGAAACAGGCGATTTCTACCTTTGAAAGATCTTTGCTCGAAGAGGTTTCTCTGACTAATGAAAGAAATAATATCCTGCAGTTCCGTCTGAACTTTAAGAATAATAAAGAAACCTATGTTCCTAAAGTCTACGAAGAATTTTCCAACAACAATATTCTTTGTATGGAATTTATCGACGGGATAAAGGTTACCGATAAATCAGTGCTGCTGGCAAATGATATTGACCCTGTAAAAGTTTCCGAAGCGGGATTAAGGCTGTTTGTATCACAGATTTTAGACTATGGATTCTTCCATGCAGATCCTCACGCTGGTAATATTTTAGTGAAAAAAGACGGTAAAATAGTCTTCATAGATTTTGGAGCGGTAGGAAAAATTCAGCCTAATGATAAAGAAATTCTTGAAAATCTTATCGTAAGTTTTGTCGCCAAAAACTCCCATAAAATAGTCCGGTCACTCAAAAAAATGGCCATAAGCTATGAAATACCGGACGAAAGACGGTTTGAAAATGATGTAGAGGATATCTTGAATTTTGTTCACAGCTCATCACTGCAGGATATTAATGTTCAGGTGATCATCAACAAGATGAAGGATATTCTAAAGGATAACAGGCTTTATATGCCGGATTACTTCTATCTTTTATTCAAAGGGATCAGCCTGATAGAAGGTGTTGGAAGAAGTATTAATCCTGATCTGGATATCGTTAAAAGTCTTCATCCTTACACGAAAAAGATTTTCACAAAAAAAATAAATCCTAAGAACCTCTTGAAAACAGGGATGGATAGAATGATGAATTTCACGGATAATGTAGATGAAATCCCGAAAGAGCTCCGTTCTGTTCTTCAAAAACTGGATGAAAATAAATTCACCGTTTCCAGCGAAATTAAAAATATAGACAAGACCAACCAGCTGATCAAATCCAGTGTGATCAATCTGATTCTGGCCATGATCTTAGGGGCAAATATCATTGCAACAGCCATCGTTTTTAGTTCAGAATCCGGTCCGAGAATAGGAGAGTTGTCGTTAGTAGCAGTCTTAGGCTTTGTATTTTCAATTATTCTGGTCCTGATACTTTTACTGAGAGTAACAAGAAAGTGATACGCGAATTAAAAATGAAATAATTCCAATAATTTTTCCATTCTGCACTATAACCTCGAATCCCGAATCTCGCAACCCGCATTTAAAAAAAACAAAAACCCACAATGAAAACACTTATTATAACCGCAATCACCTTATTCAGCTCTTATTGTGCTGCTCAGCAGACAGATGAAGATAAACTTCAGGGAGATTTTGACGGAAACGGAACCAAAGAATATGCCTATACAAAAGTCAGTGACTGTGGTGACGAGTGTGAAGGAAAGTGCGAAACAACTATTTACTTCAGTGATAAAAGCATAAAGCCTATTACGATTTCACCAGCCAATCAGGGAAGCCTGTATAATCTGGGAGATCTTAATGGCGACGGGAAAGAAGAAATCGGGTTTTATCCGAATTGGTGTACCAGCTGCTGGCATCCTTTTTATGTATATACTTTAAGTAAAACCGGTTGGAAACAATTATTGCCATCCATTTCAACGCATTGTAACCAGTGGGAAGAAGACAAATTTCCTATCAAAAAAGATCCCAAAAAGAAAGGATACGTTATCGTTACCTCCAGCAAATGGGAAGATGATGACATTAAAATCAAGGTCAATAGCGTAAAAGTAAATTAGGAAATTAATTTGTTGCTGGTTGTTTTTTGTTGCTGGTTTAATGTATTGTTATAAATGTTCCTTGGGTTAATTAAATATAATCAGTGAATCGCTCTTAATAACGAGTTCCTGCAACCTGTTGCCTAATATCTGCAACCCCTAATTTTTAACTTGTAATTAAATACCTATCTTTGCAAAATGGAAAAACTCACTTTTGCAGATTTTGACCTGCCGGTTAAAATTCTTGATGTTTTAGCGGATTTGGAATTATTTGAACCTACACCCATTCAGGAGAAGAGCTTAAAACCTATTCTTTCAGGAAGAGATGTAATGGGAATTGCACAGACCGGAACCGGAAAAACATTGGCTTACCTTTTACCCGTTCTGAAAACATGGAAATACAGCAAGACAGGAAATCCAACTGTTTTGGTTCTTGTTCCTACAAGAGAATTGGTGGTACAGGTAACTGAAATCCTTGAGAAACTGACAGAAAATATTACTGCAAGAGTAATCGGAATATACGGAGGAAAAAATATCAATACCCAGAAACTATTGTTCAACGATGGTTGTGATATTTTGGTAGGAACACCGGGAAGAGTGATGGACCTTTCCATAGACAATGCTATTTCTCTTAAAGAAGTTCAGAAATTAGTCATTGATGAATTTGATGAGATGCTTAACTTAGGTTTCAGACCGCAGCTTACTCACATTTTTGAAATGATGAAACCAAAGAGACAGAACATTCTTTTCTCTGCAACCATGACGGAAGCGGTAGATGAAATGCTGGATGTGTACTTTGCAAGCCCGATTGAAATTTCATTGGCAAAATCCGGAACACCACTTGAAAAAATTGAACAGACTGCCTATAAAGTAGAAAACTTCAATACGAAGATCAACTTACTTGAGTATTTGCTGAAGAACGAAACTGATATGTCTAAGGTATTGATTTTTAACAATAATAAAAGACATGCCGATCTGCTCTTCACTAAAATTGATGAGCTTTTCCCTGGACAGTTCGATGTGATTCACTCTAACAAGTCTCAAAATTACAGACTTAAGGCGATGAAAAGCTTTGAGAATGAAGAGGTAAGAGGTTTGATTACTACGGATGTAATGGCCAGAGGTCTTGATATTTCAAATGTTACCCATGTTATCAACTTTGAGACACCTGATATTCCTGAGCAGTACATTCACAGAATCGGTAGAACAGGTAGAGCAGACAAAGAAGGAAAAGCGGTTACGTTTGTTACCAAAAAAGAAGAACCTTTGATTCTTGATATTGAGCTATTGATGGATAAAGAATTGAAATTTAATGAATTCCCTGAAGGCGTTAAGATCAATCCTAAAAAGATCGCGGCTGAAGAAGATCAGGTGGTGATGAAAAATCCTGCACAGGTAAAACTGAATGATGGAGGAGGAGCATTCCACGATAAGAAAGCTAAAAATACAAAAGAAAACTGGGGTGGTCCTTCCAAAAGAAAAGCACCTAAGAAGTTTGGAGCCAACAGAGCCCAACAGAAAGCAATATCGAAATCGAAAAGAAAGAAATAAAATAGAAAACGATTCCAGTATCAGGAATCGTTTTTTATTTTTAATCGAATTGAATGTTGTTGCTTTTTAAAATTTCTTTAAACTTATCTGCTTTGCCTTCATCTTTCATACTCTTGTAAATGTATCCTATCATTTTTTCAGCATCAGATCGGTACGGTGATTTTTGCTCAGAATAAATCCTGTATGCTTTACAAATATTATCAAGACCTTTCTCATTATTCTTCAGATGGGTAAAGTAGACTTGTCCCATTCCATAATAAACTTCCGGATCACCTGGATATACTTTGTCAAAATCGTTATAGGCATCAATCGCTTTCTGGTATTCTTTTTTATAGACATACGTTATGGCTATATTCTGTAAAGGCATTTTACCTGTCGGATCAGCAGCTAATGACTGTTTATAAGCATTGAGAGCTTTATCATATTCTCCGACTCTTCTGTAACAGATTCCCAGATTGTCCCATGCATAAATAAATTTTGGATCAGCTTTTACGGCCTGTTCATAATTTTGAATAGCTTCTTTCCAGTTTTCCTGTTTGGATGCGTCAATGGCATTCTGATACAAATCAAGAGCAGTTTTATTTTTGGAGAACTTGTCATGATTGGTTTCTGAAGTTGTGGTAGCTCTTTTTACGCTTTCGCAGTTTTGCATCAGATAACGTTCAAGTTCGTTATAGCTGTCTTTGTACTGCTGTGAATTTTTATTCGTATTAAAAGTCAGGTTAATCTGTTTTTTTCCGTTAACGCTTGGTGCGTTTTCAGATTGTTTTTCTGCTCCTTGCAAAAGAGTAGATATTTGAAGCGCTCCGGTGTATTTGTCAATACATTCATGAACATCTTTGATGATATCTTCTTTCTTTCTGTTAGACAGAGAAATAGAATCAGCACATTTACACGCTTTTTCTGAGAGTTCCTGAAGAACTTTTTCATTAGGCTTCTCCTGAGAAAAAGAAAGAGAATACAATAAAACGGAAAATAGAATGGTTATTGTTTTTTTTATCATGGGTTGTAGTTTATTTCAGGTAAGGTGTGATCACTTTGGTCCAGATTTTATATCCCTCCGGCTTAAAATGAAGCATGTCTTCCACAAAAATATCTTTTCTTACATTTCCATTAGCATCTTCCATTGCTTTAGTCACATCAATGAATTCTGCATTGGGTTCTTTTTTCATAAATGCGGCGATCTTTTTGTTGGCAATTTTCATCTGCGGCCAGATCACTTCTCTGCTTGGCGAGTATTTGATAGAGATATAATCCACTTCAATATTGGGAAATTTTTTACGTATTTTTTTATAAAAAGCTTTATATCTGTCAACAACTACTTTTGCTTTTAGCTGATGGTTGTCTGCAAAATCATTTTCACCACAGTAAATAATGATCTGTTTAGGCTGATAAGGGGCTAAAAGATCCTCCGAAAAATCATTAAGGTCTGTAAGTCTTGACCCTCCGAATCCTCTGTTGATGATTTTTTTATCAGGAAAATAATCTGCGATATCAGTCCATTTTGTGAATGATGAACTTCCCAGAAATAAAATCGCATCCTTTGGCGGCGGGTTTTGCTGATCCTTTTTTTTGAATTCCTGGATGTCCTGCCAGAACATCGTTTTTTTTTCCTGAGAAAAGGCAATAGCAAAATACAGCAATAGAAATGCTGATAGAATCTTCTTCATTATATTCAGTTTTAAATTAGATATAAAAATAATAAAAAACTCCCGATTAGCGGGAGTTTTATGATTTATCTTTTGTAAGTAACATAAGTAACTTCAGGAATTTTGTCTCCATCCAGATCAAAATTTCCGAACTGTTGAGCTAGCCTAAGTTCTTTGTTTGTCAGGACATCTACTCTGTAATTTGCCGATGCCTCTTCGTCACCAAGCTTGATTCCCAAAACTTTTGAGTCAGCATCATACGTATACCTTCCCTCACTTTTTTGATCCATTTGACAGTCAGCACCTGTTCCTGTAAATGCTGTATAACTCACGTAATAATCTGTTCTGAAGAAAAGAGTATTTTTAGCTGCACATCCGGTGTTTGGATAAGATTGAAGCACTGTTTTATTATCTTTTCCGGAAATTATTTCCCTTTTAACTTCCTTCCAATCTCCCTTCATGATATCCATTTCGTAAGCTTCAAGATTGTCATCTTTACAAGAAGTAAGCGCCAGGGCAGAAAAGGTAAATAAAAGTAGCTGTTTTTTCATTTTCACAAATTTTAAGAATATGCTAAAATATAAATAAATTTGAAATATTTATAATGAAATAATGATTTTTTAAACGAATGTTTGTAAATTGAATAATTTCGATAGCGTAATCAGTATTTTTAAGCGTAGAAAGCCGTTAAACATAAAAAATTGATTTAAAGAGTATACAACAGATTGGTTGATACTATGTAAAATCAAAAGAAGCGGACCAAAACCCGCTTCCCTATAAATAAATTGCCATTCTTTTGCCTCAGTCAAAACTTAGAAGTTCAGTATAGTCTTAAACTTTAAACCTTACATTTTGAACTTTGAATGATTAGTAGCTCATCTCTACAATCTTATAAGCATCCTGCGGAGTTAATTTTTTATACTCTCCAAGACCTAGCCATTTTCTGTCTGTAAAGGCCTTCTCAACCTTTTCAGCGGTTCCTTTAAAGTCTTCTGTATACTCAGAAAGTTTCGTTTTGATATGAAGGCTGTGGAAGAATTCTTCCATTTTTCTGATACCCAGCTCTGCTTTTTCTTCTACACTTCCGTCTTTTATTCCCCAGACTCTCTCTGCATATTGTGCCAGTTTTCCTTTTTTATCATCAAAGTTATAACGGTAGTGGGATGGAGCGATAATTGCCAGCGTTCTTGCGTGATCAATACCGAAATAAGCCGTCAGCTCATGACCCATAGCATGTACTGCCCAGTCTGTAATCACTCCTTTCTGGATCAGGCCGTTCAGAGCCATTGTACAACACCACATGAAGTTTCCGGCAGCATCATAATTGAAATCATCGGCCAATACTTTAGGAGCGGTTTCCTGAAGACTGATCAGGATGCTTTCTGCAATTCTTTCCTGAAGATCAGCAGAAGAAGGAGCAGTCATGTATTGTTCCAACACGTGAGTGTAGGCATCTGTAATTCCGTTCACAATCTGGTTTTTTGGAATTGATCTGACTACTTCCGGATCCAAAACAGAAAACTGTGGGAAAAGTCCGGGGCCTCCTGAAGATAATTTCTCATTGGTTTCCCTTCTTGAAATAACATACCCTGAGTTCATTTCAGAACCGGTTGCAGGTAACGTTAAAATGCTTCCGAACGGCATTCCCTGTCCTTCAAAAGTTCTTACAGAATTTCTAAGGATATCCCATGGCTCACCATCATAATTGGCTGCTGCAGAGATAAATTTTGTTCCGTCAATTACAGATCCGCCACCAACAGCAAGAAGATAAGTGATATTCTTTTCTTTAATAAAGCTTAAGGCATTGATTAAAACCTCATATTCAGGATTGGCTGGAACTCCGCCAAATTCATATACTTCATGATCTTTTAAAGCTTCTTTTACCTGATCGTAAACACCATTATTTTTGATGCTTCCGCCTCCGTAAATCATTAATATTTTGGCATCTTTAGGAATTTCTTTGGAAATTTTAGCAATTTCACCTTTCCCGAAAAGTATTTTTGTTGGATTTTTAAACTCGAAATTAAGCATTGTTCTAAATTTATTTTACCCAAATTTACGGAATGGAAAAAGAAAATTGAGTTAACGAAATTTTAAAATTGCTATTATTATATTTTATGAAAGCTATGGCTTCATGAAGCAGATTAAACTTCAGATGAGAGATAGGCTTTAGCTCTTCTGATAAAAGCTTCTTTATCCTTTTTAATCTCTTCCAGTAGTTTTTTCCGGTCATCGGGAATAGTGAGGTATTGGTCTCCCCAAAGATTGATTTCAACGATTACCGGAATAAGATCAATGCCTTTCTGAGTCAGAAAATAGAGAATTTTCAACTTGCTGTCTGGATGGTCTTTTTTATCAATAATTCCGTTGTCCAGAAGATTTTGAAGTCTGGAAGCCAGAATATTGGTGGCTATTTTTTCATCAGCCTTCAGGAAGTCTCCATAAGTACATTCCTTTTTCAGCATAAGATCTCTTATGATTAGCAGGGACCATTTATCACCCCACATTTCCAGGGAACAGCTGATCGGACAGTCTGATCTTTTTTTGCTCATATTGTTAATTTTAAAATAATGCTTGCAAAATGAAAGTGTTTGTTTTAATTTTGCTTTTATTTTGCAAGTAAATTTAATCATAAAAATTAATAAATCAAATGGATCATTATGACATTGCCGTAATCGGCTCAGGACCCGGAGGATATGTAGCTGCAATAAGAAGTGCACAGCTGGGTTATAAAACTGTAATTATAGAAAAGTATGATACATTGGGAGGAACATGTACCAATGTAGGATGTATCCCAACTAAAGCTTTACTGGACAGTACCCATCATTATGCAGAGGCACACCATCAATTCAGTGAACACGGAATAAAACTGGACAAGATTGAACTTGATTTTCAGCAAATGTACAGGAGAAAAGCAGAGGTAGTCTCCAAAAATACCGGAGGTCTTGATTTTTTAATGAATAAAAATAAAATTACTCGACTGAAAGGAACAGCAGGTTTTGTTAATAATTCTACGGTGAAAATTGTAAACGGATCTGAAACAAAAGAAATTACAGCTCAGCATTATATCATCGCGACAGGATCAAAGCCAGCAAGTATCCCGGGAGTGGAAATTGATAAGAAAAGAATCATTACCTCTACAGAAGCATTGTCTTTACAGGAAAAACCGGAATCCATGATAATTATTGGCGGTGGAGTCATTGGAGTAGAAATGGCGTCTATTTTCAACCGTATCGGAACAAAAGTGACCATTTTGGAATATGCTGATCATCTGATTGCTGCGATGGATCACGAACTGGGAAAAAATCTACAGAAAATCCTGAAAAAAGAAGGAATTGATATCCGTCTTAATCAGGCTGTTTATAGAACTGAGAATTCGGGCTCTGGAGCCAAAGTGTTTTTTAAAGATAAAAACGGGGTAGAAGGAGAGTTGGATGCAGACTATGTTTTGGTAGCGGTAGGAAGAAGTCCTTATGTAAAAGGTCTCGGTCTTGAAAATACAGATGTACAGCTTGATGAGAGAGGATTTATTAAAGTGGATGAAAATAACCGCACATCAGCTTCCAATATCTATGCGATTGGCGATGTTATCGGTGGGGCAATGCTGGCTCATAAAGCGGAAGAAGAAGGTGTCTTTGTAGCAGAAACCATTAACGGACAAAAACGCCACGTTCATTATAACCGAATTCCTTCTGTGGTGTATACTTGGCCTGAAGTAGCTTCAGTAGGATATACCGAAGAATATCTGAAAAAAGATAATATTGCTTACAACATTGGAAAATTTCCGTTTTCTGCCAGCGCAAGGGCCCGGGCTTCAATGGATATGGAAGGTTTTGCAAAAGTCCTGGTAGATCCGAAATACGGAGAAGTGCTGGGAGTTCACATCATTGGGGCCAGAGCAGCAGATTTGATCGCTCAGGGTGTTATCGCCCAGGAATATGAAGTAACGGCAGAAGATATGTTCAGAATTTCTTACGCCCATCCAACGTATTCCGAAACCCTGAAAGAAGCTTACCTGATTGCCTCAGGACAGGGAGCTATTAATATATAAGATTAATATATTTAAATTAAACCATTAAGGTTAATGAAGACAATAAGCAGAGTTAAGACCCATCTGTGATAGAAGAATATGCATACCGCTAAAAAATAGCTTTAGCTATTCACCTTAACTATTCTTATCAGCTTAAAAAATCTTAATGGTTTAAAATATGAGATTATCAATTTTATCGCAGATAAAATCCTTGCGTCTTAAAATATGAAGTATATAAAGCTGTTTTGCGCCTTGGCGTTTTCCAAAAAAATTATAAAGCAGAACAGTTTTCATCCTTTGCATAGATTCCATTACTTTTTGCCTCCAACTTTCCGGTTTTTCTATTGATTTTAACCAAAAAAGATTCTTTCACAACCGGACAGCCCTTAGACTGCATAAGATACATAGAGATATGACGATCCTCAATTTTATAAGCTCCGGTAAAACGGTTACTCGTATCCACTGAATATCCATATGTTTTTGCCAGCAGAATAGCTTCCGGAAGATTGTCCACAGTTCCGATAAAATCTCTTAACTGCTGTTCATTGGAAAAATAAACAGATCTTTCATTTTTGCATGCAAGGATATATGAAAAGCAGTTGTTGCCCATACATTTCTGGAAAAAACCTCTTTCCGGAACAGGTTCGTTAATCGTCATAAAATCGGGAGTCTGACTTTCATAGATTACTGCTTTTTCATAATCAGTGTCATTGCTGAGCACGCGCCAGTAGGCATAGTCTTTATCAGGAATAACGAAAGGATAGAGATAATCTACGGTATCAAGGATATCAGGAATTTTTTTATAATCATCAGGAACCTTGATCTGGCCAAAAAGCAGATTGGAAAAGATCAGGGAAAAAGTGATGATGAGTTTCATAGAAAAGGTGTTTTGCAGTGCAAATGTAAAGAGAATTATTCCAATACAATTTTATAATATCCTTTTTCATCAGTTACATCAATATCTATACCCGTAAAAGTCAGTTTATTGATTTGATACCCATCACAAGCACCTTTAAACTCCGATGACTGTATTGCAAAATCAAGGTTTTTGATATTAGAATAAAATTTATAATTTTTTGTTCCGTTATAGGCACCTACATTTTCTACAATAACCTTGTTGTCTGATGTTTTGGTTAATTGGACATTAGCATTGTTTTCATCCTGAACCGAATAGGTGGTCAATGTTCCGTTGGCAATAAGATTTTCATTATTGGAATTTACGAACTCAAAAATGATGGGTAACGGTGGATTGTAACAATCTTTTTCACAAGAAATGAACAGAATTGCTAAGAGTAAAAAAGTAAATGTTTTTTTCATGGATTATGGATGTTATACGAGTAAAATTAATGAAAATTATATTAAAATGACTCCTAGGTATATCTCAAGAATTAGTCGAGCATATATTCCACAAACGGGACAATTCTGTTATTCTCAATTTTTCCTTTGATATAAACAGAATCACCGTTCTTGAAAATATATTCATTGACAAGAAGATTGTTTAATCCTCCAGGTTCAAAAAAAGACTGAATCCAGGGATGCTGGTCTTTTAATAAAGAAATTTTTTGAGTTCCTTTGGGTTTATAATCTTGCAGATAGTAGGGTGTTCTATCGCTGGTTGTGTAAGTTTCGTAGACAAACGGTATATTTCTTTGATCCGGATTTTTTATGATACACTTATTAAAATCAATAGGATATAGTTGCCCATTGATTAAAAGTTGAGCTCCTTTGGAATAACCTGCTGGCATAACGTAATCGAATTTTTCGTAAATTTCTTTAGATCGTTTGTTTTGTTTGACGGTACCCACGCGCAGCAGATAGAATGCCGCATCTTTTCCTGATAGAGGAGCTGAGATCGTTTGGTCTGTATAAACGGTGCATTTAAGAACAGGTAATGAGTGAATGGCATCTACCTGCTTATTGTACTCATCAACTCTTTCCTGCATTGATTCCATACTGCCAAACACAAAAGAGCTAAAAGCTATTGCTGAAAAAACAAAGACCAGCATAAACACTCCAAATATGATTAAAATAGTTTTCAGTCCCTTTTTGTCAAGCTGGGTTCCGTTGGTTTTAATATTTACATTGGCGTTGAAATTGAATTTGATCATGGTTCGTTTAAATAGCTTTCAAAACTAATTAATTCCTGAATAAAAATTAATATAATTTTTTGCTTTTACTCCGTTAATTTTTTGTCATTTGTCAACCCAACTCATTCCAAAATCACTTACATTTGTTATTATGATACACGACCAACGCGCAGAAAAATTCAGGCAGATCGTGGAAAATAAATTCCAGATCTACAATTCATTATTTATGAGCCTGCCATATGATAAAATGACGAATATCGGAATGTTGCTTCCGTTTCTTTATGAGGAAAGCAGAACCGGCTATGAAGCAGGAAAAACTCCCGAAAATATTGTTGAAGAATTTTTTAAAAACCATACCGATCTTCAGACTGAGGAGCAGAAACTGGAACTGCTTTTCAAGATCATTCAGTATATAGAAAGACAGGTAGTTTTGTTTGACAGTATTGAAGATGCTGCTTTTCCCAATCTTCACTCCGAAAGTGACAGCGGGACTGTAACCAATCTCTTTGAACGTTCTTTTCAGGATCATAAAATTGAAAAAGTACGCGAAAAATTAAAAGATTTTAGTGTAAAAGTTGTGTTTACGGCGCATCCCACTCAGTTTTATCCAAGCTCAGTACAAAGGATTATACAGGATTTAAGAGGAGCTATTACCAGTGATTCCGTTACTCAGATTGATATGCTTCTGCAGCAATTGGGGAAGACTCCTTTTGTCAACAAAGAAAAACCTACTCCTATAGATGAAGCTTTAAGCATCATTTCATACCTTAGATATGTGTATTACGATACCATTGGCGAATTGTTTACGAAGATCAAAAAGACATTCGGAAACGGACATTTTCACCTTCATGAAGATATTATCCAGCTTGGATTCTGGCCTGGAGGAGACAGGGACGGAAATCCGTTTGTAACAGCACAGGTAACGAAAAGGGTAGCAGAAGAACTTCGTTCAGCCATTCTGAAGTCCTATTACAGTCATTTGAAATTCATCAGAAGAAGATTGAGTTTCAGAGGAGTTTCTGAAGTTTTAACCCAATTAAGTGAAGCGTTGTATGCTGCCATTTTTGATGGAAAAACTATTACAGCTGAAGATATTTTAAAGAAAGCTGCAGAAGCGGAAAAAATATTAGTCAATGAGCATAACGCTTTGTTTTTAGATCTTCTGGCCAATTTCAGAGATCGGGTGATGATCTTCGGAACTCACTTTGCCACGTTGGACATCCGCCAGGACAGCAGGATTCATCAGAAAGTGATTGATGAGGTTTTTGCAAAAGTATCCGGGAATGAAGATGCTGATTACGAACAAAAATTCAATAAACTGATTCAGATTTCGGAAAGCGTAAACCCCGAAGATTTTGAAGATATTGTGAAAGATACATTGTTAACGGTTTCACAGGTTACAGATATTCAGAATCTGAATGGGCTGAGAGGAATGAACCGTTATATCATTTCCAATTCCGATGCAGTGAAAGATGTGATGAATGTCTATGCATTCTTTAAGATCTGCGGGTACAAAGACGAGGATATCAATATGGATATTGTCCCACTTTTTGAAACGATGGAAGGACTTGCCAACGCAGAAAATGTGATGAATGAACTGTATCATAATCCTGTCTACAAAAAACACCTGGAAAAAAGAGGAAACCAGCAGACCATTATGCTTGGATTTTCTGATGGAACCAAAGATGGCGGATATTTAAAAGCCAACTGGGAAATTTATAAAGCAAAAGAAGTATTGACCAAGCTTTCCGAGCAAAACAATATCAAAGTTGTATTCTTCGATGGCAGAGGAGGACCTCCAGCCAGAGGAGGTGGAAAAACCCACGATTTTTACGCTTCTCAGGGAAAAACTATTGCTAATAATAAGATTGAACTTACGATTCAGGGGCAGACCATAACCAGTATTTTTGGAAATAAAGAACAGGCAAAATATAATTTTGAACAGCTTCTGACCGCCGGTGTAGAAAACGATGTATTCAAAAATGCCAAAAAAGAGCTTACGGAAAAAGAAAGAGCCTTGATCATCGAATTGGCGGATATCAGCTATGGAAAATATTCAGACTTAAAAGCCCATCCTATGTTTGTTCCTTACCTTCAGGAGATGAGTACCCTTGAATATTACGGAAAAACAAATATCGGAAGCCGTCCTTCAAAAAGAGGAAACGGAAGCGAACTGAAGTTTGAAGATCTGAGAGCGATTCCGTTTGTAGGTTCATGGTCACAGCTGAAACAGAATGTTCCCGGGTTCTTCGGTTTTGGATATGCCATGCAAAAGATGAAAGAACAGGGAAGATTTGAAGAAGTGAGGGAACTGTATAAAGGGTCGGATTTCTTTAAAACGTTAGTATTGAACTCCATGATGAGTATGAACAAATCCTATTTCCCACTAACTTATTATATTAAAAATAACCCTAAGTTTGGCGCATTCTGGAATGTTCTTTTTGAAGAATATGAGCTTTCAAGAGATATTATGCTGGAACTGACCGGTTTCAAAATGCTTCAGGAGGAAGATCCTTTGTCAAGAAAATCGGTGAAGATCCGTGAAAAGATCGTACTTCCATTATTGAGCATTCAACAATATGCGTTGATGAAAATACAGAAAGGTGAAGGTAATAAAGAAGCTTATGAAAAGCTGGTAACACGTTCACTATTCGGGAATATTAATGCAAGTAGAAACTCTGCTTAAGATATTTTTAAACAATCATTTTGTATAACATTGTACAATGGTATATCAATAGAAACGGGCTTTAGCCCGTTTTTTTATTATCAACAATCCATGAGCTTTAGCTCAAACTTATATTTTAAGTTATAAAATCATTTATTCCTTTAAGAATTTATCATAATAAACTTTATCCTTCATCTGAATTTTCAGATAATAAGTTCCTTTTGCAAAATCCTCCACTTGTATAGATTTCTGATGGCTGCTTTTTCTGATCAGTCTTCCCAGATTATCATAGATTTCCAAAGAAAGAACTTCCTGCTCTGATGCTATATTCAGAATGTTTTTAGCAGGATTCGGGAATATAGAAAACTTTTCCTTTTTTACCATTTCAGAAGTATTCAGAACCATATTGTACAGACTTCCGAAGTTGAGAATACCATATCCTATCTGATCTGAATGGCCGGGATAAAGCGAAGCTGTTTGTCTTAACTTTGTTCTCATCTGTTCTCTGTCCATCGTTGGAAATGCCTGGATAAGACACGCCACACCTCCTGCAGCAATAGGAGTCGAAATGGACGTTCCGTTCACAACTGTAGTAGCATTGTCATACACTGTAGTGGTAGCAGTTCCCTGAGTACTTCCGTCAGGTTTTACCACTCCAAGAGAATTAGGACCGAAAGAAGAAAATCCGGATGCATTTCCTGCAGAATCTACAGAACCGATAGAGAATACTTTAGCATTGTCAGACGGGGTCATCAGATAATGCCATGGCTGTAGCCCTGAATTTCCGGCGGCAGCAAGAACAAAAATTCCTTTTTCAGCAGCAATACCCGCTCCACGGGCAATGAAAGAAGTGCTTCCGTTCATATCTGCATAGGTATAATTGTAACGGCTCTCATCAAAAACATTGTATCCCAGTGATGAGGTGATGATTTCTACCCCTTTTCTGTCTGCTTCCTCAGCAGCTTCAATCCAATATAGCTCTTCTTCAGGAACTTCTACATTGGCATTTTCACTTCGGTAAAGATAGAAATCAGCATCCGGGGCCGCACCAACAAATATGTTTTCAATATATCCGCCGATAGCTCCTAACACAACAGAACCGTGCGGACTGAGCGCGGTATTGTAAATGTTTCCGGTTTTAGTGACGAAATCATAGGCCGCTTTTATATGATTACCGCTCCATAATCTTGAAAAAGCACTTCCCGTATTCACTGTTGGGAATCCGGCATCAATGACTGCTATAGAAATTCCTGTTCCGGTATAACCCGCCAGGTGAAGAGGGCGGATATTAACCTGATCAATTTGGCCGGCACCGGAACCATAATTAAAAGTGGTGAGTATTTTATTGAGACTGGCATCATCTTTCCATTTTGTGGGCACAGTTTTTACAGTGGTTGAACTGTTTCTGGCAAAACTTTCAACAGATAAAACAAAAGACTGAGCCTGCAGCAGTGTTTTTTGGGCAGGAGTAGCATTCACCGCTGCTCCGTTAAGCCATTTTGAATAATCGGTAATGGTAAATCCTAAATTTTGAAGATTCTGAAGGTAAGACTGTTCAATAGGAGCATCCTGATCATTGAGAGGAATTCCCAGCGTCGTACGTCTGTTGAGCGATTTCTGGCTGAGTTCAGAAAGAGGATTTGCATAAAATGCAGCTTTGTTGGGCTTATCAGTAAAGAAAACAAAAACAAGTTCTGTTTGGGCAGATACATGAAGATAACCCGTTAGGAAACAAAAGAGTAAAAGTTTTTTCATAACATTATTTTGTATAAAGATAAAAACAAAATCAATAAAATTTTTGATAGGATATTAAATTCCTTATTTTTACAGAAATATTTATTATATGAAAAAAATTCAGATGGTTGACTTGCAAAGTCAGTATTACAAAATAAAGAATGATGTAGACAATGCTGTTTTGAATGTAATGGACTCTGCAGCGTTTATTAACGGACCTGAAGTAAAGTCTTTCCAGAATGAATTGGAGTCTTATTTAGAAGTAAAACATGTGATTCCGTGTGCCAATGGTACAGATGCATTACAGATTGCCTTAATGGCCCTGGATCTGAAAGAAGGAGATGAGATCATCACAGCTGATTTTACTTTTGCTGCAACGGTAGAAGTAATTCACCTGCTTAAGCTAAAATCTGTATTGGTAGATGTAGATTATGATACATTCACCATTTCTACAGAACAGATTAAAAAAGCCATTACGCCAAGAACAAAAGCGATTATTCCGGTACACATTTTCGGACAGTGTGCCAATATGGAAGAAATTTTGAAAATTGCTGAAGAGCACAATCTATACGTTATTGAAGACAACGCTCAGGCAATTGGTTCAGAATATACATTCTCTGACGGAACTGTAAAACAGGCAGGAACAATGTCTACAGTAGGAACAACTTCTTTCTTCCCTTCAAAAAACCTTGGATGCTACGGAGATGGTGGAGCGATTTTTACCAACAATGACGAATTAGCACATCGTTTGAGAGGAATTGTGAACCACGGAATGTACGAAAGATACTATCATGATGAAGTAGGAGTAAACTCCCGTCTGGACAGTATTCAGGCTGCAGTTTTAAGAAAAAAACTTCCTCACCTTGATTCTTACAACGAAGCAAGAAAAAGAGCTGCAGATTTTTATGATGAAGCATTTGAAGGAAATCCGAATATTCTGACTCCAAAAAGAGCTGAAAATTCTACTCACGTATTCCACCAGTATACTTTAAGAATCCTGAACGGAAAGCGTAATGAACTTCAGAAGTTTTTAACGGAAAAAGAAATTCCTGCAATGATTTATTATCCGGTAGCATTAAGAAAGCAGAAAGCATACTTCCAGGAAAGTAATGATGCAGACTTTGTAAATACAGATAAGCTGTTGGATCAGGTAATTTCTTTACCAATGCATACAGAATTGGATGAAGAGCAACTGAAGTATATTACGGATGCTGTTCTTGAGTTTATGAAATAATGAAACAAAAGATATTTAAGTGTAAGTTGGTATACTATTTAGCAGTAATCACCAGCTTATTACTTTTCATAATATCAGCATTTTTGGTTCTTGAAATATTTAATGATTTTAGTTTATTGAAAACATTATTTATTGGTATTTCGTTAGTTATCAATTCATTTGCATTTGTCAATTTAGTTGAAAAATATGATAAAGCTATTTTGTTCCTGAATCTTAGTCTGTTTTTATCCATAATGAGTTTAGGTTATCCTTTATTACTTGGATTTTTAAATGGATATTATATTGTAGGACATTTTACTTTTAAATTTTTAATTGTATTGATATTGAGTTTACTGATTGTAAACCTATTTAAGGTGAAAAGATATAAGGGCGTTAACGAAATAGAAAATATAGGAAAACACGAAGATTAAAAAATAAAAATGGCAATACTTGTTACGGGAGGACTTGGATATATCGGTTCTCATACGGTGGTAGAACTTATCAATAGTGGCTTTGAAGTAGTTATTGTAGACGATTTGTCCAATACGGAAAGGTTTATTTTAAAAAATATAGAAGAAATTACAGGTAAAAAGCCGGCTTTTTATCCTTTTGATCTAAGAAGGAAAGAACTTCTTACTCAGGTTTTTGATGCCCATCAGATCGATGGCTGTATCAATTTTGCAGCTTCTAAAGCAGTAGGAGAGAGCCAGATAAAACCTGTAGACTACTATGAGAATAATTTATTCTCACTGATAAATATTCTTCAGGAATTTAAAGTAAGAGAAATTTCCAACTTTATTTTCAGTTCATCCTGTACAGTATACGGGCAGGCAGATGTAATGCCGATTGATGAAAATACTCCTTTAAAAGTACCTGAAAGTGTGTATGGGAAAACAAAACAAATGGGAGAACAGATCCTGATTGATTTTGCAAATGCCTATCAACGTAAAATTTCGTTATTAAGATATTTTAACCCGATCGGAGCTCATCCTTCTGCAAAACTTGGAGAACTGCCGATAGGAGTTCCTAATAACCTGGTACCTTATGTGATGCAGACGGCTTCAGGAGTACGCGAGAAACTGAATGTTTGGGGAGATGATTATGCTACAGAGGACGGGACAGCCGTTCGTGACTATATTTATGTTGTTGACCTGGCTAAGGCACACGTTGCAGCTTTAAAAAAACTGATGGAAGACTCTTCACCTGAAGCTGTGATTGATACCTACAACTTGGGAACAGGAAAAGGTTCATCTGTGCTGGAAGTGGTGAAAGCATTTGAAAAGGCCAATAATGTAGAAGTGCCGTATCAGATCTGTGCCAGAAGAGAAGGAGATATCACTATTGCGTATGCCAACGCTGAAAAGGCCGAAAAAGAACTCAACTGGAAGTCTGAAACCTCTCTGGAAGAATCTTTAAGAACGGTTTGGGAATGGCAGAAATATTTAAATACAAGGAATGTATAATTTCAATGGTTATGAAATTTTCCTGACTATATGAAAGAACAGGTAAAGAACGAATTATATAAACAAATTACAAAACACCTTCCCTGAATCTTTTGTTTTATCCTTTAAAAAGACATTTAATTCAGAGAAGTTTTTAATTCAAAATTAATATGAAGACACAGAGAATAGGGATTACATTTTCCTCATTTGACTTATTACACGCTGGCCACATCAAAATGCTTGAAGAAGCTAAAACGGTATGTGACTATTTAATCGTTGGACTTCAGATCGACCCTTCCCACGATCGTCCCAACAAAAATAAGCCAAGCCAGACTATCGTTGAAAGGTATATCCAGCTGAAAGCAGTAAATGCTGTGGATGAGATCATTCCTTATTATACAGAAGAAGATCTATTGGATATTTTAAAATCATTTGTGATTGATGTAAGAATCATTGGGGATGATTATATGGACAAAGACTTTACAGGTAAGAAATACTGTGAAGAAAAAGGAATTGAGATCTTTTATAACAAAAGAGACCATAGGTTTTCCACCAGTGATCTAAGAAGAAGAATCTATGAGGCTGAAAAAGAAAAAGATTCCAAAGCTGAACCTGTAAAATAAATTTTCAGCAAAATATATCAGGAATTATAGATAACAAACAGTTGTAAACAAGAGTTTTACAGCTGTTTTTTTATTTTGCCGGAAGCAGCTGGAAATTACATTTTAAGAATATGAAATTACTTCTTTTAGCTATATTTTCTATTTAAAGTCTTTGTCAATGAGATTCAGAAAGTCAAAAAACATTTCTTTCCAATGGCTTATTTTGGTTCCGTCTTCTTTTATTTCTTCAAAATTATGATTGCAGTTCAGATAAACTTTGCTTTTCAGATTCGTTTTTCTGTGACGGATAAATTCTGTGGTAATTAAATCACTGGTTTCTACAGGTACTTTATCATCATGGCTTCCAATGGTGACGAAGATGGGAATTTTTAACTTCAGAAGATTTTCTATAGGAGGTTCGTTTATTGCAACATTCCATTTGTAGGTATCGCCATTAAAATAATCTTTTATCGAGTCAGGATTTTGATAAATTTCATTATAACCTTTCATCAATTCATCAATTTTATCCTGAGCCTGGCTGGCACTTAATTTCCCTTCCAGCATTTGTCTTCTGGTAAAAAGTATATCATTAAATATCTGAGGTGTTGCATTCCCTGCTGAAAAGCAAATATGGGTGATGTTTTTATTGATAGCAGCTAGCTTTGCTACCACGTCACTACCTTCAGAATGTCCAAGCACAGCGATTGTTTTAGCATTGGGGTAAATTCTTTTCTTTATGAAATTAACAACTTTATCGGCAACTTCAGCTCTGTCTAACACATTATTCCTTCGTGTAAATGTTAGGGAAGGTGTATAATTATTTAATGTTTTTGAGTAATAGGGAAGTCCAATTTTCTGTATATAAACGAATGCATAATCTTTTGGAAACTCTGCCATTAATTTTTTTGGATAGTTATTGTAACAGCAAGGTTCTGTATCATCACCATTAACCATAGGTAAATCACCACTTCCCTGCAGATAGATGAACACTTTTTCCTTTGGTAAATTATCTGCAGTATAGATATAAAAACGTACTGTGTCACTTTTATCAGGAATAATGTATTCTTTTAATTTTTGTTTTTCAGGAGTCTGTGCCAATAGAAAGATTGGAAAAAGGAGTAGGATCAACAGGGTTCTTTGAAATAGATTCATAGGTTATTTTTAGTTTTAGAAAATAGATCTGTATTTTTCTTGAGTACTCTCTTTTTCTTTTTATGGGATAAATATAAACCTTTTAGCCTTATTGTCAGATGTTTATCTTTATATTTTACAAATTTATATTTAATCAAGCAAGTAAGCATTAATAAAAAATCCCGAAAAGTACTTTTCGGGATTTTATTTTTGTTGTATTACATCGGACCGCCTTGTTGGTCGTCTCCGGCTGCATTGGAATTGATATCCTTTTTCTTTTTAGGCTGATCTACTTTTTCACCCTGTTTGAATCTATAGGTTAAAGAAACAGAAAACTGTCTTGGCTGCCACTGCATATAGTTTCTTCGGGTATAATCCTCATTGAAACTGAGTACTTCTCTGCTTCTTGTATTGAAGATATCCTGGATGTTGAAGGAAATTGTTCCGTCTCCTTTCCAGATCGTTTTGGAAGCACCAAGGTTCAGCGCATACATATCCTCCGTATTTTGGTTGGCAGATTTCTGAGCTCCTCTATAGAATCCCTGCAGCTGTACACTTAACGTTTTATCAAGTTTAAATGTCGTATTAAGACGTGCTCTTGTAGAGAAACCATCTCCGGTAAAGTCCATATTACGGGTTTGTTTCTGCTTATTCTTATCAAGAGCATCATAATAAGCAATTCCGGTTGTTTTATATCCAAACATGTCTAAGCTCCCCATTATTTTTAACCACGCAAACGGGTCATAGGTAAAGTTCAGATCCAAACCATAACGTTCGTCATTTCCAAGATTGATAGGTTTTGTATAGAATACTCCAAGGTTTTCATCAGGTCTGTAGACCAGCATTTTAGTATCGTCAGTAGCGTGTCTGTAATATAAGGTAGGGTTAATCGTAAACTTTTTTCTTGTAATATTATATCCTACTTCAAATGAATCTACATAAGATGGATTAAGATCTATATTTCCTTCAAAAATATTCTGGCTGTTGCTGTAATTCGGGAAAGGAACCATGAAGAAAGATCTTGGTCTGTCTATCCTACGGGAATAATTAACTAAAATTTGGTTGTTCTTAGATACATCATAGCTTAAGAATACACTTGGAAATAAATTGTTGTAGTTCTTTGTTTTATTTAATTGCGGATCATTAGGATTTTGATTGATGTAATTGATCTTTACATTGGAAAGTTCATCTCTTAAACCGAGCTGATAAGCAAATTTTTCTCCGATTTTACTCTTAAACTGTAAATAGAAAGCATTGAAGATCTCTCTGTAATCCGTATCGTTATTATAGTTTGGAATATAAGGATTATTGGACGTGCTGCTTACAAAATTATTATAAGTATTATCATTCACATCCAATCTGTATCCTGCTTCAATCTTAGACTGTTCTCCTATTGGTAATTCGTAGTCTGCTTTCCCGATAATCGTTTTGCTTACAGAATGTCTTCTGGTAATATCCTGTGCATCCGGAAGCAGGTCATTGGTTTCAAGAATGTCTGCATTATTGTTACTTCTGTTTCTCTGTAAACTTAATGATACTGATAAATTCTGACCGTTGTCATCAAATTTGTGGTCTACACCTACATCTCCCTGGAAGGCAAGGTTATTAAATATCGTTTTAGATTCTCTTTGTCCGTATGGGTTTAATAATTGCCATGTTCCCGCAGTTCCATTCGGATCTGACGGATCTTTGAAAAATCTGTGGAAACTGTCATACGTCTGCAGAAGCTCATTTCCGTCTCCTTCAAAAGTTCTTACCAGTCCTGTTACATTGATCGATGTTTTGTCAGAAAGATCATACACAAAACCCGCACTTACATTATAATTTTTATTATATGTTTTACTTGTGGAGTTTTGAAGCTGATGCTCAAGAACATCATTAGGCTGTGTATTAGGAAGGATCTTAGGAAAAGTAATATTGTGATACGTCGTTTCCGAATTATTTTTCGTTTTGTTTTCTGTGTAACCGCCACCGCCGTTTACAAACCATGTCCAGTTATTTTTTCTCCAGCTCAGGTTGGTGTTAAGTGATGTTCTCGGGAAATATCCTAAAGATCCTACAACACTACCATTAAACCCGATTTTCTTGTTCTTTTTAAGGATAATGTTCAGAATACCGGAAGTTCCGCTTGCTTCAAATTTAGAAGAAGGGTTGGTGATAACTTCAATTCTTTCAATCTGATCAGCCGGGATACTTTGTAAGGCATTCGCTCCATCATCTATTCCCAGAAGGGCAGAAGGCTTTCCGTTGATCAGAAATTTTACGTTGGTACTTCCTCTCATAGAAACCGTTCCGTCCGTATCTACAGAAACTGAAGGAACATTGGTCAGAACATCCTGAAGATTTCCTCCTTTACTCACGATATCCTGCGAAGGATCATATGTTTTTTTGTCAAGTTCTACTTTATAAGGTTTAGCTGCTGAAGCGGTGATCACAACACCCTGGATTTCTTTTGTTTTTCCATCAACAGTAGAAGAAGGCTCTGCTTCAATAGATAATGCACCAATATTACCTGCTGCTGTAATATTTTTGCTGATTACGCTTTTTTTGTAATCAATAGCCTCTACTGTGATATCGTAATCTCCTGGTATAAGCTCAAGTTTATACTGTCCCTTTTCATCTGTCAGTACAGCATCACTTAGAGTTTTGTTTGTCTTATTGCTGAAAGTTACAGAAGCGTAAGGAACCGGTTGATTTTTTTTGTTGACAATGATTCCTGAAACTCCAGCCTTCTCCTGTGCAAAAGCCATCGCCGCCGCTGAAAGTACTAACGTAAGTCCTAAAGTTTTTCTGGTGAAAATATTGACAATTTCTGTCTTATTCTTCATAGGTTATTTTTTTGTATAAAATCGTGAAAGGATAACCCATACTGTTTTGAATATCCATATCAATTTGATCTTCAAAATAGTATGACTGTTTATTGTTTTTCTAACTGTATAAATTTTAGGTGCTTTCTAAACTTATTTTATATTTTTTGAGTTGAGCCAGTCCTGGTAAGCCTTTGCATTTACAGCATGTTCTTCAGCACTTGCCGTAAACTTATGGTATCCAAACCTTGCCGGATCAGCACACATAAATATATAATTGTTGTTTTCAGCATTTAAAACAGCATCAATCGAATTCTTATCCACTACACAGATCGGTCCCGGAGGAATACCTGCGTTTGCATAAGTGTTGTAAGGTGATGGTGTAGACAAATGCTTATATAATACTCTTTTAATAGATTCTTTAAAATTCGTCTGCTTATTGATCGCATAGATCACCGTAGGGTCAGACTGAAGTTTCATCCCTTTTCTATAACGGTTTAAATACAATCCGGCAATCGTTTTCATTTCATCTTTTTTTCCTCCGGATTCCTTATAAACAATAGAAGCCAGTGCATAGATCTGATCTCTTGTAAGGCCAGACTGCTGTTCTTTGTTTTTTCTTTCACTCGTCCAGAAATCATTGTACTGATTTTCAAACTTTGAAAAAAATTCCCTTGGGCTTACGGTCCAGAAGAAATTATAAGTATCAATGAAGAAATATTTTTTCAGATCTTCAACATTTTTATAGCCTTTCTCTTGTGCCACAGCATCCAGATCATTTATAAAATGTAACGAATCAATTTCCGTTTTTTTGGTCACCTTACCAATCATCTGATACATATCTCCAAAATCCCCGATTCTGTAAGAGTTTGCTGTCTGGTTCCCTGCTTTGATCATATTAACAAGGTTCTTATTTCCCGTCCCGCTCTGGATATGATAACGTCCTGCTTTAAAATTTGTATCAAGACCTTTTTCTTTAGCCACTGCTTCAAAAGATTCCCTGTCTTTAATATAAGGAGCAATAGAATCGAGGATCTGTTTAAAACCTGCCCTGTGAGGAATCAGAACATAACCGTCTTTTTCTACGTTATTTCCTAAATATTTATTGTAAAATCTCAAACCAAAAAATCCTGCGGCTGCAAAAACCAGCAGAATGATAATGAGAATAGCTTTTTTCATTCTTATAAATGTTGATTAAAAGTTTTTGTTTTTAAAGAAGATCTGTTTTACCTCTAAAAACTTGCTTTGCAGGACCTTCCAGCCAAATATTCTGGAATGTATCTCCGCTTTTTTCAGCATATACTTTAAGGTTTCCGCCTAAAGTTTTAACTTTTACAGAGGTTAGATTATGTTTTTGAAGAAAAGTTAAAGCAGAAGCCGTAACTCCTGTTCCGCAACTGTAAGTTTCGTCCTCAACGCCTCGTTCATAGGTTCTTACAAAAATTTCATCATCAGAAATTTTTTCTACAAAGTTTACATTGATCCCTTTTTCTTTATAATTTTCAGAATTTCTGATACCATATCCTTCGTCATAAACGTGGTAATCTTTCAGATTTTCTACGTATTTTACATAGTGGGGAGATCCTGTATTCAGAACAAAGTCATTTCCGTCCTGTGAAATAGAATCTACATTAATCATTTTTAATTTGATGATCCCGTTATGGATTTCTGCTTCATGCTCTCCGTCTGTTGCAATGAATTTGCATTTATCTTCAAAGATGTCAAGGAAAAAAGCAAAAGCTACAAGACATCTTCCTCCGTTTCCGCACATGGTACTTTCTCCTCCGTCAGAATTGTAGTAAACCATTTTGAAATCATAGTTAGAATCATTTTCCAATAAAATAAGGCCGTCAGCACCTATTCCGAAACGTCTGTCACATAATTTTTCAATACTGTTTTTATCTTTGGTAAATTGCAGATCACGGTTGTCTACCATTACAAAGTCATTTCCTGTTCCCTGATATTTATAAAATTCCATATTTTTTTGTTAAATGAAGAAGCAAAATTACTATATTTAAAATGAAAAACGAACAGTGTTAACTGTTCGTTTTCTTATTTATAATCGTTTTATCTAAAGCCGCCTCCGCCGCTCTGTTGTCTGCCTGAACTAGTGCTTTGGCTGCTGGAGCTGTTTCTGAATCCACCGCCGGAAGATTCTGATCTGCCGCTGCTTTGGCTGCCACTGTTCTGGTTCCTGAATCCACTGTTATTTTGGTTACCCTGATTATTCTGATTACCGCTGCTTTGGTTTCTGAATCCGCTATTACTGTTGGAATTTCTTAATCCGCTGTTGTTTTGGTTACCCTGATTGTTCTGATTACCACTGTTCTGGTTTCTGAACCCACTGTTACTATTGGAGTTTCTGTTATTATTGAATCCTCCGTTATTATTGTATGAACCGTTACCGTTCGTTGTACGCGTGTTCTGGAACCCGTTTTGAGGTCTTGATGAAGAATTAGATCTTCTTTCTACATAGACTTTTCTTCTGGAGTTGTTATAACTGTCATAGTAATAAGGTATTCCGTTATCATAGTAGTAATTAACGTTGTTTCTATAATAATATCCGTCATTGCCCCAATATCCGCCGCTTCCGTAATATCCGGAAGGTGCATAGTAATACCCGTTGTTATAATAAGGATCTCCATACCCATAGTTTCCATTGCTTCCGTATCCGTCGGTATATGCTAAACAAGAGGTTAAACTGGTAATAGCAAAAATACTGAATGCTATTTTAAATAAATTTTTCATGACTTTATTGTACTTTTTTTTCTTTAAAACTTTTTTTCCAATTGACGTATCCTAAGATAGCCATTATAGTAAATACCAAATATTGAACCGAAGTGATTCCAAGTCCCTTAAAAATCATCATAGGGATGCAGATAATATCTCCGATAATCCAGAAAATCCAGTTGTCAATGCGCTGTTTGGCCATCAACCACATTCCTACTAAAAATATTGAAGTGGTAAAAACATCCATCCAATTTGCCCAGTCCAGATGATACAATCCTAAACTGGTTCCTTCCATAGAAAACTGATTGTCAAGATAAGGCTTATAATAATAAATAAGAGTAACCAGTGCCAGACTCAGTATAAAAAGCAGGGTAGCATAGGTCCATTCTTTTCGGGTAGCCCAGGTAACTTCTACATGAACATGATCTTCAGAATTTTTTGCCCATAGAATCCAGCCGTAAATACTCATGACAGTATAATAGACGTTAATCATGCAGTCTCCTAACAGCCCGGCATTGAAAAGAAGGTATACATAGATCAGGGTTGAAATAATGCCGGTAGGGTATACCCATATATTTTTCTTAATGGAAAAAAATACGCTCAGTATTCCGAAAATTGCACCTGATGCTTCCAGCGTAATCTGTAAAGAATCATAGCTTTCATAAGGCTTTACAAAAAGATCATATAAATTCATGCAATCAAAAATAAGCAAAAATATGGACTTTTTAAAATGGATTTTATAATGTGTTGTTCAGGTTTTAAATACTTTAATGTAAAATAATTAAGGAAAGTTTAACGATAAACGTGGGAGTTCCTAAATTTTTTATATTTTCGTAAATCCTTAATAAATAAAAAAACATGTCGAAAATTTGGGTTAAAAAGCCACTAAGTGCCTATGAGGCAGATATGAAGAAAAGTGAGCTGAAAAAAGTCCTTGGAAAATGGAGTTTAACAGCAATTGGAGTGGGTGCTATCATTGGAGGTGGAATCTTTGTTCTTACCGGAACGGGAGCCTATTATCACGCAGGACCAGCGCTTGCCATTTCCTTTATCATAGCAGGTATTGCCTGCGTTTTTGCTGCATTGTGCTATGCAGAGTTTGCATCCATTATTCCTGTAGAAGGTTCAGCTTATGCTTATGCATATGGAACGGTGGGAGAAATTTTTGCATGGGCCATGGGGTGGTGTCTCATCCTCGAATATGCTATGGCGAGTATGGCGGTTTCCGTGAGTTGGTCCGGATACTTTAACAAATTTTTGAAAATCTTTAATATTCATTTACCGGCTTATCTTACATCAGATCCTGCCAGTTATACAGGAGATGGTTTTTCAATGAACCTGCCGGCATTCATTCTTGTTCTTTTAATTACTGCATTATTGGTAAAAGGAACTAAAGAAGCTGCAGGAGCTAATAACCTGATCGTTTTGATGAAAACTTCTGCCGTTATCTTTGTAATTATTGCAGGAGTCTATATTATTTTTTCCAATACTGACCTTTACAACGCTGTAGATGGTGTTAAAAACTGGAAACCTTTTATTCCGGATCAGGTACAGATCAAGAATTCTGAAGGAGATCTGGTTTCCGCATATGGTATTAAAGGAATTATTTCCGGAGCAGCCGCTATTTTCTTTGCATATATTGGTTTTGATGCCGTTTCTACACAGGCAGGAGAAGCTATTAATCCTAAAAAAGATGTTCCTTTCGCTATTATTGCATCACTATTGGTGTGTACAGCGCTTTACATTTGCGTATCGCTTGTACTGACAGGAATGATGCATTATACAGACTTTAACCCGGAAGGAAAATATCCTGATGCTATTAAAGCACCTGTAGCCTATGCATTTGAAATTGCAGGAAAGCACTGGGCAAGTAATATAGTAACCATCGCTGCAACAGTAGGATTGATCTCTGTAGTAATGGTAATGATGATGGGACAGTCAAGAATTTTCATCGGTATGGCAAAAGACGGATTGATTCCTAAATTTTTCGGAGAACTTCACCCAAAAACAAAAACACCTTACAAAGGAATCATTTTGTTGGGAATTGTAGTAGCATTAATCGCAGCATTTACTCCAATTTCTACATTGGCAGATATGACGAGTTTCGGAACCCTGTTTGCATTTACACTGGTTTGTATTGCCGTTTGGGTGATGAGAAAAAAAGAACCTAATCTGATCAGACCATTCAAAGTTCCGGCTTATAAAATAGTTGTAGCATTGGGAGTGTTTATCAATATTTATTTGATATTTAACTTAAGTGCTCATGCATTGGAACTTTCTGCTGTATGGTTGTTCTTAGGAGGTTTAGTATATTTCCTTTATGGAAAATCAAACAGTAAACTTAACAATCCTGAAAAATATCAGAACCAAGAGTAATAATAATATAAACCGCTTCGGCGGTTTTTTTTGTCCCAAAATTATATATATGAAAAAGATTTTTTCCATCTTACTTCTGTCCGCAGGACTTACGGCGTTTTCCCAACAGGTAGAAAGCCTTGAAACTATTCTCAATGATAAAATCAGCATCAGAGCGCTGGAATTATATGACAATAAGGTCTGGTATTGTGGTACGGATTCCAAATTTGGGTTTGTAGATCTTAAAGATTATAAAAATCAGAAGCAGATCAAGCTGTCTGAAGACAAACTTCAGTTCAGAACATTAGCGCAGAATAAAACTGCTTTCTACGCAATCAATATTGAGAGCCCTGGCCGTTTCTTTGCCATCGATAAAAAAACGCTGAAGTCACAGGTTGTTTTTAAAGATACCGCAAAAACTGCTTTTTATGATGCTCTGCATTTTGTTAATGATAAAGTTGCCTATACTTTCAGTGATGCAGATAAAGATCTTCTTTTGAAGCTGGCTGTCTATAGAAATGGGAAATGGAGCATGTTTAAGAATAATGTAAAATTAAACGAGGGCGAGGCTGCATTTGCCGCCAGTAATACCAATATTTCATCATCTAAAAAATACCTTTGGATTGCGACGGGAGGAAAAGCTTCAAGAATCTTAAGAATGAATCTTAAAGATGAAAAATTTGAAATCTTCAATACGCCAGTTGTACAGGGAGAATCCTCACAAGGAATATATTCCATTGATTTTTTTGAAGATCGTTTCGGGATTGCAGCTGGAGGTGATTATACAAAGCAAGATGCCAATGTCAATAATATTGCAACAACTAATGATGGTGGGGAAACCTGGCAGATTCAGGCTTCAGGACAGAATGCAGGATATACAACCTGTGTGAAAATTAAGCCCGGATCAAAAGGAAAAGAAATCATTGCAGTTGGAGACAAACATATCAGCTATTCTTCAGATTTCGGCAAAACATGGAAGAAAATTTCTGATGAAAAAGGCTTCTTCGTCTGCCAATGGATAGATGCTGATCATGTAGCTCTTGCAGGAAATAGCAGAATTGCAGTGATGAAATTAAAATTTTAAATATAACGTATAGAATTTATCACTATTTGCCAAAAGCCTGACCATACGTATTTAGACTCATTATAAAATACAACCTAATATAATTCATAGGTTAAAATTCATAACTAATGGTTAATTTTGTAAGATGAATTTTAATGATGTTAAATTTCATGCCCTTATAAAATTTTAATTTTCAAAATGAACTCTTTAATAGATAAGTATAATATTCCCGGACCGCGTTACACCTCTTATCCTACCGTTCCATATTGGGATGAATCAACTTTTTCACCGGAAAAATGGAAGGAAACCGTAATCAGGTCTTTTCATGAAAGCAATGCAGAGGAGGGGATTTCTATTTATATCCATTTGCCTTTCTGTGAGGCTTTGTGTACGTTCTGTGCATGTCATAAGCGTATTACCAAACAACACAGTGTTGAAGTGCCTTATCTGGAAAGTGTTTTGAAAGAGTGGAAACTGTATCTTGACCTTTTCAACGAAAAACCTAAACTGAAAGAATTACACTTAGGTGGAGGAACTCCTACGTTTTTCTCTCCTGAGAACTTAAAGGCATTGCTGGAAGGGATTTTTTCAACCGTAGATATTGCGGACCATCCGGAATTCTCTTTTGAAGGGCATCCTAACAATACCACGAAAGAACATCTTCAGACTTTATATGATCTTGGTTTCAGAAGAGTGAGCTTTGGAGTTCAGGATTATGATCCTAAAGTTCAGAAAGCGATCAATAGAATCCAACCTTTTGAAAATGTGAAAAACGTTACAGAATGGGCGAAGGAAATTGGTTACAGAGGAATCAGCCATGATCTTGTATTCGGACTGCCGCATCAGAATTGGGAGGCGATGGAACATACGATCAGAAAAACAATGGAGCTGAAGCCGGACAGACTTGCCTTCTACTCTTATGCACACGTTCCTTGGGTAAAAGGAGTCGGGCAAAGAGGTTTTGATGAAAATGACCTGCCAAGCGGAGAAGAAAAACGACGTTTGTATGAAGATGGTAAAAGACTGCTTCAGGATTTGGGATATATCGAAGTAGGGATGGATCACTTCTCTCTTGAACATGATGATCTGTATCAGTCTTTGATTCATAAAAAACTTCACAGAAATTTCATGGGGTATACTTCAAGCAAAACCCAACTGATGGTAGGGCTTGGTATGTCTGCCATTTCAGATTCATGGTATGCTTTTGCCCAGAATGTAAAAACGGTTGAGGAATACCAGAAAATGGTTGAAGAAGGTGAGATTCCTGTTGTAAAAGGACACGTTCTTAGCGAAGAAGATCTGACTGTAAGAAGACATATTCTGAACCTTATGTGCCAGCTTGAAACCACTTTTGATATCAACAATTCTTTCCCGGAGCTTGAAAATGCTTTGGAAATGCTGAAAGAAATGGAAAATGACGGATTGGTGGAGATTAATGGAACTGAAGTTAAAATTACAGAAGCCGGAAGGGCTTTCACAAGAAATGTAGCCATGGTTTTTGACCTGAGAATGATGAGGAATAAGCCTGAAACAAGGATTTTTTCAATGACAATATAAAGAAAAGCGGTTCAGATCTGAACCGCTTTTTTATTGATCTGTGGGCTTATTTTGAACTTGTTTAAGCTTTTTTGAAACATTAAGATTGCATTAAGGTGTTTAGAGTATTAAGATGAGCTTCGCTTTAAGCTTAAAAATCAGAATGATTTATCTTAACTTAACTATGCTTTACTGCTTAAATCCTTCTTAATGGTTTAAGAAATATCCAATGTTTTTTGCTTAGTGAAACGCTTTTGCCATCATTTTTTATAGAATTTAAAAGCCTTAGCGTTTCGTCTGCGTTTATAACAAAATAGTATTATTTGATAATCAATTTCTGACTGTAAGATTTCAATTCTCCGGATTTCAGGTTAATGTAATAAACTCCGGCAGATATTCCTGAAATATTGATTCCTTTTCCATTAGAGATTTTATCTTTTTCCAATACTTTTCTGCCTTCTGCACTGATGATTTCCAGGGTTGCTTTCTTATCTTTCAGCCCATCGATGAAAATTTCTTTGGAAGCAGGATTAGGATATACTTTTATGGTGCCTAAGGTATTTTCCTGAGTTCCTAAAGTCCCTGTGGATATTTTAAAAATTTTTCCATTGTTCACCGCTGCTACATACAATCCCTTTTGATAATCCTCTCCGAAAGTAGAAAAATTATTTCCCGAATAAGGACCTGTCCATGTGATGGTATTATTGCTATCCAGAATTCCAATTTGGGTAGAGCAGTAGTCTGCGAAAAAATATTTCCCCTGAAGTGACGGATATTGAGTTCCTCTGTAAACATAACCACCCGTGATAGAACACTTTCCACCTGAATGGTCATATACGGCAACAGGGAAGGTCATAGTAGACTGAGCTGCACATCCTGCAGTATTGTAAACATTATTTCCTTCATAGCAGCGCCAACCATAGTTTAACCCTGCTGTCGTAATGGGCATTTTATTGATTTCTTCTATAGCTCCCTGGCCAACGTCTGCAATCATGGCATTTCCCGTAGTCAGGTCAAAGGAAAATTTCCAGGCATTTCTGAGGCCATAAGCCCATATTTCATCAGCACCAGCTACGGTTCCTGCAAAAGGGTTATCCGGTGGAATATTATATAGCCCGGTAGCATCCACATCTATTCTCAGCATTTTTCCAAGCAATACATTTTTATTTTGGGCATTATTGTTCGGATCTCCGCCGCTTCCTCCGTCTCCGGTGATGATCCAGAGTTTTCCGTCAGGAGCAAAATGAATGCTTCCTCCATTGTGATTGTCAAATGGTTTAGGAATGTTGAGCAGGATTTTTTCAGACGCAGGATCAGCCACGTTAGAATCAGTTGAACTTACACTGTATCTCGCAACGATGATATTGCCTGCG
Source organism: Chryseobacterium indologenes (assembly GCF_018362995.1). Classification (NCBI taxonomy): domain Bacteria; kingdom Pseudomonadati; phylum Bacteroidota; class Flavobacteriia; order Flavobacteriales; family Weeksellaceae; genus Chryseobacterium; species Chryseobacterium indologenes. Next base: position 74,236 of record NZ_CP074372.1, read on the forward strand.
GGGTTGTTATAATACACAAAAAAATACCCGTTGGTAGCGTATTGCGGGTGAAAAGCAAGTCCCAGAAGACCTCTTTCACCGCCAAAAATAATTTTTGAACTGATATTCAGAAAATTGGTGGTATTAATTGTCCCGTTGGGTTGAATAATTTTAATAATTCCGTTCTGCTGAACAACAAAAAGCCGACTGTCATTGGCGTTTGTAATCTCTACCGGGCTGGTAAGTCCCGTGGCAAATTCTTCCAAATTAATGCTTTGAGAATTAGCAATTAAGGAAGAAAAAATACTAAGGGTAAAAAGTAATTTTTTCATAATATTTTGATAGTTAGTGTGTTGATTAGGTGAATGAAAATTTTATACCAATCAAATTTTGAAGACTTCATTATGATAGCATGAAAAAATTGTTAAATCTTAAATAGAACTCAGAATACCAATATATCTGAAAATAAACCATTTCTGTTGTTAAAAATTCATAAAATACAAGAAAATCATTATATTTGCCGACTTAATTTAACGTAGTTATAACAAAATGCAAGGAAAAGGACTTATTACAATTGTCGCTATTGTACTAGGGTTGATTTGCTTAAACGAGCTATTACCAACATGGTACGCCAGCAAAATTGAAAAGCAGGCGACTGCTATTGCAGGAGACAATCCGGAGAAGTATCAGAAAGAAATTGCTAGACTTTCTAAGGATACTTTGAATCTAGGATTCACAAAACTTTATTACACTAAAGCCAAAGACAAGGAAATGAAACTTGGTCTTGACTTGAAAGGAGGGATCAACGTTCTTTTGGAGATCAACCAGAGAGACCTTGTGAATGATTTAACAAATTATTCTACAAATCCTGTTCTTATCGAGGCTTTAAACAAAACTGATGAAGCACAGAAGAATTCTACAAAAGCTTACATCGATAACTTTTTCGAGCAATTCGATCTGGTTAACAAAGCTAAAGGAACAAATCTTAAGTTGGCAGATCCGGAAATTTTCGGAAATACTACACTTACTGAAGTGAAGTACAACACTCCTGATGAGCAGGTAAAGAGCATTGTTAAAAGAAAAATTGATGCATCTGTAGGAACAGCTTTTGAGGTAATCAGAACGAGAATTGATAAAATGGGTGCGGTGCAGCCAAACGTTCAGAGAGTACCTGGAACAGCTAGAATTTCTGTAGAAATGCCTGGTATGAAGGACATCGATAAAGTGAAGAAAATGCTTCAAACTTCTGCAAAACTTCAGTTCTGGGAAGTACAGCAGGTTCCTGAAATTGCACCTTATTTCCAGACTTTGACAACTATGGTTGCTGCAAAAGGAGATTCTATGGGAGTGGCAAAGAATGTGAACTTCATGAACCTTTTACAGCTTGACAAATTAAGAACGAACGGTGTTGCCAACGTAAAATTATCCGATACAGCTGTTGTAAATAAAATTTTAAACAGTAAAGTAGGTCAGTCTTTACGTCCGGCTAACATTAAATATACACAGTTCATGTGGGGTTACAAACCTGAAGCTACAGATACTGAAAGCTTGGTATTGTATGCAATCAGAGGTAACATCAACCAAAAAGCTCCGGTAGACGGTGCTGTTGAAACTGCAAATATCAGCTATGATGAGCTGAGCAGAGTAGTAGTAGACATGCAGATGGATTCCAAAGGAGCAAAAGACTGGAAAACATTAACTGAGAAAAACGTTGGTAAGCCGGTTGCTGTAACGCTTGACGGTAGAGTTTATACTGCACCAAACGTTGTTAATGCAATTCCTAACGGTAGAACTCAGATCTCTGGTAACTTCTCTCAGGAAGAAGCTAAGGAATTAGTAGACGTTTTAGGAGCAGGTAAATTACCGGCAGGTGCAAAAGTAGTTCAGGCTACGGTTGTAGGTCCTTCATTAGGGCAAGAGTCTATTGATGCCGGTGTTTTATCATTTGGTATCGCATTCTTATTAATTATTGCTTATATCATTTTCTACTATGGTGGAGCTGGTGTATATGCAGTAATTGCAATGGTGATCAACCTATTCTACATTTTCGGAATTATGGATTCCGTAGATGCTACCCTTACGCTTCCTGGTATCGCAGGTATTGTACTTACGATGGCCATGGCGGTAGATACGAACGTAATTATCTATGAAAGAACCAAAGAAGAACTTTTCGCAGGAAAAAGTATTCTTGAAGCATACAAAGACGGTTTCAAACATGCATTAAGTGCAATTGTTGATGGTCACTTAACGACCTTATTGACGGCAGGTGTACTATTCCTTTTCGGAACAGGGCCAATCAAAGGTTTTGCATTAACGTTAGGAATCGGTATTCTGATGACATTCTTTACTTCGGTATTGATTTCAAGAGTAATGATCTTCTCCAGATTGAATAAAGGAAAACATCTTTCAGTTTGGACAGGTGCTACAAAGAATCTTTTCAGAAATACCTGGATTGATTTTATTGGAAAAAGAAAATATGCTTACATTATTTCCGGTGTTTTAACTATTGTTTGTATCGCATCTATTGCCATCCACGGATTCAAATATGGTATTGACTTTACAGGAGGTAGAAACTATGTGGTAAGATTTGATAAAGCTGTAAATGCTGAAGATGTTGAAGCTAATTTAGTGAAGATGTTCCAGACTGAGGATGGTAAAAACTCTTCTGTAGAAGCTAAAACTTTCGGTAATGACAAGCAGTTGAAAATTTCTACAGATTACCTTATCGAAGATGAATCTTTAAAAGCTGACCAGACTGTTGAGCAGAAATTATATGAAGGATTAAAATCCAGCTTACCTGCAAACATGACGTTAAAAGATTTTAAATCTGCAGATAAAGATCACTCAGGAATCATTTCTTCTGAGAAAGTAGGACCTACGGTTGCTGACGATATCAAGACTCACGGTATTCTTGCTGTAGTTGCTGCATTAGCAGGTATTTTCATCTATATCTTGGTGAGATTCAGAAAATGGCAGTTCTCTCTTGGTGCTGTTGCAGCGTTATTCCATGATGCAGTGATTATTTTGGGAGCGTATTCATTGCTTCATAAGTTTATGCCGTTCAACATGGAGATTAATCAGGATTTCGTTGCCGCAATCCTTACTGTATTAGGTTACTCAATCAATGATACGGTAATTATCTTCGACAGAATTAGAGAATACTTAAGAGAGAAGAAATCTTTAACATTAGCGGGTCTGTTTGATGACTCTATCTCAAGTACATTAGGTAGAACGTTCAACACCTCATTTACTACGATTCTGGTTATCCTTGCGATCTTCATTTTCGGTGGTGATAACTTGAGAGGATTCATGTTTGCTATGTTAATTGGTATTGGATTCGGTACGTATTCATCTATCTTTATTGCGTCTGCAATTGCTTATGACTTCCTTAAAACAGGAAAAGAAGAAGAGGTACATGGAAAAACCACTTCTACAAAAGAAGAGCTTGCTTCAAAGTAATACAAACTACAATAAATTAATAAAGACCGTTTCTTAAGAAGCGGTCTTTTTTTTTATGCTTTACGTTTTTATAAGTTTATAATTAGTTTAATAGCTGGTAACATGTGTTTTCAGAGAGGTTGATGTCTCTTCGTAAGTAACAGTTGAAAAAGGCTTTTTTCTTATTGAATGGCTTATTTTTTTATTCCTTATACATACTGAATGAGATTGAGTATATTATTAATATTATACTTCTTTAATACAATGAAATTTAGAACCATTATTTTTAAGATTTGATTAATTTTGCACCATCATGGAAAATTCAAAGAAAAAAGCGGCTATAGGCTTCATATTTATTACTTTACTGATTGATATTACAGGATGGGGAATCATCATTCCTGTTGTTCCCAAATTAATTGAGGAGCTTATTCACGCAGATATTAGTGAAGCCGCTAAATATGGTGGCTGGCTTGGATTTGCCTATGCATTTACCCAATTTATATTTTCTCCGCTTGTCGGAAACCTGAGTGATAAATATGGACGCAGACCTGTGATCCTGATTTCTCTTTTCGGATTTGCCGTGGATTATATTTTCCTTGCCCTGGCACCCACAATCTGGTGGCTGTTTCTGGGAAGAATTATTGCCGGAATAACGGGCGCAAGTGTCACCACTGCCAGCGCCTACATTGCAGATATTTCTACTGATGAAGACAGAGCCAAGAATTTTGGACTGATAGGAGCTGCTTTTGGGCTCGGATTTATTATAGGTCCGGTTCTGGGTGGAGTGCTTGGTCACTATGGAGCCAGAGTTCCTTTCTATGCCGCTGCGGGTTTATGTCTTCTTAACTTCCTGTATGGGTATTTCATCCTTCCCGAAAGTTTGGATAAAGATAAAAGAAGAGAATTTGACTGGAAACGTGCAAACCCAATTGGTTCATTTAAATTTTTAGGTAAACACCCTGAAATTTCGGGACTTATTCTTTCTTTAATATTGATTTATATTGCAGGTCATGCGGTACAGAGCAACTGGAGCTTCTTTACGATGTATAAGTTCAACTGGACAGAAAGAATGGTGGGAATCTCATTAGGAGTAGTAGGTTTATTGGTTGGTCTTGTACAGGGTGGACTTATCAGATGGACTACTCCAAGGCTTGGAGAGCAGAAAAGTATTTACTATGGATTGGCTTTCTATGCAGTAGGAATGCTGCTGTTTGCTTTTGCCTCTGAAGGATGGATGATGTTTGTGTTTTTAGTTCCTTACTGTTTAGGAGGAATCTGTGGACCGGCATTACAGTCTGTCATCACAAAAAGCGTCCCTTCTAACGAGCAGGGCGAACTTCAGGGAGCATTGACAAGTTTAATGAGTGCAACTTCTATTATCGGGCCTCCGATGATGACGAACTTATTTTACTTTTTCACGCATGATGAAGCGCCGTTCAAGTTTTCCGGTGCCCCTTTCTTTTTAGCATTTATTTTAATGGCGGTTAGCGTTGTGATCACTTATTCTGCATTTCAGAAAAAAAGAAAAGGAAAAAAAGAAAAGGATTTTCAGAAACAATAGATTTGTTCTATTCTGCACATATGTGCCGCTCCGGGTTCAATCTATTCAATACTTTTACAGGAGTAGTTTTTCTGCTTTTTTAAACACAAAACAAATTATGAATACATTCAACCTGGAAAAATATTTCGAACGGATTCATTTCTCCGGAACTCCAGAAATGAGTATGGAGGTATTGAAAACAATACACCAGCTTCATCCTAAGCATATTCCTTTTGAGAATATTGATTCTTACACAGGAACAGTTCCTTCTCTGGATCTCGATGATATTTTCAAAAAACTGGTTACAGAATTGAGGGGTGGATATTGCTATGAGCAGAATTTACTTTTAAGAGAAGTACTCTCAAGCTTGGGATTCAATATTGAACTGCAATTGGGAAGGGTAGTATGGCAAAGAGAAGCAGACAGTAGTGCTGCCAGAAGCCATTTAATGCTAATAGCTGATGTAGAAGGGCAAAAATATCTGGTAGATTGCGGTTTTGGAACTACTACACTTACCACCCCCTTGTTACTGAATGACGAAGAACCACAACAGACACCGAACGGTCTTTTTAAAATTTCAAAAAAAGAAGGAATGTATGTCCTGTGGATCTGGAAAGAAAATTGGCTGCCGATTTATCGTTTTGCACTGGAACAAGCTGAACATGCAGATCTGGAAATTTCCAACTGGTATTTGTCTACACATCCTGAATCCAATTTTAAGAAAAATCTGGTGCTTTCCAAAGTAGATGAAGAAGCCCGCTACACTTTCAGTCAGAATACACTGAATATAAGATATGAAAAAGGAGAGAAAGAATCTGTTTTGATTAATAGTAATGAAGAGCTGTTTGCTATGCTGAAAAATACCTTCGGATTGAAAGAAAATGCAGTAGAACTATTGAAATCAAAAATTGGAAATTAATACCTTTAAAAGCATTGATATAAATACAAACGGGAAGCCCAGCGAGCTTCCCGTTTTTTGAAATCTGATTTTTATGAAAATTATGGATAAAGGGATTTTGTCCCGTTACTTACAATATTACTGCCCAATCCTGAGAATGACACAGAAAAGTTAGTGGAATTAAAGCTTAAAGAACCTGTAGGTGTACAAAGTCCCAATGCATAACGACACTGTCCATATGCACCTGTTCTCTTGGTAATCTTACTTTCACTTTTCGCCTTTCCTAAACTGATATATCCCCAATCGCTTACATCCGCATTGGAAACTGTAGAACCGGAATAATAGATCGTAATCTGATATCCGGCTTCACCTCTCTTGGAACCCCATAGCCAGCTTGCTGTCCACCATTGTTTATACCAGGTAGAAACTACTTTTGCTGCCTGATTGTTGTCGGAAGCTTCCGAATTTCCACGCGGATCCATCATGATAAGACCTCCAAAAATATTGTCCCAGATAATTCCTGAATCTTTGTAAAAACATAGGGTGGTAAATTTTCCGTTTTTTCCGTTCCATATTATTTCCATAATGTTGGTTCCGACTTTCACTTCTTCAGTGACAGCTTCTTTTAATCCCTGCTGAGCTGTTGTCAGATCATCTCCACTGTATAGATCTCCAATTTTTCCAATTTTTACTGAAGAGGGATCCATAATGTTTCCCGAGGCAATAAACTGGTCTTTGTCGGTGATCAGACTATTGGAAAGATCAATGCCTTTTTGAGTTGAAATTTTTCCCAATACTTTCACTTCTGCAATCTGCAGATCATTTTTTAGATAAGTTTCAAGGTTTTTTCCGGATTCATTCAGTTGAAGCTGTACCGCTTCAGGAACAATTTGAGAGGAAAGAGGAGTGATCTCTTTTTTCAGGTCTGCGACGGTTGTTTTGGCCTGAACTGTTTCCTGTTGATTGATTTCGTTGTTTTCATTCTGGCAGCTATTGAATGCCAATACCGATAATACGGCGAAAACTTTAAAAGTAGTCACTAGCTTTTTCATAATATATATATTTGTTTGGTTGTGCATTATAAATATACAGAATTGTTGTTTAATTCTCATTGTTTTGAATTAAATATTTGTTAATTTATAATTTTAGGGATTAGATGATAGGTGGCAGGTTGTAGGTAGCAGGTAATTGCAATTAGAGAATAGGGGAATATTTCAGATAATGACCTATATTCAATTTTTTAACTTGTAACCTTAAACCTTAAACCTTAAACTTTGAACCTTAAACTTTGAACTCAAAACTCTGAAATTTTACAAAATCTTAAAATTTGTTTAAATTTTTAGTTTACCATTCATAAATGCAATAATCTTTCGTAATTTTACCGGATGGAATTAAGCATTGGAGAAATGGCACTCATTGCCATTGCAATCGTTGTGTTATTCGGACCGGATAAACTGCCTCAGATTGCGCGTGACTTAGGTGCAGGCGTTAGAAAAATGCGTGGAGCAGTAGAAGATATCAAGACTGAAATCATGAAGGAAACAGATAATCCTGTTTCTGAAATAAAGCGTGAGATTGAAAAGGTAAAAGATGCTGCCAAAGATTTCAACCCGATGAAGGATATCGAAAAAGATATTCTTACAGAACCTGGTACTCTTGCTTCTAACGAACCTCCAAAGCCGAAGCCGGCTGATGATGAGACTTATGAAGGACCTGTAAGCAGATAATCATGGAGGAAATCATTCAGGAAGATAAAAAGGTATTTCTTTACCTTAATAATCTGGGAGATTCATCTTTCGACCAGTTTTGGATGCTGATTTCAAGTACCTGGATCTGGGTACCTCTTTATATTATTTTTCTTTATTTTTTATACAAAAATTATCAACTAAGAACTTTAGTTTTTATTCTTATATTTATTGGGCTGGGAGCTGTTGTTTCTGATCAGCTGGCCAATGTTTTCAAATACGGGGTTGCGAGGTTGAGACCATGCCATGACCCTACTTTGGAACATCATATGAGGATTGTGAAATGTGGCGGACAGTTTGGGTTTTATTCAGCTCATGCTTCCAATACCTTCTTTTTGGCAACTTATTTAGGTATTTTACTGAAAAAGAAGATTAAATGGTTTCCTTATGCTATATTTGTATGGGCTCTGGTTGTTTCGTACAGCAGAATCTATTTAGGAGTGCATTTCCCAATTGATATTTTGGTGGGGGCGTTTGTTGGATCTTTATTGGGAGTGATATTTGGTGCACTCGCCAAAAAAGTGATCAATAAACAAACTATAACCTCATGAAAAAAACTTTATTATTAGTAACTTCCCTTTGTTTTTCCCTTAATTTCTATGCCCAGGATAAAAAACTGGCCGCAGAATGTTTTAATAAAGCTGATTATAAGTGTGCTGAAGAGCAATACTTAAAACTAGCTGAGAAAGAGCAGATTCAAAAATTTCAGTCGGAATATTATGATTATCTCGGGACGGCTCAGAGGAGGCTGGGGAAGACGACTCAGGCTTTTAAATCTTATGATTCTGCCTTAAAAGCAAATCCTATGTCAGTTTCCGTGTATGTTAACCTCTCATCGCTTTACAGCCAGAAAGGAAACAAGATCAAAGCACTGGAATATGTAGAAAAAGGATTGAAAGTGAATCCTGAGACTCCGGATTTATATCTTACCCGTTCCAAAATCTACGACAGTCAGGGAAAGAAGGAGCTTGCCATCAAAGATCTTAATCAGATTCTGACGTTTGCACCCGATAATATTTTTGCAAAAACAGGATTGGCCAACCTGAAAAAAAATAATGGTGACCTGGATGGCGCTTTAAAAGATTACAATACACTTATTTCTGAAAAACCCGAATCATTGCTGTACAATGGCCGCGCTGATGTGTATTTTAAAATGAAAAAATATAAAGAAGCACTTACTGATGCGAATAAAGCTATTTCCATAGATCCGAAATTTGCGCAATCCTATGTGAGCAAAGCTATGATTCTGATGGATACTTCCAAACTTAAAGAAGCATGTACAAATCTGGATAAAGCGGTTGCTTTGGGCTATGAAAAAGCAGTGCTGACGGATTCCTATGCTAAATGTGGTAAGAAATAAACTGATCTAATTATTTAATAAATCCAAATTAAAATACCAAAATCTGGTTTAACTGTTTTAAAAAACGAATAAAGAAAAAGAGAGATGCTGAATATTGTTCTTGTAGAACCTGAAATACCAAATAACACAGGAAATATCGGAAGATTATGTGTAGGAACCGAAAGCAGATTACACCTGGTTCATCCATTTGGATTTGTAATTAATGACAAAAACCTGAAGCGTTCCGGACTGGATTATTGGGTACATCTCGATGTTTCTGAATATGAAAATGTTGAAGAATGGATTCAGCAGATCCCTGATCGGTCCCGTGTTTTTTTAATGAGTTCACATGCTGAAAAATCATATCTGGAAACCGATTTTCAGGATGGAGATTGGCTGGTGTTCGGAAAAGAGAGTGTGGGGCTTAGTGAAGAGGTTTTGGACCGCTTTGAAAATCATCTGACCATTCCTATGTCTAAACTGATCAGGAGTTTTAATATCGCCAATTCCGTTGCTTTTGTAGTAGGGGAGGCGAAAAGGCAGATTGGACTGAAATAAATTCAATAAATAAAATGAGGCTGTCTCAAAATTCAAAGCTATTTGATTTTTGAGACAGTTTTTTGTATTAATCGTTATGATAAGGTTTGCCCTGTAAAATCTGATCAGCGCGGTAAAGCTGCTCAACAATGAACAGGCGGATCATCTGGTGGGTAAAGGTCATTTTAGATAAAGACATTTTTTCATTCGCTCTGCTGTACATTTCTTCAGAAAAGCCATAAGCACCTCCAATCAGGATGTGTACTTTTTTTACAGAAGAATTCATCCAGGTATCAATTTTCTGTGAAAATTCACGGCTGGTAAACTGTTTTCCTTTTTCATCAAGAATTACTAACAGATCATTTTTATCAATATGATTTAAAAACAATTTGGCTTCTTCCTTTTTAAGAAGTTCAGGAGATAGGTTTTTAGCGTTTTTAACATCCGGGATTTCAGTGATTTCAAAATTCCAGTGTTTGGGTAAACGGTTGAGATAGTAATTGATTAAAGACGTAATTTCCTTATCGTCTGTTTTACCGATACAAAGTAAACTGATTCGCATTGTAAGAAGTTTCAGAGGGCAAAGATAGGGCTTCGGGGAGAAAAGTTCAAAGTTTTGGGTTGAATGTTTCTAGTTGAGGGATGTTGGTTATTAGTTGCTGGTTTCTAGTTAATAGTTCTCGGTTCTTGTATCTCCTTCAAAAAATTCACTATTGACTTGAATAAACCTTCATTACTATTTCACAGAATATTTTCCCTAATCCCTGCTACCTTCTATCTACCACCTGCCACCTAATTCCTGCCACCTATCACCTCTATCTCTTCTCCATTTAATTTAATTCCCCTACATTTGTATAAAGACAAACAGATCGATGAGTGTAAAGGTTCCCAGATTTATTTTGAAGATTCAAGAGTTTTTTGACAGCATCCATATTCCTGTTTTGGGAATATCGCTTTGGCAGATGTTTCAGATCTATATCTCCGGGATTTTCAAAGGAAAAATTGGTAGAAAAGCGGCGGCTATTTCCTGGAGTTTTACCATAAGTCTTTTTCCGTTTATTCTGTTTCTGCTTTCTGTTTTACCTTATATGCCGCATTATGATAAACTACAGTTCTATATTTTTGATGTACTGATGCATAATGTGTTCCCTTCAAATATGGAAGGTGACGTAAGAGGATATATAGAAAGCAATATCATCCCCAATATGAGAGGAATCAGTAATCTTACCATTGTTCTTGCACTTGTTTTTGCTACCAACGGTACATTTTCTCTGATTAATGGTTTTAATGAGAACACGGATGAAAAACTGAGTGATGTAAAGGAGTTTATTCTTTCATTCTTTATCACAATTGGCTTTATTACCATCGTTTTTTTAGCACTTTTCGGGGTGTATTATGTGGAGGTCGTAATGAAGCTGTTTACCCCTGCTTATGATATTACCTGGCTTGTAGATAACCTCTCCAGTATCATCGGATTCGTTTCTTTTCCTCTTTTTTACTTTATCCTTCTGACCTTATTTTATTGGTTGGGAACCGTAAAAATTACAAGATTCCGTCAGGCGGTTCCTGGTGCTATTTTAACCACAATACTGTTCGTTGTTACTACTTATATTTTTGCGATTTATGTAAAGGATATTGCGCGGTATAACGTACTTTACGGATCTATCGGAAGTATGATCCTGCTAATGGTTTGGGTGAATGTGAATGTATATCTGCTTTTATTCGGAAATGAGCTGAATATGGCCATCAGAAAGCTCAGAATAGAAAAGCTGCTGTCTGATGAAATTCAGAGAGAAACCATACACTATCACAGCCAGATTACAGAACCTGACTTTGACGGTGACGAAGAACATAAGAGAAAACTGGAAACCCGAAAAAAAGATTAATTCTCTTCCAGTTCAGGATTTTCTTTTGAACTTATACTTAATATGGTAAATCCTGCAATAGCAGCTATAAATGACGCAATCAAAATAGCAAATTTCGCTTCATCCTGAATAGGGATTTCTCCTTTAAAAGAAAGTAATGCAATAAAAATGGACATGGTAAATCCAATTCCGGCCAACAGACCTACACCAATCATCTGAAGCCAGTTGCTGTTTTGAGGCAGAGAACTAAGCTTTAATTTGATGGCAATAAGTGAAAACAAATTGATACCGATCAGTTTACCCAATACCAAACCGCAAATAATTCCCAATCCTAATGTACTTGTAACACCGGCAACCATTTCACTGGAAAAAGTAATATTGGTGTTCGTTAAAGCAAATATAGGCATGATCAGAAAGCTTACCGGAATGTGAAGCTGATGCTCCAGTTTTTCCAATGGTGATATTTCTACATGGGAAGCATTGGTAGGTATTGAAAAGGCAAGTAAAACACCTGCTATAGTAGCATGAATTCCGGAGTGATGAAGGAAATACCATAAAAACAGTCCGGGAATAATATAAAATATAGTTTTGGTTACTTTTAAGAAATTTAAAATAAACAGCAGGGCAGTCACTCCAAAAGATAACAGGAGATAGCTCCAGTGAATTTGTTCGGTATAGAAAATAGCAATCACAAGAATAGCTCCCAGGTCGTCTACAATAGCCAATGCTGCTAAAAATATCTTGATAGAATTGGGAATCTTTTTACCCAGCATTGAAATAATTGCCAGTGAAAAAGCAATATCCGTAGCCATAGGAATTCCCCAGCCATTGCTATATTCCGTTCCGGTATTGAAAATGCTGTAGATTACAGCAGGAACAAGCATTCCGCCTACTGCTGCAAAAATGGGAAGCGAAGCGTTTTTAAAAGATGAAAGTTCACCTTCTACCAGTTCCCGTTTTATTTCAAGGCCTACCAAAAGGAAGAATACGGCCATCAATCCGTCATTGATCCAGATACTGACAGGATATTCCAGCCCAAAAAGATGGGTACCCACTTCTTTGTCTAAAAAATGCTGAAAGTTTTCTGCAGCGGATGAATTGGCAATAAGCAATGAAACAAGTACACAGAAAATAAGAATAATTCCTGAAGACTGACTGTTGTTGAAAAATTTTTTAAAATATAGAGATAAATTCATGTTTATGATTGTAGTCGTCTCACTCTTGAAACACCATTAATATTTTTAAGCTTTTTGAAAGTTTCTTCCAGCTGGCCTTTATTTTTAACTTCGAGAATGATATTTCCAGTGAAAATCCCATTGTTGGATTCAATAGAAAGACTTTTCATATCCATTCCCATACTTCCACTGATGACAGTGGTGATATCATTGATCATACCCATTCTGTCAAGTCCTTCAATTTCAATTTTTACTCTGTTTTTGAAGCTTTCGGCATTGACCCATTTGGCAGGAATGACACGGTAGTCATACTGCGCTCTCAGGTTGATGGCATTCGGGCAGCTGTCACTGTGAACTTTAATTCCGTCTGAGATGGTGATGAATCCGAAAATTTTATCCCCTGGAATTACCGTACAACATTTTGCATAGGTATAGTTAAGCTTCTCTTCGTCCTTCCCAAAGACAATCATGTCAAGGTTTTCCTCTTTCGGCTCCTCGAAATGCTGACTCTTATTAGGTGATTTTCTGAATCTTGAAAGTAAGTTGTTGAATACGTTTTTACTTTCAATGTATTTTCTCAAGCTGCTGACATCCAGTTCATTGCTTTGGAATTTGAGAAATAGCTCCTGAGAAGATTTTAAATTAAAGAACTTTTGAAGTTTATTAATTTCTTCATCATTGAAATTGATTTTCGCATGACGAAGTTTTCTTTGCAGGATTTCTTTTCCTTCCTCTACCAGTTGGTTTTTCTGAGAGTTCAGATAACTTTTTATCTTTGATTTGGCCTTAGAAGTCACTACGAATTCCAGCCAGTCAGATTTTGGTTTCTGATTCTGTGATGAAAGAATATCCACCTGATCCCCGTTTTGAAGGATATAGGAAATAGGAACCAGCTTTCCATTGATTTTAGCTCCCAGACATTTCATTCCTAAGTCAGAATGGACTGAAAAGGCAAAATCCAGAGCGGTAGCATTGGTGGGAAGAATTTTAATTTCTCCTTTCGGGGTAAATACAAATACCTCTTTGGAGTATAAATTAAGCTTAATATTATCCAAAAGCTCCGAAGTAGAAAGGTTCTGCTGCTGTTCCAGAACTTCACGGATTTCAGTTACCCATTTTTCAAAGTTTCTGTCGTCAGAACTCTGTTTATAGCCTTCTTTGTATTTGTAGTGAGCGGCAACACCTTTTTCAGCAATTTCATCCATACGTTCAGAACGGATCTGAACTTCAATCCATTTTCTGTCCGGACCTAAAACGGTTAAGTGTAAACTTTCATAGCCCGTAGAACGTGGCTGTGTAATCCAGTCACGCATTCTTGATGGGTTACTGTGGTAGACATCTGTAACGATAGAGTAGATCTTCCAGGCTAAAAACTTTTCATTTTTAGCATCCGATTTGTAAATAATCCTGATGGCATAGTTATCAAAAACCTCTTCAAAGGAAACTCCCTGCTTAAGCATCTTTCTGTAAATAGAGGAAATTGCTTTTGCTCGGCCTTTGATTTTAAAATTTAAGCCTTCTTCACGAAGTCTTTCAGATACTTCTTTGGTAAATTCTTCTATATATCTTTCACGGCTTTCTTTGGCAAGTTCCAATTTCTCCGTGATCTCGTTGTATACTTCGGGACTATTATATTTTAGTGAAAGGTCTTCCAGCTCAGATTTGATGTTGTACAATCCGAGACGGTGGGCCATAGGAGCATAGATATAAACCGTTTCTGAAGCGATTTTTTTCTGCTTATCCGGAGCCATACTTTCCAGTGTCCTCATATTATGAAGACGGTCTGCAATTTTAATCAGAATAACTCTGAAATCTTCGGATAAAGTCAATAACAGTTTTCTGTAATTTTCAGATTGTACAGAGATATTCTGGTGGTTCATGATGGAGATCTTAGTCAGTCCATTCACGATACTGGCGATTTTTTCTCCAAAGATTTTTTTCAGATCTTCGTAAGTATAATCAGAATCTTCAATCACATCATGCAAAAGTGCACAGGCAATAGAAGTTGCTCCCAGACCAATCTCCGTTGCTACAATTTTAGCAACAGCAATAGGGTGGTAGATATAAGGCTCTCCGGTTTTTCTCCTTTGATCCTTGTGGGCATCTAAAGCGATATCGAAAGCCTTTCGGATGAGTTTGTTATTTTCCTCATCCAACGTTCTGTATGTGTTAGAAATCAGGTCCTTATATCTTGCAAGGATCTCCTTATTCTCTTGTTCTAAATCGTAACTCATTTGTGCATATGCCTATAATTAAACGAAAATACGAAATTTTTTAGTTTTTTCAAACATAAAAGATCCGCAGAATACACTACGGATCTTCGGTTATTAGATTTTATATCGATTAGAATTTCACTTCAGAATTCATACCGTCACTTGACGTTTTGATTTTAATATCAGGACTGCTATGGATTTCTGCTCTGTTTCTTGCATCAATATACCTTTTGATGGTATCGTAATTGGTTTCATTGATGTTCATGTTTTCAAATAAATATGATTTCAATGCAGCATTCTGAATGAATGCATTTCGCGCAAGATCAATCTGATTAAGATCATTTACGGTAACGCTTGCCAGATATTGGGAATTACCAGACCCATCATTAAGGTATACAATGTAATCTGAGTTTTCAAATCCTGAATTTTCCAGATCACTTTCCAGTTTTTTGTAGTCGCTGTGATGACCAAATACTCCAGCTAATATATGTGACATAGTTAATTGGTTTTAAAGTTCTCATTAAAGTTAGGAATAATTTTCTGATTATAATTGCGTTTAAGATAATATAATTTGTTAATTAACATTCTGTTTTCAATAGAGTGGGCCGATGTCTGAGAATAATTATTGAACGGGTGTTTAATTTTAGCAATTGGATAATGTAGGTTTTGAAAAATAAGTTATTCCTGTTTTTAGGAAAGATGTACACATGGATTAAAATATTAAAACAAATAAAAAAGCCCCGGAAAATAACTTTCAGGGCTTTCATTGGTTAAAAAATTGAATACATTTAAATTCTTTCGTTTTTGATCTCCTCTACAATTTCAGGATTTAAAAGTGTGCTGATGTCTCCGAAATTACTGAAGTCACCTTCAGCAATTTTTCTCAGGATTCTACGCATGATTTTTCCTGAACGCGTTTTTGGAAGTCCGGAAACAAACTGTATTTTATCAAGCTTGGCAATTGGCCCGATCTGATCTGAAATCAACTGATTGATCTCCTTTTTCAGGTTTTCCTTATCACGTCCTTCACCGGATTCTTTAAGCATTACATAACCGTATAGTGCATTTCCTTTGATGTCATGAGGATAGCCTACAATAGCAGATTCTGCAACGGCAGGGTGCTGGTTGATACTGTCTTCAATAGGAGCAGTTCCAAGGTTGTGTCCGGAAACGATGATCACATCATCTACACGTCCCGTAATTCTGTAATAACCCACTTCATCTCTCAAGGCGCCGTCACCTGTAAAGTATTTCCCAGGGAAAGCAGTAAAATAGGTTTCTTTATACCTTTGATGGTCACCCCAGATCGTTCTGGCGATTCCCGGCCATGGAAAACGGATACAAAGATTTCCGGTCACCTGATTTCCGGTAATTTCATTTCGTTTATCGTCCATCAAAACAGGTTGTACACCTGGCAGTGGGAGAGTAGCGTAAGTAGGTTTCGTCGGAGTAACAAAAGGAAGCGGTGAAATCATGATTCCTCCTGTTTCAGTTTGCCACCACGTATCTACGATCGGACATTTTTTCTTTCCAACATGGTCATTGAACCAATGCCACGCCTCATCATTAATAGGTTCACCTACAGAACCAATGACTTTCAGGGAACTCAGATCATGTTTATCTACCCATTCCGCACTTTCTTTCGCTAAAGAACGGATTGCCGTAGGAGCGGTATAAAACTGAGTGATCTTATGTTTTTCAATCACCTCCCAGAAGCGGTCCGGTTCAGGATAGGTAGGAACTCCTTCAAAAATTACAGTGGTAGCCCCATTTAATAAAGGCCCGTAAAGAATATAAGAATGTCCCGTGATCCATCCGATATCTGCAGTACACCAATAAATATCATTTTCTTTATAATTGAATACATTTTTGAATGTATAAGCAGTATACACCATATATCCGGCACAGGTATGAAGCATTCCTTTTGGCTTTCCCGTAGATCCTGAAGTATATAGAATGAAAAGCGGATCTTCAGAATCCATAATTACCGTAACGAAATCAGCAGAAGCTTTCTCATAAAGATCGGCCATCCAGTGATCTCTTCCTTCTTTCATTTTAATTTCGTTGTGGGTTCTCTTGACTACTAGAACGTTTTCAACCGTTGGTGTTTTTTCCAAAGCATCATCAACAATACTTTTCAGGTCAAGAACTTTATTTCCTCTGTAACTTCCATCTGAGGTGATCACCATTTTTGCTTCACAATCATTTACCCTTGAAGCTACTGCCGAAGCTGAGAATCCTGCAAAGATCACAGAATGTACTGCCCCCAGCTTTGCACAGGCAAGCATGGTAATAGCAAGTTCAGGAATCATGGGAAGATAAATACACACCCTGTCTCCCTTTTTAATGCCCATATCATGTAAAACATTAGCCGTTTTATTCACACGGGTATACAATTCCTGGTAGGAAATATGCTGTGCTTCTTCCTTTGGATCATTAGGTTCCCAGATGATGGCTGTTTTATCTCCCCTTACGGCAAGATGTCTGTCAATACAGTTTTTGGTAATATTCAGTTTCGCGTTTTTGAACCAGGTGATTTTAGCTTCATTCATATCGTACTTAACAACCTTGCTCCATCTTTGGTACCACACGAAATTTTGATCTGCTACCTTATCCCAGAATTTTTTAGGATTTTTGATAGACTTTTTATAATCTTCAAAATACTGTGGTAAATCTTCTATTAAGTAATTTCTCATATCCCTTTCGTTTTTTGAAATTTGAATTTATTTTATTTAAATTTATGTTTAATTTCTGGCTTAAGCCCTGTATTCCTTGATTTTTTCCTGAATTTCATCAATGATTTTCTCATCGTCAATCGTTGAAGGAATCTGAAAATCTTTTCCGTCAAGTAAAGTCCGGATCAGCTTCCTTAAAATCTTTCCGGATCGTGTTTTGGGTAAACGCTTGACAACCATGGTGTTTTTCAGAAAAGCCACAGCTCCTATTTTATTGCGGACCATCTGGATGATATCTTTTTCAACATCTTCTTCAGAAATGGTTGAGCCATTCTTTAAAACTACTGTAGCAAAAGGAACCTGTCCTTTTAAATCGTCATCAATACCTACCACAGCGCATTCTGCAACATCCGGATGTGAAGAAACAATTTCCTCCATTTCAGAAGTGGAAAGCCTGTGTCCCGCAACATTGATCACATCATCTACTCTTCCTGTGATGAAAATATAACCGTCTTCATCTTGTATTGCACCATCACCTGAGAAATAGTAGCCTTTGTACTGAGACAGGTAGCTGTTTTCAAAACGTGCATAATCTTTCCATATTCCAAGCATAGCACCGGGGGGAAGAGGAAGTTTGATCACCAGATAACCTTCGTGATGAGGATCGAGTTCCAGTCCGTTTTCATCAAAAATTTTAATGTCATATCCCGGAACAGGTTTTCCTGCCGAAGCTCTTTTGATCTGATAACTTTCATCATAAGTCAGCAATCCAAGCATAGGCCATCCGGATTCTGTCTGCCACCAATGGTCTATAGCCGGAACTCCGATATGTTCTGCAAACCAATCCAGGGTAGCCACATCACATCTTTCACCCGCCAGAAACTGCTTTTTGAAATGGGTTAAATCATATTTTTTTACCAGCTCTCCGTTCGGATCTTCTTTTTTGATTGCCCTGATAGCGGTAGGCGCAGTAAACATCACCGAAACCTTATATTCTGAAATGATTCTCCAAAATGTTCCTGCATCAGGAGTCAAAATAGGTTTTCCTTCAAAAATAATCGTTGTATTTCTGTTGATGAGCGGTCCGTACACTGAAAAGCTATGGCCAACAGCCCAGCCGAAATCTGAAGCCGCCCAATAAGTTTCTCCCGGTTCCACTCCGTAGACATACGTCATGGAAAATTTTAAGGCAGTCGCGTAACCTCCGGTATCACGAACAATGCCTTTGGGTTTGCCTGTAGTTCCCGAAGTGTAAAGTAAATAAAGAGGATGGGTAGATTCCACAGAAATACAGTCTACCGGAGCTGATTTTTCAACCAGTTCTTCATAATCAATCAGTCCTTCGAACATTTCTTCCTGATTATCTACTAATCTTCTGTTATACACAACAATATGATCTACCTTATCCTGTGCCAGTTCAATCGCTTTTTCAACCAGCGGTAGATAAGGAATTCTTTTGGCAATTTCTACTCCTGCGGTGGCTGTGATTAAAACTTTAGGTTTGCAGTCATCAATTCTTACCACAAGTTCATGAGGCGCAAAACCTCCGAAAACCACATTATGAATAACCCCGATCCTCGCACATGCCAGCATCGCAAAAAGAGTCTGAGGAATCATTGGCATGTAAATAACCGCTGTATCTCCTTTGTTTAATCCTAAAGAAGCCAGCCCTCCGGCAAATTTTGAAATTTCCTCTTTCGCCTCATTGAAGGTGTAGGTTTTCTTTTGACTGGTGACAGGAGAATCATAAATTATTGCCGTCTGATTCCCGAACCCGTCTTCAATATGTTTGTCGATACATAAGTAACACATATTAAGCTTTCCGTCGGAAAACCATTGCGGGTAATCATTTTCGTCTTTAGAGAGAATCTGCGTAGGAAAATCAAACCATTTGATTTCTTCTGCCTGTTTTTTCCAGAAGTCTTCTTTATGTTCTATGCTTTGTTTAAATAATGTATCAGTATCCATATCATTAGTCTTGTGTTTGTTTTTGCTTATCCTTGTCAAGGTTTAAAACCTTGACAAGGATAACGAGGATAATTGCGAGCCGGAGGCGAAGCCATCTCTTAATACTCTTAATTCCTTTATGAATCTTAATGGTTTAATTTACACGTTAAAACATCTCCTCAATCTGCTGCATCAGTTTCTTAATCGAGTAGGGTTTTGTGACGTAAGCATCCACGCCCATTTCCAGCCCTTTTTCAATATCTCTGGGATTATTTTTGGCACTCAGAAAGATGACTTTGGTGTCTTTCAGTTTTTCGTCCTGTTTGATGAGGTCCAAAGTGCTGTATCCGTCAAGATTCGGCATCATAATGTCGAGAAGGATCACATCCGGGACCATTGTTTTCAGAAAGTCAAGGACTTCCGTACCGTCACGGGCAATATAAACGTCATAGCCATTTTTCTTGAAGCTGTATTCCAGCGACATTAGTATTTTGTGTTCATCATCCGCAATAATTATCTTTCTCATAAAAGGGTTTTAATGGTATTCAACTTCATTTGTAATCTCTTTTTTAGTTTTTTCGGGAATGTTTATAGTGAAAGTTACGCCCAGTCCGCTGTTTTCAGCTTTTATACTTCCTCCGTGTGCCTGTATTATCTTTTTGGAAATGGCCAGTCCCAGTCCGCTTCCTGTTGGTTTTATAATGTTTTGATTTTTAGACTGATAAAACTTGTCAAAAATCATTTCAAGGTCTTCTTCCGGAATATGTTTCCCGGTGTTGAAAATACTGATGGTAAGCTGTTGATCTTTTTCAAATAATTTGGTCTGGATGGTTCCCTGTTCATCTGTAAATTTTAAAGCATTGCCCCATATATTCTGAAATAGCTGAATCATTCTTGCTTCATCATATTCAAATATAAACTGATTCAGAAGATTAACTTCACTTAAATGAATATTTTTTTGTTGTATCAGATGGAGAAGCGGGTTTAATGCTTTTTTATACGTTTCAATAATATTATTTTCCTGAATGTGTAGAGAGATTTCGCCATGCTGTAGTTTATCCAGATACAAAATATCATTGATGATTTCACTTAATCTGTCAGATTCTGTAATGATGTTGTTTAAAAATTCCTGTTTGATATCGAAAGGAATATCATCATCGTCAGCCAGGATTTCTCCTGCAGAACGGATAGCGGTGATTGGAGTTCTCAGTTCATGGGCAACAGAGTCAAGGAAATCGTCTTTTTGACGGTCTTTGATAATAAGGCTTTCATTGGCGGTTCGCAGATCATCAGAAAGTTTTTGCAGTTCTTCGGATTGTTCGGTAAGCTTTTTATTTAAGCTGATATTTTCTTTAGATTCTTCGAGGATATTTAAAACCTCTTTTAAAGATATTTTATCTTCTTTGGTTACACCTTCAATTAATATTTTTGCCGAAGCCGTACCAATTCTTCCAGCCAAAAGATTTTCTGAAAATTTTATAAATCTTGAGTCGGCGGTTTCCGTTTTGGAATCAATATTATATTTTAAATTGAAAATTCTGAGTGCCTGCTCTGTTTTATTTTTGCCTAAAAAACGTTCAAGAATATTCTGAATATCTGAAATATAAGCTGTTCCACGCCAGATAAAAGCATTTTCATGATTTTGAATATATTTGTCAATATCTACATACAATTCAGCAAAGTTTCTTTCACGGTAATTCCCTTTAGAACTTACGGAAACAATGGTAAACAGGCTTGTATTGACAAGCATTGACCAGAAGAAAATCTGTGGAATTCTTCCCAGATAAGGAATGGTGAAAAATCCAAAAGCGTCATACATGTCTCTCAGTGCCCCCTTGAACTCTTGGTTATATGAAAAATAGTACTGTGGAATAATCAATCCGAAATAACAGATCACCAATCCTGCTATAAGCCCTGTAACAGCACCTTTGTAACTTCCTCTTCTCCAGAATAAAGCTCCGAAAAATGCAGGTGTCAGCTGTGCAATAATAACAAATGAGATCAATCCTACAGAATCCAGAGATGTTTTCAGAATGAAATATTTATAAAAGACAAAAGCCATGATGATCAGTCCGAAAATGCTGATTTTCCTGATATTGGTAATGATTCTTGTGTTTTGTTCCTCACTTTCGGATTTTAGTTTTCCAAGCAGTCCATAGGGAATGATGAGGTTGTTAGAAAGCATGATGGATAAAGTAATGGCGGAAATAATGATCATGGAAATACATGAGCTCAATCCTCCCAGAAAAACAAGTACAGTGATCAAAGTATTATCAAAATGCTGCGGAATCAGAATAGAATAGAACTCCGGGTTTACATTCTGGCCATCAAAAATCAACCTTCCGCCCCAGGCAATCGGGAAAATAAATACAGTGAAGATTAAAAGATAAAGAGGAAAAAACCAAATCGCTGTTTTGATATGTTTTTCCTGTCTGTTTTCGACAATAGCGGTGTGGAACTGTCTTGGCAAAATACAGATTGCTGTTGCGGAAATCATACACAAAATCATCCAGTTCATAGCGCCTTCAATGCCATTGAATGTATTTTTCTCTTTAAAATCTTCAAACTTACTGGCTTTCTCATAAATATCCGAAAAACCATCAAAGGCAAAATAAATAACGAAAAGCCCGAGAATGATAATAAAGAATAGTTTTAAAAAGCTTTCCAGAGCAATCGCTGAGATAATTCCCAGACGTTTTTCCGAAGCATCCACATATCGTGTTCCGTAATAAGATGAAAATAAGGCGATTAAAACTACTACAAAAGTAGCGTTATCAGTCAAAATGTCTTTCGACATCGGAGTTTCAGTTACCAAATGAAAGGTTTCAGAAATGGCTTTGATCTGCAGCCCGATGTAAGGTACAATTGCCAGAAGACAGACTACCGTGATAATGGCACTCAGACTTCTGCTGTTCCCATATCTCAATGAAATGAAATCGGCAAGGCTGCTTATCTTATTGACTCTTGAAATTCTTACAATCCGGGTATTGATGTAGATCCAGGCCGGAATAATCATGATAGGGCCAATATAAATCGGGAGATAGTTTAATCCGCTTGTAGCTGCAACGCCAATGCTTCCATAATACGTCCAGGCAGTACAGTATACCGCAAGAGACAATGCATAGATGTAAGGATTGTTAATCCACAGCTTACTCTTTTTCTTCTCTGCCAGATGGGCAACTAAGAAAAGAAGTGCCAGGTAGAACAGGACTACAAAAAATAATGCGAAACTACTCATCATGTCTTTTTACAATTACAAAAGAAATCACAATGGAAATCATCCAGATCACGAACAGGTAGATAAGGATCATTGGATAGCCCAAAACCTCCCTTTCACTATTGAAAAGCAATGAAATAGGAATACTGAAAGCGATCATAAGCCCCACGCTCAGTATGATAAGTTTTTGCTCGTGTCTCTTTTTCATAAATGATTATTGATAAAAGATAATTGATGGATAGCACATCCATCAATTATCTATTTTGTTTTTAAATTTTATCGTCAGAATATTCTCCTTTCAGGGCGTAATAGCCAAAAATTGCCATTCCACCTGAAATAATCGGCATCAGTACAAAAAGAATGATGATGCCAAAAACCAGATCTTCCTGCTTTCCTGATGTAATTTTTGGGATTCCCAATACCGTAATCCCGAAATACCCTACAATCACCGCGATTGCGATCCAGAGAATGCCTAATATTTTTTTTAGTCCGTTCATTTTAGTAGTTTTAAAATTAATAAAAATTTGAATGATTCAGTACTTAATCGTGAAGATTATTGTTCTTCTTTTTAAGATAAAATAATCCGATGATAAGACATACTGTAGCGACTCCAATCGGGTACCAGAGGCCCTCAAGATACCATGTCACATGTCCTGCTTCTTTCCCGGTAGTGACCAGATAAGTTGCCACTGCAGGAAGAAGTCCTCCAAATACTCCGTTTCCGATGTGATAAGGCAGAGACATTGAAGTATAACGAATTCTCACAGGGAACATTTCTACAAGAAAAGCGGCAATAGGTCCGTACACCATGGTTACAAATATTACCTGGATAAATACAAGGAAGACCAGATACCATTTGGTGTCGTCACTTAGTTTTACAGATGTGGAGACTTTTGGTTCTTCCGCCTTTCCGTCTTTCATAACGGGTCCTGCAGGCGACCAGTGAATAATACTATCTTTTTTGATCAGAGTGCCGTCTGTGTAAAGAGTTTCTTTATGGAAAGTAACCAGGCTGTCCGTGGCAATATCACTGTGGATTTTAGCAGTTCTTTTTTCTGTGATTCCATTGGCGGCAACCATTTTACTTTCAAGATTTACACTCTTGAACATACTGTCGTAAATAGGTCTGTAAGCTAAAATAGCGACTAGCATTCCGGTCATCATTACTGCTTTTCTTCCTATTTTGTCAGAGAGCCATCCAAAAAATACAAAGAAAGGGGTTCCTAAAAACAAAGCTGTAGCCATGAGTGAATCCACCTGTGCTGATTCTACATTCATTACCTTTTGAAGGAAACTCATCGCATAGAACTGGCCTGTATACCAGATAACGCCTTGTCCCATTGCAGCTCCGAATAAAGCCAATAATACAAATTTGAAGTTGTATCTGTTCCCGAAACTCTCCTTCAAAGGGTTTTTAGACGTTTTTCCCTCACTTTTAGCCTTAGCAAAAAGCGGAGATTCTTTCATGTTCTTTCTGATGACATAAGAAACGGCAACCATCAGAATCGAGATCCAGAAAGGAACTCTCCATCCCCAGTTGTCAAACTCTTCTGCTGAAAGGGTTGATTTTGTGATTAAAATAACGATCAGTGAAATGAAAAGTCCTGCTGTTGCAGTGGTCTGAATCCAGGAAGTCCAGTAACCTCTTCGGTGAGGCTGGGCGTATTCTGCAACATACGTGGCAGCACCTCCGTATTCACCACCAAGGGCAAGTCCCTGAAGTAATCTTAAAATTAAGACTAAAACCGGTGCCATAAATCCAATCGTTTTATAACTTGGAATACAGCCGATCAGGAAAGTGGAAAATCCCATGATCAGTAAGGTGACAAGAAAAGTATATTTTCTTCCGATGATATCGCCCAGTCTTCCGAAAAATAAAGCTCCGAAAGGTCTTACAACAAATCCGGCAGCAAAAGTTGCCAGAGTAGATAAAAATGCTGCGGTAGGATTATCTGCAGGGAAAAATTTAGTAGCTAAAACAATAGCTAAACTTCCGAAGATGTAGAAGTCGTACCATTCTATCAATGTGCCGAGTGAAGAGGCAGTGATCACACTCCATATTGTGCGGTTTTTCTGCCTGTCGGTCATATTTTCGTAGCTTTCGTGATGATTTTCGCTCATATTGATTAGTTTTTGATGTTAATGGAATAGGATATTAATTTGTTTTTTAAAACCGTTAAGGGCTTTAAAGGAAACTATTTCAAAAGTGTCATTCTGAATGAAATGAAATGTAATGAAGAATCTCATGTGTGTCTGGCTGTTAGTAAGATTCTTCCTTTTAAATTATTTGAATTTTGGAAAGTATCCTTAATTCATCTTACAATCTTTATTTTTCTTAATAGTTTAATTTTTACAAGTAGATTTGAAACTGTACAATGAATTCCCCTTTAGAAGAAGGACTTTCCGTAGGACTCGTGTAAACAGGTCGTGTTGAATATTGAGTCGTGATTTTTGCATGATGTCCGTCTATGAACCAATTGGCTCCTACATCAAACTGAGAGGAAGATTTATCGAAAGCCTCAAAGCTTTTGTGAGTATAAGCTGCAAAAGGCTGTATTCTGATTTTGGGTTTTTCTGCCTGGCTTGGTAATAGTAAACCTGCCTGTGCGTAGATAATATTACCTGTCCCAATGGTTGGTTGTAGATTTCCCGGTCCTGCGATGGCCTTATTTCCGATAAAA
Organism: Chryseobacterium indologenes; assembly: GCF_018362995.1. Taxonomy (NCBI): domain Bacteria; kingdom Pseudomonadati; phylum Bacteroidota; class Flavobacteriia; order Flavobacteriales; family Weeksellaceae; genus Chryseobacterium; species Chryseobacterium indologenes. The sequence goes on from NZ_CP074372.1 coordinate 99,485, forward strand.
TTAGGATCCGAAGCCGCGATATTCATTGTTCCCAGATTTCTTACGTAGTTTGGCCCGAAATTATAGTTGTAATATCCTGCATAGGCTGAAACGGCCATTTTGTTTTTCGCTTCTCCCAAAGGTATATCTACAAAAGCATCTACGGCAAAAAGAGTAATGTCGTGCTTTTCAATGTTGGAATTCACAGATGTTCTCGTCCCGTCTGCCTGATGATAGAAACCTGCTCCTACATTGAAAACTTTCTTCGTTCCAAGGTAAGATCCCACTTTGTATGGAAGGGTGTTTGATTCCTCATCAAGGAACTGATACTCCACATATCCTGCTTTTGAGAAGCTGGGATTTCCGTTGTTGTCTACCGCAACAGCTTTTGATGGATCTGTTACATTTACAGGAACAAGATCTGTGGCGAAAGGTTTATTTAAACTGAAGCGGTATTCCAGTTTTCCGTATTTACCTTTTGCAAACATTCCCAGCTGCCTTGCGAATTGGTCAGAATTGTCAATCAAAGGCCATGAAAAAACAGGAGAGTCTAAGGTGAGGAAATTCAGCGTAGAAGCCATCGTCATACGGGAAAGTCCCATGTAGTAATGAAGACCTGCCCCTAAAGATAAACTGAATTTTCCGGCTTCTCCAGGTAAAATAACTGCATATTCATTCCAGGCATCATGGAAAAATAACTGGGTTTTCTTTCCGTTTCCATAACCTCCTGTGCCTGAAGTGCCTGTGGCTCCTCCGTTGATGAAGGTCTGATTGTTGATCCCGAAATGAAGGAGAATCATGTATCTTTTAGAGATCTGTGCATACGCTAAAGCACGTAATCGTCTGTTTCCTATGCTCCAGGAATTGTCTGTAGGCTCGCCACCTACCATACTTCCGGGATTCATAGAAGTATTCCTCAACCAAAGCTGGTCCCATAAAATAAAACGGACGAATTTATCCCCATCCGGGTTGAGGTTTATTTTTAAGCCATTGCCGTAATCAGGAGAACCTTGAGAGTACACAGAACTGCTGATTAAAGCTACTCCAATAAATGTAAGTAATTTCTTCATAAATTATCAATTTTTGGCGTTGTTTTTTGTGAATGCCAAATTGTAATTAATAATTTGTTTATGAAAATTTAATATATATTAGTGGTAATAGTATAGTTGTGATTTGCTAGGTTATGGGTTTCGAGTTCCGGAATCCGGATTTTTGATCTATGTTGCGGGGTGCAAGATTCAAGACTTTGGATTCGTTTTTCGATGGTATTTAGTATGTTACTGCGTATTTTATATCCCGTAACTCTCACCCCGCATCCCGTAACTCGTATCTATTTTTTAAACCTTTCCCATTTGATCAGCATATACTTATCAGCAAACTGAGTAATGATAATTCCTGAGTTTTTAATGTTTTCTTCCTGAGCAATGTAATCAATCAATTCGTTCTGTTTCAATATCTTATAAACAGGATGGAATTCAGAGTGAGGAGGTCTTGTGATGTTGTATTTTTTAATCCAGGAACTTATGGTGACATGTGAAACCCCGATAATTCTTTCAATTTCACGATAGCTTAAGCCTTCGAGGTACAGCTGTAGCGCTTTGGTGACATAATAATCATCAATCTGTTTTCCCAGCTTTTTAACGGTAAAATAATAGTTGCAGTCTTTGCAGTGGAAACGTTGTTTTTCATTGATGATGCCGCTTTTTACCACTTTGCTGCTGTTGCATTTAGGACAGGTGTTTTCCATAACTATATTATTTTAGCAAATATATAATAAATTAGCAAATGTATATTTTTCAATAAAGATAATTTTACCTGTCTAAAATTTTAAAACAAAAAAAATATCTTTTTTATTTGGATTTAAAAGAAAATATATTTTAAATTTGCCAAAAAAATTAGATAAATAAATGGAAATAGAAATTTCCTCATGCGAACATCTCATGTATGTGAGTGAAATACAGCAGGAAATGTATGATTCTGCCCAGCGCAGAGGAACGGGGATCGCAAAACGTTCCATAGAATATTTGAGTAAAAAGATTTCAGAAGGCAATGCTGTGGTAGCCACTGAAAACGGTGAGTGGGTAGGTTTCTGTTATATAGAGACCTGGTCGCACGGGAAGTTTGTAGCCAATTCGGGATTGATTGTATCACCGAAGTTCAGGAACGGGGGCGTAGCAACTCAAATCAAGCAGAAGGTTTTCCAATTATCTAGAGATAAATATCCGGATGCGAAAGTATTCGGATTGACAACAGGTTTAGCAGTAATGAAAATCAACAGTGATTTAGGATATAAACCAGTGATCTATTCTGAACTGACTCAGGATGAAGAATTCTGGAACGGCTGTAAGAACTGTGTGAACTATGAAATTTTAATGATGAAGGAACGTAAAAACTGTCTGTGTACAGCCATGTTATTTGTTCCTGAAAATATAGAAAAAAAAGGGGTTGCAACTGATCAGCCTGAAAATAAATATAATGGAGCGAGCCAAAATGATTTTGTGTATTCTGCACAAAACTCTGCAAGCGAATTCCATGTGACCATTAATAAAAATAAAAAAAGTCCAGATGAAAAAGAAAGTCATCTTAGCGTTTAGCGGAGGTTTAGATACTTCCTACTGTGCAAAATATCTTAGTGAAACACTAGGGTATGATGTATATGCAGTTACTGTAAATACCGGAGGTTTTTCAAAAGAAGAGGAAAAAGAATTGGAGAGAAAAGCTTTGAATCTTGGGGTAAAAGAATACAGGTGTGTAGACGCTCAGGAAGATTATTATAATTCATGTGTGAAGTATTTGATTTTTGGGAATGTGTTGAAAAACAATACTTATCCTTTATCTGTAAGCGCTGAGCGTACTATTCAGGCACAGGAAATTGCAAAATATGCCATTGAAGTAAATGCAGATGCCATTGCTCACGGAAGTACAGGAGCAGGAAATGATCAGGTTCGTTTTGACCTAATCTTTCAAGTAATGTGCCCTAATATTGAAATTATTACGCCGATCCGTGATATGGCTTTATCCCGTGAAGAAGAGATTGAATTTTTGAAGGAGCACGGGTATGAAATGGAATTCCAGAAAGCACAATATTCTGTAAATAAAGGACTTTGGGGAACTTCAGTAGGAGGAAAAGAAACGCTGACTTCAAGAAATTACCTGCCGGAAGAAGCTTTTCCGTCTCAGATTAAAGAAACTCAGCCTTCAGAACTGGAAATTGAGTTTAAAAACGGAGAGGTAATAGGAGTGAATGGAGAAAGCTTCGAACATTCTGTATATGCGATTCAAAAAATAGAAGAATTGGCTTCAGCATATGGAATTGGCCGTGATATTCACGTAGGAGATACTATTGTAGGGATTAAAGGACGTGTGGGATTTGAAGCGGCAGCAGCATCGGTGATTATCAAAGCGCATCATTTATTAGAGAAACATACGCTTTCAAAATATCAGCAAATGATGAAGTCGCAGTTATCCGACTGGTACGGAAACTGGCTTCATGAAGCATTGTTCTTGGACCCTGTCATGAGAAATATTGAATCTTTCCTGACCGATTCTCAGAAAACTGTGACCGGGAAAGTATTTGTAACCCTTCATCCATACAGATTTATTCTTAATGGAATTGAATCTGATCATGACCTGATGTCCGATAAATTCGGAAGCTATGGAGAAGCAAACAGAGCATGGACAGGAGATGATGTGAAAGGCTATACTAAAATTGTAAGCAATTCCTTAAATATATATCATCAGATTAATCAAAATATCAATTAGTTCCGAAGGGACGGTTTAATGAAAGACAGAACAAAATGCTGTCAGAATCAAAATGAAGAAAACAGTAGGAATCATTGGTGCCAACGGTTATACAGGAAGTGAGCTGATACGCTTACTGACTTTTCATCCCCATGTGACATTGAGTTTTTTATATAGTCGTTCGAATTCGGGAACACGAATTTCGGATCTGTACCCGGATTTAACGACGGTTTGTGAAATGGTGTTGACGGACAAACCTGAAGACGTAGATATTATTTTTCTGTGTCTTCCTCATAAAGAAAGTCAAAACTGGTTAACTCAGAATCCTGTCAAGGAAGAAACGCTGGTGATTGATCTTGGAAACGATTTCCGTTTAGAAGGAAACTTTGGAAACAGAGATTTTATCTACGGATTACCTGAAATCAATAAAAAACAACTGGTAGGAGCAAAAAGCATCGCCAATCCGGGATGTTTCGCTACAGCTATTCAATTGGCTTTGCTGCCATTGGCAGAAAAAGGAGTATTGAATGAGGTTTTTACTACAGGGATTACAGGTTCTACAGGAGCCGGACAATCTCTGCAGGCCACCACTCATTTTACCTGGAGAAATGATAATGTTTCAGCCTATAAAACTTTAACACATCAACATGTGGATGAGATTTTACAGCAGCTGATTGCATTCAATAATAAAGAAGTAACCCTGAATTTTGTTCCATGGAGAGGAGATTTTGCAAGAGGAATTTTTACAAGTTCCACGATGAAGACGGATTTGGAGCTGGAGGAGATAGAACAATTATATCAGGATTTTTATGCGGAGGAGCCTTTCGTTACGGTAAGTAGGAAGGCAGTGGATTTAAAGCAGGTTGTCAATACCAATCGCTGTGTGATTCAAATTGAAAAGAGTGGAAATGTTGTCGTTATTCACTCAGCGATTGACAATTTGTTAAAAGGTGCTTCGGGACAAGCTGTGCAGAATATGAATCTGGCAATGAACTGGGAAGAAAATGCAGGATTGAATTTGAAACCAATAGCATTTTAAATCGACAATAATTAATTGAGAACTTTGAACAAAAAGTAAATCTGACTTAGGAAAATGGAGCGTTAAGAAAATTAATTCTATGAACGTTAAGAAAATTCTACTGTTTGAAGTGCGAGGGAAATACAGAACCGAAGAGCCAATTTGGTTTTCGCACAAGTTTTAGAATTTTTAGAGAATAGAACTAATTTTTAGCGGAAGTTTCCAGGTCTTGAACTTTTGTTTCTTTTGTTTCAAGACAAAAGAAAAATTTAAAAAAACAAAAAATGAATTTATTCAACGTATATCCATTATTCAACATAAATCCGGTTAAAGCTCAGGGATCTTTTCTTTGGGATGACAAAGGTGAAAAATACCTTGATTTCTACGGAGGTCATGCCGTAATTTCTATTGGTCATAATCATCCACATTATCAGAACAAGCTGAAAGATCAGCTGGAAAAAATATCTTTTTATTCCAATTCCGTTCAGAATGAATTGCAGACTGAATTAGCTGAGAAATTAGGAAAGCTTTCAGGATATGAAGATTATAATCTTTTTTTATGTAATTCGGGAGCAGAAGCCAATGAAAATGCATTGAAGCTGGCTTCATTTCATAATGGAAAAAGCAAGGTGCTTTATTTCTCTGGTTCATTCCATGGAAGAACTTCTGCAGCGGTTTCAGTGACTGATAATCCTAAAATTGTAGCTCCGGTCAACTTTTCAGAAAGATTTATCAAATCAGAATGGAATGATGTGCAGCAGCTTGAAGAGACTTTTGAGAAGTTTGGAAATGAAATTTCTTCTGTCATCATCGAGGGAATTCAGGGAGTAGGAGGTATTATGATTCCTACACCGGAATTTTTATCTAAAATTAAAGAACTGTGCGAGAAATACAATGCTGTTCTTATTTTAGATGAAGTGCAGTCCGGATACGGAAGAAGTGGATATTTCTTTGCTCATCAGGAGTTTGGACTTGAAGCAGATATCATTACTACAGCAAAAGGAATGGGGAACGGGTTTCCTGTAGGCGGAGTTTTGATCCATCCTAAATTCGAGGCAAGCAATGGTTTGCTTGGAACTACATTCGGAGGAAATCATTTGGCTTGTGCCGCTTCTATTGCTGTGCTGGATGTCATGAAAGATGAAAATCTTATCGGAAATGCTCAAAAAATGGGCGAATATATTGAAAATGAAATTAAAGATTTACCACATATTAAATCCATCCGAAGGAAAGGATTGATGATTGGAATAGAACTCGATAGAGACTGTTCAGAAATAAGGAAAAGCTTATTGTTCGATCATCATATTTTCACAGGAAACTCTAATGATAAAAGTGTCTTAAGGATTCTTCCGGCACTGAATATCAAAAAAGAGGAAACAGATCTTTTCATCAATGCTTTGAAAACAGTATTGGGAAGTATTTAAGATGTAAAAGACAAATAGTAAAAGGTATTGCGTTTGTCATTCTGAATGTAACGAAGTGGATTGAAGAATCTCTTAAAATATAACAATGCAAGATTCTTCCTTCGTCAGAATGACAAAAACAATTGTCAATTGCTGAGTGAAACGCCTTTGCGAACGAAAAAAGCATCAGTGAAAAGCTTTGCGTCCTTGCGTTAAAATTCTCAAAATGTGTAAACAATCTTTAAAATTAATTCAAAATGAAAAAATTCACCTCTGTAAGTGATGTAGAAAACTTACAGGAAATCATAAAAAAAGCTTTAGAAATAAAAGCAGACCCTCTTACCGAAAAGGAAAAAGGAAAAGGAAAAACAATCGGACTTGTATTTTTGAATTCAAGCTTGAGAACCCGTCTGAGCAGCCAGATTGCAGCACAAAACCTTGGTTTAAATGTATTGACATTAAATGCCGCACAGGAAGCCTGGAATCTTGAATTTGCTGACGGAGCAGTAATGAACGGAGATACCGTAGAACATATCAAAGATGCTATTGAAGTTTTAAACCAATATTGTGATATCATCGCAGTACGTTGTTTTGCAGGAATGAAGAGCAAGGAAGATGATGTGAATGAAAGCATCCTAAGCCAGTTTGAAAAGCATGCAAAAGTACCTGTGATCTCTCTGGAATCGGCTACCCGTCACCCGCTACAAAGTCTTGCAGACTGTATTACCATTACAGAAAACTGGAAAAAAGACCACAAACCGAAAGTAGTGTTGACATGGGCTCCACACATCAAGCCTATTGCACATGCTGTTGGAAACTCTTTCGCAGAGTGGATGCAGGAGATGGATGTGGAATTGGTAATTGCCAATCCTGAAGGATATGATCTGGATAAAAACTTTACAAAGGATGTAAAAGTAATCCATGATCAGGATGAAGCCTTGAAAGATGCGGATTTTATCTATGTGAAAAACTGGTCTTCTTTTGATGATTATGCCGCAATGCCTGAAGTGAAAGGAGACTGGATGCTGACGAATGAAAAATTAGCCCATACCAATGATGCAAAAGTAATGCACTGTCTTCCGGTTCGCCGTAATGTGGAGTTGAGTGATGAGGTAATGGATGGAGATCATTCTATCATCTATCAGCAGGCAAAAAACCGGATTTTCTCTGCACAGGCAGTGTTCAGTGAAATTTTAGATGAATTAAAAGCCTGAAATAATCCTTTTGTCAAGGCTTGACAAGGATAAAAAAGAAAGGATCACAAAACGTTTACAATGAAAGAAAAGTTATACATCATAAAAATTGGCGGAGCTTTAATTGATGATGAGGAATTGTTAGTTCAATTCTTAGAACAGTTTTCTGAAATTCAGGAAAAGAAGATCCTTGTTCATGGCGGAGGGAAATTAGCTACCACATTGGCTGATAAACTGGGCATAGAACAGAAAATGATCAACGGAAGGAGGATTACAGATAAAGAGACATTGGACATTGTAACCATGGTATATGCAGGAGGAATCAATAAAAATATTGTAGAAAAGCTGCAGCAAAAAAAATGCAATGCCATAGGCTTTTCCGGGGCAGACGGAAACTTGATTAAAGCTAAGAAAAGAGAACATCCTGAAATTGATTTTGGATTTGTGGGGGATATTACCAAGAAAAGTGTAAACAGGAAGCTGGTTTCAAAATTAATCAAGCTGGATCTTGTTCCTGTATTTTCTGCGATTACCCACGATAGAAAAGGAAATCTATTCAATACCAATGCAGATACCATTGCTTCCGTGATGGCGCAGGCCCTTTCAGAGAAATATGAAGTTGAGTTGCTGTATTGTTTTGATAAGGAAGGTGTTTTAGAAGATGTAAACGATCCTGAATCTGTGATCAAAAGTGTAAATGAAGAAGAATTTGAAGTATTAAAAGAAGAAGGGAAACTTCACAAAGGGATTTTACCCAAACTTGAAAATGCTCTTGGAGCTATAAAAAATAATGTAGGCAAAGTGTTTCTGATCAAAGAAACAGAATTGAAAAACCATATAGAAAATCATCATGCAGGAACTGAAATCTGTTTATAATAAAGAAGAGCTGTTAAATAATGCGATCGGATTGCTTAAAAATTTGATTGAGATTCCTTCATTCAGCAAAGATGAATTTAATACGTCGGTAGAAATTGAGAATTTTTTCAAAAAGCATCAGATTCCTACGAAACGTTTTAAAAACAACATCTGGGCAGTGAATAAACATTTTGATGTGTTTAAACCTTCCGTTTTGCTGAATACGCATCATGATACGGTAAAACCTAATAAAGCGTATACGCTTGATCCGTTTGTTCCTGTTGAAAAAGACGGCAAACTGTTCGGGTTGGGAAGCAATGATGCAGGAGCTTCACTGGTTTCTATGGCACAGGTTTTTTTACATTTTTATGATAAAGAAGATTTAAAATATAATTTAGTTATTGCTTTGACGGCAGAGGAGGAGATTTCAGGATTTGATGGAATTGAAGCCTTATTTCCGCAGCTACCCAACGTAGAACTCGCCATTGTAGGAGAACCCACGCAGATGAATCTGGCGATTGCAGAAAAAGGACTTCTTGTGATTGATGGAGAAATGAAAGGTACTCCTTCTCATGCCGCTCATCCTAATGACGATAACTCAATTGTAAAATGCATGCAGGATCTGCAGAATATTTTAGCCTTTAAATTTCCAAAAGTTTCAGAATATCTTGGAGAGGTTAAAGTTACTTTATCAGGAATTCATGCAGGAGTACAGCACAATGTTGTTCCGGAATCGTGCAATTTTACACTGGATGTAAGGGTGACAGATGAATATTCTAATCAGGAAGCGTTTGAAATCATCCAATCTCAGATGGAATCTACATTAACGGCAAGATCATTCAGACTGAATTCTTCAAAGATCGAAATGGATCATCCGTTTGTAAAAGCAGGAATTGAAATCGGAAGGACCACTTATGGTTCACCTACTTCCTCAGATCAGGCGATTATTCCATGTACATCAGTGAAAATGGGTCCTGGAGACAGTAGGCGCTCTCACACCGCAGATGAATTTATCTATATCCCGGAAATAGAAGAAGGAATAGAAATCTACATCAGTATTTTAGAAAAAGTGTTATAAATAATGGGAGAATGAAGCGGAAAGATGGAAGTTATTATAGTTTATAATTTCACTTCCGGCATCAGGCTTCCGGCTCAATATATGTTTTGACTCCGCCCGGCAGGCATGAAGTTTAGTTTTTAAAAAGATTTATGCAAAAAGAAAATTAGAAATGAAAGCTTCACATAAGGAAATGTTTTTTTATAGTTAATAGTAATAAGGATTGCCTTGCCGGGCATGTCAAAACCAACAAATATTTTAAATCAGATATTATGAAATCACTACCAACTAATTTTTCTGGTAAAACAGATAGAAGTGGCGATTGCATGTGATTTAAAAAAAATAAACAATTACATATGAAAAAAATATGGCAGAAGGATAACCTTGCCACCAATATATTAGTCAATAATTTTACCGTTGGGAAAGATCTTGACTTCGACGAGCGTTTGGCAAAATATGATGTCAAAGGTTCTATGGCACATTGCAAAATGTTAGCAGAAACCGGAATTATTTCCCAGGAAGAATCAGAGCAGATGTTATCTGTTTTGAATGCTATTTTAAATCAAATTGAGGATGGAACTTTTGAAATTGATAAAGATGCTGAGGATATCCATTCTCAGGTAGAAGCAATCTTAATTGAAGAATTAGGAGATACAGGAAAGAAAATTCATACCGCAAGATCAAGAAATGATCAGGTTTTATTGGATATCAAGCTGTATTTATTGGATGAGATCCGTGAGATTACAGCCCTTACAGATGAGTTTTTCCAGATTTTAATTCAGTTGGCAAATCAGCATAAAAATGTTCTGCTTCCGGGATATACTCATTTGCAGATTGCAATGCCTTCCTCATTCGGGTTATGGTTTGGAGCGTATGCAGAAGCGCTTTTGGATGACGTGGAAATGTTATTTTCAGTGAAGAATATCATTAATAAAAATCCATTGGGATCAGCGGCAGGTTATGGCTCATCTTTTCCGATCAACCGTGAAAGTACAACCTATAACTTAGGATTCCAGTCGATGAACTATAATTCGGTGTATGCTCAGATGACCCGTGGAAAGTCAGAAAAACTACTGGCGATGTCTATGGCAACTTTAGCGGGAACACTCGGAAAATTTGCTTATGATGTATGCCTGTATTTGAACCAAAACTTTGATTTTATCAGCTTTCCAAAAGAATTTACTACGGGAAGCAGTATTATGCCTCATAAAAAGAATCCGGATATCTTTGAACTGGTTCGTGCACGATGCAACAGAATTCAGTCACTTCCGAATGAACTTATTTTATTGACCAATAATCTGCCTTCAGGATATCACAGAGATGTACAGCTGACCAAAGAAATTCTTTTCCCGGCTATTGATTCCCTGAAAGAATGTCTGGAAATCCTAAGCTATACTTTACCCAATATTCAGGTAAAAGACGGGATTCTGGAGGATGAGAAATACAAATACCTTTTCAGTGTAGAGAAGATCAATGAAGAAGTGAAAAACGGCAGCTCTTTCCGTGATGCCTATGTGAAGGTAGGGCAGGAGATTGAAAACAACGCGTTTGAATTTGAACCAGGAAATCTTGAACATACCCATCAGGGAAGTATCGGGAACCTTTGTCTGGATAAAATAGAATATCAGTTCAATAAACTGAAAAATAAATTATTGGGTTAGAATCTAAGCCATTAAGGTCATCAGAAACTTAAGCAAAAATCAGTGGAATTTCTAAATTATTTTAGCCTGCTGTCTTTTTCGTTGTGGAAGCCTTAATCTTATAAATCTTATCTGCTTAAGTGATCTTAATGGTTAGATTTTACTCCGCTCTTTGAATTTGATGATTGATAAATTGAACCATTAGGGAGATGAAGGGTTTAAGATAAGTTAAGAAAATCTGCGATTTTTTAGCCGTATTGTTTTAAAATTCGCTTGCGAATTTCTTAATAATTCTTTACCCTTTAAAAGCTCTTAATGGTTTAATAAGAGAAGATTTATTCCAGATCAATTTTAAACTTGGTAGACTTTTTCACCTCGTGAAGCACAATTGAACTGTGGTACTGCCCGATATTAGGAATGTTTGAGATCACATTTACGGCAAATTCATTATATGAATTGATGTCCTTGGCAATAATCTTCAACATATAGTCATACTCTCCGGAAAGACTGATGATTTCCTGTACTTCATCATATTTACCGATGTGGTTCTCAAAAGTTTCCAATACTTTTTTGGATTGTTCTTTGAGACGGACATTACAGTAGACTACAATATTTAAACCCAGTTTTTCACGGTTCAAAAGACCCACATACTTTTGAATGATCCCCTGCTTCTCCAGTTGTTTGATTCGTTCATACGTAGGAGTGAAGGTAAGACCAATCTTTTCGGAAATTTCCTTAACCGATAATGTAGAGTCTTCCTGAATAATGCTGAGAATCATTTTGTCTTTTAAATCCATAAAATAATTTGAGTTGTAACAAAAATATTAATTTTAAATGAGAATAAGGAAATACTGAGGTTTTTAATTTATTTTAAACTTTGTTTTTGTAGGTTCATAAAATTGTTGTATCTTTGCACCTAATGAATAAAAAAGCATTTATATCATTAGATTTACCGGGCGAAAGCGCCCTTTACGATATTTATTGTTATTAGCGAAGATTGTTGTCTTCGCTTTTTTTATGCCCAAAAATAAGAATTATGTTTACGATTACAGAACTAAGCACCGAGAGAATCAACAGTATACTGACAGAAGCGCTGGCTTTTGCAAACGGTAAAACTGCTAAAATTGAAGGAGAAGTTTTTTGCTCAAACCTTTTCTTCGAAGACAGTACAAGAACGAAAACAAGTTTTGATCTTGCAGAAAGAAAACTGGGACTTCAGGTAGTTCCGTTTGATGCATCACACAGTTCGGTAAACAAAGGCGAAAGTCTTTATGATACAGTAAAGACCATTGAAAGTATAGGAGTAAACCTGGTGGTAATCCGCGATAAGAAAGACAGATACTTCGAGGAATTAAAGAATATCAGCATTCCTGTAATCAACGGAGGAGACGGAACAGGAAATCACCCTTCACAATGTATGCTGGATTTACTGACCATTTATCAGGAATTCGGAAAGTTTGAAGGATTGAAAGTAGGAATTGTAGGCGATGTGAAACACAGCCGTGTTGCCAATTCAAATGCAGAGGCATTAAGAAGATTAGGCGCTAAAGTATACTTCTCAGGACCGGAACAATGGTTTGACGAAGGAGCCTTAATCAACGGAACTTACATGTCAGTAGATGAGTTGATCGGCGAAGTGGATGTTTTAATGCTATTAAGAATCCAACATGAAAGACACGATTCTGCCATGAGTTTCACCGCCTCAGAATACCATAAAAGATATGGTTTGACTAAAGAAAGAGAGCAGTCGATGAAAAAAGAAGCAATCATCATGCATCCGGCTCCCATCAACAGAGGAGTGGAAATAGATTCAGACCTTGTAGAATGCAGGAGATCAAGAATCTTTAAACAAATGCAAAACGGAGTGTTCGCAAGAATGGCCATTTTGAAAGAAGCGCTGGAAAGTAAAGGGTATACCTTTAAGTAAGAAGCAAGTTAAAAGTAAGAAGTTAAAAGTTAGTGAGCCCCGTAGGGGCGGCCTGTTAATAGCAATGGGTGAAGCCCATAAATAAATGGATAATGATATCCAAGCCCTGTAAGGGCGACCTGTTAATGACATATAAATAAATAATAAGAGATAAAAGTTTAAAATGAAGAAAAAATTAATACTGGAGTCCGGTGAAGTGTTTCATGGAGAAGGTTTCGGAGCAGAATTGGAAACTGCAGGGGAAGTAGTTTTCAATACCGGAATGACAGGGTATCAGGAATTGATTTCTGACCCGTCGTATTGCGGTCAGATTGTTTGTATGACCTATCCGCTTATCGGAAATTATGGTATTAACCGTGATGATTATGAAAGTATTGAGCCGGCAATCAAAGGACTTATCGTAAAAGAACTTTGCGATCTTCCTTCCAATTTCCGTACTCAGATTACTTTAGATGAACTATTTAAAAAGAAAAACCTTTCAGGAATTTCAGGAATTGATACAAGAAGACTGACAAGAATTCTTCGTAACTCCGGAGTTGTAAAAGGAAAAATCGTAAATGCTGATGCTGATGAAGCTGCTGTAGCTTCTGAATTGAAATCAACAAACTTCCCAACCAATCAGGTAGAAGAGGTTTCAACAAAAACACCTTATGCTAACCCGAACAGAGGTTTCAAAGTAGTATTGGTAGACTTCGGAGCAAAACTGGGAATTATCAGAGAACTGTCTCAAAGAAACTGTGATATCATAGTGGTTTCTCAGGATACTACAGCAGAAGAAATCCTGTTGATGAATCCAGATGGAATTATGCTTTCAAACGGTCCTGGTGACCCTGAAGATGTACCACATGCTTTAGATATGATCAGAGGATTATTAGGAAAAGTTCCAATCTTCGGAATCTGTTTAGGGCACCAATTGATCGGTCTTGCTTGCGGAGCAAAAACTTTCAAACTGAAATTCGGACACAGAGGAGGAAACCACCCGGTATTGGATTTAGAGAAAAATACAGTAGCCATTACTTCTCAAAACCACGGATATGCGGTAGACCAGGAAAGCTTGAAAGGAACAGACCTTATCGAAACGCACATCGCATTGAACGACAGAACCAACGAAGGATTAAAACACAAAATCCACCCTTGTTTCTCAGTTCAGTATCACCCTGAAGCGAGCCCGGGCCCTGAAGATGCAAACTACCTGTTTGATGAGTTCATTCAAATGATGGAGGACTTTAAAAAGTAAGACACCACAATTGTCATTCTGAATGCAGCGAATGCGTAATGAAGAATCTCAATGAGTTTGATTCCTACGGAATGACAAAATACAATCGCAAGTCTTATAAAAGTAAAAAAATAAGAAGTTTAAGAATTTGATTCTTAACCCCAATTAAAAAAGAAAAATGGCAAAACGTACAGATATAAAAACAATTTTAGTAATCGGTTCAGGACCTATCATTATTGGTCAGGCAGCTGAATTTGATTACGCAGGAACGCAGGCTTGTCTGTCTCTGAAAGAAGAAGGCTACAAGGTAATTTTGATCAACTCAAACCCTGCAACGATCATGACGGATGTGGAAATCGCAGATAAAGTATATATTGAGCCGATTTCATTACAATTTGTAAGCCACATCATCAGAAAAGAACGTCCGGATGCTTTATTACCAACATTGGGAGGTCAGACTGGACTGAACATGGCGGTAGAACTTGAAAAATCAGGAATTCTTGAAGAATGCAAAGTGGAAGTATTGGGAACTAAGCTTTCTGCCATCAACAGAGCAGAAGACAGAGATCTTTTCCGTGAGTTGATGAGAGAATTGAACGAGCCTGTTCCGGAATCTGATATTGTGACTACGGTAGAAGGAGCACTTGCTTTCGCAGATGAAATTGGATATCCTGTAATTGTTCGTCCTGCCTTTACAATGGGAGGAACAGGAGGAGGTATTGCTTCCAATGAGGTAGAATTGAAAGAAATTGCGGAATTAGGATTAAAGCACAGCCCGGTTACACAATGTTTGATTGAAAAATCAATCGCTGGTTTCAAAGAAATTGAATACGAAGTAATGCGTGATGCAAACGACAACGCCATTGTGGTTTGTAACATGGAAAATATAGACCCGGTAGGAGTTCACACAGGAGATTCTATCGTAGTAGCTCCTTCTCAGACCCTTTCAGACAGAGAGTATCAGTTGCTGAGAAATGCTTCTTTAAAAATCATCAGAGCGTTAGGAATTGAAGGAGGATGTAACGTGCAGCTTGCTTTGGATCCACACTCTTTCGAGTATTATATCATCGAAGTAAACCCTAGAGTATCCCGTTCATCAGCTTTAGCAAGTAAGGCAACAGGATACCCGATTGCAAAAATCGCGGCAAAAATTGCTGTAGGATTGACACTGGATGAAATCATGAACCCGGTAACTGGAAAAACATACGCATGTTTTGAGCCGGCTCTTGACTATGTGGTGACAAAATTCCCAAGATTCCCATTCGATAAATTCGAAACGGCAGACAGAAGACTTTCTACTCAGATGAAAGCTACTGGTGAAGTAATGGCTATAGGAAGAAACCTTGAAGAATCTTTACAGAAAGCTATCCGTTCATTAGAAACAGGAATCAAGCATTTAGGATTAAAAACAAAACAGGCTGAGGCACTTACTGCTGAAGAAATCGAAAGAAGAATCAGAGTGTGTGATGATGAGAGACTTTTCATTATCGGAGATGCTTTAAGAAGAGGATACGACTGGGAACAGATTGTAGAATGGAGTAAAATCGACAAGTTCTTCATTTGGAAACTGAAAAAGTTAGTTGACTTCGAAAAAGTAATCGCTGCCAACAAATTTGATAAAGAAACATTAATTGAAGCGAAGAGATTAGGTTTCGCAGATATCAATATTGCAGTTCTTTGGGATGTAAAAGAACGTGAGGTTTTCAACTTCAGAAAAGAAAATGGAGTAATGCCGGTTTACAAAATGGTAGACACTTGTGCCGCTGAGTTTGAAAGTGAAACGCCTTATTTCTACGGAACTTACGAAGAAGAGAACGAAAGTGTTGTTTCAGACAAAGAAAAAATCATTGTATTAGGTTCCGGACCTATCAGAATCGGACAGGGAGTTGAGTTTGACTACGCTACCGTTCACTCAGTATGGGCGATCAAAGAAATGGGTTACGAAGCGATTATCATCAACAACAACCCTGAAACAGTTTCTACAGACTTCTCAATCTCTGATAAACTATACTTCGAGCCGCTTACAGAAGAAGATGTAATGAACATCATCGAGCTTGAAAAACCAAAAGGAGTAGTGGTGCAGTTCGGAGGACAAACTGCGATTAACCTTGCAGATAAATTAGCCTCTCACGGAGTACAGATCCTGGGAACTTCACTGGAAGATCTTGACAGAGCTGAAAACAGAGATAAATTTGAAAAAGCACTTCAGGAGCTTGGAATTCCTCAGCCAAAAGGAAGAACTTCAACCTCTAAAGAAGAAGCTATAAAAATTGCTAACGAAATTGGTTACCCGGTATTGGTACGCCCAAGCTACGTTCTTGGAGGCAGAGCAATGGAAATTGTATACGCTGAAGCAGAATTGGCCTACTACATGGAAAATGCGGTAGAAGCAAGCCCTGAGCACCCTGTTTTGGTTGATAAATACATGGTAGGAAAAGAAATCGAGGTTGATGCCATCTGTGACGGTGAAACAGTAGTGATTCCTGGGATTATGGAACACATCGAAAGAGCAGGAGTTCACTCCGGAGACTCTATCGCGGTATATCCACCACAGAACATCTCTCAAAGTGAAATTGATACTTTGGTAGACTATACACAAAGGCTGGCAAAAGGACTGAAAGTTATCGGATTAATGAACATCCAATACGTTCTTTTCGAAGGAAATGTATATGTAATCGAAGTAAACCCTCGTTCTTCAAGAACAGTTCCTTTCTTATCTAAGATCACAGAAGTTCCGATGGCTAACCTTGCAACAAAGGCCATCTTAGGACAAAAGCTGAAAGATTTAGGATACAAAAACGGATTGGTTCCAAACAAAGAAGGAGTATTTGTAAAAGTACCGGTGTTCTCTTTCTCTAAACTAACGAAGGTTGACATCTCTTTAGGCCCTGAAATGAAATCTACAGGAGAGGTTATGGGGAAAGACACTACTCTTGAAAAGGCACTTTACAAAGGATTGGTAGCTGCCGGAAGAAAAGTTCCTATGCACGGTTCTATCCTGTTCACAGTAGCAGATAAGCATAAAGATGAAGCAGCGGCTCTTGCAGCAAGATTCCATGAAGTAGGATTCAGAATCTGGGCTACAGAAGGTACTGCGAAATTCTTCGAGGAAAAAGGAATCCCTTGCAAAATCGGATACAAAATCGGAGAAGAAAGTGTAAACCTTATCGACCTGATCCAGAAAGGAAAAGTTCAGTATGTTGTGAATACCACTACAAAAGGTAAGCAGGCTGAAAGAGACGGATTCCAGATCAGAAGAATGAGTGTGGAAAACGGTGTTCCTTGCTTAACTTCAATGGATACGGTAGAAGCAATTCTAAAAGTAATCGAAAGCATGAGCTTCAAAATGGAGACAATGTAATTTCGAAAAATAAATATTTAAATCCCACAAGCTTTCTTGTGGGATTTTTTTATAGGATTAGCTTAAAAATACATGATGTTTACCGAATTATTTATAAATTAGAGCGTTAAAATTCAAGCTGTTATTATTATTTAAAAACTAATAAGAATTCCACCAAATCAAAATATAACCATGGCAGAATATTACGCAAAATCAAGCAATTCTTTATCTTTTGAAATCACAAAAGAAGAAAAATTAATTGGAAAGCTTACTTATACAAGTTGGTTTAAATTTAATGCTGTTATTGAAATTGCAAGTGGTCAGAGCTATCAGGTGGAACCAAAAGGCTTTTGGGGAACTACCATTGAGCTGAAAGATCATGAAAGAGTCCTTTTAAAATTCAGGATGAACTGGAATGGTGAAATTGTGGTACAGACTTATTTTGATGGCGTGAAAAACGGTTATCTTTTTAAACACAGAGGCATCTTTAAAGAATCATTTGTCCTTACAGATCAGGAAGGAGTTGAACTTATGATTATCAAGCCGCATTTAAAATGGACCTCCATGAATTATGAATACCAGATCACCACATCTGATTCCTTTGAAATGTTCCCGGATAAAGAGATTGTCTTAATTAATGCTTTGCATTGTGCTAATTATTACATGTCAATGATGGCGTCTGCTGTGATTTAAAAAAGATAATCTTATTATCATAAGAGAAATAATTTCAAATTATATAAATAGCTATCTCAAAAGTCGAATGAGTCGACTTTTGTCATTCTGACGTAGGAAGAATCTCCGTAATAGTGGTGGTTGTTACCAATAAAAGCAGATAGCCTTTAACTACTTTTCCAAAGATTTCGAAACAGCCAGACTATCTTCTAGCAATCTGTAGCGTATAATCTTATTGTTTTGAATACGCATCTGAATACAGAATAAAGACTCTGCAATATTACCTGTTTCAAGCATCTTCGTTGCAAATTCTCCTGTGATAACAGCATTTTCATTGTCGGTGAAAATATGGTCAATTTTAGCAGAAACAGGTTCTGTATTTTTCCATAAAAGTTCAAAAAAATCAGAGATTTCCTGTTTATTGTTTCTTACTCCCAGCCACGGTGCTTTTTGTTCATCTCCAGGGATATACCAATCTACATTGTCCGAAAATAAATTAGTTAATTCTGTCAGATTTCTCCCAGAAAGATACTGAAGGAACTCCTGAACGGTTTCTTGAATGTTGTTATTCATTTTTCTATATAATTTTAAACTTACTGAATCATTTCTATAAAACTATAGGTTGTCAATGACAACAATTAATGACTAGGTTTTAAGACCATCTGTTCCTAATGCCTGTTATCACAATTTATCGGAAAATCTTTCTCCGTTTTATCTAAAAAACTAATGGAAGGACAGCCAAAAGACTGCGCAAGGAATCCAAAAATCACCGGAGGTTTTCCTTTGAAAAGATAACCGGTATATTGGAAAATATTAGCTTCATCAGCATCTATTCCGTATAGAGGAAGAAATTCTCCGCCATCACTTCCTGCAAGACTGAATACCTTTTCTGCAATCTTTTCCTTGCGATCATTAATAGCGACAAGCTTACGTTCTGTGATATTTCCTTCCTCAAGATAATCCTGAAGATAATAGGTCAGGTTTTCATATTGGGCCTGATAAGTTTTTCCCTGAGCTAATTTTGAATGGCCAAAATATTTTTTTGAAATATCGGTATTCGCTTTTTGCCATTTTACCGCTTTCATTTTGTTTTCTATGAAAGGATTTTTATTCCCAAAATAAGCGATGGCATTATTGTATCGGTCGTAGTTTGTCGTTTTTTGGTGAGTGGCTACCTGAAATCCCATCATGTAAGAATCCGGATTTAAATCTTCGTCATCTGAATAAGGACTTAGATAAGCCACTGCTTTTAACTGACTAACGGGCATTCTTTGAAGTTTATTAGTCCCATACTCATAGATATATAGCGAATCTTTTTCTGTAAGATGAATTCCATCAAGCAATTTTTTTCTGCTGGGAGCATCCAGCTCAAAATGCTGGCGTTCCTCATAAGTCATCTGCTTCTGATTTTTCATAATATCCGCAGGAATAGGCTGTTCTCCTTTATAGACATCTGAAACAGAAATGAAAATATCCATATCAGAATCTTTTTCAGCGGATGAAATGATGGACAGACTGAAAATATTAAAATCGGTATAATCTATTTTCTCTTCAGTTTTTACTATTTTTAGAGAATCATTCGCTGGCTGTATTTCTGTGGTAACTGTTTTTTTCTCTTCTTTCTTACAGCTTACAATAGCCAATGGCAAAAATAAAAGAGTAGCGACCATTTGGGGTTTTATAATCTTCTTTAGCACTAAAGTTTTTATCATATTCTAATTCATTTTGTAATAAGGCTCTGAAAAGTATTTGCTGGGTTTTATATAAGCCATTTTCCTGTCGGCATCAAAGATCCAGATAAACCTGCGGAGCATATCGGCACCCAGATAACTTACATTTTGTGTTTTAAGTTCTCCTGAGAAAAATCCTGCCGGGATATCTTTGAAAACACTTTTTCCCAGTTTAAAATAAGGAAGAAGGGCCTGTTTGGTGGTTAGAGTTTTCCCTTCAGAATTTTTCAGCGTTTTTTCTCCGGTTACTTTTAACTTTTTGTCAAGATGCTTTTCTTCGGCAAACTCATTACTGTATAGAATCGCTCCGGAAAATCCTGATTGCAGTACAAAATAGGCTTCCTGCTGTTGATCTCCATCAATAATATTATCTCCGGCAAGATAGAACCCATCATGATCTAAGATGATATTTAAAGGCTGGTAGCCATTCAGGTCCGGCATTTTATCAAACATCACAAATTGGTTGTTATCATAATCAATTTTAAATGCTTTGCCTTCAAAAATTCCGGTTCCTATCTTTCCGTCAGCTTCATGTCCTGTTAATTGATTGTCAAAGAAGCGCACGTTTTTCTGCGTAATTTTCCCGATTTCTACGGTATTATGGTCACTGATTTCATCTTTGTTGAAAATAATATGATCTGCTTTATGCTTTCGTTCGGGTGAAACTGAATAATCTTTCATTGCAATCTGGAACATAAGATCCAGAGAATCCTTTTTGTTGACAAGGGTTTTAACAATAATATTATTGTGTTTGGTGATCCGGAAAGGGATGGTCTGCTGGGCTTTCATCCCGGAAAATCCAATAGAAAGCAGCATGAAAAGGGCTGTTTTTTTGAGCATTATCAGTGATTAGTGTTTTAAAACATTAAAATTACCTATTATCTTTGGAAAATCAAATAATAAAATAAAATGGTTGAAAAATTGTTTCAAAGCGGAATCCATTGGGAAAAGAAAGAATTCAAACGGAATGAGTTTCTTAAGATTTCAGGCAGTACGGATACTAATATTTATTTTATTGAAAACGGCAGTGTCCGGATTTTCATGATGGATGAAAATGAAGAGAGAATTATCCGTTTCGGATATACCGGAAATATTATTGTCAGTCTTGACTCTTTTTTATCAGGAAAGCCCTCTGATCTATACATTCAGGCTATTAAAAAATCAACCGTGAGAATTGCTTCAAAAAAGGATTTTTATGAGTTTATACAATCCAGTGAAAAACATCTGAAATTTTGGATGGATATTCTGGAAGATCTGGTGTTGCAGCAGCTCGAAAGAGAAAAAGATTTGCTGATCAATGCTCCGGGAGAACGCTTTGAGAGAGTTTTAAAACGAAGTCCAAAGCTATTTCAGGAAGTTCCCAATAAATATATTGCCAATTACCTGAGAATGTCACCGGAAACGTTGTCCAGACTTAAAAAACCTTGAGTTCAGTCAAGATTTAAGAAAAATCTGATGATGATATTTGTATAAAAAAACATCATGAAAATTTCAACTTCAGCATTATTAAATGAATTAAAGGAAAGAACCAGTCAGCATTTGGAATATGCGCAGACTCTCACCCTAAAAACAGAAGAAGAGCTGAACTTCAGAAATTCACAAGATAGTTGGAGTGCGCTGGAATGCCTGGAACACCTCAATCGTTACGGAGACTTCTATATTCCGGAAATCACCAATAGAACAGATACCTCCAAAATTCCTCCGAAAGATATTTTCAAACCGGGAATTCTAGGGAATTACTTTGCTAAAAGTATGCTTCCCAAAGAGAATTTGAATAAAATGAAAACGCTTAAAATAATGAATCCTATCCACAGTCAACTCAATAAAACAGTGATAGAGAAATTTATCAGTCAGCAAAAACAGTTACTCAGCTTATTAGAAAAAGCGCAGAATATTGATCTTGAAAGAACAAAAACGAGTATAAGTATTTCAAAACTGATCAAACTGAAACTGGGAGACACCTTTCGTTTTGTTATTTATCATAATGAAAGACATATTGAACAAATAAAACGAATTTTAGCTTCTTAAAAAAGAGATATAATTTCTAAAAAGCTTAATTTTAAACTAATGGAAATTATACACCAAAAAAACATATCAACTCCACTGGGAGAAATGATTGCCTGTGCTGTAGACCAGGGAATCTGTCTGCTTGAATTTACAGATCGAAAGAATATTGAAAAACAGCTGAAAGCTCTGTCAAAAGCTTTGAAAGCAGAGATTGCAGAAAAAGAGCACCCTCATTTTGTACAGCTGGAAGAAGAACTGAAAGAATATTTTGAAGGAAAAAGAAGCCACTTCGAAGTTCCGCTATTTACCACAGGCACTGAATTTCAGGAAAAAGTCTGGCAGCTTCTCCGCGAAATTCCTATGGGAGAAATCAGAACGTATAAACAGCAATCGGAAATCTTAGGAAATCCCAAAGCAATACGTGCCGTAGGAACAGCAAATGGAATTAACAAGATTGCCATTTTAATCCCTTGTCACCGTGTGATAGGCGCTAATGGTGAACTTGTTGGTTATGCCGGTGGGATATGGAGAAAACAAAGATTACTGGAACTGGAAAAGGCTATTTTATTTTAGAAGTCACTCAGAATAAAAGCGAAGATAAAATTCATTTCTAAAAAGCATTGACTTAAAAGAATATAACCATAGAAAAATATCGGTAAAACAAAATTTAACGAAGTTTGTGAAAGCTATTTTGTTTTGATTTTTGTAATTTTAAACAAAAATTTACACGTGAAAAAGTTATTAGCAGCAGTTTGCATTTCAGTTTCAGCATTAAGTTTTGCTCAGGATTATTCTGTGCCGGCAGCAAGTCCGCGTCAGAAGGTTGAGCAGCAGTTTTCAATGTCTAAGATTTCCATCGACTACGGAAGACCAGGAGTGAAAGGGCGTAAAATTTTCGGGGAACTGGTTCCTTATGGTCAGGTTTGGAGAGCAGGTGCTAACTCGTCTACGAAAATTACTTTCGGACAGTCCGTTAATTTCGGTGGAAAAACAGTTCCTGCAGGAACTTACGGATTGTTCATCGTTCCTACAGAAAAAGAATGGAAAGTGATTCTGAATAAAGATTTCCAACAGTGGGGAGCTTACACTTACGATCCTAAACAGGACGTTGTAGATGTTACCGTACCGGTTAATAAATTAGCAGACAAACAAGAGTGGTTTGAAATTACCCTGAATCCTACCGATGAAAATACAGGAAACTTAGTGATCAAATGGGATATGGCTCAGGCAGAAGTTCCTTTGAAACCATCAAAATTAGATACTGTAATCAAGATTTCTGACAAGTTAAAAGAAATCAAGAAAATAGAATCAGATTCTACTAAAAAGAGCTAAGCAATGAATTTTTCTGTTCAGCCCGTTTTAGAGAATGAAGAATTTCAATTAATCCCCTTACAGCAAGGGGATTTTGAATCTTTATATGAAGTAGCTTCCGATCCTAAAGTCTGGGAACAGCATCCCAACAAAAACCGCTATCAGAGAGAGGTTTTCGAAAAATTTTTTACAGGAGCTATGGAAAGTGGCGGAGCTTTTAAGATTATTGAGAAAGCTACCGGAGACGTATTGGGAAGCAGCCGTTATTATGACTTTGATGAAGAAGACAGCCATATTTTCATCGGATATACTTTCTATGGAACAAAATCCTGGGGTAAAGGAATCAATCCACAGGTTAAAAAACTGATGCTGGATTATATTTTCCAGTTTGTAGATAAGGTCCATTTTCATATCGGAAAAGAAAATTTCCGTTCACAGACAGCTTTGGAAAGACTTGGAGGACAAAAAATTGCTGAAGAAGAAGTCGCATATTTTGCAGAGCCTACAAGAACCAATTTTGTATATGAAATCACAAAAGAAGCCTGGATATGAAAAAATATAAAATTCAACATTCACCATTTATAGTTCCTACTAACGATGGAAAACTGATAGAAGAGCATTGGGGAAATTCTACTGGAAACTCTAATGTTTCTATTGCTCATATGGTGGCACCTCCGGATTGGAGCGAGCCTCACCAGACCCCTGAATTTGATGAATTTACTTACATCATTTCAGGAAAAAAGCAGTTTGAAATTGATGGAGAGATTGTTACTCTGGAAAAAGGTCAGAGTATTCTTATTGAAAAAGGAGCAAGAATCCGATACAGTAATCCATTTTCAGAACCTTGCGAATACCTTGCCATCTGCCTGCCTGCATTTTCTATGGAGTTGGTCAACAGGGAAGAGGAAGGAGTAGATTAAGAAAATTTTTAAAATATAAAAAAGCAAATCCTAGGATTTGCTTTTTTATTGGGTATTAAATTGTTTTCTTGGAATGCCTAATTATAGACTTATTTCAAAATTTCTTTCAGAAACATTAGGGTATGATTCCAGGCTCTTTTCGCCATGGTTTCATTATAATCCGGTGATTTCGGATCTGTGAAAGTATGTTTGGAGTGAGCGTATGTGATAATCTGCCAGTCGGCATTTCCTTCATTCATTTCTTTGATGAGGTTATTGTAATCATCAGGAGTTACACTTTTATCATCAGCGGGATTTTCCACCAGAATTTTAGCAGTTAAAGCTTCATTTTTTCTGCTCTGATCCCTTGCAAGACTTCCATGGATAGAAACCACTCCGGCAACAGGAAGATGACCTCTGGCTGATTCTAACGCTCCGGTACCGCCAAAACAATAACCGATAACAGCTGTTTTATCAGAAATCGCCCCGTTTTTCTTCAGCTGCTCCAAAGCAAGCGAAATTCTTTTCTGGTATTCGTTATAATTCTGTTTGTAGTATCCTGAACTTTTAGCGGCGGATTCATTGTCTGCAGGAATTTTTCCTTCGCCGTAAATATCAGCGATAAAAGCAATATAACCTTGTTTTTCAAGTTCAAGAGCCGCTGTTTTAGCTTCTTCGTCAATCCCTTTCCAGGCTGGGAGAATCAAAACTCCCGGAAGTTTTTTTCCTGCATTGGAAGTGATAAGACCATTTAGTTTCTGTGCACCGTCCTGATAGGAAACAGGTTTAAGTTTCTGACTGAAAAGAGTTCCTGAAGCCATAATCATTGTGGTTAATAAGATAGAACGTATCATAATTAATTATTTGTGAATTAGTGAATTGTAAAACAGATTAAAATTAAGAAAATATTTAAAAGAGTTAAACATCAATTCCAATTTTCTTCAACTCCTTGGTTAAATTGATATCAGGAAAAACTGAAGGGTATGAAGCCCAGTGACTGTGATAGTATGGTTTCTTAACCTCTGTCTTTCCTTACTCCGGTCTGTAAAACTGATACTGTCCGTCTTTATAATAAGCATTGATATGCTGAAGTCCATTGGTCAGAATGATTTCTCTGGCTCCGATAATGGAATTATACCTGGCGGTCTGTTCAAATGTTTTCTCCGTTAATTTGATCTGTGGCGCTTTACATTCGATCAGAATAACAGGCTCTGTTTTCTCGGTAATCAAAAGATCTACACGTTTGGTAAGCCCATTCAGGACAATCTTTTTTTCGGTGATCAGGGCTGATGTAGAATAGGATTTTACAGTAAGGTAATAATGTATCCAGTGCTGTCTTACCCATTCCTCAGGAGTGAGCAGAAGATAAGTTTTACGAACCAAATCATAAATAAAAAACTTATCTTTGTCTTTCTTGAATTTAAAATCAAAAGTTTCCTGAAAATTCAGTTTTGGAAGTTCCATTTATAAGATGAAAGAATTAGATTTAATCCTCAAAAATATTAAAAATAAAGAAGTTTTACCTATTTATTTTTTCCACGGAGAAGAAGCTTACTTTATTGATGTCGCTGTGAAGGCCCTTGAGCATAACTTTCTGGAAGAAGACGAAAAAGCTTTCAATCAGACGGTTACTTATGGAAAAGATACTTCTTATCAGGAAGTTCTTTCTTTGGCCAGACAGTTTCCGATGATGGGAGACAAGCAGGTGATTATTGTGAAAGAAGCTCAGGATTTACGATTCAATGAAGAGGAAAACAGAATTTTGGAATCTTATGTAGAAAACCCTGTTCCTTCTACAGTATTGGTTTTTGCGCACAAACATAAGAAACTGGACAGCCGGAAAAAGGCAGCCAAAGCTTTAGATAAAGCCAAAGCTCTTTTTCTGAGTGAATCTGTAAAGGAAAGTAATCTTCCTAAATGGATTTCAGATGAATGTGCGAAACTGAAAATCAATACAGCCCCTAATATTTCCCATCTTCTGGCAGAATATCTTGGGAATGACCTGTCAAGAATCGTCAATGAACTCAACAAATTAAAAATCATTCTTAAAGAAGGTGAACTTCTTGACGGAACCATTGTTGAAAACCATATCGGGATCAGTAAAGAATATAATATTTTTGAGCTTCAAAAGGCTTTGGGGACCAAAAATGCCAATGCTGCTTTTAAAATTGCCCATTTTATGGGAAAGAACCCGAAGAATAACCCTTTTGTAATGATGCTGGCAAGCCTTTACAATTACTTTTCAAACGTTATTATCTATCAGACGATGGCCGGGCAGTCTCCACAGACTATTGCATCCCAGATGGGCGTTAATCCTTATTTCATTAAAGATTATGCGGAAAGTGCAAGACTTTATCCTTTAAAACATGCCACGAGAGTCATTTCTATTTTACGTGAGTTTGATATGAAAGGGAAAGGACTTGGAGCGGTGAATATGGGAGAAGCTGAACTGATCAGGGAGTTGGTGTATAAAATTATCAATGTAGATAAAATTAAGATGAAAGTGTGATAGGAATGCGAGATACGGGGTAACGAGTTGCGAGTAATATGAGATACGAGTTGCGGGATATGAGGATACAAGTGTTAAATTTTCGTGCCAAATTACTGCCCAAATCCCAATAACTCATCATCAAACCCGGACCAGGAAACCCGAATCCCGAACCTCACAACAATTACTATCGAAATTCAACATATCAGATATTGACAAGTATCATTAAAATAACTTTAAGGAGAAATTAAAAATTCCGAAATTAGCAGTCTTAATTCAAATTAAATCTTTTCGAACAAAGTAAATTATGGAGCAAAACATTTTAGATTGTGTGATCGTTGGATCTGGGCCTTCTGGTTTCACCGCTGCTATCTATGCAGCAAGAGCAGACCTTAAACCTGAATTGTATACAGGTTTGGAGCCAGGCGGACAATTAACTACCACCACAGAAGTGGATAACTTTCCAGGGTATCCAGCTGGGATTACAGGTCCTGAAATGATGATGGATCTGCAAAAACAGGCAGAAAGATTTGATACCAAAGTTCATTATGAAATGATCACTAAAGCTGAATTCTCTAAAGAAGTTGGTGGTGTTCACAAACTATATGCAGGAAATAAAGAGATCCTTGCAAAAACAGTAATTATCTCTACAGGTGCTACTGCAAAGTATTTAGGTCTTGATGATGAAAAAAAATATGCAGGAGGTGGAGTTTCAGCTTGTGCTACGTGTGACGGATTCTTCTACAGAGGAAAAGATGTTGTGGTAGTAGGAGCGGGAGATACAGCTGCTGAAGAAGCTACTTATCTTGCTAAGTTGTGTAAAAAAGTGACATTATTGGTAAGAAAAGACGTTTTCAGAGCATCAAAAGCAATGGTTCACAGAGTGGAAAATACTCCGAATATCGAAGTTAAATTCCACCATGAATTAATCGGGATTGAAGGTGAAAACAGCCTGGTAGAAAGAGCAGTGATCATCAACAACCAGACTCAGGAGAAATCTACAGTAGATGTTGAAGGAATCTTTATTGCAATCGGTCACAAACCGAATACTGATATTTTCGCAGGTCAGGTAGATCTTGATGAAAACGGATATATCTTAACAGAAAAAGGTTCTACAAGAACAAATCTTCCTGGAGTATTTGCTGCTGGAGATGTTCAGGATCACATCTACAGACAGGCTATTACAGCTGCTGGAAGCGGGTGTATGTCTGCTATGGATGCTGAAAAATATTTAGCTGAATTACACTAGTAGTATTCAGTTTAGACAATACAAAGCGTGCCTGATGGGTGCGCTTTTTTTTATTGGAAAACACAAAGGAGCAGGTTTTTTCAAATTATTTTGAACCATTAAGGACATTGAAGCTTTGAAGGAAAGTTAAGGAAGCATCAAAGATGTTTTATAAAGCACAGCGTTTCACCTTAATATTCTTAATTATTTAATTCATCTTAATGGTTTAAGATTATGCAATGTTTCAGAAGATTTTCAACGGGAGGCTTAAAATATACGCGATCATCAATTTTATCGGATCACTTGCGTCTTTGCGCTTGCCAACATTCAACATTTCTTCATACAAAATATTCGATAAGAAATTCGTTAAATATGTAATGAAAACATTAATATATTTGTGAAACTGCAAAACGATCCCGAATTGCATTCCATTATAGAAACTGAAAAAACGAATAAAAAATGAAAAGAGTAACCGCCATCGGAGGCATCTTCTTTAAGTGTAAAGACCCTGAACAAGTAAACGAATGGTATAAAACCCATCTTGGATTACCCACCAGCCCATATGGAGCCAAATTCGACTGGAAAGAGGCCGATTCTGATAAAAAAGGATACACCCTGTGGAGTCCTTTTAAAGAGTCTACCCAGTATTTTGAACCTTCATCAAAAGAATTCATGATCAATTACCATGTAGAGAATATTGAAGTATTGGTAGAGGAACTAAAGAAAGAAGGTGTAACCGTCCTGGATGAGGTAGCTACCTATGAATATGGGAAGTTTGTACATATCCTTGATCCGGAAGGAAACAAGATAGAATTGTTTGAACCGGCAGGGGAGTAAAAGGCGGAAAAGACTGTGATTGAGAATCTGGTGCTATAAATACGTAAAGCTTGTCATTATGAGCGGAACAAAGCGAAGCGTGGATCTAATTTAATAAGTTTAGATTCCTGCGGAATGACAAACGTTGTGGGTAAGCAATTATTCCCATTGTGTCATTCCGTAGGAATCCAGCTGATTTTAAATATAAAGATGCAGTTCTGACTAATACCCCAACGGAAGACGCAATCATTCCCCTCCTTTAGAGGGGTGGCAAAAATTCAAAGAATTTTTGCCGGGGTGGTTTTTCCGGTGCATCTTCCATATTGTTTTCCGGCGAAAGAAGAATCTCATACATCCAGAAGATTCTTTCGTCAGAATGACAGTTTTACAACATTTCTGTATTTCTAATCCAAAATATAAATCTTTTTCTCTTTAAGATTGAATCCCAGTTTTTTACCCAGCCAGTTGATACTCGTTTTACCTTCATAAATAAGACCTTCCACAAAAGCGACTTTAGGCTTTTCAACGGCAGCAAAAGGGGTAGAAATAGAGCCAATATCACCTATATAAAACTTGGTTGTCAGATCAGGATTGAATTCACTTTTCTTTTCCATCACTTGCAGGGTTTCCTTTTTGATATCCATTGTTTGCATCAGACGTTCACTTAGCCAAAAAGAATCTTTGCCAGAGCCGGAATCCAGGAGAACATTGATCTTGTATTTATTGTTCAGGAGCACATAAGTAGTAATATCCATAGACTGGTCTGCATTGGTAGACAGCTGGATATCCATCACTTTCTTACTGCTCAGTTTTTCTTTAGGAAAGATTAGCTCATTGGTAGTATAATCAATGATAAACTCTGTGTCATAAAGCATGGGAAGGGAAATCAAGCCGTCAATTCCATTGATTTCCATATCATGAGTGGAGTACCAGGTATCTTTAAACTTTTTACCATTGAAAATAATCTCTTTTGATTTGAACAGGGGAATGGGCATCTTTTCTCCAGTTGCCCGAAAAGCCGTCAGATAATTATAAGTCTCTTTTGGACCGAGCTTTTTGGAAAAATTTCCCAGAAAAAGATTGATTCCTCCTCCGGTATCAAAGATAAAATTTCCTTTTTTACCATCCACTTCGGCACCTACTACGAGATGGCCGGAAGGAAGAACAGATATAGGTGTTTTTTGAGCAAAAACCATAGAGGAGAAGGCTAGTGAGGTGATCACAACTGTACTTTTAATAAAAGATTGAGTAAACATTTTAAAAATAGTGTTATTAGTTTTTAGTTCTGTTATAGAGTGATTTGAATCTTTACAAATATACTTTATTCTTACCACTGATAAGGTATGCAGCCACTTCGGAAGGGGTTCTACCCACTTGATGAAGGGGCTATACCCCCTTGGGTAAGGGGGTATAGGGGCTTGGTGAACGGGCTGTAACCCCTTATGAAAGTGGCTAGAGGTACTTTCATAAGGGGGTAAAGGATTTTTTGATTGTTATCCGGTGAAAAAACAATTGGGCTCTTTCGTACAGGTAAATCTGTCTATCTCTGGAAAATATTCCTACTTAAAGTAAAATCCCTAAATTTAGCCCCAAATCAAAAACAAAATGGAAATAAAAATCATAAAGGTTACACACGTTACCGGAACTTATATAATCGAAGTTCCCAATGGATCGCTTAATGATATGAAAACCCAGCTGGATAAATGTCTGAATGATGAACAGGGAGCTATTGTTGTAAAGGGAGAGGATGGTGATCAGTTCGTATATCCATCTGATCTTTTAAAAAACAGCTTCATTGCAATCGTAGACAGGGAATAGATGATATGTTCGGGAAAAATAATTCCCTTGATTTCTAGTCTATTATTAATTTTTGTTAAAATTTGTGTGTCAAAAGTTTTGCAGAAATTAAAAATCGTTCTATATTTGCACCACTGAAAACAACGGTATAGCCGGGGTTTAAGGAGAGTTGGCAGAGTGGTCGATTGCGGCAGTCTTGAAAACTGTTGACTGTAACAGGTCCGGGGGTTCGAATCCCTCACTCTCCGCTGGTTGAGAAATTAAAATATGCTAAAACGCTGTAAACATCAATGTTTACAGCGTTTTTTGTTTTAACGCTAGTATCAAAAAAAATCAAAATAGGTCACGATTTATATGACCTATTCCGTGACCCATTTTATAATTTTCAAGATGGGGCACGAAAAACTCAGGGAAACTCGACTAATAGGCAGTCTAATGATTGTACATCTTGCAAAAACTGGTAACAAAAAGTAAATTATTAACAATTAAAGTTATCAAACAATGAACAAAACATTTGACATTTAATAGAATAACTTTTCATATAAAATCAAAATGATCAAGTCTTATGACAAAGTAATGTTCAATTGTTTTTTGAGCTTTTTTGCACATTGATAAAAGATCATTTCCTGATGTGTTGTCAAAACTAAAGTCATCATGGGTTTTCACGATATATTCAGTTACTATTTCAATATTCATTAAATCGAGCTCGATTACATCGGTTTTCAACCTATGTTCTTCTTTGAAGAAAGGAATTTTACGGAAAATAGAATCGTTAAACCGAAAGAGATGTATTGTTTTCATTGGAAAAATATTTAATAAGATGAAAAATTTAGGTTGCAGTTTATTAAGAATGCTTATCTTTTAATCTTCTGTTGATCCATCTTTTGGATAAGGTACGTTCTGATGGTAAGGGATACAAGCCGCCTGAAAGGATATACAATAAGTTGTCCCAAAAATTATTTTTCCTACATAATTCATGACTGTAGTTAGTTAATATTTTTATGTATTCGTGTTCATATTCCTTTGCTTCCTGTAATGTGTAATTTTTTGGAATATCTTGGATAATATCCATAGCAGTCTGGTTAAAGGTTTTAGGTGAATATTTTTCTATAAAGTCTAATTCAAGCCTGCACATCCCGATAAGGGGAGTAAGTAAAGAAAAAATTTCATCATAAAAATTATAAATATTTACCTTCCAAGATAATCTTTCATCTTCCGGTAAAATCTGAATAGTCAATAGAATAAGTTTTTTATGGATTACTTCCATTTCATCTGTGTAGAATTTGTTTTGCTGCCAGAATATGGGTGAATTGATTTTATTTTTTTTAATAATATTTTCCAGTATATATTCAAACTGGATTCTAATATTCCTTATACTCTCGCTCAGGTCTTCTAAAACGGACTGCCAAAGATTATGTTGACTCAAGCTGCAATACGTACTAAATATCAATCTTGATCTGTTGGTAAGTTGCTGTAATTCTTTTAACATCCTAAGAATTTCCGTTGCATCTCTTTCAAGGGTGATATTAGTATTCCTAATATAGAATAAAGTAGCAAACTGTGAGTAATAGATTCTTCTTGAGGCATTTTTTTTATTTCTGAGCCCTAATTTCTTTTTTGGGTGTTTAGTTAGCTTTTTCATCAGAGTTTTATTGTAAGTCTTTTTTCTTAATAATCCCTTTTTCAAAGGATTTTTGCTGTATGATAAGAGAAATAAGATATTGTCTCAAATCTTTTATCGTGATATTTTTTTCTTTCTCAGAAAAAAATAGTGGAGTTTCATCTAGAAGTTCATACAGTTCAGGAAATTCTTTTTGGATTTCCATTGTTTTTTTAAATATCTTTTTTGTTAAAATAGATATCGTGTTTATATTATTCATAGCCGCTTTTTATTATTGTTACTATCATCTTAAAGCGTTTATTTCCTTTTATCGAATGAAATTTATGGGCGGGAATGATAATGCATTCACCTTCTTCCATAAAATAAGAAGCTCCGTCTATAATGATTTCTGCTTTACCTTCAATAATTTGTGCAAAAGCATCAAAAGGAGAAGTTTTTTCGGATACCCCTTCTTTGTCATCAAACGATAAAGCACTGATGTTGCCTGTAAGTTTTTCCAGTATTGTTTTGCTGCCAACAGAATTCGGAATGTATTCTACAATCTGGTTGGTAATATATACTTTTGATTTCTCAAGTTCTTTATGATTCATCACAGTTGGTTTAAACATAAAAAGAGTAGGAAGTATTGTAAATAAAAGGGATAGAACTGTCTAATATCCCATCCCTTTTTCTAGTTAGAACTTTTGATAAATATATCTTTTTCAAAGGTTTTAACTATTCTTGAAAACAATTTATGAAAGATTAATTTCTTTAATAATATTGAGAACTTCTTCACGGTTTTTTCTTAGTCTGTTTCCGATTCTTTCTAACATTTCCTTTTCTTGACCTTCTTCAAGTTTCAGATCGTTATCCGTTAATGTTGAAAACTTTTCTTTCAATTGTTTTGACTGTTCAATCCAGTCTCCAGGAGTTTTGAAAAATTTGTTGCCTTTGTTGTGGTTTGTGTCCATAAGGTGGATTTTAGTGTAACTTCATTGCTACGTTACAAAGTTGGACGTTTAATAATCTATTGTATTATAGATTGTTTCTTTTATGTTGCACATATCACACTTTTACAAAATTGCAGCTTGTTTTGTCTATCTGAAATCCGGGTTTTTCATAAAAGCACAGCTTTGATTACTCTGATATAGTAATAGAAGTTATAAGTCTAGGGATCATTACAAACTTAATATACTAATATATAATTTCAAATAAGTGAATGATTATTCGTACCTTGCTGAATAATTGCATTGAGCTGACAATCTGGACTCTAAAGAACCAGCGTATTCACTTCTTTTCTTTCATTATTTAATACTTCCGGCATACCTCTCTGTTCCGCTTCAAATCATTTATAAAACTGTTTTTGAAAAGGAGAATATAAATCTACTGATTCTCTCAAAAGAGAATTTAATGGTAAAAAAATTATTGATGTTTTTATGTATATAAAAAAATATTTAGGGATGTGGACGTTTTTGATTCCTATCCTGGCATGGTTCTCTTATGTTGGAAATTCTGTTTTTTCTTCAGGGTATTACTCTGTGATTCTTACTTTATTTTTAATAGGAAGTGTTTTGGCTGCGGTGTACCATTCCGAAGTCATTGCTCATCGTTTGGGAGAGCCATTCGGTACTTTACTTCTGGCATTTGCCATTACGGTCATAGAAGTAGGGCTTATTATTTCCATTATGATGGGAGCAAAAGGGTTGGAAACCATTACTCTTGCCAGAGATACGGTTTTTGCAGCAGTGATGATAATCCTTACGGGAATCATTGGGGGCTGTATTGTAATAGGTTCTTTAAGATATAGAGAACAAAGTTTTACACTACAAGGGGTAAGTACTGCACTGATTACGCTTACCTCTGTTATTATTTTTGTGCTTATTCTGCCCAATTATACGGTAAGCCATCTCGGAGGTGAATACACGTCCTTCCAACTGCTTTTTATTGCCTTGATTTCTTTAGGACTTTATCTTGGATTTACCATGATCCAAACTTTTAGACATCGAAGCTTTTTCATTTCTCCACAAAACAAATTATCCAAGAACCTGCCTGTAGAAAGCAATAATAAAATAATTTCCAGAAAACAATTGTATATCAATTGTATATTGTTAATTTTATCCCTGGGAATAGTCGTTTTGCTGGCAAAACTTCTTTCAAAGGATGTTGAACATATAGTTGTTTCTGTGGGTGCCCCCAAATCTCTTGTAGGTATCATTATTGCTGGTATTGTTCTGCTTCCGGAAGGTCTGGCTGCATTCAGAGCTGCAAAAAATGATCAGATCCAAACCTCATTAAATCTGGCTTTTGGTTCAGCTTTGGCGAGTATCGGACTAAGTATTCCTGCGATTGCCATTATATCTGTAATGACCGGTATAAGAATGACATTGGGGATAGATATCAAATCAACGATACTTTTAGGACTGTCGCTTTTTATTATTACTGTTTCACTGGCAACAGGCAGAACTAATATCATGCAGGGAATTGTATTGATCGCTATTTTTTTAATTTATCTTTTTATTACAATTGTACCATAAACCTATTTAAGTTATACATTATAGCTTGATATATACTGAAACGGCCATCTGTAGTTTATATGATATGATGTTTGATATAGAATATATCTCATCAAATGAATCCACAAAAACATTTGAAGGCTAATGATTATAAAGGTATTGCCCAAATATTGAAATATCAAATAAAAACTAATGAGATAACATAGAAATTGGTTCACAACTTGGGTTAAGCCAATACTTTAAAAGTTTGAAGAAGTACTCTGAACAAAAAAAATATTTTGCAAATAAAAATTATTTATTGATATGACTAGTAAAAAATATTACTTCCAAGATAAAAGTCAGAATATTATATCAGAAGATCAATTAATTGGAGGAAATATAGATGATATAGAATGTTTTCTGACTGATTATCAGTTACAAAAGCTACATACAATAGAGCGTGTTTATATCTTGAAAAAAACATTTTTAGGAATTTTTAAGACAAGATTGTATTTATATCTTAGTGAAGATACAATATATAATTACGCTATTCAGAAAACATAACATTACTATACTTTATTATTCCTCCAATCATAGCTTAATGTTAGAATTCAAATTTGTTTGGAATATCGATGCTTTGTCTTATTTCGTTTTGATGGTTTCTGAAAGCTATAATATTTGTTAGTCTTACTAAAACGATAACATCTTTAAAGGAGTGGTCAGCGGCACTATGATGATGAAAATTAGAATTTTCACTTTAACCTTTCTAATGCCTAGGAGGAGAGTATATAACAAAACCCTCCTTTTTAGGGGAGAGTTAATTGTACTAATGAGAATGTACAACTATTATGAACAGTAAATGTATATGTAAATAAATTACATTAATATGCTGCAAGTCATGTGATTCTTTTTATTATTGTCGTATATGGAGTAGAATTAATAAATTTATTTTTAACTCTCCTTAGGGTAATTTTTTTAAGCATGACTTTTTAATGCGAGGTCTTATTACAGAGTTGCAGATAAATGACTGATATCAGAGTTTTGATCATAGGGTTGGTTGCTGGTTGAAAAAGTAAACTACTTATTTTGGAAAACAGAGCCTTGCCATGAGATAGCTGACGGTTGATTCTGCTCCCTGATTAAGATTAACATTTTTTTCTTCAAGGCCGTCATAACAACCACCCGTTGCAGGGTTATAAATGATCTGATGTAAATGATTTTTTCCTAAAAACCAATTAAAAGCACTCCTCATCATCTGCAAGTATTTTTCATCCTTAAAAACTTGATAGAATGTAGATAATGTCAGTATGGTGTAAGCAACATCTATGGGCTGTTCCCCGCCAATTGATTCAGGACTTTTAACCGTTTCTTTCTGCAACCATCCTTTATTGGAAATTACTTTGATTTCCCCCTTAATAAATATTTTAGAAAGCAGAAAACTGAATGATTCATTGGCAATTTGCTTGTACATTTCGTCTTTGGTAGTAATCCATGCGCATAATAAAGCCTCTGGAAGTAAACTGTTTCCATAGGTCAGATAGCTTTCAAACCAATGCCAGTCTTTGTGCTTTTCATGCTGGTACATTTTCACCAGACGATTGGCCAGCTTTTTCAATAATGGAATATTGATTTCTGAATTTTGATAATGTAAGCCTTTGATGATAAAGCCCATTGCTCGGGTAGAATGGATTTTCTCAATCAATGGAAGACTTTTTTCAATTACTGATTCTGCTTCATCATAAAACTGTTGAGGTAAGATTGTTTTTGTTGAAAGTAGATATCCCAGTGCCCAGACAGCCCTTCCATTGGAATCTTCAAGATTGGTTTCATAATTCTGCTGAGCAAATTCCTTGTTTTGATTCACATAGTTAAGAAAACTACCATCCGGTTGTTGACAAAACTTAATAAATTTTAGATAAGTGGAGA
This sequence comes from Chryseobacterium indologenes, assembly GCF_018362995.1. Classification (NCBI taxonomy): domain Bacteria; kingdom Pseudomonadati; phylum Bacteroidota; class Flavobacteriia; order Flavobacteriales; family Weeksellaceae; genus Chryseobacterium; species Chryseobacterium indologenes. The sequence goes on from NZ_CP074372.1 coordinate 135,820, forward strand.
TTAAGTCTAGGTCAGATTCATCTTTGCTCAGCTCATAATGTCTGCAGGCTACAATCATAGCGCGGGCATTATCATCCAAAGTATATCCGGAATTGATATCAGGTTTATTGATTTTAGAAAACTGGATCATTCCAAAATCTGTTGTCATATTTTTTATATGGCTGAGATTGATGATGGGAAATGCATAATGTAATGTCATGTTGTCTTTGCTATATTGTTGAAATAATAGGGCATGTGAAATAGAGGAATTCTCCCAGGCTGTGGGAGCCATTTTTTCCAAACTATTTGACCGTAATTTTTCCTGTGCAGTTTCATTTTTTAGTAATGTATTCACGGCAACAGCAAGCTGTTTCGGATCTTCAAAATCAATAATGATTCCCAGGTCTTCATTCAGTACTTCCAAAGCATGGGGAATAGGAGTGGAAACCACAGGGCAGCCACAACTGATGGCGTAGGAAAAAGTACCACTTACTGCCTGATTTCTGTCTTTTGAAGTGAAAAGATAAATATTGGTAAGCTGAAGATAATCCAACAACTCATCTAAAGGCAGGTACTGGTTGATAAAGTAAGTATGTTTTTCCAGATGGAGCCTTTTAATAGTATCCTGCAAAAAATCACGATATTTCTCACCTTCATATTTAATGATGCCGGGATGCGTTTTTCCAATAATCAGAAACATTACATCGGGGTTTTTTGTAATAATTTCAGGCAAAGCTTCTAAAGTGGTTTCAATATTTTTCCCAGAACCCAATAAACCAAATGTTGAAAGAACTTTTTTATCATTAAATCCGTATTTCGCTTTTAGTGAAATCTTATCGATAAATGGCAGCAAATGAGTGCCATGGGGTATTACTTTAATTTTTTCAGCCGGAATATCATAATCATAAGAAAGGATATCCGCAGAAATACCGGTCATTACGATAATAGATTTTACAAAACTGCTGATTTCTTTTACCTTTTCTTTTAATTCCAAATCCGGTTTCGGGAGAACTGTGTGAAAAGTAATGATGACGTCTTTCTCTAAATTTTGAAGAAAAAGCAGCAATCCGTTTTTAGCTTCAGTGAAAAATCCAAATTCATGCTGGAGCACAACCAATTGAATATTGTCATTTTTGTTGATTTTATCAGCTAGCTCCAAATAAGAAATAGCATCGGATGTATTGAGTCGATATTGAGGATTTTCTTCGTATCGATAGCTTTCATCTTCAGTTTCCATTGGGCAGATGGTGATGGTAAATGATTCTTTGAACTTTAGCTGAAGAGAGTTTATAAGGTCTTGACAATAGGTTGCAATACCGCACACTTTAGGAGGAAAGGTACTTATAAAGATAATTTCAGGTCTATGATAAATTGTGTTTTTATTACTGTGTACAGATCGTCTTTTTGCCTTTTCCTCCACGTCTGATTTTATATTTTTATTCATGTTGATATCTGTTTTAAAGTCTGATATTCTGTAGTGAATAGTCAGTTATGTGTACCGTAGTAATTCTTTCAGTAATTCCTGGATATTTAAAGAAGCAACAGCAATTCTTTTATCTGCTGCTCCGTAGTAAATATGGAGTGTATCTCCTTCTGCTATAGCTCCGGTTGGGAAGCAGACATTGTTCACTTCTCCCTTCTGTTCCCATTCTTCTTCAGGCTTGAAAAGAGGATAAGGAAGTCTTGAAATTTCTTTTTCAGGGGTGTTAAGATCCAGTAAAGCAGCGCATGCGCTGTAAACATACCCTTCAATGGTATCATGTACGCCATGGTATATCAAAAGCCATCCATGCTCGGTTTCTATAGGGGGACATCCTCCGCCAATATAGCTTACTTCATGCTCATATTGGGGAGATAATACAATATGATCTTTAAAGTGAAGGAAATAATCTTTCCAGAAATCAGGATTCAGATCTTCAATGTTTTCTATACTTGCAATTTGAATATCAGGTCTTATGCGATGAAGAAAATAAAGCTTACCGTTAATTCTTCTTGGGAAAAATATCACATTTTTATCCCACAGGAAGACATCTTTATCATTTTTATGAGTAGGCGGGAGTTTATTGAAACGCTTGTACTTTTCTGCTATTTCACCTTGGGATTCTGATAAAAGTCTAAATTTTTTGTATGGAATTTTGGGAACAATAAGGCCCAGCTTTTTCCATGATATAAGATCCTCAGATATGGCAAGAGCTCCCAATGCATTAACCCCGTCATAACTGGTATAGGTAAGATAAAATAAATGATCGATTTTTACGATTCTTGGATCTTCAACACCATGTTTTTCGTATTCAAACTCGGGGATAATAACCGGATTGCTCAACCGGGTTTCTATAGTCTTATAATCTGATAGTATACAGTATCCGATACTGGAGAAATTATTCTTGGCAACTGCCCTGTATAATAAATGTATTTTTCCGTTATCCTTAATAACTGCGGGGTTTAAAACACCTTCACTCTCAAAGTCTAATGTCGTTTTTCTGAGTATAATTCCGTCTTTTTTCAGGGATACCATTTAGTTGCTGGTATTTTGGGCTTCGTTTTCCCTGTCTCTTCGTTTATTCATCTTATCTTCCCGTTTCTCTTTTGCGGATTTTGCGGGTGGCGTTTTATCCGACTTCTTTTTTCCGTCTTTTTCTTTTGACATTTGAAATATTTTTTAGTAATTGTAAATTTCAATCATTAAAAAGGGAAAGCTTTGCAATTGTCTTTCAATTTGTTGCATAAATCATAGATATTTCCGATTTAATAGACTAACTTTGGTTAAATAACTGTTAATGAAATAATTGACAGATATAAATAGTAAGGGAGATGAAGTTGTATATAAAATATATGGTAAGCTTGCGCTGTAAAATGGTTGTCCATCAGGAATTGGAAAGGCTGGGCATTAAAAATGCTATTGTCGATTTGGGAACTGTAGAATTATTGGATGATATCAGCGCCGAACTAAGACAAATTCTGAAAGAAAATTTACTTAAAACAGGACTTGAAGTATTAGATGATAAAAAAAGTATCCTGATAGAGAAAATAAAGAATGTAGTGATAGAAATGATTCATTATTCAGAGGAACTCCCAAAAGAAAATTTCTCAGATTATGTAAGTGAAAAATTAGGATATGATTATACTTATCTTGCCAATACCTTTTCAGAAGTAAAAGGAATGACACTTCAACATTTTATTATTATTAATAAAGTAGAAAAGGTAAAAGAATTACTGTTGTATGATGAACTCAACCTGACGGAGATCTCTTATAAACTCAATTACAGCAGTGTAGCCCATCTCTCTAATCAGTTTAAAAAGATTACAGGGCTTTCTCCTTCATTTTACAAGCAGTTGAAACAAAGACGTCTTGGAAATCTGGAAGACTTATAAAAGGTGGGATATATGTAAGATTATTCCGGATATATATAGCTTAGTATATACTCTAAAGGCCATCTTTGTAGTATAATAATCAGGAACTTATCAGATCCATAAAGTTTATATCATCATAAATAATTTTAGACTGAAAAATAGAGTAAGCGGTTGAAAGTATCTGTCATACAAAGTGCTGGTCTCCGGTATTAAAACATTCTATTAGTAAAAAAGACTGTAAAAAGCCAATATAAACCATGATAAAATTAATAGGCTTAAGGATTCTCAAATTTGATAATGAGTATATTAAAATCCCAATAAAATAGGAGACTGTTTTCACAAGATTTTAATTAATTAAGGATAGGAACCTATGGTCTCTGTCCTTTTTTAGCCATTTTGGTATATAATAAATTTCATCAACTGAGTCCACAAAAAGATCTGTCTGAATATAAATAAGTATTTTTTTCACACACAAAACAGACCGTTCTTACTATAAATTCAATACAGCAAGCCATGAAAACAATACATCTTTTTCAGTTTAAGAACTCAATTTCCCGGAAGCTTCCTTTTTTTAAGGAAGAATGCAGATTAAATAATTTAAATGATTTAATGGCCTATGACCTGATGAACACCGAAAAAGTGACTGAATTCATTATTGAAGTTCATGATGATTTCATTTTTGAAGATATGACCATAGAAGATCTTTTGTCAATGTGCGAAAATGCCAAGGAAATGATTGAACATTATTTTGTAACAACCATGAATGATTATGACGTTATTTGAACATTGATTTCAGTAGCGTAAAAAGTTTTTTTATATCAACATTAAATAGTAGATGCAATGAAATTCCAGCAAAGTTTACTTGATTATATCAGTACTTCACTCATTACCATGAATGAAACGGTTTCTATAGCAGAAAGCGTAACCTCGGGATTAATACAGCTCGCTTTTTCCCAAATGGCTAACGCAAAACTGTTTTACAAAGGAGGAATAACGACTTTTACATTACCTGAAAAAGTTCAATTTTTAGATATAAATCAAATTGAAGTTAAGGAAAATGGTTTTGAAACTCAAAAAATGGCTGATACAATGGCTGCAAAGGTCGCTGAATCATTTGGAACAGATTGGGGAATTGCTTCTACTGGATATGCTGCATCTGTAAGAAATTCGGGATTTAAAGTGTATTCATTCTGTTCATTCAGTTACAAAGGAGAGATTGTGCTTTCCAAACGCATAGAACTTCATGATAAGACTCAGGCACTGGATGCACAGTTGTATTATACTGAATTTATTTTAGGATGTTATAAAAGTGTTCTTAATCAAATATTAATTTAGGCTATGATATACTTAGATATACCAGCTAAGTATATCATAGCCTTCGCTAAAATTTTAAATAGCTGCATTATTATTCACGACAGAAGTATAATTAGGAAAATTATTTTAAAAGAAACTTGTGAAACAGCCATGAAAATACAATTACTAAAAAATGATTTGTCCTTGGTTTTTTTTTATATGATCAGCATCATAATATAAATCTTATTATTATGCTATATTTGTAATAATAGGATTAAAGAAAATAAGAACAGCAGAACCTAAACTAAAATTATCAACAGTTGTTAGAAACTTATTTTCATCAAATGGCAAAGAAAGGAGCATATTATTACCTTTTGAAAGATGTACTGAATTACTGAGATAATAGATACCATTAAAAACTTATATTATCAAGGTTCCAGGGCTAATAATATTGCGGTATTGCCAATTAATGCATAACTGTATTAGTCACCAATGATTATGTCGAATATTCTCATAGTGTTACAAAGGGAGATATTATGTTCCCAATATAACTATACTATGCTTACATAAAACATTATCCATACGGACATTTTGGAATTTATTTAAGAGAAGCTTTTAATAATGTAATAATTGACTATATAGAATTTTACAAAGAAAACTTAATAGCTTACTAAATATAAAAACTACTGCTAACATAAAGGGCTTAAACGAAGCACAGTGCAGCGGAGGTGCGTTTAAACCTTTGCTGACTGAGCCTTTTTGTGGCTGGGCCAATAGTTAGGGATTGTGAAATGAGATGTTGTACCTTGGTGAGGTGAGTATGCGTTTATTAGATGATCAATTTCAGTATTTCATGTTGCTTTGCGGTATATTAGAATGCTTATTGCATAAGATTTACTATTGTTTTTATATGCAAAGGGGTATTTTTATAAGTATGGAAAAGTATAACCCTTCGATGCATTAAATTGAAAAAATAATCATCCATTTGTGATTTGCTGCTGTGTTTTCCATTTGCCCAAAAAGAATAATTCAGGCAAGCTTTGCCAGCGCCTCCATGGCCACCTGAATCGCGAAAAGATTCTATACTATTAATTAAGCACGATAGGACGTTTTGTAAAGAATAAAGCACTTTTGGTTGAACCTGACAAATCGAATATCATTGGAGAGTAGGCTAAAGTATTGTAAAACAATTATTTAACATTATTTAAGAATGTTAATAATGGTATTAGGAGTTCGACAGGACTCCCTCTCTCTCCGCAAGTTGGGAGACCAAAATAAGCTAAAACGCTGTAAACATTTATGTTTACAGCGTTTTTTGTTTTAGCGAGGGCATCAAAAAAACCAAAATAGGTCATTATTTATATGACCTATTTCGTAGTAGTAACAAAAAGTGAATTATTAATAATTAAAATTATCACACAATAAACAAAACATTAGCCTTTTATTCTTTTTATAAAGAATAAAATCAATACTGAATCTCTAGCTTAAAGATCTTTCAGAATATTTTTCTTCAAAGGTTATTGGGTTCAGAAAAAATATATCTGACAGCATAGGGGATTCGTGAGCTTGGCTTAAAGCGGGAAATAATAGAATGCTTACTGATTATACAGCCTAAGAATTTCCACCAATTCGGGTATGGATCGTATTTTCAGCTTTTCAAACAGTCTGTTTTTGTAAGTGCTGATCGTTGATGAATGGAGGTTAAGTTGATTAGAAATTTCTTTGAGAGGAAGACCTTCAGCAAGCTTATTGGCAATTTGCAATTCGCGGTCTGACAGCGCTTCAAAGGGTGAGCTTTTTGTCGTTCCATTTAATGATTCTAAAAAAATAGCTTCTTTTATGTTATCACTGATATATCGGCCCTTAGTGAGCATCGCCGTTAAAGCAGTCTCAATCACTTCTGTGGAACTTAACTTGCTGAGATAGCCACCAGCACCCATTTTCAAATAACGCATCCCATACAATTCTTCATCCTGCGAAGAAAATATTAAAGTTTTTAATTCAGGCTGGTGAATTTTTATGTAATCTATTGCTTCCTGAACAGTACCATTAGGCATATTAACGTCCATAATGGCCAGATCAAATTCTTCGTTCAGAATTAATTTGTAAAGCGATTTATAGTCCTCTACTTCTGAAATGATGGCATCGGGTTTGAATCGTTTAATTGTTTGTATCAAACCCATCCGGACGATACCATGATCGTCTGCTACAACAATGCGAATATTTACTTTTAAACCCATTATTCTATAAATTTATGTAAAAAAAGGGAAACCGTAGTGCCTTTATTTTCAGCAGAAATGATTTGGATGTTTCCATACAGCAAGGATATAAAATTTTTTACAATTTTCAAACTTAATCCCACTCCTTTCTCACCCGCGGTTCCCAGGAATACGGGATTATCATAATTGTAGATCGTAGATAAATACTTTTCATGTATTCCTGTTCCGGAATCAATCACAGAAAGAACCATCTTATCACCTTCTGTAATTACTTGTAAATAAACATCTTGGTCCTCAAATGAATATTTTACCGCATTGTTAAAAATTTTGTCTAAAACATATTCGAGCAACAGGCGATCACTTATAAGAGATGCATTGTGATCTCCTTTAAAATAAAATTTAATATTTTTTTCCTTTAATTTAGCAGCGTATTTTTCTTCCAGATAGTGAAAAAGATCCATCACCATTATTTTAACAGGTTTAATCTTAAATTCCCCGTATTGTGTTTTTAGCCAGGCAACGCTATCCTGAATAGTTTGCAGATTCTTCTGGGTATCACGTTTTACCTGTGGCAATAACTTAAAAAAATCTTCCTCACTTAAAGTCTTTTGCTCCAGCTCTTCTGTAAGCCATAGAAAGGTTCCAAACAATTCTTTTGAGTCATGAGACAATATTGAAATCAGTCCGTTCTTGAAATTGATTTCATTTTCCAGTTTTTCGATTTTTAATTGGAGTTCGTTGATAAAATCATTCATAAATTAAGTATCACGGTTTAGAAGCTGTTTGAATTATTTTTTTTAAAGAAAGCAGAAGGGTTATATTGTTTAAATGTGAATAAAAACATCCGGTTCAGGCCTTTCTTCAGGAGCTGGCAAGTTAAAAAAAATATCATATTAGTTTAAAAAAAAATCGAATGGGATTTACTTTAAATAGTAAATCCCATATTTTATCTTACTAAAATCCACATTGCACAAACGGCAAAGTTGAAATTCATGAAAGCGCTGAATTGTTGAGAAAATCATCTGCTGGACTCTTACTACCAGAAGACGCTCCAAAGATTATGAAAGAAAAACCGAAAATGCCAATGTTTATATTGTTGTACCAAATATCAGGAGATGAACTAATAAAATTTAATTCAAACAGCTTGAATTTTTCTCATGCAGTTAATTTGATAATATCGTGCTGATCCGTCAATGGATCATTGCTATTAAAATGATCCATAAGGAAGAACATCGCTAAATTGCTGTGAAGCTATAATAAACATTGATAGAGTAGGTGGTATTTTCCTTCCCTACCAAACTTTGGGCACCCGCAGGTGGTATGGTGTATCTTACGTTCAGTCCCTTGTCCAAAACCGGTGTTCCGTTAAAGAGTATTTTTTGGGGAGTTTTGGATAAGGGAACATTTACAGAACTTCCATCTACGCCAATTTGTAATATGTTGGAATTGATGTTGGTCTGCAGACCGCCTTTCTTGAAATAATTTTCGTCCGATTTTACATACAGCTCAAAATTTTCATTATTGGACAACATAATTTGGTTGGGTATCATTTGTGACTGACCATCGGTGTATTGGACAGCGGTATTAAAATTGAAGTTTACATTGCGCCCGGAACTGGGGATGGTGATCTCTGACAGAGGAAGCACTTTTAACTGAACAGCCGTATTTTGCAAACTGTTAATTGAGTTATCTGTACTTCTTGCGTTGAGGTTCAATTCAAACGTATAAGTTCCGGCTTCAAAAAAAAAGTTTTTAAAATCTTCCGCAGACACATAAAGCTCTGGAATGAAGCTGTTTCTGTTTCCCGCTACAACACTGAAATTAGCGGGAGAAAAATTCTGAAAATCGGCAGATAAAGCCTTAGTTGTGAGTGCAGATCCGTTACTACCCAATTTAATGCTTGCTATATTTCTGGTTCCCGGAATACCTTTAGAGGAAGTGAACTGAACAGTTGTGGCAGCAGCTTTCGCCCAAAAATTAAAATCAACCGTATGCGCGATTTCTGTATTATCCAAAGTGAATACCCGTGTGCCTGTATTGCGGTAGTCATTCAAAGAAGATATTTCAAAGTATTTTGTTAAAGAGTTGGTAATCCATCGTATAGATGAAGGAATGACTAAGATCGTTTTAAAATTATGCGGTGTGAAGTCATTATAATTCTGAGTGATATCCATGGAGTAATTCCCGGCCCGGAAGGCATTGGCTGTAAATTGTGAGGCAGGAATTTTAAATGTAAAATTGATATTCCCCCTGTTAAACCCTCCTCCGATACTGAGTGATGGCGGTTCAAACCATCTTATAGCACTTGTACTGAACGACTGAAAACCTGGTAAATAACCTGTTAGTCCGGTATATGGCAGCTGTCCGCCCATACTTTCTAACTGCCACAGAAGAGTGGAACTGGGTAAAGTAGATGAGGAAGAGGAGTGAGTAAAAGTTGGTCCGGAAACTGAGGTGAATGTAGGAGCTGTTGGGAGTAATCCCAAAAAGGCATAATCCCAGTTTGTTCTGTTGGCGTTCGTCATTACCCTTGTAGGCACCGAGTTAAATTCACTTCTGTTAAAAATATTATTTTCCGGAATTGACAGGTATATATCCTGAGCTTTCGTGGCTGCAGACCCACAGAACATGGTAAAAATTCCTATTAGAAAAGCCCTCATCTTTTTCATACTTTTAAATTTAAAACTTTTTCACCTTAATGGTGGTGTCTTTCTTCTTATACTCAAAAACCACAGTTTTTGAATACCCTTCTTTTGTCACCTGAATAGTTTGAGTGGGTTGTATGTAGCTGTATTTGTCATTTTCAATATAGAGGTTGTATTTTCCATCTTTCAGGAAAAACTCAAACTCATTTTTTTGGTTAACCACGGCAGTATAGATTACGCCATCTTCACTTTTTGCATACACTACTATTCCGGTTACATCCGTTTCCAAAACATCGTAGGCTTGCTTGATCTCTGTTAACTTCCCACTTACCCTGATGTTTTTTACCAAGCTCACTTTGCGGTTAATATTATTATATACCAGAATGACAGGATCCATCATCAACCGGGCACCTGCACTTTCGTTCACCTTCAGTGTGTAAGTACCTTCAGGCACATTCTGAAAAACTACTTTTCCATTCTTATCTGTCATCGCTACATAATTGTCCAGTTTTACAATTTCATTAGCAAGTACTGATTCGCCGGAATCCAGAAGTCCATTGAAATTTTTATCTTCAAAGAACTGAAAGGCCACCTTATGATTTCCGAGAGCCGTAGCTATCGTAAAATATTTTTTAATTCCCACTCTGTACTGGTAATAACTGCCACTGCTTGCATATTCAGCCGTAGATTTATAACCGGAAAGATTAAAATAACCTGTAGTGGACCATGAAGGCGAAATCTTATATTCCAGATTACCAGAGATATTACTGTTTAAGTTTTTGTAAAGTTCCGAATAGAAGGTTCCGGCTGAAAAAGATCCGGTCAGATTATGATTAAGCATCTGGAAATTATACGATGCATATACATTGTAATTGGCGAAATTACGGCTTACATCATAATAAGAATTTAAATCAAAGACACTGATTGCGTTCCATTGGGCTGTTCCGTTTAGGGAGAATGACTTATATCTGTAAGATAAAGTTGTTTTCAAACTGTTGAACCAGTCAGCTTTATTGTTCTCTTTTGAATAAGAATATTCCGCCGTCAGGTTCAATCCGTGCGCACCTAAAGTAGTGCTGATGTTGGCTTCCAACCGGTAAGAAAAAAGTTCCTGAGATGTGTAAAAATTAGCTGTTTTTTGCTTTTCAACCTTTGGAGAAAGTAGAAAATTCCACTTCCTTAAAGAAAACTGATAACCTAATCCCAAAGCTTCTGTACTGTTGAAATAATATCTTAAATTAGAAGTATTGCCAGGTTGGGTTGGTGCACCCTGGAAACTCAGGAACTCTGGTTCTACCTGCGAATTCTGATATTGTATAAAAGCACGCTGAGCAACAGATAATTGGCGGCCGATCCGCTGATTTGAGAAAAAGGATCCCCGTTTGATCCCTGCATAGCTTTTGGTGGCAAAGGAATTAACAGATTGTATATCCCATTTTCCTATTTTTCCCTCGTAATTGGCTCCCATTGAAGCGCCTGCGTTTTCATCTTTGTTCACAAGGCCTTTTTCGTGGCTCAGGCCCAACTCTGTGCGGATTGAATGTTTATCGTTAATTAGCAATGATGTTACCGCGTTCGCTACCTGCGTATCTACGTTAAAGCGCGGATCATGTTCGAATATATAGGACACTTTTCCATTGAAAGATTTAGCATTTCCAAAGCCATATTTTGCACCCACCATGGTAGATCCTTCTGTTTGCTGGAAGTAAGTACCGTACAGATTATAATTATTTTCCAGCGCAAGAATTTCAATCTGATTATTTTTGCCAAATTTGGTAGAAACTTTCCCGCCTCTTCCGAAAACCGGGTAATCGTAATCGCTGCTATTAACATTTCCCACTCTTAATACCGTTTTTTTTCTCTCCAGTTCCAGCCACGTATCGTACAGGTTATAACGACCGTCTTCAACATAGTAATCTGCACCAATATTAAAGCGCGATTTCAAATTCTCAGTCACGCGGAATGCTGTATTTCCCCTTAATTGAAGATAGTTGAAACCTGAACTGTTTTCATTATAGCTAATTTCTGCAAAATTACTTCCGCTCACCGCTTCGTTTCCTCTGGCAATTTGTCTGTTGTGCGATAAAATGACCAGATAGAGCGTGTTGCTTCCCACGATTTTATTATCAAGCAGGTCTGTGGCGATTGCATTAATATTAAATTCCGGATAAAGTGTATTCTGTTTTCTGACCGCAATTTTGATCTCAACCGTTTGTTTTTCTAAACCTTCCAGAGATACGGTTTGCTGTTTTGGCATCATTTCCAAACCATCAGGAATGGATTGCAAATCAATATTAACGGTTCTTTTACTATAACCCTGGTTTTCTACAGTCAGCAGAATTGAGGATTGGGGTGCAGCAGGATTAATGAAATTTTCGTATGTGGCGGTATAAATTGCGATGTTTTTGTTCTCGTCTTTAATAACGAAGAACGATGTGCTTTCAGTTCTGGTGACCGCTGGGGTGGCGTACGAAACCTGGAATTTGATTTCATTGGATCTCAGTTTCATAAAATCCACATTGGCGATCAGCTTCACAGGAAGATTTTTAGACTGGCCTGCACCTAAGGTAAAGTCATTTTTGGGATAGAAAAGCAATCCCGGATATTTTTCCTGAGGTATGATATTCTGAATAATAATCTCTTCAGAACTTTTATTCTCAATAACCAGGAAATTTGTAAAAGTAGAACCTTTTTCAACAGCTACGCTGTCATTTTCAAAATGGATTTGAATATCCTTCTTTTCCTGCGCAAAGGCCAACGAAAAGTGCAGAAGAACAAATACAAAAAAGAGGATTGTTCTTCTTAGGACTGATATCGATATTCCATTCTGTAGTTTCAAGACTTAATTTTAAAATTTAAAGTTTTTTTCGCCTACGCGTAAATCATTGGATTCTGCCATTTTGATAATAACCACGCCAAGGAAGTTCCCTGAAATTTTCTCTGGTAAAGAAAATTGAACAACCTGATTGGTATCGGGAAGCATGGAGATGGAAATTGCTGGCAATTTTATTTCCTTACCACTATCTGTGTCGGTGAGTTCAAACTCAACGGTGGCATCATTGATGGTGTTTCCATCATTATGGATGCTTACGGCTACTTTTCTGTTCGCTGTATTCTCATTACTCACCTCTGCAATATTGGTAATATCCAGACTTTTTACGTGGTTTCCCGGTGGAGTATAAAAAATGTGAAGTCCCACTTCAAATAAGGTGATAATACCAATACCATTCTGAACACGTGCCTTATCTGACTGCTGAGGAAGCTGGGTGAAAAACAACATACTGTTTGTAACAGCAGACTGTGATGCATTTGCCGGAATCTGCATGGTTACTACAATCTCCTTTGTGCTTTTCGCAGGAACTGTTATAGAGTTTTCTAAGGTGGATATCCATGAGGCGTTGGAGATTTTTGAACTGCCTGCTTCAAGATAAACCTTATTTCCGTCTTCTTCTCTAACCCAATCTTTGTAGTTGAGATTAAAAACATAATCTTTATCCGAGCTGTTTTGAAGCGTGACTGTCTTTGTTACTTTTTCTCCCGGATTACCTGTGAAAAACAAGCGTGTAGGTGACATGGAGATACTTTGTGCCAGAAATGAAGAAGACCCTGTGAGGATAAAGAAAATGAAAAGGTGAATAAACTTGTGCATGGTGTAAATAGTTTAATAATAAAGATTCCCAAAACTACTGAAAACATAGCAAAAGGAACCTTTACAAACTAAAAATTTTATTATAAAGCAGTCGCAGTATAAGTTACTGTTTGCGTATAAGTTCCGGCTGGTTTACCTAAAATATCAGAAGATGAGGATTTTGCTGCTGGAATGGTGTAGTCCAGATTCAGTGTTAATGCACTTCCAAGCGGAGCATTTGATACTAAGGTTTGATCCGTTGCAGATAAAACTACAGCGCTTTTTGTTCCGCCCATTGTTCCGGCAGCAGTAGCAGCTTTGATAGTCAGAACATTTACAGGGATCAGGTTGGTTCCATTCATGAAATTAGCACCTCCTGCTTTAACTTTAACATTAAAATTTTTTGTAGAAGTAACTTTTAAAGAGTTGGCTTTAGTAATTGTTTGATCAGAGTTATAGTCTGCAGCAGTAGCATAGTTAAAGTCAACCGTATTACCGATTGCTGTACTTCCCGCGTCGATGGAGATTACATCGTTCAGGGTAATGTTTACCGTTGTGGTTGCTGTAGTATTTTGAGCTTGAACATTGTTAGTTCCTAATATGATTGCTCCAAAAGTTAAGGCTGAGATTACGATTAGTTTTTTCATGATAGTAATATTTAATTGTCCTTTTGTATACAGCAAATTTATAGCAGCGATAAAAGTTTCTTTGTAGTGGAAAAAGGAAGTTCATGTAGTAAAATCACTACAGGATTGCTCATTGGTTTAAATAGAAAAACCCTCAATACCTGGAAAGTGCTGAGGGTATATATAATTGATGTGTTTTTTTATAAAGTAGTCGCAGTATAAGTTACTGTTTGGGTATAAGTTCCGGCTGGTTTACCTAAAATATCAGAAGATGAGGATTTTGCTGCTGGAATGGTGTAATCCAGATTCAGTGTTAATGCACTTCCAAGCGGAGCATTGGATACTAAGGTTCTTTCTCCTGGAGATAAAACTACCTCGTTTTTGGTTCCGCCCATATTTCCGGGAGCTTCTGCAACCTTGATTGTCAAAACATCTACAGGGATTGAGTTTGAACCATTGACGAAATGCGGTCCTCCTGCTTTTACCCTTACATTAAAATTCTTCGTTGAGGTAACTTTTAAAGAGTTGGCTTTGGTAATCGTCTGATCAGAGTTATAGTCTGCTGCAGTAGCATAGTTAAAGGTAACTATACCACCAATTGCTGTACTTCCTGCATCTATAGAGATCACATCGTTCAGGGTAATGTTTACAGCTGTGGTTGCGGCTGTATTTTGAGCTTGAACATTATTAGTTCCAAATATAATTACTCCAAAAGTTAAGGCTGTGATGGCGATTTGTTTTGTCATGGCAGTAAGATTTAATTATTATTCTTGTTCTCTTTTGAACATTACAAATCTACAGTTGCTACAAAGCTGTTGCAGTATACGTTACTGTTTGAGTATAAGTTCCGGCTGGCTTACCTAAAATATCAGAAGATGATGATTTTGCTGCTGGAATGGTGTAGTCCAGATTCAGTGTTAATGCACTTCCAAGCGGAGCATTGGATACTAAAGTCTGATCCGTTGCAGATAAAACAACAGCGCTTTTTGTTCCGCCCATGGTTCCGGCAGCAGTAGCTGCTTTGATAGTCAGAACATTTACAGGGATCAGGTTGGTTCCATTCATGAAATTAGCACCTCCTGCTTTTACTTTAACATTAAAGTTCTTTGTAGAAGTAACCTTTAAAGAGTTGGCTTTAGTAATCGTCTGATCAGAGTTATAATCTGCTGCAGTAGCATAGTTAAAGTCGACCGTATTACCAATTGCAGTACTTCCCGCATCGATAGAGATTACATCGTTAAGGGTAATGTTTACCGTTGTGGTTGCTGTAGTATTTTGAGCTTGAACATTGTTAGTTCCTAATATGATTGCTCCAAAAGTTAAGGCTGAGATTACGATTAGTTTTTTCATGATAGTAATATTTAATTGTTATTTTTATTTAATTGTTCTTTTGTATACTGCAAATTTATAGCAGCGATAAAAGTTTCTTTGTAGTGGAAAAAGGAAGTTCGTGTAGTAAAATCACTACACGGTTTATTCATTTGATTTAAATAGTAAAGCCCTCAACACTTTCTAAGCGTTGAGGGCGTATATAAATTCCTGTTATTTCTATTATAAAGCTGTCGTAATATAAATTACCGTTTGCAAATGTCCAAAAGCATAGATTCTACCTTACAGATGACAGATACTTATTCCCGGATTTTGAATTTTATCTATATCGATACAATACATACAAAATCGAAGGCCTCCCTGAGGAAGCCTTCGAAACACCAAATCACAAAATATTAATATGAAAAAATTAACTTATAAAGCTGTTGCAGTATAAGTTACTGTTTGAGTATAAGTTCCGGCTGGTTTACCTAAAATATCAGAAGATGAAGATTTTGCTGCTGGAATAGTGTAGTCCAGGTTCAATGTTAATGCACTTCCAAGCGGAGCATTTGATACTAAGGTTTGATCCGTTGCAGATAAAACAACAGCGCTTTTTGTTCCGCCCATGGTTCCGGCAGCTGTAGCAGCTTTGATAGTCAGAACATTTACAGGGATCAGGTTGGTTCCATTCATGAAATTAGCACCTCCTGCTTTTACTTTAACATTAAAGTTCTTCGTTGAAGTAACTTTTAAAGAGTTGGCTTTAGTAATCGTCTGATCAGAATTATAGTCTGCTGCAGTAACATAGTTAAAGTCAACAGTATTACCAATGGCTGTACTTCCCGCATCGATAGAGATTACATCGTTCAGGGTAATGTTTACCGTTGTGGTTGCTGTAGTATTTTGAGCTTGAACATTGTTAGTTCCTAGTATGATTGCTCCAAAAGTTAAGGCTGAGATTAAGATTAGTTTTTTCATGATGGTAATATTTAATTGTTATTTTTATTTAATTGTTCTTTTGTATACTGCAAATTTATAGCAGCGATAAAAGTTTCTTTGTAGTGGAAAAAGGAAGTTCATGTAGTAAAATCACTACACGGTTTATTCATTTTGCTTAAATAAAAAAGCCCTCAACACCTTTTAAGTGTTGAGGGCTTTCTATTTAAAAATTGGTAGTTATTTACAATGCAGTGGCAGTATAAGTTATTTTCTGTGTGTAAGTTCCCTGTGGTTTCCCCAGAAGTACCTTGGAGGCATTTTCGGAAGAAATAGAGTAAGCAATATTTAAAGACTGTTTAGTACCTACACTTGCATTACTCACCAGTACCTGATCAGCTGTAGATAAAGTGACCTCATTCAAGGTTCCTACCAGACTTCCCCCGGGTATTGCCTTTACCTGTAATATATCTACAGGAATTACGTTGGCGCCACTTACAAAATGGGCACCTTCAGATTTTACTTTTATATCAAAATTTTTAGAGGAAATAATAACTAAACTATTAGGAACGGTCACGTTTTTTGATGAATTATAGTCTTTTGTGCTCCCATAATTAAAATCTACAGTGCCTTCTGAAGCAACACTGCCTATATCCATTGCAATAACATCTGATAAAATAATATTTACGGATGTACTAACCTTCTCGGAATTTTGTGCAAGAACCTGGTTGCTTCCTAAAACGATTGCTCCCAGAGATAGGGCCGTGATAACGATTTGTTTTTTCATGATAGGATAAAATTTAAAGGAACTGTACTAAAATGCTGTCATTCAAAATTAATTATGCTAACCAATATCATTAAAATCATATCTAATCTAATAACATTATCTGACATGACCAAGCTTTTACGTTGTTAATTAATTGTCATACTGACAATTTCGATAATGATGGATGAGTTGTCATCAAGTCATTTTTTTATTTCACAGAATGCTTCACAATAGTTTTAGGTGAGATAATGGTAAAATCTTCTGAATCAAATCAACTAGAATAAGAAGAAGTGACGCTCATTTAATCTTTCGTGTTTTGATCCGATTTTTGGTAATATTCAAATGAATAAAAGCAAGGAAGCAGCCGTGATGGAAACCGGTGTATTTGCTGAAAGTTTTACAAACCCGTTCAATACTGAAGATGAGATTCTGGAATAGCTAAAGTAGGAAGAATGTTATCCAGACCAGCACCGAAATTTGGTTTAAAAAATGAACATCAATGAAGAAAACAATCAGGAAATCATTCAAAATAAACTTTTATATCTAGCAACACTATCGTTAAACGACTTAAACTGATTCATTTTCCACGATCTGCTGATAAATTTCTAAATTAATTTGTAAATATTATAAAATGACCTATTTTTAGTATTTTATTACAAAAATAGTGTTCAATGCCGAAAAAAATTATAAGAAATCTTCAGATAGGAGTAGTGATTTCTCTGATGCTTTTGATTGCTAGTTCTATAGCATCTTATATAAGTATACATAAGCAGATGGAGAATAGGGAAGACTTATTAAAAAGTAAGGAATCTATAAGCTTAGTAAAAGATATCTTAAATACGCTTTTAGATGCTGAAACGGGCAATCGGGGATATCAGCTTACCGGCCGGGAAAATTTTCTTGAACCTTTCAATGAAAGCAGGAATGAATATCCGCTGTTTGTTTCTCAAAAAGATAGACTTAATCTTAGAGATAAGGATCAGATTAATATCCTAAATGATCTGCTGCATACTTCAGAAATGCTGATGAAAGAATATGTCCTGCTTATTGAGAACCGTAAAAAGGGAATATTAATGAGTCCGGAAGAACTTGAACAAAACAAGGAGACTATGGACAGATGCCGTATGCTCGTTCAGAAATTTGTAAAACTTGAGGAAGTTCAACTTGCCATAAAAAACGATGATCTGAACAAGTCTTCGAAGTTGACTGTTTTATTCATCATCTTTTCTGCACTTGCAGCCATCGGTGTAACGCTTTTTGTTTATATACAACTAAAATCTGATCTTATCCGGCGTGGTAAGTTAGAAAACGATCTGTTTTACACTAAGGAAATGCTTGAGGAAACAGGTTCAGTAGCCCAGGTGGGAGGCTGGGAAGCCAATATGAAGACCGGGAAGCTCTTCTGGTCTCAAAGCACAAGAGAAATTCACAAAATAGAAAATAATTTCCAACCTACTTTTGAAAATGCCCTTGAATTTTACAAAGGAAAAAGCGGGGAGAGAATAAAATATCTTTTTAACAGGGCAATACAACAAGGAATTGCTTTTGATGAGGAACTTCAGCTGTTACGTAATGATGGCGTTACGATCTGGGTAAGAGTAAAAGGTATTCCCGAATTTGAAGATGGTATCTGTAAAAGGGTTTTCGGAATCATTCAGGACATTGATGCTTTCAAAAAAATGTTTATGGAGGTCACCCGGAAGGAAGCTATAATGAAGTCCTTTGCTACTGATGTTCCTGTTCCTTTGGCCATGTTTGATAGAGACCTTAACTATGTTGCAGTAAGCAGCAGATGGAGAGAGGAATTTAATATGAATAATATAGATCTTATCGGGAATAATCTATTCACTATATCACCTAATATTCCAGAAGAAAGACAAGAGATCTATGAGAATGCGCTGTTGGGAAAAACATACATCAACGGTGACTTTATGCTGAAGGTGGAAGGAAAAGAAGAAATTCAGCATTACGACCTTAAAGTCGGACCCTGGTATCTTACAAAAGATGAAGTAGGGGGTGTAATTATTTCCATACAGAATATTACAAATGCTGTAAAGATAAATGAAGAACTGAAAAATGCCAAGGAAACAGCTGATATAGCCAGCAAAGCAAAATCCGAATTTCTGGCCAATATGAGTCATGAGATCAGGACTCCTTTAAACGGAGTTATTGGTTTTTCAGACCTTCTCCTTCAGACACCACTGAATGAAACACAGGTGCAATATCTGAATTACATCAATGAGTCAGGGGAAAACCTGCTTAGCATAATCAATGATATATTGGATTTTTCTAAAATAGAATCCGGAAAAATGGAGCTTTTGATTGATAAAACTGATGTTTATGATATGCTGAGCCAGGTCATAAATGTTATTATTTATCAATCCCAGAAAAAAAATATTGAACTTCTTCTCAATATTGAGCCGGGTCTTCCAAAAATACTTTTTTTGGATGAAGCAAGGTTAAAACAGATCTTGATCAATCTTTTGGGAAATGCTGTGAAATTTACAGAAGAGGGAGAGATTGAGCTCAAAGTAGAGAAATTACGCATGGATGATAGTAATATTGCTTTGCGCTTCTCGGTAAGAGATACGGGGATAGGCATCCCTGTTGAGAAACAGAAGTATATTTTTGATGCCTTTACTCAGGAAAACAGTTCCATCAGTAAACGATATGGTGGTACGGGTCTAGGGCTTACTATCTCAAACAATATTCTGGGATATATGGGAAGCCATTTGTCGCTGAGCAGTGTAAAGGAAAAGGGTTCTGTATTTTTCTTTGACATTGAGATTCCTTACGAGATCCCTCAATTGAGGGAGGAAGATGAAATAACTATTAAAACAGCCTTAGTGGTTGATGATAATGAAACCAACAGGGTCATTCTTGAGCACATGCTTAGCTATAAAAATATCAAGTCTACCTTGGCTTCTAATGGGATGGAAGCGCTGGAGATCCTGTTGAAAGGAGAGCGGTTCGATGTGATCCTGATGGATTATCATATGCCTGTTATGTCCGGATTGGAAACAATAGATAAAATAACAGGGCTGTTCAATCAGCGAAAAGAGACTTCTCCGTTTATAGTACTTTCTTCTTCTTCTGAAGAGCTAGGCATACTTGCTTCAGTTAAGAAAATAGAAAATGCCCATTTACTGTTGAAGCCTATCAAATCACATGATCTATACAAAACCTTAAAAAAGGTAGACCAAAGTTATGCAGTAGAAATTAATAAGGATAAGTCTGAGAAAGTTTCGCATTTATTTGCCCCGGATTTAGAAGTGCTTTTGGTTGATGATAACGTAGTGAATATGGTACTGAATAATAGAATGATGAAGTCTCTTGTTCCCGGTGTACACCTAACGGAAGCTGTGAATGGGCTACAGGCTTTGGAAGAATGCAGGAAAAAGCAGTTTTCCATTATCATGATGGATGTACAGATGCCGATAATGAGCGGTATTGAGGCAACACAAAATATTAGAATGCTGCCGGGATATGAACATATACCTATTATAGGCGTTACAGCCGGAAATGTACTGGGTGAAAAAGAAAAGTGCCTTGAAGCCGGAATGAATGATTTCCTTCCCAAACCTATCAGGCAGGCAGACCTTGTTGAAGTACTCAAAAAATATATTAGTGAACATTGATTAGATTACCCAAAAGATTAATACATAATTTTTCGGTTTGAAATTCGGACTATTTTGTCTCGCTCCATCTTTTTTATAGCCCTGATAGTAGTTTCAACGCATAATCCTGTTAAAGAAGCTAATTGCTGCCGTGTGATGGGAACTTCATACGTAAATGGAGTTTTATCTTCATGCTCATGCTTCATGAGCTCCAATACTTCCTTAATCCTCTCAACTGCACTCGGAGAAGATATTTTCTGCATGAGAATAAATTTACGGTAGAGTTGCTTGGATAAGGATTTGCAAAGCTCTAAATAATGACTTGGATGTTGGTTGGTCTAAGAAACGTGTGAAAGTACTTGCACATAATTTAATAATAGTACAATTAGAAAGAGCTACAGCATTTACAGGGTATGTCTGTTCAAGATATAACCTGTAATCTCCTACGGGATCTTTAGAACTTAGAATATTTTGAATAAATTCTTTACCTGCACTATTATAGTTATTTAGTTTAACATCACCATTAACAATCTGAAAATAAAATTTTGGATTTGCGCCTTCCCGGAATATGTAATCTCCCGGATTATAATGTTGTTCTACAGCTCCGATAGAGTATAGAAGTTCTTCTTTAAAAAACATACTTTTAATTTTTGTGGTTTGTGATAAGAATGGATTTAAATTCCCATGTAGGATCATCAGCGTAATACGGGTATCGTAATCTTGCTGCATGTTACAGTATGTTTTTAAAGCATTTTAAAGCAACAGTCTAGCTTAGGATTGGTAGATAAATCATGAAGTGAATTGCGCCTTTTTAATAAATATTTATCAGACGATTTTCAGTAAGAAAACTGCTAAGCTCCATAATTTGTTAGGAGATAATATAATTCGTTAGCAATTAATATGTAGCAAATATAATATAAACACTACTTAAATTATATGTTTTGAATCATACTCTAATGTGTTTTATATTTAATCATAAAGTAGGTGATTAAAATATTTAAGCCTTATTTATGGGGATGATTAAACAAATCTTTTTAACAGAGATTTTATTGATTAATTAAACTCTTCAGGCTCTTAATTGCAATCTATTATTTGAACATTTAAAAAATAAGCTTTCCTGTAAAAAGGAAAGCTTATTTGATTTCAAGTAAGATGTAACTATTAAAAGTACTCAAAATTAAGCTTAACATCTTTTGAATATTATGAGTAGAGTCATAATGAGAATATACGGTATTAAATTCTTCGTTATGAAATACCGAACCTGGGGATCTCCATAAATAAAGTATTATTATGATAGTAATCATAAAGCAGCCAATTATAAGTCTATACCTTTGAATACACACCACAAAATCCCTGAGAACTCATTTTTCGTGAAGGAGTGCACCTCTTTACTGTTATCAGGTTTTTTAAAAATGAAAAGTCAATGTTAGACGCTAAATATTATTGTTTATCAGGATATTAAAATCAAAATGAGTCGTCCTAAAATAGATTGACATAAAATTAGACAATATTTAATCCTGAGAAGTATTTATTTTCTTTGGATTTTTTATGCACTTTATCTGGCGTTTGCATATTAAGACTTAAATATGGTCTTTTAGTATTGTAGATATTAATACTTTCTTTTATCAAAGAGTTTAAGTCTTGTATATTCTTTGTTTTACAAAACAGGAATTCCTGCTTTAATATTCCATTAATTCTCTCAGCCAATGCATTTTGATAACAATCATAACCATCAGTCATAGAAGGTTTTATTCTATTTTTATTAAGCATGTTTTGGTAATAGCCAGAACAGTACTGCAGTCCTCTATCTGAATGATGAATCAAAGGAGTATTTGAAACTCTATTTTTCACTGTCATTTTTAAAGCTTTGGCTACATTCTCAGTATTCATATTTGAGCTTAATGAATATCCCATGATTTTTCTGCTGTAAGCATCTGTTACTAAAGACAAATAGCAGGTAGATTCCCTTGTTTTAATATAAGTTATATCGCTTACAAAAACCTGTTCTGCTTTTGCGATCTTTAATTCTTTCAATAAATTAGGATGTTTTCTAAGCCAATGTTTTGAAAAAGTTGTCTTAACATACTTTTTTTGAGCACGCACAAGCATATTCTCTCTTTTTAGATAAGCAAATAAAGCATCTCTGCCTATTTTGATTCCTTCATTTTTGAACCCTTCTTTAAGTAGGTAATAAAGCTTTCTGGTTCCAAGTCTGGGTATTTCCATTCGTACTTTTTGTACGAGTATCTTTATTTTTAGTAATTCTTTTTCACGGGTTAAGCTCCTCTGCTTATTTTGATAAACTGCCTGACGGCTTATCCCAAACAATCTGCACAGCCTGGATATGCTTATTCCTTCTCTGTGGAGTCTGAAGATTGTTGGGAGGAAAACTTTTTTCTGATTTGGCTGCCATACTGCTTATCTGACATATCAATCATGGTATTAAGAACCTTAGTTTTTAGCTTTTCATCAGCTAATTCTTTTTCCAAACGCTTAATTTTTTGAGCCGGAGTTTCTTTAGAGTTATGCATAATATGGAGTTTAGGTTTACTCCAATCTAAGTTACCATATCTTCGCAACCAAACCAAAACTGTACTTCTGCCTTGGATACCATATTCTTTTTGGGCTTGTTTATAAGTGTAATCACCGTTTTCTACCTGAGAAACAACTCGTAATTTAAAGCCTATATTGTAATCTCTTTGAGTATGTTTTTCCTTTTTTAATTCTTGAGCTTTCATAATATAAGTTGATTAAGTGTCAACTTATTTCAGGACAGGACAGCCATTGGTGTTCTGTCTCATGTTGTCATTGATGTGATTTTTCATGAGAAAGATATTCAGCTGTCGCCATTCTCTGCCAAACCGGTTTTAGGGCTGGGAATTCTGGATTATCCCATTCTGAATTTCATTATTGAGTTTGCTTATGGAATATTTTGCTGGTGGTACTTTAAAGGAAATAAAGCATTGCTTTGGGTAATTATTATATTCAATGTTATAGACCTGCCGATTATGCTGGCACACGGTGATGCACTGAACCCTTTTGTCCATTATCCTTTCCTTTTGCCATCGGTTATATTATTCCAGATCCTTATTACATGGTATTTTGTTTACCAGTATGCCCATTCAGGAAATAACAAAAATATTCATGTCACAGATGACATTTAATTTTTTGTATTTAAAATGGATAAATATATTCCGCACATCATAGTTACTACCGAATAAAGTATTTCTATAATCATGATCTTTAGCAATTCATTATATTCGTAACCAGAATGATACATGATATAGATGTTAATGCTTACATTGCCATAACAGATACAGCTTAATCATAATGAAACTAACCATGAGACAGATTATTTTTACCACTTTATTTTTTTTATCAATTTTCAGTGTAAAGGCTCAAAAGCAAGATAGTATCGCTATTTTTTTTGATGAGATGAAAGAAGCTTCAGTGAAGAATAGAGGACTTTGGAATAAAGACTTGTATGGTCCTATATTGTTAATAGATCCGAAAACCAGAAAAGTTTTTGCCAACGAGCCGGATACAGAGGAAATCTTAAAAAGCAGTGGAAGCACATATTATGGAATTCTGCCTGCTAAGATTAACATTGCCAATACTGCGATCAATTGGGGTGGAAAAAGATGGGCTATGATCATGCTTCCTCTTTCTGACAGTAAACAAAACAGAATAAATCTGCTGGCGCACGAATTATTTCACAGTATTCAGCCTTCACTGGGCTTTACCTTTACAAATGTTGAAAATAGTCACCTTGATCAAAAAGAGGGTAGAATCTGCTTACGTCTGGAATTAGAGGCATTGAAAAAGGCCGTTCAGTCGGTTTCTGACAAAGAATTACAAAAACACCTTACTCATGCGCTTATTTTCAGAAAGTATAGAAATACACTATATGATGATTCTGAGAATACAGAAAATTTGTTGGAATTGAATGAAGGAATCGCAGAATTTACCGGACTTATTGTGAGTGGAAGAAATAGTGAACATACAAAAGTATTTCTTATAAAGGGGATTGACAATTTTATGAAAAATCCCACATTTGTACGCTCTTTTGCATATCATACTACACCTGTCTATGGTTATTTGCTGTATCAGAAAGATCCAGACTGGAACAAAAAAATCAATGCAAAAACTGATCTGACAGATTATTTCATTGAACGCTTTAACATCAGAATTCCGACTGCTCTGCAAAAGACAGCTGAAAAATTATCCGGAGATTATAATGATAAGGCAATTATGAAGGAAGAAGCTGAGAGAGACGAGAAAACTAAAAAACTGATTGCTGAATATAAACTGAAATTCATCCAACAGTCCCATTTTGAAATAAAATTTGAGAAAATGAATGTTTCTTTTGATCCCAGAAATATTGTGCCGCTAGAGGACAAAGGTACGGTATACCCTAATATCAGGGTTACGGATTTATGGGGTATTCTGACTGTTGAAAATGGAGCTTTAATGAGTCCTGATTGGGGTAGAATTTCAATAACAAATCCTATCAAAACAGAAAATAGAAAGATATCAGGAGATGGCTGGACCCTTGAATTGACTGACAGCTACACCCTAGAAAAAGATACGGCTACCGGAAATTACATGCTTGTTAAGAAATAATATTACTCTGATAGCAAAAGCACCACTGTTTTAGTGATGCTTTTGTCATTCAGGTTTTCAGATTATTCATGATACCATTTCTTTTTTAATAATAAGCCCGCTTTTACCAGAAGTATTAAAACCGGAACTTCTACCAGGGGACCAATTACTCCTACAAAAGCCTGCGGAGAATGAATACCGAATACAGAAATGGCAACCGCAATAGCCAGTTCAAAATTGTTTCCGGTAGCTGTAAAGGCAATAGATGCATTTTTATCATAAGGAACCTTTAATGATTTGTTGATAACAAAGCTTATAAAAAACATCAGAATAAAATAGATGATTAACGGGATTGCCACTTTTACCACATCCATGGGCAGCTCCAATATTTTAGACCCTTTTAAGCTAAACATCAATATGATGGTAAATAACAGAGCAAATAAGGTAACGGGAGATATCTGAGGGATAAATCTTGTGTTGTACCATACTGTACCTTTTGATCTTATCAATAAATAACGGGTGAGAAAACCTGCTAAAAAAGGAATTCCCAGATAAATAAGTACACTTTCTATGGTATCTTTCATAGAGACACTTACATTAAAACTGGTGAGTCCCAGCTGATGAGGCAGTATTGTAATAAAAAGCCAGATCATAAAACTATAAGTAAACACCTGAAAAATACTGTTTAAAGCAACCAGTAAGGCTGCATATTCTCTATTGCCCCCAGCGAGGTCATTCCATACGATGACCATTGCAATACATCTTGCAAGACCAATTAGTATCAGACCTGTCATATAATCGGGTTCATCTCTTAAAAAAAGGATGGCCAGAATAAACATCAAAACCGGTCCTATGATCCAGTTAAGAAATAAAGAAATACCTATGATTTTTTTATCCTTAAATGCCAATGGTAAAAGAGAGTAATCAACCTTAGCCAAAGGTGGATACATCATCAGAATAAGCCCTGCTGCCAGAGGAATATTTGTAGTCCCTACGGATAATGAGTTGATCATATCAGGGATGGCAGGGAAAACATGTCCCAGACCAATACCTGTGCCCATCGCCAGAAATATCCATAAAGTAAGATAGTGATCAAGAAATTTCAATCGTGGCTTCATCGTTACTTCGTGATTTTTGAAAAAACATAAAACATTTCTGTGGCGATCTGTAAGCTTCTTTCAGCATATACGGCGGCTTGTGCCGGAGTATTGTCTGACACCTTAGGATCTTCAAACGTAATCGGAATTCTTTTCTCAGCACCAGGAATAAACGGACATCCATCATCTGCCTGTGAACATGTCATAATTGCAGCAAATCCGGAAACAGGATTGAAGTGGTTATCGTATTTTTTGGAAAAGCCAATGACAGGCATACTATTGTCATCATATTTTACGGCATACACAGGATTATTTATCTCTGCCAGGCTGAAAATCGTAAAACCCTGTTCAGCCAAAGTTTCCGCAATCTTAGGGAATAAAGCTGTTGTTTCCGTTCCTCCGGAATAACAGTGAACTCCGAGAATTGAAAAATAAGAAGCAGCGGCCTGCGCCCATATCTGAGCTAAATGGCTTCGACGTGAATTGTGAGTGCAGATAAAACTCAGATTGATTTCTTTTCCTTCAGTCACTTTTTGCTGGACAAAATCCACTAGTGGCTGCAATACTTTTTTTCGGTCTGTGGTTATTTCTTCCCAATGTAAAGATTGGATTGTGTTTAATAATTTTTGAAGCATAATTTCCAGTTTTATGAGCAGCAACCTGAAGCCGGTGTGCAGCAAGATGATTGATTTCCCGTTAGTTCAGATAGATTTTTCTTTTGTTTTTCAGAAGGAATCCCACATGCTTCCTGAGCAAGACAGGCTGTTGTCTTATTTTTCAGAATGAAATTTTTACCGTTAAATTCAAGATCATATTTACCGATGGTCTCTCCCTGATATTCTACTTCAATTTCTGAATCTTCTATTCCCAGTTTATCTTCAGAAAGTTGAATGATGTGAAGCAGTTTTCCCGGTTTCAGACGGTGTTCATAATCATCAGCATTCCATAGCTGGAAGTTCACTGCTTTCTCATGTCGGATTACGCCACCGCAATCAATGAATTTTTTTACAATCTGTCCCACTTCTGTTACATGGAAATGTTCAGGAACAAAAGTGCCGTTTTCCAATTGAAATTCTACATTTTCCAATGTTGGAAGAATTTCTTTGATTTCTGATAGTTTCATTAGATTAAAATTTATTTAGTGTTATATTGCAATATTACGATGTTTGTTTTCAAAAAAATGCCTTAACAGCATTGTTTTATCGTAACATCCTGATTAAAAAACAGGTTAAACTCGTTTTGAAATTGTTTCCAGGTGCTTTCATTAATACAGTAGCATACAGATTTTCCTTCAATTGAACCTTTGATGATTCCAATATTCTTCAGTTCTTTTAAATGCTGAGAAATGGTAGCCTGAGCCAATCCCAGTTCTTCAACAAGATCATTGCAGATGCATGCTTTTTGATTGATGATATACTGTAAAATAGCTATTCTGGCAGGATGCCCCAAAACTTTAAGAAGAGAAGCCAATCTGTTCTGCTCTTCGGTGTAGATTTCTGTTCTAGTAACTCCCATTTTTTTAATTTTAATATTGCAATATTACGATATTAAATTAATGGAACAAAAAAAATCATTGTTTTTTTATGAATACATTTCAATCAGTTGAAATAGGGGGAAAAAAAAGATGAAGCAGAAATAAGCTTCATCTTTTGATCTGTTGTTATGGTAAACTAATCTTTTTACCCTGTTCCGGGAAAATATAATTTACTTTTAGAGGATTGTTTTTCAATAGCTCTTTTTTGATAAGTTCTGGATTATCACCCGTTGGTTTTCTATGTGTAACTACGATGCTGAGTCCTTCAAGATTGTTTTGTCCCGTTTTTTCTTTCAGCTTGCTTAGCTCTTCAATCAGAAGATTAGGGGTAAGGTGGCCGAACAGCAGATGCTCAGGCTGGCTGTTTGGGAAAGAAACTTCAATTAATATAGTATTTAACTGTCTTTTTTTAACAAGTGGAGCAATAGTATTCCAAAGGTGGTCAAGACGGTCAGACTTTTCTATGCGGTCAGCACCTGTATCACCCAGATAAAGAAGGTAATGATCATCCTTTCTTACCAGTGCTGCACTGCTTTTATACGGGTTTACATGACTCAGTTCATAGCCTGTTATAAAAAACGGAGTTTTAGGAGCCGGGATTTCAGTTCCTTCCTGAAGTTCGTTATAATGGTATTTTCCAAGGATTGGTTTTTGGCCCTGATCGGCAAAATTAATCCATGTATCCGTGATAAAATAATGATTTTGCAAAATCTGAATCACTGGCGCTATAGCGAAAATATCCTTTTTAGAATCTGCCGGAGAGTTGATGATCAACCCTGATAAATGATCCAAATGCCCATGAGATACAAAATATCCTTTTATCTGATCTTTCAGAACCGTTTCTGCAGAACCGTCAAGACTTTTCATTTGAATCGCCTTTCGTATTCCTGCATTTACAGTACCTGCATCAAGGCAGAGAAATGCATTGTCTTTCGGAGCGCCTACCAGATAGGCTGATAAATTGTCTTCCTGCTCTCCACCATAGATTCCTAAGGGAATAACATCAAAATTCTGTGCGTGGCAAACAATATTCAGAAGAAAGGCCAATAAAGAAACTGCTGTTTTTTTCATAATACTTAAACTGGAAACCATCCTTTACTTGATGGACAGAGCAAATTTAAGCTATTTTTTGGCGACTGCCTTTCTGTTGTAATAACAAATAGGATATAATGAGGTTAAGTATTTAAAAATCTTACTAAATAATACTTTATATATCAATACATAAAAGTCCACCGAACAATCAGCAGACTTTATCTATTAGGAAATTTGTTTTTATTGGGGCTGCTGCTGTGTTACACAATGTACCATTCCGCCATTGGCAAATAAATTACGGCAGTCTATTCCAACAACCTGTTTACCGGGGTACAGCTGTTGAATAATAGTATTGGCAACAGCATCATTCGGATCATTATAATTAGGGACCAATACACGGTTGTTCGCAATATAATAATTGATGTAAGAAGCACGTCCTACATTTTTTCCGTAAGTGGTTATCACGTCATTTCTGGTTAACGGAACTTTTACGAACTGATAAGGAGAACCGCTTTTTGTGGTAGCATCATATAACTTATCAATGTCGCCGTCAGGAACCTGCCAGTAATTAAGGTCATCAGGATTCATTGTGATAATAGTAGACGAATTTGCAAATCGGGCAAAACCGTCAATATGCATATCAGTGATATCAAGGCCCGCTTTTCCATTCAGCCAGATAAATTTAGTGACTCCTAAATTTTTGGTAAATATAGCTTCTGCCTGCTGTTGGGTCATTCCCGGATTTCTGTTGTTATTAAGGATGGAACTTTTACAGGCCATCAATACTCCGTTTCCGTCAATTTCCACACTTCCGCCTTCATTGATCATTACAGAATTGAGATTGATCTTAGGGATATTGGTGTCTGCAGCTATTTTTGAAGGAATTGCATTACATCTGCTGTAATCGGCTTTGTTACCCCAGCCGTTAAATCCCCAATCCTGAATGAATAATTGGCCATTCTGATCCTTTACATAAATAGGACCGTTATCTCTTACCCAGAAATCATCTGTCTGATAAAGTTTGAAATTGATATTGGTAAGGGGAACTCCGGCACTGTTTAATAACCCTGTAATACGGGATTTTTCTACGTTGTCATAAGCAATGATATGAACTTTTTCACTCTGTACCAGTTCTTTGGTCATTGCTACCCAGGTTGCATCCAATCGGTTGCGGTAAGTTGTTCCATACTGATAATGGTGAGGCCATTGAAGCCACGTTCCTTCGTGTGGAGCAGATTCTTCGGGCATTTTGTAAACAGTAGTTAAGGTATCTGCTGGATCCGGAGTTTGTACCGGATCTGCCTGAGAGCAGGAAAGTAAAAGAGCTGGTAATAACAGGAACATGATTTTCTTTTTTTGCATGATTGATCTATTTTTAACAGAGCAAAATTAGATCGATAAAATTGTGAAAACTTGTCCCAAATTGACAAGTTACTTCAAAGGTAGTAAAATATAAGTCAGCTGTTCTTCCTGATTGTCTTCCTGTTCAATATGCCTTTCGTATTTTTCTATGATAGGAGAGTGTGAAAATTCAAGACCAGAATTAAAAATCCAACGGGAGTAGATTTTGGTGTAAGTTTCATCTATCGTTTCATAGCTGCCGGTATGGGTAAAGCGGACATATTTACCGCCGAATATTGTTTTTGAAGGCAGCTTTTTGTTGACGGACTGTGTTGAAGAGCATGCATCATACCGGCAGTTGATTTCCGTTTTAATTAATGGTTCGTCTGCTATAACTCCAAAATATTCTGTTCCGGAACCAGGAAAATCATTTTGCATGAAGTTTTCCCACAATACTTCAATTTCATCATTGTTATAATAGGTTTTAACGCTTTGATAATACACCTGCATTGGTTTAAGAAAGACAATTTCCGGTTCCAGCAATACTTCAGAGGTTACCGGAATAATCTCATCTTCACAAAGAAGCTGTTCCTTATCTAATCTTGCTGCTTTTGGAGAAATCCCGAAATGTTGTTTAAAAGCCTTAGAAAAAGAAGCAAGATTGGCAAATCCTACTTCAATAGCAATTGTGGTGAGATTTTCCTGGGTATAAAGAATTCTCTTATAAGCATTTTCTACCTTCAGCCTTTGCTGGAAAGCGCCTATGGTTTCTCCGCAGCTATACTTAAAAATACGCTGGATATTCCGGTAAGAATAATTGGAAATTTCTTCCAGTTCCTTTACAGAGACGGGTTGATCATAATTTTTTTCCATAAAATTGATGACTCTGTAAATACAGTTCAGGTTGTCTTCCATAAGCTTGAAGTTTTCAGAAAAATAAAGTCTGAAATTCATTACAAATAAAAGAAATAAAAAAATATCTCAGCAAAATTGTATTTTAGCTTTTGGTATAAAATAGATCAGGAAACCATAATTTTTACCATTTTAAAAACAAAAAACAACTAAAAAACTTGAAAGAAACCATGGAAAAAGAATTATCACAGTTAACCGATCAGGAATTATTGATAAAGAAAAAAGAAGCTAAATCCGGCAATATTCTTAATGCTGTACTTCTGGGAGTAATGGTAGGTATTTCGATTTACAGCACCATAACTGACGGTTTTGGGTTTCTGACTGTCTTGCCATTATTTTTTATAGGTTCTATTGCCAGCCGCTGGAATAAAAATAAAAAACAACTAGACGAAGAATTAAACTCCCGAAATCTGAAATAAAATGCAGGAGTTTAACAGACAAACAGAGGAGGGAGCAGTAGCCTATTTCCGTCACTGTATAAAAAACGGAGATGCTGCAGGAGCATTAAGCTGTTTTCATCCTGAAGCAGTCTACATTAATAGAGATGGAAAAGAGCTGAGAGGACTTGAACAGATAAGTCTGGCAATGAATGAGATCTGCAGATCAAAGCTGGATATTCAAGGAGAAGTTCCCCACGTGACGGTTGTGAATGATGTTGCGATGTGGCTTGATCAGTG
The DNA here is from genome assembly GCF_018362995.1 of Chryseobacterium indologenes. NCBI lineage: Bacteria > Pseudomonadati > Bacteroidota > Flavobacteriia > Flavobacteriales > Weeksellaceae > Chryseobacterium > Chryseobacterium indologenes. Next base: position 167,386 of record NZ_CP074372.1, read on the forward strand.
GGAAATGACGGGAATTGCTCCGGATGGACATGCTATACATATGACTGGTCATACTTCGTGCATTATGAAAAGGAATGAAGATGGGGAATGGCTGTGGCTGGTTGACAATCCTTTTGGAGCTGCTATACTTAAAAATGATAACATGGTATAAAATATAAAATAATCTTATTGAGAATAAAATTTATGTGACTTTTTGATTCCTGATTCCTGACCCTTGTCAAGGTTTTAAACCTTGACAAGGGTTAGTACAAACAAAAGACCTTCAGAACAGATCTGAAGGTCTTATATTTAAATATGTCGGATATCGATTTTAATTACGCAAAAACTGACCAATTCCGGGAGAATCAAAAGTAAAAGCATTTTGACTTTCCGACTTATCAATTTTATTACTGATAGTGAGTGCCCATAATACCAATTCTTTACAGAAATTTTGATCTTCAGAACTTAGATCAGAAGCATTTTCTTCTACTACAGCTGTCAGAGGAGCTATCCCATCGAGTTTAGCATAAAACTCTTCATCCGTATCATTATAATTAAGTTCCAGATGATTTTTATTGAACCATCTGATCAGGTCGGTATAAGGAGTTTTGATACCTTCTTTTTCAAGTTTGGAGATACGTGGGAACAGGCTTTCAAATTGGGTCATAACCGCTTTGTCAATCAGTATTTTGGCAACATAATCAGCACCTTCTTGTTCTCCTTCATATACCAGTTCAATTTTTCCTGTGATAGAAGGAATTATGGACATGAAATCAAGCAGGCGGACAGTAGTTCGCTCCGCTCCGGATTCAATCAAACGTAATTTGGCTGCGGCAATTAAATTCTCCATAGCGCTGATGGTCAGACGGGCACTGACACCGCTTTTTGCATCTACATATTCACTGATACGTGCCGCAAAAGCAACTTCCTCCAAAAGATCTTTCGCCAGGTCAGGAATCTGTATCTGTGCTTTATCTTCAGCAGAAATCAATGCCTCCTGTTCTGTGATCTGTCTGGCAAGAGCAATTGTTTTTGGATAATGGGTGAAAATCTGGGATCCGATTCTGTCTTTCAGCGGAGTTACAATACTTCCTCTGTTGGTATAATCCTCTGGGTTAGCCGTGAAAACAAACTGAATATCAAGCGGCATTCTCAGCTGGAAACCACGGATCTGAATGTCTCCTTCCTGCAAAATATTAAACAGGGAAACCTGGATGCGGGCCTGTAAATCCGGCAATTCATTTAAAACAAAAATAGAACGGTTCGCACGCGGAATCATTCCGTAATGTAAAACACGCTCATCGGAATAAGGAAGTTTTAAAGTAGCTGCTTTGATGGGGTCTATATCACCGATTAAATCCGCAACATTTACGTCTGGAGTAGCCAGTTTTTCATAGAAACGGTGAGAACGGTGTATCCATGAAATCGGAGTTTCATCACCCAGTTCATCAATCAGATCTTTGGCATATTTTGAAATTGGCTGGAATGGACTATCATTGATTTCCGATCCTTTTACGATGGGCATATACTCATCAAGCAGGTTGACCATACTTCTTGCAATTCTTGTTTTTGCCTGACCGCGTAAACCCAGTAAATTGATGTGGTGCCCGGCAAGGATTGCTTTTTTTAATTGGGGAACCACGGTGTCTTCATAGCCCCAAAGTCCCTCAAATACAGGCTCTTTAGCTTTAATCCTGGCAATTAAGTTCGCCTGGATTTCCTCATTAATCGTTTTATGGGTATAACCGGAGTCTTTTAATTCTTTGAATGTAATATCGTTTTTCATTGTCTTGTAATACTATTTATCTGATCAGATTTTTATGTCAAGTGATTTAATATCTGATATTTATATTCTTCTTATTCTGTTTTTTTCGTAATCCTCGAAGATCATTTGCCCTAAACCTGACAGCCCTGTCAGAAATGCTTTTCCTTTGTTCTGAGCTGTAAATTCTTCTACAAACTGACGCAGGTAAGGATCTTGGGCAATCATAAAAGTAGTGATCGGAATTTTCAGCTTTCTGGCTTGTGCTGCTCTGTTGAGACATTGGTTCACAATCTTTTCATCCAATCCAAAGCTGTTCATATAAAATTCACCGCTCGGCAGCTGAATACAGCTCGGTTTTCCATCGGTGATCATGAAGATCTGCTTGTTGGTATTTCTTTTTCTGCGAAGAATGTCCATGGCTAGCTCCAGGCCGGCTACCGTATTGGTATGATAAGGCCCTACTTTTAAATAGGGAAGGTCTTTGATTTTGATGGGCCACGCTTCATTTCCAAAAACAATGATATCAATGGAATCTTTGGGGTATTTCCGTTTAATCAGTTCCACAAGTGCCATGGCAACCTTTTTCGCCGGAGTAATACGGTCTTCACCGTATAAGATCATGGAGTGGCTGATGTCGATCATAAGGACGGTACTCATCTGTGCCTTATGTTTGGTTTCCTCTACAATGAGATCATCTTCCGTAAGGCGCAGGTCTGAGATTCCGTTGTTGATCTGGGCATTTTTTAAACTTTCAGTCATGTTTACGGCTGCTAAGTCGTCTCCATATTGGAAGGAACGGTTTTCACCATCGCGTTCGTCACCAACTCCTGTTTTGCTGGTGCGGTGATTTCCCGCTCCGTTTTTCTTCAGCTTTCCGAATATCTGATCTAAAGCATACTCGCGAAGGGCAGCTTCCAGTTTTGGGGTTAATATATTTTTGCCTTTTCCACTTCCGGTATTGCCTTCTTCAGGGTCTTCTTCTTTGATATAACCTCTTTTTTTCAAGTCTTCTTCAAAATCCTGAAGAGTATATTCGTCACTGAAAATATCATATTCCTTATCAAGCATATCAAGCCATTCAAAGGCTTCCTCAAGATCTCCGGAGGTATGGGTGAGCAAATCTTTGAAAACATCAAAGACCCGGTCAAAATGTGATAATTCCTCCGGCACATGTTTACTGAATACAAAGCCTTTTCCGGGATTAAAATTTTTATCTGTCATAAGATGATAAATCTGTTTTGCTGTTATTATCTTTTGAATATTTCAGAGAATATAATGAATTGTCTGAAGCATTCTTTAACTCGTTTCAATCTGAAAAGTTAGGAAAATATCATCTTAAGATTTCCTTAGAGAAATAGAAAATACTAATGATTATGATATGAATTAGAATATAAGATCTTATGTTTTGCAAGTATTGAATAGTATATGATATAAAAAATGCACAATATAAGGGTTGTGCATTTTTAGTATTATAAGAAATTGGCTTTTTTATTCGTGATATTTTAGTCCGTCTAAAGCTTTATCAACCTTTTTATTTTCGCCATATACAATTATACCCATCAGATCCAGATTGTCTGCAGTATGTTTTGCTATTTCGAGAACATTTTCTTCACCTGACCTTGTATAAAAAAGCTGTCGGGTATAGATTCCTATTGCCAGCTCACGGTCTTTTGCCCGGCGGAACGCTCTCTGAAGTTTTTCTGCATTATCTGCTTTATAGATAAGGGTAGGATGTTTGATAAAAGCTAAATATTCTTCATGATCTGCAGTGATGAACTTTTCACCATGAGTTTCAGGAAATTCAATTGCAATACTTCCGGCCAAAAAAGAAACAACATTAAGTTTTTGCCATGGCAACAGGTCGTCTTTGATAACGATGGCTACTTTTTTATCGTACATATTTTAATTTTTTAGGTCTAATTCCATCTGAATATTACAACGCTGATAAGGAGTTGAACGTCCGGATACTTTCTGGAAACCCAGTTTGTAATACAGATTAATGGCGGGTTTCAGGATGGTATTGCTTTCAAGATATATTTTTGATGCTCCGGATTCTTTTGCCTTGCTGATGATGGCCTGTCCCAGTAGCCAGCCTATATTTTTTCCCTGTGCTTTGGGAGATACGGCCATTTTTGCCAGTTCAAAATCATAATCAGGGTCATCCATTTTGATAAGAGCGCAGACTCCGAGCGGTTCTTCGTTATATAGGGCAACAAGTATTTTTCCGCCTTTATTTAAGATATATTCATCAGGGTTGTCCAATGCTTTATAGTCGGCATCTTCCATTTCAAAGTAGGCAGAAATCCATTCTTCATTAAGTGCTTTAAATGCGGATTGGTATTTCGGATTATAATCAACGATTTTTACATTTTTACTTTCGCGGGCCTTTTTCTGTTCCTTTACTCTTGAAAGCAAAGATTTCTGTTCAAAAAGGTGCTCCCATTCTGCAAGTGCTTCCCAAAGATTATGAGTTGCTTCGTCAATCATTTCATCAATAGCATGGTCAATATCTATGCACTGGATTTTTATATTTTCAGAAAGTTCTTTTCCTTTTTCCGTAAGTCCGGCAATATTTCTCCTCTTATCATCTGACTGCTGATTGTCCTTAACCAATCCTGCGGTGGTCATTTCTTTGATAATTTTGGTCACTGAAGGTTGAGAATGTCCTATTTCTTCAGCAATCTCCGTAATGGTTTTTGAGCCACCTTCGGAGAGAACGAAGAATACCGGAAACCATTTTGGTGAAAAATCAGCACCATAAAGCTCATAAATCTTTGCTGCTTCTTCTGTAATATTTGAAGCCATAAACCGCAACCGGCTCCCCAATGCAATTTTTCCTGTTTTTTCAAATAAATCCATACGTATAATCAATTATATAACTAGTTATGCAAATGTAATAAATTAATGGATACTGCAATAAATATTTTGATTAAAAAAGCACAAAATGAATTTAATAATTTAAAAATGAGTGTATTAAGGGTTTTTTGGGTTTATAGATTAAAGACAAGAGTGTAGGACTGCTTTTTTCATGCTCTGTTGATCAAATATTATTCGGTAGATATAATAAAATAAGCAGATGCAGAATATTTTACAGAGCATCAACTTTTGCAATTGATCTAAAAAAATAGATTTACGCAAATAAAACTAAATGTTTACAAAGCATTTTAATAGTAAAAAAAAATAAATTCTGTGAGTTTTATCAAATATTCATTATTATAAGAAGACAAAAATTACTTTAACTTTGCGAATGAGATGATATGCTGCTATTATGAAATTGTTGAAAATAATAGTATATTGTTGAAGGCTAATATCTAATGGACTTATGTGGTCAGGAAATTAATTTAACTGATAAACAAATATGAAATATAAATTCTTAAATTTTAAATTGAGAAAACTTGTTCATTACTCATTGATCCTTTGTATTTTACTGATACAGGTCATTATCGCCATATTTTTTTATAATGAATTTGTCAACGGGAAGAAGCTGAAGTTTATTAAAGACCAGCTGGAAGAGAGCCGTGCTTTAGGAGGATTGACGGATAACTCCAGGAAAGATTTTCTGGATGCTCAGGAGCATCTGCAGAAATATATGGCTACTCAGAATAATAAAGAGTTGCAGCTTTATTTTCAGTCGTTGAGAAAACTTAAAATCAATTTTGATAAGATTGGTGAATATGAAAATACAAGCCCAAGGCTGAAAAAGAACCTTGCCGCTCACAGACAGGATACCCTGAAGACCGCAAAACTGAAAATATTGATAGATTCAGTATATCAGACATCTCTGAATCCGCCGGCAAAGATAGAAGAAAAGCAATATGAACCTGCAAAGTATAAAAATGATTTTGAAGATCTGAAAATTCAAACCCGCACCTATGCAGACACTGTTAAAAAGAAAGGCTTTTTCGGTCGTTTAAAAGATGCTGTAACAGGGAAAGTGGATGTTCAGAAAGAAAGTACGGTGATTACGATGACCAACAACAAAACACTGGATCTTTCTCAGGTTAAATCTAAAATGGACAACACAATAAAGTCTATGGATAAGCATTATGCTGCTGAAGTGAAGAAAGTACAGATGCTTGCTGCCGAAAAACAGAAGAACAACCTGCAGTTTTACAGCAATTTCAGTAAACTGCTGGTGTATAGCAACGGCTTAATAGAAGTGTATGAAAATGCCATCAAAGATTTTAAAACCGAACTGGAAAAAGAATATAACGAGCAGAGCTCTAATAATAACAGGATCAGAACCTATCTGGTATTGGGACTGATGATTCTTATGTTTATTGTATCCATTCTGATCATGTATTTTACAAGAATGGCGTTTATCTATGAACAAAAACTGGATGCTGCCAATAAAGAGATTAAAAAGAACCTTAATTTTAAAAACAGAATTCTGGGAATGCTGAGCCACGATCTGAGATCTCCGTTAAAAATCATTAATATTTTTATTGATAAGATCCACAGAACCACAGAGGACGAAACGATAAAGGATTATCTAAAATCCATCAAGTTTACCAACAGTACTCTGCTTCTGCAATCTAACCAGATCCTGGAATACACTAAAAATGAGAATGCTGAAAAAGAACTTATAAAATCGGTTTTTAATCTTAAAGATGAGATTAGTTCTATTGTGAAGGTAATTACTCCTTATCTGGAAACCAGAAACAACAGGTTTGTGGTAACAGACAGAATTCCTGAAGGGGTAGAGGTCTATTCGGATAATATAAGAATCAACCAGATTTTCATGAATATCCTGGGGAATGCCAATAAGTTTACAGAGAACGGACAGATTGATCTCGTTATGGCTATAGAACCCATAGAAGAAAATAAAATTTCCCTGATTACAACGGTAGGAGATACCGGAGTAGGAATATCAGAATCTGATCTTGGTAAAATTTTTGATCCTTATTATCAGGGAATGGTATCTGATGAGGTAGATAATCTGGGAGCCGGACTTGGTCTTAACCTGGTAAAAGAAATTGTAGAGCTTTTCGACGGTGATATATCAGTGGAAAGCAAATTGCACAAAGGAACGAAAGTGACATTCAGGATCAATTTAAATCGTAATAATAATGGAAACACCAATTCAAAATAAAGAAATTATTTTCCTGCTGGCAGACGATCACAGCATTGTACGCCAGGGAATGGAAATTGTTATCAGTGATATTGTTCCCAACGCTAAAGTCTATCAGACTTCATCCTTACATCAGGTATTGGAGCTTATAGAATCCAAAGGAGTTGAGATGGCCATCATTGATGCACATTTCCCTGACGGAAACAGTCTGCATATTCTGCCTCAGATGAAAAGTATAAATCCTGATCTTAAAGTTTTGGTTTTTACAGGACTTGAAGAGGATCTGCATGGCCTTAAATTTATCAAAGCGGGTGCTAACGGCTACCTGAGCAAACTGAGTGAGGAGGAAGAGGTAAGGAAAGCCATCACAACTTTTATAGAGAAAGGAGAATATTTTTCTGATCTTTTGAGGAATCTATTGGTGCAGCTTGTCTACAATCCGGATCTGATAAGCCCTCTCAACAGTCTTACCAAACGGGAACTGCAGATTGCAGAACTCTATGCCGAAGGATATGGAAACCTGGAAATTTCAAACAGCTTGAATATCAAACAGAATACAGTAAGCACAATCAAAAAGAACATCTTTGAAAAACTAAAGATAGAAAATATGGTTGAGCTGGTGGACCTCATTAAAACACACCATAAACTATAACAGTCTGTAGGATATTTTTCACTTCTTTTTGTCAGAGAATTTAATTTTATCGATAAATATCTATAAGTAAATCGAGATGTATCGATGGGGTTTATAGAGGATTTTATTGTGTAATGTTGTTCCTTTGTACTATGAAATTTAAGCAATGAAAAAAGTAAATCAAAAATGCTTATTCAGGTTTTAAATTTCATACACAAAACAACAAATGATTATAACTATACAATTAATAAACAATAGTTATAGAAACACAAATGATGAAATTAATAAAACACTGATGAAATTAAACGTGGTGATGAGTAACCTCAGACGGGCTTCTTAAAAAGCCAGATGAAAAAAACACAAATATATATAAAGAGGTTCAGTTGACAGGTTACAATTACAAAACAAAAAAGGAGGCTGTATGCCTCCTTTTTTGTTTTTTATCATTTGATAAACAGATACTGTAATCTATATCTTAGTTTTGTACCCAAAAAAAGATGACAGGAGAAAAAAAATTGGCCGTTCTGCTTCAGAACATGGAACCGGTATTGAATGCCGGGGAATATGTATTTTGTACTGTTGAAAACCTCAGTGAGGTACCGGATATAGAAAAGGTTTTGTTTTTCTTTCGGGAAACTGAAGCGGTTACCATTGTTTTAAAAAAAGAAATGGCAGATGAATGGAGTATGACTTACAGTTATATTGCTTCATGGATTACTCTGAATATTCATTCTTCTCTGGAAGCTGTAGGGCTCACTGCGGCCTTCGCCAATGCCCTGAAACAGGAAAATATCAGCTGTAATGTAGTTGCCGCTTACTTTCATGATCATATTTTTATTGCAAAAGAAGATGCTGAAAAAGCTATGAAAACCCTCAACGCATTGAAAAAGGCTTAAGAAATTTCAAAATCATCTTCCCATTTTACACTTGTCATTTTCACCTTCAAAAATGTCTAATTGAATTCCTAAAATGTCCTGTTGATAAAGCTTTTGCGTGTTCTGCCTGTTTTTGTGTTTTATGTTTGCACCATAATCAAACAAAAATAAACTACAATGAAAACAATCAGAAAAATCTCAGCTGTTAGCCTGTTATGTTTAACTCTTTTTACCGTAGTGACGGTTTCCTGCACTGAAGAAAATGAACCTCCCACGGTACAGGAGGTACAAAACAGAAACCACCAAACGGCCAAAACCCAATTCATAAACGTTAAAGGAAATGCCATTGCATACCGTGTTTCAGGAAAAGAAGACGGGATCCCATTGGTGCTTCTGCCGGGATTAGGCGGGTCTATGGATGACTGGGATCCTGCGGTGACAGACGGACTGGCAAAAAAATACAAAGTAATTATCTTTGATAACAAAGGAGTAGCTTCTTCAAAAGGAACAACTCCCAACACCGTTCAGGCAATGGCCGATGATGCTGTCGATTTTATCAATGCAATGAACTTGAACAAAGTCAATATCATGGGATTTTCCATGGGTGGGTTTATTGCCCAGAGAATAGTGCTGACTCATCCTTCACTGATTAATAAAGTGATTTTAACCGGAACAGGGCCTCAGGGAGCTATCGGATTATCAAACTTACCTAATATTGTTGCAGGAACAGCGGGATTAAGTCCTGAAGCCTCATTTTTGAAATTCGGATTTACAGAATCGGCTCAGAGTATTATGGAAGGAAAAGCATCTTATGCAAGAATCCAGCTTCGTACAACAGACAGAGATCTTCCGTTAAATGATGCTGCTTCAAATTCTCAATTTACGGCTGTATTGACCTGGGCTCAACCCGATGTCGATGCTCTTACAGAAATAAAAAAGATCAAAAATCCTGTACTGATTGTTCATGGTGAAAATGATCTTCCTGTGTCTGTTCAGAATGCTAAAAATATGGCTCAGAATTTAGACCAAGCAGAATTGGTGATTTTCCCGGATTCAGGGCATGCTTCTTTCTATCAATATCATGATACCTTTGTAGCAAAAGCAATTGAGTTCCTTGGGAAGTAAATTGAAATTATATTCAATGAAAAACTCGCTGTTATCTTCAGCGAGTTTTTGTTTTTATTAATGAAAGAGTTCTAGCTGAATTTCTTTACAGCTTCCACACTCACCGGAGTAAAAAAGTTAATCATGTTTCCATCCGGATCGCAGAACAGAAGTGATCTGTTTCCCCAGGGCATTGTTGTAGGTTCCTGAATGATCTCGGAGGCTATACTTTTAATTCTTTCATATTCTTCATCTACATTTTTAACCATCAATTCAATAATGATTGATTTTGTTCCTGTAAATTCTGTAAGACCTTCCGAAAACATCTGCATGGTTCGGGTACTGCCAATCGCAATGGTTATAGAATCTGTAGAAAGTTCTGCAAAGTCTTCAGTATACCATCGGGCAGTTGCTCCCATGGTTTGTTCATAAAATTCTACTGCTGCTTTAATGTCTTTGCTGATGAGCCTTAATGACGTAAGTTTCATAAGATTTTTTTTGTTTAAACTAATTTTAAACAAAGGTAACGGGTAGTTATGACAACAGACTGTCAGTAGGAATTTATGGATTTTTTATCGAACATAAAACTGGTATATAAAAAAATCCCGATTTAATCGGGATTTATATTCTCTAAGGAGTTACAGGCTGAATCACAAAAGTCTCCGTATCTGTTGTATGGGCGGAAAAATAGCCCAAAGCTCCATTGTTGATATTACTTGGCGGATTGGCTGGAGTAGCACCCCCGCCATTGCCTCCGGAAATCTGAAGCAAAGCACTATAATAAGTGAATATATTGTTATCAATAGACTGCATTTCTACATGGATTTTATCCCCCACAATCACTTCATGATCTCTGCCTTTGTTATCGTCATTAGGCAGAATCAGAGGCTGCTGGTTAAGCATTCCGTTATTTACATTGTCTGAAAAGGTATTCATGTATTTTTTAGGAAGATCGTTGATGGTAAAACTAAAAAGATAACGGTTCCCAAGCGGCTGTGGATCTGTAAAGATCGGTAGAAGGGTATAAGTGGTTTTGTCACCAAATTTGAACGAACTCTGTTCAAGTCCGTCAAAATGAACAATTTCAGGCATGCTGCTCTGAGCGGTATACTGCTTTCCTTCCGCCTGTATCTTCAATGTATAGGTTCTTCCGGGCTGCCCAACAAAAGTTGTTGTCTGATACATTCCGTTTCCTGTGTACTGCAATGTTTCGGTTTGGCCCGTATTATCACTTAAAATGACCTGAGCACCGGTTACAGCCGGATATTGATTAGGCTCTGAGAAACTGACTGATTTTGTAATTCTTACAGTATAAGGCCCCGGTTCATTGGTTACATTTCCTTCGATGACAATATTTCCGCCCTCATTATTCAGGTCCAGATCAATCTCTTTTTCACAAGAGGTTAATGCAAAGAGAGATAATATGATATAAAAAGTATTTTTCATGATTTAGAATTTGAAGTTATAAGTGATGTTAGGTACCCAGCGGAACAGAGAAGTCTGCATTGCACGTGTTGTTCCGGGACGGTCAGGATTGTCTTCAAAATTGATTGTGTAGGCGTTTTCTCTTCCGTACAGGTTATAAATACCGAAGGTCCATGAGCCACGGAATCGCTTATTGGATGTTGGCTCATAAGTCGCACTCAGATCCATTCTGTGATAGGCAGGCATCCTGTCAGCATTTCTGTTGCTGTACTGGAATATGGTTTGCCCGTTCAGCTCATATTTTCCGGTAGGGAAAGTAACGGCATTTCCTGTGCTGTAAACGAATAATCCTGAAAAGCTCCATTTCGGATTAAGCTGATAAGTGGCAACGATAGACAGGTCGTGGGTTTTATCCATTCTGGCGTTGTACCATTCATTATTATTAATTCCGTTGATCTTTCTTTCCGTTTTAGAAAGAGTATAGGAAATCCATCCTGTAAGTTTTCCGCTTTTCTTTTTGGCAATAAGTTCCAAACCGTAAGCTCTTCCTTTTCCGAACAACAGTTCACTTTCTACATCAGATCCGGCATCAAATCCAATCTGAGCCCCATTTTTGAAGTCGATCTGATTTTTCATTGATTTATAGTAAACTTCAGCATTTAATTCATAATTATTGTTGTTGAAATTTCTGCTGTAGCCCACACTGACCTGATCTGCAATTTCAGGTTTTACCGTATAGCTGCTTCCTATCCACTGGTCAGTAGGATTTCCGCTGTTGCTGTTGCTTAAAAGATGAAGATTCTGCGTGTTTCGGGAATAACCTCCTTTCACACTGCTTACTTCATTGATGCGGTAATTTGCGCTAATTCTTGGTTCAGGATTCACATACGTTTTCCCGAATTTCCCTTTCTCTAAGAATTTACTATCGGTAAGCACCCCGTTTTCATACGTATTGAAAGTATCTCCTCCCAATACACTGAATATCGCAAGTCTTACTCCATAATTGATGGTTAGCTTTTCCGTTGCTTTAAAATCATCGTTGATGTAAACAGCGTTTTCCCATGAATATCTCGGATTTCTTGGAAAGCTGCTCACCGTAGTACCGGAAGCACTGCTTGGGGTAAGAGTATGATAAATAGACTGAAGACCGAAACGTACAGAATGCTTATTCCCGGCAAACCAGGTAAAATCCTGCTTAAGGTTCCAATCACGTATTTTTGAATTTAAATCAAATACCGTATCATCATTTTTCAGACTGATTTTGTAATCATAATTGCTGTAGATGAAAGATGTATTGGAAAATAGCTTACTGCTGATAATGCTGTTCCATCTCAAAGTGGCGGTAGTATTTCCCCAGTCTGTATTGAAGGTGTCTCCCAGTCCCAGAACATCTCTTCCGAAGTATCCCGAAAGATAAATACGGTTGTTTTCGTTGATCTGATAATTGGCTTTCAGGTTGAGGTCATAAAAATATAACTTGTTATCTTTATAATCTTTGTTGGTTTTAAGAAACAAATCCGCATACGTTCTTCTTCCCGAAACAATGAATGATGATTTTTCCTTCTGAATAGGCCCTTCTACACTCAGTCTGCTGCTGATCAGACCGATTCCTCCATTCAGATTATAGTCCTTATTGTTTCCGTCTTTCATTTTGACATCCAGTACAGACGAAAGTCGGCCTCCGTATTGTGCAGGGCTGTTTCCTTTGATGATACTCGCATCTTTCAGGGCATCACTGTTGAATGTACTGAAAAACCCAAGAAGGTGAGACGCGTTATAAACAGGTGCTTCATCCAATAATATCAGGTTCTGGTCGGTAGCACCGCCTCTTACACTGAATCCGCTGCTTCCTTCACCGTTACTTTTGATACCCGGCAGAAGCTGTATGGTTTTCATTACATCCTTTTCCCCAAAAAGAACAGGAAGTTTTTCTATACTTTTTATATTTAACGTTTCTGCTCCCATTTGAGCTGATGTTAAATTTTTATCCTTTTTAATAGCGGTTACCACCACTTCGTCAATGGCCTTTGTTGTCTCTTCCTGAGGCAGAAGAGGAAGATCAAGCTTCATATTCTGATCCACTTTGATCTGCTGTTCAAAATCTTTATATCCGGGGTTGGAAATAATGACGGTATAAGTACCAGCAGGAAGTGAAAGAGAGTAAAATCCATACTCATTGGCTGTAACGTTGATGGTAGGATCTTCACTTACTTTTACCGATACTCCGATTAACAGCTCACCGTTTTTTTTGTCTTTCACAGTTCCGCTTACAGAGTAGGTTTGCTGGGCTATTGCCAGGGTACTGAAACAGAGCGCTGCGGTGGCAGCGGTAATTTTTAAAAAGGATGTTTGCATTAGTTTATTTTAAAGTAGTAGATCTCTTGTATAGGAATTAATATTTTGTTGACGTACGATTAGTTGGATGAACAGGGAATTTGTTACACGTAACAAATTAATTATGAAATAAATCCATTGAAAATGGGTGTTTTTGAAAATGGTAAAAGCAAGAATAAAATGAGACTGTTACATAAAAAATAATATTATGCATTGTATATTGATTTATTAATGGTTTTTTAGTTGATTATGTTAAAAAATAAATTATTAACGGCATAGTATAAACTTTATTACTGTTTATTGTGAAAATTATACATCGGAATACTTAAATGGCTTTTATTTCTGTGATGAAAAGACTTTCAGCGTAAAAACGATCTTCAGAACTTTTGATCGGAATTTTAGTCTTATCTTGGCTAAGAATTAAGAGGAAAGAATATGGAAAATGTAAAAATGTGGATCAGGAAAAATGGCTCCACTGCAATACTGACAATATTGTTTATTATCGTATTGGTGAATAAAGATGCAAAAGCGTGGCTGATGAGACAGGTTGCTTCCACAGGAATCCTTAATTCCAGTATATCGGAAACAAAAGAGGATCAGAATACCTCAGCACGATTTTCCTACGCCGGGTTTATGCTTAAAAACGAAGACGGGAGCATCATCAATACTTCTGATTTACAAAATAAAGTAGTCTTCATTAATTTTGGGGCTTCATGGTGTCCTCCCTGCAGGGCAGAGTTTCCCTCAGTTCAAAAGCTATATGATCAATATAAAAACAATCCGGATATGGTATTTCTTACCGTAAATCTTGACGACAACACTGCTCTTGGAAAATCATATTTAAAAGAAAAAGGCTTTACAGTTCCTTTTCTGGTACCGGCTGGCAATATCCCCGGAGTACTTTACAGTGGATCATTACCTACAACCGTTGTGCTGGATAAAAAAGGCGAAATACGTCTGTATCATAAAGGATTGGCAGATTATAGTAAAGATTCTTTTTACCAGCAGATTGATGAACTGTTGAAACAAAAGCCTTAATTTTTACAGCTTATGATTTCTTTTGCCATATTAACTCTAGCAGAAATAGAATCTGAAATATTGAAAGTGAAAATTCCTTTGCAGAACTTTTCCAAAACAATATCATTTCCTTTCTCTGAACGGTACAGGAATTGGGTCACTCAAATACCAACGGCAGAAATTTCTTCTGAAACGATCCTGTATAATTCGGTTGAGGCTGTCAATGAGAATAAAGAATTTGACTTTACTGATTATTGGTGTTTTGCTGGTAACGGGCAGGGGGATCAATGGTTCCTGAATACTGATGATCAGGTTTTTTTCTATAATCATGACTATGATGAAAAGCTGGAACCCATGAATATTAATTTTGAAGAATGGTTGCAGATGGCTTTTGTTATCCGCCAGTTGGATATGTATTTCGATGAATATGACAACATCCCGGAATCTGTTCAACAAGAGTTTTATAAAACCTTGAATAGGCTTCATCCAACATTAAGTAATATTTATCCGTTTACATTTTAACGCTGTTTATATCATAAAGACAATGAATTTAAATGTCTTGATGAAAAAAGAGTACTTTTATACTACAAGAAATAGAACATGCTGCATCAGCTAAGATCTCACATTGAAAAAATAATCCCCCTGAGTGATGATGAATTTGAATTCATATCATCCTGTTTTACCTATAAAAAATACAGGAAACATCAGTTTTTAGTACAGGAAGGAGAAAGGGCGCCTTATAATTATTTTGTTCTGAAAGGCCTTCTGAAACTGGTTTATTCTGATGAAACCGGAAAAGAACACATTGTTGGATTTGCGATGGAAGACTGGTGGGAAACAGATTTTTCTGCTTACTATCAGCAAACGTTGGCAACGATGTCTTTAGTATGTCTTGAAGATACAGAAGTATTGTGTCTTCAGTTAGATGACTATAAAAAGCTCTGTGCCCATCTGCCAAAACTCGAACATTTTTTTCTGGAAAAAGCATATATGGGATTTATTACCGCTCAGCAGCGAACCATTTCAATGATGACAACCGGAATAAAAGAACGGTATGATCAGCTTTTGAAAAAGTATCCTTCTCTTGTCCAACGTGTGCCGAAATCTCTTTTAGCCGCTTATTTAGGCGTTTCCAGGGAAACTTTAAGCCGTCTGCCATTGTAAAAAAGTGATCGGAATCACCTCATAATCGTGATCAGGATCACAGGGATTTGCTGTATTTGTTCTGCAATTTTGTACCGTAATATATAACAAATTCATACAATGGAAAAAAGAACGGTTAACCCATGGAAATGGCAGGAGGAGAGAAGCTATTCTCAGGCTGTGGAGGTAAAAAATGTTGAAAGTACTTTATACTGCTCAGGACAGGCGGCTATTGATCCTGATGGAACATCCAGTGATAAAGATATGAAATCGCAGCTGGAGCAGGCTATTGCCAACCTGGAAGAAGTGATCAGCACGGCAGGATATGAATGTAGCGGTATAGTACGATTAAATATCTATACAACTTCTACTGAAGAACTCTGGCCTTATTTTCCCATTCTTCAGGAATGGATTGCCCAACATAAAATACAGCAGGCCGTAACGATGCTTGAAGTAAAAGGGTTGTTTGAAACTTTAAAAGTGGAACTTGAAGCTACAGTTGTCAAATAAATAAGAAATTGAGCTTAGAAAATTAAACCTTCAAAATGTAATTTGGAGGTTTTTTCTTACATTTATCTTATACCAATTAACATTGATCAAGACATTATGAATATTCAACTTTTTTCAAAAAACGTTTTAGTGGGAGGGGCAACTCAGGGAATAGGAGCAGGAATTGCTCTGGAACTGGCAAAATGTGGTGCTAATGTTACCGTTATGGCCCGCAATGAAACAAAGCTTAAAGATTTCGTTTCTTCACTGCCAGTCATCAATCCGGAACAGAAACATGAATACCTGGTAGCCGACTTCTCGGACTTTGAAAATTATAAAAAAATTATAACAGGATATTTTAATGACCATTCTGTTGATATTCTGGTTAATAATACAAACGGTCCTGAGCCAGGTTTAGCACTGGATAAAACTCCGGATGATTATCAGAAAGCATTTGATCTTCTATTTAAAACGGTTTGCGAAACAACCTTATTGGCTCTGCCTCATATGATCCAACAGAAAAATGGCCGTATTATCAACGTTTCCTCTTTGTCCGTTAAAGAACCGATCGGAAGTCTGGCGCTGTCAAACTCCATCCGTTCAGCAGTCATTGCGTGGGCGAAAACCCTTTCTAATGAAATCGCACAGCATAATATTACCGTAAATAATGTTCTGACAGGATATTTTGACACCGAACGAATTCAAAAACTGGTTACCCATGAAGCTCAGCAAAGTGGTGATTCAGCGGAGGAAATAAAAAAAGCAAGGGAAAATAAAATTCCGATGAAAAGATTCGGACAGCCGGAAGAATATGGGCACCTGGTGGCTTTTCTGGCTTCAGAGTATTCAAATTATCTCACCGGAACAAGCATTCCTTTGGATGGAGGATTGAATAATACGTATTAATTTTTTCATCGAACATGAACAATGTTAAAAAATGAAATTAAATCTTATTAAAACACCTAAATATTTGAAAATCAAAAGGAAGTTCTAAATAGTTTTGAAAATTTAAGGACATATTTAAAGAAATGGACCGAAAATCCAGATTATGAAGAACATGATATTAGAAATATGTTTATTAATCAGTTAGATAAGGTTTTGCTCTTTCATAATTTAAACTCTCATTACTTCATCAATATTTTACAAAATAAACCACTGTTTGATAAAATTCTTCAAACAGCTTCAATAATGGACTATCAAAAATTATTGAGTGTGTATCAAATACAAGGAAAAAATGCCCTTATTTTTCAGCTATCAAGTATTCTAGAAAGGTTTTTTAGAGTTTTATTACAATGTATCAAACCTCAGACTATAAACAAACCGTTTTATATTATTAGAAAAGAATTATTTGAAGTTTTGAATATTGGGTATAATGATGAATGGAAGGCAATTTCAATTTTATCTAACATAAGGAATACTTTCCATAATAATGGAATTCATACTTCAGATGATGTTCCACCTATTAAATATAAAAATATCAATTACACATTTACAAAAAATGAGCTCCATAACAATGCAGATTATTATACACTTTTTATGATTACACAAGATATTGTTAATTTGTATCAAAAAATTTGTGAAAGTAGTTTAGTTAAAAGCTTTGTTTTAATTGAAGGCTAAACAAATATTTCAAACAATCATATTATTAATTTTTTCTTTCATGTAATAAACCCTTTCTCCCGGTTGTCATATACATATTGAAAATATTATATGAAAAACTGGTCTTTTAAAAAATGGAACACCATACTGGGATGGTTCCTTTTCGCTGTTGCACTTATTACATATCTTTCAACAATGGAACATTCCCTGAGTTTTTGGGATTGCGGAGAGTATATTTCTTCTGCAGTAAAACTTGAGGTAACTCATGCTCCGGGAGCTGCCTTATTCCAGATTGTAGGGGCGGGGGCGAGTATTTTTGCGTTGGGAAATGCTGAAAATTATTCCATTGTGATCAATGCCATGTCAGCGTTGTTCAGTGCATTTACCATTCTGTTTCTGTTCTGGACGATTACCCATTTTTTAAGACGGCTTTTGAATAAAGATTTTGACGATGTTACCAGATCTCAGGAGATTCCAATTCTGTTTGCCGGAGTCATCGGAGCTTTATGTTTTACTTTTTCAGATACCTTCTGGTTTTCAGCCGTAGAAGGAGAGGTTTATGCAATGGCTTCTGTGTTTATCGCGCTGCTGGTCTGGCTGATCACCAAATGGGAGAACGAATCTGAAGCCGCAGACAGTGAAAGATGGATCATTCTTATTTTCTTTGCAATAGGACTTTCTGTGGGAGTGCATATGATGTGTATGCTGGCTATTCCTGCCATATGTCTGGTATATTACGCCCGAAACTATACTTTTTCCTGGAAGAGCTTCATGGTTGCTAATCTGGTAACGCTGGGAATTCTTGCGTTCGTATTCAAGATTATATTTCCTTTGGTGATGACGGTGTTTGGAAAACTTGAGATTTTCTTTGTGAACGGGTTGGGACTTCCTTTCCATTCAGGGACGATTGTAGCATTTATTCTTATGATTGCTATGAGTTATTTCCTGATTAAATATGCGAGGAAAACAAAAAGAAAAGTTTATCAGACCATCGTTTTATCTCTGGTGTATATGATGATTGGTTTCTCTTGCTGGCTGGTGATTCCCATCAGGGCAAATGCCAATCCGCCGATGAACCTTAATGATCCGGATACTGCAATAGGAATGAGAGATTATTACAACAGGGTACAGTATGGTGACTGGCCAACAATTTATGGACAGAACTACACCGCATTTCTAGACAGAAACGGTTTGGAAAAAGATGAAGACGGAAGCTACAAAAGAGATGTGACCGGAGATATTTACGAAAAAGATGAAAAAACCGGAACCTATAGAAAAACCGGGGAACGATTCAATTATGTGTTTAATAAATCGCACATCAGTTTCATGCCGAGGATGTTCAATGAGGATAAAGAGGTTACCGCTAATTATATTGCTTTGTATGGCGCTCCTGATTTTACTTTCAATTATGATAATGAAGAAATAGCGGACAATCCGGAGGCTAAAAGGATTTTTGATGAACTGAGGGCCAAATATGAAGGAGACTCCATCACCGCAGAAGATTATCTGAAAGTAAAACCTTATGATCTTATCAAGGTGCAACGCCCTTCCTTTGCTCAGAATATGGATTATTTTATCTCTTTCCAGAACGGATACTACTTTGTCCGATATCTGATGTGGAATTTCGTAGGAAGACAGAATGATCTTGAGGGACATATGGAAAATACCAATGGTAACTGGATTTCAGGATTTTCTTTTATTGATAATGCGTTATTGGGTGATCAGGATCATATGCCGGCTAAATTTAAAAATGAAAGTACCGTGAAGTTTTTCTTTCTGCCATTGATTTTAGGACTTATCGGTTTCTTTTTTCAGCTGAACAGGGACTTCGGGAGGTTTTATGCTATTCTTTCCCTATTTGTTCTTACAAGTATGGGAATTGTCTTCTATACCGGAGTAAAACCATTTGAAGTAAGGGAAAGAGATTATGCAATGATAGGTTCGTTCTATGCGTTTGCCATATGGATTGGTCTGGGAGCAGGAGCTGTACTTTGGCTGATTCAGGCTAAACTTAAATCTAATGCAGCTAATATTATTCTGGGAGTTGTGCTGCTGGGAATTCCTTTTATGATGGGGTTCCAGAATTATACTTCGCATGACCGCAGTAAAAAAACTGCAGCCCGTGATTATGCCTATTCATTTTTACGATCGCTGCCTAAAGACGATATTATTTTTATTTATGGTGATAATGATACCTTTCCGGTGTGGGCAATTCAGGAGACGGAAAGATTCAGGGATGATGTGAAAACTGTCAACTTTACCCTTTTAGCCACACCATGGAATATAGATCAGGTAAAAAGAAAAACATATAATGCCAAGGGGATTCCGGGAGAACTCACTCACGAAGAGTACAGAGATGGGGTCAACGATCAGGTTTATCTGATGAAAAAAGAAGATTGGGAAGGCCTTTTCCAAATGTTGAAAGAACAGGGAGCACCGGACACAGCTTTCCAGGAGTTCAGAAAATATCTTACCCAGGATTCTCTGACGGTGAAAGATGCTATCAGATTCCTTAAACTTAGATCTTCCGAAAAAGATGAATTGCTGAAGATGTATTTCGGGGAAAAGCAATATGAAAAATATAACATACTTCCGGTAAGTAAATTTATCCTTCCGGTAAATAAGGAAAATGCTGTAAAATCAGGGATCATTAATCAGGCTGATCTTTCTAAGGCAGTAGATCAGATTATGATCAATTATGAAGCGAATACCCTTTACAAAAGCAATCTGATGATGCTTGATATGCTGGCCAATTTCGACTGGAAACGTCCTGTTAACTTCTCATCAGGAGGAATGTATGACAGCGAAAATATTTTTTACCTTGACGAATACCTGCAGTTTGACGGTTTCAGCTACAGGCTGGTTCCTATTCACACACCTCAGAGTTCCGATGGAGATAAAGGAAGGGTAGATGCCAATTCGCTTTACCAGGTGGTGAAAAACTTCAGATGGGGGAATTTTAAAGACCTCAGTGTTTATTATAATGAAACGGCAACTTCCAATATTTTAGGATACAGGATGTCTGTAAGCAGGGCTGTATCTGCACTTGTGGTAAGCGGACAGAAAGCGAAGGCTTTAGAACTCCTGGACCTTGCCGCGAAAGAAATCCCGGTTGAAAAGTACAACGATCCAAGGTCATTAAGCTCAATGGTAACCGGATACATAGTTGCAGGACAGGAGCAGAAAGGTCTTCAGCTGGCGGAAACCCTTAAGAAAGGAATATTTGAAGAATATGACTACTATCAGAATCTTTCTCCGGTATTTAAAGCGGCTGCCAGAAAACAGATGAGGTCAAAACCAATGGAATATGCATTAGTTGTTTCAGCAGTTACAGAAGCTTACAAAACATTAGGGCAGAAAGAAAAAGCACATGCTTATCTTTTAAAGTCAATGGAGCCGATTGATAAAAAATTCAGTGTTTTTATAAAAGGGCTGCAGCAAATGGGTAAAGAAAAAGCGATTAAAGAATCTGAAAATGTACGGCAGATCACACCTTTTTACCAATATTTATTCAATGTAATGGAGCCTTTTGATTCTGCATATTCCAGAAAAAAGGAAATTGAAATTACCAATGCCATGATGAAAGCAACACAGTAGATCATCAATAAAAAAACTTTAAACCGGATGTTTAAAGTTTTTTTATTGATTCAGGATAAGTTTAATCTGTGAGATTTTGAATAGCTTTATTGCTCTTTCTTAAATCAGAAGGTCTGGATTGGGTAAATTCGCGGAATGTATCACTAAACGCGCTAATGGAGCTGTAACCCACATCATCCGCAATTTCATTGATGGGTTTGTCCGTATTTAAAAGTAATTCAATGGCTTTTATAATTCTTAATGTTTTCAGGTATTGAAGAAAAGAAATATCCATATCTGCTTTGAAAAGACGGGACATGGAGCGCTCACTCAGCCCGAATCTGCCGCTTACATTGGCCAAAGTAAGTTTTTCCCCGATATTCCACTCCAGATAAGATACAATTTTCATCATCTGTTTGTTGTGAGTGGCCGGAAGAATGATGGGTAAAGGCTGCTGATGGGTTTTTGGCAGTATTTTTTTTAAAGCTACCAGAAATTCAAAATTTTCGTCTTTTGAAGTAACATGTTTTTCATCCCATATTTCAGTATACTTGATCATCTGGATCAGCAGTTCTGATGCCGGATATATTCCCAGCCTGCTGTAGAAAGGATCTGAGAGATCATCATGGGCATAAAAATAAAGAGAGCGCAGAACAGTTGCGGTGTGCCCGATCTCTAAAATATGTTCCATTCCCTGCGGAATCCAAAAAAAATGCCGGGCCGGAACCACATACGTTCTGTTGTTGATCGTAATATAAGCAATACCACCTTCTACATAACTCAGCTGTCCTTTTGTATGCTTGTGGAAAGGAATCAGTTTTTCTGATTTTTCGTGCATAACAAATACACTTTTGTCGTCTTTATCAATATCAGGAAGCGCAGCAATTAATCCCATAAAAAAATATAAAATACCAATGAAAATGCAAATATAATCATTTGGCCGGAATCATGTAAAAGTTGACTATTTTAGATAAATATAATTTCAGGATTGAGGATAAATTTGCAGTGCAATAATTCAAAAATTCAAATGAAAATTTATGTCGCCGGATTGCTGATGCTGGGAATTTCCTGCACAATATCAGCTCAGACTGGCAGTCCAACTAAGGATACTATACGACTTTCCTTAAAAGATGCGTGGCAAAAAGCTGAAGAAAACAGCCGCCATATCAGAATCAATACCATCAATGTAGACATTGCGGAAGCTGAAGTAAAAGATGCGAAAAGAGAACGGCTTCCTGAAATAGAAGTTAAAGGTTCTGCAGAAAAAGCATCCAACATTCCCATCTATGAAAACGGAATCTTTTCCAAACCGACCCAGCATGAAGTTATTCATACTCTTTACCGGGCAGGAGCAGATTTTTATCTGAACATTTATAACGGAAATAAGTTGAATCTTAAGATCAAGGAAAACCAGACTCTTCAGAAAATTAAGGATATCCAGAAAGAGCAGTCTGTATCTGATATTCATTACAAAACAGCAGCTCTATACCTTGAACTCCAGAAAACTTTAATTTTCAGAAACCTTATTCAGCAGGATATTGCCGATCAGAAAACGCAGCTTAAAGAAATTCAGTCCCTTTATAAAAACGGGGTCGTTTTAAAGAGTGATGTTTTAAGGATTGAACTTGAACTTTCAAAGCGGAAAATGGCTTTGGTAACCATAGAAAATGATATTCTCATTGCGACTCAAAAGCTGAATATTATCCTTGGTATTCCTGATGAACAGACTGTCATTCCTGAAGCTCCACTTAATCAATGGGATGAAAATACCTCTTACAATGATTATTTGAAGCTGGCACTGGATCACTCTTTCAGTTACCATGTTTCTGAACAGCAGACAGAGCTGAGTAAACTCAAACTAAAGCAGGTAAAAGCTAATGTAAGACCTAAAATCGGGATGTACGGCGAATTTTATTATGCCAATCCGCAGATTTTTCTCTATCCCTACAATCCTTATTGGTATTCATTGGGAATAGTGGGAATTAAAGCATCTTTTTCCATCTCCTCTCTTTACCATAATACTCATAAAGTAAAGGCAGCACAGCTGGAATTTGAAAAAGAAGAAGAAGCACACAAGGATACAGAGGATAAAGTGAGACAACAGGTGAAAGAAGCCTATCTGAGGTATCAGGAAGCACTTGAGCAGATAAAGGTAGCGGAAGCCAATGTCATCCAGGCCAAAGAGAATGCGCGTATCATTAAGAATACTTATTTCAGCCAGACTTCTCTTATTACAGAACTGCTGGATGCAGATATACAGCTTCTTCAGACAAAATTTGAACTGGAAGCGGCAAAGATTATGGCACAGAACAATTATTATTTACTACAAAATATTACAGGCGTTTTTATAATACAATGAAAAAAAAATATACTCCCACCGACAGACTGATCACAAAGATCACAGGATGGATTTCAGTTTTAATTGTTGCAGCACTTGCTGTTTGGGGTGGTTTTACCCTAAAGAACTACTATGCATACGAACAGACCAATGATGCACAGGTTCAGGAATATGTGAACCCTATTATTTCAAGAGCCGGAGGGTTTATTGTAGCGGTGAAATTTGAAGAAAACCAGGAAGTTAAAAAAGGGGATACACTTCTGATCATCGATAACCGTGAATATATCCTTCAGCAGAAACAGACGCAGGCAGCCCTTCAGAAAGCCCGTGCCCAACTGAGAGTATTGGAAAGTAACACAGGTACGACAGAAAAAGAAGCGGAAGCAGCAATGGCTCAGATAGATGCCAATAAAGCAAAAGTATGGAAGCAGCAGCTTGATTATAACAGATATAAAAAATTGTATGATGAAGAATCTGCCACAAAACAAAGGCTTGAAGATGTAAAAGCAACGTTGGATGTCAATGAAAGTGATTACAAATCTTCACAGGATAATTACGCTGCTTCACTATCAAAAATAAATGATATTCAGGCAGAAAAAACAGTTGTTCTGGCAGAAATTGGAAGACTGGAAGCCCTATTGGACCGCCACAAACTGGATGTAAGCTATACGGCAGTTACTGCAGCTTATGATGGAAGAATGGGACGTAGAACCGTTGAAGTAGGGCAGATGATTGATGCCGGAGAAACGCTGGCAT
Source organism: Chryseobacterium indologenes (assembly GCF_018362995.1). Lineage (NCBI taxonomy): Bacteria > Pseudomonadati > Bacteroidota > Flavobacteriia > Flavobacteriales > Weeksellaceae > Chryseobacterium > Chryseobacterium indologenes. Next base: position 191,488 of record NZ_CP074372.1, read on the forward strand.
TTATTGTCAATAATGAAACAGATAAGTGGGTGGTTGCGAATTATAAGGAAACACAGATCAGGGATATGCATATCGGGGACCATGTGAAAATTGTAGCAGATTCTTATCCTGACAGGGAATTTAAAGGAACGATTATTTCGCTTTCTCCGGCAACAGGTTCTAGTTTTTCATTGCTTCCTCCGGATAATTCCACCGGGAATTATGTGAAGATTGTTCAGCGTATTCCTGTGAGAATAAAAGTAGATGGAATAAGAAAAGATATCGATGTCCTGAAAGTAGGAATGAACGTGAATGTATATGCCGACAAAAAACATTCTAATGGCTAAAAGACCAATGCCCTTTTTCAAAAGATGGGCACCAGAATGGCTCATCAAGATCATTCTCTTTTCGATGACTCTTCCGGGGATCATTATATTTTTTCTTCCTTTGGCTAATGTGAATGCAGCAGCAGGATATTATGGCTGTGAACCCGCGGATATTCAGTTTTCTGTAGCCTTGTTCTATGCAGGATATGTAGGGTTTTACAGTCTGGAAAGAAGGTTTTTCAGTTTTCTGGCAGCAAAAGAATATTTTCTTCTGTTTACCACACTGCAGATTGTGGCTTGTCTCGTATGTTATTTTACCAACGAAATTTATATCCTGTTTCCAGTGCGTTTCATGCAGGGAATGTTATTTGCAGGAAACGTAAACCTTTCGCTTACCCTTATTTTTACGAGACTGAGCAGTGAAAGAGCAAGGGAGATCAGTTTTTCTGTATTCTTCGGAATTCTGATCTGCGCACTGCCGTTTAATAATCTGATTACTGCAGATCTTATCGATTCCTATAATTTTAATATTGTCTATAAAACAGCCATATTCTCTTACCTGCCCGGGCTTATTTTTCTCACTCTTGCCATGAGCAATTACAGAACTCATGCTAGATTTCATCTGTATAAGCTCGATTGGCAGAGCTTTGGACTTTTCAGTACTATTTTGGTGCTGGTAGGATATATTACCATTTTTGGACAGGAATATTACTGGCTGGAAGATAACCGGATTCTGGGAAGCGCCATAGGAATTGTTGTTTTGGGAGGAATATCCATTTTCCGTCAGCAGGTGATTAAAAGACCATATATTGACCTGCGGATTTTTAAATACAGAAACTTTAAAGTAGGATTGCTGATCCTTTTTGTGATGTATATCTGTCGGTTTGCATCCGGAATTGTTAACAGTTATTTTGCTGCGGAACTGCATTTGGATCCGCTTCATATTTCCTATATAAATATTTTCAATCTTGCAGGATTGGTTGCCGGGGTAATTATTGCCTGTTGTATGGTATTGCAAAAGAAAAATATACGGTACATCTGGGGTTTTGGATTTTTAATGCTGTTGATCTTTCATGGATTGATGTATTATTCTTTTGACGTTCAGGCTGATGAGTTTAATTATTATATTCCCTTGTTTCTTCAGGGATTGGGAGTAGGATTGATTATGGTTCCCACAATTATTTTTATTATTTCGTCAGTTCCTGCTGTTATTGGCCCCTCAGCTGCTGCAACAGCTTTGGCAGTCCGATACCTGGGGTTTTGTATCAGTATAGCGCTGATCAATTTTTTTGAATTGTTTGAAAAAAGCCGCCATTATAATGCTTTTCAGGATCATTTAAGTGCTGTGGACCCGGCAGTCAAAAACTTTCTTCATCAGCAGACATCTAAACTTATTTCCAGGGGAATGCCTGAAGATAAAGCGGTAAAAGCAGCCAATAAATTGTTGGTGGGAAGAATGAATATGCAGGATCATTTGCGTTTTGCAATGGATTATTATGAAATGATGGTGTGGCTTCTTGCGGCCTCACTGTTATTGATTTTTCTTTTCCCTTATCTGAACCGTACAGCTCTTTATTTGAAATCCCGTAGACTATCACCTGCTTAGTTGAAATTTAATATTTGAAAGTATAGCTTGTTAAGCTAATTTTATAGTAGAGTGCTGAGACTGTCTGATAAGGCAGTCTCTTTTGTGATGATAGAAAAAATAAAATATTTTGGCCGGAACTGCATGTTTTTTGTCATTGCAGACAAGGAGCTTTCTCTCTACATTTGTACTCATACAGAACGAGATATGAAGAATGAAGTACAACATACCGGGAAGAAAAACATAGTTCTTTTGGCATTGCCAGAGGTGCAACTGCTTGATATTGCCGGACCGTGGGATGTTTTTACAGCAGCAAACCGTTTTTTGAACAGCGAAAGACAGGATTCCGGTTATCATGTTCATCTGGTATCCGGGACATTAGAGAAAGTAATCTATTCCGGGTCGGGAATGCCGCTATCGTGTAGTCATACCATTTATGATATTGATTTTTCTGTAGATACTTTACTCGTGGCTGGTACCACTTTGAGTGTGCTGGATGAGATCAGTCCCGATGTTTATCATTATCTTCAAAATATAACACCACAAGTAAGGCGGATGGGATCAGTATGTGTAGGAGCATTTGTTCTTGCTAAAGCTGGTCTGCTGGATGGAAGACAAGTAACTACCCATTGGAAATTTGCAGATGAACTGCAGAAATCTTACCCAAAGTTGGAGGTCAATGTTAATCCATTTTTTATTTGTGACAAACCTATCTATACTTCAGGAGGTGTTTCTTCAGGAATGGATCTGGCATTGGCACTCTTGGAAGAGGATTTTGGTAAAGCTTTGGCAGCAGAAGTCGCCTGTCATCTTGTTCTGCATTTAAAAAGACCCGGAATGCAGTCTCAGTTTGGAAACGCATTGCCGGAATATGAAACTATGTCTCCTTTTACAAAACAGGTTCGGGATCTGTTGAAAGACAAGCTAGGGGAGGCTGTAACGGTAGAATATATTGCTGAATCTCTGAGTATGAGTGTCCGCAATTTTTCGAGGGTATTTGTAAAGGAATCAGGAATAACGCCTGGCAGATTTATTGAAAAAATGAGGCTGGATCAGGCCAGGAATATGCTTGAATATACCAATATGAGTATAGAGATAATAGCTGATAAATGTGGCTTTGGCAGTGTTGTTTCGCTGCGTCGTTTATTCCTTAAAAATATTTCTCTCACCCCGGCGCAATACCGGAAAACATTTAAGCGCACAGAATAATCATTTATTCTTTCTTTTTTACTATAAAACTGATGATCATCAATTGTCGGTAAGGAAGAGCTATGTCTTTATTTACAAAATAATCAACTTAAAATAACAGAATTATGAAACACGAACAAGACAATAAAACAATGAATGTAGCATTTTTAGTCTATGATCAGGTAGAAGTACTTGATTTAAACGGTCCTTTGGATGTTTTTGTTAAAGCAAATATCATACAGCCGAACAGTTATGATTGCTTTACGGTCGGAAAAACAAAAGACGTTATATACACAGAAGCAAATACGATGGCTGTTATTCCCACCTATGACTTGCAGACCTGTCCAAAGCCGGATATGATCGTCATTCCCGGAGCAAGTCCTGATTACATTATGAAATATATTCAGGATAAAGATTTTGAAGAAACGGTTCTGAAATGGATTAAAAATCATTATGATGCCGGAACTGTTGTATTTACAGTATGTACAGGAAGCATGTTGCTATCCCGGACGGGCATACTTGATGGTCACGATATCACAACTCATAGTATGCTGCTGGATGCTTTAGAACAATATAATCCGGAAGCCAATATATTCCGGGAAGTACGTTATATTGATCAGGAACAGTTGATTACTACTGCAGGAATTACAGCCGGAATTGATGCTGCCCTCTATCTTATTGGAAAACATCTGGGGCAGGAAACCGTTGATACTATTATCAAAATTTTTGAATATCAGAATAATAAAATTGATGTTTCAAATTAAAATAGTTTGATTTAATAATTTTCGCCAACTGTAAAAGCCGGCGAAAATTATTTTTAGAATCATAATTAGTGACGGAAGCTGAACAGCTTAATGCAAAGAGGAATAAAGCCAATTGAAACGGCAATATAAATAGCTACCCGCACATAATTCAGGGTTTTCCAAAGTGATATTCTGGATATTATTTCTTCTAAAATGGAAGAGGATGCTGCCAAATTTTGAAACTGTATAATATTAGGTGCAAAAAAGGCCAGCGTCCAGACTCTTACTGCTGCATGAATAATGAATAAAACCAAAAGCCAGTTCCTTACCGGATCAATTTTCCAGCAAAAAATAATAGCAAGAATGAAAGCGATTTCGTGAAGAGAATGAAGAATGATCCAGAAAAATTTCAGACTTGCTCCTTTTCCATCCTGAAGAAATTTTAATGTGTCGGGTGGGGAAGAAGTCCATTTAGGCACAAATACAAGAGTTTCGAAAATCTGTGCGCCATTCATAAGGAAATAAAGCAGTGTAGTAATGCAAAGCCATATTTCTGCGCGGGTAATTGAGATGGGTAAACTTTCCATGGTTTTATTTTTTTATGGGTTGTTTAAATGTTCTGCAGTTTCTTTCATAAGAATAGTTGCCTCTCTGAAATATCTCTCAATGGATTCTATTTCCTTTTGAGAAAATGTAGCAATGAGACTCAGTGTCTTTTGTTGCAGCTCATCGAAAATAGGACCCAATAATTTCATGCTGTTCTCAACATTTGGAATGATGATTACTTTTCTTCGGTCTTCCTTGATAAACTGTCTCTTAAGAAGATCCTTTTTCTCCAGCCTGTCTATCAATCCTGTTACTGCACCTGTCGTAAGGCCTGTTAACTTTGAAATTTCCCCTGCTGTTATAGAGTCATACTTCAGAATAAGTCCCAGATACTTATGGTCAGCACTGGAAAGACCTGCTTTTCTGGCAATAGCTTCGTGCATAAAAATTGAAGCATCAGAATACGATCTGCTGGCTTCGCGAAAATTCTGTATACTATTTTTAGCCATCGATTTAATTTAATTGCTAATTATCTTAGTTGCTAAGATATATTATATATTTGATTCATCAAAATATTTTGATGACCAAAAAACTGGCTCACTTGTCAATTCCCATTATTTCATTGATTTTTATCAGAAAAAATAATTAACGTAATTAATTTATAAACAGGTGTTTGACTTTTTGACTGTGAATTTTATTATAAAAAGGCCTGGAAAAGTTTGGAATTTAAGACTGTTTTTCTATCTTTGCAGTCCCTTAAACAAAGGGATTTACTTGAAAAAGTAAGTGGCCGACTCGGTAGCTCAGCTGGTAGAGCAATACACTTTTAATGTATGGGTCCTGGGTTCGAATCCCAGCCGGGTCACTTGTTGGGACAAATCTAAAAAAGATAGATTTGTCCCATTTTTTTTACCATTTAATTTGTTGGTATCCTGATAGATAAGTTCGACTGCTGAATTCATTCTTAGAGTTCGATGTCGTGTTCCGTCAAAAACCAAAAAATCAGGGAATATCGAACTTATGATATGTCTTTTTTCTTCTGTATTCCCCTTCTGATAGCGTATGTCAAGATTAGCAATCTTTTTTAGCCCAGACTTAAATAGGTCTTTGATTTCGGTGTTTACAGAAGATAAATTATTCAATCTTACTTCTAATTGTTCAATTTTTTCAGTGGTATATTTTTTCAGAAAAATATACTCATCAGCTTCAATACCACCATCAATCTTTTGGATAAGAGCTTTCCTTTTACGATTGTTTAATTCTGCAATTTGATTTAATATATTCGTTCTTTCTGCGTTTTGAGTTTTCGTTTGTGCATTAAAATCTTCAGTGAATGCTTCTATAAAAACATCAATCATTCCTTTTTTAGGTATTAAGGATTTAAGTTGTTTGAGAAAAACATCATTAGCAATTTCTGCTTTAAATCGGACACCACATGAGCTTGAACAGTGATAATAGTTGTAATAGACTCCCATCTTTCCTTTTGATGCACTTCCGGTGAGCATTTTACCACATTTATTACATTTCAAGAATCCTCGTAGAGGTAGGTTGTCAATTGAAACTACCTTTGGCTTGATTTTTCTCTTCCTTCCATCAAGTATTTGCTGAACTTCATTGAACATACTTTCGGTTATGAGTGGTTCATGCTGTCCCAAAACAAAATGTGCTTTTTCATCTTTATGAGCCGGGATAAATATTTTTCCGCAATACAGCGGGTTTCTTAAAGCGACCCAAAAATTATTTTTACTGAATCTGTATTTGCCATCTGTTCTAAAGCGCAGCATTTTCCATATTTGTTCAGTATTGTAATTGTTCAGAATAATCTGTTCAAAGGCCCATTTTAATAAAGGTCCTTCGACTTCATGTATACCGATATATTTCTTATTATCTTCTGTTATTTTATTGCTATAGCCTAAAGGTGCTGTCCCCATATATCAGCCTTCTTTTTTAGCACGTCTCATTCCGTAAAAAGTGTTCAGTGATCTACGATCATTTTCTACTTCAGGAGTGGCAAGATAAAAAGCGAGCATTATCTTGTTTTCTGGAATGTCAAAATCAAGGGGTTGTTCAATGGCTTCGGGCTCTACGCTAAAGGAGCGTAGCAGATTGATCATTTGGTATGCATCACCAGCATTACGGCTAAACCTATCCCATTTTGTGAATAGTAATAGTGAAGCAGTTGTATTCTTTTTTATTTTCCGTAGTGCTACTAAGTACTTTTGCCACTCAGGTCTATTAAAGGTTTTAGCTGAATAATCTTCAATGTAAACATTCCTTATTGTGATACCTTTGATTTCACAGTACTTTCTCAAACGATCTTCCTGATCTCGTTGAGAGTATCCTTTATCTGCTTGTTCATCTGTAGATACACGTATATATAAGTCAGCTTGTCTCATAACATCAGCATTATTGTTTGGGATTCATAAAATCCAAATCACGTCCACTAAGATACTGATTTACTGCAATATTAGCAATTGCCTTAATAAAGCTGAGTATTGCCTTAGCCTCTTCGATATTTACAATTGTTCCTTTTTCTTTCAGGACTTTAACTACTTTTTCAGGAGTTAGTTCTGTTACCTCTTCTCTTTTCATCTTACCTCCATTTACCCTTAAATTATAGAATAAAGGTTTTAAAATTACGAGATGATTTTGTTTGTCCGTAGGAGGTCTTATTTGGCAATTGTATATAATCGAATTAAGAAGGAACAAAGGATAAAAACTCCTTCTATAAATGAATATGAATTTTTGTTAGCCCCAACGGATGATTTCTCGAATTTTTTTAAAGAAGATTTATTGAAAATAGAAAGTATATATGAATTATCTTTAGTCATGACCTATTGATATGTACACATTGTTTTTTACGGATTCTTTGTAATTGCTTGATATATAGTTCAACAGGATGGAGCAGGATGCTCAATATTGGTTTTGTGGATAGATTAGTTAATACAAAATTAATATTTATGAAAAATAAATCTTTACTGTTTAAATCATCTCTTAAATCTTTATTGTTTTGTGGATTAACATTATCCACTGTTGATTTGAGTGCTCAGACATTAGCATTTCCTGAAGCAACCGGTTTTGGAAGATATACTACAGGAGCAAGAGGGGTAGCAAATCCTCAGATCTATCTGGTTACCAATTTAAATGACAGCGGCCCGGGTTCATTCCGTGACGCGGTAAGTCAGCCGGGTCGGTTTGTTATATTTAAAGTGGGAGGTATTGTTAACTTACAATCAATTGTTGCTGTGGCGGCTAATACTACAATTGCCGGACAAACCGCTCCCGGAGAAGGAATTGTATTTTTGGGACCCAGAGTATCATTTACAGGAGCCAATAATACGATTGCGAGATATCTTCGTATCCGTTATGGCGGGACATCTCAAAATCAGGATGCATCAGGAATAGCCAACGGGGCCAATATCATTTTAGATCATATGACTTTTACATGGGGTACAGATGAAGTATTCTCGGTTAACTGGGATAACAACGGCACAAGTCCCGATAATATAACGATTCAGAATTCTATTATAGGACAAGGAATGCACCGTCATAATCATTCTGCGGGAGGATTAATGCAGCCTCCACCAGGGGGGAAGATCAGCTTAATCGGGAATTTATATATCTGTAATAAAACCCGTAATAATAAAATAAAAGGAATCAACGAGTTTGTAAATAATGTAGTTTACAACTGGGGTAATTATGGAAATACCTATGGCCACACCCAATCCGGGGAGGCATACATCATGGGAGGAGATTCGGCAGGAAGCTCTTTTGCCAATATTATTAACAATTATTTTATCGGAGGTCCCAATACGAGCAATACGGTTACCACACCTTTTAGCGTAGGAAATGCCAATTTCAATTTATATGGTTCCGGTAATTATTTTGACAATAATAAAAATGGTGTATTAGATGGAGCCGCAGTTCCTCAAAGCTTAGTGGGTTACCCTGTCGGAGATCCGGCCGCCATAATGGCTACTCCGTATGATTATCCGATGAAAACCCCTGCATTAACTGCTCAGGAGGCATACAATAATATTGTTACAAGTGTGGGAGCATCATATCCAAGACGTGATCAGGTAGATGGTCTAATGATTTCAGATTTAATGTCGAAAGGTACAACAGCTACTTATGTGTATGTACAAACTGATTTAACAGCCCAATTTGGTTTTACTAATGGTGGTGCAGGGCACGTTTACGGTGCGCCGGCTCCTCTGGATACGGACAATGACGGGATGCCTGATGCATGGGAAACGGCCAATGGACTAAATCCAAATGTCTTCGATGCTTTGGCAGTAAGCACAACACATGCTCCGTATTTGAATATTGAGGTTTATATCAATAGTTTACCCAATACAGTTCCTCCGGATTTCATTATTCCGCCTACAAATGTGAATTTTACCAATACAATCACAACTACAGGAACTTCACCTTCAAGCTCTTTAACTGTTAATTGGAACGATAATGCGACAAATGAAACTCATTATATTGTAGAACGTTCTTCCGATGGTACGAATTTTACTGTCATTGCAACCTTGGGGGCGAATGCAACAAGTTATAATGAAATTGGTTTAACGCCTGATACTCAATATTATTACAGAGTTAAAGCAACAAATGCAACAGAATCTTCAGTTTACACATCAGATACATCAGTAACCACACCACCAATCCCGTCAGCTCCGGCAAAAGCAAATAACCCGATTCCTTCAACTGGCAATAATAATGTTGAGTTGAACGGTGGAAACCTGCTTTTAAAATGGAATGGAAGTCCAAATACAACAATGTATACAGTTTATTTTGGAACAGATCCTTCAAATTTAAGCAGTATTGCAACTGTACCTTATTCTACTTCACCCGCATACCAGTTTAATAATTTAAATCCGGCAATAAATTACCATTGGAGAATTGATGCGTCCAATACTCTTGGCACTGCTGTGGGAGATGTATGGAATTTCCGTGCACTGACTCCGGGTATTGTCGGCAACTGGCCATTTGCGGAAGCTCCTTCCGCTGGTGAGCAAATTGCAGACATAACGTCTTTTGCTAATCATGGAGTATTAGATACAGCTTATGACAATGCCAATGTAAGAATACCGGGAAAAGAAAACAACGCCCTTGATCTGGCAACGTCGTCCGGTAATATGTACATCGCCAGTATTCCTCATCAGAATCATATTTTATTTGATAATCATTCGTTTACTGTTTCATTTTGGATGAAGACACCAATCAGTATGATACCATCGTCTTCATCTGCAAGTCTTTATATATTATGTAAAGGTTCTTTCACTAAAAATACGGCAACAGGAGCCACAGGGAAACGTTTTAATATAGAAATTAAAGGAGGCCAGCTGCGATATGCTATTGATGATGACATTACGAAAAAAGAAATCACATCACCTATTGCCAATTATTTTACTGGTAACTGGGTACATGTTGTGATTCAGAGGGATATTGCCGCACATAAAATGAGAATTTTCACCAATGGCGCTTTAATCACTGAAGGAGATGAAACTTCAGTTACGGGTATTGGTGAAGCAAGTGATCTGATCATCGGGAATATAGGTGAGCTTGAGTTTTTGTCAACCGCCAATGCTCCGGCTCCCTATAAAGGAGCATTCGACGAACTTAAGTTGTACAATTATGCTTTATCTCCAACAGAAATATATACTTTATACAATCAGGACGTGTTGGGTAATGATGAATTCAGCATCAGCAAAAATGTTGGAACAGTATATCCGAATCCTGCAAAAGACCAGATTTTCATTACGCTTCCAGAATATAAAAAATCCAGTTTAACAGCAACAATTATTGATCTGACAGGAAAAATCGTTGTCAAAGAAAAGATTAATGCTGATGGAAACGGAGTCTTTACATTAAATATTGCAGACAAAAAAGCCTCAGGAAACTATATTCTTAATGTTTCAGGAGAAGATTTGAATAGTAATTTTAAAATTATTATTAAATAAAAGGAATTACCAAAGTTTAATTTCATTCCTATTCAAAAAGAGTCCTTTCAAATTATTTTGAAAGGATTTTCTTTAATTATAAATGGTATTTCAAATATTTTTCTAAATCAACCTGTTAGATTTAAAATTTGATTATTTTTTTGATGTTCATAAGAAACTTATCATTATTTTTGATTTTTACAACTCAATTGAATAATTATGTTCAGATCAAAATTTTTAATTTTCGGATTTACTTGTGCAATCGTTTGCGCTAGTTCTTTTCTGAAAGCACAAAATTCTATTCAGGTAAAAAATACATTGAATTTTTCAAGAAATGAAGTCGTTTCAATACCTGTTTCTCAATTAGCTCCTTTTCTACGTAGAAACAGTGAATCTGACCTCAGGATAAAAGATAGTGGTAAAAACATTCTGCCCATCCAATGGATCGACTATGATGGAGACGGAAAAAATGACGAATTGCTTTTTCAGGTGAATATTGAAGCTAAAAAAGCAAATACTTATACCATTATTGCAGATGCTACAATTCCAATTCCTGAAAGCAAAACTTCAACATATTCAAGATTAGTTCCTGAAAGAGCAGACGATTATGCGTGGGAAAATAATAAAATAGCATTCCGTGTTTATGGCCCGAAAGGTCAGAAAGAAGCACTGGAAGGGATAAAAGGAAGCACGCTATCCAGTGGAGTTGATATCTGGCTGAAAAGAACAGATAAGCCAGTGATCAACAAATGGTATAAAGGCTATCAGACAGATCCGTTGTACTATCACAAAGATACGAGAGGCGAGGGGTATGATCCTTACCAGGTTGGAGACAGCCGCGGAACAGGTGGAATCGGGATTTGGGTGAATGAAAAGCTTCAGGTGTCACAAAATTTTGTAAGTTCTAAAACCATTGCGGAAGGTCCTTTAAGAACGGTTTTTGAATTAACCTACAATCCGTGGAGTGAATTCGGAGTAAAAGAAACAAAACGAATTTCTCTTGATCTGGACTCCAATTTTTCAAAGTTTGAATCCAATTTCCAGGCTGAAAAGCAGGTTCCGAATTATACAATCGGAATTACTTTACATAAAAACGAAGGTGAAACAAAACTGAACGACAAAAGCGGATATTATTTGCACTGGGAAAAAATTGATGATGCTTTTGTAGGTGAAGGAGTTGTAGTGGATCCTGAAATTGTTGAAAAATCTGTTGCCCTTAAATCCGAAACTCCGGACCAAAGCAACCTGTTAGTTGTGACAAAACCTCAAAATAAGCTGATTTATTATGCCGGATTTGCATGGCAGAAAAGCAGGCAGATTCAGACACAAAAAGATTGGGAAGCTCTATTGCAAAAACAATCTCAGATAATTGCAAACCCATTAATGATTAAAGTCGAATAATAATGAAATTAAAACTTTCAGCAGCTGTCTTTTCCTTAACAACAGCCGTTCTTTCTGCTCAGATTAAAGATACTTTAGCCGAAAAAATGCTGGTATATCAGCTTCCCATTGGCGGGTGGGGCAAGCAGCTGGACGATAAATCTGTAGTGAATTATAATTTGCCGCTCGATAAGGATCTTTTGAAAAAGATAAAGGCAACGGGTGACGATCATGCAACCATTGATAATAACGCGACGTCAAGGGAAATTAACGCCTTAATAAAAGCATATTCCACCACAAAAAATCCTGAATATCTGAAATCTGCAGAGAAAGGAATTGGTTATCTTCTTTTAATGCAGTATAAAAATGGAGGTTTCCCACAATATTATCCTAATTCTGGATTGTACAGAAAGCAGGTGACCTACAATGACAATGCGATGATTAACGCTTTGACGGTTTTGTATAATGTGGCGGAAGGGAAAAATGATTTTGATGCTGTTGATTCTAAATTAAAGGAAAAATCAAAAATAGCCGTACAAAAAGGAATTGAATGCATCTTGAAAACTCAGGTTTTACAAAAAGAAACCCCAACAATCTGGGGCGATCAGTACAACGAAATCACGCTTCGGCCAGATAAAGCAAGAACTTTTGAACCGATTTCTCTGGCAACAGGAGAATCTGTAGGAATTATAAGATTTTTAATGCTGCAACCCGTAACTCCGGAAGTTGAAAAATCGATAAAATCTGCTGTAAAATGGTTTAAGCAAAATAAAATTAAAGGCTACAGCTACAATGTTTCAATAGTAAACGGAAAAGCTGTCCGGACTTTGGCAGAGGATAAAAATTCTGTAATCTGGGCAAGATTTTATGATATTAATAATAACAAACCTCTTTTCGGTGACCGTGACGGAAGCGTAAAATACAACTATAACGAGGTTTCTGAAGAAAGAAGAAACGGCTACAGCTGGTTTGGAGATTTTGCCGATAAGCTGATCAATAAAGAATATCCAAAATGGCTTGAGAAAAATAAAATTTCTGAATAACAATTTTAGATTATAAAAAAGACTGAGAATTTCTCAGTCTTTCTTGTTCTAATTTATTGACTAAAAATTATAATGAATTACAGATATTTCCTGTTAATGTTGCTCCTGCATTGGCTGTTACGTCAGACTTTACAGAAGATAAGGACAGCATCGGGATTGTATAAGGAGGATTAAATGCAGTACCGCTTCCTGCTGTGTTTCCGGTAACATTGGTAAATGTATTGTTGGAAGTAACCGTAACTGCTGTGTAACCACTCATCAGGTTAATAGGTTCTTTTACATTCTCAAAAACGTTTCCATCGACACGGATATTCGCCTGAACTCCTGCTGCAATACATTTGTTGCTTACAGAACTGTTGAAATAGCTGTTAACAATATGTATTTTACCAAATCTCACTCTCGGCATACGCTCTCTGCATCCCGGAGCCCACCAGCAGCGAACGAATGTTACATTCAGTTTTCCTGCATCTGCTGTTGCCCCGTCACCTGATCCGATAAGGTTGGAGAATCTGTGGTCGTCTGTTCCGCCTGAACCGCCAGGTTTCGGAGCTTTCAGATAATGAAATTTCGTATAAGAAACTGTAACGAAGTCGGATTTGTTTTTAATGTCAAAATTCCCGTCTACACCGTCTCTGAATTCACAATGATCGATCCATACATTTCTACAGTCATCTAAAATGGCATTGTCCCAGCCATCTGTATCATAAGCTCCCGGACCTTCGAAAATCAGGTTTCTGATCACGATATTGTTGCATCGTTTAATATTGATAATTCCTGATCCGCTTGCAGTCTGATCCGTAGAAACCAATTTAGCACCGCTTGTCCCATAAAGTGTTTTTCCTGTTTGATCCTGTAGCGATAAACGAGTTGTAATAGTGATGGTTCCTGTCACTTTAATGACTTTTACTGCTGTGTTTTCGATCGCAGCTTTTAATTGTGCATAGGTGGCCACGGTAGTTTCAGCGGCTGTTCCTCCACCGGTTGTTCCCCCGTTTTGAGAAGCCCATCCCGGAGCTACACAATTTGCTAAAGGAACTACGGCATTGGCAACGAGTTTGTTTCCGAGACTAAGTTCGTTTGGGTTTTCCGCTAAATCTGTTTTAATGTCTTCCTGCCCGCAACCAGTCAGGGCAAAGGTAGAGCTTAGAGCTACCATAAGAAAGGCAGCTTTAAATGTTGTTTTCATAGTAATGATTTATGTTATTTGATTCGGTTGTAAAATTATATATTTTATATTTAAATGTTTTATATTTTAACATATTAATATTTATATAATTATAATATTATTAAATTTACTTATTCAATCGGTTGCATTTTGTTATTAATTAAAAATTATTTAATCAATTGGTATTTGTAAATAAAACTCCCGCAGATTTTAGAATTCACAGTAAATAACCTGTTTAATTCTGAAATCTGCGGGAGTTTTTCTGCTTACTATTTATTACCTATTATTTTGATTCAAAAATATACGTTTGTCCTTTTTCAGTATCAAAATCAAAAATTTGTGTTTCAGGAATTGAGTAACCTTTTAATTCCGCTTTATCTGAAACTAATGGCATTTTAATAGCATTCACCTGGTAATACAGATTCGGATTTTCTCCTTTTGCTGAGGTTAAACCGGTCTTTGATTTAAACTGAATATCTTTCGCAACTCTGATTCTCGCATTTCCTCCCAGAAAAGATTTTATAACCAGTTTCTTTAGTTTAGAATTCTTCCATTCCATATCGATTTCAAAACCGCCTCTTGCTTTTAACCCTTTCACAGAACCATTAGGTAAAGCATCAGGTAGGGCGGGCAAAATATAAACATATCCATCATAACTTTGCAGTAATAGTTCTGCAATTCCTGAAGTACATCCAAAATTTCCATCAATTTGGAACGGAGGATGCGCATCCAGAAGATTCGGATAAGTTCCTCCCGACTGACCTTTTGTTTCCATAGGTGCGGGAGTCAGCTGATCAGAGATTAATTTAAAAGCTCTGTTTCCGTCCAGTAATCTTGCCCACCAGTTTACTTTCCAGCCCATCGACCAGCCTGTGGATTTGTCACCGCGATACGTCAGCGAATTTTTTGCAGCTTCTGTTAAATCAGGATTTCTGAAAGGAGAGATTTGTCCCGACGGAAAAAGTCCGTACAAATGCGAAATATGTCTGTGTTTATCATTGGTTCTGTCCATATCTGTAAGCCACTCCTGCAGTTGGGTGTGTTGCCCGATCTGCATGGGCGGAAGCTTATTTAAAGCTGATTTTACTTCATCCGAAAGGCCTTTATCTTCATTTAGAATTTTTGAAGCATGAATAAAATTATTAAAAACATCAAAAACCAATTGGTTATCCATTGTTGTTCCTGCCGTAATTCCCACACTTTTCATATAGGTATTTTCAGGGGACATAGAAGGGGAAACTACCAGATATTTTTTCGAAGGATCCTGTTGCAGGACATCGAGATAAAATAAGGCACAACCTTTCAGAGCAGCATAATGTTTTTTCAAAAACTGCTGATCTCCGGTGTATAGATAATGATTCCAGATGTGCTGAGTCAGCCATGCTCCGCCCATCGGCCACATTCCGTAAAACCCGCCGTCTACAATTCCGGTGATTCGCCACAAATCTGTATTGTGATGCATATTCCAGCCTCTGGCATGGTACATTTCCTTCGCAGATTCCTGTCCTGTCACCGATAAATCCTGAATCATATCGAATAAAGGTTCGTGCATTTCACTGAGGTTTGTATTTTCAGCAGGCCAGTAATTCATTTCTGTATTGATGTTCACGGTGTATTTGCTGTCCCAGGCAGGATGCAGCTGATCATTCCAGATTCCCTGAAGATTGGCTGGCTGGGTTCCCTGTTGTGAAGAAGATAGTAAAAGATAGCGTCCGAACTGGAAATATAACGCGACCAGATCAGGATCTTTTGAGCTTCCAAATTCTTTAATTCGAATGTCAGTGTTTTTTTTCGTCTGTTCGGTAGTTCCTAAATCTAATTTTACACGCTTGAAAAATTTCTGATACTTTTCAATGTGTGCTTTTAGTTCAGCATCATATTTCTGATGCAAAGCAGATTGTATATATTCTGAAACTCTTACATCCGGATTTCCGGAAATATCATTATACTTTTTAAAATTCGTAGCAATGGAAATATAAATGATCACTTCATCTGCTCCGGAAATTTCAAGCTGATCTTTTGTTGAGGTCAATTTTCCACCTTTTAAAACCGGAAAAGCCACTGTTTTAAAATTAATTTTTCCAATTTTATTATCGGAAGAACCGCTTGTTCCGTTAATCACCAATTGGTTTTTCTCTGTAAAAATTGATTTTTTCAAGTGTGGAGTGGAAGCATGAATAGAAAAATTCAGACTTCCTTTTTTGCCGGAAGATAATTTAATCATAATCACATTATGCGCAAAAGATGAGAAAATCTCGCGTCTGAAAGTCACTCCATTTACTTCATAGGAAACACTACTGACTGCCTTTTCAATATCTAACGTCCGGGTATAATTTTTAAAATTTTCATGACCTTTAAAATCCAGAAACAGATCGCCCATCGTCTGATAAGGCATTCCGTAATTCAAATCTTTTGGAGCGGCTCTTGGATAGGTTGTATTGGATAGTTTTTGAGCTTTTTCAAACTGACCTTCATTCAACAGTTTTCTGATTTTCTGGATACTGTCGAATGTGTTTTTCGAAACATTATTCCCCGGTTCTCCCGCCCAGATTGTTTCTTCATTAAGTTGAAGATGCTCCTGCGAAGCCCCGCCAAAAATCATAGCACCTAATTTTCCGTTTCCAATTGGTAAAGCCTCGTTCCAGTTTCCTCCAGGCCTGTTATAAATCAGTTTTAAATTTTGCTGTGCCTGAACTGAAACTGAAATTACCGTTCCAAAAGCCAGTAAAAAGATTTTATGTTGAATGATTTTGAACATTTTTATATTTTGTTAAAGTGATTTGATTTGTTGGAAAAAATGCAAGGGGTAAAGGTTTTCAATTATAATAATGCTTTAAGGCACAAGAAAATCAAAGATTTTCAGTAAGTTTTTATAATAATCAATTTTATCAAAGATAAAATCCTTGCGCCTTAAAACGTAATAACCTAAATAATTTTTTACGCCCTTGCGTTTTTCCAATATATTTTAATTACCCATTACTTATTACTTATTGATTATGGCTTTAAGCCAGTCTGAGCAAAGTTTTTTCCAGTTATCCGTCAGTTCAGATTTATTCGTAATTCCGATTTTATGTTCACCTTCAGCGAAAATAAACATTGCACCTTTTACTTTGTTTTTAATCATTTCCTGATAGTATAAAATACTGTTCATGACAGGAACTGTTTTATCATTTTGAGCATGAAATAAAATCGTGGGTGGAGTTTTTTCCGTTACCCGGTTTTGCATTGAATATTCTTTGATTTTTTCAGGAGAAGCATTTTCACCCAGAAGGCTATTGCGGCTTCCGACATGGGCAAATTCTCCTAAATCAATAACCGGAGAAATCAAAATTGCAAAATTGGGAATAGTTGGAATTGAAGTCCAGTCTCCTTTTAATTCCGTATAATCTGTAGGAATATTACTCACAGATGCAGCCAGATGTCCGCCTGCGGAAGTTCCGATAACGCCAATCTGTTCTGGTGAAATGCCGTACTGCCCAGCGTTTTTTCTAAGATATTTTATAGCTGCCTGAATGTCCTGTAACGGGGCAATTTCTTTTTGTTTCAAGTCTGGAGAAGTCGGCAACCGGTAATTTAAAACAAAGGCCGAAATTCCTTGAGTATTGAACCATTTTGCGATCTGGTAACCGCCTAAATCATAAGTAAGTTTATAATATCCTCCACCGGGAATGACGATTACAGCCATCTGTTTCCTATCTTCCTTTGGAGGTAGAAAAGCAAAAAGTTCGGTCTCTTTTATCTGTATGATTCTTCCGTCTTTTTCTTCCGTTTTCAATGGTAATCCTTTGGAGTTCGGCATCTGACCTTTCGGCCAGACCCTAATTTTCTCCTGTGCAGATAATTGAAGAGTTAGGGAAATTAATAAGAGGAACGCAATTTTTTTCATAGCAAAATAATTTAGCGAAATGCTTTTCTAAATCTTGAAGATTTAATTTTTTAATCTTTCAGGAAATCTTCTCTAAAAGGAGCGAAAGCATCAATTAATTGTCCTGCTTCCAGACATTTTACTCCATGGAAAATATTCGGCTGCGCGAAAAATCCGTCACCTTGCTGTAAGATCTTTGTTTCACCATCAACCATCACTTCAAACTTTCCTGAAGCAACATAGGTGATCTGAGAATGAAAATGCTGGTGTAAAGCTCCAATGGCATCTTTTTCAAACTTTACAATCACCATCATTACTTGAGAATTATACCCCACAAACTGTCTGGAAACTCCTGCTCCTAAATCTTCCCACTCTGAATTACCATCGAAGAAGGGTTCTTTTCTGAATTTCATTTTTTATGTTTTTGATTTTTTAACTAATTTTTTTTACGCTTAGTTTGTCATTTGGACGAAGGAGAAATCTATCTAAACTTCATTCGTAAGTCTTCAACTTGTGTTTTGAATGACAAACTGATTTTTTAATTATCAGGATTGAAGAACTATTTAATATATTTCTCTAACCCGATTTTTAAACTCTTCAAATTCTTCAGTGCTAATTTTGCAACTGATTCTGCGCCTAAGGTTGATAAATGAGTATCATCGTCTTTTCCTTTTGGATAGTAAGGATTTTCTCTTTCTTTATAATGCAGATGAAGTTTTTTTGAATTTTCAGGACCGTAAGAAATTTCCAGTTGTTCTGTCAGTAACTGCATATCTACAAACGGAACTTTCAGATCATTGGCCACCATTCTTACTACTAAAGGATATTCTTTATGGGTATCAATCAAAACTCCGTTTTCATTGAAATTTCTTCTTACAATAGAAGTCATCAGAATGGGGGTTGCTCCTTTTGCTCTGGCTTCATTTACATACCTTTCCAGGTTGGCTCTATATTGTGTATATGGATTGGTGAATTTCGTAGAATCCTTTAATTTCTGGTCGTTATGTCCAAACTGAATAATGACAAAATCTCCTTTTTTCAGCTGTTTTTCCACTTTATCCCATCTGCCTTCAGTCCGAAAGCTTTTTGAACTTCTGCCATTCATCGCATGATTCTGAATTTCAATTCCTGTTAAAAATTGTGGCAAAACCTGTCCCCAGCCATGTTCTGGATTTTTATCCGGATTTTCTTTGTTGGCCATAGTAGAATCACCGATGAGGAATAGGGTTGGTTTTTGTGCGAATGTTATTATTGATAAAAATAATAATAGTAAGGTTAGCTTTTTATTCATTTTTAAATTCATTTAATTAAACTTAAAAATGCTTTGACTTTGCTCAGTATAACACGGGTAAACATTACGTCATTTAAGCGAATATTAAAACAGTTGGTATTAGCGATGTCATGCTGAGCGAAGTCGAAGCATCTCAATTATTTATTTGGATTCCATCCATCAAAAATTTTTTCAAGGGTATAATTTTTCAAATCCTTTTTCGTCACCTTATGCGACCAGCTTACTCGTTTGGAGATATCTCCTCCTTCGCCTTTGCTGCCGGATTCTGCATAATAAGCGGTCCTTTCTTTATCAGGAAACATTTTGTCGCCTTTCCATGGATTCCAGCCTTCGGGAAGGATGTGTTTTCCCATTTCAGTGTTAATGAAAACAGTTCTGGCGTAAGGTCTCCAGGGTCTTCCCAAATAAACTTTTGTGATGCCTTCTTTTGCACTTAATTTACAGTCGAAAAAAACAAAACCATACGGTCTGCCGGCTTCTGTAGCGGCTGCGGTAATATAAGAATCGGCCAAACTTTTAATGGTGCAGTTCTTAAAAACAACGGTTGCCTGTCCAAAAATGAAATCAGTTGTTCCTTCAATATAGCAGTTTTCAAAATATTGCCTGCTATGGTTGGTTGCGGAATAAATGGTGTCCTGACAGCCCAGAATATTTGAGTTTTTTATCACAAAATGGTCTCCTTCCACATGGAGAGAAACCGCTTGTCCTTCATTGCACGAAGAATTTTGAATTGTCAGATTACTGATTTTAATATCGTCACCCATTACCAGTAAAGTATAGGAATTGAAGGTTGTCATTTTTTCATTAAAAGCATCCGGTTTCCCTGAAAAATCATTATTGCTGATAATGGTATTGCCTTTATTTTCGCCTTCTAAGGTAATTTTATGTTTTGAAGAGGGAATAGTCACTTTTTCATTATAGATTCCGGATTTAATGAAAACGAAAGCTTCTGCAGGCCCTAAATCTCTGATAGAATTTATGGCTTTCTGAATGGATGTGAAATCTCCGCTTCCGTCTTTGGCTACGGTAATTTTTATGTAAGGATCATTTCCCGCAAAGAGAAAATTTGCCGTCGATATGAACAGAATTAAAAATAACTTTTTCATAAACTGGATTATTGTTTTTTAATGCAAAGATTTTTATGAAACCTCATAATTTTTAGAAAGCAAAGGCGAATAAAATTTACTTCGTGAAGCTGTGACGATAACTTTACTAAATCACTTCGTTGATTCATCCTTGCTCGCTAAATATTCATTAATATTAAATTAAATCTTTGCGTTTAAAATCATAATTAATACTATTTCAAAACTTTATTTAAAAAGTCAATTGTTAAATTCAAAGTTTCTGTAAACCAAGGTTCTGCCGACCAGAAAGAGTGCGAAGTATCTTTGATTTCATGAAATTCTGTCGGAATATTATAACTCTTTAATTTTTTCATCATATCGTCTCTTCCTGCATGAAAACGGGGTTGAGAGCTATTAATGAAAAGGGTAGGAGGTGTATTTTTATCCACATATTCGAGAGGTGAAGCTTCTTTCCAGATTTTTGGATTGTCTTTTTGTGGATACCCCATCCAATAGGCATCGTAAGTTCCTTCTTTTCCGGATTCTTCATGAACAAAAGAAACTACGCCATCTACATTGACGATAGCCTGTAATTTAATATTTTTCCTGACTCCGACTAAAGTAGCGATCTGAGCTCCGGCAGATTCACCCAAAACCGCCATTTTCTTTTTGTTTAATGAATATGTTGAATGGTTTTTCTTTAACCATTGTATACCTGTTTCAATGTCTTCAACTCCGGCAGGGTATTTCGCGACATCAGCCAACCGGTATCCGATAGCAATCACAACGTATCCGTTTGAAGCCAGTTCCATCGCCATAAATTTTTCATTTTCCTTACTTCCGGAGATCCAGCCACCGCCATGTACCATTGCAATTCCCGGATATTTTTTTGACTGATCGAGAGGATAGTATACATCGGCTTTTAAAGAAATTCCGTTGATATTGGCATATTCTACATCGTTATCTATTTTGATATTTTGCGGTACAGGTCTGTCAATGGGTGTGATAAAAGGATATTTTTTCTTAAACTTTTCAAAAGTGCCTTCGTTGGTGTAAGGAGTGGCATTCGGTCTCTTTACCTGTCCAAATGCCATTGTCCCTACAAAAAAAATAGAAATATAAGTATGTTTTTTGCTAAAATTCATGTTATCAAATTTTAAAATTTTGAACCATTAAGAATATTAAAGGAGTTAAGTTTAATTAAGAAAATCATTTTGATTTTAAGTATTATTCAAACCAAAGCTCAGCTTAATATTCTTAAAGACTTAATCAATCTTAATGGTTTTATCTTATCCTTGATGCATTTTATTTAACTGCGTTTTTTGCCACATCTTTTCCGATGGAAAGTGAATTTTTATCGGATGTCACTTCTTTAGGAACCAATACTGCTCCTGTTTTGCTTCCTAACACTTTCACAACAGGCTTACTGGCAGATTCAAACTTCACTGTTGAAAGGTTGATGTTTTTACTGTTGTAAATGGTTGCTCCCGTTCCTTCTGAATATTTCAGTTTTACATTTTTCAATTGAATTCCGTCTGCGTCTACGATGGTTAATGCTTTTCTGGTATTAAACTGTGAATCTTCAATGACTATATTTTTAAGATTCATTTCTGCTAAACCGAATAACGTAATGGCTTCACCAGAATTGACGGCATTGATATTTTTAAAGAAAATATTTCTGAAAACAGGTGTTTCTTCTGTTACCGGATACACTTTTTCCGGCGCTTTGTTGCCTTCCTTCTTTTGGCCATCCTCTAACACAGGAGAGGCTCCTTCATAGAACATATTGAAACCAATGGTCTGTGTCGGAATATTAATCATGTCAATATTTTTAATATAAATGTTTTCAACAATTCCGCCTCTCCCGCGGGTTGTTTTAAAACGAAGACCGATATCTGTTCCGATGAAGGTACAGTCGGAAACATGGATGTTCCTTGCTCCGCCGGACATTTCACTCCCGATAACAAAACCTCCGTGACCGTGGTATACGACATTGTTTTTGACAATTACATTTTCAGTGGGTATTCCTCTTTTTCTGCCATCCAGATCTTTTCCTGATTTTATACAGATGGCATCGTCACCCACATCAAAAGTATTATCGTAAATCAAAACATTTTTACATGATTCGAGATCTACACCGTCCCCATTTTGTGAAAACCATGGATTTCTAACCGTAAGATTTCTTAAAATAACGTTGGTACACATCAATGGATGAAGATTCCATGCCGGGGAATTCTGGAAGGTAGGTCCGTCTAACAACACTTTATCACAACCGACTAAACTTACCATTACCGGACGAAGAAAATCTTTAACTGTCGTTAATTCATCTTTAGAAATTTTATCGGGGACATTGAAACTAGAACTGCTTTCAAATCCTTTTTTATAACTTTCTGAAGGGAACCATGTTTTTCCGTCTGCAGATAATAATCCGCCAGATTTCACTATATTTTTCCATTCAGATTCTGAAACTTTGCTTTTTTTGATGGCTCTCCACGCATCACCGCTTCCATCAATTACCCCTTTTCCTGTGATGGCAATATTGGTTGCATTTTTCGCGGAAATAGGAGACTGGCAGCGAATGGTATTTAATCCTTCAAAACTTACGTCGACCAAAGGATAATCTGCTTTATCTTTACTGAAAATGATGAAAGCACCTTCTTCCACGTGAAGGTTGATATTGCTTTTCAACTCAATGGGACCCGTTAACCACATTCCGCGGGGAATAACCAATTTTCCACCGCCTTTTGTACTAAGGTCTTCAATTGCTTTTTTGAAAGCTTCCGTATTTTTTACATTTCCGCCTGCAATGCCACCATATTGTGTGATAGAAACGGTGTTGGCTGCAAATGAAGTTTCTGCCACCTGAGGCATTTTAAACTCAATGTTTTTATAAATATCCAGGTTCTGAGCATATGTTTGTCCTGAAAATATCATGACTGCAGCTAAACCGATAATTGTAAGAGACTTCTTCATTTTATTTTTTCTGAGTTTTAATTACTTTTTTAAATTCCTGGTAAACAATGGAGGCCATTGCTTTTGCGCCTTCCGGCTGAAAATGGGTATTGTCTTTTTGACCCTTCGGATAGGCTTCATATACATTCTCAGGGAGATTCATGAAATAGTGATTCGTTGTAAAGTCCTGTCCTTTCTTTGTAAAATATTCCATGGATAATTTGTTTAAATCGATGTAAGGAACATTCATTTCTTTAGCAATTTCAATGGGTGCCTGAGCATATTCTCCGTGTACATTTTCCAGTTTGCCGTTTTTCCATGGATAATTTCTGGCAACGGGTGTTAAGATGATAGGATTTGCACCTTTTTGTTTTGTCTGCGTTACAAATAATCTTAAAAATTCTTTATATCCTTCAATGTTTATATACCGCTCTGTATGCTTTTCAGAACCGTCATTATGACCAAACTGCATAATGACGTAATCGTTCGGCTGCAAATGTTCATACACATATCTCCATCTTCCTTCCTGAAAAAATGTTCTGGTACTTCTTCCGCCATGCGCTCTGTCAATAACAGCAACAGAATCTGTTGTAATTGCGGGTTTCAGAAAAGCCAGACTGTCTTTTGTAAAATAGGGCTGAAAAACCTGTCCCCATCCGGTAATCGGGTAGCGGACTTTCATATAATCTTTTCCCGGTTCGTAATCTCCGGTATAATCTGCCATTGTGGAATCTCCGATAAGATAAATATGGGTGACCTTTGTATTGTGTTTTGCCATTGTCTTTTGGACGTTGTTTTGTGATTGACATGCAGACAACAGCAAAACGACGAATAAAAATGAAACTATACTATATCTTTTTTTTGTCATTGATTTTAATGAATTAGGCTCTAATTTTATCAAACCTAACAGGTTTTTAAAACCTGTTAGGTTTCTATATTGTTAAATGAAATTAATTTTTAGTAATTCTGAACCAGGCAAAATCTGCATAGCCACCACGATTTGCTTTTTGTGTGCTTACAGAATACAGGCCGACTTTTGCCCCAATCCATTTTCCGGGTTTCGCCTGGAATACATCGCCCACTGGGGTGAAATTTTTTCCGTTTTCACTGTAGCTGAACTGGCATAGGCCGTTCGGCTCACTTACATTTACTTTTAAATAGACTTCGTTTCCTTTTAATTTTGTTTCAAACAGAACCTTCTCTTCACCTCCTTTATCTGCTTTTTCGGCTCTTCTTAACTGAATATAAAATCCATCGGGTTTATTGGTAATCACAATTGACTCATGATCTAATCCCATTACTAATAAACCTGCAGTTTTGCCTTCTTTAGCATCTTCGGGAGTTAATTTTACTTTGGTAGAAGCTGCAAAATTCGGGGCAGGGAATTTTTGGGTTAACAGATTCGGAACATTCCATAGATTTTTTTCACCTTCAGGAACTTTTATTGAAAATAATCTTAAAAATTTCTGTCCGGGAAGTTTAGAAGACCACACGATATTTTCGTTGGCGCTCCATTGCCATTGAATTCCCAATTTCGCTTTATCAAATTCATCTGTTTCAGGAGGAGTAGCAACAGGGTAGGATTTTCCCACGTTTGGTTTTTTATAGGTTAAAACCGGTTCTCCGATTCCGTTTTTATTATTATCGATCCCGATAACAGGCCAGTCTTTTTCCCACTTCATTGGTTGTAAGTGAACGATTCTTCCGCCCGTATCCACATCCTGAAAATGATAGAACCAATCTTCCCCAGAAGGTGTATCTACCCAAGCACCCTGATGCGGTCCGTTGATTTTTGTTGATCCCTGTTCCAGCACTACTTTTTCTTCGTAGGGTCCGTCAATATTTTTTGATCTTAATACCAATTGCCAACCGGTTGCTACACCACCTGCAGGAGCAAAAATGTAGTAATAACCGTTTTTTTTATACATTTTCGGACCTTCCACTGTTGGATGTGCATCGTGGCCATCGAAAATGTGAACTCCTTTATCGAGGACTTTTGTTCCTTCGGGATTCATTTTGTTAAGAGTCAGAATACTTTTCACCCCGGCGCGGCTTCCTGCCCAACCATGCACTAAATAAGCATTTCCATCCTCATCCCAAAACGGACAAGAGTCGATTAAACCTTTTCCTTCCATTACCAAAATAGGCTTCTCCCAGGTTCCTATCGGATCTTTAGTTTTCACCATGTAAATTCCGAAATCGGGATCGCCCCAATAGATGTAAAATTCACCTTTGTGAAATCTGATACTGGGTGCCCAAACTCCGTCACCTCTTTTGGGTGTGGAAAAATGGTTGTTTGGAAGTACATCAGGAAGTGCATAATTCACCAGTTTCCAGTTGACCATATCTTTTGAATGAAGAATGGGCAGCCCTGGAGCTTCATTGAAACTTGAAGCGGTCATATAATAATCTTCACCAACGCGAATAGCGTCCGGATCAGAATAATCAGCGTATAAAACCGGATTTCTGTAACTTTTTCCCTGATCGGCAGTCCAGACTTCGGAAACGTAGTTTTTCTCCTGTGCGGTGAGGTATGTTGAAGCAACTGAAAATAATGTGATTGCTGCTATATTTAAAATTTTTGTCTTCATAAAATCAGATTCATTATTTAGGTAATAGGAATCAGGTTGTGGTTCTTGATTTATTTTTCAAATTCTAAACTTGCCAAAATGAATGGTCCTGTTCCTTTTCCGTCATTTGAACGGACTTCTTCGTTTACATAATATTCGTAAGAACCGTCTCTGTAAGGTTTTCCTCCTAATCCGGCAACGGCACAGCATTTATTTAAATTAACCACGCCGTTTTCATCAACCGTGATTAAATTTTTGATAATTCCGTCGTAACCTTTTTTTGCAGCAGCTTTGTATGATTTTGGAAGATAACCCTCGTTAACCGATTTAATGATCGTATAAACGAACATAGCTGATGCTGTTGCTTCTTCATAATTACCTTTTTCCAAAGGCTTGTCTAGGATCTGGTACCAAAGACCGGATTTTTTATCCTGAACTTTAATGACTGCATCTGCGTAAGATTGTAAGTAAGAAATTAATCTTGCTCTTCCCGGATGGTCTTTGGGTAAATAATCCAATACATCCACCATGGCCATTCCGTACCAGCCCATCGCTCTTCCCCAGAAATTTGGGGAAAGTCCGGTTTCTTTATTGGCCCAGGCTTCTTTTTTACTCTCATCCCAGGCATGATAAAGAAGTCCTGATTTTTTGTCTAAAAGATTTTTCTGAACGGAATCAAATTGGAAAACAATATCGTCATATGCTTTCTGAGCATCTGCATTTTTGATAAAATCTTTCGTATAGTGCGTGTAGAAAGGCATTCCCATATAAAGGCCATCCAGCCAAACCTGGTAAGGATAGATTTTTTTATGCCAGAAAGATCCTTCATCGGTTCTTGGCTGCCCATCGATTTGTGAACGTAAAGTTTGAAGTGCCTTCAGGTATTTCTCTTTTTTCTCTTTTTCATACAGGTAAAGAAGAACATTTCCGCTGTTGAGCATGTCAATATTATATTTAGAAAGGTCGTAGGTAAGGATTGTACCATCTTCTTTAATCAGGTCTTCACCAAAACCGCTGATATAGTCGTAATATTCTTTTTTGCCTGTTTTTGCATATACTTTTTCTGCACCGTCCAAAACTATTGCTGACGGATAGGTCCATTTCGGACTTTTACTGAAATCAAGCATCCACGCTTTTGGGAATCTATGCATTTCAGAAAGCAGCATTCTTTCTGACCATTTCAAATTGGAAGGAATTATTTTTCCTGATTTTGAAG
Organism: Chryseobacterium indologenes; assembly: GCF_018362995.1. Taxonomy (NCBI): domain Bacteria; kingdom Pseudomonadati; phylum Bacteroidota; class Flavobacteriia; order Flavobacteriales; family Weeksellaceae; genus Chryseobacterium; species Chryseobacterium indologenes. The sequence goes on from NZ_CP074372.1 coordinate 218,346, forward strand.
TTTCTGTTGAAGTTTTTGCTGCGGTTACATTTTTCGTTTGAGCACAAGCGAGGAACATTCCTGAACCTAGAATGACCACCGCATATGCTTTTATTGTATTATTAATGAAATTCATGATCCTAAACTTTAAAGTTGATTATTTTTATCTAAAATTTCCAGTTTTTTATCTAAATCCTGATAAAATGCTTCTTCTGTTACCAAACCGTTTGGTTCCCATGACCAGGCTCCCAAAAAGTAATAAGAGACATTCTTTGTTTTCTTGAAAACTACAGTATGCGTTGATTTTATTTTTACATATTTATCAAAACTTTCGAGAGAATAGAAGATAGCCATGCCCAGATTATCATCTTTTTTCGTTTCGGTTTGATTGCCGTAAGAAGCAATGTAGCCCCATTTCTTATTTTTACTGATTCCCTGTTTTAACGGGATATTTTTAAAAGCAACAATTCCTGTACATAATCCTGAAATGGTATTGCTTAAGTTTAAATCTACTTTTACAAACCTATCTCTGTTGAAAATCGTCAGTTTTGACTGTAAATCGATGGGATTTCCCCAGGTTTTCCAGCCTTTATAATCGATAGATGCGTAAGACTGGTCTTTTTCATTAACAACTTTTACGGCTGTATTTTTTACAATTTTAAAAGTTTCAACAAAATCATTTTGTTCATCATATCTTCCATAAGAACCGATGCCGATTGTACGTCCGGATTTCAAAATGTCCTGTCCCCAGAAGGCATCGTGATGATAGGATTCAAAGCCGTCTTGTCCGACTTCAGGTAAAACCAAAGTGTTTACTTTTTTACCGAAAATATCCGTAGCGTTTCTCCAGTCCAGATATAATCTGTAGCCGATCTGGTTGTTTTCCAGTCCGATACCTTCATATCGGATATAGTAAGAATGATCGGTATGAGATTCAGGAAGAGTGATTTCCTGAACATTTTTGAAAGTTCCTCCAATGTACTGATTATCTTCCCATTTTCCTCCTTCTTTTACGGAAAGTTCCGCATAGGAAAAGGGAGCTTTTGGATTTTTCTTAATTTTTTCAATTACAGAAGTCTGAGCCAGAGAAAATGCTGAGCTCAAAAATGCTCCTGCTATTAATATCTTAAACAAGTTGAATTTCATAATATCTCTTTTTTAGATAACTGGTTTTTTAAACTAAAAGTTTTCATGGTTATTGGTATTGTCTTTCGGTTATTTTTTTAACCAGATCGTTAAAATATACTTCAATATTATCGTAGTTTTTATCCAAATTCCGTTCGTTGGAATTGGCAACTTTTGGATTTAATTTATTCTTAATTTCCCATTCATCAGGCATTCCGTCGTTGTCTGAATCGGGTAGGGGTTTTCCTCTTTTTAAATCCGGAAATCCGCCGACATCTTTTTGAGAATCTATGATTCCGCTGGAACTTCCTTTTGAACCGCTGTAAGTGAAGCTTCCGTTTTTTACATCTTTTAAAACATGTAAATCCACAGCATCCCTTACTAAACTGGCACCGCCGATCTGTAAAATTTTATCATAAGCTGCTTTTGCAGGATCAGTTTTTACATTATTCTGAATATCATGAGGCTTGTTGATTTTTATTTCATTTTTATCTTTTTCCATCAGGTTATAAGACGGTTTCATCTGTGCGAAAACTCCTTGTGCCCAATTGTCTTTTGTTACTTCTGCATTTCCTTCAATCACATTTCCGGTGATGTAATATTTCCCCCAGATATTGTAAACTTCTGTCTCTGGTTTTTCATTTTTATCAATGGCAACAATTCTCTGTCTGGTCATGGTTGCAGGTCCAGGTTTGTAGTAATTATTAACCATATTTACGTTCATTCCTTCACCACCGTAGATATTGTTGTGTCCCCAGTTGTAGATCACATTATTTCTGAAATCGGTAAGATCGGTCAGGGCAAATTCACTTCCCGCATATTCTCCCAATCTCGGGTTTCTGCTGTCGTGATGAGCATAGAGATTATGGTGAAAACTTGCAAATTTTCCTCCTGCAATTCCGCCATATCCGTGAGCGCCTTTCCGGTGAGCAGAATTTCTTAAACTTTCTGCGATCACGCACCATTGAAGCGTGGTGTTTTCATTCACATAAATGGATACTGTTTCATCTGTTGACCAGCTCATAGAGCAATGATCAATGATTAGATTTTTGACAAATCTTGCCCCTAACGCATCGCCTTCAAAATTTTTCTGATCGCCCATTCTGAATCGCATGTAACGTATAACCACATTGTCTGCGCCTATGAAAGTTTCGTAATTGGCAACTGTAATTCCATCTCCGGGAGCAGTTTGTCCGGCAACGGTAACATCGCCTTCCTTTATCTTTAAAGGGGATTCCAGATAAATGGTTCCGCCGGTTTTAAACACAATATATCTCGGACCTTTTTGGTCTAAAGCATATCTTAAAGTGCCTTCTGAGCCATCATCTGTTAGTTTTGTTACGAAATAAACCCTTCCGCCGCGGCCACCTGTTGTATATCTTCCGAAACCTTCTGCTCCCGGAAAACTCAAGACTTCCTGAGCATTGGTCAACATTGCAATACCACATAAGGTCCCTATCGTGAACATTTTTTTGAAGTGCTTTTTCAAGATTGAAAATTTTTTGGTGTTTTGGATTTGGATTAGGTTTATTTCAAACTTTTTTTGATGTTCCAACGGTCGTTTCCTTTTAAAATAATTTCTGTAGTGTACTTTTTTCTTTCTCCTTTTGTTAATTGATGTGACCACGGAACTCTTTTGGAAATATGGGCTCCGCTTCCTTTTGAGTTGAATTCTGCGTAGAAAGTGGTCTTTTCTGCATCAGGTTTGCTCCAGTTGTGCCATCCTTCAGGTTTTATGGTAGAATTGATTTCGCAATCAATGTAAACGGTTTTTGCAAAAGGTCTCCAGGGTCTTCCTAAATACACTGAGTTTTCTTTGGCATTTCCGATGATTTTTGAATTGATAAAAACAAATCCGAACTCGTTTTCCTGTGGGGTAGAAGCGGCTGTAACGTAGCTTGCCGTTTCTTTAGAATAAATGGTGCAGTTTTCAAAAACGGCAGTTCCGGCTCCGAAAATATAATCGATTGTACCTTCGATATAGCAGTTTTTAAAGTAATTTCTTGATGGTTTTGTCTTGTCAGTGGAATCCTGAGCTCCTTTTAAGTACAATGTATCCTGATTTCCTAAGAATCTGCAGTTTTCAAAAGCGATTCTGTCTCCTGAAGTCAGTACGGCAACGGCCTGCCCAACTTTTCCTGAGCTGTTTTCAAATGAAATGTTTTTCGCTGTGAAATCATTTGAATAAATAAAAATAGTAGAAGAACCTGTGGTTCCGATATCTTTTCCTTCTGCATTCTTTTTTGAAGCAAAATCATCATACGTAATGTTGGTGTTTTGAGGGTTTTCTCCTTCTAACACAATGGGACCTTTTGTTTCAGGAATGGTAATTTTTTCTTTGTAAACTCCAGGTTTAATTAAAATTTTTGTCCTTATAGAAGAATCATTTTCAATGGCATCAATGGCTTGTTGTATGGTGGTAAAGCTGCCTTTTCCGTCTTTTGAAACCACGATCGTTTTATCGGCAGTTTTAAAAGAAAGAAGGCTTAACAATAGTATCGAAAGTATTGAAATGAAGTTAAAATTTATATTAATGAGAGGAGCTTTCATAAAGGTTTAATTTGATTTAAAATACAGACTTAGCCAAGGCCAAGCCTGTATTCTCAACTTAATATGAATGTATTTTTAATTTCTAGTAGCCGTAATCTTGTGTAAGGTTATAATTGGACATAATGATATCACTGTAAATAGGCAATAATTCTCTTTTGTTGGGCTGGAAATATTGCGCAAAACCTTTTACAGGATCGCTGATATATGTTGGTAACACTGCGGCTCTCCACGCTATTTTAGTATATCCTGCTGGAGTTGCATCCTGAGAAGGCAGATAAAATACCTGGGATTTATCTCCTCCTGTAAAGAAAATATCGATATCATTAATATTTTGCTGTGCCGTTTTTGTAGGGTCGTAAACTGATTTCTTATAATAAAGATTCAATGGTACGTTAGCATACTGACCTGTTCCGTTGGCAAAAGCCGTTAACTTTTGTCTTGTTTCCGTAATTTTAGCATCTAATAAATTCCAGCGGATCAAGTCATATTTTCTGATCCCTTCACAACCCAGTTCCAATAATCTTTCCTGAACAAGATAATTGAAGAACCCATTTTTATCGGTAGGAATTGTTCCAACTTGTCCTAAATTTCCTGTGTAAGCCCTGTTTCTTACCGCTTTTACCGCATTGATGGCATCTGAAGAAGGCGCTCCGTGAAGTTCATTATCTGCTTCAGCAAACATTAATAATACATCTGAAAAACGCAGTAAAGGCCAGTCAACAGCAAGATTTTGAGAAGGTCCTGTTACATTGGTCCAGGACTTTCTGTATTTAGAATCTGTGAAAGAAATGGCATTTACGAGTTCAGCCTGATTAGAATTATTCACTTTGAAAATTCCAACGTTCATATCTCTTCTCAAGTCATATTTACTGAATTCGTAGAAATAAGTCGGAAGGGCATTGATTCCTCCTCCGCCTTTCCAGCTGGAGTTGTCATCATGCTTTAAGCCATTATAGTAACCGATTTTACTGTCTGTTCTTGCGTTTCCTCCGAATGCTCCTACACAGAAAATGATTTCGTTGGTGGTGTCTTGCGAGTTTGAATGTAAAGCTTTGAAAACTTGCTCGTAGCTTGGGTTTAAGCTATGTTCACCAGTATGATTCATGATGTCTTTACATTCATCAAGAGCAATTTGATAATAGGTTTGAGGATTGGTTCCCTTCACCATCTGCTGTGGATTTCTTCTTAAAGAATATCCTGCTCTTGCTAGTGCGATTCTTGCTCTTAATCCTTTTACAAAACCTTTGGAAATTCTGGCATTGGTCGTGCTTCCTTCGGATCTCCACGGAACTAAGGTTGCAGCCTGGGCAAGATCAGCAATCATTTTTTCGTAAATAACGTCCCTGTCAGTTTTCGCTAAATAAAGATTGTCATAATCTGCAGATGGTTTGTCTTGAAAAGGTATATCACCCCAGTTTCTGATCAGTTCATAATAAAACTGAGCTCTTAATGTTAAAGCTTCTCCAAGGTATCTGTCCATTAATTTTTTATCAGCGTCAGAACCTGTCTTGTAAACAGGAGACAGCGGAATGTTTTTAATGCAAAGATTGGCTCTTTCAATTCCTGAATATAATTTTAAGAAAGGCTTATTTAATTCTGTATTGGTAGGGCAGGCACCAAATGTTGCGAGACCTCTTCTGTCATTACAGTTGTAATCTCCCGAAGTTCTGAAATCATCACTTGAATGCGGATATATTAATGCTAATCTCTGCCCGTATCCGTCATCACCTGCAAGCTGGCTGTAAACTCCCACTAAAGCGGTAAATGTGTCGGATACACTATCGAATTGCTGAGCTTCTGCAACACTTGAATAGTTTTCAGGTTCAAGATAATCACTACATGAATGGATGGTGGTAAGAGATAGAATGCAACTTATTATAATTATTGTTTTTTTCATGTTAATTTTCAATTAAAAGGTTAAATCAATACCTGTTAAAATAAATCTGCTTCTAGGATATGCAGCGTAATCAACTCCCGGAGTTAAAGGGTTTCTTCTTGTACTGGCTTCAGGATCATATCCTTTGTAACCTGTGATGGTAAATAAATTATTTATCGTAGCATACAGTCTGAAATTTTTGATACCAAGCATTTCCAGTGAGTTTTTTGGCAGGGTATATCCTATTGTAACATTATTCAGTCTTAAGAAAGATCCGTCTTCGATGGCGTAAGAATGAAGGATGTAATTTCCTTGTGGCGGTGTCCACATGGTGGTGTTTGCATTTAGCGCTGCCAAAGCAGTAGGATCTGTAACTTTTACCCCCTGATCATTGAACCATCTCCATCTGTCTGCAACATCGGCAGACATGTTGTTGTCTCTGTATAAATATTGAGTGGTAAACTCGATTTTATTGGCATTATACACTTTGTTTCCGATAGAGAAATTAAAGAATAAACTCATATCCCAGTTTCTGTATCTGAAAGTCTGGCTGAAACCTCCGAAGAATTTTGGCTGTGCATTTCCAAGTTCGGTCTGGTCGGCTGCGGTAATTTGTCCATCACCGTTCAGGTCTCTCAATTTAAGATCTCCAGGCTGGATTGGTTTTGAACCGTTAGCTACAGAACTGCTGCTTGGAACTCCGTTTTTTAATGTATAAGCCTGAGTGGTCGGGTTGAAATCGAAATCACTGATCTCATAGCGTCCTTCAGTTACGTATCCATAATAAGTTCCTACAGGATTTCCCACTTTAGCAATGAAGTCATACAAACTGTTTACCCATCCTGAAGCCACCAGATAATAATCATTTCCTCCCGAAACATTCGCCCCCAGGCTTTTAATAATATTTTTGTTGGTAGAAATGTTGAAATCTGTTTTCCATGTAAAGTTTTCTTTATTGACAATAAGTCCTCCCAGTGTAAATTCCAGACCTTTGTTCTGTGTTTTTCCTGAGTTTTGATACTGATACTCATATCCTGACGTCTGAGGAATTTTTGCTAAGACCAATAAATCTTTTGTATCAGTAATATATCCATCAATGCTACCATATAATCTTCCGTTAAAAAAACCGAAGTCGAGTCCTAAGTTTTTAGATACGGTAGCTTCCCATGTTACGTTTTTGTTTGCCAAAGTATTTCCTGTAGTAGCTCCCGGAGTTACACCGCTTCCGAAGGTATATCCATAGTCGGTGGAAGTCGTGAAGAAAGTATCATAAAGGTAGGCCGGAATTCTGTTGTTTCCTGCAAGACCATACCCGAAACGTAATTTAAGCTCCTCCAGCCATTCTTTATTTTTAAGGAAATTTTCTTCTTTAAGTTTCCATGCTACAGAAACTGCAGGAAAAGTTCCCCATCTGTTTCCTACTCCGAAGACATTGGATGCATCTGCTCTTATAGAGGCTGTTATGATATATTTATTATTAAAAATATAGTTTGCTCTACCAAAAAAAGAAAGAAGTCTGTCCGGAGGTAATGCACCGGTCTTGGGAGCATCCTGAATCATCCCTGAAGGTGGAGTTGCAGATTGGATATTAGCAAAAGCCTCATTAGGTGTAATAGATACTGGTAGCCATTTGGTGTATGTACTTGAGGTTTCTCCGTCAGTCTGTACAGTTTCTTCTCCCAATAATAAGTCTAATTTATGACTTCCAAATTTTTGGGTATAATTTAAAGTGTTGGTATTGGTAATTCTTCTGGTCTGGTTTCTCGTTAACTGTACAATCGGCTGATTGTTATTCGATCTTGCGTCACTGGTAACGGTGCCCCAGAACTGATTAATAAAATTATCTTTCTGAACATATCCTACAACACTTCTGAAAGTTAAGTTTTTGGTAATGTTATAATTCAAATATGCATTTAACAATAAATCATTTGTTCTTGCTTCTTTTACTTCGTTATCATTTAAAATTAAAGGATTTACAAGATTCGTTAATGTGGCGTAGTTAGGATCAAAATCATCAATAGGAACATTGCTGCCTCCTTCGAAAGGTTGATATCTTACAGCGTTTCTTAATCTGTTGGTACCCTGAGATCCACTTGCAGAAGTTCCTGCTCCTGAAATCAGCTGACGGCTGTATCGGACATTAAATCCAACCTTCAGTTTTTTTGAAATATCATAATCATATTTGAAATTAGCCATGCTTCTTCTGAAGCCGGAGGAGAGCATAATCCCATCTTCTTCCACATGATTTAAAGTCAATGAAAAAGCAGATTTATCGGAACCGCCTGTTAAGCTTAAATTATGAGTGAAGTTGAATGCTTCTTTTCCGAAAAGCTCATCCTGCCAGTCTCTTTTCTTTATATTTCTGTATTTCTCAGCAAGCTCATTGAAACTACCATATCGGGTTGTAAATGCTGTAATGTCATCGGCAATACCATTTTTATTGTAAAGCTCATACTGATATATTACAAATTCATAAGGGTCAAGAACAGGAATCGTGTTTGTGATTTTTCTTACCCCTGTGTAACCGCTGTAATTGATTTGAGCACTGGTTTTTTTGCGGCCGCCTTTTGTGGTGATCAACACAACACCGTTGGCACCTCGCGATCCGTAAATAGAGGTAGAAGCAGCATCTTTTAAAACTTCAATAGATTCAATCTCTTTAGGAGAAATGATTGACAGAGCGTTATCCATCTGGATTCCGTCTACAATATAGAGAGGAGCATTACTTTGTGTAATAGAAGTACCGCCCCTTACCTTAATTTCAACTTCAGCGCCAGGCGAACCTTCACTGGCCGTGATCTGAACACCGGCAACTCTTCCCTGAATTGCCTCTGCCGCACTGTTTACAGGCATATCTTTTACTTCGTCAGCCTTTACAGAGCCAACAGCATTGGTAACATCTTTTTTTGAAACTTTAGAATAACCAACCAAAACCACTTCATCAATGTTTTTTTCAGTTTCCTTTTTAGTTTCTTTTTCTTGAGCCGTAGCAAGGACAGGAAGTAGAAAGACAGTTAAATATAACCACTTTATTGAATGTACTCTTTTATCCATTTTGTATCCTTATAGTTTTAATTTTTGGTTGAAAGTTTTTTTCAATCGTTTTGTTTTGTGTGGATTTGTAAAGTATTCTACTGATTTTTAGCGGCAAATATTTTCTGAAAGATTATACACATTTTAGAGTGCAATCGATTGCGTAAATTTTCATGATAAATATCCTGGCTTCTAAACTAATATTATTTTTTAATACGCAAAGAAAAAAATATTATTTTTTCATTAATTTGATTGTTGAAAGATAAATGAATTTGCAAAATAATGGACAGTTGTAATGTGATAAATCGCTGTAAATTAATTGTTTGTTAATTTAATCTTAGCTTGGGATATTGATCCGAAAGAAATCAAATTTCTTTATTCTTTATTAATTTAAAGCTTAAATTTTACTTAAAATTTATCCTTTTTTGCACCTGAAAATTTCCCAAAATGACAGTCAAGAATATTTTTTTTATAATATTTCTGATTTTTATCATCTTTTCAGATTAATATTTTTAATCAAATTTTATACTTTATATTAATTTTTCTTATTGTATACAATATATATAGTTGTTTTGGTTTATTATTATCAAATCAATATCTTAATTTTGCTATATTGTTTTGGCGTAGTTTTATATTTAAAACGCTGTTTAAACATTAAATTTGGTTAATATTATCCATGCAATTTCCTAGATATTTTCCCGTTTTTCATATTGTTTTTTAAATTAATAGGCTGTAAATTAGTTACTTATGGATTTGAATTAATTTTTTGTTAACTAATTAAAGAATAATTATATATTTATCCCACAAGTATTTCTATCAGATTTTAGTGTAATTTTATGCAATCGATTACACAATGTTTAACAGGTTTTGATAAAACCGCAAAAGAAAAGTATAAAGTAGTATGTCACAATCAGAATTTCGTTACGCCCATCATCCCGAAGATGTAAAAAAGTATACCACTGAAGATCTTAGGAGGGAGTTTCTAATCAATGATTTATTTAATGAAGATAAGATAAAATTAGTCTATTCTATGTATGACAGGCTGATTGTAGGAGGTATTATGCCTTTAGCACAGGCTTTGAAGCTGGAACCTACGGACGATTTGAAAGCCCAGCATTTTCTTGACAGAAGAGAGTTGGGAATCATCAACGTTGGTGGTGCCGGAAAAGTAACAGTAGACGGTGACGTATATGAGCTAGGAAACAAAGAAGCTTTATACATCGGGAAAGGAGCTAAAGAAGTAGTTTTTGAAAAATCAGGTGATGCACAACCTTATTTTTATATCAATTCAGCGCCCGCACATCATACTTATCCAACTAAAAAAATCACGAAAAGTGAAGCCGAAATTGTAGAATTGGGTGAAGAGAAATATGCCAACAAGCGTACGATCAATAAACTGATTGTAAATTCTGTACTGGAAACCTGCCAACTTCAAATGGGAATGACGGAACTTCACCCTGGAAGCGTTTGGAATACAATGCCTGCGCATACTCACACCAGAAGAATGGAAGCCTATTTCTATTTTGATCTGGAAGAAGGGCAGACAGTAAGCCACTTCATGGGACAGCCTGATGAAACGCGTCATATTTTTATGACCAACAGACAGGCGGTATTGTCTCCGGAATGGTCTATCCACTCAGGAGTCGGAACTTCCAATTATACTTTTATCTGGGGTATGGCCGGAGAAAATATGGACTACGGTGATATGGACGGTATCAAAACTAACGAACTAAAGTAATTTTTCCAATGAATTTATTTGATTTATCCGGTAAAGTAGCAGTCGTTACAGGCGGTACTCACGGATTAGGAATGGCAATGGCAGAAGGTCTTGCCGCTGCAGGTGCTGAACTGGCGATCACAGGTACAACACCGTCAAAATTAGAAGAAGCTTTAAACTACTATCATTCAAAAGGGTATAAAGCAACCGGTTATCTTTTTGATGTGACAGACGAGCTGGAAGCCGCTCAGAAAGTAGCTTTAATGGAAGCTGCCCATGGAAAAATTGACATCCTTGTCAACAATGCAGGAATTATCAAACGTATTCCGGCAATCGACATGGAAGTGGAAGACTTTAGAAAAGTAATCGATGTAGACCTTACAGGACCTTTTATCATGTCGAAATTAGTTGGCAAATACATGATCAAAAGAAGATCCGGTAAGATCATCAACATCTGCTCGATGATGAGTGAACTGGGACGTGACAATGTAGTAGCCTATGCTTCTGCAAAAGGCGGCCTTAAAATGCTTACCAAAAATCTGGCGACAGAATGGGCAAAACACAATATTCAGGTAAACGGAATCGGTCCCGGATATTTTGCGACTTCTCAGACAGAAACAATCCGGGTAGATGGACATCCTTTTAATGACTTTATCATCAGCAGAACTCCGGAAGGAAGATGGGGAAATCCGGAAGATCTTGCAGGAACAGCTATTTTCTTAGCTTCTGACGCAAGCAGATTCATCAACGGACAGATCATCTACGTGGATGGAGGTATTTTGGCAACCATCGGGAAGCCTGTTAATGAGTAACAACAGAATCAGATTAGAATGAAACCTTTTATTACAGATAACTTTTTATTACAAAATAAGTACGCAGAAGAATTATACTTCAGATACGCGGAAAAACAACCCATCATTGATTATCATAATCATTTGATTCCTAAAGATATTGCGGAAGACACTGTTTTCGATAACATCTCAAAGGTTTGGATTGCAGGTGACCATTACAAATGGAGAGCCATGCGTACCATGGGAGTGAACGAAAAATTCATCACAGGGGACGCTTCAGATAAAGAAAAATTTGAGGCATGGGCAAAAACAGTTCCGTATACATTGAGAAATCCTTTGTACCACTGGACACATCTGGAATTAAAAAGATATTTCGAAATTGATGAATTGTTAAATGCAGACAACGCATCGGAAATCTACGAAAATATCACCGCTCAGCTTCATACTCCTGAAAAATCAACAAGAGGCTTATTAAAAATGATGAATGTAGAATCTCTGTGCACTACGGAAGATCCTACAGATCTATTGAATTATCATCAGGATCTAGCAAAAAGCGATTTCACCATTAAAGTAAGTACTGCTTTCCGTCCTGATAAAGCAATTTTAATTGAAAATCACAACTTTGCGGATTATATTTCAAGATTAGGCGAATCTGCCGGAATTGAAATTAATTCCTATCATACTTTATGTGATGCTTTAATCAAAAGAATTGAATACTTCCATGAAAACGGCTGCAGATTGTGCGACCACGGATTAAATAATATTTCTTTTGAAGAAGCTTCACAAGCGGAAGTAAACGCAATTTTTAATGATAAAATTTCAGGAAAAGTAATTGCTGAAAAGCAGGTGAATCAATTCAAAACTGCCATTTTATTATTTTTAGGAGAAGCGTACCACAAATATGGTTGGGTTCAGCAGTTTCATCTTGGAGCATTGAGAAATAATAATGAAAGAATGCACAGAATTCTTGGTCCTGATACGGGATGGGATTCTATAGGTGACTTCGTTCAGGCTGAAACCCTGTCTAAATTACTGAATACATTAGACGGAAAAGATAAGTTAACAAAAACCATTTTATACAATTTAAATCCTGCTGACAATGAGATTTTTGCGACAATGATTGGGAATTTCAATGATGGAAGCATCAAAGGAAAAGTACAGTTCGGATCAGGATGGTGGTTTCTTGATCAGAAAGACGGTATGATCAAGCAGATGAATGCCCTTTCAAACATGGGGTTGATCAGCTGTTTCGTTGGAATGCTGACAGATTCCAGAAGTTTTCTTTCTTTCCCGAGACATGAATATTTCAGAAGAGTATTGTGTAATCTTTTCGGAGAAGAAATGAAAAACGGTGAATTACCTGATGATATCGAACTGATTGGTAAGACCATTTCAGATATTTGTTATCATAACGCAAAAAATTATTTTGATTTTTAAATTTCAAATTAAATAAAAATCTCTCGCAGATTGAGCTGATTATACCGTTTTTTTAACATAATAATCTCAATTTGCAAGAGGTAAAAATAGATTTAAATCATTAAATAAATTGAAAAGATTAAGCTGAATTAATAAAAAGTCAAATTAATTCTACATAATCTCTTCAATAAATCTTAATGATTTAAAAAAATTAAAGGTTGATAAAAAAAATGAGCAGCAAAATAGTCACATTCGGGGAAGTCATCATGCGACTTTCACCACCCGGAAATAGAACCATGAAGCAAAGCCATGAAATGGAATTCTTTTTCGGCGGAACGGAGCTTAATGTAGCATCTTCATTGGCAACAATGGGTTGTGGTGTAAGACATATCAGCAGCGTTTCTGATGATTTTGTAGGTGAATCGGCCATTTCCTTCATTAAAAGTTTTGGGATTGACACCGCATTTATCAACAAAAATGAACATCCTTTAGGTTTGTACTTTTTAGAAGTAGGCTCATCAGTTCGTGCCAGCAGAATTGCTTACAATAGACTGAACGGTTCTTTTGCCAATAGTAAGCCTGAACAGATTGACTGGAAAAAAGCCCTTGAAGGCTGCCAGTATTTCCATTGGACAGGCATAAGCCCAGGAATTTCCGAAGCCGCTTATAAAAGCCTGAAAGAAGGTTTACAAACAGCCCGTGAATTGGGAATCGAAATTACAACCGATCCTGCTTACCGTTCAAACCTTTGGAAATACGGTAAAAACGGAAACGAAGTTTTGAAAGAACTGATTTCTTATTCAACGATTTTTATCGGTGGAGTGAATGAAATTAATGAAATTCTCGGAACTCAGTTTCCCTCAGATAAAGAAGGCTTTATTGAAGCATGTAAAGAATTAAAACAGCAAATTCCTTCTATTCATAAAATTTTCGACAAAATAAGAATTGGTGTTACAGCAAGTTCTCAACAAACACAGGGAAGAGCTTTAGTTGGCGATAACTATTTTGAAACTGAATTGTTGGAAGTTAATCCTGTGGTCGATAGAATTGGGACAGGAGATGCTTTTGCAGCAGGTTTGATCTATGGGTTAATCAATTTTGATGACGAAAAAGCATTGAAATTCGCTAATGCAGCCTGTGCGATAAAACATACCATATTAGGGGACATCAATTACAGTAGTGTCGAAGATATTCTGGAAGTCATGAACGGAGGTTCAGGCGGAAGAATAAAAAGATAGCTGACTTTTGGCAATTGGCTTGTTGATAAAACTAAAAAAATGTAGACTTCGCTGAGTGAAACGCCTTTGCGAACTTGAAAATATACATCAAGCACTAAAAAGAAAATCTTTGCGCCCTTCGCATTAAAAACAAAAGATTAAGATAAAATTTTGAAGGGACAGCATACTAAAGGATGGATAAAACCCCTTCAATGATTATTTTCAACAAAGTAATTCAACAAAATGACAAAAATTCAATTGGTTACAAATACGATCATCAACCAAGGGGTTTTGCCTCTATACTATAATGCTGATGAAATAGTAACTCTGGAAATACTGAGATCACTTTACAAAGCAGGAGTTCGTGCAGTGGAATATACAAGCCGTGGTGATGCTGCGTTAAGTAATTTTACAAAAATGGTAGAAATCCGTAATGCAGAAATGCCGGAAATGCTGTTGGGAATTGGCACAATAAAAAATATACAACAAACTGAAGAATACTATAAAGTAGGAGCAGATTTCTTTATCAGTCCGGGTTTCGTAGCTGAGGTTGCAGAATTTTTGATTCCGAAAGATCTGTTGTACAGTCCGGGTTGTATGACGCCGACTGAAATTATCGAAGCTGAAAATGCTGGCGTTACTTTCATTAAACTATTCCCCGGGAACGCATTAGGAACCGGATTTATGAGTGCGATCAAAGATGTTTTCCCCAATCTGAAATTTATGCCGACGGGTGGAGTAGATACTACTAAAGAAAGCATCGAAAGCTGGTTCAAAGCCGGTGTTTCAGCAGTAGGAATGGGAAGCAAATTGGTAAGCAAAGAATTAATGCTTGCTAAAGACTATACAACTATAGAAAATGAAACGGTAAAAGTGCTGGAAATTATTCAGACTTTAAAATAATAATGAGTAAGAAAGCTGGAAACACCTTGTGATCCTGGCTGAGTGAAACATCTTAAAAACATTCAAACAAAACTAATTCTAAAATTAATATGAGTTCAGTTAAGTCTCTTAAACCGAGCAACTTCAGATGGACGATATGCTTTTTGCTGTTCATTGCAACAACAATCAATTATCTTGATCGTCAGGTTTTATCTTTGACGTGGAAAGATTTTATCGCACCGGAATTTCACTGGAACAATAATGATTATGGAAATATCACGGCATTATTCTCTATTTTCTATGCAGTAGGAATGCTTTTCGCTGGAAAATTTGTCGATTGGATGGATACTAAAAAAGGTTTCCTGTGGGCAATCGGAATCTGGTCTGTCGGTGCAGTTTTACATGCATTTTGCGGAATTGCAACTTCAGGAATTCTTACCGGAAACTGGTTGGCAGGCTTTCACGGATCTAAAGAATTGATTTCTACAGTTTCCAATACCTCTGCCATCATCAGTACGAGTGTAACGCTATTTATTTTTGCACGTTTCGTATTGGCTATTGGTGAAGCAGGAAATTTCCCGGCAGCAATTAAAACTACAGCGGAATATTTCCCTAAAAAAGACAGAGCTTTAGCAACAAGTATTTTCAATGCAGGAGCAACGGTTGGGGCTTTGGCAGCACCGGTTACCATTCCTTTTATTGCAAAAGCCATGGGATGGGAATGGGCATTTATCATCATTGGAGCGTTGGGATTTGTATGGATGGGATTATGGATTTTCTACTACAAAAAACCTCACGAACATCATAAAGTTAACGAGCATGAATTAACCTATATTCAGCAGGATCAGGAAGACTTTGCTGCTGAAGAAAATACTGTGAAGGCAGAAGAAAAAAAGTTCACTTTCAAAGAATGTTTCAGTTACAGACAGACCTGGGCTTTTGTCTTTGGAAAATTTATGACAGACGGCGTTTGGTGGTTCTTTTTATTCTGGACTCCGGCTTATTTAAGCTCCGTTTACAAAATGGATTCTACACAAAGTGCATTACCATTATTCGTTCTTTATATGATTACTTTATTGTCAATCATCGGCGGTTGGCTTCCAAAATATTTTGTGGAAAAGAAAGGCATGAATGCTTACTCAGGAAGAATGAAAGCAATGCTGATTTTCGCATTTTTTCCTTTGTTGGCCCTTTTAGCACAACCTTTAGGTTCGTTAACGTATTGGATTCCGGTTTTAATTATCGGAATTGCGGGAGCAGCACATCAGGCCTGGTCGGCAAATATTTTTTCGACAGTAGGCGATATGTTTCCGAAAAAAGCTATTGCAACCATTACCGGAATTGGCGGAATGGCGGGTGGAATTGGTTCATTCATTATTAATAAATCTTCAGGCGTATTGTTCGATCATGCTCATAAAGCCTGGTCCACGGTTGACGGAATTCCTTTATTGGAAAAATACCCTCAATACATCAACGAAAGATTACCCGACGGATTTTTTGAGCAGTTGGAAAAATCAGGATCAGTAGTTGTAGACGGAATCGACAAGGGCTACATGATCATATTTTCAGCCTGTGCCGTAGCATATCTTATCGCATGGACAGTAATGAAAATATTGGTTCCAAAATATAAAGTGATAAGTCAGTAGAAAAAAAATCTTGGTTAAAATTAGCGTTCTTCGCTGAGTGAAACGCCTTTGAAGCTTAAAAAGTATACAGCATGTTAGCAAAAAAAACTTGCGGACTTTGCATTAAAAATTTTATAGAATTAAAAATATCATTTAATTCAAATTAGAAAGATGGAAAATCAGACAAAACAAAAATTAAATCGTGAATTAAACAATTCTCAGGAAAAACTTCCTATTAAAATAATACAGTTTGGAGGCGGAAATTTTATGAGAGGATTCACAGATTATGTCATTGATAAATTAAATAAAGAAGCGGGATTCAATGCCGGAATTGTAAACGTTCAGCCAACAGCGGGCGGCTCAGTTCATAAATTGGAAGAACAGGGTAATCTATACACGCTTTTCTCAAGGGGAATTAAAAAAGGGGAAATTATTGATACAAAACAGGTAATTTCTGCGATTCAGAAGTCGATTAATCCTTATACAAATTATGATGAATTCTTAGCGTTGGCGAAAGAAGAGGAATTAGAATTTATCTTCTCAAACACAACAGAAACAGGAATTTCTTATGACGAATCAGAAAATAATTACATTGGTCCGCACAAGAATTTTCCTGCAAAACTAACGGTTTTATTACACGAGAGATTCAAACATTTCAACGGAGCTGCAGGTAAAGGCGTGAGAATTATTCCTTGCGAATTGATTGAAGACAATGCGTTTGTATTGAGAGATATGATCCTGAAGTATGCCCGACTTTGGAATTTAGATCCTGATTTTGCACAATGGATTAATCAAAGTAATTACTTCCATAATACATTGGTCGACAGGATTGTTCCGGGGTATCCGAAAGATGACGCAGAATCATACGAAGATCAGTTGGATTATGAAGATCAGATGATGGTTGTTTCTGAAACATTCTTACTTTGGGTAATTCAGGATGCCGGAAATGTAAAAGAGAGAATTCCTTTCGATAAAATTAATGAACAGATTTTGGTGGTTGATGATATTCAGCCGTACCGTTTGAGAAAAGTGAGAATCCTTAATGGCGGTCATACCTTAATGTTGGCTCCGGCAATTTTATCAGGAAAGGAAACGGTAAAAGAATCTATTGACGATGCATTTATCGGGAAGTTTTTAAGGGAAACCATTTTTAATGAAGTAAATCCGACGTTAGGTCTTGATGAAACGGAACTGAAAGATTTTGCAGAAGAAGTTTTTGACAGATTCAGAAATCCTTTTATTAAGCATTATCAGGCGAGCATTGCACTGTATTTTGTTTCTAAATTTAAAGTAAGAATCCTTCCGAGTTTGCTGGGTTACGTTGAAATTAATCAAAAATTACCACTAAATCTGGTATTCTCTTTGGCAAGCTTAATCAGATTCTATCAGGGTAATTTTGGTGAAAAATCTTTGCCAATTAATGATGAAGAATCCATTGTTGCTCAATTCAAAGAAATCTGGACAAACGGAGATTATGGGAAAGTTGCAGAATTATCATTAAGCGAAACCACTTTCTGGGATATAGACCTTACTCAGGTTGGCGGACTGAAAGATGCAGTAGCAAAAGCTTTGTGGGAAATAGACCACAACGATGTAGAAATTGCGTATCACAACTTTATACAATTTTATTCTTAGGAAAAATGCAAAAGAAAGTATTAAAAGTAAATCCCAAGGATAATGTAGCGGTGGCACTGGTAGATCTGGCGCGGGGAGAAACGGTTACTTTGGGTGAACTTACTTATGAAATTATAAAAGACACGAAGGCGAAACATAAATTCGTGACCGAAGATATTACCGTAGGTGATTCTATTATCATGTACGGAGTTTTGGTGGGAAAAGCCAGCCAGCCGATCCGGAAAGGAGAGGTGATTACCACTGAAAACGTAAAACATCAAAGCGCAAAAGTAGGAGGTAAAACAGAAACCACTACCTGGACCGCTCCCAATGTTGATAAATGGAAAGATAAAACATTTATGGGCTATCACCGCGACGACGGACAGGTGGGAACAGAAAATGTCTGGTTATTTTTTCCGCTGGTTTTTTGTGAAAACAGAAATGTTGAGATTTTAAAGGATGTTTTTGAAAAAGAACTGTTGTTTGAAAAAGTGACAAAACATCAGTTATTGTTAAGATCATTAATCAATAATTCTGAAACGGAAGCTGCTGTTGAAGAAGAGCAGGATTCAAGAATATTTAAAAATATTGTAGTTAAATTCATTACACACCAGGGAGGTTGTGGCGGAATTCGTCAGGATGCCGAGGCATTGGGAAGATTGCTGGCAGGATATGTTAACAATCCGAATGTAGCCGGAGCAACCGTTTTAAGCTTGGGTTGTCAGAATTTACAGGTTCAGATCTTTAAAGATGCCTTGGAAAAAATCAGTCCGGATAATAAAAAGCCAATCATCGTTTACGAACAGCAAAAGTCCGGAACGGTAGATGAAATGTTAAGCGGAATTATTAAAGATTCTTATGAAGCCATCAAACACGCTAATGAAATAGAAAGAAAACCAGCATCCCTTTCTAAACTTGTTTTAGGGTTGGAATGCGGTGGTTCAGACGGTTTCTCAGGTATTTCTGCAAACCCGGTTTTAGGACAACTGTCAGATTTAATGGCTGGAATCGGAGGTTCAACTATTCTTTCAGAATTCCCGGAGTTATGTGGAGTGGAGCAGGAGCTTGTCAACCGTTGCGTAAAGGAAGAAGATGCAGAAAGATTTTTACAATTGATGAAAGATTTTGAAAATTCAGTTGTTGCTGCAGGATCTGGCTTTGATATGAATCCGTCACCGGGGAATATTAAAGATGGCCTAATAACAGATGCCATGAAATCTGCAGGAGCAGCTAAAAAAGGAGGTTCATCGCCAATAAATGATGTACTCGATTTTACAGAATACATCAAAGAACCGGGCTTAAATTTATTGTGTACACCTGGAAATGACGTGGAATGTACTACAGCTTTAGTGGGCTCAGGTTCCAATGTTGTTTTATTCACAACAGGTCTGGGGACTCCTACAGGAAATCCTGTGGTTCCCGTAGTGAAAATTTCATCAAATACATCGTTATCAGAAAGAATGCCGGATATCATCGATTTCAATACAGGAGACGTGATTACAGGGGAAAAGTCAATAGACGAAAAAGCAGAAGAATTGTTAGAATTTATCATAGAAGTTGCCAGCGGACAGGTAAAAACCAAAGCGGCAATTCTCAATCAGAACGATTTTATCCCTTGGAGACGGGGCGTAAGTTTATAGTTCTTGTTTTTATATATAAATTATTAGATTTGAAAATGCTTTCAACAGGATGTGGGAAGCATTTTCTTTTGGAGTAAATTAAGTTTAAACACAAATGAAACAAATATTTTCACGAACAAACATAATGTTTTTAATCATTAGGAGCGGACTTTTGTCCGCCTAAGAATATACAATCCGATTGGCTTTGCCCAAAACTTAAGAATGCTGAGATTACTTTAGAATGGCAAACTGAGACATTAACGACATAGGAAAATAGAGCGTTAAGAAAAATTAAAAATTAATCCGTTAAAAAATTCCCACTGTTCGATGCACGAGACAATTTTTGAACCGAAGAACAGATAGCAAATTCGCGCAAGTTTGGGAACTTTAGGATTAAGTTTTAATTTTTAGCGGCAGTTTCCAGGTCTTGAATTTTTGTTTCTTTTGTTTGACTATGTCGAATCGTTGATTTCAAGACAAAAGAAAATCACTTCCTTTTTGAAGACTTCCTGATATAAAGCTGTGGTGCCAAAACCACCTTTTTCTCAATAGAAACCCCGGAATTATTCTCTTTCACGCTTTCAATAAAAACCTGTCCTGCCATTTTCCCCATCGTCAGGGGAGTCTGATCTACAGAACTTATCGGAAGCTCCATAAATTGTGTAAAAGGTTCATTAGAAAAGCCAATAACAGCAACTTCCTGTGGGATTTTGATTTTACGTTTTTTCAGTTCCTGGCAAGCACCTAACGCAGCAAAATCACTGGATGAAAAGATGGCATCCGGAACAGATTTTTTATCCCAAAGTTTTTTAACCGCATCAATTCCTTCATCGATTGAACTTCCTGTTGTGATAATATTCTCTTCTTTTATGCTTAAATTATGGTCCATTAAAGCCTGTTTGTAACCTTTCAGACGGTTCTCATAAATTTCCAGATTTAAGTCTCCGGAGAAATGGCAAATATTTCGGTACCCTTCATTAATCAGATGTTCAGTCGCCATATAACCACCGCGATAATCATCAATAGTTACTGTACTTATTCCTGAAATATCCTTTTTACGGTCAAAAAATATAATAGGAGTATTGGTGGAACTC
Source organism: Chryseobacterium indologenes (assembly GCF_018362995.1). Taxonomy (NCBI): domain Bacteria; kingdom Pseudomonadati; phylum Bacteroidota; class Flavobacteriia; order Flavobacteriales; family Weeksellaceae; genus Chryseobacterium; species Chryseobacterium indologenes. The sequence goes on from NZ_CP074372.1 coordinate 238,884, forward strand.
AGAATATTCTGAATATGTTCGGTATCAATAGTCGTTTTGGAAACAGACATGAAAATCCCATCAACCTGAGCATTAAGCAAAGTATTTAAGTGTCTTTTTTCAATATTTACATCTTCATGGCTCTGGCAGATAATTACATGATAACCATGTGGAGAAAGCTCTTCTTCAATTCCACGGATTACGGATGAAAAGAAATTGGTATTAATATAAGGCACAATAATTCCTACGTTTTTTGTTTCCCCGCTTTTCAGAGCTTTGGCAAGGTTATTTTGTTTGTAGTTCATTTCTTTGGCCGTTTTCTTTACCAAATCTTTCGTTGCCTGGCTTATTCTCGGATGGTCGTTCAATGCTCTGGAAACAGTTGCCACACTTACGTTAAGCTTTTTCGAGATGTCATATATTGTGGCATTTTTCTTATTCATACATGCTTTTTCTGAAGTTTTGGGTATGTCTGGGATAACATACATTATAGTCGTAAATTTAATCAAATTATGTCTATCAAAAAGGAAATATTGAGATTTTATACAAGATTAAGAGTGATTAAAATCAGATTAAGCCTAAAAAATATTGAATTGGCTAATTTTTATTGAGATAGGGTTGAGTTTTTATCTAAAATAAAAACCGAATTCGCTGGAATCAAGCTTATTAACAACAAAAATTTGATTTAATGATAAAAAAGATCGGTTAGTTTAACCAAAGGACACCGAAAACTGATGTCCCCATGGCTAACTATTGATATAAAAAATAATTAACTTTTCCAAAGTTTTTCAATTTCCTCCAAAGATTTCCCTTTAGTTTCCGGAACCATTTTCCATACAAAAAACAGTGATAAAACACTCATCACTCCGTAAAAACCATAAGTAAAAGCTCCGCTAAACTCCATCATAAAAGGATAGGTGGAGGAGATCAGGTAATTGGCGGCCCATTGAGCTGCAACTGCAACTGCAATCGCTGCCCCCCTGATTTTATTAGGAAAAAGTTCTGAGATCAAAACCCAACAAATCGGTCCCCAGGACATCATAAAAGATGCGGTATAGATGATGATGAAAACCAAAGTTGCAATTCCGATAATATGCAAATAAGAGAAAATGGCAATGGCAAACATTCCCATTGCCATTCCTATGGACCCTACGATCAGTAATGGTTTTCTTCCCCATTTATCAACCGTGAAAATAGCAACCACTGTAAAGATAACGTTAACCAATCCCATAACAACAGTTTGCAGCATTGAAGCATCTTTGTGAACACCCATGCTCTCAAAAATCCTCGGAGCATAGTATAAAGCTACATTAATTCCCACAAACTGCTGAAAAACAGAAAGTAAAATTCCAATAATAATAACTGTTTTCCCGAATGTAAAAAGCTCACTTTTATGTTGAGCAACAGTTCCCTTAATTTCCTGAAATATTTCATGTCCTCTAAGCTGCCCATTAATTTTTGTTAAAATTTTAAGCGCTTCATCATCTTTTTTAGTTAAGGTTAAATATCGGGGAGTTTCCGGAACAAAAAACAGTAAAATCCCGAATAAGGCAGCCGGAATTGTCAGGGATAAAAACATATAACGCCAGCCGATATCGTTGATCCATTCTACTGATTTTCCGTCGGCAATACCCCAGTTGACAAAATATACTACCAGCATCCCAAAAATTATGGCAAACTGATTTAGAGAAACCAATCTTCCACGAACTTCAGCAGGGGCTATTTCTCCAATATACATCGGGCAAACCGCGGAAGCAAGACCAACACCAATTCCTCCAATAATTCTATAAAAGTTAAAAGCCAGCAAAACACCCAATGATTGTTCACCCTGCTTAAAAAATAAAAATTCAGGATAAGCAGCTCCCAAGGCACTGATGAAAAATAAAAATGCAGCTACCATCAGTGATTTTTTCCTTCCTAATCTGGTTGAAAAATATCCGGAAACAACCCCTCCGATGACACACCCTATCAATGCACTGGAAATAGTGGCTCCATGAGCCAATGAACTCATTCCCAATGGGATAATTAAATATTCCTGAATGGACTTTTCTGCCCCCGAAATAACGGCTGTATCATATCCGAACAAAAGCCCTCCCAAAGTGGCAACCAATGTAAGCATGGTGACATATACCATGTTGATTTCTGCCTTTGTTCCTGAAGAATATTTCGTGCCCGAATCTATTATTTGCATAGTCTCATATAGTTTTAGTTGTTAAAAATTAGATACTTTGTTAACGGCATTTGTATTATAAATACTGATTAATCAGACTTTCCAGATATTCCTGTTTACCACTTTCCCTGCCTACTTCTCCAAGCCCTTCCGCATGGGAAGCCAGGTCAGTAAGAGATAATTTCCCCTCTTCAAAATCTTTACCTTTTCCGTTATTGAAAGAAGCATATCTGTCAGCTCTGATCTCAGAATATTTTGATTTTTCTAAAATAGCATCTGCAGCCAGGAAAGCTCTTGCAAAATTGTCCATTCCGCTGATATGAGCGATGAAAATATCTTCCAGGTCTGTTGAGTTTCTTCTGATTTTAGCATCAAAATTTACACCTCCACCCTGAAAACCTCCTGCCTGAATAATTACCAGCATTGCCTGCGTCATTTCATATAAATCAACAGGAAACTGGTCTGTATCCCAGCCATTTTGATAATCTCCACGGTTGGCGTCAATACTTCCTAAAACGTTGTTGTCGGCCGCTACTTGTAATTCATGTTCAAAAGTATGCTGGGCTAAAGTTGCGTGATTGACCTCAAGGTTAAGCTTGAAATCATCCAGTAAATCATATTGACGAAGAAAGTTTAGGCAGGTTGCCGCATCAAAGTCATACTGATGTTTCGTAGGCTCCATTGGTTTTGGCTCAATAAAGAAAGTCCCTTTGAACCCTTGTGAACGTGCATAATCTTTTGCTATGTGTAGAAACTTTGCCATATGTTCAAGTTCACGTTTCATGTTGGTGTTCAGTAAAGACATGTATCCTTTACGGCCACCCCAGAAAACATAATTTTCTCCGCCTAGCTTAATCGTTGCATCTAAGGCATTTTTAACCTGTCCTCCGGCATAAGTCAATACGTCAAAGGATAGATTTGTAGCTGCGCCATTCATAAATCGGGGATTGGAGAAACAGTTTGAAGTTCCCCAAAGTAATTTTACTCCGGAAGCTGCCTGTTTTTCTTTGGCATAATCGGTTATAAATTCTATTCTTTTGGTTGATTCTTTAAAATTATCCGCCTCATCAATTAAATCATAATCGTGGAAACAGTAGTAAGGCACACCTAGTTTTGTGAAAAATTCGAAAGCCGCATCCATTTTTTCTGTTGCTCTTTGCTTAACATCTGTTGCGTTTAACCATTCAAAATGCTGTGTTCCCACTCCAAAAGGATCTCCACCCGTTGCACAGAATGTATGCCAGTAAGCTGTTGCAAATTTGAAATATTCTTTCATCGTTTTCCCTCGAATCACTTTATTTTCGTTATAAAATTTGAAAGCCAGAGGATTGTCAGATTCTTTTCCTTCAAATTGAATTTTTCCAATTCCTTTGAAATACTCTTTGTTGCCCATTGTAATTGCCATATATTTTAGTTTTAGTTAGATGATAACATTTATGCAATCGATTGCATAAATGTGTTTGAAAATTTCTTAATGATTAGATTTTGCAATAGTTTTAATTTCCATTTTTCGTAACTATCCTTGTACTGGTTATAGTTCTTATTATCAGGATAATAGCTTTTTAAAATGTCTTTGTCAGTCAGGATCTCATTTTGCGATTTGAATGCTCCGGATCCCATGGCTGCGGCTCTTGCTGCACCCGTAGAACCTGTGGAATCTATAATTCTTATTTCAGTATCCAAAATAGTAGTGATGGTCTGCGTGAATAAAGAAGAGCGGAATAAATTGTCACCGCCTGCTTTTATAATACCTTTCTGAAGCCCGTCGGACATTAAAATATCCGTTCCGTAAACAAAAGAAAAGGCAATACCTTCTAATCCCACCCGGAAAAGATGCTCGCTTTTATGACGGTTAAAATTCAGGTTAAAAACAGACGAGCCAATATCTTTATTATGCAGTACTCTCTCTGCTCCGTTTCCGAAGGGCAGGACAATAACTCCATCGGAACCGATCGGTATTTTTGAAGCTAAATCATTAATTTCATGATAGCTGTGTCTTTTTTGATCCACCTGATGTCGAAGCCAGCTGTACTGAATTCCCGCACCATTGAGGCAAAGCATTTTCCCGATTCTCGGCTGTTCCTTTGTGTGGTTAATGTGGGCAAAATTGTTAATTCTTACAGATTCCTTTGATTTAATATTGTCAGTCACACCATAAACAACTCCGGAAGTTCCGCCTGTTGCGGCAATCTCTCCGAGATTCATTACATTGAGGGAAAGTGCGTTATTGGGTTGGTCTCCGGCTCGGTAATAAACAGGAATTCCCTCGGGAAGACCACTTTCTTCTGCTCCCTGTTTTGAAACATAGCATTGTTCAGTGAAATTTTCCACAATATCAGAGACAAAGGATTCCTCAATTCCCAGGTGTTCCAACATTGTTTTTGAAACTCTATGCTTTTCAAAATCCCAAAGTATACCTTCTGAAAGCCCTGTAACAGAAGTTGTTGCTTCGCCACTAAGCTTAAATGCAATGAAATCTCCCGGAAGCATAAATTTCCAGATCTTGTCATAGATCTCGGGGGTATTTTCCTGTACCCATTTCAGTTTGGAAGCGGTGAAATTTCCCGGAGAATTAAGCAGTTCTTTCATGCATTCTTTTTCTCCGATCTCACTAAAAATCCGGTCGCCAATTTCAACAGCCCGGCTGTCACACCATATAATTGAAGGACAAAGTACTTGTTTGTCTTTTCCAATCAATACTAATCCATGCATTTGATAGGAGATACCAATTCCTTTAATCTCATTTTTGTGGATTTTGCTCTCTGCAATTATTTTTTGTGTGAGAATCCGGAGATTTTGCCACCATTCATCGGGGTTTTGTTCTGCCCAGCCTGCTTTTGGGGAATCTATTGACATTTCATGTTCCGGGTATTTGGCATGGGCAACTAATTTTCCCTGATCATCTACGATGGAAGCCTTTATCGATGAGCTTCCTACATCATAACCTATAAACTTCATTAATTATTAATAATTAATAATTGTAATGCTTTAAATGTAATAATTTTATGTATTATACCGAAGATTTTTATAAATATGTTAATTTTTAATATTATTGAATATTAAATTATTGTTATTCAGTATTTTAACTTTAATTAATTATTTTTTAAATGCTTTAATTCCAATTAAATTAAATAAATTGAGTAATTAACTTTAACTAAAAAAGGCTTTAATTATCCAATATTGAGCAATCGATTGCGCAAATTAATGATTAATTTATATTTTGGTAGATGTTAACCAAGGATAAATCATCGCAAATTAATCAACATGAAAGAGCAGGATACCGTCAAATTCTAAAATGTATACTTTTATGAAAATGAAATGAAAGAATAATTTCGTTATAGAGTTGAAGATTATTTGTTGATTTTTTTGTAAAAACAAACCGAATAAATTTTATTTAAATGATATTCCTTTATTTTGCCATTCTTTTGAATACTGAATTTTATTAATGAAAAATCAGATTCTACAATAAAAAATAAATTATGAAATCTCAAAATACATCAAGCTTTTTATTATCCCTGCTGATGCTTTTATTGTTTTCATCAGGTATAAAAAGCCAGGATAAATTTCCCGACGGCACCATAATTCAAAGATGGTTTAAAGAAAACAAACCTACAGACATCAGTAAATTAGGTAAAAAATATATTCTTACCGATAATGGAGTGAAAAACGACAGTACGATTCTTCAGACAAAACAGGTTCAGCAGGTCATTGATCTTGCAGCTAAAAATGGCGGTGGGGTAATTATTGTACCCAAAGGAACATTCCTGATCAGTTCGGTATTTTTCAAACAAGGAACACATTTACATTTGGAGAACGGTGCGAAATTAAAAGGAAGCGATGATATCAGTGATTTTCCGGTTGTGGAAACAAGAATGGAAGGGCAGACTATAAAATATTTTCCTGCAATAATCAATGCAGATGGGTTAAATGGTTTTACTATTTCGGGAAAAGGAACACTTGACGGAAACGGATTGCGCTTTTGGAAAGCATTCTGGAAAAGACGTCAGTGGAATCCTAAGTGTACCAATATGGACGAAATGAGACCCAGAATCATCTATGTTTCAAATTCTAAAAATGTTCAGGTTGAAGGGATTACCGTAAAAAACTCTCCTTTCTGGAGTACACATTATTATAAAAGTGAATTTGTAAAATTGTTAAACCTGACAATTCTTGCACCAAAAGAACCGGTAAAAGCACCAAGTACAGATGCCGTTGATATTGATGCCTGCACAAATTTCCTGATTAAAAATTGCTATATGTCGGTGAACGACGACGCCATTGCATTAAAAGGTGGAAAAGGTCCGAAAGCAGATAAAACTCCTGAAAATGGTGAAAACAGAAATATCATCATCGAAGATAACAACTTTGGGTTTTGTCACAGTGTTCTTACTTGCGGCAGCGAATCAATCCACAATTATAACGTAATTCTGCGCAACTCAAAGGTGAAAGATGCTTCCAGACTGCTCCACCTTAAAATGAGACCGGATACTCCTCAGCATTACGAATATATTACCGTTGAAAATATCACGGGCAATGTCAAAACTTTCTTGTATGTGAAAGGTTGGAGCCAGTTTTTCGATTTGAAAGGAGAGGAAAAGCCTAAAAAATCTTTAGCGAATGATATTCTGATTAAAAATATTGATATCAGTTGTGAAACGGCATTCGATGTTGAAAAATCAGACTTGTATGATCTGATAGATTTCACGTTGGATAACCTGAAAATAAGGGCTTTAAAACCAAAAGAGGAGAATTTGGGGGCTATTAAAAATTTAGAAAAAATTAAAGTAAATGTTACTCAGGTTGCCTCGCTAGACCAGTCTTATGACAAGAAAGATGATTCCGACATTGCTGCAAAATGAGTTTTTTGTCTAAAATATTCGGCGTGGTATGCTTATGCTCCCAATTATTGCATTCTCAATTTAGATTGGGACGGTTTCTGAGCATACAAGCGAATAGGATTTTTGGATTAATGGAGGAGTCAATATTTTTAATGGAGTGATTATGAAAAGTTGGATAAGAATTATAACCATTTTTATTTGTTCATCGATGTTTACCCAGCAAACCAATTTTAAATTTGATTTTGGCGGAAGCAGAGTTCAGGATGGTTTTATTCCCATCACGGAACATTCTGAATTCGACAGAAAAGCAGGCTATGGATTCATGGATATTTCCGGCTTAAAATCAATCGACAGAGGAGGAAATGCTTTGACGGGAGATTATATTACCAGCGACAGACCTTTCTATTTTTCGGTGGTACTTCCGGAAGGGAATTATGATATTAAGTTAAATTTAGGTGATTCTAAAGGAACTTCTCAAACAACAGCTCGTGTAGAAAACCGTCGTCTGATGCTGGACGAAGTAAAAACAAAAGAAGGTGAAATAGTTGAAAAACTTATTACAGTTCATATTAAAGACAGCATTCTCCGTAATCAGGATGGAGTTGAAATTGGAATTGTAAAATTAAAACCAAGAGAAAGAAAATATTTACATTGGGACAACTTATTGACGATTGAATTTAACAGTAAAGCCCCAAAAATTTGTGCAATAACCATTCAGTCTAACAAAACGGCAAAAACAATTTACCTGACAGGGGATTCCACGGTTGTAGATGCACAGTACGAACCCTGGGCCTCGTGGGGACAAATGCTACCGTGTTTTTTTGTTCCGGAAGAAGTTGTTGTTGCGAATTACGCCGAAAGCGGAGAAACTTTGAAAGCTTTTGAAGACCGCCATCGGATTGATAAAATCTGGAACAAAATAAAGCCTGGAGATTATCTGTTCATCCAGTTTGGGCATAATGATCAGAAGTATGGCAACAGCACAAAATCTGGTTATAGAAAAAGATTACAGGAATGGAGTAATAAAGCAAAACAATTGGGAGCGATTCCTGTTTTAGTTACATCAATGAATCGAAGAGTTTTTGATAAGAATAATAAGATTGTCAATACTCTTGATGATTTTCCTGATGCGATGCGGGAAATTAGCAAAGAAGAAAATGTATATTTAATCGACCTGAATGCAATGAGTAAAACGCTTTTTGAAGCGTTGGGACCGGAAAATTCTAAAAAAGCATTTGTCTATTATCCTGCAAATTCTTATCCCAATCAGAAGGATGCTTTGGCAGATGATACTCACTTTAATACGTATGGCGCTTATCAACTGGCAAAATGTGTCATAAAAAGTATTGTCGATCAGAAGCTGCCTTTGACTAAGTTTATTTCTAAAAAATATAAAGGTTTTGACTTAAATCAACCTGATCCTTTTGAAAAATTCCATTGGCCGGAATGTATCTTCATGGAATCTTTAAAACCGGATGGAAACTAAAAAGTAAGAAAATGAATATTCAATCTATAGTAAAGGCAGGCATATTTTGTTTTGCGTTTGGGAATCTTCCTGCACAAAATCCGTGGCCAAAAACCACTGAAACGGCAAAGCCGTGGACACGATGGTGGTGGATGGGAAATGCTGTCAGCGAAAAAGGATTGGATAAAGAATTGACAACACTTAATAAAGCAGGTTTCGGTGGCATAGAAATCGTTCCCATTTACGGAGCAAAAGGTTTTGAAAATCAGTACATCAATTATCTTTCTCCGGAGTGGATGAAAATGCTTCAATTCACTACAGGCAAAGCAAAAAGTTTGAACATGGGAGTTGATATGGCTGTAGGAACAGGCTGGCCAATCGGTGGTTCGCAGGTTGACAAAGAAGATGCCGCTACAAAAATGATTGTTCAGACATACACAATTTCATCAGGCGAAAAATTTTCAGAGCAAATCATTCTGAATGATGAAAAACAGAAGAATTTAGAAACAATAAAATTAGATATTGTAACGGCTTACAATGAGAAAAATGAAGCAGTTGTTTTAACTGATAAAATAGCAAATGACGGCTCTCTCAACTGGAAGCCGGATTCCGGGAAATGGACGATTTATGCTGTTTTTACAGGCAAAACTTTACAAAAAGTAAAACGTGCAGCTCCAGGTGGTGAAGGGTATACACTAGATCATTTTTCACCTGATGCAACGAAAGATTATCTTAAAACTTTCGATAAAGCTTTTGGAAACTCAAACTATGGAATCCGTTCTTTTTTCAATGACAGTTATGAGGTTTATAATGCTGACTGGACCCCTGATTTTAAAAGTGAATTTAAAAAAAGGAGAGGATATGATTTGAGTCCATACATTAAATATCTTGTCAGTAACGAAGAAAACGAGATGACGGGTAGAATTAAGTCAGATTACAGGGAAACCCTGAGCGAATTGATTTTGAGCAATTTTACTAAGGATTTTACAAACTGGGCTCATTCCAAAAATTCCAAAAATACCAACCAGGCCCACGGATCGCCAGGAAATTTACTGGACTTGTATGCTGCAGTCGATATTCCGGAGTCTGAGACTTTTGGAAGTACGGTTTTTGATATTCCGGGGCTGAGAAGAGAGCGTACAGATGTGCAAAAATCTGATCAACCGGATATTAATATGCTGAAATTTGCTTCATCGGCTGCCAATGTTAGAGGTAAACAATTAATTTCAAATGAAACTTTTACATGGCTTACAGAGCATTTTAAAACCTCCTGGTCGCAAGCAAAACCCGAAGTGGAGCAGGTTTTTCTATCTGGAATCAATCACGTTTTTTATCATGGTACAACATATACACCGGCCGATGTTCCTTTTCCGGGATGGCTTTTTTACGCTTCGGTTAATTTTGTTCCGGAAAACAGTTTGTGGCCACATTTAATGGGATTAAATTCTTATGTTGCCCGTACTCAAAGTGTTTTGCAGAGCGGGAAATCTGATAATGAACTGTTGATATACTGGCCAATTTATGACCAATGGGCTAATCCGAATGGAAAAGATATCGCGTTTAAAGTTCATAACGTGGAAAAATGGCTGCAGCCAACTCCAATGTATAAGAATTTAACGAAGCTAAGCAAAATGGGCTATGCTCTTGATATGATTTCTGACAAGATGATTGGCGAATCCAAATCGGAAAACCAGAAAATTCAGACTGCAAAAGAAGGATCTTCTTACCGGGTTTTAATTATTCCTGAATTAACTTATTTGCCGGAAACTACGATACATTATATTCTCAAATTAGCTCAAAATGGCGCTTCGGTTATTTTTCAAAATGAGCCAAAAGATATTCCCGGAAATTTTGAAGTTGAAAAAAGAAGAGCAGAACTGAAATCATTGTGGGCTCAGATCAAGTTTCAGGATCACGGAGAAAATATAAAAACTGCGAGTTTCGGAAAAGGAAAAATTGTGTTAAGTTCTGATATTGAAAAAGGCTTGGAATATTTAAAAATACAAAAAGAACAATTAACGGAAACCGGATTGAGGTTTGTGAGGAGACAGTTTGACGGTGGAAAATACTATTTCATTGTTAATCATACTGCAAAGGACATTAATCAGTTTATTCCTTTAAACTATACAGGAAAGCAAGCCGTGATCATGAATCCGGAAAACGGAGATTTCGGAGTTGCGGAAATACAAAACAATTCTGTAAGAATTCAACTGAAATCCGGACAATCTTTATTTTTTAAAAATAGTGAATCTGTTGATCATTCCATTGCAAAATGGAATTATATTGAAAAAATAGATTCCCCTATCAGTTTAAATCAAGCATGGCAGCTGACTTTCAAAGAAGGCGGTCCCGAACGTCCAAAATCAAGGATTCTAAAAAATCCGGAACCCTGGACGAACTTTTCAGAAGATTCTGCAACACAGAGCTTTTCAGGAACCGGTGTTTATACAACAACATTAGTTTTGAAGAATAAAAAAGCAGACGATTATCTTTTAAAATTCGATAAACTATATGAAAGTGCAAAAGTAATTGTTAACGGTCAGGAAGCTGGGATTGTCTGGAGTATTCCTTTTGAAATCAACATTGGGAAATATCTGAAAAAAGGGAAAAATACCATTCAGATTGAAGTCTGCAATTTGATGGCAAATAGAATCCGTTACATGGATCAGAATAAAATTCAATGGCGTAATTATCATGAAATTAATTTTGTAAATATTGATTATAAAGCTTTTGATGCCTCTGGATGGAAAATTCAGCCTTCCGGATTGGATGGACAAATTCAGTTATTTCCATTATATTTTTCAAAATAGAATTCATATAAAGAAAAGTATATCAAAATAAATTGCGCAATCGATTGAATTATATATTAATATAATAGTTCAGAATTATGAATATAAAATATAACTTTATTGTACTGATCATTTTTTTTTCACAGCTCCTTTCAGCACAAAGGCAAATGGAGTATTTAAAAAGAGGAATTGTTGCAGTACCTTCAGAAACAGGAATTTTTGTGAGCTGGCGTTTACTGGGTACAGAACCTCAGAATATTCAGTTTGATCTATATCGTATTGAAAATAATAAAAGCAAAAAGCTGAACGAAAAACCATTGCTTAACGAAACCAGTTTTTTAGATACAACGGCAGACAAAACAAAGAATTACACTTATTTCGTAAGATCCAATACCCAGGAACGGGAGATTGATCAGGATTCTGCGAAGTATGCTGCTAATCAAAAACCTTATTTTTCAATTCCTTTAAGAACTCCGGTGGGATATACGCCCAACGATGCTTCTGTTGCCGATCTTGACGGAGATGGTAAATATGAAATTATCCTTCATCAGACGGGGCAATCCAAAGACAACAGTCAGAAAGGCTTTACAGATGAACCCATTATTCAGGCTTATAAACTGAACGGAAAATTCTTGTGGGAAATTAACTTAGGAAAAAATATCAGGGAAGGGGCGCATTACACACAGTTTTTAGTGTATGATTTAGACCAGGACGGCAAAGCAGAAGTCGTTATGAAGACGGCAGATGGAAGCAGAGATGGTAAAGGAAAATTCATCGGGGACCCTTCCAAAGATTACCGGAATGAAAACGGGTTTATCCTTTCCGGTCCTGAATATTTGACTGTTTTTAATGGTGAAACAGGCGAAGAAATTAATACCGTTCATTATATTGTTCCGAGATTTCAGGGCAGCTTGAATCCGACTCCGGAACAGCTTACCGAAACCTGGGGCGATGCGAAAGGAAATAGGGTAGACCGGTTTTTGGGTGCAGTTGCTTATCTGGATGGCAAAACACCCAGCATTATTATGTCGAGAGGTTATTATACCCGAACGGCAATCGCTGCCTGGGATTATAAGGATAAAAAACTCAGTTTACGATGGCTTTTTGATACGGAAAGTTCAAAAGAAAATAAAAAATACCGTGGTCAGGGAAATCATAACCTGAGCATTGCCGATGTAGATAATGATGGAAAAGATGAAATTATTTTTGGTGCAATGACGGTTGATAATAACGGAAAAGTCTTGAATAGCACGGGCTTTGGTCACGGTGATGCACTGCACGTTGGTGATCTGGATCCTTCCTCTGCGGGATTGGAAATTTTTGATATTCAGGAAAGATTTGATGATGCGGGTGCCCATTTCAGAGCAGGTGCAACGGGTAAGGTTTTATGGAAACTACCTTCTTTGATTTATAGTAAACAGGGCAAATTTCAAGGACCGGGAAGAGGACTGTCCTTAAATATTGATCCCCGCTATCAAGGTTCAGAATCGTGGGCTTCAGGAGCTGGTGTGAAAGGTATTTACGATACTAAAGGAAGAAAAATAAGTGATAAAAATCCTGCCTGTAATATGGGAATTTATTGGGATGGGGATTTTTTAAGCGAAATTTTAGACGGAACTTCTGTGTCAAAATGGGATTGGAATAAAGAAAAGTCCAATCTCATTTTTGATGCTAAGGATTTTCAGTGCGAATCTAACAATGGCACTAAGAAAAATCCTTCTCTGGTTGCCGATTTATTTGGAGACTGGCGGGAAGAGCTGATTTACAGAACATCAGATAATCAGGAACTTCGGGTTTTCAGTTCTACCATTCCTACGAAGCACCGTTTGTATACGATGATGCATAATCCGCAATACCGATTGAGTATTGTTTGGCAAAATGTAGGCTACAACCAGCCTCCTCATACTGATTATTATTTGGATGAATCTGTTTCAAAAGCTCCATTGCCAAATATTTATACAGTTAAACCTTAAATCAACCTTAATCCTTTAATTATCTAAAATAAAATAATTATGAAGCAAGTACTAATGAGAGGCGTTTTTTTTGCGTCGATGTTTGGAGTTTTATATTCCTGCTCAGTTCAGAAACAAACGGTGGCAAAAAACGTTAATCTTCCGGATAAAAAAGAAGTTTTGGACGTTTCACGCAGGGCAAATCAATATTTCATGAACAAATGGCCGGACGCGGGAAAGGAAGTTGTCGGAAAAAAAGTATGGCCAAGTAATTTGTGGACACGGGCTGTTTACTATGAAGGACTGATGGCTCTGTATAAAATAGATCCTAAAAAAGAGTATTACGATTACGCCATCGACTGGTCTCAAAAACACAATTGGGACATGATGCGCGGTACCTATACCCGTAACGCAGACAACCAGGCTTGCGGACAAACGTATCTGGATCTTTATGAAATTGACGGCAAAAAAAATCCGGAAAGAATAAAATTTGTCAAAGCTTCTATGGACAGTATGATTGCCTCTAAAAAATCAGATGACTGGTGGTGGATTGATGCGCTCCAAATGGGAATGCCGATTTTTACAAAGCTGGGCAGAATTACAGGTGAACAAAAATATTTCGATAAAAATTATGAGATGTATGCCTTTACGAAATATAAGCATGGAGGAAATGGTTTATATAACCCAAAAGACAAACTTTGGTGGCGGGATAAAAGCTTCGTTCCCCCTTATAAAGAACCCAATGGCGAAGATTGCTACTGGAGCCGCGGAAACGGTTGGGTAGTTGCAGCTTTAGCGCGTACACTGGAAGATACCCCGGAATCTGATCCGCATTATAAGGAATATTTACAGGATTATAAAGATCTGTTATCAGCTTTGCTACCCATTCAGAGGGAAGATGGCTTTTGGGATGTAAGTCTGCATGATCCTGGCAATTTCGGAGGTAAAGAAATGACGGGAACCGCTCTCTTTGTGTATGGAATGGCCTATGGGCTTAATAAAGGATTGATTGATAAAAAGACATATTTACCCGTTCTCGTAAAAGCCTGGAGCGCAATTGTAAAAGATTCTGTTCAGCCGAATGGATTTTTAGGCTGGGTTCAGGGAACAGGAAAAGAACCTAAAGACGGTCAGCCGCTTGCCATTGATAAGCAGCCTGATTTTGAAGATTATGGTTTAGGCTGTCTGTTGCTTGCTGCAAGTGAAGTGTATCAATTAAAATAAACGAATATTCAAAATAGTTAATTTTCACTGAGTGAATGTATCGATTTAGAAAGCAGGAGCGTTAAGAAACTAATATTACAACATGACACTACAAGATGCGCAATCGATTTCATAGTATTAATTTTCAAATTCAATCCATAAGATAAATTATGAATGCATTATTAGGAGTTTTTTTTCACTTCTTAGGAGGTTTTTCTTCAGGCAGCTTTTATTTACCCTATAAAAAAGTAAAAGGCTGGTCCTGGGAAACCTATTGGTTAATTGGAGGCGTCTTTTCCTGGATCATTGTGCCGCCTCTTGCGGCATTTCTTACCATTCCCGGTTTTTGGGAAATCATTCAGAATGAAAGCTCTTCCATATTGGGGCTGACGTTTTTGTTTGGTGCTTTGTGGGGAATTGGCGGTTTTACTTATGGTTTGGGCGTTAGATATCTTGGAGTAGCACTTGGAAGCAGCATTATTTTGGGGCTTTGTATGGTGTTTGGATCACTCGTTCCTTCCATTTATTATGAATTTTCTCCACAAACAGGAAAAGACAATATCGGTTTGCTGTTTTCCAGCCAATGGGGACAGTTTGTTTTGCTGGGACTTCTGGTTTGTGTCATCGGAATCATCATTAGTGGAAAAGCAGGAATGATGAAAGAAAAAGAGTTACAAACCGATTCAACAGATCCTCATGGTCTAGAAGTAAAAACGGAATATAAATTCGGGTTGGGATTAATCGTTTCTATCATATCCGGTGTTTTAAGTGCATGTTTTAACTTCGGACTGGAAGCAGGAAAGCCAATGGCAATCGTAGCCAATGAAGCCTGGAAAATAGCTAACCCGGATCAGGGAGAATTCCTTTTTCAAAATAATGTAACCTACATTGTTGTGCTTTGGGGTGGTATGGCAGTCAATCTGATCGGGTGTTTGTACTTAGCTGTTAAAAATAAATCTTATACCGATTATACCAAAAGAAACGTACCGGTGGTGCGTAACTTGATTTTCTGTGCACTTGCCGGAACTATGTGGTTTTTACAGTTCTTCTTTTATGGTATGGGCGAAAGTAAAATGGGAAATGGCGCCAGCTCATGGATTTTACACATGGCCTTTATCATTTTTATTGCCAATTTATGGGGAATTATCATCAATGAATGGAAAGGAGTTTCCAAAAAAACAATTATAACCATTTCTGGAGGAATGATTGTAATGTTTGTTTCTATTTTGATTGTAGGATACGGAAATTCTTTACGATAAAATTCATTTCACATTCATCCATTCATATAGTTTCAGAGTTAGAATTTTAGCTCTTTTAAAGGCACTGAAAAATCAGTGTCTTTTATTAAAAATAGAGGGGTTTTTAATTCGCGGTTTAGTTAAGTATTTTATAAAATAATTAGTGATTTACAATTGTTTTGTTGTTTATTTTAAAATATAACTTAAATATCGTGGCTGATTGTGGTAAATCGTTAATATTTAAATACAGGATATTGCAGGATGCCCGGATTTTTGTAACGGTGTATTTTGGTAACATAAAAATTAACATATGTCTTTAATAGTTAAACATAAAAATATAAAGCGAATCGTCTTTCCGGCATTTATGCTTTCAACAAGTTTTGTCTGGGGGCAAAAGACGGTAAATGATTCTGTGAAAAACACAAAAGATATTGAGGAAGTGGTTGTTATCGGTTATGGTAAAGTTAAAAAGTCAGACTTAACAGGATCTGTTTCTTCAGTTTCTGCAAAAGATTTGGCAGCTACACCGGCAATGAATGCTTTACAGGCGCTGCAGGGAAGAGCATCAGGTCTGAATATCGTAACAGCAGGTGGTGCTCCGGGTGCCAATGCCAACGTTACGATCAGAGGTGGTTCCTCCATAACTCAAAGTTCCGATCCGCTGTATATTGTAGACGGGTTCCAATTGGATAACGCTTTGAATGTGATTAATCCCAATGATATTGAAAGTATCGATGTACTGAAAGGTGCTTCTGCCATTGCCATTTACGGAGCTCGTGGTTCCAACGGTATTATTGTTATTAAAACTAAAAGTGGGAAGAAAGGAAAAACGACTATCACCTACAATACTTTCATGTCATTTGATATGCTTTCAAAGAAACTGGATGTGCTCTCCAATGTGGAACAATATGTAAAGTATCAGTACGAATTGGGAGTTCTTCAGTCTAAACCATCAGCGTGGAGTAATGTTTTTGATAATAATCTGGGAACCGATGCACCGGGATTCTATTCCGGTGCCAATCAGAGAATTGCCAATCGCTACGGATCTGCTTCTGCATTAGATTGGCAGGAAAAAATGCTGGGAGGAACGGGATTAACTCAGAACCACAACGTAAACGTTTCTGTAGGAAATAATAAGACACAGGCATTCATCAGTTATAATTACAATAAACAGGATGGTTTGCTTCAAAACTATAGTGAGACAAGGAATTCATTACGTGCCAATATCAATTCAGAATTGTATAAAGGGGTAAGAGTAGATTTCAATACCATGTTTACGAACAATTCTGTAAACGGTGGAGGAGCTTATTCAGGAATGAAAAAAATTCTTCTTCAGCCTATTACCGGTGGTACATTATTTAACCAGGATCATTTGTTCAACACTCAGACTTTCCCGGATTTTTCAGCGCTGGACTCTGGTTTCGATACAGAAAACCCATACATAGAAACCCAGGCTTCAACTTCAAACAAGCGTACCAGAACATTCGTAGCCAATGCAGGTATCGAATTTGACTTTCTGAAAAACTTCACATGGAGAACTGCCGGACAATATAGCTGGATAAATAGCAAATCAACATCATTTTCAGATCAAAACTCCCGTGCGTTCCTCACAGATCCTATAAACACAGGGATCAATGGCAATATCGCCAATGCAGAAACATTCCGTTATCAGATCACGAATACTTTGAATTATAATAAAACGTTGGGTGAAAAACATAAACTAAATGCTTTAATAGGGAACGAAATCTGGTATGAAGAATCCGAGGGAAGCAGCATGAAACTTACAAAATTCCCATATCCTAATTTCGGACTGGATGATATTGCCAACGCAACGGTTGCCGATAAAAATACAGATAGATCAAGCAACAGCTTACTTTCCTATTTTGCCCGGGTAAATTATAATTATGATAATCGCTATTTAATTACAGGAACAATACGTGCGGATGGTTCTTCAAAATTTGCAGAAGGATCCCGCTGGGGGTACTTTCCATCTGTAGCAGGTGCATGGCGTGTTTCTCAGGAAAATTTCTGGCAGGGTCATAAGATTGATAAAATCGTTAATGATTTTAAATTAAGAATTGAATATGGAGTAACAGGTAACAATGGTGTCTCTAATAACTTATGGAGAACCAATGTTTTGCTTACAGATTATCCAATAAACAATACTCAGGGATATCCGGCATACGTTACCAGTACAAACTGGGGAAATCGTGATCTTCAGTGGGAAGAGCTGAGAACTACCAATATTGGTGTAGATCTGGCGTTTTTCAATAGCAGAATTAAATTGACTTCCGAATGGTATCATAATAACGTAAGCAAAATGCTTTTCGAAAGTGTACTTCCCGTTTCTTCAGGATATTCGAGACAGTACCAGAATATCGGTTCTATGAGAAACAGAGGGATGGAATTCACATTAAATACGGTGAATGTAAAATCCGGAAACTTCAGATGGACGACAGATCTTAATATCTCTTTTAACAAATCTAAAGTTCTTTCTCTTGAGAACGGACAACTGAATAAAACATTCAGTGTAGGAGGCAGCAGAACGGGAATGGTGACCTACTATGCAACGGTAGGAGAAGAACTGGGAGATATGTACGGGTATATTTATCAGGGAGTTTACACTACGGATGACTTTACCCAAAATTCGGACGGATCTTTAACCTTAAAGCCGGGCGTTGTAAAACCTGCAACCGGAACTCCTAAACCGGGCGATATGAAATTTGCTGCTGATAATGAATCAGGAGATCAGTTTACAAGAAAAATGCAGAAGATCGGAAACGGTACTCCGGACTTTATCGGAGGAATCAGTAATAATTTCTCTTACAAAGGTTTTGACCTGGCTGTATTTATGAAATTTAGCGTTGGAAATGATATTTATAATGCCACTAAACAAAGCTTAAGCCCATATGCGATGTTCCAGAATGTTCCTTCAGAATTCGGGAATAATTATTATCATCTGATTGATCCTAATACGGGGCTGGCAACAACCAATTTAGTAAGATTAAAAGAACTGAATCCAAACGAAGACTCAAGCCTTTGGAGTTTAAGCAATACAAACACTTCAAATATTGCCTACCCATCATCATACTATGTAGAAGACGGTTCTTATCTGAGAATTGCCCAGGTGACATTAGGATATTCTTTTCCTAAAGAATTTTTGAATAAAGTAATGTTGTCCAATGCCCGCATCTATTTTACCGTTAACAATTTAGCAACAATTACAGGGTATTCAGGTTATGACCCTGAAGTTTCTGCAGCAAGCGGGGTGACTATTACACCTGGGTATGACAGTTCTACGTATCCCCGTTCGAGAAGCTATGTTCTTGGCCTTAATTTAACTTTTTAATGATGTAATATTTAAAATCATGAAAAATATATATAATACTCCCATGTTTCTAAGAAAATTAGTCATTCTTCCCTCAATTTTCGTTGCTGTTTTAGCGATGAATTCATGCAGTGACGATTTTCTGGATCAACCCGCTTACAATTCATTGGATACAGAATCCGTATTTAAAAATATAGATACTGCAGAAATGTTTGTTCTGGGTTGTTACAGAGGTATAGTTCCAACAGAAATGTATTATCAGTTAGGAGCCGGAGACACAGTAACCCATTCTTCAGAAGATGGCTCTACCAATAATTCCAAATATAATATTGCCAACTATCAATATGATGCATATACCCCCAATACGGTAACAGGAATTTACTCTGCGATGTATACCGTTATTGAAAGAACAAATATTGCAATCAGCGGATTAAGCAAAATGGAAGCAAGCCCAAAACGTGATGCTTTATTAGCTGAAGTTAAGGCCATCCGTGCATTTTGTTATTATAATTTAATTCGTGTTTACGGAGACGTTCCTTCAGTTTTTAAACCTTTGGATGAGATGGATCCGAATGACCCGAATACATTGTATCCAAAACGTACTTCAAGAGACGAAATTTATGATCATATCATTGCTGATCTTCAGGAATCCGTAGTCAACGTTCCAGGTTTTGGACAAAGTGGATATGCAACAACAGAACGTTTAACAAAACATGCAGTGAATGCCCTATTGGCAAGAATTGCTCTTTACGCAGCAGGATATTCCCTTCGTTGGGATCTGAATACCGGAAGTGGAGCCATGATGTCGCGCCGTAGTGATAACAGCAGAATTCAGGAGTTGTATCAGATTGCGGATAATGCCTGTGCGGCTATTATTAACGGAGGAAGCAATTCTTTGGTTCAGGCTCAGGGCGGTAAAAGTGGTTTTGAAGCCTTGTGGTTCAATTTCTGCCAAAGGAAATTTTCAGTCACAAACTCTGAGATTCTTTGGCAGGTTGCAGAATACGGGGCAAATACAAACTCATCTTTCGGAGTCTACGCTAATGAAGGGTCTCGTGGAGGAACGTATGGATCTAGAAAGGCATTGCAATTCATTCTTCCTAGTTATTATTTGTCTTTTAATCAGGGAGATACACGTAGGGACGTTTCTTGTACTTCTTACAGTGTATATTTCTTAAACAATGGTAATGCAAGTGACACCTGGGTGAATGCCGGAACTACATATTCATGTATCCTGTCAGGTAAATTCAGAATGGGATGGTGTATTGCGCCCCAGGCTGCAGACGCCCGTAATTTAAATATTCCTGTTTTAAGATATGCAGATGTTTTATTAATGTATGCAGAAACTCAGAACTATCTAAACGGCGGACCTACCGCTGCAGGAACCACTGCTTTAATGCAGGTAAGAAACCGTGCAGGAATTGGTTCTGTACCTGCTCCGTCTGGTCATCAGGCATTTGAAGCCGCTATTGTTCAGGAACGTAAATGGGAATTTGCAGGAGAGTTTAATCTTCGTACAGACTTGATTCGTATGAATCGTTTGGCAAGCGAAATTGATGCAACAAAACAAGCGATGAAAAACCTTTCAAACAAAACGGGAGCCTATGCAAATACACCTGTTTACAGACTTTATAAGCTGGAAAAAAATGCACAGATTTATGGTGATCCGTTTTTAGCATTAAAATATATTGATATTACGAACCCTGCAGAAATTGCAGTAATTACTAATGTTCCCACAAGTTCTGCAGGCTTTGAGAATTATCAGACCGCATTACGAGATATTGCAGTAACACACGGACAAACCACTACAACAGATGATAAATGGTATCCTGCGAATATGTTCCAGGCTTATAACAGTACATTTAACAGCAATGCAAAAAGGACAGCCGGATTTATCGGAGCTGCTGCAGGCCAGCTTCAGATCGGTAGTATCATCTATACCAAACCAACCGGTTCAGCTGAAAACGGAGGAACGTATCCAAACTGGATAGAAGGTGGAGGAGACGGCCTTTTCTATGGATTTATACCGAATAAAACAGAATTGCTGCCTTTTGCAGCACAGGCGGCAGGTCATCCGTTAGTTGATAATCCAAATCTGTCTCAGCTTCCCGGATATTAATCAAATTAACCTCAAAGTATATTTTAAACCAATCTTTTTAATCACAAAATAGTAATTATAAATATCCTCAGCCGGATTGTTTTATAAAGATAAATTGACTGACAAGAATTTAAACATTAATTTATCTTTAAATACAGTATTTACCAGTATAGTACGGGATGCTGTAAAAAATATTACAGTCTAATTTTGGATAGAAATTCAGAAATATAAGTAAACCAATGGAAAAAGTAAAAACATTCAAATACGTAGACTATTTATGGGATGAAAGCAAAGCAGCATCTTTCGGAAATGATCAGGTGGCTTTATTTTTATACCGCTCAAACATATTAGGGGCAGATTTAAGAATTACCAATTACGGAGGAGGTAATACAAGCTGCAAAACCATCGAAAAAGATCCCTTAACTAACGAAGATGTTGAGGTGATGTGGGTGAAAGGCTCGGGTGGTGACATCGGAACACTAACAAGAAAAGGGATTGCCGGATTATACACAGAAAGATTAAGAAACCTGAAAAATGTGTACCAGGGATTAGCAGATGAGGATAGAATGGTGGGCTTATTCAATCACTGTATTTTTGATCTGGACAGTAAAGCACCTTCCATTGATACACCTTTACATGGTTTACTTCCATTCAAACACATCGACCACCTTCATCCGGATGCTTTAATTGCGGTAGCTGCCGCAAAAGACAGCGAAAAAATTACAAAAGAAATCTGGGGTGATACAATGGGCTGGGTTCCATGGCAGCGTCCGGGTTTCGACTTAGGATTACAATTGGAAAAATGTTTAAATGATAATCCCGGAATCAGAGGAATTGTTTTAGGAAGCCACGGATTATTTACCTGGGGTGATACTTCTTATGAATGTTACATCAACAGCTTGGAAGTTATCGAAATGGCTTCTGAATATATTGCTGGAAAAATCGAAGAAAAAGGACAGGTTTTCGGTGGTCAAAAAGTAGAATCTCTTCAAGCTGATGAGCGCAAGAATAAAGCAGCTCAGTTGATGCCGTTGTTACGTGGTCTGGCTTCTTCCGAAAGCAGAATGATAGGTCACTTTACAGACAGTGATGTGGTTCTGGAATATATAAACAGTAATGATTTGGAGCGTTTAGCACCACTTGGAACTTCCTGTCCGGATCACTTTTTAAGAACTAAGATTCAACCATTAGTTTTAACTCTAGATAAAAATGAAGATTTAAGTGATTCTAAAGCTATTTTAGAAAAATTAACTCCTCTTTTCCAACAATACAGACAAGAGTACAAAGCATATTACGAAAACTGTAAACACCCGAACAGCCCTGCGATGCGTGATCCGAATCCCGTGATTATCATTTATCCGGGAGTAGGAATGTTCAGTTTCTCAAAAGATAAACAGACTACCCGTGTAGCTAGCGAATTTTACGTCAATGCAATCAACGTAATGCGTGGAGCAGAGGCTATTTCAGAATATACCTCATTACCAAGACAGGAAGCTTTTGATATTGAATATTGGCTGCTTGAAGAAGCGAAACTGCAAAGAATGCCTAAAGAAAAGCCATTGTCAAGAAAAATTGCTGTTGTTACAGGAGCTGGAGGTGGAATAGGGCAGGCTATTGCTGACAAAATGATTCAGGAAGGTGCAGTCGTTGTTTTTACAGACCTGAATAAGGAAGCTTTAGATTCTGTTACAGAAAAATACAGTAAGGATCAGGCTGTAGCAGTTACTTGTGACGTAACCAATGAAGAGGCTATTGCTAATGCTTTTAAAGACACAGTTTTAGCGTTCGGTGGAGTAGATATCATTGTTCATTCTGCTGGCTTGGCGATTTCCAAATCCTTGGAAGATACCACTACAAAAGACTGGGATTTATTGGAAAATGTTTTGGTGAAAGGTCAGTTTTTGATGGTTAAAAATGGGGTGGAGATCATGAAAAAGCAAGGCTTGGGAGGAGATATCATTAATATTGCAAGTAAAAACGGATTGGTTGCCGGCCCAAATAACGTGGCATATGGAACTGCAAAAGCTGCTCAACAGCATATGACAAGATTATTGGCAGCAGAGTTGGCAACAGATAAAATCCGAGTAAATGTTGTAAATCCTGACGGGGTAATTGTAGGGAGTAAAATCTGGGAAGGAGCCTGGGCAGAAGGCCGTGCAAAAGCAAACGGAATTTCTGTTGAAGAACTGCCTGTATTTTACGCAAAGAGAAATTTATTAAACGAAATTATCCTTCCTGAAGATATTGCAAACGGAGTTTTTGCATGCGTTGCTATTTTAGATAAAACCACAGGAAACATCATCAATGTAGATGGAGGGATGGCAAATGCTTTCCCAAGATAACAGATTAAAAACAGTACCCACAAAAGCGTTTTTTGACACTTAAGTTTATTAAGTTAACTATAAAAATGTAAAAAAGAGCACCTAAGTTTTTTGAAAATCTTTGATTTTCTTCTTATATGGACTTTTTATTTTCATTGATTTAAACTTTTTAAAAGCTTAAGTGTTCTAAAGTGTTTAAAAATAAAAAGCTTTTGTATCTATAAATCAATTCAAAAAATCAAAGCATGATTATAGGAAAAGATATCATTGAACAATATAACAAAACAGAAATTGAAAACTTTACGACAGATTTCGATTTTCTACAAAATAAATTAACAAAATCAGGAGCTAATGTTGCTGAGATTGTCAACAAAATTGCTGATTTCCAGGTGGCTATTCCGAGCTGGGCTTTAGGAGCGGGAGGAACCCGTTTTGGAAGATTTTCTTATGGTGGTGAGCCTTCTTCTTTAGAGCAAAAATTAGATGATGTAGGTTTAATTCATACTTTAACACATTCTGCAGGAGCTGTTTCATTACACATTCCATGGGATATTCCAACTGATGTGAAGGCCATTAAAGAAGTAGCTGCATCTCACGGACTTGTTTTTGATGCCATGAATTCTAATACATTCCAGGATCAGGCAGGCGCTAAACACTCTTATAAATTCGGTTCTTTGAACGCTGTGAACGAAGATTCAAGAGCCTATGCCGTAGAACACAACAAAGAAGTGATCAGGATAGGAAAAGAATTAGATTCAAAAAGCTTAACGGTTTGGCTGGCGGACGGAGCAAGTTTTCCGGGACAATTGAATTTTCAGACAGCATTGTCAAACACAGAGAAAAGTTTAAAAGAAATCTATGCAGAAATGCCTGAAGACTGGAAACTTTTCATTGAATATAAGCCTTACGAACCGAATTTTTATTCAACAACCATTCAGGATTGGGGAACTTCGTTTATGTTGGCAAATGCTTGTGGTGAGAGAGCTTATACGTTGGTAGATTTAGGCCATCATCTACCGAATACCAATATTGAGCAGATTGTTGCAACCTTGATGTACAAAGGAAAATTAGGAGGTTTCCACTTCAACGACAGCAAATATGGGGATGATGACTTAACGGTAGGTTCCATTAAACCTTATGCTTTATTCTTGATTTTCAATGAATTGGTATACGGAATGGAAAATAATCCTCAAAACCCTTATCCGGCCTGGATGATCGATGCAAGCCATAATATTAAAGATCCGTTGGAAGATTTATTACAGTCTCTGGAAGCTATCCTAATTGCTTATGCACAGGCACTTTTGGTTGATCAGAAAGCATTAAAAACAGCTCAGCTGAATAATGATGTCGTTGGTGCGCAGGATATTTTGCAAAACGCCTACAGAACAGATGTTCGTCCATTATTAAGAGCTGCAAGATTGCAGAAAGGTGCTGCTTTAGATCCGATCGCAGCTTACAGGAGTTTAAAGGTGAGAGAAAATTTAATTATTGAAAGAGGCCTAGAAACCAAAGCAACGGGATTATAAAACCCTTTTTTAAAATTGATAATTTCAACTTTTGAGTGCAATCGAAAGTTTTTATTATATGTATCCTTATATTTTTATCATTAAGGTTGAAAGTGTTTGGAGGTAGGATCTTGCTTTTTGCTGCTTAAGAAATAAGTGGATTTTTTCTTAATTCATCGTATCATCTGAACACTCCTTAATGGTGTTTCAATAACTAAATTTAAAATTATTGAAACACGAATCAAATATCACAAATCAGCATTGTGACATTTGTGAAGATAGTAGCGTCACTTGTGTTAAAACAAAAAAAATAAATTGCTTTGCCGCTTCGTTGTTGCAATGACAAAAAATAAAAATTCATCCCAGAAATGTCTAAAAAAAAGGTAACCATTGTATTTGATATTGGAAAGACCAATAAAAAGTTCTTTTTATTCGATAAGAATTATAAAGAAGTTGTCCGGGAATATACAGAATTACCACTCATTACTGATGAAGATAATTATCCTGCGGAAGACCTTTCAGCCTTGCAGCATTGGATAAAAGATAATTTTAATGCCATTCTTGATCATGAAGAATATGAAGTAAAAGCCATCAATTTTTCCACATATGGAGCAAGTTTTGTGCATCTGGATCAGAAAGGAAATGTTCTGACTCCATTGTACAATTACACCAAACCGATGGATGAGGAAATTCTTGATTTATTTTATGAAAAGCATGGAAGCAAACAGAAAATTGCCCGTGAAACAGCATCACCCCAGGCTGGAATGCTTAATTCAGGTCTGCAATTATTCTGGCTGAAATATAAGCATCCGGAAATATTCAGAAAAATCCGTCACAGCCTTCATTTACCTCAATATTTATCGTATTTGTTTACCGGAATTTGTGTGTCGGAATTTACTTCAATAGGCTGTCACACCAATTTGTGGGATTACGACAAAGCTGACTATCACGACTGGGTGTATGAAGAAGAAATAGACGCTTTATTACCACCAATTGTGCCGACTTCTGCGAGTATCAATACTTCTTACAGAAATAAAAAAATTAAAATCGGTGTTGGGATTCACGACAGTTCTTCAGCGTTATTACCTTATATTTTAAGCAAAAAAGAACCGTTTTTACTTCTCTCAACGGGAACCTGGAGTATTTCGTTAAATCCTTTTAATGATGAAAGCCTAATTGATGAAGATATAGAAAATAATTGCCTGAATTACATGCGAATTGATGGGAAACGTGTAAAAGCATCCCGTTTTTTCATGGGAAATGAATACAAAATCCAGATTGAAAAACTATGTGCTTATTACGGAAAAGAATATGGTTTCCACAGAGAAGTGCAGTTTGATCAGGATTTGTATTTGCGCTTAATGAAAAATAAAAATATCTATTTTCGCTTTGAAGGAATTATTTTAAAACGAAAAATGATCAGTGAAACAGATTTAAAATCATTCACTACTTTTGAAGAAGCATATCATCAATTAATGATAGAACTGATGGATTTACAGATTCATACCATCAAAAATGCAATCGGAAATTCAGATATCGAAAACATTTATATCGATGGCGGATTCACTGATAATGACGTATTTATGAAGCTTATGTCTCATCATTTTCAGCATTACAATGTGATGTCTACACATTCTCCGCTGGGTTCTGCATTGGGAGCTTCCATGGTGATTTCGAACAAAAAAATAGACGAAACTTTTTTACAGCAGCATTATCAGATGAAAGTGCTTCAACCGTTAATTCTTAATTTATAAAACATGGCATTTCCATTTGATACCCGTTACGCTTCGCTTGAACTTTTAATCGAAAAGTCAAAAAAAAGAATGCCCCGTTTCGCTTTCGAATACCTGGATGGCGGTTGCAATGAAAACATAAACCGGGACAGAAATACGAGCGAACTAAGAGAAGTTCTTCTTCGTCCACGTTATCTGAATAATTACAGTGAAACCAACATGGAAACTGAATTGTTTGGAGTAAAATATTCTGCGCCTTTCGGAATTTCTCCCGTTGGGTTACAGGGACTGATGTGGCCCAATGCTCCCGAAATTTTGGCAAAAGCTGCTTTTAAACATAATATTCCCTTCATATTAAGTACAGTTACAACAAGCAGTCTTGAAAGAATTTCCGAATTAACAGAGGGAAAAGCCTGGTATCAATTATACCATCCGAAAGAAGAATGGCTGCGCGATGATATTCTCGACCGTTGTGAAGCTTCCGGATACGATGTACTTGTTGTTTTGGCTGATGTTCCGACTTTTGGATACAGAGCAAAAGAAATAAGAAATGGCTTATCAATGCCGCCTCAAATTAATTTCCGAAATGTTTCCCAGGCTTTGGTAAAGCCGCAATGGTGTTTAGAGATGCTGAAACATGGTGTTCCGAGTTTTGCAACGATGAATAAGTATATGGATAAAAATATGAATGTGAAACAGCTAGGACAGTTTATGAATTCTACCTTTTCCGGCAGATTGAATTCAGACAGAATCAAGGCGATTCGTGACAAATGGAAAGGAAAATTAGTCATTAAAGGTGTCGCTTCAGACGAAGATGCCGCAGAAGCAGTTCGTTTAGGTTTCGACGGAATGATTATTTCCAATCATGGCGGAAGACAGCTTGATGCGGGTGAATCTACGATTGCTGTAGTGAAAGAAATCAGCGAAAAATATAAAGGTCAGATCAAAATTATGATGGACAGTGGTGTAAGAACCGGCCCGGATGTTGCCCGCGCTTTAAGTTGTGGTGCTGAATTTACCTTTATGGGAAGGACTTTCATGTATGCAATAGGAGCTTTAGGTGACAAAGGCGGTGACCATATTATTGAAATGCTTAAAATGCAGTTCAGACAGGTGATGGAACAGGTTTGCTGTGAAAAACCGGAAGATTTGCAAAACTTCAGAGTGAAATAAAATTTTTAAGGTTATATTAATATTCAATTGGAACGGGCTTTAGCCCGTTTTTCATTGTAACAGATTCTTATTGACTTTAGTCAAAATGTAAAATTCTGTTTGCGGATTCCAAAATATTTTTAAACGAAGATTTAAAATAGTAAAATGCATTATTTAAGGAAGCAAAGTATTGCAACAAAGTTGCTGATGAAGTTAGCTTTATTAGAATCAATTTATTGATTCCATTCTTTGCTCACTTACAATAGGCAGTATGATAAATAAAACTTTGAGTTAAAAAAATGACCACTTCAAAATAAAAATTCGCAAAGACAGCTTTGCGAATTTTTTTATGATAATTTGAAAATTTATTTCTTCTTTTCAGCCTTCACCGCCTGTCTCGCCAATAGCTTCCAGTCATTTTTTACTTTTACCCAAACCAATAAGATATCCAGCGTCACATCTCCTGGTGCTTTTCCGGCATCAGCAGTCGTTGCATAAAAATGATGACGGACAATGGCTGTATTACCAACAATACTTACTGTTTGATTGGTAATATTAATCGTTACAAAATCAGACTTTTTGCTGGCCAGTTTTTCTACAAATTCCCTGGCATCATCAATATGGCCTCCTGAATGTCCGTAAGTTAATTCCGGCAGGATTAAAGATTCTAAATCAGATTTTTCTCCGCTTATCATCGCTAATCTGAACTTTTCGGCAACAGCATTTACAGCCTCCTTATCACTTATTTTCTGTGCTGAAATACTTATTGCCATCATAAAACCAATGGCAAAAATTAATTTTTTAATCATAATTGAATAATATATTTTGATAGTATTTAAAAGTGTTTTTATTCTAAATTCGAAAGTATAATTCGTGTAATCGATTGCATAACTATTTATAAAGAATCTCTCTGAATAAACTTAAAGACGTTATTCACAGATTCTTTTTTATTTTTCAGAATCATATAGGCGGCAGATTCTCCCATAGCTTTAAAATCTGTAGTAATTACCGTAATTCCCAGTAGTTCTTTAAGAGGCGTTTCATTATAGGAAATAATTCCGATGTCTTTGCCTAGTTCAAGGTTTTTCTGTCGGATTTGCTTAACCAGGTTCACCAGATCCCGTTCCCGAATCGTGATGAAAATATCTTTATCCTGCAATTCCATATCGGGATAAATTTCGTCAAGAATTTCATAATCCAGTGTAAAATCTTTACAAAACTTCTCAAAACCCCGTACAATACGGAAAGGGTAGGGATGAATGGATTTGTCGGGATACACTAAAATTATCTTCTCGTATTTCTTTATTTTGTCTAAACCTTCCTTTAAAGCATTATAAATATCATGCTCGAAATCCTGAAAAATAGAGCCATATTCTCCGGAAATATTAGGCTTGGTATTGTCTAACAACAGCAACTTGTTTTTCGGGATCTGTTCAATCATATCTAAAACCTGCTGTGTTGAGCTGGTATGTTTAGACTGTTCGTCACGGAAATGGGGCATAATCACGTAATAGTCAAATCCGCCAAGATTCTTTTTTAAAGAATTAATGAAAAGTGTTTCGTCACAGTGGTAAATATACATCTCAATATTGCCTTTGGTACCGATTGCATTGACGAAATAATTATAAATCATCATTTTATAAGTACTCGGTTTGTTGATCAGGAAGAAAATATTGATCACATCATTTTTATTAATCCGTGAAATATAATATCCTTTTCCTTTTACAGATTCGATGATTTGTCTTTTCCGGAGTTCTTTATACGCTTTTTCTACCGTATCTCTTGAAAGAAAGCACGACTCGCTGAGTTCATTTATAGAAGGGATTTTCTCACCAATCTTAATCTCTCCGCTATCAATTCCATTGAGAATAGAATCTACAATTTGTTTATATTTAGGAACTCTGGAATGCTCATTGATTATTATTTCAAATGTTTCTGCCATGATGTTAAAGTAGGAGATGTTTATTTCAGTTTAAAGAATAATTCAAAGGTTAACGAACGGGCTAAGGCAAGTTACAAATATTTATAATATTAATTGTAATTGCAATGGTTTTACTATAAATTATAACGGAAAAATAGAATTTTAGTATACAAAGTTAAATACAATATGCAAAAAACTTAATAATATACCTTGACATGGTAATTAGAAAAGTAAAAGAAACAAAGAAGGAATTGAGAATTAAATTGTAGTGCTTGTAATTTCAAAGACAAAAGAGGTAGAAGTTTCAAACTTTCCTCCCTGTGTTGCTCCAAACAGGAATTTAGGGGTTATACCGTCTTTGTCCATTAAAATCATGGGACGTTCTAATCTTCCGAATCGTTTTAAATGACTGGATGGTACAGGTTCCTTAATATAACTTTTCATATCAAGGTAAGCAATTTTCGGTTTGGACCAGTTAAGGCCATCCCTGGAAGTTAAATGTAAACCGTATTCATGGTTAAAGAACCCCATATCACGGGCTACTATATGAAATTTTCCATGTTGTTTCCAGATA
The DNA here is from genome assembly GCF_018362995.1 of Chryseobacterium indologenes. Classification (NCBI taxonomy): domain Bacteria; kingdom Pseudomonadati; phylum Bacteroidota; class Flavobacteriia; order Flavobacteriales; family Weeksellaceae; genus Chryseobacterium; species Chryseobacterium indologenes. The sequence continues at coordinate 269,150 of NZ_CP074372.1, forward strand.
AAAGCATCTTCCAGCTGGGCATTGTCAGGCTGTAATGAAAAATCGATGACTGGATTTTCCTTCATTTTCTCGTAAGGACCTGAAGGGTTATCAGCCTTTGCCAGTCCGTATTTTCGGTTTCCTCTTACCGGACCTTTCTGGTTTTCATATTCTTCGGTGTTCCAGGATTTATAAAAAAGCCAGAATTTTCCATCATTTCCTTTTATAAAAGCAGGATTGGTAGTACAATGGTCGTCCCATGCGCCTTTTTCTCCGGGAAGTAGCAGAGGTTTTTGCGGCCTTGCCCAATCTCCGTCAAGACTTTTTGAAGTGGCAAGCCCTATTCTTTTGGTATTTGTTTTTCCGTTTTGGTTACCCATGTAGAAAAGGTAATACTCATCTTTTACTTTGGTAATTAAAGGATTATGACAGGTCGTGGCATCCCAGAATTCGCCGCCTCTGGGGGTAAGAATAATTTGTTTATGCTTGAATTCATCATAGGGAGAATCTGCTTCTGCACGGCAGATTTCAGAACCGTTGAGCCAGCCGCCCATCCCTTTTTCTTTTTTCCATCTTGAATAAAAAAGATGAACCTTACCGTCTTCGCTCCAGATTGGAGAATTACACCAAATGTAATAGTTCTCCAATGAAAAGGTACGCCCAATTGGTTTTAAACCGAAATAAGGTTTGTCGGAAGATGAACCTGTAAATGACAACCCCAGAACCCCAGCCGTGATCCCAAGGGCTGAAGTCTGTAAAAAGTCTATGCGTGTAAAGTGTCTGGGTTTGTCCATTTCATCTGATTTACGGCTAATTTAGTTTAAACATATCAACAGACTGTCCTGTACTTTCGGTGAACTGTTTAGCCGGAATTTATCAGCCTTTGGATTTGAAAAAATTAAAACTAGTGCATAAAAAAAGCCCACCCTAAGGCAGACTCTAACTACTACTATATGAATATGAAATTTAAGGCATCTTTTTAAAACCTTCCGCTTTTATTTTCCATGAACCGTCTTTTGGAAAACCCGGAAATTTACCTTTGGAACTGTCCCAGCCTTCGAGCATCATGGCAACAGTCGTTAAAACACCTCCGTTTCCGGGAAGATAAATACGAAGACGTTTATCCTGAAAATTATGACCGTTTTTAAGATAGGTATTAGTCTGAATATTCATAAAAAGTGCATCCAGAGCTTTATTTGGAAGCCCCAGTCTTGCGGCGTTCATGGCCGTCATCGGGAAATCCCAACCCCAGGTGTGTTCCCAGTTCCATCTTTCCCAAACAATGTCCAGTGTGTTTTTCATAATTTTTTTATCCAGTTTCGGGGATTCAGGAACCATTCCTAATGCTCCCAGAACAGCCGGATGATCAGTCATCCATTTCGGAAAAGTGAAAGAATCTTTTGCAGATTCGGTTGATAAATAAACGCCATCCTGAATAGGAAGCGGGGCTAGTTTTGCAATAACCTCATCCCATTTTTTATCTCTAGGCTGCCCCAATCTTTCCTTCCATTGTTGAGCAACTTTCAGTGCCCAATCCCAATAAGCCACTTCATAAGTCGGGTTGTACGTATTCTTTGCAGGGAAAACTTCCTGTGCGGGAATAACGCCTTTTCCTAGATTGTAACGGTTTTTCTCTTTATCATAATGAGCATAATCTGCCATAAATTCGGCTGTTGCAAAAATAAGGTCTTTATATTTTTTCAACACTTTTTTGTCCTGTTTATCGCGGTACAGAAGTTCGGTCATATAGATGATGTGCGGTTGTTCCCAGATCAGGAATGCAGCCACAGAAGATGGGCTTTCATTTCCTTCATTATCAGACATTTTAATCCACCTTACGCCTTTGTAGCCTTGTCTTTCTGCTAATTTTTTTGCTTTTTCAAAAGTCCTGAAATAATAATCCAGTTGTTTTTCTAAAATCTCAGGTCTTCCCCATAAAGCGTAGTGAACACCATGCCACCAATGCATCTCTGTATGTGGTTTTCCGTACCAGCTGTTGAAGGTTAATCCTGTTTCCTGTGGCGGGTTGCTTCCTCCGCATTGTACTTTGGTTAAATATTCTGACAGAACAACCCTGCGTTCCAATTCGTTGGCTCTGGGGTCTGTACTTCCTTCAAAGTCAATTGCTGCACCGCTTTTCCAGAAAAGTTCCCATCCCAAAGCGCTTTCTTTTTCTGCATCAGCAAATAATGCTTTCCTGCTTTTCGGATTTTTAGCTGAAAACTCAACACTTAATTCTATTTTTTTGCTTTTTGAAGATGGTTCTAATACAAAATAATGTTTCCCTGCTTCTCGTAATTTCCCTTCTGTAAAATAAAACTGGGTATAATAATCTGCACTCTGCAACTGATGATGAATGATACCCTGCGTTGATTGTGAAGAAACAATTCTTGTCGTATGATCGTTTTCATTGCCATAAAAAGCAGCGTCATCCAAAAACTGTCCGGTAGGAGAAGGATAGCGTGCGAAAACTTTTAACCTGTTTTGAGCAATCAGATCAGACTCAATTTTAACTCCGATTTTATCAGAGTTCTGAAAAGAAGCCGTCCAGACTTTTACAGGAATTCCGTCCAGTGAGAATTCACTTGTTATAATTCCTGTCCAAAGATCAATTTTTTGATGAATGTTGGTAAGGTCTGAAATTTTTGCTTTCTGACCATCTTTTTTAAGTAGTTCAATACCGATATTTCCTAATTGCAGACGATGTTTGTTGACTCTGAAATACTCAACGGCTCCTTTATTTCGTTCAGGCTCTTTAAGTTGCACACTGTACATTGCTTTACGTCCTTCATTGTTGAAATCGTATGCTTTTAATGTTTCCTTAAATGTATAATCTTTAGTATTTGGAAAACTGTTCCAGCCCCATTCTGACTGGGTTCCCAAGGAAACTCCATTTTTGTAATATTCAGGAAACGACTGCATTCCGGTAATATCGGCTGTGTAGGCAAATTTTCCGTTTCCAACCGTTAAAGTAGAAAGGGTATCGGCTTTTATGTTGACCACATTGTGACGCTGCACTACTTTCTTCCGGTCTATTTTCTGAGCAGTTAATGAAGAAAAGCTTATCAGAAAAAATCCAAGATATACTGCTAATTTTTTACTCATATTTTTTATTTAAGAATAGTGGCACTCATCAGTCCGATAACTACATCGTTGCTCACTGCTGTTAATTTTATTGATTTTAATTCTCTGTTTGGGTCAATCGGAAGATCCAGAATGGTTGCGGCACCGCCTTCAACAGCCCGGCTGCTTACTCCTTTAATTTCTGAATATTTTGTTAAACTTCCTCCTTTGTACAATTCCCCGGTTTTCAGCTGAACCCGGTACGGAATTTTATCGTCCGGAATTTCAAAAGCAAAATTATCATCAAACAAATCCTGCTCTATAGGCCACCAGTTTATGGGATTTTTTAGTTCTAATGCCGTAACCGAACCATCTGAATATTGAATTGTAATCGTTCCATTGATAATTTGTGACTGCATCGGATTGGTAGAACCTGCCATCAGAAAATAGATTTTCTTTCCTTTTCCCGTAACAGGAATTTCAACCGATTTATGAAAATTATCCCATTGACTTGTAAAGACAATATTTTTCGCTTCGTTATTAATTAAAAAAGGAATTCCTAAGAACTCTAGTTTCCCGTCTTTTCGTTTTTTCATCAATCCGCTGTCATCAATTTGAGTTGTGGTCAGCGGGTAACACCAGTTTCCGATTCCTTGCCACGGAAGCTGTAGAGTAGGGACATGGAGTCGTGGTGAAAGATATTTTTGATTGAAAATTTCAGTTACTCTCTCATTATATTCTGAGGCTAATGAAACGGGATTGAATGCGCCTTTATTTTCAATTTCCCAATCTGTTATTTCTACATTTTGCCTGATTCCATTGTATTCAAGCTGAATAAAGTTGGTTCCCCTGCTTAAAACATTTGCTGGAATTTCAATTGAAGTATTTTGATTTTTTTGAATTGAAAAACTTGTACTTAAATTATTAATACTCAATTTTCCATTGATTGTATTGAATGATTTAGACTGAATTTGTAGTTTTTTATTCGCCCATTTTGTTTCCAAAGGAAATCGGATGTCAACATTTATAGGTTGCCACCAAGTTGTTCCGTTTTGCTCGACTTGCACGAAAAAAGTTCCTTTTCTTTCCTTTTGGTTTAATTCAAACTTGTGGTTGGCCAACCCGTCTTCTCCCTTTGGTTGAGTCCACTCCTCCTGAAGAGGGGAATTTTTTACTAATCCCTGAGGATCATAAATATTTTTGATTTTCTTTTTTGTATCAAAATTCAATTGAAAATTTTCGGAAATATAAGTGATGTAATCTGTTTTTTCTGTTTTTAATTCATCTCCCGAATACGTAATTTCAACGGTGAACTCTTTCCCTTTCTCTGTTTCTAACCTTACAAAAGGTTGTAAAATAGAATTTGGATATATTTCAAATTGCACTTTTTTACCATTTACCGTTACTGATTTTATTTTGGAATGATTCACAGGGATCGATACATCAAGCGAAACTGCATGGGTATAATTTGATTTAAACCAATAACTCGTTTTTTTTGAAATTTGGTTAAATTTAAATTCCCAATCCTTAAGCTTTAGTTCTGCAAAATTCCAGTCTTTGGGAAACCCTGGTTTTATAGTGATTTTATTTTCTAATAATTTGGGGTAGATTCCGAAAAGACCTTCCGTTAAAGTTCTTGCAGCCACACCAATTGGATCGGCAAAATCACGGTACAATTCCCCGCGAAAAGCATCATAGTGAGATAATTGCTCAAAATTTCCCGGACTGATTCCGTAGTACATACTTTCGGCCAGATTGCCTTTCCAAAGTCGATAGGCTTCATCATTTCTTCCCGCCTGCCAATATGCCAAAGCTGTTTGTAAATTCTCTGCCAGCGCTACATTATTAATTGACCAATCATAAGGCTGCCAGCTGGTGGTGGAAAGGGTGTAATAATCTTTATTAATTTCCCCTTTTACTGTTATAGGAATCTTCGGAATATGATTGTTGATGTACTGTGTGTTTTGATAATCCTCAAATTCATTTAAAATATAAGCATCCGAAACATGATAAATAGACCATATTCCGGGCTTATCGTGAAGTACCTGATTCCCCAAAGCGTCTTTATATTCAGAAAAATACCCTTTGTTTTTAATCCAAAGCTCGTTTTTCATAGCTTTTAAAATGGATTCAGCTTCTTTTTCATACGGAATAGGATCTTCGCCAATGATTTTGGCCAGTTTTGCCATTTCACGGTTAGCTCTGTAATTATAGGCAGAAGTGTGGGTTACTTTTCCACCAGAATACTGCAAAGCATCGCTCGCCCAAATGGCAGCATACGCATCATAAAGATTGCCCCGTTTGAAGTTTCGTTTTTCCCAATCCATTTGACGGACCATTGTAGGCCACATTTTTTTTAAAAAAATTACATCTCCCGTGTAGTTGAAATGAGAAAACATCTGATCAAAGAAAACCAGATTCATATCATAATGATGAGGTTTTGAATGGTCATTGGGATTTCTGGAAATATATCCGCTTGAGAATACCGAAGTTCCCATTTCTTCTTTGTGTCTTGCCAGATGCAAAAGTGTGTCCATTTCAACGGGTGCCGAATCGGGTTTTAAAACCTGAGAATTGGAATAGCTTTCAAAGTGTTCTTTTGCCCGATCATGCCAACTGAGAACATCGGCGGCGTAAGCTCCTCGCCAGGCATTTAGCCTCATCCTCCAGGCAACTGCGCCATGAAGAAATGTTGGACTTTCCCAAATGCCATCTGCGGCAACGGCAAGGGTAGCTCCGAAGCTATTTAAATCCGAATCCGGAGTTTTCAACTGAATCCGGCTGATTAATGATAAACGGGATCGTTCAGCTTCATTAAAAATGCCTGCAAGTCGTTTGTCTGAAATATTCTGATCTGATTTTCCTTTTTTAATCTGAATATAAACCGGATTTTTTTGCGCTGAATATGCTGCGTAAATGATCGGAGATTTTTCTGTTTTATTTTGTGTAAAATCAGATAATTTTTCCAACGTTTTCGCCTCTGTCAATTGTAATGAATTGGCGTTCGAAAAACTTCCGCTGATGAACTGGTTTTCTTTTTTCTTGTTTAAATAAGTAAGCTCAAATTGGTTTTTATTAATTTGAAACTGATTATTTTCACAATATTCCGGAAGCAAGTAAAAACCTGATTCCGGGTCTGCACCGATGTCGCCATTTCTGCTGAATGTTTTTCCGCTTGCTCCACCATAAACAGCATAAATCTTTGATGAAGGATCTACATTTATTGTCTCCATTTTTAAGATCAAACCTTCTTCTTCAGATTGTGCTAAAACCGTTATTTTTAAATTTCCATTTCCAAGAATATGATCTTTAATGGTATATAACATCATTCCCGGACGATAACGGGTTTCAATGATATCGGCCTGAATTAATTTTTTAATTGAATTTCCTTTATGAATAACAAACTGAAGATTACCACCCATTCCGGGAAGATACAACGCAAACTCCGGCAAATCTCCGGCTTCTACTCTTGAGGCGAGGTTGTTACCATACAAAGCACGGTTGAAGCGGTATTTCCCTTTAACCAGCAAAAAATCACCTTTGTCTTCTTTGTAATGCAGCGCTCTTTCATTTTTCTGCCAATGTCTGGATTGGGAAAAAGAGTTTGAAAAGGCACATAAAACAATAAGCCCTGCTAAAATGGATGTTCTTCGCATTTTATTTATTTAAATCAGTTAGTGGATCTCCGTTAACAGTTACGTTTTTCAAGGTGACATTCTTTAAGAAATCAACTTTATAAGGAATTTCAACACCGTTAATTTTAGCATTCACCATCGTAAAATCTGTTACCGGAGAAGATTCGTAGGCATCAGAAAGGACGGCATATTTTCCACCTTTTTCAACAGTTAGGTTTTCCACCCAAATGTTTCTGATCGTAGGGATGAAGTTGCCTGGTTTTTCATAGTGCATATTGAAACGCACTGCAGCTTCTTTATAAGCGCCTACTTTTGTATTGTAGAAGAATACATTTTCGATAATTCCGCCCCGGCTTGAGCTTGTTTTAATACGAAGTGCCCTGTCAAGGTTTTTACTATCCATCACATTTTCTATGGCGTAAATATTTTTTGCTCCGCCTGCAATTTCGCTTCCGATCACTACGCCGCCGTGTCCGTCTTTCATTTCACAGTTTTCGATGATGTGATTTTCTGCCGGCTTCCCTATACCTCTTCCGTCTTCATCTCTTCCAGATTTTATGGCAATGCAATCGTCTCCCGTATCGAAATATGAATCTTTAATCCACACATTTTTACAGGCTTCAGGATCAAAGCCATCATTATTAGGACCGTGGCTGATTACTTTTACTCTTTCAATCAAAACATTTTCACACAATACAGGATTAAGGTTCCACATCGGAGAATTTTTCACAAAAACATCTGCCATATAGAAATTTTTACTCTTGTAAGGCTGAACGAAATTAGGCCTTAAATAATATCCATCACCGAATATTCTTTCTCTCGGATCTTGCTTTTGAGCCATGTATTCATGCAGTTTTGCGCGGGCAGGATTTTGTCTTCCGGGGCGGGATTCGTTCCAACCGTATTTTTTTGCACCACACCAAAACCACCAATGGTCGTTATCAGAGTTTCCATCCAATGTTCCTTTTCCTGTTATAGCTATATTTTCTTCTTCGTAGGCATAGATTAACGACGAGTAATTCATACATTCCATTCCTTCCCATCGTGTGAAAACAATAGGGTAGTCGTTGCTGTCCTGGCTAAACAGGATCGTTGCACCTTCACTAACATGCAGATTCACATTGCTTTTTAAGTAAATAGCTCCTGTCAAAAAGATACCTTTTGGAACAACAACTCTCCCTCCGCCTTCTGCATTGCATTTTTCGATGGCTTTTTTAAAGGCTTCCGTATTTTTTGTTTTTCCGTCACCATAAGCACCAAAATCAGTAATGAGATAATCTTTTTTTCTGAAGATGGGCTTTACAATTTCTTTTTTTAATCTATTGATTTCCTGTAAAGGCTGTTCAGAGGAAGTCCAGGGTCTGTATTGCCCCGAAACGGAAGCTGATATGATTAATGCGAAAAGTATTAAAGCGTATTTTTTCATAATGTCAGAAAGATATTAGTTTAAGAAAGAACATCAATATTAAAAATCTCTTTCTTTATCGCAATCTAAAACAATTATGATTAAGAATTATCCTGCACTGTCTGTATAAAATTAATGCAATTAAATACTTGAATGTACTAAAATAAAAAAATAAAGTATCACTTATCAGTCAGTATCTTCCCTGGAGTTGCTAACTTTGTTAGGACACACTATTTATACTCTTTAACTTTAAGAGTATGAAAAGATCAGAAAAAATTACAGTTTAGAGTTTAAGATTGGGCCGGTATCTTTAAGTGAGCAGCGAGGCAATGTATCCTCGGTAGCCGAAGAATTGTGGATCTGTAAAGAAAGTCTAGTCAATTGGCGAAAACTTCACAAAGAAGGTAAACTTAGCAAGGAAAAACAAATATCCTCTGATCCGATAAGGGAAGAGTTATTGAGACTTCGCAAGGAACTAGAAGAAACAAAGCTTGAACGTGACATCTTAAAAAAGGTGGTAGGCATCTTCTCCAAGAGAGACGATCATGATAGCTTGATTTTCCATTCAGACAGTGGGATACAGTATGCGTGTACAGAATTTATATCAATAGTCGGAAGAAACATTACCCGAAGCATGAGCGGAAAAGGAAACTGTTATGATAATGCTGTAGCGGACAGCTTTTTCAAAACTCTGAAGACTGAGCTTGCCTATCAAAATAAATATGAAACTAGAGATCATGCTAAAAACTCTGTGTTCGAATATATAGAAACATTTTACAACACTCACAGAAGTTAGGAAATTTAACCATAAAAGAGTATCAAAATTTAATGTCTAATCAATCTAAAAATATAGCATAAAGAGTATATAAATTTTGTCTCAAAAATAGTTGCAAGTTCAATAGCGAAGTTATACAAATCATAAAACTTTAGGTACCATGGAAACATAGAAGAACTAGTGAATTGATATTCAATATGTTAAAAATCCCTTGATATTAATTACCAAGGGATTTTTAGTCTTATAGTTTAAAGTTTATTCTGTCCTATTTCTTTCATAGGTTGTATTTTTACTTGGTTTGGTTTTCGCTTTTCCTATTTTATATGAAAAGCCTACTGTTAAGTACCGATTGTCCGTGTAGTTATTTATTGTATTATCATAGCCATTATAGTAATACATTCCCTTATCTCTTTGTTGTCTAAACAAGTCACTAAAAGTTAAATTGAATTGCATTTGTTTCTGTAAAAGTAAAATCTTTACACCTCCAGCTAAATTTGCTACATTTCCAAGATAAGAGTTAATGGAATTGGTCGGCAGACTATGGAGATAAGACAGGTTTAGGAAAACAGTCTTAGACTTATTGAGATAATAATTATTATCAATATAATAATAAAAAATAACTCCATTTCTAGGAACGAATGCATCATTTAGAATATTTACTTTTGAATAGGAAATATTGGTCATAATACTTGATTCCAGATTCTTAATTTTATTGAAGCTATATCTTATATTGATACCAGTGGTGGTAAGGTTGAAGAAGTTTTCAAAATAATCAACCTGATTATCACCATCAAGTTTAGTAATGTTACTAAACATATTCCTGTTTTCAGTTCTAAATAGTAATATGTTAAGATTCTTCTGACCTTCTCCCATAAAACCTTACCATTTAAAAGTAGAGATTTTCAATAAAATTATAACTTTAAAAAAAGAAAATCTTATGAAAAAGAGCAAATTCACGGAGAGCCAGATTGTCTTCGCCTTAAAGCAATCTGAGACAGGGGTCAAGGTTCAGGAAATCTGTCGTAAAATGGGCATCAGTGAGGCAACCTATTACAATTGGAAAAAGAAATATGGGGGATTGGGTATTTCTGAGCTTCGGAGGTTACGACAGTTGGAAGAAGAAAATAGCCAGCTTAAGAAACTGGTTGCCGATTTAAGTTTGGATAAGCAAATTCTACAGGATGTTTTGAAAAAAAAGTTCTGAAGCCAGCTCAAAAACGTGGGTTGGCTTCAGAAATACATGATAATTATAAGGTATCATTAAGAAGAAGCTGTGATTTGGTAATTCTGCAACGAACGGTTTATTACTATCAATCTCACCGTAGGGATGATACGGCCCTTAGAATGCGGCTGGTGGAGCTTTCACAAATTCGTGTCCGTTATGGCATTCAACGCTTGCAAGTTCTTCTCAGGCGTGAGGGTTGGAAAGATAATCATAAACGAGTGTATCGGATTTATTGTGAGGAAGGCTTGAATCTGCGTAGAAAGAAGAACAAGAGAATAAAATCCGCAAGAAACAGAAAGCCTACGGATGGTACATCCTCCAGTTTACACGAATGCTGGAGCATGGATTTCATGAGCGATGCCTTGTTTGATGGGAAGAGATTTAGGCTTTTCACTTTAGTTGATAATTATAGTAGAAAATGCTTGGCCATTGAGGCGGGAATTTCCATCAAGGGAGAAAACGTCACAGAAATATTAAAAAACATTACCTTTGAAGAGAAGGTTTTTCCCGAGCGTATCAAAATAGATAATGGTCCTGAATTTATCAGCAAGGAATTGGATAGATGGGCTTATGAAAAGAATGTAGAATTGGAATTCTCCAGACCTGGAAAACCTACTGATAATGCATTTATAGAGAGCTTTAACGGTTCATTGAGGGATGAGTGTCTAAGCGTAAATTGGTTTTTGTCGCTTCAGGATGCACAGGAAAAATTAAATGCATGGAAGTTGGATTATAATGATTACAGACCGCATAGCTCATTAGGAAATCTAACCCCGAATGAGTTCATCGAAATGCAATCAAAAAAGCAAATTTCTCTATTTTAGATTGGTAATATTAACGGGGAGAGGTCACCTGTATATGAAGAAATCTTTAAAAAGATAGAGCTAAGAAAGAAGCAGAAAAAATGGTAGATGAATTAAAACAAAATGATTAATGATGAAATATATACTATTTATTATTGCAGTTACCATTTGGAGTGGCTGTTACTCTCAAAAAAAATTGCCAATGGAAGATTGCATCTGTTATTTTAATATCGATTCTTTATCGCAAAGACCTTATTACAGTCCTAATTATTCATTGATAATTAATTCAGACAAGCCTGAAGTTATGTCACTGTCAAAAGGAGTTGTTTCTAAAATAATTAACAGCAATGGAGCTTTAAGTGTAATTATCAGAAGTGATAATCTGTTTTATATTTATTCAGATATTTCAGTTTTTTCAAAAAAAATCAAGGTCAATAAAAATGTTTCTAAGGGAGATGTGATTGGCAAGGGAATTAAATCCAAAAATATATATAGTTCGCAATTGCAAATCTATAAAGGATCAAGTATAATACCTGATGCAAATAAGTACGTTAACTGCAACTTGATAAAAATTAAAAAATAATAGGAATAGTACGTGGCCTTGATAATGATTAAGTCATCATATAATTGGTCCTTTTTATGCGGCTACTATTTGTAACTCACAGTTGTCAGAGCAAATTATGCCTTATAAAATATATAAGCAAAAAGCAGTCTCATTGAGGCTGCTTTTTTGTGCTCCTTAAGATGACAAATATGGTGTTCGGCTACCATCATTTTTAAAAAACTTATCTGTCTTTATATATTAAGTCCTTACTCAAAATATAAAGCGATGGATAACAATATAAACGAAGAACTGAATACAGTCGAAAAAACAGGCGATACCTTACTGGTACTCCATATAGAATCCGGTACTGTTGGAAATATTAAGGGATTGGATGATAATGAGGAAGTAAATAGAGTAAGTCCTGAGGAGCTGAACCATGATGAAATGCTCAGTATTGACCGTAATGAGAATTCTTTTGCTGAGTTTTATTCCACGTTTTATAACCAGCTGAAAGATCCTTCAGAGTCTTCTTTTTTTTAAGGTAACGGAGTATGAAGCAAAACAGACGGCTGTAAATCTTCAGAAGTATTTTGAATAAGGCTTGTGATGAAGAGAAAAAAGAGCTGAAGCAGTATGAGATTTCTATTGATGTGGTGGAGGTGCATAGAAAGGCTGGGGAAGAGAATATGCTAAAGTAGATGATCCTTGGATAATCCAGATTATTTATGGTGCAAATTTTAGATTTATATTTTGCTTTAGCAAAAATATAATACGCCGTATTTTGTCGCTTTGCGGATATATCTTTGCCTTATTAAAGAATGTTAATCAATTCCACTTGGGTGAAACTTTAAAAAGCTTAATTTTGCAGGCAGTAAAAACTTAACCATGAACAATAATTCCACTATACAATTTGTGTATTTCTATTATACACGATTATAAACCACTATTCATTAACGTTAATTACAATATAAGCATGAAAAAACTCTACACGGGTGCATTATTCTTATGTACTATGGGGATATTAGCCCAGGAAGTACTCTGGCAGAAAGATATAAAGTCCAGTTCGCAGGATTTTTTAAACCAGGTTACTACTACCATTGATGGGCAATACCTTATTGCAGGAAGCAGTATCCAAACGGATAAACTCCAGCAAAACAGCAAACAAAACAATGGCTATGATTTTCACCTGATAAAATTGAATCAGCAGGGAGAACAGGTTTTCGAGAAATATTTATCAGGAAACAATCACGACTATTTATCTTCCACGGTTACTACCCAGGATGGTGGTTTTCTGATTTCTGGGACCTCATATTCAGAAAAAGGACTTGATAAAAAAGAAGACTCTAAGGGAGGTTCAGACATTTGGCTCATTCGGATCAATGAATTTGGTGATGAATTGTGGCAGAAAACATTAGGTACCTCTTCGAATGAAGAAGCTAAAGCAGTTATCCAGACTATAGATCAGGGATTCTTTGTTGCCGGGAATGTACAGAACTCCTCTAAAGGTTATGGTTCTAAGGACGTCTGGATTGTAAGACTCGACAAAGAAGGGAAAATATTATCTGAACAAACATTGGGAGGACGCGGACTTGATGAAGTTGAAAAGATGATCCCAACGAAAGATGGCGGAGCATTACTGGGAATTTATTCCAGAAGTGGAGTTGTAATTGGAGATAAGACGGGTAAGCAGACAGAAAACTTTGGTGAAGGCGACTACTGGATTGTCAAGCTTGATAAAAATGGCAAAGTTGAATGGGAAAAGAATTTTGGAGGGAAAGATGATGACCATATCAGAACACTGGCATTAACTTCAAATGGTTTTATTGTCGGTGGAGAATCCAGATCAGAAAGATCAGGAAACAAAACTGTCGGATTAGAAGAAGGAACAGATCTGTGGCTCATTTCCTTAAATGAAAGAGGTGAGCAGCAGTGGCAGAAATCCTACAATTTCAAGAATCGTGATATCCTGATGGGAATGAGTGTGATTCATTCAGCAGACGATAAATCATCCAAAGGAATTCTTTTAGGGGGCTATACTCAAGCTGAGGGAAGAATACAAACTAATGATGAAACCTTCTGGATGCTATATCTGGACCAAAATGGTAATGAGCAGTGGAGAAAACACGTGGGTGGAGAATCAAGGAAAAAGGAGGAAAGGCTTTCAGATCTGAAACTCAATAGAGATGGTTCTATTATTCTTGCGGGAACAAGTGCAGAAGAGTTAGGTAAAGAAAACTGGAAGATTGTAAAGCTGGGAGACAAGCAAGTAAGTGAGCTTCTTCCCCAGTATGATATAAAGATCTATCCAAACCCTGTATCTGATTATGCTTATGTAGAAATCGGTTTTGATTTTAAGGATGCAGATATTTTGTTGTACGACATGAGTGGAAGACAGCTTCAAAATATAAAAACTAAGAACAGAGTGACAAAGATCAATACTCAGGCTTTGGTACAGGGAGCTTATCTGGTGACGATAAAAACTGATTCGGGTAAAACTTCAAACGCAAAACTGATAAAAAAATAATGATGAAAAAGATATTCTTAATAATGGCACTGCCATTAATATCGAATGTTTCGATATGGGCACAGACACTACAACTGCCTAAAAATATACAATCTCCCAATGCTGCTTCTTTAGGGAAATACGGGGATGTACCAATGGATCTCTCTTCGGGAAGAGCCAATGTAAGCATACCTTTGTATTCTCTTAATGAAAATGGTATTCCATTAGATATAAGTGTAAGTTATGATACAGGAGGAGTGAGAGTGGGTGATACCCCTGGATGGGTAGGACAAAACTGGACATTCAATGCAGGAGGTGTAATTACAAGAGTTGTTAAAGGTACTTCGTTCGACGAAAAATTCACCAATGATGTTCCTATGGGCTCCAGCCAATGGGGGATAGCGAGCGGTTATTATTACTATACACCTGCCCTTAATGGGGCCCAGTGGAATAGTGTTAGTAATATGACAACAGTATTAAAAAACGGAGGCATAACCAATAGTACTTATCCAGCAGCAGACCTGGAACCCGATATTTTTATTTTCAACTTTATGGGCCATGTAGGGAAATTCTTTCTGGACTCTGATGGAGTTTGGAAAGTATCTTCTAAGGATAATATGAAGGTGGAAATCAATATGAATGATAAGATTACACCAATGAACTTTCCTGCTACCAATAATTTCAATCAGAGACCATTTTTAAAGGTTCTTGGTAAAATTACCATGACTGATGATCAAGGCAATAAATATATATTCGGAGGTATACAGGATAATATAGAATATACCATTCCTGACTTCTATAATCAATTGGTGAATCCAGTTATTGCTAATGCTTGGTATCTTTCGGAAGTATATGATAAAGAAGGAACTAAGATTTATTCCTTTGAATATGAGAGAGGAGATTATATAGCATCCTTCTATAATACGAATTCTTTTAGCGGATATAGCAAACAGTTTGATGGTAATATATTCGTTCCGGGGGTGGGATGTAGCGGCGGAAGCAGTATAAGTAATCAGGTCGTTGCTGCTGGACAGCTGATCATTCCTACTTATTTGAAATCCATTACTACAAAATCTGCAAGAACAATTAATTTCTCATCATCAATTAACAATTCACTGAAATACAGGTACAATAATGGAGACCCTACTCTAGACAGTGCTTTCTCCAATATATTAAGTTATCTGGCGGGGCTGGCCCTACCGGGAGATTATGAAAATGCGATGTTCTATTATATCAAAAGATTACAGAATGGAGTTACCCCAAATCCCAATGTCACATCAGGACACTTTGACTCGTATATCAATGCATTGAAATGGAGAAAATTAGATGGATTTGTAGCAAGAGACAGCAAAAACAATGTCTTAAAACAGGTTTCATTCAGCTATAATAATACCCCAGCTGAAAGATTGAAACTGGAAAAATTAACGGTGGATAATCAATTTGATCATACCTTCGAATACAATAATTTTAATCAGCTTCCGGGCTTGCTTTCTACTAATGTAGACCATTTCGGATATTACAAGTCTACTCCTTTTTCTCTGGACTATAATTCACCTACAATTCATGAGCCTTCAAGGGAAACAGATCCTACAAAAGTGTATTTTGGAACCTTATCAAAAATTACATATCCTTTGAAAGGGTATACAATATTTGAATATGAACCTCATACCTATTCCAAATATCTGGATTCAAACAGCAGCCTGGTTTCGGGGAATGGAATTATCGGTGGGGTAAGGATAAAAAAAATGTCGGATTTTAGTGATCCACAAAATAAGATTGTAAAAGACTACAGCTATACCATTGATGCCAACTCTACTGTATCCTCAGGAACATTGCTTCAAAAAAATGTCTATTATGTAAAGAATTTTCTTATTCCTACTGAGAATGGTATTCCTTACTATCAAACCCAGTTCAGTATAGGATCTGTAGTACAGCTTTCCAACTTGATGGGACCGCAGATTGAGTATTCAACAGTGGTTGAGAAAACAGAGGATAACGGATATATTGTCAATAATTTTACTAATTATTCAGATTTTCCAAATCTACCTAATAGTGGAAAGCTGGGCCAGAATAATTCCATTTTTGATCCTCATACGGAGTTCGGTTATAAAAGAGGTCTTCCCAAAGAAAGAAGATTTTATAATTCAAGTAATGATCTGTTAAAAGAGGAAATTTTCACCTATAGTGAAACTTCTCCCCAAGCAGCAAGGGGGCTGAGTGGTAAATTTTTTCTTGCTTGTCCTCAATCTAATGGGCAGACACAAGAATTTGTTATTGCCGGAACTGCATATGAATTGTACTATTCTGACTTTAACCTTACCACAAAAAAAACCAGAACTTATGGAAGTGCCGGGCAGTATTTTGAAATGGTTGAAAATAGCAATTTTTCCGATCAGGGAAACTTTGGGGATAATTTTCTGAAGAATAAATCCTTCATTGATACCAATGGGAAATCAATATCCGAGAATTACCTCTATTCTTTTGATAAAAATGGTACTGAGCCATACACAACCATGGTAAATCGAAGAGAGTACCCAGTTGTAGAAACGAGTAAACTTGCCAATCAGGAGCTGTTAAGTAAAACGATAACAGAGTATGCTCTTATTCCAACAGTGGCGTCGAATGGAACTGCTGTGGCTTCCCGAATATTTCCTCAAAAAGTATCGGAAGCTAAGGGTAATAATGCACTTGACGAAAAGTTGATCGTTGATAAATATGATACTGACGGGCATATTTTGAAGGCACACCTACCAACCGGAAACTATACTTATTATTATTATGGTTACGATAACAAATATCCGATATTGAAGATAGAAGGTGTCGAGATTACAGATGAAAGTACTGTTTTAGGATATCTGGCAACGCTTAAGCCTTTGCTTAACGTAATCTCACCTAACTATACCCAAATTATCCAGCAGCAGGCGAATATCATTAATGCTCTGCCTAATCATCTTTGTACATTGTACACTTACAAGAATGAGTTTGGGGTTAGCAGTATCATGAATTCATCAGGTGTGATTGAATATTATAACTATGATAATATTGGACGGTTGATGAATGTGAAGGATCAGAATGGAAAACTTGTAAAGAGTTTTACATATGAAATTAAAAACTAATAATCTGATGAAGTCAATATATAGAATTGTTTTATTGGTACTTGTATTTAGTACCTCAATTATCAAAGCCCAATTTTCGAATTATTCCAAATATTACAATTGGAATCTGCTTACCACGTATTCCAATGGTGGTGGCGGTGGGGTAACATTGAGTATCACCAATAATGTACTCAGTCTTAGTTTTAGTGCTGGTTTTACGGAAACCACTTTAAAACAAGGAAAAATAGGGCCAACTGATTATGTAGGAACGTTACCCAACACAGAAATTCCTGTTCCGGCTGGAAGCTTTTTTACTGATAAAGGATACCGGTTCTTCATTGTTGATAATCAGTTAGCTATTTATCATAATACGCCCATTTCTTTAACTGGATTTTCGGGAACCATATCTGTGAATTTAACATCGCCAGTTCCCATACCCGCGGACATTTCGACGTACCTTTCTAACTGGACTCCGCAGAATAAGATAATGTCGGTAAACTACCTTACGGACCAAGGAGATTCTGGAAAGAAGAAAGCATCTATCGTATATTATGATGGTTTAGGAAGGGAATTGCAGATTGTTGCCAAAGGAGAGACACCTTCAGGAAAAGATTTGGTGACTCCTTTTGAGTATGATAACCTTGGAAGGAAGTCGAAGGATTTTTTACCCGTTCCAACCATGCAAAACAATGGTCTTTTAGTTGATGCAGCTACAATTTCAGGTTTAGCTTCATCTGTTTACAATGGTGAACCGGCATTTTCGGAAAATGTATTTGAAGCCTCTCCATTAAACAGGGTTTTGATGCAGTCAGCACCTGGAACGGCCTGGAAGAAAAACAGCGGACACGAAATAAAATTTACTGATGATGTAAATACAGTTTCTGACGAAGTAAAAAAATATAATGTTGATCTGGCAGTTGCTCAGGATATTTATAATCCTAAATTATCATTCAGTTCCACTTATGGGACAGGTAGCTTAATAAAAAAAGTAATCAAAAATGAGGATTGGACCTCTGCAAACGGAAACAACAACACTTCAGAAGAATTTATTAATAATGAAGATAGAACTGTTTTACGAAGAAAATATGTAGATGGGAAGAAAGCTGATACCTATTATGTTTATGATATTTATGGCAATCTTACCTATGTTATTCCTCCTCTTGCCTCAGATGCAGTTAAAAGTCTGACAACGGGCTTCTTCCCTGATGTAACTCTTGACAATTTGTGCTATCAGTACAAATATGATAAGAAGAACAGGTTAGTAGAAAAGAAGCTTCCCGGAAAAGGCTGGGAATATCTGATTTATAATAAGGCCGATCAATTGGTGATGAGCCAAGATACAAATCTTAAAGATCAAGGTAAGTGGTTGGTAACCAAGTACGACCAGTTCGGTAGAGTGGTGTTTACAGCTATTACTAATAATAATAGTACAAGACAGTCTTTGCAAACTACTATTACAGGAGCTGCTTATACCTTTGAGATAAGAAGTGCTGGCTCGTTTACCGTAAGCGGAATGCCTATTTATTATACCAACAGGGCTCTCCCGGGAAGTCTGGCACAGGTCTTAAGTGTTAATTATTATGATTCCTATCCTGCAGGATATACTTTTAATCCTGCTTTTCCAACGGATATTTTAGGAGAGCCAACATTAAATGCTATTCCTACACTTGAAGGTTTAAGTACCAAAAGCCTTCCTGTCCTTACTTTAGTAAAGAATATTGATGACGATAATTGGTCAAAGGATTATACCTACTATGATAAGAAAGGAAGAGTGATAGGAACTTATTCCATCAATCATTTAGGAGGATATACTAAAACAGAATCCAAACTTGATTTTGCAGGGATAACAAAGCAGACTATAACAAAACATAAGCGTCTGGATAGTGATACTGAAAGAGTCATTACAGAAACGTTTGATTATGACAACCAGAACAGACTGTTGGTACATAAGCACCAGGTAGACAGCAATCCAACAGAGATTCTGGCACAAAATACTTATAACGAGATTTCTCAGATTACCAATAAGAAAGTAGGAGGAACTGATGTTGCCAGTCCATTACAGTCTATAGATTACCAATATAATATAAGAGGCTGGCTGACTAAAATCAATGATCCGGCTGTTTTAAATGGAAAGCTCTTTGGGTATGAAATTAAATATAACAATCCTGTATACACTAATTTAGCATCAGGTAAGTATAATGGAAATATCGCAGAGGTAGATTGGAGAAATGCTTCGGAGGGTGCCTTGAAAAGATATTCTTATACTTATGACCCTCTTAACCGGTTGAAAGATGCTATCTATACAGAACCCAGCGCTACCAATCCCTATAATAATAATTTCAATGAAAATCTGAGCTATGATTTAAATGGAAATATTATGACCCTGAAAAGGAATGCTTATCCTGTATCAGGAACTACAGCCACACAGGTGGATGATCTTGAATATAAATATATAGGAAACCGTCTGAATCAGGTAATAGAAAATTCACCTAACAACTCAGGATATGAAGGTGGGAACAATATTATTGGCTATGACTTTAATGGAAATATGACTGATATGAAGGATAAAGGAATCCAGTCCATAGTTTATAATCATATCAATCTGCTTGTTTCAATTAGTATGCAGTTTACTAATCCTGTTGGAAATATAAGCACAACAAATATAAATCATTTATACCGTGCTGATGGAGTGAAACTTCGTAAAACATACAGTCAGCAGGCTCATATGGGGCTTCCAACAATACGAATGACGGATTATCTGGATGGGTTTCAGTATTCATATGAAGATGATGGAGGGATCTGTATCACATGCAAGACGGAATCGGCCTATGAATCGCAGGCTTATTCAACATTTAAACCTGTTCTTCCGCCGCTTGCGGCATGGAAACTAGATTTTGTAAGTACCCCAGAAGGGTTTTACAGTTTTGCAGAAAACCGTTATATTTACAACTATAAAGATCATTTAGGGAATGTAAGGGTAAGTTTTGGTAAGAACAATGCAGGGGTAGTTCAGACAATGGATGTCAATAATTATTATCCATTTGGGTTAAACCATATCGGAGGATCAAATTACTCAAACTTTGGAAGTTATTATAACTATAAGTTTGGAGGAAAAGAAATGCAGGAAACAGGCTGGCATGATTTCGGAGCGAGAATGTATATGAGTGATTTGGGCAGATGGGGTGTAATTGATCCATTGGCAGAGAAAATGACCAGATATAGTCCTTACAATTATGCTTTTAATAACCCGGTAATGTTTACAGATCCTGATGGCAGGAGCCCGGCCCATGTTGATCCATCAGAGATTTATAAGAAAGGAAATCAGCAACAGATAAAAGCTTTTGAATTTTTTGCGAAATCTAAAGAAGGTCAGGCTGTGATATCAAAATTTGCAGAAAAAGGGCAGGTTATTGCAGGTGTTCAATATAAGGAAAGCGGAGAATTCCATAAGAAGGGAATGGATCTGACATTTGATAATAATATATCAAAAACGTCAGCTTCACAAGGCGCATCCGGTGAAACAACTGTCGAAAACAAAAATGGGAGAACTAATTTTACCGTAAGTGTAGAGAATAATAATACTCCGAACAGAATGGCTAATCAGATTGAAACATTCGCTCATGAAACTTTTATACATGCATTTCCCGAGGCAAAGGATTTCGCTGATGATAAAAAATTTAATCAAAGCAGCGGATATGATAATAGACTTATTAATTTTTTAAAGAAACCGGGAAATGAAAAATATCAGAGCGTTAGATATTATGATCACTATCAGGAAAAGCAAAATCATACTGCAAGGACTCAATATATATCACCTATTTTACAACAATATTATAAATCTGTAAAACAAAATGTTACAAAAGATTCCATTGATAAAAGCATTGACGGCTTTAGGTATTAATTTAGCCTTAGTGAGTACTGTTGTACAGTGCAAGGAGAAAAAGGAGAATACGGAAGTACTATTTTTGAAGAATGACGGTCAGTATTCATTTCTCATTGAAGCTCCTTCAACGATAGCATATAGCACCCCCTCAGCTATGGAGCTTATATCCAAAACTGAGGGAAACAAAAGTAATGTAATATTTGCAGATCAATTAAAAGAATTCAGGCCATACAAATTTGTTTCTGAGCAAGAGAATTATAATAATATTTACGTTTCTAATGTACTCGGAGAAACAAATTTTAGCAATAATAATCTGTTTGAATATGATGTTCAGATAAGTCAATCAGGAGTTTTAAAGTCAAATATTTATTATCCCTATGATCTAAAAGGAAGCTATGAATTTAAAATAGATAGGCACACAAGCAAAATTTTGGGACAGCTGCTTTACAAAATTTCTTTAGAAGATAGGAAAAATAACAAAGTATCTCCAGATGCTAAGTTGAATAATGTAATTGTTTTGGAAGATGATAGAAGGAGAAATGAAGTTTTTACCCATGAAAACAATGCCCAAAATAATCTAGAATATTCTTTGCTTCTGGCTTGGATAAATAAGTTATTATTGGAAAATATTAATAGAGCCAATAAAATAGATCATTTAGATATTCCTTCCATTCAGTATGTGGAAAGGTTAGATATTCCACCTGATATGAAATAGTAAAATAAAGTTAACTTTTCATATTTATAAAATTCCTTTCTTTCTCGGAAAGTTTTTGAGTTTGAATTGATATAAGAAAATCCCGCAGAAGCGGGATTTTTTTATTCTTTCAAGTAATCTTTTTATTTTCCCTGCCGATCTTAATGTCAACTATGACCTTTCAACTGCCATTACTTAAAAGAAACCTGTCCGACTTTATATCTTACTTGGTACACAATAATTTAGGTCATGGATAGCAATAAAAACGATGAATGGATTACTATTAGGAAAACAGGTGATACCTTACTGGTGCTCCATCATGAAACGGATACAGTAGGAATTGTTAAGGGATTGGGGGAGAATGGGGAAGTGGTTAGTGTGGGTCCTGAAGACTTGGACGGTGATGAAATGCTTAGTATTGAACGCAATGAGAGTTCTTTTGCTGAGTTTTATTTAACGTTTTATCACCAGCTGAAAGAGCCTTCGGAGTTTTCGTTTTTTAAAGTAACGGAGTATGAAGCAAAGCAGACGGCTTTAAACTTACAGAAGTATATGGATGAGGCTACGGATGATGTGAAACAGGTATTAAAGAAGTATGAGATTTCCATTGATGTGGTGGAGGCACATAGAAAGGCGGGAGAGGGGAAAACAGCAGGTAAGGGAAAGGATGCAGGAAACAGGTATGTATATACGGCTGAACAGGTGGACTGGAAGATGATGGAGAAGCTGGGCTGGAATAAGGAAAGACTGGAAGAGTTGGGGGCTTTGGAACCAATGCTGAAAGGATATAAAACCCCGATGCTTGTTCCGGTACATATTGAACTGGGGAAGGTATCAGGTACGATTGAAGCGAGGCTTTCTCTTCAGGCTAATGATTTTGGAGAAGTGGAACTCAGGTTTCATCTGGTAAGAAGAATGCCCGATTTTTCCAAGCCTTTCTTTGGGCATGTATTTTCAGAAGAGGATAAAAGGAATCTGATGATAAGTGGGAATATGGGAAGGGTGGTGGATCTGGCTCATGGAATTACAGGGGAGACAGTGCCTTCTCTTATCAGCAGGGATAGGTTGACCAATGAGTTGGTGCAGGTGAGGGCTGAGTGGGTGAGAATTCCGCTGGTGATTAAAGGAGTGACTTTGGATCAGAAGCAGAGAAAGATATTAAGGGAAGGAAAACCGCTGTTTATTGAAAATATGCTTTCAGCGAGGGGGACCCTGTTTAATGCAGCGGTTCAGTATAATGCGGATAAAAGATATGTGGAGTTTTTGCTCGGTAAGAATGTAAGGAGAATAGGAGTGGGAGATTTCAGGCAGGTTCCGGAGGTGTTCAGAGGGAAGAGGCTTAAGAAGTGGCAGGTAGAGAAACTGAATAAAGGAGAGGTGGCGTATGTGGATGGGTTGGTGGATAGAAATGGGAAGGGGTATCAGGGGTATTTGAGGTTTGATAAGAGGATGGGGAAGTTTGAGTTTTCGTTTAGGAATGTGTGGAAGGGGGAGAAGAAAGAGGAGAAGAGTAGGAAAAGAGGAAGGGGGATGTGAAAGCATTCTGGTGGGAAGGCTTTTGCAGTTGGGGAGAAAGCAATTGTGTAGGGGATTACAGTTTCATCCTTTATATTTTACTGCCTTTTAGGGAGTTGTTAATTTTAAATAAGGGTACTTTTTTCTGATCTTTTTCATACTCTTAAAGTTAAAGAGTATAAAAATTGTGTCCTAACAAAGTTAGCGACTCCAATATTACTTCTTTATCAATTTCTGAACAGAAATTTTATTTCCTGAATTGATTTGTGACAAATATACTCCTTGCTTTGAGATCGGCAGTTGCAGCTGTTCTGGAGTCTGAGAGCATCTGAAATTTTCTTTTCCATAAATAAGTTTACCTGAATAATCAAAAATACGAACGCTTACTTTTCTCTCTTTTTCACATTTTATATTAATATTGTTTGAAAAAACTGTCGGGAAAATCTTGAAGTTATCTGCTTTTTTAGACTCAACAATTCCTAAGTTATTGTATGTGTATTGTGCAAGTGCAAATTTGCTGTTGCTGGGAAAATCTGAAGAAGAAGCAAATCCTGCAAGAATTATTTTTGAATCAAAAACCAACGATGAATACGGAATATCCTGAAATCCTGAAAAATCTGTAATTACAACACCGGAATTTCCGAATTGTGTATCTAAAATCCCAGATAGATTAAATTTCATCATCGCAAAATTTTCATTACCATTGGTCGCCGAGTATGTAGAACCAAATGCGATAATATTATTTGAAGAATCTAATTTCATATTTCTCAGCTGACCTCCGATACTTGGAAGAAGTGTCTGTACAACACCGTTCGTTCCGAAAGAATTTTCAAAAGAACCATCCACATTGAATTTTATCACCGTAAAGTTAGATGAAACATTGTTATTGCTTGATGAGAATGATTCTCCGCCCAATAAAATACTTCCGTCACTTAAAACAATATTGGTATTTGATAGTGAGCTACCTATATTCGTAACATTAAAATATCTGTATCCTACGGTGGAAAATGAAGTATCCAAAGTTCCGTTTGGTAACAATCTTAATATAAACATTCTACCTTGGTTGGAGCCTGTCGTCAGCAAAAGATAGCCTGAACAAACGATTGTTCCATTTGGAGCAATATTTACGGCATTCAAATAATGGCGGTGATTAACAGGTGCAATAGTGAATAGTCCGGTATTATTAAACGTAGTATCAAATTGACCGTTCTGTAATAAACGCAAAACGTAACCTTCTGTCAAAGCATTCGTGCCTCTTTTGTTGCCGACCACAATTATTTTTCCGTCAGATTGCAGTTCACCGTTAAAGACATTGTCATCTGACTGAGCGCCAAAATTGATTTCCAGAATACCGTTTGTACCGAAATTTGTAACATAATTTCCATTTTCATCAACTTTACAGACGATGATGTTAAAATAGCCGTCGGCGGCAAGCTTAGTTCCGAGAATGATCATCTCGTTGTTGCTTGTCTTTAATATTTTTTCAATTGATTTAAACGGAAGCTGTTTGATTCCGCTGCTCTGAAAAGAAGTGTCAAAAGAACCGTCAGAATTGTGTCTCACAAGATAAGCGCTGGTATTGTCAGTACCTCCAACCAGTATTTTACTGTTGCTCACAGCAATCATCGACCCAATTTTCTCAATATTTGCGTTTGCATTGATGTCATAAACCATTTTTCCATTGGTTCCAAAATTATTATCAAGTACCTGAGCAAAAAAGAGGTGTACAGATGATAACAAAACAATAAAGATCGCTTGATATTTCATGATTATTTATTTAGCTAATTTCTGATATTTGACGATGGAGTCAGCTGCTTTATCCTGAAATTCAGCAGAATTTAACCACGCAAATATAGGCAAAAACTTCAATGAAAGAACATGAATCCCACTTTTGAGAATGCTGCAACTTTCATCATAAAGAAAGGTTCGATAAAATATCTGAATAAATTGATTCGTACATATTTCGTGCAAGTTATTAAATAAAAAAAGCATTAAAAATCAACGCTTTTGTAATCCAAGATGAACAATTATCGAATTAATTAGTTGATGATTTGGAAATATTGGTAAAGTTAAATTCTTAATGCTACTATTTCTTACCATAATTATTAATCTTATATTTTAGACCATTTCTCCTTACAATGTAGCATAGATTATTCGGTCGGTTTCCTGTACATCTATTAATATCTTGTTAGCAAAACTATTTTGTTCTGTTCTTAGTTCATTTTCGTTGTACACGAAAACAAATTACAGTATATTTGAAATAAATGAGTAAAATGAACTTATGTTAATTGGATATGCAAGGGTAAGCAAGTTTGAACAGAATCTCGATTTACAAACTGATGCTTTAAAGAATATAGGAATTGAAAAAATTTTTATTGATAAAGTTAGTGGTGTTAAATCAGAAAAACCGCAACTTAACGATTTATTAAATTTCGTACGTAAAGGGGATACCTTAACCGTATGGAGATTAGATAGGATTGGGAGGACTACAGTTGGGTTAATTCAGTTTGTGACAGAGCTGAACGAAAAAGGAATACATTTTAAATCTATTTCTGAAAACATTGATACAAGTTCAGCAAGTGGAAAATTAATTTTCCAGATTTTCTGTGTTTTAGCTGAGCACGAAAGAAATGTTTTGATTGAAAGAACAAATGCTGGATTGAAGTCTGCTAGGGCAAGAGGTAAAAACGGAGGAAGACCAAAGGGTATGACCGAAAAATATAAAAAAATCGCACCTTTAGTAAAGAGCTCTTATGAAAGTAAGAATGTTTCAATTGAGGAAATTATGAAAGCTTTTAGTATAGGCAGTAAAGCAACATTTTATAAAATAATAAAATCTTAAAAAACAAAAGAAATAAATGGGAAAGTTCGTAATATCAAAAAGATTTACAGGAGATTATCAATTTAACCTAAAAGCTATTAATGGTCAAACTATTTTGGTGAGTGAAGGCTATTCCTCTAAAGAAGGTTGTAAAAAAGGAATTGAATCTGTTGTACTCAATTCTCAAAATGATGATAAATATGAAAGAAGATCTGCAAAAGATGGTAGATATTATTTTAATCTAAAAGCATCTAGTGGAGAAATCATCGGAACCAGCCAGATGTATGAATCTAAAAATGGGATGGAAATAGGAATTGAGTCTGTGAAAATGAACGCTTCATCGGCTATAATTGAAGATTATACACTATGAAAGCAATAAAAAAAGAAACTCCTGAAGCTCTATCTGCTAAAGTAAAAATTCTCATCGATACAAATATCTATTTAGATTTTTATAGAAGTAAAAAAGATTCAATAAAATTACTAAGTGAACTAGCGAAACATTTTGACAAAATTATTTTGACTGATCAAATAATTCAAGAATTTGAAAGAAATAGAGAAGTTGTCATAAATGAAATGAAAAAGGCTTTTGAACTTGATTCAAATATCCTGTACAAACCGAGTGCATTTTTAGAAAACTTACAAGAATTTACAGAATTAGTCAAATCATTAAGTGATTATCATAAAAAAAGAAAATTGGTTATTGGAGCTATGGATATGATACTTGAAGCTCCTGAAAAAGATCCTGTTTATGCATTTTTTACAGATATGGTAAGAGAATGTACAAGATTAAATACTTTATTGTATACAACTGATGAGATATTAAATAAAGCTCATAAAAGAAAGCTTATTGGCAATCCTCCGACATCACCTAATTATTCTATTGGCGATGAGATTAATTGGGAAGTTGTTCTTTCAAATGTTAAAGAAAATATAATTATTATAGGAAGAGATAATACTTATACTAAGAATTTTTCTTATTTAAAAAGAGATTTTCATTCAAGAACTGGACGATTAATATTAAAAAAGACTGATAAGATAACAGATGCATTAACTGAAATTGGTATTTCTACTTCAACCGAATTGAAAGATGTTGAAAAGACGATGATTGCAGAATTAGAAAACTTTAATGATTTTTGGAAGCCAGAATCTTATGAATAATAATATACATCGCTATGTAAGCAATAGAAAATATAAAAATCTCAAAAGAACAATTTGTAAGTGTTTAATCTTAAAGTACGAAATTTTATTTCGTTGACTACATAATTTAAATTATGACAATAAATGAAAAAATGTATTTGGTGTAGCCGAAATGATCGTGATGTAAATTTTAATACTCTAGCACACACTTTTCCTCAATCATTAGGAGGGAAAAACATCTGCTTAAATGTATGTGACTCCTGCAACTTTGAGTTTGGGAAAAAACAAAGCTTTCAACCATCTGTGGATTTGGCAGTCAAGGAGATTTTTAATCTTTCAAGATTTTTAATTTCAGATAGTAAAAATATTTCTTCTTACAAAAGGTTCAGCTCAGAATATTTTAAGGTAAATCTGCAACGAAGACAGATTAATATCAAAATGAAGTATAAGCTTCAAAGCAAATTTCAAGAAAATTTTGCTAGAAGTTTCAAGCGGGGTATATATAAAATATTCTTAGAAGAAAGAGAAAGAATCTGTGGAGATTCTCATTCTGAAGAGTTTAATTTTATCAGGGAGTTTTCACGATATAATTTAAATGATGTGCCTTTATATTACTTAAAGCCTCGGTATCCTATTTTACTTATTGATCAGGAGCAGTTGGATAATCCTAAACTTCACTTTATGGAGTCAGATCTGGAACTACATAGAAAATACAGATTGTACGAGTTTTATTATGGAGGATATAGCTACCTGCTTCATACTAATGCATTTATGCAGGATCTACATATCAATAAATATAATGCAGATGACCTCTCCCCGTTAATATTACCAATCTAAAATAGAGAAATTTGCTTTTTTGATTGCATTTCGATGAACTCATTCGGGGTTAGATTTCCTAATGAGCTATGCGGTCTGTAATCATTATAATCCAACTTCCATGCATTTAATTTTTCCTGTGCATCCTGAAGCGACAAAAACCAATTTACGCTTAGACACTCATCCCTCAATGAACCGTTAAAGCTCTCTATAAATGCATTATCAGTAGGTTTTCCAGGTCTGGAGAATTCCAATTCTACATTCTTTTCATAAGCCCATCTATCCAATTCCTTGCTGATAAATTCAGGACCATTATCTATTTTGATACGCTCGGGAAAAACCTTCTCTTCAAAGGTAATGTTTTTTAATATTTCTGTGACGTTTTCTCCCTTGATGGAAATTCCCGCCTCAATGGCCAAGCATTTTCTACTATAATTATCAACTAAAGTGAAAAGCCTAAATCTCTTCCCATCAAACAAGGCATCGCTCATGAAATCCATGCTCCAGCATTCGTGTAAACTGGAGGATGTACCATCCGTAGGCTTTCTGTTTCTTGCGGATTTTATTCTCTTGTTCTTCTTTCTACGCAGATTCAAGCCTTCCTCACAATAAATCCGATACACTCGTTTATGATTATCTTTCCAACCCTCACGCCTGAGAAGAACTTGCAAGCGTTGAATGCCATAACGGACACGAATTTGTGAAAGCTCCACCAGCCGCATTCTAAGGGCCGTATCATCCCTACGGTGAGATTGATAGTAATAAACCGTTCGTTGCAGAATTACCAAATCACAGCTTCTTCTTAATGATACCTTATAATTATCATGTATTTCTGAAGCCAACCCACGTTTTTGAGCTGGCTTCAGAACTTTTTTTTCAAAACATCCTGTAGAATTTGCTTATCCAAACTTAAATCGGCAACCAGTTTCTTAAGCTGGCTATTTTCTTCTTCCAACTGTCGTAACCTCCGAAGCTCAGAAATACCCAATCCCCCATATTTCTTTTTCCAATTGTAATAGGTTGCCTCACTGATGCCCATTTTACGACAGATTTCCTGAACCTTGACCCCTGTCTCAGATTGCTTTAAGGCGAAGACAATCTGGCTCTCCGTGAATTTGCTCTTTTTCATAAGATTTTCTTTTTTTAAAGTTATAATTTTATTGAAAATCTCTACTTTTAAATGGTAAGGTTTTATGGGAGAAGGTCAGT
Organism: Chryseobacterium indologenes; assembly: GCF_018362995.1. Lineage (NCBI taxonomy): Bacteria > Pseudomonadati > Bacteroidota > Flavobacteriia > Flavobacteriales > Weeksellaceae > Chryseobacterium > Chryseobacterium indologenes. Next base: position 298,252 of record NZ_CP074372.1, read on the forward strand.
TCAAAAGGTTATTGGAAGCTATAGTTGGTTGGAAGAATTTTACCATGAAGACAGTTTCTTAAAAGGTTCATTTAGTGGAAAAATGTAATTTATGTTATCCTACATCTTATAAAGTCATATTAGTGTTTAAGAAGATTACATCTGATTTAAATCTCAAGTATCAAGAGTACATAATCGCCTCAAATCCTCTAGGAGAGAGTTCGAGTTTTGTACCAGTGAGGTCACTATTTTTCTGATATTTTTTTAAAAACATCAGAAAAATGTAAAAAACCCTGCAAATCAATAGTTTTGCAGGGTTTTTTGTTATAGCAGTCGCTATAGTTGTCAAAAATATTCTAAAATTTTGACAAATTAGTTGTAGATTCTGATTAACTGACCCGTTTGAATGGATTGTTGTGGTCAGATTTTCAATATTTTACGCTTTTATCTTCTTTATTCTTCATTTTTCGGTTTAAAGTTTCTTCCAACTCCTTGCCGCAGGAATGTTATTTTTCCTTGTACTTTTTTCGCTTGCTCAAGCACTTCCAATGCTTTTGTCCGCTCGTTCATTTTACCAGCGTGTGTTATATTGTCCTGACGTTCATTTTTTTTCATACTATCAATATAGTGAATTTATTTGAGAAAAACAAATTCTGATTGTTAGATTAATACGAAATTAATATAAGAAGCATTGAGAAGAACCAGTATGACTAGGTTTCTCCAGATTCGATGCTTTTACAATTTTTTTGTTGACATAAGAATTTTCAGAAGGAATTTTTCTGTCATGCTTAAACTATTGTTAAATGGATGTCTAATACAAACAGACTTTTTTTGATTGTATAATAATTGCTAGTTTTGAATACCGGATTTGACGTGTAATCTGTAGATGGTTAAAAAAGAAAATAAAGAACAAAAAGACTGTGAAATGACTGACGCATTTAAAAATTACTTATCCTCAACAGGAGCATTGTTGGCTGATGAAATCAACTTTTCTGCACAGTTCTTCAAACCGATTCACTTGAAGAAAGGTGATTTCTTTATTCGTGAGGATGAAATCTGCCGTCATATTGGATTTATCGCCAGTGGTGCTGTAAAAGCATATGCTACTAATAAAGAAGGGAAGGAAAATATAACCTGCTTTAAGTTTGAAAATGAATTTGCCACCTCATTTCCCGAATTTATGGCGCAGGAAAAATCCAGAAGGAGTATCAGGACTGTAGAAGATAGCATAATCTATAGGATAAGCTATCCGGACTATCAGCTCCTTCTTGGTCAGGTAGCTGCTTTGAATGGAATTATAAAATCGGTGATGGAGCAGGAGTATAACCAAAAGGAACGTTATATGCTGAATTATAATAATAAGTCGGCTGTGGAAAAATACCGTCATGTCTTATCCAGTGAACCGATGCTCATCCTGCGCATAGCAACACAGGATCTGGCATCGTACCTGGGCATCACGCAGCGATCTCTTACACGAGCGAAGGGACAGTTCCACAGACCCGGCATATTATAGGACAAATGTCCTTATGCAGTCCTGATCAGCAATGTAGATTTGCAAAAAAAAATAATATGTTACGTCAAATTGCTCCCGAGGTGTTCCAGATTCCACTAATGCCAAGAAACAGTATCAACTGCTATATTATCGAAGGTGTATTGGTAGACTCCGGAATACGGAGCTCATATGCAATGATAAAGAAAACTCTTCAGAAAATTCCCGTTTATCAACATGTACTGACACATGCCCATGCAGATCATCAGGGATGTAGCGATCAGATATGTGCTGAGTTCGGGATATCATTACTCTGTCACCCCAATGAAGTTTTCAGGACTGAAACAGGTATGGTAACAAGTGACTATCCAACTCCGCAGCATTGGGTAGCAAAGCTTCAACAAAAATACTGGGCAGGCCAGGGGCATCAAGTTGAGCAGACAATTGTTGAAAACGATAAGATCGGAAACTTTCGGGTAATAGAAACACCCGGACATTCGGTAGGTCATATTTCTTTATTCCGTGAACAGGATGGTGTACTGATCATCGGGGATGCGGCGACAAATATGAATCTGCTTACGACAGCGACCGGGTTGCGACTTCCGCCGGATATATTCACCTCGGATCAGCAGCGCAATATCAAATCGCTCCAGAAATTGGCAGAATTGAATCCGGCTATTATCTGCTTTGGCCACGGACCTGTTCTACACAATAAAGATCGGAAATTTGAGCAATTTGTGGCTAAATGCAGTACGGCTGTTTAAAGATAGTTTGTGCTAAAAAACATAAAAATGAGTATCAATATTAATCAGCATTAAGAAAATATCTGTTTTTAGTAATGGCAGAATGTAAAAACATTTGAAAAACTAAAGTAACTTTGTTGGTATATTGTTTTTTTAATGGTTAGAAAGCATTATCTTTTTAATCAGATAAAAATGTTTTACATCTTCCTTTTATGCAGTTAATGTTATGAATAAATTGGCTCAGTTAAAACTGGTATTAAGTATATTTTTAATTTCATTTGTAATTTTCAGTTGCAAAAAAAAACAATCAGACAGTAAGAACAACCTTGAAGGTTCTGTGATTTCTGTTGCCGCTGCAGCCAATCTCAGAGGTGTTTTAGAAGAGTTAAAGGATGTTTACATAAAAGAAAACGCCGATAGAAAAGTTGAAATTAGCTACGCATCTTCAGGATTGCTGGTTCAGCAAATAATAAACGGAGCTCCTTTCGATCTGTTTCTTTCAGCAGACTCTTCATTTCCTGAAAAGCTTAAAAGTACTCATAAAGGTTTCGGTAATTCTTCAGTTTACACCTACGGAAGAATTACTCTGTGGAGCTCAAATTCAGACGTTTCTGAAGGTTTGAAAGTTGTATTAAATCCAAAAGTTAAAAAAATAGCCATTGCTAACCCGAAATTGGCTCCTTACGGGAAAAACGCTGTCGAAGCATTGAAAAAATCGGGTTTATTTACGATCATTGAACACAAAATTGTCTGGGCAGAAAATATCAATCAGGCAGCACAATTTGCCTCTTCCGGCAATGCTGATATTGCTTTTGTAGCACTTTCCAATGCGATAGGCAAAGAAATGACAGGAAAAGGAAAATTTTATGAACTTTCAGCACAGGAATCATCTCCAATTCCTCAAAGCGGTATTGTTCTGAAAGGGAAAAAAACAACGGAAGCACAGCTTTTTTTCGATTTTATTAAAAGTGAAAAATCAAAAAGAATCTGGAAAAAATACGGTTACCAATCTGAAATTGAATTCTAATGCTGGATCAGGATTTTGTTTATACCTTACTTCTTACCGGAAAATTGGCATTGGTGACCACTACTATTCTGGTTATCATTGGAATTCCTGTAGCTTACTGGATTACCCATACACGATTTAAACTGAAATTTATCGTAGAAGCGCTCATTTGTATGCCTATGGTTCTGCCGCCAACGGTGATGGGGTATTACCTTTTGGTGGCCTTCAGTCCGGATAACGCTTTTGGGCATTTTTTAGAGCAATATTTTGATGTCAGGCTTGCTTTTTCATTTAACGGAATTGTTATTGCAAGTATTATCGCCAACTTACCTTTTATGATTCAGCCTCTTCAGAACGGTTTCTCTTCATTGCCCGATGAGTTGAGGCAGGCTTCCTATACAATGGGCAAATCCCAAATAGTTACCCTGATTAAAGTTCTTCTTCCCAACATAAAAGCTTCCGTGATTACCGGAATTGCTCTTACATTTGCACACTGTATCGGGGAATTTGGTATCGTCATTATGGTGGGTGGAAATATTCCTAAGGAAACCAGAATTGCATCCGTTGCAATATATGATCAGGTTCAGGCTCTCAATTTTGAAGCGGCCAACCGATATGCATTTGTACTTTTTATTCTTTCATTTCTTACCTTAATGCTGATTTATAGTATCAACCGTAAAGTTAATTTGACAACATTCCGATGATTGAGATTAATATAAAACACCAGATTTTTACCTCCTCGGGAAATCAGTTTCTTGAGATCAATGAACAGTTTGAAGAGGGGAGTATTGTTCATGTTTCCGGAGATTCGGGCATTGGGAAAACCACTTTTTTTAAAATTATATCAGGTTTAACAGCTCCGGATTACGGGTTCATTAAAATAAATAATACAGTTCTATCGGATACAGAAAATAGAATCTTTTTATCACCTCAAAAGCGTGATATCTCATTGATGTTTCAACATTATGCTTTGTTTCCCAACATGACTGTGAAAAAAAATATTGAATTTGCCCAGAAAAAGAGAAACGATGAGAACATTAATCACCTTGTAAAAATATTTAATCTTGAAAATCTGAAAAATACAGTTCCTTCCAAGCTTTCCGGCGGTCAGCAGCAAAGAGTTGCGTTGGCAAGAACATTGGTTCAGAATGCCACGGTTGCTCTCTTAGACGAACCCTTTTCAGCTGTTGATCCTGCAATGAGAAAGGTAATGAAAGATGAAATTGTGAAAACCTCTATCAATCAGGGATTCACTTTTTTTGTGATCAGCCATAACGACAATGAGTTTGAAGATTATCCTCATAAAAAATTGGTTATCGGATAATTTTTGATTTGTCCAAACTTCAATATCATTGCCGGAATGGAATTGCTTTCAGGAAAAACTATAATACCGGATCCGGTAAGAATATATTTTTAGTCCTTCACAGCACCAATCATTTCTTCACTAATGAATATTTTGGTATATTTTTGAAAGTTCAACAATATTTTTAACTCCTAATTTTAAGAAAATCTTCTTTTTAAAAGTGCTGATAGTGGTTATTTGAATGCCTAACATATTGGAGATCTCCAAATTACCATTGCCATTTGCCAGAAGTTTAAAAATCTCAAACTCCCTGGGACTAAGATTCATTGTATTTGTTTTCTTTTGAGAACTTTCAGCTATTAAATGAATTAAATCTGATGGGTAATAATATCCTGTTCGCAAAATCGTTACGATTGCATTCTTCAACTCATCCTCGGTAGATAGTTTATTTAAATAGCCTTCCGCTCCTTTACGAATATACTGGATAGCAACTTCCTTATCATAGGTTGTAAATATTAATATTTTGACATCTTTCTGAATTTGTTTAAGCTCTGAAATCATATTGGTATACGTGCTGCCTTTCATATTAATATCCAAAAGCACTAAAGAATACTTACAGGCTTGTAAATATTTCTTTGCTGCGTCAAAATCTGATACCAAATCTATTTCTATATCAGGGTATTCTGCCTTTAATATGGCCTTTACACCTAGTCTTACTACAGTATGGTCATCAGCAATTAGTATTTTTCCTTCCATTAAGTTATCGGTTTTGATTGTATATATTGATTTCAATGATTGTACCTGAGGGAGTATTCTTTCTGAATTCTATCTCAGCATTTATCTTTTTAATAAGGTTAATAACCATATGAAGGCCCAGCCCATAACGCTTAAACTGTATGGCTGCATCATCGTTATTACGAGACAACTCATTATAATAAGATAGCTGTTCATGTGACATTCCAATACCTTCATCCTCAATCTTTATTGTAATTTTATCTGCTGTTTCTTTTGCGTTAAGGGAAATCATGCTTTCAGAAGAATATTTAACTGCATTATCAATGAGATTGTGTACAATACAAGCTATGATGCTTTTATTTATAGTGCAGGTTATAGTATTTTTGTTCTGAATTTCAATGTGGTTATTTTTTAATTTTGCTATTTCGTTGAATAATTTTTGCTTGGATTCAAATATTTCATGGATTGGAAATTCTTCCAGAGTATAAATTTCTGCGGTATACAGATTGTTATATTCTTTAAGATTCAGGGTGAATTTATAGAGCTCTTCGGAAGTCTGATGAATACCTTCAAAATATTCTTTCTGAATTTTCAAATCTTCCTCTTCGTTTAATTTTTGAGCTAACATTGCTATGAATTTCACCGGGGTGGTGATATCATGGTTAATGGCATCTACAAACTTTTTCTGGTACTCGGATTCCTTTAACATATGATTCTTTACATTTTCAAGATGTTGAGAAGTCTCTTGCAATTCCATACTGATGTTGGAAACTTTTGTTTTTAAAACCTTGTTTCTTCTACGGATAAATTGGGTTAATATCCTTACAATTAATACGATTATTATAAGTAATATCACAAGCATTCCAGCTTTAAAGACCTTTGTCTGGTAAAAAAGAGGTTTGATTTTGAAAGTGATGATATGATATTTGTAATTTCCGTCAGGAGTAGTTAATATTCTTATTTTCAGAGTGTATTCTCCGGGATCAAAGGTTTTAATGGTAAACTTTCTCTGGTCTTTCAAGTCAATTTTTTGCCAATTTTGATCTTGATTTTCTATTTTCGCTTCTACACTCAGGTTTGATGAATCCGCAAAATAAGGAAGATCAATAAAAATATCGGCTGAATTATAATCATTTTCCAGGAGAAGATGATTCTTAAAATAAACAATACGATTATTGATTCTGGCCCTTTCAATAAAAATCTTATCACTATCAGGATAGTAACTACGCACCTTTTGGGGATCAAAAAAAACAAATCCTTCCATGGACGGAAAAATTACTTCGTTATTTTGGAGTGAATATGCATTGGGCATCGATCCACCATTGAATTCATTGGTCAGTAATCCATCGTTTTTTGTAAAGCGATAATAAAATACTTTTGAACTTTTTTTTGCTGATGCCTGAATGAGTTGTTTTTTTTGCACCTTAAAAAGGCCGTTGTTTGATGATATCCAATAAAAACCAAATGGATCATCTACAATAAAATGAGCAGAAGCTAAATATTGCTGTTGATCAAGAGGCATCTTTATCAGATGGGAATTCTTAAATAGAAAGAAGCCTTCTTTATTGGTTGTAATCCATGTATTTCCATCTTTTGTTGTGAAAATACTTTTGACATTCAGATTTTTTAACAGTATTATTTTTTTTTCACGTAAAGAGACGTAGTAAAGCCCATGGGTGGAACCCACTAATAGTCCATCTGCACCATACTTTAAAAATGAATTGACAACCCCTTTGAATTTGAAAATATCGTTAGGTCTTTTTAAAGCACTGTTGTTGAAGACATGCAAAAAAGAATTAGCATAATCCGTTTTAGAAATTCCAAATAAATTGCCACTACTGAAAATGCCGTTGAGTGCAGTTCCTGAAAAGGAGATAGAATCAGCCACTTTATACTCAGAAGACCGATACCTTCTGAAAATAACATTATCATGCTTATACAATATGTTTCCTTTTGGATCGTAAAACATAAAATATTTATCATTAGAGCCAAATCTATGGGCCTTCAGCATTCCATCCCTATTATATTCATAGCCGTGTGCATCAATAATTGTATTGCTGCTGAAAGGCAATGATGAAGAACTTACATCATCAATGAAAGGAATATTTTTCCGTGCCGTATGAAACTGTGTCAATTGTAAGATGTTGAGACCTTTTACTGAACTTCCTAAATACAGCCTTTGAAATTTGTCATCATAGTAGATACATCCGAACCGGTAATTTCCAAATTTGTCATACCGGGTCAGTAATTTAAATTTTAATTCCAGGTTATTTTCAGACCCTGTAATACTATAGATATGATCATTGTTAACAAGGAAAACCTGGCCTGTAAGCTGCTGCCAATATATTTTGGTCTGTGGATCATTAAGAATAGATGGTTTTTTAGAAATAAAGTCTTTCCCTCTGAAAATATAATGAGTCTCTGTATTTGATGGATCTGTAATACAAAGAATGTCGTTATAAAGGAAAAAATTATATTTCTTGGCTTTTGCCAGTGAAAAAGATTTTTTTTCCTGAGTAGCTTTATCAGTGTAAACAATATTATGATGATTAATATTATACACTCCAAATTTTGTCCGAATTAGATAATTTGTCGCAGCATCAAGTTCAGTACTTGTTGTTCTTGCCATCTGCTTATTGTCTGATTGGTAAAAAACGACCCCTGTATTTTCTTTATTGCGTTTTTTTATAATCAGGGGAGATCTTTTATTGATAAGTATTGTACTTTCTTCATAATTATTAAAAGCAACAATACTATCATTTCGGATGTTTCCATAAAAAGCTCCAAAATGAAAATCTCTGACCGCCAGTTTATCAAACGTTAAAAAGTATGCTCCATCATATCTAACTATTCCGTTATCTGTAGAAAGCCATATAAAACCATATTTGTCTTTAACGATATCTTTAATACTATTTTGGGGAAGACCATTATCCATAGTAAACCAGGATGAAATGTTCTGTCCTTGGATATGGAGGGTAACGAATAAGAAAACTAATAGCCAATGCTTCATGCGAAGTCAATTCTCTAAATTTTTGCAAATATATTCTAAAATAATGTAGAATAAATTTGATATGATAGCAAAGATAATCGTATGCAATTTATTTTATTGAATTATTAACAGACTATAAATTTGTATCAAATCTTAGCATTATGAAAAAGCCTCTTCATTATAGTTCCAGGAAACTTATGATTATTTTTTATAGTATAATGCCTTACAATAAATAATATTTAATCAATTCTTGTTAAGTAAAATTAATACAATGGTTAGTCATTCTACTTCTAATTTTTTCACTTCTGTTGTTTGATTTTTGGTCTGTCATGAGACATCAACAAGTAGACTAAATTTCAAAACTTTTAAAATATGATTCTAAATACATAAAGTTGAAACGGAACTGCTGCATATTCCCTCAATCTGCTGGCAGCAGTTCATGAATCAAAACCTGAATGCTGATGTATTGACGCTAAGAATTTTCTGTATTACACATGAAATCAATAATATAAACTAGACATATCTAAAACATGAAAAAAGCAACTTTATTTTTTATTTTGAGTAGTACGGTTCTCTATTCACAAGCTGGAAATATTGGAATAAATACTACGGCACCTGGCTCCAGCCTGACTGTCAATGGTTCTTTGGCAGCGAAATACAACGCCATTACATCTGCAGCGTATACAATGACTTCTTCAGATTTTCATATTTCGTATAATGGGACAGCAAATGCTGTATTTACATTACCAACTGCTATTTCGGGAGATGGTAACTTTAAGGGTCGTATGTATACCATTAAAAATAATACGGCTTTTACCATTACGGTAAATCCTGCAGCTACAGAAACCATTAATGGTAATGCCAGTGCTACCATAGGCCCTAACCAAAGCTTACAGTTAATCAGCACAGGTCTTACAGGAGCTGCTTCCACATGGGAATTATCAGGAAGCAATTCTGCGGTGGCAACTAATGTAACGGCAAGCAACGGACTTACCACTGTAGGTAATGATGTGAGACTTGGCGGTACACTTTTGCAGAATACAGCAATTGACTATGCGGATAAGGCCTTATATTTCAGAAGCAATGTTGATGGATTCGGGCTTACAGCAATCAGTAATAGCAATCCGGGAACAAATGCTGCTGCACTTTTGCAGTTTACCAATAATACCGGCAGTTCTCTGAACATGTTTCTAAACTCTTCTACAAAAACTACAGACGGTGGTGCCAATGCATCAACAATCAATAGTGTGGGAGGGCCTCTAACTGTGGCTGGTAATAATAATGTGGCACAGTTCAGGCTAAGCCAGTTAGGCGGTGGTGATTATCTTTATAACAATGATAGAAAGCTTAATTTCAACGGAGACGGCGATATTACAGCCTTTGGTACTGCAGGAAATGCTGTTAATGCTTATAATGGCCTTCTTACTTTAAAAGGAAACAGCAGTATTGCGTCATTTTCTAAGGTAACACTGGGCAGTACCGGTCTTAGATATTATTTTGCTGATGATAGTACAGTGGATAAGAGTGTGCTTGACATCAATGGATACGGGGATATATACATGAAGAGATCTGATGGTTCTGGAAATATAATATCGTCTCAATATGGGCATCTTGACTTAAGTGGATTTAATGGTAATACGCCCAATGCTCCTACTCAGATTTATCTTGGTATAGATGGCCTTAAATATAGTTATAGTGGTTTTACAAAAACTACGATTAATGGGATTGGAGATATAAAAACAGCAGGAGATGTGCAAGGACAAACATTATCTTCAATATCACATGCTTATGTAGGAAATAATCTAAGTGTAAGTGGAAGTGCTTATGTAACAGGAACTGTCACTGCAAGTGGAACTGTACTTACTTCAGATATGCGTTTGAAAACTCAGGTTAAAGAAATAGGATATGGTCTTAGTACCATTATGGCATTACAGCCAAAACAATATGAGTTGTCTGCCGATACCCAGATTAAAGATGGGAAACCTGCTGTAAATCCTGCTTTGAAGTCACAGCATAGGCTGGGTTTCCTTGCACAAAATCTTTATAAAATAGTTCCTGAAGCAGTCTATAAACCAAAAGATGATTCAAAAGAAGCCTGGGGTGTTGATTATACAGCACTTGTTCCAGCACTTACAAAGGCAATTCAGGAACAGGAGGCAGAGATAGAACAGCAAAGGAATAAAATTAATAAGTTGGAACTTGAAATGGAGGGTATTAAGAAAAAGCTGGGCTTGTAATTTTGTTGAAAATCAATAAAATAAAGATCTCCTTAAATAGCTTAAAGCAAAATTAGCTTCCAGTGAGTCACTTAATGGGACAAATCATTTTTATGAATGGTTTGTTCTTTTTTATTTGTGCTCACCTAATTGTTTATCAGCTGTGCATTTTTTTAAATAGAATTAGGTTTCGATGTTAAAGAAAACTATTTAATTTACTGACTACATTCTCCCAAAGCTTATCTTTCATATTTCTTTTGAAAAAACCAAAGTGATCAATCTTTTTCAACCCTAGTTCTGAAGGAACCAATTTTGTAAAAGATATTTCTTCCTTACTTTTAATATGCTGCCAGTAAGATTCAGTATTTTTCTCGCTTGATATTGTATCATCTACAGTCCAGTACAGATGAATAGGGAATGTGTAATTCTTGAAATGCCCAACGGGGACAGTCTTACCATAGAATTTCGGATCGAAAAAATAATCTTTCTTCTCGAGCCATTTACCCCATTCATATACCACATTTTTAGGAAGATTTTCCATTAATCCAAAGGTTTTAGCTTTTACATATCCGGTCATTAAAACACTGAGGGGAGCAAAAATGTAGAAATAAAAGTAGGCTTTCATTCTGTAAGAAAATGGCATATTGTGGTAGTAGCCGGCTGATACTGCAAAATTGATCATTCCTTTTACATTATCCAGATTTTTCATAAATCCGATTTGTTGTCCTCCTGCACTGTGCCCCACAATCATAAATGGAAGATCAGGGAACTTTTTGTTCAGAAAATCTTTGATAGCAGGCATGTCTTTTACTCCATAATCTGAAAATGTAAATTCACATGTTTTTAAATTTCCAGAAGAAGAATCTCCGCTTCCTCTGTAATCCCAAAGGCAGCACAGGAAGTCATTTTCAGCGAGATAGGTAAGAAAAGATAAATAAATTTCCTTTTTTGTTGCAGTGCCACAATTAAATTGAATGACAGCTTTAGAAGTATCCGGGATGAAAAGGATTCCCTTGAGTTTTACACCGTCTTCACATATTGTTTCAAAGCTTTCCGTTTTCATATTTCTTACTTTCAAGTTTAAATGTAAGAAATACTCTAATTCATTTATAATATTTCACTATGCAATACTTGGTTTCTATATTAATTCTTAAGAATTTAAAATAGTGGAAAGTCGTGGAGGGATAAAGAATTTGTGAACTATTGGTAAAAATAAGAGAATGATATACTTAAAGATATACCATTCTCACCTTCTAAATAAAAAACAGGATGAATTTGTTAAATGATATGAAATTTTATTTTTTCTCTTTAAAATGCGCAATCCCGGATATTTCTACAGAAGCATTTGCGGGTAGATCTGCAACTGCAATACATGTTCTGGTTGGAAAACTGTTTTTAAAATAACTGCCATATATCTCATTTAATTTGTTATAATTTTTCATGTCTTTTAAATATATAATAGTACTTATCAGATCATCAAATGTCAGATTGTAAATTTCAAGCTGAGCTTTAAGATTTTCCATCACCTGTTTCACTTCCGATTCAAAAGTTGAGTCTGAAAGCTGAGATGTAGCAGGATTGATTCCAACCTGTCCGGATATAAAAACCATTTCGCCTACTTTTAACGAGGGTGTATAAGGAACTTTGTTTGCCATATTGTTTTGTGCTTTGATTATTAAATTGCTTGCTATTAATAAGAAAAAAGGAATGAATTTTAACATTTTTGTTCAGTTTTAAGATGAAATAATGGCGGACTAGGCCTTTTCAAGTTGTACCAATTCATTAAATAATTCCTCCGTATAAATCATATTATATCCTGCCTTCCGGGCAAATAAAATAGGCTTTTCATAGATGTATTGTAATTCCATTGGCCGCCCAAAATCATAATCCAGTTTCATACTTGGCGCATAAGGGATCATTTTTTGTGTAAAAGCAATCATTTCCTGATCAAAATTTTCGGGTAATAGAACATCACAGGCTTTTGCCGCTTCTATAACTTCTTTCATTATTATTTTACACCGTTTCAGATCTTTGGGATCATCGAGTATTTGATTTGTTGTTTTGTCCAGTACGACTGATAATCCGTTAAAGGTCATATTCCATACAAGTTTTTTCCAACGGAGTTTTTTTAAAAACTGATGGGATGATGGGACACCTGAACTTATTAATTGTTCAGAAAAATTATCCAATAGAGTGGGTTGCTGAAGATTATAACTTCCTACGTCAAGGTTTCCGTAATCTTGATGAATCACCGTCCCTTTTTGAGTTTTATGACTGGATATAAGGGCTGCACCACCTGCAAGCTGTAAAGAAGGTAATTGAGCAGATAAGTCTTCCTCCATTCCTAAACCATTTTGTACCAGAATTACAATGCTGTCATTATCCACAATATCAGGGAGTATATTAGGGAGTACTTCATTGTTCTGAGTAGTTTTTAATGCCACAATTACGATATCAGATTTTGGCATTTCCTTAGTGCTTTTGTAAGCATTTACAGAGGGGAGAATAATATCTTTATGCGCATTTGAATAGAGTTTCAATCCATTGGATTTCACATATTCATAATCACTGCGAAGGAGAAAATCAACCTGATGTCCTGCGTTTGCCAGCATAATTCCGTAATAACTTCCTACAGCTCCTGTTCCAATAATGGAGATTTTCATATTTTTATAAGTATTTGCTATCCGACCCGGATAATAGAGTTTTAAATAAAAATTTCACCTTTCAGATATAAAGCTGCTTTCCCTGATATTTCAACTCTTTTGTCGAGTAATTTACAATACAGTTCCCCACTGCGCTGAGACGGCTGAAAAGCATGTAACTGACTTTTCTGAAGTTGAGATGCCCAATAAGGAGTAAGTGTGGTGTGTGCAGAACCACAAACGGGATCTTCGTTTACCCCTACGGCCGGAGCAAAAAAACGGGAAACAAAATCATAGCTTTTACTTTTTGCTGTTACAATAATTCCCCTTGCATTTAGAGCTGCTATTACCGGGAGGTTGGGTCTCATTGTACTGATATCTTCTTCATTTTCAAATATCAGCATATAGTCAGTTTTTCCTTTATATGCCGCAATAGGGGTTTTGTCTGTGGTAGATAAAAGTTCATGAGTTAAGAAAACTTCGGAGAATTCATCTTCCGGGAAATTCAATGTAAAAAGGCTATTTTCTATTCCTACGGATAATATACCGCTTCGTGGAGAATGAAATTCAATCTGATCACGTTGATAATTTTCATAATAATAAAGAACAAATGCTGTTGCAAGAGTTGCATGCCCGCAAAGGTCTACTTCTGTATTGGGAGTAAACCAGCGTATTTCTACATTGTTTTCTTTAATTACATAGAAAGCAGTTTCTGAGAGATTATTTTCTGCAGCAATTTTTAATAATATTTCATCAGTTAACCAACCGGTGAGTGGGCAGACCGCGGCTGGATTTCCTTTAAATATTTCACTTGTAAAAGCGTCTACTTGATATATTTTCATTTTCAAAATTTTTGTATTGCAGGTAAAATTATTAAAGTCTGATTATTCAAAGCAGATACAGGTATTGTGTTTTAACAGGATACAGGTGTTATTGATTTTATTTACCTTAAAATCTTTCTATTTTCCCGTGAGAAAAAAGCCGTTTTTACAAGTGTAAAAACGACTCCAATTTTTTTTCATTTTTGAGTTTTTAGAATACATATTTGCTCTTTCTAAAATTTTAGTCCATGTTGTGTTTTTCCAGACTATTAAATCATGTGTTTATTAATGAGGGTGACATTAACTCCCTGTGCAAATATATTGGGATATTTTGACTTATGTTTAGTTTGCCTGATGTCAATATTTGTTGAAATTTTCTGTTTGTTGACGTTTGAATTGAATGTTGATAAAATAACTAATATTCAATACATACATACTTTTGTTTTTTTTGGAATTTTTTATGAATTGATTTTCCTTAGAATTGGGTTTATATGATTTAAAGGTTCAAAATATAGCAATGAAGAGGCTGTATGTTATGAGAAAATACAGTTTGACAAATTTTGACAAATCTTGGCAAACATCAACAAATGGTTTTTTTTTCAGATAAATGAATTGATAATAATTTTGCTGTCATAAAGATAACAGATATGAAAAAAATTATTATCAGCATTTTAATGTGCTATGGATTCAGCTTAAATGCACAAACCGGAAGTGTAGGAATTAATACTTCAAATCCAGACCCTTCTGCCGTTTTAGATGTTAATTCTGCGAATAAAGGTTTATTAATTCCCAGAGTTTCTTTGCAGAGTTTAAGTGATGCAAGTACAGTTCCATCACCGGCAAATGGATTGTTTGTGTATAATACTAATAGTAATTTATCAAGCGGAACAGGTCTCTATGTGAATTCTGGTACCGCAGCGGCTCCTAACTGGCATACATTCCTTCCATATAGTGTCAATTATGTACTGGATAATGCTTATTCAACAACTGCAACAAATAGTGTACAATACCCTTTTCCTGCTTCCGGTACTACTGTCAATAATATAGATCTTGCATTAGGATTAACCGTCGTTGTTCCTGCAATGAGTACGGTTCAGATAGTCGTTAATTATTCAACGCCAGTAGGTTTTTTAAAACCGAATATTAGTGAAAATTTTGGAGGTTATATGGGAGTGCGTTTCTTAAGAGCCGTTGGTGCAAATCCAGCAGCTGAAGCTCAAGGAGGTTCAAGAAAATATTCTATAAGCCAGATTTTTAATGAAAATGTTGGGAGTTATGTAATGACTAGTGTGGGAGCAACATTTGTAGAAACGGTAACAAATAACACAAGCACTGCTGGATCTGTAACATACAGTCTTAACGGATACATAGAAAAGACCCAAGGTACAAACACTACCCCAAATTTTATATTTAATATGTTCTCTGCAACAGGGCAAAATTATAATTGGGGTCGAGGTACTATGTCTGCCCAGGTCTTCAGAAAACCACTTTAATAAATAAATTATAAGAGTAACACGGGGTATTCTATGGATTATTTAAAGAATATACATATAGGAGAGCTAATAGAAATAAAATGGAAATCGACGGGTATTTCCATAGAGAGAACCTGTAATTTTTTTAAAACTACCGAACCTGAGATACAAAAAGTATTCAAGCAGAATACTATGAATTCTGAATGTTTATTGAAATGGAGCAAACTGCTTGAATATGATTTTTTCAGGCTCTATTCACAGCATTTGATGCTTTACTCTCCACCAACTTATAATGGTAGAGATATTAGTAAGACAAAAAAAGGAAATAATTCTGATTTTCCTGTCTTCAGAAAAAATCTGTATACCCAGGAAATTATTTTGTTTATACTTGAGCAGTTGAGGTTAGGAGAAAAGACTAAAAATCAGATTATGGAAGACTATAGAATTCCTAAAACAACATTATATAAATGGCTGGAGAAATACAGGGAGAAGATATAAGCATAAAAGGTCCTGACTACAGGCGGATTTTTCAGGATATCATTGATAAAAAATTTCCTGAGAAAAAAGAATGGTATTCAGAAGTATTGCAAAAAGAAGACTTATGCATGCTTGATGTTTTGAGAATCAATAATTCCATATTCAATACTCAGGATGAAAAGATGGAGATTTACAATCAAAAACTTCGTTCTTATGATGAGCACTCAATTTTATATATGTTAGATTATCAGAGAAAGAATTATCTGACAAATACTCAGTTAGCTAACCATTTCAGACTAAGCAGAAATACAGTTGCTAAATGGAAAAAACATTTTACATTATAAAATTTCAGAATGTAAAATGTTTATTTATTTGCTAATTGTTTTTATATTTCATTAGAATGTTGCTGGAAATAGGTTTTTTTGACATTTTTTGATAAGATAAAATGTCTTTTTTATATTTTTCATAAGTATTATTATAACGAATTTTGTACCCTTGAATTTACACAAATGATGAAAAAAAAAATGATTTCTGATAGGGAAATAAAGAAATTCTGTATTAAAAATGTGGTAATTAATTTTTGCTGTCTGTAATTTTATATGGATGCACATAAATTATGTTCTGTTATAAATATCAGAACAGTTCTATTGTTCTTTATTCTGTGCAATAATAGTTTTTATTCACAAGATAAAGCAAGACGAAGAAGTATAGACAGTCTCGGTAATATAATTAAAGACAAGAATGTATATGCAGATAAAGGAAGCAAGGAAATTCTGAGATTATGTACAGAAATTTATTACCAGTCTAAACAAATCAATTATAATAAAGGCATGCTTCAGGCTATTTTGAAGATGTCTGAAGTATATATGAATGAACGGAATTATGAGCTGTCTTTAAAGAAAATTTCAGAAGGTAAAGTATTATCAGGTAAAGAAAATGATAATGTTGCTTTATCTAGCTTCCTACTTTGTGAAGGAATGATTTATAGTGAAATGGGTTACACAAAAAAATCCCGTTATTCCCTTCAACAGAGTTTAGAACTTGCTGATAAATTGCCGAGTCAGGATTTACATATAAAAAAGGCTGCTGTTTACAGGTGTATGGCTAGAAATATCAGGCAGGAGGGAAATGTGAACCATTATGATTCTATACTCATATATCTTAATAAGGGGTATTCGGAATCAAAAAAAATGAATCATAATTTCTCTTACAAACCCCTTTATTTAGCTTCATTTGCAATGGACATGGCTAAAGAGTATTTTCGGACTGATAAAATTTCAGAATCTGAAAAATACCTTAATGATTTTCAAATTTATATGAAAAATGAAAGAGACAGGTCAGAGTTTATTTATTATTATTTACTTAAAGGTAATATAGAAAATAAAAAGAAAAACTATAACACAGCCCTTGAATACTTTGAGCAATCCAGACAGATTGTTAATGAGTATAAGATTTATACAAATGCTTTAGAAGATATTTATTCAGGACAGGCAGAAGCTTATCGGAGGCTGCAGGATTATAAGAATGAAGCTGTGTATTCAACAAAAGCAAAGAAAATAACGGACAGCATATCTTCTTCTGAGAAAAAAATATTAAATACTATTGTTGCAAACGAAGATACGGTGAAATGTCAGAAAGAGAATTTAAATTATAGTTATTGGTTATTTATTCTACCTTGTTTATTAGGGGTTGGAGGAACAGCATATATTTTTTTTAGAAAAAGAGGAGATGAAGAGGAAAATGAATATATAAGAAATGCTGAAAATGAATTGCCGGTTGAAGAATATAATATTTCCTTTGAAGAAGCTATCTCTCCCCAAGAAAAAGAAAGGCAGGAACTGGAAATTGAGGATTTAAAAGAACTTATCGAACTTGTTCATAATAATGACAAATCCTTTCATTTGAAATTTCATGAGCGTTTCCCATTATTCAATCAACAGCTTTTAACTATAAATCCTCAACTAAGCCATTCTGATCTTGAGTATTGTGCACTCATAAAATTGAAATTTGATACCAAGGAAATTGCACAATATAAAAATGTTTCTGTAAGTTCAGTATTCAGTAAGAAATATAGAATCCGGAAGAAATTGGATATCAGTACAAATGCGAATATTTATACCTGGATGTTTAATATTGGGTAGTTCATATACATATTCAAAAAATAAAAATATGCAATTCTGTTGTTTTATAGTTTAGAAGATATAAAATCATTTATAAGGATTATTTTTATTGATAATGTACTTTTCATTCGCAGTGTAAGCCTGGAAATTCCAGGCTTTTTTATCTATATTTACTATTTTCAGATAGATTTTCAGACAACATCTGACGTAAATAAATCATCAGGAAACAATAATTTTAATAATATTATTGTTGATGTACTAGCTTTGAATTGACTTTAATTTTACTTTGTTCGATCCAATGAATATTAGGGATTTAGTGTTAAATTTGTTATTAATAAATTATATGTTCAATGTCTAGAAAATCCAGGGCTGCATCGTCTGATCTTATTTCTTATTTCACTTTTGAAGAGCTGCTTCAGCAAGTGGGGTTTGATTTAAGGGTTAAAGGATTTATTGTTATGAACAGTAGTAAAAACGACCATACTATTAAACTCAACATGCCTTATCGGGCCGATTATTACTGTATGATACTGGTTAGAAAAGGAAGTATTGGATTTACAATGAAGGATCAGCTGTATGAAATTGCTGCCGGAGATATGATCTTTTGTCCGAAAGGGGAAACTTTCTGGATGGATCATCTTTCTATAGATTATAATGCCAAGTATATATTCTTTTCTTTCGATTTTATTTCTGAATCAGGATTTAATTCAATTGATGTTCTTAAAATATTCACTTCAGATCCGGCAATATTTATTAAGAATGAATCCGATTTATTCAGGAAGGTTGTATTTCATCTTGAACAACTTGAAAATCTGAATAATGCTGAAAAGAATAATTATTATTTCAAAGAAATGATCTGGCATTACTTTTCACTGATCATCTATGAAATTGATAATTACTTAAAAAAAACTGAAAAAATTAAAAGTATTAGCGATAGAGAAGATGAAATTACGACTGATTTTTTTGTTTTAGTTCGCAAGCACTTTAAAGAGCAGCATAATGTACAATTTTATGCAGATCAGTTGTGTATCAGCCGGAAATATCTTACAAGCATTATTAATAAAACCCTACGCAAGTCGCCTAAAGAAATTATTGATCAGGTTTTGATATTGGAGGCAAGACTTTTGCTTAAAAATTCAAATTCTAATATTACTGAGGTTGCTTTACAGCTTAATTTTCCGGATCAGGCTACTTTCAGTAAATTTTTTAAACGTCACACCCGAAAATCTCCACAGGAATATAAAAAAGGAGATTTATATTAAAATAAACGGATTTAAAATCTGTATTAGAGATTTTTAAAAATGGATTACTCAAATTGAGCAATCCATTTTTTATAATATTTGAAGTTTAAATCACATGATCCGTAATAGAGCATCAAATTTTTGTATCTGATATTGTAAAGGTTAGCAGGATCTGATTCGTAAAATCGTTGGGAAGTATTGTAAATAAAGAAAAAGTTTCTATCTTTGCAGTCCCTTAAACAAAGGGATTTACTTGAAAAGTAGGTGACCGACTCGGTAGCTCAGCTGGTAGAGCAATACACTTTTAATGTATGGGTCCTGGGTTCGAATCCCAGCCGGGTCACCAAAAACCTGAACAGGTTTTAATCAGTTAAAAAGGCGCATTTTTATGCGCCTTTTCTATTTAATATCACTTGTTCATTTCTGAAACAAATGTCCCAAATATCTTGAAACTAATCAGTTTTTACGTCATTGTCTCCTATGATGTTTTCTGCAGGTAATGCTGTGATAAGCTCATGGGTCGTAAGCAATGCATGGGCATAAGTAGGACCGTTCAGAACATGGGCTGCATGCATCATTTCGGAAGTGAAGGCTGCTGTTGCATCTTTTACCAGAGTTACATGATATCCTAACTCCATAGCAAAACGGGCTGTACTTTCAACACAGGTGTTAGCGAGTAATCCTATAGCGATGACATGGGTGATGTCCCGTTGTTTGAGCAGCATATCCAGATCTGTATTGGCAAAACCACTTTGCGCCCAGTGTTCCTTGGCGATAATATCTCCTTCCTGAGGGGTAAAATCAGGATGCCATTCTCCTCCCCAGCTTCCTTTTGCGAAAGAATGACGTTCCATAATACCTATCTGAGTAGGGTTAGGAAATTTCCAGTATTGATAATCCGTAGATTCCCATCGTTTGTGTGGAACAATAAAGATCTGTATGTCGGCCTGCCTTACAGCTTTTACAATGCTTCGGAGATTATTTAATAAATTGTTACTTTCAGCAACTTCTTTCACTCTTGGCCACACTTTCCCACCTTCAGATAGAAAATCATTGTAAGGATCAATAAACAACAAGGCTGTTTTGCTGCGTTCATAGATTGGTGCTTCCATTTTCTTTTTTTATTTAATGTAAGATTAATTTTGTCTCAATGCATGCCTCTCAATACTTTTTGCAAACAGAGGAGTCTCGCTTTGATTGTGATGTATAGAGACTGGCTGTCGCTGGGTTTTAAAAAGTTCAAATGGGATACCCTGCTTTTCCAACCCTTTCATGAAATCCTCAGTGGGTCTGGATACAACTCTGTTGGTAAATTCACACGTATTATCATCTATCTTTTTTACGCTCATTTCCCAGTGTACTAAAACAGTAATACGGCCGGTAGGGGTAAAAACATCCGAAACTGACTCCAGAATAAGATGTGTAGGTTCCGAGACGGTTTCTATATAATGCTGTACCATTGGACTTCCTCCAAGTATTTCTACATTGATAGACATTCTCTTACCATCAGATGAGGTTGTAACGCCTGCCGAAATGTGAGCAGGAGAGCATGCCTGATATTCGTGCTCCGGAAGGGTGAAGCACCACTCCGGAATGTTGATTTTTTCAATCGGTGCGTTGATCACAGCAGAAAAGCTTGAGTCAACAATAATTGGTTTATTTTCCATGATAATTATACTTTAATTCATTTTAGTACATCAGTGAATTTATTTTTGTTTTCCTTTATTCCTGGGATCATCCAAAGGATTCATATAGCTTATTCCTAAAGGTCCATAGGCACTTACCTGAGTTTCATAACTACCTGATTTAGCCCAATGAAAATGCGGTGTATTTCCGGGAAGAACCACAACACTTCCCGGTGGATAAGCCTTTAATTGAGCAGCATCGAACTTTTCGCCTATGCCAATATAAAATACACCGCTTATGACTGTATATATTCTGTTTTCGGGATGTTTATGGGGAAGCAGTATCACATCAGCAGGTACTCTTACCCGAACGACATAAGGTGCTACCTTTTTCGGATCTCCTATCAGTACAGCAAGACGGGCTTCCGGTGGAAATGCCGGAAATGCAGACCATTTGATATTTTCTGCATAGATATCACCTAATTCATTATTGGATAAACTTTGAGCATTAGTCCGGTTTGTACTTAGAAATGCTGTGATGCAAAGCAGAGTTATGAAGTAATTTGTTTTTTTCATTTTTTAGAAATTAATTATTGTAGTGAAAACCGACAGGAATTGGACTTTGATTGTCTCATTACTTTTACCTGATCGATTGTATTCGGATGAATTTTAATACCGAAAAAATTACAGAACAAAATTCGGTAGAGTCTGGCAATGGATTACGTGACCTACATCACATAAACAGGGTGCTCAGCTATTATAATGGGTACAGTAAGTGGGGGAGATCAAACAAAAATGCCAAGTAAAAATGATAACTTTTACTTGGCGTTTTCTTGTTGTTAAGACTGAAGAAGCTGAGAAAATAAAATATTCTTATCCGGGAATATATTTCATCCTGATTTCTTCAGAAGAAGTACTGGTAACTTCCTCAAATCCTATTTTCCGATACAGATTGTAAGCTTTATCATTTCCGGGAGTAACCTCAAGAATGATTTCAATGCCATTAAAGTTCTGACAGGCTTCGGCAATAACAGCTTCAATCAATCCCTGACCGATATTTTTCCCCTGAAACTCTTTTTTGACATACATCTGGTAAATACTTCCGGTATTGTTTTCATTTTTAACAAACGTACAGATGCCGACAATTTCATTCTGTGCGAAAGCTCCATATACAAACCTTTCCGGTGTTTCTTCTTCAATATCGCTTTCTATCCGGAATTTTTTAATACTCAGAGCTTCCTGGTAGTTTGCGCCAAAGGCTTCAGGGAACTTTTCCAGACTTTCCAAACGGATAGCCCTGTAAATTTTACTTTCTTCAGGCAGAAGTTTTCGATAATTAATATTTATCATAGTTATTGATGCGTTGTTATCCGGATACAAATGTGTATATTATTTTGAATTTTCCCCTTAATCTGATAGGTTGAATTTCAATAATTATATTAAAATTTTCAAACTAGCCGATCTATTTGTAACAAATTTCATTTCAGATAGTCTTATTATAAAGAAAAACAGACTTTTTGATCGGAATAGTTTACAGAAACCGTTCAAAAAACTTAAGAAGATGTCTGTTTAAGGGGGAAAATTTTAGTACTTTATTTAAATGTTACATTTTTGCAAAATTAACTGCTTATTTCATAATAAGCATGATAATTTATGTATATTTATAACACTTATTGGGGAATAATATAGAATAACAGTAGAAATTTATCAACATATTTCAATGGAATATGTATAGGTAGATATAGGGAAAAGTGGAGCTGATGGAAAGAATTAGTTTGATCATTCTTACGAATAAAAAAATACATTCAAAGGATATAAAAAAAATAATAGCCTGTACAATCTGCATAGGGTTATTTTTATGTATGCTTTCATGCAGCGGTGATTCTCGGGATCAAGAAAGAGAAAATTTTGATACTTCTTTGTTAAACCAGACTTCGGACCTTCAGTTGTCAGGGGAATATGAAGTGCTTATCCGGCTGAATATAAAATACCTGAAAAAGGCTGCAAAAATGAAATATAAAGCTGGAAAAGGCCTTTGCTACCTGAATATGGCAGGGGTGAATGTTTCAGCAGGAAATTATGATAAAGCCCGTTTTTTTTTCAACAAAGCGGAGAAAGATTTGAAAAACTCTGAGAATAGCTATCATAAAGCAGCATTCTATAATGACTACAGTCTGTATTATTCTCATCTTAAACTAAATGACAAGGCTATTGAATGCAATAATAAAGCATTCTATTATCTAAAACAGGCCCAAAAAACAAGTCTTACTCAAAAACTTCTTCCAAGGCTGTATGTAAACAAAGGGATTTACTATGCATGGAAAGGGTGGTTCGGAACTTCTCTAAAATGTTTTAACAAAGCGAATGTACTGGAAAACTCGGCCTATAGCAATTGTATGGTTGCCCAATACTATTTATTTGTCCATAAACCAGATTCTGCCGGAATATATATTGAGCGTGCAGATGAGAAGATGCTAAGTCAAAAGACAACCGACGTAGAATCTCTCTGGGTTTACTATACCATGGGATATTACTATAACGAAGTGGATAACAGCGAGGAGGCCGAGAAAGCACTCAGGAAAGCCTTAGACATCAATATTAAAACAAGGCGTACATATTCTTCGCATATCAAAGAGGTTTATAAGGCACTGGCAGAACTGTATAAAAAAAAGAACGACGGAGGAAAGGCTTATTTCTATCTGAAGAAGTATATGGAAGAAGAAGGGAGGTTTGACGCCGCCCGATTTACCACGATGAATAAGGCAACCGAAGATTTTATTTCTGAAGTAAAGCAGGAGTCGGATTGGCATAAGAATGATCTTCCGCTGTTTATTGCCTTGTCTATCAGTGTTCTTACCTTTTCAGGAGTATATGTACGGAAGATAATTAACAATTTAAGGCTAAAGAAAAACTCCCTGAAAGAAGAAACGGATGAGCTGAAAAATCATGTGGAAACCAAGCAGCTGGAAGAAGTAATAGAACTTGCCAAGAGGAATGATTCTTCTTTTTTACTAAAATTCAAAGAACTGTATCCTGATTTTATAAAAGCGCTTTTGAAAATAAATCCTGACCTTGAAAATTCAGAACTGACTTTCTGTGCCATGCTGAAACTACGCTTCTCATCCAAAGAAATTGCAGACTATACTTTTGTACAGCACAAATCTGTACAACAGAAAAAATACAGGATCAGAAAAAGATTGAGTATCCCCGGAGAAACAGATATTTATGACTTTTTTGAAAACTTAACTGAATAAAGAATTTCATCACAATAAAAAATACCGGATTCTGTTTTATAAAAGAATTTATTATTGATTTCAGCAGGAACATCATTAAAGAATTTAAAAAAATTATTCTGAGAGATTTTTAATCCTAATTTATACAGGAATTTAGCTTAAATAGAGAAACATATGACACGTATTTTTCTTGTTGTTTTACTTATTATTTTGGTTTCGTGCCATTCTCATTCAAAGAAAGAGGCTGAAAAGAAATTTGATGTTTCCCTGCTGCAACAGAATGAGCAATTCAGAGTGGCGGGAGAATATGACTCTCTGATCAATCTCAACAAAAAGTATTACAAACTGGCTGATAAAATAAATTATGCAGACGGAAAAGCGCTGTGCTATATCAATCTGGCAGAACTTAATATTTCTTTAGAAAACTTTCAGAAGTCCCAGATTCTTTTCGATAATGCAAAAGAAATCCTGGATCAATCAGAAGATGATCTGCATAAAGCCAGATTTTATAATGTCTATGGCCGTTTCAATATGGAGCTCCGAAGAATTGACAAAGCTTTTCAATATAATAATGAAGCCATGAGCCTGATCCAGAAAAGTGGTCAGTCTGAGCTTAAAAATGATCTTCTTTTCAGTATTTATTTCAGGCAGGCTATCTATTTTATCCAAAAAAAGAATTACGAAAAAGCACTTGAATATTTTCACAAAGCCAAAAAGCTGGATAACTCAGGTCTTACGGATTGTGCTATAGGTGATTATGTTTATATGCATAAAAATAAAGACTCTGCATACAAATATGTAAGCACTGCTTACGATAAAGCCAATATAAGAGGGAAGGATGACGGGATAGCATTGTATGCCAATACTATTATGGGAGAATATTTTCTTACCAACAAACAATACGACAAGGCAGAAGAAACGCTTAAAAAAGCTCTGAAGATCAATGAGAAAACTAAACGTATCTATGCCTACTACGGAAAGTATATCTATAACGATCTCAGAGTGTTGTATGAACGCACGGGAGATAAAGAAAAAGCATATTTCTACCTGAAAGGCTATACAGATGCTTATTATAAAACCAATACGTCTTTACTGGCTACAATTAATCAGGATATGGAATCTTTTATTACGGGGGCCCAAAAGGATGCTGAACATCATAAAAGTAAGATATACTGGATTGTCTTTCTGTCACTTGCCGGTCTTTCTCTGCTGGGATTGTATGCCTGGAGAATTATCAGGGCTTTAGGGAAAAGAAAAGAGGTGCTTGCTATAGAAGCTGAAAATCTTAAAATCAGGATGAATGATAATAAACAGGAAGAGGTCTTAGAGCTTGGTAAGAAGAATGATCCTGAATTTCTGAACCGTTTTAAGGAAGTTTATCCTGAATTTATAGATCAACTTTTAACAATTAATCCTAATCTTGAAAGTTCTGAATTGATTTTTTGTGCAATGCTGAAACTGCATTTTACATCCAAAGAAATTGCAAGCTATACTTTAGTTCAGCACAGAAGTGTCCAGCAAAAAAAATACAGAATAAGAAAGAAACTGAATATTCCGGGAGAAACAGATATTTATCATTTCTTTGATACCTTGAAATAATTACAAAAAAAAACTGTCTGATTTATCAGGTCAGACAGTACTCGAAAATATTCTCTTTTCACCACTTGGATTTTTTTAGTGGTCTCTGGGTCAAATATGAAAATTTTTAACGAAAACAGAAAAAAACACTCTACTACATGGGTACTACATCGTGTATTTGTGTTTTTAAATCGCTGATACATAATGAGTTGTTTTTGTTGGTTGTTTTGGAGGTTTATTTATGAAAAAAAAGCTGATGATTCTAAACTGCTTCATTTTTTTAGCTCATATTTTTTATAATTTATCTTTTTGACTGTTGCTCAAGTAGCATTTAAGTATTACTTTCTTTCTGATTTTCAATTTCTTTTTTCGGTCACCTTTTGATCAGAATATTCAAAATATTTTATTCTTTAAAACTCTGCTGATTGATGAATATAAAAGAAGTGAAATATAAATTATTGATAATTAATAACTTATGATAAAGGTGTATCTGTGTAGTATCACCTTTTTTTGTTTTTTATTAAAAATATATAAGTTTTGTAGAGGGTTTTATTGTGAATGTTATACGATATGTTTGGTTTTGTTGAATTTATGATAATGGTGTCTTTGTGTTAAGATAACTATAGAAGAATAGAAACTGAAACAATCTTTGAATAAATATTTTCAATGAACTTTCCAAAATAACTTTAAATAAATCTATGAAAAAAAGAATTTTATTCGTTTGCGCATTAGCGTCTTGTTTTACGGTTTTCAATGCTCAGAGATGGGAATCTGTTTCTCAAAAATCTTCGGGTATAAGAGAAGGAGTCGAAGTGCAGCATTCTTACAGAGTTGATCTGAAGTCTCTGAGAGAAATGTTGAAAAATGCTGAAGAGACGGGAAAAAATGCACGTCCTGTTATTATTTCTTTACCAACAGCAGAAGGAAAAATTGAAAAATTTGCGGTCTATAGCAATCCTGTAATGGATCAATCTCTTGTAGACAGATATCAGCTGGGATCCTATGTAGGAATTGGCGTGGATGATGCTTCTAAGTATTTAAGATTCAGTACATCTCCTACAGATATGCAGTCTATGATCATTAAAGACGGTATATTTCAGTTTATAGAACCTATAAGTGCAGATAAGCAGACTTATGGCGTTTTTTATAAAACAAAGGAAAAAGGAGATGTGCATGGGTTTGAATGTGATACGGAGCATGATCTTAAAGAGATTGGTAAACTGGTGGAAAACGGAAAAAAGATGCTTTCCAATGTAGGAATTACCAACAGACCTACTAATACGAAATACAGAACTTTCAGAATGGCTATGGCTGTTACCGGTGAATATACACAATTTCACGGAGGTACGGTTGCCGGAGCTGTCGCTGCAATCAATAATACAATGACAAGGATCAATGGGGTTTTTGAGAGAGATTTTGGAGCTCACTTTAATGTGTTGGATCTTCCGGGAATTATTTATACAGATCCTGCTACCGATTTTTATATACCTCAGGCAGCAGCAGGAGATCCGTCATTAAACTTACAGCTGCAACAAAAGCTGACGGCAGATGTTGGAAATGCCAATTATGATATTGGGCACGTATTTCATCGCAATGTAGGACAAAGCAGAAATGGAAATGCCGGAGGAATAGGAATTGTTTGTACAAATCCTGCCACTAATACCTCCTTAGGAAAAGGTGCCGCTTTTTCAATGAGCCCTGACCCTGTAGGAGAGGTATTTGACTTAATGGCAGCTCACGAAATGGGACACCAGCTGGGAGCCAACCATACCTTCTCTATGAGAACTGAAGCTTCCGGTGCCAATGTAGAGCCTTGGGGAGGAACAACGATCATGGGATATCCGGGAATTACTCAGGATAATATTCAGGCCAATATGGATGGATATTTCCATTATAAATCTATTTCCCAGGTATTGAATAACCTCGAATCTAAAGTAGGATGTGGTGTTGCTGTTGATATCATAAACAATACCGCACCGGTAATTACACCTTTGGCTAATTATTCTATTCCTAAAGGAACTGCCTATTATCTGGATGCTGTAGCAGTAGATGCAGAAAGTGATCTTGTTACCTATACATGGGAACAGTACAACAGTGTAGGAGACAGGAATACCATTTCCGGAGATAGCGGATGGGGCTATAATGCAGAAGGAGCTATCGCGAGATCTTTACCGGGAACAGCTAACAGCAGAAGATATTTCCCTAAGCTGGAAACTGTATTGAATGGCGTACTGACAGATAAACAGGTATGGGAAACCGTTTCCTATATCCCAAGAACATTGAACTATGCAGTAACTGTAAGAGATCAGAATGCATTAAGACCAATGACTTCCACTGCTGAAACAGTTGTAACAGTAGGTAATGACGGACCTTTCAAATTCAGTGGACTTACCACAACATCTGTTTTATATAATGATGCTTCCAATACCATCACATGGGATGCTGCAAACACCAATAACGCTCCTTATAATGTCGTTGCTGTAAAAATAGATTATACAACCAATAACGGGGCTACATGGACAGATCTGGTAGCTTCTACACCCAATACGGGAAGTTATGCTGTACAAATGCCGGCTAATGTAACGGGGACTGTTAAATTAAGAATATCAGCCATAGGTAATATTTTCTATGCTGTATCTCCGGCTGTAACAGTAGGAACGGCTCCTACTTCTACTGCCGTTGCTCCAACGGGAGTTTCTGCAATAGAGACAGAAGTTTTAAAAACAACGGCGAGAATATCGTGGAATAAATTACCGGGAGCCACTTACTCTGTCAATTACAGAAAAGTAGGGGCTGCAAGCTGGTCGAATACAACAAGTGCTGCCAACTCTGTATTGTTGTCAAATCTTGAAGATGAAACCAATTATGAAGTACAGGTAGCTGCTGTTGTGAATAGTGTTCCTGGAGCATTCTCTACTAATTATGCCTTTAAAACAAAAGGGTTGAGAACGGGTTCAGATTATTGTTTAATGACTACAGGAGGAAATGGTGGAAGCTTTAATAGTGGTCTTGTAAAATTGACATTATCTAACCTGGCTTATGTATACACCGGATTGGATGTTTATAAAACATATCTTGACTTTAGTGAAGATGCAACTAAAGTTGTTAATTTAACAAAAGGAACTCAGTACACCGCAAGCTTTAGAAACCTTGCAGGCGGAAACTATAATGATTGGCTTGAAATCTGGATAGATTACAACAGAAACGGAGTCTTTGAAAACTCTGAAAAAGTAGTGACCAGTGGAGCTCTTCCTTTCTTTGCTGCCGCTGCTCAGGCTTACCTTCGTGATGGAAATGTGACATTTACAGTGCCTGATACGGCGTACTCTGGTGAAAAATTGTTGAGAATGAGAGTTGCAAGTACTTTCTTTAATGCAGCCAGCGGACCTTGCGGAAGTCCTACCGTACCTGTAACTGGTGGTGGAATCGTTTCTGTAGGTTCTTTCAGAGATTTTTCTGTGAAGATTTCGGAAAATGCTAACCTTGCTGTGAGAGATATTGTAGACACAAAATCTTACGAAGTATCTGTTTATCCTAACCCTGCAGATACATTTGTAGAAGTGAAAAACCTTAAAGGTAAAGCAGATTACAAAATCTACAGTGCTGACGGAAGACTAGTTCAGGAAGGTAAAATTGATGGAAAGATCAACGTTGCTTCTTTGGTAAAAGGAATGTATGTGATCTCTATAAAAGATGATAAGGATACTTATAATACTAAGTTAATCAAGAAATAACACAAATGAATCTCCGCATCAGGATCTAAAACGCGGAGAGAAAAAAGATTTATTTAACTGAAAAAGGCTGTCTCTGGTTGAGGCAGCCTTTTGTTTATGATGAAGTAAGATGACCATTAAAAAAGTCCAGCATGGTTGCCAATGACTTTTCAGAATGCATCCGTTCGCCGTTTTCCAGAGATTCCTGTGTGGCAATGGCAGCTCTCTTCCGCATGTGAAGTTCGTAGTTGGAAATCGCTTCCTGTAAAGTGCTGTAAGTATCATTCGTTAAATATTCACTCAGTTCAAGTGCGTCCAGCATAGCCATATTGGCACCTTCTCCTGCAAATGGAGGCATTACGTGGGCTGCATCGCCTATCAGAGTCAGATTGGATTGTGCTTCCCAGGTCTGATCTGAAGGCATAGCGTAGATCAGGCGCGGAATAAATGGAGTGGCAGCATTTTCAAACAATTCATTCCAGACGGGGCTCCATTCGGAATATTCTGTTTTGAACCATTGTAGTATCTGTGCATTATCAGAAAAATCAAGACCGCTGTCTGCAGGCCAGTTTTCATCAGCTTTAAAGCTTGCATAAAATCCCAGATCTCCGTTACCTTTCTGACCCAGCAGAATATTTTTGGTATTTCCGAATGCCATTATTTTTCCTCCTTTAATCATGGCATCAATCTGAGGAGCAGCTTCCTTTGAAACATTTCCTTCCAGCATGATAATTCCGGAATAAACAGGTTTAATATCAGTAAGATAAGGCCGTATTTTAGAATTAGCTCCATCACCTGCAATCACAAGATCTGCATATTCTGAAGTTCCGTTTTTAAAATGCATAAGCCATCCTTCATTCTGAGATTCCATCTTTAGAAAATGACTGTCCCAGACTACGGTCTCAGGATGTAGTGACTCTAAAAGCATATTCCTTAAAGGTCCGCGGTCTATTTCTGGACGGAAATGTTCCTCGCCAAAATCTTCTTCGGGTTTCATCTCATGATCATTGAAAAATATTTCTGCCTTTTCATTCATTATCAGTGTTCTGTCTGCTCCGGGGCGGAAAGTCTTTTTGAATTCCTCCAGCAGTTCTGCTTTACGGATGGCTGCTAATCCGGAATCTTCATGCATGTCGAGAGGAGAGCCCTGTACCCGTGCATTTTTATTGAAATCTCTTTCATATACTTTTACGTTGGCTCCTTTCAACTGTAAAAGTCTTGCCAGTGTAAGCCCTGCGGGACCGCCACCAACGATTGCTATTGATTTGTTTTCTATCAGCATTGTTAATTTAAATTTTACAATGCAAATTTATTTTCCTTTCAATACGGATAATAGTACAAATCGGTCGTTTTTATTTTTGGATAATTCTTTAGGAGCAACTCCGGAAAACTTCTTCACTTCTTTGATGAAATGGTTTTGATCAGTATAATTAAGTTCGGGAAAGAGTCTTCCCTGCGCGATGTGCTCCAGAGATACTCTGAAACGTAAAATAGTAGAGTAGGCTTTTAATGATAAGCCAAGCTGTTTGGTAAAATACCGGTTGATCTGCCTGCTGCTCCATCCTGTTTTTTCAGAAAGTTCCTTTACACTCATTTCTCCTTTTGAAGCATATACCAACTCGAAAAGCCTGTGTTTTCTTTCATCTGCTTTTTGGGGAAGCAGATCTTTAATTTTTTGGGTTGCTTTTAAACAACAAAGATCAAAGTTTTGTAAATCATCAGCTTTAAAATCCCAGAATCCGTGAGAAAGCTCTTTTCCTATATTTAATAGATCAGCGATAGAAGTATTTAAGATATATTCAACAGCAATAGGTTTGAAACTGACAACAAAAGCAGTCATATGGGGAGCGATATATCTTTGCTCCGGATAAGTTTCCAACCCGAGAAGCGTTACATGAAAAGGTTCTGAATCCGACTGTGAGAAGAACAAATCAACTCTTCCGTCAGGAATAATCACAACTTCTTTAGCTTCACCTGAAAGGTTTTGAAACGTTCCCAGATTTTCAACAAAATCAGCAATCTCTTTGTCGGGTTCGATGAAGTTATAATAAAAGTCGTTGTCCATATTTATGCCTGCAGAATGTTGCTTTTAAAGAAGAAAATTACAAAATTTGGAATAGACTGACAAAATATTCCTCATTGTACAGAATTAAAGCAAACCCTAAGATTTTAAATCCTATTTTTGTTTTGGAGAGATTTCAAAAATAAATGTATCATAGTTCTTATTCTCATGGACAAATCATCACTTAACACTTACTTTCATTCCCTTTTCAGTATCAAAGCGGAAGTGGTTGAAAAGATCACAGAAAAATTTATCCATTTTGAATTAAAAGGCAATACTATTTTGTTGGATAAGGATGCAATAAGTACTAAAACATACTTTCTGGAAAAAGGGTATGTACGTTCCTATATACTGAATGAAGATAATGAGGAAATCACAACCAATATCTATACAGCTCCTTGCTTTGTGAATGATTTTCTGTCTTTTTTCAGGCAGCAGCCCACCAAAGAAATATACCAGACAGTAACTGACTGTATTTTCTGGGAAACAGGATTGGAGAATGTACAGGACAATTTTCACAATATTCCTGAATTCAGGGAGTTCAGCCGGCTTCTTTTTGTGCTTAATTACTACAATATTCATGACAGGCTGATAGAAATGGCAAGTCAGAAAGCTTCCACAAGATATTTTAACCTGATGAAGAAAGATCCTGATATTTTTCAGCATGTTCCTTTGAAGATAATAGCTTCTTACCTGGGAATCAAAGACAGTTCCCTGAGCCGGATCAGAAGGGATATTCATAAACTTTAATTTCTTTTCATTTGTCAAGTGATATTTCAGAGATCAACCCTGATCTTTGCTAAAAATAATTTCATGAACAAAAAACATATTGTCGTTGTTGGATTAGGTGGAGTAGGCGGTTACTTTGGTTTTAAAATAAATCAGACCAATGAAACTTCCGGAAAATATACTGTTTCTTTTGTTGCCAGGGGAGAAACCTATAAAAAAGTAAAAGAAAACGGATTGACTCTGCTGTCTCCCGAACATTCCAATACTCAGACATATCCCAATGCTGTGGAAGAGAATATCAGTGATATTCAAAATCCTGATCTCGTGCTGATCTGTGTAAAGGAATATGATCTTGAGAATGTGTGTAAACAACTGCTGCCAGTCATCAATAAAGAAACCATTTTACTTCCGATGATGAACGGAGCAGATATCTATGACAGAATACGTAAAATAATTCCTGAACATACGGTTCTACCGACTTGTATCTATGTGGCTTCCCATATTAAAGAAAGGGGAATTGTGGAACATAAAGGAAAAGCCGGGAAAATGATTGTGGGAAGAGATCCTGAGCATTTTTCTGTTCCTGTAGAATGGATTACAGAGTTATTGGCTGAAAGTAAAATTGATTTTGACTTTAAAGACAATTCATTAACGGATATCTGGACGAAATTTATTTTCATTGCCAGTTTCGGACTGGTAGCAGCTAAACATAATTCTTCAATAGGAGCTGTCTGTACTGATGAACAGCAGAAGAATGAAGCAACTGAAATTATGAAAGAAATTAAGCAGATTGCAGATAAAAAAGAAATCTACCTACAGGAAGATATCATTGATAAAACCTTTGAAAAAGCGTCTACTTTTCCTTTTGAAACACCCACTTCTTTACAGCTTGATATCAATTCAGGAAAGAAAGAAAACGAACTGGAGCTGTTTGCAGGAGCTGTACTGAAATATGGCTCTGAAACAGGTATTGAAACTCCTTTTACTCAGAAAATCTACACTGAGATTAAAGCAAAATAAGTTTTGGCTAAAGCCAAAAAGAAAAAGAAATATAAGAAGGCGGGTTAAAACCCGCCTCTATTGAAATTAAATATAAAAGATAGAAATTTCTTAAGAATTCCCAGATTCTATTCCATAGTTAAGCATCGTGCAGAGGTCTAAATAAAAAATGAATTTAATACATTGTTGTGTCGACTTTTAAGCGTTGTGCATGAATTTCTGCCGATCCAGTAATACTTCATCTGTTTCCCGATGATCAGGATCATCAATACAACAGTCTACGGGGCATACCGCCTTACACTGAGGTTCCTCATGAAAGCCTTTACATTCCGTACATTTTCCGGATACGATATAATAAACCTCGTCAGACACAGCTTCATTATAAGTATCGGCATCAGCTTCCGTCCCGTCCGGGAAAGTTATATGACCAGAAAGTTTGGTCTTGTCTTTCCAGCGCCAGTCGATGGCTCCTTCGTAAATGGCGGAGTTGGGACATTCAGGTTCACAGGCTCCACAATTGATACAGGCATCCGTTATTTTTATAGCCATATTGTGTATGTTTAGAGGGTTTTAAAAAGGGATTTCTTCAACGTTGAACGGTTCGGAAATCCCTGCTAAACTTAATTACAGCAGTTCAACACTGTTCTTTGAAAATAAGCAGCATAAAGTGTGCTATTTTTTATTTTTAAATCATTAATCTGCAGCAATTTCTGTGAGAAGTCCCTGCATCTGCTTTATAAAAGGTATCACGAGACTAATCTTTTGACTTTATGAATGTTGAAGATTTCAGACTTTCTATTTTTTTAGTTGTTGCAATGCTGATAAGTTTATCAAACTTACCGGAATAGAGTTCCGAAATTTCAGTTGAATGTTCAGGATCAAATAATGCTGATCTCACAATAGGCACACTGAATGGCAATGGCCATGCTCTTAATGACTTGGCAATAGAATCCATGGCGTTGATTCCCTGCATCGCCTGAAGACCATCTGCCCAGCATATGAGTCCTACAGTTTTATCTGTAAGGTAAGGTTCGTATCTGTTGGCGGTCACTTCAAGCCAGTCCAGGCAGTTTTTCATCACTCCCGGAATGCTTCCGTGATAAAGCGGAGCCAGCCATATATGGAGGTCAGCATCGGTAAACATCTGGGTCATGCGTTCTACTGCCAAAGGAGTTTTGGAAAGTGTGACATCGAATAGAGGAATGCCGGAATCAGCAAGGGTAAAAATATCAGTCTGGATTCCCAGTATTTTCAGACGCTCTGAAAAATAATTGGAAATCAGTCCGGAAGTAGATTGTGTTCTTCTTTCCAGAGATCCGTTGAATATGATTGCTTTCATTTTTTATTGTTTAAAAATTACTTTGGGTAATCCTATCTCACCATACATCAGTGTTTTAACCAAAGGTTTCAGAAGTCCTGCAGCTAATAAATAGAGGGCGGGATCATGATGGGTACTCGCCCGGACTACTACTTTCTGATTTCTGTAATGTTTCAGGTCTGCATAGATAAGACGGCGTTTCCAGAGATCGAGCAGAACCGTTTCTGCATTGTTCAAATCTACATAAGCAGCATAGGGAGATAGTTTTTCCATGATCAGCATATAGGCCCATGGCGGGATAATGGCATCCGTAGAGCAGATGATTCCTACTGCTTTTTCGTTATAGACAGAAAAATCCACCTTAGCAATTGATTCTTTAAACTCTTTTTCCTTGACAATCATTCCCATGAAGAGATGATCTTTGATATCCAGTTCCACAATTTCCGTTTTCGGTTTGTAATCTGAAAGATCAAGGGCAATAATGCCTGAAGCTTTTGCTTTATTGATAAAATTTTCCTCAGTCATAATTTGTTTACTTTCAGTGTTACTTATCTTACTTTTGACAAAGCTTCTTCATATTTTCTTTCCACAGAAGACCAATCCAGTACCGACCAGACAGAATCCAGATAATCTGCTCTTTTATTCTGATAGCTCAGATAATAAGCATGTTCCCACACATCGATCCCAAGAATCGGGAAACCTCTGTTCATCGAAAGAACATCCATCATCGGATTATCCTGATTAGGGGTTGAACTAATGGCCAGAGATCCGTTGAATTTTACAAAAAGCCATACCCATCCGGACCCAAACTGTGACAAACCTGTTTTTTTCATTTCAGCTTTAAGATTCTCAAGGCTTCCAAAAGTTGAAATGACAGCATCGTTAAGTGCTCCTTCGGGGGTAAGTTTGGGCTGGGGTGAAAGAATTTCCCAGAATAATGAGTGATTATAGTGTCCTCCGCCATTATTTCTTACCGCAGGGCTGTATTCACTTATCCTTTGCAGTAAAGAATCAAGATCAGGATTGACTTCACTGGTTTGTGCAAGGGCTGTACTAAGATTATCAACATAGGCTTGGTGGTGACGCTGATGGTGAATTGTCATTGTTGCTTTATCTATAAAAGGTTCCAAAGCATCGTAAGCATAAGGTAGCTGAGGTAATGTAAATGGGTCCATCGTATTTATTTTTTTGATTATTGTCTGACAAAGGTAAAAATATATTTAAATAAAACAACTTTTTAGTTGTTTTATAGATTTTATACTTTGAAAAGATAAAATATTGTAAGTCTTGTGTTTACATGGTATTTTTGGAGGTTATAGAAAATGACTATATTTGTTGTTGAAAAATAAAACAACCTAAATATTGCCAAATGAAGAAGCCGGCTGCTGATCGTATTCTGATGTTTTTAAAGATGAGAGGTGAAGTTACATCACTTCTTATCGCTGAAGAATTGTCGATTACCAAAGAAGGGGCAAGAAAACACTTACTGAATCTTGCTCAGGAAGGATTGATCCGGTCTTCGGTGAAGAGTGAAGGCGTAGGGCGTCCCTCTACTTACTATGCCCTTACGGAAAAAGGATTGGCGCAGTTTCCTGATACCCATGCAGATGTAACCGTCCAGATCCTGAAATCAGTGAAAAATCTTTTAGGTGAAAATGCCCTGAATTTATTAATCAGTGATCGTGAGAAAAATACTCATGAGCGATATGAAAAACTACTTTCTAAGGCAAAATCTCTGGAGCAGCGCCTTGAATCTCTTGCAAAAGTACGTAGCGAAGAAGGATATATGGCAGAATGGAAAAAAGAAGGAACAGATTATTTTCTTATAGAAAATCATTGTCCGATATGTGCTGCAGCAACAGAATGTCAGGGATTCTGCCGTGCTGAATTATCCAATTTCCAGTCGCTGATCGGGAAAGAATATACGGTTGAAAGAATAGACCATATTATTTCCGGCGGACAGCGTTGTGTTTATAAAATCAGTCAATAATTTATCATTCGGAAGATGGCTTTAAAAGCAGTAATATTTGACATGGATGGAGTCCTGATAGATTCAGAAAAATTCTGGACTCAGGCAGAGCTTGATGTATTTTCATCCTATGGAGTACAAGTTACGGAAGAGCTGGCGGCACAAACCAAATACATGACTACCCAGGAAGTGACAGAATTCTGGTATGAAAGATTTCCATGGGAAAACCGGGATGCATCTGATCTGGAAAATAAAGTCGTTTCAAAAGTAATCGAGCTGATACAAAACCAGGATTGTAGCATGGCCGGTGTAGAGGAATTTATCAGACATCTTAAGAATAAAGAATATAAAATAGGATTGGCAACTAATGCGCCTTTGCGTGTGGCACACGTAGTTCTGGAAAAACTTCAGGTTCGCGATTTGTTTGATACTGTTCATTCATCTGAATTTGAAACCCATGGCAAACCTCATCCTGCTGTATATCTTACTTCTGCAAAAAACCTTGGTATCTCTCCTGAATACTGCATTGCTATTGAAGACAGCCATTCAGGATTAAAAGCAGCAAAAGAAGCAGGAATGCAGACCATAATTTTCACTAATAATGATGAAAGCGTAAATTCTAATCTTGCCGATTTTAAAATATTGAACTTTAGGAATGCTTTGCTGCCGGTGTTTGGGGAATAAGTTGATAGGTAATAGTGAATGGGGAATAGTGAATCCGCCTCACTGTGAATTTTAATACATGCTGCAAAAATTGACGATTGAATGCGCAGCAAATTGACTATTGATATAACCCCGCAACCCGCTCTCAATATCTCATCAAAATCTCCATCAGCAACAGAATAGAAACCAGTTTTTTAGACGACTGATATTCAGGGTTCAATTGTTCGCGGATTTCACCCAAAGCTTTGCTTAGTTTATTACTTACCGTCTTATTGCTGAGTCCCAACGCTTCTGCGGTTTCATTAACGGACATATTCTTCCGGATTCTCATATCATATACCTGCTGTTCTGTTGAAGGAAGTTTGGCAACCACTTGATCAATCATTGATAATAAAGTATTGATCTCATTCTCCTCAAGAATTTCAAAATAATCTGTATCTGATATCTCCAGCTCATTGGGGATGTCAAACTCGTCAATACTCAGCGTAGGAGGAGCTTTTTTATAACTGTTATATAAGTCAAGGATACGATAATGAAGATGGCGTAGAAGATAGCCTTTGGCACTTTCGGAGTCGTCAGTTTGTATCGTATCTGTATTCTCAAGAATCTTTACCCAAAGGTTCTGAAGGATTTCCTCAGCAATTTCTTTATCCCGGGTCCGTACAAATACAAAGCTATATAGACTATCCCAGTATCGGTCATACAGCAGCATAAATGCAGGGCGGTCGCCTGATTTTATTTTCTTTAATAATGTATAGTCTGTTGGGTTCATATTGTTGATGCAAAATTACCTAAAGGAAAATTAACTTTTTGTGAACTTTGGGGATGGTAAGATTAAATATTTCTGAAAAACGGGGTCAAAATAGCGGGTTAATGTTGACTAAATGTGAAAAATGATGAAAATTATTAACAATTTGCTCATAATATGAATATAACGTTAAGAATGCCCTGGGGAAGTTTTTCATTTTCACTGTCTTATAGATAGAAGTATGTGTGAATACCATGAAAGACTTTATGAAAAATCGTTTAACATATAAAAATATTGAAGCCTTTGTTTTCAGACTTTGGGAACGGGAAGTTTCTGAAGAACCAATTTCTGAAAAGGAAAATGAACTTTTAACAAAATGGAGAATCCGGACTGAAAAAGACCTGGACGCTGTTCATAGAAAAGAATCCAGAGAAAGAGTATTATCCGGACTGGAACATTATTTTCCTCAAACAGATAGTATTCCTATACATTCTGTAAGAAGGTTTAAAACAAATCTATATAAAATTGCAGCGGTTATTATTCTGCTTTTGTCGTTAGGAGGTATTTTCACTTATACCATGTTCATTGAGCCTGATGTTTATCTTGCAAAATCGGAAAACCGTATTGTTCATCTTGAAGACGGTTCTGTGGTTACCCTTTTGCCGGGTGCCGAACTTACCGTTGAAAAATCATTTCCTGCTTCTACCAGAGTGGTGGATTTAAAGGGAGATGCCATTTTCTCTGTGGCTAAGTCAAAAGTTCATCCTTTTGTGGTGCGTGCTGATGGTTTTAGTACTAAAGTATTGGGAACAGTATTTAAAATCTCACAATCAGGGAAGAGAAAAGCGGTTGATCTTTATGAAGGAAAAGTGGCTGTATCTTCTCCGGGAGTTCCGGTTTCTTTCCTTAAACCGAATCAGAAATGGACGAATTTCGGGATTGCACATACTACAGCGGTCATTTCAATAAGTCCGGTGAAAAATTCAGCAAAGAAAGTTTCTGCAATCCTGTCTTTAAGCTTTAATGATGTTCCTTTAAAAGAGGTAGTAACGGTTCTGGAGAGCAGCTATAACACGAAAGTATTATATCCTAAAGATGCGGAAGATAAGAAAATCACGGCTGATTTTACCGGAGGAACAGTCGGAGAAAATATTGAATCTCTGGCTTTCATCCTCGGATTGGAAGTACAGAAAAAAGAGAACACCTATATCCTGAAAAAATAAAACATTACTCAAAAAATTAAATAATCATAATCAAGAGAACACTTTAAGTATGAAAAGTTTGAAATGTGGGATTACCATAGCAGCCTTATTTTTTACTGTAGCCGCAGAAGCACAGGAGCTGGTCCAGAAAGTAACATTTTCTGTACCTGCCAACAGACCGTTGATTGAAGTTTTGGAGGAATTTGCCGGAAAAACAGGAATGAGACTCGCTTATTCCAAAGTAGATATTAAAGAGCTGAAGGTAAAGGGAGTAAAATGTGAAAATACTTCTGTCAACAACTGTCTGAAGGATATTACCAATGGACTTCCGGTTGTCTACCGCCTGCATGGTGATCTTATTTCGATAAAATATGAAAATTCTAATATCTCAGTACTGGGAAACGGACGTATTTCCGGTAAAATAGTGGATGAGGTAGGAAATCCCATTACCGGAGCTGAAATTAATATAGCTAAGAAAACCGTAGTCACAGATAATAACGGAGATTTTACAGTAGATCTTCCTTCGGGAATTTATAATCTGACAATAAAAGCACCTAAATATAATACGCTGAGAGTTGAAAAACTGTCTGTCAATGATAAAGAAACAAGTTCTGTATCATTTGCTCTGAATAAAGCTTCCGATAAAATTACAGACATTAAAGAAGTTGTGATTACCGCAGCCCGTAAAGCAGATACACAGGCGGGACTTCTTGCTCAACAGAAAAAAGCGGCACAGATGAGTGACGGGATTTCTGCAGAACAGATTTCCAAAACACCGGACAGCGATGTGGGAGGAACTCTGAAAAGGGTAACGGGAATTACCACTATTGATAATAAATATGTAGTCGTAAGATCAATGGGTGAACGATGGAATACGGCAGCCATGGACGGAATTAATCTCCCAAGTACAGAAGCCTATAATCAGAATTTCTCATTTGATATCATTCCTACTGCTATGGTGGAAAGTGTAGTGGTGAGTAAATCTGCAACACCTGATATGAATGCCAGCTTTGCCGGAGGCTATGTAGAAGTGAGAACCAAAGATATTCCTAACGAAAATTTTACAACGGTAACCATGGGAACTTCTTATAATGACCAGTCGGCTTTCAAAGAGTTTCTGACCCGTCAGCGCGGAAAGTATGACTATTTCGGGTATGATGACGGAACAAGAAATTTTCCAAAAGGACTTGAGCCGATGAACTGGACAGATCCCAGATTTTTTGAACAATCCAGGCAATTTACCAATGACAATTTCAGTACCTATAAAACCAGAGGTGACATGGGATCCAACATCCAATTGGCATTAGGGAGAACTTACGCCCTTAAGAACAATAATAAATGGGGTTTCGCCGGAGCATTTGTCATCAGAAACGAACAAAATAAACTG
This sequence comes from Chryseobacterium indologenes, assembly GCF_018362995.1. NCBI lineage: Bacteria > Pseudomonadati > Bacteroidota > Flavobacteriia > Flavobacteriales > Weeksellaceae > Chryseobacterium > Chryseobacterium indologenes. The sequence continues at coordinate 338,711 of NZ_CP074372.1, forward strand.
GAAATCGATCATACGGGAAGAGGAAACTGGCTGGATACCACCGGACCTTATGTTGCTGACTGGCAGACAAAAGGGGTAGCTCCTATACCATTTTATAATTTTAAAAACCAGGGGGCATCTTATAATTACAACTCTACGATGGCGGGGATGCTTAATTTTGGACTTCAGCTGGGGAAGAACAGAATTTCCTTCCGTAATTCATACACCCATATTTTTGATAATACATTAACAAGAGTTACCGGCTGGAATGAATATACTACCGGAAGTTCGATGGCCTCTAATGCAGAATTAGCCTATAATTATTTTTATAACGGAATCATCCCCAATAATGATCCTGCTCAGATCAAGAACTTAGACAGACCTTATACTGATAATACCAATTATCCGATTTTTCAAACCCTTTTGCAGAATAAACTGGAAGGGAACCATAAAATAGGTAATACGGAAGTCAGCTGGTTTGCGGCAAGAACCGGGATAGCCTCTGATACCAAGGATTATACGCAGTATCTTACTCTTTATGATTTTATTGGAAGTGAAATTCTTACCTATCATAAAATTTATAATACCGGAGGAAATTTTTACAGAGGATATATCGCTAATAAAGAAACCGATTACAATTATGGAGCTTCAGTTAAGTGGGATCTGGATACCGGAAATTTTAAAAATACTGTTAAGACAGGATATGCAGGGACATTAAAGAACAATACCAATCAGCAGCAGAAATTCTTCTTAAGGGTAGACGAGAACCGTGATGTTCCGAATAGTGAAAAAAATTACCTGACAATGTACGGTACTCTTTCGGATTGGTTCAATGGATCTCAATATGTCCCGGGGGGTATTGGGTGGGAAACCAAAGCATTGTATAAAAATGATAAATATGAAGGAGAGGTGAAACAACACGCTCTGTATGTGATGTTTGATAACCGTTGGGAAAATAAATTAAGGCTAGTATGGGGAGTTCGTGCAGAATATTTTAAGTATGATCTTGTTTCTCAACAATTGGATCCAAGTGATACAAAAAATGTTACCAAAGCACCCATAGAAGATAAACCGTGGCAATGGATGCCTTCTGTGAATTTTACCTATAGTCCTACGAACAAAATCAATCTGAGACTTGCCTATAATAAATCTGTAATTCGACCACAGTTTAATGAAAGAACAGGGCTTCCTTATTTTGATCCGATTGCCAATGGTTTGATTTATAATACAGAAATGACCTCTTCTGTCATTAATAATTATGATTTCAAATTTGAATGGTTTCCCGGCTTGGGAGAAATATTTTCCGCAGGGCTTTACTATAAAAATATAGACAGGCCCATAGAACGTGAAGGACATATTTCAAGTGAAGGGAATTTATACCTCTATAATGGTAATTCAAAAAATGCAAAACTTGCAGGAGTTGAGGCGGAGGTCAGAAAGAATTTAGGATTTATTGCCGAAGGAACTTTTCTGGAAAAACTTTTCATAAGTGGAAACTTTACCTATAACCATACCAAAGTAATAGCCTTCAAGGATATGTATAAAACAGGGGACAATGATGAAACCTATGAAGTAAAACGTCCGCTGTACGGGCAGACTCCTTATGCCTATAATCTTGGATTGGTTTATGATGGTGACCGTTTGGGGCTGAGCTTTTTATACAATGCAAAGGGTGACCAGTACATTACCGTTGGGTATGCTTACAAAGGAGAAGAAATACAACGTCCTTATGCTGTAGCAGATGCGCAGATCTCCTATAAATTTCTCAGGAATAAAAACCTTGAATTAAAATTCAATGCAAGAAACTTATTCAACAGAGTGAAGGAGTATTATAATAATTATAATTCCTATGTAATACCATTGGGACTGGGGAGTGCTATCGGAACTGAAAGGGAAGCATGGGGACTTTTACCAGGTGCAACGGACAGGTATGACAAGAATATTGATAAGATCATGTTTAGAGCCTACAGCGGAAGAATGTTCAGCCTGAGTGTGAATTATATGTTTTAAATAAGGTTTAAGATCAGATAAAGAAGACTGAATAAAAGAATGGGAAAATATAATATACTATTAAAACTTGTACAATGAAAAAAATAATTCCAATTGTAATACTATTATTATTCTTTACGGCTTGTCAGCATGATAGATTGGAGGATAGGCAGTCTTCTTTTGAAATAAAGGCTACTTCTTCAGAATACCTTACAGCTTCTTCATTTCCGGTAACCAGTGTAAGTGGTAATATTACAGCCAATACAACCTGGAGTGGAGTCATCGAAATGGACGGAATAATAACAGTAAAAGATGGAGCCACACTGACAATCCTTCCAGGAACATATATTAAAGCAAAACCAAAAGGCACAGCAGCTCCATCAGGAGCTCTGATCATCACAAAAACAGGAAAGATCAATGCCGTAGGAACAGAAAATCAGCCAATTATTTTTACAAGTTATAAGTTGTTGGACGGAAACGAAGATACTATTGGAGAGCCAGGCGACTTTGGAGGATTGATCCTGCTAGGGGATGCTTTAACGAATACACCGTCTACAACAACCATTGAAGGACTGTTCGGACCTGATTATTATTATGGAGGGACTAATCAGAATCACAACGGAGGAATCGTGAAATATGTGCGCATTGAATTCGGGGGAACAGATATATTTCCTTATACAATCCATGAAATTAACGGCCTAACTTTAGCAGGAGTGGGCAGTGCTACCACTATTGATCATATTCAGGTATCTTACGGTAAAGACGATTCTTTTGAGTTTTATGGAGGAAACGTAAATGCTTCCAACCTTATTTCTTTTGCACCAGACGACGATAATTTCGATTTTAATAATGGATATACGGGAACTGTTACATGCGCACTTGCTTTGGCAGATTATAATTCTACACATAGTCTCAGTGGGGCAGTTAATGATTCTCACGGTATTGAACTTGATAATAATATTGATGGAACATCTACAGCATTGGTTACACATCCAGTAGTAAATAATCTTACAATAATAGGGTCTTGGAAATCCACTATGGGCGCTATGTACGGAAATGGAATTTACATCAGAAGAAATGGAAGATTAACATTAAATAATACTGTCATTACGGGATATCCTGTAGGAATTAAAGTAGAAGGTACAGGCTCAATGCTTTCTTCTGCCTCTAATTATAATACAATTCAGGTCCACGGATTTACAACTTCTGTTACAGGTGCTGGTACATCAGGAATTCCTGTTACAAACTTATCTACCGGGCTTTCTGCTTCCGGGTGGGGGATGAATCAACCATTTTTTAATGAAGGAGGATGGAATATATCACCAAGAAATTGCGGCAATTTTCAGGGACTTTGGACTAAATATAATTTCTCCATTTTGGAATAAGGAAATGAACCTTATGAGCATGGAAATAGAAATTTAGATTAAAAGATATCTTAATTATAGCAGCGTACAGGTTTCGGTAACCTGATCAAATGACTGAAAAATACTGATGATGCGCACAGCAGTACAGTTCTGAAAAAACCGGGCGTTAACAGCTTTTCCCAGGTATTAACGGTTTCTATGGGAACGTCCCCAATGTAGCTCCTCCTGCAGTGACGGATGAATTCTAAAAACCAAATCGAAGGAATAGAGAGGCAGATATTCCTGAATATTAAAAAACTGATCTGGTATATAAAATAACACGACCGGATTTATTAAAAATTATAACAATGAAAAGACTAACTCTAATTGCAGTGGCAGCATTATCTCTTACAGCTTGTCAAAACGATCAACTGGCGGATTCATCATCTCCATTCGAAATGAAATCTACTTCTGCTGAGTACCTTACAGCTTCGGCTCTTCCGGTAACCAGCGTAAGTGGTGCTATTACTTCAAATACTACATGGAGTGGTGTAGTTGAATTAGATGGAGTTGTAACTGTAAAAAATGGTGCTACATTAACAATCCAGCCGGGTACATTCATTAAGGCTAAGCCAAGCGCAAATAATACAGCTACAGGAGTTTTGGTAATTGCTAAAACAGGAAAAATCAACGCAGCTGGTACAGAAGCTCAACCAATCATTTTCACCAGCTACAAATTGTTAGATGGAAACGAAGATACAACTGCTGCTCCTGGTGATTTCGGAGGTGTTGTTATATTAGGAGATGCTCCTACAAACACTCCATTCACAAAAACGATTGAAGGATTATCTGGTCCTGATTTCTATTACGGAGGTACCAATGCTTCTCACAACGGAGGAACATTGAAATATGTACGTATTGAATTTGCAGGATATGATCTTTTAGCTCCTAATTCAGGTAACGAAATCAATGGTCTTACTTTAGGAGGAGTAGGAAACGGAACTACTTTGGATCATATTCAGGTATCTTTCGGGAAAGATGATTCTTTTGAATTCTTCGGAGGTACTGTAAACGCTTCAAACCTTGTTTCTTTCGCTGCGGATGATGATAATTTCGATTTCGATAACGGATATACAGGAACTATCACTTGTGCTCTTGCTTTGGCAGATTACAACTCTACACACAGTCTTAGCGGAGCAAGCCCGGATTCTAACGGTATCGAGCTTGATAACAACGCAGACGGTTCTTCTACAACATTGTTGACTCACCCGGTTATCAACAACCTTACGATCATTGGTTCTAAGAACTCTACTAAAGGTGCTTTGTATGAAAACGGTATCCACATCAGAAGACACGGAAGATTAACATTAAATAACGCTGTGGTTACAGGTTACCCTGTGGGAATCAAAGTAGAAGGTACAGGTTCTGAACTTTCTTCAGCTTCAGCATACAACACAATCCAGATTCACGGATTTACGACTTCAGTTACAGGTACAGGTACAGCAGGAATCCCTGCAGCTAACTTAGCGACTGGTACTCCTGCATCTCTTTGGGGTATGAGCCAGCCTTTCTTCAACGAAGGTGGTTGGAACGTATCTCCAAGAAACTGTGGAAACTTCCAGGGACTTTGGACAAAATACAATTTCTCTATTGTAGAATAATAAAAAACTTTAAAAAGCAGGGAACAGCATATGCTGATTCCTTGCTTTTACTTCAAAATCTTAATAATCAGCATTATGAAAAAAATAATTTTATCATCTGTTTTGTTTTTATCTCACCTGGCTGCAGCTCAGTCTCTGGTATGGGGGAATTCTTTTGATACTCCTGCTGACCTTCAGGGATGGACTTTCCATGATTTGAACAACAATGGCAACGGATGGGTACAAGGACAGAACATTTATCATAACGGAACTGCTTTAACCTATGGAACTACCGGAGTTCTTCGTCATTCTATCAGTTTGGTTCCAACCGGAAGTGCTACTGGCTTTGCAACAGAAAATGACTGGATTATTTCTCCTCAGATTGATCTTACAAATACTGCAGGAACCGTTACGCTGGCTGCCTATATCGGGAGACAGAGATCTACTCATACTATTGTTGCCAGAGAGCTTTTTATTTATGTAAGCACACCACAGAAGGAAGTTCCTGCATTATCAGACTTCCAGGCAATGACAGTAGATGCGGATGGAAATGATGTTCAGAGTATATATAAAATACAGGTAGGTGATTCAGCCAATCCTTTTCCGGCTGATCTTACCCAGTTTGTAGAATCCCTTGTAGATCTTTCTGCCTTTGCAGGAAAAAAAATCTATATCGGAATGTGGTCAAACAGAAAAACAAGCGGAAATAATGTCCAGAATATCAATATTGATGAAATGGGAATCTACGCTACTTCATTTTTGGGAACTAAGGATGTAAAAAGAAACAAAATTGTAACACAAATAGCAGAAAATCCGGTAAAAGAATCTCTGCAGCTGCAGCTTAATCCGGCATTGAAAGAAAATATGACGCTGGTAACCATTTACAGCGCAGCAGGACAGAAAGTACTTACCGCTCAGTATTCTAAAGCGATCAATACAGCAGGTCTTACATCTGGAGCTTATATAGCAGAAATTACAGATGGAAAAACTACGGAAAGGTTGAAGTTTATTAAAAAATAAGTCTTCTTCCCTTAGAAACTGATTCCAGAAACACCATGAATTTTTAATATAAGATAATGGATAGTATTTGATAAAGGCTATCCAGAACATATCCAACTAGTTTTTTTATAATTATATATTGCCCTGCTCCCGGGTAGGGCAATATTTTTTAAGTTTTACAATGAAATAATTGACGAAAGATGAACAGAATCTTTGCATTACTACTATTATTTACTGCACTTTTTTCATGCACAGACAGCAACACGATGGAGCTGTATGATAAAGTACAGAAACCCGGAGAGGTTAATATCAAAGGATTTTCCAAACCTGATGTCCTTCAGCTGAGGTTCAACGGAGCACCTGTATCCATTGACGGAAAAACATCCTATACCAATAAAATAGAAACCCAGCTTCAGTTTGTCCTCGATCAGGGAGAAACCAATAAACTGTCTGTATATAATAATGAAACAGGAACTGAAATTGCAAAATACAATATTACCTATGACAATATAAATGATTATAAAAACTTATACTTTTTCAATCTTCCGGGGATTTATCTGCAGACGTATGCTGTAAAACCTCAGGTTAATCTTGGGAAAGTAGGGTTTGAATTTATTTTTCCCAATCTTGGCGAATTTTCCGGAGCCACACTGAAAGAGGTGAAAGGCGTTCTTAAAAGAGAAAATGGAGTGGTACTGGCAGAATTTGAAAACATTGGAAAAGACAACTTTACCGCAGTGAAAATCTATAGTTTTTTCAGTTCTACAGCTCCGGTATATCTGGAATTGTACAAACCGGGAACTACAGAACCTTATTCCGGATCTAAAATGATTCAGGTGAAACTGAAACAGCACACAGGAGCAAATATGATCGTCCTTCAGGAAAAAATAGAGAATGGGGAATGGGTGGTAAAAGGAGATATTGATGTCGCAGAATATCTGTAATTGCGTATGAAAAACATTTTAAAACTTACATGCATTGCGATCGCAGTCTTTCTCATTTCGTGTACGAATAATAATGACGAAAGCGCACCTGTTTTTCCGGAAGGAAGTACAGAATCTGTCAATCTCTGGGTTCAGGACAGCATGAAACGGTATTACTATTGGGCAGATCAGATGCCTGAAAAACCAGACTATCGTCTTCCCGTTAAAGATTTTTTTAAAAGTCTCCTGTCTTCCCAGGACCGGTTTTCTTTCATGGTCAATACTGAAGATTCTTCTACCTATCCACGTTCCATAAGAAATATGTACGGTTTTGATTATACCGTTGCCAAGCTTGCCAACAACCAGGTCGTTACAATCGTAAAGCTGGTTCTTCAAAACTCTCCAGCTTTCAATGCAGGGCTGGAACGGGGGATGATTATTACCAAAATCAATGGAAAAGTCATTACAGCAGCCAATGCGGAATCAATGGCTTCATCCATTAAAGACCAGACCGTTGTAGACCTTACCGTAGGGAAATGGCAGAACGGAGCGGTTACCGATGAAAAAAATATTACCGTTTATTATGGCTTTTCTTTTGAACAGCCTATTTTATCTAAAGTTTTTGAGAAAAATGGTAAAAAAGCAGGATATCTGTATATCTATGATTTCCCGGACGGAATGGCACAAACACTGAACCAGAAGTTTGCAGAATTTAAGGCTGCCGGAGTAAAGGAGCTTATTCTTGATCTCCGTTATAACTATGGAGGTTCGGTATCATCTGCAGCAGCTCTTTGCTCATTGATTCCCTCAGGGCTGTCATCTGGTTCACCATTCATTATTTTCAAAGGAAATAAAAACGGAGGTGAAGTGAAAAGAACATTTGCCCAGCAGATCGCTTATGATCCCAAAGCTCTTGATTTTAATACTCTACTTGCCAATGCATTGGGGTTACAGAAAGTATTTATCCTTACCTCCAACAGCACGGCATCTGCAGCGGAAATTGTCATCAACAATCTGAAGCCGTATATGCAGGTTATTCAGATCGGAGATACTACTTTAGGTAAAGATATGGCCGGATTTGTAGTAGAAGACAAACGGAAGCCGAGAAAAATTTCCTGGCAGATCCATCCGGTAATTTATAAAGTATTTAATGCTAACGGAGCCGGAGAATACAGCAATGGAATTTCTCCACAGGTCATGGTCAATGAATACGCCGGGTTGCCACTATTGCCTTTGGGTGATCCTAATGAAACCCTAATTTCTTCTGCCCTTAACGGAGGTTATTTCAAATCTGCAGGCCAGGAAAAGAACGGAAGCGTTACAATTCTTTATCAGAGTGATGTACCTCCGGTGATGATGGAAAAATAGAATTCGGATAGAGAAAGAAATGGAGTAAATATTTTTAACCATTAAGAAGTTTGAAGAAATAAAGTATAGTTAAGATTAATCATTCTGATCTTAAGTTAAAGCGAAGCTTGATCTTAATAATCTTAACACCTTAATATAATCTTAATGGTTCAAGAAAAAATTAAAAGGTTTATTTAATAATAAAAAAATAATGTCGAATAGTAAAAGGATAAAACCTTTTTGCCCTTTCACCTATTCAGGAACACCATAAAATCACAAAATCATGCAGGGAATAGAACCGAAACTTCACATGAACCTGACCAGCCGTATTGAATATTACCGTCTGCTGATAGAAGCTGCAGAAGATCCTGAAAGCCAGCCTTCTGATGTGGTTACACAGATTTCAGAACTGGGTCATCTGTATGAAGAATATCTCCTTAATAAAAAGAATCTGGAGAATAGCATCAAAAACTACCGGCAGTATCATAATGATTTACGGAAAAACCTTACCGTAAGGCTTCGGGAGCTCAGAAGAAAAGCAAGACAGAAATAATACCTGAAATTTACTTTATCAGCTGATTTTGCTGTGAAATTCATACCTTTATAACATCAAGCTGAAGGATGAAGGAATTATGAATTTTACTCAGGCAGAACTTTCCGGTTATTTACAGATATTTTGGCAGTTTTCATGGCCGCAATGGATGATATTCAGTCTTGTCATTAACAGCTTTCTGTACCTGTTTTCTATAGGTTTATATGTTTTTATTGAAAAGACCTGCAGGAAAAGTCAGCTGCAGGAAAAAAATCATCCTGTTACAAGATCCGATTTCTACCTCAGCCTTTTTACCATCATCTGTAACAGCTTTATGTTGTTGCTGGGAGCATTCTTATGGAAAAACGGTTGGATTGTGCTTGGAGGAACTCAATCGGCGATTGGAATAACAGCAGAAATCATTGTTCTGCTTCTTCTGATGGATCTTCTGATGTATCTCTTTCATTACGGTGCCCACTTGCCTTTGATCTACAAAATTCTGCATAGAAAACACCACGAGCATGTAAGTACCAATTTTCTGAGTCTTTTTGTTCTGCATCCTTTTGAAACAATAGGGTTTGGATTCATGATGCTCGTTTTACTCATCGGTTATGATTTCTCAGTAATTTCTATTTCCATTTATCTATTGCTCAATCTCATCTGGGGAACCATAGGACATCTGAACAGGGAATTTTTTCCGGCCTCATTTGACCGTTTATTCGTTGGAACAACAAGATTTCATAATCAGCATCATCTGGATGAAAGCAAAAACTTTGGATTTTATACTTCTATCTGGGACAGGGTATTTGGGACCTATAAATAAGAGAAGGATATTACAATTTTACATGATTCAAAACTTTGCTTAGCAGATAATTAAAATTTTCCAATTCTTTGGAAGTCAATATAGAAGCCGTTTGTCCGGTAATATTTTTACGGAAAGTTTCTGAGTTTTCTATGATAAACCTTCCCTTATCCGTAACTGAAAGATTGTATTTCCTGTGATCTGTTTCCTCCTGTTTTTTAAGGATCAGATCATTGCTGATCAGAAATTTCAGCTGTTTCGAGATGGCTGCCTGGCTTATGTTAAATGCTGCCGAGATTTCCCTTCCTGTGACTGTTTCTTTTCTTAAAATAAATTCAATGATATTATAATGGGCAGCAGTAACTCCATTGATATTTCCCCGGTTCATATGCGCCAGAATAAGACATTGGAAATTTGTGAATGTGTTAAAAAACTCTTTTTCAATGTGTTTCATGATAAATATACTTAACTTAGTTAATTATTAACAAAGTTAAGCAATTTAAATATGGAAAATATAGAAATTACGAACGCCCGGCAAAATAATCTCAGAAATGTTTCCATAAAAATTCCAAAATACAAGATCGTGGTTTTTACGGGAGTATCTGGATCCGGGAAATCGTCATTGGTTTTTGAGACCATTGGGGCAGAAGCTCAAAGGCAGATTAATGAAACCCAGAACAGTTTTATCAGAAACCGTCTGCAGCATTATGGCCTGCCTGATGTGGATAAAATTGAAAACCTGAATGTTCCTATCATCATCAATCAGAAGCGGCTTGGAGGAAATGCCAGATCTACGGTGGGAACGGCAGCTGATGTTTCTGCTTCTTTAAGGTTGTTATTTTCGAGAATGGGAGAACCTTTTGTAGGATATTCTAACGTTTTTTCATTTAATCATCCTCAGGGAATGTGCCCGGAATGTGAAGGATTGGGTTTTGTTCAAACTCTGGATGTGAATGCTTTAATTGACCGTGAAAAATCTTTGCATGAAGGGGCAATCCGGTTTCCGACTTTCCAGCCGGGTGGATGGCGTTTAACAAGATATACGTTGTCCGGCTATTTTGATAATGATAAAAAGCTGAAAGATTTTACCGATAAAGAATGGGAAATTTTGCTGTATGCACCGGAACATAAGCCTAAACATCCAAATAAAGAATGGGGAAAAACTGTAAAATACGAAGGCATTGTTCCAAGAATAGAAAAAGCGTTCCTGAAAAAAGATTCCAAAGAAAATATCACAAGAAAAGATGCCCTGAAGAATATTGTGATCACAAAAACCTGCCCGTTATGTGAGGGAAAACGGTTAAATGAAAAAATACTGTCCTGCAAGATCGAAGGTAAAAGTATTGCAGATTGTATGGCCCTTTCCGTGGATGAACTTCTTGAGTTTATTACTTCGTTGGACTCAAAGCAATACGAAGTCGTCATCAAAGAGCTTTCGGCAAAACTGCAGAATATTATGACTATCGGGTTGCAGTATCTGACTCTTGACAGGAGTACCAACACCCTTTCCGGAGGAGAATCCCAGCGTATAAAAATGGTGCGGAGCCTTGGTAATAGTCTCATAGATCTTTTATATATTTTTGATGAGCCCAGTATTGGTCTCCATCCAAAAGATCTGCAAAATATTATCACGATCATACAGCAGATCAGGGATAAGGGAAATTCTGTCTTAATTGTAGAGCACGATCCGGATCTGATAAAAATGGCAGATCATATCATTGATATAGGTCCCGGCTCGGGAAGAAACGGGGGAGAAGTGGTGTATGAGGGAACATTTAAAAACTTAAAGACTTCAACCGGCAAAACAGGGTCTTATTTTGCAAGGAAACCTTTCATAAAACAAAAATTCAGAAAGCCTGATGGTTACCTTGAAATTAAAAATGCCAACAGGTATAATCTTAACAATGTAACTGTAAATATCCCAACCGGAGTAATGACAGTCGTAACGGGAGTGGCGGGATCTGGCAAAAGTACTCTGATTAACCGTATTCTGCCGGAGCTTTATCCTGATGTGACCATTATTGATCAATCTTTATTCGCTGCAAGTGCCCGGTCCAATTTGCTTACATATCTGGGAATATCAGATATTGTGCGTAAGCTTTTTGCACAATCTAATCATGTTTCAGACAAACTGTTCAGCAGAAATAGTGAAGGAGCCTGTAAAAACTGTAAAGGATTGGGAATAGAAAAGATTGATCTTGCTTTTATGGATGATATTGAGCAGCCTTGTGAAGTTTGTGGAGGTTCGGGATTTGATCCTGATGTGCTGCAATATACCTACAATAAAAAAACAATTGTGCAGGTTATGAATATGACTGTTTCTGAGGCTATCTTTTTTTTTAAGGAAGAATCTGTTCTCAAAAATTTTGATCTGCTGATACAATTGGGACTTGATTATCTGACCCTTGGCCAAAGACTGGACGGCTTTTCCGGAGGCGAGAGACAGCGCCTGAAGCTGACAAGAGAGCTGAAAAACACCAATCAGATCATTATTCTGGATGAACCGAGTACAGGGCTGCATCCAAGTGATACCCAAAAACTGCTGACTTTTTTTAATGGTCTTGTAGATCAGAATAATACGCTGATTGTCATAGAACACAATCTGGATATTATTTCACAGGCAGATTGGATTATTGATATGGGATCTGGTGCCGGAAAATTTGGTGGAAAAGTATTGTTTGAAGGAACTCCGCCGGAGCTTTTGAAAAACAAAATATCATTCACCGCAGAGTTTCTGAAGAAGCATATTCAGTGAAAGGAATGAAAAATGAAGAGTATTAAGTTGAACTCAACTCATGAGATTGCTTCACCTTTGCTTCGCAATGACAGTGTGGCTCAACTTAATACTCTTAAAACCTTATCAACCTTAATGGTTTAAAGATTAATTTTTTATTTACCAGCTTTCACTGCTGATTTAATGGCTTTCTCAACCATTCTCCAATCGTAAAAGTGAAATACCCTGCCATTACTCATCGCAACGAAAACTCCTTTAGGAAATTTTGGACCTAAATTAACATTCGTTACCTCAGAACCATCACTTTCCAGTGTAGAAACAGGAATTTCGGCAATTCTTCCTTTGGACTGATCTTCTCTCAGATAAACATTGAAGGTATCATTCTGCTGATTGGAAACCAGAATATATCCTTTTCCTTTAGAAGTAGGGTAGATGGAAATTCCTTCCACATCAGATTTAAAATCATCCTTCCCGAAAACTGATAATTCCTCATTTCCTTTGTCCGGATCTGCATAATATTTGTGAACGCCGAATTGCTCATCAGAATAATAGATATACCCCATTTCATCATCTACAGCGATACTTTCAATCTCTTTCAGACCGCTGTATTTTCCGAATTTACGAACAACTTCTCCTGTAATGAGACCATCCTTTTCAACCAGTTTATATTGCCAAAGGTATCCGTCAGCAGGTCCTGATTTTCTTCCCACAATGACAAAAATTTCTTCTGTCTGCGGATTTTTATAGAGAGAAATTCCCATCGGACCACGTTCAGATTCTCCGTCAAATACAGAGATTTCTCCGATTTCTTTCAGCTCAGGAAGCGTATATAATTTTACTTTGTTGGTTTCCCTTTCCGTTACGGCAGCGATATCTGTTTTTTTGCCATTCAGCATAAAACCATATTCCAGATCAACGTTGTTGGGACGTTTCAATCCCAAAACCTTATTAATGATTTTTCCATTAAGGTCAAAAGCGTACAAACCTCCATCAGTATCTTTATCCGTTCCAATGATGATACTTTTTGAGGCATCCTGTGGATTGATCCATATGGCGGGATCATCCGTATCATGAACTACTGTTTCTGTGATAACAGCCGGTTTTAATTTTTCTGCTAAATCTTTCTGCCCTGTACAGTTGATCACGAAAGGAAGAACTGAAAGAGCCAGTATATAATGTATGTTTTTCATGTGTATTTAAAAATCAAATTTCACCCCCATTGTAAACCTTGGCCTGTAATATTCAGCCTGAGCGGTTCTGCTCTGGATTCCCTGGTAGTATCTTAACGGCTGATTCGTCAGATTATTGGCTTCTGCAAAAACTCTGAGCTGGCTTGTAATCTTGTAGGAAGCATTGGCATCAAGGAAAAACTGTTTGTCATAATAACGGTCGTCAAACGCTTTCCCCCCCAGCTCATCAATATAATGAGACGCGTAGTTCATAGAAATTCTGGCTGAAAAACGCTTATTTTCCCATGAAAGAGATCCGTTGAACATATGAGGAGCAGCTCCTGGGAATCCTACATCTGTTCTTTCAATGCCTTCTTCATTGGTGATTCCTTTTGCTTTTGATTTAGTGTAAGTATAGTTTACATAAACTCCAAGACCTTTCCAGAAAGCTCCGGGAATGAAATCAAGCTGTCTTTGTAAAGCTACTTCAAACCCATAAATATCTACATTGTCACCATTACGCTGCTGGGTAAATTTCCAGTTGCTTTCCCCTGCAGGAATTGGATTGGTTTGTCCTGCAAAATCATTCGCGAAATCATTTGCCGTATAATTTCTTTGGGAATACGTGTAAATAAAGTTATTCAGGTTTTTATAAAAAATACCTCCGGAAAGTATCCCTACAGACTTAAAGTACTTTTCTGCCATAAAATCAAAATTATACGCATAGGTTGCTTTTAAGTGCGGATTTCCGGCAGCTACGATCTCGTCTTCTGAAATAACATTAAGATAAGGAACCAATGAATAATAATTCGGGCGGGCAAGAGCTGTAGTAAATGCGGCACGAAGCACAAGATCCTGGATCGGAACATATTTGAAGGAAATATTAGGAAGAACATTTGTATACGTATTCGTATTATTGATTTGTCCTACAAGATTCTTTTCATTCATTACATAGTTTCCGGTGTAATCAATGTTGGTAGTTTCAATACGTGCTCCAACAATCATGGATAATTGATCATTGAAATCCTGATCCCAACGGATATAACCTGCATAGATCTGCTCCTTCGCATTGTAATTGCTTGAAAGATATTTCTCAGGCTTTAATTTTCCATTAAACAAAGCAGGATTGAATAAATCCAGCCCTCCAAGGAAAGCAGGATCAACGAATGTTCCCGGAACATAATTTCCCGGCTGGAAGTTCTGACCGTCAAGATGTATCGTTGGTACCGATGAAAGGCTCCCCATAGTGTTGACAGGTGTAAAAGCATAGAAATCATTTTCTCTTTCTTTCTTCTTCAGACGCATACGGAAACCGGTACGAAGACGTCCTTTCTGGCCATCAATTACAGAAAAAGGAAAACGTATATTCACTTTTGCTCCCAGTTCCTTTTCCTGTGTAAAGTTATTGGCATCCGAGAGGTCACTCAACTTGTAACTTCCTAAATTATCTGCAGCAAGGAGATTGAACATCGGTTTTTCAGGATTACTAAGATCGGGAGCGAAATTCATCTTGCTGTTTTCAAACTCAATATAACGTTGATGAGGTTTATCTTCGCTTGCAATGGCATAGTTGACTGACCAGTCTAGATCTACTTTAGAACCTAATAAATGTTCCCCTCTCAAAGCATAGTTCTGAACTTTTTGTTTCTCAAAACGGGTATTGTCATTATCAGCATCACCGCCTTTATTTTGTCTTGTGATGCTTCCTTTCCAGTCTGTAATCTCGGTTTCATCAGCATTGTAGACCGGTTTTATTTTATAGCCTAATGCAAATCTGGTTTCTTTATCATTTCTGAAATTATACATGGCTGAAGCGTAGATCTTATTTTTGGAATTGAATTCATAATCCATATTAAGATCAAAACTATGTCTGATACGGTGTTCATTGTAATAACGAACTCCCATTTTACTTACATAAACGGTTTGTGCAAGATCATTCGCCTGGCTCCATACCGGCTCTATATTATCCGAACCAAAATTATTGTTGTTATAGGAAAAACTGAATACCGCCCCTAGTTTTTTATCTAAAAACCGGTTTCCATATACAAATCCTGCAGTATAATTTCCTTTTTCACGGATAGGATTATAACCTCCTGCAACCGTTGCAGAAATCCTTTGTCCGTTCGGGGAAGCCCTGGTAATAAGGTTTACGGAACCTCCTATCGCATCAGCGTCCATATCCGGGGTCAAGGTTTTATTAACCTCAATCGTGGAGATCATATCAGAAGGGATCAGGTCCATCTGTACATTACGGTTATCTCCTTCAGCAGAAGGAATTCTGTCACCATTCAGGGTAACAGAGTTAAGATTGGGAGCTAGTCCCCTGATGATAAGATTTCTGGCTTCCCCCTGATCATTCTGTATGGTAACTCCCGGAACACGCTTCAAAGCATCCCCGATATTGGCATCAGGAAAACGCCCGATCTGATCAGAAGAAATAACATTGGTAATATTGGCGTTGTTTTTTTGCTTGTTTAAAGCTCTTGCTTGATTTTTTAAAGTAGCTCCTGACACTACAATCGCAGCAATAGACGTTTCTTTTTTGTCGAAAATGATATTCTGACGGGTATTTTTCTCAGGTTCAACGGTTACGTTGTATTCATGAACACCATACCCAAGATAATCAATTTTCATGGTATAACTTCCCGGAGGAACATTCAGGAAAACAAAGTTTCCGTGTTCATCTGAGGTTGTATAAATGTTTCCAGGGCTCAGAGAAATCTTAGCTCCCGGAAGGGCAATTTTCGAGTCGTCATTAATGTTTCCGGAAAGAGATCCGGTTTGCGCATAGAAAAAAATAGAGGCACAAAACAAAACAGATGTAAAAATTTTCTTCACTTTTCCTTTTTTAGATAAAAATCACAACAAAATTAAACGACTGTTTGGGGAAAGTGTTGAAGAGAAAATTAAGTGTTTCTTAAGAATTGTTAATATAGAAAGATAAAAGATAAAAGATAAAAGATAAAAGATAAAAGATAAAAGATCTTGTCGTTAAAATTCAATAGAGGTGGGCTTTAGCCCGCCATACAAATTGTAAATAATTCTATTGGCTTTAGCCAAAACTTAAAATTATTGTTTAATGTGAAGATTTGAGTATATCCTGCACGATAATTTTAGACTTTTCGATTAATTCATTAGATCTGTAGAGCTGGCTGGTGAGTATCGAACTTTCAAAAAGAAGGTAGATATGAGCTGCTGCAATATCGTTTTGAATGTCTTCATTGAAGCATTCCCTCAGCTTACTTTTATGATACCGGATTACCTTATGAATTTCTTCCTTATCAGCAGGAATTTCAGATAAAATATTCAGAAAGCTGCATCCTCTGAAGTCTTCCCTTTCATTCATATCAATCAGAAAATCAAATGATTTCAGTATTTTTTCCTGTACTGTTCCGGCTTCTGATGTAAACTGTCCAAGCTCAGAAGCCCAGTAGTCGTATCTCTTATTAAGAAATTCAATACAAAGCTCATCTTTGGATCTGAAATGCTGGTAGAAACTTGCTTTTGATACTTTCGCTTCGTCAATAACCTGATTGATGCCCGTATTGTTATAACCTTGTCTATGGAATAAAACCATGGCAGTGCTTAGTATTCTTTCTCGAGGTCGGGGCATAATTAAAGATTTTCACAAATGTAAACAAATATGAACAGACGGGTACGTTTTGCAGGATAGATTTTAGACAAACCCTCTGGCATAATAAAGCTGAATGGCAAAAAAGAGTATGGTGAAAAACCATACAACATAAGGATGATAACTGAAATTATTTTTCAGGATATAGTGCAGTGCTTTGAAAAGTTTAAAGGTTCCGATAAGTCCAATAATCACAAAAACGAGAAAGACCATAAAAAAGAGATAATCCCGGGTTCCATACTCGTTCACTTTGCCAAGATGATCCAGATAAGACTCAACATTCAGGGTTTGTCCCAAAAACATAGCGGAAATGATTAATATAAAAAAAGGAGTAGAAGTATATACGGTGGTATAAATGAAAGAAAACAACAGCGTCCGGAAAGCAACGGTATTTACTTTTTCCTTTTTGTACCATAATAAAGCAACACTGAAAATAACGGCTGTAACATTATTCATCAGAAATATAAACAGGGCTTTCTCTACCATGCTTAATCCCTTGATCTTTGAAATAATATTGTGCTCGCCACCGTAATCCATTAAAAGTACAGAGATAATGACAGAAGTGTAAACGGAAAGCTTAATGGGAGAAAGATAATCCTGAAAACGCTCGGTCTCATCTTTTTCCATCTCGTGTACAGAAAGATCATAGCAGCGGCGGGGATCCTGAAACAATTTGAAAATGGTGACCGGAACCAGCAATATTTCAATAATAATCTGCAGACACAGCTTTTCAAAACTATCGATTAATTTTTCAAACATATACACGGGGATTAGGGAACGTACTACGCAATTTAATTAAATTTTACACGATATCTTAAAAAATTAAAGTCTCGAAACAAAAAAAGAGGATAGTTGTAATAAACCATCCTCTTTATCAGTATAAAAATCCTTCCTTTTATTTAGGAAGTCCTCTTTTTAATGCATCATTGGCGATCTCAACCGCTTTTCTTTCTTTCCAGTCCATATACCTTTTTTTGTATCGTCCTTTCATGAAATTATCAAAATTACGCTGCACGGCAAGATTCCAAAGAGAATGCGCTTTTACAGCCCAGCTTTTGTCCCATGCACGCAGGGAAATAGAGAAAGATCCATCCAGATATTTCATCCAGTGCCACCATCCTGTAGGCATGAATAAAGTATCGCCATGTTCCAGGAAGCATTCAATTCCTTCAATACCATCCAGTGCCGGGAATTTTTCAAAATCAGGATTGGCAATATCATAATCCTCCAATGCATAAGTAGCATATGGTAGCTTATAAAGTCTTGATTTCCATTTGTATTCAAATAGAAGAACATGTTTTCTTCCGTTGAAGTGGGTGTGGAAAATATGAGGCATGTCTATATCATAATGAAGGAAGGTCACAGAACCTTTACCTCCGAAAAACATACTCGGATATTTATCTAAAAATCCACCCATCAGATTCTTTGGCGGAACATAGTCGTCCAAAAGTTTTGGAGCAAATTTTATAGGATCAAAGAAAAATATTCTCAGATCAGTAGGCTCCCGTTGAATAAGATCAACATAGTCACGAAAAGGCATTTTCGTAGTCGGAGTATTGATGGGAGCGGCAGGATCTGCTTTGGAACTGTCGTATAGGGGAACTTCAACGTCGCCAACCACTTCTTTCATATACTCCATTGTCCACTTTTGGTAGGCTGGCCATTTTCTTGCCATATTTCTGATTACCACTGGCTTACATGGCTTTAGATATTTTTCACGGAAATCTTCTTGTGAAATATCATCTACAATATCAATTGGTTTAAGGATTATTCCCATTCGTTCAAATTATTAAGCTAAAGTATTAAATATTTACGAAAATAAAATAGAAAGAAATAAAATTATTTGGAATTAATATAAATAAATGATAAAATATATATTCCGGTTCATTTTTTTAGAGTTATTGTGATACATTTTTAGCTTCTATAGCTTTAAAATGTTCAGTGTTTATGCTGTAAAATGATAGTTGTGAAATATAATAATTGTATGTATCATTGTGGTATTAAAAACAACCATGAAAACTTTCACTACAATTATTTTTTCGCTTGTTTTTGCAAGTGCTTTTTCACAGAAATCAGCTAAAATTTTTACTTCAGATATTGACAATTTTTGGGTGGCCTATGATAGCATTCAAAAAACAAACGATCATACCCAAAAACTGGCTCTGATTAAAAAACTCTATACAGACAAAGGAACACCCGGCCTGAAAGCTTTTATGAAAGCCAGAGATTATAATGATACGGTGTTTGTAAACATCATTGAAAAGTATCCTAAATTCTTGAACTCGATCAGGCCCAACACTCTGACGATAAAAACCAAAACAAATGAACTGGAAGCCAGTATTATCAGGTTGAAAGAGATCTATCCGGACCTCAAAGAAGCTGAAATGTACTTTACAATAGGCGGCCTTAATTCCGGAGGAACAGTGAGTGGAAATAAAGTGTTGGTGGGCGCTGAACTTGCCACCGGGCTTCCGTCTACTGATGTTTCAGAGTTTCAGGATGATTGGATAAAAGGGGTTTTTGCAAATCAGTCTCTGGATAATATCGTCTCTTTAAATGTTCATGAATATATCCATACCCAGCAGACCGGAGACCGCAGGAGAGTTCTAAGCCAATCTATCAAAGAAGGTGCCTGTGATCTGATTGCCGAACTGGTCATGAATAAGCCTTTGGAAAGAAAATATTTGTCATATGGAACAGCACATGCCGCTGAGGTGAAGGATTGGTTTAAAAAAGAAATGTTTACCGGGAATTTTGCCAACTGGCTGTATAATGGGAGAAAAAAAGGAGAAAGTGCCGATCTGGGATATTATATAGGATATGAGATATCTAAGTCCTACTACGAGAATGCAAAAGATAAAAAACAGGCTGTAAAAGATATTATAGAACTGAATTATGACAATGATAAGGCTGTAGAAGACTTTCTCACCAGATCAAAATTTTTCAAAGAAAAAATTGATAAGCAAAAGCTGATCAAAGAATATGAGAAAAATTTACCGTATGTTGTAAAAACAGAACCTGCAAACGGTTTCGCACATGTAAATGCTGACACCAAAGAAATAAGAATTACCTTTTCAAAAGAAATGGTTCCCAACAGCTATTCATTCAACCTCTCCGATAAAGGAAAAGAATATTTTCCCATCACCAAAATAATAGGAATGGAAAATAATGACAAAACATTGGTTCTTTCAGCAGATCTGAAGGCAGGTAAAGAGTATGAATTTGTGCTGACGAACAAAAGTTTCGCGTCTAAAGATGGTTATCCTCTGAGAGATGAAACGCTTCTTGTGAAATTTAAAACAAGTGAGAAATAGTTTGACGATGAATGATCTGTGAAATATTTAACTTTAAATTAAAATAAAGGATTAAAAGATAACTGTAAAACCTTGAATAAATTATTTAAATTTTTATAAACCAATCTTCCGTTATCCAGAAGGTTTTATTTTTTCTGTATTAAAAATTAGTCTCCGTATATTTTCTTTTGATAAGCAACATGATGAGAGCCAGAATTAAGCCTATAATGCTTGACCATATTATATTTTCAATGCCATAATGAGCAATCCAGAATCCTCCGGAAAGCGTACCCGCTGTTACAGCGAAATTCCCGCAAGAAGTAAAAATACTATTGATGAACTCCGAAGAATCTAAAGAAGAGGTCACATTGATATTGCTGATCAGAAACCCTCCGGAATGAACCAGTCCCCAGCATCCAACAATCCAGATCATAGGTGCAAAATGGTTTCCGTAATACCAGATCAACAGATGGATGCCGGATAATAACATCAAAAATAAAAGAGTTGTTTGAAACGGAAATCTGCTCATATATTTTCCTGCAATTTTATTCCCGATAATTCCTACCGTTCCAAATAAGAAAAGCATCAGGCTGACCTGTTTTCCATTCATCTGCGTTATATTCTTTAAAAAATCAGCCATATAACCATACGTAGAATACATGGAAGCAATAGTGAAAAATGCAAGAAAAAGCCCGATCCACAAATGTTTATTGTAAAAAATGTGACTGGGAAAACCTTTTGAAGTTTCGGTTTTACTCTGAATAGCTGGTAAATAAATCCAAACACCCGCTAAAGCCACTGCATTGATAAAAGCGGTAAGCAAAAAAGAAGACTGCCAGGAAAACAGATCAGACATAAAAGCAGCCAGAGGCACTCCTAACACTGTGGCCAGAGTAAGCCCCGAAAAAATAATGCTTACCGCCCTTGACTTTTCTTTAGGATCAGACGTTTCTCCGGCGGCAGATAAAGCTATCGACCAGTAAACCGGATGGAAAAATGCAGGAATCATTCTGACAGTGAGCAGCAGATAAAAATGGGTGATATATGCAGAAAGAACATTTGCTGTCACAAAAATAAGCAACGAAAAAATGAGCAGACTTTTTCTTTTGAAAGAGGATAGTGCCAACAGCATAAAAGGACCGAAAACAGCAACGATCAACGCAAAAGCACTCAGCAGCCATCCCGCTTTTTCAATGGAAACCCGGAACGCTGAAGCGAGTTCAGGCAATACACCAATAACTCCAAATTCTGTGGTTGTAATTCCAAAAACACCAAGTGCCAGTACATAAAGATTTCTGTTCATTTTCATTATTTTTTTTGCAAATTTGCACAATAGACTATCAAAAAACTATATACTTACCCTTTAGTTCTATACTTACCTTTTTGAAAGTGTACATAAAAAAAGACTATTATGCCTCAATTCTTCCACGATAAAAGATTGTATTATACTCCGATTGAATTTGCTCTAAGCCATATTGGAGGAACCTGGAAAATGCCTATTCTATGGAGATTACAGGAAAAACCTCTCCGTTTCAGTGAGCTTAAAAAGGATATTCCTCATATCACAGACAAAATGCTGACCAGCCAGCTGCGCGAACTGGAAGCTAAGGAAATGATTCACCGTGAGGTATTTCCCGGAGTACCGCCGAAAGTAGAGTACAGTCTTACAGAAAAAGGTAAAAAAGCCATTCCGGTTATTGAAACCATTATGCAGTTTGGCTACGACCTGATTAAAGATGAAGGGATTGTTTTTCCGCCTAAAGTATAAAATGGTATATCGTCTTTTTTCATACCTTCACCTAAAATCTATTCTATAGTATGAAGCTGAAATTAGGGATCTTAGACCAGTCACCTGTAACAATGGGCGGAAGTGCAGCCTCTGCATTGGAAAACAGTATCAAGCTTGCTTTAATGGCTGAAGAAACGGGATTTCATAGCATCATGTATTCCGAGCATCATGGAGTAGAAGCTTATGGAAGTTCCAGTCCTGAACTTTTAGCAGCAATTATACTCAGTAAAACCAACCATATCAAAATAGGAACCGCCGGAATTATGATGAGAAACTATTCCGCTTATAAAATTGCAGAATGGTCAAAAATGTTATCCACTCTATATCCAGAACGTTTTATTCTCGGATTGGGAAAGGCTCCCGGAGGATTGAAGGATGCAGTTATGGCACTTAATAATCATAAACCGGTAGTTTTATCAAATATGGAAACGAAGCTGGAAGAGATTATTCAACTGATCAGGGATGAAGAAGGAATTTATGACGGACTGATTGCGCAGCCCACCCATGTACAGCATATTCCTGAAATCATGTGGCTGGGATCAGGAATGACTTCCGCAAAAGAAGCTGCTAAACATGGGACAGGGTATTCCTTCGCTGCTTTTATGAACAGTGAGAACGGAATGGAAAATACGGAAGCTTATCTCAGAGAATTTGACGGCACCCAATATTTTTCCCAGCCTTCTTTGCAGGTGGCGGTTGCCGTATCGGTAGCTGATACTATTGAAGAAGCCAGACGGAATGCTTATGGAATGGCCTATCAGTTTTTACAATCCCGTCAATTAGTCAGTCCCAATGCTGTTCTATCTCCTGAAGCTGTAGAGCAAAAGGTTTTGGGAACTAAAGATGAAGATGAGTTTTTCACCTTTTTAGATAGAATTATCATAGAAACACCACAGTCTGTGAAGCAGAGATTAGAACGGGTTTCAGAAAAGTACAATACGGATAATCTTTTGATATTGTGTAATATGTACCGGGAGGAAGATCGTATTTATACCTATAAAAGTATCATTAAAAATAATAACTAAGCCCGCAGGAAAGCAAAAAAAATCTGTTTTACATGGGCTGTATTAAAAGATAATTCAAACTCATGAAGCAGAATATTTCAAAATTCTATATTATTACAGGTGGTCCGGGAGCCGGAAAAACAACGCTGTTGGATGAATTAAAAAAATATGGATTGACAACAGTTCCTGAAGAAGGCAGGAGAATTATTAAAGAACAAATGGAGTCCGGAGAAGAAGGGCTTCCCTGGCTGAACAAAGAACTTTTTGCTAAACTGATGTTTGAAGAATCTGTCAAAACTTACCAGAAACTCAATCAATCGACCCATTTGAAACCCGTTTTTTTTGACCGTGGAATATGGGATACGCTTGGGTATATGAGGCTTGAAAATATTCCTGTTCCGGAAGTAATGATAACAAAAGCCAGCGAAATGGTTTATAATAACAATGCTTTTATTCTTCCCCCATGGAAGGAGATTTATGAAAATGACCCGGAAAGAAAACAAAGCATTAAAAAAGCCATCCTTACTTTTGAATGTATGAAAGAAATTTATCAGGAATATGGTTTCAATATCATTGAAGTACCAAAAGTTACTGTAGAAAAGAGAGCTGCGTTTATACTTGACAGAGTTTTGATATAAAACTGAAATAGGCCCGGCTGAGGGCTATCCTTTATCAACAATCAATTATCATTTATTATAGTATGGACAATTTCCCATTTGAAAAAGAACTGATCGAACTCGCCGACAAAGATCTGACTGTAAGAGAAGAACTGCTCGCAGCAGGAAAACTTTCCGAAGGTTACCATCCTGAAATGGAAAAGGTTCATAAAGCGAATGCCCGGCGGCTTCGGGAAATTATAGCTGAAATAGGATTTCCAACCCTCTCAAAAGTTGGTGAAAAAGGAAGCAATGCTGCATGGCTGATTATCCAGCACGCTATTGGAGAGCCAGAGTTTATGAAAAAGTGCTGTACCATAATGGAAGAAAACAGCAGTGATATTAATCCGATCCATAAAGCCTATTTACATGACCGGATTCAGTTCTTTCAAAGCAAACCTCAAAAATATGGAACACAGCTTACCGCTGATGGAAAGATCTATCCCGTAGAAAACAAAGAAAATTTAAACAAAGAACGGGAAAAAGTAGACCTTCCTGCGTTCTCTGAGGCAGAAATCAACAAAATTCCGGAACCTGAAGACATTCCGGAAATAGATGATAAAAATGTTGAATATACGGTTTGGAGGAAAAAAGTAGGCTGGATTTAAAAAATGTTAAATGAAGAAGAAGATTTTATACTTAAACTTCCAACTCCCATCTTCCTGCTTTCATCTTAATTATTCACTTTCAAAACTTCACGAACCTCAATATTTCCACCTATTTTAAAGATAGGATTTCCTTTCGCCATTTCTACAGCCTCATCAATAGATTCTGCCCGTACAATAATATATCCGCTGATGAATTCCTTGATTTCGGTATAAGGACCATCCGTTACAATATTATCCGGTTTTACCGTTTTTGCAGCTCCCGGTGCGGGCAAGAGAGTATTTCCTTTATCTACAAGTTTGTTTTGTGCAGCAATGCTTCCCAGCCAGTTCAGGCGCTCCTGGATCTGTTCCGGGGAAGGCTTAAAATCAGAAACGTCTTTCAGTCTGAAGATTAACGCAAATTCTTTCATAATCAGATTCTTTATTTAAATGACGATTAAGACATGAAAATAGGGACAGAGTTTTAATTTTATTTTTAATCTGTCTTTGGTTTTTGCTCAAATGTAATATAATCAGATGCAGTATTTCCCGGGTTTTCAACATTTTTTACTTATCCAGTAAAGGTCTGGGATCAAACAGTACCTTTAAGGTATGAATCTTTCCATCTTTAATCTGGTACCATCCGGAAGCTTCTGTCGATTTTTCTCCCATATCAATAATATACCAGAAACATACATCTTCACCGGATGTAAAAGATTTCAGAATTTCATACTTAAACTTCATCTGCTTCATATCTTTAATGTAAACAGATGCGCCTTCTCTTTTTCCTAATATGCCTATAAATTTAAAATCAGGAGCAAGACAGCTTTCCGCTTTGTCAAAATTTTCCTCATTTAAATATTGAATAAACTGTTCCGCCACATTTTGGGTTGTATTGTCCATAATATTGTTTTTATTGTTGAGTACAAAATTAGCGGTTCACTGAGTGTTTCACTTGTGACTATAATCACAAAATGACTCCATTTTATGCTATTTTAAAACAGGAATTCTCCCTTTTGCATACGCAATCTGTTCTTTTTCCTTTTCCTGGTCCGGATGGTTTTTAAGGTACATCTGATAGTAGGTAGCCGCATTCTTAGGCTGTTTCAGATTCAGATCATAAAGAAGGCCTAAGCGATAATAAA
Organism: Chryseobacterium indologenes; assembly: GCF_018362995.1. NCBI lineage: Bacteria > Pseudomonadati > Bacteroidota > Flavobacteriia > Flavobacteriales > Weeksellaceae > Chryseobacterium > Chryseobacterium indologenes. Next base: position 364,273 of record NZ_CP074372.1, read on the forward strand.
TAATATTACTGTTTCCAAAAGTCAATCCTCTTTTATAAGCTGTCACTGCATCATTGTATTGGTTTTTAGCTTCATAAATGCCTGCCAATGCTGCATAATATAGTGTGGTGTGATCTGAAATGGCTTCATCAATAGTCTTTTGGGCATAGATGGCAGCGTTGTTGTAATCTTTCAGTTCACGATAGCTTAGAGCCATGAAATATAAAGTGCCTTCGTTTTGTACTCCCATACCTTCCAGCATTTTATAAAGGCTAACACATTTTTGATAATCTTTTACATAAAAATAAGCCTGTCCCATATCATTTATTACATTCACATCCGCGTGGTTTTTAAGAAGTTTTTCACCAATTTCAATTACTTCCGGATATTTGGCGAGTTGATTGGCAACGGGTAATAACGCCTGTTGTAAAGTGAAATTTTCAGGGTCAGAAGCAATAGCTGTCTTCAAAACATCATACGCAGGCTGATATTGTTTCAGGCCACTGTAGGTCAGAGAAAGATCATAAGCAACATCAGCATCCGCAGCGCTAAGAGAGTTGGCTTTTTTGAGGTAGCTCAGTTTGGTTTCAGGAGTATCTGCATAAGTGGCAAGCTGCTTATAAGCATTGAAATTAACACTATCCAGTTGAACAATCTGTTGAAGATAAGTTTTGGCATTAGCAGCATTCCCTCGCCTGGAATTGATACTGGCAAGACTAAATAAAGTGGGAAGATTATTGGGTTGGATGGTGTTGATTTTCAGATAATTTTTTTCTGCTTCCGGTAGCTTTCCGGCCATCATATTACAATAGGCTATTTGTGAAAGAGCTTTTATATCCTCTGTATCTCCGGGATATATGCTTTGGAGATATTTTGCAGCATCGGCATAACGCTGTGTTTCATAATATTCAAGAAGCTTTTCTGTGTCAATTTTTGCAGACTGAGCAGTGAGACTGTTAAAGCCCAATAGAATAATGCACAAGCAAATTCCTTTTCTCATCATGGTTATTTTTAACTAAAATATTGGATATTTAGTAAGCTGCCAAATTTTACTATCACTTATTGGGGATTTTTTTAATTTTTATGAATAATTTATAATAAAACCAAAAACTTCTGTCATTAGATTCCTTATATTCATCCTGCAAAAACAGATCAGACAAAGCAATAAATATGGAAATAAAAACAGTACAATCATTCATTGATTATTATGAAAAAATAAGAGAAAGAACCAACCGCATTATTGCAGTAGTTCCGCCTGAACACATAGATTTTACCTATAAACCCGGAAAGTTTACCATTGGCGATCAGATAAGACATATTGCCACTATAGAAAGGTATATGTATGGAGAAACCATTATGGGAAAGAAAAGCGCTTATCCGGGATGCGGAAAAGAACTGGCCGACGGCTATGAAAATACTGTAAAGTTTTTCAATGAAATGCACAGACAAACGCTGGAAATTATCAATAACCTTTCTGATGAAGATCTTACCCGTAAATGCCTGACTCCGGCCAACAGTGAAATCTCTGTCTGGAAATGGCTCCGCGCAATGATAGAGCATGAGATTCATCACAGGGCAGAATTATATATTTATCTCAATCTCCTGGATGTAAAAACCCCACAGATTTACGGATTTTCTGCTGAAGAAGTTCAGGAACTGAGTGTAAAACTATAGAATGAAAGGAAGTTTTGAAGAATTTCAATCCGTTTGGGTTAATTTGTATATTAGCCCATTCAAAAAATTATAATGGCCAGACCTTTTATCATTCCTCTTTTACTCTTTTTAAATAGTGCGTATGCACAGACCTATTCAGATCTTAAACCTGGAGATACTTTGAAATATGCTCCCCAATCTCATAAACCTTCATGGATCTCGGTACAGTCAGCGGATGCCAATCTGGGAGTTGCCTTGTTTATGGATGGGAAAAAGGTAAAAGAACAGGATGATTCCAGAGGTATAAAGAGTGTTGAACGCTTCTACTTTACGCCGGAAAAAGGAAAAAAATATGAATTTAAAATCTGGGCCAAGTCTTATGTTGAAAAAAGTAAAACGGCCAAAGTTTCCATTACAGAATCCAAAAATGTACCTGTCCTGAATGGTCAGTTCACTTCTGATCAATTAATAGAAGACCTTCACACATTCCGTTCTATAAGAGAAAAAGCAAACTCCGGGCTGTATGTGTACAGAACAAGAAAGCAAATTGACAGTATTTATCAGCAGGCTGAAGAAGAAGCCAGAAACAGCAGGAATATTTTTGATTTTTATAAAATAATTGCAAAAGTTACCGGATTTGAAGGAAGCTGTCATAACTATACAGATCTTCCCAACCATGCTTCTTATTATCTCACCCAGAAACCGGAATATTTACCCATTACGTTAAAAAATATTGACGGTCGTCTGCTTCAGGATTCAAAAGACAATGTATTGCCTCTCGGTGCTGAAATCCTTTCTATCAACGGAATTCCTGCAAAAGAGATGATCAGTCGCTTTTCCCAGTATTATTTTTCTGACGGATTTTCAGCTCCTTACAAAGAAATGACAGGTTTTGAAAGGGGAATGCTGGATAAATTTTATATCGAATTCGGAACCCATAAAAACTATGTCATCAGCTACAAATGGAACGGAACTGTAAAAGAAGTTTCACTGCCGGGAATATCGTTGGAAAACTTTAAAAAACTTCAGGATTCAAGATATTCGCTTGCTTTTGACAAAAAACTGTTGTCTGAAAAATACAGCCTCAATAAAGAAGCAGATGGCATCTATCGCTTATCTTTGAGAGGATTTGATTTTGCAACCGGGAAAGACGATCCTGCCTATAAAAAATTCAGTGCTTTTCTTGATCAGATGATGGACACCCTTGAACGCGAAAAAATAGAAAACCTGATCATCGATCTCAGAGGAAATACCGGAGGTACAGGTGCTCTTTATGAAAAAGTATTTTCATACCTTACACAAAGACCCTTCCGTGACAGTCAATATGCCTATACCAACTTTAATGAAGTGCCTATGGAAGAAAAGCTGGTCATAACTTCTCTTTTTCTGTCAAATGGAGTAACAGATAAAACCGGTTTGAATGCTTACCTTAAATCATTATATCCTAAAGCCGTTCAGGGGAAATACTATTGGGCAGATGATAAAAACCCTTCGATTATGCCTAATGAAAGAACTTTTAAGGGGCAACTTTATTTGTTGGCAGATCAGCGTGTTGCCTCGGCAGCTTCCCACCTTGCTTCTCTGATTAAGTCCTATACCAATGCCATTGTGATAGGAAAAGAAACAGTGGGAGGGTACTATGAACATAACGGCCATCTTCCGCTGGTATATGAACTTCCCAACACCGGTATCCAGACCGGATTCTCTATTGTACATGTTATTCAGGATGCGCAGAATCTTCCCGATCAGAAAAAAGGTCAGGGAATTATTCCTCACGTTCAGATACAGCAGACCGATCAGGAATTTCTGGATCAGACTGATGTTTATCTGAAAAAATTTTCAGAGCTTAGAAAACAGTAAAACGATTTCATTTTTAATATAAAAACCAGCCGTACATTCATTATTTACGGCTGGTTTTTTTGTTGCTGAATTTCAGAGCCATTTTAGTTTATTTCTATTTTAAGTGATAAATTTATTGTTTTTATTTATTAAAAATTGTTAAATATCCATTTGATAAAGAGGTATTTATTTCTATTTTTTAATCATTTATTTTGGAATTATTAATAGAAAGTCGTAGAACTACTACAAAATTTCAGATTACTCACTGAAAATTTTTTGAATACAGATTAGCGTTTTATCTTTGTAATACCACCAATCCAATTACAAAAGAAATAATAATGATTAAAATTTGCCAGTCATCACGATAAACACAGGAGAAATCCTGAATTTCAACAGGGAGTAAAGTAAATACAAGAATTGCTTTACCTTTTACTTATGATTCTATGCCCTGTTTTGATCCCAATATCCGGATTTTATTCTTAGAATAGAACACGGATAACGAAAATGTATCTGATCTTTTTGATCCAGGTAGATTTTAGCCTTAAAAAATTTGACACTCCAATCAATCAAAATATTACAACTATGTTTCAGGACGATCATTCACCCAAAAGGCCTGTTTCCAAAGATAAAGTTCCAGCTGTAGATAATCTGAAAGAGAGTCTGAAAGATCAGGCTGTATCCAAAACTACCCAGAAAATACAGGAAAAATCAAGCGGAACTGTTAAGAAAGCTACAGAAAAAATGGTTCAGGCTCAGGCTTATACCGGAATGGTTCAAAGCGGTTCCCAAATGTTTATGAACCAGGTTAAACAGCCTAATCCACCTACATTGGTAGAGGATAAAGTATGGTCAAAACAGCCTACTTCCGGAATCTATAACGCCAATACAATTCCTGGCAATCAGGTAGCAGGAATCAACCGTGTGATAAAGCTTGAAATTGTAATTGACGGAAAAGTAATCAAACATTTCAAACATTTTCAGCTAAAGCAAAGTGCTGTAAAGCATCATGAATTTGACCTTATGCTGGCCCATGATACCCTTGGAAGCTCAGAAAATCATAATCTGGAAGAAGCCCAAAACTTTCTGGGAAAAAGAATTACCGTGATTTTCAGGTACAAAGACGTTGAAGACGGCCCTGAAAGAAACTTTGTAGGAGTTATCACTGAAGTAGGTTTCAGTCAGGAAAAAGGAAGCCTGGGAAATATTGTTCTTACAGGGGCAAGCCCCACTGTTCTTTTAGATGCAGCCCCTCATATTCAGAGTTTTGGCGGGGCACAGGAGATCAGTCTGAACAGTATTGCAGATCAGGTAATCAAAGAAGGTCTTGGACAAAATTCTTTTGATTTTAGAGTAGATGCCGCACACGGAAACGTTTCGTACAGTTCACAATATGAAGAAACCCATTACAACTATCTGGCAAGAATAGCAGAAGCGTATGGAGAACAGTTTTATTATGATGGTGAAGTCCTGCATTTCGGAAAACTTCCACCTCAGGAAAAGCCTGTGAAACTTACTTACGGAAGCAGTGTGAGTGACGTAAAGATCAAAATGAAAGCCCAGCATGTGAATCCTTCATTTTATGGATATAACAGTAGTAAAAATGAAAAATTAACGACAGGTAACTCTAAGATTACCCATACTTCAGATATAGCCAAAAGAGCTTATGAAATATCAGAAAAAACCTTTACAACCCCTTCACTGAGGGTAGCTCCGATAAAAGCGGTCTCTTTCATGGATGTGGAAAACTCTCAGAAAGGAACAGCAGGAAGTAAAGCTTCAGAAGTATTTGTTATTTCAGGTGTTACAACAGTGCCATTCCTGTATCCGGGCTGTATTGCTGATATTGAAATGCGGAAAGCAGAAAGCAGTGAAACGACTTATTTCACCAAGCTGATGATTATAGATATGTATCACGAGGTGGACGCAAGAGGATATTATACCGGAACATTTGAGGCAATAGCTTCTGACACAGGATTTATTCCACGACCGGAGTTTCATACTCCGAAAGCAGATGCACAATTTGCCAAAGTAATTTCCAATGCAGATCCTTTAAATCAGGGAAGAGTTAAAGTTCAGTTTGACTGGCAGAATGGCTCTACCACTACAGAATACATCCGGGTAATGACCCCTGATGGTGGCGGAAGCGAAAAAGTAAGCAAAAACCGTGGTTTTATGGCCATTCCGGAAGAAGGTGACCAGGTAGTGGTGAACTTTGCCCATCAACATCCCGACCGTCCGTTCGTGATGGGAGGAATGTTCCATGGTGGAGTTGGCGGCGGTGGCGGAGCCGGGAATAATATTAAAAGCTTAAGCAGTAAAAGCGGACATACCATGAGTCTGGATGATGGCGGTGGAATTACCGTAAGAGATAAAGACCAGAATTCTGTTTTTCTGGATGGAGCAGGAAATATAACCATAGACAGTAAGATTTCAATTACCCTCAACTGTGGAAGCAGCTCTATTTATATGGATAAAGACGGAAATATTCAGATCAAAGGAAAAGAAATATTTGTACAGGGAGTCAATATCGGAGTTGGAGGAACAACAAGTATCGGCGTTGGAGTAGGTCCTGAAGACGGTGATCCTACTTCCGGAGTCGGAATCAAGTCAGATACTCTGGATATCGGAACCAAAACCCTTTCCATGAGAGGAGATACCGAAGCCAATCTCAGCAGTGGAGGAAAAATAAATGTAGGTGGCGGAAGTGAAACAAATATTGTAAGTGGAACTGTAAAACTGAATTAAAAGCAGATGAATCCAGTAGATTTGGAGTTGGTAAAATTAAAAAGACAATGGCAGAAAGTCGTTTCAAAGAACGAAGAAAAACCTATGCTGATTTGTTTAGGAGAAAAACATGAAACCGATCTTTTTGATGGATTTATCAAATCAAAACTCTCCGAAGATGAAGAAGGAGATGATATTTTTTTACTCCATTATCAGGAATTTAACGGAATGAAATCTTTCGGACAGACTTTACTGGATGAATGGACCGAGTTTTACGGAATGCTGAAGAAAAGTGAGAAAAATATTCCCCAATGGGAACTCAAAGATCCGGAGCAGACTTTTAAAACAGATGCCTACAAAGCATTTTATCCTTTACTGGAATTAAAGAAAAACTTTCCCAATATTAAGGATTCAAAGATTTACCTCTATATAGCTCCGCTCAGGATCAGTGATACAGAAGAGCTGTCCCTCTGGGTGAAAGAATGGTGCAGGATCTGTGAAATGTCAGAAAACAAAGACCTTAAACTGGTTTGGGCAGAACATCATACCCATAGAACACTATCACAGATTCCTTCAGCGCACAGTTTCAGGGTAGAAGTGGATATCCATCAGTTAATGCAGAATACTGCAGCGCATACTAACCGGAAGAAAAACAGCCCGGATACGGATTTTCAGCAGCAGATTCTTATAGCGAGTAACCATTTAAGTAAAGAAAGATTCAAAGAAGCGGAACATGCCTTAAAAACAGCAGTGAAGCTCGCTAAAGAACAAAAAAATAAACAGGGAGAGATTTCTGCCTATTTTATGCTTACCCAGGCGTATACAGCAGACAGGAAAAAAGACAGGGCAGAAGATACTTACCGGATCATATTTGAAGAAGTAGAACCTGACTCACCTCTGGAAGTTCAGATGTACATGAATTACGGAAGCCATCTGTTAGGAAATTCCAAAAAATCCAAGGCAGAAAAAATATTTGAAAAAGCTGCAGAAACAGCACAAAAGATAGGAGAATATGCAATGGCTATTGAATGCTACAGAATCATAGGAACATTGAATGATACTGTGCTTACAAAAGATAAAATGATAAGGTATTTTGAAAAATGTCTCGACATAGCAAAATTAATGGATCCTTCAGTAAGGGAACAGAGCAGCCTGCGGTTTGTAGCCTCAATGCTGATTCTCAAATACGAAAGCGACCATTCTAAAAAAACAATACTGGACAATGAAATGAAGACTTATTTTGGTGATGACTGGAGGGTAAGTGTAGAAAGGCCAAAAGCAGGGTAATCTCAAATTAAAAGAATCATGGCAGATCTGAATAAAAAGACAGTAAAACCCATAAAGGTTGCAAAACCGGATATGAACCCCAACCGTTCTTTGAAGGTGAACGCAGACGTTACTTCAGTGAGCTGGGACAAAACCAAACAGGGTTGGAAGAACGGTATGAAAAATAACATTGACTCCCTGAATCCTGTATCTATGGCTAAATCCTTAGCTGGCGGAGATAGCGCTCAATCTGGGAAAAGTAGTAGTGGAGGTGGCGGTGGCGGTGGAAGCAGTGCTGTGACTGCCGAAAAAGCAGCTCCGGAAAGTAAGGTAAAACTGATCAAGGTGAATACTCCAGCAATGCCTTCCACTGCCATTCAGCATACGAGTAAGCATTTTGATATTGTGCTGGCCATTGATATCCACTGGACACTGATCCCGCCGCCGCCATCATTTATGCTGATTCCACTGCCATTGCCACATCCTTTTATCGGAATTGTTTTTGACATCATGGATTACATTACCATCACCATTCCGATTCCGCAGTTTGCAAGAAATCTGATGCCATCACTGCCGGAAAGTATTCCAATGGGAGGCTCCATATACGTTCACGGAAGACACAAAGCTACCACCACTACCAGTGTAATGGGAGTGGTGATTCCGTTCAGACACATTACATCACTCATTCCTGTATATATCATTCCTTTTCCTCAGGAAGCTCCGCACGAAGGAGAAGTGTATTATGGTTCACAGACCGTTTTGGCACAGGGAAGTAAAATGAGCGGAAACCAGCCGCAGCAGGTCCTTACCTGTATGGGATTCCCTTTCGGGATGACTATGCTTCCTGCGATGCCGGATAAACCGAAGAAAAATCCACTGGCCTATTTCGCATTCTATAATAACTTTTCAAGCATGTATATCCAGATCAATACGGGCGGGCCTGTATTGGTGGGAGGAGCTTTCGTCCCGCATGTCTATACGCCCGGAGAAATGCTGATGCGTCTTGCGGGAATGTTTTTAATGAGAAGCCTGACCAAGAAAATAGGAAAGTTGGGAGCTAACGGATTAAAGAAATTCAATAACAGTGTCCTTAAAAAAGCGCCGTTCAGTAAATTTAAATTTGCCAATGCTTTGTCTAAAAAATTGTGTAAATGGGGATTTGAGCCGGTTAATCTTGTGACAGGAGCAATGGTTTTTGAATGGGATGATTTTGAAATTCAGGGAAGCACTCCTTTAAAATGGAAGAATGTATGGCACAGTGACAGACCTTATGACTTCGGACCTTTAGGAAATGGGGTCTTCAGTAATCATGACCTGTTTATTCTTACTGAAAAAGGCAATAAGTTTGCCGGTTGGATGCATCCTGACGAAAATATTGCCATGTTAATCCCTGCGCCTGAAATTGGTGAAGAGATGACCTATTTCAGGGATCAGAAAATATGGCAGTACAGACCAAGCAGCAGTATTTGGGTGATCCGTAAAGGAACTGATATTTATACCTATAAACGTTTCTATCATGTTACAGAAGGAACAATTTATAAAGTGATTCATATTGAATATGGAGATGGCACAATCAGAGAATATGAGTATGAAGACCGGAATATTGTACTGAAAACTATAAAAGATGTAAAGAGCGGATTCAGTATTGAAACGGTTATTCATCCCGAATATAAAAAAATAACAGAAGTATATTACTGTTATAAAAAACAGAGAGACCTGCAGGTTCGCTACGATTATGATGAGCGGGGAAATCTTACCCATGTCTGGGATATTCATAAAAAAGCAATTGTCTTTGAATATGATGGAAGAAATCAGGTGGTGAAAAGAACGAACCGAAACGGAATGAGTTATCAGTGGGAATATGATGCAGAAGGAAGAGTAACGCATACCAAAGGTGTAGATGGGTATATGGAAGGAAAACTTCAGTATCATGATGAAGAAGGTTTCACGGAAGTTATTTATCCAAAACAAAACAACAAAACAGAAGAGTATCATTATGATGAAAACTTTCTGGTTTATAAAATGGTAGATGGAGAAGGAGGGGAAACCTGGTATGATTACACTGCTCACAGCGAGCTGAAAATGGTAGGATCTCCCGAAGGCCGAGTTGAAGGATATACCTACGATGAAATGGGAAATATCAAGATTTTCCATAGCCCGGATGGGGAAGAATACCATTATCAGTACAATGAATTCGGACAGGTGATTGCCCGTCTCTCACCTTCGGGAACTTCTGAAACATGGAGTTATGATGAAGACGGAAAATTGCTGAGCTATACTGATCCCACAGAAGAAAGCGTATATTACGAATATGCCGATGGGGAAAGACTTCCTGAAACCAGTAGAAGAGCAGATATTATCACACATTATGAGTACAATTCTAGAGGTCAGGTTATCCATTTGACCAATAGCGCAGGCGCTGAGCAATATCTGAAATATGACGAATACGGAAGAATGTTGGTTTTCAGCCCAAAACCTTTAAACAGAACCCTCCTGAACAGAGACAGAATGGGTAGGGTGGTAGAAGTAAATGAAGAAGGACAATTACCTTTGAAACTTCGTTATGATGCTTATGACCTTCCGATATATGCTACAGACGGCCGTGCAGAATGGCTGCTGAGCTATACCCCATTGGGAAGCCTGAAACGTAAGGTGAGAAGAAATGCAATTACCAATAAAAAAGAAGAGACCTTGATTTTTGGATATGATGCTTATGAAAACTTAGTAAGCATTACCAATGAAAAAGGAGAAATCTATTCTTTTGAAAGAAATAATAATAACGAAATCATAGGAGAAACAGGTTTTGACGGTCAGAAGAAGTTCTTTATTAGAGATAAAGACGGGCTCATTACCCAAAAAAGAACTCCTCAGGGAAGCAATACATTTTATGAATATGATTTAGGACGAAGAATAACACAGACCCATTACCCTGACGGCACCTGGGAGGCATATCAATATGATACTTCAGGATTACTGGTTAAAGCTGATAATGAAGACAGCAGTATCAGTTTCCAGAGAAATAAATTAGGACAGATCATCACTGAAAAACAAGGTGAACACTCTATTCAGTATGAATATGACGATCAGGGAAATCTTATAGGTCTGCAAAGCAGTTTGGGTGCGGAAATAGAATATTCTTACAATGATCTGAGGCATCTTAAAACTGTTAGGGCAGTTACTCCGGATCTTCAGTTGCCATGGCAGATGAACCTCAATATCAGCCAAAACGAACAACTGCTTTCCCGCGAAATGACGGGTGGTATAGACAGCACTTTTGAATTTGATCATATCGGAATGCCGGTGAGTCAGAAAGTGACAGTTAATAAAACAGAAACGGCTTTCCATAAAGATTATGACTGGGCAGCCGGAAGCCGTTTGCTTCATGTTCTGGACAGGGTGACAGGTGGACGGACAAGATTTGATTATGATGCCTTTGGAAGCCTTGTCGCAGCAGAAAATTCCAGTGGGGAAGTTCAGTATAAAAATCCTGATGAAACTGGCTGTCTATACGAAAGTGCAAGAAGAACAGACCGTGTATATGATAAAGGCGGAAAACTTATGCGTGACAAAAACTGGTTCTATCATTATGATGATGAAGGAAATTTACTATTAAAAAGTAAACGGCCGGTTAATAATGTTTTGCCTGAGCATCGGGAAGAAGAAAACAACGTACATCCTTATTACAAAACGATAGCTTCAGACTGGCTGAATACTCCTAAACTGCCAAACGGTATAGACTTACCGGATGTGAATCCCGTATCTTCAGAAGAAGTACAAAGCCCGGAATGGAACCCTGGTGACTGGGCTTATTTCTGGCATGCCAACGGTATGCTTACCAAAGTAAAACGTCCGGATGGAAAAGAGGTGAGTTTTGGATATGATGCATTGGGAAGAAGAATATCTAAAATTGGAGCAAAGAAAATAACTCGTTATATTTGGGATGGCAATGTTCTTTTACATGAATGGAGTTACGATATTGATGAAGAACCTGTAACCACAGTAGATGATGACGGAAATGTCATTGTGGGCAAAGAACCTGTGGAGAATGTGGTGACCTGGGTATATGAGCGAAATTCATATGTGCCATGTGCCAAAATTATCAACGGAGAAAGCTACAGTATTGTTTCTGATTATTTAGGAAGACCTGTTCAGGCTTTTGATAAAGAAGGTAAAGTAATCTGGAGTACAGAATATGATATCTATGGAAATCTTAAAAATGTAAAAGGTGACCGATATTTTATTCCGTTCAGACAGCTTGGGCAATATGAGGATATAGAAACAGATGGTCTTTATTATAACAGATATAGATATTATGACAGCAGCAGTGGCGTATATCTGTCAAAAGACCCCATAGGCTTATTTGGGAATAATCCCAACCCTTATGCATATGTTTTTGACAGCAATAACTGGGTGGATATCTTTGGCTTAGATCCACTTGGTACAACTGGATACGCAGTATATGCATTATATGAAAACGGATCATCAACTCCATATTATGTAGGTATTACTAAACAAAATGTTGGTGATAGGATGTCTCAGCATATGGATACAGGAAGATATGGAGAAACAACTACTCATAGAGTTCTCCAGGAAAATATAACAATAGAACAGGCAAGAGGATATGAGCAGTTTTATATTGAGCAGTATGAAACAAAAACAGGAATTATTGGGGAAGAAATATCCTCTACAAATAGAGGAAATAAAATAAACTCGTTTGAAAAAACCCGTACAGATCCTAGAGGTGTTGCTTTTAAAGCTGAATACGATAAAATTAAGAAAGAAGCTGAATTAGCTGGAACAAGAATAAAATGTAAATAATTTATGGAATACTTTGAAAAAAAAGAAGGTAACATCTTTTTCATACCTTTATTTTTACCTGGAGGGGTAAAGGAAAATATTAAAAATTATAAATCTTTCAAATTTTCTGAAAATGAAACTTATGCTTATGGAAGATTAATTGAAAAAAATGATTCAACAGGAGATCTTATTGAAATATTCAAATATACAGGTGAAATTCCAAAGGATAAGAACATAATTCTTAATTCGGGAAGATTAACAGAGCCTATCCATACTACGCTGGCTTTTGACAGAGACAGATGGAGATTCATTTTTGAAACAGATAATTATGATAAAAATAAAGATTCCAATTATTCTGAAATAACTTTTATTCTGGGTACGGAAAATAGCTTTGATTTATGGAAAGGAGGTACAAAGCAAAGAATAAGTAATGACGAAGCTAAAAAATATAACCCTTGGACTATATTCAATCCAACAAGAGTTGAAGATGCCATAAAGACTAATAACCTAGCCCAACTCCAGCAATAGAAATAGTAAGATTATGGAAATTAATGAATTAAAAGAAGTCATCAAGCCTTTTTTTTGGGTAGAACATGCAAACAGCTTTTCGGTATGTTTAGATGTGGGAGCATATAAACAGGAAATATTTGATACCCGTGCTGATGAAGGGTTTGAAGGTAATGGTTATGATTGGGCATCGTTGGCAGACGTTTTTATCAGAGAAAAAAGAGCCGATCTGATGGATATCATTCATTTTGATCCTGAAGCAGGAATGTTTTGTGCTTACTCTTCCGATTCAGAAAAGTTGAAAGATTTTATTTTAAACTTTAAAAAAACATGTGAAGATGAAACTTTAATCAAAGATTTGTTTTCAAGGGCTGAACTTGACTAATCAAATATTAAAACAATTTAAACAGGTTTAGATGATAATTAGCAGATAAAACTTAATCCAAATCCAATCCAAATATACATGAAGAAAATATTCTCAGAACTTAAAGGTTTTGTGGTGTTTAGTCCGCAGCTTTTAGCAAACTACCTGCAGGAAAATCATCTTCCGGGTACTAATATTTTAAAATATTTCGTAGAAAATGAGCATGGAGACGAAATCACAAAATCAGGAATCGCTATTCCAATAATAGGGGTAGAAGAAGATTATTATGCATTCAGAGTCTCTGTGAATGACGAAAAGATTTTAAATGATGATGAAGTAGAGGTGGAGTCACGAGGCTGGATATTTCAAACCGCTAATAATGAAGTGAAAATTGTTGGCATTGGCTATTTAAAAGATATTGCTGCTATCAGCGAAGAAAATAGTGTCACACTATCTCTGGAAAACGGATGGTATTCTTTAAAAATACGGGGAGGGAATAAAGACGGTGAAAGACTATTTGAACTGAATATGCAGAAACAGGACGTGTATCCGGCCTTTAGCGGAGATGTGACTACCGAATATTATTACGGGTAAAAATAGGCATTAAAAAATAGTAATGAAGGCGAAATACCTTTATTAAAGGGTAAATAACTGAAGTTGAGTTGTTAATAAATTTTAATTTAACAACTTCGAAAGATAGAATTTTCTTCAAAAACAGAGAAATGTAAATTTTCTTCAAAAAATATTTTGCCAGTAATAAAAAACGTTCTATATTTGCACCACTGAAAACAACGGTATAACCGGAGTTAAAGGAGAGTTGGCAGAGTGGTCGATTGCGGCAGTCTTGAAAACTGTTGACTGTAACAGGTCCGGGGGTTCGAATCCCTCACTCTCCGCCAGGTTAGAAACCAAAATAAGCTAAAACGCTGTAAACATCAATGTTTACAGCGTTTTTTGTTTTACGCTTGTATCAAAAAAAACCAAAATAGGTCACGATTTATATGACCTATTTCGTGTCCCATTCAAAAAATTACAAAAATGGGTCACGAAAAATCAGGGAAATCCCGACCAACAGGCAGTCTAACGATTGTACATCTTGCAAAAAGTGGTAACAAAAAGTAAATTATTAAACCATTAAAGTTATCACACAATGAACAAAACATTCAACCTGTTATTCTTTATAAAAAAGAATAAGATCAGAACAAACGGAACCGCTCCCATCTACTTACGAATTACGATAGACGGCAAGGCCGCAGACATTGCTGCTAAAAGATATATCGATCCGAAGAAATGGGATGTTAAGGCACACAAGGCACTAGGTAATTCGCAAGAAGCTAAAACACTGAATCTCTATCTTAAAACTTTGGAACAGAAAGTTTACGATTTCCACTACCTGATGCTGAAAGAAGAAAACTTTGTAACTGCAGAGAGTTTAAAATCTAAACTGCTTGGAACTGACATTGAGCAAAGAATGCTCATCCCCATCTTTCAGGAGCATAATGATAAAGTGGAAGCCTTGGTCGGTCAGGATTTTGCTGCCGGAACATTGGAACGTTACAGAACTTCCTTAAAGCATACGCAGGAATTCATTAACTGGAAGTACAAAGTTTCTGATATTGATATCACGCAAATCGATCACGGTTTTATCAGTGATTATGATTTCTGGTTGCGCAGTGTGCGTAAATGCGCAAACAATACAGCCGTTAAATACCTCAAAAATTTCAAAAAGATCATTCGTTTGTGTATGGCGCACGGTTGGATCACCAAAGATCCTTTTCTCGGCTATAAAGCAAAAATAAAGGCTGTCGAACGTCCATATCTTACCAAAGACGAAATTCAGATGATTTACGAAAAGGAATTTGCATCAGACCGATTGAACCAAGTTCGGGATATCTTCCTTTTTAGCTGCTATACCGGATTGGCTTACGTGGATGTCAAGCAATTGTCTAAGTCTAACATCAACGTTGGGATTGATGGTGATCAATGGATTTTTACCCATCGTCAAAAGACCGATATTTCAACCAGAGTTCCATTATTGCCTGTAGCTCAAGAGCTGGTTTTAAAGTATGAGAATCATCCACAATGCGTCAATTCAGATGTCCTGTTTCCTGTTCTCAGCAATCAAAAAATGAATTCGTATCTCAAAGAGATTGCGAGCGTCTGTGGAATCAATAAAGATTTGACTTTCCATATCGCAAGGCATACGTTTGCTACTACTGTTACTTTATCCAATGGGGTTCCCATTGAAAGTGTGAGTAAAATGCTGGGGCATACGAATATAAAAACGACGCAGCATTATGCGAAGATCCTGGATAAGAAAGTGAGTGATGATATGATGGTTTTAAGGGGAAAACTTCATAACAAATAAAAAAATAGGGATAAATAAAAAAGTCTTACACTTATTTTAGGACGGGACATCCCTTTAAATTTGATTTTTAAGATATGCCTATAACATATAAACACTACTCTATTTTAATGGCCTTATTTAAGATGGAACGGTATCCTTTATTAGATAATTATATTTGTTTTTCTAAAAACTTCTTCACCTAAATCTTTACCTTTTTTTATTCTCCCGGAATCTAGAATACTTACAAACCCCAATTTACACTGATTTATCTTGTTATTATATATGAATTTGTAATTTCCAAACTCACTATCTTTTTGATTTATTTGAGGATATAACAACATACTTTGCGGTGATTCCCAATGTAGGTTATATACAAACATTTGTTTTAAATCTTGATCGGAAGGCTTGTTAGATGTCACAACTTTCCATTTTGTGTCAATGATAAAATTTTCTCCATTTTCTTTTCTAATCAGTATGTCAGGTTTAATTCTTTTATTCTCCCAAAATTTATCTGAATTTTGATAAGAAACTTTATAGTTTGCAGGTTTATATTTGTGAAGAATTCTGAAAATATATTCTTCCCAAAGTTTGTTCATATCAAACAATAAGGTTAACATATTTTCAGTACCTGAGCTGATATTTGGTGAGTAGTTTAGAATTAACATTTTTGCAATTTGTATTGCATTGGTGTAGGGCTTAGTTTTACGGTTTGTTTGAACCATCGCAAAGTGTCTTGAAGTTATCTTCACTTTGTCAATTTTATCAAACTCGAACATGATTCTATTAATTCGATCGGTAAATTTTCCGTTTTCTAAATGTTGCAACACGGATACGCCTTCAAGTAAAATTTGATGGATTACGTTATTTCTGTCATATACTTGATGGGAACAGTAGAACCGTTCTTTATGAACTACATTTTTTTGAATATTCTGAGAAAACAACAATTTTCCTTTTAATGAAAATTGATTGCTTTGGTTCTTTCTGTATTTTTTAATTAAACCTCTTTTAATTAAATATTCTATTTCATTTAAATAAATCTCATAATAAGCTTCAAGAACAGAATTATATCTCTTTTTAAGATGTGTCTCAGATATATTATCAACTTGAATTAATTTACATTCCTTCAACATATGAAGTAACACATCACGCCAAAGTAATTTATTATCTGAGTTGTCCGCTTTTGGTAAAATTTCAATAGTTAATCCGCCAATTTGAATAACCCCTACGTAACTATTAAACAGAATTCCTTTGTGTACTGTTGTAAAGTATTTGTTACCATTTTTTTCATTGAATAACACCAACGCTTGGAAGTTAGATTCAGTAAATCCATCTTGTCCAATTTTTAATTTTTGGTATTCAAATACTTGTATTAATTTATTTTTGGACATCTTCTTCGGCATTATAAATTGAGGTAAATGTTTTCAAATTCCAAGAATCTTGAGGAGTGAACTTGAAAACTTCTTTTTCATCCAAAATTTCGGCATTATATGAAAAATTCTGAGCTAAAATATTTTCACCATTAATTGTTTCAGATGTTACGAATCCACCACCTAAAACTAAACCTATTTTACCATAATCACCATAAAAATATTCTTCCAGAAGAGGAATAATGTTATTAGCAAAGACATTTGATAAATCTTTGAGACATTTTACTTTAAATAAATATGAATGACCGATTTGATGATCCTTATCAATCAAAAATTCTATTCTGTCATTGATAGTTTTGAGAATAGTATTCAAGTTTATTCTTTCTTTGAAATATGGATTTAATTTTTCAGCATCATTTATATTATAGCCTTCTTTTGTATAACTGTCCCATAATTCTCTTTTATCATCTTCCCAATCAAGATTGAACTCAAATAGCTCTTTAAGTCCGTTTTCAACCTCTATCCATCTACTGTCATCCCATCCGATATCTTCATATTGCCATAAAGTGTCATAAATAATTTTATCGGCTTTTACTAAATCTGGATCCGAAGGCATTTCTGTAAAAGAGAATCTTCTGCGTAGCGCAGTATCCATTGCTTCAACACTTCTATCTGCAGTATTCATCGTTCCTATAATATAAAGATTATCCGGCACTGAAAATACTTCATTGGAATATGGTAAGATTGTTTCTATGTATTCATCATTATTCTTGTAAACGCCTTTTCTTTTATCAGCTTCAAGTAAAGTGATTAGTTCTCCAAAAATCGCTGAAACATTTCCTCTATTAATTTCGTCAATGATGAGAACGAATTTTTTTTGAACAGAATGTTTTTCTTTCTTGAACATTTCTTTTAAAACATCCTTCTTTACATCTTTGTCATAAAACTGATAGATTGTTTGCTGAGAGATTCCTTTACTTACAAATACGTTGGAGTTTACGTTTAAATCTGTGGCCAACCATTTCACCTTTCTAAATTGATAATTATCAAAATTTTTGCTATCATCGTAAAAATAATCACTTTCAACCACTCCAACAGCATCAATTATTTTATTACCTTTTGAGACTAAAACAATATCACCAATCTTCATTCTTTGAAACCAAAAGACAGCTTGAATTACATATTTACTTTCTTTAACTAATTCAGGATATTTTTCTTTAAATTTATCTCTGAACACAGTCCATTCTTCAATATTTTTAAACTCAGTAAAATCTTTATCGTCACCCCATCCCAAGAAAATTAATCCATTGTCGACAGACCATTGATGCTTTTCTAAATTCTGTAAACCGCCTAAGCTCATCTTGAAATAATTACAATTATCAAAATTGATATCTATAGAATCATTAACTACATTAGCTGATTTAGCAACAGTACATAATTCTTTAAATATTCCCGGCTTTTTTTCATATATAATCTGTCCATTAACTTCTTCAGGTCTTATTCCTTCAACAAAATCTTCGTAACTCATGCTTTGATGAAAGGTTGTGAATTTTATATGACCTAAGTTTTTTAAATCTTCATATTCGTTTAGAATTTCTGTTCTGTTTCTTTTACGGACACCATTTATTATTTCTACAGCTATCTTTTTTGTTAAGTATGTTTTACCTGTTCCGGGTGCTCCGTATAAAATTTGGTTTAAGGGGAATTTTGTTGTCATATCTGCTATTTCTGAATCTTGGGAGGGATCTGTATTATTTGTATTATTCTCAATTCTGTACATCCAAAAGAATATTTGTGCCTTATAAATATCCTGATAGCTAATCTGGTCTAAAACTTCTTTATTCTTATTAATTTGATCGTCGGGTGCAATAGCGATTTCAAAGTCATCATTAAGTTTTTTCAATAAAGAATCAAATTGGTTTGGAGCATCAACCGAAGTTAAATTATATGGAAATAGAGCTCTTAGAAATCGATAAATAACAGTCCAGTTATTTCCTTCAATTAGGGTTTGAATTTTTTTAAAACATTTATGAATATCTTTTTCTAATAAAATATTAAGAAGAACTGAGAAATCTTTTGAAACTTTTTCCCTAATTTTTTGACGAACAGTAAGTTTAATCAATTGATTCCTTACAGTTGAAAATCCATTACTAGACATGAATAAATATCTTTCTAAAAAGTCACCATTGATATTATTTGAAATGATTTTGTAGTCAGAATTTAATTCAGTGTAGGAACTATACTTATTTTGTTCACAGTTTTTCTGTAATTGAGCTATAACTTCTGTATAAAATTTTATATCTTGATACCATTCCCAATTTTCTAATTTTTCATGTTTAATAAAAAAATCATATTTTTTTTGTAACGTGTTTACAGACATTATTTTTCTTGTTACATATAATAAAAAATCTTGAGCGATGAAATTCCAGTGTAATTCCGTTAACTCTTCAATATTTAATATTTCTAATATCTTTTGGACATCTATTGTGCTTTCTTTCAATAATTCTTTAACCATCATATAGAATTCTTGATAGAACGTAAATGCTTTAAAATCTCTTTTGGGTGCATTTTGAATACTTGTTAGATACCTATGAGATGGTAAAGACTCATTGTCATATGCTATGAATCTTTCCGGTTTATAAAAAGAAAGAAATGCACTTGTTTTTGGGAAACTATTAAAAGATAAAGTAAGATTTTCTTTATTGAGTGAAATTTCACCATTCACAATTTGTTTTATCTTTAGAAGATCTTCGATGGTGACAAAATTATCTTGATATCTAATTATTGTTTGAATAAAATTTACTCCCTTTATTGTGGAATTTGGTGAATATGTTCGTTTTTGAGAAAGTTCAATTTTAGATTTTATTTCTTCATTTAAATCATTTTGAAAATCAATGTTTTTTTGAACCCAATCGATGAAGTTGAATTTGTAAATTTCTTCCGTTTTTAGCCACTCGGTATTTGAAATTGCGTAGTTATATTTTATCACACAAGATTTCAAGACATCTAAATTTACTATCGAATAATCTTTATTGGTTATAATTTCAAAACCCAAATCTTGGAAAGGTTTATTTACTTTGCCACCGTATAAAGTACTTTCATCTATTTTATATTGTCTTAATTGAGCCATATATCTCATAATTTCTTTTGGAGGATAGGTTTTACCTCCAATCATAATTGAGTATTTGGTTGATTTGATTAATTCTATATTGTTATTTTGAATAAACTCAATTGCTTCAAAAACTAAATCTGAACTAATTAATTTGTTGAAATCACTTGCTGAAATTATTTTAAGATTATTATTCATTTTTAATCTATTTTTTGTGCAAAATTCTCTTTTAAAATCTGCATTGAATTTTGAAAGTATTCATATCAAGTTTTAATTTGGTAATATTAATCTATTGAAGAATCTCAACAAATTGAATATATAGATAATTTTACTATATGTGCAATTGGCTATTTTACAGCTTTAAAGTTTCTACAATTAACAAAATAAAAAGCACTTCAAATCAGTAATTACATTGGATTTTTTGGAAATTATGAATATCCATATTATTAAACCCAATTCTTGTATAGATTTTAATTTAGCTTTATGGGATGTTTTTTAAGTATTTTACTAAGTCAAGATTTTTATTTTTTAATTATTTCCTTCACTTTTTCAAATATCTGACTCTCGTAAGAGTCAAAACTATTTTGGATATTTTTTGCCTGTTCAGCAGTTTTTGCATCGTAATAAGCCACAATTTTGTTTGGAACTCCATAATCACTGGCAATTTTTGCTTCCTCCGAAAATGCGTTGTATTCAAGTTTAATTAAAAGTATGTCAATACCAGAGGTCTCCTCTAATGATTTGTTTTCTAAGTTAGAAATAAAGTATTTATACATTAAGTTGAATACACCTAAATATTTAACCAGTTGATACTTAAATGTATTATAAATTAATTCGGCTGTTTCTCTCATTGCTGAGTCAATACATTCCGAAATTTCTTTTTCCTTAGAATTTGAAGAAAACTCTTTTGGGGTAACCTTCTTGCCAATAAGTTTTCTTGACAATAAATAGTTGTAATTACCTTGGAAACCAGCAGAAATATAGCTACTTAATGAAGCATATAAAATTGAATAATCATTAACATCGTTTGGCTTAAACTTGAATCTGTTTTGGATTAGTGCTTTGAGTTTCTCATTTTCAACACGTGGTAGAATAATGTCTAGTATTATTTGAAAACCGTCTTTATCTAAACTCATTGTAGTAGAATTTAAACTACTTATAAGTTTTTTTATAAGTGATAATTGTGTCGAAGACAATTGAAAAATGTCCTTATAAATATCTATTTTTTGTCTTTTACTAATAACTTTAAATTGATTAATAATGTAATCAGGAATTCCAAATTGTTCTTGCAGTTTCCTTAGTTCTTCAATTTGTTCTTTTGTTCTATCATCTAAATACTCGGCTTTAGTCATTTCAAATTCCACTTCATTTTTCGAAGTTTCAATATCATAATTTTTATGCTCTATAGGTTTTCCTTCTTTCTCAATAACGCTTAAAAAATCATTATCTAGAGTGATGACTCTCCCGACATAATGTTCCATAAATCGACCAGCTCTTCCTGCAATGTTTTTTGCGTCGAATTTTAGTAACGGTTTGATATGTTGACCACCACCTTTACTGCTTTTATAAACAATCATATTTTTTGCAGTTGTATTTACGCCTTCTGTTATTGTTGTTGTAGCGGCCAAAATATTCAAATTGTTTTCAGTTTGATTAAATAAGTCAATAATTTCTTTCTGAATGTATTTTGGAACTACACCATGGTGAACACCAATCCCCTTTTTTAGAGCTCTAATTACAATCCATCTTTCGTCAAAAGTTGTTATTAGGTGATTTAAGAAATCAGAAAAGTTTTCAGTTGAAATTTCGGTTCTTTCATACTCCCGAGCTACACTTTCTGCAATTGATTTGGTATTACAATAGATTATTGCGTTTTCGTTTTGCAGAAGAATACGGTCAAATAATTCTTGAATCTTGGCTTTCTTCGTTCCTTTTCCTTTTAAATTAACATCAAGAGAATCAAAATTGGTTTGTATTTTAATATCAGCAGAATATTTATTTACTTTTACAATCTCATATTCATTAAGAAGCACTTTTACAATCTTAAAGTCCTCTAAAAATAAATCAAATGACGGATTGTATTTCTCATCGTTTTTTTCAAACACATCAATGTATGGACCCGCAATAAATAAATCAACATTTGTATTGATTGTTAGACCATAAAATAGTGACATTCTGTAGGCAATATCTCTTTCGTTTTCTTTGCTTTCATCATCTATAATATAGCTGTTGTCAATTTTATAAACTTCATCAACAAAAATAAAATCTACTTCAAGTTTTTTATTTTTGTCTAGATATGATAAATATCTTTCTGGTGTAAAAATTAATATGTTATTTTCTTCGGGATTAATTTCCGAATCACTCAGAGTATGGATTTTGAAATCATTTGATAATTTTATCTTTCCCTCTTTTATCCTTGATAGATTTTCTGATAATAATGCAATGCTCGGAAATATTAGAATTACATTTTTGTAACTCATTTTATTGATTATTTCATAAACTAAGTGGGTTTTTCCAAATGAAGTTGAAGCAGATAAGAAGTAACGATTTAATTTTCCAGTTGTAAAAAAATCTAAAACTTCTTTTTGGTAGAGGTGTAGTTTAGAATTTTCGTTTGTATATAAAGTCGATTCAAAAATTACAGCTGAGATAACGTCTAATTTCACATTTTCTTCATTTTTTAAAAGTATTTTGTCCTCATTAAATTTATGTAAAATATCATAGTAATGAGGTACTCCAGCCTTTGAAGACAGGTGGATTAAAAAACGGTAATCTGAGTCGTCTAACTCATAACTTTTAATGAAGTCAAAATATTCACAAACATTTTCTAGGAATTTATGTCTTGGTAATTCTTGATTTTGAAATTGATTTAAAGCAATTACTGCATCAAGGGTTCTTTGCTGTCTATCCATTCTATAATTTGTTTTTTACATTGCTTTACATCAGATATTGGAAGTAAAATGAAAAAAATTGAATAATCGATTCCGATATTTGGGAAGGTTGTGGTATTATATTTTGTATTAATGTGCGTAATGATTTCGTTGATTGAATCATTGTAGCCATCTTTATGCTGGTCATAGGTTAGTAGAATTGGATAGACTAATTTAATATCATTGCTATTTAATTCATCCACTAAATTTGGAATTAGAGACTTTTCCCATTTATCTAGAATCTTATAAATTGTACTGTCTTTATCCTGAATATTTCCTTTGCTTTGTAAAATTGTAGTAAAGTTTGTTTCGATAAGATAATCATTTGATATAGCTTTAGTAATGTTGCCAAAAACGCTATCTACAGCAGAAGTCCCATTTTGATAAAATTTTGTTTCTCCAAACCAAAGTTGTAAATTATTTTCATCTTGAATTAAGTGGAAACAATCATATCCTGTGACCTCAGATTTTTTCTGAATATCATAAAAATATCCACGGCAAACTAATGTTTCATTATTGTAAAAAATCTTTAGTAATGAATATAATAGAGCTTCACCATAGAAACCTAACTTTAATTTGGCGGTTTCATCAGCAGCCTCATTAAACTTGAATTTTCGCTTAAAAGCATTTTCAAACATTCCTTGATGATAACCACCTTCAAGTTGGTACTGGTCATATGAGTAATACAAGACACTTTCATAAATTATTCTTGATAATTTTTCTAAATTATCGATTTTGTAACAATCATCATTTAAATCATTGTGTGTTATACATGACTTCTGATAGCTTAATGTTTGATTAGGTAAGTTATATTCCAGCAGAATACTGTTAGTAATTAAATCAAGTAAACTTTGTTTCATTTAAGTTTGCATTGTATTAGTTTCTTATTTCAAATATACAAAAGCTTTTAATCGGTTGATTACGGTTTCCCGTAAATAACAAAAATAAAAACTGCCTTAAAATCATCATTCAGTATTTTCACTGATTTTTATGGTGATTATAAATTCAACGTATTTTATAAATAAGCAAATCCCAACTCTCGTCAGGATTCATTACTTAAATTGAAACTCACACTATTTTCCAAGATAACGTTTCACATCTTCGACAGAAGTTCCAACTGCCCTTACAGCTTCTTTCAGCCGTTCTTTGGTAACACCAAGTTCTTTTGACCAATAGTCAAGTTCCCAAGTTTCGTTCACGTTGATTTTTGTCGCGTCTTGAGGTCTTCTTTTACTTAAATCATCACTCATAATAAATAATTTTTTGGTTAATGGAGTAAAATTAGTCAGCTTTTATTTTATATCACTACGGTTTTCCGTAAAACAAAAATATCAAAGAAAGTTGGGTCTGAATTTATTATCTCTTCAGAATTTGTAAATACTGCTATGAAAATGATTTATTCTTCATTGTCTTCTTCTTCCGATTTTGTTCTGATCCATTCATCACCAATAAAGTTTCTATCCATTGAATAGCCATAGTCTAAGTCAAAAGCTTCATTGAGTGTAGAGTCGCTGATAATCATTTCTTCTAAAGCGACGAGCCTGATATCTTCGGGCATCTGGTCACCTGTTAGAAATTGCCAATCTCCGTCCGTATCGTGAACAACTCTCAATATTGGTTGGTCGAGTTCTAACCATTGTCTTGTGGTAAATATTCTCAGGTTTTTTGCTTCTCTGAATTTGAAATCCGCATTTCTATCAAGTAGTGGCTGATCGTATAAAAACTTTTCTTCAAAATTTTCCTCCCAAGGAAATTTGTTGTTTCGGTCTGTCCAGACAAGTTGAACAGCGGGAAATTCTGTTTTGTCGTAGTAATTCAAAGCTGCTCCAAAATAATCGGCTATGTATCTCTTATCCACTGGTATAAACTCGGCTCTACTATCTTTAAAAATATTATGATAGTTAGAATAAGTTTTAATGTTTTCGCTATTCTTTATTAGTTCAGCAACATCATTAATTATTGCTTGTCCAAGCTTTTCCGGCAAACCAAAGCAAATTACTTCCGGTTGCTTGTAAGTCTCGAAAAGTCCGATACTGTAGGCAAAAGATGGCGAATAGTCAGAGCTATTTACAGTTATTACTTGAAGCCCATACTTGTCAATATTAATCTTAGTCTGGATGAGAAGTTCATCCTTACTGACGCAATTATGCTGCTTTTCTTTTTTCATACAAAGGTTTATTATCAGATTGCCATCAATGTTTTAGGCAGTTTATATAACGTTTAACACTGA
Organism: Chryseobacterium indologenes; assembly: GCF_018362995.1. Lineage (NCBI taxonomy): Bacteria > Pseudomonadati > Bacteroidota > Flavobacteriia > Flavobacteriales > Weeksellaceae > Chryseobacterium > Chryseobacterium indologenes. The sequence goes on from NZ_CP074372.1 coordinate 389,385, forward strand.
ATTTCAGTTAGCATCCTTCTCAATTGAAGTTTCCCAGCCGTCATAATCTGCATTTAATTCGTTAGCAAGTTTCCATAAATAAATTACATAATCATCCACGCTATTTTGGTCAACATTGTCCATTCTTTTAATATGTAGCACAAAAGGCGTTTCATCCAACTCTTTATTATAACCTTTTTCAACGATGCTAAATCCATTGTTTGAAATTTGTTCAATATAAGCTTCTCTATCAGTCTCTGTTTTGAAATATATCCAATGATCAACTTCTCTTGCTTTGGTTAAGTCATCACCATTTTTTTCTAATTGATCAATTACACGCCTGTTCTGAATAGTTTGCATCTGTGTTGGTGTGGGATAAAGAAAGTCCAGATAACCGCTCCATTCTTTGTCTTCCTTTGATCCATATTCAAATTCGTATTTAGGATAGGAAACCATTACCTCTGAAATTGTCCTGTCATAAAGCATTGTGTCACCAGAATAGAAATACAAATCTCTATGACCTGCTGATGTTAGCCGCCCAATGTAAATTGAGTTGTGTTTGGAAGAAACTTTTGAAACTAATGCATCTTCAATATCACATAACAACGTACTTTCTTCTTTTGAGGATAGCCCGTCTTCTCTTGGGTTATTCATCTGGATAGAAACCCAAACAATATTTGGTTTGTCTTTCATTGGAGCCATAGTAATGAGTCCAAGGTCAACAAAGATTGAGGCTAAGTTACCATCAACATTGGTAAAATAAAAATCCCAATCTTCTTTATTATTTGTTTCTGAAGCAGAAAGCATTGTTGCTTGTTTATTATTTGGCTTTCCAAATATTTTATTGAAAAAACTCATTATAATTACTAATTTATTTAGATATCAAATTTTTTTTATAATTTCTGCTAATAAAGAAAACAATCGATTGTATTCGATAAATAGAAATCCTAATTCATTTCTGGATTTAATCGGAAATTCTATGTCACTCTATTACAAATTTCAACAAATTCTGTTGAGATCTTTGTCTTTCAAATACTCAACAATTAAAAATGTTTCATATAATAAATGTGGACTTTCACATTTTACAGAAGTTAAGTTTATGATAAAGTTAAAAAATATAGTTTTACATCGACTATCGTTGTAGCTATAATTCCATCTTTTATTAAACGTACTAGAATTATTCTACAAATAACTAAAAAAATATATGTAGAAATATCTTAAATTTAGATCAATACTTATGCAATATGATATATAGATTTAGAACCGCAGATAGTTTACTGGATCGTTTTAACGAGTTAGAAAGACAGGAAATTTATTTTGCATCTCCAACTGAGCTTAATGATCCGATGGAAGGGTTTCAAGATATTTTTTGGAAAGGCGACGAGATTGTCTGGAAGAACTTCTTTATAAACTATATTAAAAGTTTGGAAAGATTCTACTCTCTTATGCTGGTAACTGCGGAAACAATTAAGCTAAGTGAAAAAGATATAAGATTAACACATCAATCGGCATTGCATCCGCCAGAGCATCAAAAAGTTATTGAGCAGATAATCATCCATATATTCAGCTATTCGTATATAAACTCCATTCCAAAATCATTAGCAAACCGAACCAGTCCGGTAAGAAGAGAGGAATTACTGTCATATCTGAACTTTTTTCATCAAAATGCTATAAACGCAATTAGCAAAATTTATTTCGACAATGGTTATACTGATCATAAACATTTTTTTAATGAATCTCCAGAATTAACTGAAGTGCAGCAGCAGATGGGGAATATGGTTGAACTTACCAATACATTAGAGCAGGAAAATGGCACTACGGTAGTAGAAGCACTGTTTTCAATGACTGCCAAATTAATGTCGCAGACGAAATTAAACGCCAGACTATCTATGACGGAAAAAGATATGAATACAAATGGCTTTTTTCTTATTTCTGAATTTCCAGAAAAGTATCTTATATTACTAGAGGAATCCATCTATCCTGAGTGGTATTCAGCTTCATTTTTGACAGACAATACCAATTCTGCTATTTGGGGACATTACGGTGACAATCATAGGGGAATCTGCCTGATTTTTGAGGCAAATATCGATAAGGATGATAATATGTTTCTAAATCTGGATGTGGAGTATGGAGTGAATTCCGAAGGATCCGTGAGAGGAATGAGACCAAATCAATTTTATAAAATTAATTACACACAAAAACATACCGAGATTGACTTCTTTAGATCAATCGGCCGGTTAAGTAAGATTGATCTAAATAGAATGTGGTACCGAGATGAATCTGGTAACCTAAGTATATGTGGTGATCATATCAATAACAGTAAAGATCAAAGCTGGATCGACAAATATTGGGATAACTTTTATCTTAGCGTAACATCAAAACTAGATGAATGGTCATATGAAAAAGAATATAGATTAGTTTTAACTAACACCTTTAACGATTACTCTGATAAAAAAGAACGTAAGTTAAAGTATGATTTTAAAGATTTGAAAGGCTTGGTTTTCGGTATTAAAACTGATATGACAGACAAGTTGAAAATAATTAAAATCATCACTAGAAAATGTAAAGAAAACAATAGGCAAGATTTTAATTTTTTTCAGGCTTATTACTCGAAGGAGACCGGCAGGATTGATAAGTTTAAGTTGGATGTATCTTTGTCTGATTAATTGGATTTTCGATTAATTTTTTGCTTAAACATATTTCAGAATAAACAAACATTTTCTTGTATAGTTAAGGTTTTTCGTAAAAGAAAAAAATCAAATGTTGTCAAGATTTACATTTATATTTCTTGAAAACAAAGTTGTTACATATTTTCATTTATTAATCTAATTTCCTCTTCTAAGTCCAATTTGCTGTCAAAGTTTATTTTTAAATTCATACCGATATTATAATAAATTACATTCGAATGTGTTATAACTTCAGGGAATTCATTCATTATATTCAAACATATTTTTTGCATAATCATCAAACAAACTTTTTTTTCATTTAAAGAATCTGGAATTAAATATTCATAAACTTCATTATTCGGATTATTAAAAAATGATTTCTTATTTGCTCTAAAATTATGTGCGAGAATGTCATTTCTGAATTTTTCTAAATCTTTCCATTTACTAATTCGTTTAATTCCGTATTGATTGATATTTCGCACTCTTCTTATCGATTCAGCGTACTTTTTATCAAAATTACTTTCATTGAAGTTTTTATATTCATCTAAAAATGACTTAAATTGTATTAAACAATGATTTGATAAAATTGCTCTTGAAGCCATTGAAAATCCAGGTTGATTATAAAAATTTTCATCAAATTCTATTTTACTTAATTCCGAATGGTTTTTTATACATTCCTCAATACAGAGAATTGTTAATTTTATTTGCGTGAATAGAAAAGATAAGGATTTATAAATTTCAATTAAACGATCCATTTCTTAATGAAATTGCTAATACGGTTTCTGACTATGCTAAATGTGTAATAGAAAATCCCAACTCTCATTAAGATTAATCTGGAATATTTATACCTTTTGCACTTTCAAATTCTTTGAAGAATTTTTCTAATGAATAACGCTCGTGTCGGAGTATATTGTAAATTGTTGACATTGGAATATTATACCCTTCTTCTAATTTCAACTTTGAGATTGTTGATGAAGTGATTCCACACATTTTTGCATATTTATTTTGTGTTATTACCTTACCGTCTTGGTCACGATATTCACGTAGAAATTTACTTTCAATAAAATTACACAAGTGCTTATTAACAAGTGTATTTTTTGTATTCAAAACTTCTTTATTCTGCATTTCATAATAATCTTTATCAAAAGAAAAGATTAAAAAGAAAAATACTGTTCGCTATAGCGAACGATTTAAAAGTTTTTATTATATTTGTAAAATAAATTACTGAAACGTAATTTTGCGATACTTCAACGAAATATTAGAAGCTATTGCTTAGAATCTCAATTCGAAAACTGGTAATTTTATGACACGAGACGATAAGCAGAAAGCTCACGACCTAGGCGTGGGCTCTCTTATCTGTGTCAAAGGTATACCAGTGCCCCGAATTGGATAGTGTAGAGTTCCACGCCGTTTTTATTTCTTATGTAGTCCGCTACCTCTACACTTCTCTAAGCTGCTTTTACAAAATATAGTATCAGATTAGAACAGATACAATGGCAGCGCAACCATTGCGGCTTTACAGCTTTCACGAGACACAATTTTCATTCATATTAATTTTTGGCTTGTATGGGCAGGAAGCTTTGTACGAAAGACTTCCAACGCTTCCTCCTATGCAGTCATTAAGCAAATACCTACAAAACGATTGAAAAATAAAAGGATAGACTTTGAAGCCCGATTTTGGTCCGGTAGCAGGAAACATTCAAGACTAAGGATTATTGAATCATTCTTCCATTTTAACGACCTGGTCACTGCCAAACAGATGCTCAACAACATTATGATCTATGCCGGAAAAAAGAAAACGACGATCAATGAAGACTCTTCGGCAATATTCCATTTTCATCAGGCCCTTCGGTCTTTTGTGCGGGCGTGCTATGCAGTCAGGCTAAAAGAAAGGACCTGTGAAATGAATACTAATTCCGAGAATCATTCTCCATTGATGCAAGGTTCCCTTTCGGATGAGGAATACCGTAATCCAACCCTGGTATTTCAAAAAGCTTTTGATGAATTCAGTATCAAAGATTTCGACTACTATATTGCGGTATCAGTATATTTTTCATTGGGAACTTTCACGCACGCTGCCGAAAGTAAAATTTTTGAGCCTTACCTGCACCTGACAAAAATGCTGGATGCGGCATACCTTATCCTCGAAAGAAGAATCCAAAAGAATCAATAACCATTAAAAGTAAAAATCAGAGAATGGAAAACAGTACCTAGAAATTATCCCAATATAACAATAAAGCCCTTTCCCTCAGTTTGCAGACCACAGGAAAGAGCATAATCAGTTTTAATAATTATAAAAACCTATTCAAAAGTATGAAAAATATCTTTTGCAGGGGAATCCTGTCCCTTATTTTTATCCTTCTCGCAGCTACAACATTCTTCGCCCAGAAAAAGTCTATTAAAGTCGGAGAATCTCTTCCCGATAATTTCTGGACAACTTCCTTAAAGGTGGTGAACCATTCGCAAAAAACCATAAATCTTTCTGAGGATAAGAACAAATTAATTCTCATAGACTTCTGGAATACCTGGTGCAGTGCCTGCCTGATGAATCTGCCCAAGATCACTGCCCTACAGCAGAAGTTTGGGAACAGGATCAGGATACTGCCAGTAAGCAACCAGGATAAGCCGGCACTGGAAAAATTCTTTGTGTCTCAAAACGGAAAGAAGTTTAATACGCTAACCTCCGTTTATAACGATTCCTATTTCCATCAGCTTTTCCCGCACGCCGGTGTTCCGTTCATCATCTGGATCAAAGATGGAAAACTACTGAGTACGACCGATGCAACGCAGCTTACCGAAGAGACCATCAATGAGATCCTGGACGGAAAGCAATCTTCATTACAGACTATCATTCAGATGGACAGGAAACGTCCCTTGATGCTTTCAGAAGATTATGACCGTCAGAAGAATATCCAGCTCCTCAATTATTCATTCTTTGCAAAAGGTCCCATTCCCGACATCGGCTCCGGCGGAACATACCGCACCACAACTTCCGAAACGATCAATGGCAGGCAATTTACCAACCTTCCTCTTTGGGATATGTATTATGCCATCGGCTTTGAATTGTTCAGACAACAGTCTCAAGAATCCTTTACGGGTAAAAGAATGCTCATTGAGGTCAAAGAACCCCAAAAGCTGATGCTCAATCAAAAAGCAGACGGTTCCAATGATACCTCCAATCTTTACAATTACGAGTTCATCATTCCTGAAAGTAAGGCTGATGCGCTTTACCAATATATGCTGGAAGATATCAACCGCTATTCGGATTATACGGTAACACTGGAAAAGAGACCTGTGCAATGTCTGGTGCTGATAAGAACAAGTCAGAAGGACAAACTGGCAAGCAAAGGCGGGGAAAAACGCTCCACCTTTCCACGGACACCATCCATCCTCAGAAACGCACCGCTCAGGAATATGATCAATATGCTGAACGGCGAAATTCCCATTAAGGAAATATTTATCGATGAGACCGGATATACGGGGAATGTGGATATCGAAGTTTCGGGTGTCAAAGATATTTCAACCCTCAGGAAAGAACTTCAGAAATATGACCTTGACCTGATCCCGGCAGAGCGAAACCTATTGATGATGGTCATTAAAGATAATCAATGATGAAACCTATCTGTCATCTGCCTGTGTATTAACATAAATTCTAAACTATATCAAACTATGAAGAAATTATTAATACTTCCCGCTATCTGTTTTGCTTTGCCCGCAATGGCGCAGCAAATGATTACCGGAAGTGTGATGGACGAAACAACCCGATTACCAATAAAAGGCGTAACGGTAGCTATACAAAACACCAAAACAGCCACCACAACAGATCAAAATGGGAAATTCAGCCTTAGTACTGACGAGAAAAAGATTAGCCTTGTCATTCTCGGTAAAGGTTATGAAGAAAAGGTACTTCCTTTGGAACTGCCACTTTCAGAACCTTTGAGGATTTACCTATCAGAGAAAGTGGCACAGATCGATGAAGTGGTACTGACCACCGGGTATCAGAAAATACCAAAAGAACGTTCCACAGGTTCATTCTCCTCCGTAGGTAAGACAGCACTGAACACACAGGTATCCACGAATATTCTTGACCGCCTGGCGGCCACTGCCAACGGCATTGTCATCAGCCGGGGAACTTCCCAGGGAACGCCGCAGATTATGGTCAGAGGACTCAGCACGATTCAGGGACCGAAAGCCCCGCTGATCGTGGTGGACAACTTTCCCTACGATGGCGATATCAGCAATATCAATCCCAACATTGTTGAGAGCATTACCATCCTCAAAGATGCCGCCGCAGCGAGTATCTGGGGAGCCCGAGCCGCCAACGGGGTCATCGTTATTACCACTAAGGGAGCAAAATACAATCAGCCGATAATGGTGGATTTCAATACCTATCTCACGACAAGCCCGAAACCTGATTTGAATTACCTCAAAGTAATTTCCAGTGCAGATTTCATCGATGTGGAACAGGAGCTTTTTAAAAAGAACTTTTATAACACCGATATCAATTCATCAAGCCATCCGGTCCTTTCTCCGGTTGTAGATCTTCTCAACAAAGAAAAGAAAGGCCTGCTTTCTCACGAGGCGGTTCAGAGGGAGATCGAGCGGCTCAAAGGTATTGATTCACGAGATCAGTTCAAAAGGTATATGTACCAGCCATTGGAGAACCGGCAATATTCACTGAGTATGGCTGGAGGCGCACCGCAGTTTTCGTGGACCTCTTCACTCGGCTACGATGACAACACCGGAAACCTGGGTGAGAACTACCAAAGGATGAACCTGCGTTTCCAGAACACCTGGCAACCCCTGAAAAATCTTACCCTAAACACCGGGGTCTTCTTTACTCATTCATCGACCAAAAACGGAAGAAGTTCCTACGGAAGCATCATTATGAAAACCAATGCGGTTCCGTATATGGAAATGGCCGATGCGAACGGTAATGCACTTATTGTCTCAAAATCTTTTGAACAGGGCTATAAATCAGGATTGGGCAATGGAAAATTACTGGACTGGAACTACTATCCGCTCACTGACTGGCAGCATTTCTCAGGGACAGGCAGAAACTCGGAAATTATTATTAACGCAGGATTGAATTACAAAATCCTGAAGGGCTTTGATGCTGATTTGAAATACCAGTATCAGAGAACTACCGGGCTATCCAACAGTCTGTATGATGAACAAAGCTACTATGTAAGAGATTATGTCAACCGCTTCACGGTCATCAATTCCAACGGCAGCCTTACCTATAACGTTCCGAAAGGAAGCATACTGGATAAAACAACCTCACAACTGCTCATCAACAATTTCCGTGGCCAGCTGAATTTCAACAGAGGATTTGGAAAACATCAGGTTTCAGCCATTGCCGGCGGGGAGGTCCGGGATGCCAATTCCCAGTCTGCCAATACCAGATACTACGGCTATGACCCAAATAATCTTTCGTTCGGTACGGTGGATTTTAAGAATAAATACCAGCTGATCACAGGTGGTACTTCTTTCATTGATAACCTTAATGCCTTGCGTGAGACCAATAACCGATTCGTCTCCGTATATGCCAATGCGGCCTACACCTTCGATAACCGCTACACCATTTCCGGAAGTGCCAGAAGAGATGCCAGCAACCTGTTCGGGCTGAAGACCAATGACCAATGGAATCCGTTCTGGTCGGCAGGACTGTCCTGGAATGTCTCCAATGAAAAGCTCTATCATCTAAAGTGGCTGCCTGAACTCAAGCTAAGAGGTTCTTATGGTTATAATGGTAATATCAACCCTGCAATGGTCGCCGTGACCACAATGGCCATACTGGGTGTTTCCACCTATACCCAGGAACAGATGGCTAGATTTGACAACTATTACAATCCACAGCTTCGATGGGAAACGGTAAGGATGATCAATGCAGGACTGGATTTTGCGACCCGCAACAATAGGATCTCCGGCTCTGTAGAATATTTCCGTAAAAAAGGAGAAAATCTATTCGGACAGGTTCCGCTGGATTATACCATAGGATTAACCAGCCTGGTATGGAATGTTGCAGGTATTGAAGGGAATGGTATTGATGTGGAATTAAGGACCATCAACATCAATAAAGCATTCCGTTGGCAGACCACGGCTAATTTCAGCACGTACAAGGACAAGGTGACGAAATACTATCCAAGCAGCACTATTGCCAGGAACTTTGTGCTGTCAAGCGTTCCCATTTCAGGGATTGAAGGCTTGCCGGTCTATTCCATATTCGCTTACCAGTGGACAGGGCTTGATCCTCAGAATGGTGACCCCCGAGGATATCTGAATGGAGAGGTCAGTAAGGATTACGCCAAGATGATGGGCGCTGATGTAAAAGATCTGCAATACTTCGGTTCTGCCATTCCTACGGTGTATGGTTCATTTACCAATACCTTTTCTTATAAGCAATTCACTTTGGATATAGGGATCACCTACAAGCTGGGATATTATTTCAGAAGGCCTTCCATCAATTATACCAGCCTTTTTAAAGATTGGATCGGCCATAGTGATTATGCCTTACGGTGGCAGAAGCCCGGAGATGAGGCGTTTACCGATGTGCCGTCCAACCAGTATCAGACCAACTCTAACCGGGATGCCTTCTATGCAGGTTCGGCGGCTCTTATCGAAAAGGGTGATCATATCCGTCTGCAGTACATCAATCTGGGATACGAGATCGGCAAAAAGCAGTGGCAGCAGATGCCGCTTAAAGCCTTACAGCTCTATGCCAATATAAGCAACTTGGGAATCCTCTGGCAGGAAAGCAAAAGCGGGATCGATCCTGATTTTAATCTGGGCAGCTACGTGGTAAAGCCGCCTGTAATGTACACTTTAGGATTGAAAGCTAAATTTTAAAAATATAAAATTAAAAAATCAAAGGTATGAAAACTATCAACAAAATAAAAACACTCTTTAAATCATCAGTGCTAATACCGGTAATACTATCCGTTTTGAGTTGCAGTGATTTTTTAGATGAAAAATCAGACCTGAAGCTGGCTACACCCGATAAGCTGGAAGACAATCAGATGCTGCTCAACAACTATGGTTTTCTAAATGTGGATTTTGCATCCAGCGGTGAAACAAGCTCGGATGACTACTACCTTACGGATGCAGATTATAATGCATTAAGCTTCGAGGCCTCCAAACGGCTTTATACCTGGATGCCGGATAATGTGGCTACTCCGGTTTCCTCCGGAAATGACTGGTCAGCCTGTTACCGGAGCGTCTATGTCTGTAATGCCGTACTCTTCAATATGAAGGATAAGAACTATACCGGCGAGCAGGCTGATAACATCAGAGGACAGGCGTTGGCTTTGCGTGCCTTCCGCTACCTGGATGCCGCGCAGATCTGGTGTAAGGCTTATAATCCTCAAACAGCAGGTACAGATTTAGGTCTTCCACTAAGGCTGGATCCGGATATGAATATTCCGTCAGTGCGGTCAACGGTACAGCAAACCTATGAACAGATCATCAGTGACTTTCAAACGGCCATTCCACTATTGTTATCAAAACAGATCTCCGGAATGCGGATCTCAAGAGCAGCAGCTTATGGTCTGTTAGCCCGTACCTATCTGTTTATGGGAGATTATCAGAAAGCGCTCAGCAATACGGAAGCGGCATTGAATATCAATAGCGAGCTGATGGATTTTAATACCCTCAATCCTAATGCAGACTATCCTGTTACGGAAATGAACAAAGAGGTCCTGCTCTGGGCAGCGATGAAATACGAATATCATCTGATTCCGGCCAAAATCCCTGACCACATTTACCAGATGTACGATAATAATGACCTGCGGAAAACCGTATTTTTCAGGAAGAATGCAGTGAACGAGGTACTCTTCAAAGCGTATTACAATAATGCGAATGGTCCGATAGTAAGTGTGGCCACTGATGAGCTGTATCTGATGGCAGCTGAGTGTAAGGTAAGATTAAATAAGATCCAGGAAGGTATCGGTTATCTTAATACCTTGCTTGTCAAGAGATGGAAAACGGGAACCTATGTTCCGATAACTGCCAATTCGCAGTCAGAGGCTTTAGATATCATTCTTAAAGAACGGCGGAAAGAACTTTTGATTCGTGGACTCCGATGGCCAGACCTCAAACGGTATAATCGGGACGGAGCTAATATTACGTTGACAAGAACGGTTAAAGGACAAACTTATACGTTACCACCGAACGACCTTCGCTATGCGATCGCCATTCCGGAAGATATCATTACCCTGAGCGGAATACCACAGAATCCGAGATAACAAAAAAACAGGGCTGGAAGTTTCCAGCCCTGCATTGTTAAGGATTGATGAGTTAAGGTCTTCTTTCACTTGGGTGAATCGCTAAAACCTGGGCATTGGTCAGCCCGTCGATCACATCACTCAGGCTGCTTCCTTCTGGAACGGTCATAGAACAAGGTCTGTTTCCTGAAGTAATACAGGATGGGCTTGTTCCTTCCTGCCAGTTGGCTACTTCAGCAAAAGCACCTTCTGACACATCACTGCTGTTGTAAAAATACTGTTTGTCAGCGGACTTTTTTTCCATCACTTTGAAGGACATCACAGCCCCAGAGAATATCACAGCAGCAATCGCTACTGCATTGGCTTTCAAAATTTGATTAAGTTTCATAATTCCGGTCTTTTTATAGATCAAAAAAGATTACCATAAAAACTTTAGAAATCTGCCTGAGAAGTACAATTGAGTAGGTTAAGTCATTTAATTATACCCATAGATTAGCGAATCTTGTCGTACCAAAATATCCTATTCTACGTATTCTCAAACAAATTGTTGTTAATAAAATCATTTTAGAATTTCGGGTTGTTAAACTGCTTTCGGCCGTCTAATTTTAAGGTTGAACATTAATTACAAATTCAGTCACGATCGATCATCCGTAAATAATTACGGTAACATACTTACTCAGCATGCCTGCTGTATTTTAAATTTAAACCTAAAGCGATAACAGAAAGAATGACACAGCCTATATTAAAATACAAATGTTGATGCCAGCTCATTTTCTCCAAAATTCCGCCGCAGGAACAAGGTAAATGATCGCTTGTACTTAGTAGTAAAGCAATATATCCGCTGAAGATGAGCATCAAAATGATACTACTAATCAGTCCTATATTTCTGGTTTTCCGGTAGCATAACAATCCTGTAACAAGAAATTCAACAATGATTATCGTGTAAAGAAGGAATTGTGATAATTTATTCAACAAAGGTGATGCTGAAATCTGGGCTTGAAAATTTTCAAAATCCAGTAACTTACTAATGCCGGCGTAACAAAACTGTAGTATAAAAAAGTAGCTGACGAATTTTACGATTCTTGGTTTCGACTTTTTCATAATCATAATTAGTTTTTAAAATTTTATCTTCCGATTTATTTGCCTTAAATCTGAAGACTAAATTACAGTGATAGGAAGGCTGTGGAAAGCATTTGTGGGAAATATGTATCTTTTTATAAGTCACAAATGATACATTTTTACCACTGTTTTTATTTTTAAATAACTGAAAGTAAAATACTTGTGTCGTTTTTGCGGCTTCTGTCATGGCATTGGCTCCTACAAGTGATTTTAAAAAGATTTTTCCGGTAAATTTGAGTATATCTTATCGCTATGAATTATCATCATAAGATTTTACTGCTGATTTTTAATCTATTGCCCTTCTTTATGATGGCACAGGAGTCTGAAAAACTAACATACAAGATGATTTCAGACTTGTATGCGGGTTACCCTGAGAATGATGAAAGAGCAATGGCATTTGTAAACCGCTATATCGGAAAAGCCAAAAAAGAACATTGTCTTAACAAACAGATCATCGGTTATGAAGAAGCCATCTTTTATACTAAAAATGTAAACCGCAAATTATCTTACGCTGACAGTGCCATTTCTGTGGCATTGCAAGCAAAAGTCTCTGATGTAATCTCAAGATCTTACCTCGGAAAAGGAATCATTTACTATTACAATAAAAGACAGTATAAGCAGGCTTTGGAACAATACCTCAAAGCTTATCAATGGTCTCAAAATTCAGACAACGATTATCAGAAAAACAAGGTTGTCTATCACCTTGGGATGGTAAAAAGTTATCTGGGTGATTATCAGGAAGCGTCCGGACATTTTCGAAATACGGCGAGATATTTTGAGGAACGTCTGAAAGAAAATCTTAATTCCAACACCAGGCTGAATAATGAAGCGGGATATTTTAACAGCATTTATCGGCTCAGCAACTGTTATAGAAATTTAGGGTGGTACAGTCAGGAAGATTCGTTGATTGATCTGGGTTTGCAAAAACTGAAAAATATCAATGACCATCTATTAGAATACGGTTATTTGCAAACAGGAAAAGGCGTACAGCTTTTGAGAAAAGGAAGTAAAACCGAAGCATTAGAACATTTAAAATTATCACGTGATATTTTACTTAATAATCAGGATTACAATTCATTGACAATAATTTACTATTACTTAGGAAAAGTATATTGGTTACAAGAAAACAGGACTGAATCTTTGCGTTATCTGAATAAAGTAGATTCTATGATCCATAAATTCCATTTCATAAGCCCGGAGATCCGCTCAAATTATCAGTATCTTATTGCTGATGCAAAACAGAATGATAATGTTGACAGGCAGTTATATTATATCGATCAGCTCTTGAAAATGGATTCAATTCTCATTGCTGATTTTCCAATGATGGCATCAAAAATTTATCACAAGTATGACAGTGTTCAATTAATAAAGGATAAACAATTGCTGAAAAAGAAACATTATAATTTTAACGTAGTAACTGTTGCTACGGTTGTAGCAACTCTGATTATTTTACTTATTACACTGGATTACAGGCGGCGGGTAAAAAAGAAAAGAATTGGTATTAGGTATTATGAACTGCTGGAAAAAATGAGAAAGCACAATGATCTTTTTGAAACAGTTCCTATACTTTCCAATAAAAAAGAGCCATTCAGTCCGGAGGTTATAAAAGATATCAAAGCGAAACTTAAAAAGTTTGAAGACCAGAAACAATTTCTTACCAAAAATCTGACTTTACCAAAGGTTGCCAAAATGTTTGGCAGAAACCATTCCCAATTATCTTATGTACTGAACGAGCATCTGAAAATGTCTTTCACACAGTATCTGAAAATTTTAAGAATCAAGTACATCACTAATCTTCTGATCGAAGACAAGAACTATCTCAAATACAAGATTCACGTTTTAGCCGACCAATGTGGAATGTCTAACAGGCAGTCATTCTCCGCACACTTTCTCGAAATTAATGGAATGAGACCAACCGAATTTATAAAGAAGAGACTGAAGGAGATTGAAGAGAGATGAATATTATTTCAAAAAATAAATCAATTGTAACAGTATATAATTGAAAAAATATTAAATGATTTATAAAAAATGCATTGTTTTTATTGGTTCAATATGTAAATTTGAAAGATAACGATGATAAAATAGCATTCAAAAATGGTATTGAATTTATTTAGTGACTTAGAAGACGAACAATATAAGAATCGAAAAGATAAAATAGGACAAAGCTCAATCCAATATATTAAATCAGCAAGTATTCTTACAGAAGCTAAAGGCTTTATGCAAGCATACGATTATACACTTAACCCTTATTCTGGCTGTTCTTTTGGTTGCAATTATTGTTATGCTGCATTTTTTGCACGCTCTTCAGATGAAAGGGAAAACTGGGGAAATTGGTTGAAAGTAAAAGAAAACGCATTACAACTATTAATGAAATGGAGAAAGAAGCCTTTAATTGACAAAACTATTTATATAAGTAGTGTAACAGACCCTTACCAACCTATTGAGAAAGAACTTGAGCTTACAAGAAATATTCTTAAAGAGCTGCTTGATTTTCACAAACCCAGATTGGTAATTCAAACACGAAGTACCTATATTACACGAGATATTGACTTGATTAAACAATTTGATGTAGCTCAAGTGAATATGACAGTAACGACGGATAGCGAAGATGTAAGGAAAGCATTTGAGCCACTTTGCCCTTCCAATAAATTACGTTTGAAAGCTATAAAGGAAGTAACCGAAGCAGGTATTCAGACTTGTATTACAATGACGCCACTTTTGCCAATTCAGGACGCAAAGAAGTTTACTCAGGAACTTTTAGATACAGGAGTAAAAAAATTTATCGTTCAACCGTTTCACTCAGAAAAAGGAAAGTTTGTCGCAAGCACTAGAGAAATTGCACTGGAACAAATGAAAAAGATGAATTGGAACAATGACAAGTATCTTGCAGTTGTTGAAATATTCAGAAAAGAACTTCCCTGGTTAGGCGAAGGAAAACAAGGATTTGCCCCAATTTAAATTGCCTATGAAAAGTAAACTTACAGAGTGGTTAAGAGCCGAACAGCAAAATATAGACAAGGCAATTGCAAATGCTGCGATAAAGTATTACAATGAACACAATTCAGAACCTAACTTTCAATACGACTTAAAACAATGTCATATTGAGAGTTACAACCTAATCAGAGGAAAAGATTTATGTTATGACAGACCAAATACAGCTTTTGCTTACTCCATTTGGTACCATCCAAGAAGAATAAATACATTTCTTTCATTTTTCTTAAATAAAATCATTGAGCAAGATGGAGGGCACATCGAAATTTTTGATTTGGGTGCCGGCGCTGGTGCAATACAATGGAGCTTAGGATTAGTATATGTTGGACTTAAAAGATTAGGTAAAACACCACCAAGAATTACGATAATAAATATTGACACTAGTCCATTTATGCTCAATTATAATAAGGAGTATTTATGGAAAGAATTTTTAAAAATATATCCTGAAATTGACAATAATTTCATTGTTGAATATGAGGTTAACTCTTGGAATAATGAAAGAAATTTAGAAACTTCAAATCCAATTTTAGCGGCAAGCTATCTTTTCGATGCGTCAGACAATAAAATGGAAATTGCAAATGATTTCAAGGCATTAGTCAATAGGTACAGGCCGAATACTGTTTTGCTCTTAACTTCAAACCAAACAGAAAAAATTCAGTTTCTTAGAGAACTTGAAATAGAATTTAAACAGCAAGGCTATGACACGTTTAATACTTTGGAATCGAATTTACTTTTCACTGAACCACTTATAAATATTAATAAAATAAGAACGGCATTAAGTAAAAATCTTGGAATTTCAGAACTGCAAAGAGGTGCTTCGTGGATTGACAGAAGTCATTCGGGGTTGGTGTTAGAAAAACAGCAAATTGAATTTACATTTTCCTACGGAATTAAATCTATAGCTTCTTTAGATATCTATAATCCTCCAATAACAGTTCGCCGGGAGGTTTCTCTCAACGAAAAACAAAAACGGTCAGCAAGAAATACAGAAAACCCATCTATAATAGTTGGGCCAGCTGGCTGTGGTAAAAGCATCGTTATTACAGAAAAGATTAAAAATATAGTTGAAGCAGCAGAATATTCTCCCAACTTAAAAATTCTTGTAACTACTTTCAATAAGGGGCTTATAGGTAAATTGGCGGAATGGCTGAAAGATTTGCTTGATAGTACAAAATATTCAATCCATTATGACATTAACTCTTACGGATATAATGATAAATCAAGTCATATAAAGTTCAAAAATTCAGCACATACAAATATCAGATTACTACATTTTGATATGTTACCAAAATTACTTGGTGGTGTTAAATACAGAGGATTTGTAGATCACGAACAGCATTTTAATTTGTTAAGAGAAATTATTCAAAAAGTAAAGCAAGAAGAAAAAATTTTTAATGATAGATATGACAATATCTTAAACCCAGATTTTTTGTTTGAGGAATATCATCGTGTTATTTATGGTTTGCAAGTTGGAATTTCGCAAGGCGAAGATACATATTTGACAATTACAAGAAAAGGTCGAGGCAACAATCCTTCATTACAAAAAAATAGTGACAGAAGAAAATTAGCTTGGAAATGTTTGGCAGAGTACGCACAACGAATGCATAAGGAAGGTATTCAAAGTTTCACTTTAAGAAGACAATATCTGTTCTCTAAATTAAAGTCGGGTCAGCTAAATCCCTACTACGACTACATTTTAGTTGACGAATTTCAAGACTGCACAGAAGCAGATTTTGAGATTTTTTACTCAATGATAAAAGACCCTAACAATTTTACTATTGCAGGTGATCTGGCTCAATCAATTCACTTAGGAACAGCAGCAAGAATACCGAGGGATGAACGAATGAGCCGGCGGCAATTTTATCGTTTGGAAGGTTCATATCGTTTACCTGTAAGAATTAGTGAGTGTATTAAAAAACTTTCCGAAGCCATTGTTGAAAGATTTGGAAATGACGAAGGTGTTACAGACATTATACCATACAAAGGTGCACCACCCGGCTCAAGACCTATCGTTGTTTATGGGCAAAACTATATTGAAGTTGCCGAGAAGGTTAAACAAATTTTTGAACATTATAAAATATATGATCTTCAAAAAATAACAATTCTTGAGAAAGATGCTGAACTCCAGAGAGCAATTGCTCAAAAAGGAATTATTTCTGAAACTAACACAATCCTTAGTTTAAAGGGACTTGAAAAAGAATGCGTACTTTGGTCAACGAGAATACCTTTGGAGTTTGAGAAAGAAGTATTTGAATTTGCATACACCATTGTTACAAGAACTTCGAGTATTTTAATAATTGCCCTTACTGAAAATACACAAAATATTTACAAAAAAATCTTAGGGTTGTTAGACATTGAGCGTTTAATAATGTGGGACAAAGAAACATCTAGTAAATTTTATACTTTTTGTGAACAATATCTACCTGAAACTATAATTGATGAAGATCAGGAATAGAGAGGAAATATGAAAATATGAATGTATTAACCAAAATTGTGTTTTAAATGAAAGTTACAGAAATAGTATAGACTTATTACGGATTTCTGTAATTTACGATTGATTACTTTTCGTATATTTAATTTTACAATAATTCCTTTTCGAAATACATACATAGATGTCATATCGCGATTTTAATAGTTGGGTTTATAAATATTATCTGGAAAATTTAATTCCTAATCAAATTAATTCACTCACGATACCAAGTGGTGAGATTGAACACTACTTAATTTCAAGTAATGATAATGTAAAAAACTGGCGAGAAATTAACAAAGACTCTTGGAGTTATTTGCTAAAGCCTTACCCAAATAATACACCAAGATTTTTGGGTTTAATAGCCCTGCAATGTCACGCTGCATTCAAAATGCATAAGGATAATTCGGTAAGTGCTTCTAACTTTCGTGAAAGATTTGTTGAATTAATAGGAATTGATTC
The DNA here is from genome assembly GCF_018362995.1 of Chryseobacterium indologenes. NCBI lineage: Bacteria > Pseudomonadati > Bacteroidota > Flavobacteriia > Flavobacteriales > Weeksellaceae > Chryseobacterium > Chryseobacterium indologenes. The sequence goes on from NZ_CP074372.1 coordinate 407,291, forward strand.
AAATACGAAGCTGAATCAGTTATTTACAGAAATGTATGATTCTAAGCTAAATATTCAAGAAAAAATTTGGAAATCAGTAGTAGATTTTTTTAAAACAAAAAATGTTGTAATCACTATTCCGTCACAAAAATCATTTACTGGTAGAAATACGCAATATCCTCAATCACAATGTATCATAAACTATGAAGATTTAAAAGAATATTTATCTCTTTTTACAGGAATACATTCAAAATATGATATTATCCATTTTGATGAATTTTGTACTGAGTATGAAATTTTATTGCCATATTTAAAACATAATTTTAGAAGAGAAAATAATGTTAAGGAGATTTCTATTTCTGAAAGTAAAATTAAAATAAAACAAATTTTTGATCATTATGTAAGTAATGAGTGGAGGAATCATGAACGTGTTAAAAAAGTTAAGCATGAGGAAAGCTTTAAAATATTCTATGTCAAATTGTTTGAAAATAGCATAAAAATGTTTGATGATAATTTTGAGGAGGTTACAAATGTTGGTACACTTTTCAAAAATAAAAAAATTATTTTTTTTAGAGAGGATATTGAAAATAAGGGAGAATTTAACTTAATAAAAAAATTAGAAAAAGGGTTCCAATATATTTTTTTAGCAGAAAAAGAAAATTCTCAAAACTCATTTTTGGAGAACCTGAATAAGACATTTTCCATGGGGAAAATATATTCTTGCTTAAATAATGTATGCTGTTTTCTAGTCGATCTCAGGGAGAACGTTCCAGATTTTTTGTCTGATTTTGTAGGAAATGAATATCCAATTGAATTACATGGATTCAAAGTATCACAAAAAAGACAATATTTTGTGACAAATCCACCAATCATTGTTTGTAAAAAAAATACCCCATATTCTCTTTATCTCAATAATTTACGTGTACAAGATAATCAGCCTTCAGTTTCTGGAAAATATATTATTAAAGTAAACGGATTTAGTAATTATTCTTTCGAAATTATTGATAAACCTACAATTTTGTCTCAGATTCAAGAATCAAATCAATTCCTAGATTTCAAAAGTATTGAATATACCACCAACGTAATTGGTGGAATGTCCGGTTTTTATGTTGAATATAAAACAGATTTTGTACCTAAAAATCTTACGATAATGAATTGGGCGAATGCAAAAAATAATCATAAGCTCAAATCAAAAAATATTATAATAAAGGCTATTAACCAAAGCAAACATGGAAAAAATTAGTAAAATTTATGCAGTCATATTAGATCGTTCTGAAAAAGGCTATGGCTCTGGAGGAAATTGTAAAGTAGTTTCATTATTAAGAAATGGTAATTATGTAACTGGAGAAGAAGATATATTGAATTATTTTGCTACAGATAGAAAACTGTTTTCAAATAAGATTTTTGATTTTGTACCTGATTTGATGGTGAGAGACCTAATTGAGATTACACCACAATATATAAATAAAGACGTTGAACAAAATAGGAACTATTATGTTTCGCTTCAAAGTGTAAAAAAAATAGGGACGCCTGTGGTTGATATACCAAGCGAATATTTGGAGCAGGATTTTATTGATCTGGATATCATTTCAAAATATCTTTCTGAAAGAAACCTCTATCCTAATAATCATACTCAAATTTATTTGTGTAATAACGAATCAATTTTCGGTCCTTTTAGGATTTCAAATTATTCTATAACACCCGTTCAGGGCAGGCATACCTATTCATTTGAGTATGATATTAATGAATTAATAGAAGATGATGATTTAAATTTTATTTTTTTAATTAGTGAACCTAAATCAAAGATAAAAGCAATTGATTGTAGCACACCTACCCAGTTAGTTGATTTTTTAAAAGGTCGTCTCCAGATTGATAGAGTCAGTTTAAATTTGCTCACCAAGATAGGTAAACAAATAAATGATATTAATAACGGTGCATCAGAATTAGATGTTATCCGCTTAAAAAGAGCATCCGATTATATAGGACAACTTTCAATGTCTTTAGAAGAGCTTTTTACAGTACTTAGCAAAGAAGATTTATGGAATCACGAAATAGGAAATATAGTCGACATATATAGGGATGAGTTTAAAAATTTTGCACTATTAGATATAAATAATTTAATAAAAAAGATTGAAGATGACCTCGCTCAAAAACAATCAGAATTGTTATTAACAGAAAATAAAATAGAGAAACAAACTGCTTTGGCCGTAGAACTAAAGAAAGAAATAGAGTATATTGAAAATCATAAAGACGAACTAATTCTAAATGTAAAATTACTTGCTGGACTACAGTCAGATAAGCCTTTGGAGCAGATTTCTTATAGTAAAAACATTTATGACATCATTCAAATTGAAAACAATCCAGTTTTTGATAATATTGACGATTTTTATGATAATTTGAAGGATAATTATAATATTAAAATCAACAATGGATCTATTTATGAAGATGGTATTTTGCTTTTAAAAGAAAATAGTTTCTTGGTTGCAAAGAGTGCTGTATTTGTATTAAACTTAATCCCTCACTTGGGGAAAACAGAAATATTACTTCAGAATGCTGAAGTTGATTGGTTAAAGTTTAGTTTTTGGAGAGAAAATGGCTTAGAAGAAATCGTTAATAAAGCTACTCTGAATAAAGAATTAAATTACATCTATATTCTGCAGGATTTCAATATCGCAAGTTTTGAGTGTTATGGTAAGCCTATTTTGGATATTGCAAATAATATTCGCAAATCCTTATTCGGTAGTAACTCATTTCCAAATAATTTAAAAATTATCCTGATTCAAGCTGATGAAGAAATAGAAGATTTTGCCTTCTCACTAAATAAATCAACTTTCAAGAATTGGAAATTTCTCCCAGGCGTTATCGATGTGCCCAAAATAGATTTTCCGGTTTGTGATGGTATTGATCTTTTGAATTTTATAGTAGATCGACCAGTCGAAGATTATTCAATAAACTATTTTTAATCGATGATAGATTTTTTATACTATACATTTTTATATCAATATCAAATAGGCAATACTGAACTAAGTTATACTAAAATCAAAAGAGTCTTGTCTAATAGTGTATCAGACTTCCAGAGTGCTGACAAAAATATTTCGGCATTTTATGAACTGCTTAAATATGGTTTAATAGATGTTTATGAGAAAGATAAATACAGTCTTACCCAATCGTGTATTTTCTCAAATACCAGATCTAATTACAGTTTAGGAATCAACATTCCCGAATCTGTTATAGAAAATTTCAAAAACTATAAAATAACCTCTCGTTTAGGGTTGACTATTTTCTATAATCTTCCTTTAGACGAAATTAATACAGAATTGATTCACATTGTTTTTGATTTTAAATCATACACGAATAATTATAGTAGTGTTAATAAGGCAATTAAAAATTGGAAAGCTATAAAAAAGGAAGAAATAGGACAATATATTTCTTTAGAATATTATGATTTTCAGTTTAATAAATGGATTAAGACGCAAACCATAGAGGGGGAATATTCACTATTCAAAAAGTATACTGTAAATGATTACTTTTATTCATACCTTTTTAAATATGGCAATAATTTTTTTGATATTTCTATTGGAGAAACGGAAAAGATTAGAATGCTAACTATAGGCAACCCTGATAGTAAATTTATTCAGTATAAGCCAAGTAGTAAAGAAGTTGTCTTGATCTCATATTTTAATTATCCAAACTTCTTATACAAGACGTTTTTTATTACTCATATTTTAAATACAGGAACTTTTCCTTCAGAAAATAAGTTTACAGTTGATCAAAATGACTTTTTACATATTATTAAAAAGTTAAAATTAAATTACGAGATGTTATGAAAGAAAATTTATTTAATATTTGGAATGACTTAAGAATAACCTATCAAAAGTATATTGACACGAGTTTATTCTTTAGTAATAAAAAGTTAGAGGATGAACGCAATAGTTTGTTAAGTATTGAAGATACTATTACAAAATATCCGATTATTGAATTTACGCCTAAATATAAAGAATATGATACCATTGAAAATATTTGTAAAGAACTTTATTTAGATCCTTCTTTTGCTGTATTTGCAGAAAAAGGATTATTTCCCAATTACAATGGGATTGAAAGTAAACTTTATACACATCAGTATGAATCTTTAAAGACAGCTGTTGTTGATAGGAAAAATTTGATTGTAACAACCGGTACCGGTTCTGGTAAAACAGAGTGTTTCTTATTCCCTCTTCTATATGATATTCTAAATGAAAAGATAAAGAATAAAAACACTAATAAAGTTCACAAATCTGCTATTAGAGGTTTGATATTATACCCATTAAACGCTCTGGCCGAGGATCAAATGAGAAGACTTAGAAGAACGTTATCTTCGGAAGAGGTTGTGAACTGGTTTGATAAATACCTAGACAAGAATTATATTTCTTTTGCAAGATATACAGGTGCAACCCCTACTACAGGTGATAGGAATAATTCCAAAACTAAATCGAAAAATGAAAAAGCTTTAAAAGATTTGGACAAAGAATGGGAATCACTTAAGAATCTCATGGAAGAAGATGCTTCAATATCAACTGATTACTTGTTGGATATCCCAAACAGAAATTACACGGATATTGAACTTTGTGATAGATGGTCAATTCAGGATTTTCCTCCAGATATTTTTATTACCAATTATAGTATGCTAAATATTATTCTCATGAGAAATGAGGAGCAGAACATTTTTGAGCAAACCAAACAATGGCTACAAGAATCACCGGACAATATTTTTCATTTGGTAATAGATGAGCTGCACTCTTATAGAGGGACAAGCGGTACAGAAGTAGCTTATTTATTAAGATTATTACTAAATAGATTAGGATTAAATCCAAATTCCAGACAATTGCAATTTCTTTGTTCAAGTGCTTCTATGCAGAACACACCTAGAGTAAAGAAATTTATTGCTGGATTCTTCGGAATTGAGGAAAATGAAGTAGAAAAAAGATTTACTATTGTTAAAGACAATAAGAAAAATAAATTTCAAGAGAAATTAGAAGACTTAGTTGCTAAGGATTTTTTTCACTTAGATAATCTGGATACTGATGTAATTCAAAATATTTTTACAGATAATAAATTATTAGAAAGATTACAATTTCTAATAAGTAAACCAGAAGAGGCAGACAAGGTTTCAATTGATTTATTTCCTAATGACACTTTAAAAGATGCACTCATTGCATTTGAACAAATTTTAGCTGCTCTTACCATTTTGAAGGATAAGAACAATAATACCCTTCAGCCAATAAGGGCGCATTTATTCTTTAGAAATGTAGATGGGCTTTGGGCATGTTCGAATCCAAATTGTTCTGAAATTGACCAGAAGTTTCTTTTTATAGGTCGTAATATAGGCAAATTATACAAGCGTCCTCAATCAAAGTGTGTTTGTGGTTCTACAGTCTTAGAGTTATTAAACTGTCGTCAATGTGGTGAGATATTTCTGAATTCCTGGGTTAATAAACAAGATTTTAATGAAGATTTTAAATACAAATTGTTGCAAGATCCTTCTCTTGATAAAGATAGTTTTGTAAATCGTGTAATCTATAATAATACAGAGAAGAAAATAAAGTTTAAAGATTTGGAAGGTGAAAAAGATCTTGAAGATTGGAAACCGGTAAATATAGATTTTAAAGATAATTGCTGGTCATATTCTAGGGCTGATTTCAATGCTTTAGTTTTTAGGGGAGGTCCTTCCTATAAAGGCAAATACCCTAACTCTTGTGTATGTTGTGGTGTTACAGTTAGAGAAGATAAGGTGGATGAAAATACATTAACTCCCATACATAGGCACTATACAGGTGTGCAAAAGATTAATCAGCTAATGGCAGATGGTTTGATGAGAGCTTTAGCAAAGAAGAATCCTAATAATGCGAAATTAGTTTTATTCTCTGATAGCCGGCAAGCAGCAGCGAAATTGGCAGCCGGCATCGAATTAGATCATTATAAAGATATTGTTAGGTCATTACTATTAAAGAACCTGGAGAATGAATCCCATTATTATAAATTATTATTAGATTTTCTAAAAGAGAATATTTCTAAAGAGGATAAGGCTATGCTTCGCAAAAAAGCACGTGCAGATTCTGCTATTGGTGATATTTATGAAGCTATTGAAGAATTGCATGATAATCCGAATAAGAATCAGGAAGAAATCTTATCAAAACAAATCACACTGAAAGCAAGAAACGGGATTGCTACCTCTTCTTTAGTTGAAAAAATTGCTTATGCATTATTGCAAAAAGGGATTAATCCTGGTGGTCCAAAAGATTCTCTAATGACTGATTCTAATAAAAATCCATGGCATGAGCAAGCAGATTTTACGGCTAACTATTTTAAAGAATTTCAAGATAAATCACTTTTCGAAAAAATAAAAAAATCGTTAAGTGATGAAATTATTTTAAGTTTATTAGCAGGAAGCCGTAGATCCTTTGAATCTCTAAATATAGGTTATGTCAAACCTCAATTTATATCTCACAAAGAATATGATGATAAATTTATAATAAACTGTATCAAATTATTAGGTGAATCTTATAGATTAGAGTCAGCACAATCTATTTCTAGATTTACTTCTATGCCACAAAAAGTATGGAAATATGCGAGAGCTTGTCTTAATTTTAATGGTTATACAAGTACATTTAAAAGTGATTTTTTAGAATTACTAAACGATAATAAGCTGAATAGAGATGACAAATTTGTCTTAACAAGTAAAAATCTGAACTTTGTATTGAATGATGGTAATTTAAGCTCCTTTATTTGTAATACTTGTAGTAATATCCAGCTTGTGAATTTTGCTAATATCTGTACCAATTGTTGCAACGGAACATTGGTGGAAGCCAATGAGAATACACTAAACCAAATTCTAAAACAAAATTACTATCTACACTTAGCAAAGGATCAGCAGCATGAAGACAGACGTCTGCATTGTGAAGAATTATCTGGGCAAACAGATACAGGGGATGGTAGAAAACGTCAAAGGTTATTTCAAGGCCGTCTTTTTAAATCCGAAAATAAATTAGTAGAAGAAATTGATTTACTGAGTGTAACAACGACAATGGAAGCTGGAGTTGACATAGGCTCACTTACTGCTGTGATGATGGGTAATGTCCCCCCGCAAAGATTTAATTATCAGCAAAGAGTCGGTAGAGCAGGAAGACGCGGAAGTCCTATCTCTATTGCTTTAACCATAGCGAAAGGTAATTCACATGATCAAACACATTACAATGAATCTCATCGAATGGTTTCAGCAACGCCTTCTGATCCTTATTTAGAAATGAACAGAGAACAAATTCTTCTTAGGTTTATTAATAAAGAAGTACTTCATCATGCCTTTAAAGAACTTGATGTAAAATCCTCTAATGTTCATGGGAACTTTGGAAAAGATTGGGATTGGAAGAACAATAAACCAAGAATAAAAGTATTTATTATAGATAATAAAGCTAAAATAATTAATATTATTAATTTCTATAAGAAAGGTTCAAATATTACATTTTCTGCCGATGAAATATATAACGATTTTATTATGAATCTTACAGATAAAATTGATGAAATATGTACTTTGAGGGTTGATTTTCCACAAGAAGATCTTAGTGAGAAATTAGCTAATGCAGGCATTTTACCAATGTTTGGTTTTCCAACACAAGTACGTTCACTCTACGAAAAAACACCATCAAAACTGCCCACGGAAAATGTTGTTTCACGTAGTTTATCAATGTCTATTTCTGAATTTGCTCCAGGCAGTGAAATTGTTAAAGATAAAAGGATATTAAAGAGTGTTGGCGTTGTTTCCTATGTAACTAAATTTGGCAAAGTTGTTGAAGATGATTTTGAAAATTCATTGCGAATAGGCATTAATAGATGTGTGGAGTGTAAAACAATATTTTCGATTAAGCCCTCTTCTGGCAATTGTACACAATGTGGAAATTATTTGCAAGAATTAAAAGCAATTTCGCCAAATGGATACTGTGTAGATGAAGAATTACAATCGAAAGATTTTGATGGACGTTTTGAGTTTAGTGCTAGAGCTGGAGATGTTTCACTTGATCCCAATTCAAATCTAAACTCTCAAAAGCCAATTAGTAATATTTTAGTTTCATCAAATACAATCCCTGACGAAGGCATTGTACATCAACTGAATGATAATAATGGTGATTTATTTAAATTAGGAAATATTAGAAATTCAAAAAAATGGGTTGTTAAAGACTTACTGCATGATACTAAAACGTATGTTGATAATGAAGACTTTTATGCATTAATTTCAACTCAAAAAACGGGTGTTTTAGCCTTGAAACTATTAGAAACATCTGTACAGCTCGACCTTATTCCACCAAACATTTATCAGAAAGCAATTTTTTTAGCTTGGGGATATTTGATTCGCAAGTCAATTTGTGACGAACTTGATATTGAAAATTCAGAATTTAGCATTGGTTATCGTATTTCGCCTGACACAAAGTCGCATGAAATTTATCTTGTAGAAACTGCCGACAATGGAGCTGGTTATACTAATTATTTAAATGGTCAGCAAGATATTGAAATAAGTAGAAAAGTTTTTATAGATAATTTAATTAAAAATGGCAGAATTTATTCTGCTTTACTAAAAGATTCTCATAGTAATGATTGTTTCACATCGTGTTATGATTGCTTGCGTGATTATTATAATCAGAAACATCACTCAATGCTAAATTGGAGATTTGCTTTGGATTTGGCGCAGCTTAGTAGTGATAAAAATGCCGAAATGAGCTTTAATCAAGAATATTGGGAGAGTTTTTTCAGGGATTATTTGTCAAGATTAATTAGTAATAAATACGATGGACAATTGATACAAAATCAAAACATCTATTCTATCAAACACAAAAATGCTGAATACACACTTATACAGCACCCTTTCTGGAGTGAAATGTATGTCTCATCATTATTACTAAAATATAAATATAATAACTCGATTCAATTAATGGATATTTAAGTTTTAATTTTGGTTGATAATATTATAAAATATTGAAAACTTGAATATTATTATTTATTCTATTGCTTTATTGAGGATAATTTATTAACATAAGCAGGAAATTTAAGTTCAATATTTCATTCAAAATCATTTACTCTAAATATAAAAATGCTGCAGCAATAATTTACAACAACATTCTGCTTTGGCTCAAAAACTAAGCAACTCAACACCAAACCTGCGTAAAAATTGAGCAGAATATTTAAATGCGTGCTCAAAATTTAAACAACCATATCTCTGAAGTTTATCCAGGAAAGTAAAGCAGCTCATATCCCTGCGTAAAAATTGCGCCACTTTTTTAAAAACTGGCTCAAAAATGTTACCACAAAACGCTTACCTGGCTCAAAAAGTAAGCCTGTCATCCCTAACCCTGCACAGAATTTGAGCAACCTTGAATTCATTGCTTTTCCGTTTTTTTTCTTTTCAGAAGCAATTAATTCAACTAATTAATAATCAATTAAATAAGATTTTTTTCAGAGCTCTGAAAAAATGAGCAGCATTACTTTGCAAGATGTGTCTTTGTATATACAAACTTTTCAAGTTTTATATCCAAGACTCTCTTGCCTTTTTTGCAAAAAGGGGAAAAGACTTCGGAACTCGTCTTTTTTTCTTTGTAAACCATCTAGTAGATTCCAATTTATTCTTTTTTAATCTCCAAAAGATTCCTGTATCATCCAGATTGTTCTTATTTAGCCCACGCTCCTCTAACACTATTGTTTTCAATGTTTTAATGCTACAAATTTGTAAAAGAAAACTAAGTTGAAAATAAAAATGAAGTAGTTATGATCGTAAACCTAATCACCAAAGAAGACCTTCAGGAATTTAGAACCGAATTGCTGGAAGACATACAAAACCTATTTCAAATCAAGATTTTCCAGCAGAAATTATGGCTGCGTTCGTCAGAGGTCAAAGCACTTCTGAAAATCTCCTCCGGAACATTGCAGAAGCTACGCATCAATGGAACTTTATCTTACACCCGTGTCGGTGGGACACTATATTACAATTACAAAGACATTGAAGAAATGCTGAAAAATAAGCAATGATATTTCGAAGCACCGAAACTAAATTATGAATTATATTAAACATCTTACAGCTTTCTATGAAAAGGTGGCTCAGGATCATACGCTTAATCCATCACACATCAGCCTCTATTTAGCCTTATTCCAGTTCTGGAATTTCAGCCGTTTCCGAAATCCGGTCAGTATTTCACGCGATGAGGTGATGCGCATCAGTAAAATCCGCTCAAAAGCCACCTATCATAAATGCCTGAAGAATCTCCATTCTTCGGGCTATATTGATTATCAGCCGTCTTATAATCCGTTTCAGGGAAGTCAGGTGGTGATGTTGGATTTTGATGGGGAGTTGAAGGCTGGTGTTAAACAGCAAGATAGGAAAAAGTAATTTTTTCTTAAAATCCCCAACGAATAAATTGAATAAGTATTTTTAATCAATTCCTAAATAAACTTACGTAAGGATCTTAGTATATGATATTGATGAAGGATAATGGAAATAATGTTAAATTTGTAAATATGCATCAATTATCATCCACTCTTTTCAAATCCATTAAGCATTTGATTGAAAATGCTAAGAATAGTATCGTCCGCAATATTAACACTACTATGTTGTTAACTTATTTTGAAATAGGTAGAATAATTGTTGAGGACGAACAAAATGGCAGAGATAGAGCCGAATACGCTAAGGAGATACTTAAAAAACTCAGTAAACAATTAACGAAAGAATTTGGAAGAGGATATTCTATTTCAAATCTGGAATATTTCAGAAAATTTTATTTAACATTTCAAGACAGAATTCCCCAATCGATGACTGGGGAATTTAGAAAATCCCAATCACTGATTGGGATTTCTTCAGAAAATTTATATGATGAAATACCATCTCGTAATTTACCATTTACACTATCGTGGACTCACTATATACAATTACTTAAAATTGAGAATGAAGACGAAAGAAACTTTTATGAAATAGAAGCTTCTCAAAACAATTGGAGCGTAAGAGAATTGACCAGACAATATAATTCTGCAATTTATGAAAGATTAGCTCTTAGCAGGGATAAAGAAGGTGTGAAACAATTAGCTCAAAAAGGGCAAATTATAGAAAAGCCCACCGACGTTCTAAAAAGTCATTATGTTTTGGAATTTCTGGATTTGAAAGAAGATAGTCGCTATTCCGAAAGTGATTTGGAGACAGAAATCATCAATAAGCTGGAACATTTTATGTTAGAATTGGGTAAAGGTTTCCTTTTTGAAGGCAGGCAACGGCGATTTACTTTTGACGGTGACAGCTTTTTTGTGGATTTGGTTTTCTATAATCGGTTGCTAAAATGTTTTGTTCTATTAGATTTAAAAATTGGAAAACTAACCCACCAAGATATTGGACAGATGCAGATGTATGTAAATTATTATGATAGAAAGATAAGAACGAAGGATGAAAATCCTACAATAGGAATCATTCTCTGTAAAGAGGAGAACAAAACAGTGATAGAATTTACACTTCCGGAAAACAATAAGACCATTTTTGCGAAAGAATACAAAGCTATTCTTCCAAGTAAAGAAGAATTAAAAAAACAAATTGGATAACCATCAATAAAAACTAAACCCGTGTCACAAAAAATATTAACTCCTCATAAATCTCTAAATAAATCCTTTCTGAAACTTAAACCAAACAGAAAAGATATTGAAAATTTCAAACGCAACTTTATAACACTTTTCGATAGGATTAACGAAAAAGAATCTGAAGAATTTCAAAAAAACCTCATCATAGACTTCCTAAAAAAAAATAGTTTTGATGCAGATTTCTATATAAATACAAAAGGAAAAAATGATTTAGTTATACATACTGATAAAACAGCTGCTAGTCCTGTAGGGGTCATTATTGAAACCAAGAGCATTAGCAATTCTGCGGAAATGGTGAGTGCTAAAAAACTAAACACTAAAGCACTTCAGGAATTGTTATTATATTTTCTTAGGGAGAGAATTACACATAAAAACTTGGAGGTTAAGCATCTTATTGTAACCAATCTATATGAGTGGTTCATTTTTGATGCGTATCAATTCGAATATTTTTTTGCGAAAAACAAAAAATTAGTTAAGCAATTTGAGGATTTTGAAACGAAAAGACTTTCAGGAATATCAACAGATATATTCTATAAAGAAATTGCAAAGCCATTTTTAGATGAGGTAGCTAGTCAATTAGAGTTTACCTATTTCAATTTAAAAGATTACGTATCTATTGTAAAGAACCATTCTCAAAGGGATGACAACAAGCTGATTGCTATTTTTAAAATATTTAGTCCGGCTCATCTCCTAAAACTTCCATTCATCAATGACAGTAATACTTTAGATAAGAGTTTTTATAATGAATTGTTACATATTATCGGATTAACAGAGACAAAAGAAGCTGGAAAAAGATTAATTGAGCGTAATAAGTCTGGACAAAGAAATTTAGGTTCTTTATTAGAAGATACCATTATACAATTGGATTCTTTAGATAAGGTAAATCGTATCAATAAGCCATTCTTGTATGGAGATTCATATGAAGAAAGACTTTTCAACATTGCACTTGAACTCAATATTACCTGGATTAACCGGGTTTTATTCCTAAAGTTAATGGAGGGACAGCTCGTAAATTATCACAGAGGCGACAAAGCATTTCTTTTCTTAAATTTTAACAAGATAAGACAGTACGACGATCTCAATACTTTATTCTTTCAGGTTCTAGCTAGAAAGTATGAGGACAGAAATGAAGATGTTAAGAAAGCATATGAAAAGGTCCCTTACTTGAATAGTTCGCTTTTTGAACCTACCGAATTAGAGCATTCGACTTTATTTATTAGTAACTTAAAGGACGAAAAGAAAATACCCATCCTTCCTACAACAGTTCTGAAAGATACAACAGGTAAAAAAAGAAGTGGAGAACTTAACACTTTAGAATATTTATTTGAATTTTTAGATTCTTATGATTTTGCAAGTGAAGGGACAGCAGATATTTTAGATGAAAATAAGACCTTGATTAATGCTTCTGTCTTAGGGTTGATTTTTGAGAAGATTAACGGTTATAAAGATGGTAGTTTTTATACTCCGGGCTTTATCACAATGTATATGTGTAAAGAAACGTTACGCAAAGCAGTTTTACAAAAATTCAATGAGATAAAGAATTGGGATTGTAATTCAATTGTGGATTTACATAACAAAATAAACGATATAAAAGAGGCAAATGACATTGTTAATTCTTTACGCGTTTGCGATCCTGCGGTTGGTTCGGGTCACTTTTTGGTATCTGCTCTTAATGAATTAATAGCGATTAAAAATGATCTTGGAATCCTGGTAGATAAATTTGGGAAGAGATTAAAAGATTATAATATCGAAGTACAGAATGACGAATTAATAATTACAGACGAAAATGGAGAACTTTTCGAGTATAATCCTAAAATTAAAGAAAGCCAAAGAATTCAGGAGACTTTATTTCACGAAAAACAGACCATTATAGAAAACTGTTTGTTCGGTGTAGACATAAATCCCAATTCTGTAAAAATATGTCGTCTTCGTCTTTGGATTGAATTGCTGAAGAATGCTTATTATAAATCAGAGAACGAATTGGAAACACTTCCTAATATTGATATTAATATTAAGAATGGCAATTCATTAATTAACCGTTTTGGATTGGATAGTAACTTGTCATCTGCTCTGAAAAAAACAGGAATTTCCATAGAAAAATATAAAGAAGCTGTTGATCTTTACCGTAATGCAGAAAGTAAAGCTCAAAAATGGGAATTAGAACAACTTATTAACAATATCAAAACAGGATTCAGGACAGAAATTAGCAAGAACAGCAAAGAAATCAAATCTCTTAATCTATTGAGAGGAGAATATTATACGAAGTATCAAAGTGAGCAACTTTTTGAAACTGCTTTAACAAAAGCTCAACAGAAAGATAAGAAAACTCTGGAAGCTAAAATCAAAAAAATTGAAGATTTTATTGAAGAGATTAAGAACAATAAGATCTATGAAAATGCTTTTGAGTGGCGTTTTGAATTTCCGGAAGTATTGGATAACGAAGGAAATTTTATTGGTTTTGATGCTATCATAGGGAATCCCCCATACATTCAACTACAAAAAATGGGAGCTGAAAGTGATGCGCTTCAGCAAATGGAATATGAAACTTTTGCTAAAACTGGGGATATTTATAGTTTATTTTATGAGTTAGGATATGATATTCTTAAACCTAAAGGAATATTAACCTTTATTACTTCCAATAAATGGATGAGAGCTGCCTATGGCGAGAGTCTGCGTAAATTTTTTGCAGAGAAAACAAATCCTGAAATTTTAATTGACTTCTCAGGAAATCAGATATTTGATACAGCAACAGTAGATACTAATATTTTGACATTTACTAGGGATAAAAATAGACAACAAACAGAAGCCTGTATTGTTAAAGAAAAGCTGTTAATTAATTTGAGCGATTATTTTAGACAGAATTCTTCATTGTCGTCATTTTCAAATTCTGAAAGTTGGGTAATTCTCTCTCTAATCGAACAGCAGATAAAGAAAAAAATTGAGAAGATTGGCACACCGTTGAAAGATTGGAACATAAGGATAAATTACGGAATCAAAACAGGATTTAATGATGCCTTTATTATAGACGGAGCTAAACGAAAAGAACTTATTAATCAGGATCCTAAAAGTGAAGAAATTATACGACCCTTATTAAGAGGGCGTGATATTAAGCGATACTCATACGAATTCGCTGATTTATATCTTATTACGACATTTCCAAGTTTGAAAATAGATATTGAACTGTATCCCGTTGTAAAACAGCATCTTATGTCCTTCGGATATGATAGGCTAAAACAGACTGGAGATAAAGGTGCTCGTAAAAAGACTAATAATCAATGGTTTGAAACACAAGATTCGATAAGTTATTGGAGGATTTTTCTATACAAAAAATTATGTATCCTAATATGACAAAATTTTTACCTTTTTATCTCGACGATAAAGGATTTATGCAAAATGATAAATCCTTTATGATTACAGGAAAGCATCTTTCTTACTTGACTGCATTTTTGAACTCGTCACTCTTCAAATATTGTTTTATTGATAACTTTCCTGAATTACAAGGAGGGACACGTGAATTAAGGAAAATATTCTTAGATAAAATTCCTGTATTGGAAATTGATAATGATTTAAACTCTAAATTTGAAATAATAGTTAGCAAAATTCAGGCAAACATAGATTTCTCTAATATTAACCAACTTCTATTACAATTAGATAAAATGATTTTTGACCTATATGAATTATCCGAGGAAGAGAGAACTGCAATAGGTTTTATTGAGATTCAATAAAACTGATTTCTTCATCATTTAACTCAAATAAATTGTACATCCTTTGATTCACTAAATTTTCCAAATAATCAGTGTTGATATTTTTGGACTTCTGAGTTTGAATTTCTTTTGCTAAATTAGTAAATAATTCCTCTGTTGTTGGGTCAATCCGCATCGGAACTCTTAGCTGCTCAATATATATTTTAATCCATCTTGTCGTGCCAACACCAGATGTTGCTGCAAGCTTAGTAAAATACCATTTGCAGACATTTGAATTTAAATATGATACTAAATACTCTAATCTTTCACCGCTTATAAAAAAGATAGTATTATTTAATAAATAATTGTTTTTATCTAAACAAAAATTTGGATTGTTAGTTAATTCGATCCAGACTATTTTCGGTCTATAAAAATCCTCCATATAAGCACAGTTTCTTAGATTATATGGAGTATCTCCTTTATCAGTTCTTTTCGACAATTGAGGATAATATAAATCTAAATGCTTTTTTACAATAGGGTAATCATTTATATCTATTGCCTTTACGCCCTTCTCTTTGATTCCATTATGAGTATTAATCAGCCATAAATCAGTTGCTTCATAAGCATATCTTTTTATATCTCTGCCACGTAAAATAGGTCGTATGATTTCGGCAGATTTTGGATCTTCTGCAATAAGCTCATCTTTCTTTTTTTTATCTATAATAAAGGCCTCATTATACCCAGTCAAAATTCCTCTGTAGATATTAATATCCCACTCTTTAAGAGGTGTTCCTACAGCTTCAATTTTAGCTTTTATCCGTTGTTCGATATCACTTAATATCACCCAGGAGTCACTACTGGAAAAATTTGCTTTTACTGAATTCTGTCTAAAATAATCGCTCATATAGATGTTATTTTAATAGTCTATGTTTATTTTAGACAGTTATAATATATTTTATACCATTATTGTATAAAATTTTAAACAAAAGAAATGATTTACGGATACATCAGAGTAAGCACAGACAAACAAACAGTAGAAAATCAAAGATTTGAAATCAATCATTTTTGTGACAAGCAACAAATTGTGGTAAACAAATGGATTGAAGAAACTATTTCAGGGGCAAAGAATGTTGATGAGAGAAAATTAGGAAAACTTTTAAAAAAAATGAAAAAAGGAGATGTTTTAATTTGCTCAGAATTATCCAGGCTTGGAAGAAATCTTCTGATGATTATGGGCGTACTTAATGAATGTATGAATCGTGATATTCAAGTTTGGACCATTAAAGACAATTATCGCTTAGGAAGTGATATTAATTCTAAAGTGTTGGCATTTGCATTTGGTTTATCAGCCGAAATTGAAAGAAACCTTATATCCCAAAGAACTAAAGAAGCATTAGCTCGAAAAAGAGCAGAAGGTGTAATTTTAGGCCGTCCTGTGGGTAGTAAATCTTCTAAAACAAAATTAACTGGTCAGGAAAAGAAGATTCAAGAATTGATTGAAAAGAAAGTTTCATATTCTGCAATAGGTAGGATTTTAGGTGTACATAGATTAACCGTTTCTAGTTTTGTAAAAGAACGAATGAACTAATTAAAACTACAAATTAAAATAAAAAACAGAAACCAAAAATAATTCGCTTCCCAGTCAAACAGCTAAATTCTGTCAAGGTCAAGTCCACGGATTTTCAGAAAAACTTTTTACGTATAAAAATCTACGCAAAAACTTTTTCCAAAAAACCTTGACAGAACGCAACGCTCATTTTCAAAAAGCTTTCTTTTTTTTTTCGGTTTTTTCTTCGTTTTCTTTTAGAAATATTTCAACTGAGAAATTTCAATCGTAAAGAGAAGGACTAAATTCCTGATTTAAACTCTAAAAAAACTTGTACAAATTTTTGTCTTTCTAATTGCAGATTTGAACAAAAATTTTTAGTTTTACTACGTAAAATTTAAATTAGGATTTTACCACTTTTTTGCCAATGTCCTATTTAAGGCCATTCACAGAGATGCTACAGCGAAATCTTATCCATAAAGCGATGAGAAATGGGTACAAAATCCCTCACTCTCCGCAATTATTCAAACAAAATAATACAAAAAGCTGTAAAATATTTACAGCTTTTTTTTGTGCTTTGTTGATATATAGAATCTTTAAAATAATTCTTAATCTTATGGCAGAATCTTGGAAGTTTGAAAGGTTTACCGGTACAAAGGAAGATTCTAAATCCTTTAAATCAATATTTACAAATTGAAAGTAACTTCCATATTTTTTATATAAGAAATAAAAATTTAATTCTTTAGTTTATCAACAACCTGAAAAAATTAATTGATTAATTTTACGAATAGATGTAATGCTGTTTTATTTGGATCTTTAGGCTGAAGCTTATCCATATTTAACAAAGCCAGCGATTCTAAGTTAATACTTTATAAACCTTAATTTACTATGGAAGATAATAAACTAAATTTCAGGAAAGTAAAGATTCAGGCTTTTACAAAAGTATTGTTATTTTATGTCTGCGCTATAATAATACTGATTTCAGCATCAGAATTAACAAAAGAATTATCAAAACCAAAAGGTGATTTACTGTGTGTTTTGATAGCAATGCTGGCAACATTTTTTCTTACAGTTTTATTTGTAAAATGGGATAAGATTACACTCTCCGAAATTGGAGTAAGTCCAGGTAGATTAACGCTCAAAATGCTTTTTTATGGATTTATAATAGGCTTGTTATTGGCAATCCTCCAGGCTTTAATTGTTATGGCTTTTGGGCATCTGAAATTAATAATGACTCCTAACTTCAATTGGGGAACAATTATTTTTTATCTATTCTTTTATGTGCTTATAGCAGTTCGGGAAGAATTGGTTTTCCGATCTTACTTACTGAGAACATTAGACTATAATTTTAAAGCAGTATTCGCATTATCTGTAATGATTACACTGTTTATTTCTGAACACATTTTATCCGGTATGAGTTGGAAAATGTCAATCATTGGTTCCGGTTTAGGAGGCTTGTTATTTGGAATTGCTGCATTAAAAACAAAAGGAATTGCTTTGCCCATAGCTATTCATGCATCATGGAATTTTGGACAATGGGTAACGGGTTTTAAAAATCAATCCGGTATCTGGAATGCAGTTGTTGATAAAGGATATGAAATTCAGACAGAAAATATAGGATTAGCGGCTTTTGTCTTGGTAATGGTTTCGGCTGTGTGCATTTTATCTTCCAGAAGAATAACTATTTAAATGGATAAGGAAGAATCAAGAACTGGTTAATTCAAAATTAATTCAAAATTAATTCAAAATTGAGTTTCATTTTTGTTCTTTAATAAACTTCATTGTGAAACAATTATCAATTTTTTTAGCTTTATTACCTGCCATATTAATTAACGCGCAGACTGCAAACCCAGAAACTGCATATAAAAATACAACTGATACCATAAAGGATAATCGGATTAAAAGCCTTCAGGAAGTTACTATTGTCGGGAAAAAAGCGGTTGTCGAAAATAAAGTTGATAAAATTGTTTACAATGTTGCCAATGATGTAACCTCTCAAAGCGGAGCAGCAATTGATGTTTTAAGAAAAGTTCCGCAGGTAACGGTAGATGCAGACGGAAATGTAGAATTACAGGGAAATCCCAATGTCAGATTTCTGATCAACGGAAAACCTTCAAGTATATTTGGAAACAGTCTTGCCGATGCATTGGCTTCCATTCCCGCAAGCCAGATTAAAAGTATTGAAGCAGTAACAAGTCCGGGCGCAAAATACGATGCACAAGGAACGGGAGGAGTCATCAATATTATCCTGAACGAAAGCAAAGTAAAAGGAATCAACGGACTTATCAATGCTTCTGCAGGAACACGTTTTGAAACGGGTTCTTTAAATTTAAATTTCAGAAATAATAATTTCAGCCTGAATGCTTTTTTCAGCGGAAATGCACAGTTGAAGTCAAGAACGCCATCATCACAGGATAGATTTTCTCACGACAATTCACAGCAGACTCAAACCAGATTATTGCAAAACGGGTATACCGATTTTCAAAGACACGGCTATCGTACAGGGTTGGGTTTTGAGTGGTCAATTAACAAGACAAATACATTAAGCGGCTCCGTTTCTTACAATGATTTTGCCAATAAAAGTATCGGATTCATCAATCAGGAACAATATATTACCGATTTTTCCAATTCAAGTGAGCAATCGATTATTGGTTATAGAACTTCGGACAACCGTTCTTCGGTGAATTCCATCGATGGAAATTTAAGTTACAGAAAAATATTTCAAAAAGAAGGACAGGAACTAACGGCAGATTATCTAGTGAGTTACGGTTCACCGAAAAGTAATTATTTGCAGACTCAAAGCCTGGCAGGTGCATTTTCTCCTTACAATGGCATTTCGGGGAGTAATCCCGGTACGGATTCCAGCCATAATTTATCAATAGATTACGTGCAACCAATCAATGATAAGGTTAACCTTGAAATGGGAACAAAAGTGATTTTTCAACATATTACGAATACAACCAGCGTTAACGTTTTGGATGCTTTATCAGGACAATATGAATCAGATCCTTTTCAATCTTACCATTTGAAATATGATATGGGAATTTATGCAGCTTATCTTGCTTCTTCACTAAAATTATTTGATTGGCTGGATGTAAGAGCCGGTGCCCGTTACGAATATACGACCGTTAGAATTGATTATCAGAATACTAATGTTCCTTCGTACAGCCTGCTCGTTCCCTCGTTAATTCTGTCACATAAATTTGATAGTGGAGAAACACTGAAACTTGCCTATACAAGAAGAGTAGAAAGACCCGAATATGCTGAACTCAATCCGTTTTTAAATTTCAGTGATCCACATAACATTACAACAGGAAATCCTTCATTGAAACCTGAAATAGGAGATAATATGGAGCTGGGTTACAACAAAAATTTTGAGAATGGTGCTAATCTTTCATTAACACTTACAGAAAGAATTAACAGTCAGGATTTAAAACAAATCACCACTTTTTACCCGATTTACACTGTAAATGGGACAGACTATACAAACGTATCGGTAACCTCAAGAAAAAATATCGGAAAAGAATATAATTCCGGCGGTGCTTTATCAGGTTCACTTCCGGTTTTTAACAACAAATTAAATATACGGGGGAATATGATGCTTTTTCACAGATATATTGTCAGGGATTATTTTGGAAATGTTGATATGGGGCTTCGTTACCGTTTGAATTTAAATATGAATTACCAGTTTCCAAAAGATTTTATCGTAGAAGTATTTGGGAATTATAATTCAGCGGCCAGGAATATTCAGGGTAAAAACCCACAATCGATTACGTACAGTATTGCAGCGAGAAAACAATTCTGGAACAAAAAAGCAAGCATAGGTATCACGACAACCAATCCTTTCAATAAATACATCAAGCAGGTAACAACGATTGATACCAATGACTACAGTTCCTATTCGGTACGCCAGTTGCCACTTCGTTCTTTTGGGATCAGCTTCAGTTATAAGTTTGGAAAAGATTTTAAAAAGGACAAAGATATCAGTAATGATTATTTAAATGAGGCTTCGCAAGGGAGCTAAGATTCAAAATTAATTCAGAATCAGTAGGTTATTTTGTGTATTGTTTAATTCTTAAATGATGAGATTGATAAATTTTCTGCAAGCCAATAAACGACTTTTATTCCTTTCTTCGCTTGTCACACTTTTGATCATATTTATAGCGTTAAGCTGTTTCGTATTCTTGGAGCCACCGGAATATTTAGACATTCATATTTCTGAGGAAATACAGGAAAATCAAACCCCGAATCTTAATACACTCATGATCTGGATCAGTTGGTTGGGAAGAACACCGGTATCAGTTGTCATGGTCGTTTTAAGTGCTTTTTTCTTTTATTTTTTTCGTTTAAAAAAAGAAGCTGTATTGATTTTTACAACCCTTTTATCGGGAATTTTAGGTTTAGGATTAAAAATATTGATCAACAGACCACGTCCGTCAAAAGATCTCGTTGTTCTTTTGGAAGAAACAAAATACCAAAGTTTTCCGAGCGGTCATGTTTTATTTTATACGGTTTTTTTCGGAGCATTGATATTGATTATTCTTCGTTTAAAAAAGATAAAATATAAAGTGAAAATCTTTCTTACAACGGTTTGTCTTTCTATTATTTTTTTTGGTGCAGTTTCACGGGTTTATTTGGGTGCACATTGGTTTACAGATGTTCTGGGTGGATTTATTCTTGGTGTTTTCTGTGTCTTGATTATGGGATATTTTTATGTTAAAAATGATACGAATGTTTCTGGAAATATAAATTGACATTTTGGAATTCAAAATTTCTACAAAATCGTTTCTGAATATTGTATAGAAAATTCAAAATTTAATTAAAATGAAAAAAATAGCAATTCTATTAACACTTATTACAGCTGTAGTTTTCGTTAATGCACAAAAGATTCAGCAAAAAAATGTTCCTGTACCGGTTCTGAAAGGTTTTCAAAAACAATTTCCAACGGTTAAAGATGCAAAATGGGAAAAAGAAGACGGTAATTATGAAGCAGGGTTTAAAGTAAATGGAACGGAAACATCCGTTGTGATCAATCCTTCAGGGAGCATTCTTGAAACGGAAACAGAAATGAGCAGCAATTCTCTTTCTGCTTCTATCAAAACATATATAGTTAAAAATTATCCTAACCAGAAAATAAAAGAGGCAGCGCAGATTACTGATTCAAAGGGTATTGTTACTTATGAAGCAGAAGTAAATGGGAAAGATCTGATTTTTGATAATAAAGGAAAGTTTTTAAAGGAAAAAAAAGATTGAGATTTTTTAAGCCACGATTTTAATTGGTCATCAATAAACCTCGAAAATGCCTGAGTCATCAATATTATGATGAAAAGAAAAATAATAAGATTAGGATGTACTTATAAATTTTAATAAAAAACTCAACAGAGATCATGGATAATTTATTAGAAGCTGTAAGCAGCTATGTGATATTATTTCTTTCAGAAAATCTTTCGGAGCATCTTTCTTTTCACTGTATGAGTCATACCTATGATGTAGTAGCTGCGGCAAGGGAAATTGGTGTACAAAGTAACCTGTCGGAAGACGAAATGTCGGTCTTATTGGTGGCAGCATGGTTTCATGACAGCGGATATGCAAATCTTTATATCGGCCATGAAGAAGAAAGTAAAAAAATAGCAAAGAATTTCTTAGAAAATTGCGGGTGTGAAAAAAGTTTTATCGATGCGGTTTTAAGTTGTATTGATTCTACAAAATATCCCCCAAAACCTTCTTCTTTACGAGACAAAGTATTGTGTGACTCAGATTTATATCATTTGACACAACCAAATTATTCAAAGTATGCAAATGCAATCAGACAAGAATTTGAAAAATATCTTGGCCTTATTTATACTGATGAAGAATGGCTGGTAAAGAACTGTAATTTCTTAGAAGATCATAAATATTATACAGATTATGGTCAAAATGTTCTTACAAAGTTTAAAGAAGTGAATATTCAATTAATAAAATGTTCCGAAGGATCTTAAAATCAATAAATTACCAAGATGTCAAAGTTTACTAAAAAAATAGCATTTCGACTTTTCATATTAGTTTTTGCTTGTGGAAAAATAGCTGGTCAAACAAACAATGATACCATTCAGGTTGAAGAACCAAAGAAAGATAGTATCATTGCCTTAAATACCGAAAAAAATCATCTGAACTATAAAAGCTTAATTATTCCTACAGCACTTATTGGTTATGGTGTCGCCAGTTTGTCTATGAATAGTCTCAAGAAATTAAACTTCTCCACCAGAGATGAAATTAATGAGCACCAACCGGATCATATCAGACTTGATAATTATACTCAATTTGCACCTGCAGTTTTAGTATACGGGTTAAATGCAATAGGCGTGCAGGGAAAGCATAATTTTAAAGAAAGAAGTATCATTTACGGAACTTCCATGTTGATAACTTCGGCCATCACGATTCCTTTAAAACACATTGTTAAAGAAGAGAGACCGGATGGTTCTAATAATCTATCGTTTCCTTCAGGGCATACGGCTGTAGCATTTGCTTCTGCACAATTTATGTTCAGGGAATATAAGGATACCAACTTCTGGCTGGGAGTTTCAGGATATTCATTTGCTGTTTTTACAGGAGTTTACAGAATGCTGAATGATAAACATTGGGTAGGGGATGTTATTGCAGGTGCTGGTTTTGGAATTCTTTCCACAGAATTGGCCTATTGGTTATATCCAAAAATTAATCATTTTCTGAGTGGAAAAAACAAAAATATGGCTACGATGGTAATGCCGTTTTATCAGGATAAAAGTGTGGGAATTGGCTTTGTTAAAACTTTTTAAATTGATCATTAAAAACAAAAATATGTGGTTCTATTATGCGTTATTGTCGGCTTTATTTGCCGCATTTACTGCTGTTTTTGCCAAAATTGGAGTTTCCAATATCAACTCTAATCTTGCAACAGGTATCAGAACGGTGATTATTCTTGTTTTGGTCTGGAGTATTGTATTTATCAATGGTGAAGCGAAACAAATTGGTTCTTTATCAAAAATGAACATTCTATTTCTGGTTCTTTCGGGAGTTGCAACGGGATTATCCTGGCTGTTTTATTTTAAAGCACTACAAATTGGAAAAGTTTCGCAGGTAGCCGCTGTAGATAAATTGAGTGTGGCTATTGCCATCATTTTATCCGTATTATTTTTCAAAGAAACAGTAACATTAAAAACAGTAATCGGAGCTTTGTTAATCATTAGTGGAACAATATTGTTTGCTTTGAAATGATGTATTGATTTTAATTTTAATTAAAAATAATTTTTATTGAATCTAATTCTATCAATTATAAAGATTAAGAGATTTTAAGATGAAAGTTGTTATTTTTGTAATACTATGCATGATCAGCTATACCAACTTATTTCAGAAAATGTAAAGCTCTCAGATTCAGACAGAGTGCTGTGTACTCAATATTTTGAACCTGTCTTGTATCCAAAAAACAGAATAATTGAGGAAGAAGAAAAAATACCACAGTACTTGTACTTTGTGGTTTCCGGTTTTGTCCGTTTGTTCCATTATAATGATAAAGGAGATGAGATAACCACGCATATCAACTGTCCTCCCGGCTTCATTACTTCCTATTCCAACTTTACCAGTCAGAGTAAATCTGATGAAAATCTGGAGTGCATTACGGAATGTGAGCTTTTACGCATTACAAAGCCTGATCTTGATCTGCTGATGCAGCAAAGCTCTGTGTTTAAAGACTTCAGTTTTTTGATATTTCAACAATCGTTATCCTATAATGAACAACGTGCAAAGGAGCTGGCAACGCTTACTGCTGAAAAACGCTATTTAAAGCTGATGGCTCAAAATCCTGAAATTCTGCACAATGTCCCTATGCAGTATATCGCTTCTTTTTTAGGAATGAACCCTAAAAGTTTGAGCCGGATCCGGAAACAGATTATTAAGTAACATTTGTGAAGTGATTTTGAATGAGCAACACTGAACTTTGCAGTATCATTTAAAATCAAAAGATATGACAAACAGAAACTTAGTATTGGTTTCAGGAGCAAATGGACATTTAGGCAACAATCTCGTAAGGTTACTCATCAAAAAAGGAATTAAGGTCCGGGCGTCCGTTCGCAACATCAAAAACAAAGAGTGTTTCAACGATTTGGACTGCGAAGTAGTACAGGCTGATATTACGGACAAAGCTTCATTCATTAAAGCTCTTCAGGGGGTTCATACATTTTATGCTGTTGGAGCCTCATTTAAATTGTGGGCTAAAGATCCTAAAAAGGAAATCTACGACGTAAATATGAGCGGGACCCGTAATACTATTGAAGCCGCCGCCGAAGCGGGTGTTAAAAGAATTGTCTACGTAAGTTCCATCGCGGCTTTGGATTATACCAGTCTTCCTGCTAAAGAAAGTAATGGCTATAATCCTGACCGCCGGGATATGTATTATAATTCCAAAAACGATGGCGAAAAACTCGCTTTTCAACTGGCTGAAGAATTGGGAATAGAGCTGGTATCCGTACTGCCGGGTGCCATGATAGGCAGTGAGGCATTTCTTCCCCTGAATGTCTCTTACGGTGTACTGAGGCTGATTTTAAATAAACAGATTCCCATGGATACCAAAATAACACTTAACTGGGTAGATGTAAAAGATGTTGCAGAAGGATGTTATCTCGCTGCGCAAAAAGGTCGTTCAGGAGAAAGGTATATTTTAGCTAATGAAAAATGTATGACCATTACCGACACTACCAAACTGGCTCAAAAGCTTTATCCGGAATTGGAAATCAAAGTACCGGGTGCTGTTCCT
Organism: Chryseobacterium indologenes; assembly: GCF_018362995.1. Taxonomy (NCBI): domain Bacteria; kingdom Pseudomonadati; phylum Bacteroidota; class Flavobacteriia; order Flavobacteriales; family Weeksellaceae; genus Chryseobacterium; species Chryseobacterium indologenes. The sequence goes on from NZ_CP074372.1 coordinate 432,900, forward strand.
AAGTTTGTGCTCTATGCAATTGCGGGATTAATGGAATTAACAGCTAAGATTAATGGAAAACCTCCCGTGTTAACGACAAAAGACATTGCAATGTTTTCAGGATTACAACAGAACTTTGATTTGTCTAAATCCAGGAACGAACTTGGTTTTCATCCAAAAAATCCCGAACAAGCAGTGAAAGAAGCTTTCTCCTTCCTGATGGAAAATAAAAATTTGCTATAAATGAAATCCTGTAAAATTAAAAGTTTGCAGGATTTTTTTGCCCGTATTTTCGAATAGATCTATCGCTTTTACTTTGAATTTTTCATGTTTGTATTATTATATCATATTGTTGTTTAAGTTGATTGTTTCGTAATTATTTGCGACTAGAGTATGAAAAATGGTAATTATAAACAGTGGTTTACTTCTTTTTTAATAATAAAAAGTGTGCTTTTTACATTTTTTTTTCACCCAAAACGAAAAAAAAAAACATTCTTCTTATCATAATATTTATTCAGAAAAAAAACATTCTTTTTTTGGTATTGTCGTATTGCAATTAATTGTGAATTCATGTCTTATGAAATAAGTAAGTGTAAATTTAATGATAACCTTATCATATTTTTTATACAATTGATATCATAAAAATTCGATATGTAATGCATTGATAAGCAGTAGATAGTGGTAGTTTTATTTTTTTTATTCAGATGAATTTTTATATTTGTAATGTTACCAAAATGTTAACGAACTAATGAATCAGAACTTTATCCATACCTATGTCTCTGTAGATTGTGTTGTCTTTGGATTTGACCATGAAAACCGGTTGAATATATTATTAGTACAACGCCATGTTGATGATGTACCGTTGGAAAAACAGATCAAACTTCCGGGAAGTTTGATTTTTAGTGACGAAGATGTAGATGATGCTGCACAAAGAGTACTTCATGAGCTTACAGGAATTAAAAAAATGGTTCTTAAACAGTTCAGATGCTTTGCAGATCCTATGAGAGCAAGCAATGTGCATGATATCAAATGGATGGATCAGGAATACAAACATCATATAGACAGGATCATTACAGTAGCCTATCTTTCTCTTTGTAAAATAGATCATAAGATCAACAGCACAAAATATGATACCGTAGACTGGTATCCTATTGATGAGGTTCCGGTACTGCCATTTGACCATAATAAAATTATCAGTGAATCTTTGATGGAGATCAGAAAATGGATTGAATCCGATTTCTCCATTATTTTTGAGCTGCTGCCGAAAAGATTCACCATAAGACAGCTCTATCAGCTCTACAGCGCTTTGAATGAAAAAAATATTGATATTAAGAATTTCCATAAAAAAATATCTTCATTCCCCTATATCGTTCCTCTGGACGAAATTCAAAAAGATGTATCTCACCGCGCAGCAAGATATTACAGATTTGATGCAAAGATTTACAAGAAAAACAATACAAAACTTATAAAATAACCCTTTTAAAAAATTATGTACTTACTAGGCTATGACATTGGCAGTTCTTCTGTGAAAGTGTGTCTCATTGAGGCGTCCAGCGGAAAAGTGATTGCTTCTGAATTTTCTCCCAAAAAAGAGATGAAAATCACTGCGATAAATCCCGGATGGGCAGAGCAAAATCCGGTAGACTGGTGGACCAATCTGAAGTTGGCACATGAAGCTGTTATGCATGAATCTGGTGTACATACTGAAGATATTAAAGGAATCGGAATTACCTGGCAGATGCATGGTTTGATTCTGGTAGACAAAGATCAGAACCTTTTAAGACCGTCAATTATCTGGTGTGACAGCCGTGCTGTACCTTATGGTGAAAAAGCTTTCAAAACCATAGGAGAAGAAAAATGTCTTTCACATCTTTTAAACTCACCGGGAAACTTTACCGCATCAAAGCTTGCCTGGGTAAAAGAAAACGAGCCTGAAATTTTTGAAAAGATAGATAAAATAATGCTTCCGGGAGACTATATTGCCATGAGGCTTTCCGGACAGATAGGAATAACCATTGAGGGATTATCAGAAGGAATCTTCTGGGATTTTAAAAACAATTGTATTTCGGAAGATATTATCAACCATTATGAGATCCCGAAAAGCTTTTTTCCGGAAATTGTACCCACTTTTGGCATCCAGGCAACAGTTTCACGGGCTGCAGCTGAAGAATTAGGATTAAAAGAAGGTACTCCTATTTCATACAGAGCAGGAGATCAGCCTAACAATGCGCTTTCCTTGAATGTCTTTAATCCCGGAGAAATTGCCTCTACAGCAGGGACTTCAGGAGTGGTTTACGGAGTTCTGGACCAGCTGGAATATGATAAATTATCAAGGGTCAATACATTTGCCCATGTCAATTACACTCCGGAACAGATCAGACTGGGAGTTTTACTTTGTATCAACGGAACAGGAATTTTAAATTCATGGTTGAAACATAATTTCGCAACCTCACTTTCTTCTTACGGCGATATGAACGATATGGCTTCACTTTCACCTATCGGTTCAAAAGGATTAAGCATTATTCCTTTTGGAAACGGAGCAGAAAGAGTGTTAGAAAATAAAGATACAAGCTGTTCCATTCACGGAATTAACTTCAATATCCATTCAAAAGGTGATATTCTGCGTGCAGCACAGGAAGGTATTGTATTCTCTTACGAATACGGAATGGATATCATGAGAAATATCGGAATGGATATCCAGGTGATCCGGGCAGGAAATGCCAACATGTTTTTAAGTTCAATCTTTCGCCAGTCACTGTCCAGTGTGAGCAATGCGGTCATTGAACTTTATGATACCGACGGAGCAGTAGGAGCGGCAAGAGCTGCCGGAATGGGAATAGGATTTTATGCAGATTCCAGAGAAGCATTTTCTTCGCTTGAACAGATAGCGGTAATAGAACCTGAACACGAAAAACAAGAACAATATTTAGAAGCCTATGGCAGATGGAAACATCATCTTAACGAAATAATCTAGGACAAATTCAACAGTATTTTTGATCCTCTTACTGACTTTTTAGAATCAGTGAGAAGGGAATCTCTACGCAAAAATTAAAAAAACAAATTAAAAATAATCAAATAAATATGAACACTTTAACAGGTACAAAAGAGTTTTTTACGGGTATTGAAAAAATTAAGTTTGAAGGGAAAGAAAGCAAGAACCCGTTGGCATTCCGCTATTATGATGCGGAAAAGATCGTGATGGGAAAACCTATGAAAGACTGGACCAGATTTGCAATGGCATGGTGGCACACTCTATGTGCAAACGGAAGTGATCCGTTCGGAGGACCTACCATCCACCACCCGTGGGATATCGGAAACGATGCAGTAACCAGAGCAATGCATAAAATGGACGCAGGCTTCGAATTCATGTCTAAAATGGGCTTCAACTATTACTGCTTCCATGATATCGATCTTGTAGACCCTGCCAGTAACTGGAAAGACTACGAGAAAAATATGCAGGCTATTGTAGAATATGCAAAACAAAAGCAGCAGGAAACCGGAATTAAGCTTTTATGGGGAACAGCGAATGTTTTCACGCATGAAAGATACATGAACGGAGCCTCTACCAACCCAAATTTTGATGTTGTTGCATGCGCAGGAACTCAGGTTAAAAACTCTATAGATGCTACCATAGCACTTGGAGGTGAAAACTATGTTTTCTGGGGTGGAAGAGAAGGATATATGAGTCTTTTAAATACCGATATGAAGCGTGAAAAAGATCACCTTGCGCGTTTCCTTTCCATGTCAAGAGACTATGCACGTCAGCAAGGCTTTAAAGGTACTTTCCTGATCGAGCCAAAACCGATGGAACCTACCAAACATCAGTATGATTATGATTCTGAAACAGTAATCGGATTCCTGAGACATTACGGATTAGATAAAGAATTTAAGCTGAATATCGAAGTAAACCACGCTACATTGGCAGGTCATACATTCGAGCACGAACTTCAGGTTGCTGTTGATGCCGGGCTTTTAGGAAGTATTGATGCCAACAGGGGAGATTATCAGAACGGTTGGGATACGGATCAGTTCCCGATCGATTACTACGATATGGTTCAGGCATGGCTTGTATTACTTCCGGCAGGAGGTCTGGGAACAGGAGGGGTAAACTTTGATGCCAAAATCAGAAGAAATTCTATTGATGCTGAAGATCTGTTCATTTCCCACATTTCAGGGATGGACGTTTTCGCCAAAGGTCTTCTTGCAGCAGCTGATATTCTTGAAAATTCGGACTACAAAAAACTGAGAACAAACCGCTATGCTTCTTTTGATAACGGAAACGGAAAAGCATTTGAGGAAGGTTCACTTACATTGGAAGATCTTCAGAGAATTGCTCACGAAATCGGCGAACCACAGCCAAAAAGCGGAAAACAGGAATTGTTTGAGGCCATCGTGAATATGTATATATAATAAAAAAATAAAAGGCTTATAAACACTAAGGATTTTTATACACTATAATTATTAAACAGCCTTTTATTCAACAACTAATACTAAAATAATAATTATGAACCGATTTTATTTCAATAAAAGCAATAGAGCGGCATTATTTTTTGCAATGACTTTATTGCCTTCCGGCATAGCATATTCACAGGTTAAGAAAGATACAGTAGCTAAAGAAAATAAAATAGATGAAGTTGTTGTGATAGGATATGGAACCCAGAGAAAAGAAGCTGTGACAGGTTCTGTAGCCACTGTAAAAGGAGATGCCCTGCGTGAAGTACCTTCTGCCAATATTACTCAGGCATTGCAGGGAAGAACGGCAGGGGTAGATATCTCACAAACCTCCACCAAACCGGGGGCTGCCATGCAGATCCGTATCAGGGGAACAAGATCTCTGACAGGGGATAATAACCCGTTGATTGTATTGGATGGTATTCCTTTTGTGGGATCACTGGCAGACATAAGCTCAAGTGATATCAAAAGTATTGATATCCTGAAAGATGCTTCTGCCACAGCCATCTACGGGTCAAGAGGAGCAAACGGTGTTATTCTCGTTACAACCAACAGAGGGGCAAAAGGGCAGAGACCTAAATTTACTTATAACACCTTTACAGGAGTTCAGACTTTGTTTTCAAAATATCCGATGATGGATGGGCCCCAATTTGCAAAGTTGCGTGCCTATGCCATTCCTGCGGGAAATACAACCCCTTTGTATTCAAACGGGGCTGATGAAAATAACGGTGTCAATACAGACTGGCAAAGCCTGTTTTACAAGCCAGCAATGATGACCAGCCATGATGTAGGGGTTTCAGGAGGAACAGAAGGTGGGAATTATAATGTAGGATTGTCCTATTTTAAACAAAATGCTTTAATCCCTATTCAAAGTTATGAAAGATTTGCCCTGAGAATGGCCATTGACCAGCAGGTAGGATCCATCTTTAAGTTCGGTTTTACAACCAATACAAACTATTCTGTTTCGGAAGGAAACGGAGTAAATCCTGGTGCAGTTCTGGGATATTCTCCTATTGCCAATCCTTACAACGCGGACGGAAGCCCGAAGAGAGTAATGAGCACAGCAGGCGGTATTGATCAGACATGGATTTATACCAGAAGAAGCTTAGAAAGCCTGGCAGACAAATATATTGACGAAACCAAATCTTTTGCATCCTATAACAACCTTTACGGAGAGTTAAGCCTTCCAGTCAAAGGATTGAAATACAGATTAAATGTAGGGTTGGATTTCCGTACGTCAAACAGTGGAAATTACAGCGGCGTAGGAGTCTTCAATACAAACCCTCTGGGGCCGTCATCTGCAGGAAAAGGGAATAACCAGACCTACCATTGGGTATTGGAAAACCTTTTAACGTATGACCGTACATTTGGTAAACATAAAGTAAATGCGGTAGCATTATATTCCGCAGAACAGAATAAGTATACAAGCTCATACATGAGTGCAAAGAATGTTCCTGCAGACTTTTTCCAGTATTATAACCTGGGACAGTCGCCTCAGGCAGATATTACAGTAAGACCTGAAGACCAGGCTTACTCGAAAACCGGTCTGCTTTCTGCCATGGGAAGAATCATGTATACCTATGATAATAAGTATATGTTTACTGCAACACTTCGTGCCGACGGATCTTCCAGACTGGCTCCGGGTAACAAATGGCATACGTATCCCGCATTATCACTAGGATGGAATGTTACCAACGAATCCTTCATGCAGAATATCAAAGCGATTAATCTCCTTAAATTCAGAGCAGGATGGGGGCAGACTTCCAACCAGGCAGTAGATCCATACACTACGATGGGAAGATTTAATGTTGCTCCTTACAATTATGGAAGTGCAGGAAGTACAGGGATTTACGGAAGCCAGCCGCCAAACCCTAATTTAGGATGGGAATATTCAAAAACACAAAACTACGGGGTAGATTTCGGAATACTGAACAACCGCCTTACGGGAAGCGTGGAATATTATAAGACCCATACCTATGACCTGTTGACGCAGAAAAGTCTTCCGGCAACAAGCGGATGGTCATCCATTGTTTCCAATGTAGCCGAAACAGAAAATAAAGGACTGGAAGTTTCCTTAAACGGGGTCATTTTTGATAACCCTGACGGGTTTACATGGGAAGCTGGAGTTAATTTCTATACCAATAAAAACAAAATTTTATCACTTGCATCCGGAACAGAACGTGACGTCAATAACTTATGGTTTGTAGGTCATAATATTAATTCATTGTATGATTATCAATACATCGGTCTTTGGCAGGCTGGCGATCCTTATCAGAATATTCTGGAACCGGGTACCGCTGCAGATGTTGTAGGATCTATCAAAGTTCTTTACACCGGAGGTTATAATGCCGACGGAACTCCGGTAAGAGCAATAGGACCGGATGACAGACAGATTTTTGATACAGCCCCGAAATTTCAGGGAGGATTCAATATGCGCTTTGCCTACAAGAATTTTGAACTGAGTACGGTAGGAGCTTTCCAGCACGGAGGAATCCTGGTGAGTACTATTTATGGATCTGCAAGTTATCTTAACAGATTAACGGGAAGAGGAAATAACGTAGACGTAGATTACTGGACAGAAGATAATACCGGTGCTTATTTTCCGCGTCCGGGACGTCATTTGAGTGGTGATAATCCGAAGTATTCTTCTACTTTGGCGATGTTTGATGCTTCTTATCTTAAGCTTCGTACCATTACATTAGGTTATAATGTCAATAAGGACTTTTTAAAGGATTTAAAAATTACAAGCTTAAGAATCTACTTTACGGTAACCAATCCTGTTGTACTATTCTCACCTTATCATAAGTTCTCGGGAATGGATCCGGAACCGAACTCTTTCGGAAATGAAAACCAGGCAGTAAGCGGATATCCAAACCGCCAGCTTGTTATAGGAACCAACAACCCTTCCACAAGAAATTACTTAATGGGACTTAACTTAACCTTTTAAAACTGTACTGTCATGATAAATTTTAACAAAAAACTGCTATTAGGAGCAATCTTTTTATCCTTAACATTTACAGGATGTAGTGAAATTCTTGATGAGCAGCCAAGAGCAATATATACAGCTGACTATTTTAATACACCGGACGGGGTGAATCAGGGATTTACAGCTTTATACAGACAGATGAGATTACTGTATGGCAATGGCTATTTTATGAGCAATTGTCAGAACGGAACTGATGAATCTACCTGGGCACAAAGTGCGGATGGTAACTTTAAAGAATTGGATATGTCCGGAAACGGTATCATCAATTCCAATACTTTTCCTACAAGTATGGTTTGGAACTCTGTGTTTCCGTATATCAATACTGCCAACGGAATTATTGAAAAAGGACCAGGATTCGGAATTGCAGAATCTATGATTTCTGAAGCCCGTTTCTTTCGTGGATTTTACTACTTCATGCTCGTTCAGACCTATGGAGGTGTTCCTTTGGATTTAGGAGCAGGAGAATTGAAATACAACACCCTGCCATCTACAACTTCTGCAAGAAATACTGTTCCGGAGGTATATACAAAAACTGTTTTTGCTGACCTTAAAAAAGCAATAGAAAATCTACCTGCCTCACCAAGAGTAACCGGAGGCGTGACCAAAAATGTAGCAAGACTGATGCTTGCCAAAGCTTATCTTACTTATGGATGGTGGCTGCAGAATCCAAACGGAATTCCAACTTATCCTGAAGTGACGAGAACAGATCCTGACGGACACAATGCCCAATGGTATTTCCAGCAGGCTTATGATATCGCAATGGAAGGGATCAATAATCCAGGACCTTATGCCCTTCAGCCTACCTTTTATGATGTCAATGCAGGTTCAAATGACAGGAATACCGAATCTATGCTGTATGCAGACCATACACAGTCAAGTACGTATTATAATGAAAGTGATCCTGTAGGATTTGGTTCAGGCTGGGCTCCGGATAATTTTGCAGCATGGATGCAAACCTGGAACTATACTGCCATCAAAAGCAGTAAAACCACAGCGTGGGTGGGAGCAGATGTAGTAAGTGGTGTACAGCGTGAAGCCGCTCAGTCTCTGGGACGTCCGTGGGTTCGTATGTGTCCTACCCTGGGAGTTATTAAAAATACCTTTGCAGATAAAACCAACGATTCCCGTTATGATGGTACTTTTGTAACCACTTACAGAGGAAACTGGAACAAAAACGGAACAGGTCTTACAACAGTTCCTGTACTTTATAATGCCAATAATTTACCTGTACAGCCGGGAGGAGCTATCTTAAGCTTCCTGAATGATGACAGCCAGACTCCTTCTTATCCTACAGGAGCCGGACAAAGCGGAGTGGGAGCAGGAACTCTTTCAGGAAGAGCAGACTGGGTCATTGCACCGAACGGTATCAGCAGAATTGTATACCCAGGCTTATGGAAAATTGGAACTTACCGTACTGATGATCCGAACGGCTTAGGATATCCGAATGCAGGATTAACCCGTCCATTCAGTGTTGCCAAATTTTCAGAATTCTATTTTATTGCAGCGGAAGCAGCCGTAAAAGGAGCTTCAGGAGCTATGACAGCCAGAGACCTTATCAATGTTATCCGTGCCCGTGCCGGAAAATGGAAATTCAATAATGCCCAAAATACCGCTTATGTAGCAGATAACAGTGTAGCTATGACTGCTGCCACACCTTCTGCAATCACCATCGATTATATTCTTGCAGAAAGATCCCGTGAATATTACGGAGAATTCTACAGATGGTATGATCTGGTACGTACTCAGAAGTGGGGAGACTATGCAGCTACTTATCAGATCGGAGGAGCTTCTTATGGAGATCACGCTCCGCAAACGGTTACTAGAACGATAAAACCATTTCACTATCTGAGACCTATTCCTCAGAACCAGATTGATGCAATGGAAGTATCGGCAGATATTAAAGCAAAATATCAGAATCCAGGATACAATTAATTTCATTCTACATTCATATCAGCAACAGAGTAGGTGTGCAAGCACCTGCTTTGTTTATCTGAATTAAAATTTAAAAACTATGGAAAAAACCTGGCGTTGGTTTGGCAAAAAAGACAAAATAGCACTCAGTACACTTCGTCAAATAGGAGTAGAAGGAATTGTTTCTGCTCTGCATGATATCCCAAACGGAGAAATCTGGAATTCAGAGGCCATTATTGATTATAAAAACTATATAGAAAGCCACGGACTTCGCTGGTCTGTTGTGGAAAGTCTTCCCGTAAGCGAAGCCATCAAATACGGAGGTGAAGACCGTGACTCTTTAATAGAAAATTATATCACAAGCCTTGAAAACCTGGGTAAAGCAGGGGTTACAACAGTTTGCTACAACTTTATGCCTGTTCTGGACTGGGCAAGAACCGATCTCTTTCATGAATGGGAAGACGGTTCATCATCACTTTATTTTGACAAAGCCAAGTTCGCATACTTCGAAATTCATATTCTCAAAAGAGAAGGAGCAGAAAGGGATTACAGCTCGGAAATCCTTCAAAAAGTAGAAGGATTAAAAAATACCTTAACGGAAAAAGATAATCATGATCTGATAGACTCAGTCATTGTAAAAACACAGGGATTCGTGAACGGAAATATCAAAGAAGGCGAATTGAATCCCGTAGAAAAGTTCAAAAGTTTATTGGCATTGTATGATGGTATAGATAAACATCAGCTTCGTCAGAACATGAAATATTTCCTCGAAAAAATAATGCCTGTCTGTGAAAAATGGAATATCCAGATGTGTGTACACCCTGATGATCCGCCGTTTTCACTATTGGGCTTACCAAGAATAGTAACCAATGAAGAGGATATTGACTGGCTTCTGAAAGCTGTTGATAATCCTTACAACGGGTTAACGTTCTGTGCAGGATCTCTAAGTGCTAACCTTCAGAATGATGTTCCAAAACTGGCACAGAAATTTGCCCACAGAACCAAATTCGTTCACCTGAGAAGTACAAATGTTTTTGAAAACGGTGATTTTATCGAGGCTCATCACCTGGGAGGAAGAGGAAAGCTTATTGAAGTGATCCGTGTATTCGAAAAAGAAAATCCTGATCTTCCGATGAGAATAGACCACGGAAGACTTTTAACAGAAGATGTTGACAAAGGGTATAATCCCGGCTATTCATTTTTAGGAAGAATGCTGGCATTGGGCCAGATCGAAGGAGTAATGGCTGCCGTTCAGTCAGAATTACAGAAAAATTAATCTGCGTTTGTAATAAATAGTAAAAAGTAAAATGAAAGACCTGTTTAGTATTAAAAACAAAGTAGCAGTCATCACAGGGGCTTCAGGCGTTTTGGGAGGCAGCCTTGCCAAAAGTTTTATAGAAGCCGGCGCCAAAGTTGTCGCACTAGGAAGAAACCAGGAAACACTGGAAGCCCGTGTAAAAGAACTTACAGATTTGGGAGGTGATGCACTCGCTGTAGAAGCCAATGTGATGGATATTGAAAGCCTTGAAGCTGCTTCTGTGAAAATAAAAGAAAAGTATGGCAGCATTGATATTCTGCTCAATATAGCCGGTGGAAATATTCCGGCAGCCACTTTATCTCCCGAACAGTCATTTTTTGATATGGATATGAAGGGATGGGCTGAGGTTACCGATCTCAATATCAACGGAACTGTTTATCCCAGTTATGTTTTTGGAAAAGCAATGGCTGAGCAGGGGAGCGGCAACATTATTAATATTTCTTCAATGGCTGCCTATTCAGCGATTACGAGAGTAGCCGGGTATTCTGCAGCCAAATCGGCAATTACCAATTTTACCCAATGGCTGGCCTCTGATCTGGCATTGAAATTTGGAGATAAGATACGGGTGAACGCCGTGGCACCAGGATTTTTTATTGGTGATCAGAACCGTGCTATTCTGTTGAATCCGGACGGAAGCTTAACCGAGAGAAGTAAAAAAGTAATGGCTAAAACACCCATGCAGAGATTTGGAGAAGTAGAAGAACTGAATGGTGTTGTACAGTTTCTATGTTCGGATGCAGCAAGTTTTATCACAGGAGCATTGATTCCTGTTGACGGAGGTTTCAGCGCATTCAGTGGAGTATAAAAAACTAATTTCTTCATATATATATAGATTGGAACAAGACCTTAATGGTTTCATTCAAGGTCTTGTTTTTAAAATGCTGGCTTTCATGAAGTCAGAACTAAAAGACAATTAAAATCCAGGATTGTAAAGTAAATAATGAGTAATTCCACTAAAAATAAAGAAGTTTTCGGAGAATTGTTTCTGCTTGAATCAGCAAAGGCAGAGAATCTCTATTTCGGATATGCCAAAGATATGCCTGTGATTGATTATCACAATCATCTTGAGCCGGATGTTATTGCTGCCAATCAAAACTTCCGTTCTCCAACCGCTATCTGGCTGGATGGGGACCATTACAAATGGAGAGCCATGAGAAATTTTGGTATTGATGAACAGTTTATTTCAGGAAATGCTTCAGACCACGAAAAATTTATGAAATGGGCAGAAGTGGTGCCTTATACCCTTCGTAACCCGCTATTTCACTGGACGCATCTGGAGCTCAAAAATCCTTTTGGAATCAGTGACTATTTATCATCCGATAATGCAGATACTATATATCATCAGATGAATGAAAGTCTGCAGACAGATGGCTTTTTACCACAATCCATCATTCAGAATTTTAAGGTAGAAGCGTTGTGCACTACAGATGATCCTGCTGATGATCTGGTTCATCACAAGGCTTTAAAAAACAGTGGATTTAACACAGCTGTTCTTCCGGCTTTCCGCCCTGATAACTATATTAATATCATTAATTCTGAACAATATCTTTCTGGAATTAAAAAGCTTGAAAAAGTCTGCGGATTTTCAATCACATCAGCCTCGGACCTGTTGAATGCACTTCAGTCCAGAATGAATTATTTTGTGGAAGCAGGAGCAAAAGTAGCCGATCATGGCTTTGAATATTTCCCGGATACGACAAAATGGAATCATAGCCTTGAAAAAGAGTTTTCTGAATTCCTGAAAGGTAATTTTTCAACGTTTTCCGATCCGGATGCATTATGCGGCTATTTGCTGAAAGAGCTTTGCAAAATGTACGCAGAAAAAGGCTGGGTACAGCAGTTTCATGTAGGGGCAACCCGAAACAACAATTCAGAAATGTTCAGAAAAATAGGTGCCAATGCAGGATATGATGCCATTGGAGAACCCTATTATGCACAGAGACTGAGCGTTTTGCTAGATGCACTGAATACAGAAGGAAAGCTGGCCAAAACCGTTATTTACAACTTGAACCCAGCATTTAACGAGGTTTTGGCAACTCTTGCCGGAAACTTCAATGAAGGAGGCATCAAATCCAAAGTACAGTTTGGAGCAGCCTGGTGGTTTCTCGATCAGCTTGACGGCATGACCAAACAGATGAACACACTTTCCAATATCGGTCTGATCAGCACTTTTGTCGGCATGTTAACCGATTCCCGAAGCCTGTTATCATTCTCAAGACACGATTATTTCAGAAGACTTTTGTGCAATCTGTTCGGAAGTGAAATGGAAAGAGGTCTGCTGCCTGATGATGAAAAATGGGTAGGAAAGATCATTCAGGACATCTGCTATTACAATACAAAAAATTATTTTGAAATATAATACTATGCAGGACTGGACGAAAATATTATGTTTCGGGGAACTGCTTCTCCACTTTGCCCCGGATTCCGAAGGAAACTGGCTCAATGAACAGTCTCTGAAGATGTACGTTGGCGGCGCTGAATATAATGTCGCGGTAGCACTTTCCCAGTGGAAGAATCCTGTAAAACTGTTATCAGCATTACCGGAGAATTTTGTAGGAAATCATCTCGAACTACAGCTTAAAAATAAAGGAATAGAAGTCCTTGCAGAAAAAACTCAAGGGAGAATAGGAACATTTTATCTTTCTTCCGATGGAGATATGCAGAATGCGTCAGTGGTTTACGACCGTTTTCCGTCTGTTTTTACCCAATCGGATTTTGAAGCTTTTAGTGATGATGAAATATTTTCAGGAGTAAAATGGCTGCATATCAGCACTATCACGCCGGCTTTGAGTGACCATGCATTTCACAAATGTTTACAGATCATGAAAGAAGCCAGAACAAGAAATATCACGGTTTCTCTTGATCTGAATTACAGAGCATTGCTTTGGCAAAACCAGAATCCTTATAAAATTAAAGAACTGATGCCATTTGTGAACGTTCTCATGGGAAATATCTGGTCTGTTGAACAGTTCCTGGATATTCCCATTGAATATGAGCTTAATGGAAAATTCGGTGATGAAAATCTTCTGAAACAGGCCGAAAAAACAGCGTTGGAAATCCGGAAACAATTCCCGGAGGTGGAAAAAATTGCGAATACCTTCCGCTTTACAAACGGCGAACAGGTCAATTATTTTGCCACTTTGTTTGTTGATGAAGAGCTTTTGGTTTCAGAAAAATATAATTCAGATAAAATCGAAGAAAGGGTAGGAAGTGGTGATTCTTTCATGGCGGCCTTAATTCATGGAATTTTAAAAGAAAATCCTGACCAGAAGATCCTTGAGGAATCGACAAAAGTTGCTTTTAAAAAGCTTTTCATAAAAGGAGATGCCATTGATGAAAGCATTAATATCGAAAAATTATGAGTGAAATACCACAAAAAATAAAAGACCAGAAAATCGTTCCGCTGTTTTATAACGAATCATTTGAAGTCTCAAAAAATATCGTAAAAGCTTTATACGAAGCAGGAATCCGTGTGATAGAATATACCAACCGAGGTCAGCAGGCACTGGAAAATTTCACCAGACTAAAAACCATTTCGCATGCAGAATTTCCCGGACTTCTGCTAGGAATCGGAACGGTAAAAAACATAAAAGAAATGGATGATTATGCTCATGCAAAAGCAGATTTCATCATTACACCTGTTATCAGTGAAGCATTGGTGAAAAATGCACTTGAAAGAAATATCCTTTTGATTCCGGGTTGTTTTACCCCTTCCGATATCAATATTGCCTATCAGAATGGTTTAAAACTGGTTAAAATATTCCCTGCTGATGCTTTAGGGAAGAAATACATCAAATCGGTACAGCCTGTTTTTCCGGAAATGAATTTTATGCCAACCGGAGGGATCAATGCAGAATTTGAAGATATTCTGGAATGGCTCAATGGCGGAGCTGTAGCAGCAGGGCTGGGAAGTTCCCTAATTGGAAAAGATTGTAATGAAGAAGAATTGACCCAGAAAACACAGAATTTATTACAACAACTTAATCATAATTAAATGCAGGCTCCTCAAAACCGCAATATAAGATGGTGGATGCTGTCCCTTGTCTTTCTCGCCACTACGATCAATTATCTTGATCGTCAGGTAATGGGTTTGCTGAAACCTGTGCTGGAAAAGGAATTCAGCTGGGACGAAAAAGATTACAGTTATATTGTCATGGCCTTTACCACGACTTATGCCATTGGTTATATGGCGATGGGAAGGTTTATAGACAAGGTGGGAACCAAAATCGGGTATGCTGTTTCTCTTATTGTATGGAGTCTTGCCTCTATAGGACATGGTTTTGTGAAAAGTACCATCGGGTTTATCATTGCGAGAAGCACTTTGGGAATCAGTGAAGCGGGAAACTTTCCTGCTGCCATCAAATCAGTGGCTGAATGGTTTCCTAAAAAAGAAAGAGCATTGGCAACGGGTATTTTCAATTCGGGAGCAACGGTGGGAGCTATTTTAGCGCCGCTATTGGTTCCTTTCATCCTCGGACATTACGGCTGGAGACAGACTTTTGTGTGGATTGGAGCTTTGGGCATGATTTGGATTATCCTTTGGTGGAAATTCTATGCCGTACCGGAAAAAACAAAAAATCTCAGCAAGGAAGAACTGCAGTACATAAAAAGTGATCAGGCTGAAAAAGCAGAAGAGAAAACAAAAATTCCTTTATCGGAATTACTCAAATATAAAGTAACATGGTCATTTGCCATCGGTAAAATGTTAACCGATCCTATCTGGTATTTCTTCATGTTCTGGCTGCCGGCCTATTTCTCGGATGTATTCAAAATGGATTTAACAAAACCATCTCTTCCGTTAATTATTATTTACAGCGGAACCACGATCGGAAGTATCGGCGGAGGCTATCTCTCATCATTTCTGATTAAAAAAGGCTGGGCCATCGGAAGAGCCAGAAGCATTACGATGTTATTGTTTGCTTTGATGGTAGTTCCGGTAATGTTCTCAAAATATGTAGATAATATGTGGATGATCACGATCATCATTGCCTTTGCAACAGCTGCGCATCAAGGTTGGGGAGCCAATCTTATGACCACGGTCGGAGATCAGTTGCCTAACAATTATGTCAGTTCTGTCATTGGTTTTGGCGGAATGCTCGGCTCAGCCGCAGGAATTATTTTTCCGCTTTTTATCGGAATTGTTCTCGATGCCTTTAAAAAATCAGGAAATATCAACGGAGGCTACAATATTATATTTTTCATAGCCGGAATATCCTATGTTACTGCCTGGGGATTGATTAAAATAATTAACCGGAAGAAAACCGTTTAAAATATATAACGATCAGTAAACGATTATAATGATAAATATGAATGCCATTTGCTGAGTGTAACGCCTTTGCGAACTTTAGCAAGGAAGTAGTTAAAAAACTTGCGAACTCGGCGTTAAAAAAAATAACACCCATTCAAAAAAATACATTTTAAAAACTATAAAAAAAGAATAACAATGAAACAGAATATAATGAATTTAGCTTTCTTCAGGAATAAAACGAATATCCTTGCAGCAGCAGCTTTGCTATCAGTGACTTCTATTTCTGCCCAGACTTTCTCAGACTTTACTTACCATGGAAACGATAAAATATATAATGACAACCCTCTTAAACCGGACGAGTTTTATTCCCCGATTTTACAGGGCTGTTACCCGGATCCCAGCATTACCAGAAAAGGCGAAGATTACTATCTCGTAAACTCTTCATTTTCAATGTTTCCGGGAGTCCCGATTTTTACTTCTAAAGATCTTGTGAATTGGAAACAAGTGGGACACGTTTTAGACAGGCCTTCACAGCTTAAGGTTGAAAAATCAGGCGTTTCCCATGGAATTTATGCACCGGATATCAAATACAATAAGCACAACGATACTTTTTATATGATCACTACCCAGTTTGCAGGTGGTATCGGAAATATGGTCGTAAAAACAAAAGATCCTGCAAAAGGATGGAGCGAAGTTCAAAAACTGAATTTTGAAGGTATTGATCCTTCTATTTTCTTTGATGATGACGGGAAAGCATATATTATTCACAACGATGCTCCGCCACAAGGTACGGAACAGTACAATGGCCACCGTGTGATTAAGATGTGGGACTATGATCTTGAAAAAGACCAGGTAGTTGCGGGTTCGGATAAGATTATTGTAAACGGCGGTGTGGATCTTTCCCAAAAGCCCATCTGGATTGAAGGTCCTCATATTTATAAAAAGAACGGTAAATACTATCTGATGTGTGCAGAAGGAGGAACCGGCGGTAATCACAGTGAAGTTATTTTTATGTCCGATTCTCCGAAAGGACCTTACGTTCCGGCTGGAAACAACCCGATTCTGACACAGCGCTATTTCCCGAAAGATAGAAAAGAAAAAGTAGACTGGGCCGGTCATGCAGATCTGGTAGAAACGCTGGATGGCCAGTATTACGGAGTATTTCTGGCAATACGCCCGAATGAGAAAAACAGAGTCAACAAAGGCCGTGAAACATTTATCCTTCCGGTTGACTGGAGCGGAAAATACCCGGTTTTCCAAAATGGACTGGTTCCAATGAAACCAAAACTGAAATTACCAGCTGGAGTTCAGAATCAAAACGGACAAAACGGATTTCTACCCAACGGAAACTTTACCTATACTGATAAGCTGACAGATAAAAATCTTGATTACCGATGGATTGCCATGCGCGGACCTCGTGAAAGCTTTATTACGGTTACAAAAAACGGGGTGAAAGTAAACCCTTTTGCCACCAATATCAAAGCGTTGGCTCCGGTTTCGGCACTGTTCCACAGATTGCAGCATGAATCTTTTGAAACTTCTGTAACCCTGGATTTTAAGCCTAAATCAGAAAAAGAGCTGGCAGGAATTACCTGTTATCAAAGTGAAACATTCAATTATGTTTTCGGAATCACAAAAAAAGATAAAGATTTCTACATCGTATTGGAAAGAACTGAAAAAGGACAATCAAAGCTGATCGCCAGCGAAAAGATTTCATTATCCAAACCGGTTAAATTGCAGGTGGTAGCCGATAAAGATGAACATAGTTTTAATTATTCGCTGGATGGCAAGAGCTATAAAAACCTTGGCGGACCGGTTTCAGGAGATATACTTTCTACGGACGTTGCAGGAGGTTTTACAGGAAGCCTTATTGGTCTGTACAGTACCTCTTCCAATGATATTGTGCCACAATAGTATGAAAGATCTGTCATTCTGAATGGAACGAAGTGAAATGAAGAATCTCGTCTTTTACTGACAGTAGAGAAAAAATACTTAGTGACAGCAATTAAGTATTTTAAAATTGAAAAACTAAGCGTAAAACCAAATATCACAGTACATTTTGAAAATCAAAAAATCTTATATAGTTTCTTTATTGGGGTTTATCGGGCTGAATCTTCTTTCAGCCCAGGTAAATCCTTCCGGAAAACAAAGTACGACATTTACAAACCCAATCATATGGGCAGATGCACCGGATTTATCCATTACCAGAAACGGAAACGATTTTTACCTGATCAGTACAACCATGCATCTGATGCCGGGAGCTCCGGTGATGCATTCCAGGGATCTGGTTCATTGGGAAATGTCAGGATATGTTTTTGATACTTTGAATGACAACCCGAAATATGATTTATTGAACGGAACCGTTTACGGCAGAGGTCAATGGGCTTCCTCAATCCGCTATCATAAAGGCAAATATTACGTTTTATTCTCTCCAAATGATGAACCTTTCAAATCTTATTTCTATGTGACTGATCATCCCGAAAAAGGAAAATGGAAACTGATCATAAGAACACGGCATTTTCACGATGCTTCATTGTTTTTTGATGATGATGACAGAATATATGTTTTCACCTCCAACAAAGTTTTTGAATTGAGCCCCGATTTTAAAGAGGTGATCGGAAATCCGGATGGAACTGAAGTATTTCAGAAAGATGCTTCGGAAACCGGACTTCTGGAAGGCAACCAGATGATCAAAAGAAACGGTAAATATTATATGATGATGATATCCTGGCCCAAAAACGGAAAACGCCGTCAGGTCGTCTATAGAGCAGATAAAGTGACAGGTCCTTATGAGAAAAAAGTAGTGCTGGAAGACAATTTTTTAGGATTTTCCTACGCAGGGCAGGGCGCTTTGATTGATGATAAAAATGGAAACTGGTATTCCCTTATTTTCCAGGACAGAAATGGAGTAGGACGTGTTCCGCTGCTGCTTCCCGTACAATGGGAAAACGACTGGCCGATACTGGGAGATAACGGAAAAGTTCCTTTGAAAGGAGAAGTTCCTCTTCAGCCATTCAAAGCCAAAAATCATCTCGTGGAAAGCGATGAATTCTCTGATAAAAAAATGAAAATTCAATGGCAATGGAATCATAATCCTGTAAATGAAGCATGGTCTTTATCCGAAAGAAAAGGCTTTCTGAGGCTGAAAACCAGCAGAGTCGTAGACAATCTGTACGCTGCACCCAATACTTTGACCCAGAGAATGGAAGGTCCGGTCTCTTCAGCAGTTTTGGCCATAGATCTTAAAGGAATGAAAGATGGAGATGTTGCAGGCTTCAGTGCTTTCAATGGGGATTCCGGGATTTTGTCAATAGTAAAGGAAGGTAAAGAAAAATTCATTGTTTTTTCAACCAATGAAGTAAGCCTGGATAGTAAAACCAAAGCGATTACAGGAGTTAAAAAAGAAGAGAAAAAACGGATTTCTCTCAATTCGGATAAGGTTTTTCTACGTATTGATGCCGATTTTAGCTTCGGGAAAGATCTTGCAGACTTTTATTACAGTACGGATCAGAAGAACTGGACTGAAATGGCAAAAGACTATAAAATGATCTTTGATTACCGGAGATTTTTTATGGGATCAAAATTCGCGTTTTTTAATTATGCTACTAAAAATACGGGAGGATTTGTAGATGTAGATTTTTTCAGAGTTAATGAAGCTGGAAAATAACAATCGGATGTAAAGGAAAAAACCTATCGTAAATAAAAAATAAAATAATACACTATTATTTTTTTATCTGAAATAATAAGTGTTAAAACTACAAATAAAAAAATCATGAATAAATCAGTTGTATTAGCATTAGGTTTCATGCTGTCAGGAGTTTTAATTTCTGCACAGGCTTTTGAGAAAAAAGTACCCCAGGATTTCGATATAGAAAAAAAGGAAATTCCACACGGAA
This sequence comes from Chryseobacterium indologenes, assembly GCF_018362995.1. NCBI lineage: Bacteria > Pseudomonadati > Bacteroidota > Flavobacteriia > Flavobacteriales > Weeksellaceae > Chryseobacterium > Chryseobacterium indologenes. The sequence goes on from NZ_CP074372.1 coordinate 452,690, forward strand.
AAATAGATACAATACAGTATTCTTCGGCAACGGTTGGAACTACACGTAAAGCTTTGGTATATACGCCTCCCGGATATAAAAAAGGCACTCAATATCCTATTTTATATCTGCTACACGGTATTGGCGGAGATGAAAAAGAGTGGTTTAAAAATGGAACTCCGCAAATTATTTTAGATAATCTGTATGCTAAAGGAAAACTTTCTCCCATGATCGTTGTACTTCCCAACGGACGGGCGATGAAGGACGACAGGGCTACCGGAGACATCATGGCAAAGGATAAGGTGGAAGCTTTTGCAACCTTTGAAAAAGACCTGCTGAATGATCTGATTCCTTTTGTAGAAAAAAAATATCCGGTTAAAAAAAACAGAACTGACAGAGCTATTGCCGGACTTTCCATGGGAGGCGGACAAACCCTGAATTTCGGACTGGGAAATATCGATAAGTTTGCATGGGTGGGAGCCTTTTCCGCAGCTCCAAATACCAAAGAACCTCAACTTCTTCTTCCGGATCCATCCAAAGCTAAAGAATTAAAGCTTCTCTGGATTTCGTGCGGAGATCAGGACAGACTGATGCCTTTCAGTAAAAGAACGAGTGACTATCTTACAGACAATAAAATTCCCCATATTTTTTATGTAGAACCGGGTGGTCACGATTTCAAAGTCTGGAAAAATGATCTGTATCTGTTCTCACAGTTGCTTTTCAAACCTGTCAATCAGGAAGAAGTTAATCGTATTCTGAAGTCACAATAAATACAGGATCAAAGTTTTAAATCCAAATTTCTATGAATATCCGTACAATCCATATAAGTTTCATTGCGCTGATAGGTTTATTTTCAATGGGAACTGCCCAAAACCCAATTATTCAGACCAATTATACTGCAGATCCAGCGCCAATGGTGTACAATGACAGGCTGTATGTGTATACCACTCACGATGAAGACGATTCTACCTGGTTTACCATGAACGACTGGAAAGTATATTCCACCAATGATATGGTGAACTGGACAGATCACGGCAAAATACTCTCGTATAAAGACTTTGAGTGGGCAAAACGCGATGCCTGGGCCGCACAATGTGTAGAAAGAAACGGAAAGTTTTTTATCTATGTTCCGATGTGGTCCAAAACCAATAACAAAGGCGCTATAGGGGTTGCTGTTGGTGACAGTCCGTTTGGGCCTTTTCATGATCCGCTGGGAAAACCTCTCGTTCAGAGCGAATGGGGGGATATTGATCCCACAGTTTTTGTGGATGATGACGGACAGGCACACATGTACTGGGGAAATCCCAAGCTTAAATACGTAAAGCTGAACGAAGATATGATCTCCTATTCCGGAAATATTGTAGAAGTTCCGATGACGGAAGAATCATTTGGCAAAAGAGACGGGAAACCTAACCCGGAAAGACCCACAAAATACGAGGAAGGCCCGTGGCTGTACAAAAGGAAAAACCTGTATTATCTTTTCTGGCCGGGTGGTCCGCTTCCTGAATTCATAGGATATTCTACAGGTAAAACAGCACAGGGACCATGGAAATATGGAGGAATTGTAATGCCTACTGAAGGGAAATCATTCACCAATCATCCCGGTGTTATTGATTTCCGGGGGAAAACGTATTTCTTTTATCACAATGGGGCATTGCCAGGCGGAAGCGGTTTTACAAGATCGGTAAGTCTGGAAGAGCTTACATTCAATAAAGACGGTTCCATCTCACCATTTAAAATGACCAACGGAATTACAAAAGCTATCGCGACAGTTAATCCTTATTCATTCAATCAGGCAGAAATGATTGCCTGGTCGGAAAATGTAAAATCCTATCAGAATAAAGAGGCTGGTGTTTTCATCAAAGCAAAGAAAAATGGAGCATATACCAGTGTAAAGAATGTAGATTTCCGGAAAAAAGGAGCTGCTGCCTTCTCTGCAAGAGTAGGAACGACCCATAACAGTGACGTCACAATGACCATTCATCTGGATGCTGTGAACGGCCCGGTTGCTGCAATGGTAAAGGTTCCGCTGACGGGCGGGGATGACCGCTGGGAAACCGTAAAAGTTCAGCTTACTGAAAAAATTACTGGTGTTCATGATCTGTATTTTGTATTCAATGGAAAAGCCTCAACAGATATTATGTATTTCGACTACTGGACCTTTCTTGAAAATAATGAGTTATGAGAAAAAAAGTTTTATATATCGTATTCAGCCTGTTTCTGATCAGCAAAAGCTTTGCGCAAGTAGCAGAAATTTCAAGTCCGGACGGACACCTGAAGCTTCAGGTTTTTTCAGAAGAGGGAAAAGCATCGTATAATGTTATCCTTCAGGGAAAAGCAATGCTTGAAAAATCCCCGCTGGGCCTGGTAACCAATGAGTCCGATTTTTCAAAGGATCTGAAATTTGTGGACAGCAAAAAGGATATTGTTTCTAAGAAATATACGAACGAAAAAATCAAAAAATCTGAGATTGATTATAAGGCCAATACTTTATTGGTTAACTTCAGTAATGCAGACCAGCATCAGATAGGCATTGAATTTCAGGTGAGCAATAACAATATTGCTTTCCGCTACAATATTCTACCGATGAAAGAGCGGCTGAGTGTTGTGGTACAGTCAGAAATTACAGGGTACAGATTCCCTTCACAGACCACTACTTTTCTTTCACCTATGATGAAGCCTATGACAGGTTTTGCACGCACCGCACCAAGCTATGAAAGTGGCTATAAAGCCGATGCAGAGCTGGGAACACCGTCTGATTACGGCTACGTTTTCCCCGGTCTTTTCCATATTGGAAATGAAGGCTGGATATTGCTTTCCGAAACAGGAGTAAACAGTACATATTGTGCTTCACACCTTGAAAACACAGCAGAAAGAAGCCTTTACAAAGTAGCCTATCCGAACATTGCTGAAAACAATGGTTTCGGAAGTACAGGAGCAGCCGTTTCACTTCCTGGAAAAACGCCTTGGAGAACAATTACAGTGGGCAGTTCTTTGAAACCCATCGTAGAAACTACCATTCCTTTTGATGTCGTAGATCCGATGTATGAGCCTTCACAGGAGTATCAGTTTGGAAAATCTACGTGGAGCTGGATTCTGTGGCAGGACAAAAGCATGAACTATGATGATCAGGTGAAATTCATAGACCTTGCTGCTGCTCTGAAATATCAGTTTATTCTTATGGATGCGCTTTGGGATAAAAATATAGGTAAAGACCGTATGAGAGAGCTTATTCAATATGCAAAATCAAAAAATGTAGGGGTATTGCTTTGGTACAACTCCAACGGAGCAGCCAATGACGCACCGATGGGACCGAGAAACAAAATGAGCTCATCCGTTGAACGTAAAAAGGAAATGAAGTGGCTGAAAGATGTCGGTGTAAAAGGGCTAAAAGTGGATTTCTTCGGAGGAGACAAACAGGAAACCATGCGTCTTTACGAAGATATTCTGTCAGATGCCAATGATTTTGGATTAACCATTATTTTTCACGGAGCCACGGTACCTAGAGGCTGGGAAGTGATGTACCCGAATTATGCAGGAAGCGAAGCCGTTCTTGCCTCAGAAATGCTCTATTTCTCAGAAGAGGTACGCAGGCAGGAAGCTTTTTTTGCCACGCTTCATCCTTTTATCAGAAATACGGTGGGAAGTATGGAATTCGGAGGAACTTTTCTCAATACATATTTAACCGAGTCCAACAGAGACAAAAATAAAAGACATACCACGGATAGCTTTCAGCTGGCTACAGCAGTCCTGTTTCAGAATCCCGTTCAGATGTTTGGTATCATGCCGAATAACCTGACCGATGCTCCGAAGTTTCAGCTGGATTTTATGAAAGAAATCCCGACACTTTGGGATGAAACCGTTTTTATAGATGGTTATCCCGGGAAATATGCCGTGGTGGCGAGAAGACATGCGGATCAATGGTATGTGGCTGGTGTAAATGCTGAGAAACAATCCCGGAAACTGAAAATAAAACTTCAGATGTTTGCCGGGAAAACAGTCAGGTTGATTAATGATGATGCTCAGGGAAATTCCTCAGAAAAAGAGGTTAAAGTGAATGCAAAAGGTGATTTTACGATTGAAATTCAGCCGAACGGAGGATTTGTAATAAGAATTAAAGATTGATAAAACGAAAAACAGAAAAAATGCGCTTCAAAAGCTTATATATCTTTATCATCTCGGGATTTTTGGTTTCCTGCTCTTCCTCACGAAGTCTGGAAAAACAGTCATCCAAAGGCCAATGGCTCACTACCTGGGCAACAGCCCCCCAATTGGTAGAACCTAAAAACCTTGCGCCGGAACCGGGACTTTCGGGGAATACCCTGCGTCAGATTGTGCGTATATCTGTGGGTGGAAAAAAATTGCGGTTACGTTTTTCCAACAAATACTCCATGGACAGCTTGGCGGTAAAAGCCGTTTCGATTGCCGTGCCGTCCGATAGCAGCAATGTGGATGCCGCCACCATCAGATCATTAACGTTTGAGAAGAAAAACAATTTTAAAATTGCTCCCGGATCCGATATTTATTCTGATGAGGTGAACTTTAATCTGAAACCTAATTCGTTGCTGGCCATTACAATTTCTTATACAAAAGTAACCCAATCTGTCACCGGACATCCAGCTTCAAGAACAACTTCTTTCATTGTTAAAGGTGAGCAGACCAATGCTGCGGTATTTAAAAATCCAGTAAAGACAGATCACTGGTATTCGCTTTTTAACATCGATGTAAAGACTGATGAACCCTCATATGCTGTTGCAATCATGGGAAATTCCATTACCGACGGAAGAGGATCAGGAACCAACAGACAGAATCGCTGGCCGGATATTTTTTCGCAGCGGTTACTGGCAAATCCTTCTACCAGGAATATAAGTGTGCTTAATTTCGGGATCGGGGGGAATTGTGTGGTGCGTGGCGGTTTGGGTCCTACAGCATTAGATCGTTTCGATTATAACATCCTCAATCAGCAGGGTGTAAAATGGCTGATCATTCTGGAAGGAGTGAATGATCTGGGAGGAACAAGAGATCCTGATGACGCCTTCAAAAGAACAGAAGAACTGATTGCCGCTTACCAGGTGATGATCGATAAGGCACATACTAACGGAATCAAAGTGTACGGAGCAACGATTCTTCCTTTCGGAAAGTCGTTCTACGAAAAACCTTTCCGTATCGAAGCATGGAGAAAAGTAAATGACTGGATCAGAAACAGCGGGAAGTTTGATGCTGTCATCGATTTTGCCAAACACATGCAGAGTGAAAACCCGGAGGTCATCTTAAATGATATGCATGATCATGATTTTCTTCACCCCAATGAAGCCGGCTACAGGAGAATGGGAGAATTTGTTGATCTGAACTTATTTAAAAATTAAAATCAAAAATATATAGTATGAATTTTACAAAAAACATTTCGTTGTTTCTTACGTTGTTGTTTATATTTTTTGTAAAAGCAGCCGAACCTTTTATTTCTTTTGCCAGGACAGAAAATTCGGTGGTATTGAAAGATAACAATTCAGGTTTGACACTGTTTTCAGACAGCGATTCGGATAAAGGAATTCTGCGTGCCGTTGCAAATCTTCAATCCGATTTTCAAAAAGTAACAGGTGTTCAGCCTCATCTTATTTCCCAAAATTCCGGTGTGAACGGAATGATTATCATTATTGGTGAAGCAGGTAAAAGCAAGACCATTGATGGTTTAATCAGGCAAAAAAAGCTGGATGGAAAAGCATTGGCAGGGAAAAGAGAAAAATATATCATTCAGAATGTCAGTAATCCTTTTTCGGGCGTTTCTGAGGCTATCGTGATTGCAGGAAGCGATAAAAGAGGAACCATTTACGGAATCTATGAAATGTCCCAGCAGATAGGTGTTTCGCCCTGGTATTACTGGGCAGATGTTCCGGTTGAGAAAAAAGATAATGTATACTTTAAAAAAGGAATTTATACCGATGGTGAGCCTGCTGTAGAGTATCGTGGTATTTTCCTTAATGATGAAGAGCCTTCACTCGGAGGCTGGGCAAGAGCAACTTTTGGTGGAGTAAACAGTAAGTTCTACGAAAAAGTTTTTGAACTGATTCTACGTCTTAAAGGAAACTATATCTGGCCGGCAATGTGGGGAAAAGCGTTTTATGACGATGACCCTTTGAGCGGCCCTTTAGCAAATGAAATGGGTATTGTCATGGGAACTTCTCACCATGAGCCTATGGCTTTGGCACAAACCGACTGGCACAGGTATATCAAAAAAAATAACCTCCCGAATGTCTGGGACTACGCTAAAAATGCAGAAGTGCTGCAAAAATTCTGGAGATCCGGAATGGAAAGAAGCAAAAACTGGGAAAAGCTTGTTACAGTGGGAATGCGGGGTGACGGTGACGAAGCGATGGGAGAGGGAACCAATATTTCCCTGCTCGAGAAAATTGTAAAAGATCAGCGTAAAATCATTGCAGATGTTACCAGAAAAAAAGCTGAGAAAACACCTCAGGTCTGGGCATTGTATAAAGAAGTTCAGGACTATTATGATAAAGGAATGCGGGTTCCGGATGATGTGATCCTGCTGTTCTGTGATGATAACTGGGGAAATGTAAGAAAGCTTCCAGACCTTTCAAAACCTTTGCATAAAGGAGGCTATGGAATCTATTATCATTTCGACTATGTAGGCGGACCGAGAAATTCCAAATGGATCAACATAAGCCCTATCCAAAGAGTTTGGGAACAGATGAATCTTTCTTATGAACATAAAGTAGATAAGCTTTGGGTAGTGAATGTGGGAGATTTAAAACCCATGGAATTTCCGATCAGTTTTTTTCTGGAAATGGCCTGGAATCCAAAACAGTTTAATGCTAAAAATCTTTTGGAATATACTGAAAAATGGGCTGCACAGCAGTTTGGAGAAAAACATGCAAAAGAAATTGCGAGGATGATTAATCTGTATGCCAAATACAACAGAAGAGTTACCCCTGAAACCCTTGACAGCAAAACGTACAGCCTTGAAAATTACCATGAATTTGAAACGGTTTTAAATGATTACAGAGCATTGGCTGTAGAAGCTTTACGTTTAAAAGAGCAGATTCCTGCCGAATACCAGGATGCTTATTATCAGTTGGTTTTATATCCTATCGATGCATGCAGCAATTTGTATGAAATGTACTATGCGGTAGCAAAAAACAGGAAATTAGCAGCTCAATATGACTTAAAAGCAAATTATTACGCTGATAAGGTAAAAGAGTGTTTTGAGAGAAATGCTTATCTGGATTATAAATACAATAATGAGATTGCCGGCGGGAAGTGGCAGCATATGATGGATCAGATGAGAATAGGATACAAAACATGGGCAGATGGAAAAGAAAACATAATGCCTGAAGTTACCTATGTATATGATGATAATGCTTCGAAAGAAAAAATATTTCAGGAGAAAAACGGCTATGTTTCCATTGAAGCAGAAAATTTTGCAAGAATGAACAGTTCAGACAGAATCCATTGGGAAGTGATTCCTGATTTTGGGAAAACAAAATCCGGCGTGACAACCTTTCCACAGAATGCTTATCCAAAAACTGATGAAAATATCTGGCTTGAATATGATATCAATTTTGAATCAAAAGGCGAGTTTGAAGTCCAATTATTATTAGCTCCGACTTTAAATTTTAATCATAATAAAGGATTGCGTTATGAGATTTCTTTTGATAACGAAACTCCGCAAATTGTCAACTTCAATGGTCATTACAAAGGAGAGTTGGGAAGATGGCAGTCCGAACATATCATTAAATCCGTTACAAAACATTCGATTCAGCAAGCAGGAAAACATACTTTACGATTCAGAGTGCTGGAACCCGGAATTGTCCTGGAGAAACTCCTGATCAACACCGGAGGTTTAAAACCCTCTTACCTGGGCGCTCCGGAAAGCGAAATGCTTCACTGAGTGACCAATACTCATCACAAACAACACTTTAATTATGAAACACTAATCTTAATTCACATTCCAATCTGAAATACAGTTCCCTGACAGAGAATGAAGAGAAAAAGCAGCGGATGATTTTGTAAACAGCTTTATTTAACAGATCGCTGCCTGATCTATTTCAGGGTATTTCCTGACGGTTTTTGAAAATAAACTGTCTTGATGGGGAATCTATTGCCCTTACTCTAATTATTTGCAATCAAAATCACGAATATTTAAAACTAAACCATTATGAAAAAACTTTTAAATCTTGTCAGCATTCATTCTATATTGTTTTTCAGTTGTCTGGCGCATGGACAGCTTACCACTGTAAAAATTGATAAGAATACAGCTTATCAGAAAATAAAAGGGTTCGGGGGATTTGTCTGCAGTCCTCAGTTTGCGTATAACCATATGTCAACCTCAGAAATTCAGACGCTTTGGGGAGCTTCCAGTGAAGGTGGATATAATATTATGAGATTGTATATCCCTGAAAATAGCAGTAACTGGAGTTCCGTACTGGCTACAGCACAGCTTGCCAAATCTATGGGGCTTACCATTTTTGCTTCGCCGTGGACAATGCCCGCAGCCTGGAAAACCAATAACCATGTAAATGCTGTCTATACCGATACCAATGGTGTACAGCAGATTGGATATTTAAAGCCGGAAAATTATCAGGATTATGCACTTTATCTTAACAGTTTTGTTACCTATCTTCAGAACAACGGAGTTGATCTTGATTATATCTCCATTCAAAATGAGCCGGATGAGATGGCCCAGTATCAGGGATGCATCTGGACTCCTGCACAAATTACCAATTTTATCAAAAATTACGGACAGCTTATCAATTGTAAAGTGATTGCCCCGGAAAGTGTGGGATTTACGGATAATTTTGCCAGTGCTTTGCTGGACCCTTCGGCAATGGCTAATTTTGAAGTGTATGGAGGGCATCAATATGGGCTTATGCAGTCCACCTACAAACAATTCCAGAATTACAACAAAGAAATCTGGCAGACAGAATATCTGATCAACTGGAACTCTTCATCTACCCAGCCGGCCCGAGATTTCAGCTGGAATACGGATGCTTTTACTTTCGCCGGCAGTGTCAACAATGCATTATTGGGTAATGTCAATGCATGGATCCATTACTCTGCCAAACGTTATTATGGCTTAATGGGTGACGGAACTTACGGAACTCCTGCAGGAGTAATGACCAAAAGAGGCTATATTCTTTCAAATTATGCCAAATACACAACAGGAAAAACGAGAATAGAAGCCAAATGGGATGACAAAACCGGAGTTTTACAAGGCTCTTCCTATATTTCCCAGGACGGCAATCAGGTGGTTCTTATGGTCATCAATCCTTCTCAGAATACGTATAGCCTGAAGGTTGATCTGCCTTTTTATACTACTTCGGGAACAAAGATATTGACCAACACACAATCCAATATGGTAAGTACACCTATTTCTTTGAGTACAGCAACGTTCCGGCCAACGGCTGATATCAGCCCTTCTAGTGTTATGACTTTTGTTTTCAATAAAAGTGGTGACAGACCTGCTTCTCTGATGACAGGCGGTGATATTCATTATAATAAAATCGAAACGCAAACGGCTACCAGTACAGCTTTTGGGACAGGATTCAATATCAGCAATACAACGGTGACGTTCTCCAATCCAAGTCCTCTTATCAGTAATAATATGACTGCGGCTAACGGATATCTTCAGCTTAATGACCGATATAATAAACTGATTCTGCATGTAAACAGCTATACAACAGCAGGACAAAGCTATTCGGACAATACAACTTTATACTATATCAACAGTCAGGGGGCAACGAAATCATATAATTACGGTAAAATTAATTTTCCGCAGGGAGGAAATTTTGATATTACATTAGATATTTCAAGACAGGTGCTTACAGACGGATGCAAAGGGATTTTAGGACTGAGAAACTCCAATTACAGCTCTGTGCTTACGATTAATCTGGGAGATGTTTATTTCAACGTAGGAAATGAAATTGCTTCTAAATTCGGCGGAACTTATTCCGCAAGCGACAGCTATCTGATGGATGCCCTGGAAAACGGCTACTACACTTCTGTAGATTTCAGAAATGCAGCAGGCGTTACTTCCTCCAATAACTGGCAGCCTATGAGTGCTAACACTAACAGCATTTATTATGTGAATTCAAACGTAAGTTCATCTGCCAATAATGTGATTTCAGGGACAGCTTGTTCAAATCTTGTCCTTTCCGGTCAGGGTATGGATTTTCAGGTGCCGTTTAACTTTACAGCCAATACAGCTTCTTACAGTCGTACATTTAATGGTTACGACGTGTTGATCCTGCCATTCCAGGCTAATATACCGTCCGGGGTTACTGCTTATATGATGTCACCGGATGCAAATAATATCAACTGTACTGCAATTTCAAACGGAATCATTCCTGCAAATACACCTGTAATCATCAATGCGACAGGAAATATTACTTTCAACGGTACAGGAAACGTCTCTACTCCCAAAGCAATTACTGTTAACCAGATGAATGGAGTTTATCAGAACATTAAAGTTCCGGCCAATGCTTATGTGCTGAAAACAGAAAACGGAGTAACAGGCTTCTATAAAGTAACTGCCGGAAGTGAGCCTGCAATAAGGTCTTTTAAAGCATATCTTACAGAAGAAAATGCCTATTCTGCCAATGTTCTTCCTTTAAATTTCGGATCATTAGACGCCAGAAATATTCTTGCTGAATCCAAAAAACAAGAAGTGAAAATATATCCTAATCCGGCAAAAGCAGATCTTTTCATTGATTCTGATCTTTCAGAAGCTGCTGCAGCCATTTTTGATGCAAAAGGAAGTATCATCAGATCCGAATTGAAAATAAATTCAGGGAAAAACCATATCAATGTGGGAGATTTCCCGGCTGGTATTTACTTTATTGAGGTTACTCAAAAAAACAATACAATAGTAAAACAAAAATTTATCAAAGAGTAAACTGATTCCAAAGCCATCATAAACATTGCTTATGGTGGCTTATTTCCACAATTTGATAGATGAAAACCAAAAGTAAGTAGGATTTACCATTAATTTAAGTGTGTTATTTACATTTATTTAAAATAGAACATTATATTTGTTTTTCAGTGCATTTATGCTCAATGATACAGGCAATTTGTATAAAATAAGAATGAAAACATAATTATCCGTGAAGATATGTGAAATGAGTGGTTTGAAAATTATTATCAGAAAATTCACAGCCTTTTTTAGGACTTTACTGATCCCTAATTGTTATAAAGAAATATTCGCAGTCATCTGTGAAAATCCGTGAAATCTGTGGTTAGAAAATCATTAATTAGAAAATCCACAAAAGTTTTTAGGACTTTACTGATCCCTAATTGTTATAAAGAAATATTCGCAGTCATCTGTAAAAATCCGTGAAATCAGTGGTTAGAAAATCATTAATTACAGAATCCACAAAAGTTTTTAGGACTTTACTGATCCCTAATTGTTATAAAGAAATATTCGCAGTCATCCGTGAAAATCTGTGAAATCAGTGGGCTGAGAATTGTTAATCACAAAATCAACAGCCTTTTTCCGGACTTTATTGAAACCCATACTACCTATGAAAAGAATTGTATTAATCCTATGTGCAACACTGGCAGCACCTTTATTTTTTGCCCAGAGTCATTATAAATACCCATTCAGAAACCCGGAGCTTCCGGTTAATGAAAGAATAGAAAACCTTCTTTCCTTATTAACAACAGAAGAAAAGATAGGTATGATGATGGATAATTCCCAGGCAGTTCCGCGTCTGGAAATTCCAGCCTATGGATGGTGGAATGAAGCACTTCACGGTGTGGCAAGAGCAGGTACAGCCACTGTTTTTCCTCAGGCAATCGGGATGGCGGCCACATGGGATGCTGCAGAGCATTTTAAAACTTTTGAAATGATTTCCGATGAAGCACGTGCAAAATACAACAGGTCTTTTGATGAAGCTCTAAAAACAGGGCGGTACGAAGGACTGACCTTTTGGACACCCAATATCAATATTTTTCGTGACCCAAGATGGGGAAGAGGCCAGGAAACCTATGGTGAAGACCCCTATCTTACCTCTGTTCTGGGCGTTGCTGCAGTAAAAGGCCTGCAGGGAAACGACCCGAAATTTTTTAAAACCCACGCCTGTGCCAAACATTTTGCGGTACACAGCGGACCGGAATGGAACCGCCACTCTTATAACGCAGAAATATCAAAAAGAGATCTGTATGAGACGTACCTTCCCGCTTTCAAAGCATTGGTTCAGGAAGGGAATGTAAGAGAAGTAATGTGTGCCTACAATGCTTTTGACGGGCAGCCATGTTGTGCAAACAATACTTTACTTACTGAAATTCTCCGTGGAAAATGGAAGTATGACGGAATGGTGGTCTCAGACTGTTGGGCACTGGCCGATTTCTTTCAGAAAAAATACCATGGCACTCATCCTGACGAAAAAACAACCGCAGCAGATGCCTTGAAACATTCTACAGATCTGGAATGCGGAGATACCTATAATAATCTGAATAAATCTCTTGCAAGCGGATTGATTACCGAAAAAGATATCGATGCATCGATGCGCAGAATCCTGAAAGGGTGGTTTGAGCTGGGAATGCTTGATCCGAAATCTTCCGTTCACTGGAATACCATTCCTTATTCTGTAGTAGATTCTGAAGAACATAAAAAACAGGCATTGAAAATGGCACAAAAATCAATTGTGCTGATGAAAAACGAAAAGAATGTTCTGCCTCTCAGCAGAAGTATTAAAAAAATTGCCGTTGTAGGCCCGAATGCTGATGACGGATTGATGCAGTTAGGAAACTATAATGGAACTCCTTCTTCCATTGTAACGATTTTAGACGGAATCAAAACCAAATTTCCAAATGCTGAAATCATCTACGAAAAAGGAAGTGAAGTAACAGATCCTTCGTCCAGAACGTCACTCTATCAGAATTTCATCAGTCAGAAAAACGGCGCGAAAGGAATGAAAGTAGAGTTCTTCAATAACAATGAATTCAAAGGGCAGCCGGCAAATACTTCCGTAAATTCCACCGCCATCAGCTACAACAGCTTTGGAGGAACCCAGCTTGCGCCCAATGTAGGAAGAGAAAATACCTCAGCCATTATTTCAGGAATTTTCAAAAGCACCTATACAGGAGATGTCGTATTTTCTGCTTCCACTTCTGATATCTATACACTTTTTGTGGACGGAAAAGAAATCGCCACAAGAAAAGGACCGGATGCAAGACATCCTTCGGAGTTTCCTGTAAAAATGGAAAAAGGAAAAGAATACCAGATAGAGCTGCGTCATACACAAAAAGGAAAATATGTAAGCATAACCTTTGAAGTCTACAGAAAAGACCCTGCTAATTTTGCTTCGGTGAGAGAAAAGGCGAAAAGTGCAGACGTCATTGTCTTTGCAGGCGGACTTTCTCCAAGTCTGGAAGGTGAAGAGATGATGGTGAATGCAGAAGGCTTCAGAGGGGGTGACAAAACTTCCATTGCCCTTCCTAAAGTTCAGCGGGACCTGTTGGCGGAGCTGAGAAAAACAGGAAAACCTGTTGTGTTTGTTCTTTGTACCGGAAGTGCTCTGGGATTGGAGCAGGATGAAAAAAATTATGATGCTTTACTAAATGCCTGGTATGGCGGGCAATCCGGAGGAACGGCTGTAGCAGATGTTTTGGCAGGGGATTATAATCCTTCGGGAAAATTACCTATTACCTTTTACAAAAATCTTGAACAGCTGGATAGCGCTCTTTCAAAGACAAGCAAGCATGAAGGATTTGAAAATTATGATATGCAGGGGAGAACGTACCGTTACATGACGGAAAAACCTCTTTATCCGTTCGGGCACGGCCTGAGCTATTCAAAATTTGTTTACGGAGATTCAAAGCTGGCCAAAAATACAATCAGTACTAACGAAAATGTAATGATCACAATTCCGGTGACCAATTTTTCAGAAAGAGATGGCGAAGAAGTGGTTCAGGTCTATATTAAAAGAAATAATGATGCCCAGGCACCGGTAAAAACGTTAAGGGCTTTTGAAAGGACTTTGATCAAATCAAAAGAAACAAAAAATATTCAGCTCAACCTTTCCAAAGATTCATTTGCCTTCTATGATGAAAAAGCAGATGATCTGATTTCAAAACCCGGCGATTATACCATTTTTTATGGCGGAACTTCTTATGATGCGGGGTTAAAAAGTATTCCGCTAAAAGTAAAATAAAAATTGATTCAGGACAAATTGAGATTTGCTTTAGTTTTCAAAATATACGATCTATGACAACCAAAAATAAAATATTTTCCATCACAATTTCCCTCAGTGCCGCTTTTTTTTCGGCTCAGAATAATATGGTCCGTACCTTTAACCTGGATCTGAAAGAAACCTCTGCTCCTGTTAAAATACAGCCCACCATGTACGGGATTTTCTTTGAAGACATCAATTTTGCAGCAGATGGCGGATTGTATGCTGAGCTGATTAAAAACCGAAGCTTTGAATTTGATGAACCTTTTACAGGATGGAAACAGCCCAACACAAAAACACTCTCTCCTAATCTGGATTCCGGGTTTCTGACCATTTATTCCGATCCTGCCAAAACCAATAAGAATTACGCGAGGATTACCGTTCTCAATGATAAAAATTATATTCTCGAAAATGAAGGATTCAGAGGAATAGGCCTTCATCAGGATGAAAATTATGATTTTAGTTTTGATCTGGAGAATGTTTCAGGAAATATTGCTGCAGTAAATGCCAGTCTTGTTGATGAAAACGGGAAGGAGATTTCTTCAGTTTCCACACTCATCAAAGGAAAGGGGTGGCGGAAATACATAGCCGTTTTTAAATCACCACAAACCGTAGAAAAAGCAAAACTGCGGATCACATTTACCGGAAACGGTATTGTAAACATGGATATGATTTCCCTCTTCCCGCAAGATACCTGGAAAGGCAGAAAAGGAGGCTTACGAAAAGATCTTGTTCAGAAACTGTATGATTTGCAACCCGGATTTTTGAGATTTCCTGGAGGCTGTATTGTTGAAGGAAGAACGTTGGCAGAGCGATATCAGTGGAAAAAAACAATAGGAAATGTGGCAGACCGTGAATACCTCATCAATAAATGGAGTACAGGATTTCCGCACAGGCTTACACCGGATTACGGGCAGTCTTTCGGATTGGGATTTTATGAATATTTCCAGCTTTCCGAAGATCTGGGTGCAGAACCGGTTCCTATTCTGAGTTGTGGAATGGCATGCCAGTTCAACACCGCAGAACTGGTGAAAATGGAAGACCTTGATCCCTACGTTCAGGATGCCCTGGACCTGATTGAATTTGCCAACGGAGGTTCTGGCACAAAATGGGGTAAAATCCGTGCTGAAATGGGACATCCAAAGCCTTTTAATTTAAAAATTATCGGAGTGGGAAATGAACAGTGGGGAGCGGATTATATTGAACGCTATAAAGTATTTGAAAAATCCATTCATGCAAAATATCCTGACGTTAAGATCATCTCCGGAAGCGGACCGTCACCTGACGGCGAATTCTTCGAGTATGGATGGAAAGAGTTGAAGCAGCTTAATGCGCAGATTGTAGATGAACATTATTACAATTCTCCCGAATGGTTCGTGCAAAATGCAGGCAGATACGATAAATATGACCGCTCCGGGCCAAAAGTTTTTGCCGGGGAATATGCAGCCCAGTCTGTAGGCGTGGTAAAACCTGATAATAAAAATAACTGGCTGACCGCCCTTTCGGAAGCCGCTTTTATGACCGGTCTTGAAAGAAATGCAGATGTTGTGTATATGACTTCCTATGCACCGCTTTTTGCCCATGCTGATAGCTGGCAGTGGACACCCGATCTCATCTGGTTCAATAATCTGAAATCTTATGCAACCCCGAATTATTATGTTCAGAAATTATTCTCCAATAATAAAGGAACGGATGTACTGAAAATAGAAAGCAACGGAAAAGCAGTATCCGGCCAGGAAAAATTATACGCTACAGCAGTAAAAGACGCGAAAACTCATGAGATCATTATTAAAATCGTCAATGCTGATACTCAGGCTAAAACAGTAAATATCAAAGCCGGAACTCTGAAAATGGGTAAAAAAATAACCAAAATCCTTCTGTCTGCAGCACAGCTTTCTACTGAAAATAGTTTCGATGCTGAACCCATAAAACCTAAAGAAGAGATTTCTGAAGTCAAAAATGGGGAAATTTCAACGAAAATTCCCACCAATTCTTTAGTGGTTTTAAAGTTGAAAACAATTTAAGTAGCTGTAAAACATATGTTTATGAAAAATAAGTGTGTTTTTTACATTTATTGAAAATAGAATCTTATATTTGTTTTTATCTCATCAGGAGAATTTAAAATCTCAACAATCAAAAACGTTTCACCACCATGAAAAAATATGTCATCGGGCTGGACTATGGTACAGATTCCGTACGGGCCGTCCTTATTGATACTGAAAACGGTTCCGAAATAACTTCTTCAGTCAGCTACTACCAGAGATGGAAGGAAGGTAAATTCTGTAATCCCTCAGCCAATAGTTTCAGACAGCATCCTTCAGATCATATTGAAGGTCTGGAAAAGACTATTTCAGAAGTAGTACAAGAAAGCGGAATACCGGCAGAACAAATCGTCAGTATTTGTATTGATACTACAGGATCGTCGCCGCTTCCTGTAACCAATGATGGAACAGCCCTGGCACTGGTTCCGGGATTTGAAGAAAATCCCAATGCTATGATGGTTTTATGGAAAGACCACACCGCCATTCGTGAAGCCGAAGAAATCAATACCCTGGCAAGAACATGGGGTGGTGAAGATTATACAAAATATGAAGGCGGTATTTATTCTTCAGAATGGTTCTGGGCTAAAATACTGCACATCAGCAGAGCAGATGCAGAAGTAAAAAATGCGGCTTATAGCTGGATGGAACACTGTGATTATCTGACTTTCCTTTTATCAGATCATAAAGACCTGGCTACCTTTAAAAGAAGCCGTTGTGCAGCTGGCCACAAAGCTATGTGGCATGAGTCATGGGACGGCCTGCCTTCCGAAGAATTCCTCAACAGGCTTGATCCTTCTCTGGGAGCGCTCAGATCAAGATTATACCGGGAAACCTATACTTCAGATGAAATTGCCGGTTACCTGAATGAAGAATGGGCTGCAAAAACCGGTCTTACCACCAAAACCATCATTACCGTGGGAACCTTTGATGCCCACTCAGGAGCTGTAGGAGCCAGAGTGGAAGAAAATACACTGATCAGGATCATGGGAACTTCTACCTGTGATATTATGGTAGCCTCACAGGAAGCTATCGGAGAAAAAACGGTAAAAGGAATCTGTGGACAGGTTGACGGCTCCGTAATTCCCGGATTGATAGGGCTTGAAGCAGGGCAGTCTGCCTTTGGAGATGTGCTGGCATGGTATAAAGATATCCTGATGTGGCCGGTTCACCAGGTTATGGTGCATTCCGAAAGTATTTCAGATGAGCAGAAGACAAAGCTTGCTGAAGAAATGGAGGCAGGACTTATCAGAAAATTAACCCTTGAAGCAGAAAAAATTCCTCTTTCAGATACCGTTCCGATTGCCTTGGACTGGGTAAACGGAAGGAGAACACCGGATGCAGATCAGGAACTTAAAGCAGCCATCAGTCAGCTTTCTCTGGGAACAGAAGCTCCCCATATTTTCAAAGCTTTGGTGAATGCCATTTGTTTCGGAGCTAAAAAGATCGTTGACCGTTTTGAAGAAGAAGGTGTGAAAATCAATAAAGTGATCGGAATCGGAGGAGTAGCAAGGAAATCGCCGTTTATCATGCAGACACTCGCTAATGTTCTGGATATGCCGATTGTTGTTGCCGCTTCGGACCAGACTCCTGCGCTGGGGGCTGCTGTTTATGCGGCCGTATCAGCAGGAATTTATCCGACTGTACAGGAAGCAAGCATGAAAATGGGTTCCGGATTTGAAGCAGAATACGAACCGAAAGCCGAAGAAGTACAGCACTACAGAGAATTAATGCAGCAATACCAGAAGCTCGCTGATTTTGTAGAATACAATACCAAGCTGAAAAACAACAGAAAAGAACTTCAGAGCTCCTGAATATTAACCTTTTGAATGATACTCAAAATGAATACTTATAAAGAACTCCAAAGAGAATGTTATGAAGCGAATATGCAGCTGGATGCCCTGAAGCTGGTGGTCTATACCTTTGGGAATGTAAGCGCTGTGGATCGCGACAAGGGGATTTTTGCGATTAAACCAAGCGGTGTCCCTTATGATATTTTAAAACCGGAAGATATGGTGATTTTAGACTTTGATGCCAATGTCATTGAAGGCAGGCTCAGACCTTCTTCCGATACCAAAACCCACGCTTACCTGTACAAAAACTGGGAAAACATCGGTGGGATTTCTCACACTCATGCGATCTATTCCGTGGCCTGGGCACAGGCACAAATGGATATTCCTGTTTTCGGAACCACCCATGCAGACTATCTTACGACAGATATTCCCTGCGCTCCACCTATGCGGGATGAACTGATTGAAGGAAACTACGAATACAATACAGGAATACAGATTCTGGAATGCTTTAAAGAAAAACAGCTCTCTCCGGAAGAGGTAGAAATGGTTCTGATCGGCAATCACGGTCCGTTTACCTGGGGAAAAAATGCTGAGAAAGCAGTCTACAACAGTAAAGTGCTGGAAACCATTGCCGAAATGGCTTATCTCACCAGACAGATCAATCCTGATGCAGAGCGCCTGAAAGATTCGCTCATCAAAAAACACTATGAACGTAAACACGGCAAGAATGCTTATTACGGACAGGAATTTAAACACTAAACACTTCAACATCAACAACTATTAACGATCAACAAAATTATGTTAACACCTCTCAATACCAAAGAAATCTGGTTCATCACAGGAAGTCAGCATTTATACGGACCAGAAACACTGGCACAGGTAGCAGGCCACTCACAAAAAATTGTGGCAGAACTTGAAAAATCTTCTTTCATTCCGGTAAAAGTCATTGTAAAGCCAACGGTAAAAACTACCGAAGAGATATTTGAAACCATTGCAGCAGCCAATCAGGCAGAAAACTGTATAGGAATCATCACGTGGATGCACACTTTTTCACCCGCCAAAATGTGGATCAGAGGATTAAAAATCTTACAGAAACCTCTTTTGCATCTGCATACCCAATTTAACAGAGATATTCCATGGTCAACCATGGATATGGATTTTATGAATCTTAACCAGGCAGCTCACGGAGACCGTGAATTTGGTTTCATGGTAAGCAGACTCAGAAAGAACAGAAAAGTAGTGGTAGGACACTGGTCAGAAGAAAGAGTTCAGAAGCAGATCGGCGACTGGAGCCGTGTTGCTGCAGGCTGGGACGACTGGCAGGGAGCTAAATTTGCCCGTTTCGGAGATAATATGAGATTTGTAGCCGTTACGGATGGTGATAAAGTAGAAGCTGAAACCCAATTCGGCTTTTCAGTCAATACCTGGGGACTCGGTGATCTTGTTGGAGTTATCAATTCAATAAGTGAAGGGGAAATAAAAAGCCTTATGGAAGAATATGAATCTTCTTATCACATGGCAACATCCCTTTTACAAGGAGGAACTAACAGAAGTTCACTTCATACCGCTGCAAAAATTGAATTAGGACTTGAAAAATTTTTAAAAGAGGGAGGATTTAAAGGATTTTCTGATACTTTTGAAGACCTTCACGGGCTGGAGCAGCTGCCGGGAATTGCCGTACAGCGCCTGATGCAGAAAGGATACGGATTTGCAGGCGAAGGAGACTGGAAAACAGCAGCACTCGTACGTGCCATGAAAACAATGGGGCAGGGCCTTGAAGGAGGGAATGCCTTTATGGAAGATTATACCTATCATCTGGATCCTTCCAATCCTTCCATTTTAGGTTCTCATATGCTGGAAGTAGATCCTGTGCTTGCAGCCGGAAAACCTTCATGTGAGATCCATCCGCTGGGAATCGGGGGAAAAGCAGATCCGGTGCGTCTTGTTTTTAACTCCAGAGGAAATATTGATTCTCTGAACGCTGCCCTGATGGACTTTGGAAACCATTTCAGACTGCTGATCAACAAAACCAGAGCATTGGAAATTACAGAAGAGTTGCCAAAACTCCCTGTAGCAAGGGTTTTATGGAAACCTCTTCCTGATTTATATACCGCCGCAGAAGCCTGGATACTGGCTGGAGGGGCACACCATACATGTTACAGTGAAAATATTTCAGCAGAGCAGCTGGAGGATTTTGCTGAGATAGCTGGGATTGAATCATTAGTCATTGATGAAGATACCAGAATGCGTGATTTTAAAAATACACTTCGTTGGAATGAAATGTATTATCGTTAATTAATTTTAAAAAATATGTAAATAATTATGAAAAAAGCAACACATAATGGTATTTTTATTTTATTATTTTTAATTATTTTCGGCTGCAGAAAAGAAAATAACAAACAGGATATTTCAGGAAAAATGGAGAATGTTCATACTTCAGACTATGGAGTGACACCAAAAGGCGATTCTATTAAAAAATACACGCTGACCAATAAAAACGGGATGAAAGTTGAGGTCATCAACTTCGGAGGAATTATCACTTCTTTAACCGCTCCGGACAGGAACGGGAAATACGAGGATGTAGTCCTTGGCTTTACAAAACCAGAAGGGTATTTTGATGGCAACCCGTATTATTTCGGGGCATTGATCGGAAGATATGGCAACAGAATTGCCAACGCAAAATTCTCACTGGAAGGTAAAATATACGAAATCGATAAAAATGATGGTCCCAACAGCCTTCACGGAGGAAAAGAGGGATTTCATACCAAATTCTGGAATATTGAAGAGGTAAAGGATGCAAAATTTCCGACATTGAAATTGTCTTACACCAGCGCAGACGGTGAAGAAGGATACCCGGGAAAACTGACAACAACCGTTTTCTACACCCTTACAGATGACAATGCTTTGGAAATTTCCTATGAAGCAGAAACCGATAAGCCTACAGTGGTAAATCTTACCCAGCATTCTTATTTTAACCTGTCAGGAAACTTTACTAAAACGATCACTGATCATGAGCTGCAGATTAATGCAGATCAATTCCTTCCGGTGAACGAAACCCTGATTCCTACGGGTGAACAGAAAGCGGTAAAAGGTACTCCTTTTGATTTCACGGTTTCAAAACCGATCGGAAAAGATATCAGTGCAGAGGATGATCAGTTGAAAAAAGGAAAAGGATATGACCACAACTGGATCCTGAACGGAAAAGGTCTGAGGAGCATCGCCAAAGTGTATCACCAGGGAACAGGAAGACTGATGGAAGTCTTCACAGATGAACCCGGTGTGCAGTTTTATTCCGGAAATTTTCTTGACGGAAAATTTGATACTAAAACAGGAGGTAAAAATGAATTCAGAACAGGGTTCTGTCTGGAGACCCAGCATTTCCCGGATTCACCGAACCAGCCTTCTTTTCCTTCCGCAGAATTGAAGCCCGGACAGAAGTACCAGTCTAAAACCATCTATAAATTCTCCGTTAAAAAATAAACTATGGGAAAATTAGCAACTATTGATATCATCATATTCCTGATCTATTTCGTAGTGGTAGCTTCCTACGGACTATGGATCTATAAAAAGAAAAAATCTGAATCTACAGGAAGTAAAGATTATTTCCTGGCAGAAGGATCTTTGACCTGGTGGGCGATCGGAGCCAGCTTAATCGCTTCCAATATTTCTGCTGAACAGTTTATCGGAATGAGTGGTGAAGGTTTCTTTGTCGGAATTGCTGTTGCCGCTTACGAATGGATTGCTGCCCTTGCGCTGATCATTATTGCGGTCTGGTTTATTCCGATCTATCTTAAAAATAAGATCTATACCATGCCCCAGTTCCTGGAGAGAAGGTATAACAAATCTGTTTCATTGATTATGGCAGTCTTCTGGCTGTTTTTGTATATTATTGTGAATCTTACTTCCATTCTTTACCTTGGAGCTCTGGCTATCGATACTTTACTGGGAGGAGAACACCTTCACGGTATTATGATCGCTCTTTTGCTTATGGCTCTTCTGATCGGTCTTGGAGGAATGAAAGTAATTGGATATACAGACGTTATCCAGGTGGCTGTCCTTATTATTGGAGGTTTTGCAACGGTGTATATGGCTTTGCAGATTGTAGACCAGAGAATCAACGGAGCGGCTGTAGGAAATGCGCTGGCAGGATTCAATACCCTGATCAATGAGGCTCCGCAACACTTTAAGCTGATTCTTCAAAAACCTACAACGACCACAACTACGTTGGCAATGCCTCAAAACCTTGATGTGCAGAAGTATGTTGTGCTACCAGGTCTGGCCATGTATTTTGCTGGTCAGTGGATTGTTAACCTGAACTATTGGGGCTGTAATCAATACATCACCCAGAGAGCCTTGGGAGCAGATCTGAAAACGGCAAGAACAGGAATTTTATTTGCAGGTTTTCTGAAACTATTCATGCCTGTGATCGTAATGCTTCCGGGAATCGCGGCTTACGTTTTATATTCAAACGGACACCTTCCGGGATTCAACGGAGTAAAAGACGGAGCCTACTCTGCAATATTGGGATTCTTGCCTGTAGGATTGAAAGGATTGGCCATTGCAGCGTTAACAGCAGCAATTGTAGCTTCACTGGCAGGGAAAGTTAATAGTATCTCAACCATTTTTACATTGGATATCTATAAGAAATACCTTAAAACAGATGCTACCGAAATTCAGATGGTGAGAACAGGCCGCTGGGTAATTATTATCGCGATGATGACCGCATTGGCTTTCACCTGGACAGATGTTTTAGGAATTGGTGGTGAAGGAGGCTTCACATTCATCCAGAAATATACTGGTTTTATCAGTCCGGGAGTTTTTGCCATGTTCCTTCTGGGGATGTTCTGGAAAAGAACGACAGGTGCAGCTGCTCTTGTAGGGGTTATCTTAGGTTTTGTTCTGGCGATCTTCTTTAACAGCTTTGCCGTAGAAATTTTCGGGAAAGAGACGTGGATGTATACCGCATTCACTTATGAAAAACTGGAAAATGGAGTGGTGCATACCATTACCGAGATTCCTTTCCTGATCAATATGGGATGGTCATTCTTTATCACGATAATTGCCATGATCCTGATCAGTCTTGCAGGTCCGAAAATTAATCCTAAAGCTTTTGCCATTGATGCTACGATGTTTAAAGTAGACAACAGAACTTTAGTTTTGATTGTGATGACATTGCTTTTACTGACTGCTTTGTATGTAAGGTTTTGGTAAACGAACGTTGAATATGAAAAAGTGAATGGTCAATAGTGAATTCGTTTCACTGTCAATTTTTAAAAATTCATCATTGACTGGCGAAGCAAAATTGACTTTTTACACATAAAAAAAGGATGCTGAAAAAGCATCCTTTTTTTATGTGTTATATCTTAAACATAAATCCCCGCGAGATTTTTTTGTTATATTTTTTTTCGTCAAAGCGATAAAGAAAAGATCCTTTTCTGGATGAGGTCATGTCCTTTTTGTTGGTATTAACAAGGATATCCATACTGTTGATCTTGCTGGTAAAATTCCGCTTGTCAAATTTTTCATCAAAAATAGCTTCATAAAGATTCTGAAGATCCTTCATCGTGAATTTTTCAGGAAGAAGCTCAAACCCGATAGGTCCTGTGGAAGCTCTTCTCCTTAGCCTGGCTACAGCATCCTTTACCATTTCATTATGATCAAAAATGAGGACAGGTGCTTTCTGAAGCTCAACCCATTTTGCACTGTACTGCTCATTGATCTGAATATCTTTCTCAATATTGATGAGTGCATAATAGGAAATAGACATGATTCTGGCTGTTGGCTCACGGTTAATTTCCGTATAACATTTCAGCTGTTCAAGATAAATGTTTTCAAGACCGGTCAATGTACACAGAACCCTGTTAGCTGCCTCATCAGAGGTTTCCTCACTTCCAACGAATCCGCCCATCAGTGACCATTCGCCCATCTGCGGTTCAAAATTTCTTTTTACAAGAAGTATTTTTAGATTTTCGCCATCAAAACCGAAAATAATACAGTCAACGGCAACAAGGTGTTTGGGATATTGGGAGTAATCCTCAGTCATCTTTTATATTTTACTACAAAGGTAAAGCTTTTATAGATACGATATTATATAAATGTGATTCTCACACTTTTAAATCTGGATGATTTATTTCATTAAAATTATTCCTAAAGGATATTTTGGGAGGTAAAATTGTCATCAAAACCCGGAAATATCACTGAAATCAGGTTAATCATACGTGAATTCAATGTTAAAATTGTGTTAAAATTAAAATGAAGATTGATAATAATCAAGAAAAGGGACTTAACGTTAAAAATACGATAAGGTATTTGCTATATCGTTGAAATTTCTACCAAAACATATCCTGAATTCATTTTCATAGGGAATCGTATGATTTTAAGGTTTTGTTTTTCTGTTAATTAATTATCTTATTTTTTATGATAAGGTAGTGTGTTTTTTGTTATTTTTAGGGCTTTATAGAAAGTTTTAAATGAAAAAATAAGTCAAATAGACTCTGAAAATGTTTTGTATATTGAATCTTTCCATTATTTTAGAAATGTTGAATTAACATTTATAATGGCTCCGAAACTTTCTGCTTTTTTATTGTGTTTTGCTTCATTTGCCTCAGCTCAGGTGAAGGAAAAAATCTATTATTTCCCTTTGGAAAATGTCAGATTATCAGAGAGCGTTTTCAGCAAAGCGATGACGGCAGACCATAAGTACCTGATGGCCCTGGAACCGGATAGATTATTGGCTCCTTATCTTAAAGAAGCCGGATTGAAACCCAAAGCAAATAATTATCCCAATTGGGAAAACACAGGATTGGACGGCCACATAGGAGGACATTATATTTCCGCATTATCCCTGATGTACGCCTCTACAGGAGATAAGGCAATACAACAGAGAATTGATTATATGATCAGTGAATTGGCACGCTGCCAGAATACCTCTCCGGACGGATACATTTCAGGAATTCCCGATGGAAAAAAAATCTGGAAAGAAATTAAACAGGGAAACATTCGTGCTTCAGGCTTCGGTTTGAATGACCGGTGGGTACCTTTATATAATATTCATAAGCTGTACTCAGGATTACGCGATGCCTATTGGTATGCGAAAAGTGAAAAAGCAAAAACAATGCTTATCAGACTCACGGATTGGATGATGAACGAAGTATCCGGCCTTTCTGATGAACAGATACAGGATATGCTGAGCAGTGAATATGGAGGACTCAATGAAGTTTTTGCGGATGTTTATGAGATCACTCATGACCAGAAATATCTGAAACTGGCTCATCGCTTTTCCCATCAGGCTATCCTTACACCGCTTTTATCAGGAGAAGATAAGCTTACTGGACTTCATGCCAATACACAGATTCCAAAAGTAATCGGCTACAAACGGATTGCCGATCTTGAGAATAATACGTCCTGGAATAATGCCGCTGATTTTTTCTGGCATAACGTTACTGAGAAAAGATCTTCAGTTATTGGAGGTAACAGTGTCAGTGAACATTTTAATCCTGTGAATGATTTCAGCAGCATGATAAAAAGTATTGAAGGTCCGGAAACTTGCAATACATACAATATGCTCAAGCTGACTAAAGAGCTTTATGCAACCCTGCCTGAATCTTACTATATTGATTATTACGAAAAAGCATTATACAATCATATTCTTTCCACAGAAAATCATGATCAGGGAGGCTTCGTGTACTTTACGCCAATGCGTCCCGGGCACTACCGTGTATATTCACAGCCTCAGACCAGCTTTTGGTGCTGTGTAGGATCCGGAATGGAAAATCACGCCAAGTATGGGGAAATGATTTATGCCCGGTCGGATAAGGATTTATATGTGAACCTGTTTATCCCTTCCACATTGAAATGGAAACAGCAGAAAGTAATGCTGCGTCAGGTCAATAACTTCCCGGAAGTTCCTGAAACAACATTGATCTTTGATGCTGCAGGGAAGTCAGAGTTTGATTTAAAATTAAGATGTCCGGAATGGACCACTCCTTCAGAAGTAAAGATTCTGATCAACGGAAAACAGGAAAAAGTACAGCGTGATTCTGACGGCTATTTTACCCTGACTAAAAAATGGAAAAAAGGAGATGTCGTGAAAATGATTCTACCCATGCATCTTTCTGCGGAACAGCTGCCTGATCATTCCAATTATTATGCATTTAAATACGGGCCTGTAGTGTTTGCCGCAACATACGGAACCGAAAACCAACAGGGACTTCTTGCGGACGATAGCAGAGGAGGCCATATTGCTCATGGTCCGCAGATTCCTTTAAACGAAATTCCTGTTATCCTTGGAAGCCCTTCCGAGGTTGTCAACCATGTTAAGCCTTCCAACAATGGACCGCTCAATTTTGCCGTTACAGGGCTTTATCCGTCTGAAAAATTTGGAAAAGGCTTAAGTCTTGTGCCGTTTTACAGTATTCAGGCAGAAAGATATATCCTGTACTGGCCTCAGGCTGACAAAAATGAAATAGAAAATACATTGAAGCAAAGGGCAAAAGAAGAAGCTGAAACCAGAAAGCTGGATATGATCACCGCAGATAAAATTCAGCTGGGCGAACAGCAGCCGGAATCAGATCATTTTATAGAAAGCAAAGACTCCGGTACAGGATATATGGAAGACCGTCATTTCCGTGATGCCAAAGGCTGGTTCAGCTATCAGATGAAAAATAACGGAAAAAACGCTTCATTCCTTTACCTGCTTTATTTTGATGCCAATAACAATCGTACGTTGAATATTGAGATCAACGGTAAAAAAATCATTGCTCAAAATCTGGAAGGAAAGTCCGGAACTTTACCTCAATATCTGGTTGTTCCAATGCCGTATTCAGAAAAGAATAAAGAAAATCTTACAGTGAAATTACTGGCAGAAGAAAAACTAATGACTGCTAAAGTCATTGAATTACGTTTACTGACAGGTAATTACGAAAAGAAATAAAGCTGAACCAATTTTAAAAACAGATTTTTCCCATGAAAAACAGAATTCTATACTTATTATTTTTTCTTGCAGCCATTTGCAGTTTTGATGCAAAAGTAAGGCTGCCTGCTTTGGTTTCAGACGGAATGATTCTTCAGAGGAATCAGGATCTGAAAATCTGGGGATATGCAGATGCAGGAGAAAAAATTACGGTTAATTTTATCAATAAAGCTTATCATACAACAGCAGACCAAAATGGAAACTGGTCTCTTATGCTTCCAAAGCTTAATGCCGGTGGCCCATATACCATGGCAATTAATGAGATCACCCTTAAAGATATTCTTATTGGTGATGTGTGGGTAGCTTCAGGACAATCCAATATGGAACTTCCGATGCGCAGGTTGACACCTTTGTATGGAAATGAAATTAAAAACGCCAATAATCAGAATATAAGATTCTTCACGGTTCCGCAGAAATACAATTTTAAAGCTCCGCAAAATGATCTTGACGGTGGGAAATGGGAAAGTACAAATCCTCAGACTATTCTTGATTTTTCAGGAGTTGCCTATTTCTTTGCCAAAGAACTGAATGAAAAAAATAAAGTTCCTGTAGGAATCATTAATACCAGTCTGGGAGGATCTCCGGTTCAGGCCTGGATGGATGAAAAATCACTAAAAAAATATCCGGAATACCTGGCTGAAGCAGAAAAATGGAAAAATGATGATCTGATACAATCCACAGAATCTCAGGAAAGATCATTAAGCAAAGCATGGTATGCAGAGCTGGATCAGAGTGATATTGGGTTCAATCAGCACTGGGAAAAAGATAACGCCAATGATTCCGGATGGAAAACCATGATGGTTCCGGGATCATGGGAAGATCAGGAAGGTCCGTTTGACGGTTCGGTATGGTTGCGTAAAGAAATTATTCTTCCCAAAGGAGCAGACCAGAAAACAGCATTTTTAAATCTGGGAAGGATAAAAGATGCTGATATTACTTACATCAACGGAATAAAAGTAGGGAATGTAACCTATGAATATCCGCCACGCTGGTACGACATTCCGAAAGGTGTTTTAAAAGAAGGAAAAAACATCATTACGGTAAGAGTCATCAATGGCAGCGGAAAAGGACAGTTTATCGCTGATAAACCTTATTATTTTGAAATCGACGGAAAGAAAACAGATCTTAAAGGTGAGTGGAAATATAAAATAGGAGCAAAAATGGAAAAAATGGCTCCCGGACAAACATTTATCCGCTGGAAACCGGTAGGGCTTTACAATGCAATGATTAATCCACTGATCAATTATAAGATCAAAGGATTTATCTGGTATCAGGGTGAAAGCAATACCGGAGTCCCAAAAGAATACGGTGATTTGCTGTCGACAATGATCTCAGACTGGCGTTCAAAATGGAACAAAAAAGATATGCCATTCCTGATTGTACAGCTGGCCAATTTCATGGAGAAAAAAGATGAGCCTCTGGATAGTGGTTGGGCTGAGCTGAGAGAGCAGCAGAGAAAGGTTTCCCTCAATGTTCCTTATTCAGGACTTGCTGTAGCTATTGATTTGGGAGAATGGAATGACATTCATCCCTTAAATAAAAAAACAGTGGGTGACAGGCTTGCTTTACAGGCCCTGAAAGTTGGAGAAGGCAAAAAAATCATAGCTGACGGACCCGTTTATCAGTCGATGAAGGCAGAAGGAAATACCATTATTCTATCCTTTAAGCCAGGGACAGATGATCTGGTACAGGGAAGCCTTACAGGTTTTGCCATAAAGCAGAAAGATGGCAGCTATCAATGGGCAAAAGCAGAAGCAAAAGGAAATAAAGTCATGGTATGGAATGATCAGGTCACAAGCCCTGTCAATGTACGCTACGACTGGGCGGATAACCCGGACGGCAATCTTAAAAATAAAAGCGGGCTTCCTGCTTCACCTTTTACAACAGAAAAAAATTAATTTAACATAGAAAACCTTATCAAAATCAATGGATAATCAGCCACAAAAAATATCGGTAGTAGAGAAAGTAGGGTACAGTCTGGGAGATCTGGCGGCCAACCTTGTTTTTCAGACCTTAGTGACCTACCTTACTTATTTTTATACAGATATTTACGGACTCAAAGCAGAAGATGCTTCTGTCATTACCCTTACCGTAGGTTTAATTGCCGGGTTTGGCTTTAATCCGCTTATCGGAGCACTGGCAGACCGTACAAGCTCACGATGGGGGAAATTCCGTCCATGGATTCTATTTACCGCTGTACCGCTTGGTATTGCAGCACTTTTAGCCTTCAGCACGCCTCACTTTTCCTATCAGGGTAAAATGATCTATGCTGCAGTTACCTATTCATTATTATTGTTATTGTATGCATCTAATAACTTACCATATGCTGCTTTGAGCGGTGTTATCACGGGAGATATGGGAGAAAGGAATAGTATTTCTTCATATCGTTTTGTAGCTGTAATGTTTGCACAATTCTTTGTACAGGTATTTATGTTGCCTATCATTCTATATGTAGGACACGGAGACAAAGCACAGGGGATCGAGACTGTTATGACATGGCTGGCGGTGATCGGATCCGTCATGTTACTGATTACCTTTTTTACCACCAAAGAAAGAATCATTCCCAAGCCGGAGCAGAAATCAAGTCTGAAAGAGGATTTAAAAGATTTATTCCAGAATAGACCCTGGATTATTATGCTTACCGTGACTGCATTTATATTCATCACGCTGGCCATGAAAGGAGGTTCTTATGTATATTATTTTAACAATTATGTGGATGAGAATGCTCTCAAAAGTTTTATCTCGCCTATTACAGCATTTTTTAATTCTGCAGGGATGAATTTCTTTGGGGAAGACCCAAAGTCTGCAGGATTCGGATTGTTTAATGCAGGAGGAATTGTCATGATGATTGTCGGCATTACCTTCTCTAAAAAATTGGCAGACCGATTTGGAAAACGGGACACTTTTATTGTGTCATTATTCATTTCTACATTATTCATCCTCGCTTTTATATTCTATCCTCCGAAAGCAGTAGGAATTATGTTTTTATCACAGGTTTTACATGGATTCTTTTACGGAATCAGTACACCGCTTTTGTGGGCTATGATTGCTGATGTGGCCGACTATTCGGAATGGAAAAATAACCGCAGGGCTACAGCTATTATCTTTTCTGCCATGATGGTAGGATTGAAAGTTGGTCTCAGCATCGGAAGCTCTTTGGTAGCTTTGATCATAGGAAAATACGGATATATTTCTGTTCATGGAAATGAGCAGATTATTCAGCCTGAAACAGTGGCAGCAGGAGCCAAAATGCTTGTGAGCATATTTCCGTCCATACCGTTTTTCATTGCGTGCGGACTGCTTTTATTTTACAAAATCAACAAAAAAATGGAAGTTCAGATTGAAAAAGATCTGGCTGAAAGAAGAAAATAAAACGATTACTATGAAACGTATTTTAATTGGTTTGGCGGCTCTTACCGCTTCCGGGCTGTCCGCACAGAAATCCGATGGTACTTTAAAAAAAGCATTTCAGGATAAATTCTATATCGGGACTGCTATGAGTCTTCCTCAGATTGACGGGACAGATCAGAAAGCTGCAGCGATTATCAAAAAACAATTCAGCTCTATTGTGGCCGAAAATTGCATGAAATCGATGTTTCTGCAGCCTCAGGAAGGAAAGTTCTTCTTTGATGACGCTGATGAATTTGTTGATTTCGGGATGAAAAATAATATGTTCATCATTGGACATACATTAATCTGGCATTCCCAGCTTCCAAAATGGTTTTTTTCAGATGAAAATGGAAAAGATGTTTCTCCGGAAGTATTGAAACAGCGCATGAAAAACCACATTACAACCGTAGTTTCCCGCTACAAAGGAAAAGTAAAAGGTTGGGATGTGGTCAATGAGGCCATTCTTGAAGACGGATCCTACAGAAAAAGTAAATTTTACGAAATCTTGGGGGAAGATTTTATTCCTTTGGCATTTCAGTATGCACAGGAAGCCGATCCCAATGCAGAATTATATTACAACGATTATAATGAATGGTATCCGGAAAAGGTAAAAACCGTTATTAAAATGGTTGAAAAACTTAAATCAAGAGGAATCCGTATTGATGGAGTAGGAATGCAGGCCCATGTCGGAATGGATATCCCTTCCATAGATGAATATGAAAAAGCGATTCTGACGTATTCCAATGCTGGAGTTAAGGTCAATATCACAGAACTTGAAATCAGTGCGCTGCCTTCTCCATGGGGAAGCTCTGCCAATGTTTCAGATACTGTTGCCTATCAGAAAAAAATGAATCCTTACACCAAAGGACTTCCCAAAGAAGTAGAAATGAAATGGGAAAAGCGTTACCTTGATTTCTTTGGCTTGTTTTTGAAACATAAAGATAAAATAAGAAGAGTAACCTTATGGGGCGTTACCGACAAACAATCCTGGAAAAACGATTTCCCGGTGAAAGGAAGAACAGATTATCCGTTATTGTTTGACAGGAACGACCAGGAGAAACCTGTAGTACAAAAGATAATAAAGCTGGCAGAGAAAAATTAAAATCAATAGAATTTTTACTTAATGAAAAAATCAAAATATTTATTCCCGGAAGATTATATGGCAGACCCTTCCGTTCACGTTTTTGAAGATAAAATCTATATCTATCCTTCTCACGACCGCGAAAGCGGAATTGAAGAAAACGATAACGGAGATCATTTTGATATGAATGATTACCATGTCTTTTCAATGGATGATGTGGACGGCGGAGAAATAAAAGACCACGGCGTAGTCCTTTCGGTAAAAGATATTCCATGGGCGGGGAGACAGTTGTGGGATTGCGATGTTGCCTTCAAAGATGGCAAATATTATATGTACTTTCCTCTGAAGGATCAGAATGATATCTTCAGAATCGGGGTTGCAGTGAGTGATAAACCTTACGGACCTTTCATCCCTGAAGAACATCCGATGATGGGAAGCTACAGCATCGATCCCTGCATTTTTGAAGATAAAGGAAAATATTATATGTACTTCGGAGGGATCTGGGGCGGACAATTACAGCGATACAGAGATAATAAAGTGCTTGAATCTGCTGTAATTCCAGAAAATGATGAACCAGCAATCCATTCAAAAGTGGCACTGCTGAGCGATGATATGCTTCAATTTGCGGAAGCTCCTAAAGACATTGTCATCATTGATGAAAACGGAAAGCCTCTGCTTCATGGTGATAAGCACCGCTTTTTTGAAGCATCATGGATGCATCAGTATAATGGTAAGTACTATTTTTCATATTCTACAGGAGACACTCACCTGATTTGCTATGCGACCGGGGATAATCCTTACGGTCCGTTTACTTTTCAGGGTGAAATTCTTACTCCAGTGGTAGGATGGACAACCCATCACAGCATCGTAGAATTCAAAGGAAAATGGTATCTGTTTTTCCATGATTCTGTTCCGAGTGGCGGTAAAACATGGCTGAGAAGCATGAAGGTTGTTGAACTGGAATACGATCACGAAGGTAAAATCAAGACGATTGAAGGTCTGGAAGACCGATCATAGTCATCTTTAATTAATTTAAAATTTTTCAATGCGATATCTGAGACTCAACTTACTATTTTTTCTGGTATTTCCTTTGCTGGTTTTCGCGGAGGACGGAAGTCAGCTCTGGCTTCGGTTTCCTGCAAAAAACGGAATATCGGCAGATAAAATTATTTCCAAAGGCAGCAGTCCAACCCTGAATATTGTCAGAAAAGAGCTTAGCAGACACTGGCAGGGACAGGCGGTGGAACTTCGTACAGAAAACAAAGACAAAAACCTTAAAGACGGTTACAGGATTGTTTCCACCCCTGAAAAAATCGTTATTTCTGCAGGGAAAGAAATAGGATTGTTGTACGGTGTCTATCATATCTTACGATTGCAGCAGACAAAGGCAGATCTGTCTCATTTAAATACTGTTGAAAAACCATCATACGATGTAAGGGTTCTGGACCATTGGGATAATCTGGATGGAAGTATTGAAAGAGGATATGCCGGAAGATCACTCTGGAAATGGGAAGATTTACCGGGGAGAATTTCTCCACGCTATGAAGAATATGCAAGAGCGAACGCTTCAATAGGAATCAATTCCGTTGTTTTGAATAATGTGAACGCATCTCCCAATATGCTTAGGGAAGACTATCTTAAAAAAGTAAAGGTTCTGGCTGATATTTTCAGGCCTTATGGGATTAAGGTATATCTTTCCGTGAATTTTGCTTCACCTAAAGTGCTGGGCGGATTACAAAATTCAGATCCACTGAATAAAGACGTGCAAAAGTGGTGGAAAGATAAAGCAGCTGAAATTTACAGATTGATTCCTGATTTCGGCGGGTTTTTGGTGAAAGCCAATTCCGAAGGACAGCCTGGCCCTCAGGATTACGGAAGAACGCATGCAGACGGAGCCAATATGATGGCCGATGCTCTGAAACCTTACAGTGGAATCGTGATGTGGAGAGCATTTGTCTACAGTCCGAGCAAAGACGACAGAGCCAAACAGGCTTATCTGGAATTTGTTCCTCTGGATGGGAAATTCAGGGATAATGTCATTATTCAGATCAAAAACGGTCCGGTTGATTTTCAGCCCCGCGAAGCTTTTAATCCGCTTTTCGGAGCATTAAGAAAAACTTCTGAAATGGTAGAATTTCAGATCACCCAGGAATATCTGGGCTTTTCAAATCATCTGGTTTTTCTGGCTCCATTATTCAAGGAAACACTGGATAGTGACACCTATTCTGACGGCCAGGGCTCCACGATTGCTAAAATAACAGACGGTACTTTAAGACCTTCAAAAATTACAGCTATTTCAGCCGTTGCCAATATTGGAGAAGATACCAACTGGACGGGACATCATTTTGCACAGGCTAACTGGTATGCATTCGGGAGATTAGCATGGAACCATCAGCTGAGTTCAGAGCAGATTGCCGATGAATGGATTAAAATGACCTTCACAGACGATCAGAAATTCCTGGATCCGGTAAAGGAAGTCATGCTTTCTTCCAGGGAAACTGCTGTGGATTATATGATGCCTTTGGGACTTCACCATATCTTTGCGGGAGGACATCATTATGGTCCTGAGCCATGGGGAGATTATAAAGGCGGAAGACCGGACTGGTCTCCTGTCTATTACCATCAGGCTGATGCTCAGGGATTGGGCTTTAACAGAACAAAAACAGGAAGTAACGCGGTTTCACAATATTTTTCACCATTGAATGAAAGATATGGGAATATCTCAACCTGCCCGGAAAATCTTATTCTATGGTTTCATCATGTTCCGTGGGATTATCCAATGAAAGACGGGAAAACCCTGTGGGATGAGCTGTGCTATACGTATGATTCCGGGGTAAAAAAGGTAAGGGATTATCAGAAAATCTGGGATAAAATGGAACCTTATATAGACAAACAGAGGTTTGCAGATGTTCAGTCAAAGCTCAGAATTCAGTCAAAAGATGCGATATGGTGGAAAGATGCCTGTCTGCTTTACTTTCAGACTTTTTCCAAAAAGCCGATTCCTTACGACATAGAACGTCCTGTTCATGAGCTGGAGGATCTGAAAAAGATCAAATTGGACATGGGGCATCACAATTAAAAAATGAGGCAGCTCTTTTTCCTGGTTGGAAATGGAGCTGCCTCAAAACAATAAACTGTAAGTAAAATTTTAATCCAAAATAATTTGGAATGATCGATATGTCAATCTATCTGTATGTATTCCTGTTTATCGGAGAGAAATTATCTTATTAAAAACATTTCCATTCTCTTCAACCTGAATGATGTATTGGTCTGCTGTTTTCGGGTCAAGATCAAAAGTGATATCCACTTTGCCGTCAGCATATTTTTTGTTTGAAGTATAATATGTTGTATTGGAAAGATCATATACTGAAATGCTTACAGGTCCTTTCGCATCAGACATATGAAGTTTTGCCATATGCCCGGAAACAGTATATTCAGGCTTATGCACAGCACTTACAGGTGTTTTTTCCACCTCCATTACATTATCAGCATTGATTTTGATTTTGTATTTCTCTATCTTCACTTCTGATTCTGCTACCAGATAATAGGTTCCTGGCGTAAAGCTCTGAAAATCATAAGACTTTATCAGATGGTCTCCATCTGCAAGATTTTCGAAAAACAGCTCGTCATGTGCAGTGTTATAAACAAAAACAGAAACACTTTTAGCATTTGAAAGCTCAAAGTTCAATGTTTTGTCTTGTACGTTTCCAAAGGAAAGGGAAAAATCTCTGTCCTTACTCATTACATTTGCTGAAACCAATAAGGCTCCTGCAAAAAATACGGCTTTTAATAATGTGCTCATGGGTTAACGCTTTTAGGATTACTATTGCAAAGCTATGGCAGCAATAGTTCTCAGGCTATAATTAAATTTTCATATTTGTGTACTATATTAACTTTGTTTGATCTTATTGATATATTATTTGTTAATTTTGCATATGAAATTATTTGTTTTTGCTTTATGAAACATGTAAATCCTTCTTTTGAGGCGATAAGGCCAACCATAGGAAGCAGTTTTACCAGCCTGAAATTTCTCACCAATGAGAATATAAAATCACATGTCTGGCATTACCATCCTGAGATTGAGCTGATTTTTGTGTGCAAAGGTTCCGGGAAAAGACAGATCGGAAGCAGTATCTCTTATTTTTCAGATGGTGATCTTGTCCTGATAGGAAGCAATCTTCCGCATTGCGGACTGACCAATGAAAGTACCCATAATGAATACGAAATGGTCATTCAGTTTAAACCTGATTTTTTAGGTGAACCTATCTGGGACCTTCCGGAGATGCAAAGGATTTCAGGGTTGCTTGAAAAATCAAAAGCAGGAATCGTGTTCGGGGAAGAGGTGAAGAAAATAATCGGAAAGGAGATTACCGAGATGCATGAAGCTTCCTCTCTGGACAAGCTGTGCAGATTTCTGAAAATATTGGATGAACTGTCTGTGACCCAGGATTACAGGATTTTAAATGCAGGAAAATATTACCTTCAGACGCAGGTTGAAGACAATGAAAGAATCAATCTTATATTTAATTACGTTAAAGATCATTTTAAAGAAGCCATAACCCTCGAAGAAATGGCTGATCTTGCCAACATGAAAGTACCGTCTTTTTGCCGTTATTTTAAAAAAATTACCAATAAAACCTTTACGCAGTTTGTCAACGAATACAGAATTACCCATGCCCTTAAGCTTCTGGCAGAACAGCCATTGAGTATCACAGAAGTTTGCTTTGAATCAGGGTTTAATAACTTCAGCTACTTTAACAGGACTTTTAAAGACTACATTCAAAAAAGTCCTTCTCAATACCGGAAAGAATTTAATTACTTTATGGAGTAATTTTTATGAAAATCTGAAAATTCACCTCTAGATTATAATTTATTAAAATATAAGTGTAAATTTAACACTTATAAATAACAGTCATATCTATGAAATTTTTTATTGACACTGCCAATCTGGCGATGATAGAGGAAGCCAGCACCCTTGGAGTTCTGGACGGAGTAACCACCAATCCTTCGCTGATGGCGAAAGAAGGTATTTCGGGAAAGCATAATATCCATAATCACTATTTGGATATCTGTAAAATTGCTGATGGAGATATAAGCGCGGAAGTACTCGGAATTACTTTTGAAGAAATGATTAGAGAAGGGGAAGAGCTTGCTGCATTACATCCGCGGATTGTCGTAAAAGTTCCTGTAACCAAGGACGGAATTAAAGCGATCAGGTATTTTTCTGAAAAAGGAATAAAAACCAACTGTACGCTTGTTTTCTCAGCCGGCCAGGCCTTGTTGGCAGCCAAAGCTGGCGCTACTTATGTTTCTCCGTTTCTGGGAAGACTCGATGATGTTTCTACAGACGGTCTTCATCTGATCTCAGAAATCAGAGAGATTTATGACAACTATGCTTTTGCTACTCAGATACTGGCTGCTTCAGTCCGACACAGTATGCATATTATCAATTGTGCAAAATTGGGAGCTGATGTCGTAACGTGTCCGCTGGCTCCGATACTATCTTTACTTAAACATCCGCTGACAGACTCAGGATTAGACCAGTTTATTAAAGATTCACAAAAAATGAAATAAGATTGGGCAGAAAAAGTATAACTTCTCTGTTATAAATTCAGTAGTTTTATACTTAGATCACCCCAGATCTGTTGATCAGATGAGATTGATATGCATGAACAGTTAATTAACCCAACCCTACAAAAGTTTAAGGCCGAATTCAAAGCAGAGCCTGAGCACATTTTCCTTTCTCCCGGGAGAATTAATATTATCGGTGAGCATGTAGATTATAGCGACGGTTTTGTATTGCCTGCTGCCATAGATAAATACATTTGTTTTGCTGTCCGCAAGCTGCCACAGTCTAATTTTTGTACCATCATAGCCAGAGACCTCGGAGAAGAATATACATTTGATGTCACACTAGAGGTAAAACCCGTACAGCAAATGTGGATGAACTATATTCTGGGTGTTTTCAGCCAGTTGCAGAAGTCAGAAAATCAGTTTTGCGGAATGGAAATTGTCTTCAGCAGTACCATTCCGATGGGATCCGGACTTTCTTCTTCGGCAGCCCTTGAATGTGGCTTTGCCTATATCCTCAATGAACTTTTTGACCTTCACCTAACCAAAAAAGAAATCGCGGTGATCGGGCAAAAATCAGAACATACTTTTGCAGGAGTTCAGTGCGGAATTATGGATCAGTTTGCTTCCGTTTTCGGAAAGGAAAATAAGGTAATTATGCTCGACTGTAATTCTCTGGAGCATCAATATTTTGATGCCGACCTTAAAGGATACAGCCTGCTGCTTTTTGACAGCTGTGTAAAACATAGTCATCTGACATCCGGCTATAACGAAAGACGTAGAGATGTAGAACATGGCAAAAAAGTCTTATGGAAAAATTTCCCTGAAATTGAAAAATTCCGGGATTTTACATTGCTTATGCTTGATCATACAAAGGAAGAAATGGGAGATATTTCATACAAAAGATGTCTCTATCTGTTGAAAGAAATCCGAAGGGTAGAAATGGCGGCCAAAGCTATTTCAGAAGGAAATATTGAATATCTGGGAACACTCCTCACGGAAACCCACGCCGGGCTGTCCACTGAATTTGAGGTCAGTTGCAATGAGCTTGATTTTTTGGTTGAAAACACATTGCAGCAGGAAGGTGTACTGGGAGCAAGAATCATGGGAGGCGGTTTCGGAGGCTGCAGCATCAACCTGATTCAGGAAAACAGAGCTGAAGAAGTGATTAAAACCATCAGTGAAAAATATCTTGAACATTTTAATATTCAGATGAAAGTTTACCAGGTTAAAATTTCAGACGGGATAAAAGAATACACCAATGAATACATCATTTGACCCTAAAAAACATCCCCACAGAAGATACAATCCTCTTTTGGATGAATGGTTACTGGTTTCTCCACAGCGGGCAAACCGTCCATGGCAGGGGCAGAGAGAAGAAACAGCAGAAGAAAACCGTCCCGATTACGATCCGGACTGCTATCTCTGTTCTGGAAATATTCGTGCTAACGGAGACCGAAACCCAGCGTACCAGGGAACCTATGTCTTTAACAATGACTTTGGGGCATTGTTGAATGAAGAAGTTGAATTTTCCGAGGAACAGTCAGGTTTTTTTACCCTTCTTCCGGAGCGCGGAATCAACAGGGTGGTTTGTTTTTCTGAAAATCATAGCCTTACCTTACCGGAAATGTCTGTGGAACACATCAAAAATGTGGTGGATGTATGGCAGGAGCAGTTCAATGAGCTGGCGGCTCTGGATCATATCAATTATGTTCAGATTTTTGAAAATAAAGGAGGCATCATGGGCTGCAGCAATCCTCATCCGCATGGCCAGATATGGGCACAGTCGTCCGTTCCGGCAATGGTTCAGAAAACCCATGATCAGTTGAAATTGTATTTTGAAAAAAATAAAAGAACATTACTGGAAGACTACCTTGAGCAGGAAACCACAGCTGGAGAACGCATCGTCACAGAAAATGAACACTTTGCCGCATTGGTGCCGTTTTGGGCGTCGTGGCCTTATGAAACAATGATTATCAGTAAACAGAAAAGAGAAAATATTGCGGAATTTTCTGAAGAGGAAAAAGAATCTTTTGCAGCTGTACTCAAGGATCTGACCACAATATATGACAATCTTTTTGAAACGTCATTTCCTTATTCTGCTGGAATTCATCAATCGCCTACAGATGGCAAAGAACATCCGGAATGGCATTTTCATATGCACTTTTATCCGCCGTTACTCAGAAGTGCGGAAGTTAAAAAATTTATGGTAGGATACGAAATGCTGGCTGAGCCTCAGCGGGACATTACCCCGGAACAAAGTGCCACAATATTAAGAAATCTTCCCACCATTCATTACAAGAAAAAATAATAAATCAATATCTTTGAAAAGAATAAGCATATGATAATCTGCTGCAAACAGAATATCGCTTTTCCCAATAAAATTATGGAACAAATTAAATTAATTGTGACGGACATGGATGGGACATTTCTCAATTCCAGCCATGAAATGAGCCCTGAGTTTTCGGATGTTTACCAGGAACTGAAAAAAAGAAATATTGTTTTTGTACCCGCAAGCGGAAGACAGATGCCGGGCATTACCCATTATTTCGGAGAAATAGAAAGTGAGATTGGTTTTATTGCTGAAAACGGTGGCTACATAATCTATAAAGATCAGGAGCTTTTCGCCGATACACTGGAATATCAGTATATTGTTGAGATCATCAAAGCTGTCCGCGAAATACCGGGTGCAAAAGCTGTACTTTCAGCTAAAAAGATGGCGTATTACGAAACCGAAGATCAGCAGTTTGTAGATTTTTTTTCCAAATATTATACTGAAAATATGAAGAAGGATGATCTGACAG
Source organism: Chryseobacterium indologenes (assembly GCF_018362995.1). Classification (NCBI taxonomy): domain Bacteria; kingdom Pseudomonadati; phylum Bacteroidota; class Flavobacteriia; order Flavobacteriales; family Weeksellaceae; genus Chryseobacterium; species Chryseobacterium indologenes. The sequence goes on from NZ_CP074372.1 coordinate 492,504, forward strand.
AAAAAATTGATGATACCGCCTTTAAAATAGCCGTATATCATCCTGAAGGTTCCGAAAAATATCTGTATCCCGCCCTTAAAAGATTTGAAGAATTCGGTCTTGAAGTGGTAGTTTCCGGGGAGTATTGGCTGGATGTTATGAATAAGGATATCAATAAAGGGAACGCTTTGAAAATCCTTCAGAAATCGTTGGGGATTTCTCCTGAAAATACGATGGCTTTCGGAGATTATATGAACGATATAGAAATGCTGAAGAATGCCAGATATTCCTACGCCATGAAAAATGCCCATCCGAATGTAAAAGAGGTAGCTAATTTTGAAGCATGTACCAATGACAGCTTCGGAGTTCTTAAAACGATTAAGGACTATCTGAATTTGAATTAATTCTTCCGTACACCAAAATTTCATTACACTTTGAACACCAATTAAAACTAATAATATGAAGACATCAACCGGTAGAAAGCCAGCCAAAACATGCTATGAGCATATCGGCGGAAAATTAGGGCAGCTTCTTTTAGAACAATTTGTAGAGAAAGGCTGGATTGCAAAGGATAGTCCTGCTGACCGTAACTATTATATTACGGATAAGGGACAGGAAGAATTTACAAAACTGGGCATTGATCTGTCACAAATAAAAGCAGAATAAAACCCATTTCAGTTACTTTTCAATCCATTTTTGAGTCCATTGCTGCTCTTTTCTTTCATTTTATAAATGCTTGTGTTATCTGAATGATATCTGTAATAGAAAAAACGTATCAATATATTTTACTTTAAAAACTCTTTAAAAATAAATTTGCATTCTTTTTTCATCCTTGAACATAAGATAATTAAAAGCAATAAAATAATTTATGATTAATAACCAGTTTATTACTGAAAAATTTGGATTTCTGGGACTGGATTTTATACGTGAACTTGAAAAATGTTGCGTAATCACTGATATAAAATCTAAAATGGAGATTGTGAGTCCCGGGCAGCGAATTCATTATGTACCTATTCTCATGAAAGGTTCTGTAAAAGTTTTTACTCTTAATGAAGGGAGAGAACTTTTATACTATTATATGAAACCTGGTGAAAGCTGTATCATGACTTTTGCTTCCATATTTAAAAACTGTATAAGTTCTGTATATGCCTGTGCTGAGGAATCATCCAAAGCACTGCTGATTCCTGTTTCCAGCCTTCTTAAGCTTATGAACAGCTTTCCGGAGATGAATAATTTTTTCTACAATGAATATGACAGCCAGTTTACTGCATTGATGAATATGGTAAATGATGCTGTTTTTCATAAACTGGATACCAGAGTACTCAATTATATCAATCAACGTGCTGTTGTTACTGGAAATAATCCTGTAAAAATCACCCATAAAGACATTGCATCAGCTTTGGGAACATCCAGAGAAGTGATAAGCCGTGTTCTTAAAAAGCTCGTTAATGAAGGCCGGATTATCCAACACAAAACGGCTATTGAGATAATAGCCGGGACAAACGTAAGTGAACCATTGTTTAATTAGTTTTGTAAATGCTTCTTTAAAAAAGCAAGACTGCCTTCAGCCAGCTCCTGAGCATCATAAGGTGATTTTTGCCATAATGAAACCTTTTCCTGCATTCCGGGAATTGAGGAGCTGAAATTTTCAAGAACCAGATTCCCTTCAAAATTGATTTTTTTCAATGCTGAGAAAAACTCTTCCCAATTGGTTGTCCCTTCTCCCAGCATACCCCGATGAGATTCTGTAACATGAATATGCTTCAGCATTTTCCCGGAATTGATGATCGGGTCATAAAAATTATTTTCCTCAATATTCATATGAAAGGTATCAAGATGAAGGAAGAGATTATTTTTACCTGTTTTCTTAATAAGTTCCAGAACATTTTCTGCAGTATTGCAAACATACGATTCATAGCGGTTTATAGGTTCTATGGCGATATCTATACTTCTGCTCCGGGCGTAATCTGCCACATTGCACCATACTTCAGCAATGATTTCTTTTTCATTTTCTGTGAGTGGTTTTCCGGTAAAGACACCTATTCCGCTGTGTAAAACTCCTGCCAGCAGATTGGTCTCCAGCTCAGCAGTTTTATCAATTGCTTTTTTGATCAGCTTTTCTGCGGCTTCAGGATAAAACGCAATATGGGCATCTTTGGGAAGGTTCAGCGAGCATATAACCTCCAGATGATTCTCTTTCAGCTGTTTTTTTACTGTTCCGGCATCAAAATCCATTGAGCTTGGAAGCAGTATTTCGATAAGATCAAATCCGGCCTGAGCGGTTTTTTCTATAGCATATTTTCCTGATTCTGCATTCCATAACGGAGTAATCCAGGAGAGTAGGGAAGCTCCAAACTTTATATTCATTATATTTTATTTATTTAATTTTAAAAAATCCACCATTCTGTGCGTATTCCGAAATATGTCCCGAATCTTTTGGCTCCTGACTGTTGTAAAAATGGTGAATAAAGACTATTCATAGCCTGATCATTATATCTTGATACTTCAGCAATAAAACGGATGTGAGGTCTTGCCCAGACACTGCGTTCTGCTGTAGGAACAATGGTAGGAGCCAAAACCAGTTTCATCATCGATGCGGCATCCTGGCTTCCGTTTTTTCGTGCTGCATAATGGAATTCGGAAAGAATATGAAACCAGTTGTTAAAATAGTAAGTGGCCCTGATTCCTGTATTAAATTCTGTTTTCCTGTTGAAAATTTCACGGCTATAATAATCCGGAGCTTTATCATTACTGGCTGATCCTCCTTTACTCTTGGTGAAGACGGCATAAGGATTAAGCGACCAACGGTTTGAGATATTCCAGAGGAAATGTTCAACAACAGTAAAAGAGTAAGCTCCTTTGTATGTTTTTGTAGTTTCATCAGGTGCTCCATAGGTACGCCAGGTCTGTGTATTCCCATTATCGCCTCCATTAGCAATTCCGGTCCCGTATCTTACAGAAAACTGATTGAATGAACCCGGAATTTTTGTTGCAATATCTGTATTTAATTTAGCCCCAAAAACCCACCCCTGATCCGACGGGTATTGCTCTACGGAATTTTCTCCCGATTTTTCTACATGATGAAATTCTGCCAGTAACTTGAGTTTATGTTTTGTATTTTTAAATGGCAGCGTCTGTTCCAGGACCAAAACTTCTCTCTGCCTGTAAATAAGGTTTTTTGATCCGCTGATCACATTGGTGTAAGAATAAGGCGTAGAGTTGCTGGCAGCGGTATCAATAGCAGCAGGGAAAAACATAGAAAACCTTGTGTTTTTATGCCTCAGCCCCCAACCGGTTGCCGAATGGTCATCAAAATAAAAATAATCTGCAATGTGAATGTCATCATATCTCAGCCATCTTGACCCAGCCCAGACATCCCAATCACTTCCCATAATATTTCTGGCCTCAACAAATGCTTCCGGTAAGGCAATAATCATCCCCTGATTGGATTTTGAATCTACATTTCCCAGAAAAGTTCCGCCTGAATAAAAGCTCAGCCTTGCCTGCATATCGATCTTTGTACTTTTTGTACTGTCACCGTTTACCACCGGAGTAAAATGGAAAGCTGGCAAGAAATCAACATAGTCACCCTGATCCATTCTGCCTCCTAAAGATCCCTGGTTGTTCAGGTTCAGTTGTCTCCCGGTTTTGCCATCAGCATTCGGAGAATAACCAGCTCCGATTCTCCCGGTTGTACCAAAGGAAAATTTTTTGTTGGTTATTACGATCTGGGCATTAATTCCCCTGCCGGCGCATACAAGTAAAATGCACCAGACTAATAAGAGCTTTGTTTTCATAGGAATTATTTAAGTGTTTTGGGCTTATAGAATTTTAATGCAAATAATAAAATAACTACATAGCATAGAATAGGAAGGAGATAAGCATGGGCAATATCTTTTTCGGCAATTCTACCCATGATCGGAGGGAAAACAGCGCCTCCAAACATCGCCATAACCAGGAATGATGAAGCCTGCTGAACTTTTGATCCTAATCTTTTAAGTCCAAGACTGAAAATAGTAGGATACATCACGCTCAGGAACAGGTTGAGCAAAATAAGGCTGATAAATGAAGCCCATCCGAAGCTTTGGGAAATAATCAGGCACAGAACGATATTACATGCGGTAAAGATAGCCAGCAGCTTGTTGGGAGCAATGAATCTCATCAGGAAAGTGCCAATAAATCTTCCAATCATCATCATCGCCATGCTCAAGGAAAAATAATAGGAAGCCTGTATCTCCGGAAGATGCATTTTCTCGACACCGTAATTGATAAAATAAGCCCATGTACCGCCCTGTGCGGCGATATTGAAAAACTGGGCAATGACTGCAAATATAAAATGCCTCTGCTTGTAGAGCGGTGCGTGTGGATCTGATACAGACAGGTCTTCTCCTTTTTCATTTTCTGAAATAATGATATCTTCTGCATGAGGATCTTTGAGGTCCGGTACTTTGATAAAGCTGAAAATAATGGTAATCGCCAGAATCACAATCCCAATCCAGGTATAAAGATTTTTTACAGAATCCAGAGATCTTGTTCCTGAATCAGGGGCTCCAAAAATGAAATATCCACCCAGCAGAGGACCGATGATAGCTCCTAAACCATTAAATGATTGAGCAAAATTAACCCTCTGATCACTCGTTCTTTCATCACCAAGAGCTGCTACAAAAGGATGGGCTACCGTTTCAAGAGTTGCCATTCCCATAGCAAGTACAAAAAGAGCCAATCTGAAAAAGTCAAATGAAGAAGTATTAGCTGCCGGAATAAACAAGAAAGATCCCAGTGCAAATAGTGAAAGTCCCAGAATTACCCCCAATTTATAACCAAACCTTTTCATAAAAAGCCCGGCCGGAATCCCCATAAGTGCGTATGCACCAAAAATGGAAAGCTGTACCAGTCCGGATTTGGATTTCGAAATATGAAGAACGTTCTGGAAATGCTTATTCAATACATCACCCATGGTAAGAGCAATGGCCCAGAAGAAAAATAATGATGTAACAAAAGACAGGATGATGTAATATTTCTTATCTGTAAATTTTGGAGTATTCATATAGTATGTTTTTAAGAGGTTTTACAGCTGTTTTTTTCTCTGAATGCCTTGAATTCTTCATAGGTGTAATCCGGACATGCTCCCGCTTTCGAAGTGATAAAAGCCCCCAATGACGTTGCCTGTTTCATGATCTCTTCCGGGGATCTGCCCTGAATTCTTTTAGACAGGAACCCGGCAAGAAAAGAATCCCCACTTCCCACAGTATCTGCAATTTCAATATGAACCGCCGGGAAATTATATGCAGTATCATCTATAAAGTATCTTGCACCTTTGCTTCCTTTGGTAAGAACAATTTCATTCAAATTAAAATAGACCTGAAGATGTCTGATGCCGGTATCTTCATCAATATAATCTTCACCGAGATATTCAAGAATGGTTCTGAGTTCTGCCTTATTCATTTTAACAAGATCAGCCTTATGCAATAATTTTTTAATGAACTCAAAATCGATAAAAGGAGGACGGAAATTGACATCAAAAACCCTGAATTTTGAATATTCCAAAAGTTCCAGCAGAGTAGCTTGGGATGTTTTATTCCTTGTAATCAGGCTTCCAAAAACAAATGCTTCTGAATTCTCAATCAAACTCTTATGTTCTGGCAGCGGTTGAATAAAATCCCATGCTGCTTCCTGCACAATTTCATATATAGCCTCTCCGTGTTCATCAAAATCAGCAAGCACTGTTCCTGTAGCTTTTTCCTCATCTACCTGTATGAAATCTGTTGTTATTCCCCAGTTCTGAATTTGATTAAGAAGGCGGTGTCCTAATTCATCATTGCCAATTCTGCTGAGCATTTTCGTATCAATTCCCATTTTGAAAAGGTTGTAGGCTACATTAAATGGCGCACCACCAGCTCTGGATCCGGTAGGGAAGATATCCCACAGAACCTCTCCAAAGCAAACGACATGGTTTAATTTATTTTTTATCATGATAGGTTAAACGTTTAAGTTATTGTTAAAAAAAATGTTTTATGTTATATTAATTATTTTAAAGAGGCTTTGGCAACCAGTTTTGCGGATAATGTTACCCTTTTTCCTGTCGCTGCATAATCATTGATCTGTCCGTCCAGTAGCCTGATAGCCTCTTCAGCCATTTCTTCAATTGGTTGCTGGATATAGGTAATCTCGGTAGGGAAGAGATCGTATGCATCGGTTTCATCAAATGCAACTACAGAAACCTGCTCCGGAACTTTTATATTGTTTTTAACGAGGTAGGAAAGTCCCGCTACCGCAAGTTTATTACTGGAAAAATATAATGCTGTATTTTCAGGTTTTTTTCCTAAGTTATTTTCAAGCTGAGAATGTACCTCTTGTGCTATATTTTCCAATCCCACCAGAATATATTGTATTTCAGCTGTTTTGTTGGAAGAGCTTATTGCTTTTTCAAAACCATGCTGGCGGTCCAGCAGATGCGGGAGCTCAGTTTCGTAACCAATGTAGATCATTTTATCAAAATCCTTATTAAGAAGCAGGCTGGTTGTTCTCTCGGCTATCTCCTGATTATCAATGGTAATTCCGGGAACAGAAACTCCTTTAAGATACCTGTCAATAGTTACAACAGGATATTTAATGTTGATAAGATTTTCAAGTGTCTTTTCTGATCCTGCTACCGGGGCAACGATCATTCCGTCTACCTGTTGCTGCGAAAAGAGTTCGGTAAGTTTTTTAAATTTTTCTGCATTTTCGTCAGAACTGCCAATAATGAGAGTATAGCCTAATTTTAAAGCTTTATCTTCCAGATTCCTTGCCATATGAGAATAGAAGTCATTGGAGATGTCTGCAACGATCAATCCCAGAAGCTTTGTTTTATTGGTTTTAAGGCTTTTTGCGATCTTATTGGGAGTGTAGTTAATCGTTTCAGCAATTTCAAAAATTTTTTTGCTGGTCTCTTCGCTAATGCGTTGTCCTTCCTTTTTGTTGAGAACATAAGATACTGTGGCTACGGAAACTCCTGCCAGTTTAGCAATATCTTTTATAGAAGACCTTTTCATTTTATTTTATTAATGCACAAAAATATTTCATAAAATAGTAAAAAAACAATAGCTGTGTTTTTTTGGCAGTTTCAGAAAAAAGTGTAATTTCGCGCAATTTTTTAAAAATAATGCAAATATATGATTTTCAGTATATTAAACAATAAAGTCGTATTTTAATATGAACAAATTGTTAACCTATATAATATGATGATTAAATTTGGTTAAACGTTTATCCAATATTTTTTTTAAATTTTATATTTTCTGTCTATTATTTAAATTATATAAGGAAAAATTATCATTGGTTTGAATTTGTAAGTATGCAGATTCCAGAACATAAGTTTGAATCCCTCACTCTCCACAATTATTCAAACAAAATAGTCCAAAAGCTGTAAAATATTTACAGCTTTTTTGTTTTATACAGGTACTAAAGGTGCTAAATAAAAAGCCATAATCTTTAAACGGTCTATTTATTAGCGGTAAAATTAACCTGATCATTTTCTTTATTTGAAATATCCGAATAGTAGTAATGGCAAATCTTTTAAGAATCTTAAACTCATAAAAATCTATCGGGACATCGAAATCTATCGATAGGTTATGTTTTGCGTGATTATGAAAAATCAACAATTTTGCAGAAAATTATTATTGACCTGATGTTTACATCAATGAAAATAAGATTCTAAAAACACATTTAATAGTGAGGGTTAACTCCTTTATTACCTTAAGTGAGAATATGAAAAAAACACATAAAACACTGATTTTACCTTGTTGCTTCCTTATCAATATATTGAGTGGGCAGGTAGGAATGGGAACAAATAATCCACAAGGTATTTTACATGTAGATGGAGCTAAGGATAATTCTGCTTCAGGAGCACCAACGGCAACACAAGTTTCAAATGATTTTATTGTAAATAAAACAACAGGATTCATAGGTGCAGGAGTTCTTAATCCTCAGGTGCAGTTCGATATCAGATCAGCAGGTGCTGAAAATGCCCTTGGTCTGGGAACAACAACCATGTCGGCGGTGGCTGCTGGTGCGGGTGCTACACGATACGATGTAAACAATATACCGGTAGGCGCTAAAATCGAAGTGTCTGATGGTACAGTATGGCATAAAGCTTATATTGCTCCTCAAAAGGCAGTGATTGTTGTCCGTAAAATTGTAAGTCAGTCTATACCATCTGCCTCTGCAACAACTATTGTTAATTGGAACGAGGTACGTGACATGAGCAATAGCTTTGATCCCAGCTCAGGTGAGTTTACAGCTCCCCGAAATGGAACTTATACTTTTTTATTAACATTCAATTTTAACGGAGCCGTTATTAGTGATGGGTCCAGAGTAGAGTCACAATTTTATAATCCCATTACAAACCTGGTTCTTGCCAGTGTATATAAAACTTTCGGCCAGTCTATGACAGGTACAGCTGATGATGCTAATTCTACCCGTTCAACACAAGCTGGAGGATCAAGTACCGTTACCCTTACTCTTATTGCAGGAACTAAGGTAAGTGTCAGACTATATCAAAATCTTACTTCAGGGGCTATTCCGCTTAGAGTGACAACTGATTCTTCGAACCCTGCAAATCCAGATGATGGATTTAACAATTTAACCATAATAGAACATTAAGATATAGATTATGAAAAAGAAGATCAGTATCACTTATAAACTATTTGCTTGTATTTTATTTTTTTCTGCAACCAAGACAATGGCGCAAACAGGATTTTTTACTCCTACACCTGCACAACCTTTGCATATAGATGCGGGAAAAGATAATGGCTCAGCACCTGATGCAACAAAAATATCTAATGATGTTGTTATTACATCAGAAGGACAGGTTGGCTTTGGACTTTTAAACCCGGTTACTAAAGTAGACCTGAGGTCTTCATCCGATCAGGGAATTATTGGTTTAGGGAATAATACACAAAGCCCTTCCGCAGCAGGAGGAGGAGCAATACGCTACAACAACAGTGGATTTTTAGAATATTCTGATGGTGAGCAATGGATCGCATTGCCATTGACTGCTCCAACGAAAGCACTGGTAAATGCCAGTAAAGGCTCTGCGCAAAGTATTCCAAGTGCAGCTTCAACGGTTATTACAGATTGGACAGAAACAGTTGATTTAGGTGCTGGTGTCAGTGGAGATTTTGATCCTTCCACAGGGGTTTTTAAAGCTCCCCGCGATGGTTTTTATCTGGTTTCTTTCAATATTACCTTGGCGAATGGAAATATCCCTAAAAATACATTCATAGAAACCGCAATAGAAAGCAGTCAAAGTACAGATAATATCCCTGTATTTAAGACCATAAATTCTTATCCTGCTTTTCAGGCTGGTGCAGTAAGCAATTATATAAGTGGGAATTGCAATGCTATTTTCAACCTTAAAAAAGATGATACTATAAAGTTCAGCATTAGGCATAATATAGGCAGTGTCCGAAATACGTTGAATGACAATAGATTAAATAATTTAAGTATCAGTGAATTGTAAATACATAATAATGGGGCGAAAAAATAAAATAAAAAAATTGATCAGTGCTGTTATTGTTTTGTCACTGAATGTAACCTATGTAAATGCTCAAATAGGAATAGGGGTACCCAATCCGACAAACCCTCTTGAGGCTAAAACAGATGCCGGTAATATTATAATCAATAGTTCCGGAAAAATGGGTACAATGGTTGCCAATCCCAAGGTAGCTCTGGATCTGCGAGGTGGAACAAATAGCTCTGTGGCTATTGGGAATACTGCAAAAACAGCTGCGCAGGCCGGGGCTGGGGCGTTACGGTATGTTGCAAGTCCTGCTATTGGAGTAAAGGGATACTTGGAATTTTCCGACGGTTCAAACTGGGTTAGCTTTTTTCCTAAAGGAAAACCGCGTATTATAGTAATGGCAAGTAAAACTACTCAGGATACCTATGTATTTGAAAGTGCAACTCCTTCAGAAATAGGACCAAAATCTGGCATAGTACAAAGAAGATCCTCTTATTTAACTAACTGGACTGAAAAATTAGACTCTGATTCAGGGGTTCCAACCTCGAATTTTAATCCGGCTACAGGTGAGTTTACAGCACCGCGTGATGGCGTTTATTTTGCAACTTTTACTTTTGCATTACAATCCAGCCAGGTAAATACTGGCGCCAATAATCAAACAGAAGCAATTTGGGAAGTCAGAGATTCTGCCGGCAACATTACGCAAAGAATAAAAACAAATAATGGATATGCTTCCGATACCGGAGGAAGTCCAAATGCCGTACCGGTAGGTTCAGCCTGTACAGTAAGCGTATATCTGAATAAAGGCAGCAAACTAAGACCTTTCACCTGGATTACAGTAGGATTTGATGGTACAACCAGCCAGTTTGATGTTTCAGGAAGTGGTGCTTACAATGCGCTTACCATCGTTGAACAATAAAGATATTTTAATAGATTTCAACAATCTAAAAGTGAACTTAAAATAAAAACCTGCAACTCATAGGAATTGCAGGTTTTATTTTGGAGAATACAGTTTTCTAACTTAATATTTCACATGGTGCAATACAAATCACCCACGGACATCTTTTGATTCCCGGAGGTGGACAGCAGGCTTCAGAGCAGCTCAATGCTCCGCCATTAATATTCTTCAACTGATCTCTTGAAATTTTTTTAGAATTTTTCATAGTCAAGTAATTGAATTAAACTAAAACTTAAGGCTGGTTTCCACCACCGCATCCGTCATATGGCATACATTGCCATTTTCCGCCGATTAAACAAAGCTGTCCGCCTCTGCAGTCAATGCCACCCTTAATTGTTTTCAATTCCTGTCTTTCGATTTTCTTTAAATTTTTCATAATAGTATAAGTTTAGTTCTATTCGAAATTAAACAATTTTTATCAACTGTTGTAGAATTATCATGAAAATATTTACTTTCAATAAGTTTATTGTTGGATGTTTTCCTTTGAATTTTATATAATTAAGTAAAATGTAATGTATGTAAAGTGTGTCCAATAGGCTTTAATAAAGGAATGTACAAAGATTGATTTGTTTGGAATAAAATCTTGTCTTGTGGCAAGTTGGATTTCATAATGACTTACTAATTTTGGTTAAAAGTTGAATCACCAAATCCGATACTATTATGAAAAGTCTATTCAAATTCTCTATCCTATTGAAATCATTACTGATTTTAACTGTTATCATTATCACGTCCCAGGTATATGGACAAAAAGTGAAACCTTCTGAAAGTGGTTATGCACCTGTTAATGGCATTAAAGTTTATTACGAGGTCTATGGCAAAGGAAAGCCCATTGTATTGTTGCATGGTGCCTTCATGACGATTGATATGAATTGGGGTGAGCTGATCCCTGAATTGTCTAAAAACAGAAAAGTAATAGCGCTTGAACTACAAGGACACGGACATACTCCGTTTTCGGAAAGAAAATTATCTCATGCTATTTTGGCGAGCGATGTTACAAAGGTAATGGACTATCTGAAAATTGATAAGGCAGATGTGGCAGGGTACAGTTTTGGAGGAGAAGTAGCTTATCAGTTGGCAATACAAAGCCCGGAAAGACTGAACAAACTGGTGATTATTTCATCAACCTATAAAACGAACGGCTGGCTGCCTGAAGTAAATAAAGCATTGGAAGGGATGAAGCCCGAACTCTTTACAAACAGCCCTATGCATACTGCCTACAACGCCGTAGCACCTGATAAAACAAAATGGATAAAGTTTCTGGAGCAGATGATCGCTTCTGCCGGACAGCCATTTGATCTGGGTGACGATAAGATTGCTAAAATTTCAGCACCAGTTTTAATTATAGCGGGTGATAATGATGGACTGGATAAAACTGAGTTATCAAAAACTTATAAATTATTAGGAGGTGATGTTTTTGCGGATATGGGCCCAATGCCAAAATCTCAATTGGCCGTTGCTCCCGGGCAAACCCACGTCAGCCTGATGATGCAGACCGCAATGATTCTGAATTATCTGAATGGTTTTCTGAAATAACCAGATATAATAGCATTTAAAAAAATTAATATAATGAGAAAAATAACTGTCTTATCAATGATTACAATGGATGGTGTCATACAGGCACCCGGCGGCCCTGAAGAAGATACATCCGGAAACTTTCAATATGGCGGATGGACTGTATCTTATGGTGATGAACTTTTCGGTGAAATCATGCAGGAAGAAATGAATCAGACTGATTACCTTCTGGGAAGAAAAACATTCGATATTTTTTCATCTTACTGGCCTCAGCATGCTGAATTCTGGCCGGGAATCAACGAAGGAAATAAATATGTGCTTTCTCAAACTATCGAAAACTCAGATTGGAAGAATACTTTTTTTCTCAAAAATCTGGATGACATCCGAAAACTTAAACAATCGGAAGGTGCTGATATTCAGATTTGGGGCAGCAGCGAACTTGTGCATCTGCTTTTGAAACATGATCTTGTAGATGAACTTCGCCTAAAAATTTATCCGTTGATTCTTGGTGGAGGAAAAAAGCTGTTTGATGATAATTCGGTTCCGGCTGCTTTTGCTCTGACGGAAAGCCATATAACATCAAAAGGAGTTATTATAGCCAATTACAAATGTTCCGGTGAGATTGTGACAGGCAATGTTGAACTGTAAACAGAGCCTTTTAATTGAGTTTTTTATTTTTCACAACAGTTAAACCTACAATATGAATACGAAATTTGAAGCCGGAATAAATATTGCCATAAAAATTCCAAAAAATAAATATGAAAAAACGGTTGCCTTTTATAGAGACATCCTAAAGTTAAATGTTGAAGAAAAACCGATTAATAATCCAACTGTTTCCAAAACCCATGAGGTGAAATTCGGGAATAATATCATCTGGCTGGACTGTGTAGATAATTATACCCATTCCGAAACCTGGTTGCAGCTTACAGTTCCTGATGTAGAAGAGGCTATAGAATACCTTCGATCAAACGGAGTAGAAACCTGTGACGAAATTGAAGAGCTTCCTGATAATATGCACTGGATTACAGACCCTGCTGGTACAGTATTTAATTTACAGCAAACATAACACAGAGAATACTTTTTTAAAAATATTTAAATCAGAATATCATTATAAGAATAGTGGCAAATAAGAAAAGTTGGTATTGTTTAAATTTCTTTCTCTGAGTTTGGTATTTTAGTATAAAAATAACCTTCCCGATTGGAAAGGTTATAAAAAAACACGTACTGCTTTGGATGAATAAGAAATTATTAATTATTCTGATTCAGGCTAAGCTTTTTCCATTTGGCAACAGTATTTCTGCTGAGTTTATATTTTTGGGCAACTTGAGTATTATTGAGATTGTGTTTTTTTTGATACTCCAATATCTGCATTATTGATTGCTTATCATAAAAGTGATGTTTTTGGTTAAATACAGCAGGTTCTTGGCAGCGTGATTCAAAAATGAGGTTATTAAGAGTAATGACATCTATTCCTGTTAAGCTTTCCTTATTCAAAATACTTTCACAAGCCTTTGCTTTGTGGGGATATTGATATTGAATGATATCTTTAAATATCTTCTTGTAATCCGGATTATTCATTCGTTACTGTTTGTAAACTTCATTTATAATATTCTTTCCAAGCTGACATTGCTGTCTGGTGTTCCTCCGAATGTAAAGGAAGCAATAGATAATCCCGGAGTACTAACATTAACTCTGAAATTGACATCATTATTCACATCAAGAAACAGAACAGTATCTGCGGAAGCTGAAAAACTATTTGAACTGATAAAGCCGGCATTTGCAGACATATATGCTTTTTGTTCACCGTTTACAGCAATAGCAATATTTACTTTTACTCCTGCAAAGCCTATATTAACTCCATTGAATAGTAAATTGAAATTAATTCTGTATAATCCTTTCTGGCGTATACGGAAAGTATCTGACGGCCGAAAAACAGAAAGGTAATCAGAAAACTGATTGCTGTTATTGGGAATAGACAAAGGAAGATTTCCGGAAGTACACAAGAAGCTTAGACACGCTACACTTGAGGGTTCTATTCTTGCACGGGTCCATGTAGTAGCCTTACCTTGTGGAGTAAATGCCTGTTTCCATGTAGAACCATCATACACTTTGGAAACGGATGCGTTCTTGTCATACATCAGCATGGCTTCCATAGTAGCATCATCATCATAGCCGTCAGGCTGTGCTGCATTATATTTTGGTAAAGTTGTGTTGCTATTTGCAACCGGCTGTATCAATACTTTTTGTCCGGTAGTATTCTGTAGTTCTAACTGTGTGTATGGAGATGTAACATTGGCCCCTCCCATAACTACCTGAGCATTTAATAAACATCCTCCCAATATATTGGCTAATAATATATATTTTTTCATTGCTTGTGTATTAAAAGTTATCTGATTCTTTGTACGTTAATAAAAGTGTCGGTGTGGTCCGTAGAATTGGAGTAAGTAGAAATAAGAGAGCTTGTAGATACAGCTGCAGCCAATCTGATTCTGCTGTTAGCAGGCAATGTAATGGTGGAAGATACACTGGCGCTTTTATTTCCGGATTGCCCTAGGTCAATAAATATTCCTCCGCTTTGGCTGGTTTCTTTAAAGGCCAGCGTAGACCAGGTTGTTCCGTTATCATAGCTTACATCCAGATTGACCCAATAAGATACATCCTGCCCTAGCCCCAGTAAACTGGTTCCTGCAAATCCTACTACACCTGAAACATGATACAATCCTGCAGCAGGAATAACAATATAATCAGTTCCGACCTGAGCATTTAAATTATTCACAAGCAGTTGTGGTCTGCTGGTAGCATTTGAGACAGGTATAGTTTGTCTGTTATTGCTTCCAAACAATTGGGATAATGCGCAGGTGTTAACACCTAGAATCGAAACGCATGTCCAGCTTTGAGCTGCGCTTGCTTTTGTACGGGTTTCAAAAGGATTGTAAAATCCTCCTAACTGCAATGCAGGAATCCATATGGTGCCGTCATATTTGTAATACTGTTTGTCTTCTTTATTGTATAGAAGGGCTCCTTCGAGAGCAGGAAGGTCATCGAAATGGTCTTCTGCCGAGACATTGTATAGTGGGAAGTTTCCTATGCTGTTAGTTTTGGTCATTATGAGTCCTTTTGCAGGATCTTTTATATCAAGCAGCGCATTGGGATGGGGGCTGCCTCCTGTTTTGGAAATCAGGATCTGTGAAGAGGCTGAAACACCAAGCAGCACAGAAAAAAGAAAGGTAAATATTTGTGTTTTCATTATATGTATAATTAAAGGATTACTTTTTCAAAAACAAGCTCCCCGGTTCCGTTTGTTCCATTGTTCTGGAAGGTGGCAGATGCTGAAAGACCAGGCAGAGGTATCGGAGGAGAATACTGCATGTAACCTGACAGAGAAATTTTATCACCAGCATTGAGCTGAATAACAATAGAACCATTAAATACCGGATTGTATCCTAGACGGGCATTGTCAGAAGTAAATGATTGAGAGTCAATATCAGTAAACGTAGTAGGGGTGGCAGCATTTGCTTTTTGGAGTTTTAATCGCACTTCGACAGGTGAGGTGGCTAATACGGCAAATGATCTGTAAGTAATTCTATATAACGCAGCCTCGTTTACCGTTATAATATTAGAGGCAAGTGACAGATTAATATTAGTTCCCTGAAAGTCTGAGCTTCCCGAATTACTAATTGGTATTATTACGTTGGATACTGTACAGCCTGTTCCAAGAAAAGGGATGGTACACGACAATGCAACATTGGAAGGTCTGGAAAAATGAGCAAAATATTGCGGTTTGGTTTCAACCACATAATCATAGGTGCTTCGCCAACGGGTTCCATCATGTTCGTAAACAGAAGCATTGTTCTTACTGTATACTAATGCTCCTTTAAAGGTATTATCTCCAACAGGATTGGCAGCATTGCTTATTTGAGATACCGAAGGCAGTAATACAGCTTTTGCCGGAACTGTGGATTTTACATCCAGAATAGCGTTAGGGTGCGGCTCATGATCACTAGGGTTGGTAGAAATACTAACCTGGGCATATCCGCTAACGGTCAGCATGCAGAATAGCATGAAATGTGCTTTTTTCATCGTATAATTTTTTACATTCTTGTGTTTTAAATTTAGATTTAGAAAAGAAGGATATAGGAAAATATCCTTCCTCCTAATTCAAAATATAATAACATTTGTGTTAATAGAATCGAAGCCCAATAAATACATAATGTAATGACATAGTTTAAAACTGTTCATTGTGACAACAATACTATACTAATCATTTATTTCAATTGATCATCTGGATTCTATGACAAAGTTATTTTAAGGTTTAATTAATGGCACTATAAAGATATTGTCATAAACTAGCGAAACTTGTCGTTTTGGTAATCGGAATTGTTAAAAAGGTGAAAACGTTGAAAATTATCCAAGATTTAGCATCCATGAATACATATTTTCCTCTGTACTGATGTTCAGCTTTTTTCTTATCCTGTATTTTTTACTGATCACGGAATTAAGGGTTACATTTTTATAATGTGATATTTCTTTGGTGTTAAATTTTAATTTGATCAGCGCACAATATTCCAGGTCAGAATGGGAGAGTTGTGGATTTATTTCCAGCAATTGTTTGTTAAATGCAGGAAAGGTTTCAGAAAATTTCAGATGGAAAGATTTATCATTGTTATGAGCAAGCTGTATAAGTTCACTCAAATCTTCAGTATTGGTATCTTTTATACTTTTAGCAGGCAGTATGTCATTTTGTATTGAGCTTTCCTTATTATCAGTGAATGTTTCAGTCGTTTTGTTATAATTCTTTCTTTTATAAACTACATATATAACAAAACTTGTAATCGAAATGAAAGAAATGACAATGATAATCAGAAGTTTATTGTTATTTGATTCGCTATTTTCTGTGTTGGAAATGTTTTTTCTATCAGGAGGAGCAATAACATTATTCAGAACTTTCTTTTCAACACTTAAGATACTGTCTGTTATCTTCTGAGCTTTTGCAGAATAGAGGGCCTGGTTTTTATAGTCCTCAAGTCCTAGATAAGATTCAGCCTTTCCGGAATAAATATCTTTTACCTGTAATGGATAAATTTTAGCTTGTTTGGCTGCCTGTGTTGCTTTTTCAAAATTTTCTAAAGCTTTAGTATAATTTTTTCTTTTGTTCTCTATATTTCCGGTTAATATATAATATCTGATAAACTCAGACTGGTCTTTTTCTGTTTTCATATCCTGAGCGAACTGAACCAGATATTTTTCAGTATTGATGAGATCATTTTTAGAATAATATTCCTGGCTTAATTCTATAGCGAATGAAGAAAGATAAAAATTTCTGTATGGGAATGTAGTGCTTGTTTTTCTTGATTCATTATAACCATTGTGAAGATAAATCAAGATAGAATCTTTTTTTCCGCTTCCATCCTCTTTTCTGAGATTTCTCGCCATGGTTCTATATGCCGTCGCTTTTATGATGTGAGCTTCCTCATTACTTACCTTACCTGTCTGATCAAGAGCTTCATTAAGTGACTTTCTAGATCTTTTAGTATAACTTAGCTCAGTATAAATCATGCCTTCTTCCACATAGATCCATGCTAAAGTATAATAATCATGATATTTTTCGGCTAAAATTTTACCTTCGGGAATTATTTTCATGGCCTCCTCATACCTCTGCTCATTCATATAAATGGAGGGTATTATTTTCATAGCTTCCGTTATTCCTTTTGGGTATGCAATACTCTTTGATTGTGAAAATATAGTATGCCACAATCTTAATAGTTCTTTGCTGCCGATATTATTGTAGGCATCTTTATCTTTTACAATTTTTATTAAACTGTCAATGCTTTTTTTACGCTTGGAATAATCTTGCGAATAACAATTTATAGTGCTGAAAATAAGCAGTATGAAGAGAAATGTTTTTGTTTTCACAGAATTAAGTTTAAAAAATAAAATATAATAGGAACACCAAACTTTTTATTATAAAATTAATAATTAAGAAAAATTGAATATGATGATATCAAATAAAACTATCCGATATTCAACATCCAGGTATACATGTTTTCATCAGTACTTATATTCAGTTTTTTTCTGATCCTGTATTTTTTACTGACCACAGAATTTATAGTAAGATTTTTATGCCGGGCGATCTCTTTAGTGTCAAATTTTAATTTGATTAAGGCACAGTATTCCAGATCTGAATGGGTAAGCTGAGGATTTATATTCAAAAGCCGCTGATTGAAAGTCGGGAACACTTCAGAAAACCTCAGTAGAAAAGATTTATCATCATTTTTAGCCAGTTGAACAAGCTCTCTAAGGGCTTCAACTTCCGTTTCAGATTTTTCATTTTCATGGAGAATAATTGGTTGGGGTATGGGCTCCTGAAGTTTTTCTTCTGTATATTCTTTTCGGGAATTTTTACGATGTAAAATATAAAACGTTAATCCCGCCAATGCTATGAGTATACCTGCTGCAAGATAATAGTTGTTATTTTCATTATCTGCAAAAGGATCCTCATTTTCATTAGTATCAATTGTACTGTTCAATAACTGCCGATCTGCTACAGCAATGCTGTCTGTGATTCTTTTTGCTTTTGTACTGTATATTGCCTGGTTTTTGAAATCGTTAAGCATTAAGTAAGACTCTGCTTTTCCCGAATAGATATCTTTTAAAGCAAGATTGTACATTTTATACTTTTGATAAAATTCCTGAGCTTTATCAAAATATTCGAGTGCCTGTGTATAGTTTTTCTTTTTATTTTCTATATCGCCTTTGAGGATATAATAACGGATAAATTCAGACTGATTCTTATCATGGGATTTCACTATCTCAAACTCTCTAAGGAACAGTTCTGATTTTGAAAAATTATTTTTCAGGTAATATGCCTCAGCCAGTCGTATTGTAAAAATACCAAGAAAAAAGTTTTGGTAGGGATTCTTATTGTCTATTCTTTTAATTTCCTGATATCCACGATTTAAATAAATCAGTGTTGAGTCTTTTGTACTGTCTGTAACAACTTGAATATTGTTTGCCTTTGTCATGTCGACAAGGCTTTTTATTAAATAACCTTCTTTTTCAGATAATTTATTAAGAAGGCCTAAAGAACTGGTAAGTGCTTTTTGAGATTTTTTAGTATATCCTAGTTCAGAATAAACAAAAGCTTCTCTTATAAGGAACATAGATAATAAATAATAATTATCAGTTTCCTTTGCAAGGCTTTTGCCTCGCAAAATCTTTTCAAGAGCTGCTTTATAATTTTGTTCACCCAAGTAAATTGCTGACATTGTCATATCAGCCTGAATCATCCCGTTGGAATAATCAATCTCTTTAGATTGGTAATATATTTCAGTACAGATTCTTAGTGCTTCCTTGCTGCCTTTATTAGCATATATACCTCTATCCTGGGCAACAATAATCATACTATCAATACTTTTTTGTTGTTTGATATTGTCCTGCGAATAACAAAAATTATAAAAGACAACTAAAATTATTAGCAAAAACTTAATTTTCACAAATAAAAATTTTTATATATTGAATAAAATCCCATAAACAAAGACAAATTGAGTCATTTGGTTGATGTATTAAAGTTACTTATTTATTTACTGCGTTTTGTTGAATTATCATAATATATAGTAATTAAGTTTAATATCTATATTGATATAGACAATTATCTATATGATTTATGGAATTTGATAATACTTTTTGAGCGCTGTCTATTTTCATAGAGCGTATGATAAAATTGTTTTTCATCTGTAATGCTATGTGTTTTATGAGAAACTGGAAATTCGAACGTAAAGTCTCACTAATTGAACCCGTTTTTGTATTTGCCCATCCATTTGTATAATGTGGTCTTAGGAATTTTGTATTCATTCATGACTTCCTGCTTACTCTTTTTCCCTGAATCAATAAGATCCAGAATGAAAGAAATAATTTCCTGGGTATACAGTTTTTTTCTGAACTGGGGGAGTGATGATTTAGTAGTAGCATTACCAATATTTACGTTAGCAGGAGGTGCATAGAGTATAAGATAATGTGAATAGACTCTAAAGAAATCATATTCAAGTAAAATGCTGAACCGTAAAATAAGATCGCTTTCTATAGATTTTTGGGATAATATTTTTGTTAACTCTTCATCTGTACATTTCAAAAATTTACAGATTCGTATCTGATCTATTTCAATTTCTTTTATTCTTTGGGTGATGAGGTCGCCCATATGAATATTCTTGATATCGTGAATCATCCTTTAGTATTAAATTTGTGTTTTTTTTAAAATATTTGAAGCGGACGATACCATTTCAAATCGTATGCAAAATTATTAAGATTGCTTAAATATGGGGGTT
The DNA here is from genome assembly GCF_018362995.1 of Chryseobacterium indologenes. Taxonomy (NCBI): domain Bacteria; kingdom Pseudomonadati; phylum Bacteroidota; class Flavobacteriia; order Flavobacteriales; family Weeksellaceae; genus Chryseobacterium; species Chryseobacterium indologenes. Next base: position 512,773 of record NZ_CP074372.1, read on the forward strand.
GTCACAGCTGTCGAAAACTGTCGAAACTTATCGAATTTTGTTATTTGCTGGTTAATTTTGGCTTTTGGGGAAAAGTGGTCCATGAAAAATGTAGACTTTTAAATCGGATCTTTAAACCTGATTTTTATAGGATAAATTGAAAATAACTAGCTTTCATTTGCTATCAGAATCATATAAATTACCGATTTTGATAAAAGATATACTCCAATTTTTAATTTTTGAAATGTTTATATTAATCCTTTCAGAATTTTTACACTCTGATTAAGCTGATCTATAGTGGAAGAGGCAAAACCCAGGCGTATTGCATTTTGATCATATACCTCATATTTATGCAAACTGCCATCTGAGATATATAAGCTTTTTGAATAGGCTTTTTTTGCCAGTTCTTCAAGATTGATGCTCTTGTCAAACTTTGTCCACACCGTCATTCCGCCTTCAGGAACTGAAAAATCTACTGTTTCGCAAAGTTCAGTTTTCAATAAATTACAGAAATGATCCCGTCTGTCCTGATATATACTTAAAGCTTTTCTTGTATAACGCTGTACAGTTCCGTCATTTATAATATCTGCAATGGCATTATCAAGGATATGATCCCCCTGCCGGTCCAGCAGTATACGTATATTGGAAAGATGTTTAATGACATTTTCTGAAGCCACCAGATAGCCCATACGAAATGCAGGAGAAAAGCTTTTGCTGAAAGAGCCGCAATAGATAACCATTCCGTTTTCATCCGCGCTGGCCAGCGGAAGTAAAGGACGGCGGCTATAATGAAAGTCAAAATCGTAGTCGTCTTCAAAAATAATAAAACCATATTCACTGGCAAGTCTCAACAGCTCCAGCCTTCTGTCAATACGGAGCGATACCGTAGTTGGATAATGGTGGTGCGGGGTTACATATACCATTCTCACTTTGATTCTTTTACAGATCTTTTTCAGTTCGTCCACACATAATCCATGCTCATCTACCGGAATACTTATATGTCTGGCTTTGGCATGTATAAAATTGTGTTCTGCACGCTGCCATCCCGGAATTCCTGATACTATTACATCTCCGGGGTTTATCAGCCCTGTACAGACAAGATTGATTCCCATCATGGTTCCGCGGACGGATAATATATTTTTCAGAGAAGTTTTTAGCCCTCTGGTTTCGTTCAAATGGTTGGAGAGGGTCGTTTTATAGAACTCGGAGCCATCGGGAAAACTGTAGCCACCGAATTTATCATATAAACCACTTCTGGTCAGCTGGTTTCTGTAGGCTCTGTAAAGTTCTTTTAATGGTGCCAGCTTAGGATCCGGATGCCCATCATCCAGATGAAGATCTGAACTGGGAATAAAGTAAGGATTAGGCAGATAAAGTTTTTCATGCAGTTCAAACCCCGCTGTTTTAATTCCTTTATTGCTTATCATGTCCTGAAGCTTTTCAGGATCGGGTTCCGGAATGTGTGAGGAGACAAAGGTTCCGCGCCCAACGAAACTTTCCAGCCAGCCCTGCATCTGTAATTCATCAAACGCTTTGGATACCGTTATCCGATTGATATTGAATATTTTTGCTATGTCCCTTGAAGAAGGCAGTTTTTGCCCTGTTTTTAGTTTTCCTTGCCTGATAAGAATTAAAATTTCATCTGATAATTGAAGATATACTGCCCGGTTGGAAGCAGGATCAATTGTGATATGACTCAGTAAACTTCCAATAATTGGACTATTCATTTTATTTATATTGGACTACAAATATACTCCAATATGCTGCTAATTTTGTTGTTGTTAAATAAAAATATCAGCATGAATAATAACGAAATCAAAATAAGAAAAGCCATTGAAGCAGATAGTGAAAAGGTCTGGAGCTTAATGAAAGATCTGGCGGTATTTGAACATTATGATGATTCTTTTGCGATAACACCTCAGATTGTTGCAGAAAGTGGGTTTAGAAAAACACCTCCTGATTTCTATTGTATCGTTGCAGAAGATAAAGATAAGATTGCCGGAATACTTGTTTATTATTTTTTGCCTTATACGGCTCAGAACAGGCCTGCTGTCTATATGAAAGAACTGTATGTGGATGATCATTATCGCGGAAAGAAGATCGGTGAGCAATTGATGGATACTCTTCGTGAAGAAGCAAAAACATATGGATGTACTCAAATAAAATGGACTGTTGCCCCCTGGAATGAAGGTGGAAAAAAGTTCTATGATCGGCTTGGTGCCAAAGAAAATACGGACTGGCTCAATTATGAATGGAGCATCTGAACAGATAGAATTAATAAAAATATTTAAAACAGAAATAATATGAAATTTAGTATTCAACCTCATTTAGAAACTGAAAAAGTAAATTTATATCCTTTGAGTGAAGAGGATTTTGAAGAAGTATATGCAGCAGCGGCTGATCCTAAAGTCTGGGAGCAGCATCCCAGTAAAGACCGATGGAAAAAAGAAGTATTCCAAGTGTTTTTTGACGGAGCCATTCAAAGTAAAGGTGCATTCCGGGTGGTTGATAAATTCACAGGAAAGATTGTAGGGAGTACCCGTTTTTATGATTATAATCCCAATGAAAACAGTATTTTTATAGGGTATACCTTTTATTCGGTGGATTGCTGGGGTAAAGGAATAAATCCTGTTGTGAAAGCGGTCATGCTAAACTATATTTTTCAGTATGTTCAAAAAGTGTATTTCCAGATTGGAGCCAATAATGTCCGTTCACAAATAGCAATTGGAAGAATTGGAGCGGAAAAGGTAGGTGAAGAGGAAGTAAGTTATTTTGGAGAAAATTCTTCATTGAATTATACCTATGAAATATCAAAAGAGAAATGGGAAGCTTATTGCAGTTCTGTAAAAAAATAAATTAAAGAGGAGATCATATTATTATCGTTTTGAACTAACCAGATAGAGTAAATTTTAATACCTTTAACTTTCAAATCATTAAAATTTTAAATCATCCATGAAGACGAAACCATTAACTTTCATCTTAATCCTTTTTTTCCAACTGGTAAGTATCACAGCATTTTCACAGAAAACAGCAGTTCTAAACTCTTTATTAGATAAAAATTCAGAATTTATTTTTCCACAGACTCCCGATAAGATCTCAAAAGCATTGAACACAAAACCTGTTTTTTATGAAGATGCCAATGAGGAAAAATATGTGAAATGGCCTACAAAAACAGGCCTGGAACTTTATTGCAGTCCTGGGAAAAACAATGTGATTGATGAGATGTTTTTTACCATTTCAGACAATAAGCCCGTAGTGATAGAAGGACTTCCATTTGGTCTTATCATGAATAAAAGTACATTGCAGGACTGCAAAACCAAGTTCAGTAAATATAATGCTAAAACGCAGAAACTTGGTGCAGACAGTGAATTCCCGGGAGGTTCAAAACTGATTTTTAAGAGAGGAAAACATTATGCAGCCTTGTTTTTTGATAATAAAAATCTGCTAAAATCTTTAGGACTTACCACAGAACTGATTGATCCTGCTGCCAATTAATTTTAATAAACTTTCAAATACTATAAAATCCGTCACTTTTTGGCGGATTTTTTCAATGTATTGAATGAAGTGTGACTGAGTAAAAATGATCTATTTCATTCGTTCGTAAAAATCCTCCATTCATTTCTTTATTTCCTGAGTTCATTGTTTTCTGATTGAATTGCAGATGCAGATAGAATAGCTTTGACTTATCAAAACAGAAACAATTAAGATTATAAGCTATGAACAGAGAATTAATTTTTTTAAGAACATTTGCTTTTGCAGCAGTCATTGGAATTGTATTTTTAACAGCTTCAGCTTTCAAAACAGACGGGCATGAGAAATTTACGGAGATTGATGTTGAAAGAATCAATATCGTTGAAAAAGATGGTACTGTGAAGATGATCATTACCAATGTGGGAAAATTTCCCAACGGAGAAGATAAAATAAATGGAAGTCCGACCAATAAAACAAGAAAAAAACGCTCAGGCATGCTTTTCTTCAATGAAGACGGAATAGAATGTGGTGGCTTTATTTATGATGGACAGAAAAATAAAAACGGCCACAGTTCAGGATTATCTCTGACGTATGATCAGTATGACGGGGATCAGGTAATGCAGCTTTTGACTCAGGATTATAAGAAAGGAGATAAAAGAGTAGTGGCGAGCGGGCTTTATTTCAATGATCGTCCATCAAAAGAATCACAAATAAAAACCGGAGAAATCTTTGCAGAACTGGACCAGATAAAAGATCAGGAAGCTGCCCGGAAAAAATATAAAGAATATGAACAGCAGGGATTGATTGGAGGAGCACCAAGAATGATGCTTGGGAAAACCAAAGATGAACAGAACGGATTGTTCTTATTTGACAGTAAAGGCCAGCCGCGAGCCAGATTCTGCGTAGATAAAAATAACGAAGCAAAACTGGATTTCTTAGACGATGAAGGAAACGTTACCGCATCATTTCCCGAAAAGAAAAAATAATAATACAAAGAAACAGCCCTGTAAAAATATAGGGCTATTTTTGTAAAAAATGACCATTTATAAAGCCGATGAAAACCATATTAAAACGGATTAATCAACACAGGTATTTTCTCCTGTTTATCCTTTTGTTTGCCTATGTACAGTCTATCCATACCCGGATAGGAATAAGAAGAACATTAGATTGGTATATTTTTACACCGGAAGCTGCAGTTGTCACCCTCATTAGTGCCTGTATCCTGTTTTTTGTGATTGATTTTTTCATTAAAAACTGGCAGAAGTCAGTAACATTCAGCATCGCGGAAATCCTTAAAATATTCAGTTCTTCACTGTTGACATACCTTGTGGTGATGAAGATAATAGGCTTTTTGATTGCTTTTGCTTTTGGAAAGATTGAGAAAAATTTTAATCAGGAAGTAGTTATTCTCTCCACTTTTTCGGATTTAATCGGAGGCTTTATTTACGGAAGTTTTTATCTGGCATACCGTTACTACAAGAAGAATACAGACTATCAGAAACAGCTTGCCCTTTATGATCATGCGTTGTCTGAAAGTAAAATTAATCAGTTGAAAGCCCAGCTTAATCCTCATTTTTTGTTCAATAATCTCAATATTCTGGACCAGCTCATAGAAGAAGATAAACGAAAAGCTTCCGACTTTCTCAATGAATTTGCCGAGATATACCGTTATGTTTTAGATGTTTCCGATAAAAAATTAGTAGCTGTGGAAGAAGAACTTGCTTTTGCAGAGAAATATTTTAATCTGATACAATATAAATACGGAAATGCCTATTCATTAAAAATAAATCATATAAAATCTTCAGGAAATATTATTCCGCTTTCATTACAGCTGCTGCTGGAGAATGCCGTTCAGCATAATCTTGGAACTCATGACCATCCTGTTTCGGTCACCATAAATCTGGATCAGACAATAACCGTTTCCAATAATGTGATACCTAAACGTAACAATAAAAAAACTTCAGGAAGAGCCTTGAACAATCTTAAAGAGCAATATGCGTTATTAAGCGACCAACAGGTAGAAATATCAAAATCAGAAATCGGATTTGCTGTAAAACTTCCTATAATTCCAGTATAAAATATGATAAAAGTTATAATTATCGAAGACGAAATCCCTGCCAGAAAAAAGCTAAAACGTTTTATCAGCGAATTAAAAGAACCGGTTGAGATTCTTGCGGAGATTGATAACGTAGAAGAAGCTGTTGTTTTTTTAAGAAAATCAACAGTAGACCTGATCTTTTCTGATATAGAGTTATTGGATGGAAATGCCTTTGAAATCTACGATCAGGTGAGTGTTTCAAGTCCAATAATCTTTACGACAGCTTACGATCAGTTCTGGATGAATGCTTTTGAAAGTAACGGCATAGAATATCTTTTAAAACCTTTTTTACAAGAGCGTTTCCAAAAAGCCTGGGACAAATTTATTTTATTGAGAACCTCTGCATCAGAACAGAATGAGGTTTTGGTAAAACTTCAGCAAATGCTTAATAATAGTCATACAGAGAAAAAATATAAAAAAAGATTTACAGTCTCCTCACACCAGGGAATTTACTTTGTCAATACTGAAGATATCACTTTCTTTGAAGCAGAAGAGGGAATTGTCTTTGCTTTCGATACCACAGGAAAGAAATATTTGTTGAATGAATCTACGCTAAAAGAAATTGAAAATCAGCTTAGTCCTTCAGATTTTTTCAGAATTAACCGCAGTGAAATCGTTCAGAAAATACATGTTGAAAGAATAGAGCGTTACAATAAAAATACGCTGTCTATCCAAATAAAAGGACAGAAAGCCCATCTGGTGACAAGCCAAAGCAACACAGCTGCTTTCAGAAAATGGATTGAAGAATAGGGATTAAAATTTTTCACTAAAATGATATAAAAAAGATCATTTAATATCAAAAGATAAGCATTCATAATTTTAAAAAAAACAGCACTTCAGTTTCAGGTTGAAAAACGATAACAAGTAGGCTGTTTCTTTAAAGTTGTTTGATTTTTTCATGACATATCTTAAGGATTTAGTAACAAAAAACAAGCAGAATAATCTAAATTACAATGTCTGTTGAATGAAAAATATATTTTTAATAATAACAAAATCAATAGGTTATAGTTAAATAATTATTGTTTGCATAAAATAGCTTTCATGTTTTTATAAAATACCTATATTTACCACCAAGGAGTTCTTAACATCTTCTTTATCAACCGAAACTGGTTACGCTTAGCTGTGTCTTAAAAGGGAATCGTGTGCAAATCACGAACTGTCGCGCAACTGTAAGTAACATCAAGGTTTTTATCAAAAAGGTTCACTGTATACCTCGTTATATGGGAAGGACGATAAAAACTGTTACAAGTCAGGAGACCTGCCTGTTTCGAATTGACGATGCTTTCGCGGTCTGAAGCTTATAGTCAGGTATGATACGATATGGATAACAGTGGGATCAATATATTTTGTCGGCTCATGTTATTTTTGTGATGCAGATATGTAGTGGAGTAATATGCTATTTCATTATCATGTATTCATCGTATTTTCCTTTTCCATATTTTTCTTTCTCACAGGCATTGTGAAGTTTATCAGGAACTTTTTATGAGGATTTAATCAATATAAAAAGTGTAATATGTATCTATTCGATTTCGGTTATTCATGCAGGAGCAGTAAATCTGGAGATAATCAGGTTTGCAGAGAGGTAATGGGGTATAATTCCGGATTACAAAAAACAAATAACACAGAGCAGCTTTCTTTTGATTGCCTTTTTACCACGTCATGGAATGGTGGCTGTTATTGCTCCTATTCATGGTCTTCTGTGAACAAATTTCAACTAAACAATAAAATATTATAATGACTACAAGTGAAAGTTTGAAGTCTCCCGGTATGAAATTCCGGGAGGCCATGCGAAAAGAAAGTCCACTTCAGATTGTTGGAGCCATTAATGCTAATCATGCGCTGTTGGCACAACAGGCTGGTTTCAATGCAATTTATCTTTCAGGAGGTGGTGTTGCTGCAGGCTCTCTGGGTATTCCGGATTTGGGAATTACCACGCTGGAAGATGTATTGATTGATGTTCAGCGTATTACTAATGTTTGTGATTTGCCATTGATGGTAGATGTTGATACCGGATTTGGACCTTCAGCATTCAATGTGGCAAGAACTGTAAAATCATTGATTAAAGCCGGAGCTGCGGCACTCCATATTGAAGATCAGGTAGGTGCAAAACGCTGTGGACACCGCCCGGGAAAAGAAGTGGTAACCAAAGAAGAAATGGTAGACAGGCTGAAAGCTGCAGCAGATGCCCGTACTGATGAGAACTTTGTAATTGGTGCCCGTACCGATGCCTTTGCTAATGAAGGATTGGAAAAAACATTGGAAAGAGCAATCGCTTATAAAGAAGCCGGAGCAGATTTCATCTTTGCAGAAGCAGTTCCTGACCTAAGCTTTTATCAAAAGTTTGTTGAAGCGACAGGAGTTCCTGTACTGGCCAATATTACAGAATTCGGGATGATAAAAATGTACACGGTAGAAGAATTAAAAAATGCAGGTGTGGGATTGATACTTTATCCGCTTTCGGCTTTCCGTGCTGCCAATAAAGCGGCCCAAAATGTATATGAGCACCTTCGTAAAGACGGAACACAGGCCAATGTCTTAGATACCATGCAAACCAGGGAAGAACTTTATCAAAGCATTGGATACTACGACTATGAACAAAAATTAGACAACCTTTTTAAACAAAATAAGTGATAATGTCAAATAACAGTGAACCCACATTTAAACCTAAAAAAAGCGTTGCGCTTTCAGGGGTAGCAGCAGGTAATACTGCGCTTTGCAGTGTCGGAAAAAGTGGCAACGATCTCCATTACAGAGGATATGATATTCTGGATCTGGCAGAGAAAGCACAATTTGAAGAAGTAGCCTATCTTTTAATCTATGGACAGCTGCCTACCGGAGCGCAATTGAAAAATTATAAAGCCAAGCTGAAATCTTTAAGAGGACTGCCTCATTCCGTGAGAAACATTCTTAAGAGTATTCCTGCAGCGGCTCACCCTATGGATGTCATGCGTTCTATGGTTTCCGCTATTGGGAGTATTCAGCCGGAAAAAGATGATCATAATATGGCAGGAGCAAGGGATATTGCAGACAAATTACTGGCATCTTTCAGTTCTGGTCTCCTATACTGGTACCACTATACCCATAATGGAAAAGAAATTGATGTAGAAACCGATGATGACACGATAGGAGGGCATTTTCTTCACCTTTTGCACGGAAAAAAACCTGCAGATTCCTGGGTGAAAGCTATGGAAATCTCGTTAAACCTCTATGCAGAACATGAATTTAATGCTTCAACATTTACCAGCCGTGTGATTGCCGGAACAGGATCTGATATTTATTCAGCCATTACCGGAGCCATTGGTGCCTTAAGAGGACCAAAACATGGAGGAGCTAATGAAGTTGCTTTTGAAATTCAAAGCCGATACAATTCTCCGGATGAAGCAGAGAGTGACATTCGCCAGCGTATTGCAAACAAAGAAGTGATTATTGGATTCGGACATCCGGTGTATACCATTTCAGATCCGAGAAACGTTGTGATTAAAAAAGTGGCGAAAGAGCTTTCTGAAGAAGCAGGAGATATGCTGCTGTATACTATTGCTGAAAGACTGGAAACGATCATGTGGGAAGAAAAGAAAATGTTCCCGAACCTCGATTGGTTCTCCGCTGTTTCTTATCATCTGATGGGAGTTCCTACCTTGATGTTCACCCCGTTATTTGTTATTTCAAGAGTGACCGGATGGAGTGCTCACATCATAGAACAGAGACAGGATGGAAAGATTATCCGTCCAAGTGCCAACTATACAGGGCCTGAAAATAAAGAATTTGTGTCCATCAACGAACGTAAATAATGAAATGTAAGAAATGAAAATAAACCATTCATTTTCAATTTTTTACGCTTAACTTTTAATAAAATAAAATTTTCAATAATAAAAAATGAGTTCACACATCTCAAACGAAAGACCGCAACCCGATCAGGTATTAATAGACATTGCAGATTATGTCTTAAACTACGAAATTAAAAATGACTTGGCATGGAAGACTGCTCACTACTGTCTTCTTGATACGATCGGCTGTGGTCTGGAAGCATTGACCTACCCGGCGTGTACAAAACTTTTAGGACCTGTGGTAAAAGGAACAGTAGTTCCTAACGGAGCAAAAGTACCGGGCACCCAATTCCAGCTGGATCCTGTTCAGGCAGCGTTCAATATCGGAGCAATCATACGTTGGCTGGATTTCAATGATACATGGCTGGCAGCAGAATGGGGACATCCTTCTGATAACCTTGGAGGAATTCTGGCTACTGCAGACTGGTTATCCAGGACTAATATTGCAGAAGGAAAAGCTCCTTTAAAAATGAAACAGGTATTGGAAGCCATGATTATGGCTCACGAGATTCAGGGAGTAATGGCACTGGAGAATTCATTCAACAAAGCAGGACTGGACCACGTTTTATTGGTAAAGCTGGCTTCTACAGCGGTTGTAGGAAAGCTGATCGGGTTAAACCGTGACGAAATTATCAATGCCGTGTCACTGGCTTTTGTGGATGGACAGTCTTTAAGAACTTACCGCCACGCTCCCAATACAGGTTCCCGTAAGTCATGGGCGGCAGGAGATGCTACCTCAAGAGCGGTACGTCTTGCCCTGATTGCAAAAACAGGAGAAATGGGCTATCCATCTGTATTGACAGCAAAAACATGGGGATTCTACGATGTTTCCTTCAGGGGAAATGAATTCAAATTCCAGAGAGAATACAGTTCTTACGTAATGGAAAATGTACTCTTCAAAATTTCTTTCCCTGCTGAATTTCACTCGCAGACCGCAGTAGAAGCGGCAATGACATTACACGCAACTTTAAGAGGCCTTGGAAAAACTACAAATGATATCAAAAAAATTACCATCCGTACCCACGAAGCTGCTATCAGAATTATCGATAAAAAAGGACCGCTAAATAATCCTGCCGACCGTGATCACTGCATCCAATATATGGTGGCTGTACCCTTGATCTATGGAAGACTGACTGCGGCTGATTATGAAGATAACATTGCTTCAGACCCTAGGATTGATGTCCTTTGTGATAAAATTGAATGTGTGGAAGATGTTCAGTTTACAGCAGATTATCACGATCCGGAAAAACGCTCCATTGCGAATGCGATGACAGTAGAACTTAATGACGGAACTGTTTTAGACGAAATAGTGGTAGAATATCCTATTGGCCACAAACGCAGAAGAGACGAAGGTATTCCTGAACTGATCAAGAAATATAAAGTTAATCTTGCCCGTATTTTCCCGGAAAAACAACAAAAAACAATCCTTGAAAATTCATTGGAATATGACACCTTAGTGAATCTTAACGTCAATGAATTTGTAGATCTTTTAGTCATTTAAAATCAATAAGAAAATGGAGAATTGAATATCAAAACGTTTTTAATCAATAGTCGATATTTTTTTGAAAATGATCAATTCTCCATTCTCTATTTTTCCATTACTTAAATGGTCAGTCCATGATTGTTTTTCACCTCAGCCATGACAAACGTACTGTGGGTGCTTCCGATAGAATCTACAGATCCAAGTTTGTTAAATACAAAATCCTGGTAATGTTTCATATCCCGCACCTGAACTTTCAGAAGAAAATCAAAATCTCCGGAAATATTGTAACATTCCGCCACTTCTTCAATTTCTAAAATTTCTTTTACAAAATCATACCCTACAGATCTGTCGTGAATTTTCAGTTTGATCTGACAGAAAACCGTAAATCCACGGTTGAGCTTTTCAGCATCAAGAACAGCAGCATATCTTTTCACAAACCCTTCCTGTTCCAATCTTTTTACCCTTTCAAAAACCGGTGAAGTGGAGAGGTTCACTTCCTTTGCAAGCTCTTTAACGGTCAGTTTTGCATTTTTCTGGAGCAGCCTCAGCAGCTGTACATCCTTATCATCGAGTTGTTCCACAGAATATTATTCTTTTACATTATAAAAACAGTCAAATGTAAAGAATTATATGCTTTTATTATTGTTTTTAAAAGTTTATTTTGCTTAATTAATTGAATTTAATTGTCTGTTTATTCTGTATTGTTAATTTTACACAAAATTAAAAACTTTTACTGATGACCATGGTTATAGGTAAAAGTACAACAGTTCTTTAGAGATACTTCATCAAACAGGAAAGGTTTTACTTAACGTAGATTAATAGGGAATCGTGTGAGAATCACGAGCTGTCGCGCAACTGTAAGTAACATGCCAAAGGTTTCTGTCCTTGCATATCCACTGCCAAAAGCGGGAAGGATGACGGAAACTGTTACAAGTCAGGAGACCTGCCTTTACTGAATTGACAATGCTTTCGCGGTCTGAAGCTTTTGGGTCATACAGATGATATATCGGATGTATACATTTTCTCTGTAAAGGAAATAGTATTGTTTGTTATATCGTGATCCCTGAAATTTTTATCCGTTAAAACATTCCGAAGCATTTTAAAAGGACTTTACCATTAAGTTTAATTAAAAAGTTTAAAAATGCAAACTCACATTCTGGGCTATCCGCGTATTGGTAGCAAAAGAGAACTCAAAAAAGCCTGCGAGCAATATTGGTCAGGTAAAATCCTTTTGGAAGAACTTCTGAATACAGGCAGAACAATCTGCAACCAAAACTGGAACATTCAGAAAGAAGCAGGAATAGATCTTATTCCGTGTAATGATTTTTCATACTATGATCAGGTATTGGATATGAGCCTTGTGGTGGGAGCAATTCCTACACGTTATCATGAAGTAGTGCTTAGAAAGAACAATTCTGAGCTGGATCTGTACTTCGCTATGGCAAGAGGATATCAGAAAGAAGGATTGGATATCACTGCGATGGAAATGACAAAATGGTTTGATACCAATTATCACTATATCGTTCCCGAGTTTTACAAAAACCAGCAGTTTAAACTGAGCTCAGATAAAATTTTCAATGAATTCGCAGGAGCGAAACAGGCGGGAATCAATGCAAAACCGGTAATTATCGGGCTTGTTTCTTACCTGTTATTAGGAAAAGAAAAAGAAGAAGGATTTGATAAACTGGATCTGGCTGGAAACCTTCTTTCCGTATATACTGAGATTTTAACCAAACTTCAGGAGCAAGGCGCAGAATGGATTCAGTTTGATGAACCTTTTCTGGCGTTGGATTTAACGGAGAAAGCCAAAGAAACCTATCACTTTGTTTACACCGAAATAAGAAAACGCTTCCCGAAACTGAAATTGATTGTGGCTACTTATTTTGAAGGATTAAATGATAACGGATCACTTGCGGTATCACTTTCTGTAAATGTATTGCATATAGATTTGGTAAGAAATCCGAAACAGTTGGATGAAATTCTGAGTATTATTCCGGAAAGCTTAAGCCTTTCATTAGGAATAGTTGATGGAAGAAATATCTGGAAAAATGATTTTGAAAAATCTTTGTCCTTCATCAGAAAAGCAGTTGAGAAATTGGGATCTGAAAGGGTTTTAATTGCTCCTTCCTCTTCATTACTTCATTCACCATGTGATCTGGATTTTGAAATAACTCTTAATCCGGAAATTAAAAACTGGCTGGCTTTTGCCAAACAGAAAGTGGCAGAAGTGGTAACGCTTAAAGAACTGGCATCCGGAACAGAAAGTGAACATATTCTTGTTTCTTTTGAAGAAAATAAAAAAGCAATTGCAAGCAGAAGAACATCCTCGCTTATTCATAATGATGAGGTAAAGCAAAGAGCCAATGCTGTCACAGAAAAAGATGCACAAAGAACAAATACCTTCAAAATCCGTAAAGAAGAACAGCAGAAAGTCCTTCAGCTTCCTTTATTTCCAACAACAACCATCGGGTCATTTCCACAGACCACGGAGGTAAGAAGCTGGAGGGCAAAATTCAAAAAAGGAGAGCTTACAGCAGAGCAGTATGATACTTTACTGAAGGAAGAAACCCAGAGAACCATCAACTGGCAGGAAGAAATAGGAATAGATGTATTGGTTCACGGAGAATTTGAGCGTAACGATATGGTGGAATATTTCGGGGAGCAGCTGGAAGGTTTTGTATTTACGAAAAATGGCTGGGTGCAGAGTTATGGAAGCCGTTGTGTAAAGCCTCCTGTGATCTTTGGTGATGTTTCCCGCCCAACGCCGATGACGGTGTATTGGTCTCAATATGCACAATCCCAGACTGAAAAATGGGTAAAAGGAATGCTTACAGGCCCCGTTACCATTTTACAATGGTCTTTTGTACGAGACGATCAGCCTCGTTCAGAGACCTGTAAACAAATTGCTCTGGCCATCCGTGATGAGGTTGTGGATCTTGAAAAAGCCGGAATCAGAATCATTCAGATTGATGAACCTGCGATAAGAGAAGGGCTTCCATTACGGAAAACAGACTGGCAGAACTACCTGAAATGGGCTGTAGAAGCTTTCAGAATCTCAGCAAGCGGAGTGGAAGACGCTACACAGATTCATACCCATATGTGCTATTCGGAATTCAATGATATTATCGAAAACATTGCCGATATGGATGCAGATGTGATTACCATAGAATGTTCCCGTTCTCAGATGGAACTGCTGAATGCTTTTGCAGACTTCAGATATCCGAACGAAATTGGCCCCGGCGTATACGATATCCATTCACCAAGGGTTCCATCCAAAGAAGAAATGATTGAACTGTTGAGAAAAGCCCAGAAAGTCATTCCGGCCAATCAGCTTTGGGTAAATCCTGACTGCGGGTTGAAAACAAGACACTGGGAAGAAACAGAAAAAGCTTTGATAGCAATGGTGGCAGCCGCTAAAGAAGCTTCCGTAGAATATGCACTTTAAAAAACTTTAAAATAATTAGATTCAATAATTTAGATCGTGTTATGGTTTTCATGGCACGATCTGTTATTTTGCTAATCCTCACATTTTTTTAGATGAAGTCTGAGTTATTTTGCCTGCAATGAACTCGGTGGATAACCAAACTGTTTTTTAAATGCAAAGGAGAAATGGGATAAATTTTCAAAGCCCAGATCCAGATAAATATCAGAAACCGATCTCCCTTTTTGAGTAAGCAGAAAATGAGCCTCCTTTAATCGTCTAAGCCGCAGCCATTGTCTTGGAGGTATCCCAAAAATCTTTTGAAAATCTCTTTTAAAGGCAGACAGGCTTCTTCCGGTCAAATAAGCAAACCGCTCTACATTGACATTGAAATGAAAGTTTTTGTTCATAAAAGTTTCAATATCTATTTTGTAAGGCTCAGAGAAATCAAATAAAATATCCTTAAGACCCGGATCATCGTTCAGCATCAGAAGTAAAGCTTCTTTCTGTTTGAGTCGCAGAAGTTCTGTGGAAGCAGGAAGTTCTTCATACGCCAGTAAAGAGTACATAAAAGACGTTAATGCCTTTTGATCCGGTTTTATAAAAGCCGGCGTGTTGTCTTTCTTCTCTGCCTGATAACCATATTCACGGCTGAAATCTCGTAAGATGGCTTCATCAAAATAGATGGTTACCGTTCTTATTTCTCCATTTTTAGGTGGGTATTTTGCAAACTTCAGGAGACGGTTTTTTCTGGCAGAATAAAGTTCTCCCTCTTTAAATATTGTCTTTGTGATCCCGTCATTTAGTTCCATTTCCCCAGAAAGGACCAGCCCCAGACTATGGATTCGTGCAAACTGTTCTCCTTCCCTGAATTCTGAAAAATGACAGGAGTAATTGATAGGTAAAGGAATATTATTTTCGCTCATGGCTCAGACGGTTGTTTCTTGATGGATTCTTTTTCAAACTTACAAACTTTTTTAGGATCAATGATGAATTACCTATTGATTAAATCCTCAAAGCCCGCTAATCACAGACTTTGAGGATTTTATTATCAGGCAAGAATGGATTTAGGTTCCAGATAAGCTTCCAATCCGAATACACCATACTCACGGCCGATACCACTTTGCTTAAACCCACCGAAAGGAGCATAAGGATCATGTGAAAACCCATTGATGCAAATTCTTCCGGCATCAATCTGCGCTGCAATACGTTCCGCATGCTCTTTGTCAGAAGAACTGATGTAAGCTGCAAGCCCATAAGTAGTATCATTCGCAATTGCAATCGCTTCCTCTTCATCAGTATAAGGAATGATAGAAAGCACAGGCCCGAAAATCTCTTCCTGAGCAATACGCATATCATTACGAACATTGGTAAAAATGGTTGCCTTGACAAAATTACCGTTTTCAAAGCCTTCCGGCTTGCCTTCACCACCTGCAAGCAGAGTAGCGCCTTCTTCCTGTCCCAGACGGATGTAGCTTTGTACTCTTTCAAACTGCTTGGCGCTTACCATAGGTCCTACAAGGGTATCTTCTTCATTAGGGTTTCCTACTTTTACTTTTTCTACAGCCTTTTTAGCCAGTTCATTTACTTCATGCAATCTGTTTTCGGGAACAAGCAGGCGGGTAGGAGCGATGCAGGCCTGTCCGTTGTTCATATACGCTCCGAAAACAGCCATTGGAATAGCTTTTTCCAGATCTGCATCTTCAAGAATGATATTCGGGGATTTTCCGCCAAGTTCAAGCGTTACTCTTTTCATGGTATCTACGGCTCCTTTGGCAATAGCTTTTCCTGTGATGGTAGAACCGGTGAAAGAAATTTTTGCGATATCAGGATGCTGGGTAATTTCGGCACCAACTACATTTCCTAATCCGTTTACAATATTGAATATTCCAGCAGGTAATCCGGCTTCATGGAAACATTCGGTAAGCAGCTGAGTTTGGGCAGCACTCATTTCACTTGGCTTGATAACGGCTGTACATCCGGCAGCAATAGCGGTAGCCAGTTTGTTGCAGATGAAACTGTTGCTGGCATTCCATGGAGTAATGATTCCTACCACTCCCAAAGATTCAAAACGTACTTTAGAATGTCCTACAGTTTTTTCAAAGTCATAAGATTCCAGCGTAGTAATGGTTGTGGTAAAGGCTGAAATTGCATTTTGAACACTCATTCTGCAGAACTGTAATGTTCCTCCATATTCATTCACCATCACAGAAACCAGTTCATCTTCCCGTTTACTCACTGCTTCATGCAGTTTTTGTAGTAAACTGATGCGTTCTTCTTTTGTACTTTTTGAAAAGGTTTTAAAAGCTTTCTTCGCCGCGGCAATGGCCATTCGGGTGTCTTCTTCATTTCCAAGAACAACTTCTCCGGTTTTTTGATTGGTCGTAGGGTTGATAAGGTTAAATGTTTCTGTT
This sequence comes from Chryseobacterium indologenes, assembly GCF_018362995.1. NCBI lineage: Bacteria > Pseudomonadati > Bacteroidota > Flavobacteriia > Flavobacteriales > Weeksellaceae > Chryseobacterium > Chryseobacterium indologenes. The sequence goes on from NZ_CP074372.1 coordinate 529,463, forward strand.
CCATTCGGTGTAACAAATTCACCGTTGATGTAAATTTTATTAATCTGTTTCATTTTGATGATTTTAATACGACAAAGTTCGTCAGAAACAGAAAAGACAGGTTTGCTGTATAGTTCAATTTTTATTTGTTGTATGGTTCAGATTTGTGTTGAAATAGATGCTGTTTGTTTTCCTTTTTGATTTAATATGAAAAAATGGTGTGTTCTTCCCCGAAAATTGACTACTTTTATCATAACCAAGTAAATAGGTCGTTTTGAGAACAACACTTAAACTTATTACTGCTTAGTATCAGTCTTCGTAACCACAGGCTGATCGTTCTTTCGTTTGGATAATTCTATCCGAACAGGTTTTCATTTCATCATATTATGTACTGCATTGCCTTCAAAAGGCAGCTATATCTGTTGTTTTAGTTTTATCATTATAATTTTTAAAGACTGAATACAGATCAAAATACACCTTAAGAATAGTCTTTGGGTAAATCTCAGATGTATCAGCCTTCTTGTAATGCGTGAATAATATGGAAAAAATCCAACAAAGAATACCAAGCACGATTATAAGTAATGAATACAAAACATATTTGGGAGGTAAAAGCGAAAAATACTCCCTTACTGAAAAAGAAATGCAATCATTGTAACAGCGACAGGTTTTATTGCAGCGATAAATTCAGACTGAATGCACAAAAAAAGAATATTGATATATGGTTGATTTACCGATGTGTAAAATGCAGCAACACCTATAACATGACTGTTTTTTCAAGAATAAGAACAGAATCTGTGAGTAAAGAACTGTTCAATAAATTTTCAGAAAACAATACGGAAACTGCCTGGGAATACGCATTCTCGCAGGAGATAAGACGAAAAAATAATGTAGAAGCAGATTTGGAAAGCGTAGAATACGAAATTCTATACCATACCATTCCTGTTGAAGATCTGATCAGGATGGACGGTGAGATGATTTCGTTTCAAATACAATCTTCATTTGATTTTAACGTAAGAGTTTCAACCGTTATCAGGACATGTTTAGGTCTTTCATCATCTGAATTGAACCTTCTGCTTGATTCAGATACAGTTTATTTTAACGGAAAGCCTTTACAAAAGAAATTCAAGATTAAAAACGGTGATACTGTTACCATCAACAAGCAAGCATTGATAGATCTCTACCTTATTGGGAAAGAGGATTTATTTCTCAAGGCTGTAAATGATAAATAATAAAAGAGCCTCTCAATAATAGTTTGGGAGGCTCTTTTTAATCTTACTTTTGATTTTTTAAAAGATTGACCTGTTTCTGTAAAGTCTCTTTTTCCGGCTTTGACTTTGTAAGGCAAATCGCTTCTTCAAAATGATAAATCGCTTGATCCGGTTGGATTTCAGCATACAAATATCCCAGCAGTCCATGATAATATTCGTTGTTGATGAGGTTAAGCTTTTCTGCTTCAATAACAGCCATCTTATTTCCATAGACCTTGGAAAAAGCAAAGGCTCTGTTTAAGGCTGTAACCGGAGAATATTCAATAATGACAAGCTGATTGTACAGGTTTAAAATATGCTGCCATTTATCTTTAGCAGATGAAGTATGCCAATACGCAATACCTGCTTCCAGATGATATTTTGAAACGGAAATACTGTCCACCTTACAGGCTTCTATCAGGTAATAATTGCCTTTTTCAATCAAAGCTCTATCCCATAATGTTACATCCTGTTCATCAAAAAGAACGGCCTCACCTTGATCATTGGTTCTTGCATCAAGCCTCGAGCTCTGAAAACACATCAAAGCCAGCAAGGCATTGGTTTTTGGGGTATTGGTAAATTGATTATCAGTAAGGATCAGGGTAAGTCTTATGGCTTCCAGGCAAAGATCTTTACGGATTAAAAGAGTATTCGTCCTGGAAAAATAACCTTCATTAAACAATAAATATAAAGTAGTCAGTACCGTCTCCAATCGCTGGTGAATATCCTGTTCAAGTAAAGACTCTATAGTAAAATGGTGTGTTCTGAGAGTTTCCCGACCCCTTTGCAGGCGTTTTTTAATCGTTTCCGTTTTTGAAAGAAAAGCATTGGCAATTTCTTCCACACTGAAGCCACAGAGAATCTGAAGAGCCAGGCATATTTGAGTCTCCCGGGAATTGACAGGGTTGCAGGTCGCAAAAATCATTTCCAGTTGGCTGTCAGTGATATTTTTGGTGTCGAAATTTATGACCGGATGCTCTTTTTCGACGGTTCTTACTTCTTCTTTGTTCTTTTCAATAATGGAAAGGTGTTTGAAATAATCTTTTGCTTTATTCTTAGCCACCGTGTAAAGCCATGCCGCCGGATTATCCGGAATTCCGTTTAATGCCCAATATTCTGAAGCTTTCAGAAAGGTTTCGCTGGCAATATCTTCTGCAATTTCGATATGTTTGATATCAAAACTTCTGCAAAGTACTGCAACGATTTTACTGTACTCGGTTCTGAATAAATGCGGTGTTATTTCATTCGGATTTGTCATGGCTGATCAAAAGGCTGTAACAAAGGTAACTATTACAATGTACTGATTTCCCTTACTTCTACATTTCCTCCAAATAGCAGAATAGGGCAGTCTTTACATAATGCAGCAGCTTCTTCAATAGATTCCGCGTTGATGAGCGTATATCCCATAATGGGTTCTTTAATTTCAGCGTACGGACCATCAGAAATTATTCCGTCGGATTTTACAACCTGTCCGGTGCTCTCCAGGCGGTTTCCTCTGTTTGCCAGTTTGTTTTGCGCAGCAATTCCTGCGATCCAGTTCATCCATTTCTGGGTGTTGGCCTGCATTTGTTCCGGTGATGTCTTAGGCATAGACTTGTAGTCTGCACGGAAGACCAATAAGAATTCTTTCATTGTATTTAAATTTTTGATTCATCTTAATGACGACAGGTTTTCTTCAATGGGGACAATTTTTTAAATTAAATATCGGAATTATTTCAGATCCATAGTTGTTCTGAAAACTCCTACTGCATTTCCGGTAATACGGATGATGTCGGGTTGGCTGTCTTTTACGCTGACCTGTACTTTTACTTCACCAATCCTATTGATGGCTTCTCCTTGTTTTCCAGTAAATTTAAAAATGCCATCAGCAGTCTCTATGATTTTGTTTTGAATAAGATAACCTCCCAAAGGACCGTTGGCATTTCCGGTAACCGGATCTTCAGAAATACCGATGGCGGGTGCAAACATTCTTCCATTGGTTAATATCTCTTTTTCATCTGTATCGAAAGTAAATACAAAATATCCGTTACAGCCGATTTCTTTACTGAGCTTTGCCAAAGCAGTCAGGTCCGGGACCAGATGATTTAAGGTCCTATTGTTTTTAATGCCGATCATTACTTTTGAATGGCCTGTAGAAGCGATCTGGACGGGACATTTTTCCTCAAGATCATCCATTGTCAGTCCCAGGGCCAGCACAATTCTTTGGGTTATTGAAGTATCAAACGCAGGACTCAGCTCAAATTTTCCCTGTGTCATGGTGATGAGATAATCATTATCTTCTCTTTCAATGTGAATTGGTAATATTCCGATTTGTGTATGTATTGCAACAGTACAGGAATCCAGTTGATCTTCCTGAGCTTTTGCGTATAATGCAGCAATGGTGGCATGCCCACAGGACGGAACTTCTGTGGTAGGGGTAAAATACCGGACATGATAATCAAAATTTTCTTTTTGATTATCAGGTTTGAAAACAAATGCCGTTTCAGAATTATTAAGTTCTCTTGCAATGAGCTGCATTTCTTCCGATGTCATATTTTCAGCGTTTAACACAACTCCTGCAGGATTTCCTTTGAATTTTTCTTTGGTAAAAGAATCAATTTGATAGATGATAACTTCCTTCATGACGGGTGATTAAGTTTACTGTAAAAATAAGGAATCAAATCGGGGATCAGATGCGTGTTTTATTGTCATTTGGTAAAAAATGAACCATAATACTGCTGAGGAATGAAGGAGCAATAATCTTTGAAGAAATCTTTTGAATCTTATTTAAAAGAAGAAGACCACAATTTACAAGGTAAATTGTGGTCTTCTACAGCTTAGAACCATTTAAACTACGATTCTGTTTTCAAATAACCATAATGCAAAGCTGTTTCTTTTCCGAATAAGCTTGAGAAAATATTCTGAAACTCATGGATGTACTTGCACTTTATAGCGTTCCCATATATTTTCAGACCCTCCAGTATTTTTCTGGAACTCAGGTCTATATCATATTTTATAAAAGGTTCCGGTCTTTCATACCGTATACTCTTATCCGAACTGTACGTTCGTGAGAATCCCAGTTTTTCAAGCCATTCTTCTGTTATTTTGATAGGTTTGATAGAAGCTGCCGGGACTGAGATACTTTGAATATCATTTTCAATTTTAACAAAATAAGCCTGTTCGACATTGTGAAAGATCTCAGTGATGGTATAAATCTGATTATTATACTCCACCAAGTTCTTGATTTTTAAATCTGCTACGTTCATAATATTTTGATTTTTAGGTGATGATAAGGTTCTGTATAAACAGCAAATACTATGCCCGGCATCACATATTTGTGTGCCGTTTTGGTGAAGGTTAGGTTAAATTTTTACTATAAAAAAATTAACAATCTGTTAAAATAGTACACCTATAGGCGAATTATAGCCTATTGCCAAAAAAATGGATGTGGTACGTATGTGGTATTAGTTTTTTGTTCTCTCTTTAGGCACTGCATTAGCCGTAGTGAGCAGAAGGGCTGTAATAACTGCTACAATAAGAATTCCTATAAAGACATTCCAGTAATAAGCATGAAGGAGATAACCGGTACCACTGCCCAGAATACTGGAACCAAAATAGTAAAACAGCCAGTAAATAGAAGTGGCTGAAGATTTCCCACGTTTGGCATACAATGCAGTCATCTGGCTGGCCATCGTATGTGCAGCGAAGAAGGAAAGGGTAAAAAGACCAAGGCCGAAAATAAGAATATAAATGTTTTCGGATAATAACAATGCAGCTCCGATGAGCATAAACAAAATAGAACCTTTCAGGATATCATTCATTGGAACCTTTCTGGAAAGACGGCCTGTGATCATCGTTCCAAAAACTCCGAAAATATACATGAGAAAGATAAAAGCAATAATAAAATGGCTTAACGAAAATGGTTTTGCTTCCAGTCTGAACGTCAGGTAATTATAAACACTCACAAAAACACCCATCAGCAAGGCAGCTGTGCAGTATAATCGAAGCATATAAGGATTAGTCAGGAAAAACTTCATCTGTTTTACCTTAAGATGATAATCTGTTTTCTGTGGATTGAAAAACCTTGATTCCGGAAACAGTTTCCAGAATACAGCCCCCAGAATGAAGCTTTCTATCCCGATAAAAAGAACAGCATTCCGCCATCCGAATTCACCTGCAAGAAGGGTAGCCATTATTCTTCCGCTCATTCCACCGATGGTATTACCACTAAGGTACATACTGATGGCTGCAGGTACTGCCAAAGCATTTACTTCCTCTGTGAGATAGGCCAGCGCAACTGCCGAAACTCCGGAAACAACAAAACCTTTCAGTACTCCGATAGCGATCAGGAGGCTCAAGCTTGGGATCCAGGTAGAAATAATGGTAAGCAGAGCAGATGAAATCAATGAAAAGACCATGAGACCTTTTCTGGAATAACTGTCTGCTTTGAAAGCAAAAAACAGTAACCCCAATGCCATACCTATTGTGGAGGAAGATACAAGAAGGGAAGTATCACCTACAGACACACCGAACTGTTCTGCAGCCATAGGCAGCATGGGCTGGAAAAGATAAAGCTGTGCAAAAACCGAAAGTCCTGAAAAGAAAATACAAAGTTTTATATATCGGAAACGTGAGCTTCCCTGATTGGCTTTTTCAAATGAATTCATGATTTTTTTGCAATTAAAATGCAGCAGTTTGACAGAAAAATTAAGTCATGTAAATTTCATGATTATTTTCCGAATCTAAAAATCATTATCTCAATCATATGCATTGGTGAAACAAATCAGTGGATTTGTAAACTGCTGATGTATTCTGAAGGCGTAATGCTTTCCATCTGTTTGAAGACTCTGTTGAAAGTAGACTGGTTTGAGAACCCTGCTTCGGTATAAATATACATAAGGGTTACCTTCTCAATATCATTTTCAGTAAGCAGCCTTTTTACACACTCAATTCTGTGCATATTCAGGTAATTATTGAAGTTGGGATATCCCTTTGCACGGATTGATTTTGAGATATAGCTGCTGTTGATATCCATTTCTGCAGAAAGCTTTGAAATATTGAAGTTAACATCTTTATACAACTGCTTTTCTCTCATGACAAGCTCAATTTTCTCAAAAAGTTCGTCTGCAAAAGGAGCTTTTTCTGTCACAAAGGTGGGCTGAGCTTCCGGATTCAGGATTTTCTCTTCAATTTCATGATAAATTTCAACTCTTTTTATTTTATCCTTAAAGTAGATCAGAAGGGATATTACAGCTACATTAGAAACCATAAGGATAGTATCCGTAATTCTTACATCATCCTGACTGTGCAGAGGGAAATCAAAGCTGAAATTTTTTGAAATAAGATATCCTGCTATAATATTCAATAGCACAAAAAGGCTGTAAATAAAGACATATTTCCTCTGAAAAAAAACATATGCCGCCAGTGGAATCGGAATCAGCCAGACAAAACTTGCTATAGAATTGTTCCAGAAAGCAAGCATGATATAAAAATTAAAAAGGGTAGCAATGATAATATAGGAATGTACCATTACATTTATTGAATATGCTTTATGCACAATCAGGTATGTGTAAACCATTAAAAAAAGTCCTCCAAAAAGATACCAGGCCATTATTTTATCCGGAATGATAAAAGTAAATATCAAACCAAATACAGCAAGAATAACAGACATCAGAATGTTGTAATAATATACCAGCTGTTTTTTGTACTGTTCAATTTTTATGTCTTTTGCAGTATTCATTTGTGGTAACAGATAATTTTTAATCATTTCAATTTGCTTTATAACAGTCAAATATCAAAAATGACTATATTAAAACATTGATTGTTAGTTGTTTGTGTTTTTATAAGCCGTTTCCGGGTTTTCATTGATTATTCAGGGATTTGATTTATCTGTGCGGATAATTTTGCATCAGCTAGCTCAACAAAGGTTTATTGGTGACAGGTCAATTGATCCACATGATTTATTCACCCCTTAAATAAATTTTAAACAAATATACTAAAATGAAGAAAATAAAATTAACTCTTGCCAGCATAATGATGGGCTTTTCAATAGCGGCATATTCCCAAGTAGGGATCAATACAGATTCCCCTAAAGTAACATTACATGTAGAAGGAAAACCGGATGTCACAACTGTTCCTGATGGTGTAATGGCTCCAAGAATGACTGGAGATCAGCTGAAAGCTAAAGATGATGTCTACCTGGCGGCGCAGACCGGAGCATTAGTCTATGTGACCCAAGCGGTAACAATGCCTTCTGTGAAGACGGCAAAAGTAGATAAAGCCGGATATTATATGTTCAATGGAACTACCTGGAAATTTGCATTTGGGGGTAAAGACGATGATATTACCATTGGAGACCTGATCTACTATCATGGAAGCATTCCTGCAGGTACCTCAGGAGCTGGTACACTGGCCAGCACCTATCTTTCTGATCTTCCTGTGTTGGGAGGTTTCCTGAGACTTGATGCACAATTTGACAGCAGCTCAGCAGGAACAGGAGCAGCAACAACTTTTAACCCAAGACTTTATAATGTAGGAACTTCAGATGTGAAAATCTGGGTTTCTGAAATGTCCACCCATACCGGAGATTCTGACAATGGAAATATTAAATTATCACCAGGAGCTTACAGACAGTTTGATGATGGTGTTTATCTTACCCAGACTCATAATGAGACCGTTACTTTTGATATTACCATACAGGAACCAGAACCAAGGTGGTACAGAGTGTATTATGCATTCCGTGTAGATAACAAATCCACTACAGGAAGTAGTAATGCTACCACTTCAGACTCCAATACTTCTGATAATACAAGAGAACTGTTTCTTTCTGTACAAAGATTGTACTGATAAACCGTCTGATGATTCTAAAAATACAATGATTAAAAATATACAAAATCAAAGGGATTAGCTTAAAAACTAATGAGATTTGTGTTTTTTCGGGGGCAGGAATATAATAAGGGTTCCAGCCCCTTTTGTTAATGCATCATTTCATAAGCTTTGATCAGTTCTGCAATGTTGGTGACATCAAGCTTTTGAAAAATTCTTTTCTTGTAAGTACTCACGGTAGACATCTGGATATTAAGCCTGTTGGCAATTTCAAGATTTCCGTTTCCGTCAGCAAGGAGTTTGAAGATTTCATATTCACGGGATGACAGCTTTTCTACAGGATTGTTTCTTTTGTTCTGAATAATAAGACCAATCAGTTCTGCAGGATAAAAATATCCTTTTTCGATTACTGTTTTCACTGCATTTTTGATTTCTTCCTCACTGCTTTGCTTATTCAGATAACCTTCAGCTCCCTCTCTGATATATTGGATGGCAACATCCTTATCATAACCTGAAAAAATAAGAATCTTGAGGTCATTCTGTATGCTTTTAAGCTCCGGAATCATTTTTTTATACTGTGTTCCAGGCATATCAATATCTAAAATAAGCAGGTCAAAACGTGAACTCTCAAGCTTTTTTTTCACCTGGTCATAGTTTTCTGCAAAATCTATTTTCAACTCCGGATAAGCGGTTTCAAGAACCAGAGAGGTTCCTGCCCTTACAACGTAATGATCATCAGCAATTAAAATTCTTTCTTTCATAGAGGCTAGTTTTTATTGAGTATTATTTTCACAACCGTTCCCGAAGGCTCGTTCTGGCTGAAACTTATTTCAGCATTGATCTTTTTTACCAGATGGATAACCATGTGCAGACCAAGACCTTTTCCTTTAAAGCTGGGAGTTTCCAGCTTAGGATTTCTGAACAGGTTCATATAAGTGGCAATCTGTTCTGCAGACATTCCGATACCTGTATCAGCGATTATGATTGTGGTTTTTTGTTGGTTTTCTGTAATATTCAGGTTGATGTTTCCTTCAAAAGTATTTTTCACGGCATTATCAAGGATGTTATGAATAATGGCGGTTAAAATACTTTCGTTTACTTTAGAATACACGGTGCGTTCAGTAAGTTGGGTGATTGTTGTTCCCTTTTCCTTGGCAATTTCACAGAATAGCCTGTTTTTGATTTCCAGGATTTTGTTGATAGGATATTCCTTTTCTTCAAAAATATTTTCTGCTTTATAGAGCTCTGTATATTCCTTTAAATTCAGCGTAAACTGGTAAAGCTGCTCTGAAGATTTATAAATACTGTCAAAATATTTCTTCTGAAGCTCCACATCATCAGACTCATGAAGTTTCTGAGAAAGCATGGCGATAAACCGGATAGGAGTGGTGATATCGTGGCTGATGGTTTCCACCAGTTTTTTCTGATATTCCGTTTCTTTCTGCAGGTTGCTTTTTACCACTTCAAGATGAAGGGACGTTTCTTTCAGTTCAGAATTTTTATTATGGACAATTTGCTTTAATGCTTTATTTTTTATTCTTAAAAAGTTGGTGGTCAGCTGAACAATCACAATGATGATGATCAGTATAATAACAGAAGCAGCGACTCTGAACAGCAATGTCTGATAAAAAAGCGGCTCGATATTGAAACGTATTGTTTTAACCTCATATTTTCCTTCAGGAGAAATAAGGATTCTTATACGAAGTGTATATTCACCCGGAGAAAGATTACTGATGGTATATTTTAATTCATTTCCAGTTGCGATCTGCTCCCAATCAGTATTTTCTTTTCCCGATATTTTTCCTTCAATGTAAAGGTTTTCCGGATTAGAAAAATAGGGGATATCTATAAAAACATCCGCCGTTTTATAATCATTCTTTAAATCGAGCGTCTGTTGAAAATACTGGGGTTCAGCATTTCCTATTTTTACCCTTTCAATATAGATTTTACTCCTTTCCGGATAATAAGTCCGGATATTGTTCGGGTTGAAAAACACAAAGCCGTCCATTGAAGGGAATACAAATTCCCCATTTTCCAAAGCATACGCATTAGGTTCCGAACTGCCATTGAATTCATTCGTCAGAAAGCCGTCTTTTTTGGTGAAACGGTAATAAAAGACCGACGTTTTTCTGTTTTCTGCGTACTGAAGCAGTTGTTTTTTAGGAACCTTGAAAAGACCATTGTTGGAGGAAATCCAGTAAGCACCCTTTGAGTCTTCAAGTATATAATGAGCGGATTGCAGGTAACCATTCCTGTCATTCGGCATCTTGATGAGTTTGTGGTTTTTGAAAAGATAAAACCCACTTTTATTTGTAGTAATCCAGATCAGATTATCCTTTGTCCTGAAAATACTTTTAATATGGATATTTTTAATGATGGGAGTTATTGTATTGCTTCCCAGCATTACTGAATACAAACCGTCACTATTACCGGTTAAAATTTCATGGTCACTATATTGGAAAAAAATATTGACAAAACTTTTAAAATTATAAATGAAATCCGGATTGGTAAAAAGATTGTTTTTATAGAGACGAAGTTGAGTACCCGAAACATCCGTAAACGTAATTCCATACAGATTCCCGCTTTTCATAAAACTTTCAAACCCTTTACCAATGAAAGTAGAATCCTTCTTTTTATACCCTGAATTTTTGTAATACCTGATCATACTGTTTCTCTTTCTGATCAGAATGTTTTCTGAATCATCATACATCATCAGATAATTGTCATTGCACCCGAACAAGTGTTTATTGATGATACCGTTTTTCCCGAATTCTGTTCCGTCTTCCGCAATGATGGTACTTTTACTGAATGGGAGAGAAGCGTAATACACATTGTTGGAAAAATCTGCTTCTTTTTTTGAAATATAAAAATTGGTAAGCTTAAGCACATTAAGCCCGTTATTAAGCGTTCCCAGGTAAAGTTTATTAAAATCTTTATCATAGAACATAGAACAGTAAGAGTGATTACCTATTTCCTCAAAATTAATAAGAAATTGTAAGCGGAGATCCTTTTCATTGCCTTCTAAAATATAAATATTATCATGATTGATGATAAAAGTCTGATTGGTAACCTGCTGCCAGTAGATTTTGGTGTCCGGATGATTAAAAAGTGTTGGTTTTTCAGAAACAGAAAGTTGTCCATTATGAATAGAATAGGTTTTTCTTCTCTTCAGATCATTAATAAATAGCGTTTCATTCAGTACAAAAGTATTGTTCAGATCTTTATTGGTAAAAGGGATTGCTATTTTGGTCTCCTTTTTTCCCTCTTTATAGATAATGGCGTTCTTTTCTGTAAAATAATAGGCTGAATGTTTAAACTGTATAAAATAATGAATATCATTATAGAAGCTTGAGGTTATAATATTATTGGCAATCCGCTGTACAATAGTATTGCCATTAGAAAAAGCCATTTTATCATTACCGTTGAGATTGGAAATTTTTGGAAATCTGTTTTTAATAATGATTTTATTCTCCTGGAAATTATTAAGGACCGTAATGCTGTCCAGAAGCGGATCACCAATGAATTCCCCGAAATGAACATTGTTTGCTTTGAAATTATTAAACGTAATAAACGAACTCCCGTCATACCGTACAAGACCATTCTCTGTGGAGATCCAGATAAAACCATATTTGTCTTTGACAATGGCCTTTGCACTACTTTGCGGAAGTCCATTGTCTATGTTGTACCACGTAGAAGTGTGGCTCTGTCCATGAATGTTTAAATAGATGCAAGCAAATATAAATGCCCAAACTCTCATATATGTGCAAAACTGATCTGTATCTCCTGCACTAATGCAAAAGACGGTTAATAATGTTTGTACAAGTCAATGTTTTTTTAATGGGCAGGAACGATTGAAAATAAATTTTTATCATTGAAGTTTTCAGGTCTTTTGTGTTTTATATTTTTTGATTGTGTAAAAATAGTGAAATTATGGCGATAAATCAGTATCTCAAAATCTGTTTTGTACAAGTTTTATCTCCGTTTACAGACGATAGGACATAGAAAGTTTTCGGAAATATTATGATATTTCAATAATAAGTGATAAATTTATACTGCATTCATTTTGAAAATATTCCTGTCAATCTCAGTGCTGTACCGGGCCTGTGATTGATTTTAGGATTTTGCCATTAATAAATATTGATGCTTTTCTGTTTTTATTAAAAGATTTCCTGATGAACGGTTTTTAACTGAATTTAATTGCTTTTTGTAGTAAAAGTTTGACAAAAAACTGAGGTAAATTCTACATGGTATCTTTGTCAAGGCTTATGAATATTCATATTTTTGCAAAAATATTTTCACAACGAATAAAGAAGATTTATTGTATAAATAATGATTCTAAGAACACAAACGGTTTTATCTCAAAAGCAAAAGAGGCTGCATGAAAAGCAAGGCCTCTTTTTTATTGTCCGGTTCAAAAAAACATTTTAAACATACAAAACCTCCCATAGACGGGAGGTGAACTAAACTGATTGTATATTGAAGTGTAATTCAATCGTTATTTATGAGTTTCAAGCCATTTCAGTCTGCGCTCATCCGGCAGATGCTTTACTTTAAAGTTTTCAAAAACAGCATTGAATCCCTGTCCGTCCGGGCAGGCGGCCATTAAACCAACCATTACCGGAATATTATCCTGAAGAGGCGCATTCCGCATCATGATGTAATTTTTATCATCAAAAGAATAAAATATCTCTACAGCATCCAGCCTTCTTACCGCTTTTATCCATACTGCAGGAGGTGTTTTTTCTAAAGTTATGACACTCCAGTCACTTTTGTTGTGGGTCACTACTGTGCTGAGATTGTACTTGCCGTCCACAAATTCCACTCCGGCTTTGATGTAATGCTCTTTGTCAGTTCTCAGCATAAGACCCATCTGATCAAACCTGGCTTTGTAACTGCCGGTGATTTTTACTTTTGCTTCAAATTCACCGCCATAAGTGGCGTAATAAAATGGGGCATCATCTACGGTAAATCCATAATGTGAAACTCTCCAGTAATCACTCTGCGGCGTTACAAACATCGAAAGGCTGTTATTTTTGATTTCCCATTTTTCAGGTTCATTGAACCAGGTCATTTTTTCAAGGCTCTGGGCAGAAAGCTTTTGAATCAGGAATAGGGCACAAAAGCCTAAAATCAACTTCTTCATTCTCTTTGGATAAATTCTAAGGGTAAATTATTATTTTAGCAAAAGTATTATTAAACCCTATTCGCGTCAATACTGATAAATAACCATTATGGAAATCCGCAAACAGCTCAGTGATCAATTGCTCGATAACGCTTCCGGAAAATGTATGCTTGATATAGAAGTCTATAAGCAGAGAGCGCTTGTGTACTCTCAGATGGAAGGGGCGATCTGTGTATTGAGCGATATGCAGTCCAATAAAAGCTATATCTATAAATCTGCAGCAGCCGGAGAACTTGGGCTGACTATGGGTGGAAATCCAACAGAAATAGACTCCATCTGGGAAGAAGAGATGCTGAAAAAAATCCATCCTGATGACCGGCTGAAGAAATATATCCATGAACTCCGCTTTTTCAAATTACTGGAGGCTATGGAAATGGAACAACGCACAGAATACAGTGTCGTATCAAAAATCAGGATGAAGGATAAAAATGAACAGTACCGCTGGGTAAAACACCGTATGTTTTATGTGTATTCGCCTTCCAATGGCAGATTGAGACTGGCTCTCTGTCTTTATAATATGGCCCTGACTTCATCTACAGTTTCTGATTTTATGATTATTAATACCATAAAAGGAGAGGTTGTTGTAAAAGATAAACTTGATTATAAAAATATCCTGAGCCCAAGAGAGCTGGAAGTTTTAAAATTTGTAGGAGAAGGTTATGCCAGCAAGGAAATTGCGGATTTACTTTTTATAAGTGTCAATACCGTAAGCAGGCACCGGCAGAATATTCTGGAAAAACTGAAAGTAAAAAATTCCACACAAGCCTTCAAAGACAGTTTTTATTAACTATTTAGCTTGAAATATCCGAAAAGTTCACCATGTTGTTTTGTATCTTATGATTAAATTTATACTTTGAATACGATTAGCAAGAACAATAAGTGATGAAAAGAAGTGAAGAAATTACCCGTCAATATTTTACCTTTCTGGATAAACACATTCAGGATGTTATTTCCGGGACTGTTCCGGATTTTATGGAACTGAACGAAATTGCCGGAGCGCTTGCTGTTTCTCATAAACACCTCACCGATACGGTTAAAAAAGAAATGGGGGAGCATCCCTGTTATTTTTATGATGGAAAAATTTTAGAACAGGCTAAACAAATGCTCATTAATTCCGATAAATCCGTAGCAGAAATTGCCCGTATTTTTACGTATGATCCATCCAACTTTTCAAAATTTTTCAAAAAAATGACGGGCTCTACTCCCGGAGAATTCAGAAATTGTAACAAGTTTTAATCTGCTTATTTTATTTCTTTAAAATTGCTGTAGGAGGGAATTTATGACGATTTTCCTCTCTCGGTAGGGATTTAATCATGCCGGATTTTCCGTTATAATGGTCATTTTGGAGAATAGTCACCAGAAAACAGGTTTAAAATAATCTTTTATAAATGAGATGGTTGTAAAAAATAATCGCCTTTTTTTATTATTTATATATTAATATTTCTTTATTGTTTACTTTTTTTATTAAATTTAGGTAAGAAAAAACTAATTAATTCAATAGGAAAAAGAATGTTAAAAAGATACAGATATATAAAATAGTTTGGTTACCAGATAATAAGAATAAATTATTGTGTCTTTAATAATATTTAATCTTAATGCAGGCGTTTAAGCCCTCTAAATAGTTATATATTTGTTTCTTTTAAACCACAACAAACAAGATTAAGGATGAGCATCAATTTCACAACAGCAACTATTAAAGACTTTGAGAATATACCAGATAATGATATGGCTCAAAGGGCTGAAATTTTTTATGAATATTTAGACTATGTAAAGTCTAATGGACACATGAATTACAGACTGAAGAACACTTCAGGAACCAATGCAATACTGAATGTAAATATTGCAAACCAAAACAGAGAATTTGTTAGTTTTGTATCGAGTGATTATTTAGGATTTACGCAGCACCCAAAAGTAAAACAGGCTGCCATTGAAGGAATCGAAAAATATGGTACAGGAACAGGAGCTACACCTCTTATCGGTGGGTATTTTGATTACCACAATGCCCTGGAAAAAAAAATCTCAAGTTTTTTTAAACGAACAGAAGACGAAGCTGTAGTATTTACTACGGGTTATACAGCCAATAGCGCTTCTTTACAATGCCTGATGCAGAAAGAAGACCTGGCTATTTTAGATATGGCAGTACATGCCAGTGTGCACGAAGGATGTGCTTTTACCAATAAAAAAACATTTCCGCACAATAATTTGGAATCTTTGGAACACATTTTGAAGGTATCTGAAAATCTGTACCGTACGAAACTCGTTATTGTGGACGGAGTGTATTCCCAGGATGGTGATACCTCCCGTATTAATGAGATCTACAATCTTGTGAAAAAGTATAATGCCTTTCTAATGGTAGACGACGTACACGGTGTCGGTATCCTTGGAGAAACAGGAAGAGGTACTTTGGAACAGGCTGGATTGCTGGATAAAGTAGACATCATCACTGGAACATTCAGTAAAACGTTTGGTAACCTTGGAGGATATGTCATTGCCGATAAAAAAATAGCAGCATTTATCAGATTCCAGTCCCGTCAGCAGATTTTCTCAGCAACAGCTCCGCCATCATCCGCAGGAATTGTTAAAGCCATTGATTTAATAGACGAAGAACCTATCTGGAGAGAAAAACTCTGGAACAATATCAATTATTTCAAAAAAGGGCTTGATGATTTAGGATTGGACACCGGAGTTACGTGTTCCGCAATTATTCCCGTAAAAATTGGAGATCCTTATGTAACAGGAGAAGCCGGAAAACTACTAATAGAAAAAGGAATCTATACCAACCCGATTCTTTACCCGGCTGTACCAAGAAAAGATGCGCGTATAAGGATGAGTGTAACTGCCAGACACGAAAAAGAACATCTCGACAAAACGCTGAATGCGTTTGATGATATTAATAAAAAATTGCATATTGCAAAAAAATAATAATTATGCCTAGAAAAGTAGTGCAGGGCCCCATTAGGGACAAAGAAAAAACAAAGCAAAAACTGCTTGCTGCAGTTGGTAAAATTTTAAGAGTAAAAGGGTACTCTGGATTAAAAGTAAGTAAAATTGCTGCAGTAGCCGGATTTGATAAAAAATTGATCTATGAGTACTTTGGAAGTACAGATAAACTGATCGATGAATATATCAAATCTCAGGATTACTGGAGCCAGGTCAATCAGGACGTTGATATGGATTTTTCCGACGGCGGACATGAACTTACCAAAATGGTTGTACTTAATCAATTTGAAAACCTGAAGAAAAATAAAGAACTTCAGAAAATTATCCTTTGGGAACTTTCAGAAAGCAAGCCTATTCTTAAAAAACTGGTTGAACAACGTGAAGATGTAGGAGAGGTTTTGTTTGGAAATATCTCAGATCCTTACTTCGGAGAAGGTGTGGCAACAAGACATAGAGCAATTATGGCTCTGATTGTTTCTGGTGCTTACTATCTTAACCTTTATACAGGATATAATGCCAACAAATTCTGTGGTATTGATCTGAAAACTGAAGAAGGAAGAAAAGAGATTGAAGGTGCTATTGTTGAATTGATTGACTTTGCATACAGCAAAAAAAAGTAAGGGTTAAAAGTTTTCCGATTTAAGCAGAAATGTTTTTTTGTTGATATTTGAAAACTTTTAATTTTCAAATTAAAACTATATTTCTTATTTTTGACCAATGGAAAATTTTATAGTATCTGCAAGAAAATATCGTCCTCAGGAGTTTGATACGGTTGTAGGGCAATCTCATATTACGGATACTTTAGAACATGCAATTGAAGAAAGCCAATTAGCTCAGGCATTGCTTTTTTGCGGACCTCGTGGTGTAGGTAAAACTACCTGCGCCCGAATTTTGGCAAGAAAGATCAATGAGAAGGATGGCTCGGTTTCAGAAGACGGCTTTGCTTATAATATCTATGAGCTGGATGCTGCATCCAATAACTCTGTAGATGATATCAGGGAACTGATAGATCAGGTAAGATTTGCACCTCAGGTCGGTAAATACAAAGTGTATATTATTGACGAGGTTCATATGCTGTCTTCTGCCGCTTTCAATGCTTTCCTTAAAACCCTGGAAGAGCCGCCTGCCCATGCAATCTTTATTCTGGCAACCACAGAGAAACATAAAATTATTCCAACAATTTTATCCCGCTGCCAGATCTATGACTTCAAGAGAATTGTTATTGAAGATATTCAGAACCATCTCAAGAACATCGCCCAGAAGGAAAATATCCAGTATGAAGATGACGCATTGTACCTGATTGCTCAAAAAGCTGACGGTGCATTAAGAGATGCGCTTTCTATCTTCGACAGGCTTTCAACCTTCTCCCAGAAAAATATTACGCTGGCAAAAGCAGCCGAAGTATTGAATATTCTGGATTACGATCAATATCTCAATATCGTAGATCTCGCCAAGGAAAACAAAATTCCTGAAGTGCTTTTTGCATTCAATGAAATTGTAAAAAAAGGATTTGATCCCCACATATTCATTGCCGGATTAGGAAATCATTTCAGAGATCTGATGATGGCGCAGAATACTTCTACTATCGATCTCATTGAAGTGGGAGAGAAGACAAAATCTAAATTTATAGAACAGGGACAGAAGTGGGCCGCCCAGCAGCTGATTGATGGCATTGAAATCTGTAACCATGCAGATATTAATTATAAAAATTCTAAAAATCCAAGACTTACGGTTGAAATTGCATTAATGCAGCTGGCTTCACTGACAGCTAATTTAGGCGATACTAAAAAAAAAAGTTCCTGATTCTGGCTCCGTTTCTTAGTGAGAAACAGGAGGTAAAAATGCCGGAAAAAGCTCCGGAGAAAAAAGAAGTTAAGACAGAACAGCAGCCTGCAGCTTCAGAAAAAGCAGAGGTAGTTTCTGTAACGAAAACAACCAAGCCATTATCAAGACCGGGAATCTCTTCCGGTTTCAGCATCAATTCTTTCCTGAATAAAGAAGATAAAGCAGAAGCAACAGAAGATGTTATTGTGAAAGCTGAAAATCTTCCTCAAAACCATTTTACAGATACAGATCTGCAGATGGAATGGAAAATTATGCTTAAACAGCTTCAGGTAAAAAATAACTTTGTATTTAACGCAGTAAAAACCTTCAAACTGGAAAAAGTTGAGGAAAATAAAATCAAAGTTTTATTCCCTTCAGATTCTGCCAAAGTAGAATTTGATAAAATAAGCGGAGAATTTTTTAATCATTTTAAAAGAAAAATTCAAAACCATATGATTGAGGTAGAATACGTCAGAGACGTTGAAAATCTGAAGATTGAGGTGGTGACCAAGAGAAAGCTTTTTGAGAAAATGATTGAAAAAAATCCACTTTTAAAAGATCTTGATGATTTAATGAAGTTTGATTTGACATAATTTTTATATATTTGTCAAATATTTCTGTTGAAAATATGTTTTCGACAAGATAAAATTACAACCAGAAAGGCTAAAACAAACGCATTTCTAGAATAAAATGGAAAAATTGACTAACACATATCTGTCTTTTTTTGCACCCGCTAATTACTTTTTTAGCGGTTATTTTAGTTTTTCTGCTTCTTATTATAGAAATTTCAGAACGTATTACCGATTTTATTGGTACTGTTAACTGAATTTCTTTCCAAAAAATACAGGAGAAGTAGAGCCCTATTATTTTCCTGATTCCTTTAAACAATTTTGAACGGCATTTTTTGAAAAGAATTATAAATTAAATTTTATAATCCAAAGGGCTATTGCTGTTAACGAAAAAATTATATAAAAAAACAATAAAATTTAGAATATGAATTTAAATGATTTGAAAAATGAGTGGATCGATGGGCTTACACAGCCTCTAATGATCGCGGGACCATGTAGTGCGGAAAGTGAAGCTCAGATGCTTGAAACTGCAAGGAGAATTAAAGAATCCAATGCCAATGTATCCGTTTTCCGTGCAGGAATCTGGAAGCCTCGTACCAAACCAAATGGGTTTGAAGGAGTAGGAGTGATCGGTTTGAACTGGCTAAAAAAAGTAAAGGAAGAGTATGGTTTCAAAACAGCTACCGAAGTTGCTAATGCACACCACGTATTTGCCGCTCTGGAAGCAGATGTGGATGTTCTTTGGATCGGAGCCCGTTCTACAGTGAACCCATTTACAGTACAGGAAATTGCAATGGCTTTAAGAGGGACAGATAAACCTGTATTCGTGAAAAACCCTGTGAATCCGGATCTTGCATTATGGATCGGAGCATTGGAAAGACTCTTAGGTCAGGATATTAAAAACCTGGGGGTAATCCACAGAGGATTTTCAACATACCAGAAAACAAAATACAGAAACAACCCGAACTGGCAGATTGCCCTTGACTTCAAGAGCCAGTTTCCCAATATTCCAATGCTGATTGACCCTTCACATATCTGCGGAAACAGAACAGGTCTTGCTGATATCACTCAGGAAGCCCTTAACGTAGGATACCAGGGAGCAATCATTGAATCACACTGCAATCCTGATGAGGCGTGGAGTGATGCTTCTCAGCAGATTACTCCGGAAGTTCTTGCAGACCTTATTGGTAATCTGAAAGTAAGAAGCTCTAATCTTGCAGGTTTTGAAGGAGAAATGGGAAGACACAGAACTTTAATCTCAGACCTTGACTTCCAGTTAATTGAACTTCTTTCTCAAAGAATGAAAATTTCTGAAAAGATCGGTAAGCTTAAAAAGGAGAATGATATCGCGATCTTCCAGCCTGAACGTTGGAAAGTAATCACAGAATACGCTACTCAAAAAGCAAAAGAAACAGGAATGTCTCAGGAATTTATTGAAAAAGTATTTAAAGCAATTCACGAAGAATCTATTGAAGTTCAGAATAGCATTATGATCGATAAGAGATAAATTGCAGGTAGTGGTAAAAGATTAGGTTTTAAGATAAGTAGATTTAATTCCTGAAATCGATTACCTGTTTACAGCAAGAAATATTAATTAGGGCTTAGACCTCAGGAAGTAGAAAATAGAACATGTGTTTTTAACCTATTTCCCGAATTCTAAGCCCTAATTCCTTATATTTGCACCAGTATTATCTATGAAAGGAAAAATCATTAAATCTACAGGCAGCTGGTACCAGGTTTTGGAATTGGAAACAAATAAAATTTTCGAGGCCAGAATCAGGGGGAAATTCAAATTAATAAAAACAAGGCTTACCAATCCACTTGCTGTAGGAGATTTTGTTGAGTTTCAACTGGAACAGGATGACATTGCCTGGATTACGAAAATTGAACCACGCTCCAATTACCTGATCAGAAAATCTGTAAACCTTTCAAAAGAAGCTCATATTATTGCTTCCAATATTGATTTGGCTTGTTTTATCTTTACTTTAAAGCATCCTGAAACATCCTTAGGATTTCTGGACAGATTTCTGGCATGTTGTGAAGCCTATAATATTACACCATTGATTCTTTTTAATAAGATTGATGTTCTCCATGGAGAAGAAATAGAAATTGTAAAAGATATAGAGTTTCTCTACCAGGAAATTGGATATCAGACACTGGAGATCTCTTCCTATTCAAGACTGAACCTTGATCAGCTGGAGGAAATCCTTAAAAATAAAACTTCAGTGTTCTTTGGGCACTCAGGTTGTGGGAAATCAACTCTGGTAAATGCTTTACAGCCTGGATTGAATTTAAAAACATCCGAAATTTCAGACACCCATCTTAAAGGAAAACATACAACAACTTTTGCACAGATGCACTTCTGGGATTTTGGCGGAAATGTGATCGATACCCCTGGTGTCCGTGAATTTGCCATGATCGATATTGAAAAAGAAGAAGTACAGCATTATTTCCCTGAGATTTTCAAAAAGAGAGAAGAATGCAAATTTCACAATTGCCTTCACGTGAATGAGCCGAAATGTGCCGTTCTTGATGCCCTTGAAACAGGCGAAATACAGCATTCGCGCTATTCTACTTATATTAAATTAATGGATGAGGCAGAAGAAGCTTCCCAGAAATAATTAACGAGATCAATTTACGATACCATAACCGCCGCAGATTAATTCGGACAATCTGTACATATTCTATTGTTATCATGTCAGAATAATATTTCTTAGATATTATTTTTTTTAATGGTAAAATTTCGCATCTTTATAGATTTCCTGCTTTTTTATGATTTGTTTTCTGATTTTTTACGAAAAAAATATGCTTTTTAGATAACTCTACTTTTTGATGTGACAAATTTGGCAGATAACTCCACTTTTGGCATATTTTAGTTGACAGGAAAAATGATATTCTGGAAAATTTGATTATTCTATTAATTGAAGTAAAAGCAATGATAATTTTAAATATTCCTTTTTATAGCTTTAAAAATTATTGAATTGATAAAAAATTGCTATTTTTTTTGAAAATAAAAAACCCAGCCGAAGCTGGGTAAAAACTAATAACCATGAAAACTCAAATTAAACATGAGAATCGCAATAGAATAAACAATTACTGTGCCAAAGATTGGTTCATGATTTCTTAATAAAAGTTATTTTTATGTTAAAAAAAAATTAAAATAAAAATCAAAGATATTTTTTGTAATTTTGCGCCATTAAAAAAATATACATTTATGTCTAACATTACATTCACTATGATTAAGCCTGATGCAGTTGCTGACGGACATATCGGTGCTATATTGGGTAAGATTGCTGAAGGAGGTTTTAAAATCAAAGCTTTAAAATTAACTCAGCTTACAGTTGCTGATGCAAAAAAATTCTATGAAGTACATGCTGAAAGACCATTTTATGGGGAGTTGGTAGAATTCATGAGCTCTGGTCCTATCGTTGCAGCAGTTTTAGAAAAAGACAATGCAGTTGAAGACTTCAGAACATTAATTGGTGCTACTAACCCTGCAGAAGCAGCTGAAGGTACAATCAGAAAGATGTTTGCAAGAAGCATCGGAGAAAATGCAGTTCACGGTTCAGATTCTGACGAGAATGCATTAATCGAAGCTCAGTTCCATTTTTCAGGAAGAGAGATTTTCTAAGAAAATCATCTTACAAAATAAAAGATCCGGAGAATTTTCTCCGGATTTTGTTTTTTATGATCTTGGTATTCTATTAAAGATTGTTTTCAATGGCACCCACATTTTCTCTGTAGAGCTCAAGAGGTTTATTAAGTAACACCGCAATGACAGTCATTTGCTTGTCAAGCTTTTCCTTTGGAATATCAATATAAATAATTCCCGGCCTGGCACTCCAGTACAGTTTGTTGTAAATGGTGTGTGAGAGCATCGTGCCTTCTCCCGCAACTCTGATTCTTGCAATCTCATTTTTTATTCCTTTAAGGGCAATAGGGCCTGTAGGTGTTCCTTCCACAAAAAGATAAAGAGTTTGTTTATCTTTTGACAGTGCACTCATTCCTGAATAATGCCCATCCGGTAACCCTTTTTCAGTTTCATAAAGTGCTTCCGCATGCTTACTTATCCATTGCAGGGTTTCCTGATTGGTGTTGGGTGTTTTTTTGATTTTCATATCAAGACCATCACTGGTTAGCCCTGAAGAAGTTGGGAGATTAGGACCGTTATATAGGGTGTTGGCAATATTATAGACTGCTTCCTGTGTGTTTTTATGATCCAGAATTTCTGCGAGCGAATGATTTTCTTTCTTAAAATCTTTCAGAAATACAGGTGGTGTATAAAAAGTAAGCTCCACAACGGTGACATCTTTGTCAAATTTTACATTGGAAAAATTCAATGTAAGTGTTTTTTCAGCATTGTAGTCTGTTTTGATGACAGCAGAAGGATCTCCGATAATTTTTACCGAGATAGGTTTTGTTTCCAGTCCATAAATCTTTGTGAAGTTTTTGGCTTCCTCCAGATAAAGAAATAAAGATTTTTTTGTGGTGGATAAAGAAGACTTTCCTTTATAATTTTCAAAAGGAATACCACGTGTTGTTTCATAAACGGCATGCTGATTTTTGGAAGTCCAGCGGCCAAGATTTTTCAGAATTTCAATCTGTTCCTCGGGAATAGTACCATCTGATCTGGGTCCGATGTCAAGCAGAAGATTTCCTCCCATACTGATCACGTCTGCCAGAGTTCTGACAATCATATTGGGTGTTTTATAAGTTTTATCGTAGGGTTGGTATCCCCAGGAATCATTCATAGTATAACATAGCTCCCAGTATGGATTTTGTGGCGGAACGACAGGAATTCCCTGTTCAGGAGTATCATAATCCCCATGAGTGTTGAGCCTTGAATTGATAATGATATTGGAATTGTATTTCTTAAGCAGATCCAGAGTCTGAGTAGCTTTCCATTCCTCGGAAGTATGTTCCCAATCTCCATCGAACCAAAGAAGGTCAGGCGAGTACTGCGAAGAAAGTTCATTAAGCTGGCTTTGATAATAACTGATGAAATTCTGCCATCGTTTTGGATCATCTTTTATTTCGTACCGTTTTTTTGTCCGGGTGTTGATGTCATAATAAGGATGGCTCCAATCCGGCAAAGAGAAATAAAGCCCGGTTTTTAATCCTGAATTTTTCAAAGCGGTGACAAAAGGACTTAAAACATCTTTCTTAGCCAAAGACTGTTCTGGAATCGTGGTCGCTTTTTCAGCCTTAGAATTCCACAATGAAACCCCGTCATGGTGTTTGGTTGTAATAACAGCGTATTTTGCTCCGGATTCTTTAATAAGGTTTACCCATTGTTCCGGCTGATATTTTGAAGCTGAAAAACCATTCAGCTGCTTCATGTAATTTTCGTGATTAATATAATTGTTGAAAAATGACCATGATTCGGAAATTCCATTCACGGAGTAGATTCCCCAATGAATAAAAATACCCAGTTTGGCATTTTTAAACCATTCCATTTTCTTGCTGTTGTCAACTGTTTGAACCTGCGCGTCGATACTATGAGCAGATAACGTCAACCCCAGGAAAACAGCTTTAATCAGACTGCTTTTCATATATAGTTTTATTTTACCATTAAATATAATTAAAGAAAGTATTACCACAACAATTTCTCAATGTTTACTCATAATTATTATCAGAACGTTTCCTTTATTATTGTATTTTTATGATTTAAACTAAAAACTATTTCCATATCATTTTGAACTTACAATAAAAGTTTGAGTAGATTGGATTAGATAAATGGAACGTTTATTGTAAATTTTATCTGAAAAAGCAATTATGAAAATTCCAGTAGTATTAATGGCGAGTTTATTGGCGGTAGGAGTTTCTGCACAAAGCACTAAACCTGAAGCTAAAACTAAAAAGCCTGTAAAAAAAGTAAAAAGAGCAACAACACCCGATACTGTTGAAAAGAAAAAACCGGGAACTCCTAAACCCATCGTAAAAAAAGATACGCTTGTTCTTCGTGGCTATGGCTGCCCGGCTTGTGGAATGGGATAAAAGATGAAAAAACCACTATTAGGAATATCAATGATGGCAGAAGTTGATTTTGTTTCTGCTGTTTTACCGTTGCTGCAGAACAACACTATTGATGTTCTGGAATGGTCCTTTGATACTCTTTATCACAACAATGAGCCGGATTGGCTTCGTGATCTGCTGAACTTTTATGCAGAAAACAACCGTTTGATAGGACATGGCGTTTATTATTCCCTGTTTGATGCAAGATGGACAGAAAGGCAGGAAGAATGGCTGCAAAAGCTAAAAGAAGAAGTCAGCCTAAGAAGGTATAACCATATCACGGAACATTTTGGTTTCATGAACACTGAAAACTTTCATCAGGGAGTGCCATTGCCGGTATCTCTGCATCCCAAAACTTTACAGATAGGAAAAGACAGGCTGTACAGGCTTCAGGAGGCTGTGGATATTCCTGTAGGTATAGAGAATCTGGCCTTTTCATTTTCCGTTGATGATGTCAAAGAACAGGGGGTATTTCTGGATAAACTAACGGAAGATACCAATGGTTTTCTGATTCTTGATCTTCATAATATTTATTGTCAATCCTGTAATTTTGGAGTGGAAATGCAGGAAATAATTGATTTATACCCTTTGGATAAGGTGAAAGAGATTCATCTTTCCGGAGGAAGCTGGCAGGAGAGTGTGTATGGAAAAAAGCAGGTGAGGAGAGACACTCATGATGATGTCATTCCTGAAGAGATTTTTTCTGTTTTACCCCCTGTTTTAGCAAAATGTCAAAATCTGGAATATAGTATTATTGAAAGACTGGGCCATACGCTGAAAACAGAAGGGAACAAAGAAAACTTCCTGAATGATTTCAATAAAGTTAAAGCAATAATTGAAGCTTCAGATGGGAAAGAGAAAGAAAAGAGGAGTTGGAACAAGCGGCAAATACAACTTCCGGAGAAACCTTTAGAAGATCTGGCATTATTTGAAGAACAATCGAGGCTTACAAGGCTTCTTTTTGATGGGGCAGGAGCTGGGATCATCAAAGATCAGGATTTTCATTATTTTAAAACAGAGAACTGGGATCACGAAATGATTCTTACGGCCCAGAATATTATTAAAAAATGGAATCCTTATTAATTCTATCCTGATAACCAAAATCAAAATATATGAAAATGACAACACTCGTATTGATCATTACTGCTGTCCTCACTGCTCTGATAGGAGGACTTTTCTATGCTTATTCATGTTCTGTAGTTCTCGGACTGGGAAAACTTTCTGATGTGGAATATCTGAAAGCAATGCAGAACATCAACCGGGAAATTCTGAACCCCGTTTTCTTCATGAGCTTTATGGGAACAGCTATTCTCCTTCCGGTATCTGCCTTTTTATTCCGCGGACATCAGCCTGCTTTTATTTTTCTCCTGCTGGCTGCGCTGGCTTATCTGATCGGGGTTTTTGGAGTGACAGTTGCCGGAAATGTTCCGATGAATGAAGCGCTGGATAAGTTTGATATTTCCGGTTCTGCAACAGAAGTGATCAGGCAGATGCGTGATAATTTTGAAAACAGATGGAATTTTCTGAATAATATAAGAACAGTCTTTTCTGTCGTTTCCATCATTTTTGTGGTGTGTGCCTGTATCTGGAACAGGGAAGTTTGAAAGGGCTTGAATAAGTAAAAATACGTAATGACAGATTCGGTATTTCTACGGATGTATACCTATGGTTTTATTCAGATATTTGTAATGTTAGCAAGACAAAACAGCGTTTTAACATTCAAAATGTTGAAAAAAAATTTATAACCAGGAAGACTTCATTTCAAACAAGAGAAAAGGCAGCCATTGGCTGCCTTTTGTGTTTATGATAAAGATGCTTATTAAATCTTTAGAAGTTCAATAGTTCTCTCAGGGCTTTCTGCAGAGAAAACAGCATTTCCTGCCACAAGAACATCAGCTCCGGCTTCAAAAAGCTTAGAAGCGTTGTCAAGATTCACTCCACCGTCAATTTCGATAAGTGCTGTAGAGTTGTTGCTTAAGATCAGGTCCTTAGTTTCAGCAATCTTTTTGTAAGTGTTTTCAATGAATTTCTGTCCTCCAAATCCTGGATTTACGCTCATTAACAATACCAGATCCACATCTGCAATGATGTCTTCAAGCATTAATACCGGAGTGGAAGGATTTAAAACAACACCTGCTTTTACTCCTTTGCTCTGAATGTGGTGAATCGTTCTGTGAAGGTGAGTACATGCTTCGTAATGAACAGAAATAAGGTCCGCACCATGATTGATGAATTCATCAACATATTTCTCAGGTTCCACAATCATCAGGTGAACATCTACAAATTTTTTGGCATGCTGCTGAATGGTTTTCATTACCGGAAAACCAAATGAAATGTTGGGTACAAATCTGCCGTCCATCACATCAATGTGAAACCAGTCGGCCTGAGAGTTGTTCAGCATTTCAATATCTCTTTGCAGGTTCCCAAAGTCTGCTGATAAAAGGGATGGAGCAATAAGCTTCGTTTTCATTTTTACTTTTTATACTTTTACTTTATTAGATATTAAAAATTAATTTGTCAGCTATTACTAATTTCTAACAACTAATCTCTAATTTCTTTTTTAATGATACTTCAGTTTCATTTCCGGTTTGATCTTAAGAACTGTTTCATAGATAAGTTTGATGACATTACCTACATCTTCTTTAGAGACCATTTCTACCGTAGTATGCATATAACGCAAAGGTAATGAAATTAAAGCACTTGGTACTCCGCCGTTGGAATGTGCAAAAGCGTCTGTATCAGTTCCTGTAGCTCTACTTGAAGCAGCTCTTTGGAAAGGTATTTTTTTAGTTTTTGCTGTATCAATAATCAATTCTCTGATCGTATGATGAACACTTGGAGCAAAAAATACTACCGGTCCTGCACCACATTTCTGATCTCCTTCTTTCTTCTTTTCAATCATTGGAGTGGTGGTGTCGTGGGTAACATCCGTTACAATAGCAATATTGGGTTTGATGGTGTCAGCAATCATATCTGCACCATATAAGCCTACTTCTTCCTGTACAGAATTGGTAATATAAAGTCCGAACGGGATAGATTTTTTATTTTCTTTTAAAAGTCTTGCTACTTCTGCAATCATGAAACCTCCGATTCTGTTATCCAGCGCTCTGCAGACAAAATATCTGTCGTTCATTTCGAAGAACTCGTCCGGGTAAGTAATCATACATCCTACAAAGATTCCCATTTCCTCCACTTCTTTTTTGGAAGTAGCACCACAGTCGATGAAGATGTTTTCGATTTTCGGAGTAGGCTCATTCTGATTCGTTCTCGTGTGAATAGCCGGCCATCCGAATACTCCTTTTACAATCCCGTTTTCTCCGTGAATATGTACAACTTTTGAAGGAGCGATTGTTTGATCAGAGCCCCCGTTTCTGATTACATAGATTAATCCGTCATCCGTAATATAATTGACGTACCATGAAATTTCATCAGCATGTGCTTCAATCACTACTTTAAATTCAGCTTCCGGATTGATAATGCCATAACAGGTTCCATAATGGTCTACTTCTATTTTATCAACATAAGGTCTGATATAGTCCATCCAGACTTCTTGCCCTTTATGTTCGTAGCCTGTTGGTGATGAAGTATTTAAATATTTCTCTAAAAATTTCAAAGATTTCTTTTCAAATTTCATAAAAAGGAATGATTTTTGCGTTTAATTTTTCTTCTTATAAGTGTAAAAATAATGAATTTTAGTAAGATTATCTGCCTTTTTATTTTCTTTTTTGGAGTCAGTGTTTTTGGCCAAAAGGATGGTGTAGTGGCAAAACCACTCAATCAATATCCGGCTGAATCATTGAAGACAGATGAATTTGGAAATAAATATTATTATGACGAGCAGCAAAAAGTCAAGATTTATGAAATCAATGGCGAGCCTGTAGTCGTATTAGACGAGTTGGTTTTGGTTAATAAACCGAGATTTAATAATCAACTGGATAAAAATTACTATTATTTTCTGAATAAAAAGCTTTATAGGGTATATCCGCTATTTGTTACCGCATTACAGCAGTACAGAGATATCCAGAAAGATATGAATGATATGGATAGTAAAGCTAAAAGAAAGTTTGTAAGGGAAAGACAGAATATGCTGGCGGATCAGTATGAAAAACAGCTGAGAGATCTTACCACTACTGAAGGACAGGTTTTTGCAAAACTAATGAACAGGGCTACCGGAAAAAATGTTTACGAAATAATCAAAGAACTAAGAGGCGGATGGAGTGCTTTCTGGTGGAATGTAAAAGGAAAAATGGCCGATATTGATCTGAAAGAACAATACGATCCACACAAAAACAGAACTGATGAATTTGTAGAGTCACTGCTTCAGTCCAACTGGAATTCAGGGTATCTGCAGCCTTACCCGGGAGCAAGCGATTTTAAAGTCAAGAAATAATATAAATTCCTGTAAGTATTCTTACAGGAATTTTTCTTTTAATTTATCAAATACAATCTTATCTATCGGAAGAGGGAAAGGATTGTCTGGTCTGTCGATATCAATCCACTCTGTTTTTTCAATGCAGGGATCCATGATAATAAAATCTTCTTCATTCACTATATCTACTATATAATATATGGTAAGAAGCTGCTCGTTTTCTTTGAAGCGGGAAACCAGAAAGTTTTCCTGAGTATAAAAATGTTCCAGGACATTGATCTGTACATTCAGTTCTTCATCAAACTCACGATGCAGGCATTCCAGTACTCCTTCACCATATTCCAATCCGCCACCCGGAAATTTCATTAAAGGTTCGCCGGCATATTCTTCAAATAAAGTCAGAACTTGTTTGTCTTTTACTGCACACGCATACACTCTAATGTTGATCTTATCTATCATATATATAATGTATAATATTTGTATAGCTAATGTAAGGAATTTTGTTGAGAAAAGCTGGAAGTTGGAAGCGCAAGCTGGAAGTTTAATACTATCTATTTTTAATAATATTAAATCAACATATCTTTATATATTAGTTATTATTTTAAATAAAAAATCAATAGTAATAAAACAGTCGGTAGTAAACATCCAGATTCCATTCTATAATTTAATGGCATTGATCATCTCTCTCTTTCCCGGAGGTCCCTGTTTTTTTTCTACCTGGAAATTCAGTTCCTGAAGAATTCTTCTTACGCTGCCTTTAGAAGAGTAGGTAGTTAATAATCCGTTAATGGCCATTTTGTCAGAAACCAGTTCAAATAATGGCTTTTCCCAAAGATCAGGCTGTACTCTGGCACCGAAACAATCGAAATAAACAAGATTGATTTTAGGCAAATCGATGTCTTTTAGGTCAAAAAAATCACATTCTATCTTTTTAAGGTTGAATCCACTAATGATTTCTACTGACTTTTCCCAATCTGCCAGATGAATTTTCTGATAAATATTTTTAAACTCAGGGTTGTCAAAATGTTCAAAGTAAGCCAAATCCTTAACTTCGGATTCATTTATGGGGTATTTTTCAAGCGAAAAATAATTGATGACATGATTTTTGTCAGTTTTTAAATATTCATTAATTGTCACCAAAACATTCAAACCTGTTCCAAAACCGAGTTCTAGAATATTAATTTCGCAATCATTCATCAAATTTAGTCCATTTTTAATAAACACATGTTCGGCCTCCTGAAGTGCGCCATGATGAGAATGGTAGTTTTCATTTAATTCATTGATAAACAATGTTTTACTTCCGTCGTTTGTGGTCTTAATTTCTCTTTTCAAGCTATTTTTTTGTCAAATTTACTGTAAAATTTTTATATTTAGAAAATTATGTTAAATTTGTAGAACATCGTAAAAATTTTAAAAAATGATAATTCAAAAAACTGAAAACTCCAGAATTTCTACATTTGACCCTAACGATTTTTCATTTGGTGGTACTTTCATAGATCATATGATTATATGTGAGTATGAAGATGGAAAATGGGGTGATGTAAAATTAGTTCCTTACGGTCCGATTCCATTTACGCCTGCCATGATGGGAGTAAACTATGGACAAGCTTGTTTTGAAGGTATGAAAGCCTATAAAGACAAAGACGGGCAGGTTTTCCTTTTCAGGCCTGAAAAGAATTTTGAACGTATCAATAAGTCGGCAAAGCGCCTTGCTATGCCTGAGGTAACTGAAGAAATGTTTTTAGACGGGTTAAAAGCGTTAGTAGATATTGACAGAGAGTGGATTCCACAGGGGGAAGGAATGTCTCTTTATATCAGACCATTGATTTTTGCTACGGAGGAAGCTTTGAAAGCAAGAGTATCTAATAAATATATGTTTGCTATCGTTGCAACACCAGCGAAGAGCTATTATTCTGAGCCGGTATCTGTGAAAATCTCTGACCACTATTCAAGAGCTGCAAACGGAGGAGTAGGTTCTGCAAAAGCTGCAGGTAACTACGCTGCTTCTTTCTATCCTACGCAATTGGCGATCGAAGAAGGATATGAGCAAATCATCTGGACGGATGATGCTACTCACGAATATTTTGAAGAGAGTGGTACAATGAATGTATTTGTAAGAATCAACGATACGATCTATACACCTCCAACGTCTGAGAAAATCCTTGACGGAGTGACAAGAGACAGTTTCATTCAGTTAGCTAAGAAAAGAGGAATTGAAGTGAAAGTAGAACCAATTCCTGTGAAAACAGTTATTGAAGCGTTGAAGAACGGTTCTCTTAAAGAAGTGTGGGGAGTAGGTACGGCAGTAGTAACCACTCAGTTCCAGGCTTTAGGGTATCAAGGTGAAAAACTTGAGCTTCCAAGATTATCTGACGAAGAAAGCTTCGCCGCTATTCTTAAAAAAGACCTGGTAGACCTGCAGACTAATCTTTCTGAAGATCCTTTCGGATGGAGAGTTGTGGTAGATCACGCTTTGGAAACAGTTTAATATTTTTTAAATAATGAGTCGTCCTAAAATAGGTTGACATAAAATTAGACAATATTTAATCCGGAGAAGTATTTATTTTCTTCGGATTTTTTATGCACTTTATCTGGCGTTTGCATATTAAGACTTAAATGTGGTCTTTTAGTATTGTAGATATTAATACTTTCTTTTATCAAGGAGTTTAAGTCTTGTATATTCTTTGTTTTACAAAACAGGAATTCCTGCTTTAATATTCCATTAATTCTCTCAGCCAATGCATTTTGATAACAATCATAACCATCAGTCATAGAAGGTTTTATTCTATTTTTATTAAGCATGTTTTGGTAATAGCCAGAACAGTACTGCAGTCCTCTATCTGAATGATGAATCAAAGGAGTATTTGAAACTCTATTTTTCACTGCCATTTTTAAAGCTTTGGCTACATTCTCAGTATTCATATTTGAGCTTAATGAATATCCCATGATTTTTCTGCTGTAAGCATCTGTTACTAAAGACAAATAGCAGGTAGATTCCCTTGTTTTAATATAAGTTATATCGCTTACAAAAACCTGTTCTGCTTTTGCGATCTTTAATTCTTTCAATAAATTAGGATGTTTTCTAAGCCAATGTTTTGAAAAAGTTGTCTTAACATACTTTTTTTGAGCACGCACAAGCATATTCTCTCTTTTTAGATAAGCAAATAAAGCATCTCTGCCTATTTTGATTCCTTCATTTTTGAACCCTTCTTTAAGTAGGTAATAAAGCTTTCTGGTTCCAAGTCTGGGCATTTCCATTCGTACTTTTTGTACGAGTATCTTTATTTTTAGTAATTCTTTTTCACGGGTTAAGCTCCTCTGCTTATTTTGATAAACTGCCTGACGGCTTATCCCAAACAATCTGCACAGCCTGGATATGCTTATTCCTTCTCTGTGGAGTCTGAAGATTGTTGGGAGGAAAACTTTTTTCTGATTTGGGTGCCATACTGCTTATCTGACATATCAATCATGGTATTAAGAACCTTAGTTTTTAGCTTTTCATCAGCTAATTCTTTTTCCAAACGCTTAATTTTTTGAGCCGGAGTTTCTTTAGAGTTATGCATAATATGGAATTTAGGTTTACTCCAATCTAAGTTACCATATCTTCGCAACCAAACCAAAACTGTACTTCTGCCTTGGATACCATATTCTTTTTGGGCTTGTTTATAAGTGTAATCACCGTTTTCTACCTGAGAAACAACTCGTAATTTAAAGCCTATACTGTAATCTCTTTGAGTATGTTTTTCCTTTTTTAATTCTTGAGCTTTCATAATATAAGTTGATTAAGTGTCAACTTATTTCAGGACGGGACATAAACTATATAAAAGTCGGGTTTTTCCCGGCTTTTTTTGTATTTATGTATCCATGTAAAAATGTAGGAATGACTTTTAGTAACAAGATTCATGCAGCTGTTTCTTTTGTGTTGACAGATTGATGCATTTCTACATTCACATATTTCTGGGTCAAGTTTTGTAATTGATTCGCGAAATGTGTATTTTCGCAAAAGTTTATGAAAAAAATACTCTTCATATCAGCCATAAGCCTGTTGAGCTGCAACAGAAATACACAGACGGCCCATCCTCCGGTAGGCGGTGTTTTAAGCCAAAAAGATCTGGATGTTTCTAAAAACAGGATGAAAAATCTGAATACCATAGAAAGAGGCCAGATTCAGGATTGGATCAATGGCCAGTCTGTGAAATTCTATCCTACGCAGCTTAATTACTGGGTAACGGCAGAAGGCTATGATCAGAGAGAAAGAAGAAAAGACGAAACTTTGATTTCTTACTCTTATGATCTGTATGATTTTGATCAGACTAAAATCTACGACCAGTCTTTTGAAAGAAGAGATGCCAGATTCGGGCACTTTGATGAACTGAAGGCAGTGGAGAACGCTTTGCGTTTTATACAGGATGGAGAGGAAGTGACGCTTTTGGTACCGTCTTCTTTGGCTTACGGAACTTTCGGGGACGAAAAGAAAATAGATAACGACATTCCATTAATCATAAAATTAAAAGCTCTATAATACATGAAATTGTTTAACAAGAATATAATTCTGGCAGCGGCAAGTATCTCGCTGATGAGTTGTACCCCAATTTATAAAAAAATGAACGTAGACAAAGAAACTTACGAAGGTCTTAATGACGGGCTTTATGCCAATCTTCAAACTACAAAAGGTAACCTAATTGTAAAGTTTGAGGACAAGAAAGCACCAGTAACTGTAGCCAACTTTATTGGTCTTGCAGAAGGGAAAATCGACAACAAAGCTAAGGCTAAAGGAGTTCCTTATTATGACGGAACTATTTTCCACAGAGTAATCAAAGATTTCATGATCCAGGGAGGAGATCCTCAGGGAACTGGAGCAGGTGATCCTGGATATAAATTCGAGGACGAAAGAAACGACCTTAAACATACAGGAAAAGGTATTCTTTCAATGGCGAACTCAGGACCTAATACAAACGGTTCTCAGTTTTTCATTACTGAAGTTGCTACACCTTGGTTAGATGGAAAACACACGATCTTCGGAAAAGTAGTAAAAGGTAACGACGTAATCGATGCTATTGCTAACGTTGAAAAAGGAGCTCAGGATAAACCTAAAACAGATATCGTTTTAGAGAAAGTTTCTGTTTTCAGTAAAGGTGATGAGTACAAACACTACGACGCAGCTAAAACTTTCAGCGAAGGAAAAGCAAAGATCGCAGAAAATAATAAAGCTTTTTTAGCTAAAGAAGAAGCTGAAAAGAAGAAAAGAGAAGAAGAATTCAAAGCTAACCAGGAGAAATTAGTTGAAAACTTAAAAGCTGGTATGCAAAAAACTGAATCAGGTCTTTACTATAAAATTACAAAAACAGCTGACGGTAAAGCTCCAAAAGCAGGTGATAATGTATCTGTACACTATGCAGGTAAATTAGTAGACGGAACTGAGTTCGATTCTTCATTCAAAAGAAACGAGCCGATCGAAATTCCAATCGGAATGGGAAGAGTAATCAAAGGATGGGATGAAGGTATCCTATTATTGAAAGAAGGTGAAACTGCTACATTACTGATCCCACCGGCAATGGCTTACGGAGAAAGAGGAGCAGGAGGAGTGATCCCGCCAAACTCCTGGTTAGTTTTCGATGTTGAGCTTGTAAAAGTAAAATAATTGAATCTTCAAATATGATAAAAGCCGTCCGAAAGGATGGCTTTTTTATTTAGCTCCAATACATTCTGTAACGATCCGGGTATATGTTACGACCCATTTTAATAACTGGAAAGGCTAATGATTTTTCTGATAAAAAATAATCTTAAAATTTTGTAACGCCCATTAAATAATGAAAACCAAATCACTTCTGTTGCTGTTCGTCCTGCTGTCGTTTATCGCTTTTTCGCAGAGCAAGGCAAACCCTGACGATGCAGCAATAAAAAAATCACTTACTTATTTTGTAAACAATATTCAATCTAAACAGATTGATCAGGCGGTAAGTTGTATATATCCAAAATTTTTCACCATAGTTTCAAAAGAACAGATGACACAGATTTTGAATATGACCTACAATAATCCATTCATGAAAATTGAAGTACAGGATCTCAATTTTGGAAATATTGAAAAACCAGAGCTCATTACCGGTGAACATTTTTCTATTACCCATTATTTTTTAAAACTGAAATGTAATGTCAGTTCATTAAATGATGATATGAGAAAGAAAATGAACAGTGCTTTAACAGCCAAATATGGCGCAAATAATGTAAAATATCTGGCCAGCGAAGGTTCGTATCTCGTCAACGCGAATATGAAAGCATGTGCTGTTTCAAAAGATAAGAAGGCCTGGAAATTTGTTATTCTTGAAAAGGAGTATAAAAAAGAACTGGTGAAAGTCTTGCCGAAGAAAATTCTGGATAAATTTTAAAAGGTGAAGTAATAAGCATTGACTTTTTTATTTCCTGTAAATACCGTAAAAATACGGATTTCAGTAAGGCTTTATTACTTCTATCTTTACCCAACACTATAAGAAACAAAATAAAATATGTTTGATCTGAATTACGACCTCATAAAAAAAGAAATTGAGTCAGAAATGTGTGAAGAACACGGTCTGCATCCGGAATTGATTAAAACGGATGAAGGCTTCGGAATAAAAGCCTGTTGTGAACCTTTCAGAGAAAAGATGGTTGAAAAATCCGGAACTATGATTGAAGAAGAAACCAAAAAGATCCTTGATGAAATGATGAAGGATCTCTTTAAAGAATAAGTTTTTACGATGTTAAGATAACTTTGTTATCACGAGCTGCTCCGGAGGGGGTGGCTTTTTTTATTAATACGGTTTCCCGTAAGGTGAAATTAATATCTAATTATATTTTTACAATTAATAATTGTAGATATTTAAATTATGGAAGAAAATAAGATGTTGAATCTCTATCCAATAGATTATCCTTTTGAAACTTTAGTATCAAGAGTAGATGACCTCTCCCCGTTAATATTACCAATCTAAAATAGAGAAATTTGCTTTTTTGATTGCATTTCGATGAACTCATTCGGGGTTAGATTTCCTAATGAGCTATGCGGTCTGTAATCATTATAATCCAACTTCCATGCATTTAATTTTTCCTGTGCATCCTGAAGCGACAAAAACCAATTTACGCTTAGACACTCATCCCTCAATGAACCGTTAAAGCTCTCTATAAATGCATTATCAGTAGGTTTTCCAGGTCTGGAGAATTCCAATTCTACATTCTTTTCATAAGCCCATCTATCCAATTCCTTGCTGATAAATTCAGGACCATTATCTATTTTGATACGCTCGGGAAAAACCTTCTCTTCAAAGGTAATGTTTTTTAATATTTCTGTGACGTTTTCTCCCTTGATGGAAATTCCCGCCTCAATGGCCAAGCATTTTCTACTATAATTATCAACTAAAGTGAAAAGCCTAAATCTCTTCCCATCAAACAAGGCATCGCTCATGAAATCCATGCTCCAGCATTCGTGTAAACTGGAGGATGTACCATCCGTAGGCTTTCTGTTTCTTGCGGATTTTATTCTCTTGTTCTTCTTTCTACGCAGATTCAAGCCTTCCTCACAATAAATCCGATACACTCGTTTATGATTATCTTTCCAACCCTCACGCCTGAGAAGAACTTGCAAGCGTTGAATGCCATAACGGACACGAATTTGTGAAAGCTCCACCAGCCGCATTCTAAGGGCCGTATCATCCCTACGGTGAGATTGATAGTAATAAACCGTTCGTTGCAGAATTACCAAATCACAGCTTCTTCTTAATGATACCTTATAATTATCATGTATTTCTGAAGCCAACCCACGTTTTTGAGCTGGCTTCAGAACTTTTTTTTCAAAACATCCTGTAGAATTTGCTTATCCAAACTTAAATCGGCAACCAGTTTCTTAAGCTGGCTATTTTCTTCTTCCAACTGTCGTAACCTCCGAAGCTCAGAAATACCCAATCCCCCATATTTCTTTTTCCAATTGTAATAGGTTGCCTCACTGATGCCCATTTTACGACAGATTTCCTGAACCTTGACCCCTGTCTCAGATTGCTTTAAGGCGAAGACAATCTGGCTCTCCGTGAATTTGCTCTTTTTCATAAGATTTTCTTTTTTTAAAGTTATAATTTTATTGAAAATCTCTACTTTTAAATGGTAAGGTTTTATGGGAGAAGGTCAGGAGAAGGTCAAAAGTTATATTTTAATATCTTTTCTTCACACCTGTTCCGGTTAAAGAACTGATGAATACAAGGCCAAAGCCGATATAAGCAGCAAATGCCGTCAGATATATAATTAAGCTGTTTAAGCTTGGTTTTAAGGCGTATACCAATACAGAAAAGGCAGCAAAACTTAACACGAGCAATACGCTCCAGATGTTCATTTTTGCAGCATCTTCATTTCTCTTAAAAATCATTTCAAAAAAGTCTCTCATCATTACTTACATTTTAAGGGTTATACATTAATTAATATGATAAAGGCGTACTCATCACGGTAAAAAGAATAAATTCCTTTACAGGGCTAAGGTTCACGATGACTTTG
Organism: Chryseobacterium indologenes; assembly: GCF_018362995.1. Classification (NCBI taxonomy): domain Bacteria; kingdom Pseudomonadati; phylum Bacteroidota; class Flavobacteriia; order Flavobacteriales; family Weeksellaceae; genus Chryseobacterium; species Chryseobacterium indologenes. The sequence continues at coordinate 566,903 of NZ_CP074372.1, forward strand.
CCATTTATTTATATCGTAATACCGGGCTAAAAAGTCCGGGATATTTTTGTTTTTTTTGAATCAATAAATGATTCCTGGTTATTGATGATACCAGTGAGATACGGTGTGCAAAATTGCAGTGAAAAATCAACGGGGGTTAATTAATCACGAGCCCGTATCTGGTACGGCATCGTAGAAAAAAAAGGATTCATATACTAGATATGAATTTGAATCAGTGGAAAAACTGAAAATCCACAGAAAACCTTTTTTCTCATCCTTAGTGTTTTTTTAATTTTTTCTCAATATTTTACATGCCAATATTATGCCAAAGTAAAAGTTTCGCGATTAACACTTTGTTTCACGGGATTGATGAAGCTCCTGATGAAGCATTTTTTCATCTATTATTTCCTTAAACAAAGAAAAATTTTCCGTTTTTAAGGGTGAGTTATTGGAAATAAAGAAAATTTTACGGCGCAATTATTTTTTATATATTTAAAATACTTTAAAATTACTTAGAACGTGCATCGGGAAAGTTTAAAAGACAGCATCAATAATCTTAAAACCACAAATACCACAAATATTTCGCACAAATTTCACAAATAGAATCGTAGCAAATCAATTTATCAAAACACAGGAACAATCATCTGTGTGAATCTGTTAAATCCGTGGTTATAAAAAATATAATCACTATAAGTTTTGGCTAAAGCCATCGGAAGATAATCATAAAAGGATAAACGAAGCTCGCTTCATTTACGCTCAGGATGATAGTCCATTCCTATTGAATTGAAATAATGAAAAGCACTATTAAAAAAACAAAAACCGCCTTTAAAGACGGTTTTTTATATTTGTTACCAGTTTTTATCAATCATGTAGATAATCTGCGTTAAAGCTGTAGCGCCTAATAATAGCTCTCTTCGGTTCACCTTTTCAAAAGTATCCTCTTCTGTATGATGGATGTCGAAATAACGCTGAGAATCCGGCATCAATTCAGCGGCAGGAATTCCCATGTCATGAAGTGGGTAGAGATCTGTTCCGGAAAACCGCTCTTCAAAATTATACACTCCATAAGGAAGGAACAGGTTTGACCAGCCTTTGATCTGATTTCTTTTGGCATCATCCATATCCAGGGCAATTCCTCTCGGTGCAAAGCCTCCGGCATCTGTTTCTATCGCAAAAAGATGTTTTTCATTCTTCTCTTTTACCGTTTTACCGTATTGAATTCCGCCTTTTACTCCGTTTTCTTCATTGGCAAAGCAGACCACTCTGATGGTATGGTTATTTTGTATTCCCAGCTTTTTAAAAGTTCTCAAAACCTCTATACTTTGAACAATTCCGGCTCCGTCATCATGAGCACCTTCACCTACATCCCAGGAATCAAGATGTCCGCCGACAACAATAACGCTCTGGTCTTTTTTACCGGTAATTTCCCCGATTACAGAATGGGAAAGCTTTTCGCCTTTCATACCGCAGTTGGAGTTAAGTTTAGCGGTGATTTTCTGGCTTTTCAGTAAAGCTTCCAGTTCGTCTGCTGTTGTGCTTCCGATAGCTACGGCCGGTATTTTGGAGACTTTGTCTTCGTAGCGCATGGCTCCGGTGTGAGGGACATCATCAAAAGCAGAAGACAGAGATCTTACGATAGCAAATTTACCTCCTTTTTTAGCTGTTAAAGATGCTGCTGTCGTTCTGTATTTTGCAGCATCACCATAGGCTTTGAAAGTCTCGACAAATGACTGACTGAAAGGATAATTGAAGAATACAATCTTATCTTTTACCTTTTCAGCTGGAAGTTTGTCATATTCTTCCATAGATTTTACCATGATAATTTCTCCCGAAACATCTTTTCCTCCTGTTCCTTCAGAATTTCCAAGGGAAAGCATCTTAAGACTTTTCCATTTTCCGTTAGCAGTCTGGATGTGCAGGGATTCTTTTCCTCTTTCCCATACCGGGATCATGACTTCCTGAAGCCATACTTTATCAGCTCCGGCATCACGGAGTTTTTGTTCTGCCCATTTTACAGACTTTTCATAGGCTTCAGATCCGCTTAAACGATGGCCTATATTTTTTGTAAGCTCTCTCAGCTCTGTATATCCTTTTCCATTGTTCAGGATTTCTGTAGAAATTTTTCTGAACTGGATAGAATCTTCTTTAGACTGGCCAAAAGCTGCCATTCCCAAAAGCAATAATGAAGTTCCAAGTATCTTTTTCATTGTTTACCAATTTTTATCAATCATATAAATAAGTTGTGTCATTACCGCTGAACCAAGCAGCAGTTCTCTTCGGTTGACTTTTTCAAAAGTGTCTTCTTCGGTGTGGTGAATATCAAAATAACGCTGCGGATCAGGAACCAGTTCAGCTGTGGGAACTCCCATCTCGTGAAGAGGAGCAATATCCGATCCTGAATATTTGCCTTCGAAATTATAAATTCCATAAGGTAAAAACAGGTTGACCCAGCTTTTGATCTGATTTCTTTGAGGATCATCCATTTCCAGGGAAATTCCCCGTGGTGAGAAACCTCCGGCGTCTGTTTCTATCGCAAAAAGATGTTTTTCGCTGTTTTCTTTGGCAATTTTACCATATTGTTTTCCGCCTTTCGTTCCGTTTTCTTCGTTGGCAAAGCAGACGGCGCGGATAGTATGGTTGTTCTGTATTCCTAATTTTTTAAATGTTCTCAAGACCTCGATACTTTGTACAATTCCGGCTCCGTCGTCATGAGCGCCTTCACCAACATCCCAGGAATCAAGGTGACCGCCGACAACAATAACGCTCTGATCTTTTTTACCAGTGATTTCCCCGATTACAGAATGGGAAAGCTTTTCACCTTTCATTCCGCAGTTGGAATTGAGCTTTGCTGTTACTTTCTGTTTTTTCAACAGCGTTTCCAGTTCATCAGCGGAAGTATTTCCGATGGTAATGGCCGGTATTTTTGAAATGTTTTCATCATAGCGCATATTACCTGTGTGAGGAACATCGTCAAGAGCGGAAGAAAGTGACCGGATGATGGCGAATTTACCTCCTTTTTTAGCCGTTAATGAAGCAGTAGTTCGTCTGTAAGCACTGGCATCACGGTAAGAAATGAAAGTCTGTACATTTCCCTGATTAAAAGGATGGTTGAAAAATACAATCTTATCTTTCACCTTTTCTGCGGGAAGCAGATCATATTCTTCAAGCGATTTTACCATAATAATTTCACCTGAAATATCCTTTCCGTTTGTACCTTCGGAATTTCCGAGGGAAAGCATTTTAATATTTTTCCACTTTCCGTTTGAAGCCTGGATGTGCAAGGATTCTTTTCCTCTTACCCATACCGGGATCATGACATCCTGAAGCCATACTTTATCGGCTCCGGCATCACGGAGTTTCTGTGCAGCCCATTGTACTGATTTCTCATACGCTTCAGAACCGCTTAAACGGTTGCCTATCGTTTTGGTAAGTTCTCTCAGTTCATTGTATCCTTTGCCATTGTTCAGAATTTCTGTGGAAATCTTTTTGAATTGGATAGAATCTTCTTTAGCCTGACCAAAAACAGCCATTCCAAAAAGCAATAATGAAGTTCCTGCTATCTTTTTCATATTACCAGTTTTTATCAACCATAAAAATCATCTGTGTGATGGCTACTGCTCCGAGAAGCAATTCTCTTTTGTTCACTTTGTCAAAAGTATCCTGTTCGGAATGGTGGTAATCAAAATACCTTTGGGTATCAACTACCAGCTCTGCTAAGGGAATATCAAGTTTTTTTAAGGGAGAAATGTCCTGAATTGCCTCAGTTTGGTCGAAATCATAAACGCCATAAGGGAGAAAATATTCTTTCCATGGATAAATCAATCTTCTTCTCTGAGGTGACATATCCAGAGAAAATCCTCGTGGAGAATAACCTCCGGCATCTGTTCCTAAAGCAAAAACATGTTTTTCATCTCTCTTTTTTACAAAAGCGGCATACATCTCGCGGCCCTGTCCTCCGTTTTCACTATTGGCGTACAGGACTACCCGGATGGTATGGTTATTTTCGTATCCAAGCGCTTTCAGTGTTCTTAAAACTTCGATACATTGTACAACACCAGTTCCATCATCAATGGCACCTTCACCAAAATCCCAGGAATCAAGCTGAGCGCCTAAAACAATCACTTTAGAATCTTTCTTACCTTGAATTTCAGCAATAATATTAGGGTTTGTAGTGTCACCTTTTGATTCAGCAGTCATGTTGATTTTGGCCATGACCTTTTGTTTTTTCAATGTTTTTTCCAGTTCATCTGCAGATCTTACTCCAATGGATAAAGCAGGAATTTTAATTTTATCATCCGGCTCATAATAAATCATTTTAGCATGAGGAGTATCATCATTGGCTGTTGTAAGTGATCTTATAATTAATGCTTTTGCGCCTGTTTTGGCAATGATAGAAGCGGAAATTAATTTTGATTTTGCAGTCTGTAAATAGGAGTCGCTTGTATTGATGATTTTTGGATCCATAGGAACGTTCACGAAAACGATCTTGTCTTTTAACTGCCCTATTGACATGGCATTAAGCTCTGAGGTGGAATTAATCAAGATAATTTCACCTGTAAGATCTTTTCCTCCTGTTCCTTCAGAGTTTCCAAAAGAAAGCATTCTGATATTTTTCCAATCTCCATTTCCGGCTTTTATCTGTAAGGATTCTTTTCCCCGGATCCAGACAGGTGCTTTGGCCTCTTGTCTCCAGATCATGTCAATACCTATTTCCTTGAACTTTTTTTCTGCCCATTCTACGGCTTTTGTATAACCGGGAGTTGCACTGAAACGTGATCCGATTCCTTTTGTAAGTTCACCAAGATTGTCATAAGCCTTACCATTGGTCATGATTTCATCTGAAATTTTTCTGAACTCATCATGATAATTGAATTTGGCAAGCGTTGTTTTTTTTGCCGGATTTTTTTGTGGCTTTTTTTGAGAAAATAAAAATCCACTCAAAAAGAGTGGAAGTATAATGAATATTTTTTTCATTTTTTATTTACCTTTCTTTTTCCATTGATAAAAGTAGGGAAAAAATAGGAATTTATTAAGGTTTCATATCGTACATTACCAGGGCTGTAATCAATTTTGGTTCAATAAATGTACATTTTGGGGGCATACTTAATTTTAAATCCGAAATTTTAATCATATCATTAAAACTTACGGGATAAATTCCGAAACCAACTTTGCCTTCACCGCTGTCTACCTTTTCTTTTAAAAGATTGATTCCGTTGATATTGGAAGTTCCTTTTACATAAGAGATAAGCTCAGAGCTGTCCGGATCTTCAATTTTAAGGATATTTTTGAAAATATACTTGTCAATAAGGTGGTGATCCAGGTTATCCAGAGACATCTCTTTGGAACGAAGATCATGCTTCACGTGAAGAGAGTAGAACTTCCCATCCATGTACATTGAAATGTGGAATTTCTGAGAAGGGTAGTAAGATGTTTCTCCTTTTTCATGAATAAGGAAATATTTTTCAAGTTCCTTCAGGAAATCTTCAGGAGAAATACCATTCAGGTCATGTAAGATTCTGTTATAATCATGAATTTTAATAGACTGGTTGGAAACAATAAAACTGTAGACAAAGTTGTAAAGCTCTGTACCATTATGTTTTTTGTTTTTCTCCTTATGATATTTTGCATTTATTGCTGTAGAACCAATTCTATGGTGTCCGTCAGCAATATAAAATGAATCAATCTGATCTATTACTTCTTTAAACTGCTGTAGTTTCAGGCGGTTATCTATTCTCCAGATTTTATGTCTGATACCGATGGTATCTACATGGTTGAAGATAGGAACGTTTTTCTCCTCATGATTCATCAGCAGCTCAATTTTTGAATTGGCCGGATAGGTAAGGAGTACGGGTTCTGCCTGCAGATTTACTTTTTCAAGGTAATGAGCCAGTTTTTCTTTTTTCTGAGGAATGGTACTTTCATGTCTTTTGATTTTACCATTCCAGAAATCTTCAATACTCGCTAATCCCAGAAGTCCTCGGAACACCTGTTTGTTGGGGTAGATCTGCTCATAAAGATAGTAAGCTGAATTGTCTTGGACCAATTTCTTCTCGTCCAGAAGTTCTTCAAATGTAGAACGGATCTTTCGCAGATTCCGGTCAATATCTTTAGATTTACTTACAACATAGGGTTTAATCATATTGATGTAAGTATTTTCAACTTGAGCCTTCTCAGCAATCTCTTCCTGGGTAAAATTATCCAGTGGATGGGTAGGGAAAGTACTCTCGAAGTCTCTATGAGGTCTTATTCCACGGAAAGGTTTAAAAACAGGCATATTTATCTTATAGTTTCTTTTTGTAGCTTAATAATTTGTTCTGCAAGTTCGATACCGATTTTTTCCTGAGCATCTACTGTATTTCCTCCAACGTGCGGAGAAAGAGATAGTGCAGGGTTCATCAGTAAAGGAAGCTCAGGGCTTGGTTCATTTTCAAAAACATCCAATGCCGCTCCGGCTACTTTTCCTGATTCAATAAAATCGATCAGTGTCACTTCATTGATGACACCTCCTCTTGCAGTATTTACAATATAGACTCCGTCTTTCATTTTTTCAAACTGAGGGGTATCTATAATATATTCATTCGTTTTCGGAGTATTGATACTGATGAAGTCTGCATCTTTCAGAAACGCATCCATATCATTGGTGGATGTGATTTCAAAGTCGACAGACTGTCCGTTGAAGAAGTTCAGGGTAAGAACTTCCGTTTTTGGGCTTCTTGTCAGAACATTTACTTTCATTCCTAAAGCAATTCCTATTTTTATAACTTCCTGGCCAATACTTCCAAAGCCGATTACTCCTAATGTTTTCCCTGAAAGTTCATAAGCATTGCTGAATGACTTTTTCATAGCACTGAAATGAGTATCTCCTTCCAGAGGCATCAGTCTGTTGGATTCGTGAAGGAATCTTGCCAGTGAAATGAAATGTCCGAAAACCAACTCTGCCACTGATTTTGAAGATGCCGTAGGAGTATTGATTACTTTAATACCCTTGCTTCTGGCATATTCCACGTCAATGTTGTCCATCCCGATACCGCCTCTTCCAATGATTTTAAGGCCGGGACATGCATCAATCAGTTCCTGTCTCACTTTCGTTACACTTCTTACAAGAAGGACGTCCACATTATTATCGTTGATAAAATTAATAACGTGATCCTGAGCCACTCTATTGTCCAGGATTTCAATTCCGGCTTCTTTTAAAGCGTTTTCTCCTGCTTTTGAGATTCCATCGTTTGCTAAAACTTTCATGAGTTATTTGATTTAAAGATTGAAAAATGTAAATATTTCAAAATTTTAAAACTGAGGCGCAAATTAATAAATTTAAATTAACTGCTTTTCACTCTTTCAATCTTTGAATTTTTAATACTTAATTATTTGATTGATTTCATTACATCCACCAAAACCTGTACGCTTTCAATAGGTAAGGCGTTGTATAAACTTGCTCTGTAACCACCAAGGCTTCTGTGTCCGTTCAATCCACTGATACCTACAGCTTTCCATGCATTGTCAAATTCTTCTTTTTTGCTTTCGTCTGTGATTTTGAAAGAAACATTCATCAGTGAACGGTCTTCTTTTACGCAGAAAGTTTCAAATAGGGGATTGCTGTCGATTTCATCGTATAAAAGCTTAGCTTTAGCTTCATTTCTTTGTTCTGCAGCTGCAATTCCTCCGTTTTTTTCAAGATACTGAAGGGTAAGTAAAGAAGCATATACAGGGAATACCGGCGGCGTATTGTACATTGATTCTTTAGCGATGTGCTGAGAATAATCAAGAATCGAAAACATATTTTCTCTTCCTGTTTTTCCAAGAATTTCTTTTTTGATCACCACTAAGGTAACTCCTGCAGGTCCCATATTTTTCTGAGCACCGGCATAGATCAGATCAAATTTGGAAAAATCCAGCTGTCTTGAGAAAATATCAGAACTCATATCACAGACCATCAGTGTATCCACTTCAGGGAAAGATTTCATCTGAGTTCCATAAATAGTGTTGTTCGAAGTACAGTGGAAATAATCGTATTCTGAACCAACAGTATAATCTTTAGGAATAAAAGAATAGTTTTCTTCTTTTGAAGAACCTACTACATCTACTGTTCCTACTTTTTTTGCTTCTTTGATGGCTCCGGCTGCCCATGTACCTGTATCCAGGTAAGCTGCTTTTCCTCCTACTTTCATCAGGTTGTATGGTACCATAGCAAACTGCAGGCTGGCACCTCCTCCTAAATAAAGGACTTCATAATCATCACCAAGATTCATCAGCCTTTTTACAATTGCACGCGCTTCGTCCATTACAGCAACGAAATCCTTACTTCTGTGAGAAATTTCAAGAAGAGACAATCCGATACCGTTAAAGTCCAGAATAGCCTGTGCTGATTTTTCAAATACCTCCTGTGGCAAAATACATGGCCCTGCGCTGAAGTTGTGCTTTTTGTTCATATTTTTTATTTTTTGGTTTGCTTCCGGATTGTATAGTCCTTCAGCTTTATTTTTGGTTAAATTGGGTTTTGGACAAAAAAAACGCCTCACAGATCATGAGACGGAATTTTTTTATTCGCCGTGTAAGAATGCTTTTTTATTAAGAAGAGATTCTTCAGATTCTACATGATCCTCGTCAGGAACACAACAGTCTACAGGGCATACCGCCGCACACTGAGGCTCTTCGTGGAATCCTTTACATTCTGTACATTTATCTGTTACAATGAAATATACATCATCACTTACAGGTTCCTGTGGTGCATCTGCATCTACAGTAAGTCCGGACGGCATTGTAATGGTACCTTGAAGAGCCGTACCGTCAGAAGCTTTCCAGTCTACAGCTCCTTCATATATTGCATTGTTTGGACATTCCGGTTCGCAAGCCCCACAGTTAATGCATTCATCAGTTATTTTAATAGCCATCGCTAATTTTTTTTAAATTTGCACAAAATTACAAAATATTCCCCAATTTTAAAGTAATTATGAATACCGAAAATCAAGTTTTAGGACTTATTAAATTAAGTGATTATATAAAAGCGTTTTTAGCGAAGAAACCAGAAGATCACAATGAAGATGATGCAGATTTTGAATTATTATTGAAAAGGTCTGAAATAGAGAATCCGTGGTTTACTATTGATAATCAGAAATTTGCTTTACAGCAATGGGCTGATCTCTTGACTGAAGAAAATATTAAAAAGTGGCTGGGAAATTATTCAATCTCTAAAATATCAAAAAGAGTTGGACTTATTTTGGCCGGAAATATCCCTTTGGTAGGCTTTCATGATGTGATGTCTGTTGTTTTGGGCAATCATATTCCTGTTATTAAACTGTCTTCAAAGGATAAGCGCATGATTCCGTTTTTATTAAAGAAATGGAATGAATTTTCCAATGAGAGTGTAGTGTTTGAATTTGTAGAAAGATTAGAAAATTTTGATGCAGTTATTGCTACAGGAAGCAATAATACAGCCAGATATCTGGAATATTATTTTAAAAATCATTTAAGTATTATCCGTAAGAACAGGACTTCCGTTGCGGTGTTGAAAGGTGATGAAACGAATGAAGAACTGGAGCTGCTGGCAAAAGATATTTTCCAGTATTTTGGACTTGGATGCCGAAATGTGACGAGAATTTTTATTCCGCAGGATTTTGTTATTGACAGATTGTTTGAAAGCTTCTTAGCATTCCAGGATATTATCAATCATAATAAGTATGCCAATAACTATGATTATAACAGAGCAGTTTATCTTTTAAATCAGGATAAATTCTGGGATAATAATTTTGTGATGCTGAAAGAAGATGATAAGCTGTTCAGTCCGCTTTCTGTAATCAATTTCAGCAGGTATGAGTCTTTGGATGACGTAAAAACATTTATTGCTGAAAACGAAGAAAATATTCAGTGTGTGGTGTCTAAAGAGGAGTTGGGGTTGAATGTTATTCCGTTTGGAGAAGCACAAAATCCGGGGCTTGATACCTATGCAGATAATGTAGATACAATGAAATTTTTAGAACTGGTCTGATTTTCGTATCTTCCATAACTTATTTCACCAGATAACAAAATGAATACTATGAAAAAATTATTGCTGGGAATTGCTCTCGTGGGTGCACAGTTGATGTTTGCTCAGAAAGTAGCAGGTGTAAAGGTTGAGGGTAACCAGAAAAAAGAGCAGCTGGCTGCTATAAGTAAGGAGAAAGTAAGTCTGTATAATGATAACTTTCTTAAGTTTGTTGAGGCTTTACAGGCTTCTGACCGTAAGACAATTGACGGATTGCTTTCTGAAAAAGTAAAGGAAATTGTAACGGATAACGTTCTTAAAAAGGTTAAAGACGGCATTGATCCCAATAAAAAGCTTGAAATCTTAAAGGCAGGATATTATAAAACAATGGATGGAAACAATCATCCAAGCATTAAATATAAGTATGCAGGAGAATCTTCGTCCAAAGAAGCTATTACCGCTGTATTTGAGGATGACGGAAAAATTCTTGGCGTATTGCCTGCGAAATAAGATTAAAAATTTAATTTCGATTAAAAAAAATATTAACTATGATGACAGATGTTTTAGTCGCACATTCTTCGGACGTGGAGAAGGCGAGTTTTTACAAGAAGACGTATTTGCATGTTGCTTTATCTATTCTTGCATTTATTGGAGTTGAAACGATATTATTGAAAACTGTTCCGAAAGAAATTATTTTCATGATGTTTGCCCAGAAATATATCTGGCTGTTGATTATCGGAGTTTTCTGGTTAGCTTCTGTTTTGGCTTCTAAATGGTCACTTTCCCAAAGTAAATCTACTCAGTATCTGGGATTAGGATTTTACATTCTTTTGGAAGCGATTATCTTTATGCCTCTGCTTTTTATTGCAACCAATATGACGGGTGGTGCCAATGTAATCTTCCAGGCTGCTACTTTAACAGTGGCGATGTTTGCGGGTATTTCTGCAGTAGCGTTTACTTCTAAAAGAGATTTTTCTTTCCTGAGAAATATCATTGTAATCGGTGGGTTTATCTCCATCGGACTGATTGCAGGAGGAATGATCTTTGGCTTTAACCTTGGATTATGGTTTTCGGTAGGAATGGTAATTTTGGCTTCAGCTACTATTTTATATCAGACGAGTAAATTAAAAGACTCTTATGGAACGAACCAGTATGTAGGAGCGGCATTACAGCTTTTTGCTTCTATCATGCTTTTATTCTGGTATATTCTGAGTATTTTGATGAGCAGAAGAAACTAATGTTAAGCTGATCTTATCTTTTAAAATAATAGTCCCGGTGATATTTCATCGGGATTTCTTTTTAAACACAAATAGCACTAATGGTTTCACGAATAACACTAAATTTAATGGGTGTATTTTATCTTAGATCATTATGGTTGATTCAATAGGGGCGGGCTTTAGCCCGTTTGACTTTAAATGAATATTTTTCAATGGTTTTAGCCGAAACTTATAATGATTTTAAAGCAGTATTTTTTAACCACAGATTTCACAGATTGGCACAGATCATTGCGTATATTTTGATGAATAAATTTCTCATTCTTCTATTTGTGAAATTTGTGAAAAATATTTGTACTATTAGTGTTTTAAACCATAAACCCAAAAAATCCAGATGAAACTTCACCGGATTTTATTGGATATTCTTTAAAAGTTTTCATGCAACTAGCAGCTTCATGAGACTGGTTAAAGTCCTTGGAAGTAAGTTTTACTGTTGATGCAAAAAGATTCTTAAAGAATAGAAAAAGTATAGTAATGAGGAAAACCTCAGGTATTGTATTTTGTGTTTTTACAATCTTTTAATTAAAGATAATCAAAAAGATGTTATTTGTCGATTGATCCTAAAACCTTCTGAGCAAAAGAGTTTAAAGCATCTTTTTCGCTCATTCCGTTCTGTACGTTGGCGTGAACTTCCAGAGCTCCACAAATATTGGTGATCAATTCTCCTGCAACATTTAAGTCTTCTTCGCTTGTTCCTCTGAATTCGCAGAAACTTTCCAGTACTTCTAATGTTTTCTCAAGGTTTTCAGGAGTCTGATTCTGATAAAACTGTCTGATTACGGGTAATTTCATTATGCTAATTCGTTAAAAAGATTAATTAAACTTTCTGTCTGGTTAGATTGAACCTGATTGACCAATTCTCCGTTTTTAAAGATGGCGAAAGTAGGTAGGTTGTCCACTTTTGCTAATTTTCTGCTTTCAGGAAGCTTTTCAGCATCTACATATAAAAATGGAATAGAATCATTTTCAGATGCTAGTTTTTTGAATTTCGGCTTCATGATTCTGCAGTTTCCGCACCATGTTGCGCCGTATTGAACAACTACTTTTTCGTTGTCGTTAACTATATTTTGTAATGTATCTTCGGTTAATTCTGTGTACATGATTGTAATTTGAAAATTTATTAATTTGAAAATGTGTTAATGCTTTGTAAAGAAGAAAATGAGATAATTTTTAATTATCCTGCGATTAATTTTTAAATTATCTCATTTTCAAATTAACACATTATATTAGTTCTTAGCTAAGTATTCTGCAGTAGAAGTTCTGTCAGCTTTCATTGCATCTTTTCCTTCTTCCCAGTTTGCAGGACATACTTCACCATGTTTTTGAACGTGTGTGTAAGCGTCGATTAATCTTAAGAATTCTTTTACGTTTCTTCCCAGAGGCATATCGTTTACCGCTTCGTGGAAGATTTTTCCAGTTTCGTCGATAAGGTAAGTTGCTCTGTAAGTTACGTTAGAACCTGTGAAAACTTCGTTTCCATCTTCATCATATTCGAAATCCTGGTCAACAATACCCAAAGTGTTTGCCAATTGTCTGTGTGTATCCGCTAAAAGTGGGTAAGTTACTCCTTCAATACCTCCGTTATCTTTTGGTGTGTTCAACCATGCGAAGTGTACTTCGTTAGTATCACAAGATGCACCGATTACTTTAGTATTTCTTTTTTCGAACTCTCCTAAAGCCTCCTGGAAAGCGTGAAGCTCAGTTGGGCATACGAAAGTGAAATCTTTAGGGTACCAGAATAAAAGAACTTTTTGCTGGTTGTTTACTGCTTCATCAAGGATGTTGATTCTTAGATCGTCACCCATTTCCGACATTGCGTCAATTGTTAAATTTGGGAATTTTTTTCCTACTAAAGACATAATTTTCTGTTTTTATATTTAAATTTCTATGGCAAAGATATGAAAGATTCATCTATCGAACAAACAAATATTGATAAATAAAATCTATAATTGTTTTTGACGTGTTGTTAAATAAAAAAGCCCTGACAACAGGGCTTTTTGTTTATTTTAGTAACCAAATACTTCGGTTAAATTAAGTTTTTTTACCTCACCTAATTTCTGCATATCGGCTTCATTTACTTTATCTTGAGAAGCAACAAGGCAGTATGTGTAGTTCTTGTTCTTCATTTCCTTATCGTGGAAAGTATTGATATCTGTGAAAGACAGTTTTGGTGCTTGTTCATAGACATTCTTTCTCATGTCAAAGTTGTTTCCAAGTCTTTGAGATTTCAGATAAGAGAAGATGATTCCGTCCTGGGTGATTCTTTCAGAAGCAATTGATTTTTTCAATCCGCTTTTTGCAGTTTCAAATAACTGCTCAGATTTTGGAAGGGTAGTTAAAAGCTCATTCATTGCCGTCGTAGACTCATTGAATTTATCAGCCTGTGTTCCTACATATGCCATAATCATATCCTTGTCTGTTTTCTTGCTTGGAAGTGCAAAATAAGAATAGGTAGAATAGGCAAGAGCCTTAGATTCTCTGATCGTCTGGAAAACAATAGATCCCATTCCGCCTCCGAAATAGTTGTTGAATAAACTTACTGTTGGAGTAGTAGATGGATTGTACTGGTCAGAGTTTCTTACCCAGAAAACTTCTGCCTGCACCATATCATAATGAGCAAACAATACTTTGTTTTTGTCAGTCGGGATCTGAGCGAAAGTTTTAGACTTAGGAAGGTCTTTTAAGGTTGCAGGAAGTTTGTGAACAGGTTTAAGAGATGCTACCACCTCGTTTCCTGATTTCGGACCGTAATACAATACTTTATGCTTGAAATTAAACAAATCATGAAGTACATTAATCAGATCTTCTGCCTTTAATGCATCAAGTTCAGCATCGCTCAGTACATTATTGAAAGGATTTTGTGCGCCATATTGTGCATAACTTCTCAGTCCGGCCATGATGGTTCCTTTATTTTGTTTTGCATTCGCTCTGGCTTTTTTCAATCTTGTTTTATAAGCATCAAGAGCTGCCTGATCTGCCTGGCAGTTTTTAATCAGATCTTCAAATAAAGCAATCGTTTTATCGAAGTTTTCATTTAAACCTTCAAGAGATACATACGTTTCTTCATTTCCGGCACCTACATTGAAGCTTGAAGCAAGTTTATAGAATTCTTTGCTGATAACTTCAGAAGATTTGTCCTTAGTTCCTAAATACTGAAGATATTCTGCAGCTATAGGAAGAATTTTGTTGTTCCATTTTCCGGAATCAAAGTGATAATACATTCTGAACAGCGCATTGTCTGTATTTTTTACAGAAAGTACGTCTACGTCGGCTAATTTGTTTTTAGCGATGTCTTTATCATAATTTAACCATACCGGAGCGATAGGGTTTTCAGGCATTTCATCAATCTTCTTAAGGAAAGGAGACTGATCTTCTCTGTTAACAGAAACCGGAGTAATTGTTGGTTTGTCAACTTTCACAATGCTCTTATCTTCACCTTTTCTTTTATAAACCGCAACGTAGTTGTTGTTCTGAAGATATTTGGATACGAAATCCATGATATCTTTTTTCGTCAGTTTTGAAATCTCGTCAACATATTCAAGTGATGCTTTGTGATCAACGTCTGAAGTAAATTCATCCATAAGGATGCTTGCTCTTGATGAATATTTTTCATCCTTCTGAATAATACCTTTCTTTTCGTTGTTCACGATAGACTGAATAAGATCATCAGAAAATTCACCTTTTCTTAATTTATCAATTTCCTGAAGAAGAAGATTCTTTACTTCATCCAGAGATTGTCCTTCAGTAGGTTTGCCTTGTAAAAGTAATACGGAATAATCTTTTAAGGCATAAGAACCTGCATAGGCTCCCAGTAACTTTTGTTTTTTTACCAGATCAAGGTCAATTAATCCTGCCTGCCCGTTGGTAAGCATGTTTCCAACAAGGTTCAGCATTCTTGCATCTTTCGTGGAAGCACCGGGAAATCTGAAACCAAGCATTACATTTTCAGGATTAGGCCCTACAACTTCTTTTACAATTGGAGCTGTAATTGCTTTTTCCTGACCAACTTTATATTCAGGAATAGGTTTAGGCTTCATGTATGAGAAAGCCTTGTCGATTTTTGCAATCACTTCATCCGGGTTAAAATCTCCGGACATGATGATTCCCATATTGTTGGGAACGTAATAATTATTGTAATATTCTCTGATAGCGTGTAGAGAAGGGTTTTTTAAATGTTCAATCGTTCCGATGGTTGTCTGCTTTCCATAATTGTTGTTAGGGAAAAGGTTGGCAAACATCGTATCGAAAACTTTATCTCCGTCATCATCAAGAGATCTGTTTTTTTCTTCATATACCGCTTCAAGCTCTGTGTGGAAGAGTCTCAAAACAGGCTCTCTGAATCTTTCAGCCTGTACAGCAAGAAATTTGTCAAGAACATTGGCTGGTACATCTTCTGTGTATACCGTTTGTTCAAAGGAAGTGAAGGCATTGGTTCCGTCAGCTCCCATACCCGCCATCATTTTGTCATATTCATTCGCAATTGCATATTTTGCAGCCTCTCCGGAAACCTTGTCAATCTCTTTGTAGATTTCTTTTCTTTTAGCTTCATCCTTAGTTTGGTTGTACTTTTCATAAAGCGCATCAATCTGGTCTAAAAGAGGTTTTTCTTTCGCCCAGTCTTTAGACCCGAACTGATTGGTTCCTTTGAAAAGCATATGCTCCAGATAGTGGGCCAGACCCGTGTGATCTGCAGGGTCGGTTTTGCTTCCTGCCTTTGTGGCGATATACGTTTGAATTCTCGGGTCCTTGTTTGTTGGACTCAAAATAACTGTTAATCCGTTTTTTAAGGTATAATACCTTGCGGAAGTAGGGTCGTTGGTAACGTATTTATACTTATAGCCATTAGAATTTCCTTCTTTCCACTGGAAATCCTGGCCAAAAGCATGTCCTGCAAAACTTGCAGCGGCAATACTCGTTGCGATGGTTAGTTTTTTTAACAGATTCATTGCTGTTGTTCTTTATTTTTGGTTATTAATTTTATTAGTTGAATTGTTCCAATAAATTTTTGATTCGCTTCATAGCTTCTCTCAAATCTTCCTCAGATGCAGCATAAGAGAATCTGATGCATTCCGGGCTTCCGAAAGAGAATCCGCCGACACATCCTACATGAGCATTTTCCAGAAGGAACATGGCAAAGTCATCAGAGTTCTTAATTTCAGTTCCGTTCAGGGTTTTTCCGATATAGTGCGAAATATCCGGGAAGAAATAGAATGCTGCTTTAGGAAGCAATACTTTGAATCCTGGGATTTCTTGGATCAGTTCATACACCAGATCTCTTCTTTCTTTGAAGGCATCAATCATGTATCTGTATTCAGAAGGGTCTGTTTTCAATGCAGTGATGGATGCTCTCTGTGCCATGGTATTGGCTCCGCTGGTCATCTGCCCCTGTACTTTTTCACAAGCCTTTGCCAGCCATTCCGGACATGCAGAATACCCGATTCTCCATCCTGTCATTGCAAATGCTTTTGACATTCCGTTGATTACCGCGGTCTGTTCATATACTTCTGGAAACTGTGCAATAGAAGTTGTTTTTGTTTCGTAATTGATATACTCGTAAATCTCGTCAGAAATTATCGTTACCTGAGGATATTTAGCGATAACTTTTGCGATGGATTTTAATTCATCATATGTGTAATAGCCACCTGATGGGTTACATGGAGAACTGAAAAGTACCGCCTTGGTTTTATCTGTAATAGCTTCTTCAAGCTGTTCTGCCGTTACTTTAAAGTCTGTTAAATAAGAGGTGGGAAGCATTACGGAATTTCCACCCATCATTTTTACCATTTCATCATAGCTTACCCAATATGGAGCGGGAAGAAGAACTTCATCACCATCATTGATAATAGAGGCAAGAACATTCAGAATAGCTTGTTTAGCCCCATTTGAAACACAGATCTGGGTAGGTTTGTATTCCAGATTATTATCTCTTTTTAATTTATAGGCAATAGCCTCACGTAGCTCCAGAAATCCCGGAACAGGAGAGTAGTGGCTGTAGTTTTGGTTGATGGCATCGAAAGCGGCCTGTTTGATATTGTCCGGAACATCGAAATCCGGCTCGCCAAGAGTTAAGCTGATTACATCTATTCCGTTGGCTTTCATTTCTCTGGCTTTGTTTGACATTACAAATGTCTGGGAGTATCCTAATCTTTTTACTCTATCTGAAAGTTTATCCATTGTATTTCTTGAATTTTAACAAATATATAATAAAAACGTCTTCTGGGGGCAATAAAAGTAGGGGAGCTTAAAAGATTTTTGTCAGGTTTTGAACAGATTTTTCCTGTTTGGAATCATTATGTTACTTGGACAGGGATAAACACTTGACTCGTGTTTTGGTTAAATGACAATCAATAATATGAGGATAAGTGAAAATTTAGGTTAAATAAAAATTACTTCCGAAGTTCAGGGTTTCGTATCTTTAAACAATCAAGATCATTATTCTATGAAATATTCCGTTTTTTTATTGCTGATTTCCTGCACTGTCTTTTCTCAGAAACATTCAAAAGATGATGAAGTGAAGAAATATGTCTCGCAGGTGAGTGAAGATTCATTGAAGTCTTATATCGGTAAACTGGTGGGTTTTGAAACCAGACATACCTTAAGTACGGTAGATGATCCAAAGCACGGAATAGGGGCTGCACGGAATTGGATAATTAAAAAATTCAATGATTATGCTAAAAATTCCGGTGGCAGAATGGAAGTCTACCTTCAGCAGGAAGATGTTCAGCCGGATGGAAAACGAATTGATAAAGCAGTCAGTCTTGGAAATGCCGTTGCCTTTCTGAAAGGTACAGATCCTGATGACAAAAGAATCTTCCTGATCGGTGGACATCTTGACTCAAGGGTTACGGACGTGATGAACCGAACTTCAAAAGCACCAGGAGCCAATGACGACGGCAGTGGAGTAAGCGCTGTTATTGAATCTGCAAGAATATTAAGCAGGTCTTCATTTCCGGCTTCCATTATCTTTGTGGCTTTTTCCGGAGAAGA
Source organism: Chryseobacterium indologenes (assembly GCF_018362995.1). Classification (NCBI taxonomy): domain Bacteria; kingdom Pseudomonadati; phylum Bacteroidota; class Flavobacteriia; order Flavobacteriales; family Weeksellaceae; genus Chryseobacterium; species Chryseobacterium indologenes. The sequence goes on from NZ_CP074372.1 coordinate 585,104, forward strand.
ACAATCACTGTTGGGATCTAAACAATTGGCAGAAAAAATTAAGAGAGAAGGGTTGCAGTTGGAAGCCGTCCTGAACAATGATATGATTGGCAATCCTAAAGCAGGAGAAACAGGAGAAGTCAATACCCGTACCCTCCGTGTATTTAGTGAAGGTCTGCCGTATAAAGATCTCGATAAAAAAGCAATGGCAATCAGAAATCTGGGTTTTGAAAATGACAGCGAATCCAGACAGCTGGCAAGATATATCAAAGAAATTACAGAACAATACATCAAAGGACTTGAAATTAAGCTTATCTACAGAAATGACAGGTTTTTGCGTGGAGGAGATCATACCAGCTTTGTCAATAACGGATTTCCTTCTGTCAGATTAACCGAGTATTATGAAAATTATGATCATCAGCATCAGGATATAAGAATAGAAAACAATAAGCAATATGGTGATCTTCCGGAATTTATAGATTTTAAATACCTGAAGAAGAATGTAGCTGTCAATATCGCGGTACTTGTCAGTCTTGCAAAATCCACTTCAAAGCCTGAAAAAGTAGAAATGGACGTTAAAGAATTGACGAATTCTACCACTCTTCACTGGGAGAAGCCAAAATCAGGAACTCCGGCAGGTTATTATGTGCTGGCAAGGGAAACAGACAGCCCGGTATGGCAGAAAAAAATATTTACAACAGGACTTTCCATTAAAGTTCCGCTTTCCAAAGACAATTATATTTTTGCCGTACAGACCATCAGCCAGTCCGGAAACCTGAATGTACCTGTAATTCCGGGTATTGCGAAGTAATGGTCTCTGTTGAAAACAGGGGATCAGGGGCTGCCGGGAAAAGTAGATTTGAATACAAGAGAAATAAAACTTATTTTTGTGGTTTATAATAATTCACATGTCTGCATCGTTACTATTAAAATATTTCCCGGATCTTACTGAAAAACAGAAAGAACAGTTTTCACAATTGGAAAATCTGTATAATGAATGGAATGAAAAAATCAATGTAATTTCCAGAAAAGATATGGAGTCGCTGTATGAAAAGCATATTCTCCACTCTTTGGGAATTGCGAAAGTGATGGAATTTGCGCCGGGAACAAAAGTTTTGGATATCGGAACCGGAGGTGGTTTTCCGGGAATTCCCCTGGCGATCCTGTTTCCTGAGACACAATTTACTCTGATTGATTCTATCGGTAAGAAAATCAGTGTAGTACAGGCAGTGGCAGAAGGAGTAGGATTGACGAATGTAACAGCTATCCACGGAAGAGCAGAAAAGCTTAAAGAAAAATTCCACTTTGTGGTCAGCAGAGCAGTAACCCAGATGCCTGAATTTTTAAGATGGCTGAAAGGAAAATTTGAAAAAGAACAGTTTAACACTAAACATAACGGAATTTTATATTTAAAAGGTGGTGATCTTGCAGAAGAACTGGCCGGACTTAAATGTGAAATATTCAATCTTAAACACTATTTTGATGAAGAATTTTTTGATACTAAGAAAGTAGTTTATGTATCAAAAGGTAATTTTAATTCCTGATTTTTATGTAAATAAGGAATAATTTTTGCTAATATTTGTTAATAATCAGAAAAGTAAAGGTTATGAAAAAACTTTTAAATATTGGATTTTCAGTATTGCTGTTTGGCGGGCTTCTGGTTTCGTGTAATGATGACGATTACCATACAATCGAATCTATCGATAAGATCAAAATAGACAGTGTAAAAATTGTCAATGATACCATGGATGTTTTCGCGATACAGAGCATAAAAACTTATTCCACCTATCCGTCTCATTGTGAAGGCTTTTATGGCTATGATTATGTTTATAATAATGATCTTGATAGAACGGTTACTTCCTACAAATATATCACAAACGGACCTTGTGCGCAGGGAAATTATGTAGGGGGCAATCAAATCAACTTCAGTCCGCAGAGAAAAGGAACCTATACTTTTAAATTCTGGAATGGAGGAAATAACTGGATTACGAAAACAATTGTGGTAGAATAATGAGATTGACTTTTGTTTTGTGCTTATTGGCAGCTGAGTGGGTATTCGGACAAAAAATTACCTGGGAGGAAGGCAGAAAGCTGACCTGGGACAATTTTAAAAGCCCGGTCAACAGGAAAAAAAATCCTGATGTAGCAGCGTATACCCATTGTGGCTGGGAATTTTCTTCTATAAAATCTTCCAATCCAAAAGCACCGGTTACGATTACCATCAAAACCATATTTAACGAAGAAAAATCCTGGAAGGACGTGAAAAAGATGGATGATTACATTCTTCTTCATGAGCAGAAGCATTTTGATATTGCAGAATTATTTGTAAGAAAATTCAGAAAGGCAGTTGCTGAAAAAATCAGGACTTCCGGTGATTATAACAAGTATTTCAAAGCCATTTATGACGGAATATCCACTGATTATCAAGACTTCCAGATGGCCTATGACAGAGAAACCCGTCACGGGATCAATAAAGAAAAACAGGCAGAATATAATAATACGATTTCTGAACAACTAGACAACCTAAAAAGCTATCAAGCCCCTTGAAATTCCTCAATAAGATCATTCACGAACTGCTGGCGCAAAACCCGGATCTTTCTGCGTTTAATATCATTCTGCCCGGAAAACGTCCCATTGTGTTTATCAGACAGATTCTGGAGGAAAACAATTACTCAGGGCTTCTTCCCAATTTTTTTACCATAGAAGAACTTATCAATGAAATTTCTGATCAGCAGCCGATACAGGGAATTCCATTGTGGCTTTTCTCATTCGATGTGTACAGAAGTCTGAATCTTATTCCCAGGGATGATTTTTCGGACTTTTTGAAGTGGTTCCCTACATTGCAGAAGGACTGGGATGATATTCTCAAATTTTCAGACAGTGATCAGGCAGTTCTGCAGTATATGTTTGATGAAGAAAGGATCAAAGAATGGGCTCAAAACCTTGGAGATGATGAGGATGTCCCAAGAAAGAAATTTCTTAATTTCTGGCAGAATATGAACGTTTTTCTCCCTGTTTTAAAAGAGAGACTGCGGGAAAAGAACTGGGCGACTTCAGGAATGATTCATGAGGCGGCTAAAGCTAAGATTGCTGATTTTGCTAAAGATACCAAAGAAGAATTTGTCTTTTGTGGATTCAATGCCTTTACTCCGGTAGAGGAAAAGCTGGTAAGAAATCTTTTGAAATGGAATAAAGCCCAATGTTTTTTTCAGGCAGACCGTTATTATTTCAATGACGAAAGACAGGAAGCAGGAAAGTTTCTGAGAAATCATAAAACCTGGAAAGAATTTGATGATAACAGGACTTTTCAATGGATAGAAGACGATTTTAGTCAACCAAAAAAAATTAAGGTATACGAAGTGTCTGGAAATGTAACTCAGACAAAGGTACTGCCGGAAATTTTTAAGGAAATCAATAATAAAACCTATTCAAATACAGCAGTGGTATTGCTGGATGAAAACCTTCTTCCCGCAAGTCTGGATGTAATGCATGGTGTGGATAATCTGAATATTACAATGGGATTCCCATTGAAGAACCTATCTTTCTCCAATGCTGTGAAACGTCTGTTCTATTTGCAGAAACAACTTGAAAAAAATAAATCCTCCTATTACTACAGAGACGTTTTTCCGATTCTGGAAGAACTGCCCAAATCTGATGAAGACGAGCTTCTTATCAACGATTTTAAAGCCAAAGTAGAGGAGCGGAATATTGTTTATATTTCTAATAAACTTCTGCATGAACTTCTGAGTGGGTTGTCGTATTTTAACCTTCTTCAGAAAGCCCAGGGGACAAATGTTTATCTGGATATGCTTATTACGTTTTGTCAGCAGGTAAAATGGCTTGAAATAGACGATATCCAGTATGAGAATGTTTCTCACTTTGAAAATGCATTCAGGATCATCAAAAATCAGCTGACTCCTTACAATATTGAGATCAAAATGGAAACGCTGGAAATTCTGATCAATCAGCATATTAATTCTGAAAGTATCGATTTTCAGGGAGAACCGTTGAGAGGCCTGCAGATCATGGGATTGCTGGAAACCCGTCTCCTGAATTTTGAAAACGTTATCCTGCTTTCTGTCAACGAAGGAAAACTTCCTCTCGGAAACTCTCAGAATACTTATATTCCTTTTGATATCCGAAGGTTTTTTGATCTTCATACTTTTCTGGAAAATGACAGCATCTATGCCTATCACTTTTACAGGCTGATCCAGGATGCGAAGAATGTACACTTGTTATATAATGCTCTAAGTTCCGGAGTGAACACAGGGGAGAAGAGCCGTTTCATTACACAGATTGAAATGGAGAGCTCACATGAGATCGAACATCTGATTATTGAAAATTCTTCTGAGCCTATTACCACCAAACCTATAGAAATTTCCAAGACACAGATTGTACAGGACCGCCTTCAGAAATGGAAGGAAAAAGTATCTGCCTCCCACCTTACAAGTTACCTCTATAATCCGATTGATTTCTACCTTTCCAAGATTTTGAATACCTCGGAAACAGATGAGATTGAAGAAGAACTGTCTGTAAAGAATTACGGAAATCTGGTCCATTATTCACTTCAAGAAGTGTATGAGGTTTTGAAGGGTAAGATTTTAAAAGAAAGCGATTTAAAGGATTCAGTTAAAGCAATAGATCACTATATAAATATTGCCATTGAAAAGCTGAAACACCAACCGGAATTCTATGAGAAGGGAATGAATTATATTCATAAAGCAATTGCTAAAAAAGTGATTGAAAATGTTCTTACCCATGATCTTGAATTGATAAAACAGGGAAACAAACTGGAGATTGTTGATATAGAAAGAAGGTTTGAAAACATTGATTTTCCTTTGGATGGGAATGATAAAATTTCTTTTTTCGGATTCATTGACCGGATTGATAAACTGAACGGCACTTTAAGAATCATCGATTATAAAACAGCCAAGATCAAAAATCTCAGCGTTAAAATTGATGGAGATAACGTAGATGAATATTTCCACAACAGTGAAAGAAAACAGGCGCTTCAGCTTTGTATTTATCATTATGTGGTGCAGCATCTTCCTGAGTTTTGGGGATACCCGATTGAAACTGGAATCTGGAGCTTTGCAGATGCTAAAAAAGGAATGGTTTCCCTGCAGTTTGACAAAGGAAATATTGATGATGCCATGAAATCAGTCAAAAGTCTGATCCTTGAAATTCTGAACCCGGATGTTAATTTTGTGGAAACAATAAAAACCTATTAAAATTATTTAATATTGATGAAGTGATGTGTTTTGCTTGAAAATCAATACGTTAAATATTTAAATCGACAGGCTGAAATACATTGATTTACTTCGTAAAACAGCCATAAAGCAGGTAACTTTTTTGTGTATCTTTACTACTTATTAAAAGCTTTCAAAGTTTAAATCAGATACATTAAGTACCACCAATGAAAAAGATCCTGATATTTTTTGCCATCGTTTTCTCTCTTATTATCAAATCTCAGCAAAAGAATGATTCTCTGAATATTGCTCTTCAGAATGTGACCAAAGACACTAAATTTGGCCTTGCTCTCAGTGGCGGCGGTGCAAAGGGGTTCGCACACATTGGGATTCTTAAGATGATTGATTCATTGGGGATCAAGGTAGATTATATCACAGGAACCAGTATGGGTGGGATTCTGGGCGGTTTGTATGCGATGGGGTACAATGCAGACCAGCTGAAGCATACGATCTATAAAATGGACTGGAACAGAATCCTGAGTAATAAAATTCCTTACAGCAAAGTCAATATCAGTGAAAAAGACGAATATGACAAATATATTCTTGAATTTCCCGTAGTTAAAGGATTTCCGACTCTCCCAAGCTCGTATATTGAAGGGCAGTATATGGGAGAAGTTCTTAATACACTTACTTTCAATGCAAAACATATCAATGATTTCAGCAAATTGAGAATTCCTGTTCAGCTTACTTCTTCCGATATCGAAAACGGAGGGCTGGTGATGCAAAAGCAAGGTTCTTTACCGCTGGCTATTCGTGCTACATTGGCAATTCCTGCAGCTTTTGCGCCTGTTTATATTGATGGAAAGCTTTTGGTAGATGGTGGATTGGATCGTAATTATCCAGCCAATGAAGTTCGGGAGATGGGAGCCGATTTTGTGATCGGAGGATATACGGGCTTCAGACTTTTTACCAAAAAAGAAATTGAAAATCCGATGAAGATGATTTATCAGACTCATGCGATCCGTTCGGTAGAGGATTTTAAACATCAGAAGGAGCTGTCTAACGTATTGGTAGACTTTGTAGATCCGTTGGGTGAGATTACAACGAAGGATTTTGCCAAATTCAGGAGGATCATCAAAATTGGAGAGGTGGAAGCCAGAAAACACCTTCCTGAGTTTGTAGCCCTGGCAGAAGCTCAGCGAAAGGCCGGAATCCAATATGAACATCAGATGATTGAAGAAGTGAAACTTCCTACTACGAAATTCACGTTTAATGAAGAAGATGGAACTCCTATTAGCGATGCAGCAGAAATTGAGGTGCTTAAAAAGCAAATGGGACTGACTGAAGGGAAGTATTACGATGCAAAAACAGTAAACGAAGCAATAGACAGGGTATTCGGAATGCGCCAGTATGTAAAGGTATATTACACGTACACCAATGAAAATGATGGTCTTGTGATGAATGTTTTTGTGAAAAGAGCAAAAAAAGGGGCTTTTAAACTGGCTCTGCACTACGATACAGAACAGTCGGTTGGGATTATTGTTAATTATACCTACAGGAATATTCTCCTGAACAGGTCCAGATTTTTAGCAACCGTGGATATTTCAGAACGTTTTAAAGCTAAACTGGCTTATCAGCAGTTTCTGGACAGCGGAGAGCGTTTGTGGCTGGATCTGGAAGCCAAGATGATTAATCTTAAAAGTAATGACCTGAACTTCAGGTTGTATGATGTAAATGATGATGGCAGTGACCGTTTTCCAAACCATATGTACCGTAATATAACAGGAAAGATTGCGCTGAACTATAATATTAATCCTAATGCTTATCTGTCATTGGGAACAGAATTCAGTACGGAAAGAATGTATAGTTTACTGGATAAAGTGGATCAGTCAAAAGTGGATAATTACAGTAAAAAATTATATAACCACAGTAATTTCAACACATTCCTGAAGTTTGAACAGAACAGTCTCAACAAAAGATACTTTACCACAAAAGGGAATCATCTTCAGGTGAGTACAAGATTTTATTACGGAGATCAGTATGAACTTTACGATCTGAATACCGTGCAGCCTCTTCTGTATCTGATACTAAATCCTAAAGATTCCTATTATTACGAACCTAAAAACCTTATTTCATTTACTTTGAATGAGAATTTTTTCTATCCGATTACAAGAAGACTCACAGTTAAAGCGAATGTGTTTTTGGGCGCAAGTTTTGGATCAAAGAGGGACGATCAGGTTCCTTATCTATTCCTGAATCAGAAATATAACCTGGGAGGAAGTGAATATAATTATGACCTCTTGAGTCCTGAATTCAATGGTCTTCGTCAGAAAGAACTTCCTATGACTTCTGTTGCCAAAACAGCAATATCACTTCAGTACAGGATTATGAAAAAGCTCTATCTTACTCCTTCGTTCAGCTATGGAAAAGTGAGTGAAGAACTTTCTCCGTTTAATGAAAGTTTTGATATGTTCGGGTATGGAGTAAACCTTGGATATGAATCTCTCATCGGCCCTATAAGTATCAATGTTTCCAGAAACAGTCAACTTGATTTTTCAAGAATCTATTTCAGCGTTGGTTTTAAGTTTTAAGTATCAGCAGAATTTTATACTTGAATTATTAATGTAGATAGTATTGTTTATTGTTCATTATATCAATGATTTTACTATAAAAAAGCACCTCATTGCTGAAGTGCCAAAAATTAACTTGAAATGAGATATATAAGAGTGATTGATTCTAAAGTTTTACTTTTTTATTAATGACTTTACCATTAGAAAGCGTAACCTGTACCAGATAAATTCCAGGTTCTAAGTTTCGGGATTCAAACTGTGGTCTGTTAACTTCCTGCTGAACGATCAGAGCACCGGAAATACTGTAAATACTGATGTTTTTGATATCATTGCCGGCTTTTGCAATAATTTGCTGCTTTTGAGTGAAAATATCGGCATTGTTTTCAGAAGAAAGTGTACCTCCAATTGCTTTACTGAACTGAAGATTGTAATATGGAGTTACCACTTCAAACGTATAGTTTTTATTTTCCAGATCCTGTACATTGATTCCTCCATTTTCACGGTATTGTTTCTGAGAAATACTTTTGATCAGTGTTTTATTTTCATCAAAAACGTTTACTGCAGTAAGTTCATCCTGATTAACTTTTAATTGCAAAACCGAAGAGTTGGCAGACTGTATGATTTCGTTTTCAGGAACTTCTTTAGGTGTGTTTTTGATGTATGGAATTATTTTATTTTCATTGTTTTCCGATACTTTTAATAAATAAACTCCGTCTTTTAAAGTGGATAAATTTTGTTCACTGGCTGTTCTGCTCTGAGCTTTTTCCTTATTAAAATCTGTTATTTCAACCAACTGCATATTGCCCAGATCCGGTTTTATTTGTGAGGATAGAAGAACCGGTTTTTCAGATGTTTTTTCAGCTGACTGTTTGCCAAAAATAGATCCTGCAATTGCCCATTCATTAAGAAGACCGCCGCTTCTCAACGTATTGAATTTAGCATTTGAAGCCAAAGTGAAAGGAAGAATTCCCCCTACATGCCCAAGCGGTCCCCAGTAAAATGAATCTAATTTATACTTATTTAAATCCCACCATGCATAATAACCACGTTGAACATCAATAGTTTTAGAAGTATTTTCAGGTGGAATAGCCAAATCAACCGTAGAATGACCTAATGTCATTGGTGTTTTGTTGTACCAGTCGTACACATCCTTTGGTTTCATGCACTGTCTGAGCTTGTTATTGGGATTGTTGGTAACATCATTCACGAAGTTGGCTGTAAAGAGTTTTCTCCATATCACCGGACCCCATAAAAGTCCGCCATTATCCTGAACAACGTGATAGTTATATTTATCAAGATATTCTGCAGAAATGACTTCCGAAATGTTGTTATTATATGTTTTGTATCCCGTATTGTTGCAGGTATGAAGAACATTGGCCAGAAATGAGGTAAACGGATAAATATCTTTTTCAAGAACACCTTTATTTAAAGTCACTCCCGAGAAATCATAAGGTCCGTCGCCCATATAAGCATATTTGAATTTGATATTATTGGGATTCGATATGCTTAATCTTTTTAGAGTAGACATCGCGGCATGGGCTCCCTGGGAATATCCGGCTAAAAAGTATTCGTCATACCGTTTAATACCCTGTTGTGAGAGGACTTTATTGGCAGCAGTAATAAAATCGATGGTAGCTCCGGCTTCGGTAGCGTAATCAACATAAGGATGAACCCCGTCTCCGGTTCCCATTCCTACATAATCAGGAGCCATCAAAATATAGCCATTCAGTACGTAAGATAATTCAACAACAAATCCTGCTGTTAATGCTCCCTTGAAATTAGACGGAACGTTATTCCTGCTATCTGTTGTTCCGTGGTCAGAAACTACTGTTGAAAGCTTAAAAGGTACGTTAGGATACATGAGTAATCCGGTAGCTTTTACAAGAACGTTGTTTTCATTTTTGGTGTAATAAGTGATCTTGTAGCCTTTTAGACCCACATTAAAGCTGTTCAGGTAGTTGGCAAATTCCGGAGCATCCTGATCGCCAAGATTATTGGAGATAAAATTGATGACTCCCTGTGGCGTTAAATCCAGTTTCTGTTCTGCGCTTACGACATCTCCAGCCTGCTGTGCAAAGTAGAATGGAGCGGTAAGACCTAGTAAAAAAGTTGTGATTTTTCTCATATTGATGTATTTTATATGGTATTAAGGTAATAACTTTAATAAATCCTTGGAAATATTACGACATCAATAATTATTCATTGAATATCAATTCTCTGGAATGTGAGTAAAATAAAAGAGTCTGACCTTTTGGTCAGACTCTTTTCATCTATTTTGACTTTTTTAGAAAGCGTTGATTCCTGTAATGTCTAATCCGGTGATCAGCAAGTGAACATCATGTGTTCCTTCGTACGTGATCACAGATTCCAGGTTAGCAGCATGTCTCATCATTGGGAATTCACCCATGATTCCCATACCACCAAGGATCTGTCTGGATTCTCTGGCAATTTCAATAGCCATATTGACGTTATTACGCTTAGCCATAGAAATCTGAGCAGGAGTTGCTTTGTGAGCATTTTTAAGATTTCCTAACTGAAGACATAATAACTGAGCTTTTGTAATTTCAGTTAAGAATTCAGCCAGTTTTTTCTGCTGAAGCTGGTAAGAACCGATTGGTTTTCCAAACTGTTTTCTTTCCTTAGCATACTGAACAGCAGTACAGTGGCAGTCAATAGCAGCACCGATTACGCCCCATGAAATTCCATATCGTGCAGAGTTCAGACAAGATAAAGGTCCTTTCAGTCCTGTTACTCCCGGAAGAAGGTTTTCTTTTGGTACTTTTACGTCATTGAATACCAATTCTCCGGTTTTTGAAGCTCTTAAGCTCCATTTATTGTGAGTTTCAGGAGTAGTGAAACCTTCCATTCCTCTTTCAACGATGAGTCCCTGTACTTTTCCTTCTTCATTTTTTGCCCATACCACAGCGATATCGCATAGAGGAGAGTTGGTGATCCACATTTTAGCCCCATTCAAAAGATAATGATCTCCCATATCTTTAAAATACGTTTCCATAGAACCCGGGTCTGAACCATGATTAGGCTCTGTCAATCCAAAAGATCCGATCATTTCTCCGGCAGCAAGCTTAGGAAGATATTTCATTTTCTGTTCCTCAGAACCGAATTCATTGATAGGAAACATCACCAAAGAGCTCTGAACCGAAGCTGCAGAACGTACTGCAGAATCTCCTCTTTCCAACTCCTGCATAATCAGACCATAAGAAATCTGGTCTAATCCTGAACCGCCATACTCAACCGGGATATAAGGTCCCAATGCCCCGATTTTCCCTAATTCTCTCATAAGATTAGGTATATCAGTATGATTTTGAGCGGCCTGATCTATCTGCGGCATTACAAAACTTTCAACCCAGTCTCTTACAGATTGGCGGATTAGTTTGTGTTCTTCAGTAAGTAAAGCATCAATTCCATAATAATCAGGGATGCTTGTAAGAGGATAATATGACATGATTTTTTGATTTGGTTAAAAGTAACATTTTTCGTGGTGTCTTGAAAATTTTTTTGAAAACTTATCTTTCGGTTGGTTTTCAGACAGATAATGCTCTTTTTATTTGTTTATAAGATAAATTCAGTGTTTTAAGCCTCCTCATCATTGGATATAGGATACTGATTGGTAGAATTGTGGACCTTGCTTTTAAATTTATACAGATAAGGTGCTTTGTTAGCCGAGCCATCATATAATTTTTCCAGCCTGTCAAGAATATTTAAACTCAAAATTTTACGCTGGAAGTTATTTCTTCTGAATTTTTGTCCCAAAATGGTTTCATAAAGAGACTGAAGATCTTTCATCGTGAACTTTTCAGGAAGAAGATTGCTGGCTGCTACTTCTGTATTGATATTCATCCGCAGGTATTCCAGTCCTGTTTCTATGATTCTGTCGTGATCAAAAGCCATTTTTGGAAGATTGTTTACCTCAAACCATTCACAGCTTTCATTGAAAGCATCAGGGAAAGTGTTGGCCATTGAAAAATCAATAAGGCTGCAATATCCTACTGTAATGAATCTTTGAAAAATCCAGTGATCTTCTGGTACCTCAATTCCTTTATTGTTAAGAAGAATCTGATGAACATTATTTTCTGTACGGTCTATTCTTCCAAATGTATGAAATTGTTTCAGAAATATATCTTTAAGGTGTGTTCTTTCGAATAAAACTCTTGCTGCAGCTTCTCTTAAATCTTCATCATTGAAAACAAAACCACCCGGAAGTGACCATAAATCCAGATCGTGATACTTTAAAAGAAGAACTTTCAAAATGTTATTATGAAAGCCGAATATAGTACAGTCCACAGAGATATGGGCAACAAAATCTTTGGTATCGATAAGTTCCCGAAGTGTTTCTTTACTTTTTGTGTCTTTGATTTTCATGGCAGTAAAAATAAAACTATTTTCTTTTTGTAACGTTAAAAAATACTAAACTGGTAACAAAAAGAATAATAACGAAAAATAATATATATAATGGATAAAAGTTTAACAGTTGTTTTTCAAATAAAACAGCCATAATAATTGAGCTTACAGAGCTGCCCAGAGAAGAAAAAATAACAATAAGAGAGGTGAATAAGTTTACCTTTTCTTTATCCATCTGTGCAATCATTTTTGAATTGATGACAGGGTAGAGCGGCGACAAAAATAACCCTATCACAGGAAATAAGAAGAGAATTACCCTTGAATCTGCTGAATCAAAATACTGTACACCTACAATAATGACCAATAAAGAAATAATGAAAGCCATACATGAAAGATAGTAGTCTGGCAATGAAAATCTTCGGATAATATTGGCTGTTATTGTTCTTCCTACATAAGAAAATACTGCCAGAAAAGAGGTAGCCTGAAGAGCAAAAAATGAATTGACTTTCAGATGATTCTTATAAAAAGACGGAAGCCAGGAGTTGAATCCCTGTTCTATAAAAACGATAAAAAATATAACCCCAAGGAATAGCATTATAGAAGGAGTTACAAACCCCGAAAGCTCGGAGAATACACTTTTGTTTTCCAAAGGTTTGGCTTCAGAAATTGTAATTTTTGATAACAGGAATATCGTTAATGCAGATAAGAAAGCGATCAATAAAAAACAAAATTTCCAATATTCGGAGTATTCACTGGATACCACCCATCCAAAGCAGGTATTCACGACAAAGATTCCGATCATAAAAGAAGCTTCTACGCTGTTCATTGTCTTTGCCAGTGATTTTTCATCCGAAATATTATTTCTGATAATTCCAAAGACGCAGATTTTACCAATTGCAAAACACGCTCCAATGATGGCAAACCATAATTTGAAGAACCAAAAAACCTCAATAAATGGCAGCAGACAAGAACAGAAACCAACAATTACCAAAGCTGAAATCAATGCTTTTTTTGTTCCCGTTTTGTTGATAAAGCTTACCGCAAAAAGGGAGATAAAGGCAATAGGTAAGTCTTTAAAAGATTCTAATAAACCTAATTCTCCGTAGGTGATTTTCTCTTCAGATAACTGCAGAATGATCAATCCCATACAGTTCAAAACCATTGAAAAAATAAGAAAGGTAAGTTTTAACGGAAGAGAAATTTTAGAAAGCTTGATGATCATTTTGGGGGACTTCTTTTTTGTTTTTTTGTGAAATTTTATGAAATATTGATGCGAAGATAGGGCTTCTAACCCTGAAAAATAAAAGAAAAATTAAAATATTTATGAATAGAATGTTAATTAATTGAAAAAAAATATATTTTTATTGTCTCAATTTGAGAATTAAACAATAACTGTATATGAATGTAAGAATATCAAGAAGCGTAGGAGTGGTTGCCGTCCTCTATTTTACGGCTAACTTCAGTGCCCAGACCACCAAGTCGAAGGACACAATTGCTAAAGAAAACAAAATAGACGAAGTTGTAGTGATTGGTTATGGTACTCAGAAGAAGAGTAATGTGACAGGAGCTATAGCGAGTATTAAAGCCAGCGATATTGAAAATGCTCCCACAGCAGGAAGACCAGAGCAAGTACTTCAGGGAAGAGCAGCAGGAATATCTGTTGTATCAAATTCGGGACAACCGGGAACCGCTGCAACAGTTCGTGTTCGTGGTATTACCAGTTTTGGAGCTGGAAGTAATGATCCTTTATGGGTGGTTGATGGAATTGTAGTTGATAATATAGGTTGGCTGAATCAGTCAGATATTGAAGGAATTGAAGTCCTTAAAGATGGGGCATCTGCTGCTATTTATGGAGTGTCTGCAGCCAAAGGAGTTATTCTGATCACTACAAAGAAAGGAACCAGAGGAAAATTAGGTCTTTCCTATAATGGGTTTTTTGGTGTCGGAACTGTTTCTAAAAAGCTGGACTTATTAAACGGATCACAATATGCAACCATTATGAATGAGGCGTATCTCAATGATGGTTTGAAACCGGTGCTTGGAGATCCTTCATCTTATGGCACAGGTACAGATTGGCAAAAACAAATATTTAACAGTGCGCAACGCCAGTCTCATGAATTCAGCATTAATGGAGGAAATGATAAATCTACTTTTTATTCATCTTTTGGATATTACGATCAGCAAGGTATTGTATTAAGAGATATCTCAAACTATAAAAGAGTAAATGCCAGATTAAACTCTACCCATAAAGTATTCGATTTTCTAACCATAGGTCAGACATTTGCCTATACTCACACAAGATCTCAGGGAGTTACTGACAATGGAGAGTTTGGAGGTCCGTTAAGTTCCGCAATAAATCTTGACCCTTTAACACCGGTAGTTGTAACCAACGGAATTAATAATCAGCCGAACTTTAGTGATTATATTAATAATCCAAACTATGTGAGAGATCCTAATGGGAATCCTTACGGACTTTCACAATTCGTAAGTAAAGAAATGTCCAATCCGCTGGCTTTCAGACAAACTAAGTTAGGAGGATATAAATGGTCTGACGATATTATTGCCAATGTATTTGCAGAACTGAAGCTAAATAAACATGTCACTTTTAAGTCAAGTATGAACGGGAAACTGTCGTATTGGGGGGAGCAGGTTTTCACTCCGACTAATTACCTGAGTACCGCTAATAAAAATGATATCAATAACTTATTCAGGCAAACTGATAAAAAGTTTGAGTGGAGTACTGAAAATACACTGACCTATCAAAATAAGTTTGGATTACATAGCTTAAATGTATTATTAGGACAAGGGTATTACGAATATAACATCTCTTCAGGGCAAAATATAAGATTTACCAATCTCCCTGTAAATAACTGGGAAGATGCATCTTTCAATTTTGATATCGCTCAGGAAAATAAAACAGGTAATGCCTGGGATGGAAAACAAACACATAAAGCTTCCTATTTTGCCAGAGTCGTTTATGATTATGACAACAAATACCTTTTTACAGGAACAATTCGTAGAGATGGGTCTTCAAAATTTGGAAGTAACAACCACTGGGGAAACTTCCCGGCAATGTCCTTAGGATGGAATGTGTCTAACGAAAACTTCTGGCCGGAAAATAAAGTGATTACCACATTTAAACTTAGAGGTGGATATGGAGTGCTGGGTAATGATGCAATTGATGATTTCCAGTTTGCTAATTTCTTAGTAGCCGGAAGTAACTATACATTTGGAGACAATATTATCCGTGTAGGTTATGCTCCAAGTACTCTTGAAAACCCAAATTTAAAATGGGAAAGAACATCACAATTCAATATTGCGGCAGATCTTAAAATTTTCAGAAACTTTGATCTTAGTGTAGATGTTTACAGGAAAAAAAGTACAGACATCTTGAGAAAAGTTGAGCTCCCTGGCTATTTGGGTTTAATTAATAATCCATTTAGAAATATTGGGGATATGAACAATGATGGGGTTGAAGTAAGCTTGGGATATAAAAAGAATTGGGGTGATTTTGGCTTTTCTGCGAATGGTAATTTTGCCTATTTAAAAAATGAAATTACAAGACTTGAAGATAACAGGCCTTATGTAAACTTTGCTTCTTTCCAAACACTGGGAACAGTTTCCAGATTACAGGTTGGTGAATCATATGGCTCTTTCTACGGATATCAAAACATGGGTATTTTTCAAAATCAGGCTGAAATTGATGCCTATAAAAATGCTAATGGAGGGTTGATTCAGCCTAATGCAAAGCCTGGAGATTTCAAGAGACTTGACGCAAATGGGGATGGAGTAATAGATGAGAAAGATTATGTAAATTTGGGTAATTCTGTTCCAAAATATACATTTGGTTTAACCATCAATATGAATTATAAAAATTTCGATTTGATGGTTTTTGCTCAGGGGCAGGCCGGGAATAAAATTTTCCAGGGGCTCAGAAGACTAGATATTCAGGAAGCTAATTATCAAACCGCTATTTTGGACCGTTGGACAGGTGAAGGAACATCTAATACTATAGCAAGAGTTACAAGAAATGATGATAATCAGAACTATACCAGAATGTCTGACTATTATCTTCAAAAAGGAGATTACTTACGTCTTAAACTTGTTCAGTTAGGATATACTCTGTCTAAAGATGCTGCAAAAACTATTGGTGCTTCAAAAATCAGATTCTATGTAACTGCAGAAAATCTTGCAACTTTTACAAAATATACAGGTTATGATCCTGAAATTGCAGGTACCGATACCTATGGAATAGATAGAGCCTTCTACCCACAGGCAAGAACTTTCCTTTTCGGAGCTAATGTCCAATTTTAATGACAAAAAAATGAAAAATAAAAGATTTATATATAAAAGCGTATCTGTTTTACTATTAACAGGTATAAGTTTTGGAGCCATATCTTGTGACAGAGGAAATTTAGAAGATGTAAAAAATACAGGAACTTTTGATTCTGGCAACTATTTTAAAAATGAAGAACAGGCATTCAGCGGTCTCGTAGCTACTTATGACATGCTGAGAAAATATTCCGGTGGATTTGAAAATATGGTGACTTTCTTTAATGGAGCATCCGATGATTTCTATTCTGGAGGAGGAAATTCTTCAGATGGTGCAGGAATTCAGGGGTTTTCCAATTATTCAATTAACCCTATTATTATGCCAGCCAGCTATTGGAAAGATTATTATCAGGGAATTGCAAAGGCAAATCTACTGTTAGATAGAATTCCGGCTGCTAGTATGAATGATCAGACCAGAAAAAGATTTATTGCAGAAGCTAAAGTATTGAGGTCATTGTATTATTTTGAATTATTGAGAATGTTTAAAAATATTCCTCTCATTTTGAAACCTGTTTTGGCAACTGATGATTTCTATAATATTCCTCAGGAAGATCCTGCAAAAGTATACGCTCAAATAGAGTCCGATATTGTTTCGGCTTTGCCCGATCTTATGCTGATGCCGTCTGGTGCAAGTGAAAAAGGCAGAATTACTCAAGGAACAGCGCATGCTATTTTAGGTAAAATTTATTTATATGATAAAAAGAATGCTGAAGCAGCTGCCCAGTTTGAAATGGTAAATGGTACACCAGGACAGACCAGTCAATATGGATATAAATTAGTCAGCAATTTTGCGGATTTGTGGAAGGTAGATAATAAGTTTAC
This sequence comes from Chryseobacterium indologenes, assembly GCF_018362995.1. Lineage (NCBI taxonomy): Bacteria > Pseudomonadati > Bacteroidota > Flavobacteriia > Flavobacteriales > Weeksellaceae > Chryseobacterium > Chryseobacterium indologenes. Next base: position 602,355 of record NZ_CP074372.1, read on the forward strand.
AACCGAGTCTGTTCTTGAAGTAATGCATACTAACGTAAGTAATGCAGACTGGCCGTTTTGGGGTTCTGGAAAAGATGAAGGGAACTCAATCAATGTAATGCTGGGGATAAAATCTTACGGACGCGTTGCCAATGTACCAAATAATGATGCTCCGGATCTTTATGCAAGTTGGGGATTTAATCCTGTTACAGATGATCTGTTCAATTTTATGCAGGGAGACCCTCGTTTGAATGCAACGATTTTTAATGGTAAAAAATTCAAAGAAGAGGGCAAAATTACCTATTCACCAGGATATAAGGATACAGGATATTTCTTAAATAAATATTTACCAAGAAATGCAGATAAATCTAACCTTCCAGGACCTACAGAACTAAATTTCCGTCAGAATTATATTGCAATAAGATTAGCTGATACTTATCTGATGGAAGCTGAAGCTTTAGGAGGAGTAGGAGGAAGAGCTCAGGCTTTATTGGATGCGGTAAGAGCAAGAGTAGGCTTAGCATCAGTTCCGGTATCTTTACAGGCTATAAAAGATGAGAGAAGAAGAGAACTTGCCGGAGAAGGGCATAGGTGGTTTGACCTGGTTAGATGGGAAGATGCAACAGCAAAATTGGGAGCAAGAGGATTTAAGGCAGGGAAAAATGAAATACTGCCTATACCTTTTAATGAACTGGCAAATACTGCCTTAAAACAAAATCCTGGATACTAAACATGAAGTTTCACAACTTATATAGTTTCTTTAGAGGTGCCGCACTACTTAGTGGTGTGGCCCTTTTTTCTTTGTCATGTACATCAGTTGCTTCCAATAAAGGAAATGAAGTTCAGTACTGGCTTACAAAAGGTGATGGTAGTATAAAATTACAACAGCAGACTTCTGTTAAATTTGTAAATAGCACCAACAGCTTTCAGAATATTGAAATTGACGATTCTCAAAAGTTTCAATATATTGATGGTTTTGGATATACATTAACAGGAGGAAGTGTTGAGGTAATCAACAGATTGTCACCTTCCAAAAGAAAAGCACTGCTTAATGAGCTTTTTGGAAATGGCAAAAACTCAATTTCCATCAGTTATTTAAGATTGAGTATAGGTGCTTCCGATCTTGATGGTGAAATATTTTCTTACGATGATTTGCAGGAAGGACAAACTGATCCTTCTCTTTCAAAATTCAGCCTGGCAAAAGATAAAAATCTGATTGCTATGTTAAAAGAAATTTTAGCAATCAATCCTTCTGTTAAAATCATTGCAGCGCCGTGGTCTCCTCCGGTTTGGATGAAAGACAATGGAAAATCAAAAGGAGGAAGCTTGAAACCTGAATTCTATAAAACATATGCTCAATATTTTGTAAAATATATTCAGGGAATGAAAAAAGAAGGGATTCCCATTGATGCTGTAACTCCTCAGAATGAACCTCTGCATCCGGGAAATACCCCGAGCCTGTATATGCCTTCTGAGCAGCAGGGGAATTTTATTAAAAATCATTTAGGTCCGGTTTTTAAAGCCAATGGAGTTACCACTAAAATTGTGGTTTATGATCATAATTGCAACAAACCTGAATATGCCATTGATATTTTAAAAGATTCCGAAGCTAATCAATATATTGATGGATCTGCTTTTCACTTATATGAAGGAGATATTTCAGCTTTAAGCACGGTATATGATGCTTTCCCTAATAAGAATTTATACTTTACCGAACAATGGACCGGATCCAAAGGAACTTTTGCTGAAGATCTGAACTGGCATACAAAAAATGTCATCATCGGGTCTATGAGAAACTGGAGTAAAATTGCGCTGGAATGGAACCTTGCCAATGATCCGAAATATGCGCCGCATACAGATGGAGGATGTACAGAATGTAAAGGAGCGGTTACTGTGTCTGACAGTGAGAATTTCACAAGAAATGTTTCCTATTATATCATTGCACATGCTTCGAAATTTGTTCCGGCAGGTGCTCAGCGTATCGCTTCAACACAGACTGATAAACTTTCCACTGCAGCCTTTAAGACTCAATTTGGGAAAATAGTTTTAATTGTGCAGAACGATAACCCTTCAGATGAGAATTTTAATATTAAATTTGCCGGAAAAACCGCTGCTGTAACAATTTCAGGACGTTCTACAGCAACCTATATTTTTTAATTTGATACTATGAAAAGAGTTTATTTCTTACTGGCATTTTCCGCATTGGGATTGAATGCTTACGGACAGAAAACAATTGATCAGAAAGTAACAGAGTTGCTGTCTAAAATGACCCTTGAAGAAAAAGTTGGGCAGATGGTACAATATAGCGGTTTTGAATACGCTACAGGACCACAGCAATCCAATTCTGCTGCTGTTTTAGAAGAAATTAAAAAAGGTAAAGTAGGTTCTATGCTGAATGTGGCAGGATCAGAAGAAACCAGATCGTTTCAGAAACTGGCGATGCAGTCAAGACTGAAAATTCCTTTGCTGTTCGGTCAGGACGTTATCCATGGATACCGTACCACATTTCCTGTAAATCTGGGACAGGCAGCAAGCTGGGATCTTGGAATGATAGAAAAATCAGAAAGAATCGCTGCAACAGAAGCCGCTGCTTATGGTATTCACTGGACGTTTGCTCCAATGGTGGATATTGCCAGAGATCCCAGATGGGGAAGAGTGATGGAGGGTTCCGGGGAAGATACTTACCTGGGAACAAAAATAGGATTGGCAAGGATTAAAGGATTTCAAGGCAGAGGTTTGGGAAGTCTTGATGCGGTGATGGCCTGTGCAAAACATTTCGCAGCATATGGAGCAGCAGTAGGTGGAAGAGATTACAATTCTGTAGATATGAGCCTCAGACAACTCAATGAAACATACCTTCCTCCGTTCAAAGCTGCTGCTGAAGCAGGAGTAGCCACTTTTATGAACTCTTTCAATGACATCAACGGAATTCCTGCAACGGCCAACAAATATATTCAGAGAGATCTGTTAAAAGGAAAATGGAACTATAAAGGTTTTGTGGTTTCAGACTGGGGAAGCATCGGGGAAATGGTTCCTCATGGCTATGCCAAAGATGCTAATGAAGCGGCAGAAAGAGCAATACAGGGCGGAAGCGATATGGATATGGAAAGCCGTGTCTACATGGCAGAACTTCCAAAATTAGTCAAGGAAGGAAAGATAGATCCGAAACTGGTGGATGATGCAGCGGGAAGAATTTTAACCAAGAAATTCGAGATGGGTCTTTTTGATGATCCTTATAGGTTCAGTAACGAAAAGAGACAAAAAGAACAGACCGATAATCAGGAAAACAGAAAATTCGGAAGAGAGTTTGGGTCAAAAAGTATTGTCCTTCTTAAAAACCAGGGAAATATTCTTCCCCTTTCAAAAACGACAAAAACAGTTGCACTGATAGGACCTTTCGGTAAAGAAACAGTAGCCAATCACGGGTTCTGGTCCGTAGCGTTCAAAGATGACAACCAAAGAATCGTTTCACAGTTTGACGGCATTAAAAATCAATTGGATAAAAACTCCACTTTATTATATGCAAAAGGCTGCAATGTAGATGATCAGGATAAAACCCAGTTTGCAGAAGCCATAGAAACGGCTAAAAAAGCAGATGTAGTGATTATGACATTGGGAGAAGGCCATGCGATGAGCGGAGAAGCAAAAAGCCGAAGTGCTATCGGATTTACAGGAGTTCAGGAAGATTTACTGAAAGAAATTGCGAAAACGGGAAAGCCAATCATTCTGATGATTAATGCAGGAAGACCTCTTATTTTCAACTGGGCATCAGATAATATTCCAACAATTGTATACACATGGTGGTTGGGGACTGAAGCAGGAAACTCTATTGCGGATGTTCTGTTTGGCACCGTGAATCCCGGAGGAAAACTTCCGATGAGTTTCCCGAGAACAGAGGGCCAGATTCCTGTATATTACAATCACTATAATACGGGAAGACCCGCAAAAAATAATACGGACAGAAACTATGTTTCAGCTTATATAGATCTTGATAATGATCCGAAATATCCGTTTGGATATGGTTTAAGCTATACCGATTTCAAATACTCTGATATGGTATTAAGTGCAACAAGTCTTACAGGAAATCAGACTCTGAATATCAGTGTTACCGTTTCCAATACAGGGAAATACGATGGCGAAGAGGTTGTTCAGCTTTATATCAGGGATCTTTTCGGAAAAGTAGTAAGACCTGTAAAAGAGTTGAAAGGCTTCCAGAAAGTATTCATTAAAAAAGGAGAAAGTAAAAAGATCGATTTTAAACTTACTCCCGAAGATTTGAAATTCTTTGATGATGAGCTGAATTTTGACTGGGAAGGTGGAGAGTTTGATATCATGGTGGGAACCAGCTCTCAAAGTGTGCAGACCAAAAGAATTAACTGGACAAAATAAATTCAATAGGAGCGGGCTTTAGCCCGCTCATTAAAAGGTCAGAAAAATGGCTTTAGCCAAAACTTAAAACCTAATACATATGAATCTCAGAGCTAAAAATTTCATCAGAATATGTGCAGCAGGAGTTTTCTTCCTTTCTGTTATGAACTGTGCATCGCACAAAACTGATTCTCACAGAACCATGATCTGGAATGATGAATTTAATGGTAAAGGTCTTCCGGATTCATTAAAATGGAATTATGATGTAGGCGGAAGCGGTTTTGGAAATAAGGAAGCTCAGTTTTATACCAAAAACAGGCTTGAGAATGCCAGAATGGAAAAAGGAAATCTGATCATTGAGGCTAGAAAAGAAAATTGGGAAAACAATAAATATACTTCCGCAAGACTTTTAACCAAAGAGAAATTTGCTTTTCAATATGGAACAGTAGAAGTCAGAGCAAAGCTTCCCAAAGGTCGTGGAACATGGCCGGCAATCTGGATGATGAGTGAAAATATGAAGAAATGGCCGGATGATGGTGAATTGGATATCATGGAACATGTTGGGTATAACCAGGGATTTATACATGCTTCCGTTCACACAAAAAAATACAATCATATTCAGGGAACACAGAAAACAGATACACTGTTTGTAAAAGATGCCAGCGAGAAGTTTCATGTCTATAAAGCAGACTGGACACCGGAGAAGATAGATGTGTATATCGATGATCAAAAATTTTTCACCTATGTGAATAAAGAGAAAAGTAATGAAGCATGGCCATTTGACAGACCTTACTTTATCATTTTAAACCTCGCTGTAGGTGGAATGTGGGGAGGACAAAAAGGAATTGACGATTCTATTTTTCCACAGAAATATTATATAGACTACGTAAGAGTCTACCAGAATAAATAATGAATAGGGGACACAATTGTCCAAAATAAAAAAATCATGAGAAAACTAATTGTAAGTTGTTTTGTAGTAGGCGTTGTCATCAATGTCAATGCTCAGAATTATTGGAAAAAGAATGCAGGAAAAACAGCTAAGGTGATCCTTACCAATTCGAAGGCGGATGAGAAGATGGCGGATAAAGGAGCCGTTAAATTTGAACAATTTGGTCAGCCCAAGGAAACGGAAGCCTGTATTTTCGTAGCTCCCAACTTTAAATATCAGAAACTGATAGGAATTGGCGGTGCCATCACAGATGCATCAGCAGAAACTTTTTATAAAATGCCAAAGAACAAGCAGAAGGAAATTCTGGATGCTTATTTTGGAAAAAACGGATTGGGTTACACTGTTGTTCGTACCAATATGAACTCCTGTGACTTTTCCAGTGATTCTTACACGTATGTAGAGGATAATGATACCTCACTGAAAACGTTCAATGTTGCTCATGATGAGAAGTATAAAATTCCGATGATCAAAGAAGCTCAGAAAGCGATCGGGAATAATTTTACCTTCTATTTCTCTCCGTGGAGCCCGCCAGCTTGGATGAAATCAAATAAAAGTTTGTACAAAGGAGGAAGATTAGAAAATGAGTACTATCAGACGTGGGCCGATTACTATATCAAATTCATTAAAGAATACGAAAAAAGAGGAATCAATATCTGGGGACTGACCGTTCAAAACGAACCAATGGCCACTCAAAGCTGGGAATCATGCATCTACACCGCTGAAGAAGAAGGAGAATTCCTGAAAAAGAATCTTGGACCCACCCTTTGGAAAAACGGATATAAAGATAAAAAAGTAATGATCTGGGATCACAACAGAGACCTCATCTATCAAAGAGCCACTACTACATTAAGCGATCCTGAAACTTCAAAATACGCCAGCGGTATCGGGTATCACTGGTATGAAACATGGAATAATAAAACCCAGCTTTTTGACAATTTAGCAGAAACGCACAGAGCTTTTCCGGATAAATTCTTAGCGTTCACGGAAGGTTGCAAAGAACAGTTCAGTATGGATAAGATCTATAATGTAAGCCTGGGTGAGCTTTACAGTAAAAATATGCTGAACGATTTCAACAAAGGAAATGCATTATGGACTGACTGGAATATTCTATTGGATGAAACCGGAGGACCTAATCATAAAGGGAACTTCTGTTTTGCCCCGATTATTGCAGACACGAAAACAGGAGAGGTGTTCTATACCTATGAATACTATTATATAGGCCACGTTTCAAAATACATCAAACCCAATGCTCAAAGAATCGGAAGTTCTTCCAACAGAGCTGCGCTGACATCTTCCGCTTTTATGAATGAAAACGGACAATTGGTAACTGTTATCATGAACGATTCAGACAATGATATTGAAACGAATCTATGGATAGAAGGAATGGCTGCCAAACTGAATGCTCCTGCACACTCTATACAGACTGTAATTTTATAGTTTCATATTGCATATTAATATTATTTTTGACAGACCCGGCGGCCTCTTTGAGGCCGCCGGGTTTTATTTGTGAATGATGAGTTTCAGGATTATAAAAACAGAAAACCCATGAAAACTTCATGGGTTTTATTTATTTTTGAACGGAACTTTGTCCGCTATTTTTTTAATGAATGATTATTCAGTATCATACTTACTGATTACTTTCTGAGTAACCCCCGAACTGCTGAAACCACCATCATGGAAAAGGTTCTGCATTGTTACTTTCTTCGTAAGATCAGAGAAAAGGGTAACACAGTAGTCCGCACATTCAAGAGCAGTAGCATTTCCTAGTGGAGACATATCTTCTGCATATCCAAGGAATCCTCCGAAACCTTTCACACCGCTACCGGCAGTAGTCATTGTAGGAGACTGAGAAACGGTATTTACACGTACTTTTCTTTCACCCCAGTAGTTTCCGAAAGTTCTTGCAATGCTTTCAAGATAAGCTTTGTTATCAGACATATCATTATAATCCGGGAATGTTCTTTGAGCCGCAATATAAGTAAGCGCCAGGATGCTTCCCCATTCGTTCATACAATCTTTTTCCCAAGCTACACGCATTACTTTATGGAAAGAAACAGCGGAGATATCCCAACCTTTTTCCAACCAATCGTAGTTCATTTCTGTATAATGTTTTCCTTTTCTTACGTTGATAGACATTCCGATAGAGTGAAGGATAAAGTCGATTTTTCCAAATTTTGCAACAGCGGCATCAAAAAGTTTTTCAAGATCTTCTATAGAAGTAGCATCAGCGCCTATTACTTCAGAACCTGTTTTTTCTGCTAAACCATTAAGCTCTCCCATTCTTAAAGCAATAGGAGCATTGGATAAGATAAATTCAGCACCTTCCTCATGGCATCTTTCAGCAACTTTCCATGCGATAGATTGTTCATTAAGGGCTCCAAAAATAATTCCCTTTTTGCCTTTAAGTAAACCGTATGACATAATTTTTTAATGTTTATTATAATACAAATGTAGCAATAATTGTGGTTATGACATAATAAAAAATGGAGCCTTATCAATTTAAGACTCCATTTTATTGAAAATATTTATATGACTGAAATACTAATTGGTTTTCTTATTCCATTCTGCCTTTACATCCTCTGCCGCATCTTTGGTTTTTTCCCATGCCTCATCTGCTTTATCCTTGATATCCTCCCAGGCATCGGATACATTAGCTTTTACCCTGTCTAGCCAGTCTTCCTGGCTGGCTTCCTGATCATTATTCCTCTTCTCATTAATATAATCTTTAGCCTTATCTGCCAATTCATCGATTTTCCATTTGGCTTTATCCGTTGCATTCTGTAAAGAATTTTCTACATTGTTTACTGCATTTTCCGCTTTGTTGTACTCTGAATTGTTCATAATAATATAAATTTTAGTTTGGTATCAGTAATTAAACAATAACCATTCCTAAAATCGGTAGTCTCTGTTAAACTTTTCATAATCTTTTGTTATATTTTTCCAAATCAGCACTATCTTAGTAGATAAAATTTGATAATTATGGAAAAAATACGGTGTGGATGGTGCGAAAAAGATGATCTCTACAGAAAGTATCATGACGAAGAGTGGGGAAGACCTGTATATGATGATGAAACAATATTTGAATTCCTTATTCTTGAAAGCTTTCAGGCCGGACTGAGCTGGTATACTATTTTGTCTAAAAGAGAGAATTTCAGGAAAGCTTTTGATCATTTTGATTATAAAAAAGTAGCCGCTTATTCGGAAAAAAAGATCGAAGAATTAATGAATAACCCCGGGATTATCAGAAACAGGCTTAAAATTCTGTCAGTAATTACCAATGCTCAGCGATTCATGGAAATTCAGAAAGAATTCGGGAGTTTTTCTAATTATATCTGGAACTTTACAGGCGGAAAACCCATTGATAACAGTCCTCAGACTTTAGCTGATGTTCCTGCCACAACAGAAATTTCCGATCTTATATCCAAAGAACTTAAAAAAAGAGGATTTAAATTCGTAGGTTCTACAGTAATTTATGCCCATATGCAAGCTACCGGAATGGTAAATGACCACATAAAGGACTGCTTTACCAGAAAATAATTGCAGGTACTGATTCAAATTCCAGTAAAATAAATTCCAAAATAAAAAAATCTTGAAAGGCTTATGAATACTTTGTTTCATAACTTATTGATATTTTTGTATCATTAAAAAATGAAAACTTCTGTTGAAATATGAAGAAAATAGGAATTATAGGTTATGGCTGGCTGGGAGAAAAAATTGCATCTTCTTTATCCGGAAAATATACACTATCTGCAACGACAACAACAGATAATAAAGTAAATGATCTTAACGGCAAAGGAATTCATGCAGTACTAGCTTCTTTTCCGGATTATCAGCTGACAGAACCTGTTTCTCAATGGGAGGAAGTTGAAAATATTGATGTCTTGATCATTACCATTCCGGTTTCTGAAAAAAGCTGCTGCGTAAGTTCTTTATATAACAGAATCCAAAATTTATCAGCGTTTATCGGGGATTTTAAAGGGCAGATGTTTCTGATGAGTTCCACAGGAGTTTATCCGGATCTTCCGAAAGATTTTACAGAAGAAGATGTTCCATTGGAGAATGTATCGGGAGAAAGAATGTTGAGAAATAGATATCCTCAGCTCAATATTCTTAGATTAGGAGGCTTAATGGGAGACAACAGGCTTTTGAAAAATTATAATGTCGGTAATCTTGATCATGCTGTGAATCATATTCACTATGCTGATATCAGTGCCATTATCAGACAAATGATTGAAAGTAAAACAGAAGCAAAACTTTATAATGTTACGGCCCCGATTCATCCGGCAAAAAGCCAGGTGATTAATGCTCAGAAAAATATTCCTGACGAGGAAGTTTTTGAAGTAAAAGGAAAGAAGGTTTTATCTTCAAAACTGGCTTCAGAGCTGGATTATACATTTCAATATCCTGATCCTAGGACTTTCCATTTGTAATTAATTTGATTGGATTGGATTTGATCTTCCACCCATTTATACATACTCAATTCTTATGATACCCTTTGTCATTCCGTAGGAATCTAAATACAGTTTTTTAAAAATAACATAGAGATTCCTACGGAATGACAAACCGGATGGGTAGTTTTATTCATCGTGGAAAAAAATAACTATTTTCAATATAATCAAATTTAATAGGAACTGGCTAACATCCTGAGCGTCGACTAAGGGAGCCTGTTTTCAAAATAGATCAGATTCATTGGCTTTAGCCAAAACCTATAAAAAAACCTCTGGAAGTTATTTCCGGAGGTCTTTTTATTATATCAATAAAATAATTACTTAATAATTCTTTCCAATACCCAGTCAATAAGGTTTTTCTCTGAAGCATGGTGGTCTGCAGAGAACTCACCGCGTCTTCTGTTGGCAATAACGTTATTTACAGTAATGGCTTTGTGTCCTAATAATTTTGAAAGCGCATAGATGGCAGAAGTTTCCATCTCAAAATTGGTAATTCCAAGGTCGTTCAATGTTTCCAGGAATTTATCATCTACTGCCTTTAGACGAAGTTGTCTCCCCTGTGGAGCATAGAATCCTGGGAATGTTGCTGTATTTCCGTGGTATTTGGCATCTTTGTAATATTCTCCCATTTCTTCTGCCCAGTCTGAGAAATAAAGCATCGGCTTGATTCTTTCGTAAGGGAATTTTTCTAAGAAGTTTTTGGAAAACTCATTTTCAAAGTTATAGTCCTGATAGAAATGCATCAATCCGTCTAATCCTACCACATTTTGGGTAACCAGCATATTATCAACCTGTACATCCGGGTTTACACTTCCGCAGGTTCCCATACGGAATAATTCAAGAGCTTTATGTTCAGTCTTAAACTCTTTATTTTTAAGATCGATGTTCACCAAAGCATCCAGTTCGTTCATGACGATATCGATGTTTTCAGTTCCGATACCCGTAGACATTACAGTAATTCTTTCTCCCCGAAGCGTTCCTGTATGCGTGTAAAATTCTCTTTTATTTTTTTTGATTTCTACCGTATCAAAGTATTTTGAAACTTTTGCCACTCTGTCAGGATCACCCACAAGGATGATTTTGTCAGCAATATCTTCAGGTAAAAGATTCAGGTGGTATACACTTCCGTCTTCATTCAGAACAAGTTCTGAGGCAGCAAGTTTGTTTAGCATAATATGTATATTTTTGTTTTTTTAATTAATGATAATCGCGTCTTTATAAGGAGATGCCATCACTTCATAGATATCATTGTATTCTTCTACGATTCTTTTCTGGCCGTTCATCACTTCGTACACGGTAACGACAGTTTTTTCAATGTTTTTCGGATCCTTTCGCTGTGACGTGATTTCGTAGAAATGGTCATCTTTTTTAAGAATAGAAATCAGTTCTTCCTTTGTGGAATTGTTGGAAGTCATCATTCCCGGGAATTCTGCTACAATATCTTTCAGATCAGAATAATTTTTATAAGGTTTGGTAACACCGTTGGAATATACATAAACATTGGGGATGTTTTTATCCTTTTCAAGGCGCACCAGATAATAATCAGAACCTTTTTTCTCTGCATAAACAGCCATTTCCTGTGGCTTTGCGGGCTGGTTTTCCGTTTGCTTTTTCTTTTGTGAAAATGCCGTCAGAGAAAGGAAACTTGCTGCGACAGCAAACCATAGTTTTGTTTTCATAATATTATTTTAGTTTTTTTGATGTGTTGAATTCAATTAAAAAAATCCTCGCCCAATAATCTCCCGCCATTATTTTTACCGGTATTTCGAATAACCGTTTCCTTTAGAATAATGAATTTGATTTCGGGGTTTAAAATTAGTGAAAAATATTGTATCAGAAATATAAACATTATTTAATCTGCTATTAAAACTGAGATAACATCAGATCAATACTTTTGCCGCTAAAAATTCATGAGATCTTATCCACTGCTTGTAATCGTCCTTCTGATAGGATTTGCAGTAATGTCTTTTAATCCAGTTTATAAAGGAAAAGAAAGCGAAAATACATTTGTCAATAAAGGGTTGTCCAACTTTAAAACCAAGCTTGAACAGCTGAAATCAGATGTTGATAAGTTCTCAGAAGACCGCATTTCCCTGGAAGAATTACAGAAATCGTTGAGCAGTACCAGAAATTCATTCAAAGAAATAGAATTTTATGTGGCTTATCATTATCCTGAATTCACCAAAACCCATCTGAATGCAGCCCCATTGTTTCATATTGAAGCGGCCGGAACGTCTGCTTATACGCTTCCTCCTGAAGGATTGCAGGTGCTGGATGAACTGATATTTTCAGATGAAGCAGGAAATGAAAAAGAGAAGATCAAAACCATCACTACCTTTTTATACAACAGCTATTCCGGGTTTTATTTAAGTGCTTTAAAAAATGGTTTGAGCAAAGGCAATAACAAGACATTACCCTTGCGTATTGAGCTGATCAGAATCTATTCTCTAGGAGTGACAGGTTTTGATACTCCAGGCTCCTTAAATATTTCCGAGGAAGCCAGCCATGCTTTTTCAGGGATGCAGAAATACATTAATGATGATCCTTATTTTAAAAATTATAATACTCAGAAAGCCAATCAGATTTTAGCAGAAGGAATAAATTACCTTTCAAAAAATACAGATTTTGAAAATTTTGACAGGATTGAGTTTTACAAGAAATATGTACAGCCTTTGTATGAAGAGTTGGGAAAATGGGATGGAAGACCAGATGATCTTAAAGAATTCTCCGGTTGGAATGTAGGTAACAAGAACTTTTTCAGCAGTGATTTTTTAGATCCTTATTTTTATACTTTATTGAAATCCTCAGAAGATAATCCTGAGCTCCGTAATCTTGGGAAATCAATTTTCTATGACCAGAACTTAAGCGGCGACAGGAAAATGAGCTGTGCAACATGCCATCTTCAGGAAAATGCTTTTACAGATCTTAAAGAAAAATCACAAAGCAACGTAGAAGGAAAAACAGTACTTAGAAATTCGCCGTCTTTGTATAATGCTGTTTTTGCCAAGAGGTTTTTCTATGACCTTCGTGCTTTTTATCTGGAACAGCAGGCAGAACACGTTATTTATAATGAACAGGAATTCAATACAAGCTATGAAAGTATTATTCAGAAACTAAAAACAAAGCCTGAATATAAAAAGGCATTCCGTGCAGCTTTTAAGGATGGAAAGATCAGTAAAGAGAACTTTTCGAAAGCATTAAGCTCTTATGTAGCTTCATTATATTCATTTGACAGCGATTTTGACCGCTTTATGAGGAATGAAAAAAATGTTTCTGAGGACATAAAAAAAGGATTTAACCTGTTTATGGGAAAAGCTAATTGTGCAACCTGTCACTTTGCGCCTCACTTTTCAGGATTGGTACCGCCGTTTTTTAATGAAAATGAATCTGAAGTACTGGGAATACCTGCCAGACCCATCAAACAGCTTCCGGTGGAGCTTGATCAGGACTTAGGAAGAGGAAACAGCCCTGTGAAAAAAGAAAAATCATGGATTTACGATTATTCATTCAAAACGGTCACGGTGAGAAATATTGCCCTTACCAAACCTTATTTCCATAACGGAGCTTTTAATACATTAGAAGAAGTTCTTGATTTTTATAATGAGGGAGGTGGAGAAGGATTAGGATTAAAAATGAAAAACCAAACTCTTGCACCGGATAAATTAAACCTTAGCGAAACGGAAATAAAACAGATTATAGCGTTTCTGAATGCCCTTACGGATGTGAGTAAAGCGAAATAGGCGAGGTGCGGGTTTCGGGTTTCGGGATTTGGGGGTTTGAAATGCGGTTCGTGGTACGAGGTTCGGATTATAATGTGTTATAATTGAAGATACGCAAAAAAACACATCAGCTGCTCAGCTTATTTTCATCCCTGAATTTCTGTATTTGCACCCACATCCCGAAATCCCGCATCTCGAAACCCGTACCCCCGTAATCTGCATCACTTAACAAAAAATTAATCCCATTAACATTAGGTTTTTGATAAGTTAATATTCACTGATTTATATTTAAAATCCTATTAACAGAGGAGAAGCTCTAAAAAAATAGTTTTGCAAGGTCTAATAAATCAAATAAAAAATGAAGAAAAAACTACTAACAATGGGAGCCTTGGCTATACTGGCCAGTTCAGGTATCCAGGCGCAGACTCTGATATTCAATAAGAATGCATCTTGGAGCTACAAAGATAACAACCAGGCTCAGCCTGCAGGATGGAATGCCCAGACTTATGATATTTCATCATGGGCGGTAGGTAACGGTCCGTTAGGATATGGAGATCCTGTAACTACAACCATCAACTCAGGGCTTACTACAGCTTATTTTGCTAAAGATTTTACAGTAGATCTTTCAACACTTTCAGATAATATGGAGCTGGGAATAATGAGAGATGACGGTATTATAGTATACCTGAACGGAGAGGAAGTCGTAAGAGACAATATGCCTGCAGGTGCTGTAACATTCAATACTTTTTCATCTACGACTATTGATGGAGCAGCAGAAAGCGTTTATAACCTTTTTACGATTCCAAAATCAAAATTTGTAAACGGGGTCAACAGACTTTCTATAGAATTGCACAACAGAAGCACAACCAGTTCAGATTTAAGAATTGATGCTTACCTGAAAACCACAACCAATACAACTATTCCTGTAACTTGTAACGGGACACACATCAGCTGCTTTACTTCAATTGTTCCTACAGCACAGACTGATAAGTTAATCATTCCTGCTGAACACAAATACCAGCTTATTTTAAAAGAAGGAGATAATTACACTGAAGGAGGAGGATTAGTAGGAGGTCAGAATGACTTTACAGCGTATGTTCCAAAAACAGGAAGCAGCACGAACGGATATCTTTCTGTAAACCATGAAACAAACCCTGGAGGAGTTACCATGGCAGAAATCAATTATAACGCGACTTCCAAGCTTTGGCAGCTGACAAAATCAAGAGCGGTAAGTTTCTCAGATCCAAGTCTGGTACAAACCATCAGAAACTGTTCAGGAGGAATTACACCTTGGGGAACCGTAGTAACCGCTGAAGAGTCTGTTACTTCCAATGACGTGAACAATGACGGATACAAAGATTATGGTTGGCTGGTAGAGATTGATCCTGCAACAGCTCAGGTGATTTCTAAAAATACTGACGGATCTAAAGGAAAACTTTGGCAGATGGGAATCATGAACCACGAAAACGTAGTGGTGAATAACGCAGGAACAACTGCTTATTATGGGGAAGACGGTGGAACGCACATGGTATATAAATATGTAATGGACACTCCGAATAACCTTTCTTCAGGAAACCTGTATGTTTTAAAATTAGATCAGGGATTATCAACTGCGGGAGATCCGGTAGGAACTACAGCAACATGGATCCAGGTTCCGAATAAAACCAAAGCAGACCAGAACAATACAGGTCCGTTAGCTCTTTCTTTAGGAGGAACAAAATTTAATGGTATTGAAGATGTTGATATCAGCCCGCTGGATGGGAAAATTTATTTTACATCAAAAGGTTTAGACAGGGTATACCGTTTACAGGATAACGGAACTACCGCTTCTCAGGTGGAAACTTTCGTAGGTGGAGGTTCTACAGTGTATTCTTTCAATACGGCTCAGGGTGTGAAGTCTGAAGTATGGGCTGATGGAAATGACAACCTTACCTTTGATGAACTTGGAAACCTTTGGGTACTTCAGGATGGAGGTAAAAACTATATCTGGGTAATTGCTCCTGATCACACACAGGCTAACCCGAAAGTAAGATTATTTGCTTCTATGCCGGCTGGTGCAGAACCTACAGGGCTTACATTTACGCCAGATCATAAATTTGGTTTCTTCTCTATTCAGCACCCGGATTCAACAATTTCTACTGATGTGGATGCTACAGGAAATACAATCAATTATAAAGGAAAATCAGCAACCATCGTAATTGCACTTAAAAATAACCTTGGAACTGAAGGAACTTTAGGTACTATCGACAGTAAAACTGCAGAAAATACAGTAACAGTAGCACCAAACCCGACTTCAGGAATCGTAAAGATCAATTCAGTAAAAGGATTGAAAGATATTTCAGTGACCGCTTACAGCATGGACGGAAAAATCGTATTTACGAAGAAGTTCAACGGTACAAACAAAGTATTGGACCTGGATTTCACGCAACAGTTGGAAGGATCTCGTGTTTTAGTTTTAAATATTGAAGCTGAAGGAGGTTTCCAGAAAACAGTTAAACTTGTAAAGAAATAAATTATTTATAATTCTTGTCTGTCAGTGGCTTCTGTCGCTGGCAGACCTTTTTATGTTTATGAAAAAGCTTTTCTTACTTATTTCCATCCTATCACTTTCTCAGATCAAAGCACAGATTGATCCTGTGAAATATCCTACTTTTACTAATATTGAAGATGCTTTAAGCAGTAAAAAAGCAGTATATAGTATGAGTTTCAGGCAGAAGGGATTGTTTAATCTTCCCCCTCAGATCGTGAAGCTGGATTCATTGTTCTTTCTGAATATCATGGCGAATAAGCTTGAAAAAATGGATAAGGAACTCTTTGAATTGAAAGAACTGGAGATTTTAAATGTGAATGAAAACAGCATTAAATACATTCCGGATGAGGTAAGCAAGCTAAAGAAACTGACGACTTTTTCAATGAACCTGAATAGTCTGACAAGCATTAATCCCAATATTGCAAAGCTCCAGAACTTAAAAGTAGTACATTTTGATGCCAACAACCTGAATACCTTCCCCGAAGCACTTATGGAAATTGCAGCGTTGGAAGAAATTAACCTTCAGGGAAACCAGATCAGCTTTATTGCAGACAGACTGGATCAGATCAAAAATCTTAAATTTCTGAATCTTTCTGATAATCAGATTAATGATCTTGGTAATTTATCTTTTCCTAAAAACTTAAAATATCTTGAACTGCAGCAGAATGCCATCAGCAAGCTTCCGGAAAACCTTTTCAAAGCTCAGCATCTTGAATTTCTGAATGTAAGTGGAAATAATATCTCGGAAATTTCACCCAAAGTAAAAGGGTTGAAAAGCGTAGTCAGCATCAATCTGGCCAACAATAATCTGAAAGATATTCCTGTAGAAGTCAAGCAGCTGAAAAATCTGAAAACATTGATTCTTACAGGAAATCCTATAGAAAAATCTACCATTGAAAATTTAAAAACCTTACTGCCGGATACGCAGATCTACTTCTAGATCTATCCGCCAACACGTTTGGTTTTATATCCCATTTCTTTAAGGATATTCATTATTTTATCACGGTTATCCCCTTGAATGATAATCGTTCCATCCTTCTCAGAACCGCCTATACCTAAGGTGGTTTTTATTTTCTTTGAGATTTTTTTCAGGTCTTCCTCACTGCCTTCCCAGCCTTCAACAATAGTGACAGGCTTACCGTTTCTCCCTTTTTTCTCAAATTTGCATACCAAAGGCTCTTTCTGCTTGAATTGCTCTTCAGGCATCTCAAAATCCTGTTCTTCATGATCAGGAAAAAGATTCTTCAATTGATCTCGTAAATCCATACCGCAAAATTAAAAAGATTTACGGATTAATGAACTGAAATAATCAATGAAATTTCAATTTTTCAACCCGTTAAGGTTTTAAACCTTGACGGAGTTTGATTATCTGTTATATCACCCTGATGATCAGCTATCAATAAAATTCAAGACTTCAAATTCTTCTATTCATAGGAAATTAGGTAAATTTGTCTAACAAAAGTTTTACAAAATGTCAAAAAAAGCAATACTGGCAATTCTTGACGGATGGGGATTGGGAACAAACCCAGACGTTTCTGCAATAGATAAAGCAAATACACCATTCATAGACAGCTGTTATAAAAAATTCCCGCATACTACACTTGAAGCAAGTGGATTGGCGGTAGGTTTACCAGCCGGACAGATGGGGAATTCTGAAGTTGGACACATGAACCTGGGAGCCGGAAGAGTGGTTTACCAGAATTTGGTGAAACTGAACATGGCCGTTGAAAACGGAACACTGGGCCAGGAAAAAGTAATTCAGGATGCTTTTGAATACGCAAAAAAAGAAAATAAAAAAGTACACTTTATCGGGTTGGTTTCCAACGGAGGAGTACACTCACATATCAATCACTTAAAAGGATTACTGACGGCTGCAAAAGAATTCGGTTTAAATGAGAACGTATTTGTTCACGCATTTACTGATGGCAGAGACTGTGATCCACATTCAGGATTAGGATTTATTGATGAACTTCAGAAGCATATGGAATCAACTACCGGAAAGCTGGCAACAGTCGTAGGAAGATACTATGCGATGGACAGAGACAAGAGATGGGAGCGTGTAAAGCTGGCTTACGGTGCCCTTGTTGAAGGAATAGGAGAGCAGACAACGGATGCCTTGGCAGCAATTAAGAGGTATTACGATAATAATGTAACCGATGAATTCCTGAAACCCATCATTTTAATGAATACTACTGCTACAGGAAATGTAGTACCGGTAGCAAGAATCATTGAGGATGATGTGGTGATCTGCTTCAACTTCCGTACAGACAGAGGAAGAGAAATTACAGAAGTTCTTTCCCAGAAGGATTTCCCGGAATTTGGAATGAAAAAGCTCAACCTTTATTATATCACGTTGACGAATTATGATAAAACATTCCAGAATGTACAGGTGGTTTTTGATGAAAACGTTTTGACGGAAACCATGGGTGAAATTCTTGAAAAAAATGGAAGATCCCAGATCAGAATTGCAGAAACAGAGAAGTATCCTCACGTTACTTTCTTCTTTTCAGGAGGAAGAGAAGAAGAATTTGAAGGAGAGAGAAGACTGCTTTGCCCAAGCCCGAAAGATGTTCCTACTTATGATTTAAAGCCGGAAATGTCAGCCTATGATATTACCAATGCAATCGTACCGGAACTGGAACAGGGAACTGCGGACTTTGTTTGTCTGAATTTCGCCAATACAGATATGGTAGGACATACAGGCGTTTTTGAAGCGGCTGTAAAAGCTGCCGAAGTAGTAGACCAGTGTATCGAAAAAGTAGCAACTGCTGCTTATGAAAACGGATATGCTGTTTTTATTCTTGCCGATCACGGAAACTCAGATGTAATGATGAATCCGGATGGAACTCCTAATACACAGCACTCAACCAATCTTGTGCCTTTCATCGTAATGGATAAAGATCAGACCTGGAATCTGAAACCAGGAAAATTAGGGGATGTAGCGCCTACAATCCTTAAAGTAATGGGCGTTGAAATACCGGCTGTAATGACGGGAGATGTTTTAGTTGATTAAAATTCAATAATATTGTCAAAAGAATGCCGTTATACTTTGTATGACGGCATTCTTTTATGATTTATGTCAGATAAGGTATGAGTTGCATACTTTATTATGCGCTAAATAATAAATAAATCATATCTTTGTAAATTAAAACTGAATAGTAAAATGTATCAAAAGCTTGTAAGGAAAGAAGTAATGGGATTATTGGAAAAGGAAGTAGGTTCTTTTCTTGATAAATTTTTAACGCCAATTGAAAAAATATGGCAGCCTTCCGATTATTTACCAGATCCTTCAAGCGAAGAATTTAAACACGACTTAGAGGAAATCCAGACTTTTGCCCGCGAAATGCCTTACGATCTTTTCGTAACATTGATTGGGGACTGTATCACAGAAGAAGCTCTTCCTTCCTATGAGTCTTGGTTAATGGGAGTTGACGGCATCAATCAGGAAGAAAAATTAGGCTGGGCCAACTGGGTAAGAGCATGGACTGCTGAAGAAAACAGACACGGAGATTTATTAAACAAATATCTTTATCTGTGCGGAAGAGTAAACATGAGAGAAGTTGAAATTACCACTCAATACCTGATCAATGATGGTTTTGATTTGGGAACAAGCATGGACCCATACAGAAACTTTATCTATACAAGTTTCCAGGAGACAGCTACCAATATCTCTCACAGAAGAGTAGGTACATTGGCTAAACAATCCGGAAACGGAAAATTGGCAAAAATGTGTGGTGTAATTGCTGCAGACGAAGCAAGACACGCTAAAGCATACAAGCATTTCGTAGCGAAAATCCTTGAAGTAGACCCTTCAGAAATGATTCTTGCATTCGAAGATATGATGCGTAAAAAAATCGTAATGCCTGCTCACCTGATGAGACAGTCCGGACAAAAAGCAGGAGAACTTTGGGGACATTTCTCAGATGCTGCACAAAGATGCATGGTATATACAGGTCAGGATTATATCAATATTATGAAAGACCTTTTAGATGAATGGAAAATTGAGCATGTGAAAGGACTTACAGAAAAAGCAGAAAAAGCTCAGGAATACCTGATGAAGCTTCCTGCAAGGCTTCAAAAGATTACAGACAGAGTTTCTACTCCAGATCTTCAGTTCCAGTTTAGATGGGTAAAAAGCTAATGAAATTTACATTATTATTTAAAATATAAAACTATTGAGTGCCTTTCTTTTGGGCACTCTTTTTATTTCTTATCTTTGCAAAGCTAAAAAAAGAACAAAATGTTAAATAATAAAAAGATTGCTGTTGACTTTGACGGGACTATTGTTGATGATGCTTACCCGGCAATTGGAAAACCGAAAACTTTTGCATTCGAAACTTTGAAAAGACTTCAGGCTGAAGGATACAGACTTATTCTTTGGACTTACAGACACGGAAAAACATTAGATGAAGCCGTAGAATTCTGTAAAAAAAACGGAATAGAATTTTATGCCGTGAACTCAAGTTTTGAAGGGGAAGTTTTCGATCATGAAACACAATCCAGAAAATTAGATGCAGATTGGTTTATTGACGACAGAAATTTAGGAGGTTTCCCGGGATGGGGTGAGATCTACAATATTATTCAGGAAAGAATAGAATTCCGTGTAGAAGGAAAAGAAGTTCTTGCCTATTCAAAACTTAAAAAAGAAAAGAAAAAAGGACTTTTCTGGTAGGATAGAAATGAGAAGCCGGATATTAGAAATTAGTTTTTAATGTCAAATCAAAGCTTCTGTTTTCTGATCAGCGAAAGTCTATAGATTGTTATAATATAGAAATACACATCATGCTGTAATCTAGCTTCTAACATCTGATATCTAACATCTATACAACAATGATTCAATTAAAAACGATAGACGAATTACGTCTGATGAAGGAGAGTGCCCGACTGGTTTCTAAAACATTGGGAATGTTGGCAAAAGAAATTAAACCAGGCATTACGACCTTATATTTAGATAAACTGGCTCATGATTTTATTAAAGATCATGGTGCTGAGCCTGCATTTTTAGGTTACGGAGGATTCCCGAATTCTCTTTGTATCTCTCCAAATGAACAGGTAGTTCATGGTTTTCCAAACAAGGATGTAGTAAAAGAAGGAGATGTTCTTTCCGTAGACTGTGGCGTTATTCTTAACGGTTTCGTAGGAGATCATGCCTACACTTTTGAAATCGGAGAAGTGAAGCCTGAGGTTAAAAAATTGCTGCAGGTTACCAAAGAATCTCTTTACAAAGGAATTGAGCAGGTTGTCAGAGGAAAAAGAATAGGAGATATCTCCCATGCAATCCAGACACATTGTGAAAAAGAAGGATATGGAGTAGTAAGAGAACTTGTAGGACACGGTTTAGGAAGAAAAATGCACGAAGATCCACAGGTTCCTAACTACGGAAGACAGGGAAGCGGAAAAGTAATCAAAGACGGTTTGGCGATTGCTATCGAGCCTATGGTTAATATGGGAACTGAGAAAGTAAAGTTCCATAATGACGGCTGGACTGTAACGACTCTTGATAATATGCCATCTGCACACTTTGAACATGACGTAGCGGTGATCAATGGTAAGCCGGTATTGCTTTCTACATTTGATTATGTTTATGAAGCTCTGGGGATTGTAAGTGACGAAGAAAAGCAGTTCCAACTGGATTTTTAATGAAAAAGGTAACGAAACTTTTACTGAATAAAATTCCACGTCCTATGCTTATTAAAATGAGTATCTGGGCAAGACCGCTTATTTATCAGTTTTTCAAAGGAGATCAGTTTTTTGATCCTATTGATGGAAGATCTTACCGAAAATTTCTTCCGTATGGATATGGCAAACAACGGGAAAATGCTCTTTCTCCCGGAACTTTAAGTCTGGAGAGACACCGTCAGATGTGGCTGTATCTTCAGAATGAAACTGATTTTTTTATTAAGAATTATAAAGTTCTGCATATTGCTCCTGAACAGGAATTTTTAAGGAAATTCAAGAGAATGAGTAATCTGAACTATATTTCGGCAGACTTATATTCTCCGATTGTAGATGTGAAGGCTGACATTCTGGATTTACCTTTTGAAGACGAAAGTTTTGATATTATTTTCTGTAACCACGTTCTGGAACATATCGAAGACGATGCCAAAGCAATAAGTGAGTTGTACAGGGTAATGAAGCCAGGTGGATGGGGAATTCTTCAGGTTCCGATGAAAAATTCATTGGAGAAAACCTATGAAGATTTTACCATTAAAAATCCGAAAGAACGCCAGAAACACTTCGGCCAATACGATCACGTCCGCTGGTACGGAATGGATTATTTTGACCGTTTAAGAAAAGCTGGCTTTGAAACAGAACCTAACTTCTATTCACAGAAATTCTCAGAAGAAGAAATTAAAAAATATGGGTTAAGACACAATGAAATCTTGCCTGTAGTTTATAAAAAATAAAAAAAACCGTTTTCAGTTATTGAAGACGGTTTTTTTATTGCTCTATTACTCTTTTGTAAAAGGATATGATTTATAATTTTCCAAAACTAAAATATACTGTCCTTTTTGCAAACTATTTGTATCAATTGATATTTTAGTGTCATTTGTTGTGGTTTCAAATACCAGCTTCCCTGATAGATCATAGATCTTAAGCGGAAGTTTTCTCTCAATATTTTCAAGATGTAAAACCTCTTTTACAGGGTTTGGATATGCTTTAAAAGTTTTTGTCGCTGTTTCGGTTTCTTTAGTACTTAACTGTGCACTGTTGTTATAATATATCTTGTTTCCTGAAGGATCCATGATCATAAGTGTTTTAACATTCCCGTTGGTTGTGATCTCATAACTGTATATAGATCCGTAAGCACCTAAAACATATGCATCACAGTTTTTCTGATCGTAGGCACGAACAGGACCTGCATTTGTTCCATTATAAAACAAAAGAGTACAAGAGCTTGCTGTTTTGATGAGATTATTCCCCCCCGGTATAACCCCGAAACTCATCATAGAGGTGTTATAATATCTGGAGTTAATGACATAGCTTGTCCCTCCCGCAGAATTAAAAGTAGTAGCAGGAACTCCATTGTCTATTGCAGGAGTGTTGGTTGTCTGGCCGCTGCTTGTTACCATCTTGGAAATATACCAGTTGTGGACAAGAAGTTCTGAAGTTTGCTGGGCAGTCAGTAAACTACCTGCTAAAAGGAATAGTAATTTCTTCATAAGTTAAAAGTTTCCGGTAAAGATATAAAAAGAATTCATTCCTACCGGTCAGTTGATCAGGATAATAAAGATCAAAATTCAGAACAAAAAACCGCCTTCATTACGAAGACGGTTTCATTTTTAAATATAGATAAAAGTTTATGCCTCTTAGTGTGATGAAGACACCGCTTTCAGGCCTACTACAGAACCAATAAGCGTTACAATAAAGAAAACTCTCCAGAAGCTTACAGGATCCTTAAAGAAAATAATTCCCATTAAAGCAGTTCCTACCGCTCCAATTCCCGTCCATACCGCATAAGC
Source organism: Chryseobacterium indologenes (assembly GCF_018362995.1). Taxonomy (NCBI): domain Bacteria; kingdom Pseudomonadati; phylum Bacteroidota; class Flavobacteriia; order Flavobacteriales; family Weeksellaceae; genus Chryseobacterium; species Chryseobacterium indologenes. The sequence continues at coordinate 625,811 of NZ_CP074372.1, forward strand.
AGTACCAATCGGTAAGGTTTGAGTTGCTTTAATCAATAAAACCATACTGATGGTCATGGTAATCAGGAAACCGGCATACCACAGGTACATCTCAGTTCCTGACGTTTCTTTTGCCTTTCCCAGACATGATGCGAAGGCAACTTCAAATAATCCCGCAATAACTAATATTAACCAATTCATTTTTTTAAATTTTTCTACGGCAAAGTTCAGAATTTGATGGGAGAAAAAATTTTACAATTGTTAAAAAATGAAATTAAAGAAAGGAAGATGAGAGCGGGGAGAATGAAGATGGAAGTGAAAAAGTTGTCATATCAATAGGAACGGACTTCAGTCCGCTTTCAATATAAAAATCATTCCGTTGGCTTTAGCCAAAACATAAATTAAGGATCATTTTATCCTTCAATTTTTTAATCTACTTGATTTCGGCCCGTATCCTGCTCAAACTTACTTGCGTAATCCCAAGATACGACGCAATATACCCCAGCTGAACCCTTTTCAGCAGTTCAGGCTGATACGCCATAATATCTTTATAACGTTCCAAAGATGTTTTGAACTGTCTGGAAATAATCAGCTCCTCGGATTTTATCATCTCGGCTTCTGCCAGTTTTCGGCCCCAGTTGGCGATATGAATATCTTCATTGAACAGTTTTTTGAGATTTTCCGTTTCCATTCTGTACAGATCACAGTCTTCCAGCAATTCGATGCTTTCATAACCGGGTTTGTCCTCCACATAGCTTTTCATAGAAAGGATGCATTGCCCTTCACTACCGAACCAGAAGGTAATATCATTATCAGCAGTTGAAGAATAGGCACGCGCAATCCCTTTACGGATAAAATAAAGATAAGGAATCACTTTATCAGCTTCCATCAGACAAAACCCTTTAGAATGTGAAACTTCGGTGATATGCTCTTTTAAACTGTTTTTTGATGCTTCAGGAAGAAGGTAAACCTTGTCAAGAATCTGGTCTATATTCATAAAAGATGAATTCTAATATTCAAAAATATCAGTTTTAGGTAATGCAATACAAAATTATCGGTAACTTTTATAAGAAATATTGTAATGAAGACAATCAAAATTACTTTGACTCAGAATACATATCATTAAATATTATAACGGAAAGTATAAAAATTCCCCTCTTCTGGAGGGGTGGCGAAAATTCAAAGAATTTTTGACGGGGTGGTTAGCCATTAATCGAGTCACTGTAAATTTTTCTTTTCATCATACCCTATTTGGGAATATAACTCTCTTTTTTCTTTTAAAAATTAAGATTAACCGTAAAGACCAATTTTGTTTTAGTAACTTTGCAGTTCGTAATATTATTTTTATGCACAAAGCTGGATTTGTAAATATAGTTGGAAAGCCCAATGCGGGAAAATCGACCTTGCTTAACCAATTAATGGGAGAGAAGTTGGCGATTGTGACGCAGAAAGCTCAGACAACCCGCCACAGAATTTTTGGTATTTATAATGAAGATGACCTTCAGATTGTATTTTCCGATACTCCGGGAGTATTGGATCCAAAATACGGATTGCAGGAAAAAATGATGGATTTTGTAAAAGACTCTTTGCAGGATGCCGATGTTTTCCTGTTTATTGTAGACGTTACCGATAAAGCGGAACCATCAGAATTTTTAATTGATAAACTGAATAAAATCCCTGTACCTGTACTTCTTTTATTAAATAAAGTAGACCAGACCGATCAGGCCGGACTTGAAAAATTAGTAGAAGACTGGCACAACAGAATTCCAAAAGCTGAAATTCTGCCTATTTCTGCTTTAAATGCCTTCAATACAGAAGTTATTTTACCTAAGATAAAATCTTTACTTCCTGAAAATCCTCCTTACTACGATAAAGATCAGTATACGGATAAACCCGAAAGATTCTTTGTAAATGAAGCGATACGTGAGAAAATCCTTTTGAACTATGATAAGGAAATTCCATACTCGGTAGAAGTAGTGACTGAGCAGTTCAAAGAAAAAGAAGGAATTATCTTTATAGACTCAATTATTTATGTAGAAAGAGATACTCAGAAAGGAATTATTATCGGCCATAAAGGTGAAGCTATCAAGAAAGTAGGAACTGAAGCAAGATTAGACCTGGAAAAGTTTTTCACCAAGAAAATTCATTTAAACTTATTTGTAAAAGTGAAAAAAGACTGGAGAAAGAATGACAGAGATCTTAAAAACTTCGGTTACAGATAAACTAAAATAGCCGGAATCCCGTTGTATTAAAAGATTTTTATTACCTTAGTATAAATTTTTTAGTAAATGAACTATAATAATTCAAATTGGAGCTCAATACCTAAAGATGTTATTTTATTAGCTGTGAGAGTATTCATTGGTTTTGCAATGCTGTCTCATGGCTTTCCAAAACTTCAGATGCTGTTGTCGGGCGGTAAAATCGAGTTCTTCGATTTTATGGGACTTGGCCCTCAGATCTCTCTGATTCTTACGGTTTTTGCTGAATTTGTTTGTTCAATACTACTCATATTAGGGCTTTTTACAAGAGTTTCTTTAGGTTTTCTGATCTTTACCATGATCATCGCTGCTTTTGCAGTACATGGAGCAGATCCTTTTGAAAAAAGAGAAATGGCACTTGTCTATCTTTCCGTTTATCTTTTACTCATGGTAATCGGAGCAGGAAAAGTTTCGGTAGATCATATGATTGAAAGAAGAAAAAGAGCTTCAGACTGGTAATTTTAATAAGAACATAAAATAAGAAAGGCACTTCAGGAGATGAAGTGCCTTTCTTGTTTTTAAGGTCTGCAATTTGGCAGGCATTCCCAGATAGGAGCACCGCTTGGAGTTTTACCTACTCTGCAAGCCATATATCCCGAATCACATAATGGTGCATTTCCTCCTTTAATTGTTTTCAGATTGCTCTTTGATAATTTTCTTAAATTTTTCATATTATTTTAATTTGTAAAATAAAAGTAATGAAAAAATAAATATGACACTAAAAAGAGTCTTATTTTTTCGTGTTAGAAATTTGTTAAAATTCACTACATTCGTAGAAAATGAATTTATATGAAGATAAAACTGACTATTTGCCTATTGGCATTTCTCAATTTTTATGATGCACAGGAAAATATTACTTATCAGAAGCCTTCTGCTGAAATTTTAAAACTTGCAGATTATCAAAGACCTCCAAGTGTTCTGATGAACAGCAAAAAAGACTGGGTAGTTTTTACCTATCGTCCAACATATAAAACACTGGAAGATCTCAGCCAGAGTGAAATGAAGCTTGGCGGACTTAGGATCAATCCGGTTACTAATATTTCGAGCAGTATGACCTACTCAAATAATCTGAAGATCAGAAAGATCAATGATAAAAATGAGATTCAGGTAAAAAACCTGCCTTCCAATCCAAAAATTGCATACGTTTCATTTTCTCCGGACGAAAAGAAACTGGCTTTTACCAATACAACAAATAAAGGAGTAGAGTTGTGGATCGTAGATAGGGAAACTGCTTCTGCAAAAAAAATTACAGCTGATAATCTGAATGCCAACTTGGGTATGCCTTATGTTTGGTATAATGACTCTCAAAGCTTCCTGATCAGAACACTTCCACAAAACAGACCCGCCCTTATAGATGCAGCCAAAGATCTTCCGACAGGCCCGATTGTTTCAACAGCAGATGGTAAAGTCTCTCAAAACAGAACTTATCAGGATCTTTTGAAAAATCCTCAGGACGAAAAAAACTTTGAAACGCTTACGGCTTCTGAAATCTACAATGTAGATTTTAATGGAAATCTTAAGAAACTGAAAGATCAGGATATGTATGCCGGCTTAAGTTTTTCTCCGGACGGAAATTACCTGATGGCTACAACGATTAAAAAACCGTTTTCTTATATCGTTCCGCTCAGCAGGTTTCCATCTACAACGGTGATATATGATATGAAAGGAAATGCTGTAAAAACAGTAAACGAAGTACCTTTGAATGAAATAATGCCGAAAGGATTCTCCTCCGTAAGAACCGGAAAAAGAGATATGGGATGGAGAAGTGATGCGCCTGCTACGCTTACCTATGCTGAAGCTCTGGATGGAGGAGATCAGTCTAAAACAGCGGATTACAGAGACGAGATATTTACCTGGGAAGCCCCATTTACAGCAGCCCCAAAATCTTTCTTCAAAACGAAGCAGAGATATGATGACGTAGTCTGGACTAATGATCATTATGCTATTGTTTCTGAAGGCTGGTATGATACAAGAAATACAAAATCTTACCTGATAGATATTAATAACGGAGAATCTAAAGTTTTCGATGACAGAAATTATCAGGATGTTTACAGTGATCCAGGAAACTTTAATACAACGAAAAATCAATATGGGAGATATGTAATCGATATGAAGGGAGGGAAAGCCTACCTGATCGGAGATGGATTTACCAAAGACGGGCAGCATCCTTTTATTGATGAAATGGATGTAAAATCACTGAAAAAGAAAAGACTTTATACCTCTAATATAAAAAACGGTAAAGAAGAGATCATTGATATCCTTAATGCTTCAAAGGGTGAAATTCTTACGACTCAACAGTCACCAAGCCTTTATCCTAATTATTTCAAAAAGAATATTAAATCTAATAAAGCAGAAGCCGTAACTAACTTTGCCAATCCTTTTGAAAGTATCAAAGACGTTTATAAAGAAGTGATTACTTATAAGAGAAATGATGGTGTTACTTTAACCGGAACTCTTTATCTTCCTGCTAATTACGACAGAAAAGCGAAAAAAGAGAAACTTCCGTTGCTAATCTGGGCTTATCCTACTGAATATAAAGATAAAAATACAGCAGGCCAGAACACCCAAAACCCGAACGACTTTACATTCCCTTATTACGGATCTTTTGTATACTGGACAACCAAAGGATATGCAGTTCTGGATGACGCAGCCTTCCCGATTATTGGTGAAGGAAAAACAGAACCTAATGATACTTTCATTCCTCAGTTGGTAGCAAATGCAGCAGCAGCTATTGATGCCGTAGATCACCTGGGATATATTGACAGAAAGAAAGTGGCTGTAGGAGGACATTCTTACGGTGCTTTTATGACAGCAAACCTTCTTACGCATTCTGATCTTTTTGCATGTGGTATTGCGAGAAGTGGAGCTTATAATAGAACTTTGACGCCATTCGGGTTCCAGAGTGAGCAGAGAAATTACTGGGATATTCCGGAGATTTACAACAAAATGTCTCCATTTATGAATGCAGATAAGATGAAAACACCGCTTCTTCTGATTCACGGGGATGCAGATAACAACCCGGGAACTTTCACTCTACAGACAGAAAGATACTTCCAGGCTTTGAAAAATCTTGGTGCTCCGGTAAAAATGGTTCTTCTTCCAAAAGAGGCCCACGGATACCAGGCTAAAGAAAACATCTTACACCTTTTATGGGAACAGGATCAGTTCCTTGAAAAGTGTTTGAAGAAATAAATTACAAAAAGAGACTGTTTATCACAAACAGTCTCTTTTTTTGTTTAAAAATATTAATTAAAATTTTATAGATACAGTTAAAGCGAAGCCTATCTCAAATAATCTTATCAACTTAATAAATCTTAATGATTTAAATATTAAAGATACTTCAGAATCTCATCAATACTCTTAAGGTCCATAAAATTCGGATGTTCAAGGTTAACGTCATGCTGCTCATGCGTCCAGGTGACATGATAAGGAATGTGGGCCGCAGAACCCCCGATTTCCAATACCGGTAAAACATCTGATTTTATGGAATTACCAAGCATTATGAAATTTTCAGGCGGGCAGTCCAGATGTTTAAGAAGCTTTTTGTAATCATTTTCCTTTTTATCACTCATGATCTCTATGTGATGGAAATATTCTTGTAATCCTGATTTTTTCAGTTTACGTTCCTGATCCAGAAGATCCCCTTTTGTAGCAACAACCAGTCTGTATTTTCCCTTTAAGCTTTCAAGAGTTTCTGTAACTCCATCCAATAATTCAATTGGCTTCTGAAGAAGGTTCTGCCCCAGGTGAATGGCTTTGTTTACCAGTTCCAGCGAAGCGGTGTTATTGGAAACCCTGCCAATGGTTTCAATCATGCAAAGCATAAATCCCTTTACTCCATAACCGTACAGATGGAGATTCTGCATTTCTGTTTTAAATAATTCCTGTGATACGGAATGTTGCGGAAGATAATCCTCAAGCAGTGTACAGAATTCCTTTTCTGCCTCCTGAAAATAAGGTTCATTGATCCAAAGTGTGTCATCTGCATCAAAGGCAATCGTAGTAATATGATTATTCATTTTTGTTTTGTAATTTTCTGTTCTCAAAATTCAGTATAAAAACTCAATAAGCAAAGGACATTTGTCCCGGATCCATATGTTACGAACAAATCAGGCATTTTTAAGTTATTTCGAAGAGCTTTACAGTCAACAGGAGAGTGAGAAAGATATCCTGTTGAAATCTTATCCCAAAGGAGAAAAAATTCTTGTACAGGGACGGTTTCTTTTAAAACCTATGATTATTAAAGAAGGAGTTACCAAATGTTATTTTACTGAAGAAAATGGAAAAGAATATATTGTAGAGTTTTCGGGAAGCGGTGAAATTGTTGGAGAAATAGAGATGATCAAAAATACACCTTGCTTATGCAGTATAGAAACATTAACTGAGGTTTCCGTTTATGAGATTGCTGTTCCATATTTCAGGTTTTTGCTTAAAAATGATATTATTTTAAATAACTTATTGCTTGATGCCTTTGCCGAACGGATTATCAATACTTCCAGCAGAGCTTCTTACCAACAGCTTTATACAACAGAACATACTTTAACACAATTACTGAAAATGCAGGCTAAAGAAGGAATTCAGATTTCAAAAGAAGATATGGCCGCTTACCTGGGAATCACAGTGAGAAGCCTCAATAGGATCTTAAAGGATCTGAAATAATTTTATCGGACAATTTAATTCTTTGCGTCTTATAACATTAAATTTTTCAATTCTATTGCGTCTTTGCGTATTCAAAAAATAAATAGTTGGATTTTTAGTTAATGATTTATTTGTGTTTTTAGGGGTGTTTGTTGTTTTATATATTAAAATTTAATAATTAAGTATGGTTTTCAAGGGGTGCTTTTAGAAATTTAGTATTTTTGTATTGAAATAAGTTGAATCCAATATTCATGGAAAAATTAAAGTTCAGAAATGCTGAATTAGCAGATTTAAATGAAATCGTAGCTATATATAATTCAACAATTGCTTCAAGAATGGTTACTGCAGATATGGAAGAAGTCTCCGTAGAAAGCAAGCTAAAGTGGTTTGAAGAACACAATCCTCAGACAAGACCTCTTTGGGTGGTTGAAGATGAACGAAACGAGATGGTCGGATGGGTAAGCTTCAGTTCATTCCATGAAAGAGCGGCATACAACGGAACGGTGGAAGTAAGCATTTATCTGGACGAAACCTGTAGAGGAAAAGGATATGGTAAAACGATTCTTCAGTATTGTATTGATAATGCAGGTAAATTTGGGGTGAAAAACCTTGTAGCTCTTATTTTCCTTCATAATGAGCCAAGTTTGAAGTTATTCAGATATTTCGGGTTTGAAGACTGGGGAAGTCTGCCTAACGTAGCAGTTTTGGATGGTGTTGAAAGAAGTCTTAAGATCTTAGGAAAGAGAATAGATTAAGCTACGAGTAGAAATTGTGTCTATTTGTGAATCTAATTTGTGCTATTTGTGTTTAAGAAATATAAAAAAGGCTGTCTCAAATATTGAAACAGCCTTACTTATTTTTATGAATTCTGCTTAATTTTTTTCGCAGACATATTCAGGAATCGTTTCACCAGGAAAACAGCAGATACCGTTAATCCTAATCCCAGTGCAATCCACATTCCGAATGCACCCATTTCCAGGGTCACACAGAAGAAATATCCCAATGGGATGGTAATCACCCAATAGGCGATGAAAGTATAAATAGAAGGAATTTTCACATCCTGCAACCCTCTCAGCATTCCTAAAGCTGTCACCTGTATTCCGTCAGAAAGCTGGAATAAAGCAGCAATGATCATTAATTTCGCAGCCAGTGTAATCACTTCAACTTCTTCTTTTTTAGTGAAGAAAGTTGGAAGTATATTTCTGCCTAAAATAAACACCAATCCACAGATGCACATGAAAATAAAAGCGATCTTCAGGTTGTTGATTCCTACTTTTCTGAGTTCCACAAAGTTCTGTTCACCCAGCTTTCTGCCGATCATGACTGTGGAGGCAACACTGAACCCAACACATAGATTGAAAGTAAATGAAGCCATACTTAAAGCAATCTGGTGGGAAGCAATATCATGAGCAGAGATCAGCCCGCAGATGAATGCAGCCCCGGCAAAAGCAGTTACTTCAAAAAACATCTGTAAAGCGGTAGGCAATCCAAGTCTCACCATTTTATCAAACATCTGTTTTGAAAAATCCTGAATTTTTAAGGAAAAATCTTTGATATAACGTCTTGTTCTTTCTTCTTTCACCAAAACAAAATAAAGGAAAACCACCATAAAGATTCTGGAAATCAAGGTTGCCAGAGCAGATCCCTGTACACCCATTGCAGGAATTCCCCAAAGTCCTTTGATAAAAACATAATTTAAAGCGATATTGATGATATTCGCAATAATGGTTGCTTTGGTCACTCCAATGGTATAAGACAAACCTTCAGAAACTTCACGAAGGGTCTGAAATGCCATAAATGGGATCATACTGACCACCATTATACTTAAGAAGCCTACCGTATCAGGAATAATCTTGGCCGGCTGTCCGGAGTGATAGAGAAGAGGCATCCCCAAAAGTAAAATTACCATCAGAATTACCCCAACGGACATGTTGATGATAAACCCATGGCTGAAAACAGAATTTATCGTCGCATGGTCCTCTCTTGAATGGGCTTCAGAAACCAATGGCGGGATAGCAAATGAAAAGCCCAGCGCTAATACAAATATGGAGAAAAACACAGCGTTCCCCAATGAAACGGATGCTAATGCATCAGCACCCAAAAGTTTTCCGACAATAATATTATCGAATAAGTTTACCGAAACCTGCCCCACCTGGGTAAGCATCACAGGCAGAGCCAAAGTCAGGCATTCTTTCGTATAGTTTTTGTTTAAAAATTTCATAATATTTTAAGATTCATATAGTTTATAATTCAAATAGGGCAAAAAAAAATTGCAGTGGTAAACACTGCAATTTTTATAATATCGTAAATAATAGCTTTATTATTTCCTTACAAAACTTGCAACGTCACCTTCGGAAACAGTGTTTCCACCAAGAATAATCAATCTTTCCACAACATTCCTTAGCTCTCTGATATTTCCAGTCCATGAAAGAGATTTTAAAGCATCAACAGCTTTATCATCAAACTTTTTCACAGCAGTACCATGCTCATCAGCAATCATACCTGAGAAATGTTCAACAAGCAATTTGATATCCTCTTTTCTATCGTCCAATGGTGGAACGTAGATTTCAATAACAGAAAGTCTGTGGTAAAGGTCTTCTCTGAATTTTCCTTCCTCAATTTCTTTCTGCATATTCTTGTTGGTTGCCGCAATTACTCTTACGTCAACTTTTATTTCTTTATCACTTCCTACAGGAGAAACTTTGCTTTCCTGAAGAGCTCTCAATACCTTAGCCTGAGCAATAAGACTCATATCACCAATCTCATCAAGGAAGATGGTACCGCCGTTAGCCTGTTCAAATTTTCCCTGTTTATCTTTAATAGCTCCTGTAAAAGATCCTTTTACATGTCCGAAAAGTTCAGATTCAATAAGTTCAGACGGAATTGCAGCACAGTTTACCTCTATCATAGGACCTCTTGCACGTTCACTTTGGTTGTGAATGGCATGGGCTACCAATTCTTTTCCGGCACCATTAGGTCCTGTAATCAGAACTCTGGCATCAGAAGCGGCTACCTTTTCGATCATATCCTGAATCTTTTGAAGAGCAGGAGAATTACCGATCATCTGGTATTTTTTATTTACTTTTCTCTTTAAGGTCTTGTTTTCAGTCTGAAGATTTTTGTTTTCTTTCTTCAGGGTTTCCTTCACCAAAGCATTTTTCACACTTGTGATCAATCTGTTGATATCAATTGGCTTGGAAATAAAATCGTATGCACCCTCTTTCAAGCAGGAAACAGCAGAATCAATGTCTGCGTGGCCTGAGATCATGATAAAAGTAGTTTCTGGTTTTAAGGCGAGACTTTGCTTTAAAAGTTCAGTTCCTGAAAGTTTAGGCATTTTAATGTCAGAAATCACCAGTGCGAAATCTTCTTTTTCTACCTGCTTGTAACCTTCAAGGCCGTCTTCAGCGATAACAAATTCATAATCGGTTAGTTCATCCGAAAGAATACTGTGAAGTACTCCCGAGATTGCTTTTTCGTCTTCTACTATAAGGATTTTTTGCATAGTTGCAAATTTAAATTTTTTGTTTCAATTATTAGCAAAAACTGTACCTAAATATCTATTTTGAATAGTCTCTTCTTCCGAAAATTGCCGATCCAACTCTCACAGAGTTAGCACCACACTCAATAGCTACCGGGAAATCGTCACTCATTCCCATTGATAATGTATTTAACGTTTTTGATTGATTCAATTCATCGAAAAGCCCCTTCAGGATTAAAAATTCATTTCTGACCTGCTGCTCATCATCCGTGAATGTTGCCATTCCCATTAAACCGGTAATTTCAACATTAGAGAATTGACCTTCAACATACTGCTGAAACAGATCTTTCGCTTCAGCAATTTCCAGCCCGAATTTACTTTCTTCAGCCGCAATTTTTACCTGCAGCAGAACTTTAATGATCCTGTTGTTCTTTCCTGATTCTTTGTTGATTTCTGATAATAATTTTTCAGAATCCACACTCTGTATCGTATCTATAAAAGGAGCAATGTATTTTACTTTATTGGTCTGTAAGTGGCCAATAAGGTGCCATTGGATATCCTGAGGAAGGAGAGGGGATTTCCCCATCAGTTCCTGAACCTTGTTTTCTCCAAAAACTCTCTGTCCCAAGTCATATACTTCCTGTACTGCAGAAGCGGGATGGGTTTTCGAAACAGCAACCAGCTGAACATTGGATGGCAGCTGGTCTTTTATGGATTTATAATTTTCTTTAATACTCATAGATGCAAATTTCCGAAAATTCCCTGACAGTTGCCAGTGAAGAATATATTTTACATAGTCCTTTTTATAGAAAAATTAATTCAAAACTTCATTGATCTTAGGATATTGAGAAATCTTTCTGAAAACAAACTTGTTGCTTTTCTGCAGTTTTTCAATAAACAGATCCAGCTCATTGATAGAATCTGTATCTCTTAGATATTGATCATGAGTAAGGAAAACCAGATGTCTTGACGTTTTCTCAAGATCATTAAAGAATATACTGTCCACTTTCTTGATCATGGCTTCATGGCTTCCTTTTAAAGTCATTTTCTGGGAAGGTCTCCATTCAAGATCCCAGCCGATTACTTTGTAACCTGCTTTTTTAAGACCATCAGCGGCTGCAGTAGAGCTTTTGATATCAGTTACATTAATATTGTTAAGTCTCCAGATGTTCCTCCCCGGAGTTCTTGCTATTTTGTCAGAAAGCTTTAAGCTGTCTTTGGCGATATCAAAATCGTGTACTACAGATTCAGCATTTTTATAAAAATCTGTGTATTTGTTATGGGCATGGCTAAAACTATGGTTGGCCAGTTCTACAAGAGGATTTTGCTTCAGAAGCAATAAATCATCTTTTTGTTTTTTGCTTCCATAGGCATGTTTTCCTACCAGAAATGCGGTTGCGCAAACATTTCTTTTATCCAGGATTTTTAAAAGATTTTCCGTTCCCTGATTGGGACCATCATCAAAGGTAAGGTAGATCACTCTCTTATCAGGATCTACGCTTTCATCATCCATTTTAGGGACTATTTCTGCGGAAGGATGTTCCTGTGAATTGACGACGGGGTCATTATTCACTTCATTTTTAAAATTACAGCTATACAGTAAAGCCGAAGTTGCACTCATCAATGCAAACATCCCGAGAAAAGTCTTATTTGTTGACTTTCCCGCAAAAATTTTTCTCATAAAGATAATGGAATTTAATTTGTTAAAAATCGTTAAAAATAACAGTTGAAAGTTAACAAATTACATGCCATGCTGTGCAGGTATTTTCCTTTTTAAGTTTATTTTAAGAACTTTATTTTAAGAGATATTTCCTTTGTTCGATGAATTGTGAAGTTATGATTTGGTTTTCTTTAAATTTTAACATTTACAAATACGAAACCAATAGCTTTTCTCTATTTTTATTAAGGTTTCAATATTCTTCATGTAATGGGGAATTATTTAATTTTAACAAAACCAGAATAATACATTGGTTTTATTCTAAGATGCTTTTTAAATACAAAGAATTTGTAATAGCTGATGTGCCCCAGGTATTATTAAAAAATATAAAAGCGGTTTGCTGAGAACTTCTGATTTTCCCTGCAAGTTTATCCAAAAAGGATTCACTGTATTCAGATTTATAAAGAACGGGTTTTCCGTGAAGTCTGTAATAGAGGATCTCAGGATGATTAATAATAAAATCTTCGGGAAGATTGCCTGGAAAACTGACACCAGAGAAGACGATATTATGTTGTTGTAAAAGATCAAATATGTCTTTTTGCCACCATGAGATGTCTCGGAATTCAATAACGTTCAGAAATGTATGGTCGATACAGTTGATGATCCGTTCTGTATTTTCTGCTGTATTTTTAAAAGAAGGAGGAAACTGATAGAGAAATCCTGCAAGTTTATCTTTCAGATTACTTTGAATGTGATCACAGAATGCTGCAATTTCTTCTTTTGAATTTTCAAGACGGTTGATATGGGTAATAGTTTTTGGAATTTTAATGAAAAATTTAAAATCATCCGGTGTTTCATCATACCATTTCAACAATGTCTTAGAAGTCGGTTTTCTATAAAAAGTAGAATTAATTTCTACCGAGTTGAATGTTTTTGAGTATAAAGAAAGAAAATCTTTACTTGGGGCATCTTTAGGATATAAAGACCCTTTCCAGTCGTTATTATAAAATCCCGAACACCCTATGTAAAGATTTTCTTTTGCCATAATATTATTTTATATCCAGATCCACGGAGTTTAGTCTCAATGAATTCAGAATCACAGACAGGGAACTGAAGCTCATTGCTGCCGCTGCAATCATCGGTGATAGCAGAATTCCAAAGAATGGATACAATAATCCTGCCGCAACGGGAACTCCCAGTACATTATAGATGAACGCGAAGAACAGGTTTTCTTTGATGTTTTTGAGAAGCTTTTCACTTAATAATTTCGCTTTTGCAACTCCCAGAATATCTCCTTTTAATAAGGTAATCTCAGCACTTTCAATCGCAACATCTGTTCCTGTTCCCATGGCAATTCCAACATCAGATTGGGCAAGGGCAGGGGAGTCATTGATTCCGTCTCCGGTCATAGCAACGATCTTGCCTTGCTGCTGCAGTCTTTTTACCTCGTTCAGTTTATCTTCAGGAAGACAGTTGGCTTTGAAATGTTTGATTCCTAACTCATCAGCTACGGCTTTGGCTGTATGCTCATTATCTCCGGTCATCATAATCACATCAATTCCTTCACTTATCAGCTGCTTAACTGCTTTTTTAGAGCTTTCCTTTATCTTATCTGTAAAACTTATAAAGCCGAGCACCTGCTGATCCTGTGCTATATAAGAAATCGTATGTGCTTTTGACTGTACTTCCACAGCTTTTTGCTTTAAACTTTCCGGAATGGTGATCTGATGTGAAGTCAACAGACTTTCGTTTCCTAAATAAGCTGTTTTGCCATTGATATTTCCCTTTACTCCTTTTCCTGAAATGTTTTCAAACTGATCTACTTTTTCAGAAGTTATACTTTCTTCTTTTGCTCTTTTTATGACAGCATTGGAAAGTGGGTGTTCCGAGTTTTGATTCAAAGAAAAGGCCAGTTTTAAAATCTGATGCTGATCTCCGGTTACGGTTTCAATATATTCTACAGAAGGTTTTCCTTCCGTTAAAGTTCCTGTTTTATCCGTGATCAGAACATTTACTTTATTCATTTGTTCAAGAGCTTCAGCATTTTTGATCAGGATTCCGTTTTTGGCACCTTTCCCGATTCCTACCATTAAGGACATAGGAGTTGCCAGTCCCAGGGCACATGGACATGCAACAATCAAAACAGCAACAGCATTCACGAAAGCAAATAAAGTTCTTTTTCCTTCCGGGCCGAAAAACTGCCACAGGATAAAAGTAAGCACAGCAATAAGAATAACTACAGGAACAAAAACTTTTGAAACCTTGTCAGTAAGCTTCTGGATTGGCGCTTTGCTTCGGCTGGCTTCATTAACCATCTTAATGATTTGTGATAGCAAGGTTTCGTCACCTACTTTTTCAGCCTTCATTATAAATACCTGATTACCATTTATCGTTCCCGAAGACACTTTATCATCTACATTCTTTTCAACAGGAACAGGTTCACCTGTGATCATACTTTCGTCTACGATAGAATTCCCCTCGGTAATCTTTCCGTCTACAGGAATTTTTTCTCCCGGTTTTACCTTTAATAAATCTCCAATTTTTACCTGAGAAAGCAGTACTTTCTTTTCTTCACCGTTTACCATAAGATTGGCTTCGTCCGGTGAAAGGTTCATTAATTCCTTGATGGCATTACCTGTTTTTTTATGAGCCGCAGCTTCCATTAACTGGCCTAAAATAACAAGGGTTAAAATCACACAGACAGCTTCAAAATATAACGGGATTTCATGATTGTGTCCACGAATTTCATGCGGAATAATGTCCGGAAATACTAGAGCTACAATACTGAAAATAAAGGCGGCAGCCACACCCAGTGCTATAAGGCTGAACATGTTGAGATTCCAGGTTTTGAAAGAAACCCATCCTCTTTTCAACAGGAACCATCCGGAATAAAACATCACCGGAAGAGTTAAAGCAAGTTCAATAAACCCTTGAATCTGGTGAGAAAAAGGAAAATTGATAAACATGCCACCCATTGACAGAATGAAAACGGGAATGGTAAATGCTAGTGAAGTAATGAATTTCTTCTTTAATATATTGTATGTCTCATCCTCTTCATCCTCACCGCTGTCCGGCATTCTTACGAGATCCATTCCACAGATCGGGCAGTCTCCAGGTTCGTCACGGATGATTTCCGGATGCATAGGACATGTGTATTTTGCGGTTTTCTTTTCCGGATACTTCACCAGATCCATACCGCAGACAGGACATCCTACGTTGGAATCATAGGTTTTATCTCCTTCACAATACATCGGACAGTAATATCTGCCTGCCATTTCATCAGTTACTTTAGGAGCTTCGTGGGTATGGCTGTGATGATCATGATTATGATGATGAGCGTGGGAATGAGAATGATGCTGGTGTGAACTTCCTTTTTGAACAAGCTCTTCAGTGATTGGCTCTAAATGCATATGACAGACAGGACAATCTCCTTTTTCATTATACACTTTATCGCCTTCGCAAAACATTGGACAATAGTGTTTTCCAATACTGTCTTTAAAGTTTTCGGGAAGGTTGGTGGCTGAAAAGGTGGGCTTATGATTGGGGTCTTTGGCTAACTTTTCTTCAATAGGTACCAGATACATTTTGCAGACAGGGCATCTCTCACCTTGTTTGAAATATACTTTATCCCCTTCACATTCCATTGGACAATAGTATACTGAAGAAGGAGATACACGGTCCTGAGGTTTTACAAAGGCTTTCTCAGGGTTATTCGGGTCTTCAAGTCTGTATTTTCCTATTTCTGCCAAAGCATCATTTAAAACTGAAAGTTGTACTCCATGATCGGAAGTAATTGTTGCGGTATTGTTTTCCAGATTGACATCGGCCTGAACACCCTCAACACTGTTCAGTTGATTTGAAATCTTTTTCTGGCAGCCGGAACAGGTCATTCCGAGTATTTTATACTGTTGTTCCATGATTCTTAAATTTATATTACAAATTTCCAAAATGGAAGTTTAAGGTTGTTATAAATTTAAGGATAATAGTTATAAAATTAGGCGAGGTTGGGGATGAGAGTTTAGTGTTTGAGAGTTTAGTGTTTGAGAGTTTGAGGGTGTGAGAGTATGAGGATTTGTAAGAAAGATAGGAATATTTAACACCTTCACTTACAAACATTCTTACTTTATAGATTATCAAGCGCTTTGCGGTTGTGTTCTTTAAGTTTTTTGAATTCAGTAGGGGTAAATCCGGTTGTATTTCTGAATTGGGAAGAAAGATGCTGAACACTTTTATAGCCAAGCTTTCCGGCAATTTCGGTAAGATTGAATTCATTATAGAGAAGAAGTTCTTTTACTTTTTCAATTTTCTGAAGAATAAAGAACTGTTCTAAGGTGATATTTTCGTTTTGTGAAAATGTCTTTGAAAGTGAACTGTAATCCTTATGAAGTTTTGAACTTAAAAATTCTGAAAGCAGAAAGTCTTCAGCAATATCAAGGTCGCTGATCTTTATAATGATCAGGTTTTTGATTTTTTCAACAACCTGATGTGCGGAATCCATGATTCTTTCAAAACCTGTAGCAAGCAGCTCTTTTTCGATGGCCTGCAGCTTCTCAGGAGAAACTTCAGTTTCAGTTTCTGCTTCACCTAATATGACGGCACTTGTTTTTACACCTGTATTATTAAAGATGTTTTCTACTGCCGCAATGCACCTGTTGCAGACCATGTTTTTTATGAAAATTTTCATAGACTGTTGTTTAGCCTGTCTTTTACGAATTCAATCTGGGTTTTGCCATGAGGAGAAGGGTTGCCTTCTGCATCCAGGTTTACCATTACGATTTTTTCTACCGTAATAATAGTTTGATGGGTCATTTTATTTCTTACATCACATCTTAAAGTAACAGAAGAAGATCCGAAATGAGTTGCCTCAATCCCTATTTCTATAATGTCACCCTGCTTGGCGGAACTTACGAAATTAATTTCTGAAATAAATTTGGTGACCACTTTTGTATTTTCCAGTTGGATAATAGCATACAATGCCGCTTCTTCATCGATCCATTGAAGGAGTCTTCCTCCGAAAAGTGAGTGATTAGGATTTAAGTCTTCGGGCTTTACCCATTTTCTTGTATGGTAGTTCATATCTTTAATAATTTGCAGTACAAATTTAGTGTTAAAAGCTGATGTATTCAAAAGAATAGTATTTATTGATCTGAAAATACTGATTCATTTTCTCAATCATTTTCTTTTGGAGCGCATCGCTTTTGTTTTTGTAACAGAAGAGTCATTCAATAACGTTTGATATTCTTTGCTTTCTACAGGAATCATAGCTACTTTTCCTTCTGGGTTATGATGAAACCCAAATCCATATTTCTTCGCCAGGGGAGAGCAGCGGAGACATGGCTGGCCTTTGGAAAAGAATTTTTCTCTTTCTTTCTGTTTTTCGTGTTCTGAAATATCATTTTTAATGGCATAACACTCAAAAATAATATCATCTGATGAATATTGATAAGGATTTTTTATCAGTATTTCGTATTGAAGACGGGCAATTGTTTTTTCTTTTTTCTCAGCAGGAATCTGAGCCTGGGAAACAGGGCAATCTTCGGCTGCTTCAATAAGAGTGTTGGTGTAATTAGTAGTATGCTGTTTCATTTTCTGACTTTAGTTGGTGTTTATTAAATTCAGATAGCAGAAAGTTCTATAAATAGAATACTATCTTATGGATTATCAAAGTTATAGATGTTAAATGTCTTTTTTATTTAAAAAAAATTAACTAATTTTATAATAATGAATTTGTATGTATAACTGGTTGTAAATCAATGTATTTTATTATATTTAGACTGTTTTTGGTTTTAGAGATTCAACATAATGTGAGAAATATTAAAAAAAAGCTTTGATTTGAAATTTTTAATTGTATCTTGCATACGTTTATATTTGGAATCAATATTTGTTCATTAATTTATGTTGTTTTTCTTTTATATACCAAATTTTTATTAATTTTTTAATTTATTCAAAATGAACATTTTTGTTTCAAACATCAATTACGCAACTAAAGAGTATGAGTTGCACGATCTATTCGCAGAATTTGGTGATGTATCATCAGCTAAAATCGTTACAGACAGAGAAACTGGTCGTTCTAGAGGTTTCGGTTTCGTAGAGATGGGTGATGAAGAAGGACAGCAGGCTATTGAAGCTCTTAATCAAAAAGAATTCAACGGAAAAGCTCTAAACGTATCTGAGGCTAAGCCTAGAGAAGAAAAACCAAGAAGAAGCTTCGACAACAACCGTGGCGGAGGTTATGGTGGTGGTAACAACAACCGTGGCGGAGGCTATGGTGGTGGTAACAACAACCGTGGCGGAGGCGGCGGAAATCGTTGGTAAAAATATGAAGCGGCTTTTAAGCCGCTTTTTTTATGCAATTTAATTTCCAGTAAATCATTTGATTAGAGTTTTGTATTGAAATATTGAAGTGTTTTGGCATAATTTTAGAAAATTATCAATCAATCAAAAAGTAATTATAATGAAAAAACATTTATTAACATTAATGATGGTGTTTGGCGGGTTGCTGATCAATGCACAAAGTATTTATGCAGGGCAGACCCTAAGACAGGACAAAAAATACTGGGCAGATAATAATGAGTATTATCTGATCTTCCAGAATGATGGAAACCTCGTTTTTTATAACAGATCCGGTTCTCCTGCATGGGAATCGAAAACTACAAACAGAGGCGTAAGAGCAATTTTTCAGGAAGATGGTAATCTGGTAGTATATTCACGTGGAAACGGAGTTGCTTTCAGTTCAAATACTGATGGTAAAGGAGCTGACAAGTTATCCGTTCAGGATGATGGTAATCTTGTTATTTATAATGGATCTAACCCTTTATGGGCATCTAAAGGCGGTATCAGAAACAATAATGGCTGGGGTAATCGTGACCGTTACGGCAACAAAGATTATATGTCAACAGGATACAGATTCCGTAAGGATGCAAAACTGTATTCTTCAGACGGACGCTATTATCTGGTATTTCAGGATGATGGTAATCTTGTTTTGGCTAATAGAAACGGGAATGCTATCTGGGCTACAGCAACTGATAATAGAGGAAGCAAAGCTGAATTTCAAGGTGACGGAAACCTGGTAGTATATGATTCTTATAACAGAGCTGTTTGGAGTTCAAATACAGAGAACAGAGGTGCTACAAAACTTACAGTACAAAATGACGGGAACCTTGTGATCTACGGAAGAAATTCTCCACTATGGAGCTCCGGAACCAATAGATAAACCGTTTTATATACAATGAAAAAAGACTGCCGTAAGGACAGTCTTTTTTTTGATCTTTATTTTAATCTTATCAGGATATATACATTCTCATAATAAATGCTGGCAATTTCATTATCGGAATATTTTTCTTTTGTAATTTCACTGAAAATAAGCTTGACATGGTATTTTCCTAAATCAGATTCCATTGCTATATCAGGAACTTTTACGGTGCCGTTTTTATTTTTGTTTTTTTCAAATAACTGAATGATCTGCGGCCCGAAATCTACTTCTTCTTTAGAATTTAACTTCAGTCTCAATGAGGATCTATCAGTCAGCTGGTCGGTAAGTTCAAACTGATCTTCATTCAGTTTCTGAGGGTCTCTGCTGTAACGGTGAAAAGAAAGTAAATATTGATAGTTGTGGATGTCTATAATTTGTTTTTCAGGAACAAGAACAATTCTGTTCAGTTCATAAGGCTTATTTTTAACGGTGATATTTACATCCGAAAATTTATTTTGAATAGTATAATTAATGCTATAAAATGTACCCTTTTCAATGTTGTCAGATAATTCAGTCTGATCTTTTTGATTTAGTAGGTTTGATAAAAACTCACCTTGTTTTCTCTCCGCCAGAAATTGAAATTTATCGGCAATTTCATTACGGACTGTATCTGTCACTTTTTTATTGAAATTAATTTTACCGGCACTGATTAATTGATTTTGATTTAAAATATTCATCAGTTCTGCCTTCTGGCTTCTCTTGGCAACACTGAAAGCATTAAAGTAAGGGAAGATTAAAGCAAAAGTTCCAAATAAAAATAAACTGACAGGAATAAACTTTATCGTTGCCTTTCTGCTGAAAATGAAGTAAACAACAATGCTGAGCAGCCAAAGAGCAAGAAGGAAAACAAAATACCTTGGTTCCGTATAGCCATACTCCAGGATTCTAGTGAAAATTGCCGTGAAAAGCAGGATAATTAAAGGAACAATGGTGTAATAAAATGCCTTTGAAAATATCTTGACCCAAGATTTTGCATTTTCTTCTTTTAACGGATACACCAGAAGTAATGCCAGAATCCCAACAATGCTGTAAGCTAAAACAAGATAAGAAACCCAACCTCTTGGAAGCTCCCAATTGATCAGGATCTTAAAAGAATAGAAATAAAGAATTGCTAGATAAATAAGTAACAGCGGGATTAAGATAAACTGAGTGAAAAACTTTAAAACAACAGGATATGTCCCATCTTTTTCAAGATTATTTAACCCCTTGTCATTAAATAAAAGGAAAATAAAACTGCTTCCGAAAATAGCCAGAACAAAAAACGTATCTGTATAAATCCTGTGATGAAAATGAAAATCAAAAAGTTTATCAATAGCTAAAATGGCCAATTCAACTCCGCCGGTCAAAACCCCTGTAAATACAAGAGTAAGAAAGAAATTGATAAAAAGATTTTTGTTGTATTGCCAGAATCTGAGTTCTTTGTCTTTTTCAAGAAACGGAACAAACGAAACCAATAAGTGGGAGAGAAGAGCCGTAACTGCAATGATATAAGCATAGACCTCGGTAAAATTATTCTTTTTATCAGGCAGGATGAAATAGAACCCAATGAGAAAAGCAACACCACATAATTGTAATAGCAATTCTTTTCCTACTCTCTGTGATGCCATTTTCAGGGCAAACATCAGTGAAATTCCGAGGCAGGAACAAATCGTGAATTTAATATACGCTGTAACTTCTTCAAACTCTGTTTCAGCAATGCAGATGGCACCGATTGCGGCCAACAAAGCCACTGCCAGAACCATCGGATAACGGAAAATGACTTCATTAGCCCGGCTTAATGTTTCCTGGAATTTTGTTTTCATGATTTGGTGTTTTTGATAGTAAGATTAATCTTTTTTCTTCTTTTTCTTTTTGTCCTTCTCTTTTTCTTTTTCTTTTCCTTTGGTCTTCTTCTCTTTTTTAGGACTTAAGATTTCTTCAGCAATTTCAAACTTTGGTTCTTCAACTTTTGCTGGTTTTATTTCGATTTTCAGATCAAAATGACCTTTCATATCTTCCTGGGAAATTAATTTTTCGCTTAATAAAAGTTCCAGAATTTCCTTCCCTGAGTTATTAAAGAAGTTATACGAAAGTTCTTTTAATAAGAATTTTTTATATCCTTCCAAAGGAACAAGTACGGTGTATTTGAAAATTCTTCCTTCTTTTACGGTGGATAGATAGCCTTTCTCAACCAATATTTTCAAATAAGTGGAAACCGTATTCTGGTGTGGTTTAGGTTCCGGATGCTGCTCCATAACGTCCTTCAGATAGAAAGATTCCATTTTCCAAAACAGCTTCATAAAGTTTTCTTCTGCGGCAGTAAGATGATTTATTTTCATAGAGTATTCTAATGTTGAAATTGAATATTGCAATAAAGATAGATAAAAGATACCATAAAAGCTATTCCAGCTCCCATAAATACTTCTTTTACGGTGTGTCTTTTTAAAATAATGCGGGTAATCCCGACCAAAGCGGCAATTCCCAGCCATAACAGACCCATCTTCCAGTCGAGGCTAAAAAATAACGCTGCTACAAATATATTGAATGCGGTATGCATCGAGCTTTTGATAAAAAGATTGCTGATTTGTAAGGCAAAAAGAAGGATTAAAATAAACAGCATGACAAGATCAACCGATCCGTTTCTGATGTAATGGAAAACAAGATAAGCAATCACACACGCTGCAATAAATATGTACAGTGTTTTTCTTTGAACCCGGTTAGAAACATCCATATTAGTATATCTTCCTGTTTTCACATTCCACACCA
Organism: Chryseobacterium indologenes; assembly: GCF_018362995.1. Classification (NCBI taxonomy): domain Bacteria; kingdom Pseudomonadati; phylum Bacteroidota; class Flavobacteriia; order Flavobacteriales; family Weeksellaceae; genus Chryseobacterium; species Chryseobacterium indologenes. The sequence goes on from NZ_CP074372.1 coordinate 647,821, forward strand.
GCCAAATGACAACCGGAATGATAATCATTGCTAATATGGGAATGAAGTACATCATAGAATCTTTAAGGGCATATTCCCTGATGCTCATATAGATGAAGAAAATGATCAGAGAGACCAGCGGATTGAAAAAATCGGAGATAACTTTTGAAATTTTGTGTAATAATGAAGACTGCTTTTCTTCCATAATCAAGTTTAAAAACCAAATATACCATTATCACCTTAAAAAACAAAGGACGGGAATGAGGTAAGATAAAGGATTCATTATAAAATATGTTTGACAATTTTGATGATGCGTTATCTTTTGTTTTTTTAATTCAGTGAGTAGAATTAAGGTTATAATTTTAAGTTTTTAAATTTGTTTCAATAAAAAACAGCTCTTAAAATAACCAAAAGACATATTAACAATAATTAAAGAGGAAAGAAATAGGATTTCAAAAAGTACAGAATTCTGATACCTCTGAATTACGGATTATTTCAGAAAAGCCATATGAATAGGCATATTCCTGATGTGTCAGGGGAAGAAAGTATGAGATGAAATATTACTTTATGAGTCTTTCAAAGGGTCGAAAATTAAGAATAATCCATTCGGCCTGCAAATAGATTTTACAGAAAAAACGAAAAGTTATCTATGTATAGAATAAAAACAAAGTTTTTTTCATAATTTTGCTCAACTATTTCATCATAAAAAAGCAAGAGCTAACACATGAAAGAATTTTCTAAAGAGGTATACCTGAAGTGGTATGAAGATATGACAATGTGGAGAAGGTTTGAAGACAAATGCCGTTCTCTTTACCTAAAACAAAAGATCAGAGGATTTTTACATTTGTATAACGGTCAGGAAGCTATCCCTGCAGGATTCACGCACGCAATGGATTTGACAAAGGATAGTATGATTACTGCTTACAGATGCCACATCCATCCAATGGCGATGGGAGTAGATCCTAAAAGAATCATGGCTGAACTTTGCGGTAAAGCTACAGGAACATCCGGAGGTATGGGTGGATCTATGCACATTTTCAGTAAAGAACACCGTTTTTACGGAGGACATGGTATCGTTGGAGGACAAATTCCTTTGGGAGCAGGTATTGCTTTTGCAGATAAATATTTCGACAGAAAAGCAGTGAACATCTGTTTCTTTGGAGATGGAGCTGCGAGACAAGGATCTTTACATGAGACATTCAACATGGCAATGAACTGGAAACTTCCTGTAGTATTTGTGGTAGAAAACAACCAATATGCGATGGGAACTTCTGTAAAAAGAACTGCCAACCACGAAGATATCTATAAATTAGGATTAGGATACGAAATGCCTTGTCTTGCTGTAGATGCAATGGATCCTGTAAAAGTGGCTGAAGCTGCTTACGAGGCTATTGAAAGAGCAAGAAGAGGGGACGGACCCACATTCATTGAAGCAAGAACATACCGTTACAGAGGACACTCTATGTCTGATGCTGAGCCATACAGATCTAAAGAAGAAGTGGCTATTCATAAAAACGACGATCCAATCGAGCTTGTAAAACACAGAATTTTAGAAAATGGATGGGCTACGGAAGCAGAATTGGAGGCAATGGATAATAAATCAAGAGACTTCGTTGAGGAGTGTATTGAATTTATGGAAAATTCTCCATATCCAGAAGCTGAAAAAATCTATGAGTATGTATATGCTCAGGAAAACTATCCATTCCTAGACAAATTAGAAAATTAATAATTAGATAATTTGAGAATTTGAAAATGAATTAGATTTTTTAATTCTCTCATCATCACATTAACAAATTATCATATTAGAAAATTATGGCAGAAGTAATTACGATGCCCCGCCTATCCGACACTATGACGGAAGGTAAAGTGGCAAAATGGCATAAAAAAGTAGGAGATAAAGTAAAAGAAGGAGATATTTTAGCGGAAATTGAAACTGACAAAGCCGTTCAGGATTTCGAATCTGAAATAGAAGGTACCCTTTTATACGTAGGCGTAGAAGAAGGAGGTGCTGCTGCTGTAGACTCTGTTTTGGCTATTATCGGGAATGAAGGAGAAGATATTTCAGGATTGACAGGTGGAGAGGCTGCTCCCGCTGCAGGAACTGAAGAAAAAAAATCAGAAGAACAGCCTAAAGCAGAAACTGCTGCACCTGCTGCAGCAGAAGTTCCGGCTGGAGTGGAAGTTATTACAATGCCAAGACTTTCTGATACAATGACAGAAGGTAAAGTAGCTAAATGGCACAAAAATGTAGGCGATACAGTAAAAGAAGGAGATCTTCTTGCTGAGATCGAAACAGATAAAGCGGTACAGGATTTTGAATCTGAATTCAATGGAGTATTATTGAAGCAAGGTGTAGAAGAAGGTGGTGCTGCTCCGGTTGATTCAATATTAGCAATCATTGGCCCTGCAGGAACAGATGTTTCCGCTGTAGGAGCTCCAAAAGCTGCAGCTGCATCAACTGAAAAACCAGCTGAACAAAAGGCAGAAGCTAAAACAGAAGAAAAAGCGGCTCCTGCTGCAGACGCTTCATCTTCTGACAGAGTGGCAATCTCTCCACTGGCTAAGAAAATGGCTCAGGATAAAGGAGTTGATATCCACAGTGTTCAGGGATCTGGTGAAAACGGAAGAATCGTTAAAAAAGATATCGAAAATTATCAGCCGGCTGCAAAACCAGCTGCTTCAGCTCCGGCAGCAAGTGCTGCTCCTGTTGCAGTAAGCTTCGTACAGGGTGAAGATACAGAGACTCCAAACTCTCAGGTAAGAAATATTATTGCAAAACGTCTTTCTGAAAGTAAATTCTCTGCTCCTCATTACTATCTGATGGTTGAGATCAATATGGATAAAGCAATTGAAGCAAGAAAAGAAATCAATTCTTTACCTGATACCAAGATATCTTTCAATGATATGATCATTAAAGCGACTGCAATTGCTTTAAGAAAACACCCTCAGGTAAATTCAAGCTGGGCAGGTGATAAGATCATCCACAGAGGAAATATCAATATTGGTGTAGCAGTAGCTATTCCTGACGGATTGGTAGTTCCTGTATTGAAAAATACAGATCAGATGACGTATACTCAGATTTCTGCATCCGTAAAAGATATGGCTTCAAGAGCTAAGAGCAAAGGTCTTAAGGCTAACGAAATGGAAGGATCTACATTCTCTATTTCTAACTTGGGAATGTTCGGAATCGAAACATTTACAAGTATCATCAACCAGCCAAACTCTGCTATCCTTTCAGTAGGAGCAATCATCGAGAAGCCTATCGTTAAAGATGGTCAGATCGTAGTTGGAAACACAATGAAACTTTCATTGGCATGTGATCACAGAGTGGTAGATGGAGCTACAGGTGCTCAATTCCTGCAAACATTAAGAACATATTTAGAAAGTCCATTAACATTGTTACTGTAATTTTCTGAAGTGAAAATAATAAAACCTCCCAACCCGGGAGGTTTTTTTCGTTTTTATAATAGCAAAGCAATGTCAGTAGCAACACAACATCTGCAATGTCTACAAACCTTATAAGTGTAAATAATATAAAAACAATGAAATTGAATTTATACTACCAATGTCTGATTCTCATAATCATCAGGAACAAATTTTATAAAATTCATTAAAATATAATAGGCTTTTGAAATTATTAGAAGATTTTGATCATGATATCAATTTGAGAATTAAAAATTATCACTGTATTTTTTGATGGAATTTCAAAATCAAATTACTATTTTTGAATCATGATTAAAGCAAGAAATATCCATAAATCTTATGGGAATTTAGAAGTACTGAAAGGAGTTGATATTCACATCAAAATGGGCGAGGTTGTTTCTATTGTAGGAGAATCAGGAGCAGGCAAATCTACATTGCTGCAGATTTTAGGCACGCTGGATCATCCAAGCCAATCGAACAAATATGATACTGAAATTGAGATAGCAGGAGAATCATTTATTAATATGAATGACAAGCAGCTTTCAAAGTTCAGAAATCAGAATATCGGTTTTGTATTTCAGTTTCATCAGCTTCTTCCGGAGTTTACAGCACTGGAAAATGTATTGCTTCCGACAAAAATAGCCGGAGCCAATGAAAGAGAAGCAATTGAAAAGGCATATGCTTTATTTGAAGATTTAAAGATAGAGCAGAGGCTGAATCATAAACCCAACCAGCTTTCAGGGGGAGAGGCGCAAAGAGTAGCTGTAGCAAGAGCTTTAATCAATTCACCCAAAATTATTTTTGCGGATGAGCCTACGGGAAACCTGGATTCCAAAAATGCAGATGATCTTCACAGGTTATTTTTTGATCTGAGAGATAAATATAACCAGACATTTGTCATTGTAACCCACAACCCTAATCTTGCAGAAATTACAGACCGCAAGCTCATCATGAAAGACGGAATGATCATAGAATAAAAGTATACGACACCAGATGATGAAACACTTTATTTTTCTTTTTATAATTTTAATTTCCTGTTCAAAAGCTGAATCCCAGCGGTTGAATTCACTGAATGTGCCCCAGGCAAAGATTTCAGAGATTAAAGATTATATCAAAGGAAAAGAGTATAACCAGGAACTGGCTGTTTTTATCAACTTTAAAATACCTTCCGGGAAATACCGTTACTTCATTTATAACCTGAAAAATAATACCATAGTACAACAGGCTGTTGTATCTCATGGTTCGGGATCTGTCATTCCAAACTCAGATGCTTTAAAATTCAGTAATATTGAAGGGTCTTACCAATCATCTCTTGGAAAATATGCCATAGGAGAAAGCTATATGGGAAAATTTGGTAAAGCTTACCGTTTAAAAGGTCTTGATTCTACCAACAGCAATGCCATGCGAAGGGCAATTGTCCTTCATTCCTACGGATGTATTCCGGATGTGGAATCCAAGACTCCGGCATGTTTAAGCTTAGGATGTCCGATGCTTTCGGTGAATGCTCTTAAAGAAACAGCAAAATATGTTGATCAGTCGACAAAGCCGGTGATCCTGTATGCATTTTATTAAATCATAATCTCTTTTCCAATGGCTATAAAATTTCTTGCAGAAGATGACAGACCCAGAGAAAAGTTTTTGCAGAAAGGCAAAAGCTCACTTTCTGATTCTGAACTGTTAGCTATCATTATGGGAAGTGGGAATAGAGATGAAAATGTCATAGAGCTGGCAAGAAAAATCTTAAACTCTGTAGATAATAGCTGGCATCAGCTGAGCTTGCTTTCCGTAAAAGATCTGATGAAATTCAAAGGAATTGGAATCACAAAAGCGATTTCGATCATTTCAGCTTTAGAAATCGGGAAAAGAAGAACAGTACAGGAAATTCCTGAGAAAACTGTAATTGGTAACAGTAATGATGCCTATCTTATTCTTCAAAACCAGCTTTCTGACTTAAGAACAGAAGAGTTCTGGGCTATTTTCCTTAATAACAGCAATAAAGTGATTCATGTCTCACAGCTTACACAAGGAGGAATCAGTCAGTCTATCGTTGATGTCAGAATTCTGTATAAAACAGCACTGGAGCATTTTTCAACAGGCATTATCATTGCCCACAATCATCCTTCCGGCAGCTTAAAGCCAAGCCGGGAAGATATCAGTATTACACAAAAAATAAAAGAAGCAGGAAACATATTAAGCATTCAGCTTTTGGACCATATTATTGTCACGCAGGATACCTATTTTAGTTTCTCGGACGCCGGATTACTATGATTAGAAGATTAAAATACCATGAAATTGATTTTGTAAAATATGCTCAATGTTTAGAAAATTCCGAACAAAGAAAATATTCTGCTACAAAAGATTTTTTAGATACAACTTCGACAATGCCGTGGGAAATTCTGGTTTATAAAGATTATGAGGCTGTGATGCCCATACCTTTTGTAAGAAAATATGGGATGAAAATTGTTCACAACCCGAAACTTTGCCAGCAGCTCGGTGTTTTTTCCGCTAAAGACGATATAAACCTTAATGAGGCTTTTTTAGAATATCTGGAAAAGAATTATATGATCAGAGCCTATCCGTTTAATGATGTAAACCGGCTTCGTACAAAGATCAGAATCAAGAAAAACTTTTTATTATATCCAGCACCCTACGAAAAAGTACGCAATAATTATTCTCCCAAGAGAAAAAGAAAGCTTCGTTTAGATGAAGATATTTTAAAGGAATCAGAAATCAAAACCATTTCTTTTGACAAAGCAAAAACTTTTATAGAGGCCAATACGATAGGGTTGAGCAAAGAAAACGACCTGCATGAATTCATGAGGATTTTTGAAAGTTTTCACAAGCTGAATTACCTTAAGTTCACAGCTTTTTATTACCAGCATAAAATTGTTAATGTAATTGCAACCTATTCGGACTGCAATATGATAGCACTTTTAGGTAATTTTAATGATAAAGAGTATGTCAAATTATCAGGAGCCTCCGTATTGATTGATCATATTATTAAAGAAAATATCGAAACTCATATTTTTGATTTTGAAGGAGGTGAATTACCCAATATTGAAGAGTTTTTCAGAGGCTTCCGCCCGGAATTGAGACCCTATGGAATTATTGAAAATTCCAAAAAGAACCTTTTTAAAAAATTAGGATATCTTATCATGAGAAGGAAATCATTTTTATGATGAAAAGCATTGTTTAGATTGGTTCTAATTAAGTAATATTCCGTAACTTTATAAAATCCTTAGTTAAAACAGTTATGTTACAACAGATTCGTCAGTACAAACTATCATATATGCTTTATAACTTGTTTAAAAAGAATAAGTTAAAACATAATATCCCGCTGTATAAAAAGTACGGTATTAATAAGAGTTATTTTTCAAGTATTTCGAGCAAGGACTTTGCTCATCTTCCCGCCAGCATCAGAGAGGTGGATTATGCAAAACTGACAGAAACTCCTTTTTTTAAGAAACTGACTGAAGAGAATAAAGAAAACGCCCTTCAGTATGATGATAATGGTTACATGATCCTGAGAAACTACCTGACTCCGGAAACGGCTGATCAGATCAATACAGAGATTGATAAGCTGATGGAGGATGGTACACTGAAATTTATTTATGGAGGAAAACTGATGTTTGCTATCCATCATTCAGAAATCATTAAAAATATCGGAAATGACAAAGAATTGCTAGACTTTTTATCTGTTCTACTGGATGGGAAATCCAAACTTTTCCAAAGTATCAACTTCATCAACGGGAGCCAGCAAAAAACGCATTCAGACAGTATCCACATGACGACCTATCCCTTGGGAGGATTACTGGGAGTCTGGATTGCATTGGAAGATGTGGATGAAAACAACGGAGCTTTGCATTATATTCCCAAAAGCCATAAACTTCCTTATTTCCTGAACTCTGATTATGATAATGAAGGTACAGCAATGAAAATCGGTAAGAAAAGCTATAGAGCTTATGAAACATTTCTTGAGGATAAAGTAAAAGAGCTGGGATTGAAAAAAGAAATTTTTAAGGCAAAAAAAGGAGATTTATTAATCTGGCATGCCAATATTCTTCATGGCGGAGAGCCTCATACTGATAAAAACAGAACGAGAAAAAGTCTTGTATATCATTTCTTTGACGAAAATAGTGTTTGCTATCACGAAGTAACCCAAAGGCCGGCGCTCTTTGAACTTTAATACAGTTTATCCTTTATTATAAAAGCTTTTCATAAGAATATAAGTTTAAATGATAGTTTTTTTACATTTGTATACTTATAATATCAACGTATGAAAAAAAGGGAATATATTCTTGTTTTTATATTTTCAATCTATGTATGCTTTATGTCATACTACCTATATACCAACCATTATTACAATACGGATATGGAAGCATATATGGGGTTGATTTATAAAACGGAATATCCCGATATGAAAATTGAGGAGATCCATCAGAAAGTATATGATGAATTACGGGAAAAGAATCCTGATTTTGCAGGATTAGGACCTGTAGACCCAATGGTGGAAGAAGTAGCGAAAGGCGAAAGTACTTATTACAAAATATTGTCACAAAATCCTAAAGCTTATGAAGAAGAATTACAGCTTTTTGTGGTGAAACCTTTTTATAACTTCATCAATTGGTCGTTCTTCAAATTGGGTTTTAGTGCGTCTGCTTCCAACTCTTTAATTTCAGTCATTTCTTACGCTTTAATTCTTATCCTGATTTTTAGTTTTCTGATAAAAATTCTGAAAAATTATAGTCTTGCTTTTATCATCACGATTTTAATTTCACTGTTCAAACCTTTTCCGGAGACAGCCAGACATGTTTCAGCAGATTCTTTATCATGCCTGTTGCTGCTTTTGAGCTTCTATGTATTTTTATTTAGAAGGAATTTATTTCTTGCAGGTATCTTTGCTATGCTGTGTATTCTGACAAGACCGGAGTATTTTATATTTTATTCTTTCCTGTATGGCCTTATTTATCTTTATAGAAACAGGCTTAAAGTGAAAACAGCTCCATTATTCATATCATACGGATATCTGTTTCTTTCCTTCTTTTTAATACAGGCTTTTAACCAGATTTCATGGTCCACACTTTTTATGAATCAGTTTACTAAAGTTCAGATCTATCCTGTGTCACAGCCAGATCCCTTTATCTTTTCAGATTATATTCATTTTATTAAAAGTAAAATGATGCTGGAGTTCAACGCTTCCTATTTTCCGGTTCTGTTGATTTTTATAATCATTATTCTGGCAAATAATTTTTCATTTTATAATAAAAAAAAACAGGCTCAGGTCTTATTTTTTGCAATTATTTATGGAACTGTCATGATGAGATTCCTGGTTTTCCCGTCTTTAGCAAACAGGATGATGCTGGGCTTTTATCTTATAATTATATTGGCATTGGTTTATATACAAAATTCTAAAGTGGATATCTTTAAAAACTCTTTAGAAGACGGAAAATAATTAGTAATTTTGCAGTCTAAAATTATGACGAGTCTCTCAGGATATCTACCGTATGCATTTGCATTGATTATTGCAATTCCTTTTTTGGTTTTGCTCAGACAATTTGTACACTCGTACATTACTCTTAAAAATCAGGAAATCAAACTACTTTCCGTGAAATCTAATTCAGAGAATAAAGCATATTCTTACGAAAGAATGACTTTGTTTCTGGACAGAATGAAGCCATCAAACCTTATCCAGAGATTTGATAGAGAATTAGCCGTTCATGAGTTTATTTTTCTTACCGAAAAAACAATCAATGAAGAATTTGAATATAACTCCTCACAGCAGTTATACATCACAAAAAATTCATGGAAGAACATCGTAGACTCTAAAAATGCCATCATAGAACTGCTTCACAAAACCTATGACGGATTGAAAGGAGAGGTTCAGCTGGATGAATTCAAGACGATTTTCATCATGAATTATATGGAAGGCAACGATTATATTGTGGAAACAATAGAAGATTTAAGAAAAGAAATTTTAATAATAACTTAAAAAATAACAGATAAATAATGATTCCAAATTTTAAAGCACATCCATGGCACGGAATTTCTGCAGGAGAAGATGCGCCAAATGTTGTAAACGTATTTGTGGAAATTGTTCCTTCAGATACTATTAAATATGAAGTAGATAAAGAAACAGGATACCTAAAAGTAGACAGACCTCAGAAATTCTCTAATATCATCCCAGCTTTATATGGTTTTGTTCCAAGAACATACTGTGATCAGGAAGTAATGAAACTTGCTGTAGAATCAGGCGCTACTGATGTTACAATGGGAGATCATGATCCTCTTGATATTTGTGTTTTAAGTTCTCATAACATCCATGCCGGAGGTTTATTAATGGAAGCTATTCCAATCGGAGGTTTCAAAATGATCGACGGAGGAGAAGCTGATGATAAAATTGTTGCAGTAATGATCAATGACCACGCTTTCGGACACTTCAGAGATATTGCTGAATTACCGGAAGCTGAAGTAAGAAGATTAATGCACTACTTTCTAACGTACAAGAATTTACCAGATGAGCCTGCAAAATGCAGAATCCAGGAGGTTTACGGAGCTGAGCACGCTAGAAAAGTGATCAAAGCTTCTCAAACAGACTACGCAGATAAATTCGGAGGATAAGAATTTATTCTCAAAACATACAAAAAAGCAGATGAATCTTCATCTGCTTTTTTTGTGAATATTTTTATTCTTCCTCAATAGATTTATTTTCTTTTGTATACAGAATTTCCTTCTTTTATGGTTTCTAGAACTTTAATGTTTCTAAGATTTTCAGGATCTATCGTTAAAGGATTCTGATCCAGAATGACAAAGTCTGCCAGTTTACCCGCTTTAATAGACCCTTTTCTGTTTTCTTCCTGCAATTGATAAGCTCCGTTGATGGTAATAGCTTTCAGGGCTTCAAGAGGAGTGATTCTTTCATTGGGTCCTAAAATCATTCCTGATCTTGTCTTTCTGTTTACTGCAGCATAGACAGCGGTAATCAAATCGGGTGGGGTAACCGGAGAATCATGATGGATGGTAAACGTAATTCCTGCTTTTAACGCTGAGTTGGCCGGACTTATAAAAGAAGCTCTTTCAGGACCAAAAACACTCGAATAGTGCCAATCTCCCCATAAATACGCATGGGTAGAAAAGTAAGAAGGAATTACACCTAATTCTTTTATCTTTTGAATATGATCGGGACGGCTGTTTTGTACATGAATTAATGTTGCGCGCAATTCCGGTTTGTAAATGTTTTCATCTTTTAACCTTTTAATAACCCGGATTGCCTGATCTATTGCAGCATCTCCATTCACATGAAGCTGTGCGGTTATATGGTTTTGGAAAAGTATTTTCAGATCGTTATATAACGTTTCATCCGTAAAGATGGGAAATCCTTTGTAGTCTTTAGGCTGACCTTCAGGTGGAATTAAATAAGGCTGTGTTAGCCAGGCTGTTTTTCCTTGTGGAGAACCATCATCAGAAAATTTGAACCCAGCCAGTTTCAAGCGATTTTCATATTTCATATACTTTGGTTTGAAGCGGCTGAAATCCTTTTTGAAATATTCATAATCGGGAAAATAAACTACGTCGGCTTTAAAAAGATGTTGAGAAGCTGCTTTTTCTAACAGAGCAACGCTTTCTCCCATAGTTCTTCCATCACAAATAGTAGTCTGTCCATAGCTGAGCCATTCATCCTGGGCTTTTATCAGATTTTCCATTGCATGAGCTTCAGTATTACCCTTGCTCATCTTTTCAGTGAGGGTAAGTAAGGCTGCAAAACTGGCATTTTCCTCTAACTTTCCGTTTAACTTTCCCGTTTTTTTATCCCTGCCGATGTGTCCTCCTTCAGGATCTTTTGATGCTTCTGTTATTCCCAGAAATTGTAGCATAGCGCTGTTTGCTACACTGGCATGACCTGAGGCATGAATAACAATAATAGGATTGGTTTTACTAATGACATCCAGTTCTGTTTTTGTAGGATGACGATGTTCTCTCATAATTGCATCATCATAACCGTTTCCGATAATCGGCTGCTTATCTGTAATCTTATTCTCTTTAATGGAGTTCTTAACCGTAATCTGTAAATCTTTAATTGAATTCACGGTACCATAAGGTTCTGGAGATAGGTCTACAGCATCCATAGTCCCGGCTCTTGAAGTAAGATGTGCATGAACATCTATAAACCCGGGAAGAAGTGTTTTTCCATTGAGATTAATCATTTTGGTGGCTGGCTCTGAAAAACGCTCTGCATCCGATTTTGTTCCGGCAAAAAGTATTTTACCATCTTTAACTGCTACAGCTTCAACCTGGGGAGAAGAATCCTCCATTGTTATAATAGGACCTCCAAAATAGAGTATCTCAGCTTTTTCTTTGGGAGCTCTGTTTTGGCAGCTGCTTACACATGCTGCTAAAGCTAGGGTGTAGAATATTTTTTTCATAATTATTAATTCAATTTTGTGTGAAAAACAAATCTACGAAATAATATATTATTATGAATTTTATTAAGTATTCATAATTTCATTATATTTATGAAACTAATTACATTTTTTTTAATATAAAATAATAAACTATGGATTTGTTCTATTTAATTCCTGTTTTTGGTGTGATTGCTTTACTTTATACTTTTTTTCAGAGTAATTGGGTGAATAAGCAGAATGCCGGTAATGAAAAAATGAAAATAATCAGCGGTCATATTGCAGACGGTGCAATGGCTTTTCTAAAGGCTGAATACAAAATCTTAATGTATTTCGTGGTGATAGTCGCCATTTTACTTGCCGTAATGGGGTCAAGCAATGCCAATTCACATTGGAGTATCGGTATTGCCTTTGCTGTAGGAGCGGTATTTTCCGCATTAGCAGGTTTTATTGGGATGAAAATTGCCACCAAAGCCAATGTAAGGACCGCAGAAGCGGCAAGAACTTCACTGTCGAAAGCGCTTAAAGTATCTTTTACAGGAGGTTCTGTTATGGGAATGGGGGTTGCCGGACTTGCTGTTTTAGGATTGGGAGCATTATTCCTGATTATTAAGCAGATTTTTGCACCTGATGCCACAGTAGATTCCCACGAAATGGAAAAGACCATTGAAATTCTTACCGGATTTTCTCTTGGGGCAGAATCCATAGCGCTTTTTGCAAGAGTAGGAGGAGGTATTTATACAAAAGCGGCAGATGTAGGTGCTGACCTTGTTGGGAAAGTTGAGGCAGGCATTCCTGAAGATGATCCCCGAAACCCCGCAACAATTGCAGATAACGTAGGAGATAACGTAGGAGATGTAGCAGGAATGGGAGCCGACCTTTTCGGATCATATGTTGCAACAGTTCTGGCAACCATGGTGTTAGGTAGAGAAACTGTTTCCGATGATGCTTTCGGAGGTTTTGCTCCAATCCTTTTACCGATGCTGATTGCAGGAACAGGAATTATATTTTCTATGATCGGAACTTTATTTGTGAAAATTAATGACAATGAAGGTTCATCCACTTCCAGTGTACAGAATGCTTTAAACCTTGGAAACTGGGGCAGTATTGTTATTACAGCCATTTCATCCTACTTCCTGGTAACCTATATTCTTCCTGAAAAAATGGTTCTAAGAGGCCATGAGTTTACTAAAATGGGTGTGTTCGGAGCCATCATGGTAGGTTTGGTCGTAGGAACTTTAATGAGTATCATAACAGAATATTATACCGCAATGGGTAAAAGACCGGTTTCCAGTATTGTGAGACAGTCTTCTACAGGCCATGCGACAAACATTATCGGGGGACTTTCCGTTGGTATGGAATCTACCTTACTTCCGATTATTGTGCTGGCAGGCGGAATCTATGGATCTTATCTTTGTGCCGGCCTTTATGGTGTTGCCATTGCAGCAGCCGGAATGATGGCTACTACAGCGATGCAGCTGGCGATTGATGCCTTTGGACCTATTGCTGATAATGCAGGTGGTATTGCCGAAATGAGTGAACTTCCTAAGGATGTACGTGAAAAAACAGATATCCTGGATGCTGTAGGAAATACAACTGCCGCTACCGGAAAAGGATTTGCCATTGCTTCAGCTGCCTTAACAGCATTAGCGTTATTTGCAGCTTTTGTTGGAATTGCAGGAATTGACGGAATTGATATTTACAGGGCAGATGTTCTAGCCGGTCTGTTTGTTGGCGGAATGATTCCATTTATCTTTTCATCACTGGCAATCACTGCTGTTGGACAGGCTGCCATGGCTATGGTTGAAGAAGTAAGAAGACAGTTCCGTGAAATTCCCGGAATTTTAGAAGGAAAAGCACAACCTGAATATGAAAAATGTGTTGCTATTTCCACAGATGCATCCATCAGAAAAATGATGCTGCCAGGGGCTATAGCAATCATCTCACCACTCTTGATCGGATTTATTTTCGGACCTGAAGTATTGGGAGGATTCCTTGCTGGTGCTACTGTGTGTGGTGTTTTGATGGGAATGTTCCAGAATAATGCAGGAGGTGCCTGGGACAATGCTAAAAAATCATTTGAAAAAGGAGTGGATATCAATGGGCAGACTTATTACAAAGGTTCAGAGCCACATAAAGCATCTGTAACAGGAGATACCGTTGGAGATCCGTTTAAAGATACTTCCGGACCATCCATGAATATTCTGATCAAATTAATGTCTATCGTTTCTTTGGTTATTGCACCTACTTTAGCAGTATTGCATAAAGACAAAATCGAAGCCAACAGAAAAGCAAAAATAGAAAGTCTTACAGGGATTACCAGTGCTGCAACAGGTGTAAGTGCAGATACCAAAATAATTGCGGTAGTTCCGGGAGAGATTAAAGGGCATCTTAATGAAAACGGAGACTTTGTATATGAAACAGGAAATGTTCAGAAAGTAAAACTGGATGGAGGAAAAACGATCGCCATAGGAGATGGAAGTCAGCTTTACCAGCTTTATAATGTGGTAAAACAAAAAGATAAGTCAGCTTTAGATCCTAATAAATGGTACACCATTGAAAACCTTTATTTTGAGACAGGCTCAAGCGATTTGAAGGCAGGATATGAACTTCAGCTGAATAATTTAGCTGAAATCTTAAATGCTTATCCAGATTTGAAAATAAAATTAGGCGGATACACAGACAACAGCGGTAATGAAGATAGTAATCTTAAATTATCCAATCTGAGAGCGCAGACTGCAAAACTTAAATTACTGGAGCTGGGTGTTGCTGCAGATAGAGTAGAAGCTGAAGGCTATGGATCACAGCATCCGGTATGTGAAGCTAATGATACCGATGAGTGTAAAGCGAAAAACAGAAGAATTGATGTAAGAGTTCTGGCTCTTTAAAATCATTACAATACAACAAAAGCACTGCCTTGGCGGTGCTTTTGTTATTATTTGGATAGCATGAAGAAATGGAAATCCATAAGCATCTGTGAAAATTCGTATAGATTGCGCAAAAAATAAAGATGTAAAAAATCAAAGGTTCTTTTTCAAATGCTCCAACGCCTGAATAATCAGTTCATCCTTTTTAGCAAAACTGAACCTGATATAATCTGAATTCTGTCTTGAATTGTAAAAAGCCGAAAGCGGAAGACAGGATACTTTTTTCTCAATCGTAAGCCATTTTGAAAATTCTACATCCGTCATTGTTGACGAAATATTCCTGAAATTAACCACCTGAAAGACACTTCCTTCTGCCTGATGTTCTATCTGTAGGGGTGTTTCCTGAATCAACTGATTAAAAATATCCCTTTTATTCTGCATTATCTCTTTATTGACAGCCGGGTCGAATACATCCAGATACTTTGCGATAGCATATTGTGCCGGGGCACTGGCACTGTAAGAAATATACTGCTGATGGCACTGGAATCTTTTTGTTAAAGCTTCAGAAGCAAGCATGTAACTCACTTTCCATCCGGAAGTATGAAACATTTTGCCAAAAGAAAAAATACAGAACGTCTTTTCTCTAAGCTCCGGATGAATAAAAGAACTGTAATGTTCAGCTTCGTCATAGCAGTACGTATCATATATTTCTTCAGAAATCAAATAAATATTACGGTCCTTGATCAGTTCATACAATTGATTCCAGTCTTCTTTTTTCCATACTTTTCCGGTAGGGTTTTGGGGAGAGTTGACAATGACGGCTCTGGTTTTTTCAGTAATACAGTTTTTAAACAAATCCCAGTTGATGGTAAAATCCCCGTCAAGATCATAATAAACAGGAATTCCTCCATTCATAACAACAGCAGGCCCATAGGTGTAATAAGACGGCTGAATAATAATCACTTCATCATGTTGATTTAAAATGGATTTGAGGGAAGTATATAAAGCAAAGGTTGCACACGGGACAATGGTTATTTCCTTAGTGGTAACAGGAATTTTGTTAGTCCGTTTTGCATTGAAATGGATGATACTTTCAATCAGGAGAGGATTGCCGGAAAGAGGTTCATAATGATAAGTCTCTTTTTCAGCAGCTTCTTTTAAAAATATTTTAAGGCGTTCATCAATATCAAAATCGGGAAGGCCCAGAGAAAGATCAAAGCTTCCGTGCCTGTTTGCCAGCTCGGACATTTCCGTAAAAAAGGAATAATGAGTAAACCCGTAAATTTTATCCACTTATTTTGTATTGTAATCAAATATAATAAAAAATTAATATCAAAATTGACTTTGTGTTGAATTATTGTCAATTTTATAATAAATAACATACGATTTTGTGATTTTGATCCCTCATGTTGGGTTTCAATAAAATTTGTTATTTTTAAGAAATTTATTCTTTATGAAAAAAATACTTATTCCGTTATTGGCCATGACTGTAGTGACCAGTTGTGGAACGGCAAAAATAGCTGATGGAAATTCTTCACATCCTGTATCTACAAAACACAGCAAGGCATTTAATAATGCATACAAGGAAATTAACGCTGAAGATTTAAAGAAAAATCTGTATGTCATTGCAGCAGATGATATGGAGGGGCGTGATACAGGAAGTAAAGGCCAGAAGAAAGCGGGAGAGTATATGATTAATTACTATAAAAATCTTGGTATTTCCGGACCGAAAGCATTAGGCTCATACTATCAGAAAGTTCCGTCTGAGTTTATGAAAAAAAGAGGAGGAGGCAACCTGCCTGATTCTGAAAATATTCTGGCTTTTATCGAAGGAAGCGAAAAACCAGACGAGATTGTTGTAGTTTCAGCCCATTATGACCACGTAGGAACAAAAAATGGAGTGGTGTATAACGGGGCAGATGACGACGGAAGCGGAACTGTTGCCGTAATGGAAATTGCAAAAGCATTCCAGCAGGCAAAAAAAGCAGGAAAAGGACCTAAGAGATCTATCCTGTTTCTACATGTTACAGGAGAAGAGCACGGATTGTTTGGTTCAGAATATTATTCCGAAAACCCTGTCTTCCCATTGGCCAACACCGTTGTTGATCTTAATATTGATATGATTGGGCGTGATGATCCTGCCAACAGAGGAAAGCAATATGTATATGTAATAGGTTCTGAAATGTTAAGTTCTCAGCTTAAAGTAATCAATGAAGCAGCCAATAAGAGAACCAATAATCTGGAACTTAATTACAAGTATGATGATTTGAATGATCCTGAACAATTATATTACCGTTCAGATCACTATAATTTTGCCAAACATAATATTCCTGTAGCCTTCTTCTTTGATGGTATTCATGAAGATTATCATAAACCAGGCGATGATCCTGAAAAGATTGATTATCAACTATTGGAGAAAAGAACCCAGCTAATCTTTACTACAGCCTGGGATATTGCCAATAGAGAAGAAAGAATTGTGGTTGACAGAAAATAATAACATATCATCTTTGTCAAGGTTTAAAACCTTGACAAGGATTAAGAGTAAAAAATATATAGCGTTTATCCACAAATTACCATGAGCATAATTATTCGAGAAGCAAGACCGGAAGATATTCCACAGATTCAGGTTGTAAGAAATTCTGTGAAAGAAAATACATTATCAGATCCGGGATTGGTTACAGATAAAGATTGTGAGGAATTTCTTTTTCAAAGAGGAAAAGGATGGGTAGGTGAGACAGAAGGACAGATTGTTGGCTTTTCCATTGCAGATCTGAAAGAGAACAATATCTGGGCTTTGTTTGTACATCCTGATTTTGAAAACCAGGGAATAGGCAGAAAACTTCATGACATCATGCTCAACTGGTATTTTAAACAAAAGAAAGATGATCTATGGCTTGGTACTTCACCTGGAACAAGAGCTGAGAATTTCTACAGAAAATCTGGATGGAAGGAAACTGGAAACCATGGAAAAGGAGAGATCAAGTTTGAAATGACCTATGAATACTGGAAAAATAAAATAGTATGACACCGAAACTAAAATCCATCAGACCTTTTATCGGGGCGAAGAATTTTGAGATCAGCAGAAACTTTTATAAGGATCTAGGTTTTGAAGAAGTTGTTCTTGAGCCCAAACTTTCACTGTTTACACGGGAGGAAATAGGTTTTTACCTTCAGGATTATTATGCAAAAGATTGGGTTGATAATACCATGATCTTTATGGAAGTGGCCAATACAGATGAATTCTGGGAAGAGCTTTTATCTTTGAAGCTTACAGATATTTATGAAAATGTGAGACTTTCCCCTGTAAGAACTATGAAATGGGGAAAAGAGTGTTTTGTGCATGATCCTTCAGGGATTTTGTGGCATTTCGGTGAATTTTTTAAGGAATAGAATATGATTTACGCATTTGACACCTATTATTATGAGGATTATGCCAATACCGTGTGTATTGCATTTGAGGATTGGACGTCTGAAAAAGAAGTGGAAGTTTTTATAGAACAGACTGCTGTGAGCTCAGAATATGAAAGCGGTGCATTTTACAAGAGAGAATTACCCTGTATTTTAAGTCTACTGACAAAAATAGCATTAAAACCAGAAGATATAATCATTGTTGACGGATACGTTACTTTGGATAATAATGGGAAAATTGGACTGGGCGGTCATCTTTACGAAGAATTGAAAGAGAAATATCCTATTGTCGGGATTGCAAAAAATGAATTTACAACTCCCGATTCCCAAAGGAGAAGTGTATTCCGTGGAGAAAGTAAAACACCGCTTTTTGTTACTGCCAAAGGAATGAATGTAGATGAAGTTCAATTGAAAGTAGAACAGATGCATGGTGCTTACAGAATGCCCACGCTGCTTAAAAAACTGGATCAGCTTAGCAGAACATAAAAATTAAAATCTTACTGTACTAAGTAAGATTTTTTTTTAATTATTTAATATACCAATCGGTATATTTTAATTATCTTTGTACTATTCCTTTATTAAATCAAAGGATTTTTTTAATCAAAAAATATACCGATCGGTATTTAAAATTAATATCCTATGAAAGAAGTATTTATATTAGCTGCAAAACGAACCCCAGTGGGAGGTTTTATGGGAAGCTTATCCGGATTTACTGCTCCACAGTTGGGTGCTGTTGCCATTAAAAATGCCTATGAAAACATCGGATTGGCTCCGGAATATATAGACAGTGTGTATATGGGAAATGTACTCAGTGCCGGGCTGGGACAATCTCCAGCAAGGCAGGCCGCTATTTTTGGAGGTATTCCTGTAGATAAAGATGCCACAACGATAAATAAAGTCTGTGCCTCCGGTATGAAGTCTGCAATGATCGGTGCACAGCAGATTCAGCTTGGTCTGGAGCATATTGTCATGACCGGTGGAATGGAAAGTATGAGCAATGTTCCCCATTACGTTAAGCTTCGCCAGGGAACAAAACTGGGAGACACTCATCTTACTGATGGTGTGATCAAAGATGGGTTGTGGGATGTGTATAATGATTTCCATATGGGAAGTGCAGCTGAACTGGGCGTAAAAAAATATGGATTAACACGTCAGCAGCTTGATGAATACGCTTTGTTTTCCTACCATCGGGCTCAGGAAGCGGCAAAAAGCGGCAAGTTCAGCGATGAGTTGATCCAAATATCGATTGAAGGAAAGAAAGGCGCTATAATCGTAGATAAAGACGAAGATATTGACAAACTTATTCCTGAGAAAATTTCTCTTTTGAAGCCGGCATTTGAAGCAGACGGGACATTGACAGCCGCTAATTCAAGTAATCTGAATGACGGAGCTGCAGCAATACTATTAGGATCTTCAGAGGCTGTTCAGCAACATAATTTGAAACCCTTAGCCAGAATCGTAGCCTATGCAGATGCGGCTCAGTCTCCGGAATGGTTCACCACTTCTCCGTCTGTTGCCATTCAAAAGTTACTCAAGCAGACGGGTCTCAGTTTATCTGATATTGATTATTTCGAGATTAATGAAGCTTATTCCTCTGTTATCTTATCCAATCAGCAGATTTTGGGTTATGACCTGAATAAAGTGAATGTATATGGTGGTGCGGTTGCTTTGGGACACCCGATTGGTGCTTCAGGAGCAAGAATTATCACAACATTAGTCAGTGTACTTCGCCAGGAAAAAGGAAGATTGGGGATAGCTGCCATCTGTAACGGAGGGGGAGGAGCGTCTGCTGTTCTCATTGAAAATATAAGTTAGAGCATATAAATTTCCTTAGATTTTATTCTTTTACAACAAAAACTGTTTCTCAAATTTATTTTGAAAAACAGTTTTTTATTTATAAAAGATTGATTTTCCATTAGTAAAAGAAGTTGTTTAATAAGTATCGTTGGCTCATTAAATATCTATTTTTATTAAACTGACAAATATCATTACATTGTTATTTTTATTCATTCTAAATAAATATAAATTTGTCCCAGGAAATTTAAACAAAAAATGAAAAAAATAACTACTCTTTCTGGTATTGTACTTTGCTCACTGGCGAATGCCCAACTGCAATATTGCATGCCTGTGTTTCAGTATGGAGCTGACAGCAATATGATCAGTAATGTTACTTTCGGAAACATTAATAATTCATCGCCGGTTCAGTCCGAAAATGCGCAAATTTATGAGAATTTTACATCAATGTCTACAGATTTGCAGCCCGGAAACAATTATAATATATCTGTAACGGGCCCTTCCAGTACTTTTCCAAGTGATGTAGTTGTTTTTATAGACTTTAATCAGAATGGTAGTTTTGATGATGCCGGAGAAAGTTTCTACATAGGAAGGCTTGAAGCTGCCAATCCGGCCAATTCATTTACGATCAATAATATAATAGTGGTTCCTGCTGCTGCAGTCAATGGAAGTACAAGAATGCGGGTTCTGAAGAATACAAATGTTCAGGCTTATTCAGATCCTAATGCTCCCCATTCTATCAGTTCAGCTTGTGATTCTGGCTTAAGAGCAGGGCAGACTGAAGATTATACCGTTAACATTGTAGGGAATGCAGTGAATTTCCCGGCTCCTTACTGTGGTGCTGAAAATGTGACCAGCCTTACAGTGAGCGAAATAAGCAAGGTAGAATTTGCCGGAACCATAAAAAACAGTGCTATTGATGGTAACTCAGACGTTCTTGAAAATTTTACGGCAACCGTCTTCACTGTTAACCGTGGAAATACCTATCCTATAACAGTAACTGGAGGTACCCACGGACAGAATACCGTATCAGCGTATGCTTATATTGATTTTAACCATAATAATCAGTTTGATGCAGACGAGAAGTTTAACCTGGGATATCTGGATAATTCCAATCCGGTTCCTGCTCCGGAATCAGGAATTACATCAGGTAGTATTACCATTCCGGCAGGAGCACAGCTTGGAGAAACCCGTTTCAGATTGGTGAAAGCCTATGAATCAAATTCATGGATGGGAACTTTGGAGAATCTTCCTTGTCCTTCAGGATGGTTTATCGGTCAGGCAGAAGATTATACGATTAATATTCAGCCGGAAAGCCTTTCAACAATAGAAGTTTCTAAAGATGCTTCAGTTCATGTTAAAATATATCCGAACCCGACAGCAGATTCGGTAACAATCAGGATGAAAGAAGGGCTGGAGAAATATGAAATTTTTAATATGTCAGGGCAGAAGACGCTGGAAGGCAATTCCATGACAGTTTCTATGAACCATTTTGTTCCGGGAACATATCTTATTAAAATCCTGACAAAAAATCAAAAGACAGTCACAGAAAAAATTATCAAAAAATAGACACATCATATCTAAATCATATCCATATCAATTTTTGTTTTTAATCGACAGGTCCTTTACCTGTCGGTTTTTTAATTGTTGCTTTTTAGATATTATGAACCGGATTCTAATAAATTCATAAGATCCTGTTTAGAAAGTCCCTGAAGTTTCTTTCCGTCTGTGGTAAGCAGATTCTGAGCCAGTTGTTTTTTCTTTTGCTGAAAGGTAAGAATTTTTTCTTCCACAGTATTAGAACAGATCATCCGGACGGCAATTACATTTTTGGTTTGTCCTATACGATAACTTCGGTCAATAGCCTGGTTTTCAGCTGCAGGATTCCACCATGGATCTACCAGATAAATATAATCTGCCTGAGTGAGATTAAGACCTACACCACCAGCCTTTAAGCTGATCAGAAACACACGAATATCTTTATTTTTCTGGAAATTTGATACTTTTTCTCCTCTATCTTTAGTCTGCCCCGTAAGATATTCAAACTTAATATTGTGGCGTTCCAGTTCTGTTTTTATCAGATCAAGCATTCCGACAAACTGTGAGAAGACCAGGATTTTATGATCTTGTGATTTTCCAAGGATCTGTTCCATCAAAATCTCAATTTTAACAGCATTTTCCCCGGAATATCCTTCTTTCATCAACACAGGGGAGTTACAGATCTGTCTGAGTCTTGTGAGACCTGTAAGGACGTGCATGCTGTTCTTATTCAGATCATCGTCATCATTAGCAGCAATAAATTCACGAAGCTCCTTTTCGTAAGCATCGTATATCTTGCGCTGTTCTGCATTCATTTCACAGTAGATGACCGTTTCTGTTTTCTCAGGCAGCTCTTTTGCAACCTGTTTCTTGGTTCTTCTGAGTATAAAAGGCTTTATCTTTTGCTGAAGTTCTAACGCCCGTTTACTGTATTCAAATTTATCAATAGGAATGGCATAAATATCCTTAAAATACTGCTTGCTTCCCAAAAGTCCGGGACAAGCGAAAGAAAGCTGGCTGTAAAGGTCAAAAGTGCTGTTTTCAACAGGCGTACCCGTCAATACAATTCTGTTTCTCGATTGAAGCAGCCGTGCCGCTTTATATCTTTCTGAATTTGGGTTTTTAATCACCTGTGATTCATCCAGAAATACATAATTGAAATTAAAATTTTTTAGAAAACGGATATCCGAAAGCATCATTCCGTAAGTGGTAAGAACTACTTCATAGTCTTGCATATGAGCAGTTGTTTTGGGTCTGTCTGCACCATAATGAAGCAGAACTTTTATAGAAGGTGCAAATCTGCTGAGCTCTTCCTGCCAGTTGAAAAGCAGGGAAGTAGGCACTACAATAAGATTCGTAGTATGTCCTCGTTTTTCCCTCTGTGACAGAATAAAAGCAATAATCTGAATAGTTTTTCCAAGTCCCATATCATCGGCAAGACACCCTCCGAAGTTAAATTCATCAAGAAAATTAAGCCAGTTCAATCCGTCATGCTGATAATCCCTGAGTTCAGCGTCCAGCGTTGCCGGAATATTGACTTGTGGAATATTTTTTACTTTTGAGAACTTCGTGGAATAGGTGGTGAGTTCTTCCTGAACTTCCTGGCTCAGAACTTCTTTTTCAAATAACGAAGTAACCTCTGTGAAATTAATTTTCGGAATCTTTAAGAGCTCTTCGTCAATTTCTCCTGCATGAAAGTACGCGGCTATCTTTTCCATCCATTCTTCAGGGAGAATTCCCAGGCTGCCATCGTCCAGCTGAACGAATTTACTTTTATTACGGATGGAGCGGTGAAGCTGTTTTAAAGAGGCTTCTTTGGGTCCAAAACCTACTTTTAATTTAGCATTAAACCAATCCAGTCCACTGGTAATCTGAATATTGATTTTAGCCCGGTGGGGATTTAATTTGTTATTTTTTAATTCATTAAAGCCAAGTATGGTTATTCCTTCATTTCTCCAGGTTTCAAAAGCTTCAAGAAACCAGTTGTTATCCAGGAACTTATCCCTGTGAAGATAAAAATACTGATAGCCGTCCATCTGCTCTTCAAAATCGGGGTGCTGCTGCATGACTAATGAAGTAAAGCGGGCCTCTGCCGGTTCGTTTCTTTCTATTTTAAATGGATTTCCATTCTGATCTGTATCAAAAAGCTGCTTTCTGGAATACACCGGAACTTCTACATCTCCGTATTTCATAACGGGAGTAATGCCAATATAATTTTCCTGCTGACGGAGATAGATGACTCTTTCCGTGTGATAATTCTTGTCTTCAAGCTGTGCTTTTGTTGCGGCTTGTATGTATTTGTAATTTATATGAATACGCTCTTCTATAGTAGAGAGGATATCCTTCATGAATGCCTCATATTTTGAAGAATGGATCAGTAAGATTTCATTATTAGCCTTAAAAAACCTGATGATTCTGAGCATGTCAGGATGATCTACAAAGCTGAAAACGTTTCGGTTATATACAAAATATTCATTTCTGAGAACAATATTTTTGAATGGAACAGAAATATCATTAAATAACAATTCTCCTGTTATTTCGTAAAACGGATCTTTCTTAAATACAGATAATTGAACCTCGGCATCTAAAGTATTTAATTCAACCTGAGAAAGTGATTTTGCAGACACTGTTTCTGCAATTTCCCGGTCGTGATAATAGACTTCCAATCCCAAAGTATTCTTTACAATAAGTTTTAAAGCTTCCAGTTCTGAAGGGTTGTAATCTTCATTATAATTATTCTGGAAAGAAGTGATGGCTGTATAAAATTTAATGTCTGCAGGTTTCTCGGCTTTCCAGATCAGCTGCATGGCATCTACAGGATTCACCGGATTTTTGAGCTTGCCTGTCTGCGTTATTTCCGCTTCCATGAGGGAGAAGGTCATATGGTTATAATAACGGTGCTTACCAATAACCAATATTTGTTTCTTACCTGTTTCCAGTATTGCAAGTTCATCCAGTTTTGAGGGAAGCTGTGGAAGAAGATCTCTCTGAAGCATCACCTCATCTACAGGAAGCATTTCCTTGATCTTAGGATGGATTTCAATTTTACCATTGCTGTATTCAAGCTGAAAATATTGATCCAGATCCGGTTCATTTTCCAACCCATATGCTTTGGCTTTGGGAAGAAGGGCTTTTTTGCGAAGCATATCATCAAAAAACAAGCGGTAATTTTTATCCTCTATGATACAATGGATGATTTCTGCCTGATGGGAACAAAGCTTGTCTTTCTGATCATCACAAGTGCAGGAGCAGAGTAGTGAACTGCCAACCTTGCTGATGCTGACCATTGGAAAATCCTGTAATGAAGATTGCTTTGTAAATATTCCTGTATTGTTTTCAATAGCAGCAGGGTAGATTTCGTGGAAATCCCTGATTCCGATGAATGCACTGTCTGAGGTATGTTTCAGCAGGTCATATACGGAAAGTGTACTGATATTAACGTTGTCAAGAATATATTCTGCCATAAAAATTGATGAAGGCAAACTTACAAAAAACAAATGTATTTGAGAATCCATTTTGGCTACAGCTTACCCCATTTTGGCAACTCCCGGGTTTGTTCTAATGCTGAACTTTGTCCTGTAATTTTAAACAAAGAAAAATGAAAACAATTTTTATAACAGGTGCTTCTACAGGATTAGGAAAAGCAACTGCCCAATTATTTCAAAACAACGGATGGAGAGTAATCGCTACGATGAGAAACCCTGAATCCGGAGCTGATCTTGCTGCGTTGGAAAATGTAACTGTACTTCCGCTGGATGTTACCAATCCGGAACAGATCAGGTCTACTGTGAAGCAGGCGTTGGAGCTTGGCACTATTGATGTGGTATACAATAACGCAGGATATGGCTTAATAGGACCTTTGGAAGCTCTTTCTGATGATCAGATCGTAAAACAGCTTGACACAAATTTATTAGGAGTTATACGCGTTACCCAGGCATTCATTCCTTACTTTAGAGAGCAGAAAAAAGGAATGTTTATTTCTACAACGTCTATAGGAGGACTGGTGGCATTTCCATTGGGTTCTACTTATCATGCTACCAAGTGGGCGCTTGAAGGATGGAGCGAAAGTTTAGCTTTTGAGCTTAATACTTTAGGAATTGATATTAAAACGGTTTCTCCGGGAGGAATCAAAACAGATTTTGTAAGTCGTTCTCTGGATTCAGCATCTAGTCCGGCGTATGAAGAGATGACGAACTCTCTGTTTTCTAAAATGGAAGGAATGATGGAAGCTGCTTCTACTCCTGAACAGATTGCAGCAGTGGTGTATGAGGCTGCTACAGATGGCAAAAAACAGCTGAGATATATAGCCGGAGAAGATGCTAAAGCGATTTATGCACAACGCCTTGAATTAGGTGATGAAGCATTCAGAGAGCAGTTTGGCAAACAGTTTATTTAATCAGGTTTTGGAAGACAGTATAAAGTAAATCACACTAATACTGTCTTTTCAATTAAATAATTTATAATTTTATATCATGGAAAAGAAAGATAATATTCCTCTGAAAATTTCATCCATATCAGAACTGCACGACATGTTGCAGCTCCCAAAACCGCTTCATCCGTTGGTAAGCCTTGTGGATAATACGAAAATGAGTATTAAAAAGGATATGCTGAAAAGAAGTTTTATCCTAGATTTTTATAAAATTTCGTATAAATATTCTACCACGGGGAAAATGGGCTATGGGCAGGGATATTATGATTTCAACGAAGGAGGAATGATGTTCACCGCACCCGGCCAGGTTCTTTCCACAGATGAAAATGCAGAATATTGTGGCTATACATTATTGGTACATCCGGATTTTATCAGAAGCTATCCTTTAGCCAAAAATATCAAAAACTTCGGTTTCTTTTCTTACGATACGAATGAGGCGCTTCATTTGTCTGATCATGAGAAAACAACTATAACCGGACTGCTTGATAATATTGAAAATGAACTGAATACTGCGATTGATGAAGTAAGCCAGGATGTTATCATTTCTTATATGGAAGTTCTTCTCAATTACAGCAACCGTTTTTATAAAAGACAGTTTATCACGAGAAAGGCTGTAAACAGTGATCTGCTGACGAAGATGGATCTTGTGCTGGAAAATTATTTTAATCAGCAGGAAACCTTGAATAAAGGACTTCCTACGGTAGAATTTCTGGCTTCCACTCTTAATTTGTCACCTCATTATCTGAGCGATATGCTTCGTAACCTTACCGGGCTGAATGCCCAACAGCATATTCATGAAAAGCTGATTGAAAAGGCGAAGGAATATCTTACCACTACAGGTTTTTCTGTATCTGAAGTAGCTTATGCCCTGGGATTTGAACATCCGCAGTCCTTCAATAAACTCTTTAAAAAGAAGACGGATAAGACTCCACTGAGTTACAGACAGTCTTTCAATTAAATAGATCACCCGGTTCAAACACCGGGTGTTTTTTATTTACATAAAATAATGATTTACAGAGAGGTAAAAAATACCTGATTTCAGGTAGATAAAAATACTTTTTTTTCAGGATTGATAGCCGTGGAGACTCAAAATACATTTGTATAAAAAACAAAACTCCAAATCAATCTAAAATAAACAGTATGAAAAAGCTAAACTCTATTGTATTACTTGGCCTTGGAATAATGGCTTATGCCCAGCCATCGGTCACAAGAGCAGGTGTGGACAGGATTAATAATCCTATTGAGCTTAAATCAGGAGATGTAACGGCAACGGCTATCAATGCGGGTCCGGCTGGCGCCAATATTACATGGGATTTTTCTGCTTATGCAGGAACAAATACTATTACTTACACTGTTAATGCATGTCCGGGCCAGGCTAACTGTTTCAGGTTTCCCGGAGCCAACAGAATTACAAAACCAGCTTCTGCGGATACGTATGATTTTAATATCATGACGGATGCAGATGCTACAATGATTGGGTCTTATTCCGGTCCGACCTTGGGAGATATCACAGTAACATATACCAATCCATTGATAGAATATAAATTCCCAATAACATATCTGCAGCAGTACAGCGATAATTATCAGTTCAGTAGTGTATCTGCCAGTGTAGGAAATACAGATGAATCAGGACAGGTGGATTATAGTGTAGACGGCTATGGAACTGTAATAACACCAGCGGGTACTTTTACAAATGTGTTAAGGATCAAAAGAATGAGAACTGCAACACAGACTTTTCCGGGAGTTCCTACGCCTGTAACCTATACCAATGAGTCCTATCAATGGGTGAATCAAAGCTACGGAACGGTATTTACTTTCGGAATCAATACTTTTGTATTTAATGGAACTACAAATGTTGCAAAAACGGTTTCATACCTTACTAACGGAACATTGTCTGCAATAGAACCAGATGCCAAAAAAGAATCAGTATCAGTGTATCCGAATCCTGGTTCTGATTTCATCACATTAAACACCAGGGAAAATATCAGGAGTATAAAAGTAACGTCTATGGACGGTAAAGTTGTTTTAACAGCCGGAAATGTTAAAACTGTTGATATTTCAAAACTCCAGAAAGGAGTATATATTCTGCGGGGAGAATTCAAGAACGGTAGCTCCGTTTCAAAAAAGATTATCAAAAAATAGCAGGAATTCAGTTTTAAAACCTTTATAAAGTGACAGTATGTTATCTTTCCATTGGAATTGATCTCATACTGTCTTTTCTTTTTAACTGCAGCCTTTTGATTTTCAGAATTTCAAAGCTAATGGTTAAAATGGAACGTAAAAATGACAAAAACGGACTAGATTTTAATAGGGGAGCGTGTCTACCTTTGCAAAAGGAATTTTTATCCCCCTGTTATAATGAACGAGAGAGAATCTTTTAATGCAAAAATGCCAACAGCCTGTTTTTTACTTTTCTTTGCCCACGGACTTGTTTTTTCTTCCTGGGCCAGCCGAATTCCTATCATTAAAAATGCACTTTCTATCAATGAGGCAGAGTTGGGAACACTATTGCTTCTGATGCCGATAGGACAGCTTTCAACGATGGTTTTGGCCGGAAAACTGATCAGTATTTACGGAAGCAGCGGGATTATTAAAAGATGCTTTATGCTGTATCCTTTTTTTCTGTTGTTAATTGGTTTATCACCTTCTTACTGGACATTAGGGGTTGTGCTGTTTTTCTTCGGGGTTTCCGGGAATATGTGCAATATTGCGATCAATACGCAGGCTATTGAAATAGAATCTATTACGAAGAGATCCCTTCTCTCTTCCTATCACGGAGCCTGGTGTTTTGCCGGTCTTACGGGAGCGGTTGTCGGCTTATTGATGATCAACCTTCATGTGGGAACTTTCTATCATTTTGTCACTATTTTTATACTGGTAGGAATACTTTGGTTCTATAGTAAAAGAAATCTGACTAATATTATTCATAAAGCAGAGCCGCAAACCCAGTCAATTTTTAAATTTGTGAATCCTACACTGGTGGGGCTGGGAATCATAGGATTCCTGAGTATGGCGATTGAAGGGGCTATGTTCGACTGGAGCGGGGTTTATTTTCAAACTATAGTTAAAGCACCAGAAAATCTTGTAATACTGGGATATACGAGTTTTATTTTAATGATGACTTTAGGCAGGTTTATCGGGAACAGAATCATAGAAAAGTATGGAAAAAAGATCGTTCTGCAATGTTGCGGGATTCTGATGAGCGGGGGACTTTTTCTAAGTGTTTTCTTTCCGGAACTATGGATCTGTATCATCGCTTTCATGATCATTGGTCTCGGAAGTTCTCTGAGTGTGCCGTCCGTTTATAGTACCGTTGGAAAGGTAAGCACGGTAGCACCAAGTATTGCTTTATCATTTGTTTCCAGTATTTCATTTTTAGGATTTCTGATGGGGCCGCCTCTTATCGGATATATTGCTGAAAGTTTTGATCTCAGATATTCATATGGCCTTTTTGCCTGTTTTGGGATTTTACTGGCGGTGATGGCTGGTCAGATGAAGGTTTTCAGAAAATCATAACTTTTCAGGGAATTTTGACATCTGTTAGGTGTTTTTTGACATTTTCCGGTTCATTATTCCTTGCTAATCTTGCATCTCAAAATCTTTCTATCTTTATTAAAATTTCGTTCCATGAAACCGGTCTCAGGAATTTTAACCGAATCTGTTATTGATCATTCTTTTTCCGTCAAGCGTTTGGAGGAGCATGTTCCTTATTCCGGAAGCTTTGTAAGGCTTAATTACCATCATATTTTAATGATTGAGAGCGGTAGAGGTGTGCTGGTCATAGATGAACATACTTTTGATATTGCAGATCAGAAAATATTTTTACTCTCTAAAGGCCAGATCTGTAAGTTTGAAAACTATTCTGATGTCTGTGGCTATCATATTTCTTTTGGGGACTGTTTTTGGGAAAGAGTGCCTTCCAGTGCCAGTAACTGTAAAGCGGTTTTGTTTAATAATGCCGCTGCGAATCAGCAGTTGTTACCGGATCAGACTGAAACAGACGAATTCTTAAGTTTGTTTAAGATCTTACTGACAGAATACAAAGCAGAGTCTTATACCAATCAGATGGATGTATTGGCTGCCTATTTAAAGATCATTATGATCAAATTAGCTAACATAAAAATCGTAAAGGAAGAAACTTTTGACAGTCAGGATTATATTATTTACCGCAAATTTATGGAGCTGTTGAGCAGCCAGTATCATAATCTGCATGCAGTAAACGACTATTCAGAGTTGTTGAATATTACCTCACGGAGACTGAGTGAACTGTGTAAACGGTGTAGTAATAAAAGCGCAAAAGAGATCATCAACGGACAGATTATTGCGGAAGCGAAAAGACTTCTTCAGTTCAGCTCTTATACCGTAAAAGAGATTGCTTATCAGCTTAATTTCAATACATCAGAACAATTCAGCCACTTTTTCAAAAAAAATACGGAAATATCTCCGGTGAGCTATCGTAATAATTTCATTCATATCAGAGTATAAAACAGTCTGAAATTTTGACATGTCATCAGTATTTATTGATATTCTCAGGAACCTGTAATCAGGATACCTTTGGATAAAATTACATAAAGCTATGTCAGTACATCGTATGAAAGAAGTTGCCGGAATCATCATTCCGGACAGTAAAATCGCAACAGAAGCCACAGAGCTTCTATTGGAACACGGAACAGAATTTATTTATAATCACTCCCTGCGTGTTTTTTTATTCTCGTCATTAAATGCCAAAAGGGAAAACAAGACTCATGATACAGAGCTATTATACGTGGCATCGGTATTTCATGATCTGGGGCTTGTCTCTCATTACAGCAGTCCTGACCTGAGATTTGAGGTAGACGGAGCCAATGCAGCAAGAGACTTTTTGAAAGGACATGGGATTGCTCAGGATAAACTCCAGCTGGTTTGGGATACCATTGCGCTTCACACGACCATTGGAATTGCAGAACATAAAGAGAATGAAGTAGCCTTAATGTATTCCGGAGTAGGATTGGATGTGATGGGAGAAGGATATGAAAACCTCAGTAAAGAACATCGTGAGGAAATTATCAGGGCTTTTCCGAGAAATGATTTTAAAAAGAAGATAATTCCTACTTTTTTCGGTGGTTTTGAACATAAAACAGAAACTACTTTTGGAAATATAAAAGCTGATGTTTGTGCCTTCATGATCCCGAATTTCCAAAGGAAAAACTTCTGTGACTGTATTTTACATTCCCCATGGTCTGAATAAGCAAAATAAATTGACGCTTACAATTACACAGCCCTGTACATGCTCACATGCTCAGGGCTGTTGTATATTGTTTATATCCAGTTTTCAATAAGATGAAACCACAACGCCTTTTCTTTATTCAATAGAAAAACAGCTGATGATTGTCTCCTGTTTGTAGTTTCTCCCGTGATCTGAGTCTCGATATAGGTGGCAAGACCGTGATGCTCAGAATCATGTACTTCTATATTTTCAACCTGAATATTTCGTTCCGGAAATTTTCCAAATACGGTGGGAAGCCATTCCCCAAGCATAGATAGCGTAACAGTATCTCCGTTTCCATTAATCATTTTGAAATCCGGTGATAATCCGGATAATAATTCCTTATAAAGACTTTCCCGGTTTTCGGTTTTCCCTTGAAACCATTTTTCAATATTCCTGTGAAATTCTTCTATTTCCCAAATAATTTTTTCTGTATTGCTCATATTTAAATGTATAATTTTTTTGTTGTTTAAATGTTTTTTAATCAATGAATTTCTTCAATCTGCTTCCTGCTCCTATTCCAATAAGTTGAAAAATGCCAATCATTCCTACCGCTGTTACAAATGCTTCTTTGAATCCCAGAATAGGGATCAGATTAAAAAATAAAGTTCCAATAACAGCCCCTCCGGTTACACTGCCAATTTGAATTCCAATGCTTACCAACCCTGAAGCCTGGCCTGCTTTATCTTTAGAAACCAGAGAAATTGCGGTCCGCATCATAACCGGCATAATAGTACCGTGCCCGAATCCGGCAATAAAAAGGGTAGTACGAGTAATAAAAGACGGTTTTTGCTGAAAATAGAAAGCCGCTGCACTCAGTACAAATCCGGTCAGCAACAATCCCAATCCTGCGTAAATCATTTTTTCAGTGGCCATTTTTGTCCGTGAAGTGATTAAAGGGGCCAGAAAAAATGCAAGCCCATAAGGAACAATAGCCAATCCTGTCTGCATTGAGTTCTGATGAAGAAACTGCTGAAGATAATAAGGATAGCAAATGAATAAACCAGCAGTGAAATTGTAAAAGAAAATAATAAGAAGGCTTAATGCAAAAGGTTTATGCTGCAGCAGTGCCGGATCTATAAGTACCGGACGGCTTTTTTGCAACTGCTTTTTCTCATATCTCAGAAACATGATTAATAATAAGATTCCGGAAAGAATAACTCCGAAAATCCACCATGCCCATTGAAATTTCTGTCCGAAAATAAGAGGGCAGATAAGCATGAGTAAGGCTATAATTAATAATAAAGCTCCTGTAAAGTCAATATCCGTCTGTTCTTTCTTATTGCTGTCACTCATGGTAAAGTGAACCCCCAGAATACAGATCATAGTAATGGGTACATTCACAAGAAAAACCATTTCCCAGGAAAAATTTCCCCAATGCATACTTAGAAGAACTCCGCCAAGCAATTGCCCGGCCACTGAGGCAAGCCCAAATACCGAACTGAAAAGACTCACAGCCTTAGGCTGCTCCTGACTGCTGAAAAGATCCTTTATAGAAGCCAATACCTGAGGTGCGAGCAATGATGCGCCAACACCCTGAAACAGTCGGAAAATAATCAGCCATGTAACATCAGGAGAGAAGGCGCAGGCCAGAGAAGAGAACAGGAAAGTATATAATCCCGATATAAATATTTTTTTACGGCCGTAAATATCACCCAGCCTTCCTCCACAAACAACAAGCGCTGCATACGTAAGCCCATAAATGGCAATGACCATCTGAAGCTGATGATCACTGGCTCTGAATGCTTTTTTGATAGAGGGCAAAGCCATGTTGACAATAAAATAATCCAGCGGTGAAAGAAAAGCACCAGCAATCAGAAAATTGAGTGCCTGCCATCGTTTCGGATGTGTGTTCATATTTTTTTATGCAAAATTACCCGCTTTTTATTCCGCTAAAATTGTACTTTTGGAGGAAAATACAGTGTATCATGAAAGGACTGCCGCTTGAAGAGATTGATGTAAGAGAAATAAAACTGAAGGAAGAAGAGATTATATTTAAAACAAAGGCTTTTCTCTCATTTGTTTATATTGTTAAGGGAGAAGGTACGCTTGCATATGATGATCGGAGTATTAATTTTTCGCAGGGTAAGCTTTTCATTATTCCTCAACAGGAAGAATATCACTTTGAGAGTAAAACGGCTCAGCTCATCAGTATTCAGTGTCCGGTTCAGTTTATAGATAAAATCAGGCTGGAAGCAGATCGTATTGAAAGCTGTGAGAATTTGTATAAACTCCAGTACATCAGCCATAATTATCATGCGAGGGCTGGTTGTGTCTTCAGAAATAAAAATGATGAGCAATTTGCGGAAACCCTAATTCTGCAGATCGCGAATGAGTTCAAAAATAAAGCGGAGGACTATTTAATTATCCGTAATTGTATGTCGATCCTTCTTAACCTGATTGCCAGAAATATCATTCAGAGTGAAACATCAGATCTTCAGGAAAACCGCAAAGCTTTTTCGATCATGAAGATTATCACTTATATTCAACAGCATATAAAAGACCGTGAGAAGACCGGAATTCAGACTATTGCTGAACATTTCGGGATTTCCGGGAATTATTTCGGAGAGTATTTCAAACAGCAGACGGGAGTTTCCTATCAGGATTATCTGCTGGACTACAGGCTAAAATTAGTTGAAACCTATTTAAAATACAGCAGTGTACGCCTAAGTGAAATCGCTTATGAGCTCCAGTTCAGTGATGAAAGCCATCTTTCCAAGCTTTTCAAAAAATATAGGGGAGTGACGCCCGGTGAATACAGGAAGAATTTCAAATAACTTTTATCTTAAATTCTTAATTCAAAAAAAAATATAAAGTTGACTATATAGTTGACTTTATATTTTATATATTTACAGAAAATATATTTCAGATGGATTTTGATTTCATTAAAGAATTAGGATATAAAGCGCTGGATAGCAGGTTGAAAAGAATCAGCGACAGGATGTCTCATGATGTTCGTAAATTTTATAAAGAATTCGGGATTGATGTTGAACCCAATTGGTATCTGGTCTTTATGCTGCTGAAAAAAAAGGGGGAAATTTCAATTACCGATATTGCGGAACCGCTGGGATATTCACACCCATCTGTTGTGGTTATTGTCAAAAAAATGAACGAAAGCGGTTATCTCATCGTCAAAAAAGACAGTATAGATAAACGGAAACAAATTATTTCACTATCTCCTAAAGCCATTGAAATGCTCCCTCAGCTGGAGCAGATTTGGGACAGTTGTGAAAAAGCAATTTTGAATGTGCTATCAGAAGATCTTGGGATTTTCACGTATCTGGATCATATTGATCAGCAATTAAAGGATGAATCTTTCCATCACAGGTTTAAACAGGAATATTTAAAATAAATCAAATCATGAAAGCATTAATTCTCATCACAGCATTTCTTTTTTCCAATCTGATGATTTCGGCAACTGAAACAAAGATCATGATAAGAGCGAAAGCAAGAGATGCCAAATTTATCGGAACTTCATTAGGCGGCGCTCATATCATCATCAGAAATAAACTTAATCAGAGGATTCTGGCAGAAGGAAATACCATGGGAAGTACCGGAAACACAGATCTGATTATGAAAACGCCTAAAATCAGAGGAAACTCCATTGCAGATGCACAGACCGGAGGTTTTATGGCGGCAGTGGATATTGATGAACCTACATTTGTGAATATAGAAGTCATTTCTCCTTTGAACAGTAAGCAGGCCCAGGCGGTGGTAAGCACAGAATTGTGGCTGATTCCCGGAAAACATATTTTAGGAGAAGGAATTATCCTAGAAATTCCGGGATACATCATTGATATTCTGAAGCCAAGAACCCATCAGTATATTGCCTTGAGTACTATTAAAGACAAACCTTTCCTGTTTCAGGCTAATATTGTTATGATGTGCGGATGTGTCATCGATAAAGGAGGCGTCTGGAATTCCGATGAAATTGAAGTGAAAGGAATCTTGAAAAAAGACGGAAAATTTGTGAAGAATATAGATATGTCTTTAGTTTCAACCAACCTTTTTGAAGGAAGCGATATGATTAGTTCTCCGGGAAACTACGAACTTGTACTGTACGCTTATCATGAAAAAACAGGAAATACGGGTGTGGATAAGGTAAATTATGTAGTGTTTGAATAAACGAAATTATTAGGCAGTCGAATAAAAAAGAGATCTTTTCAAGGTTTCTTTTTTATTCATTACAAAACCTGAAGCTCTCTGAAGACCTCGATAATCGCTTCAATAAGCCCTTTGTCTATATTTTTTTCCGACGCAGCATCAGGCAGAAGAGCTCTTAAGTCCCCATGATCATCACGCTCAATAACGACTTCTGTTCCGTCAACATCCACGTACAGTTTATAGCCGTATGAGAAGGTGGCAAGCTTTCCATTGAAAAACAGTTCTTTACCTTTATAGATTACGGGTACTTCAAATTCTTCCATTATTGTAAGTTTCTATTCATACTAAATTCCAGACAAATGTCGGGAAATTTTACTTCATATCATCATACAAAATATAATGATAAAGCCGAATAATACTAATTTCTGGAAATATTTATGTGCTAAAATATGTATATTTATTCCTTAGATACGAAGTCATTTCAAAGCAGAAATGACCAATGAATTTGAATTAAACTATTATGAAAGATACAATCACTCTTTTCTGGTTCAGACGTGATTTGAGGTTGGAAGACAATATCGGGCTTCACCACGCTCTCCAGTCGGATGCTCCGGTCATGCCTGTTTTTATATTTGATACTGATATTCTCGGGAAACTGGAAGATAAAGAAGACCGTAGGGTAGATTATATCCATCAGGCTTTGACGGCTATCAATATTTCATTGAAAAAACACCATTCAAAAGTCAATACTTACTATGGAAAACCTATAGAAATATTCCGCAAACTATCTGAAGAATATCATATTGAAGGCATTTTCTGTAACCGGGATTATGAACCTCAGGCAATTGAAAGAGATAAGGAAGTCTATTATTTTTTCAAAGAGAAAAATATTCCTTTCAAAGCTTATAAAGACCAGATTATTTTTGATAAAGATCAGATTGTTAAAAAAGATGGTTCTCCTTATACCGTTTATACTCCTTTTGCAAAGAAATGGCGTGAAGCATTAACTCCGGAACATTATAAATCTGTAGAATTAAGCTTTAAAAATCTCTTTTCACAGGAACATTCTGATATTGTTACCTTACAGGAGATTGGTTTCAGAAAAACAGATTTTGATTTTACCAAACCTGTTCTGGATGCTTCCATTATAGATGATTACGATAAATACCGTGATTATCCTGCCTTACAGCATACCACACAACTCGGAATTGCTTTACGGTTTGGAACAGTAAGTGTCAGGAAATGTGTGGCTTTTGCATTGAAGCATAATGCAACATGGCTTTCAGAATTAATCTGGCGTGAATTTTTTATGCAGATTTTATATCATTTCCCGGAAGTTGTTCATCATTCGTTTAAAAGACAGTATGATAATATTAACTGGCGGAATAATGAAGAAGAATTTAAACACTGGTGCGAAGGAACTACAGGCTATCCTATTGTAGATGCCGGAATGAGACAGCTTAATGAGACAGGCTATATGCATAATCGTGTAAGAATGATTGTAGCGAGCTTCTTATGTAAGCATTTACTGATCGACTGGCGTTGGGGTGAAGCTTATTTTGCCTTAAAGCTGAATGATTATGACCTCTCTGCAAACAATGGAAACTGGCAGTGGGCGGCAGGAAGCGGCTGTGATGCGGCTCCTTATTTCAGAGTTTTCAATCCGACAGCTCAGGTTGAGAAATTTGATAAAGACTTTTCATATATCAAAAAATGGCTGCCAGAATGGAATACACCCGAATATCCCGCTCCGATAGTAGAACATGCCTATGCCAGAGAAAGAGCTTTATCTGAATATAAGAAAGCCTTGAAATAAAAGTATCTTAGACAAAAATGCCCAGTGACCCAAAAGTCACTGAGCATCAACCAATTGATATTAATATGAAAAGTTACTTATTGAAGTAATCGGATCATCAAATTGTTTTCAGATACAGTTCCTGTAATTCCTGTGCGGTAAATGCTTTGGAAGGCAGGTTTTGTACAAGTTCTCCCTGCTTCATAATACCGATATTAGTGGCTACGCTTACCGCATTGAAAATATCATGAGTGGCCATTAGAACAGTTCTGCCTTCCTTACCCAGCTGGCGCACAATTTCTGTAAACTCTGCTGTAGCTATCGGATCCAGTCCGCTGGTAGGCTCATCCAAAAGCAGGACTTTTGCATCCTTGGCGAGGGCAATAGCAATTCCTACTTTTTGGCGCATTCCTTTGGAATATCCTCCAAGGGGTTTTTGATGTGCCGTTTCCTGCAATCCTGTTCGCTTTAATAATGCAGACAACTCATCTTTCTGATAATCAAATCCTGCGATCTTAGAGAAAAAATCCAGATTTTCTATTCCAGTGAGATTTGGATACAAAAGAACAGTTTCAGGGATATAAGCAAGGTGTTTTTTTATTTTTTGAGGATGATCCTTTACAGAAATCTCATTAATGAAAGCATCTCCGGAAGTGGCTTTAATGAGTCCCAGAAGAATATTGATCGTTGTACTTTTTCCAGCTCCGTTTTGACCTAAAAGAGCGAAAATTTCCCCTTTCTTTACTTCAAGATTAAGAGAATGAAGTGCTGTAAAATCGTTGTATTTTTTATGTAAGTTGATTGTTTTTAACATAGTTTTCTGTATTTGTTTTGTGAAAGGATTATGAATAGAGCAATGTAGATGAGGTAGGGCAACAATAGCTGAAACCACTTCAAATATTCGGACAAGCTGAATACCTCTATGGTTTGCTGTACCCAGTTGATAGATTCTGCATTTTTCCCCGAGAAAATAAGCGGGTAGAAGAACAACCGTTTTTTCTCATGGAATTTTTTGAGCGAAGAAGCATACTGCAGCTGATTATTCATAT
Organism: Chryseobacterium indologenes; assembly: GCF_018362995.1. Taxonomy (NCBI): domain Bacteria; kingdom Pseudomonadati; phylum Bacteroidota; class Flavobacteriia; order Flavobacteriales; family Weeksellaceae; genus Chryseobacterium; species Chryseobacterium indologenes. The sequence goes on from NZ_CP074372.1 coordinate 685,849, forward strand.
CAGTTTTCGCCAGATGACTCTCTGTGAGCTGAGTATGGAGATTCGGAAGAAGATAGCCTAAATAAATTGCCGCCTGATTTCGATTCTGCATTTTTTCGGTGTACAGTTCTGCAGATTTTGCAGACTCCAGATCTCCCATATGCTGCATGGCGTAGTACCAGGTCCAGGTAAAAGTATCATTTTCTTCTACCGTAAAATTTCTGTATTGAGGATATACTTTGTAAAACTTTTCCATAGTCGGGCGTTTGGCTTCATCCCATTTGTTGTGATAGCCTTCTCTCTGTTCCATAACCGCTTTAAGGGACTCATGAACAGGATAGATCTTTTGGATCAGAATATTGCTGCTCATGGGAATGATAAAATTGATGCTTACCCATACAATGAGAAGAATCAATGCATTCTGAGCTGATGATTTCCGGAAAGAAATAACCCATCTGCACAAAACAAACCAAAACAGGATATAAAGCCATCCACTGATGACAAACGCAATATAATAAAGGTCTGAAGGGATCTTTATCCATACCGAAGCAATAATCATTAATGCCAGATACACCGCCGTTACAGCACCCAGTCGTATGAGCATTTTATGATCCAAAAGCTTTTGCAAATTGCCACTTTGAACTGAAAGCAGCTTCCAGGTTCCTCTTTCTTCTTCTTCAGAAATCAGATTATAGCAGAAGGCGACAATCACCAATGGGAAAAGGAAAACAATCACAAAACTGAAATCAAAGTTTCCGACGGCAGCATTGGCAGGATTATAAAAATCAGAATTATAACGCTGTTCTTCAAGATTCCGGATGGTGACTCCCTGTATTGAAGGATTTAAGTCACGCATTCCGATATTCAGGGCAGCCAGTCTGGGAGTTTCATTCACCAGATTAAACTTAATATAATAAAGAACCAATCCCAGATCATCTTTATGAAACTTCGTGTTCCTTTCTATGCTTTCTTTCTGGAATGCTCCGCTTTTAGAAATGATATCTTCATTCCGGTCCAGAAATTTCTTCCCGGTATAAATAGCCATCATCCCGGCCATGAATAAAAATAGCAACGCAATGATATAGGCTTTGTTACGGTAAAATTGTATGTATAAATAACGATTCATCTAGATTAATTTTAGTTTTCTTCCACTTATTTCAATTGCGGCGATACCTATTGCTAACCAAAGAAGCAAAGCAACAGCAGGTATTGACTGCTCTTTCAAGCTGTCCAAAACGTTAGTATACCGATAATTAAAGTCCGGGAATTTCTTCCAGTTATCCTTATCAATCACAGCAGGCGGTCCTCCTTTTTCCGGTTTTATATTGCTGATATGCTTTATCTGCAGATCATTTAAATGCTGAGCCATCTGATAGCGGTACTCTTCAGCCTGCTTTTGAAACTGGATATAAGAGAAGAAATCAGTCCCTGTTGCAATCATAGAGAAGTTTTTAATAGCAATGGCAGGATTGATTAATCCAGAAATATCTGTGAGATTTTGTTGTTTGTGGTAAATATTTTGCAATTCTTTTTGATGCCTGATGTAAATCCGGGAACTTATCTTTTCCCCTTCCTTCATGACAAACCCGCCATAGTTGAAGGGAAGTTCATTGGTAGTACTTACTTTATAATGTTCAAGTAAAGAGTCTTTTATTTTCTTAAAATGAGGATCATCGGGATTGTGGCTGTCTCCCGATTTTAAAATATCCTTTTCCAGATTGGTCTCAAAAGCAATACGGGAAGGAGCCGGATGTAAATTTTGTGCTGCAAACTGAACTCCTTTCGGCAAAACAATAATGAAAAGAAGCCAGAATCCGATAAGACTGATCAGTGCTGAAGAGGTACTTTTACTATTCGCAGAAACGATAACCGTTAAAACGCTGATGAAAAAATAATAGATCATATAAGCGGGCAGCAGCAATGACAAACGAATCAAAATATCAGCAGAATCTGTAGTTTGTGACATCAATGCAGCCACGAAAACAACAGGAATTACCGGGATCAGAAAACATAAAGAAAACAGCCAGAGTCCCAGAACTTTTCCCCAGATAATATCTCTTCCCGAAGCCCCTTGTACACTGATGATTTTTAAGGTAGCGTTCTCACGTTCCTGTACTATTAATCCAAACCCTAAAAAAAGAATAATCAGAGGAACAATACTCTGCAGAATAAAAGCACTGCTGAAAGCCCCAAATCTTACCAAAGTCCCAGAACTTCCTGCTTCCGAAAGATTGGCTGTATTCTGTTTATGCGCTTCCAGGAAGATCACATTTCCAAGATAGTCATCTAATCCGTTGTCAAAAATATTCAGCGGATGCCCGATTCTGAAAACCAGATAGCCATAATGTGCCATACGGTGCGGATGCTTATCGGGTCTGTGTTCCCAGTGTTCCCGGACTTCTTCCCGGTATTCCTTTATTTTTGAAAAAGAATCAGTGTATTTTGTAAACCCAATGCCGATGCTCAGCATACAGAAGAGGAGTACAGTGATGGTGATGAGCAGGTTCTGTTTCCCTTTGAACAGGTCCTGCCAGGTCTTTCTCACAATCAGTTGTAAATTTGAAATAGCCATAATTTAAAATTTATAAGTAGCAGTTAGTAAATAGTTTCTTGGTGTACCCGGAAATAGTCTTAAGTAATTCTGAGCGCCGATCCAGTAGACCTTGTTGGTAATATTATTCAGATTAAAAGCCAGCTGAACAGATTTTGCCGGAGTATAATACAATGCAGCGTCTATCGTAGTATAGGCCGGAAGCTCAAAACTTCTTGTGAACCATGGCACTTTTGAACTTTGGTAAAGCATTCCCGCTCCAATTCCAAAGTCTTTTATAAGCTCTATCGTTGAAAAATTGTAGCGCGTCCAGATATTGAAAGAATTTTTAGAAGTATTTTCTTTCCTTTTCCCCACAAGATCAGGATTCGTATCATCCAGTATTTTAGCATCAATATAGCTGTAACCTCCGTAAATATGCCATTGGGGAAGAATATGCCCCGAAATTTCAGCTTCAAATCCACGACTCCGGTCGGCACCTCTCTGCACAAGTTCATCAGGTTCCGAAGGATTGTTGGCATTGATTAAAATATTTCTCTGATTGATCTCATACACGGCAAGATTCAATGAAATTTTTCCGAAAAGCTGTGCTTTCATTCCCAGTTCTTTAAGATCTGATGTCAAAGGTTTAAATCTGGCAGCAGATCCTGTAAGGCTGGAGGTATTGGGCATTAATGTCACCGTATTGGATTGTGGCTGGAATCCGGTAAGGTAAGTCCCATAAAAATTAATATTATCCGTAAAACTATAGGTGATCCCGAATCTGTACAGAAGTTTATTATTCCGGAATGAAGATTCATTGGATTCCTTGAAATTGGTAATGTCCTGAAACCATTCCTGGCGTATTCCGGATAAAATTTTAAACTTTTTCCACGTGAAAAAATGCTGAATATAAGCTGCATGTGTAGTGGTAAGAGCAGAAGGCAGAGGTGTTATGACATTCAAAGTATTAAAATCATTACCCTGGTAATTTTCTGCACCCGGATTCAGATCAAATGGAGTGACGTTGGGCTTAGGAATGAGTATTCCGTTATAATTGAAAGTCTGGTAATCATCCGCATTGGCAGGTTTATAAGAGGGAGCCACAGAACCGTTCTTTAAAAGAAAACCTCTTGCGGCATTTTGCTGTCCGCCTTTGCGTTTTTCCCAGATCTGACTGTCATAGCCTATCAAAGCCTGATGCTGAACAGCACCGGTTTTGAATTTAAAATTAAAATAAGCATTGATATTGTCTGTTGCCCAGTTTTGATTCCTTTGTACAAACTGCATCATTGCAAGACTGGAAACCGGTTTATTATCCATATCGGGGACAAAAGAATTGGTGGTTCTATGTTCCTGCAGGTTTTCTCTCCAGTATTGCTTCATGTAAGAAGCATTAAAGCTGATAGATTGATTAAAATGATGGGCAAAGCTCCCCATTAAAATTAATTCCCTGGTTTTAAAAAAATCATCGGGAGCTCCCAGATTCAAAGATCTTGGTGTACTGTACAAATCTGTTTTTCCCGCAACAGCACCGAAAATAGGCTGTCCTCTGTCCAGGTTTCCATAAAGATCATTGAAAATCATTTCTACATTCACCGATGTTTTTTCATTGGGAACAAAGGTGATGGAAGGAGAGATCAGGATTCCACTGTTTTTGACGTGATCCCTGAACGAATGAGCATTTTGGTAAGCACCGTTAAAGCGATACAGCAAGGTTTTGCTCTTATTTAAAGGGCCTGTAAGATCTGTGGTAACACGGTAAGTATCAAAACTTCCTCCCGATGAACTGATCTCGTGACGGGAAGTTGACAACGGTTTTTTCGTAACCATATTAATTGTACCTCCGGGATCTACACTAGACATGGTAATGCTTGCCGGACCTTTGAAAATTTCCACACGCTCGATATTGGAAGTCATAGGTTGTAGAAAATAATACTGTCTTGTGCGCATTCCATTGATAATCTGTCCTTCTTCATTTTGGCTGATGCCACGGATGTTGTATTGGTTGTAATAGCTGGAAGGAGAGACTCCGTTCACATTTTTCATAACCTCTCCAAGCTGAAAGGCCTGACGGTCTGTGATTAGCTCCTTGGTAACTGTATTAAGAGTTAAAGGAAGATCTTTGTTTTTCATAGCAATTTTGGTAGCAGCAAAAGAGTAGTCCGATGTATAATCTTTAGACTTTCTTCCGATGATCTCAACCGTTTGTACCACTGTAGATAAGGAGTCTTCAGAACGGGACTGAGCATACAGAAATGAAGATGCGGTGAGGAAACTTAAACTTAAAAGTTTCGCAGAATTTGGGGAAATACAATGAATTATTCCCGAATAATTAATATTACTGGTAATCATGAACAGGGATGTACGGGCAGTGAAAATGCCCATTAATAAAAGGATATCCTTAATGGTGTGAAAACACAGGTATCCACGGAATCACAGTACAGACTAAGAAATCTGTATACAAAAAATAAAGGCAGTATAGATTAAGCTGCCGCGAAAAATGAGGATGGGGGAGCTCTGGAGCTGAAGAAGTCGAGAAGGCAACGGTATGAAATGGCTTTTGGTTGAGGCATTTCGTTGTCATTCGTACTATTGATGGCAAAATCCATGTTCAAAGGTTCAGGAAGAAGAACATTGTTCATGTGCATATGAAGCGCACACTGACATTCGTCGTCCTGTGAAAAGGTAGGGATTTTCTCTTCTTTGGAACCTTTTTTATAGATCACTTTACTTTTGGCATGCTTAACGTGATCAAAACACGTTGTTATGCCGCTGACATTAGAAACAAATATCAGAAGTAAAGAGAAAACAAAAAAGACTCTGAGAAATTTTTGCATAATAGAAAAACAAAAATACAATTTAATTTGATAAAAATGAGATGATGAAGAAAAAGTAACAGATATTTTTCGAGCTGTGATTTCAAACCTAGCGATTATATCTTCCGTTGGGCTCATGAAATATTTTCCATAGTCGTATGATCCGGATCATATTTTCTGATATAAACACTTGTTATATTTGGCCTATTGAAATTTCATATTTCTGACAAATTACAGTATAACCTTCCGATGATTCGGGAGGTTTTTTTGTTTTTAAGTTACAGCCTCAATAAATCCAGAGATTGAGCAAATTCAGAAAACGTCCGCTAACAAGCCGAAGATAGACTACAAACGAAAAATACTGAGACCTTAGCGCATAAAAAGAAGATCAGTACTTAAAAGGAAAAGAATAATAACACCCGATAAAAACAGGGGTTTTTCCTCACAGTTTTGGGATTTACAATTTTAATTTTGCTGAACTATAAATAAAGCTAAATACATGAAAGCATCACAAAAAGGAATCAACCTGATTGTATCATTTGAAGGCTTCAGCGCTAAGCCTTATCTGGATTCTGCAGGAATTCCGACAATAGGGTATGGTAACACTTACTATCCGGGAGGAAAGAAAGTAACCATGGAAGATCCGGCAATCACAAAAGAACAAGGAGTAGAGCTAATCGCTGCAGTTCTGCCAACTTATGAAAAGATCGTGAACTCAAAAGTGAAAATAGCACTTAATCAGAATCAGTTTGATGCTTTGGTTTCTCATGCTTATAATACCGGAGGATCTGAGACTTTGTTTTCTTTAATTAATAAAAATGCAGAAGAGCAGGCAATCAGAAATTGGTTTACAAGACGATATATTACCGCCGGAGGGAAAGTTTTAAACGGGCTTATCCGAAGAAGAAAGGCGGAAGCTGATCTGTTTTTTTCTAAATAAAAAATACCTACTTTTAGATGGGGAGGTTTTAATAAACCTTAAGATGAGCTATTTGGATATTTAAAATAAAGACTATTTATATTCTTATTTGCGTTTAAAGCTTCATTTTGTTTATTAATTTTTTCATTTTTCATCTTGTTTGTAGTTTATTTATGAACTAATAAATATTCATGTGCTACTCTTTTTGAGAGGTTTTTTTGTTTGTAGGTCCTATGAATAAAGGATTTTTGATGAATCATTCATTATATCACTTATTAATGAAATAATTTATATATTTAAGTGTTCGATTTTTTCTTAAAAATTTCGGATGATATGTATTTAACCTCCTATTGAACTGGGAGGTTTTTTTATATTAATCGATAGCTCGAATTATCGTCTACTTAATTTATGTTGCCTCTGTACATTGGGAGGTTTTTTATTTGGCATTTAAAAACCATATTTTGATTTATGTCGTATATCAATACGCAACTCATTAGTTTGAGTTTTCATGGTTATTAGTTTTATCCCCGGTTTGCCGGGGATTTTTGCGTCAAAAGAAAATGTACCACAAAAAGAACGATTTCATTAAACAGTGAAGTTTATGGCATATGCATTGTTAATGATAAAAAAGAGTTTTTAAGAGAGACTTTATTTAACACCACATCATTATAACTTATATCATTTTGCACTTTTACCTCCCTATTGACACGGGAGGTTTTTTTATGACTCAGATCATAATTCAATTAATAGAGATTTATTAATTTTGAAATGTTAATAAAATTTTTTATTATAAGTTTGTATCCCCGGAGAAATCCAGGGATTTTTCTTTTTAAAAAGAATGTAGTACTGAAGATTTTAAGTATGAATTGTGACCTCACCAAGGATCGAACTTGGATCTAAAGTTTAGGAAACTTTTATTCTATCCATTGAACTATGAGGCCTGGTTTAAAAAGTGCTGTCTTTATTTTTTAACTGCATTGTTTGAAATTTTTTTAACGCAAAGACAAAATTCAATCCATTATTAATAAGGGAGCTAAGAAAGCGACAATGTCGCAGATGAAGCTAAGCGTTTGCTTATAAAGAATCAACGAAGTTGATTACATCTCTGCTCCCTTTAGAATATACATTTTATATTATTAAACCTTTGCGTGAAAATGTAAGCAATACAAAATACTTTTTTCAGATTTTGACTGAATCAAATAATCTTCCGAAAGTGTTATTTAAAAGGGTATATGGATAAAAGAATCTGCCCTTTAGGAGCAGATCCAGTAGATAAATACATCTCATTTTTTTAATTAGACAACAATAAAAAGCACAGCCGACAATGCTGTGCTTAAATTTTTATTTCAAATTTAATTGCAATTTCAATAGTAGTAAGAAAAGCAAATAAAGTTTCCACTTCGATGTTTATTACATAGTAAATGTAGTAATAATTTTAATACGAAATATAAATTTAATGTTAAAATTCACAAGTTATCCACAATTTGTTGTGGATAACTTGTGAGGTTCTTTGAAATTAGCCCTCAGAAAGGTTAAAGTATCCAGTTTTTACTTCATAATCATGACTTTCAGTGTGTTTATTTTGTACAACACAGCTGGTTATAAAAAGAGGAATAGAAAAGGAGGGCAAAGAAGTACTTCATGGATGGTTTTTATTTGACAGAATAAAAGAATGATCTTAGTTCATCTGCAAATATATAAGGTAATTCCAGGGCGGCAAAATGACCACCTTCATTCATCTTTTTAAAGCTGGTTACATTCACGAAACGTTCTGCCCATTCTTTTGGAAACTGAGCCTCACGGGGAAATACGAGTACGCCGGCCGGAACATTGCTCTTTTGATGAACATGCATTCCGCTCCATAAGGCTGCTGCATCTTCTTTGTACATTTTCGCAGAAGATCCTATCGTTTGAGTTACCCAGTAAATCATAATATTGGTAAGCATCTCATCCCTTCCTCCAAACGCAGTCTCTATTAATTCAGGTGGTGCTCCGGCGTTTATGAAGCTGATAATCCAGCCTGCAAGCCCTACAGGAGAATCGTTCAGTCCATAAGCAAGGGACTGAGGTTTGGTAGACTGTACCATTGCATAAGCTCCTTCGCTATACCACCAGTGCTGGACAAACTGAGCGAACTGTTTTTCATCTTCACTCATTGTTGCCGGATCTTCCTGTCCGGTTGGATATCCAACGTCTGTAAGATGAACCGCTTCCATGACATCAGGATATTTTGAAATCAACGCTTTTACGACTCCCATGCCTATATCACCTCCGGCAGCACAGAATTTTTCATACCCAAGCACTTCAGTCATCAGCTTTTTCCAAAGATCAGCAACTCTTGCACTGCTGACCACAGTTTTATCGGAAAAGCCAAACCCGGGAATAGAAGGGATAATCAGATCAAAACTCTGTTCGCTTTCGGTGAGCAAAGGAATAATTTTATGAAAACGGTAATAGCTGTCCGGCCAGCCATGGGTAAGGATCAAAGGTTTGGGATTGGAACCTTTTCCTCTGATGTATTGAAAATGAATCAGAATTCCGTCTATGCGGGTTGTATACTGTGGATGTTGATTTAACTGCTGCTCATGCATTTTCCAGTTGTAATCATTTAGCCAGTAGGTAGTAAGCTCTTTCAGATAAGTTTCGTTGGTGCCGTAGTTCCAGCCAGAGCCTTCGGGTTCTTCGGGCCATCGGGTGTTTTGGATACGGTTTTTCAGGTCGGTTATTACCGATTCGGGAATGTTAACAGTAAATGGTTCCATATTAATAGATTAAATTGGTGTAAAGTGACTGTTTTGAAAGTTGCTGATAATAAGATTGTTATCAAAGTTATAAACTTTCTCTTTTAATAAGTGTTGTCAAAATCATAAATTTTTTGATTTTTTAATGATGAAAAAAATGTAACTTTATTTCATTAAAATCTCGTAATACATATTACTGATTCAGGAATCATTCTGAAACCTGAAAATCTTAGGTTCAATTTTCTGAACCCAATACATTTATTATATCATATCTAAAAAGCAAAGGCAATACGTCATTTGTAGTGTCAACAGTCATTAGCGGCTAATCTGCTGTTGATTATTGATGTTTAATATTAAAAAAATCATTATGAATACCTATAAAATTGCCGTTATCGGCGGAACAGGAAAATCTGGTCAATATCTGGTTCAAAACCTTTTGGAAAAAGGATATTCCCTTAAACTTTTAGTAAGACATCCTGAAAATTTTACCATTCAAAATTCCTTAATTGAGGCGGTAAAAGGAGATGTAAGAGATGAAGCAGCTGCCCGTTCATTAATTGAAGGGACTGATATTGTAATGAGCACTTTGGGGCAACCCAAAGGGGAGAAATCTATTTTCAGTGATGCTGCGAAAAATATTATCGGAGTGATGAATCATCATGGGATCAGTCGTTATGTTGTAACTACGGGTTTGAGTGTGAATACAGCATCTGATCAAAAAAATGAAAGGGTAAAAATGGCAACCGACTGGATGTACCAGAATTATCCTGAAACAACAGCAGATAAGCAAAAAGAGTATGAACTTCTCATGGAAAGCAGTCTGGACTGGACGGTGGTAAGATTGCCACTCATTCATCTTACTGATGAAAGTTTTAAAAACGAAACAAGTCTTACAGATTGTAAAGGAGAAAGCATCAGTGCCACAGACCTGGCTGAGTTTTTGGCTTCTCAGATTGAAAATTCTGAGTATATCAGAAAAAGTCCGTTTTTGTATAATCTGAAAGAATAAAAAATCCGGATATATCAATGTAATAAAGAATCAGCTACAGTATTGTGGCTGATTCTGTTTTAAATATCTTCTATTTTTTACGGCCATACATCAGTATCCGCTTAAAGGCATAGATGGCCGGATATTTTGTAAATCTTTGTGCGATACGTGATTTAAATTCGGTAATGAAACTTTCTTTTTGATTTCCTTCCAGGCGCTCCAGATAAGGTAATAAGGCTGTTCCTGAAATGAATTCATATAAAGCTTCATGATCATCTGCAATAATGGGATAAACCTTCTGGAAAATTTCTATATCCTGAATTCCGTTATCAAAAAGAATCTGAGCATAATCATCCATCGAAAGCACCGGTGAATCACGGTTGAAATGATTTAACTGTGATGCATAAGGTTCTTCATCTGCCATTTCCGTAAGAATCTGATTGAGGATATTTTCTTTCTGAACAGGCATCTGAATAGCGAGCTGCCCTTCGGATGATAGCAATCCGATGATCTTAGGAAATAAAGTTTCATGATCGTCCGCCCATTGCAGCGCAGCATTACTGAAAACAAGATCCCACTTTTGATCAGACTGTGCTGTTTCTTCGATGCTCTGAAGCTTAAAGTGTAAATTGTCATTTTCAAACTTTTTTGATTTTTCGAGCATTTCTGCTGATGAATCAATTCCTAAAAATGTAGAACCTGTCAGTTTTTTGGCTAAAATGGAGGTTTGTTCTCCGGTACCACAGCCTAAGTCAATGGCTTTTATATTGTTTTCAGGCTTGATTAATGCTGCTAAATCGTAAAAAGGTTTATAGCGTACATCTTTGTACTGATCGTATAATTCGGGATTCCAGGGCATAAAAATAATTTTGAAATGATATATAAAGATAAAGAATCTATCTTAAAAATAAGAGTCAAAATACTGCCAGTTAGTATTATAAATTGGCATAAAAAAGCGACTGTTTTTACAACAGTCGCTCTTAAAATTTATTGTTCAAGTTTTTCCTTGATATATTTTGCGGTGTAAGACTTTTTATTTTTTGTCAGATCTTCAGGAGTTCCTGCAAACACAACTTCACCACCGTGTTTTCCTGCTTCCGGACCAATATCAATGATATAATCGGCACATTTGATGATATCCGGCTGGTGTTCAATAACAATTACGGAATGTCCAAGGTCAATCAATGCCTGCAGTGATTTCAACAGCTTCTGAATATCATGGAAGTGCAGTCCTGTAGAAGGTTCATCAAAGATAAACAAGGTTTTGTCCGTTGTTACCCCTTTTACAAGGAATGAAGCCAGTTTTACACGTTGTGCCTCACCACCGGAAAGGGTAGAAGAGCTCTGCCCTAGCTGCAGATACCCTAATCCTACTTCCTGAAGAGGTCTCAGTTTCGTTACGATTTTCTCTTCATTATTATCTTTAAAGAATTCCAGCGCTTCATTTACGGTCATGTGAAGAATATCCGAGATATTTTTCTCATCAAATTTCACTTCAAGGATCTCGTTTTTGAATCGTGTTCCTTTACAAACCTCGCATTCAAGCTCGATATCTGCCATGAACTGCATAGAAACGTTGATAACGCCTTCTCCTTTACATTCATCACATCTTCCGCCATCTACGTTGAAGGAGAAATGTTTAGGTTTATAGCCCATCATTTTTGCTACTTTCTGCTTGGCAAAAAGATCACGGATATCGTCATAAGCCTTCAAATAGGTTACCGGATTTGAACGGGATGATTTTCCGATCGGATTCTGATCAATCAATTCAATGTTTTTGATCAGTTTTTTAGGGAATTCTACAGAATCATAGTCTCCTTTTTTACCACCCATTCCAAGCTGGATCTGAATATCATTCGTAAGGATTTCCTTCATCAATGTAGATTTTCCGCTTCCTGAAACTCCGGAAATAACAACCAGACTTTCCAGTGGAACATCTACATCTATATTTTTAAGGTTGTTCTGGCGGGCTCCTTTAATATGGATCCATTCTTTTCCTTTTCTTCGTTTCTTTGGAACTTCAATTTCCAGTCTTCCCGTAAGGTATTCTGAAGTAAGGGTATTGGCTTTTTTCAGATCTTTATAATCTCCTGCAAATACCAGTTCACCGCCAAGGTAACCCGCTTCCGGACCAATGTCAATAATATAATCCGCGGCCCTCATTACATCTTCATCGTGTTCTACCACAATTACGGTATTTCCAAGGTCACGCAGATTTTTCAATACTTCAATCAGGTTTTCCGTGTCTTTAGAGTGAAGACCGATAGAAGGTTCATCCAGAATATAAATTGAACCTACCAAAGAACTCCCTAAGCTTGTTGCTAAGTTGATTCTCTGACTTTCTCCTCCTGAAAGTGTATTGGAAGTTCTGTTTAATGTTAAATAGCCTAATCCTACCTTTAATAAAAACTCCAGACGGGTTGTGATTTCATAGATCAGTCTTTTAGCCACTTCTTTGTCATGATCTGAAAGCTTTAGTCCATTGATCACCGGAGCCAGCTCATCCAAAGGAAGTTCTATCATCGACTGGATATTATGTCCGTCTACTTTTACCCAGCTTGTTTCTTCACGCAGTCTCAATCCTTCACACGTAGGACAAAGGGTTTTTCCTCTGTAGCGTGAAAGCATTACTCTGTACTGGATTTTATATAAGTTTTCTTCAAGCATCTTGAAGAAATTATTGATGGATGGGAAACTGCTTTTTCCGTCACCTTTCCAAAGGAAATTTTTCTGCTCTTTTGTTAATTGGTGATACGGTTTGTGAATAGGGAAGTCACCTGCTTTTTTGATGAAGTCTTTTTTCCATTCACTCATGGTTTCACCTCTCCAGCTGACAACGGCATCTTCGTAGATGGATAATGTTTTATTGGGAACTACAAGATCTTCGTCTATTCCGATTACTTTTCCGTATCCTTCACATGCAGGACATGCTCCGTATGGATTATTAAAGCTGAAAAAATGAACATTCGGTTCAAGAAATTCAATTCCGTCCAGTTCAAACTTATTGGAGAATTCCTTTACTTTTTCAGTATCTGTATTTTTTAATGAACAGTAGCCGCGTCCTTCATAAAATGCCATCTGAATAGAATCCGCAAGTCTCTGTAAAAAACTTTCGTCTTCTTCATAAGAGAAGCGGTCAATAACAAGATTGATCGTCATTCCTTTTTCCGGAGCAAATCCAAAGCTTTCCAGATCCTCGATTCCTGCCAGGTTTCCGTTGATTTCAAGTCTTGTGAAACCTGCCAGTTTTAAGACATTCAGCGTTTCTTTAAAATTGTCAGCATCATATTCCAAAGGAGCAGTCAATAAAAAAGAAGTATCTTTTTTGGACGCTTTGATAAAATCTACCACATCAGAAACCGAATCTTTTTTCACTTCTTCACCCGAAACAGGAGAAAAAGTTTTTCCGATTCTGGCAAAAAGAAGTTTCATATAATCGTAGATCTCCGTAGAGGTTCCTACCGTAGAACGCGGATTGGAAGAAATTACTTTCTGCTGAATCGCAATAGACGGCGCAAGTCCTTTAATATCATCTACTTTTGGCTTTTCTAATTTCCCCAAAAACTGACGCGCATAAGAACTTAAACTTTCAACATATCTTCTCTGTCCTTCAGCATAAATAGTATCAAAAGCCAGAGATGACTTACCGCTTCCTGAAACTCCTGTAATAACAATCAGTTTATTCTTCGGGATCAGGACATCTATATGTTTCAGATTGTTAAGATGTGCATTCTTAACGAAAATCTGTTTTTTTATGTCTATTTCTGTTGTATTAGCCATATTTTGTTTATTCATAAAAGTGACTGTACAGCATAAGGCTGCCAGTATAATGGTGTTTTGCCACAGAATATTCCAAGGCTGTCATCAATTGAATTTTTCCTCTATTCTTGAATCTGTCTGATCTTTTTAGCCCCATTTTTTAAAAGAATGCATTAAAAAAATACAGTTGAAACAGAATAGTTTCATCATAAAATTAAGACCCACAAAATTACGAATTTTTAGTGAAAATTTTATGCATATATTATTGTTAAAAATTATTATTATAAATGGTAAATCAGGGAAATAAAATTGGAAAATAATCATCGTAAAATGATAAAATAAAGCTGGTTTTGTGATTTATTCTTGTTTTATCGTTTATTTCACTGTACTTTATATAGTTTTATAAATTATGTTAATTTTTTTTATGAAACTATTGTTTTGTATTTTAAAATTATTTAAAATTGTACCCTTAAATATGTAATAAGAAATGAGAAAATTATTCAGAGATCTGGTTACACATTTAATGAAGAAAAGATAGAATTACTCCCTCACACAGATGCAGCATTACGCTGCATCTTTTTTTATGACAACTATCATTTGCCTGTCTTGGTGAACTCCCTTACTTTTGGAATCTGTTATAAAAGAAAAACTACGGAAACGATTATGATCAAAAAGATAGGAAGTGCTTTTTTTCTGGGATCTTTACTTTGGGTAAATGCACAGGAGAAGACAACAGATATTGAAAGCATTGAATTTCAGGGAAAATTTATATCTACACCTTATAAAAGTGCCAATCAGAATATCAGCGTTATCAGCAGAGAAGATATTGTAAATTCTCCGGCTAAAAGTATAGACGAAATTCTTCAGCAGGTACCCGGAATGGATATCAGAAGGAGAGGAGCCAATGGGGTGCAGAGTGATATCGGTTTCCGGGGAAGTTCTTTTGAGCAGGTTCTTCTGCTTCTGAACGGAATCAGGATGAATGACTCCCAGACCGGACACAACAATATGAATATTCCGGTTGATCTGGATGAGGTAGAAAAGATTGAAATCATAAAAGGGCCTGCTGCCAGACGTTTTGGGCAGAATGCTTATGCCGGCGTTATCAATATTATTACTAAAACTATTCCTGGAAAAAAAGTGAAGATCAGTGCAGAAGGGGGAGATTTCGGTACGTATGGTCTTGGCTTCAATGCGCAGATAGGAAATGAAAAGTTTACCAATTCCCTTCAGGCCAATTCTGCTTCTTCAGAAGGGTATATGTTTAATACTGATTATGAGATCAGAAATGTATTTTATCAGGGAAAACTGAATATCAAAAACGGAGATGTAAGAGTACAGGCTGGTTTTTCGGAAAAGAAATTCGGAGCCAATGGTTTTTATGCTTCAAAAGATGCTACAAAACAATATGAGGAAACACAGGCTTCTATTGTAAGTGTAGCCCATCAACAGACTTTTGGGAAACTGAAACTGAATTCAAATGTATACTGGAGAAGAGGGCAGGATATGTACCTTTATAACAGATGGGATCCTGATTTTTACAGAAATATGCACATTGGAAATAACGTAGGTGGTGAAGTAAATTCCAGCTACCAATGGGGGTTGGGTACAACCGGAATTGGAGTAGAGCTTAGAAAAGAATTTTTGGTGAGCAGTAATCTGGGTGACAGAAACCGTTTTGTATCTCAGGTTTTCTTTGAACATCATTTTTCATTACTGGATAAAAAGTTGAACATCAGTCCGGGAATTTCATGGGCCAGCTATTCTAAAGAAGGAAATTTCTTTTACCCTGGTTTGGATGTCGGCTATAACTTTAATCCCAATAGTAAAATCTATGGAAATATTGCAAAAGTACACCGTATACCAACCTTTACCGAACTTTATTATGTCAGCAGAACGGAACAGGGAAATCCCGATTTACAGCCTGAAAATGCGCTTTCATCCGAGGTAGGATATCAATATCAGAATAACAGAATTTTAGCTAAAATAAGCGGGTTTTTAAGGAACTCCAGCAATTCTATTGACTGGGTTAAAAATGACCTTAAAGACAAAGTCTGGTTTGCAGAAAATGTAGGAGATATCAAAACCAAAGGAATAGAAGCAGAGTGGAGCCATAGGCCCGTAGACTGGCTGAAATATACGATTGGCTATACTTATATCGACAGCAAATATGAAGAGAAAACCGGATTGGTTTCGAGATATATTCTGGATAACCTGAGACATCAGTTTATTTCCAAATTAGAGGTTAAATTCCTGAAAAACTTTACCAATGAGCTTGTTTACCGTTATAATGAAAGAGTGAATCTGGGAACTTATAATCTTGTTGATGAAAAGCTGAGTTTTGCTAAAAAAGACTACTCAGTGTATGTTTTGATTAACAATATTACCAATACAAACTACACGGAAGCATTTGGAGTGGCAATGCCGCAAAGGTGGTTCCACATTGGGTTTTCTTATACAATTAATATTAAGTAGGTGTTAATTTAATATTAATGAAAGTTAATATTAACAAATTGTTAAAAAATATACATTTGCAAAAATTTTTTATGAAACGTCTTATAGGCTTAGGTTTACTACTTGGTATTTCTTTTTTTAAAGCACAGGAACATATTTCCAGCTTCAATGCAGTGACTCTGACCTATAAGTTTCATCCGAAATTTTTCCTTTATGCAGAAGGGCAGATGCGTGGTAATGAAGATTATACCTACCCTGATTATTATGAGATAAAAGGGGGAATAGGGTATAATCTCACCAAAGACCACAAGCCTTTCATAGGATTGGGAAGATATGTCAACTATAAAGACCACAGTTTAAGCAGAGAGGAGTTCAGGGTATGGCTTCAGGATGTAATTGATATTAAAAAAGGCATCGTCAAGTTTGAAAACCGTTTTCGTGTTGAAAAAAGCTGGTTCTATGAGCCTAAAACAGACCTTACTTCCCAGAGAATGCGTTACAGATACCGTCTGAACGTAAGTGTCCCTTTAAATGCCAAAACCATCAAGAAAGGAACTGTTTTCGCCAATGCTTATGACGAAGTTTTCTTTGTCTCACCGATGAAGCCTACTTTCGCCAGAAACAGGGTCTATGGCGGTTTCGGCTATCAGATTGATGATTATTTTGGAATCGTGAGCGGATATCTTTGGCAGCGTGAATTTGAAGCAAAAGGGAATAAAAATTTACATTTTATTTATCTTGCCTTAAACATCAACATTGATGGAACGAACCATCACACGAAGACCTACGATTTCCCGGGTGCAGATTAATTCTTATTTAAACCTGACTGAAAATTTAATAAATCCAGCTTAGAATTAAGGTAGTGGTCGCTGAGTAATGCCCGGTATTTTTCAATCAGCAAAGATACAGCACTTACTTCATGCTCAAGATATTTGTCTTTGTTGAAGTAAATGTATTCGGAATCTACAAATTCCTGTAAAAGGGTTTTATCTTCATCACTTAAGGCTTCCTTATAAGCTGAGTTTTCAAGAAGTTCCCTGGTCTTTTGTTTAAAAGGCTCTTCTGCTTTTAACAGCTTGGCTCTATGTTTACGGATTTCTTCAAAGGGTAAAGTGACCGCCATAAACTGCAGGTATACCGTAAATTCATTAAGACTTTTCTGATAATCGTCAAATTCTCTGTCAATAACTGCCAGTTTCTTATACTTGGCAAGCAGGTCTTTTTTCAGGTCCTCATCAGAAATATGGTAATAATGCTGAAAGATAGCTTTGTCATTTTCAAGAAGTTCTTCCTGTACCTTTTTCAGCTCATTTTCAAGACCGGGAATAAGATTTCTGGCATCTTTTGCTTTGTATAGACTGCCATCAAATCTGAAGGTTTTTATTTCCTTTGGATAGGAAGCCAGATATTGCAGAGTCTGAATATCACTCTCTATTCCGGATTTTTCGTAGACTAAAGATACTTTTTTGTCACTGAAAAGCTCAGAAGCATTACGAGGTGAGGAGTCTGAAATTACAGCTTCAATATTTTCTACAATAGGATTATGTCTTTCGTAATATCCGTTAAAATCTGAACTGAAAGTTTTATAGGTGTTATCGTCCAGATAGAGTTGTATAAAGCTTTCATCATCTATCACTTCTCCTACATTTTTTACACTGCGTAAAGTAAGGAATTTCGACGTCATGGTTTCGCAGATCGTATCAAAACCGCTGATGATTTCTTTCGCATACCTATGATCTGCAGCTGTATTTCGGGTTTCGTTTGTTTTAATCCTTTCAATTCTTTTTAGGATATCCGGATGTGAAGTCCATTGATCTTCAATTTCTATTCTGGATTTATTATATCGCGTAAGATCTTCGGTATCTATTTTAGGAAGCCCGTTTACGTAGGGATGATTGTTTCTTTCGCATAAGATTTTCATTAAAGAAATCTGGTTCTTATAAAGATCTTTTGGAAGGTATTTAAATTTAACAAGAAATATAAATACAAAAACTCCAACACTTAGCAATCCTGCTGCACCAAAAACTGTAAAGTAATTGAGAGAAATACTTAACAGCTTTATTGCCCCGTATCCTAATAAGAATATCATCAGAAGTGAGGCGAGTATAAGTATCAGATAGGTCAGGAAAAAAACTGAAACAGATACAATAGCAGAGACCAGCTTGGATTGATAAGCTGATGAAATTTTAGGCAGGTTATTAGTCATGTGTTTTTTTATTAATATTTCTCTATCAGATAACGATACGCTTTCAGATATTTGTTGAATCTTTTAATATCCTTAGGAGTAAGTTCTCTGTTGACTCTTCTAAGATCCATGTTGTCACGAAGGTCATTCAGCTTTACTGCAACAGAGAGCAGAGATCTTTCTGTTCTTTTAATGAAATCATCGTAATCTTCTTCAGGATCAAACTTGGTAAGACAGCTGATAGCGAAAATAATATATTCAGGAAACCCTTCAGACCTTAAATAATCCAGACTGAACTCTTCCGGATGATCTTCCACTACATCATGCAGTACACCTACAATTTTTTCGTCCAGTGTTTTACCATAATTCATCACACGCATTACGTGGGCTATGTATGGGGCATGGTATTTATCTGTTTGTCCTTTATGGGCTTTGTCGGCAATTTTGATTGCTCTATTCAGTAATTCTTCTTTTGTCATTTCTAATGAAAAATAGAGTACAAAAATAAAAAATGCCTTAAAAAAATAAGACATTTTTATTAAGATTATTTCAATTCATTTTAAAGATCCGCTTCATCCTCTACGTGAGCGTGTGGAGCATTGTTTTTTACAGATTCTATTCCGTTTTCCATGCCGTTGTCAGATTCATACATCTGGCTGGTTCCTATGATTTGTCCGTTGCCTGCTTTTAGATTGAAATAACATCTGCCGTCTTTGGCTGTATTTCTTTCAAATTTTGAATCTTCCTGTGAATAGGTCTTTACAGATCCGATCCCGTTTTCGCAAGATGGCTTTGTGCTGTAACCCTGGCTGGTTAAAATAACCTGTCCGTTTCCTGCTTTGAGGTTAAACTGAAAGTCTCCGTTTGTTCTCTTAGAGATAATAAATTTTCCCATGTTTATCGTTTTTAAATTTGTGTTGTGTTATTTAGAGGGTGTGAGTTTCTTTGGACTTGTCTGGAACTTGTCAGGCGTAATAGCGTTTAAAATTTTGTATTGCGAATAGTCCCTTGCGGGTTCTTTCAAAGCCAGATATATCATCGTATCATTAGGTTTCTTAATCAGAATTTTATAAAGTCCTGTCGGGGACTGATCTGATTTCAAGGCAAAGTATCCGGGGAATTTTCCTTTGCTGACTGTTTTTACGGTATCTGTTTTGGGAATTGGAAGTAAGTTTTCCTTTTTTTGTGCCATCAGAGCAGCAGATAAAAAGGAGTAGGGGAAATAATGTCTTCATATTATGTTTTCGTGTTTTTATGGTTTTTAGTTATACTAAAATTAGCAAAAATTATTGATATTTAAAGCTATATCAATTTAAATATATAAAAAACGCCCCAAAATGAGGCGTTTGAATCAAATTTATGTTATTAAAGACTAATAAGCCCCTTTCTCGATATAGTGAGCTGCCACTTTTTCAGTTAACGCTACTACATTCGGGTGGTTGGTATATTTCGTGAATCTTCTTAATCCGGAAAGCATCATTCTCTGCTCATCTCCTTCAGCGAAAGAAACGATTCCTTCTTTAGCCGCAGTGATGATTTTCTCAACAGCTTTGTAAAGATTTAACTGAGCCATAGCTGCTTCTACAGAATCAGGAGAGAAATGTTTCTCTGCTCTTAATACTGCAGATTCTGCCATATAGATCTGGTTAAGGATTTCAGAAGCATTTAATAATAAGTGCTGCTGTTTTTCAATATCCATCATGAATTTCTGAAGTGCAGCTCCGGAAACCATTAAGAATACTTTCTTAAGATTTGCGATAATTGATTTTTCTTCGCTCATGAATTCTGAGTAATCAGGAACTTCAAATGAAGGAATACCCATCAATTCTTTGCTGATTGCCATTGCAGGAGATAAAAGATCCAATTCACCTTTCATTGCTCTCTTAATAAGCATTCCTACCGCTAATAATCTGTTGATTTCGTTGGTCCCTTCATAGATTCTTGAAATTCTTGAATCTCTCCATGCTGCTTCCATAGGAGTATCTTCAGAGAATCCCATACCTCCGTATACCTGGATTCCTTCGTCTGCAGTGTGCTGAGCAAGGTCAGAAACGAATACTTTAAGGATTGAACATTCTACCGCGAATTCTTCAACACCTTTCAATTCTGCTTCCTGGTGGCTTAATCCACCTGCTACCAACTCGTCTATTTTATCCTGAACGTTTTTAGCCGCTCTGTAAGAACCAGCCTCACTTACGAAAACTCCGGTTGCCATTTCTGCCAGTTTCTTTCTGATCGCTCCGAAAGTAGCAATAGAAACACCAAACTGCTTTCTTTCGTTAGAGTACTGGATAGAGTGGTTTAAGATTCTTCTTTGTGCATCAAGACAAGCAGCAGCTAATTTGATACGGCCAACATTCAATGCATTTAAAGCAATCTTGAAACCGTTGTTTCTTTCCCCTAAAAGATTTTCCACAGGGATTTTCATATCATTGAAGAAAACCTGACGGGTAGAAGAAGCACGGATACCTAATTTGTGCTCTTCCTCTCCGAAAGTTAAACTCTCAGGATTTTCAAGCTCAGATCTGTTGATTACGAATCCTGTGATATTTTTATCATCATCAATTTTCGCGAATAATGTAAATGTATCTGCAAATCCTGCATTAGAGATCCACATTTTCTGTCCGTTGATGATATAATGTTTCCCGTCTTCGGAAAGTTTTGCTCTTGTTTTTCCTGAGTTGGCATCAGATCCTGCATCCGGCTCTGTAAGACAGTAAGCACCAAACTTTGTTCCTGTTGCTAAATCCGGAAGGTATTTTTTCTTCTGCTCCTCAGTTCCGTAAAGAACGATAGGAAGAGTCCCGATTCCCGTATGTGCTCCATAAGCTGTTGCTAATGAACCCGTAGTTCCGGAAATATAATCGCACGCAAGCATTGTAGTCACAAAGCCCATTCCAAGACCTCCGTACTCTTCAGGAACAGCGATTCCCAACAATCCCATGTCACCCAATTTACGCATCGTCTCTTCAGTGAATGCATAATCTTTCTTTTCGAAACGCTCTCTCTGTGGAACTACCTCTCTGTCTATGAATTCTTTCGCTGAATCACGAAGCATTTTTTGCTCTTCGTTCAGTTCTTCAATACTGAAAATTTCGTTTGCAGGAATTTGTTTAATCAGGAATTCCCCGCCTTTTAATGTAGCCATATGTTATTTTGTTATTTTAATTTTTTGAGACTAATTTGATAATAGACGGATAGATGATAGACTTTCGTCGTCTATTTTCTTTCGGTCTATTATCTTTTAGTCTTTTTAGTCTTTGTAGTCTTTGTTTAAAGTATTCTGAAATACCATTGTTGCTTTTTGAAATTCCTCAATCTTATTTTCAAAGGTTTCGGTTTTTTCATCGGATAAATATTTCCTGTGATTTGCCAATAATATTTGTGTTTGCAATTCAAATGAAGAACCCAAAGAAATATCTAAGAAATGACTAAAAGACTTATTCGTTCTGCTTGAACCTTCAGCTATATTTGATGGAATTGAGATTGCAGACCTGTCCATTTGACTTTTCAAACCGTATTTTTCATAAATTGGAAAAGTATCTGTAAGATCTAAAGTCAATCTTGACAACTCCATGCTCATTTGCCAAATTTTAAGCTTCTTAAAATTGTGTCTTTTAAAATCATTCATGCATTTCTGGTGTCTTTACTTCTATTATCTATCCGTCTATTATCTATTTGTCTATTCTCTATTTGTCTATTAAAGTAGTTCAAAAATAGAAGCCGCTCCCTGTCCTGTTCCTACACACATAGAAACCATTCCGTATTTGTTGCCACGTTTTCTCATTTCGTCAAGAAGCTGAACCGTAAGTTTTGTTCCTGTACATCCAAGTGGGTGACCAAGAGCGATAGCTCCTCCGTTTACGTTTAAAATATCAGGATTTAAACCTAATTCTTTCTTGATCGCAACTGATTGCGATGCAAAAGCTTCATTAAGCTCAATCAGGTCAATGTCTTTTAATTCCAGACCTGCCTGTTTCAAAGCTTTTGGAATAGCATAGATAGGTCCCATACCCATGATTCTTGGCTCCAATCCGGCAGCTGCATAAGCTACTAATCTTGCTTCAGGCTCCAATCCTAATTCTTTGACCATTTCTTCACTCATTACCATTACGAAAGCTGCTCCGTCGCTCATTTGAGAAGAGTTTCCGGCTGTTACGCTTCCTCCGTTGGCAAATACAGGTCTTAATTTTGCTAAACCAGCTAATGAAGTATCAGCTCTTGGCCCTTCATCTACTGAAAAATCAAACTTTTTTGTCTGTAGTTTCTGATTTTCATCCAGAAAGTTATATTCTACAGGAATCGGAACAATCTGGTTGGCAAATTTTCCTTCCTGATTTGCTTTTAAAGCCTTCATATGAGATTCAAAAGCAAACTGATCCTGTTCTTCTCTTGTAATATTATATTGTTTAGCTACTTCTTCCGCTGTGTAACCCATTCCCCAGTAATAATCAGGGTTTGTTTTTGCAATATCAGTCTCGGGAACCGGCTTATAACCTCCCATTGGAATATATGACATCGATTCTGTACCACCCGCGATGATACAATCTGCCATACCAGCCTGAATTTTTGCAGAAGCAATCGCAATCGCCTCACTTCCTGAAGCACAGTATCTGTTTACGGTAACTCCCGGAACTTTATCAGTATTTAATCCCATCAGAGAGATCAGACGTGCAACGTTCAAGCCTTGTTCAGCTTCCGGCATTGCATTTCCTACGATAAGGTCATCAATTCTGTTTTTATCTAATTGGGGTAGCTCAGCCATTAATTTTTCAATAACGGTAGCCGCCATGACATCAGGTCTTGTAAATCTTAAACTTCCTTTTGGAGCTTTTCCAACGGCAGTTCTGAAACCTTTTACTATGTATGCTGTTTTCATTTGTTTTGTTTAATTAAATTGTTTTAAGAATTTTTTGCCTCGTAGAGGTAAACTGTTCCTAGCTATTTGTTGATGCTTTTTTTGCGGAGCTCCGTAGGAGCGACCTGTTAATCACTAATCCATTCAAATAAATATTTTGGATCATATTCTATTTCAAATTTTGACATAAAATCCAGATATTCTTCTCTAAAAGTTTTCTTTTTATGATGTTCTTCCTGATTTAAAATATATTTTACAACAGAATCAACACTGCTTTTAGAATAAGAAAAAGCTCCGTACCCTTCCTGCCAATTGAATTTTTCATTGATCCATCCTTTTTCATTGATGAATTTTGAAGAACCAGCTTTAATATCTCTTACTAAATCTGAAACCGATAGTGCCGGATTCATACTTACGAGAATATGGACATGGTCTGGCATTGCAAAAACTGCGAATAATTTTTGGTTTCTATTGGAAACAATACCTGTAATAAACTGATGTAATTCTTCTCTGTTTTCTTTTGAAATCAGATTTTGTCTTCCTTTTACAGCGAAAACAATTTGAATGTAAATCTGAGTGTAGGTATTTGCCATACATTAACAGGCCGCCTCTACGAGGCTCTCCAACTTTTAAAATTATTCATGCTATTAACAGTTCGCTCCTACGGAGCTTTCCCACTAGTTTCTTAATGGTTTTCCATTTTGTAACATATACTGAATTCTCTCCAGAGTTTTTCTTTCACCGCAAAGCTGAAGGAAGGTTTCTCTTTCAAGGTTCAATAGATACTGTTCTGTTACTACTGTTGGCTCAGACAGGTTTCCACCTACCATTACATTAGCTAACTTATCTGCAATTTTCTTATCGTGTGCAGAGATGAAGTTTCCGGTTAGCATCTGGTCAGTTCCTACGTAGAACATTCCTAATGCATCTTTACCAAGAACTTTTACTTTCTGCTCGATAGGTTGAGTATATCCTTGTTCTGCTAATAGTTTTGCTACTTTTTTAGCTTCAGCAATTTGTCTGTTTTTGTTTACGGAAACAATATCTTTTCCTTTTTCAAGGATTCCCATATCATAAGCTTCATATGCTGACGTAGCTACTTTACCCATTGCAATATTCATGAAAGCATCACGAAGTCTGTTATTTTTCACATCATCATTATGGAATTCTCTGGAAGTTCTTAAAGTCAGTTCTTTAGTACCACCACCACCAGGAATTACACCAACTCCGGTTTCTACTAGTCCGATATAAGTTTCTGCGGCTGCAACCACTCGGTCTGCATGCATTGTCATTTCGCATCCTCCACCTAGTGTCATTCCGTGAGGAGCAACTACTACAGGAATAGAGGAGTAGCGTACTCTCATCATAGATTTCTGGAAGTAAGCGATAGCCATATTCAAATCATCCCAATCCTGCTCGATAGCCATCATAAGAATCATGGCAAGGTTAGCTCCTACAGAGAAGTTAGCTCCCTGGTTTCCTACAACTAATCCGTCGTATTCTTTTTCTGCTAAATCAATCGCTCTGTTTAATCCATCAAGAACTTCGCCTCCAAGAGAGTTCATTTTTGAACGGATCTCGAAGTTGATAATTCCATCTCCTAAATCTTCAATAGCTGCGCCGGAATTACTCCACAGTGTTTTATTTTTTCGGATATTGTCTAAGATGATGAATGCATCCTGACCCGGGATTTTGTTATATTCTCCTGAATTTTTATCAACATAAATACTTTGTCCTTCGTCATTCACTTTATAGAAAGTTTCTACATTTTTCACCCAGTCTGAAACCTCGTATCCCGCATCTTTTGCCAGTTCAATACCTTTCTGAACACCTACAGCATCCCAGATTTCAAACGGTCCGTTTTCCCATCCGAAGCCAGCTCTCATAGCGTCGTCAATTTTGTAAACTTCGTCAGAGATTTCAGGAACTTTGTGCGAAACATAAGCGAATAATGCTCCTAAAGATTTTCTGTACAATTCACCCGCTTTATCTTTGCCTCCGATCAGAACTTTAAATCTGTCGATTGGTTTGTCAATCGCTTTTGTTAATTCCAGAGTAGGAAATGATGATTTTCCTTGGAGTTCATACTCTAAAGTATCAAGGTTTAATCCGTGAATTTCAGATTTTCCTTCTGCATTTTTCACTTTTTTATAGAAACCTTGTTCTGTTTTTGAACCTAACCATTTATTATCCATCATTTTCTGGATATAACCTGGAAGCGCAAATACATCGTTAAAGTCATTAGCTTCAGCGCCACTTTGACGAACTCCGTTGGCTACCATCACCAAAGTGTCAAGACCTACAACGTCAGCTGTTCTGAACGTAGCAGATTTTGGACGTCCGATCACCGGACCCGTTAATTTATCAACGTCAGAAACGGTAAGTCCTAATTTCTGTACATTGTGAAGAAGATCCATCATAGAGAATACTCCGATTCTGTTGGCGATGAAAGCAGGTGTATCTTTTGCTAAAACGGTTGTTTTACCTAAGAATTTCGCTCCGTAGTTCATATAGAAATCGATGATCTCAGGAGCTGTATCGTTGGTAGGGATAATCTCTAAAAGAGGAAGATACCTTACCGGATTGAAAAAGTGGGTTCCTGCGAAATATTTTTTGAAATCGTCGCTTCTTCCTTCTGTCAGGAAGTGAATAGGAATACCGGAAGTATTAGAAGAAATCAATGTTCCCGGTTTTCTGAACTGTTCAATCTTTTCGTAAACAGACTTTTTGATATCAAGCCTTTCTACTACTACTTCAATGATCCAGTCCGTATTTTTTATTTTCGGCAAATCATCATCAAAGTTTCCGATTTTAATTCTGTCTGCAAACTTTGGTGAATAAAGAAGTGCAGGACTTGCTTTTTTAAGTTTTTCAAAGTTTTCAGAAGCAATTCTGTTTCTTACTACTTTGTCATCTTTGGTCAAACCTTTTTTTTGTTCAGCTTCAGTAAGTTCAAAAGGAACAATATCCAAGAGTGATACTTCAACACCGATGTTGGCGAAGTGAGCAGCGATACCGCTTCCCATAATTCCTGAACCAAGAACCGTTACATGTTTGATTCTTCTTTTCATATGTAAATTTTTATTTTTATAAGATTATATGATCCCCAAAGGTTTCATCATAATTTACTTTCTGTTGTTTAATAATTCGTTTGCTATTTTCATGATTTCGGTCATCACGTCTTTAAAAGCATCCAGCTTTTCGGGAGCAATTTTTTCCATCACCTTCTTGTTGAAGTTGACTACGACTTCCTTTGACATATTTCTGGAGTTTAATCCTTTATCTGTAAGCTTAATGATAACCTCTCTTTTATCAGTAGTTGTCTTTTCCTTATAGATATATCCGTTATCTTCCAGAAGTTTGATGATTCTCGTTAATGAAGTGGGTTCAATAGCCATCTTGGGACCAAGATTGGTACTTCGGGTTCCTTCTTTAGGGTCAATTTTAAGAAGAGTAAGGGCCTGTACCGCTGTGGAATCATGTTCCTGGGCTAGTTCTGTGTACATTTTAGAAACAGCCAACCAGGTCTGCTTTAAAATTAAATCTACGTTTTCTATTTTTTCCTTATTATTATCCATCATTTTTGCGCCAATGGTTTTACCCAAATATAATAAATATTATGCATGCATAGTATTTATTAACGTTAAATTTTGTTAATAACCTGATAATAAATAGATTAAATTATATGATTAGCATAATACTATGCATGCATAGTATGTGGATTAATCAAAGAAAACCTAGTATTAATGAATGTTTGGGATCAAATTGATGATTTCTTCAAAAGATTCACATTGGTATCGGGCTGAATCTTTAGTAATTACCCAAAAAGCATTCTGAAAGTCAAAATTAAGGGCTGACAGGTCTTTTGGGAAGTTTTTTTGAAGCAGAGAATACAGCATTTCCTTATGAAACTGCGGTGCTGAGATGAAAGGCGGAATAAAAGTCTCATTGATTTGAAATAATGATGCGTTGGTGAGTTCATCATGCTGGAGAAGAATATCCTCCACAATTCCTGAATACAACTGTTTTTCCTTTACATACCATATTTTGTCTGCAAATTCTTTGGCTAATCTCCAGTCATGGGAAGAAAACAGGATAAGTTTATTCTGTTCTTTAGCCAGTTTTCTTAAGGTTTTAAGAATAATGATCTTGTTTTTTTCGTCCAGATGGGTCGTGGGTTCATCCAAAATAATGATCGGAGCATTCTGAGTTATTGCCCGTCCGATAAAAGCTTTCTGAAGGTTTCCGTCCGACAGGTTTTTCAGAAGGGTATATCTGTATTGATTTAAATCCAGTTCTTCAATGATGTGCGCCACTTCTTCACGGTCTTCTTTTTTCAGTTCAAAATAAAAAGGGTAGTAGATATATTTTCCAAGAGAAATAAGATCCTCAACGGTATAATGCTGCGGAATAACCGATTTTGAAAAAACAATAGCAATATTCTCCGCAATTTCTTTTACAGAAAGGCTTTTTACATTTTTTCCATGAATAAAAATTTCTCCATCTAGTAAAGGGAGCTGGTGCAGAATAGATTTGATCAGCGTTGTTTTTCCTACACCATTATTACCAATCAACAGGCATACATCGCCAAGCTTCAAGTCCGCATTGGCATTGGAGATTAATGTTGTTTTGTAACCGATATTTGCCTGTTTGATCTGTAGGTGCATAGTTAAAATGAGATGTTCATTGTTTCGTTTATAGCTTGATAAGTCGCGTTGATTAGGTCATGCTGAAAGCATCTCTGCAAATTTTGTTCAGATTCCTTCGGAATGACACATTATAAGCGTTTTCCCTTTTTGCTCACCGGAGAAAGTTATAAAATTATTCTTAAATACTATGAGTAATTTTCTTGATTCACATTAAATTTGAATTGATTGGTTTATATACTAATATTATACCTTATTCTGTTTCAAAAGCATCATCAGAATCACAGGAATCCCAAATACAGAGCTTATCACATTCAGAGGAATCTGTGTTTTTTCTGCAATCACCGAGAAAAGCAGCATGATCAGCATTCCAAGAAACATATTAAGAATCCACTGTTGCCAAAGTTTTGAAGGATTATAAACAAGTCTGCAGAAGTGGGGAACAATAATTCCAATAAAGAGAATAGGTCCCAAAAATGCCGTAATAGAAGCTGAGAGGAGAGAAGAAGCAACTATTATTAAAAACTTCAGCTGTTTCAGATTTACACCTAAACTTTGTGCATAGGAACTGCCGAGAGAATTTCCAATAAGTGGTTTTATGGCCCTAAAACAGATAAATGCTCCAATTAAAACCAAAATAAACAATACATAGATCTGGTTTCTGGTTACCATGTTATTGGCTCCGAAAGACCATAATATATAGTTTTTCAAACTTTGATTCTCCGCATAAAACTGAAGCAATGATACAATGGCTCCGGCAAAAGCAGAGACAAGAAATCCAAAAATAATAAGATAAGATTTGTCCTGAAATCTGTTAGACATCGACAATAATATCAGCATCAGAAGTAAACTTCCTCCAATAGCTGATAAACTGAGGAAGCTGTTCTGTAAAAACTCTGGAAGTAAAATATCGTGGGAAAAGAAAATATAGAAGGCAACAGACAAGCTGGCTACCGAAGTGATTCCCAATATATCAGGTCCTGCCAGCGGATTTTGAAAATATTCCTGCATCAGAAAACCTGAAGTAGGAATTGAAATTCCGGCTAACATCATTACAAGAACACGATTGATACGGATTTCAGCAATTTGATTATGATCAGAATTCAGAAAAAAATCCTGAAAATTTAAACTTAAAAATCCTGTATTCAGATTGATGACCGCACTAATAATAATGGCAATCACGAATAGCAAACACAGGATTTTAAATCTTTTTGACATGATTCAGAAAGAGTTCAGTCTATTTTTATTGTAAGAAAGAATCGATTTTTGAATTTAATACATCTTCCGTCATCATTCCCAGATATTCATCGGTCTTATCTCCTTTTCTCATAAAGGTAAAAGGAATAGAACCTCCGTCCCATTGTTTGAAATTGGAAGTGAAGAAATTTTGATCTAATTTTTGTCCATCCAATAAGATCACACTTTTTCCCAACTTATTTTCTGTAGCAAAATTCTTTACAGCATCAGCCCAGTCAGCTTTATCATCAAGATTGATGAAAGTGAATTTTACGGGTTTACCCTTCAGCTCTTCCATTTTACTTTTAAAACTTGGAATTTCTCTCATACATGGCCCGCACCAGGTTGCAAAAAAGTTAGTGACATATAAAGTATCATTATTTTTTGCTAAATACTGACTTACATTTTCAGGAGAAAGCTCTTTGGGAACATACGTACTTTCTTCAGCACCTGTAGATTGGGCTACAGAAACAGAATCTGAAGCTGCTGTATTTTCGGTTTTCTGACCTTCTTTTTTACAGCTGTACAATGCAGTAAGGAGTAACGTGGATAAAATTATCTTCTTCATAAATTATTTTTTATCTATTTTTGAATTGAAGTTATGGAACAACAAATCTATAAAGGGAAACTGATACAGTTTCATCCGTTAAAAATAGCGAAAAAGGAAGAGCTGACCAAAAATACTTTTTCTCTGGAGTTTGATATTCCTGAGAATTTAAAGGAAAATTTCAGGTTTGAAGCAGGGCAGTTCGTCAGTATAAGATTTCAGGCACATGGGAAAGAGGTTATTAATGATTATTCAATGACTTCGGCTCCCTATGAAGGTAAAATATGTCTGGGGATAAAAGTTAATTCCGTTGAAGGGGCTACTTCGCAATTATTTCAAAACTATAACGCTGGTGACGAACTATGGGTGAGTGAACCCGCAGGAAGATTTACTATCGTATCCAAACCCAGTGAATTCAGGACGATTGTAGCCTTTGCTGCAGGTATTGGAATTACCCCGATTTTGAGTCATTTTAAAAATATTCTTCACAACGAACCCAGAACACGGTTATTTTTATTTTTTGGAAATAAAAGTTCTGACGATCTAGTGTATCGGGACCAACTGGATAATCTTGCCAGAACTTGTGGTGACAGACTTCAGATTTTTTACTTCTTCTCGCAGGAGAAAACAGGAGATCAGTTTTTTTATGGCAGGCTGGATGCCAAAAAATTAAATCTTATCATTAATCAGATTCTTCATCTGGATGATACAGACGAAGAATCTACGATCTGGGATGCGGTGGACGAAGTGCTGATCTGCGGAAAAGGGGAAATGATCAAGACATTGGCCAATGCCTGCTATCACCATGGAATTCCAAAAAAGAACATTCATTTTGAACTTTTTGAAGAATTCAATGATGATATTTATCCTGTAGAAAAGGAATTTCCTCTGATTGAGGATATAGAGGTTGAATTTACCATGCTCGGAAAAAAATATACTACTCATCTTCCTGATAACAAGGATAAAATCCTGCAGCAGCTTTTGATTCAAAAGTTTCCGGTTCCTTATTCGTGTAAGTCCGGAATTTGTGGAAGTTGTGAATGTTCTTTGGAAGAAGGTGAAGTGGAACTGCTGGAAAATGAATATCTTACTGAAAAAGAGGAAGAGCAGGGACACATATTATCTTGTATGTCTATTGTGAAAAGTAAAAAAATAAAGCTTAACTTTGATCTTAGTTGAGAGTTATTAGGAACATATTTAACCTGGGTTTTATATCATTGGAATTAGGAATTCTGATGATATGCTTCTGTAATGTATGGGTTTTCGGGCTTACCAACGGGAGAACCTATACTAAAATCTCAAAAATCCCACCAAGAGAAGTAGCATTGGTTTTGGGAACATCTCCGAAAATGAGATCCGGAAAATCTAATCCCTATTTTACGAAAAGAATGGATGCTGCGGCGCTTCTTTATCATCATGGGAAGATCAAGAAAATTATAGTGAGCGGGGAGAAGAGTACAGGTTACAATGAACCGAGAGCAATGAAAAATTACCTGGTTTATCTGGAAGGGGTTCCTGAAGATATTATTGTGGAAGACCCGAAGGGTTTCAATACCTATAAAAGTATTCTCCGTTGTAAGGATGTGTATAAAAAGAAGAACGTCATTATTGTATCTCAGGGATATCACAA
Source organism: Chryseobacterium indologenes (assembly GCF_018362995.1). Classification (NCBI taxonomy): domain Bacteria; kingdom Pseudomonadati; phylum Bacteroidota; class Flavobacteriia; order Flavobacteriales; family Weeksellaceae; genus Chryseobacterium; species Chryseobacterium indologenes. The sequence goes on from NZ_CP074372.1 coordinate 717,140, forward strand.
CCTTAGGGCTTTGTTTTTTGCGAGAAATAATGATATGAATGCTTTGGGATTTGATGCTCAGGATGTCACAAAGTCCGAAAGCTTCTACAGAAACCAGACGAGGGAAATCCTCGCCCGTGTGATTGCTGTAGTCTATTTTATTTTAGGTGTTTCTCCGGATTAGAAAGGATATCCGAACGCGATATTAACAGTAGGTTTAAAAGGCTGGATATATTTGAATCTCCATCGGTCTCCATCAGGTTTATTCGGGTCATAGATCTTATAAGCAAGGTCAATTCTGGCCGTTACATAGGCGATATTAACCCTTAATCCGAATCCACTTCCGATACCTACCTGCTTCAGGAACTTATTGAATTTAAACTCATCCCCATATCCGTCATTATAGTTACGAAGACTCCATGTATTTCCTATATCGGTAAATAAAGCTCCCTCATAAGTCTTATTGAACGGAATTCGGTATTCAATATTGGTAGTAAGCTTCAAATTATCTGTCATGTAAGTACGTACTCTTTCATCCACCTGAGAATCTGCAGGACCTAATCCTCCAAATGCTACCCAGGCTCTGATATCGTTGGAACCTCCATTGAAATATGATTTGATGATCGGCATATCCTGAGAATTTCCATACGGTATTCCCACCCCGATAAACTGGCGAAGTACCAATGTCTGATTTCCATTGAATTTAAAATACTTTCTGGCATCAATATCAAATTTTATAAACTGTGCATATGGAAGCCCGAAAATGGTTTTTTGAGGACCGGTAACAACACCTCCGTCGTTACCTTTTTTATTGAATAAGCTTAAAATGTTACCTGCAAGCTCAACTTTCCCATTAAAATAAAAGGCGTTTGGATATTCTTTTTTTCCGATTTCACTGTATACAAAGTTATAAATCATGGAAGAAATAAGAACATCCTGCGTCTGCCTGTCTTTGTTCACCAATGTTCCGGTAAATGCCGTTAAAAGATCTCTTCCCTGCTGATCAAGACTTCCACGGTAAGCATCATTCTCAATAATCTTTTTGGAAACCTCATCTACACTGAGTTTTCCATCTTTATAATCTTGTCCGGTTTGCGCAGTTTCCGGGTTAAACATAAAATAATTCCCGAAAACTTCATCTTTTACCCTTCCGTCATTCACAAAATAATCGTAGTAGGCATCTTTATTTTTTGTCAGGCTGACCTGAGTATTGAATAAGGTAAGCTTATGATACACCTGATCATTAACACTTGCCTGATAGTTCAGCCCTGTATTGAAAATCAACCTTCCCAAACCGATATTGTTCTGTATGGATGCCCCCAACAAAATAGATGAAGTAGGCGTGTATCGCTTAGGAATGAATTTATAGTAATTAAAAGGAAGCAAAAGCCTCGGGAAATTCAAAGATGCCTGAGCTGATATCTCATAGGCGGCAACTCTTTTATCAATATCCTTGGTACTTCTGATCGATCCAAATGTTCCTGAAAGACTCGTTGAAAGGTTTTCTGCCCCTCTGAAAACGTTTCGGGTCGTAAGGTCTACGGAAGGAGAGATACCGAGATTTAAGACCTGAGAATAATTGATATCTGTTCCCAGTTTAAATTCGTACTTCGGAAGCGGTTTTAATACATATAATAAATCAACAATACTGTCGTTAGGTGAAGCCATTCCTCCTTGTCTCAGGGAATCTCTTGCCTTAACGATGCTGAAATTGTTCATGGCCAAAAGGTTTCTCTTGGTTACATCAAGTTTAGTCTGATCAAAAACTTTTTTACTGTCCGGAATAATAGCTCTCCATATAGATGAAAGTTTATATTTATCATTCATCGTATGGAACCTTATTCTTCTTAAGCTGTCTTTTTTTGTATTTTTAGGGTAATCACCAGGCTCATCTACAATGGCAACATCTATATTTCCGAAAGTTGAAATCTTATAAGGTGTATCCAGAGAGTCTTTATGGATTTCCAGTGTCAAAGGAATCTGCTTTCTGCTTTTAAGAGAATCTGCCACAAAATAAACCTCATCATTGGAGGCGTTGAATCTGTAGAAACCAAACTCTCTCATCATATCAGTAATTCGGGTTACCTCTCTCTCCAGAACGGTCTGATCAAGTATCTGCCCGGATCTCACAAGACTTTTGTTCAGATTATAATTGTAGTAGCCTTTGATCCCCTGATCCGGAATATTGTAAAAATAATCCTTGATCATGGTAGGATCGTTATGTTTAATAGAATAATTAACGGTTGCTTTTTTTGAAGCAGAATCCAAATTATGTTTAAAGGTTACGTCTGCATCCCAATATCCTCTGTAAGTAAGCCTTTTTTTAATAGACTCAGCACTTTTTTCACTTCTGGTCTGGTCAAGAATTACGGGCGGTGTTCCCCAATTATGCAATAAACGATCGAACAGCAAACTTTTTCCGACACTGCTTTTCATATTATATTTAAGGAATAAAGAGTCTCTCAGCTTCTGATTTCTCATCTCACCGGGATAGGTCATGTATTCATTAAGTATCGTATCATATTTCGGATCAGCCATATTATACAGAAGAAGACTTAATGGCATGAAAAGGAATTGCTTTTTATTGGGCTTTTGCTGAATATAATCTTTCAGTTCCTCATCGAAAAATTCTTTCTTATCCTCGAATCCTAATGTGTTCTTGGTAAGCAGATATTCGCCTTCAGGAACTTTTTTTGTTGTACTACAAGCATAAAGGAGACCAACAAATGTTGCAAATGAGATAATTTTATAATATTTTTGAGGAGAATTCTTATAATGCTTACAGCTCATACAATAAAAGTTTTACAATCTTTAGATAAAAAGAAGTTCAGACAAAAATACAATTTGTTTTTGGTTGAAGGTAATAAAATCATTTGTGAACTTTTTAATTCTAACTTTAAAGTTAAAGAAATATTTTCAACCGATCCACAAAAATTGGACCGTACTGATATTCCCGTTATCCATATCTCTGAAAATGAATTAAAAAAAATCAGTTTTCTTAAAACGCCGAAAGATTCCGTAGCGGTATGTTATCTTGCGGAGGAAGAAAAGTTGGCGGATAAGAATATACAGCTGGTTTTGGATGGAATACAGGATCCCGGAAATTTAGGAACGATTATACGACTGGCAGACTGGTTCGGAATAGAACAGATTATCTGTAGTGAAGATACCGTGGATGTCTACAATCCGAAGGTGATTCAGGCTACTATGGGCTCTTTTACCAGAGTTAATATGGTGTATACTGATCTTGTGGAATATCTTTCTGAAACGGAAAATATAAATATCGGGACGGATATGGAAGGGGAGAACATCTACACGTTTGATAAACCTGAAAAAATCAATCTGATCTTAGGAAATGAAGGAAACGGAATGAGACCGGAAACCGAGAAGCTTTTACAAAAAAGTATCAGTATTCCGAGATTTGGAAAATCCCAGTCTACAGAAAGCCTGAATGTTTCAATGGCTGCGGGGATTATTTTAGGGCAGTTATTTTCAAAATAAAGATTTAAAAATTAGGGCCCAGGAAGTGAAAATGTAAAACTATTTTCTAAATCCTAAGCCCTAATTCCTTAAATCAGTTGTTCCATACTGGAAACACTTTTATTTTTCTGATATACTTCCATCTTTTTTCTGACATACTTCAATGCTATAGGCGCAAGGTAGATCAATGCAGCACCAATAAGCTTTTTCTTCCAGTTGGAGCTCTTCATGTTCTTTTTGGCGTAATTTCCTACAATAGCGGTAACTCCTAGTTTAACAAGGCTGTCTGTAATATTACCACCTTTGAAAGCGGAGCTTGCAATCCCTACAGCGGTATTTTTGTTAATCAGCAAATCTTTTACTTCTGAGGTAAGCTGCTTGGCAATGACGTCCTTTCTCAGAACTACTTTTTCATCACCGTCTTCATCTATCTTTTCCTGAAGGTACTGATCACTTAATCCGTTGGTAAAGGCACTCAGGCTTTCCTTCGTATTTTTGAAGGTAAGAAGATTCTCCAGATCACTTATTTCACCTTGAAGCAGTTTTTTCTTTCTTCTTAATTCTTCTATGCTCTCGTATTTTCTGCCCATAGTTTAATGATTTAAAAATTTAATAACCTGATCTGCAACAGTATTTACGATCTTAGTTTTGAAGGCAACAACGAATGCCATTACCAGTGCATAGAATGCAGCAACAATTAAGAATCCGTAAGAGTAATTATCCAGTGCCTTTCCGATAAGGAAAGCGATTCCAAAATTGAAAAGGATAATAAAAAAAGCAAAAGCAACAAGCAGTACTACAAAGTAAGTAATGAGCCCGGCAGAAAGAGACGACTTTTCAGTTGCTTCAATTTTCAGAAGATCTATTCTCTTGGAGGCGTATTCTTTAATAGTTTCTATCATTGTTTTTTTTTAAAGTTACAAAAAAAGGAACTTTTGCACAAAAGTTCCTTTCTGTAATTTACTTAAAAAGATAAATTACTTATTTTTTTAGATCGTTCAGTTCTGCTTCTACATCTTTTGCCAAATCTGCAGTTTTAGAAACAATCTGATCTTTATATTTGTCATATCCGTCTTTCACAGTATGTGCTACGCTGCTTGCCGTTTCTTTGAAAGTAGAAGAAATATTGCCATATTGGTCTTTTACTTTTTCAGAAACCTCTCCGTATTTATTTTTAGCCTGATCTTTAAGATCATTTGCTTTATCCTTGATTTTTTTTCTGGTTTCTTTACCTTCTTCCGGTGCATAAAGCATTCCTAAGATTACACCTGCCGCAGCACCTGCAAGAAGTCCTGCCAATATACCTGCTGTATTATTTCCTTTTCTAGACATTTTAAGTTTTTTAATAATTAATAATAAGATTAGTTTTTACAGTAATAAAACTTACAATTTGTATACCAAAGGAGGCTGGGAGCCTATTAAAAATTGTTAAATCTTTTCGATGTGAGATAAAATAAGCTCTATAGTTTCTTCTTTGGTCAGTTCCGAATTATCAATAACGGTAGCGTCGTCAGCCTGCTTCAAAGGGGCTATTTCACGCTCGCTGTCAATCTTATCTCGTTCTATAAGGTTCTGCTTTACCTGTTCTTTATCTGCTTCAATTCCCAGGCCCTGCAGTTCCAGAAACCTTCTGTTAGTTCTTTCGTCAATGCTGGCAGTAAGAAAGAATTTATAGTCTGCATTTGGCAGAACTACTGTCCCAATGTCACGTCCGTCCATAATGACACCTCCTTTTTCTGCCAAAGTGCGCTGTGACTGCAGCAAAAAGTCTCTTACTTCTTTCTGTTTGGCCACAAGGCTTACATTGTCAGATACTATATTGGTACGGATTTCTTTAGAAATATCCGTGTCATTAAGGAAAAGAATAAGAGTTCCGTCGTTATTTTTAAACTCAAGGCTGATCTGGTCTAAAGAAGAGAATAATGTATTCAGATCAATTCCTCCATTTTCGTCCAGACAATGCTGCAATGCATACCAGGTAACTCCTCGATAGAGAGCTCCTGTGTCCATATGAATAAGTCCCAGTTTATCTGCAATGATTTTAGAGATAGAACTTTTTCCGGTAGACGAGTACCCATCGATAGCAATTACAGGTTTTTTCATACTGCAAATTTCAAGATTTTTTCTTAAAAATCAAGAGGAAGTAAGAAAAATTCAGAATAATTAAGAAAATTTAAGCCGGAATATTATTCTCCTCTATGACTTGAAAGGTCCATAGAAATTCCTATCTGATTGACATTGGAAGAGTTGTGATATCTTACGTGTGCATAATCTATACGGAATCTGGAAACTTTTACTCCAAATCCTGCAGAAAGTCCTGAGAAGTTTCTCTGATCTGCAACCGCCAGTTCATTTCCTCTTTTTACATTATATCCCAACCGGATGTTGAAATTCTTTTCCGGAAACAATTCAGCGCCCAATGAAAAGTGGTCTGCAATTTTTCTGCCGGCATTCACTTTCTGTCCGTCCAGGTTATATTCTGAAGAAATATCGAACTTCTGAAGATCATGCGCCGTAATGGTAATCGCAAGAGGGAAGTTCTTGATGATTTTGGTATACCCCAGATCAATTCTGAAAGGAAGATTTTCTCTTGTTCCATTGAATGACTTCAGCTGGAAACCAAAATTTCTCATCACCAAAGAAAGTACTTCTTTGTTCTTTTTATTATGATAGGTAACTCCCGCTGTTCCTGAAATTGCGGAAGAAGTATAGTTGTCAATTTTTGAGGTAACGAAATTAAGTCCTCCACCAATCGTCCAGTCTTCTTCAAACTGGTAGGCATAGCCTGCGCCAATGGCTACATCCGAAGCTTTGAACTCTCCGTTTTCAAAACCGCTTTCATCCGTTCTCGGTGTACTTCCATAGCTCATATACCTGGCATTGATGGTAGCCATGTGGCCATTATCAAAGTCTTTGGCATAAGCAATAGTTCCGTATTTTGAATCGGCAAGATAAGCTGTTGCGTTTACAGAAAGCTGTTTGTCAGAATCTCTATTTAACAGGGCAGGGTTTGCAATAGCAAAGGAAACATCATAATCTCTTATCGAAATTGCATCACCACCCAAAGCAGCCTGTCTTGCAGATACAGGTACATTTAAGAACGGATAAACATTTGTTCCTGTTTGCGCATAAGAAACAATTCCTGATAGAAATAATGAAAAAATGATAATTTTCTTCAACTCAATTTATAATTAATGCAAAAATAATCCTTTTTCGTACTTTTCAAAATATTTCTTACATTATTTCTATTTAATATTTTTCTTTTATCAAAATTTTTAATGATTATATTTGCAAAAGCAAAATCGGGGTAGACCCACACTAATAAAAAGTTACTAAAAATAAAAGATGAAATATAAAAGAATCCTTCTGAAACTGAGCGGTGAGGCCTTAATGGGAAACAGACAATATGGTATTGATACCGAAAGACTACAGGAATATGCTGTTGAGATCAAGAAAGTAGTCGAAAAAGGCTGTGAAGTTGCGATCGTGATTGGAGGAGGAAATATCTTCCGTGGTGTTGCAGGAGCTGCAAAAGGAATGGACAGAGTGCAGGGAGATTATATGGGAATGCTGGCTACTGTCATCAATGGCATGGCGTTGCAGGGAGCATTGGAAGATGCAGGAATCAAGACAAGACTTCAGTCTGCTATTGAAATGGATAAAGTAGCTGAACCTTTCATCAAAAGAAGAGCGGTAAGACACCTTGAAAAAGGAAGAGTAGTAATCTTCGGAGCAGGAACAGGAAACCCTTACTTTACTACAGATACAGCGGCTACTTTAAGAGCAATCGAAATTGGAGCGGATGTAATCTTAAAAGGAACAAGAGTAGACGGCATCTATGACAGTGATCCTGAAAAAAATGCTGATGCTGTAAAATACAATTCATTATCGTTCGATGAAGTATTTGAAAAAAATCTTAAGGTAATGGATATGACTGCCTTTACTTTGAGCCACGAAAACAAATTGCCAATCATCGTATTCGATATGAATAAAGACGGTAACCTGTCAAAAATTGTAGACGGAGAAAATGTAGGTACTTTGGTTGATTTATAATCAATTTATTAGAAAAAATATAAAAAACACCTGCCACGATTATCGTGACAGGTGTTTTGTTTTTATAGCAATTGTAATACCTATTTATCTGCTTCAATATTTTGCGTTGCATTTTCCTTTTCAACTAGAGTGTAATGGGAGAAAACCCATTCAATGATCTGATTTATAATTTTCATGATCATCTCAAACTCGGTGACGGCAGTTACTCCCGGTACCAGTTTCACAACGTCCGGTTTGGGCAATGGCTTTGGTAGAATAAGACCGGTCACCTGAGGATCAGATCCGGTTGCAGGAATACCATTATACATGCCCACATGCTGTACTGATAACTGAAGCATATAATCCTGTAAGGTTGCCGGAGGTGTTTTGATGCTGATCGAGGAGCTGCTTGAGTGCTGCAGTTGGCCCGGAAGTGATTGGTTTTGTATCCTTGTATAGCTGGCTCCTGATTTTGAAGAATCATCAATAGCCATCTTCTGTAAAGCTTTTAATATGGAGGCCGTCATATTGGTAGTAGCCTGTCCATATATAGTTGCAATTTTTTCCAGTTCTGATACCTGCCACGCATGAGGGACAACATCCAGATCATTCCAGTGCATGGTATTCCAGCTTTGGTAAGTGCCTGATTGTTGCTGCCATCCTGGTGGCAATGGCGGGAATTTGCTGTTGAACAGGCTGGCAAATGCTGCCTCACCCGGAGTTGGCCCGGCGGTAGGATATACAAGTGTTACACCGAATGCATTCAGATCTTTATTTTCTTTCAGATAAAGAGCAAGGGTAGGTGATAATGCTCCTGCAAGACTGTGTCCGCAAAATATAATAGCTGTACCCGGTTCCGGATTTAAGCCTGCAAGAAACTGCTGCAGTGTAGTTTTAGGTGAAGCTGCAGAATCCGGGCTCTCAAGTCCGAGAAGGATACTTACACCGGTAGCAGTACCTTTTGAAATATAAGGATCGGTGCCATTATAAGCTGACGGAGTGAAATTGGAAGGATTGTAAGTCGTCCAGTTTACCACTTCTGAAACTGAGAAATCTTCTGTTTCCCAATCGTAAAGGGATGATGGATTAGTTGCTGCAATAGCTACGACATAAGCAGGCAATGTAGGGCCTCCCGGAAATGCAACAGCCTCACATTTAACTACGTATAATGCATTATCTGCAACTCCTGTAGGAACTCCCTTTTCATTTTTTTCCTCGATCAGAGCAGGGCCCCAGACAAGATCCCAGCTTCCTAATTCCGATAGAACTGAAGGGTTAGCTGTGGAAGGTGTTTTCTGATCCATCATTTTAACCGGAGGAACATTGTTAAAATAATAGGATAAATCATATTGAAGCTGTTGTTGCAGCTGGATACCAAAACCGTTGTAGCCTCCTGCGCGGTTGGCAAGACCTGCCATACCAAATACTTGTTGATAGGCATCTAAAGATGGATTTGTCATAATGTGATTGGTTTAAATTAGTTTATAAAGTGATGATGAATTCTTTTACATGAAATTCTCTTTTGTGTGATATTATAATCTCTGTTGAGAGCTTTACTAAATGATAAAGTAAAATAAGCCATAAAAAATGGCTTGTAAATCAGTAGAAATAACCAAAATATCCTATAGGTATTTGTACCGGAAGACTTCATGTAGGATCATTAAAAGCCATCTTCTTTTTTCAAAACAGAGCCAAGTACACAAAATCCATCTGTGAAATACCTATTATTCAAAAACAATCATTATTTTTGCAGCACTGAATAGAAAAAAATAGTTTAAAACAGTGAAAGAACACTGATGCTTACAGGATTTTCAGGCTTTAACTAGTTGATATTCAGGTTATTAATAGATGTGTAATTTATCAAACTTTAATATAATAATGGAAGAATTAGATCTTATATTAGAATCTGTAAAACAAGACATGGATGCAGCTGTAAAGCACCTGGATCACGCATTTCAAAGAATTAGAGCAGGACGTGCTTCTACATCAATGGTTCAGGATGTAATGGTAGAATACTATGGAGCAATGACTCCTATCAACCAGGTTGCGAATGTTTCTGTTCCGGATGCAATGACAATCTCTATTCAACCTTGGGACAGAACTGCAATCAATGCGATTGAGAAAGCGATCATCAATTCAAACTTAGGTTTTGCACCTTCTAACAACGGAGAAAACATTATTCTGAATGTTCCGCCTTTAACAGAGGAAAGAAGAAAAGAACTTGCAAAACAGGCTAAAGTGGAAACTGAGAACACTAAAGTAACGGTAAGAAACGCCAGACAGGACGGTTTGAAAGAACTTAAAAAGTTAGATGGTGTTTCTGAAGATGTGGTAAAAGGAGTGGAAGAAGAAATCCAGACTTATACCGACAAATATGTAAAGCTTTGCGATGAGCATCTTAAGACAAAAGAAGCTGAAATTATGAAAGTATAATTTTCAGTTGTTGAAAATAATAAAGAGGTTTCCGATGGGAGCCTCTTTTTTTTCTTCCGGATAAGCTGGTTATATTGCTTTTAAACTATGTATTTGGTTTTTTTGTTTAGAACTTTATCGTAAAGAGGTCACATTCCATAATATATTGGTGAGTATTTACGTTAATTCATTATATTTATAGAATTATTCCTGCAGACTTAACTTAAAACAGGAAATTAAACATTTTAAAAGTGATGACGAAGATTATTGGTGTAGGCAACTACATACCATCTGAAACGATAACCAATCTGTTTTTTGATAAGCATATTTTTCTTAATGAAAAGGGTATATTATTAACAGAAAATAATACATCTATTACAGATAAATTAAAAAAAATTACGGGTATTGAAGAAAGAAGATATGCTCATAGTACTGAGGTTACTTCAGATCTTGGATTTATTGCAGCAAAGGCTGCCATTGAAAATGCAGGAATAGATCCTGAGACATTAGACTATATTATTTTTGCCCATAATTTTGGAGATGTTCGTATTGGAACAGTTCAATCCGATGCGGTTCCAAGCCTTGCGGCAAGGGTAAAGCATTTATTAGGAATCAGAAATAACTTCTGCGTGGCGTATGATGTTCTTTTTGGATGTCCCGGCTGGATTGAAGGTGTGATACAGGCTAATGCATTTATTAAAGCCGGTATGGCTAAACGATGTCTGGTGATTGGCGGGGAAACTCTTTCCCGTGTAGTGGATATTCATGACAGAGACAGTATGATCTATGCTGATGGAGCAGGAGCGGCCGTACTGGAAGTAAACAATGATGATGACTCCGGAATAAAGGCTCATTTGTCAGCTTCTTATACCTTTGAAGAGAAAGATTATCTGTATTTTGGGAAATCTTATAACAATGATAAATGCCAGGATACAAAATATATCAAAATGGATGGACGTAAAATATATGAATTCGCCCTCATAAATGTTCCGGATGCCATGAAAAAATGTCTGGACAGCAGTGGATATTCCATTAGTCAGTTAAATAAAATTATCATTCATCAGGCTAATGAAAAAATGGATGAAGCTATTGTTAACAGGTTCTACCAATTGTATAATACACCGGTTCCTGAAAATATAATGCCTATGGTCATTCATAAACTTGGAAACAGCAGCGTGGCGACCATTCCGTCTTTGCTGACTATGATTTTAAAGGATGAACTTGAACATCATAAAATCCAGAAAGATGATGTGGTATTATTTGCTTCTGTGGGTGCAGGAATGAATATCAATGCTTTTGTATATAAGTTTTAAGCTTAAAAATTTAAATTTTCAATACTAAAAATAAAAAAGAGGTTTCCGATTGGAAGCCTCTTTTACTTTTACAGACATTTTATAGGTTCTTTCTGGTCTTTATGTTTTAGCAGCAATTGATATGTTTTATACAATTCATTCGTATCACATTGAATTTCTTTGTTTGGAATGTTATCAGGAGCGGTTTTTTCTTTCTGATCAGATTTTATGCTGTATTTTTTTTTCGAGGCATTTCAAGGGTTTGTCATTCTGAAGATAGATACGGGTTTCTGTAATATCATCTTTCGTAACAGGTTTTTCCGGAGTGCCACCATCAAAATTCCATACGGTTTCCTGTCTGAATATAAAAAAAGGCTTTCCATCTTTTATAAAATATTTTTCAGATCCGGAGAAATGGCTGTGTTCTGCATAAAAATGCTCTATCACCTTGATCTCATTTTTGTCGGAATAAAAAATAACTTCGCCTGAAGGTTCATCATTACAATCATAAGTAAATTTTGACTGACTTAGTTTTTTAGCCTCCAGTTGAGCCTGAAGGGCGGCATATTCTTTTTTAATCTGATCAATAGGATCTTCTGCTGTTTTGGTTTGTACAGAATCTTTTTTGGCAACAGAACTGTCCATTGAAGCAGATTGTTTATGAACTGCTTTATCATTTTTACATGAAAAAACAAGAAAGAGACTCGTTGTGAGAAATACAATTTTCATAAGACAAATGGTTTGTTGGTGAATAAAAATACAAAAAATGTCACAAAAAAGGCTTTCGATTGAAAGCCTTAGTTTTTATTTGCAATTTTCATTGTAATCATAGATTACTTCATTGATAATTGAAAGTTTATCTACTGTAGCATTGCTGATTTCATCCCGGATAAATTTCCCGAAACCGGACCTTTTTTTTTCTTCATTTTTCAGAGAACCATATTCTCCTTTTGCTATTTTTGCTTTTACATATGGACAGTCTGCAAGGATGAGTTTTGCTTTTGCAGGCGTCAGTTCTTCCACTTTTCCGCCTTTTTTAGAAAAGATGTAATTGGGATTTTCTCTTAAACGGTCTGTTTCTGCCTGTGTAATTGCCTGTGTGCTGTTGGGAGAAAGAGCTGTAGGATAACCATAGAGTTTATAAACGGTTACCTTACCCTCTGTCACTACTTCTGCGAACTGATCTGTTCTTGAAAGGTTATTGATCGCTTTAAAACCTGCTGACAATCCTGTTAAGCTTTCAGAACTGTTTAAAGCTTCTCTCATGTTCGAATATTTAACCGATTTAAAGATTCTTGGAGTATCCCCTTCATACACCATATATTCTTTAATATCGCCTGTGTCGTAGGTTTTGAATTTGATCTTGTTTTTTACTTTGTCAATATCTGCAATGGCTGCAAATTTTACTTTTAACTGATTTTGCCACGGGCTGGAATATCCTCCGTGCAGATGGACAACGCCTTCTGTTTTTTTTCCGCTTTTATCAATAATGTAGCCGTATTTTTCACCGTTGTAGGTTCCGTTTTCATCCTGATCCTGAGCCTGAGCATAAGCATTCAGAGATACAAGACCGAAAAGGCCAATAAGTAGTAATTTCTTCATGGTATTGTTTTTAAGTTCCAGCAAATATAATTTTTTATATCCGAAATAACTCAACAAAAAAGCTCCGAAAAGTAATCGGAGCTTTTTATTTTTATTGTGATATCAGAATTATTGATATCTCTGATGTTCTTTACTTTTGGTAAACCTTTTAGTAATAGGTTTGAATAGTGCTTTGTATTTTTCAGCATCAAATAATTGTGAATCTGTAAGGGCTTTATACGTCATCCAAACTCCAAAAGGCAGAAGGATCAGATTAGGAAGCCACGCGGCAAGGTAAGGATTCATTTTTCCGCTCCATGACAAGTTTTCTACCCCAACATTCATTACATAAAAGACAATAAAAATTACAATAGCGATGATTACCGGAAGTCCCATTCCTCCTTTTCTGATGATAGAACCTAAACTGGCTCCAATCAGGAAGAAAATAATACAGGTCACCGAATACGCTACAATTCTCTGTTGATAAATAACAACCTTGCTGAAATATTTTACATTGGAACTGTATTCATTCTTTTTAGATTCCAGTGTAGACTTCAGGTTATCCAGTCTGGTGTAAGAATTATAAAGGATTTCCAGCTTTTTTTCTCCTTTTACCGTATCCAGTTTGATCTGTGTTTTTGGCACTACTTTATGCTTGTTGCCTTTATCCATATAGGTCACAACAGAATTGGTCTGGTTAAGAACTTCGGAGCCAATATTATCAAAGAACTGTTTATTGTCTTTTTTGTTTTTGTTAATTGTTCCGTCAAGCTGGTTGTAAGTCTGAAAACGGTAGTCGTCCGTGATCTGCTCTTTTTCGATCGCTTTATTAATGATTTCACTGATGTCAAAGTGAGAAACCAATGTGTCAAATTTAATGGCCTGATCGGGTTGTTTCTGTCTTACATTATCTCCTTTTCCGGCAAAGGCATCTTCAAATACATATCCGTTATATAAAACAAGCTTCAGGAAATTCTTATTAGCTGCAGGAACAAATTTTCCCTTTTCTGCTACAACAGATTGTTGATTTTCGTAAGCATTGGCTTTTTTATGTACAAAAACCCCTTCAATATTTTTTCCGTTTTCCCCGTATATTTTGTCAAATTTCACCATATAACCGGGAATCTGATCAATAAACTGGCCAGGAGTAAAGTTGATTGCCGGTTTTGTCTGGGCAATATTGAAAAGCATGTTTTTGGCTTTTTTCTGAAAATCCGGGATAATATTATTGGAGAAGAAAAACAACATAATCGCAAGCGCTGTTGAAATTCCCAGTAGGGGAGTCATTACCCTGGTCAAAGGAATTCCTGCCGCTTTCATCGCTGCAAGCTCATACCGTTCCCCAAATTCCCCGAACGACATGATGCTCGCAAGGAGAATGGTAAGCGGTAACACCATACTGATGACATTTACCCCAAGATAAAAAAGAAGTTTAAGGATCTGCCAGTAGCTTAATCCTTTTCCCATAAACTGTCCTAACTGAACCCAGATAATGTTTACAATAAAAATAAAAAACAATACGCTGAATATAAAGAAAAACGGTCCAAAGAAGGTTTTTATGATATATCGGTCTAGTATTTTTAACATGAGCCAAAATTAATCAAAAAGCCACAAAGTTTTACTTGTGGCTTTTTATATTTTGTTATTTTTTTAACTTAAAAAGCAAATTTGCTTAGTTGCCAATTCACTTTCAGCTTTTTAAAGTTCTGTAATTACGTAATTTTTAAACTTATTCTTGTCAAAAACAAACATATTAGGGTCCAGTTGCTGATTTTCTTTGTATTCTTTAATCGCAATTACGGCCACATCTTTGTTGTTTCCGTGTTGTTCCAGTTTTACCATTTGCTTTTTAGCAGAATCTACAAATAAATATACGAACTGTATTCCGTTTGCTTTTACAGGAGTCAGCTTAATGAAATCAGCATTTACCCCGTTTACCATCTTCTTACCGTTATAGGTTACATTATAATCATTTCTGTAAGTTGTAAGGTAGTTGATAGGGGAGAACATGGTACCGCTTCCGTTAGGCTTAGCGATTGTTACTTCCATATCATCTGCATTGATATTGTAAATCTTGCTTCCGTCGAAGATCTGTTCCGTGTCCATGATCTTCAGTTTGTATTTTTCCCCTGCAGCGTAATAAATACCTGGTTCTGTTTTCGTCACCTGCCCGTTAAGGCCGCTTCCAAAAGAAAATTTGAAGTAAGAATTCTTTTTAGAATTGTAGTTGGCTGTAATATCATCCAATATCTTCTTAGCCTTAGCATCAATCTTCTGAGCATTGGCCATACCTACTGCACCTACAACAAAACTTCCTAATATAACTTTTGAAATAATATTTTTCATTTTTTTATTTAATAATCTTTAGACATTGTAAACTCTGAAAGGTTAAATCATTCAATTTTTCCCTTTAACTACGCAGATCTTCCAAAAACTGTTCCAAAGAATGAAGATCGCTGATCAGAACCTCTCTTGCTTTAGCTCCGTTAAAACCTCCCACAATACCACTGGCTTCAAGCTGATCCATAATTCTTCCGGCCCTGTTGTATCCCAGTTTCAATTGTCTCTGAAGCATTGATGTAGAACCTTGTTGGGTTGAAACGATAATTCTTGCCGCTTCTTCAAATAAAGCATCTTTTTCGTTCGGGTCAAAAGTACCTACTGTACTTGTAGAGTCTTCAGAAACATATTCAGGAAGTAAGAATGCAGAAGCATATCCTTTCTGCTCTCCAATAAACTCAGCAAGTCTTTCTACCTCTGGCGTATCTACGAAAGCACATTGAAGTCTTAATATCTCATTTCCATTGAAATAAAGCATATCTCCTTTACCAATCAGCTGATCTGCGCCCGGAGAGTCAAGGATCGTTCTGGAGTCTACACTGGAGATTACTCTGAAGGCTGCTCTTGCAGGGAAGTTGGCTTTAATCATACCTGTAATTACGTTTACGGATGGCCTTTGTGTTGCTACAATAAGGTGAATTCCTACGGCTCTTGCAAGCTGTGCCAGTCTGGCAATCGGTAATTCTACCTCTTTTCCTGCTGTCATGATCAAATCTGCAAACTCGTCTACTACCAATACTATATAAGGTAAGAAACGGTGTCCGTTGTCAGGGTTTAATTTTCTTTCTGCAAATTTCTTGTTGTATTCTTTCAGGTTTTTGCAGAAAGCATTTTTAAGAAGATCATATCGTGTGTCCATCTCAATACAAAGAGAGTTCAGCGTATTGATTACTTTATTGGTATCAGTAATGATTGCTTCTTCCGCATCCGGCAGTTTTGCTAAATAATGTCTTTCAATTTTTGAATATAAAGAAAGCTCCACTTTTTTAGGATCCACCATGACGAACTTCAGTTCGCTTGGGTGTTTTTTGTAAAGAAGTGAGGTAAGGATTGCATTAATCCCTACAGATTTACCCTGACCTGTTGCTCCCGCCATCAGTAAGTGAGGCATCTTTGAAAGGTCAGCCATAAAAATTTCGTTAGAAATCGTTTTTCCGAAAACCACGGGAAGATCCATGTCTGTATTCTGGAATTTCTGAGAAGCAATTACAGAACGCATAGAAACCATCGTAGGGTTTTTTCTTGGTACCTCAATACCAATTGTTCCTTTCCCCGGCATCGGAGCAATAATCCTGATTCCTAACGCGGAAAGGTTCAATGCAATATCATCCTGCAGTTTTTTAATAGCTGCTACTCTGATTCCCGCTTCCGGTACAATTTCATATAATGTGACAGTAGGACCAATTGTTGCCTTGATCTCTGCAATTCCTACGTTGAAGTTTTTCAGAAGCCCAACGATCTTATTCTTATTTTCTTCTAATTCTTCTTTGTTGATGGAGATTTCTTCACTTCCATAATCTTTCAGTAATTCTACAGGTGGCATCTGGAATTTAGCCAGATCAAGCTTGTGATCATATAAACCGTGTTTTTCTACAAGTTCCTGAGATTTTTTATCAGAATCATCCAGAATGTCAATTACAGGGGCTACTTCTACATTGAATTTAATGTTTTCCTGTGCCGGTGCAGTGTTTACAGCAGAAGATGGAGAAGATGGTCTGATATCAAATGCTTCTTCCGGAGTAGAAACCGGAACAATAGGTTTTGTAGAAAGATTTAAACTTACCGGCTGGGCAACCTCTCTTGGCTCCACTTCAAAAGAAGTGTGGTTTGGAGTCGTAATGGTTTCTATACCGGTTGAAACCGGAACTTCCGGAAATCCTTTCGGAACACTTACAGGTTCTGGTTCTTTTATTGTATGGATTGAATTATTGGAAGTGCTATTGGTAACATCACTTACCGTAACACGAGATGGAGCTGTTTCTTCAATTTCTTCAGCTTCTTCTTTCAATTCCTCATCTGCCTCGAAGTCATCATTAGAGTCCGGAATCATAGATTTTACTTTTCCAATAGTATTTTCATTGATCTTATCCAATTTTGCTTTGATAGAACTTGGACGAAGATTAAATTCTAGAATAAAATACAAAAGAATACTTGCCACCAACACAGTCCATAGACCTACCGCTCCAATAATAGAATTAAGGTAATCCATAATCTGATATCCATATACGCCTCCTAAAACACCTTGTCCTTTAGTAAGTGCTCCCATAAAAATTGGAAGCCAGCAGATAAAAAACAAAGAGTGCCCGAAGGTTTTCCATGGTTTGAAGATTTTCTTCTTAAGGATTAGAGTGCCGACTACAAGAAATAAAAATGCAATGATGAATGAAGCAATACCAATACTTTCGAAAATGAAGATATTCCCCAGCCAGTCACCAGCCTTGCCAAAGATATTTGAAGATTTTATAGTCTTGTCCAGCATCGTTCCTGCCTGGCTTTGATCTGCTTTCCAGTTCATTAAATAAGAAATGAATGAGAATGCAAGAACAGCCGATAAAAGTATAAAAGTAAGCCCGGAAAAAATACGTGGCTTAGATAAAATTTTGCCTGTTTCAGGCGATTCAGTCTGTTTTTTTTGTGTCTTTTTATCCATAATATCAATGTCGCAAATTTAATGTTTTTTCAACACTAAAAGAATCTTTTTTCTCCAAAAAACATTTTGGAAATCCCACTTTTTACAACGATTATTTAAAATTTGATTAAAAAATATTGTTCGCAATTATAAAATAAAAATAGGGCTATTTTTTTTGTTTATGCAAATCTGATGCTGTTAAATTATATTAACTAATCATATTTGTTTTTCTTTAAAAAAGATAATACAATTTCTGATTTAAATTTAGAGAAATGAAAAAAATAATAATATTAAAAATTATGATTGATATTATTGAAGGTCAGGTGCATTTTTTGAACTAGTTCAAAGGTCAGGATTGGTAACAATTATAATTTTGTCTCAGAAATTTCACACATGGAAAATAAATTCAAAACAATTCTGACCTTAGGTCTGATATTTATTTCACTGATTACAATGAACGCACAAAAACAAAAAATGGAAAACACAGCATTATTAATTATCGACGTACAAAATGATTATTTCCCGGGAGGAAAAATGACATTGGAGAAAGCTGAGCAGGCTGGAGAAAATACCAGGAGAATTTTAGAATATTTCAGGAGCAGCAATCTTCCTGTCATTCATGTCAAACATATCTCAACGAATGAAGGGGCTACTTTTTTTCTTCCGGATACAGATGGAGCTAAGATTAATCAGCTGGTTTTGCCGAGAAAGGATGAGAAAATAATTACCAAGCATTTTCCCAACAGCTTCAGAGAAACGGATCTCATGAACTATCTCCAGTCAAAGAAAATCAAAAACCTGGTGATTACAGGAATGATGACGGATGTTTGTGTAGAGGCAACTACCAGAGCGGCTTTTGATTTTGGATTTAATAATACAATTATTGGAGATGCTACAGCCACCAGAAATCGTGAACTGAATGGGGAAGTGGTAAATGCTGCGGAAGTTCAAAGATCTTTTTTAGCGGGAATTTCCGCTCTTGGGAATCTTTATGCCCGTGTAGTTAATACCAATGATTTTTTAAACAGAAAATAACTTAACATAACTTAGTTTTGTAAAGGTGTCAATAATTTGATACCTTTATTTTGCTTAAATAACATAATGTCCGATCTGCTATATAAAAACATCAGCAAATATGTAAATCTTTCCAAAGAAGATTTCAATCAGTTTATAAAACCTTTTGAATGCCGAAAGTTTAAAAAGAAGGAAATTGTTCTCAAAGAAGGGGATTATTGTGCTTTTGAAGGATTTGTTCTGAATGGCTGTTTTAAAATCTATTACCTGAACGAAAACGGATTTGAACAAACCCTGTATTTCGCGGTAGAAGGATGGTGGATCACAGATATTGACAGTCTTATCAATAATGTACCGAGCATTCTGAATATTGAGGCCCTTGAAGACAGTGAAGTATTGATGATTTCCAAAAAAGACAAAGAATATTTGTATGAGACCATGCCTCAGATAGAAAAACTTTTCAGGATAATGAACCAGAATTCTTCAGTAGCATTGCAGAGAAGGATACTTTCTTTAACGGGGAAAACGGCAGATAAGCGCTATCTTGAATTTCTTGAAAAGTACCCCGGATTGGAACAGAAAATTACCCAGCAGCAGGTGGCTTCTTATTTGGGAATTACTCATGAATTTTTAAGTAAAATCAGGAAGAAAATCTTTGAAAAATAATTTAAAAATGGTTTCGGAATAATTCAGAATATGGATTATTTTTGAAAGTTTTCCGGGCACATGTCTTGAGATTAAAAATAGAAGCCTTCGATCACGGATATAGGTATTATGAATCTGTATTTTTTCGGTTTTAAGAATTGAATTTTTCCTAAAGTCTTCAGGCTTATTAAGAATGTTTCAAAATAAGCAAAACGGAGGCCAAAGTGACAAAAAACAGCTTTTTTTAAGCTCTTTATGGTTTATCATGCTTATTTTTGCATGTCAAGTACAATAAATCATGAAGAAGCTCCAAGATATTCTTATCTCAACCAGGACAATGGCTGTATTGCTGCTGGTTTATGCATTCGCGATGGCCTATGCAACGTTCTTAGAAAACGACTACGGAACTCCTACAGCAAAAGCATTAATTTATGAGGCCAAGTGGTTCGAACTGATCATGGTCCTGCTCATTCTTAATTTCATAGGAAATATCGGAAGATACAGACTATGGAAAAGGGAGAAATGGCCGGTTCTTGTTTTCCACCTTGCTTTTATTTTTATTTTTATTGGTGGTGCCATCACAAGATACATCAGTTTTGAAGGAACTATGCACATCAGAGAAGGTGAAACTTCAAACGAAATCGTAACGGATAAAAATTTCTTTAAAATCCAGATCGAAGAAAAAGGTGATGTTCTTAATTATCAGGATGTTCCTTATCTGATGTCCCCATTGAATAAAGATTTCAAAGCAACCTATGACTTCCACGGAAAAGAAGTGAAAGTGTTTGCGAAAGAATATATTCAAAGAAAAAAAGACAGTCTTGTCGCTGAGCCAAACGGTGCGGAATATCTTCATCTGGTATCTACCGGAAATACCGGAAGACAGAATATTTACATCAAACCGGGTGAGACAAAATCGATCAACGGAACTTTGGTGACGTTCAACAGAGCGATTGAAGGAGCGGTTGAATTTAAAAATGAAGGAGGAAAATTATTCATCAAAACACCTGTAGATGCAAGCTATATGACCATGGCTACTCAGGCAACAGGAAGTACTGTAAAAAATGAGTTCCAGCCTTTGGCATTGAGAAGCTTATATACCATCAATGAACTGAAGCTTGTAGTTCCTGAAGGTCTTAAAAAAGGAAGACTGATCGCGATTGAAGGTGACAGAAAGAAAGATGCTAATGTTCCTGATATGCTTCAGATTGAGCTTCAGGGTCCAAAAACAAAACAATTGGTAGATCTTTCTGTTGAAAAAGGAAATCCTAATGCTTACAAGCAGGTGACTATGGATGGTTTAAACATCATGGTTGGATTCGGACCCAAAGTATACAATACCCCTTTTGCGTTGAAGCTGGATGACTTTGTAATGGAAACTTATCCTGGAAGCTCATCTCCAAGTGCTTATGAAAGTCACGTGAAAATCATTGATGAGGGTAAAGAAACTCCTTATAAAATCTATATGAACCACGTTCTTAACCATAAAGGATACCGTTTCTTCCAGTCAAGTTTTGATCCTGACAGAATGGGAACTGTTCTTTCTGTAAACCATGATTACTGGGGAACTTTGATTTCTTACATCGGATACGGACTTTTATTCTTAGGAATGTTTGTGATCTTCTTCTGGAAAGGAACTCACTTCTGGAAACTGAATAAAATGCTGATTGATGCAAACAAAAAGAAAACAAAAATTGCAACAATACTTTTAGTGTTTTTAAGCTTAGGGTTGAACGCACAAAAAATCGAAACTCACGGGACTACGGACGGAAGCAGAGAACACATTCATGTGGAAGGTGATAATCATACCCACGCTCCGGCTCCGTCTGCTCAACCGCTTGATGGCGCTGCTCCAAAGCAGAATTCTCTGGCTACACCGATGGGTAAAATGAGATCTATCACTCCGGATGAAATCATTGCGAGAAACAAAATCAGTAAAGAACATGCTGATAAATTCGGATATCTTTTGGTGCAAAGTTTTGAAGGAAGAATTGTTCCTATCAATACAGAAGCATTGGATGTTTTAAGAAAATTATACAAAAAAGACGAATTTAAAGGAACAGACGGAAAGTATCTTACAGCTAACCAATGGTTTCTTTCAATCAATACAGACACACCAAGCTGGACTATGGTTCCGATGATCAAAGTGGGAACGAAAGGAGGTGATGAACTGAAAAATAAAACAAAGGCAGATGAAGATGGGTATACTTCACTGATGAACCTTTTCCCGGCTGATGCCAATGGTAATCTGACTTATATTTTAGAGCATGATTATAATACGGCATTCCGTAAAAAACCAGCTGAACAAACGAACTACGACAAAGAAGTAATTGCTGTAAATGAAAGAGTGCAGATTTTCAATGAGTTCTTCAGCGGTCAGTTTATGAGAATTGTTCCTGTGAAAAATGATGCCAACCACACATGGCATTCATGGTTAGATCAAAAATTTGAACCGGACATGGAATCTCAGCAGGTGATGGGACCTTATTTTGCTGAAGCTCTTACCGCACAGAAAACCGGTGATTGGAGTAAAGCGGATGCTGAGTTAGCGAAACTTTCAGAATACCAGCAGAAATGGGGTAAGGCAGTAGTTCCTGCAAAATCTAAAGTTGATCTTGAGGTTTTCATGAATAAAGCAGATATTAACTTTAAACTCTTGATTTTCTATACTATTATCGGAGGGCTTCTTTTAATCTTAGGGTTTGTTGAGCTGTTTAAATCCAATAAAGTTTTAAATAAAATCATTAAAGTAATCATTGCGGTTGGTTTAGTAGGATATCTTTGCCATTTCTTAGGACTTGTAGCAAGATGGTATATCTCAGGACACGCACCTTGGAGTAACGGATATGAAGCCATTATCTTCATCTCTTGGGTAGGTATTACGGCAGGTTTATTATTATACAGAAATTCCAATGCATTAATTCCTGCAGCCGGATTTATGGTGGCAGTTATTATGATGGGATTTGCGCACGGAGGTTCAGCTCTTGATCCGCAGATCACGCCGCTTGTTCCGGTATTGAAATCTTATTGGTTAATTGTTCACGTAGCCATTATTACATCAAGTTATGGATTCTTCGCACTGTCGATGATCATTGCTGTAATCTCATTGGTATTCTATATTATATCCAATAAAGAAACTTATAAAATTCACCACGATACAACATTAAAGGAATTGGTAATTGTTTCTGAGATGTCATTAACCATCGGATTGTTTGCATTAACGGTAGGAAACTTCTTAGGAGGAATCTGGGCAAACGAATCATGGGGAAGATACTGGAGCTGGGACCCGAAAGAAACATGGGCGTTCATCTCCATCATGGTATATGCATTTGTACTGCACATGAGGTTAGTGCCTGGCTTGAGAAGCAGATGGGCATTCCACGTAGCAACGATGTTTGCATTCTGCTCAATGGTAATGACTTATTTTGGAGTAAATTACTACTTAAGCGGACTTCACTCATATGCAGCGGGAGATCCGGTACCAGTACCAGCTTGGGTATACATCGGAATCTCTACAATGATCATTTTATCAGCTATCTCTTATATGAAGTTTAAAACTTTAACAAAGAAATAAAGATCTGAACATAAAAATTAAAATCCTGGAATTTACTTTCCGGGATTTTTTTATTCCCGTTGTTTTTGTTATTGAGGGGAATTGTTTTAACGCTAAGTTCGCAATGATTATATTATGATGATTATTGTTCGCAAAGGCGTTTCACTCAGCAAATGAAGTAGTATCCATAGCTAAACGAAGTACCTTTGCGAACAAAAATAAAGCACTAATATAAATTAACTTCGTGAACTTTGCGTTTAGTTAAGCACCACGAATCCCGAATCCCGTAAAAAATTCATAATTCATAACACATAATTCAAAATTTATCACCATCTTTATGATATCAAAATAATATCAAATTAAAATTCAATCATGGAAAAAACATTAAAACCCATGTCGGGTTATCTTACACTGGTCATCTGCCTTGCCTTGTTTGTGGCAGCAGTTTACTTTTTTGTTAGTGGAGTAGATCAAAGTATAGCCTATGTAGTTATCGCCATGCTTTGCTTTCTTCTTTCGTGCTTTTTCTTAAAAGGCTTAATGATTATTCAACCCAACCACTCAAGAGTGCTGAACTTTTTTGGAAAATATGTTGGAAGTGTAAAAGAGAACGGATTATTCTTCATCAATCCTTTGTATTCATCACAGAAAATATCTTTACGTTCTGAAAATTTACAGGGACAGACTTTGAAAGTAAATGATAAAATGGGAAATCCAATTGAAATCGCGGTTGTCATCGTATGGAAAGTTGGGGATACTTATAAAGCAGCTTTTGATGTAGAGCGCTATTCTGATTTCGTGAAAATGCAGAGTGAAGCAGCGGTACGTCATTTGGCGATGAGCTTTCCTTATGATAATTTAGAAGATGATCATGCTCCAATTACCCTGAGAGAGGGTGGAGATAAAATCAATTCTATCTTGGAGCAGGAACTTACAGACCGTCTTTCAAAGGCAGGAATTGTGATTCAGGAGGCCAGGATTTCGCATTTGGCTTATGCTTCGGAAATTGCAGGAGCTATGCTTCAGAGACAGCAGGCAACAGCTATTGTAGCAGCAAGAACCAAGATTGTGGAAGGAGCTGTAGGAATGGTGGATCTTGCATTGAAAAAACTTTCAGAAGAGAATATTGTTGAGCTTGATGATGAAAGAAAAGCAGCAATGGTAAGCAATTTAATGGTGGTTCTTTGCGGAGAAAAAGCTGCAACACCGGTATTAAATGCGGGAACACTTTATAATTAAAAGTGAAAAATTAAAAGTAGATTGTAGTGGTTATATTTCTACACTACAATAGTCAGAATAATGTTAGAGAATTTAGAAAATGAAATCAGAAAAAGCTCAGAACTCTTCAGAAAACAAAAGCAAAAAATCTTTTGTGATAAGGATAGATGAGTCTACTTATAAACTCCTCGAAAAGTGGGCCAATGATGACTTCAGAAGTGTGAACGGACAGATAGAATACCTGTTGCATCAGAGCCTGGTTAATGCAGGGAGGAAGAAGAAAGAGTAGTTTGAAAAAGATGAATTGTGGAGTATATATGCTATTTTCAGGGAATATAGCTGTTAAAAGACGGTACTTCTTCTCTTTTTGAAATTACAGAAAATATAAAAAAGGATTCTTTTTTTAGCTTTTCAATAAATAAATAACAATTCAATTAACCTTATACCAAAAAAGAAAGCAGAGAAAATTTCTCTGCTTTTTTATTTTATACAACTTTGAAGACTATCTGCTCCAACGTAGAATATGACGAGCCAAATCAAGCCTTTAATGGTAAAGAAAGCAAGTCCTGCCCATCCCACACGCTTGAACCACTTCTTAAGCTTTGAGTTATTTTTTTGTGAATTTTCCATTGGTGATTATCAAAATGATTACCCTGCAAAGATAAGCATGTTTATAATTAGTCCAAATAAAAAACACATTAAAAATTAAAGTTTTGAGGTTCACATAATATTTTTATCTTTAGAGAGAACGAAAAGTAAGATTTTATGTCAAAAAAAGTAAAGGATTTCGGAATTGAAAAAACGCTGAAAAATTTAGGTATTAAAGAAGAGAACAAAGGTACCTCAACAGGCGGCAAATATTTCGCTTCAGGAAAGGTGATAGAAAGCATTTCTCCTGTGGACGGAAAGTTGATCGCTAAAGTAAAAACTTCCGGAGAAAGTGATTATGACAAAGTAATTGAAACGGCTCAAAAGGCGTTTCAGGAATTCAGACTGATCCCGGCTCCCAAAAGAGGAGAGATCGTAAGACAGCTGGGCTTAAAATTAAGAGAATATAAAGATGATCTTGGTAAACTTGTTTCTTACGAAATGGGTAAATCATTACAGGAAGGACTTGGTGAAGTTCAGGAAATGATAGACATCTGCGACTTCGCTGTAGGACTTTCAAGACAGCTTCAGGGGTACACCATGCACTCTGAAAGACCTGGACACAGAATGTATGAGCAATACCATCCGCTGGGAGTTGTTGGAGTTATCACTGCATTCAACTTTCCGGTAGCCGTTTGGTCCTGGAATACAGCTTTGGCTTGGATCTGTGGTAACGTTACTATCTGGAAGCCATCAGAAAAAACACCGCTTTGTGCGATTGCATGCCAGAATATCATGATGGAAGTAATTAAGGAAAACAATCTTCCTGAAGGAGTTTCAAGTGTATTGGTATCAGACCACGAAATCGGACAGAAATTAGTAGATGATAAAAGAGTGGCCCTTGTTTCTTTCACAGGATCCACAAGAGTGGGAAGAATGGTTTCTTCTAAAGTGGCAGAAAGATTCGGGAAATCTATCCTTGAATTGGGTGGAAACAACGCTATTATCATTACAAAAGAAGCTGATATTGATATGTCTATCATTGGAGCCGTTTTCGGAGCTGTAGGAACTGCAGGCCAGAGATGTACTTCAACAAGAAGACTGATTATCCACGAAAGTGTATACAATGAAGTGAAAACAAGATTAACAAAAGCTTACGGGCAGCTGAAAATCGGAAATCCATTAGATGAAAATAATCACGTAGGTCCTTTGATTGATACTGATGCAGTAAACCAATACGAAGAAGCTATCAAGAAATGTAAAAAAGAAGGTGGAAAATTCGTTGTTGAAGGCGGAGTTTTAACCGGAAAAGAATATGAATCCGGATGCTATGTGAAACCTTGTGTTGCTGAAGTGAAAAACTCTTATGAGATTGTTCAGCATGAAACTTTTGCACCTATCTTATATCTGATCAAATACAAAACACTGGAAGAAGCTATCGCAATTCAGAATGATGTTCCTCAAGGATTATCTTCCGCGATCATGACCCAGAACTTAAGAGAAGCAGAATTATTCCTTTCTCACGCAGGTTCAGATTGTGGTATTGCCAACGTAAATATCGGAACTTCCGGTGCTGAAATTGGTGGAGCTTTCGGTGGTGAAAAAGAAACCGGAGGAGGAAGAGAGTCTGGATCAGATGCCTGGAAATACTATATGAGAAGACAAACCAATACTATCAATTATACCGCACAACTTCCTTTGGCACAAGGAATTAAATTTGATTTATAAAAGCTTTACTTAAAGTACTCAAAAAACATAAAACTTAATAACCTGAATGTTTAAATGCTTCATTCTTTGGATCATTTAATCATTCATTTATTAAATCACACAACAATTTATTATGGAACAGACATTAGATATAAAAGCAAATAAAGTAAAAGAAACAGTAGGAAGACATGTGTTGGCAGACGGTTTCGATTTTGTGATGGATATTGAAAAATCACACGGATCATGGCTTTATGATAAACTTACAGACAAGGAGTACCTGGATATGTTCTCTATGTTTGCATCAGCATCTATCGGATACAATCACCCTTATCTTTTAGAAAGATCAGAATGGTTGGGAAGAATGGCTGTAAATAAACCTACTCTTGCTGACGTTTACTCCGAAGAATACGCTCATTTCCTTGAAGTATTCGAAAGAGTGGTTATCCCTGAAGAACTACAATATGCTTTCTTTATCGAAGGCGGATCTCTGGGCGTTGAAAATGCAATGAAAGCATGCTTCGACTGGAAAACGCGCAAAAACTTTGCAAAAGGATTAGATACTGAAGCAGGAATCTGTATTCACTTCAAACAGGCTTTCCATGGAAGAAGCGGTTATACTTTGAGCTTAACCAATACTTCTGACCCAAGAAAGTATCAATATTTCCCAATGTTCAACTGGCCGAGAATTTTAAACCCGAAATTAAAGTTCCCGATTACAGAAGAAAACCTTGAAGAAACAATCAAAAATGAAAACCTTGCTTTACTTCAGATTGAAGAGGCTATCCTGATGCACCCAGATAAAGTAGCCTGTATCATCATAGAACCTATTCAGGCAGAAGGAGGTGACAATCATTTCAGAGACGAATTCCTTTTGGGATTGAGAAGAATCTGTGATGACAACGAAATCTTACTTATTTTTGATGAAGTTCAGACAGGGATTGCCATTACAGGAAAAATGTGGGCATTCCAGCACTTTACAGCAAAACCGGACATTATTTCTTTCGGGAAAAAAGCACAGGTTTGTGGTGTTTTAGCAAATAAAGAAAAATTTGATGAAGTTCCGAATAATGTTTTCAGAGAAAGCTCAAGAATCAATTCTACATTCGGAGGAAACTTTATTGATATGCTTCGTTTCCAATTAGTAATGGAAGTGATCGAAAAAGAAAACCTTGTAGAGAATGCAAGAGTAGTGGGAGATTTCTTATTGGAAAGCTTGAAAGCGCTTGCTGAAAAATATCCTGAAAAAATTTCAAATGCAAGAGGAAGAGGCTTGATGTGTGCCGTTGACCTGCCGTCTGCAGAACAAAGAAATCACCTGATGAACGAGCTTTTCAAAGATGGATTAATTATTCTTCCATGTGGAGATCAGTCTCTTCGTTTCAGACCTCATTTGAATGTGACAAAGGAAGAAATTCAACTTGCTTTAAATAAAATTGAAAATAATATTAATAAAATTTAAAACACGGGATTTGTAATTTTAAAAAAAACATCGTATATTTAGATACTCAAACAATTAGAATATGGAAAGAAGTACGAGAGTATCAGTTTATGAAAGTGATAACCCTTCAGAAATTCAGTTGGTTAAATCTAAATTGGATGACGCACAAATTACAAACACCGTTGAAAATAACTATCTTACGTTTACCACAACCCCAACAGCAACTTCGCTGAAGGTAATGGTAGATCTGGAAGAAGAAAGAAAAGCATTTGAAATTATTGATGCTTACCTTCAACAAAGTGAAAATCAATAAACAATTTCATAATTTTAAATTTTACTACTTCGAACCGAAAATTAATCTTAATTAATTTTCGGTTTTTTAATTAATTACGAACCAAAAGATTATTGATATAATTATTAGTTATTCTGATTTTTAATCATTCAATCTTTTAATTTTTTTTAAATCAACTTTATAACATGAACCCAGAGATTAAACTAAGACAAGCGGAAATCGAAGACAGAAATAGAATTTGGGAAATTATCCAGCAATCTATTGAAAGAAGAAGACAAGACGGAAGCACCCAATGGCAAAACGGATACCCTAATCTGGGAACGGTGGAAAGTGATATTGCCAAAGGTTTCGGACATGTTTTAACAGTAGACGGAGAAATTGCAGTGTATGGAGCTTTGATTCTGAATGACGAACCTGCTTACAGTACCATTGAAGGAGCGTGGTTGAGCGACGGTGAATTCGTAGTGGTTCACAGAGTGGCTGTAGATGAAAAATTTGCAGGACAGGGAATGGTGAAGAAGTTTTTTGATCACATCGAAGATTTTACTAAATCCCATGACATTCAGAGTATTAAAGTAGATACGAACCATGATAATATTGCCATGTTGAAAATCCTTGAAGGCAGAGGATATTCCTATTGTGGAGAGGTTCTTTTGAGAGACGGCATGAGAAAGGCTTTTGAGAAGATTATAATTTAAGCAAAAAGTTAAATCATCTTTCATTGAATTTTTAAAACGGCCTGTATTTATAAACTCTATCAGGTTTGTTCGTTTGGTTCTGAACTAATTTCTACTTTTGTTCAAATTTTTATATATGCACCAGAGTATAGAAATTGATGAGAAAATTTTTCAGGATGCCGTAAGATTTTATGGCACCGTGTTCAGCTTACCTCCTTTAGCATCAAAAATCTATTCCTACCTTCTTTTTGACTATGAGAAAGTAGGAATTACTTTTGACGAATTTGTGGAAGTGCTCTCCGCGAGCAAAAGCTCTGTTTCTACCAGTATTTCATTATTGTTAAATGCTCAGCTTATTGTTGATCATAACAAAATGGATGAGAGGAAACGGTATTTTTTCATCAATGATGAATACAAAAAAATACGATTCGAGAAAATTGTCCAGAAAATGCAGGACGAATTGAAGCTATTAGATGATTTAAACAATTTTAAAACAAGTAAAGACGATGGATACAATGAAAGAATAGAAGTTTACAAAGCACTCTTAAACAAAAACATAGAAAATATACAGGAATCTCTTAATAAACTATAAAATGAATAATAAGCTAGTTATACTTTCCATTGCAGCGCTTTCACTGACTGCCTGCAAAAAAGAAGCTCCGAAACAGGATGGTGCCAAGCCGTATCCTGTTGTTTCCGTGGAGTCAAAAAATATAGTGGGTTATCAGACGTTTCCGGCTACCATCCAGGGTAGGGTAAACAATGATGTACGTGCAAAAATACAGGGGTATATTACCCAGGTATTGGTAGATGAAGGACAATATGTTACAAAAGGACAACCTCTGTTCCGTCTTGAAACCAATATCCTGAACGAAAATGCAGCTGCTTCCAAAGCAGGAATTGGTGCCGCTGAATCCAGTATTGCTGCTGCACAGGCTTCTGTAAATGCTGCCCAGGTTGAAGTAAACAAACTAAAACCTCTGGTTCAGAAAAATATCATCAGTAATGTACAGCTGCAGACTGCACAGGCTCAGCTGGCGCAGGCTCAGGCTCAGTTACAACAGGCCAATGCTTCCAAAAGACAGGCCCAGGCCAATTATAAGGGGGTAGAAGCCAATATCGAATATTCCATCATTCGTGCGCCTATTTCAGGGGTGATCGGAAGACTGCCATTGAAAGTAGGAAGTTTGGTAGGACCGTCTGATCAGACTCCTCTTACAACGATTTCTGATACTTCTGAGATCTATGCTTACTTTGCAATGAATGAAAAAGAGTATTTTGATTTCCTTGAAAAGTCTCCTGGTGCTTCTATGCCTGAGAAAATCAAAAACTTACCGATGGTTGAGCTTCAGCTTGCTAACGGAAGTCTTTATCCTGAAAAAGGTAAAATTGAAGCTATTACCGGACAAATTGATCCTACAACAGGAACTATCCAGTTCAGAGTTGCTTTCTCGAATGCTCAGAAGTTATTAAGTAACGGTAACAGTGGAACAATCAGATTCCCTCAGCGATATGATAATGTTCTTGTAGTGCCTGAAAGTGCTACTTACGAGCAACAGGGTATTGTTTACGTTTACAAAGTAGAAAAAGGAGATACTGCGAGAAATGTTGTTGTCAATGTTATTGATAGAATCGACAATTTAGCGCTTATCAAATCAGGAATTAATAAAGGTGAAACAGTTGTTGCAGCTGGTATCGGAGGTCTGAAACCGGGAACAGCAGTGAAACCGAAGCCCATCAAAATGGATAGTCTTGTTCAATCAATAAAACCGAAATTCTAATGATAAAAAACTTTATTAACAGACCGGTTTTATCTACCGTAATCTCAATCCTGATTGTGATTCTCGGTGTGCTGGGGCTGATCTCGTTACCGGTTACACAGTATCCGGATATTGCACCACCTACAGTGAGTGTTTCCGCAAACTATACGGGAGCCAATGCTGAGACGGTGATGAAAAGTGTAGTAGTGCCCTTGGAAGAACAGATCAACGGGGTGGAAGGTATGGATTATATCACTTCCAGTGCCGGGAACGATGGTTCTGCTCAAATCCAGGTTTTCTTTAAACAGGGGATTGACCCGGATATTGCAGCGGTAAACGTACAGAACCGTGTGGCCAGAGCGACACCTCTTTTGCCGTCTGAAGTAACCCGTTCAGGGGTTGTAACCCAGAAGCAGCAGACCAGTGCCCTGATGTATATGTCTTTCTATTCTGAAAATAAAGACCTGGATGACGTATATCTTCAGAACTTTTTGAATATCAACATTATTCCAAACCTTAAAAGGGTAAATGGTGTAGGGGATGCCAACGTTTTCGGAGGTAAAAACTATTCAATGAGAATCTGGCTGGATCCTGCAAAAATGGCTGCCTACAGCGTAACTCCTACCGATGTTACCAATGCGATCAATGAGCAGAGTAGAGAAGCAGCAGCGGGTTCTATCGGACAAAACAGCGGAAGTTCTTTTGAATATATCATCAAATACGTAGGTAAATTCAACGATAAAGAACAGTACGATAATATTATCATCAAATCTCTTGCAAACGGACAAAACCTGATGCTGAAAGACGTTGCTAAAGTAGAACTGGCAGGACAGTCTTATACAGGAATCGGGGAGAACGGAAACAATCCTTCCATCAGTATGGGGATCTTCCAGACTCCGGGATCCAATGCACAGGAGATTATTAAAAATATCAAAGCCTATCTGAAATCAGCCGAAGGAACTTTTCCAAAAGGTGTAAAGTATACTTTCAACTTTGATACCAACGAATTCCTGGAAGCTTCTATTGAAAAGGTAGTACATACCCTGATCGAAGCCTTCATTCTGGTATTTATTGTGGTATATATTTTCCTTCAGGACTTCAGATCTACGCTGATCCCGGCCATTGCGGTTCCGGTATCTATTGTGGGGGCTTTCTTCTTCCTGAATCTCTTCGGATATTCATTAAACCTCTTGACCTTATTTGCATTGGTACTTGCGATTGGTATTGTGGTGGATGACGCCATTGTCGTCGTCGAGGCCGTTCATGCCAAGATGGAGCATGGTATTTCAGATGCTAAAAAAGCAACGGTAGAAGCGATGGATGAGATTACAGGGGCTATTATCTCTATTACGTTGGTAATGGCAGCAGTATTTATCCCGGTGACGTTCATTACAGGTCCTACAGGGGTATTCTACCAGCAGTTTGGTATCACGCTGATTATAGCCATCATCATTTCTGCGATTAATGCATTAACGTTGAGCCCGGTTTTATGTTCATTATTCTTAAAACCTCACGCAGAGCATCATAAAGAGTATAAAAACTTAAACCTGTTACAGAAGTTTTTCTATAAGTTTAATATTGCTTTTAAAACAACTACTGAGCGTTACGGAAGAGGATTTGTATTCCTGTTAAGACATAAATGGGTAACTCTTATTATTTTCGCTGTTACCGGAGGGATTTTATTCTGGGCAAGCAGCAGTATGAAGAAAGGGTTTGTACCTACAGAAGACAGAGGGATTATCTTTACAGATGTTCAGCTTCCTCCGGGAGCTTCTATGGAAAGAACTTACAACGCTTTGAAAACGCTTCAGGCGAAAGCACTGAAAGTTCCGGGTGTGCAGAATGTAACGATTTCCACGGGAAGAGGATTCTTATCCGGAAACGGAAGTAACAACGGTCTTGCTTTTGTTAAACTGAAACCATTTGAAGAAAGAAAAAAAGACGGACAGACTTCTGAAGATATCACCAAAAAACTATTTGGAATTGTAGGAGCTGTTCCTGATGCTAAAGTAGTATTCTTCCAGCCGCCAAGTGTACCGGGATTTGGTAACAGTGCAGGTTTTGAAATGGTATTGCTGGATAAGTCAGGTGGAGAATATGCAGATCTGGATGCTAAAACCAATGAATTCATCGGTAAGCTTATGCAGAGACCGGAAATTCAGTTTGCGCAGACTTCATTCAATACTAAATATCCTCAATATCAGATGGAAATTAATGTTCCACTGAGCAAGCAACTTGGAGTTTCTGTCAATGACATCCTGGCAACCATGCAGGGATATATCGGAGGTATTTATACTGCTGACTTTACCAAGTATGGAAAACAGTTCAGAGTGATGGTTCAGGCTCTTCCTGAAAACAGAAAGAACATTGAAAATCTGAATCAGCTCTATGTAAGAACAGGATCAGGTATCATGTCTCCGATCTCTCAGTTTGTAACATTGACAAAAGCATACGGACCACAATCCGTTAGCCGTTATAACCTCTTTACCTCAGTAAAAGTAACAGGAGCAAACTCTGACGGATACAGTTCCGGGGATGCAATTGCAGCGGTACAGCAAGTAGCGGATGAAACCCTGAATCAAAACTATGCCGTAGAATTTACAGGGCTGACCAGAGAAGAATTAAATTCAGGATCTCAGACCCTTCTGATTTTCGGGTTAAGTTTGATCTTCGTTTACTTTATCCTTTCTGCACAGTATGAGAGTTATATCCTTCCGCTGATTGTTATTATCTCTCTTCCTCTTGGGGTAATGGGAGCTTACTTCGGACAGAAAATCATGGGACTGGAGAATAATATTTACTTCCAGATTGCCCTGATCATGCTCGTTGGACTACTTGCGAAAAATGCGATCCTTATAGTCGAATTTGCTGTTCAGAGAAGACACCATGGAGAAACCATTGTAATGTCAGCCATCAATGCAGCGAAAGCAAGGGTGAGACCTATTCTAATGACATCATTCGCCTTTATTTTCGGTTTATTGCCGTTGGTTCTGGCCAGTGGAATCGGAGCAGTAGGTAACAGATCTATTGCTACGGGTGCGGCCATCGGACTATTGATAGGAACTGTTTTGGGGTTATTTGTAATTCCGGTTCTGTATGTGATCTTTGAAACACTGCAGGAAAAAATTAAACCTATCAAAAAAGAAGATATCAATTTAGCAGAATAAAATTAATTAGAGAAGCTGGAAGTTAGATCTTAGACAATTACTCTAAAACCATATCTAACTTCCGGTCTCTTACATCTAATTTCTAATTTTTTATAATGAAGAGTTTATTAAACATCATAAAAGGAATCACTTTTTCAGTTTTCATACTCGGGGCCATCTCATCCTGTATGGCAAGAAAAGAATATGAAAGACCGAAGAACGTGGTAGACGAAAAACTGTTTCGTACAGATATGCTTCCTTCAGACAGTACTAATATTGCGAATGTTTCGTGGAAAGAAATTTTTACGGATCCCTTGCTGCAAGGACATATTTCTAAGGCTTTAGAAAATAATCTTGATATAAGAATTGCATTACAGAACATTAATTCTGCAGAAGCTTATCTTAAGCAGAGTAAAGCAGCATATGCCCCAACTGTTACAGTAGGACCCGGTTATACTTTCCAGACTCAGTCTTTGAATACCCAAACCGGGAGACTATTTGGAGACAGGAGATACATTAATCAGCTTGATATTACTGCAAGTATAGGTTGGGAGGCTGATATCTGGGGAAAACTGAAAGCTCAGGAAAAAGCTCAGTTAGCAACTTATTTGGGAACAGTGGCAGCACATAAAGCCGTTAAAAGTGACCTTGTTTCTTCTATTGCTTCTGCATATTATCAATTGCTGACTTTTGATGCGCAAAAAAGAATCATCAATGAAACGATTGCTGTTCGTGAGAAAAATCTTGAGACCACAAAAGCTTTAAAAGTTTCAGGAACTGTTACAGAAGTAGCAGTACAACAGAGTGAGGCTCTCGTTTTCAATGCGAAATCTATGCTGATTGATATTGATACTCAGATCCAGCTTTTGGAAAATACAATAAGCCTGCTTATGGGAGAGCCATCACATACGATTGAAAGATCAACGTTGGAATCTCAAAATGTTCCGATTGACTTAAAATTAGGATACCCTGCCCAATTACTGGCCAATCGTCCTGATGTAATGAGAGCGGAATATAGCCTAATGAATGCTTTTGAGCTTACCAACTCGGCAAAAGCGCAGTTTTATCCAACGTTGAAGATTACTGGAAGCGGAGGAATTCAGTCTCTTGATATTGATCACTTATTCAGTGTAAATTCATTATTTGCAAGTGTTATCGGAGGATTGGCCCAGCCTATTTTAAACAAAAGAACGATCAAAACAAATTATGAGGTGAGTCTTGCCAATCAGGAAACTGCTTATCTTAACTTCAGAAAGACCGTTCTTACTGCTGGTAAAGAAGTTTCAGATGCTATTAGAGTTTTCTCTGTGCAGGATTCTTTTATTGAATTAAAGCAGCATGAGCTGGATGCCTACAAAAAATCGGTTGACTACTCTCAGGAACTGGTGAACTATGGTATGGCCAACTATCTTGAAGTGTTAAATGCAAGTGTGAATTCATTGAATGCTGAACTTAACATCTCGAATGCGCGATACAGTAAAATGAAGGCTGCCGTAGAGCTTTATCAGGCTTTAGGAGGAGGCTGGAAATAACTGTATTCTGCAGTATAAACGATAAAACGTATGTCAATAATGGCATACGTTTTTTTATTGGGATTTTTAAGAGTTTGTAAATGGCTGTTATAGGGTAGACAGTACTTCCATGGTTCTTTTTTCCTTAGCTGATATTGTTTTGAGAATATCTGAAGCCTGTTGAATAGGTTTCATTTCCTTTGTTTGGCTTATCTTTTCAAATAGCCGAGATACAGTAGTCCAGAGTTCTGCAATTTCAATGAACCCTTCGTACCCTGTTTTTAACTGATCCAGCTGGAGCAATTCATAGCTTTCTTTCAAAAAATCACGGTATAAATTCCTGAACAATGCACCACCTGTTCCTGCTTTTTCCATTAACAGGGCTGCTTGCTTAAATTCTCCTTCAATGTTTTTACTTGTATTGAACCATTTTATGATTTCAGTGCTTGTTTTCAAGATCCCTTTGTAAGATATATTCATAATGGGAGGACTCAGATATTCCACAGCGTTATTTTTGATTGCTGTTAATATTGCTTTTTCCAAATCGAATTTTTTGTTTGTTTTTTGGATTGTGTAATATAGATTTTTAGAAGACATAGGTCCTTTTTCAGCACGTGCCATTGCCAGACTTTTTAAAGAAGTTTGTACCTGGCCGCCCTGTTGTCTGGTATCCACCAGAAAAGCATTTTCACTATCATAACCGTAAATGGCAGCATAGTGTCCTGCAAAATGAAAAGGATTTGAAAAATATTCCAGATGGTAGCAATCCATTTTCAATCCTACTACCTGCTTATTATCAAGAAGTTCTTTTACCTGATCCCAGGCCTTTGATTGTGAAGAAGTCTCTTTAACCGTTAATTCAAGATTTAGATTTTGGGCTAAATTTTTTGTCAGTACATCAGGCTTTACCCGCCCACCAATAAATGGAAAGTCCATTGTTTTCATATTCCAATAGATAAAACCAAGTCCTTCACCCAGTCCGAAAAGCATGGGTTCGGAAAGTTCAATTCCAAGTTGCAGCAATAGAGTTCCTGTGGTTGTAGTTTCGCAATGCTGCCCTTCAAAAGGTTTTAGATTTTCTATTTTCATTTTTAGATTATTAATTTTTGATGAAAGAAAATTGCATAAATGTCATCAAATATAGAAATTCCTGTTTTAGAATTAAGTTGTGTTAAAATTCTTTAAAAATTAAAATCAATTTGCATTTATGTATTCAACTACGTAGTTTTGTACTTTAAAATTCAATCACTATGAAATTACAGATACAACCCATAGGAAATTCTTATTCGGAGCAGGCTATTGACCTGATCCTGATCATCCAGCAGAAGGAATTTAATATTCCGATTACCATTAAAGATCAGCCTGACCTTTTACAGATTGAAAGCTTTTATACGGAAGCAGGAGGCAACTTTTGGGGTGCGTTTGCAGATGATGAGTTGATAGGTTCTATTGCATTGGTTAAATTTGATGAAAGGGCAGGAGCGATCAGAAAAATGTTTGTTAAAAAGGAATTCAGAGGTAAAGAACTGAACATCGCTCAGGAATTATTGGAAGTTTTAATCTCTTTCTGCCGCGAAAACGGAATTGATGATTTATATTTGGGAACCATAACGGTACTGAAAGCTGCACAGCGTTTCTATGAAAGGAATCACTTTGTGAAGATTGAAAAAAGAAATCTCCCTGTAAAATTTCCTTTAATGAGTGCCGATGATATTTTTTACCATTTAAATATTGACTGAATATGAATGTGATCAACGAAGCAGGAATTCTTGCCATATCAACCAGATTGCACCGTTTGAGTGAACAACTGAGGAAAGATGGAGCGCTTATCTATAAAGCCTTCGGAATTGATTTTGAACTGAAATGGTTTCCGGTGATCTTTACCATTTATAAAAAAGAGATAGCAAGCGTTGTCGAAATTGCCAATGAAATAGGGTACACCCATCCATCCACGATCACTCTACTCAAAGAACTCGAAAAGCTGGAATTGATACAGTGGGAAAAGGATAAACAGGATGAACGGAAAAGACTGTTTAAGCTCACCTTGAAAGGCAACGAGCTCATTGAAAAAATGAAACCCGTTTGGGAACTGATGTCTCAGATTTTAGGTGATATTGCTGACAATAAAAACAATCTATTAACTGCTATTGATGAAGCGGAAGAGAAAATTGCAAGCCAGTCTTTTTATCAGAGGGCATTGCAGGTGAAGAATTCAAAATAAGTAGATTTTAGTTATATAAAAAACAGTTGTACTAATGCTATAGCTGTTTTTTATTCTATAATAATATCAAGTGATTCTTTGAAAGGATGTATACTTTTCAGATATTCTTTGTCTTGTTCTGTTAATTCATTTGTTCCAAGAGCAATATCTTCCCACGCTTTTCTATCCTGGCGTTTAAGAACAAATTCAATAGACTCAATTTTGATTTTTTTATTAAGTCCCAGTATTCTCAAATCTATCCGTTGCCCTTCTTTGATTTCACCCTCTATAATTTGTCCTGTTAAGAAAAACTGTCTTTCTGTAATCTGAATAGTATCATTAAGCTTAAATTGGGCAACAGTTAAATGATGCCAGCTATATCCACAAAATCTGCATTGCTTTGCCTGTGGAGTGCGGGCAAGTTTGTTACATTTAGGACAGTTATTAAAAAAAACTTTTTCAGGAGTTTCAGTCATTATACGCGTTACAATGTTTTGTTTAAAGACCTCATAATCATTTTCTAATAGATTTGTGATTTCAGGGTCGGAACTTATCCAGCCTTTATCTATCATTATCTTTCTGAATTGTGGATTTTCATTACTCTTGAAAGAAGATATTTGATGTTTTAGGGCTAACTTTTCATTTTTAGTCATTAAGTTACCAAAATAGTTGATAATATAATCTGTGGTTTCCTGATCCATATCTGATTGAAAAGAGTTAAATGATTTTAAATGTCTAATGTATTATTTATTTCTTTAAAATAATCATATAATACAAAAGAACCCGCCAAATCCTGGCGGGTTCTTTGAATTCATTATTGAAATAATATGATCTTAGAATCTTAAAGTAGCAGCAACAGACCACGTTCTTCCAAAACCAAGGAATCCTGTGTTACCATCGGCAATACCCTGATAAACTCTACCTGTTTCCTGGTATGTTTTTCCGGCATTTGGACCGCTGGCAATTTTGTCGCCTGCAAAAATATTGGAGCTTAATTCAGAAATATAATATTTGTTGAATAAGTTGTATACATTCGCTCTCAATGTTAAAGACTTTTTCGCGTCAAGCGTAAATTTGTAAGAAGCACCTACGTCAAATAAATTATAACTTGGCAATTTTACAATTCCTTTTTCTCTTGCAGCCTCAGTAAGGAAATTGATTGGGTTAAACTGTGCATATAGCTTGTCATAATATTCCCAGTTAGCATCAATACTGAAAGCTTTGGTAATGCTGTAATCAACTCCCAGACTTGCTGTAGTTTGTGCAGCATCCCCAACTTTTAAATCTTTGATGTTGATAACTCCTGTAGCTCCGGCAACTTCCTGATTGTTCTGAACATCAAGAATGTTGAAATTTGCATTTCCTTTGTACTTCCAGTTTCCTAATGATAACATTCCTCTCAGCCTAAGGTTGGCAAATGGTCTTGCCTTCGCTTCCAATTCAACACCCTGGTGTATTTGTCCAACATTCAGAGCGTTGTAGAAATAAGCATTTCCAAGTTGTAATTGAGAGAAGTTAGCTACATCTGCAGCTCCTGCATTGAAGGTTCTTGAAATAAATCTGTCATCCCACTGCGTTCTGTAAGCATTGATATTCACATCTACATAACGGGATTTGAAACCATATCCTAACTCTACAGAGAAAATTCTTTCATTCTTTGCATCGTTGTAAATATTCTGGTTGGAAGGGAACAGCGCGTTGAACAATGGCTGCCTTGAAATAACTCCTGTATTGAAAAATACATTATGATGCTCATCTATATTGTAGTTGGCACCTCCTTTTACAATATACCCCGTTTTGTGATACCATTTTGTTTCCTGGTTTCCTGGCGTATACAGCATATAATCCCTTCTTTTGTAGTATTGTTCAGAAACTGATCCCTGAACAGATGCACTTAGTTTTTCAGAGCTGTATTCAACCATTCCGTATAAACCTGCCCATTTTACAAGACCTTCGTTGTGTACAGATACTTTTTGAGCATCTTTAAGTTTAGTAAGAGGCTCCGGTTTTACTGTATTGTTGATATAGTATCCTTTTGGAGCATTTGCTGTACTGGAAACAAATAGTGCATCAGATCCCAACATATCGGTTACAATATCGTAAAGTGCTCCTTTATAAGTTTTAAGATCAATACCTCCGTTAAAGGTCCAGTTATTTTTTTTGTAATTAAGGTCTGCAATTACTCCATACCAGTCATGAGCATTGATACTTTGCTTTCTTACGATACCGCTGGTTCCGTTCAGAGTAGCTACATATTGTCCGTTATAATCACCAGGAGAACCTGCAGGAGCAGTAAAGGTTGATTTCTGGAAAGTGTTTCCGTTATAATCGGTTACCATACCCCCTCTGTTATATCTGTAAATCATATCCCAGTTGATAGTACCGTCTCCGCCTGCACCGTAATTCATGAAATTCATGGTTTGGCCGCTGCCGTTTTTGATAGAACCGTTCAGTCCGGTACCACCGCCACCGCGTCCCCATGAACCATAAAGAACGGTAGATAGCTTCAGGTTATCATTCATTGTCCAGTCCCAGTTCAATGATGCAATAGGCTTATGATAGAAGTTAGGAGCCAAATTAAATTGAGAACCATTCAACATTCCTGTCTGAGGATTGTATCTTCTTCCATAAGTATCCAATTGCTGTAGAGTAGCCACATTAGCTCCGGTTGCAGAAGACCTTCTTGTATCATGTACCTGAGGTGCTCCGGTTGCGATTAAATTGAATGCATGTTTTTCATTTGGCTTAAATCCTGTTGAGAAAAACCAGGAATAACCTTCTCCTTTAGTTCCATTGATATAACCGTCACCTTGCCAACGGGAAAGCAATACAGTTGTTCCCCATTTGTTTTTTAATCCGGAAGAGTACATCGCAGATATTCTGGAGTAGTTATCATTACCTACTTCTCCTTTGATCATTGCTTTCTGCTCAGAATCGGTAGCTTTGGTCACAATATTGATGGTTCCCCCTACAGAAGGAACTACAAATTTGGATGCTCCCAAACCTCTCTGGATCTGAATGTTGCTCGCAATGTCTGCCAACCCGGTCCAGTTAGACCAGTATACAGTACCTCCCTGCATGTCATTCACCGGCTGTCCGTTGATGATCACAGCAATGTTAGCCCCATCAAAACCTCTCATGTTGATTCTGCTGTCTCCAAAACCTCCGCCCACTTTGGTCACATACACGGATGGAGTAGACTTCATAATCTCAGGAAATTCTCTGTTTCCTAGCTTCTCCTGAATTTCCGCAGCCTTGATGGTGGAAACTGCAACAGGAGTTTTTCTTTCTTTGGCTGTTTGGGAAAGGTTTCTACCTACCAACATCACCTCATCAAGAGATTTTGATTTCTCTAAAGAATCCTTCGTACTCTGCCCATAATAAAGGGCGGCCGTTGGTAAAACAAGCGCTATAAATAGTCGCTTTTTAAAAATAATGCTCATGAAATAAACTAGCGTTTTTGAATTTAAGGCTGCAAAGATGGATATTTATTTTTTAATAAAGTATTAAATCTTTGTTACGTGATTTCATAAAGCATGCGGATGTTCTATTATTGCTCGTTT
Source organism: Chryseobacterium indologenes (assembly GCF_018362995.1). Classification (NCBI taxonomy): domain Bacteria; kingdom Pseudomonadati; phylum Bacteroidota; class Flavobacteriia; order Flavobacteriales; family Weeksellaceae; genus Chryseobacterium; species Chryseobacterium indologenes. The sequence continues at coordinate 758,197 of NZ_CP074372.1, forward strand.
TTTTGTGTGTATTAATTAATTCAGTTCATTAATTTACAATTTGTTATAGAAGTGAATTATCATAAAACAGAATATATATTTAGATGCATAAAATAATTATGTGTTTCATTATATTTTTCATTACAGCGGCTGTTGTTTGTTTAAAATATTCTAATTATTCATTGATTTGATGACCTAACGTTTGGTAATTGACTAGAGTCATAAACTTTATACTGTTGTTTTGATACCTTGTATTATCATTTATTTAAAACCGTGATTATTATGAAAAATAATTTTTTTGAAAGGTTTTCAGATCGTGTTGTTTATATTACCGGAAGTCCCGGGGCTTTTATCGGTGCAAGTCTGCTTGTTGTTATCTGGGCAGTTTGCGGGCCTATTTTTAACTATTCCGAAACCTGGCAGCTGGTTATCAATACCGGTACTACTATTATAACTTTCCTGATGGTGTTTCTGATTCAAAAGACTCAGAATAAAGATTCAAAAGCAATTCAGATAAAGCTGAATGAGCTTATAGCATCCTATGAAAAAGCCAGCAACCGGCTGGTTGATATTGAAGATTTAACGGAAGAAGAACTGGACCAGCTTCATAAGTATTATGAAAAATTAGGTAAGCTATCCAATAAATCAAAGCCATCTTCTAATTCTGCAGGACAGCAGCACCGATATAAATAATAACAATTTGAACTTTATTGTGAGTATATAGGTAAAGGAATATCAGCCTTAAAATAACTATACTCTTCAAGGATTTTAGATACCACATCTCAGCATTTAAGGCAAAAATGGTCTTATAGTTGCAGATTTATCACCAATCAAACACTAAATTATTATATTATGGAAACTAAAACAGCAGCCAAAAAATCACCGGCTAAAAAGACAACACCTGCGAAAACATCTGCAAAAACTCCGGCTAAAAAAAATGCAGCCAAAAGTTTGGAAGATCTTTTTGAAGATGCACTGAAAGATATTTATTGGGCTGAAAAAGCATTATTGAAAGCATTGCCGACAATGATGAAAAATGCTACCAGTGAAAAACTTAAAACAGCTATTGACAAGCATATTACTGAAACGGAAGGTCATGTTGAAAGACTGGAAGAATGTTTTAAAGCTTTAGGAAAAAAAGCCCAGGCAAAAAAATGCGATGCCATGCAGGGATTATTGGATGAAGGAAAAAGTATCCTGGAAGAGACAGAGCCGGGAGCAGTAAGAGATGCAGGAATCATTGCAGCAGCACAAAAAGTTGAACATTACGAAATTGCCACATACGGTACCCTTGCAGCTTTTGCAAAAGTATTGAAAGAGGAGGATTGCCTTAAACATCTTTTAAGCACATTGGAAGAAGAGAAAAAATGTGACGAGCTGTTAACAAAAGTTGCGGATACCAATCTCAACAGCAAAGCAATGTAAAAAAAGTATGTATTCATTATAAAAAAGGAGACCGGATTTATTTTTGGTCTCCTTTTTTATTGTTGAAATCTCAGGAGATTTTAAAAAAAGCTGTTTTAGCTTTTTGGTTGATTTTGTATCAATTTTAATATATTTGCAGATATTATTTGTATCAATATTATTTTCTCCTATAGCGTACAATTCAAAGAACAATAAAAATTTATCTGGTAGGAAAATCGAACGCGAGTAACAGCTGTTATGCTTTAAAGAGAAATATAATTCAGGTATTTAAAAAATTAAAAAATATGACCCAGCTCAGTTTGTTCGATTCAGAAGACTTGTACGAATTTCCAAAAGATCTTCTGGAATACAGAGAACATTTCCTGACTCAGGAAGAAGCTGACCGGCTTAAGGCTCATCTGCTTGAAACAGCTCTCTGGAAACAAAGAACCCAGAAAATGTATGATAAGATGGTGCTGACACCACGTTTAACGGCATGGTATGGTGACCAGGAGAATGCTTATCCATCCGGTAATGGTGAGCTGGAGACTAATCCATGGACTCCCGAGCTTCTTTCTTTAAGGCAAAGAATAGAAAAAACATTTGGCTATCAGTTTAATTCCGTATTGCTTAATCTTTACCGGGATCATAATGACTCTGTTGCCTGGCATCGGGATAAAGAAAGCAGATATGGAAACCGCCCGGTGATTGCATCAATAAGTTTAGGACAGACCAGAAACTTTGATTTCCGGAAAAAAGATCATCACCAAAGTAAATACAGCCTGCCTCTTCCTCACGGTTCATTACTGATTATGAAAGGAGATCTGCAGGAGAACTGGGAACATCGGATTGCTAAATCTGTAACCTCTATGAAGGAGCGGATCAATCTTACTTTTCGGCTGGTTCGTCAATTGTAGGATGTTAATTCATAATGTTTTATGATGAGTGAAGTGTGTTTGCAATATCTCTTTTGGCAGATAAATTGTTGCATGTATAAAAGAAGTCTTATTGGCTTCATTTATATCACCACTTAAAATTTATTATTATGAAAAATCTTGTAGTAACACTTTTTGCGGTGGCTGCTTTGACGGCCTGCAAAAAAAATGAACCCACATCGTCCAGCCAGTCCCCGGAAAGCACAACAATGTCTCCTCCTGCTGAATCAGGAATGACGGTAAGCGACTCCACCAAGACGGGAGAACCAAAAGACCAAACCACTTCTCTCAGTGATCAGGATAAAAAGTTTGCAGATGCAGCAGCAAAAGGAGGACTGATGGAAGTTATGATGGGAGATCTGGCAGCAACAAATGCTGAAAATTCTGCCGTAAAATCTTTAGGTGCTATGATGGTAACAGATCATACCAAGGCGAATGATGAGCTTAAGAAATGGGCTTCGGGAATAGGTTATACCTTACCTGCAGGTCTGGATGCTGAAAAGCAGAAAATGTATGATGATCTGAAAGCCAAAAAAGGAAAAGACTTTGATAAAAAGTATACTGATCTTATGGTCAGTGATCATAAAGAAGACATAGAAGAATTCAAAAAAGAAGCAGCGGAAGGAAAAGAATCTTCTCTGAAATCCTTTGCAAGTAAGACGCTTCCTACATTGGAGCATCATCTGAAAGAATCAGAAAAAGCTAAAAATGCTGTGAAATAATATGACCTGCATCATAAAACGGACACAGTATATTTGATAATTTTGAAAATGATTAAATATATTATTTGTTCTTGATTAATAAGCTCCTCTTTTGTAAGGGGAGTTTTTTTATTAATTATTCTTTCTTTTTATATTCTTCAATTTTCTTAAACTGGCTGTAAGAGCTTTTTAGATTGCGAAGCTGTTCGGCTACAATTTTATTACTATTTTCACTCAGATTACCACCGCCCAGGGCATTCTGATAAGTTTCTATGGCAGCTTTTTCTCCAAACACTACATTTTCCAATGTAGACTCTACCAGATTTCCCATAGTAAATGAATTTTTAATGTCAATCCATGTTCTGTGTACAGCTCCCGCGATGGAAGATGAGTCCTCCGGAACACCCTTTTTTTCTGTAATCAGATTAACGAGTTCGTTTTTCATGATTTTTGATTGGGAAATCATATGGTCATATTCATCCTTTACATCAGGATACATTTCCCATACTTTTCCTTCAACCTTTTCAAAACCTTCAATTCTGTCATTGGTAATGTGAAGTAAGTCGTTCAGTACCGATATTTCTTGCCGATTGTCCATAATATATACTTTTAGATTAAACATAATACTGCACTAATTTATCATTTACTCAGCAGTATTTTTATAATCCTGGTCATATCGTCAGACGGATGATTTTCTTATATAAGCTTATTTATTTTTTTATAATGAAAAAATGGGTCAACAGGTATAAATAAAAGTCCGATGTTCTTTCTTTTTAAGGAAAAAAACAGGACCTTTGCTCCAACAATGGGGTGCTGCCGGTAACAGTAGCTGAGATGATACCCAGGAATGTACTTCCACACCTGATCTGGATAATACCAGCGTAGGGATTGCTTACTTATCATCTCATCATTTGATTTTTAAATTAATATGATGCAGGAAATTTTAAAACAGATTACCTTGCCTGAATGGTTCGGAGTCTTATTTTCAGTAATTCAGGTCCTACTGGCCCGTAAAAACAATGTCAATAACTATCTTTTCGGAATTGCCGGTATTCTGCTTACATTATATGTGATGCTTGCCTCAAAACTGTATGCTGAATTTACCTTAAACCTTTATTATCTGATCATGAGCATCTACGGATGGCTGTATTGGAAATTTGGGAAGCAGAAATCTGAAATGAAGATCTCTGTCACCTCAACTTCTGAAAAGTGGATTGCCGGAGGGATTGTGCTGGGAACTTTTAGCTTATTCTGGTTTTTTCTTACTCATTTTACAGACTCGGATGTTCCCGTTTGGGATTCTTTGGTAAGTGCTTTTGCCTGGGCAGGAATGTGGCTCATGGCAAGAAGAAAAATTGAAAACTGGATCATCCTCAATATCAGTAATATGATTTCCATACCCTTGCTGCTGCATAAAGAATTGTATCTCTATGCGGTATTAACATCATTCTTATTTTTAGTAGCAATCTCCGGCTATATGGAATGGCAAAAAATCATTAAAACAAAAGCCAATGCTCAATACTAAAGAAATCAGAAAAGAACTTCAGGGTGCTTCAGAAATTTCTGATAAGGTGATAAAGCATATTCGTGAAGAAGGATTGCTGAAGATCTGGGTACCGAAAAAATATGGTGGCTTAGGCTATCGTTTTGAAGAAGGACTTAAAGCATTATTTAGCTGGGCTGAAACCGACGGAAGCTTTGGCTGGATGCTGACCCTCTGTGCTGGAGCCAATTATTTCTCAAGGAATATAAAACCTGAAGTAGCTCAATTACTGTTTACCAATTCTAACACTTGTTTTGGAGGAAGCGGAATGGTGGGCGGAACTGCAGAAAAACAGAATGATAACACCTATATCATTAATGGATTATGGAATTTTGCCACTGGAGCTCCTCATCTGACGCATTTTACACTGAATGCCAGTATTACAGAAAACGGCAAACCTGTATTAGACCATGAAGGCAACGAGATGATTCGTTCTTTCATAGTTCCGAGAGAACAGGCTGAAATCATTCCCAACTGGAAATCTATGGGAATGAAAGCCAGCGGTACCTATTCCTTTACCATTGAGAATGTTGTGATAAGCGAAGACTACAGCTTTGTGTATGACCATTTCTTCACGGATGATATTCTGGACAGCGTTCCGTTTCGGGTTTTTGCTGATCTGACCCTTTTGGTGAATTACCTGGGAATGGCTTCTCACTTTATTGAAGAGTCAAGGCTTATCCGTCCTCATATTCACTTCAAAAGCTTTGCAGAATCTGTTGAAAATCATTTGGAACAGGTCTTAAGTATTGCCCGGAATATTGAAAATATCCTTGCTGATAACAAAGAGATTTCAGCGGATCAGCAAAATGAGATTCATACCTATGGAACAGAACTAACCAAGCAATTATCTCACCAGATACTTACTGTTTACACACAGCTTGGAATCCGGGCAACGGCTATTGATTCTGCAGTTTATCAGGTGTTCTGTGATTATTTTACGGCAGCGATGCATTCTAATTTCAGACCTTCTGCCGATGATTTAGATTTTTCTTTTTGAGGTAGATCTAAGTCTGTCAAAAGTCAAACTGTATTTTGGTCATGAATTTAAACTTAATATGAATTTAATATGATTGACATCCCTTTTAGATACTTTTGCATCATTGAGTTATAGATTCAAAGACATTTAAAGGATGGATCATTTTAAAGAAATATATTCCGGTTACAAGCACAGGGTGTATTTTTTTGTGGCAAAATACCTTTCGGAAGAAGAAGATATTGAAGAAATTGTTCAGGATATTTTTATGCACGTCTGGAAATATTTGTCCAAAACCAACTCACCTTCAGAAATTGAAGCACTCATTTTTAAATCTGCCAAACAGGAAATCTCCAATTTCTACCGTAAGAGGAAAATGATCTACGTTCCGCTGGAAAATTCCCCGGAAAATCAGGATGAAGAAAGCTCTGAAATCGAGAAGCAGCTGCAGCAGGAAGATCAGATCAAAAAGATAGAAAACCTTCTGGAGCAGGTTCCCGAAAAGAGCCGTGAGTTCTTTATCCAAAACAAAATCCAGAATCTCAGCCTTTTTACCATCGCTCAGGAAAATCATATTTCCAAAACAGCCGTTGAAAAACATGTTAATAAGGTGTTGAAATTTCTAAGGACCAACTTGAATTTTTGGTTTTAACCTTGTTTGTTATATTGATAACAAGTTTCATTTCAAATCTCTTTCTGAGGGAGTATATCTAATTGTTTATTGTCATTGACTACGTCGAATCTTCGATGAAGAATCATGTAAAGCCTGGATTCTTCATTTCACTGCGTTACGTTCAGAATGACAGAGTCATAATAATAGATAGCAGGATTAATTTAAAATCGTATATAATTACCTTAATTAATTTAAATAAAATAAATTTCAACTTTAACGGAACATCAACCTATATGAACAAATCGTTAAATCAAAAAAATAGAGGTTGACGATTCTACACTTCCTGCGTATTCTCTAATAAAGATCAAAAAAGAGTTTATGGATTTCGACAATCAATGGAAATCAGTTAAAGAAGAAAACCGGAAAATGAAAGATTCGGCAGATCAGCGAATCTGGAATGGACTTGAGAGCAAAATCAGATTCAGAAAGAATACAAAACGGGTTTTATGGGCTGCGGCTATTCTTTTGCCCTTATTTACACTTATTACTTTGTTTTCTACTGGAAATGAAATGAAATCTCCGGATCATCAGCAAATGGTTTTCAGAACAGAAAAGGGTCAAAAAGAATTTATACTATCTGACGGAAGTATCATTACACTGGAACCTGAAAGTGAATTGAAGCTGACGGCTGATTTCGGAAAGAAAACCAGAAATGTCTCTTTTAAAGGGAAAGCATTTTTCAGTGTTGCTAAAAATAAAGCGCTGCCATTTATCATTGATGCCAATGGATTTAAAGTAAAAGTATTGGGGACCCAATTTTTGCTTGATCAGAGATCTACAGACAAGAAAGTCTATCTGAAAGAAGGGAAAGTAAAAATTGATTACAAAGGGAATACAACATTCCTTCTGCCCAAAGAAACCTGGCTTGCTGACAAAGACGGAGCCGAGAAACATTTCTACGATCAGGATGTGGTAAGAACATTTGATTTTAATGAAATGAAATTCGGGGAGGCCATTTCTCAACTGGAGAAGACCTACAATGTTTCCATCGCCTATCCGCAGCACTACAAAGAGAATGTAATAGATGGAAACATCACCGGAGATCTGAATAAAGTTATTAAAACAATAGGATTTCCATTTAATCTTACCGCAGGAAAACAATCAGCAAATCATATCATTTTAGAAAAATAATGCACCAGTAATTGGGGTTACCGATGCATTGAAAATAAATCAGTCAATAACAACTAATTTCAGCAAAGCTATGAAAAAAACAACAATTAGCATGATGTTGTTGGGTCTTTTGTGTGCGCCACATTTTACCTACGCAGAGGCTAACAAATGTTTTCAACAGTCCGTTATTCAGCGGAAAACGCCTTTGATTAAAATCTTTGAAAAACTTTCAAAAGAGCATGGCGTAAAATTCTTTTATTCGGTTTCAGACCTGAAAGATATCCAGGTGGATGAATCACAGGTCAATTATCAGTCATTATCAGCATCTTTAGACTATCTGAAAAAGAATATCGGTCTGGATTTTAATGTAGACCAAAAAACGGTGACGGTTCGTCTCAATGCAAGAGCGATGGCAAAAATTCAGAGAACCAATGTTCAACAGTCTGCGGAGTATATAAATCCAATTAAAGACACGGTAAAATCAAGAGAGAAAAACATTGATGAGGTTGTTTTGGTAGGGTATGGGAAGCAGAGTAAGAAAAACAATTCCGGTTCTATTTCTTCTATTGATGAGAAGCAGATGAAAGGAGTGGCTTCCAGTAATTTTGGAGATATTATTGCAGGAAAAGCAACGGGAGTTCAGATTACTCAGGCCAATGCAAGTCCGGGAAGTTCGCCTTCAATACGGGTAAGAGGTATCGGAACGCTGACGGCTGGTTCCAATCCTTTGATCGTTGTAGACGGGCTACCATTAACTGAAGGTTCTAATCTGAATGCTATTGACCCTAATTCCATTGCCAAAATTGATATTTTAAAAGACGCCGCTTCAGCCGCAATCTATGGTTCCAGAGGAGCAAACGGAGTGATTATCATTGAAACAAAGCAGGGGAAAAAGGGGAGAATGGCTGTTTCTTTCGATTCCTATTACGGAATGCAGATGAGAAGCGATAATGTGAAATTGGTCAACGCTTATGATATGGCCACTTTTCTGAAGGAAGCAAGAGACAACAATTATCTTTCTAAAGGGAGTAACAGAAGTATTTCCGATAATAATGCCACAAGAATAAGCAAAGGAGCTTCTTTAAGAGAATTAATTCCCGATTATTTAGCACCTTACCTCGCAAAGGAGCCGGGACTAACAGATACCGACTGGTTGAATACTGTCATGAAACCAGCACCCATCAGCCAGACTTCACTGAATATTACCGGAGGAAGCGATAAGAGCAAATATGCTTTTACCATGAGTTATTTTAAACAAAAAGGACTGGTTATCGGGACAGATTACGAAAAGTTTTCTACCAGTATCAATCTTTCAACTGAGCTTACAGATAAATGGAAAATTGGGGTAACAATGACGCCGTCTTATGCAACGGGTACGATCAATGCTGCAGAAAATTCAAGAAGTTATAATCCTTTGCAGATGGCTACAGCGATGTATCCTTTCTTTAAACCTTACAATGATGACGGAAGTCTTGCCATTTCTCAGCAGATCTTAGGAAATACGGCAACGGACGGAGCTTTGGTAGAAAATCCTGTTGCTGTTCAGGAAATGACCAATAGAAAATATACATTATTTAAAACATTCGGAAACATCTTCACTGAACTTGAATTGTTAAAAGGTCTGAAATACAGATTGTCCGTAGGCGGAGATTATTCCAATTACGAATACAATTTCTTCGACCCTTCTTCGGTAGGAGCGTACAGGGCAGCAGCTCCGGATGTGACTTTTGCCAACAGAACAGAATATATCCGCAAAAATTATTTAATAGAAAATTTACTTTCATTTGATCAAAAATGTGGTGCCCACCGGATGGATGCCATTGCCGGGCAGTCTTTCCAGCAGGAAGATAATACACAGCTTTTAACTGAAGCTACCGCATTTCCTGATAACAGCATCCGGAATATTGCAGGCGGAACTTCATTTAAAAATACATTAACGCAATACAAATGGCGGCTGATGTCTTATTTTACCAGAGTTAATTACACGTTTGACAATAAGTATAACCTGATGGCTTCCTATCGTAGAGACGGTTCTTCACGTTTCGGGAAAAACTCTAAATGGGGAAATTTCTATGCATTTTCTGCAGGCTGGACAGTCAGTAATGAAAATTTCTTTCCTGAAAATAATGTCGTGACAGATTTGAAATTTCGATACAGTCTTGGAAGTAACGGAAACAATCAGATTCCTAATTTCGGAGCCCTTTCATTGATGAATCCGGATAATTATAATTTTGGAGGAATGTTAGTGCCGGGATATACAACGGCAACAGCTCCCAATCCGAATATTTCCTGGGAAAAGTCCAGATCAAACAATTTCGGGATCGATTTTTCTTTGTTTAAAAATATCCTGAACATTTCTGCTGACTATTATATCCTGAACAGAGACGGTTTGTTATTGGATGTTCCTGTTCCTCAGCAATCTGGTTTCAGTACCTCACTTCAGAATATCGGTAAGATCAAAAATTCCGGTTTTGAATTACAGATTGCCTCAAAAACGTTTACTATTGCTAAAGATTTTACGTATTCCGGGAGTTTTAATTTTTCCACCAATAAAAATGAAGTGTTAGCGCTTGCAAACGGCCAGAACCAGATTATCACGGGTGAGAATAACTTCTCTGTAACCAAAGTAGGAGGTTCAATAGGTGAAATGTACGGCTACAATATCCTTGGAATCTATAAAACTCAGGATCAGATTAACAATTCGCCACATATTACCGGAACGATGGTGGGGGATTATATTATGGAAGATCTGAATGGTGACGGAAAAATTGACGTCAACGATAAAAGAAGCTTTGGAAGCGGTGTTCCGAAATACATTATCGGCTTTAATAATAATTTCAGATACGGGCTTTTTGAGCTGAGCTTTTCATTGTACAGCGAAATTGGTAAGAAAATCTATAATGCGGATGCCGTAACCACTTTAGAATCAGGAGAAGGCTTCGGAATGGCTTCACAGTATTATTTTGACAACCGCTATAACGCAGTTACCAATCCTGATGGCTTTTTCGGGATGCCGAATATGAACTTCTCCAACAACAGGAAAGAGGCCAGAACATCAAATTTATACTTTAAAAATGCAGATTATGTGAGACTGAGATCGCTTCGACTGGCTTTTAATTTCCCTAAATCTATGCTTGAAAATATCGGGATAGAAAACGCACAGATTTATCTGGTAGGAAACAATCTTTTCACGCTGTCAAAATACAAGGGAATGAACATCGATGCTACTTCGGACAATGTTCTTACACAGGGATTTGATCAGGCATATTATCCGGTCGCTAAAATTTATTCTATGGGCTTTAACCTTAAATTCTAAAATCATGAAAAAAATATTCATTACAATATTCAGCCTTTCGGTGATGTGCTCGTGCTCATCTGATCTTTTGGATGTCAACCCTGAGGCACAGAAAGTTTCATCGCAATTTTATACCAATTCTTCTGAAATTGAGCAGGGTATCATTTCAGTTTACAGCGCTCTTCAGTACACAGGACAATATCAGCTGGCAATGCCGGCTTTGGGTGAATTACCTTCAGATAATACTTATGATGAGGTTCCTGCCAATGATTCTTTTACGTATGGTGAACTTGATTTTTTTACAATTCAACCTAATAACAGTCTTATTGCAAGCGCGTGGAAGGACCATTATATCGGTATTCAGCAGGCGAATATTATTCTGACGAGGATTGGAAAAATTCCTGATATGACGGATGCCCTGAAGAATACAAGGATTGGCGAAATGAAATTTCTTCGGGCGTTGATGTATTTTAACCTCGTAAGAATTTATGGTGATGTTCCGTTGGTTTTAAAAGAAACTACGAATGTTAACGATTATTTCGGGCAGCCAAGAACTCCTGTTGTTGAGGTGTATTCTGCTATAGAAAAGGATTTGAAAGAAGCTATTGATCTTTTGCCTGCAACAACCTCACAAAAGGGGAGAGTAACTAAAGGAGCTGCGTTGGGAATTATGGGTAAAGTGCTTTTAACACAGAAGAAATTTGCTGAATCATTGACTTATTTAAATCAGATTGAATCGTTAGGTTACCAGCTTTTACCGGATGTCAATAAAATTTTTGATGTTACTAATGAAAATAATGCTGAAATTATTTTTGATGTACAGTTTACTTCCGGATTGAACGGAAATTCGGAGGGTAGTACAGCGTTTCAGATGTTCAGCCCTTCCGGATCGGTTTCCGGGGCCAAAGGACACAATCTTCCGACCAAAGAAGTCTACAATCTTTACTCAGCCGGAGATACCAGACGTTCGGCATATATCGGACTTACTTCAAACGGAATTCCTTTTAGTAAGAAATTGGTGAAAACATCGAATACCATTGCAGATGGAGGAAGCAATTTTGTGGTGCTGAGATTAGCCGATGTGTTCCTGATGATGGCAGAGTGTTTTGCAGAGCAGAATGACATTTCCAATGCGAATTTATATCTGAATAAAATTAAAACCAGAGCAGGAATTGCTGCTGTAAACCTTTCAACAAAAGACCTTCTCCTGAATGAAATTGACCGCGAAAGAAGACTTGAGTTTGTAGGAGAGGGCCACCGCTGGTTTGACCTTTTGAGAACAGGAAAGGCTATTTCTGTGATGACTGCTCATTTTGCTAATAATTCGGGTTACAGTACCGCACAGATTAAACCCTATCATCTTCTTATGCCTGTTCCGCAGGGGCAGATTAATACAGATCCTGCCATCAAACAAAATCCCGGTTATTAAAATTAAACATTTGAAATTATGCTAAACAATAAATTATTACAAGTATTTCTTCTGAGTTTTTCTTCACTGTTCATTGCGCAACAAAAGAAAATTTCACTTTCTGAGTTTCCTCATGATAAAGTAATGGTGGTTGCCCACCGCGGTGATTGGAGGGAAGCTCCGGAAAATTCAGTATGGGCCGTAAAAAAGGCTATCGAAAAAGGAGTGGATATGGCTGAAATAGATCTTGCCATGACCAAAGACAGTATTTTGATCCTGATGCACGATAATACGATCGACAGAACGACAACAGGAAAAGGAAGACCGTCTGATTTTACACTGGAAGAAATCAAAAAACTGCATCTGAGAGACGGACTTGGAGTGGAAACGCAAATGAAAGTTCCCACGTTACAGGAAATTCTGGAAATCTCAGACGGAAAAATTCTTCTGAATCTGGATAAAGGTTTTGATTACATTAAACAGGTATATCCCTTGGTGAAAAAACGAAATATGTTTGATCAGATTTTGTTTAAAGGTCATGAATCCTACATGGAATTCAATCAGAAATATGGCGACATTAAAAATGATATTCATTATATGCCGATTATCCAGTTAGGTAAAAGTGAAGATCTTAAAAAAATATCAGATTATATCAAAAACTATAAAATCTACGGCTTTGAATTTACAATAGGAACAACTGAGAAGAATCTGATTGATTTTAAACCTTTAAGAGAAAAAAAGATCAAAGTATGGGTCAATTCATTGTGGCCGCATCATAATGCCGGAAATAATGATGATCAGGTCCTGGATAATCCTGATGTTTATGATTGGTATATTAATAAAGGAGTCAACATTATTCAGACAGACCGTCCGAAAGAGCTTATCAATTATCTGAAACGTAAAAACCTTTATTATTGATTAATAAGGTATGGGACAAAAAGATTATAATATGACAAAAACAAAAGGTGGACTGCAATAGTCCACCTTTCTTTATAATAGGTATGTTCTGTTATTAAGACTGGATAAATTCCAAAAGATCTTTATTGATAGTTTCATGCTCTGTAGTTGGCATTCCGTGAGGAAAACCTGGGTAAGTAATCAGTTTACCGTTCTTTAATAATTTTGCTGATTTTATAGCAGAATTTTCGATAGGAACAATCTGGTCATCTTCTCCATGTAAAACCAAAACCGGAATATCAACGGCTTTCAAATCTTCTGTAAAATCAGTTTCAGAAAATGCTTTAATGCCGTCGTAGTGAGCAACAATTCCACCCATCATTCCTTGTCTCCACCAGTTTCTCTGAATTCCGTCTTTGATGTTGGCTCCTTCTCTGTTGTATCCATAGAAAGGGAAAGTCAGATCAAAATAAAACTGGTTTCTGTTGTTCAGAGTCTGCTCTCTGATACCATCAAAAACTTCCATTGGAACACCGTCAGGGTTGCTCTCACTTTTTACCATTACCGGTGGAACAGCGCTGATTAATACAGCTTTTTTAGCTCTTCCGTTAGAATATTTATTCACATATCGGATTACTTCACCACCACCTGTAGAGTGTCCAATATGAACTACGTCTTTCAAATCAAGAAATTCCACAAGTTCCGCAGCATCAGATGCATATTGTTCAATAGTATGGTTGTAGATATTCTGGCTAGAACGGCCGTGGCCTCTTCTGTCATGGGAAATTACTCTGTAACCTCTCTGTAAGAAAAAGATCACCTGTGCATCCCAATCGTCAGATGATAATGGCCAGCCGTGATGAAACATCAGTACTGGTCCTTCTCCCTGGTCTTTGTAAAAAATCTCAGTTCCGTCTTTTAATGTAAATGTGCTCATAGTTTTAAATTTTTAATGTTAATGATTAATTTATGTGATAATTTTTTGTTGTCTTATTTCTTTAGCAAATGTATGACAGTTTGGGTTCACTGAAATTAATCTAGTTTAATTTCGTTCATATTTAATAAAAAATTTTTATTGGGATATCTGATCTGTTTTTTACCAGCATTCTTTTGGATAGCCAAATTTTTACAGAAAAGGCACTAACCAAAGATAGTTAATGCCTTTTTGTTTGTTATCACTTCAATAGATCGTTCTCCAGAACGGGTTGTTTGACTATTCAGCTTGATTGGGATTATATTATTCTATCCACAGATGTCCCGTGGAATAAGTTTTGGCTTTACCTGCCACAATAACCCTTTCATTTTTATTTTCGCAATAGAGCTGTCCGCCTCTTTCAGACAGCTGACGGGCAAACAGTTTATCTTTTCCTAATTTTGAAGACCAGAACGGAATGAGCGAACAGTGTGCAGAACCGGTTACAGGATCTTCAAGAATAGAAGACTGCGGAGTAAAATACCTTGAAACAAAATCACTGTCTGTACCGGCAGCTGTTACAACGAGACCGCCGGGATCCAGATTGATGAGGTCAAAAACAGATCTTTCAATATTGATATTTTTGATGTCGTTTTCAGAATCATACAGCAGGATATAATCTCTTGATTTGAAAACTTCTTTGGGCTGGATATTGAGCGATCTGGACAGGATTTCCGGAAGAGTCGCTGCTTCAGGCATTCTTGAAGGAAAATCCATATAGTAAACACCATCTTTAACTTCAACTGTTAATTCACCGCTTTTAGTTTCAAAGATGATTGTATTACTCTGGTAGTTTAAGATTGAGATCAGGCAGTGCGCTGTAGCAAGGGTAGCATGTCCGCATAAATCCATTTCTATTTCGGGTGTAAACCATCTCAGGTGAATCGTATTGCCGTTATCGATAAAGAAAGCTGTTTCTGCTACGGCATTTTCTCGGGCAATTTTCAAAAGCAGCTCATCGGGTAACCAGTTTTTTAAAGGAACGACACAAGCTGGATTTCCATGGAAAATTTTCTCAGTGAATGCATCTATTTGATATAATTCTAACTTCATGATTGATAAAAATTTCTCTAACGAAGATACTCTATTTTTCAGATAATTGTTGACAGATTCATCATTCTGCAGTTTTTTCTTTTTTCAGCTGGCTGATAAAATACGAAGGACTTACTCCTGTTTCTTTTTTAAAGATAACTGCAAAAACTTCTCTTGAAGAGAAACCGCAGGCCTCTGCCAGGTAGCTTATTTTATATTCTCTGAAGATAGGAGTGTCATATAACTTGTTCGTAATGAATTGAATCCGAAGCCCGTTAATATAATTATTGAAGCTTTTATTTTTATATTGTTTGATAATCTCTGAAAGATATCTTGGGTTGGTAGCAAGTGAATTGGATAAAGAAGTTAGGGTCAGATCTTTTTTCAGAAACTTTTCAGATTTTTCAAATTTTGAAAGTTTATGTAGTAATAGGGCTGTAGTTTCTTCTGAGATGCTTAGATTATTTTCTGTTCCTTTATTCTCTGTTTTGATTTCAGTGTCTTGTTTTTCAGTAATTTGAACTTCTTTTTTGAGGTTTTCAATAATTGTTTCATATCGTTTGTGAAGTTTGTTCTGATTTCGTTTCCAGTACCACCATCCTCCTGCAGCAAGAATCAAGGCAATGATCAAAAAAATAGCAGCAAACTGTAAGATATTATCCTGATGAATTTTATCTTTTTGCTGGCTTATCTTTTTTATAGTTTTATCAGCAGACATCTTATTTGAATGGGCTAAACTATCGCTGAGGTTTGAATAAAGAGCCATATATTTGATGGTAGAATCTTTATTTTTAAGACTTTCAAAAGAATTTGTCATAGTAGCATACGCAGCCACTCTGCTGGCAGGAGAATGGGTTCTCTTTTCTAATTGTAAGACTTCCCGTGCATACTCAATGGCTTCTTTATCTTTACCCTGTTCCGAATAGAAGTGTCCCAAATAATTTAATATAGGAATTTTATCAACTTTCATCTGGGTAAATTTCCTTTGATTCATAATGTTTAATGATTTCTGCAGGTATTCTTCAGCAATATCCAGTCGTTTGGGCTTTGAGATCATCGCATAGTGCATTCCTATATTCATATAAAGATAGGAGATCATATCATACTTTTCATCTGTCTGTCGTGAATTCTCAACATCACTTATTTTTTCTGCTTCCTGCAGGCTTTTTTTGAAATACAATAAAATAGTGTCCTGATGCGCTTTTTTAGGAATATAATAACCGGCTGTTAAACCTTGGTAAATATGTGCCCTGTTAAAATGTTTTTTGTTCTCATCAGTAAGTTTATTGACATAATATTCTGCCTTATGGAGTTCTTTGTAATTTTCATCAAAAAGACCCAGTACAGAAAGGGCAGTTCCTCTCTCAATATATGCCATAGCAATAGATTCGTTATCGTCAGTTTCTTTGGCTGCCTTTTCTACTTCATATGAGTATTCAATAGATTTTTCATTTTCACCGGTATTATGATAGAGCATCATTAAATTCTTTCCGCTTTGGAGGATAAATTCTCTGTCATTAATATCTTTCGCATCTTTGAATGCCTGTAAATAAAGCTGAATCTTTTGCCTGGGATCAAGAGATGTATTTTTAGCTGATGCTAATTTCTTTTCTATGCTCTGTTTTGTGATGCTCTGGTTGTTGATCTGTGCGTGATAAAAACCGAAAATGATACAGGTGAACAAAAGAATAATGTTGTTTTTCATCCTAATTAAGTTGTTTTTTCTGTTTGCAATTTTAGCGTTATTTTAAGTATTTATCTGTTATTTAAATGTAATTATTTCGGAAATTATAATGCTGTTTTTTAATATAAATATTTGAATATTAATTGCATCCGTATTAATAGATGTTTTTATATATTGTACTTTCCTTTTGTTCTATTATGTGTTTTTAACCTTGGATTTCCCCTGTTCCGATCATGTAATATTTTTTCTTTAACAAATTTCCAGACATTAAAAGTTGCTGAATACAGGAAAAATGAATTGCTGAATTGCTGAAAAAAAAGTGTGATTACTGTTCAAAATATTCTCAGTCATAAAAGTTAAAGAGCATCAAACGCTGTATGATATGAATATTTAAGGCAACATTTTTAAGTAATATAAACCGAATTTCTTACCATATACTCTCATTTGGTCTATGTCAATCATCTACATTTGTGATTGAAGAATTGCTTTATGCTGTGACAAAGATTTTAAAATTGTATCAGTTAAATCTAAATAGATATGGAATAAAACAACCTTTGATTTGAACACAAAACTTTAAACACAAAAACTGAATGATGAAAAAAATAACTGTAAAAGCTTTAGGCCAATGATCATTGATCTTAAGAACATTCATATAGGATCTCTGATAAAACTGCGTATAGAAGAACGGAATATCAATATACTGCGGATATGTAAATTTCTAAAATGTACAGAAGGCGAATTGAATTTCATGCTATCCGAAAAGTCTTTGGATTCTGAAATCATACTGAAACTAAGTACACTGCTGGAATATGATTTTTTCAGACTTTATTCTCAGTACCTGATCCTTTATGCTCCGCAAGCGATTTCAAATGATTCTGAAAAGAAAACCTCTCTTCCTCAATACCGGAAAAACATCTATACAAAAGAGATGGTAGACTTTATTCTGGAACAAATTGGAAATAGAAATAAGACACAAATGCAAATTGTACAGGAGTACAGAATTCCGAGATCTACTTTGTACAAATGGGTGAACAAGTATGCACAATCAAAAAAGAAAAATTAATTGAATGAAAAATACGCCTGATTATAAAAAGATTTTTAATGATATCATCAATATAAAATTCCCTGAAAAAAAAGAAATATGCAGCCATTTATTAGATAAATCCAATTTAACGGTGCTTGATATTATTGACCTTAATGAGCTTCTTTTCAGAAACAGCTCAAAAGAAAACAGCGTTTTTAATCAGAAACACCGCTCTTATAATGAAACCGTGATTTATCAAATATTAGAATATCAAAAGAAAAACAGACTGAACAATTCCCAACTTGCAGGGCATTTTAAATTAAGCAGGAATACCGTTACTAAATGGAAAAATCTCTTTCCTATCTCATAGTTCTCAACCTTCTGAAAGATCTGTCATGGATCATAATTCAATTAAAAATATGCAACAGATGAATAAAAAAATGATTATTGTAATACTGGGTGGCATGCATGGCCTTTTTTCTTCCTTGGAGGCCCAAACAGGTATTGGAACCTCAAATCCTCAGGGTATTTTGCATGTAGATGGTGCCAGAGATAACGCTGTGACCGGAACACCAACAGTTGCTCAGGCCGCAAACGATGTTATTATCAACAAGACTACAGGTTTTTTAGGCTTAGGAGTTCTTGATCCTAAGGTAAAGCTTGATATGAGGTCTGCAGGCCTGGAAAATGCAATGGGTTTAAACACAACCACGATGAGTGCTGCTGAGGCAGGAGCGGGAGCTGTACGGTATGATGTTGTCAATGTACCTGCAGGGCCAAAGATTGAAGTATCAGATGGTTCGGTATGGAGCAAGGCTTATGTTGCTCCTCAGAAGTCGGTTGTTGTGGCGCGTAAAATTACAAGCCAGTCAATAACACAGGGCTCAGCGACCAATATCGGTAACTGGAATGTGGTACGTGATATGAGCAATAGTTTTGATGGTAATTTAGGAGTCTTTACAGCTCCCCGTGATGGTACATATACTTTCTTATTCACCTTTAATTTTAATGGAGTCGTTATAAATGACGGTTCCAGAGTTGAATCCCAATTTTACAATACAACAACAAATACTGTGCTGGCAAGTGTGTACAAAACCTTCGGACAATCGATGACAGGTACTCCGGATGATGCTAATGCAACCCGGTCTACCCAGGCCGGAGGATCAAGTACCGTTACTCTTACATTAAGTGCAGGCACAAAAGTAGTGACGAGGCTTTGGCATAATCTCATCACGAGTGGTGCTGTTACCCTCAGGGTCACAACTAATTCTACAGATCCCACCAATCCGGATGATGGGTTTAATAATTTAACAATTATCGAACATTAAAAAAATCAATATGATGAAAAAGAATAGGAGTATACCCTATACACTGCTTGCATATATTTTATGCTTTTCCTCAGGTAACATTTTTGCGCAGGTAGGTATTTTTACTCATAACCCCGCACAGGCTTTACATATAGATGCTGGAAAAGACAATGGTGATTCCCCGGATGCTTTGAAGACATCTAATGATATTGTGGTAAGTGCAACAGGAAACCTGGGAATAGGTCTGCTGAATCCGGTGACTAAACTTGATCTTCGTTCTGCAGATAATAAAGGAATTATCGGGGTAGGGACAAGTGTACAAACGCCAACTGAGGCTGGTGCCGGTGCTATACGTTATAATACAAGTGGATTTTTAGAATACTCAGATGGTGAACAATGGATTGCGCTTCCCCTTAAAGCTCCAACCAAAGCACTCGTTAATGCCAATAAAACCTCTGCGCAAAGTATTGCAAACAATACAACCACTTTAGTTTCAGGATGGAATGAGACTGTTGATTTAGGTACAGCAGTTCCCAATGGAGACTTTGATCCTTCCAATGGTACTTTTACAGCTCCCCGTGACGGATTCTATCTGGTGTCATTTAATATTACGTTAGCTAATGGCAATATCCCTAAGAATACCTTTATAGAAGCGGCAATAGAAAGTAATCAGAGCACTGAGAATATTCCTGTATTTAAAACAGTAAATTCTTATCCTGCATTTCAGGCAGGAGCCGTAAACAATTTTATAAGCGGAAACTGTAATGCCATTTTCAATCTCAAGACAGGTAACACGATTCAATTCAGTGTTAAACATAATCTGGGTACAGCAAGAAATACCTTAAATGATGGAAAATTAAATAATCTAAGTATTAGTGAGCTATAAAAATATAATGATGACACAGCTATATAAAATCAAAGAAGCACCCTTAATTTTTACTCTTCTGCTTTTAGGAGTGCTCCGTGTTAATGCACAAATAGGATTTGGGGTAGGAAACCCGACCAATCCCGTTGAAATCAATACTGATGCTGGTAAAGTTGTTATAGACAATACAGGAAGGTTGGGAGTTTTGGTTCCCAATCCCAAAGTTGCTGTAGATTTACGCAGTGGAAATAACGGTTCAGTAGCGATAGGCAATACAGATAAAACCGCTAGTCAGGCTGGGGCAGGAGCTTTACGATATGTTGCAAGTCCTGCCATTGGGGTAAAAGGCTATTTAGAATTTTCTGATGGTATAAACTGGGTGAGTTTTTTTCCTAAAGGTAAACCCCGTATTGTCGTAATGGCCAATAAAATAACCCAGGATACCTATGTGTTTGAAAGTGCAACACCCTCAGAAATAGGAACTAAATCCGGTATTGTACAACGTAGATCATCTTATTTAACCAATTGGGTAGAAAAACTTGACTCAGATTCCGGAGTGCCTACAAACAATTTTGACCCGGCGACAGGAGAGTTTATTGCTCCCCGAACCGGTGTATATTTTGCGACCTTTACTTTTGCACTGCAGTCCAGCCAGGTGAATACCGGAGGAAATAATCAGACAGAAGCCATTTGGGAGGTCAGAAATCCGGGAGGCACAATCACTCAAAGGGTAAAAACTAATAACGGATATGCTTCAGATACAGGAGCTAGTCCCAATGCCGTACCAGTGGGTTCTGCATGTACCGTAAGTGTTTATTTGAACAAAGGAGATAAATTAAGGCCATTTACCTGGATCACAGTAGCATTTGATGGTATAATAAGCCAATTTGATGTATCAGGAAGTGGAGCATACAATTCTCTGACGATCGTAGAACAATAATAATGTTGACTCATAAGTATGTTCTGAAAATAATGATCGGGAATCCTTCTGTCTTATTTGACAGACAAAAATTGAGTGGTACTTCAAACTTGTACGAGATACACAAATGTCTTAATATATGCTGGGAAGCTCCCTTTTGAGGGGGCTCTCAGATTTTTATCTGCTACTGAATTCCTGTTTTTTAATAAAATATCTTTCTGTTCTGAACTTTTATTAAATGAGCATTATGCATTTTTTTTATTGTTCTGATAACAGTTTCCACGCGCAACCCGGTTAAATTAGCCAACTGCTATCTCGTGAGAGGAATCTGAAATGAATATTTGTTATTGTCATTGTTACCCTTAAGATAATCCATTACTGTTTTGAGTTTATTTAAGGGATCTGGTTAAGAAACATTAAATAACATCACATACTTATAATATAAACGCTCAGCCAGACATTTAAACATTTTGGAAGAAACTTCCGGATTTTGATCCAGTAAGTTGAAGAAATCCGTTTTGGATAATTTGAGAACAGTACAGGCTGTTTTAGCTGTAGCATTAGTAGGATAGGCTTTTTCATCAAAGAGAAAAGATTCTCCAAAACTTTCTCCGTCATGCAAAATGTTTTGAATAAATTCTTTGCCGTCTTCGTGATAATTGTTTAGTTCAACAATACCATTAATAATCTGGTAATAAAACTTAGGCAAATTTCCTTCATGAAAAACCGTTTGATTTGCTTCAAAACTTTCATAATTTGCACCGTAGGCTAATAATAAATCTTCACTTATTATCATGTCTTCAAATTTTATAAATTATTACTGAATAATTTTTTATAAACTATGAAACGCACAACAAAAAACAAACCATATTAAACAAATTTTATAAAAAAAAGTACCACATTTTTTGATTGTTTTTTAGCTCCTCCACTATTGTATACAATTGAAAACTCCCTGTTAGAAATGGTTTAAGATATTTTAACATAAATTTTATCATCTAAACCGTCATAATAACACTTGTATTTCACTATATTTGGAATAATAAAACTAACCCATGAATAAGGATAACATAAAAACTTGTTAAACTAAAAATTATTAAAGATTATCAAAGGTTATGAAAGACTTATTTTCATTAAAAGGAAGGAGGAAAGATCATATTATGAGGTATTTTAAAAAAAAGATGTACCAATTGATCGAAAAGGGTGACTGGATTACTTTTACAATTAAAAAATGGTACAGGACTATAACTATATCATGTTTGATATATAATGATTTAGTTACTTTAGTTATTGTAAAGGCAAAAGTTACTCCATTTTACGAAAGATATACAGTGTTGTAATGTTTGGTAGGTAGTCCAATACCTCAATGCTACTGGAGAAAAATAGAATATCCATAATTAATATATTAAAGTTTTCCGTTACACCTTGGGTATGGGATGCTTTTTTCGCAGGCTTTGCACTGATTGCTAAAAAATTGTATATTTGCCCAGCAAAAAAAGAAAATGATATTGTCTAACTTAAAAAAAGGAAAGAAACAGTACTTACGCCGAATGTCGTGAGTCATTTTCCTATTGGTTAGAAATCAAATACATCAGGAGCTTGTCATCACGACAGGCTCTTTTTTTTTGAAAAAATTTTAACAATTTAATATATTATGAAAGTATTGAAATTTGGCGGGACTTCGGTAGGAAGCCCGGAACGAATCGAACAGTTATTACCAATTATCAGATCTCAGGTGTCAGACAAACACTTGGTTGTTTTATCGGCTGTTTCCGGTACTACAAATGATTTGGTGAAATTATCGGAGCTATATGAAAGTAAGGATATTGAAGGAGCCTACAAACATATTGATGTGCTATATGAGAAATATAAAAAATTTGTAAATGAATTGTTTAAGACAGAAAAAGGAATCTCTGAAGCCTTGGCTTTTATTGACAAAATTTTTGATCTTTTTTACCAGTTCAAACATAAAAACTTCACTTCCAGTGCAGAGCGTATTATACTTGCGCAAGGTGAGATTATTTCAACAACTCTGTTTCATTTGCACTTAAAGGAAAAAGAAGTTTCTTCTGTACTCTTATCAGCATTAGATTTTATGCTGATTGATGAAGATAAGGAACCCAATATTGATGAAATCAGAAGACTGGCAGCTATTGAAATAGCAAAATATCAGGAAGAAACCTTGTTTATTACTCAGGGATATATATGCAGAAATGCCCAGGGTGAAATTGATAATCTGCAAAGGGGAGGTTCAGATTACACCGCTTCATTACTGGGTGCCGCATTACAGGCAGAAGAAATCCAGATATGGACAGATATTGACGGGTTCCACAATAATGATCCGAGATACGTACAGAATACAAAGTCTATAGCCAGGCTAAGTTTTGATGAAGCAGCAGAATTATCCTATTTTGGAGCCAAAATTCTTCATCCCCAAAGTGTATTCCCTGCAAGAAAATATAATGTTCCTGTAAGATTATTAGATACAATGAATCCTTCTGCAGCGGGAACATTGATCTCAGGAGAAACAACCAATCAAAATCAGATTGTAGCCATTGCTGCTAAAGATGGCATTACAGCAATCCGTATTCAGTCTTCCCGCATGCTGATGGCGTATGGCTTTTTGAGAAAGGTTTTTGAAATTTTTGAACGTTATAAAACTCCTATAGATATGATTACTACTTCTGAAGTGGCAGTTTCGCTTACCATTGACCAAACGGATAATCTTTCTGAAATTGTAAGAGAACTAAGTGCCTTTTCATCAGTTGAAATTGATAGTGAGCAGTCTATCATATGCATTGTTGGGGATTTTAGAAAAAATAATCATGGCTATGCAACTATTGTCTCTGAAGCGGTAAAGCATATTCCAATACGAATGATTTCCTATGGAGGAAGTGAAAATAATATTTCATTATTAATTTCATCTGTTTTCAAGATAGAAGGATTAAGGTCTCTGCATAACAGATTATTTTAGTAAATCAATAGTTAAGGCTGTAAGGTTGTCAAAAGATA
Organism: Chryseobacterium indologenes; assembly: GCF_018362995.1. NCBI lineage: Bacteria > Pseudomonadati > Bacteroidota > Flavobacteriia > Flavobacteriales > Weeksellaceae > Chryseobacterium > Chryseobacterium indologenes. The sequence goes on from NZ_CP074372.1 coordinate 781,931, forward strand.
CCACAAAAAACCGGATTTCTATAGATAGTGATGTATATGGCATGTACATTGTTAATATGAAAGCAGTTTTTAAGAAACTTTGTTTAACACCATATCACTTTTATATAAATTTCATTAATAACCTCCTCTTTTAGGAGGTTTTTTTGTTAAGTAATGAGAGCAATACCATTTAAGCATTATGATTCATTAATAAACCAGTTTTATATTGGCTGGTATGTTTTTCAACCTGTCTATTTTTAAGATAGGTTTTTTCTTTGTCCAGTTGCCGTCTGTGCCTTTATAGTAGGGTGTTAGATACTGTTTAATATAATTATAATTAAAATAAAAATAAAATATAGTTTATTTATAAACTTATATAAGTATATTTGTATACTAATATGTTTGATATGAATTTTGATCTTATAAAATCAGTTGTGGAACTCGTTCAGCAATTTATGGAACAAAATGAAGGTAAAGCTATATACAGTAATGATCTTCATGGTTTTACAGAATGGATCAATGCTGCCCATCAACAGGATCTTGAAAATCCTCATTGGGCAGGGAAAGAATTAGGAAGAAGCTCAGATAGTATTATTAATACTTTATTGATCAGGATGAATAGATATGCAAAATCTTACTCCAGATCAGCAGTCGGCAGTTCTGTTTTTTCCAGTCAGGATGACTTTATTTTTCTTATCAACCTGAAAAGTATGGGAGCTATGTCAAAAATGGAATTGATAAGGCATAATGTACATGAGAAATCTTCAGGTATACTTACTATTAATCGGCTGCTCCGTAACGGCTGGATTGAACAGGCGGTTTCTCCAAAAGATAAAAGAATAAAAAATATACAGATAACACAGAAAGGGCTTGCTGTACTGGATGATCACATGGATGAAATCCGCAGGGCTTCAAGGGCTGTAACAGGGAATCTTACTCATTCTGAACAAATGCTGCTCATTGCGATACTTTCTAAATTGGATGAATTTCATGATTCTTTTTATCGGATGAATCTGGAAACGGAGGATCTGCTGAATGCCATATATAAAAAGTTGAACTGAGTTCCAAATGAAAAGTGTCTCTAAAAAAACTATTAAATAAATGATGATGAATACTGAAAGCTCAAGAAAGAGAATAGCGGTGATAGGTTCCGGATTTTCCGGACTCTCTGCTGCTGCTTATGCAGCAAAGTCGGGACATGAAGTGCATGTTTTTGAAAAACACGATCAGCCCGGAGGACGTGCAAGGCAATTTAAAACTGAAGAAGGATATCTATTTGATATGGGACCTAGCTGGTACTGGATGCCTGATATTATCGAAGGCTTTTTCAATGATTTTGATTGTAAAGCAGCTGATTATTTTAAACTGGTATCCTTAGATCCTCAGTTCGAGATGATTTTTTCAAAAGAAAAGGTTTCAGTTCCGGAAAAAAATGAAGACATCCGAGAGATATTTGAAAAAACTGAACCAGGAGCGGGTAAAAAGTATGATCAGTTTATGCAGTCTGCTCAGTTTAAGTATGAAACAGGGATGAAAGATTTTGTGACAAAACCTTGTTACTGCTGGCTGGAATTTGCTTCTTTAAAAATAGCAGGAAGCGCACTGAAGCTTGATCTTTTAAGTAATTTCAGAAAATATGTCTCAGGATATTTTTCTGATCCGAAACTTAGATCGCTGATGGAATTTCCGGTTATATTTCTTGGTGCTTCACCCCGAAATATTCCCGCGCTTTACAGCCTTATGAATTATGGAGGGTATGTGCTGGGAACAAAATATCCTATGGGAGGATTTTATCAGCTCGTTATGGCGATGAAAGATGTAGCCCAAAAACAGGGAGCCGCTTTTCATTTTAATCATGAGGTCCAGAAGCTCAATACGGAAAACGGAAAAGTAGTCTCATTAACAGTAGATGGTAAAGATTATGAATTTGATGCCGTTATTGCATCATCAGATTATCACCATACAGAAACATTAATTCCCAAATCACTTAGAAATTATAATGACGCCTATTGGAAAACAAAAACCTTTGCCCCTTCATGTCTTATTTATTATCTGGGAATCAAAGGAAAAATTCCTCATTTGAAACATCATACTTTATTTTTTGAAAATGAACTTGATCATCATATAGACTGTATTTATATCAACAAGAAATGGCCGGCTAAACCCCTTTTTTATGCTTGCTGTCCTTCAAAAACAGATCAGGATGTAGCACCTGAAGGCTGTGAAAATCTCTTTTTGCTGCTGCCTCTCGCACCGGGAATACATGATGAGGAGGCTGTAAGAGAAACATACCTGAAGGAAATGCTTGAAAGAATTGAAAAACATACTGGAGAAACCGATCTTGTTTCCAGGATTGAGTACAAAAGAAGCTATTGTGTCAGTGATTTTATTTCGGATTACAATGCTTATCAGGGAAATGCCTACGGATTGTCCAATACTTTATCACAGACTGCCGTCCTGAAACCTAAAATAAGAAACAAGAAGATTAGTAATCTTTTTTATACCGGGCAGCTGACTGTTCCCGGACCTGGTGTTCCGCCGTCAGTTATTTCTGGAAAAATTGTAGCGCAAGAGGTTAATAAACTAAAATAAAATAATATGAAAAAATTGTTTGATGAGTTGTCTTATGAGGTCAGTAAGTACACTACTCAAAAATACAGTACCAGTTTTTCATTAGGAATATTGGCGCTGAAGCCTTCTATCAGACCTGCTATTTATGCTGTTTACGGGTATGTACGCCTTGCTGATGAAATTGTTGACAGTTTTCATGGGTATGATAAAGAGAAGCTTTTGAAAAGATTAAAGTCCGAAACTTACGACGCGCTGCAAGACGGAATATCACTCAATCCGATTCTACACTCATTTCAGGAAACTGTGCGTCAGTATGATATCAATATTCATTTGATAGATCAGTTCCTGCACAGTATGGAAATGGATCTGCAAAAAATAGACTATAATTCAGAACTTTATAACGAATATATCTATGGCTCTGCAGAAGTAGTGGGGCTCATGTGCCTGCAGATATTTACAGGAGGTGATAAGCAGCAATTTGAAAAACTTAAACCATTCGCGATGAAGCTGGGTTCAGCTTTTCAAAAGGTTAATTTTTTACGTGATTTGAAAGAAGATTACCAGATTTTGGGGAGAACTTATTTCCCGTCTCTGAATATGGCTGCTTTTGATAACACCGTCAAAGCTCAGATTGAAAAAGAAATTGAAGAAGAATTTAAAGAAGCACTGCAGGGAATCAAAAAACTGCCGGGTTCTTCTCTGTTTGGAGTATATCTGGCATACAGATACTATCTGTCATTGTTTGAAAAAATAAAGAAAACAAGTTCTCAGCATATTTTACAGCAAAGAATCAGGATTGCTAATTCACAGAAATTATTGGTAGCATTTAAAAGCTATATAAGATACAAATCTGCTTATTTCTAATCGCTTCTTTGTTTTAGAAGGTCGTTTTAGAATTTATAAATCAATAAAAAAATAAATGATGTACAGATTATATAGAGAACAACATTTGAATTGTGATATTGAGACGGCATGGAAATTCTTTTCCTCCCCTCATAATTTATCTGAAATAACGCCTAAGAGTATGAACTTTTTAGTGCTTTCAGATATACAGGATGAATCTATTTTTGAAGGAATGGAAATAGATTATACAGTTTCTCCGGTATTGGGAATTCCGATGAAGTGGAAAACTGTTATCAGTCAGGTGGAAGACTATAAAAGCTTTACGGATTTTCAGAAAGAAGGTCCTTATAAGCACTGGAATCATTTTCATGAGTTCATTCCTGATGAGAATGGTGTATTAATGAAGGATACTGTAGATTATGAACTCCCGTTGGGAATTTTAGGAAGGGTAGCGCACAGGTTATTTGTTAAAGAAAAACTCAGAAGTATTTTCGATTTCAGATACAGTGTATTGAATGATCTTTTTAACCGCAAACACAATTAATATGAATTTTCTGATCGTTCTGCTTGTTTTTATTTCCATGGAAGGAGCCACATGGCTTATTCACAGATATATTATGCATGGTTTTCTGTGGAGTCTGCACAAGGATCATCATGATCACAGCAACGAGGGGAAACTTGAAAGAAATGATCTGTTCTTTTTCATTTTTGCCAGTCCTGCTATTGCATTATTATATGCAGGGGTAAGACAGGAATTCAATTATCTGTTTTTTGTCGGATTGGGAATAAGCCTTTACGGAATGGCCTATTTCTTTGTACATGATATTTTTATTCATCAGAGAGCAAAGATTTTTACAAAAACAAAGAATCCATATTGGCTTGCCATAAGACGTGCTCATAAGCAGCATCACAAGCATTTGGGAAAGGAAGAAGGAGAGTGTTTTGGATTTTTATGGGTACCTGTTAAATATTTTAAAATGTATTTCAATAAAAAATGATGCCTTATACTTACATACTGATTAACTTTTTCACGGTCATTATTTGCTTTTTGGCTTCTTTTGACAGGAGAATACAGTTCAATAAACTTTTCGGGAAGTTTCTGCTGTCATCTACCATCGTGGCAATTCCTTTTATTATCTGGGATGTATGGTTTACTTCAAAAGGAGTGTGGTGGTTTGATCTCAATTACACATTAGGCTTTACAATAGCAGGACTGCCTATTGAAGAATGGCTGTTTTTTTATTGCATTCCGTTTGCATGTGTTTTTACTTATTACTGTCTGGAAAAATTTTTTAGCCTCAGAGGAATTGATGGTTTAAATAATCTTATTGTATTCACAGCTGTTATTGTTCTCAGTGTGACGGGACTTCTTTATCATGAGAGAATATATACTTTGCTCACTGTGATTGTAACAACATTTACACTTTGTTATCTGCATTTTATTGTTAAAAAAGATTGGATAGCACGAGCAAGCTTTGTATATCTGGTATTGATGCCCGGATTTTTCGCAGTGAATGGAATCCTGACGGGATCTTTAATTCCTTCGCCTGTGGTAAACTATAATCCTGATGACTTTTTAGGGATCAGAATGAGAACCATTCCTGTTGAAGATGCTGTTTATGGGTACAGCCAGTTTTTACTCAATATTTATTTCTTTAAAAAAATAACTAAAAATGAAAAATAGAATCATTCTTACATTATTACTAAGCTTCGGACTGTTAAATGGTTTGATTTCTTGCTCTTCTATGCCTGAGAAAGCACGGCCTGTTGGTCAGTTTGATGTCAACAAATATTTAGGGACATGGTATGAAATTGCCAGGTTTGATTATCGTTTTGAGAAAGATCTTGATAATGCAATCGCTCAGTACAGCCTTAATGCGGATGGAAATGTAAATGTAGTCAACAGCGGATATAATTTTAAAAAGAACAAATGGGTTTCTGCTAATGGTACTGCTAAATTCAGGGGAGAGAAAAATGTTGCAGCGCTGAAAGTGAGTTTTTTCGGACCTTTTTATGCCGGATATAATGTAGTTGCACTGGAAGAGTACAAATATGCACTGGTTGCCGGGAAAAATTTAGACTATCTATGGATTCTTTCCCGTGAAAAAACGATCCCTGAGAACATAAAACAGAAATTTATCAGCAAAGCGCAGGAAATAGGGTATGATACCTCAAAATTAATATGGGTGAAACAGGATAAGAAAAGTCCTTTTGATAAATAAATTTTCAAATTTAAATTAAAATCGAAACGTATGCTTACAATACAGGCACAATCAAAAATACCTACAGATTACGGACTATTTACTATATATGCATTTTCAGAAAATGAAAAAGACTGGAGCCCGCATTTGGTTCTGGTAGCAGAAAATACAGATTATAATAAGACTGTTAATGTCCGCTTTCATTCTGAGTGCATTACCGGAGAAGTTTTTCATTCAAAAAAATGCGAATGCGGTCAGCAGCTTGATGCAGCGATGAAATATATGTCTGAAAAAGGAGGAATGATCGTTTATCTCCGCCAGGAAGGAAGAAATATTGGGATCATCAATAAGCTGAAAGCATATGCGCTTCAGGAACAAGGATTAGATACGGTTGAAGCCAATCTCAGACTGGGCTTGCCGGCTGACGGAAGAAACTTTGATGTAGCCGTGGAAATGCTGAATCTGTTGGATGTTAAGGAAATCAATCTGTTAACCAATAATCCTGACAAGCTTAAATCTGTTGAGAACAGCAGAATCATTCTCAAAAGCAGGATTCCTTTGGAAATTGATTCCAATGAGATTAATGCAGGCTATCTTGTTAAAAAGAAAGACTATTTTGGTCATTTTTTAGAAAAAATATAATAGACTTCAGACGGTCAGGATATTTATTGATCCGTTTAATCCAATAATTATGGAAAAAATACTGCTTACAGGAGCTACCGGCTATATCGGTAAAAGAATGATCAGTGTGATTGCCGCGCAGGGATATAAGGTCGTTTGCTGCTGCAGGGATACCGGTCGTTTTACAAGAGACATGGATATCGACGAACAGCTCATTGAAGTTATTGAAGTTGATTTTCTAAAGCCGGAAACACTTAAAAATATTCCGGAAGATATTGCAGGGGCTTACTATCTGATGCATTCCATGAGCAATACTACTGATTATGAAGACTCAGAAAAAAAATGTGCCACCAACTTTTCCGGTTATATCGAGAAGACGCAATGTAAACATATTGTCTATCTGTCAGGGCTGGTGAATGAAAAAGAACTGTCAAAGCATTTGAATTCAAGGTTCGAAGTTGAAAAAATTCTGATGGACTGCAGGGTTCCCACAACAGTTCTTCGCGCAGGAATTATCATTGGGTCAGGAAGTTCATCATTTGAAATTATAAGGGATCTCGTTGAAAAACTGCCTGTCATGGTAGCTCCCAAATGGCTGTATACCCAATGTCAGCCAATAGGAATTGCCAACGTGCTGGATTTCCTGATTTTTGTTTTGTTTCAAGAAGCTGCTTATCAGAAAAATTTTGACATTGGATGTGATGATGTACTGACTTACAAAGACATGTTGTTGCAGTTTGCACAAGTAAGAGGTCTTAAAAGAAAGATTTTTACACTGCCTGTAATGACGCCCAGGCTGTCTTCGTACTGGCTCTATTTTATTACTTCAACTTCTTACAATCTGGCCAAAGCATTGGTTGGAAGCATGAAGGTAGAAGTGGTCTGCCGTCCCGAAAGTCTTGCTGAGGTCAAATTAATTACCGGTGTGCAGCCGTTTTCATATGATACAGCATTGAAGAGAACTCTTGCAAAAATTCAGGCCAATGAAATCATTTCCAGCTGGAAAGACAGTTTCATCAGCAGCCGTAATGATTCAACCTTGAAACAATATCAGGATGTACCGAAATACGGTTGTTTTACGGACCTGCGGAGTGAAGAGTATGATGACAGGGAAGCCTGTATGAGCCGGGTCTTTCAGTTAGGAGGCGATCATGGCTGGTATGGGCAGGATCTTTGGAAAATAAGAGGACTTTTTGATAAACTTGTTGGCGGTCCGGGACTGAGAAGAGGGCGCAGGCATCCTTCAGACCTTAAAGATGGTGATGCATTAGACTTCTGGCGGGTTTTATATGCTGACCGTAAGGAAGGCAAACTTATATTATTGGCTGAGATGAAGCTGCCCGGAGAAGCCTGGCTGATGTTTAAAATTTACAGAAATAAGATCTGGCAAAAAGCTGTATTTCGTCCAAAAGGCCTTTGGGGTAGATTGTATTGGTTCATGGTGCTGCCATTTCATGGCTTTATCTTCAAAGGAATGATCAGAAACCTCAGTGGAAAGGAAAAGTGAAATTCTTATTAACCTTAATTTTAAGAAAATTTTAACATGAGCTTTCTTTTTTAGGCATGAACATTGTTTATTTATATACCAAATACCTAAATATTATATTATGAATAATTCAGATTACAACAAAGCGGAAAATGCAGTAGACCAAACAGAGAACTCTTTAAAAAATGCAGCTGATAATGCCAAGTGGAAGATCAGTGAGTTAGCAGATAAGGCTAAAGATTATATCAATGAAAAAAGAGATAATGATCAGGAGGCAACTCAGGAAGATTGGTTGGATAGAGTAAAATCCAACGTTTCCGATGCATGGGAAGACATTAAGGATAAAGCTGATGAAGCATGGGAAAAAACTAAAGATGCCGCTGAAGATGTGAAGGCAGAATGGAGAAAAAAAACAAATTAAAGTTAGTTTAAAAGCTGGCCGGAATTAAAAATTCCGGCCAGCTTTTTTGTTTTTATAGTTTATTTGTACTCTATTTTTTGAAAAAATAGGATAGGTTTATGAAATGAAATCCTACTTGCATTCTAATATAAAATCCTGCGGCCTTCAAGTTTTATCATTTCATTCTTTACCATTTTTTTTACCGTTCTGATGACCGTTTCAACTCTCAGTCCTGTAAGATCAGCAATTTGCTGGCGGGTAAGTTCTATAGGAAAACAGTGTTGGCAGTCTCCGTCATGATAGCTTTTCAGATAATCCATTACCCCTTTCAGCCTTTGAATAGGATCTGCTAATGCCAGATTCCGGAGCATTAAGTTGTTATAATACAGTCTTTGTGATAAACACATATTCATTTCCAGGGAAAGTTCCGGATTACTTTTAAGCATTTCCATGAAATTATCTTTGGGCATCTTGATGATTTCTGTGGTCTGTAAACTTATCGCATTGGTAGGGTAAAGCTTTTCAATAAAAAGAAGAGGGTCCCCAAAACTTTGATTTTTGCCCAGTATGTTATGAATAAATTCTTTTCCGTTTTCAGTAAAGGTGTTTAGTTTTACTTTTCCACTGATAATCTGAAAATAATACTGTGAATGATCACCTTCTTTGAAAATAAACTCGTGAGCCTTATAGATGGCATTTTCGCCTCCGAATGAGTGAAGGATTTTCTCATCGATGTTCATGCAGCTTATTGTTTTTTTCATAATTATGATTTTTCTGAAAATTATAGAGATTTTTTAAGACTATAAATAATTTCAATCCTTATGCCATTGATGTTTTTCTTGAAAAATGTGGTATGAATTCCTTATGCATAAACCTTTAAAAATTACTGTTTTTTCAAATATTGTGAGTATTTTTGAGGCTAAAGTATCCGTAACTAATTATTGATTTTAACTTCTATGATTTTAATTGTTGATGACAACCAAAGCAATCTTTATTCACTTCAAAAATTGCTTGAATCTAAAGATTTCCAGGTTGAAACGGCCGGCTCCGGCGAAGAGGCTCTTGGTAAAGCATTGAAAAATGACTATGCCTTAATTATTTTAGATGTTCAGATGCCTGATATGGATGGCTTTGAAGTTGCAGAAACGCTTGCAGACTACAGTAAAACCAAAGATGTTCCTATTATATTCTTATCCGCTGTTAATACCGATAAAAAATTCATCACTCAAGGTTACGCTTCTGGGGGTAAAGACTACGTAACGAAGCCTGTAGATCCTGAAATCCTTCTGCTTAAAGTAAAAACTTTCTATAATCTCCAGGAGCAGAATATTGCAATGAAAAAGACACAGCAGAATCTGGAACTGGAAGTGAAAGGAAGAAGGGAATCCCAGGTAACAATGAAATCCCAGATTGATCATTTTCATCTCATGCTGGAATCTCTTCCACAGATTGCATTTACCCTAAATGAAGAAGGAATTGTTGATTTCGTTAACGGTAAATGGTATCAGTATTCTGACAATGAGCAGGATTTCCCTGAAACACATCCCGATGATCATAATATAATCGAAGAACTGGAGAGGTGCAGGAAAAAAGGAAAAGCCCTGGAACTAGAGATCAGAATTAAAAATATTATTTCAGGTCATTACCGGTATCATTTGCTTAGAGTAACCCCTGTATATGATGAACACCGTATTAAAAACTGGGTGGGAACATTTACAGATATCGATGATCAGAAAAAAGTGGAAAAAGAAAAAGATGAATTCTTAAGTATTGCAAGCCATGAATTAAAAACTCCTTTAACCAGCATTAAAGCCTATGTTCAGCTACTGGAAAGAAAACTGAAATTAGATAAAGAAAGTCCCGAAGCAGGATTTGTTACAAAAGTTCAGACGCAGATTGAAAAGCTGAATACGCTGATCACCGATCTTCTGGATGTATCAAAAATTGAAAACGGGAAACTGAAAATCAATAAAAAGCCGGTTAATCTGGAAAATGTGATCAGTAATGCGATTGAAACCATATTACAGACTCATGAGCAACAGGTAAAAATAGAGCGCCACGGAACAAAACCTGATATTTTAATTCCTTTGGATGAGATCCGTATCGAGCAGGTACTGATTAATTTTCTCACCAATGCTGTCAAATATTCACCTCATAATAATCAGGTGATCGTTACCACTTTTGTAGACCATGAAGCTCAGGAAGTGAGAGTCAATGTAACTGATTTCGGGATTGGAATTCCTGATTTTAAGCAGGATGCGGTATTCAAGAAATTCTATCGTGTGGAAGAATCTTCACTGCAGTTCCAGGGGATGGGAATCGGACTGTTTATATGCTCTGAAATCATCAAACAACACCACGGAACTGTTGGTGTTTCCAGTATCGTAGATGAAGGTTCTACATTTTATTTTACCCTACCATTAAATTAATTTTCATGCCGAAAAAAATTATACGAAATCTCCAGTTTGGAATAGGTCTTTCGCTTCTGATATTGATAGCGAGTTCAGTAGCCTCTTACTGGAGTATTCAAAATCAAATGAGTCACCGTGAGAGCCTTTCCAAAAGCAGGCGTTCTGTAACGGCTGTTAAGGATGTTCTGGTAGCATTACTTGATGCCGAAACAGGTAACAGAGGCTATCAGCTGACCGGAAGAGAAGATTTTCTCGAACCTTATAAGCGCGGATTAAGAGAATATTCCAAAGCTTTGGTGCTTGCAGAATCATTAGGGGTGCAGGATAAAAACCAACAGGAAAGACTTGCCGGATTAAAAGTAGCAGTCGGCCAGGTGATGGATAACCTTAAAAACCTGGTGGAAAACAGGCGGAAGGGCGTTGTGATGACCCAACAGCAAATCGTTACCGGCAAAGCTTATATGGACGAATGCCGTAAAATTGTAAAAGATTTTATTCAGTATGAAGAAAGTCAGGTTGAAATCAAAAACAAGGATTTAACACGCTCATCAGAAACAACAGTTCTTTTTATTGTTTTTTCTGCATTGGCTGCGGTAGTAGTTACTACATTTTTCTATTTTAAAATGCGTGCCGACCTGATCAGGAGGGATGAACTGGAGAAAATGCTCAGAGATAAAGATCAGGAAATGACACGCCGTGTCAGCGCCATTCAAAAAATAGCAAACAGAGTAGCCAATGGTGATTACAGTGAGAAAGCCGTGGATAACTCGGAGGATGACCTTGGAGATCTTGTAGAATCCCTGAACCACATGACCGAATCTCTGAAAACATCTTTTGATAAAATTAATAAAAGCGATTGGCGTCAGAAAGGACTTGCTTTACTGAATGAATCCCTTGTCGGAAATAAATCAGTAAAAGAAGTATCTAATAAAGCTTTAAGCCAGCTGATTGAATACGGAAACTGCATCAACGGTTCATTGTATCTTTTTGACGAAGGCATTTTAAAACTTAACAATGCATTCGGGCTGGAAGCGAATATGAAAAAAACGTTTGAGCAAGGGGAAGGAATGGTAGGGCAGGCTTTTAAGAATGCTAAAACGCAGGTATACAATAATCTTCATGAAGATGATTTTGTAGTAACTTTTGCCAGCAGTACCATTAAGATCTATGGAATCATTCTGATACCTGTTTTTGCAGACGGTCATGTGATAGGAGTTATAGAATTAGGGTCTACCTCTAATTTTGAGGAAGACAGAATCAGCTATTTTGAAGAATGCAGCGTGAATATAGGAATAGCCCTGAATGCAGCAAAAGGAAGAGAGAAAGAACAGCAGCTGCTGGAAGAAACTCAGGCGCAGTCTGAAGAACTGCAGGTACAGCACTCAGAACTTGAGAATCTCAATACCGAACTGGAAGCACAAACGCAAAAGCTTCAGGCTTCAGAAGAAGAATTGAAGGTGCAGCAGGAAGAACTGATGCAGGCCAATGCAGAATTGGAAGAACGCTCACGATTACTGGAAGAAAAAAATCATTTGATTGCTGAACGTAACAATGAGATTCAGAAGAAAGTGGAAGAGCTGGCACTCAGTACCAAATATAAGTCTGAATTTCTTGCCAACATGTCTCATGAATTGAGAACGCCTCTTAATTCAATCCTTCTATTATCAAGATTAATGACAGAAAATCCTGATGAGAATCTTAATGAAGATCAGATAGAATCTGCAAGAGTTATTCAAAGCTCAGGAACAAGTTTACTAACGTTAATAGATGAAATTCTTGACCTGGCAAAAATAGAATCAGGAAAAATGACCCTGGAATACCAGGAAGTTATTGTTGAAGATATCATAAAAGATCTGAAAAGTCTTTTCAGTCCTGTATTTCAGGAGAAAACACTTCCTTTCAACATTGAGATTGATTCAGAAGTGCAGCCCGTTATTGAAAGTGACAGACTCCGTATTGATCAGGTACTAAGAAACCTGCTGTCCAATGCTTTGAAATTTACCACAAAAGGAAGCATTGATTTACATGTTAAAAAACACTCTGAAAAACCTGATTTTATTATATTTTCAGTGAAAGATACCGGTATCGGAATAGCAGAAGACAAACAGAAAATTATCTTTGAAGCATTCCAGCAGGCTGATGGATCTACAAAAAGAAAATTTGGAGGTACCGGGCTGGGTCTTTCTATAAGCCGTGAAATTGCGAGACTTTTAGGAGGCGAGCTGACTTTGAAAAGCGAAGTGAATAAAGGCAGTGAATTCAGTTTTACTATTCCTGTACATCCTGTAGCTGAGATTGTTCAGTCTGAAACCGATCCGGATCTGGTAGAAATTATTCGGGAAGATGTTGAGGAAATTCAGAATATCCTTGATGAAGGCGAAAGTAAACATATAAACACTTTAGAAATTCCTGAAGATGTGGCAGACGACCGGGATAATATTCAGGAGGGTGATAAAATTATTTTGATTATTGAAGATGATACCAATTTTGCAAAAGCTTTATTGAAATATGCCCATTTACAAAACTATAAAGGTATTGTAGTGGTAAGAGGAGATTATGCTCTGTCAGCTGCCCGGCAGTATCATCCCCATGCTATTTTACTGGATGTTCAGCTTCCCGTAAAGGATGGGTGGGAAGTGATGGATGAACTGAAGTCTGATACCACTGTAAAAAATATTCCGGTACATATGATGTCTGCCCTGCATGTGAAAAAAGAAAGCCTTATGAAAGGAGCGGTAGACTTTATCAATAAACCTGTTGCTCTGGATAAAATGACCGATGTATTCAGGAAAATTGAAGAAGCATTACAAAAAGGGCCTCAAAAAGTTTTAATTGTTGAAGAAAACGCCAAACATGCCAGCGCATTGTCTTATTTCCTGAGTAATTTTAATATTTCATTATCAGTAGAACATAATGTAGAGGATAGTGTAAAAGCGCTCACTTCAGATCTTGTTGACTGCGTTATTCTGGATATTGGAAGCACAAAAGGAAATGATTACCACGTCATAGAATCAATCAAAAGTTATGAAGGGCTGGAAAATCTGCCGATCATTATTTTTACTGAACATCATTTGTCTAAAGAAGAAGAGCTGAAAATAAAACAGTATGCAGATTCTATTGTTGTGAAAACAGCACATTCCTATCAGAGAATTTTAGACGAGGTAGGTTTATTCTTACATTTGGTGGAAGAAAAAAACAGTTCGGCTGAAACTACCACAAGCAGAATGCTCGGCTCTTTAACAGAAGTTCTGAGTGGTAAAAAAGTACTCATTACTGACGATGATGTCCGAAATATTTTTTCCTTAACCAAGGCACTGGAAAAATATAAAGTTGAAGTCATTGTAGCAATGGATGGAAAGCACGCTTTGGAACAAATTAGCCACCATCCTGACATAGACGTTATTTTGATGGATATGATGATGCCGGAAATGGATGGCTACGAAACAATAAAGCAGATAAGAAAAATGCCGGCCTATAAAAGATTGCCTATTATAGCGGTAACTGCCAAATCTATGATTGGAGAACGTGAAAAATGTATAACAGCAGGAGCTTCGGATTATATCTCAAAACCGGTAGATATTGATCAGTTATTATCACTCCTTCGTGTTTGGTTGTATGAAAGTTAAACAGATAAAATTCTGATGAATAAGAAAGTCTTAATTGTGGATGATGATCCACGCAATATATTTGCATTAAAACTAACCCTTAAAGCCCGTGGGTATGCAGTTGAATCCTGTACAATGGCTCAGGAAGCTTTAGAAATTCTGAAGTCAAACCCTAAGTTTTCTGTTGTTCTTATGGACATGATGATGCCTGGGATAGACGGGTATGAAGCTGTAAGAATGATAAGAGATATTCAGGAAATCAAGCACGTTCCGGTTATTGCTGTCACCGCGCAGGCTATGCCTGAAGACCGCCAGAAATGTCTGGAAGCAGGAGCTGATGATTACGTCTCAAAACCAATTGACGTGGATCTTTTAATAACAGCAATAGAAAAACTATCATAGATGCTGGAACCAAGTATCATAAAAGATGAAGAAATAGAATATCTCATCAGAGATGTTTATGATAGGTATGGCTATGACTTTTCCGGTTATAGCAGAGCTTCATTTAAAAGAAGAGTGAACCGTATATGTCTTTTAGACAGGTTTACCAGCTTTGCAGAGCTCAGATATAAAGTTATGAATGATACTGAGTACTTAAAACGTTTTGTAGAAGAAGTTACAGTAAATGTTACGGAAATGTTCAGGGATCCTTCTTTTTTCAAAACACTGCGGGATCATATACTGCCTCAGTTAGGTACCTATCCGCTGATCAGGATATGGATTGCAGGATGTTCAACCGGAGAAGAAGCATATTCTATAGCCATTCTGCTGAAAGAAGCCGGTCTTTACAGTAAATCTCTGATTTATGGGACCGATTTGAACCCCGCCGTTCTTGAAACAGCCAGAGCCGGTATTTTCCCTTTGCAGCAGATGAAACTGTACTCGGAGAACTATATGCTTTCTGGTGGGTTAAAAGACTTTTCGGATTATTATACTGCTAATTATGATAGTGTAAGATTTGATAAAAGCTTACAGGAAAAATTGATTTTATCAACACATAACCTTGTTTCAGACAGCTCTTTTAATAGTTTTCAGCTGATTGTGTGCAGGAATGTATTGATTTATTTTGACAGAGAGCTTCAGGAAAGGGTGTTCAGGCTTTTTGATGATAGCCTGGAGAATTTAGGTTTTCTCGCATTGGGAGCGAAAGAAACCCTTCGTTTTTCTGCTATTGACAAAAATTATCATCAGGTTGAAGATCAGAAAATCTGGAAAAAAATTGATCACCATTAATAATTACGGAATGAAATCACCAACCAATACAGAATTAATTGTTATCGGAGGATCGGCAGGAAGTTTACAGGTTATTATAGAAATGATCAAAAACCTCGGTAATACCATCCCTGCTCCCATTGTACTTGTGATGCACCGCAAAGCTCAATCCGGAGATATTCTGCGGACTTTACTGCAGCAGTTTACGGAAATACCGGTCATAGAGGTTGAAGATAAAACTGCAGTTGACGATAACACCATATATATTGTTCCTGCAGATTATCATTTGCTGTTTGAGAATACTCAATGGATGTCATTGGACAGCTCGGAAAAAATGAATTATTCCCGGCCGTCTATAGATGTTACTTTCCGGTCTGCAGCAGAAATTTATGGAGACAATCTGATAGGTATCCTTTTATCGGGAGCCAATGCTGATGGGGTAGAAGGATTAAGCTATATTAAGAGGAATAATGGGCAGGTCTGGATTCAGGATCCGGAAACAGCAGAGGTGGAATTTATGCCCAAACATGCCATAGAAGAAATTGAATATGATTTAATTATCACCCCCGCGGATTTAGCGGATTATATAAAACAATTATAATATTTAAGAATAGATAATCTACATAATATGAGTAAAAAGAAAATTTTAATTTTTGATGATGAAGCGGCTATTTTAGAAGTCATTACCATCATATTTGAAGAAAACGGATATGATGTTAAAATCTCAGAGACTTCACACGATATCCTTGAGAAAGTGGCAGACTATCAGCCGGATGTTATCCTGATGGATAACTGGATTCCTAAAATAGGAGGGGTAGAAGCTACAAAACTTCTCAAAAGCACCGAAGAATTTAAACATATTCCGGTCATTTACGTTACAGCTAATAATGATATTGTTGCTTTGGCATCGGAAGCAAAAGCGGATGATTATGTTTCAAAACCTTTTAATCTCGATGATCTGGAAGCAATGGTAGCAAAACATCTAAAAGAACAGGTATAAATCTGATTTATATTAAAATAAAGATCTCTCAAAACCTTTGAGGGATCTTTTTATTTTTCCAATGCTCTAATGATTTGTCCTTTTGTTAAAGGACGGGTATTAATATCATGTATGAGATAAGCCAATAAAAGATAAAGGTCGGGATTTCCCATGATAACCTCTGAAAATGTTTTAACCAGGATTAATTTTCTGGACACAATGTTTTGTGCAGCAATATATTCATTGCTTACATCGATGTCAATATTCAATTCTTTTTTTATAGTTAAACTGAAGTATTTATCAATAAAATTTTTATCTCTTACCAAATCTATTGGTTCAGTTTCTATATGATCCATACGCTTATTTTACTCCTGTTTATTTTCCAACAATTATTATACCGTATTGCATAGGAATATCACAGAACGGATGATCGAAAAACTTTGATTACCAGATGTTCAGATTATCGTCTGTTTTCATTCCAGGCTAGAAAAAGACAAAAAAAAAGAACGTTATACAGCTCATGCATGGCCGACAATTCACCACCGGATCAATTCTATTTACTGTAATCTTGCTTATATATGCGGTTGATTTAGTATATTTGTAAACTATTTAACAGAGATGAATTACACGCTTATTAAAGATTATATTGACCTGCTGGAAGAGTTTGAAACTGAAGTCAGCACCAGTCCGGAATCGTATCCGGTAACTATTCAGGGCTTTAAAGCATGGATTTCTGATAAAGAAAATATTGAAGAAAATCATACTGAAGAACCTTACTGGGAAGGAAAGGAGAATGGAAGAACACCGGAGAGTGCGATCAGTACATTACTTGTACATCTTAACCGGTATGCAAAAACCTACTCAAAGTCTGCCATCTCAGATTCTGAATTTTCGACTCAGGAAGACTTTATTTATCTGATTAATCTTAAGGCTTTTGGTGAGATGACAAAAATGGCTCTTATCAAAAAAAATATTCATGATAAGCCGGTAGGTATGCTGATTATTGCCAGGCTTTTACGACAAGGACTTGTTGAACAGACAGACTCTGATTTAGACAAACGCAGTAAATTAATCCGTATCACCGGAAGAGGATTGCAGACCCTGGAAAATCAAATGGAAAAAATCCGTCAGGCAACCAATATCGTTGCAGGAAATCTCAATTATTACGAGAAAATGGAACTTATACGTATTCTTAATAAACTGGACCGTTTTCATTATCCTATTTTTTCACGAAATATCAATCCTGATGAGCTTATCAATACAGTGTATGATGAGTATACATTTAAATCATAGGTTAAACGAGCTATACAAATATTTCTATATCTTTCAATGGCAAAATAATGAATGGGGTTAATGCTGTTGTATTAGTCAAATCATCTATTAAATTTTTATATCCTGGACATAGCCTTAAACTCGGTAGGTCTCATATTGGTTAGTTGGTGAAAATTATTGCTGAAAGCTGCAATATTGGAATAGCCGACTTCATAAGTAATTTCAGTCATATTCAGGTCGGTATCTTTAATTAATTCCATAGCCCTGATAATCCTAAGCATTTTTATATACTGAATAAAAGTGATATGAAGTTTTGTTTGAAACAGCCTCGTCAGACTTCTTACACTCATTCCTGATTGTTTTGCTGTATTTTCTAAAGTAAGCTTTTCATTTAACTGGCTTCTGAGATGATCTGTAACAGCATTAAGCCGATGATCATCGGTTGTAGGAAGCTGAATGGAAAACTTTTTGAGATTTTCTTTCGATATAAGGATCTTCAGTGTGATAAGAAATTGAAATTCCCAGGAACCTTTATAATAGTCTCCCTGCCATTTTTCGCTGAAAGTAAGCATTTCCGATAATAGCTTGCTCACCGGATAAATTCCCAGTTCACTATAAAATCCGTCAGACTTTTCTTCCGGAAAGTAGATGTTAATAATATACAGATCCTGAGTATTAAACATCAGATTATGGGGATATTTTCCAGGTATCCAGATGTAATGGCTTGACGGAATATAAAAATCCTTCTCAGCGGTCTTTAGATAAGCAATTCCCCCAAAAACCAATAACAGCTGTGCCTTATCATGCTGATGGGGAGGCATTTGCTGTTCAGTTTGCTGTCGTACCACCAGAATAGAATCCGGGTTTTGGTCTACACTGTCTAAAAGCTGCTTAAGAATTTCCATATGGCCAAATATAACAAATCTTAGGCTAATTATATTAAAAGATAGTTTTTGCTCCTGAATAATTTTGCTACAGTAAATAATAACAGAATTATGATGAAACATACAATAGCAAACCCAGATCAGGAACCCCAAATTGAAACAAATAATAAAGCTTTCGATCATATTGGCTTTCATTCGGCTTATTATCCTATCGAACCAATTAATTTCAATCGATTTGCTTATTCCTATCCTTTTGTACCTATGTTCGATTTGACTTTAATTTTTGATGAATTAGGAAAAATGATAGCAGATTTTTTTACAAAAAGAAAAAATAGAAACACCCACAAAAATAAACTTTCATGAAATCTTATAAATTAATTTCAATATTGGGAATAGTCGTCTTTCTGCCCATATCATATCTCCATGCCCAGGGTACAGCAGATTCTAAGATGAGTCTGGAAGAAATGTGGAAAGCTGCCGAAGTGAATAACCGTCAACTGAAACTATCTGATTTACATCTACAGCAAAGTAAACTAGAAGTACTTCAAGCCAAAGACAATCTCTTGCCGGAACTTTCGCTGGATGGAGATGTGAAGCTCAATTCCAGATTTCTTCTTTATAACGAAGGCTTATTCTCCTCTCCACAGAATGTACCGGTTAAAAGTTATGGTTATGGAGCAGGATATAGTTTAAATTTTAATCTCTTTAATGGTGGAAAAGAAAGGATAAATATCAGAATGAAGCGGGAAGGAGAGGTACACAGGCAATATGAAGTTCAGCTGGAAAAGCATGGTGTGAAATATAATATTGCAGTTGAGTATTTTGATCTGTACAAATTTATGTATTTCCGTGATTTTCTCTATGCAGAAATTGCTGCAGAAAATAAGCAATTATCACTTATCGAGAGCTTGTACCAAAACGGAGTTGTACTAAAAAGCGATGTGCTCCGAACCTCTGTAAAATTATCCCAGCTGGAACTTAATCTGTCCGATATAGAAAAGAAAATAGATATCAGAAAACAACGGCTGAATATGTTGATGGGCCGGGATCAGACTCAGCAACTGGAAATCGATTATAAAAGAAATCAAGAGATGGAAAGCCTTCACGGCGGCGATTATACCGGTTATCTGGATATAGCGCTCAACCAGTCACCTGAGCTTAAGCTGATGGAGAGTGATATTAAATGGAGTGAATTGAATATCAGCCAGGTCAAAGCAGCACGTTTGCCTAAAGTGTCATTGTATTCAACTTATAATTATACCTATCCCCAGATCTCATTTTATCCTTACTCAAATGATGTATGGGGATTCGGGCAAACCGGAATTAAAATACAGTTTTCCATAGATAATTTATACAAAAGCAAACATTCCATTGCCCTGGCCCGGATTATCAGCGGCGAGGCTAAAGAAAAAGCTGATAGTAAAAAAGAGGAAGTTTCCCTGCAGATAAAAGAAGCTTACCTCCAGCACGAACAAGCTTTGGAAAGCGTAAATACCGCAGAGAAAAATATCTTAAAAACTACAGAAACTCTACGGGTTATCAGAAACAGCTATCTCAACCAGGAATCCCTGCTAACCGATCTTCTGGAAGCAGAAAATGCCTTGCTGGAAGCAAAATTTAATTTAACAACTGCACAAACAAACGTAAAACTTAGCCATATCCGGATACTGGCAATCGCAGGAATTCTTTAAAACCAATAATTATGAACAAAAATAAAACAGATCAATTGATTGTAAACGTAACTAAGTGGTTGGGAGCCGTATTATTAACAGGTATCCTCATATGGGGAATCTTATATTTCATAAGGCAATATCACTTCGAAGAAACCAATGATGCACAGATAGATGCCTATTTATCTCCCATCAATGCAAAAGTAGGTGGCTATATCAGCAAGATTTATTATAAAGACAATCAACAGGTACAAAAAGGTGATACACTTGTCGTTATTGAGCTTGATGAATATGGTTTAAAAAGAGATGTTGCTTCAGCGGAACTGGCCGGTTCATATGCTAAACTGCCTATTTTGGCGGCCAATGAAGAAACACAAATAAAAAGTATTGAGGTTATAAAAGCTCAACTGGCAGGAGCAGATGCAAAGCTGAAGCAGCAAAAAAGAGAATTTGAACGTTACAAAAATCTTCTGGCTGACGAGTCAGTCACACCTCAAAAATTTGATAATATCAGCACTGCTTTGTCTGTCACACAATCTGATTACGCACAGACAATGGCCACTCTGAGGGTTGCCAAATCAAAACTCAATGATCTTCATGCACAGCGAAATGCAGCAGAAGCCGAAATAAAAATAAAAAAAGCCATGGTGAAACGTCAGGAACTCGACATTAAATATACTATCATTACTGCGCCTTTTGACGGGCAGATCGGCAAAAAGACCATTCAGGAAGGACAATTGATACAACCGGGCCAGACGCTGGCATTTTTGGTTAATAGATCAGAAGAAAAGTGGGTGATTGCCAATTTTAAGGAAACACAGGTTGGCAGCTTCAAAACAGGGCAGGCTGTAACGGTAGAAGTAGATGCTTTTCCGGATGAAAAATTCATTGGAGTTATTGAATCACTTGCTCCAACAACGGGGTCCCGATATTCATTATTGCCACCAGATAATGCCACCGGTAATTTTGTGAAAATCATACAGCGCATTCCTGTACGCATCAGGCTGAGAGATACACCTGAAAAACTGATGAAACTTTCTGCAGGAATGAATGCCAATGTTTATGTTTTAAAAGGTTAATTATGCAGGCACATAAAATTCCGGTTTTTAAAACTTGGGTTCCCGAATGGCTGGCAAGATCCGTAATATTTGCCATTCTGATGACCTGCCTCTTTAGTTTTGCTTACTATAGCAGTCCTGCTTCAGCAATGGGTTTTTATGGTGTACAGGTTACCGATGTTCAGTATGGCATGGTAGTTATTTATGGCTCAACTGTAGCCTTTTTAGCGCTGGATTTTCGTATTGTAAAATATTTTGCTCCGCGAAAATACTTGTTTACAGCATTTTCAGCCAATATTATATGTTCTCTGATCTGTTTTTACACCAAAGACTGGACATTGTTTGTGATCTGTCAGTTTATGCAGGGAATTACCTGTGCGTTGATCTCCGGGATCGTCTTACAGCTTATTTTTCCAAGATTACAGTCCACACGTGCCCGGATAATCGCATACAGCCTTCTATATGGAAGTATACAGATCGCTGTCCCGTTCTATTCTATCTATTCCAGTATTGTGCTTTATTTTTATAATTTTAACTGGCTTTTTTACGGTCTCATTATAATACTTATTTTACTAGTGTTGATTGTGTTGGCAACAATGAATGGTAAGGCCAGATTTACTAAAAAAATACCTCTATATCAGGTAGACTGGGCTGGTTATTTGTTTTATGTCTCTTTTATTTTGATTCTGGGATATATCCTTGTATATGGACGGCAATTAGGCTGGTGCGATAATTCGTTAATAGTTTTGCTTAGTCTAGGCAACGTAACCATTCTTGTACTTTTTGTTGCCAGAGAATTGAAGCTTAAACGTCCATTGATTAATTTGCAAATTTTCAGGACTAAGAATTTTGTAATCGGGTTGCTGTTACTTTTTCTGTTTTATATTTTCAAAGGAAGTACAGGACTTGCTTATGGTTATCTTGAAGCTGTTTTAGGTAATGACCCGCTTAGTACTATACCAATTTGGATAACCGTCATTACGGGAACTACATTAGGCATGTTTGTTACCTCCCGATTGATACTTATGGGGTTTAATCTGATTAGGATTATTATTACAGGATTTGGTTTTATGGCCTTGTACTATGTATATATGCTGATTTTTATCTCAGTTCAGGGGAATACAACAGATTTCATTCTGCCTATGTTTATTTACGGTACAGCTACAGGTATTTTATTTGTTCCTATTGTTTCATTTACTATATCCGCTGCACCACCAAAAATTGCAAGTAATGCATCACTTATAGGAATATTGGCAAGGTTCATCGGTTTTACCGCCAGTCTGGCTGTTAATAATGAACTTCAACTATTTGCTAAATCGGCTGTCAGGGAAAAAGCAAGGGAAACATTGACCGAAACCAATATCCAATTGCCTGTTACATTAATGGATATTCAAAACCACTACATGAATGCAGGTAATGATATGTATACTGCAAAAGCTGCTTCAGTCGCCCAGTTCAATATATTAATCCGGCAACAAATTTTGGCGCGTGCTACCAGGGATTATTATGACTGGATGCTGGTAGGAGTGATGTGTGTTATTATGATGCTTCTTTTACTTCCACAGATTCAGCAAGTATTGCTTAGGCTAAGAAAAGGAAATATACCTTATTAGAATATGATCAATTTATGTAAAATTACATATTCTTAGGTTCAATATTGTGAAAATATAAATCCTGCAAATTCAATTTTTGCAGGATTTATCGATCTTTTAGTGTATTTTGAAGATTTCATAATGATACTGAGCTTAGGTATTTTATCAGTGAAAAATATTCAATGATATCAGTAAAATTTGAAGACGATCCTCTCTATAAGAACAGATTCAGACAATATTTCGGGAAATAAATGAGTATTGCTCACCACCTACTTTTGGGATACCATTGAGTGATTATATGAAAAATAAATGAGGATTAATTATTGATAACTTGGTACATTGTTATTGTGGCATTACCGACTCTATAATGAGGAAGGGCTAATTTATTTATAACACTCATAGAAATATTTTCTTAATCAGTCAAAGAATATTTTTATCCAAACGGCTTAATTTTTGCAATTTTTTTAACCGCTGGGATATTAATCATATGATGGTAGTTAACAAATTAAAAAGATAGGAAAGGGAAGTATATTTATCTCTAAAGTTCGGAGTATAGTTTTTTTTACCTCATGTTACAGTTTACATGAATACCTGAAAACTGTTTTGAGGCTGTATTGATAATCTAAAAAAAATATCAGCTTAACTGATAAAATTATAGAATACTATTATTTAACATAAAAAAAAATACTGTTATGAACGTTAAACGCACATTTGGAACAATACTGACTATTTTAGGAATCGCAGGTTTGATTTATACAGGATATGAATTGATTAATAAAAGCTCGGCTTATACAACATTAGGTGTCATCGGGGTTCTCGGACTGATATTCTTTTTTTCGGGGATAGGTCTTGTCAAAAATACCAAAGACGAAGCATAATTATTTTGTTTTAAAGAAGATGAGAAGCAGCAGGTTTAATTTCGTCGATTTTTTTTAGACCTTTTAACCAACATAGTTACTAATGACCGGCAATAAAAAATCAATTTACAGTGCTCTTGCTGCTAACCTGTTAATCGCATTAACAAAGTTTATAGCAGGTTCAGTTACGAACAGTTCTTCCATGATTTCCGAGGGAATCCATTCAACAGTTGATACTGCTAACCAACTGCTGCTTTTATATGGATTGAAAAGGAGCAAGAAGTATGCTGATCAGTCTCATCCATTTGGATATGGCAAAGAACTGTATTTCTGGTCTTTTGTTGTATCAATCTTAATATTCGGACTAGGGGGTGCTTTATCAATCTATCAGGGAATTGCGCATATTATTGAACCTGAACTTATGAAAGATCCATTCTGGAACTATATTGTACTCTTCCTTTCTCTTATTTTCGAGGGTACTTCTCTGTTTATCGCCATCAGAGAATTTAATAAAATCCGTAATGGACTTGGCTGGTGGGACGCAATTGTAAAAAGTAAAGATCCTTCCAGTTTTCTTGTGGTTTTTGAAGACGGCGCAGCAGTTGCAGGGTTGATTATCGTAATGATTTTGATGTGGGTAAGCCATTCACTACAAATTCCAGAATTGGATGGATTGGCATCGGTGATCGTAGGATTGATACTGGTTTTTGTTTCGTTTATACTGGCGAGAGAAAGCAGAAGTCTATTGATGGGAGAAGGCATAGCTCCCGATATGAGAGAAAAAATTGCTCAGCTGGCAGAAAGAGACGGGACTGTGGTGAAAACAAAAAATATTCTATCAACTTATCAGTCGCCAGAGGAAGTTGTATTGATGCTCATTATAGATTTTGAAGAACACCTCGATACTGAAGAAATCACTGAGGCAATACGCCGTATCCGTGCGGATATAAAAAATGAATTTAAATTTGTTCACTTTGTGATTATACAGCCAGAATAGATGTTTAAATAGGTAAGTTAGCATATAGATTCGATTGTTTAATTATTGCATGAAGTAAGCTTCTTCTGTTTGCTGGTTAAAGAATCCCAGCTGTACATATTAGAAAAAGTGTTAATTGTTTTTAATCGAATAATTATTCGATTATATTTGCAGAGTGAGATTAAAAGATGACAAAAAGGAATTGATCATTCGGCAGGAAGCCATAAAGATGATCGTCGAAAATGGCTTTGATGGGTTTAGTATGCAGAAACTGGCAAAAAAGGCTGCAATTTCTCCATCTACTATTTATGTTTACTTTAAAAGCCGTGAAGATCTGGTAAATCAGCTCTATATTGATGTGCATAACAGATTTGAAAAGGAAGCATTAATAGGGTTTGATGCTCATCTGAAATTTGAAGAAGGATTGTGGCTTCAATGGAAAAACCGACTTGAAAATATTTTACGAAATCCCTTGGAATACCGTTTCCATGAACAATTTAGGAATTCTCCACTAATCAATATGAATGGAATGCAGCAAACTGTTTTCAGGAAAATAATGAATGATTTTGTTCAAAATGGAGTTATGCGTAAAGAGATACCGGATTTACCAATTGAAGTGTTTTGGACTGTCGCTTATGGCCCTTTTTATACACTCATCAAATTCCATCTTGATAAAGCTTCAATGTCTGGTAAACCATTTTCATTGACTGTCCAAAATTTACGTCAAACTTTCGAGCTGGTTGCAAAAGCATTACTGCTATAAAAATTTTAAATCTTAATCGAATGAATGTTCGATAATATAAAGCCTTAAATTGATACTATGACAATTAATCATTTAAATCTCGTCGTTACCGATGTAAACAAATCGGTTCTTTTTTTTGAGAAATATTTTGAGTTCACTTGTGAGCTTATAAAAGGAGAGCACATCATTGCGATATTAACCAATAAAGAAAGTTTTACGCTCGTTCTAATGAACAGTAAAAATGGAGATACCATATATCCAAAAGATTTTCATATAGGTTTTATGTTAGATGATCTAAAAACGGTTGATGATCTGCATCAAAAACTGATTAAAGGTGGTATAGCAATAAGCCAGTCTCCTAGAAAAATCAGGAACAGTTATGCTTTCTACTTCTGGTTCGAAAATATATTTATTGAAGTAGGACATTACCTTTCTTAGATTTGCAGGATTCAAGAAGAATTTACGCATTCGAGAGCTAAATCCATGATTAATGAATAGTCATCATTAACAAGCAAAGGTAATGTAAGCAGTGTACCTTCGGGTTTTGTATAGCGGTAAATATTTGTATAGAGTATTTATGCTCCTTTTTTATTTTGAGGGGTTAATTTTCAGATTCCGAAAATAACCATCTGTTCCTACATCGACAAATAAGCCGACAGCACCCTCTACATCCGGGCCGTGTTTAAGATCGTTCACAATAAGGGAAGGGTATTTGTTCTTATTTAAAAATAGTTTTGCCTGGCCGCCTTGGATTTCAATTTTCATCTTGATCCATTCATTCAAACCCATATCGGTATACGACTCGTACTTCTCGGGAGTTTCTTTTCTTAGACGTTCATATTTGTACTCCGGAAAAGAAAAATATTGAATGGAGTGATTGCGTCTCACCTGATCTTCGGCTCTGCCATTCGCAGGGCGTATATATATGGATTCAAATTTGGAATTCATGTCATCGATTCTGAATGCCAGCCCAATAAACCCACGGTCGGTTGAAGCAGCCGTAGAAAGCAGCCGACTTAGAACTTCTACCTCTATACTACAATTTTTGAATTTCGTATTATTTATCTTAACAAATGTAGGTTCGTCCGCATGTTTCACCGTACTGTCTTTTATGACCCTGACAACTTTTTCACCTTTTAGGTCGACAATTTTCATGTAAACTTTATGAGGTAAAAGATTGCTTTCGTCCAAAATTATCTTTTGGCTGTATGCGTGTTCTGAGACTAATAGAAAAAGAAATAAGATTATTCTTAATTTTTTCATACTTCTTATTATAAAAAGTTATGACTCTTGATTAAAAAATTATTTTTTAAAAAGTCCGGCATTCAGATTCGAACCCACTGAGCCTTCCGCCAACTGTAGGTAACTGCGTTTACTCTGATCCTTTTCAATGATCACGGTTCCGGTAGTCTGTACGTTTTTCATTTCCAGAAAATCTGTAGGGGTAGCATTACTGTCACTTAACGGCCCGCTTCCGTATCCTGCCAGTTTATTATAATTCACAAAAATGCAGTCAGAAGCTTTGTACCGGCGTGTGCTTCCTTTTTCTCTGATCCACACTGTGCTGGTGTTGGCGATAATGTTATGATGAAAATCGAAATCATCGCCGTTGGTACCTTGGGTAGTCCAGACTCCGCAGAAATAGCCTCCATAAACCAACGAATGCTGCATGGCACTGCGGCTGCCGGTCTTTCCTTCATTTTTCCAGAAGACAACAGGAATTTTACAGTTGAAGAAAACACAATGGTCAATAACCAAACCATAACCATTGGCAATTACTCCTACATGTAATGGCAGTACTTCTTCATTCCCCGCGAATAAACATTGTGTTACAAGCAGATCGTCCAGTTTTTTTCCGTCGCGCCAGATGGGATATGAACGTCGTAAATTATTGGCATCAAGATACGTATAATCAGGGCTGCCTGTAAACCGTAGACCTGCAATGGTAACGTGGCTTACCTCTGGTTGAATACCTCTTGCTTCTTCTCCTCCCACACCGGGTTCAGTAGGTACAACGGTCATAACAACCGGCATTTTTTTTGTTGTCCAGTCTGCATCATCGGGCATTACTTCAGCACGGATGGTTAGACGGTTGGTAAAAGTATATTTATCATTGTTAAACAGTACCGTTTTGGTGATTAGATGTACACCTTCTGCAAGGATTATTGTTGTTTCTCCCTGATCTTTATTTAGATTAATGCGTCTGGCGGCTTCTGAAAGAGATTTTAACGGTTGTGTCTTTACTCCTGAATTCATGTCATTGCCGGTTATTGGATTAACATATAATTGTTCTGCCTTTACCAAAAGTAGGTTCATGATGAACAATAGAAGACTAAGTGTTGCAGATTTGATCATATTCTTTTTTTGGTAAAATTAGAAATATTCATACGCTGCAAAATGGTCATTTTATCTTCAGAATGGTCAATTCATATATTCTTTCGGTATTGCTGGGGTGTAGTACGGGTAAATTTCTTGAAAAAACGGTTAAAGTTGGAGGGGTCCGAAAACCCAAATTCATAACAGATTTCTTTGGCAGATTTCTTCTGGTGCAACTCTTTCTTTATTTCTGAAATGAGTTTGTGATGAATCATTTGTTGTGCTGTTAATCCGCTGAACTGCCTGCAGACTTTATTAAGAAATCCAGGACTTACATTAAGCATTTTAGTATAGCTTTCAACGGTTTGATTTTCTAAAAATTTCTTTTCCAGTAAAGAGCGGAATTTATAGAAGTCTGCATGGATGTAAGTATCCCTTTGAACTTTATAGATCTGAGCATAATAGCGGTTGAGAACGATAAGCAACTGATAAAGTACGGACCTGATCAAATGATTACTGTCATTCTGAATTTGCCCGAACTCCCGTTCTATTTCCTGTAAAAGCTCAAGGCATTTCCCAAATGATCTTTCATCGATCTTCATGTCAGTGGAATGAGAATACTGATGAAAGTATTGAAACCGATAGAGGAACAACTCATCTGAAAAAAAGAGGTGAAGGAAATCTTTTTCAAAGAACAGCGTGTAGCCTCTTATCTTATCTTTAATTTCCCAGCGGCGAACCTGTCCTGGACTGATAAAAATGATGGTTCCGGGAGTTATAGACGTTATCTTACCGTCTAGTGAAAATGTTCCCGATCCCTCTTCAATGAAAACAATTTCGTAAAAACTGACTTGATGTAAAGTGTGATCCAGTACATAATTTTTCAATGTTTCAATACGTCCAAGATCCAGCAATAATTCTGCCCCGTATTTATAGGGCAGAAAATGATACGTTTTAATTGGGGCTGCTTTTACCATCTTTGAGAATTTTTACAATAGAAGGCTCACGCTATAAATACAAGCTTATGTTTTTTGCTCTTCAAATATAAATAGATTTTAGTTTCAATACGTTATTGCTCTTTTCTAGTTTAATATTTTTAAAAGCTAGTGATATACTTAAATATGTCGCTCTGTGGCTGGTAAAAATTATAAGTCGTTAAGCAGCTTTATGTGTTGAAATTCAAAATCTTACAATTGAATCTATTATTTTTTTATATTTTTCAACGTTGCCACGATTTTGCCACAAACTTTACGAGTTTATTTGAAAATTTTGCTATTTCATATATAAAAAAAATCCTGCAAAAATTGAATTTTTGCAGGATTTATCGATCTTTTAGTGCATTTTGAAGATTTTATCAGATACACAAAGTGGAGAATACGGGATTCGAACCCGTGACCTTTTGACTGCCAGTCAATACTCCCTTTCTTTTAGTAATTGTAATGCGCAATTAATCAGACTGTTAGTTAAATGCAAGGAGATGCAAATTAAGCCCTTTTTATGTGCTGGTACACGATCGAGTACACGATTTTACACGGCTAAAATATGGATAATTTTAGTTTCTCGAAACCACTTTTTCTGGAAAGCTCACATTAAAGAAAATAAAGGGACTTAAATAGTCCCTTTTTATATTCTTACAATTTTCATTTTCAATCCCAATTCCTTGGCAACTTTTATCATGTTCAATGTTCCTTTGCTTTCACCATCCCAGAAAGCAATAAGCGCATCTGTGTATTCTGCCATCTGTCTGTTACGAATAGGACCAGCTTTCGGACCTAAATCCCAGTTAGCAAGAAATTTAGAAAGCTTGTAACCACTTTCAACAGCGTATCTTTCCCCTAGAAAATCAGTCCCTTTAGCTCCTCCAGAAACAATTTCGATTTCATGATAGTTTTGCAAATAGTAATCACACCGTTCCTTTAGTAAAGAGTAGTCTTCAAATGTTCGGGTTCCGGCAATGATTACTTTGAACATAGTTTATTTCTTTTTTACCAAAGCTTGAAAAAATACTTTATCCCCAGCAGAAATTCCCCCTTGTGGTATCCATCCCAAATCTAATAAAATATTCACAGCTTTTTCAAGTTCGTGTGGGGAATCTGCACTAACAATTTTGTATTTCACTTTATTACTATTTCTTAAGATATCCTATAATTATTTCATTCCCCTTATCGTCCTTGCGGTAGATGGGCTCTCCTTCATTTGGATTCTTTTCAAATAATTCTAGAAAAGGAACACCTAATGCTTCAGCGATTTCAATTAACCTTTGCAATGTAGGGTTTCCATTAAGAGATTTAGATAATCCAACTTCAGTAATGTTTATTCGTTCAGCTAATTCTTTTTGCATTATGCCTTTTTCGTCACAAATTTCTTTGATTCTTAGTTTCATAATTATACTAATTATATAACTGCAAATATATTATAAATTATACTATAAGTGTAATAATATGACTTAAATAAACAGATTGTATAAATTTTAACAAAACATTAACATAAATAAATTTACAAGTGGTTAAACTAATAGTATATTTGTGGTAGAAAATTAAACAATCAGTATAATTAAATAAAACAAACAATAATATACATTATGATAACACTTAATAACTCAATAGAAATTAAAGCTAAGTTCAATACATACTTAAAGGCTTTAGAATTAATAAGAGAACATGGCTATACAGACTTCGATGATTTAATGACTGTGATATTCGATGAAGAATTAGAGGGGTTCAATGCAGCTGTTTTAACAAGTGAAGAGAAAACAATTGAATTCATTATAAACAATTAATATAAATAAGATGAAAACATTTAAAGAAAGAATAGTAAATCTTTTAGAAATGAGAAATAAAGAAGATATAGCGCAATCAATTAGCGACCTTCTAGAAGATCACAAAGAATTCACGGTATTAGAGCTTTATAGAGAGTATATCTTCATAGATCATGAAACGAGCGAAGACGTAGGTGGTTACAACTTCATAGTACCACCAGCAAAAGGTGAGTTTTTCGTAACTCATAAAGGCATTTACGAAATATTGCAGGTAACAAGCGTTTATGACCCACAGGCAAGGCCGGGCACAATACATGTAAGAAAAGCAAGAGAATTCAAAACAGCGGGGTAAAACCCGCTTTTGGTGGTAAAAGAAAAAAGTTATGAAAACGCAAAATATATCTTTCAGAAAAACAGTAATGCTAAGAGCATATCACATAATGACAGAAACGGGCAAAAATTGGGCTGATTGTCTTCGCAAAGCCTGGCAACTGTACCGAATTAATAAAGAGATGCATCAGGGTGAAGTTACGTTCTATTTCGAGAAAAAAGACGGCGAAATTCGCAAAGCTACCGGCACTCTGAAAATTGAATATGATTTCAAAACCCATAACCAGCCTAACCCGAAAATTTTCACTTACTTTGATGTAGATGCAAATGATTTTCGTTGTTTCAAAATCGCTAACTTTATCGGGCTGGCTGCTGTAGATCATTTTGCACCTTTAACGACCGAATTGCCAACTGGCAGTAACTATATCAAACCGAAAGCTCAGAACCTACGAAATAGAAGAAAAACCATTAAAGCGAAATAATCATGATTACTATTGAAAAAAGAAAAATTGAAATTTCTATACCTGAATTTAAAGAAGAAATTAAAGAACTTTGTCAGTTATTAAAAAGAAATAGCCGAAATCGATAGGTATAAACGAAAAGACACTAAACAATCACTTCAAAACAAAGCTCACTGCAACCGATTTTTATATCTTAACTGAACAATTAGAGTATAGATTATATTCAACAAGTAAAGGTAAATATTGGGCTATAGAAGATATTTTAAAAAACTAAAATATGAAAACCAGAAAATTAATACCAACTGCAAATAGAAGAAAGATGAAAGTTTCTTCAACACCTCGAATTATCAGAGAATACCCTGCAGACGAAAACGAGCAGCAAAAACCGCTTTTTTTAGTAATGCAGAAGATTTACTTTGACGATATTGAAAAGGGCAAAAAATTACATGAATATCGAGACGGTTCTACGTTCTATAAATCGAGGCTATGTAATATCGATAAAAAGACCGGCGAAATAATCAGCATTAAAAATTACAAAACTGTTGTTCTTCAGGTTGGGTATCATGCAAATGCAAAACGAATGATTGTCGAGATTAAAAAGATCGATTTAAAGCGTGACTTTACAATTCACCTTGGGGCGATACTCGAAAGGCAAAATTTCTAATTAAAATCAAAACAAGCATAATTCGCCACTCTATTTGATAGGGTGGTTTTTTCATGTGTAATAAAAACGGTTTTTAAAACAATTAATATTTAAGTGTTGCTTTATATAGTGTATTTTATGTTGTTATAAATCAAAGTAATAAATATTTTTGCTTATAATGGTGACGGCCGAAATACGAAGTAAATATAAAGGCAAAAGCATAGAGGCTTTAATTGAGACTTTACAGAAGCTTGTTAACGCAAAAGTTCGAAAACGAGATAGTAAAGATGGGTATTTCATCTGCATATCATGTGACGAGTTAAAGCCGGTAAATCAGATGAATTCTGGGCATTATTTCGCCAAAGAATTTTATAAATCTGTTCGGTTTGATCTCGATAATATGCACGGGCAATGCGTAAGATGTAACAAGTATTTAAGCGCGAATTTGATACCGTATAGGTCGAGTTTACTTTTAAAGATAGGTGAGCATCGTTTACGTCAATTAGAGCAAAAAGCAGCCTTAAAAAACTTCAAATTTAGTCGTGACTTTTTGATAGAACAAATAGAAAAATATAAGCATGAAAAATACTAAAGAACTTTATTTAGTTCTGACGAAAAAGAACTTTGTTGATATTCTGAAAGGAGAGAAAAAAGAAGAGTATCGTGCTTTCTCAGACTATTATATTGATCGTTTAGGCGAAGTAGATAAAGAAGGCGAGCTAATCGGCACCGTAGCACCTGAAACAATTCGTTTTCAAATGGGCTACAGTAAAAACGCTCCGCAAATGGTTGTAGAGTGTAAAGACGTTCTTATTGAAGTTGATAAAGATGTCGAAGAAGGCGAGGACCTGACAACCGAAAACAGCAATTTCGCTCTTATACTCGGTAATATACTCGAAAATACCAACTGTGAAAAATTAATTGTTTAACCCTAAATATAATTGCAATGTCAGAAGCTACAGCAAGAAGTGCAAGAAGAGCGGTAAGGAGATCTTTCGCTAGAATTGCACCAAGAGTAATCAGACGTAGAGGATAATGGATTTATCAGCTACATTAAAAAGTATCATATCCCTGTCAAAGAAACATGACAGGGTGATACTCTTTCATTCCGGTGCAGGAAAGGATAGTATTGCGCTGCTGAATATGATGGCTCCACATTTCCGGGAAATTGTCTGTGTTTATATGTACATGGTTAAAGACCTGGAACATATAAACCGGTATATCCATTGGGCAGAAAAGAAATATCCAAATTGCAGATTTATACAAACACCACATTACGCCCATTACAACAATAAGAAGCATGGAGCTTTCGGTGCTGATCCTGTAAAGTATGCAGAATGGAATGTTTCCAAGATCAATGATAAAGTAAAAGAGGATACCGGTATTGAGTGGGCGGTTTTAGGTTTCAAAAAGAATGACTCTCTGAATCGTAGACTAATGCTGAATTCATATCCGGATAGTATGACAAGTGTATCCGGACAAAAGCTTTATCCGCTGGCTGACTGGAACAACAAGCAGGTATTGGCCTATATCAAGAAAAACCGATTGATTGAGCCTATTAAGTACGGGAATACCGGGAACACCAGATCTCAAGGAACTGATGTAACGGATTTGGCTTTTCTTCTTTGGTGTAAACAACATTATCCAAGGGACTTGAAAAAGATCATTGAAGAATTCCCAGACGTAGAAAGAATCTTATTCGAGTATAACCATTCACGAAAACAACATGCAGAATAAAGTAAAACAAAGTGAAACAATTATCCTGAAGCGTTCAGAAATAACACCGGCAGACTATAATCCCCGGACAATTACCGAGGATGCTCGAAAGGCATTGAAGAAAAGCATCAAAGAGAATGGCATTATAGGTGGTATGGTATGGAATAAGCAAACTGGAAACCTGGTGTCGGGCCATCAAAAACTCAGTATTGCTGATGAAGTAAATAAGTATGAAGCAGGAAACGACTACGATATAAAAGTAGAGGTCATTGATGTGGACCTTAAGAAGGAGAAGGAGTTGAATATCTTCTTCAATAGCAAGGCTGTACAAGGCGAAATGGATTATAAAAAGCTCGCCCAGATCTTTCCGGATATCGACGCTTCTCTGGCCGGTCTCGATGATGTAGATATTTCCATGATTGAAATTGAATTGCCAACAATGCAGGATATCGAAATTCCTTCATTCGAGCCTCAGGAAGAAAAAAAGATCAATGCTGAATACGAGAAGTCGATCACCCAAGAACTGAGCAACGTGAAGAATGTTCCAGAAGCAAGTATTCACGAAATGGAGCGTAAAGAAGCTGCAGAAGAATTAACCCCTGAAGAAAAGAAAGCCAAGATCAAAGAAATTAAGGAAAAGGTCAAAGAAGGAGCCAGGTTAGATGGTGAGCCATACTTTACGGTATCCTTCTCTGATTATGATTCCAAAGTTATGTTTCTCGAATACCTAGGGTTCAATCCTGAAGATAAGTTTATCAAAGGAGAAGAGCTGCAGGAGAAAATAGATGAAGTCTATGCGAGTTGATACAACAAAAAGCCCATGTGGTAAACTAATGTATACTCATGAGAGGGAAGCAAAAGAGATCATCACAAAATGTAAATCAGCCAGTAGCAGAAGTAAGATTCCAAAGAGACACTATTACTGCAAAGAATGCGGAGGATGGCATGTAACAAGTCAGAAAACAAAATCAAAATACAACTAAAATTAAAATGAAAAAGGTAAAATTCATACATAACGAAACAGGGCATCAAATAGAGTGTCTTTGCGAAAAAGTTGAAGCGGATTATGTAAATAATGTCATTTATTATTTGTGTAAAGTATTAAAAGAAAACGAATATAAGACAGTAGGCGTGTTTTCATTCCAGCACTTTTCTCAATGTTATAGTGATGAATTTATTAAATCAAAAATTCAATAGTATGTTTTTAGAAGTAAAAGAAATCAAGTTTGCTAATCACGAAGAAGCACAAAAGAATAAGAATTATCCAGACAGTGGCTTTTACATTGTTGAAATAGAAGAAATGCATACGGATTTAAGATTCGTAGACAAGTCTACAAGTCTAAATCTAATGATTTGCCCAAAATCAGTATTTGACGGATTGCAATTTATAGCAGTAAATCCAAATCACTACAAAGAGCCAGAAGTATTAACAACATTAGAAACAGTTCCACCGACAGGATATGCTTCAGAAACTTTTATTTTGGATTTCACCAAAATATTACTAGGCTCAAAAAAGTAAGTTATGGCAACAAGAGGTAGAAAGACAAAGTACGATCCAGATCAACATCCTAAGAACGCATTGAAGTATTCTTTGCTAGGATTGACGGATGTACAGATGGCAGGTGCTATGGATATCAACCCAGATACTCTTTATCAATGGCAAAAGAAGTATCCTGATTTTTCCGAGGCCATAAAAAAGGGTAAGATAGAAGCTGATGCCAATGTTGTTTCCACCTTGTATAAAAGAGCGCTAGGGCATACACAGAAATACAAGCAGGCATTCAAACTGAAAAAGGTAGATGAGGAAACCGGAAAGCTATACGATACAGTTGAAATTGTTGAAATTGAAGATTACTTTCCGCCTGATATGATTGCAACAATTTTCTGGCTGAAAAACAGGCAACCGGAACACTGGAGAGATAAGAAAGAAGTTGAAATCGATGATAAGCGTGAATTAAATACTTCTGTGCTTTCCGATTCTGCTTTAGAAGAATTAGAACAGGCGTTAAAATCTGATGAAAAGTGATAGACTTAAAATTTCCCAACTAAAAATACAGCTCTTTGAAATCTATGTAGAGAAATTCAGAAGGGGAAATTTTGATTTTATTACAACACATCAAGGGGAAAAGCATTTAAAGCAAGAAGAGGCACTACAGATCCTATGTGATAAAGATACAAGAGAGTTCCTTTATGGTGGAGCAGCCGGGGGCGCAAAATCCTGGACCGGTGCAAGCTGGTTACTTTTCATGTGTCTCCTTTATCCCAATTCTAAATGGTTCATAGGCCGTGAGGAATTAAAGCGAATTCGTTCTTCAACATTAATCACTTTCCAGAAGGTTTGCAAGGCATACAGTATTCCGGCAAGCGAATGGAGGTACAATGGTCAGGATAACTATATTCAGTTTAAAAACGGTTCCCGTATTGATATGCTGGACCTGCAGTTTAAACCTAGTGATCCACTATATGAAAGGTTCGGTTCCTTAGAGTATACCGGTGGATGGATTGAGGAAGGAGGAGAAATCAATTTTGGAGCGTTCGATGTCCTAAATACAAGGGTAGGACGACACCTCAACAAAGAGTTTGGTTTAGTTCCGAAAATGTTTGTCACCTGCAACCCGAAGAAGAATTGGATGTACTCCCATTTCTACAAGCCATTCAAAGAAAATATTCTGACTCCAATACAGAAGTTTTTACAGGCATTTGTTCAGGATAATCCTTTCATTGATAAACTCTACATAGAACAGCTGGAGAACACAAAAGATAAGGCAAAGAAGGAAAGGCTTTTGAAAGGGAATTGGGAATATGATGACAACCCTTACAAGTTATGTATCTATGATAAAATTCTGGACCTGTTCAGGAATGACCACCTTACAAATGAGAAGAAGAAATACATCACTGCTGACGTTGCCCGATTCGGGTCTGATTTAGCGGTTATTGGTGTATGGGAAGACTGGGAATTGATGGAAGTTCACGAATTTGAGATTAGTAAAACAACCGAAATTCAAGCATGCATTAAGGCTCTGCAACAAAAGCACTCAATTCCTAAAGATCAATGTATAGCTGATGCCGATGGTGTAGGAGGTGGAGTAGTTGATAACCTTGATATTATTGGATTCCACAACAACGGCAGACCATTCGAAGAAGACTTAGGAGACGAGAAAGACACACCAAAGTATAAGAATGCTCAGACACAACTTTTAGTTTATCTAGCGGAAAAGATAATCAATAAGAATAAAATGTTTATTTCCGCGGAATTATCAGAAGAACAGAAAGAGCGAATCAAGGAAGAGCTTGACACAATAGAACAGGACCCGGATTATGACATCATAACCTTGGTAAATAAAGCTACAATCAAAGAAAATATAGGAAGATCCCCAGATTATCGAGATATGATCCTTATGAGGGCTTATTTCGATTTCAACAAACCAATCAGAAACAATTTGAACAGAATAGCATCTTTAATATAATGGACGAGAAATATTACCAACTACAGACCATCGGAGAGAAAATAGCCTATCTTAAAGATAACGGAATTCCTCTGCCAAATATAGAGCAGTTTAATTCTGAATGGGATGAAACACGACACCGTATCATGACGGACCTGTACAATTATCCGGATCGTATTGTTGAGTATGAATATACCGATGAAAAAGGAGAGAAGAACGAAGGAAAACGTATTGAAAAGCTTAACCGAATTCCGTTAGCGTATCAAAAAGATATTGTCGCAAATGCTGTCACTTTCCTTTATGGTAACCCTGTAAAGTATACAAACAATATTGAAGATACAACGCTGTATGATGCTTATTTGAAGTTAGTCGATAAAGAAAAGCTAATGTTTGTAGACAGGGAAATAGCGAAAACAAACGGACGGTTCACCCAATGCGCGGAATTGTGGTGGGTTGATGATGAGCCAAACGAGTTTTATGGATTTCCTTCTCAATTCCGAATGAAAGTAACATTACTTTCTCCGGATAAAAACAAAATGTACCCATATTTTAACGACCAAGGCGATATGATAGCTTTCCTCAGAGAGTATGAGAAACGTATCGATGGCATAAAAGTCAAATATTACGAAATCTATACTGCAGAAAGAATTGCTATCCTAAGAGATTCCAACGGTGGAATAGAACTTGTCTCTGAGACCGCCAATTCAATTGGTAAAATTCCGATTGTTTGGTATTCCTTTGAAAATGTAGAGTGGTCCAAGGCACAGAAGGCGATTGAAAGGCTGGAGGAAATTGCCAGCGATACAGGTGAGGTTAACAAGAAGTTCTCCGCACCAATTTTAGCACTAACAGGTGAGGTGACCGGAAGTTTTTCTAAAGATAAAACCGGAAAGGTACTGCAGCTTAATGGAGATAAAGCCAGTGCTAACTTTGTTCAGCCTCCAAATGCTAGTGAATCCCTTTCTAACGAGAAGGAAAACCTGGAAAGCATTATATACAAAATGACAAACTCTGTGAATATTTCCCCAGAAGCTTTAGAAGGCTTAGGAAATATGTTGGCCACAGAAAACGCTGCATTCCTCTTCATGTTGCCACATCTTAAGGTAATGGATAAGATGAGCGTATATGTACCTGCCCTGAAACGTAGAATGTCTATCGTTAAATCTTTCTTCCAATTAATGAATACGGGTTTCCGCAATAGCGATTTGGACGCAGAACCTGTAATAACTCCTTACATTATAAACAACGAAGCTAAGTTCTATGAAATGCTAATGTCAGTAAACGGAAATAAGCCGTTGTTCAGCCAGAAAGCAACAATGGAGAAAGCCGGAATCAAGGACGTAGATAAAATGCAAGATGAAATCAAGAAAGAATCTCCAGCGCCTCTTAAACAGGGAATTCAGTAAGATATTGTAGGATACATTTGATTGTGGTATTTTTAGTGCAAAATATTATAATATGAGTAAGAAAAATATACCCCTTTCAGTTTTAAAGGCTTTAGAACCATTTGTAGGACTAAAAGATAAATTGTTTACTATTGAAAATAGGGATAGAAATATATTGTTTGTAAGAGATATTGATTCAAGTTCAAAATTTTATTATACTATTGAATCAAGTGAAATAAGTGATGGAGAAGAGCTCTTTACAATAATTCAAGCTCCAAAAAACGAAAAAGAACTAAAAGCTTTTGCTGTAAAAATTTATAGTAAGGATTTAAAAGATAATTTTAATTCTTGGATACAACTTCTTGAAAACTATAATAAAGTAAAATCATTCTTTGATGATCCAATACTTGAATCTTATGAAGAAGAATTCTATACAAACTTTGAATTAGTTGATGAAGATGCTGATACACGTCCTTTTAGTACTACTCAAATTTTGCAATTAGACTACCTTTTAGAGCAAGTAAGCACTAGATTGATTAATATGGCTGATGGTAATAATAGAGAACAGATTGAAACTATTATTACAGATATTACTGAAGTAAGGGAAAGTTTACCAACAAGGCCTCAAAAGTGGATTGCAGAACATATTTCAAAAATATTTGCAAAGATTGCTAAACAAGGAATAAGTTTCATCAAAGAGTTTTGGGCTGAAGGTAAAAAGGAATTAATAAAAAATATTGTGAAAGGCCTAGTTGAAGCAGGAACGGAACTAATAAATTAAGTTTTAGCCTTCTCTTTGAGAGGGCTTTTTGTTATATTTGTGGGAAACTAATTATGCATGAAAGAATTTCTACAAACAATTTTAAAGAGTACAGAAGATAGAATTAAAAATCCCTTTATCGGTACATTTATTACCTCGTGGGCTATTTTTAATTGGAAACCAATTACATTTATAGTATTTTCAGATAAGAGTATTGAGGAAAAGATAAAATTTATAGGAGATAATTACAGTGATATATGGTGTTATCTGTGGCTGCCTCTAATGTCAGCGATATTTTATATTGCTATACTCCCATATATAAGTTTTGCTTTTGAATACATTACCAAATTTTCGCATGGACTGCGAAATAAAGTAAACTTGGAAGCCAGAAATGCTGCCTTAGAATTACAGATCGGCGTTGCACAAAATGAAATAAAATTAGAAGAGGAAAAAACGACTTTTAGGGAAAGGAATAGCCATAATTTAATGGTGGAAAGCTTACAAGAGCAAAATAAGTCTTTGAGCGAGGCGTTAGAGGAAGCAAATAAGACGCATTTAGAAACAGTAACAGAGCTGCAGAAAAAAAGTGAAAATGCAAGTAAGGAGTTTAGTGTTTTAGCTGCTAATTATGATAAGCAACTGGAAGAATCTAACACGAATTTAATCGAAGAAAGGAATAAGATATTGAATTTGAGAAAAGAAGTGAATGAGTTAAATAAAGAAAATAATCATTATTTCAATAATGCTTCTCAGTTAAAAAGGGAACTTGAAATAGAAAAATTTATATCATTTAGACTTAAAAATCCTGTCAATAAAATCCTGTCAATAGAAGGATACAATATACTAGAATTTTTCAATTCACAAAAAGAGGTGTTTTATTTTGATATAAAGGCAGATAAAATATTATCTACAAGTGCTGTTTATGATTTTACAAAAGGGAAGGGCTATAGTGAAATATTAGATGAAGAACAGCTAAGACGATATACTGATAAAATGTTTAGCATCCTCCCTTTTGAAGATGAGAATAATTGATACGTTAAATTTTAAGTTAAAAATATTCAATTTTATTTAGAAGAAAATCCGCATCATCTTTCTGTTCTGGCTGAGGAATCTGTTTAAATACTATTCCGTTCTTTGGTGATGTGCCTGTAATTGTTTTGTCCTTGTGGACCGTCAGAGAGTTCCAAATATTCTCTGTAAGTTCTTTCTGGTAGTTGGTACAGAAAGTTATTCCGTTTGCTTCCCGGATAGTCTCTT
Organism: Chryseobacterium indologenes; assembly: GCF_018362995.1. Classification (NCBI taxonomy): domain Bacteria; kingdom Pseudomonadati; phylum Bacteroidota; class Flavobacteriia; order Flavobacteriales; family Weeksellaceae; genus Chryseobacterium; species Chryseobacterium indologenes. The sequence goes on from NZ_CP074372.1 coordinate 822,362, forward strand.
TTTGATATCCGTTTTCTTCTAGGAAGTTGTAGAAATTAAAGTTGCTCATAATTTGGTTTTATTTTCGGTTTTAATGTCTATGAAAATTGAACGTATCAGGTCATAAAAGTATGCAACAACGCATATAGTTAGGATTATCAATATAATTGTAAGACAGCCTGTAATTGTAACAATTAATCCTTGCATTATGCAGTTAAATATTTCTTTCATCGTCTTTTATTTTTTAAGCCACTCAATTACCTTATGAGTGTGGAACATTAGTTTAGTTTTCTGTTTTCTATTTTCATAACCTCCTATAATCAATTCTTCAGGCAAAATTTTATTATCAATTAAGGAGTAAACACGTCTTCTAGGCTTTCCTATTATCTGGCAAAACTGATCTAAAGTCAGAGATATTGACTTTGATAATTCTACCAGGTGAGACGCTTCCATAACATCCCGGAGCGTCATATCTGCCATTCTTTTATTCAGCAATTCATTCATATGGTAATTAAAACGGTTTATTAAAGTAATACTTTATATAACTATGCTAAATTACAATATTACTTATTGTTATGCAATAGTGACTTAAGTACTTTTGAACATAATAATTAAATCTAAGTAATGTTTGAAAAAATCCTAAAAGAACTTAAAACCAAATATGCAAATCTGGGGTTAAGTGAAACAATTTTAAAAGCCAAAGCAAAGCAAATTGAAAAGGCGGTTAAAACAGAGGAAGAAATCGCAGATGCAGTAGCAGGGGTTGAAGATGATCTGGCAATATTCCAGTCATTCGCTGACCAAAACAGAACGTTGGCAAAGAAGATCGAAGAGTTGGAAAAAGGAAAAGGGGCAGATCCAAAGCCTGAACCTACCGATCCAAAACCTGAAGATCCGAAACCGACACCAACGGGCGACGAAATTCCAGCATGGGCAAAAGCTATGATCGAAAGCAACAAAACGCTTGCTGAAAGTCTTACAGCTATGCAACAGAAGGAAGCGCAGCAAACCAATGCTCAAAAACTGCAATCAAAACTAGACGAGCTAAAAGTATCTAAATCTTACTTGGATCTTCTCCCACAATCACCAACTGAAAGATCATTTCAAAATGATGAGGAAATCGCTGCTTTTGCAATCGATTTGAAAGCCAAATCAGACGCTTATGAGCAATCGGTAGCCAATAGCGCTTTAGGTTCTTCAGTAAAGCCGTTGTTCGGAGAAGTTGCAAAAGAAGGAGATGTTTCAGCCGATGTTCAAGCATTCATTAAAACCAACTACAATAATGAAACAAATACAAAAGCCTAGTCCAGCAGGATTTCAAAAGGTGGTTTTTGATGAAATCACGGCTCATTATCCGGGCGGAGTTCATGTAGATAAAACATCTGCGTCCGCAAGGTTTACAAACGGTGTTCTTCCAGCTGGAACTCTTCTAGTTCCAGGGTCAAATGGAATGTTCAATGTAGTAAATGCTGATTTCACCGCTACAAACGTGAAAAATGCTATCGGGCTGACTACTCACGATATCGTTATTGACGATTTCCCGCTAGTTGCTGTTGCAATTGCCGCGACTGCAAGATTAGAAGCTCTTCCGGATAAAGAAGCAGCTGGTGTTGATTTTTTAAAAGCCGTACTACCAAGAATCACTACTTACTAACATTAAAAACACAAAACAATGGCAGAAATTAATGCACAAAATGTAGTACAGGAGTTCAAAACCGATGATTGGAAAGCAATTGTACAGGCATATCCTTTAGGGGCACTTTATTATAGAGAATTTTTCCCGCTTGAATTCAACACTGGACTTGATTACACGATGCTTGAAAAGGCAGCAGGAGCAAAAGTAATGGCTGATGTTGTTGCTTTAGGGTCAAGAGCAATCAGAAAAGGCCGTGATTTCGTAGAGAAGTCAATGGGACAGATCACTAAAAAGGAAATCGCCAGAGATAAGGACGAATATGATATGTTCAAGATCAGAGAATTAAGAACTGCTGCAATGGCATATCCTAATAACTCATCTGTTAAGAACCAAATGATCAATATGATCTATGATGATGTTCCTTTCGTAATCGATGGTATTAATGCACGTTTGGAGTTTGAAGCAAAGCAATTAGCATCCACTGGAAAAGTAACTACAACAGTAGCAAATAACGAAGGTGTTAAAAACATTTCTCTTGACTATGGCGTTGCTGTCCAGAATGCACAAAAAGACTGGTTTGCAGATGCTACAGCAGATCCGATAGAGGAAATCCAAGCATTGCAAGATGAAGCAAGGAAAACCGGTAATCGCTACATGTCTGTAACCCTGGAAACAGACACACTGAATAAGGTCTTAAGAAATCAGAATACAAAGATGTTTGTATTGGGTATTCCGGTAACTCCTGGAACCGTACTTCCTTCGGTTACTCTTGCACAGCTAAATGCTGAGTTATCAGCTAAAGGACTTCCTGTATTTAAAGTTTGGGACTCATTTGTTCAAACTGAAAGTAAAGCAGGAGTTAGAACCGCTGTTTCCGGATGGGCACAGGGAAACATTACATTGACAATTTCACCAATCATTGGTGTTACGAAATACACTGTATCTGACGAGTTTAATATCAAGACAGGAATTGAAATCTCAAAAGAGGTAAAAGACGATTTCCTACTTGTTAAAACATGGGGGACGGAAGATCCACAGATTATGTCAACGAAAGGAACTGCCTTTGCTATTCCGGTATTCAATGACGTGAAAAAATCTCTAATTCTGAAAACAAAATTAGCATAATGACTATCGGGGAGTACATACAAGAAAAATTTTCTCTTTGGTCGGTTGAGTATTCCGATGGAATGGTTGCGGCTGAATTGGCTCGCGTGAACCTTAACCCATCCGAAACCATAACGAATGAAACAAACCTTGATAATTTCTTTTATAACGTAATCCCCGATCTCATTAATATGCCTTCCAGTATTTCTGAGGGTGGTTATTCTATCTCCTATGATAAAACCGCTCTCTTGAAATACTACTCAATGGTTGCACGCAAGCTCGGTAAACCTGATTTGCTCTCAGAAAATACAATTACAGATATCACTTCAAAATGGGCATAAAGCAATTTCCATACACGCTGAAGGTATTCAAAAAGACAGAAGCTCAACAGGATCCTGACAATGGTAGCTGGATTCCTGGATCTGAAGAATGGATAACTATTTCTAAGTGTAGAGACGAAGGAAACGGGGGAGGAAATAGAATCGTGACCACAGATGGAGAAACATATGTCTTTGGAGCGGTCATTTATATGTCAAAAAACAGCCCATCTGTTGAATTGGGGGCAAGGGTCAGAGTATTGGACAAAGACGGAAATACAAGGCTGGAAGGGGACAATAAGCTATTCAAAAAAGAACAACTACACGCAAGATTATGGGTTTAACACTGGACAGCTCCGGATTTGAAAGACAGATTCTACATGCAATGTTGGAGCTAGAGGCAAAAATGGTTCAGATACTATCTGATGCAGGTCGTGTAATAGCAGCTGCAGCAAGAGCCAATGGAAACTATAGAGATGTTTCCGGAGATCTTAGGAATGCAAACGGGTTTCTCTTAATGATTGATGGTGTGATCAAAGCTGAAGGTTTTCTTTCAGGTAATGGAGCAACAAAAGCAAGAGTATTAGCATTACAGGTTTCCAATAGTTCAAGAGGTATGATAAGTCTAGTTGTAGTTAATGGAATGGATTACGCTGCGAAGGTGGAAAGTAGAGGTCTTGATGTTCTTACGTCGGCTGAGCAATTCGCTAAAAGAGCAATTCCACAAATGATAAATCAACTGAAGCAATGAAGACGGTTTTAGAAGCAAAACAGTGGATTTTTGAACTGCTTACACAGTCAAATATCAGATCTGTGATTTCCGGGAATATCTACAAAGACAAAAGACCATCCGGAAGCAAGAAAGAAGATATAGTCATCAATGATATTTCAATGGATAATTCATTCTTACAAGATGGTGTCTTCAATGTGAATTGCTATGTTCCCATGCTATCGGTAAGTCTTAATGGGATAACTCAATATATGCCAGACAACAATAGGCAGTTAATAATTGCTCAGGCAGTAAGCCCCGTGTTTCAGAACATTTTCCGGCCTCAATTCAACCTTACAGTGGAAAGTCACAAAACCTTTGAGGAAGAGGTAGAGAAAGCGAATTACATCAATTTCAGAATCAATTTAAAAGCATATAACAACAAATAATAAAAACAATGGCAGGACAAATTAATATCGGGGTTGCAGAGATTGCAATTGGTGCAATCGCAGCCGATGGAGATATGGGAACCACCTTAGCCCCACTGGGCTATACTGAAGAAGGTTCCGCACAGATCAATTGGGATGATCCCACAGAAACTGAATTCAAAGTTGAGGAGCTCTCAACACCTATTCATATTCAGTCAACAGATGGAAAAAAAACAGTTGTGTTTAAAGTAGCAGATCCAGACCTTGATACATTCGTTGAAGCATTCGGAGGGACAAAGTCAGGAACTGGAGCAGACGAAGTTTTCAATTTCCCATCAAAAACACCAACAATAGAGAAATCTTTGAAGTTTACACCGGAACAAGGTATTGGACTCAAAATTCCAAGAGCAAAAATTACTGCGAAACTTTCTTCTAATATTGGAAGAGCTGCATTACTGGGAGTGGAAATATCCGCAACGGTATTACAGCCTAAGAAAGCAGGAGTTGCTCCACTGATTGCATTTACGGTATAACTGAAAAGCCTATCTGAGGGTAGGCTTTTTAAATAAACATTCATATGGAAAACATTGAATTAGAGAAGGAGGAATTAGAATTATTGACCGGTCAAGGATTCAGCTTTGAAACATTGTTGTTTGGTAAAAAAAGAGAGTGGCGAATTGGTAGACTTTCCATGGGGAAGATGCTGAAAATAGCAGCAATTTCCATCAAAATCAAAGTAGATGAAGAAGCTCTTTCAAATAGTGATCTTTCGGTCCAGCTTCCGGCACAATATGAAGCAGTTCGAGATAATGCAGAATTATTAGCTGAAGCCGTTGCAATTGCAGTTGAAAGTAAACTTCCTAAATGGCTTCTTAAATGGCATTTTCTAAACTCTCTTAATAGCGAAGAGATAATGAAATTCTCGCTCGAACTATTGAAATTCTCAAACTATCAAAATTTTATGACCTCTACGGTATTAATGAACGGGAACCGTCCGACCAAAGCGATGCCGATAGAGAAAGCGGTCTAAAAACAATATACGGAGCTATGGGGCAAATATGCCACCACTTCGGATGGACTTTAGATTATCTGCTTTGGGAAATAGACTGGCGAATAGTACAGCGAATGCTCATTGACGCCCCTAAATACGAGTCGAAAGACGAAAAAACAGCCAACAAAACTTCCATTAATCTGTCTGAACAGACTTCAGAAGATTTCCTAAACAAGCTATTTAATAAGTAATGAATACCAATAACGGAGCCTTATATTTTGGAGCAGGAATAGACACCACTCAGTTTCGTAGAGATATCGACTCTATGAGAAGAGATATTTTAGGACTAAGTCAAACTACTGTTCAGGCAACCCAGAATATGGATTCTGCTTTTAAAAATGTATTTGCTGGGATTGCTGGATATTTCTCTGTAAGTGCGATTAAACAATTCGTTACTGAACTGATTAATGTAAGGGGAGAATTCCAAAAGACTGAGATAGCATTTGCTACAATGCTTGGTGATGCTGGAAAAGCACAAGCCTTAATGGGGCAAATGGTCGATCTAGCAGCAAAAACGCCGTTCTCATTACAAGATGTTTCCTCTGGAGCAAAACAATTATTGGCTTTTCAAATCCCAGCAAATCAAGTTGTAGATACCTTAACAAGACTTGGTAATATTGCAGCAGGATTATCCGTTCCTTTAGCTAGAATCAATCTTGTTTATGGTCAAGTGAAAGCAAAAGGTAAATTGATGGGTGATGACCTAAGACAATTTACTGAAGCTGGTATTCCAATGGTTGCAGAATTAGCTAAAAAATTCGGAAAAACAACCTCTGAAATCTCCGCAATGGTTTCCGCCGGTAAGATTGGATTCAAAGACGTGAAAGATGTTCTATTCTCTATGACGAATGAGGGTGGGATGTTTTTCAATCTAATGGAAAAGCAATCCAAGTCTCTATCCGGACAAATTTCCAATTTAGGTGATACCTGGGATCAAATGCTAAATAAAATTGGAGAAAGTCAAGAAGGAGTACTTTCCGATGGTATTCAAGGCTTAACCTATTTAGTTGAACACTATCAAGATGTAGGTAAGGCGATAATGACACTTGTTGAAATCTATGGTGCATATCGAGCTGCATTAATCGTTACAAGTATTCTTCAGGGAAATCTTGCTTCAACAGCAATTATCCAAGGCTTTGCGAATCTTATAAAGATGATTCGGGGTGCTACTGTCGCTCAGGAAGCTTTAAACGCTGCTTCCCTTAAGAATCCGTACGTATTACTTGCCACTCTCATAGCAGCATTGATTGCTATAACGTATAACTACAGAAATGAAATTGGTGAGCTGATAGGCATAATAGAAAAGCAAACTACAGCACAAAAAGCACAAGAAGCTGTAATGTCATCATATAATAACAGCTTTGGTAAAGGTGTCTCACAAACAAAAGCAAACATAACAGAATTAATCAACATTATTCGTAATGAGAATTCTTCCTTAGATCAAAGAAAGCAGGCATACGAACGATTAATTGCAATAGACCCAACATTTAGAGGAACTCTCGACGCTCAATATCAAGCGACTCGTAAGCTTGGTGAGGCAATGGATTATGTAGTAGGTAAAATAGATGCTTTCGCAATGGCACAAGCTAAAGCAGCTGCGGCCAGAAAATATCTGGAAGAATCTTTTGAGGAACAATTTAAAGCCGGTGCTTTAAAGACACAGGTCATGGACGCAGATGCTGAAGCAAAAAAATGGAGAAAACTCTCAGATGCAGCTGAAAAAGCTGGAAAGGCTAGTTTAGATCTTTTGCGAAAGGCTACTGCTGCAGAAAAGAAGCGAGATGAACTGGCTAAGAAGTGGAGAGAACAGCAGGATATTGCCAATGAAAAAGGCTCTATTTCAAATACTATCATACGAAATAATAATGCTGAGATCGCACAAGATGAAAAAAGAGTAGCCTTCCTTAAAGAAAGAATAAGACTTAATAAAGATAATGGGGAACAGATTGCATTGTACAATAAAGAGCTTGAAAAGCTTGAGTATAAACTATCTGGCTTTAAACCTGAAGTTGTTAAAGATGATGAAGAAAAGTCTGCATCATTAGGTTATGTTGAACAAATTGAAGCTAAAATTTCAGAATTAAAGGATGCTTATAAAAAAGCCTTAACACCAGCGGCGGCAAGGGCAATCAACGTTGAAATTGCCAAATGGCAGGCTAAATTAGATGCTCTAAATCCTAAAAAAGACAAAAAAGACAATAAGCAGTTAGCTGAAATTCTTCCTTTTGGCTCTCCAAAACAAATTCAGCAACAAATGCAACTTCTTAAAGAGGCAATGGATCTTGTTGAAAATGGGATGGTTAAAATAAGAAAGTTGGATAAATATGGCAAAGATAAAGACAAAAAAGGAAATCCATATTTAACTGGTGAAATTATTACCCTGGAAGAAGCTGGCAAAAGGTATGAAGAATTAGACTCAAAACTAAAAGCTGTTCAGTATAAAAACTTTGAGGAAACAATTGCTGAGACAAAACGTCAAATTGAAGTCCGTGATAAATTATTGAAGTCTGGCTACAGCAAAGAAGTGGTTGATGAAATGTTCCCTGCTGTGAAAGATAAATCTTTCCTTCAATATCTAAATGAGACCGGTACTGCATTAGAAAAATTAAAAGGAAAAGACTCAGCGGAGAATTTGGTTAAACTACAGGGTGTATTGTCTGACTACACTCAGTCAGAAACTTTCATTGAAAACGTAAACAAGCAAATTGACGATTTAAAAGCGAAGTTTTCAGGAAACGAGTTGATTGATAAGTTGGAAAAATTCAAAAAAGCCAATTTAGAAGGCACAACTGGAGATGAAAAAAATGCAAAAAATATTGCTATCACTAAAGCGCAACAAGACGAACTACAAAAGCAAAAAGATTTCCAGAACACATTCATAAAAGATAAAGAGACTTTTGAGCAAAGGAAATTAGAAATAGAATCAAAATATAATGAACTAAGAAAACGAATTCTGGAATCCCGTGCTTCTGACGAAGAAAAATCAAGACTTACTAAAGAAACCAACAAAGATCAAGCTAAAGAAATTTCCTCCCTGTCATGGGAAATGTTCCAAAAGACTGATGCATATGTTAAGGCTTTCGGAGATCTTGAAAAAGTGGGGCCACGTGCTTTAAAAAAGATCCGTGAGCAATTTAAAGCTTTCATTGAATCTGAAGCTGGTCAAAAATTAGGTATTCCAGAAATGAAAGCATTAATGGAAGTCTATGAAAAGCTAGATGAAACTTCACGAAATCGAAATCCCTTTGAAGCTATTGGTATTGCAGTAGATAAGTATAAAACGAAAAGAGATGAATTAAATAAAATTGAAAAGGAATCTGGGAAAGGAAGTGATGCTTATCAGCAAAAATTAGATGAAACCAAAATCACCTTTGAAGAAATTGTTGATGCCTCGTTTGATGCCTCAAAAAAAATGACAAGTTATTTTTCAGGGATAACAAGTGCTATCGGTGGAATGTCAGAAGAGCTTAGAACAACAATAAGTGATGTTGAGCAACTTGTAGAGGGCGTTTACAATGCATTTAAGGGATTTTACGGCAACAAAGGCCAAATGATCACCGGGATTATTCAAATTGTTGGATCATTATCCAAAATAATGAATGGTGATAATCAAAAAGAAGCAGTTATAAAAGGATGGCAGAAGGATATTGAAAACCTTAAATTTTTATATGAGCAGCTTAATAAAGAAATTGAAAAAACGGCAGGAGAGGCATCAATAAAAAAATATAGTGAGTTAATTGCCAATCTTAAAAAACAACAGCAGTTACTTATTGATATGCGTACTAAGGAATCTGAAAAAAAGAATCCAGATGTCGATAAAGTAGATAATTACAGCAATCAAATAAGAGATATAAGCGCTCAGGTTGAGGAATTGGTCTATACTTTTAAACAGACTGTTACTACGGTTGAATTTAAGGATCTATCAAAAAAATTAGCAGATGCATTAACCGAAGCATTTGGGCAAGGTGAAGATGCTGCAAAAGCTTTTGACAAGGTAGTTGATGACGTTATGCGAAATGCTGTTCAGAATGCTTTGAAGGTTAAAATCCTTGAGCCGGCTGTACAGAATATGGTTGATCAACTATATTCTTCGATGGGATTTGGCAATTCCAACACATCTGCTGTTCAATCAGAGATATCAGCTGTTGAAAATAAACTAAAAGAAATTGAAGAAAAGCTCAAAACGGCGGGATTTCAAGAAAGTCTGTTTTTAAAGGATATTCAGAAAGAACAGTTAGAAAAGTTGAAATTATTACAACAACAATTAACTGAAATATATTCTAACGGAAGCTTTGATGGATTAACTCAGGAAGAAAGAGATAAGATAAAAGCAATGGGAGAGGATGCCATGAAGAAATACATGGAAGCCCTTAAGCAATATCAGGATCTTTTCGGTCAGTCTGCAGAAAATGCCCAAGGTCTTAAAGGTGATATCAAAGGAATTACTGAAAAGACAGCGGGAGCATTGGAAGGGCAATTCAATGCTGTAAGAATAAATATTTCAGAAGTATTAAAAATAATGAAAGGAAATCAGACTGTAGCCAATGCACAAACGGTCCTTCTATCCAAGATTGAAAGTAACACGAGTAATTTAATACAGATCAGAAAAGATATGGCTGAATTAAACAATAAAATCAAACCCGGTCTTGCCGGCATTCCATAATCATGAATCTACAAGAAATATATACCGAAGCAAAAAAGATTGGACTTTCCCGCAAATGCGATGTTAGAATGAGTTCTGATTTGTCGATCAAAAACCTCTGTTCCATGTACTTTGATGGTGATGATTGGTCTATGGAGTATGACTTTCCCAAGTTGGAGATTCTGAGAAAGTTCCGGGGAAAGAGTGAGGTGTACGGAATCTTTACGGATTATAAGGGAATGCCGAACAATATTGCAAAAGCAGCCTTTTTTGGAGATTCAAATATTCAGATGATCTACAATGGCTTTTCTGTCTCTCAGTTGGTTTTGAGACACAGTACAAAAGCAAAGATTACAGCAGCAGAAAACGCAATTCTAATAATTAATATCCTAGATAATGCAGAGGTTGATATTAACTGTATCGAAAATGCAAAAGTAAAAGTCTTTCAGTACGGTGGAAAAATAAAAAGCACAGGAGATGTAAGAATCACAAAAACAAGTTTCAAAAAATGAGTGAAGTAAAATATTCTTTAAACGGTAAGAGCTTTAAGGATTTCGGAGTTTATGTTTCGGATTCGGTTGGTCTTGTCGGTTTATTGGAGTCAAAAAATATCACTCAATATGATTGGGCAGAATATCATGGTATTGCTCCGGATCTCCGAAAGCCTAAATTCAAAGAAAGAACTATAGAATTGAAGTGTTTCATCCGGGGAAATAATTGGGAAGAGCTTTTCAACTCTTTCATGGTATTTGTGATTGGTGAGTTTTCAAGGCCTGGTACACAGAGAATACACATAGAGCCATTTGGATTTAAAACGCTTCCATATGAGGTGTATATGAAAGATGAGGTAAAGCCGGAAAAACAATTCTCAGACGGAGAAATGTTTGCTACTTTCTCGTTGAAGTTCATCGAGCCAAATCCAATAAAAAGAGTTCTTAAAACAACACTGGACACCTTTAAGCTTTCTTACGAGATTGATTCAGAAACAGGGATCTTCTTCGGAGACGGCACCAAGCAAACCGGTCGGGGGAATGTTAGCCTTACAAAAGACTATTCAGTACCGTCATATGAGAATTCCGGTTTATCGCTTGTAAGTGTAAGCGGTGTGAATGATCTATATTTTGAGGTATACCCAGTTCCAGAAAAATCTAACGCTTATCAATTCTCCGTTGAAGTAACTATACAAACTCCGAAAAACATAAAACTGTACGTAATCGGTAGAAAGCCTAACAATACATATGAAGCCGTGGCAATAAGTGCGATTTATGAAGGCGTTACGGGTAAAAATACAATATCAGTAATTCAGGAAGTTAATATGCCGGACTACGGGAAATTCATTTATAAAGTTTTGGATTCAGATGGAAATGAGGTTGCGGGAATAGTTTACAGTATCCCTAGAATTGAAACCGCTGAGGTCGTAGGAGAGTGGCAAAACATGTTAGGAAAAGAGAAAATAATAATAATCGCTGGCAATATTGAAGATATGAAAAACCTTCAGACTCCAGCCGAAATAATTTGGGAAAAAATATAAAAAAATGGGAGTAAATACAGTAAATGCGCAGCAGGTCACAATCAATGTAAGTGATACTATTCCACCTGAGAATTTAGCAACAATCGATAAAGATGGTTTAGTAGGAAATACCAAGTCTAAAGAGCAGTTGGAAGTTTGGCAGACAGAGGTTGAGGAAAAAATTGACAAGATTTCAACGTCTGCTGTAAAAGGAGAGGCGACTCCATCAAGTTCACCAACGCCATACGATCCAACATCATATCCCAAAGGCTTATATGAGAAATGGGAGGTTAAAACAGCAGGAACTTATACGAATTTTAAAGATGCATCTAACCAGCCTATTGTTATTTCTGCACCGGATTTAGATAAGAAGCTTGCTTACATTAACGTAACAAACGGAGTGTCCAAAAAAGATACAATAGACATTCCAGGACTTACAGCCCAAACGATATTTGATCCTGCAAACAATGAAGAACCTTCGGTAATGAAGGCAACTTATGATTCCTCGGATAAATTAGTTAAAAAAGCGCTGGAAAGCCCTGGAAGCACTTATTCTAAATTTGGCTGGGACGTAAATAACACTGCTTCCTCTAGCTCTCCTTCGTTAGTATGTAATCTTTCTCCACTTACACAACCAGGAAAGATTGGAAGAGTTACAATTAAGCCGCCTGTTGCAGGAAATTTTGAAATTTATAAAGTCAATGCCGGATCTAATCCTGTTGTAGGCAATAGTCTGACAAGGACGCTAATAACTACAGTAGCACTTACGGTAGGAGTAAATACGGTCGATATTGATGTTAACGGGGTTGCTGGAGATATGATTGCGATTAAAAATCTATCTGGATCAATTGGATATACAGATGGAGGAAGCAATAAATATTTTGATGCTTCAGGTAGTACAATTGCCAATATCAATTCTGGTTATATCGCTTATTATTTTGAAACAGTTGCACAAGGTACGGTTCAGTACCCGTTAGATAATCTACAGGAAATTGTAAAAATTGGGACATCCGATTTTAAAAAAATTATTGACGGTACCGGTTCTGCCTCTAGCCATGCAAGAATAACTATAGAAGGACAATCAAATGCTTTAGGGGTAGGACTATCTTCGGGTTTATCTTCTCCACCATACAATACTGCATTGTTTAACTGGTCTATAGATTTTTCTAGAGTATTTATTTGGAATCCTAAAACTGATCAGTACGAGAATATAAAGATCGGGGTTAACAACATGGCTTCATGGGACCCATTTTATATAGCATCTGGAGGAACACCAACAGCATCTTCATTTGGTCCGGAGGTTGGAATTGCTTTAGCGTGGCTACAGACACATAATTTTGGAAATCTATACATTGATAAAAACGTCGGTGACGGTAAACCTATTTCATATTTTCAAAAAGGAACAACCTATTATACAGAAAAAGTAAATAGAAAAACAAAGGCCGATCAATGGTTAAAAGATCGGGGTATTGTTGTATCCGAAATAGGATTTGTTTGGGTTCAGGGTGAAGGAGACATGGCACAAACTAAAGCTTATTATAAGGATCAATTGACTGCGCTAATTGTCGATAGGATTAATGATAAGTTTATTGACTCAAAAGGAAAATTAATAATTACTCAAATTCCTTCAAATTCTGCGAATTATGGACAAGGAGTTGCCGATGCGAAAACTGAATATGTTTCAGGAAATAAACTAGCCGTATTAGTTCCTTATACAAATAATTTCAATGGAGATAATATCCATCTTAACACAACTGGACAAATTAATTTAGGATTAAAGGCCGGAACAGTTTTATTATCAACAGATAGTTTTAATTATGCTGATTTGGACACAAAAGCGTACTGGAATAAATAATTTATATAGTTGATGAACAACATAGCATTATACAGAAACGGATCACCCTTGTTCAATTTAATTGAGCGAGGGAAACGTTCTGTGGAATCTGCAACGCTTAATCGGGTTATGCTTTCGGATGATTCAGTTTCGATAAAACTTAATTCCATGGAAAAGCTGGATATTCTGATCAATGATTATTTCGTATTATTTGACTCAGTTTATCGTATTAATGCGTTGCCATCCCTCGTTAAGAATAGTAATTCCTCATATGAATACAATATAGTTGCACAGGGGCTAATGTTCGATATGCAGCGTTGTAAGTACTTCAATGCAGATGCAACCGGCTTCGGGCCTGATCTGGAATTTCCTTTAATTGGGACCATTGAAGTTTTCTTATTGGCGCTTAAAAACAACATGAAGCGTTTCGCTGTCAATTGGGAGCTAGGAAACTTTACCAATGGAGAGACTAAAACAATCACTTTTGGAGATGATACTTGTCTTTCAGCAATGCAGAAGATATGCAATGAATTCAAGACTGATTTCTGGATTAAGTACGAAAACGGCAAGTATGTTATCCACACCGGAGACTACGGCAAAAAAGTTCCGATCAAATTCGAGTATGGAAAAGGCAAAGGGCTTTATTCTCTTTCACGGAATAATGTTGATGATAACGATATAGTAAACCGGCTTTATGTTTTCGGGGGAACAAATAACATCCCGAACGAATACAGGAATTTCAGCAAGAGATTAAAATTACCAAGTGCCGACTTTTTAGAGGACCAAGGCTCAATAGCTTCATTTGGGCTAAAAGAAGGCTCAATAACATTTGATGAAATTTACCCACACAGAACTGGAAAAATAACTTCTTTAGGTGATACTAAATTCAAGTTCTCTGATGTCGCCATGGATTTTGATCTCAACGAGAAAGAAGCTGATGGGGTAACGACTAAATATCTTGTTGCCGGCACATCTGCTAAAGTACACTTCAATACAGGTAATCTGGCAGGATATGAGTTTGAGATCAAAAAGGGTGGATACAATCATTCAACAAAAAGTTTTGAAATTATTCCGTTCAAAAACGATCAGGGTCAGAGTTTTCCGGATGAAAATTCAACCGCATTTCAATTTGCTGTCGGTGATGAATATGTAATACTGGATATTGTAATGCCGAAAACCTATATAGACAATGCTGAGAACGAACTTCTGCAGAAAGGCCTGGAACAATTTGAGCTAAACAAAAATGCGAAAGTTTCCTACGATCTAAATGTCGATCCGGCTTACATGGAAAAAATAGGAGTGGGGAAGTTTGATATTGGAGATTACATTCAGGTTTATGATCCGGTTCTTGGTATTGATAAAGTATTGAGAGTAAACCAAACTACAATTGATTTCATTCAAAGTGGAGATTATAATCCATATCGTACAAAAATCGTTATTGCTGACTCTTATGAGATAAATTACGCATCACAAATTGTACTCGATATAAAGCAGATAAAGAATGTAATGTCTATTACAAATCTTGGACAGATTAATTATTCAAAGCTCGGTTTAAGGACGACAGAAGAACTTAAGAATCTTGTTTTTGACACAGATGATTACTTTGATCCGGAAAACATCCGACCAAATTCGATTGAAACGAATATGATTTCAGTTGGTGCCCGCTCCCAGCAAATAAGCTGCAGCGTTGTTTTCTACGTAATGTTTGAAAATGATAAGAACAAAGTCAAAATAAATCCTGGAATCATCTATTCTCAGACTTTTGATAAAGAGTGGAATATTCCAGAAAACGTGGAAACGATTCCAGACGATCAGTTCAGATATGTTTACGGAAAATGTTCTAAAACCGATCAGACCGGTGCAATAGTTTTCAGCCAGGAACAAATAAAATTCGATGCAGATGCGAACGATTACTATTTCCTTATTGGAGTGCTTCATTCTGTGGTCGAAAACGTTCGTGTTCTGTCTATTACAGTTGGAACAACTACAATCAATGGCGGGTTGATCAGAACCGGTATTATTTCTTCTC
The DNA here is from genome assembly GCF_018362995.1 of Chryseobacterium indologenes. NCBI lineage: Bacteria > Pseudomonadati > Bacteroidota > Flavobacteriia > Flavobacteriales > Weeksellaceae > Chryseobacterium > Chryseobacterium indologenes. The sequence continues at coordinate 837,601 of NZ_CP074372.1, forward strand.
TTGACGGCCAAATGACTATCAACCTGGATACTCAGGAAATAAAGGGAAAGATCAAATTCACGGACGGTTCAGACGGGTTTACATCTATTGATAACGGCTTGCTGATGTCTCAAGTGATCGAAGTCGGAAATAACACAGAAAGAAACGCCTTTATCTCTTCAGTAACAGATGCCGGTTCAGATAGTATCCGATTTGGAGCCGGAGCAGATTATGCGCATAAGAATGACGCTGTGTTCAAAGTGTTGCAGAACGGTAAGTTGATAGCTCAAAATGCAAATATTAAAGGAGTAATCGAAGCAGAAACAGGTACAATTGGCGGGGTTAATGGTTGGCAAATCACAACATCAACATTAACCAGTACTACCGGAAAAATTCTTTTCGGAACGGTAAATACAAATGGAGACCTTACAGATGGATTGATGATTTCTAATGACGTTCATCCGAACAGCCAATATATAGGGAATTTCATAATAAATTCTTCTAAAGATGCTGGGAATGTCATAAACACAGGAGCGTCAATTTCGGCATCCGGGAATAATGTTGGTAATACGGCCCTTGAATTAAGCGCAACAGGACCGCAGGGGAATAATAACGCTTTAACTATCAATGATGGATATGTTTTCTTAAATAATATAGGTGGTGCCGGATTTAAAGGCTTTAAAGTTTATGTGCCAGCTTTAGGAGGACAATTATTTGAGGGGTTTACAGGACAAAAAACAATAGGAGGGACTATTTGTATGTTTCAAAATGGTCTGTTCATAGGATAAATATAGAATAATGAAAGAATTTATATCAAATAACCTAATAGCTATACACTCCGGAGGAATCGGAGGAAAAGTTTGGGCATCCTTTCAGCTGGCAGCAGTTCCAGCAGTTGGGTTTTCTATTTCAGAACGGCTTACCGGGTGGTATATTGAAAGCTATGTTTTTATTTTCGTTTTAGGTTTCGCGCTTATTGCTGATTTAGTGGCGGGAATATGGAAGCACATGAAATTGGAGACATTTTCACCGAAAAAGATGATAACTGGTTTCTGCCAAAAGATAGGGCTGGTTATTCTCGTATATTTTTTAACCGAAGCATTCATACAGATAATATCTGATGCTGATCTCGATAGTGTATACTTCAAAGTTGCAAGCAAGATCATGATTTTTATTTACCCTGCCGGAAATGCTTTAGTGAACATTGGAATCATAACGGATGGTAAATTTCCTCCGCTGGCTTTTCTAAAGAAATTTGAAAAGTTCAACAAGACATTAGACATCAGAGATTTGAATCTTAAAAATAAAAGTGATGAAACTGAAAATTCTGATAATAATCCTTCTGAGTAGTGTCTTACTCGGATGTAGGACCAAGCATAAAACGTCTTTTTATTCAAAAGAAGGAAGGATGGAGATTGAGCGTGTGCGACTTGATTCTGTAAAAGAAAAGACTGTAAAAGAGTCTACTAAAAAAGTGACCGATCAAACAGTTAAAAAGCAGATTCAGGATTTTTCCGGGGATATTATCATTAAAGGTAAATCAGATACCCTGAATCCTTTGGTCTTTCACAATGTAGTTTCCGGGGATACACTTCAAAGTATTTTAATTCGCGGAACCGCGGAATACTATATCAATAATCACTACCAGAAGGCTGTAGAAGATAAAAAAGAATCTTCCAGCGAAGAAAAGACAAACATAATTCAGGACCTGGCAAAGACAGCCGTTTCAAAAGAAACTATAAAGAAGGTTGCTGCAGAAGTCGAGAAGAAAACTACTGAAATAAAAGCAACAGGATTTCAGGCCGGAATATGGATTGTTCTGGCTGTTTTGGGAGCCGTTGGAATCGTAATATTTGGAATTTATAAATACTTTAGAAAATGAAAACATCAAAAAAAGGAATAAATCTAATTACGTCATTTGAGGGATTCAGTGCTAAGCCTTATCTGGATTCTGCCGGAATTCCAACAATTGGATATGGTAATACTTACTATCCCGGAGGAAAAAAGGTGACAATGAAAGATCCAGCGATCACGAAAGAAAAAGGAATAGAGTTATTTTCAGCTGTTCTACCGACTTATGAAAAAATAGTCAACAGTAAAATTAAAGTGATCCTTACTCAAAATCAATTCGATGCCCTCGTATCGCATACTTACAATACCGGAGGTTCCGATGGTTTATTCTCATTGATTAATAAAAAAGCAGATGAGCAGGCAATCAGAAATTGGTTTACCACGAAATACATTACCGCCGGAGGGAAAGTTCTGAATGGTTTGATCCGGAGAAGAAAGGCCGAGGCTGATTTGTTCTTTGCGAAATAACTAATCCCCACCTAACAGTGGGGATTGTTTTAGTTCAAAAGCTTGGGTAAATAATCTAATGCTAATGGATCTTTTGCCTTAAAATATCCTGGTCCTCTTTCCGGGATCCAAACATCATAAACAAATTTTCTAAATGTTGGTAATGCATCTATTGGGTACATTCTAGCATCTACATCAGGTCTACCATCTGGAAATGAATGTGGATATGTTTTATGAGTACCATCGTGAACAGAATCAGTGTCTTGAAGATATTTTGAAAACAATCTACCTACCGAAATATCTGGGTACATTCCCTTTCCGTCAATCCCTTTGTCTGGAATAGAATACCCTACTTTTTCCAACTCGGCATTTAGAGTTACAAAAAGCTCGCTAATTACTGAAAAGTAATTTCTATCAATTTTATGAAAATTACCTTGATACCGTATATAAAAGTTAGGAGCTTGTGATCTATCTATCTTGCCATAAAACCCCTTCTTTCTTATTGAGGGAACTACCTCTTCAAATAGCCATGTTTCAAAAGCCTCTGCAGAAGGTAATTGTGATTTAATAATTAACCTATAAACATTTGGTTCATTGATTAATAATACCTCCTGTTCTCCACTTTTTGTAGGGATACGGTGTTTTACCGTACCCCTTTCTTTACAATGTTGTCTAACGGCTTCCGAAGGTCTTTTGTATCCTAGTGTCTTAGCTACATCAGATGCTGCAAACCATATCTCTCCATCAATTTCAACTGTTTTTATTTCATTTAACATTTGTTCTTCATCTGACTGATAATTGAAAATCTCTAATTGCATGTCGTTTAATTTATTTCAGGTTTTTATGCCCGAATATACAAATATGCTACCACACTAAATTACGGTTTCCCGTAGAGTTATTACTACATCATATCCATAAAATGTTTGCTTAAATAACTGAGCAAAGTTTTGTATCTTTACAATTAAATAAATACAATGAATTTAGATCAACACATAACATTGACTTGCGAAAATGGGTTGTTAGATAAAACAGAATTCGTTAAAGTTCAAGATCAAATACATGAAAAGAATTTCATGAACATGGAAGACTTCCATAGATTGTTGTATATCGGTTTTCCAATTGGAAGAGAATTGAAAAAACTAAAAGGAACTGAATATATTTCTGAAGTTCTACAACTTGTTAAGGATAAAAAAGTATCTGCAAGAAATTTTGTAGCTATAATTAAAAGTAATGTTTTCAATGATGGAATTTCAACAATACATCCATTAAATTGAGCAATAGAGATATAAAAATATCATCATTTATTCTTATCCTCGGAGAGATCCGGGGATTTTGTATTTTTATAAAACTTGAACTTTAGAGTTCTACTTAATTTATGTTAAGCCTCCTTCGGGAGGTTTTTTTGTGGATAACTTTTTTAATGCGTCAAGTTCTGTCGCCAAGCGGGTTTTGCTTTGCTGTTTAAGTGTTGGTACAAAAAATATCAATTTATTTTTTTATTGTTGGTTAAAAATATATCTAATTTTGTCAAATGGAACGGTCGATTGTACATATGGATCTGGATACATTTTTTGTATCCTGTGAGAGGCTTGTGAACTCAGAACTCAACGGAATTCCGCTGATAATAGGCGGTGGAGATAGGGGAGTTGTGTCTTCATGTTCCTATGAAGCCCGGAAATTTGGTGTGCGTTCTGCTATGCCAATGCGAATGGCTTTGAGGCTTTGTCCTCAGGCTAGAGTGGTCAAAGGAGATATGGAATTGTACTCTAAAATGTCACATACCGTAACAGAAATTATCGAAGAAAAAGCTCCGGTTATGGAGAAGTCATCCATTGACGAATTTTATCTTGACTTGACTGGGATGGATAAATTTTTTGGAGCCTACAAGTGGACAAATGAATTGGGAGCAAAAATTGAGAAAGAAACAGGCCTTCCAATAAGTTATGCACTTTCAATTAATAAGACGGTAAGTAAAATCGGTACCGGAGAATCAAAACCGCATGGACATCGGGAAATTCCTTCCATTGGAGTACATTCGTTTTTAAATCCTTTACCTATTAAAAAAATGCCGATGGTCGGCGATGCAACCTTTAGACTCCTTTCCAGAGTCGGGATAAGGACTATAGGAACACTTTCTGAAATGCCTATTGAAGTACTGCAGCAGATGATTGGTAAAAACGGAACTGATCTTTGGAAGAAGGCAAATGGAATTGATGAATCTCCAGTTGTTGCTTACTCCGAAAGAAAATCTATTTCTAAAGAGAGAACGTTTAGCAGTGATACAATGGATATTATCGAAGTGAAGAGATTGATTTCAGGAATGGCTGAACAATTGGCACACCAGCTACGCCAAGAGAAATGGCTAACTGCTACAGTAGTGGTTAAGATTAGATACGCCAATTTTGATACAGAAACGAAACAATGTCGTGTCGCTTATACTTCTGCAGATCATACACTTTCCCGAGCAGCTTTGGATCTTTTTGATAAAATATATTCACGACGTATGCGCTTAAGGCTTGTTGGATTGAGGTTCACCGATTTGGTACACGGAAGCTACCAAATGAATTTATTTGAAGATACCGCCGAGTTAATGAGCCTTTATCAGGCAATGGATAATATAAAGAACAGATTCGGAAGTGCTTCTGTTGGTAGAGCGGTAGGGTTTGATTTTTTACATTAATGCACAAGTATGTATTTGAATTGCCATTCATATCATAGTCTTAGGTATGGTACATTATCTATAGATGATTTAGTATCACAAGCATCATACTTGGGAATAAATGAGCTTGTGCTTACTGATATTAATACAATTACCGGCGTCTATGAATTCAAAAAGAAATGTGAGTCAAAAGGGATAAAACCAATTGCAGGTGTCGAAATCAGAAAGGGCAGCGATCTATTATATATTACTATAGCAAAAGAGTTTGCTGGACTCGGAGAAGTAAACAAGATATTAACAGACTACAACTGTGATGGCATTGATTTACCCGAAAGACCAGACCTTAAACATAATTTTATCATTTACTCTCTGCAAAAAAAGCCAGAGGTATTAAAGGAGAATGAGTACATTGGGTTAAGACTAGAGGAGTTAAATGTATTGATTCGGCCAGAATATAAGAAGCTTGTTTCAAAAATGGTAATCCTGCAGCCGGTTACATTTGCCACAAAAAAGGAATATAATTTACATTGTATTTTAAGGGCTATTGATAATAATACACTGTTGTCATTATTGCCACAGATGGAAACTTGTGAAAAATCTGAATACTTTAGATCTCCTGTATCAATCATGGATAGTTTCAAACACTATCCACAAATAATAGAGAATACTCAAAAAATCTTAGCAGACTGCAGTTTTGAATTTGAATTTTCTACTCCACGAAATAAAAAACATTACACAGGCACAAAGGCCGATGATTTAAAGCTTTTGACAAGGCTAACGCATGCCGGCTTAGAAAGAAGGTATGGAAGGAATCATCCAGAGGCAAGGGCTCGTGTTGAGAAAGAATTAAAGGTAATTGATGAGTTAAATTTCAGTGGCTACTTTCTTATCACTTGGGACATTATCCGGTACAGTAATAGTATGGGATTTATGCATGTTGGACGGGGTAGTGGGGCGAATAGCATTGTGGCCTATTGTCTTGGAATTACTGATATATGTCCTTTGGAACTAGATTTATATTTTGAAAGATTTCTGAATCTTAACAGGAAAAGTCCACCTGATTTTGATATAGACTGGAGCTGGCAGGAACGAGACATAATCTTAGATTACATTTTCAACCGATATGGAAAGAATCACGTAGCGTTCTGCGGGACAAATGTCGAGTTCAAATACCGTTCAATTATCAGGGAGGTCGGAAAGGCATACGGGCTTCCGAAAGAAGAGCTGGACGAACTGAGCAAAAACCCCGAAAGAGTATTTCGCGATGAAATAGTTCAAAAGGTCCAGAAGTACGGGAAATTATTGGAAAAGTTTCCCAACCAACGAAGTATGCATGCTTGTGGTATTTTGATTTCAGAAGAGCCATTAACGAATTTTACTGCGTTGGAAATGCCACCAAAAGGGTTTCCGATTGTTCAATGGGACATGCATGTGGCAGAAGAACTAGGGTTTGAAAAATTTGATATTCTTTCGCAACGAGGACTCGGTACTATTAATGATACAGTAAAGCTTATTGAAGAAAAGCGAGGAATTAAAGTTGATATTAAAGACACTACAATTTCCAAAGATGAACAAGTATGTAATGAGTTCTTAAGCCAAGGACGAACTATAGGCTGTTTCTATATTGAATCTCCGGCCATGCGTGGTCTTCTAAGGAGATTAAAATGTGATAATTACAAAGTTCTGGTTGCCGCATCATCAATTATTCGTCCAGGAGTCGCGCAATCCGGGATGATGAGAGAGTATATTTTCAGACATAACAATCCGAATCAATTTGAATATTTCCATAAAGTATTCGAGGAACAGCTGGGGGAGACATATGGGATTATGGTTTACCAGGAGGATGTAATAAAGATTGCGCTGCATTTTGGTGGCTTGTCCGCCGCAGATGGTGACATTCTAAGAAGAGCGATGAGTGGGAAATACAGATCACTGGAAGCACTTCAGAAAGTAAAGGATCACTTTTTTGAATCCTGTAGGGAGCTTGGTCATTCTGAAGAGTTGAGTAGGGAAGTATATAGGCAGATAGAGTCATTTGCCGGATATTCTTTCTGTAAAGCACATTCAGCATCATATGCAGTCGAAAGTTATCAGAGCCTTTATCTTAAAGTTTATTATCCGCTGGAGTTTATGGTTTCAGCTATCAATAATATGGGAGGTTTTTACAGAACAGAAGTGTATGTCCATGAGGCTAAAATGTCCGGAGGAACTATACTTACTCCTTGTGTGAATAAAAGCGAATATGAAACAACAATCTATGGAACAGAAATATATTTAGGGCTAATGCTTTTGGAAAAAGTTGAATCAAAAATAGCTCAGTTGATACCGGAGGAAAGGAGGAGAGCTGGAGATTATAAATCAATGGAAGACTTTATCAAGAGAATTCCAGTAGGTATAGAAACATTACAGATTCTTATATTCATCGGAGCATTTCGATTTACTGGAGTTCCAAAGAATGAACTGCTGTTAAAAGCTAGAGTACTTCTTGGGGATTTTAAACCAGAGCGAAGGTTTCAGACACTATTTGAAGAACCTGTAAAAGATTTTAAGTTTCCTGAATTGAAGCGAAATGTTTTTGAAGACGCTTTTGATGAAATTGAAATACTAAGTTTTCCGGTTTCCTGTAATCCTTTTGATCTTCTGCAGACAAAGTACAGAGGTCGTGTTATGGCTAAAGATTTAGTCAAATATCACAAAAGAGAGGTTAAGATGCTTGCATATCTGATCTCAAGAAAACACGTGCCTACTAAGAGAGGAGCAATGTATTTTGGTACATGGATAGATGTAGAAGGAAATTATTTTGATACGGCGCACTTTCCGGATTGCCTTGAAAAATATCCATTTCAAGGTGGAGGATGCTATCTGCTGTTGGGCATTGTAGAAGTGGATTTCCATTTCCCAACTATTACTATCACAAAAATGGCAAAAATGCCATTCATACCAGATCCCAGATATTCTCATGATGAAGAAAAGAAATATGAAGCACAGCAGCGCATCAAAGAAGATGTTAGCATGACTTTCCGCGCACCGTACCCGCAAGATCATGAGATCGGACTCCCGAGAAAAAGTGGTAGTACATAATATGTTTTTTAAAGTGATGTTGGAATAATAATATGATAATTAACACTGAAAAGATAAGGCATATTATTTTAAAATAATTTGTTAGATCCATAGAAATAGTATTCTTTTGTGATAAATATATACCATGGACGAAGCATTAGAATTAATAAAAGAATTTAAACAAATTATTCACGACACATACGGTATGTATCATGATGCATATTCTGGATATCGGTTAATGTACCAAAATGTTATTGCTATGCAAAGTAAAGCCCTTTCAATAACTGGTCTCTCAATTGATGAATTAGATCAGTCATCATGGATGTATGGCGAAGGAGAGCCACCGGAAGGTACCTTTCAATCTCTTCATACGGTAAGTCAAGGTGAATTAAAAGAGAGATTGCTGCCAGAAGGGCAAAATCATATAATACTTGGACATGTTGTGATTACACAAATTTATCAATATTGGAATGATAAATATAGAGGCGAAATAGAAACGGCTCTAAGTATGAAAAAGAACGATTTGAAAGCTAATGTATTTGGAGATATAAGATTAATGAGAAACTCAATTGTTCATCATAGAGCTATCTCCCTTAAAGAGATTGAGAAATGCAAAATATTCCAATGGTTTAAAGAAGGTGATCAAATTTCTTTTACGTCCGATCAAATAAAATTAATTATTGTTGGCTGTTTACAAGTTTTAGAAAAATTATCCATAGATATAGATGAACACAAAAACAACCCCTGTTAATTCAGGGGCTTTATTTTGGCAGCGTATAAGTGGTTCCGTTAAGGTGATTTAGTTTTACAATTTTATTTTTGCTTAAGAGGTTTTTGATTGCTTCATGAACAGCTTCATTGCTAACCCCTAATTCCTTGTCAAGTCCAAAAACTAGAAGTCCATTTGCGTAACCGCTTCTCTTATGTTGCTCTATAACTTTTTCCAGTATTTTAGCTTCTATTTCTTCCATGTTTTCCATGGGCTCAAAGATACGACACTTTGTATATAAAATTAAACTTTAAGCTTCCGCATTCTTAGGTTTAAAATTCTTTCCAGCGCCTTGTCTTAGAAAGGTTATTTTACCTTGTGTTTGCTTTGCTTTTTCAAGAACTTCCATAGCTCTTGTACGTTCATTCATTCTACCTGCATGTGTGATACTACCTTGATTTTCAATTTTCTTCATGTTACAAGATAGTGAAAATATATGAGAAAAGCAAATCCTAAGTCAGACAGAAAACATCCAGTAGAACAAAGCTATCATTCCTATTAAGCTAATCCAGGATACTACACCTATAATTCGCATCTGCTTGTCTTTATGCCGGAATAACAGGCAGTCGTTAATAAATTCTTTCATAGTTCTAATCTAATTAAGGTGAATAAATTATGCTTACGGAAATCCGTAATAATTATTTTATTATGTTAAATCTCCAACCAGAGAATAATTATTATATTTGAGCGTTAACAATTAAAACTAATACAATGAAAAACTTAAAGAGAATCTCTAAGGAGAAATTAAAAAGCATTAATGGCGGTCAAAAATTATGCCCCCCTGGTTCTAAACCAATGCATTGTCCAGGTTCTGATAATCCTCAATGTTATTGGGATACCAATACACTAGAATGCCCAGATTTTTAGATTTAATCCCTCAATTAGAGGGATTTTTCTATTGTGGGTTTCCGTAATTAAATTAATTCAAAAACATGGAAAACAAATTCATGCTTTTGATAAGTCCCTATAAAAGTCATGGGGTTTTCAGGTAACGGATGCCCTGTTCCAATTAAAACAAAATTCCTCTCTACGATTTTACCATCAGTATCTACTTTGACCCAAATACAAGGAACGCCAAATTGAGTTTGTAAACTTAGTATTTCAGCGCCTTCTGGCATTTTTATTATCTGCTGACTAATGTTTTTTAATTGATATTTATAAATTGTTTTCATATTTACAGTATTTCAAAGTTTACATTTACTTTTATGCACTTCCAGCCAAGCTTTCTGCATTCATTCCAAGTCATAGAACCGCCTTCAAGAAAATTAGAAATACAAGACTTTCTTTCAAAGCTTATTGTGTGAGGCAATATTTCCCCTTTAGGATGCTGTATTAAATAGTAATTTTTAAATGTTGTTTTCATAATTAAACTATTTCGAATATTATCGTTTTCTCAGGGTTGAAAGTCCGGGATTCCGCTTCCATCCATTTATCCAAATCCTCGTAATATTCTTTTTCATCCCACTCCGGTGGATCATCCAAAATGTTTATATTATCATGATAACCATAGCTTTCTTTATCGGGATATTTAACCTTATTTCCACCCCAGATAAAGCCTTTTGATTCTATGGCGGAAATGAAGGATTCTAAAGCAGAAGTAAAATGATTATCTTCATTAACATAGTCTTTTGCTCCCCATGTCGGCATCCATTTAAATTCAATAAATCCCTTCGCAATATCCTCAGTAAGATCGGGGCCTAAGCAGATTAATTCATATTTCTGTGTATGATTTCCGCCGGTTATATCATTTAATTGGTTTTCTAATTCAACCGATTGTAAAACCTTTCCGGCATATTCTTTTAAACCATATTTTTTAATGACATAATTTCCATACTCCACAATAAGGAGTCTTTTATTTAAATTAAGTTCTAACTGTTTCATGATTGTTATTTTATTGTTAGTTCCTCGGCAAGTAAGTCTATTTTTACATCTAATGTCATCAACGCTAAGTTTGCTATATCAGCGCAGTTTTCCTTTATTCTTTCAGTATCCTCATTCATTAGAGCGGACTGAAGTTTACCAACATGGTAATACAATTCTGAAATCCAAAACTTATTATCTTTCACCTCTAACCATCCACCTGGTCCAGTACGGTCGCCTTTTTGATAATTAGCCTCAAGTTCTTTCTTCATATAATTCACGAATTTTTCTGTAACGTGATCATACATTTCATAATCAGGTTTTATTTTCATGATTCTTTAATTTTAAAACAAACCGCTTTTCCGGTAATATCGTAAGTCATTCCAAAAGTCATTTCGCATTCGCATTTAATTGTCGTGCATCCTGACTTATTTTTATTGCATCTATCCAAATAAACATCTTCAGAATCTTTATAAGGTTTTTCGCAATAGGGACATTTAAAATCTATTTTTGCGTAGCTTACATGAACTACAAATCGTTGATGCTTCATAATTTTCTTTTAAAGTGCCACCCTAAGATGGCACGGGATTAATCCATCCACAGAAAAGCTGTGCCTTGTTTAGTGTTTAATAAATAGTCATCCTGAACGAATTCTTCTCCATGGAGTTCTTTTAATTCCTCAAGCGTTCCACAATCTTCATAGTCTTCTTTATTGACATAAATATCCTGAACCGAAAAGAAGGGCTCATTAAGATCTCTTGCAGGAGATTCGTCACTAACTAATATTGATGCGTTGTTAGATAGTTGTTCTTCTGGAATAGAATTCACAAATTCTTTTAATTCTTTCCAAGTGATTGATTTTGGTTTTTCCATTGCTTTATTATTTATTGGTTAAAGTTGCTTTTCGTTCTTTTTGTAATTTCAGAATCCTGACTATTTCTTCTTGAGGATCTTTTTCAAGTCTGCGAAGAATCCAATTATAATTTTCAATATCTTCCATTTTATCCTCAATAAAGTCTTCTAATAATGACTCAAAAAATAGTTTTAGGTTTATAGATACCGGCCCGGCAGAATACAGATATACACCATGCTCATTTTGAATGAAAGTATCTGGTTCATGCCCATCCATCCATTCCTCCACGTACTTTTTAATTTCGTCTGTTGTCATATGTTACTATTTTAAAGTTGCCCATCATTTCGGATTCCTATTAACGGGAAAACTCCGTTTTTATAAGTGTCTTTCGCTGACAATTGGACGTTTAGATTATACGGCAGATAAGCTGAGTAAATTTTTAATAGTTCGTCTTTATTCATTGTTATTGTATTTTTACTTTTTTGTAAAAAGAACGAATCAAAGCTATTTGCTTTTCTGCCCAATCCGAATATTCCTGATCTGAACCTTCAGAGCAACTTCTAATTTGCTCTTCCCCTGCTAAAATAGCATTCAACTCATCTTTAGTGATGTTAAAACATTTATACTTCTTTTCTTTTTTATCTTTCATTGTTTTGTTTTTTAATGGTTAATCTCCCGGGTTAGTTCTTCTAGTTCTTTCATTCGCAAATATTATAAACTGATTTACATCTAAACTGAGGTTCATCCTTAAACAAATCTCCAGTCGCCTTTCTATCCTTTATATACCTTATCACATCTTCAAATGTTGCATAAGTTTTTCCTTCTTTTGTTTTTTTTGAATGGTATCTTTTAGGAATCTTATCTGGCGGGAAAAATGATGAATCAGCTTGCTTTTCAGCGTAGATAATTCTTTCAACTGTTGATGGCGAATTTTCAACCATAATAGAAATTTCGTCTATTTTTTCCATCACGCACGGATCACAACCAACACGAGAATAACCACGATAATATCTTGGATTTATATCATAACCTCTGTTTAGAGAATAATATATTACTTCATCTGCTGTAGCGTAAAAGTGAGGTCTTATAACTGAATCATCATACTTTTTACACCATTCAAAAACATCCTTTTTCCTATATGTAAAATATTTAGCATCTTCCTTTCCTGTAGCTAGCCTTTTTAAAGCATGTTCATATTTTTTTCTTTGCGACAATGTTGGATTTTCCAGCAATTCATAATCACTTACTATCATTGAATTCGTCAAATAAGGCTCAAAATAATGTTTAAAATATCTACAATTAGGTTGCATTTTTGAACGTCTTGCTGATTCATCTGCTCTAATTCCATCAATTAGAATTATATGATCTTCTATTGATAATACATAATCTATCATCGGTTTAACTTTTAATTCCTCAGTACAGAACCGGGCTTTTGTTGATGGAAATCGACCTTTCTTAATTGCTAAGTCAATCATTCCATCGTACTTATTTGATGAAAGAATCTTAAAATTTACACCTGATTTTTGAACCAAATAATTAATATGCACATAAGTCTCATCAGCTTCCCATTTAACATCACAGAAGCACGCTGTCAGACTTTTTAATCCAAATTTTTCAATCGCCCAAAGTAATGCAGCCTGTGAATCTTTTCCTCCAGATGTTGGCACTAAAACTTTCATTTGATTATATTTTCGGGATTAATTATTGAGTCTTTTTCTACTGAATATTCAACCCAGGAGCCTACCCCGTATTTAGACCCATTAGGGTATTTTCTCTCAGATTTCACTTTTGCATTCTGCGAGATTCTCTTCTGCTGTTCCTCCTGGACTAAATTGCAGGCTTCATACGTAAAAATGATTAAATCTTCTACTGGAATACTGTATGTTAAAACTTCCCAACTTTCAATTCCTTTACTCTTTGCGTATCGATCAAAGATCTCTTGCTTCTCTTGGTGGGTACTCATGGCTAGTTTTCTTTAAGTTCAAGCCAAACATCATCATCAGAACATCCAGGGCTAAAATTTTCTAACTGTTCCCAATATGTCAATTCTGAACCTTCTGAATTCACTACCTGAATCCCATTTGGGATGTCATCCATTGAAATTCCACGGAACTTTTTACCATTGTAAGCTGTCAATGTTCCGTACATATCCCAAAATTCTACTCCTAATTTTCCAGCTTTTCGCATTGCTGAAAACACTGATCTTGCAGCTTTCTTTTGCTCAGTATTTAAACCATACTTTTCGAGCATTTCTTCTGAATTATATTCTATTGCCATTGTTATATTTTTTAAATTTGACATAAGACGGGTGCGTTCGCTGTTTTTTACGAACTGTTTTTGCACTGAAAATTTTTGTTGTTTTTCCCGGAAAGAATCGGTCCGGGGTTCCGTTTATTTTAGTAGCTCCGGATTGGAGTGAATGTTGCCGATAATGGTCATACCACTGGCCCTATCCCATGAAGGATATTGTATATTTGGACTCACCCTTGTGCAGTCTAGACTAAACTGGCAAGAATTTTTAAACCATACAACTTCATATCGTGACCAAAACGTTCCGTCTCCTTCATGTAGAATATCCCCCTCGTATATCTCTACTCCGTTTTTGTCCTTCAGTCCGGTGTACTGAGTCACTACAAATCTTCCTCTTTGAGGTTCTCCATTATGACATTGATCGCCTACATATTCTAAACAATTAGGTATAACTTCCCATCTTGTTTCTCCATAATCTTTAAAAACTATTTCTCCTTGAGGGACAAAGGTTTTCTTTTCATTATCCCATGCTCTGAACTTTATTTCTCTCATGATTCTGTTTTTAGATTGGTTAGTAAATCTTCGGCTTTATCATTTAGCCAATCTGGTACTGTATGACCACAGGTGTGGCAACCTACAAGTTGTAGTAGAACCTCCTTCATCTCATCCTCATAGTCTGGAACTTCCCTAAACCAATAATTCGGAAATAGATCATTTGCTTTGTCGTTATGTTCAAAATGTTCTCTGAATTTATTATAAAAAACCTCTCCTAAATTTGAATCATATGTTCCTGGCTTCTCCGGCAGTCGATCCGATACGGATACTTTAATGTATTTAACTTTTGTCATGATTTTGATTTAATTTTTAATATTTATAATCCATCTATTAAGACAGTCTGTTTGATTATATACCTGAACTTGATGGACTAAGTTTGTAGTCTCATTGAATGTTAATAAATAGAAGTTTGAACCAGAGGTGCTTATCAATTCTATGTAGATAAAGTTTGTGCTGTAACCATCACCACCCATGCAAAGCACTTTTAAACTATACCCTTCAGGAAGAGGCAATCCAGCTTTAACCTTTAAGCATAAATCAATTATTGTCTGATCAGCTGAATTTAAGATTACACCGCCTTCTTTTACCGTCCCTGTTGCAAAATTTACAGTGATCTGAAATTGAGAATTTCTTTGATCGCATTCCATATCGCTGGAACATGAAAAGAGGGTAAATAATAAAATAAGACTAACGATTATTGATTTCATGATTGTTTGTTTTTAGGTTTGTATTTTATCTTTTTGTAGGGGTATTGGGTTTTTTCATCCCTGTTTTTCTGGTAAATCCTTATCAGACTTTGCAATTCTGGTTTCATTTTTCTTAATTTCTTTTTTTATCCAAGAGTAGACCAGATCATTTTTTACTAGAGTAGTGGCCATTGCCTGCAGGCGATCAAAAGCAAATTTTACTTCTTGATGCAGAAACTCTTTTGGATCTCGGAAGTATTCTGACAGATGTTTTATTTCAAACTGATTAAACATTGCAGATTTTGTTTTCATGCGTTCAGTCTGCAGGATTAAAAACATTTTCTTCTTTATCACAATTTTTTGGGCAATTGGGTCCGAAATAAATTTTCTTAATCCTCCCTTCTTTAAAACCATTTCATAGAATAAAAAAGCGTGATCACAAGGCTTATTCTCTTTTGCGG
The DNA here is from genome assembly GCF_018362995.1 of Chryseobacterium indologenes. Classification (NCBI taxonomy): domain Bacteria; kingdom Pseudomonadati; phylum Bacteroidota; class Flavobacteriia; order Flavobacteriales; family Weeksellaceae; genus Chryseobacterium; species Chryseobacterium indologenes. The sequence goes on from NZ_CP074372.1 coordinate 853,031, forward strand.
AATGGATTAATGCTTCTAAGTTCTTCTTCTTCTCTGCTTTGGCTTCTTCTGGAGTTCTTTCTGTTTCCGGATTGATCAGCCTTTTCAATTTTTGCATTCCCAAAGTATGCTGCTGACTCTCACATTTGAAATCTTGGTATGCCATCAGAATTTTACCAGCCTGTGCAGTTTTCAAATTTGGGTAAAGTTCAATAGTGTTACCGAGAAAGTCCTTCAATTCACCACGTGATGCCATCCTGTACGCTTCAAGAATTTCTTCACCGGTTAAATGATATGGGAAGGTTCTCAGATATGCTCCGAATTCCGAAATTGCCACCTCAGTAGGGTTTAATCCGTTTTCATATACAATTCCTTCAAGCTTTGGAAAACTCATCTGAAATGCAGCAATAAGCTTTCTACTGATCTTCTCTCGTTCCGCCATTCCAAAAACTTTGTCTTTGACTGATGGATATAAAACCTCTTTCTTGACAATGTCAGGTAGCTTCGAAATAACGGATTTCTCCATTAAGCAGTTGGGTTGTCCCATCAACCTTATTTCCACCTGATCGGATGTTGCTAGGTCCGTTGTTTGAGTTAAAATTATTTGATTGTCCATTGCTTGAATCTTTATTGTTGTAATTGCCCTCGAGGATTTTTACAAAGTTTGCCGGTTTTAAAATCCAGTCGAAATCTGCAGCCCATGTATTTCTATTTTCGCCTGCAAGAAAATTTGACTTTCCGGCAATTTCAATTACCTCTTTTACTTTTTCTAATCCGTAATCACTTATTCTTGCTTTTATTGTCGATTTTCTTGCTTTACTTACGACTTGAACCTTTGGGAGTCTTGAACAGCTTTCATGAAAGTATTCAACTACATCTTTTTCAGTGTTCTCTTCACCCTTAATTTCTTCTGGAAATAAATCTTCTTGGTTTGGGGGCAAGTGGGGAGTACTTTTACTTTCTTCTTTTACTTTATCTTTTACTTTTACTTTCTCTTTAGGTTCTTGTTTGGTTATGCTTTGGTTATCGTTTGGTTTTGGTTTGGTTTCTTCTAGGTTATTGTTTGGTTTTTCTTTTGGCGGTCTTCCGCCGCTTTTACCATTAATAAACTTCTGATTATTAGCGTCTATTTGAGGTTTTATCAAAGTAAATATAGCTCGGGCTACGGGCTTTAGATTTTCAGTTGTTACTCCGTTTAAGCCATACTCCATTATGGCTGTAAGCACTTCTCCCTGAATATCTCTCGGCAAATCTTTGATGCCTTCATAGAAGCTTCGGTAAAAAACAAATCCGTCTCTTTCCATTCTTCTATAACTTATAAATTCAATTCAATTTTTACCAGGCACGGTAAGCCTGTAGGGTATTATCCGGACTTTTACAACATTCATTCAATTTTGCCGGATTAAGTGTCGTTCACTCCATACTTAAACATCACTTCTTTGTATGGCTATACTATTTCAGTAAAAAGATTTACTCCTTGTTCGTCTAGTTCTGTTTTTGCAAATCCGTATTTATCAATGTCTTTTTTTCTTTGAATTGTTTTTTCTAGCCACCCTTTAGCCTTTGGAAAGAATTCCTTGTCAATTTCAAATCCGAAAGCTTTACGGTTTAATTCAATTGCTGCAACTAGGCTACTTCCACTACCAGCACATGGGTCTATTACAACTTCATTTTCATCAGTGAATAATTCAATTAGTCTTTTTAACAGTCCAACAGGCTTTTGAGTAGGGTGTAATTTGGGATAATTGTTTATATCTTCATCTGCAACCCATTCAATGCAATTCATTACCATTTTACCTTTATTGTTGAATTTTGGCAGCTTGTCACGGTATAGTAGAAGGCCATATTCGCAATTGCCGACAATCTTCATATTTGCCTTTAAAACCTGAGCAGAAAACTTCTTTCTAAATACTAAAGGAATATGATTTTTTAACCCATAGCGTTTGGCTAGTTCAATCACTTCAAATAATTGATGGAATGCACAGAATATTATCATTGCTGGCGCAGTTCCTTTTTCTTTCGGCTCAGGCTTGAGCATTTTCGAGCAGAAGTGCATGAATTCTGCAGGTTTAAAATTTTCATCTGTTTTAAAAAAGCTTGTTCCAGCAAGCGCGCTTTCTCCATTCTTATTATCACCGTCAATGTACCATGCTGGATTAGATGCAAAAGCCTTGTTTCCCAAATTATACGGTAAGTCAGCAATAATTAATTGTGCCTTAGGCAAGTGATACTGCTTGTAATTTTGATGATGATCTCTGTAAATCATACATTTAATTTTTTATAATTTCATAAACTAGAGGAATAACTGTAACTATTGAGACATTTAGCCTTTTAGACTCGTCTTTAAAAATCCCTTTATGTGGTCTTGTGGTAACAACTTCAGTAATTGACATTAATTGAAAATTATAAGTATTAATAGTATTGCCAATTTCTGGGACTTGATCATTAGTATGTACAATTGAATGAGTATTATCCGGATATTTGAATAATCCTTGGAATGATTGCTTTCTTATTATATTCTGCTTCTGTTGAATATCAATTTCGGTAAAGCCTTGTATTTTTACTGCTGTGCTTGTTTCCATAATTTTATATTGTTTTTATTGAGTTTAAATTTCTTCAATTATGCATTTTTGAAGATTTTCAGAATCATTCTTTTCGGAGAATGTTTTGTTTATGAAGTCCAATTCTTCTTGGAAAACAAATGGAGAGCGCAATTTCAAAAACCGATGCCATTTACCATTTACGAAAGCATATCGATGAAAATCCAGATACATAAAGTCAGTTTGTCTGTTGTGGAATTGCTCCATTGCTTTGTAAGAATTGAATTCTTTGGTTTTTAATTCGCTTCCGCCTTCGTAGTACTCTAACTTGAAATTCGTTGCATTTTCAATGTTTATTCGTTTTTTGAACTTCTTCATATTGGAGTCTATTTGATGAATATCCCATTTCCTTGGCCCAACTTGGATTTTCTTCGATTTGACGATGCCCGTCCCGGGAAACCGCCAACCAAAAGCGAGTATCGAGTAGGAGAGTAATATTATTTATACGTGCCCACTGATCTGCGAATCCAACTCTTCCAATTTTGTGATGAACATCAGTTGTTTCTTGACCGGTTACAGGACATATTTTGTTTTCCGGCTTACTCATGAACTGAATTTTCGCAACCGTGTATTTAGCATTCTCTACAGCTCTTTTCTTTGACACCTTTGGAAGAGGCTTTCTGATTTTAACTTCTTTGGGCTTTTTTTCAGAATTAACCTGAGTTCGATATGTTTTATAGTGTGTCTGGCATCTTTTTGCAATCAGGGGCCGGTATGGAGCATCTTGTGGACAGTCGATACATTTGCCGGTTTTAATTTTTATTGTACTATTCATGGCGAATTTTGGAGGTTATAATTTTGTTATGTTTTTTGAGATCTTCTTTAAGAACTTTTAGGATGAGCTTGTTTTCCTGTATTACTTCACAGGTCAAATTGAAACATCTCTTCTTTCCGTTGGCTTTGTGCTTATTGGCAGTCTCTTGCAGCCAGTCAATATGCCCACGGACTTCTCTTATTCTTTGGTGTAGGTTCATGGTTAAATTATTTCTATGTGTTTACTAGGATTCGGAAGTGACAGGTAATAATCCATGTCGTAAGTAAAATTCTTTCGTGTGCTTTCCATTTCGGATTTCGTAAGCTGTCTGTGAGTTACTTCTAAATACCAGAGCCAGAATCGGTGATGATCTTCTTTGTCGTAGACCTTTGGGATGAAGTTGTCCCTGTAAAACTTGTCTGCTTGTTCTCTGAACTCGCTTTTATCCTTGATTTCTTTGGTTGACATGATTTTTCATTAATGGTTTTTAGGATTTGTTCTTTGTATTCTTTGCCGTATTTGGACTTCTCCAAAAGCTTTTTTATGTACTCTTCATCACGTGGAATTAACACTGAATGATAATGATGCTCAGGATTGAAGAAACGATCATCGAAGCTTACAAAAAGGCACTTATCGGTATTTGTCAAAAACATATTTAATTGCATTTGACCGTAATGTTTTTTTAAAGAATCTTTTGATGATGGCGATTCGTCTTTACTTACTTTGAAAAAATCTTCTACTGATTTAATCATTAAGTATTTAAGATGTGTTTTAGATTTCGGACACTTAACCTCGCAAATCATTTTATTAAGAATAATTACATCCGGGGTGCTGCCTAAATTGTATTCATCATTATAGAAGAAAATTCTTTCGCCGACTGATGTGTAAATAAAATCATCATCATTAATAGTTTTGCCTAATTCTTTTGCAATTCGTTCTGCTACTCTAGGTTCAACTTCATTACCTCTTTCCATTGCTGAATTATAATATTGTGGTTCTGGCGGTGAAAGCATTTCAGCAACACAATCGGAAACGTAGGATTTTGCACCAACACTGAGTAATTTCTCAAAATTTGCAGTTTCTCTATCAGCTGCACTTATTTTCGGCTCTGAAAGAAGTTTATAAATCTCGCTTGCTGTAAAATAACTTGCACGGAAATTCAACCATTCTTCATCATTTTGGAAGCCTTTATAGTTGACCATGAGCTTGCATTTTTTCTGTGTTAGACTTGCCCGTAGTAATCTCATCAACTACTTCAACATCTTTAAAATCCTCAGGACCATAAACGTCCTGAGCAATTCCAATTTCTGCAGCGCATTTCTTAAGCGCATCTGTAGCAGCCGCTTTTAAGTCATTACCTATTGATAGAGGGGTTTTAGTGCCTTTTTTGAACATTATATCTTTATTGCCGTATTGCATCTTAACAATTGTTTGGCCGTTGGATCTACAGGTTAATTTGCCCTTAACAACGACTTCACCTGCGTCAACTAAAATCTGCTCTGACACGATCTCGAAATCCCAATTCCAACCGAACAAAATATTTAGTTGCTTTTTCATGTAAGAGCCAGAGACATACGTCCATGTACCGCCACCTTTAGCAGGTCGAACTTTCTTTGCTTTTTCTGGTGTTTTGCCAATCACACCGTTCAACTGGCCGATAGATAAGATCAGGTCATTAGACTTGCTAATGTCGGCCGTGGTTATCATTTTAGGATCTGCCATGTCTTAAGCGTTAAAGTGGTCAATTTGCTTTCTGATCATGACAATATCATCACCAATCATGGTTGTTTTTGCTCTTTTTTTGGCCTCATAATATTTGAATTGAGAACCAAAGGATTCGATAACCCAGCCTCTGTAAGTTTCTTTGTAATTTTTCATGATTCTAATGTTTATGTTATTTTAAATTTTGCTCTTGCCATTTTTTCAAAACCAGCAGACGACTTACGCCCTGTGCGCCCGCTGGACTCTTGTAATTGTATTTTTTCTAGTGCTATCATTTCAGAAACTTTTTCAAGCTCTTTCAGCAACCTTGCTTTTTTGTCTAGTAATTTTTCAAGCATTTGTGAGTTTTTTACGTTCGAATTTTGCCAATGTGCATATGACTGATGATCTGAAATCATGCGCAGAAAACCATTCAATCCATTTTTCATGTGAAACGAATCGGTTTTTAAATCTGTTTTTGAGTCTCATTGTGGTTTTGTTAAATATTCAACCGATTGTCTGTAATACAGTCTGAAAAACCCGAAGAAAACAAGGCCGCCAAGGCCATAAATTGAATTCGAGTAATCTAATGCAGTTCTACCCGCATTTACTTCGCAATCATTCATCATAACAAGTATAGATGACGCAATAATTAAGTTTAAGATGGTTTTCATATCAGTATTCTTTTTGTAGTTTAATTCTCAAATCAGCATAATCATACTCACTTTCATCTTCATAGGTAGAGTAGTTGTACGTCAAGTAGCATTCAACCGCTCTTTCAAGTTCTGGGCTTATTTCGGCTATTTTTTCGCCTTCTTCTGCCAAACAGAACTTCGAGTCGGTGAAATCAATACATATTGTGGGTGTTATCTGCAAATAGCCAGTGTAAACCCCATAAGTTGGATTGAAGTCAACTTCACCAGTGATGAAATTCTCGTTTTCAAGTCTTTGAAATGCGATATTTTCGAGTGTTGGTATTGAGACAATTGTTTGCATGGTTTTGAGAGTTTTTGAGTTAAATACAGTCAATGACCTTTTTCACTTCTTTTTTGCAGCTTCTAGCTTTTTGAATTTTAGCCTCTGCATTTTCACTTGCCTTTAAAAGCAATAATTTCACTGCTGGTAGGTTGTACTCTGAAACAGAATTTCTGCGGTACATTACGTCTCTCAATGTTGAAGAGCTTACCCCATTTACCTTACTTATAATATCAGCCCGATCATCTTTTGTAGTAAATTCTTTCAAGTACTCAGATAATAGGGGCGAAATCGCTTCTCTAATTTTTATCATTACTTATATATTTTGTATTTTCGTAAACCAATTACTAGCAGTTGCGTTGTAATTGTAGTACAATATTACATAACAAATGTTAAGTAAGCAAAACGTTTGTAAAGTATTTTTACTATACAAATGTAAAGTATTGATAACCAGTGAGAAAAATTTTATATGAGAGAAAGAATATGGCACGAACTATTTGATGCTAAGTATAAAATGATATACTGTAACTTATTCTTAGCTAAGCAAAGGATTATAAATAAATGGTTCAATTTGGTCATTCTAATATTTTCTACATCGGGAGTTTTGGGCTGGCCATTATGGAAGGATTTACCTTTTGCAACAAGTATAATCATTGCTATAATGTCATTGGTTAAGCTTTTGGGTACAGAATTAATACCTAATGATAGCATGTTTCGAAAATCAGAGGTTGCAATTGAAAAATATTGTGATTATTATAATAAGTTAGAAAATCTGTGGTATGATTTTGAAAGAGATGAAAACGAAATTAAGGCACAGAAAAAATTCTATGCGATAGTTGCGCAAGAAAAAGATATTAGTAAAATTGTCAACGAAATAATTAAAAAAGGAAATATTGCGCTGCAAAGCAAAGCAGAATCGGAATGTGATAATTACTTTAAAAATATATTTAATACTAACAATAATGGCTAAACAAGAACAAAGACCATCGCCGGGGCCAAGCCGCCCACAGACTAATCCAGGACCAAGTCCAGATAAAGGAAGTAATAATATACCTACGCACAGAAACCCGCCACCTCCACCTCCTAAAACAAAGTAGGACTATTACTTTTCTATTGCTAAAGACCACTCAAAAACTTTGATGTAATGAGTCATGATGAATTTTTGAATAATATTATTCGCGAACAAAAGGCTATTGAATCAGAAAAAGTAGCACATGATTTAAATATACCTAATCACAAAGTTGTATCATATGTATATGATATTAAAGACCATGATAGCACATGGTTCTCAATGTGTGAACGACTAGGAGATAATTTAGTGTTTAGGATAAACGATGAAAAGAGAAGTTCTATATTAAGATTTTTGCAGGATGGCGGATTTGAAGCAATAGCAAAAAAAGATCAAATCAAGACACAGATTGATCAAGAGACTTTATTATTGATTAAAAAACAGCAGATTGAAATAGATGATAGTAGGAAAGCAAGTAAAATTGCAATCGTTGTTTCAATATTGTCTGCAATTTTGTCGACTGCTATTTCTATTTGTGCTCTTTTAAAGTAGCTATTTCAAATAGAACAAGCTCAGATTGGTTGACTTTGCAAATTTTTCGCAATGCATTGTTTTTATTAGAAATAAACCTTGCTGTTGCTTGATAAAGGTTGAAGAACTGTTCTAGGCTATACTCATGTCTATAGCTGGGGTATAATTTTAGTAATTCGATAGATATTTCTCTGTCGTTCATAACCATCTAATATTTTTACAAATATATGAAAGAAAAAGAAAACAATAAACAAATGTTAAGTATTCCGGAAGTTAATGCAAGATTTATGCAGGTTCTTTCATATTATGAATATAGTGGATATAGAATAGCAAAGGAAGTTGAAATATTTTCTGAAGCTAAGATATCTCATATTAAAAATGGCAGAAATGAGCCGGGCTTAGATCTAATTGCTGCATTGTTGGAAAAATTTCCGGAAATTAATGCGAGGTGGCTTATTTTAGGAAAAGGAGAAATGCTAAATCGCCAAACAGTTGTAGGGCAAGATTTAACAGATGAAATTTCTGATAAACTTGTTATTGAAAAGTTGGTTAATGCAGGTGTTAAGGATATACAAGATCGAAAAATTCTAGTACTTACGGAAAAGATTGAAAATTTTATGAAAGAGCTTAATGAATTTAAAAATTCAATTAAGAATTAATCTTTGAAATTTGTAATTCTTCTTATTGCTAAATATATTTTTGCTTTGAATTAAAATATACCCAAATCTTTTAGACAATTCTTGCATGTCTAAAAGTGTCACTTCCGATATTGAATTGAATTCTCTTCTGATTTCATCAGCTTTAGTAAGATATTCATCAGCGGAAATATGTCCTGATTTGTAATCATACCATAATTGATCGCTAATAGATATTAATATCTTAAGCCTTTCCTTTGTCTCCATATACCCCATACTACTTTTTCTCTTTGATTATTGAAGAATATCTATCTAAAGTATTGTTCAGGAATTCATTTTGAGCTTCCATACTTGTGTAATATCTTGCTTTTTTTAGTAAGAGTAATGCAACGGTAAGGAAAATGATGAAAACGGCAATTTGGGTTATAAGGTATGCCACGTTAATGCCTAGGAAAATAAAGTTCACAACTATTACAACTTGAAAATAAGCAGACAAGTATACTGCATAATAACTTTTTTTATGGGCTCCAAATCTACCACCATACGCTATAAAAAGGTAGCTGATAGGCATTGCAAAAAAGAAAATAGCACTATCTAAGTCAAGAGCTTTTGCACCGGATACGTCTAAAACTATAGAAGGAGTATTGAATATGTGTTTTAGAATATTATTAAGAAAAGGTAATATAGAAGACAACAATACGAGTATTGTTGCCATTCTTTGTGTTATTGCCTTAGTCTTACCAAGGTTTATCTGGTTTTGTTGGGTCGACGACTGGATCTGGGTCTGTTCCTGTTCCATCAGTTGGATCTGGTTTATAAGGTCCGCTAGAAGTAGAGTTTTGGCCTTTAACAGAAATGGTATCTGTCTTTGCCTCGGCTCCATCTTTAGCGGTTAGTCCTTTCTGGTTTAACTTAAATTCGCGGTTACTGTTTTTTACATCCTCGATGGCTTTTTGTCTTGTTTCATCGTCTCTGTCGTTAGAACATGAGTAGGCTAGAGTAGCAATTGCGATTCCGGCAATAATTAATTTTAATGTCTTCATTGTTAAAATTTTAAAGTGAATTCAAAAATACTAATTATAAAACCGGTGGTACAACAAAACTTTATATCATATCCTAAATGCTAATATAATAATATATTTCAAATTTGAATGAATTATTTATACCACATAGCAAAACATTTTTATTGTGCAATCCGTATAAATACGGGTTTCCGTAAAAATGTGTATTTAGAATATTTCTATATTTGTGGGAAAATTAATACGTGAAAAAGTTACTATTTTGTTTTTCTATATTGGTGTTTGGTTTTTTTCATTCTCAGATGGCTAGTGTGAGTACGTTTGTTGATGTTTGTTATTTGCCAAATGGTGAAAAATGTCCCAAAGAATTTTACAAGAAGAACATGACTTATGGACAGTTTCAGAAAAATTTTGAGAAAAAAGGAAGAGTATGGGATGCTTATGTAACAGATAAATTAGTAACAGTAATGTTTAAATCTTTTACAAAAATTCCTTTATGTGTTATGGTGTCGGATGATAGCGATTATTCTTCTGATAGGATAAAGGAGTTTATTAATATGGTTAATGATAATAATGTAAGTTATAGTTATTATTTTGGAAAAGAAAAGTACGGAATGAAGGCTGACATAAAAAGTTTTATCAAAGAGAAAGTTTTGGACAAAGCTTTCTTAATAGATACTTTAGGAAATCCAACAGCAATTAAGGCTTCATTGTTTGGTGGAAAACCTGCTGATTGCTTTATTTATGAGAACGAGGGTTTTAGGATTTACTTTATTAACGATATAGCTGTAGGATATGATGAAATATAAATTTTTATTTATGAAAAAAATATTATTTGTATTAGCCATTATTTTGGGAGTATTAGTTTTTTCTCAGGAGCTAAAATATGAAGAAGTAGTACATGTTGATTCAACTGCCACGAAGGAAGAATTATATAATAGAGCAAGGAGTTGGGTAAGAAAAACTTTCAATAAAAAAAATAGTATAATTGAAGTTGATAATAAAGCTTCTGGAGAAATAATAGCAAGTGGAATAGTTGATTACAGAAAACGTAAAAATTACTTTGGAGCTTCATGTGTCGAAGGCCCTGTAAGGTTAACTCTTAGTATTTATGTAAAGGATGGTAGATACAAATACGTTTTTCATTCATTCGATCACAAGGGGTCTGGAGGATCTGGCTGTAGACATACAGATTATGGCATTATCACTTTAGATGATAAGGCTCCTAAGCCAAGCTGGGGAGAACCTAGGGACAAAGCATGGAATGATATAAAAGCGTTTATAAGTGAAACTGTACTGCTTAATGTAAGTGATCTAAAAAAGGCAATGAATATACAGTCTGATATAAGTAAAGACTGGTAATAAAAAGGGACTATTTAAGTCCCTTTGTTTTCTTTAATGTGAGCTTTTTAAGCAACTCCAATTCCCTTTTCTTTCTTAAGGTTGTGTAAATTTCTGTCGTTTTGCCTATAAGGTGTCCAGCCATTCCTTGAGCTGCCTGAGATCCGTACAATGCATCAATTCTATCTAAAAATAGATGTTTTATTTTATAAAAAGTAGTGCCTGTATTGTAAACGCTGTTTACATTTCTTTGCCAATATTCATTTGGTGACTCTTTACGTAAAGGCTTATCTCTTGCTTGTGGAGAGAATCCCTCGCCGAACAAGTAATCTTCATTTGATCTACACAAACTTAATTGGTATTTCCAAAATATATATGCATCAGGAATAATTGCCCTTACTTCTCTTACGTAGCCTCTTCGTTTTTTTACAGTTATTGTAAATTCTCTTTTTCTAAGATTTACATCCTTCTTCTGAACCGCTAAAAGCTCTGTAGATCTACATGCAGTCATGTGGAAAATTTGGCAATAAGTGGCATAATCGGTGTGCGATCTTTCTAAGTATTTACAGATCGACTCAAACAATGCTGTCGTAAGAATTTTAGGCTCCTTCTTTACATGTATTTTTGTTGGAATATATTGACAAGGATTTTGTATTAAACAAGAATTTGCGCATAAGATTCCGAATAGTTTTGAAAAATGCTTTCTAAATTTATTATATGAATTATTGGAAAGATTTGAGTTGTCTAAGATTTTCTTCACATGTTTCAACTCCGTATCTTTTATTTTAAGAGTATCTAACTGTAATTTAAAAATCACCGGCTTGATTGTCATTAAGTTTGATTGTATGGAACTTGCATAACCCGGGCTTATATTTTCCTTATGATCATTAAAAGCCATTTCTAATGCTTCAAACAAATAAAGGTCAGGATGAAATTCAGTATCGACGACCTCTTGGAATTGACACACGCCTGGAATCGGATTGTAACACCTATTAAGCGCTCTTTGCATTTCATCCAAAAGTATTTCGGCAGCCGCTTTCCTTTCTTCGTAGATTTTGTAAACAGCTAAATGTTTCTTTCGCCAGAAATAGCCTTTTGAGTATTTCTTTGATTGAGGATCGTAAAATTTGCATCCCACATACCACTCTTTAGCCATAGCGTCATTAATGGTAATTTTCTTTGCTAAGATGTCTTTTTCAGACAGAACTTTCTTGTTGGAAATGTTTTCCGGATTCGGATAAATGAACAGATCAGAATAACTGCATCCGTTCGGCATTTGATTTTTGAACATATATTGTATTAATTATTTGGTACACGATCGAGTACACGATTAATACAATTACAAGAGTGAAAAAACACGGCAAACCGTTTATTGGGCGTGGTTTGCCGTAGTGGAGAATACGGGATTCGAACCCGTGACCTTTTGACTGCCAGTCAAACGCGCTAGCCAACTGCGCCAATCCCCCGTACTTTCTTTTATTGCGAAGCGGGTACAAAAGTAAGTATTTAAATAATATATGCAACTATTTTGTAGTTTTTATTTGATAAAAATTTGAAACAGGATACATCTGAATATTGAGTATGCGCAAAATTTAGATGCAGAATATTATTTATTGTATTCATAACCAATTTAGAACATTCTTTTTACAAATTGCAGAGCTAACTTTTTTATCCTAATCTAAAATACCGCTTTAAAAATCATTATTATTGTAAGAAAATAATATTCTACAATATTTACGGAGCATTGGACATTTTTTTATCATCAAAAGAATGACTGTTATCCTAAATGTTTTATATCATATTGTTAATCAGCTAAAATTAAAAATGAAACTCAAAATATTAGCATTCGGAATAACGAAAGACATTTTCGGAACCCCGGAAAAAGAAATAGAAATAGATGAAGGTGCAGATATCAAAGCACTGAAAACACTGTTGGAAAAAGACTTTCCGGAACTGAAAAAACTTAAATCCTATTTTATTGCCGTTGATGATGAATATGCAGAAGACAGCCACATTGTAACGGTTTCTAACGAAATAGCAATAATTCCTCCGGTAAGCGGCGGATAACAGATATGATAGATATAAAAATAACAGATAATCCACTGGATATCAAAGAATGTTTTACCCTTGCTTCCGATCCGGCATGCGGGGGAATTGCGTCATTTGTAGGAACAGTACGAAATCATACCAAAGACAAAACTGTCACCAGGCTGGAGTATGAGTGCTATGAATCTATGGCCGTTAAGGAGATGCGGAAAATTGCAGATAAAGCTATTGTTTTGTTTTCGGTAAAAAATATTGTAGTTCACCATCGTACCGGAACTTTATTTCCCGGCGATACAGCGGTGATAATCGTCGTAAGCGATGGGCATAGAAATGCGGTTTTCGATGCGTGCAGCTATATTATTGAGACGATCAAGCAAACTGTTCCCATCTGGAAAAAAGAAGTGCTGGAAAACGGAGAAGAATGGGTTTCTGCACATCCCTAAATTTTGTACCTTTACTAGACCAGTTATTAAATTATGAAAGCCGATCTGTTATCCAATAAATCAGTCAAGCAGTTAGAAATTGTCAAAGTCAATGGAAACAACAGTTTCCTTTTTACAGATGATATTTCTATAGAAGAACCTTTGGAAATAAGGGTTTCATATCTGGCAGCGGATCAAAAAGAATCTAAAAATATATCCGTAACCATGCGGACTCCCGGAAATGATGCAGAGTTGGCAGCAGGTTTTTTATTTACAGAAGGAATCATTTCCAACCGGAATCAGATTAAAAATATACATTACCCGGAATCAGAATGTTCCAGAAACAATGAAAATGTTGTAATCGTTGAGCTTGTCGATAATTTTGTTCCTGAACTTAGGAAAGCCGACCGGAACTTTTACACGACTTCCAGTTGTGGCGTATGCGGAAAAGGCTCCATAGAATCTATACGAACCGTAAGCCCTTTCCTTCATCAGAAAAAAGAAAATACGATTGTTTCCCTTGAAATCATCTATCAGTTATCCGAAAAATTATGCTCTTTCCAGAATAATTTCAGTGCTACAGGAGGTATACATGCTTCCGGTATCTTTGATTTGGAAGGCAACTTGCTTGCTTTACGAGAAGATGTAGGAAGGCATAATGCATTGGATAAACTTATAGGCCATGCATTATCAGCGGATTTGCCTCCCCTTACGGATAAAATTCTGGTTTTAAGCGGCAGGGCCAGTTTTGAACTTATTCAGAAAGCGGCAATGGCAGGAATTACGATTGTTGCAGCAATAGGCGCACCTTCCAGTCTGGCGGTAGATCTTGCAAAAGAATTTGATATTACCTTATTGGGCTTTCTCCGGGATAACCGTTTTAATATTTACCATAACGGGAGCCATTTTAAAATTGAAAATTTATTATGAAAATAAGAATTAAAGACAATTCAGTAAGATTTCGTCTTACACAGTCTGAAGTTGCAGAACTAGGGAAGAGCGGAGTCATTTCTAGCTTTACAGAATTTATAGACCGTCCGTTTATTTATACTATCGAAAGAACTGATGATACAGAACTTTCTGCATCTTTCATCGAAAATAAAATTGTTCTGAAAATGCCCGAAACAATGATCACAGAATGGATTTCCACAGACAGAGTTGGTTTTGACGGACAATCCGGACTGGTGAAGATTTTAATAGAAAAGGATTTTGTATGCATTGATAATACATTGGAAGATCAAAGCGATAATTATCCTAACCCAAGTTTAAAGTGCTAATTTTTTAAATTAAAAACTCATGGAAAACAGAGATGAATTCAATACAATAAGAGAGGACAAAGGTCAGTTACCTTCAGCAGAGCCTCCTTATAAATTGCTGGATTTGAAATTGAAACCACCAAAACTCTGGGCAGCGGGGGTTCCGGCTGTTATCCATTCATTGGACCAGCTGGTGCTCAATGCCTCTGTTCTCCGTGGAGGAAGGGCACTTTTCAGTATGAATCAGTTTGACGGTTTTGATTGTCCGAGCTGTGCCTGGCCGGATCCGGATGACGAACGCTCCAAATTAGGTGAATACTGTGAAAACGGTGCAAAAGCCCTGGCGGAAGAGGCAACCTCAAAAACAATTGGGGCAGAGTTTTTCAGAGACAATTCAGTGTATGATTTAGCAAAACTTACAGATTTTGAAATCAGCCAGTTAGGAAGAATTGCAGAACCAATGTATCTTCCTAAAGGCGGAACCCATTATCAGCCAATAAGCTGGGATGATGCTTTTGCAAAAATTTCAGAAAAACTGAACGCTCTGGATTCTCCTAATGAAGCCATATTCTATACCTCGGGACGAACCAGCAATGAAGCCACATGGGTGTACCAGCTGTTTGCCCGTGAATTCGGAACCAATAACTTTCCGGACTGTTCCAATATGTGCCACGAAACCTCTGGTTATGCACTTTCCAGAAGCATTGGGATTGGAAAAGGAACGGTAAAGCTGGAAGATTTTTATGATACCGATCTCATTATGATCATAGGGCAAAATCCCGGTACCAATTCACCGAGAATGCTTTCTGCCCTGACAAAAGGGAAAAAGAACGGGGCAAAAATTATGGCCATCAATCCGCTTCCTGAAGCTGGTTTAAAAGGTTTCAAAAATCCTCAGGAAGTTCGTGCTTTGCTGAATAAGCCTTATGAATTGTCAGATTTATATCTTCCCGTCAGGATTAATGGAGATATGGCACTTTTAAAAGCCCTGCAGATTCTGGTATTGGAAGAAGAGACTAAAAATCCAGGAAAAGTTCTTGATCAGGATTTTATAATTAATAAAACGGCAGGGTTCAACGAATTGGTTGAAGAATTGAAACGCTATGACCTTAATTTCCTATCAGAAGAATGTGGAATTTCGGTTGAAGATCTAAGAGACGCCGCACAGATGATTGCTTCAAAAAAACGTATTATTATTTGTTGGGGCATGGGAATTACCCAGCAACATAATGGCGTGGAAATGATTTATAATATTGTGAATCTCCTGTTGATGAAAGGAAGCATAGGAATTCAGGGTGGAGGAGCGTGTCCTGTTCGCGGCCACAGCAATGTGCAGGGGAACAGAACATTATTGATTAACCATCATCCTACGACTGAACAATTAGACAGATTAGAAGAATATTATGGCTTTAAAGTTCCCAGAGAAGGCGGTTATGATGTTGTAAACGCATTGAAAGCAATGCATCAGGAAAAGGTGAAGTTTATGTTCTGTATGGGTGGGAATTTCCTTTCGGCAGCACCGGATACAACCTTTACCGCAGAAGCCATGCGAAAACTGGAAATGTCTGTGATTGTCTCTGTAAAACTGAACAGAGGCCATCTTATCCATGGAAAAGAAGCTTTGATCTTACCGGTAATTTCCCGAAGTGAAAAAGATATGATTAATGGAGAACTCCAGCATGTAAGTACAGAAAATTCAATGGGTGTTGTGGAATGGTCAAGAGGTGTTCTCGATCCTATTTCAAAGCACCTCATCAACGAAACGCATGTTGCCTGCAGAATGGCAAAAGCTGTTTTAGGTGAACGTTCTGTAGTAGATTGGGATCAATTTATTAATAGCTATGATGCCGTTCGTAATGATATTGAACAATGTATTCCGGGATTTGAAAACTATAACGAAAGAGTAGTGCAGAAAGGAGGCTTTTACCTTCCGAATGGGCCGAGGGATGGCATCTTCAACAGTGAGTTTTATCCGGGAAAAGCAGCTTTCAATATAACCGCTGTGCCTGACAATTCGCTTGCTGATGATGAATATCTGATGGGAACCACCAGAACACACGACCAGTTCAATACAGTTGTTTATGGCTTGAATGACCGTTACCGTGGGATTTTCAATGAAAGAAGAATTGTCATGATGAACGAAAAAGATATTGAGAAGGCCGGCCTTAAAGAAGGAGACCACGTAGACCTTTTCAATTATGATGATGGAATCGAAAGAATAGCTCCTCTTTTTATTGTCGTAAAATATCCTATTCCACAGAAAAGTACCATGACCTATTTTCCGGAAACCAATGTTTTGGTATCCATCAATAACGTAGTAAATGGCGCCAATATGCCTGCTTCAAAATATGTCCGTATCAAAATCCGGAAACACAGTCCTGATATTTTTAAAAAGATTGATGATCACGTAATTGCAGCAGCCGGAACAGGTCTGGAACCATCTTAAATGCAATAAATTATAATCATGAAGAAACTTTTTTTTGCGGTCATAATTTCTTTTTATGGCATAGTATCAGCTCAAACTGGATTTAAATTAAAAATTTCCGGAGAAATTGTACAACCTTTGGAATTAAGTCTGTCCGATCTTTCACAAATGCCTCAACAAGAAGCAATATTGAAGGATAAAGAAGGAAAAACACACGCTTATACAGGAGTTTCTATTCAGGATATTCTTACTTGGGCTAAAGTTCCTTCAGGGAAAGATTTACATGGAGAAAATCTGTCGAAATATCTTCTTGTAAAATGTGCAGATGGATATCAGGTTTTATTTTCTCTGGCAGAACTTGATTCATCAATTGCTGATAAGAAAGTAATTGTTGCGGATATGATGGATGGAAAACCTTTATTAAAGGAGAAAGGTCCGTTACGTATGATTGCCGAAGGAGAAAAGAAACCTGCGCGCAGCAGTTATCAGGTTACGGAATTGATCATAGGATCAGTGAAAAAATAACTGTCGAAATAATATTTTAGAGTTTAATAATGATCATAAGAAAAAAGGAACACTGGTTCAGAATGCTTTTTGTATGGCACGGTTCTGTTTTGCCTGCATTGCTTCCCCGTTTGGGATTGCTTTTAATGCTTTCTTTATTGGTGACCTATTTCCATGGAACCATTCTTTCATTTAAGGTGCCGTTAAACCCTGCACCCCTTACACTTTTCGGTTTTGTATTGGCCTTATTTCTCGGATTCAGAAACAATGCCAGCTATGACCGCTTCTGGGAAGGACGTAAATTATGGGGAGCTTTGTTGAACACGGCCCGCGCATTGACCCGCCAGGCACTCACCTTGAAAAATTTTAATAATCAGGTTTCAGTTCATCATTTTGTTCAGCTGCTGAGTGCTTTTGTCTTTGCGCTGAAACATCAGCTGAGAGGAACAGATGCCTATGAAGATTTACAGGTAAGGCTTAATGAAGACGAACTGAAAATTGTAGCAGCATCCAAATATAAACCGGCAGTTATTATGAGATTGCTTGCAGAATGGGTTCAGAAAGCAAAAGAGGAAGGCGGTATGGATTCTATTCAGCAGGCACGCTTTGATGAAAATTTTGATAAGCTTTCTGATATTTTGGGAGGATGCGAAAGAATTATTTCAACACCCATTCCTTATAGCTATAGAGTTTTGCTGCATCGGACGGTGTATATCTATTGTTTCTTGCTGCCGTTTGGACTGGTAGATTCATTAGGATGGTTTACACCGCTTATTGTGGTATTTGTAGCTTATACCTTTGTTGCTTTTGAAGCGATAGCGGATGAGATTGAGGAGCCATTTGGAACAGATGCCAACGATTTGGCTCTTAATAGTATGTGCATAATGATTGATGAAACAATTCATGAGATGGCCGGAGAACAGATTGCTGCTTCTCAAAAAATAACTCAGAATATTATTGATTGACAGAGCTAAAGATAATTGTATGAAGGTTTTAGAAAAAAATATGATTTATACAATTGGACATTCTGTTCATTCATTGGAGTATTTCATTGAAATGCTTAATTCGTTTAACATTAAATTTTTAGCAGATATCCGGAGATTTCCGGGATCAAAAAAGTATCCGTGGTTCAATAAAGAAAATCTGGAAAAGATACTTCCTGAAAATACTATTGAATATATCCATCTTGAAGAATTAGGAGGGAGGAGAAAGGTACAACCCGGTTCAATAAATAGCCGATGGCGGAATGAATCTTTCCGGGGATATGCTGATTATTTGCAAACCTCAGAATTTGTAACCTCAGTTGAAAAGCTGGAACACATTGCCAGGGAAAAGACAACAGCTTTTATGTGCTCTGAAGCGGTATGGTGGCGCTGTCACAGATCTATGGTTTCTGATTATCTTAAAGCAAGAGGCTGGAAGGTAGAACATATTATGAATATAGGAAAAATAGAAGAACATCCCTATACCTCACCGGCAAGAGTATATGATGGAAAGGTTTTTTATTCAGATGAAAGTTTATTTGATTAAAAGATAAATGGAAAGAATCTGCGTTCACAAAAATTTAGTCTTTAATCCTAAGGCTGTATGGTATTAATACCGCCTTTTAATGAAAACACTTCTTTGTCAGGGAAAACCTTTTTTATCTTTCTTACAGCTTCTGCACTACGCTTCCCGGATTGGCAATACACCAAAAGAGGTTTTGACAAACTGAAAAAGGAATCTACATGATATTGTAGTTCTTCCACAGGAATATTGATTCCGCCGATATTGAAATGTTGGTGCTCTTCCACAGAACGTACATCTATAATTTCAAAATAATCCTTCTCCTGCATCAGCTGTTCAAACGTAATAACCTGAACAGTCTGGGGCAAAGCTGTAATTTGTACAGATGTTTTTCTTAATTTAATAACCTGGGTTTTGCCGTTCAGAACATTCATCAGCCATAATTTTCCTGCTAATACATCCTGTGGCTGCGTAAAATATTTTATAACTTCATTGGCCTGCATACATCCAATGATGCCTGCCAATGTAGGAATTACACCGCCTTCTCTGCAGTTAGGAACCTGAGATTCTTCCGCATCAGGGAAAACATCCCGGTAATTGGGGGAGTAGGTGCCGTCTTGCTGTAAGACATTCCAGATGCTTACCTGGCCTTCATATTGATAAATAGCACCATAAACTAAAGGTTTTCCAGCCAGAACACAGGCATCATTCAACAGACATTTCGTTTCAAAATTATCTGTTCCTTCCACAATAAGATCGAATTCAGAAATCAAATCCATAACATTGGAGGAAGTTACTTTCAGACGATAAGGAATTATGGAAACAGCTGGGTTTTGCTGTTGAAGTTTTTTTGCAGCAGCATCTACTTTATACGTTCCGATATCCTGGGGAGTATATAGAATCTGGCGGTGCAGGTTGCTTTCCGAGACGAGATCATCATCCGCAATAGCAATTGTTCCTATTCCTGAAGAAACAAGATATTGTGCCGTGGGGCAGCCAAGACCTCCCATACCCACAATCAGAACTTTAGCATGATGAAGCAATTCCTGGGAAGAAATACCAAAACCCGGTAAAGCAATCTGGCAGTGATAGCGTTCAAAAGGATCACTCATAGGTATGTTTTTATGATTTCTTTAAAATTTCCTTTGCTTTTGTCATTTCTTCCGGTGTATTCACATTCATTAAAGCATCAGGGTTATTGGGTTTCAGAATCAAAGTATCACTGTTTATCAGAACTTTTCTGGGACAGGTATTTCCTAAGCCTAAAAAATTAAGGAGTAAGGGGTAGCTTTTAGGTTCCCAAATGGTGATCAATGGTTCCGGTAAACCGTCAAAAGGACTTTCGTAAGTTGTTGCCGCCTTTTCAGCATCTCTGGACCGGATCAGAAATTCTAATGAGTTTTTATCCAGCAGAGGAAGGTCACAAGCTACCACCAGCCATGCTTTATCTCTTTGGGCACGCAATGCCGAAAGTATTCCACCGAAGGGGCCCATATTTAAAAAAGTATCGGTAAGGGCGTTATAATCCGTATCGAAATGTTCTAATTGATCCTGTCTGCAGGAAATAAAAACATTCTCACAAAACGGTGCTAAAAGATCAGCTGCATAATACCGCTGTTCTTTCCCGTGCCAATTGATTTTATCTTTAGGATTTCCCATCCGAAGACTTTTTCCTCCTGCAAGTACCAGCCCGTTTAATTGAGGGAAATCAGTCTCTTTTGAAATCATTTTTTCCACCTGATTTTTCGATTAGTTTTATCTCTTTGATCACAATATCATGGCTCATCGCTTTGCACATATCATAAATGGTAAGGGCGGCAACAGATGCTCCCGTAAGAGCTTCCATTTCGATACCTGTTTTAGCTTCAATCTCAGCAGTGCAATAGATTTCAATCTCATTTTCAGCATTGATGTCAATATCTATTTCACAGTTATCCATGCCAATTGGATGACATAGTGGGATTAATTCGCCTGTTTTTTTAGCGGCCATTATTCCGGCAATAATAGCGGTCTGAAATACCGAGCCTTTTTTTGTTTTGAAATCATCCTGTTGAAGTGCGGTAAGAATATTTTCAGGAAGTATTACAACCGCTTTAGCCATCGCTTTTCGGTGCGTAATCTTTTTCTGCCCGACATTTACCATGCCCGGTTGTTCTTTTTTATTAAGATGTGAAAAATTTGTCATGTGTAAGATTAAAAATTATATTTCCAGATTTTGTAGACTTCGCCCTTCCTGAATTCAGTTTTTTCCATAGGAAGTTCTATAAATGCATCGGTTTCCGCAAGGTGGGAAAAATCTCCGGAACCATTGGTATTGACAGATTCTGCAATGACCTGCCCTGATGGGTTCACATTGAGTTTTACCTGTGCAAAATACTGCAATGGAAAAGGGAAATCAAGATCATTCTGCAAAACCGCATATTGGGCTGTTTGCGGAATCTCTAAAGATCTTTCCAGCCAGGGAATAAAGTACCGGTGAAGACACATAAATACGGAAACAGGATTCCCGGGAAAGGCAAAAACAAGTTTTTCATTCCGGCTTTTTCCAAACCAAAAAGGTTTTCCGGGTCTTTGCTTTATTTTGTGAAAAAGTTTTTCTATTCCCGCTTCTTCGCAGGCTTTAGGCAGATAATCAAATTTTCCCATAGACACTCCGCCGCTCATCAGCAAGATGTCATATGTTTCAATACATCGCGAAAGCTCATTTTTTATTAATTGAAAATCATCATTCCAATGCAGCAGGTCTGCACTAATCTTATATTTTTCCAAAACGGATTTTATAGTGATTCCATTGGAACGTCTTAGCTGGAATGGAGTAGGGTGATCTTCAGGGGATACCATTTCGTCTCCGGTGGAAATAACAGCAACTTTAGGAAGTTTTTTTACGGTTAACAAAGTTTTTCCGACTGATGCAGCAATTCCGAGAATGGAGGGGGTGATGAGCTGATTCGCTTTTACCAATATTTCTCCTACCTTTTTATCTTTTCCTTTAATATGGATATTCTGCCCTTTTTTTATCGGAATCGTAAAGCTCGCCAGATTATTATTAATCGAAATATCTTCATAACGAACCACAGTATCTACAGAAGAATCTAAGGCGGCTCCGGTCATGATTTCAATGCATTCGTCTTCAGTATCAATAGAAACAGGAACTTCTCCGGCAGCTTGTACAGCTTTTATTTTATAGGTGTGACTTCCATTTTCATGTGAATTAAAATCTATTGCAATTCCATCTACCGTAGACCTGTTAAAGGGTGGCAAATCGGAATCTGCTGTAATATTTTCAGCTAAAATTCTTCCTAAAGCATTTTCATAGAAAACCTCTTCCGTTCCAAAATTTTTGATTTGGGAAAGTATAATTTCTTCTGCCTGTTGTACACTGATCATTTCCATAATTATCCTCCGATTGTTGCCATAGACTGATGAATTTGTGACGCGCTAAGACTCTCTTTTTGAGCTTCCCAGCCGTCCTTTGGTTTATTTTGTATGCTGTTGATTATGATATCTTTAAGCTCTTCATCTGTTTTTCCAAGTCGGATCTCATCTTTGAGATTTACGCCTGTACCTTCGTAAAGGCAGGTTCTGAGAATACCGGAAGGTGTGATTCTTATTCTGTTGCAATCTCCGCAAAATGAACGCGTATACGCTGCAATGATTCCTATATTTCCTGTAAAACCGGGAATATTATAATTATATGCCGTTGAATTTTTAGGATCTTGAATCTTTTGTATTTCAGGGAAATATTCTTTTATATAGCGGTAAATCTGTGAGAAATTCCATTTCAGAGAAATATCTGTATCACCGCCATTGAAAGGCATTTCTTCAATAAAACGCACATCAACGGGAAGGTTTTTCGTAAGTTCCACCAAAGGAATAATATCTTCAATATTTTCATTTTCCATCACTACCGTATTGATTTTTACTTTGATATGATGCTGAAGGAGACCCTCCAACGTTTTCATGACCTTATCAAAGCTGTTTCTTCTGGTGATTTTGAAAAACCGGTCTTTATCAAGGGTGTCAAGGCTTAGATTAACAGATTTTATCCCGAATTTTTTAAGTTCCGGAATATAAGGTTCGGTAAGAAGACCATTGGTTGTTAAACTGAGATCAGTCAGACCGTCTAATTCTGATATTTTCCGGATAAGTTCAATGCTGTTTTTTCGTACAAACGGTTCTCCTCCGGTGATTCTGATTTTATCTACTCCCATTTTTGTGAAAACGGAACAGATTCTGAGCATTTCATCATCAGTCATTAACTCATTTTGCTTAATCCAGGGAAGACCATTTTCCGGCATGCAGTATGTACATCGGAGGTTACATCGGTCTACAATTGCAAGCCTGAGATAATTAATATTCCTTCCAAATTTATCTGTCAACATTTTAAATACGATGAGTCTATTACAAATATACTGAATGTTTTTCGTGGTAGTGATCAATTTTATATTTATTGCTTAAATAATAAAAGATGAGCCTCTAAGGCTCATCTTGGTATAGGCGTAATAGAAAATCAGGTTAAGATCTGATAAACTCCAGAATATCTTTGTTAATTGTTTCGTGCTCTGTAGTAGGCATTCCGTGAGGAAAACCTGGGTAGGTAATCAGTTTTCCATTCTTTAATAATTTTGCTGATTTTATAGCAGCGTTTTCAATCGGAACGATTTGATCATCTTCTCCGTGCAGGACTAAAACGGGAAGGTCAACGGCTTTTAGATCTTCGGTTAAATCTGTTTCAGAAAAAGCTTTTATACCGTCATAATGTGCTACAATACCACCCATCATTCCTTGTCTCCACCAATTTCTCTGAATACCTTCTTTGATATTCGCTCCTTCTCTGTTGTAACCGTAGAAAGGAAATGTCAAATCAATATAAAACTGGTTTCTGTTGTTGAGGGTCTGGTCTCTGATATTGTCAAAAACTTCAATCGGAACCCCATCAGGATTGCTTTCACTTTTTACCATTACCGGTGGAATGGCGCTGATCAGAACTGCTTTTTTAGCTCTTCCGTTAGAATATTTATTCACATAGCGGATTACTTCACCACCACCTGTAGAGTGTCCGATGTGAACTACGTCTTTCAAATCAAGAAATTCTACCAGTTCGGCTGCATCAGAAGCATATTGTTCAATGGTATGATTGTAAATATTCTGGCTGGAACGTCCGTGTCCTCTTCTGTCATGGGCAATGACTCTGTATCCTTTCTGTAAGAAAAAGATCACCTGCGCATCCCAGTCATCAGATGATAAAGGCCATCCGTGGTGAAACATCAGTACTGGTCCTTCTCCCTGATCTTTGTAAAAAATTTCTGTTCCGTCTTTTAATGTTAATGTGCTCATTGTTGTTATGTTTTTAATGTTATGAATTGATTTTATTTTAAAAATGATTTTGTTTAGCTAATGGTATTTTCACGTACCAGCTGAAAAAGATCTTCAGCGCTGCCATTGAATTTATTTCCGTTAATGAAAAAAGAAGGAGTTCCGTTCACTCCGCTGATAACACCGCTTTCAAAGTCGGTATCTATTTTTTCCGCCAATGCCTGTTTCTGAATATCTGCTTTAAATTGGGAGATATTTAAATCCAGGTTTTCTGCCAGGTTTAATAGCAGGTTTTCATTCAGAAATTGCTGATTTTCATAAATAGCATCATGCATTTCCCAGAATTTTCCTTGTAGTCCGGCCGCTTCTGCTGCCAATGCTGCAGGTCTTGCATACTGATGCATTTCTGACAGAGGAAAATTTCTGAAAACAAACCTGATCTGATCTCCGAATTCTTTCATTAATTCTTTAAGAACTGGATAAGCAGCTCCACAATAAGGACACTGATAATCCCCGTATTCTACAATGACTAAACCGGCATCCAAATTGCCCTGGGTATGGTCAGCATTGCTGACTGATGGTTTTAATGACATAATTATTTTGTGTTAAAGGTTTCTAATGCTTCTAAAATTCCGTCCGCACCTGGGTTGATCGCCGTGGGTGACAGATAACTCCATTGGATAATGCCGTCTTTATTAATGACAAAAAGAGCTCTGTTGCATTCACCTTCCTCATCGTTATAAACGCCATATTTCTTTGCAATTTCTCCTTTCGCTTCAAAATCTGCCAGCAAAGGAAAGTGCAGGTTTCTGGATTGTGAAAATGCAAGGTGGCACCATTTACTGTCTACAGAAATTCCGAAGATCTCGGCATCATATTTTTTGAAATATTTCAGCATTTCGTTATACAATGCCATCTGATCACTACAAACCGGGCTCCAGTCTGCGGGGTAAAAGGCAAGGATGACATTTCTGCCTCTGAATTCGGATAAGGTGATTTTCTGATCCGGAGTTGCAAATAATGTAAAATCAGGAGCAACTGTATTTTTTTGTAACATTGGATTAGTTTTTAATAGTTGAAATTGGTATTGTTAATGCGCAAATCAGCAGTAAAGCTGCCGGGAAAATCAGAGCCCAGTTTCCTGAAAATGAGAGTAGGAAAGGAGCTGCCGAAGCACCCGAGAGAAAACCCAGCCATAAGAATAATAGATGAAAGATATTCGCCTTGTATTCATTGCGTTGGTCTTTATTATCATTCATTACAAACAGAGCTGCTGCTCTTGCGAGGCTGTTTAAAGTTCCTGTAACAAAATCGGTATTGATCTTTTGACTGCCGACTGATGTTACAATCGTATTCATAAGGCCCATCGAAAAACCGATCACTGCGATAGATACCACATTCGGAATATGTTCATAATAATCAGCTATACTGTAAAAGATCATTATTCCTGAAACAATGTAGAAGGTAATATTTTTAATCCTGCATCTTTTCCATAATGATAAACAGGTACCCGTATAGATTCCGGTCAGAAAAAATAAGATAACTGTAACAGAAGTAATGATTATACCGGAATTTTCATTGAAAAAAGCGGCTCCCAGCTGCGTGGTATTCCCACTCATAAAAGAAACATAGGTTTTCCATTGAATCAGCCCTGTGGCATCGGTATATCCTGCGATAAAAGCCAGGAATATTGCAAGTTTTTCCTGTAATCTGACAGAGTTGTCAGAAATAAGGGATTGTGTTTCCGGAAGCAAAGTATTTATTTTCCAGGTTTGATGAATACTTTCTTTTCAGGAAATTTTTCTATTTCTCCTTCTTTCAGTCCGAAATTAGTTGTGACTACATCCTTCGGGTTTCCTGCAAGCCATTCGCTGATATCAATAGATTCATAGGTACCGTTATTAAACCCGATCAGTACTTTACAGACCGTGTCACCTGTATTTTTGATGTAATGTCCTGCTCCCATAGGCACGTAACCCACATCACCGGCATTGAACTGCTCTGTAACAGAAACACCTTCTGCCAAAAACACCGACATTTCTGCCTGTCCTGAAATGAAATACTGCCACTCGTCCGCATTGGGATGCCAGTGCATTTCTCTTAATGCTCCGGGCTGAAGTTCCAGTACAGATCCGGCCATTGTTGTGCTGATGGGAAACTCTTTACGGGTAACCAGTCTCTGAAGACCTCCGCCGGGAATTATTCTTGGCTGCTGAGAATGCAAAGGGTAACGATGAAGACTTGTCAGTTCAATATCTGACTCTTCAGGGCGGGCTGCTGCATTAGCGGATAATTCGTCTGGAACAATTCCTGCAGCGAAGTACACCTCTTTCTGAGGAAGTGCTGCTACTTCTTCTAGACTCAAGCCTAAATTTTGTGCAACAATTTCAGGGGGCATACTTGAAACAAAATCTGTAACGCTGAACGTATGGTCTTCCGAAAAATTGCCATTATCAAAAATCAGGATAAAATGACATTCTTCTGTTCCTGTAGCCTGGATAGAATGGCCATAACCTTTTGGAAAATACCATACATCGCCGGGCTCAAAATTATCTGTATAACTGTGTCCGTCTGGATGAATGATCGTTGTACGTACCGTTCCTGAAACCACATAAGCCCATTCTGCTGCGTTGGCATGCCAGTGAAGTTCTCTCATGCTTCCAGGCTGTAGTCTCATGGAAACTCCGGCAATACCTATAGACGCAGGAAATTCTTTTACAGAAGCTCCTCTTGTTGTACCGCCATCATTGGTACGCGGTTCTTTTTTTTCTAATTCGTATCTGAAACTTAATGATGTTGAGTTCATATTATTATTATTATTATTTTTAGTGATTAATTTTCTTTGTTTTTGCTATTGTAAAGCTACCCAGAAACCCTATTTTTTTTAGGTGTCATTCGGTGAAAAGGCAAAAAGTGTCGTTGAAAAAATATGGAGATGCCACCAGTGTTAAAAAGGCTGGTTATATTTACCTGTTAATGCTTTATTTTCAATGCTTTTTGAAAAATTTGGAGTTTCTTCATGATTGTGAGCGTCAGAAGCAGCTTGTCTTGATGCAGCAGCATCTTTAAGGTTTATGCCGTGTTCTTTAAGATATTCAAACATTTCAGGAGTAGCTGTTGCATGAATTTCATTGGTATAAAGGCAGGTGCTTTCATCAATCTTTGTCACTTTCAGTTCCCATAAAACCTGAACTTTTGTACGTCCGTTTTTGGTAATGGAATCAGAGATGGAAAGCATTCGGCAATAATCAGGACGGTGAACATCTGCAACATAATGCTGAACCATTAGTGCATCTCCAATGGTTTCGACATTTAAAGATACTGGCTTACCATCAAAAGTAGTTGAAATTGCGGCGCCGATATGCTGGGTTGAGCAACGTTGATATTCGGCATCAGGCAGATTAAGCAGCCAGTCTGCGATATTCACTTTTTCAATGGGTGCATTGATGATAGCACTTACGCTTGAATGAGATAGTGCATTTTCGGGTGTTTGTAAGATTTCCATAGCTGTTGGTTTTGATTGTTTATTTTATTGATGATGTAAAGCTACAAACCGACTGTTTTAATTTTTACTGCTGTTCGGTAAACAGGCGAAAAGTATCGTTGAATAAGCCGGGGAAGTTCAAATAGTAACAGGATGGATGGTATTGAAAATAAAAAAATCACTGTGGGTTACAGTGATTGATAATAAGTAATTTTAAAAATTGGTTATTTATACAGCCATTTTTTGATCAGTCTGGTATAATTAGGCATGACTACGAATACCATCAGAAAAACGATGATCCCTGAAATGATAAATCCGTCAGAATAATGATTGGCCGGGATTGAAATTATTCTTAAAAAGGGTAGGACGACAACAGGAATGAGAATTGATAACGGGTAAATGGCAGACCAGGTAACCAGAAACTGTTTCCAGCGGACAGGAACTTTATTACCTTCATTTTCTGAATTAAAAAGGAAATCCAGTCCGGATTTTATCTGGTAATTGTCATTTTTTGTGAATAATGGATTGGCTTGTTCAATGAGTTTTTTCCGATCATCTGATTCCATCCAGTTTCTAAGGTTTTTAATGGTATCAAAACGGATAATAACAGTATATACAAAAGTCAGATCAGGAATAGGACGTACAATCTGCAGATCAATAAACCCTTCTGAATGCTTTGTAACCGGAACAATTTCGTTCAGCCATTTTTCGTATTCCTGCTGTTTTCCATCCTGAATATGATGAGTAATAACAACGGAGGCGCCGTGATTTTCCATAACTGATATTTTTTTCTGTTTGATTTAATACGCTCTTTTATACTGCCATGGGATCTCTGTTTCAATACCTAATGCTTTCGCAGAATGAATTGCAAAATAAGGATCCCGCAAATGCGCTCTGGCAATAATAACCAGATCTGCATTTCCACCGGCAATAATATCATTGGCCTGTTCTGCTTCTGTAATCATTCCAACAGCTCCGGTCATCACACCCGTCTGTTCTTTAATGGATTTTGCAAAAGGTACCTGATATCCGGGAAACACCTTGTCCTTGCTTACATTGGTAAATCCGCCGCCGGATGCAGTAATGAAGTCGACACCATTTTCTTTGAGTATTTTTGAAAGTCTGATACTGTCTTCCAGGGCCCATGCTTCATCTGATTCTATATAATCAACTGAAGAGATTCTAACGAACAAAGGCATTTCAGCAGGAATAACTTTCCTGATTTCCTGAACTGTCTCTATCAGGAACCGGATTCTGTTCTCAAAACTTCCGCCATATTGATCCTGCCTTTTATTGATCACGGCGGAATAAAACTGGTGAAATAAGTAACCATGGGCTGCATGAAGTTCTATGGTGTCAAAACCTGCTTCAACAGAGCGGAGTGCTGCTTTTACGAATTTAGCGGTAAGTTCCCTAATTTCATCTATAGTGAGCTCTTCAGCAAAAACGCCATTAAATTCTCTTGCAGAAGATGATTTTACAGTCCAGCCTCCGTCTTCCGGTTTGAGAGGCTTCATTCTTTCATTGGGATGTTTCAGGCTTCCTTTTCCTCCTGCATGCCAAAGCTGAATGCCTATTTTTGCATCTTGCTCGTGAACGAAATTCACAATGTTTTTCCATGCACTTTTCTGTTCTTCATTCCAGATTCCTACATCAGATAATGTGGCCAGCCCTTCTTCTGAAACAGCAGTACATTCTGTAAGGATTAGTCCGGCTCCGCCTACAGCCCGGCTTCCCAGATGAACGAGATGCCAGTTGCCTGGAATTCCGTTTTCAGCACTGTATTGCTGCATAGGAGATACTGCAATCCTGTTTTTTAGCGTAAGACTGCGGATGTGTATAGGTGAAAATAAGTTCATTTTTTAGGTTTTTAAAGTGATTTTGAAAATGATTCGGCTTCGGAAACAGCCTGTAGCAGAACTTCCTGTACCTCTGTCAATATTTTTTGCAATTCAGGATCTTCTGCCGAAGCTGTTTCCAGAATATCCAGTTTTTCTTTTAATAAGGGGTGTAATCCCATTATGGAAATACTTGATTTCAGGTCATGAGACCACAGTTTCATGGCTGCAAAATCCTGGTTTTTATATGCTGTTGCCAGCTGTTGTAAATGATTGGGAATATTCTCAATAAACTGTTGGGTAACCAGTTTTTCAAAGCTTTTGTCGCCACCGCTTACAGTGTGCATATAAGTTAATTTGATGTACTGATAATCAGATGGTGTATCTTCGGTTTTCTTTTCGGATCTGTTGTTTTCTTTCAATCCTAATTTTGAAATCAGCGTAAACAGTTCTTCTTCCTTCACAGGCTTCGGAATATATTCATTCATACCACGACTCAGGCATTTTTCTCTTTCGCCTGGCAGAGCGTGGGCGGTCATTGCGATGATTGGAATATTCAGTTTCAGTTCCTCTCTTATTTTTTGTGTGGCAGCATATCCGTCCATTTGTGGCATCTGTATATCCATTAATATCAGGTCACATTCATTACTGCTGAGATAACTGACTGCTTCAAGACCGTTTGACACCACATGAAAATCAATATTCCATTGAGAAAGCAGATGTTTCATCAGGCTCTGGTTGATCGTATTATCGTCAACCACCAGAACTTTCAAAGGAGTATTGGATGTATCTTTAAAATAATCTGGATCCGTTGCAGGAACTATTGTGAGCTGTTCTTCAGCAATTCCATAAGGGATATAAAAATGAAACGTAGTGCCTTTGCCCTGTTCGCTGGTCACTTCAATGTCTCCATTCTGCAATACAATTAAACTTTTCACGATAGATAGTCCTAATCCGGTTCCTCCGTAATTTCGGGTTGTAGAATCTTCTCCCTGATTGAATCTTTCGAAAATTTCACTGAGCTTTTCTTTGTCAATTCCGATGCCGGTATCTGAAATTCTGAATCCGACTACAGCTTCTTTTTCAGTTTGCTGTTTATTATAAATTTCAATGGTGATATTTCCCTGCTGGGTAAATTTTATAGCATTTCCGATTAAGTTGACCAAAATCTGGGTTAATCTTGTTGCATCTCCCACCAAAGTATCAGGAATCGAGGAATCAATTGTACTGGATAGGGTAAGACCTTTTTCTTTTGCCCGTTCTGTAAAGAATGTCTCAACGGAATTGACCAGTCCATTAATACTGAAAATTCCCGGTGTGATGCGCATCATTCCTGCTTCTATTTTTGATAAATCAAGGATGTCATTAATGATGGTCATCAGATTTTCCCCGGAACGCTGTATAGAAGAGACAAACTCTGCTGAAGTTTCATCCAGCGGACGTTTTTGAAGCAGATTGGTGAATCCCAGAATTCCACTTAAAGGAGTTCTGATTTCATGGCTCATATTGGCCAGGAAATTTTCTTTGGTCTGTGCGGCAATCAACGCCTTTTTTTCAGCAATATCAAGTTCGCTGATCAATAATCTCTGGCGGTTGAACTGACGAAGAATATGATATCCTACAACAGATCCGCTTAATATGAGCAAAACCAGTAAAGAAATATCATAGAACCTTGCTTTCTGTCCCATTTTTCCACTTCTCTGGCTGAGTTCAACCATATTCAGTCTTCGGCTTTCATAGATCTTGGCGGTAATCCTGGTGATTTCATTAGAAATATTTCTCGCACGTGGATTGGCGATTGAGGTATTGTCATCCATATTTCCTAAAGACCTGTAACGCTGCATTAATTTGTCTTTGGTGGTCTTCTTTTCCATGGCAAGAACACTTAACCTGTGGATCAGCTTTTCTTCTTCGGCATTTACATTGTCTCTGGAGAGAGAGTCCAGGAAATTTTCAATCTGATTGATTTTTTGATCAATCCCTTCCAGATGCGATATGTCATTCGTGGCGATTGAAGCTCTGATTCTGCTTTCCACTCCCAGAATATCACGGTCAATCTCTCGTAAATGGTTGCTTGAACGTAATTCATTCAGAAGGGTATTGTTATTTTGAATAAGAGCTTTGGTATTTCTTGCCGAATTGATCTGAACAATGATCAATAGGAGCGAACCCGCGATAAATGCCAGGATAATGAAATAACTGAACCGTTTACTATTCATTATTGAAGATGTTTTTTTCATAAATAACGATCTGATTTAAGGTGGAAGTATCGGTAAAAGAAGAAGATAACCCTAATTTTATTGAGGGATTAAGATCAAAAATAGAGTAGGAGAAAGGTCAACGATCTCCGGCTGCTAAAAAACGTTCATTCTTGTATTGAGTGCTTTACGATAGGCATCCGCTACGGGAATGAATTTACCGTTGATCATGATCCCGCCATCCTGAAGGGTATCAATCTTACTTACAGAAACAATATAAGAGCGGTGAACTCTTATAAAATGATCTTTAGGAAGACGTTCTTCAGCGGTTTTCATTTTACCGTGAATGGCAAACATTTTTTCCTTTGTATAAAACTTCACATAATCACCCATGGCTTCTGCGTAAAAAATATCATCCAGCTTTAAGCGTCTGGTAACATTGGAATCTCTTACAAAAAGGAACTCATCTCTGGTTACTTCCACATTTTCTTTTCTGCTTTCGAGAATGGTTTGTGCCTTGCTTACCGCCTGCAGGAATCTTGCCGGCATAATAGGTTTTAAAAGATAATCAGCAATATTGAGCTCAAAAGCTTCAAGTGCATACTCTTTTTTGGAAGTCGTGAAAATAATAATAGTATCTTTACCTGAAAGTGTTTTCGTGAGTTCAATTCCTGTCATTTCAGGCATTTCTATATCCAGAAAAATTAAATCGACCGGATTGGACTGCAGGTAATTGTAAGCGTTAATCGCATTGGGAAATTCATCAATAACCGTGAGATTAGGTATCTGTTTTGCCAGATGTGCTAAAGTTGTCCTTGCAATGTCGTTATCATCCACGATTAAAGCTTTCATAGGTATAATTCTTTCTGTTTACACAAATATACTACTTAATTATTTTCTGACATTCTTTCATTATGCTTGAATTTGTAAACTAATATGATATTATGTGTATCAAATTTTATTTACTTCCATGAGCAGCTTCAATAATCAGTTCAGCAGCTTCTTTAGGATAGGTCATGAAGACACAATGGCTTGCACCTGCTATTTCTATTATTCTTTTACTATTGGCCCGTTTTGCATAGAAACGTTCCAAATCTGGATTTATAATTTTATCTGCTTTAGCAACCATGTACCACACTGGTTTTGATTTCCAGGCCGGGTTATGAATAATGGCGTGAAAAACTGAGTCTTGTGTAGGCGTTTGTGAGACGGCCATAAAATCAGCTTTTTCTTTAGCTATGCCTCCGGCAAAATCCGTCGGAAAGTTGGATGGGTTTATATAATCAAATCCGTCATTTCCTTTAATCAGAGATTGATATTCTGACGGATATTTTTTTCCGTTGTCAGCCTCAGATTCTCCTTCATCAGGAGCGTGGGCAGCAAGATATACTAGTCCGGCAACTTTTGGATTGTTTCCTGCGGTGGTTATAATGGCTCCGCCGTAACTGTGACCCACCAATATGCAGGGACCATCCTGCTGGTCAATAATTCTGTTTACCTGCTTCACATCATCCTCATAAGAAAGTAAAGTCTGTTGAGTTACAGAAACATGATAGCCCTTTTTGACAAGTTCTTTATAGATTCCTTCCCAGCCGGAGCCGTCTACAAAAGCTCCATGAACCAAAATAATGTTTTTGATGGGTGCTTTTTGCCCATACATAAAATTTCCAAAGATTCCTGTAATGGTAAACAGGATGGCTATAAGTTGCTTCAATCCGGTTTTCATAACTAACTTTTTAAAATTAAATATCTTGTTTTATCTGAAATATGAACGGATCATCCATGCCATTTCTTCATGGGTTTCCATTAGACCTGTTATAAAGTCACTGGTTCCGTAATCTTTATATTTTTCTGCAAAAGGAGTGATGTTTCCACGGAGAAACTCGATGATGCTTTCGTGGTCGCTCAAAAGGTCTTTCATAAAGCCGGGTCCGTCATTGGTTCTTTCACTATCTTCAGTTAAATGAGTCAGTTCCAGAAAAATTTTCATGGTTGCCGGAGCATAATGTCCTATTTTTCGCATACGTTCTGCAACGCTGTCCATCATTTCATCCAGTTGTTTGTACTGTTCTTCAAAGAAAATGTGGTTAGCGTGGAAGTTGTCTCCGGTAACATTCCAGTGTGCATTTCTTGTTTTGATGTAAAGCAGTGTCTCATCAGCTAATAATTTTGCCAGTTGTTCTGCAACAGCTTCTGTGTTTTTTTCTGTAATTCCGATTTTTGTTTTCATAATAATGGTATTTATAGTTGAGTATTATTGCTCTTTTGCTGATGTAAAGTTCATTCATAATACCGTAAAACAGTCTTGATTTTCGACAAACAGGCAAAAACAATCGTTGAAAAGCTCCGTTTCTCAAATGATGATCAATAGCTGTAAATTCAGCTGCTTATAATGATGCTGTTATCAGGAGATATTAAATAATTTGAGTCAATTTCCGACCAGCTTTTTTGTATTTTGTATAAATTTGCTTACTGACATAATTAAAAAATACAAAATGGAATTTTCACCTTTTAAGAACGTTATCAAGCTTTGCCTTCAGGGGATGAATATGGAGGATAAGAACATGCCTGAGGAGGCGAAAAGGCTGTTTTTGCAAGCCTGGGAAGAAGCGTCAGACGATCATGAAAAATTTCTGGCAGCTCATTATGTATCACGTCATCAAAAAACACCTGCCGATCGTTTGAAATGGCTTGAAACTTCTTTAAGTTTTGCTTTAAAAATAAATGATAATACGGTTAAAAGTGCACTGCCTTCTCTTTATTTGAATATTTCCAAATGCTATGAGGAGTTAGGGGATATTGAAATGTCAAAAAAGAATGCCGAGCTGGCATTGTTATTACAAAATCATCCTTCTGATAAAGGACCTTTTTACCATGGAACAAAAGCCGATTTACAGATAGGAGACCTGTTGACGGCTGGTGGAACGTCAAATTACAAGTCAGAATTAAAAATGAATCATATTTATTTTACAGCTTTGATGAACGGGGCAGGGCTGGCTGCTGCTTTAGCAAAAGGCGATGGAACAGAGCGTGTATATATTGTGGAACCCACAGGTATTTTTGAAAATGATCCCAATGTAACAGATAAGAAATTTCCGGGAAACCCGACCCGTTCTTATCGTTCCGAAATACCTTTAAAAATTGTCGGAGAGGCTAAAGAATGGACAAAACCTAACCCTGAAGATCTTCAGAAGTTTCGTGAGAAATTAGATGACAACAAGGGAGAGATCATCAATTAGTCTCCTTATTTGTTTTTAATTATTTAGTTTATAATCCCTTGCGACTTTTATTAAAAGAGAAAAATATACATACTCATGCTTTTGCTATGAGTTAAATATTAACAGCAATAGAAAATATTTGACTTTAAAACCCCAATGACCCATATTTTAGCAAATAATTTATTTAAATAAATTATCTTTACACTATTGGTAAAAATGATTGGTTTGTGTAGAAATATTCTTACAGTTGGTTTTCTGTTTGCTTTTCTTTTGATTTACTCTCAGCAATATACTGTGCAACTGTTCAATACAGATAACGGACTTCCTCAGAATAGTGTAAAAGATATTATAAAAGATAAATACGGCTTTATCTGGCTAACGACAGAAAATGGAATCGTAAGATATGACGGGCTTAATTTTTTTGTTCATAAAAATCTCCCATTGAATAGCCAGCGGTTTACTTATTTTTACGGTGATTCTAAAAAAGACAGCATTTTTACAGCAGGAGATTACGGAAAAACAGTTTTAATACACCAGAAAGTTCCCAAAGTAATTAACAATATAAAAAAATATCCAACAATTATTGTTAAAGATAATATCAATTATCATTTGTGCATTTCAAACTACACGTACAGTCCGTCTCCGGGAGTCTGTTTCTTTATGGATTTCAAGAAAGGAAAGTATTTAATAACACAAAATTCTTTTGTTTATGAAGACTATCATTCTAAATCCCGGATCAAAGTAAATGTAAAACCGCTTTATAAAAATAATCCCAATGCCTTTACAATAGGAGATATTTTGTTTTATATTGACAGAAATGCTAAAAAAGTAAGAAAAATAGAGGAAGGAAAAATTACAGATTCTTATGATCTGCCCATTGTAGCGGATCCCATGAGCAAAATATTCTGGAACAGAATAAATGGGCAGGGATTTGTATTGAACAATGATATTCTTTACAGGTGCATCTACAAGGATGGAACACTCAAGCTATTAAAACTGGCTCAGCTGGATCATATAAGCGAAAGCAACCTGATGAGCGTTTATTATGATGAAAAATATAAAAAGCTTTATATTGGGAGCAGCACAGACGGACTCAAAATAGTGAGTTTAACAGATTTTATTTCTTCAAAAAGGGGTACTCCAAAATCATCAGTTGTTTTTTATGCGATCCAGCCTTATAATGATTCGTGTGTAATTAATCCGGCAGGAGAAATCTACAACCGGAACGGACTGGTTAAAAGCAAAAACTTCGAAAAAAATATATCCTATTTTTTAAATTTTGACAAGCAGGGAAATATTGTAACCCGAAGAGAACAAACTCTTTTTGTATACAATAAAAATTCTGATTTTACTGATTTTCAAAGTATTTCCACGGGAGAAGATACTGTAAAAGATTTTTTCTTTGCCGATGGAAAATACTATGTACTGGCAGTGAAACAAAAAAAAGGAAATACAGAGTTCACAGGTACACTAAGCATTTATAAAGATTTACCCTATAAGTCTCTAAAGAAAAAATATCTGTTTGCAAATGAGCCTACCAAGGTTATATTAACAGAAAATGGTGATATTTTGGTGGGTACAATAAAAGGATTGTACAAAATATCTGTTAAGCATAATAAAATCTATGATTTAACCGGGAAAAATGAATTGTCAATTCGTGATATTGTGCATACTGCAGATGGAAATTTATGGGTAACCACTCTGGGAAGAGGCTTTTATCTTATAAAAAATAATCAGCTTATAAAAATGCCCGGTGATCCGGAAGGGAATCTTCTATCTCCACACACACTGCTGGAAGATCAGAATGGTTATTTCTGGATTCCAACAAACAATGGTTTGTACAAGATAAGAGAAAACATGCTGTTGAAATATGCGCAAAACCGGAATTTCAAACTGAACTATTACAGATATTCAAAAGAAGCAGGCTTTAACACCAACGAATTTAATGGCGGAAGTAATGTAAACGGCAACAAATTGAAAAATGGCGATTTTGTTTTACCCTCATTAAATGGACTGGTATTTTTTAATCCTTTGAAAGTTAAAAGTTATTATCCCACAGAGATGTATATAGAAAGGGCTTTGGTTGATGACAAGGAAAAATTGTTTACAAATACCTTAACGCTGAGCCAGGAAAACAGAAGGGTTGAGTTGTTTATTGATGTTCCTTACTACGCAAACCCTGATAATATTCTCATTGAAACAAAATTGGATGATGATGGAACCGGTAAATGGATGTCAGTAGGGAAAGACCGGAAGTTTTTACTCAATAATCTTGGTCATGGTACGCATTTTCTTATCGTCAGGATGCTTGTTTCTGATAAGCATGAATATTTTTATAAAAAAATTAAAATTATCATTCCTGCTTTTTTTTATCAGACGTTATGGTTTAAAGTCTTTATCATTTTCCTGTTACTTTTTTTACTTTATTTATCCGTAAGATGGCGGACGAGTGTTCATAAAAAGAAAAACCGCGAATTGGAAGCTATCATCATGTTAAGAACCAAAACGCTGTCAGAAACTGTAGAAAATCTGGAAATTACTCAAGCCAAGCTGGGAAGGGAAATTGAACAGCAGAAAAAGCTGATCGGGACCATTACTCATGATA
This sequence comes from Chryseobacterium indologenes, assembly GCF_018362995.1. Lineage (NCBI taxonomy): Bacteria > Pseudomonadati > Bacteroidota > Flavobacteriia > Flavobacteriales > Weeksellaceae > Chryseobacterium > Chryseobacterium indologenes. The sequence goes on from NZ_CP074372.1 coordinate 890,393, forward strand.
TTACCACACCATTGAAATTTATTGCTTTAACCAGCAAAGAAGCGTTGGATTATGATGAAATGAATGCATACCGTACAGAAAGAATTCTTAATTCTATTTATAAATCATCCAATCAGTTATACAATTTTACGAAAACACTGAAAGAATATGCTGATATATACAATGAATACAGAACTGATGAAACAGAATTGTATTCCTTCTATGATCTGGTGGAGGAAAAGAAAGTCCTTTTTGACGAGATTGCAGCCAATCATAATACGACAATTATTAATAATATAGACAAAGAGCTGATGATCCAGATCAGTAAAAATATCCTGGCTGTTATTATTCATAACCTGATGGATAATTCCGTAAAATATACAAGAGACGGGATTATTACCATTACCGGATCATATGAGGAGGAAGGTATTATTCTGCAAATTACAGATACAGGAATAGGCATGGATGAGCACAAGATTGAATACTATACCAAGCTTCAGGAGAATATTGAAAATGAAAAGCTCTTATTACAAAAATATGGCATGGGACTTCATCTGATTCTTCAGCTGCTCCAAATGTTAGAAAGTAAAATTATAATCAGAAGAAACGAAACAAAAGGGACTTCTTTCCAATTAATTCTTAAAAAATCTAAAAAATGATTAAAAAGATCCTTATAGCAGATGATCATGATATTGTATTAACAGGAACCGCCATCATTTTAGAATCACGCATTCCTGATGTACTGATAGATACGGCTTCAGATTATCCTGAAGCTTTCGATAAAATTTCAATGCAAAAATTTGATCTGCTTATTCTGGATATTAATATGCCTGAAAGCAGAAATAAGAAAATGATCTCAGAAATCAAACTGCTTGATCCTGACTTAAAAATACTTGTTTTTTCAGCTTATGAAGAAGAGATTGCCATACAGTATATCAAGGAAGGGGCAGATGGATATATTAATAAACTAAGTAAGGTAGATATCATTTCTGAAGCTGTGATGAAAATGTTTTCAGAAGGAAATTATTATCCAAACGGTATTGTCAGTAAACTTTTACAGCCTTCCACCCTTGATGCTATAAAGAGTTTATCAGAAAGAGAGTATGAAATTTTTATGCTCATGGTAAAAGGGAACGGTAATCTGGAAATTTCAAATGAGATGGATATTCAGATGTCCACAATCAGTACTTATAAAAAAAGAATCCATAAAAAACTAAAAACAAGTAACCTGGCAGATCTTATTAAATTATATGAAGCTTATATGTCATAATACTTATTTCAGACAATAAAAACACTCTTTTTGAATGTAGAAAATTTTCTACAATTTGCTTAGTTTTTTTCTACGCATGGTGATGTTTTCTGTAGAATTTATTCTGATATTTTTACATTATGTTAAACAATCGGGTTTCTTAATGTAAATAAATTAATGATAAATGGTTAAAATTTCTACAAAACTAATCTTTGCAATAATAGCTCTAAGTCCGGCTATTGCTTTTGCCCAGGCAGGAAATGTTGGGGTCAACACAGTGAATCCCGGTTCTACGATGGATATTAACGGATCATTGGCGGCTAATTATAAAGCGGTTACTACAGCCACTTATAATTTAGCATTATCAGATTTCCACGTTTCATACAATGGAAGTTCAGATGCTGTATTCAGTTTACCGCCTTCCATCAGTGGGGTTGGAAACTTCAAAGGGAGGATTTACAGAATTAAAAACAATACAAACTTTAAGATCACCGTGAATACCGTGGCTCCGGAAACAATTAACGGAAATGCCAGTATTTCAGTACCAGCCAATCAGAGTGTAGAGCTGGTGAGTACGGGACTTACCGGAACGAATTCTACATGGGAACTTCTTTCAACGGGAACATCTGCTACAGGGGATTATATTATTGTGAAGCCAAACGCAGCCCAATCCGTATCTACAGGATCAGATGTGACATTCGGATCTGTTATTGCCTCCAATAATATTACTTATAACGCAGGTGTTTTCAATCTGAAAGCAGGTAAAACCTATGTGCTCCGTTGTCAGCTGCATGCTACTGATTTTTCGCTGGCAGGAGGATTTTTCGTGTATGAGTGGGTAGACGCTTCCAATAACTCTGTTCTTCCTTCCAGTACAACAGGAGTTGTGGATGCCATCAATAATTATCCGGCAACATCTATTGGCGGCCAGCCGGAAGCCTATGCTATTTACAGGCCTACGGTTGATACCTCTGTAAAAGTAAGGCTGGGAGGTGCCGGAACTGCACAGCTGAACCCGGGAATAGGATTTATGACGGTTACCGAGCTTGCCGGAGGTAATGGAAATGGAGGTACAACAATCATTAATAATAATATCACAGCAAGTAACGGTCTGACATTATCCGGTACAGATGTAAAATTGGGCGGAACCCTTTCACAGGCAACGGATATTGCAACGGCAGGTAATAATTTAAGTATCAATGGCACAGGAAAAGTTCTGGTAGGAACCAATACAGTACCGGCAGGAGCAGCCAGTGCAAAGATTGTTATTGATAACGGAACTACCAATGGGGCTCTTCAGATCAAAGATGGTACCCAGCAGCTGGGCTATGTACTGACCAGTGATGCAAACGGCTTGGCAACATGGTCATCCACTGTTACTACTGCTTTTGCCAACAACTGGACATCTTATACCGGAACATTGGTAAATCCTTTTACCGGAAATTCAGGTGGAGATAATTTACCAACTGGAATCTCTGTGAATATTCCTGCCAAAGGATGGTATTTTTTCCGTTCAGGAATCACCATAACTTCTACCTGTAATGATTACTGGTTTTATATTCCTGGAGTAGGGGAAGTATGGAAAGCATATTGTGGAACGGCAAGTCCTGATCCTATTAATTTTGTGCCTAGAGATCAAACCAGAGTATTATATTTTGCAGCCCCTGGAGTTTACCCTATAGTTGCTCATAAGACCAATCTTGTAGTTCCGACTGGATTTAATGGAGGAAATCCTCCTTTTTATCTGGATTTTGTAAAGTTCCAAAACTAATTCCGGATAGTTATCAGACTATAAAAAAGATTCTAAAAACATACTATGAAAATGGAGCTGTAAAGTTGATTCTTTACAGCTTTTTTATTGAAAGGATATATTAATGATATCATTCATTTCAAAGATTTTATAATTTGTTTCATTCACTAATCTCTGATTATGATTGTACGCATAAATGGCAGAATGAATATTCCATACATTTGGGATAAGTTTTTCGTTTAACCAATAGTTTTAGGCTCCAATGGGAGCTTTTTTATTTCATTCTTACTCATCAATCGAGTCGAATGTTACATGAGCATAGAGAATGTTTTCATTATTTTCTCTGGTCCAGGTTCTGCCATTAATCATTCCAAAAGCCAGCTTATTGATTGAATATAAATACTTTTCTATTTCCTGCCACAGGATTTCATCTACATAAGATTCTATATTAACCCAGTCACCCACAACGGGTAATATTTCAAATTCAACCGCAGGAATAGTGATATCAATTTCCTTTAAATCATCTGATATAAAAGCTACTTTCATATTTTAATATTTAAACCAAATATAATTAATCTGAATATCATTTACACCCATTTCAGATTGTTTTTAGGAAGAAAATACAAGATATCTATCATTGTTCATGTAAATATATTTCCATAAAAAATAAACTCTAATCCCTCTGAAAAAGAGGTCTTATTTTAGCAAAAAACAGCCACAATTCAATTGTGGCTGCCTCTTTTGAAATCAAATATCGACTATTATAAAGATCTGGAACGGGCGATGTTGATAAGATACACAAGATGTGCAAACATGCTTCGTTTTACAGACTCTACTTTTATATCTCCGGTGGCCTGGTTGATGGTAGTGACCAGATCCGTATTACATTGACCCGCAAAGTTTCCACTTCCTAAATAGTTCACTGTATTGGTACTTGGGTAAGAAATTCTGGGATAGTCAGGCGCTGTCTGGTTAGCAACAGGAGTTGTGTTTGCAAATCCTTTATTATCAACATATCGGGCTGTCCATGTTCCTAGAAACTGTCCATTTCCTGTGTTAATTCCTTGCCCTACTATAATTTGAGTATCTACGGGATTACTGAACCCCGCACAAGAGGAGTAATGGTTGACAGAAACGGTACAGGAAGAAGCATTATCGCCAGGTTGGAAACATTTTCCTTCGTAAACTGTGAGTCTTTGTTCACTGGAAGAGGTTGAAGTGTTCAATAAAGCTTTCGGTGCGAAGATTTCTTCAGGAGATATAAGGGTTAAAACTCCTTGTGCATCTGCCGCAACAATTTTTTTTTCAGCATTTGAAAGTCCTCTTACTCTCACCAGACCATTAACATCTAATGTATGGGAAGGAGTAGAAGTATTAATCCCAACCTGTGCTAATAGAGTCCCACCCATAGCAAGTGCTGCCAAAAAGAATGTTTTTGTTTTCATGTTATTTTTGAAAAAGGTTAAATTTTTCACTAAGATAGGAAATAACTTTAAAATGGATGTGAAATTCGCCTGAAAAATCATATAAACTAATTGTAAACGGATATTGAAGAGAGTAATATCAGATTTCAGGGATCAATTTTTTAAATAACTCAAAAATTATACACCTTGTATTTGTTTGAAAAATATTTGTATTTTAGCCGAAATATGTTGTTTTTTAATAAACATATCGGGTACTAATTAAAATTCAGATAATTTGAATGAAAAAATTAGTAGATTTGCACGGAACAAAAAAATAATAAATATTAAGCACTATTCTCTGTGACTGAATTTTTAGAAGAGAAGTACATTGAGAATAACAGGATTTTAGGTTATAAAACTACTGAAACTATGAAGAAACTTTTTTTACTTTTATTTACGGCGTTTTTATTTATCGGCTGCAGCTCTGATGATGATACTATCTATGATTATGTAGGAACATGGTCAGGTTCTTACGAAGGAAATGATAAAGGAGTTTGGAACTTCGTGGTAGATGAGAGTGGTAAAGTGGTAGGAACAATGCATTCCGATGTTAATAATGAAAACTACAGCATTACCGGGAATTTAAGTGAATCAGGAGATCTTAACGCAAGAGTAGGACTTCCTTCACAAGGAGATTTCAAGGGAACGTTAACAACGGAAAAAAAAGGAAACGGAAACTGGTCCAACTCACTTCCAACACCTGCAACATCAGGAAGCTGGAAAGGAGAAAAGAAATAAAACAAGAAAGTCTGCAGAATCTGCAGACTTTTTTATTTAAACAAATCCCATGTGGGTAATCTCATTATGATCATTCTTCAGGACTATAAAATAAAGAAGAAGATCATTTTCTGAAAAATACTTTTTAAAAGGCTTTTGATGCTGATCCCAACTGATTATTTCCTCAGTATATTCTGTGCTGTAATTTTCAGAATCTAATTTTATAGTTAAAATTACGGTTTTATCAGCGACACAATCACCATTTTTATAGAGGATCTGATCCTTAATTCTGATACAATCCATAATATTAGGAAGCGTACCCAGCTGAAATTCTCTCATAAGCTTTCTTCCTTCTTCAGTCTTTAAACCATTTTCAACCGTTCGTTTTCCTCTTTCGGAAATCATATCCAGGTCTTTGATCATTGTCATAACCTTTGCAAACTTCTGGTAGAGGAGGGGATCGCCTGCTTCTTTGATATAGAGATTCAGAGTATTCCTGATAACTTTCCCAATTTTAGAGCAATGCCCGAATTCCGAACTGTTCTGCCGGACTTTCTCATACGAAGGATTTTTTTTAAAAGCAGCTTTATTGAACCCGCTTTTCTTCCGAACCACATTCTTACCGTTCAGATTATAAAATACCAGGTCACCTACAGCTCCCGTGATCTTGATGAGACTTTCATATGTTGCCATATATTCAAAATAGAAATCAAATATACCAATAAATAAATGAAAACAAAATTTTAACATATATTTATCATATAGTTGTAGTATAGTTATATTGTAATTAAAATATAAAATGTATATTTGTTGGATAATTACTTAACCGAGTAAAAATCAGACGAATATGGGATTGGGATTATTTGAACAGAAAATGAGAATAAAGCAGTGGTCTGTTTTACTGATTGCATCTGCTTTTGTAGTGTCCTGTGGATCATCAAAAAGTGTTTCCGGCAGTAAGAAATCAAATACAAAAACAGTTGCAAAATCTGAGAACCTCAGAAAACTGGATTCAAAATTTAACGGAAGTGTATCCAGATCAATTAATGATATTCTGAAGGATGCTGAAAAATACATCGGAACACCCTATAAATTCGGAGGAAATACATCATCAGGCTTTGACTGTTCCGGATTTACTGTAAAAGTGTTTGAAGAAAATGACTTTAACCTTCCAAGAAGATCTTCTGATCAGGCTGAAGCCGGAAAAAATATTGATATCAGAGATGTAAAACCCGGTGACCTTTTGTTTTTTGCAACAGCAGGAGGAAGCAGAGTATCTCATGTTGGAATTGTTCATGATATTGGCCCTGACGGAGAAGTGAAGTTCATCCATGCTTCTACCTCAAAAGGAGTAATGATTTCATCCCTGAACGAAAAATACTGGAACAAAGCCTATCTTCATGCCCAAAGAGTTCTGTAAATCTTTAAAACGCATTAAATTAATATTTTGTCTGCAGGGAAGAGTTGAAATTCAATAGGAACGGGCTTTAGCCCGTTCAATAAAAAAAAGAAACAATCAACTGACTTTAGCCAAAACTTATATAACAATATTCTTTAACCACCCCGTCAAAAATTCTTTGAATTTTCGCCACCCCTCCGGTGGAGGGGAATTCTAGGTTTCTAATTGAAAATTTCTGAAATCCCAATAAAGGGCGTGTCATTGCAATAGGATTGCATTGCAAAACTGCGGTAATTTGCTCAAAACTATTATCAATGACAGACTTTATCAGATTTTTTATTCCCTCGTATTTTATAATATTCTTTGCAGTTTCCTTTGTAGGAATCAGTTATAAAGTGGCAAAACAAATTGGTAAAAACCCTAATGTCCTTCCTAAGGATGATTCTGCTTATGGACTTGTAGGATTCTATTTTAAGATTGTGCTGTCTGCACTTTTTATCTATACAATGCTTCTTTTGTTTTTTCCGGAAAACGTCTTTAATGTGTTTAAAATTACCATTCTGGAATATAATTTTGTTCAGTACGCAGGATTTGCTTTAATGATTTTTGCTCTGATTTGGGTCATCACAGCCCAGCTGCAAATGAAAAACTCCTGGCGGATCGGGATTGATAATACAACAAAAACAGAATTGGTGACCCATCGATTGTTCAAAATTTCCAGAAATCCTATATTCCTGGGAATGACGATAAGTCTTGTTGGTTTTTTTCTTGTTGTCCCAACGGTAATTGCTCTGACATTCCTTTTGATGGGAAGTATTTTGATGCAGATTCAGATTCGGCTTGAAGAGGAATATTTGATGAAAGAACACGGACAAATTTACCTTGCCTATAAAAATAGGGTTAAGCGTATGCTGAGCCTTTATTAAAAGCATAACGTTAAAAACCGTTTTGCTGAACTTTTTTGTATCTTTGGCCGGTATAATTTTAAATAAGAAACATGTCGTTACAACAAACTATTGAAAATATCTGGGACAACAGAGATTTATTGCAGAATGAAGACAGCCAGAAGGCGATTAGAGAGGTTATTTCTTTGGTTGATAAAGGTGAACTTCGTACAGCAGAGCCTACTGAAAACGGATGGCAGGTAAATGAATGGGTGAAAAAAGCAGTAGTAATGTATTTTCCGATCCAGAAAATGGAAACTATTGAAGTAGGTCCGTTTGAATTTCATGACAAAATGCCTTTAAAGAGAAATTATGCTGAAAAAGGGGTGAGAGTTGTACCACATGCAGTGGCAAGAGAAGGAGCTTATATTGCTCCGGGAGTAATTTTGATGCCATCTTATGTAAATATTGGGGCTTATGTAGATTCAGGAACAATGGTAGATACATGGGCAACTGTAGGAAGCTGTGCACAGATCGGTAAAAATGTTCACCTGAGTGGTGGTGTAGGTATTGGTGGAGTATTGGAGCCGTTACAGGCAGCTCCGGTAATCATTGAAGATGACTGCTTCATCGGTTCAAGATGTATCGTTGTAGAAGGAGTTCACGTAGAAAAAGAAGCCGTATTAGGTGCAAACGTAGTATTGACAGCTTCAACAAAAATTATCGATGTAACAGGAGATACACCTATCGAAATCAAAGGAAGAGTTCCTGCGCGTTCAGTAGTAATCCCTGGAAGCTATACAAAACAGTATCCGGCTGGAGAATATCAGGTTCCTTGTGCATTGATCATTGGTCAGAGAAAAGAATCTACAGACAAGAAAACATCTCTGAATGATGCATTGAGAGATAATAATGTAGCGGTTTAAAATTAATATTGTAAGCTAATACCACAATCTTGAAAGAAAAATTTCTTAAAATACTATTAAACCCTAAATATATATTTGGGGTTTATCTTATTATATCCGTTGTTACAGCAATTTCCAAATACCTGAGAGGAGATTATGCGATCAATAATTATCTGATTTTTAAAAATGTATTCTTTAATACCATTCATCAGAAAAACTTATTTATCCATTATCCTGATCTTTATTTTGATTTAAACCATTATGGCGTGTTTTTCAGTGCATTGATTGCTCCGTTTGCCATGATGCCGGATTGGCTGGGAATTTCACTCTGGAATATTGCCAATACTTTTATCTTCATTTATGGTATTTACAAACTGCCGTTTTCAGACAGTAAGAAAGCAATTTTCGGACTGCTTTGCCTTCAGGAGTACATTACCGCTGCTTTAAGTTTACAGTTTAATGTAGCACTGACAGGCCTTTTACTGTTATCTGCAGTCTACATTTACGAAAGAAAAGAAGTAAAATCTGTAACCGCAATTTTAATAGGAATATTTGTGAAAATCTACGGAATTGTGGGGTTGACACAGTTTTTCTTCATTAAAAATAAAACGAAATTTATTCTTTCAGGAATTGCTATTGCAATATTATTTTTCGTTCTTCCAATGGCGTATTCAAGCCCGCAGTTTGTGATTCAGTGTTACTCAGACTGGTTTCAGTCTATTGTAGAAAAAAACAGTGAAAATCAGGTGTTGGGAAATATGCAGGACATTTCTTTAATGGGATTTGTAAGAAGAATCTTAGGAGATGCCTCCATTTCGAATCTTGTGTTTTTAGCAGGCGGATTGCCACTTTTTGCTTTGCCTTACATCAGAATTAAGCAATATAAGCATTATGCTTTCCAACTGATGATTCTGGCTTCAACATTACTGTTTTTGGTATTGTTCAGCTCAAGTTCAGAATCTCCAACTTATATTATTGCGGTTGTAGGAGTGCTGATATGGTTTTTCCTTCAGAAAGAAAGAACACCGCTTATCATAGGATTGCTAGTTTTTGTTATTATTTTCACGTGTTTTTCTACTTCGGATCTATTTCCGAAATTTGTAAAAGAAAACTATATTATCAAATATTCATTAAAAGCTGTACCTTGTATTGTAATCTGGTTGAGAGTAATTTACGAGCTTCTGACTAAAGATTTTGAGAAAAATTACAGCCTGAATTAATAAATATGAAGAAAATTTCAATTGTAATTCCTGCCTATAACGAAGAAGGAAATGTCGCAATGATCCATCAGAAAATTAAAGAAGTTTTTGATGGCTTACCTAATTACGACTTTGAAATCATATTTGTAAATGATGGAAGCAGAGACAATACACAACAAAAATTAGAAGAGCTTTCCAACCAGTATGATGAAGTGAAATTCATTGAGTTTTCGAGGAATTTTGGACATCAGCCTGCGGTAAAAGCAGGAATGGACAGCGCTCTGGGAAATGCAGTTATTTCGATGGATGGAGACCTTCAGCATCCGCCGGAGATTATCCCTGAAATGATTCAGAAATGGGAGGAAGGCTATGATGTGGTTTTTACTTTCAGAACTTATCCTAAGGAGATTTCCTTCTTTAAAAGAAAAACATCAGACTTATTTTATAAGCTTTTATCAAGTCTGTCAGACGTTAACCTAACAAAAGGAGGCGGCTCAGATTTCAGATTACTGGATGCCAGAGCAGTGGATGTAATGAGAAACTTTAATGAAGATGACTTATTCCTCAGAGGACTGACAAGCTGGATGGGGTTTAAACAGATTGGAATTGACTTTACCGCTGCAGAAAGACTTTCAGGAAAAAGCAGCTACAATCTTAAAAAAATGTTCACCTTTGCCTTTACGGGAATCACTGCTTTCAGTGTGAAACCATTGTATTTGGCAGCTTATCTGGGCTTTTTATTCTCAGCACTTTCAGTAATCGGATATGGTGCATATGTGGTTCATTCCTTCATTGCAAAAACAGAGATCTCTGGTTGGGCATCATTGATTATGACTATTGTTTTCTTCGGAGGGCTTCAGCTGATCATCCTCGGAATCATGGGGATTTATTTAGGTAAAATATTTAAACAGGTGAAAGACAGACCTAATTATATTATTAAAAACAAAAATTTTTAGAATGGTTTTATTGAGTTTTGATATTGAAGAATTTGATATGCCATTAGAATATAAGGGTGAAATTCCCTTTGAAAAGCAGATTTCAATTTCACAGACAGGATTAGAGAGAATACTCGATATCCTTAAAAAACATAATGCAAAAGCTACTTTCTTTTCTACCGTAGTTTTTGCAGAAAACAGCAAACATCTTATTGAAAGATTATTGAGCGAAGGTCATGAACTGGCTTCTCACACGTGGTTTCACTCAGAATTTGAAGACAAACATCTCAAAGAATCAAGAGAAAAACTGGAAGAATTATTTTCTACCAGGGTAACCGGATTAAGAATGCCGAGAATGATGCCCGTAGACGAAAAAGAAGTTGAAAGGGCAGGATATTCATACAATTCATCCATTAATCCAACGTTTTTACCGGGAAGATATAACAATTTAAAAGTTTCCAGAACCTATTTCAAAGAAGGAAATGTAACACAGGTTCCGGCCTCTGTGTCACCGAACTTCAGAATTCCACTGTTTTGGTTAAGTTTCCATAATTTTCCGTTGTTTTTGTACAAGAAACTGGCTTCGGACACCTTGAAAAAGGATAATTATCTTAATATTTATTTTCATCCGTGGGAATTTGCAGAGATTAAAGATGAAGCCTTTAAACTTCCTGGATTTACAGTAAAAAACTCAGGAAAAGAGATGGTGGAAAGATTTGATTCGTTCGTAGGCTGGCTGAAAGCGAAAGGGCATACATTCGGTACATTTCAGGAATTTCAAAAACAGATACAACGATGAAGATTGCCTTTGATGCAAAACGGTTTTTCCACAACACATCCGGATTGGGAAATTACTCAAGAGATCTGGTAAGAATACTTTCTGAGTATGAACCGGGTAACGAGTATCTGCTGCTTAATAAAAACAAATCAGAGCGCGGAAAAGAGATCCTTGAGCGCCCGAATGTTCATTTTATCGAAAACTCAAAAGGAAACTTTTCACGCCAGCTGAAAATGGGTAAAGATGCCCAAAAGCAAGGAGCTGATATTTTCCATGGTTTATCCGGTGAACTTCCTTTAAAATGGGATTCAAAACCTATTAAAAAGGTGGTTACCATTCATGATCTAATCTTTGTGAGATATCCACAGTATTATTCTTTTTTTGACAGGAGAATACATTTCTGGAAATTTAAAAAAGCTGCTAATATTGCCGATAAAATCATTGCTATTTCAGAACAGACCAAAAGAGATATTATCCGGTATTTAAAAGTTCCTGAGACTAAGATTGAAGTCATTTATCAGGGATGTCATCACGCTTTTAAAGAACAGCAGTCTCCTGAACTGATGGAGGCTGTAAAGGACAAATATAACCTTCCTGAAAGATTTATCCTCAACGTAGGAACCATTGAAGAACGTAAAAACCTTTTGAATGTCGTAAAAGCAATCAAGGGTACAGAAATTCCTCTTGTAGTAGTGGGAAGGAAGACCAAGTATTACCAGAAAATAGAAAACTTCCTGAAAAAAAACAAAATGGAAAAGCAGGTATTGTTCCTGGAAGGAGTTTCTATGGATGAACTTGCCTGTCTTTATAAACAGGCAGATATTTTTGTCTATCCGAGTTTCTTTGAAGGCTTCGGAATCCCTGTCATTGAGGCACTTTTCTCCAAAACTGTTGTGGTTACAAGCAATACAAGCTGTCTGCCGGAAGCAGGAGGAAAAGACTCTGTCTACATCAATCCGGATAGTGATCTTGATATTAGGGCCAAACTCAAATTTCTCTGGGAAAATGCATCTGAGAGAAAACGCCGTGAGGAAAAGGGTTACGAGTTTGTTCAGAAGTTTAATGACGAACCCATTGCAAAACAGTTGATGAATTTTTATCAAAAAATTATCTGAAAAAAGTTTGCATTTTAAAAATAAATCCTACATTTGCATCATAATTCTATACAATGAAACCAACTTTTTTAGCATTACATCATTATCATCATCATCTCTGTTAGGCGGAATTGATTGATATAAGTATGTGCTAAAATCAAAAATAATTAAAACCGTCTGAGTAAATAGGCGGTTTTTTTGTTTCCTGAATTCTCCTCAGAAATCTCAACAGATCAGTTTTTATTTGCTCGGACCCAAAAAAGGCAAAATGAGTAAATTAAAAATTGCAATCCAAAAAAGCGGCCGGCTTTATGAAGAATCTTTACAGCTTCTCAAAGACTGCGGAATCTTCGTCAACAACGGGAAAGACCAGCTCAAAGTTTCAGTAGATAACTTTCCGATGGAAATCATGTACCTTCGCAATTCAGACATCCCGCAATATCTGGAAGATGGAGTGGTGGATGTTGCTATTCTAGGTGAAAATCTCCTGATAGAAAAAGGTAAAAATATAAAAACAATCCAGAAGCTTGGATTTTCAAAATGCCGTGTGTCACTGGCTGTTCCCAAAGAAGTGGAAACCGATGAACTCTCTTATTTTCAAGGTAAAAAAATTGCCACTTCTTATCCAAATACCCTTAAAAACTTTCTAGAAAAAGAAGGAATCACTTCAGACATTCACGTCATTTCAGGTTCCGTAGAAATAGCACCGAATATTGGTCTGGCAGACGGGATATGTGATATTGTAAGCTCCGGAAGCACATTATTCAAAAACGGGTTGCGTGAAACGGTTACTTTACTGAAATCAGAAGCTGTTTTGGCTCAAACACCTCAATTATCCCCAGAAAAAGAAGCAATTCTGGAAAAATTCGTATTCAGGATCAAAGCTGTTTTAAAAGCAAAAAACTCAAAATATATTCTGATGAATGTTCCCAATGAAAAGATTCAGAAAGTATCAGAAGTTCTTCCGGTATTGAAAAGCCCTACAGTTATTCCTCTTGCAGAAGAAGGCTGGAGCAGTATTCATTCTGTTATTGATGAAGAACGCTTTTGGGAAGTCATTGATGAACTGAAAGATAACGGTGCGCAGGATATTTTAATCATTCCAATTGATAAAATGGTTATTTAAAATGTTGGTCAACGCAAAGACGCAAAAGAATAAAAATTAAGACTGTTGTAAGGCGCAAAAATTTTATCTGCGATAAAATTGAATACTCAAACACTTGCTGAAAATCTTTGATTTTCTTGCGCCTTAAAAGCGATATAGGAATTAAAAACTTTGCGTCTTTGCGTCAAAAACAATTGTAAATCAATAGCTTAATAGTTTGTTAAAATTAAAAATACTACAATGAATATATATAGATTTCCCACAAAAGACAACTGGAAAGACCTGGTAAAACGTCCTGTTCTGGAGCAGCAGGAAATTTCAGGACTTATCTCAGAAATTTTTACAGAAGTTGAAAAAAACGGAGACAAAGCTTTAATACAGTTCAATAAAAAATTCGATAAAGCAAATACTCAACGTATTTCGGTTTCCAAAGAAGAAATTGAAGATGCACAAAAGCAGGTAAAAGATGAACTGAAACAGGCAATTCAACAGGCAAAAGAGAATATTTCAGTATTTCACGCTTCGCAAAAACAGGAAATTCAGAAAACAGAAACTACTCAGGGAGTTGTTTGCTGGCGTGAAAACCGTGCAGTAGAGAAAGTTGGAATCTATATTCCGGGAGGAACAGCACCTTTGTTTTCTACTGTATTAATGCTTGCGGTTCCTGCCAATCTTGCCGGCTGTAAAGAAATTATATTGTGTACACCTCCGGATAAAAACGGAAATATTAATCCTGCGATTCTTTATGCAGCAAAGCTCTGCGGAGTTTCTGAAATTTTTAAAACAGGCGGTGCCCAGGCTATAGCGGCTATGACTTTAGGGACAGAGAGTATTCCTCAGGTTAATAAAATTTTCGGACCGGGAAATCAGTTTGTCGTAGCAGCTAAAGAATACGCCCAGCGTTTTGGGGTTGCGATTGATATGCCTGCCGGTCCGAGCGAAGTTCTCGTCATAGCAGATGAACAGGCTGTTCCTGAATTTTGTGCCGCAGATCTTCTTTCACAGGCAGAACACGGGAGTGACAGTCAGGTTGTTTTTATTACTACTGATCTTAAAGTTTTCAATGAAACAATCAGTGCTGTTGATCAACAAATCAAAGAATTACCAAGAAATGAATTTGCCGCCCAAGCCTTGGAAAACAGTTCTTTTATTTTGGTGAATTCTCTGGAAGAAGCTCTTGAATTCAGTAATCTTTACGCTCCTGAACACCTTATTCTGGCTATCAATGATTTTGAAAAATATATTCCGGAAATTCAGAATGCGGGCTCGGTTTTCCTTGGAAATTATTCCTGTGAAAGTGCCGGAGACTATGCAAGCGGGACCAACCACACGCTTCCTACCAATGCATATGCAAAAAACTATAGCGGAGTCTCATTGGATAGTTTTGTAAAGAAAATAACCTTCCAGCATCTTTCAAAAGAAGGTCTTCAGAATTTAGGGAAAGCCATAGAGCTTATGGCTGAAGCAGAAGGTCTCTTGGCCCACAAAAATGCAGTATCCATAAGATTAAAATAATAAATGTTGGAAAACGCAAAGACGCAAAATAATATTGAAAAAAGCAAAAGGATTAAAAAACTTTGCGCCTTTGCGTTTAACAAAAAAGAATTGAACCATTAAGAAAATGAAGTTTTTAAGTAGAGTTAAGATTCCAATAGATTGGAATTCAGCCCATAGCTTAATAAAGATCTGAAGATATTTTCTTCAATATCCTTAATTACTCGCTTCATCTTAATGGTTTAAAAATACTTTTAAATAAACAATACAATGAAAAATAACAGTATCAAGACTCTGGTAAGAGAAAATATATTACAATTACAGCCCTACATCAGTTTCAGGGATCATAATGAATTTAATGCACCCGTTATGCTGGATGCGAATGAAAGTCCTTTTGGGGAATGTAACCGCTACCCGGATTCCACTCAGAAAAAGCTTAAAAACAGGCTTGCAGGACTTAAAAATATTTCACCTTCACAGATCGCCATAGGAAACGGAAGTGATGAGCTGATAGATCTTATCATTAAAATTTTCTGTGAGCCTAAAAAAGATGCCATTCTGATGATGAATCCGTCCTTTGCGATGTATGGTTTTTATGCAACAATCAATGAAAATAAAGTATTGAAGCTGGATCTTGATGAAAGCTTTGAAATTGTAAAAGAGAAATTTTTAAAAGTTGCGGATGATTCATCTCTTAAAATTTTCTTTTTATGCTCTCCTAATAATCCTACCGGAAACAGCGTTGATGATATTGAATTTTACCTTCAGAACTTCAACGGTATCGTAGTAGTAGATGAAGCTTACATAGAATTCTCTGGAAAAAAATCAAGTATTGAGCTTTTGGATCAATATTCGAACTTAATTGTACTGCAAACGTTTTCCAAAGCATGGGGAATCGCCGGAGCAAGAGTAGGAATGGCTTATGCATCCGAGGAAATTATCAGCCTGATCAATACGGTAAAAGCTCCTTATAATGTAAATGTATTGAGCCAGGAACTGATTTTAAAAACATTGGATGATGAAAGCAGTCTTCAGGAAAATGTAAATCGCATTTTGGAAGAAAGAACATGGCTGAAGCAGCAGTTTGAAGGAATTACATGCATTTTAGAAGTATTTTCCACAGATGCGAACTTCTTTCTGATCAGAATGGAAAACATAGATAATGTATATGGAAAAATGCTTGAAGAAGAGATTTTGACCAGCAGAAGAGATCCTGCCATTCCAGGATGTATCAGGATCAATGTAGGAAACCGTGAAGAAAATGAAAAATTAATTAATCTTTTAAAACGTATCTAAAAATGAAAAAAGTACTCTTTATAGACCGTGACGGAACATTGATTATTGAACCGCCTACGGATTTTCAGGTAGATTCTCTGGAAAAGCTTGAGTTTTATCCGGGAGTCTTCCAATACCTGTCAAAAATTGCCAATGAACTGGATTATGAACTGGTAATGGTAACCAATCAGGATGGGCTGGGAACGGAGAGTTTTCCCGAAGAAAATTTTATAAAACCACAGGAAAAAATGCTGCAGGCATTTGAAAATGAAGGAATTGTTTTTAGTGATATTTTAATTGATAAAAGCTTTGAATCCGAAAATCTTCCTACCAGAAAACCAGGAATCGGAATGCTGGGAAAATACATCTATGGCAACTATGATCTTGAAAATTCTTATGTAATTGGTGATCGAAGTACTGATGTTCAATTAGCTGTAAATTTGGGTGCTAAAGCTATTTATCTTAATAAAAACTTTAATGAGGAGGCACAGCTGTCTACAACGAGATGGGAAGAGATTTATCAGTTCTTAAAATCAGGAATGAGGAAGGCTAAGGTATCCCGGAAAACCAATGAAACCGATATAGAAATTGAAGTCAATCTCGATGGAAACGGAAAATCAGATATTTCAACCGGACTTCATTTTTTTGATCATATGCTTGACCAGATTGCAAGACACGGAAATATGGATCTTAAAATTAAAGTTAATGGAGATATTGCCGTAGATGAGCACCACACTATAGAAGATACCGGAATTGTGCTGGGAGAGGCTATTGTAAAAGCTTTGGGAAAGAAAAAAGGGATTGAAAGATATGGATTCCTGCTTCCAATGGATGACTGCCTTTCTCAGGTGGCTATTGATTTCGGTGGAAGACCATGGCTGGTTTGGGATGCTGAATTTAAAAGAGAGAAAATAGGGGATGTCCCAACAGAAATGTTCTTTCATTTCTTTAAATCGTTTACAGACTCCTCAAAATCCAATCTGAATATCAAAGCAGAAGGAGATAATGAACACCACAAAATTGAATCTATCTTTAAAGCCTTTGCGAAAGCTATTAAAATGGCAGTAAACCAATCAGATACTAATTACAGTTTGCCTTCTACAAAAGGAAGTTTATAAATATGATTGCTATAATAAAATACAACGGAGGAAACGTTAATTCTGTTCAGAATGCGCTCAACAGGCTGAATGTTGATTCTGTGATCACAGATGATCCTGAACAGATTTTAAAAGCAGATAAAGTGATCTTTCCAGGTGTTGGAGAAGCTTCTTCAACGATGAAACTGTTAAAGGAAAAAGAACTTGATCTCTTGATTCCTGGCCTTACACAGCCTGTTTTAGGAATATGCTTAGGTATGCAGCTGATGTGCAAAGCTAATGAAGAAGGAAATACCGAGGGAATGGGGATTTTTGATATCAATGTCAGAAAATTTCCATCAAGGGATATTGTTCCGCATATGGGTTGGAATACGCTTTCAGGGAAGACTTCACCATTGTTTTCAGGGATAAATGAGGACAGAGATGTTTATTTTGTTCACAGCTATTATTGTGAATTGTCAGACTTTACAACGTCTGTTTGTGATTACATCCTGCCATTCAGTGCTTCATTGCAGAAAGATAATTTCTATGCAGTGCAGTTTCACCCTGAAAAATCAGGAATGGTGGGGAATCAGATTGTCAGAAACTTTATAAATTTATAATGATGAAAATAATTCCGGCTATTGATATTATTGACGGGAAATGTGTCCGTCTGTCAAAAGGTGATTACAGCACAAAAAAAATATACAACGAAGATCCTGTAGAAGTGGCAAAAGAATTTGAAAGCTTTGGAATTCAATATCTTCATTTAGTGGATCTTGACGGGGCGAAATCGAAACACATTGTCAATCAAAAGGTTTTGGAAAATATCGCTGCTTCAACTTCACTGCATATTGATTTTGGAGGAGGGTTAAAAACTCAGGAAGATATTGAAACGGCCTTTAATTCCGGGGCAAAACAGATTACTTTGGGCAGTATTGCTGTTCAGGATCCTGAGTTCTGTTTCCAAATGCTGGAAAAATACGGTTCCGAAAAAATTATTCTGGGGGCAGACTGCGAAAACAGGAAGATTAAAACCTCCGGCTGGCTGGAAGAAAGTAATCATGATATTGTTGATTTTATTCTTCAGTATCAGGAAAAAGGAATGCAAACCGCAATATGTACCGATATTTCAAAGGATGGGATGCTGCAAGGTCCGTCCACAGGACTGTATATTGAGATTTTATACAAAACATCCGTTCAGCTCGTAGCAAGCGGAGGCATTTCAGGCATCGCTGATGTCTATAAAATGAAAGATATCGGCTGTGCCGGGACAATTATCGGAAAAGCAATTTATGAGGGCAAAATAAGCCTGCAACAACTTCAAAACTTTATTGAAAATGCTTAAGAAAAGAATTATTCCATGTCTGGATATAAAAGATGGATCTACAGTGAAAGGAGTCAATTTTGAAGACCTTAAAAATGCAGGTGATCCGGTTGAATTGGCCAAAAAGTATGAACAGGAAGGTGCTGATGAACTTGTTTTTCTGGATATTACGGCAACCATTGAAGATAGGAAAACATTTGCAGAGCTGGTAAAAGATATTGCGAAAGAACTTAGTATTCCTTTTACAGTAGGAGGTGGTATTTCATCTGTAGAAGACGTCAGAAAGCTTTTGGAAGCGGGTGCAGACAAGATCAGCATCAACTCTTCGGCAGTAAAAAATCCAGGCCTTATTTCTGATCTGGCCAAAGAATTCGGAAGCCAATGTGTTGTGGTAGCTATTGATACAAAGCAGGTTGGTGATCTTGATCTTGTGCATATCAAAGGTGGAAGAGAAGCCACTGAGCTTACTACTATAGAATGGGCACAGGAAGCGGCGCGTTTGGGAGCAGGAGAAATTCTGCTGACTTCTATGGATGGTGATGGCACTAAAAACGGGTTTGATCTCAGGATCACAAAGCTGGTTTCTGAAGCGATCAGTATTCCGGTGATTTCTTCAGGAGGTGCTGGTGCTGTAAATGATTTTGTTAAAGTATTTAATGAAACAAAGGCTACAGGAGCGTTGGCAGCCAGTATTTTCCATTTTAATGAAATAGGAATTCAGGATTTAAAACAACAGTTAAAAACGCAAAAAATTGAAGTACGATGAAAATAGATTTTAATAAAGATAACGGCCTTGTTCCAGTGGTCATTCAGGACAGCAGAACATTGCAGGTGCTAATGCTGGGCTATATGAATGAAGAAGCTTTTGAAAAAACAAAAAAAGAAGGTATTGTTACCTTTTTCAGCCGTTCTAAAAACAGACTCTGGACAAAAGGGGAAGAATCAGGTAATTTTTTAACGGTAAAAAGTATTGATATAGATTGCGATCAGGATACGATATTAATCAAGGTTGTTCCTAAAAATGTGGTTTGTCACACAGGAAGTTTTAGTTGTTTTGGAGAGAAAAAAGCCAAAGGATTTCTTTATGAGCTGGAAGAGAAAATATCTCAGAGAATAGATACCAAGGCAGAAGACTCTTATACGTACTCACTCTATCAGAGAGGAATCAATAAAATGGCTCAAAAAGTAGGTGAGGAAGCCGTAGAACTGGTAATAGAAGCAAAAGATAATAATGATGACCTCTTTAAAAACGAATCTGCAGATTTGCTGTATCACTTCTTGATTTTATTAAAAGCGAAAGGGTTTTCAATGGAAGAGATAGAGGAGATCCTTCAAAACAGAAATAAATGAAACCTTTGAAATAGAAAACAGCAGGAGACTCCTCCTGCTGTTTTTTATTCTGGAAATGAAGATATGTTATCTTTCAATCATGATATTTTTAACAAGAGTCTGATCTCCTACTTTTAAAACTCCAATATACACTCCGTTCTGAAGGCTGGAAACATCAATCTTTCTTTCATTAGTTGTTTTCAGTATTGATCTTCCCATAGAATTACTGAGTTCAAAACTGAAGTTTGTTTCTTTGGAATCCGGCAATTCAATGTTGAGAACATTGCTGGCAGGATTGGGATAGATTTTTGCTGTTTCTAGAGCGTTTTTAGATGCTGGTTTGCTCAGTGTAGTGGAAGCTGTTGCAAAGTGCTGTAAAGCTCCCACAGTGGCCTTTCCAATATTATATACATAGACAGGATCCATGTTGGTGAAAGTATCTTTGGAGCTGTGAGGATAAGTGCTTCTGATTCTTTCAAAAAATCCCGTAATCACTTCACCTTTCTGTTCAAAAGGAATATAATCTGTGTCTTCAGCCGGATCTACGGCAGTTTGAAGAGGAGAGTAGAGTGCTGTACAGTTTCTCAGCTGTTGAGTTACTGCTGCAGAAGCTGCATTATTACTGGAAAGACCTCCCTGATCTTCATCACAATACACCGTATTATTATTGTTTCCTTTTACTCCGCCTACTTGGTCCAGATTAAAGACCAGCTTTATATCTAATTTTCGTACACCTCCCTGGTATACAACATTATTTACATAGTGGCTGCTTCCTTTTAATCCCTGTTCTTCACCGGAAAAATGGATGAATTTAATAGAATATTCAGTTGGTACATTTTTCAGAATCCTTGCCGCTTCAAGAATAATAGAAGTTCCGCTTCCGTTATCATTCACTCCAGGGCCATAAATGGTGTCAAAATGCCCGCAGATAATAACATATTTGTTGGGATAAAGTGTTCCTGTTTTAGTTATAATCAGGTTTTTAGAACTAGTGCTTCCAAAAGTAAACGGACTTTCTACGATCTGACTGGCAGTATAGCCGTAGGAAAGATACTTGTTTTTAATCCAGTTCAATGTATTGGTGTTGGCTGCCGAACCCGTAGTTTTCACTCCTAAATTGCTGAATTCCTGAAGATTTGTAGTGATGTTGGCCTGGGTAACCATATCCGCTCTGTCTTTATAAGCCTGGATAAAACTTTGAGCCCCTATACTCTGCATCATCAGTGCAGTGCATAAAACTGTTGTAAATTTTTTCATATATGATATTATTTTGGTAACACGAATGTAGTAAATAAATCACAACGAAGTGTTTAATGTTTTAAAATAAAATGAAATTTTTACTATGTTATCAATAGATTTCGCATTGAAAGGTAATAATGTGTTGCAGATGCTTAATATGTGCAGTTGTCTGAAAAGTAAAAACCTTTGAACAGCTTCAAAGGTTTTATAATTTAATGATAGGTAATACGAACTATCTTTCAATCATCACTTTTCTTACGACAGTCTGATCTCCGGCTTTTAAGATCCCAAGATAAGCGCCATTTTCCAATCCTGAAGCATTGATTTTGGTTTCATTGGTTCTCTTGAAAATAGATCTTCCCTGGAAATCAGTCACTTCAAAAGTAAAATTCTTAATTCCTGAATCAGGAAGTTCAATATTGATGATATCCTTTACTGGATTTGGATAAATTTTTACAGTTTCCAATGTATTTTTTAATACAGCTTCATGCGTTCCCAATGTACCTGTAGCAACAGCGAAATGCTGAAGTGCCCCCACAGATGCCTTTCCTATATTATAAATGTAAACGGGATCAGTATTGGCAAAAGTGTCATTTACCGTATGCGGATACGTACTTCTGATTCTTTCAAAAAATCCTGTGATCACTTCACCTTTCTGCTCAAAAGGAATATAATCTGTGTCTTCAGCCGGATCTACAGCAGTCAGAAGAGGAGAATAAAGTGCTGTACAGTTTCTTAATTCCTGAGTTACAACAGCAGAAGCAGCATTATTAGAGGTAAGCCCTCCGAGATCCTGGTCACAGTAAACTGTATTGTTGTTGTTTCCCATCACACCGCCCACCTGATCCAGGTTAAAGACGAGTTTGATATCCAAAACACGGTTATTTCCTTGATAGGCAACTGTGTTAGCGTAATGTGTGCTTCCTAAAAGACCTTGCTCTTCCCCGGAAAAATGAATGAATTTTATAGAATATTCCGTCGGTACATCTTTCAGGATTCTGGCTGCTTCAAGAATAATAGAAGTTCCGCTTCCGTTATCATTAACTCCCAGACCGGTAATACTGTCGAAATGCCCGCAGATAATAACATATTTATTAGGATATACCGTTCCTGTTTTCGTAATTACCAGGTTTTTAGAATTATAACTTCCTGCAGTAAAAGGATCTTCAGCTATTTGGTTGGCAGTATATCCATAGGAAAGATATTTGGTTTTAAGCCATTCAAGAGCATTATTGTTTGCTGCTGTACCCGTTTTTTTTACTCCTAAATTGGCAAACTCCTGAAGGTAAGTGGTAATATTGGTCTGGGTTACCATATTCGCCCTGTCCTGATAAGCCTGAATGAAACTTTGAGCCCCAAGACTTTGCATGGCGATGGAAGCCAATAAAAAGGTAGCGATTTTCTTCATTTTATGATTGTAATACTGAAGTACAGATAAATCTAACATCCATCCGTATTTCAAGCCTGACATTATTTATTGATGATTATTTTCTTTGTTGTATTTCCTTTATCGGTCTTGATAGTAACCATATAAACTCCGTTTTTAAGACCGGATGTGTTTATTTTTTTCTCATTTTCAGCATTTAAGACTATATTTCCTACCATGTCATTAATCTCAACTTTGAATGGTGTTACTTCTTGCTGAAACTCTACCGTTATAAGGTCTTTTGCAGGATTAGGATAAATTCTGATTTCTTCTGCTGATTTCTGTGCTGTGTTCTCATGGGTGCTTAAAAGATTACTTGATGTTGTGGCAACGGCAAAATGCTGTAATGCTCCCACAGCCGCTTTTCCTACATTGAGAATATATACAGGATCCAGATTCGCAAAAGTATCGCTTACTGTATGTTCGTTTTCACTTCTCAGATATTCGTAGAATCCTGTAATCGTGTATCCCTTAGCTTCAAAAGGCATATAATCTGAGCTGTAAGCATAAGAAAGATTCGTTTGTAGAGGAGAGTAAAGGGTTGTACATGTCATCAATTCCTGAGTCACAGTGTTGGATGCTGCGTTATTGGAAGACATTCCTCCTGTATCTCTTTCGCAGGTAATGGTATTGTTATTATTTCCTATAAGACCTCCAACCTGGTCAATATTTAAAACCAGCTTTATATCCAGAACTTTTGTGCCTCCCTGATATGCTACATTGTTTACATAATGATTACTTCCTACCAAACCTTGTTCTTCCCCGGAAAAATGAATAAACTTGATAGAATACTCTGTTGGAATATCTTTCAGAATTCTTGCCGCTTCAAGGATAATAGAAGTTCCACTGCCATTGTCACTTACCCCAGGTCCTACGATGGTGTCGTAATGTCCGCAGATAATGACATATTGGTTAGGGTATAAAGTACCGGTTTTGGTAATGATCAGGTTTTTTGACGTGTTACCTCCGTAGGTGAAAGCATCTTCAGAAAAATCATTGGCTGTATATCCATAAGACAGGTATTTGTTTTTGAGCCAGTCCAGTGCATTATTGTTAGCTGTTGTACCTGTTTTTTTTATTCCAAAGCCTGCAAATTCCTGAAGGTTTGTGTTGATATTGGCTTGCGTGACCATATCAGCCCGGTTTTTATAAGCCTGAATAAAACTTTGTGCACCCATATTTTGCAGTGCAATGGAAGTCAGCAAAAAAACTGCAGCTTTTTTCATTTTCGATATTTTATTTAGAGATTGTAAATATAGCAATAAATCGTAATTTATTATTAATAATTAAATCTGTTTTGGTGTAATTGCTTGTTTTTTTAATAATAATATAACTTTTTATGCAGTTTATTGTTACGCTAGGCTTATATTCATTTAAAGAACTGGTTTTGATGTATATTTTTCTGTTATTTAAAGTATTTTATGTGGGAAATTCAGCATTATAAATTGTGATTTGATGAATTTTATTAATGATATTTCAAATGCCCCTGAAGTCTGAAGATGTTGAAACTGAATTTTACCTTGAAAACACACAAAACAGAAAAGTATAAAACAAAAAATCCCGGGAAAAACCCGGGACTTATATTGATAACAAAATCTATTCTACATTATTTTACTTGATCTACAACAGCTTTGAAAGCTTCAGGGTGATTCATTGCTAAATCTGCTAAAACTTTTCTGTTAAGTTCGATGTTGTTCTTTTTAAGAGCTCCCATAAATTGAGAGTAAGACATTCCGTGCTCTCTGGTTCCCGCGTTGATACGAGTGATCCAAAGTGCTCTGAAGTTTCTCTTTTTCTCTTTTCTACCACGGTAAGCATATTGCATTGCTTTTTCTACCGCGTTTTTAGCTACAGTCCAAACGTTCTTTCTTCTACCGAAAAAACCTTTAGCTTGCTTAAAAATTTTCTTTCTGCGAGCTCTTGAAGCTACGGCATTTACTGATCTTGGCATAATTTAAATTGTTTTTTTGAAAAGGGCGGCAACTGATGTTACTCTTATTTGCACCGTTTCAGGGTTAAAATGTTGAATTTGTTTTGAATTCTTATAAACCGAATATAGATTTATAAAAACTACTTAATTGCTAATTGACGTTGTACGCTTTTCTCGTCCACTTTAGCTACGTAAGAAGTAGTAGTAAGATTTCTCTTCTGCTTAGTTTCTTTCTTAGTTAAGATGTGGCTTTTGTAAGCGTTTTTTCTTTTGATCTTACCAGATCCGGTAAGAGCAAAACGTTTCTTAGCACCTGATTTCGTTTTTAATTTTGGCATTGTTCTGCTTTTTTATTGTTTTTGTTATCAATATCTGTTTTGGTTACTCCTAAAGACATTAGGAATAATAGTGTGCAAAATTAGGAAAAAAAAGTGAGATGTGAAAGTAATTTTTAATCTAACCGAATAGGACTGTCTTTTTCTATAACCTCTTTCTATCAGTTCTTACTATACTATGATTTGAAAAAGGACAAAAAATCTCTGTTGATGGCTGCAGCTTCTTTAAATATAGCTGATAATCGGGATTGCAGTGTTCTTCAATTCTCTCTAATATTGCTGAATACGATGAATAAGATTTCATTATAAACTAATTATATTATGCTTTCATCTGCAGATTTACACCTGGAAAGAGCGTTGTTTCTTGCTGTTTTGATTCTGTTTTTCGGAACAGGATTTTTATATACGCTCATCATTTTTATTATCAATTCTATACTAAAGAAAAATAAAACGGGACGATATTATATCTTCGGATTTCTTATTTCCGGGCTTATTGGAGTAGTCTTAACCGCGTTTTATTGTTACATGATATTATTTGAACAGGCTGAAGTCTACAGGCCTTAAAAAATGTGATGGAGTATATTCTAAATAAATAAACTAAAAACCACTGTTATCAGGGATATTTTCATGCAATCCCTTTTATTACCTTTAATCCGGAAAAATATTAAACTAATCCGATGAAAAGCCTCGTGATTTAAAGTCATTTTCACATCACTTATAATATTTTTATAACTTTTATAGCTTTCTTTTTCACGCCCAATTAACAAATAAATTCTTATTTCGAGCAAACACTAAAAACGAATGGGTAAAAACACTAGCCAAATAAAATTGAGTGAAAAAGAAGCTGTAAAAGTTAATAGGGCTGAGTATCTTTTGGTAACGTACACCAGGGAGTAAAAACAGATGTAAAGAAAGCCATTAAGTATTTTGAACAGGCCAATGCCTACAGTGTTTACGAATATGCTACTCACTGTTTACTGCATTACTATGGTGAAGATCCGGCCTTTAAAAACGAAAAGAAATTTCAGAAATGGAGATCTTTCGCTGAAAAGCATGGTTTCGAAATAGATTAGAGGGGATTTGCCTATATTTACGCTCCTTAATGGAATGCAATTTAATAAAGATAAGGATTTGATGCACAGGTTATTATTTATATTTACTTTACTTATTTGTCCGTTTTTTGTTCAGGCGCAGGATGTTTTAAGCAAATTAGAAAGAGAATACAGCCATGCATCAAACAATACTGCAGAACAGCTCAATCTGGCTCCTAAATATGCGACTGCCTTATTTTTTCATGACCTTAAACCTAAATCTTATCAGATTTTAGAAACCAATATTTCCATTGCTGCAAGACAGGCAGATGGAAAATATGCCACAATTTTATACGCGGTGCAAGCCATGAACTATCGGCTGGATAACAAAACAGCAGAGTCTTCAAAAAGTCTTGACATGGCAAAGGCATTTAGCTTAAAAACGAATAGTAATGAAGCAAAAGGTTATGTACAATATGCAAAAGGCTGGATTCTGACCCGTAATAATAAAACGACTGATGCTGTTGCCGCTTACCTGAAAGCTATCGAATATTATGAAAACTCACCAACCACTTCCACACTATATGGAAGATTGGGTAATGCAGCCAAAGAATTATCTGCCATTTATTCTGACCTGAATGAATATCAGCTGGAAGAAAAATACAGCAAACAATTTCTATTGCTGGCTTCCAAACAAAATGATCCCAATCTTATCTTTGATGCTTACATGCGGATGGGGTACGTATATGAACAGAAATATACACAGGATCCATCCAATACAATGTTTCGAAATAAAACAGAACAGTATTATTTACAGGCTATTGCTACTTTCAATAAAAACAAAGATGCTATGCTTAGCGGAAACAGCCTTTCATATGCTGCCATCAATTTAGCGAATTTATATACTGGGTTTGACAGTAATAAGGCAATGCAATATGCCCAGCTGGCTAATAAGGTGAGTATTGAAGTCGGTGATGCTATTCACATTGCTTCCTCATTTGGGATTTTAGCAGAATTGGCATTACAGGATAAAAATTATGATTTAGCTAAATCTTATTTTCTGAAAGCTTCTATGGAAATTGGGAAAAGCCCGGTAAGAAATCATATGATAGAATTGTCTATCCTTGAGTCTCTATCCAGAATTAGCGAAGAGCAGGGCAATTATAAAGAAGCACTGACTTATTATAAAAGCTATGTAGATCAATACAAAAGTATTTACGATCAGGAAAAACTGGATATTACCAAAAGATTAGAATCGCAGTTTGATAAAGAACGGCAGGAACAGAAATACATCAAATTACAGCTGGAAAGCGACAAAAAAGCACAGGAAATTAAGTTGATTAATATTTTGCGTGAACAGCGTGAACAGGTCTATAACAACTTAAAACTGGTAGAAGAAAACCAGCGTGAGCGACTGAAATTTTCAGAACTTGAATCAGAGAAAAAAGAACAGCAGCTTCGTTTGGCAAAACTGGAAACCCGGCAGAAAAATAATGATATCAACAACTTTAAAAAGCTGTTGGCATTTAAGGAAAAGATCAATACATACTACATCTTTTTTATTATCTTTTTCATTGTTCTGATCCTCTTATTGCTTTATGCTTATAAACAGCGTGCGAAGTCTATTAAACGAAGAGACGAGCTGCATGCTTTGGCCATGGAACAAGAAAAACAAAACTCAAAAATATCCACACTTACCGCATTGCTTGAAGGGCAGGAGCAGGAGCGTGGCCGTCTTGCCCGTGATCTTCATGACGGATTGGGAGGATTGCTTTCAGGAACGAAACATCAATTATCTTACTTAAATCAGTCCGAGAACATAGAAGAAGGAATTTCAAAATCGATTGACCAGATTGATGGAGCGGTAGAAGAGTTAAGAAGGGTAGCGCATAATTTAATGCCTGATTTATTAATGAAATACGGATTGGAAATAGCCATTCAGGAATTTGCTTCCCGAATATCCAATAACGCATTAGAGATCCATACAGAATTTATCAACTACAGCAATTCCATATCAAAGGAAAAGCAGCTGATTATTTACAGAATCATTCAGGAATTGGTCAATAACGCGATAAAACATGCCGAGACTTCAGAGATTATTGTTCAGGTAAGCGAAGAAGAAAATCTGTTGAACCTTACGGTAGAAGATAATGGTAAAGGTTTCGATCATACCAACCTGCACGTTAGAAAAACAGCAGGTTTTCACAATATAGAATTAAGAGTCCAATTTTTAAAAGGAACAATGAATATCACCTCCGAATTGAATATTGGTACCAGTATAGAACTTCAAATTCCTATTCATTAAACATGATAAAAGTAGCCATAACAGATGATCATCCACTTCTCTTAGAAGGACTGAAAAATATTTTAGGAAACAGCGATACAATAGATGTTGTAGATTGTTTCAAAAATGTTTCAGAAATGAATGCAGGCCTGGCAAAACAAGCGGTTGATATATTACTGCTGGACATCAATCTGGCAGATATCAACAGCATCGAGCTGATAAAACCTTTAAAGAAAAAGTACAGCAACCTTCAGATTGTTATCCTAAGTGTTCACAATGAGCTGCCTGTCATTAACAGTACTCTGGCAGAAGGTGCCTTGGGATATATTCAGAAAAATGCTTCAGTTTCCGAAATTCTTGAAGGCATCACAGCCGTAAATGCAGGCAATCGGTTTTTATGCTCACAAACCAGGTCTGTTCTGGAGAAAAAATCCGCAGATGGATTAAACCATGTCCCGAAACTGACCCGAAGAGAAAAGGAAATTTTAGCCGAAGCAGCAAAAGGACTTACCACTAATCAAATGGCAGAAAAGCTCTTTATCAGCCCGCACACAGTAGAAAGTCACAGAAAAAATCTTATTGAAAAATTTCAAACCTCTAATCTTAGTTCTGCCATTAAACTGGCTATAGAATATGGTTTGGTAATCGAATAACATATTCATCCAACAAAAAGGCCTGCTTACATCGTAAAAGCAGACCTTTTTTTATATAATCAAATAATCGGGTGTGTTCTCTTAATCTTTGAATTTCAACGCTGCCTGAAACAGGTTTTTCTTTCCTATTAAATCATATTCATCATTATATTCAGGCTGATACATCAACATATAAACGCTGCCGTTAAAATCTTTCAGGTTGATAGGCTGATCTATCATAATATCATAAAACCTTGTAATTGTACGGGTAGCTGTCCATTGCTTGGCGTTACCTTTAGGGTTTTTATCAAATCTATGATCCTTTGCATCTGTATAGTACCAGTATGAAGGCGCAGAATCCATCAGAAACATCTCTTTATCCTTATTATATAGTTCTTCCGCCATACCTGTATTCTGAAACCATGGCACTTCCGTATTCAAAACGCCTAAAGCTCCTGCATAAATGTCTTTATTCGTAGTGGCTCCTACTAAAAATCCTTCCAGGTTGGTAGATGTAATCTCAAATTGGAAAGTAGATTTCTTCAGTTCATACACATCATTCACAGGCTGAATCACTTTCCCATCCTGTTTAATAACGACTTTCAGCGATTGTGCGAAAGTCATAAAACTTAGTAAACAAAAAAGGAAGGTCAAACTTAATTTTTTCATTGTATCTCTTTAAATATTGCAGCAAAGATATTGGACTTTATCCCCATAAACACTGGCTGATTTCAGGGGTTTTTTAATTTATCCTAAAACAGATCAGCCTTCAACTGTATTTTTATATAAGCCGTTTTCTGCTTTTTACCATTAACAGAAGCAGAATTGAGCGGATAGACTTCTGCATAAAAAGTATCATGATCTGTCCAGAATGCCTTTTTATCATCTGCTATTTTGAAGTTGGTGAAATTCACGTACAAAAGATTGTCCTGTTTTTTGGTTTGTGGAAAATATTTGTAAATCACAAAATTACTCCCCACATCATTATTGGATGAGACAAAGGTAACCCAGCCTTTGGAAGGAAGGATTTGCGGATAGCCTTCTGTACTCAGCTCAAATATAACTGCATTTTTTAAGCTGAAAAAGGAATAATAGGAATCTACAACTTCATCAGAATTTTCTTTGAATACCTCAAGGTTTAAATAAGGTGACCTTCCTATATATTCATTGGCAAGCGGCCCGGTCTCTGTAGAAACACTTTCATGTTGTGTAATCACGTCTTCTCTGCCATTTTCTTTGTATACCCAGTTATCTGCCTGCAGTTGTATATTCGGGTTTTTGACGAGTGCTTCCCCGATTTGTTTTTTAGAATTTGCTTTAAATTCCTGTTCTGAAATCTCAGCAATAGTTCCGAATTTTTTAAAAGATTTATTCTTAAAATCACTCGCTTCCTTAAATGTGCTGCTTCTGATCTCATAAAGATCCACACCTTTTAAAGTAAGTTCATATGCCGGAGTGAATTCTGACTTCAGGACAAACGCTTCAATACTGTTCGAAATATTGTTATTAATGCTGTAATGGATAGAATAGAAGTCCTCAAACTCTTCAAATCCGTAATAGTTATCAAGCTTATTATATGCCATTTTCAAATGAGCGGCATCTTTATTCGGTGTTACAAAAAACTGTATAGAATCCAGCTTGGTAAATAATTGAAACGGTACTTCCTGAACGTTATCCACACCTTTTATTTTTTTGAAATTGGATAAGGTTATTGTTTTTTGCTTAACTTCAGTTTCTGGTTTGTTTCTCTCTGATGTTTTATTCTTTTCATTACATCCTGCAAGAACTACTATTGACGATATAAAGATTTGATTAATGATTTTCATTTTTATATTTTTGGGCAAATGTATCGGTATTCGGACCAGCAGCCAACAAAACGCCTGAATATGGGCAATAAATGGCTGAAAACAGGGATAGATGAAGTGGCAGAATTTGGACAATTTTACAAAATGATAACCTCAATATTGTAATTTACTTTATAAACATGAAAAACTTAATAATCAGCCTTTCAGTGGTGGCTGCTTTACTGGCATCCTGTTCACCCGCTACAGACAAAAAAGTGGAAAAAAATACTTCTCCGGAAGCCTCCAAAAAAGTTGTTACATCTAAATCAGAACCAGTGAAGATTGATCCGGCAACATTAGAAATACCAGATGTTTTTTCCACGCTAGTTCCTATTGATTTGTTGAATAGTAAAAGCACCAATGTACATGATAAATATGGTATAGAATTCTCCGGAAACTGTTATTCATGCGATCTGACAAGCCTGTCTATAACAAAGAAGCAAATCAGATGGACGAATGTCTGTGATGAAAAAGATACTTTTGAAATTGATGATTTTTCATACTCTAATGAAGGAAACAAAACTATCTTTAAAACAGCGGAAAGAATCTATATTTTAACCCAAATAGATAAAGCACCTGTTTATGAACTCGTGATAGAAGGCAAAAAACTGGAGCTAAAAAACAAAAGAATATCCAAATATTTTACCACCAAAAAAACTTTGCCTCTTTTCACAGAGCATGATTGCGGAGATTTTGAGGGATAGAAGGTAGAGTAGTACGGAACAACCTCTTCTTAAAATTAAGCATAAAAAAACCTCAAAGTAATTTGAGGTTTTTTTATATTAAAATAATGACTTAATTATTTTGCTGGTTTTTTAGGACTCATCATCATAATCATCCTTTTTCCTTCAAGTTTAGGAAGCTGGTCTACTTTCCCTACGTGCTCTAGTTCCTGAGCAAGTTTTAAAAGCAAAATTTCTCCCTGGTCCTTAAAGATAATCGAACGTCCTTTAAAAAATACGTAGGTCTTTAATTTAGAACCTTCTTCAAGGAATTTTTCAGCATGCTTCTTTTTGAATTCGTAATCATGGTCGTCAGTCTGAGGTCCGAAACGGATCTCTTTTACTACCACTTTTACTTGCTTAGCCTTAAGTTCCTTTTGTTTTTTCTTTTGCTCGTATAAGAATTTCTTGTATTCTAATACTCTTGCAATAAAAGGTTCTGCTTTATCAGAAATTACTACTAAATCCAATTCCTGATCTGCAGCAATCTGTCTTGCCTTGTCAATTGGATAAATTCCTGGCTCTACGTTATCGCCCACCAAACGAAGCTCTCTCACACGAATTTTATCGTTGATCAAGTGTAAGTCCTCCTGTACAGGACGTCTTTGTGGGCCCCTGTTGTTAAATCTTTGTGCTATTGTATTATAATTTTATTGGTTAATTACTTAATTTAATTCATTCAAATATTTAAAAATTGAAAGATTCTGTTATTGCATTAACTTTTGAATCCTTCAATCTTTAATTAAATTTATATGGCTGCTTCTTTTTTAAAGTAAGCAACGAAATCCTCCATTTTCATGACTCCAAGATCTCCTTCTCCACGTCTTCTTACAGAAATCGTGCCTTCATTTTCTTCATTTTCTCCTACAACAAGCATGAAAGGAATCTTATTCAATTCAGCATCACGGATTTTTTTACCCGTCTTCTCGTTTCTGTCATCAATCTGACCGCTAATATCGTGATTTTCCAAAAATTGTGAAACTTTTTTTGAATAATCTACATATTTTTCACTGATCGGTAGAATAATAAACTGATCCGGGCTTAGCCATAATGGGAAATCACCTGCTGTGTTTTCCAGCAAAATAGCAATGAAACGTTCCATAGAACCAAATGGTGCTCTGTGGATCATTACCGGTCTGTGCTTTTCATTATCATTTCCGATATAGTGCAGATCAAATCTTTCAGGAAGGTTATAATCTACCTGGATAGTTCCCAACTGCCATTTTCTTCCTAAAGCATCTTTCACCATGAAGTCAAGCTTAGGACCGTAGAATGCTGCTTCACCGTATTCCACAACTGTTTTTAATCCTTTCTTCTGAGCTGCATTGATGATGGCACTTTCTGCTTTCTCCCAGTTTTCATCAGAACCGATATACTTCTGTTTGTTTTCAGGATCTCTCAAAGAAACCTGAGTTACAAAATCTTCAAACCCTAAAGATTTGAAAACATAAAGTGTAAGGTCTATTACCTTTTCAAATTCTTCAGAAAGCTGATCCGGAGTACAGAAAAGGTGAGCGTCATCCTGAGTAAATCCACGAACTCTCGTTAAACCATGAAGTTCTCCACTTTGCTCATATCTGTATACCGTACCGAATTCTGCATATCTTTTTGGTAAATCCCTGTAGCTCCATTGTGAAGTTTTGTAAATTTCACAGTGGTGAGGGCAGTTCATTGGCTTCAGCAAAAATTCTTCCCCTTCATTCGGAGTTTTAATCGGCTGGAAGCTGTCTTCTCCATATTTATCCCAGTGTCCTGAAGTTACATACAGTTCTTTTGCCCCGATGTGTGGAGACATTACAAATTCGTAACCTCCTTTTTTCTGAGCATCAGAAAGGAAATTCTCTAGCTTTCTTCTTAAAGCAGTTCCTTTTGGTAACCAAAGTGGCAACCCGGCACCTACTTTTTCAGAGAATGCAAAAATTCCAAGTTCTTTACCTAATTTTCTGTGGTCTCTTCTTTTAGCTTCTTCCAATCTTTCAAGATATTCAGTAAGATCCTTCTGTTTAGGGAAAGAAATACCATATACTCTTGTCAATTGAGGGTTCTTTTCATTACCTCTCCAATAAGCTCCGGCTGCATTTAAAATCTTAACCGCTTTTACGATTCCAGTATTTGGAATGTGACCACCACGACATAAATCTGTGAAGTTATCGTGTGTTACAAAAGTGATTTCTCCATCATTAAGATTAGAAATAAGTTCCACTTTGTACGGATTGTCTGCATAGGTTTTCAAAGCATCTTCTTTAGAAACCGGATAAAGAGAGAAGGTAGAACCTTTCTTCGCGTTTTCCAGGATCTTTTTCTCAATCTTTTCAAAATCTTTTTCAGATAAGCTTTCATCCCCGAAATCTACGTCATAGTAGAATCCACTTTCGATAGCAGGACCAATGGTCAACTTAGCATTAGGATAAAACTCAAGGATAGCCTGCGCCAAAAGGTGGGCAGAAGAGTGCCAGAAAGCCTTCTTTCCAAGATCATCATTCCAGGTCAAAAGCTGTACCGTAGAATCCGTGGTTATAGGTGTGGTCGTTTCTACTTGTTTGTCATTAACAATTGCGGAAATGGTGTTTCTAGCCAATCCCTCGCTTATAGATTTTGCCACATCTAGAGGAGTCACTGCTCCCTCGAATTCTTTGACACTATTGTCTGGAAGTGTAATTTTTATCATTGTTTACTAAGAAATTTTAAGATGCAAAAATACGCATTTTTTAGATAAAATACTATATCCATATGTATTTAGAATGAGAATTAATATCGAAAATAGAAAGATTTTTAACGTTTGGGAGTTGTATACTTTATATTACAGTGTTCTCAGAAAATTATTCTGTTACTTTTATTGCCTTAATGGAGCTGGAATTCATCACTTTTCCGGCCTTTTTTTAAGTAGATTACAGAAAAAGCAATAGATATTTTAAATCTCACAAAAAGATTAAAAAATACAAGTTTTAAAAATTAAAATTAATACCTTAATACAATGAATACAGGATATTGATACCATAATAAAAGTTTGAATAATTGAAAATATGAAATCCCTATTCAATCAGAATCCAATAAAATATTAAATTTCAAAAATTAGAATCCCTATGAGCAGGATAAACATTGATTTACATTGTGATCTTCTATATTATCTTCTAAGATCAGATTCAGCGCTTGATGATAAAGAACTAGGTTGTTCACTGCCTTATTTACAGGATGGAAATGTAAAACTTCAGGTGATGGCGATGTATGCGGGAACAGGAGCTAACAGCACAGCTCACGGACTGGAACAAAGCAAATTGTTTTCAAAACTGATCAAAAACGAGAATTTCTTCCTTTTTAATCATGATAATTTCAACGCTCCGGAAAATAAAAACCGGGTAGGAGTCATTGCTTCTATTGAAAATACATCCTCTTTCTGCGATGAAAACCAAAGTCTGGAGTCCGGATTCAAAAATCTGGAGACCATTATTGAAAACACTGAAAAAGTCTTTTATATTGGGATTACCCATCACCTGGAAAACCGTTTTGGAGGCGGAAATAATGCTACAGTGGGATTAAAAGATGATGGAAAAGTGCTGATCGACTATATTTCTGACCGGAAAATCGCTATTGATTTAGCCCACACAAGTGATCAGCTTGCTTATGATATTTTCACTTATATCGATCAAAGAAATTATTCAATTCCTATTCTGGCAAGCCATTCCAACTACAGAACTGTTTACAAAAATAATAGAAACCTTCCTGATGAACTGGCGAAAGAAGTTATTCGCAGAAAAGGATTGATTGGCCTGAATTTTATCAAAGATTATGTTGATATTGAACATCCGGAAAGACTCTATGAACATATTCAATATGGGCTGGATCTTGGTGGAGAAGACAGCATAGCCTATGGTGCAGATTATTTTTACTGGAAGGATCACCCGGACAAATCCCGTCATCCTTTTTTCTTTCCCGAGCATTCTAACGCTGCAGTATATCCGGCAGTCAATAAAGAAATTGAGGAACGGTTTTCATCTGAGCTAGTAGAAAAGATCAGTCACAGAAATGCCTTGAATTTTATAGAAAATATGTATAAATAAACCTCGCGTTTTAAGTTAATTTTATTCTGTCGCAGATGAGCAGATCAAGCAGAACTTTTATGTTATCTGCGAAATCGGTTAATCTGCGAGAGATTATTTTCTATAGTAAGCAAACTTATTTTTAATGTTTAATTTTAGTTTAAGTATTAAATATTAACTCATTAAATTGTAATGTTTTAAATATTTTTATTTAATGTTTTCTTTTATATCTGACTTTCTGCTTGATAATCTCGATCACATCTACATTCTGAACTTTAGATTTGATCCATCCATGAATGTCAATATAGAATAATGACCGCCTGTAATATTCATTTTTAGAATAGGCTTCCAGCTTTTTATCAAAACTTTCAAATGCTTTCTGCCTTTGATCCAATACCTGATTATTAAGATTTTTAAAAAACTGAATACTTTCAAAATGGAACTCTTCCGGCTTTTTCATTTTTTTAGCAAACTTTAAAGTAGAAGCAATAAACTCATCATAATCTTCATCATTCCCGGACTCATATTTTGCCATTAAGATCAGAATTCTGGTATGAAACAGCAAATCTTCCTGTACATTTCCTTTAGATTCTATGACCCTCATAGAATACTCAATAGATTTGTCAAACATCTTACTACCGAAGAACATGGCTGCCATTTTCAGATAGAGAATCATAAAATGGTGTTCATCTATTCTTTCTCTGAGTTTTTCCATTTTTAATTCCACTTCAGGAATAAGCTTGGTTCCTGTGAAAAATTCCCCTTTCACAAAGTGAATATTCATCAATGTATTGTAATGGGTAAGAAAAATAAGAGACTGAAGGTTTTCATTCTGCACAAAATTCTCTGCATGTACCATTTTATTAAAATTTGCGAAATGCTCCTCCAGAATATCAATATTTCCGTACAAAAACAGGATCTTCAAGAGATAAGTATTCCCTTTGATATACCAAACCGGGTGGCTGTAGATCATTTCAGGCTTTTTATGGAAAAGATCTACCCACTGATAAGCATATTTCAAGGTGTATTTATAGTCCTGTAAAAGCTGATTTTTCCAGACATGAGCCTTATAGTACCATAGTTTTTCTGTGAAGTTTAGCTTCTCAGGGTTTATATTTTTAATCTGGGCATTAAAAACATCCATCACTTCCTGTCGGTCTGCATCATTTTTCACATAGCCATGAGTAAGCATTTCACTGTATAATTTCAAAGAAAGATTAGACAGTTTTGTGGTATATCGGTTCTGTTTACTGATTTCCTGCGATTGCTTGATCAGCTCTTCGGCACGGCCTTCAATACTTCGGGTAATGAATTGTGATTCAATTACTTTTTCAAGGTCAATAATTTCTGAAGCAATACTTTTTTCATCCAGTTCCAGTGCAGATTGCTTGGTTTTGTCCAGTATCTTCAGAGCCTGTTTGTAAAGACCTTTCTGATACAGAATATTAGCAAAATCCAATTGTTCACGAAGCTGAATTCTATAGTTCTGATGACTCGGGTTCATACGAAGGCTTACCAGGATCTGTTTGTAAAGATGGGCTTTAAGATTGGAAAGCTGCTGTTTGGTGGAAATTTTTTTCTCAATAATCACAGTTTCATCATATTCCTTCATTTTATCCATTTCGGAAAAGAGCAGCAAAAATTTGGCATCTACGTTAATTCCCAGACGGTTCACATATAACTTAAACTGTCGTTTTTCAGAGGTGGTCAATGACTTTACCAATACAAACAAAAAATCTTTCTGCAATTCTGCCATTGTAAATTTTTATAAATTAAAATACTGATTAATAAACGAATACGATTGTTTTTTCAACTGTTGAATATTGTAATTTTCAGAAAAAGTGAAAATGGAAAAATATTGCAACCCGTAGTTTTGAACCAAAATTAAGTAAAAATCTTCACTTATGAATTCCGAAAAAATTGAAATTTTTGATACAACACTAAGAGATGGGGAGCAGGTTCCGGGATGTAAACTGAATACGGAACAAAAACTGATTATTGCAGAAAGGCTTGATGAGCTGGGGATTGATATCATTGAAGCGGGATTCCCGATTTCCAGTCCGGGAGATTTTGAATCTGTTTCAGAAATTTCAAAACTGGTAAGAAAAGCTAAAGTATGCGGGCTGACAAGAGCTAATAAAAAAGATATTGATGTAGCCGCAGAAGCACTGAAGTTTGCAAAGAGACCAAGAATACACACCGGAATCGGAACTTCTGATTCTCACATTAAATATAAATTCAACTCAACAAGAGAAGATATTATTGAAAGAGCAGCCGAAGCAGTAAAATATGCTAAAACTTATGTAGAAGATGTAGAATTTTATGCTGAAGATGCCGGACGAACGGATAATGAATATCTGGCAAGAGTCTGTGAGGCTGTTATCAAAGCCGGAGCAACTGTTCTTAATATTCCTGATACCACAGGCTATTGTCTGCCGGAAGAGTATGGCCAGAAAATAAAGTATCTGAGAGAAAACGTAAAAGGTATTGAGAAAGCGGTGCTGTCATGTCATTGCCATAATGATCTGGGGCTGGCTACAGCCAATTCTATTGCCGGAGCTATCAATGGAGCACGCCAGATTGAATGTACCATCAACGGATTGGGAGAAAGAGCTGGTAATACGGCTTTGGAGGAAGTTGTCATGATTTTAAAACAGCATAAAGATTTGAATCTGCATACGGATGTCAATTCAAGAATGCTGAATGAAATGAGTGCGATGGTATCTGATCTGATGGGAATGTCTGTACAGCCCAATAAAGCTATTGTAGGAGCCAACGCTTTTGCTCACAGCTCAGGAATTCATCAGGATGGAGTGATCAAAAACAGAGAAACCTATGAAATCATAGATCCTGCAGAAGTAGGGGTGAATGCTTCTTCCATTATTCTTACTGCCAGAAGCGGACGTTCAGCACTAGCTTACCGTTTCAAACATATTGGCTATGAGGTTACCAAAAATGAACTTGATTATTTATATCAGGAATTTTTGAAAATCGCTGATCTTAAAAAGGAAATAGGAAACGATGATCTGAGTATGATGATGGATTCTTTCAACAGAAAAATAGGATAGGTTTGATTTTAAATCAACATAAAAGTAAAATGAACAACAGTAAAAAGACACTTTTTGATAAAGTATGGGACGCTCACGTGGTAGAAACCATTCCTGACGGACCTCAGATTATTTATATAGACAAACATCTTATCCATGAGGTAACCAGTCCTCAGGCTTTTGCAGAACTTGAATCCAGAAATCTGGAAATTTTCAGACCGGAACAGATTGTAGCAACAGCTGATCATAATGTGCCCACTCTGAACCAGGAACAGCCTATCAGGGATGAACTTTCAAGAAACCAAGTAGAACAGCTAACGGAAAACTGTAAGAAAAACAATATCGAACTTTTCGGATTGGGACACCAATATCAGGGAATCGTTCATATCATCGCTCCTGAATTAGGAATTACCCAGCCGGGAATGAGTATTGTTTGTGGAGACAGTCATACGTCTACCCATGGCGCATTTGGATCTATTGCTTTTGGAATCGGAACCAGTCAGGTGGCACAGGTATTTGCCAGCCAATGTCTGTTATTGAATAAACCAAAATCAATGAGAATTACAGTCAATGGTACACTGAACGAAAATGTTCAGCCCAAAGATGTGATTCTTTATATCATTTCAAAAATAGGAACTGATGGAGGAACAGGATATTTCTGTGAGTATGCAGGCAATGTATTTGAAGAAATGTCTATGGAAGGAAGAATGACAGTCTGCAATATGAGCATTGAAATGGGTGCCAGAGGCGGAATGATTGCTCCCGATGAAACGACTTTTGAATATGTTCAGGGAAGAAAATTTGCCCCGCAAGGAGAAGAATGGGAAGAGAAAGTAGAGTATTGGAAGACTTTGAAAACAGATGAAGGAGCTGTTTTTGATAAAGAACTCAGTTTTGATGCTTCTGATATCTACCCAATGATTACTTACGGTACCAACCCTGGAATGGGTATTTCAATCCGTGAGGTGATTCCGGCTCCGCAGAACGAATCGGAGGAGAAAGCATTACAATATATGGGATTGGAAGCCGGACAGACCGTTAACAGCATCAAAGTTAATTATGTTTTCATAGGAAGCTGTACCAATGCAAGAATAGAGGATTTCCGTTCTGCAGCTCAGTATATTAAAGGGAAAAGCAAATCCGAAGCTGTAAAAGCTCTGATTGTTCCCGGATCTCAACAGGTAGTTAAACAGATTTATGAGGAAGGTCTGGATAAAATATTCAATGATGCAGGATTTCAGATCCGTCAGCCGGGATGCTCAGCGTGTCTGGCGATGAATGATGATAAAATTCCTGAAGGTGAATATTGTGTTTCCACTTCCAACAGAAACTTTGAAGGCAGACAGGGACAAGGTTCAAGAACGATTCTTGCCAGCCCGCTTACAGCAGCAAAAGCAGCAATAGAAGGCAAAATTTCAGCCCTTGAAAGTTTAAACTAAACAGATTAACAGTACATGCAAAAATTAGTAGTTTTAAAATCCCGTGCAGTTCCATTGCCGGCAGAAAATATAGATACAGACCAGATTATTCCGGCAAGATTCCTGAAAAGTATAGACAGAAAAGGCTTTGGGGAAAACCTGTTCAGAGACTGGAGATTCAATATTCATACAGGAGAACCCAATCCTGATTTTGTTTTAAATAATCCTAAATTCAGTGGTGAAATTTTGGTTGCAGGAAACAATTTCGGTTGTGGAAGTAGCCGTGAACACGCAGCCTGGTCACTGACAGATTATGGATTTAAAGTAATTATTTCCAGTTATTTCGCTGATATTTTCAAAGGAAATGCATTAAATAACGGACTTCTTCCGGTAAAAGTTTCTGAAGAATTTTTAAAAGAAATTTTAGAAGGAATTAATGAAAATCCAGACAATGAGATCGCGATTGATGTTGAATTACAATCCGTAAGCTTTAAAGATACAACGGAGACTTTTGAGATTGATTCCTATAAAAAGATATGTCTGTTGAATGGTTATGATGACATTGATTTTTTAATCAGCAGAAAACAGACGATCACAAATTTTGAACTAAAGACACAAAAAACAAATGAGCAACAATTATTTTAAAATCGCGGTTCTTCCCGGAGACGGGATTGGCCCGGAAATCATCAGTGAAAGCATTAAGATATTAGATGTTATTGCTGAAGCTTTTCAATGCAAATTCCATTTTGACTATGGATTAATCGGGGCAGAAGCTATTTTCAAGACAGGAAATCCTTTGCCTGAAGAAACATTAAAGATCTGTAAAGAATCTGATGCCGTACTTTTCGGAGCCATTGGTGATCCGGTTTTTGATAATAATCCTGAGGCGAAAGTAAGACCGGAACAAGGCTTACTGAAACTCCGCAAAGAACTGGGTTTATTCGCCAATATCCGTCCTTTGAAAACATATCCGTCCCTGATTGACAAGAGTCCGCTTAAAAGAGAAATTATTGATGGGGCTGATATTCAGATTTTCAGAGAGTTGGTAAGCGGAATATATTTTGGCGAAAAATTTACAGATTCCGAAGGAGAGTATGCTTATGATGTCTGCAAATACAGCCGTGAAGATATTATTCCAATTGCGCATATGGCATTTCAGGAAGCTCAGAAAAGAAAGAAAAAGCTTACCCTTATTGATAAAGCCAATGTTCTTGACACTTCAAGATTATGGAGAAAAACATGTCAGGAAATTGCACCGGAATATCCTGATGTACAGCTTGATTATATGTTTGTAGACAATGCCGCCATGCAGCTGATCCTTAATCCTAAACATTTTGATGTTATTTTGACGGAAAATATGTTTGGAGATATTATTTCAGATGAAGCCAGTGTGATTGGTGGTTCCATCGGACTGCTTCCGTCTGCTTCGGTAGGAGAGAAGAATGCTTTATTTGAGCCTATCCATGGATCTTACCCGCAGGCCAAAGGAAAAGGTATTGCAAATCCTGTGGCTTCTATTTTAAGTGTTGCTATGATGCTGGATCATCTTAATTTACATGCTGCTGCTGAGAAATTAAGACAATCTGTAGAACATGCTATTGAGAACAAATATGTTACTATTGATCTTAATACCAAGCAATATTACTCAACAAGTGAAGTGGGAAGCTTTATTGCAGACCATATCAGATATTCCGAAAAATTGTATTATAATTTAGAAAATATAAAGATCGGAAAATCAACCATTGTATAGAAAAACAAAAAGTTCAATTAGATAGTTAGAAAGAAAAGTTCCGCCTCGTATGAGACGGAACTTTTCAATTATAAAGGCCTGATGGCTCTTTTATTTTTTTGTATTATCCGTTTTTCCTGATTTGTTCTTTGAAGATTTCTGAATATCTTCTTTGTCAATATCAGGCGGATTAGACTTTTTCGATGCAGCAGGAATGTTCTGGAAATCCTGATTTTGCTTTTTAGTTTCTGCAGTATTGGCAGATTCCTTCTTTTTGGTGTTTCCTTTTGTATCCATGACTTAAATTTTTAATTTCAAGAATATGGATAATATCATTCAAAGTGTTTGCCAAACGAAAATATTTTATCCTAAAGTCCTAAAATACCAATTTTTCCGGTTTTATCCTCAATAGTATAATTCAGAGCTTTCGCCAAAACAAAAACATTATTCAGGTTTTCCATCAGCTGTTTACGGCCCTCATTTCTCAGCTGATTCTGATCAATTGATTTTTCTGCCGTTTCTTTAGCTTTTGCGGTAACATTCTTAATATCTTTTTCCGAAATTCTGTTAATGAAAGAATCATCTAAAGATTGAATTTCAACACTCGGTGTGATTCTGATTTCAGCGTCAGGAAGCTCTGTAATAACCAGTTTTTTGTTGATGGAATCTACTACGATCTTCATTTTATTAAGATCATAAGAAACCTGAGCATTGGTCTTTGTATATGTAATAATGCTGTTGCTGGAAACTTCTTTCCCGAATACTTCATAGCCCATTTTGGTTTTCTGCATACTGGAAGTGTTCTGTTCCAGCACCACCATCTTATTCATTTTGGAAATCTGATTGGTCAGGATATAATAATCCGACTGTTCAGTTTTAGTTCCAAGGTTCAGACAGGACTTCAGGCCAAAAAACAGAAGCACCATAGCTCCGGCACCGGCTGCAAAGGACAGTATTGTTCTATAATTTCTCAAATCTATTTAAAAATTTCTTTAATAACTGAGGAATCGTTCTTTTTAAGGATTTCAACCAAATCTCTTTCAATATAACCTGTAGTAGGCATTTCTACGATTCTTCCAATCTCTTTTCCATATCTTTTAAGAATAATGGTAGGGACTTTCTGAAGATTATAAAGACTTTCATCCCCGGTAGGAGATTCTTTCTTACGGTTGACGGCAATAATGTTTAATTTATTTTCCGGATAGTTTACGGCTTCCAATATTTTCATCAGTCTTGGAAAATCTCTGTGGCTGTCTTCACACCATGTCCCCATGAAAACAATCATATCATAGGTCCCGATTTTCTCTTTTTTCAATTCACTGACTGCTTTTTGGTCAAGGGCATAGTCATCATGCTCCTTTACATACCAATCTGCATAAGGAGCTTTTAAAAACTGCTCTTTCAGTTGGTTTCCCAAAAGCATTTTGCCGTCTTTCTGAGTTTCAACTTCACGGTTTACCACTACTTTTTGAGCGCTAAGCTGTTGTGCAGCTAAAAATAAGCTTGAAAAGGCAACAATATTGGTAATAAATTTTTTCATAATTATTTCTCGATAATTGATTTTAAATCAGCAGGAGAGTAGTATTTGTTTTTTAATACTTTATGATCGGCCTGTCTGTAAACGTTAAATTTTTCTCCTGACTTTTCATAAAAAGATTCTACTTCCTTCTCTTTGTAGAATTCAACGGTTTCCTTTGCCTGCTCTTCATTATCACACGCCTTCGACATATTGGAACGCTGAACTTCGTTGAATAGCTCTACAAATTTGCTGCCAAGTCCGAATTCCAGCACAGCACCACTCAAAACATACTGAAGATCACATAATGCATCTGCAATTTCTACAATATTATTGTCCGCAATTGCCTGCTTCAGTTCATTTAATTCTTCCTGTAAAAGTTCTACTCTAAGATTGCATCTTTCCGGAGAAGGAATTTGCGGGGTATCTAAAATAGGGGCTTTGAAAGTAGTATGGAATTCTGCTACTTGGTTCAGACTATCAATTTTATCCATGAATTTTTTTATTTCCCACAAAGATAGAAAAGGATTTGTAAAATGTGAAATGTACAGAAGGAAATGTATGAATAAAGAGGTGGGGAGAATTATGATATCAGATTTTGTTCTTATTTTTTTTTGTATTTACATAACCACAGATGACACAGATTTTCACGGATGTTTGTGTTTAAGCAGAATGATATATTTAATTATGTTTTGAAAATTAAAATCCTTTTATAAATCTAGGGGTTATCTGTGGACAAAATTGAATCTATAAAAATTAAAAACCACAATTTAAAATTGTGGTTTGTTTTGAAGTATTTTAATTCTATTCAATTATTTTAATTCTTCATATTTCCAGATGCCTGAAATACTTAATATTGTCAATCCCGGCTGTTTTTCACCATAGCTAAATA
Organism: Chryseobacterium indologenes; assembly: GCF_018362995.1. Taxonomy (NCBI): domain Bacteria; kingdom Pseudomonadati; phylum Bacteroidota; class Flavobacteriia; order Flavobacteriales; family Weeksellaceae; genus Chryseobacterium; species Chryseobacterium indologenes. The sequence continues at coordinate 934,433 of NZ_CP074372.1, forward strand.
CACCAATGTATTTTGAATGACATGATGTGCAGTCAGTACCAAAGTATAAAGTTGGCTGATCATTGACTGTCAGTTCTCCGAAATGAAGCATTCTTTGGGAAGTTTCATTAACAATTCCATGTTTTAACAATTCACTTTTGGATACTATTTTATCTTCATTGTACAACTGAAAGATGGGAAATCCTGATTCATAAGGCTTTATCTCAATGGTATTTTCATGACCACAATTACAGCAGGTAAAAGTAGTAATGGCTGAGGGAATAGCTTCATCATTAATGAAAGTGCTTTTTGTAACAGAAGCTTTTTTAGTAATACTTATTTTATTTGAAATTGAATGCATCAGAATAATTTTATGGCTGAATAACTGTGCCTACTAAGTTAGGATATTTTCCGCTTGGACTTTTCTTAATGGTCACTTTTATATAACCTTCTTCTGCCAGCTTATTCCATGTTTTCTGATAACCTGTATTGATGTCAATCGGAATTTTCCACATGGTTTGCTTTCCTTTACCCGCCTGGCTGAACCATGGAATGATATCTGCTGTCTGAGTTTTAAACTGCATTGAATTATTCAGAACATCAATCTCATAATAGAAATCGTATTTGTCTTCAGGTTGGTTTAATGCTCTTTGGGTAAACGTATAGGTATATCCGTTGATGATAGGACTTGTAAAACTTCCTCCCAAAGTAGGAACACCTGTACCGTTGTAACTGCCTACAGCTCCGCTGTATCTGTCAAATTTCTGCCCAACCTGTAAAGCAACATCATCAACAATATTGTAGCCTCCGTTGGCAGGCGGCCATCCGCCATTTAAATTATTAGCCTTAAAAAGTGATTCCAGCTCGCTCCATTTTCCTCGTTTGTAAAGATCGTATGCCTGATTTCTGATGGATTGACTTACGCTGTTGTTCGTATCATAAGTTACTGCCAGTTCATCTGCATTTTTGTAGAATACCGTGGTGACATCGGGATTGATGTCTATTACATCATCATTGTCTGAGCTACAGGCAACCGAGAACGAAGTAATGGCTAAAAAAAAGAGGTACTTAAATAAATGTTTCATATAAAAAATTTTAAATTGTTTAAAATTATAGAGGTATTAGAAGGGATACCTTTTGAAACATTATTTTCTTTATAAAGATCTTAAGTGAAATATTTATATGAATATTATTAATGATTAGTCTGTAACAGGTGTTTCAGAACTTAAATTTGCTTTAATAATACCCTTTTCAGACAGTAAATTATCGAAATATCAATTCACGCCAAAATAAATTCAAAAGAAGCAATTGCATCAGGTGTCTGAAAAACGGCCTGGAACTCCCTTAAATACAATCTGGGTAAACGGTACAATAAAATATTGTTATGCGATAAATTTAAATTAAAAAACTTTAATATTAGTTATTTTGTTTTAAATAAAATGTTTTTATGAAATTAATTACAATAATAAATGTATTTAATATAATATTTTACATTTAAAAAAATAAAACTGCCCTGTAAAGGGCAGTTTTTTCACATCGTTTAATTTTAAAAGTTATTAATTTTTAATAAATCTTTTAGATGATTCTCCAATTTGGATCATATAAGCCCCTTTGATAAGGTTGCTTACGTTCACAGAGCCTCTCTGAAGTTTTCCTGAATCAATTAGTTTTCCACCCATATCGAAGATTTTATAGTCTTCTGAAGTTGTGTTGGAAATATAAAGGATATCTCTTACAGGGTTTGGATAAAGCTTAATATCTGTGATCAGATCTTTCGTATTCTGAATATCTCCTTTTCCTGAAGAAACGATATTAAGGGTGTAATCTTCAACCTGGCCATAAGTGAAAGCTTCACATGATGAAGTAGGGATTGAACTGTATTTCATCATTACTCTCATTCTTGTTGACCCAACAGTTGAAGTAGCCGGAATGGTGATAGAACCTGTAACCGGGCTTGTTGTAGATCCGGCTTTTGTCCATGCTAATTCTCCACTATCTGTAAAGTCTCCATCACCGTTGTAGTCAATATAAACAGCGTATGCTTCGCTATATTTTGTTGATGTCCAAACCGGAGTTATAGAGAGTGTATAAGCGCTTCCTCTGGTTACATTGGTAGAAACTGAAGTGAAGTTTTCATAACCTGCAGTTCCAGTAGAAGTATTATTAATAGATCCGAACGTTACATTTCCAATTCTTTCATCAGCGGTGTTGGATGCCGAAGAAGAGCAATATGAAACGCTTCCTCCTGCAAGAGTGGTAACACTTACTGTATTGCTGGAAACAGAAGCATTTCCTGCTGCATCTTTTGCTTTAACAGAGAAAGAATACGTTGTTGATGGAGTAAGTCCTGTTACAGTATAGGTAGTAGAAGCCGTAGAACCAATTAATGAAGCCCCCTGATATACATCATATCCTGTAACACCTACATTATCAGTAGCACCTGACCAAGAAAGGTTGGTTGTTGTAGCAGTAGTTCCTGAAGCAGCAAGAGTAGGAGCTGTAGGAGCAACGGTATCAGGAGTTCCGGAACCTGCATTTACAGAAATGTTAGCATTGTTAACATCAAAGAAAATGTGGTTTGATCCTTTTACCATAATTCTTCCTGTCGATGTATTGGCATTAGGAATGGTCACTGCCTGTGAACCGTCATTTGGAGTTCCGGCTAATAGAGTAGTCCATGTATTTCCGCTGTCTGTAGACCAAAGAATGTCAACATTGGCTGTATTTACTCCGTTTGCAGTAGTTCCTGCTACATCCCATGTAATGGTTTGAGAGCTTCCTCCTGCATAGGTAGTTGCTGAGTTTTGTGAAGTTACCAGGAATGGACCTGCTGTTGAGTTAACTGTAATTACAGCGTCATCGGAATTGTTTCCTGAACCTCCAGCCTTGTTATCACGAACCGTGAATCTGAAATTCAATGTTCTTGCTACTGAAGAAAGAGCTTCTACAGTGATTTCGGAACCTGCCGTAGTGGTTGCACCTGCTAATACAGAAGCCATTCTTGGGAAGTATCTTGCAGGAGAGGTTGTTGGAACCCATGATCTGAAGTTCGGTCCTGAAGCTTTTGTTGCACTGGCTGCTGAACTTGCTCCTGTTTGAGAAGAAGAAGCATTGTCCATTTGTTCCCAGATATACGTTAAAGAATCTCCGTCGGCATCCGTTCCTGTACCTGTAAGTACAAATGGAGTTCCTTTTGGAATTGTATAGTCTAAGCCTGCATTTGCTGTCGGAATTGAATTTCCTGTATTTGTATTGACAGAACAAGTTTTAGCTTTGATATTATTGGTGATCTGCTGAATGCTTATTGCATGGAAAAATGCATCAGAATGCGGCTGAATATCCTGGCTGGTAATTCCTGCGTACCCCATAATGGTTGATCCTGATCCCGGTTCCATATTGGCACCTGTTCCTTCATTATTCATAGAGAATGTGTGATTTCCACCGAACTGATGTCCCATTTCGTGAGCCACGTAGTCGATATCAAAATTATCTCCTGAAGGAATAGCATCTGCCGGGGAAGTATATCCGCTTCCTTTTGATCCGTTTGTACAGATACAGCCGATACAACCTGCATTTCCTCCACCTCCTGAAGCTCCGAACAAGTGTCCGATATCATAGTTGGCTTCACCAATTACAGATGTTAAAGTACTTTGTAACTGTGAATTCCAGCTGCTCATTCCTGAAGCGGCGGAATAAGGGTCTGTGGAAGCATTGGTGTAGATTACAGCGTCATTGTTGGCGATCAAAACCATTCTTGCTGCGAAGTCTTTTTCAAAAACACCGTTTACACGGGTCATTGTGGTATTCATTGCAGCTAAAGCCTGAGCTTTTGTACCCCCGAAATAAGTAGTGTATTCTCCGGTACAGGATAGGGCCAGTCTGAATGTTCTCAGTTTGGCATCATCTGCATTAGGTCTTGCCGCAAGAGCAGAATTGGAAACTCCTTTCTGTGCAGCATCTACAACAGTACATTCAAACTTGTTAAGATCATCTTTTTTGTCAGACTTTCTGTATACTACATACGTGGAAAGATCTTTGGTGTAAGGCTCAATGAAAACGGCAGATTTATCACCGTAGATTTCCATTGATGACAGTCCAAGCGGAGAAACGCTGAAATAGACTGTAGAATTAGGATCATCCAGACCTTGTCCTACGTAGGATTTGATATCCGGATATTTTGCTGCCAGTTCAGGGGCAAAATTGGAATTCTCCCTCACTTTAAAATTTTCCATTCTGCCTTCAGAATTTGGAAAAGAAATGATGAGTTCTGATTTTTCGCCTGCAGCCAGTCTTTTGGGAGCTTTTGATAAAGCATTTTTCAATCCGTCGATGTTTAGGTTGTAAACTTTAGGATTGCTGATACCGGTTTTGTTTTCAAAAACCTCTGATGAAGTTTTTCTGGAACCTTCAGACCAAAGACGGTCAGTCTGTGCGAAAGAAATACCCGAGATAAGGAGCATTCCAATCAGCGTTAATTGTTTTTTCATATTAAATACTAAATTTGATTGTGGAATATCAAAGCTAATGAAAAATATATTATGAAAAACAGAATTTTTTAAGAAAAATTTGGAATATTGCCTTAAAATATTATGCAATACATTGAATGTAATTGAAAAAGCTTATTAATAAAAGAAAAGTGAAATTGATGAAATGAATTTTAATTGTAAAAAAAATGAAATAGGTGTATTTTTTTATTAATTCATTAAAATGAGACAATAAAATTTATTAATTATTTAATTATGTATGGATATTAATAGTGAATTGAATTTATAAATGTTATACATTTTGTTCACAAAAAAGCTGTTTCATTTTTTGAAACAGCTTATTATATTTATATGATCCTCAATACATTTTATCATCACTAGTAGGGGCATAAAGTCCATGAACTTTATTCCTCGGCTGACCATTCGTATTGGGATTAAAAGATTTATTTTGTAATATCTCTTCCGATAACTAGTCTCTGGATCTCAGAAGTACCTTCACCGATTGTACAAAGCTTAGAGTCTCTGTAGAACTTTTCAGCCGGGAAATCCTTTGTATAACCGTATCCTCCGAAGATCTGAACAGCATTGTTAGAAATTCTCACACAAGCTTCAGAAGCATACAGTTTTGCCATAGCTCCTTCTTTTGTCATTTTTTGTTTTGCATTTTTCAAGGTAGAAGCTCTTTGAATAAGAAGTTCAGCAGCATCAATTTCTGTTGCCATATCTGCTAACATAAAGTTGATCGCCTGGAAATCTGCAATAGGCTTTCCGAACTGATGTCTCTCTTTTGCATATTTCAAAGCAGCTTTGTAAGCTCCTCTTGCAGTACCTAAGCTTAGAGCAGCGATAGAAATTCTACCACCATCCAATACTTTCATAGCCTGCTTGAAGCCTTCACCTACTTCACCTAAACGGTGAGAATCCGGTACGCGTACATTATCAAAGATCAGTTCTGCGGTTTCAGAAGCACGCATTCCTAATTTATTTTCTTTTTTCCCGGAAGTAAACCCAGGCATTCCTTTTTCTAAAACAAAAGCTGTAGAGTTGTTCTTAGCACCTATTTCTCCTGTTCTTGTCATTACTACGGCAATATCTCCTGAAATAGCATGAGTGATAAAGTTTTTAGCTCCGTTGATAACCCATTCGTCACCATCTTTTACAGCGGTAGTAGACATTCCTCCTGAATCTGAGCCTGTATTGTGTTCTGTAAGTCCCCAAGCTCCGATTACTTTTCCGGAAGCCAGCTGAGGAAGCCATTTGTGTCTCTGCTCTTCATTTCCAAATTCATAGATATGGTTGGTGCAAAGAGAGTTGTGTGCTGCTACAGAAAGACCGATAGATGGGTCAACCTGAGAAATTTCATCCAGAATAGTCACATACTCATGATAACCTAAACCAGAACCTCCATATTGTTCAGGAACAACAATTCCCATAAAACCCATCTCACCTAACTGGTGGAATAAGTCTTTTGGAAAAGTCTGGCTTTCATCCCACTCCATAATGTTCGGTCTGATGTTCTTTTCTGCAAATTCTCTAGCCGTCTCCGCTATCATTTTGATGTTGTCAATAGTCTCTGTATTCATATAATAATAGTTAGTGCCCAAAGATAACCAAATTGATGGAATGCTAAAATAAATTATTTCATTCGTAATATTTAAGCAGTAATGCGTTTAATTTTCAATTTTTTATATTTTCATAATTAATGTTTTCTTAATAAAATATTCAACCTTTTCCGTTTTTTATTTCACTATTTTAGTTCCCCAATTTTTAAGGCATGAAAAAAATTTTACTTCCTATCATTTTAATTTCATCATATATTTCTGCTCAGGCACCTGCCGGATATTATGACGGAACAGCTGGATTGACGGGGTACGCCCTGAAGTCGAAGCTGCACGATATTATTTCGTATAAAATGATCAACTGGCATTATGATGATCTGAAGATACTTTATAATCAGACTGATCTCGATAAATATTATGATCATGATGCTTCTAATACACAGTACATGCTGGATATTTATTCGGAAATACCTGCGGGACCTGATGCTTATGAATACAAATCAGATCAGTTAATAGCTGGTGCGTCCGGAGAAGGATTGGGTTATAACAGAGAGCATATGATGCCTCAAAGTACATTCAGTACAAGCTCTTCTGTCAGTGATTACCCTATGTATTCGGATCTGAACTTCATTATTCCTGTTGATGCCTATATCAATCAGCGAAGGAATAATTATCCTTATGGAATAGGAAATAGTACCAATCATTATATTTTCAGCAATACTTCGAGGATGTCCAATGCTGCAATTCCGAATTATCCTTATACCGGAAGAGTTTACGAACCTATTAACGAATTTAAAGGAGATATTGCAAGAACCTTATTATATTTTGCCGTAAGATATGAAGGTAAACTGGGGTCGTTTAATACAGCTTATACTACATCAGCCAACTTAACACCGGCTACAGATCAGTGCCCGCTTGACGGAACCGAAGAAAGAGCTGTTGATCTTCCCTATGTTGCCATGCTGAAGCAATGGAGTGCTGCAGATCCTGTTTCGCAGAGAGAAATCGACAGGAATAATGCTATCTATACCATTCAGAAAAACAGAAATCCATTTATTGACCATCCTGAGTGGATTGATATGATCTGGTCTGAAACTCCTGATAATGTTGCTCCCACAGCTCCCGGCTCCCTGGTTTCAACGCAGCAGAATGCTTATTTTGTGAATCTGAACTGGACAGCTTCTCCTGATACCGATGTTTTAGGATACAGAATTTATATGAATGGCTCAGCAACACCTGTAGCTGTTACAAAAGGAACTTCCATAAGCATAGACCACCTGAGCCCGTCAACAACTTATACTTTTACTGTGAAAGCTTTTGATAAAGCATATCTGGAGTCTCCATTCAGTAATACAGTTACAGCTTCAACAATTGCTTCGGATTCATATGCTCCGGATCTTATGATTACAAAATATATATCAGGGACCAATACAGATTTCATTAAGAATAACGCTCTGGAAATTGTTAATAAAACCGGACATGAGATTAATTTAAATAATTACAGAATTAATATTCAGTTTAAAAACAATTCTTCAGGAGCTATTTACAATGGGGACACCTATGAACTGGAAGGTAAAGTTGGAAATAATGAAACTTTTGTTATTTTGAATCCAAAAGCTGCTTTATCATGCTATACCAATGGTCAGGCAAGATTTGTAACGGCTTCTGATCCTATGCTGTTTGCAGGACAAAACTATGTGGAACTTGCTTATAATAAAACGGTTACTATAGATGCTGTAGGCGTAAAATATACTACCAATAATAACGGAAATGTATCTTTATATAGAAAAAATACGGTTAATCAGCCGGCAAGTACTTTTAATATCAGTCAATGGGATTCTTATCCCTCCAATTACTGTCAGGATCTTGGCGGTACATTGTCGTCTTCGGAACTGATTACTTCTGCCAATGAATTTAAAATATACCCGAATCCGGTTTACGATGATCTCTATGTAAGCGGAGCAACTGAACAGATAAAAACAGCTCGAATTATAGATCTTTCCGGAAAAGTAATTTACACAGAGAAAGATCCGTTCAGAAAGAAGAAAAGTATTTCAGTGCAGGGGATTCCGGCGGGAATTTATTTCTTGCAGCTTGACGATAAGGCCCATCAGTTTATTAAAAGATAGAGTATGAGTGGATAGCAGAAAATAGTTTCTTGCTTAAAAATAAAGTGAAAAATGTAGAGTTAAAGTAAATGTAATGATAAAAATTTCATCAGTTTTTTGCATTTTCATAAATTTAAGTTTTTCATTAAAAGCCTAAAAACCTTATGGTTACTGCATAATCGATATAAGCAGATTCACTAATAATCAATATCTATAAGTGTTTCTGCTTATATTTTTTATTTATAAGTAATTATGCTTATATTTGCAGTATGATAGCGGTCATTACCGGTGATATTATAAATTCACAGCATGCGGACACTGAAGTTTGGATTACCAGACTTAAAAATCTTCTCGAAAGATGGGGAAGCGCTCCTGGCACATGGGAAATCTACAGGGGAGATGAGTTCCAGTTCAAATGCAATATTGATGACGTTTTCTGGCGGTTTCTAGCCATAAAATCTCTTATTAAAAGTCTGGAAAATTTAGATGTAAGGATGGCCATAGGTATTGGTGAAGAAAGTTTCTCATCTGAGAAAATCACAGAATCCAATGGTACGGCCTATGTACATTCCGGAAGACTGCTTAATGACCTTAAAAATGACGGGCACACTGTTGCCATCAAAACATCCAGCGACCCTGTGGACAGGGATCTTAATATCCTGTTGAAATGGTCTTCCAAAGATTTTGACAACTGGACTATGGCTACGGCAGAGATCATTCATGAAATGATCATGAATCAGGATATTACCCAGGAAGATCTTGCTAAAAGATTTGCTATTTCACAGTCTTCTGTAAGCCAGAGGCTGAAGCGAGCCAACTATGAGCTCATCGTGGAAACCAACCAGTATTTCAGAAAGAAAATCTCAGAACTATAGGCATGATCTTTATCAAACTCATATTGGCACATCTACTCGGAGATTTTATACTTCAGCCAAATTCATGGGTTGCAGATAAGGAGAACTATAAACTAAAAAGTAAGTTTTTATACCTTCATGTTCTGATTCACACAGCATTAAGCCTTATTTTCCTTTGGGATCTGAAACTTTGGTGGGTAGCCGCTTTGGTGGGGATTACTCATTTCATTATTGATGCTGCCAAACTGACATTTCAAAATGTAAAGACTAAAAAAAGATGGTTTTTCATTGATCAGTTGCTGCATGTTCTTGTAATTATCGGAGTTTCATTTTATTTCCAGGAATTCAGCTTTGGATTTTTACAGAATCAGGAATTTTTAAAGATACTTATGGCAGCGTTGTTTTTAACGAAACCCGCATCTATTTTTATCAAAATCTTATTGTCATCATGGACACCTGCTCCGGATGGCCCAAACACTATTCAAACCGAATCTTTATCAAGTGCCGGAAAATATATCGGAATTTTAGAACGTCTGCTGGTCTTCACTTTTATCATGGTGAACCACTGGGAAGGCGTAGGTTTCATGGTGGCTGCCAAATCTGTTTTCAGGTTCAGCGACCTTGCACAGGCAAAACAGAGAAAACTTACAGAATATGTATTAATTGGTACGCTGCTGAGTTTTGGACTGGCTGTCTTAACGGGAATAATTATAAAATAAATCAATAAATCTAACTACAATTTAGAAAGTAAAATTATGAGTCAAAAGAAAGAAATGTTGTACGAGGGGAAAGCAAAACAGGTATTTGCAACCGATAATCCTGATGAAGTAGTAGTACGTTTCAAAGACGATGCTACAGCATTTAACGCTCAAAAGAAAGGTCAGGTTGATCTTAAAGGGGAAATGAACAACGCCATCACAACCCTTATTTTTGAATACTTAAATGAAAAAGGAATCAAAACTCATTTCATCAAACAATTGGACGAAAGAGAGCAGTTGGTAAGAAAAGTATCTATCATTCCTTTGGAAATGGTGGTAAGAAACTACTCTGCAGGAAGCATGGCACAAAGATTAGGAGTTGAAGAAGGAATCAAATCTCCGGTAACCATCTTCGATATTTGCTACAAAAAAGACGAATTGGGAGATCCGCTTATCAATGATCACCACGCTGTTTTCTTAGGAGCTGCTACTTACGAAGAGCTTGACGAAATGTATGAATTGACTTCGGATATCAATGAGATCCTTATCGACCTTTTTGATAAAATCAATATCATCCTTGTAGATTTCAAAATCGAATTAGGTAAAACTTCTGAAGGTGAAATTATCCTTGCTGACGAGATTTCTCCGGATACCTGCAGACTTTGGGACAAAGATACTATGAAGAAGCTTGACAAAGATAGATTCAGAAGAGACTTAGGAGAAGTTACTGAGGCTTATGTAGAAATCTATAACCGTCTTAAAAATCTTTTACAGAAATAAGCTTTCAGAGAAGGGTTATTATTCTGAAAACAATTTGTTATTTAAAACAAAAATTAAAAACTGAAGTTAACTTAGACTAATTTCTAACATCTAATATCTAACTTCTAATCATTAGAAAAAATAGAAATGAAAAGTTTAGACATTCATAAAAGTGAATATTTAAAACAGTTTGAAACCCAGACTTACGGAAGAAATCTTTTCAGAACTCAGGAAGAGGAAAGACTGGATGCTCCCAACGAAGAATGTGGGATCTTCGGATTGTATTCGGATAATGATCTGGATACTTTCTCTCTTTCACAGTTCGGGCTTTTTGCATTACAGCACAGAGGTCAGGAAGCTTGTGGTATCTCCGTTTTAAAAGACGGAAGAATCACCAATATGAAAGATGAAGGGCTGGTTTTAGATGTTTATAAAGAAATTCAGGAACCTGAAACTTTTATGGGAAATTCTGCAATTGGGCATACCCGTTATACCACTGCAGGAGATAAAAAGAAATATAATTTCCAGCCATTTTTCGCGAAAAACGAATATGACCAGATTATACTTTCTATAGCACACAACGGTAACCTTACCAATGCGAAAGAATTAAAAGAGGAATTAGAGGCGGAAGGCGTAGTTTTCAGAGCTACATCTGATTCTGAGGTAATCCTTAGACTGATCCAGAAAAACCTTGATTTAGGCCTTCGCGGAGCTATTAAAGCAACGATGGAAAAGATCGAGGGAGCTTATTCCGTGGTGGGAATGACAAGAAATAAGTTCTTTGCATTCAGAGACTTCAACGGAATCCGTCCATTAGTTTTAGGAGCTATCGATGAAAGATCTTATGTAGTAGCTTCAGAATCTGTGGCATTGGATGCTGTAGGAGCTCAATATGTACGTGATATCCTTCCTGGTGAGATCATTTATACCAATGAAAACGAACCTGGAAAACTTCATTCTTATATGATGGATGAGGCGAAAGGAAAGCAGAGAATCTGTTCTTTTGAATATATTTATTTTGCAAGACCTGACTCTACTTTAGAAAACATCAATGTATACGAAATCAGAGAAAAATCTGGGGAGAAAATCTGGGAACAGGCTCCTGTAGAGGCTGATCTGGTTATTGGAGTTCCGGATTCCGGAGTTCCTGCTGCCATTGGGTTCTCTAAAGCTTCAGGAATCCCTTTCCGTCCTGTTTTGATTAAAAACAGATATATCGGAAGAAGCTTCATTGTTCCTACACAGGAAATGAGAGAAAGGGTAGTGAACCTTAAACTGAACCCGATCATCTCTGAGATGAAGGATAAAAGAGTAGTGATCATTGATGATTCTATCGTTCGAGGGACAACATCTAAGAGACTTGTTAAAATTCTAAAAGATGCAGGAGTAAAGGAAATCCACTTTAGAAGTGTTTCTCCCCCAATCATTGCACCATGTTATCTGGGAATTGATACTCCGTCTAAAGATGATCTGATCTCTGCCAACATGACGACAGAAGAACTTAAAAATTATTTAGGAGTAGATTCCCTGGAGTTTTTAAGCATAGATAACCTGAAAACCATTTTAGGGTCTGCCAATCACTGTTTCGGATGCTTTACAGAAGAATATCCTGTAGGAAAAGGAGAAGAGGTAGATTTATTCAATTAATCTCTTTATTAAAATCATAAAAAACAAAAGAGCCGGGTATAACCTGGCTCTTTTTTCTTATAAATGTAGCAGAAGCTTAATATTCCTGTATCATACAATATACAATAGAGTTTTAATTTTGTCTGATTAAAACTTAGGATATGAAAAACGCATTTTTCACGGGTATTTTTCTGGTATTTACCCAGTTTTACGCTTCACAATCTTTCGATAAACAGGCACATCGTGGAGGGAAATCTCTTTACCCGGAAAATACCATCCCGGCAATGAAAAATGCTTTAAAAATGAATATAACGACCCTGGAAATGGATCTGGCTATCACAAAGGACAAAAAGGTTATTCTTTCCCATGATGCTTTCCTTTCGCCAGAATTGGTTACCAAGCCGGATGGAACCTACATTCCAAAAGACTCAGGTTTTTATTATAAAATCTATGAAATGTCTTACGCAAAGATTAAGACATTTGATGTAGGTTTAAAAAAACTGAGCAATTATCCTGATCAAACGAAAATGAAGGCTCAAAAACCTTTGTTTTCAGATGTAATAGATGCATGTGAAGCCTATGCCCGTGAGTTAAAAAGACCATTACCTTTTTATAATATAGAAACAAAGACACGTCCTTTCTCTGATAACATATTTCATCCTGAGCCCAAAGAATTTGTAGATCTGATGATGAAGATTATTATAGAGAAAAAGATTCAGGACAGATTGATTATCCAGTCTTTTGATCCCAGAACACTGGAAATCCTTCATAAAAAATATCCTAAAATAATGACCGCTCTTCTGGTTGAAAAAGTAGATGATAAAAAGCTGGCTCAGCAACAGTCTTATTTTAAAAACATTCCTGTTGAGAAATTCAAAATGTATCCCGATCATTTGAGCGGAGTAGCAGGAGATATGAAATTTTTGAGTTTTACCCCTGACATTTACAGTCCCGAACATAATCTTGTAACACCACAATTAATACAGGAATGTCACGCATTAGGAATGAAAGTGATCCCATGGACCGTAAATACAAAAGAAAGATTGAAGGAATTAAAGGATATGGGAATAGACGGAGTAATCAGCGATGATCCCAGAATATATATTTGAATAGATTCTTTTTAAATATAAATAGCCGGAAGAAAAATCTTCCGACTATTTTATGCGTGCAGGTTAATGCACTTAGGTTAAAAAATTGGTTTTTAATTAGAACTTATAGTTCAAACCTAACTGAAATACTCTGTTGTTGTTTTCAGCAGCAGGTCTGCTCTTATCAATTTTAGTTAAGCTGTTTACGTATCTTGCACTTACACCAATGTTGGAAGTGATATCATACCCTAAACCAAGACCCAATCCGAAATTGAATTTGTTGATCATATCTTTGTCGATATCCTGAGAGTTTGAACTTGCAGTAGTTGTAGTAATACCTCCTGTAGTACTTGCTACAGTAGATTCTGATTTGTTTTTACCATTAAGGAAATAACTGAATTCTGGTCCTGCTTCAATATAAAACTTATCGATAGGTCTCATTTGAACCATTAATGGAACTGAAATGTAGTTCATTTGCACTCTGCTCTGTACTTTAGTCTTTACGTTTGTAACGCCATTGTCAGTTTCTGTAGAATACATTACATCTTTAGCCCCCATTTGGTTGAATAATACCTCTGGTTGGAAACTGAATTGTTTTGAAATTGGAATATTAACGAATGCACCTGCATGGAAACCTAGTTGCTGAGTATTGATCCCAAATTTCTGCTGACTGAAGTAAGAAGAGTTTCCCCCTGCTTTAATCCCGAATCTAACGGGTTGAACATCGTTTTTTAGTGGTGATGCATTTACTGTTTTTGTTTCTGTCTCTTGAGCGAAAGCTAATGTACCAGCAGTTAATGCTAATCCTAAAAATAACTTCTTCATAATTTTATTTTTTTAATTTTACTATTTGTGTGTCGGATGATTTCTCAATCAGACTCCAATTATTTTGCAAATTGCTTGCCAAAGTTGAAAAATGCCTGTTTAAAGGGGTTTTGGAGAGGTTTTTCAGAAAGTTTTTTTTAATCATTTATCCCTTTTTAATGAATAAATGTATTCCAAACGGACTATTTTATGAAAAGAGTTGAAGAGTTAAAAAAAATTACTGTAGATAATTGAAATGATAAAAAATTTAAAAGCAGAAGCTGTTTTATAAATAAAATAGAGTAGTAAAACCATTCCAGAACCTGAAATTAAAAATCAGACCATTATAAATCTGGTATCGTTTTGAAAATAATAAATATCCCCATTTAAAGTTTTATTTTTTATTTATGGTGAGAAAACATCTGCCATAAAGGGAGGAGTGTTAAAAATCATACAATAAGCGAAAAAGTCAGGCTTAAACTAATAAACCTGACTTTTTCTATTGAAATCAAAATGTATCTAATTATTGAACAAAATACATACCTGTATGCTGCCTTGCATTCTAGTGTTAACCAACTCAATGCTGTTCCCGTTAAAAGTTTATAATGGTAATAGTTACGTTTGAGTATTAAAATTCAATTGATTGATCAACTGAACCAATACCTGTTTCATTGTAAAAACGGAATCATACGTTGGATTTCCGGAATAGAGTACAATCATTACTCAATACGCAAATTTCTTGCCAAAAAACATCTGCCAAATAAAAAACCCGGATTAAATATAATCCGGGTTTGTATTGATTAAAAATTGTTAATCTTGTTTCTTAGAATTTATAAGCTAAACCTACCTGGAATACTCCGTTTCTAGAAGCATCACCAGGATTATTTTTAGGAACATCAGATAATCCTGCGGTATATCTTAAATTCACTCCAATATTTTGTGTGAAATAATATCCAGCTCCAAGACCAATTCCGAAATCAAAAGTTTTCAAATTATCTTTAACATCTACAGATGAACCATTAGCTTTTCCTTTAGCGCTGATAAGGAACCCGAATTGAGGACCTGCTTCTACATATAGATTAGGAATCAGATTGTACTGCAACATTACCGGTACTGCGATATAATCCGTATTTAGTTTTACATTGCTGTTAGACTTAGCTTTACCACCCATCCCACTATATAATACTTCCGGTTGTACAGAGAAATCCTGTGCTACTGGAATGTTTGCAAAAACACCACCGTAGAATCCAGCTTTTGAATTCAAATCACTGTTCGAAATAGTAGAGATATTAAGACCTGCTTTTACACCAAATCTAACTGGAGAAGATGAAGCTGTTGAAGTCTTTTGAGCGAAAGTGAAAGTACCTGCTACCAGGGCAAGACCTAAAAGAATTTTTTTCATAAGTTTTATATTTTAATAGTTATTAAGTTTTATTTAACATTTCATTAAGAATCAAACTGCGTGCCAAAGTTAAAACATATTGTAAATCCAGTGTTTATACTATAAATTGAGGGAAGTATATCTTTAATTTTTACATGAAAAAGCCGGATTAAAATTAATCCGGCTCCACTTTAATTATAAAAACTTAACAAGAAAAGCTAAATAAGCTTTAGAATTTGTAATTTACACCAATCTGGAATACACCATTCTTCACAGATCCAGTTCTGTCATATCCATACAGATATCTGTGACTTTTATTTACAATATCAGAGAATCCTGCAGTATATCTTACGTTCACACCAATGTTTTTGGTGATATCATAACCTGCTCCCAATCCGATTCCGAAATCAAAACCTCTGGTTGCATCTTTAAGGCGTAAACTCCCTACATCATCTTTTAATCTGGCATCCATTAAGAAGCTAAATTGTGGTCCGGCTTCTACATAAAGATTAGGCAATACTTTATATTGAAACATTACGGGAATGGAAATATATTCTACTTCAAGTTTTGCATTACTGTCTCCTTTCTGTTTAGCTCCGGCATTACTGTATAATACTTCAGGCTGAACCGAGAAATCCTTAGCGACAGGAATATTCATAAAAACACCACCATAAAATCCAGCTTTTGAATTCATATCCATATTGGAAAGATTGGAAACATTAAGTCCTGCTTTCAAACCGAATTTGATTTTAGAAGAAGATGTGGATGGAGGAGTAGCATCAGTTGAAGAGTTCTGAGCAAAAACAAAAGTACCTGCGATAAGGGCCAGGCCTAGAAAAATCTTTTTCATAGATTAGTTTTAATTTAAGTTGTTTAACGCTCGGAAATCAACAAACAATATGCCGTGAACGCCCTTCAATAAAGACTTTATATATCTTTAACAGATTGAA
Source organism: Chryseobacterium indologenes (assembly GCF_018362995.1). Lineage (NCBI taxonomy): Bacteria > Pseudomonadati > Bacteroidota > Flavobacteriia > Flavobacteriales > Weeksellaceae > Chryseobacterium > Chryseobacterium indologenes. Next base: position 950,723 of record NZ_CP074372.1, read on the forward strand.
AAATCAACTTTTTGGGATATATACATGATGGTTTATCAAAGGATCAATGCGTTACCATAAAAAAAGACCAGATTAAAAATTAATCTGATCTTTTCTATTGAATATAAAATTTGTTAGTGAATGTGTAAGCTTATTTGAATTTATAAGCTAATCCTACCTGGAATACGTTGTTTCTTACTGCATCAGAACCGCTAGGTCTGTTTTTTGCGATATCTGTTAAACCTGCAACATATCTTGCTGTAAGTCCAAGGTTCGGAGTGAAATAATATCCTGCACCAAGACCAATACCAAAGTTGAATGTATTGAAGTTGTCTTTGTAGTTGTCTGATGTAGTAGAGTTTCCGTTAGACTCATTTTTTAATTTGTTTTTAGCACTTACCATGAAACCGAATTCTGGTCCTGCCTCAACATATAAATCAGGGATTAAGTTATATTGGAACATTACCGGTACAGTAATATAATCTAACTTGGTAGAAGCTGAATATTTTGTTCCAAGTGTAGTAAAGTCTGATTTATTACCATATTGTGAATATAATACCTCAGGCTGAACACTGAATGAAGATGCTAACGGAATGTTGGCAAATACACCTGCATTGAATCCTATTTTAGATTTCTGATCATCAAGACCACTGTCTTTTGAAAGTGAAGATACGTTCATTCCCCCTTTTACCCCAAATGCTACTGGATTAGAAGATGTGTTACCTGTCTGTTGAGCGAATGCGAATGTTCCTGCAGTTAACGCTAATCCTAAAATTAACTTTTTCATAACTTTAATTTTTTTAATTTTACTCTTTCTTAATTTTAAATTTTACTACTGTTCAGCATTTTCAGTTGAACGCAGAGTATCTTTCAAATTGCTTGCCAAAAATATTTTTTATGATTAAAATCAATAAAAATACCACTTAGACAGCAAGTGGCATTGAAAATATATAATTGATTTGCAGTTTATTACGTATTTAAATAAACATTTGTTTAGAAGAGGTCTAAATTGACAATTTTGTTAAAAATAACCTTTCAAACCAGGTTTATCTTTCCAAAAAAACGTTAAGCATTATTCAATTTTCTATAAAAAGACAGCGATTCAAGGATATTTTCCTGGCTGCACTGATGGTCATAGGTACAAGAACCTATTCCAGAAAGTAATGAAAAGTTGATTTTACTGTCTGTATTCTTTTTATCATTCAGTAATAATGCAGTGATATCTTCATCCTTAAAATCACTGATATCAAGGTAAGGATAGTATCTCTGAACATTTTCGATGACCGTATCTGCATCTGTTTCAGAAATAAGATTTTCGAGATATGCCAGATGAGCTTCTGCAATCATTCCCATGGCAACCGCCTCCCCGTGAAGGATAGGATTTCCTTGTTGTAAGCATAAACTTTCTACAGCGTGCCCTATTGTATGCCCGAAGTTCAATGTTTTTCTGATATTCTGTTCGTGGAAATCTTTATCTACAACGTCCTGCTTGATATTCATAGAAGTCTGAATATGTGGAATTACTGTCTCAACCTCCAGTTTACGAACCTGAATCAGCTGATCCCAATGATTTTTATCAGCTATTAATCCGTGTTTCAGCATTTCAGCGAACCCACTTCTCAATTCTTTAAATGGCAATGTTTCAAGGAATTTAGGGAAAATAAAGATCTGTTCCGGGAAAGCAAAAGTTCCCACCATATTTTTATAATGCATCAGATCAATACCCGTTTTTCCTCCTATGGAAGCATCACACATGGATAAAAGGGTAGTAGGGATATTGATGAACTGTATTCCTCTTTTGTAAGTAGATGCCACAAATCCGCCCATGTCAGTAATCACGCCGCCACCAAGATTGATAACCAATGCTTTTCTGTCCGCCTGCATTTCCGTAAGAATTTCCCAAAGCTGATTGGCAGTCTGGATATTTTTCATTTCTTCTCCGGCTTCAATCTCTAAAATTTCAAAGCCAAGGTCTGTTTCCATATTTCCTAAAAGAATAGGAAGACAGTATTCATGAGTATTTTCATCAACAAGAATGAAAATTTTACTGAAAGTTTTTTCATGAAGAAACTCATTAAGCTGAGAAAAATTATCGTTTAATATTGTTATCATCTTCTAATATTTGTAAAGTTAAAATGTAAACTATAGTGCAAAGTTATGATTCTTAATTTTTAACTCGTAACTAAATTACTATCTTTGCAGAAATTTTTAGAATGAGCAGAGATAATAATAATTCAGACAGATCAAAGAGACCAAGAATTTCAACCAAGAAAAGTTCTGATGATTCTCGTGCTTCCAGATCTGGAAATTCTTCAGGATCAAAACCTTTTAAAAAACCTTTTTCTAAAGACGGAGGCAGAACAGCTCCGGAACATAGAGGGACTAACTCAAAATTCGATAAAAAACCTTTCAAGAGAAATGCAGACAGTTCTGAAGGTTCCAACGAAGATATGGGTTCAAAATCTGAAAGAAAACCATATATCACGAATAAAAGTGAGAGTTTTGAGAGAAAATCTTTCGGAAAACCAAAAAGAGGAGGAAAAAGCTTTGATACAAGAGATAAGTATGAAAGAGGTAGTCTGAAATATGGCAGAAGACCCTCTAATGGAGATGAAAGAGATGACAGAGCAAAATCTTTTGTACAAAAAAGAAGGTTAAACAAAATTGACAAAGATGTTCATAAAGACACTATCCGTCTCAATAAGTATATTGCCAATTCAGGGATTTGCAGCAGAAGAGAAGCGGATGATCTTATTACCCAGGGATTGGTAGAGGTAAACGGAAAAGTAGTTAACGAAATGGGCTATCAGGTACAGAAAACAGACAGAGTCGTTTTTGACGGACAGAATATTACTCCTGAAAAACCGGTGTATGTACTTTTGAATAAGCCAAAAGGTTATATTTCTACAACGAAAGATGACAAAGCGAGAAAAACAGTAATGGATCTTGTAGCTAATGCTTCTCCTTACAGAGTTTTCCCGGTTGGAAGATTAGACCGTTCTACAACGGGGGTTATTTTATTGACCAATGACGGACACATGACCAAGAAATTGACGCATCCATCTTTTGATGCTAAAAAGATTTATCATGTAACGTTGGATAAAAAGCTTTCGGGTGAAGATCTACGTCTTATCGCAGAAGGAATCCGTTTAGATGAAGGAGTAGCCGTTGTTGACCAGATTTCGTACATTGAAGGAAAGCCTAAAAATGAGATCGGAATTGAGATTCATATCGGATGGAACCGTGTTATCAGAAGAATATTCCAAAGATTAGGATACGAAGTGGAAGCTTTGGACAGAGTAATGTTTGCAGGATTAACGAAGAAGAATATCAAAAGAGGACACTGGAGAATCCTTACAGAACTGGAAGTAAACAACCTTAAAATGCTTTAATAATGATAAATTATAAGTTATAAATGATGAATTACAGATTCAGGGTTATAACTTATTTCATTCTTTAAAAAGTACATTTAAGTGTAAAATAAAAAAAGCGCAGAATTCTTTTCTGCGCTTTTTTTATTAAGTTATGAGCTCTAAAATTCATAACTCATAATTTATAATTCATCATTTGCCACATTATCCCAAAACTGTCACTCCTTTTTCAATCATCTCGTAGATGGCATCTCTGGCGTTGTCTGGTTTTACGTTTACAGCACGTGTTCCGTTGAAATGAAGGCATGTTACATATCCGTTGGCTACAGCATCCTGAGCAGTGAATTTCACACAATAGTCTAATGCCAATCCAACGATTTCTACCAATTGGATATCATGATATTTTAAGAAATCATCCAGTCCGGTTTTCATAAAATGATTATTATCCTGGAAACCGCTGTAGCTGTCTATCTCAATATTTTTACCTTTTTGTACAATGTGGGTTACTTTGTCTCTGTTCAGATCTTTATGGAATTCTGCCCCGAAAGTTCCCTGAACACAGTGATCCGGCCACATAAACTGTGGAACACCATTTAAAATAATACTTTCTCCTACCTGTCTGCCATTACTGCTTGCAAAACTTTTGTGGCCTGCAGGATGCCAGTCCTGTGTAAGAACCACCTGATCATATGCATTTTCCTCCATCAGAAGATTGATATACGGGATAATTTCGTTGGATCCAGGGACTGCTAGTGCTCCGCCTTCACAAAAATCATTCTGTACATCGACTATTATTAACGCTTTTTTCATATTTTGATTTCTCGAATTTTTGATAAATTTACAAAACTAATCTTCAAAAATTTGTCCAAACCCTAATTATCGGACAAATCGGCAAAAAAAATAACGGCCTTTACATAACAATTCTTTTAAAATGATGAAAGAGAGAGTATCATTGTTCCTTTATACCTATCGTTACTTCCATCTTCCATCTTCAGGCTTCTGACCTTTTATCTGAAACTAAATCTCAATAGCTTATCTTTGCAGTAAATAAGTATTTTTATGTCATTTGAATCGTTAGGATTATCACACAATATTATTCGTTCTGTAAACAAACTGGGCTATTTGAAACCATTTCCAATACAGGAGCAGGCGGTTCCTGTTATTCTGCAGGGAAAAGACCTGATGGGAATTGCACAGACAGGTTCCGGAAAAACGGCTTGTTTTGTCATGCCGATTTTAGAAAAATTACAGAATTCGGAAGTTAAAAAAGACCGTAATGTTCAGGTTTTAATATTGGTTCCTACCCGTGAATTGGCTATTCAGATCGATGAAGTTTTCAGAGCTTTTACAGAAAATCTGAAGCGGGAAATTCGTACAATGGCTGTTTATGGAGGTGTGTCTATCAATCCGCAGATGAAGGGGATGTTTGGAGTAGAAGTCCTTATTGCCACTCCCGGACGTTTATTAGACTTAATTGATCATAATGCTTTGAGTATTTCAGGAATCCAGCATTTGGTGATTGATGAAGCGGATAAAATGTTTCAGCTGGGCTTTGGTGAAGAAATGAATAAACTTTTCGCAATGATGCCTGTGGTAAAACAAACGACTTTGTTTTCAGCGACTTTGAATGATAAGGTTTCTGAAATGAAAGAACGCCTGTCTATCAATCCCACTATTATCGAAATTAAAAAAGAAGAAGTTGAAATTGATAATATCGAACAGCTGGCATATCATGTTTCTCCGGAAAACAAAGGTCCATTTCTGCGTTATTTAATTAAAGAGAAAAAAGTGGAAAAGGCTTTGATCTTTGTTTCATCTACAAGGTCTGCAGACAATCTGGTGGAAAAGCTTAAAAAGAATAAAATTAAAGCGGTGGCTATCCACAGTCAGAAATCGCAGGGCGCTCGCAGAAATAACCTGGAAGAGTTCAAAGTAAACGGAGCTCAGATTTTGGTAGCCACAGACCTTATTGGCCGTGGAATTCACATTGAGTCATTACCATGTGTCATCAATTACGAATTACCACGTTCTCCTTTAGATTACATTCACCGTATCGGAAGAACGGGGCGTGCCAATGAAAAAGGAACAGCAATCAGTATTCTGACAGATGATGAATTGCAGCATTTCAGAGTAATCCAGAAGAAAATGGGGAAAAAAGTAACCCTGCAAAGAACAGAAGGTATAGATCTGCATGGTTATTAATCCTTCAATATAATGTATAAAAAGGCTTCAGTTGATCCGTGAAGCCTTTTTTGTGAACAATTGGTACCACAAAAATTGTTATCTCTACAATTAATGCTTTATTCACCTTAGTTTCTTGAATTTTTGATAAATTTACACAAGCTGATATTGATACATTGTCCTTACCTATAATAATCGGACAAATCGGCAATCATTACAAATTAAAAACCTTGAGCAATGAGTGATTTAGAAAATAAAAAGTTTCCAATAGGTCCGTTTGAAGTTCCGGAAAACATCTGCGATACCACATTGGATACTTACATCAAAGTGATCAAAGACTTTCCCGGCAGGCTAAAAAATCTCATTGAACATTTTACGGACGATCAATTGGACACTCCTTACAGGGAAGGAGGCTGGACTGTGAGGCAGCTTGTCAACCATCTTTCTGACAGTCATATGAATAGTTTTATACGTTTTAAGCTGGCTCTTACTGAAGATAATCCTACCATAAAACCTTATGATGAAGCCAAGTGGGCAGAGCTTCAGGACAGTTTCCATATGCCTGTAAAACCGGCTATGAGAATGCTGAAAGGAACACACCAAAGATGGGTTGTACTCCTTAAAAGCCTTACGAATAAACAGTTTGAAAGAACTTTTCATCATCCGGAGCATAACAGAGATTATAATCTGAGAGACAGCCTTGCTTTATATGTCTGGCACTGTAATCATCATTTTGCCCATATTGAAAATCTGAAGAAAGAAAAAGGTTGGTAAGGAAGAATCTTAATAACCCCATATATTATAAGGAAATTGTAAACCGGATTTCCATGTTATCTGAAAATTCTCCTCGAAAATGGGGAAAAATGAACGTATGTCAAATGCTAAAGCATTGTGATCTGGTTCTTCAGGTAGCCTTGAAAAAAGTGCAACTTCCCCGTATCAATGTAGTGTATAAGAGCATAGGGATACTCACGAAAGCAGAAATGTATGTCTTCAATAATGGAATTCCCAGAAACATGCCTACTTTTCAAAAACTAATCGTTAATTTTGAGTGTGATTTTGATGAATCAAAAGCCAATCTTCTGAAAACGCTGGAGGAATTCCGGGAAGCTTGTGAAAAAAACAGCCTGCCGGATCATCACAGCTTATTCGGTAAAATGACTGAAAAAGACTGGACATTTTTAGAATACAAACATCTTGATCACCATCTAAAACAATTTAATGTATGAGTTTTTTTGATAAAATATTCGGTGGAAAAAACGAAACCCCTGACCAAAAAACATTCTGGAAAAAAATAGAGTCTGAAGAAGACCTTACAAAAGCTATAGAAGACTCTTTTCAGAATAGGATTGCTATATTTAAACATTCTACAAGCTGTTTTATCAGCAGAACTGTACTGAAAAACTTTGAAAAAGAAGTTGAAAATTCAGATCAGCTGGTCAATGTATACTACCTTGATCTGTTGGCCCACAGACCTGTTTCCAATAAAATAGCCGCAGATTTTGAAATAAGACATGAAAGTCCACAGCTGATTGTAATAGAGAACGGAAAGCCTATAAACAATGCTTCACACCAGGATATCTCTTTAAGCCAGATTGTATCATGAAGAATATAAATGATTATTTAGCCAAAGTTTTAAATGTTCCCCTCCAAAATGTGAACACCTGCAGCCTGCACTATGAAGTAAAGAAAATTCCTAAAAATCAGTTTCTTCTTCAGTACGGCGAAATATGCCGCCATATATTCTTTGTAGAAAAAGGGCTGTTGAAGATGTATTCCATTGATAAAAACGGGAAAGAACATATTATACAGTTTGCCCCTGAAAGCTGGCTGATTTCCGACCGGAGCAGTCTTTATTTCAATGAAAAATCCATTTATTATATAGAAGCGGTTGAAGATTCAGAAATTCTGTTTCTGCATCCGGATTTCTTTAATAAATTGGTGGAACAGTTTCCGAACAGTATTGAAAGAAGTGATTTCCTGCTTCAGAAACACATCAGAAGCCTTCAAAACAGAATCAACTCTTTGCTTGGTGAGACTGCAGAAGAAAGATATATGAAATTCATTAAAATGTATCCGGATTTACTGCTTAGAGTTCCGCAATGGATGATTGCTTCTTACCTTGGAATCACTCCTGAGAGTCTTAGCCGTGTGAGAAAAGAACTGGCAAGAAAAAATTTCGTCCCGGATAATAAATAAAAAAGGCTGGGAGATGGGAGAGGGAAGCTTGAAGTTCTGGTAAACACAAAAAGAATCTGATCGTTATTATTTAAACATCCTTAAGCTATTCTTAAACTATAGTAACTTCCATCTTCCAGCCTCTATCTTCCTTACTTCAAATAAATCTTTTTGGTAAGCTGTCCAACCTGTCTGAGCTTTGCCTGTGTATCTTCTGACCAGGGAAGTCCTATACAGAGTCTCATACAGTTTTCAAACTGGTCCTGAAAAGTGAACATTCTTCCGGGAGCAATACTTATGTTTTGCTTGATGGCCAGATCGTATAGCTCTGTGGTCCGTATCTTCCTGTCAAATTCTACCCATAAAGACAATCCTCCCTGTGGACGGCTGGTCTTAGTGCCTTCCGGGAAAGATTCTGCAATGGTCTGAACATAGTTCTGATAATTGCTCTGCAATGTTCTGCGAAGCTGCTGAAGATGTTTTTCATACTTGCCGGATTTCAGAAAATTGGCCACAGCTTCATTCACAATTGAAATAGAGGATGTGGAATGCAGCAGTTTAAGCTTCATGATTTTATCTTTATACCTTCCCGGGGCAATCCAACCTACACGGTATCCCGGAGCCAACGTTTTTGAAATAGAACTACAATACAGCACATTCCCGTCTTTATCAAAAGATTTACAGCATTTCGGACGGGTAGAGCCGAAATAAAGATCTCCGTAGACGTCATCTTCAATCAGCGGAATGTTGTTTTCAGAAAGTATTTTTACAATTTCCTTTTTATTTTCATCAGGCATACAGCTTCCCAAGGGTGAGTTGAAGTTGGGAATGAGCAGGCAGATGTCTATTTTGGGTATTACTTTTTTTAAAGCTTCAATTTCTATTCCCATAGTTGGATGCGTAGGAAGTTCCAGTACTTTTAAACCCAATCCGTTGGCCAGCTGTAAAATTCCCGGATAGCAAGGGCTTTCAATAGCAATTGTATCACCTGGTTTTCCTAAGGCCATTAAGCAGAATGATAGAGCATTCATTCCGCCATTCGTTGTAATCAGGTCGTTTTCGCTCAGATTTCCTCCCCATTGCAGAGAACGTATGGCAATCATTCTTCTTAGCTTCAGATTTCCCTGAAGCTCCTCATATTCTGTGCCGCCATCTTTTAATTCTCTGATGGCATTTACGATTTCTTTTTTGAGTTTTGCCTGGGGAAGAAGATCTCCGGACGGAATGCCGATAGAGAAAAAAGTAATATCCTTCTTGCCCATATTTTCATATACCTTGCTAATCAGTTCATCCGGTTCATCATTATTGGCGATCAATGACGGACGGCTCACTTCCGGCAAAGGAAGTTTTGCGGATAATAACTGACTTACAAAATAACCGGATTGTGGCTTGGATTCTACCAAAGACTGGGATTCCAGTTCCAGGAAGACACGCTTGGCTGTATTCATACTTACCCGATGTTCCTGGCATAGCATTCTTACCGAAGGAAGCTTGTCTCCGGCCTTTAAAATACCGTTTCTGATCTGGCCTGCAATACCGTCTGCAATTTCTGTATATAAAAATTCTTTGTTCATATTCTAAACTGTGCTCGTGCAAATATACAAAACTGATACTGTGTTTATCGAATTATCATTTCTAATTTTGAACCATCAATTAAAAGCTTCAGTACAATGATAACAAAACAGATATCAAAAGATGAAAATATAAGCGGATGGATCAACGGCTTTATAGGAGTTGTATTATTTAGCGGTGGTTTACCTGCTACCAAATTAGCGGTAATGGAGATGAGTCCTACCTTTGTAACGATTGTTCGTGCAGCTGTGGCGGGAATATTAGCTCTTATTGTATTGTGGCTGGGTAAAGAAAAGCGTCCCGTTAAAGAGCAGTTAACTCCTTTGCTCTTGGTTTCCCTTGGTTGTGTGGTAGGCTTTCCTCTTTTGTCGGCATTGGCTCTTCAATACCTTACTTCGGCCCATTCTATTGTATTTCTGGGAATGCTTCCGTTGGCAACTGCTGTATTTGGAGTCATGCGTGGTGGTGAAAGGCCTCATCCTGTATTTTGGCTTTTCTCTATTGTTGGAAGTCTTTTAGTGATCGGCTATGCTATTTCTCAAGGGATATCAGCATCTCCCATTGGCGATATTCTGATGCTGCTTGCCGTTATTTTATGCGGTATGGGCTATGCTGAAGGTGCCAAACTATCCAAAACACTAGGGGGCTGGCAGGTGATTTCCTGGGCATTGGTACTGGCACTTCCTATTATGATTCCTTTATTTTTTATTTATTTTCCTGATGATATTCAAAATGTGAGTTTTCAGGGATGGTTTGGAATGGCTTACATTTCCCTTTTCAGTATGTTCATTGGTTTTATATTCTGGTATAAGGGATTGGCGCAGGGTGGTATTGCTACGGTTGGGCAACTGCAGCTCCTTCAGCCTTTCTTTGGATTGGCATTGGCTGCCTGGCTTCTTCATGAGCAGGTGAGCATGGGAATGCTGGGGGTAACGGTAGGAGTAATCTTATGTGTTGCTGGAACTAAAAAATTTGCAAAATAATTTAAATTAAAAATCCATATAAAGGCCTATAGGAAGTCTCATTTCAAATAGAAATGAGGCTTTTCGCTTTCATAATCAAAGTGTTGCAACAAATTTTTGATTATGAAATAATAAATATAAAATGGATTTGTTGTTAAATGTAACCAGAATAAGAATAAAAGAAGTGAAAATTAATAAAAAAATTAACATTATTTAACCTTTTTATTGATTATTAAGGTTCGGTTTTTGCATACGACTTAGAAGTTCCATAATATTTTTACTAAGAATAAGAAGAAAACAATTTCAAAAACAGCTATTATGGTAATCGACGAAAATATTTTGATTTCAGCGGGAGCAGAAACGAGACACTATAGCCCTTCAGAAACAATATTCTTTGAAGGAGATATCCCCAACTATTATTACCAGATTATTAAAGGAGAAGTGAAACTTAATAATTATAATGAGGAAGGGAAAGAATTTATCCAAAATATTTTATCCGACGGCGAAAGCTGTGGTGAATCTATACTTTTCGTAGATAAGCCTTATCCTATGAATGCCGAAGTCATTACAGAATGTACTGTTTTAAGACTTCATAAATCCATCTTTCTTGATCTGCTGAACCAGAATCCGGAATTATGCATGGAAGTTAGCAGTTTTCTTTCTCAGCGTCTTTACTATAAATTTATCATGATGCAGAATCTCTCATCTCAAAATCCGTCTATACGGCTTCGGGGATTGATGGATTATCTTAAGAGTTTTCAAAAGGATATAACTCCTTATTCTTTTTTGATCCCTTTAACGAGGCAGCAGATGGCAAGTCTTACCGGTCTTTGTGTGGAAACCGCTATAAGGACCATCAAACATATGGAAAGGGATAAGATCCTAAGAATTGAAAATCGCAAAATCTTATATTAGAATCATTTCAAGTGTACGATTTTGTGATTTTTCAATTAAAATCTTATAAGTTTAGGAAAACAATAAGCTGTATGAATATTGATCAAAGTCTTCTGTACTCCTTTCGTGCAGAAGACAGGTATCACAAAAACCCCATGCAAAGGCTGAGAGGATTACTGGATTATCTTAAAAGCTACCATGATTGAGACTGTCATCACTGCTTACATATAGCATTTAGAAGACAAGCAGATCAGAAATTTTACAGGTCTGAGTGTAAAAACTGTCATCAGAACCTTAGAAAATGGAGAAAGAAGGCCATATTACTTTATAAGACCGAAAAATTTTGTATTAATCTGCATTAACATGACTCAGGTCATAAAAAAGTGAATTATTCTGACGTACATTTGATATATAAGTTTTCAATCCAATTCCTGACACCTTAGTAAAAAGGAACGTAAAAAAGCATTTTGCTTTTATTATCATTTTAAATTACCGACACCCCCAATTGCCGTCTAAAATTAGTCACGGGCTGCAATACACATCACTAAATAGCAATAAAAAACAGTTATGAACACTATAAATTCAGCAAACTGCGACCTAAGATATTTTCACTCACAAGAAAATTGTGAGGAGCAAACAAACAGAAGAAAACAAGCATCCACTGAGCACGGAAAAATTTCGGATTATTCCGGATTCGGTGGCAGACGTAATTCATAATTCTTTTTCCTGGATTGCCTCTTTAGACCTATATAAAGAGGTAATCCCTTTAATTACAAAATCAATCATACCATGCCAAATAAAATATTAGAAACCAACAGTTCAGTTTCTGCCACCCCAAAAGGAGCTGCAGATAAGACGACTATCAACAAGGATGAAATGAAAAATGCACCCCTTCACAAATTCTTTGTAAGTGCCCTGAAAGATATTTATTATGCTGAAAATGCTATTCTTGATGCGTTGGAAAAAATGCAGGAAGCTGCAACCACCGAAGAATTGAAAGATGCCTTTGAAGATCATCATCTTCAAACCCAAAAGCATGTAAAACGTCTGGAAAAGGTTTTCAAACTTATTGACGAAAAGCCCGAAAAAAAAGAATGTAAGGCTATAAAAGGAATCATTGAAGAAGGTGAGGAAGTCATCAAATCTACTGAAGATGGCTCTGCAACAAGAGATGCTGCATTGATTATTGCTGCACAAAAAGTGGAACATTACGAAATAGCAACCTTTGGCGGACTTGCACAGCTTGCAATTACGATGGGACATGATAAAGCGGCAGACCTTCTTGAAAGAACGCTTCAGGAAGAAGAAGAAACCGATTCGCATCTTACAGATATTGCAGAAACATCCATCAATTTTGATGCAGAGCAGGAAGATTAAAACAACGTAATAAGCCATGCAGCTTGTTCTACATGGCTTATTTTAACCATGAAATCAAAATATATATGGACGGTCAGAAAATAATAAAAACGCTGAGAAACAGAGATTTTATAAAAATACCTCATGCAGGGGAATGTTTTGAGGACGGGGCAGCGATCTATGCCAAAGAAATCAAGGAAAATATCTTTCTCTTATTCATTATCCTTAAAGATATTGATATTGAAAATATACAGGCATTAATCGCTCACTTTGACTGTTTCAACAGTATCGGATTAAAAGAGCCGGAACAGATCATGTTTTATCTGTCCATCAAGGATAAAAACGACCTCCACTATTTTGAGCAATATTTAAAAGCTTCCCATAACTAATACCCTTTTTGAACATGATATTTGAAAACGACACTTTACAACATTCCGGACTGAACGATAAAAATAACGCGATAGAGAATGAATCTTTATTTCCTCTTATTATCAATTCTTACGGAGTGACTGCTTTTCTGATCAAATCATTGGAAAAGATTAAAAATAATGCTCAATGTGAGGTTTTGAAAAGAGTAATAGATGCTTACATAGAAGAATATATCCTTCATATCCGTGAGTTTCATACTAAAAACAGCACAGAAACTACTGATATGGATGCTGAAATAAGATTTGAATCCCCGGATTTTACTTTGTATGCTAAAACGGCTTACTATAAAGTGCTGAAGGAAGAAGAATATATCAACAGGCTTTTGGAAGTTCTGGAGAAAAAGGCAGATTAATTCCGCGTAATATTAACTGCTTTGAAAATACACCAACCACAAAAAGATTATGAATATGAAAACCAACGAGCACAAAAAAAGCAGAACAGATACACAGGCTCTTTACCATAATTCCAATGTATCAGCCAAACAGCATGATGATCCCGGAATCATTACATGGGAAGATGAAAATCCTGCAGATAAATTTATTAATGTTATTGCCAAACACAGAGTCTGGGATCTTGAAATAGAGAGAAACACATCATCATAGCACCTTTCACACCAATTTAAATATTAATGTTAAGCTGCTGTATTCATTCAGCAGCTTTTTAAACCTCTTTTTTTCGTTTTTCCCAATTCATTTTAAACCTCATTCAAAATATTAATATTATGAATTTTCAACAAAATCTCTTAGAATATATAAGTCAGTCCCTGATGACTACAGATGAGACCATTTCAATTGCTGAAAGTGTCACTTCAGGATGCCTTCAGCTGGCTTTTTCACAGATGCCCAATGCTTCAATGTTTTACAAAGGAGGCATGACAACCTATTCTTTACCGGAAAAAGTAAGATTATTAATAGTCAACCGAGAGGAAGCGGAAGAATGTGACTGTGTTTCAGAAAATATTGCAGAAACCATGGCATTAAACGTTGCCAGACTTTACGAATCCGACTGGTCTATTGCTACAACTGGCTACTGCACACCCATCCGGAATTCCGGCTATAAAATTTTTGCATATTTTTCATTTTCATATAAAGGAGAGATCATTCTGACTAAAAAACTTGAACTGCATCCCAAAACACAAGCCCTGAATGCCCAGCTCTATTATACGGAATTCATTTTAGGGTGTTTTAAAAGTGAACTTAACAGGCTTTTAATCCTAAAATAAATAGAAGAAATACAGAAACCTACAGAGAAAGAATAAAAGGCTTATGAAATGGGAAAACTAGAAAACAAATCTGTTTTGATTACAGGAGCAGACAGCGGAATCGGCAAAGCTGTAGCCCTTCTTTTTGCCTTGGAGGGAGCAGATATAGCAATTATATATCATTCAAGTGATAATGATGCTGAAAAAACAAAAGAAGAAATCGAAAACCTGAATAGAAAATGCATCATCTTTCAAGGGGATATCAATGATTATGAATTTTGTGAAAAAACTGTGAAAGATGTTATTTCAGCATTCGGAAAAATTGATATTCTCATCAATAATGCAGGTGTTCAGTTTCCCGCAGAAAGTATTGAAAAACTTGAAGAAAAAAATATCAGGCAGACCTTTGATTCTAATATCGTAGGGATGATTTTATTAACGAAAGTTGTGTTTCCTTATTTAAAAGAAGGAGACTCTGTCATCAATACCACCTCAGTTTCTGCCTATCAGGGACATCCTGAACTGATTGATTATTCCGCTACAAAAGGCGCTATTGTTTCTTTTACCCGTTCATTGGCATTGCAGGCAAAACCAAAAGGAATCCGGATCAATGCCGTTGCTCCCGGACCTGTTGCGACTCCGCTCACTGAAGAAACATTTGATGAAGAAGAAGAAAATCCCAACAAACCACCTCTGGAGAGAAATGCTACTCCGGAAGAAATAGCCTTCAGCTTTCTGTTTCTGGCAGGTACTGAAGCCTCACAAATTACGGGGCAGGTGCTTCATCCTAACGGAGGACTGATTGTAAACGGCTAAAATAATAAACCCGGCAAAATTTAGAATATGAAAACTACAGCACTTATTTTGGGAGTTCTAAGCCTATTTGCTTTTGCTTCCTGCAGATGCAATATTGACGAAGATGAAAATAAAAAAAAGAGACCCCAAGAATAACCCGGCCAATGCTGGTAAAACAGGTCTTCCCGAAAGCGATACCCTGAGTATCAGATAAGTTTAACAACAAAATATTCTGGTTATGTACAGAGACGGAGCAAGAAAAAGTATATGGCAGGAAGAGGTCAGAAAATTTTCTACAGAAACTGATCTCAACCAACTATTTGATGTTGCCATAGTAGGTGGTGGAATTACCGGAGTTTCAACAGCGCTGAAGCTTCAGGAATCCGGACTGCGATGTATTATTCTTGAAGCAGCCAATATAGGATTTGGTACTACAGGAGGCACAACAGCCCATTTAAATGATTTCTTTGATACCACTTTTAATCAGGTTATCAGTGATTTTGGTTTGGATAATGCCAAACTCTATGCAGAATCCGGAGCTGATGCTATTAAAATTATTGAAGATAATATCCATCAATACAAGATCAGCTGTGATTTTACACGGAAGTCAGCCTATCTTTTTGCGTTGGACGAAAAACAGGAGGACCGTTTGAAAGACATCGTGGAAGGAGCGGCCAATGTAGGCCATGAGATGAGCTATGTGAACGAAATCCCTTTTCCGATCCCATTCAAAGAAGCAGTGCTTATTCCGGGGCAGGGGCATTTTCATCCCATAAAATACATCAAAGGACTTTGTGATGCTTTTATAAATCTCGGTGGATCTATTCAGGAAAACTGTCTCTGTGAAGATCATGATGAGAGGGAAGATTATGTAATTTTAAAAACTTCAAAAGGGGAGATAAAAGCAAAAAATGTAGTATATGCCACCCATATTCCTCCCGGTGTCAACCTTCTTCACTTTACCAATGCTCCTTACAGAAGCTATGCCATGGCATTTACAATGAAAAATGATAAATATCCCTGGGAACTTGGTTATGATCTCTGTGAACCTTATCATTATTACAGAATTCAGAGCCTCAATGGGGAGAATTTATTGATTGCCGGGGGTGAAGATCACAAAACAGGGCATGCAGATGATACAGGAGTATGTTTTTCAAGACTTGAAAACTATGTAAGAAAATATTTTGAGGTAGAAACAGTATATTACACCTGGTCCAGTCAATACTATGAACCTGTGGACGGTCTGCCGTATATAGGAAAGCTTCCGGGAGCTAAACAAAGAATATTTGCTGCAACAGGCTTCCGGGGTAACGGAATGATATTCGGGACCTTTCCTCACAGATTCTGCATGATCTGATTGTTACCGGGAAAAGTAAATACGGTGACTTATTCAATCCTTCAAGAATCAAACCCGTTGCCGGATTCTCAGATTTTGTGAAAGAAGCAGCAGCAGTAGCTTTTGATTTTATAAAAGATAAGATTGTAACCGAAAAAATTGACTCTTTTTCAGAAGTAGGAGAAGGAGAGGCAAAAGTGATCCGTTACGAATCAGAATCCTATGCACTTTATAAAGAAAATGACGGCACTTTACATCTGTTGAAAAGTACCTGTCCGCATGCAGGTTGTGAAGTCCGGTGGAACAGTGCTGAGCTGAGCTGGGACTGTCCATGCCATGGATCTCGTTTCAATGTCAACGGAAAAATTCTTACCGGACCAACCACAAAGAGCCTGCAGAAAGTATTTTCTTACCAAAAACGTGATTCCTAAACCTTGAACCTTGAACTTTGTCTTTAGCTTCTCTTGTTCTTTTACCCCTGATTTTTATTGAGTTTGGGTTTTACTTGCATGATTGCGTAGTAGGATGAGGTGAATGCCGAAAGACTTTGATATCCTACCTTATAAGCAACTTCGCTCAAGGTGTACTGTCTGGTGTCTATCAGTTCTATGCTTTTTAAAATTCTTGTTAGCTGCAGGTATTTTTGCAGGGTAATTCCCGTTTCATTTTTAAAAATTCTCTGAAGGCTTCTCACAGACATTTGGGCTTTTTCAGCTAACGAATCTATATCCAGATTATACTTAAAATGAGTATTGATATCATTACATACAGGAATCAGTCTGATATCTGTAGGAACAGGAATTTCCAGGCCGCTGCTTTCTTTGCAGAAATTAGGAAGGCTCTTTAATATCGCTTTAAAGAAAATATCCTGTTCTTCATTTTCATCCAATGATTGGTTCCATTTTGAAGCATACAAAAGCATCTCCTTTAGAACAGGAGGAACGGCAAATACCTGTACATTCTGGTAAAATTCATCATCAAAAACGGTTTTAAATAGAAATACCATTAGATTCACCGTTTGTGCTTCGGAAGTTATTTTATGGGCTTTTTCTGACGGAATCCAAATGACATGATGTTGTGGGACAAGGTAGATTTTCCTATCGATATGGAAATATTGATATCCTTCTTCCACAAACGTAAGCTGGGCACGGTTATGCTGGTGTTCATACTCGTCATGTTTCCAGTTTTTCTCACACCATACATAGGCTTCTTTTTCGATGGAATCTACAAACTGGCTTTCCGTTTTTTCAATCAGTCCACATTTCATGTTGTCGTTTTGTATATATATTTTGGCAAATTTAATAAAAACGACAATAGTAATTTTGTATAATCAAAGATAACAGACATTAAAAATCAATGGTGTCAACAAAAAATATTAACTTATATCTTATTCTGAATGAAAAAATTATGTCTTTTTTTTATTTTAATTTTATTATCTAATATCACCAATATCATGGCACAAAATAAAGCTAAAATACTGGTTCTTATCCATTCTGATAATGGTGGAACCTACGAACTGGCCAAAGAGGTGGCCAAGGGCATTGAAAGCGAAAATTATGCGGTTCCTTATATCAAATTAGTCAAACCTTCCCAACATCCCAATCTGAAAAATCTGCCTGTAGCAACAGCAGATGAACTCACAAACTATGATGGAATTGCTTTTGGCTCACCGGTTTATTTCGGGAATATCAGTACAGGAATGAGTGAATTTTTATCCAAAACCGTTCAGCTTTGGACCAGTCACGCTTTGGAAGGAGTTCCGGCTACTGTTTTTATGTCAGCAGGAAGCGGGGCAGGAAAGGAACTTGCCCTTCAGGCATTCTGGAACAGCCTTGCCGTACACGGGATGGTATTGATACCCAACGGAATTCGTGGAACAGAAGAGCTAAACAAAGCTATTCCGCAGGGAAATAGTGTTTTAGGAGTAACAAGTATGGCTTCTTTAAAAGATGTTGAAAGACCTACCAAGGGAGAAAGAAATATTGCTGAGCTTCAGGGGAAAAACTTTGCAAAAATTGCATTGGCGCTGAAAGATACCCGCCCGAAAAAAAGTACACCTATCGTTGAAAATCATCAGAACTTCAATGAAATACTGAAACAGAAAAATATTCTGCTTCCTCAGGTTCCTAAACCCGCAGGAAACTATCAGCCGTTTGTACGTTCAGGAAATCTTGTATTTATTAATCAGGTTGCTTTGAAAGACGGGAAAATTCTCAATCCTGGAAAATTAGGTGTTGAAGTGAATGAACAACAGGTAAAAGACGCTACAAAAGTGACCATGCTGAATGTTATTTCTGTTTTGAATGAAGCGGTAGGAGGAGATTTGAGCAGAGTAAAACAATGTGTGCAGCTTACAGGAATTTTCAATACAAAAGATGATTATACAAAACATGCAGACTTGATGAATGTTGCTTCAGACCTGGCTGTTGAAGTTTTCGGAGACAAAGGAAAGCATGCGAGAGCAACTTTTGGAGCCTCGTCAATTCCGGTGAATTCTTCTGTTGAAATCCAGGCGGTTTTTGAAGTAGAATAGATTTCAAAAAAATAAAATCTGTGGTTACTATTTGACCACAGATTTTTTCATTTTATACTATTCAAATATTAAAAAAACTGAGCAAAAACTTCTGAAATAACAGGTATACTTTGTTCCAGTTGTTCTTCAGAAAGTGCTCCATAGCTCAATCTGAACCCATTTACATGATGCTGACTGTACTGTTTCGGGGGAATGATTTTTATATTTTTTTCCAATAACTGAGCAGTTACAGCATCCCAATCTAATTTTACTTTAGGCACAATCCAAAAAGCAAGTCCGCCCTCAGGCAGCGTAAAATCTGCAATCCCATTCATATGCTTTTTCAGCAGCTCAAAAACAAAATCTCTTTTATGTTTGTAATGAACGGTTGCTTTTCTGATGTGTTTCTTTACAGCTCCTTCTTTTATCAGCTGAAGAACGGCCTGTTCCATAATGACATCTCCGTGAACATCAATAATCTTTCTCAGATCTCCTATTTTTTTCAATAATTCCTGATTGGCAGTGGCGAGATAGCCAATTCTCAAAGCAGGTGCAACCACCTTACTCAAAGTTCCGATATAAACATAATTCTGAAGCTCCGGAAAGCTTGAAATTGGCAGGATAGGGCGGTACCCGAAATGAAACTCATTATCATAATCATCTTCAATGATCGTGATATTGTATTGGTTTGACAATTCTATTAATCTTAATCTTCTGGATAAACTCAGAGTAACAGTAGTAGGATATTGTCTGTGAGGGGTAATGTATATTGCTTTTACATTCTGATGTCTTGCTAAAAGCTTTTCAATGGCTTCGATACTGATTCCTTCATGGTCTACAGGTGCAGGCAAAAGTTGTGCTCCCGCATACTCAAAAACCTGCCACGCAGGCTGATATCCCGGATCTTCTACAATAACAGCATCACCGGAAGTAAAAAGAGTCTGAGCGGTCAGAAACATTCCCATCTGGCTGCCTCTTGTAATAGAAATTTCATCTTCATGAATATGCATTCCGCGCTGGTGATTAAGCATTTGAGAAATCATTTTGCGGAATTCCCTGTCACCATGTTCATCTCCGTAACCCATCATCTGCCACTTCGCCTTAATGCTGAAAATCTGTCTGTATGCCCTTGCCAGTTCCGTTACAGGGGCAATCTTACTGTCGGGATGACCATCATCAAAATTAATTAAAATAGCACCTGTTTTTCCGGGTTGATGGTGAGAGTTATGGATTATTTCAGCATTTCTTTCATGCAAAACAGGCAGTCTTTCGGATACAAAAATGCCTTTCCTTTCTCTCGAAATCACCCATTCTTCATTGATCAGCACCTGATAAGCTTCTACTACAGTATTTCTGTTGATTTTCAGGGTTTGTGCAAGATTCCGACTTCCGGGAAGTGCATCTCCGGCTTTTAATCTTCCTGAGCGGATATCACTGATAATGGTATCTGCAATCTGTAGATAAACAGCTTTGTCAAGCTTTTTATCAATTTCCAATTCTAATTTCCAAGGGCGTAACATCTGGACTATCTATTTATATAAAAACTGAATCATTTGAATGGTCCAAATATAAAATAATTTTGTCATGCAATAAAGCACAAAACCATAATAATTTTAAAATCATGGACAAGAAACAATTCAGTTCTAAAGATTTCCACGAAACTTTTGCAAGACCCAAGTATGTAAAACCAAGCCATTTGATTCATAAAAATGTTGAAAATGCAGGAGAACACAACCAGTTTTCAACAGAAAGGAAACATCCCGTTTTCTTTGTAGATCTTCCAAGTAAAAATGTCAGTATGACGATTGGCGGACTTACTCCCGGACAGCAAACCAACAGACATCGCCATACCTACGAAACCGTATTATTTGTGATCGAAGGGAAAGGCTGGACAGAAGTAGAAGATGAAAGAGTGCACTGGGAAGCAGGAGATGCCGTATATATTCCTTCATGGGCGTGGCACAAGCATCAGAATCTCAGCGATACTGAACCCGCCAAGTATATCGCCTGCGAAAATGCTCCTCAGCTGCAGAATCTGGGGGTTGCTTTGAGAGAAGAAGAAGGCAGGGACCTTTAATATCAGAGATTTAAACCATTAAGATATTTTTCATTGTTAAATGATATTGATACGGATATGATTTTCCCTTTCCATGCGAAGCTTACTTAATATTCTTAACAACTTAAGTTTTCTTAATGGTTTAAAATTATTTTAAATTTAAATCAGTAAAACATGAAAAATGTTCCATTTAAAGGGATTATTGCCTATCCCATAACACCTTTTGATGAAAATGAAAAAGTAAATATTCCTCTTTTCAAACATCTGGTAGAAAGACTGGTTATTTCCGGAAGCCATGGAATTGCTCCGTTGGGAAGTACCGGGGTAATGCCTTACTTATCTGATGAAGAAAAAGAAGAAGTAACGGAAGCTACTTTACAGCAGGTAAAAGGAAGAATTCCAACGCTTGTTGGGGTTTCCAATCTTACAACGGAGAAAACTATTCATCACGCTCAGTTTGCAGAAAAAGCAGGTGCTGATGCGGTTATGATTATCCCGATGAGTTATTGGAAACTTACAGATGATGAAATTGTAACGCATTATGATGCGGTAGCACGGAAGATTTCTATTCCGATTATGGCCTATAATAATCCGGCAACAAGTGGAGTAGACATGTCACCGGCCTTGTTGAAAAGACTCCTGGAAATTCCTAATGTAACCATGATCAAAGAAAGTACAGGAGATGTTCAGAGAATGCACTTTTTGAGAAGAGAATTGGGCGAAGAAGTGGCATTCTATAATGGTTCTAATCCTTTGGCATTGGCTGCGTTCTCTGCCGGAGCAAGAGGCTGGTGTACCGCTGCCCCGAATCTTATTCCTGAACTCACCATCAGCCTTTATAATGCAGTTGAAGAAGGAAATCTTGAAAAAGCAAAAGCTATTTTCTACCAACAGTTCGATCTTTTAAAATTTATTGTCAATAAAGGATTGCCAAGAGCAGTAAAATCAGGGCTGACAATTCTGGGGGAAGATGGCGGAAATTTGAGAAGTCCTTTAAAACCTCTCAAGGAAAAAGAAACTGAAGAATTAAAAAATATTATTAAAACCCTTGTTAATTAATACAATCTTATGAAAAAATCCATTTTTTATCACGCAGGATGTCCTGTATGTATCAGTGCAGAACATGATATTATCAGCCTTATAGATTCGGGAAATGTTGAAATTATTCACTTAGGAAATGACAAAAACAGAATTGAAGAGGCCGAAAAGGCAGGCGTAAAGTCTGTACCTGCTTTAGTGACACCCAACGGAAACGTACTTCATATCAATTTTGGAGCATCTATGGAAGATGTGAAAAAATAGAATATTAATCTTGTTGTATAAACGAGGCTGTCTTAGAAGTGTCATTCTGAACGAAATGAAGTGTAGTGAAGAATCTCGTGTATTTAGTTACTAGTAAGATTCTTCCTTCGTCAGAAATCGAAGATTCGACGTAGTCAATGACAAAAGCCAATTATTTGACTTTCTGAAACAGCCTCGTTTTTTGTTTTCTCCCTCATAACATTTATCTGTAAAACCTTTGAGAGAATTTATTACCTGTTCAGAATTTTCTAAATGGTTGCATTTCCTTCTACACCGTCAGAATTATTAGTTTTAATTCCTGTGATTGCAGAAGCGACAAAGCTAAACAGGCTGACAAGTTTTCCAGCTTTGGTATCCCAATAATACGTTTCCTTAGGCTCTACACGGATAATGGTAACATTAGGATCGTCTTTTCCATCGAACCAGGCTTTCGCTAAAGGAGACCATTTTTCTTCAATGGTAGCCTTATCCTTATAAACAGAAGCTTCTCCGTACACCGAAAGATATTGGGAATCGCTGTTATTCATGAAAAACAACTGTACTCTTCTGTCTTCTTTGATTTCAAAATTCTTGTTACTGGTTCCGCTGCTGATAAACCAGAGATTTCCACTATCATCCGTTTCCTGAAGAGTCATAGGCCTTGAATTGACAGGAACAGTTTCCAATTCTGTACAGAACATACATATTCTTGCACTTTCTGAAAGTTCCTTGATTTTTTTGATCGCCTCGAGATGGCTAAGATTCTGTGTTGACATAATATAATATTTTAAATGATTGGTGTAAACTAAATTATTCAAATACCTGACCAAAAGGCAATAAAATGTGGTACCTGGAATAGATTTCTTTTCAAAAACTGATCGCATTTACTGGAAATCGAAAAGATGCAGGATATTTTTTTATAGTATAAAAGGAGCAAGAATTTTATCTTCGATAAAGTTGATTATTAAAACAGTTTTCTTTTTCTGCCAATAAGTTTTATGTACATTTGGTACATGCAGATCTCACCGCCTGAACATTTGGCCCCTTTTATAAGGCATTATATCTTTTTGGAAAATACTGAAGAGAATATAAGGAGTTTAAGGCTGTTTACAGATGGCAGTTCCGGGCTTATTCTTTCCGGAGATATGAATCTTTATTCTGGTATTTCTGAGGATCGGATGCCGCTTTCTTTTTTTTATGGAACTCTAAATAGCTATAAAGATTTCTTCTCTAAAGGGAAATTTTCTTTGATTGCTATTGTATTCCAGCCTTATTTTTTAAATATCCTTTTAAAAACGTCCGCTAAAGAGGTTAGAAATCAGATTGTTTCTGTGGAAGATGTTTTAAAAGATAAACTGGAAGTATTTCAGGAAAAACTTTTTAAGAAAGCCAATCCTCTGACTATTATCAATGATCTGAATGTCTTTTTTACCGAATTTTTATCTGAAAAAATAAACATGGATCATCATATTATAGCGGCCACACAGCAATATATTCTTCAAAATAAAGGAGCTGTATCCTCCAAAAACTTAGAAAAACTCACAGGATATTCTGAACGTCATCTGGAAAGAAAATTTGAATTTCATATGGGAATATCACCTAAAAAATATGGAAATATTATCCGTCTTCATTACTTTTTAAGCCTTATTAATAAAAGGTTTGATGATAAAAATATGACAACTCTTTCTTATGAAGCAGGTTTTTATGACCAGTCCCATCTTATCAGGGAATTTAAAAACAATATCGGGCTTACTCCAAAACAGTATTTGAAGACAGAAAATAAAATGGCTGTCAATTTCATTCAGCTGTAAACAAGCATGTCGGTTTTATACAATTTTTGATAAGCAGAGTCATCTAGTTTTGCTTAAAAAAACAATGGATATTAAAATTTCAACGGCACAATTTGAAAATAAGAGTGGAGATAAGGCGTATAATCTGTCGGTCATAGAAAAACTGGCCAGCCAGGCTGCTTCCCAGGGGTCTCATGTCATTGCTTTCCATGAATGCTCCATTACAGGGTATACTTTTGCCCGGAAACTTTCCAGGGAACAGCTTCTTGATATGGCAGAACGTATTCCGGAAGGGGAGAGTATTCAGAAACTACAAGAAATTGCAGCGCAGAATGACATCACCATATTAGCCGGGCTATTTGAAAAGGATGAACATGATCATCTTTTCAAAGCCTATGTATGTGTTGATAAAACGGGACTGAAGGCTAAATACAGAAAATTACATCCTTTTATCAATCCCCATCTTACACCCGGTAATGAATATTGTGTATTTGATATCATGGGCTGGAAGTGTGGTATTCTTATCTGCTATGACAATAATATCATTGAAAACGTCAGAGCTACAAGACTTCTTGGTGCAGAAATCATTTTTATGCCTCATGTTACGATGTGTACCCCTTCTACAAGGCCTGGAGCAGGTTTTGTAGATCCTAAGCTTTGGGAGAACAGGATAGCTGATCCTACATCTTTACGTTTAGAATTTAATGGAATGAAAGGCAGAGACTGGCTGATGAAATGGCTTCCGTCAAGAGCTTATGATAACGGGGCTTATATTGTTTTTTCAAATCCTGTCGGTATGGATGATGATCAGTTGAAAAACGGATGTTCCATGATTATAGATCCATTTGGAGACGTCATTGCAGAATGCCGGTCATGGGAAGACAGTTTTGAATCTGCGGTTATTACTTCTAAAAAGCTCAGCCAGTCAGGAGGATACAGGTACATTAAGGCAAGAAGACCTGAGTTGTACAGGAATATCATAGGACAGGAGCATTCATCTGAACAAAAAGTGGTATGGCTGGATGATAAAACGGTTTAAAAATATAAACCCTCTTCAGACTCTGTCGCGAGGGTTTATTTTCTTATGGATTAATTGTTTGTTGAAGATCGCTCCATGCACCGCCATTGTAAATATTTTTGAAACCTTTTTCTTTCAGGATATTTTCTGCTTTTACACTGCGAAGTCCATGCGAGCATACGGTGATATATGTTTTTGCCGGATCCAATTCTACATACCGCTCTCTGATTGTTCCTAATGAAATATTAACCGAACCTTCTATATGCCCCGTTTCATATTCTTTTTCAGTTCTTACATCAAGAATCACTGCTCCTTTTTTGATCAGTTCAGGCAATCCGTTATCTAAGGTCTGAAACCGGTAAACCCTATATACAATATACATTATAAAAGCTATTCCGCAGATTATAAGAACACTTTTCATAGTTTACTCAGAATTTTTTTGTCAATATAAAATGTTCCAAAAGGAATAAAACAGGCAAGAATCACTTTCCATGTAATCTCTTTAAATTTCCAGTTCTGTTCTACACCAATGCTCAGCGTATTAAACAGAAAAAGCAGGAATAAAGTTCCATGAACGGGGCCTATTAATCTTACAAATAAAGGGTTTCCCATCCAGTATTTCATCGGAACGGCAATACACACTAAACTTAATAATGAAATGCCTTCCAAAATAGCCAGAATTCTTAGCCGGCCGATTTTTGTTTTGAATAAATCCATCATAATTATCTGAAATAAGGTCTGTTTGCTAAAGGAGAAAAAGGCCATGGAACAGCAATGAAAATAATAATCAGTGCGATAGAATACCAGATGCCCATAGTTTTGAATTTGTCTTTATCTGAAAGCTTTCTTTTGGCTAAAGCGGAACCGATAGTGATCACTACAACAGCTGTAATCATCAGTGAAATATGAATCAACCCGAAAAAGAGGTGTTCAAAAGATTCTTTGGCCTCATTAAAATTTTTCCAGAAATATTGGATCACCGGACTTTTGAAATAGAATATCATCCCGATAATTAATTGTACATGAGCTATGGTAGCTGTCCAATGTCTTACAGAGTTATCTGTTCCGGTAAATTTTCTGTCTGAGGAATATCCTTTATAAGAACGGAAAATAGCGTATATCAAGCTTATTAAAACCAGCCATCGGGTCTGTGAATGTAAAAAAGTCAGGGTTTGATACATTGTTTATTTTTTTGAACACAGCAAAGGTATAATAAAAACATACTAATTAGTATGTTTTTAATCAAAAAAATTATTGAAGAGTATTGAAATAAGATTTAAGTCCCTTTAAATAAACAAGATAAACCTCTTTGGAATTTTCAACTTTTCCAAGATTTCTGACACCCCAATACCCGGAAATAACAAAAATGCTTACTTCTCTGGCATTGACATCTTTCTTAATGATTCCTGCTTCCTTACCCTTTTCAATACTTTCTGAGAAAACATTTTCCCATTCTTTTGAAAGTTCATGCAAAGCCTGGGTAAAGGCAGTATGCCAGGGTGCCATTTGCTGTACAAAATTGGAAGTAGGGCAGCCGTATTCAACTTTTAAAAAGTCAGTTTCCATCAGAAGATTGTAGATGATATCATAAATATTGTCTAATGGATTGTTGTTATTCTGAAGAGATTCGATAAAATTGCGTCTAAAATTGGGCTTCATCAGTTCATTGATAATAGCCAGACCCATTTCATCTTTGGTTTTAAAATGATAATAAAAAGCACCCTTGGTTACCTGAGTCGTTGCAATAATCTCATCAATGCTTGTGGTCTGGAAACCTTTCACATAGATCAGTTCGAACGCTTTCTGGAGAATAGTAAGACGGGTTGCTTCTGATTTCTTCATTAAAAATAAGTACTATTGTACAAAGGAACAAATTTTAAATCGAAAATAAAACTATCATTATTCTGATATATTGATACAATTTAAATAATTTTTATAATACAATTATTCGTCGGAAATTTGCCTTGTCAATATCAACAAAATACAAGACAATGAATTATCAAAAAGAAATACAGATCAATACTGCAACACAGACTGCTAAAAAAGGTCTTCCTGCAGCACTATGGGCATTAACGATAAGTGCCTTCGGAATAGGAACTACAGAATTCGTCATTGTAGGTCTTCTTCCAACAGTAGCTTCTGATTTAGGGATCACGATTCCTTCCGCAGGGCTATTGGTAAGTCTTTATGCGATAGGAGTCGCTATTGGAGCTCCGATATTAACGGCATTAACGGGGAAAATTCCACGTAAGACACTTTTGGTTTCTATCATGCTGTTGTTTGTTATCGGAAATGGTCTGGCATCCATTGCTCCGGGTTTTATCACTTTAGTTTTGGCCAGAATTCTTACAGGATTTGCTCACGGGGTTTATTTTTCCATCGGTTCTACCATTGCAGCTTCATTGGTTCCTGAGGAAAAAAGAGCTACAGCAATATCTATTATGTTTGCCGGACTTACCCTGGCGATTGTAACCGGAGTGCCGTTAGGAACTTTTATAGGACAGCATTTCGGATGGAGAGCGACTTTCATAGGGGTTTCAATTCTTGGTATCATAGGTTTGGCAGCCAGTTTATTATTGGTTCCCAACACGTTGAAAAACGGAAAAACAGCTTCTTTAAAAAGTCAGTTTAAAGTATTGGGAAACAAACGTCTTATTTTTGCTTTTTTAATGACAGCCATGGGATATGGGGGAACATTTGTAGTGTTTACTTATCTGTCACCTATTTTACAGAAAATTACCGGATTCCAGGAGTCTACCGTCACTTTTATCCTTTTGATTTATGGAATTGCCATTGCGCTGGGTAATTTGATTGGAGGAAAAGTTGCGAATAAAAACCCTTTGAAAGCACTTCTATGGATGTTTGCTGCGCAGGGATTGGTATTGCTTGCTTTTTATTTTACTGTAAGCAGTCCGGTGTTAAGTATTATTACACTTTTCTTTTTAGGAGCTTTGTCATTTGCTTCTGTTCCCGGGCTTCAGTTATTAGTGGTACAGATTGCAGAAAAAGAACTTCCGGGGACTGAAGATGTGGCTTCCGGGATTAATATTGCGGCATTTAATATGGGGATTGCAATCGGATCTTATGTGGGAGGAATGATTGTGACATCCTCTCTGGGATTGGCGAGTACACCATGGATCGGAGCTTTATTTTTGGTGGTGACGGTCTTGATTACTCTATACAGTATCCGTTTAAGCAAGACAAAATAAACGCAAACAAATAATATTGATTTTCATAACATGTGCTTAACGCAAAAAGTAAACATCATATGTTAGATTTAAGTAAATGAAGAAGTCATCAACAGATTGATGACATGAAGTGGATGGTGTTATAAAGGCAGGTTTTTATCTGCCTTTATTTTTGTTATTTAACCTGGTTTTAAACCTTGAAAAGGTTAAATAAACCAGACTGTCAAATTATTTTAAATATGAATAGTAACAAGAGATTCTTACCATCAAATTTCATAAATCTCCGCATCTGTAAATACAAAAAATGTACTGTTCTTAGGCAGATTTTTAGTATCCAGTCCTGTAAACTCACTGAAAGCAGGAAGCAATAACTGATTACTGCTGAGAGCAAAGCAGGGAAGCCTGATGTTTTTTACAGCAGAATTCAACACAATTCCGGGATGAATATGTCCGGTAATCTGGAATTCAGGTTTAGCCTTATCAAAATCGTGAATAAAAGTAATTCCATCTATTTCCAGCCACTCAGATTTGTGTTGAAAACATAATTTTTTTTCCAACACTTCTGAAATCCGGTCATGATTTCCTTCAATAAGATAAAACTGTATGTCCGTATATTGGTTTTTCCATGTACAGAACTCATCCACATCAGAATTGTCTCCTGCGTGGAGTAAATCTCCAACTACAATAAATTTTTCAGGCTGAAAAAATTCAATCAATGCCGATAATCTTTCCAGATCACTTTTCATAATATGGTTTGCCAGTGCAATACCATTTTTGCGGAAATGAGCTGTTTTTCCGATATGAAGATCAGAAAGGATAAGGGCTTTTTCTCTTTCCCAGAATAATGCACGCTGATTGCTCAGAATGAAAGTTTGATCTTGTACAGAAATGCTTTTGGTTGCTATAAACACGCTTTATAATTGAAAATTTAATGTTTAACGTTACATTATATTAATTGAATCAGCCTACCTTACGGCTTACATGAAATTTTTCATCAAAAACATAGGTCAGAGGAAAGCCTGTAACGATTTCTCTTTCTAGAATTTCTTCAGGAGACAGATGTTCAAGATACATGATCAGTGCACGAAGGCTGTTTCCATGAGCGACAATCAATACATTTTCGCCTCTTTTTAATAAGGGTCTAATCTGGCTTTCAAAATAAGGAATTACTCTGTTGTAGGTGTCTTTAAGACTTTCCCCTCCGGGAGGGACCACATCATAGGATCTCCGCCAGGTATGAACCTGCTCATCACCATATTTCAGAGCCGTTTCAGCTTTGTTTAATCCTTCCAGATTTCCGTAAGAACGTTCATTTAATGCTTTATCCTTAATGATCGGTATATCAGGATTTCCTATTTCATTCAGAATGATGGATAGAGTATGCTGTGCCCTGATGAGCGCCGAGGTGAATGCAATATCTATTCTTTCTCCTTTTAAAGCCAGCCCCGCCTTTTTTGCTTCTTCAATACCGGCTTCGGTTATATCAATATCTTTCCACCCTGTAAATCTGTTTTCCAGATTCCAAAGTGACTGTCCGTGACGGACCAAGAACAATTTTTCCATTATTTAAATTTTATTTACCACTTCTAAGGTATACTCTAAGTTACGGTGATTATTTAAATTTATCAAGAAAATTCAATCAGAATATTAGGCTAAGAATAAGATTAAAACGATAGGTTTTTTATTGATTTTATAAATTTTAGAATCTCGCAAAGGCGCAAATTTTATATTATCTATTTTTATTTAAGGCGCAGGAACATTTCGACTTCGCTCAATATTAGATTTTCAGCAAGATTAACGTGACTAGATTTTATCGGAGATAAAATCTTTGCGCTTTAAACGTTTATGATCAATTTTTTACGTCTTTGCGATAAACCAATATTCATCGGCATATCTGTTCTTATAGAAAACACATTAATTGATTATAAAAGATCACTTATATTGGATAGCTTCAGCATTCTTTTAATTCTTGTATCAAGTCCTTCACTGGAAAGTGTTTGTCTCAGACTGTCTACTTTGATCGGAAAACTTAACGGAGTAAAGGAACGGGAGTGTTTTAGAATAATTTCAGACTTTTCAATCCTTTTAAAAGCTTCTACAAGTCGCTGCTCCTGAAGCTGCATATTAAAGACTTCCGTATAGGCCTGTTTTATTAAAAAATGATTGGAATCATAGTCTTCCAGTACTTTAAAAATAAGCCCGGCCGAACTCTGCAATGATTTATTAGAGCGTTGCTGTCCTGCATAATTTTGAATCACCATTCCTGAAATTACGGCAATATCTCTGAATTTTCTTCTCGCCATTTCAGCAGAATTGATACTTGCAATCACATCGTTCATCAGATTGTCTCTGGTTAAAATCTGCTGCAGATTCTCTTCATTTAAAGGGATTTCTTTATCGCTGAACAGTTCAAATCCGTAATCATTCATTGCCATCGAAAATGAAATAGGGGCCAGTTTTGAAATACGATAGGCAATCAGAGCAGCCATTACCTCATGCACCAGTCGACCTTCAAAAGGGTACATAAACAAATGATATCCTTCACGGTTCTTAATCATTTCCACCAGAAATTCCCCTTCTTTGGGAATATGAGAGTTCTTCTCCTGATTGACGAGCAATGGATGTAAAAACTTCAGTTCTTTTTCTGAAGCCTTCGGATTTAAAGCATGGGATAGTTTTTCTCTTAAAAAATGTCCCAGATTGGTACTAAGAGGCAGTCTTCCGCCGAGATAACTCGGAACAAGAGCTCTTCCTTTGGCTGCTCGTACATAAACGGTCATATCTTTGATCATTGCGACCTCCAGCGTGCGCCCGGCCAGAATAAATTTTTCTTCTTTTTTCAGTTTTGAAATAAAATATTCTTCAATCATTCCGATATAACCTCCGGAAATAAATTTTACTTTCAGCATGGCATCACTTACAATCACGCCCATATTCATTCTGTGGAGCATGGCAATCTTTCTTGAAGTCACCTTGTAAAGACCATCTTCCATAATGACAACCTTATGAAACTCTTCATAGTTCTTTAAAACACTGCCGCCAATGGTAAGAAATTCAAGAATACTTTTCCATTCTTCATCGAGCATTTCCTGAAAGGCATATACTTTTTTGATTCTTTCGTAGAGTTCATCAGGATAAAAACCATCGCCAACAGCCAGTGTCATCAGAAACTGAACCAGAACATCAAAGCATAAGACCTGTGGTTCTCTGGGCTCAACGACTTTCTGTTTTACGGCTTCTTTTAAAGCAGAAACTTCAATGAGTTCCAAAGAATGGGTGGGAACACAATAGATTCTGGAGGTTTCAAAAGGGGAGTGTCCGCTGCGTCCTGCCCGTTGCAGAAAACGAGCAACACCTTTGGCAGATCCTACCTGAATAACGGTATCTACAGGTTTAAAATCAATCCCAAGATCCAGTGATGAGGTGGAAACGACTGCTTTTAATTTACCGGAACTTAGATTTTCTTCAATCCAGATTCTCAAATGGGCATCAATGGAACTGTGATGAATGGCGATCTGGCCTGCAAAGTCAGGATGGGCGTCCAGCAAAAGCTGATACCACATTTCACTCTGGCTTCTGGTATTGGTAAATACAATGGTGGATTTTGATTCCAGAATAATCGGAACAACTTT
Organism: Chryseobacterium indologenes; assembly: GCF_018362995.1. Lineage (NCBI taxonomy): Bacteria > Pseudomonadati > Bacteroidota > Flavobacteriia > Flavobacteriales > Weeksellaceae > Chryseobacterium > Chryseobacterium indologenes. The sequence continues at coordinate 982,454 of NZ_CP074372.1, forward strand.
ATCAGCAAGCTTGTTTCCAAGATGTCCTGCCCATGGTAATATTTCAATTTCATCCGGGAAAACCGGGAGAATATCTATCCTTTTCTGCTCTTTGGCGGTAATTTGTGTCTTTTTAGTGTCATAAGGAATAAGAACTTCCATGGCTTCATCCAGATTTCCGATGGTTGCTGTAATTCCCCAGATTTTTATCTTCGGAATATATTTTCTTAGTTGGGAAATGGCGAGTTCCACCATGACCCCGCGTTTTGAACCTAATAATTCATGCCATTCATCCACAGCCACACATTTCATGTCTGTGAAAAAACGGTCATTATTTTTCTGGGCGAGAAGCAAATGAAGACTTTCGGGGGTTACAACAAGAATTTCAGGCATTTTCTTGGCCTGCTGCTGTCTTACTTTCGGATCAGTATCTCCGTTTCTTACGCCTACAGCCCAATCAAGTCCTATTTCATCAATAGCTTCCTGCATCGCTTTTGCAATATCTTTGGATAATGACCTCAATGGAGTAATCCAGATCATTTTCAAGCCCTTCTTGTATTGTTCAGGATCATTCAGAAAGTCTGAAACCAAAGCTAAAAAAACGGAAAAAGTCTTTCCGAAACCAGTAGGAGCGACTACCATTCCGCTATAGCCGTTTCCAAATTTCTTCCAGGTTTCCAGCTGGAATTTAAAAGGAGCAATACCTTTATCGGTCATCCATTGTTGAATGATCTTTAACCCGTCGCTATGTTCAAAAGCTGCCAATTTTACTGTATTTATTTACTTTAAATTTTTAACACTGAGAGCGCTAAGGTCTTATGTGATATTGTTTACTTTTTCGCTCGCAAAGACGTTTCACTCAGCAAAGTCAGTATCTCGACATAGCTGAATGAAGTGCCTTTGCGAACGAAATATTATTAATAAGTTAAAGAACCTTGCGTCATTGCGTTATTATTGTATTAATTTTTTTATCTCTTCCAAATTATCAATTTCATCTACGGTTTTATCTTTCCGCCATCGTACAATCCTCGGAAACCGGAGAGCAACACCGCTTTTATGACGATTACTGAAACCTATTCCTTCAAAAGCAATTTCAAAGACCAGTTCTGCTTTTACGGTTCTCACAGGTCCGAATTTCTCAATGGCATTTTTGGTAACAAACCGACTTACTTCCATGATTTCTTTATCTGTGAGCCCGGAATATGCTTTAGCAATGGTAACCAGAGCATCACCGTTTTTTACAGCAAAAGTATAATCCGTATAGTAAGCGCTTCGCCTGCCGCTTCCTTTCTGAGCATAAATAAGCACTGCATCAATGGTTAAAGGATTAATTTTCCATTTCCACCAGTCACCTTTTTTCCGGCCGGAATGATAAGGTGAGTTTTTCTGTTTTAACATCAATCCTTCGCTGTTTACTTCTCTTGAATTTTCACGAAGCGAATCCAGTTCTTCCCATTTTTTAAAGTCAAGACTTTTAGAAATTTTGATGTTTCCAGGATTTTCATTTAATAACAATTCTTCCAGCAAAGCTCTTCTTGCGGAGATGGGTTTTTCTCTCAGATCATTATTTTCAAGCTCTAGTAAATCATAGGCAAAGACTTCTATCGGAATTTCCGACAGCATTTTTTTAGTTAAAGTTTTCCTGTTTAATCTTTTTTGTAATTCATTAAAATTTAATACTTTATCGTCTTTTACCGCAAGTATTTCTCCATCTATCACAAAATTGCCTTTCATGGCTTTTACTACTTCCGTGATCTCCGGAAATTGTTCTGTGATGAGCTCTTCTCCTCTGGACCAGATGAAAACTTCATCATTTCTCCGGATGATTTGTCCGCGTATTCCGTCCCATTTATATTCTACCAGCCATTCATCAGGATTTCCCAGTTCTTCAGTTTCTTTTTCCAAAGGATAAGCAAGGCAGAAGGGATAAGGCTTTGAATTGTCAGGATTCACATTTTCTGCATCAATAAGTTCTTTAAAAGACACTTCATCCGGCAGCCATTTTCCCATTAAGCTATGCATCAAAGCACTTGATTCCTGGCCGGAAAACTTTGTCAGAGCATTGATTAGTGTTTTATCTGACACTCCGATTCTGAAACTTCCGCCAATTAATTTATTGAAAATCAATCGTTCAGTATAATCCAGACCATTCCATGATTGCAGTACAAATTCTTTTTTTTCTGTATCTGTTTTTCCTTTTAAACCGACAATATCATTCATCCATTCTGATAAGGTACGCTCTATATTTTCCTCAGGAGGTGGAAGAATCAGCGATAATGTTTCCCCGAGATCTCCTACGGAAGAATACGATTCTTGAAACAGCCAGTAAGGAAGTTTTGTGATTTCCAGTGCCCATTCTTTCATGTAATTGGTATTGACATTTCTCTTGGGCCTTTTTCCTGTAAACAAGGCGATAAACCATACTTTATCTTCATCAGGAGCACGTTCCAGATAATCGATGATGGCATCTATTTTAGCATTGGTCTTATTGGTGGTTTCCAAAGCGTTGATAAGGTCTGCAAAATGTCTCATGATTCCGGGGTTTCAAAGGTTTCTTTTTCAGATTCTTCTTCGTCTTCTCCAAATAAGGTTTCCACCACATCTGCTTTGACTCCGATTTCATTCAAATATTTTGAAAAAACTTCGGTTTGTCCGTGTGTAACGTGTACAAGTTCAGCTTCTGTGGCTTTTACGGTCTGCAATAAACCTTTCCAGTCTGCATGGTCACTCATGGCAAAGCCTGCATCTGCACTCCGCCATCTTCTGGCACCGCGAACCTGCATCCAGCCGGAGCATATTGCTGTAGCCGGATCTGGAATTTTTTTAATGATATTACTGTCAAGTAAAGCGGAAGGAACAATTACAATTTCATGTTCCATTTCTTTCGGACGTTCCCTGAAATCTGCAATCGCATAGTCCGGCAGGTCGATTCCTACTGTTTCAAAAGCTTCATTCAGTTTTCCGATGGAATAGTGGACGTATATTTTTCCCAGATCTTCCACCGCCTTCATAATACGTTGCGCTTTTCCTAAAGAATACCCGATAAACACGGATGTTTTATTATTTTCCTTATTCTTCAGCACCCAGTTTTGTAATTTTTTATTTAAATCCGGAACTTCAAGCCAATTGTAAATAGGCAGGCCGAAAGTACTTTCTGTAACAAATTCATTGCATTTTACCAGTTCGAAAGGAGTGCTCAATCCATCATCCTGAACTTTGTAATCCCCTGAAATGACAACCACATATCCTTTATATTCAAGTCTGATCTGTGCAGAACCAATAATATGTCCGGCAGGATGTAGAGAGAGCTTTACCCCATTGATGTTGATAACTTCTCCATATTCTACACTCTGGCACTCGATATCCATTCCGATTCTTTGATACAGAATAGGTTTTGTGAAATGATGACAAAGATATTTTTTCATTCCCCAACGGGCATGATCAGCGTGGCCATGGGTAATAACCGCCATATCTACAGGTCTCCATGGATCTATATAAAATTTACCCTGTGGACAGTAAATTCCTTTTTTTGTAAATGTGATTAATTTCAATGGTGTGACTGGTTTTATAGAATAAGCTTCAAAAACTTAACCAATTTACAATAAACAGTTTATTTTTTAAGGATTAAATATCTGAAAGACTTCCTTTTTAATGGATTATCTGAACTTTTCAGCAATATAAAATTGAACGCTGCAGCAATATTGAACTTCCCGAAATCTTAGAAATTTGTATCATCATTAAAAAAGAATACAATGAGTAAAACAATTTTAATTACAGGTGCAGCAAGTGGATTCGGAAAGATTGCTGCTTTTGATCTTGCAAAAAAAGGACATAAAGTAATTGCTACGACACAGGTCTATCCTCAGATGAGTGATTTAATCCGCGAAGCTAATGAACAGGGAATTGACCTTACGGTAGATAAACTGGATGTAACCAGCCAAAGAGATATTGATTATATCTTAAAAAAGTATGAGATAGATGTTTTAATCAGCAATGCCGGAATCATGGAAGGTGGCCCGATTGCTGAACAGCCGTTAGATATTATCCGTTCAATGTTTGATGTGAATGTGTTTGGTGCGTTGAACCTTGCACAGGGATTTATCAAAAAGTTTGTTGAAAAGAAAAGCGGTAAAATTGTTTTCACCTCTTCAATGGGTGGTTTATGGACGGTTCCGTATGTAGCTGCTTATTGTGCTTCAAAACATGCTTTGGAATCTATTGCTGAAGGTTTGAGAACTGAGCTTGCTCCGTTTAACATCAAAATTGCGACTTGTAATCCAGGGGTATTTGGAACAGGATTTAATGACAGAGGAGTGGATTCTATTTTCCATTGGTATGATCCGAAAGTGAATTTCACTCCGGAATCCGCTTTTGACGGAGCCGCAGAATCTTTAGCTCATCAGCTGGATCCGCAGTCTATGGCAGAGGTAATTGTGAATGTAGCATTAGATGATGAGAGCCATTTTAGAAATGTACATCCAAAAGAGACTGAGGATTTTGTAAAACAGCTTCAGGCAGATGCATGGACCGCAAAAAGCTAATGTTATGAAACTGAATTATAAAACCGCAGAAAAAGCACTGCATGCAGCAAAGGAACAAGCATTATCTATGAATATTTCTGTAAGCATTGCTATAGTAGATACCGGAGGACATCTTGTCGCATTAGCAAGATTGGACAGCGTCTACGGAGTGATTGATTTTGCCATTAAAAAAGCAAAAACAGCAGTTATGTTTGGTGTAAACAGTGATTTGATGGGTGAAATTATCTCAGGAACCGGTATTCACGGTTATGGAATGCTGAATTCGAATGAGGGGCTTCTCACTATTGCAGGCGGTATTATCCTTAAGAATGCGGAGGGAGATATTATTGGCGCTATTGGTTCTTCAGGCGGAACTCCCGAGCAGGATAAACAAATTGCAGAAGCAGGCGCTCAGGCTATTGGTTAATTTCAGATATTTGTACGATGGAAAACACTTCTGAGATCATATTCGATAAACTGGTTTACTCATGTGCCTTCGAGTCTTACAGAGGTCATGAAGAATTTATTCCGGACTATTTTCTGGGATTTCAGATCTCCGGAGAAACGCATGCTTTTCATGAGCAGGGAAAGACTGTGATCAAAGAAAATACAGTAGTTCTGGTCAGGAAAAATCAACTGATCAGGACTATTAAATATCCTTCAGCACATGAAAAGTATCAGTTTATCTCAATTACGCTTGATGATGAAACGCTGAGACAATATGCCAATGAAAACAAAATCACTGTAAATAATAATTTTCCAGGGAATCAGCGGTTGTTTTTTGAGCCCAATGATTTTTTTAAGAGCTATTTTGCATCTCTTATTCCTTACATCAATAAAACACAGGAGATCCCGCCAAAATTAGCTGTGTTAAAGGTCAAAGAAGCCATAGAGCTGGTTTTACTTAGTAATCCTGATCTTAAAAATCTTCTTTTCGATTTTTTTGAACCTCATAAGATTGACCTTGCAGAGTTTATGAACAAAAATTTTATGTTCAATGTATCGGTGGATGCTTTTGCAAGGCTTACAGGTCGTAGTTTATCTGGTTTTAAAAGGGATTTCAATAAGACGTTTCAGATGACCCCGAAACAATGGCTGAAAGAAAAAAGGTTAAAAGAAGCCTATTATTTAATTAAAAACAGGGATAAAAAACCTTCAGAGATTTATCTTGATCTGGGTTTTGAGAATTTATCCCATTTTTATTCTTCTTTTAAAAAGAAATTTGGTGTAACGACTACGGAAGTTTAATGTAAATCAATAAAAAACACATTTATAGTATAAGGATTGGAACTACAAAGACACAGGAAATAAATCTTGTGTCTTTGTAGTTTCCTTTTCTGTTAAGGAATTATATTTTCAGCCTTATTCAGATGTTCACTGATGATGCCGACCTTCAAAGTCCTATTTTTCAAAATTATAAAGATTGATTCCTATCTCTTCATTCTTAATTTTTACGACTCTGGTATCCAGCGGATATATAATAAATTCTGCGGCACCCTGGATTTTCGCTTCTAAAAGATGTCCGGCCAAAGCGGTATAATCTTCTCTTCCTAACGTAATATGAAGATGAAGGGTTATTTTTTCTTCTATTTCAGAGATATTTCCTGAGATGTTGGTGACTTCCATCTGTTCTGTAAAGGTTTTATCAACATACTTTTTGGTTGCAGGATTGAAAAAGCGGAGTGTGGCTTCACTTACAGCACCTATTCCTGTGACTTCTCCTGCCCGGATATTCTGATTCCGGACAAAATCCGTTAATGTCTCTACAATATTGGAATGATTATCAAGACTAACCACATATATTGAACCTGCTTTTCTTGCGGACCAATTATTTCCTTTATAATTTTGAACCTCCATAATACTAAGATTTAAGATACTACATGCAATAACTATGCTCTGGCCAAACTTAAGTTTAAAAAATCTCTTATTTGTCATGAAAATTCTGAATAGTAAGTCCCTGAAAACGGTAAAAAATGCCGAAATTTGCAGCAAATAAGAAGTAATGAAGATCGTAGATATAGAGAACTGGAACAGGAAAGAACATTTTGAATTTTTTTCTAAAATGGCAAGCCCTTATTTTGGATTTACAACGGAGGTAGACTGTACAAAAGCGTATGATACCGCAAAAGAAAAAGGCTATTCTTTTTTTGCCTATTATTTTCACAAGTCTATGGTCGCGGTCAATACCATTGATGAATTAAAACTAAGAATCATTGACGGCCAGATAATACAGTTTGATACCGTACATGCCGGCAGTACGATCGGAAGACCGGATGGTACTTTCGGATTTTCATTTACACCTTTCTCAGAAGATTTTGAGACCTTCAATGCAGCGCTTCAGGAGGAAATAAAAGGAGTGCATCAGACTTCAGGATTAAGATTAAGCAATGAAAGGTTAGGAAAAGACCACGTAAGACATACGACCATTCCATGGAATTCTTTCAGTGCTATACTGCATCCTACAGATTTTAATACTACAGAATCCGTTCCTAAAATTGCTTTTGGAAGATTCAATATCCGCGAAGGCAGAAAATATCTTCCGGTTTCTATTGAAGCCCATCACGGACTGGCTGATGGTATTCACCTTGCCAGATATATGGAAGAGTTTCAGAGACAGCTTGATCAGTAGAGGATTGTAGCGTTTAAAGAAAATGATTACATTTTTTAACAATAATTAAAGCCGGATATGTCCGGTTTTTTTTTAATAATGAATCTTCCGTTTTTCTATTTTCACAATCTGGTCTTTTTCCATCTGCTTTATGGTGCGTATAACCGTTTCTACACATAATCCGGTGAGTGAAGCCAGCTGTTGGCGGGTAAGAGGAATCTGAAAAGAATAAGGTGTCTTATCTTCATGATAACTTTTCAGGTAATCCATCAGCAATTTCAGTTTGGCAACCGGATTCTGGAAAGAAAGATTATAAAACATGATGTATTTATAGTACATTCTTTCAGCCAGACATTCGTAAATGTTAAGTGAAATTTCAGGATTACTTTTGATCAGGTCCAAAAAATTCTGTTTTGACATTTTATAAATGACAGAATCTTCTATTGCTACAGCATTCATGGGATAAGGCCGGTCAACAAACAGCAGAGATTCACCAAAGCTGTGACCATCCGAGAATATATTCTGAATAAATTCTTTCCCGTCTTCCGTATAATTATTGAGTTTAATTTTCCCTTTTTCAATCTGGTAATAATGAGCTGGAAAATCTTTTTCATGGAAGATTGTTTCACCTGCCTGATAAGTTCTTGTTTCCGCCCCAAAAGAAATTAATAAACTTTCAGTGATCATAGTTATGATTTATTTATAAAATAAAGGAACACCGATTTTATTGATTTCTCTTATCATGTGGTACCATTTATATACCATAGATATTCACTTTTTTATAAGTATCTAACCTGGAAAACATTGACTGAGATCATAAAAAGTAAAGGCAATAACCCGTTACATTTACATCCCACTAAAAAATAAGGTATAAATAAAAGGAAACTGGCTGATAAAAGCAGTTAAGATATTTTTGCTTAAAATATAACGTGGTATCTATGTGGTACGCGGTTTTTATAAAATTTTAATCATTTTTTCTTTCTTTGCCAGTATAAAAATGAAATAAAATTCATACGTGTGATTTTTTTAACATAATCGTTCAATAAATACAAGCATACGCTATGAATCATTGCATTATATTAATGAAAACTAATAAAATTTTGAATACATAAAAATTATTTTGTTCCCGATATTAAATCAGCAAAACACAGATTGAGCAGAGAAAAAAAGACTTTGTACAGATTCACAAAAGATGTGGTATCTGAAATGAGTAGAGATGAGAAAGTATTATGAAAAATAGAAAAACTGAACCCAACTTAGAGGATTTGAACCAGAAAATTCTTGTACAAGACGAAATTATGGCCTTAGCCAAGGCAAATTCCCCTCGTCTGCTGAATAAATTCAGACTGGTTCATCCTGATTTTTTTAAAAAGTTATCTGCTATACAGCCAGCCCTTAAAAATTCTGAATTGATCTTTTGTATTTACCTTAAGCTCAATATGACTACGAAGGAAATTGCAACCTGTATTTTTGTGACCCCTAAGGCGATACAAAACAGAAAGAACAGGATCAGAAAAAAACTCAACATTCCTTCTGAATTTGATATTTATAAATGGTTTAATGAAATTTAAACCATTTTTTTTATTTAAATTTCTATTACGGCTCTTTCCAGATCGTGATAAAGAAGAACTTTCCAGCGGTTTTCCTTTGCCTCTTTTTCCCATTTAAGGCGTAGTTCCATTGCTTTTCTGCCATCGAAATCACTTTTATAGGCTACATGATATTTCAGATAAGAGGCCTGTGGAAGATCATCAGCCCCATAGAAAGCCGTTTCTCCATTTTCCCTGATCCAAAAAACCTGCATAAATGGAGTGTGTCCGCCCACTACTTCATAGGAAATCTCATCTGTAATCTGCCCCTGATCTCCATCCATCCATATAATATCAGGCAGTTGAATCAGCTGTTCCAGAATAGTAAAATCAAAAGAAGGATTGCCTTTATTTTCCATCGCAAAATCAAGCTCACGTTTCTGGATATAAATCTGAGCATTCGGAAAAGTGGCTTCAAAATCATTATCTGTAACGGTTACTGCACCTTCAATATGATCTTTGTGGAGATGGGAGAGCAAGAGCTTCGTAATTTGATCAGGATGAATATTTTCTCTTTTCAAAATTTCTGAAATAACAGTTGTTCCGGACTCATTTTTCCAGCCAATTCCTGCATCCAAAAGGATATAATCATTTTCAGTAATGATAAGAAAAGGCTGTACAGACATTTTGATTCCACCAACCTTATCAAAATTTTCTTCTGTTAAAAGAGTGAAGTCTTTGGTTTTACTTGCCGAGAAATTGCCTTCTTTGAGCGGAATGATTTTCATGCTGCAAATTTCCTTAATATTTCTAACATCCAAAAGGTTTTCCATCGATATATATCATCAATAAAAACAATGATACAGACAGAGTGTTGAAATCATTCTACTTACCGGAGAATCTTATAGTATTCATAGAAATGTAAAGCCATGGGACGAATAATTTCTTTTTTTAATGATTATCTTTGATCTCTTAAAAATCTGACGGATTCATTATGATCCGCTGTCAGACACCTTTCAATTCAAATAAAAACTTATACGTAATGCAGGAGAGTTCTTCCCACGGTATTTCCCGGACTGTTATCTGGCTTATGGCCGTTATTTCCGGACTGGTAGTCGCTAACAATTATTATAATCAGCCTTTACTGGCACTTATTTCAGAAGAACTTCAGGTTTCTGAGAGTGCGGCAAGTAAAATTTCTGTGCTTACCCAGATCGGTTATGCATTGGGACTGTTGCTGATTGTTCCGTTGGGTGATAAGTTTTTCCGTAAGAAACTGATTTTAATAGACCTGTTTCTCGTTTTTGGATCTCTTTTATGGATGACTTTTGCCACTCAGCTGTGGATGCTGTATGCGGCCAGTTTACTGATTGGAGCTACATCGGTTATTCCGCAATTGTTTGTTCCTATTGCAGCAGAACTTTCATCAGATAAAGAAAAATCGGCCAATATCGGATTGGTAATGTCCGGATTGTTGCTGGGAATTCTTCTTTCCCGTTTTGTAGGAGGAATAGTGGGTGAAGTCTGGGGCTGGAGAGCTATGTTTGGTATTGCGGCAGGATTGATGATCCTGGTATGGCTGGCAGTATATAAAATGCTTCCTGAGCTTTCTCCTAATTTCAAAGGAACTTACAAAGAGCTGATGCGTTCTGTTGCCCATCTGGCAAGAACACAACCTGTTCTTCAGCTGGCATCTTTCCGCGGGGCAATGGCATTTGGATCTATGTGTGCATTGTTTACAACTTTGGTTTTTCATATGGAGAAACCTCCCTTTAATGCCGGATCATCTGTTGTAGGAAGTTTTGGATTGGCAGGAGCTGTAGGAGCTTTAGCCGCCGCAAAAGTAGGAAAGCTTCAAAAGTATCTGGATATTAACCGCATTATATTGTATTCTTTACTGATCGTTATTGGAAGCTGGGGTTTTATTTATTTTGCCGGAGAAACCTATTGGGGGCTGATTGTAGGCGTTATTCTTGTTGATCTTGGTGTACAGTCAAGCCATATTATGAACCAAACCAATTATTTCCTGATCAAATCAAATGCAGTCAACAGGCTGAATACCGTTTATATGGTATCTTATTTCATCGGGGGATCACTGGGAACCTGGCTGGCTTCCGTTGCATGGCAAAAGGCTCAATGGACTGGGGTATGCTTTGTAGGAACGGTATTTGGGGTATTAGCCCTGATCGCTCATATTCTGTTTTCAAAAAGAGTAAATAGAGCAAACGCAGAGATGTAAATTTTTATATTTCGGATTCGCTTAAGGAGCGGGATTTTATCAAAGATAAAATCCCGCTCCTTCTATTTTCAAGTTTATTCAGATTCAAAATCCGCAAAATCTCTTACGCTTCGGTTGTTTCCTGTGCCTGCATCATTTCTCTGTGTTTTCCTCCCCATTCATCAAGCTGTTTCCATATAGGAATCAGTTCTCTTGCAATATCAGTAAGCTCATAATCTACTCTTGGGGGAACTTCTGCATGAACAGTTCTTTTTACTAAGCTTTCTTTTTCCAACTCTCTCAGCTGCAGCGTAAGCATTCTTTCCGTGATTCCTGAAATAGAGTTTCTAAGTTCGCTGAAACGTAATTTTTCATCTTTTAACTTGTTTAAAATAATCAGTTTCCACCGGCCTCCGATTTTGCATACAGCATAACTCAGATCACATCCCTGTATATATTGTCTGTTGATATTATTGGTCGAATTTTCTTTTAGCTTTCCCATTACTTACAAATTTGTTAGTACCATACATTTAGCTGCATACAATGCAAATGTAAGGTTTGAGATTTAATTTTACACACAGAAAGCAGAAAATATGCGGCAGTAAGGAACAATAGCGCTCACGTTCCCTGCAAAATAATAGTAACTTAAATCAAAATAATAATGCAATTAACACCTAAAATAACACAGATTTTAAATCATTTAGAAAAAATACAACCTTTCAATCCGCAGAGTTCCTTAGACGGAGCCCGTAAGTATCTTGAAACAATGTCCTTTCAGCTTAGCGGTAAAAAAGAATCCGTTGCAATGATTGAAGAGTTGGAGATTGTACAGGAAAATCATCAGATTTCTGTTCGGATTTATCGTCCTAACGGAAAGGATATTCAGAATTCATCGGCTATTATTTATATTCATGGAGGCTGGTTCATCGCTGGAGGATATGAAACCCATGATGCTGTAGTCCGTAAACTGGCTAATAAAACCGGATCTGTGGTTATTTTCGTAGATTACCGTCTTGCTCCGGAACATCCTTTTCCCGCAGGCTTAAACGATTCTCTTGACAGTATAAAATGGGTTATAGAAAATGCAGAATCTTTAGGAATTGATCCTGATAAAATAGGAATTATAGGAGATAGCGCTGGCGCAGCATTGGCTACGGCTGTTTCTACTGAAATAGGAAAGCATCTTAAGTTTCAGGTATTAATTTATCCTGCAGTCGATAATCAGCTCAATTCAAAGTCGTGGGAAACTTATGAAAACGGGCCGGTTCTTAATAAGCAGGGCGGGATTGAAGCATGGGATTGGTATCTTCCCAAAGAAGAAAAAGATAATCCTTTGGCAATTCCTGTCTTAATAAAAGATTTTAAAGAAACTCCACCCACTTTGGTGATTCTTGCAGAGCATGACCCTTTGCTTGATGATGGGAAACAGCTTTCTGAAAATATGAAAAATGCAGGCGTTACACTTACAACAAGTCTTTACAAAGATATGGTCCACGGATTTATGCATATGGGAGAAATTCTGGAAGAAGTACAGTCTGCAATAGGTGAAATGGCTGTTTTTGCTCACCGAAATTTAAATTCTGTAGAAGAAAAAGTATAATGAAAAAATACGCATATATTGGATGTCTGGGATTTATAGCCGTTATTACAACAGAATTTGGCGTTATCGGAATTCTCCCGCAGGTTGCAGAACATTACAAAATAAGTATAGACAAGGCAGGGTATCTTTTGAGTGCTTTTGCATTGATTATTGCTCTTACAGGCCCTTTTATGACCTTATTTACATCAGGATTTGATCGTAAAAAAATAATGCTTGCAGCCATTTTCATGTTTCTGATTACAGGTTTTGTATCTTCATTTTCACCTCCTTTCTGGCTGTTGATGCTGGTTAGGATTTTACCGGCATTTTTACAGCCTGTGTATATTGCAACAGCTTTATCTGTGGCAGTTTCCCAGGCAGATGACCGGAAAAAAAATGAGCTGATGGGAATTGTATTTAATGGAGTAGCCATTGCTATGGTTACAACGGTTCCTTTTGCCACATGGATTGCGGGACTTTGGTCGTGGGAATATTCATTTATGATACAGACTGCAGTAAGTCTGATTGCTTTAGCGGTCATTTACTTCCTTCTTCCTCCAATGCCTGTGAAAGAAAAAAAAACCTATGGAAACCAGGTAAGAATCCTGAAGCAGCCTCCATTTATTCTGAGTACTCTGACTAACTTTTTCATGATTACTGCGTGGTTTTCTACTTACAGCTACTTTGCTGATTATCTGAATAAAGCCAAAGGAATGGATACATCAATGGTAAGCTATATGCTGCTGTTGTTTGGACTTATAGGAGTTGCAGCCAATGGAGTTGCCGGAAAAATGCTTAACAAAAATATTGCGGGTACTACGGCGATTTTTCTTTCCGGAACCATTTTAATACCTGTACTTTTATATTTTTCTGATGGAAATTTATTCGCAACAATTCTGGTAATCGGAGTCTGGGGATTTCTGTATTCACCAAGTTTTCTGAATGCATCAGCTTATATGATTTCTTCCGCACCGGATTCACTGGAGTTTGCCAACAGCCTGGCTACATCTTTTGGAAATCTGGGAGTAACGCTGGGAACTACGATAGGAGGATGGATCATTGTGACAAAAGGAGTAGCGTATATTCCCTGGATAGGTGTTGTTTTCGGGATTCTTGCATTTCTGATGATGATCTTAAAAAGCAGAGTTGAAAAACGAAGCCAAGTTGTTTCCATTTGTCAGAATTAAACTGTAACAATTTTTGTTACATTGGATAAATTGTAGTAACTTTGTACTATTAATTTGATTTAAAATTAAATACAATGAAAATAGAAATCTGGTCGGACGTGATGTGTCCGTTTTGCTATATTGGAAAAAATAATTTTGAACAGGCTTTAAGCAAACTGCCCTTCAAAGATGAAGTAGAAGTGGAGTGGAAGAGTTTTCAGCTGGATCCAACTTTAGATCCCAATAAAACTCAGGATACCATTCAGTATTTCAGAGAAAAGAAAGGAGTCGGCGAAGCTCAGGCTACTCAAATGCTTGGACAGGTAACTCAAATGGGAAAAGGAGCAGGAATTGATTTTAATTTTGGAAAAACTCTGATCACCAATACTTTTAGTGCTCATAAATTACTTCATTTGGCTAAAAAGTACAATAAATCCAATGAAATGGAAGAAGCATTATTTATCGCTCATTTTATTGACGGTAAAAATGTAGGAGATACAGAAGTTTTGGCAGCTCTTGCTGAAAGCTTAGGGATTGACAAAGAAGATGCAATGCAGGCCGTTACTACTGATCAACTGGATTATGAAGTTAACCAGGATATTCTTGAAGCAAGAAATAATGGCGTTTCCGGAGTTCCATTCTTCGTCCTGAACGGTAAATATGCTGTTTCCGGAGCTCAGCCTGTAGAGACTTTTGAAAATGCACTTCAGCAGACTTATAAAGAAACTGTAAGTCCGTTTAAGGATCTTTCCGGTGGCAGCGGAGCTTCCTGTGATACTGACGGATGTAGTATTTAAGATAATAAAACCCCAAAACAATTGATTTATTTTGGGGTTTTAATTTAATATATTAAAAAAACCTGTTGTATCTTTGTCATGCAGTACCAACAGCTGTATAAATCTGATTTCTCAATGATAAAAATTAACAACGAAACGCACTATTCAATTGACGATACCCTTTTTGTTTTTGCATTAGATTCCGAAGCAGGAACTGTTTTTGATGATAAAAATAAATTAATTACAGGGATCGGAAAGGTAAATGCAGCGATAGAATTAACCAAAGAAATTCACGCAAGAAAACCTAAACTGATTGTGAACTTAGGTTCTGCAGGAAGTAAGGCATTTCACAAAGGAGAAGTGGTATGCTGTACAAAGTTCATCCAGAGAGATATGGACGTAAGAGGGCTTGGATTTAAACTCTATGAAACACCATTATCCGGAGTACCTCCGGTATTGGAATACGGCCTTAAGATGGATGTCTTGAAAGAAGGAATCTGTGGCAGCGGTGACAGTTTTGAAATGAATCACTCTGAGACAGATTATAATATTGTAGATATGGAAGCTTATCCACTGGCATTGATTGCTCAAAAGGAAAATATTCAGTTTTTATGTCTGAAATATATTTCTGATGATGCAGGAAGTGACGCAGCAGACGATTGGAGCGTACAGGTACATCTGGCTTCCGAAGCCTTTAAAAAAATACTGTTTTCATAAACAATATAATCCTGAACAAAGTTTCAGGATTTTGTTTTCTATTTGTATTTTTACTTTCAACTCATCACTCATATGAAAGTTACTTTTTATAAGCCGATGCATTCTGTTTTGAAAGATTATATTGAAGGATATTATTTTATAGAAAAAGATGATCATCAGAAACCTGTAAAATATCTTACATTTCCGGACAATTACTTCATTGTATCAGCATGTCAGGATGTTGCTGTTACACAGGATAAAGGATGGGTAGAAATTACCAGATCTTCTTCTGAAAATATTGTGGTTGATTTTGTATTCAGATGTTCTGTTCCTACTGAAATTTTTTATCGGCAATCGGTTAATGAAGTTACCGTTTACTTTAAACCATTGGGTATTTATCATTTTTTTAATGCTGATAAAAGCGAAGATCTGGAACAGGAAATCCTTCTTTCAGACTTTACAGACATTATGGGCACTGTTTTAAAAGAGTCTGACAGGAAAATACAAATTGAAATACTGGAAAACTATTGTCTTTCCAAATTCCGGAAGAGGGACTTACACCTGGCCTATACAATATTGAATGATTTTGAAACAGAATTGAGTATCGAAGAAATTGCTGCAAAAAATAAAATCACGAGACAGTATGTCAACAAAATATCTCAGCGGTATCTGGCTAAACCGGCCTCAGAATTCAGAAAAATACAGCGATTTCGTAATGTCTTGATTTCAAATAAAAAATCCAGAAATCTTACAGAACTTTCCTATGAACATCTGTTTTATGACCAGTCCCATCTCATTAAAGATTTTAAAGAGCTCACCAGGATAAGCCCCGGGAAATTCTTTGAGAATGTAGATACTGATCAGAATAATGTCTGGTTATTTATCTGAGTTTCCATTTTTACAATTCATACAGAACTCATTAAAATACATTTGTTGAAATATTAAATCCTTATTTCAATGAAAAAATTATATGTTGGGATTTCCCTTTTCACTTTCTTATATTCGAGTGCCCAGAAAAATGATATTTCAGTAGTGCTTGCTGATATTACAGAAAAAGTAAAAAGTCATTATATTGATAAAGAAACTTATAAAAAAGTGGACTCTTTATTTCAAAGTGACTTAAAAAAAGGAACTTTGAAAGACCTCAATAAAAAAGATTTTGCGGATCTTCTTACTCAAAAGTTAAGAACAACTATTAAAGACGAACATTTTTTTGTTAAATATCTCGAAAACTACACGCCTGAAAAACAGATGAGTGAAAAAGAGAAAGAGAAATTGAACAATGAACACAATAGTCTTGAAAATTTCGGGTTTGAAACAGTTCAGCGACTTCCGGGAAATATTGGGTATATCAATTATAAAGGTTTTGCCTCTCCTGAAGCCAGTGAAAAAACTTTAGCTGCCACCATGGACTTTGTTGCCAATACCCATTCTCTGATTATTGATCTCAGAGAAAACGGAGGTGGAGAAAACGGGATGCTTCTTTTATTTTTAAGCTATTTTTTTGATCAAAAAAAAGATCTTTATACCACGTATTTCAGACATAATCAGAAAACGGTTGTAGACAGTACCCAACCCAAAGTTTCCGGACAGAAATATCTTCATAAAAAGATCTATATTCTTACCAGCAAAAATACTTTTTCGGCCGGAGAAGCTGTAGCCTATTTTTTACAGCAATATAAGCTTGCTGAAGTAATTGGTGAAAAAACAGGGGGTGCTGCCAATCCTGTGGATCATTTTATGGTTCAAAATCAATATTTACTGCTTGTTCCGGCAGGAAAAATAACAGCTTTAAACACGCAAAAGAACTGGGAACATATAGGAGTGATCCCCGATCAGGAAGTGAAAAGCGAAGATGCTTTAAAGATGGCTCACATCAAAATTTTAAAAAATATAATAGCTTCAGAAACAAAAACAGAACTAACCTTACCTGAAATAAAAAATCTTATTTATAAATTAGAACAATAAATACCTGTTATGTCATCAATTATTATCAATACATCCAGCGAAAAAGACCTTGAAACACTTCAGAATATTGGTATACAAACCTTCACTGAAACGTTTGCAGAAGATAATACTGAAGAGGCTATGAAAAAGTATCTGGAAGAAAGCTTTAATACTGAAAAGATAAAAGCAGAGCTGAATAATCCTGATTCATTTTTCTATATTGCCTGGGAAGAAGACAATCCGGTTGGTTACCTGAAAGTTAATTCCGGAAAAGCGCAGACAGAGCTTCAGGATGAAACCAGTCTGGAAATTGAAAGAATCTATGTAAAGAAAAGCCATCACGGTAAAAAAGTAGGTCAGCTTCTTTATAACCAGGCTTTGGAAACGGCTAAGCAGCTTGGTAAATCATACTTATGGCTTGGGGTTTGGGAAGAAAATCTGAGAGCTTTACAATTTTACAGAAAGAATGGATTCGTTGAGTTTGATAAGCATATTTTCAGGCTCGGGAAGAAGAACAGACAGATCTGATGATGAAAAAAGTATTGGATTAATTTTCTTCAAAATAGAAAGATTGTATTTAACCACTGATTACACAGATTTTCACAGATGATTATATAATACAATTCTTTATACCTTCTAAATACCAAAATGAACCATTCAGAATTTATAAAACATATTAATCACTATTATCCTTTATCTGAGGAAACGCTTAAAGATTTATTAGATATCTGTACAGAAGAATATTACCACAAAAATGATCTTCTGCTGGAATCCGGATCAATGGCGAGATATTATTACTTTCTCAAGTCCGGATTGATAGGGTATTATACAATAGATGAACAAGGGGATAATATTTACAAAATCTTTTTTGAGGAAAACAGTTTTGTAGCTTCTACGTCCGCCATTATTAAAAATGAACCCAGTGATTTCACAATTATTGCACTGGAAGACTGCACAGTGATACAATATCCCGCAAAAGCTTACCGTGAGCTGCTGGAAAAGCACCATGATCTGGCACTTTTTCATATGCATTATCTGGAGAAAAACTGGGTGGTAAAAAAAGAGCCTCTCGAAGTCTCGCTAAAGTACGAAACAGCAAAAAAACGTTATTTACAATTGATTGAAAATAAGTCCCTTTACAACAGATTAAAACAGCATCATATCGCTTCTTATCTGGGAATCACACCTACACAGCTAAGCCGGATCAAGAAGGAGCTTCACTGAAATTCCTAAATTTGAAATTAAATAAACTAACAAAAGCTTCAACATATGTTGAGGCTTTTCTCTTTTTTATACTACAATTTTGTTACATCAAAGATGCATTGGTACACAATATGTTTTAAAAAATAAGATACCAGTGATTATCATTAATTAAAATTTATTTCAGCATGAAGAAGCTCATCAAAATTGTATTTGTCCTTACTGCATTTGTACAGTTATCCGCACAAAAAATTATTCATCAGGAAATTTTCAGTCCGAAAATGAATAAAAAAATCAAAACAGTGATCATCACTCCCAATCTAAAGCCTAATACGAAGTATCCGTCTGTTTACATTCTTCATGGTTTCAGTGGTAATCCGGACAGAATTATAAAGCAGGATATTCCTGATTTGGTTAAAAAAGCTCAGGAATTGAAAACAATCTATGTACTTCCGGATGGAAATTACAGTTCGTGGTATGTAGACAGTCCGGTTGTTAAGGATTCGCAATATCAGACTTTTATCGGAAAAGAACTGGTAGAATTCATTGACAAAAATTATCCTGTGAAAGCTGAAAAAAAATTCCGTGGGATTATGGGATGGAGTATGGGTGGCTATGGGGCAACCAACATCGGAGTTACGTATAATAAGACATTTGGTATCGTAGGAAGTTCATGTGGTGCCTTAGATTTTAATTCTTTTGGAGAAGGATACCAGAAATATATGGTAAATAAGGTTTTAGGTCCATTGGAATCTATTAATCCTGCTTTCCTTACTGACAGCAAAATAAAACTGATGGCCGGAGCAGATCAGCAATATATTTTCGACTGTGGAACGGAAGATACTCAAATGATCAATATGAACAGAAATTTTCATAAAAAACTGACAGAAATGAAGATCCAGCACCTTTACACAGAATCTTTAGGCGGACATGTTCCTGAATATTGGAGCAGATCGTTATCTGAGCAGTTGTCTTTATTTGACAGATTTTTTAAGCAATAAATCCTTTTTTAAGTTTTGGTTGAAGCCATTTTGAATTTATATTTAATGATTAAACGGGCTAAAGCCCGTTCCTATTGAATATTGATTAGTTTTTATATCAATAGAAGCGGGCTTTAGCCCGCTTTTTTTTTATTGTTAATGTAATATTGGCTTTAGCCAAAACTTATAGAAAATCAAGTAATTTTGAAAATATAAGACAAAAAAAATCCTTTTTGAACTATGCCCAAAAAGGATTTGCGATTGATTGAATGTTCAAAAATGCTAACTAAGCATTATATTAAAAATGTTTAAAGTTTTTACCCAGATGTTCCTCTATCACAAAGAACGGATCTTCCGTAAGGGTATGCGCTCTCATGTCAATAAGGCTTACTTTACTCATCATACGAAGCATGATTCTTCTCTCGCACGGCTGTTCTATACCGTCAATATTTCTTACTCCCGCCCGGAAAGCCGATCTTCCGTGAGCGCATAAGTGATTATTAACCAAAATCACATCTCCTGCCTGAGGGGTAAATCCTGAATAAATCAAATGTCTGGCCTCTTCCCAGAATTCATGCAGTGTACTTTGTGCTTCATCAGATTGTCTTATGCTGGAATTGAACAACTGTTCAGCGGCATCAAAACGCATAAACGGAAGGCTGTAATTTCCATACAATACAGAATCTAATGTTTCCTCTTCATTATCTCCCGTTTCCAGATTGGCATCTTTTGGAATTTTATAAATACGCTCAAAAAGAGGTCTGTAATTTTCCCCGATAGCTTCATGAGAACGGATAGAATAAAGAGTAGAAGGAACCTGTTCCTCATTTCTTACATACATAAAGCTTAGAAAATCAGCCTGATGTTTCAGAAAAGCATCTTCTGTATGTACATACAAATCTGTTGAAGAGCCTGAGCCTGTCTGCGTTTCTTTCATTCTTTCATCAGGTATGATAGCATGGATCAATCCGCCGCCTTTACGCTGTGAATAATATTGTACAGGTTTTGAGGGAAGCGCCCCATGGATAAGGGCACATGCAAAACCGTATAAATTAAATTTTGAATAATCAGCTGCCTGCCAATTGGGAGGAGTAGAGCCTATATTCTCCTGATCGATATCCATTAATCCGGTAAAGATCAGTGCACCATATTGATTTTTTGAAAAGTCACTCGCAAAATCAGCCGCTATATTTAAAATTCTCTCGGGTAAAAAATAAGACGCCAGCTGATGCACATGCTTAATAAAATCACGGTTTTCATAAGTGTCATACTTTTTCTGAAGATGCAAAGCCGCATCTTTTATCATTCTTCTTTCCTGAGAGGTGACTTCTATGACCGTAGGAAGCAGTTTTACAGCTGTTAAACAGTCTTTATCTAAAATTTCTGTAGAATTCATTAAAAAAAATTTGGTGTTAAGTAATAATTTTTATCTTTGTTTTTAATTATTCTAAATAACAATAGCTGAGTCAAATTTAGTAATAATTATGTAATCACCAAATAAAATATAATAAAAAATGTAAAAATTAAAAACCTGACTATCAGATATATATAATTATATATCAGAAAAACCACAACAATTCACAGATTAAAAAAATCACATTACAAAACTTTTATGAACAACAATTTAATATCCCTTGAAGAGCTCGCAAGCACAACTTCACCTCACATTTCGGGGAATTTTGGGAATATTTTTCATCCTGACAATTATGATCATTATCGTAATGCTGTCAACAGTACTTTAGACCTGGTTCAGGAATTTCTTTACAGAAACAACAAACCTTTCAGTGGTATAGAAGCCAAAACAATGAAAGGAATGGTACAACAGATTGATCTTAATCAAAAATTATCCAACTATAATGAGCTTCTAGCAGAAGTAGACGAAATTTATGTGAAACATGCTACAGCTTTTCACCTTCCTCAATATGTAGCTCACCTTAACTGTCCTGTAGTGATTCCTGCATTGGCAGGTGAAATCCTTGTAAGTGCCATCAATTCTTCTCAGGACACTTATGATCAGAGTGCAGGCGGAACTTTCATGGAAAGAAAACTGATCGACTGGACCGCGGGTCAAATTGGATATAATATGAATGAAAGCGATGGCGTTTTCACAGCAGGAGGGTCACAGAGCAACTTAATGGGATTGGTCATGATGCGTGACTGCTTTTCTCAGAAAAGATACAATCATAATATTAAAATGGATGGTCTTCCAGTGGAGGCAAGCCGTTTTAGAATATTCGTTTCGGATAAATCTCACTTCAGTAATCTGAAAAATGCTTCTATTATGGGATTAGGTGAGAAAAGTATCATTAAAGTGCCTACTGATGGCCGTTTCCGTATGGACATTTCTCTTTTAAAGAAATATATTAAAAGGGAAGAACAGCTAGGAAATATTCCTATCGGAATCGTAGCAACAGCCGGAACTACAGATTTTGGAAACATAGATCCACTGGATGATATTGCGAATATTGCAGAACATTATAACATCTGGATGCACGTAGATGCAGCGTATGGATGTGCATTATTATTGAGTGAAAAGTACCGTGACCTGATTAATGGCATTGAAAGAGCAGACTCTGTAACGATTGATTATCACAAATCATTCTTCCAGCCTATCAGCAGCAGTGCTTTTATTGTTAAGAACAAAAAAGAACTGTTGATCCTTAAACATCATGCCGATTATCTGAATCCGAAAGAAATGGACGAAGAGGAAATTCCGGCACAGATCAATAAATCCATTACCCAAAGTACCCGAAGATTTGATGCGTTAAAACTTTGGTTTACCATAAGGATGATGGGCAAAGAACAGCTGGCAGAATATACAGATACTGTGATTGATCTTACCAAAGATGCTGCCGCAATGATTACTGAAGATGCAGATTTTGAACTTCTTTCTGATTCTGACTTAAGTGTTCTTGTTTTCAGGTATGTAAATCGGGAAATCAGTGATCTGAATGCCCTGAATCAGTACATCAAGATGAAATTGTTCTACAGCGGAGAAATCCTTGTAGCGAGTACAAAGGTTGACGGAAATTTCTATTTGAAATTCACTTTCCTGAACCCAATTACGACGACAGAAGACATTCATCAGATTCTCACCACAATCAAAAAGCATGGAAAAGACTTTAATACAGAAAACTAAAACAGGAGAAAAAGCCCGTGAAATTACTTTCAGAATTCTGTTGAACGGAATGTTGAGAGAACTGGGAAACGGAAAATTCTACCAGGGAGTTCCAAAGTATGACATTCTCACGGCAAAAGCTCTTCAGAACAGTGATTATCCGCTGCATATGAGATTTGAAATGAAGAAAAGCGGACTGTTTTTATTTGCTCCGGTTTCTTATCGTTCCGAAACGCTTTTTCATGAATATGGACCCGTTTTGTGGGCTGTTGACCACCAGAATAAGGCTGTTTTTGAAGTTAATAATGAAAAACTGACCGAGCTGGTTTACAAAGAACTTTCTGAGACTACAAACGAAACAGGTTTCAGAAACTTTGTGGAAAGAATTCAAAGCAGCTTAAGAAACCTTGAACTCACAACTGAAGCATGTCTGCAGGATAATCAGCTTTTAACGTATTCTTTTTTGGAATCTGAACAAATGCTTCCTGCCGGACACAATCTGCATCCTTTCACCAAATCAAGAATGGGATTTTCTGAGGAAGAACAGTTGTTATACGGTCCCGAATTCGGAAAAGGATTTCAACTGGATTATTTCCTGATTCATAAAGACTGTATCACAGAAAAATCTCTTCCGGGAGTTTCAGCAAAAGAAATCTTTGAAAAATGGGCATCCATACCGGAAAGTTACGATTTTGAAAACATCAATGATTTTTACATCGTTCCCTGTCATCCATGGGAAGCGCAATATCTATTATCCACGGAAGAATATCCGGAAATGCTTGGGTCAGGGAAAATTATCCACATCGGCCCTTTGGGAGAGGATTTTTACGCAACATCCTCTATAAGAACGGTATATAATCCTGATTTTATCTGGATGCTGAAGTTTTCTTTGCATGTTTTAATGACAGGCTCTGTGAGAACAAACAGCTTAAAAGATCTCAACAGAGGGTATGCTTCGGCAATCTGGTGGCAGCATCAAAAAGCTTCATTTGAACAAGATTTTCCGAATTTTAAATTATTATTAGAACCTTCCACGTTAAGCGTTCATTATGAGGGGAAGAATATGGACAGTCTGAATATACTGCTCCGTGAAAATCCTTTTTCCAATGAAGATAAAGTGATTCTATTAGCCAGGCTTTGTCAGGATGAATCTACAGATGGTTTCAATTTTACAACACATTTCTTTAAAAATGTTGCCAATCAACTGGGAATGGAACCGGAAAAAGCTGCTATTATCTGGTTTGAAAAATATGTGAGTCTATTGCTTTCACCATTAAACAGATTGTATAATCAATTAGGAATGGCTCCGGAAGTCCATCAGCAGAATCTTCTTATTCAACTGGATAATCAGCTTCTTCCTCAATCTATTTATGTAAGAGACGGACAAGGGTATCTGATCAAAGAAAGCTTTAAAGGAAAATATGAATCTCTGATCAATAACTATCCTGAAATTGAGGATCTTTTCATTAGAGATGAACGTCTTTTAGATATTATTTCCCACCATCTTCTGGTAAGTAACCTGAGTGCGTTGATTGCTTCCATAGGTAAAACCGGATTGGTGAAAGAAAGAAGACTTATTCATATTCTGTACAGGGAGTTTGAAAACCTTCATGGAAATGAGCCTTCCTCATTAACGGATTATGCTTTGAATCAAAGATATTGGGCAGTAAAATCAAACCTTCAGTCGGCGGTGTCTGATGTAGACGGCGGAGTGTCTGCTTCCTCAATTTCTTATGCTAAAGTTCCGAACCTTCTTCACAAACATTTCTTCTCAGATCAGCTGATTCATCCTCAGGGAACAGAAGTTTTCTTTAAAAGGTATTTCCAGAAAGAAGATGTAACGATGAGTATGCGTCCTATTGATCTTGAAAATGATCTTGAAAATGACCTTGAAATGCTTCATGAATGGTTCAACCGTGAACATGCCGTAAAAATCTGGCAGATGAACTGGCCTATTGACGAGCTGGAAACGTATTACAGATTGATGCTTCCAGGTGACGAAGCGCACAGTTATATCATTGCAGGAAATGATGAGCCTTCTTGTAATATCGAGATTTATTGGGCATGCAGAGATATTGTTGGGGATTATTACGAAGTGCTTCCTACAGATTACGGAACGCACCAGTTCATTGCACCTACTGATCCTAAGAAGAAATTTGTATCTCCATCCACTCAATCTATGGTTGATTATGTTTTTGCACAGCCACAGGTAGGAAAAATGGTAGGAGAAGGGTCTGTAGACTCTCTTGCGTCTATGATGAACAAAGCTCATGTAGGCTTCAAAGTAGATAAAGTAATAGAAATGCCTCATAAAAAAGCCAATCTGAACTTCTGTTACAGAGAATGGTACTGGGAAAAATTCCCACAGAATAAAGAGGTACAAATCACCACAAACATCACAAAAAATGACTAACGAAGCCGTATACAATGTAATAGGCATAGGTATAGGTCCTTTCAATCTGGGACTTGCCGCATTATCCAATCCGATTTCGGAACTGAAAACCCTTTTTCTGGACCAGAGAGATGGTTTCGACTGGCACCCGGGATTGATGATTGACCATGTAACCCTGCAGACCCCATTTTTATGCGACTGCGTATCCATGGCTGATCCTACCAATCCTTTAAGCCTTTTGAATTATCTGAAGGAAACCGGAAGGCTGTATAAATTTTTTATCAGAGAAGATTTTTTCATTCCGAGAAAAGAATACAACCGTTACTGCCAATGGGTTATTGAACAGCTTCCACAATGCCGTTTCTCTACTCAGGTAGTGGATATTACTTATGAAGAGGGTTTATATCATGTGACAACAATTCACACCAAAACAAAAGAAACAACTGTTTTTAAAACGGAAAGACTGATTTTAGGAACGGGGACCCAACCTCATATTCCTTCTTTTATTCCGAAAGATGACTCCAGAATTATTCATACGAGCTCTTATCTGTATCGAAAAGAGGAATTATTATCTCAAGGAAAGAAAATTGCGATTATCGGTTCCGGACAGAGTTCGGCAGAGGTATTTTATGACCTTCTTCAAAACAGAAATGAAGAAACACAGTTGGGATGGTATTCCCGCCCGGACAGATTTTTCCCTATGGAATATTCTAAACTGACACTGGAACTTACTTCTCCTGATTATGTAGAATATTTCTACAACAGAAGCGAGTCAGCAAGGAAAACCATTTTAAGCAAGCAGCAAGCTCAGTTTAAAGGAATCAATTACGATCTGATTAATGATATCTATGATTTTATTTATGATTTGAATATCGACAATGCTGATCCTAATCTTAAAATCATTCCTAACAGCCAGCTGAACAGCGTAGACAATAGTAATCCTGACTTTATCAATCTTGAATTCACACAGCTGGAACAGGAAGTTCCTTATAATCAGGAAGCTGATTATCTGATTCTGGGAACAGGATACCGTTACCACGAGCCTGCATTCATAAAGAATATTCAGGACAGAATTAAAAGAGATTCCAGCGGATTGTTTGATGTGAACAGGAATTATTCAATAGACCACAACGGAGGCGAAATTTACGTTCTCCACGCTGAAGTACACACCCACAGCTATATTTCTACCGATCTGGGAATGGCGGCTTACCGTAATTCCTACATCATCAATGATATTCTGGGAAGAGAGCATTATACAATTGAAAAGAAAATTGCTTTCCAGGATTTCGATGTCGAAAAATATGCTGATTTACCAACTACCAAAATTTAATTAAATGAACACCAACTTAAAAAATACAGTAAGCCAGGAAAACTGGAATCAGGCCAACAGAAACCTAATGGCCAAAACCATCGCAGAGCTGATGCATGAAGAGCTTCTCAAACCTGTGGCAACTTTTGAAGATCAGGACGGATATACCATTTTTAAACTTGAAACAGGATTTGAAAATATTACCTACAGCTTCCGCGGACAGGAAAGGATGATGGATTATTGGCATATTGATAAAAACAGTATTACAAAGACCGAAAACGGTGAAGATCTGTCTGCCGTAGATGTGGCGGCTTTCTTTCTGGAAATGCAGTCAATTTTTGATTTAGATCCTTATACCATTGCAAGATATACAGAAGAATTGCTGCATACGCTGTATTGTGATGCTTTTATTTTATCCAAAGGAGTAATGTCTTCAAAAGACCTTGCGGATGCTGATTACCAGACTGTGGAGCACAACATGACCGGACATCCGTGGGTTATTGTGAACAAAAGCCGATTGGGTTTTTCTCCACGTGATCTGAAAACATTTGCCCCTGAAGCAGATGAGAATTTAAAAGTAATCTGGCTGGCTTCCCATAAAAGCAGATCGTCATTCCAGGCTTTGGAACATATTGACCGAGAGCAGTTTTATCGTTCCGAAATAGGAGAGGATTTATATAATAATTTTCAACAACAACTGATTAGTGAAGGTAAAAATGTTGAAGATTACCACTTTATTCCTGTACATCCTTGGCAGTGGGAGCACAAGCTTCAGATTCATTTTGCCGGAGATATTGCTTCCGGACTTTTAATCCAGCTGGGAGAGGGAAGTGATACCTACAGCCCGCAGCAAAGTATCCGTACTTTATTCAATGTAGATAATCCTAAAAAGAGATACCTGAAAACAGCTGTTTCTATTCTGAGTACAGGAAATATCAGAGGATTATCACCTAAGCAGATGAAAATTGCTCCTGCCATTACAGACTGGGTAAAAGGCTTAATTAAAGATGATGCTTACCTTGAAAATAAAGAAACTATTTTCTTAGGAGAAGAAGCTGCCATCACTTATCTGCACCCACAGTACGGAACTATTGCCAGTGTTCCTTACCAATACAATGAATTCCTTGGAGCATTATGGAGAGAAAGTGCTGAAAACTATCTGAAAGAAGATGAGCAAATGGTAACCATGGCTTCTTTACTTTATGTAGATGAAAGTGGAGTTCCATTGGTTCAGGCATTTGCAGAAAAAGCAGGTGTGAGTATCAAAGAATGGATTGAAAGCTATCTTGATGCCTATCTTACCCCATTATTACACATTTATTACACCCATTCATTATGTGTAACGCCACATGGAGAAAACATTATGGTTGTTTTGAAAAATGGAATTCCAAAAAGAATCGTAATCAAAGATTTTGTGGATGATATTGTACTTACCACAGAAGCCAGAGAAAAACTTCCTGCACACCTTGCAGACGGTTTGATTCAGTCTTCCAACAAAGAAAATATCCCGTTGTTTATTTTGCTGGGTGTTTTTGATGCTTTCTTCAGATATCTGTCAAATGCATTGCATACCTATTCAGACTTTAAGGAAGAAAAATTCTGGGGACTTGTCCACAACTGTGTAGAAAATTATAAAGCTGAGAATACCCACCTTCAGGAAAGATACGAAAAGTATGACCTGTACGTGCCTGCATTTAAAAGATTCTATATCAACAGTCTGCGTCTGAAAAATAACGGTTACAGTGAAAATAAAGCATTTGCCATTCCGAGAAAAGACGGAGCACTGCCTAATCCGCTGTATCAGATTGCCAATAAAAATTCAGTAGCAGCAGTATGAGGAAATTCCTGCATATACTAAAAGAAGGAGCGGTTTTTACGTATGGAGCCATAGCCGGAAAGAAAGTTGAACTGACTTCCGGGAGTATCAACCGTTCCATCTTTAGTCTTGCCATTCCCATGGTGATGGAACTTGTTATGGAATCTGTTTTTGTGAGTGTCAATCTATTGATTATTGCAAAATTAGGCGACAAGGTTCTTGGTCTTGTGGGAATTACAGATAACTACATCAACTTTGCTTATGCTATTGCCGTAGGTTTGGGAATTGCAGCAGCAACCCTTACCGCCAGAAGAGCAGGTGAAAAAGATAAAGAAGGAATGGGCAGAACAGCCCAATATATCATCTTGCTGGCTCTGTTTTTTGCAGTGCTTATTGGTGGAATTTCCTGCTTTTTCGCATCAGAAATTGTTGATTTTTTGGGAATCAATGCCAGTACGGTAACTGAAGGCGTTTCTTTCTCACGACTGGTCTTCCTGAGTATCGGGCTTGTAATTCTTCGTTTATCTGTAAATGGACTCTTCAGAGGGGCTGGTGACGCCGACATAGCTATGAAATCGCTTTGGATCTGCCATATTTCCAATATCATCTTTGCAGTGATCCTTGTTTTCGGATTAGGATTTATACCTGCTTTTGGATTGATGGGATTGGCATATGCTACAGTTTTATCAAGGCTTTTAGGGGTTTTATATCAAGCCTTCGTATTGATGTCCGGAAAAACCAGCATCAGCATCAGAGTTCCTTTACAGCTTGATATTCCATTGCTGCAGAAGATTCTGAAACTCGCATTTGGAGGATTGGTTCAGTATATCATTCCAACATCCAGCTGGCTGATTATGGTGAAAATCATCTCTACTTTCGGAACAACAGCGCTGGCAGGATACATTATTGCCCAGCGTATTGCTTCGGTCGCTACAATGCCTGCCTGGGGAATAGGAAATGCGGCTGGAGTTCTTACAGGCCAGAATCTGGGTGCCGGAGAACCGGACCGTGCAGAAAAAACAGTCTGGAGAGCAGGAACCATCAACATGACTTATCTGGTAATTGTAGCCTTATTCTGGCAGATTGCTGCTGAATATGTGGTGAAATTTTTTACTACCGAACCTGAAGTTGCAAGATATGCGGTTCAATACATCCATGTGGTTTCTATGGCGTATCTGCTGTTAGGATTCACCATGGTAATCAGCCGTGCTCTGAATGCGGCCGGAAACATATTACAGGTAACGTTGTTGTACCTCGTTATGTTTTATGTGATTCAGCTTCCGCTGGCTTATCTCTTAGGAGTAAGGTTTCAGTGGGAACTGAGAGGAATATTTACCGCTATCGTTTCTTCGGAAATAGTTTTGGCTGTACTATTCCTCATGATTTTTAAAAATGGAAAATGGAAAACTATAAAAATTTAAAATGAACACTACAGAAGAATTTTATGAAATTATCGCCTCTGCCATCGCAATAAAGAAAGAATTGGTAGATGAAAAACTAACATATCAGGAAATCCCGGAATGGGATTCTATGTCTCATCTTCTGATCGTAGAAGCGCTTGAACAGTTTTATCAGATCAAATTTGATTTTAATGATATTCTGGAGATGGGAACCGTCGGCAAGATTCGTGAAAAAATGAAAAAATACGAAGTATTCGTAGAAAACTAAGCCTATGAAAATTTTAGAAAATGTAATTGCCAATAAGAACCTGGCGTTTACAGATGCTTCCATCGGTACAACAATACCGGTGGGAACACTGTACCGGTCTTTAGGCTTAAACCCCGTAGAAAAAGGCCTGCTCTTTTTGTACAATGACAATCAGCTGCCTAGCATTGAGGTGCTCCTCAATTTTTACGGAACAGCGCACACGATAGCGGTATTGGGACAGAAACTCCATGAGGAGTTCAAAGAACGTATTGAAGCGGAGTACCGCCCAAAATATATTTTTGATCCGCAGAGAGAAGCCATTGAAGGATACAGCCTGAAAGAATTCTCAGACCATATCAGAATTTTTGCAAAGGATGATTATAAAAGTGTGGTTACCATTCACCCTGACATCAAAATTCTTTTGAGTACTTCAGGAACTACAGGTGTTCCGAAACTGGTTAAGTTATCTGATGAAAGTCTTTATCAGAACGCCTTGAGTATTCTTCAGTATATGCCGATTCTGGATACTGATGTAGTTCCTTTAAACGTTCCGATCAACTTTGTGTACGGATTTTCTATTTTCACCACCAACTGTATGCGCGCCGGAAGAATTGTGTGTACAGATAAAGACATTATGCAGAAAGCATTCTGGGACGAAATGGAGGAGTACGGCTACAGTACTTTGGGTGGAGTGCCTTTCCTCTATGAAAATTTGAACAGAATAGGATTCTTCAGAAAAGATTCTCCAAGTCTGAGATATTTTACCCACACCGGAGGTGTAATCAATGCTGAATTGAGAAAAACCATTTTCTCTTACTGTCATGAATTTAAAAAAGATTTCTTTGCACAATACGGACAGACTGAAGCAGGTGGAAGAATGGCTTATCTTACTACAGAAGGATTGCTGGAGGGTGAAACTTCTATCGGAACTCCTGTACACAAAGGAAGTTTCAGAATTGATCCTGAAACCGATGAACTTCTCTTTTCACACATCAGTATTTTCGGAGGTTACGCCAATAAGCTGGAAGATTTGACAACGTACGAGCAGCCTTCCGTACTGCATACCGGAGATACCGCCAGAAAAGGTGAAAACGGAATTTATTATATCACAGGTAGAATAAAACGTATCATGAAGCTTTTCGGAATACGTCTTAATCTCGATGAGGTAGAATTTATTCTTAAAAATGAAATGCAGGGCAATACTTTCGTATGTCTGAATGCTAATGATAAAAAAATCGTGGTGTTGTATGACAACCCGGAAATAGATCCTCAGATCATCACCGAAACCATTAAAAATAAACTGCGTATCAACCCACAATATGTACGCACAGAACTTATAGAATCATTCCCATTATCACAAAACGGTAAAATAAACTATCCCCTGTTACAAAACCTACAGCATGAAAACATCTAAAACCCTTATATTACTTCTTGGCCTTGCTTTATCTTCCAACTCGCTTTCTGCACAGCAGGGCGACAGAATTCATGGCAAAATCATGCTGTCTGAAAAAGCACCGGTAAAAAACGCTGTTTTAAGACTTGTCAACACGTCTTATCAGGCAAAAACCAATAATTTAGGAGAATATTACTTTGAAAATGTGCCACCTGGAGAATATACGCTTCAGGTGGTTTTAAATGACATTGAACTGATGAGGGAATCCATCCACATTCAGAAAGATGTCTATGAAATTCCTGCAATTTACGCCCCGTTACACAATAATGTGATTGAGGGAATTACCGTATATGCAGTGAGCAGAAATAAATTTTTGGATAAAGACAGTACTTCAGTGGCTAAAATGCCATTGAAAGTTCTTGAGAATCCACAGGCTTACACAAGCATCAACCAGCAGATCATGAAAGAACAGCTTACTTACGATATCTCGGAAGTATTGAAAAATGTTCCGGGAATGGTAAAAATGCAGGGAAGCCCGGGAAGAGGTTCAGGAGACGGAAGTTTCTACTACAGCCTTAGAGGTTTTCCTACCAAAGTATCCATGGTAGACGGTGTTCCTGCAACCACCAACGGAGAAATAGATCCTGCCGATCTTGAACGTCTGGAAGTGATCAAAGGTCCTTCAGGAACATTGTATGGAGGTGCAGTAACTTCGTTTGGAGGTTTAATCAATGCTGTAACCAAAAAACCGAAAGATTATTTAGGAGGTGAAGCTTCTTATTTGATGGGAAGCTACAATCTGAACCGTGTCACAGCTGATGTTTACGGACCGATTACGGAATCCAGAAATATGTTATTCCGCTTAAATGCGGCATATCAGTATCAAAATGGTTTCAGGGATTCCGAATTCAGGAAATCATTCTTTGTAGCCCCTACAGTTAGTTATCAGGTTAATGAAAGGCTTAAGTTTAACTTAGGAGCTCAGATTTATAATTATGAAGGAACAAACACTCCGATTATTTTCCTTCCGAGAACAAGAGCTTATTTTTCTCATAATCCCGATGAACTTGGTTTCGACTGGAAAAGGTCATATTCCAACAATGATATGACGTTAAAAGCTCCGTCCATCAATGTAAAAGCTGAGGCTAATTACAAAATTTCAGATAAATGGACTTCACAAACCTTGCTTTCAAGAAACTTCAGAAAAACAGAAGGTTTGTACCAATATCAGTTTATCAGAGGAAATACAAGTGATGCCATGCTGGAACGTAACGTACAATGGCAGAACTCAGAAGCATCTTCTACAAGTGTTCAGCAGAACTTCAACGGAGAATTTAACATCGGAAAAGTTAAAAATAAAGTATTAATCGGATTAGATTACCTTAATCAGACAATCAACAATAACCATTCTCCGATTGTGGTATTTGATAATGTGGACGGACAAAATTTGACAGGGAGCTATGGAAGCATTTCTAAAGACCTTGCCCTTCAGAAAATCCAGGCAGCTACTCAGGCGGCAATTTCAGCAGGTAAAACACCTTTGGTTAGAAATACCACTGCATCCAATCTTTATGGAGCTTATATTTCAAACGTAACCTATATTACCGACCGTTTGATTACGCTGGTAAGTTTGCGTATGGATCATTATGAAAGTAAAGGACAGCTTAATCTGAATGATAACAAACGTGTGGGTGAATTCAAACAGACGGCATGGTCTCCCAAAGTAGGAATCGTATACCAGATACTTAAAGACCAGTTATCTGCCTATGGGAACTATATGAATGGCTTCAGCTATACAGCACCTGTTACACAACAGTTGGCAGACTACAGTGGAGATATGAAGCCACAGATGGCCAACCAGTGGGAGGTAGGATTGAAAGGAAATCTCTGGAGAAACAAAATTAATTTTACCGTTTCATATTATGACATCCTTGTCGACAATATCCAGAGAGGAACCGGAGTGATCCGTGACGGAAAAGAATACAATATTGTTGTTCAGGACGGAAAACAAAGAAGTAAAGGCATTGAAATCGAAACGATCATGAATCCTGTTCAGGGATTAAATATTATGGCCGGATATGCTTACAATCACAGCAGATATGAAAAAGCTGATCCTGCTGTAGAGGGGCGCCGTCCGGAATCTGCAGGTCCTGCGAATGTATTCAATTCCTGGATCAGTTACATACTTCCGATTAAAGGACTTCAGGGACTTGGAGTAGGTTTCGGGGTAAACCGTGTAGGAAAACAGATTACCGGAAATAAAGTGGTTACCGGACAGTTTATATTTCCTGCCTATACTTTGGTGAATGCTTCTATTTCCCTTGAAAAAGAAAGATACAGGCTAGGATTTAAAATGAATAACCTGGGCAATGTACAATACTTTGCAGGGCAGGGAGTAGTAGTCGCTCAGATGCCTCGTAATTTCGTTGCTGAGGTAAGCTTTAAATTTTAAGGATGAAATTAAAGTTTAGAAAAATTGCATATCAGTTACATCTATGGCTCGGACTCACGTCCGGGCTTATAGTTGTTATTATGGCCGCTACAGGATGTATCCTTGCTTTTGAAGAAGAATTAAAACATATTGTTCACCCCAACAGATATTATGTTGAAAACATTGGAAGAAAAAAGCTTTCATTATCTCAACTTACGGAAAAAGCAGAAAAAGCACTTCCTGAAGGACTGAAGGTTAAAAGGGTAGTAATACCTTCCGATCCTGCACAAACCTATATATTCCGAACCCTTAAAATGGATAACGAAGCATGGACGTATTGGGGAACTTATCTTTATTATTACCGTGTGTATATTGATCCTTATAACGGAAAAGTTCAGGAAGTGGAAGATGCCAAAAAGGACTTTTTTGAAATTGTATTGGATCTTCACAGAAGGCTTTTGCTGGGTGAAAAAATAGGGAAAACAATTACCGGCTATTCCACACTTGTGTTGGGGATCATTCTTTTTTCGGGGCTTGTAATATGGTACCCCCGTAAAATGAGCAAAAGTATGCTGAAAGGAATGTTTTTCATTAAATTATCAGCCAACTGGAAAAGAATCAATTATGATCTTCATAATGTACTGGGATTTTATTCAGTGATTCCTTTGCTTATTATTTCTTATTCCGCATTGATATGGAACTTTGAAGATGTAGACAAATGGGTAAAGAATACATTAAATGGAAACATTCCCACAGAAAAGAAAGCCAAAAGTATCATACCTTCCGGAGAGTTTTCAAACCGGGAAAATATTCTCAATCTGATTGGAAATACCATGGAAAATGGACTTAAAAACAAAAAATCAGCGCTTATTAATTTTCCAAGATCAGAAGAAGGTACTTATTATACTGAACTGACTTATGACGGAAGACAATACAGAAACGAACAGTTTAATTTTGATCAGTATTCAGGAGATATCTTAAAATCTCAATCTTATAAAAACAAAAATATCGGATATGGAACCGCATTGAGAGAAAGAAATTATGACCTTCACACCGGAAGCATTTTGGGAATAACGAGCAGAATCATTTATTTTCTGGCAGCAATGATCGCAACATCACTTCCCATCACCGGTTTTATCATCTATTTAAACAGGAAAAAGAAAAAACCAAAACATAAGAAAAACAAAATAGTTTATCCTTCTCATCATTAATAAAGAGAAGAGGTTATCTCAAAGGACAACAATCCGACTTTTGTCATTCTGACGAAGGAAGAATCTCATTAATAATTCAGGTGAAGAGATTCTTCACTACATTCCATTTCGTTCAGAATGACACTTTGACATAGCCTCTTCACTTTTACTATTCAAAAGTAAGAATATCCAATGTCAATTTTATCGAAGATAAAATCCTTGCGCCTTAAAACAAGTTTTCTTCATCTCAATTGCGCCTTCGCGTTTTCCAACTAATAAAATAATCAGCTTATCAATTCTTTCACGTTTTTCGAAAACACCTCAATCCCTTTATTCATTTCCTCAACATTCAAATCCCCAAACCCCAGGCGCATCGCGGTAAGCCCTTTATTCTGATATAATAATGTTTTAGGAATAAAAAGATTATCCTTCGCACAATTCCTGCTCAGCTGCATCAGATTCAGCGGAATATTCCATTCCAGCCATAGGGCAAGTCCTCCGGAAGGTTTTTTAAAAGAAATAAAATCACCAAGATTCTCTTCCAACAGTCCGGAAAAATAGTCACGTCTTTCCTGATAAACTTTTAAAGATTTTTTCAGATAACGGTTGATTTCTCCTTCTGCGATCATTTCTCCAAGCGCTCTTTCCATCAGAATATCGCCCTGACGATCTATAATTCCCAGGTATTTACGCATTTCTGTCATCAGATTCTCCGGAGCAACAATAAATCCTGTCCTGAATCCCGGAGCCAAAGACTTTCCGAAAGAACCAATATAGATCACCATTCCGTTCGTATCAGCACTGGCTAACGGAAGAATAGGACTTTTATCGTAATGAAATTCATAATCGTAATCATCTTCCAGGATAATAAATCCATATTCATTGGCCAGTTCCAGTAATTCAAATCTTCTCTGAGCGCTCAAAGCAACCGTAGTAGGATAGTGGTGGTGCGGAGTAAGATAAAGCATGCGTATTTTCTGTTTTTTACAGGCTTCACGAACACTTTCCACTATAATTCCTTCTTCATCAATGGGAATCGAAACAATGCCAACCCCAGCTTTCATAAAGATCATATTGACGGAAAAATAACTCAAAGCGCCCACCAACACGGTGTCACCGGCAGAAAGAAGAATTTCTGAAACAATATAAATACTCATTTCCGTACTTCTGGTAATAAGAAGGTTATTCTTGGAAATAGGAAGTCCGCGGGAAAGATTCAGATATTGGGATAAATGTTCCTTAAAAAATTCACTTCCGTCATGATTGTAATGTCCAAAAGCTTTCTGGCTGGATTTACGTTTCAAAATAGAACTGTAAAACCGGGAATGTTGTCCGATTTGCGTTAAACGGATATCCGGCACCCCATCATTAAAGACATACTCACAATCCGAATGTTCAAAGGGATTATCTAAGATATTGGATGTTTTAAATGAAAAACCTGTTGTTATTGGATAATTTTCAAGATTATTTTGCTCAAAATCGTTCACTTTCACAGGTTTTTCCTGATCTTTTCCAATCACAAAAGTCCCTTTGTTCGGAAAACTCTCTGTCCAGCCTTGAGCCGACAGTTCATCATAAACTGCAACCGCTGTATTTCTATGGATTTCCAACATTTCACTGAAGGTTCTTGTCCCCGGAAGTTTTGTTCCAAAAGGTAAAACACCTCTCTGAATGGTATTGATCAGCTGATTGGCAATCTGCAGATAGATAGAAGTCTCTGATTTTCTATCAATTTTTATAAAACTTTCGTAAGGAATTTTAACCGGACTATCCATAATATCAAAACTGGCACCATGTAACCATCCGGCAATATACTACTTTTGACATCAAAATAAAAATCTATGGAATTTCATCATCTGTTAAAAAGAATTGTACAGGACGGAAGTACCCATGCCAAATGGCTCAATACACTTTCTTATATGGAAAATGCCGGTGCAAGAAAAATATCAAAATGTGAACATCCAACATTGGTTTCTCAGATCCAGCTGAAACATGCGGCTGAAGAACACCGTCACGCTTATTATCTAAAAAAACAGATTGGGAAAATAGATCCGGAATTATGTAAAACCTATGAAAGCACAGAGCTTCTGGCTCCTATTGCAACAAGTCAATATCTTCACTCATTGGATATAAAAGCCTGTCGCTACCTTCAGAATGCTTTTAATCTTGATAAAACAGATATTAAATATGCTGCCTATCTTTTTGTAACCTATGCAATTGAGGTACGTGCTGACGAACTTTATCCGGTTTATCAAGAGGCACTTACTGAAGCTTCTTCTAAAATCATGGTAAAATCTATTATCCTTGAAGAAGAGGGACATTTGGAAGAAATGATTCATCAGCTTAATGAATTTTCACCAGACTGGAAGCACCATGCAGACCATATTCTAACAATAGAAAAAGAATTGCATGAAGAATGGATCAATGCGATTACTCAGGAAGTAGCTCAGCTGAATTATGCTTAGCAATACCTTCCGTTTCCAGGAGTCTCTGGATAAAAGAGAAGAAGAAGGAACGTTGAGGCGTTTGCGTCTTCGTTCTGATGGAATTGATTTTTATTCCAATGATTATCTTGGATTTGCAAGAAGTAAGGAACTTCAAAATTTACTACTGCAAAAGATTACGGATAATCCTCAGCTGCTTTCCGGAAGCACAGGTTCAAGGTTGATTAGCGGGAACAGTGATATTGCTGTTTCGGTGGAGAAAGGTATTGCTCAAAAACATCAGTTTGAGTCTGCCTTGCTTTTTCCATCGGGATATAATGCAAATCTGGCTTTGTTTTCCACACTTCCCGGTCGCCATGATGTAGTTATTGTGGACGAACAGATTCATCGGTCGGTACATGATGCCTGCAAGCTTTCGAATGCTAAAAAGCTGAAATTCAAGCATAATGATATTGAAGATCTTGAAAATATTTTAAAAAGACAGGAAGGTCATTGTTATATCGCAATAGAAAGTCTTTATTCCATGGAAGGAGATTTTGCTCCTATTTCGGAAATCGCTGCACTTGCCAGTAAATATAAAGCCTCTCTGATTGTTGATGAAGCACACGCATTTGGCGTTTTTGGATATGGATTGATTGAAAAATATGAGTTGCAGAAGCAGATTTCAGCAGCCGTTATCACTTACGGAAAAGCCCTTGGAGTTCATGGAGCATCAATTCTTTGCAGTGAAACGGTGAAATCTTATTTGGTGAATTTTGCAAGTCCGTTTATTTATACCACTTCAGCGCAGGATTTTCAGTGGATGAGCATCAAAACAGGGTATGAATTTTTAGATCAAAATTATGAACAGGCAACAAAACTTCAGGACAATATCAGAATTTTCCGAATTCAAAATCTAGATTCTCCATCAGCAGAAACGAGTCCGGTTCAGGCCATTCTAATCCCGGATAACCAAAAACTGAAAACAGTACAGAACACTTTATCTGAAGAAGGTTTTTTAACCTATGCGATATACTGCCCAACGGTAAAAGAAGGAAATGAACGCTTGAGAATATGCCTTCACAGCTTTAATACAGAAGAAGAAATTATGAAACTGACAGAAATTATTAAAGAATTGATGTAAAGTATAATTTTTTAAATCCCGAAACACGAAACACGAAACACGAATCCCAAATAAAAACATGAAATTATTTATAACAGGAATAGGAACCGAAATAGGAAAAACAGTCTGTTCAGCTGTTTTGGTTCAGCATTTTAAAACAGAATACTGGAAACCCATACAGTCCGGAGATCTGCATTATACAGACAGTCATAAAATCGAAGCATGGACAGATACCAGCTTTTGCCATCCGGAAACTTATCGTTTACAGCTGGCGGCTTCACCACATCAGTCTGCAGGAGAAGAAAATATTACCATCAATCTGAATGATTTTCAACTCCCCAAAACAGCAAATCCACTGATCGTAGAAGGTGCAGGAGGCCTTATGGTACCCATTTCAGACACAACATTTATGATCGATCTGATTGAGGAATTAAACCTTCCGGCAGCATTGGTCGTAAGAAACTATCTGGGCTGCATCAATCATAGTTTACTCTCAATCTTAGCCTTACAACAGAGAGAAATACCATTGGAATATTTAATTCTTAACGGAGATTTTCCAGAAGATACAGAAAGAGTAATCTGCAGCTTTATCGAAAAAGAAACAAAAATTATAAGGATTCCGGAGATCAATCATACCGATAAGGAATCAATACAAAATGCTGCAAAGCAATTAACAATAACAAAAATAGGATAATGGATACTAAAACAACATTGAGAAACAACTGGACCAAAGAGGAAATTGAAGAAATTTATCACTTGCCTCTGATGGAACTTATTTATAAAGCAGCAACCGTACACCGCGAATGGCATGACCCTTCTGAAGTACAAATTTCAACACTATTATCTATCAAAACGGGTGGATGCCCTGAAGACTGTTCCTACTGCGGACAGGCAGCACGTTATCACACCAACATCAAAGTACAGGCTTTATTACCAACTGAAACAGTAATTGCGCATGCTCAGAAGGCGAAAGATTCCGGTTCATCAAGATTCTGTATGGCAGCAGCATGGCGTGAAGTTCGTAATAACCGTGATTTTGACAGAGTAATTGATATGGTAAAAGGAGTAAATGACCTTGGTCTGGAAGTTTGCTGTACGCTCGG
Source organism: Chryseobacterium indologenes (assembly GCF_018362995.1). NCBI lineage: Bacteria > Pseudomonadati > Bacteroidota > Flavobacteriia > Flavobacteriales > Weeksellaceae > Chryseobacterium > Chryseobacterium indologenes. The sequence continues at coordinate 1,021,597 of NZ_CP074372.1, forward strand.
AATGCTTACGGAAGAACAGGCTTTAAGATTGCAGGAAGCAGGATTATATGCTTATAATCACAACCTTGATACTTCAGAACAATATTATGAAGAGATCATTTCTACCAGAACTTTTGACAACAGAATCAATACAATCAACAATGTAAGAAAAGCAGGAATCACAGTATGTTCCGGAGGAATTATCGGACTTGGTGAAACCCACAGAGACAGAATTTCAATGCTTCTGACGCTGGCAACAATGCCAAAACACCCGGAATCCGTTCCTATCAACGCATTAGCAAGAGTCGCTGGAACTCCATTAGAAGATAATGAAAAAGTAGATACCTGGGAAATGGTAAGAATGATCGCTACCGCAAGAATTGTAATGCCTTCTTCTATGGTAAGGTTAAGTGCCGGACGTATAGAAATGTCGGAAACAGAACAGGCATGGTGCTTTATGGCAGGAGCCAATTCCATTTTTACGGGAGAAAGAGAAACCTTATTGGTAACGCCTAATCCTGGAGTTTCTGAAGATATGCAGATGCTGCAGACCTTAGGATTGAAACCTATGATGAAAAAAGAAACATGCTGTTAGATAATTATGAATTATAAATGATAAATGATGAGTGATGAGTTGGATCATTAGTATTATCACTTTTATTACAAAATTGGTTTTAGAATTTTTATAAACAACTTTAATCTGATATAGGTTGGAAAACGCAAAGACGCAAATATTTAAGATAAATAATGTTTTAAGGCGCAAGGGTTTTATCTCCGATAAAATTGATTATGTACAAGTGATACTGTCAACGACTTAATAAGCGTTGTACTTGCTGAAAATCTAATATTGAGCGAAGTCGAAATATTCTTGCGTCCTTAAAATAATAGCAGTCGATGATAAACTTTGCGTCTTTGCGATTAATCCAACATTTACGCAAACATATTCAACTAAATTATTGTTAAATCCACCTTCATCACTCATTACTTTTTAGATCAATATATGAATACAACAACAAAAGAATTCAGCCTCCTGCAAAGAGATAAAGCAATCAACTGGCATCCCTATACTCAGATGAAAACAGCTGAAGATGCAATTCCCATTGTAAAAGGGAAAGGGATTTATCTTTATGATACCGAAGGAAAAAAATACATGGATGTCGTTTCATCCTGGTGGGTAACGCTGCATGGACATTCTCATCCTTATATTGCACAGCGTGTTTTTGAGCAGTTAAACACATTGGAACAGGTTATCTTTGCTGGCTTTACACATGAACCAGCTGTACAGCTTTCAGAGAATTTACTGAAGCTTCTTCCTGCCAGTCAGGAAAAGGTTTTTTACTCTGATAATGGTTCTACAGCGGTAGAAGTTGCTTTAAAAATGTGTATTCAATATGCATACAATCAGGAAAAAAAGAAAACGAAAATTCTGGCTTTTAAAAATGCTTATCACGGAGATACTTTCGGAGCGATGTCTGTAAGCGGGAAAAGCTTCTGGACAAGACCTTTTGAAAGCATGCTGTTTGAAGTCGTTTTTATTGATACACCCAATCCTGAAAACCTGAAAACCCTGCAGTCACAGATTAAAGAACTGGCCGATGAAGTAGCTTGTTTCATCTATGAACCATTGGTTCAGGGTGCGGCCGGAATGCTAATGTATGACGCTGAAGATCTTAGCCAGCTCATGAAATTCTGCCGGGAGGAAGGCATTCTTATGGTTCAGGATGAAGTTTTTACAGGATTTGGAAGAACGGGTAAGCTTTTCGCAGCTGATTATCTTACGGAAAAACCTGACATTATGTGCTTTTCAAAAGGGTTAACAGGAGGCACGATGCCCATGGGAATCACCACCTGTTCCAATGAAATTTACAATGCTTTCCTGTCGGATGATCGTTATAAAACCTTATTTCACGGGCATTCGTTTACAGCTAATCCTTTAGCCTGTACGGCCGCTCTCGCCAGTATGGAAATACTTCTGACAAACGAAACTCAAATGAATATCAACCGCATCACTCATCAACATTCAGAGTTTGTAAAAGCACTTGCTTTTCATCCTCATGTAGAAAAGGTTCGTCAGATCGGGACTATTTTAGCTTTCGATTTTAAAACCGGGAATGGTACTTCTTATTTCAATGAAATAGGGAAGAAGCTATACAATGAATTCTTACAGAGAGGGATTATTATGAGGCCGCTGGGAAATGTAATCTATCTGGTACCACCTTATTGCATTACATCCGAAGAATTGGATTTTGTATATCAGAATATTATGGAAGTTTTGGATCAGCTTAGAGATTAAACGATCCCTTCAGGTAATAATTTTTTAATTTTTTAAACCTTATAGATTCTAAGATCTATAAGGTTTTTAATATATGATAATCTGATATTCAATATTTTTAAACCAAAACATTTAATCAGAGTATCTCAGTGAATTCATTTACAGAATTGTTATTGGTTCTTAAATAATTTTTTTTACTTCTTAATTAGTTTTTTTGTAGAAAATCTTCCATTTCCAAAAATAGTTTTTGCAAAATAAACCCCTTTAGAAAGTTCAGAAACGTCAGAATTATTTTCTTTTACAGTCTTTAGTAATTTTCCATCAACAGAATAGATCTCTATCTTATCAATTTTTTCTTTTGACTGGTAAATTAAATGATGTTCTACAGGGCTTTCAAAAGTAATTTCAGGATTGTTTTTTATAGTTCCTTTTGTTGCTAATGTAGCAGTACCGTTTATAAGATAATTAACAATATTAAATGTTTCTCCATCGGTGCTCACAATGATATTATTATCAAAAACCTTTATTGAATTGATGCTATGATAAATTAAATTAGGATCACTTTCTATATATTCTCCAAATACGGGATCAACAGTTCCGTTCTGATCAAGCTTAGAGATATAATAATAAGTATATCCACTATTATTGAGTCCAGCAAAGCCCGCAATATAATAAGAACCATTTTTTTCATAGATATCCCGAAATTCAAGACCAACAATCCCATTATAATTGAATGTAGTATCTGGTGTACCATCAGCATTAAGTCTTCCTAAAACAGGTGGAGTCTGCCACGATAAATCATTTTTTGCATATACAATTTTATCAGCAGAATCTACTTTTACAATACTGGGGTCTCCACTAAACTGAACTTCTCCATTGTTACCAAAACCAACCATAGGCTGTCCATCAACAGTGTATTTTTTTATTGTGCCATTTCCGAAAAAAAGAAGATTAAACTGGTTATCTAAAATGATATAAGGAAGATATGAACTCTGAAAAGGATTCTGTTGATAAGTCAATATTTCTCCATTATTTCCAAAGCTATTGTCTAATGTACCATCAGAATTTAATCTCAAAGTATGAGTTTTCGAATCAGTTTGACCAAAAGAATCCATGCTAATTCCTGAAACAAGAATTTTATTTCCCTGCTGTATAAGATTGTTTAATTCAAAAGAAACGGATAAATTGGCTAATGCCCTTATTCCTCCATTTCCAAATGAAGGGTCTAATTGCCCATTAGAAAGTAATCGAACTACATCCAAATAATACGTATTATTTGTAGAATCATATCGTTTGAGTAGTAAAGTTAATTTATCATCAGTATGTCTTAGAACTCCAACAAGAGAACTATTATCGTAATTCAAAGCAATTTTACCATTCATACCAAAAGTCAAATCCAAAGGGCCACTGTAAGTTGTCGCTTTAGAAATAATTAATTGGTTGGTACTGGTATTATAGGATTTATAAAATACTGAATTTGTCGTTGCAGTTAATTCTCCTGCATATGTGCTTCCCGTTCCTAAATATGAGCTTCCTGCTGGAAGGGTGTAAATCCCGTTCGAAGCAAACGCAGGATCTTTGGAAATAATTTGTGCAAAAGAAGCTTGTGCCGCGAGAGTAAGCACAAATAATAATTGTTTTTTCATTGTTTGGTTTTTTAAATTTTTGAGGTTATAATGTAACCCGTAAGCCTGAAATTTTTAGGTTGTGGGTTCAAATGTATGGTAAAATTTCAGAAAAATAAATAGTCATCACATCTTTTTTCCTAAGCACCTAAACGAAAATTTATGATAAGGTTCTTCATTTTTTCTTACTACAAAAAGCATTATAACTATTTATTATCAATTCCATTTATGATATTGATTTTTTTATATTAATTTCATAAAAATATTGCTTTATATTTAATAATATGTTTATTTTTATCACAAACTAACAATTACAATTGGTGATAATTCAGATTTTCACAATATCATATTTATGCGTATGGAAAATCCAGAAAAAGAGAAAGAAGACTGTCAGTTCTGAAATGGAATAGAAACGGTTCCACTGTTCTGCAAAATCTGAAAGCAAAGAACAAAGTAGCGAAGATCAGCACATGATCATGTTGAGCGATTGCTGCATTATTGCAACATTACCTTACCGTCCAATTAAGATTAAAAATATCTGATACTCCTACGCAGTAGGGAGTCAAATAATTGATGGCTAAAAGTAAATTGATAATCACCCTTTAATATTAATATTTAAACTATGAAAACAAACAAAATGTGGCTACTGGCCTTTCTGTTAATCATTCTTTCCAGCTGTTCTACGATGGAAGAAAAAGTTTTTTCAGAAGAATCTGAAACCAACCTGAATGCCAGTGCAAGAGCATTGGCAGCAACCCCAATGCTGCATGTCGGAGGCAGAAACCTTCAGGACCCCTGTGGCAATAATGTTCTCTTACATGGTGTTGCCATAACACCCAGCCCCTGGTTTAATGGATGTCAATATGGTGCCAATTCAGGCTACTGTACCTGGGACAATTACAATGTTCAGGGAGCCCTGAACTATAACAAAGCTGTCATGAACAAACTCAGCAACGCTGCCGATGGCTGGTATCTCAATTACATTCGCCTTCACATTGATCCATATTGGACCAATGATCCCGGACCGGCTATCCCTGAGAACGATATCTCAAGATTCAATTATAACCGCCTGGTTACTTATACAGATCAGGTGATTATTCCACTCATCAACCATGCCCGCAGCCTGGGAATGTATGTCATCCTGCGTCCGCCAGGTGTATGTCCGAGCCGTATTGCTGTGAACGATGCCTATCATAGTTATCTTAAAACCGTATGGACCTTTTTGTCACAGCATCCGGGCTTAAAGAATGCTGACAACGTAATGTTCGAATTAGCAAATGAACCTGTTGAAATCCTTGGAACAAATGGCACATGGGGATCTACAGGAAACGAGCACTTTGCAGCACTTAAAAATTTCTTCCAGCCTTTAGTCAATATTATCCGTAACAACGGAGCCAATAATGTTTGCTGGATACCGGGTACAGGATGGCAATCGCATTATCAGGGCTATGTCAATAACCAGATCACAGGGGGTAATATTGGTTACGCTGTTCATATTTATCCGGGTTACTGGGGTGGTGTCAACAATTATCAATCCTTTCAAAATGCATGGAATATCAATGTTAAACCAATCGCAGACATTGCTCCGATTGCCATTACCGAGACCGACTGGGCTCCTCAGGGATATGGTACCTTCGGTGTTGCTACTACCGGTACGGCAGGTGGAAGCGGATTTGGTGCAAACTTAAAATATATTGTGGATCAGTCGGGCAATGTGAGCTGGAACCTCCTTGCCCCTGATGATCTGCTTCACAAGGGAGACCCTAATGCAGGAACAGCCTTCAACAACGACTGGGAGGCCTGCGCCGCCCCAAGCAAACAGTGGTTTCAGCAATATGCGTCCTCCAATTATCCCGTTGGAAACTGTAACACAACCAGCAGCCTGGTCAATAATGGCATTTACGAAATTGAGTTTCAGACTGATGCCAATAAAGTACTTGATTTAAAATCAGGTGAGGATGCCAATGGCGCAGTGTTAAGACCATGGACAAGAAATGGTGCTAATGCACAGCGTTGGGTTGCCATTGATGCTGGCAATGGTTACTGGCGTTTTGTATCCAAAGCGAGTGCTTCTAACCGTTGTATTGACCTGACAAGTAACAGCAATACACTGGGAACGTCAATCCGCCTTTGGCAGAACTATAGTAATGACGCACAGGCATGGCAGGTAGTTGCGGTCTCCAATGGTTATTACAAAATTCTTTCAAAGGTTGATGCTTCGCGTGGCTGGGATATTCCAAGCTGTACCATGGACGGCAATTCTAACTTACAGCTTTGGGATTATTATGGTACATCCTGCCAACTGTTCAAGTTCAAATTTATAGCAATGAACTAAACATCTCAGAAAGATGTAATAAATGTGACTTTATTTTCTAAAATTTTTATATTATTTCGCGGTAAGCAGTCCTTACCGCGATTTTTTTTAAAACAAAAACCTAAAGCTTCACTATACAAGAAATTCATTTCAGTATCTTGTCATTTCTCCTGATAGTATGCCTTTGAACTGTAAATCACATATAAATTGACAATTTATTAAGCTGCTTTATGCCAATCCGTTTCCCCATGAATGAAGTTCAGAAAGAATAGGCCCCAGCTTTTGACCTCTTTCTGTCAGTTTATAATAAACTTCCGGTGGAAAATTATGCACTTCAGTCCGTTCAATAATGAGATCTTTTTCCAGCTGTTTCAACTGTTCTGCAAGTACTTTCTTGGAAACCCTGGGCATATTCCGCCAAAGCTCCACAAAACGCACCCGATCTTCCTCAAAGAGGTTTTGCAGGATCAGCGGCTTCCATTTACCAGAAAGGACATCCAGGCTTCGTCTTAATCCACAGTTTTTAAATTCTTCAAAATTCATAAGTCAGTTGAATATTTATGGTTAACCTTTTGGTAACCTTCGATTGTTTTACCCTGATCAGGTAATAACTTTGTTCAACAAAAATACCCAAAATGAAATTACAATTGTGGCGTAATGCAACATTACTACTGAATATTGATGGAGTTTCTATTCTGATAGATCCCATGCTCGGAGAAAAAGGTTCCAGAGGAAAAATGCCAATGACAGACAGCGAATTACTCAATCCTCTCGTAGACCTGCCTTTTAATAAAGAAGAATTAAATAAAAAATTAAAAAGTGTAGATGCGGTTGCTGTAACCCACCTTCACCCTGATAATTGGGACGTTGCTGCCATTGAACTTCTTGATAAAAACATTCCGGTTATATGCCCGGATGTCATTTCGAAACAAATTGCAGGACAAGGTTTCAAAAACATTATTACGATTAATAATGATCCGGTTCAATTCAAAAATATTGAGATATCAACCACCAAAGGACAGCATGGAACCGGAGAAATCGGAGAAAAAATGGGAATCGTGAATGGATTTGTATTTAAAACAGAAAATAAATCAGTATACATCGCAGGAGATACTATCTGGTATGATGAAATTGCTCAGGAAATTGCTCAGCATCAGCCACAACACATCATTGTAGCAGGAGGAGCTGCTACTTTTTCCATAGGAGATCCCATTATTATGACCAGCGAAGACATTCTGAAAGTATGTGAATATGCTCCGGAGTCTACTGTTTGGGTAACTCATCTTGAAACCTTAAGCCATTGCAGGGAAGACAGAAAATTTATTAAGGAGAAAATCAATGAAAACAGCTTAGAAAAGAGATGCTTTGTACTTGATAACGGTGAAGAAGCTGAATTAAAATTTTAATTAATAAAACTGTTTGAAAAAGTAAAAAAATTAAGGATAGAAAGCAATGATTAATTGATTTCTATCCTTTAAACGTATGACTAATCTTCTACATATCTATTTCTCGCGGCCTTCATTCCGAAATAGAGCATTAACAGTACCGCAGAACTCAATAAATAAAATGAGCTGTTCCAGGAAACATCCCAATCATGTAATTTTCCAAATAACGGAGGACCAAATGCAGCAATCAGATATCCAACAGACTGTGCCATTCCGGAAATCTTAACAGCATTGATACTGCTTTTCGTTCTTGTAGAAAAAAACAGAATAGATAAACTGAAAGACAAACCATTGGAAATTCCTATGATCACAGCGTTCACATAAATCCACTGAGATTTCAGGAACACAAACATCATCGTACTTCCGAACATCAGAGTGCATATAAAAAGAATCATAAGCCTCTGATCTTTCATCTTGCTGGCAATAATCGGACAGCAGAACGTCACAGGAATCATCGTAATCTGAATCACAAAGAAAACCCATCCGGAACTTTCTCCCTGCATATTAAAATCTGCAAGAAATGAAGGCAGCCACGTCACCAGACAGTAATAAAATAAGGACTGCAGCCCCATAAAAATACTGATATTCCATGCCTGAGCGGATTTGAACATATTAAAACCAGAAGTACTGATAGGAAGATTTTGATTTCTTTTATTAAAGATAAATTCCAATGTTAAAACAAGAAAACCTAATGCCGCAATAATCAGCCAGATTCCTAAAGAGCCTTTCCATCCAAAACCTGTCAGTTCCCCGATCTTTACACTAAAACCAGAAGCCAAAGCTGCTGTAAGATTCATGGATACGGCAAAAATCCCCGTCATAAGGCCAATCTGATTCGGAAAATTATTTTTAACATATCCCGGAGTAACCACATTTCCAATGCATATCCCTAAACCAATGAATACAGAACCTAAAAACAACAGCCAAAGAGATCCGCTGATACGTAAAAACAAGCCAAAACTTAAAATAATCAGGGAATACATCAGAAGTTTACTGATTCCGAACTTATTAGAAAACCTACTGACCAATACAGAGCAGGCCGCAAACATAAACAGTGGAATAGAGGTAAGCAGACTTACCTGAAAATTATCCAGTTTCAATGCATCTCTTATTTCACCCAATACAGGAGCTACTGCCACAATCGGAGAACGGAGGTTACTGGAAATTAATATAACTACCAGAACGTTAATAATTAACAAAACATACGAAGCATTCTTTTTTACTTCATTATTCATCATGATAAAAACTTTTCTGCAAAATTAGTATAGTAATTTTGTTTAATTTTGCCAAAGTTTTAACCTAAAACGACATGAACGCTAACGACAGTATAAAAATAGATGATCTTGAGAAACCTTATTTTGTATGGTTTGAAGAAAACTGGGTTCATGATGATGTTCTTCACCATCATCAGAAAGGCCAGCTTGTATATGTGGAAAGCGGTTTTCAGTACATTACTATTGATGAAAAAATTTATCTGCTCCCACAAAATTATGCGGTATGGATTCCTCCAAATGCAGTTCATAAAACCAATTCACATTCTGAAAAGATCAAGCTGATGATCATGTTTGCTGATATCAGCACAAAAAAACCTTTTTATAATGAGATCAATGTATTTTCTGTTCCCCCGGTTTTAAAAGAAATGATAAAATATGCAGAAAAATGGTCTAAGCAAACGGTTTCAGATAATGATGAAAACCTATTTCTGAAAGCATTGTTCAACGAACTTCCACAATTTGTAGAGCATTCATTAACTCTTCATATCAGTCTTCCAAAAGATCAGCGCCTTACAAAAATTATTAAGTATCTTCATCATCACTACCGGGATGAAATTAAAATGGAGGATCTCAGCGATGCAGCTCTTTTATCTTTCCGTACACTGGAACGTATTTTCAAAAAAGAAACCGGGCTCACCTTAAGTAAATACCAGCAGATGCTTCGTATCATTAAAAGTCTGGAGTTTCTGAGTGCCGGTCATCTTACCATTTCAGAAACAGCTTATGAAGTAGGGTACAGGAGTGTACAGGCCTATACCAGAAGTTTTCTGTCTGTGATGCAGTTCAGGCCTACAGATTTTGTTAAAACAATTCAATAGCCGTTTAAAGCAACTACAGAGCGGATCGAATATAGCGAAAAAGAGACTTATTGAGATCTTAAAACTTTGAGTATTCCTTTGTATAAAAGCAACTGACTTGTTTGAAAAAGAAAATAATTCACATTTTACATCATTTTCCACTTCAGCAGTCAATATTCAATTATGATATTATTGAAAACAAAAAGGTCCCCACGAATGGAGACCTTAAAAAAACACAAATGATGAAAAAAAATTATTTCGATTCACAAATATAAACAAAAATCATGTTATGCAAAACATCATAAGCTCATTTTTTTTAAAAATTATTTATTTTAAGTAAAAACAATTATTCTCTAAATGATTTTAGTTTTGTTTAGGATTCCGGAATTCTTTACACAAAAAACATATCCTGCTAAATATAATTCGCGCTCTGATGAATTGTATGCCGTTTTTTAGCCTCAACAGAAAAATTGCAAAAAGTGAATTATTATAAAAATAAAGCTTCTTTAACACAGTATCCAAACATACGTTTAACTTTTTTTGTGACTCTACTCATAAAATTCTATAGGATTTTTACAGTAATTTCTCCAAAACATACAGTATGAGTCCAAAAAAATTTAAGGGAGTCCCTAAACAAAAATTCGGAGGTTTTCATGATACGGAAACCAGGAAACTATTTGATCAGGAATCCATGTCATTGAAATTTGAAACATTAAAAGAACGGTTTTTCTCAGTCAATAAGTGGCAAAGCTATTGCGGGGAGGCATTTGCAGCATTTAAACTTTATGATTTTAACGGCCGTCCTGTGGATCGTGAACCACAGAAAGGAGATTTTATCAGGATTGATATTCCGGGACCGGGAGAGCCTGAGGCCAAAGGATATGATTGGGTAGAGATTACAGATATTTGTTTTTACGAGAACAGCTTTGCTGAATGTATAACAATGACCTGCAGACCGTCCAGAAACCCGGAAGACAAAAAAAACCGCCATATTGCTCATTTTTACAGCTCCGGATCAACCTCTACTTTTATGATATCAAAAAGTCCTGCTCATTTAAAAGCCGCAGTGTATGGACGAAATGAAAGACCTAATCTGAATGCTAAGCTCCTTGATGTCATCAGAAATCTTGTTATCGCAGCCGGTGGAATAATGGGAGCCGCTAAAATACAATGGAAACAGCTTACCGACGGTTTTTTAGATTTTGAATAACTATTTTCTACCTTTTTTGATCTAGATCAAAGTTTAGTATTTGTTGTACAGGGACCTTTGCACCCGAATATTTTAAACAAAATTTATGAGTACAACATTAGAAAAAGGACAGACTATTAATTTCTATCAGGCGACTGCTCCTATTATCATTTCGGTATTCGGGGTTTATCTTACGATAGGAATCGCCTTGGGAGTACTTCCCGGATTTGTCCAGAACACACTAGGCTTTGACAGTATTATTGTGGGGCTTGTTATTGGTCTCCAGTCGTTGTCAACACTTTTAACCCGCGCATATTCCGGAAAAATTACAGATACCAGAGGAGCCAAGAAAAGTAAAATGTCCGGTGTGGTATTAGCTGTTATTGCCGGGATTGTTTATGTACTTGCGGTACTATTTCAAGCTCATTCGTTAACGGCACTTATCTTTCTGCTACTGGCAAGAATCATTCATGGTGTTGGCGAAAGCTTTCTGGTTACCGGAGCATTAACATGGGGAATAGGACTGGCAGGACACTCCAACTCCGGAAAAGTAATGACCTGGAACGGTATTGCTATGTATGCAGGAATTGCAACAGGAGCTCCTTTAAGTATCTGGTTGAGTAAAGAATACAATATTCTCCCTGCTTTTATCCTTATAGCTCTGCTTCCGCTTGTAAGCTGGATTTCTACCGCAAAACTTCCTTCTATTCCTGTAGATAAAGATCATGTACGAACACCTTTTTATAAGGTGATCGGTACGATATCAGGCCAAGGGCTGAGCCTTGCTTTTTCATCAATGGCTTTTGGATGTATTGCTTCTTTTATTGCATTATTTTTCTCACAAAAGAATTGGGGGGATGCATCACTTGCTTTTATGATTTTCGGAATATGTTACGTTCTTACCCGGATTTTCTTTGCTTCATTTCCGGATAAATACGGAGGTTTTAAGATTGCTTTGATCTCTCTGATTATCGAAGTGGCAGGACAGCTGCTGATCTGGACGTCTGCGTCAAAAACACTGGCCATTATCGGATGTGGATTAACCGGAGTTGGATTTTCATTGGTTTTTCCGGCTCTGGGAGTTCTTGCCATTCAAAAAGTAAAGCCACAAATGAGAGGAACAGCGTTGGGAGCATATGTTGCTTTTGTTGATCTGTCATTAGGATTGGCAGGACCTATTGCCGGACTGATCGCCGGTTGGTTTGATTATCAGGCAGTCTATCTTTTCGGGGGAATCAGCTGTGTTGTGTCAATGTTTATTCTACTATATAATAAAAAATAAAAATGGAAAATACTATAATTACTCAAACAGAGAAAACGAAAAAAATACGTTCTGCATTTATCGTTAAAAATAAACAATATCTCACTCCACATCTTATCCGTGTAGTATTTGAAATCAATGAAAATCAGGTTGAAATGCTAACTAATGTACGCTCTGGTTCTAATAATAAAATCTTTATTCCAACTGAAGAGGGAAGAGATCCTTTAATCAGAACCTATACCAACAGAAAAATTGATCTGGAAAACAGGGAATTAATTGTAGATTTCGTTGCCCATGGTGATAACGGACCTGCTTCTGCCTGGGCACTGCAAGCAAGTTCTGGTGATTCATTGGAAATAGGAATGAAAGAAAGTGCAAGACCGTTAGTTCCTGACGCTGATTTTTATCTGCTGGCGGGAGATGCAACAGCATTACCTGTTATTTGCGCCATTGCAGAGCAGTTTCCTCCTTATGTATCAGTAAAAATATTATTAGAGGTGGCTGGGAAAGAAGATGAACTTATTTTGTGTTCCGCAGCAGATATATCCGTCGAATGGCTTCATAATCCTCATCCGGAAGAGGGAAGCCGGCTCGCAGAAGCTGTAAAATCGGTTCAGTTTTCACCCGGAGTTTTGAAAGAATATGTTTATATCGCTGCAGAATATACGACAGTACATGAACTTCGTACTTACTTTAAAACAACCCTGCAGTGGGATCCTCATGCAATATATGCATGTTCTTATTGGAGAGCGGGACAATCGGAAGGGAAATCATCTGAAAGTACTTAAGAAGCAGGATCTGCAGTAAATTTTTAGCATATTTATTACTACATTTGCTGCGACTGATTTAAATAAATGGAAGACGTATTAGTTTCATATATTAAAAGCAAAATATCAATAACAGACGAAGAATTGAAAGTTATTCTTTCTTATTTCAAACCTGTTAAATTAAAAAAGAACGAGCTTCTCGTTACCAATGTTCATTCTCCCAAAAAAACATTCTTTGTTGTAAAAGGCTGTTTACGGATATTTTATATTAATAAGGAGGGGCAGGATTCTACAAGATATTTTGCTTTTGAAAATCAGTTTGCTACAGCGCTTCATACCTTTATTACTTCTGAACCTTCTGATGAACTTCTCCAGGCTGTGGAAGATTCGGAGGTATATTATATTACCCATCAGGATTTTTATCATTTATTAGACATTATCCCACAATGGGAAAAATTTTACCGAATTTATATTGAAATTGCCTGTATTGCTAACACCAAAAGGCTGATGTCTTTTATGGTACAGGATGCACTTGAAAAATACAAACAGTTACTGGAAGAAAATCCAATTATTGTACGTCGGCTTTCTAATAAAATGGTAGCTTCCTATCTAAATATTTCACAGGAAACCCTAAGCAGATTGAAGTCAAAACTATGATTTTTTGTTTGACAAATCTAACATGATCAGGAATGACTATTATTTATTTAAACCATTTTTAAACTAGCTAAAATTATCAAAAAATTAATACCAGAGCCTGTTCAAGAAAAATTTAAGCCCTATATTTGCACTCATGTTAAAATGGTTCTCCATATTATGCTCAATGATGTATGTGCTGGCTACCACCAATGCGGGGGAAGTACTGAAGGTACCTATGTTTGTGGAACATTTTATGGAATACCAAGGAAGCTTATCAGAATTTGTCATGGAACATTATGATAATCACAAACAGGATTCTGACTGGGATATTGATCAGAAACTGCCGTTTATCAATCCTCCCATCGTACTGACTGTAAATGCCCAACTTCCGGAAATTACATTTGAACTAAAAAAACCTAAAGAAATTACTGTTTCCAAGAGAAACAGTATCTATAAGGAAAAAGATTTCTCCAATCAATACCTTTCCCAGATTTTCCAGCCTCCGCGGCTTTCTTAACAGATTTTATACTGACATTGCTTTAGCCTTAAAGCAGTCTATTTATTATTACATCAATTTAACCTGTTGTGCATTATAACACTGTTTATGATGTCTTTACTAAATTTTGTCGTAAATTTTTCATCATGATAAGTTTACAACAAAGCACATGATTATCAGGTAGATATCATTACTTACGGGTATAATATCTTCTGTGATCGTACAAATAAAGACTTCAGTGGCTTTTATAAGACATTCCGGGTTATCAATTAATAGTTTTTTCCATGTTAAATAAAATTATTGAGTTTTCTGTAAAGAATAAACTCATCATTGCTCTGTTTACAGTGGGGCTTGTTCTTTTTGGGGTCTATGAAACTACCAAACTTCCCATAGATGCTCAACCGGACATCACAAATAATCAGGTCCAGATCATTACCACAGCGCCTTCTTACGGTGCTGCAGATATAGAACGTCTTGTTACATTTCCTATCGAACAGGCTACAAGTAACATCAGCGGAATTACCGAACTTAGAAGTTTTTCACGTTTTGGACTTTCATTAGTAACGGTGGTTTTTGATGACAATACGGATGTCTATTGGGCACGTCAACAGGTTCAGGAACGTTTACAGCTTGTTCAGGACAACATTCCTGCGGGAATCGGTAAACCTGAATTAGGTCCTATTTCCACAGGATTGGGGGAAATTTTCCAATATGTCGTTAGGGCCAAAAAAGGATATGAAAATGTCTATGATGAAACTGAACTCAGAACCATTCAGGACTGGGTAGTCAGAAGACAGCTTCTGGGAACTAAAGGTGTGGCAGATGTTAGCAGCTTTGGAGGAAAACTGAAGCAATATGAAATTGCCATTAATCCAAACAAACTTCAGGCATTCAATATCAATATCAACGATGTTTTTGGGGCATTGGAGAAGAATAACCAGAATACAGGAGGTGCTTATATTGAGAAGAAAGAAACCGTTCTGTTTATCCGCAGTGAAGGGCTTCTGGGAAGTACGGAAGATATCGGAAATATTCAGGTGGCGGAAACCAAAGAAGGTATTCCGGTGCATATTAAAGATGTTGCTTCCGTCAAGATAGGGTATGCAACAAGGTATGGCGCTATGACCTATAATGATACCGGAGAAGTATCCGGAGCTATTGTACTGATGCTGAAAGGAGAGAATGCCAATGTAGTGATTGGGAATATTAAAGAAAGACTGGAAAAAATTCAGGAATCACTACCTGAAGGCATTGTCATTGAACCTTTCCTTGACCGTGCAAAAATGGTAAACAATACCATCAGTACAGTAAAAACAAACCTGATGGAAGGAGCTCTGATTGTTGTTTTCATTCTGGTTTTATTCTTAGGAAACTTCAGAGCTGGATTACTGGTAGCGTCTGTGATTCCTTTAGCCATGCTTTTCGCGATCATCATGATGAATATTTTTGGGGTAGGAGGAAATCTGATGAGTCTTGGAGCACTTGATTTCGGGCTTATCGTAGACGGAGCCGTCATTATTGTAGAAGCGGTACTGCATCAGCTGGCCCACAAAAAGCATTTTGGAAAAGACAATATGCTCAGCAAAAAAGAAATGGATGACCAGGTTTCCGGTTCTGCTACTAAAATGGTGAACAGTGCGGTTTTCGGGCAGATCATCATCTTAATTGTATACCTTCCGATCTTTACGCTTCAGGGAATTGAAGGGAAAATGTTTAAACCAATGGCCCAAACCGTTGCTTTTGCACTGATTGGAGCATTTATTCTTTCCCTTACTTATATTCCTATGATGAGCTCTCTGGTACTGAGCAGAAAAAAGAAGGAAAAAGAAAATATTTCAGACCGCGTAATGGGCAAAGTGGAAACAGGCCACCAGAAATTCCTGATAAAAGCCCTTAAATACAGAAAAACCATTATTCTGGGAGTATTAGTACTGTTTGTTGGTGCTGTTCTTACTCTTTCCAGAATGGGGGGAGAATTCATTCCATCTTTGGAAGAAGGTGATTTTGCGGTTGAAATGAGAATCCTTCAGGGAAGCAATATTAACGAAACAAAAAAAGCAACCACTCAGGCCGCCAATATCCTTTTAACCCAGTTTCCTGAAATACAAAAGGTGGTTATGAAGATCGGTAGTGCAGAAATTCCCACTGAACCGATGCCCATGGATTCCGGAGATATGATCATTGTTTTAAAACCTAAAAAAGAATGGACTTCCGCCAAAACATTCCCGGAGCTTTCTGATAAAATGAGTAAAGCACTGAGCGTTATTCCGGGATTGACTACCAGCTTCCAGTTTCCAGTACAAATGCGTTTCAATGAATTAATGACCGGAGCGAGACAGGATGTGGTATGCAAAATTTATGGAGAAGATCTCGACAGCCTTGCTGCTTACGCAAAAAAGATGGGAAGTATCATCAATACGGTAAAAGGAGCTCAGGATCTTTATATTGAGCCCGTTGTAGGAGCTCCACAGGTTGTGATTGATTATAACCGTTCAGAACTGTCCCGTTATAATATTTCTGTAGCTGATATCAACAGGGCAGTCAATATGGCTTTTGCAGGGCAGACAGCAGGCGCTTTGTACGAAGGTGAAAAGAAGTTTGACATCGTTGTCCGAATGGATAATGAACATAAAAAAGACATCACCAGTATTCAGAATCTATTAATTCCTACATCATCAGGAGAGCAGATTCCATTGTCACAATTGGCAAAAGTTGAGCTTAAAAACAGTCCGAATCAGATCCAGAGAGAAGATACCAAAAGAAGGATTATCGTTGGGTTTAATGTAAGAGGAAGAGATGTTCAAAGTATTGTTGAAGAGCTTCAGCAAAAAGCAGGTAAAAGCCTGAAATTATCACCTGGATATACCGTCTCTTATGGAGGAGCCTTTGAAAATTTAAATGAAGCCAAAGCCAGACTCGGAGTAGCTGTGCCGATTTCATTAGTGATGATCTTTCTGTTACTGTTCTTTGCATTCGGCTCTGTAAAACACAGCTTACTGATCTATACTGCCATTCCATTGTCAGCCATTGGAGGTGTTTATTTTCTGGCATTGAGAGGGATGCCTTTCAGTATCAGTGCGGGGGTAGGATTCATCGCTTTATTCGGAGTTGCGGTACTTAACGGAATAGTTTTGATATCAGAGTTTAACCGATTGAAAAAGAACGGAATAGCCAACACTAACAGAATTGTACTGATAGGCACAAAAATCAGGCTTCGTCCGGTTTTAATGACTGCTTTTGTTGCTTCGTTAGGATTTCTTCCTATGGCCATCAGCAACGGTGCCGGAGCAGAAGTACAGCGACCTTTGGCTACTGTTGTCATTGGTGGATTGATGCTCGCTACACTTCTCACCCTTTTTGTACTTCCTATTCTCTATGTTTTGTTTGAAAATATTAATAAAGATAAAATGAAATTCTCTAAAAAAACCAATTATAAAAAACTTTCAGTTTTCTTATTGCTGATCTCTTTCGGAAGTCTTCAGGCTCAGGAAAACATTACCTATGACCAGGCTTTGGAAAAGGCATATCAGCAAAACGGACACCTTAAAAACTCAAAATTAGTATCTGATTATCAGGAAAAACTAAAAGCCAGTTATCTGGATATTCCGCAACTGGAAGTTACAGGAGGATTCGGGCAGATTCAGGGAGAAGAAACCGATAATTCATTCGGAATTTCTCAGAGATTCAGTTTTCCTACTGTATATTCAAAAAGGAAACAGATGCTGGATGCAGAATGGTCTGCAAGTATCATTAATCAAAACCTGACTAAAACACAGCTTACCAAAGAGGTTACAGACGTTTTTTACAGAATATTGGTTCTTCAGGAGAAGAAAAAAGTATTGGAATACATCAGCCAGATGTACAATAATTTTGCTGACAAGGCAGGACTAAGATTAAAAAAAGGAGAAGCCAATATTCTGGAAGAATCAACCGCTGAAATCCAGAAAGAACAGGTGAAAATACAGCTGAACAGTCTTGAAAATGATCTGAATATGGCAAAACTGCAGCTTCAGTTATTACTTCAGTCCGAAACTCCTTACCAGCCGGTTGCTGATAAACCGATAATGAATATCGGGCTTCAGATTTCCGAGGAAATGGTAAAACAACATCCTGAGCTTCAGTATCTGCAGCAACAGATCAAAGTAGGAGAGGCCGAAGTGCAGTTAGAAAAAAGTAAACTTCTTCCGGATCTTCTTTTTGGATATACCAATCAGAGCATGAAAAACATCAATAACAACCGTTTCAATTCAGTGCAGGTGGGAGTAGGAATTCCTTTATTTACAAAGGGACAAAGAGCTTTGGCAAAGGCGGCGCAGGCTAAAATTGCCATCTCTGAAAATCAATACCAAAGAAAAGAAATTGAACTTAAAAACAGATTGAAACAGCAGCTGAATAATTATATGAACCAACAGAGAATCATTGAAAATTATGAACAAAAACAGCTTCCAAAATCCGAGACTATTTTAAAGACAGCCCAGAAACAGATGGAAGTAGGAGAAATTGATTATCTGGATTGGGTAATATTGGTGAACCAGGCCGTAAAAACGAAATCAGATTATATCGATCAGCTGGAAAAACTAAATCAGATCGGTGCCGAACTTAATTTCTTAATTTCAAAATAACAACGTCATGCATTTCAAGAATATATCAATATACAGCCTTGCCTTAATCCTTACTTTATCTTCATGTTCAGGAAAAAAAGAAGAAGAAAAAACGGTTTACGAAAACACAAAATTCACCAAAAACAATGAGAATTCGGTTCATCTTACGGAAAAACAAGTTCAGTCTGTAGGAATTACCATCACATCCATTCAGAACAGGAATATGGAGAAGCTGGTAAGACTGAACGGAAAAGCAGAAATTGCACCTTCTCACATCAGTTCGGTTTCCAGTATCATGGGCGGACACATCAAGTCTATTAACGTAATTAACGGAAGCCACTTCAATAAAGGACAGGTTCTAGCTGTTGTAGAAGATCCACAGTTTATACAGCTTCAGCAGGATTATCTGGTGACAAAAGCACAGCTTGAAGCCGCAAGACTGAACTTTAACCGTCAGAAAGACCTTAATACGAGCAAAGCAAGCAGTGATAAGACGATGCAGACCGCTCAGGCAGACTATTCTACTCTGAATGCTACTTTAAGAGGGCTTGAAGAAAAGCTGAGAATCATCGGAATCAATGCCAAAGGTTTACATACCGGGAATATCAGAAGTAAGATCAATATTTACGCTCCGTTTACCGGTTTTGTAAGTAAGATTCTTGTGAATAACGGACAATATATCAATCCGGCAGATACCTTGTTTGAGCTGATCAACCCCGCAGGACTGCTTTTGGAATTAAAAATTTTTGAAAATGATGTGAATGATGTGAAAGTAGGTCAGGAAATTTTAGTGTACAACAATCAGAATCCGGATGTAAAATCCAACGCCAGAATCGTCAGTGTAGTTCCAAGTATTGAAAATGGGGGATCCGCAACTGCAATTGCTAAGTTGTCCTCGGTAAATTCTGAATTTGTAAAAGGAATGTATATCAATGCTGAAGTTAATATCAGCAGCCGTTACACACAAGGGCTTCCGAACGAAGCGGTAGTATCTTTTGAGAATAAAAATTATGTTTTTGAAGATCTCGGAAAATCCAATTACAAAATGATTCCTGTGGTAGCCGGAATTTCTGATGATCAGTTTACAGAGATTGTAAAAGCAGATGCTTTAAAAGATAAAAAAATTGTGCAGAAAGGAGCATACAGCCTTTTGATGATGCTTAAAAACAAAGCAGAATAAGTTCTAAATACATATCATGCAATTAAAAGATCAGTCGAGAGATTGATCTTTTTTTATTTTAAAAGAATAAATACAAAGTATTCAGTTAAGCCTTTATCAGTAACAAAGTCGCGTCTCTTTACTTTCTCAAAATTGGCATTTTAATCATGTTACTTTGCGTTAAGAATTAAAAAAACATGACATTTGACATGTTTTAAGTATTGAGAAATGTTATTTAATGCATAATTCATTTTAAAATAATATATTTAAGAAGTGAATAGTTTTTAAAGGATTTTTTAGATGAATAAGAAAAGAACTTTTATCAAAAATTTATGACAAAAAAACCTTTGCACAATTTCCATATTCCGGTAATGGGACTGGCTTATACCATAGACAGCCCGATCCGTGTTGCACAATATGGAATTTCTTCTGTGATCTCTATCATTGATGATGAAATCCTTGAAAAGATGAAAAACTTTTATAACAAAAAGTTTAATCTTGACTATTTTGGAATCTCAACAAAAACAGACGATTACAGGGCAAGAAGAGTTACTGCCTATCTGGATATGGTGGATGATATCGTGAATGAAAAATTTGAATCTTTCAAACAGGAAATCAGCAAAAATACGGAGGCATTAAAAGACTTCATGGCCATACTTCCGAATACTTCGGATCTTAAAACCGGCCTTCAGAATCTTATTAATCAAAAAGATAACTGGAGCTCCAATATCAAAAACTTCATAGAATCCAACCTTAAACCGGGAAGCATTGATGTCAATATCATGACGAAAGTGGATAAAGACAATTATCAGAACAATGAGCAGCTTCCGGTAATGTATAATGATGCCCATGCTTCACTGCGCGGATTTGCCAAAAGCAAACTGTCATCATCAATGGTTCTTTCTGCAGGAATGAATCCTCGCCTGTACAGCTATATGGAAGAATTTGAAGACTTTTATCCGGATGAAAACGGAAATATCAAAAAGAAAATCATTCTTAAAGTAAGCGACTTCCGTTCAGCAATGATTCAGGGAAATTTTCTGGCTAAAAAAGGATTGTGGGTCTCAGAATACAGAATAGAATCCGGATTGAACTGCGGAGGACATGCTTTTGCAACTGAAGGATTGCTTCTTGGGCCGATCATGGAAGAATTCAAGCAAAAGAAAAATGATCTGATACAATCGGCACATACATTAATGACAGCCGCTTTGGAACAAAAAGGAAAGCCTATGGTGTCTGAACCTTTAGAAATGAAAATTACTGTTCAGGGTGGAGTAGGAACTTCCGAAGAGCATGAGTTTCTGTTGGCCAATTATAATGTAGACAGTGTAGGATGGGGCTCTCCGTTTTTATTGGTGCCAGAAGCTACATCTGTAGACACTGAAACCAGGAATCTGCTTGTGAAATCAAAAGAACAGGATCTGTATCTGAGTAATATTTCGCCTCTTGGAGTTCCTTTCAACACGGTAAAAGGAACCTCTAATGAAACATTGAAGTATGAAAAAGAAGCCAAAGGCAAATATGGAAGTTCATGTCCTAAAAAACTTCTGGCATTAAGCAAAGAGTTCTCTCCTGAAGGAACCTGCACCGCTTCCAAAAAATATCAGGACATCAAACTCAAAGAGTTGTATGCAGACCGTGAAGCCTTAACAGAAAAGGAATTCGATAAAAGAAAATCTCAGATTACCGATAAAGCCTGTCTGTGTGTAGGCCTTGTAAACGCTGCCTATATGGAGCAAAATCTTGAAATCAAAGGAGAAAAGCAGGGTGTTGTGATATGTCCCGGACCCAATATTGCCTTTTTTGACAAAGAAGTTTCACTTTCGGAAATGGTAAAACATATTTATGGAAATACCAATATTCTTTCCAATACCCAACGTCCGAATATGTTCATCAATGAACTGAAAATGTATGTGGAATATCTGAGAAAGGAAATTACAGAATCATCCGTACAGATTACCCATTCCCAAACAAAAAAATGGAATACTTTCAAGAAAAATATACTTGAAGGAATAGAATATTATCATGATCTTTTTAAAGGGTCATCATTTTTCCGCAACGGATTATCAACCATCAACCTGCAATTACAGGAGTTTAAACTTCAGCTTACCGCTATTGAGGTTCCGCAGGTTGAAAAATAACCGTATTTTTTAATTGATAGATAATAAAAACAGCTTTCAACGCGGAGGCTGTTTTTGTTTTTTTCTGTTCTGTTGAAGAAGCACAAAGCCGATAAGCGATAAGATTTATAATAGTAATACATAATTTAAGGCACTAGAACATTTCGACTTCGCTCAATATCAGATTTTTCAGCAAGTGCGTGTATAGTTTTTACAGCACACAATTTTATCGGAGATAAAATCCTTGCGCCTTATAAACGATGGTACAAATAAAATTCTTTGCGCCTTTGCGTGTATCCAACTTCTAATTATTTCAATAGATAATAATAAAAAAAACCTTGTAAACATCAGTATTTCCATTCATAATAACTATAACGGGAATGGCTATTTTGAATATTCATCAGGTTTAATATTCCTTACCTTAGAGGTCACTTAGTAAAATTATTTTTATGGAAAAAAGAAAGATCAAGAACACCGATTTAACGATTGCACCAATCAATTTCGGAGGAAATGTTTTTGGATGGACACTGGATGAAAAACAGTCTTTTGATATACTGGACCGCTTTGCAGAAGCAGGATTCAATTTTGTAGATACAGCAGATACTTATTCATGGTGGGTGAACGGGAAAGGAGGACAGTCTGAAGAGATCATCGGAAAGTGGATGAAAAGCCGTTCCAACCGTAATGACATCGTTCTGGCAACCAAAGTAGGTTCTGAAACCAAAGAACATGGCTATGATATCAGCAGAAAACATATTTTACAATCAGTAGATGAGTCACTGAAAAGACTTCAGACTGATCATATTGATCTCTATTATACTCACTTTGATGATAATATCACTCCGGTAGAAGAAACGCTTTCGGCTTATGATGAGATCATTAAGGCTGGAAAAGTTCGTTATATTGCGGCTTCTAATTTATCACCTGAGCGATTAAAAGCATCATTTGAAGCCGCGGAAAAGAATAATCTTCCCAAATATGTTGCATTGCAGCCTCATTATAACCTGATGGAAAGAGAAGGTTTTGAGAAAAATTATGCACCTCTGGCAGAACAGTTTGATTTAAGTGTATTTCCATATTGGTCTCTTGCTGCAGGTTTTCTAACAGGTAAATACCGTGATGAAGCGGACCTTGCAAAAAGCGCAAGAGGTGAGGGCGTAAGAAAATATTTAAATGATAAAGGACTTGAAGTATTAAAGGCTTTGGATCAGGTAAGTGCAAAACACAATACTACTCAGGGAACGGTTTCTTTAGCATGGCTGTTATCCAATCCTTTGATCACGGCGCCCATTGTAAGTGCTACAAGTGCATCACAGCTTGAAACAGTATTCAATGCCCCAAAACTTATTCTGGATCAGGAAGATATTGATCTGTTGAATAAAGCAAGTAACTAATTTTTCAACTTTCATTATAGACTAAAATTAAATCCGTTCATCACTGAACGGATTTTTTTATTATTTAACAACGCTAACCACCCCGTCAAAAATTCTTTGAATTTTCGCCATCCGATTAGGATTATTCAGCTGTTCATTAATCAGAGTATTCCTTCAAAAGCTGTCTGTAGCTCATCAGTATTGAAGATTTTGAAATAAAGCCTATAAAATCATTATTCTCACTCACTACCGGAAGGTTCCATACCCCTGTATCATCAAAAGTCTGAAGAATATCCAGAGGTTTATTGTCACGGTGGAGTATAGCCGGTGGTGCTTTCATAATCTGAATAACCAGTTGGAAAGCATCCATTTCTTTGTTAAAAAGATAAGGTCTAATATCATCGAGAGTTAGGATTCCCTTTAGCTTTTTATTATCATCTACAACGGCAAAGATATTCTTATCTCCATTTTTTACCATTTCAAATAGTTCAGTAACAGAAGCATTTTCATTAATCGTCTGAGAATACTGATCGATAAAATCTTCCGTTCTCAAAGCAAAAAGAAGGTTCTTATCATGTTTATTGGTCAATATTTTTCCTTCATCAGCTAAAGATTTCAGTTCCGGAGAAATTGGGGAAAACCATTTGGCAATAAGGTAAGACATCACAGAAACAATCATCAGAGGAATGAACAAATCATACCCGAAACTGGATTCAGCAATCAGAAATATCGCTGTAAGAGGAGCGTATAATACACCACTCATTGCTCCGGCCATTCCTACCAAAACAAGATTCGTTACCGGAACATCTGTAAAACCTATGTGCTGGCAGACCAAAGCAAATAAGTACCCTAAAGTTCCTCCTGCAAAAAGCGACGGGGCAAAATTACCTCCGTTACCTCCGCTGAATATCGTAAAAGAAGTAGCAAATGCTTTTAACAGCAATACCAGAACTAAAAATATAATAATGGTCCATTCTCCGATCTCAAAATACCTGAAAAAACTGTTTTCAATAATAGAATGGGTATTTCCGTTGGTAAATGCTTTCACAGTTTCATATCCTTCTCCGAATAAGGGAGGAAAAAGAACACACAATAATGAAAGTACAGCGCCTCCAAACATTGCTTTACGCATTCTGGAAAGCTGAAGCCCTTTTATAAAATGTTCTACTTTTTGAGAAATAATTACAAAATAACGGGCATACAAGCCTGTTACAATTCCTAAGATAAGGTAATAAGGAACATTTTTATAGTTGAACGCATCTCTTGTATAAAACCTGAAAAGAACATCTTCCTGAAGCAAAATCCTCGACAAAAGACTTCCGCAGACAGCAGCCACAACCAGAGGAATAAAGTCTGTAAAAACCACTCCCGTCAGGAGAATTTCAAAGGCAAACATGATTCCGGCAATCGGCGCATTGAATGCCGAAGCAATCCCTGCTGTAGCACCTGCAGCCAGCAATAAAGTACGTTCTTTGTAACTTAATCTGTAGGTCTGCGCATAGTTTGAGCCAATAGCAGCTCCGGTAACGGCAATAGGACTCTCCAATCCTGCGGAACCTCCCAACCCAACAGTAACTGCACTTTGTATTACCTGAGAATACATTTTAACGGAAGCTACGATACTGGAATTCTGTGCAATTTCATACAGAATAGCCCCGATACCTTTACGGTCCTGTCCTTTGAACAAGGTCAGAACAATCATCGTGGTAAGAACAATTCCTAAAAAAGGAAAAACAATATAGAACAGTATCTGATATTCAAAATGGACTTTATTCGTAATGAAATTGTGAATATAGTGTACCAGCGTTTTCAGAATAACTCCTGCAAGCCCTGCGGTGCAACCTACCAAAATTCCGGAAAGAACAAGAAACTGATTCCGGCTCAGTCTGTTGTTCAGCCAATGCAGAATAAGCTCATAACTACGTGCTTTTTCTAATCCGTATTTCTGGAAATCTCTTTTAAATTTAAGGAAGCTCAGGTACTTTTTTTTGTTGTGAATTTTCACCTTGGAAACATTTTTATGCTGCTATGAATGAATACAGCTCCGTAAATTTATGAAATATCTTACAAAAACACCTAAAAACACCTTTCTCAATTTCTGTTCATGATCTTTATTTATGACAAGCTTTATCCCGTTTTCTTAGAATTACCCGTCAATAGTAATCCTGCAGCCACAGCTCCAATAAGTCCTGCACCTGCCCAGATCAAAGGTTTTGCAGGAATAGAGAACAATGTTTTTCCATCAATTCCCATATTTCCTTTAGAAGGTTCCTTTACATTTCCGCCGGTGTTTTTATCCCGATGCGCTTTTTTCATGACCATCCGCATTCCTGCTGAAGAGACATAGCGAATGACTCCCGGAAACATTTCATACAGGTTTTTAAATACCACTGCAGACCAATCGGGATAGGTAGCTTCTTTTGGATTCTTAGCAGTCTCTACAATAGAAGCGGCCAGCTTACGCGGATCAAATGAAGGTGGAGGCGTACTGAGTTTTATTCCTGAGTAATTAGCAGCATGTTCTATTCCTGATGATTTCTGAAATCCCGGGTAAAGCGCACAGATATGAATATCAGGAAAATCTGAAACTTCTCCCTGTAAGGTTTCCACCATACCACGGATTCCAAATTTTGAGGCGGTATAGGCTGTTCCATAGGGTGCAGGCATCCATCCGCCAATGGAAATATTGTTAAGCAGTACTCCCTTTTTCTGTTTCTTAAAGACAGGAAGCACTGCATGGGCCGAGTGCATATATCCCAGCAGGTTTGTTTTCACGATCTGATCGCTCACATCAACCGGAATTTCTTCAAATTTACCAAATGCCAGCACTCCGGCATTATTCACCCAGTAATCAATTTTACCACTAAATTCAAGGGCTTCTTTTACTAGATTTTCAACCTCTCCGGCTATAGAAGTATCTGTGGGAACAGCAATTACCGTAGCGCCCAGTTTTCTGCATAGTTCTGCTGTTTCTTTCAAAGCATCTTCACCTCTTGCTGCCAGCACAAGATCTGCTCCCTGTTCTGCAAAAGCTTCTGCTACAGCCTTCCCAATACCACTTGAAGCACCTGTAATGACCACTGTTTCTCCAAAAAAAGGAGGTCTTCTTTGATTTTTCATAATAATAAAGATTTAAGTGTTGGTATTTTTTTAATTATCCGTTCCCTGTATTTCTTTTTGGAAAGAGAATAAGCCTAATGGATGGATTGTTGGTAATAAACAGACGGAACCAGTCCATGGCCATCTGAATTTTATTTTTGAATCCTACCAAAGGAATAATATGAATGAAAAGCCAGGTGAGCCACGCTATGAATCCATTAAAAGAATGTTTTGGAAGATCTACCACAGCATTGTATTTTGAAATAATGGCCATACTGCCTTTATCATTGTACTGGAATTGCTCCAGAACTTTTCCGTCTTTTATCCGTTTAAAATTAGCAGCAAGATTTTTCCCCTGCTGAATGGCAACCTGAGCGAGCTGGGGATGTCCTTTCGGAAATTTTTCATCAGCCAGCATTAAAGAAACGTCTCCCAATGCGTAAATATTGGTCGTTCCTTCTACTTTATTATAGGCATCTACTAAAACTCTTCTTCCTTTTCCAATGCTTTCTTCCGGTAGTCCCGGGATTTCTTTTCCGATCACTCCGGAAGTCCAGATCAGGGTCTCCGTTTCAATAGATGTGCCGTCGCTTAGAATGACTTTATGATCAGTATAGTCTTTTACGGAAACATTCAGCAGAATTTTAACACCTAATTCTTTCAGTTTTTCATAGGCAGTTTCCTGAGCCAACTTGCTCATCGGTGAAAGTAAGGTAGGTAAAGCATCAATCAGGTAAAGGTTAGAAAGCCCCAGTTTTATTTCAGGATATTCTTTCTGAGCAATATATTTTCCCATTTCAGCCAGCATCCCGGCCAGTTCTACTCCTGTAGGACCACCTCCCGCAATCACGATATTCTGAAGTTTTTCTGCTTCTTTGATGTCTTTATTCCGGGCAGCTTCTTCCAGAGTCAGCAGGATATGATTTCTGAGATAAAGAGCTTCTTCTATATTTTTCATAGGCATGGCACATTTCTTTACATTTTCCATTCCAAAGAAATTAGATTCTGTTCCTAATGCCAATACGAGATAATCATAGTTCAGGTTTCCTGTATCAGTTTCTATGGTCTTGTTTTCGGGGTTTACTTTCAACAGGCTTCCCATATGAAATTTCACATGTTTGTCGTTGGAAAAAAGTTTTCTGAAAGGGTAGCTGATATTGGAAGCTTCTATGAAGGAAGTAGCAACCTGATAGATGAGTGGCGGGAAAAAATGATAATTGTTCTTATCAACCAGGGTTATTTTGAACCTTTTATCATTTTTGAGAGATTTGATAAGATTGATCCCCGCAAATCCTCCTCCTACGATTAGAATATGCTTTTTCATAATAAATTGTTATTGAAATGGTGTACTGAAAGTGATTCAATAACAGGACCAAAGAAGTTCCAAAATAAATATTTAACATAATGTTTAAAACAACAAAACCTACCTTGTTTTAATGAGAAACAAGTGTTTCAGGATGTACTGTCTATTTTTCTTTTAACGTTTCGCACGATGTTTGCAGCCTGTTTAAGAATCCAACACTTTAAATATATTCATATAAAAACAGACATTTTAACAGAAAAGCACCGACTGGGAATAGGTGGAGTAGCGATAGGAACTGCTTTTGAAAATATTACAGATGAACAGGCTTATAAGATACTGCAAACAGCCTGGGATACAGGAATCCAGTATTATGATACGTCTCCGTGGTATGGACTGACCAAGAGTGAGCGAAGATTCGGAGGTTTTCTTAAGGATAAAGACAGGAATGACTTTGTTTTTTCAACCAAAGTAGGGAGACTTTTTCATGAGGTTCCTGAATCTGAAGTTCCGCCTACCATGTGGAAAAATCCTCTTCACTACGATTTCTTTCATGATTATACAGCTGATGCTGTGCAAAGATCTATTGAAGACAGCCTGGAAAGAACCGGACTGAGTCATATTGATATTGTTTACATACATGACCTGTCTGAAGATCAGGTAGGAGACCGCTATCCTTATTTTCTGAAACAGGCAAGAGAAGAGGCTTTTAAGATTCTTTCAAAGCTTAGGGAACAGGGAGTTATCAAAGCATGGGGAATGGGTGTGAATAAAATAGAACCTATTTTGGATTGTATTGACTCTGCCGATCCGGATATCTGTCTTTCTGCAACGCAGTATTCTATTCTGGAACATGAAGATGCGGTGGACCGGCTGCTTCCTGTTGTGAGAAAAGCAGGGGTAAAACTTGTTTCGGGAGCTGGATATAATTCAGGATATCTGGCTGGAAGAGAGCGCTACAATTATAAAGATGTGATCCCAAAAGGAATGCATGAGAAAAGAGCCCGTATGACATCTATTGCAGAAAAATACAACATAAGTATTATTGATGCTGCTCTTCATTTTGTATTGGCCGCTGATGAATTTGCTTCTATTATTCCCGGAGCGAGCCAGCCTGAACAGGTAAAAGATAATATGAAAGCTCTAAATACTACTATTCCTGTTGAATTCTGGAAAGAGTTAAAAAATGAAGGGCTGATTTATGACAAGGCACAGGTTCCGGGAGGAAAATAAATAATTTGTATCTTTTATGTTTATTCGCTTAAATTCAAAATTTCTTCAAAATTTAATGATAGTTTTATGGCATGAAAATCCTAATCGTTGAAGACGAAGCAGCACTTACCCAAAGTATTTCCGAATATCTGTCCGGAGAGAACTACCTGTGTGAAGCAGCCAGCACATTCAGTGAAGCCATGAGTAAAATAGAGATATTTGACTATGACTGCATTTTACTGGACATTATGCTTCCGGATGGAAATGGTCTGAAGATACTTGAAGAATTAAAAAAGCAACAAAAACAGGACGGCCTAATTATTATTTCTGCCAAGAATGCTCTGGATGATAAAATTGAAGGTTTAAAACTGGGTGCGGATGATTATCTTACCAAACCTTTTCATCTCTCCGAGCTTATGGCAAGGGTATATTCTATTATCCGGAGAAAGCAGTTCAGCAGTTCCAATGTGGTAAAACAAAATGAACTTCAGATTGATTTGCTGGCTAAAACAGTTGCTGTAAATGATGAAGCCATTTCGTTAACAAAAAAAGAATTTGATCTTTTAATTTATTTCATAGGCAATAAAAATAAAGTTATCTCCAAAAGTACACTGGCAGAACACCTTTCCGGAGACCTTGCAGATATGCTAGACAATCATGACTTCGTATATGCTCACGTAAAAAATCTTAAGAAAAAGCTGTATGATGCGGGATGTGGACATTATTTGAAAACAGTGTATGGAACGGGGTATAAGTGGGAAAGCTAGAATAATTATAAATTATAAATTATGAGTGAAAAGAAAAATGTACTGAAAGATAAAAAGTTTTAGTTTTGCAGTAAGGATTATTAATCTTTATAAATATCTTTCAACTCATAAAAATGAATATGTTCTGAGTAAACAGCTATTAAGAAGTGGAACAGCAGTAGGAGCCTTGATAAGAGAGTCACAGAATGCAGAAAGTAAGGCAGACTTTATTCATAAGCTCGCTGTTGCTCAAAAAGAATGTGACGAATCTATTTACTGGATTGAGCTTTTATGTCATACTGAATATTTATCATCTACTGAATTTGAAAGCATAAATAATGAAGCCATAGAAATATTAAAAATAATCCGAAGCATCATCATTACATCAAAAAACAAATAGTCTTCCGTAAAAAACAATTCATAATTTATAATTCATAATTCATCATTATCTTGAAGCCTCTACTAACCAAAACCACAAAACCCTTTCTCATCTACGTACTTATTGTACTGATGATAAGTATTCCTGTCTATTATTTTGTGGTGGACACCATCTGGAAAGGTGAGCTGGATGAGCATAATCACATTATTATCAAGAAAACAGCTTATGAATTTAACCAATTAAAGCTGTCTGAAGAAGAATTGGACAAAAGCGTTACGCTATGGAATCATATCCAGCCTGAAACGAATATTGAAAAAATTTCAACTCAGCAAATAAAACGGGATACGGTTTATACTTATGAAAAACATTTACCTTTTATTTCGGAACAAAAAAAAGAACGGTACAGATGCCTGAAAAAGGTCATTTATCTGCAAAACAAACCTTATCTTTTTACCATACAGACCAATATTGAGGAATCACACGAAACAATAGCGGTGATCGCAATGATTACCATTTTTTTCTTTGTAATCATTGTTTTAGGGCTTTTATACCTGAACAGAAAGCTTTCTTCATCTATCTGGAAACCATTCAGAGATACATTGGATCAACTGAAAACCTTCAATCTTAACAGCCAGAATACCCTACAATTTCCGGCTTCTGACACCACAGAATTTGAAGAACTGAATCAGTCTCTTTATAAACTGATAGAACGCAATATTTCTACTTATAAAACCCAGAAAGAATTTACAGAAAACGCTTCCCATGAGCTGCAGACTCCGTTGGCCATTATTAAGAATAAGCTTGATCTTTTGCTTCAGGATCAGAATCTCACTGAAAAACAGTACAGAATCGCTGAAGATATAAACAAGGCTCTTACTAGAAGCTCCCGCATCAATAAAAACCTTTTACTGCTTGCTAAAATTGAGAATAATCAGTTTGATGGTTCAGAGATTGTTTTGTTTGACCATTTACTTCAACAAAGTATTGACACACTTGGGGAACATTTTGAGCAAAAAAATATTTCCGTTCAGGAAGAGATCTCTGCTAGTGTACAGGTGAATGGAAACAGCATTCTCACAGAAATACTGATCAACAACCTCATCATCAATGCCATTCGCCATACTTCTCCCGGAGGTTTTATTTCTATCCAATTGACGGGTTCATCTTTTGAAGTTTCCAATTCCGGTGCTGAAAAGCTGAATACGGATTTCCTGTTCAAAAGATTTTCAAAACTTTCAACAGATAACAGCGGAAGCGGGCTGGGACTCGCTATCATTCAGGAAATCTGCAGGTTTCATCATTGGACGATCAGCTATCGCTTTGAAAACAATCGCCATATCTTCACTGTTAAATTATAGTTAAAGAATTTACGGCTCCGGCAATTCAAAATTTCTTCTAAATCACATTGCACCTTTGTATAGAAAATACTGAGGCAGATATTTATTTGTTATGACTGAAAATAAGTCTTCATTCACAACAACTATCTGGTTTTCTGAATCAATGCCATTGGTGGTATCTAAAAACAAAGCAATATGAGAACAGCAAACAAAGTAGCAGCCGTTACACTCCTTTTCTGGCTTATGAAAATTGTAGCCACTACCTTGGGGGAAACCTTGGGAGATTTTATTTCTATGACTCTTAATCTGGGGTATGTTGTAGGAATTTTGGTTACGCTCGCATTTTTCATCCTCATATTATCCGTACAGCTTCGTGTAAAAAAATATATTCCGGCAGTTTACTGGATCGTGATTATCGCAACAACAACTTTGGGAACAGAAATCTCCGATTTTATTGACCGTACTTTAAAAGCTGGATACCTGGTGGGGAGTCTGATTTTGCTTTTTGGCCTTTTAAATTCCTTATTCTTATGGTACAGAAAATATAAAAACCTTGAGGTTTATCCCATTTTTGAAAGAAATAAAGAATTCTATTACTGGACGGCCATCTTATTTTCGAATAGTCTGGGAACAGCTTTTGGGGATTTTCTGAGTGATAATTTAGGACTTGGATATATGACGGGAGCTTTGATCACCGGACTCATTATATTAGTAGTAGTGGCGCTTCATTATTTAACAAAAATCAATCATGTCGTCCTGTTCTGGATTGCTTTCGTTTTTACCAGACCGTTTGGTGCCACATTCGGAGATCTTTTGACAAAACCTTTAGCTAAAGGAGGTCTGGACCTTGGAACATTGAATGCTTCCCTGATATCTCTTGCTCTGATGGTTTTGATGATTATCATTTCACAAAGAAAGCACAGCCGGGAATTACCTCTTCAAAACGAATAATTAATATTTCTCCTTATAACAAACTTTTTATAGAAAATAAAGACTAGCATAATGAATAAGACAGCCTTATTATTTTTCCCAACCTGTATGGTAATTTCTTCCCTTGTTTCAGCGCAGACAGCTTCTGTAACGGCATCCGGAAGAATCATGAATAAAGATAAAACTGCAATACCTTACGCCCATATTATTTTAAAAAAAGAAAAAGACAGCACTTTTATGGCCGGAACCATTACCAATGAAGAAGGAAGATTTTCTATTACAGGCATAAAACCGGACCATTATCTTCTGGAAACCTCCATCACCGGATATGATACGCACACTCAGCCTGTTTTCATAGGAAGTCTTTCAGAATTTCTGGAAATCCCTGCCATTGAACTGAATCAGAAACAGGAAAATGAAACCAAAATAGAAGCCATCACCATTACGGTATCTAAAAAGAATGAGATAGACAGCCGACTTGATAAAAAAACGTATTCTGTAGCAGACAACATCAGCCAAAGTGGCGGATCAGTATTACAAAGCATGCAGAACCTTCCGGGAATTACTGTACAGGACGGTAAAGTACAGCTTAGAGGAAATGATAAAGTAACGGTACTTATTGATGGTAAACAGACTGCTCTCACCGGGTTTGGAAGCCAGACAGGGCTGGATAATATTCCGGCTTCTGCTATTGATAAAATTGAAATCATCAACAATCCTTCCTCAAAATATGATGCGAATGGAAATGCAGGAATCATCAATATTATCATGAAAAAGAATAAACAGAACGGATGGAACGGAAAAGCAGGATTCACAACAGGTTTAGGTTCTCTTTGGGTAAGAAAAGAAAATCTTCCCACAATAAGACCACAGTATACATTAACGCCTAAAATAAACCCATCACTGTCTGTTAATTACAGAAAAAACAAGGTAAATATATTTTTACAGGCCGATAATTTATATACTGAAACTCTTAATAAAAATGAATTTGTAACCCGTACTTATGATGATGGAACCGTTATTAATTCTCAGCTGAAAAGAAACAGAAATACGAATTTTTTCACCACTAAAGCAGGAATAGACTGGACCATTGATCCGCAAAATACCTTAACCATTTCAGGAATGTATGGAAGCGAAAAGATCATCGACAGGGGAGACCAGCCGTTTTTCAATGGAGATATGTCCCAACGTCTGCGTCTGTGGCAGTTTTTGGAAGACGAGCTGAAAACAACCGTGATGGGAACCGCTTCTTATCAGCATAAATTCAAAGATGCCGGGCATGTTTTGAATGCAGGATTCAATTATACTTTCCACAGAGAGGATGAAAAGTATTTCTATGATAATTACCTTCCTTATTCCACAGGAACGGATGCTTTTAAGTTACTATCTGATGAACAGGTGTATGATTTCAATGTAGATTATGTAAAACCTCTGAAATACGGCCGGATAGAAACCGGAATTAAATTAAGAAACAGAAGCATTCCTACCAATATGAATTTCATTCCCGGTACCAACTCTGTGCTGGATGCTTCTGCAGGAGGAAAAGCTGATTATAAAGAATTTATTCCTGCGGTATACGGAAATTATGTTTTTGAAAATGAAAAATGGGAAGCAGAACTGGGACTGAGATTGGAATACGTAAAAATTCAATATGATGTAAATCCCAACCACCCAACTTATAAAAGTGACGGGTACAATTATACCCAGCCATTTCCGAATTTCAGACTTGCTTATAAGCTTGATGACCGTAATAAGTTCTCTGTATTTTATAATAGAAGGGTAGACCGTCCTAACGAAGTAGACATCCGTATTTTTCCAAAGTATGATGATGCAGAAATCATTAAGGTAGGAAATCCGGCACTGCGTCCTCAGTTTACGAATTCTATTGAGCTTGGATATAAACACAATTGGGATAATGGATATCTGTATTCTGCTTTATACCACCGTTTTGCCAACGGAACTATCACGAGAATTTCAAGTATTGTTCCGAACAGCACTCTTATCTATGCCATATTCCAGAATGCCGGAAAAAGCTATAACACAGGGATTGAAACGATATGGAATCAAAAGGTATCGGATGTATATTCCTTTAATGTCAACGGGAATTTATACCGTAATCAGATCAATGCATTTACTGTAGAAAATCTGTATCCAAAGCCTAATACTTTTTCTGCAGACCAGCAGACTGCCATTTCAGGGAATGTCAAGATGAATAACGTTTTTCATTTTTCAAAAGGCCTGGATATGCAGTTTACAATGGTTTATCTGGCTCCGGATATTATTCCGCAGGGAAGAATAAAATCAAGGTTTTCAATGGATGCAGGAGTGAAAAAAGCCATTCAGAAAGGGAAGGGTGAACTGTTTTTAAATGCTTCGGATTTACTCAATACAATGGTCATCAGAAAATCTATTCAGGGCAGCGGTTTTGCTTATACCAGCAAGGATTATTATGAAACCCAGGTGATCCGGCTTGGGTACAGTTATAAATTTTAACACAAAATTCGGTAATGCCATTTTATCAGAATAAAATTGTAGGAACAGGATTGGTAAAAACCTTTTAACATACAAAAGACTGTCTCAAAAGTCAGATAATTTCGCTTTTGTCATTGATTGAGATTCTTCATTTCATTCAGAATGACACTTTTGAGGCAGTCTCTTTTTTATACTACTTTCGCCTTACGGACTATTTTTGCCAACAGGTTCGGAAAGAATCTCTTCAGGTAAACTGCCATGACTTCTTTGCCACCTATGGCTTTTTGTTTTTTCTGTTTTTCTATGGCATAGAGCATTTTTTTTGCGAAAATATCTACGGGCATTCCATTTTTTGTGGCATCATCCATTGTACCTTGTAATGATCCGTCTCCGGTAACCGCATTAATGGAAATATCGGTCTGTATAAAACCCGGACAAATAATCGTAATCCCAATATTCTGACTGAATAATTCTGCCCGTAAAGCATCGAAAAAACCATGTAAAGCATGTTTTGCTCCCGCATATCCACTTCGCATAGGAGCTCCGAATATTCCCATAAGACTGGATACAACCGCAATCTGTCCTCCTTTATTTCTGATCATATAAGGTACTGTTGCTTTAGTCAGGGCCACCGTTCCGATATAATCAATATCTATAAGCTGTTTATCCACTTCAATATCCGTTTCCATGGCTAAAGAACGTTGAGAAAGTCCTGCATTATTGATCAGGATATCAATCTTTCCAAACTGTTCTGATGCTTTCGCTGCAATGGCAGGCATTTCTTTATAATTCTTCAGATCTAAAGGAATCACAGCATACCGATCTGTATTCAATCCGGCTTTTTCAGCCACCAGATGCAGCTGTTCTTCTTTTCGGGATGACAGAATGATTTTAGCATTGCTGTTCTTTGCAAGACTTGTTACCAAAGCTTCTCCGATACCTGATGAGGCTCCAGTAACCCAAATCACTTTATGATCGAAATAACTGCTCATTCTTTACTATTATTTAATTTTTAAGTCCTGCAATATATTTCCCGGCTTTCATTCCTGAAAAAATACAGCCTCCCAAAAATGTTCCTTCCAGCGCTCTGTAGCCGTGCATTCCGCCACCGCCAAAACCAGCTGCTTCTCCGGCTGCATACAGTCCTTCAATAATGCTGTCGTCATCTTTTAAAACCTGACCATTAAGATTGGTTTTTATACCTCCTAATGTTTTACGCGTTAAAATATTGAGTCTTACAGCAATCAAAGGTCCGTTTTCAGGAGCTAAAATTTTATGGGGAGCTGCTACACGTCCAAGTTTATCTCCTAAATAATTTCGGGTATTGCGGAGATAATTGACCTGTGTATCTTTTGAAAATTTATTGTCTAACTCTCTGTCACGGGCTTCGATCTGAGATTTTATTTTATCATAATTCAAAAGTCTGTTTCCGGCCAGTTCATTCATTCGCTTTACCAGATCTTCCAGATTATCTGATACAATAAAGTCTTTTCCATGCTCTTTAAAAGCTTCTACCGGTCCGGGAGCCTTTTTACCAAAAATTCTTTTCAGAAAAAGAACGTAGTCTTTATTCGTGATATCCGGATTCTGTTCTGACCCCGAAAGGGCAAATTCTTTTTTAATAATTTTCTGAGTGAGGATAAACCATGAGTAAGAAAAACCTGTTTCCTGTATATACTGTAAAGTTCCCAACGTATCAAATCCGGGAAGAAAAGGAGCGGGGAGACGTTTTCCTTTTGCATCAAACCATAAGGAAGAAGGACCAGGTAATATACGAATCCCATGGTTAGGCCAGATCGGATTCCAGTTTTGTAACCCTTCTGTGTAGTGCCACATTCTGTCGCGGTTGATAATATGAGCTCCAGTATTTTCTGCGATGCCAATCATTTTGCCATCTACATAGGCAGGAACGCCGCAGACCATATTTTCCGGTGCTTTACCAAGTCTTTCCGGCCAGTTTTTTCTTACCAGCTCATGATTGGCACCAATCCCTCCGGAAGCAATGATAATATTGGGAGCGGTATATTCAAATGATGAAATAACATTTCGGTTTGTTTCAGCGCCTCTTTCTTTAGTATCATTCTCCAGAATATCTCCTTTGAGACCTTTTATCTTCCCATTTTCTAAAATAAATTCCGTCACCCGATGTCTGAACTTCATCTGCAGCAAACCTTTTTCCTGAGCTTTGTATGCTTTTTCTACAAAAGGTTTTACGACTCCTGTCCCAGTTCCCCAACTTACGTGAAAGCGAGGCACCGAATTTCCATGCCCTGTTGCAGAACCATCACCACGTTCTGCCCAGCCAACCATAAACATCAGCTTGATCCCTAATTTTGAAATGTATTCATACTTTTCACCGACAGCAAATTTCAGATAAGCTTCAGCCCATTGACGGGGCCAGTAATCTTCCGGACGATCGAAACCCGCTGTTCCTTTCCAATCCTGAAGTGCCAGTTCATAAGAATCTTTGATCCCCATTTTCCTTTGCTGAGGAGAATTAATCAGGAACAGCCCTCCGAAAGACCAGAATGCCTGTCCTCCTATATTCTGTTCAGTTTCCTGATCCAAAAGCAGGACTTTTTTTCCGGCATTGGTAATTTCCATGGCAGCAGTAAGCCCTGCCAGTCCGCTTCCTATGATGATGGCATCAGGCCGGAATGTTTCTTCCATTTTCCAGGTATTTTTATTGAATGATACTTACTATAAATGTATTAAATATTTAAATGAAACAATTAAAAAATCTTAATACTTTTATTGTTTGTATAGAATAGAAAAATGAAATAAAATCATAAATACCAGGCATTTGCAGTATTAAATGACGGAACACGCCAGCCCATTGAGGCAGAATCAATTATTATCCAGCTGGAAGAGGAGGAAATTGAAATTCCATTAGCGCCACATCCTGTTTTTCAGGGAAAATTAACTCTTGTTACCGGATCAGCCATTCAGGGCAGAGAGAATGAAAGAGTACGGGGAACACAGTTTATCATAGAACCTGGCGCCTCTAATGTGATTCATATCACTCCAAAAAAGATATGATCTCTTCAAAATATCCTGTAAACGCTGATTTTCCTGTAATCCTCTATAAAACATTTCTATCTTTGTGAAAAATAGAAGTATGAAGTATTTGTTTATCATTGCCTGCTTTGTCTGTTCCATTTTCAGCCAGGCACAGCAAAAACAGGATCCATGGAAAGACAGCCAGCTTATGGACCCGGCGTTACTGGCTTCCCGAATCGAAAAGCATAAAACAAAAGATCTGGTAATCATTTCGGTGGGTCCTGAAGCTATCATCAAAGGTTCCGTAGACATCGGACCAACGCATGAGCCTGAAAACCTGGAAAAACTGAGAAACTATCTGAAAGACATTCCTAAAAACAGAGAAATCGTAATCTACTGCGGATGCTGTCCTTTTGTAAAATGTCCTAATATACGTCCTGCTTTTGCTTTACTGATGGAAATGGGTTTTAAAAACGCAAAGCTTTTAAATCTTCCGAAAAATATCAAAACAGACTGGCTGGATAAAGACTATCCTACAAATGATTAATATGAAGATCCGTTTTATTCTATTACTTTTAATAATCTTCTCAGGATCCGTTGTTGCCCAAAGTGCAATAGAAGCAGGAAAAAAAGCTCCTGAAATTACAATGACCAAGGCAGACGGAACTCCATTTGCCCTTTCAACATTAAAAGGAAAGGTAGTGCTGATCGATTTCTGGGCAACCTGGTGTGCCCCTTGTGTAGAAGAGCAGCCTGAGCTGAAAACATTATATGATACCTATTCTGAACAGGTAAAAAACAATACGTTTGAAATTCTGGGAATTTCTTTAGATAAAAATAAAGAAAGCTGGCAGAAAGCAATTGACAGATTTAATATCAAATGGATACAGATCAGTGATTTAAAATTCTGGAAAAGCCCTGTCGCGAAGTTGTATGAAGTTGATGAACTTCCTTTTAATGTCATCATCGACGGGCAGGGAACGATTTTAGCTAAAAATCTTCATGGTAAAGAGCTGGAAGAGTTTTTAAAGAAAACTTTAAATCAAAATTAAGAATATAAAATATTGCAGATATTGAAAGAGTGGTAAATAATTACCGCTCTTTATTTTTTATATACGCTACAAAGTAATTGATATACAGTATACAACAAGCCTTTCTTTCGTTTTATAGCTTTGAAGGATGAAAAAAAGTGTCTTCCTTCGCCTGGGGCTATCAGTGATATTGCTGATGCATAGTGTGATTTCCATTTTTAGTGGAGATGTTAATAATTTTGGACATTTTTATCTGGATAGTATAGGATTCAGCCCTATTGGAATTTATATGGCATGGGCAGTAAAACTCACTCATCTTTTCTCTGTGCCCTTACTTTGGTTTGACCAATATATAAAGCCAGTGGCTATTGCTAATATTATCATTTTTATTTTTGGAATCTACTTCGTACATTGGCAAAATGGCTGGTTTGTAGTGGGAGGCGGAACAAATGGAATCGAGTTCAATGTCTTGCTGATCTTCAGTTTTCTGAACCTGATGTATCCCGAAATTTATTTTAAAAAGCAGAACCGTTTTATCCATGAAAAGGATATTTAAGTCTTCTGGAAATCCGCAGGTTTTAATCTTTAATAACAATTCAAAACTGTAGTTTGTAGATCGTTACCTTAATTTGATCAACATATATTTCTATATTTGATTGAACAAACAGTACTTTGTACACCTAAAATCATGATCAACCTGAAATCATACAAAAGATCTAAGTGGCAGATTCATTTGCTTTTTTGGATATTGTATTATATCCTGGAGGTTTACCTTGACTTTTACTGGTCCAGGTATCAGTTTCCGGATTTCAAATGGCAAATAAGACTTCAGAATACCCTGATCCTTGAGCTAGGTTATCTTTTGATCAAAATACCTCTTGCTTATACTTTACTGTATGTATTTGAAAAGAGTCATATTAAATTGATTTTCAAATATTTTCTCTATATTTTTATCCTGACCACGGCTGTTTTAGGACATCGTTTTTTAACACATTATATTATTTATCCTTATATCTATGGTGTTAAAGAGACTCTGGATGGAAAGTATCCATCGGGGTTTATCAATGGTTATGTGGCATTCAATTCTTTTATGGATCTGATTTTCATGGTGGGTCTGATTTTCGGGGTTGAAATTACCCGGCAGAAAAATCTTCTGAAAGAACAGATCTCCCAGTTAAAGTCTGAAAAGCTTGATCAGGAACTTACTATGCTGAAAGCACAGATCAATCCTCATTTTCTGTTTAACACCCTCAATAATATTTATGGAATGGCTCTGAAAAAGGCTGATGAAACTCCGGATGTTATTCTTAAGCTATCCAAGA
This sequence comes from Chryseobacterium indologenes, assembly GCF_018362995.1. Taxonomy (NCBI): domain Bacteria; kingdom Pseudomonadati; phylum Bacteroidota; class Flavobacteriia; order Flavobacteriales; family Weeksellaceae; genus Chryseobacterium; species Chryseobacterium indologenes. Next base: position 1,061,733 of record NZ_CP074372.1, read on the forward strand.
TAATGCGGTATAATATCTATGAAGCAGCAGAAAAAACTATTTCTATAGGTAAGGATATTGAGAATATCAAGGATTTCATACAGATCCAGAAAATCCGCCACCGTCATCTTACCATACACTTTACGGAAGATATTGATCAGCCTTCTCAGGAAATCTCACCGCTGATCCTTATACAGTTTGTTGAAAATGCTTTCAAACATGGCGTTTCTGAAAGTTTAGGAGAGACATTTATTACCATCGATATCAGGTTGAAAAATGGAATTCTTACTTATTTCATAGAAAATTCCAAAGAAGAAAAGCCCAATACGCATTCCACAAAAATAGGTCAGAAAAATATCAGTAGACAGCTTGAACTGCTTTATCCTCAACACACTCTTTCTGTGGAAGATCAAAGTGACCGCTATATTGTAACATTAACCATAGATTTCCATGACGCACCAAATCTCTAAAAAATACAACTGCATTATCGTAGAAGACGAGCCAATTGCAGCAGAAATTCTGGAAAATTTTATCTCTAGGGATCAGGAACTGAATCTGGTGGGAAAATGTGCCGATGCCATATATGCCAGCAGTCTTTTAAGTATTCATGAGGTGGATCTGATGTTTTTGGATCTCCACCTTCCCGTGGTAAAAGGCTTTGACTTTTTGAGGAAAATAAAAAATCCTCCATTCGTTATTGTTACCACTGCTTATCATCAGTATGCTGTAGAAGGCTACGAATTAGATATTGCAGATTACCTAATGAAACCTATTCCCTATGAGCGTTTTCAGGCTGCGATAGGGAAGTTCAAACATTTAATGGAGGCGGAGGATGCATTACTGGAAGTATCTGAACGTGATTATATCTTCATCAATAGCGGGAAAAAGCAGATTAAAATTATTCTGCAGGATATTTTCTACATCGAGAGCTTAAGAGAATATATTCACATTCATACAAAAGCAGAAACTTTCACTTTTAAAATGCCTATCAGTAAAATAGAAGAGGTTTTAAATCCTAAAATGTTTGCCCGTATTCATAAATCGTATATCATTTCAAAAGCCAAAATAGAAGTTAAGTCGGCCAACATCATCCAGATTAGGGGGAAAAACCTTCCGGTGGGAAGGACATATAAGCCGTTGTTGGAGCTTTAACAGGGAAGTGTTTAAACCACCCCGTCAAAAATTTTAAAATTTTTGCCACCCCTCCGAGGGAAGGGAATTTTCAGCCGTTCAATTCAAAATTCAGGAAACCGGCAGTTTTTGTAGTTTCTGTTTCACAGTTTATAATTTTAGTAGATTTTATCGCGTTGTTGATATATATTTTTGACTCAATTCTTCACTTTTTATCCAAATTTACATAGCAAAAGATATTTTCATTCATGATAAAAAATCAAATGAGATAAATGTGGTTAGTTTATTATGCTAATGTTGAATGATGATTGGCTTAACGATTAGCGATAATCTTAAGCCAATTTCTTTTTCAGAAGGAATATCTTATTTTAAAATATTTTAAGTCCCACTATTCCTGCAACAATCAGTAATGCAGAGAGTAATCGTAAAATACTTGCTGAGTCCTGAAAAAACAGAATTCCCACCAATAAAGTTCCTACAGCACCAATTCCGGTCCAGACTGCATAAGCTGTTCCAATAGGGATACTTTTCTGAGCGTACCAGAGAAATCCGCCGCTAACGGCCATACAAACGATCGAAAATATGATCCAGCTCCATTTATTATTTTCCAGTTGTTGAGATAACTTAAGTCCCAAAGGCCATCCAATTTCAAAAATTCCTGCGATAATTAATGCAATCCAGTTCATACTACTTATTTTTTAATGATGTTACTTTTATTTAAAATGTCATTAAAATGAATTCTTTACAATAAAAAACATCATCAAATTACTGCTGTAAATTATGATTATCCACTCATATTCAATACAATAAACTGTGTGATCCCGCAAAAAGCAGAGATAAAACGTACTATACAGACTGTGAACCGTTCAATATTCCATAATAAAATGTGACTCTCAATATCCCTAATATTGATATCTTTATACTATAAAAAAAGAGAAGGCAGAGATCTCTTATTTTCTATACTATCATCTCAATTATGTTAACAGACATCATTACAGCTCATCTTAACGTCCTTTTTTGTGGAATCAATCCGGGTTTAAAATCATCAGATGACGGACATCATTTTTCGGGAAAGAGTAACCGTTTCTGGAAAGTCCTTCATCAGTCGGGGTTTACTTCTTATCAAATTGAAGCGGTGAATGATACTTCTATCCTGGATTTCGGGCTGGGGCTCACCACTGCTGTAGCAAGGGCAACTTCCCGTGCTGATGAACTTTCAAAAGAAGAGTTTGAGAATGCTTTGGATACATTTAAAGCAAAAATAACAGAATATCAGCCTAAATATGTTGCTTTTCTCGGCAAAGCTGCTTACAAGGCTTTCTCTAAAAAGAAAGAAATTCTATGGGGACTGCAGGCAGAAGATTTCTGTGGAGCAAAAGTGTGGGTTTTGCCCAATACCAGCGGTTTGAACCGGGGATTTTCACTTGATCAGCTGGTTGCTTATTATAAGGAGTTTTATCTTACACTTCACAAACCGTAACTGTTATATTGTATTCGGTTTGCTTACATATTTATTTCCTTTCACAAAGAACCGCCAGGGTAAAAGGGCATCTTCCTGAGCATAAGCAACGCCTATACGGGGAACCTTTATAATATCATCAGAAGGATATCGAATGCCGTGATCTTCAATCCATATTTCATTTCCATCCAGATCTTTTTTATTAAAAGATTGATCAATACCTAAAGCTTTGGCTGCAGATCCGGGGCCGGAAGAAATAGCTGCTTTACCGGCAGACATATTCCGTCTGAGTTCCATGATGTCTTTTCCTATTAATGGCTCAACAGCTCTGATTAAAACAGCGTGAGGCTCATCTTTTACAGAAGTTACAACATTGAACAGATGATGAATTCCGTAACATAAATAAACATAGGAAACACCACCATGACTGTACAGCGTTTCTGTGCGGTTGGTCCGTCTGCCGCCATACGCATGGGAAGCTTTATCCAAAACTCCGAAATAGGCTTCCGTTTCTACTATAATTCCGGCAGTTACTTCATCATTGATATCTGTAAAAAGAACTTTTCCCAGAAGATCCTGAGCGAGAAAAAGAACGTCTTGATGAGAATAATAGGAGAGTGGCAGTTTCAAATGAATAGCTTTATGGATTTAACAGGTTAAAAGTAAGGATATAAAAACAATTTTCATAGAGTTAAACAGATTGTCACTACATTTGAGTATGAATTTCATTCGCCCAAAAACAAAATTATGATGAAAGCTTTTAATCTGACGCTGTTTATGGTCACTTTTTGTCTGACAGCATTGCCATTCAGTATTCCTTATCAGCAGTCTTATCAAAAAATGATTGTTGGGAAGTGGCAGCCGGTACTTTCTATCACTGAAGGTATTGAAGCAAACGGAAAACGAACGGGACAGACTCATTCAAAATTCAGCAGCAAAGACATCATGCAGTTTAATGCTGACGGCTCTATTATTGATGGCGGACAGCTTTATTTTTCGTATTCACTGGACCCTGATCATAAGATCTTATCTTTATTTGATGGAAGTAACTCTGAGAAAAAATTTGAAATCATTCAGCTAGACAAAACAGCAATGAAAATAATAATGAATGAAGTTGATAAATACAAAGGAGAGCCCTTTCATATAACCTGGACCCTTACCTTTAAAAGAAAATAAAAAGTCCCACATTATTGTGAGACTTTTTTATAAATGATCCTATCTTCCTCCCGGAGGACAGTGTTCTTTTAAATATTTTGTAAATAGAGTAGCAAGGTGCTCTGACGTACCTTCCCCTTCATCAATAGAGTGTGTACGGTTAGGATAAGACATCAGCTGAAACTGTTTGTTGTATTTTACCAGTTCGTTGATATATACTTCGGTATTCTGGTAATGTACATTATCATCACCTGTTCCATGAACCAGTAAAAGATTTCCTTTTAGGTTTTTAGCATAAGCCAGTGGAGATCCATTCACAAAATCTTCTCTGTTTTCCTGTGGAAGTCCCATATATCTTTCCTGATAAATATTGTCATAGAACAACTGATTGGCTACCGGAGCAATAGCAATTCCGGTCTGGTAAATATCAGGATATTGTCCCAAAAGGTTCAGGGTAGAAGAACCTCCGCCGCTCCAGCCCCATACGGCAACCCTTGAAGTATCTGCATAAGGCCATTTTGCGAATAAAGCTTTAGCCCCCATTGCCTGATCACGAATATTAAGCTGTCCTATTTTACGATAAATCGATTTTCTCCATTCACGTCCTCTTGGAGCCGGGGTTCCGCGGTTTTCAAGGGAAACATACAGGTAACCGTCTTCCGCCATATCCCCAACGTATAATTGATTCCAGCCTGTATAGAAACCGTCTGTTACTGTTTGCATTGCCGGTTCTCCATAGACTGTGAAAACAACCGGATATTTTTTATTAGGATCAAAATTTTTAGGCTTTACCACCCATCCGTCCAATGTAACACCATCTTGTGTGGTAATCTGGAAAAACTCTGTTTTAGACTTTGCAGGATCTGCTTTTGCTGTTCTTTTGGCAGCAACCAGTTCTTTATGTTCCGGAAGTGATATTACCGAACCCATTGAAATGGCATTAACGCTGTTATTGGTGAACATTGCGATTTTCCCATTGGGTGATATCGTATATGTATTGGAACCTGTATAAGCTTCAGGGGTAACTTTTTGTGCTTTTCCTCCTTTCATACTTACTTTGTACAGATACTTTTGAGTCGCATTATTGGGTGACGCTGAAAAGTAAATCTGTTTGTTCTGAACATCAAAAAACTCAGGTTTTATCACATCAAAAGCATCTTTGGTAATCAATGTTTCCTTACCGCTCATATCTATTTTATAAATATGTCTCCATCCGTCTTTTTCAGAAAGCCAAAGGAACTCTTTTCCATTCTCAATCCAGTCCCAGCCACTTGGGTCATTATCGTTCCAACGGGATTTGATATCAATCCATGCAGCATCTGTTTCTGTATGAATAGTCTTACTGTTGCCGGAGCTGGCATCTGCCACGATGATCTTACTTTGATTTTGCTTTCTGTTCAGCTGCTGGAGAATAACAGATTTAGAATCCAGCACCCATTCCATTCTCGGAATATAGTTTTGCATTTCATCTCCTGCAATATCTGCTTTCTTTGAAGATTTAGAAGCAAGATCGTAAAACCAGATGCTGCAGCCTGAAGGATTTTCTCCTACTTTCGGATATTCTACAGGAACAGTAAATGAATACAAACTGTCTGTATTATTTATCATCAGGAAGTTTTTTGTACCTCTTGCATCCAGCTTCCAGTAAGCAATTTTGTTACCGTCGGGTGACCATCGGAAACCATCCTGAGTTCCAAATTCCTCTTCATATACCCAATCGAAAGTACCGTTGATCATCCCGTCTGTACCATCAGTCGTAATTTGGGTAATCTGATTGTTTGAAAGGTCTTCAACATACATATTATGCTTAGATACATACGCTACTTTTTTTCCATCCGGAGAATACTTTGCAAACATCAGTGACGAATAAGGCAATCCTTTTCCAAGCTGGGTAAGTTTTTTAGTAGTTTTGTCAAAGATCCAGTAATCTCCACGGGTATTGTCTCTCCATACTTTTCGGGTATTGGCAAAGAGTAACAAACTTTTGTCATCCGGAGATACCTGAAAGCTTTGTACCTGCAGTGGTTCAGAACTTCCCGCAGGAACAAGTTCATTGCTGTTTAAAAGTGTCTGGTCTTTTCCGGGATGCAGTACATCAACAATTTCAACCCCCTTTTTAGTAAATGAATAGTAAGCATTACCATCCGGAGTCCACTGTGTTTTTTGTGCCGCCAATGGCGACAGACACAGGAAGTATAATGCAATAACGGTTAGTTTTTTTATATTCTTCATAGATCGTATTTGATTAAGCTAAATATTCAGCTCTGTAATTTTCAATTTCTTGAACTGTTTTTATTAATCCGTTCCCAAGAAGTCTGTACCCGTCATCAGTAATCAGGAAATCATCTTCCACACGGATTCCTCCAAAGTTTCGGTATTCATTTACTTTATCGTAATTGATAAAATCTGCATTTTTATTTTCAGCCTGCCAGATATCAATCAGTTCCGGAATCATATAAATACCGGGTTCAACCGTTACTACAAATCCGGATTCAAGAGACTTTCCTAAACGTAAAGATTTAAGACCGAATGTTTTGGTATCTTTTGGTTCTTCTTCGGTATAGCCAATGTATTGCTCTCCGAGATCTTCCATATCATGTACATCAAGTCCCATCATATGTCCCAATCCGCATTGAAAAAATAGGGTATGGGCATGGTTTTTCACCGCTTCTTCAGGATTTCCTTTCATCAATCCAAGATCAATAAGACCTTCTACAAGATGCTGAGAAGCTTTCAGATGAATATCCTTGAATCGAACACCCGGTTTCAGAAGCTGTTGCGCATTATTAAAAGCATTCAGAACCACTTCATACATTTCCTTTTGTTTTGTACTAAAAATCTTGCTCACAGGAAAAGTTCTGGTAAGGTCGCCCGCATATCCCATTGCCGTTTCCGCTCCGGAATCGTTAAGGAAAAGATCTCCTTCTTTCAAAGTATTAAGGCGATAGTGATTATGCAGAATTCCTCCGTTTATGGTTACAATCGGAGGATAAGACATCTGACATTCTTTATTGGCAGCCAGATATTGAATGGCATTGGCTATTTCATATTCTTTAATGCCCGGTTTTGCAGTCCGCATTGCCAGCAAATGCATTTCATTGGATACATTCACTGCCTGTTCTATCTGCACTATTTCCTGAGACTCTTTTATAGAACGCTGCTTCACAATGGCTTTAATCATCTCTACAGAAGGTTGTAATGCAGCTATTTTAATACCAAGAAGATCAGCAAGTAAAATTTTATTGGAAGACTGATACGGAGGAAGATAATGTACCTTTCTGCCGGAAGTCTGTGCTTTTAAAATATATTGAGAAAGCTCTGTATAAGGCATGGTTTCCTGTACTCCGGATTTCAGACTTTTCTCTTTCAGGGTTTCCTGTCTGCCCATCCATACAATGTCATCTATACTTAATTCATCTCCGAAAATAATGGTTTTATTCTCATCAATATCAATAATGGCCGCAATACGGGGTTCCTGGATTCCGAAATAATATAAATACGTACTGTCCTGACGGAAATAATAAGGATTGTGTTCAAAGTTCACAGGATTCTCTATATTTCCCAAAAACAATAAAATTCCGCCCGATACATTACTTTGTAAAACTGCTCTTCTATCTTGATAGGTTTGTGTTGAAAACATATTATGAATACTTTTTAATTTAAAGCTTTAAAGTTACGATTTTGTACTATTGACCGCTCTTTATTTACTAAAATAAAGAATAATGTAAAGTTTGGATTTTAATATGATATCCAGTGTTCATATTTTGCTTAAATTCGGTCATATTTTAACCTTTTACATCAAAATATTGGTTCTATGAAGAGTCTTCAGTTTTCAGTCCCTGCTGATACCAACAAAAGTATCCGTATTCAGGAAGATATAATGCCCAATTTTTATCCTTACTTCCATCGCCATACGGAAACCCAGATCATGTGGATTCTTAAAGGACACGGAACACTGGCCATAGAACAAAATCTCTTTAATTTTGAGGCTGGTGATATTTTCTATCTGGGAGCTAATCAATCACATGTCTTCCGGGGTAATTTTGATAAAGATGAAAAACAAAAAGTTCATTCCATCTCTATATTTTTTGATCCGTATAAAAAGATCGCTGCATTTTTTGACTTACCGGAATTTGGAGAACTTAAAAATTTTATAGCCCATTCAGAAGTCGGTTTCCAGGTCGCTCCTAAATTAAAAATATGTATCGGGGAAAACATTGCAGCATTACAAAAAACAGAAGGAGTAGAGCAGATCATAGATTTTATCAGGATTTTAAACCATCTTATGCAAAACAGACATCTGCATATTCCCTTATCTTCAGAAAAGAATCTGCCCAATCATATTTCAGATTATGATCAAAGAATTATAGATGCCCAAACCTTTATTAAGAAGAATTTTGCTCAAACTAAACTTACCCTTGACAGTATTGCTCAGGAAGCCTGTATGACCCCTCAGGCATTTTGCAGATCTTTTAAAAAACGAACCGGAATCACTTATATTGAATATCTTAATGAACTCCGGGTACAGCGAGCTTGCAGACTACTGACATCCAGCAGTATGTACAGTATTTCTTCTGTGGCTTTTAACAGCGGATTCAACAGCCTTACCAATTTTAACCGGGTCTTCAAGTCCATTATGAAATATTCGCCTAAAGAATACCTTAAACACTATAAAGAGGCCACTATAGAGCAATAAAAAGCAACCTGTTAAAATACGGTTAGTATCTATTAAAATATTAACATTTACCGTTTTGAAATTCACCTAGTTTTGAATAAATATTATTTGATATGAGTACAAAACTAAACTGGGAAGGGATTTATCCTGCTGTATTAACTCCTTTTACCAAAGAAGGTGAGATAGACTTTGAAATGTTTGCTCTCAATACAGAAGCCCAGATTAAAGCAGGCGTTCACGGAATTATCCTTGCAGGAACATTAGGAGAAGCCAGTGCACTGGAAACTGAAGAAAAATTTGAGTTGCTTAAATATGCAAAAAAAATAACGCAGGGAAGAATTCCTGTCATTCTTAACCTTTCTGAAAATACTACCAAAAATGCAGTAAACTTTGCACAAAAAGCCAAAGAATTTGGGGCAGACGGTCTGATGCTTCTTCCGCCAATGCGTTACAAAGCCGATAATCATGAAGTCGTAGAATATTTCAAAGCAGTGGCTTCCGCTACGGACCTTCCAATCCTGATCTATAACAATCCGGTTGATTATGGAATTTATGTCACCCTTGAAATGTTTGAGGAACTTATTGAATACCCAACCATTCAGGCTGTTAAAGAATCTACTAGAGATCTTGCGAATGTAACCAGAATGATCAACCGCTTTGGAAAAAGAATTAAAATTCTTGGAGGGGTAGATACTATTTGCCTTGAAACCCTCATGCTTGGCGCAGACGGACTTGTAGCAGGTCTTGTAGATGCTTTCCCTTATGAAACCATGGCAATGTACAACTATGTGAAAGCAAATGAATATGACAAAGCCGTAGCCATCTACAGATGGTTTATGCCATTGCTGGAACTCGATATCCACCCAAAACTTATTCAGTATATCAAACTGGCTGCTACAGCAGAAGGAATAAGCAATCCGTATGTAAGAGCTCCACGTCTGGAACTTCATGGAGAGGAAGCTGAAAGAATTCAAAAGATTATTGAAGAAGGCAGAGTGAATCGTCCGAAACTACTAACTCCGGAAATACAGATATGATAGAAGAAACATCACCACAAAATATTGATAGAAGAATTCAGATGGCGGTAGAAGCTTATCAGTTCCTGAAGAATACCACTGTAAAAGAACGGGCTGCCTTCATGAACACCGTTGCCGATCAAATTGAAGCACTGGGAGAAGAACTTTTGACAACGGCTCATACTGAAACATCACTGCCTTTAGCCAGACTTACTGGTGAAAAAGCAAGAACAACAGGACAATGGAGAAGCTATGCCAAAGCGGTAGCCACCGGAATATATACAGAACCAAGAATTAATCTTGCCCAATCTGACAAACAAAAAGGAGACATCCGAAAATACAATGTGGGTATAGGACCTGTAGTTGTTTTCGGAGCAAGTAATTTCCCGTTTGCTTTTTCTACAGCAGGCGGTGATACGGCAAGTGCTATTGGAGCAGGTTGTCCTGTTATTGTAAAAGCTCATCCGGCTCACCCTAAAACCTCTCAGCTCATGGCTGATGCTATAACAGCAGCCGTGAAAGAATGTGGCTGGCCTGAAGGAATCTTCAGCCATATTACCGGAATATCCCATGACATCGGGGCTTATTTAGTTAAGCATAAAGAGATCAGAGCTGTTGCATTTACCGGTTCATTTGCCGGAGGAAAAGCGTTGTTCGATATGGCGAGTCACCGTGAAGATCCTATTCCTGTTTTCGCAGAAATGGGCAGTATCAATCCAATATTTGCCCTGCCGGATTTGCTTGAAAACAGAGCAGAAGCATTCGCTAAAGAATATCTTTCATCCTTAACATTAGGAGTGGGGCAATTCTGTACCAATCCGGGAGTATGTATTGCTCTTAAAGGAGAATCTCTGGACCGTTTTATCATTACCCTGAAAAATGAAATTCAGACAGCCATTCCCGCAAAGATGCTTCACAGAGGAATTTATGAAAGTTTTGAAAAACATAAGACCTTTGCAGCAGAACAGCCTGAAGTACAAATTATTGCAACAGCAGATACAGAAATTAATGAAGGGTACGGACGTGCTATGGTGATAGAAACCAACGCCAAAAACTTCATGAAAAATCCTGTACTAAGTGAAGAGGTTTTCGGACCTTTTGGTATCATTGTAACTTGCGAAACCCAGGAAGAGATGACGGAAATCGCTAAACAACTGAAAGGACAGTTAACAATTACCGTAGCAGCTACCGATGAAGATGCCCGTAATCATTTTATGCTTATTAATCTTCTGAAGGATAAATGTGGAAGGTTACTCTTCAACGGAATGCCTACAGGAGTAGAAGTTGTTTATGCCATGCAACACGGAGGCCCTTTTCCTTCCACTACTGATTCCCGTTTTACCTCCGTAGGACCGGATGCTGTAAAGAGGTTTATCCGTCCTATTTCTTTCCAAAACTGGCCGGATGAATTTTTGCCCGAAGAACTGAGGAATGAAAATCCGTTACAGATCAGCAGAATAGTCGATGGAGAAGTCAATTCAGAATCATTAAAATTACAAACCACATGAACAGAACATTTTTTTGTATAGATTCACATACCTGTGGATGTCCCGTACGTCTTGTTGCAGGAGGAGGTCCTATTCTAAAAGGAAAATCCATGATGGAACGTCGCCTTCATTTTATGAAAGAATACGACTGGATCCGGAAAGGGCTCATGTTTGAACCCCGTGGCCATGATATGATGAGTGGAAGTATTTTGTATCCGCCTTTTGACGAAGAAAACGATATCGGAGTTTTATATATTGAAACCAGCGGATGTCTTCCCATGTGCGGACACGGAACGATAGGCACAGTAACCATTGCCATAGAAGAAGGTTTGATTTTTCCTAAAATTCCCGGCAAGCTGCGCCTGGAAACACCGGCAGGACTTATTCTTATTGATTATATACAGGAAGGCAAAAAAGTAATCTCTGTAAAACTGACCAATGTAAAATCCTTTCTGTATGCTGAAAATCTGGAAGTTGATTGTCCGGATCTCGGAGTAATAAAAGCGGATGTAGCTTATGGAGGAAACTTTTATGCGATTATAGATCCTCAGGAAAATTTCAGCGATATTTCCGATTTTACAGCCAGCCAACTTATTCATTATGGAAAGATGATCAGAAAATTACTCAATGACAAGTATGAATTTATTCATCCTGAAAATGAACACATTACCGGATTAAGCCATATTCAATGGACAGGCAATCCTACAGATCCTGAAGCAAGCGGGCGAAATGCTGTTTTAGTGGGAGAGAATGCTTTGGACCGTTCACCATGCGGAACAGGTACCTCTGCAAGAATGGCTCAATGGTATGCTAAAGGAAAATTAAAAGAAGACGAAGAGTTTATCCATGAAAGCTATATCGGATCCCAGTTTATCGGGAGAATTGAAGGAACGGCTACTGTTGGCGGTAAACCGGCAATTATCCCTTCAGTAGAAGGCTGGGCAAGAATCACCGGTTATAATCATATTATTATTGATGATGAAGATCCTTATTGGCAGGGATTTCAGGTTATGTAAACACACATATGACACAGAATAAAGGAAAAGCACTCATTATTGGTGCAGGAATAGCAGGATTGAGCTCCGCCTATTACCTTTTAGAGAAAGGCTGGAGTGTAGAAATTCTGGAGCAGAACGATCTTACCAACAATTGTTCTTATGGCAATGCAGGAATGATTGTACCCAGCCACTTTACTCCGTTAGCAGCACCAGGTGTTGTGGCACAAGGAATCCGCTGGATGTTTGATAGCAAAAGTCCGTTTTATGTAAGGCCTTCATTGAATTCTGATCTTTTTTCCTGGGGGATAAAATTCTTAAAACACTCCAACCAAAAGCATGTGGACCGCTCAGCAACAGCCATCAGAGACCTTAATCTGGCGAGCAGCATCCTCTACAACGAGATTGCCTCAAAGAATGAATTTGATTTTGAGCTTAATCAGAATGGCATTTTAATGCTTTATAAAACAGAGAAAGTTGCAGAAGAAGAGATAGAGCTTGCTCACAAAGCAACCAGGATGGGATTACCCGTTGATATTCTGGATAAAAAAGATATTCAGGAACTTGAACCCAATGTTCAATTGGATGTTATCGGAGGGGTCAATTACAAATGTGATGGCCACATGAATCCCATGAAACTGATGAAGCAGATGATCTCTTATCTTAAAAATAAGGGCGTCATTTTTCATACTCATCATAAAGTAACAGGTTTTGAAACATCAGGAAGCATGATTAAAGCCATCATTGCCAATGATAAAAAGTTTACAGCAGACCGTTTCTTCATGACCGGAGGCTCATTTCTCCCTGAACTGGCTCAGAAGGCAGGAATCAAAATTCAGTTAATGCCAGGAAAAGGATATTCTTTCATGCATACCCCTGAAAATCCGGTCAATACCCTAAACCATGCTGCTTTATTACTGGAAGCAAGAGTGGCTGTAACTCCTATGAATGGGCAGATCCGTTTCGGTGGAACGATGGAACTGGCTTCCCATCATGATAAAATTAACATGAAAAGAGTAGAAGGTATCGTCCGGTCTATTCCTCAATATTTACCTGACTTTCAGATTGAAAAACCCAAAGAATCTGAAATCTGGTTCGGCTACAGACCCTGTGCTCCGGATGGGCTGCCTTATCTGGGACAGTCTTCCAAACTCAAAAACCTGATTATTGCAGGCGGCGGTGGTATGATGGGTTTAAGTTTAGGACCCATCTTTGGAAAAACAGTGTCAGAACTTGCCAATGACCAAAAGCCAACGGTTGAGATAAAGATATTCAACCCTGAAAGATTTAATTAAAAAACATCACATAAAACACAAAATTAAGCCAAAAACAATTTGATTATTCAAATAATTTATTAACAACCAAATCCAAAATTTATGAAAAAATTTAAATTACTAGTACTTGTTTCCCTGTTTCCAATAATAGGTTTTGCGCAAGAAAACAGACCTCGTGAGTGTAAAGCAGATGAAATGATGAAAAAACATTTTGAACTGCACCCTAAATCTAAGGCTGAATATGAAAATTTTGAGAAATACACCCAAGATTTCGTAAGAAAAATGGGATCAGACAAAAATTCATCGAATAATAGGATCAACAATCCAACCTACATCATCCCTGTGGTTTTTCATGTGTATGGAGAATCTCAGAGTAATGTAAAAGTAAATTACCAAAAAGTAGTTGATTTACTGGAACAAATCAACTTAAATTTCAATGGAATTAACACGGATTCAAATACTGTGGATCCTGATTTCCAATCTATCAGATCAGCATTAAGTATTGAATTCCGATTAGCTAAAATTGATCCAACCGGAAAAGCAACAAGCGGAGTGGTATTTCACCCTTTCAAAGGGGGATATGGCAACGGAGGTGGATATGATGCACAAATTGGCACAGATGCATGGGATAATATAAAGTATATGAATGTGTATATTCAAAATGACCTATATGCTAATAAAGATTTATATCAATCAGGAGTTGCCTGGTATCCGGATTCATACATGACTTCAGTAAATACAGCCAGAGTTGTTTATAATGGACGTTATATATTTAATGCTGCAGGAACAGTGGCTTCAAACGAGTTTTCTGATACATTTACTCATGAATTCGGGCATTGGTTAAATCTTCAACACACATTTAACGTTCCATGTTCAACTGCAAACCCCACTAATGATGGTGATGGAGTTGCTGACACCCCTGTAGAAAATACTTCTTCCGGATTAGGATGTTCAGCTGGAAACAATTGTCTTGGACAAAAAGTAAACGTTGAAAACTATATGGGATACAATGGTTCTTCCGGTTGTTATAAAATGTTTACCAATGGACAGGTTAACAGAATGCTGGCTGCATTAAACCATCCTTCGCGAATGAATTTATGGCAGCCTGCCAACTTAGCCGCAACCGGAGTTGCCAATACTCCACCTAGATTAACCCTTAGCAACAGTACATTTACAGAGAACTTAAACAATAATGGAGCGGTGTCATTAGATGGAACAGTAGCATCTGCCCCTACATCAACGATTACGCTAAAAGGAGCAACATTTGCCGTACCCAATGGAACAAATCTTACTGCAGGAACACATTTCACTTCTTCATTACCAGCAGGATTAACAGCAGCTATAGCGGTTACAAGCCCTACTACTGCTACACTTACCATAAATGGTGCGGCAACCAGTCATCCTAAAAGTCAGGTCCTGAATTCATCAATTACGTTCCTGAATCCGGCTATAACAGGAGGCATAACTTCATTAGGATCGACGACAGCTCTGGCATTAACTTTTTCTTACAAAGATCCCTATAAAATAGTTACAGGAACTCCTCTGGAAAGTTATGCCAACCCAACACCAACAACAGTAACCACCAACTCCGGGGCAACTTGGAAATATTTTATCATTAACCCGGAGCTTAGTGATGATGCAGGGTATGGCGCCTGGTACTATGGAGCCAATCAATTAAAATTGGAAACTTATTGGAAAGGATTAGTTTGCCAAACAGGAACACGAAATATCAGTTTAATTCCGGCTTGCACCACTATAACTAATGCAAATAATATAGGTTACCCAATTGGTACTCCCGGACAACTTGACGTGTACACTCCTACATACACTAACTGGTCTGGCCAAACCGCTTATGTTGGTTTTAGAAACCAATTCGAGGGCTATAATATTAACGGCTATTTCAAACTAACTGTTGGGGCCAATGGTTCAGGTTATTCTGTCAGTGAGTTTAGATACAATACACAGCCAAATGGCAGTATTACAACCCCTTGTGCATTATCATTATCCACTACAGACGTTGATACAGCAAACTCAGAAACTTCTATCTATCCAAATCCGGTTTCTGATGTATTAAATATTAAAACAAAAGGGAACATCAAATCAATTTCTGTTTATGATATGTTTGGAAGAAAAATGAATGCTAAAGTTACGGGGGATAAAGTTGATGTTAAACACTTCCTAAGCGGAACTTATTTAATTGATATTGAAACTTCTTTAGGGAAATCTTCACAAAAATTCATTAAAAAATAGGATCAAACGCTAAGAAACGAACAAGCTGTATTCTTGATATAAACTTTTTAAATAACAAAACACTTTTCTCAGAAATATGAATAATAGCTTAGTATTCATATGCAGTTGATTGGGCTTCATTGTAAGCCCAATTTTTTATTATATAGGTTCAGTTTCTGGTTTATTTGTGTACTTTTATTCTGTAATTACAATTCCAATGCATTATAAAAACGACACCATCATCATCCGCGAATTTACACCTGAAGAATTTCCTTTGTTTTCCACTCTTTTTGAAAATGAGAATGTTACCCGCTATCTGCCTTATAAAACTCCTGAAGAATATAAAGAAATGTTCGACAAAGCAGTGGCAGATTATGAAACAGGACCCTTCAGCAGATGGGGAATATTCAACACTCAGAATAATGATTTTGTAGGAATGTGCCTGGCCAGAATCTTCCTTGATAATCCGAACCAGCTGGAAATAGGATATACTTTAGGAGAAAATTACTGGGGAAAAGGTCTTGGAACTGAGGTTTGTAAAGCGCTTGTTGAGTATTGTTTATCATTAAATCATCACAAAGATATCGTTGCTGTAACCGATCTTGATAATATAGGTTCTCAGAAAGTTCTTCTGAACAACAAGTTTAAAAGAATTGAAAACCTAAAACGGGAAGATAGAGAACTGGCTTACTTTATATTACAGAAATAGTAACAGATCCTGATCCTTAGAACCGGAGGTCCGCAAATTCCCCTCCTTTGGAGGGGTGGCGAAAATTCAAAGAATTTTTGACGGGGTGGTTTTCAACTTTCACTATTAACATCCCTTTTGTAAGTGAGCTACATCAAAGCCTTCCACGGAAAACATTTCATTTATCAGATATTTATCATAACTTGCAGAAATTATGATGTCAAAACGTTGCAAATACGCGCTTAAAGCAATGGTCAGATTAGCAAGGAATTATAACCAGGGCTTTCTGCCAACCTCTGTTATTGCACAAGATGAGAACATCCCGAAAAAATTTCTTGAACAAATCCTTCTTGAACTTAAAAGAGCCAAACTTGTCAACAGCAAACAGGGCAAAGTAGGAGGGTACTATTTACTGAAATCACCCGATGAAGTTTCACTAGCAGACATTTACCGCATTTTTGACGGCCCAATTGCATTAACTCCATGTGTCTCTTTAAACTTTTACGAAGCTTGTGATGATTGTGTAGATGAAGCAGTCTGTTACCTCAGAAAAGAATTAATGATCGTTCGTGAAAAGACCAGAACAAGCATGATGGAGGCTACTCTGACTAAGTTTATTACTCAAGAATAAATTTTTTTTATTTAAATCCTACTATTTTGATAGGAGTTATAGAATTTTGTATATATTTGCAGGACTTAAATCTCAATTCAAAATGGAAAACAGTCTGAAAAATGAATACGAAAACCTTTTGAGAGAGGCTGCTGAAGCTTCTTTTCAAACTAATGGACTGCAAATACTGGCTGAAAGATTTCCGGATAAAGTGATCTTTTCAACCAGCTTCAGTTACGAAGATCAGGTGATCACTCATCTGATAAAAGATTTAAATATTGAAATTTTTACCCTGGATACAGGAAGGCTTTTTGAGCAGACCTACGAAACCTGGACTTCCACAAAAGCTTTCTTCAAAAAGAACATCAAAGCCTATTATCCGGATATGGAAGAGCTCAGAGAGTTTGTAACTGAAAACGGGCCTGATTCTTTTTATCAGTCTGTTGAAAAAAGGAAAGCGTGCTGTAACATCCGTAAGGTTCATCCATTAAGAAAAGCACTGAAAGGTTATAAAGTATGGATTACCGGTCTTAGATCCGAACATTCCCCAAACCGGCAGAATATGCCCCAGCTGGAATGGGATCAGGATAATAAGATCATAAAATTCCATCCCATCCTTCACTGGACAACAGAACAGGTGACAGAATACGTGAAAAATCATCATTTACCCTACAATCACCTTCACAAGAAAGGATTTGTAAGCATAGGATGTGAACCCTGTACCAGGGCGATTAAAGAAGGGGAAGATTTCAGGGCAGGGCGATGGTGGTGGGAAGATGCCAACAAAAAAGAATGCGGTCTGCATATTCATCAATAAAAAAGAAAAACATGTCAATACAGCAGTTAAACTATTTAGATCAGTTAGAAGCCGAATCTATTTATATATTAAGAGAAGTAGCAGGCCAATTTGAACGTCCGGCTTTATTATTCAGTGGAGGGAAAGACAGTATTGTACTGGCTCACCTGGCAAGGAAAGCATTTTTTCACGGGAAAATCCCTTTCACATTTGTTCATGTGGACACAGGGCACAACTTTCCGGAGGTGTTGGATTTCCGTGATCAGCTGGTAAAGCAGTTAGATGTTAATCTTGCTGTGAGAAAAGTGGAAGACACTATCAAAAGTAAAAAACTCACCGAGGCTAAAGGTAAATTTCCAAGCAGAAACTGGCTGCAAACCTATACACTTCTTGATACCATTGAAGAATTTGAATTTGATGCCTGTATCGGAGGAGCCAGAAGAGACGAAGAAAAAGCCCGCGCCAAGGAAAGAATATTTTCAGTTCGTGATGAATTCGGACAATGGGATCCCAAACTTCAGCGTCCTGAGTTGTGGAATATCTTTAACGGAAAAATCCACAAAGGAGAAAATGTAAGAGTTTTCCCTATCAGCAACTGGACAGAACTTGATATCTGGAATTATATCCGAAGAGAAAAAATTGAACTTCCTTCTATTTATTTCTCGCATGAAAGGGAAGTGGTAGATTTTAACGGCCAGTGGCTTGCCAATTCTTCACATGTTGTATTAGAACCTGAAGATATCATCACTACCAAAAAAATACGCTACCGTACCGTAGGAGACATGACCTGTACCGCAGCAGTAGAATCCAATGCAGTGACAATAGATGCCGTAATTGAAGAAATTGTAGCGACCAGAATTTCAGAACGTGGGGAAACAAGAATTGACGACAGAGTGACAGAAGCCGCTATGGAGGACAGAAAAAAAGGAGGCTACTTTTAGATAAGCAATCAGCAATGAGTAATAAGTAATAGAACAGACAACTTTACTCCTTAACGACAGAACATTACTCATTGCCCCATTACTCATTATTTATAATTAAAATCGGATGGATATATTAAGATTTATAACAGCAGGAAGCGTAGATGACGGAAAAAGTACCCTTATCGGCAGACTGCTTTACGATAGCAAAAGTATTTTGCAGGACCAGTTGGAAGTTCTTGAAAAACATTCCAAAAATAAAAATGAAGATGGGGTAGACCTTGCCCTTTTAACGGATGGTCTTCGCGCAGAAAGAGAACAGGGAATCACCATTGATGTTGCCTACCGTTATTTTTCAACAGCAAAAAGAAAATTTATCATCGCTGATGCACCCGGCCACGTGCAGTATACGCGTAATATGATTACCGGAGCATCAAACTCTGATCTGATGGTTATCCTGATCGATGCAAGAAAAGGAGTGATTGAACAGACCAAAAGACATTCTATCATCGCTTCTTTATTACAATTAAAGAAAGTGGCTGTAGCCATCAATAAAATGGATATGGTAGATTATTCGGAAGAAGTTTTTGAATCCATTAAATCTGAATATTCAAAAATTGCAGAAAATCTGGGATTAAACGATGTCACTTATTTCCCCATTTCAGCATTGAAAGGAGATAATATCGTTTCAAAATCCTCCAGAACAGATTGGTACAAAGGAAATTCACTTCTTGAATATCTTGAAGAAGTAACCCTGAATGAAGAAAAAAACAATGGAAACCGTTTTCAGGTTCAGTATGTTATTCGTCCTCAGACCGAAGAACTGCACGATTACAGAGGATACGCCGGACAAATATTAAGTGGAAAATTCACAAAAGGAGACAAAATCCATATTCTTCCGGCAGATCTCACCACTGAAATTACTAAAATTGAGATCAATGGTATTGAAAAAGAAGAAGCTTTTGAAGGGCAGCCTGCAGTGATCCATCTTGCTCATGATGTAGATGTCAGCAGAGGAGATATTTTTGTCACGGCAGAACAGATTCCAGCTGTTGAAAAAGACCTTCAGGTTTTGTTATGCTGGCTTGATCAGAAACCGTTACAGCCAGGGAATAAATACCTTCTGCAGCAGAATAGCAGACTTGTGAAAGCAATTGTTAAAGAGGTAGATTACAAGATCAATGTTAACACCCTGATCCATGAACAGGCAGACAGCGAAATTAAACTGAATGAAATTGTAAAAGTTACCCTGCGAACGGCACAGCCTTTGGTCTATGACAGCTTTACCCATAATAAAACAACGGGTTCTGCCATTTTGGTGGATGAAACGTCCAATTCAACGGTAGCAGCCTGTATAATTCAATAAAAAAATGGCAATTTCCGATCAATTAACGCAAAGAATTCATCAGACCAAACAAAATAGTAATCATGGATTCTTTGATAAAATAAAGACCAAAAGATGGGTTAAGGATTTGTATGAAACACTTTTCCTTCCTCAGAATGATAATACTGAAGATCAGCTGAAAAGAAGTTTTGAAGCGCTGCGGGAAACTCTTTCAGAACAGATCAATACCGTAACAGGTGATCAGGACAGTACTGACAAACAGGTGAATCAGTTTTTTGAATCCCTGCCTGACCTTTATGATCAGTTGGTACTGGATGCAAAATCTATTGTAGAATTTGATCCTGCGGCCGATTCTCTGGAAGAGGTCTATCTGGCATATCCCGGCTTTTTTGCTACTTATGTCTATCGTATTTCGCACCAGTTATGGAGTCAGAAAGTGAAAATAGTACCACGCGTCATTTCAGAGTATGCCCACAGCAAAACAGGAATTGATATTCACCCGGGAGCCACCATTGGAAAATCTTTTTTTATTGACCATGGGACAGGAATTGTAATCGGGGAGACAACGGTCATCGGGAATAATGTAAAAATCTATCAGGGAGTGACCCTAGGAGCCTTGAATGTTTCCAAAGAAAAAGCCCATCAGAAAAGGCATCCTAATATTGAAGATGATGTGATTATCTATTCTGGAGCAACCATTTTGGGTGGTGAAACTACCATAGGCAGAGAAAGCATTATCGGAGGAAATGTCTGGATAACACAGGATGTTCCAGCCAATTCATTGGTTTACCATAAAAGTGAAATAAAAATAAAGGATAATACTTCATTACCGGAATCATTAACCTTTGTCATTTAAAAAAACAAAAAAATAAAGATATGAGATTTCAGAACGCATTAGAAACGATTGGAAATACTCCCGTCGTAAAAATTAATAAATTATTCAATTCAGATCACGAAATCTGGATTAAACTTGAAAAAAGCAACCCTGGCGGAAGCATCAAAGACAGAATTGGCCTAGCCATGATTGAAGATGCAGAAGCAAAAGGATTATTAAATAAAGACAGCACTATCATAGAACCTACCAGCGGAAATACAGGAATAGGTCTTGCATTGGTGGCGGCAGTAAAAGGATATAAACTGATTCTTGTAATGCCCGAAAGCATGAGTATAGAACGCCGTAAAATTATGGAAGCTTACGGTGCCGAATTTGTGCTTACTCCACGAGAAAAAGGAATGAAGGGTGCTATCGAGAAAGCTAATGAATTGGCCGAAGAAACACCCAATTCATGGATTCCAAGACAGTTTGATAACCCTGCCAATGTAAAAGTTCATGTTGAGACGACTGCTCAGGAAATTTTAAAAGACTTCCCGGATGGGCTCGACTATATCATTACCGGAGTAGGAACCGGAGGACATATCACCGGAATTGCAAAAACCGTCAAAGAAAAATATCCTAACGTAAAAGTATTCGCCGTAGAACCGGAATTATCTCCTGTTTTAAGCGGAGGAAGTCCTGCGCCACATCCATTACAGGGATTAGGAGCTGGATTTGTTCCTTCCATTCTGGATATTACCCTTTTAGATGGAGTAATTACAGTAGGTAAAGAAGAAGCCTATGAGTACGCTCTCAATGCAGCGAAAAAAGAAGGCCTTTTTGTGGGAGTTTCCACAGGAGCCGCTTTAGCAGCCATCGCAAAACATTTACCTGAAATACCACCTAACGCTAAAATCCTGACGATTAATTACGATACCGGAGAAAGGTATCTGTCTGTGGAAGGACTCTTCTAAATCCTTAATTAACATCTACTTCAATGAAAACAAATATAAAATCACCAAAGGTATTCCTTATCGGTGCAGGGCCCGGCAACCCTGAACTGATCACTGTAAAAGCAGTAAAAGCGATAGAAGAAGCAGACGTCATTTTATGTGACCGCCTTGTAAGTCCTGAGATTCTGGAAACATACGTCAATAAAAATACAGAAATCATCTACGTTGGGAAAGAATGCAGCAAAAATGCTTCCACCCCTCAATCTCATATCAATACTTTGATGGTGGAATATGCCCGTCAGAACAAAACTATTGTAAGGCTGAAAGGAGGCGACGTTTCCATATTCTCCAATATTCTGGATGAACTGCAGGCTTTAAAACAAAATCATATTCCTTACGAGATCATCCCGGGAATTACAGCCGCTTTAGGAGCAGCAGCATTTGCAGGGATGCCTTTAACGGCAAGAGAATACTCTACATCAGTTCGTTTTCTGACCTATTATAAATCAGAGATTGTAACCGAAGAATACTGGAAAGAGCTTGCTTTCACCAATGATACTCTTGTTTTCTACATGTCCAAAGGAAATCTTACTCCTCTTGTGGAAAAGCTTATACAGCTAGGGATTTCAAGTGATAAAAAAATTGCAGTCATTGAACAGGCTACAACGCCTTATCAAAAGGTGTATACTTCATCTTTTGAGGATTTTAATGAAAAATTCGAAACCAAAACCTTTGCATCCCCTTCTCTGGTTGTGGTTGGAAAGATCGTCAATCTGCATGAAGAATTTTCATGGCTTGAAAATGCGGAAGAGGAAGGTCTTTACTTCAAATCAGTGGAAAACGGAAGTCTAATCCCTACAACTCAAAATTTCTT
Source organism: Chryseobacterium indologenes (assembly GCF_018362995.1). Taxonomy (NCBI): domain Bacteria; kingdom Pseudomonadati; phylum Bacteroidota; class Flavobacteriia; order Flavobacteriales; family Weeksellaceae; genus Chryseobacterium; species Chryseobacterium indologenes. The sequence goes on from NZ_CP074372.1 coordinate 1,084,133, forward strand.
TGAATATGCTGTCTGAAACTAAATTAAATGTATTAAAACAAATCTCCGGAGACCTTTCCAGAGACGAAGCCATCTGGGCAAGCGGATATCTTGCGGGTATTGCCGGAGGAACTTCACTGACCGCTGTACTACCGCCACAGCAACTCAATAACAGCACTCAAAATGCTGTAAAAAAAATAACGCTGGCTTACGGAACAGAAACCGGAAACAGCAAAAAACTGGCTACAGCACTGGCAGGTATCGTGAAGAAAAAAGGACTTCAGGTTAAACTTGCTGATCTTTCGCAATACAAACCTAAAGATCTGGCTAAAGAAGAATTCTTTTTCATTGTGATCAGCACTCAGGGAGAAGGGGAACCGCCAGCCCTTGCCAAAAAATTCTACGATTATATTCATGAAAATGAAATTGATCTCAGCGGATTGAAATATGGAGTACTGGCCTTGGGAGACAGCAGTTATCCGCTGTTCTGCCAAACCGGAGAAGATGTAGATTCACGTTTTGAAATATTAGGGGCACAGCGCATTATTCCAATCAGGAAATGCGATATAGACTATGAACAGGAAGCTTCTCACTGGATAGAACATGTAGTAGAAACGGTAAATAAAAATGCAGATCAGAGTTCAAAAAATGTTGCAGCACCAAAGGTTTCTACCGGAAGAAAGAAATACCAGGGGAAAGTTTCAGCCATCATCAATCTGAACGATATTACTTCTGAAAAAGAAACCTATCATATTGAAATTGAAACAGAAGAAGCACTTACTTATCAACCTGGAGCAGCTTTGGGAGTTATCCCGTTCAATTCAAAATCTGTAGTGGATGAAATTATTACGCTGACAGGAATTGATCCTCAGAAACAGATACAAACAGCTAAGGTTACAGCTTCTGTTGAAGTACTTTTACACAAACATCTTAACATCAGCTATTTACTCAAATCTGTTGTTGCACAATATGCAAAAATAACGGGACATTCCATCCCGGAAGTGAGACTCAGCCTTCTAGATCTCCTCAGAATTTATCCCGTAAAAAATGCAGAGGAATTTGAAGAAATCTTACATATAGTAACCGCTCAGGCACCACGTCTGTATTCAATCTCATCCTCTCTGGAAGCACATGGTGACACGGAAATTCATATTACCGTTGCGAAATCAGAGTTCTTTATTGATCATCAGAAACACAACGGATTATGCAGTGGTTTTCTGAGTGAATTTAAAGAAGGAGAAGAGGTTGAATTTTATATTCAGGATGCAGGACACTTCAAACTTCCGGAAGCCGATAAAGACATCATTATGATAGGACCGGGAACAGGTATTGCGCCATTCAGATCTTTTCTTTGGGAACGTGATGCAACAGGTGCAGAAGGAAGAAACTGGCTGTTTTTCGGAGACAGGAATTTCGTTTCAGATTTTCTTTACCAGGCTGAACTTCAGGATTTCCTTAAAACAGGCAGCTTAACTCATTTAGATCTTGCTTTTTCCAGGGATACAAATGAAAAAATATATGTTCAGCACAGGTTGGAGCAAAAAGCTCAGGAAGTATTTTACTGGTTGGAAGGTGGTGCATCAGTATACGTATGTGGCGCTAAAGAACCAATGGCCCGTGATGTGGAACAAACACTTCTGAACATTATTCAGAATGAAGGAAAACGCAGCAAAGAAGATGCTGTAAACTATCTGGAAGAAATGGAGCTTGATGGCAGATATGCCAAAGATGTTTATTAGACAGAATAAAGAAGTATTCGTAAAAAATTAAAGGAAACATTTATGAACAACGATAAAGAAAACCTTTCACCGGTAGAAAGGATTAAAACCAGCAGTAATGGGCTCAGAGGATCTTTAAAAGAGAGCCTTGCTGATCAATTTACCGGAGCTATCCGGGAAGATGACCAAACTTTGATCAAATTCCATGGAATGTACCAGCAGGACGACAGAGACCGAAGGGAAGAGCGTGTCTCCAAAAAACTGGAATGGCTGTATTCTTATATGATCAGATTGAGACTTCCCGGTGGCTTTTTAACTCCGGAACAATGGGTAGGATTGAATGAAAAAGCAGAAGATCATTCTACAGGAACCATTAAAGTAACCACAAGACAAACCATTCAGCTGCATGGGATTTTAAAATCGCATTTAAGACCTACCATTCAGAGCTTCAATCTGCAGCATCTGGATTCTATTGCAGCCTGTGGAGATGTCAACAGAAATGTTACCTGTACAGCCAATCCTTCAGAATCCCCTTTACAGCAGGAAGCTTACGAGCTGGCAGGAAAAATCAGTGAAATGTGCCTTCCAAAAACCAAATCTTACTACGATATCTGGATTGATGATGAACTTTTGGTTGATCGTAAAGCTGAAGAAGATCCGTTATACCAGGACAGATATCTTCCAAGAAAACTGAAAATAGGAATTGCTGTTCCGCCAAATAACGATGTAGATGTATTTATCAATGATATTGCATTGATCGCCATTATTGAGAATGATAAAATTGTGGGTTACAATATTGCTGCCGGAGGCGGACTGGGAGCCACTCACGGAAATGAAGCCACGTATGCCCGTCTTGCATCAATCCTTGGATTTGTGGATACGGAAGAAAAAGTATTAAAAGCCGTCTACGAAATCATCACGGTTCAAAGAGACTTTGGAAACAGAAGCGACCGAAAATTATCAAGGTTAAAATATACGATTGATAAATTGGGTATCAACCAGTACAGAGCTGAAGTAGAAAAAAGAACGGGATTCAGTTTTGAACCGGCCCGTGAATTTACATTTACACAAAGAAAAGACCGCTACGGCTGGATCCAGAATCACGAAGGAAAATGGTTCTATACTGTATTTGTAGAGCATGGAAGAATCCTTAATACAGCTGAATATCCTTTAAAATCAGGATTATTAAAAATTGCACAGACTGGTAAAGCCAATTTCCGTTTTACCTGCAACCAGAACCTTATCCTAGCTGATATTGATGAAAAAGATAAAGCTGAAATTGAATCTGTCTTAAAAGAACACGGAATCTTTGATAATACAAACGGTGCAAGCGCCTTACGTAAAAATTCTGTTGCCTGCGTAGCTTTGAATACCTGTTCACTGGCTTTAGCGGAAGCTCAACGTTATCTTCCTTCTCTGGTCACAAAAATAGAACCTATCCTTGAGAAACATGGTCTTTTGGAAGAAGATATTACAATCCGTATGACCGGCTGTCCTAACGGTTGCGGAAGATCTCCCAATGCGGAAATAGGATTTGTAGGAACAGCCTATGGAAAATATAATCTTCACATCGGAGGAGACCGTTTAGGAATGCGATTGAATACAAAGTTTAAAGAAAATATAGGGGAGGAAGAGATTCTTACCACGCTGGATGAGCTTTTCGGGATTTATGTACAGAAAAGACTTGTAGAGGAAACATTTGGTGATTTTTCATACCGTTACTTACACACCTTAAATTAATTATATGGCTAATTTTCATTATGATCTGAAAAAAAACAAAAATAATCAACCTCTTCTTTTAGGCAGACGAATGTGTATGTGTTGTTGATTCTCAAATAACAATACATACAAAGCTGTTTCAACTTTTTGAACCATGAGAAAAAGTTAATACGACATCCTGTCATTGCGAACCAAAGGTGAAGCAATCTCAGCATTATATTAACGGCTTAAACCACCCCGTCAAAAATTCAATGAATTTTTGCCACCCCTCCAGAGGAGGGGAATTCTAAGCCCTTCAATTGTAACATAAAAACGATATTGAAGATTTCATCATTAAAGGTGAAAAGTTCAGACAGCTTCATTCTCAACCTAAAAAATGAAGAAAAAAATGAAAAACAAAAAGCAGGGAAATTTTCTACCTAAAGCAGGTATTATAGCATTTACATTTCTATTTTTTAACCTTGCAGAAGCACAGCAGCAGCTTATAGAGCTTAGCGGAAGCATCAAAAATACAGGAACACACAAAGGTCTCGATTCTGTAAAAGTACAGATAGAAAATACACAGGACACCGCATTAACCGATCAATCGGGTAATTTTAAGCTCAGAACAAGGGTTACTATTCCATTCAGAGTGGTTATTCAGAAAGACGGATTCAGCAGCCAGACGGTTGAAATCCTTTCACCTTCCAACAAAATAACGGTGGGACTTAATCCTCAGAACACCATCATTGATGATGTCGTGATTTCAGCCTCCAGAGTTCCTGAAAAAATATTAAGATCACCGATCGCCATTGAAAAAATTGATATCAAAACAATCAGGGAAAGTCCGGCAGCTTCGTTTTATGAAACCCTGGAAAATGTAAAAGGGTTACAGCTTTTAACGTCCAGTCTTACCTTAAAAATCCCCAATTCAAGAGGATTTAACTCGCCTAATAATTTCCGTTTTATGCAGTTGGTAGATGGTGTAGATGTACAGTCGGCAACGCTGGGCGTACCATTGGGAAATGCAATAGGCCCTACAGAACTGGATATCCAGTCAATGGAAGTAACCCCGGGAGCCGCTTCAGCACTGTACGGAATGAATGCCATTAACGGACTGGCGAGTTTACAGACCAAAGATCCGTTTACTTCTGAAGGAATAAGTGTTTATTTCCGTGGCGGAGTGAATCATGTAGATAATGTTAACCATAAAATAAGTTCCCTGGGAGAAAGTGCCATCCGTTTTGCAAAAGTGATTAATAAAAACTTTGCAGTGAAGGTGAATGCTTCCTATTTCAGCGGAACAGACTGGATTTCCAATAATCTGACTGATCAGAATCCCGGTCCATTGGTAACAGCCAATCCTAATTTTTCGCTGGCCAATAATCCGGCTGAAGACCTCTGGAATAAATACGGTGACGAAAGAAACAACCGTTTTGCCGTAAAAGTGGATTACAACGGTAAACCTACTACATTCAACGTTTCCAGAACAGGATATCTTGAGAAAGATCTTGTGAGTCCTGATGTGAAGAATATCAAATTCGATGCAGGATTATATTACCGTTTCGGAGACCAGTGGAGAACTTCTTACGTGTATCGTTACGGTTTGCTGGACGGAACTTTCCAGAGAGGAAATAAAATCCGCTTGCAAAACGCTACGGTTCAGAACCATAAAGTAGAACTGACAGGAAGAGAGTTAACTTTCAGAGCATATGTATCCATCGAAAATACGGGAGATTCTTATAACCTGAAGCCTTTGGCAGACAATCTGGACCTTACGAATCTTTCCAATACCAACTGGAAAAATATATTTCAAACTGCTCTTCAGAACAGCTTAAATGCTGGAACCAATCTTAATGACGCATTTATTCTCGCCCGTCAGGAAGCTGATAAAAACAGGGCAGTTCCCGGAACCACAGCCTTTGAACAGTTAAAAAACACCATTATCGGAATCAATAACTGGGATTCAGCCAATGCAGGAGTAGCTGGAGCTCCGGCAACAGGAGGAGCAAAGCTTGAACAGAAATCCCGCTTTTATCAGGGTGAGCTTACCTATGATTTCAGCAGATTTGTGAAAATTTTCAGCCTTCTGGCTGGTGTGGATTACCGACTGTATAGCATTACTCCGGATGGAAATAACTTTGTTGATTTCAACCGTCCTGTGAGTGAAAGAAATATTCCTTTAGCCAACGGCACCTTCGGGAAAGATGTGATCTATCAGAAATATGGTGCTTTTGCACAGATTACGAAGCTTTTCTTTGATGATAAATTAAAAATCAATGCCGCTTTACGTGTCGACAGAAATCCGGAGTTTGAAGCAAAGCTCAATCCAAGGATCAGCGTGGTGTATTCCCCTGTTAAAGAACATAACTTCAGGGCATCTTTTCAAAACGGATATCGTTTCCCTTCGTTATTTGAAGCACTTTCTTTCGTGAACAACGGGAATGTAAGAAGAGTAGGAGGTCTTTCAAAAGTAAATGACGGATTAGGTTATCTGGAAAATTCTTATACACTGGCTTCTATTGACCAGTTTACCTCAGCGGTAAATGCAGATGTGGATGCAGGAAAAACCCAAAGCCAGGCTGCTCAGGATAATAAACAGCTTTTAACGGTAGCCAGTTTACAAAAACTACAGCCGGAAAAAATCAATTCATTTGAAGTAGGATATAAGTCTGTGTTTTTCAATAATAAACTGGTGCTGGACTGGGATTTCTATTACAATATCTACGAAGGATTCCTGGGGCAGGTAGAAGTGGCTGTTCCAAAAAACAGCCAGGTGGGAAGCAATGCAGCCGTACTTGCGATGCTCGACAGAAGTAAACAGGACAGATACAGGGTTTATACCAACAGTAACAGCACTTACAAAAGTTATGGAACCTCTTTGGGAGTCCGGTATAATATTACAGGAAACTATAATATCAATACCAATGTTTCTTATAACGATCTTGCATCCAACAATACCTCAGACCTCTTTATTACTGCATTCAACACTCCGAAATGGATGGTAAACGTAAGTGTTGGTAACAGAGAAATCGTCAAAAACATAGGGTTTACCATTGTAGGAAGATGGCAGAGTGGCTTTACATGGGAAAGTCCTTTGGCATCAGGACCCATTCCGGCTTATTATACGATTGATGCACAGGCAACATGGAAACTTCCTGAAATTCATGCGAATATTAAAATTGGAGCTACCAATTTACTTAACCGCCGTTATTTCCAGTATGCAGCTGGCCCTGAAATCGGAGGCCTGTATTATCTCGCTTTTACGTATGACTTAAAACTGTAATCAGGATGAGCAATTCTTTATATCCCATATTTTTAAAACTTGAAAACCTGTCACTGCTGATCATTGGTGGTGGCAAGGTTGCCCTTGAAAAACTAGAGTCCGTATTGGGAAACTCTCCGGATACTTTCATCAAACTGGTGGCGAAAGAAATTATTCCTGAAGTCAGAGCCTTACAACATGAATTTTCTAATCTAACCCTGCATGAAAGAGGCTACGATGAGCATGATTTTAATGATGCCGATCTTGCCATTATTGCAGTAAATGATATTGAACTGGCAGGAGAAATCAGGGGAAAAGCCCAGCAAAAAAATGTATTGGTGAATATTGCGGACAAGCCTGATCTTTGTGACTTTTATTTAGGTTCCATTGTCAAAAAAGGAAGTCTCAAAATTGCTATTTCTACCAACGGAAAATCTCCGACCATTGCCAAGAGATTAAGGGAAACCTTTACCGAAGTCATTCCTGATGAAATGGATCATGTGTTGGATAATATGCAGCATATCCGGAACAGACTGACCGGAGATTTCAATTATAAAGTGAAGGAACTCAACAAAATCACTACGGAATATCTGTCCGATGGAAAAGTTTCTTTAAAACCAGATATGGAAATTGAAAAACTGATTAATATTACCAAAACAGCCCAAAGAAAAGCCAATATTTACCTTGCAATCATTGGTATTTTACTTCTTTTCGGGTTATTTGGACTTGTGGTCTATCAGTTTAATCTTTCAGATGATATCCAATATTTTCTGAACAAAGACGGTCATATCTTTTATTGGATGCTGTTTGCAGGCTTTATGGCGGAAATTGTCGCAGGATCTATGGGAATGGGCTATGGAGTAATATGTACCACAATTCTCTTACTGTTAAATGTTCCACCGCCTGTTGTGAGTGCGAGCATCCACTCTGCAGAATCGTTTACCACAGCAGCAGGAAGTTTCAGCCATTACAAACTGGGAAATGTCAATAAGAAAATGGTATGGGTATTATTTCCGCTGGCTATTGTGGGTTCTGTTATCGGTGCATTGACGCTGTCTCATTACGGGGAACACTATGCTCATATTGTAAAGCCTATTATTGCCTGCTACACATTATATCTTGGAATTAATATCTTACGAAATGCATTCAAAGATAAAAAATCAGGGCAAACAAAAACCAAACGCAGAACCAATCTCAGAATATTAGGATTGGCAGGAGGTTTTATTGATTCCTTTGCTGGTGGCGGCTGGGGTCCTTTGGTAACCGGAACGCTTATCAAAGAGGGAAGGATCCCCCGTTATGTCGTGGGAAGCTCCACTGTAGCCAAGTTTTTACTGACCGTAACAAGTGCGATAACATTTATTTTCACTATTGGAATTCATCACTGGAATATTGTTTTAGGACTTTTATTGGGGGGTATTTTTACGGCTCCGTTTTCGGCGATGCTTACGGCAAAACTTCCGACAAAAAAAATGTTTGTTGTGGTAGGAATTGTGGTTATTCTGATGAGTCTTGTTACAATAACAAAGTCTTTTTTGTCATAAAAAAATTAAACGCAGAGATTTTAATGTTTTACTTTATTTTGAGGCATCAGGGGGAAGAATCATGATATCGTCTATTGGCACTATCATTACTCATTTTTAGTAAAAATCTGAAACCATTAGAACTTTGCGTTTTTTTATTTTTTTTTAAACTATATATAAAATGTTTTTGGGAAACGCAAAGGCGCAACATGATTAAAAAAGGCTGCTATAAGGCACAAGGATTTTATCTTCGATAAAATTAAATACAGGATATCTTAGTCTCCCATCAATTATTTAGATTTAGCAATTGATTCTTTTAAGTGGTGTATAATCCAAAGCTTCATCAACGATACAGTCGTAATCTTTGCTCACTTTATTAAAAGCTTACATCTTCAAACTTTGCGTTTTAATTTTACATATTTTAAAGAAATTTAAATACATTATATCATTGCCCGCTTTTACTTTTCAAGTTCACGAATTACTACTTTAGCCATTTCTTTAGAACTGAAAGGGTTTTGTCCCGTGATCAAATGTCCATCCACCACAACGTTGGAAGTCATCGGAATAAAAGCTTTTTTATAATATACGTCCCGTTCTTTAAGGGCTGCCTCAAGATTAAAAGGAACTTCATTTTTTCTTCTTGCCAAAGTTTCTTCAAACCAGTCAAATCCCGTAATATTTTTACCTTTAATCATGTATTCTCCATCAGAAAGCTTTACGTTCAATAATCCTCCAACTCCATGACAGATCGCTGCGACCATTTTATTATTTTTATATTGGTCTCTTAGTATAATCCGTAGAGTTGTATTATCAGGAAAATCATACATTGTTCCATGCCCTCCAGCCAAATAAATGCAGTCGAAGGATTCATTCTTTACCTCATTGAGACTTTTTGTATGTGTTAATTCATTCATAAACCCTGAATTTTCATAATATTTTTTTGAAATTCCATCAAGAACAAGAGGTTTAAGGCTTTCCGGGTCAACGGGAGTATTCCCGCCTTTAGGGGAAGCTATGGTAATCTGCCATCCTTTCTCCCTGGCAGCGTGATAAATATGAGTAAGCTCACTCAGCCATAAGCCTGTTTTAAAATTGCCGCTGGCATATTGATCTACGTTCGTTACGATTAGCAATATTTTTTTAATCATGATAGTATTAATTAAAAGATTTCCTGAATTCTAACGGTGAAACAGCAGTTTGGTTTTTAAATAAGCGATGGAAAGACTGTGGATGTTCAAATCCTAAATTATACGCAATCTCAGAAACAGATAGTGTTGTGGTTGACAGCAGTTCTTTTGCCTTTTCTATTACTCTGTTCTGGATATGCTGCTGGGTAGTCTGTCCTATATGAACTCTTAGCATATCGCTCAAATAATTAGGACTGATATTCATCTTTGACGCCACAAACTGTACAGTAGGAATACCATTAATCAATAATTTTTCATCTTTAAAATAATCATCAAGTAGATTTTCCAGCTGGCTTAAAAGATCATGATTCACCTTTTTTCGTGTTAAAAACTGGCGGTTGTAGAATCTGTCGCAGTATTTTAACAGCAAATCGATATTGGATACCAGTAAATCCTGGGTGAAACTATCCATATTAGCTTCTATCTCCCTGCTGATATTATCCATGATATCCGTTACGGATTTTTCTTCTTTTTCGGAGAGATACAAAGCTTCATTCGCAGTATAGGAGAAGTAGCCATAATCTTTTATTATGGAAGCTAACGGATATCCCTGCAGAAAGTCAGGGTGAATAACCAGCACGCTTCCTCTTACTTCGGAAAGCAGAATATCTTCAAACTGTAATACCTGGTGGGGAGCAATGAAATACATAATCCCATCTTCGAAATCATAATAATGTTGTCCGTATTTGCATCTGCCTGCACAATCCTTTTTAATGGAAACTACATAAAAATCCGTAGTCACCGCGCTCAGAATAGTTTGCGGATCTATATTCACTTCATTGAAATCAAAGACACTGATCAAAGGGTTGGAAGGCCTTTTCAGATTCAGGTATCTGTGTAATGCGGTGATGGAGGTTACTTTTTCGGGAGCTTTCATTTTGTTTCTTTTTTACCATATAATATGTCATTCTGAACACAGATAGAAAGTCTGCGAACGCAGTTCATAAATGTAGTGAAGAATCTCATATATTGGGTTATTAAAGATTCTTCCTTCGTCAGAATGACAAAAGCCACTTTAGTTGACCTTTGAAACAGCATCAATATTTGCCCTTCGGTTGTGGTATTGGTGTTTCTAAGTTACTTATTTTAACGAAATTATTTTGCTGATTGCTGTTCTTTTTTGATCTGCTCAATTCCTTGTCTGTAAGTCGTCACCGCAAATTCCGGGAATCTCTTTCTGAATTTTGAGTCATCAAAAAGATTATCATATTGATATCTCGGAAGCAGTTCCAGTAATTCTTTTGCATTTTTGTTGAATAAGGATCCTATTATAAAAAACAGTTTTGGGATTACAGAATACCTGAATTCTATTCCATAAACCTGAGAAGCCAAAGCAATAAATTCTTTATAATTCAGCTTATGATCATCTACCGGTAAATGCCATGTCTGTCCGTAGGCATCAGGAGTATTTCCGATCAAAGCAGTAGCACGGCTGGCATCAGGGGTCCAGATCAGGCTTCGAAGTTTATCATCTCTTAAGGGAACTCTTAATTTCTTTTCTTCTTTAATAGCATTAAAAATAAGACTATTGGTAATACTCTGAGTTTTTCCGGGACCATAAAATTCAGGAGCTCTGCAGATAACCGCTTCTATGGTTCCGGCTTTCATTTCTGTTAAAAGCATTTCTGTCATCTGTTTTCTTATCATTCCTTTTCTTCCCACAGGTGCGAATCTGGTTTGCTCTGTTAACACCTCATTATTTTGAGGATACATATAGGTGTTATCAAAATAGACCAGCTTTGTTCCGTTGATTTTACAGGCTTCAATTACATTTTTCATGATGGTTAAAAACTGTCTTTCCCATAAATCCGTATCCATGGGAAGGCCAAGGGTAAAATAAGCTATTTCACTTCCTTTCACGGCTTCTATTGCTTTTTCTCTATCTGATAAATCTGCTGAGAAAACAGTATCTGTATCATTTACTTTTTTGGCATTTCTGCTGACAATACGGATATCTGAAGTGTAATTTCTTTTCAGTTCTCTTGCCAGTTCTTCACCAATCTGCCCATTGGCACCTAATATAGTTTGCATCGTTTTCTATTTTGAGGGTTATGTATTCCATTGAAAATAACCAATATTTTCAGCTGCTTTTATTTATGATACAAAATTCGGGCATAATTATAAAAACAGAGTAACTTAATCCATGGAAGTTGTAACATAATCTCCGAAAACACAAAAAGCCGGAAAAATAAAGATAGCAATCTTCGAATAATACATTTCTTTTTATTCCCTTGCTTCGTTACTTTCCCGGCTTTAATCGCTTTCTTTGTCTTTATTATTTCCTGTCCAAAGCCAGAAAATTGTCCTCAATTCTGCTGATCAGAATATAGAACAACCCGGCATAGATCATCTGAATACCCATTGCTTCCCAGTTTTCAACCGTACTGCTACCAAAAAGCAGCAGAATAATCAGAGATGCTCCGGCCATAGTGGCAATACGGGTTTTAAAGCCAATGGTCAGCAGAACGCCAATTGTAAATTCGAGAAAGGGGAGAGTGACACTAAAAAGATGAACCATTGGCTGCGGCAGCCAGCTTGTTTCAAAACCTTTCATCATTCCTGATGCAAAATCCTGTAGTTTCACCAAACGGACTAATCCGTGTCCTAAAAGATTGATTCCCATCGATACACGAAGGAAAAAATAAGCTGTTTTTGTATTCATATAGTAGTATTTTTTGGTTAGAAGAGGGAAGCTGGAGGCTGGAAGTTATATATGTTATGATTCACTTTTATTGTGCTTATCATTTATTTCTTATTCTGTAATTTGTTTTTATGGACTTCAATAACTTCCTTCCTCAAGCTTCCAGATTCCTTACTTATTAAACTTTTCTTCACTGTTATCAACAGGAGTATCAGGATCATTCATCACCATTTTAGCAATATCATCTTTTCTCATAAAGACTACACCTTGCTTTTCTTTGGTATATTTTATAAATTCTTCCATGGCATGCATCATTGCGGGAGTTCCACCGATTCTGTCGTGAAAGCTGATGCTCATCATTCTTCTTTTGGAAGCTCCTTCTTCATACAGACGGTCGAATTCAAATTTCAATTGATTCAAAAACTGATCGGGGCTCCAGTGTTTTCCTTCAATATTGACGATATCATTATTCCGTAATGTATAAGGGATTACGACAAAATTTTTCCCTTTTACTTTGGTAATGAAAGGCTCATCATGGCTCAGATCATCTATGTGGTACAGGAATCCTAGTTCCTGTAAAACTTTAAGCGTATTCGGGCCTCTTCTCAGCCAATTAGCATTATAGCCTACCGCTTTCTTACCTGTAATTTTTTCAACAACATCTACGCCTTGTTTCACGAAATTCAACTCGTCAGCATAATTCTTGTTCCACTGATTGTCCCATGCAATTCCATGGGCGGCAATTTCATGGCCTGCGTTCGCAATCGCTTTAGCCACTTCTGGATACTTTTCTGCGGCTGTTCCCACAACATGAGACGTTACTTTGATGTCGTATTTTTTCCATAGATCCAGCATTCTGTAAATTCCTTCATTTCCTCCGTAGCGATACCAGCTTTCTGCCGGAAGATCGGGTTGCCCTTTAGGAAGGGGAGTTCCGCTGAAAGGACTTTCAGCGCCCTCAGGCTGCCCTCCGGTTTCAAACTGCATGGAAACGGAAATTACCAGCTGAGCCCCATTAGGCCAGTATTTTTTTGTTGAAGTCTGTGTTTCGTGTTGATCTTTTTTTGTTCTTTTATCTTTGTTATGATCAGAAAAAGACATCAGAACAATTGTTGAAGCAAGCAACAGAACAGATTGTTTTATGTATTTCATTTTGAATGTATTTAATAAGACAAAATTGATCAATAATGAATCATAGTGTGTTGTAAAAATTAATGGTAAATTTGTAAAAATCCATTTTTCATGAAACGAATCGTTAATTTCAATTCTTTTAATGTTTTCAGCATCGAAAAAGAAAACTGGGACGTTGAGTATCACAATCATAACTTTTATGAACTGATTATCATAGAAAAGGGAAAAGGATTTCACCACCTCAACAATATTACTTTCCCCTACCAAAAAGGAGATGTTTTTCTCCTGCGGCCCAGCGACGGTCATGAGTTTTCTATTACTAACAAAACACGGTTCATTTATATAAAATTTACAGAACAATACATCTGGGAAAATCTGCTCTCCAACAAGAAGAATGAGCTGAAAAAAGTGGTCCAGCTTCTGATGGAAGACCATTCTTTTGTATACAAATCGGTGATCCAATGTAAAACGGACAGGGAACATCTGTTGCAGCTGGCCCGGATTCTTCTGTACGAGTTCAGTCATAAAAACACTTATAATAACGAGATAAGCTCAGATCTGTTTTCCGCCATTATTACGATTCTGATCCGGAACACGATGAGCAATATCACGGCTAAAAACTGGCTTACTCAAAACTTAAGCAGAATTGAAAGAATATTGTATTATATCAACATCAATGCTTTAGATCCAGATAAAATGAAAATTGAAAATCTGGCCAAAGAGTTTATGCTTTCTCCCAATTATATCAGCATTTATATCAAAAAGCAGACAGGTTTCTCCATACAGCAGCACATCATGCAGCATAAAATAAAAACGGCTGAAAAGCTTTTACTTCAGAGTCATTATAATATCAGTGAAATTGCTGACAAGCTGGGGTTTAATGATGCCAGTCATTTCAATAAAATATTCAAAACCTATAAAGAAATGTCTCCTTCTGAGTTTAAAAAGAAAGGTTTATCTTATTGATCATGAGGTTTATATATTTTTCATACCTTTAATAATCAAATCTTTAAGTCTATGAAAATAAGCGCAGGGATTTTACTGTTTAAAAAGGAAAAAGACAGTCTGTATTACTTTCTGATACATCCCGGCGGTCCTTTCTTGAAAAATAAAGACCTGGGAGCGTGGTCTATTCCTAAAGGAGAAGTTTTTCCTGATGAAGATTTATTGGAGCGTGCTTTGAAAGAATTTAAAGAAGAAACCGGTAAAACAATAGATGGGAAGTTTATCGAATTATCACCCATTAAACAGAAAGGAGGAAAAACCGTTTATGCCTGGGCTTTAGAAAATGATCTTGAAATCGCAGACCTTTACAGCAATACTTTCCCCTTAGAGTGGCCACCCAAATCCGGTAAAATATTGGAAGTCCCGGAAGTAGATCAATGGGAATGGTTTTCTTCAGAAGAAGCACAGAAACGCATAAACACGGCACAAAAAGATTTTATCACAGAGCTTGAAAGTATCATAAAAAAATCAATAACACCTTAAAACAAAGACCATGAAAAAATTAAACAGAAGAACATTGAAAAACATCATTGGAGAAATCGGTATTGAACTTAATCTCCCTCTTCCTGTAGGCGTTTGCCTTGGAAACCTACTTTCCCTGTGTCCTCCTCATTCCCACTGCCGTGCAGATGAAAGATGTTATCCTGATGCAGCAGGCCCTTGTATTAACGGACTGTGTCCTTCAGGCTATCACTGCCATTCAGGAGAATGTGTAAGATAGTATATCAAAAAAATAAAACGTTTATCAGGTGATAAACGTTTTTTATTATATCTAAAGTTTTACCTTATTATTCCGATCGCTTTTAACGCACTGGATGTCAAGAATATATCATCAAATACCGTAAGTGACTCTACATCATTAAATCCTGAAGGAAGCAGATCATTTTTATTGAAAGAAAGCTCTATCGAAGCATCATAGGCAGCTGTAATACGAACTTTTGAATATCCGTTATAGTCAACTTGAAAACCTTCGAACATACAGTTCTGCTCTGCCTTCTGGTATTCTGCGTATTCTTCAAATCCTGCAACATCCGTTCTTTTCCCGTCATTATGATTCAGAGATTTCCATGCAGTATAATTCTTTGGTTCTTTCAGAATATTTCCTTCACGATCTAAGGGAACAAACATTCCAAGAGTCAAACGCTTCTTTAAAAAATTGGCATAATTATTCATCAGATTCAAAATCTGAAGATCGGCATATCCTTCATGTGAATAATATTCCAGCACGAAAGTGGTCATCGGAATCAGCTTATGAGAAGCATCAGTCGGCATAAATTAGTCTTTACTTTTTTTGGCCGATAAAAATAGTATTTTTATTTACTTTACCCAATGGGAGGTGATGAATAGCATGGAATTTATACCGATTCTGAATAACAATAAGAGTAGGAAAACCTTTTATTTTTCAGTAATTTTGAGGAAAATAACTCTAAAACAATAACCAATCCATCTATAAAAACTGAGGATTTACACCTTTTACAAATTATTAAATGTTGAAAAAGATACTATTAGGAGCCAGCATCATTCAATGTTGCTTTTACAATATTATGGCTCAGAATCCCGGCCAGCACCCGGTTTATACTTCGGAATGGGGACATCTCTTTCGTGATCAGGAAAATAAGAAAGATATTCTGGGAATATTTTCTACCGAAGCACTCGTTTATCTTCTCGATTCTACCCGAACACAATACAAAGTGCAGGTAAGCAATGGGGATCTTGGTTTTATAGACCGTCAGCCTTTACAAAAAAACATGCGTGGTAATAAATCTGCCGGAGAGCCGGCCCAATATTTCAACAGAGGATCACAAGGATTCCAATGTCCGCATTTCTATGTACAGGTATCGGAATTACGCGTACGAAAAGCTCCCACAACAGAAAGTATGCCGGTAAGAAGAGCCGCCTTAAATGAATTGGTCTGTATTGATTATGTCCCTTTATATCAGGACGGCTGGATCTATATGGGAGATCATTTCCACGAAAATCCCGAATATATCCAAATGAAATATCTGGGTGCTGAACTTACCTATGAAAAAGTACTAAAAGACTATCTGGCAGCAAAGGGCAAAGACAGGGAAAAAGAACTGGCCCAGGTTGGAAGATTACGTGAATTGGCATGGATTGAGGATAAAAACCTTAAACAGGCCTTACAATATTGGAAAGAATCTAATACCGGCGTAGAAAATCCAAAGATAGATATCGACTTTGAACTTCTGTTGGCAGATCAATTCGCGAAAAAACCAGAAACAGAAGCCTATGAAAAAAAATTAAAAGCTTTGAATCTGCATTTTATATGGAAGGAAACCGCCCTTTTTGACGGAAAAATTACGGATGTACAGATGAAACAGCTGGAGATGCAGAAAGTGAAGGATATTCCTAATGTGCCGGAATGTGGCTGGGAACCTCAATATTTTTACAGAACACCCAATATCATTATTGCTTTTGAAGAATATAAAGGAAAAGTTTCCGGAAGTATCTACAAAATGTCCTTCAGTAATGGTGAAACTGTAGTGTTAGGAAATGAACGTATGGATTCCAATTATGATGAAAAGAATTTTGTGACCCGTTTTGGTGATATGCTTTCTGCTCGATGGATTTCTTCCCCACATGAATATCACATTCAGAATGGTGATGCCGGACTTCTTATTTTCACTTTTAAAGATGGAAAGCTTTTCAGCTACGAATGCATGTACTATTGTTAAATGAACTATTAACCATATTGATCAAAATAAGCGGGTTTTAACCCGCTTATTTTATTATCTGCCATTCCAAAGGCTTCAGCCAAACCCATACGATATTAAGTTTCGGCTGAAGCCGAACTATCTGTATGCAATTGTTAGAACGGGCTAAAGCCCGTCCTATTAAATATTCATCCCATTCTCAGATATAGTACCAGGTTTATGTATCAATAGAGGCGGGTTTTAACCCGCTTATTGATTAATAACCCTATAAACGGCTTCAACCAAAACTTTAAATATTTTCCAACATAAGTGATTAAATTTTAAAGCTGTATCTTTACGCTACCAAACAAAATATTATATGTCATTTATTACACCGGAAGGAGCCAGGAAGGCTCAGCTATCCTTATCCGAAAGAGCACCCGTTGCTCATGCTATTCTCTCAGGAGCAGAGAATATCTCGAAATACAACAGTGGAGTATGTCATGATGTGGTTGCCTATGCTTTATATATGCGGGGTGCCTCCATAAGTCCTGCTCAGCTGGCAGAATCAGCCGGACAAAAATGGTTAACTCTATTCAATTATCCTGCGGGAGAAAAATGGGATGGATATTCACCTATTCCTGCAGGAAAAGCGATTGGTTTTTACAGACTTATTGATAAAACCTTCTTTCATTCAGCTGTTACAACAGGAAAAGGAAATGAAATAAGATCCGTTAACGGATTTTCATTAGGCTCTGCATGGTCTGTACCTGTAGATATGAAATGGGTATTAGGCAAAAAAAATTCTGACGGCACTTTCAATTATGATGGTACCAAAATAGAAGTCTATATCTCTTCTTTATAGCAGAGATTTTATTATGATATAACACAGGCAGATTTGCAAATTAGCGAATCTGCCTGTGTTATTATAGAACAACTAGGCATCAGCACATTTCGGGCAGATGCCGCTGATAATAAAATTATATTCCTGCGCGATAAAATGTTCCGGCAAACTGATTTCCGGGATTGCGTTTTCAATACACGTCACAGAATGACATTCTTTGCAGTTGAAATGAACATGATTATGAAAATGCTCTTCATGACTACATTTCCCGCTGCACTTCGCAAAATTCACCACGCCGTCAATATTGACGATCTTGTGGATAGCACCTTCGTTTTCAAGCCTTTCCAACACTCTGTAGATGGTTACTCTATTGCATAGATCACCCAATTTCTTCTGAATATCAGAGTGGGTAAGGGCTATATCTGAATCATTGATAAGATTTAAAATTTCAGTTTTTGCATGTGTATTTCTGACCTGTTTCATATTTTAATGCAACAAAGTTGCGTTATTTAAATTTTTATCTATACTTTTGCAACAAAGTTACAATAAGAAAACTAATCCATACTATTATGAAGTCAAAAATTCTTGATGCTGTAGGAATCTCCGCTGCTGTTTTGTGCCTGATTCATTGTATAGTCTTTCCGTTATTACTGATTGTCCCTTTGGGCATATCCCATAATCCTTATATCGATTTAGCCTTCCTGTGCATCGGTACCGTTTTCGTGTTCAGGGTTACCAAAAAAATAACCAAACGATGGCTGAAACTTTTATTCTGGATATCTGTTTCCCTCATTTTTATTTCTGTACTCACAGATCTGATATTTGAGATTCATCTTCCTCTGATCTATGTTGGAACTGCAGGCTTAATCACTGGTCATATAATCAATTTTAAAAATCATAAACATTAAATACATGACGAAGAAACTTCCTGTAACAGTACTCAGCGGTTTTTTGGGAGCTGGAAAAACCACATTGCTTAATCATATTCTGCACAACAAACAAGGCTTGAAAGTAGCTGTCATTGTAAATGATATGAGTGAAGTTAATATTGATGCCCGCCTTGTTGAAAATCAAAATACCCTTTCGAGAACGGAGGAAAAACTGGTAGAAATGAGTAACGGATGCATCTGCTGCACACTCCGTGAAGATCTGATAGTAGAAGTAGAACGTCTTGCCCACGAAAATCGGTTTGATTACTTATTGATAGAAAGTACGGGAATCAGTGAGCCCATTCCGGTTGCCCAGACCTTTACCTATATTGATGAAGAGAGTGGAATAGACCTTTCCCGCTTCAGCTATGTAGATACAATGGTAACTGTGGTGGATTGTTTTAATTTTATGAAAGACTTCGGATCCAATGAATTGCTGATGGATCGTGATCTCACCGATATGGAAGGAGATTATAGAACAATTGTAAACCTTCTTACTGACCAGATTGAGTTTGCAAACGTTATTATCTTAAACAAAACAGATCTTATAGATGCTGAAACACTTGGCTTTTTAAAAGCTGCTATTAAAAAATTAAACCCTGATGCTGTTATCCTGCATTCCGAATTTGGAAAAGTTGAACCTCAGCAGATTTTAAACACCCGGCTTTTTGACTTTGATAAAGCGCAATCTTCAGCCGGCTGGCAAAAAGAATTACAATCTGATCATCACACCCCGGAAACTGAAGAATATGGAATAAGCTCAATGGTGTTCAGGGATAAAAAACCCTTTCACCCTGTAAGACTCTGGGAATACCTGAATCATCATTATCCGGAAGGAACAATAAGAGCAAAAGGTTTGTTCTGGCTGGCTTCAAGACCGAGTGATGCTTTGAACTTTTCACAGGCTGGCGGCTCTTTCCGACTTGAAAAGGCAGGGGTATGGTGGGGTAGTATGCCTATGAACCAAAGGGTACAATATTCTTCATTTACAGAAAATCAGGAATTTATAGAAAGCAGATGGGACAAAAACTGGGGCGACAGGATCAATGAGCTTGTATTCATCGGACAGAACCTGGATAAAGATCAAATGATATCAGATCTTCAGCATTGTCTTATTAGTGAACAGGAAAAAGAATTGCTTGAACAAAAAACACCTTTTGAAGACCCTTTTCCAAAGAATATTTAAAATTAACCTTTAATTAATGCAACTTGGTTTCGATAAAAAATTAAATGCAATAACTTACCACATTATTTCTAAACAATATGGACAGAAGAAAATTTCTAAAAGGTTCAGCATTACTTTCAGGGTTATTGACCTTATCACCGTCTGATCTCTGGAGCTTCGGGAAAACGAATGAAAATCCCCAGGCAGGAAAAGCAAAGAACATCATCTTTATGGTAAGTGATGGGATGAGTCTCGGAACGCTTTCAATGGCAGACCTGTATTCCCGGAATATTTTAGGAAAGGGGAGTAACTGGCTTAATCTGTATCACGACAAAAAAGTAACCCGTGCCTTGATGGACACTGCTTCAGCAAGTTCTATCGTTACAGATTCTGCTGCGGCAAGTTCAGCCTTCGGAGGCGGAATACGTGTTAAAAACGGAACCCTGAACATGGGGCCCAACGGAGAAAAGCATCTTCCCATATGGCAGCAATATAAAAAAGCAGGAAAGAAAGCAGGCTGCGTGACAACCGTTACCATTACCCATGCCACTCCTGCAGGATTCTGTGTAAATTCTTCAAAAAGAAATGCAGAACCCCAAATTGCTGAAATGTATGCCGAACTGGAACTGGATGTACTGCTGGGAGGCGGAGACGAATTTTTCAATCCTGCCAAAAGAGAAGACAAGAAAGATGTCTATTCCCTGTACAGCAAAAAAGGATACCGGATTCTAAAAACACAAAACGACCTGAAAGAAATCAAAAAAGGAGAGAAGTTATTAGGAATATTCAGCACAGGAGCATTGCCGTACAGCATTGACAGAACCTATCTTCCGGAATTTAAAAATACACCAACTCTTGCTGAAATGGCAAAGACCGCTATTGATCAGATGAAAGATCATTCCGGTGGTTTTGTACTTCAGGTAGAAGCCGGAAAAGTAGACTGGTCTGCGCATGCCAATGATGTAGCGGCACTCATTCACGATCAGCTGGCATTTGATGAAGCTGTAAAAACGGTAATGGATTTTGCCGAAAAAGACGGAAACACATTAGTCATCATCACTACAGATCATGGAAATGCCAATCCCGGAACAATTTACGGAACTGATGCCACCAGGAACTTTAACAGCATATCAGACTATAAGTATACCAACGAATATATTCTGAACAAGATTCAGAAGGACTATTCAGTTAAAGATATCAAAGACTGGATCTATGAAGGCAATAAAATCATTCTGAATGATGATGAAGCCAAACATCTTCTGAGTTTTTACAACGGATTGGAGAAAGAGGAAGAAGGGCTCTATAATTATAAAAAACTGCCTTTCAAGCTTTATTCGGAAATTCAGAAAAGCAGGAATTCTGTAGGATGGATCAGCATGGATCATTCCGGAGATTATGTGGAAGTAGCGGCTTATGGTCCCGGAAATGAACTTTTACAGCCTTTTACTAAAAATACAGATCTGCATGATCTGATGCTGAAAGCCTGTTTGATATAGACATTCATATTTTTTCATATTTAATTATTTGGGAGAGTGCAAGGCGGATTGATTGTGTCCGCCTTGTTTTTTTGTTATTTATTTACATGCTTTTTATAATACTGCCTAGTCTTTTCAAAGCTTTTTCTACTTTATCATTCCAAACATTATTACAGCTGATCCGGATGTAATTTCTATAATCTCTATTATTGGAAAACAGCGGCCCCGGGGCAAAATTTACAAACTGATCAAGGGCTTTTTTCTGAAGCTCAAATGCATCAATATGGGCAGGCAGCTCTATCCATACTACCAGACCTCCTTCGGGCCGGCTCATCCGGATATCAGATGGAAAATATTTTTCTATCGCCTGAATTGTCAATAGCATCAGTCTATGCAGTTCAGGCCGAAGCTTGCGAAGATGACGGTCATAGGCTCCTGTTTTCAGTAACTGCAATAAAGAAGACTGTACTATACTTGCCGTAGCAACATTAGTAACAGCTTTCAATCTGACCACCTGTTCTGAAAACCGTCCTGCAGCACACCAGCCGATTCTGTAACCAGGCGCAGCCGATTTGGAAAAAGAGGAGCAAAGCATCACCCAGCCATGCTCATCATAACTTTTTATAGTGGTTGGGCGTTGTGACTGAAAATGTAAATCCCCATAAATATCATCTTCTATGACCGGAACATGCATTCTTGCAGCAAAAGCGGCTATTGCTGATTTCTTTTCATTATTTAAAGAAATACCATTTGGATTATTAAAATTTGAAAGTAACAGACATGCTGAAATCTTTTGTGTGCTGCAGATTTCTTCCAATTCCTGAATATTAATTCCGGTCAAAGGACAACCGGAGAATTCAATGACTTTGAGATCAAGGCTTTCTATTGTCTGCAAGATACCATGGTAGAAGGGAGACTGCACAAGTACAGTATCACCTGCTTTTGTTACAGCACGCAGACATAAACTGACAGCTTCCAATGCACCATTGGTGACAATCACATCATCAGCTGAAAGATTACCCTGCCAAAGGAAAGACCTGCGGGCAATTTCGGTTCTCAACTGACTATTTCCTGCTGCAGGTTCATACTGTAAATGCTGGCCTGTTAAATCTCTGGAAGCCTGCTGCAAACTTCTCCGTAAAGCATTAAAAGGCAGAAGGTCCGGATGTAAAACAGCATTGAAAAATGAAACATAAGATTTGTTTTCTGAATCCGGAAATGATACTTCCTGTAACACTTTCCCGATCGCTATTTTTTGAGCAAGCGTATTGTTTTCCGCCTGTTTTGGCAGATTTGCAGAAGAAACTGAGGTACGGAGCACAACAAACCCTGACCTTTCTTTTCCTGCCACTAGCCCCTTATCTTCCAATAGAGTGAAAGCTTTCAGAATAGTCCCAACACTTATTTTAAACTGCTGCCGGACACTGCGTAATGATGGCAGCTTGGCTCCAACCGGATACGTTCCGTTATTAATGGAAAGCTCGAACTTATCTGCCAATGCTATGTATTGAAAATCCTTCATCTGTTACAATAATATATTCATTTTTTGTATCTGTTACAATACAGCAAAGATATCTACTTTTACTGAACAAAAAAAATAAGAAGAATATGAAAAAATTAGGATTGGTAGGAGGTATCAGCTGGGCTTCAACTTTAGACTACTACCGTCTTCTGAATGAAGTAATTAATCAGCAATTAGGTGGATTGAATTTTGCGGAATGTATTATTTATTCTGTCAACTTTAACCATTTTCAGCAATTTAATGCAGAGTATGACTGGGATGCAACTTTTGAACTTCTGTATAATGCTGCCGAAAATTTAAAAAAATCCGGAGCAGAAGCTATTGTGCTTTGTGCCAATACAGCACATATTGTTGCAGACAGGATTGAGGAACAGATAGGATTACCGCTCATTCATATTACAACGGCTACAGCCAATGCGGTAAAACGGAAAGGATTAAAGAAAATCGGTTTATTAGGAACCAGTTATACAATGGAGCTGGATTTTTATAAGGATAAACTGATAGAAGGCGGCCTGGAACCTCTGATCCCTGAGAGAAGTGAAGACAGAGATTATATCGAGGATATTTTAAGAAATGAGCTAAGCAGAGGAATTATTAATCCTGAAACTAAAAAAAAATACCTGAAGATTATTCAGGAGCTTATAGACCGTGGAGCAGAGGGAATTATTTTAGGCTGCACAGAAATTCCGCTTCTGATTAAGCAGGAAGATGTTGCTGTTCCGGTATTTGATACTATCCAGATTCATGTAGATGCTGCCGTAGCATTTGCCGTTTCCAATCAAAACATCACTGTTAATTCATAAAACACTCAAATACAATATAAATACAGTTCAATTTAAAAGAAACCCACAATAAATTTATTTAACGGTTTCAAACATAAGTACCCTATCATCACATATGGTACTTTTTCTTTTCATAATCCCCATTACTTCCTTCAAAATCCTGAATTCACTTCAATTCATTTGAAATAAACAGAGATATACCTTTATTGTCAAATTTACTACAATGGATTACGAAATTATTTCGTATTTTGCTTTACTTATTAAAATAATAATTTAAAGTACCTAAAAATGTTTAAAATATAAACTTTAAGGCTCTGATTATCATTTTTTAATAATCAAAAAAGAAAAATCTCTAATCATTGAAATAACATATGAAGAAATATCCAATTCCTGCGAATGAAGAAGCCCGAATGAGGAAACTGGAGTTTTTTGATCTTTTAAACCTTGAAAAAGATCCCCAGTTAGACATTTTTGCAGAGACGGCATGCCTGGTGACCGATTGTCCCGCATCACTTATTGCAATGATGGAAAGCGAAACCCAGACCATCCAAAGTTGTGTAGGACTTGCCCTCGATTTTGTAGACCGGAAAAATACGGTATGCCAATATTCTATTGCAAGTGGGGACGTTGTAATTATCAATGATACTTTATTAGATGAAAGATCTTCTGACAACGCAATTATTCTGGCAGGAGGAATCAGGTTTTATGCAGGAGTACCCCTGATTGATGATGAAGGATTCGTATTAGGAACCATCTGCGTTATCGATTATAAACCTAAAACGATTACAGACGATCAGATTTCAACCCTGAAAAAAATAGGAGAGGCGATCACAAAAGTCCTGATGGGGAAAAGAAAAAATATTCAGGCTGAATACTTTCAACAGACCTTCAGTATTTCCAACAACCTGATCTGTGTTTTGGATAAGGATTTCTCTATAAAAGACGTCAATCCGGCTTTTGAAAGCGCTTTTCAATTGGAGAAGTCTCAGGTTATTGATCAGAATTTCCTAAATATTTTAGGCAGCCATAATTCTCAATTGCAATTACTTACCAAAAATCTGCCCACTACAGATGAAGAAGTAACATTTACCACTTCTACACACATAGATGATACACAGACTATTATTGTAGAATGGTATCTGAAATTAAATCAGAAGCACTCTGAAATTTTCTGTTTCGGGATCAATATTACCCAGCGCATCGATGAAAAGCTCAAACTTGAAAGTTCTGAACGCCGTTTCAGAAGCTTCTTCGAAAATGCAATAGGCCTGATGAGTATGCATGATATGGAAGGGAATATTATTGCCGTAAACGAAAAAGGAAGAGAAACCCTGCAGTATTCTGCAGAAGAAGTGGAAGAACTGAACCTGAAAGATCTTGTCCCTGAAAAAAACTGGCCGCTGCTGGAACAATACCTGGAAAGAATCAACAAAAACCAGGAAGATTTCGGAACCATGATCCTGAAAACCAAAGGAGGTGAAGAGGTCATCTGGATGTACCACAATCTGGTGGAAATCAATAAAGAAGGAAAACCTTATGTAGTAAGTACCGCACTGAATGTCACCGAAAGAATGACGCTGGAAAAAGATCTTGTTCATACAAAAAAAATGCTGGAACAGACAAGTGCTGTGGCCCAGGTGGGAGGATGGGAAGTGAATCTTAAAAAGAATACCGTATTCTGGTCACAGTCTACCAGAGAGATACATAAAATAGACAAAACATTCCAGCCTGACCTGGAAAATGCACTGGGCTTCTATAGCGAAGACAGCCGGGAAAAACTGAAATTATTATTTGAAAGAGCTGTAAAAGAAGGTGTTCCTTACGATGAAGAGTTACAGCTTATCCGTAATGACGGTGTGATGATCTGGGTAAGGGTAAAAGGAATACCTGAGTTTGAAGAAGGGGTTTGTATCAGAGTATATGGAATTATTCAGGATATTGATAATTTCAAAAAAATCTACCTTGAGCTGGCCAAAAAAGAGGCAATGCTTCAGTCATTCGTTACCTATGTTCCCGCAACAGTGGCTATGTTTGACAAAGAGCTTAACTACCTTTCAGTAAGCACCAGCTGGAAAGATGAGTTCCAGATGAATGACATCAGGCTGATCGGCGAAAATATGTTCAAAATTTCACCTAATGTCCCGGATGAAAGAATAAAGATATATCAGGATGCGCTGGCAGGAATTGCCTATAAAAATGAAGACATGGCCATAGAAATTCCTGGTAAAGAAGTCATTCAGCATTACAATATAGAAGTTACACCATGGTATCTTTCCACTCATATAATAGGTGGGATCATTGTTTCTGCACAAAATATTACTGCATCAGTAAGAATCAATAAAGAGCTTAAAAATGCCAAGAAAATGGCTGATATTGCCAATAAAGCAAAATCTGAATTTCTGGCCAATATGAGCCATGAGATCAGAACTCCGTTGAATGGTGTCATCGGCTTCTCTGACCTTCTGCTAAAAACGCCGTTGAATGAGATACAGACCCAATACCTCAATTATATTAATGAATCCGGAGAAAACCTGCTAAGCATCATCAATGATATTCTTGACTTTTCCAAAATAGAATCCGGAAAAATGGATCTTTTAATTGAGAAATCCAATGTGTATGACATTGTAAGCCAGGTGATCAACGTGATCCTTTATCAGTCGCAGAAAAAGAATATAGAATTACTGTTAAATATAGAGCCGGGACTTCCGGAAACCATCTGGGTGGATGAATCCAGACTGAAACAGATTCTGATCAATCTCCTCGGAAATGCTGTCAAGTTTACAGCACAGGGAGAAATAGAACTTAAAGTAGAAAAGCTGAAGCTTGACCATAAAGATATCACCTTAAGATTTTCAGTGCGGGACACCGGAATCGGTATTCCTAAAGAGAAGCAGCAGTTTATTTTTGATGCCTTCACACAGGAAAACAGCTCTATCAGCAAACGTTATGGCGGAACAGGACTTGGACTTACCATCTCAAACAATATTCTGAAATATATGGGAAGCAGCCTGTCTTTGGTAAGCGAGGTTGATAAAGGTTCTGTTTTCTATTTTGACATTCAGATTCCTTGTGAAATGACAGAACGCCATGAAGATGAGGATCTGAAAATAAACAGAGTTCTTATTGTTGATGATAACGAAGCCAACAGAGTGATTCTTCAGCATATGCTTGCCTATAAAAATATAGATTCAAAGCTTGCTGCCAATGGTATGGAAGCCCTTCAGATACTTCTTGCAGGGGAACGTTTCGATGTTATTCTTATGGATTACCATATGCCGATCATTTCTGGGCTGGAAACGATAGAAAAAATCAAGGAAATGTTTAACAAACAAAATGAACTTTCACCTCTGGTTATCCTTCATACCTCTTCAGAAGAGCATGATGTCATCAATTCCTTCCGTCAGGAAAACAATTCTTACTTCCTGCTGAAACCTATCAAATCTGAAGAGTTGTATAAAACATTGAAACAGGCCGTAAAGTTCACAGAAAATGAAATCAGTCAAACTCCACAGCCGGAAACAGAAACTTCAGTACTGATGCAGGCACCTCAGGTTTTACTGGTAGATGATAATCCTGTAAATATGGTCCTGAACCACAAAATGGTGCGTTCCCTGATTCCCGATGCGGAGCTCACAGAAGCTACGGACGGCCTTCAGGCTTGGGAACAGTGCAAAGAAAAAACATTCAATATCATTTTAATGGATGTTCAGATGCCGGTAATGGATGGTATTGAAGCTACAAAACAGATCCGTTTACTGCCTAGCTATGCCGATGTTCCGATTATTGGAGTAACAGCCGGAAATGTATTGGGTGAAAAAGAAAAATGTATGAATTCCGGGATGAATGATTTTCTGCCTAAACCTTTACGACAGGCCGATCTTCTGGAAATGCTGAAAAAATACATCATGAGTAAAAATCATAAGATCACTGAAGAAGTTCTGGATGAGACAAAATACCTTGACATCAATCTTTTGAATGAACAAATAGGCGATGATGATGAAGACTTCAGAAAAGTATTTTTGGATCTCGTAATACAGCAACTTACCCAAGCTGAAGAGGATATTAAAAAAAGTACAGCTGAAAAAGACAGTACCATCCTGAAATTAATCCTTCACAAGCTTAAAGGAACAGCAGGAACAGCAGGATTGGTAAAGCTTACAAAAAATGCAGCCAGCTGGGAAAATAAAGCAGAACCCGACATGGATTTTATCGCCATGGAAAAAGAAATGATCCAGGAAATAACAACAGGATTACAATTAATTAAAAATTTAATACAATAAAAAAAATAAAACTATGTTGATTCTAATCGCCGAAGACGACGAACTGATTCTAAAAACAATAGAGCACAAATTATTAAAAGAAGGGCACGAAGTAATCCTTACCCGCAATGGTAAAGATGCGATCGAAACCCTTAGAACCAAAGAGGTAGATCTGGCTATCACAGATATCATGATGCCCTTTGCCTCCGGAATTGAAATACTTTCAGCTATCAAAACGATGGACAAGCAGATCCCGGTGATCATGCTTTCCAGTATGGGGCAGGAAGAAGTGGTACTGAATGCTTTTGACCTCGGAGCTGCCGATTTTATTGTCAAACCATTCAGCCCCAATGAATTGATATTAAGAATAAAAAGATTTTCAAAATAAACTTCAGCCATGTTTCTCACCACTTCTGTGCATTTTCTTTTTCTCGTATTTATGGGAATGCTTTCCTTGGTACTCTTACTGATCATAGCCGTACTCATTTACAGCTTTTATCAGTATAGAGAATCGCTCCATACTTTCAGATGGTCAGAAATGATCAATAAAAGAATCTCAGAAGTGATTGTATATGGTGAAGAAACCTCTGCAGATCATAATTTTTCGGCAGCATCCGGAAATTCTTTGTTCAGAAATTTATTCCTTCAGAAGCTGGCAGAATCCGAGAAGAAATTTTCCGGGGCAGCACAGCATAAACTCAAAGACCTTTTCCAGGAATATGGTCTTCAGGAAGAAGCATTAAAAAAACTGAATCAGAAAAAGATACATTTAATTGCAGGAGGCATACAGGAACTTACAGCAATGAATGTAGAAGAAGCACTGCCAAAGATTTCCACATTTTTAACGCATCCTTCAGCACAGGTTTACCAGGAAGCACAATATGCGATGGTTCATTTTAAAGGATTTGAAGGGCTTCATTTCCTGAACAGTATTTCAACAAAAATATCAGAATGGCAGCAGCTTCGTCTGCTTATTTCAGTCACCAGTATTCCTGAGAATTCCAGTGATAGTATTAAAAGCTGGGTTGAAAGTTCAAACGATTCAGTGGTTATTTTTACCCTTAAGCTGTTAAGAAAATTTCAGGTATTATCACTTTATCCTACAGTTGTTGATGTGCTGGATCACCCTTCTGTTGATGTTCGGGTACAGGCAGTACAGACATTGTTATCTCTTGAAAATTCATCAACCGTTGCCCACCTCATGGAAGTGTATCCTCAGCAGCCTCTTGAAGTGCAGAAAGAAATCCTTAAAGTAATGAAGAAGTCAAAAGACCCACGCTCTGTAGATTTTCTGAAAGATCAATTGTTAAATAACACTGATTCAGGAATAAAAGTCTATGCAGCAGAAGCCCTATGCTCATTGGAAAAACAGGAATTTCTTGTAGAAACATCTAAAAATGAGACTTCATCAGATGAATTAATTCAAATCATTAAATACGCATTACAGGAAAAAGTATGTTAGAATTCTCACACATCATCTATGAAGTTGTTATCTGGGTGTTTCTGATTTACGGAACAGCAATAACTCTTATCTATGGCTGGATAGGAATCTATGCACTTGGAGCTGTACTTCGTTATAAAAAAGAAAATACATTTACAGATTACAGCATTATTGCGGCCAATCCCAATGCTCCGGTATTCAGTGTTATTGCTCCGGCTTATAATGAGGGAATGACCATTGTGGAAAATGTCCGTTCCCTGTTATCCCTTTACTATCATAATCTGGAAATTATCATTGTGAATGACGGAAGTAAGGATGATTCTATCCAAAAACTTATTGAGGCTTATGAATTGGAATCCATAGCTTACTTCATTCAGGGAAAAATAGAGACCAATACGGTAAGAGGTGTTTATAAAAGTAAAAACCCAGCCTTTAAAAAGCTGATCGTTGTTGATAAAGAAAACGGAGGAAAAGCAGATGCCCTGAATGTGGGAGTAAATATTTCTTCCGGTGAATATCTGGTTTGTATTGATGTAGACTGTATTCTGGAGCAAGATGCGATTCTGAAACTCGCAAAACCAATGCTGGAACAGACTGATAAAAAGTTCATCGCCTGCGGTGGAGTCATTCGTCTGGCCAATAACTGCGTGATAGAAAATGGTAAAATAGTAAGTGTCAACATGCCGAAAACGCTTTTGGGCAGAACCCAGGCATTAGAATACATCAGAGCTTTTGTACTCGGACGTATGGCGTGGTCAAGGGCATCAGGATTGATTCTTATCTCCGGTGCTTTCGGAGTTTTTGACAGAAAAATAGTACTCGCTTGTGGCGGCTATGATAAAAACACAGTTGGAGAGGACATGGAGCTGGTAGTAAGAATGAGAAAGTACATGGAAGAAAAAAATGAACCTTATGAAGTACTTACCATTCCGGATCCTTTATGCTGGACAGAAGTTCCCGAATCTAAAGATATTCTCAGAAAACAACGTAACAGATGGATGCGCGGAACCATGGAAACCCTGTGGAAGCACAGAAAAATGATGTTCAATCCAAAATACGGAAAATTAGGAATGATCAGTCTTCCTTATTGGTTCTTTTTTGAATTTCTGGGTCCGTTAGTTGAGTTTTCAGGGTATATTATCTTTATTGTTTTTTTACTGCTGGGAATTATCAATTGGCCGTTCTTTACGGTTCTGTTTGCCCTTGTGATCTCCATGGGATTTCTTTATTCTATTTATTCAATATTAGTGGATCTTGTAAGCCATCAGGTTTATACCAAAAGAAAAGATTTCCTGGCGCTTATTGTAACGGCTTTTTCGGAACCTTTTTATTTCCATCCTATTGTGGTAAAAGCAGGAGTAAGCGGGTTTATAGATTATTTCAAAAAATCCCATGGATGGGGCGAAATGACGAGACAGGGCTTCAATCAAAGCACACAGCATTTACCTTTTAAAGAAAGAATGCTTGCTATTCTTCAGTCTGGTCTTAAAAGATGGGGAATACTCGCATTGGTTTTCTTTGCATTATTTTTAATGGGAGTAACTGCAGAATGGTTATGGTACCGGCATACTTTTTCTAAATTTGATACCCCCGCGATTGTCGGGAATCTTTTCACAGAGAATATTTTATTTGCCCTAAGGTTCACATTTTGTGTTGGAATTGCTTATCTGATTATTAATTTCATCAAAGAAGGCTGGGCAAAGACCCTAACGACTGTAGCTTTACTTATTGTAACCGTTACCCAGTATATTTTATTCCTGTATTTCTCAGAAACCCGCAACGTATTGGGGGCAGACCTTTTGTACTACAGCAAAGAAGAGATGAAGCAGATTTTACAGGCAAGCGGAATGCTTAATTTTAAGAACTTTGCCTTGTTGGGTATTTTAATAACAGCCTCTTTTGTTCCTATATGGATAGCCAGTAAAACAACCTTAAAATCCATCTATCCGGGACTTGTATTACTTTTTTTCGGGTTAGCAGCTTTTTTCATTCCATCCGATATATTAGGATCCAAAACCTTGAGCTCTGAGAATGAATTTAACCAAAATGCCGCAAAAAGTAAATGGGCATATTTCTTTAAATCCAATGAGGATAATTTCATCAGTGATCATCCTGAACTGAATGAATTACTGAGTAAAAATGAAGATTTCACTGCCAATGCCGAAATGCTCAATAAAAATTTCCCTTTCTGGAGGAAAGAAAATACCCCTGATTTTTTAGGATCTTATTTTAACAGGTCTGAGAAAGTTCCCAACCTTGTTTTCCTTATCATGGAAGGTTTCGGACATGCTTATACTTCACCAAAAGGATATATCGGAAACTTCACCCCTTACATGGATTCTTTGTCCGGCAAAGCATTGTATTGGGAAAGCGCTTTAAGCTCAGCAGGAAGAACATTTGGAGCATTGCCATCAATCACAGGATCGCTTCCTTTTGGAAAAAATGGATTCCTTGAAATTGAAAAAACACCGGAAAACTTCAATCTTTATAATATCCTGAAAGCTAACGGGTTTGAAACAGGTTTTTATTATGGTGGTCATGCATCCTTTGACCGTTACCGTGAATTCCTTGAATATAGCGGGGTAGATCATATCATAGATGAACCCTCATTCAGCAGTCCTTACCGTAAGCTTCCCGCCAATAATGGAGAAAGCTGGGGATATGAAGATCAGGCCGTTTTTGGTAAAATGCAACAACAGCAAAAGCCGCAGGATAGACCCTATTTCAATATGATTCTTACCCTTTCAACGCATAATCCTTTTTTAATCAACAATAAAGATTATTATGAAAAGCTGTACAATCAAAGACTGAATTCAGGTATTTTAACTTCCGAACAGAAAAAATGGGCCACAGCACACAAAGACCAGCTGATTTCGGTTCTTAATGCCGATGATGCCATCAAAGGATTCTTTGAAAGTTACAGCAAACGTCCGGATTTCAAGAATACCATTTTTGTGATCACGGGAGATCACAGTATGCCTGAGATCACATTAGAGTCTAAAATTGACAGATTCCATGTACCTTTAATCATCTATTCACCCTTATTGAAAGAATCAAAACGTTTCTATAAAACTGTAAGCCATTTTGATATTGCTCCTTCTATTTTGGCTTATTACAGAAATAATTATAAGCTCAGTACACCTTCTACAGTAACATGGGTAGGAAGAGGGTTTTCTCCGGATTCCGAAATCAGCAAAACCGGAATTCCAATGATGCAGAGTAAAAACCAGCTGATTGATTTTGTTTCTGAAAAGTATTATATTCATGACGGACAGCTTTTCACCCTGAAAGACATGGAAGAAGATGCCTCCAATGATAACGCAGCCCTGAATAAGATCAACAGCAGATTCAACCAGTACAAAAGCATGAATTCTCAGTTTTATTCTACTAAAAAACTGATGCCTGATTCGGTAATGGTCAACTTTAAGAAAAAAGTAAGATCAAAGTTCTAAAACTTTCTGGTATAGCCTAATGTAATGTCAAACTGATTCCCTTTTTCACCCGGACGGTATTCCTGGTTGTAATACATGGTTCCTATAGAAAACAGATTGGAATGGTAGGAGAAATTGTATTCACCTCCTATTTTAAACGTTTTAAGCTTAAAGGTTTCATTTTCCAGAAGGTTGTTTCGGTTTTCTTCCGGACTGATCCCGGTTCCAATCTGAAAAGCAAAATAATCCTGGGCACCTTTTGTATAATACCTTACAGTTCCCGTATAAGAATGTGAAATATTCTTGCTGTCTGGAGTGATATAAGTACGCAGATTAAACCAGAAATTTTTATAATATTTTCCTACGGCAGCGGTATACATCCAGATATTGCTGTTGAAATAAAGCTGGCGGTAACCTATTTCTGCTTCAAAACTATGGGGAAGATTGGCGTTCAGGGAAACTCCGGTTCGGTACTTCGGAAACAAGCCGACATCATCAGAATATCCTCCGCCAACATACAGGTAGAACATTTTAGAAAGCCTTGGGTAAGCCTCCAGTTCAATCTGTGTGCCGCTCTGGGCAAATTTATTGGCATAATTTCCGCGAAGAATCACAGAACCAATAGGAGTAATCCTTTTATAGCTTACTCCCACAATATGCCAGTCGTCATCAAACTGCTTGTCAAAATGAGAATAATTATATACAATTCCTACTGCATTTTTGGAATTAAGTTCATTGATTCTTACCGCGAGAGCCCTTGCTTCAGTATTTTTAGGATTGATGGTCAAAAGCGTAGTTACAGCTTTATCTGCTTCCTCGTAATTATCCATCCCAAAATACACTTTCGCTTTCAGCAATAACAATGTTTCGGATTTAGGATGATAGGAGAGTCCTTTATCTAAGATTTCAATAGCTTTTGTATTCTGATCATTCCAATATTCCAATGAAGCATAGGCCAGAAAATAATCTTCATCCTGAACCTCTTTTTTACCAAGTTCTTCAAATACAGCCCTTGCAGAAACCAGATCTTTGTTCCAGGTATACAACCTTCCCAGGAAAACTGAAATATCCGTATAATTAGGTGCTTTTTCCAATGCCTCTTTAGCCAGAGCAATAGATGCAGGATAGTCTTTCTGTTCAAAAGCAGCATTTCGGGCTTTAACGAATAATTCATCAGCGGATAAATTCTGCTGACTATACATTGTAATTGGAAAAAGTAATGCAAATAAAAAGGTTGAATATCTTTTCATTGAAAGTTTAATTATTAATGAACTTCTTGTATCACAAATATATTGAACTTTTACATCACAGCCCAGAGATTATTCGTCAAAACTTATATTTTTTAGATTATTTTTCAATTAAACACCCCATAAAAAGCGGTTATGATGGAATAATTATTGCCGTAATTAAAAAAATCTGATTTCTTCAAAAATGTTATCATGAAAATAGCTACCTATAATGTCAACGGAGTCAACGGACGTCTGCCTGTTTTACTGAAATGGCTGAAAGAAGCCTCACCAGATATTGTCTGCCTTCAGGAATTAAAAGCACCTCAGGAACGTTTTCCTGTAGAGGAAATTAACAAAGCAGGCTATGAGGCGATCTGGAATGGACAAAAAAGCTGGAATGGAGTTGCTATACTGGCGAAAAACAAAGAAATAACAGAGGTACAAAGATCTTTACCCGGAGATCCCGAAGATGTTCAAAGCCGTTATATTGAAGCCATCATTGATAAAATGGTCATCTGCTGTCTTTATCTCCCGAATGGCAATCCTTATCCCGGACCTAAATTCGATTATAAATTATCCTGGATCAAACGTTTTAAAAGAAGAACCAGCCAACTTATCACCATGGAACTTCCCGCTATCCTTATTGGCGATTTTAATATCATTCCGGAACCTATTGACGTCTACAAACCCGAACGCTGGGAAAATGATGCCCTGTACAGAACAGAGGTAAGAAAAGCCTACAAAGATCTTCAGAAGAAAGGATGGCTTGATGCGATACGCAGTCTTTATCCCGAAGAAAAAATATACACCTTCTGGGATTATTTATATAAAGCTTATGACAGGAATGCAGGCATGAGGCTGGACCATATTTTACTGAGTCCTTATCTGCAGAACCGGCTGCAGTCCGGTGGAGTAGACAGTCATGTACGCGGCTGGGAAAAAAGCAGCGATCATGCTCCTGTGTGGATTGAGCTCGCAGACGAATTATAACTCAAGAATAACAAGATCATATATAGTATACTCCCGGTTTATAAAAAATCAGGAGTATAAGTATATAATAAGGTTGATTGAATACTAAGACTATTTACGGCGGCGGCCGGAAACCTTTTTATCAAGATCTTTGATGTCCTGTCTCAGCTCACGGAACATTTCTTTAAAATTATAGCTTTCATAGTCACCAGGCTCAAAATCTTCCGGAAAAATTCCTGAAGCATACTGCCAGATTTCTACAACTTCTTCAAACGGTATCTCATAAGGCTCATAAAAAGAATTGTCAGCACTTACACAGATTGCATTTTCTTTTCTTTCCTTAAAACGTTTATAGGTAATCCCATCATTCAATGTAACAAAAACATAGGTTTTCCCTTGTTTCAAATCATTAATTCCTTCCACATATTTTCCTACAATATAGGAACCGCTTCTGAATGGAGGCATAGAATCCCCATCCGCAGGGAATGCTCTGTATTTTCCATTCGTAAGAAAAGGAAGAGCAATACGCTGAAGACTTTCAATATAATCTACATCACTGTAACCTTCCAGATATCCCATAGAAGCTTTTTGGGGGATAATCTCTATAGTATCATTCCCATGTGTGTCTACCGCAACCGGAAGCACAATTCTGTTGTCCGGCAATTTCAGCATATCATCCATAGGATACTTCTGAATATCTACCGACAGCATAAGGTCAATGCTCACATGAAAATATTTGGAGATTTTTACAAGCAGTTCGATAGGAGGTTCAGATATTCCGTTCTCATATTTTGAATAACGGACTCTGGAGATCATCAGTTCATCAGCTACATTTTGTTGGGAGAGCTTTCTCTTGGCTCTTAAGAAGCGTATATTATTTGAAAAAATTGACATTGATAAAAGTATGTAAGCAAAAATACAAAATTTGTGTGCGTTACCAACCACCAAACCGGGCTTTACTATAAGATATAAGGAAATTTGGCTAGTCATCTCTTAATTTTTAATAAAACGAGACAATTTTCACAGTTGAATATTCAATTTTCTCACACTAAAAAATAGATTTCTGATTAAATATACAAGGCTTTCCATAGGTTAAATAATAATCATTAATAAATAGAATTTAGTACAGAAATAATAACTCTAAATTTCACAAATTGAGTTATTATTTTTAACATTTAGTAAATCAATCACATATAAGTGAAAATCATATTTTTATTAAAATACAGATATATTAATGAAATATTAAATAATAAAAACATATAATTAATTTATTGAAAATAATTTGCAATTGTATTATTATTATTCATATATTCGTGATGTAATAATCATATAAAATTATAGTTATGAAAAACTTAAAAAAATTAGACAGAAACGAATTAAAAGCTATTTCAGGTAACGGATTACTAGATCCAATCGGCGGACTTCTAGGTGGACTAGGAGGTGTTGTAGGTGGAGTAGTAGGCGGAGTAGGTACTATCGTTGGTGGCGTAGTTACTGGCGTAGGATCTACAGTAGGTGGTGTAGTTGGCGGTGTAAGCACTGTTGTAACTAACGCTTTATGCCAGACACAATGTGTTGTTAATGGTGTAATCCACATCAAATTACTTGAGTGCGGATCAACTTGCTAGTCAGTAAGCATTACATGTAAAAAATCAGACCGCTCTTTTCAGAGCGGTTTTTTTATGCCTCAAAATGAGCAATTAACAAAAATTAAATACCATACAATTCAAAAAATGTACAGCTAAATATTATTCATTTGTGACAATGTATTTTATTTTGTGACCTTCAACAATATATGACATAAAAAGCATTGGAGAATGATATGTTTTGACAACATTCGACAGCTTATGACAATTAGATTATAATACATAATCACTTGTTTAGCAATAGCTTTGCAAAGTTAAATCACAGAAATGTTTTTTTCTATCCGACAGGCTGAATAAAAATATAAACTGATTAAGATTCAACATAAAACACAAATGATGAAAAAATATTTAACTATTGCATTCTCTGCAATTGCACCCTTTTTCTGGGGACAAGTTGGAATTGGAACCAACTCTATAAATCCCAACATTATACTACAGGTGGAAAGTATTCCTTATTCCGGCAGTACATCGAACGGAGGAATTTTATTCCCAAGAATCGCACTCACTGCAGCCAATATTTTTGCTCCGGTAACCGGAACACCAGTAACGGGATTGATGGTTTATAATACATCTACAAGCGGAACAGGAAGTAATGCAGTTACTCCAGGACTTTATTTCTGGGATAATACGAAAGCGATCTGGTACAGAATGGCTCAGAAAGATGCTGATGATGCGGCTTTATTTTCTAATCAGGACATTAACACAGACTTAAATAACGGTGTAAACTATGCCGACCTTTTCGCCAATATAAGATTCAATAATGATACAGCTCTTTATGAAAAAGTAAATAATACCACATTGAAAATTAATGAAGTAGGCTATTATAAAGTTATTCTAAATCTGGATCTTACCAACAGAGACGGAACTAATGATAATTTTGGAATTAAAATACTGGTAAATGATACCCCAAATATTGTTACTGATCAGTTTTATATTCCTGGGAGAGGTACCGAAAATGCTTCGGTAGGTAAATCAGTGGTCTATTATATTCCTATTAATACTGCAGGAAGTACATTAAGATTTCAGGCATATGAAATAGACCCAGGGACTGAAGTTTACTTTAAGAATTCAAATACATCAACTGTTTCTATACAAAGACTAAGATAATTATGAAAACAATCTATATAGGCATTTTTAGTGCATTATTATGTCCAATTTTGAGCTATAGTCAGGTTGGGATAAACACTTCAACAACTAAAGACGGTGTAACTCTTCAGTTAGAAGCAACAAACAAAGGAGTATTGTTCCCAAGAATTGCATTAGTTTCACGTACATCAACAAGTCCTTTAGCGGCAAGTATACCTACCGGAACTATGGTTTTTAATACCGCAACTACAGGAGTTTTCCCTGATACCATCACACAAGGATTGCACTGGTGGAGCGCTGAAGAGCAACAATGGACCAGCCTTAATATCAATATTGAAAATGCAATTGTAAAGTACACCAATTCAGAAGTAAGTACCAATTATAATACGACAACATGGCAAAACGCCAAGTTATTCGGAAACAAAATTTTTAATGAAAGTAAGAGTATATACGCAGTCAATACTTCAAACCAGACCCTAACAATAGGGAAATCAGGATTATATTCTATTTCTGCTTTGTTATCTTTTAATAAACTTCATGGTGGAGATGAAGGAAGAATTGCATTAAGTGCCAGAGTATACATCAATAATACAGCGGTAGGGACAGAACAAGCCATTAACTCTGATTATACTTTAGGCGTTGATGATGGTAAAGGATTATTTTCACACTCATTTACAGAGTATCTTGAACTTAATGATGGAGATGTCATTAGTATAAGACTTAAAAAAACTACCGGAACCTATTCAGGAAGTGACGGTTCTGCTGCAGTTCCGTTCAGCCTTAATGGTCAATCCAGTATTGCTATTTCGCGTATACGTTAAAAATAATCTCACAATAAAAAAACACAATGAAAAAAATATTTAAAATAATTCTATTGCTTTCTGGCACTAGCTTTTCATTCGGGCAGGTGGGTATAGGTACTGCCAATCCTGTTTCTTCATCAATTTTAGATATAACATCTTCTAATAAAGGAGTTTTAATTCCCAGGGTTGCATTACTGGCAACCAATAATACCTCTCCATTGTCAGTGAATATTCCTGACGGAACAATGGTATTTAATACAGGAAAGTCGGGGACAGGTACAACTGCTGTTATTCCCGGAGTTTATATCTGGATCAATAACAGGTGGGTTATTCCTGCTGCGGTAAAAAACAATACAAAGGCTGCAAAATTCAATAATCTCTCAACAAGTATTACGAATTTTAATCCAAATCTTGTAAGTACCCCTGTAAACATTGATATTTTCGGCTCTACAGCATTTAATGATGACCCTGCAATTATTGAGAAACTGAATAATTATCAGGTTCGTCTGAATACTTCAGGGCTATATCTGGTGAGTGCCAATCTTGCATTAAGACAGAATCCTGCAGCTGAAGATTCTCAGGTACAGGATTATATCCATTTCAATTTGGACGGAGTTCTTGCTTCTTCAAATATTTCTACTGTAGTTCCTCAAAATAACCCTTCGGATATTAATACCAGCGGAAGATTTGCATTTGGATCAACCTCGTATATCTATGCCACAGCCGGACAAATTTTAACATTACAATCCACCAGAGCAGCGAATGGAACTAATGGAACTGTAAACTTTGATGGAGTGAGTCTTTCCAGCG
Organism: Chryseobacterium indologenes; assembly: GCF_018362995.1. NCBI lineage: Bacteria > Pseudomonadati > Bacteroidota > Flavobacteriia > Flavobacteriales > Weeksellaceae > Chryseobacterium > Chryseobacterium indologenes. The sequence goes on from NZ_CP074372.1 coordinate 1,123,325, forward strand.
TAACGATTATTAAGCTTCAGTAGTCTGTTATTCATCAATTTCATTCCATGCAATTTTAATATATTTTTTTAAATGGAGGATATCTTACAGGATATTCTCCATTTTAATTTTATAAATTTCTATCCTCTATCTTTTTAATTGGTTCTTATTACTTTTTCTTTGTGCACAACATCAAAAAAGTAATAGCAAAACCATAAGAATAGCCCTAAGGATTAAAAGATCATTTGAATTTTGAAAACTTAAAAAATATACAATTTAACATAATATAAATTATAGGATTTTTATCAAAACACTTGAAAGAGTGTACTAACCGCTCCAGAATCCCTTATTCTTATCATTTTCCTTTCAAATATTCTTTAGACGTTTCTAAGAACTCTTTGTTAATAATAAACAGGAACCAATCCAGAAAATCTTCATGCTTCCTTCGTTTTCAATTTTTGAAATTCCTGTACACCATAGGATTTTCCTGATCAGATCTTATAAATAACAAAATATTCAGGATACTGTAAAAAATAAAACAAGCAGATAAATTCCATTTCAGAGCCTCCTACAATTTCTTTTATTTTTTATTCATTTATAAGGCTGTCCAATTCTTCGTAATCCTCTGTAACGTCTGTATTTCCTCCTAACAATTTTAACTATATAATAATACCCTCAGTCACGGTTCTATAATTTATTTTCGTTATATATTATGTTAAATTGAAACCATTGAGAACTCTCTCTTAAAAAATATAAAATCTTGTCACATGACAGCTTTTATCATGATGAAACTCAATACCTTTATCTTAACCAAAAAATAAAATAATATGAAACCTAAAATGATTTGGGCCAATCTGGCCGTAGCCGATCTTGAACGCACTCAGAAATTTTATACAGAACTGGGATTCAAGCCCAATAATCCACACACTTCTAATGAATTGGTAAGCTTTTTTGCAGGTGAAAATGAATTTATTATTCACTTTTTCTTAAAAAACATCATAGAAAGGAACCTAAAAACAATGAAATTTGGAGATCCTCAAACTTCCAATGAGATCATCTTTACCCTTTCCGCATCAAGTAAAGAACAGGTAAATGAATGGGCTCAAGAGGTTAAAAATGCCGGAGGAACTATTGTTTCAGAACCGGAGAGTTTTGGAGAAAACTATTATGGATTTGTATTTGCAGACCCTGATGGGCACAAGTTTAATGTTTTTTATATGTAAGCATTTAAAATATTTTTCTCTATATTTGACATTCAACAGATATATTATGAACCGCTCGAACTGTCTGCCTCCTCCGGCACCTTAATATTTTCAAATTAATTTGAAGTGTACTTATGTTGTTAATCAATTAACAACCCAATTCGTTATGCTTCTAATTCTAACAAAAAATATTAATTCAAATCTTACAGTTCATTATCTAATGAAAAAATCATATTTATTATTGCATCTGGCCGTAGTATTGGCCGGATTTACAGGGGTATTCGGAAAATTAATATCACTTAATGAAGGTCTTTTAACCTGGTACAGAGTTCTGTTCTCCTGTATTATTCTGTTTTTCATTCTGAAAATATTTAAAATTCCCAATACTGCTTCAGCAAAAGAAAAAATGAAAATCGCTCAAGCAGGACTTCTTATTACTTTACATTGGGTACTTTTCTATGCAAGTATCAAATATTCCAATATATCAATTGGAGTTGTATGCTATTGTCTCACAAGCTTTTTTACAGCTTTATTTAAACCAGTCATTGAACGACAGAAATTCAGGTTATCAGAATTGGGACTCAGTACTTTGACACTTCTGGGAATCAGTCTCATCTTTCATTTTGATGCATCTTATCAGCTGGGAATTATTCTAGGGGTATTTTCTTCAGCAGTTGCGGCGCTTTACACTATTTATAATGAACGTCTGGTTCAGCGTTTTGACAGTATTGTTATCAACTATTACCAGATGCTTGCCGGTACTGTTTGCCTCGGAGCAATTTTGCCCATATACCTCCTCTATTTCAAAGCAGATAGCATAGTTCCTGACTTAAAAGACACGGCTTATTTGGGGCTTTTAGCACTTTTTTGTACTGTAGGACTGTATGTGATATTTGCTGAAGTTTTGAAGAAAATTCCGGCCTTTACGGTTAACTTAACCTTCAATCTGGAGCCGGTATATGCTATCATTATTGCTTTTTTATTTTTCGATGAAAGCAAAGAAGTTAATCTTTCATTTTATATCGGATTGGCATTTATTATTGCTTCTGTAGTTTTGCAGACATTGATTTCGATTAAGAAAGCAAAAAAATAAATAAAGTAGTTTAAATCATTTTATTTAAACAAAAACCGGACACCTAAAGTTAATTTGAGTGTCCGGTTTTATCTGTAATAAGCTGAAAAATATTATTTATTCACTCCCAAACTGTTATATAACTGCACCTGCCATATTCCTACGACCTCTTTAAGCATGACAAAAGTAAATGCTGCATTATAGCTATTGGGAAAGGCCGTTATTTCAGTATCAATAAAATCTGATGCCTGCGGAATAGGTTTTAAGCCAAATATCTGAAACAGAGAAACAGATCTTTTCATATGAAAACCTGAAGTAACCAGATACACACTTGTAGAAGACAGCTTTTTTATAATCGGGCTTGAGAATTTTGCATTTTGATAGGTATTCATGCTTTTATCTTCCTTAATGATATCAGCATCTGATACTCCCATTTTTTTAAAGTTTTCACTGAATAATTCTGCTTCACTGGTATGACCACTTCCCTTTCCGGAAATTACTATTTTACAAGGCGTATTATTTTTCCTGAATTCATGATACAGCTGATAAGCTGTAACGATTCTGGAATAAGACATTGTATGCAATTTTTCAGTATTGTTAACGTCTACAACTCCACCGCCAAGTACAACAATAACGGGATTCTGAGCAGTTGTATTCTTCACCTGCGAAGTATGGGTATAACTATTCTGTAAATATCCAGAGATGAGTTTCCCCAGAAAACCATTTCCTATAAAGATGATGATTAAAACTACTGATATTCCAATTCCTATTCTTAGATTTTTGCGTTTATTTTTTCTTTTCAACAGAGCAATAATAACTACTGCAAGAAATAATAAGAAATAAGGTTCTGTAAAAAGCTGTAAAACACGGAATAAAAGGTCCAGTAAAAATTTCATCTATGATAATATTGATTAATGTATAGAAAACACAGGACTACAAAGGTAGGCATTTTCATAAGGACTGCTTTTCTCAATGGTCAAGCAGGCATCCCTTATAAAGAATATGATAAGATGCACTTCTTATTTTGCATATCATAACCTGGTTTTTGCATTTCCATACAGCCATACAATGTATTGGAAGTAACAAATAGTTAAAAATTATTGGAATATTTCGTTTAATTTATCTTTTTGTTTATACAATTATTTTATACATTTGCAGTCATTAAACAACACACTTTTTAGTGTGCTAATAAAAATGACAAATACCTACCCAAGTGAAAAAGCAGAAAAGCATCAACGTTTTTATGGCCGTAATCCATATATTTTTGGACAGGCATTTTTGTAAAGAAAAAAACAAAAACTCTTCCTTAAGTATAAAGAAACGATTTCAACTTTAAACGGTAAAAATATCTTTAAACCTATTCATTATCAACAAAATATTCATCTCAGGAAAGAAATACAGGCTTTTCTCACGGATGATTATTTCTTGTATATCGCTATAATATTTTCATAACAATATATATTTCGGCCGCCTTTGGCGGCCGAAACTATTTCTACTCCAACATCTCATTATCTTAACAAACCTATTTATCTACCTAAAAATAACGCATCTCATCATTTAAAACCCTGTGCCAATTACCGGATTATATTATTAAAAAATCTTGAACAGATTTAACATAAAAATTAATATTGTCTCAACGCAATCTAGATTTAAAAAAAATACATTTGTCTTGTAACTTTAATATAATCAATGAAATGTCAACAGTTCTCAAAACATTTGTAGCGTATCTTAAAAGGCCTGCTCTTTATCCTGAACTGGGCAGAAAAATTATTAAAAATACGGTAAGCAGAAGAAGCCCATTCAAAGGAAAAGCAAAAACAAATTCCTGGGCTGCATCCATAGCAATTTCTCAAAAAACAGCAGTATCCTGGCTTTTCTCTATGGATACTGACCAATTCAGAAATACCTATGCTGATATTCTGGAAAAAGCAATTGCAAAAGAAGCACAATGCCCTATTACAATGGGTGGTCCCGGCGCACTGGAGCTTATTTATTATGCATGTGAATATACAAAAGCTCAGAATGTCCTTGAAACCGGAGTAGCTTATGGATGGTCTTCTTTGGCCATATTACTTTCTCTTCAAAAGAGAAACGGAACACTGTACAGCTCAGATATGCCTTATCTTGCTCAGGATGGTGATGAGTATGTAGGTTGTGTTGTCCCTGAAAACCTTAAAAAATATTGGAAGTTATTCCGTTTTGCAGATAGAGAATCTTTACCGAAAATTTTCAAACAGGTTTCTTCTTTTGATGTCTTTCACTATGATTCTGACAAAAGCTACCACGGAAGGATGTGGGCTTATCATCAAATTTATAAAAGATTGAAACCCGGTGCAGTCTTTATCAGTGATGATATTGGCGACAACTCAGCTTATCAGGATTTCTGTACTAAAAAAAATATTAACACTACTGTTGTAGAATATAGCGGAAAATACATTGGTATTTTTATAAAACAATAATCTCCCACTCATCACGCAAATATCACAGATTAATTAATACACTTCAAAAATCCGCTAATTTCAAAATATGCGGGAAACGATCCACACCGCTTCATCAGGCAAATTCACTGCCCACTCTTTGCTCCCTAAAATGAAGCACCTCATCGGATAGAACTTTGCGTTTATAAAAAATCAAAATCAGGATGAGTCTAATATTAAACCATTAAGAATATATTAAGCTGTTAAGAATATTAAGAAAATATCTAAAGACATTTGTTAAGCACACCGCTTTATTCAAATTTATTTGAACCTTAATGTTCCTTAAAAACTTAAACCTCCTTAATGGCTAAAAAATATTCTCTCAATAGTAATCAAATATTTCAGATCAATTTTCACAAAAGCATTATTTACATAACAAAATGGAGAGCATTAGGTTCTCCATTTTTCTTTTAATGATCATTGACCTTCTCCCATAAAACCTTACCATTTAAAAGTAGAGATTTTCAATAAAATTATAACTTTAAAAAAAGAAAATCTTATGAAAAAGAGCAAATTCACGGAGAGCCAGATTGTCTTCGCCTTAAAGCAATCTGAGACAGGGGTCAAGGTTCAGGAAATCTGTCGTAAAATGGGCATCAGTGAGGCAACCTATTACAATTGGAAAAAGAAATATGGGGGATTGGGTATTTCTGAGCTTCGGAGGTTACGACAGTTGGAAGAAGAAAATAGCCAGCTTAAGAAACTGGTTGCCGATTTAAGTTTGGATAAGCAAATTCTACAGGATGTTTTGAAAAAAAAGTTCTGAAGCCAGCTCAAAAACGTGGGTTGGCTTCAGAAATACATGATAATTATAAGGTATCATTAAGAAGAAGCTGTGATTTGGTAATTCTGCAACGAACGGTTTATTACTATCAATCTCACCGTAGGGATGATACGGCCCTTAGAATGCGGCTGGTGGAGCTTTCACAAATTCGTGTCCGTTATGGCATTCAACGCTTGCAAGTTCTTCTCAGGCGTGAGGGTTGGAAAGATAATCATAAACGAGTGTATCGGATTTATTGTGAGGAAGGCTTGAATCTGCGTAGAAAGAAGAACAAGAGAATAAAATCCGCAAGAAACAGAAAGCCTACGGATGGTACATCCTCCAGTTTACACGAATGCTGGAGCATGGATTTCATGAGCGATGCCTTGTTTGATGGGAAGAGATTTAGGCTTTTCACTTTAGTTGATAATTATAGTAGAAAATGCTTGGCCATTGAGGCGGGAATTTCCATCAAGGGAGAAAACGTCACAGAAATATTAAAAAACATTACCTTTGAAGAGAAGGTTTTTCCCGAGCGTATCAAAATAGATAATGGTCCTGAATTTATCAGCAAGGAATTGGATAGATGGGCTTATGAAAAGAATGTAGAATTGGAATTCTCCAGACCTGGAAAACCTACTGATAATGCATTTATAGAGAGCTTTAACGGTTCATTGAGGGATGAGTGTCTAAGCGTAAATTGGTTTTTGTCGCTTCAGGATGCACAGGAAAAATTAAATGCATGGAAGTTGGATTATAATGATTACAGACCGCATAGCTCATTAGGAAATCTAACCCCGAATGAGTTCATCGAAATGCAATCAAAAAAGCAAATTTCTCTATTTTAGATTGGTAATATTAACGGGGAGAGGTCAATCACAATTATACAAACATCATAAAAATTTTTCAAAAAAACCTTGCGTAGCTAAATAACTACACATATATTTGTAGTCAAATAACTACACGATGAATTTAAGAAGAGATGTTTTTCAGGCAATAGCAGATCCTACGAGACGATCTATATTGATGTTGGTGGCGGCACAGTCGATGACAGCGGGAGCCATTGCTTCTAATTTTGATACGGCGAGACCTACCGTTTCAAAGCATCTCCAGATCCTTACAGAATGCGAACTGCTAAGATCTGAACAAAACGGCCGCGAAATAATCTATCACCTAAATCCCAATAAAATGAAAGAAATAGCCGATTTTATAGAACCCTTCCGCAAAATGTGGGACGAGAAATTCAATAAGCTGGAAAGTGTAATGAAAGCGTATCAAAACAATAGTGATAAGAGATAATAGACGAAGAGATGAGAGACACTGGACGTCAAAGCTTAAATTGTGAATGTTAATAGTGAAATTTGATTTGCAAGTGAATCGCCAATTACCCTTGAAAGATAACAACCTTGAACATTAAACTTTAAACCTTGAACGCTTGTACTCTCCCACTCTAATACTCAGAAAACCCTCAAACACCGAAACTCAAAATATGGAACTTAAAACAAAAATTCACGCAGAAGACGGAAAACAGGAAATTTTCATCACCAGAGAATTTGATCTTCCGGTAGAACTCCTTTTCAAAGCGTATACAGAAGCAGAACTCTTTGAACAATGGATGGGCACCAAAGTGACAAAATTTGAAAACAAACAACACGGAAGTTATCGTTTTGAAACCTCCAATCCACAAGGTGACGTAGTTTTCAGCGCCAATGGAACGATTCACGAAGTAATAGATAATGAGAAAATTATAAGAACTTTTCAGATGGAAAACACTCCTTTTCCTGTTCAGATCGAGTTTTTAGAATTTGAAAAAATAACGGATACCACCAGCAAACTTACGATCCAGACGATATATAAATCTGTAGATTTCAGGGACCAGATGTTGAAATTGCCGTTCGCACAGGGAATTAATATGGCGCATAATCGTTTGCAGGAAATGTTTAAAAGAGAAAATAGATAATAGACGAAGAGATGAAAGACAATAAACGACAAAGCTCAAATTGTAAACATAAATATCAATAGTAAATTTTGCTTTACAAGTAACTTATCAATTTCCCTTGAAAGGATAACAACCTTGAACATTAAACTTTAAACCTTGAACGTTTATATTCTCAAACTCTAGAACTCCCCACTCTAATACTCTCCAACCCTCAAACCCAAAACACATGAATCCAAAAGTCAATTTCTTCTTTGATAAAAGCCAGCAATGGCACAAAGAATTTGAAAAATTAAGAATAATAGCCTTAAGCACCGAACTTGTAGAAGATTTAAAATGGGGATGCCCATGTTATACCTATGAAGGGAAAAATATTTTCCTGATCCACGGTTTTAAAGAATATTGTGCAATCCTCTTCTTTAAAGGAGCTTTGATGAAAGACCCGGATCATATTCTGATCCAGCAGTCTAAAAATGTACAGGCTGCAAGACAGGTTCGCTTTACAGACGTAGAGCAAATCAATGATTTGGAAGATGTTCTTCGCAGCTATATGTTTGAAGCCGTTGAAATTGAAGAATCAGGTGCTAAAGTTGAAATGAAGAAAACTAAAGAGTTTGAAATGGCTGAAGAGTTTCAGAACAGACTGGATCAGGATCCGGCATTGCAGGAAGCTTTCAAAGCATTAACTCCAGGAAGACAAAGAGCTTACCTGCTCCACTTTTCCTCTGCCAAACAGTCCAAAACCCGGGAAGCCCGCATTGAAAAATGCATTCCACAAATCATGGACGGAATAGGATTAAACGATTCACTATAAAAAAATAAATCATGAACACACCACAACAATCACAAAAAAGAACAAAGATCATCTATTGGGTATTTACGCTTTGGATGGCCCTTGGAATGGTTTCCACAGCAATTGTACAACTGATGAAAAGCAAAGATGAACTGCTCAACTTCACCAATTTGGGTTATCCTTCTTACCTGATGACCATTATCGGAACATGGAAAATATTAGGCGTTATTGCCATACTGATTCCAAAACGTCTGCTGTTAAAAGAATGGGCTTATGCCGGATTTTTCTTTGTGATGTCAGGCGCTGTCATTTCCCATCTTATTGTGGGTGATACGGCAGGAAGAACTTTTCCGGCAGTATTATTATTGGTATTGGTCATTATTTCCTGGTATTTCAGACCTTCAGACAGAAAAATTACTATTATAGATTAATAATTTTTAGATAAGAAATCAAAAATTTTATCGAAGATAAAATCCTGGCGCCTTAAAAACATTCACATTAGTATAATTTGCGCCTTTGCGATTTCCAACTCAGTAGAATCTAAAAAATAAAACAAAATTTGACATGAAAAAGAAACTGTCCCCAGAACAAACCAACGAACTTTTACAAACATTAAAAGCCCGTTTTGAAAAAAATATGAACCGTCACAAGGACCTGAAATGGGAAAAAATCCAGCAAAAACTGGAAGCCGACCCTGAGAAAATCTGGTCTTTACACGAAATGGAAACTACAGAAGGTGAACCCGACATCATAGATTACAATAAGAAAACAGATGAATACTCTTTCGTTGACTGTTCCCCGGAAAGCCCGAAACGCAGAAGCCTTTGCTATGATTATCCAGCCTGGGATGCCAGAAAAGCCAACAAACCGGAAAGCAACGTCATCGATAAAGCTAAAGAAATGGGTATTGAACTTTTAACTGAGGAACAATACCGCAGCCTTCAAGAACTTGGAAAGTTTGATCAAAAGACCTCAAGCTGGATAAAAACACCATCACAGGTAAGAGAACTTGGCGGCGCTCTTTTCTGTGACAGACGATACAACACCGTATTCACCTACCACAATGGTGCAGATTCTTATTATGCAGCAAGAGGATTTAGAGGAATACTAAAAATATAAGGAGAATTATCTTTGATCAGAATAATTTAGGAATCTCTCAACCAGGGAGATTCCACACTCCAGAAAATAATTTTTACGCCAAGATAATTTTCAGCATATTCTACAAATTCTTCTTTGGTAAACGGCTTTTTAGTTTTCGTATTTGTATAAGTCAGAGTCGGTTCCTGAACAGCCATTGCTACTAAAGGCAGCTTTCCTTTGTATTGATTAAAGAAAGGATAAGAGTTTTTCATCTGGCCTTTTTTATTCGGAACAATATCCGGCCCTCCCAGTCCTATATTATTTTTATACGCAAAATCAAACAGTCTGGACATGTACTGATGGTCATTATCCCATTCACAGGGAAAGAAATTGACATACTGCAATACATTGGATTGATGAAAAGCATTTCTCGCAAACTTCAGATTTTCCAATTCAGCCTGAAAATAACGGTCACAGCTAAAGCCAGTTTTATCTGCTTTTATTTCTATATCTATTGATGTTTCCGGAAGATTAATTCCTTGAATTCTGCCGTCAAACTTTTGTGCCAATGCTCCTATAAGCTTCTGAAATCTTTCACGGACAGCAGGATTCCATTGCTGGGTAACCCATCCGCTTCCAACAGGTTTATTTTCCCCCGGATTATCATATTGAGGAACCAATCCTCCTGTATACTCTTTATCATTCAATACATAATCAGGAATATATCTGGCCTGTGGCTCAAAAAACCTGTCCTGAAGTTGAATAAATAGCTTTCTATTGATGGAAGTTAAATATTCCAGATCTTTTTCAATCACAGAAAAATCATACACATCTTTTGAGGTTTCCAAAGCTCTCCAGTTATAAACAATCTGTACTCCTCCGATATCCTGACGGGTAATTATTTTTTCTATTTTCCTAAGGTCTCCTGAAGAAGTATAAATATAATTCTGAGGCGTCTGCCCTGACATAAAATGCAGACCAAGCATAAACAATCCCAATCCCAGCGCTTTGGTAATCTTTTTCATTAAAATCAATTTTGCATAGTTAATCATTTTCCGTGCCTAAAATATTCCGAACAATGAGCTTTAGAAAATTATTCTTATTTATGAGCAATATTCTTTATTCTATAAATAGTTTATTATTTTTGAGCTTCAAAATTTGATTTAACAATTAAGGATATGAAAAAATTAATCTTATTGGGTGCTGTATCAGCTTTTTTAATCAACTGTAATAAGAAAACTGAAGCTCCGGCTCCCAAGGCAGTGGCAGATACTATCGCTGTTGAAGGACCTGTAATAGATACTCTGGGACCAAAATCGTTCTGCTATATCGGGGTAACAGGAAAAGACAGTGTTTTTGCTTCCATTGATGACAATTTAGGAACCATCACCGGAAAGTTATCTTATAAAAACAGTGAGAAAGACAGTTCAACAGGAGATGTAACCGGTTTCAAATCCGGAGATACCCTGAAACTGACTTACGAATTTGCCTCAGAGGGTAAAAAAAGCAAAAGAGATATTTACTTCATCCAGAAAGACAATGCTTTGACAGAAGGAATTGGAGATCATAAAGAGGAAGACGGACAGTCTAAATATGCAGATGAGAAAAAAATCAGCTATAAAGACGGACAGAAGCTAAACACTGCAGACTGTAAAGTAGTGAGTGAAGCTTTAAAAAAATAATCCAATGATAAATAAAAAAACAGCCTTGAGATAAGGCTGTTTTTATTTTATGGTAATTCCGTTTCAATAATTTCAATAAACCGGTTTACTGCTTCATCACCTGTATTCCAGGAAGTAATAAGACGTATTACCGAAAAATTCTCATCTACTTTTTTCCAGACAAAAAATTCAAAACTTTCAGAGAGTACACTTATAAGTTCATTGCTTACAATAGGAAAAATCTGATTGGTATAGGTATCTGCAAGAAATGTTACTCCTTTTTTCTGCAATGCATTTTTAATTTTCATAGCCTGCTGATTGGCATGTTTCGCCAGATCAAAATACAGATTGTCTTTCATCAGCTCCATAAACTGTATTCCCAGCAGTCTTCCTTTAGCTAATAACGCCCCTTTCTGTTTGATATTAAATGCAAAATCCTCCTGAAGAACGGGATTATTAATGACAATAGCCTCTCCTATCAACGCCCCGTTTTTGGTTCCTCCAAGGTAGAAAACATCCGTAAGAAAAGCTACTTTTTCGAGAGTAAGATCACTGATTTCTGAGGTCAGCCCATGTCCTAACCGCGCTCCATCCATAAACAGGTATAATTTCTTTTCTTTACAAAATGCTGAAAGCTCTTCCAGCTCTTTTGCCTGATAAATGGTTCCCAGCTCTGTAGAATTGGATATATACACCAGCTTAGGCATTACCTGATGCGGTACATTACTATGCCCTTCCAAAACCGGGATAATGTCCGACGGTCTTAGTTTTCCATCTGGAGTTTCAATGCTCAATACTTTATGACCAGTGGCTTCAATGGCTCCTGTTTCGTTATTCAGAATATGGCCGGGAGCGGCAGAAATAGCGCATTGATATGGCTTTAAAATCGCTGAAATAACAATTAAGTTCGCCTGCGTTCCTCCTGAAACCAAAAAAACTTCAGAATCCTGATTGTTGATTTTTTCTTTAATTAATGTTTTAGCTTTTAATGAATACTCATCTTCTCCATATCCGGCCTGCTGTTCAAAATTACTTTTTGTAAGCGCTTGTAGAATATTCGGGTGACATCCCTCTGAATAGTCGTTTTTGAATGAAAATTTCATAGAGTAAAAGTAAAAAAAGTTAAAATAACAAGAGTAAACTTTTCATTTTATTTTGTTAGATTTGTAATGAAAATCATCTAACATTTTGAAAACAACCCTAACAGAAGAGAATTACCTGAAAGCTTTGTTTCATTTAGTTGACAATGAAGGAAAGGTTACGATTAATGAGCTCAGCAAATTTTTGAATGTAAAAATGCCGAGTGTCAATAATATGATGAAAAAGTTTGCTGAGAAAAAGTGGGTCATTTATGAAACCTACAAACCTCTAATCGTTACCGAAAGCGGAAGACGGGAAGCCGCTCTGGTAGTCCGAAAACATAGACTTACCGAAATGTTTCTGGTTAAAAAAATGAATTTTGGATGGGAAAACGTTCACGAAATTGCCGAGCAGCTTGAACACGTACACTCTCAAATCTTTTTCGATAAAATGGATGAAATTCTGGATTATCCTAAATTTGATCCCCATGGAGAGCCTATTCCTGATAAAGACGGAAATATTATTTCCCAGGATCTGCAGAAACTAAGCCACTGTGAGCCTGGTGAAAATGTTACTTTTGCCTCAGTTACTTTATCTGATGATGCTTTTTTAACCTATCTCAACGATCGGAAACTGCTCCTTAATACCAAAGTAAAAGTTGTTAAAGTAGAAAGTTTTGATAAATCAATGACGATAGAAATTGAGGGCAAAACAGAAATTTTAAGCAAAAAAGCGACTGAAAAAATATTAGTTAAGAAATAATCTTAACGATTAAAATAAGCCTCACAGACATTACAATCTGTGAGGCTTTTCATTCCGGCAATATCGCATTAATTATTTTCTAAACTCTTAGAAAATGTGTATTTCATTTCTACAACTGTTAAAAAACGGTTAAACTCTCTTTTATAAAATACCCGAAAATTAATTTTTAATTAGGTTTGCAGAATATTCTACAGATTTTGTCTTTCTGACAATACCAATATTTTAATTATTCCAAAAAATTATGAAAAAAAGCATTCCGTTTTTTATTATTTCGATGTTATTAAGCCCATTTGCAAATGCTCAGGACACCAAGGTAAGAGATTTTGTGATTGAACCTCAGATTAAACCTAACTTTTATATATACAAAACTTTCGGAGTATTCGGAGGTAAAGAATATTCTACCAATGCTGTTTATCTGGTGACCAAAAAAGGAGTTGTTTTATTTGACGTTCCTTGGCAGAAAACTCAATACCAAAGCTTACTGGACACCATTCAAAAACGTCATAACCTTCCTGTTATCGCAGTATTTGCAACGCATTCACATGAAGACAGAGCCGGAGATTTAAGCTTTTATAACAATAAAGGAATTAAAACGTATGCAACAGCAAAAACCAATGAACTGTTGAAGAAAGATGGAAAAGCTACTTCCACAGAAATCATCAAAACAGGGAAACCTTATCGTATTGGCGGGGAAGAATTTGTGGTAGATTTTCTGGGTGAAGGACATACGACCGATAATGTAGTGGTTTGGTTTCCAAAATATAAAATACTGGACGGAGGATGTCTTGTAAAAAGCAAAGCAGCGGTTGATCTTGGCTATACAGGAGAAGCCAATGTTGCACAATGGCCACAAACCATGACCAAACTGAAAAACAAATATTCACAGGCCACTCTTGTAATTCCCGGTCATGATGAATGGAAAGGAGGCGGACATGTTGAACATACACTTGATCTTTTGGACAAAAACAAAAAGCCGGAATAATAATTTATTTTATAATCTTATGTAGCATAAAAAAATCCCGAATTTTCATTCGGGATTTATATTTTAATGATGGTTGTATTAGTCTAATACACTCCAACCTCTCTTAGGATTTGTATTTGTAGAAACTTCCTGCTCGTTGACAATAATATTTTCTTTTCTCTGACCGATATAATCAAGCTCACTCAGTTTAGAGAAAATGGTTTCAAGGCTTCTCAGCATCTGTTGAATATAAAGCAAAGGCTCACCACAGTTATGATGATCATAATTGGTCTCTGCCACAATAGAAAGCTGGTTCAATAAAGTATGAGGTGCAATCTCACTCCATTCTAAGCTATAGTTCAGCATTTCTTCCAATTCAGCAGGAACAAGAAGCTGGGTAGAATTATATAAATGAAGGGCCAGTCTTGCAAAAGACTCAATCAGAAATACTGGCGGCTGCCAAGGCGTAATATTTCTAAACTGGAAATACATGTCTCCAAAGGTATTTACCATTGTACTGCACAGGAACTTCACGTTTTGTGCCAACGCTGTATTTTGATTTTTATGGGAAGTCTTCTGAATAATTTTAAAAGCATACTGCTGAAGATTCCCGATAGATTTTGCATAGCTGCTGTAATATTCCACTAATGCCGGGTGACTCTGCACAGAAGTACAAGGCGGTATAAAGTTGGAATCTACCTGAGCGATATTCCCTTTTAAGTCTACTTTTCCAATGATAAGGTAATTACCTCCTGAATAGCTGCTGTTCAGAGAAGTTACAGGAAGCAGTTCAATATGGTGATTCGGCTGAGCACTTGGATGGCGCGGCGGAATTTCCTCAGGGTCAATATCTCCGAAAGGAACTTTATCAAAAGGATTTACAGAGATTAAGATATAATATTCTCCGTCTGCCTGCTCTTCGTTCATGGATTTCGCCAAAGACTTTACACTGATTCTTCTGTCTGTCAGCTCAATACGGTATCCCGCCATGGTCACAGCGCTGCAACGCTTGATAACAAGCTGTACATCATTGGTTGCTGTATTGTGAACATCAAAAATGGTACGGTCTGTAAATTCATTGGAAATAGGCAGAAGTCCATAGTTATATGTAGTAATTCCAAGGGAATTGGAATCTCTGATGGTATCAATTAAGAAATTATCCTGATCATTAAGGTGTCTCTGGGAAACCTTCATCCCATCCACCCAGTTGATTGCAAAATGTTTAATAGGCTGTATCATGTTTAATACTTTTTAATTTTTTGTGATTATGATTTTCTTGCGACTCCCTCCTCTTCATGCTGAATGACTCTCTTACAAATCACCACTTCATTTTCAGAAATGCTGTTTGTTGTAATGTCGTGGTCGAAATCTATATATTTTCTGAAACTGAAAAACGATTTTTTAGTGTAAAAAATCCAGTAATAAGGTTCATTTCCTTCGTCTGAAAGATGTATAACAGAACCCGGGTTTTTATGGTTGTAATCATCTACTACCCTATAGAACCAATCTCCGAAAGTAACCCCCGTTGGAAGGGTTTTCGCTTTGATTCTGAAACGGTTGGTATCTTCTAATTTTTTGCTCAATTCAACATTCAATACCATTAATCTGTCAAAATCTGCTCCTTCAAAATCTGGCAGCTTCTGTTCTGGCGAATATCTCCATGTTTTATAAATATCAAAAGGAATGGTGATAAACTGGATATAACAGTAATAAAATACCATTGGAACCACAAAGATCAGCATACTTGTTGCCGCCATTACAGCATATCCTGTTCCTTTGCTCATCCAGTTGAAGATCAGAGTAAAAAGATATCCTCCCAAAGCGATGCATGTCAATGAAAGCAGAGACTCAAACAGAATACTCATTGCCAGAGAATCGATATGCTTTTTAAAATACTTATGCAGTAAATTCACATGAATAATCCCAAAAATAAGGTAAATAACCTGTGCGATGAGATACCAGTACGGATTAAAGAGATTTCCGGCAAATCCGAAAAATCCAGGAATAGCCAGGCATAAACTGCACAGAAGCACGTATATAATAATTACTTTAATTTTGATCGCAGGTTTATTTCTCCTGATTACACCCAGTATAACCATCATAATAATTGCGATTAAAGGCATTAAGATATACCTTAAAAAAATACCTTTTACTGAAGAAATTTCCATTTGTTTCTTTTCGAATTTATACTTTGTTGGTAGTTGTAAATATAATAAAATAATTTAGAGGAATGTAGAATATCCAAGGCGGCTGGCATTTCTTCCATCGTCTTCAAGGCTGAATGAATATTCCTCTTTTTCTGTAACAAAATTTTCTTCCACATCCACTGTTACCGGAAGAAAATAATCATACAGTGCCTGAAGTACGTTTCTGAACGGACTTCCCGGGATATATTTTTTCATATCTTCATAAGGAATAGGACCAATGTTCACCACCCAGTTTCGCTGCCCGTCCATATGCGGACCACTTGGAATGTAGGTAACTCCTAATCTTGAGTTTCCCAATAACATGGAATTATCATTTTTCTCAATCCTATCAATAATGTTGGGTGAAAAAGTAACGTTTACCGGTACCTGCAGAAAAGCAGTCATACATCTTTCAAACCATTTTTTGTCCCCTCTTATCTGATGGAAAAACGGCAGGATATGCATGAAGATATAAGCATTCTGCTTATCCAGCATCTTTATCAGAGGCCAAAGCTCACTTACGGTTTCCAATAAAGAATCCGTATTGCTTGTAATATCAAATTCAGATTCCTTAAGTAAAGCACTGATTTCCGTAAAAAAAACCTCCAGTTCAAAAGGACGGAAAAACTTACGGGCATCATCTTCTACTCTTTTCTGTTTACGGATTTCCCGTACCACAGTATCTACATTCTTTCTGGAAGCTCCAAGAGACGGCGGGTGGAATAAACCCTCCGGAAGATAGTCATAAATGCCTTCCCTGTAACTCTCTATGGTAAATACTTCTTCGTCAAATCCTAAATAACTGCTTGAAATACTCTTAATATCCTTCAGGTAAGCACGGTCGTTCACGCCAACACGCTCAATGAATATATTGCTTACCGCACGGTGGTATTTCAATAGATTAACAGCCACAGCTTCAGCCTTAAAGTCTGTCTGCAGCTTATTGTAATGCATATCTACAATATTAGTCTCATACATAGTGTTTCCTCTGATTATGACTTGTAAAGATAATATATCTCATAAGTTTGAAAAAATATTTTGCTAATAATTTTATCCTAAAAATAATAATTTATTGACATTAAAAGGAATAATTTCAAGCAAATTCCGTAAAAATACGGTAAATAGAAGGTTTATTTGTTTTTTATAATTTAAAATTAACTATTCAGAATCAAATGGTTAAAGACTCAACATCCATGGTTTGATCTAGGAGTAATTTTTTTATTCTGCTCCTTCTTATAAATTAAAGATACAGTTCTTTCTACACTCTCCTATTCACGGTATCATTTATCTTTTAGTCTTTCTGACAAAAAATAAGCTTTCAAACGTAGTACAATTACATCTTTTACGTAAATTAAATTTTATTAACATCATCTTATGGAATAAATTCAGGATAATGCATGCTCATTCCGAAAGCGGGCCGTATCTTTGCAGACTGAAAATTGTTATTTAAAATGAAAAGTATCTATTCTAAAATTCTGATTTTAGCATTCATGGCCTCTTCACTTTATTCTTATGCATGGGGATTAACGGGACACAGGGTTATTGCAGACATTGCAGAAAACCATCTTTCCCGTAAAGCGAGAAGAGAAATTAAAAAGATCATGGGAAAAGAGCGTCTGGCTTACTGGGCGAACTGGCCGGATTTCATTAAATCTGATACCACAGGAGCATGGAAGCAGGCTTCATCATGGCATTATGTAAACATTGATCCAATGACTGACTTTAAAGCTTTTGAACAAAACCTAAAAGCGCAGGCAGGACCAAGCCTTTACACTCAGGTAAACACACTATCCAGCCAGATCAAAGACAAAAACACCTCTGAGAAAGACAGAAAAATTGCTTTAATCTTCCTTATCCATATTATGGGAGATCTTGCACAACCCCTTCACGTGGGAAGAGCAGAAGATTTGGGTGGAAACAAGATCAACGTTACCTATTTCGGGGATAAAACCAATTTACACTCAGTTTGGGACGGAAAACTGGTAGATTCTCAAAAATACAGCTACACAGAATATTCTAAACTTTTAGATATCAAATCTAAAGAAGAAGTAGCACAGATACAATCCGGGACACTGGAAGACTGGCTATATGATTCTCACAAGATTGCCAATAAAATCTATGCACAGACTCCTAACGACTCTAAATTATCTTTTGACTACCAGTATAAATTCAATGATACTTTGGAAAGACAGCTTCTATATGGAGGATTGAGACTGGCAAAAGTGTTAAACGAGCTTTTTTAATACGGGTTTCGAGTTGTGGGTTCATTAACCAAAGGCAGCTTAAAATAGTATTTCGAGATATAAAAACGGGACTTCGGTTTCGTTTTTTTTGTTTAACGTTTAAGGAAATTACAGCTTTTATTATTGACACATATTTTAATCAAAAAAAAGAAATTAAAATACTTATTATCAGTCAATTATCATTATCCTCACAAAACTAAAACCATCCAAAATACAACAAAACAACTGATTATCAGCAAATTAATCAATTCAAATACACTTGTACATTTTTATTCTGTACATTATACAAAAAAATTGCTTCTTTCAAATTTAAATAAAACACTGAATATCAAAAAATTAAATCAATATATAAAGGTATTCTTGCATTTTACTTTTTACATTGTGTAAAAAATACTCTACCTCGTGTAACCTTTTTACCTTTTCATACGTATATATTATAGTAACTCTTTTTTGAGGATAAAATAAATGAGACAATTAAAAATCACTAAGCAGGTTACCAACAGGGAAACTGCTTCATTAGACAAGTATTTGCAGGAAATTGGTAAAGTGGAACTGATTACTGCGGACGAAGAAGTAGAATTGGCACAAAGAATACGTGCTGGCGACAGAGCCGCACTTGAGAAATTAATCAAAGCCAACCTTCGTTTCGTAGTTTCTGTATCCAAGCAATACCAAAACCAAGGTCTTTCTTTACCCGATTTGATCAATGAAGGTAACCTAGGATTGATGAAAGCGGCAAAAAGGTACGATGAAACTAGAGGTTTCAAATTTATCTCTTATGCAGTATGGTGGATCCGTCAATCAATTTTACAGGCATTGGCTGAACAGTCAAGAATTGTAAGACTACCATTGAACAAAATTGGTTCCATCAATAAAATTAATAAAGCATACGCTCACCTTGAGCAGGAAAATGAAAGACCACCTTCTCCGGAAGAATTGGCTGAAGTTCTTGACATGAGCGAGGAAGATATTAAAGAATCAATGAAAAACTCCGGAAGACACCTGTCTATGGATGCACCTTTAGTAGAAGGTGAAGATTCTAATCTTTATGATGTATTACGTTCAGGAGAATCTCCAAGTCCTGATAAAGATCTGATGCTTGAATCTCTACAGATCGAGATTGAAAGAGCATTGAATACTTTGACGCCAAGAGAGGCTGATTTGGTAAGATTATACTTCGGACTGAACGGAAAACACCCAATGACTTTAGAAGAAATTGGTGAGACTTTCGATCTTACAAGAGAGAGAGTTCGTCAGATCAAAGAAAAAGCAATTAAGAGACTAAAACACAATACCAGAAGCAAGATCCTAAAATCTTATCTGGGTAAATAATTTTTAGCGTAAAAAATTTTATAGGCGGAGTCTGGTTTCAGGCTCCGTTTTTTTATTTACTTAGACTAAAGAGGATCAATTACATTCAATCTGCAGTGTAACATTTTTCACCGTTTATCCAACTAATTAAAATCATATCCTTTACTCATTTGCGATAAATTCTAAATGATTAATTTTAGTCGACGGGATATGATGTTGAGAACACCAAAATAAAACAGACTATGAAAAAAATACTTTTCGCTTCTGCAGTAGTTATTTCTTTACTTTCCTGCAGTGAAAATAAATCGCGGCAAGCTCCTACCGTAGAAAATGCAGTTGATAATGCTGAATCTTCAGTTTCTGGAGCTATTAAAAAAAATACCAGATACTCCTCACGTGAAGGAAACCTTGTTCATGAAATCTATCAGGAGCTGATAAAAAATGACAAGGATTTACAGGATCTTGACAAAAGAATAGCGGTTATTAATCAGGAAACGGAGGACGCAATGACCGAATATGATGATGTTATTCAAAAATCAGAAACATACTATAATGATGCAACGGCACTATCAAATTCGGTAACCGATTCTGTTACAAAGAAACAAATTGAAAAAGAGATAAAGGCCAGTTCTGAAAAATATGATATAAAAACACAAACTATCCGAGACCTCATCGTCAAAATAAAAGCAAACAGGACAACAGTTCATGATCAATACCTTGTATTTAAGATCAGAAAGACCCTTCCTGAAATTGAAAAGTACCAGAATGCCCATCCTCTGAAAACAGACAGCCTCAATCAATTCATCAATAAGCAAAACCAACTGCTGGAAGAATTGAAAAAATTAAAATAAATACCACCACACCTCATGAAATATACTACAAAATGGCTCACTGATAAAGCCCGCGTTAAAGAACTGGTAGACTTTTTTATTACCCATAAAACAGACTCTTATATTTCCCATGGCGAAATGATGTCCGGCAGAGCCATCGATTCCCATCATTGGAATCCGGATCTTGAACTGATTCTTACTGAACAGCTGATTACTGATTTTAATTCTGATGGCAGTTCCAAGCTGAATATTCTGATTGCAGAAAATGAAAATGGGGAAATTGTCGGAATGATGGTTTTCAATGTGATCAACAGTCCTTTTAAAAAGTATGCGATTTTAGAAGATATGCTTCTGGATCAGTCTGTAAGAGGCCAGTCACTGGGAAGCAAACTGTTAGAGAAAGCCATCCATGAATCTAAAAACTGGAATATCAGTTTCATCCTATTGGAAAGTGGAGTCAACAACCATGGAGCTCATAATTTTTTTAGTAAGTATGGTTTCAAAAAGGTATCGGAAAGCTATATTTTAACAATATAAATTAAATGATGTCTTATGAACACCATTTCAATCATCGGAGCCGGAATCGGAGGACTGACCCTCGGAAATGTACTGAAACAGCATCAGTATGATTTCGCGATCTATGAATCCGCTCCCGAAATAAAACCTGTAGGAGCAGGAATTATGATGGCAGTAAATGCGATGCAGGTTTTTGATCAACTGGGATTAAAGGAAAAAATTGAAAAAGCCGGTAATAAAATTCACAGAATTGTTATAGCCAACGAATCTTTACAGCCTATCTCCAAAACAGAAATTCTGGAATTGGAAGCTCAATACAATTCATGTAATGTTGCGATCCACCGTGCTGAACTCCAGAAGATCTTAGCTGAAAATATTTCTTCTGATTCCATTAAGCTGAACCATTCTCTACAAAAAATTGAAAAAAGAGAAAACTATATTTTAAATTTTGAAAACGGAAATCAATTTGAAAGCCAGATTGTTTTTGGAGCTGATGGTATAAAATCCCCTATCCGAAACCAGATTTTAAAAACCGGAACAATCCGTAACTCAGGGCAGAAATGCTGGCGCGGTCTTTTAGATTTTGATTTGCCTGAGAAACATCATCAGGAAGCCTTTGAAATGTGGGGAAAGGGAAAACGTTTTGGATTTGTAAAAATTTCTGATAAAAAAGTATACTGGTATGCCTGTATCAATGAAAAGAGTTTTAGCCGAGATGCATCGCTTACAGATATTTTTAAAGATTTTGATCCTTTGGTTTTACAACTGATTGAAGCTACAGATAACGAAAATATTATTTGTAATACAATTGCCGACCTCGCTCCTATTTCCAAATGGTATTCTGAAAATCTATGCCTGATTGGAGATGCTGCTCACGCCACAACTCCCAATATGGGACAAGGTGCCTGCCAGGCCATTGAAGATGCTTATATCATCGGAAAATTGCTGGAAAAAAATCAGGATTTCAATGCAGTTTTTGAAGCATTTCAAAGTATCAGAAGAAAAAAAGTAGATTATATTGTCAATACAAGCCGAACCATCGGAAAGGTTTCTCAATGGGAAAGAGGAAATTCAATACGCAATTTTCTCATGGGTATGATTCCGGAAAGCATGCATCAAAAAATGGCTAAAAAGATTATAGAACTGGAAATGTAGAAATCCGGCTTGGGAAAGATAAGATTTCAAAAATTATATTCGATTTATTAATAACAACTAAAAATTAAAAACATGAAAAAAATCTTTTACGTATTGCTCTTATTCATAGGAGTACATACAGCACGAGCACAGGATATCCCGGTACTGGACAGAGGATTATTTTTTGGAAACCCGGAAATTTCCGGAGGACAATTGAGCCCGGATGGAAAATGGATTTCCTTTACAAAAGAATATGGCGGTATCATGAATATATGGGTTAAAAAAATTGATGAACCTTTTGAAAAAGCCCGTCCACTAACAGACAGCAAACGCCCGATGAACGGATATTTCTGGTCTGAAGACGGAAAGTACATCCTTTATGTAAAAGATGGGAACGGTGACGAAAACATGAACATTTTCGCCGTAGATCCTATGGCAAAAGTTACCACCGGAGTTCCGGAATCAAGGAATATAACACCGCTTAAAGAGGTAACAGCACAGATCTACATGGTAAGCAGAAAAAATCCTGACTTACTGATGATTGGACTGAATAACCGTGATAAAGCATGGCATGATTTATATTCACTGAAGATCTCTACAGGCGAACTGAAAAAGATTTATGAAAATACAGACCGAATCACAAGCTATGAATTTGACTGGGATGAAAAATTAAGAGTGCTGTCCAAAACAGATGATAAAGGAACCACCCAGTTTTTTTATAAAGAAGGAGATAAACTTACGCCTATTTATGAAACATTGGTAACGGAAAGCGCCTATATTTCAAACTGGAATGAGGATAATTCTAAATTCTATCTGGTAACTAATAAAGGGAATCTTGATAAATCAACCCTATTCCTCATGGATCCGAAAACCAAACAGATCACAAAGATAGAAAGCGATCCTAAAGATAAAGTAGATTTTGGAGGACTTTTTCTTGACAGAAATACAAGAAAGATGATCTACACTTCTTACACCGGAGATAAAACAGAGTACTACTGGAAAGACAAAACGTGGGAAGATAATTATAAATTTCTGCAAAGTAAATTTCCTGGAAGAGAAGTTAATTTTTCAAGCTCTACGAATGATTATTCTAAATTCTTAGTTGCTGTTGGAGGTGATAAATATGCTTCTGAAGCGTATTTTTTTGATGCAAAAACAAAACAGCTAATTTTCCAGTATACCCCAAGAACAGAATTAAAAAAGGTTGAAAAGTATCTGGCTGCCATGACTCCTGTTTCTTATAAAAGCAGTGACGGCCTTGAAATTCCGGCATATCTGACCTTACCTGTAGGTTCATCCGGTAAAAATGTTCCTGTAGTTGTTTTGGTTCATGGAGGTCCGAAAGGTCCAAGAGATTATTGGGGATACAATTCAACCGTACAGTTTTTAGCCAACAGAGGATATGCGGTATTACAGCCCAACTTCAGAGCGAGTGGCGGATACGGTAAAAAGTTCCAGAACGGCGGAGATCTTCAGTGGGGAAAACTAATGCAGGATGATATCACCTGGGGCGTAAAATACCTGATTGATCAGGGAATCGCAGACAAAAATAAGGTAGTAATTATGGGAGGAAGCTACGGTGGATATGCAACACTTGCAGGTTTAGCATTCACTCCTGATGTATATGCTGCCGGAGTAGATATTGTGGGGCCAAGCAACCTTTTTACTTTATTGGATTCTGTACCTGCTTACTGGGAAGCTGCCCGTGCTTTCCTTTACGGAATGGTAGGTGATCCTAAAACTGAAGAAGGTAAAAAACGCATGCATGATGCAAGCCCCTTATTCAGTGTAGATAAAATCAATAAGCCATTACTGATTGTTCAGGGAGCGAATGACCCAAGAGTAAAGCAGGCTGAGGCGGATCAGATTGTCATTGCACTGCGTGATAAAGGCAAAAAGGTAAATTATATCCTTGCTGATGATGAAGGTCACGGATTCCGTAAGCCGGTTAACAGTATGGCGATGTATGCTGAAACTGAGAAATTCCTTGCTGAAGTAATCGGTGGAAGATATCAGAAAGAAATGCCAGATAATGTGGCAAAACGTCTGAAGGAAATGACGGTGGATATTTCAAAAGTGAACTATACACCAAAAAGCGAAAAAACTGCAGGAGCATCTAAATAAAGTTTCTGTATTAAATTAAATAAAGCCATCTCACTTTCACGAGATGGCTTTTGTTTTTAAGTTCTTATTTTTCCTTTTCAGCCTGCGTCAGTTCTACCCAGTGAACTATTTCTTTTATCTGTTTTTCGGAAAGTTTCGCTTCCGGATGAAGATAAGTGTAAGAAGCAAGCGGCATTTTTTTCTGCTGTATTTGATTCACAATAGATTCTAATTTATTAGTCTGTTTACGATGGCTGTAGCTCCCCCATTCATTAAAATTCAATTCTTCTTTTCCTTTTTTAATATGCTTTTCGAGATAATAACTTAAAGGCTGTATATAAGAATAAAATGGATAATGAGTAGAATTGCTGTGACAGTCATAGCAGGAATTTCTAAGAACAGACCGCACATTTTCAGGAAGTTTGTAAACCTTTGAGATATCTTTAGAAGGAACCTGCCCGTAATATTGATTACGGGCAGGCTGGATAATCTGAATAAGTAAAAAAATTAGAACAAACCCTAGCAATATGTTTTTCATGTGTCGGTTCATCTCTTTTTATTATTTTAAAATACTTTTTTTATAGATCCGCAGTTAATCATTTTCTGTCCTTCATATGGATTGATAATCTCTTCCGATTCACTGATCCAGGTTCCACCTTTTCCATTATTGTACATTGGACAGAAGTCCTGGTATAATTTTAATCCGCCAGTTCCCTTTTCTTTTATTAAATCATTAATATCATTACTCAGGGATAGCAGATGTTCTCTCTGATGAGCTATATCATCAGATTTTTCACCGATATGTTCTGCATTTTCCGCTGCACTTTCTACAATATCACGCAACTCAGAATTGTTTTTTGCATCGGTTTTACTGATATCTATTTTCTTTAATATAGAAAACAGACTTTTAGCCGCATCGGAAGCTTTTTTAGAATCATCCTGAGCCAGGGCATTTTTTAGAGGAAGGTAACCTTTGATAATTTGCTGAATCGGAAAAGCTGAAAGCTCGCCGGGTTCTTTTTTACTTTCTTCCTGGCTTTCTTTTACCTCCTGATTTGAGATTTCTGCAGGTTCAGTTTTATCCGTCGTTTTAATTTCCGGTTCTGCTTTCTTCTCAGATATTTTACTGTCGGGTTTATTACAAGAGTATAATGTTGCTCCCACAAACAGTACGGTTATTATATTTTTCATTGTTTTTTAAATAATATGGTTAAAAAAATTAATACGTTAAAGTAACACCTGCACCCCAGCCCATTTCATTATCATAGTTTCCGGAAACGGATAACCATTTTTGAAGAATATACCTCATTCCTGTTGAGAATTCACCATCAGAATTGACGCTGAAGTTTCCTCTCAGTCTTCTTGAAAGCGGAATATCCTCACGGCTTAGTTCTAACAGTACTTTTCCGTTTTGGTCTACACTTGCATCAGCTATAATCAACATCGGCAGTACATACTGCATACCTACCATGAATGCAAATTTGTTTTTGGAAGCTTTCTGCTGTCCGAACCAGGTCTTTTTCCCATGAAAATCCATACCCATATCCTCTGCCATCTGTCTTTCCATGATCTCATGATTTTTTTGAACTCTTACTCCTGCATAGGGAAGCGCCCACTGGAATTTTCCTAAAAACCGTCCTACTTTTGCACTTCCTTCAAAATGATCAAAATTCCAGTTGGAATGAAACTCATTCAGGTTAGCCCATCTTGGTCCGAACATCGTCATCGTTTCTGCATGAATCTTATTGCTTGCTACATCCAGCATCGCCATAGAACTGGTCATTTTATTATCCTGTATAAAGTTTTTCCAGGCTAATTTTCTGTTCGGAAGCTGTGGATTGGGTTTAGAGTTTTCATAACTGAAGATTCTTCCCATTCCCGCCATCATATGGTATAAGATATGGCAGTGGAAAAACCAGTCACCATCCTGATTCGCTGCAAATTCTATCGTTACGGTTTCCATTGGCATGATATCTACCACATTTTTCAATGGAGAATATTCTCCTTTTGAATTGATCAATCTGAAATCATGACCGTGAAGGTGCATCGGGTGGCGCATCATAGAATTATTATACATTTTAATTCTAAGAATTTCTCCCTTTTTTATCAGGATTTTATCTGTTTCCGTTACGGTTTTATTATCCAGCGTCCATAGATAATGGTTCATATTCCCCTCAAGTGTAAATTTCATTTCACGAATGCTGTCTGTAGGAAGAATAGTTTTTTCAGGAGATTTTAAAATATTGTAAGACAATCTTTTAATGGTTTTCTCTTCTCCCATATCCATTCCGGAGTGTTGAGAATGATCCTCTTTTTTATCTTCCTTCGTCTTTACCCCCATCATCTCATTGATATGCTTTGCTGTAGTTTTTCTTTGTTTTTCAGATAATTCCGGATACATTACTTCGTTCATATCCATCATCTGATTTCCCATCGTCATGGTCATAGGCTTCATATTTCCGCTCATTTCCATCATACCGTTCATCATTTTCATTCCTTCAAAAAGCATCAGCCTCGGAAGATTGGGAGCTTCTACCTTCTCACCTGAACCCAGCCAAAGGGAGGCGTGTCCTATTCTGTCTTCTGAAGTCGCTCTGAATTCAAAGCTTTTATTCTCCGGAATCATGACTTCAATATCATAGGTTTCTGAAACCCCAACAATCAAACGGTCAACTTCTGTCGGAACTACATCATTTCCATCATTTCCGACTACTTTTATCTTTCCACCACCGTAATTCAGCCAGAAATAGGTAGATGAACCTCCGTTGGCCACTCTTAATCTTACTTTGTCTCCAGGCTTTAGATTGGAATAATCTGAACTGGGAGTTCCATTGATCAGGAATTTATCATAATAGACATCACTTACATCCATCGCCTCCATTCTTTTCCATTCATTCAATGCTTTTGTCCCTAAATTTCCGGACTTGATGGCTTCCCAGTAACTCTGTACTGCATTTTTCTTCACAGCATACCAATCTGTATTGGCCATATGAAGTCTTCTTGCAATCTGCATCGGATCATCATCGCTCCAATCTCCCAGCAATACCGGAATCTCTGCATTATATTCTGTTTTGGGTTCACCTTCTCTTTTTTTGAAAACCAAAATTCCATTCATTCCTATCTGCTCCTGAAGTGCTTCGTGGGAATGATACCAATATGTCCCATTTTGGGAAACTCTGAATTTGTATAAGTGGGTTTCTCCGGGCGTTACAGGTTTTGTAGTAAGATATGGAACTCCGTCATGCTCATTAGGAAGAATTACTCCATGCCAGTGCAATCCTGTATTTTCCTTAAGCATATTGTGCAGGTAAATTTCGGCTGTGTCTCCTTCCGTAAAATATAAAGTCGGAGCCTGAAGTTTCCCGTTGATCGCAATTGCTCTCCTGTTTTTTCCGGTGAAATTGACAATGGTGTCTTTTACATACAGATCGTAACGAACCGTTTTCCCACCGAAAGTAATTCTTCCGTTTTCGGAGTTACGTTTTAAAACAGATTTTTCTTCTTTGGGATTTTCAGCCTGTGGATGAGAATGATCTTCTTTGTCTACCAGATCCATCCCGCATTTAGGGCATTTTCCCGGCTTATCCGAAACTACTTCAGGATGCATCGGGCATGTATAGGTAGTTTGAGCTTTAGCTGATGATACAACTTTTTTTTCTGGCTGAACAGAAGGCTTTATTACTTTTGTTTGCTCAACCTTAGTTGTTTCTTTTGCTTTATTTGCCTTATTTATTTTTGTTTCTGCAGGTTTTGCCTTGGTTTCTGTTTTAGCTGCAGGTCTCGCTTCCGGCTTTACAACGGCTGCCTTTTTAACCAGAGTCATTCCGCATTTCGGGCAGTCCCCAGGTTTTGAGGACACCACTTCAGCGTGCATCGGACAGGTATAATACGTTTTTGTATTTTGTGCGAAAGTAAAAACAGAGAATAACAGCACCAGAAACATTATCAGTTTTTTCATAATATTTCAAAGTTTTTAGAAGTTGTACAGCTTAAAGTCAATTATAACTTAAGCTATACAACTTGTTATTTTAAAGAATAATAGACTAATTATTTAATCTCTGACTTTACACTTCCGCATGAAAGCATAGACTTCCCGTAGTATGGGTTGGCAATCTGTTTTTCATCGCTCAGCCAGCTGCCGTCTGCCATTGGGCAATATTGTACATAGACTGGGTTTTCAGAAAGTTTGAACTCCTTGGTTAAAGCGATCATATTGTCTGAAAGGTTGAGAAAGGTTTCTCTTTGGGCAGTAACATTTCTTGCTTCGGAAATAACAGAAGCATCTTTTCTGAGAACATTAAGATTCCCTTCCGAAACCATTTTATAGTCAATGGTTGAAGCTGTTTTAATGAATTCTGTTGCAGCTTTTGAAGTTTTGTCAGCATCATCTGAAGCTAGTGCTGATTTGATTGCGATATAGTTCTGATACAGCTTAGAAACCTGAGCATCCTTTTTAGATTGTGCTGATAGTGAGATAACTGAGAATATAGATAAAGCTGCTGTGATGATATATTTTTTCATTGTTTTAAATTTTAGAATTAATTTTTAATAAAGAATAATGGTAACGCATCAGGAATATGCATCAGGACATGTCGCCTGTAACTGTACATGGTAATGATACAGAAAACGACAGACGGATTCTAAATTCTAAAATTACAATGATTGATATAGATTGGGACCGGCTGGTATTCAGGCGGTGCATTAATCTGGATTTGAGTAAATTTGGTGGCTGAAAAAGACTTATCAATAACAGCAAACTGATGTTTCACCGGAATTTCTGAAATCTGGCCTAAAAAGTCAATTTTAAGCAAATCTGATTTCTGGGAATCATCTACTTTTACTACTTTGATCTCTGTTTTGCAGCATCCTTTTTTGTCTTTAACGCCGCATTTAGCACAGATACCATCTGTTTTCTGGCTTACAGAAACAAATTCCTTCATGCAATAATGAATGCTAAAAGCCGCTCCGGAAGAAAACCCGAAGTAGAAAATAGAAAACAATATGGCAAGAATCTTTTTCATTGATAGGACAAAGATAAAAATATCTCTGAGACCGTTGTTATAAAATTTGGTAATGATGTTACAAAATTCGGGTAAAATAAAAAGCTTCCGAATTTCTCCAAAAGCTTTTATTTATTTTTTGAGAGATTAACACCAACCTCATCTTTTAATTTTTTACAGTTTAAATTCTAACTTCACATTGAAGAAACGTCCTGTAAGACGTACCGGAACAGGATACATATAATTGCTGTTATAGTCAGTGATCCATTGATTCGCTACTGTGTTGTTGATGTTGAATGCGTTGAAAACCTGAACTCCTAATGTCAGCTCCTCAAAATTACCCCAGAATCCTGATCTTTTATTTTTCTCTTTCGGATCAATGAATACTTTTGTCAATCCCAAATCTACTCTTTTATAAGAAGGAAGCGTCTGCTGATAATTATAAGCTGCATTAAAATCCGGCTGCCCGTTACTGTTGAATAGTACAGGAGCACCTGTCGGTAATCCCATAGCATATACTAAAGTAAGGTTCACCCGCATAGACGGGAAGCTTGGCATATAATCCTGATAAAACATCGCAAATCTTAATCTCTGATCTGTAGGTCTTGGAATATCACCTTTTCCATCAATATTTTCGTATACTCTGGCATAACTCGCAGACAACCATGAATCTACACCAGGTACAAACTCACCAAATAATCTTGTATCAATACCATACGCATATCCTTTGGAATTATTCTGCCCGGAATAACGGATTCTCACATTATCCATATAATACGGAATCAGATTATCCATTTTCTTATAGTAAAGCTCTGTCGTAAGCTTAAATGGTCTGTCATACATCTGGAACTCATAATCATTGGCAAGAATCACCTGAATAGAGCGCTGTGACTTTATATTGGAGTTAAAATTACCATCCAAATCTTTAATCTCTTTATAGAAAGGAGACTGATAGTAGATTCCTCCTGAAATTTTGAACAACATATCGCTGTCCCAATCAGGTTTTATCGCAAACTGAGCTCTTGGAGAGAATATCGTTTCTTTATTGAAGCTCCAATTCGCAACACGTACTCCGGCATTTACAAACACTTTACTGGCTCCCCAGTAGAATTTTTGTGAATATTGTGCATATGCTGAAACTCTTGTAGGTTCAATATTATTCTGTCCTGCAATATAATATGCCAGTTTAAGGTCACCGGTAGTTCCTGTTCTTGGATCAATAATTTCCGGTCTTGGAAGGCTGTATCCTGCGGAGTCTACCAATTTCCATTCATTGGTAAGATCTTTCAGGTTTTCTTTCTCATATTTAAATCCAACTTCAAAGTCGGTGTTTACATTAGGAGAAAATTTGGCTCTGAACTGTGTTCCGTATGTTCTTACAAATAAGTCATTTCTTGCATGCTCTATCTGTCCGCCAACATCGAAAGAAGTCACAGGCTGCTGTGTTACCGGATCAAACGTCTGAAGCTCATATGCTGACTGAATGGTATAATATTCTCTTTCTCTGTTCTGATACGCAAAAGCATCCAAAGTAAGCTTCCATTTGTCAGCCGGCTTATAATTCATGGAGAATGTCCCCATCATATTTTTATACTGGTCGTTTTCTTTCCCAGCATATCCTATATTTACAGTGATAGGCTGCTGAAGACTTCCGAAAGTAACACTTTTTGCCTTAGGAATCATCTCGTAATCATTCTTGGAATAATATCCGATAAATGACATGGAGAATTTATCACTGACATGATAATTCAGATAAGACTGGAAATCCCAATACGTCGGGTTAAAGTCCGTATCTTCCTTCAAGGTATTAAGAACAAGATTGGTGTTTCTGTATCTTCCCGAAAATAAGGCTGTAAATTTTTTATTTTTTGAAGCCAGACCTGTTGTCAGTCTACCTCCAATTAAACTGGCCTCTCCTGAAACTTCAAATTTTTCAGGTTCACGGTAATAGATATTTAAAGCAGAAGACATTTTATCACCATACTTGGCTTCAAACCCTCCTGCAGAGAAATTGACCGCAGAAACCATATCCGGATTGATGATACTCATCCCCTCCTGTTGTGAGTTTCTGATCAGGAAAGGTCTGTAGATCTCAATATCATTGATGTAGATAAGATTTTCATCATAGTTTCCACCACGAACCATATATTGGGAAGACAGCTCGGTATTGGAGTTTACGGAAGGAAGTGTCTTAAGCAATCCTTCAATTCCACCGTTGATAGAAGCTACAGATTTTGCTTCTTTTGCTGAAATTCTCACATTGGTAAGGTCGTTTGTTCTTCCTGTTGCTTTTTTCTGGAAGACAACTTCCTCTATATCGGTTACTCTAGTGGTCGCTGTATCCTTTTTTCTTTGTTGGGAGAAAATCAGAAACGGGACCATAAGGCTTAGCGGTAAAACTAGTTTTTTCAAAAGAAATGTTTTAGAATTTCTAAAATTAATGTTTTTTTAACAATTACAAAATCGATTCTCTAATTCTTGTCAATTTTTGTAACAAATCTTCTAATAAATCTAACCTTAGCATGTTGGCACCATCAGATAAAGCGGTTTCCGGTGTAGGATGTGTTTCGATGAAAATTCCGTCTGCTCCTACTGCAATTCCTGCTTTAGCAACAGTTTCAATAAGATCCGGTCTTCCACCTGTAACCCCTGAATTCTGGTTAGGCTGCTGTAAAGAGTGTGTAACATCTAAAATAACCGGAGCATATTCTCTCATGGTAGGAATTCCTCTGTAATCCACGATAAGATCTGTATATCCGAAAGAATTTCCTCTTTCAATAATCGCTACTTTCTGGTTGTCAGAATCTGTTACTTTCTGAACGGCAAACTTCATTGCTTCCGGTGAAAGGAACTGTCCTTTTTTAAGGGTAACACATTTTCCTGTTTTCGCAGCTGCGATTAATAAATCAGTCTGACGAACAAGGAATGCCGGAATCTGCAGAACGTCTACATATTGTGCTGCCAGCGCTGCATGCTCATTTTCATGAATATCTGTTGTTGTAGGAATATTAAAGGTCTCTCCCACCTTTTTAAGGATTTCAAGGGATCTTTCTTCACCAATGGTTGTGAAAGAGTCTACACGGCTTCTGTTAGCCTTTTTGAAACTTCCTTTGAAAATATATGGAATATTATATTTATCTGTGATATTGATTACTTTTTCAGCAATTCTCAATGCCATATCTTCCCCTTCAATAATACAAGGTCCGGCAATAAGGAAAAAGTTTTTTGAATCTTTGTGCGAAATATTATCTAAATACTGAATCATTTTGTTGTAATTAAAAAGTTCAGTAAAAATACTGAGAAAGTTTCACAAATGGAAATTATTTGGTTGCTTTAACAGGCTATGGTTGCAATAGTTTTTAACTCATTTAGATTTTTGATTATTAATTAATAGATGCTTCGACAGGCTCAGCATGACAACTCTAATACTAGCTGTTTTTATTAACGTGTCCTTACAATAGACATATGGTAATCAAAAGAATATTGAATTTCCGGTTTTTGAATTGACAGATGCTTCGACAGGCTCAGCATGACAACTCTAATACTAACTGTTTTTATTAACATGTCCTTACAATAGACAATATGGTAATCAAAAGAATCTTGAATTTCCGGTTTTGAATTGACAGATGCTTCGACAGGCTCAGCATGACAGTCCTAATACTAGCTGTTTTTATTAACGTATACCTTACAATAGACAATATGTTAATCAAAAGATCTTGAATTTCGGGTTATGAATTGACAGATGCTTCGACAGGCTCAGCATGACAAATCTAATACTAGCTGTTTTATTAATGTGAAAATTATAATAAAACAGTATAAATAATCAATGTACAAACACGGCAAGGCCACATCACATTAGCGTCATTTTTTAGTGATGTCATGCTGAGCCTGTCGAAGCATCCGCAATAATTTATTTAGAATTTCTTCAGAATTTTCTCAAAAGTATTTGCATTCCTGCTGGTCAACTGATCTTTAAGACTTTTCTTTCCCAAAACCTTCCCAAAGGTAGAATCCAATGTATTCCCTTTCGGGACCTGCCAGTAAAATATATCATTGATAATCTCGGCCTTTTCTCCTTTTGCCTGGGCAGCTTTTTGAAACTCCTCCATCAAAACTTTTTCCACGCCCGGAATTCCTACAAAACTATAAATATGGAAGTTTTCATTCTTCTCAAAAGGAATACTCTTCCAGAAAACTTCTGTCTCTGCCTGAGATTTTACAAACAGAAAAGCTTCATAAGAAAAATGTTCTGACATTGCTTTTTCAAGGACGGTCTTTAGCTCTTCTACACTTTTATCTGAAGAAAACACAATATTTCCAGAAGCCAATATTGAGCTCACCTCTTTCATGCCGGCATCTTTAAAAACCTGGCAGACATCAGCCATTTTCATATTGGTTCCTTTTACGTTGACACCGCGGAGAAAAGCACAGTATTTCATTTTTTCAGGGATTAGGGATTAGATACTAGGTTGTGAGTTTGAGGGTTTGAGGGTTTGAGAGTAAAAAGTTATAAGGACTCCTTATTTTTTAATCTTTAAATGCTTAAATATTTCAATCTTTTAATCAACCCTAATGTACAAATTATAGTCTGTTCCGGAAGGTTTCAGGTTGTAAATTTTTTCTAAAATCTTATTATCACTTTTCAGATGATCTTTCACTCTGAATTCCTTCAAAAGTCTATAATGGGTTTGATAATAGAATGAATTCGCATTGTTTCCTTCGTATAAATTTTGGTAAGAAAGAAGATATTTCGGTTTTCTTGTTTTTACAGTATTGATCCAATAGTTTACTTTATCCTTTTTAATCTCTTCCTGAATCTGTTTATCAACCAATCCAACCTCATCAATTGTTTTTAATCCTGAAAAGTAAGGTACATAACCCGCCGGTTCCAGTAAGATCCATTGATTTTTATCTTTTTCATATTGATTTAAAAACGTTCCGATTGTTCTGCGGTAGTTCCACTCTCCGTTTCCTGTTGCAATACAGTGAACAGTCTGGAAGACAAGCATCGGGAAAATATAAAATACAACAAGTAATGACAGCCATAGGTTTCTCTTCTCTTTCTGCTCTAATACAAAAATAAGAACCGGAACAAAAAGTAAAAGCTGCGGCACCCAGTAATACCAGTCGAACAAGCTCTTTTGAGAAATAAAAATCATTTGTTTTACCCATCCGAAAATAAAGATCATCCATAAGAAATAATTTCTCTGTTCTCTTTGTCTGATCAGATAAATAAAGCAAAGCAGTTCAAAGATCAACACCACAACTGTAATCGGATTAAAATCTCCCGGAAGTTTCAGCATTCCCCAAAAGTTTCCAAAACTCTTAAAAAAGTAGCCAATATGCTGCTGGATCGTAAAGTTCTCACTGTAAAGAAGCTTTTTGGCTGTAATGGTATTATTAACCAACTCACCAAAATAAAACCAATTGAAAGCAACCGTTGATAAAACACCCAGAATGCCTCCAAAAATATAATTCCATCTGATTTTTCTGTTCCAGAATATATCTACAAGAAATACAATTCCCAGGAATATCACGGTATCGATTCTTGTAAACATGATTAATACCGGAAGAAGTGTCAATACCCATTTTTTTCCTTTATGGAAGCCATAATACAGCAATGCCATCTCGAGGAAAAACAGGATTCCGTATTCCATTCCGAGGATTGATATTTTAATGGCTGGTGGTAAAATACCGATCAAAAATATAAAGATTGCTTTATTCCACGGGTTTTTAAGAACCAAATGGGAAAGCAGTAAAGTTCCTATCGTAAACAGTATGGAATTAAAAATCAAAAGAGGTTCAATAAAGTCTTCTTTTCCAAAAACAAGATTGAAAATATATGATACAAACACATAAAGATGAGTGGTAGATGCAGAGATTTTAGTATCTCCGTTGAAGCCAATTACACCGTAATCCAAAAGATTCTGGGCTACTCTCCAGGTAATAAATGCATCTTCCTGGATGTAGTGCGTCAATAAAAAAAGTAGTTTAAAAAGAACCGTAACAATTACGGCATAGATTGGGAATTTGCTATTTTGTGTTTCAGCCATTATGTATTTTTACTTTCACAAATATAGCCTTAATATTCAGGAATCCCAATAATAAAAAAACGGGACCGAAGTCCCGTTTTAAGTATTTTATTTAGTTGCTTTGATAATCGCAGTAGTAATCTGATTTTCTTTTTCTTTTGAATAAGTAGAATCGTAAGGTTCCATGACATCAAATAAATACTGATAGAATGGCGTGATCTGCTGTACATTTTCAGACTCTTTCATCGCCTTCTCTTTGCCCATTTCCTGAAGATCTTT
This sequence comes from Chryseobacterium indologenes, assembly GCF_018362995.1. Lineage (NCBI taxonomy): Bacteria > Pseudomonadati > Bacteroidota > Flavobacteriia > Flavobacteriales > Weeksellaceae > Chryseobacterium > Chryseobacterium indologenes. The sequence continues at coordinate 1,158,725 of NZ_CP074372.1, forward strand.
TACAAATACATTGAACTTCTTATCAATAGGCTCAATAGATTTTACAAGATAAGCATATGCTTTTTCTTTCTGTCCGATCTTAGTGTAAGCATCCGTTACAGCAGCTACTACAAGAGAATATTCCATAGGTTTTGTTCTCATTTGTCTTCTCAGGTAACTTTGATCTGCTTTGGAAAGACTTAAATAATAATCGTATTCTTCAAAGATTCCTTTTTTAAGCACTTCAGCAATCTGAAGACCTTTCTGCTCCTGCCCTGCAATGATATATCCTGATACAATTGAGCTTAATGAACGAGGGTCGTTATATTTCTCAGCAGGAATTTCTTTGGCTGCAAGATCCAGAATTTCTAAAGCTTTAGCTTTTTGTCCGCTCAATGCAAGTGCTGCTGCAGCTCTGCTCGCTGACATTCTGTAACTGATGATATTGGAAGTAGCCGTTTCATCAAAGTGAGCATTTAAGTTTTTGAAGTTCCCCCATCTGAAGTTTTTCACCACATTATAAAGAGAATTCGCATCTACTCTTCCCATATCTCCATCAGCCGTCGGAGGCGTTTGGATAGGGATTAATCTGTAACTGAATCCGTCAAACTGAAGGTAATCGTTAAGATAGAAAATATTTTCACTGTCATAGATACCTCCTGATGAGAAGTTGATCGGACGTTTCCAGTCGAAGTTCGCTAAAAGATCCATCAAAATCAGGTTGTTCTTATACAATGTATTTCCTTTGTAAGTAATCATAATCTGATTGGCTACATTCGGAAGATCTTCTTTGTTGATGATTCCTGCTTTTAAAGCATTTTCTTTATTGACAGGAAGAATGAATTTGTTTACCGGAAGGATATTGTATTTTTCAAATTTCTCTTCCCCAAAGTACATTTTCAATAATTCGTCTTTTTCAGGAGATTTGAATTTAATGAATTCAATTGCTTGTTTCAATGTTAAAGAATCCTGAGTAAGATACTTTCTGAAAGACTGAAATTCTGTTTCCGGTGCTCCCTGTTCTTTCAACATAGAGAAAACACCTTCCCAATCTTCTTTCTTCATCATATAGATCTGGTCATTTACACCATCTCTGTAATCTTCATGAGTCAACTGGCTAGGGATTCCCATAGCGTTGTAAGTTCTTCTCTTGATCTGATCAAGGTTCCAGGGCGTTGAAGCAAGGGTAAAGTTTACTACCTTCACATCATCTCTGAATCTTTCTGTTTCCTGAATGGCCCAAACTGGATACGTATCATTATCTCCGTAAACGAAAAGGATATCGTTTTTCGGTAATGATTTTAAAACTGAATATGCATAATCGTAAGCGGTATATCTGTTGCTTCTGTCATGAACATTGTAGTTCTGAAAGCCCATCATGAAAGGCACACCTAATAAAACCACTCCTAGAGCAATGTTAGCTCCGTTTGATTTTATTTTAGACTGCAGGAACCATAGAATTGCTCCTGCTCCCATACCAATCCAGATTGCAAATGCGTAGAATGAACCTACCATTGCATAATCTCTTTCTCTTGGCTCAAAAGGTTTTACCCCTGTATAGAAAATAATCCCTACACTTGTTAATATAAATAATGATAACAGTGCATAGAATCTTCCGAAGTCCCTGTTTAACTGGAAAAAGAATCCAATAAGACCTAAAATCAACGGAAGGAAGAAGAATTTTACCGTACTTTCATTTTTGAATTTAGCAGGCAGCTTATCCTGGTTTCCTACGTTTACATTATCTATAAAAGGAATTCCGGAAATCCAGTTTCCTTTTGTGCTTTCCATGTTTCCTTCAAGATCGTTCTGTCTTCCTACGTAGTTCCACATCAGGTATCTTACAAAGTAGTATCCGTTCTGGAAAGAAATGAAATACTCCATATTTTGAAGGAATGAAGGCTTCTGAACATTGATAAGGTTATAAGGTTTTACTTTCAGATAATCTGCAGCAGTGATTGATTTGTCTTCATATTTTGCTCTCAGCTCGTCAAAAATCTGCTTAGCCTGTGGGTTATCTGCCACGTCTTCATTTCCATAATTGAATGTAAAATCAGGAGCTCCATACATTGAAATATAGTTAGCCATTACATCTTTATCCTCATTAAACATTCTCGGCATTAAGCTTACCTGAGATTTGTTGAAAACATAATTGAAACGGTCTCCTGTCTTTCTGTATGTTCCGGTTTTCTCATCTTTTTCATAGATCTCACCGGTTTTTTGTGTCTTAAAGCTTCCGTCTTCATTCTTTTCAATTCCGTTAGCATCAAGGAATGCTGTATAGTTCTGTCCGTAGATCGTAGGCCAGTCACCATACTGCTCTCTGTTATAATAATCCAGCATACCAATTGCAGTATCAGGATCATTAAGGTTCATTGGCGGATTAGCATTTGCTCTGATAGGAATAACCATCCAGCAAGAGAATCCGATCATCATGAAAACCACAGATAATGCAGCAGTCTGGTAGATGTTTTTCTTTGCTTTTCTTGCATATTTGATTAAGAAATAGCAGATCGCTACCATTAAAACAAAAGCGGCAATTGTTCCGGAGTGGAAAGGAAGTCCAAGACCATTCACAAAGAAAATCTCAAGTCTTCCGAACATTGTCATAATCAAAGGGAAGATAATTTTGAAAACAATAATCAAAATCCCCAGTGTAATAAGGTTGGCCCAGATAAAGTTTTTCCAGGTAAACTTATAGTTTCTTGCATAATATACCAGACATACTGCAGGAATTGCCAGCATACCCATCATATGCACCCCTACAGAAAGTCCTAAAACGAAGAAAATAAGAATAATCCATCTTTCACTGTCTCCCGCTTTGTACTCATTCTCCCATTTGGTGATTAACCAGACCAAAAGCGCGATAAACATAGAAGCCATAGAGTAAACCTCTCCTTCTACTGCAGAGAACCAGAATGTATCTGAGAAGGTAAAGCAAAGTGCTCCTACTGCTCCTGCAAATAAAATAGAGATTTCCTGATGTTTTGTAATTTCTTCAAAATCTTTGTTCAGAAGTCTTCTCACAAAATGTGTGATCGTCCAGAACAAAAATAAAATAGTCAGCGCACTGAACAATGCAGACATCGCGTTGATCACGATGGAATAATTTTCGCCTTTCCCTAATGCAAAAATGGCTGCCACGGCACCCACTATCTGGAATAAAGCTGCTCCGGGAGCGTGCGTTACTTCAAGTTTTACTGCAGAAGAAATGTACTCGCCACAATCCCAAAAACTGAAATTGGGTTCTATGGTGGACAAGTACGTGAAAAACGCAATGACGAAAATCACCCATCCTAAAACGGTGTTCCATTGCCTAAAAGTCCAATTTTTCATAGTATTAAATCAATTATGCGAAAATAAGGCTTTTATCTTATTTTATGCGGGTTTTAACAAAATTTAAAAATTTTGGCGTAGTATTTGCGATTATAGACGTGTCAAAACTGTAAATACGAAAATAACTTTTTACAAAACTATGCCCTAGAAATCAAACAAAAGTTTAGTAATTATTTATTTTTTTGTATTTTTGCAGTCAGATTTTTATTGAAAATAACAAATAATGAGTAATGTTTACGATAATATTCTTGGCCTGATAGGACACACTCCGATGGTGAAGCTAAATACTGTTACAAAAGATATTCCAGCAACCGTTTACGCCAAGTTAGAATCATATAATCCTGGACATTCTACCAAAGACCGAATCGCACTTCATATTATAGAGAACGCAGAGAGAAAAGGCCTTTTAAAAGAAGATTCTGTAGTTGTAGAAACTACATCCGGTAATACCGGGTTTTCTATTGCGATGGTATGTATCATTAAGGGATATAAATGTATTCTTGCAGTAAGTGATAAAACAAAACCTGAGAAAATTGCTTATCTGAAAGCATTGGGTGCTACGGTGTACATATGCCCAGCCAATGTGCCGGCAGATGATCCGAGATCATACTATGAAGTTGCTAAAAGAATCGCCCAGGAAACTCCCAATTCTATTTACATCAATCAATATTTTAACGAGCTGAATATTGATGCGCACTATCAGACTACAGGTCCCGAGATCTGGGAACAGACGGAAGGTAAGATCACTCACCTTCTTGCCTGCACCGGAACCGGAGGTACGCTATCAGGTTCCGCAAAGTTTTTGAAAGAGAAAAACCCGAATATCAAGATTATCGGAGTAGATGCGGATGGCTCTATACTAAAAAGCTATCACGAGACAGGAGAAATTCACAAAGAAGATGTACATCCTTATCAGATTGAAGGAATGGGTAAAAACCTGATCCCTGCTGCCCTGCTTTTCGACAAGGTGGATGAGTTTGTAAGGGTAAATGATGAAATGTCCGCGTACAGAACCCGCGAAATTGCTTTGAAAGAAGCCATCATGGGAGGTTATACTACCGGAGCTGTAACACAGGGATTGATGCAGTATGCACAGTCTCATGAGCTTACAGAAAATGACTTGGTTGTTTTAATATATCCTGACCACGGTTCAAGATACATCACTAAAGTTTACAGTGATCAATGGATGGCCGAACAGGGATTTGTCAACAACTGTGTTCACAATTATGACGAAGTTTTCAAAACGGAGTTTATCAAATAAGAACGAATAAAATCACGATACAAATAAATAAAGCCTTTTGCGTATTCAGACAAAAAAGGCTTTATTACTTAAAAATTACGATACAATGTTGGATATTTTTGAAAGAATAAAAGAAAATCCAGGACCACTTGGACAATTTGCAGATTATGGTGAAGGCTATTTTATTTTCCCGAGATTAGAGGGACCCATCGGCCCTAGAATGCAGTTTCAGGGGAGAGAAGTAATTTTCTGGAGTGCCAATGACTATTTAGGGTTGTGTAATCATCCTGAAGTAATAGAAGCGGATGCAAAAGCGGCTGCAGAATATGGAATGTTCTATCCAATGGGAGCAAGAGCGATGTCTGGAGAAACAGATCAGCACCTTCAGCTGGAAAGAGAATTGGCAGACTTTGTAAAAAAAGAATCAGCATACTTATTGAACTTCGGTTACCAGGGAATGGTTTCTACCATTGATGCTTTGGTAAGCAGAAATGATGTAATTGTTTATGATATGGATTCTCATGCCTGCATCGTGGATGGAGTAAGACTTCATTCCGGGAAGAGATTTACCTACAAGCATAATGATATGGCAAGCCTGGAGAAAAACCTTCAGAGAGCAACTAAAGTAGCTGAAGAAACAGGAGGTGGTATTCTTGTGATTACAGAAGGAGTTTTCGGGATGAGAGGACAACAGGGAAAAATCAAAGAAATCTGCGATCTTAAATCTAAATACCAGTTCAGATTATTGGTAGATGATGCCCATGGTTTCGGGACACTTGGTAAAACAGGTGCCGGTGTAGGTGAAGAACAGGACTGTAATGATCAGATTGATGTATACTTCTCTACGTTTGCTAAATCAATGGCTGGTTTCGGAGCATTCCTTGCGGGTGACAAAGAAATCATCAGATACCTGAAATTCAACCTTAGATCACAAATCTTTGCAAAATCTCTTACGATGCCAATGGTAATCGGAGGATTAAAAAGATTGGAGTTGTTGAGATCAAAACCTGAGATCAAAGCTAAACTTTGGGAGAATGTTTACAAACTACAGAACGGACTTAAAGAAAGAGGATTCAACATTGGAGATACCAACACTTGTGTAACTCCGGTCATGATGCAGGGAACTCCGGTAGAAGCTACTCTATTGGTAAAAGACTTAAGAGAGAAATACGGTATCTTCACATCTGTGGTAGTATATCCGGTAATTCCAAAGGGAATGATTCTTTTAAGATTAATTCCTACCGCTTCCCATACAGACGCAGAGATTAATGAAACTCTGGCTGCATTTGAAGCAATTCATGATAAACTAGTAAGTGGTTACTATAAAGAGCAGGAACAAAAATTACTGCAGGAACAAGGATTAAGTTTTAAACCGATTTAATTTGAAAATAAAAAAAACCACTGATTGATTCAGTGGTTTTTTATTTAAATACCGATAACAATACATGAAACTTAAAGGTTACGCATTGGGGATTCTGTCAGCTGTTTCCTATGGACTGATCCCGATTTTTATTCTGCCTATCAAGCAGGCACATTTTTCATTGGACATTACCCTGTTCTATAGATTTTTCTTTTCAGCTTTAATGGTTGGAGGATATTTGCTGTATTCCAAAGAAAGTTTTAAAATCAATAGAAAAGAAGCGTTAATCCTGGCCATACTTGGAGTCTGCTATGCTCTTTCTTCAGAGTTTTTGTTTTTAGGGTATGATTTTCTTACTGCCGGAATTGCTTCTACTGTTTTATTTATTTATCCGGTTATCGTAGCCTTGATTATGTTTTTCTTTTACAAGGAGAAGCTTACCAGGTTATCCGTTGTTTCTTTGCTTCTTGCTTTCACAGGAGTCATTGTGTTGTGCCTGAAAGGTAACGGATTGGAAATTAATTTTACAGGATTGGGAATTGTAATGCTCAGTTCATTATTCTATGCGCTGTATATGGTTATTGTGAACAAATCGAATATGAAGGTTTCCGGGTTTAAGCTTACTTTCTACTCTATGCTTTTCACATCCACGTTCTTTATGACAAAAGCTGTGGCGGCTCATGAGTCGTTCGCTATTCCTTCAGCAGAAATCTTTTTTAACTTTCTTATTTTTGCATTCCTTACTACAGTGATCTCCAGCCTTTGTCTTGTGTATGCAATCAAATATATCGGATCTACTCCTGTATCTATTCTAGGTGCTCTGGAACCGGTAGTTGCTGTACTGATTAGTGTATTGATATTCCATGAAAAGTTTACCAGCAACTTACTGATCGGGATTACCCTCATTTTGATGGGCGTTACTTTAAATGTCATTACAGACCGTAAAAATCTGAATCATGTATAATGATAGCTTTTTTAGGTCTTCTTTAAATAATATTTTACGATACAAATAAGATCAGTTTTACTGATTAAAAAAGAACTCATTCGTTTCTTTTATCTGATTTGAAAAATATTAAAAAATAAAGCTGTCTCTCTGGCATAAAAAAATTTATCTGACTATATTGCAATGGTCTATTGATAGGCATTCCCTCCTATAACAGATCAACGCATTTAGTTTAAAAGCCGATGAAAGAATTACAAAAACTCACGAAAGATCAACTATATAAAAGACTCAAAGAAAAATCCGAAAATCTATATACGATCGCTCACGAAGCTCTGGAAAACAATTTCTTCAATGAAAGCTCTTTAGATGAAGAAAGCCTTGCCGAGTTTCTTGAAATGCTGGATGATGAAACGGCAGAAAAAATAAAAGACGCTTCACTTCACATTAATAATGAAGATGACGCTCCCGGGATTGTCCTTATAGAAAACGAAAACACTATTTCTCTTGAACTTGTTACCAAAGAAGATGAAGGTTATAAAATCATTTTCATAGAAGATGATATCCATTTATCCAAAACCCTTTTTGTTGAAGACTTTATCGTCCTCATTACAACAGGTAATATACAGGCAGAAAATATCATCATCAACGGTTCACTTTACTGTGCCGGAAATGTTACCAGCAAAGTATTATTCGGAGCATCAGGTAATGATAATGAAACGTATATCGGTGGAAGTATTATGACTTCTCTTATTGCAGAAAACGGACATTATACTGTTGCCGAGGGAAATATATATTCCAGATATTTAATTAGTTTTCATAATGAAATAACAGGAAAAACAGGAAAGTTCATCGAGAATATCAGCCTGGAAAAACCCAGTGAAATTGGATTACTGAACCCCGAGATTCTGGACGAGGACGGATACTTTGATGAAGATTCTTTTTTAAACTTTATTGATCATAATCCTCCGGATACCTTATTTGTTAAACCGACTAACTTATTTTGATATCAATTATCTTAATATCATCATTTTACTATTCATATCCTGGTTTAAATTGCTGCAGAAATAATAAAGTGATTAAATCCCCATAGGAACAGATTCTCAGAAACCAAAGTGCTAAAGACTTTTCTTCACTGTTTATAATCAGGAGAAAAAATTTTTTTCTGAAAAAACTTTAGAATAACTTTGCAAAAAATTTCTGTTGAAAGACCTGCTTCTTATTACTCCGCCTTTTACCCAACTTAATACTCCTTATCCTGCAACGGCTTATATTAAAGGATTTTTAAATACCAAAAATATTTCCTGTTATCAGATAGATTTGGGGATTGATGTTATTTTGGAATTATTCTCAAAAGACGGAATTCAGAAGGTTTTCAGCAAAAAAATTGATCTTCAGGATACCTCTGAAAATTCGCAGAGAATCTATGCCTTAAGAGAAGAATATATCAAAACCATAGATCAGGTTATTCTGTTTTTACAGGATAAAACGCCCACATTGGCAAGACAGATCTGCAGTATGAATTTTCTCCCCGAAGCTTCCCGCTTCAACCAGCTGGATGATATGGAATTTGCTTTTGGAAATATGGGACTTCAGGATAAAGCCAAACATTTGGCAACCTTATACTTAGAAGACATATCAGATTATATTGTTGAAAATATCGACTCCGATTTTGGTTTCAGCAGATACGCTGAACGTCTCGGGAAAAGTGCCAATTCTTTTGATGAATTATATTCAAAATTATCTGGTGATCTAACATTTATTGATGAATTTACATTAAAAATTCTTCGTGAAAAAATAGAAATGGTTCAGCCGAAACTGGTTTGTTTTTCAATCCCTTTTCCCGGCAATCTGTACTCTGCTTTTAAATGTGCGCAATGGATCAAAAAGAATCATCCTCACATCAAAATTGCGATGGGCGGTGGTTTTCCCAATACTGAGTTAAGGGAAATTAAAGACCAGAGAGTTTTTGAATTCTTTGATTTTATTACCTTAGATGACGGTGAACTTCCTATTGAACTTCTTCACCAAAATTTAGAAATTTCCAATGAGGAAGGTGAATTTAAAAGAACTTTTCTCCTCGAAAATCAGGAAGTTGTTTATAAAAATAATTCTAAAAGACACGATTACAAACAGGCTGATATCGGCACTCCTGATTATACGGACTTAAGACTCGATCAATACATTTCCGTTATAGAAATCGCCAATCCCATGCATAGTTTATGGAGCGACGGAAGATGGAACAAACTCACGATGGCTCATGGATGCTATTGGGGAAAATGCACATTTTGTGATATTTCATTAGATTACATCAAGATTTACGAACCTATTTCTGCTAAAATACTGGTAGACCGGATTGAAGAATTGATTAAAACAACGGGTGAAACCGGATTCCATTTTGTGGATGAAGCTGCACCACCTGCCCTGATGAGAGAAGTTGCTCTGGAAATCCTCAGAAGAAATCTTGTCGTTACCTGGTGGACAAATATCCGTTTTGAAAAAAGCTTTACCCGTGATTTATGCTATCTTCTGAAACTTTCAGGATGTGTTGCTGTTTCCGGAGGGCTTGAAGTAGCCAGTGACCGATTGTTAAAATTAATCGACAAAGGAGTTTCTGTGGAACAGGTTGCCAATGTAACAAGAAATTTTACAGAAGCCGGAATTATGGTGCATGCTTATCTGATGTATGGCTACCCTACCCAAACTGTTCAGGAAACGGTTGATTCTCTGGAAATGATTCGGCAGATGTTTGAAATGGGAATTCTTCAAAGTGGTTTCTGGCATCAGTTTGCCATGACTGCTCATTCACCTGTTGGAATGAAGCCTGAAGATTTTGGCGTTGTTCCGGTAAAACAAGAAATTCTGTTTGCCAATAACGATATAGACTTTCAGGATAAAACCGGAATTGATCACAACAAGTTCAGCTTCGGATTAAAAAAATCTCTGTTCAATTATATGCATGGAGTAAATTTTGAACTGCCGCTTCAGGAGTGGTTTGATTTTAAAATTCCAAGAACAACAATTCATCCGGATTATATTCATGACTGTCTTCTAGAAAATGGCCAGTTTCAGTTGAAGACCAACTCCAAAGTTATCTTTCTGACCAAAAATGTAATCGCTGAGAATCGCGTAAAAAATAAAAAGAAATATTCTGGTACATATACGTTACTTACATTCCACTTAAAAACCAATATAGTGAAGGTGGAACTGGAACAGGAAAAGGCAGAATGGCTGATGAATGTATTGGATGAGAATTCTATTGAAAACGCAAAAAAACCTACTATTCAGCAACTTAAGAATCAATTTGAAGAGAATTTTGAAGATTTTGAACTATTCTGGTTTTCAAAACCGATGCAGCAATTGAAGGAAAACGGGGTGATTTTAAGTTTATAAAAATTTTCAATTTTTTCTCAGGGATTTTTAAAATTGAGAATTTTCTTTGAATTTTCTTTTCTGAATGTATAAAACCTGTTTTTGAAAGGATCATAATATCTCACAAAAACATACATCGAAAATTCTCACCATCATCGAATAAAACGGCAAAATATTCCCCTCCTCCGGAGGGGTGGCAAAAATTCAAAGAATTTTTGACGGGGTGGTTAGACTAAGAGGTTTCCAACAAGTTTTGGCTAAAGCCAAATGAGTTATCTATAATAAAAAACGGGCTAAAGCCCGTTCCTATTGATATAAAAATATATTTCTTTTTAATTAGGAGTTTCTTTTGATACGTCACCCACAGATACTTTTTCCTGTATTTTAATAAAATTAGGATCCATGATAGCCATGCGCTCTGCAAGTGCCTTATAAGTTGGAAACTTCAGAATAGAAGCTCTTCCAGACATTTCCTTATAAATGGTAAAAGATTTTCCACCTGCTGTTTTTAATTGCTTTGTGGTAGTAATATACCTCCCGATAAGTTTACTTTTAGCATCGTAAATCTCAATATCTATGGAGGTTTTATCCATGATGGTATCATCTGAACCGAAACTTATTGGTAGATTAGTAAAATATCCCACCGGAACGCCATTACTCAGGATCTCTCCCACTTTATTGACCTCAATATTCATCTTATCAATCTTCTTTCTGATAGCATAAGCATCTTTGGTCTTAGTATCCAGCTTTCTTTTCGGAACATTTGAAAAGATTTCGTCAAGGTTTTTCACATTGATTCCTTTATTATCAATGATTTTAAGATCCTTAACCGAAGTAAAGACCGCTGACTTTTCTTCACCAGAGAATGCTGAAGGTGATGAATAATCAATCTCGATTGTTTTCTCCCGGTTATAGACTCTATTGATGCTGATATAGCTGTCGCGAACAGAATCAACGATACTTTTATCAATGAATTTTATAGTATACATCGGGGTCTCCTTCAGATCCATAAACGTATATTCGCTGGATTTGCTGGTCAGTTTCGCTACCGGAATCCCATCCAGGTTGATAATTCCTCTTTTGGTTTTTATATTCTGAGCATGGAGGAAAACACCCAGAACTGTAAAGAATATGATTATGCCTCTCTTCATACAATCAGACTTTTACAAATAAAAAAAGTGTAACACAAAGTTACACTTTCTTGAAAATATATTTAGCTTTTCATTTAATTATTCACAAAGGATAATTCCTTTATCATGATTAAATTCTACAACACCGCTTTTGATAGCATAAGCAAAAACAGAGTCTTTTCCAGCTTCTTTGGTAAAGTTTTTAGCAAAAGCCTCATCAATAGATTTAGCAAAAAGCTTTACATTACCTCCGACTAAAGAAGAAACAATTCCCGCGTGGTTTTTCATGATGTGAAATTCACCATTTTTTCCAGGCAACAATACTGAATCTACTTCTCCTTCAAAAACTACGTATTCTGGTGTTAAAATTTTTATATTCATTTTTTATGAATTATAGATTATAGATTTTAAATTTTAAATGAATTTTTTTCAATCTAAAATCTAAAATTTAACATTTAAAATTTTCTTAAGCGTTTTCAGCTAACATTTTTTGTCCTGCTTCGATAGCTTCCTCGATAGTTCCTTTCAAGTTGAAAGCAGCTTCTGGTAAGTGATCTAATTCACCATCCATAATCATAGTAAATCCTTTGATTGTATCTTTGATGTCTACTAATGATCCTGGGATACCTGTAAACTGTTCTGCTACGTGGAAAGGCTGAGATAAGAATCTCTGAACTTTTCTTGCACGGTATACAACAGATTTATCTTCTTCAGAAAGTTCTTCCATACCAAGGATTGCAATGATATCCTGAAGAGCTTTGTATCTCTGAAGAATTTCTTTTACTCTTTGAGCACAGTCATAGTGTTCCTGACCGATAACTTCCGGAGCAAGGATTCTTGAAGTAGACGCTAGTGGATCTACCGCTGGGTAAATACCTAATGAAGCAATCTTTCTGTCAAGTACCGTAGTTGCATCCAAGTGAGCAAACGTAGTTGCAGGAGCCGGGTCAGTTAAGTCATCCGCAGGTACGTATACCGCCTGTACTGAAGTAATTGAACCGTTTTTAGTTGAAGTAATTCTTTCCTGCATCGCACCCATTTCAGAAGCAAGAGTTGGTTGGTAACCTACCGCTGATGGCATACGACCAAGAAGTGCAGATACCTCAGAACCAGCCTGTGTAAAACGGAAGATGTTGTCTACGAAGAAAAGTACGTCTCTACCTTGTCCGCTTTCTCCACCGTCTCTGTAGTACTCAGCCAATGTAAGACCAGAAAGTGCTACTCTAGCTCTTGCACCTGGCGGCTCGTTCATCTGTCCGAAAACGAATGCTGCTTTAGAATCTTTCATAGCTTCTAAGTCTACTTTAGAAAGATCCCAACCTCCGTTTTCCATAGAGTGCATGAAATCATCACCATACTTGATAATACCTGATTCCAACATCTCTCTTAAAAGGTCATTTCCTTCTCTCGTTCTTTCACCTACTCCGGCGAATACAGAAAGACCTCCGTGTCCTTTTGCAATATTGTTAATCAACTCCTGGATCAATACTGTTTTACCTACACCGGCACCACCGAACAAACCAATTTTACCTCCTTTTGCGTAAGGCTCAACTAAGTCGATTACTTTAATACCTGTAAATAAAACTTCTGCAGAAGTTGAAAGTTGATCAAATTTTGGAGCTGGTCTGTGAATTGGTAGACCACCATCCTTAGAAATATCTTGAAGTCCGTCGATAGCATCACCAACAACGTTGAATAGTCTTCCGTTTACAGCCTCTCCGATTGGCATCATAATAGGATTTCCGTATCCAATTACGTCCTGCCCTCTTTTAAGACCGTCAGTAGCGTCCATTGCGATACATCTTACTGTATCTTCGCCAATATGTTGTTCTACCTCTAAAACTACTTTTTCACCGTTTTCTTTTGTAATTTCTAACGCGTCATAGATTGCTGGAACAGCTTCCACATCTGTGAAGACAACGTCGATTACCGGACCAATAATTTGAGAAATTTTACCTTTAATTTGGTTTGCCATTGCTAAATTTTTTCTTGGTGCAAATATAGTGATTCTTCATAAACCCGCAATTGGTAAAAAAAAGATTTTTATCATGCTTTTGAGAATAGATTATTTTAGTATTATACGGATAAAACAATGAAGCAGTGCTGCAATATTAAGGTTATAGGTATTACGCCATTGTTATATTGATACATTGGCACATTATTTCTATATTTGCAGTCAAATTTTTCCGTTTTGAAAGTTTTCAAGAATTTTACAGATTATTCCTCTCAGAAGCCTTTAGCATTGTCTTTAGGAATGTTTGACGGGGTACATCTCGGGCATAAGAGTATTATTGATGAACTGACTAAAGTAGGTACAGAGAACAATCTGGAAACTGCAATCCTTACTTTCTGGCCGCATCCGAGGTTTGTTTTTAATCCTAATGAAGATTTAAAACTTCTGAATACCTTAGAAGAAAAAAAGCAGCTGGTTGAGAAATATGGCGTTGATAATCTATTCCTGAAGGAGTTTGATGAAGAATTCAGAAACTTAACCGGCGAAGAATTTGTACGTCAGATCTTAATTGATAAGCTTAACGTTAAATACCTTATTATAGGATACGATCATTCTTTCGGAAAAAATAAAAGCGGAAATTTTGAACTTCTTCAGAAATTATCCAAAGAGCTGGATTTTGATGTGGAACAAATGGAAGCAATCAATATTCACGAAAACAATATCAGTTCCACAAAAGTACGTAATGCACTTTTAACAGGAAATATCAAGGAGGCCAACGAAATGCTGGGATACTCCTACTCTGTTTCAGGAACTGTTGTTCATGGGAAAAAAATCGGGAGAACAATTGGCTATCCCACAGCCAATATTGATACGAAATCTATTAAGCTTTTACCTAAAAAAGGAGCTTATATTGTAGAAGTATTTGTAAAAGGCAACCAATATAAAGGAATGCTGAGTGTGGGAACCAACCCTACGGTAAATGGAGAAAAGCTCACTGTGGAAGTTTATATTCTTGATTTTGACGGAGATATTTATGATGAACAAATTACAGTAAGCTTCAGAGATTTTCTTCATGATGAAATTAAATTTGAAGGTCTTGAAAAACTGATTGAAAGGCTGGATGAAGATAAAAGATTAACACAGGCGTATGATTTCAAGGAGTAATAATTTTGATTTTCTAAGGCTTGTTTTTGCAAGTCTTGTTATTATTACCCACTCCTATGCTCTTTCCGGAGCTACTCAAGGCGATCCTTTATCACAACTTACCAACAGCCAGATGGAATTCTCTTATCTCGGAGTTCATGGTTTTTTTATTATCTCCAGATATTTAATTTTCAAAAGCCTGCTTCGCTGCAAAGGTCTGCTTGATTATTACTGGAAAAAGACTGTTAAGACTGTTTCCTGCGTTATTCGTAGTGCTTTTTCTCACCGTTTTGCTGGCGCCTGCAGTGTATGAAAGTTCCGTTCCTTATTTACAGAACAAATCCGTTTACACTTACATTCCTCAAAATTTAACCCTGTTTTTCCGTCAGAAAGGTATTGACGGTGTTTTTGAAAACAATCCTTACAAACATAGTATCAATGGGAGTTTATGGACCATATGCTACGAATTCAGCATGTATGTGATGGTCTCTTTGCTGTTCTTTATCCGTAAAAAAACTTTTGTAAAAGCCGTTGTTATCCTGTTATTTATATCAAGTTATATCTTAACTATTTTCCAGCCTTATTTTCTATATGGAGTTTTTGTGAAACTGGGACTGGGAAGTAATCATTTTTATAATCTGATGTGCTTTTTTGCAGGAGGAATGGTACTGACTTACCTTAATGCCAGTAAAAGGACACAAAACATACTTATTATAGCATCTTTTATTGTTCTTAATATCAGTTTATATTTAAATATTTTCAAATATACCTGTTATATTACGCTGCCTTTACTGGTTATTCTTCTTGGTGAGAGATCTACCCGATATCTCAATAAAGTAGGAGAAGTAATTGGAGATACATCGTACGGAATTTATATTTATTCTTTTCCGATACAGCAGGCACTAGTCTATTTTTTTAAGCTTGACACAGTTATGCTATTTATATTTTCACTGCCACTTTCAATTCTACTTGGATATATTTCATGGCATCTGATTGAAAAGAGAGCATTAAGTTATAAAGATTTATTTGCAAAAAAGGCTATTCAGTGATGAACAGCCTTTTTATTTATTTCAATACTTTTAGATAAATTTTCTGGGTTTCATTATTCAGTTTCACAGTAGGAAACTGCTTATCGTAATCAATAAATATATCTCCTTTTTCATCAGCTTTTCCGTTGCCATCAGAATCCCAGCTTATTGTTACATAATATTTTGCAGGTCCTGCAGGTTTTGGATTGATCTTGCTTTCAGCATCTTTAGGTATTGGCAAATTGATGGTGAAAGGTATCGATTTCTGCTCGTATTCTTTTTCTGTAATTAAAGTAGCGGGAGCATCAGCCAGTTTTTCGTCCATTCCATATAAGCTTACCTTTAGCAATGCATTCTTTATGGTAAGATTATCTGTTCCTGAAAATTCTATTTTAATATTTTCGGGAAGTGTTTCAGTAGCTGAGACAGCTGAGGCAGGGTTTTCAGCAGTACTTTTCTTTACTGGCTTGGTGCAGCTTGACAGCATCAATGTACCTGCTGCTACGAATAATAAAAGGTGGTTTCTCATTTGTTCTTTATTTTGTTACTAGGTAAAATATATTTCACTGGTCATAGATAACAAATTTTATACCTCAATTTATTCTTACTATCTTATAAAGAATTTACTGCATTCTGAGCCTTCTTTGTCAGGGATTTAAAAACCAAATCATAGGAATGGTCAATGAGTTTAAAGATCAGATCTCTTTTCAAACCATCTGCTGTTACAGAGTTCCAATGGGTTTTGTTCATGTGATAAGCGCCTGTAATTTGAGGATACTGTTCACGGAGTTCTGCGCTCCATTCGGGATCTGTTTTTACATTTATCGATAACGGCTGTCTTTCAAGGCCCATCAGTAAAAACATTTTGGTGTCTACTTTTAATACAAGAGTCTCGTTATCAAACGGAAAGCTTTCCGTAACTCCTTTTTTGGCAAGACAGTAATCTAAAATTTCGTTGGCATCCATGCAATTATTAGTAATGGGTGATAAGCAATTAGTAGTGATTAAATGATATAATTCTTTAATCTTTAATTCAAATTTAGTAAATTTAAGAAAGAAATAATCTCACAAAACCACAATTATTATGAAAGCTTTGGTAATAGGTGCTACAGGCGCCACGGGAAAAGATCTTGTCAATCAGTTATTGAACGACAAAGAGTTTGATGAAGTGGATATCTTTGTAAGAAAGCCTGTTGATATTCAAAATGATAAGCTAAAAGTTCATGTGGTGAATTTTGAAAAGCCAGAGGAATGGAAAGATATGGTGAAAGGAGATGTGGCGTTTTCGTGTCTCGGAACAACTTTAAAGGATGCCGGAAGCAAAGAAGCCCAGAAAAAAGTAGACTTTGACTACCAATATGAATTTGCGAAAGCTGCGAAAGATAATGAAGTAGAAGATTATATTCTGGTCTCAGCTTACGGAGCAAATCCACAGTCTAAGATTTTCTATTCCAAAATGAAAGGTGAACTGGAAGAAGCTGTAAAGCAGCTGCATTTCAATAAGATCACTATTTTCAAACCGGGAATGCTGGAACGAACAAATTCTGAACGAACCGGAGAAGTTTTAGGCAGCCGGATTATAAAGTTTGCCAATAAACTAGGATTATTAGAAAGCCAAAAGCCGCTGCCCACCGATATTCTGGCAAAAGCAATGATCAAATCTTCAAAAATAAAAAGTAACGGATACTCCAGCATAAAGCTTGGAAATATTTTCTGTTTTGCGGAGAAAACCAATGAATAGTTAAAAGATGCGGGTTTCGGGTTTCGGGGACATGTTAAAGTTGAAAATTTTCTTATTAATTTCCCTAAAAACTAAAACCTGCTGCCTCTCATCTATTACCTGCTATTTTGTGATTTTACTTCCCATTTTTTGTCCTAGCTTTTCATATTCGATATCATTAGGCTCCCAAAGTTCTATTTTGTTACCTTCTATATCCATAATATGAATAAATTTTCCGTATTCATAAGTCTCCATCTTATCAACAATGGTTACATTTTCTTTTTTTAGCTGCCCGATGAGTTTTTCAAGGTTTTCTACCCGATAATTGATCATGAAATCTTTTTCAGAAGGCTGAAAATATTTTGTTTTTTCACTGAAAGGACTCCATTGGCTGAATCCTTTTTTAGAATTATCCGCTCCCTGATACCACTCAAATACAGATCCATATTCATTGGTGGCAAGTCCCAGATGGCTTTCGTACCATTCTCTCATCTTTTTAGGATCCTTACATTTAAAAAAGATTCCACCGATACCGGTTACTCTTTTCGTTTCATCAGATTTATTTTCTGTAACGGCTTTAAAAGCAAATCCCAACATAAAGGAAGCCAGGATACAAAGGGTAAAAATTATTTTCTTCATAAGGAATCATTAATGGTTGTAAAATAAAAAAAGTGGATGTAAACACCCACTTGTAAAAATATACTTTTTTCTCTTTATTTAAGATATTTTGTAATAGCCTCGTCAGTAGGCTTTGTAGTACTTACAAAAGAATCGATCAGTTTTCCGTTTTCGTCTACCAGGAATTTTGTGAAGTTCCAAAGAATAGTTGTATTCTTTACTCCGTTTAGCTCCTGTTCTGTTAAATACTTGAATATTGGAGCGGTATCATCTCCTTTCACAGAAACTTTAGCTGCCAAAGGGAATGTCACCCCGTAATTTTTCTGGCAGAAAGCGCCAATTTCAGTATTGGTCCCAGGTTCCTGTCCTCCAAAATTATTGGCAGGAAATCCTACTACTACCAGTTTATCTTTATATTCCTCATATACTTTCTCAAGATCAGCATACTGAGGGGTAAACCCACATTCTGAAGCGGTATTGACAATCAGGATTTTTTTCCCTTTGAAATCTGCAAAATTGATTTCTTTCCCATCAAGACTTTCTACTTTGAAGTCGTATATTGTTTTTCCCATAAGTTCTGTGGTTTTGGCTTTAGAAATTTCACTTTTTTGGTTGGTGCAGCTTTGCAGGAATGCGATACAAGAAAGCATCATTAAAAAAATATTTTTCATTTTTTATCATTTTATGCAGGCGGGCTGCAGTTAAATTAAAATTTAAAAATGTTTGCCGGAAAAACTTTGTTGATTTCTATTTTATTTAGTAACATCACATAATCTCCGTCTTTTTTGGTACTGGAAGACTCAATTCTGAAAGGCATTGTAAGGTTTCCTATTTTTTTAAAATCAGAATAAACAAGCGTTTCGTCTTTTTTCACTTCTTTTATCAACATATAAGTTTTTGTATCAAAATAATACATGTTCTTATTGACATTTTTGGTAAGTTCTACTTTATGGCAGTAGATCTCTCCTACTTTTTCTTTTCCAAGGTATTTGGCATCAAAACCTTTATTTTCCCAATCAATGAAGTCATTATCAAAACTTTCCGGTACATATTCAGGATATTCCTGAAGTTTATTGGCAGCATAGTTCATTGCATATCCTTTTGTTCCATCAAAACCTTCAATTGCCGTTTCTTTTCCACCGGTAGTAATTAATGTTTTAGTAAGATTCGGACGCTGCTGATAAATTTTTATCGGATATTCATCTTTGATTCCCAATACCACTTTTCCCTGAAGCAATACAGAATTTAAAAGTTTCCAATTGGTTAACCCTCCGGATAATTCAATGTTTTTGTCTATAATTTCCTTTGCGGTCTGTGCCAATATCACATGCGAAAATATCAGTCCAAATACTAATAGTAACTTCTTCATTAATTTTATTTATAAATTCAAATATAGGGGGATTTATGTAAAATTGCAAAAAAAGGCGAAAGAGCAAATCTGTGAATCTGCTTTTTTGCCTCAACATTTTTTAAATCAGCTTTCTGGCTTTTTCCAGGTCTTCCGGTGTATCAATACCTACTCCTATGAAATTGGTTTCTATCATTTTGATTTTCATTCCATATTCCAGGTAACGGATACATTCAATTTTTTCGGATATTTCCAATGGTTTCATTTCCAGTTTTGAAAACTGCAACAGCGCTGCTTTCCTGAAAGCATAGACCCCAATATGTTTAAAATAACTTATATCATAAGAAACTTCCCTGTGAAAAGGAATTACAGAACGGCTGAAATACAGCGCAAAATTATTATTATCTGTAATAACTTTTACATTATTCGGGTTTTCAACTTCCTCTTTTTCATGCAGCTGTATTTTCAGAGATGCCAGGGAAATCTCCTGCTGATCATCGTGTTTAAAGACTTCAATCAGCTGCTGTAAAGGTTCCAGCTTAAGAAAAGGTTCGTCTCCCTGAACATTGATCACAATATCGCAGTCTATATTCTGTACGGCTTCTGCAATGCGGTCGCTTCCGGTCTCATGCTGTCCTGTCATAACGGCTTTTCCGCCATTTTGTACAATTTCATCAAAAATAATTTCAGAGTCTGTTGCTACAAATACTTCGTCAAACAGTCCGGTTTCTACTACATTCTGATACGTGGTCGTAATAACGGTTTTTTCTCCTAAAATCTGCATTAGTTTCCCGGGAAAACGGCTTGCTTCGTAACGTGCAGGGATGACAGCGATTATTTTCATTCAATAAAAATATTAAGTAATTCTCTTTAATTCAACAGGTTTCATTCCAGTATTTACAATCGTTGGAATGTTCCTTTTATATTGAGATCAAATGTAGTGAAAAGTATCTTATTTACTCTACAAAACAGAGATTTCGACAGTTTAAAAAGAAAGTTTTACGCCTATCATATTATATTCCCATTGGCGGGATGCCGTAAAGTTGAGATTATATTTTGTTTTTCCGATGGTTCCTTCTGAAGAAGTATATCTGCTTTTTGAAATGGTTTTTCCAATAAAATATCCCATTAATAAAGCCAGCGGGTAATCTGAAGCCCAGTGAACTTTACTTTGCATCATCTGAAAACATAAGGCTCCTACTAAGGTGTACCCTACCGGTTTTATCCATTTTGCATCCGGATAATTGTCTGCTATCACAGTGATTCCGGCCATAAAGGTTGTTAAGTGTCCGGACGGCATTGCATCATAATTTGAGGTATTCTTTCCAAATTCTGAAAAGCTTGGAAAAGGATTCCATGCACCTCCTTTATTACCGTTTATCTCTGCAATAAAAGGGCTTTCTCTTCCGGTAATTCTTTTAATAGTTTGGGTGAAAACTCCGGAAAGAATTAAACTTTCCACCAAACCACTCGCTGTAGCCTGCGCCCTGTAATCATTTTTAATTAAACCATATGTTCCGAAACCAATTCCCAGTAAAACCAGCGTGGAACCATTTCCAATAAGATATAAAGTAGAGCCAATATCTTTAGGGATTTTAAAAACACCACCTATTTTATTGTAGTTATTATCTTTATCCATTCCCCATCTTTCTCCCAACTCTCTTGAATTGTCAATCAGTTTCTGGTCCACCGGCAGGAGAATCAGAGTAGCTGCAACGGCACCTCCAAGATAATAAGCATTATCTTTGGCAACAAAATCTTTATTTGTATTGATAAAGTTTCTGGGTAATTTCGTTACAAAATCCAAGAATTTGGGCTTTGGGTAAGTTCTGACAGAACCGTCTTTCAAAGTGTAAGTCTGTACTTTTGGCAGCTCAGATTCCTTAGGTAGTTCTTTTATTTTCAATGTATCAACTTCTTGTGAGCATACCAATATTGAAACTGGTAAGAGTAGAAATCTCAGTTTTTTCATCGTGTAATTTTCGACTTTATTATATTTAGGTGTGTAAAAGTCTCAAAGATAATTCCTAGATGAGTGTTGTACAAAGTGGTTGTTAACTTTTAATGTTTATTTAATCTTTTACAGATAAACGTACATCTAATTCAAATGTTTGATGTTTATATTGTATTTGAAACGCTTCGACTCCGCTCAGCATGACACAATTAATACTCATTTTGGGATTTAACGATGCCATGCCGGACAGAGTCGAAGCATATATTTTTTTATGGAAAGACTACTTTAAATTATTCAAAGCACTTTCCAGTTTTGGAAGCATTACTTTAATCTCATCGGTAGCCAATCCTCCTACAGAAGCACGGAACCAAGGTTCAGATTTATCTTCTCCGAAGGCTGAGAATGGTACTAAAGCCACTCCTGCTTCATTGATCAGATAAAATACAAGGTCTGAAGAGTTTTCAATCACAGCTCCGTCCGGCTTTGTTTTTCCGATATAGTTTAACTTAATGGTAAGATAAAGAGCTCCCATTGGCTCAATACTGTCTACTGAAAGTCCTTTTCCTTTTAAATCCTGAACTCCGTTGTGAAGAACTTTTAAACTCTCTTCAAGCTTACCTTTAAAATCCTCAACAAAAGTATCTACATTTTCAGAATTTTCATAGAATTTAGCAGTGGCTTCCTGCTCTGGTTTCGGTGCCCATGCTCCAACGTGGGTAAGAAGCGCTTTCATTTTATCAAGGATATGCGAAGGCCCGAATCCCCATCCTACACGTACTCCTGTTGCTGCAAGGCATTTTGAAATACCGTCGATATAGATTGTATAATCTTTCATTTCAGGGAAAAGAGAAACCGGATCTACATGCTCAGCTCCAAAAGTAAGACAAGAATAAATCTGGTCATACATTAAGTATAACGGTTTTTCGTCTGCTCCCCTTTTTTTGTTTTCAGCGATCACCAATTCACAGATTTCTGAAAGCTGTTCTTTTGTAAACATTGTTCCTGTAGGGTTCAATGGAGAACACAATGCCAATAATACAGCTCCATCCAAATGAGGTCTTAAATCATCTGCTGTTGGAAGGAAGTTGGTTTCAGGTTTTGTTTTTACTTCTACAGCATTGGCAGAAGTAAGATAAGCATAGTGATTGTTGTTCCATGATGGTGTAGGATACACTACTTTATCACCTTCGTCTACAATTGTTTTGTATACGGCATAGATCAAAGGTCTTGATCCGGCAGTGATCAAAATATCCTCTGGAGAATAGTCCAGATTCCATCTTTTTTTAAGGTCTTTGGAAACTTCTTTTCTTAAAGATAAAAGTCCGTTGGCAGGCGGATAATTCGTCAGATTATTCTGATATGCTTTCTGAATCTCTTCCTTCAGCAATGCCGGAATAGGATAGATATTAGAATTCAGATCACCAATAGTAAGATTGGCAATTTCTGCTCCCTTTGCTTTTAGATCATTTACTTCGTTACCAATTTTTACAATTTCAGAACCGATCAGGTTCGCTGCTAATTTTGAAACTTTCACTTTTTCTTATTTTAAATTTATATTATCTTTCTCCATTGATCTTCTCATATATTTCATCTACTGGCATTTGTGCATCAAAAAGGGTTATTGCTTCTTTTACTTTTTTTGCCGTATTGGAATTCGGATATTTTTTAATTATCCTGTTGAATTCCGCTCTGTTTTCATCGTTTAGTTTTCCGGTTCCTTTGTCCATGTCTCTTTCAAAGGTTGGTGTGTTGTCCATTCCCAAAAGATAATCAGACAAATATATTTTATAATCCTGTTTTACAGCCTTTATAAGATTGCTCTTAGGGTATTTGTTCATAAAGTTTTCCCAGAACATAAGCCTGTCTCCCAGCTGTTCCCAGGTAATTATTAATCCAGCATCAGCTGCATAATTGGATTCACTTTCTTTATCAGTCTGTGAAATATAGACTTCATAATCAGGAGTTACTTTATTCTTAAACATGGAAGAATAATATCCCGGAACGGTCCAGATTTCAGTCATTCCTTCTCCTACTTCCCTGAACTCAAGGCCTTCTTTTTTCAGTTCTGAAACTAATTTTTTAACATTGTCCGGTAAGTTGTACTGATCCTTATCATAGTTATAATAATTCACATATTTATCTAAAATATCAGTATGCAGGGTCATCAGACATTCTGTATACTTTCCTCTTATTTTTAAATAATCTTCGTATACATTGTCATTCTGCTCCGGACTGTTTCCAGCCATTTCTTTTTCGATTTTTGTACGGTACCATTGAAGTGATGTGATATAATCCTCCGTTTTATGAGCTGGAGAACATGCTGTATCTATCGGTTTGTACTGATCTTCTTTGGTTTCTGTAGTAGCAATCGAATCATTTTCAAGTTTGGTCTCTGAAACTGCAGTTTCCTTTTTACAGGAAACTACAGCTGCAGAAAGCAGGCAAACTGCTATTATTTTTTTGATCATCTGCTGTTTTCGGGGAAATTAATCCAGTTTCAAATCTGTTTTAACAGCTCCGATTTTAGCTTCCAATGATTTTAATTTATCTCTGAAATCCGCTTCTGAAGTAACAGAATCTTTTACAGAAACATAAAACTTAATTTTAGGTTCTGTTCCTGAAGGTCTTACGCATACTTTTGTTCCATCCTGGGTGTAATAGATCAATACGTTAGACTTTGGAATATCATTCATTACTTTTTTCTCGTTGGTAGAAATGGTAAGGCTTGTCTGTTCTTTGAAATCCTTTACTTCTTCCACTAATGATCCCGCCAGCTCTTTTGGAGGGTTTTCACGGAAGTTTTTCATCATATTTTCAATCTCTTCAGCGCCTTCTTTTCCTTTTCTTACAATGTTGATTAATCCTTCGTAATACATTCCAAGGTCTTCATAAATCTCGATCATGTACTGATACATTGTTCTTCCGTTCGCTTTGCACCATGCTGCAATTTCACAGGCTAAAAGAATACTTCCACAAGAGTCTTTATCACGAACGAAATCTCCGGTCATAAATCCGAAACTTTCCTCACCACCACATACAAATTTCTGTGTTCCTTCTGCTTCACGGATCATTTTTCCGATCCATTTGAATCCGGTAAGACCTACTTTACATTCTACTCCGAATTTTTGTGCAATATCAAAGAAGATATCTGAAGTTACGATCGTAGAACCAATAAATTCTTTTCCTGTTATTCTTTCTTGCTTTCTCCATTCATTCAGGATATAATAAGTAAGGATCGTATTGGTCTGGTTTCCGTTCAACAGCTGCATTTCACCATCAAGATTTCTTACCGCAATTCCTAATCTGTCCCCATCCGGATCTGTTCCGATCACGATATCTGCATTGGTAATTCTTGCAAGATCCATTGCCATTTCCAATGCTGCAGGCTCTTCCGGATTGGGAGAGTCTACTGTTGGGAAATTTCCGCTCGGGATCATTTGTTCTCTCACAAGATCAACTTTCTTGAATCCTGCTTTTTCAAGAGCTTTTGGAATCGTTGTATAGGTTGTTCCGTGAATAGATGTGAAAACAATATTTAAATTTTCTTTTCCAACATTCTGATAGGTAGAGTTTTCAATACATGCATCGATATAGACATCATCCTGCTCCTCTCCGATCCATTCGATAAGATCATCATTTCCGTTGAATTTAATTTCTTCAAATTTTACAGAATATACTTCCTTAATAATGGCTTCATCATTAGGCGGAACAATCTGCGCTCCGTCATTCCAGTATACTTTATAACCGTTATATTCCGGTGGATTATGAGAAGCTGTCAGTACAATTCCTCCGTTACATTTTTTATCACGAACGGTGAAAGACAATTCCGGAGTAGGTCTGTGATCTTTGAAAAGCAATACTTTAATTCCATTTGCAGTCAAAACATCAGCTACCAGCTTTCCGAATTCTTTTGAGTTATTACGAACATCATAAGCGATAGCCACTTTAATCTCTTCACCTTTGAACTGCTGTAACATGTAGTTTGCCAATCCTTGGGTAGCCTGTCCTAATGTATATTTATTCAAGCGGTTGGTTCCTACTCCCATTATTCCACGCATTCCTCCTGTCCCGAATTCCAGTTCTCTGTAGAAAGAGTCTTCCAGATCCGGAGAATTGCTGTCGATCAACGTCTGTACAGCATCTCTTGTTTCTTTATCGAAGGTATCACTTAACCAAAGTTTCGCTTTTTCTAGTGTATTCATATTTATATGTTGTTCTTTTATAGTTTGTAAAATTCCTAGTTTCTAGTTTAAATAATACTGTTTTTAATCCAGTTTTTTGTTTTCAACTTTCGTCGTCTTATCGATTTTGAAGGCTCTGATCGGATCATTATAATAAACAAATTTTGCTGTATTCTGAATATTTCCTTTCAAAGAATCTTTCACATTTACTTCTGCATAATTTCCGTTTTTAGAATCAATATTCAGATTGGTGATTTTCCAATACGGAGCAATTAAACTTGCTGTATCTGAAATCTTTATAACAGCTTCTTTGGACAATCCCAGGAAATTAGCGCGGCTTCTGTTATGCATTTCCACTTCTGCTCTTCTCGTGTTGACAGATCCCATGAAACTTGCATTATTTTTCATATTAAGTCTGAAATTGTCGGTCTTTATTTCACTTGAGATATTCACTTCCACAGAGTCGGAAATAGCTACTTTTTCCAGGTTATATTTTGAATAAATAGTTACATTATAAAAATCTACACCTTTTGTACCTCTTTTTTCTTTAATGAAAAGTGTTTTGTCTTTTACATCCACATCCAGATTGCTCGCCACATTCGGATAGGTTTCAATCTCTACAAAATTCTTTGGACCTTTGGCATAAAATACACGGAATTTCCCTTCCAGATCAAGGTTGACGAACTCTGAAACATCCACATCCTTCTTTTCAATATTTCCTTTCGGAGAAACTTTTCCACAGGAAACTACTGCCATCAGCATCAATGTGTATACAACTTTTTTCATATTTAATTTTAAATATTCTATATTATAACCGTAAAGATATTTACTGAAAATCTTTGAAAGCTTTTTTCATAGCTCTTACTGGACTTTCAATATTACTTTTGAACAAAAATAGGATTAAAATTTCTAAAAATCTTTGTCTTTTGACAATAAAATACCTGATAATTTTCAATTTTTTGCTTTTCGGGAAAGACTATTTCTCCTTTCCTTTTATTTTTTATAAAACCAGGTTTTAGGGCTGCCAGCAAGTGAAAACAAAAGCAGATGATCTTTACTTATACCTGAAATTTTCATTGGGGTTTCCTCTTTATCATCATTATACTTCATTTTCAACAGATCATTTTCTACCTGATAAGTCCCGCTATTCCCCATCGAACTGAAAGTTTTATCCTTATAAAAAGTGAGAATTCCTGTTCCGTATCTGGAATTGGTTGTATTGGTTTTCAATGTATCTGCCTGATGGATTTCCCCATCATAAATATCAATAAATTCCCAGGAACCAGAAAGTTTATTTGATGAACATGAGGCAGCAAAAAGTAAAAGAAAATAAAAAAGAATAGGTTTGAGTTTAAACATCCGGATTAAAAGTTTTTATAAAATTACAAAAAAGCACCCTGCTGACAGAGTGCTTTTATTTGAAGATGAAGCTGTTATAATGAATTGTGATGTATTATTAAAAACCACAAATTACACTAATTTTTTACACTAATATCACAAATACCAATAGCGTCATTTGTGAAGCATTCGTGCCATTAGTGTTTAAAAATTATATCACTTCGTCGATATTATAGTTCTTGTGCTCACGATTGGTTCTGATAATCATTTCTCCTAAGAATCCTGCTACAAAAAGAAGGCTTCCCAAGATCATCATTGTTAAAGCAATAAAGAACCATGGATTATTGGTAATTAAATGCCCGTAGATTCCTCTTGCAACATCGATCAGTTTAGAAATTCCCAGCCAAAGTGCAGAAAGAAAACCAACAATAAACATTAACGTTCCTACTGCTCCGAAGAAATGCATTGGTCTTCCTCCAAAACGGCTTACAAACCAAAGCGTTATCAAATCCAGAAAACCTCTTACAAATCTTTCTGTACCGAATTTTGAAGTTCCGTAAGGTCTCGCCTGATGCTGTACTTCTTTTTCCGTGATTCTTCTGAAACCTGCATTGGCAGCCAGTACCGGAATATAACGGTGCATATCTCCGTAAACGTCAACAGATTTTACAACCTGCTTTTTGTACGCTTTCAAACCACAGTTGAAGTCATGAAGATAAACTCCAGAAACTTTTCTTGCTGCTGCATTGAATAGTTTTGACGGAATATTTTTCGTCATTACATTATCAAAACGCTTCTTTTTCCAACCGGAAACAATATCGTAGTTATCATGGACTACCATATTGTACAGTTCCGGAATTTCTTCAGGGAAATCCTGAAGATCGGCATCCATAGTAATTACCACATCTCCGTTTGTTCTTTCAAAGGCTGCATGAAGCGCCTGTGATTTTCCATAATTTCTGGAAAATTTAATAGCGTGGATCTGAGGATACTGAACTTTCATATTCTCAATAATACTCCACGACAAATCCGTACTTCCATCGTCTACAAACCAGATTTCATAAGATAAATCACTGGTTTTGCATACTTTATCAATTCTTGAAAAAAGCTCTTCCAGAGAGTCTTCTTCGTTCAGTAACGGAATAACTATAGATAAATTCATTTAATTTTAATAAAAATTAGGCTTGATTTGTTTCTTCGGGCTGATGTATTGTTCTTGTTCTGAAAAATGCTCCGAAAAACACCGACAAAACTACGTAAAATATAAGAATTGCTGCAAAGTATCCTGAAAAATGACTTGCAGTAAGCATATCTTTTCCTTTAACAGCTTCCGGAGTGAAGCTTTGTAGCCTTTCTTTGTACTTCTGATCCAGCTCATCAATATCTTTCTGATGCTTCAGAATTTTTCTTGCAGAGGTATATTCTGTATCCAATTCTGATTTTTGTCTCTGAACATATTGGTAGTTCAACAGCTTTTTGGCCGCCGGATCTACAAAGTTTAAAAAGGCATAAATACTGAAGATGGAAAGAATTCCTCCGACAAACATCGGAACGAATGCTCTTTTGAAAGCGTCTTTGAATTTTACTACTCTATGGTTGTTCCAATAGGATTTTACAGACCAGAAAGCAGCCCCCGCATAGAGAAGAGGCAAAACAAAAGCATTGGCTTTCAAAGAGATATCAAAATAATTGATTCCTGAGAAAAAAATGTAAACTACAAAGAAAACGATCATTGTAGCGATAAAAAGTATAATTCCTAGTGTTGATGGACTTTTCGTCATATTTAAATTTTTAGAAAAAAGTTGAAAAATTTTCCCTCTAAATGTCAGGCGTTTAGCTTTACCACTGCATTTTTTCAACTAATTTTCTTTAATAAAGTTTTGAAGTTTATAAAATATTCCTACCTTTGCAACGGCAAGTCCTAAACAACCAGCTCCTGAGAATCCTCCAGGGTGGGAACGCAGCAAAGGTAATCGGTCGTAGCGGTGTGATTTAGGTAGCTTGCCATTTTTTTTTGGTTTAAAGTGAGAAGAGAGGTAATTTGATAATTATCTTTTTTTGTTTTTAATACCTTACGCATCATTTTCATTTTTTCTAATTTTCAGATTACCGACTCCCGTTATTGATTAAAATTCGAACGTCTCTCCTAATTTCGGTAAAACAAGTTCTACATTTTTATCTGCAAAATGTTTTAATGCACTTTCATGATTGATCTCAATGGCAGGAAAAGTATCAAAGTGACATCCGATTACTTTTGGAGTTTTCAATAGTTCTGCTGCTGCAAAAGAAGCTTTTCTAGGACACATTGTGTAGTGACTTCCGATGGGAAGGATAGAAAGATCAATCTTTCCGTATAATCTTGGGAATAGCTCCATATCAGCCATTACTCCTGTATCCCCGGCCAAATAGATGTTCTTACCTTCAGGAAGTCTGAAGATATACCCTACAGGAACGCCTCCATAGCTCCCATCCGGGAAAGAACTTGTATGATGAGCCGGAACCATGGAAATTTTAAGATCGTCGATTTTTGCTGATCCTCCGAGGTTCACATCGTCTTTGTTTTTTGCCTGTTGGAAGTAACCGCATACTTCAGGAACTCCAATGACGGTAGCTTCAGGGTAATGCTGTAAAACTTCCGCTACATCAGCAATATGATCACCATGTGCATGAGTCAGCAGGATGTAATCGATTTTTTGAGCAGCAATATCAAACCCTGATTCTGCTTTTTTGTAGTTGTAAAAAGGGTCGCTCAAAATTGTTTTGTCCTTGTAAGTGAACAGGAAACAATTTTGCCCTAAGAATTGTATTTTCATTTTAAATTTAGTTTCAATTGTTATTAAACACAAATGACTCAAATAATTTCACAAACAACACCATGAGATTAGTGATATTCGTGAAAGCATTCGTGCCATTCGTGTTTTCTTTAATTTATTATTTCGATAGGAATTTATCTTCAATAAGTCTAAGATTAATCCCATGTTCCAAATATGCTTTACAGCCATCTAAAACCGTTGTAAAACCACCTGTATTGTCATTAATTACTTTTAACAGATCTTCGCCATTCTGGCTGAATCCGTAGCTCTTAATGATAACAAGAGTTCCTTTTTCCATGGTTTTGAATTCATAGTCTACATTTGTTGAAGGATCTCCCCACTCTGTTCTGATCAGTTGGTTCGGAATGATCTGATGTACATTTACTGCGTTTTTCACGCCATACATTTCCCATTCCCAGGTAATAGTTTTACCTTCTTCTAATTTTCCGGTAGATTTTGTGAACCAGAAATTCGTTGTTATTTCAGGATTGATAAATGCTTCAAAAACATCTTCAACCGGTTTTCTGATAAGCATTTGAGCTTCAACATAGACATTAGAACTCATAATATACTATTTTAGATTTAGTTAAATAAATTAAGTCCGGCTGCCGTAAGAATGGCCATTACAAACGTCATGATACCTACCTGCTTTAAATATTGGTCTAATTCTTTTGGTTCTTTTACAGATAAAATCTTTCTTCTCAGCTTTGATAGAGGAATCAGCAAGATCATTACGATGAAAACGTAATAATTTTGCTGCTGCATAAATCCGTTTATTCCCAAAAATGCAAGAATCAGCAATAAAGGAAGCTGCAACAGAACCATTTCATAGATCATTGCGTTTCTGAATCCTATTCTCAAGGCAAAGCTGTTTTTTCCTGATAGTTTATCGCTTTCAATATCTCTCATATTGTTCAGGTTAAGAACTGCCATACTCATCATTCCAACAGCCGTTCCAGGTAATAACATATCCCAGCTGAAGGTTTTTGTAAATAAGAAATAGCTTCCACATACAGAAACCAGTCCGAAGAAGATAAACACGAAGATATCTCCCAGTCCCATGTATCCGTAAGGTTTTTTACCTACTGTATACCCAATCGCTGCCAGAATACTTGCTACCCCCAGTCCTATGAAAATATAAAATTCATTCATATAGTTGGGAATGAAAGCAACGTACAATAAAGCAATAGTAGCAATGAAAGACAATGCTGCGAAAAGAATCACTGCATTTTTCATCTGTTTTGCCGTAATTTTTCCTGATGCTACAGCTCTTGCTTCAGCCTCATTGATTCTCTTGGCATCGGTACCTTTTACTCCATCACCGTAGTCATTGGCATAATTTGATAAAATCTGGTATAAAAGCGTTACCAAAAGAGCAAGTGCCAGAATCTTCCAGTCCCAGATTCCACCTTCTCCGTAAAGTCTCCATTTTGCAATGAAGGCTCCCATAATAATTCCGCTTAAGGAAAGCGGTAAAGTTCTTAGCCTTGCGGCTTTTATCCAATCAGTCATATATTTATAAGTAATGAGCAATGGGTAATAGGTAATGAAAAATTGCTCATTACTTATTTCCCATCACTAATGTTAGGATATCCATTGATCTTCTCCGAAGTTTGGTTTTCTTTTTTCAAGGAAAGCATTTCTTCCTTCCTGAGCCTCTTCTGTCATATAGGCAAGACGGGTTGCTTCTCCTGCAAAAACCTGCTGTCCTACCATCCCATCATCTGTAAGGTTCATAGCGAATTTCAGCATTCTGATGGAAGTAGGAGATTTTGCTAATATTTCCTGAGCCCATTCGTAAGCTGTATCTTCCAACTCAGCATGAGGAACTACTTTGTTTACCATTCCCATCTCGAAAGCTTCCTGCGCGGAGTAATTTCTTCCTAAAAAGAAAATTTCACGGGCTTTTTTCTGTCCTACCATTTTAGCAAGGTAAGCAGAACCGTAACCACCATCAAAACTTGTAACATCAGCATCTGTCTGCTTGAAAATAGCATGTTCTTCGCTTGCTAACGTTAAATCACATACAACATGAAGTGAGTGCCCTCCACCAACTGCCCATCCAGGAACTACTGCTATAACTACTTTAGGCATAAAACGGATCAAACGCTGAACTTCAAGGATATTCAAACGGTGTCTTCCATCTTCTCCTACGTATCCCTGATGCCCTCTGGCTTTTTGATCTCCTCCACTACAAAAGGCCCATCCACCGTCTTTAGGGCTTGGTCCTTCTCCTGAAAGCAATACAACTCCTATTGAAGGATCTTCATAGGCATCATAAAAAGCATCGTATAATTCTGAAGTTGTTTTAGGCCTGAAAGCGTTACGTACCTCTGGTCTGTTGAAAGCAATTCTTGCTACACCGTTAGATTTTTTATAGGTAATATCTTCGTATTCCTTGGCGGTTTTCCACTCGATCATCTTATAAAAATTTTTCTCAAAGATACGGAATTACAGAGAAATTATCTGTGTGAAATTTACCCATCATTTCAATAAGGAAGAGAAATTTTTCATCCAAAAATTCTACTTACAAATATTGGATAAAAATGTATTTTTCAGAATGAGCAACGGACTCTGTTTTCTTACAAAACAAAAGCCGGAACATTGCTGTTCCGGCTTTTTATAATTGAGTTATCAAATGATTACTTTGTTGCTGCAGCACTAAGCTCAGCTTCTTTAGCTTTCATTTCTTTAACTTTTTCAATGTTTTTAGTTACTACATAAATTTCTTTTAATGCAGAAACAGCATCAATGCTCTTAGGATTTGCTTTATACCATCCTTCAGCGTATGGTAATGCTTTTCCAAATCTTTCTCTTCTTGCGTCGATTAATTTAGAAGCTTCATCCGGTTTGTCTTTTCTCAATGCATTGATCTCTCCTACTACTTTAGCATCATCACCAATAGTTGTATACACTAAGTTCTGGTATGCATCAGAGAAGTCAGGCTTAAGTTCAATTGCTTTTTTAAATGCTTCTAAAGCATCATTAACAGTCGCAGGATTTTTAGCCTGCATTACCCCAAGGTTGTACCAGTTTGTTGCATCGTTAGGGTTCTTAGCTAATTGTTCTTTCAATCCGGAAACAAATTTATCTGTATTTCCTGACTGAAGATATGCTGTAGTCTGAGCTTCTTTAAGCTTAGCACTGTTTGGGAATTTAACTAATCCTTTTTCGATAACAGCAAGAGCCTCAGGCGCTTTTTTTGCATTAAGAAGTAATGAAGCCAGAGTTTCATACAAATCTGGTTCTATACTTTTTGTCTGCTCTGTTTTGAAGTCAGAATAGTCCGGGTTCTTTTTCATAAGCTCCCAAGTCGCTTTATCAAGATTCACTACCTGTCCTGTTTTCTTCTCTTTTGCAGTATATGTAGTTTCTACTCCTGTAAATCCGGAATTAACAAGGTCTGTATATATTTTGATAGACTGATCACTGTTATTCGCTAACGCATGGCTAAGTCCTGCATAATACATATATATTTTGTTGTCTTGTCCATTAGCCTTCAATAGGTCATAAACTTCTATAAACTTAGGTGCTGCAGCTGCATAATTTTTTGCATTATATGCATCCATAGCAACTTTGTTAGCTTCCTGAAGCTGAGCATTTAAAGCAGCAGCATCTTTTTTCTGCCCAAAAGCAAAAGCAGACGCTACGATAGCCATTCCTAAAATTAGTTTCTTCATAATAACTATTTTATATTTATATTGTACAATTTATTCTTCAGAATCAGAATTCTCATTTTCCTCTGCTGCATTTTCATTTTCAGCCTGAGGGATTGTATCGTTTTCCTGGTTATCAGCTACAATGTCTGTTCCTTCTTCAATTTCTTCAGAATCTTCTTCTACATCCTTATCCATCGCTACTTTTGCAATAGCTGCAATTTCGTCATTTTTCTTAAGATTGATCAGTTTCACTCCCTGAGTATTTCTACCCATTACTCTCATTTCATCCATTCCCATTCTGATCGCAACACCGGATTTATTGATAATCATCAATCCGTCTTCGTCTGTTACGTTCTGAATAGCAATCAGATTTCCTGTTTTTTCGGTAATGTTCAGAGTGATAACTCCTTTTCCACCTCTGTTTGTAATTCTGTAGTCTTCTACTGCAGTTCTCTTACCGTATCCTTTTTCAGATACTACAAGTACTGTTTCATTCTCTACATCGTTCACAACAATCATACCAATAGCTTCATCACCATCTTCAAGCAAGATTCCTCTTACCCCGATAGATCCTCTACCTACTTCTCTTACTTTTTCTTCAGGGAAACGGATACATTTACCATTTTTAGTAGCGATCATAATCTGAGATGTTCCGTTAGTAAGGTAAGCACCCAACAACTGGTCATTATCTCTGATCTCAATAGCATTCACCCCATTTACTCTTGGTCTTGAATAGGCTTCTAATGATGTTTTCTTGATTGTACCGTTTTTGGTAACCATCACAACGCTCATTTGATTTACATATTCGGAATCCTTCAGGTTGTTGGTTCTGATATATGCTTTGATCTTATCATCCGGTTCAATGTTGATAAGATTTTGTACTGCTCTTCCTTTTGCTGTTTTGGAGCCTTCCGGAATTTCAAATACTCTTAACCAGTAACATCTTCCTTTTTCTGTAAAGAATAACATATACTGGTGGTTGGTTGCAGAAACAATATATTCAAGGAAATCGGAATCTCTTGTTGTTGCTGCTTTATTTCCTACACCACCTCTACTTTGAATTTTATATTCTGAAAGTGAAGTTCTCTTGATGTATCCTGCGTGAGATATGGTAAGAACTACAGCTTCGTTCGGGATAATATCTTCAATAGACATTTCACCTCCTGAGTAATCAATTTCTGTTCTTCTTTCGTCTCCGTATTTTTCTTTGATTTCGATCAATTCATCCTTGATGATCTGGAATCTTCTTGGCTCATTAGCTAAGATATCCTCTAGATTTTCAATTTCTTTCATGATGGCATCGTATTCATCACGGATCTTATCAAGCTCCATTCCTGTTAAACGAGCCAATCTAAGATCAAGGATCGCCTGAGCCTGAATGTCTGAAAGTTCAAACGCTTCAATCAAGCCTTCTTTTGCAGCCTGAGGGTTTGCACTGTGACGAATAATAGAAATCGCTCTGTCTAAAGCATCCTGAGTTCCGATCACTTTCATGAATCCTTCAAGGATGTGTGCTCTTTCTTTTGCTTTCTTAAGCTCAAACTGAGTTCTTCTTACGATTACCTCATGCCTGTGCTCTACAAAGTGATGAATGATATCTTTGAGGTTCAGCTGCTCTGGTCTTCCGTGTACCAATGCAATATTATTTACACTGAAAGAAGTCTGAAGCGCTGTATATTTATATAATAGATTAAGAACAACATTTGGAATAGCATCGTTTTTCAATTCATAAACAATACGAAGCCCTTTTCTGTCCGATTCATCTCTGATCTCGTGGATACCTGGGATTTTCTCATCTTTAACAAGCTCAGCTGTTCTTGCGATCATTTCCGCTTTGTTAACCTGATAAGGAATTTCACTAACGATAATAGCGTTTCTGTTTCCGATTTCATCAAAGCTAACCTTAGCTCTTAAAACAACTCTACCTCTTCCTGTATGGAATGCATCTCTTACTCCGTCATAACCGTAGATAATACCTCCTGTAGGGAAATCCGGAGCAATGATGTGCTGCATCAGCTCATCAATCGTAATTTCTTTATTATCGATATAAGCACAGATAGCATCTACAGATTCTGATAAGTTGTGTGGCGCCATATTGGTAGCCATCCCTACTGCAATACCGGAAGTACCGTTTACCAAAAGGTTCGGGATTTTAGTTGGCATTACTGTCGGCTCCTGTAAACTGTCGTCGAAGTTATTCTGGAAATCAACTGTTTCTTTATCTAAGTCTGAAAGCACCTCATCAGAGATTTTTTTCAATCTTGCCTCAGTATAACGCATTGCTGCAGGCGGGTCACCATCCATTGAACCAAAGTTACCCTGGCCGTCAACCTGAGGATAACGTAAGCTCCAGTCCTGAGCCATTCTTACCATAGCATCGTATACAGAGGAATCTCCGTGCGGGTGATATTTACCTAAAACATCCCCAACAATTCTCGCAGATTTTAAATATTTTCTATTAGAAAACACCCCTAATCCATACATACCATAAAGTACTCTTCTATGAACAGGTTTCAAGCCGTCTCTTACATCCGGCAACGCTCTTGAAACGATAACGGACATCGAATAATCGATATAAGACGACTTCATTTCATCAACAATGTTGATAGGAATCAGTCTTTCTCCTTCTTTTTGCATAAACAAATTTTATTGTAATGATATTCAAACTCTTAGCTGTAAGTCTGAAAATTATTTATTTCCAATTTTTATTAACGGGCTAATTTACGAAAAAAATGCCGATTTTTGCTGTAGAATTTATCCAAAAAATCTTAAAAATTCATAAAAATATGGGAGTATTAAGTATAACTTTCCACTGTACGAAAGATAACCTGGAAGAATGGGAAAATTATATTGATGAAACATTGGTTTTAATGACTGAGAACCTGATGGATGTAGACAAATATATTCTTTCTGAAGTACATAGTGATTATATTGAAGATGGTAAAAATTACAACCTCTTACTAATCTTTGAAAATGATGAATTGCGGGAAGATTTTATTAAAAGCGAGCTTTTGAACATCTCTGAAAGAATTGAGAAAAAGTTCGGGCAGGAAGTAATGATCTTTAATACCTACCTGAATCCGAAAAAAACGAGATTATAATGTATAATAAAAAGCACTGAAAAATCAGTGCTTTTCTTTTTTATCTGTGATGTCCATGACCACGGCCTCTGTGATGATGACCGCGCTCTTCATAAATATACACTTTCTGAACATGGCCAGGTGCATAATATCTTGCACTTCCTCCATAATACCTTTTTGCATGGCCCGGTGGCATTCTTCTTCCATAAGGCTCACTCACCACACACGATGACAGCATTAGCAGAACGATGCCTACCCCAGCAATTTTAAACAAACTTTTCATTATTTTCACTTTTTCAATTTCGATAGCGAAATATATCAATGTTAATGCCAAAAGAAATTGAAATAAAGCTAATATATGTTAAAACTGTTTCTAGTTTTTCATTTCACACAAGTGGTTAATAGCCACTTCTTTTTTTCACCTGCCCCGGTGCATAATCCTTTGCGCTTCCTCCATATATTTTCTTAGCCTGTCCGGGAGGAAGTGTTTTAGCCCGGTGTCCATTATCATGAACGACGCAGGATGACAGCATAAATGCCACAATAAGTACTCCGGTAATTTTAAACATATTTTTCATTATTTCTATTTTTTCAGTTTAATATTACAATGGTAGTGCCAAAAAATAAAAATTCAAAGCTCAAGGTTTAAAGTTTAAGGTTTAAGGTTCAGAGTTTAAAGTTATGGAGCTATCATAAATTGGTTGCCAATTCAGAACTCATCATTTATAATTTTTTAAATGATTTCGCTTCTCTTTTCCATCAATACAAGATCTTTCCACTCTCTATTAAGCTTTCCGATTTTTTTACGAACTCCCACTACTCTGAAGCCATTTTTCTGATGTGATTTGATGGCCATTTCATTTTCGGAGAAGATATTGGTCTGCAATGTCCAGAATCCGTGGTCCTCGCTATCCAGAATTATCTTTTTAAGCAATATGGAACCCAATCCCCTTCCCTGGTATTCGTTATCAAAATAAATGCTTACTTCTGCAACTCCTTTAAAACTTTCTCTTTTGCTGATTGGTTTCAGAGCGCACCATCCTATTACTTCATCATTTTCATTTTCAAGTACCCAGCGGCAGTCATTGAAATATTCCATACTCCAGGCTTCAGCGGTAGGAACTTCTGTTTCCAAAGTGGCAATTCCACCGTCTACTCCCTGACGGAAGATCTCAAGCACACGGGTTTCATCACTGGGCAACATTTCTCTTAATTCGTAATTCATCTTATTTAATGGTATTTTCTTTTTATTTTCCTTTTAATTCTTGAATAGTGGGTCTGTTTGCTTTTCTCATCCTGAGAAACGACACTGATATTCCCATCCACTTCCAGAACGGAAAGTTTTACATTGTCTATGTTTTCAATTCCATGTTCTCTTATTGCTTCTTCCAATTCACTTTCTGTAATTTTCACACGGTTCAGGGCTGCCTGATCTGCAACGCCATCTCTGATAAGAATTACCGGCTCATCCTCCATAAAGGTCTGAAAGGAACGGCTGGAAAACATGATCCTTTTTAAAATAAAGTTAGCAACAAACAAAACCAATGCCGCAATAATTCCTCCCTGAAGAGAAGTGTCAGGACCTACCATCGCATTCTGGACAGCATTTGAAATCAGCAGCAACAATACTACATCTCCTGCATTGAGCTGAGAAAGCTGATTTTTACCAAATAAACGGATAGCAATTACCATGAAAAGGTAAACGCAGAGAGAACGGACAGCAACGTTAAGAATAGGATCCACAATTTTTTTTATCTACTCAAATGTATTGATTTTTTGTTATTGTATGAATGCTGCGGAATAAATATGTTGTTAATTACCGGATAGTGATTGGTTGTTTACAGAAAGAGATTATTGGTATAAGATTTGACAGCCTTCATAACATTATAATTCAAAGATGAAAAAACAACTATTTTTATATCTGGCTATTTTCCTGATTTTTACTGCCTGTAAAAAAAATGACATTCAACCTGGAGATAAAGCGATCAATGAGAAAGTGAATGAGCTTTACACTCAATATGGTAAATCTAATGAAGCTTTCTATAATCAGGCAATCTCCGGGGACTTATTTTCTAAGGATTTAAAGAAGGTTTTGGAAGATGCGATAAATGCTTCAAAAGCTGATATTGAGAAGGTAAAAAACAGTGATCATCCTGATGAGAAACCCCTGATCTTTGAGGGCGCAATGTTTTCAAGTTTATACGAAGGGTATACCAGTTATAAAATACAGTCTGTTACAACGAATGATAAGACAGCAGAAGCGCTGGTAGAGTTTGAATACAATATGGCTAGCCCCAAAGTGACATGGATGGATACCATACACCTCATCAATACTGAAAAAGGATGGAGAATAGACAATATTACTTTTGACAAAATCGGAAATTCCAAAGATCTTAAAACGAGATTAACAGAGTTTGTTCAAAGTACACAGCAGTAGAAAAGCCGCTTATCAAGCGGCTTTATTTTTTTTACGGACATTGAACGATTGGAACATCACTGCAAATTACTTTATTTGCCCATTCGCAAAACGTACAGTATTTTTTAGGCTCTCCTCCGTACACTGACTTCAAATCTGACTTCGTCAGCTTCTTTAAATTTTTCATATAGTTTTAATTTTATGGTAGAGCAAAATTAAAACTATATGATTATTCTTTATTACAACTTACTTTGATAAGTTTTCATTATTCACACTTTCATGAATAATATGTAATAAATATTATCTGCTGTGGATCTCTACGGTTACAGGCATTACGTAAGTGTAGGCAACCATATTATCAGTCAGTTTATTGCGGTCTACTTTATAATCAAGATCGCTTAATACTGTTTCGATTTCTTTGCTTACGGTTTTACAATCCCCTGTAGAGTGTACATTTACAATTTTACCATTTTTTGCAATATCAAATTTCACTACTGAATTTACGGTTCCCTGCTTGTAATCAGGATTGGTAAGGTCAAAATTGGCTTCCAGTTTATTTCTTATATCTGTAAAAGTCTCACTCTTATTCAGCTGAATAGGCTCAATGGTATTATGATTGGTAGTTTGGGCTTTGGCAGTGTTCAAAACGGCAGCAAATCCACAAACGAAAAGTGAAGCAAACAATATTTGAATTCGATTTTTCATAACTAATTGGTTTTAAATATTATACTAACCTTTTTTTGTATCTCTTACCCAAAGTTATTAAAAATAATTCATATTAATTTTACATTGAGTTAACATTGAGTTAACATTAAGATTTAATTAATTGATTTACAGCGCGATAAATTTTAAAAATAATTGAAAAATTAATATTGGAATGCGATTTTAAGCATAAAAAAAGGCTAAACCCTGATTAGTTTAGCCTTTTTTATATGAATTTTTATGAAATACTTATTCAAGTTCTCTCTTCAAAAACTTCCCTGTCAAACTTTTCTTAGACTTCACAATTTCTTCTGGAGTACCCTGTGCTACGATCTGTCCTCCATGCTTTCCTCCTTCTGGTCCAACGTCGATAATATGGTCTGCTAATTTGATTACATCCATATTATGTTCGATGATAATGAACGAGTTTCCAAGTTCTACCAATTGATTGATGGCTTCCATCAGAATTTTTACATCTTCAAAGTGAAGTCCTGTAGTTGGTTCATCAAGGATATAAAGGGTGTTTCCGGTTTGTCTTTTTGCCAATTCGGTGGCTAACTTGATACGTTGCGCTTCACCTCCTGAAAGGGTTGTCGACTGCTGTCCCAGAGTAATATATCCTAATCCGACATCCTGCAGCGTTTTTACTTTGGCAAAAATCTTAGGAATCGGCTGGAAGAAATCTACCGCTTCATCAATGGTCATATCCAGAACATCAGAGATTGATTTTCCTTTGTAACGAACTTCAAGGGTTTCTCTGTTGAAGCGTTTTCCGTTACAAGTTTCGCAATGAACGTATACATCCGGAAGGAAATTCATTTCGATCACTTTCAATCCACCACCCTGGCAGGTTTCGCATCTTCCGCCTTTTACGTTGAAAGAGAATCTTCCCGGCTTATAGCCACGGATCTTACTTTCCGGAAGCTCAGCAAAAAGGTTTCTGATATCAGTAAACATTCCTGTATAGGTAGCAGGATTAGAA
Source organism: Chryseobacterium indologenes (assembly GCF_018362995.1). Taxonomy (NCBI): domain Bacteria; kingdom Pseudomonadati; phylum Bacteroidota; class Flavobacteriia; order Flavobacteriales; family Weeksellaceae; genus Chryseobacterium; species Chryseobacterium indologenes. Next base: position 1,199,018 of record NZ_CP074372.1, read on the forward strand.
CGTGGCGTTCTTCCGATAGGAGTCTGGTCAACGTCTACAATTTTATCAATATTCTCTAACCCTTCAATTTTTTTATAAGGCAAAGGTTCCTGAACTGCTCTGTAGAAGTGTTTGTTAAGAATCGGATATAATGTTCCGTTAATCAAAGAGGATTTTCCGCTTCCTGAAATTCCGGTTACTACTACCAGTTTTCCAAGAGGGACATCAAGGGTTACATTTTTAAGGTTGTTTCCTGTAGCTCCTTTTAAAACAATATTTTTACCGCTTCCTGCTCTTCTTTCTTCAGGAATTGCAATTTTTCTTTTCCCATTGATATATTGAGCAGTGATGGTATCTGCTTTTAACAGGTCTTTTGGTTTTCCCTGCCAAAGGATTTCTCCACCGAATTTTCCGGCTCTTGGACCAATATCCAGCACCTCATCAGCTTCCAGAATCATGTCTTTGTCATGTTCTACCACCAATACAGAGTTTCCGATATCTCTAAGGTTTTTCAGGGAATGGATCAGTCTTTCGTTATCTCTCTGGTGAAGCCCAATACTAGGTTCATCAAGAATATATAGGACATTCACCAACTGAGATCCGATCTGTGTCGCCAGACGGATTCTCTGTGATTCTCCTCCTGAAAGGGTTTTTGAACTTCTGCTCAAACTTAAATAATCCAACCCTACATCCAGCAAAAACTGAAGTCTGGTTTCAATTTCTTTTAAGATCTCATGAGCAATAATTTTATTTTTTTCCGAGAATTTATCTCTAACATCAGCTAACCAGTCTTTTAAGTCTGATAAGCTTAAACCATTGATCTCAGCAATATTTTTACCGTCAATTTTAAAACTTAAGCTTGAAGGCTGAAGACGTGTTCCATGACATTCCGGGCAGGTTTCTTCTGTTGTGAAGTGTCTTTCCAGCAAAATAGCTTCGTAAGATTCTCTTTCCTCAATAATTTCTTCCATGAAAGCAATCAGACCATCAAAACCAATTTTTATTTTCTTGGTAATTCCTGCATATTTCAGGTCTTTATTGAATTCTTTATGGCATCCGTTGTAGATATAATCCAATGCTTCTTCAGGAATATCCTGCAAAGGCGTTGTTAATCCCAGTCCGAAAATCTCAAGAATATTTTTGATTTGGGAAAGAATCCATTTATTGGACTTGATATCTTCCAATGGTAGTAATCCTCCCTGATTGATTGACAATTTAGGATTGTCTATGAAATAATCGGTATTGATATTTTTGATGGTTCCCAATCCTTTACAGTTCGGGCAGCTTCCTTTCGGAGAGTTGAATGAGAAAGTATTCGGTTCCGGCAGTGCCAGAGAATGACCTGTTTCTGCATCCATCAGGTTTTTGGAAAAATATTCAATGTCTTTACTTCCCAACTTCTGAATTCCGATAATTCCTTCTCCCATTTCCATCGCAGTACGCAATGATTTTTCCATTCTGCCTTCTGAAGCATTCTCCCCGATAATCCAACGGTCGATAACGATGTCAATATCGTGGGTTTTATAACGGTCAAGTTTTAAATCATATTCAATATCCTGCAATTCGCCATCAATTCTTGCCTGTCCGTAGCCTTTTTTAGCCATCTGTACAAAGAGTTCATGATAATGCCCTTTTCTTGAACGCACGACTGGCGCCAAAAGCATTATTTTCTCTTTTTTATAGTTTTCTTTGATGGTTTCAAGGATCTGATCTTCGGTATAGCTCACCAACTTTTGTCCGGTAGACAAAGAGTATGCATCCGAAACTCTTGCATATAAAAGACGAAGAAAATCGTAAAGTTCCGTTACAGTTCCTACAGTAGAACGCGGGTTTTTATTGGTTGTTTTCTGCTCGATAGCAATTACCGGAGAAAGTCCTTCAATTTTATCTACATCAGGACGCTCCAATCCACCTAAAAACTGACGTGCATAGGCTGAGAATGTTTCGATATAACGACGCTGGCCTTCTGCAAAAATGGTATCAAAAGCCAATGAAGATTTTCCACTTCCGGAAAGGCCGGTAATAACGACCAATTCGTTGCGTGGAATTTTAACATTAATATTTTTAAGGTTGTGTTCACGTGCTCCGTAAACTTCTATATATTCTGTTGATTTGCTCATAATTCGGAGTGACTTTGCCTGAAAATCACAACGTGCAAAAATACGAAATTTTATAGACTTTTTTTGAATATTAGAACGATAAAAGTTTTATAAAAAATTCCTAGGTTTTGTTAATAGATTGGATCTTACTTTATTGAATTTTGCTGAATGATTCCATACGTTCTGAATATTATGTTTCGGCTAAAGCCAATCGAAAACCTCATTTAATAAAAAAACGGGCTAAAGCCCGTTCCTATTGATATCATTCAAAATGCCATATTAATCGGCATTTATATTTTAAACTGATTTTAATTTTCTTTAAAGATTTACATGTCCTGGAAATCGACATCTTCATTGTTTATTCTTACCACATATTCAATCCCGTCAATGGCTTTGGCTATGATCTGATTTCTGATAATATTGGCCATGTTTTCCCAATAGGCCCTTCCATAGAAAGAATAGTTCTGCGGAATAATTTCTACCTCAACGGTTCTTACAAAACCTTCTTTGGGCTTGTTGCTGATCATGGTTCCTCTTCTTACCCTTACTTCTCTTACCTCATCTTTCAGAATCATACGGCAAAAGTTTTTGACATCTTCTAAAGAAATTATTTTATCTCTTGTCGTAAGTGCATATTTATAAGCCTGAATACTGTCTGTTCCTTTCTGTTCTTCAGCACCACCCAATGTTTCGGTAAGCAATACAACTGTCTGCGACTTCAACTGATTGGATAGTTCGGTTCCCGGACGCATATGATTGGCCAGAGTACAATGGGTAACCCAGAAAGAGGCGTAGGTATGATCGGTCTTTTCTACCGGTTCCATGATGACATAATTCAGTTCCTGTCTGATATTCCTTTTGGCATTGTTTACTTTCTGCACCATGGTCTTCATTTTATCGGACATTTCACTGAGAACTCCTTTTACGTTATCTCTGTTCAAAAGGGAAAATGCTGCAATTTCGTCTCTTGTCAATTCAAGAACATTGGCAATCATGTCAACGGCATTTCTGCTTGTGAAGCGTTCCATTCCTCCTTTTCTTACAGTATATAAGCCTTTCTTAAGATCATCGGCCGGTGTAAAAGGGATTTCTGTGTACTTTCTTCCGTCACCGTCCTGTACTTCGTCTACATAAAGAAAATGTTCTCCTTCATCTGTTACCAGAGGAATATTATTTCCCATAATATCAAGACTATATTCTGTTTTTTTCCAGCCTCTGTTGTAGATCGGGAAAGCATTCAGCACAAACGAGAAGTTATCCAGGATTTCGGCGGAAAACTGTGGTGGGAATTCAAAGGTAAGCCATAAGAAAGTTTTATTATCCAGGAACTTTGTAATTTCTTCTTTTCCTGCCAGGAAATCAAGATTTTGAGGAAGTTGTCCTGGTTCTGAGAACAGGCTTTGAGAAATTCCAGTGACTTCAATAAATTTATGGCGATAAATGCTTTTAATATCATTAATCACCTTATTTCTGATGGACTGTTCTTTGAACATCTGCTCGTAGCCATCAGTATGATTTTCTGTAAGATAGCTTAGTCCTTCTCTTACAAATAAAGGATTTCCATTGCTGGACACCGAAATGTACGGTAATAGTTTATAGACAAAATCAAGGTGTTCAAAAGCAGGATTGGAGCAAAATATACTCAGGTATTTAGGAAAGTTTTCACTTATATATTTGCTTACATCTACTCCTATTGTAATTTTTCTGTAATCTTCAGGTCTTCCCTGAAATCTTGCAATAGGAATTTTATTAAACCGGTCATCTATGCTGTAGCAGGTATTTCCTACAAACATTACAGAGGTGTGAACTTTATTGATTCTTACGTTTCCTACCGGTGTAAAAGGGATATTCAGCTGCTTATCGGATTCTGACTTTACTGTGGAAGTCATCTGTTTACGGAAGAAAAACTCCGTGTGTTCCAATAAAACCTCTGAAGAATCATAAGGCTGTGTAAAAGCTACGGAATGCGCCGGGATAGGATGTGTATAAATAGACGGTGTAAGAAGTTTTGCCAGTTTTTCCAATATACGGGCATTTACCGTCTGTATTTCATTATTCGCTTTAAAAACTTCTGTACTGAACGCATCTATCAACAGTTTTACAAATGGATCTAAAGACTGCGGGCTTCTTAATCCCCATACTTTAGTTGCATTCTGAAGCATCCTTGCTTTTACAGATTCTTTGGAATAAATATTCTGATCTAAATTCATAATTTTCTTTCGCTGTTAAAAATATTAATCAATAGACATCGGGCTTAGAAACAATTCTGTTGAAAAACTGAAACGTTCTCCTGTTTCTTCCATTTTTGCATTGATGGCAATTCTTACTTTCTTTTTAATTTCGGTGTGTTCTTTAGTATCGTAGCTGTGCTCTACAAATTGTATATGGGCATCGATCTGCGGGTTTACAATTCTTGGTTCGTATTCCTGGATTTGTCTTCTCAGGCTTTTAACAAAAACGTTTTCCCAGATGGCACTTGTTACTCCGTTATCAAATTCAAGGTTCCAAACATCGTTTCCATAGTTTTCATCATATCTGTTCTCCCCTTTTTTGGTGGTGATCAACAGCATAATATTGTGAGCAATACTTTCCCCCATATCGCAGGTATCGATACTTCCGCCTTCAGTCATTAAAGTAGACGGTACGAAAGGCATTCTGTAATTTGGTGTATCCATAACTTATAGTTTTTACTTCATGGTCCGCTTATTTAAAAACGGAATACCAAAATACGCATTTTCACCAAATAATTGTTACAATACCTTAAAATATTATTCAAAAAGAAGGGCCTTCAAACTGAATTGAAAGCCCTGAATCTTTTATATCTTTTATTTTATTTAAGCATCTGCCTTTTTTCGGTTGATAAAATAATATACCGGAAGTCCCAGCAATACCAATACAAAGCCCGGCCATGTGTACTGCTGTTTGTAAATTAACAGTAAAATACAGAAACACGTTCCTATGAGAAGGTAAATAACAGGGGTTACCGGATAAAGCCATGTCTTGTAAGGTCTTTCCAGTTCCGGCTGTTTCATTCTTAAATAAATAACTCCAAAAACCGTAATCATATAGAACAGAACAATCACGAAAGAAATCATATCCAATAAATTCCCGTACTGTCCACTCAGACACAAAATAGAAGCCCAAACTCCCTGCATCCATAAAGCATTTTCAGGAACTTCATTTTTATTGTTTTTAACTGCCGACTTGAAGAACATTCCGTCTTTTGCCATGGTCTGGAAAACTCTCGCTCCAGCCAGAATTAATCCGTTATTACATCCAAATGTAGAGATCATAACCAATAAAGCAATGATGATAGTTCCTGCACTTCCAAAAATATTCTGAGACGCAGCTACCGCTACTCTGTCATTGGCTGCAAATGCAATCCCGTCTCTGTCCAGAGCATTTAAGTATACATAGTTTACTGCTATATAAAGAATCATTACAGCAGAAGTACCGTAAATCATCGATTTTACTACATTTTTTTTAGGATTTTCAATTTCACCGGAAACAAAGGTTACACTTTCCCATGCAACAGAACTGAAAACAGAACCTACCATGGCAGCAGCAATTCCACCCAGCAAAGTCATTCCGCCAATCGGTTCCCAGCCTTCTTTAAGGAAATTGCCACTCAAATCTTTTTTAAGATTATTAAAAGAGTCTGTTCCCCAGCTGAAGTTTTCTGATAAATGAGAAATATCTACCAATATAAATCCGGCTGCTATTAAGCCTAATAATGCAATGATTTTAGAACCCGTGAAGATATTCTGAAGGATTTTACCACTCTCTACCCCTCTTGTATTGATATAAGTAAGCAAAACAATAACGGCAATCGCCAGAATCTGTATCCAGGTGATCTTAAACTCACCACTTTGAAAAATTGGAGCAGCATCGTTCAGTGAAGGGATCAGATAGGCCGTAAATTTACCAAAAGCCATCGCTACTGCAGCAATTGTTCCGGTTTGTATTACAGTGAACAATCCCCAGCCATAAAGGAATCCCATCCTTTTACCGAAAATTTCTTTCAGATAGGTATATTGTCCGCCGGCTTTCGGAAACAGTGCAGAGAGCTCTCCATAGCTTATTGCTGCTGCTACAGTCATTATCCCTGTAATAACCCACACCACAATCAGCCAAAAACCTGATCCCAGGTTTCGCGTCATATCAGCACTTACAATAAAGATCCCGCTTCCGATCATAGAACCCATTACCAGCATGATGGCGTCCCATAGTTTCAGTTTTTTTTGCATAGTCAAGTATAGGGGTCAAATATAATCAAATCTCTCTTTGATTTTGAATTTTATTGAAAAATCCTTGAAACAGCTGTTTTTTATCATTTTTAAATCGGTTATGATTCGATATTAATTAGTATTTTTGGGAAAAATATTAAACATGAAATTTAAATCAATATTATTGGGTGCAGGTTTAGTGGCTTCTTCATTAGCGTTTGCTCAATCTGGTCCACCGGAGGGAAAAGCTTTAGTAGGTGATACTTATGGAGGTCAGGTAACCTCATCCGCTGAATCTAAAGCGATCACAGTAGATAAATTGAATAAACAGCTTAAAAAAGACAACAAAAAAGTTGAAAATGTAGCTGTTAAAGGAAAAGTAACTGATGTTTGCGATAAAAAAGGATGCTGGCTTACCATTCAGACTGAGGATAATTCTAAGTTTTTTGTAAAAATGAAAGACTATGCCTTCTTTGTTCCTACAGCTTTAAAGGGTAAAAACGTGGTATTGGAAGGTAACGCAGAAAGAAAAGTAACTTCTGTAAATGAGCAGAAACATTATGCGGAAGATGCCAAGAAGCCACAGGCAGAAATTGATGCGATTACACAGCCTAAAGAAGAAATCAGATTTGTAGCAAACGGAATAAAAGTGGTTAACTAAGCTTTAATTATTGAATAAAATCTAAATTTTATATTTCCAAGATTAGGTTTTGGCTAAAGCCAGATGAGTATTTATTAGAGTGATAATGGGCTAAAGCCCATTCCTATTGGTACTAAATTATTTTATGTTCAATTTAATACTAATCTATTACAAGAAATAAGTATAAAAAAATAAAGCCGATGTTTTTTTAATCATCGGCTTTATTTTTGGAGTCATTTTAATTTATAAAAAATGTTGGATTTATTGTAAAACCATTAAGGAAAAGTTAAGAAATAAAGTATAGTTAAGATAAATCATGCTAATTTTTAAGCTTAAAGCGAAGCTTATCTTAATACCCTTAAACCCTTATTACATCTTAATGGTTCAAAAATAAAAATTTAAATAAGTTTTTTTAATCTTCAATTTTAAAATCTACTACAGAATCCAGTTTCGGATATTTAGTGGCAGAAATAAATTTCTTTCCGGTACAGTCTATTTCCAGCCAGCCTTTTCTCTTATTTACGTCTCCGGCCTCCATTACAAAAGGAATAAAAGAGATTTCATCTTTCCCTTCTTCTTTGATCTCTCTGTACTGAACTGCTATATCCAAAATACATTCATGGTCTGTATTCAGTCTTACATTTCTGTAAACGATATCATAATGCGTTTCTTGATTTTCAGGGATATCCAGATAAGTTTCCCAGCCTGTAATATCAGAGTTCAGTTCACTGATAGCCTTCAACGCATAATAAAGAGCGATAGTATAATATTTTCTCGTTCCTTTTCTGGTATAATCATCTACAAAGTGTCCGCCTTCAAATAAGATCGTAGGCATTCCGGCTTTGATGAAATTGTCTCCTGTGGAAGTAGGATAAAATTCGTCAGAATATCTTCCGATCTGGTTCGGGATCATTTCTTTCAAATGGTTATATACACTTGCAATCACTGCCATACATTTTTTCCTGTTTTCAGTCACATTACGTTCTACATTTTCTGAAGGTGCCAGGAAGGAAAGCGTAGCGGGATGAATACCGTCAGTGGTAAATATGGTTCTCTGCTCATGAAGGTTTAATGCATAATCATACTTTTTTGAAGCGGCAGCATGTTTCAGAAACTTAATCTCTTTACTGGCTTCGTTATGAAAATCTCTGTTCAGATCAATATCAGCAGCATTTAGTCTTGTCCATCTTTCAGATCCGTCCGGATTCAGCATGAATATAAAATCAAGCTGTATTTTACTGAACAGTTCCTCTTTCATTTCAGGTGCTTTATCAAGACTCACCAAAAGGTCCAGCATCGCATGGGTAGCGTTGGATTCATTTCCGTGCATTTGTGACCAGGCTAGTACCTGAATCTTTCCGGTTCCTATAGTTAACCGATAAATAGGCTTATCCAAATACGATGTTCCGATCTCCTGAATATAATCGCTGAGATTCGTCTGTAGGTAAGAAAATAATTTTTCAGGGGAAATATAGCGATTTGAGAAATCGGGTGTCTGAGAATAGATCTGTTCAAAATTCATCTTGAGAAATAATTTACAAGAATCAAATTTAACCATTTTTAGGCAAAAACTTAAATTAACATTTGTAAAAAAAAATAAAAATACAGGAATTTACATTTGACATGTATTTTTAGAATAATTTACAAGTATTAAATATCATTGTTTTTATCTAATAGAACTTAGTTAACATCTGTAATATTGTTAAACAGTCTATAGTGACAAATTGTCTGTTGATAAAATTGTGGATTGCGAATAATTTAATTGTATTAATTTAAATATCATTAAATCAATTAGTTATAAAGTTTATCTAAATTATATTTAGAATATTACTTGAAGTGTAAAAAAGGCTGTTTTAGCTGTTTTGAGGGTTATTTTATCAAACATAATAATTGTGGAAAACTTTGTTATTTACTCTGTTATACAAATGTAAATAGCTGAAAAAATAGAAATCTTCCCAGAAATTCTAGTTAATTTATATTTTTTGGGACTAATTTAGCAGACAATAAAAATTGTTGTTTAGCATAAGTTCATTTTTCTTCAATAAGGAGCTATATCAGCTTAAATCAAGGAGTTTACATTAGTAATTTACTACTGTAACACCCTAAAATAACTATTATAATGCTTAAAATAGACATTTATCAGTATCATGACTCCCGAAAAAGTAATTTAGTCGATTATTTATGTAAACAGTAAAAAGAACTCATTTTAAGAGACTAAATTCCTTTTGAAGACATCATAATTTACAATTATAAACATGTATAAGAGGTAAATATTGGAATAATATTGCATCTTAATACTTGCACAAGATATACTGCAAGAGGTTAAGATTATTATTAAATACAATTGTAATTTATATATAATTGATTGATTTAAAATATCTTATTATTTATTTACAATTGTATACAAATAATAATTTCAATTATTTACATTTGTATTTTGCAATTGTAAATTATATGAGTTACATTTGTAAAATAATTAAAGGCTTATTTTTATGAGTTTAAATGAAAGAATTTCCAAAATTATAGAATATTCTAATCTTACTCCTTCTGAGTTTGCTGATGAGATAGATGTGCAACGTTCTTCCATTTCACATATTACGTCAGGAAGAAACAAACCGTCTCTTGAATTTATCATAAAAATAAAATCCCGTTTTCCGGAACTTCTGTGGGATTGGCTGGTTACGGGTGAAGGTGAGATGCTGAAATCCCAGCTACCCGAATCTGAAATTAACGAAGAACATACCGAAGAGGAGAAAATAAAACCGACTCCACTACCCGATCTTTTTACGATGATGAATGACGATGATGAATTCGGAAGTGATGAAACAGAGGTGGAAGTTCCAAAATCAAGTGCTGGAGAATCGTTTATATCAGCCCAGGATAAAGCCCCAGAAAAAATATCCGATTCTCAGCGATTAGAAAATTCCAGTGATCAAATATTAGGACAAATACTTGGTAATCAGACTAATAAGATAAAACGTATTGTTTTGTTCTATGAAAACGGAAAATTTGAGAGTTTTGAGCCTTAAAAATAAAAACCTGATCAAAGAAAATGATCAGGTTAAAAAATATTTGAAGAAGAAAACTAAAGCTATTGCTTTATTTTTTTTTGAATTGGATGGGATCTCCAGCTGATGGAATTTTTATCTTATGATGATTATCTATCCCACAATATGTTTTTATAATTTCGGCTGTTTATTAGGGTAATACTTTGCTTATGTATTTGGAGAAATTTTATCACAGGACAGTATCCTGATGGTAAATGAAAATATTTTCATGCATTGGTTTTTTATGGCTCTATCAAATATAAAAATTTAAAATCAAATCAGCAATGAAAATAATATTATTTTAACATATAATTAATGTAAGTAATAATTACGTCGATTATTATTAATTTGATTCAAATTCAAAAATATGATCCTCAGGAACAGCTTAGCTTCTGTATTGAAGTTGATTGCAATAAAAAAGGCCCGCAAATCTGCAGGCCTGGCAGGTATAGTAAAACAATATTATTATTTCTTTCTTCTTTCCAGTTCTTTTTTGATAAGTCCCAGCTCTCTTCCGGTTTGTCCGGCTACAGAAGTGTTTTCTCTGGCTCTTCTCGTCAGATATGGTACAACATCCTTCACAGGTCCATATGGAAGATATTTAGCCACATTATAGCCTTTATCAGATAAATAGAAGGTAATATTATCACTCATTCCGTAAAGCTGCCCGAAATAAACATGTGGATTGTCAGTGTCCAAAGATTTTGCTTTCATTTTATTCATAATCAGTTCTGAAGAGATTTCGTTATGGGTTCCAAAGAAGGCAGAAACTTTATCCAGATGATTCATAACAAAATCGATTCCTGCATTGTAATTCTTATCTGAAGCATCTTTGCTTGGCTGGATAGGATCTGCATATCCTTTTTCTGCTGCTCTGGCTCTTTCTTTTTCCATGTAAGCACCACGAACAATTTTGTACCCGATGAAGTAATTTTTCTCTCTTGCTCTCTGAAGATTAGCTTCCATATATTCCAGTCTTCCTGTTCTGTACATCTGGATGGTATTCCAAACGATAGGCTTTTGCTGGTTATACTTCTCCATCATTTCTTCGCAAAGGTGGTCTGCTGCATCCTGCATCCAGGTTTCTTCAGCATCTACCATTACTTTTTTATCATTTTCGTGGCAAAGACTGCATACCTCATCAAACCTCTTTACCACCCTTTCCCATTCTTCTTTCTGGCTGGTAGTAAGCTCCGCTCCTTTTCCAACGGCTTCATAAAGATCAATTCTTCCGAAAGCCGTAGGTTTGAATACGATAAAAGGAATGGCCGGATTTCCCACTGAGAATCTAACAATATCCTTAATTTCTTTGCAAACCGCATCAAAAGTTTCTTCATCTTCCTTCCCTTCAATAGAGTAATCGAAAATACTTCCAACTCCTCTTTTGAACAGCTGTTTCACAGCTTTCATACTTTCTTCACGGGTTTCACCACCACAGAATTGCTCAAATAAGGTATTTTTTACAATTCCGTTAACGAAAGGAAAATTGTTGTGTACTGTAAAATTCAGGATAGATGTTCCAAGGCTTGTAAGAGCGGGCTGTTCAATCATTTTAAACATCCAGTAAGCCTTTCTCAATTGTGCATCAGACTTGTCTGCAAATGCAACTTTAGTATCATTAAAAATGGGCATTCCTATTTATTAAATTTAGTTATGCAAAGGTAATAATAACCTCAGTTTATTTAAAGATTTTTTTTATAATTTATGCTCTATCCCGTTTAAAAGCATTGCAATAATTCCTACGAAAACCCAGAACCGTAATATATTCAAAGTAAAGAAGTTACTTCTCCGGGAATCATTAATAAGAAGATAAATACATAATATCATGATAAAAAGTCCTCCGGCAAAATAATAGGCCATGAATCCGGTAACCCCTGTTTTGGTAATAAGTTTCATAGAAACGGCCATGGTAACCATGAGTAAAGACGTAAGGATAAGTTTTGTATTTCTGCTTTTAAAATAATTAGGAATTGTAGTATATCCAAATGTTTTGTCCACACTTTTGGTAAGGGTATCTTTCACAATATCAATGCAAAGTAAGATAAGGAAAAGAAAGACCGCCATCAGGAATACTTTTTTTGAAAAAGTTTCGTAGTACACCATCATTCCAAAGAACGGATATAAGGTAAGGCTGACGAAGGTAAGATTGTTTACAATGAGTATTCTGCTCAATTTGTGGCTGTAAAACCACATAAAGAACTGATAAACAACAAAAAAAACAAAAACATTATGGGAAATCATCCAGGCCACTCCCAAAGAAATAGCGCTGAGTGCGAGGTAGGCGTATAGAAAATATTTCTGCTTGATAAAGCTCTGAACCCTTGTTCTGAAAGGTTTTACAATGTGGTCCTTTTCCAGATCATAAAACTGATTGATGATGCCACCAGCGAGAATGGTTAGAACCGTACAGAAAATAATACCATGTACTTTGAAATCAAACACAAATTTTCTGAAAGATTCATCCTGATTGAACAGGAAAAAAGTTGAAACATAAAGGGCAAATGTCAACAGAGCTGCTACAAAAAAACGAGCTCCGAGCATAAAGCCCACGAATTGTGAAAATCTGTACAGTAAAGATTTTGATACGTAATTTTTAGATTGGAAAGTTTCTTTTTCAGAATTCATTCCAACCTGTTTAAAATCTGTAAATCACTTCTTTTTGGAAGCCTTCAAGCATTTTTTCTGCTTTTGCATAGTCTTTAGTAAATCCTAAGATATAGCCGCCTCCACCGCTTCCGCAGAGTTTAAGATAATAAGCGTTAGAATCCAGACCTTTTTTCCAGATATTAAAAATACTTTCAGGAATCATTGGACGGAAATGTTCATACGCCCAGTGAGAAAGTTTTTTCAGGTTTCTGAAGAAAGGATTCATATCTTTTTTAAGGAAAGATTCAATACATGCGTTGTTGTAACGGATAAATTCTTCTTTCAGGGTTTTGCGGAAACCTTCAGTCTTCATTTTTTCAAAGAAAATCTGAATCATAGGACCTGTTTCCCCTGTTATCCCGGAATCAATAAGGAAAATAGCTCCTTTCCCTTTTTCTCCTTCCGGAATATTTACCCTGTCTAAATTTTCTTTATTTTCGATAAGAATTGGCAGGTTCATGTAACAGATCAAAGGATCCATTCCTGAACTTTTCCCGTGGAAATAGCTTTCCATTTCACCGAAAACAGCTTTTAATTTTTTAAGATTATCTTTTGAGATATTCTCAGGATTGAGTTTGCTGATTGAATATTTTTCAAAAATAGCTGCAACCAAAGCTCCGGAACTTCCCACTCCATATCCCTGAGGAATATTGGAATCAAAGAAAAGTCCGTTAGAAATATCATTTTTGAAGCTCCCGATATCCAACTTAAAATCGTCGGAAAGATCAAGTGCTGTAAGAAATTCAGAATATTTCTGCAGATGCCTGTTGGAATTCAGTTCAAATTCTGAACTCAAATCTGAAAATTTCAAAGTTCCTTTATAGAAGCTGTAAGGTACTACAAGCCCCTGGGAATCTTCAATCATTCCGTATTCTCCAAACAGGATTATTTTTGCATAAAATAAAGGGTTGGTCATATTGACAATAAATCTTTTTGCAAAGTTAAAAATTATTCCGCTGAATATAAGCAAAACTCAGGCCGAATTTTTTCTATATAAATATACGAAAAAAGCCTGATAATATCAGGCTTTTACAAAGTTTTATTTAAAAATTACTGTTTGATCAGTTTTTTATTAATGGTCTGCTTCTCTGTTTCTACAGTAATCACATAGTTTCCTGTCTGAATTGAGGAAAGGTTTATTTCCTGTTTATTCCCTTTTAAAGAAGAATCGGAAGCAACCAGCCTTCCTGCTTCATCATAGATTTTATATCCTTTTAATCTTTCTTTTGAAGAGAGAGTTATCATGTTTTTGGCTGGATTCGGATAAATATCTATTGAATTATTTTTGATATTGATATCTTCTACTGCTAAAACATTGCAAGAGAAATTCGCATTCCAGCCGTTTCCTGTAACGCCTCCATCTGAAACAAATCTTACTGTTATAGCACCTGAAGGATCTGTTGATGTAAACGGACCGGGTACAGTACTTCCACTCAGATTATTTCCATTGGCGAATAATGGTGAAGCCGTAGAAGGGCCATTATACACATACATAAAATCATAGCCTTGTTCAAGATCGAATGTTGTAAATGTCATTGTCATAGATGAGCCCGGAGTAGGATAAAATGTTTTTATAAGGTCTTCATTATCTTTATACTGCCCCGTGGAACCTCCTGTATCTAAAAACTGAGTTCCATCACACCATGCTCCGTCAGTCAGGAAAAGTTTTGATAACTGGAATGCATTTGGTCCGCTGCAATCTGTTCCTACACTTAGTCTGTAATAAGATGCCGGTTGTAGATTTGAAAAATTAAAAGACTGTGTATTAACATTTCCTGAAGATACTGCTGCTCCGTTTGCTGTTGTCAGCTTATATTTCCATGCTGTTGAAAGAACGTCTGTAAAAGTGGCATTTGCAGAAGTCTGTGTGATATTGTTAATGTTAAAATTCGTGATGGATGTAGGGCAAGATGCGGTACAGTTAGTGCCAAGACATCCTTTTGAATCTATTATATTTCTGATCAATGTTCCAGGCTGTACACCAAAACCATTCGCAAAATTAATCCCTACGCTGCTTACCAAATGGCAGTAACTCATAATAGTTCCTCCGCCTGCAGCAGGAAGTGCAGCCGTACAACCTTCGTTATTTCCTGAAGCAGGCCCACAGCCATCAATAGCTGTATTATTTCCGTTCCAGAAGCATGAGTGAGTATGGGGTGAACCTAAATTATGCCCAAGTTCATGCGTCATAGCTTCTATATTCCATGAATAGGTTGGCACATTTTGATAGGTGAAATTCGTACCACAATAAGAATATCTGTAATCAGTACATAATGAATTTACATAGGCGATACTTGTTGTAGCAGGGTTTCTTAATAATTGAGCCACATCACCGTTAAAAGAGGTTCTGGTGGTTCTAAACTGGCTCAAAATTGTGCTTGGTGAGCCTGCATAGGGATCAGTGGTTGTCCAAACAAAAACTTCGCTTAAAGCCACATTAATATTCTCATTTGCATACAGTGTTGAAACATTATTATGCATAGCAGTTACCCAATTGGTTGTAGTGGTGGTATTGCTTCCATTTTGGGTATATGGACCGAAACCTGCTTCATAGTATATTCTTACGCAGTTGTCTGTTTTCTTTTTGCTGGTATTATTAGGGTTGAAAACCGGTCTCTGAACCTGATTTTCTTTCAATCCGTCTACATCACAGGCAAATGGATTAGAGCCTGTTAATTTAGAATCTGAATAGCTTACAAAATCTTCAGAATTTTTAGCTTTCCCTACCACTATATTTCCTAATTCAAGGGTAGAAGCAACTCCTACAATATCGTTATTGAAGAAACTAAAAGCCACGATAGAAGCATTATCCCCTTTCACAATTCCCTGATAATACACACCTGGTGTATACTGTACTTCTATCCCTTTATCTGTAACTACTTTAAAATCGTTGGTTAAGATCTGATGTCTGTACATTTCAACAGTGATCTGTCTGCCGCCATCAAAGGGAAAAGAGATTTCAAGAAAATCAGGTTTATCTCGGATTAATCTTTTTAGTTCTGCAGGCTTCAAAGACATCACGGTAATATCTGTTGCTGCTTTTTTGTATTCAGCTATTTTATCTGCAGATTTATCTGTATCAAATAAGGCATAGGTTTTAAGTTCTGATTTCCGATTGTGAAATTCCAAAACTTTTTGAGCAACGGGCTTTAAATTTTGAGAAAAACAAAGAATAAAACATTGCAAAAAACAAATTAATAGAAACTTTTTCATGATTTTGATAATTTTTTCATTTTCACAAATAAACAAAAAATATCAACACATAGTGAAAAAACATAGCCGTATTCTAGTATTAATGGTAATTCTATAAATAAATCAAATCAATTAATCAAATAAATGTTTTTTATTCTTTAAAATAAAAAAAGACGTTAAAAATAACGTCTTCCAATTTTATAAAGTTTCTCTGTCGGTTCTCATTTTAACCTTCAGGAATCGTATTAAAATTAATCCTGCTGCAAAGAATAACGTCATGGACAATGCCGCGATACGCATATTATTAAAATGCTCAATCAATGTTGCAAAGATGAATGTCCCGATGATGATGGCAATTTTCTCCAATACGTCATAGAAACTGAAATACGTTGTATTTTCCATTGAGTTTTCAGGAAGCAGTTTTGAGTATGTAGATCTGGACATCGCCTGAAGACCTCCCATTACCAAACCTACTACTGCAGCAACTCCATAAAACTGGTATTCTACTGTAGGGTTTTCCTTATTCAGGAAATAAGCCCATAAACAAGCTATAATCCATAGTATGATGGCAATTGAAATAACATTTTTGTTCCCGATTCTCTTAGATAGTCTTGAGAAAATAACAGCTCCGATAATGGCTTCGATCTGAATGACCAAAAGGGTTCCGATCAGCTTATCCTGTGCCAGGTTAATTTCACTTTTCCCAAATAAAGTAGCCATAAGGAAAATCGTCTGCATTCCTACACTATAAAAGAAGAAACTTGACAGGAAGAATTTCAGGTTTTTATCTTTGAAAAGCTCTCCTCCTACTTTAAACAGTTCATGGAAACTTTCTTTTGCAATGTCCTTGTAGAAACTCAGGTTATCTTTTAATACTTCAAAAAAACCTCCCTGCTCTTTATGTTTTTTGAAGATATTCTTGTAGTTCAATAATACAAGATCTTTAGGAAGTTTATCTTTCACATCCCCAAACTGAGGAAGGTGTTTGAACGTATACTGAGAGAAACCAAACCACCAGGCTCCCGTCAATAAGAAGCTGATTCTTGTAAATAATAACTGCTGTGCTGCTCCTTTAGCAAAAACCTGAATAAGGACTAAACAGATCACCACTAAAACGACAGAACCGATATATCCGTAAACATATCCTCTTGCAGAAAGTGCATCCTGCCTGTCCGGTGTGGCAATATCCGGAAGAAAGGAGTTATAAAACACCAGACTTCCCCAAAAACCTACACTGGCGGTAATGCTGAAGAGAAGCCCAAGAAATACATTATGCATTCCTGTAAACATCGCTAATCCCATACATGATGTTGCTCCCAGGTAGCAGAAAAACTGCAGGAATGATTTTTTGTTTCCGATTGTATCCGCTAATGAAGATAAAAACGGAGACAGTAATACTACAATAAAGAATGATATTGTAAGTGAATATCCGTATACAGCATCCGGCTGATATCCTTCTCCAAAAATTTTGATTGTATGTCTTACCGGGACATCAATCCATGTTTTGGTTTCTGCTACATATTCCTTTTTCTCATACGCTGTAGTAAGAATAGAGTAATAAATGGGGAAAATAGTAGAGGTAATCACCAGGGAATACACGGAGTTTGCCCAGTCATATACAGCCCAGGCTTTCATAATCTTCGGATTATTCTTTATGTTTTTAGGCTGTCGATTCTCAGTTTCAGACATTTCAAATATATATTAGTAGCACAAAAATAAAAAAACCATTAACAAATGGATAAGTTTTTAAAAAAATTATCCATTTGTTAATGGTAATATATTCTTAAACAGAATATTAGATATTGATAAATGTATTTTGTTGTTGGGTTACTATTCTTTTTATGGTGCCAGTTATGAACAAATCTGCCGAAATCAGCATATTTATATCCTGTGGATCTTCATCATATCTTCATAAAGACTATTTAATCTGGTTTTACAGACATATCATAAGGTTATGTAAGCCCTCTTTATCAGTCCGAAACACTTCTATCAAGGTTCTGAACACCTCTGCATATGTCATCGATACTGTCTGTAGAGTTATATAACCGGAAATTTTACTATAATAACCTAAAGAGCATGGTAAATAACCGTAAGAAAACACTTTGTAACCAAAAAAGCGGGGTTATAAAACCCCGCTTTTTGACTTTGAAACCATATATTATGGCTTTATCTGTGTATTAGATATTTTCAATAACGATAGCAGAAGCTCCGCCACCTCCGTTACAGATTGCTGCTGCACCGTATTTAGCATTATTTTGCTTCAATACGTTAATCAATGTAACGATGATTCTTGAACCTGAACTTCCCAGTGGGTGTCCTAATGCTACAGCTCCTCCGTTTACGTTTACTTTAGCAGCATCCAATCCTAAGATTTTGTTGTTAGCCAATCCTACTACTGAAAAAGCTTCGTTGAATTCGAAGAAATCAATATCAGAAACTTCTAATCCTGCTTTTTTAAGAGCAATAGGTAATGCTTTTGCAGGAGCAGTTGTAAAGTTTTCAGGCTCATGTGCTGCATCAGCGTAAGAAACGATTTTTGCAAGAGGCTTCAAACCAAGTTCTTCCATTTTTTCTTTGGAAACCAGGATCAATGCAGAAGCACCGTCATTCAAAGTAGATGCATTAGCTGCGGTTACTGTTCCTTCTTCTTTTTTGAATACGGTAGGAAGAGTTGAAATTCTGTCGAAGTTTACTGCTTTGTATTCTTCATCTTCAGCAAAAATTACAGGCTCTCCTTTTCTCTGAGGAATAGAAACCGGTACAACTTCTTCAGTGAATTTCCCTTCGCTCCAAGCTTTTGCAGATCTTTTGTAAGATTCTACAGCGAAGTTATCCTGATCTTCTCTTGTGATATTATAGTCTGCCGCACATTTTTCTGCACATACTCCCATATGCACTTTGTTGTATACGTCTGTAAGACCGTCAAGCACCATCCCATCAAGCATTTTGATATCGCCTAATTTTGTAGCTACTCTTGCATTGTAATAGTGAGGAACTAAAGACATATTTTCCATACCTCCGGCAACAATTACGTCTGCATCACCAGCTTTGATTGCCTGAGCAGCCATTGTTACAGCTTTCATTCCTGAAGCACAAACTTTATTAACTGTAGTAGAAGGTGTATTGATTGAAAGACCTGCTCCTAAAGCTACCTGACGAGCCGGTGCCTGGCCTTCTCCTGCCTGCAGAACATTCCCCATATAAATTTCCTGAACAGCATTAGGATCTAAACCAATTTTATCCAGTGCTCCTTTTACAGCAATTGCTCCCAGTTTTGTAGCCGGAACTGTTGACAAGCTTCCCATAAAACTCCCCATAGGTGTTCTTACTGCGGAAACGATGAATACTTCTTTCATGTATATAATTTTTATTTTTAGCTAAATGGAACAAAGATTCCATTTTATTAGGTTGAATTTATTTCACTTTTACATAAACCACATCAAACTGAGTTCCTTCAATTTTGGTATTAACTTTCAGAAGGTTATCCTGAGTTGCTATAATTTTATTATTGAATACATCTCCTACCTGTACGGGATTATCTTTATCAGATTTCTCCATAATGATTGCTTTGTAGTTGCAGTCATCCACAAAAACCAATGTTGATTTGATATAGTCTTTTCCATTATTGAAATATTCAGTCTGAACATTATCTTTAATGGTCATATGCCATATTCCTTCCGGGTAATTGGGTCTTACAAATTTACCTTCTTTTATATTGGCACATTTAGGCGGATTATCCGGTTTCTTCTGATTTGCAGTCTGCGCATTAATCTGTGTAGCTGCCACCAGCAAAATTCCTGCGGAAAATATTTTTAAGAAGTTCATCTTTATAGTTGTGTTCGATTATTTACTTTTTTGCTTCCTCCTGCAAAAACCAAAAGGAAAGCTCCTAAAAATTCTACAGCCCAGCCCCATTTCAGCTTAACGATTCCGGCAAAAGTTTCCTGCCATGATTTGAATGGTAAAAAGCTAAAGTATTGCAAAGACTGCATCTTTACAGCGAATAAGGTAAATGCAAATAAAAGGATAAGCAGAATACCAAAAAATCTTACGATTTTTACGCTGTTATTGACAATTCCAAAAACTGCACATGCAGCAAATATCCAACATGCAATAGCCAGATAATGATCAAGTTTCCAATAGTTCCAGTTCCCAATGACAGGTACATGCACCAAGGGTAAAAAACTACCTGCTACGACTAGCAGTAATCCTAATAACTGAATATTTTTCATATTTACTAAAGTGCCAAAATACAAAAAAAAACACACTTTTAAATAATGTGTTTTAAAAATAGGATTTCTTTACCCGAACACTTGTTAGTTATAAAAAAGTCTCAATATTATTATTTATTATACAAAGAAAAAGGTTATTTATTATTAAATTAAAAATTAAAATTTACGATCTTTATCCCGATCTGAAGTCCATATTTTTTCTTCAGCAAAGCATTGTCATTGAAAGCGGGTGTAAAGTCTTCCGGAAAGCAACATTCTTAAGATATTAAATTGCATTTTTTTAAAATGCAATTTAATATCTTAAGAATGTTAATTTTAATTAATGCTTTACTGATGAAACATCTTCCGGGTTGTGTTTATGTTTAAACAATACAGCAAAGAATATAGCCAGCACCAGTGAATAAATGGCAAATGAAAGCCATATCTGCTGCCAGTCTTTTACCATTACCACAGATGAAAGAGTTCCGTCTGAATTAACCGCCGCATTGAAACTATTTTTCAGAATTTCAAGGAAAGTAGGATTATCAGGTGTAGTTTCCAGATAAGTGGATAAATCTGAAGCGGTTGTAAATTTGTGGGTAAAGAATTTATCAATAGCCCAGCCTGCAATATAACTTCCAAAAACAGCTCCGAAACCGTTGGTCATCATCATAAATAACCCCTGAGCTGAAGAACGTATTTTTTTATCTGTAGTTGTTTCTACAAAAAGTGATCCTGAAATATTAAAGAAATCAAATGCCATTCCGTATACAATACATGAAAGGATGATCAGAGAAAGTCCAAATCCGTCCGGAACACCATAGGCAAAGAACCCGAATCTTAAAACCCAAGCCAGCATAGACATCAGCATTACTTTTTTAATTCCGAATTTCTTCAGAAAGAAAGGAATCGCCAGAATAAACAAAGTTTCTGACACCTGAGAAATAGACATGATAATAGTAGATCTCTGTACTACAAATGAGTCCGCGTATTTAGGAAAATGTGCAAATTCACTTAAGAAAACATCTCCATACGCATTGGTAAGCTGAAGTGCAGCTCCTAAAAGCATTGAAAATAAAAAGAACAAAGCCATTTTATAATTTCCAAAAAGCTTGAATGCATTCAATCCTAATTGTTCAGACAGCGGCGAATTTTTATCAATCAGCTTTTGTGGCGGACATTTTGGTAAAGTAAGAGCATAAATTCCTAAGAATATAGCTACAGCACCTCCAATATAAAACTGCCCTTCCGTAGCTTTATTTCCACTAAGGTTAGTGATCCACATGGCTACAATAAAACCAATGGTACCCCATACACGAATAGGCGGAAAATCTTTCACGACATCCATGTTGTTATTTTTCAGGATCGTATAAGAAATAGAGTTCGCCAATGCAATGGTAGGCATATAAAAACACATCGCCACAAGCATCACCGAAAAGAAAGAATTCGGGTCTGCAGAATGAGGCAACACGAAAAGAATAACCCCATAAAGGATGTGTAATACTGAAAATATACGCTCCGCATTGACCCAGCGGTCAGCAATAATTCCAGTAATGGTTGGCATAAAGATGGAAGCAATTCCCATGGTTCCGAACACAGCTCCAAACTGAGTCCCTTCCCAATGTTTTGTGCCAAACCAGAAGTTTGCCATCGTAATCAGCCATGCTCCCCAAACAAAAAATTGGAGGAAACTGAGGATGGTCAGTCGTAATTTTAAATTCATAGTTTATATAAAAAGTATCTCTTAGTCAATTGTCTTTTTCCTTCTCTTGATTTCTTCCTGGATTTCAAGAGCAGTATCATAGTCTTCTTCTTTAACGGCATCCTCCAGTAATTTCTGAAGTTCTTCCATAGAAAGAGATTTTAAGTTGTCTTCTGTCTGTACAGTTTCTGAGAAAGACTGGTCTTCTTTGGCAACATCTTCCAGTTCTAATAAAATCCCGGCTTCATTCAGAACCTGCTGTGTGGTAAATATAGGTGCATCAAATCTTACCGCCATTGCAACAGCGTCGGAAGTTCTGGCATCGAGGATTAGTTCTTCATCATTCACTTTATTTCTAAAGTTAATATTGGAGAAGAATACACCATCTACGATCTGATAAATGATCACAGAGATCAGTTCATAGTTGGCAGAGACTATAAATTTTGTGAATAAATCATGAGTAAGAGGACGCGGTGGATGAATATCTTTTTCCAGTCCGAGTGAGATAGACTGGGCTTCGAAATTTCCTATAACAACAGGTAATTTTATGTGTGTTTCTTCATGCTCCAGTAACAATGCGTACGCCCCTGATTGTGTCTGGCTGTACGATATTCCGCGAATAATTAGCTGCTTATAATCCATAGCTACAAATATAGATTAATTTTTCATTGTGATTTTACTTTTTTACGCAAAAATAAAAGCCCGGAAAGCCGAGCTTTTATCTGTATTGTTGATGATTGTCAAACGTCAATAGTGAATTTTGCTTCGCAAGTGGATTATTTAATTAAAAATTGACGAGCAAAGCGAATTGACTATTCACAATTCACTTTCTTATCCTTTTATTGCTTTAATTTTCTCTGTTAATGCAGGAATAATCTGGAAAGCATCTCCTACTACTCCGTAATCAGCAGACTTGAAGAATGGTGCTTCAGGATCACTGTTGATTACTACTATAGTTTTTGAAGAGTTTACTCCGGCAAGGTGCTGAATTGCCCCTGAAATCCCTACAGCAATGTAAAGATTCGGAGAAATTGCCTTACCTGTTTGTCCTACGTGCTCTGTGTGAGGTCTCCATCCGATATCAGAAACTGGTTTAGAACATGCTGTAGCTGCTCCTAAAACGTTTGCTAAATCTTCAATCATTCCCCAGTTTTCAGGTCCTTTCATCCCTCTACCGGCAGAAACAACAACTTCAGCTTCTTTAAGGTCTAATTTACCTGAACTCTGCTCGTGAGAAATCACTTTAGTATCTTCATTAGCTACTGAGAGATTTTTCACTTCTTCTGAACCTGATACTGCATTTTCTTTAACACCGAAAGCGTTTTGAGAAACCGTAACGATTACTCCGTTTCCTTCAGCTTTTGCATGCATAAAACCTTTTCCGGAGAATGCTCTTCTCTTTACCTGGAAAGGAGAAAGGCTTTCAGGAGCTTCCAAAGCATTAGTAATTAAAGAATAGTTCTTCATTACAGAAAGCATCGGAGCAATTGAAGAAGCATCAGTTGTGTGAGGGAAAACGATGATGTTTCCGTCAGCTACTTCACTTACAGCCTGTGCGAATGCTTTTGCTGAGAAATTTTTAAGACCTTCGTCTTTGATATTTATAACGTTTGATGCTCCATATTTGTATAATAAATCTGAAGAATCTGTTGGGTTTACAGAGATTGCCGTAACGGTATCTCCTGCTTTATCAGCAATAGCTTTAGCGTAAGAAACTGCTTCAAAAGCTGCTTTTTTGTAAACTCCGTTTATATTTTCTGCGTATACGAATACTGCCATTTGAAATTTGTTTAGGGTTTAATGTTTAAGATTCAGGATTGCCCAATGCGTCGTCTGAATCTTTTTACTTTTTACTTGGTTCTTATTAAATTACTTTAGCTTCTTCGTGAAGTAATCTTACCAATTCATCCAGGTTGTCAGGAGAAACCATTTTCACAGCTGCTCTTGGTGGAACGCTGTCATAAGATACTCCCTGAACTTTTACCTCTGAAGAAGCAGGCTCTACTACCTGTAGAGGTTTTGTTCTTGCAGACATAATTCCTCTCATATTCGGGATGATAAGGTCTTTTTCATCTACCAATCCTTTCTGACCAGCAATGATAGCCGGTAATTTTACAGAAATAGTTTCTTTTCCTCCTTCAATTTCTCTTACTGCAGTAGCTTCGCTTCCGTTTACATCTAATCCTACTGAAGCGTTTACGAAAGGTTGGTTCAATAGCTGAGCCACCATTCCCGGAACAGATCCTCCGTTATAATCGATAGATTCTTTTCCGCAAAGAATAAGATCATATCCTCCGTTTTGAGCTACAGCTGCAATTTCTTTTGCTGTAGAATAGCTGTCTTTAGGATCAAGATTTACTCTTACTGCATCATTGGCACCAATTGCTAATGCTTTTCTGATTACAGGTTCTGTACCAGCATCTCCTACGTTGATTACTGTTACTGTTGCTCCCTGAGATTCCTGAAGTTTAACCGCTTTTGTCAATGCAAATTCGTCTAGCGGGTTGATTACCCACTGAATTCCGTTTTTGTCGAAAGCAGATTTATCTGCTGTAAAGTTAATTTTGGAAGTAGTATCCGGAACACTACTAATACAAACTAATATTTTCATGTGTACTATTTTATTTTTTCCCTTTAATGCATCAACCCATGATGATTTCTGCAGAGATTTTGTTTGAATTAATTTTTGCTAATATAAGCAAAAAATATATTATGCATGCATAATATATATTGATTTGTTATTCAGAGCATTAAAATTAACAAAACGCCCTATTACAGAGCGTTTTCGTGTTATCAGAAGTAAGATTCAGATTATTTTTTTATGATTTTTTTAGAAAATTTGTTTCCCTTTATTTCAACGTTGACAGTATAAATTCCCGGGGTAAGATTGCGGATATCTATTTTGTTGTGATCTAACTGAACCTGCATTTTTCTTCCTGCCATATTGGTAACTTCAACTTGAGTGACTGGTGCTTCTGATTGTATATTCAGGAATTCAGTTGCAGGATTCGGGTAGACTGAAATCATGTTTTTTTCTGCAACCGCTTCTTTAGTTCCCAATGTTGCAGCATTTGTAGCTGTTACCGTATAATCATCAAAAGAAGTAATATTGGCTACGGTATTTCCTGCGCCGGCTACTGAAACGAAATCCATTTCGAAAGGATCTACGCCTGCCGCTGCAGGAGTATGCGTTGATGCAGGGCTATAATTGCCGCCACCAGGGGTTGTCCATGTAACTACTCCTGTCGTTTTATTGAATGTACAGCTCAAAGTAATCCATGTATTGGGTGGATATGTAGTCGTAGCAGGCTCCAGGTAAAATAAGTAATTCCCGGTTACTCCTGATGATATTTTGGTGTAGTATGCGATTCCGACAATTCGCTGTGTATTGTATTCATATCCGGCTCCGAGTAGTGTTTTATGAGTTGTTCCATCATAAATCAGTACAGTTCCCCGTCCTACACCTCCTGTAGAACTTCCTGTATAAAGATTAAAACTCAGTTTAAGAATATCATTTCCGGAGGTTCTTCCTGCCCAGGCTGTTACCAGTCCATTTTTCCACATATATTTTGTCACCGGACCACCAGCACTTCCTGTAAACTGTAAAGATTTTCCATGGGAAGCATCTATATTTACAATCTGTGCTTCCGAATTGGATCCTCCTGCAAAATCTGTATAAAACCCGCCTTGTCCGGGAGTAGCTGCAGTAATGTCTGTTCCCACATTTCCTACAGTATACGTATTAAAGTTGTCACTTTCCAGGGTCTGGGCATTCAATGTTTGAAATAAAATCAACAAAAATGCATTAATTGATAGAAAATTTTTCATATTTTTATTTTAATTCGAAACCAAACTTACTTCAGTTTAAAAATAAAATCAATACCAGTTATTAGGTAGATTTTAACTACTATTTATTAGTGATTAAATGAAGAAAGAACGGTTTCTGCTTATAAGACAACAAAAGCTTTAAAGAGTTGTCTGTGAAATAAAAACATCTATCAATTAATGTATTCTTATTGAATCAGTTATCTTAAAAAGTTATTGAGGGTCAAACATTATGATGGTTTAGTAGCCCTAAACTCTATTTTACTTGGCAAAACTCTTGGATTCATCTTTAAAATATCCAATATAAGGTTCCCCATATCTTCAGGCTGAATTTTCCAACTGTCTTTTTCTGACGGAATGTTTCCATTAAAATGAGTGGCCACCGACCCCGGCATAATTACCGTAGACTTGATATTATATTTCCTTAAATCAATCATTGCAGCCTGTGTGAAACCCACCACTCCGAATTTTGAGGCATTGTATCCTGTTCCGTTTTCAAAAAAGTTGGCACCTGCGAGACTTGAGATGGTAATATAATATCCTTCTGTCTTTTTTAATTCTTCTACAGAAGCTTTTAAAGTATAGAAAACACCTGTAAGATTGGTTTCGATCATATCATTCCACTCTTCCGCGGTGAGTTCGTCTACAGGCTTAAAAATCCCTAATCCTGCATTAGCAATGATATAATCCAGTCTTCCGAACTTTTCAACGGTATATTTTACCGCTTCCTGCTCGCTTTCCAGGCTTCTTACGTCAGAAACAATCCCCAAAACATCTTCTGAGTATTGTTTAAGTTCTTCTTCCGCCTTCATGACATCTTCTCTTTTTCTTCCTGAAAATGCTACTGATATTCCATTTTCAAGTAGAATTTTAGCAATTCCGAAACCAATACCTTTGGTTCCTCCTGTTATATAAGCTGTTTTATTTTCTGCCATTGTTTCCCGAATTTTAATTCTCTAAAATAACAAAAACGCTCCAATTGGAGCGTTTTACTGATACTAAGATTTATCAGAAATTATTTTTTTATAAATTTCTCTGTGAAGTTTTTCCCCTCCGTCTCTACATTCAGTAAATAGGCTCCGGAAGATAGGTTTCTTACATTCACCTGATCACCGTTCAATGTTACCTCTATTCTTTTTCCTGACATATCATATACTTCAACATGTTTTATCTTATTAGGAGTTGTAATTTTTATCACATCAGTAGCAGGATTTGGATAAATGGATAGCTTCACATCGTTTTTAACGGCATCTCTTGTAGACAGTGATGCTTCATTATTGATTTTGATGTTATCGATATAGGCAGAACCTCCATAATTATCATGCACAAAATCCATTCTGTTAATATTATTGTTACTGAATGGCTGTCCTGTGTAGATAAGAGCATCATTCACGAAATATTGGATACCTGTAGCAGTAGACACTATTTTCACTCTGTACCATGTGTTGGCATTCCAGGTCTGGTTAGTATCTACTAAATTATTGGACCCGGCTGTTGCAATTAAAATTTTCCCGTCGTAAGAAAAGTCAATATAAGTAACAATTCCTCCAGCACCAGTTGTACTCACTGTTCTGAACACAAAATCTGAGCTTGATGAATTTTTTTGGGTAAGTCTTACATCAAATGACTGTGTAAAGCTATTATAGGTTAATGGTGTTGCAAAAGTATAAAATCCACCCATAACAGGACTTTGCTGTGGACCATAAGGCAGGTCTGGAGTTATTTTAAAGCTATTTGAACCCTGGCTTGCCATTTCAGCTGATACCAATTGACTTGTCAAATATACTGGCGGTACAGCTCCATTATTGGTAGTCACCCAACCTTGCTGCCCATTAATGTTTCCTGCTGTATATCCTTCACTGGCTTCAAAAGAGATGGTCTGCTGGGCAAAAGATGATATGGAAATCAACGAAATTGCGAAAATGTAAAGTTTCTTCATGATATTTTTTAGTTTTGAGCAAATATATGTATTTTAATCAAAAAGGCAAAATCAACGAATATTTTAAACACAATCAATAATTTAACATAATATATTTCAACTAAAACAAATAAAGATATTAAACCTAAAGAAAAGTAACATTTCAAAAAAATCATCCATAAATATGACAACAGACTTAAAAGATTACAGGTTTTGGAAATCAATGAATAATTTATCTGATGAGTACTTTTTCTGTAAAATTCTTTTTTTCAGTTGTGATATTAACCATATATACACCTGAAGGCAGCCCTTTTACATCCATTTTACTACTGTTTGTTTCGGTTTTTATTATCCTTCCTGATTTGTCATAGATCTCAATCTTTTTTACTGTACCGGGAAAATTAATATGTATAAAATCACTTGCAGGATTAGGATAAACTGATACTTCTTTTGCAGTAAACCCAGAATCTTGAATCCCTAAAACCAATAGTTCACTATTCACTTTAATATTATCAATATAGGCTGTTCCCAACGCATTATTATGCACAAAACGCAGCTGATCTATATTCACTGAACTTGCGGCAGTACCAGTGTAAATAAGAATATTATTAAGGTAATATCTGACATCTGTGGCAGTTCCTACGACTTTTATTCTATACCAGATATTAGGCAGCCAGTTTGAAGATATTGGAATCAAATCCTGTATACCGGATACTGTATTAAGGATCTTGAACAGTCCGGTTTTATCAAAATCCAATCTCACTACAAACTGATCATCAACACTATTTACTCCCTGAAAACCAAAGTCAGAGCCATTGAGCTGCGACATATTGATATCAAATGATACGGAGAAATTGTTGTAAGCAAGAGGAGCCGGCAGGTTATAAAAACCTCCGATAATAGGATCAGACTGGGTTCCGTAGGTGGTTTCTTTGACAATTTTGAGGGAACTGCTTCCATCGCTGGCTTTATCTGCACTGATGCTTTGATGGATTACATTTGCAGGAACTCCTCCTGTGGGAGTGCTGATCCATCCTGCCTGGCCATGGATATTTCCAAGGTTGAATCCTTCATTGGACTCAAAGGATACAGTCTGCTGTGCAAAAATACACACTGATGATAGTAAAAATGCAATTGAGTAGTATTTTTTCATAGTAAATCAAGTTTTGTATTAAAAATATAAACTTTCCACGAATAGTGAAATAACTTATTGCAAATAAAAAATAACCCTTTTATTCTCAGTGAATTTAATTTTTAAAGCTATTAAAAATATCTTTCCAGACAGATAAAACAGCTCAATTCTGAGCAAAAAAATAAGGTATCTCTTTTCAGAAACACCTTACCTTATCTTATTTTCATTGAATTACTTTGAATAATTTTCAAAGAACAACGGAATACTTTCAATTCCTTTATAGAAATTAAATAATCCATAATGCTCGTTTGGAGAGTGGATCGCATCAGAATCCAACCCGAAGCCCATCAATACGGACTTAGCTCCTAAAACCTGCTCAAACATCGCTGTAATAGGAATACTACCTCCTCCTCTGTATGGAAGAACTTCTTTCCCAAATGCAGATTCCATCGCCTGTTTTGCCGCTGCAAATTCTTTGGTATTGGTTGGTAAAACATAAGGCATTCCTCCATGGTGAGGCGTTACTTTAATTTTTACAGTATCCGGAGCGATTTTTTCAAAATATTTCGTGAATTTTTCCGTGATTTCCTGAGGAGTCTGGTAAGGAACCAAACGCATTGAAATTTTAGCAAAAGCCTTAGAAGGAATAACAGTTTTTGCACCTTCTCCTGTATAGCCACCCCAGATTCCGTTGCAGTCTAAAGTAGGACGGATAGATGTTCTTTCTAAAGTTGTATATCCTTTTTCTCCTTCTATATTGCTTAATCCAATTGATTTTTTGAATTCTTCAGGATTGTCTTTCAATTTGTTCATATCAGCTCTGTCTGCATCTGAAACCGTTTCTACGTTGTCATAGAATCCGTCAATTGTAATATGACCGTTTTCATCAATCAGATTAGCAATCATTCTTGAAAGAACGTGAATAGGGTTTGGAACCGCCCCACCGTAAAGACCTGAGTGCAAATCTCTGTTTGGACCCTCCACTTCTACTTCTACATAGCTTAAACCTCTTAATCCTGTTGTAACCGTTGGTTGTTCGTTGCTGTAAATATGAGTATCGGAAATTAAGATACAGTCGCAAGCTAATTTCTCTTTATTTTCATTTACCCAGTCTCCTAAGCTTACAGAACCCACTTCTTCTTCTCCTTCTAAAATAAATTTAACGTTACAAGGAAGAGCATTGGTTTTCATCATAGCTTCAAAAGCTTTCAGGTGCATGAAGAACTGTCCTTTATCATCCGCAGAACCTCTTGCAAAAATAGCTCCTTCAGGATGTAGTTCCGTTTTTTCAATATAAGGTTCAAAAGGTGGTTTTGTCCATAGTTCCAATGGATCTGCCGGCTGAACATCATAATGTCCATATACCAATACTGTAGGTAAACTTTTATCTAAAATTTTCTCTCCGAAAACAATTGGATAACCTTTAGTCTGGCAAACTTCAACATTATCAGCTCCTGCATTTTTAAGGTGTGCCGCCACAACATCTGCACATTTCAAAACGTCATCTTTATACGCCGGATCTGCAGAAATAGAAGGAATTCTCAATAACTCAAATAATTCATCCACGAAACGTTGTTTGTTTTCGTTAATGTAATTTAATGTCTCTTGCATTGTAAAAATTTATTTTGTTAAAATTAAAAAAAATGCCCGGCAGGGACAAACAAAAACGCAGGATTTTCCCAACCTTATGCTAATGAGCTTTATAGCCCTCTTTTTTAATAAAAAATGCCCTGCAAAAACAGGGCACTTGTATATTTTGTACTTCTAATTAGTGTTCAGCTTTTGGAGCCTTTTCAGCTTCAGCAGGTTTTGCAGCAGCAGTACTGTCTGTTTTAGGAGCTTCAGCTTCTGGTTTTGCTGCAACTTCTTCTTTATGTTCTGCAGCAGCTGCATGTCCGTGACCCTCTCCCTGTGCAGCATCAGAATATCTTTCTACTCCTTCTTCCAGTTTCAAAGTCCCTTTATTTCCACCAGCTGATACTTTCTTACAACTTACCGCTACTGTTGCAATTGCTAAACATATAACTAATTTTTTCATATGTAAAATTATTTTTTTAAGATCATATGAAACCGCACTGTTTTAGTCTATTCTGATGTATCCAAACATCGGCGATTTCATGTTTAAATTTTTGATTGCCCAAAAGTAAGAAATCCTGCTTTTTTCGGCAACATTTTTATACTGATTTTAATATTATTTTCCCTTTTTTGGATTGTGTAAAAATAAGGTAATGATCTCCCCCGTCTTTCAAGCCATATTTTTTCTTGATTTCTTCAGGTTTTAAAGGATAATTTTTTGAAATAATATTAAACTGTTCTTTTTTCTTAATATTTTTAGAGTCAACCGGTTTCATTTCCAGAATTCTCCCGGGAAAGTCTTGCTTTTTTTCACCTGAGGTATAAAAATGGCTGTTAGGATGAAGTTTTTTCAATCCGAATTTTTGCGAAATTAAATTAAAGATTCCGGCTTTCAAAATAGAGTTATTAGGGATGTAAATGTATTTTTCAGGCTCAGAATATTCTGATTCTGCCCTTTCTTCTTCTCCAAATATGAAGGTGAAGCCAGATTCTCCACTCTCAAGGTTCACACAATTGCAGATAATCTCACCTGCATTTTCATTGGATAAAATAATAACAACTTCTTTTACATCATTTTTAAGGGCAATAATTTCTATCCTTAAAATACCCGGCAGTACTGACACAAGATACTTAAGATCAATAAGTGGAGAGAGTTTAATGACTACCTGATCAGAAATAGACAGCAATTTTCCTTGAATTTCAAGAATATCAGGAGAAAGGTCTTCTAAAAGAAAAACTTTGTTTTTTTGCTGATCTCTTCTGGCCGGATCA
Source organism: Chryseobacterium indologenes (assembly GCF_018362995.1). Taxonomy (NCBI): domain Bacteria; kingdom Pseudomonadati; phylum Bacteroidota; class Flavobacteriia; order Flavobacteriales; family Weeksellaceae; genus Chryseobacterium; species Chryseobacterium indologenes. The sequence goes on from NZ_CP074372.1 coordinate 1,230,482, forward strand.
AGATAAATGGTATCAAAATGTTCCTGATTCTCGTTCAGGAAATCTTCAAGCTTTCTGTTGATAAAATTTGCCTGGCGTCCCAAAGTATTCCAATTATGGGCTACAATTTCCAAAAGCTCTGTATTCTGCTCTACCAAAGTGATATGCTCAAAGTTTTGAGACAGATAATAGGCATCAATACCAAAACCGCTCGTAAGATCGATAAATTGATTCCCTTTCATCATTTCGGACTTATAAAGGGCAGTTTTTTCAGATGATGACTGCTCCAGATTAAGCTGTGGCGGGAAAATGATACCTTCTTTCAAAAGAAAAGGAAATTTTCTTTCTGCAACCTGTTTTCCTTTGATCTGCTGTACAATTTCCTGCATAGAAACTTCCGGAAAAGGTGATTTTTTCAGAAGTAATGCATGTAAATCTGCATTCAGATTTGCATTGATATAGTTTTGAATGTCTTTGTTTATTAATTTATTTTCCACAGATTGCACCACTTTTTACATTCATTGGGTTAAAATGCTTCGACTCCGCTCAGCATGACAACGCTAATACTAAGTACTTAATTTATAATGAAAAAATTAAGTAGTATATTTAACAGTGTCATACTAAGCGGAGCCGAAATATCTCAGTTTATTTTAAAGAGGTCTTATTCAAACATTTCAGCCCAACGGACGGCTTTTATTTCATTTTCGTTATATAGATCTCCGATAGACTTTTTAACGTCTAATTTAGGGTATAAATTCACTCCAATCAGCTTTATTTTCCCTTCTTCAATCCATTGTTGTTCTTCAATAGCGTGATCATAGATCTTCTTCTGAATAACGCCTTGTTTTAACAATTCAAGATACCCTCCTGCGTCTTCAGTTTCAACAAATAATGCCCAGGATTTTTCTGCAAACTGCTTCGTAATATCTTCAATATAATAACTTCCGTTTGCTGCATCTTCAAATACATTGATGATACTCTCGTAAGCCAGCACAATCTGTTGTTTGAAGGAAATTTCTTCCGAATTATCCGTACTTCTGCTGACAAGATAATTATTGGTAAAAACAGCGTCTGCCCCTCCGATCATGGCGGAAGCAAGTTCTAATGTAGAACGGATCAGGTTATTTTCATTGTCAGAAACGGCCTTATTTCTCATTGAAGTTTCTGCAAAGATGTATGGAACTTCGTCCATTCCATATTCTTTGGAAAACTGGTTGAAAACGATTTTAAAGGCTCTCAGTTTTGCCATTTCAAAGAAATAATTTCCTCCCACTGCTATTCTGAAGATCAGTTTATTCAAAATTTCTGCACCATAAGCTTCTACCAGCTCCTTAGTTTTTGCGAGCGCAATACCAAGCTGTTGATAAATAGCTGCTCCGGCATTCTGATGCAGTGAAATATCAACACAGATATTTCTTTTAAAGTCTTTAGCCAGTAATTCTTTAGCCAGCTGATCGTCTATATTTCCTTCTTTTTCATTAAAAATGTCAATCAGTGAAAAATACTGGTCTTCTTCTTTAGGACTTATATGTCCTGCAAGTTCTTTGTTGTTGACAAAAAGAGTCTTCTGATTAAGATTTTCAACATTATGATCAAGGATAAATGCAAATACTTCTTCTTCTAAACTTTCATGGTATTTTGCTACCAAATGGGTACTTTCTTCAACTCTGGGCAGATTTACCAAAGGCTTCTGAACCTCTGTGTAAAAAGGCTTCACCTCTATTCCTTCCAAATTCGGCTTTTCTAAAATAGGGTAAATATCCTCTGTCTTAAGTTGTTTTTTGACTAAATTTTCCCAGTTTGAAAATATATCTGTATTTGACATTAGTTTTTTTATTTGTGAATGGTCAATGGTGAATTCTGCTTCGCAAGTGAATTTTAAAAACTAAAAATTCATTCATCATTAACGTAATTCTATTCAACTTTTATTACTTTTTAGCAACTTTTGTACTGTCCACCACCAGAATGAAGATCTCTTCATTTGGTTTTTTCATAAAATAATTTTCTCTTGCGTATTTTTCTTTCTCTGATTTGTTGTTCATCAGTTTTTTATAAAAAGCATCATTTTTTTCGTATTCTTTTTTGTAAAAGTCCAGCTGCTCTTCATATTTTCTGATCTCACCATTGAGTTCATTAATTACAAGAAATGACGTTTTATCGAAAAAAACCATCCATACCAAAAACAGACAAATCGTAATGGTATACTTGTTCAAAACATATTTCTGTATAAGTTTGAATGTTTCAGATTTCGGCTGAATGTCTTTGATAAGGTTGTTTTCTTCCATTTTTTTAATGTTTTTTCAACGAGTTTTTAATAACGGTAGTTAAAAAATCAATCGCTACGGAATTCTGCTTCATATTAGGGATAATAAGATCGGCATCATTTTTAGATGGTTCTATGAATTCCTGGTGCATTGGTTTCAATGTAGTCTGATAACGGTGTAAAACTTCGCTCAGATCTCTCCCCCTTTCCTGGGTATCTCTCCTGATCCTCCTGATCAGTCTTTCGTCAGAATCTGCATGAACGAATACTTTCAAATCAAATTCTTTCAGTAATTCTTTGTTGGTAAGAACCAGAATTCCTTCTACTACCAATACGTTTTTAGGTTCTACAGTCACATGATCTCCTGTTCTGGAATGAGTAACAAAGCTGTAAATGGGCTGTTCAATAGGCTCATTATTTTTCAAAGCTTTTACATGTTTTATCAGTAGGTCAAAGTCTATTGATTTCGGGTGGTCATAATTAAGAGCTTCTCTTTCTGTCAATGTAAGACCTTGGTTGTCGTGATAATAATTATCCTGAGAAAGGATATTCATTCCCTCAATATCAAGCTGCTGAAGTATCTTGTCAACAACTGTAGTTTTGCCGGATCCTGTACCACCGGCAATTCCTATTACAAGCATTATTTTTTTGTTTCTTTATAGTTGGTACAAATATACTATTTTAGATAAAATATGACAATGTAAGAGTATTGAGAAATTAAAAGATTAAAGTATTTAAAGGTTATAAGATTTTTCTGAAACCTGCTACTTCTTGCCATTTATTGCTATTCCTCAACTTTCCCATTCGGATTCAATAAAAAAAACCGGCAATAAACTTGCCGGTTTTTATTTTATACGATTTCGCTTGTTAATTCGCGCGAAATTAATTTTTCATGCATAGGCTTTAAAACATCCATTGAGCCTGTTTTTACGCTACATTTGCCCTTGTAGTGAACAAGGATTGTACATTGCTCAGCCTGCTCCAGTGTATGTTTGCATATTTCGATCAGACAGTCTATGACATAATCAAATGTATGAACATCGTCGTTATGCAGTACCAGTTTATAGACTTCATCCGTATCATCCAGAACGAGAACTTCTTCCTCATACTGCCGTTTTGGGTCTTCGTAATCTTTTATACTGTTATAAAAATTCATTCTAACTGTTTGTTTTAAACTTCTCCAATTTTATCTGCCAAATGATCTATAGCATTAGGTTCTTCATAGACCAATTCTACAAGTTCCACACTTTTATTATTCATTTTCAGAATTTTAAAGTGATAATCTTCAAGATCAAACTCCTGGTTTTCTTCCGGAATGTCTTCCAACTCATAAAGAATGAATCCGGCTAATGAATTGTACTCACTTTCCTCTGAAAGCGGAAGTTTTTTAGGCAGGAATTCATTGATTTCATCTAAAGGCTGTGTAGCCTGTACCCAATAGGTATTATCCGATATTTTATCAACGATTTTTTCTTCATCGTCTTCTTCATCCTGAATTTCCCCTACCAGTTCTTCCAGAATATCTTCTAATGTAATAATTCCTTCAGTTCCACCAAACTCGTCGATAACGACAGCAATATGTTGCTTTTTAAGCTGGAACGTTTTCAGTAAGTCCGAAACTTTTTTACTTTCTACGACGAAAAAGGCATCCCGCATTAAATCTTTAAGATCTTCATGATCCAGATTTCCTTTTCTTTTGACAAATTCTCTGATGATTTCTTTTGTATAGAAAATCCCGATAATATTATCAATAGAGTCGATGTATACAGGAATACGGGAATATCCGCTGTCCATAATCTTATTGATGATATCATTCACATCTTCTTCAAAATCGATAGAAGTAATATTTTGTCTTGGAACCATGATCTGCTTAGCAGAATGATCGGTAAAATCAAATGCATTTTTGATGATCTCATAGTTCTCTTCTTCAATCTCTCCGCTGTCAGCACTTTGTTTTACCAAAAGCTGAAGTTCTTCTGTAGAGTGAATTTCCTGTTCGGAAGCCGGGTGAATTTTAACCAATCTAAGAAAACCATTTGACATTGAGTTCATCAACCAGATAAACGGTTTAAAAATCGTGTAAAAAACTCTTAGCGGAACAGCAGTTGCCATTGTAGTTGCTTCAGATTTTCTGATCGCAATAGATTTTGGGATAAGCTCACCAAATACAATGTGCATGATTGTAATCAATACAAAACTGGTCACTACTGAAATTGTAGTAATTGTTGTCTGAGTAAGATCAATACTCAAAGAGGTGAAAATATTTTCAACAATATGATGCAGGGCACTTTCTCCTACCCAACCAAGGGCAAGGGACGCCAATGTAATTCCTAATTGTGTAGCGGAAAGATATTCATCAAGATGCTTGATGATATGTTCTGCCTGTTTAGCCATAGAATTACCTTCTGCGGCTTTTAACTGAATTTGTGAATAACGAACTTTAACAATTGAAAATTCTGCGGCTACGAAGAAGCCATTTAGTAAAACAAGAAATAAGGCCAGCAAAAGCCTGACTATGTCCGAGTCCATTTAGAGATTGTATATATTTTATTAAGTACAAAGATATGTAAAATAAAAATAACCTGAATCCGGGATAGATTTTTTTGATTGAGGATTTTTTGAAAGAAAATATGACCCGATACAACACCGTTGATTTTCAATAAAAAAAATAATTGAGGGGATTCTTCCATTCATCTATAAAAAGAAGATTTTTGGGCATCAAACAACAGTTTCAGCATGATATAAACAAAAAAGCACCGATAATTTCGGTGCTTTTAATTGTATCTTAAAATAATTCTTTATGAATTTTTCAAAGCTTCTGCTCCGGAAACAATTTCCAAAATTTCGTTGGTAATTGCAGCCTGTCTTGCTTTGTTGTAGAAGATCTTCAGATCATTTCTCAACGCCTCTGCATTGTCTGTAGCTTTGTGCATTGCAGTCATTCTCGCTCCGTGCTCAGATGCTACTGAATCCAGGATTGATTTGAAAACCTGAGTTTTGATCGATTTTGGAATCAAATTATCCAGGATCTCAGCTCTGTTAGGTTCAAAGATATAATCTGTTTCAACCTGCGGCTCAGTGTTTTCAGGCATTGAAATCGGAAGAAGTTTTTCTGTAGTTACTTCCTGAGTTGCCGCATTCACGAATTTGTTATAAATAACATATACTTCGTCAAATTTACCTTCTCTGAAACTTGTCATTACACCTTCAGTGATATGAGCAACTGTATCAAAGTTAAGGTTATCATAAACAGAACTTCCGTTAGTATATACTGAACGGTTTCTTCTTACAGCATCATATACTTTTTTACCTATTGGTAAAACTTCAATCTCGTATTGAGAATTGTTCTGAAACTGAAGGTTAAGCTCTTTCACAATTGAAGAGTTAAAAGCTCCCGCAAGACCTCTGTTTGAAGTAACAGCGATGAAAAGTATTCTTTTAACCTCCCTTTTCTGAGCATATACAGAAATCTGATCAGGATCTGAGCTAGAATTTACATTCTGGATAAGCTCCTGTAATTTTTCAGAATAAGGTCTTAACATTACGATTGCATCCTGTGCTTTTTTAAGTTTCGCTGCGGAAACCATTTTCATAGCACGTGTAATCTGCATCGTAGATGAAATTGACGTAATTCTGCCTCGTATTTCTTTTAAGTTTGCCATTAATTTGGGTTCAAAGTTTAAGGTCTAAAGTTTAAGGCTTAAAACTCTATATTTTAAACCTTAAACATTGAATTTTTTAGTTGTATTTAGAAGCTAAATCGTTAGCTGCCTGCTTAAGAACTGCTGTAATATCATTATCGATTTTACCTGCTTTAATAGCTGCCATTGTATCAGGGTGCTTAGATCTCAGGAATGCGATATACTCTACCTGGAATTCTTTTACTTTTCTGATAGGAACATTTCTTAGCAAGTTCTCAGTTCCAGCGTAGATCATTGCAACCTGGCTGTCTACCGGAAGTGGAGAGTTTACCGGCTGCTTAAGAAGCTCTACGTTTCTTTCACCTTTAGAGATAACTGCTAAAGTAGAAGCATCAAGGTCAGAACCGAACTTAGCAAACGCTTCTAGTTCTTTATATTGCGCCTGGTCTAATTTCAAAGTACCAGATACTTTTTTCATTGATTTGATCTGAGCGTTACCACCTACTCTGGATACAGAGATACCTACGTTGATCGCAGGACGAACCCCTGAGTTGAATAGATCAGACTCCAAGAAGATCTGTCCGTCCGTAATAGAGATTACGTTGGTAGGGATGTACGCAGAAACGTCACCAGCCTGAGTTTCAATAATTGGAAGTGCCGTTAATGAACCACCACCTTTTACAATTGGCTTAAGAGATTCTGGCAAATCGTTCATTTGCTTAGCAATGTTATCATCAGCGATTACTTTTGCTGCTCTTTCCAATAGTCTTGAGTGAAGGTAGAAAACGTCTCCAGGATAAGCTTCACGGCCCGGTGGTCTTCTTAATAGTAGAGAAAGCTCACGGTAAGCAACAGCTTGTTTAGATAAGTCATCATAAACGATCAATGCTGGTCTACCTGTATCTCTGAAGAATTCACCGATAGCAGCACCTGCCATCGCAGAATATACCTGCATTGGAACTGGATCTGATGCGTTAGCCGCAACGATTACAGTATAAGCTAAAGCTCCTTTATCAGAAAGAGTTTTAACGATTTGTGCTACAGTAGAAGCTTTCTGACCGATAGCAACATATATACAATATACTGGCTGCCCAGCATCAAAGAATTCTTTTTGGTTGATGATCGTATCGATCGCAACAGTAGTTTTACCTGTCTGTCTGTCACCAATGATAAGCTCTCTCTGTCCTCTTCCTACAGGGATCATAGAGTCAATAGCAACGATACCTGACTGTAAAGGCTCAGTTACCGGCTGTCTGAAGATAACTCCAGGAGCTTTTCTTTCCAATGGCATTTCGTATAAATCCCCAGTAATAGGACCTTTACCATCGATAGGGTTACCAAGAGTATCTACTACTCTTCCTAACATACCTTCTCCTACTTTAATAGAAGAGATTCTGTTTGTTCTTCTTACTGTATCACCTTCTTTTACTAATTTACTTTCACCAAGTAGAGCAACACCTACGTTGTCTTCTTCAAGGTTAAGTACAATACCTTCTACATCACTAGAAAATTTCACCAACTCTCCGTATTGTACGTTTTCTAACCCGTATACACGAGCAATACCATCACCGATGGTTAAAACTGTACCTACTTCCTCAACGTTTGATTGAGTATCGAAGTTGGCCAATTGCTGTTTTAAGATCGCAGATACTTCTGCCGGATTTATTTCTGCCATTGTATGGTTGTTTTTCTTAATTTAATTGGAAATCTTTTTTAACTTGGTTCAATTTTGTCTTCACAGACGCGTCTACCTGCTGGTCACCTACTCTTAGAACATATCCTCCAAGAATTTCAGGCTTTACATTTACTTTCAGATCAAAGTTTGAATCAGCGTTTACAAGATTGGTAGATCTTAAAATCTGATCAAGGTTCTCTTTTGAAAGCGGAGTTGCTGTAGTAAGTGTTATTCTCTGTACACCACTAAGGTCTTCTACCTTGTTGATAAATTCCTGAGCGATATTTTTCAATTGGTTTTCACGTCCGTGTTTAATCACCAACTTGATTAAATTCTGAGAAGAAACAGATAAACCTTTGAAAATTTCGCTTGCTACTTCTATTTTCTTTTTAGAATCGATGTAAGGAGTCATAAAAAATTTATTTAAGTCCGCAGACTCTTTCATGATCTTTACTACATCTTTCATTTCAGAAAATACAGTAGCCGTTTGACCTGACTCATTTGTGAAATCAAGTAAACCTTGTGCGTATCTTTTAGCTACTTTAGATGTAAGCATTCTTAGTTAAGGTTTGATTTGTTTAAATAATTTTGAACTAATTCGTTTTGAGCTTCGCTGTTGTCTAATTTTTGTTTCAGGATAGACTCAGCAATGTTTACAGATAAAGTACCAATTTGAGTTTTGATGTCTGCCATAGCAGCATTTTTCTCAGCATTGATAGTCTGTTTAGCCGCTTCGATCATTCTGTCTCCTTCAGTTTTAGCAACATCTTTAGCTTCCCCTACGATTCTGTCTTTAATTTCTCTAGCTTCTTTAAGGATAGCGTCTCTTTCGATTTTAGCTTCACGAATGATTCTTTCGTTATCTTCTTTTAAAGTTTCCATTTCTTTTCTAGCTAATTTAGCTTGATTAAGGGCGTCAACAATAGAGGTTTCTCTGTCATTGATAGACTTTAAAATAGGTTTCCAAGCGAATTTACCTAACAAAAATAATAATGCTAGAAAAATAACAGACTGGATAATAAATAATCCTGACGAAAACTGATGAATTAATTCCATTATATAAATGTATAAATAATTATTACTTTTTTTTAAAGAACCATTACCTGTAACCAACCGTCACAGATAATGGTCTGATTTTAATTAGTTTACTGCGAATAGAGCAGCAAACGCAACACCTTCTACAAGTGCAGCTGCGATAAGCATAGCTGTTTGGATTTTTCCAGATTGCTCAGGTTGTCTAGCGATAGCTTCAAGAGCAGCAGCTCCGATTTTACCAAGACCGATACCTACACCTAGTACTACGATACCAGCACCTACAATTTTAGGGATTTCCATAATATATAATTTTAAAAAATTTGTTTTACTTTAATTTATAATTTCAATTAGTGAGCTGCATGATGTTCGTGCTCGTGCTCTTCTACTGCCATTCCGATAAACAGAGCTGATAACATTGTAAAGATATAAGCCTGTAGGAATGCTACCAATACCTCTAGTAAGTAAATTACCAATGTAAGGAACGGGAATGCAACACCTGCGATAAAATTCTTAAATACGTAGATCAATCCGATCAAACTCATTACTACGATGTGACCTGCAGTCATGTTTGCAAAAAGTCGGATCATCAAAGCAAATGGTTTAGTGATTGTTCCTAATAGTTCGATAGGAAGCATGATCAGTTTCATTGGAACTGGTACTCCCGGCATCCAGAAGATGTGTTTCCAGTAATCTTTGTTAGCTGAGAATGTTGTAATCAGATAAGTAAGGATTGCAAGGAAGAATGTCATTGTAATATTACCTGTAACATTGATTCCGAAAGGCATTAATCCTAAAACGTTAAGGAAAAGAATAAAGAAGAATACCGTTAATAAATAACCCATAAATCTTTTATACTTATGTCCGATGTTTGGAATAGCAACTTCATCTCTTACGAAAATGATTAACGGCTCTAAAAATCTTGCAGCACCTGTAGGAACCACTGATTTTTTATAAGACTTAGCCATACCACCGAATAACACTAACATAAAGATTGATACTAATAAAATAATCAGTACACTTTTCGTAATTGAAAGATCTAATGGCTTTTCGTTAGTTGGATGACCATCTTCACCAAGTGTTAAAGTTCCTGCTGCATCAGTTTTATAGATTTTCTCGTGGTGTAACACATAAAAAGAACCGTCTACTTCAGTAGGCTCTCCGTGCATGAACCCTTCTTTGTTACTCATAAAAGAGTGAAAACCGTTGTCATATACAATAACAGGAAGAGGGAAACCAATGTGATGACCTTCTTTATCAACCATCAATGTGAAATCATGTGCATCCAACAAGTGATGATCGATGAACTCTTTGTTTTCTTTGCTTACTTTGTCTTTCTCTGAAAGCTCTTGAGCAGGAGCTGCCCCAGCAGTAGCCTCACCGTGCTGTGCAGACACTAAGTTTAATACAAAAATACTGTAGAATAAAACTGCGAATTTCTTAAACATTGATAGGTTTTTTTCGTTGTGCAAAAATATGATATTTTTTCTAGTTTCAATAAATTATTTTACTGTTTTTTATCATGATTAATCAGCTTGATCGCATAGTATGTAAGCAGGGCTGTCAGGACAAAATAAGGTATAATAAAATGGAATTTATAGCCTGGAATCACTTCAAAGTTCAGTTTTTTTCTGATTAAGTACATTAAACCGAATTTTAAAAGAATCAAACCAATGACAGACAATCCTAAAAATTCCGGCGCTACTCTATTGATTAAGATAATAAGAGTGATCATCATCATAAACATGACGCTTAAAAAAAGATAAAATTTAATGATCACAATTTCATCCAGGTGAAAAACAAATTTCCAAAGGGAAAAGTGCACCAGGAACGTCAGAAAGAATAAAATGACAACAAGAATATTGGGATTGATTTTCATTCTAAATTTTAATTGACCGCAAAAATAGACTTTTTCTATTGTATTATGATAAGATTTGATATATATCATTTTTTCTTATCTATATAATATTACGTCCCGGACACTTTAGATATCCCAAAAATTCCTTATTTTTGCAAACCTATAATTTACAATCAATATGTTTAATAGTTTACAGGATAAATTAGACAAGGCTTTACATAATATTTCCGGTAGAGGAAAAATTACCGAAATCAATGTAGCGGAAACCGTAAAGGAGATCCGTAGAGCATTGGTAGATGCCGACGTTAACTATAAAGTTGCAAAAGATCTTACTAAAAGAGTTCAGGATAAGGCATTAGGAGAGAACGTTCTTACTTCGCTTACACCTGGACAACTTATGACGAAAATCGTTCATGATGAATTGGTAGACCTTATGGGAGGTTCTCAGGAAGGAATCAATCTTTCAGGAAAGCCATCTGTAATCCTTATTGCAGGTCTTCAGGGTTCTGGTAAGACTACATTCTCAGGGAAGCTTGCTAATTATTTACAAACAAAAAGAAATAAAAAACCTTTATTGGTAGCATGTGACGTTTACCGTCCTGCTGCAATTGACCAGCTAAAAGTTTTAGGTGGGCAAATCGGGGTTCCTGTTTTCACAGAAGAAGGTTCCACAAATCCTTCTACGATTGCTGAAAACGCAATTAATTTTGCAAAATCAAACGGTCATGATGTTGTGATCGTGGATACGGCAGGTCGTTTGGCAATTGATGAGCAGATGATGAACGAGATTAAATCTGTTCATTACTTCATTAAACCCAATGAAACGCTATTCGTTGTTGACTCAATGACAGGTCAGGATGCTGTGAATACGGCAAAAGCATTCAACGATGCTTTGAATTTTGACGGAGTCGTTTTGACTAAATTAGATGGTGATACCCGTGGTGGAGCCGCTTTAACGATTCGTTCTGTTGTTGAAAAACCAATCAAGTTCATCTCTACAGGAGAAAAAATGGAAGCTCTGGATCTTTTCTACCCGGAAAGAATGGCAGACAGAATTCTGGGAATGGGAGACGTTGTTTCCTTAGTAGAAAGAGCTCAGGAGCAGTTTGATGAAGAAGAAGCTAAAAAACTTCACAAAAAAATCGCTAAAAACGAATTCGGTTTTGATGATTTCCTAAAACAGATCAACCAGATCAAGAAAATGGGTAACATGAAAGACTTGATGGGAATGATTCCTGGGGTTGGAAAAGCGATCAAGGATGTAGAGATCAGTGATGATGCATTTAAACACATTGAAGCAATCATCTACTCTATGACGCCTGAAGAAAGAAGAAGACCTTCTATCATCAACACCCAGAGAAAAGGAAGAATTGCCAAAGGTGCCGGAAGAAAGATCGAAGATGTAAATCAATTGATGAAACAATTCGAGCAAATGGGTAAAATGATGAAGATGATGCAAGGCCCTCAAGGAAAGCAGATGATGCAGATGATGAGCAAAATGCCAAACATGCCTGGAATGGGTGGAATGTTTGGAAAATAAGAAAGACAAAATTATTCATAAAAAAACTCTCAGAAATTCTGAGAGTTTTTTGTTTTTATAACGATCTGTTTATTTAAACTTATATCCTAATCCTAGCTGGAAGAAATTCATTTTCAGTTTTTCACCATCTACTGGATTTTTGATCATATTGGTAAGACCAAAGCTGTAACGGGCATCTATAAACAATCCTTTATACACTTTGTAATCCGCTCCAAAGAACAATCCGAAATCTGTAGATTTTAAAGAGTCATCCAAAAATTTTTCTACATATCTCTCTCCTTCTCTGATTCCGGCAGGATTTGTCATCACTGCATTAGGACCGCTCATTTCAAATTTCACTTTGTTATTGGTCTTAAAACTCACATATGGACCTGCATAAATTCCCAGTTCAGGTGTTGCATAATATCTTGCAGATAAAGGAATTACAATTCTATTCAGGTTCATCTTTTCAGTTACTGTAATGCCAGGTAATGCAACCTCTGCCTTTCCTCCAAGATTAGCATATTCCAGCTCTCCCTGAATAGCAAACTTATTATTGAATTTATGCTCAACCAAACCACCGATATAAAATCCTGACTTCGATTTTAAACTTCCTTCAATTCCTCCAAACTCAACATCATTTTCATTAGAATTCAGTTTTGACAAAGCATACCCTGCTTTTACTCCGAATGTAGTTTGTGCATTTAAGCCTGCAAATAAAGCGATTGCAGATACTAATAAGATTTTTTTCATGATTATATTATATTTAATTAGTTTAAGACTAAAAACAGTCCAAAGAAACCTCTCTGAACTGTTTATATATATCTATTTTTTATTTTGCAAATACATATTTAACTCCAAAAGTCACGGAAGTTAAACTGATGCCGAATTTGTAATCATCAGCTCTTCTGGCACCGTCAATATCTCTTTTGTAAGTATTGTATCCGAATTCACCTATTGTTGCTTCAATTGACCAGTTCTTCGTTATGAAATAATCCAGACCTGGTTTGATATTCACTCCAATATTGGTATAGTTATTTTCTCTATTTAAAGCAGCTGTAAGCAAAGGATCTGCATCGTTAATATTACTGTTTGCATTCATTTTTTCCTTACCGAACTCCAATGGAACCTGTAACTGTCCGAAGATGTATAATTTATCAGATAAAGTCCAGTATTTTCTCACGAATGGAGCTACTACAAAAGCATTATCTGTATCTTTAATTTCCATTACATTGCTAATCGCTGCATTCCCCACTTTGTATTTTGTAATAGCACTTTTATAGCCTACACTAAGTCCCACGGCTAAGTTAGTAGTAACGAAATACCCCGCTGTAGGAAGGATTCTGATCACATCATCCTTTCTTGTAGTGTTGAATTCGTCCTTTTCACTGTGATAATATCCTACCTGTCCTGAAAGATAAGAAGTTCCTTTTGCAATCTGTGCGTTAGATAAACCGAAAAGCGCAACAGCGCCCATCAATACAATTTTTTTCATGATTATTATATTAGTTTGTATAGAAAAAAGCCCTAAGAGTTTCTCAGGGCTTTCTTGTTATATGCTTTGTTTATTACTTTGCAAATACATATTTAACTCCGAAAGTTACAGAAGATAAATTCAATCCGAAGTTATAGTTGTTTGTAGCATCACCATCTTTTGGCTTGTAGTTGCTATAACCGAACTCACCGATAGTAGCTTCGATAGACCAGTTCTTGTTTAAGAAATAATCTAAACCTGGCTTCACAGTAACACCAATTTTAGTGTATTTAGCTTCAGTAGAAGTAGAGTTAGAAGAAACAGTAGTTCCTGAACCTGTTGTAGTTGTAGCTACAGAGTTGTTTTCAGTTTCAGTTTTTCCAAACTGCATTGGCACTGCTAATTGTCCGAAGAAATATAGCTTGTCAGATAAAGTCCAGTATTTTCTTACAAATGGAGCAACAACAAAAGCTGGAGTTTTAACTATTTTTTCGTTTACGACTGTAGTGTTTCCTAAAGTTGTAGTAGTAGACACAGTGTTCTTTTCAGTTTGGTAACCAACTCCTAATCCGATTGCCAAGTTAGTGTTTACGAAATATCCAACTGTAGGTAATACGTTGAAGTTTTCTGTTTTAATGTTTCCGTTGTTAGTTTCTACTTGAGAATAACCAACAGATCCTGATAAATATGTAGTTCCTTTAGCAATCTGAGCGTTTGATAAACCAAAAAGTGCAACAGCACCCGCTAATAATATTTTTTTCATTTTAAAAAATTTTAATACTTTCTGAGGGCAAATTTACAGTGGTCCCCACTAATATTAAAATTTGTTAATGTGATTAATATCATTGTTAAAATTTAGGGTTTTATAATAATAAATCCTACTTATGAGAATACGTTGAGTTTTTCACAATATTATGAATAAAAAAACTACATTTTATTAACGAGAGGAGAATATGTTTACTTTTTTGAATTTTCATATTTTTTCTAAAACCCCATGAATTCTGGAAAAACGCTAAAATACATTAACCTAAAATACTAATTTTTAAGTTATTAACTCTTAAAATTTAAACAAAAGTTTATAATTTAAGGTTATTTTGTCTTTCCCTAATCGCTGTAGGACCTTTATTTCAAAAATTTCTGATAAAAGAGTCTGCTTATAGTATATCAAAAAAACTCCAGCCTTCGGCCGGAGTTCAGGTATTTTTCAACTGTCTTTATTTGATAAAGAAATTAAATCCTAAGTTTACAGCGCCTACACTCCAGTTGTCTCTGTACCAGCCATAATCACGTCTGTTACTGATAGACTGATATCCGATGTACAACTCTCCTTTAGACATCTGGTATCCAAATTTAGGCTGTGCATAGAAACCACCGTCTACCCCATCCTTTGTAGAAATACCATATCCAAGGTCTAATCCTACAAAGATAGGAGCTCCTTTAAATTTATATTTCCCGGAAACAGCTACAGGCACAAATCCGAAATCATCAAAGTGATCTTTTCCGAAGAAGTGAGAATATCCTGTGGTTACCCCAAGGTCAAAACCTTTAGCAATATTCCACATATAAGCTGCATCCACTCCTAATGTAAATGAAGATACATCACTTGCATCAGATACAGGAACACCAATATGTCCACCAAGTTTAAAACCTTCCTGCGCTTGAGCAGCACCTCCTAAAAGTGCAAAAGCACCTAGTAATAATAGTTTTTTCATTTTTTTAGTAGCTTTGAATTATTCTGCAAAAGTAATAATTATTTTCATTATTTAGAATAAACTGCCCTGCAACGAAAAAAAGCGGGATAAAATTATCCCGCTGTATATCATGATCTGATACTAAAATTTTAGAATTAGTTTCCTCCGAATTTGAAACCTACACCCACCTGAGCAAAGCTATTCTTTACAGTACCTCCGCTGTTGTCATTAGATAGGTTTGATACTCCTAAGCTGTATCTTGCATCAAAGAAAAGTCCGTTTTCCAACATATATTCAACGCCTAAGAACGGAGCAAGGTTTAATGATTTGATATCTTTTTTAATATCTACATCACCACCTTCACCTTCCACTTCCACATCAAGGAAATCTGAACCAATTACAGACTTTTGTTTAGCCGTAAGAATGATTCCCACGTTAAGACCTGCAGCTACAGAGAAATTTTCTGTAATGAAGTATTTTGCAGAAACCGGAACTAAAAGAGTTCCAAAAGTCACTTTTGTTGATTCACCAAAATACATCCCTCCGGCATTTACTCCATCAATCTTTTCTTTAGCTCCAAGTGGCGAATACAAAACCTCCCCCTGAACAGCAAAGTTATCATTGAATTTGTACTCAGCCATCCCACCGATATAAAAGGTATATTTAGGAGACATTTTTCTTCCATCAAGATCATCCTGCTTATCATCCAGTTTAATCGTTGACATTGCGAAACCAGCTTTTGGACCAAAACGAAATTCTTGTGCGTTTGCAGAAATTCCCATAACAGCGACCGCTGCAATAAGTAGAAGTTTTTTCATTGTTAATTAGTTTTTAAATTTTAATAAGTGGCAAAAATAGTCTTTTTTTTCAAATATGAAAATTATACCGTTTTTTATTACTGGAATTAAGAAAAATATGATATTTAATTCTTTAAACTTAAAAACTTAATTTATTAAATTTAAAACCTATCCCAATCTGAAGTGAGCTGCTTTTAAGCATATTATAACCTTCTCCATTACTGTTTTTTGCAATATCAGATACTCCGAAGATATAACGTCCGTCAATAAATATTTTTTTATTCAAATGAAATTCTACTCCCAAGAAAGGATTTATTTCAAAGGATTTTATTTTTTTCTTAATATCCTCAGCCTCTCTCAATAAGTTTAGATATAATTCAAATCCGTATTTACCACTGGTTTTGTATTTACTTTCTGCTGCTACAACAAAAGCCATATTGGCACCTGCATTAATATTAAATTTTTCATTAAAATAATATTTAGCCATTAAAGGAACATTTAGTTTTCCAAGAGAAATAGCATTTATAATAGTATAATCATGAAATTCATCTTCCTGGTAATCCCAACTATTTCTTCCGCCGGCTCTCGCAAATCCCAACTCGGTCTGTAAAGCAAAATTCTGATTTAATTTATGTTCGAGGAAGATAGCAACATGTGCTGTTATCATTCCTTTAGATGAAAAATCGAAATCAGAATCGGCATAGTCCGTCTTTAAAGTAGAACGTCCAATGCCGGCTCTGATCCCGACTGTATTTTTTTGAGCACTTAAGCTTATTCCTATTAAAGAAATTAATGTGAACGATAAAAGTTTTTTCATGGTTAAGTTTAAAATTCCTTACGAATATATTCCCAATTTTTCAGGATTGATCGGATATATTTTAAATTTCACCTAAATGTAACTTTCTGGCAACAAAAAATTAATCGTTTCTCAGTCTTTTCTCTTCATCATTATAAGCAAGAATAATCTTTCTTACAACAGGGTGTCTTACCACATCCTCTTCTGTAAGATGTACAAACCCGATTTCTTTTACTCCGCTTAGAATCCTCATAGCTTCTTTCAGCCCGGATTGTTGTTTTGGTGGCAAATCGACCTGGGTAGGATCTCCTGTGATAATAAATTTCGCATTCATTCCCATTCTGGTTAAAAACATCTTCATCTGAGAGTGGGTCGTATTCTGGGCTTCATCTAAAATTACAAAAGCATCATCCAGTGTTCTTCCTCTCATGAAAGCCAATGGCGCCACTTCAATCACTTTTTTCTCAATAAAACCTTCCAGTTTTTCATGAGGAATCATATCTCGAAGTGCATCATATAAAGGTTGTAAATAGGGATCCAGTTTTTCTTTAAGATCTCCCGGCAAGAATCCAAGACTTTCTCCCGCTTCTACAGCCGGCCTTGTTAGAATGATTCTTTTCACTTCTTTATCTCTTAAAGCTCTTGCTGCCAGCGCTACACTGGTATACGTTTTTCCGGTTCCGGCAGGACCAATGGCGAAAACCATATCCTTTTTCTCCGTTT
Organism: Chryseobacterium indologenes; assembly: GCF_018362995.1. NCBI lineage: Bacteria > Pseudomonadati > Bacteroidota > Flavobacteriia > Flavobacteriales > Weeksellaceae > Chryseobacterium > Chryseobacterium indologenes. The sequence continues at coordinate 1,247,930 of NZ_CP074372.1, forward strand.
CTTTTACCAGCTTTTTAAGATTGGTTGTTTTAGCCTTAATGACTTTTCCGTTTACTCCTTTTACAATAATATCCTGATCGAAAACCAGTTGTTTCTCGTTTTCGTCTTTAATATTCAATATATTTTCAACGTCTTTCAGCCCAATTGAATTGTTTTTAGAAATAAAACCGACAATATCATTCAGTTTTTGCTTCAGTATGTCTAATGCTTCCTGATTACCCATCGCAAAGATATAATGATCTCTTCCTGTGATTTTAATGGTTGGAAAGCTTGATTTTATTAAGTTGAAATATTGGTTATTAACTCCATAGAAGATTTTCGCATCGATATCTTCCAAATCATATGTTAATTCAAACATGCAGTATTTTTATTTTTAGATTTTAAAATTAAAGCTTTTTTTCAAATTTATATCAAATTCTTTTCAACAATCTTTCGGGCTTTCTTTTTATTTTAAATAACTTTGCAATACTACACTATTCTATAAATTGCTCATGTCAATTATTACCCTTACTTCGGATTTCGGAAATTTAGATTACAGAGTTGCCGCTGTGAAAGGCAAAATTCTGTCTCTAAACCCTGAGGTTAATATTGTTGATATAACCCACGATATCCAGGCATTTAACCTTATACAGACTTCGTATATTGTAAGAAATGCTTATAAATATTTTCCAAAAGGAAGCATACACATTATTTCCGTAGACAGTTTTTACAACAGATCTAGAAAAAATATTATTTACAAAGCCGACGGATCCTACTTTTTGGCGGCAGATAACGGCCTCTTAAGTCTTATATTTTTTGATATCAAACCGGAAGCGATCTATGAACTCACCCTGAACAATCGTTTTGATGACATCATCAACTTTACCTCTACAGACATTTTTGTGCCTGCAGCAGTACATCTTGCCAATGGCGGACTTCCTGAGGTAATAGGACGAAAAATACATTCGGCCAAGCAACTGATGTTCCCAAGAGCGGTTTATAATGAATCGGAAGGCATGATTATCGGTGAAGTGACCTATATTGATAATTTCGGAAATATAATCTCAAATATCAACAAAGATTTTTTCGAAAATATCAGCAAAGGCTATGATAATTTTACCATAAAATTCAGAAATTTAAGTCTTTCAAGGATATTTTCCAGCCATACGGAGGTTGTTTCAGACTGGGAAAGGGAAACAGAATTCCACGGGCAGTCTGCTGCTATTTTCAATGATAGTCAATTATTGGAGCTTACCATCTACAAAGGAAGTAAGAAAAACGGCGCCAAAAGCCTGTTTGGACTGAATGTAGGCGAAAATATTTATATTGAATTCAGCTAAGATTATATATTTCATAAAAAAACCGATTTTTTTTATATATTTGTCAAAATCTAAAAATCAAAAATGGCAGAATACAAATTATTGCTTCCTTCCATGGGAGAAGGTGTTATGGAAGCGACAATTATCACTTGGTTATTCAATGAAGGTGATAACGTAAAGGAGGATGACTCCGTAGTAGAAATTGCAACAGATAAAGTAGATTCAGACGTTCCGACACCAGTTTCGGGGAAAATCGTAAAAATTTTAAAGCAAAAAGATGAAGTTGCAAAAGTAGGCGAAGCCATTGCTATTTTAGAAATTGAAGGAGAAGGCGCAGCTTCAGAAGAAGTAAAAACTGAAACTCCGGCGGCTACTCCGGATGCTGACACTTTAAAAGCGATTGAAGAGCCTTTACAAGCAACAATTGCTTCAAACGTAGAATTCTCAGGGGATCTTTATTTATCTCCACTCGTAAAATCTATCGCACAACAGGAAAACATTTCTGAAACTGAACTGAAGTCTATCAAAGGAAGCGGTTTGGAAGGAAGAATTACAAAAGAAGATATATTAGGATATGTCGCCAACAGAGGAGACCAGCCAGTTCAGCAGGCGGCTCCGGTACAGGCAGCAACCACTCCGAAACCAGCAGCATCTGCTCCGGCAGCTACAGTTCCGGTAAGTGCAGGTGATGAGATCATTCCAATGGACAGAATGAGAAAGATCATCGCTGAAAACATGGTAAAAGCAAAACAAATTGCTCCACACGTTACTTCTTTCATCGAAACAGACGTTACCAACGTTGTAAAATGGAGAAATAAAAACAAAGCAGTATTTGAAAAACGCGAAGGTGAAAAACTGACTTTCATGCCGATTTTCGTAAAAGCTGTAGTGAAAGCAATCCAGGATTTCCCAATGATCAATGTTTCTATCAATGGTGAAAACATCATCAAAAAGAAAAACATCAACATTGGTATGGCTACTGCCCTTCCGGACGGAAACCTTATTGTTCCTGTTATCAAGAATGCTGACCAGCTATCACTTTCAGGTCTTGCAAAAGCAATCAACGACCTGGCTTACAGAGCAAGAAACAAGAAATTAAGACCTGAAGATACTCAGGGTGCAACTTATACTATTTCAAACGTAGGAAGCTTCGGAAACCTTATGGGAACTCCTATCATTCCTCAGCCTCAGGTAGCTATTTTAGCCATCGGAGCTATCGTTAAAAAGCCTGCAGTTCTTGAAACAGCTGATGGTGATGTAATCGCAATCAGAAACCTAATGTTCATGTCTCACTCTTATGACCACAGAGTAGTAGACGGTTCTCTAGGTGGAATGATGCTGAAGCATGTTCACGACTACCTTGAAAACTGGGATCTGAATACAGAAATATAAGTAATGAATAATCAGCAATAGGTAATTTTTGCTGATTTTAAATATTAAACCTTCGATTTTAATCGGAGGTTTTTTTTGTTTCTAGTAGTCAAACTTAATAAAATATCAAAAGATTAAACAATAGAAAACAAAAATAACGAATATTCAATATAAAGCGCTTTTATTTGTAAAATAATCAATAAAATAATTACAATTCTATATTATCACAACTCACTTGGAAATTAGATTTATTAGCATTATTTTTAAACAAATAAATATTCAATAATGGATCTGGATTACAGAAAGTATGACATGACAAAATTTTCTGCCTTCACTGAGCAGGATGAAAAGCTCATTACTGAAGTTTACGATCAGCTTTCTATGGATTATGATATTTCAGTGATTGATATTGAAGATTCTCCTTATGAGCAATTCAGCTCACATGATATGTATCCATTATTCATCCCTCAAATCTGTTACTGGGTAAAAGACAGAAATAGCAACAGTTCATTCTACCTTTTTATTGTCAGTAAAGTTGGAATTACATCAAGAGGAGGTCGTTTAGGCCGTAAATTTGACACCATTCAACTTTGGGGATTAAAAAAACTTGAAGAAGATTTTGGATATATTTCCATTAACAAGAAAAGATTGATGGATAAGATTGCAGGAATCTTCAGTAGTTTTAATATCAATTTTAAAGATCATGATTTTAAAGATTTCTATGTTTTAGGAAGTGATCAATTTAAAGCCATGAATTTTTTAACTCCAAAGAGAAAAGAAACAATAAAAGCCTTTCCAAATGAAAATTTTAAACTTGAAGTCAGAAATACTATTTTGAGTTTCGGCATACCTGACATCCTTACGATGGAAAGCGCTAAAATAATCTCAAAGTTTTTAGACGACATATAAAATCTGTAAAATTCACCTACTTTTACACCTCTAAATTAACAAATGCTGAAAATTTTCGCTCTTATAAAAAAATCCGTCAAAAACTCTTTTGACAATATCCGGAACGAACAGCTGAAGCACAACCTTCTTCAGGCTATTCCTTTTTGGATAGGATCTGTTATTACAGGTTTTTTTGCCGTAATGTATGCACAGATATTTGCCTGGGGTGAACATCTTATGAATTTTATCTTTGACTGGCATGCATGGATGATTTTCATTATTGCTCCCATAGGATTTGTGCTTTCCTGGTGGCTGGTGAAAGAATTTGCTCCCAATGCCAAAGGAAGCGGTATTCCACAGGTAATGGCTGCAGTAGAGCTCGCCAATCCCAAAGAACACCGGAAGATCAGAAATCTTCTGAGTATTAAGATCATTTTTTTCAAAATTTTATCATCAGTCATTCTGGTAATCGGAGGAGGTGCGGTAGGACGTGAAGGACCAACCATTCAGATTGCAGGTTCTGTTTTCAGAAAAGTCAACGAGTATCTTCCTGAATGGTGGCCGAAGATTTCCAAGAAAAACATGATTATGACAGGAGCCGCAGCCGGACTTGCCGCAGCTTTCAACACTCCGCTGGGAGGAATTGTTTTTGCAGTTGAAGAACTTTCCAAAACCCATATCAATTATTTTAAAACCGCTCTATTTACGGCTGTCATTATTGCAGGTTTAACGGCCCAGACTTTGGCAGGATCTTATTTATACCTGGGATATCCGAAGACCAATGATGTTTCATTAATGGTAATGTTTCCCATTGTACTTGTTGCTGCAGTTGCGGGTATTCTCGCCAGTCAGCTTTCTGTTGCTATGCTCAAAATCAACAGCTGGAAAAAGAACAAATTAAAAACGGATAAGGCTAATGTGATATTCCTGATTATTTGTGCTTTAATTATTGCTTCAATCGCTTATTTCATCAACAGGGAAATTCTTGGTTCTGGGAAAGAGATTATGGAGCGTGTCCTTTTTACAAAGGATAAACATGAAGATTGGTACGTTCCGGTTCTAAGGATGCTTGGCCCTGCCCTTTCTTTTACTTCTGGTGGCGCGGGTGGAATTTTTGCTCCTGCTCTCACTGCCGGGGCGAGTATAGGCTCTGTTATTTCAGGTGCTATTCATTTAACCCCCAACGAAACCAACGTTGTTGTTCTGGCCGGAATGGTGGCTTTTCTCACAGGAATTACCCGTGCTCCGTTTACTTCAGCAATTATTGTTTTGGAGATGACTGACAGACATTCCTTGATTTTCCATCTGATGCTGGCAGGAATGGTTTCTTCTATTGCCTCTATTTTAGTAAGCAGACATTCGTTGTATGATGTGTTGAAGGTAAATTTTCTTACGGAATTAAGGCAAAAAGATTAGTCAGGATTTTTCAATTGAAAGTTGACTGCCTGTAAAATATGTTATTGAAATCAGCTTTTAAATATAATATGAAGCAATGTCCAAAAACATTAAACTTTAAACTCCCAACCCTGAACACTCAACTATTTCACGAATCTTCTTGCATATAAGAAATATATTCTCTACTTTTGCACCTCGAAATAATTAACAAATTCATTTAACATTATGAACAATTACGAAACTGTTTTCATTTTAACTCCCGTTCTATCTGAGGCACAGGTAGAGGAAGCAGTGAACAAGTATGTAGATCTTATCAAAGAAAAGAACTGCGAAATCGTTGCTAAAGAAAACTGGGGATTAAAAAAATTAGCTTATCCTATCCAATTGAAAAAGAACGGGTTCTATACTCTAATCGAATTCAAAGGAGAAGGTAGTGTAGTAGCTGATCTAGAATTAGCATTCAAGCGTGACGAGAGAGTAATCCGTTACCTTACTACGAAACTTGACAAACATGCTGTTGAGTACGCTGTAACTAGAAGAACTAAAGTAAAAGCAGCTAAAGCTTAATTATTAACCCTATTTTTTAAAAAAGACAAGACATGGCAATAGATGAAATGGCTAAACAAGCCTCAGCTGGAGGAGAATCAGAAGTAAAATTCCTTACTCCGCTTGATATCAATACAAAATCTGAAAAGAAATATTGTAGATTCAAAAAATACGGAATTAAGCACGTTGATTACAAAGATGCTGATTTCTTATTACAATTTGTAAACGAGCAAGGTAAAATCTTACCAAGAAGATACACTGGAACTTCTTTAAAATACCAAAGAAAAGTTTCTGCTGCTATCAAAAGAGCAAGACACCTTGCATTACTACCATACGTAGCTGACTTATTGAAATAAGACAAAAAATAAATAAAAGAAGAGGGCAACCTCTTCTTTTGTTGCTGAATAAATAATTAATTCTAACTTGATTTTAGATCACTCTAAAATCTAAAAAAAGGACAACAACAATGGATATCATCCTAAAACAAGACGTAGAAAACTTAGGACTTGAGTTTGATACAGTAAGCGTAAAGCCAGGTTATGCTAGAAACTTCTTAATTCCTCAAGGAATTGCTCTTTTAGCTACCCCTAAAAACAAAGCAGCTCTAGAAGCTACTTTAGAAGCTAGAAAAGAAGAAGAAGCTAAATTAATCGCTGCTGCTAACGCTGTAGTAGATCAATTGAAGAAAACTTCTATCACTATCCCTGCAAAAGTAGGTTCTGGTGATAAATTATTCGGATCTATCAACAATGCTGATCTATCTGCTGCTTTAGAAAAAGCTGGAGTTTCTGTAGAGAAGAAATACATCAAAATCCCAGGGAACACTATTAAGAGAACTGGTAAAGTAACAGCAAACATCAGATTACACAGAAACGTTGAGTACAATTTCGAATTCGATATCGTATCTGACGCTCCAGTTGTAGCTGCTCCTGCTGCTAAAAAGGAAGAAGTTAAATCTGAAGAAGCTTAATTTAAGCAACTGAGATTTTCTCACCATACAAACCACTTCATTTATTTGAGGTGGTTTTTTGTTTGTAAACATGGAACATGTAGATTATTGATTAGCCTGATTCTTAACTACCCCGTCTTTTTGCTTTGCAAAAATCCACCCCTTCATAGAAGGGGAATTCAGGGAATCCTGATTTATATTATTCCTGATATGCCTGTATTTAAACTCAGATAGCAGCAATTCGTACCACAAATCCCGAATCTCGCATCGCGAAACCCTCAAACAACTTTCACTCATTACTTATCCCCTCTCAGTTTCTGCTGATATTCCGTAGGAGCAATCCCAATTACTTTTTTGAAAATATTACTGAAAGACGACAGGCTATTGTACCCTACCATCATCGCTATTTCATACATATTGTATTTTCCTTCCAGCATCAGTTCAAGGGAACGGGTAATCCGTAACGCCCGTAGAAAACGGACGTAATTCATCCCCAGAATCTCTTTAAATTTCCTCGAAAGGGTTCTGGTACTCATCCCAAATTCTTTTGCCGTAGATTCTATGCTAAGAGGCTTCTCAAGATTCGCATGAATGTATCTTGCAATCTTGAGCAATGTTTCATCTTTTGGGAAAGGATGCTGTATCGGGAATGCCAGATGTTTATTCTTTTTTTCCTGTAAAACTCCTTTAAGAGCTTTGAGAAAATAATATTTAGAGCCATCATTTTTTGTAATTTTCCCATCCCAGTCTTTGGTGTGAAAAATCATCTCCCGAAGCAAGTTATTGACGGAATAAATATTAATTTCATCAAAAAAGCCATTTTCATTTTCTTCTTTTTTAAAATAAAAGTTATATAAATCAACTTTCGGGCTGGTAGAAAAAATGTAGTGAGGTGTCCCGGCCGGAATCCACATAAAGCATCTTGCAGGAAGATACCAATGTTTCTGATCGGTAAAAACATGCACAATACCTCCTTCTGCATACACTAATTGTGCAGAACTGTGATAATGAATCTCTGTGGTTACATTTCCTGTGAGGACGTGATAGACATAAAACTCAGCGTCTTCCTCTTCTACTGCTTCAAAATGGCTGTCATTCATGAAATAAAGATAAGAAGAATTTTCAAATTGGCGTAAATGAGCAAATCTTTTTCTGTTTTCACAAATCAGGTACTATGCCTGTCGTCGTAACTTTGCTGCATCAAAATCATTTTAGCAAAAATCCTTTAATTAATTTATGAATATCATATTTAACGCATGCCGGTATCTGTGCATCGCGTTGTGCTTATTATTGAGCAGCTTTTTACATTCACAGATGATCGACTACCAGAACCTAAGCTTACAGCAAGCTCTAGAGATTGGTTTGAAAAACAATAAAAACATACAGATAAGTCATCTAAAACAGGAAATGTCCGCTACCAAAGAGAAAGATCTCAAAATGGAAAAGCTTCCGGACATTGAATTTCATACCAGCTATACGCAGGTTACCAATTTGTATCAGCACCAGAATGGCGTATTTAACAAAGCAACAAAGTATGATGTCATCAATGGCATGTATGATTTTACCTTATCTGCTTCAATTCCGGTGTATATGGGTGGCAAAATAAAAAATACGGAAAAGAAAGCAGCTATTGACACTGAAATTTCAGCTTTAAAAACGCATCTGGATGAGAGACAACTTACCATGGAAATCATTACGGCTTTTCTGCAGATCCATCATTTAAAGGAACAGCAGAGTCTCATTAATGATAAAATGAAGGAAGATTCTGTCAATATCAAACAGGTAAAAGCTCTTAAAGCCAACGGTGTTGTAACCGTGAATGAAGTATTGAGAACCTCACTGCAGCTTTCCAATCATAAAATGAACTGGACAGAGCTGGATAACGATATTCAGATTGCAGAGCATAAGCTGAAAACAATTCTTTCTCTTCCGGAAGCTCAGGAAATGCATGTGAATACGGAAGATCTTATTTCGGACAATGCAGCAATTCCTTATGTTGATGAATTGACTGAAACGGCTTTAAATAAAAATGAATCCGTTGAAATCAGCCACAAAAATCTTTCACTGAAAGAGCTGGATCAAAAAATCACCAAAGCGAATTATTTACCCAAAATTACAGCAGGTGGAGAATATTTTTTAAAATATCCGAATATGATGTTCTTTCCACCTGAACCTTATGCCTATCGCTTGGGAATGGTTGGGGTAAATCTTACCTATCCTATTGAAAGCCTGTACAAGAATAAGTATAAAATGCAGGAAGCGAGGGAAAATATTGATCTTGCCAAGCTTCAGATTGAGGAGAATGAAGAAAAAATCAGACACAACGTGTACGAAGCCTACAAAAAGTTTGAGGAAACAGACCAGAAAGTAAAAATTGCTGAAGAAGCGATTAATCAGGCAAAAGAAAACTATCGCATTGTAAGAACAAAATACGCGAACAAACTAAGTCTTATCACTGAACTGATAGATGCCGATAATACTTATCTGGAGGCAGAATCCAACCTTATTTCCGTAAAAATAAACAGACAACTTAAATATTACCAACTCCAATATACGATTGGAAACTTATAAAAACTATGGCACAGAAACAACTGACACAAAAGGAAAAAAGAATCAACAAGTCCATTACTCTACTGGCCTGGATCCTGATCATCAGCGGAATTACAGGAATGGTCAGTTTTTATCTTTTTTCAAGGAAGAATGTCACGACCAACGATGCACAGATCGAACAATATATCACGCCTGTATCCAGCAAGGTTTCCGGGTTTATCAAAACAATAAAGTTTAATGAAAATCAGTTTGTCCATAAAGGTGATACTCTAATCATCATAGACAACAGAGAGTTTGTGAATCAGGTACAAATGGCAGAAGCCAATCTTCACGCCAATACAGCAACCATCAGCACTATTGAAAGCGGTGTCAATACCAAAGAAAGCGACACAAAGATCGTTGATGCCAAAATTGCTTCTGCAAGAATTGATATCTGGAGAACAGAACAGGATTATAAAAGATATAAAAACTTACTGAACGAAGATGCTGCTACCGAACAGGAATTTGAGAATGTAAAGGCTTCTTACGAACAGTCAAAAGCCAATCTTCTGGCATTGGAACAGCAAAAAAATGCAGTAAGAGCCGGAGCCAGTGAACAGCAGACAAAGGTGGCTCCTGTTAAAAGCCAGATTCAACAGAGTTCTGCGAATCTGAACAATGCGAAACTTTATCTTTCTTATACAGTGATTACCGCTCCTTATGACGGATGGGTCGGAAAAAAGACCATTCAGGAAGGTCAGCTGATTAAGGAAGGTCAGGCTTTAGTACAGATCGTCAGCAAAGAAAAATGGATCATTGCCAATTACAAAGAAACACAGCTTGGACAGATTGATCAGAACCAGGAAGTCATCATTACTGCAGATGCGTATCCCGATGTGGAATTTAAAGGAAAAATACTTTCCGTTTCTCCTGCGTCAGGCTCCCAGTTTTCTTTGGTAAAACCAGATAATGCCACCGGAAACTTTGTGAAAATTGAACAGAGATTTCCTGTGAAAATTATTCTTGATAACAATAAAAACAACGAAAAACTGCTTTCCGGAATGAATGTTCTGGTGAGCGCGAAGAAGATATGAGTTTGAGTGTGGGAGGATTTTAGAGTTTTAGAGTTTTAGAGTTTTAGAGTTCAAAATTACCTTCCAATCAATACATTTTCAGACTTTACAATTAAATTATTTTTTTAGCGAAAAGACAGGACTGCAAAATAGCGAATCTGCAAATTTTTTCTTACGCATATTTGCCATTTTACCTTTTACTTTTACACCTTGCTCTTTTGTCTTTTCGCATTTTTTAACTCAGCACAGCTGCGAAATTTCTTATCTGCCTTTTCAGCATTCTTCGTTTAATGCTTTCAAAAAAAATTATGCAACACAATACAGTTTATCATAAATGGGTACCACAATGGCTGAAACTGCCGCTTCTTATACTGGCATTGTTTCCCCACCTGATGTTGTTGTCGCTTTTACACTCAAACAGCGCCTTCACATCTTCTTTTATGGATGTCGACTCTGATGACATTCAGTATTTAATGATTTTGATGTATGGGACATTTGTGGTTACCCTTTTAGTTTTACAGCGGTTTATGGCGTATTTCAGCGTCAAATATTATGTTTTGCTGATGGCCTCCGTTTCTGTTATTATTCTTTACGTTTTATCGGTTACCCACGACTATCATGTTATTCTGGTGATCAGGTTTTTAGAAGGAATTTTCGGACTGCTGGAAGGGGCTATTTTCCTTCCTCTGATTATTGCTGAATTAAAGACGAAACACGCTAAGGTCTTAGCTTACCTTTTCATGTATACCATCATGCTCACCGGAGGGACAATAACCACTTCCCTGTTGAAGTCAAGCATTGAGAATTATGATTTCCAGCATATGATCCTGATGATGGTTTATTTCCATGTATTTGTACTGATCATCGGTATTGCTCTGTTCAACAGAAACAGATTCTTTCCTAAGAAACCTTTATACCAATTGGATATTACCAGCTGGTTTTTACTTTGGGTATGTCTGCAGGCTGGCGGCTATGCCATTATCTACGGTAAAAGACTGATGTGGTTAGAATCCGATACCATTATCATGTGTCTGTTTATATTCCTGCTTTCAGGAGGATTATTTATGCTTAAACAAAGAAATTCCAAAAGACCGTTATTTCATTTTGAAGTTTTCAGCTCAAAAAATGTGATCGCCGGAATGATCCTGTTTTTCATTTTTTATCTTATCCGATCCGGACTGAATAATGTATACAGTATTATGGCTACCGTATGGAAATGGCCCTGGGATTATATTGTCAATATCCAATACTGGAACGTAGCAGGAACTCTTCTTGGTATATTATTATCAGGAATCTGCCTGGTTCGGGGAGTTTCCTCAAGAATTGTTTTCTTTACCGGATTTCTGTTGCTTGCAGTAGATTGTGCATGGTTTACGTATACTTTTTATCCGGACACTACCCTTTCCACGATTTGTCCTCCCTTATTTTTACAGGGAGTTGCCCAGGGATTATTATTTACTCCGCTTGTTTTCTTTTTGATTTCAGGAACTCCGGAAGAATATGTTGCCAATGCTACAGCTTTAGGAACAACAACCCGTTTCTGGACAACAGCTATCGGCTATGCTCTTATGCAGAATCTCATGCTGTTTTTAACCTTAAAACATTCTGATACACTCAGCGCCAATTTTACAGACACCAATCCCGTTTTCTACAGTCAGTGGACTCAGCTTTTCGGGGCCAATATTTCAAAACTGTCAGTAAATGATTCTTTATCCATGACAGCAGGAGCGTTTAAGACTAAAATTACAGCACAATCCATTCTACTCTCAAATATGGAAATTTTTACGGGACTGTTCTGGCTGGCACTTATTACAGCAATTGGTCTGCTCCTCTACCATCCTGTAAAAATAGCTGTAAGAAACATCATGTAGCATTATTCTCCCCAAAAAGACCACACAGTTCCGTTGAAAACAGCAAGCTGTTTTTTTTGGGTATCATAAACTATCATTCCGGCGGCAGGAGAAATAATATTGAGATGGGGAAAAGCTACTTTCGGTAAAACCATGGCCTTCGTGCTGTCTTCAAGAACCAGAATTCCGTTTACAGATGATGATGTTCCTATGGAAACTTTTGCGTTGATATTATCGGGTAAATTATCCTGCAAACTTGTATCAGCAGTGCCCGTTGCATCTACGGAGAGGTCTTTCCAAAGGTTGTTCTGATAGACTTTTACCTTCATATCTGAGGTATCAAATACCAATGTTCCGTTCACCACATTCTGAATTCCGGAGGTGTCTGCTACCCAAGGGAGAACGAGACCGCGGTTTTCGTTTCCAAATTCAACGGATGATGATGCGGATTCTAAGGTTGTTTTTCCCAAAGCAATTTGAGCATCAAGGCTTGCGGAAACTGCTATTATAAGGATTGAGGCTATTTTTTTCATAAGTATTCAGGTTTTCTGTTAATCCGGGCAGGTCTGGGTATTAAAGCACTTCCAGCCTGTGACAGTTCCATCAATATTGACCTGCAGGCAGTTTTGCGTCACATTATAAACAATCATTCCTTCCTTAAGATCGGCCTGGGGAATTGCCGCCAGCTGAGCATCCGTAAGCCTGTTAAGAACAAACCCTTTATTCTTAGACTCCAATACAGCCCACGCTCCTTTTCTTATCCCAGGCCAGTTGTTTCCACCGCTATCTGCCCTGCTCAATGAAGTGATTCCAAAATTTGCAGAAAGCACTGTTCCCGAAGTTACTGCGGGTTTATAACACGGTATAACCCCTTGGATCGTAACCGTAACTGTTGCTGTATCACAGTTTGACGGAGAAGCAGTCTGACAAATCTGATACACCAAAGTGTAAGTGCCCGGAGGTGTTCCCGAAGCCGCAAGAATATGTCCATCAGCTGTATTCAGTGATATATTGGGGTTTAAGGTGGATATCTGAGATAAAATGACATTGGAGAGGCTAGCCTGTGTTCCGCCATATGTTTCAAAATCGTTATCTAAAACAATTCCTGCAGAAGACCCTCCGGCCAGAATTGTATAGGCATCATCTACCGCCATTGGTGGCAGATCTCCGTTAATCGCAGGACAAAATCCAGGATTGATGATCAAAGGCGCACTACAGCTGTTTGTGGAAGCGCAGTCATAGGTAACATTCGGCAGGAAACTCGGATTACTGTTCATAAACACCGTACTTTGATCAGACACACCTGTAGTCCTTCTGAAATCGAGATTTGGGCCAATCACCACATTTCCTGCCTGAATTGCGTTCTGCAATACAACATAACCTTTTTTGGCAGAAGAAGACGGCCCCTGAATAGCAGCATTTCCTCCCTGAAAATGATTCAATGACAATTCTCCCTCATTATAAATAACAGCATCTGCAGGCGCATTATTCATATTTCCAGTGGAGGTAAAAAGTCCGAAATTGTAAATTTCACTGCTGCTTCCTGATAAATTAATATCTCCTCCCGCCGAAAAGATTCCGGTATTAATAATCTTGCCCCCATTAATATTAAACCCACTCTGAGATATAATTGTACCACAATTCACATATACACTCTGTTCGGTATTTCCATAATTCCCACTGAGTGATATCAGCCCGCCTCCTTCATTTTTGAACAAGGTAGTTGCAGAGCTGCTCATATTGAGGTTTCCATTAATATTCAGATTTCCGTAATTATCAATCGTATTGGAGGTATTATCACCTATCTGTAAAACACCGAGGTCTATAGTGCCCTCATTAACAATTGTATTCATCTGGCCATTTACTGTCAGATTTCCGTTTCCTCCTCCTACTGCTATATTTCCTGTATTGTAAACATGTATATCAAGATCAGCAATACTTGTCAGCGTCTGGTTAAAATTAAGAGTTCCGTGTACTTCAAAGCTAAGCGGAGCGTTGGTAACCCCGCTTATGTTATTCTGAAACTGTACGGTAACACCAGAAGCTACACAAATCTTAGAGTTTATCCCAAAAGTAGGATTATTGAAAGTCATATCCGAAGTAAAGCACACGGTAGTATTATCCGGAAAATGATAATTAGGGTCTGTAGGGTCTTGAATGCCACAGCCTGTACATTGTGCATAACTGAAATAACAAAAAAATAATGGGAACAGACAGAATAATTTTTTCATTATCAAATTTTAAGTAAAATAAAACTACAATATTTTTTATCACCAACCAATGAATTTAATAAAAGTTGATATTCTATTCATTAAAATATAATCATATCTAATTTTTAATTAAATTAATATTTCATTATTATTAATAATTTTCCAGTCAATACGATTCAGAAAATATGAACGTTTAATATAAAAGCCACCCCATGGAAATTGAAAATATTTTATTGAAGCAACGGGATTTTTTTAAAACACAACAAACCAAAAGCCTTGCTTTCCGGAAAATGTATCTTGAAAAGCTTAAAAATCTTATTATTTCTAATGAGAATATGCTGTATGAAGCAATTAACAAGGATTTTGGAAAATCAAAGTTTGATACTTTCACCACCGAGTTATCTTTCATTCTGAATGATATTAATTACTATATCAAAAACTTAAAATCTCTTTCAAAACCGAAAAAAGTAATGACCAATCTTGTCAATCAGCTCGGAAAAAGTAAAGTTTATGCTGATCCTCTTGGTTGTGTTCTGGTAATCGGAGCCTGGAATTATCCTTATCAACTATCACTTTCTCCCATTATTGTGGCAATGGCTGCCGGGAACTGCTGTATTCTTAAACCCAGTGAAATAGCTGACAATACGATGAAAGCGATGGCATCCATTATCAATAAAAATTTCCCGCCTGAATATTTATATGTTTATGAAGGAGGTATTGAAGAAACAACTTCTCTCTTACAATTAAGATTTGACAAAATATTTTTTACAGGGAGTACAAAGGTCGGAAAGATTGTTTATAAAGCGGCAGCAGAGCATCTTACCCCCGTAACCCTTGAACTGGGCGGAAAATCTCCGGCTATCGTCACCAAAAATGCCAATCTTGAAATAGCTGCAAAAAGAATTGTGTGGGGAAAATTCCTCAATGCCGGACAAACCTGCGTAGCTCCCGATTACTTGCTGGTGGAAGAAACCATTCAGGAGCAGTTTTTGGAAATGCTTAGAAAATATATTAAAGAATTCAAATACGATCAGGATTCTGAACAATATACAAGAATTATTAACCAGAGAAATTTTCAGCGCCTGATACATCTTATCAATAAAGAAAAAATTTATTCGGGAGGAAATTTTGATGAAGAAAAACTCTATATCGAACCCACTATTCTGAATCATATAGACTGGAATAATGACATTATGCAGGAAGAAATTTTTGGACCTCTACTTCCGGTCATCAGTTTTCAAAATTACAATGCTGCGTTGAATTCCATTTTAGAACTTGAAAAACCACTGGCAGCTTATCTTTTTACCAATGATTCAGAGGAAAAAGAAAACTTTACCCGGAAACTTTCTTTTGGAGGTGGCTGCATCAATGATACAGTGATGCATTTAAGTAATGACCATCTGCCATTTGGAGGTGTGGGAAGCTCAGGAATAGGAAATTACCACGGAAAATATGGCTTTGAAACCTTCTCGCATCAAAAAGCCGTTCTTGAAAAAACCACTTGGGGTGAACCGAACATCAAATATCCACCTTATTCAGAGAAAAAATTAAGCTGGATCAAGAAATTAATGTAACACTCATAGAAATAAAAACTGCCTCATTTCTGAAGCAGTTTTTATTTTATCCTTTTTTAGGAGCCCAGGTAGTAAAGAACTCTTTTACTTTTTCTTTGCTGTACCCTTTTCCTTCTTCTAAAACATCACTTTGCTGAACCTTGATCATTTTCCCGTCTTTATCTAAAATAATAAAAACCGGATAACCAAATTTCTCTCCCGGATTCCCATACTGGGCAAAAACCTTTTCATTCTTATTGTCCGGAGAAAAGTTCAGGTGATAATAGACATAGTTCTTATCTACTATTTCCTTCAATTCAGGAGTAGTCTGTACATAATTATTAAAACGAAGGCACCAGATACACCAGTTTCCACCAGCCTGGATCATTACATTCTTACCTTCTTTCTTAGCCTGAGCTACCAATTTTTTAATATCTGCCTCTGCATCCGCTTTTGGGTCATAGGGCTTGGGAAGCTTAGCTTTTTCTTCAGCTGCTTTTTTCTTTGCTTCTAGCTCTTTCTGTTCAGTAGGCACTATAAGAGCTGTTTTTTCCTTTCCTGTATCTGGAGAGTTCTTTACTTCCTGTGAAAAAGCAAATGCACTTAATCCCACAGAAGCAAAAATTATCAATTTTTTCATAATATAAAAGTAAAAAAAATACTACATATCCCTCTGCAAAAATAGAACCATAATTTTATTATCACTAAATTTGCGTGTTTTATGAATTTCTTAATCAAAATATTATACTTAGTCTCTAAGCTTCCGCTTAAAATATTATATATTTTTTCGGATGTCATCTTCTTCCTGAATTATTATCTGGTAGGATACAGAAAAGAGGTAATCACCCAAAATCTGAGAAAATCCTTCCCTGATAAATCGGAAGAAGAAATTAAAGAGATCCGAAAAAAATTCTACCTTAATTTTTCAGATTATCTGGTAGAAACCATCAAATCTTTCAGCATTTCTGAGACAGAGGCCAGGGTGAGAATGCAGCACATCAATCAGGAACTGTTTCATGAAGCTAAGAAGGAAGGTAAAAATATTATCCTTCTGGCAGGGCATGTCTTCAACTGGGAATGGATCAATGCATTGGCAAAGATTGTTCCCCAGGCACATTGCCACCCTGTATATAGAAAAGTAAATAATGATTTCTGGGAAAATCAGATGAAAAAGGTCCGAAACAAATTCGGAAATGAAGCATTGGAAGCCAATGAAGTAATCCTGAATATTTTCAGATCCAGAAATAACGGCGATTCTGCTTATATGTTCGTAGCTGATCAGACCCCTCACCACGCACATGTCACCTATGGATTAGAATTTTTGAATCAGCGTACTCCCGCTTTTATAGGATATGATAAGCTTGCCACAAGGATGGATCTTGTCTTTATCTATTGTGAAATGAAGAAGGTGAAACGCGGTTATTATCAGGTAAATTATCACAGAATCTATCCTGATGGCGAAAAGTTTACGGAAAATGAAGTCGTAAGAAAGTTCCATAAATTACTGGAAAATACATTACACAAAAATCCGGACAACTACCTTTGGTCACACAGAAAATGGAAATATCAGGACTCGATCAAAAATTTTGATTCCGAAAAAAAATAGATTGACATGCAGAAAAAACTGGCAGTTGCCATCTTAAACTGGAACGGGAAAAATTGGCTTGAAAAATTTCTTCCGGGTGTGGTTCAATTTTCTCAGAATGCAGATATTTTTGTTATTGACAATCTTTCTACGGATGATTCTATTGAATTTCTGCAAAAGAATTTTCCTACAGTAAAAGTTATTAAGAACAATAAAAACTATGGATTTGCAGGTGGTTATAATGAAGGATTGAAAGCTATCCCGAATGAATATTACTGCCTTCTCAATTCTGATGTAGAAGTTACCGAAAACTGGATAGAACCTGCTTTGGAAATATTGGAAAAAAATCCTTCCATTTCAGCTGTACAACCTAAAATCTTATCTTACCATCATAGAAACTATTTCGAATTTGCGGGAGCTGCCGGCGGATTGATAGACAATCTTGGATATCCTTATTGCAGAGGAAGGGTTTTTGATGATCTGGAAGAAGATAAAGGCCAGTATAATGATGAAACAGAAATTTTCTGGGCATCAGGGTGCTGTTTTTTCATCCGTTCAAAAGACTTCTGGGATCAGAATGGTTTTGATGCAAGATTTTTTGCGCATCAGGAAGAAATCGACCTTTGCTGGAGACTCATTAATTCCGGGAAAAAGATTTATTATACCGGAAAAGCCAGTGTCTATCATGTAGGTGGCGGGACACTTAACAAACAAAGTGCACAAAAAACTTTTTTAAACATCAGGAATAACCTTTCTATGATGCTTAAGAATCTTCCCTTTCCTCAATTGATCTGGCTGATATTTTTCAGATTATGTCTGGATAGTGTTGCCGGAATCTATTTCGGATTAAAGCATGGCTTTCCGCACCTTTGGGCTGTTGTAAGAGCTCATTTTGGTTTCTATGGACAGCTTCCGGGAACATGGAAACTTCGTAAGAAAAATCAAAAGAAAGAGTTCTACCAATCAAAATGGTTGATTTTCAGACATTTTTTGGGAGGCAGGTAGCAGGTGGCAGATTATAGGCTGCAGGGATTAGGGAAAACCAATTTTTCTTAGATAAGCCTAAAACTTTAAACCTAAAACATTAAACTAAAAACCTGGAAACTAGAGAATCAGCAATTAATTTAATTACAAAACAATGGATTTCTGCGCAATAGATTTTGAAACAGCCACTCACGAGAAAAGTTCAGCTTGTGAAATGGGAATATGTGTGGTACAGGACTCTAAAATTGTTGAAACAAAGACCTGGCTGATCAAACCTCCAAGTTTTCCTTATTTCAATAAATTCAATATTGCGGTACATGGGATTCAACCGGAAGATGTGAAGGATGCACCTACTTTTGATGAGATATGGTATGAAGCTCAGGATATGATGTACGGAAGCCTAATGATTGCTCATAATGCAGGATTTGACGCTTCTGTTTTGAGAGGTTGTCTGCAGCATTACGGAATGTTTACTCCCCAGCTCAACTATCTGTGCAGCATACAGCTTGCAAAGAAGTCATGGAACTACCTTCCAAAGTATGGTTTGAAACCATTGGCGGAATATCATAAAATTGATTTCACCCACCACAGAGCAGGGGCAGATGCTGAAGTATGTGCAAAGATCTCTCTATTGGCTTTTGAGAAACTCTTCCTCACCAGTAATGATGAAGTAAATGAATATTTGAAAGCGAAAATCAAAAAGCTTTAATAGAACAGAGTATTGAACCCGGGTTCTTATTCTGCAGTCTATTAATCATTACTATTGTACTTTTAGGGTACAAAAAAGTTTTAATTACTCAACACTTCTGATAACAGATTGAATTTCGGAATATCAATTTCGAAAGTCTCCTGTGTTTCCATGTTTTTCACCAGATATTTTCCACTCATATTACCTACGCCAGAACGAAGCATTACATTGGAAAAATAAGCGAAATTTTCACTTGTTCCTATTTCAGGAGTCAGGCCGATTACGCCATCTCCTATAATCTCTGTGTATCCAAATCCGACATCAAAGATCAACCATTTTCTTTTCAATACTTTGATAGGAAAGCTTCCGTCATTTTCTATCGTGATATTGTATTTAAAAACGTAACGGTTTTCGGATGGATAACTGTTCTTACTATCATATTCAGGTATTACTGAAACTTTGATATTGGAAGTCATTTTTGAAAACATCATTGTAGCATTTTCTTAATAAATACAAAAATCTCGCCTTTTTAAGGCGAGATTGTATATTTATATTATAATTTCATTAAAACTATAATCCAAGGCCTTTTCTTTCGTCACCTCCCATTAGTATTTCAACAGGATTGTCGATACCTTCTTTTACCGCTACAAGGAATCCTACAGACTCTTTTCCGTCGATAATTCTGTGGTCATAAGACATTGCAACGTACATCATTGGTCTGATTACTACCTGTCCGTCAACAGCAACCGGTCTCTGGATAATGTTGTGCATTCCTAAGATTGCAGATTGTGGAGGGTTGATGATTGGTGTAGACATCATAGATCCGAAAGTACCACCGTTTGTAATCGTGAAAGTACCACCAGTCATTTCATCAACAGTAATTTTACCGTCTCTTACTTTGATTGCAAGATCTTTAATGTTTGCTTCAACAGTACTGAAAGTCATGTTTTCTGCATTTCTCAATACAGGAACCATTAATCCTTTAGGACCTGAAACTGCAATTGAAATATCGCAGAAATCGTAGTTTACTTTGAAGTCTCCGTCAATAGATGCATTAACATCCGGGTACATTTGTAATGCTCTCGTAACTGCTTTTGTGAAGAAAGACATGAAACCAAGTCCAACTCCGTGTTTTTGAGCAAATTCTTCTTTATATTGCTTTCTTAATCTGAAGATTTCAGACATGTCAACTTCATTAAAAGTCGTTAACATAGCTGTTTCATTCTTCACAGAAACTAATCTCTGAGCGATTTTTCTTCTTAGAACTGAAAGTTTAGTTGTTGTTGTTGTTCTAGCCCCTGTTGCAGTAAGAGGGCTTCCTCCCAATGCAGGAACAGCCGCCAATTCAGCATCAGTCTTAGTAATTCTTCCGTCTCTTCCTGTTCCTGAAACCTGAGCAGCATCCATTCCTTTTTCGTCAAGGATTTTCTTAGCAGCCGGAGATGGAGCTCCTGTTGCATAAGTTTGTGGAGCAGCTACCGGAGCAGCAGGTTTTGGAGCTTCTTGTTTCGCAGGCTCAGCAGCTTTCGGAGCTTCTTCCTGTTTTGGAGCTTCAGCAGCAGGTGCAGCACCTTCTGGTTTTTTAGCATCCATATCAATTAAACAAACTACCTGACCTACCTGTACTACATCACCTTCTTCTGCCTTTAAAGTGATAATACCACTTTGTTCTGCCGGCAATTCAAGAGTTGCTTTATCTGAATCCACTTCGGCGATAGGTTGATCTTTTTCTACATAATCACCATCTTTTACAAGCCAAGTTGCAATTTCAACTTCTGTAATTGATTCGCCCGGTGAAGGAACTTTCATTTCTAAAACTGACATATCGAGTATTTTTTATTTTTTAATTGATTATTATTTAAAATTAAGCTGTAACTGGTCTTTTTGCAGGAGCATCATCTCTGTCGAAAACTCTATTGATCACTGCATTCTGGTTTTTCTCAAACATTTTGTGGCTACCCGGAGCAGGAGCACCGCTTGGTACCGGAGCAACTACCTGGATTCCTGTATCTCTGAAGTTTCTCAGGATATAAGACCAAGCTCCCATGTTTTCAGGTTCTTCCTGAGCCCAAACCAATTGTTTTTTGTTTTCGTATTTGTTGAAGATCGCTTCAATACCATCCGTCTGAAGCGGATATAACTGCTCGAATCTTACCAATGCAATATTTTCACAGTTAAGTTCTTCTTTCTTCGCCAATAATTCAAAGTACAGTTTACCTGAACAAAGAACTAGTTTTTCAACTTTTTTAGGATCTGCAGTTGGATCGTCCAAAATAGGCTGGAATACACCGTTTGCAAAATCTTCAATTGGAGAAACTACTTTAGGATGTCTCAGTAAAGATTTAGGGCTCATTACGATCAATGGTTTTCTGAATCCCCATTTCAGCTGTCTTCTCAATAAGTGGAAGTAGTTGGCAGGTGAAGTAATATTAGCCACTACCATGTTTTCATTAGCACAAAGGGTAAGGAATCTCTCCAATCTTGCTGAAGAGTGCTCTGCTCCCTGTCCTTCTGAACCGTGAGGTAATAACATCACCAATCCGTTCTGGATTTTCCATTTTTCTTCTGCTGCTGCAAGATACTGGTCAACGATGATCTGAGCACCGTTCACGAAATCTCCGAACTGAGCTTCCCAGATTGTCAATGTATTTGGAGAAGCCATTGCATATCCGTAATCGAAACCTAAAACTCCATATTCTGAAAGGTGAGAGTTGAATACATCAAATCTGCTTTCTGATACGTGTCTTAACGGGATATATTCTTCTTCTGTATCTTCTGTTTTTACTACTGCATGTCTGTGAGAGAATGTACCTCTTTCCACATCTTCTCCTGAGATTCTTACGTTGTGACCTTCCACAAGTAGTGTTGCATAAGCTAACCACTCTCCTAATGCCCAGTCTAATGAATTACCTTCAATCGCCTTGATACGGTTTTCGAAAAGTCTTGTAATTTTATTGATGAATTTTTTATCCGCAGGAAGTGTTGACATTTTCAGCGCTAATTCTTTTAGCTTTGCTGCATCATATTTTGTATCAACCGGCAACTGAACTGCACCTCTCTTTCCGATTGGGTAGTTAGTCCAGTCTTCAGCCATGAACAGATCCATTACGTTCTTTTCAATTTCTTTTGAAGCATCAAAATCTTTATCTAAAAGAGCTTTGAATTCCGTTTCCATTTTAGCAATTACATCATTGGAAGTAACGCTGTCTTTAAGTAATTTATCTTTATAAATTTCTCTTGGGTTCGGGTGTTTTGAAATTGTTTTATATAAGTTAGGCTGAGTGAATCTTGGTTCATCACCTTCATTGTGCCCGTATTTTCTATATCCTAAAAGGTCAATATAAACATCTTTTCCGAATTTCGCTCTGAAATCAGCAGCAAAATGGATAGCGTGAACTACAGCTTCTGCATCATCAGCATTCACGTGCATTACAGGAGATTCTGTAACTTTTGCGATGTCTGTACAGTATGTTGAAGATCTTGCATCCATATAGTTGGTTGTAAATGAAACCTGGTTATTTACAACGATATGAACAGTACCTCCTGTTCTGTATCCTTCCAAAGTCATCATCTGAGCCACTTCGTAAGCAATACCCTGACCAGCAATAGCACCATCACCGTGGATGATGATTGGCAATACTTTAGAATAATCTTTGTATTTGTCATCTACTTTTGCACGGCAGATACCTTCTACCAAAGCAGCTACTGTCTCCAGGTGAGACGGGTTCGGAGTAAGGTTGATACATACTTCTTCTCCTGAAGCTGTTTTGATCTTTTTAGATGATCCTAAGTGATATTTAACATCACCTGAGAATACATCTTCCTCAAATTCTTTTCCTTCAAATTCTGAGAAGATCTGCTTGTAAGATTTTCCGAAAATATTGGTCAGTACATTCAGTCTACCTCTGTGAGCCATTCCTAATACCACTTCGTCTACTCCTAACTGAGAAGATCTTGAGATCAACTGATCTAAAGCCGGGATTAAGGTTTCACCTCCTTCTAATGAGAATCTTTTTTGTCCTACAAATTTTGTGTGAAGGTAGTTTTCAAAAGCAACCGCCTGATTTAATTTTAATAAAATTTCTGTTTTTTCGTTTGCAGAAAGATTTGGGTGGTTTTCATTTACCTGAAGCCATCTTTTAATAAAATCTTTTTCTTCAACGTTGTTGATGTGCATATACTCTACTCCGATAGAATCACAGTAGATGTTTTCAAGGTGCTTGATAAGGTCTGCCAAAGTAGCAGGCTCTTTCATTCCTGTTTCAACAGCACAGTTGAATTTTGTATTTAAATCTTCTTTAGAAAGACCAAAGTTCTCGATATCTAAAGTAGGCGTGTAATGTCTTCTTTCTCTAACTGGGTTAGTCTTCGTAAAAAGGTGCCCTCTTGTTCTGTAAGCCTCAATAAGGTTTACTACTTTAAATTCTTTCTTGATATGCTCAGGAACCTCTCCGTTTGATACTGCCTGAGAAATCTGTTGTTGTACTGCCGGGGCAGCGTTGGCCGGAGCCTGAATAAACTGGGTGTTATCGTCATCTCCATAGTTCTCTAAAGCAAAATCGAAGCCTTGAAAGAAAGCTTTCCATGATGGTTCTAGGGAGTCTGGGAATTTTAAGTACTGTTGGTATAAATCCTCAATTAACTGAGAATGAGCTGCGTTTAGGAATGAAAATCTGTCCATTATTACAGTTTATCTATTTATTAAAATTTATTTGTAGAATTAATCTTCAAATTTAATAAAAAAAACCGAGTTAGAACAGTCTCAAACCGTTAAAAAAACTTAAGAAAAAAATAAATAAAAAAAAATCACTTATACACTGATAATGAGAGCTTCATGTTCACATCCTGTCCTTCCATCGGACGTTCAATAAAGGTCTGACGGATATCTCCGAAGCGCATCTCGTCTTTTTTGGCTTTCTGAATCAGCTGCTGAATTGCCCGAATTCGCCCCTCATAGTTCCCTTTGTAGTAAATGACATAGTTTTGAGATGGATTTACGGATCTAAAATTGAAATTATTGTCTGATACTCCAATTTTCTTAGAAAGCGGAATTCCCAGGAAATAAGAAACTTCTTTATCCTTATAATTGTCCGCATCAGTGATCAGGATAGGATATCCGAATTCATCATCTCTTTTTCCCATATCCATCGTCACAAAGTTATAAGCTTTGTTATAATTCATCACGATATTTTTATAGAGCGCATCCTTTTTATTTGATGTACTTACATTGATCCCAAGCAGCAATTTGTCTTCTTCATTTTCCACCATCAGACTATCGTATTTGATGGCTGCCATCTGGTTATCTTTTTCGACTTTATTTCCTAAAGAATTTTTAAGATTCGTCATGCTTTTGTTGATATTTTCAGCAAACCGGTCTTCAGTCCAGAAGTTTTCTACTCTTTTCCAGACAGACAGTTTAGGTGTATGTACGTACCAAATGATTTTTGTTTTTTCTGCAGAAACAGGCTTAAATTTAACATCAACCAGCGTTGGATTTTCATTTTCATCCTCAAAAAGCTGATATTTCAAAGTCTTATTAAGGTTCTCATACCGGATGAACATTTCTCCATCGGTATTATTTTTAGGATCCACATAACTGATAGCACTTCCCTGTCCTTCGTAAGGCGTATAATAATCGATATCGATAGATTGTGAACTGGTAAAAAAATTATTCCATCTTGTAAAATTCTGAAGATTATTAAACTGGGCAAAAACCTTATCTACCGGATAATCAATTTCTTTTTCAATGGTAAAGTTTTTACTTTCGTCTACAAAATAGTACATGGAAGCAGCATAAGCTCCCCCCAACAAAACAATGATAAAAGTTAATATCTTAAAAATACGCATCGCACAAAAATAATACAAATAAAAAGAGTGAACAATATGCTGATCACTCTGATTGTATGTTTAACAATAATTAACCTGGTTATGGCTGGAAGCTGGATGAGGGAAGCTGGAAGTTTCTATTCAGCAGATATTGCAATATAGACTTCTGATTGAAAACACTCCTGCTTGCCAAATAATCCTATAAGATCTGGTTATTCCACGACTTCAATAACTTCCATCTTCCAGGATCCTGCTTCCTTTCTATTATCCAATATGTGTTCCCGGAGTAATGACAGCGCCTTTCTTCACTACCACAATACCATCCTGTACGGAATAGGTTCCATAATCGCCATCCGGGATATGTTTTCCTCCAATGATTTTAACATTGTCACCGATGTAACAGTTCTTATCCAGGATTGCTTTTTCTATATAACAGTACTTACCGATTCCCATATTAGGGCGGCCAGCTCTGTCATTCAATACAATTTCTGTGGTATTCTGATAAAAATCGGCTCCCATCACATAGGAATTTACGATTGTGCTTCCTTTATCAATTCTTGTTCTGTTTCCGATCACGGAATTTTCAATTTTATCGGCCATAATAATACATCCGTCCCCAAAAACTGCCTTACTTACATAAGAACCATTGATTTTTGACGGTGGAAGCATCCTAGCTCTTGTATAAATGGGCGAAGAAGAGAAAAGGTTAAACTGCGGCAGATCCAGACAAAGATCAAGATTGGCTTCGTAGAAAGATTCTATAGTTCCTATATCCGTCCAGTATCCTTCATACTGGTAGCTTAATGTCTTGTATTTACCAATAGAACTTGGAATGATGTCTTTCCCGAAATCATCACCAGCCCCTTCGTCAAACATCTTTTTAAGGATTGTCTTGGTGAAGATATAGATTCCCATAGAAGCAAGAAACTCTTTTCCCGTATTCTTGTTTTCTGCTGAAACTTCAGATTTCATACCTTCCAGCATATCATAATCAGGCTTTTCATAAAAAGACGTAATATTTCCTTCATCGTCAGATTTTAAGATTCCAAAACCGGTGGCATCTTTTGCATTGACCGGAATGGTAGCAATGGTAAGGTCACCTCCGTTTTCAATGTGAAAATCCAGCATTTCTCTGAAATCCATCTGATACAGCTGATCTCCTGAAAGAATAAGGATATAGTCATAATCATACTTTTCAAGGTGTTTCATCGACTGTCGTACAGCATCTGCTGTTCCCTGATACCAGCTTTCATTTTCTACATTCTGTTCAGCTGCCAGAATATCAACAAAGCCTTTGCTGAAAATATCAAAGTGATAAGAGTTTTTAATATGTGAATTGAGGGAAGCGGAATTAAACTGCGTTAAAACCAGAATCTTATTTAATCCTGAATTCAGGCAGTTTGAAATAGGAATATCTACCAACCTGTATTTTCCTGCAATCGGAACAGCTGGTTTTGATCTGGAATACGTTAACGGGAATAATCTTGTTCCTCTGCCTCCTCCTAAAACAATAGAGATTACATTTCGATTCATAAATATCTTGCGTTTTATTTTATTAAGTTTACTGTTCTGTTCTTAGTGTTTACTGCTACTTTAAAGCACTCTTTGTTTTTCTCATATCAGCTATTATATAAAGCTATGTATTTTTCTGCAGATTTCTCCCATGCAAAATCAAAATTCATGTTGGCATGAATAAGATCTTCCATCACCCCTTTCTGGTTATAAATGCCCAGCGCCCTGTTCATAGCATGTACAATATCATCTACGCCCGGATAAGTAAAGTTCAGTCCAGCACCTCCGGTTGAGATATCTTCTACAGTATCTCTTAGCCCTCCCGTATATCTTACTACAGGGACCGTGCCATATCTCATGGAATACATTTGATTCAAACCGCAGGGCTCTACTCTTGAAGGCATCAGAAGGAAATCTGCGGATGCGTAGATCTTATGGGAAAGATGTTCTTTATAACCAAGATCCAACGCAAAATTGGTATAGGTATAATCGTATTCCTTCAGCTTATTCTCAATATAGGTATTTCCGGAACCGAGAATCATAATATTTAAAGCTCCGTAACTTTGTTTAATACTTTTCCATACTACATCCGGCAAAAGATCAGCTCCTTTTTCCGTGGCAAATCTTCCAATAAAAGCAAATAAAGGAAGTTCAGGTTTCAATCCATATTCTTTGCAGAGTTGTTCTTTATTTTTCTTCTTCTGGGCAACTGCGTTTTTAATGTTAAAATTAAAGTCCAGCATCGGGTCGGTTTCCGGGTTCCAGACTTCAGTATCAATACCATTGATAATTCCGTATGCCTTTCCGAATTCCTGACGAACAAGGCTTTCCAATCCGCGGAAGCTTATAAAAAGTTCTTCCAGATACCCTTCGGAAACAGTGGTAAAGGCATCGGCACATTTAATCATACTGGCCAGAGGGTTTATGAATCCGTTCCAATCCATCAATCCCCATTTATAAGAATCAAAAGACGGCATATAATGTGCCATTCCCCAGCCCATCATTCCCTGATATTCTCCGTTGTGGATGGTTCCTATTGTTTTTACTCCTTTTAAGAATTGAAATTCCAGGCAGTGTTCTACCATAAAAGGGACCAATCCGGTGTGATAATCATGACAGTGTAAAACATCAGGACGGATTTCCATAGCACACAGCCAGTGTAACAACCCATGCTGGAAGGCCATAAACTGGAAACTTTCATCCTGATAACCATACGGATTGTCTCTGTCTAATAATCCGGGAATTCTCACCATGTACAGCTCAAATCCCAATGCGTTTGTCTTTTCTTTCAATACCTGAACCTGCAGCATATTGGTTCCCTGATGAATAAACCCATCAAAAACCAGTTCAAATTCATGATCATATATAAAAGGTTTGTTATACCATGGCATTACTACTTTGGCATCTATTCCTTTTATTTTATTCTGATATTTTGGCAGCGCTCCTACTACATCCGCAAGACCACCTACTTTTGCTACAGGATAACATTCTGTACTTAAATGATAAATAACCATTCTTTATCTCTTGTGTTTAATTCTGTGTAATTTATACTTTTTATCTTTCTTCTGTCTTAAAATAATTCCGGCCAATGGTGGTAATTTTACAGTCATTGATTTCGGATATCCCCGCCATTCTTCATTTTTCTCTTCCAGTATTTCGGGTTCTACTCCGCTTCCGCTGTATTTTTCATCATCGGAATTTAAAACGACTTCCCAATGAGTTCCTGCCGGAATCCCGATTTTATAATCCAGTACTTTTGGAGCAAGATTTAAGGCTACCATAGCAACATCATCTTTTTTCTTTCCTTTTCTAAGGTATACATATACTGAGTTTTCCAAATCATCTGCTTCTACCCATTCAAAACCGTGTTTATCAAACTGATTTTCATAAAAAGCGGAGTCTGAGGCGTACAGGTGATTCAGTTCTTTAACGATTTCCTGCATTCCTTTATGAACAGGATATTTCAGCAAATGCCAGTCGAGACTTCTGGTAAAGTTCCATTCGCTGGTCTGCCCGAATTCATCCCCCATAAAAAGCAGTTTGGCTCCCGGATGAGTATACATGTATACATATAAGGTCCGGAGGTTTGCAAACTTCTGCCATTCATCCCCTTTCATTTTATAGATGAGACTTGCTTTTCCGTGTACCACTTCATCGTGGGACAAAGGCATCATATAATTTTCATTGTACATGTACATCGAAGCAAATGTCAGTTTATGGTGATGGAACTTCCGATTAGCAAAATCTTCTTTGAAATAATCTAACGTATCATGCATCCAGCCCATCATCCATTTCATTCCAAAGCCAACACCTCCGTCATGAACAGGTTTTGTAAGCATGGGGAAATCTGAGCTTTCTTCCGCAATGGTCATAATATTATTCCCGAATTCCTTGTATACAGCTGTATTGAACTCCTGCAGAAAAGTTTTAGCTTCCAGATTCACATTGGTTCCATAGATATTAGGTTCCCATTCACCCTCATTTCTTGAATAATCAAGATGAAGCATTGAAGTTACAGCATCTACACGCAATCCGTCAGCATGGTAGCGGTCCAGCCAGAACATGGCATTGGAGATCAGAAAAGATTTCACTTCGTTTCTTCCGTAATTGAAAATATGGGACTTCCAATCGGGATGAAAACCTTTTCTCGGATCTTCATGTTCATAAAGATATGACCCGTCGAAACGGTGAAGACCATTAGCATCTCCCGGAAAATGAGAAGGAACCCAATCCAGGATAACGCCTATATTATTTTGATGAAGTTCATCAATAAGAAACATCAGATCCTGTGGTGAACCGAAGCGTGAAGTCGCCGCATAAAAACCGGTAATCTGATATCCCCAGCTTGGATCATACGGATACTCCATCACAGGCATGAATTCTACGTGAGTAAAACCCATTTCCCTGATATAAGGCACAAGCTTTTTGGCAATATCCCGGTAATTCAGAAAGCGGTCAGGATAATCCCCGTCTCTTACCCACGAACCCAGATGCAGTTCATATACGGATATAGGAGCTTCCAGTCTGTTTTTTTCCCAGCGCTTATCCATCCATTCCTGATCATTCCATTCATACCATGTAGTAGAAACCAGAGAAGCAGCCTGAATATTTTGTTCCCAGCTCAATGCATATGGATCACTTTTTTCCAGAATTTCACCACCCTGGGTTTCAATAGCATATTTGTATAATGTTCCCCAGGTTAAGCCATCAATAAATCCTTCCCAAATTCCAGACCCATCCCATCTCGGAAACAGAATATGATCTTTATGATTCCAGTTATTAAAATTTCCGATAACGGAAACTTTCTTTGCATTCGGCGCCCATACTGAAAAGTACACTCCCTTTACACCCTCTTTTTCTGCAGAATGTGCTCCAAATTTACCATACAGCTTATAATGTCTACCTTCTTTAAAAAGGTACACATCATGATCGGTGAAAAGCGTATAGGTTTTAACAGAATTCATCAAGACCGGTTTGTATTTATATTTTCTTTGAAACTACGAAAAATACTGACAATAGCGATGAATTATTCATCAAATAATTGTCAACTTCATTTCGGTTTTCGTCTATCTATCAAATATATCATTTTTTAACTCAAATTTTTATGATTTCAAAACAATCTTTTTTTATACATTTAACATTAATATTTATTAAACACACACGATGAGGTTTGAACTTTATACTGAAGAAAAAGATGACAGACCGGTATTTATCACCGGAAATTTTAACGGCTGGAATCCCAAAGATTACAATTTTCAGCTTAAACAAACTGATCCTTCCCACTATTTTATAGAAATTGATGATCAGACTCTTCCAGAAGAAATTGACTACAAATTCACAAAAGGAGGCTGGGAAAATGTGGAGCTGGACCAATATGGAAATATCACGCCCAACCGAAAAGTAAAAAAATCCATTGGCAAAACTTCCGATACTATTGAAAAATGGAGATTAAACTGGGGTCCGTTCAAGGAAGAATATTATCCCATTGCTGAAGTGATTTCCGAAAATTTTTATATCCCGCAGCTTGACCGCCACCGTAAAGTCTGGGCACTGCTTCCCTACGATTATCATACAACGGATAAGCGATATCCTGTTTTATACCTTCAGGACGCTCAGAACCTCTTCAATGAAGGTAGCGGCTTCGGAAACTGGGAAATTGACAAGAAACTCTCTATCCTAGCAGAATATGGGCGTGGTGACCTTATCATTATTGCCATAGAACATGGAAGCGAGGAAAGGATTAAAGAATATATTTTCGATAATGATCATGTCGCCAACGGTTCTGAGGGGAAAAAATATATCCGTTTTATTGCAGATACTTTAAAGCCTTTTGTAGATGAAAATTACAGAACAAAAAAAGACCGTGACAATACCGGAATCGGGGGCAGTTCATTAGGGGCACTCATCAGCATTTACAGTGGATTTCTTTATCCTGAGGTCTATTCTAAATTATTGATATTCTCTCCTTCTCTTTGGGTTGAGCCTAATAATAACTTTCCAATGATGAATTTCCGGGTTCCTTTTAAAACAAAAATTTATCTTTATGGAGGCGGTCAGGAAGGGTCTAAAATGGTTAAAAGAATTCATATTTTTGAAGAATATCTGAAGAGATGGGAAGAAAAAAAGCTGTTTGATTTTGAGTTTAAGACCAATATCAATCCCGAAGGCACTCATAATGAATTTTACTGGTCACAGGAGTTTCCAAGGGCTATTGAATGGCTGTTCTATGACAACACAGAAAATCCTGTAGAAGTAAAACCACAACAACAAAGCATTAAAAACTAAATCTATAAACCGTTGCAGAAAATTCAGGCAATCAGGAACAAATGAAGGTAGCGGTAGAATGAATTTAGACAATA
The DNA here is from genome assembly GCF_018362995.1 of Chryseobacterium indologenes. NCBI lineage: Bacteria > Pseudomonadati > Bacteroidota > Flavobacteriia > Flavobacteriales > Weeksellaceae > Chryseobacterium > Chryseobacterium indologenes. The sequence continues at coordinate 1,279,046 of NZ_CP074372.1, forward strand.
TAACATCTATTTATGAAACTAATCAATAAAAAAAACAAAAATTACACCCAAGTCTTCCACCTGTTTACAGAGGAAGAATGGACAAAATCCAGTAAAAATTTCAACAAAAATATTTCAACTTTTTTTACGGGAAAGAAATATGAAGTTTTCATCAATGCTCATGAAGAAGGAGTTACCTATTTCATTGGATTAGGAAAATCCACATTACAAAATTTTGAAATCCAGCAGGTGGCAGTCAAATTCTCACAGACACAGAAAGAAAAACTGCAGGCAGTGCCTACGCTTGCTCTGGCAGATTTTATGAATGAAAAACAATTTGAAGAATTTACAAAAGGATTATTGATTGGGACTTACAACTACCCTTTTGAGAAAAAACATGCTTTCTGGAATGTAAAATTTGAATTACATTTTGAGAATTTAAGTCAGAAAAAACTAGATCATATCAGCCAGAAAGCGGAAGCATTGGTAAACGGACAAACTGCCTGCCAGGACTGGCTCAACAAACCGGCCAATCTTAAAAAACCGGATATCTTAAGTGCATATCTTAAAAATCTGGCCAAAAAATATGAATTAAAATACACGGTTTTCAACAGGAAAAAATGTGAAGAGCTTGGATTGGGTGCTTATCTTTCAGTCAATCAGGGAAGTGCTTACGATGCAGCATTCACTATTTTAGAATATAAAACTACGGTTAAAAATGCCAAAACTTTCGGACTGGTTGGAAAATGTGTATTGTTTGATACCGGAGGAATATCCATAAAAAGCTCTGCCAATCTTCATTATATGAAATCTGATATGGGCGGTGCTACAGCTGTTTTGGGAACGTTAATTTATGCTGCAGAAATGCATCTTCCTGTGAACATTATTGCTGTTCTTCCTATCACAGACAATGCTGTTTCTGAAAAAGCCCTGCTTCCAAGTGATGTGATCACAGCATACAACGGAAAAACCATTGAAGTACTTGATACCGATGCCGAAGGCCGTTTGATCCTTGCAGACGGATTATCTTATCTTTCTAAAAACTACAAAACAGATTTTCTGATTGATCTGGCTACTCTCACAGGGAGTTCTGTAAGAATGTTTGGTGACACCTGTGCTGCGATGTTTTCCAATAATGAAGAATTGAAAAACAGCCTGATCAAAACAGGAGATCAAACCAATCAGAGAGTGTGGAATCTTCCTTTATGGGATGTCTGGAAAGACGATATTCAGTCTGATGTAGCCGATATGAAAAACATCTCTCTGAAGCCTGTAGGAGACTGCATTATTGCCGCAAAATTTTTAGAGCAATTCACTGAAAATCATCCTAGTTGGGCTCATTTGGATATTGCCGGAGTAGCATTTGGAAACGTAGGATATGCCAAGGAGAAAGCAGCAACAGGATTTGGGGTTCAACTCCTCGTGAATTTAATTGAAAATTATCATTAAAAATTAGTTTTTTACAAAAAAACTCTGTATAATTGATTAGTGGATTTTCAAAACCGCACGATATTACATTTTATGATATTGATAAAACAACAAATAAATGCTTTTATTTTTGAAAATTCACTAAATCTTAAAAAACATTATATGGAGAAGAAAACTATTGTATGTATTTCGTGCTATTATAAAGGCTACGATTTTATGGACGAAATGAAGAATCTCGGCAATAAAATCATCTTAGTAACCTCTGAAAACCTTAAAGAAAAAAACTGGCCCTGGCATGCAATTGATGAGGTATTTTACATGCCGGAACTCAAGCCGTCCGTATGGAATCTGGAGCATCTGATCCAGGGATTTTCCCACCTGATGAAAACCAGAAAAGTAGATGCTGTAGTGGCATTGGATGATTATGATGTAGAAAAAGCAGCATTAATCAGGGAGACATTCCGTATTCCGGGAATGGGACAGACCACCCACCGATATTTCAGGGATAAACTGGCTATGCGGCAGAAAGCAAAAGATTCAGAGATCAGCGTTCCTGAATTTACAGCTGTATTCAATGATAATGAAGTCAACGAGTTTACAGACCGCGTTCCTGCACCATGGGTATTGAAACCCCGCTCTGAAGCTTCAGCATCAGGAATCAAGAAAATAACCTCCAAAGAACAGCTTTATGAGGCATTAGAAACACTGGGAGAAGAACGTCATCTTTTTTTACTGGAAAGCTTTAAACCCGGAGACGTTTACCATGTGGACAGCCTTACTTTTAATAAAAAAATTGTATTCACTTCCGCCTCAAAATACCTCGCTCCTCCTATGCAGGTTTCCCATGAAGGCGGAGTATTCCGGTCCAAGACTTTAGGCCGGTATTCCGAAGAGTTCAAAGCACTTGAGGAAATTAATGCCAAAGTACTTTCCAATTTCGGATTGATCAATGGGGCTACCCATACAGAATTTATCCGTGGAAAAGAAGATGGCAAATGGTATTTCCTTGAAACCTCATCAAGGGTTGGCGGTGCTCATATCCCGGATCTGGTAGAAGCTTCAAGCGGTATCAATATCTGGAGAGAATGGGCTAAAATTGAAGATGCTCTCCTGAGAGGCAGTGATTACAGTGTTTCACCACCCACAGGATATTACTCAGGGCTGATTGTAGCGCTGATTAAAGATAAAGAACCTGATTACAGCAGTTTTGAATGTGAAGAAGTTGTAAAGTTTCTTCCGATAGATTATCATGTCGGGATTGTTTACAAATCCGGTGACGCCTCCGTGGTACAGGAGAGACTGGACTCTGCAGCAGAAATGATTCACGCAGATATGCTGAATATTCTCCCTCCCAAAAGCAATAAGCTCAGTTCATAAATCATGAAGCCTGAGATTCAAAATGTTATTAAATTCATAATATACAGTCTGCCAGAAGATTCCATCGGAAAATGTAATTTAGAGAACATCAATCCCGGAAAATGTCAAAGCCAGGCTTATTATCAGTTTGTAAATTCAACTCATTCGAATAGGCCTGGATCAAAATGGGTTTTTAAAGAAAATATTATTCTGGAGCATCCAAAATCAGAAACAATTGTACCGGATATTTTAGAAAAAAGATCAACTGGGAGGAATTGAATTTATCAACTTAATATAGCACAGTATTAAAATTAAACAAAGAAAAATGCCTCATATAGAACATACAGAGTATTATTCAAATATATTGGGAATCAGCCTCAAGATAGAAGTGACCGGACATTACGGTCATCCTATCATTATGTTTCCTACTTCTCAGGGACAATATACCCAGAATCATGATTTCCACCTTAACGGAAGCATCAATTGGTTTATAGAACAGGGAAAAGTAAAGCTTTACAATGTTCAGACCATCGACAGCTGGAGCTTTTATGATGATAAAATATCTCCCCAGCAAAGAATAAGAAACTATGAACGATATGTACAGTTTCTGATCCAGGAATTCGTTCCCTATATCCAGAAACTCCATAAAACCCATCGCATAGCAGTGGCCGGAGCCAGTTTTGGAGGATATCACGCTGCCAATTTTGCATTCAGATTTCCTGATGTGGTTTCTCATCTGTTCTGCCTTTCCGGAGCGTTCAGTATAAGAAATTTTATGGACGGCTATTCTGATGAAACGGTTTACTTTAACTGTCCGAGGGAATTTGTAAGAAATGACGAAGCCTGGAAATATAAACACATGCATATTGTGCTCAGCACTTCTGATCAGGATATCTGTAAAGATAAAAATGTTGAAATGGCCGAAATTTTAAGACTGAAAGGAATAGACTTCTGGTATGACGAAAGAAAATGGATAGGTCACGACTGGCCGCTGTGGAGAATGGTCTTCCCAACCTTCATAGGAAACTTTTTCTCTTAAAAACAATAGAAAGACAAATAGAAAAAAATATACACCCATCTTAAAAACAAAAATTATGACAAAAAAAGTAGGAATTCTTTTCGGTATGGAAGACACGTTTCCCTGGGCATTTATAGACAAAGTGAATGAACTGGGAGGTGGAGAAATCATAGCTGAACCCGTTACTATCGACAAATTAGAACAGGGTGCAGACTATGGTTATGCGGTAATCATCGACAGAATTTCGCAGGACGTTCCCTTTTACAGAGCTTACCTGAAAAATGCCGCACTTAATGGCACTTATGTAATCAACAATCCATTCTGGTGGAGTGCTGATGAAAAATTTTTCAATAATGCCCTGATGTCTAAACTTGGTATCCCTCTTCCTAAGACTGTTCTGCTTCCGTCACACGAAAGACCGGACAATACTTCTGAAACTTCATTCAGAAATCTGAAATTTCCACATGACTGGGAATATATCTTTAATTATGTAGGATTTCCGGCATACATGAAGCCTCACGACGGCGGTGGCTGGAAAAATGTTTACAGAGTGGAAAATCCGGATGACCTTTGGAACAAATTAGGTGAAACAGAACAGCTGGTGATGATGGTACAGGAAGAAATAATCTTTGATGATTATTACAGAGTTTACTGTCTGGGCAGAAAATATGTTCACATCATGCCTTACGAACCAAGAAACGCACCTCATCTGAGATATGCTACTACGCACCAGACAGAAGGTAAAGAACTTGAAAAACTGCTGAAAACCATCCATGATTATACCATTACCATGAATGAGGCGTTGGGATATGACTTCAACACGGTAGAATTTGCCGTAAGAGATGGTATTCCTTATGCAATTGACTTCTGCAACCCGGCTCCGGATGCGGACAGAAATTCTGTAGGAGAAGAAAATTTTGCATGGATTATAGAACACGCAGCAAAGCTGGCTGTAGAAAAAGCTAAAGAATATGTTCCAGGGAAACCTAATATTACCTGGGGAACCTTTGTGAAAGATTCCATTAAATAACATTCAAAAAGAATTAAAAAACACAAGAAAATGCATCATCAGTTTACTATTGGAATTGAAGAAGAATATCAGATCATCGATGTCGAAAGCAGAGATCTGGTTTCTCACGTTTCAAAAATCATTGAAGGCGGCAAGGCGGTTTTAAGTGAAAATTTAAAGCACGAAATGCACGAATCCATGATTGAAATGGAAACAGGAATCTGCCAGAATATTCAGGAAGCAAGAGCAGAATTGACGAATTTAAGACGTCATCTTATCAATATTGCCCACGAGCAGGGACTGCGTGTTTCCGGAGGAGGCACCCATCCTTTTTCACATTGGTCAGAAAACAATATCACCCAGGGAGAAAGATACATCAAAATCGTGGATGATATGGGAGATGTAGCCCGTGAAAATCTTATTTTTGGTCTGCACGTCCACATTGGAATTCCTAATCGTGAAGAAGGGGTGAGAATTCAGAATGTAATGCGTTACTTTCTTCCTCATGTGTATGCCCTTTCTACCAATTCACCATTCTGGATCGGAAGATATACAGGCTTTAAATCGTACAGACAGGAAATCTTCGTGAAATTCCCGAGAACCGGTATTCCAAGTTATTTCAACTCTCTGGCAGAATTCGACAGCTATGTAGATCTTCTGGTAAAAACGGGAACTATCGACAATGCCAAGAAAATCTGGTGGGATTTACGGGTACATCCGTTCTACCCTACGATTGAATTCAGAATCTGTGATATGCCGCTAAGAATTGACGAAACAGTATGTCTTGCAGCTATCATGCAAAGTCTTGTTGCTAAAATCTATAAACTTCACCAGCAGAATCTGAGTTTCAGAAGCTACAGAAGACTCCTGTTGAACGAAAATAAATGGCGCGCCTCCAAAAGTGGTATTGAAGCCCATCTGATCGATTTTGGAAAAGAAGAATCTGTTCCATATCCTCATTTATTAAAGGAACTTCTGGAGTTTATTGATGATGTGGTAGATGATCTGGGATGCCGTCACGAAGTGGAATATGCCTGGAAAATTCTTGAAAACGGAACCGGCGCAGACAGGCAGCTTCAGATCTTTAAAGAAACAGGTGATCTCACGAAAGTCGTTGATTATATGATCTCTGAAACGGAGTATGGCATAACACATGGTGAACCTGCTTCATAATTTTTTTGGTAACTTTACAAAAAATATGATGTAATGAAAGATATTCGAATTGCTCTGCTGGACATGAACAACAATCATGTAAATCAAGGTTTTAGAAACATTAAAGAAATTTCTGAAACATTTCAGCAGAACTCTGAAGAAAATGTAGTAATCAAGACATTTGATGTGAGGTTTAAAGATGAAATGCCGGAAATCGGAGATTTTGATATTTTCATTTCTTCAGGCGGTCCGGGAAACCCACATCGTGAAGGCTTTGCCTGGGAAGACAGATTTGCTAATTTTTTAAACTCTGTTTTTGAGCATAATAAACAAAAAGAAGATAAAAAATACCTTTTCCTGATCTGCCATTCATTTCAGTTGGCAAGTATTCACTGGAATCTGGGTAATATCTGCAAAAGAAAGTCTTATTCCTTTGGAGTAATGCCTGTTCATAAAACAGATGAAGGTAAAGAGGAATTCCTGTTCAAAAATCTTCAGGATCCTTTTTATGCAGTAGATTCCAGAGCTTATCAGTTTATTGAGCCGGATCATGACCGTTTTGAAGAACTTGGAATGACTGTTATGGCCATTGAAAAATTCCGTCCTCATATCAATCTGGAAAGAGCGGTAATGGCCGTTCGTTTTTCGGAAGAAATATTCGGAACACAGTTTCACCCTGAAGCCAATCCTGAATCTTTGATCGAAAATCTGAAAGATGAAAAAAACAGAGAAGCCATGATCGAAAATTTCGGTATGGAAAAATATCTTGAAACGATTGACAGAATAGACGATGAAGATAAAATCATTCTGACCAGACATCAGATCCTTCCGAGATTTCTTCAGTTTGCAAAAAAAAACATTTTGAAAGAAGCTGAATCTTTGGCTTAAAAGGCTGGAAGCTGGAAGAAGGATGCCGGAAGTTATTATCGGTTAAGATTATTGATTATTGATTATTCTTTTATTTATAAACGAATAATTTAAATTTCAGAATTAAAAACTTCCCTCTCCCAGCTTCCAACTTCCAGCAGCTTACTATAACAATCGGGCAGCAACGCTCGATTTTTTTAACATCACAAAGAAAAAAAATATGATTCCAAAATACAGAAAACAGTACAATCAGGAGTTTTCGGATGAAAAGTATAATCAATTAAAAAATATACTGGCAGAAAAAGGAGGTACTGCACCTACTTTCAGGGTTTCAGAAAGCCCTATTTTTTTGACCAAAGAGTTTGAAAGTAAACTTATCGATGCCAGCGAAAGTATCATCAGCCAGATCAAGGCTATGCCCACAGAAGTACTTCAGAAAGCCATACCTGACAACTGCAGGGTTCCCAATGATACGGACCAGCCTCATTTTTTCACCATAGATTTCGGAGTCTGCAAAAGTGAAAATGGAGAAATAGAACCTCAACTGATAGAACTTCAGGCGTTTCCTTCTTTATATGCTTTTCAGAAAGTGTATGAGGAAACCTACTGCGAAGTCTACCCTTTTCTTTCGGAAATCAGAAATCCTATGACTCATGAAACCTTTAAAAATTATTTGAAGGAACTGATTGTAGGTGATGAAAATCCTGAAAATGTAATCCTCCTTGAAATATTCCCGGAAAAACAGAAAACAGCGATTGATTTTGCTTTAACAGAAAAATTATTGGGAATAAAAACCGTATGTCTGACGAAAGTAAAAAAAGAAGGCAAGAAACTGTATTATGAAAATAATGGAAAGCTTACCGAAATCAAGAGAATTTACAACCGTGTTATATTTGATGAACTGGACAGCATCCCAGATCTTACTACAGAGTTTGATTTCCGTGAAGAGGTGGACGTCAAATGGATTACTCATCCAAACTGGTTCTTTAAAATCTCAAAATTCCTTTTACCATTATTAAAACATCAGTTTGTTCCAAAAAGCTATTTCCTTCATGAATTTCCGGAAAATGAAAACCTTGAAGACTTTGTATTGAAACCTTTATTTTCATTTGCAGGGAGTGGAGTTAATTTGAATCCTACAAAAGAAGTTACAGACTCTATTCAGGATAAAGAAAACTATATTTTGCAGAGAAAAGTATACTATGAACCAATTTTTGAAGATATCAACGGAGAATTTTCAAAAGCAGAGATCCGTTTGTTGTATATTTGGCGGGAAAATGACGAACGCCCTATCCTATTGGAAAATTTGGGAAGAATGACCAAAGCTGCGATGGTAAATGTGGATTTCAATAAAAAAGATGCCATCTGGATTGGAAGTTCGAATGCTTTTTTTGGATAAATAATTTATAAAACTAATAATACATGGAAGAAAAGTCAACAGCTTTTGCAGAATTTGACAATAACATTTTAACGCGAAGAAGAAATCTATTACCCACCTAGATTAAAGTTTTCTTATGGATATTTTTAATCGGAGGCGCATTATCTGCTATTTTTTTAATGGCAGGCTCACTGATGACTCATATCTCTTTATCGATATACGGAATAAGTGCTAACCATCCCTATTCAATGACAGGACTTTTGATCTGCTTTTTGTTTTTGTTTAAAGGTATTGTTGCGTATGGACTTTGGTTTGAGCAAAAATGGGCAGTACAGGCTGCAATAGTTGATGCTATTATAGGAATTGCTATTTGCCTCATTATGATGGCCATTATCCCATTTGTCAATCCAACAATCAGTTTTACACTCAGATTAGAACTCATTCCTTTGTATTTTTATCTTAAAAAAATGCAGAGTATAAAGAAAACCTGGGAAAGCTTATAAAAAAACAAAACCTCCGAAATTCCGGAGGTTTATTTTTTTTAAATATTCTTATCGTCTTCCAACAGCTCCTTGGCCTGATATTCCTGAACCAGGTCAATAGCATTAGAAATAACATCACTTAAGGCAGTGATAAATGTTCCTTCTTCTGCCATTCCCATCGCATGTTTTAATGCTTCAATTTCTTTAGGAATAATCTCATAACTTACATCTCTGCCCGCCGAGTTAATCCCGTCAATAATCAACCCGTTGATTTCCTCTTCGGTTCTTCCGCGAAGGTGCTTCTCATTTCGGATGATAATATAGTCAAACATTCTCCCGGCAATCTTTCCACACTCTCTAATATCATTATCTCTTCTGTCTCCAACACCGGAAATAATTCCGATTTTCTTTGTTGACTCAACATTTTTCAGATAATCTTCAATAGCTTCGTATCCTGAAGGATTATGAGCGAAATCGATTAGTACTTTAAAGTTTTTGAATTTAAAGACATTCAATCTTCCCGGTGTAAGCTGAGCACTTGGAATAAATGTTCTTAAAGAATTGGAAATATCTTCAATTCCGAACCCATAAAGATAACTTGCCAAACTGGCTGCCAACACATTTTCAATCATGAACCGGGCTTTCCCTTCCATAGTGATCGGGAAATCTTTGGCTTTTCCTATTCTGATTTTCCAGTCTCCTTTTTTAATGGTTACAAAACCCTCTTCATACACGCAGGTGATTTTTCCTTCTTTGGCAAATTTTACGATATGCGGGTTGTTTTCATCCATACTGAAAATGGCCACATTGGAATCAAGATCATTCACGATCTTCATGGAATATTGATTATCCGCGTTCAGCACGCTCCAGCCATTTTTTTTAACACTATCGAGGACGACACGTTTTACTTTGGTAAGATCCTTCAAACTGTGAATGTCATTCATTCCCAGATGATCTTCCTCAATATTGGTCAAAACTCCGATATCACATTGTGAAAAACCAAGCCCGGAACGTAAAATTCCTCCTCTAGCAGTTTCCAGCACTGCAAATTCTACCGTTGGATCTTTTAAGATAAATTCTGCTGAAAGCGGTCCTGTAGTATCGCCTTTTGACAACATTGTATTTTGAATGTAAATTCCATCCGAAGTCGTGAACCCCACTCTGTAACCGTTACTTTTTACAATATGGGAAATAAGTCTTGTAGTCGTAGTTTTCCCATTGGTTCCCGTCACTGCAATAATTGGAATGGTAAAAGGTTTTCCTTGCGGATAAAGCATATCTACAACTGGTGCAGCCACATTTCTTGGAAGCCCTTCGCTTGGCGCCAGGTGCATTCTGAATCCCGGAGCAGCATTCACTTCAATAATAGCTCCGCCACTTTCTTTTAAAGGCTGGGTCAAATTCTCCGCCATCACATCAATACCACAGACATCCAATCCTATAATTTTAGAGATTCTTTCTGCCATTGTGATGTTTTCCGGGTGTACCATATCTGTTACATCAATGGATGTTCCTCCGGTGGAAAGATTCGCTGTTGATTTCAGGTAGACCACTTCTCCTCTTTGAGGAATGGTTTCCAACGTATATTGAAGCTTTTCAAGAAGTTCCAATGTATCTTTATCTACTTCAATCTCAGTAAGGACATTTTCATGGCCATAACCTCTTCTCGGGTCTTTATTTTCTTTTTCAATAAGCTGTTGAAGATTCAGTTCGCCGTCTCCTACAACATGGGCAGGCACTCTTCTTGCTGCCGCCACCATCTTATTATTAATGACCAAAATACGGAAATCATATCCTGTGATATATTTCTCAACAATTACTTTTCTTGAATATTTCTGAGCATGTTCAAGACCTACCTTAGCAGCATCCCAGTCGTTGACATTAATGGAAGAACCTTTTCCGTGATTTCCATCCAAAGGCTTTAAAACAATCGGATACCCAATTTTTCTGATCACAGTATTTAATCCTTCTTCGTCTGCAACCAAATCACCAATCGGTACCGGAATCGCTGCATCATGAAGCATTCTTTTGGTTAATTCTTTATTACATGCGATATCAACGGCAATAGAACTTGTTTTTCCGGTAATCGTAGCCTGAAATCTTTGCTGATTTACCCCGTAGCCCAATTGCACCAGAGAATTTGTTCCCAGTCTGATCCAGGGTATTCTTCGGGAAGCAGCTTCTTCTACAATACTTCCTGTAGAAGGCCCAAGGCGGACACGCTCTCTGATTTCTTTTAATCTATGAATACAGGCATTTAAATCATAATCCTTGCCTTCTACCAGGGCTTCTGCAATTTTTACAGATTCTTCTGCGGCAAAGATCCCTGCATTTTCTTCGATATAATTAAATACTACGTTATATACTCCCGGAGTTTTTGTCTCCCGGGTTCTTCCAAACCCTACATCCATTCCTGCAAGGGTCTGTATTTCCAAAGCGATATGCTCAATGACATGCCCCATCCAGGTTCCTGTTTCCACTCTATGGAAAAAGCCTCCTTCCACTCCTTCTGAACATCGGTGGGTAATCAATGAGGGTATTAATTTTTCAATCCTTTCCCGGAAACCTTCTATTTTATTGGTAGGATAATCCTCCATTTCTTCTAAGTCTAACCTCATCTGTATCAGCTTCTTTCTTCTGATGCTCCAGATATTTGGACCTCTTAGTGCCTGAATCTTTTCGATTTTCATAGTCTATTGGCATTTTAACAGTTAACAATAACTCCTTTCATAGCCAAAGATAATGTAAAACCCTAAACGAAACTATACCAGAATTAAAGATTTGTTAAAAAAGAATTAATTTTAATTAACATTCCTAAAACATTAAAAATCAACTAAAGATGGCACGAAATTAGCGAATGAATGTGAATTATTTTTTAATTTTGTACAATGATGAAACCTGTTGGAAAATTAATAGTTATCGGAGGCGCTGTAAACAAAGGCAGTTTTGCTGAGACCGATTATGATCAGAATATTGAAAAAAATCTTAATTTTTTTGAGCGTGGGATCTTAAGAAAGATCATCAACGAATCAAAGCTTAAGGAAAACTCTGTCATTGAAATTGTTACAACCGCCTCTCAAATCCCTCAGATTGTAGGCACTGAATATAAAAAAGCATTTGAATTCCTTGGTGCTAAAAATGTAAACGTTCTCGACATCCATAATCGTGAAGAAGCCAATTCTGATGCAATGGTGGCAAGAGCCAATGCTGCCGATGTGATGATGTTCACCGGAGGAGACCAGCTGAGACTGACTTCTATTCTTGGAGGAACAAGATTTCATGATACGATTTTATTAAAATACCAGGAGCAGGATTTTATTTATTCCGGAACTTCTGCGGGAGCTGCAGCAGCATCTGAAAATATGATCTACCAGGGAAGCAGTTCTGAAGCATTGTTGAAAGGAGAAATTAAAACTACACAAGGATTAGGTTTGATTGATAATGTCATCATTGATACACACTTTGTGCAGCGTGGCAGAATCGGACGTCTTTTCCAGGCTGTAGTCAACAATCCGAGAACGCTGGGAATAGGACTAGGAGAAGATACCGGACTCTTCATCCATAATGATGTAATGACCGCTGTAGGTTCTGGTCTTGTCATTCTGGTAGACGGAAGATTTATTAAAGATACCAACCTTACCAATATCAATCTTGGAGAACCTATTTCTATTGATAATTTAACGGTACATGTCATGTCTATGAATGATCATTATGATCTTACCACAAAGACATTAACGATTGAGAATTCTCAGTTTAATCCGATACCGCAGGATAAGTAGTACGGGTTGCGGGGTTTTGAGATTCGGTTTTCAAAAGACAATAAGCTCGAAATCCCGGAACACGAAACTCGTACAGGATATGAATAAATTTCTTATCTTTTCTTCCTATTTAATGACCGGGGCCTTGTAATAATTGACAGCAATATACCCGAAGCCACGGAACACGAAACCCTTATCTATTATGAAAATCATTATCCACGGAGGTTTTTTCTCAGAAAGCGATCAAAGCCATGAAGTAAAAACCGCAAAACAGGATTCTTTAAAAGACATTGCCCAAAAAGCATTTGAATATCTTACAACCCATTCAGCTTTTGATACCGTTGCTTATGTCGTTTCATTGCTCGAAGACGATCCGTTATACAATGCGGGAATCGGTTCTCAGATCCAGAGTGATGGTATTATCCGTATGAGTGCTGCTATTATGAATGGAGAAACTCAAAAGCTAAGCGGAGTTATCAATATCCAGGATGTAAAGAACCCTATTTTCGTTGCCAAAGCTCTTATTGAAGAGGATGACCGCGTTTTGGGAGGTTACGGTGCAAAAATCTACGCTACGGAACATGGTTTTGAGAATTTTTCAACAGAAATTCCTCAGAGAAGAAGTGAATATGAAGCCAAATTGGCTAACGGAGGCAAAGGAACGGTAGGTTGTGTAGCGATTGATCAGGAAGGAAAGCTTGCTGTTGCAACCTCTACAGGTGGAAAAGGTTTTGAGATCCCTGGAAGAATTTCAGATTCTGCCACCGTGGCTGGAAATTATGCCAATGCCTTCTGTGCTGTAAGCTGTACCGGTGTGGGGGAAGATATTGTGAGCAATGCTACTGCCACAAAAATTGTAACGAGGGTTACAGATGGGATGAGCCTTGAGCAGGCTTTCAGCAAGACATTTGATGAACTAAAAACCATTGATGGATTCGCAGGAGCTATTGCCATTGATAAAGACGGAAATCTTTACCATCAGGATTCTTATCCTACTATGGTTTTCGCCAGTTTTGATGGCAAAAATTTTGAAGTCTTCTCTTAATTTTAACATTTTTTTATAAGTCGATTTATTTTTTTGGCACGTATTTTACATTATTAGTAATAACAAATTTTAATATTAATACATAAAAAAATAGAAATCATGGGAAACAAAACAAAAGGTATATTAGCTTTATTAGGTTTAGGTGCATTAGCTTATTGGAAATATAAGAATTCAAGCCCTGAAGATCAACAGGCCGTAAAAGACAAAATCAATACTGCAAAAGACAATCTTAACAAATGGGGAAATGACCTTAAAACAAAAGCCAATGACGTTGCTTCCCAGGTTCAGAATAAAGTGGACGAAGTAAAGACAAAAGCTGAAGATTCTCTAAGCTAGACAAAAGCAGTTTTTTTTAACATTCATATATAGGAAAAGTCATCGTAATCAATATTACGATGACTTTTTATTTTAGAAAAATTCCAATTCAATTTCTATTTTTTCTGTGCTGCCAAAGCAAAAACCAATGGTATTTTATTTCCAAACTGTGGAATTCTCCATTTCCCTTTTTCAAATTCATCTACATGTCTGAAGCAAGGATATGGCGACCAGTCAAATTCCTGAAAAGTGTCCAGTTTTAAATCTTTTTTAACCAGATTATCGAGAACTTCTGATAAAGAGTGATTCCACATGACATATTCCTGTACGATGGGTGCAGACTGGTCTGCATAAGTTCCTTCATAAGTCTCTACTATCGGCTTTTCATTAAAATAGTTGTAAGCCACTTTTGTAAAATCATCATCAAACATCCAGACAACCGGATGAAACTCTGCCATAATAAATTGTCCGTCAGGTTTTAAAAAATGACTGATAACACCCGCCCATTTTTCAAGATCAGGAAGCCAGCCTATTGTGCCATAACTTGTATACACGATATCAAATTTCTGATCCAGCACATTGGGCAGATCGTATACGTCTGAACAGATAAATTCTGTATCTGTACCACATTTCTGAGCAAGATCTTTGGCTGCATCAATAGCTTGGTCAGAAAGATCTATTCCGGTCACTTTTGCCCCCATTCTTGACAGCGAAATAGAATCCTGTCCAAAATGACACTGCAAATGCAGAATACTTTTTCCTTTTATATCTCTCAGAAGATCTAGTTCTATTGAATTGAGTGAAGTTCTTCCTTTCAGAAATTCATCTACAAAATAAAAATCCGACTTCAGGTGCGGTTCCACCTTAGCATTCCATGATTTTTTATTTATTTCTAAGTAATTTTCCATTGTTCTAGTTTAAAATAGTGTTATTTCTGCTTTTTATTAAAGCTTCTTACGTACTGATTATAATTTATCCATGAGCTTTTTCTTTTGATCAAGAAATTCTTCCTCACTTAAAACTCCGGATTCTTTTAATCTTCCCAATTGTTCGAGCTGGTCTAAAACACTGGGTTCAGGTTTATTCTGAATGGATTCTTCAGGACGGGACATAAAATCTCTTACCTTTTCACAAAAAAGCTCAGCATGATACCTTCCTACTCCATTTATCTCTACGATGTCATCAGTAACCTGAATATCTATGGAAGCCAGCAATACTGCCGTTTCATATTGTATTGAGCTTATTTTGCTGTAGGAAAAGTCCTCTACTTTCAATCCGTACATGAATTCTTTATCTACAAAGATCAATCTTCTGTCCGTAGCTACCAGAATGATATGATGATTGTTTGTTTTGTTTCTGCCTTCAACGAGATAGACAATTTTTTCGTCTGCTGAAAGAATATCCGGCAGCGCATGAATTTCTTTTCTGGCAAATATGGTAGGACTGATATCCAACTTTTTAAGTTCCTCTCTTATCTCGTCAAGTCTTGATTTCTCACTCATAGTAACAGTTTATTAGCCTAAATTACTACTTATTGGTGATTAAATATTTAATTTGGCTAAAATATTACGTTTCGGACGGAATTACGATAGAAGTGTGCAGGCAATACATTTTCCAACCTAACGTTTCATACAACCGCTTTCCTTCTTCTGTTGCTACTAAAAGGTTATTTGAAAATCCCTTTGATAAAGCGATCTTCTCAAGTTCTTTCAATAAAAAAGAAGCGAGCCCTTTTCTTTGATGATTTTTCTCGGTAATAATCCTGTCATATATAGCAGTATCATTGACAAGGGAAACACGGCCTATAGAAGCCTGTTCGCCATTCTCTGCTACAATCCTGACAACAAAAGTGGTGTTATAGTTAGAAAATTCTAATTGATATCCTTCTGCAAGGCTGATTTCCGGGAAGTTCATCGGGTGAAAACAGGTCATCATATATCCTTGTGGCTGCAGTTTCCATCTTTCCGGGATTTTCTCTATAAATGCTTCAGGAGAAGTAGATACTTTGAGATAAATCCAGGGTTCATCAATTGAATCTGCAAGTTGGAAAAAATCATCATTAAGTTCAGGAAATACAAAACGTTCTTTTTGTTTTTCATCTCCTACCATCACATGGAATCCGGATTTATACTGTACAGGAAAAGGCACTTCTCTTGATAAACACCATCCTTTTAGCCAGTTTTCTACTATTTCTGCCGATACTTTGTCCTTCATGATTTGGTATTAAAAGTTTATTTCAATTGCTCCAGCAGCTTTTTTTTCTGTTCTGCAAATTCGGAATCGGTCAAAATTCCGTTTTCTCTCAGTTTTCCTAATTTCTCAAGCTGATTAAAAATTTCTTCTGATGAAACTGAAATACTTTTGCCTGCAGTATCAATTTGTTTCGGAGGCTGTTCATTAGGATTATTATAAATGGCTTTTATAGTATCATAGAACTTTTCAGCATCTTCCTTATCCATATAGCATTCAAATTCAACTACTCTTTCGTCCAAATGCAGTTTAATGATGGGAGATCTCGAATGTGTCACAAAGCTTACCGACTTTATGGTCTCATTAAGGTAATCATTAATCTTTGCTGCACCAAACATTCCTTTTGATACAGAAATCATCCTTTTTGGGGTTGCCACCAATACTCCAGCATCTAATGTATTGACAAACTGAGCATCTGTAATGGCAATTATCTGTTCCTCCTCAGAAATCAGATAAGGAAGTTCTTTGATTTCTCCTTTGGTGAACATCGAAAGATTGGCATTCAGCTTTTCCAGTTCAAATTTTATTTTGCGGTGTCTCCGTTTGTAAACTTCTTTTGAAATTTGGGTTGAATCAGAATCTATCGTTACAGGAAGAATTTCGTTTGCCACTGTTGGCAGAACAGGTTCTGCTTTCTCTGTTTTCAGCATTTCATTAATATCATCAATACTGAATTTATTAAGATTGTACAGCAATTCTTCATTGATATTGCTCGTTTCATTCAAACATTTATTGCATAAAACGTTGCCATCTGAAAGCGTATTAGCACCCAAAAGCGTATCCATAGAGGTTAATTCTGTTTTACACAATGCACAGTTATTACTCATCTCTTCTTTTTATAATTTATCAAGTAATTTTTTCTTTTGTTCGGCAAATTCAGCCTCTGTAAGCACTCCACTCTCTCTGAGTTTACCCAGTTTTTCTAGATGCTCAAAGATAGATCCGGAATCTCCTTTATCCGTAGAATATACATTTTCCTGAACCAAATCAGGAATCGTTTGGGAAAATGCCTGCAATGGACTTGAATTCCTTCTCTCATTTTCATAATAGTTTGTACTTCTTTTGACATTGGAAAATGCCCTTCCATCATTTTTATTGTGCAGTTTAAACTGTGCATCACCTCTATAAGTATTGATTTTCAGAATTGAATACAAGAGATTTTCAATATGATCAATGGACGAGATATCCTGAAGCGGAAATTCATTTTTTACAACGCCGCCCAGAAATTTTTTATCAATGAAAACTACCCTTTTCTGTGTTGAAAATATAATTCCTTCCCTGTTACTTTGAAGGTCAATTCCTTCTGCAATAGCCAGCAGTTTTTCATCTTTGTCCAGAATATTTGCCAATTCTTTCACCTCTTCATTGGCAAGAACACTCAGTCTTGCATTCAGAGCAACAATCTGATCTTTTATTTCATCCAGCCTAGTTGGTGCATCATATTCGTAATGGTTATTTGCTGTATATTGGGATCCTCCGGCACTCTGGCTTGCATCAATTTTACTTTTCAGAATCATTCCTGTAATTTCTGCAAAATAAAACTGATCAAGATTATGAATAAGGTCTCTGTTGATAGTAACGGCTTTAGTAAAACATCCTGCACACAAATAACCACCGTCAGCAAGTTTATTTTTGCCTACAGACATATCCGTTGTCGTTAGTGTTGTTCCGCACAATGCGCAAATAGTGTTCATCTGGTTTTATGTTTAATAGTTTTAATGAATACAGAGCATTATTTTCCCCTGTCTATATACTTTGATCCAAATTACAAATTCTGAATCGATTGTAAGGATCAAAAATATTCAAATCTTAACATCAATCAAAAAAAACAACCACAAAAAAGCTTTTGTGGTTGTTTTTCTTTTACATAACCTAAAAATCAATTGATAAATTTATTGGGTAGTATTGGCCATATTATCCTAAGAATTCTTCCAGAGAAACCGTTTTCTTTTCTCCTGCTTCAAGATCTTTATAGGTAACTGTATTATTTTTAATTTCTTCTTCACCCAGGAAAACCACATTTTTGATACCTTTCTTTTCTGCGTAAGTAAACTGCTTATTAATCTTTGCATTTTCAGGGTATAATTCTGCTGAAATTCCTTTTGCTCTTAGCTGCATGATCAATTTTAAAGCTTCTATTGTTTCTTCTCCTCCAGAATTAGCAAACAAATATTCGATTTTGGATGATGCTTCTTCAGGGAAAAGATTAAGTTCTTCCATTACCAGATAGATTCTGTCTAATCCGAATGAAATTCCTATTCCCGGAATATTTTTAACTCCAAAAACTTCTGTAAGGTTATCATATCTTCCACCGCCGCCGATGGATCCCATAGCAACCTCATCTGCTTTCACTTCAAAGATAGCCCCTGTATAATAATCCAATCCTCTTGCCAGGGTAATATTGAATACAAGATTTTGCATATCAACACCAAGGCTCAGAGACTGTGTAAGAACATATTCAAGTTCTTCTACTCCTTTCAGGCCGATTTCATTTCCTGCAAATTTTTCTTTCAGCTGAAGAAGGTTTTCCAATGCATCGTCAGACTGGATGAATAAGAAATCCAGCTTATCAATAGATTCCTGAGAAATTTCTCTTTCCAGTAATTCTTTTACAACACCTTCTTTACCAATTTTATCCAGCTTATCTAGTGCTACCGTGAAGTCAATCAGCTTATCTGTAATTCCTGCATATTCTGCCAATCCTGAAAGAATTTTTCTGTTGTTCATATGAATGGTTACAGGAACTTTCAGATCAGCAAATGATTTTAAATACAACTGAACCAGCTCTACCTCCTGTAATAAGCTTTCACTTCCTACCACATCCGCATCACACTGATAAAACTCTCTGTATCTTCCTTTTTGAGGTCTGTCTGCTCTCCAAACCGGCTGGATTTGGGAACGTTTGAATGGAAATGTAAGTTTCCCATGATTCATAGCCACAAATCTTGCAAAGGGTACAGTAAGGTCATAACGAAGAGCTTTTTCTGAAATTTGAGAAACAAGTTTCTGATGGTTTTTATGATCCCAGTCTTCCTGATTAACATCAGAAGTATAATCTCCCGAATTTAAAATCTTAAAAATCAAACGGTCTCCTTCTTCTCCGTATTTCCCCGTAAGTGTAGAAAGATTTTCAAAGCTTGGAGTTTCCAATGGCTGAAACCCGAATAATTCAAAATTATTCTGTAAAATATTGATGATATATTTTCTTCTGGAAACTTCCTGTGCCGTAAAATCTCTCGTCCCTTTTGCTAAACTTGGCTTCATTTTTTGTATGTCATTTTGATAAATGCAAAAGTACGGAATTGCATGGACTTTACACAGCATAAAAAGCTGAAGAAAGAATCTTCCCCAGCTTTTTTGCTGTTGTGTTATCAATTATTCTGAAAAATCAAACGCTTTCAAGAA
Organism: Chryseobacterium indologenes; assembly: GCF_018362995.1. NCBI lineage: Bacteria > Pseudomonadati > Bacteroidota > Flavobacteriia > Flavobacteriales > Weeksellaceae > Chryseobacterium > Chryseobacterium indologenes. The sequence continues at coordinate 1,298,488 of NZ_CP074372.1, forward strand.
TCTCAAGGATCTCTTCACCATAATTTTCAATCTTATGCTTTCCAAACCCTTTGATCTCCAGCAATTCTTCTTTTCTGGCAGGCTTATACTTGGCTACAGATATCAGCTCTTTATTGCTGGCGATGAAATAAGTGGGAAGATTCTGTTCCCGGGCTTTTTCTGACCGCCAAAACTTCAGTGCATCCAGTATCTTTTCTTCATCAGTATTCAGGAAATCATTCTCTGCAGAATATTTAACTGCTTTTGGTTCTTTAACTGTATTTTTTGTCAGTTTCAGATCTTCAAAATACAATATTACAGACCAATACCGTTCTTCGCTTACAAAAGCTGTTTCTACTTTCATAATCTCATGGGCTTCCAGAAAATCATCCAGCATTTTCTGATCTCTGTACAGAAATTCTTCCGGAAGTCTTATTTTAAAAACTTTTACTTTCATCATTTGTGTTTTTAGAATTATTTTCCTCCTAATAATAAGATCTCATCCACACGAATTTCTGTGACATACCGCTTCACCCCATCTTTATCATCATATGATCTGTAGGTAAGCTTGCCCTCTACGGCAATTTCTTTTCCCTTAGAAACATATTTCTCAAAAATTTCAGCCGTTTTCCCAAAAGCAATAAGATTGTGCCATTGCGTTTCTTCTACTTTTTCTCCTTTGGCATTGGTGTAATGATCACTTGTTGCTAAGGATACACTTGCTTTTACATTTCCATTATCGAAGTTTACCATTTCAACTTCTTTTCCTGTGTAACCAATTAATGTTACTTTGTTTCTTAGTGACATAACTTTTAGATTTTAAAGATTAATAATTCAGATAAGAGACGTTCACTGTTTTTCTCAAATCTCTGTTGCAAAGATTGCGATGTTATCAATCCTCAGTCGGTTATAAACTATTTAAATCCGTTTGTAGTCGTTTGAAAACGGATAATAAAATAAATAGAATTCAGTTTAAAACAACAATTATTAAGCTTAAAAAACACTAATCATCACTTTTAAAGTAAAAATTGAATGATAAAAAACTGTATCCTAAAATATTTTCTCCTTCAAAAAACATTGAAAAATAGATGTATTACCAAGGATTTTTTTTCTATTTAATTTAATTTTTTTTTGCAAATTTGTAAAAATGTCTGATATGCAAAAAGAAAAACTCCGTACAGTAAGAAAGATGAAAGGCTTCACCCAGCAACAAATGGCTGAGGTAATCCCAACTGACGTTTCCAACTATAGCAGAAAAGAAAGTGGTGCTGTATTTATAACACAGACAGAATGGTCCAAACTTGCCAAATTTTTAGAGGTTCCTGTTGAGGAAATTTATGAAGAAGAGGAAGCTAAAATTATTATTGAAAACCCTGTTTTTAATGACAGTCCTGGAGCAAACATTGGAAACAGTACTTCTTCCGGTAACAATATTGGATATATTAATAATGAGTTAAGCATAGAAATTATAAAAACAATGCAGGAATATATTGGTCTGCTGAAAGAGGAAATCGAAAGACTGAAAAAATAAAAATTATTGCTAAAAATATATTGAGGTCAGAATGGGTTATTACTTATTCTGACTTTCTTTTTTCAGACATCTGGTAAAGTAATTTTTAATATTTTCTTAATTATTTATCCGGAATATTATTCAACAAAAGTTCTAAATTCGTTTAGATTATTCCGGCATAATTTCCTTTGTATGAAAGATCATTTTAAAACTCTCGCAGCATACACCGTATTTTTATTTTTTCCCGTGCTCTCTTCAGCACAGAAAAATACTTATGCAAAAGTTCCTCACCAATTTGATCTCAGTAGATTTGATCTGCAGCTGCCTATTCCTAAAAATAATTCCATTGCGATTATTAAAGGATCTGATATTGAACAATTCTCCTCCGATAACTTTTATTTTTCTCCTCAGGATAGCAGCATACGTTTCTTTTGTTCTTCTAATGGCAAAACGACTCAAGGTTCACATTTTCCACGAACAGAATTGCGCCAGATCAAAGAATGGAATTTTGAAAATCAGCATAGTTTACGTGTAAAAATGGCTGTTTTGCAGCAACCTGGAACCGGGAAAATTATTATTGGGCAGATTCATGGGCATTCCAAAGGCACCGAAGCTTTAAAAATCTGGTGGAATAATGGTGAAATTCAGGCTGGCTTCAAAAAAGAAGTTAATGATAAAGAAGAAAGAATTACGCTCCTGAAAAATGTTTCTTTAGGTCAAACATTTGATTACAGTATTCAACAAAACAATACTGATGTCTTAGTGACGGTAAACCAGCAGACTGTTTCTTTTCATTTTGGTGACAGCTGGAAGACAGAATCTGTTTATTTCAAGGCAGGAAATTATCTGCAGGACAACAACCAATCTCCTGTAACTTCTGGCCTGACTGCTATTTACGATATCAGAATATCAGAATAAAAAAGGCACTCAAGCAACTATTGAGTACCTTTCATTTAATCATGTAACTTAGAATTGGAATTTCATGAGTTTCTCATTCAATGATCAGTTGGTTAATAAGCTTTAAATAATGAGATTAATCTTTGGCTTGAGAAATCCTTGTTATACTATCAATAGTGGCATCCAATGAGGTGTCAGATTTTATTTTAATGAGATATCCGCTTCCTATCGATAAAGGGTCTGCAACACTCACCAGATAAAAAACAAGATTTCCGGATGTTACCCCATTGGGTGCAACGGCGGTCTGATCTATGGAGAATGTTGAAGGAGGAACCGGGTTGGAGAGGTTTACTGTCACAAATGCAACGGAACCGTTATTCTTATTGGTATAGCTTACAATGACTCTCCACATGTGAATCTGACCTGCAATAGGATTTTCCAGAAACCGCCCTGTGGCAGGATCATATATATCCCCAGGCACCGGATTGATAATATTTTCCGGCCATGTGGTGGTAGGAGGTGCAGCAAAGTCTGTCACAATATTCATTGGAGTTTGGTAAACAATGTTTTGATAAGTCATTAAAGGAACTCCTCCTGAAGATTTGAATGCAAATGAGGGTTTCACTCCTGCCCCGCTATTGAGCTTAACAACTCCTTCATTAGCGGTTGTTAAGGTTTGCGAAGAAATTACTGTACTCCATTGGGTTCCATTATAATACCTTAAAGTCTTGTTCGTGGAATCATAGATAATCATTCCTGCTGTGGGTGTGGTTACATTGGCCGGAGGATTGGCATTTCTCGTTAACACAACTGCTGAATTTGCTGAGGTAACGTCTAGAACACCTTGTGGGGAAGTTGTATTTATCCCTACCTGTGCAATTGAGAAAGAAGAGCATAAAATACTCATCAATAAATTGGATTTTTTCATGGTTTGCTTTTTTGAATGTTGATATCAAATTTACAAAAAAACACCATTAAGTGAAATAAAAATTTAATTTATTTACTGAAAACAAGCTAGTTATACATAATAATAAAACTTTATGAATAAAAATTTCATTTAAAAAATTGATAAAATACTACTTTTTTCAAACAAAAGGGAATTAAATAAAATACAGTCTTAGAATTCAATTTCAAGAATAAATTAGGTGATTTTATAAAACATATTGCTATAACAAACAGAGATTAATAAAATCAGTTTAGTCTTTTTCAGCTTTCCAAAGCATAATTTATTGTATTTCATAGTTAATTAAACATTTGATTCTAAGAAAAAGTTTGTTTTAGTAAAATAACTGTCTGTCTCACGGTTATCCATTTACAAACGGATAATTCCGTATCTTTGTGAAAATTCATCTATGAAAAGGAACATCAATATTTTTGAGTTTCCTCTCAATTTGGGACTTACAAAAAAGGAACATGAGACGGAACCCGGGGTTCGAAAACTTCCGGACTGGCTCAGGAAATTTGATTTTCATCGTAGAATTGCTCCTAAAAAAGTTTTCAGACTTGATGCTCCGGAATATTCCATGGATTTTGATGAGGAATCTAATGTAAGAAATGCAGATCTCATTATTGAATACGCCAAAAAACAGACTGAATATATTCTTAAGAATTACGAAAAAAATACATTCAATATTATCCTGGGCGGTGACTGCAGCATTCTGATTGGAAATGCTGTCGCCTTGAAAAAACTGGGAAACTTCGGACTCTTTTATCTTGACGGCCACACAGATTTTATCCCACCGGAACTTTCAGAAACCGGAGGTGCTGCAGGAATGGATCTCGCCATCATTACCGGAACCGGACACGAGAAACTGACCAATATTGATGGTTTAAAGCCCTATTTATCTGAAGAAAATATTTTCTGCTGCGGAAATGCAGAAACAGATGATGAAGAATATGTTAATCAAATTATCAATTCCAATATTCATTATTATGATCTTTACCGTCTCAGAGAGAATGGCTTCAGAAAAACCGCTGAAAACTTTCTGAAAATGGTGAATGATAAAGATCTGGACGGTTTTTTCATTCATTTTGACGTGGATATTCTGAAAGATGAGATAATGTCGGCCGTAGACAGCAGAATGGAAGACGGAATCAGCTATGATGACCTCAGGGAAATGCTAGAACCTTTATTTGATAGTCCATTGTGCTTTGGGATAGAGATTACTATTTTAGATCCTGATTATGATGAAAACGGAACGTATACCCAGCCATTTGTAGAGAATTTAATTCAAATTATAAAAAATAAAGAAGAGTAAATGAAGAAGAGTATAAGAAGAACATTCAGAGTTTCCAAATATGTGATTTATAAAGAAACGCTTGTTGATTACAAAGAACATTTCTGGTCATTTTTGGGTGCATTTTTCGGGATTGGAATCATTGCATTTATCCAGTCTCATTCGTTAGCGGAAACTGAGAATATATTCCTGATTGGTTCTTTTGGGGCTTCAAGTGTTCTTATTTATGGAGCCATACAGAGTCCGCTGGCACAGCCCAGAAACCTTGTAGGCGGACATGTGTTGTCTGCATTAGTAGGGGTTACAGTCTATCAGTTTGTTCCGCATATTATCTGGCTTTCGGCTCCTTTGGCAGTAGCTTTTTCTATTGTATTGATGCAGTATACCAAAACGCTGCATCCACCAGGTGGTGCTACAGCTTTGATTGCTGTAAGTTCTACCGGGAAAATTCCGGAATTGGGATATTGGTATGTCATCTCCCCTGTTCTTTCCGGATGTATCATTCTGCTGTTGGTAGCTTTATTTTTTAATAATATTACTCCTAACAGAAGCTATCCTACCCACAGCAGATTCATGAGGCTGTTAAGAAAAAGACATGCACATCCCCACAAAATAAAAAAATAAAAAGATGAATTGTCTGGAATGTGGCGAGAAAATCATCGGGAGGTCTGATAAAAAGTTTTGCAACGATGCCTGCCGGAACGCCTATAACAATAAGCAAAATAAGGATTCTAACAACCTGATGCGGAATGTGAACAACAAACTCCGCAAAAACTACCGAATCCTGATGGAAATTAATACTGACGGTAAAACAAAAGTGGCCAGGTCCAGACTGGATGGCTTAGGTTTTGATTTTGATTATTTCACCAACCTGAAAGTTTATAAAAACGGTTCTGAATACAAGTTTATTTATGATTACGGCTATAAACTTCTGGAAGATGATTTTGTACTGATTGTAAAGAATCAGGCATAACCCACACACCTTAAATAAAGTATTATGAAAGAAATTGTTCTGATCACCGGAGCCAGTGGTATGATCGCCAAAGAACTGGCCAAAAAGATAGGCAAAGAATATGAAATCAGATTTCTGACCCGAAAAAAAGAACATGATCATGAATATGAATGGGATATCAGAAAAGGAAATATAGATGAAGCTGCTCTGGAGAATGTTTCTCATATCATTCATCTTGCGGGTGCCAATATTTCAGAAAAACGCTGGACACCGGAAAGAAAGAGAGAACTGATCTCGAGCCGTGTTGATTCAGCAGAATTACTTCGAAATGCTTTAAGAAAAAATAAAATAAAGCTTAAGTCATTTATTTCAGCTTCAGGAATTAATTTTTACGGTACTGAAACTTCGGAAAAGATTTATAATGAAAATGATCCTCCCGGGAATGATTTTCTAAGTGAAGTTGTGGTTTTATGGGAACGTGCTGCAGACGATTTTAAAGAACAGGATCTGGCAGAAAGAGTGGTCAAAATACGAACTGCTGTTGTACTCTCCGAAAAAGATGGAGCTTTAAAGAAAATGATTCCTCCCATTCAATATTATATTGGATCACCTTTAGGAAACGGCCAACAATATATGCCATGGATTCATGTTGAAGATATTTGTTCTGTTTATGAGCTTGCTTTAAAAAATCCAGCAATGGACGGAGCTTATAATGCTGTTTCTCCACAACATATTACTAATAAAGATCTCACAAAAAAGATTGCCAAAGTACTTGAAAAACCTTTATTCATGCCCAATGTTCCGGGATTTGTCTTGAAGTTAATCTTCGGAGAGCTGGCTACGGCTATACTGGAAGGTTCCAGAGCTTCTTCACAGAAGCTTCAGGATGCAGGCTTTCACTTTAAGTTTCCGGATCTGAATGAGGCTTTAGAAGATCTATTAAAGAAGCAATAACAGAATGGGGGAAGAACTTTTAATTCTAAAAAATATTTCCAGGCATATTTCACTTACCAATCAGGAGAAATCTTATTTTCTCTCTCTATTAAAGGAAAAAAAGGTTGTTAAGAAAGAATTGATTTTACAACAGCAACAAGCCTGTAAAGAGATCAATTTTGTTCAGACAGGAATTTTGAGGGCTTTTCATATGGATACCACGGGAAAAGAATCTACGATCATGTTTGCGGTTTCTGACTGGTGGATCACTGATATGTATTGTTTCATCAATCAGAAACCCGCCATGCTGAATATTGAAGCATTGGAAGACAGCTCTATTTTGCAACTTCAAAAAGATCATCTGGATGACCTTTATCACAAGATCCCGAAATTTGAACGGTTTTTCCGTATCATGATGCAGAACGCTTACATCAGAGAACAGCTCCGAACGATTGAAAATCTTTCTTTACCGGCAGAAGAACGCTATTATAACTTTTTACAGAAATATCCTGAAGCGGTAAAACGTATCAGACAAAAACAAATTGCTTCTTATTTAGGGATCACTCCTGAATTTTTAAGCCTTATAAAATCCAAACAAAAAAACAGTTTCTCTTAAGCTATATTATTTTTTTTACTCTGAAAGTTCTGTTACTTTACTCAAAAAAAATTATGTTTATACTTATTGCAGGCCCTTACCGCAGTGGAACGAATGATGATCCGCAGCTTATTCAGCAGAATCTTTACAATCTTGAATCTGTTGCTCTTCCTATTTTCAGAAAGGGACACATCCCAATTATCGGAGAATGGGTTGCATTGCCATTGATCAACCTTGCCGGATCTACCCAAATAGGTGATGAAGCATGGCAGGAAATACAATATCCCGTAGCTCATGCCCTACTTGAAAAATGTGATGCAGTGCTGCGTATAGAAGGTGCATCAAAGGGAGCTGATGAAGATGTAAGAATAGCCAAAGAAAGAGGTCTTACCATTTATTATACCATAGAAGATATTCCTTATGCAAAATCCTGATATAACCATCCTTCACACAGAGGTCCTTTCAGACAACTGGTATACTTTAAACAAAGTCACCTACTCTGTTTTGAAAAAGGATGGAACCACAGAAACTCAGAGCAGAGAAGCTTACGACCGCGGAAACGGAGCGGTTATTCTCCTTTACAATCAACTTTCAAACACGGTTATTCTGACCAGACAATTCCGGCTGCCCACTTATATCAACGGAAATGAGACAGGAATGCTTATTGAAGCCTGTGCAGGACTTTTGGATAATGATAATCCGGAAGATTGTATAAAACGGGAAACTGAAGAAGAAACCGGGTATAAAATCTCCAGAGTTGAAAAGATATTTGAAGCTTATATGTCGCCGGGATCTGTTACGGAAATCCTTCACTTCTTTATCGCAGAATATTCAAATGAAATGAAAATTACAGACGGCGGCGGATTGGAAGAGGAAGGTGAAAATATAGAAGTTCTGGAACTTTCTTTTGAGGAAGCTCTGAAAATGATTGATACAGGAGAAATCAAAGATGCGAAAACGATTATGCTTTTGCAGCATTTACGAATCAAAGGAATTATGTAGATCAAGATATAAATTGATGATTGATTAATGATGTGTAAAAGCCTGTATATTAAATAAAAATATTAACTTATCACTCTTATTTTAAATTACTAACCATGATTGAACATGTCAAGCTTGCGATTAATCCTAAATTTCAGGATTGGGTTCTTTTTGAAAATAGTACTTATATTATTTTTGACGACATCAGCACTGTCCAGGACGTAAAAGAGGAAGCAATAAAATTAATGAAAGAATTCGGTCCGGTATATTCTGGCGGGCCAGCGCAGGGGATTTTAATATTATACATTTAAATCTAACAGAAGGCTGGCTGGTTTCCGGACATGGGTACGGTATGTATACGTATGTACATCCGTCAGAACTGGATAGTGAATCTCCAAACGATCTTGAAATAGGACTATATGGAAGATCCAAAAGAGATTCAGATGGTCAGAATCCCGAAATAATACATATCAACAGTGGTGAAACTTCATAGGCATCTACTTACTATCCACTGATACAACCAATTCATCATTCATACCTAATAATTCATAATTAAATAAAATGCTTCAAGACCATATTACGGTTCTGAACCGCCATAAAGAGTTTATAAAAAAAATTACAGATACAGAAATCGTATACGCTTTACAAAACGACAAAGGCTATGCTACCTCCTACTCCAGCGAAGCAGAATACGAAGATGGTGAACCGGTCCAGATGATCTGCTTCTGGTCTGAGGCTGCAAGAGCAAAATCATGTATAGAAAATGAATGGAATTATTATGAGCCCTCTCCTGTCTCTCTTACCGAATTTGTAGAAAACTGGTGCCTGGGCATGAATAGTGATGGATTATTGGTGGGGACAAATTTCGACAGTCATATGTTTGGCTATGAAGCTGAGCCTTTAGAATTGATTCTTGATATTATAGAAGAACTTAGAAATTCCGGAAAATCTCTGGAATTGAGAAAGTTTGAGAGTCTTGATGATATGGAGAAACAGATCAGGGAAGTTTTGGAAGATTAAAACAATCCTCGAGAGTTTATCTGTTAAATCCATAAATGATGAAGGTATTGGGAACAAAAATTATTAAAGTAATCGCTTTATTTTCAGTTTTAATTTTCAGTATTCTCATGCTGAAAACAATTTCCCAATATACTTCTTTTGATAAAAATATCGGATTTCTGGCCTTTAAGCAGCAGGTAGTCGGTAATCCATATTGGATGGCTTTTTTCTACATTCATATTTTTTCTATTACGTTTTGTCTTCTGGCCGGTCTTACGCAATTTTCAAATCGGTTTTTATCTGAAAACAGAGATCTTCATAGGATCATTGGGAAAATATATGTTTACAATATTCTGATCATCAATGTTCCGGCATGCTTTGTACTGGGACTTTTTTCAAATGGCGGTCTTATCGGGATTACAGGATTTCTGATTCAGGATGTTCTCTGGTCCTATTTCACCATTGTGGCTATACTTTCTATTAAAAAAGGAAATATCAACAAGCATAGAAATTATATGATTTTGAGCTATGCGGTGACTACAACAGCCATTACTTTCAGAATCGTTAAGCATCTGCTATATAATGAAACACAGCATGATTATCAACTTTTTTATGGACTGAATGTTTGGGCTGCCCTTTTGATCAACCTGACCATTGCTTATGTAATTCTCAAAAAAGATCGTTTATTAACGGGAAAAATCCAGACTGGAAAGGAAAATATAGATACCGACAAATGATACCAGAAAAAAAGATGCAATAAATATTAAGGTGTTAAAAAGAACTTCATACTTATTATTTTTTGTCCATTTGTTGAAAAAACGCATTATAAGATAAGCGATTCCTCCAAAAACAACGATAATAAAAAGAAGAAAAAAATAATATATCATGGTTTCGTGTTAATTCATGTAAAGCTATTATTTTAAATCTGAAAAAGCAATCATCACAATCACGAAAAGGAACTATCAATAATCTGATCTTTGAATTTTCATTCTAAACCTATTGAGTTTGAACTGAAATCCACATAGAAGTTTGTCGAAGTCCATGCAAATTACCAGCAATATCAACTTCCATAATTTTTATTTATATTCTCTGTATACCTTACTGTGAAAGGCTTTCTATATAAATTACATGGATAATATAAGAGCAAAATGAAACCTGCAGTATAAAATCCATATAAAATTTGCAAAATCAATTGAGAAAATCTATTTAATCCTTTATATTTTGAATTTAAAGCGTTAATTTTGCACTGAAATTCAGAAAATTCGGATTCTTTCAACAGGTTATGTACATGAAAAAAATGATGATCGGGCTTGCTTTGGCCTTATCCATTACTATTTGGAGTCAAAAAACTCCTGCAAAAGCAACCAATCTGACACCTTACAGCTATCAGACTTTCAATTGTGATAATAAGGGGTATTTTGATTCGGCTAAATACAAAAAAGAAGAAATAGACGGAGTCAATAAGCTTTTGTACCAGTTCAATGGAGTTGTATTTGATACCCGACCTGTTTTTAAACTTTCCCAGCTTGAAGAAATCCGCCAAAACAGAGAAGCATATTTACAGGAACTGGAGAAACAGTATGAAGAAAAGAAAAAGGAACTGTACAGCCTTAAAGTCATTGATCTTCCAAGATGGAAAAAATTAATGGAAGAAACCATTGATTCTTTTGAAAATGAATATCAGCTGAATAAAGAAGAAATCCTGGCTTATTCTGATCCTTCCACGCTTAGAAACAGTAAATATTACAACACCTGCAGAGAACAGATTGACGCCATATCCTCTCCGGACCGAGAAAAAATGTTTATTGCATGGAAAAATTATACTGAGCTTAAGAGTAAAAATAATGCTGATCCGAAAAGCGTTATGGCAAGATTTGATGCCAAAATGAATGATCCGCAGAAAGAAGACTATGCGCTGATAGACCTTATTGGTCTTGGCTTTCATAACTGTGCCAACAGCAGTTTCAGACAGAAACGTGAAGATGAGGTAACTTCTTACAAGGATTTTGACAAGATCTTTACAAAGCTGAAAAGAACCTGTGATGAACCATAATGTTGATTCAGAAATCAAAAAAATTTATTTATTAAAATATAATGACAGTACTCAGATTGGGTACTGTTTTTTTATTGGCAGATATTTTATAGAGAATGGTTAAGAAACGGTTAAGGGAGCGTTAATAACCTGTTATTTCTTTGTACAAGCGACGATTACAATTATTTTCGTTCATATAAAACTAATTCCATGAAACTCATTGTTATTATTCTGATCTTGTTATTTTCTATAACAGTATCAGCTCAAAAGAAACCTGTTATCCTACCCTTTTCTCTGGAAAACAATTCCGTTTATGTGTACTGCAAAGTCAATACAACAGACAGCATAAAGTTCATGTTTGATACAGGTGCCGATGGTTCTGTCATCAATATCAATGCAAAGAAAAAAGTACCGCTTACCATTGATGGAAAGTCTGAAAATAAGGGCTCAAACGGGGTAAACACAGTCGATTACAGCAGCCATAATACGGTGCAGTTTGGAAGCATTCAGAAAAATGATATCCGGTTTACTCTTATTCCTTATGGTTCCGCAGATTTTGACGGAGTTTTCGGAACAGATCTGATGAAAGGAAAAGTTATTGAAATTGATTATCATAAAAATGAAATCCGTTTTTATGAAGAAAATGACCTCTCCATGGACCTAACAGGATATGAGAAAATAAAGCTTCATACGATCGACAACTACCCTGCCGTAGAAAGCAGTATGATAGTAAATGGTAAAGAATATTCAGGGTTTTTCGGACTTGACAGCGGAGCGGATGATGTGCTTACCATAGCTTCTCCTTTTGCTAAAAGTAATGGGTTGATAAAAGTTATGAAAACCATCGGCAAGGCTACAGCAAGAGGTTCTGATGGTTCTGTCTATGAAATGCCTGTAGTTCTTTGTCCAACTATAAAATTTGTCCAAAAATATCTTTATGACCTACCGATTACTCTTTCCGGCTCTACAGAAGGCATTGATGCTACGGAAAAAATGGCGGGATTTTTTGGTAATCAGTTTTTAAAAAAATTCAATACTGTGATTGATTTTAAGAACGGGTTTATTTATTTTAAGTTAAATAAAAACCTGTACTCGGAATTTAATTAGCTGTAAAAGTTAACTATACAAATTAATCATTATCATCCAACTCTTTAAAATTTTCCAAATAAATTAATAATGAATAAGTTATGGTTTTTTGAATTTAATTGCTTAATTTTGCACCCCGAAAATAAGGGTTAGAGATATGAAAAAAATTGGTGAACACAGAACACTTCTTGGAGTAGATAAAAATGTTACTTTAAAAGAATTAAAGACCATTTACAGAAATGTGATGAAAGATACACATCCTGATAAATTCATTAATGATGAAGCCGGAAAAATTGAAGCTGAAGAAAAAAGCAAGTCTGTAATTGAGGCGTATCACTTTTTGGTAAGCATTAATTCTGAAACACAGGATAAATACAAGGAAGAATATACAGAAACCATTACGAAATCTAACATCCAGGATTTTTATCTTGAAAAATCGATTTTAACGGTTCAGCACCTGAACGGAAATATGTATGAGTATATGGGAGTTCCAAGAAATACTTATATCAAAATGGTTAATGCTGATTCACCAAGCCGTTTTGCAAGGAGACACATCTATGGAAACTTTATCTACAGAAAGTCCGGAGAGGCTATGGCAGATTAATTTTTTTCGTTACAATATAGGAGAGCTTTCAGTTTTACTGGAAGCTTTTTTTATGGTTCGGCTAAAGCCAGCTCTTATTGATGTCTTATAGTACAACTAGTGTCATTCTGAACGAAATAAAATACAGTGAAGAATCTCATGGGTTTAACTATAAATGAGATTCTTCCTTCGTCAGAATGACAAAATCAATAATTTAACTGTAAAACAACCTCTTTTTCTTAGTAATAGCATTTAACAGAAAGATTTCCATGACGTTTTGATTAATCATCAATAGAAATGGGCCTTCCCATTTACCCTAATAAGTTCCTTCCAACGCCCATAACCTATCAAAACATAATCAACTATATCAACGAAAAAGCCGTATCATTTTTGATGCGGCTTTTAGGTTAATTAAAGGTTTAATTTTTATTTATCTAAATGTTTCGGAGTAAATCCGTCTTCATTCAGCTCTCTGTGTACATAATCCGCTTTCATTTCAGCTTCGTAGTCTACTTTGTTATCTTTACCCATTCTTCGTAGAACAGAGTCAAATAGAGAGTATACTACCGGTACAATGATCAGGGTAAGGAATAGAGACGATGTCAAACCACCGATTACTACCCATGCAAGACCTTTATTCATCTCAGCTCCGGCACCTGTTGCCAATGCGATCGGTAACATACCAAAAATCATCGCAATTGTGGTCATCAGGATCGGACGAAGACGAGCGTGGTTGGCTTGTACCAAGGCGTCATGCGTATTAGCTCCTGCTGCCTTTCTGGCATTCGTAAAGTCTACGATAAGGATCGCATTCTTCGCTACCAGACCAATCAACATGATCATCCCTAACATGGTGAAAATGTTCAGTGAGTTGGCAGTTAATGCAAGAATTACCATTACTCCGATCATCGCTAACGGGATTGAGAACAATACCACGAAAGGATATACGAAACTGTCATATAGTGAAACCATTACCAGATATACCAATACGATAGCTGCTAATAAAGCAATACCCAACGTACCGAAACCTTCCTGCTGGTTCTCCATATCTCCACTCCAGATGTAATCTACTCCAATAGGTTTTTTGTTGCTGTTCATGAATTGGTTTGCCCACTCATTAGCTACGTCTCCTACCGGTCTACCTACTGCTTTTGCTCTTACTTTTACAGAAGGAGATTTATCTCTACGTTCAAGTAAGCTTGGTCCTGAACCCATTTTTACTTCAGCAAACTGGCTTAAACGAACCTGCTGTCCCTGAGGGTTTGTAAACATAAGGTTTTTAACATCATCAATGGATTGTCTGTTGACATCTCCAAAACGGATATTAATATCATATTCATATTCTCCGGCTCTGAATTTTCCATCTGTATTTCCGTTAAATGCAGTCTGCATCGTCTGTCCTACACTTGAAAGATTTAACCCAAGAGAAGACATTTTATCTCTGTCGATACTTACCTGAACTTCCGGGCTACCAGTATCTGTAGATAATTCAGCATCTACAGCTCCAGGAACTTTTTTCAATAGTTCCAGAATTCTTGTTGCTTCTTTTACAGCGGTTTCGTTATCAGGTCCTGTTACTACCATTTCAATAGGAGCATTTTCAGCACCCATGATACCAATCGGAGCTGTTTTAAATTCAACTCCTGTGAATTTCTCTTCTAACTGTCTTTTTATTTTCGCAGCTTTGATGTTGGTACTTTCAGAACGTTCAGACTTATCTGTTAAGTTTACCTGAACCTCAGACTGGTAAGTCGTTGCCTGAGCTCCACCAAAACCTGTAGACTGCTGTCCAACGGTTGTAATAAGGTCTACAACATCTTTATCATTTCTTAAAAACTTCTCAACCTCTAGTGTTAATTGGTTTGTTTTTTCAACGGTTGCATCTTTTGACAACTCCATTTGTACCAGGAACTGACCACGGTCAATCGGCGGGAAGAATTCACCTCCAATGAATCCGAATGCTACCAGCATGAATGAACTGATTAAGACAATGAATGTGATCACTACTGTTGAAATTCTTCTTAATGTCGTTTTCAGACACCATTCAAGGATTCCAGTGATCCAGTGTGTAAACTTGTCAATTAATCCTTCAAACCAAAGAATGAATTTCTCAAACCAGTTTTTACCTGTTAAATGTTCCAGTTTACCGAATCTTGATGATAACCAAGGAATGATGGTAAATGAAGCCAGCAATGACAATAAGGTTGCGATAACTACGGTGACGCAGAACTGAGCAAGAATGTTCGCTACAAGACCTGAACTCATCGCAATCGGTAAGAATACCACCACAATTACCAATGTAATCGCAGCAACGGTAAATCCGATCTCTGAAGCTCCGTCATAAGCTGCTCTGATCTTACTTTTACCCATCTCCATGTGACGGTAAATGTTTTCCAGTACTACGATCGCGTCATCCACCAGGATACCTACCACAAGCGACAGTCCCAGTAAACTCATAAGGTTCAAGGTATACCCCATTAAGTTCATTCCGATGAACGCTGCCACCAATGAAGCCGGGATAGAAACCATTACGATAAATGCGTTTCTGATACTGTGAAGGAATAATAGCATCACAATCGCCACAAGGATAATCGCTAAGAATAAGTCGAAAATAACGTGGTTGGCCGATTCAAGGGTAAATTCTGTAGTATCGTTTACGATTTTTACTTTTACCCCCTGAACTTTGTATGCTTCTTCTACTGTTTTAATGGTTTTCTGAATACTTTCAGATACTGCAACCGCGTTGGCATCAGATTGTTTTTTAACCTGCATCAAAATGGTTGGGAACTGGTTAAATCTCGCTACTTTTTCAACATCTTTCTGAGAGTCAAAAACTGTTGCGATATCAGACAAACGTACCTGAGCTCCGTTTTTATTGGAAACTACAAGGTTGTTCATTTCCTCAGTGGACTTATATTTTCCTGAAAGTCTGATCGTAGATTTTGTAGTTCTCGTTTTCAAACTTCCTGTTGGGAAATCAAGGTTTGATGAAAGAATTGCCTGTTGTACGTCTCCAATTGAAAGTCCGTATCCCTGCAGTTTTTTCTCATCAAGATTTACCTGAATTTCTCTTTCCTGTCCACCCACAAGATCTACTTGTGCTACACCATTTACACGGGAGAAAATAGGTTCAATCTTTTTATCTAGTAAGTCATAAAGGTCTTTGCTGTTCAGCTTATCAGATGAAATACTCATCGTGATAATCGGTAAGTCATCTAATGAGAACTTATTCAGCGAAGGCGCTTTTACATCTTCCGGAAGGTCTGCAAGAATGGCATTTACCTTTCTTTGGGCATCGTTCAAAGCATAGTCTACATCGGCCCCATCGTTCAGCTGAACCATGATAACGGATAAACTTTCGTATGAAGAAGATTCTACCTTTTTAACGTTTTCCAGGGAACCTACGGCATCTTCAATCTTTCGGGTCACGGATGTTTCCACCTCTGCAGGGGAAGCTCCGGGATACACCGTAGATATTGTTACCATGTTGGTTTCAAACTTCGGAATCAATTCGTATCCCATGAGTGTATAACTCAGGATACCTCCCAACGTCAGAATTGTAAATAATACAATTACCAGCGAGGGTCTTTTAATGGATATTTCTGCTAACTTCATCGATCTGCTACTTTATAATATTCACTTTAGATCCATTATCCAGGTTAATCTGTCCGCTAGTTACTACCTGCTCTCCTCCATTCAATCCGCTTAATACCTGAACTTTATCGCCGTAAACTTTTCCGATGGTTACTTTAATCAATTTGGCAACTCCATTCTGAACAACAAACAATTGTCCTGAGCTTACTCCGTTTACAAACGCTTCTGCAGGAACTGTAAGCATATTCTGCGTTTCTGCACCATTATTTGTACTGAATTTAGCGGTTGCATACATACCTGCTTTCAGGTTTCCTCTGTTCTGAACTTCAATTTCAACAGGGAAATTCAAAGAAGCATCACTTTTAGGAGCGATAAAGGTAATTCTGCCTACGAAAGAATCTTCAGGTAAAACGTTTACTTTAATCGGAACTTCCTGACCTAACTGGATTTTCCCGATCTGGCTTTCATCTACTAAAACAGAAAGTTTTAAGCTGTTGATATTAACGATTTCAAACATAGATGTTCCTACCGAAACAACTGTTCCAGGTTCTACCAGCTTTTTATTGATTGTTCCGCTAATACCTGCACGGATACTTGTGTCATTGACTCTTACTCCCTGAGCTTTTACAGCTGCCTGAGCATTTTTCAGCTGAAGTCTTGAATTATCAACCTGTTGTTTTGTAACACCTCCCGTTTTAAAGGCATTTTCATAACGCTGATTGTCGATAATAGCATTTTGCAAATTATTCTGAGCCTGTGTAACATCCACTTCGATAGCATCTCTCTTGATAGTTGCCAAAACCTGACCTGCACTTACTCTTGAACCTTCTTTTACCAGAACGCTTACAATACGTCCTGCAATTTCAGAAGACTGGTTCATTTCCTGCTTAGGAATGAATGTTCCGTTAGCTGAATAGTCTGTATCAATATTTTCTCTTGTAACGGTTACAATATTAACGTTGATTTTATCTACCTGCTTGGCAACTTCTTTTACTTCTTTAGTCTGCTTTTCTTTGTTCCCGGCAATCTTGTAAGCGGCTAGACCTACAAGTACAGCTGCTACGATGATATATATTAAAGTTTTTTTCATTTTAGTTTATTATAAGTTTTGTAGTGTGTTTAGTTCACCCTTAGCTTTTATAAGCTTGATCTCTGCCTGTTTGTAATCCAGCAATGCATTAGAATAGTTCTGTTTTGCCTGTGTCAGAGCATTTTCAGAATCCAGTACCTCCGTAAGGGTTGCTAACCCGTATTGATAATTTGACTGGGTATTTTTCTGAACTCTTTCTGCCAATCCTACATTATCTTTCATGCTTTCGATATTAATCAATGCATTTTCCATATTGGTGACTGCATTTTTATAATCTAAACTTAAGTTCAGCTGAGTGTTTTCAATGTCAACATCAAGACTCTGAATATCAATTTCTGCCTGATTGATCTTCGCTTTTGTAGCTCCTCCTGTGAAAATAGGAATATTTACATTCAAACCAATTGCTGAATAATCACTCCAAAGAACGCCTTTACTAAGACCATTTGTCAGCGGGAATTTTGCTCCGTTTGCTCCCCATCCGTAGTTCGCAGTAAGATTTACTGATGGATAAAGATAAGCTTCCGTCGCTTTTTTATTGAAAACCAAAAGTTCCCTGTTCTTATTTAAAACTTTAATCTCTGTACGATTATTAAGATTTACGCTGCTCGCAATCAGCTCAGGCTTTGGTTCAATCTCTTTTTCTTCAAGCTCGATGTCTGTAGAGATAGGGACTCCCATATAAAACTTCAGCGCATTTTTTGAAAGTTCAACAGAGTTGATTAAAGTCTGTTTATTGGAACCAATATTCGTAAGCTGAACATTTGTTCTGTCTAAATCGATTGATTTTGCCAAACCGTTATCCACCAGACTTTTAATAACATTTCTTACTTTTTCAGTGTTGGCATAGCTGGCAGTTACCGTTTTAAGATTTTCCTCCTGTACAAACACCTGATAATAAGCTGTTGCTACATTTTCAATAATCTGTTCATTGGTCAACTGAGCATTCAGCACATAAAATTCTCTTGTTGATTTTGCAGCTTTAAGCCCTGTAAATACTCTTTGATCAAAAATCGCCTGCTGAAGTTGTACAGAAGCTGTTGAACCCCAAGGCTGCCCAAACTGAGCTCTGATTTTCTCCCCTCCGAATTCCAGCAAAGATTCCTGGATAATCGGGTTATAGGTTAAACCCGCCGTCGCACTGACCTGCGGAAGAGCACCAGCTCTGGCCTCATCAATCTTATATTCGGCTTTTTTTATCTGTAAAGCAGCTTTTTTTGCTTCTGCCTTATTCTGAAGTGCCTGTTTTATTGCTTCCTGCAGGGAAACCTGCTGCTGGGCAGACATCAATGTAGAGCCGAAAATCATAAATGCTGAAGCTATCCCAATTTTTAGCTTTGTAGCAGTTATACGTTTTCTATTCATAATTTTATACTTCGTTTATTTTTTTATTTAATTTTCAGTCATTATTTATTTCTAAATGACGAACCATTTTCAGAAATACTTTAGTTTTTTTAGTTTTTGAACAACATATTGATAATAATCTCTTTTCGTTCAGAAATAATCTTATCATATTCTTCATCATTGATTAATAAATTTTCCATAAATAATGGTCTTATGGCACTTGGGAATACCAACAACGAAACCATATTCAGAATAAACTGAACCGGAGCCATTTTTTCTATATTTCCCAATTCCATTTCTTTTTCGATATCACTATACATTTCGTTCAGGATATCTTCCTCAATTTCTCTGTGATGGCAGGTTCCTTTATTGATCTGTGACACGATATACGTTTCCAGATACGGATACTGAAGACTCGTAGAAAGACTGCTTTCTATGAATTTGCTCATCTTCTCTTTAAAAGGAAGAGCAGAATTCTGAATGATCTTCGATTTTTCCTGTTCTACTCTTTGAGCCTCATCAAAGATGATCTGGATAAGCTTATCCCTTGAACGAAAATAGTAATTAATAAGGGTCCTGTTCACTCCTGCTTCATCTGCAATCTCCTGCGTAGTAGCATCAAATTTTCCTTTCACAAAGAACAAATTCTTCGCTGTCTCCTTGATCAATTCCTGTGTTTGGTCTTTTTTTGCTTGATTTGACATTTTTGTTAAACAAATTTGTGCAAATTTATAGTAAAATTTATTTTTGACAAAATTGTTAAATAAAAAAATTAAACATAATTGTCATGACATCCATCATGTTTCTGTATTAAAGTTTGCGATTAGTTAATGTTTAATGAGAAAGCTATTTTTATATCTTTGCCGCAAAAATTAATAACCTGATGAAGAAAATTCTTTCGCTGTTTGCGGTTTTGAGCACAGTACTTCTATTTTCACAGAAAAAAAAACCTGAAAACAACTCTTACTATTTTTATGAAAACAAGGGCCAAATTATTGATCAGGACGGAAAAGAAAATAAGGATGTCAAATATCTTTTCCATTCTAATGGTCTGAATGTACAGCTGCGTTCTAATGGATTTTCTTATGATATTTACGAAATAAAAAAAACAATAAATCCTGATTTTTCAAAAAAAATAGAAAACACACTTCCAACTCCAAAACAGTATGATACCAATGAATACATCTATGAAAAGTTGATTCACAGAGTAGATATTGAACTTGTTAATTCTAATAAAGCAACCATTACTGCAGAGGGAAAGTCTCAAGATTACGACAATTACTATAACCTGCCTAATAACCTAAAAGGTATTAGTAATGTTCACCGCTATCAAAAAATCCGCTACAAAAACATATATCCTCATATAGATTTAGTATTCTTTAAGCCTAATGATACTTTAAAACCTATCGAGTATAATTTCATCATCAATCCGGGTGGAAAAATTTCAGATATTAAAATGAAATTTAATGGCACTCCTACCTTGATAAAAGGTGGAAAACTGACCATGAATGTACGTTTTGGGCAAATCTATGAAAACATTCCTAACAGCTGGATTACGGGAAATTCAAAAACAAGTATTGATGTTTCTTTTAAAGATCTTGGTGATCAGACTTTTGGATTCAATGCCCCTGTTAATTCTTCTGATAAAACGATTATTATAGATCCTGTACCAACAAGAATATGGGGAAGCTATGCCGGAGGATATGGAGAAGATTATGGCAGAATCAAAACGGACTCCGAAAGCACTGGATATTTATATGGAGCAACCAACAGTACTACTAATTTTGCTACTTCCGGAACCTATCAGCAAAACGTTGCTGGTGGGTTTGATGCATTCCTGATGAAGCTCACCAAAAATGGCCAGAAACTTTGGGGAACTTATTACGGCTTTGGAATGACTGATGTATTTGCAGATGTCGATTTTGATGAAAACTTTAATATTTATGCTGGTGGAACCGTTCAAAGAGGGCAATACAATGAAAATATTGTTTTAGTAAAATTTAATAATAACGGGAGTTTCGCTTTTCAAAAAGAATTTGTTTCAAGCAGACAAAACAAACTTTATACTGTTTCTTATAATCAAAATCATATCTATATTGGTGGTGATTCTTTTAGCTCTGACTTCCCTACAGTCAATGCAATGCAACCCGTAAAGTCAACGCCTATAGGATATACAGATGGTATTTTAGCATCTTTAAATTCAACGACCGGGAATGTTGATTGGGCAACATATTTTGGACGAAGCGATGGTTCTACTTCTATTTTTCAGATTCTCTCCTCGAACTTTGATCTTGAAATAATTGGAGCAACACAATCCTCAACAATTCCTATGGTTAATGCTTTCCAGCCTTTAAAAGGAGGCGAGTCAGACGGAATATATCTGAAAATTTCAAAATCAGGAAATAATATTCTCAAATCAAGCTATTATGGAAACACCGGATCAGAACAAATATGGAAAGCGGGAATTGTAAATAATACTTTAATTCTTCCAGGAAGATATACTACAACCGCTTTTCCTTTGGGACAGCCTGGAATATGGCGGGTAAACTTAACCAATAATACTATTACAAAAAATTATTTCGATTTTACAGGTTCTTTTCAATTATTAGCATATCCAGACACTTCCGGAAACGTTTTTTTTACAGGACTACATTCAAGTGGCCAACCGGACATCTCTACTCCCGGAGCTTATATGGGTATGCCAGCAATGTACATTTCTACATTTTTAATTAAATACAGTCAAAATGATATAAAAGAATGGGGCACTTACTATACAGGAAATGGTGCTACACAACAAGGCGAAGTTACAAAAGACAATGATGGAGCTATTTATTTAACTGGAATGTCTAGTGGAAATACTGCTGGCATTGCAACACCCGGAACATTCCAGCAGTTACCTGGAGGTGGAAATGATATTTTTATAGCTAAATTCCAAGATTGCACCTCTTCTGCTGTTGTTACTTCTAATTCTCCCGTATGTCCCAATGGTACAATCCAACTCAACGCTACCGGAGGAACAACATATAACTGGAGCGGGCCAAATGGCTTCACATCCAATCAACAAAATCCTGTTATTTCAAATGCTGTTGCTGCTCATGCTGGAATATATACATGTCAGGTTTCAGGATCGGGAGCCTGTGATGGAACTTTTACCGTAACCGTTGTCGTGGGTGATAATACCCCTCCTGTTCCTAATGTTGCCGCTCTATCAGACATTACAGGTGACTGTCATACAACAATTACGATTGCTCCTACTGCTACCGATAACTGTACCGGAACAATTACTGCAACCACCACAGATCCGCTATCTTACTCAATCCCTGGAAACTATATTATTCATTGGACTTATAACGATGGAAACGGAAATACTGCAACTCAAAATCAGAATGTAATTGTATCATCACCTGCTCTTCCAACAACTACAAATACTCAACAAACCTTCTGTGCAACGAACAATCCAAAGATTTCTGACCTTCAGATTACAGGTCAGAATATCAAATGGTATGATGCTGCAGGAAATATTTTACCAACAACGACTGCTCTTATCAATGGACAAACTTATTATGCTTCTCAGACCATTAATGGTTGTGAAAGTAATAAAACAGCGGTTCAGGTAACAGTAAATACAACTCCTAAACCGACTGCAAATAGTAATCAGGATTTCTGTGCTTCTGCAAATCCTACACTGGAAAAGCTTGTGGTATCAGGAACAGCTCTTAAGTTCTATAATGCTGCAGGAAATGTAATCCCAATGTCAACTCTTCTGGCAAACGGACAAATCTATTATGTAACACAAACTTTAAATAACTGTGAATCTGAAAAACTGGCAATAACAGTAACCTTATCCACCGATAATGTACCCGCAAAAGATATTACACAGGTACAATGTAATACTACTACAGCCAATTCAATGACTGTCAACCTTCATTCTTATGAAGCCAGTATTATTAATAACCCTGCTGGTTATATTTTCACCTACACTGATAATGCAGGAAATCCTATTGCCAATCCTTCAGCTTATGTGTTAAATATCGGAACAACGCTTATTCATGTAAAAGTAGCGACTCCTGACGGATGTTTTAAAGTAGTCAGATTAAACCTTACTTTAAATCCTAAGCCTTTTGTTCAGCTTCCTGATAAGCTTGATTTTTGTGAAGGAAAGTCTGTTATTCTGGATGCAGGATTAGGATTTAAATCTTATGAATGGAATACCGGTGCAACTACACAAACAATCACCGTAACGACTCCAGGAACGTACACCGTGAAAGTAACCAATGTCTTCGGATGTGAAAATACAAGTGCTACCCAGGTGAGCTACTCTGTTTTGGCTCATATTGTTTCCGTGAATATTACAAACAATACTGCCACAGTTATTCTTTCTCAGAGTGGAAATTATGAGTTTTCTTTAAACAATTTCACATGGCAGGATTCCAATATCTTCACTAATTTGAATATGGGAGAGTATACTGTATATGTAAGAACAAAATCCGGATGTATCATCGGGCAGAAGAATTTCTCAATATTCAATATTCCCAATGCCATCAGTCCTAATGGTGACGGAATCAATGATACGTGGAGAATTGCAGGATTGGAAAATTATCCGGGAACAGAAGTTTATTTATATGATAGAAAAGGAGTGATAATCTATAAAGAGATCATTAAAAAGAAACCTTTCCAATGGGACGGAAAATATGAATCACATTCCATCTCAACAGGAAACTACTGGTATACCATAAAAGTTTCTGACGGAAGGATCTATAACGGATGGCTTCTGATCAAAAACAGAGAGTAACAAAAAACGAGCAGAAATTTCTGCTCGTTTTTTTATTTATAATAATTTGATCTTATCTTCCAGAATATCGATGATCTTGTCCTTATAAAGTCCTCCGATTGCTTTCTTAAAATTCTTCTTACTCATCTGAAGTACATCCTTGATTTCTTCCGGAGAAGATTTATCTGACACATACAAAAGTCCGTAATTTTCTTCCAGGCTATTAAGAATCTTCTGCTTGAACTCATCGATATTTTCAAAACCATCCGGCTGTAGGGAAACATCTATTTTCCCGTCTTCACGAATCATTTTAATATATCCTTTTTCTTCAGACAGCGGATACAGTTTTTTGAAAACATCGGAAGCATATATCAAACCTATGTATTTTTTATTGATAACCACGTTCCAGCCCAGTTCACTTTCGTTCATCATAAGCAGATCTACTTTGTCTCCTTTCAGAAATGGCAGATCATCATACTGAGGGTTTCTTTTGAACTTTGTTGTCCCTGTAATCAGCTCCATATCTTCGTCTACATAGATATAAACCAGATATCTTTTACCTTCGATAATTTTGGTTTTCTGTTGTTTGTAAGGGATAAATAAATCTTTAATGATTCCCCAATCCATAAACGCTCCGCTAGGAAGACTCTGTACGCAGCTCATCACCGCAAATTCACCTACTTCAGCTAATGGAATTTCAGTAGTTGCCTTTAATTTATCGTCATCCTGGTATACAAAAACTTCAACCTCATCGCCTGTTTCTTTTTCATCCTGAATAAAGATTTTAGGCAGAAAAGCTTTTTCTCCGGATTCGTCTACAAGGATCCATCCTGAATTAATTTGTTCTGAAATTGTTAAAGTTTGAGTTTTTCCGAGTTGCATTGATGATAAAATTAGCTGACAAAGGTACGGAAATTTGAAGATGCCAACCTAGTCAATCCCGTTATAATCTTTTGATACCTCATCTTCACCTTTCATAAAGCTTGTGAAACCTGTATATTTGAATAAAAAACGAAACATGAAAAAATATTTTATCCTGCCTCTGATTCTTTCCGCTATCTTTTCAAAAGCTCAGTTATTGGAGAAAACAGCATTGAATGTTTCTTACCGATATACGGGAAGAAATGTTCTGCAGGCAGGATTAGAATATAGATTCGGAAATAGCTATGATGGTTCCATTATCCTGGCCCTTCTTTACTTTATACCCATGTTAATGATACGGATAAACTTATTCCGGAGATAAATATCAATCTTCTCCGCGCCGGCTTTTTGATTGGAGTATCCGGCAATCCCTATTCATTGGAACCAAGAATAGGAGTCTCATTATTTAATGCAATATTTCTCAATACCGGATATGCCTTTCCCATTCATAGAGAAAAATATTTTAAAGGAATGACCTTTGGAATACAGTTAAATATTGCACCGAAACATTCAAAGTTTTACGATAATCTGAAAATAATGTAAAACCGTTATTATTTAAATTATTAATAGATGAAATCTTAAAAACTTAACTCGATTTTTATACAAAAAAAAGGAGAAACCGAATTGATTTCTCCTTTTTATATTTAAATGATTAAATCTTTTAATCAATTATTACATATGGATTGGTCTTTTCCCTGTAGCATCCAATGCAGCTTCTTTAATTGCTTCTGCATACGTTGGGTGAGCATGAGAACTTCTTGCGATATCTTCAGCACTTGCACGGAATTCCATAGCAATTACCCCTTCAGCAATAAGGTCAGCAGCTCTTGCTCCGATGATGTGCATTCCTAAAACCTCATCTGTTTTTTCGTCTGCAATAATCTTCACAAGACCATCAACATCACCACTTGCACGGCTTCTACCTAATGCTCTCATTGGGAAAGATCCTACTTTGTAAGCTACCCCTTCTTCTTTCAGCTGCTCTTCAGTTTTACCAACTCCTGCAACTTCCGGCCAAGTATAAACAACACCAGGAATCAGGTTATAGTTGATGTGAGGCTTTTGTCCTGCTAATGTTTCAGCAACAAAAACTCCCTCTTCTTCAGCTTTGTGAGCAAGCATCGCACCTTTGATAACGTCACCGATTGCATAGATATTAGCTACGTTAGTTTGCAGGTGGTCGTTTACTTTTACTCTTCCTCTTTCGTCAAGTTCTACCCCTGCTTTTTCAAGTCCAAGACCGTCTGTATAAGGTTTTCTACCTACAGAAACTAAACAGTAATCTCCTTCTACTACTACTTCCTCTCCTTTTTTATCTTTAGCGGTGATCTTTACAGTATCTCCGTTTCTTTCAACCGCAGAAACCGCAGTAGAAAGCATAAACTTCATTCCTTGTTTTTTAAGAACTTTAGTCAATTCTTTGCTTAAAGCTCCATCCATTCCAGGGATGATTTTATCCATAAATTCTACAACTGTTACCTGAGCTCCTAATCTTAGGTATACAGAACCCAGTTCCAGACCGATTACTCCTCCTCCGATAACTACTAAATGTTTAGGAATTTCTTTAAGGTTTAAAGCTTCCGTAGAAGTAATCACTCTTTCTTTGTCTAAAGAGATGAAAGGCAATGCAGATGGTTTAGAACCTGTTGCAATGATTGTATATTTAGATTCGATAGTTTCAGAAGAACCATCGTTTTTTGTCACTTTAATCTGAGTAGCAGATTCAAAGCTTCCTACGCCTTCAAAAACAGTAATTTTGTTTTTGTTCATCAGGTAGCTGATTCCATCTGTATTTTGCTTGATCACTTCGTTTTTACGTTCGATCATTCTTGCAATATCCGCTTGCGGCTCATTGATGATAATTCCGTGACCTGCAAAATTGTGTTTTGCATTTTCGAAATGTTCAGAGCTGTCAAGAAGCGCTTTTGACGGAATACATCCAACGTTAAGACAAGTTCCGCCTAAAGTTGAATATTTTTCAATAATTGCTGTTTTGAAACCTAACTGTGCTGCACGGATAGCAGCAACATAACCACCGGGACCAGAACCTATTACGGTAACATCGAATTGACTCATGTTATTCTATGAATTTGTTTATTATTATCTATCTTAATTCTCACAAATTTACATATAAATTACCAAGCACCAAAGTGAGTTTTATCAATTTTAAAAATGATAATTATATGCTTTAGTTTTATGAAAAATGTTATTTTATGAATTTTATATTTTCCTCATTTCCCTCCTTCAGATAAATGGCTGTAAAGATCAGCGGTTTTTCTGCTGAGGCATTATCAAAATGGAGAATTGTAGTATTTTTAGGCTCATAAAAAGCATCACCTTCACGAAGAAGAACACTTTCCTGACCTTCTATCTGAAAAACAGCTTTACCAGACTTTATGATTCCTACTACAGGGCATGGATGCACATGTTGGGGAGCGGCCAGTCCTGCGGCCATTGTTATTTCTTGAATTTCCGCCGATTTGACACTTTGATCAATAGCTGTTTTCAATAATTCTTTTCTGGAAATGGTCTTCTGCTGAGCTATCATTGCAATAGAATTCAGCATTAAAATAACAATTATAAATGGTTTCATCAATCTGATATTTAATGGAACTACTTTTTCTTAAACCAGCAGAAAATATTACAAACTTACATTCAACTTTCCTTGTCCAAACTCCCCTGTACTTTCAAAAAAAGAACCACCATATACATACCATTCCAGGCTTTCCAGATACTCTACTGCATTTTCCGGAGTGATTTGAGGGCGGTCTTTTTTCGAAACAATTCCTTTATACCATCTTCCTGATTTGGAATAATGCTCATATTCCACAAAATAATGAATCCATATTCTCTGGCACAATTTGCACTGTTGAATAGAAACTTCTCCATATCTTCCGTTCGTATGATCTATACCTAATTCTGAACTTCTGAATTCAGTATAATTAAAATCAGGTTTTTCACAGGCACATCCTAATTTTTGGATTTTACTCATTGACATTTATTTTATCAGATCCCAAATCTAAGAAAATTAAAGCCCATAAGACAAATCGCAGGGGCAATATTACTTCATTAAATCCAGCAATACCTTTTCATATTTATCCAGGATAATATTCTTTGAAAACCTTGATTTAATAGAGTTTCTTATAGCATCTCTATTGTAATTATTCTGCAGCACTTTTACAATCTGTTGGGCAAAACCATCGTAGTTTTCAATATTGGCAACTTCTCCGTTTACATTATGCTGGATAATTTCATTAATTCCCCCGGGACAGTTGTTGGCCAGTGAATAAGTTCCGCAGGCACCTGCTTCAAGAAGAACATTCGGGAATCCTTCGTATCTTGAAGAAAGTACAAATAGATCTGCATATTTCAGGTATTGATAGGGATTATCCTGTCTGCCATGAAAGATCACTTTTTTTAACCCTAAGAGTTCTTTGGTCTGGTATAAGAGCTCCTTATCTTTTCCATCACCCAGAATGTGAAGCATAATGTTTTCATTCTTCAGTCTGGAAAAAACCTTCAACAGGTTATCAAAGCCTTTTCTGGATGATAAGTTGCCGATAGCCACTACATTTTTATAATTGTATTTAAAGCATTCCGGTTTTAAAGACAGGGCCATTTTATCTTCAATAAAATCAAAGTCTACAGGATTATTGATCTTGACAATCTTTTTCTTTTTAATATTGAAATTATCAACAAGATCTTTCATCATATCATCACTCTGAGCAATGATTTTCTGATAGTTATTGTAAAAATTATAGAAAAATTTAATCTCCTTACGGGTTACATGCTGGGTCACTACATTAGTTTCCCGGGCAATGAATTTAGTTCTTGGAAAAAGTTTGATAAACAGGGATAAGTAAGCATTTACCTCTCCGAAACCTGAGAAAACAATATCAGGCTTTCTTCTGTAAATTTCTCCTAAAATAGGCTTTAAAGAATGTCTTATTCTTTCGGTATTGATATCGATAATTTCGACATCCTTTTTGAGAAAATTCAAATATCCGCCTTGTTTACGTAACAGCAAAATCTTGGGATCAAACCGATCTCTGGAGAGATGATTCGCTATAGTAGTAACAATCCTTTCCGCTCCCCCGGTTTCCAAGTCCGGCAGAATAAATATGACAGATATCTTTTTCATCAGTGTAAAGTTACTAAAAAGTTTGGTTATCTTTCAAGAGTTGGAAGGATGAAAATTGTTGTTTTGGTGCTTATTAACAGAAATTAACTAAGCTTTAAAAGCTGATTGTATATTGCAGTTTACTACTGGCTTTACTCGATATAAAAATAAGCAAGCTCTTCTACCGAAAAGCTTGCTTTATTTAATTTATATTCTAAAAAATATATTATTTTTCTAATTCGCTACGTCACTGATAAATTTAATTCTCAGCATTCTTACTTCTTCATCAGACAATTCATCTCCGAATTCATCCAGCAACACTTTCATGCTGTCACTTTCAGATTCGTTCATGAACTCCATAAATCCGTCTACGATGTCTTCGTCAAAATTGTCTTCAATATAATAGTCGATATTCAGCTTTGTACCTTGATATACAATTCTTTCCATTTCTTTCAGAAGTTCATCCATAGAAAGGTTTTTAGCTCTTGCAATATCTTCCAGATCAATCTTTTTATCAGTGCTCTGGATAATGAAAACTTTATGGCTCGATTTATTGGCCACCTGTTTCAATACCATATCCTGAGTACGTTCTATATTATTGTCTTCTACATATGTTTTGATGTAATCAGCGAATTCTTTACCATACTTTTTAGCTTTTCCTTCGCCTACTCCATAGATTTTGGTAATTTCATCCACTGTAATCGGATACTGAACGGTCATATCCTCCAAACTCGGATCCATAAACACGGTGTAAGGTGGAATACCATGTTTTTTGGCAACTTTCTTTCTAAGTTCTTTCAACAGATTAAAAAGGTTCTGATCCATACCTCCGCCGGCCTGCTGCTGTACCTGATCACTCTCAGCTTTTGCCTGGGTAAGGTCAAATTCTCTGTCTTCAGCAATTAAAAACACGTCTTTAGAAGTACCATTCAGTACTGTTTTCCCTTTTTCTGTAATCTTTAAGACCCCGTAAGTTTCAATATCTTTTTGTAAAAAGTTCTGAACAGTGGCCTGTCTCAGGATTGTTTTCCAATAATTATCTTTTTCTTCTTTTCCAAAGCCAAAATGAGCGCTTTGCTCAAGCTTATAAGATTTTGTCACTGCAGTTTCTTTCCCTGCGATAACGGAAATCAAATCTTTGGATTTGAACTTTTCTCCTGTATCACTGATGAGTTTTAGCGATTTTTTTAAATCTTCGGTAGCATCTTTTACTTTTGGCGGATTGGATGAGTTGTCACACATATTAGCTCCGTCTCCATTTACAGGATCGAAACTTTCTCCAAAATAATACAGGATATATTGTCTTCTGCTCATTGAAGTTTCAGCATAGCCTACCACTTCATTTAAAAGCTGTAATCCGATTTCTCTTTCTGAAACGGGTTTTTGAGCCAGGAATTTTTCCAGTTTTTCAATATCTTTAGGATCATAGAATGCCAAACAGTGGCCTTCTCCTCCATCTCTTCCTGCTCTTCCTGTTTCCTGATAGTAGCTTTCCAATGATTTTGGGAAGTCATAGTGAATCACAAAACGTACATCCGGTTTATCAATTCCCATCCCAAAAGCAATGGTTGCAACAATCACATCCACTTCTTCCATCAGGAATTTATCCTGGTTGGCCACTCTCACCTTCTGGTCAAGACCTGCGTGGTAAGGAAGTGCATTGATTCCGTTTACCTGCAGAAGCTGGGCAAATTCTTCAACTTTTCTTCGGCTTAGGCAGTATACAATTCCTGATTTTCCTTTATGCTGATTGATAAACTTAACGATTTCCTTATCTATATTGATTTTAGGACATACTTCGTAATATAGATTGGGACGGTTGAAACTTTCTTTGAACACCAAAGCATTAGTCATTCCTAAAGTTTTCTGGATATCATCCTGAACCTTAGGAGTTGCAGTAGCCGTTAAAGCAATCACCGGTACATTGGCGATTCTGTCTATAATCTGTTTCAGGTTCCTGTATTCCGGTCTGAAATCATGTCCCCACTCTGAAATACAGTGAGCCTCGTCGATAGCAAAGAAAGAAATTTTCACATCTTTCAAAAAATCCAGGTAATCATCTTTTATTAATGATTCAGGAGCTACATACAGAAGTTTGGTTTTTCCGCTTTTGATATCGTCAAAAACCTGCTTGGTCTGCGTTTTGTTTAATGAGGAATTCAATACATGTGCTACCCCATCATCAGATGAAAGGCCGTTCACTGCATCTACCTGATTCTTCATCAACGCTATCAAGGGCGAAACGACAATTGCCGTACCTTCCGAAATAAGTGCCGGAAGCTGATAACATAATGATTTCCCACCACCTGTAGGCATTAAAACAAATATATCCTTCCCATTCAATAGGTTGTCTATGATTTGTTCCTGCTGGCCCTTAAATGTAGAAAACCCAAAATACTTTTTCAATTCGCCTGATAAATTGGCTTTTTTTGCGCTCATCTAATTTTCTATTGCTAAATTTGCATCACACCCAAAGTTATAAAAATTCTGCTTAAAATAAAAGCGAACGAATTTATAAAAAATAAAATTTATATTAAATATTCTTTTTAAAATATAACGTTTTTGAAGAACTTTTTTGTATACATTATCATCATAAAATGGATAGAACCAACATTATATCAATTGCAAAAACTACTTTAGAAATAGAGATTTCTGAACTCGAAAAATTAAAAAACAGAATTGATGACCAATTTGCGCAGGCAGTAGAGATCATCAATTCGGCAAAAGGAAAGCTTATTGTCGTAGGAATTGGGAAATCAGCCCATGTAGGAAATAAAATTGTAGCTACCTTAAACTCAACCGGAACCCCTTCACAGTTCCTGCATGCTTCAGAGGCTATTCATGGAGATCTAGGAGTGATTCAGAAACAGGATGTTGTTTTATGCATCTCAAATTCCGGAAATTCTCCTGAAATCGCCAATCTGGTTCCTTATTTAAAAGATTATTCTTCTGCTTTAATCGGAATGACAGGAAATAAAAAGAGTAAACTGGCTGAGTTTTCTGACGTTATTTTAGATACTCACGTTGATGTAGAAGCCTGTCCGAATAAACTGGCTCCTACCAGTTCTACTACAATTCAGATGGCTTTGGGAGATGCGTTGGCAGTTGCCTTAATGGAACTGAATGATTTCAAAGCTAATGATTTTGCCAAATTCCATCCGGGAGGAAGCTTAGGTAAAAACCTGACTTCAAAAGTGGAACAGTTTCTTTCTTCTCAAAAACCCCAGGTTTCAGAAGATTCATCCATAAGAGATGTCATTATTTCGATCAGTGCATCAAGCCACGGTATTACAGTGGTCACTAACTCAGATCAGATCATTGGTGTCATCACAGACGGAGATTTGAGGAGGATGCTGATGAAAGGAGAAGATATTAGCAAGGTATTGGCTAAAGATATTATGTCTTCCCATCCAAGAACTATTGAGAAGGATGCGTTGGCCAAAGAAGCCATGAAAACGCTGAAAGAAAACAATATCGGCCAGCTTATTGTAACGGAAAACGGAAAGTATTTCGGGATTATAGATCTGCATAAACTGCTGGACGAGGGAATTAATTAGAAGATAGAAATTCAGAAGTTAGAGATTAATAAATAAAAGATATTTTGCAGATTAAAAGTAAAATTTAACTAATAACCTGCAGACTCTTACTTCTGTCATTTTTTTTATAAATTTGCGCTTTAAAATTTTATTCTGTGAGTGATAGTAAAGACATGTCCTTTCTTGGGCATATAGGAGAATTAAGAGGGCATCTGATCCGTTCGATTATTGCTATCATAATTGCGGCATTTGTCGTTGGTTTCAATATCAACTGGATTATGGACCATATCTTTTTTGGGCCTACCCGAAATGATTTCCCGACCTTTAGAATTGTCAATCATTTTTCAAGAATGATTTTGGGGGAAGACAGTATTCATCTTCCAAAAGATTTCCCTGTCCGTGTACAGAGATTGTATCAGCAGTTCAATGTAATGATGGCTGTTTCTATTTTTGGAGGAATGGTAGCGGCGTTTCCTTATATTGTATGGGAATTGTGGCGTTTTATCGGGCCGGCTTTACATCCGAAAGAGAGAAAGAATTCTATTTATATTATTAATGCAGTATGGATGCTTTTCATGACCGGAGTATTATGCGGTTATTTTTTAATCCTTCCGTTTGCCGTTAATTTTGGGGTTATTTTTAAAATTTCAGACATTATTGTTCCGCTGTATGACTTAAGTGATTATACCACTTTATTTTTACAGGTCGTGTTGGGTATGGGGGTTATTTTCCTTTTCCCGATTCTGATCTATTTCCTTACCAGCATCGGAATTCTTACGCCTACGTTCATGAAAACTTACCGCCGCCACGCTATAGTTTTGATTATGGTGGTAGCTGCAATCATTACACCTGCAGATGTTTTGAGCATGATAATGGCTGCTTTACCATTGCTAATTCTATATGAATTCAGTATTATCATGTGTACCTATACTTATAAGAAGGTACAGAAAAGCAACGGAAATCTTCCGGCAGTACAGAAATAACAGTATTTTTACTAATAAAAACCTAAGCGCTACTATTCACCCGAATGGTAGCGCTTATTTTATATAAAAATATTAACCTTAATTATACTTATTCTTAATTTAATTTAAAACAACGATAAAATTTAACTAATAATATAAAGTTGGGGATAATTAACACCGTATTATCAATATTTTTTTAAAAAAAATACACTATCTTTAAAAAATTCAATTACAATCAATAAAAAATATGAAAAAGAAAATTATTTTTGTGTGTGCATTAGCTTTAAGCCTAAGCGGGTTACAGGCACAACGATGGGAGCCGGTCTCGGAAAAAATTACACCGGTAAGAAAAGAAGTAAAGGTAGAATATGCCTATAAGTTTGATCTTTCGGCATTGAGAGAACAGCTTAAGAATGCTCCTGAAGCAGGAAAGGGAGGAAATCCTGTTACTGTTTCTATTCCAACAGCAGATGGAAGAATTGAAAGATTTTCAGTGTACAGCTCGCCTGTAGTAGAAAAGTCTATGGCAGACAGATATGAATTGGGAGCCTATTCCGGTATCGGATTGGATAATCCTCATAAACAAATCAGGTTCAGTACTGCACCTAACGATTTCCAATCTATGACATTCGACTCTGATACAGGGAAATACGAATTCATAGAGCCCATCAACAAAGAAAAAGATGTATTCGGAGTCTTTTTCAAATCTAACAAATCTCATGAAGATCCTTTTGAATGCAGAACTGCTGAGCCTGAGAAGGCAAAGAAAGAAATGAATAAGCTTCTTAAATCAAAAAATGTCTTAAACGGGCTCGGTAATGTTAATAAAAGTAATGAACAAAAATACAGAACCTATAGAATCGCAATCTCCGTAAACGGTGAATACACACAACTCGCCGGAGGTGTTCCCGGAGCAGCAGCCCGTATTAATGCTACAATGAACCGTGTAAATGGTGTTTTTGAAAAAGATTTTGGAATCCATATGATTGTACAGGATCTTCCACAGCTTATATTCGCAGATCCTGCGACGGACCCATATTCTAATGTAATCGTAAATCCTAATGGCAGCTACAGCGCTCCGGGTGCATGGAATCTGCAACTTCAGCAAACTCTTTCCAATACCGCTGGTGTAGGTAACGCTGCATATGATATAGGACATTTCTTTGGCCACAGAGGTGGTGGTGGAAGTGCCGGAGATGTAGGAAATGTCTGCAGAAATCCTGCAAGCAATAATGATGCGACTTCTAAAGGTGCGGGAATCACATCACCGTCTACTCCGGATCAGCCTTTCGGAGATAATTATGATATAGATTTTGTAGCTCATGAAATTGGTCACCAGTTCGGTGCTGCGCATACAATGTCTATTGCTTTGCACGGTGCCCACATGGAGCCGGGATCGGGATCTACTATTATGGGATATGCCGGTATTACCAACTATAATGTTCAGATGCATTCTGATGCTTATTTTCATACTAAAAATATTGAAGAAGTAGGAGCCTATGTGAATGGTCAGGATTGTGGTACTATTACACCAGTAGCCAATACACCTCCTTCGATACAGCCATTGGCTAATAAAATGATTCCTAAAGGAACTGCTTTTGTACTGACAGCTTCTGCTGCAGATGCACAAAATGATCCAATGACTTACACATGGGAACAGTATGATCTGGCTACTTCGGCTTTTGGACCAGTAAATGCAACCAGAAATAATGGTGCGAATTTCAGATCTCTAATGCCTACAAACTCACCTACCCGTTATTTCCCTAAATTGGCAAATGTTCTTAATGGTACGCTTACCAGCGCTGTAGATTGGGAAACAGTATCTAACATACCAAGAACTATGAATTTCAAGGTAACGGTAAGAGACAATAACCCGAATGCTGCACAACAACAGACCCAAAGCAGTCTGATGAAAGTGGATATAGGAAATGAAGGACCATTTAAAGTAACTTCAACTACGGTTTACAATAATACACCTGGAGCTGTTACCTGGGATGTCGTAAATACTAATAATGCGCCGTATAATGTACAGAACGTTAAGTTAGATTATACTACAGACAATGGAACGACATGGACGGTAATTACTCCCTCCACACCTAATGACGGAGCCGAGCCGTTTTCGTTCTCTTCTTTGGCAACGGGTGCCAGTGTAAAGATAAGAGTAAGCGCCATTGATAATGTATTCTACGCAGTTGGAAATGCCACAGTTTCCGCATCTGCAAGTGCCTGTACAACATCTGCTCCGGCAGGAATTACCGTAACGGGTATTACAAGAACTTCAGCATCTGTAACCTGGACAGCGTTAGTAGGAGCAACATATTCTGTAATGTACAGAAAAGTAGGAACGGCAACATGGACTACGGTTCCCGTTTCAACAAACTCTTATAACATTTCAGGACTTACAGAAGCAACTCAATATGAAGTTCAGATCGCCAATGTGTGCGGATCTTCAGTCGGTTCTTATTCCGCTTCAACGAATTTCACAACGGCATCATTTACTAAATGTTCTATAACCGGAACAAATGCAGCTGACGAGTATATTTCCAATGTGACGGTAACTCCTTCAGGAATGAACCCTGTCTCAAACAGCAGTGCTAACACACCATACACAGACTACACTACGGATCCTACAAAACTGATCACCCTTATGGCTGGATCTTCAGGTAACAATGTAAGTATCACCAAAGCATGGACAAGTTCACAATATAATGATGGGGTAACAGCATGGATAGATTTCAATAAAGACGGAGTATTCTCTTCATCTGAAGTAATCTACACCAGCGCACCTAGCACAGCAACTCCTGTTTCAGGTTCATTCTCAGTACCTGCAGATGCTTATACCGGAGGAAACGTGATCATGAGAGTGGTATTGGGATATGAAAGCCAGCCAAGCAGCGGATGCAGCAATCAGCAATATGGTGAGGTAGAGGATTATCCGGTACTTATCCAACAGCAGCTTTCTACCAGTGAGACCGTAAAAGATAAGAGCTCCATTCAGATCTACCCTAACCCGGCAAGTGATGTATTAAATGTAACTCAGATTTCATCTAAAGCTCAGTTTATCATTACCAATATGGCAGGTCAGAAAGTAATGAACGGTCAGATAAATGATAATAAAATCCAGGTTTCAAAATTAAGTACTGGAGCTTATATTATTTCAATTGAAGATAAAGGAACCACAACAAACCTTAAATTCATCAAAAAATAAAAATCTAATAAATTTTTACAGCCCGGCATTGACCGGGCTTTTTTTATGCCTTGCCAAAATCTATATTTTATTGCATTTCCGGTATGTGCTATTGATTTAATTTTATACTTTTGAAAAGATTATTAATAAAAGTTTAAATGAAAAAGTTGTCATATACCCTGTTATTTGCCTCAGGACTTGTTTTCGGACAGTTCTTTGAAAAAGGTAAGGTTTTCACCAAACAGGATACTTTAAAGGGCTCCAATACTGAATTCAGGAATTTTTGGGACGTCAAAAAATATGATCTTTCCGTAGAACCGGATTTTGAGCAGAAAAGCATTAAAGGAAATAATATAATCAGCTTTGAGATAATCAAAGATGTTACGAACCCTGTTTTCCAGATCGACCTTCAACAGCCGATGAAAGCTGATAAAGTGGAAGGAAGTTTTCCTATTGCCAATTATAAGCAGGACGGAGACTTCATTTTCATTACTACGAATAAAAAATTCAAAAAAGGCGAAAAATATACCATCAACGTTACGTATTCCGGAAAACCTACAATTGCTAAAAACGCCCCTTGGGACGGCGGATGGGTTTTCACTAAAGATGAAAAAGGAAATCCGTGGATGACTGCTGCCGACGAGGGAATAGGAGCTTCCATATGGCTCCCTACCAAAGATATCTGGAGCGATGAACCTGATAACGGAATCATTATGAAAATTATAACTCCTAATGATCTGGTAGGTGTAGGGAATGGCAGATTGACTGATAAAAAAACAACCGGTAGTAAAACTACTTATACCTGGGAGGTTAAAAATCCTATCAACGCCTACTCCATTATCCCGAGTATAGGAAAATATGTAAATTTTAAAGATGTATTTGAGGGTGAAAAAGGAAAGCTGGACCTTGATTATTGGGTTATTGACTATAATCTGGATAAGGCAAAAAAACAGTTTCAACAGGTAAAACCTATGCTCTCAGCGTTTGAATACTGGTTTGGTCCGTATCCGTTTTATGAAGATTCATACAAGCTTGTAGAGTCACCTCATCTTGGTATGGAGCATCAGAGTAATGTAGCCTATGGAAACAAATATCAGAACGGCTATCTGGGAAGAGATCTTTCAGGGACAGGCGTTGGATTAAAATGGGATTTCATTATTATTCATGAAAGCGGCCACGAATGGTTCGCCAATAATATTACAGCAAAAGACCAGGCTGATATGTGGATCCATGAAAGTTTCACCAACTATTCCGAGACTCTTTTTACGGAAAAATATATGGACAAAAAATCTGCTGAAATCTATGTGCAGGGGATCAGGAAAGGGATAGACAATGACGTTCCTATTATCGGCCAATATGGAGTAAGAAATGAAGGCAGCGGAGATATGTATCCGAAGGGTGCCAACATGATTCATACAATAAGACAGGTGATTAACAATGATGATAAGTTCAGACAGATTTTAAGAGGTTTGAATAAAGATTTTTATCATCAGACGGTTACCACCCAGCAGATTGAAAATTATATTTCATCAAAATCCGGAATTGATTTCTCAAGTGTTTTTGATCAATACCTGAGAACGATAAAAATACCAACTCTTGAATACACTCAAAATGGTGATACTTTAAAGTTCCGTTATACAGATGTGGTAAAAAACCTGAAATTACCTATAATCATCAATGGTGATCAGACTATAAACCCTACGGAAGAATGGCAGACTGTAAAGCTTAAAAAGAATGGTCCGGTTGAATTAAACCCCAACTATTATATCAATTATTACAATAATAAATAAAGGAGAAAGGCGAATTTGCAGACCAGCAGATTTGCCTTTTCACTTTTTACATTAAAAACTTTAAGAAAAGTTTAATACTTCTTTAGTAACAAAATGACAAAAAGAGCAACTATTTAACTATTAATGTAAATCTAATGAGAAAAACAGTACTTAGTCTCGGTATTTTCGCTTCTTTTTTAGCAAATGCTCAGTCTATAAAAACAACCATTGATCTTGTCAATGTAAAAGATGATAAAGTAGCCGTTACCATGGAATTTCCGAAAATGAAATCCGGGGATATAAAATTCCATTTCCCAAAAACAGTTCCGGGTACTTATTCTGTAGATGACTATGGAAGATTCATCGAAGGGATCAAATTTTACGATAATAAAGGAAAAGAACTTACTTTCACTAAAGTAAATGACAATACCTATTCATTAAAAAATGCGCAGGGTCTTTCCAAAATCTCTTATCTTGTGAATGACAGTTTTGATGATGAATTAGATACATCAAAGCATAAAGCAGTATTTTCTCCGTCAGGAACAGATATTGAAGCGGGGAAGGTATATATGATCAATACTCACGGATTTATCGGATATATTGATAATATGCAGGATGTTCCTTATCAGTTGATCATTCAGAAACCAACAGATTTCTACGGAACAACAGCATTGGTAGACCAGGATAAGTCTGATGCTACAGATACCTATACTCTTGCGAACTATGCTAAGGTAACAGATTCTCCGCTTATGTATACAAAACCGGATTACATCACCTTCAATGCAGGAGGAATGGATCTGGTACTGGGAGTATATTCTCCAACAGGAAAATATAAAGCTGCCGATTTCAAAGAAAATCTGGAAAAAATGGTGGTTGCCCAGAAGAAATTTCTGGGTGATATGAATACCAATAAAAAGTATGCAATCATGCTTTATCTTTCAGGAGGTGACGGACCTAGTGTGAAAGGTTTCGGAGCACTGGAACACCACGAATCTACAAGTGTGGTACTTCCGGAAGCAATGCCGAAAGATGCTATTGACAATACCATTACAGATGTGGTTTCCCACGAGTTTTTCCATACTGTAAACCCTCTTAAAACGCATTCTGAAGAGATTCACTATTTTGATTATGCAGACCCGAAAATGTCTCAGCATTTGTGGATGTATGAAGGTGGAACGGAATATTTTGCCAACTTATTCCAGATCCAGGAAGGTTTGATCAATAAAGATCAGTTCCTTCAAAGAATTGGTGAGAAGATTGCCAACTCCAAGAGCTATGATGATACGATGCCATTTACGGTAATGAGTAAAAATGTATTGGTTGAGCCTTACAAAGATCAGTACAGAAATGTGTATGAAAAAGGAGCTCTTTTGGCAATGTGTCTTGATATTGAGCTTAGAAAACTTTCCAACGGAGAGATGGGATATCGTGATATGATCAGGAAACTGTCTCAAAGATTTGGAGAAAACAAGCCTTTCAAAGATGATAAGCTGATTGACGAGCTGGTAACAGTAACCGGATATCCTCAGGTAAAAGATTTCTATAATAAATATATTGCAGGAAACCAGCCGACTCCTTATGCAGAATATCTGAAAATGGTTGGGATAGACATCCAAAAGCAGGAAAGTCATCCTCTTTTCTGGTTTATCAAAGACCCGAACCAAACAGGTTTTGATGAGAAGACCAATGCTTTTGCTTTTGATGATCATTCTGCTTTATCTCCGTTTGCGAAAAGTATCGGATTTAAAATCACAGACCAGGTACTTGCTCTGGATGGAAAAACGGTAGACATCAAAAAAGTACAGGACTTTATTGGCTATACGAGAACCATCAAAGACGGACAGGACGTTACGGTAACTATTTTAAGGGATAATGCCGGTAAGAAAGAGAAAATGACCCTGAAAGGAAAGGCTATTCTGGATAAAATGATCATTGAAACTCCTACATTCAAGGCGAATCCGACTCCGGAAGAACTGAAACTACAGACCCAATGGCTCACCGGTAAAAAATAATAAGAAAAGCGGGGAAGTTTCCCCGCTTTTTGCTTTCTTCAAGTTGAGCTTTTATACAAGTCTAATATTACTGGTACAAACCTAACAGGTTTTGAAAACCTGTTAGGTTTCCCATTTGCCTTAATTTCAAAGAGAATCAGTCCCCCTTTCTGATAGTTATTCTAAAGGTACTTCCCTTCCCTACTTCAGTCTGAGAAATCTTGATATCTCCGTTATGGTATTCATGAATTACTCTTCTTGCCAATGACAATCCCAATCCCCAGCCTCTTTTTTTAGTAGAATACCCGGGATTGAAAGCATTTCTTGCCTGCTGCTTTGTCATTCCGCTTCCATTGTCTTTTACTTCAATCAGAATATTTTTATTTCTTTCAAAAATGGACATTGTAATAGCTCCTTCCCCTTTCATAGCATCTACAGCATTTTTCACCAGATTTTCAATCACCCAGCTCATCAGAATTTTATTGTGGGGAACCAACACAGTATAGGTAGGAAGATTCAATGTAAAATTGATTTTTTTCGAGATTCTGGTTTTCAGATAATCATAATTCTCCTGAATGGTTTCATTGAAATTCCTGTCATTCAGTTCAGGAACAGAACCAATCTTTGAGAATCGTTCTGAGATCGTTCTGAGTCTTTCAATGTCTTTTTCTATCTCGTGTACTCCTTCCGATTCAGGATTATCCAACTTCATAATCTCCATCCAACCAATCATGGAAGATAATGGTGTTCCGATCTGATGAGCTGTTTCTTTAGCCAGACCTGCCCAGAGATAACCCTCATCCGTCTTTTTGATCGTCCTGAAAAACCAGAATGAAAAACCGAAATATAACAAAATAAACAGTCCTAAAATATAAGGCGAATACCGAAGATTATTAAGCATACGCGAGTTGTCATAGTATACAAACTGGTTATTTCCATCCGGGACTTTGATCTCAATAGGATCATAATTCTTTTCCATATTCCTGATCAGGTCCTGAAGTTTCTCAGGATTCTTTATGGTAGCTTCAGGGATATTTCTGTAATATCCGAGATCGAGAATAGGATTTTTGTACTTATCGGTTACAATAAACGGAATGGTATTGTTGATATTAAGGATATCCGGCAGCAGATCCAGAACATCCGTATCCGGAGTCTTTACTTCCTGCTGTATTCTTATCGCTTTGGAAAGAAGACTGATCCTTT
Source organism: Chryseobacterium indologenes (assembly GCF_018362995.1). Lineage (NCBI taxonomy): Bacteria > Pseudomonadati > Bacteroidota > Flavobacteriia > Flavobacteriales > Weeksellaceae > Chryseobacterium > Chryseobacterium indologenes. Next base: position 1,339,757 of record NZ_CP074372.1, read on the forward strand.
TGATCTCCTCTTTTCTGAGAAAATTAATGAGCGATGTTGAAGCCACTACAATAGCAATCACCAAAGTAGTCATGACAACAAAAATGATCCAGTTATTCAGTCTGGTAAGTATGGATTTTCTCAAAGTTATTTTATTTTAAAACATTCAGAATTTTCTGCAGTTCTACATTTCCACTTCCCTGGTAGTTATTAATGATAATCGAAAACACATATTTTTTACCATCTTTTGCCGTGTGATATCCGGCAAAAGATTTAGTATCTCTCATCGTTCCGCTTTTCATCTTCATTCCATTCTCCTGAACCGGGAAACCATCATAGTACGCTTCAAACCATGATTGCTTTTTAGCATATAAAAGTGCCTGTACTTCTGCTTTTGCTGCTACATAATTCTGTGGTGAAAGTCCGCTTCCGTCTGCAAAATTGATCATATTAGGATTGATTCCTTTTGATTTCCAGAATTCTTTCAGATAAGAAACTCCGCTTTTAAAACTTGAATTTCCTTTTTTCTCTTTTCCTAAGGTTTTAATCAGTGTTTCTCCATACAGATTGATACTTTTCCTTAGAAACCAATAAACAATTTTATCCAGAGTCGGAGATTGGTAAGTTAAAAGAATATTGTTTTTAGGAGCTTCCAATGCCTTCTTTCCTTCTATTTCAAGCTGAGAATTCGTTACTGTTTTTCCTGAAATCTCAATTCCGGATTCTTTCAGCCATTGTTTTACTTCTGCTGCCAGCTGTAAGGGCGGATTAGGAGTAGAACCGGAAACTGTCACTGTTTTTCCTGCCGGAAGCATCCCGTTAATAAGTGCTACATCAGAATGAGGTGCCGTAAAAATAAGACTCTGGTCAGAACTTCCTCCGGCTTTCAGATCATTCAGCCATTTCACTCCCTCCAAGGGATAAGAAAAGCTTTTAAAATCTGTTCCGTTAATATTGATATCAAACTGGTTTTCTTTCCAGTTGATTCCCCATACACCGGCTCCGTAATAATTTCCAAGGTCATCCCAGGGCCAGCCTCCGGGAATCGTCTGATGGTCAAAATAAGAATCATCAATCACCAGATCTCCTGATATTTTTGTAATTCCTGAGTTTTTAATGGCCTCAATCAGTTTCTTTTTAAAATTTTCAGGTTTATAGGCATCATATCTCCAGCTTCCTAATGTAGGATCACCATTGGAAGTAATGAAAAGGTTTCCATTCAGTGTTCCTCCGGATATATTCCCGGAATAACTTGATGTGGTTGTAAAAGTATAATTTTTGCCTAACGTTTCCAGTGCGGCACCAGCGGTAAAAATTTTCTGTGTAGAAGCAGTAGAAAGTCCTTTACTTCCCTGATATTCATATATAAAGTTGCCATTTTCATCCGAAACATAAAATGATAGGCTGGAAGAAACCGCTCCTGAAGAATCCATGAGATCCTTGGTTACTTTATCCAGTTTCTGAGCAATATTCTGCGCGGCAACCATCTGTACAGAGAGTGTGAGAACAGCAAGTGTTTTTTTCATTACATTGTTATTTGGATCTGAATAATTCTAATCAAATATAGTTAAAATAAAAGCTTTTCATACTCCCTGAGATCATCAGAGCTGAAAAGAATCTGATGGTCAGGCGATTTTTCAAATGACCGATCATGGGTGAAATATTTCTCGTAATCATCTTCATCTATAAAAATATCCATCTGGCATTCTTTTATATAGTTTGATTTTTCTCCGTAATCTTCTATAAAATATCCGGATTCATTCCATTGTTCATGATGACAGCGCAGACAGTTTTTTTGATGTACTGCTTTATGGCCGCATATCTCACAATCCTGCAAGCTTTGGAATAATGTTGAAATTTCACTTCGTCTGTCTTCCGGGAAAAGCGAGAGAGGAATTGTTTTTAAAAGCAGATAATAATTAGGTTCCTGCCATGAAAAATAAAACGTTTCTTCTGGATTGCCAAACGATTTTGTATGAATCCACATTCTTTGAAGATCATATTCCAGATCGGCTTTTACGATATTTTTAATATTCAGAAGGGTTTTATGATCTCTTCTGACGTTCTGTTGGGTATCGATTTCAATAATAGGCTGCTGTTCAAGAAAATGATTCAGGCATAATGTTGTCTGCCATGAGCCCATGGTTCTCATTTTACCTTCACTGCCACAGATTTCACAAGTCTTTACCGACAATTCTGAATATTTGTCTTTGATAATTGTAAGCTTGTTATTAAGTGTTTCATCTTCAGAATACGTGTAGCACCTCAACCCACCGAATTTTTCCTTTCCAAAAACACGGTGTTCCATATTCCAGCCTGCAATGGCAAATTCAAAGAGCAGTTTCCGGATCAGTTGCTCCCATCCGGTACTGTTTACTGAAAAATTGGTCAGATTACGCTCTATAAAAAGGCTGATCTCTTCTTTATTCATTAAAGTCTGCTTCCTGCTTCTATTTCGTAAGGTTCTTTACCTTTCTCAAAAATTCTTGTCAGCTCGCTTCCTTCTACTGTAATGGAATCTGCTGTTCTTCTGATCCAGTTTCCTTCTCTAAGGCCTACTACTTTGATATCATTTTGGGTAAGGAATTCCTGAATACGGGTTTCTCTGGTTTCTCCATTATGTTTCAAATCCGGGTTAGGATCAAGATAATGCGGGTTAATATTGAAAGGAACCAGTCCCATACAGTCAAAACTTGGCGGATATACAATCGGCATATCATTCGTGGTTTTCATATTCTGGCCTCCGATATTGCTTCCTGCGCTGCATCCAAGATATGCTTTTCCTCCTGAAACATTTTCTTTTAAGACAGACATCAATCCTTCTTCATGTAATGTTTTAACCAATAAAAAGGTATTTCCACCTCCGGTAAAGTATCCCTTTGCCTGATTCAGGGCTTCTTTTTTATCTTCAAATTCATGAAGGCCTTTTACTTTTATGTTGATTGTTTCAAAGAAAGAACGTGCTTTTGCGGTATAGTCGTCATGGGAAATTCCGCCTGGCCTTGCGAAAGGAATAAACACGATTTCGTCAATTCCATTATAGAGTTGGATTAATTCTTCTCTTAAGTATTCCAGATATTCTCCGCCAAAAAGGGTGGATGTTGAAGCTAATATGATATTCATATGACGAAATTATATGTATTAATAAAAAAATGAATGACAAAGATAGCTTCAAACATTAACGAATCAAAAATTAAACTAAAAAAAACACGTTTCCCGTTAATATTTTCTAAAAAAACTTAAAGCTTCTAAAATTTAAGATTTTGTGGAATTATTATTGAATTTTAGATTTTGAATTTAAAATATAAGATTATGAAAATGAGTACAATTAATAGTAGAAACCTATTTTTAGGTTTGATACTGGCAGGAAGTGTAAGTCTTGTAAACGCGCAAACGACTCAACCGGAAACTTCGGCAGCAACGAGTCAAACAACTAATCCAACGATTGATGGTCTTAAAAAACAGATTGAGGCCAATCCAAAGGATACAGAATCTTTAGCAAAATTAGCAGCAGCTTACCAGGAAGCTTCAGACTGGCCGAATGCCATTGATACCTGGAAGAAAATCTCTGCTTTATTACCGGACTGGGCTCCATCTTATTATAGTCAGGCTTATGCCTATCAATCTGCAAAAGATGATGCCAATGCAAAACTGGCTTATGAAAAGTATATTGCAACCGTAAAACCGGAAGAAGTAGAGCAAAATAAGAAAAATCTGGCGTATGCCTATTTCTATATTGCCTTTGCAGAACAGCAAACAGATCCTAATAAGGCAAAAGAGCACATTGCCAAATCTTTACAGTATGATCCTAGCAATCAGGACGCTGTGAAGCTTAGCAAAGCTTTAAATTCTTAATAGAATGAAAATGCCGGAAAGTTTTTCCGGTATTTTTTGTTTGTGTCTAGCTTTAATGTACGCAAAGGTTTATTTTATTTACCGTTTATTTTTAGGGAATAAAGAGATGCGACATTGTCGTTGAAGAAGCTTTATGGAATATGTGCACTTTATATTCTCCACTTCCAACTCTTATTCAATCATTTTTCCAAAAAAATCTGTTTCACCGTGTAAATGGCGGATGATTTTCTCGATATTCCGCTGGATACTGGCTTCGGTTTTTAAATTGTTGATATAACGAACAAGTTCAAGTCGTCTTGAAGGAATCAGATTTTCAAAATTTTCTGTTGCCAGAGGACTTTCCTTAATTGCTTTTTCCAAATGAGGATGAATAGAAATACTTCTGTCAGAATCATCATATTCCAATACTACTTCAATGACTTCTCCGATTCTCTTTGGGGAGTTTTTCAGCATGGTCAGGTTCACATACAGTCTCCATTCACCCAGATATTTCATGAGGTTTTGTTTAAACTCCTGTCCGTTTACTGTTCCTTTCACGGGAATCGGGCTTTTATTCTTTCCTGACTCCTCAAAAATCCTGTCCAGAATCTCTTCCGGAACAAATACAAAAGGATTAATCCCTATGATTTCCAATGTGGCTGTGAAACTGTTGTTTTTCATAGATAACAAATTTTGACTGATCAGGCTGGAAGCAATAAGCAATAAGCAAAAATAACCATTTGGCTTAAGATCAGAATAAATTATTTTTTTACTTTGTATAATTCCTTCCATTCTCAAACCCGAAACTCTCAAACCCGAAACTCTCAAACCCTCCAACTCTATGTATACCCAAAATCCCGAACCTCGTAACTCGAAATCCCCAACCCCGTAACTCAAAATTCATACCTCAGAACCCAATTAATTCCCTATCTTTGTATCAATAAATCTATTTAACAAAATGAAATTTTTTATTGACACAGCTAATTTAGAGCAAATCAAGGAAGCTAGAGATCTTGGAATTTTGGATGGTGTAACGACCAACCCTTCATTAATGGCTAAGGAAGGAATTCAAGGTGCTGAAGCAATCAAAAACCACTACAAAACGATCTGCGAACTTGTAGACGGAGATATTTCTGCGGAAGTTCTTTCTACAACGTATGAAGAAATGATTAAGGAAGGAGACGAATTGGCTGCTATTCACCCAAATATCGTTGTAAAGATTCCAATGATCAAAGACGGAATCAAAGCTTTAAAATATTTTTCTGATAAAGGAATCAAGACTAACTGTACATTGATCTTCTCTGCAGGACAGGCTCTTTTGGCAGCAAAAGCAGGAGCTACTTATGTATCTCCATTCTTAGGAAGATTAGATGATATTTCTACAGACGGTCTGAACCTAATCCAGGAAATCAGATTGATTTTCGATAACTATATGTTCGAAACTGAAATCTTAGCAGCTTCTATCCGTCACTCAATGCACATCATCGACTGTGCTAAAATTGGAGCAGATGTTATCACTTCACCACTTCCTCCGATCTTGAGCTTATTGAAGCACCCATTAACAGACAGCGGATTGGCTCAGTTCATTGCAGATTCTCAGAAATTAGCATAATAACTGATTCTTATTCAGATATAAAAAACCCGGAATGATCTTCCGGGGTTTTATTTTATAATGATTATTTTATTTCAGCAGATCCAGCTCAAGAATATTATTTTTCTTTTTCAGATCAATAGTTTTTTAATTCTGTTCTGTAATTTTTTTAACGACTTTACAGGGATTTCCCACGGCAACTACATCATCCGGAATATCTTTCGTGACAACACTTCCCGCACCAATCACTGAGTTATTTCCAATAGAAACTCCGGGAAGCACAACAACATTTCCGCCCAGCCAAACATTATCTCCCACTTTAATAGGATGTGCATATTCAAGACCTTCATTTCTTTGTTTAGCATCAAGCGGATGACCTGCTGTATAAAAGCTGCAATTGGGTCCTATAAATACATTATCACCAAACTCTACTTTGGCACAATCTAAGATAACAAGGTTATGATTGGCATAGAAATTCTCTCCTGCTTTTATATTGTATCCGTAATCACACCAGAAATTAGGCTCTATGCAGATATTTTCTTTTATGCTTCCGATTATTCTCCCGAGCAGTTCATACCTTCTTTCTGTATCTGAGTTTTTCAATCCATTATATTCCTGACACAGATCTTTGCAGGCAACACGTTCCTGAATCAGTTCTTTATCGTAGTTAGCATTGTATAAAAGTCCTGCTGCACATTTTTCCTTTTCTGTCATGATGTGGAATTTTAAGTCCTGAGATAAAGATAAAAAAAAACAGTAAGATTATGATAACCTTACTGTTTTTATTCCAATATAAACCGCTTATTTATAAAGCTCCGGTTCTATTTTATTGTTATTTTTTAATTGGTCTTCTTTTGCTCTTTTTTCGATATTTCTGTACATTTCATTGACATCAATATTTTTCCCGTCCTGATTTTTCATCTGTACCACAGCTCCAGCCGGAAGAGTACTCATGGTTTGTTTCATATCTTTTGTAGGATCTGTAAGATAATCTTTCCAGGCTTTTTTAAATTGTTTTTTGTTGATCTCTATTTCCTTCCCTCCTATGCCAATTGTAGTAAGCCCCGGTATTTGAACATCTTCTTCTGATGCAGCCTCCGTTTTCTTATTACCTATTAAAGTCATGATATGGGATCCTGTTTTATCTTCAACTTTAACGATAAGTCCCGGCAGTCCATAGAATTTATAGGGACCGTCCTGGAATGGGATATCGGTAGAAAACCATGCAGTCCAGCTTCTTCCTCCAAAATTTGTGGTTGCCTTTTGCGTATTATACTCTCCGATTTTTTGTTTTTCAGGAAGGATTTTCCATTCAGGTTTTTGGTCTTCCGGCATTTTATACGTTGTATTTCCAATATTTTCAGAGAACGAAACACTATAATCCGGGTACTTTTTTGTAACCGTTGAATAAGTTGTTCCCGGCTTCATATTTCTCTTGATATTGATGCTTCCCCCGAAGCCTCCTTTCATCTGCTTGGCGATATCAGCTTTCATGGTTGAATCAGCAACAAACTTTTCGCGGCTGTAGTATTTGGAACCATTTTTATCAATATCCAAAAGCATAACATCGCTTTTCACTTCTGCTCTATTGGTAGAGTCAGAGATATATTTGTAGTCATAAAAGAATCTGTTCACCTGTGCGTTCACAACTACACTCAAAAATGCCAGTAAAATGAAATAACTTTTTTTCATAGTTTATGTATTATTCAGATCGTAAAAAAGCTCTGCCAATTGAATACTGACAAAGCTTTTGGAACTTTATTTCTTTGTCTCAATTCTTACTTCTCCATTCTTTACTTCTCCATTCTTCTGAGTGTTAACCATTACTTTTGAAATATTAGCAGAACTCAAAGCGTTAACATCATCTTTAGATACTTCTCTTCCATCAATGTAATACTTGTATTTATGATCATCATTACCGTTAATGCTAAACTTTTTCACACCATTCATGGCAATGTTTCCGTTACCGTCTTTTTTGATGAAATCAGCATGCATTACCATCACATTAGGAGCAGAAGTTGTCATGGTAAAGTTACCAGCTCTGAAACTTTGTGCTGCTTTTTCAGCTTCTATACGTATTTTTTCGCTCTCTTTTCTTATCCTATCCCCTTCTATTCTGGCTTTTTCTCCTTTGATAAGAAATACAGCACTTTCAGCTCTTGCTCTGTCTCCTTCTAAGCGGGCTTTTTCACCCTCTATTCTGGCCTTCTCTCCTTCCACTCTGGCTTTTGCAGCTTCTTTCATGGCTTTTTTTGCTTCTGCCATTGCCTTACGTACTTCCTCTTTTTCTTTAGGGCCCAGATCCTTATAGTAAACGGTATTATTATTTTTAAAATAAACTACTTTCGGAGCTTTTGGAGACTGAGGTTCAGCTGGTTCACTAGGTGGTGCGGGAGGAACGATGTGGCTTACGGCTTTTTCAGCCGCTCTTCCCGCTTTTTTAGCCGCTCTTTCTATTTTACGAAGTGCTTTTTTATCAAGAGGATCCATATTTTCAAGTTCCTTCATCTGATTTTTCCATTCAGCAGAATTGAAATATTCATCAACTTCAACTTTGGAAGCCATCTCTCCTATCTCTGATGCCAGATTACTTATTTCTTCAATTTTATCACTGAAGGCATCACTTTCCGGATCCAATCCATCCAGCTCTTTCTCTTTTTCTTTTATCTTTTTTTCAAGCTCGGTCAATTTTGTATGATCTTCCGGTGATACAGATTTTAATCCTGTAATATTTCCCTGAACAGATTTTTCAGGTCTTACTGTATCTTTTTTGATTTCTGAAACTGCTTTTTTTATAGAAAGATTGGTTTCTTCAATTTCTCTGTTCTTTGCATTTACCAGATAAGCAAAAGCTACAGTAAATAACACCGGCAATGCAAGAATTCTTCGCGCATATCCGAACTTGGTTTTTGGTTTTTGTAACATTTTAAGTCTTTTTTTAAGGTTTGAACTTAGAAACGGACTGGCAGCAGGCAACTGTGTTCCGGAAAAGTGGCTTGCTAAAAGCATCTGCGCAAATGCTTTGGTGTCCGATTGCTGTACGGCTTTTTTATCAGCCAGGTACTCGTGGATGAGATTAATTTCTTTTTTGATGATATGAAAAAACGGATTGAACCAGAAAACAGAAGTAATAATCTCGATAAAAATCTTATCAAAGGAATGTTTCTGCTCAATATGTACCATCTCATGCTTTAAAATCTGTTTTCCTATATCAGAATGCAGTGTGATTGCATTCTTCCAGAAAAGGTTCTTAAAGTATGAAAACGGGGCTTCGCTAAGATCTGTACGGTAAAAGTTGATCCCGTCAAAACTTTCTTTCTGAAACTCTTTTTTAAACTGCTGGATTTTGAAAATCCCATAGATCAGCTTCCCTAAAAAATAGAAAGAAACCAGTCCCAGAGCTGAAAAAATAATGTTAAAATAAAGGTTACCATTGTCTATGTTTTTATGTGTGTTAAAATTCTGAATCTTGTCAAGAAGCATATACATATCATTATTTACCTCTATCGTAAAATCGTCTACTCTGATGAGTGGCAGCAGCAGTGATATCACGATTGCAGCCAACAGATAAAATCTGTTATAATGATGGAATGTCTTGTCTTTTAAAGACAACTGATAGTACAAGAATGTTACACCCGAACATAAAATTGTTTTCCCAAAGTATAAAAGTATTGCTTCCATAGGTACTAGTCTTTATTTTTGAGTTCATCCAATAGCATCTCAAGATCTTCTACAGTCATTTCGTTTTTTTCTACCAGAAACGAAACGGCACTTTTGTAGGAGCCTTTAAAATAGTTTTTCACAAGACTTTTCATGGTCTTTCCGGAATACTGTTCTTTTGAAACAAGCGGAAAATACTCATGCTGTCTTCCGTGTACACGATAGTCTACGAATTCTTTGTCTTTCAATACTTTTAAAATGGTAGAGACCGTATTGGTATGCGGTTTTGGATCCGGAAAAAGATCAAGAACATCCTTTAGGAATCCTTTTTCTATTTTCCATAAATACTGCATTACCTGCTCTTCTGCTTTTGTTAAAGTCTGAATTTTCATATCCTGTTCATTTATCAATTATCGTGATATAAAGTCATCCAATTCTATATCACTAAGAAATTAGTTATACAAATGTAGAAATAAAAATGAACCAAACAACTATTTTTTTAGTGATAGAAATAAGATTTAATTTAACTAATTGAAAATCAATTTAATAAAATTAACTGAAATATATTAATTTTTTAAAGGAGTGAAATTTTCACCTGTTTAATCCACAGAAAAAGAGTGATTTCAGGGATAAATTCTTAAAACTTGTTAAATTTTATTAAATAAAATTAAAATGAATTTGTTTTAACCGGGAAATTATATTTATTTTAGTGCTTTAAAAATTTCTCATGAAAAGATATAATTTATTGATTGTACTATTACTGCTTATTTTTAACGTTACTACAGCACAAAAGAAGGGTTCTCCTGCTGCTGATCTCAGCATATTAAAGGATACAAAATCCAAAATCGAAGCTACCGTTCCATTAGTTATCCAGCATCTTCAGACCATTGCTACAAAAGAAGGGGATAATAACATTGTGAATAACGGGAAGATTGCTGTGGGTAAAGAATATGGTATTGTAGAATCTGAGTGGTTTTTATACAGAAACAATATGAAAAACTGTATCCTGAACAACTCTTCCAAAAAGGCAAAGAAATGTATGGAATACCATAACAATATGTTTAGAGGTACAATGATCAATTATAATAATTATATTACCAACCTTACAAGAAAAAACGGATATCTTGGAGTTGAAGGTGATACAAAATTTGATTTCAAACCTGCTGATATCGCTACAAAATTAAGCGAAGCTTACTTCAATGCCAACGATGCTGCAGGAAGAATGAAAGCGGATCAGAAAAGAGAATTTTTGGGACAGACCATGTCTGATGAGAACAAACTTACTCCTTACGCTCAATTGGCTCAATAATATCTAAGTCTATTTAAAAATAAAAAAAGAGAACTGCAATTGCAGTTCTTTTTTTTTATAAAAGCAAAAAATCTCCGCCGGAAAAAGCAGTTTTGTGGTACTAATCATAAAACTTGGGGAAAAAGTAGAAAATTCGGCAGAGATTTTTTTGCATACACTCTACAGATCAACTGTCCTACCCATGATCTGTAAGAGCTTTACAAAAATAGGATTATGCCTTCTACCGGCGACAGAATGCCTTGTAGAATTAAATGTTCAGAATTGTAGAACTAATACTACTAAAAAGGAAAAATGGAAGTGGGAAAAATTTACACCCGAAAATAACATCATTTAATATATTATCTAAAGCTTTATTCCCCTGCGGCAGATTTTCCTTTCCCACTTTCGATTTTCACCTAAAAACTATTCTCCGCTCTGATATCTATTTCCACCAATGGTAGTAATTGTGCGCCCCGTCATATTCAAATCCGCAACGCGGATATAATGTATTTCCGATATCATTTGTTTTTTCTGTTTCAAGCATCAGTCCACATGCTCCTGTTTCTTCACACCATTGTTTACTACGGTCAATTAATGCTACAGAAAGGCCTTTTCCTCTGTAATCCGGATGAACGAACAAATCACTCAACAGCCATTGCTTCTGTAATTTGGTATAATGAAATAACTTGTAAAGCTGTACAAATCCTACGGCTTTTCCTTCAGCCATCACAAGAAAGATATCCGACTCACTGTTTAAAAACCGTTCTTTGAGAAAAACTTTTCCTTTTTCAACATCTGATTCCTGTCTGTAAAAAACACGGTAAAGATTGAATAATTCTGCCGTTTCATCAAGATCTTCAAGACTGGCTTTTTTAATCATGTAATTCATCGTTATTTATTTTTATTAACAGGACAAAAATAGCCTTAAACAGGACCATTATTATCGTCCAGATTAATAATTAAACTGATGGTCCAGGAGATTCATCTAAAGACAATACCGCACGTTTCGGATTTTCTTATTCCGGACAACTTCAGATTTTTGCAGTATAAAATCAAACCAATGAAAGATATTATTCATAAAATTAAAAATACAGACTGGCAGCAACTTACGGAAACAATGCATGAAAATGGATATGCAGTAATTTCCAATCTACTATCAGATCAGGAATGTGAAATAGTAAAGTCAAATTATCACAATCCCGATCTTTATCGTAAAACAGTGATTATGGCAAGACACCGTTTCGGTCTTGGTGAGTATAAATATTTTGATTATCCGCTTCCTGAAATTATTCAGTCCATACGAACGGCCATATATCCGTATCTGGCTCCTATTGCCAATTCATGGTTTAAAGCGCTACATATTGATACTCAATTTCCTTTAGATCATCAGGAATTTTTGCAGCAATGTCATACTAATGGCCAGCAGAAAGCTACTATTTTAATTTTGAAATATAAAGAAGGAGGTTTTAATACTTTACACCAGGATTTATATGGCGATGTGTACTTTCCTATTCAAATCGTGTTAATGCTCAGCGAACCTGACAAAGATTTTGCGGGTGGTGAATTTGTACTTACCCAACAGATCCCGAGAGCTCAGTCAAAAGCTATTGTTTTAAAACCTAAAAAAGGAGATGTACTCATTTTCACGACTCAGTTTAAGCCCGAAAAAGGGACCAAAGGCTATTACAGAGTCAACATGAAACATGGAATAAGTGAAGTTAAGGAAGGCAGCCGCTATGCTTTGGGAATTATTTTCCATGATGCAATCAGCTAATTTGAGCTGCTGCTGCTAACTGTATTAAATTTCAACTTTAAAATCAATTATAATGTTCTCACATTCTCAAATATCAGCCAAAAGTCTGAGAAGTAAAATTCATAGCAGAGAAGTTTGTTTTGGAGGAAATAAAAAGCTTAAAATTTACGGACTACTCCAATGTAAGTCAGGCAAAAGAATGAAAAGAGAAAACAGGGTATTTTTTGCAACGCTGCAGGAAGCATTACAACATAATTTTCGCCCTTGCGGACGTTGCATGAAAGAACAGTATAAAAGATGGAAAAGTAATTCCTCCTGAATAATATCAGATTACTAAAACTGTACAAAATCTCAACATATTATTTGAAGATTTATTACCATTCATCACATTTCATTCAAAATTGGAATGTGATGAATGTGCTTATTTTATATCCGCTATGCTAACAGATTAATATTAATCAGAGGTATCTTATTCTTAATTATTTCAATAAGACATCCCTCTACTCCTTTATCGATGAAATCATTAAACACCTATAATTGATTCTAAATTTTCATATAGTTTTTTATTTTTTTGTTTTCTTAAGGGTTCTGTCATCAAAAAAAGAGAAAAAAAACACAAAAAATATTCAAAATAAATTGAGATATCTTCAATTTCATAATATAATTCAATACCTCCCTACTCTTCATTTACTATTACCACTATCATATCAGAATACACTCAATAAAATATCAATATTATGTGAAATAAATAAATATTATGTTAAATAAAATTATATATTAGTATCAATACCAAAACTTAATACCATGCACAATGAAAATTTTAACACCCTTGAACTCCTTCACAAGCAATTCAGGTATCCTTTCCCAACACTGAAAAACCCGAATGCAGAACAACTGCAGGAGATCACTGAGAATCAATGGATAGACGGTGATTATCTATGGCTTTATGAGCAGAATCCTAATCTTCGCAAAAAGTATAAAAAAACTAAAACGGCTCATATTGCAGCTCAATGGTTTCCTACTGCACCACCTGAACGGTTCAAACCGATTTGCAGACTAATGCTTTGGACCTTGTACAATGATGATCTTTATGAGGAAAGCAAACCCGAAGACATTGAATATGTACATATTCAATCCGTTGCAATATTAAATGGCGAGATAAGTGCTGAAGACTCACGAATACCGTTAGGGAAAATGTTAGCTTCTTTAAGACAGGAATTACTACAATTTATCCCAGAAGAATCAATTTTTCGCTTTACACAAATGATAAGCAGATATTTCACAGGATTGGAAACGGAATTAAAATACAAGAAACACAAAGTTTATCCCAGTGTGACTGAATGTATTGCTCTTCGTGAGAACTCTATTTGTCTCTATCCTTTTCTACAGCTTACAGAAATAGAAACGGGAATCACTTTACCTCCGGAAATACATGAGCACCCCGTAATCATTCGTTTACAAACATTGGCCTGTCATCTGGTTACTTTTTTTAATGAAGTACAGTCTGTCCTGAAAGACGAGGCAACCGACAGTATTTATTACAATATCGTAAAGGTTATTCAACATGAACATCAAATGTCACTGAAGGAGGCCTGCCTTGAAGATTTACGGCTTCACAATGAAGACCTGAAGGAATTCTTAGAATTACAAGCTTCTCTTCCCGATTTTGGAATATGGCATGATGCAGTAGTAAACTGGGTACATTATATGGGTATGGTACTTAGTGGTTGGAAAAACATATCTACAAAACTGGATCGTTACAATGCGATGGAGTTTCCGGAGGCAAGAGAATTGAAAGAAAAACTAAATCAGCTATAATAGTATCAATAATTTTATTAAAAGTCAAATCCATGAGAGAAGAATTAATAGTGCCTCAATGCCATTACCCATGGTCAACAGTCAATAGTCCTATTGCCAATGCCTTTGATGAGGAAGAAAAAAAATGGTATGATAATGATTATACTTTTATTTCTGAAGAAGGAATAAAAAGATGCAAACCTCAGTTCTTATCCAGAGTAGCTACTTATATGAACCCAACTTGTGACAGCATAGAACGGATGCGCCCCTGTGCCAGACTCATGATCTATATCACAATTTTTGATGATTTTTTTGGACTGACACCTGCAAAAGAGCTAAAAATAATGGCTGACCGAGTCTATGAAGTCATGATGGGTGATGAGCCTCGCCCTGACGAAATCGGAATTTTGCGACAAATGGCACAGGCAAGAAAAGAATGGATTACAAATGGAATGCCTCAATTCTGGATAGATCGTGTTTCTATCAATTTTTATGAATTTATCATGTATGGAATGGCAGAAGAGATCCCTTTCAAACAATCTGAAACCAGAAGCTATCCTCTACTTCCGCATTATCTTAGTTTTCGGAAATATTCAATCGGAATGTGGCCATACGGTGACCTGATAGATCCTGCCACTAATTTTGCACTGCCTGTTCATATTTACAACCATCCTATTATACAACGGTGCAGAGAACTGCTGTCCTTAATTATTGTGATTCAGAATGATTTCGCCTCTCTAAAAAAAGAACTCGAAATAGAAACTGAAAGTCTGAATATTATATTTATTCTCCGTCACCAGTATAAACTATCTTATCAGGAAGCCTGCACAGAAGCCATGAAATTACATGATGCATATGGTCAGGAGTTGAATGATCTACATCAATCTCTTCCTGATTTTGGAGAGTTTCAAGAAGCCGCATATGATCACATCTATCACATTAAATTACAGATAAGTGGCTGTGCAAATTGGTATTATAATTCTGGTACCAACCGATATGAACCTAAAGGATTTATTGTACCACAGTATGGTAGAGAAGGGGATGATATTCTTATTCCACACAGTATTTTTGTACAAAAATAGATCTGAAATGATCTGATTTCTCTTTGCTGTTAATAGAACTATGGCTAACTGAAATTAAGGCACTATAAAAACTCTCTTAAGAAGATCGTTTTTATAATTGTGCAAGTTCATGGAAAGAGTATATCAACAGACTTCCCCAAAATAAAAAAGAGAAGCAATACTACATTGCTTCTCTCGTTTAGTAGCGGGAACCGGACTCGAACCGATGACCTTCGGGTTATGAGCCCGACGAGCTACCTACTGCTCCATCCCGCGGTGTATTTTTAGAGTGCCTACCGAAAGCACTTGCTTAGTAGCGGGAACCGGACTCGAACCGATGACCTTCGGGTTATGAGCCCGACGAGCTACCTACTGCTCCATCCCGCGGTGTATTTTTAGAGTGTCTACCGAAAACACTTGCTTAGTAGCGGGAACCGGACTCGAACCGATGACCTTCGGGTTATGAGCCCGACGAGCTACCTACTGCTCCATCCCGCGGTGTATTTTTAGAGTGCCTACCGAAAGCACTTACTTAGTAGCGGGAACCGGACTCGAACCGATGACCTTCGGGTTATGAGCCCGACGAGCTACCTACTGCTCCATCCCGCGATATTGGATTGCAAAGGTACGAATATTTTTTACAAATCCTAATTTTTCTTTTAAATAAAGGACTTTTATGAAAACTATTTTATTATTTGTATCTTTGTTTTATGGCAAAAATATTAAAAATTTACCCAGACAACCCACAGGAAAATCTTGTGAATGAGGTTATTAAAACTTTAAATAATGGCGGGCTGATTATCTATCCTTCTGATACGATATATGCTTTAGGCTGTAATATTTTTGATATAAAAGCCATGGAAAAACTGGCTCAGCTCAAAAAGATGAAGCTTGAGAAGTCGAAATTCTCCATTATCTGTAATGATCTCAGCCATCTTTCCGATTTTACAAGACCTATTGACACCTCAATTTTCAGATTTCTGAAAAGTCATCTTCCCGGACCTTTCACTTTTATCCTTGAAGCGAACAAAAATTTGCCCTTAGCATATAAAGGTCATAAAACAATTGGTATCCGTGTTCCGGATCATCCGATCCCGCAGCTGATCGTTGAAAAACTGGGACACCCTATTGCTTCCACTTCTATTAAGGATGATGACGAAATCATTGAATATTCTACCGATCCTGAACTGATTGCCGAGAAATATGATCATCTGGTAGATATCGTTATTGATTCAGGATATGGAGACAACGTGGCTTCCACTATTGTAGACCTTACTTCCGGAGAACCGGAGATTATCCGTCAGGGAAAAGGAATTATTTAATTCAAATGTAAGGTTTAGGGTTATTGGATTATGGGGTTTAATGGGAAATATTCTATAGGAATTTTACTCACTTTTGTGCTTTTGGTTGCAGCAATGCTTTATTCTTTCCCGGTTATCGCTATGATTACAGGAATAAGAGGAATTACTGCAGACAGCTTTTTTCTCAGCAGAATTGTGATCTGGGCCGTTTTGATCATTGTATTTCTGTACAATAGGGTCATTGAAAAAGATTCATTCTTATTAAAAAAAGAATCTTCCTATTCTATCTTATTTTATATTAAAGCAGTTCTGAGCCTTTACTTGATCTGCATTATTGGCGGAGCAGCTCTGAATGCAATAATACAGTTTTTTATCCCTGAAAAAATAAGTGATAAGCTTATTAACCTTGTCCCTGTTTTTAAGAACAATTATTTGTTAATCATTTTCATGTGCCTTACCGCTGCTATTGCAGAAGAATTCCTGATGCGGGGTTATATACAGCCAAGGATTGAAAAAATCTATAATAATCCGACTGCCGGAGTGATTATTTCATCCGTTTTATTTGGAATTCTGCACAGCACATATGGTACTCTAGGTCAGGTTCTCGGACCTTTCTTTATTGGACTTGTTTTTGCCCTGTTTTATAAACACTATTCAAATATTAAAATTCTGATCATCTGCCATTTTATGATTGACTTTATCTCTCTGATGGCCCTGAATTTTATTAATATTAAACATTTATCTGTATTTTAACATTATGAAAATTATAACATCTCCTGCTAAATTAATGAATGTAGAAAACTCAACAGATCTGTTGAAATCTTCTACTCCAAAATTCATTGAAGAAGCAGCATTTATACAGTCTTATTTAAAAGAAAAATCACCAAAATATCTTTCCGAACTGATGGAAATATCGCCCAAACTGGCTGATGAAAACTGGGAAAGAAATCAAAAATGGAAATCAAAACCTACTGCAAAAGAATCTGCTCCGGCTATGTTTGCTTTTACAGGGGAGGTTTACAGAGGGCTGGATGCCAAGACCCTGGATAAAAATGCAGTAGACTATCTGCAGAAAAACTACAGAATGCTTTCCGGGCTGTATGGTCTGCTGAAACCTTCTGATAAAGTAATGCTTTACAGACTTGAAATGGGTCGTCCTTTTGAGTTTGAACAATACAAAAACCTGTATGAGTTCTGGAGAGAAAAGATTACGGAGCAATTGAATTCTGAAATGAAAAAAGGAGAAATTCTTCTTCATCTTGCCAGCAATGAATATGGAAAAGTAGTTGACAGAAAAAAGCTGAACCATAAAGTAATCGATTTCGATTTTTATGAATTAAAAGAGGGAAAACTGAAAACCATCGTTGTATACACCAAGCACGCAAGAGGTCTTGTGGTAAGATTTTGTGCTGAAACAAATGCCAAAACTCTGGAAGATGTAAAAGCTTTCAATTATGAGGGGTACAGAATTGATGAAGAGAAGTCTACAGATACTAAACTGGTTTTTACAAGATAAATGACAATTTCAGCATTTAAAAAATATTTCAAAACAGAACTTTCCGGTCTTTATACTGAATCGGAAAGTGTTTTTTTATCCTCCCTGTTCATTCATCAGATTGTAGGTTTCGATCATTTTCAGCAAAGAAGATTTTCTGAGCAGGAACTTCTGATAGACGATGAAGAAAAGCTTTCTCATTTAGTTTCAGAACTTAAAACAGGAAGACCTTATCAGCAGATTCTGGGAGAAACTGAGTTTTATGGAATGAAGTTCTTTGTGGATGAAAATGTACTGATTCCCCGCCCTGAAACGGAAGAACTGCTTGAGATTGCTATCAGAGAGACTCAACGTTTAAAGTTTAATGTTCAAAGTTTAAAAATTCTAGATATCGGAACCGGAAGTGGAGTGATTCCTTTGGTTTTAAAGAAACATTTTCCTGAAGCTGTAGTTTCATCAATAGATTTTTCTGAAAAAGCATTGCAGACTGCTAAAAAAAATGCAGATTATCATCAACTGGAAATACAATTCATCCATGCTGATTATCTGAATTTTGAGCCGGTGGAAAGTTTTGA
This sequence comes from Chryseobacterium indologenes, assembly GCF_018362995.1. NCBI lineage: Bacteria > Pseudomonadati > Bacteroidota > Flavobacteriia > Flavobacteriales > Weeksellaceae > Chryseobacterium > Chryseobacterium indologenes. Next base: position 1,358,091 of record NZ_CP074372.1, read on the forward strand.
TATTATTATTTCCAATCCTCCATATATAGGTATTGAGGAAGAAATTGAAATTTCAGACTCTGTGAAAGAATTTGAGCCTAAAATGGCCCTTTTCTCTCCTACTTCTGATGCTTTGATTTTCTATAAAAAGATAGCGGAAGATGCTAAAAAGTACCTGAATGAAGACGGACTTTTATTCCTGGAAATTAATCAGAAATTAGGACCGGAAACCCTGGAACTGTATCAATATTTTTCTAACGCTCAATTATTAAAGGATTTATCTGAAAATGACAGGTTTATTTATGGAAGGAAATAAGTAATTTTGCTTCCAGACATTTAACCTATGAAAACTTTACTATGGAATGCCTTCATTGGTATTTTTCTGATTCTGCAACTCACCTCCTGCAAACAGCAGCCTCAGGATGTTGTGAATGCGTATTATAAGAAAGGAGAATTCAATGGTTCTGTTCTGATCGTGAAAAATGGCAAAGTGGTATGTGATACTGCTTTGGGATTTCGTAATATTGAAAAAGAGCTCCGATCAGATAAAAATACTTCTTTTTATATTGCCTCTCTCAGCAAACCTTTTACTGCTGCAGCGATTATGATTCTACAGCAAAAAGGTTTATTGAAGCTGGATGATAAGGCATCTCAGTTCATTGAACTTCCTGAATATGCTAAGAATATCACGATCAGGCAGCTTTTGCATCATACATCGGGAATCAGTGACTATGAGAATTTGTTTTCGAAAAAAGGTTTGACCAACAAGGATGTGATGGACTGGCTGTTTAGCCTTAAAAATCTTGATTTCATTCCTGACAGTAAGTTTAAATACAGCAACAGCGGATATATTATTCTTTCTCAGATTATCGAAAAGGTATCCGGAAAATCTTATCATACTTTGATCAATGAACAGATCATCACGCCTTTGAAGATGAACGATACGTATGTGTATGAACCTTCCACGATTATTCAAAATAAAGCATTGGGATATAATCAACAGAAGAAACCTGATGATTATTCCATCTTAACAACCGGTGACGGCGGAATTTATTCTACTCCTGAAGATCTGTATAAATTTGATCAGACCTTGAGGAATTATACTTTGATCAGTAAAGAAAATACAGCGCTTATGTACACTCCTGCAAAACTCTCCGGCGGCCAGGTTTCAAATTACGGGTTTGCCTGGTTTATAGAACATGAAAGGGGTGAAAAAACCGCAATGCATACAGGGGGGCTCAATGGTTTCAAAGCTTTATTCTGGAGAGATCTGGAGCACAACAGCTGTATTATAGCACTTACCAATCAGGGAGATGCATTCCCTTTGGGTAACTTTTTAAATGATATTAAAAAAACTATTCAATAAATAAAATGATTATTCAATCTCACGAAATTAATACGATAAAAATTGCAGAAGTTATTTCTGATAATATAATCATCCAATCTGCACAGGACGGGCTGGATCTTATGGGAAATATCTATTATCAGGGTTTTGATAAAGTTATCCTTTATGAAAAAAACATCACTCCTGAATTCTTCGATTTAAAAACAAAAATTGCGGGTGAAATTCTTCAAAAATTCTCAAACTATCGTATCGGACTGGCTATTGTAGGTAATTTCGATCAATATGAGAGTAAAAGCCTGAAAGACTTTATTTTTGAAAGCAATAAAACAAAACAGGTGAATTTCCTCAAATCATTGGCGGAAGCGTTAGATAGTTTATCACAATAAATTCTTTTCAGACAATTCGCACAAAACATACCACCTATCGCATTTTTAAGGATCAGGATTTTTTATAAAACCAGATATTACAAAGGATGCTGAAATTTGAAGTTAAAAATAATCTACTTATTTTACCATATTAGTAAAAATTTAAATCAATAGTCAATAATTTAACTAACAAATAAAGTTAAATTAAATTTAATCTCCTGAAAACCAAATATTAAGTAGTTTATTCGTATATTTGCAAAAACACAAGGATTATGAATTTTACTATTCTAAAGGCTTATATTGTATAAATAGGGCTACTTAAACTCAATTCTCTTTTTTGACTCTTTCAGATAAGACATAGATGTTTCTATGACACATTCTTGTTGTATCTGTTCCTTTGGAAACTAAGGTCTCCTCATACTATTGTATGGGTATAATTCATTGACTTAAATGAATGAAGGCGTATTGATTTCCAATATGAATTAAGCTGGCAGGAAAGTATCTTTCATAAAAACACAACACAAAAAAACATATAATACACAGATAAAAAATTATTAAAGACATCATGATTAAAAAATTATTTCTACCAATCGTTTTAGTAAGTTCTTTTTCTTATGCCCAGATAGGGATTAACACACCCACGCCTGATGGAAGTGCAATTCTGGATGTGTACAGTCAAAATAAAGGGATGCTTATTCCAAGACTTACTACTGCAAAAAGAGATGCGATTTCTAATCCGGCCAACTCACTTCTTATTTATGATACGGATAAAAAATGTTTAAGCCAGAATATTGGAACACCTACCAAACCGGATTGGTTATGTATCAGTAATAATGCTGTAAAAATGTTTTACATGCCTAGTGTTTCTTTTGATACTTCTACCACTGCAACTGGCAGAACTAAAGATTTATATACTTTGTATAAAACTCAGTTCGGATCTCCAAAGGCAAAGAGCACCAGCGCTCCCGCATCTATTCCTTTTTTCCCGTCAAGCAAAGACCTTTACTATTATGTGACAGATGCTGATCCTAATGTATTCAGCAATATTTCTATTTCTGATGACGGGGTAATGACCTATGATGTAAAAGCAGCTGCTACAGACTGCTCTTTTATTAATATTGTTTTTGTTGTTAAATAATGAGTTATGATAAAAAATACTCGAATTAACAGACACAAAAGACTTTTGTTTATTTTCTCATCGCTTATTTTCTCCCAAGGTATTCAGGCACAGAACCAACAGGGAACCGGATATCCGTATTTTGTTAACTTTACTCAGGGGTTACAGCCTCAGGAAGCTTATAAAGTAGCAACCAGCGGAGTTCAGAATGATGCCACCTTTACCACAGACGGATTGCGGCTTACGCGAAGTGTGAATAACATTTCCGGAGGGATTATACTCGCTGATAAAATATTCAATAGTGACCAGGGAATTAAGTTTGAATTTGAATTTGCTATTTATGGAGGAAATACTAACGGAGGAGATGGAATTTCTATATTCCTGGTTGATGGGTCTATTCCTAAAAACCAACTTAATCTAGGATACTTTGGAGGAGGATTAGGCTATAGTTTTGTACGTGGAGGTGAGTCTACAGAAGGACTGAGAGGTGCCTATCTGGGAATAGGACTGGATGAATTCGGAAACTTCAAAACAAGCTTTAACCAAGGTGAAAGAGTCAGAAACGGAATTTTTGGCGTAACCTTAGCTGACGGACGAAGTAATGTTTCTTTAAGAGGTAAACGTGGAAATCAATATCTTTCGTCATCGGAACCAGCTGGATACAATGGATATCCGTTACTTTACAGCACAGCAACCAATGCATCGCCTTCCAGCAGCAACCGATCTGCTTATCTGGATACCCAGACAGGAAAGTTTATTGGCATAAAAAACACGAATCTTCAGCAGTTCAGCATTGAAAGCGGCGGAACCACTATTCCTCAGAATGAAAATGACATCAGATTCCGTAAAGCCTATGTTACATTGATTCCCAATCCTGCCGGAGGTTACAACATAACCCTGGAAATACAACACGGAACTGTGAAAGAAACAGTAATTGATAATTATTACTATCCAACATCCTTAAAGTATACAGAGACTACAATATCCAACAGTACGGTAAGAAATCTGGACACTTCACCTCCTGCTACTTTCAGAATTGGTTTTGCTGCTTCTACCGGAGCCGCTAAAAATATACATTTATTGAAAAATTTAGGAGTAACCAGACCTTATGCAGCGGAGGTAACAGATGATCTGTTTGCAGGATGTCCGGGCATAAAATCTACGTATTCTCCTTTACTTAATGATGCGGCATACAGCGGTCAGAATCCGCGAACGCTTTCTTATAATAATCTGGATTTTAATTCATTCCGTTTTTTAGACATCAATGGCAGTGTAATTCCGAATATTGTAAATGGCACCTATACAAGTAATGAAGGTACATGGGTATATTCTTACTCTACAGGAAGACTTTCTTTCAAGCCTGCAACCGGATTTACCGGAACTGCGCAAATAAAATATGATATTAAAGGTGGAGGAAGCGATGGAACTGAAGCCCCTTACAATCTTGAAGAATACAGATCAATGCCCGCGTTGATACAAGTGAATATTTCAAGTTCAAACAACTGCAGCAAAGCCTGTGTGATTTCTAATAAAAATGTCACTCAGAAAATAACAAGATAATTTGAAAAACCAGCTTCTAAAAAGCTGGTTTTTTATTTACAGTATTGAATTACTATTTATTATTTTGATCAAAATACTGAATCGCATCTTCAATCGCTTTATCCACAGGCTGGTAATGAAGTCCTAATTCATTTACCGATTTCTGATTAGAATAATAATTACAAATCTGCAGTGCTTTCATATTGGAAGTACTGAGATTTGTTTTTATCTTTAATTTTCTTAACACCTCTCCTATTAATCCCAGGAAACTCAACAGTCCATTGGGAATGGCTATCATGACCGGATTTTGGTGGGTAATTCTATTTATTTTCTTAAAAAATTCATTATAGCTTAAGTTTTCGTTGGCTAAAAGATATTTTTCACCATTCCTTCCCTTTTCAATCGCATTTAATACTCCGTTGGCTGCGTCTTCTGCATGTACAAAGTTTTTCCCTCCTTTCGGGTAGAAAACAAGTTTCTTTTTCCAGGCCCAGAAGATGATTTTCCCGGAACTCGGTTTGCTGTCATAGGCTCCGATCATAAAAGTAGGATTTACAATAACTACTTCTGTATTTTTACGGTTCTTTAAAAGGTACTCTTCAGCTTCCAGCTTACTTTGAGCGTACATCGAATGGGTAAAAGGATAAAGCTGCGGTGCCTGTTCATTTCCCCGGAACGCTGTATTTCCATATCCTAAAGTATTTGCTGTGCTTACAAACAAAAACTTTTTTACATTCATTGATTCTGCATGGGTAAACAGATTTACGGTTGTTTCAAAATTCACTTTTCTATATTCATCATAGCTTATGAGATTCTGACGTGTTTCCGCAGCAATATGAATGATAAGATCAATTTCTTTGAGCAATAATGAAAGATCAGAGGAAAGGTCAACTTCCACCAGTTTCAGATTTTCGTTCTCTCCACCCAGCCAGCTGCTTTTCTTGCGCACCAGAGCAATAACAGAATAACCATTTTGTAATAATTTAATAATAACATTAGTTCCCAGAAGCCCTGTCGCTCCGGTTACACACACTTTTTTCATGCTTCGATCTCTCTTTTTATAGCCTGGGTCATCAACGGGAGTTTGATCCATATGGGTAAAATTTTCATCATCAGCCAGCTGATTGGGTTCACCATAATTACGGAATCTTTTTTAAATAATTGGCGAATACAGTATGATGCTACTTTATCAGGATTTAAAAGGGTCAGTTTTCCAATAAAACCTTGTCTTTCTATCCTTTTACAGACATCTGTATTGGTTTTCATAGCACCTGGATTCACCACGCTTACAAAAACATTGGTATCTTTCAGTTCTTCATGCAGCCCTCTTGAAAATGAATGGATAAAGCTTTTGGAAGCAGGATATACGGTTTTAAAACCAATGGGAGAAAAAGCGGCCATACTGGAAACATTCAAAATATAGGCTTTTGGCTGTTTTAAAAGGTTAGGAAGTAACTGATGGGTGATCAATGAAGTTGCCGTTACATTGACCTGCAGAATGGTATTGATATAATCCGGAGTGGCTTCTGTGAATTTTTTAGTTCCTCCAAGTCCTGCATTGTTAATGAGGATATGAATATCAAAAGAACGGTTAAGCCATTCTGTAAGTTTCATGACATTGTCATTAACAGAGAGATCTGTCTCGTAATAATGAACTTTTATATTATACAGCTCCTTCAGTTCCTTGGAAAATTCTTTAAGATTCTGATCCGGAAGACTGACCAGAATGACATTGATCTTTTTCTTTGCCAGGTGTTCAGCGAATGATTTGCCAAGCCCCTGACTTGCTCCTGTGACAACAGCATATGACTCTTTGGTATCCATATGTTTAAATTTTATGGTACAAAGCTATCGTGAAAAGAGGGTTTGAATGTTCCGGGTTATCAGACCGAACTGATTTTCAATCAAAAAAACAAAAACATGCAAATGCATAAAAGTCAATGCTTTAAATAAATAAAAAAATAAAACTTTATAAACCTGAACTTATTTTTTTGAATTCGGAAGGGGTCTGTCCGGTCACTTTTTTAAAGGTAGTATTAAAAGATGTTTTGGAATTGAATCCCGACTCGTAAGCAATCCCGAGAATTGATAATTTACTATTTGATTCTTTCAGAAGTTTTTGGGCATATTCTACTCTGAATTCGTTCACATATTGGAAAAAATTCTTCCCAAAACCTGTATTGATAACATACGACAGGTGATGGGTAGAAACGGACAGCATTTCAGCCAGTTTGATCAGGTTAAGTTCACTGTCAAGATAAGGTTTCTCTGTTTCCATCAGTCCTTCAAGTGAGGTTTTGATCTTCACTAATTCTTCATCAGAGATTAGTTTTCTCTTTATTTCTTCTGAGCCGGAATCTTCACTGATAGAGATCAGCTCTTCTCTCTGTTTTTCTTCTAAAGGATAGATTTCCCTCTGTTTCAGGGAATAATATCCCACCCAGTAGATCACAAATAAAAAGACAGTATTGATAAAGAAATTCAGTGATTTGGGATCATAGAAGAGATTGTAGATCACATAGATGATATTCACGATAAGAAGTACCAGAATAATATATTCAAGCCAATTCAGATTGATTCCTTCGGTATTGGAAGAAAACTGCTGGATCTTGCGCTGGTGCTTTCTGATGGTAATATAAGAAAGTCCGGTATAGAACAATGCCTGAATCAGAATCAGAATAACACTCAGGTATTCAAACGGGACAGCGTATCCTAATTTGATCAATATCAGACACAACAGAAAAGCTACCGGAAGTAATAAAAACTTCAGATCAGTGATTTTGAAGGTAAAAGAAGGATTGGTAAAGAACAGCACACTAAAGTAAAAAACAATAGGTGTAAAAAACTGAATAAACCTTACCCAAAACAGAGAATGAAATTCAACCGTAGTTCCTGTGATGAGAAACAAAACCTCATCCAGCCAGAAGGTAGACCACAGAAACAGAAATATCCCAAACCAGAAATTGGCTTTACGGTTTACTTTCAAAGGATTGGCCAGCTTCAGCAGAGAAAGCAAAACCAATGAACCATAGATAAGTATCACGATGAAACTGTTTAACTCTGATGTGTTCATTGGTTTTGATATTTTAATTAAAAATAGTCTTTTTATCCTATTCGTTTCCTTACAAAAATTTCATATGCCAGATAAATTAACGGAAGCGACATAATTCCTATATAAATTCCGTTTTGCACGGCATGTTCTGGAGCATTTATCACAGCATATATTAATCCCAGAAAAGCTCCTCCCAAATGAGCAGCGTGCCCGATATTATCATATGCTCTCGGATTCAGCATCATATACACAGAATAACCAAAATAGACCAGCCCGAAAATATATCCGGGAATACCGATCGGAATAAAGAAAAGATAGATTTTGAGATCAGGAATCAATGCTATGGAAGCAAAAAGGATTCCTGAAACGCCACCACTCGCTCCAACAGCAGAATACCAGGGTTGCTTTTGATAAATGTATAATGATAGGAAGTTGCCCAGCAATATAGCTCCCAGATATACAATGATAAATCCTATATTCCCGAAACCCTGAATAACAATAGGCGCAAAGAAATATAATGTAAGCATATTGAATACCAAATGCATGATATCAGCATGTAAAAATCCTGATGAAAGCAAACGAATATATTCTTTTTTATGAAGAATAGCGCCAACACTAAATTTATATTTTTCAGTAATGGCAGGATTATTAAAAGCTATGAAGCTTATAATAGCCGTAATTGCAATAAATAATATTAAAATATTCATTTTTTTTTAATTTTCAGGTTCGTCACCTTGAAACAGATCACCAATAACTCCTCCGTCTTCATCTGCATCACCTATAGATTCAGGTTCTTCATAGACTTCAGGTTCTTCTTCTACGGGTTCAGGAATGGTAATATTGATTGCTTTTACTTTAAACTTTGTAAACTGATTTCCGATTGCTTTTATTCCTTTTACGGCAATAAATTCATCAATGTTGATCGTTTCAACTTCACGTTCTTTCCCTTTATCTTTTGCGAAAATGATTTCTGCAGTGGCGTCATTGGCAACGATTACATTTTCAATGAATGATTTCGGGTGTTCGGATGGCATGAAAGTCTGAACGTTAACCGTATTTTCCAGTAAGAATCTCTTGATGAAATAAATATCTTTTTCTCCATCATAGTAAATACAGGTAATAGGCTGTGCAGGTCTCCATTTTTCCAATACCAGATATTCATCATCAAAACGGTTACCAAGATCAAAGGACACCAGTTTAACTTCTCCGTTTGTGTTGATGGTCAAAATCTTGTCATCTCCTTTAAAGCTTCCCAGTAATGTTCCTCTTGCATCGGCATTCAGTCTTCTTACGGTATCGTCAAACCAGATCTTTCTAGGTGCCAGGGTAGAAACTCCTTCTTCCTTCATATCTACCTTCTTTACCGCATATTTTGTTACCAGATTTCCCTTGGAATCACGCCCTTTGATGGCAAGTTCGGAGAAATTGATCTCCATTTTGTTCTTTCTGATTCTTGGATTTGGTTTTAAAAGCACAGTTACGGTTTCTGCTTCACCATTAGGGTTTGCTGAAAAATACAGTGTTTCGGAACCTTTTTTATCTGAAGCTAACGGATAATCTGTATTTCTTGTCACTCCGGTTACAGAGAAACGTTTCATATAATATGGCCCTTCTCTTCCTTCGCGGTAGATCATATTATACACTGTTCTTTTATCGTTTTTCTTCCAGATAGCAACATGCAGGATATCTTTACCAACAAACGTTTTTGCCTCTACTTTTACCACTTTCATGCTTCCGTCTTTTCTGAAAATGATGATATCATCAATGTCAGAACAGTCGAAGAGATACTGGTCTTTCTTCAGGGATGTTCCGATAAAGCCTTCTTCAAAATTAGCATAGAACTTTTCATTAGCCACGGCAACTTTTGTAGCATCAATGGTATCAAAAATTCTAAGTTCTGTCTTTCTCTGCTTGTCTTTACCGTACTTTTTCTGAATATTTAAGTAATAATCGATGGCATAAGCGATCAGATTGGCCAGATGGTGTTTTACCTGTTCTATTTTGCCTTCCAGCGATGCAATATTTTCTTTAAATTTATCTAAATCGAATCTTGAAATTCTCTTGATTCGGATTTCGGTCAGTTTTAGAATATCTTCTTCTGTGACAGCTCTTAAAAGGTGTTTGGTATGTGGTTTTAATCCTGCATCAATAGTCTTTAGCACATCTTCCCAGGTTTTCACCTCTTCGATATCGTGGTAGATTCTATTTTCAATAAAAATTCTTTCCAGTGAAGAGAAATGCCAGCTTTCCTGAAGTTCGTGAAGTTCAATTTCAAGTTCTTTCTTCAATAATGACACCGTATGATCTGTATTCATTTTCAGAATATCGGAAACATTCATGAACATAGGTTTGTCACCTACAATCACACAGGCATTCGGAGAAATTGTCACCTGGCAGTCTGTGAATGCATACAAAGCGTCAATTGTCTTATCCGGAGAAACATCATTATGAATATGGATCAGGATTTCTACTTTGTCTGAAGTATTGTCCTCAATCTTTTTAATTTTGATCTTCCCTTTCTCATTGGCTTTTAAAATCGAATCAATAAGATCAGTGGTCGTTTTCGAGTAAGGAAGTTCGGAAATCACCAATGTATGCTTATCCGTTTGGGTAATTTTGGCTCTGGCTCTTACTTTTCCTCCTCTGTGGCCGTCATTGTATTCTGAAACATCCAGATAACCGGCTGTTAAAAAGTCCGGATACAGCTCAAATCTCTTTCCTTTCAGGTAAGCTACCGATGCATTGATAAGCTCATTGAAATTATGCGGAAGTATTTTTGTGGAAAGTCCTACCCCAATACCTTCTACTCCCTGTGCAAGAAGCAAAGGAAATTTTACCGGCAGGTCGACAGGTTCATTATTTCTTCCGTCGTAGGATTTGGTCCATTCTGTCGTTTTAGGATTAAAGACTACCTCCAATGCGAAAGGGGTCAGTCTTGCTTCAATATACCTTGCAGCAGCTGCAGAGTCTCCTGTATAAATATTCCCCCAGTTTCCCTGAGTATCTATCAGTAATTCCTTCTGCCCTATCTGCACCATGGCATCTGTAATGGAAGCATCTCCATGTGGGTGATACTTCATGGTATTTCCCACGATGTTCGCTACTTTATTGTAACGGCCATCTTCCAGTTCCCGCATAGAGTGCATAATTCTTCGCTGAACGGGTTTCAAACCATCATACACCGAAGGGATAGCTCTGTCCAAAATTACATAGGAAGCATAATCCAGAAACCAGTCTTTGTACAGACCGGAAACCTTCTTTAAACTTTCACCCTCATGCGAATATTCTTCTGTCGTCATCTGTTTTTTTGTCTTTTTTCTCTTTATTAGCTTTTACTACTTTGTTCAGAGAGAGTTTTAAATCGTTTACTTCTTTTCTGTTCAAATAAGAAATGTGATACTTCAGTATAGTAGATCCGTTATTCTTACTTGAAACAGTGATGTATAATCTTTTGATAAATAAAATACTGACTACATCATATTTTATCAGCTTATATTTTGGAAATTCATCGTGAAGAGGCTTCTCTAAAAAAGGAATAATATTCCTGTTTTTAAAGTTCAGAGCTTCTCCATCGCTGTCATATTCAAAAATCTGCCGTCCGCAAATATAAAAGATGATCAGCATTATAATAGGAACAATAATCAGTAAATAACTTTCATCATCCAGCGCATTAAATCTATATTTATTAGCGATAAATGCAATTACTCCAAGTACCATTATCATAAGAAGAAGGGTGCTTAAAAAGTTATAAACTGATGCTTTATTACGGTTACTTAGTCTCATTTGATTTCTTTGTTGTAAGTTTCCTAATTTCTTACTTCAAAATGTGTTTTTTTAAGCCTCAGCATTGTTGTCAAGGAAAGTTTTTAATATATAATTTTTAGTTTTCTACTTCATCCAGAATTTCTTTTTTAGCAATATCAGTATCATCCTCCACAACCAGGTTTTCCAGAATAAAAGTCTGTCTGTCCGGAGTATTTTTTCCCATATAAAACTCCAGAAGCTGTTCAATGGTCTGGTCTTTTCCTAACACTACAGGTTCCAATCTGATATCCTGACCTATAAAGTGCTTGAATTCATCCGGAGAAATTTCTCCTAATCCTTTAAATCGTGTGATTTCAGGATTTTTCCCCAGATCATTTAATGCTTTTACTCTTTCAGCTTCAGAATAACAGTATCTTGTTTCTTTCTTGTTTCTTACTCTGAATAAAGGAGTCTGAAGAATATAAAGGTGCCCGTTTTTAATCAGATCAGGGAAGAATTGCAGGAAGAATGTAATCATCAGCAAACGAATGTGCATTCCATCCACATCGGCATCGGTTGCAATAATCACCTGGTTGTATCTCAGGTCTTCCAGACTTTCTTCAATATTTAAGGCAGCCTGCAGAAGGTTAAATTCTTCATTTTCATATACCACTTTCTTGGTAAGACCATAGCAGTTCAATGGTTTACCTTTCAGTGAGAATACAGCTTGCGTTTCCACATCTCTGGATTTTGTGATAGATCCTGATGCAGAATCTCCCTCGGTAATGAAGATCTGAGTATCTCCTTTTCTTTCGGCTTTCTGATCGTTATAATGCTGTCTGCAGTCACGAAGTTTTTTGTTGTGAAGAGATACTTTTTTAGCTCTTTCCCTAGCCAGTTTCTGAATTCCGGAAAGTTCTTTTCTTTCTCTCTCGGAAATTAGTATTTTTCTTTGGACCGCCTCCGCAATTTCCGGGTTCTTATGTAAAAAGTTGTCCAGTTTGCTTTTTAGGAAATCAATAATGAATGTTCTTACGGTAGGACCATTCGGCCCCATATCATTAGATCCTAATTTTGTTTTGGTCTGGGATTCGAAAACCGGTTCTTCTACATTGATTGAGATAGCGGCAATGATAGACTTTCTGATATCAGAAGCTTCAAAATTCTTATTAAAAAACTCACGGATCGTCTTCACATAAGCTTCACGGAATGCATTAAGGTGAGTTCCACCCTGTGTGGTATTCTGTCCGTTTACGAATGAGAAATAGGTTTCCATCTGAGATTTGTCAGTATGAGTGATAGCCACTTCAATATCATCATCTTTCAAATGAACGATAGGATAAAGTGTCTCACTTTCCAGTTCTTCTTCAAGGAGATCTTTAAGACCGTTTTCAGAAAAATAGGTTTCTCCGTTGAAAAGAATTTTCAATCCCGGATTCAGGTATGCATAATTGCGGAGCATTCTTTCGATATACTCTTTTCTGTATTTGAAATGCAGGAATATATCCCCATCAGGAATGAAAGAAATTTCAGTACCATTTCTGTCTGAAGTATCCTTTTCTTCAAAGTTTTCTTTGATAAGTCCCTGGGAGAATTCTGCAGCTTTCATTTTTCCGTCGCGGAAAGAACGTACTCTGAAATACTCAGAGAGTGCATTTACCGCTTTGGTACCTACCCCATTTAACCCTACAGATTTTTTAAACGCCTTACTGTCGTATTTACCTCCGGTGTTCATTTTGGAAACAGCATCTACTACTTTTCCCAATGGGATTCCACGTCCAAAGTCACGAATTGTAACTTTACCGTCATCTACTTTTATTTCGATTCTTTTCCCTGATTTCATCCTGAACTCATCAATAGAGTTATCCAGGATTTCTTTAAGCAGAATATAAATACCATCATCGGCGGAAGACCCATCTCCAAGCTTCCCGATGTACATGCCGGGGCGCAGACGGATGTGTTCCTGCCAATCGAGGGTTCTGATATTATCTTCTGAATAGGTTGGATTTATTTCTTGTGACATATATGATTTCAGCAAACATACAAAAATACGAAATTGTATAAAATTATCCGAATTTTAAAAGTCATTTTTTCCTAACTTTTATTGTTCAATGAGAAGAATAGTCATTGATTTTTAAGCCTTTTAAATTTGTTGATAGACAAAAGCAAACAAAATTCATTATAACTCTGAAAATTTTCATTAATATATTTAAAACTATAGAACTTTTACTTTTGCATTCGTAGATGGATATTTTATTTTTTATTTTCCAGCTGCCCGATCATATTTTTCAGCATAGCAGGCACAATTAACTTATGAAAAGGACGAACAGGAAGAAAATATAATACACCCAGCCAATTATGGAACTTTACCGTAGTGGATATGGTAAGAGATTTTTCATCAAAATGATTTTTATTTTCATCAAATAAAAGGGAAACTCTGAAATCCAGATGCTTATCATTTTCCCCGATAACAATTTCATTATCCGTTTTATCAAACACTGTAAAAATACCCATGCGCTCTCCCACTTCACATTTAAAATCCTGTTCCAACTGCTGCTTTTCTGTTTCAGATCCTGTTTTCAGTCCAAATAATCCTACTATTTTATTTCTGAAAGCAAACATTTTCTTTCCCCATTTCGGTCCACTTGTAAAGAATACATTTCCGATTTCTGTAATATCAATATTCCGGCTGCCATGTTTCAATTCTCCTTCAAAACTATCAACATAATCAAAATCTTTTTTTCCCTGGGATAAAACTGATTTTTCCGGAAACTCCGTCTTCTTAATCTTCATTGTTATTGGTTTTTAATAGTTGTGTGTCTAACAAATGTAGGTATCTTTCTATAGATTTAAAAGAAAAAAAATCAAACATATGTTTAAAATCATATTTCCTCATTAAATTCATCATTCAAACCATTAACTTCCTCAACATCAGCCTTCAACCTAGCTCTATTTAATTTTTATTTTTATAAGTGAAGTCTGTTTTAAATATTTCATTAAATTCGATCAACAAAACTGTTTTTATGATACAACTTCCTTTATCAAAACTTTCCAATGTAGGAACTACTATTTTCAGTCAGATGACTCAACTTGCCAACGAAAATGAAGCGATCAATCTTTCTCAGGGATTTCCGGATTTCATGCCTGACCTGGAGCTATTGAATCATGTAGATCATTTTATTAAAAAAGGCTTTAACCAATATGCTCCATTAGGTGGAATGGTTGGTCTGAAGGAAGAAATTGCCAGAAAAATTGAGAACAGCCATCAGGCAACCTATCATCCCGATTCGGAAATAACAATTACTGCAGGGGGAACTCAGGCGATTTTCACTGCCATTGCTTCTTTTATCAAAAAGGAGGATGAAGTGATTATTTTTGAACCGGCCTATGACTGTTATGAACCTACTGTAGAACTTTTCGGAGGGATTGTAAAACGTTTTGAAATGAAAGCTCCTGATTATAACATCGACTGGACTGCTGTAAAAAATCTTGTCAGTGACAAAACCAGAATGATTATCCTGAATAATCCCAACAACCCATCCGGAAAAATACTGACAGAAAATGATATACAGGAGCTTATTCAACTGGTAAAAGGGACTTCTATTCTTATTTTAAGTGATGAAGTGTATGAAAATATTGTTTTTGACGGAAAGCAGCATTTAAGCATTTGTAAATATCCGGAATTGAAAGAAAGGAGTCTTCTTGTTGCTTCTTTCGGGAAACTCTTTCACGTTACCGGCTGGAAAGTAGGATATTGTGCAGCTCCCAAAATCTTAACGGATGAGTTCAGAAAAGTACACCAGTTCAATGTTTTCTGTGTCAACACTCCTATTCAGCTTGCATTGGCAGAGTACATGAAAAATGATGAACATTATACCCAACTGAATCAGTTTTTTCAGGAAAAAAGAGATTTTCTGAGAAAAGGTCTTGAAGGAACATCTTTTGAGCTGCTGAATTGTGAGGGAACTTATTTTCAGGCAGTAAAGTATGATAAGATTTCGGATAAAAATGATTTCGATTTCGCATCTGAACTGACAATCAATCACAAGGTGGCGAGTGTTCCTTTTTCTTCGTTCTATAAAAATAAACTGAATGAGAATGTCATCAGGTTATGTTTTGCAAAAAAACAGGAAACATTGGAGAAAGCTATTGAGAATTTATCAAGAGTATCATCATAATTTTTTGTGCTTTTGTGAGATCTTAGAGACAAGACCTTTACTCCAACTGTCATTGCGAGCAAAGCGAAGCAATCTCATTAAAATTAATGAATTTTGTATTGGAAAACCCTAAGACGCGAAGAAATTTTATAAGCAAACGTTTTAAGGCGCAAAGATTTTATCTCCGATGAATTGTATTGTTCTAAAATGACATAGATATTTCAGAGGTCATTTTTGGACGATGAGTTTATATTTTTCTTTAAAAGGTGACTTATAATCATTGATTTTCATATATTTATGAAATAACTAATCCATTAAATAATTAAAATCATGAAAAAAGGAATCATCTCACAAGGTAAAAAATTAAACAAAAAAGAATTAAGTACAATCAATGGAGGATTCGGTAATGTAAGATGCACCAATTCTTCAGGGTATTGCGTATACATCGGCCCTGGATGCAGTGAGCTCAAATGCCAGCTGCCGGAACCTCTTGAAGCTGTTGAGTAATTCAGCTTCAAAGAAATGATAAAATAATACCACGGGCGGCTCAAGATGAGCCGCCCGTGGTATTATAATGATGATCTATCAGATATTATAAAAACATTCCTCCTGAAACTTCAATTCTTTGTCCGTTGATCCATCCTGCATCTTCTGTACACAAGAATGCTACCACACCACCGATATCATCGGGAAGTCCTACTCTTCCTAAGGCTGTAGCACCCGCTACTGCAGCATTGATCTCTTCATTATCTCTTACTCTTCCTCCCCCAAAGTCTGTTTCAATAGCTCCCGGAGCCACAACATTAGCTTTGATTTTTCTTGATCCTAATTCTTTGGCCATATATTTTGTAAGCATTTCTACTCCAGCTTTTATAGATCCATAAACAGAAGATCCCGGTGTTGCAAATCTTGCCAATCCTGAAGATATATTGATAATTCCTCCCCCATCATTCATGAATGGCAAAAATTTTTGAGTCAGGAAAAATACTCCTTTGAAATGGATGTCTACCACATCATCCAATTGCTCTTCTGTAACTTCCGTAATCGGTGAATATAAAGCTGTTCCTGCATTATTGATCAGGTAATCAATATGAGCACTTCCTGTATTTTCCTGCAAGTGTTCTGTAACGTCTTTTACAAAAGCGTCAAAACTTTTAATGTCTTTTGTATCCAGCTGGAAAGCAGCGGCATTTCGTCCCATTGCTTTTATTTCATTCACAACAGCTTCAGCCTCTTCCTTGTTGCTTCTGTAAGTAATAATAACGTCTAATCCTTTTTGAGCAATCTTTAGTGCTGAGTTCTTTCCCAATCCACGGCTTCCTCCGGTTACCAGTGCGATATTTGTTTTTGTGTTCATTTTATTTTGATTATTTTGATGGTACAAAGTTGAGACATTTCCCGGCTGAAGCATTTGCTTGAATCAATCTGAAATTTGCAAAATTCAAATCAGGAACGAAATTCTAATGGGGTAAAGGAAGTTTTCCTTTTAAAGAAATTAGAAAAATGGGCAATTTCTTCGAAACCTAAGGCATAGGATATTTCTGAAACGTTCCATCTGGTCTGCTTTAAGAGTATTTTTGCTTCCTGGGTGATTCGGTCAGAAATAAATTCCGTAGTCGTTTTTCCAGTGCTTTCTTTTAATCTTTTGTTTAAATAATTGACATGAACCGCCAATCTGTCAGCATAATCTTTCGCGGTTTTCAACTGCAGTCTCTGGTCCCAGGATTCAATGGGAAACTGTCTTTCCAACAGTTCTATAAACAGAGAAACCACTCTCATAGAAGCATCATTTGATGCGGATATTTTGGTAGCCGGCTGTAGTTTCTGCCCATAATGAATCAATTCCAGAACATAGTTTCTGATCAGATCATATTTAAAAACATAATCTGAATCTATCTCTTTTTTTATTTTTTTAAAAAGGCTTTCTATCTCTTCTGCAAGTTCATCGTCAATTTCGAATACAGGTACCCCGCCAGGTTGAAAAATAGGAAGATCTTCAAGGTTATAATAGGATTTATCTTTAATGAAAAAGTCTTCTGTAAATACACAGAAACTCCCCGACTGATCAGGATCTTCAGGGACCCAATGATAGGGAACTTTTGGGGTAGCAAATAATAAAGCGTTCTGTTTTATTGAGATTACTTTGTCAGCATATTCTGCCCTGTTTCGTCCTCTTATAAAACTTATTTTATAGTATTTCCTTCTGTTATAGGGCATTTCGGAAGTAGCCTTTGCCCTTTCGAGCGTCTGAGCAATATCGAAAACATTAAAGTGCCCGATATCTTTATGAAGTCCTTTGGGAAAAATACTTTCGAGATCTTTGCCTAATTTGGCGGCCATCTCTCTGTAAAAATCTTCGAGTGAGGTATGTGCTACTTTTTCCATGACAGATGATTTGTAAAATTCAAATATACGAAGTTCTACCTATTAAAAATTTCAAATTAAACCATGTTTTTTCCATATATCGTGATATAATTCATTTATTTTTCTTACATTCGTTAAACTAACCTACTAAAAATCAAAACTATGAAAAATCAAAACTTAACTAACGGAAAAAAATTGAACAAAAAACAATTAAGAGTAGTTACCGGAGGAAAAGAAATGTGTCTTCTTCCAGACCTTACTTGTAAGAAGTTTTCTTTTGCCTGTGCAGAAATTCAATGCCAACCAGGTATTGAATTGTAATACTTATAAAAGACAATATTATAATAACGAATCGCTTCCCTACAAGGAAGCGATTTTTATTTTAAAATAAATTCATAATATGCAGAATAACCATTTTTTAACCACTTATAAAGATTTTGAACAGGAAAAAAAAGAACTTCAAAATATAGAATTCTCATCATGAAAGTTTAGCAAAAACGCTTCCAAATACATGGAAGCGTTTTTTATTATAAACGAACTTTAATATTTTCTTATACATTGAATCTGAAGTGCATGATGTCACCATCCTGTACTATGTATTCTTTACCTTCTACAGACAGTTTTCCGGCTTCTTTGATCTTTACTTCAGAACCATAATGGATATAATCATTATATTTGATTACTTCTGCACGGATAAATCCTTTCTCAAAGTCAGTGTGGATTACTCCTGCAGCCTGTGGAGCCGTCCATCCCTGCCCGATAGTCCACGCTCTTACTTCTTTCACTCCAGCTGTAAAATATGTCTGAAGTTTCAACAGGTCATAAGCTTTTCTGATCAAACGATTAACTCCAGGTTCTGTAAGTCCTAACTCATCAAGGAAAATTTCTCTCTCTTCAAAAGTTTCAAGCTCATTGATATCAGCTTCTATCTGTGCGGCTAATACAACTACTTCTGCACCTTCATTCTTAGCCATCTCTTCAATCTTACCAATCCAGTCATTTCCGTTTTTGATAGAGTTTTCATCTACGTTGCAAACGTAAAGTACAGGCTTATTGGTCAGCAACTGAACTTCCCCAATAATTGATTTTGTAAAATCATCTACAGCAAATTCTCTTGCATTTTTACCATCCTCAAGGAATTTCTGTAAGTTCTGAAGGGTTTCGTAAGTAAGAATATCTTCTTTCTTCCCTGACTTGATGAATTTTTTAGCTTTTTCAACTGCTTTCCCTACTGTTTCAAGGTCTTTCAATTGCAGCTCGATATCAATAATTTCTTTATCTCTTAAAGGATCTACTGAACCTTCTACGTGAACGATATTTCCATTATCAAAGCATCTTAAAACGTGAATAATTGCTTCACATTCACGGATATTAGCCAAGAACTGGTTCCCCAATCCTTCTCCTTTGCTGGCTCCTTTTACAAGACCTGCAATATCAACAATCTCAACTACCGCTGGTAAAACTCTCTCAGGTTTTACGATTTTCTCCAGTTCAAACAATCTCTGATCCGGTACAGAAACCGTTCCAAGGTTCGGTTCAATAGTACAGAAAGGATAGTTTGCTGATTGAGCTTTTGCATTACTCAAACAGTTAAAAAGAGTTGATTTACCTACATTCGGCAGGCCTACGATTCCACATTTCATATTGTAAAATTCAAAGTTTAAGGTTTAGGGGTAACCCAAGGTTTCTCCAACTTTAAACATTGAACTCTGAACCTTGAATTACGAGTGTGCAAAGATAGTGAAGTTTAATCGTAATAAAAAATGATTTACCTATAATTAGATTTTTGAATAAAATCATATAGATTCTGTACTATAGAAACTAGTTTAGGATTTGTCCTAAAATCATCCCAAGTTATTAATCCTTGTTCAGTTAATTCTAAAACTTTAAAGCTTACTTCAGATTTATTCATTAAAGTTCCTTCTGTTTTATCCCAAATTTTATTCAATTCAGGCACGTTTGCTTTAATATTGTTTAA
Source organism: Chryseobacterium indologenes (assembly GCF_018362995.1). Classification (NCBI taxonomy): domain Bacteria; kingdom Pseudomonadati; phylum Bacteroidota; class Flavobacteriia; order Flavobacteriales; family Weeksellaceae; genus Chryseobacterium; species Chryseobacterium indologenes. The sequence goes on from NZ_CP074372.1 coordinate 1,377,731, forward strand.
TAATTTTCCAATATACGCTGTTTTATAAGCTTCCATTTTTTTTCTTTTTAGAGATATTGAAATTTCTGCCTGCACTCTTTCAAAATCTTCTTCTGTTTTCACTTTTCTCTTATCACAAAAGTTAATTAAAACTTTATCCCAAACGCTAAATGGTAATAAGTTCTCTATTTCTCTATAGTCCTTAGTTGTCTGATATTTAAAATTATTATTTTCTTTTTTTATTTCTTCGTAAATAGCATGTTTTTCATTTTTATATGGCCCATCATAATCAGAGATTAAGAATATTTTATTATTAATTGAAAAAGCATTTATTTTTTCTTTTAATTCTATTTCATTAAAATTATAATGATCAATATTACTGCCAGCATATTCAATGAATGCAAACTCAATATCTTCCTTAGGGTATATTTTATTTGAATTAGCTTTACAATATGCTTTTAAAAATGCTTTTAAATAGTTTCTGTCAGAAATTCCCTCAACCCATATAGAACAATTGGCTAGAAATACAGAAGAATTAGTTACTCCAAGGTATTGTAAGGCAGAATTATCTCCATGATTAACATTCTTTACAATAAATTTATCTTTGTTTACTTTATTAAATAGAAAAATAGAAATATCATCTTTTTCAATTGTCAAATCTAAGAAATGGTTTGAATGTGTAGAAATGAAATACGTTATCTCCTTTTCTTTTAGAAATTTATTATTTGTAATCTGTTCTAAAAATAGCCTTTGCATTCCAGGATGCAAGTTAATCTCAGGTTCATCAATAAAAATAACACTTTTATTATCACAAGTGTAAATCTTGTACATTAAAATAAATAAGGCTTGAATGCCATCACCCAATTCATGCAAATCTTTACTTTCCTCTTCAATAAAAACATTTATTATTTCAGAATCATCTTTCCCATTGTGTTTATCATAAATATTAAATTTCGCAACAATTTCAACACGTTTACTCTGGAAGAAATTTTGAGATAAAAATTCTTCAAATTTTTCAAATCCCTCTCTTTTATCTTTTATATCATTTCTTACATTCACAATCTGATAATACAAATCCATTCCAGTAAAAATTTCGATCTTTTCATCATTTAAATTATAACTTTTTACAATTGTTTCTTTTAAAATATCAGTTGAGATTTTTGAAAAGCTTTTGTCGGTTTTCTTTTGAAAAATAGAATGAGCCGTTCTAAGTGTTGGAATAAATATTTTTTTCTTTTCTTCAAAAAAATCCTGATGTAGCATTTTTTTTATTTGCATTAACAAAAAACTAATTCTTTCTTTATCCTCTCCTTGCAATTGGATAAAGCCATTACTTCCAAAATAATTAAGAGAAAGTCTATGAGAGTTTTCTGTTAAAAGCTTAAAAATATTTAAGTTAAAATCAACCACACTTAACATATCAATCTGTAAATCAGAGTAACTTAAGATTTTAAACACTACTTCACCTCGGTCATTTTGATATGAATTAAAAAGTACATTATTATGACTATTAACACCACCAAATTTTTTAGTAGTAATTAATTCATTAAATTCTTTAAGATATTCTTTTAATAAAGATTTATATTCATAAAGAATAGTATTAGAATCTAGAAAAGTTCTTATAAGTCTACTTTTACCACTGTTATTAGCACCAGTAAATATATTAATTAAAGAAAGATCATATAGCTTTACTAACTCGTCTTCATTTTCATTATAATATGAATAGAAAGCATTAGCATTAGGAAAAATTAAATCAAATTTATCACTCATATTTATTAGTTTATTCAAAAATAGATAAAGTTGGTCTACAAAAAAAATCTGCCAATATTCTGACAGATTTTCTAAAGGTTTAGATTCACCGGCTGTTTTATGGATTATCCCCCGTAGCATTCTGAGCCAGCGGAACATCATTCGGTGCTTCCTGTAAAGTTTTATCTAAAGTAAATAAAGACTCATCAGTAGCTCTGTCACCACCAGCGATTTTTAATTTATCAATTAAGTTTTGAGCTAATGTTTCTTCTTCAATCTGTTCCTGTACAAACCACTGCATAAAATTCCATGTTGCCCAGTCTTTTTCTTCCATGGAAAGATCTACAATTCTGTAAATAGCAGTTGTATTTTCAACTTCATGTTTAAAAACGCCATCAAAACAGGCTGTAAGGCTGTCCGGATCTGCCGGAGGAGCTGGAATAGCATCTACTTTTGGCTTTCCGCCTCTGTTTAAAATGTATTCCATGAATTTGATTGAATGATTTCGCTCTTCCTGAGCATGACGGTAAAGAAAGTTGGCAATTCCCTGATAGCCTTTATCATCGGCCCAAATTCCATAAGATAAAAAAACATGAGATGCATGAATCTCCTTATTCATCTGGTCACTAAGTGCTTTTTCCATGTTAGTGGAAAGTCTGTTAGTATTCATAATATTATATTTTGGTGATTATGGGATGAATCATGCAAAAATGATTCCGATGCAATTTATGTTTTAAACATAATCATTTATTTGCGTTTTTTATTTAATTGAAAATCACTATTTTAATGTGATAATTTATAGTTATTCTAAAATAAAAACCCAACTCTATTGGAGAGCTGGGTTTTAAACTTATAATTGAGATTGCTTCACCTTTTGCAATGACTAATACTAGATGGAAGTTTGCAAATTAGCCTTTTTGCTTTTTATAAAAAAATCTATTTAATTTTTCTGGCGATATAGTCACTTTCATTTCCTAATCTGTCAATAGCTTTTATGGCAACTGCGCTCAGCTTTTTACCGTCTTTAAATCTAGGAAGGTCTTTTGAAAGGGTATCCAGTGTTAAAATTTCGGTTTGCCATATTCCATTATATTGAGTAAAAAGAACCCATTGGAAGACATCAGCAGCATTTTTTGTACTCCAGCTGGTCTGTACGAAACTTCCGTTGTCTGCAATAAACAATGTAGGAGTCTGCAATGGAACAGCTTTTATCCATGGAGATTTTGGTACTAATGCTTTTTCACTGTACGGTCCGTTTTTCAAAGCAGGCAGCATATTCGGATTTTTAGTAAGTCCGGCAATGCTCCAGTGAATTTCTCCGGCATCATTTTTCAGGATATTTCTGGAGATTGCAATCTGGTTTTTAATTTCTGTTGGACGGTCTGATACTTTAACCTCAACAGTGTTCAATCCCGGCCATAAGTGACGGTTCATTGTGTTTTCAGATTGCCACCAGCTTAACAACGCTTCAAAACTTTGCCCTTTGGAATCAATTGGCCAGTAAAGCTGTGGTGAAAAGTAATCTACCCAGCCTTTATTTAACCATAATTTAGCATCTGCATATAGCTCGTCAAATTGTGAAGATCCTACTACTCCTGCAGGGTATCCGGGTTTCCAGATTCCGAATGGGCTGATTCCGAATCTTACGTTATTTTTTTCAGCATGGATCTCTTTATAAATACGCTCTACAAATTTGTTAACGTTATCCCTTCTCCAGTCTGCTCTGGATAGCGTACCACCACTGCTTACATAAGCATTCCATGTTGCATTATCTGGAAAATCGGCTCCTCTGTTATAGGTTGCGTAAGGATAGAAATAATCATCAAAATGCACGGCATCAATGTCATATCTTTTCACAATGTCCTTTACTACATTGGATACATGGCCTTGTGTTTTCGGATTGGCGGGATCAAACCAGTACATTCCGTTTTTTAATCTTAAAACAATATCGGACAGTTTATTAGCCATTGATAGATTATTCACGGCACCGCCGTTGGTATGGTGTGCACGGTAAGGGTTTAACCAGACATGCAGTTCCAAGCCTCTTTTATGGGCTTCTTCTATCCAAAACTGGAGTGGATCATAGTTCGGAAAAGGAGCCTTTCCTGTTTCGCCGGTCAGAAAGTAAGACCAGGGTTCAATATTACTTGTATAGAGGGCATCTGCGGAAGGTCTGATCTGAAAAATAGCAGCATTAAAATTGTTATCTCTCAACATATCAAGCATACTGATTGCTTCTGCTTTCTGCTGTTCTACCGTAAGATCATTTCTTGAAGGCCAGTTGATATTGGCTACACTCGCGATCCATGCTCCACGGAACTCTCTTTTGATTTCCGGAAGATTCGTCCTGAAATTTTCTTCAGTTGAAACTGTAGTTCCTGTAGCAGGTTTTGTTGTTACAACAGGTACTTTTGGCGGGGTTGTATTGTTGGTTGGTTTTGTCGGATTCTTCGTTGAAGGTGTTTTTACAACATTGTTCTGAACGGAACATGAGGTAGTGTAAGATGCAAAAACGCCCAATAAAACGATAAGTTTTAATTTATTCATTCTCATAGTCACAAAACTACTTTAAAATTTATTTTTACTTTCAGAGATTATTATGCCAAAATAAGCATTTTAATGGGTTGACATAGAAAAAAAGCCCCGAAAATCGAGGCTTTATTATATTTTAAGAATTTCGGATTATGCTTTCGCTCCTCTTTCTACTCTTTTTCTTTCTTCTTCTGAAAGGATTTTCTTTCTCATTCTGATGAAGTTTGGAGTTACCTCAATAGCTTCATCTCCCTGGATATATTCCATACATTCTTCAAGAGAGAATAAGATTTTCGGAGCAACACCAGTATCTTTATCTTTTCCAGAAGCTCTCATGTTGTTCAACTGTTTTGCTTCTACGATGTTTACTACCAAATCTCCCGGCTTGTTTTGCTCACCGATGATCATTCCTGTGTAGATTTCCTCACCCGGATCAACGAAGAACTTACCTCTATCCTGTAATTTAGCAATAGAATATTCTGTAGCCGGACCTGTAGTTTTGCTGATCAGAACACCATTGTTTCTTCCAGGAATATTTCCTTTGAAAGGCTTATATTCTGTAAAACGGTGTGCCATAATAGCTTCCCCTGCAGTAGCTGTCAGCATCTGAGAACGTAGTCCGATCAAACCTCTTGAAGGAATTTCAAACTCCATGTGCTGCATTTCACCTTTAGTTTCCATGATGTGAAGGTCACCTTTTCTCTGAGTCGCCAAATCGATTACTCTTGAAGCAAATTCTTCAGGAACGTCAACAACTAAAGATTCATAAGGCTCACATTTTTCACCATCAATTTCTTTGAAGATAACCTGTGGCTGACCAATTGTCATTTCATATCCTTCTCTTCTCATTGTTTCGATCAAAACTGATAAGTGAAGAATACCTCTACCGAAAACAAGGAATGTGTTAGCATCGTCTGTCTGCTGAACTCTTAATGCCAAGTTCTTTTCTAATTCTTTTGTTAATCTTTCTTTCAGGTGATTAGAAGTAACATATTTACCATCTTTACCGAAGAAAGGCGAATTGTTGATAGAGAACGTCATGTTCAGCGTAGGCTCGTCAATAGCAGTTCTTTCCAATGGTTCAGGGTTTTCCAGATCAACGAATGAATCACCAATCTGGAAAGCATCAAAACCTACTACAGCACAGATATCCCCTGCTTTTACTTCAGTTACTTTTTTCTTTCCTAATCCTTCGAAAACGTAAAGTTCTTTTACTTTTCCTTTTACAATTTTACCTTCTGCCTGAGCAAGGCCAATCCACTGAGATTCTTTGATCTCACCTCTTGTCACTTTTCCGATTGCAATTCTTCCTAAGAAAGAAGAGAAGTCAAGAGAAGTAATCTGCATTTGAAGATTTCCTTCTGTTACTTTCGGTTCAGGAACATATTGTAAAATACCATCTAATAGTGGTAAAATGTCTTCAGTCTGCTCTAATGAAGTGTTGAACCAACCTTGTTTTGAAGATCCGTAGAATGTAGGGAAATCCAATTGCTCTTCTGTAGCTTCAAGGTTGAAGAACAAGTCAAATACCTTATCATGAACTTCGTCAGGACGGCAGTTTGGCTTATCAACTTTATTGATCACCACTAATGGTCTCAATCCTAATTCCAATGCTTTCTGTAGTACGAATCTTGTTTGTGGCATTGGTCCTTCGAACGCATCTACCAACAAAATAACTCCATCAGCCATTTTCAATACTCTTTCTACTTCTCCACCAAAATCGGCGTGACCAGGAGTATCAATTACGTTAATTTTTGTGTCTTTATAAGTAACAGAAATATTCTTGGATAAGATAGTGATCCCTCTTTCTCTTTCAAGATCGTTGTTATCCATAATTAACTCCCCACTCTCCTGATTTTCTCTGAAAATGTTGGTAGCGTGAATGATCTTGTCAACCAAAGTCGTCTTTCCGTGGTCAACGTGTGCGATAATCGCAATATTTCTAATGTTTTGCATAAAAGATTTTTACGGGTGCAAAAGTAGTGATTTTTAATGAAAAAATATTTACTTATGCAAATATTTAATATTATGTTTAAAATACTTATTTACAAGACAATAAAAAAAGAGTGTTAAAAAACTCTGTTTAAATTATCTATATGCGTACCATTTCCACACATGAATCTATTACAAGTGGTTCTTATCAAATTCAGATTCCTCCTAATGATTATTTATTTGTCATTAGCAAATTTAACATAAAAAAAACAAATCAACTTTCTTTATATCAATATCTTATCAATCGGTAAAAAAGTACCAGATCAATTAAAACCACAATAAAAAATTTCACAAGAAATGATTTTTTGGAAACTTTATGATTGAAGATAATCATTCCGGAAGCAGCTCCTACAACGCCTATAAGAGAAATTCCTAAAAGCGTATTTTCTGAAATTCTCCATTGCTGTTTTCTGGCTTGCCATTTATCAAAACCAAAGACACCAAATGTAATCAGATTAGCGATCAATAGAAAAGGAATCATTTTAAAATTAATTTAAAGCAAAAATAAAGTTTAATTTATATATAAGAAGAAACGGAAATTTAAATTCAATACAAAACGAGATTTGTACTGCAGTCAGAATTATTTAATTTTGCCCTCTGTTAAAATAACAAATCAATGACAGTACATGATCTTGAAGGAAGCTATGCTATTGAAGGAAGTAATCAGGAAGAATCATCCCAGGCTTCTTATCATGGTATATTAACCTTATCTATTGATGAAAATAACCGTATTATTGCTCAGTGGGTTATTGGTGATCATCTGCAACATGGTACAGGGTTTTATAAAGACCATATTTTAGTGATCAACTTCAACTATGAGGGTGAAGATCATAAAATCTATAAAGGAGTTGCAGTATACCGTTGTCTAAGTAAGGATATACTGGATGGTTTCTGGTCTGAAAAACATGGTAATCCGTTGTATCTCGGAAGTGAATATTGTGTAAGGATTCAGAATTTAAGGATTTTGAATTGATTTTGTCACCAGGTCAAATAAAGTTTATAAAAATAAAAAGGGCTGCCTTTATCAAGACAGCCCAGTAGTTATTACAATTTCAATAACTTATTTTTTAGCTTTTACATCGATAGCAATCTCGATATCTTTGCTGATCATCCATTCTGCCGGATCTGCTTCTGAAGTCCCGAATTTAAGTCCCCAATCTGCTCTGTTTACTGTAAATTTAGCCTGAATAGCAGCTGAATTATCTGCTACATCTACTTTAGCAGGGAAAGTAACATTCATTGTTTTTCCTGATAATGTAAGGTTTCCGCTTACTGTTTTATTAGCTCCTGCTACAGCATCTTTTGGTGCTTCTTTCAGATCTGTAACGCTTGTAATTTTAAAATCTGAAGTTGGGTTTTTCGCTGTATCAAAGAAGTCAGCGCTTTTCAAGTGAGTTTCAAGTTCTGCAGGTTTTTTATCTTTTTCTGTAACTGAAGCCGGATCTACTTTGATAGAGTTCATATCAATAACAAAGTTTCCTGCTGAAACCTGACCAGCATCAACACTAAGGTCTCCAGACTTTATAGTAAGTGTTCCCCAACGTGGAGCCATACCTCCTTTGTGGGTAGCTTTCCAGTTTACTACTGAACCTACTGTATCTACTGCCAGTGTTTCACCTTTGCTCTCTGCTACGGCTTGTTCCTGAGTGGTAGCTGCAGTATCTGCCGTTTTTCCTTTATCACATGATGCTAAAAGCAATCCTACTCCTACTAATGCAATTACGCTAATTTTTTTCATATTGAACTGTTTAAAAAGTTTGTTGAAATTTTGTTGTTTTCGGGTACAAAAATAGAAAAACCTATTCGGAGGTACCTTATCATACATCAAGAAATACAATATTTATATTATTTTTAGTTGACACCTCTGTTCTATATTGTGAATCATAACTGATCGGGTAATTCTGATTCTTTACTGTTTCATTACATTTTGTAGTAATCAGGCTTTTTTATAGTTGTATTTCTATTTTTTCATCCCAAAACCCTATTTTAGCTATCCGAAAACAGAACAATGACGACCATAGAATTTATACAGAAGCAGCTCAATATTTCTGAGAAGAGCATCAACAATACTTTACAATTATTAGCAGAAGACTGCACCATTCCTTTTATTTCCCGTTACCGAAAAGATAAAACCGGAAATCTAGATGAAATACAGATTGAACAGATCTCAAAGATCAGCAAACAGTTCGAAGATATTGTCAAGAGAAAAGAATCTATCTTAAAATCTATAGAAGAACAAAACGCTCTAAGTCCTGAGCTTCAACAGAGAATTGAAGAAAGCTTTGATATTCAGGAGCTGGAAGATCTATATCTGCCTTTCAAAAAACGTAAAAAAACAAAAGCTGATACCGCCAAGGAAAAAGGATTGGAACCTTTAGCAAGGATCATTATGAGTCAGAAAAATAATGACATCCTGTTTCTGGCTTCAAAGTATCTGAACGATGACGTTTCATCTGAAGAGGAAGCATTACAGGGTGCAAGAGACATCATGGCAGAATGGATCAATGAAAATATGTATGTCCGCAAGAATCTCCGCAGACTGTTTCAGCGTAAGGCAGTTATTACCTCCAAGGTTGTAAAAGCTAAAAAAGATGAGGAAGATGCCCAAAAATTCTCCCAATATTTTGAATGGGAAGAAAGCCTTAGCAGAACTCCTTCTCACAGGCTTTTGGCTATGTTACGAGCAGAAGCGGAAGGCTTTGTAAAAACAAATGTAGGAATAGATAAGGAAGAAGCCATTGATTTTATTGAAAAAGCCATTATCAAATCTAATAATGAAAGCTCAGACCAAATTGCGCTGGCCATAAAAGACAGTTATAAAAGGCTTCTTGAACCTGCCATCTCCAATGAAGCGCTACAGGAAGCCAAAGAAAAAGCAGACAAAAAAGCGATTGAAATATTCTCTGAAAATTTAAGCCAGCTTTTGCTTGCTCCTCCTTTGGGAGAGAAAAGAATCCTAGCAATAGATCCGGGATACAGAAGCGGGTGCAAAGTGGTATGTCTGGATGAAAAAGGAGACTTATTACACAATGAAACTCTTTACCCTCATGCTCCGCAGAATGAAAGCGGAATGGCTATGAAAAAGATCCGTTCTATGGTAAATGCTTATAATATTGAAGCCATCTCTATTGGGAACGGAACAGCAAGCCGTGAAACAGAATTTTTCATCAAAAAGATTGCTTTCGATAAGCCGCTGCAGGTTTTTGTAGTTTCGGAAGCCGGAGCTTCAGTGTATTCTGCCAGTAAAATTGCGAGAGAAGAGTTCCCAACGTATGATGTAACGGTGCGTGGAGCAGTTTCTATCGGAAGAAGACTCTCTGATCCGTTAGCAGAATTGGTAAAGATTGATGCCAAATCTATTGGAGTTGGCCAATACCAACACGATGTAGATCAGACCCAACTGAAAAATGAACTGGATTCTACGGTGATGAAATGCGTAAATTCTGTGGGAATTAATTTAAATACAGCCAGTAAATCGCTTCTAAGCTATGTTTCCGGAATCGGCGAAAAAATGGCGGAAAACATTGTGAATTACCGTGCTGAAAACGGAGCATTTGAAGATAGAAAACAGCTTAAAAAAGTGCCAAGACTTGGAGAAAAAGCATTCCAACAGGCAGCCGCATTTGTAAGAATTGCGAATGGTAAAAACCCACTGGATAATTCCGCTGTACATCCGGAAGCTTATGGAATTGTAGAAAAAATAGCCAAAGATTTAGGCATTAAAACCAATGAGTTGATCGCCAATAAAGAGAAAATAGCTCTGGTAAAACCGGAAAGTTATATCACAGATGAGATCGGGATCTTAGGAATCAAAGATATTTTAAAAGAGCTGGAAAAACCGGGACTGGATCCGAGAAAGGCTGCCAAAGTATTTGAATTTGATCCTACCGTTAAAAGCATTAAAGACTTAAAAGCAGGCATGATTCTTCCGGGAATTGTCAATAATATTACTGCGTTTGGATGTTTTGTGGATCTTGGAATCAAAGAAAGCGGATTGGTTCATATTTCTCAGCTGAAAGATGGGTTTGTATCAGATGTAAATGAAGTGGTAAAGCTTCACCAGCATGTTCGTGTAAAGGTAACGGAAGTAGATGAAGCACGAAAAAGAGTACAGCTGAGTATGATTTTGTAATTTTTTAATTATAGATTAAATATAAACCATAAAATATTTATTTTGAACACAAAGAATTTAATTTTCGATCTTGACGGAACATTATGGGATTCCAGAGCGACCATCATTAAAATATGGAATGAAGTACTGGGCAGACATCAGTTAATCCAAAGAGAACTTAAGCCTGAAGATATGAATCAATATATGGGATTATTGGCTCATGATATTATAAAAGATATTATTCCGGGGATTTCAGACCTGCAGGCTCAGGAACTTCTTTCTGAAATTGTAGCCGAAGAAAATAAAATACTGCACATACAGGGTGGAATTTTATATGAGGGTGTAGAAGAAACTTTAAAGAATCTTGCCAACACCCACTCTCTTTTCATTGTAAGCAATTGCCAGGACGGTTATATAGAATCATTTTTAGACTATTATCAGTTCAATGATCTGTTTGTTGATTTTGAATCTCATGGACGAACTCAAAAACCAAAATCTGAAAATATACAGCTCCTCATGGAAAGAAATCAGCTATCCATCGAAGATTCTGTTTATATTGGTGACACTCAAACTGATTATAATTCAGCAGGTTCTACGGGATTACCGTTTATTTTCTGTAAATACGGATTTGGAAAATTGAATAATGCAGAGCATAAACCTTCGGTTTCAAAATTTCATGAACTTAAAAAGTTTATTTAGATAAAGGGATAATTATCATGGATGATGTTTTTAGCAACGTGAAAGTTAGACGCTGGAAAAATAATATTTGACTAAAAATAGAAATCCGTCTCACAATACATTTTGTGAGACGAATTCTTTTTCGTCTAAAATAATTAGATTTTAAAATTATGATTCCTGTACAGGAACTGTCAATAAATTTTTGTAATTATTATTAAGAAGTCTCAATTTTACAGTAGTGTTTAAAAATCTGTATGGAGTAATGGCCTTTAATACTGTATTCCCTACAATTTCATATGTTTCCTGAAAAGTCTGCTGTTCAGGATTTTTTTCTGAAACATCTATGAATTCTACAAAAATACCATATTTCATATCGATTCCGTTTCCTATCAACTTATTGTTTCTTAACGAGATCTCTTTGTTTTTCGTCCCACGTAGAGTAATCCCCGTTAATAAATCCTCCAAACCAGAATTTCTCATTCCTGGATTTTCAACAGTATTAAAGTTGGCAGACAACAGATAATTATACGCTTCAATTATAATTCCGTTTTCCTGTGTTGTTTTAATGTTATTATGATATACTTCCACTCCTTTCGTATGCGATATATAGATTCCGGCAAAGGCTATGTCATTCACCACATTATTGGAAATAACACCCAGGTCTACAAATCTTATATTAATTCCGTGCTGACCTGCATTTCTGACCACATTTCCAGAAACAACTACATTTTTTGCATAAAGCAAAGGAATCCCCGGGCTTGTATTATTGATCAAAATACCATCTCCGCCTGCGCCTGTATTTTCAACAATATTATTAGAGATCACAACATTATTGCTTACATAGTTTGCATGATCACTGTTTTGAAGTTTAATACCTATTTTAAGGGTATTCCGTACTCTGTTTCCGATTACTGTAAGATTTGAAATCCCTGAATCAAGATACATTCCATGCTCCAGAATAGTATTTGCAATATCATTATCTGAAATACTAATGAAATTAGAATTTTCAGTGATATAAATTCCCTGTGATGAATTTTCAAAATAATTTTTAAAAATGGTAATATTTTTACCCCCTACAACAATACCCATATTATCCTTTCTATAACCGGATTCCTGCGTTGCCCAGCTGTAGTCAAATGAATTTTTAACCTTATTGAATCTGAAAATCAGGTGTTCCATTTCACCTAATCCTGAAACTGGAGAGTAAGTAAAATTTTTAAACACATTTTTCTCAATAATAAGATTTTTTGCACCATAACAAAGAATTCCTACATTTCTGGAACTGGCATTCACAACATAATCAATCCCTTCTCCCTCAAAAGTAAATCCTGTAATAGAAATATTTTCCTTTTGTTCACAGTTAAAAATTTCTGCTTTGGCTGCATTTTGTTTTATAGTACATTTATTGGACAGAACTTTTTGATTATTCTGAAGGTAAAGCGTTCCATTAATTTCAATTGACACTTCATCAAAAAAAGTATTATATCCCAAGGCAAGAGCTTTGTTAATACGTTCCGTAACCATTGATGCTGTGATGCCTGCTTCTTTAATATTCCACCACAATACATTGATATATCCTAACCATTGTCTTTCATAAAAATCATTATCCTTTTTTCTGTAAATAACTCCATCTTCAACAGCAGCACCAATTTTTTTATAAACAACAGCCTCGTGAGTATAATTGTCTATCAACTGCACAACATCTTCGTTAGGATAGCTATTACTGGATGTGAAAAAAGCATTTGCGTAAATCATAATTTTTTGTTTTTTGGTTTAAATTAAATAGTAAAATATTCTTTCATTAACTTTACTGTACAAATATAACCGACCACTGCGACAGAACTTGACGTGTTTTATCAAGCTTCTATTTTATTTTTGAATGATGGAAAAAACTAAAACTACAAGAACACAATTGAAAATATCAACACTTAAAATAAAGAAGATAATTCACAGACCTACCCGATCCTTTGATGAATGGGGAAACAGAATCTATAAAGAATTTGAATATGAGCTCCCTTATAATCCTACTCATAAAGGAAATGAAACAGAACGTCTTTTTGCCAAGGTGATTGATATGATTCCGTTTTTCATGGTATTCATCTTCATATTCCATTTACCTGCTATTCTTGGTATTATATTTTCTATTCCCTGTGTGATTATTTCCGGAACCTTTTGTGAGTGGTATTTCGGAACTACCTTAGGTAAGAAAATTTTTAAGCTTAAAATCCTCGATGACAATGGAAATCAACCAAGTTTTATCAAATCATTGCAAAGAAATATTTTAGTTCTGACTAACTTCTGTCCAATTTTTACAGAGTATACCTCAAAAACAGTTGCAATGGGAACACAAACTGGTACAAAGATGAATTTCAGTATGCATCTAAATAATAAGATCTGCAAAACTTATATCGTGAAAGAAAGTAAATTAATAGAAATCAAAGAACTATTAGCACAGGAAAATAAAAAGGCTGTCCATTGAGACAGCCTTTTTACTCTTTATATAATAGAAAACTTTTACTTATAATCCTTAGAACTTCTTCTAGGCTCTTTTACTTCCGGCCATTTTACCGTTTCCCCTTTCTCATCCTGAGGCATTGCTCTCTTTTCTCTGTTCGTGAATTCCGGGTCTTCAGAAGCCATATAAGCTAATGCTGCCGTTAAGATCACATTGTTTTTCACCTCATCAAAAACAATTTTGTCATAGGTATCTTTTGTCGTGTGCCATGTATATCCAAAATACCCCCAGTTCAGAGAACCTAAAGAAAATCCTGGTACTCCGGCTGCCACAAATGAAGCATGATCAGAACCGCCACCGCCAGGCATTCCAGGGAAATCAGTTTTAATGTGGCTTTTTACAGCTTTTGGAACACCGTCAAGCCATTTTCCGATATAATCATAAGCTTTTACAAACCCCTGACCACTGATATTCACAACACGGCCAGTTCCGTTATCCTGATTAAAAGCAGCCTGCACTCCTTTTATAATCTCAGGATTATCCATCACAAAACCTCTGGAACCGTTTAATCCCTGCTCTTCACTTCCCCAAAGTCCTATAACGATAGTTCTTTTGTTATTAGGATAATATTTTTTCAGGATTCGCATGGTTTCCAGCATTGTGATTGTCCCCGTTCCGTTATCCGTAGCGCCCTGAGCTCCGTCCCATGAATCAAGGTGAGCTGAAAGAATCACATATTCATCCGGTTTTTCCTTTCCTTTGATCATGCCAATAGTATTGAAACTTTTGGCTTCAGGAAGTATTTTAGACTGGGCATCAATTCTTATTTTAGGAAGCGTTCCTTTTTCTGCCATTCTGTAAAGCATTCCATAATCTTCCACATCAATATCAATCATGGGAATTTTGGTTGTTTTTGCTCCGAAAATTCTGTTAGCTCCCATAATTCCGGTCCAGTTGGAAATGGCAATTCCAGCCGCTCCTGCTTTTTCCAGAGCCTCTGGAAGACTGTTGTTATCATATCCGATATTCTTCACATAAGCAGTGAAATCTTTAGCAGCCTGCTCTTTTTCTGCTTTAAGCTTCTCATACAGCTCAGGAGTAGCAAATTCTTTGATCTGCTCATCAGAACGTCCGATTTTCTGGTACTGTGCCATCAGCACTATTTTCCCTTTTGCAGAAGGAAGCCATTGATCAAACTCTGCTTTGGAAGATACTTTTGGAAGAATTACTACTTCTGCCTCAATTGCTTTTTTAGTAGCAGGACTCCATGCAAGCTGTGTAGCTGCCAGAGATTTTACACGCGGAAACGTCATATCCACATGAGTAGTCCCTCTCTGCCATCCTTTCCAGGTTCCAAACTGCTGAAGATTGGCATCTACTCCCCATGAACGAAGTTTACCTGCGCTCCATTCATTAGCGGCAAGCATTTCGGGAGTTCCTACAAGACGCGGTCCGATACCGTCCAACAGCTCATATGCTAGGTTTTCCAGTTGGGAATTATTATTTACTTCATCTACAAAACTTTTTACGATAGGGTTGAGCTTTTCTTTTGGGTCAACCTTCACCTGAGCCCAGGAAAACTGAGCAGCCAGCACTACTGCAGGCACTGCAAAAAATCTATTTATCCTCATAATATATATTGATTGGTTTAAAGATAAAGGAAATTGAGGAGATGGTGAAAAATTAAGCCTAGAAAAGAGGGTTTACAGTAATATTATCAATATTTCCACATGAAAATAATAACAAAAATCCGCTAATAACTATAATTTATAAAAAAGTATCAATATGAAAGTTTAGATTACCATAATGATGTAGTATAAAGAAAATAACACTTGATTATATTGAATTACCCTAAAACAAGCCAAAACGGAAGGTTTTCGCCCTATTTCAGATCCTAAAATATATGAATTAAGGGAGATAAAAAAAGCCGGCTTCAAAAGCCGGCTAAAAGTAAATTATTTTTTAGCTTCTTCTACAGAAACTTTTCTGAAGTCTTTGAACAATTTGCTTAGTTCTAAAGCTGCTTTACGAGCTCTTGTACCAGCAGCCTTGTTTCCTTTTTCTGCTTGTTGGTTTGCCTCAGTTGTGAACGCTTCAAATTCTGCGTTGATTTTTTCAATTAGTTCTTTCATTTATTTAAAAATTTAGGCTGCAAATATAGGTTTTATGGTGATTCCAGCCTAATTGTGTTGAAAAAAAATAGTGGATTTAATTATTTTTTTTGAGTCTTTCCACAATTCAATTTCATTTTTAAAATAAAATCGAAATATTACCGGAAATCAGCCATCTGTTTGAATCTGAAATGCTTTATACATCAAGATATCAATAACCCCTTAAGAATCAACACGAATTGAAAAAAAACGAAGGCTTTATTTGAAACTCATCTGATCTCAACCTTTCCATAATAACTTCATTGTTATTAATAATTTAAAACATTAATTCCTGAGCTTTATTTCCTGCTTTCTGTAACAAAATAATGCTTTCAGAAGTAATCCGCTCTGCAAAAACAATCCGGAAATGAAATTGATATTTATCTGTAAAAGAAAAGGTGTCTCCGGGAGTAAATAAAACCTTCCGCTTTTCACAATACTCATAGAATCTTTTCATATCAACATTCTCCGGAAGCTGTCCCCAAATACTATATCCACCCTGAGGCCTGTGAAAATAAGAACCTTCGGGAAAAGAATTTCTTAAAGCATCCAATACCTGAACAGCCTGCTGGTTGAGCTTTTTCCGAAATGAATGCAAATGTCTTTCATAGCTGTTTCCCTGCAACAGTTTTAAAACCAATTCCTGATAAACAGGAGAAACCGACCGGCCTAAAGAAAACCTTACTCTTTCGGATTTTGCATAAAAATTACCTGCATAAAGCCAGCCTAAACGGATTCCCGGCGCCAATGTTTTTGAAAATGATGAATAGGTCATGACCAATCCTTTGGTATCAAAACTTTTTATACATCGGGGCCTTTGTTCATTGAAATAGAGATCGGAATACATATCATTTTCAATGATATACACCTGATGTTGTTCTGCAATACTCAACAATACTGCTTTAACCTCATCACTCATGAGTACACCTGTAGGATTATGAAAATTCGGAGTTACAACCAAGGCTCGAATATCGTTTTCAGCGCAGACTGTTCTGAAATATCCCGTATCAAAACCACTTCTGTAATGAACAGGAATTTCGATTACTTTAAGATCGAGATTAGTGATAACCTCCAATACAGAGAATACACAAGGGCTTTCAACAGCGATCACATCTCCGGCTTTTGTAACCGATTTCAAAGCGATCGTGAGTGCTTGTAATGCACCGTCAGTAATGATTATTTCATCAGGGTTTAAAGTACAGCCGTAAGTTCCCATTTGTTTTGCAATCTGTTTCCTTAATGTCTCCAGACCATTTAACGGGTAATACCTGAGCAATGCTGCTCCTTTTTCACGAATCACTTCCTGCATCGTTTTGAGGATGAGTTTCTGCGGAATCAGCAAATCTCCGGGCACAGCAGTATTGAAAGAACTGGATTCTGAGGTCCTTTTGGAAGTCAGCATCATATTCTTCATAAATTTGGCATCTCTTACTACGACAGGCAGTTTTGTTCTGATTTCCGGAATATTCTCTTCCTGAATTTCTGCAACAAAATATCCAGATCTCGGATGGCTCTTAATCAAACCTTTAATCATAAGATATTCAAATCCGCTTTGTACAGAACTTGTACTGAGTTTGTATTTTTCTTTAATTTCACGAACGGACGGAAGTCTGTCTTTTTCCTGCAAAACTCCACTGCGGATCTGTTTCTCTATTACTGCTGTAAAAATTTCGTATTTATAAGATTTTGCCATAATACACTGTACCGAACAAATTTATAAAATTATCTTTCTGTACCGATTATATTTTAGCAAACTGTATCCTTTTTAAATTGATTAATCTTATAATTTTGAATAAAAAAAGATCCCATGGATATCATTTCAAAATTTACAGTAGGTTCTGAAGAGGGAATTTCTGATCTTATAGCCATTATTGATTCGTCCGTTTACGCCTTACACAAAGAGTTTGTTACAGAAGATGAGATTAAAAAATATATTCATAATGAAATAGATCCGAGAAAAATGATCAATGACCTTAATGATCTCTCCAACCAACTGATCATGACGTATGCAGGTCAGAAACCTGTCGGATACAGTATTATCAAAAGCGGTTCTCTTCATCCTGGCATACCGGAGGGGAAAAGAGCAACAGAAATCAGTTTTGTAATTCTCTCAGAGTTTGATTTTCCTGAAACAAGGCAGTCACTTTGGAAAAAGTGCAGATCAGCAGTGAGCTTCACGGATATTGTATGGACAAATATGCTGGATCATGATCCTCTTTCGGAGTTTTTAAAAGAATCTGGTTTTGTATCTGCTATCAGTTCAAAAGCCGGCCCATTCCTGCTTCCGTCACATATTTTAGAATTGGAGATTAATAAAGGTTAGTAAACCAAAGAAATATTATTGAGAGGAGCTATCATTCCCATTTTTTTATTTCACTTAAAATTATTTTGAGTGAGCAGTGGTTTTATTATCTTTGATTTTTATAATTTTTACTTATGAGCGATCAACTGGAAACTATAGAGGATTATTACAAACGCATCCGTAAGAACCAAATCAAAATGTTTGATTCTGAGGATTTTGAAATGGGTAAATCTCATTTCAATATTTCGATGCGAAAATACTGCAGTTTTAAGAGTCCTTACAACCGCCGTGATTATTATAAAATCAGTTTTATCATTGGAAAAGGGACCATTCATTATGGCACCCATCAGCTGTATATTGACCGGCCGGCATTATTCTTTCCTTCTCCAAGCATTCCCTACTCATGGGAGTGCGAAAGTGATTTACAGGAAGGATATTTCTGTCTATTCAACCAGGAATTTTTTAACGGAAATTCAGAATTTAATCTGTTTAAAAAGACTTCAATGTTCAAAGAATGGAGCAAGCCTGTCGTTTTCCTGACAGAGGAGCAGACTCAGCTGGCTACTCTTTATTTTGATCAGATTTACAGAATGAATAATTCTGGCTATCCCTTCCGTTGCAGCAGTATCAAAAGTAATCTTGCATCCGTCATGCATCTGGCAATGGAAAACCGTGTGGAAGACATCAATCCTAATGAACTTCCTGCAAATGTGCGTTTATACAGATTATTTGATGAACTGCTCAACAAACAGTTTCCCCTGGACTCCCCGGCCTATCCGCTTGCATTAAAAACTCCTTCGGATTTTGCCGAACACCTTAATGTACATGTGAATCATTTGAATTCTTCAGTAAAATCTGTCACCCATCTCACAACAACACAAATCATTAAAGAAAAAATGTTTGAAGAGTCTAAAAATCTTCTGAAGTATACCAATTGGGACATTGCTCAGATCGGTTATACGTTAGGTTTTGATCAGCCTGCTCATTTCAATAATTTCTTTAAAAAACATGCCCGGACTTCACCATTAAAATTTAAGAATTTAGCTTAATATTTGATTTTTGTAATTTTTACTTTGTCTTTTAAAATTCACTTTTCTATTTCTTGACTTATTTTTGCATTGTAAAAAATGAATGAACATGTTGAGAGAAGCATCTGAAAAAAGAATCAGATTAATTACCATTATGGCTTTCGTGTCTATCCCGCTTTCGGGGTTTGTCACGGATATATATTTACCGTCGTTCCCTTCCATGGCCAAAGAAATGATGGTTTCAGAAAAAGATATCCAGATCACTCTGACCTCATATCTTCTTAGCTACGGAATTTCGCAGTTATTTGTGGGAGGAATTCTGGACAGTATCGGCCGCTACCGTCCCAAACTGATCGCATTGTTTATGTTGATCCTGACCAGTATTTTAATTACAATGACCAACAGTATTTTGCTGATCTGTCTGCTTCGTATTCTTCAGGGAGCCGCTGTTTCAGTACTTGTAGTGGCTACGCGGGCTATTTTTGTAGATATTTATGATTCTGAGAAAGTGAAGCACTATTTGAGTTACTTCACAATTGTATGGTCGTGTGGGCCTATCCTGGCACCTTTTCTGGGTGGTTATCTTGAGAAAATCTTTAACTGGCATGCTAATTTTTATTTCCTAGCTCTATACGCCGGATTCCTTTTCCTGTTTGAATGGTTCTTTAGTGGCGAGAGTCTTCCTCAGAAAAAGAAACTTGACCTGTCAGAAAACATCAGCCTATACAAAATGATGCTTAAGAACAGGATTTTCATGCTGGGAATTTTCATATTAGGACTGAGCTACTCTATCGTTATGCTATTCAATATTACCGGGCCGTTTATTATTGAAAACACATTCCATTTCACTCCGGTTATTATTGGATACTGTACATTGATCCTTGGTTTTTCCTGGATGATCGGCGGTTTCATTGGGAAACGCAGGCTGACTCTTGATTTCAAGCCAAGAATTCTACAGCCTATCCTTTTACAGCTGATTCTGATTGCAGGATTGATTATCACCAGCTATTTCGCAGAAAGCCTTTTCATTATGATTCCTTTTGCTTTTTTGATTCATATCTGTTCCGGAATTTTATTTACCTCATTCTTTACGACAAGTATGCTTTACTTTCCTAAAAATGCAGGAACTGCCGGAGGACTGATGGGAGGATTGGTCTATGTAATCACTTCTGTGACAAGCTTTATCATTTCGGTAAGCGGAAATGTAAGTGAGCAAAAAGATCTGTCCTGGCGTTATCTGATCATTGCCTGTCTGCTTTTAGGGATTATCCTTATTATGCATCAGGCCGTAAAAAAAGAAAAAGCAGAGAACTAGTCTCTGCTTTTTTATTATTTTATACTTTAAAGATATTTTTTCAGAAAAATCCAGCCATAATTCAGGAACTAGATGACACTACTTCTTAAACTCTGTAGAAGTTGCAAGATCTTTATTCCATTCATCAAGATCAGTATTTTATTTCGAAAGTCCTATAGTTCTGAATTTTATAGATATCAGGCATCAAAATTTGTTTCTGCAAAATCGTTTTCAATTTATTGATCATCTATCTCATACTATTTCACATTCAATTAGTTTTAATTAAAACTAATTTCACGTATATTTGTTAAGGTAACGGTGCTTATTTTTTTTAAAGCATTCCTTTGCCCACCATATCATTTTTATACAACATGCGTGAAAAACAGAATAATATATCAGAACTGGCTCTGGAGCTTGGCCTGGCAATGAGTGAAATGAAAAGCCGGCTTCGACAGAAGATTCAGACCAGGATTAATGAATATGATCCGGATCTTTCTTTTGAACTGATTGAGATTCTGGGACTGCTTTCACGCAATAATGGTATTAACCAGCAGGAAATAGGAAATAAAGTAAGTAAAGACAAATCAAGCATTACTTACCTCATCAACAATCTTGTAAAACGGGATTTTGTTGAACGGATCGCTGATAAAAAAGACAGGAGAAACAAGCAGATCTTTTTGACTCCTAAAGGTAAACAGATCGTTGAAACCGTTTATCCATGGGCATTGGATCTTTACAAAAAGGCGGTTGGTAATATTGATATTGAGGAGATCAGCAAAGCTTTGCTCTTAGTAAAAAAAATGACAGCAAACCTGGAAAAAACAGGATCAAAATATGATACATTATGAGAACAATCCTTGTACCCATTGATTTTACATCAACTACGGAAAATGCAGTAAGAGTAGCCGCAGACTGGGCAAAAACCTACGAATATCAAAATATTATCTTACTAAAAACAGCAGGAGAATCTGAATTTGATTATCTGCATATTGCAGAAGGGCATTCATTTGTCAACGAAGAAAGTGTCAACAATCTGTTGCAGAGAACAGAATTATTATTCGATCAGTTAACAGACATCATAACAGAAAAATCACCTGAAATAAAAGTTTCCAGGATATTAAGTGATTGGGCGCTTACCAGAAGCATCAATGAGCTTTTAAAAAATCAACCATCTGTAGAACTGATTATTTTGGGAAGTGACGATCAAACCTCTACCACTGAGAGCTTTGTTTCCGACAATATCATTAGCATTGCAAGAACGAGTCCTGTGAAAACCTTAATTGTTCCTAACAGCTATCACTACTCTCCTATCAAAAATATATTTATTCCTTGTGATATAAAGGGAATTAAGAGACTGGAAAGATTGTTTCATCACAAATCTGTTATCCATAAACAGGATGTACGTCTGATGTTTTTGAATATCAATACCCGTGAGAAAGAGGATGAGGACAAAAAAAGAGAGCTGGAAGAGTATATTCGTGAACATCTGACAGAAATCCCAAGCAGCATTCATTATTCTCATGATGAAAATGTCATTAAGGGCATTCTCACCTTTGCAACCTCTAATAAAGCGGATCTTATTATTGCTTTGCCAGGCCAGCACAGCTTCCTCTATTACCTGGCAAGCAGAAGTATTTCTGAAGGAATTTACCAGAACACCCAACAACCGGTATTGATTTTAAAATAATAAATTATAAAGTGAATGTTGAACGCTAATAATAAATTTTGGCGCTTTCAATCTTGACAAGCTTCAGTTCCTGCATTTTTTTAACATATCTGATTACAGTCTCTACCCGAAGCCCGGTAAGAGTAGCGATCTGTTGTCTGGTATAGGGAATAAGAAACGAATAGGCTTCCTCAAATCCAAAATATTTTTTAAGATGATCAAAAAGCTTCATAAGCTTGACTATAGGATCGGAAATCGCCAGAAAACTGGAAATCATGTACCTGAAATGCAGTCTGTCGGCTGTATATTTATTAATCTCGAGCATTAGTTCAGGTTTTTCCAAGAGCATCTGCAGAAACTTAGTCCTGGAAATCTTAATAATCTCGCAGCTGGTAACTGCAATAGCATTGATGGCATAATGATGATTGGTAAATAAATAGCTTTCACCAATGCAGTGACCATCAAAAGGAAGCCCGTGAACAAATTCTTTTCCGTCTTCTAAAAAAGTATTCAGTTTCACAGTACCATGCCTGATCTGGAAATAATATTTAGCCGCCGTTCCTTCTTTAAAAATAGAATCTGCCGCATCATATTTTTCCAGAATGGCTCCCCGGGAAAATAATAGGTCTTCACATATGATCATCTTGCATTATTTTTGAGTAAAAATACTTAAAGTATATGCTATATTGCAACTTATCAAATACCACAAAACACTGTATTTACTGATATCAACACTCGTTTATTAAGCTGTAATTTTCTTTTTATGTTTTGCTCCCCATTCAGCAAGCGCTGCAATAACGTCTTTCAGTGACTCACTGTATTCTGTATGAATATATTCTACCAAGACCGGTTTCTGATCAGTAAGAACGGTTCTTTCAACTAAATGGTTGACCTCCAGTTTTTTCAATTCACTGGAAAGGACTCTTGCTGAAATCCCATTAATCGTTCGCTGCAACTCGTTGAACCGTGTATGTCCGCCCAAAATAGCAATCATTACCCGGATGGTCCACCTGCCTCCTAAAACGTACAAAGCATCCTCAGTAGCAGACAGATGCGTGCTACATTGCGGCCTTGAATACACTATTTTTTCTTCTTCCATTGTCTTTGTTTTATCTGATTACTAACCTAAATGTTATTACTAACCTTTTGGTAACTACTATCTTTTAATTAGTAAATATAGATAATTTTGAAACATCAATTTTAAAAAAAATAAAAAATGAAACGAGTACTTCATATTATCTCCAGCCCAAGAAGCGAATCATCAATCAGTAAAAAACTGGGAAATGCTGTTGTGGAAAAAATCACGGCAAAATATCCTGACAGTGTTTTTAAAAAACGTGATCTGGCCAACCCGCTTTTTCCTCATTTAGAAGAAGCCCATATCAATGCTTTTTTCACTCCGGAGGAAAACCGTACGCCAGAACAGCTGGAAACTGTAAAACTTTCAGATACGGTAATTGCTGAACTGCATGAGTCTGATATTATCATTATTGAAGCTCCATTGTATAATTTCAGTATCACGTCTACCCTTAAATCATGGCTTGATCATATTGCAAGAGCGGGAAAAACGTTCAGCTACAGCGAAAACGGTCCTGAAGGCCTGGTAAAAAACAAGAAAGTATACCTTGCTTTTTCAAGTGGCGGTGTATATTCTGAAGGGGAAAGACAGGCGTATGATTTTGTAGTTCCTTATCTAAAACAAACTCTCGGATTTATGGGAATGACAGATATTTCTGTGGTCCGTGCTGAAGGTCTTTCTGTTCCGGTGATTCAGGAAACAGCTCTGCAAAAAGGGATTGAGAGTATTGTTGTTGAGTAAAAATTTAAAAGTGCTGCTCCTCTGGAGCAGCATTTTTTATATCGATTTTCAAATAGATAAAGAATGTTTACATCATAAAAACAACAATTCCCTCAACATATGTAAAAGCTTTTCTTGTTTTTATCTCTCATTTTTACATCATTAAAAAGAAAGATTATGGAAAATAATAAACAACACCAACTGGTCAATCCTGCAGCATTATTTAATCCGGAGCCTTATGGTTTTTCACACAGCATTTCTGTGCAATCTCCTTTCCAGATGTGTTTTATATCCGGACAGAGCGGCGGTGTAGGAGAAAATCACGTATTGGCTGATGATTTTAAAACGCAGGTTCAGGATGCTTTGAAAAATTTAAAAGTCGTTTTACAGAGCCACTCTATGACGTTTGAGAATGTTGTTAAAATCACGCTTCTTATCATTGATCATAATCATGAGAAACTTGAAATTTGGGCAGAAGAAGCTAAAAAAGTATGGAACCCATCATTTTTACCAACAAGCACGCTCATTCCTGTGAGCCAGCTGGCATTACCTGGAATGTTGTTTGAGATTGACGCAATTGCGGTGAAAAATTAGTTTCTGTTAAGACGTTCAATAAGTAATGATGAAAAGCTTTTCACACCCGTTCTGATGCTCTCTTCATCCACCTGAAAATTAGGAGAATGATTCATGGCAATCACTCCTTTTTCGAAATTGGAACCTCCCAGGAAAAAGTAAACGCCTGGTATTTTCTGTTGAAAAAAAGAGAAATCATCATTGAAAAACGGAACCTGTCCATAATCTTTGGCAACCGTATTTTTTCCATAAAGATTCTGAAGGATTTCCGTGGCTGATATTGTCAGCTTTTCATCATTCATAACCGTTGGATTTCCCTGTATAAATGAAACGGAAAGAAGTTTGTCTTTATACCCGCTGTCTTCTATAATTTTCTGAACTACCGGAATTATTTTATCTAAATTAGAAGAATTCGTTTCATACAGATAGGTTTCTAGAAAGGACTCATTATTTTTAGAGTAGGTCGTAAATTTTCCATCCGTGAACAGATAATCTTTAAAAATAGTATCAGGATTTGTCAATCCGATTTTAGGATCAACTATAGATTGTAATTCCCATGGCTTTGTTCCGGGCTGAATACGGGACAAAAAATCACTGATCCTTTTCGTTAGCCCTTTTGTTTCTACTTCAGATAATCCATTTTTTAACTGAACTCTTATTCTCTTCTGATAGGCAAACATTTCATTAGGCTTCACCATAATCTGCCCTACAGGTATTGCCGTCACATGCAATCCATATATTTCATCAGGATTGATTATAGAAAGCAAGCCTTTGTTCAGCATTTCTTTTGCCCCTTTGAATGTTTCTTCTTCAGGTTGAAATATGAAATAGACTGTTCCTTTTAAAGATTTTTTATGTTTTGAAAGTACTTCAGCTATTCCTAATCCAACCGCCATATGGATATCATGACCGCAGCCATGCTGAATGCCTTTTATTTTCGATCTGAAAGTTTCAGGATCAGGATAATCGTTGGGTAATGCATCCATATCTGATCGCCAAGCTATTTTTTTACCATTCTGATCTCCTTTCAGAATTCCTATAACGCTGTAACCATACCCATCTGTCTTAACTTCCAATCCGAGATCAAGCAGATATTGCTTAATTTTTTCCTGAGTTTGCTTTTCATGACCTGCCAATTCCGGATTTTCATGAAACTCTCTTCTGATAGTAACCAATTTATCAAATATCCGGTCTGTTTCAAGCTGAACAGATTGATGAATATTTTTGAAAGATTGAGTATCTGCCTTCTTCTTGTTCGATCCTTGTGCAGACAATGTCAGAGAAATTAAACATAATACGCTAAAAGCAAGTTTTTTCATGGTTATAATTAATAAGTTTACCAGGTATATTTCAATAAACAAATGTAGACTATCTTTTATTACATTCTAGAGCAATATATTCCCTGGTGTCTAAAGGTAAGATTATTTCGTATTTAAGTTAAGAGAATAATTACATCTTTCACAATTTCAGTATTTATTTTCACAAATGAAACTTCCAATACGTTTTTAAGGTAATAAATCCTCTTGTTTTGTACGGCCTGATCTGAGACTTAGAGATACATTAAGAGGTCAGAAGGCCAGCAATTATGTACATGTAAGAATGTCTTCCAAGATGAAAACCGGAGCACATGGAGGAGTTTTAAATGTTCGGTTTGTCAACCGTTTGTTCCGACAGTTGAAGTGGATATGTGGATTGAAACAATTATTGAAGACGGGAAAGAGATTCTTCAATTACAATACGAGCAAATTGTATTTTTGAATTTGATTTCGGAAATGATGGAGGAACTACAAGCTGGCCTTACTATGAAGGATAGGATCTTCATCAACAGTATACAAAAAAGAGGCAATAATCTGCCTCTTTTTTTATGTTTTTAGGATATTAAAGATTATCGTAAGTCTGATCCACCATAAAAGATATTGCTTTTTTGATTTTTTCACGCCCTTCAGGAGTATTGGTATCTATCCCGCAGAAAATACTGCCATTCAGAGAAGAGAACATATTCAGGTAATAAAGCCCTGAAACCATAATCGCCATGATAGAACGATAGGTATCCATTTTATCTTTGAAATGGGATTCCATCAATAATTTGAAGATATATTCTCCATTTTCTTCCTGGGTATCAATCAGTTTTTTCAATGATTTTCTGGGTTCAGAAATGGTCCACAACAATAGTTTTTGAGCCTCTTTGTTGGTATATACATAATCAAATTGTGAAAGCAGCATATGCTGAATAAATTCTCTTCCTCCATCTTCCAGATTCGGTTTCATTTTTTCTACTTCTTCACTGGTTACCTTTACCCAAAAATCCTGTGTACGAAGATATTCGTCCATCAGACCATCCATACCGCCAAAATAAGTGTAGATCATTTTCTTATCTACTCCGGCGGTTGCAGCGATATCATTGATCTTCAATCCTGCATATCCCTTCGTTTTCAGAATTTTTCCAACTGCATCTAAAAACTTTTTCTTACTGCGTTCCTTATTTCTAATACTCCCTGATGCTGACTTTCTTTCCATGACTAAACATTCAATATACAAGTTTAAGAAAATTTTTTATCATTTTAGACACCTATAGGTGTCTAATTTCAACTATTTATATATATTTGCACTAACTAAAACTATTGATTATACATTTGGTTTCCTCAGTTTAAAATATTTCAAACATAAACGACTGAGTAAAAGACATAACCGAATAACATCATTTTTGACTTGTTCTTTTCAATTACTTAAATGCATGTCTTTAGTTTGAAAGGATTTTCTGCTTTTATTTTATGATTAAACTGCAATATCAGCATTATTCAAAGAGTAATTTCATTTTATTATTAAAATTAATGTACTGAAATTCAAAACATTAAATCAAATCAAGATTTTTTTTATTATTTTAAACACTTTGTAGTGTCTTATTTTATATATTTGTACAAACTAAAACCATCTATATATTTTAAAACACTTTTAGGTTGAAAAATAAGACAATTCAGACTGTTTTATTTAGGTTCCCTTACTTTAAGACAATTTCGAACGCGAAACAACTAAGGTAGAAACACAACAACACAATTGACCATTAGAAATTTCTAATGGTTTTGTTTTTTACCGGAATAATCTCCGAATCTATTACAACTAATATTACAGATGCTCATAGGTTTGATTCAATAAAAATGAGATTGCCTTTTTTATTCTTTCACGCCCTTTAGATGTGTCAATGTCTATACCACAAAAAATACTTCCGTTCATAGCAGCATACATATTTAGATAATAAAGCCCGGAAACCAGGATAGCCATTATTGAACGTACTTCTTCAGCATGTTCTTTGAAATGAGGATCTACCAGGAATTTAAAAATATGTTCTCCGTTTTCTTCCTGGGTATTGGTAAGTTTTCTTAGCGATTTTCTGGGTTCTGAAATGCGCCATAGAAGTAGTTTTTGCACTTCTTTGCTCTTGTAAACATAGTCAAATTGAGACAGAAGCATTTTTTCGATGAAAGACTGTCCTCCGTCCTCCGGTTTTGATTTTATTTTGTCTACTTCATCAATGGCCACTTTACTCCAGTAGTCCTGAGACCGGATATATTCATCTATAAGCCCGTCTATCCCGCCAAAATAATTATAGATCATCTTTTTATCTACGCCGGCTGTAGCAGCAATATCGGTCACTTTCAAAGCAGTATGCCCTTTTGTTCTAAGTATTTTTCCAACCGCGTCCAAAAACTTTTTTTTACTGCGTTCTGTGTTCCGGATACTTCCTGCTGCCGACTTTCTTTCCATGATAAACTTTTCAATCGTACAAGTTTATGATTTTTTTTTCATTTTAGACACTTTTTAGTGTCTAAATGTATATATTTGCATCAACTAATAACCATTTTATATAAAACGAAAAATCAGAGTTGTGAGATTGAGAGAGATCAGATTGTATCGTTAGTTCCCTCAGTTTGAATGTTTTTAATTCCATAACTGAGGGAAAACATTACTTACAGCACCATTTTTTGGTGCTGTTTTTATTTGAAAGAGGTAAATTCCTTCATTTATCAGTCAAAATTACTATTCTGTTTGATTTTTTTTAAATTTCATTTATGGCTTTAAATGCCTTCTATCAATTGGTTTTCCCTGATTCAATTAAACACTGAATAAAAATAATTTAATTTTTTTTTCATTTTAGACACTCACAAGTGTCTTATTTTGTATATTTGCTTCAAACTAATAACCATTTTACATAGAAACACTATTGAGTTGGAAAAAATTAAAAAGTTTCGAACACAAGCAACTAAGGTAAAAACACTAAATGAAACAGTATCATTAGCTCTTTAATGATGCTGTTTTTAAATTTAAAGTTCAGATTTTTGATTTTGAAGTACAGAAAATTGTATATACCGGTTTCGGTATAGAATAGTTGATATGAAGAGAGACTGTCATGGGACAGTCTCTTATTTTTAAAGGTTAGAATTTTGCTATCCTTTTGCTTTTTCATCTGTAAAAAAATGATATCCATCCTTTTTCTCAATGAGCTGTAATGGATATAATGAAGGATTATACTCACCGTTCAGCACTTCATTCAATGCATGTTTCTTCGATTCACCAAATGCTATTACCAGAATATTTTCAGCATTATTGATTACAGGTGCAGTTAAAGTAATCCTGAACATTTCCTGAGATTTCAGATAGTAGGCAGAAACCCACTTTTCTTTTTCATTTAAAACCTCCTCACCAGGAAATAGAGAAGCGGTATGACCGTCGTCTCCCATCCCTAAAAGGATAAAATCAAAAACACCATCATTGCCAAGCATGCTTCTGATCTGCTCTTCGTAAGTCTTTGCATAATCCTCAGGAGTTTTACCTTCAACATACATAGGAAAAATATGGCTCATATCAACAGGAACATGGCTGAGAAGAGCTTCATCCGTCATTCTGAAGTTGCTCTTATCATCATCTAAAGGAACCCATCTTTCATCTACCCAAAAAAAGTAAACTTTATTCCATTCAATCTGTTCTGCATATTTTTGGGTCGCCAATAGTTTAAAAATAGCTTTGGGAGAAGATCCTCCACTCAACGCAACTACAAAACGGTCATTCTTCAGAATAGCTTTTTTTGAGAGATCAACAAACGCATCCGCAGCCTCTGTGTACAGTTTTTCCAGATCGTCAAATACTGTAATATTCATTTTTTGTCTGTTTAAATTTTATATTGTTTATACCCAGTTGTGTCCTTGTCTTTCCACCAAAGCATTAACGTCTTCGGGCCCCCAGCTTCCTGCTTTATAATTAGGGAATGATAAATCTTTATTATTTTCCCAGGCTTCCTGTATTGTTGTAACAACATCCCATGCTTCTTCCACCTGATCAGAACGCATAAATAAAGTAAGATCTCCTAAAAGAGCATCCTGTAATAGCGTTTCATAGGCTTCCGGGGTATCTTCCTGGCAGGCAAAATTATCAAAAATCATTTCTGCAGGCTTCAAATCCAAGGTCAGTCCCGGCTTTTTCGTCATAAACTGCAATCTGATATCCATCATCGGCTGAATATTAATAATCAACCTGTTAGCAGACAAAAGGTGCGGACTGTCTGAGAATGTGGAATGAGGAAGCGGTTTAAACTGAATAGTAATATAAGAATGCTTTTCTTTCATTTTCTTTCCGGTACGAACATAGAAAGGTACATCCTGCCATCTTTCATTATCAAGATAGAATTTTATTGCAGCAAAGGTCTCTGTATTGGAATCCCCCGCAATGCCGTCCTCCTGGCGGTATCCTTTTACTTCAACACCGTTTATTGTTGCTTTTCCATACTGGCCTCTTACCGCATAATGATCAACCTGATCGGGTGATATTCTACGGATTGATTTCAGTACATCTACTTTACGATCCCTGATCTCACCAGACTGCAATGAAGCCGGCGGTTCCATAGCGACCATACACAGGATCTGCAGCAGGTGATTCTGAATCATATCCCTCAATGCTCCTGTCTGTTCATAAAAAGCACCTCTTGTCTCCACTCCTACTTCTTCTGCTACGGTAATCTGTACTGATTCTATATATTTGTGATCCCATAAAGGTTCAAAAATTGAATTTCCAAATCTGAATGCCAGTATATTCTGTACCGTTTCCTTTCCAAGATAATGATCAATACGATAGATCTGTTCTTCTTCAAATGTTTTTGCCAGAAGACTGTTCAGCTCAATCGCCGACTGTTTATTATGACCAAAAGGCTTTTCAATAATAATACGGTCTTTTTTCGGATCGGCAGCTAATGCTGTCGTTTTGATATGATTGGAAATGGTAGAAATGAAATTAGGCCCTATTGACAGATAAAATAACCTGTTGGCCCTCATTCCGTAAACAGCATCGAAATCCTGCAATTTCTGCTGCAAATTCTGATAAGAACTTTCTTCATCCAATTGATGCTGGAAATAAGTAATATGAGCCTGAAAACCAGCCCAGTCTTCGGAAGTTATCTTTTTTCTGGAGAAACTCTCCAGGTTTTCTTTGATATAATTTCTAAAGAGTTCATCTGTATTTTCGGCTCTTCCCAATGCCACAATATTGAAGCCTTTGGGCATTCTGCCGTCGATGTATAAGTTATAAAATGCCGGAAAAAGTTTTCTTTTTGCCAGATCTCCTGTAGCACCAAAAATAACGATAGTTGTTGGCTGCAAGATTCTATTTTGATTCATTTTTCCGAGTTTTAATTGTTTGCTGTTTGCCAAGAAGTATGGAATACTCCTTCCCTGTCAGTACGCTGATAGGTATGAGCTCCGAAATAATCACGCTGAGCCTGGATCAGATTCACAGGAAGAGATTCTGTAGTGTAAGCATCAAAATATCCTAAAGCGGTTTGGATACCCAAACTTGAAATACCGTTTGCAGCAGCATATCCGGCAGTTTTTCTTAAAGATTTTATTTTTGATTTTACCAATTCAGAAATATCGTGATCAAGTAGAATATTAGAAAGATCAGGATTTTGAGTATAGGCAGAATAGAATTTTTCCAGTAATACGGAACGAATGATACATCCTCCTCTCCAGATTTTCACAACATCTTTCAGTGGAATTTCAAAACCGTATTCCGTGGACGCTTTTACCAGTAAAGACAAACCTTGTGCATAGCTGATTAATGTTGAAAGAAAAAGAGCATCACCCACTTCCTTGATAAACAATTCTGTATTTTCCGGCTTTGTGATTTCTTTTTCAGCATATATTTTAGAAGCCTGAACTCTCTCATCCTTATAGGCGGATAAAATTCTTGACGTTACCGCAATATCAATGGTAGGAATAGAAACACCGATTTCCATAGCCTGCTCAGAAGTCCATTTTCCGGTTCCTTTCGCTCCTGCTTTATCTAAAATCTGATCAACAAGATAATTTTCCGTGAATGAATCCTTTTGGGTAAAAATATCTCTGGTAATTTCAATAAGGAATGAATTCATTTCTCCGTTATTCCAGTCTCTGAAAACTTCATAGAGCTGTTCGTTATTCAGACCGGCTCCTCTTTTAAGCAGATCATAAGCTTCACTGATAAGCTGCATAATGGCATATTCAATACCGTTGTGCACCATTTTCACATAGTTTCCGGCAGATCCTTTCCCCATATACGCTGTACATGCTTCGTTGTCTACTTTTGCAGCAATAGCTTCAAGCATAGGCTTAAGAAGTTTGAAAGCTTCCAGATCACCTCCAGGCATTATACTGGGACCTCTTCTGGCTCCTTTTTCTCCTCCTGAAACTCCCATTCCCATAAAATGCAGTTTTTTTGATGCCAGATCAGCAACACGCCTGTTGGTATCTTCAAAATAAGAATTCCCTGCATCAATTACGATATCACCTTCATTCAGAAGCGGGGTAATGTTTTCCAGCACTGCATCTACAGGTTTTCCTGCAGGAACCATAAGAATAATTTTTCTTGGAACTTCTAAGGCAGATACAAAATCTTCTAAAGAGCCTGTACCTTTTACTTTCATTTCTGAAGTGGCACCGTTCTCTAATTCTTTTACTTTCTCCTGATCAAGATCAAATCCTGCGATTGAAAATCCGTTGTCAGCAATATTGTAAAGAAGATTCCGCCCCATCACTCCAAGGCCAACTATCCCATAACTATATCTTTCCATTATATTGGTATTAATATGAATTTTTAATTACAGAGAATAAAATTACGTAAATGCCTATAAGGAAAAAAATAAAGGACGAAAAAAATTCATAAGACTTCCGTTTTTTCCTCATTTATAAGCTACTAATATTCACATTTTCATACAGTTTTCTTTTTATAGAATAAAATTCAATCATTATTATGGTAATCATCTATTAAAACAGTCTGTTTTTTGGTATAATTAAACTTATATTTGCCAAAATTTATAAAGTAATGAACTATAAACTTGAACTCAACACTCAGGAACCTAATTCTAAAATCGTTTTTAATACCATCAAATTTGATTCGTTCAAGATTAATATAGTTGAAAGATATATCGGGTCAATGAAGGCTCGTCCTACATTATGTGAAGTTTTATTTAAGGTAAGAACTTTGGATGATGTAATTATCAACAGAAGAGATGGTAATATAAGAGTAAAGATTAAAGGTGATGATTTCGAAACGTATCAGAAATTATCCAGAGACCTGAATTCTTATGAGTATAAAAACAAATTGATCAACAGAAAAGAGGTAGAAGAGAATTATGTTCATTTCATCCTGAGTTTAGTGATCACAAATTATCAGCTTAATTAAACTGTTTTTGGGGATTGTCTCTTTATGTTTGTGGAGAGACAATTTTCAAAAATATAATGCATAGGAAGCAGAGATTTTTATTATTCTGAAAACTGCAAAATTACCCGGAAAAGAATATTTGTTTTTCAGCACTTTCTGCCTGAAATACTTTTAGGCGAAATAAGGTTTAAATTAAATTATTCGTTATTACGTAGGATATTGCTTCGATAATATTCTTCACGCCAATTCTTTCAAATAATTTACTTCTGTGAAATTTTATGGTGCTGGGTGACACATACAATTGTTCTGCAATTTCTTCTATTTTTAATCCCTGAAGATAAAGTCTTATAATTTCAATTTCCCTTGTTTTTAAGGTGATTTTACATTCTTCCGTCCATTTTCCTGTAAAGAGATTATATTTCCAATACGTTTCTGAGGTATTGGATATGATCCGGATATTTCCTGCAGTCCGATTAAGGGAATAGGATACTACACAGGCTATTTTAGAAATTTCTCCATTATTATTAAGTTCTATAGGTGTAATTCTTTGATTGACAAGCACATCTATGCTATTTTCATTTTTAAGATGAAAATCATAAGTCATGGTGTGTACCTTTTTCTCTTCAGGTGAAAGGCATTCAAAGAATTTAAGGCCAGTAGTTCTCACTCTCCGTAGTATTTCAAGATCTTCTTTCTTGGCATATTTCCAAAAAAAATTATAACCCATTTTTTCAATCTCAGCAGCCCGAAAGCCCGAGAAAAGAAGAGGATTCTCTGAAATAAATACTAGTTTTCTGGTATTAAAATCTTCAATATAAACAGAGCCCACACTGGTTCCCAATACTGCTTTGAGCACATTAAAATATTCGTTTGTACTCTCTTTTTCAAAAATTGTTGCACCAGACGTGTTCCTGGGATACAATAAATTTATTTTATCACTCATATTCTTGACATAATAATAAGGGTGAAAAACTATTTTTCTATTGATTACTTTTGCAAACATATTCATAATTAAATTAAATAAAAAAAACCATCAAAAACTAATTATAATTAAACGTAAGTTTGCAAAACATTTATTTCAATAACAAAAAAAACATTAAATTAACTAATTTTATTACATTTTTCACATTTAAAAAGAAATTTTTATGTATTATGCACGTAAAGAAACAGGATTAAGTTTAAAAAATTAAAAAAAAAAATTTATTATTAAAAGAAAATTTTGAATATTCTCTTTACTAAAGCACTTCAACAAAAGATCATTTTAAATTAATTCATTAAACTTTGATTTAAAAACTATACGAAAGTATAGCCATTTTATATTTTAATTAAATTATTTTTACCCTACCATAAAATAGAGATTAATCTAAGAAACATATAAGAATGAAAAAATCCAGACGTATTATAACTACTTAACTAACGAACATATATGTGGACGTTTTATAGTAAACCAACACAAATATGCCTTTGAAGCCATTTCATCTATTTTATATCCTGTTATTTTTCTGTTAATCTATTGATTATTTTTTTCATAGAAATAACACATGGAAACATATAATTCACAAAAAATTAATAACGGAATCATAATCATTTTTTAAAAAAGAATTCGTAATTTTTAGAATCAAAATTCAGCAATGCATGAAAAGATTTATATTTAGTTTATTGTTCCTGATATTGGGTATCTTTATCTCTGCTCAAAGAGATACAGACCACTGGATTGCACCTTATTACGCCTCTGTAAATTATACCCAGGCATTATATCTTTCTACCGATTCTATAACTCCTTTTGTTGTTACAATTAACAGTAATAACGTCCCGATTGGTAATGTAACCATCAGCAAAGGAGCTCCTCAGACTTTTGTTGTACCCGTTGGCAATATAGCCGCAAATGTTAAATCAGATGCTTTTACTACTATCAACAAAGGTTTATATGTACAAGGAACAAAGCCATTCTATTGTTCATTAAGAATGGTAAGCAATACCACACACGCTGAAATTATAACAAGTAAAGGAAAAGCCGGGATTGGCAAAGAATTTTATGTAGCCGGAACTCCTACTACCGCATCATCAACCATATATAACTTCACTGCCGGTATATTGGCAACAGAAAACAATACAGTTATCACTACTACTTGGAACGGAAATGTAACATTTTTTGGAGGAATACCGGCAACCCACTCACAAACAATTACTCTTAACAAAGGACAATCTTTTATTTTTGCAGGAGGTCCGGGAGTGGGAGGTCAAAACCTATCGGCTTTTATTGGAGCTAAAATTGTTTCTGATAAACCAATTACCCTTACCAATGGAAATGTCAATGGAAATTTTGGAAGTAACACCAGTATGGGGTCAGATGCGATTCTTGATCAATCGGTACCTACAGAAAGACTCGGAAGTACTTTTGCTATGGTAAGAACCAGATCTACCAATGCCGATTTGGAAGGAGGTATCATTATAGGCACAGAAAACAACACCCAAATATTTATCAATGGTTCCAACACTCCTATTGCAACCATCAACAGTGGGGAATTTTATAGAGTTTCAGGAAGCAACTATGTTCAGCAGGGAACTTCCGGACACTTTAATATGTTTATTACAACTTCAAAAAATGTATATTTATATCAGTTGGTTTCTGTAAATAACAGCAGTGCAACCTGTGGTTTCAACTACATCCCGCCATTAAACTGCTTTCTGCCCCGAAAAATTGAAGAAATCGGGAAGATCAATGAAATGCCAACGGGACCGGGAGTAACAAGCACTGTCCCAACCGGAGCAATTGTAAAACTGAATATTTTAACGGAAACCGGAGCTAATGTAACTGTAAACGGAAATACACCTACAGCTGCAGAAGGACCTTTTGCATTGACAGGAAATAGCAGTTGGGTGACCTATGCCATCCCATCTATCACCGGAAATATAACAGTGGTTTCTGATAAAGCTGTAACAGCAGGTATTAATGGTGGTTACAGCACATCCGGATACGGAGGTTATTTTGCCGGTTTCTCTTCTATCCCTCTAATTTCAAAAAAAACAGGGGATTGTATTCCGGGTATTGTACTGGAAGTCAATGATAGCTACGACACCTACCAATGGTTCCTGAACGGAAACCCTATTAACGGAGCCAATACCAATACTTATACTCCGTTGATTTCTGGGAATTATACAGTGAAAATTGCAGTAAGCACTTGCCCTCCGGCAACTACCCCGGTTTATAAAGTATATACATGTCTTGTGGAATCTACAAAAGCGATTACTGTTTGTGAAGGACAACAGGCTATCGTACCAGAATTTACCAATTCTACCCAAACTTATGTTCCAAGTACGGTGACTATCATTACTCCTCCGGCAAACGGTACAGCTACCATTGATGCCGCAGGAGTGATTAATTATGTTCCCAATTTCGGCTATCTGGGTACCGATACTATAGTTTATAAGTTTTGTGGAAACGATCCGGATTTTACTGATTGTGAGCAAATAACTGTAACATTAAAAGTTTCTGAAAGCCCAATCGTCAAAGATGCAGCTTTAAGGTCATGCTTCCAACCGTCTAATCCTGTGCTTGGAGTATTTAATTTAACAACAGCAGGAGTTAATGTACAACCAGGAACGATTAAGCATTATTATCCGTCTCCTACCGATGCGCATAATGGGACAAATGAAATTCTGAATCCAGCCAATTACATTGCTCCTAACGGTGTGGTTTACATCAAGGTAAGTAATACCGACGGATGTTACAAAATTGCAGAAGTAACCCTTACTGTTATTCCTCCTACCTACTCAGAAGTATTAAAGGATAAAATTATCTGTATGGAAAATACGACAACATTAGATGCGGGACCAGGCTACACTTCTTACGAATGGAGTACGGGAGCAACAACACAGTCTATCAAGAATGTAGGGGTTGGAACCTATTGGGTAGATCTTAAAACCAGAGAATGTACCACCAGACAAACAGTAAAGATATACGCTTCTGAAAATCCTGTTATTTCAGATATTAACATCAACAATAATACGGTTACTTTAAACGTAATTGCAGGAACAGCACCTTATCAGTATTCTATGGACAATATCAACTGGCAGGATGAAAATATATTTACCAATATATCTCGTGGAAGCCATACTTTCTATGTAAGGGATTCATACAAATGTGTTCCTCTGCAGGTAGAGATTACGGTTCCTAATCTAATCAATATTATCACTCCTAACGGTGACGGAATTAATGACGTCCTTGATTATTCTGCTCTGGCAAATAAAAATAATTTCACATTCAGCATCTATGACAGATATGGAAGTAAGCTTCATGTAGGAAGTAAATTAAACGGATTTAAATGGGACGGAGCTATGGATGGTAAAAAAGTACCTACCGGAACTTACTGGTTTGATATGGGCTGGAATGAGAACAACACAAAACAAACTCCAATAAAATACACGGGATGGGTTGTAGTAAAAAACAGGAATTAGTTCCAACCTTGCACAGTAAATCATTGGATATTTAAACCTCTATTTTTATTATGAAAAAGTTATTATATATATTCTTAATCATCACTTCAGGCTTACTTTGGAGCCAGAAAAACAGCAATGTACAATTTGCGGTTTACAATGATGCCATCGGAACTGCCAGCATGTTCGATCTTTACAAAAGCAGTATTGAAAAAGTAAACGTTTATAAAACCAAGACCAGCCTGCCCTCTCATTTAAAGAAATTCGATTATCTTGCGGATAATGGCTTAATAGAGATCAGGTTTAAAAAAAATGAAGGTTATCCTGATAGTTTGTCGTTGGAAATGCTGAATGAGCAGAGCAATCTTCCTAAAGACAGTCCTGTGTTTATTGAAGGATATCAGTTTAATGACACCGCTACCAGAATCTACAGTGAAATGATCGCCAATATTGAACTTTCAGATTTTAATGGACAAAAATGTATCCATATTTCCACGATAAGAAATTAATGACTGTATTGACAGGGTATTAATATAAAAAGCAAGAGACTATTTCTAAATGAAATAGTCTCTTTTATTTTGATATCTATATTCTTTATTTCAATAATCTGGAAAACCAAACATAAATATCCATATCACCGGGAATATTCAGTTTTTTCCTGATATTATATTTTTTGGTCTGTACAGTCCTCACTGAGATAAATGTATAGTCTGCAATTTCTTTGGTAGAAAAATTCAGATAGATGTAAGCACAGAATCTTATTTCCGATATTTTTAAAGGAGAAACTTTTAACAGCTCTTCTGAAAAACGGGGACAATATTCATGGAAACGGGTCATAAACTCAGGATTGTTTTCTTTGGCAAGCTGTATCACTTCCTTAAAGATACTCTCCTGTACCGGTAACTGATGAGGTACATCAATTTTGTCCAGGTTTTTACTTTTATGTTTTCTATAGTAATACAGAAAAAGCAAGATAAAGAGAATACATGCCGCAATACTTATGGATAAGATGAAAAAGAGTCCTTTTGTTTCGTTCTTTATATTAGTATTTTCTAGTTCATTCTGTTTGTCTACATTATCATTCAGCGTTTGATTTTGTTCCCGGTTTACGGCCTCTATTTCCACCAGCCAGTTAGAATAGTAGCCAATACTATCTTTCTGACCAATACTCTTATATAAAGCATTAAGCTCATCTCCCACTGCAATTTGATAATTCTCACTTTTAAAATAATTTTTCGCGATATTTTTGGAAATCCATAAATAGTGTTGTGCCTGTTCAACATTCTTAACCTCTCTAAAATATCTCCCCGCAAACAGAGAAGTAACATATTTCAAACCAATATCATCTACTTTTTTTTCATTCCGAATGGCTTCTTCAATATAGATCCTGGCAGAATCCAATTTATTAAGGTCAGTATATATTCCTCCCAGATACGCAGAGGTCTTGTAACTATTACATAACCTGTTTTTATCTATCCGGTAGCGGTTACCTTTATTTTCTCTGTAGATTTTTGAAAATGTATAAGCAATTTTGCTATACTTCAATGAGAGTTCCTTATCGGTCTCACGATATTTATCGGCATACTGCCTGTTGATCAGATAAATGAAATAAGCATTGTCCGTCTTCATTGCTTTATCATAGATTTCATCCAATTGCTTATAAGCAGCAACCCTTTCACCTAATTTCTGGTATAGAAAAGATTTTTGCATATGAAGATAAAAGATAACTTCAAAGTCAGTATCTGAATTGATGAGATTTTCTTTTTCTACTTGATTGATATAATAAAAAGACTTCTTTGTATCATTCATTTTATCATAGATATTGGCAATCTTAAGATACCCTAATGCGACACAATCATTGTATGAGTCTTTTTTGCAAACCTTAATAAGACTGTCAATCTTTTCTATTTCTTTGGGTCCGGCAATCGAGAAGTCTATATCAAACAGAACATTCTTCAATTCTTCTTCTGTATGTTGTGAATAGAAAAAGGAAGAAATTAAAAAGAATAAAACAGTTAGTTTTTTCATCATAACACGATCAAATAAAAATGCAATATTAATACTACATCACTGCCACATCAGCCGGAACACATACGTATCACATACACAATATACCGAAACAGCAAGAGAACATCACTTATAATACAAAATTAGCAATTACTTTTGAATACCCGAATATTATATTCATTCTCTAAAATCCATTGTTAGATACCTAATTTTTAAAAATGAGAAAAATTCTATTATCATTATTTTTGATATCAGGCTTCTGTCTTTCCAATGCCCAAAATTGGGAACCGGCTTCACAGAAAGTATCTGAAATCCGAAGAGAGGTGAAAAACCTGAAAGGTAAAGCTGATTACAAAATCTACAGTGCAGGTAGGAAGTGGACGGCGAGAGAATCAATATTACTTCGCTCATCAAAGGAATGTATGTCATCACCATAAAGGATGATAAGACGACTTATAATACAAAATTAATCAAGAATGTAATTAGTGTACCGTGTACCTACGGAAGATTATTACTGTCTGCGGGTACTTTTTACAAGAATTACCATTCAAAAAGATAAAATGTATATCATCTATATTTTTTAAAAAAATTTTTAATCATCGTTTGTATTGTGTACCTGCAAAATAAGTGGTTTTCTGCAGGTACCTTTTTTAAAATTACATTTAAAAAAATAAAATATGATAAAAAAACTACTCTTTTTAATATGTATCGGATTCTCAGTCTTATCTTTCTCCCAATCCGATGAGGTTCTGTTTATAGGAAACAGTGTTACTTATTTTAATGACATGCCGGAAATTTTTAAAAACATTGCTGCTTCAAAAGGAAAAAATCTTTCCATAACAACGCATACTCCGGGAGGAACCGGTTTTGTGAATCACGTAGATGATCCGTCGCTGTATCAGAAAATAAGATCTAAAAATTATAAGTATGTCATCATGCAGCCCGGAACTGCGGAATCTGCCGGTCATTCCTATCCTGTTGCCATTACAGCTGAGCGTGGACGCAAGATCAGGGATTCTATCCGAAAATATAGTCCGTGTTCTAAAATATTTCTTTATGAAATTCCCTATGGAGTTCCTTCTGCCAATGAATACAACACCTATTTTACTTTTCAGCAAAAAATAAAGGACTCCATTACTAAGATGTCTAATCTAATGCAGGTGGAAATAGTTCCCGCCGGTGAATCTGCAAGGAATTATTACAATTCTTCCCCAGATCTTGCCCTTCACGGATCATACAATGACATTCATCCGGGACCGAAAGGAAGTTATCTTGTGGCAGCTTCTATGTATTCAGCAATTTTCCAGGATCATGTTTTTCCATCCGCTTTTTATAACGGATTACCACAGAACACGGCCGAAAATTTTCAGAATATTGCAGATCAGGTTTTTTTCAATAATCCTGTACAGTGGAACAGCAATGCATTCCATCTTCATGCAGATTTTACCGCAGTAATCAATGGAACAACGGTAAACTTCACCAATCAATCTGCCAATCAGACTTCTGTATTATGGAATTTCGGAGACGGCCATACAGACCCTTCCCTGAACCCTGTTCATCAGTATATTTCTCCGGGAAATTACACGGTTACCCTTACCGTCAATAAAAATTCCTGCTCAGAAACCTTTACGAAAATAATCAGTATTGCTTCTCTCGGAACGATGAATTCTAACATAAAGCCTGAGCTTACATTTTATCCCAATCCTGTT
Organism: Chryseobacterium indologenes; assembly: GCF_018362995.1. Taxonomy (NCBI): domain Bacteria; kingdom Pseudomonadati; phylum Bacteroidota; class Flavobacteriia; order Flavobacteriales; family Weeksellaceae; genus Chryseobacterium; species Chryseobacterium indologenes. The sequence goes on from NZ_CP074372.1 coordinate 1,418,873, forward strand.
ACAGATTTTTGTTATATCAGTAGTAAAGAAAAAATGAAAGACGTTATTATTTGTGATATGGCACAAAGAAAAATCGCCGATTGGAAAAACCGTCATGTTCATGATATGAAAATAGATTTTTCAGGTTACAGTAAAGGAGCTTACGTAATCAGTATTCTTTATGAAAATAAGCAGAAAGAAAGCATTAAGATTATGATTAAATAACTAAAAAAGAGCAGAAACATCAAAAGTTTCTGCTTTTAATGCAAAGTCCGGGAAGATTATTTCCTTTTCAATTCCTGCAAAATCTTCACAGCATTATCGTTTTGTGGATTTAACTGAACTGACTTTTCATAATTTTCAATAGCCAGCCTATTGTTACCGCTTTTCATATAAGCTTCTCCTAAACTATCATATGCGTTAGCAGACTTGGGATTTTCCTTCACATTTTCTGTGAAAATTTCTATTGCATGTTGAAAATCCCCATTATTTAACCTTTGGTATCCTGAATCATTGATAAAATCTTCATCAGGAACAATAGTATATCCAAATTCCCTGGAAAGAAAATCATAATGTGTTTTAATATCAGAAAATGATCGTATTGCAGAGGAATCTCTTGGATTAATAAACCATTTTGAATAGATAAACCTAAGCCCGTCATACATACTTTGGTATCCAACTGAAAAATGATCTTCATTCATGTAGGTTTTAAAATCCCATTTTAAAGACTTTGGCGCATATTTTTTTAGCTGCTTATGCAAAGTATTTACAGGTTCTCTCCCATCGGGCTCATTGCCTATAGAAAGCTGCAGATAGCTGACTTTGTTATTGTTATTTTTATTCAATGCATCAGGAAACTGTTTTAGTATTTCTGAATTTCCATCGTATATTGCAGGACTTATAATGATATATGACTGAAAAAGCTCAGGGTCTTCTTTTTTACAGTAAAGCGCAAACAAACCTCCCAGTGAGTGACCTTCCAGAATATAATAGGGAGCAACCCGAAAATTATTCTTTATCAACGGAATAGCTTCCGTTTTCAGAAAGTTCAGAAATTTTTTTGCGCCTCCGGTAGTACTCAGGCTATTGTCGACTTTGCCATGAAATGTAACCGAATGTATAGGAGTAAAATCTCTTACCCGATCTGTATTTACAATTCCTACCACAATTGATTTAGGAATTCTGTAGCGGTCAGAAAGAAACTTTTCCAGTTCGCTTACATAAGCAAAATTCAGGTCCGGATCCAACAGATAAATCACTGGATATACCCGATCACTTTCAGTATAATCGGACGGAAGATTAATCCATAATGTCCTGTCTTCATTTAGTATTTCAGAATGAATAATCTTTTTCAATTGTGTTCTTACAGGAAGATTCTCCTGTGCACTTAACAATTGAATCTGAATCAGGCCGCATATTGTTATAAGAAAAATTCTACTTATTATAAGCACTTTCAAGTTCATGGTTCCTGGATTTACTCAATTACAATATCATATTGATTAACAATATAATAAAACTAATATACGGCAAATTACTCACAAGTAAGCAGTGATATTTTCTTCTAACATTAAATAAAAAAGAGAACTCAAATTGAGCTCTCTTTTCACTATATCCTTACTACCACTAGGGTATTACAATATTATTGAATGATAAAGACTATCCTGCAACAACTTCTTCTGTATACACAACACCTTCATAACAAGCATTGTAAATAGCTTTCAATTCTTCCAAAACAGGAACTCTCGGGTTGAAGCCTGTACAAGGATCTGCCAAAGCATTGGCTGCAATATAATCAAGGTTTTTATCCCAATCTTCTCTTGAAATTCCGAAATCTTTGATCGCTGACTGATTGTTGACTTCGGAACGTAATGTTTCAATAGCCTGAGCCAGTTCTTCAGTAGTTTCTTTCCCGATTACTGTCGCCAGATCCGGATAGCGTTCTGTAGCCAGAGCATTGTAACGGATCACATTCGGAAGAAAAATAGCGTTTGAAGCTCCATGAGGTATTCCATACAAGGCTCCTACTTGATGAGACAAAGAGTGTACAATTCCCAGCCATGCATTGTTGAAAGCTAAACCAGCCATAAATGATGCGTCATGCATATTCTGACGGGCCTGAATATTTCCCGGATTTTCTACTGCTTCTTTTAAATTATCAAAAACAATCTCTAAACCACCTTTGGACAGGGCATCAGCAATATTATTATCAATATTTGAAACATAAGCTTCCACACAGTGTGTTAAAGCATCCAGTCCTGTATTGGACGTCACATGCGCTGGCATTGAAGCACAGATTTCTCCATCGATAATTGCAATATCCGGTGTCAATTCGTAAGAAACAACAGGATATTTTACTCCTTTCTCTCTGTCAGTAATTACCGCAAGACCTGTAGTTTCAGTTCCCGTTCCACTTGTAGAAGGAATCGCAATAAACTTGGCTTTATTTCTCAGAACCGGTACTGTGAAAGGCTTGATCAAAGCATCAAATTCCACCTCAGGATATTCGTAAAACACCCACATGATTTTTGCTGCATCAATTGCTGAACATCCTCCTAAACCGATAATCCAGTCAGGCTGAAACGTATTCATTACCTCCGCACCTTTCAGACATGTTGCTGAGGAAGGATCTTCTTCTACCCCTTCAAAAATCTGTGTTTCGATTCCTGCTTCATTAAGATACGCTACCGCTTTGTCAAGAGTTCCGCTTTTTCTCATGGAACTTCCACCCGTTACAATAACTGCTTTTTTACCTTGGATATTTTTCAATTCGTCAAGGCTTCCCGCACCATGGAAGACTTCGCCTGCAATAAATAATTTGCTCATTTTCTTATCTGATTTAATGAGACAAAATTAGACTAGTCATCACAAGCCCTGTTATACAAACGGGACTATGCGTTATACATTTGCGCCAGTTCCTGCTGAAGTTCAGTGGGAGTTTCTTTAAGTTTTGCTTTTACAAATTTATTGAGCGCAGAAGGAGAATTAAAACCAAGATCAAAAGCAATTTCTTTATGGGAAAGATCTGAAAACATCAGCTGCCTTTTAATTTCCGTCAAAATCCGGTTGTGTATTGCCTGAATGGCGGTCTCTCCGCAATGTTTTTTAGTAATAGAGTTTAACTTTTTGGTTGTAATAGCCAGTTTTTCTGCATAATACTGAACCGTTCTGTATTGTTTGTAATGCTCATTCAACAGCTTTTTAAACTTCACATACATAGGTTGGTCCGTTGTTTTTTCATGCAAAACCGGATGTAAGCCGTGAATGGACTCAATAAACCCAAGAAGGATAATTTTGATATAAAACCTGGCCTGTTCTTTCTTTATCAGGGTTGGTTGTTCATAAATTTCTTTAATGATTGAAGTGTTTCGTAAGCTTTGTTCAAAATCCTCACGGGAAAGTATCGTGCAGTTGAGATGTGTAGAAAGATTGACATTATAGGTACTCAGTTCATTCTTCAGAATATCGGAACAAAACAGTATTTCCTCAAACAGAATAATCTTCCCGATCAGATCTTCACTTGAATCGGCAACACAATGTACCTGTTCAGGAAATATCACAGAGATTTTCCCTGCTTGTATCCAATGAACCTTATCTTCAATATAAACCTGAAGTTTTCCCTGTTCTACAATGAAAATGCAAAAGTGATCCTTTTTGTGGGGTTTTGCATAGTGATCCAAATGATCTTTATTCAAATCAAAAACCCGGAAAGACAGATTTTTATCTTCCTGCTTCTGAATATTTTTTTTGATCTCCAGTTTCTTCATAATTCCTTTTACCAGAGCAAATTTATAATTAAAAAAAAGAATATAAACCATTATCTGCAATGGTATCTCTCTGAATAAACTGGCATCTCAGGTTTTATCGTAAGAACAATGTCATTGAATTTTCACATGAAATTTACTTTTGACTGCCAAGTTTTTAATTGTATTTATAGCATTGATTTACAGTATTTTAAAATTAAAATATTAAAAAAAATAAAAATGTATTGTTTTTATGACCAATCGGTCATATATTTGCATCGTTATTTAGTCTCATTATGGCAAAAGGAGAAGAAACCAGACAGTTCATTATAGAAAAAGCAGCACCTATTTTTAATACAAAAGGGATTGCCGCTACTTCTATGAGTGATATTATGGAAGCGACGAAGTTGTCTAAAGGCAGTATGTATGTTCATTTTGAAAATAAGGACGTTCTTGCCTGTGCTGCCGTTGAGCATAATATGAAGCTATTAAGTGACAGACTTCAAAGAGTTTTGAGCGGTCATAAAACTGCTGAAGCGCAATTATTAGCTTATATCGATTTTTTCAGTGATCCTAATCATCCACCCGTTGCAGGAGGTTGTCCTCTATTAAATTTTGGAACGGAGGCTGATGACACCAATCCTATAGTCAAAGAAAAGGTAAACCGTGCGATTAAACAGGGTCAGGAATTGCTTTCCGGTATTATCAAGAAGGGAATTGCCAATAAAGAATTCAGAGCAGACTGGAACCCGTCTGATTTTGCAACTGTTTTGTTTGCAATGCTTGAAGGAGGTCATCTGATCTCCAGAATGTCTGGCAACAATGACAGAATGAAGGTTATTGGAAACAGTCTGAAAAAAATGATAGAGGAAAACAAAGTGTAATTTTTTTACCAAAAATATGACCGATCGGTCATTTAAATTAAATAGAAAGCTTTAGAAAAAAGTATAATCATAACAATTAATTAAAAAACAAAACAATGTCAAAAACAGTTTTAATTACAGGAGCATCAAAAGGTTTCGGAAAAGCGTGGGCAGAAGCATTTTTAGCACAAGGATACAATGTGGCAGCAACAGCCAGAAACGTTGAAACCCTTAATGATTTAAAAGAAAAGTATGGAGATTCTGTATTGCCTTTAACTTTAGATGTAGACAAGCGTGAAGAATCTTTGGCTGTAGCTCAGAAAGTACAACAGCACTTTGGCAGCATTGATATCCTGATCAATAATGCAGGATATGCATTAACGGGTGCTATTGAAGAAACGAATGAGCAGGAAGCAAGAGCACAGTTCGAAACGAATTTCTTTGGAACGCTGTGGCTTACACAGGCAGTACTTCCTATCATGAGAGATCAGAAAAGCGGTCATATCATTCAGGTATCTTCTATTCTGGGATTAGCCACTTTACCAACGATGGGACTATACAATGCGTCTAAATTTGCATTAGAAGGGTTAAGCGAAACGTTAGCTACGGAAGTGAAAGAATTCGGAATTCATGTAACTTTGGTAGAACCTAATGGCTATGCTTCCAATATCTGGCACACAGGAATTAATACTCAAAGCAATCCTGTTTACGATGGTCTTAAAAAAGCCTTTTCGGAAGCTGAGACCTCTTTCGGAAGTGTAGAAGCTACTGCACCGGCGCTTATTAAATTAGCGGAAACTGAAAACCCTCCATTGCGCTTATTGCTTGGGAAAGTAGCTCTTCCTTTTGTAAAACAGAATTATGAACAGCGATTAAAAGTCTGGGAAGAATGGAATGAAGTATCCGTAGAAGCTCACGGATAATTTTTCAAAAGAATACAACCATAAAATAAGCTCCGTTTTTATAAGAACGGAGCTTATTTTTATCCTTTTTTGGATTGAAAACCCCAATTAATTTACTCAGATTTACTTTTCCATATCTCATTTTCCTGTTCACCATCTGTAATGTCTATTTCGCTGCAAAATATGACTGCTTGAACAAATTCCCCGTTTACCAGCCGCTTTTCAGGACCTAATTTTGTCTCATCAAAAAGAAAAACAGATTTAAAATTTAAAAAAATAAAGCAATGAAAACAACAATTTCAACCATCCTGTTAGCAGCAACTTTTATTCTAAGTACTCCTTCAATTTTGAAAGCGCAAGCTAATAATCTCCAGACGGCTTCGTCAAAATCTGACACCAGTATCCGTCCTTTTCACATTAATATTCCACAGTATCAACTGGATGACCTAAAAAGAAGAATTTCGGAGACCCGTTTTCCTGATAAAGAAACGGTAAAAGATGCTTCTCAGGGAATTCAGCTCGCTCAGTTACAGGAACTGATTACCTATTGGGGCAACGGTTATGACTGGCGAAAAGTGGAAAATAAGCTGAATGCCCTTCCGCAATTTGTAACAAAGATTGACGGTCTTGATATTCAGTTTATTCATGTACGTTCAAAAGAGCCTAATGCGATGCCTGTGATCCTTACTCATGGCTGGCCGGGTTCTCCGTTAGAATTTATTGATGCCATAGGTCCTCTGACCGATCCGGTACAATATGGTGGAAAATCAAGTGATGCTTTTGATGTGATCATCCCAGCGATTCCTGGATATGGTTTTTCAGAAATCCCTACTGAATTAGGCTGGAATCCAGATCGTGTTGCCCGCGCCTGGGACGTACTGATGAAAAGACTTGGTTACAAAAAATATGTTTCTGAAGGTGGAGACCACGGTTCTGTAGTATCTGATGCTTTGGCGAAACAAGCGCCTTCTGGTCTTTTGGGTATTCACCTTACCATGCCGGCCACTATTCCTGCTGAACTTGCAAAGCCTATTAATGCAGGTGATCCTGCTCCTGCCGGACTTTCCGCTCCAGAAGCAAAGGCGTATAATGCGATGAGTACTTTCTTCGGAAGAAATGCAGCGTATGGAGGAATGATGGTAACACGTCCACAGACGACAGGATATTTACTTTCCGATTCTCCGGGTGCTCTAGCGGCATTCCTTTACGAGAAGATCGCTGAATGGAGTGAAAGTGACCTGCATCCTGAAAATGTAATCGGCCGTGATGCAATTCTGGATGATATTACGCTTTACTGGCTTACCAACACAGGAGCATCGTCTTCGCGTTTCTATTGGGAAAACAATAAAAATAACTTCAGCGCTGATGCACAGAAAACAAAAGATATTAAAGTTCCTGTAGCGATCTCTGTATTTCCTCACGAGATTTATCAGGCTCCGGAAAGCTGGTCAAAACGTGCCTACCCAACATTATACTATTATCATAAAGCCCCAAAAGGAGGGCATTTTGCCGCCTGGGAGCAACCTCAGGTCTTTACGGAAGAACTTAGAGCAGCTTTCAAAGATTTAAGAAAAAAACTTTAGTCAAATCAACAATATTGTTCAATCTAATAATAAAAATATGGAACTAAATACCATTCAGGAAGTAGAAAACACAACAGTAGTAAACATTAATAAAGTGTTGTATTCCGGTAACGTTGTAGTAACCGGAGGACGTAACGGAGAGGCTAAAAGCAGTGACGAAAAACTGAACATTGAGTTGACGTCTCCCGGTGCGAAAGGAAACGGAACGAATCCGGAACAGTTATTAGCAGCAGGATGGTCGGCATGTTTTATCGGAGCTATGCATCTGGGTGCTGTTAAGATGGGAGTTACTCTTCCCTCAGACCTGTCTGTCAACACTTCAATAGATCTGGCGACTAATGATGACGGATTTTTTCTGCAGGCTCATTTACAGATCATTTTACCGGGTCTTCCCGTAGATGAAGCCAGAAGAGTTGTGGAAACAGCACATGCTACATGTCCTTATTCAAAAGCAACCCGTGGAAATATCAATGTGAAGATAGATGTTGTGGTGTAGTTATCAGAATGTTCTTATAACGTTTTGATTGAAGATCTTCCTTGCTTTTTGGTAAGGAAGGCTTTTTATTTTTAATGAAAAGGAAGATATTCAAAACACAAATGAAATACCTAGAAAGAAATGATCTCTCCAGATATTTCATCCTTAGTCTTTAGAACCGATAATAATTAAATGCAATCAGGGATTTAATTTTAATCTTTAGTGTGTCTCCAAAGGTCTGATAATTAAGAAAAAAGACAAAACAGATTTTGTAAATATTCTAAGCTTATTATGTAAAAAGAAATCTCAGGTATTGTAGATAAAATACTACTCAATATTACCATAAAAAAGAGCATATCTGCAATAAGATATACTCTAAAACTTAGAAAAAAACAAAATTATAAACAACATTGCTTTAGTGGGAATGTGTTCTTCTCTTTATATTAAATTATATTAAAAATGTACGTTTCCATTTGGTCACCGTATTTCTGCTCAGCTTAAAGTGACTGGCCAATTGGGTGTTATTTAATCTGTGTGCTTTTTGATAGTCGAGGATTTCGAAAATAGCCTGTTTATCATAGGATTTGAATTTCTGGCTTTCGGATGATCCATCAAAAAAAATAATATTATTAATTTTCAGTACATCGGATACAGACAAAGTGTCCTTCGATAAAAACCCTTTGACAAATTTTCTTTTATCAGGACATTTTGCTTCTATAAAATCATGGTAAATCTGTTTATAATTGGGTCCTATATTTATGATCTGTATTTGCTTATCCATTTATTGAGCGTTGATTTTGGAATTCTGTATTGATTCATAATTTCTGAAGTTGTCATCTGCTTATTCTCCAGAAGTTCCAGCATAAAATCTATAATCTCTTTGGTGTATAAATTTTTCCTGAATTGAGGCAGCTGGGACTGTTTCTTTCTTTTATTGGGACTGGAAGCCGGAGCGTATAAAATCAAGTGATTGGAGTACAGCCGGAAAAAATCATATTCAAGCAGTTTACACCATTTTAAAAGTATATCTGCACCTACAGACTTCTGAGAATACATTTCTGTAACTTCCTTTTCTGTTTTCTGCAGAAATTTGCAGATTCTGTTTATTTCTACTTCTTCTTCTTTTACTCTTTTACACAGCAGATCTCCGATATGAATATCTTTTAAATTTTCCATCCTATATTAATTTATTTACTGTTCAAAACACCATTATCTCCTGTCGGAAATAAGCTCATCATCTTTCATGGTCATATTTTTCGTGATATCTTTGAAAAGTAAATTCACCTGATTTTCATTACAAAAGGTAATATCAATATCCGTTCTTAAAACCTTTCCTGAAGAACCCGAGAACAGAATAACCAGGTATTTTTTTAAAATGCCTTCCTTGATTTCAATATTTAAGATTTTCCTGTGTGGCATTTCAAAACGAGGTTTTTTACATCTTGAAAGCCATTGATAACTTTTTATGGAAAGGATCTCTCCTGAGTTTTCATATTCGAAGACAAACCTGTTTTTTAGTTTCCCGTATAGCAATACCAAAAGAGTAATAAAAACAAACAATATTGAAAGTAAATAATAATCAAAGAACCTAAGCACAATAATGGTTCCTAAGAGTAACACAAATACCGTCAGCTGAAAAATCATATGATTCATTACTTTTTTCTTATTGCTTATTTTCATTGAACTCTCAAATTGTGAAGATTGCTATGTTAATATATTGCTTTTTATAAAAAATAATCTGAATTCAAATGGCGGAATATTGCTACTCCGCTCATTCTAAAATGTAATTAAAAATTTAATTCTTGTAAAAACTATATCCTGTAGACTGTACTCCCCAGTTCTGTAAGAAAGAAGCATCTGTAATAGTAGCACGTGAAGACAGGTTTTCAATTCCGTATAGCAATTCTACTTTGTACTCAGAATCCGGATCAATACTAATCCCTGTTCCGTCCCCTACACTGTAATTGGCATATAGAAAATATCTAAAATTGGCATTCGTGGCACCCCCGATAGCATATGGATTACCTGCACTATCTAAATTAGCAGCATCAAAGAAATACGGTGAAATCTGTGATGTCTGCATCACTACGGTTACTGTATTTTGTTCTGTCCAATCATTCACTCCAGGCCCTGTTTTTTTATAGAGTCTTGCATACGCTCTGCTATTGAACATTACAGGAACTTTAATCTTTCCTGTTCCGCCTTCAATGGAAGTTTGGGAAAACGGACCTAAATCAGCGTAATTCATCTCAAACCATAATCCCCAGGATACAGTACCTCTTCGTATAGAGCTTGCAGGAAATTTCAACCCGATTGTAGAATTGGGAACTACCCAGCAATTATTGGCGTCAATCTGAGGAGAACCTCCGTTTTGTGCATTATTTCTTATCGAAGTCAAAGCTACATTCCTGGAATCATTTTGTCTGATATTACTATCCAAATTATATACAATAAAATCATTGGGATTTACCGGCTTGAATATTCCTATATTTCCGTTTGCATCAGCAACTACAGGAGTTCCTCCCGGAATGATAGGTAATGTCCGGGTACGCAACTCTCCGTTGATATCTAATGTTTTTGTAGGAGAAGTCGTATTGATTCCTACATTTCCGGTTTGTCCGGACACGGTAATGGATAGTCCAAGCATTACCATTGCTAAGGATGTAATTTTTCTATTTTTCATAACCTTTGGTTTATTTTTTCTGACATTCATTTGCTTATTGACTACCTGAATTTTAACAGAGGAGATCTGAGTCTCCCCTGTATAAACTACCCTGAAATTTTACTTAAAATACGTGGGAACATATTTAACATTCATTGCTGAATCAGGTAATAAATTGTTGGGACAAAGATCAGATAACCCATACGGATGGTAAAATAATTATTGTAAAAATAGATGGTCATGATTGTAATTTTAAATTTAATAGTGTGTAGTTTAAAAATGACATTGTATACTTTTGCTGGCCGTTAATTTTTCCTAACTTTATAATAATAATTCACTATATCTATTAAAAAAACACACATAATTATCAATACACAATGATGTCTTATAAAATCCCTCTTTTTATTCTATTATTCTGTATACCACTCTGTTATAGCCAGCAGATAGCCTCTGTTTGGTATGATACAGACAACGGACTTCCGCAGAACAGTGTAAAGGATATTACTAAAGATAAATATGGATTTATCTGGCTGAGTACAGAGAACGGACTTGTGCGTTATGACGGATATAATTTTGTAACCTTTAATCATCTTAATCTTAAGAATAACAGGTTTACCTTCTTTTTTGGAAATGCTGAAAAAGATTCTATTTATAACTTAACGGCTTACAGTGAAAACACTATTTTGCTTTCCAAAAGAAATATAACTGTACTTCAAAAACAAACCAACTGTATCCGAAAAGTTTTGAGTGAAAGCAGGGCACATTCCATCTTTGTAAAAAACAGAGTATTGGACGAAGTTGAACATAGAAAATACTTTATTTATTTAGACAGAAACAACTACTATCACCTTGCCAATGATGGTACAATTCAGTATAAACACGAAAATATAACTCCCGTCAAAGGCCTGCAAAAGAACTATATATTGGATACTTTCTGTTTTGGACAGAACATTTTTATCACTTCAAGGACATTAAAAAAGATCATCAAAATATCCTCCAGAAAAGTAACTTACCTGGACGCACCTGATGTTTTTTTTCAAAAGAACGCCAAAATATACTGGAGCCAGATCAACAATCAGTCTTTTATCATTCATGACCGCATATTGTATAAGGTTCTATATGATCAAAATGCCATCAATGTAAAGAAAATTGCGGTTTATGATCTGAATAAAAACTCCTTGTCCTCCATTTATCATGATGAGATCAATAATAAGCTCTATCTTGGAACCTTATCGGACGGCTTGAATGTCATTAAATTCAATAACTTTCATGTAGTCAACAAATTGGAAAAGTCTTATGATAATATTTTTTATTCCCCGCTTCCTTTCGGAAAAGACAAAGTAATCACCTCATCAGGGGACGTTTACAATGAAAATGGTTTGCTAAAACAATATCATTTCAATACTACCAGCAGGTATTTTTTATTGTATGATAACAACAAAAACATCATCGTACAAAAGGACAAATCTCTGCTGCGCTATCTCAATGACACCGATTACTCTAAAAAAGAACAGCAGGATTTCGGGAAAACGGTATCTTATGTATGGAATATCAAAGATTATTATGCAGTGGTATTTCACCAGCCTTCGTTAAGATCTGAACTTGTTTTTTATAAGGATGCCAGCTTTAAAAAGTCCTTTCTGCAATTTTCCATCTCCAATATTGTGACCTCCGTGCAGGAATATGGTCATAATAAATGGCTGGTAGGAACCAGAGATGCCTTATATTCCATAGAAGCCCCCTCTTTTACACCAAAAAAAATATCTTCAAAACCTTTGAATGTAAGGGAAATTGTAAAAACAAATGATGGTAATTTTTGGATTATGACCCAGGGAAACGGCATTTTTCTTTACAAAAACAAGGAATTAATAAAAATGCCTGACGACAAAGATGGCTATCTTTTATTTTCGCACACAATTCTGGAAGATAAAAAAGGATTTTTCTGGATTAGTACCAATAACGGGCTATTCCAGGTGCTGAAAAACAACCTTCTGAATTATTCCAGGGATAGAAAATCTTCGGTGTACTATTACAGGTACAGCAAGGAAGATGGTTTCAATACGAATGAATTCAACGGAGGATGCTCTCCCAGCGCTGCAGTGCTGCAAAACGGAAGCTTTGTGCTGCCTTCGATAAAGGGACTCGTGTTTTTTGATCCCAACAAAATCAGAAGTTATTATCCGAAGAACTTCTTTATGGAACGGGTCGTATTTTATGATTCCAAAAGCAGCATAAAAGAGAATACCATCAGTCTGGAAAACAATTTTTATAAAGCTTTGATATTGGTAGATGTACCCTATTATGCCAACCGCGTAAACCTTGTCATTGAAGCCAGGCTGAAAGGTTCTAAAAATGAAAAATGGGAGAAAGTAAGCAGCGACGGGAAATATTACATCACGAATCTCGATCCCGGAAAATACCAGCTTATCGTAAGGGTATTAGCTTCTCCAAAAGGAAAATACATTTATAAAACATTAAATATTGATGTAAAATATTTATTCTATCAAACATTGCTTTTTAAGTTTTTCATCATTTTAATTCTATCACTCATCTTATTAAAATTGGTCAAACTACGGATAAGAAGACAGGAATTAAAAAAAAGAGAACTGGAAAAAATCATTGAAATAAGAACCCAGAAATTATTAAAAACAGTTTCTAAATTGGAATATACAAAGGAACAGCTCCGAAAAGAAAGTGTTCAGCAGAAAAAATTACTGGAAACGATAAGCCATGACATTATCACTCCTATCAAATACCTGTCTATTGCGGCAAAGAAATTGTATGAAACAGATGAACACGATCATTATATACAAAAAAAGCATTTTGAAAGCTTTTATAAATCTTCCATAGAGTTCTACAACTTTGTAAAAACCCTGAAGGAATACGCTGAGATTTATAACATTTCCGAAAAAAAGGAAACTTATAATATTTACGAAGTTATTGAATCCAAAAAGACTCTTTTTGAAGGAGCTGCCAGAGAACAAAGGACGCAGATTATTAACAATGTTAAAAACCCTACTTACTCCCAGATCAATCAGAATGTAGTAGCAGTTATTATTCATAATCTAATAGATAATGCGATAAAAAATACAACAAACGGAACCATAGAACTGTCCACCATTGAAGATGACAGCATCTTTTTTCTGGAAGTAAGAGATACAGGAAAAGGAATGAGTCCGGAACAGATGAAGTATTATGAAAAGCTTCAGAATAATATTGAAAATGAAAAACTCATTTTACAAAAGTACAGTCTGGGGCTGCATCTTATTCTGCAATTACTCATGATGATCAACGGTAAAATAGACTTTAAAAACAATATCCCCCATGGAACAATAGTATCAATTAAAATAAAAAAACAAAAATATGGATAGAAAAATTATTATTGCGGATGATCATTTTGTGGTGAGATTGGGAACCACCCTTATTTTGGAATCCCACTACAAAGATGTGAAGATTTCTTACGCGGAATCTTATACAGATCTGACAGATCAGTTACTCATTGAGAAATTCGACTTATTGATCCTGGATATCAATATGCCGGAGAGTAAGTATCTGAGCATGATTGGTGAAGTAAAAAAAATACAGCCGGATCTTAAGATTCTTGTGTTTTCCGTGTATGACAATGATATTGCAGTACAGTATATCATTGAAGGGGCCGACGGATATATTAATAAATTATGTGATGAAAATAATATCCTGGAAGCTGTGGAAAGCATTTTTGAAACCGGAACTTATTATTCCCCGGATATTGTAAAAAAACTGGTTTCTTCCGCTAAAAAAGACACTCCTGTCAACCCGATAGAAGCTTTATCCGAAAGAGAAAAAGAAATATTTGATTTACTGATAAAAGGTTACGGCAATATTGAAATCTCGAATGAACTGAACCTGCACCTTTCCACAGTAAGCACCTACAAAGCAAGGGTCTACAAAAAACTGAACATCAAAAACACAGTAGATCTTGTACGGTTAGGAGACAAAAACCAGGCACACAAATACAAATAATCACGGACATTTTAATAAACACTAAGATGTAATACCAAAATAAAATCCCCATCATCAGGTTGATGATGGGGATTTTTTATTTTTAATCAGCAGATCAAAATTATTATTTAATTGCTGATTCTCCCTGAAGCAATTTCACGGCTTCATCATTATTCTGCATTAGAGCATGCTGCAGAGCGGTGTTTCCTCTGTTATCCTTTATACTCTTATCAGCTCCTTTTTCTAAGAGCACTTTCAGGATTTCTGTTCTGCCAAAAACTGTGGCATAGATCAGAGCTGTTGCACCATTGTAATTTCTGGCATTTATATCCGCTTTAAAGGAAATGAGTAATGAAACCATTTCTTTGTATCCTTTAAAAGCAGCACCCATTAATGCTGTGTTACCGCTTTGATCCTGTAAATCAGGATTAGCTCCGTTCTCAAGCAGCCACTGAGCCGCTTTGTAATGGTTATGATATACAGCTAAAATTAAGGGAGTATAGCCTTCTGTGTTTTTAGAATCAATATCTTTTTTATATTGAGACAGGGCTTCTGCATTGCCTGTCTTTGCATACGAAAAGATGTCTTGTGCGTTCATTCTGTCAATCGCAAAAAACAGAATGACAGCGGAAATAAGATATTTCATTATTCTTATTTTGAAGATAATAAAGATTCCAGCTGCTGGCGGTCCATTTTAACATATTGTGCCAAACGTTTTCCATATTCTGAATCTGCCTGATAGAAGTAAGAGATCATTTTAGCCACTACCTTTTTATTGGTAACGCTGTTCAAAGCATCTCCAAGGTTTTTAATCAGGTTATCCTGATCCTTTTTAGAGAAAGACCTGTACAGTTCTCCGGCCTGTTTAAAGTTATTTTCCTTATCTATTTTCGCCTGTACCGATGATGTACCTGCAGGAAAAACAGTCTGAGAATATTTGAATTTTTTGTTATCGGTCACTTCCGGTTTACCTGCTGAAGGCTGATAATTGACTTCACCACTTTGAGGTCTCACAGACATGTACCCGTTTTGATTATATGTTGTCACTTCATTCTTTGATGCATTAACCGGCAATTGCTGAAAATTTCCTCCGATCCTGTGTCTCTGCGTGTCAAAATAAGAGAACAACCTTCCCTGTAGCAGTTTATCTTCTGACGGTTCTATTCCCGGCACAAGAGTTCCCGGAGAAAAAGCAGCCTGCTCTACCTGCTGAAAATAGTTCATCGGATTCTGATTAAGAGTCATGGTTCCTGCTTTCACCGATTTTGCAATAGATTCCGGCCAAATTTTGGTCACATCTACCGGATTGAAATCAAGCTTTTCAAAGTCCTCTTTCTTCAGCATCTGTACGTACAAATCCCACTTCGGAAAATTTTTGTTCTGGATAGCATTGTACAAATCTCTCGTAGCATGTTCTATCTGTGTAGATTGAATTTTATTGGCTTCTTCCTGGGTAAGATTTTTTTCACCTTGCTGAGGAACCCATTTATACTTCACATATGTTAATTCTCCTTTGGCATTGACCCATTTGAAGGCATGTACTCCATTTCCCTGCATTTCCCTGTAGTTGGCAGGAATTCCGTAATCTGAAAATAACCAGGTCAGCATGTGTGTAGCTTCCGGAATATTAACCATAAAATCAAAAACTCTGTTATTATCAGAAGCGTTATTGGTAACCGGAGAGGGTTTAAAAGCATGAACCATATCAGGGAATTTCATGGCATCCCTGATGAAGAATACTGGTAGATTATTACCCACTAAATCATAATTTCCCTGATCAGTATAAAATTTAACCGCGAACCCTCTTGGATCTCTGAAGGTTTCCGGAGATCCCTGCTGATGTACCACTGTAGAAAACCTTACCAATACGGGCGTTTTCTTTCCTGCCTTTGATAAAAAATCAGCCACGGTAACCTCTGAAAAATCAGCATCTGCAACAAATTCACCAATAGCCCCAGCTCCTCTTGCATGCACTACCCTTTCAGGAATTCTTTCTCTGTCAAAAGCTGCCAACTTCTCAATTAAATGAATATCTTCCAGTAAAACCGGTCCGTTATTTCCTGCTGTTTTAGAATTCTGGTTATCTCCTACAGGGCTTCCCGTATTAGTTGTCAGTTGTTGAGAATACAGTGTAGACGTGATAAGAATCCCGGCTAAAAGCACATTTTTTTTCATAATTTTCTTATTTATTGTGGGGCAAATATAGACCGTTGATCTCCTGAAACCTTCTCAATAAATTCAATTCTGAAAATTTACAAAATCTATTAAATCAAACAAAATCAATAGATTTAATCTACTTTATTATAAAAAAAATAAGACTTATAAAATGATAATTAGATCTGATCTGTGACAATTTAATTTGCTGTTCCTGTAGTTTAATATCTACAACTTTGATTATTTATCAGATTAAAGAATTACCTAGTTTTGCAAAAAAACAAATGATAAAAAAAATAATACTAATGGTAATTATCCCAGCAGCAGCTATTTTTCTGGGATTAAAATTCATCAAAATAAGTACTGTTGATCCTCCTATAGTCAATCAGCTTAAAACAAAATTCTCCGGAAATATTGCAGACAGCCCTTTCCAAAAAGAATATCTGAATAAAGACGGAATCGTTGTGTTGAATGTTTGGGCCACATGGTGTAAACCCTGTATCCAGGAAATTCCTACTTTCAAAAAGATAAGTAAAGAGCATCCAAACATAAAGTTTGTTTTTTTATCTATTGATGAAGACCCTGAAAAATTAAAAACTTTTCTCGCTAAGAATACAATAAATGATATTACCCTTCAGAATATGGAATATATGGATGCCATCAAAACCTTTTTAGGTGGAAATGGTCTGTTGGGATATAGTGCCATCCCATTAACTTTTATCATAAAAGACGGAAAAGTAATTGATAAAAATGTAGGCAGCATAGATTACACGGAGTTTACCACTCAACTGAAAGAACTACAATAAAACTCATCATTTAATCTAAAAATATAACATTCATATTAACTAACCGCTGGAAACCTGAGGATTACGGATGTTGAACAGCGGTTATATAAGATAGGTGTACAGCTTATCTTTTTTAAGATCCCATCCACAATTAAAAATATCTTATTTTTTTTGAGATGCTTCCGGGCGGCAAATATTGAGACTTTTCATAATTTTTTTTAAAAAAATAGAAAAAAATAATTCAAAATAATGGGACTTTGAATCTTTTTTCAATACATTTGCGGCTTGATTATCTCATTAATTTGAGTTTCATGGTTATTAGTTTTTATCCCCAGGACTTACTGGGGATTTTTTATTTAAACCAATGCCTGCCCAACTCTGCTCCAGCAGCGCTCCAAAGACCTGATTAAGGAAAACCAATTTCTCACATTAAACCATTCATTTGCAATCTGATAGAATATAAAAAAATCCATTTCCGGAAAATTCCGGAAATGGACACCACTTATCATCATCCAAATCACAACTAAACTATGAACAGGGAAGCAATAGTTTGTGCATCGCTGCCACTTAATATTTCATCATAAGCCGCAGAACCGGCTGCCACTCCAAATAGAGTTCCTGTATTATAACCTGCCTGGTTTACATTGTCTTCTCCGGCATACACAGGATTGGTTGCGGATGGCATACTTCCTCCGTCTGCAAGCTCAATCCACCCTTTATTGGCTCTCATTCTTCTTACCTGTGAAGCATGTCTGGCTTCAACAGAGTGAATCTGTAATGCTGCCTGAAGCACTACTTTATTGGACATTACATTTCCCGCCTGCCCTTTATAAGCTCTTACTCCCGTATCTTCAAAAGCCTGGGCAAGAATAAGAAACTGGCTATAATCTGTAAAAGGTGAAAAATTTCCGCTGGCTGTAAAGTCAAAGGTTGGTTTATTTCCCGGCGTTGTTCCCAGAGAAGTCAGTGTACTTTTCAGAAAGCTGACATGAGCTGATTCGTGTTTTGAGATCTGCATAAAAACAGTTCTGTCTCCGGTGGGAATCAATCCTGGTGTGGATAATCCTATACTGTAGTATTCATTTTCAAGATATTCCAGAACCAATGCCAGTTGTAAGGCATCGGTCAGGGTACTTTTTAAAGCATAACCGGTTAAATTCGTTTTCGTAGTTTCCGCTTTGGCAGAAGTGGCCATTAAAGTTCCCAATCCAAGCGGTATAGCTGCAGTAGCTGCCTTTTTCCCGAATAATGACATATTCGTAATGGTCTCCAGTCTTGAAGCTTCTGTAGTGAAAAATTTATCATGAGAAAGCTTATCCAGTAATCTAAGAATATTCATAATGTAATTTTTTAAGGTGAATGATTAGTTAATGCCTCTTTCCTTCCAGGTAAAAGGTGTTTTGATAAACGCTCCGGCAGCCATTACGATATCTTTAGGCTCTTTTGCCAGGTCAAGTCCGTTGGCATCTATCACATCATCTCCTGAAAAATCAGCAGATCCCGGATTGATTAAATTTCTGATGGCAGAAGCATGTCTGGCTTCCACCGAAACTATTTTACCGGCAATCACCAGATAAGCAGGATTGGAAATATATTTTCCGGCTCCATTATAAGCTGCCACACCAGTGTCTTCCAGTGCTTTTGCTGTAGCTAAAACTGAATTACGGTCGTTAAAATTCACATTAGGATACTGGAATTCAAGCTTAGGAAGCACATGGTCTGTAGCACCGCTGATGGCTGCTTTAAAGAAATCCCTGTGAATGACTTCATGATGGTAGAGGTCTGTAAAAACCTGTTTTTCAATACTGGAAATTCCTGTATAGAAATTGTTTACCACTTTGGTATAGAAGTCAGCTTCCAGCTGTTCGAGTGCATAGGCGTAATTTAATACTCCTACATCACCTGTTCCCAAATCATATTTGGATTCCTCCATGATCTGAAAATCATCATTGTCATCACAGCCAATTATAGTAAGGCCTGCGATGGCTAATCCTACTCCACTTAATTTTAAAAAGTTTCGTCTGCTGGTATCAAGGGTAGCACCCTGATTAGAAACCTGAATTGTCTTTTTCATACTATTAATTTTTTTAGTGTTCGGATAAATAAAAAGAAAGAAAACAGCATACTGAATATGCTGTTGGAAATCTTACAATTTGTTATGGCATTAAAACCGTATCTATTACATGAATTACTCCGTTAGACTGGTTCACGTCTGCAATAGTCACTTTAGCACTATTCCCTTTTGCATCTTTTATGTAAAGGTCTTTTCCTTTAGTCCAGAAAGTAAGTTCTTCTCCCTGCACCGTTTTCATCATGCTTTTTCCGTTACCGGCTTTTACAGCAGCCCAGATTTCTTTTGCACTGTATTTTCCCGGCAAAACATGGTAAGTCAAAATGCTGGTAAGCGTAGCTTTGTTTTCAGGTTTTACAAGATTTTCCACTGTTCCTTTCGGAAGTTTTGCAAAGGCAGCATCTGTGGGTGCCAATACAGTAAAGGGTCCTGCTCCCTGTAATGTTTCTACCAGGCCGGCAGCTTTCACTGCAGCAACCAGGGTTTTGTGATCTTTGGAGTTGACTGCGTTTTCAATAATGTTTTTGGATGGATACATCGGTGCTCCTCCCACCATTACTGTTTTTTCTTTCATCGTTTGTGCTGTTACCTTCCCGCTAAAAGCAAATGATAAAACGACCATTGCCAAGACTGTGATTTTCGATTGTGTGTTCATTGCGTTATTTTTTAATTAATTATAAATAATTGTGTGTTTAATGTCATTTACGAGGTTGGTTTTATTTTAGATTGAAAAAAGCAAAATTTATTTTCAACTTACTGCAAATCAGTTTATTATTTTTTAATTGGAATAAATTCAAGACATACAGAGTTCATACAGAACCGTTTTCCTGTAGGTTTCGGGCCATCATCAAAGACGTGTCCCAGATGAGAATCGCATCTTCCGCACAGTACTTCTGTACGTTCCATGTGATAAGAGGTATCTTTTCTGTATTTAACGCTGTTTTTACGGATAGGCTGATAAAAAGACGGCCATCCGCAGGTGGTAGCAAATTTTGAAGTTGAAATAAAAAGAGGATTCCCACATACTGCACAATAGTAAGTTCCTTTTTCATCAAATTCATAATACTTTCCGGTAAAAGCGGTTTCTGTAGCTCCCTCTCTGGCCACCTGATAGAGTTCGGGTTTTAAAATCTTTTTCCATTCATTATTGCTTACTTTCAGTATGTTTTGTGCAGTGTGTGAGTAATATGGATTTTTACTTTTAAAAAGAGTGCTTTGTGCGTGATAAGTCCCGAAAGATAAGGCAATGCAAAAAGCAAGTATTGTTTTTGAAAATTGTGTTTTCATATTGACTATTTTTAAATTATTTTCTTATTATCATGTACGAAATAAAAGTTGTTGTAGATTTTGTTGGGAATTTGTTTTATTTTATTACATTTGACTAGAAAAATAAACGCTATTAAAACAACCTATTCGGAAGAGGAACTTATCGTTTTATTAAAAGAAAAAAACGAAACCGGTTTTCATTATCTGTATGACCACTATTCCGGTGCGCTGTACGGAATCATTCTCCGGATCGTTCAGTCTAAAGAATACACTGAAGAAGTGATTCAGGATGTTTTTGTTAAAATATGGAACTCTATCCATCAGTACGACGCTTCCAAAGGGAGGTTTTATACCTGGATCATCAATATTGCAAGGAATACGGCTATTGATTATTTAAAATCCAAAGGATTCCAGAACGAGCTTAAAAACCAACCACTTCCGGATTTCGTATATAATACTACAGAACTTTCAACGGTTAATAATTCCTCTGATTATATTGGATTTACCAATGTGCTTGAAGGGCTGGAAACGGACAAGCAGGAACTTATAAATCTTGCTTATTATCAAGGATATACCCAGCATGAAATCTCCGAAAAGCTGAAGATACCGCTGGGAACCGTGAAAACGAAAATGCGTAATGCACTGATGAAATTAAGAGATTTGCTAAAAGATTATCAATAAAATAAATTGAACACAAAAGAATACATATCATCCGGAATTATAGAATCTTATATTCTAGGCCATGCTTCTCCTGAGGAAGCGGGGATTTTGGAGTGTGTGATGAAGAATAATGCTGAAGTAAAAGCTGCTTTTGAAGAAGCACAAAAAACTTTGGAACATCTTGCTACCGCTCAGGCTGTAACACCTCCAAGTGATTTGAAATCTAAGATCTGGAATAAAATTCAGCAGGAACAGACTGTTGAAGAGGTAATTCCTTCTGTTTCTACAAATATTCCTGAAACAAAAGATCACAGAGAAGCTACAGAAAGAGTAATTATTAAGGAAAATACACAATGGAAAACGTATGCAATAGCGGCTTCTGTATTATTCCTGATCAGTGTTGCCGGAAATTTGTTTATGGTGAATACACAGTCATCTGATAAAAAGGAAATGGCTTTGCTGGCTGCAGAAAAGCAAGCTCAGGATCAGGCAATGGAAAAAATGAACCGTAAAATTGATATGTTCTCCAATCCTGATATGCAGATGGTAATGCTGAATGGGGTTGAAAAGCATACGGATTCTAAAGCAATGGTCTTCTGGGATAAGAAAACAAAAGAAGTCTATCTGAATGCGGAAAAACTTCCTAAAGCTCCTGCAGGAATGCAATATCAGCTTTGGGCTATCGAAGACGGACAACCTGTAAGTGCAGGAATGTATACCGAAGATAAGGACAGCAGAATTGCACTGGCCAATATTCCCAATGCTCAGGCTTTTGCCATTACCCTTGAAAAAGAAGGCGGAAGTAAAGTGCCTACCATGGAGAATATGTTTGTAATGGGTAAAATTTAAAATACTTCATCAATTCCCAAAGTTTACAAAATGAGGAACATCTGTTGCAAAATTATTCATTGGTAACAGATTATTTCTATTACTGTTAAAATCAAAAACCGAGTTATTATCAAACGGAACCCGTGGGTAATACATGAAAGAAATCTGAATTCTGTTGAAAACCAGGTACGGATTATTAATCAATACCCCAATCCCAATTTTTGTATTTGCTTTTGTTTTCAATAGTCTATCATCAGGCATTCCCAGCCATCCCACTGCAGTGGTTAAGTAAGGACTGAAGTGGAAATTCTTCCAAGTTTTATTAATAAACAATTGAAGCTGATATCTTAAAACCAGTTTTTTAGTCCCGATATAATCTGAATTGTAAACAGGAAACTCATCTGTGGAAGAAAGATTGATCCTGTCTTTATAAGAATAATTATGCTGTGGATTTCCTAAGGCAATCGTCGGAGAAAAGAAGTGTCTTACTTTGGCAAATTTCCAATCCATAAGATTCGTAAAGTATGTTCCATCCACACGGAAAGACTCGCGATTTTGGCTGTCTTCATTAAAAAACCTTCCAAACTGTCCTTTCACAGTAAAGTACCCCAATTTTGTAAAGGTACCATAAGAAGCAGAAATTCCCATATACGGGTTCACTTCTTTATTTCTAGATAAGCCTCCCGCAATAATGTTCACCGAATTACCATACGCAACATCTTCCGGCAAATCATATTGAAAAATATTTCTCTGAACCGAAAAGTTTCTGTGGATAAACCCAACAGACATCAGAAAACTGTTGTATGAACTAAAATATTTATACTGGTCTATCCCCGGACTGTCTTTATACTGATAATTCTGAAATCGTCCTATTATCGCAATATTACTGGATACTCTTTCGCTGGGATCCGCTGAAACGGGAATCTGATAACCACCCCACAAATCCTGGCTGTACACTTTGATCTGAACTTCCGGAAATGCAGTATCGGTTTCTGTGGGAAGTAAAACCTTCCGCTTAAAATATTCAAATGTAAAACCACCCGCCCATCTCGTTAAAGGTGAGAAAAAGTCTCTTCTTAAGCTGAAATTAATTCTTTCATTTTTTGAAAAATCCCTTTCCCCAAGAAGCTGGGCATTGATATATGTCCCTAAAAGGTTATAGGTTGTATAGCTTCCCAAAAGATAATCCTGCTTTTCTTTGGAATCGTTTCTGTAAAGGAAATCAAGGGTATGGCCTAATCCCAGTACATTTTCTTCGGTAACTCCGAGACCGATTTTACTTCCGGAATAGCTGATTCTCGGTTTCAGACTCCAGGAATCCAGAACTTTTACCACAACATCAATAGAATCTTTGCTGGAAGTACTGTCGGAAACACTGATATTCACCCTGTTGACAAATGGCATTGCTCTAAGCAAACGCTCGGATTCATAAAGTTTCTGGGCATTATATTCTTCCCCTTCTTCAAAAAGTAAATAATTATTAACGGTAGAATTTCTTGTATTGGCATGAAGATGATCTGCCACCCAATCATACCATCTGGCTTTTTCTTTAGTATCTTTAGAGCCGTATCCAAAAGGATCAATGGTTTCGATCCTGATTTTTCTGATGTACTTTTTGTTGTAAGCTTCCTGCGACAGTTTTTCTGTCCTGGATTTCACGGAAGTAGAATCCGGCTCTCTACGAAATATAAGGCGGTGAATGAATTTGGTAACCTTTCTCTTATCCGAAAATTCTTCTATTTTGTAATACAGCGAGTCTTTCTTCTCCTGTGCATGTAAAAAGAAAAAACCACTTAAAAAGAAAATCAGAGTTACAGCGATTCTAGTCATTAGTCATCAAAATTCAGTTCAGTTTGTAGTATCAATTTATACGCCAACAGGTCTTTAAAACAGGCAAAAATTAAGATTTTTATTTAATATTTAAATCTAAGTCAAGATTATCATTTCAATTTTTCAATTAAAATTGATGAATATAATTCAGCACTGAAAATTTTTTCCTTTTTTTGAATCGTATCAGCCTTAGCACATGTTACGGAATACCGTAATTGTATAGACGATAAAATGATTTTATTTGCAAAAAAAAATTTATGAAAAAAATACTATTAATTCTATTCTGTAGTCTTTATTGTTTTATCTATTCACAAGAAACCCCAAAGTATGTTTATGCAGAAATTGTTGGAACCTCTAAATTTTTGAGTAAAAAAGTAACTGTAGAAATCGATTACGGTCAGGCAACAAGCTTTTGGGAAAGCAATAGAATGAAAAATCAAGATGGATCTAATAAAGAATTCAACTCTATGGTTGATGCTATGAATTATATGGGATCTTTGGGATGGGATTTTGAGCAAGCATATGTGGTAACAATCGGCCAGCAAAATGTCTACCATTGGCTAATGAGAAAAGAGTATGCTGAGCTTGATGCCGATATTAAAGAAGAGTTAAAAAAATCTTTTCCTACAAAACGTGACCTAAAAAATTAAGTTTGAAATAATCGCTAACAAGCACCAAAATACAATAACGAAAAGCCTCTCAAAGAGAATGCTAAAACCAAGATCGTTTTATTTGTGTCCAGGATGTCGGCTGAAAAGCTAACTTAAATCATGAAAACAAAAGGATTTTAATACATTTTTTTTGTTATTTTTACTCATTATAAATAAAAATAAGATATGAGAAAAGTTATATTCTCGGGAATAGCGGTTATTGGAGGTTTCCTAACAACAAGTGCACAGTGTAAACCGGTAGCAACCCTTGCAGAAAATTTTGACAGCTGGAAAGATATTAATAAATGCTGGACTGCCCAGCCAGGAAAAGCCATGTTGTATGCGAGTGATAAAAGAGTTATTTTTTACTCAATGAACAACCCGGGAGAAAATATGTATCTGGTAACTCCGGAAATAAAAGCCGGAACCTATACCCTTTCTGTTGATCTTTCAGATAACGGAGGGGAAACAACATTAGAACTTTTCTCAATAAACAGTCCTTCTGATGCAAAATCTTATGTTTCCATCACTAAGCCCTCAAAGATAACAGGAGATAAAAAAACATATACCATTTCTTTGAAAAAAGACTCACACCTGGGGCTGAAAGTTCTACTGAATGGGGTACATCAGGCTGTTTATATGGATAATCTATCTTTAACTCCAAAGAAATAAACCGGTATTATCACGAATTATTTAACTTTTGTTTCCGCTCTACAAAATCTTCAGATTTAAATTAGAATACAAAGGTTAGATGAACAAAAAAAGAAGCTGCCTCCAACATTTGACAATAGGAGGCAGCCTCTAAAAGTGATTGCTGAAGTAAATTCAAACGCGTTACTAAACACAGATGAACAGAATTGGTGTAATTTGTTCCTTAATGAAGGTTATTGCGTAATTATTCCGTATTCTGGTTTAGGAAATTCACCTGGAGTTTTTGTATCTGGTGGAATTGCCTTATGATACCATGCTGCCAATCCTGAGATAATCATGGGCAGGGATATTGTAAAACAGGAACTTCTTGTTTCATCTTTAAAATTTAAAAGTTATTTTAAATTAATATTATTTACAGACTTTTATTTGCTGCATGATCTTCAGGCCAGGCAAAACCGACTCCTCCATGCTTATATCTGTTTGTTTCCAGATAAAAAGTGTTAACTCCCTGCAGCCCAACACCGGCATAATAAACAAACTTGTCAACGTGTTCCTGATATTCACCGAATTCCCGATATTCTTTATGCAAGCCATTCAGACTGGCAAGTTCTTCATTATGAATACGCAAAGCCTCTGCACAAGCATCTTCCAAAGAAAGATGATACTCCTGCTGCAATACAAAAACCAGATTAAAGACCTCTGTTCCTTTCGCCATTTCTTTTGGCAGGGAGTGAAGATCATTTTGCCAGGCAACTACCAGAGTCATATGGGAAATCATTTTTTGTACTACTATATGCTCAAATATGTGTTCCGGCAGGACAAGCCCTGATTCAATCTCACCAAAGATCAGATAAGGACGCATCAGAACAGAATATTCTCTAATGGTTTTGTAAAGATTCAGTGATGGTGGGCGATGGGCTATTTTGTATGGATACTCCAATTCTATTCCGTATCTGAAAGATTGATAAAAATAGTAAACAAACCGTTCAAACCATAAATCTGGCATCAAAGCACGAAATTCATCCCGGATCATGGCCATATGATGATAGAGAGCATTTTCCTCTGGCATGGCGTGAGCGCCCCTGAGAATATCTGTACAGCGGATTCTTAGCTTCTGGATCTCTTCAAGGGACGAATGCTCCACCTGGTCATCGAGAGCAACATATTGAAGCATGAATCTATTGCATGGAATAGCCTGCTCATAAGTTAAGTGCGGCCACATACGTGCTGTACACATATGAAGTTCCATTTTTTTATAAATTTTCCGTTGTTTTTCTGTCAGAAAAGTATAATCATTATCAATCCAGCCATCCATATCTTTCCCCATTTGTTCGGCATGTGGATTTATAAGATCGGGCCATGGGTAACATCCCCGTGGTAAGTAATCTGCACTATTAAATTGTTCTGGTGTCATTTTATCTGTATTTTAAAATTATTGTACTTAAATAAACATCATCTGTTTAATGAAATGTCATAGTACTTGTTCAATTTTATTGAAATTGGTTGTGTCCCAATGTTTCTTTTAATTCAGAAACACTTGGAAAGTCTGTTTTGTTATAACGGTCAAGCTTAGTGGATATATTTTTCCAGCCGCTCAGTACCATACTCATATAGTGTACCCAATTGACCACAGCCTCATGCCACACACCAAAGTCAGGAAGTGAGGACTGGAGGGTTACAAATTCTTTCAGATCTTCATTATGGAGGCGCAGATCTTCCAGGCAGGCTTCCTCTAGTGAGACCCTGCGCTCATTCTGGATAACCTTCACAATGTTATAATAGATACTATCCGTAGCTTCATCTTTTACGACTGACTGAACTTCATTGAAAAAAGTTACCAGATGACAGGCAAGTGCCTGAAGACGACGGATCACCGGATGGTCATGAATTTCCGGAGGCAGCGTAATACCGGTTTCAACCTCAGTAAGCTGCAGGAAAGGATACAGGCAGATTGAATCTTCCCTTAAGACAATGCACTCCTCTGTTGTAGGGAATATCTTATTCTTTTTGTATTCCTGTTCTTTTTTAAGGCCGTTAAAATATCTGCTGATCATCCGTGTGAAACGATGCATTGATTCCTCAGGGATAAACTGAAGCAATTCCTGTCTTAATGAGCCCAGCATAGAAGCCAAAGGTATCGTAGACTGAGAAGCAGAGATTCCACCATTCAATATAGCAATTGATTGAGCATGCACATCATCAATATCATCAGGCTTACTTTCTTCATACAGATCATCATTGTAGAGTGTCCAAAGCATCAGCCTGCAGATAGGCCGGAAACGTTCAGCAGAAGCAGTAGGAAACCATTGAGCAGCAATGTGGGCCGTTTTGGTTTTTTTGTACTTTTTACGCAGATCAGGATTATTCTGATACAGCCACATATATTCCCCATCAATCCATTGATTTTCGGTGATGTCCTGCAACTGATCTGCATGAGGATTCTTTAAGGTTGGGAACGGATACCTGAACTTCGTACGAAGAAGCTCAAGAGGGTTAAAATTTTCATTACTCATGATTGTATGTTTTAATGGTTTTTACCTTTTACAGTATAATAGTTTTATTAAAATATATGGTACTTCATAAAGAAAGCAACCCTACTTTAAAAACATATCATACTAAATCCCAATAAGATACATTCATGAACAAGGAAATAAATGTACAAATTAATTTTATTAAATCATATAGAATTTTACCAGATGGCTTAACAAATCATAACCAATTGAAAATCAATAAAATAAAAACAAATTCCAATGATAACTCAAATTCATAATACAGATTACCAGACATTTAACGTTAAAAAAAATGAAGATTGTTGATCCGTTTTATCTACAATAATGAAATTACTCATCACCTTTTATAGTGTAAACAACTAAATAGCAGGGCTATCAATCAAATTGCTTTTATATTTCCTGATCTTCGTCTCATCAATCAGCATTTTAATATCTTCAGGAAAATTTTTTGCGATAGCCCTACCATAAATCAAATACCAGAAAGGAGATAAAATACCATGCATAGAAAGGGTAACAATAATTTCCACATCATCTTCCAGTTTTACATGATAATAAGAAATAAACAAATTGCTTAATGGAAATACCAGCAGATAAACCATTTTTTTCCCCATGTCATCTTTGTTAAAAACAACCATACCAGATTGTGGAAGTATTTTGCTTCTGTTCTTCATGTTAATTCCATTTCCGGAGGAAAAGCAACCATCTTTTGAGGAATATTCTATATTGAAATCCCAATGATCCCACTTCCCTATTTCCATGATAAGCTGCCACATGTCATCAAGGGAAATTTTATTGGAAAATGATGAATACACGTTATCATCCATTTGCATTGATTTTTGTTTAAAATATAATTTCTGCCTGCCGCGAACTTATTTTTCGGGATGGCCGGATAATAAGCCTCAGCGGCTGATCTTTTGTAAAATAGGCTACACTCCAGTTGTAAAAGGTCTTAAGACGGTTTCTGTAATTGATGAGTGACATCAGATGCACAAATATCCATAAGAACCATGCGGTAAATCCTTTAAAATGTCTGTCTGAAGGTAAATCTGCAACGGCTTTATTCCTTCCTATAATCGCCATTGATCCTTTATCATTGTAGGTGAAAGGAATTCCGGGTAATCCAAGAGTCATTCTTTTAAAATTTTCTCCAAGGTTTTTCGCTTGCTGTATAGCAGGCTGGGCCATTTGAGGATGCCCGCCAGGAAAGTTTTGATCCTGCTGATATAAACAGATATCACCAATAGCATAAACTTCATTTAAACCCGTTACAGCATTCAGTTCATTTACCAAAAGTCTGTTTCCTCTTCCGTATGACGTTTTGGGAATTCCTTCGATTATACTTCCTTGTACTCCTGCTGCCCAGATCAGGTTCTTACTTGATATTGAAGTTCCGTCTTTTAATTTAACTTCTTCTCCGTCAAAATCTGTTATCTGTGCATTTAACTTAATTTTTACGCCTAATTTTTCCAGCGATTGATAAGTATAGGTTTGGGATTTTTCACTCATAGGAGCAAGAAGTGATTTTCCGCCATCAACCAGATAAATGTCCTGAAGCTTTTCAAATTGCTTTAATTCCGGGTATTCTTTTTTAAACAAAAACTGCCTTACTTCTGCCAGCATTCCTGCAATTTCCACTCCTGTTGGTCCACCACCGGCAACCACTATGGATAACATTCTTTTTTGCTCTTCTTCATCTTTTAATTTTACTGCATTTTCCAATCTTTGAAGGATAATATTTCTCATATTAAGAGCATCATCTAAGGTTTTCATGGGGATTGCATTTTTTTCAATATTTTCCATTCCAAAATAATTGACCACGGTTCCAGTAGCAAAAACCAGATAGTCATAGCTAAGCTCACCATTGGATAAGAGAATCTTCTTTTCATCTGAAATCAATTCCCGGAATTCTCCCATCCAGAAACTAAAGTTATGGTATACGCTAAACAGTTTTCTAAAAGGAAAGCTTATACTGGAAGGCTCCAGAACCGAAGTGGCAACCTGATAAATCAAAGGAGGGAAGAAGTTATAATTATTCTTATCCACCAGTGTTATATGATAATCGGGATGATTGGCAAGAGATCTGATGAGATTGATCCCTGCAAATCCACCACCAATGATTACGATATGTTTACTTCTTTTCGTCATGTAAAATTTCTTTTCAATTAATACTCTCCTATTGCTTTTTTATAAGCGGCTTCATTGATCCTGTATTCTGTCTGTGCATCAATAATATCAGTATTCGCCTGCTGCCAGAGAACCTGAGCTTTTAAAACTTCTTCTCCGATAACCGTACCTGCATCAAAACGATCCTGATTCAGCCTTAGGTTTTCTTCTGCCTGTTTTTTTGATTTTTCTGCCAATTCAATTTTTTTCACAGATTGATTGAGGGACAACCATGCGCTTTGTGCCTCCAGTTCAAGCATTTCTTTGGTTTCTTCCAATTCGTTTTTCTGCGCCTGGGTTTTATAATATTGTTCTTTTACTTTCTGTTTTCTGGCTCCCCAGTCGTAGATAGGAACGTTTACAGAAAGAACTCCCACAAAACCTTTTACATGATCTTTTCCGTTGACCGGGTTGGCATGTTTACCCAATCCGGCAAAACCATATCCTGAGAGCGCAACTGTCGGTTTACGGTCTCCTTCCAGTAGCTTTTCCTGAATCTCATTCACCGATACTGATTTTGATAAAATTGAGACTTCCGGTCTCTTTTCAATTGAATTTTTAATATCAGCCTGACCAACCAAACCAAAATTACCATCAAGGGTATTGTCTATATCAAAATCCGGGTCTGTACTTCCGATAAGCTGGGCAAGATTTAATTTAGCCAGCGTTAATCCGTCATTGGCCTTGGTAAGATTAAGCTCAGCTTCATTAAGCTGGACTTCCACCTTCAACAGATCGTTTTTATACGTAAGGCCGGCATCATATACATTTTTCAGGTCTTTTCTCAATGAGTTCAGCAGGCGGATGTATTCTTTTGCCAGCGCTACTTTATTTTTCACATTAATAATCTGCCAGTAAGCGGTTTCAGCCTTTAGCAATACCTCATCTTCCGTAAGGTTTTTCTGATCTTTCTGAATATCCACTAAAACAGATCTCAATGCATTTGCATTTTTAACTTTTCCACCTGCATACAATACCTGAGTAACCGATAATGAGGCATTTCCCATTACTTCAGGAAAAAAAGCAGTGAGAGGTTCTGTAAAATAAGTTCCCATAACACTTCCTTCCAGCGTAGGTTTATTGGCAGCCTCTGCAGCAGCTTTTGCAGCCAACGCTGATTCTATATTATTCTGTGCTTTTTTAAGCTTTTTATTGTTTTGAATAACTAAAGATTTGATTTCTTCTAATCTTAGTTTTCTTTCTTGTGCCTTTACTGCTATAATTTGTCCAGAAACTATCAGAAAGACGAGCAAGATTTTTTTTATATTCATTGGTTTAAATTTAATTTTGAAAATCTGCCCCACACCTGTTGTATCCGGCTATTTTCCAACAGGAAATGAGGCAGACTGAAAATAAAAGGAATCTTTAAAGCATTTAATGAGCCGGCTTTGGTTTATACAGAATTTCATCTTCTCCGGGCTGATCTTCCGGAGCTTCTTCTTCTACTAAGGGAGCCTTAAGCAGTTTATAATACATGACCGGCACTACAAAAAGAGTCAGGATCATTGAGAATATCAATCCGAAGGCTAAAACACTTCCTAACGGTGCCCACATCGGAGATTTGCTGATAATCATGGGTACCACTCCCACTGCTGCGGCTGCTGAAGTAAGGAAAATAGGACGCATTCTTCTTTTTGCGGCGGCAATAGCTGCTGCTTTGTGCCTGTATCCATGTTCCCTGATCAGTTCGTCAGCGTAGTCAACCAGAATGATTCCATTACGTACCACAATCCCTATCAGACTGATAATTCCCATAAATCCGGTCATTCCTAAAGGGTTTCCTGTAATGTATAATCCGAAGAAGGCTCCGAACAGACTCAAAAGGAATGTACATAAGATGATCAATGATTTCCCAAGACTTCTGAACTGGAATAAAAGGGTCAAAAAGATCAGTATCAGACTGACACTTAACGACAAGCCCATTCCCGGTGCATTTTCTTCACTTGATTCCGCATCTCCTCCGTATTGAAGGGTTGTTCCTTCCGGAAGCTGTAAGGCATCAATTTTGGGCTGTATATTTTTTAAGATTCTTGAAGGTTTTATTCCCATTTGAGCTTCTGAATAAACACTCAATAACTTTAGCCCGTTTCTTCTGATCAAAAGACCTGTATGCCATTCCGGTTCCAGGGAAGCGACTTCTTTGATTGGGATTTTAGTTCCATAGACAGAGGTGATGTGTAAATTCTGAACAGCATCCAGATCTCTTCTGCTGATAGAGTCATATCTTACAAAAATATCAACAGGTTTGTCTCCTTCCCACATGGTGGATACGGAATATCCTTTCAATCCTGCTCCTAACGTCTGGGTAATCATTTGACTTGTGATCCCCAATCTATTGGCCTTTACATCGTCAATATTCAGTTTTACTCCCATATAATCAGACTCATTACTCAACCTTACATAGTTCGTCCCTTCTGCCTCTTCAAGAATTTTCTTTACATGAAGAGCCGTTCTTTTCTGGTCAGCTTCATTATCACTTATAATCCTTATGTCAATCGGAGCGCCTTCCTGAAAACTCAGTTGTTTTAATTTAACAGCTCCATCCGGTACGAAATTTTTGAGTTTTACCAGATATTCTTTTACCATCTCATCGGCTTCTTTACTTCCGGAAGTCGTGATGAAAACCTGTGCAAAATATTTTTTGGGAGTTTCAGGAGCATATGACGTATGGAATCTTGGAGAACTCATTCCTACAAAGCTTGTCATATTAACAACCCTTTTATCTTTCTTCAGAAGTTCTTCCAGCTTCTTTACCTGTGCTTCTGTTTTATCCAGTGAAGAACCGTTAGGCATCCAGACCTCCATATTAAACTGATTTCTTTCACTGATTGGGAAAAACTCACTGTCTACCTTATTTCCTGCTAAAAAGAATGCCGAAAGAACAGATAAAACACCTATAGCCATCGTTACTTTAGGCCATTTGAATGCCTTCTCCACTCCTTTATCAAAGATGGTTTGAAGATGATCCAAAAGGCTTTTCTTTAAAGGCCTGTCACTCATTTTATGCTTCAATCCCTTTTTAATAAAAATATAGCATGTATAAGGAGTGAAAAGAAGGGCAATAAACATAGAGGTTAATAATGCAATTGCTACTGTCAAAGGCAGCGAAACCATAAAATCTTTGGCAATTCCTTCCATAAAGAAAGCCAATGGCGCAAAGGCGAAAATAATAGCCATTGTTGCCGAGAAGATAGGAATAGAAAGCTGTTGCGCAGCCTGCCAGGCCGCAGTCCATGGCGTTACTCCTTCGTCAAGTTTTTCTATATAATTATCTACCACTACAATGGCATTATCCACCACCATTCCAAGGACAATAATCAATGCAGCCAATGTTACCTGATGAAGCTCCAGGCCTACAATCTGCATGATCCCAAATGTAATGATGATTGAAATGGGGGCGGCAGCAGAAGCCACCGCAGCAACCCTGAACGGCAGCAGAAGCATAACTACAAGAACCACAGAACCAATTGCCATCCCAAATTCCACCATAAAATGGCTGATGCTTTCTCCTACAACTTCCGGCTGATTAACAATGGTATTCATCTTAATATCAGGAGGAAAAGCTTTCTGTATTTCAGCAATCCTCTCATCAACCTCTTTCCCGAAAGCTACAATATTGTTGCCCGGCTTCATATCAATGGTTAAAACCATTGCATTTTCATCTCCTACTTTTACAAATGACGATTTTTCTTCAAAACGTCTTTCTAATTCAGCAACATCTTTAAGACGTACTACAGCCCCAGCAGGAGTAGTATAAACAATCTGATTCCCTATTTCTGTTTCATTTTTATACCTGCTGTTGGTATAAACAGGAACAATATTGTTGGATCCCATTGAAAGTTCACCGGAATATCCTGTAACATTCTGTTGCTGCAGGGCTCTCATTAAGGTTGAAACATCAAAACCATACTGCTGAAGCTTCTGATCATTGATTTTAACATAGACCTGCTGTCTCTGTCCCCCGGACCTGTTAATTTTGGAAACGGTTGGAATCACTTTTAATCCGTCTTCCAGCTTATCAATATATTTTTCTATTTCAGCATAAGATCTTTCTTTAGAAGATACCGAAACAATCATGGCTGTTACATCAGCAAAGTTGCTATTGATAAAAGGCCCGATAACGCCTGCCGGCAATTTGGAGCGAAGGTTCGCATCCATATCCAGCTGCAGGGTATGCCAGAATTTCTTACGGTCTTTGACTTCTGCAAAAATTTCTACTGTCAGAAAAACCTGACCTTCTTTAACTTCTGTTTTTACCTTCTTCTTTTTGATCTCCTCAAAGGAAAAAAGATACTGTTCTATTTTTTTAGCTACTTCCTCTTCAGCCTGATGCTCATCAGCTCCCGGATAAAAAGCATATACCATGGCTGTTGGCATTTCTATTCTGGGATTCTCACTTCTTGGCATATTTTTTAATGAAAATATCCCCATTATCATCAGCAGTACAACCAATACGATCACTACCTGCTTATGTTTCATAGCAGCTTCCAGAAAATGCATTTTTCTTTTGGTCATTTCTTCTATATTTTCGGTTAATTAGAATGCTATTCTGCTGCCGTCTGTTAATTTGGTCTGTCCTTCAACAATAAGTTTATCACCTTGCTGCAAACCATTTGCGATGACTACTTCATTAGAACCGGCAGTTCCCGTTACCTCTACTCTTTTCTTAAAGGCTGTATGGTTTTCCTTAGCCAGATATACGTAGCTTACATTATCCGAATCCCGTACAACAGCTTGGGCCGGAATAATAATGGAGGGCATATTTTCTCCGGTGTTGAGATTCAGATCGGCAATCATTCCCGGCATCAGCTGTCCGCCGGGATTTGAAAGCCTTATTTTCACCTTATAAGTCTTGGAAAGATTATCTGCCTGGGGATTAATAATGGTAACTGTTCCGTTCAGCTTTTTATTTAAAGCAGGAACTGTAATTTCTGCTGGTGTTCCAACCTTCAGGGTTCCTATTTCATTCTCGGTTACAGATGCTGTAGCATATACATTGTCTGTTTTTACAATATTAAAAATGGGAACTCCCGGGGCAGCATATCCTCCGGCTTCGGTCAATTTCTGGGATATTATTCCGGAGAATGAGGCATACAGTTTGGTATCCTGTAAATTTTTAATGGCAGATTCTCTGTTTGCTTTTGCCTGGGCAAGTGCGGTTTTAGCGGAGATATAATCCCTTTCAGGAAGACTTTTTTTCTTATAAAGCTGATCCAGTCGTTTAAAATTGTCCTGTGCCTGTTCCAGACTGGCATTGGCAATGGCAAAAGCATTTGAATAGGTATTCTGCTCAATAACAGCCAGGAGTTGTCCTTTGTTGATCCGCTGTCCTTCCTGTACATTAATACTTACCACCCGTCCGGGAACGTTAAAGCCTATAGAAACAGAATTATCTGCCTCTATGTTCCCACTGTATGTTAAATTTTGAAGTTGGTTTGTTAATTGAACGGTTTGTATGGAAACCTGTTGTGAAGATGCTTTTTTATCAGTCTTTGTTTTGTCACTGCTTTCGCAGGAGTATAACATCAATACAGAAAACATACTTAGTGAAATACTTCTTAAATTGATCACCATAATTTTTTTGAAATTTTATATTTACAAGTCAGCACAACTCTATTGGCTGATACTGCAAATATCCATCAGTAAAAAATCAAAAAAAAGGTTGCTTTTCTGCCAAAACTGGTCTATTTCGACACTAAAAGAATACATAATAATCGGGAAATAATCAGGCTTACAAAGTAGAATTTTGCTGTTTTCGAAATTCTTTGGGTGAGATTTTCATTTTCTTTTTAAAAAATTTACCGAAAAACGACTGATCACTGAAATGAAGCTGATCTGCAATCTGAGCGACCGTCCATTCTGAGTTCTGAAGCAGATTCCGGGCTTCTATAATCACAGCTTCTTCAATAATATTACTCGCTGTCTGTCCTGAAACTTCTTTTAAAACTTTGGAAAGGTATCCCGGAGTAACAGCTAACTGATCTGCATAGAACTGTACGGAACGTTCTTTCTTGCAATGCGAAGAAAGCAGGCTCATGAAGTTTTGAATCAGGGATTTTTGTCTGCTTGTTTTTGGTTGATAGTTTTCTTCCGCCAGACTGTGCAGCACCCTCAGCTCCAAAGCAAGTGAATTAAAATAATGATAAATTCTTTCCATGGCATGAAGCTGCTCACGGTCAGAATTCATTTTGTACAGATTATCCGTGAGGGTTACGATATTTCTGCTTTCATCCGGAGATAAAGAGATTACAAGTGTCCTGTTGTCCGAAAGCAAGCGTACAATATTGATATCATTATAATTTTTTAGGTTCGAAAAGGCAAAATCATCCGAAAAAGCTATCGCTACACATTTTATATGCTGCGAAATATTTATAATGTGGGTATAGGACTGTGAAGGCAGGAAAATAATGCTGTTATTACGGATCTGATGTGTTTCCAGATTAACATTAATTTTCATTTCACCCTCCAGCAAAAGCAAAAGAGCTGAGTTATCAGTTTTATAAGGATATGAAATAGGGTTTTCTTCAAAGTACCGATCTATATAATGAACATGAAAATCACTGTGAGGATCATGTTCACCCAAAATTTCAAGAATTTCCTTGTGGCTGCGAAAGGTTGCTTTATCCAAAATATTTCTTTGATACAAAATTAAATATTACAGCCATTATTCACTATCATTTGCCATTTATATTTTGTACTATATCCTATACGGAAAAGAGTTTCTCCGATATTCACCGGAAAGATTTCCTCCCATTGGAAAAAACAAAAGTCAAACTTCAATAGGTACACTCCATAAAAAGAACTCCTGTAGATTTTTTCAACAGGAGTTCTTTTAATTATTTTTATTTTATATTCATTATGAATTTTAATCAATAACCGGAAGTGACCCCAGCGTAAATTGCACGGTTTTTTCCTGATAAATATTTGGATTCATTGCATTGGGCACTACTAAAGTTAAATCGGTTCTTTCACCGGGCTCGTAGTTTTTTAAAGCATCTGTAAATGTTTGGGCATCATATACGGAATAAGAGCCCACTTTTTTAACAAGGGTACCAGCCAGTATATTATTAAGATGTAAAGCTCCGCCTACAGTTGTTGGACCTATTAATACTCCTTTTACATTCTGAAGAACGGTATTATATCCATTATAAACATACAGCTGTACATCCCATGGAATAACATCTATAACTCCTACAGAAGCTCTGAACTTCACGTCTTCTTTGGCAATGACAGGTTGAGTAACCGCATGCTGCACCGATATTGTTTTCGTATGACTGTAGTCTTCCACCGTTTTAGTCATTTCAGTACTGTTCAACACCCTTTTAAAGGAAGTGTTACCGCGGGCTGTATTATTCCCCCACCTTACTCCATTGGCTATAAATCCGATATAATCTTTTCTGCCAAGAGCGGCTACAGCAGCTTCGATATTGGGAGTGAGATTAGGATCATTTTTTTGCAATGACTCTGCAAACTGTAAATGTAAATTCTGCAATTTTTCATTTCCCTCCGCTTTTGCTTTTTCGGCTGCCTGAAGGTGATTTTTAAGGGCTTCTTCCTGAGAGATATCAGGAAAGAATTTTTCTTCAAATTGATAAATCATATCATCATCCGCATCATACATTTCGATTCTTGTATTATTAATGTTTTCAGCATTATACTGGCTGTCAACCTGCTGATTGAATGAAGACTTCATCGATTTTCTACTGCTTCCTAATCCAAGAAATGCCCATCCGCTTGATTTCTGGCTCACGCTGCTCTTTTGGGCATCACTTAAAAATTGGTTAACAATCGTACTGCCATCTATATGGGCATTAATATAACTGTTTTTAGAATTCTTAAATTTGTAACTGACAGAGATATCACCATTTCCGTTGGCCAACAGATTCTTAACATATTCCGTAGGATTTTCAATACTTATATTTTTAAAGCTTTTATTTCCAACAAGTGTTCCTGGGATGCGCTTGCTGTAAACGGTCTCCCCTCCTGCTTCTACAATGAATTCTACCTCGGTAGGTGAAATGATCTGGCTTTGAAAATTTGTATTATAATCTTTTATCAATTGGTCCTGAGGGGCCAGCATGGTTGTTTCATATTGCTTGGCTAAGGAAAAGAAATGATTGGTCAATCCCGGATTGGTCATCATGTAAGGCGTCAGCATTGGCTGTCCGTTCGTATTTTTTAAAATTGGCGGGTAAAAAGCGGCTATTGTTGTACTTCTTATGGCAGCACAAATAGATGCTTTCTGGCTTTCATTGGGTAATGCCAGCTCCTGTGTTACCGGAATAATCAAAGTCCGGATCTGATCTGAACCCTTATAAGTTTCATTTCCTTTATTATCTATATATTTAATATTATTGACATCAAATTTAAGAATAGGCAATATAAACACCTTAGCAACAGTACCCTTAGCAACATTCTCATAAAAGCCGTGGGTATTGTAAAGCGCATATTTTCCTTTACTATCTATGGCTACATAATTCTCGACTGAAAATTTGTTGGAATTCGGTGTCACTTGCGACCAGATAACTCCGGTATTGGCAAGCAGCAATACAATGGTTACATAAAAGTTTTTCATGGTTTTATATTTTAAGATTGAGAATAAACCTGTTATTGATGATTCCATGGTAAAATTACATGTAAATCAGACCCGTGTCCATGGCACTTTTGTGTAATATTTCAGCTGAAGGACTTCTTCATATGCCGTTGGATAATCGTTTATAATCATAGTGGCATCAATCTTACATCATTCTTTAAAAGAGTATTGAATGGCTTTTCAGGGAATTATACATACTATAAATAAAATAATGGGCAAGCAAGTAAAAGACGACGCACTAATATTGGGAAAATGGAAAGCACTAAAATCTCAAGACCGGGATATTTGTTATTATTAAAGCTAAAAACTTAATAATAACTCAAAATTAATGATAAAAACATAGTTATTTTTATATACATTTATATTAGTCTAATCAGGCTTCAAAATAAGTACCTAAATATCCTAATTATATCATATAGTTTGATCTTTAGGCTCATTTTAGCTGTATAATCCGCCATTATAGAAAAACTTTATCATTTTATTGAAGCTTATTAATATGTACGTTATCACAGACCAATTGAAGAATTTAGGATTCAGCATCAACACATTAAATAACATTATACAGAGAAATAATAATAAAAGAAGTTTTAATACACTTGAGTATTTTTGCATCTACATCATTATAGAGGACATTACTTTGGAAGTTGAAAATATTCCACATCCCATAAAAGGTGGTCATATCGCATTTGTAGGCCCTCAAAAACAAATTGTATTTGGGGAAACCAAACGGGGCGAGGTTTATATCATTGCATTTTCTTCAAGCTTTTATGAAAGATCAGGAAAAGACAGCATGTTTATCAATTCAAGGCTTTTTTTCAATTATGATTCTGATATTTTTATAGCACCTTTTGAAAATATTAAAGAGATGAACGTTGTCTTTATGGGAAGAATGCACAATTTTCAGCATAAGGATGAAAGTCTGTATGTTTCCGCTGCCCATAATGCTATTGAAAGATTAATTCTGGACGCATTTTTACATATCCCGGCTGAAACACTGAAAAAAGATATCAAATTTGATTATCTCCACTACGTCAATAGATTCAAAGTGCTTTTGCAGAGAGACTATAAAAAGGCTAAAAAGGTCTCCCACTACGCTAATGAACTCAATATCACGCCAAGAAAGCTCACTGAAATGACCGAGTATGTTTTGGGAAAGACGGCCAAACATATTATCATTGAAAAACTGATCAATGAATGCAAAAAATCCCTTAGCTTCTCAGGCAACAATATTTCTGAAATTGCTTATGATCTGGGATTCAGTGATGAAGGAAATTTCAGTAATTTTATTAAAAAACATACAGGAAAAAATCCCTCAGAAATGAAATAATGTAAAAATAATATTGTATTTTTGGATAAATAACAGATCAGTGAAAAATTAATATATGTTAAAAAGATATATTTTTTCAGTAATTTTTCTTTTCGTTTCCATGAGTATCTATGCGCAGACAGATGATGTTCAGGTGAACGTAAGACTTTATCCTACCCAAATGCTGGCGGTTGGAGGTGACAGCGAAATGGTTGATGATACTGATGAGAGTATCCAGCCGGAAATAAACTCTGTTATCATTTCAAGTCCATCAGGCTTTCAGCTGGGAATTCAACAGGATGATAAGGATGAGTATAATCTTATTAAAAGTCATGATGGAGTTATCGAAAAAAAATTCATGATAAATCAAAAAATAGATAAAATTATAAAACAGTTTAAAGATAAGTCTACTTTTATGATGTTAACTTTAATCTCTCAATAAGCTGGTCTGAAGCTTATTTACTATGCATTTTATATTATTTTTTTAAATTTCCAACCTTTTGTTTTTGGTAAATTGATAATAATATAACATTGATTTAACAATATTAACAATATTTTTAATTTTTAATTAACTTAAAAGTTTATTTCCCTTCATAAAATACTATTTTTCAGCAAGATTATTTCCAAAACCAAATTTACAAATCTTTAGTACTTTTTCACAAAACAAGTACCTATACCTCTTTCTAAATTTGCACCTGAAAAAAAACAAGAAGTAATATACTATTAAAACTCCAGTTATTTTATGAAGAAATATATTGTAGCCTCAATGTCGCTATTTGGTTTTGTTGCTTTAAAGGCTCAGCAAAATGTAACTCTAAATGTTAGATTAAAACCTATCCAGACTCTTATCGTTAATCCTGCTCAAAAGGTTGTCAATTTAGACTATAAAACCAAAGATGACTATGCCAACGGAGTATCCTCTGTAAATGCTGATCATTTAAGCATCTATAGCACAGGAGGTTTCCAGGTTAAAGTAAAAGCTGCCAATGCAGTATTGCAAAGCGGAGCAAAGAATATCCAGGCTAATACTATTCAAATTAAGGCCAGTGCAGGAACTGAAGTTCTTAACGGAGCTCAGTATGCACAGAATGTACAGCTTTCTAATAACGATGCAATATTAGTCACCTCTGCAAACGGTGGTGTAGACAAAAAAATTAATATTGAATATAAAGGAGCAGGAGCTAATGCTTACCTTGACAATTATATTGCAGGTCAGGATCCTACCGTTTATACAACAGAGTTAACGTATACTATTATTTCTCAATAAGTAATTTAAGTATTATATAAACTACTCCAGATAAAGTGTTACAATTTGTAGCACTTTATCTGTACTTTAATAGCAAAGTATAATAATGAACCGATCTTATATCTTCATTTTATTCTCTTTATTCCTTTTCTGTTCTCAAATTAATGCTCAAACAGGTGTATCGGTGTCTCCACCCAGGCTTTATTTTGAATCTGATGCAGGAAAAAGCATTACCCAGAAGGTAACTGTAACCAATGTAAGTGCAAAAAATTCTCTGGACATGGCTGTCAGTTTAGGTGACTGGGAATATAATGAAACAGGAGAAAACAAAATGTCTCCTGCCAATACGCTGCCAACATCCTGCGCCAGCTGGATATCAATAAAAAATGAAGATACCTATTTTACCTTAGCTCCGGGGGAAAGAAAGGATATTGATGTCACCATTACTCCTCCCGCTACATTATCAGATCAGATGTTGGCTCATACTGGTGTACTGTATGTGAGTCAGATGAATCCTGTGAATGATGTAGATAACAAAGGTGCCAATATAAAAGTAAGTATCCGTTCAGGAATTAAACTCTTTCATAAGCTAACTGCCAAAGCCACCAAAAAAATTGAGATTCATAATCTTACTTTAGCTCAATCCAAAAAAGATCTTACCATCTTATTTGAAAATCAGGGCAATATATGGACCGATGGAAAAATACAAACGGAACTTGTCAATACAGAAAATGGCAATAAAGTATCGCTTGATCAGATTATTTTCTATACCATGCCCGGAAATAAAAGAGAATTGAACATCCCTCTTCCTGCAACACTTTTAAAAGGAAAGTATACTGCATCAGTAGTGATTGATTATGGAGACAACAATAATCTGGAGCTAGCAGAACTGAATTTTACACATGAATAAAAAACTGTGTCTTATCCTGCTATTGATCTCCGTGAGCTGCTTTTCACAAATTTCATACAGCTCATGGGTAAACAGCTA
Organism: Chryseobacterium indologenes; assembly: GCF_018362995.1. NCBI lineage: Bacteria > Pseudomonadati > Bacteroidota > Flavobacteriia > Flavobacteriales > Weeksellaceae > Chryseobacterium > Chryseobacterium indologenes. The sequence goes on from NZ_CP074372.1 coordinate 1,460,759, forward strand.
TCTGCAGATTAATTCTTATAACGGCAATACAAATCCTGACGCATACACGCTTACTTTAGCGGGGAACGGGAATATCAACATGCCTTATTGGAGAGTTTCGGTAAGATTGAAGCAGCCTATAATGTCCAATCAGGGGAATTATATTTTACCTGCGAATAAAATTTCTTTTCAGCCGGTTTCATCATCAGGAAAGGCCTACCCTAACCCGGTTCCGTCTATCCCGCAAATCGGGATGCCGCTTAATGTGATTTTGAAAGAAAGTCAGGAGGTTTTCTTAATTCCTCAGTCAAATGCTGCATTATATAATCAGCCAGCACAACCGAATGGTTATTATAGCCTTCAGATTAAATACAGCATGAATCTGGCTGGAGGAACCTATCTCGGAGCCTATCCAGCCTGGATTACTTTTACAGCGCCATTACAGTTTACGGCCTATGATCAGTATAACAATATTATCGGTACTGTAGATCATAATTTCCAGTTTCAGATCGGCACGCTTTCAGGAACTCCTACGGATATTCCGGAGATGTCTATGAAATTTGGAGCTGCAGCCATGAACGGTAACCTGGAATTTAAAAACATGCAGGATTACGCAAATGGAGCCAGCGTAACTTATTCCAATGCTCTTATTGTAAAAAGCAATACAAAGTATCAGATCAAATTGAAATCCCTTCAGACCCAGTTCAGTTCTTCTTCCGGCAACTTTCTGCCTCTTGATGCTGTACAGCTTAATCTGATTCCTATTTCAGGCAACATGGGAACGGCGTATACTGTTTTACTAAGTACGGTGCCACAGCTTGTCGCTGCCGGTAATTCTACACAGAATGCTGATGTTTATTATGACATGAAGTATTCCACCAAACCTAATGATGAAAGATTTATCAATGCCAAAGCAGAGGATTATACAACAACCCTTCAATTCGAGATTACGCCTCAATAATTTATAATGCTTCATAACAGGCTGTTCAGGAAAATAATGTTTTTTATTCTGATCCCGTTTTCCGTTTGGATTTCGGCTCAAACTGGTACAGCTATAAGTATGGAGATCCGCAATGAACCCAATCGGGTTAATCCTAATATTGTAGAGATTCTGCTTGTTCTGAAAAACAATGAAAGCAAACATTTTAAAGGCAAAGTTGAAGTTAAGACACCCAAAGGTTTCAGAACAATTTCTGACAATAATGCTGAGATCGAACTGAACCCCGGCCAGAACCTGTTTATTCCCATCAAAATACTGACCAGCAACACGATCGTTTCCGGTAAAGCAGATCTCATATTTACCATTACTGATGAGAAAAATCAACAGGTCATAAAAAAGAGTCTCTCCTATGTGGTGACGGAGAATAACAATATGAAGGTGACAGCTGAAAATCCTGTTGTCTATATGGGAACATCTAAAGATTCTCTGGAAGTCCGGGCAAGGGTTTCCAATTTAGGAAACAAAAGGCAGCATGTTACCATTGTATTTAAAATTCCGGAAGCTACCCAAAAGAACCTTTTTATCGAAAAAAAAGGAACTATCGACGTGCAGAAAGATTCTGTATTTGTTTTTCGCTTCCTGCCTTCCGGAAATCTGCTTAAGAGCTCTCAGTTTACGGTTAATATTGCAGGTTTCAGAGAACCGGACAAGGAAATTTTCGGTAATACTTCTATATCGGTACAAAATGTTTCTTCTACCCAGCGTTATCAGGATATGGAGTTCGATCTGTTTTCAAATTACAGTAAAAATACCATTACTGCCAGTTACAGGCGGGTCGGCAACAACACAGATATGTATCAGCTGATAGGATCAGGCGGCTTTAACCTTCCTTCGGGCTACATGTTTATCCGCGGTAATATTTATACGCTGAACAATCAAAGTGACCCTGTTGTGAGCAATACCTATGTGTCTTATCATAGGGAACAAAATGAGTTCACCTTAGGGAATATCAGTAAAATTATGGAAGTTTCGTTATTTGGAAGAGGAGCAGAATATGCATACACTTCTCCGGATAAAGACAAGAAAATAGAAGTAGGTTTTGTAGATCAGAGTTTCAGCCTTATTGAAAGGAATTCTTTTTTGAAATACGGATACGGGTTTTATGCCAGGGGAATAATGGGTGCTCAAAATGCCTCTAAAAATTTCTCAGCAACCTATGTTTTTAAAAATGACCCTTTTGAGAAAGCGGATCATCATGTATTCGGTACGGATATTCAGTATTCTTTCAACAAGGATTGGAAAATGAATTCCAAAGTATACAGCGGTCTGAGTTATTACGAAAATACACACCTTACCAAGCCTTCCCTGGCTTTGGAAACACAATATTCAGGAACCATTAAAAAAGTCAATCTGAATGGAAACTACTTTTACAGCAGTGACTATTATCCCGGGAACAGAAGAGGAATGCTGCAAATACAACAGAATTTTTCAACCCCCATTTTTGAAAATCATTATTTGTATGCGAATGTAATGGTCTCTAACTTTTCACCAAAATTTTACTCTTATATCAATGATTTCAAATCCAATACGATAAGAGGAGATATTGGAATCAACTTCGCGAAAAGGAAAAATTTCGGATTTGCTGTCGGCACACAATATCAGGAGGAAAACTCTAACAGCTACAATAACTTTTTTGATACCTCAGGAAATCAGGAATTACAAACACTGAAAGCCCTTAGGATCAGCCAGAATACAACATGGATCAGTAATAACAGAAAACACTCTACATTGCTTGCAATGGAAGCAGGAGCAGTTAATTATCCGGATGGCCACAATGCAGAATATCAGATGAAGATCACCGGAAACTACGGTTATAAATGGTTCAACATCAACGGAATATATCAGCATGGAAGCTATTATCTCTCCGAATTTGCTTCATCCAGAAATTTCAATGGAAACATCCTGTATAAGAAATTTTCAGTATCCGCCTTTGTTAACAAAAACCTGTTAAGCGAAAAGCTCAATATTACTTCGGGATTATCTTATACTGATGATATTTTATATGGAAAGTCTCCTTCAGGATTTGTCAACCTGAAATATACAAAGGAAAGATATGGAGTATTCCTGAATTCTTCCTGGTTCAATTATTCTTCCAACAATTTCAGCAACAATTTTTTCACTGTTGAAGCAGGCGTCACACTGAATCTTCAGCCTAACAGACTTATTGCCAGTAAAAAGGGAGAAATAACGGCATTTGTATTTTATGACAACAACAATAACAATGTATATGATGAGGGCGACCAAAGCGCTGAAAATTATATCATTATGATCAATAATATTTCTTTCAAAACCAATCAGAGTGGTAAAATTGTATACAAAGCAATTCCGTATGGTAACTATATGCTCAAGCAGGTAATCCAGCAGGGATGGTATTACAACGAACTGGAGTTTGAAGTGAAAAAAAGCAGTTATTCTCTTCAGGTCCCACTCCATCAAAACGGAACCATGCTGGGAAAAATCGCGTATGAATTTGATCCTAAAAAAGCATTGGAATTTGAGCCTAAAACAGCGGGAATTATCTTCAACATCTATGATAAAGATAAGTTTTTACAGCATGTAGTTACCGACGACAATGGAGAAATCGGGTCTTTCCTTGGATCTGGAAATTACAGAATTGAACTTGTAGAAAGTTCATTACCTGCCAACACCTATTCCGAGAAAACAAACCAGGAATTCACAGTTCAGGCAGGAAAAATAATACATCTTGAACCGTTTGTCATCAAGGTTTCAGAGAAAAGGGTGCATGTTAAGAAGTTTGGAAATTAGATCAAGAGAGATTCTTTTTTCATTCTAAAAAGATTTAAAAATAGTTTATATTGCCTGATTGTTGATTGAGAATTTAAGATTTTGTATTTTAACTAAATTAAAAGATAAAACTATGTTTGACCATGTAGAACTAACAAACACAAAGCCAGCAGAAAGCGGATACTATTTTGTTAAATGGAGTAAAAATGAAGAAATGCTCCTATTATACATCGATTATTTAATGAAGAATGGTGAAGAATTTTGGTGCTGGAGATACACAAAAAGTGATAATGACCCAAATGATATACATTTTGATATTCAAAACCCAGAGTATCCTCTGTTTTCAGAAAGAATTCCAGAAAAATAATAATAGCTCCAGATGTTGGAGCTATATTTTTTCACAATTTCTATTGGGGGTAATATTGGAGGAGGTATGAAAACAAAAAAGCCCCTAAAAAAGGAGCTTTGTGACCGCAGAAGGATTCGAACCCTCACTGTCGGAGCCGAAATCCGAAGTTCTATCCATTAAACTATGCAGCCGTATTCATAAGTAATGAATGATAAGTAATGTTGAATTACAGGATTACTTATCACTCATACTGATCATTTAGAAAGTAATTTTCACACCTCCCAGAATCTGTGCACCCAGGACTTTATATCCTTTGTACGTCTGGTATTTTGAGCTCAGAAGATTATTTCCGAGTGCGAAAATACTGAAATTTTTGTGAATTTTATACTCTGCAGAAAGATTTAAATCAGCGTAACCACCAACTTTGTCGTTTGTATTCTCCGTAGACTGGAAGATTACATTTGGAGCTCCTACTCCTTCGATGGCATAAGAGTTTGTTGTTCTGTCACTTGCAAAGATTCCTTTAAATCCTAACAATAACTTTTTGTCAAGCATTGTATATTTTGCCCCGATACTCGCATTGAACAATGGAACGTTATAAATATTGTCGTAATTCTTAAGATCATACTTGGTGAACCTTAATTCTGCATCTAAAATCAGGTTTGCTAACGGGAAATACTGTACGCTACCTTTGATATCGCTTACATTACCATCGTCATACACTGCAGAGAATGTATTGGCAAAATTGTAGGCAGAGCGATTAACAGAGGTATTATCAAAAAGACCGTTAGCCTTAAAGAACATAATATCTCTCATCTTTCCGTAACCTGCAGAGAAGTCGTATTTCAACGTTTCGTCAATATCTCCTCTCAATCCTACATAAAAATGATATTTAGTCTCTGTAGGCTTTAAAAACTGGTCAGAAAGGATGAATGGATTCGTCTGCAACATATCTCCATAAGTATTCAGTTTAAGACCTCCGTCTACCCCTCCATAGAATTTGAATTCTTTGGCTGCAGCAAACTGAAATTCTGCCTGCGGGAACCAATAGGTTTTGTTATTTTTCTGCTGTTCCAGCTGATCATTAGAGTTTTTAGCATTCAGGAAAGAGAATGAAGAACCTAATGTCAGATAAGAATCTCCTTTTCTGAACGTCACTTTCGGAGTCAGGCTGGTATTGAAGAAATTGGAAGAATTTTTATCTCTGATCGCAAAATCAGTCTTCACAGCATCTAATCCTACACCCAGATCAGCATTCAGATTGATTCCTGATTTTCCTAATTCCACGGCATGCTTGGAAAAGTTCGCAAGAATGGAAACCTGGTTTTCCTGAGCATCAAAATGATCTTTCAGGAATGATGATTTCACCCTTACATCATTTAAGATTTCATTGGAATAAAAATCATAGTATCCGTTTACTTTAAACTGATTAACCTTTTGTTTCAGATCAAGTTCACCAGTCGGCTGCATCGCATAGATCCCGTAATAATTATAGTTATCTAAGCCATATTCAGCGTTGATATTGAATTTTCCTTTTTCTCCGTAAGAGTTCAGGAAAGCACCGATATTCGCCGAAGTCTGCCCGGATTTCCAGTCGTACTCTTTTTTAAGACCATTGGTAGAAAGCACATGAACATCTGCTCCTACTTCAAACTTATTCTCAAGGGTTTTGGATATGTTTCCATCTACTAAGACTTTACCGTAATTCCCCATTCCGAACTGGAAGTAATTATTCTGAGCGGTTCCATCAAATTTCGGAGCAACATCTTCCCCCTGAATCGTTGAAGTTTTGAAATCAGAAACTGCCGGAACATCCGTGATCGTATATTTCACAGGCGTCTGCGATTTCTCTTCCGGCGGATAGTTTTTAATGGTTTCCACAGAAGTCTTCTTCTTCTCGATCTTCTTCACCTCCGGCTCTCTCTTTTTGTTAAGAACCAGTTTTTCCTCCTTGATCTGGGAAAACGCCACTGACGAAATTCCTAAAAATAATATGGATAATATTTGAATTTTCTTGTTCATATTTTCTTTATTTGAAAAAAATATATACCGGGTTTTATTTATTGGAAGCAATATAATTGCCTAATAAAGCTTTCCCTGACTGTTTTGAAAAAGTTCTTCCTAGTCTGAATATATTAAACAGCCAAAGGCTTTGATAAACTTGTAATTTGTATTGATAATTTTTCGTTGTACTGTTCTCCGCTACATCATAACTGTAAGAAATATCATACGGAAATCCTGAAGGCAACAACCCCACTGTAAGCATACTTCCTATCATAGGATTTCCACAAGGAGGTGTACGGGTCAGCATCGGATGCAGTGTGATTTTAGCTGCATGGGTACTGTCTTCCACGATTTCATAAATATCAGAATGTTTTAAAATTTCAAACTCTCTCTTAAGGTCTTTATTCACTACAAAAGCCTTTTGCTTAGGAAAATCAGCTTTCGCTCGGTTATACTCTTTAGGATATGCAGTGTACGATGGAATGCAGCTCCAGAGTGAAGCCGAAATTAAGAAAGAATAGATAGCAATTTTAAAACCCTTCATGTACTATTTCTTAATCTGTTTTTTAACTTCTTTTGCTTCTGCAACAATTTCAGGGAAATCCTTATAGTTTGCAATGATCTGATCACAGGTATAACTCGCCTGGTAATTATCCTTCAGACCGATATAGTTTTTCGCCATCAATACCAACGCTTTTGCTCCCCAGAATTCTTCTGATGCATAGTTATTGGCTAGCTTAAAGATCGTCTCATTAGAAGACTTGAATGCTTTCCCTTTGTTCTGATAGTATGCTTTTGCATATAAAGCTTCCGCAGCTACAGAAGTGTTGGATGATTTTTCAAGAGCAACATAGGCAGACTGTGCGTCTTTATCTTTTCCTGAATTCATCAGACTTCTTGCTTTGATCACTTTTGCAGTTTCAATAACAGCTGCTGAGTTTTTAGAATTGGCGATTACTGCATTGGCTAATTTTTCAGCTTCGGAGAAGTTATTTTCTTCTGCATACAGCTTCATTAATTCAACATTTGCATAATTTTTAATGCTGATATTGGAAGAATTCTTAATGCCTTCAAGGTACTTTTTAGCTTCCGCTGTATTCCCTTGTGCAATAAAGATCTGAGCTAAACGAGTTTGTGCATCATCCTGGTAATCGTTCTGAATTCCAGCAACTTCCTGAAGCACAAGTAAAGCTTTAGTTGAATTATTGGTTTGGTAATAACTTTCTCCCAATTCATACTTCGCCTGGTACAATCCTTCTCCTGTCGGGTTCTGTGTAAGATACTTTTCGTAGTAAGAAATTGCGTTTTTATAATCTTTCTTTGCAAACAATTGTTTACCTGTTGACAGATTGATTTCATCAATTTCTGCAGTATCCACATTCACCCCAATATTTCTTGCAAAAGTTTCATATCCTGAAACATCCCCGTTTTTCGTGAAGATAGGTTTTGCAGCCTGAACAACTTTCTGAGCATAGGCTGTATTTTTATACTGCTCACCCAGAGATTTCAGTTCAGAAAGCGCTTTGTCATTCTGGTTCTGATCGATGTAGTTCTGTGCTCTGTAAATTGAAGCATTAGCAATTAAATCTTTATCAGCAGATCCTTTAATCACTTTTCCGAAATAATCATTGGAGTTCGTAAAATCATCCTGAGCGGCATAAGCTGTTCCAATTTCGTATTGAGCATCATCGTAATATTCAGAATCCGGATATTTTGATAAAAGGTTTTTAAGGTTGTTAATCTTCGCCTGAGTATCTCCTTTGAATCCTAAAGCCATTGCTTTCTGGTACAAAGTATAATCCGTTGCATCTTCGTTCTTATCATAGATGGCAATCGCTTCGTTCAGATCATTATTGGCATAATGAATATCTGCAAGACGAAGTTCTGCATCATTTTTAAACTCCGGTTTCGGATTGGTAAGATATTGTTTGAAATAAGTAGCAGCCTGGTCAAATTTCTTGGATTTAAAATAAGCATATCCTAAATCATATGGCAGCTGCTGCTTTTCAGGGAAGTTTTCGGTAAGAAGCTTTTCATAACGGGTGATGGCAGACGGGTAATTTCCTTTCTGGTAATACACCTGTGCCAGCCAGTATAAAGCTCTGCTGTTAAATTCTTTATTAATATTGAAACCAAGACTTCTTAAGAAATATTTCTCAGCTTCATCATAGTTTCCTTTGTTGAACTCTTCAGTCCCCAATAAATAAGAAACCTCCTGGTCTACCTTGTTGATCTCAGGAGTGGAACTCTGCAATCTGTCAATAGCGTTCAGAGTTTCTTTATAGTTTCCGGAATACAGATAAGATTTTACCAATAATGATCTCATTTCTGAATCATTGGCACCATTCTGATTTTCGTTGATATAACTTTGAATAACCGCAGAAGGGCTTTCAAACGGGTTTCCGATATCGTAACTTAATTTAGCATACTGCTCATGAGCCAGCTTTTTCACTTTTGCATCATAATCCATCTGATAAGAAGAACGGAATGCAGAAAGAGCTTCCTGTTTTTTACCTACTGCCAGATAAGCATTTCCCAACTGGTAGTAAGCATTCTGTGCCAGGGCTGAATTGCTGTTCAGAAGCTGGTTGTAATAAGAAACCGCTTCATCATATTTTTTCAGCTGTGCAGCCACAAATCCCATCTCATACAAATCATTTTCAGAAGGATTCTGCTGAACACTCAGATAGTCTTTCAAATGTGGATAGGCAGAAGTATAATCATTCTTCATGAAGTAACTCTCACCAATGATCTTATGAACTTCCGCTTTATAAGAATCTGAAATATTTTCGTTCAGTAGAGCAGTTCCTTCCGTAATTGCCTGATCGTATTTCTTATCATTATAATACATCTGTACATAATAAGGACGTACCAGCTTAGAGAACTTATCCTGATCCTTTATAGAATCAAAATACTGGAAAGCTTTATCATTTTGTCTGTTGCTGTAATATAAATGCCCCAGCATATACGCGATATCTCCTTTTTGAGACTGATCCGCTGTTTTGTAGGCTTCTTCCAGAGCATCAGTAGCTCCTTTAGAATCACCCGTCATGAATTTTGCATATCCAAGCTTCAGAATATAATGTGTATTCTCTTCTTTTGAAAGCTGATACTGGTTTACTTTTTTCAAAGTCTCCAAAGCTTTATCAAAATCTTTTTTTGCCAGGTAGTAATCTGCCAATGGAAGATTAGCCTGTGCAAAATAAGCAGAATTCGGATATTCTTTCATGAAAGCTGTTAACCCTTCTTCAGCATGATTTTTCTGAAGAATCACGCCAATTACATTATCAAAAAATTGTGCGCCTTCCTTTTTTGAACGGGACAAATTCTGATTGTAGAAATATTGTCTTGCATATTCGTATTGAGAAGCGTTGTATATTTTGGTCTGATAAAGATTTTCGGCTAGATTAAACCTGTAATTTTCTTTCTGGGTAAAATATTGGGACTGTTGAGCATCGGAGATTCCGAAGTAAATGACCGCAGCCGCTAAAAGTATTTTTTTTGATTTCATTCTTCTTGATATAAGAAAATTAGTCTAAATAAGTTAACGAAAATATTAAAAACTTATTGTTTAAGCAAGTTTTAACAGAATTATCAGGCTTAAATAGCAAATTAACAACGATGAAAATTTTCTCACCATTCAATGATAAAATTTACTACTTTCGTCTGATAAAATGTAAACAATTTTAATAATAAGTTATCAAAAACGTATTTTAAGTTGAATACTTTTTCAACAGCAGCTAAAAACATACCATAAACACCCCATCACATGAAATTTAAGATACTTTTAGCATTAATTTTTGTCAACCTCATGCAGGCACAAAAATTTTACTTTCCAAAGACCGCTGTAACTGACTCTCTTATACTGGAAAAACAGATGCCGGAACTTGCACAGCAAGTGATCCCCCAACTTCAATCCGAAAAAAATAAACCGGAAAACAAGGTCGACCTTCTGGATAATCTTTTCCGTTTACAGATGATAGCTCAGGATTATAAAAATTCTTTGGCTTCTCTGTCGGAAAACCGTAATCTCTTTGCTGATCACCATATGGGAGATTATAGGTACATTGGGTTTGAATTGTACAGCATGGCTAAACTGGCACAAAAGGAAAACAATATCTCTTTTTCCAATGCTTTTGAGAAAGTATTTAACCAAAAATATGAAAGCCTTCCGGAAAAACTGATTCCCAGACTGCCTCTTGCGGTTGACGGCAATGTAAGAGAATCCAGAAAACAAATGAAGGTAATACTGGACGCGCAAAAGAACAAAGACAGTATTGATTACAAAACCGCTCTATCATTATGTAAAAGTTATCTGAACTATAAAACCTATTCCAGCATCAAACCTCAGGTGATGAAGCTGCTGGCGTCAAGGGATAAGGAAAAATTCATTATTGAAACCAGAGATCTTAAGATAAAAAATGGGAATACCCTGACGATTACCATTGTCCGAAAAAAAGGAAACACTTCCCCGCTTCCAGTAATTCTTACCAATAATATTTATGCAGGTCTATTTGATGAATTCTTTGGAAAGAGAGCAGCTACTTATAATTATGTAGGAGCTGTTGTCAATACCCGCGGCAAGAGAAACAGTAATAATGTAAATGATCCCTTTGAGCATGAATCAGAAGATATCTATGAAGTGATAGACTGGGTAAGCAAACAGCCATGGTGCAACGGAAAGGTAGGAATGATCGGTGGAAGTTATTTAGGTTTCAGCCAATGGGCAGCTGTCAAAAAACTGCATCCTGCATTAAAGACAATCGTTCCGCAGGTTGCTGTAGGAATCGGGATCGATTATCCTGCTCAGAATAATATTTTTATGAGCTATATGCTTCAGTGGATACAGTATGTCACCAACAACAAACTTACGGATGAAGTAGACTTTGGTAATTTCGCAAAATGGAATTTAATCAATACAGAATGGTATAAAAGTGGAAAATCATTCAGAGCCTTGGACACGATAAGCGGGAAAACCAGCAAAATCTTCCAGCGATGGCTGGATCATCCGGCATATGATGAGTACTGGCAGAAAATGGTTCCTTACAAAGAGGATTTTTCTAAAATAAACATTCCTATTCTGACAACAACCGGATATTATGATGATGATCAGATAGGCGCACTGTATTATTTTAAGCAGCACCATCTATACAATAAAAATGCAGACCATTATCTGGTAATAGGTCCTTACAATCATGGAGGGGCACAGAGTTTCGGTTTTACTTACGTGAACGGCAGCCCTATTGATCCGGTGGCCAGAATAAGCATTGATGACCTTGCTTTTTCATGGTTTGATTATATTTTGAAAGAAGGCAAAAAACCTGAAATTTTAAAAGACAGAATTAATTTTCAGGTGATGAATACCAATACGTGGAAACATGTTGCTGATCTGGATAAAATGCATACCTCAACTGTAAAATTCTACCTTCAGGACAAGAAAAATACAGCTTCAGTGTTTAATAAGCCGGAAACCCAAAGTTTCACAAAACAAATTATTGATTTCAAAAACAGAGATCAGAAGGACACCTATTACAAAGTCAGCAAAAAAGACAGTATAAAAACAACGACTTCCATTATTTTTGAAAGTGAAGTACTGGATAAGGATATGATCATCAGCGGAAATCTGTCCGGATTCTTCAATGTTTCCATCAACAAAAAAGATTTTGATACGGATACTTATCTGTACCAGATTCAGCCGGATGGAAAATCTTCACTACTGTCCACTCATATTGTAAGAGCCAGCTATGCAAAGAACAATGAAGTAAGACAGCTTCTTGAGCCCAATAAAATGGAACAGATTCCGATTAACAACTCGTATGTTATGAGTAGAAAGATAGAAAAAGGAAGTAAACTGTTATTATTAGTCGGCGTTAATAAAAATCCTAACTGGCAGATCAATTACGGGACTGGCAAAGATGTAAGTGATGAAACGATAAAAGATTCCGGGGAACCACTGGAAGTAAAATGGTATAACGACAGCTATGTGGAAATACCTGTTTATAAAGACTAAAACCTTTTGTTTGAGCATTTTTGCCTAAATGTTCTTAACAACTGTTAACATCAAAATAAAAAATCATTACATTTGCTTTTTTTCAAATCAAATATAGTTATTGAATGAGTCAACTTTTTAGAAGAAAAATCTATTCAGATACAGACACTTCAACGGGGCTTTTAAGAGTCTTGGGAGTATGGGACATTGTATTTTTTGGTATTGCGGCTATTATTGGAGCTGGAAGTTTCAGCAGTTTGGGAGAAGCCGTTTTCAGAGGGGGTCCCGGTGTCATCCTTTTATATTTGATTTGTGGTTTTGCCTGTGGGTTTACTGCTTTATGCTATGCTGAATTTGCCAGCAGAATACCTACCGCAGGTTCTGCCTACACGTATGCCTACGCCAGTTTTGGTGAACTGATTGCCTGGATAATCGGCTGGGCTCTGATCATGGAATATTCTTTCGGAAATATTTATGTAGCATTTTCGTGGTCAGATTACTTCACGAGTTTCTTAGGTCGCCTCGGAATGCATATCCCTGATTATCTGACCTGCAGCTATACAGAAGCAAGGAAAGCCGTTCAATATGGTTCAGAAAACAAAGAACTGTTAAATGCATGGAAAACAGCACCATTGATAGGAAGCTTAAAATTTATTGTAGACATTCCCGCATTGGTAATCAACGGTTTAATCACATGGCTTTGTTATGTAGGAGTAAAAGAAAGTAAAAACTTCAACAACTCTCTGGTAATCTTAAAACTGGCAGTGATCATATTGGTAATTCTTGTAGGCTGTGCCTATGTAAACACTGAAAACTGGACCCCAATAAGCCCAGCTACCGGAACACCTTCCTTTATGCCGAACGGTTTTGCCGGGGTAATGAGTGCAGTATCCGGAGTATTCTTTGCTTATATTGGATTTGATGCCTTGAGTGTACTTTCCGAAGAAACTAAAGATCCACAAAAAACCTTACCAAAAGGGATGATCATCTCTCTTGTATTATGTACGGTAATTTATATTGCATTAACACTCGTACTTACAGGAATGGTAGATTATAAAAAGTTTGACGGCGTGGGAGATCCACTTTCATTCATCTTTGAAAAAACAAATGCTAATGTAGCCTGGATGGAGCTTGTTGTTTCCTTTGTTGCTATTGTTGCTATTACCACAGTATTATTGGTTTTCCAGATGGGACAGCCAAGAATCTGGTATGCGATGAGCCGTGACGGACTGATGCCCCAGAGATTCCAGAAGGTACATCCAAAATATAAAACCCCTTCTTACGCAACTGTTGTTACCGGAATTGTAGTAGGTATTCCAATTCTATTCACAGATAAAACATTTATCCTGGATTTTACGAGTATCGGAACTATTTTCGCATTCGTATTGGTATGTGCGGGAGTACTTATGCTTCCTGCGAAAGAGAAAATCAAAGGCAGATTTCACCTTCCGTATGTGAATGGTAAAATTATTTTCCCTGTTGTTTTCATCGGTGGCTTACTAGCCTTCTACAAATGGCAGCCGGAATTTTTTGACAACCTGATGAACTGGTCAGATCCTAGCGAAGGAGAATTCAGAGCTTCTATTTTCTTCTTTATCATCATCAACCTTATCTTATGTGTGGTAGCTTTTATCAAGAACTTATCATTGATTCCATTGGTTGGGTTAAGCTCATGCCTGTATCTTCTAACGGGAATGAGCCATGAAAACTGGTTCTGGTTCGGAATGTGGTTCCTGATCGGTATGGTTATTTATTTCTGCTACGGATACAAAAACAGTAAACTTGGAAAAGAATTAAAGAATAGCTAAAAAATAGTAGCAAACTGCGAAAAGGCAAAATGGCAAAAAAGTTGAACATCTGAAGAGACTGATTTGCGATTTTGCCTTTTTTGTTTTTACGCTCTAAAAAATCGGCCGAATTATTGCTTTAACTTCAATAGAATCAATAAACTAACCTACCATGGCTGAAAGAATTAAAACCTACAGAGAATTTTACCAGTTTTACCTTACCGAACACAGTAAAACAGGAACCCGGATTTTTCATTTTATCGGAACACTGCTCGTATTTTTCGTTATAGGATATGTGATCAGTTCCGGAAAGGAAAGGTTTCTCTGGTATATTCCGATTTTCGGATATGGATTTGCCTGGTTCAGTCATGCTGTGATTGAGAGAAACAAACCTGCCACTTTCAAGTATCCGTTGTGGTCTTTAATTTCGGATTTCAGATTGTTTTTTGAACTGCTGATTGGTAAGCAGAAATTCATAATGCCTAATAATAAACCTCAGAATCAGGAATAATTTTACATTTTTTCCTTTATTTTTTTGCTCAAAATTATTGAGTGTTGGGAAACGCAAAGGCGCAAGAGTTTATGTGTTGCGTATATTTTAAGACGCAAGAACATTTCTACTTCGCTCAATATTAGATTTTCAGCAAAATTATACGAGATCAATTTTATCGAAGATAAAATCCTTGCGTCTTACATGCACATGCTTGTAAGAATCTTAGCGGCTTTGCGTTTTCCAACCTTCTATGTTGAGATTGCTTCACCTTCGGTTCGCAATGACTATAATGGTTCGCAATGACTATAATTCCGTGGGATTTTGTTTATTTGGATAAAGCTTCTTCCCTATCAGATATCCCAATGAGGGCAGAATAAAAGACAATATCACAGGAAATAATAATGACAGACCGGAACCCTCAAGAATAATCGTTAGAGGAAAAAGATATCCATTATAAACAATGAGTGCCAATGTAAAAAGAAAACTGTCACTATTCCCGGTAGAAAGAATATTGAAATCGCTTCCAAACTGATCGAATAGGCCGGAACAAACTAATAAGAATACATTCACAAAAAACACCCACAGTACCGTTCTGTAGATCATTCCCTTTCTTGCATTCAGATATCCGGCAAAGATCAGAAGCAGAGATAAAATTCCTGAAACAAAAAAGTCTATACCAGAAACATCCGTCTCACCGCCAATTCTTCCAAAGAAATACATCGCATAGAGAACAATATTAAGGAGATAGGTTATCGTTACATAATTCATACATCAAAAGTTTACTATTGGCCGTTAGTATTTTTTCTCAAGGATATCGTAGTGGATGGTGTTTACCATTTTTTCAGCAACAGCATTTCCTTTAACTTTAATTGGGTTGGGAATATAACTTGAAAAAGTCATTGTGCTATCTTTATTCAGGATTACTTCCACTTCTTCAAGAATATTCTGCTCATCTACATAAAACTGAATTCTGTTTTCTATGATTCTCCAAAAAGAAAGTCTTGGCTCAGATGGACTGCAGTCGCCTGTTTTCCCTTCTATATAATTATAAATGGCATATCCGTCTTCCCTGATGGCATAATTTCTCATCAAGCGGCAGTTATCAAATTCTTTTACCACTTTCTTTTTATTTTCATAAAACCCGGCTTCCTTCAGTTTCCAAAACCCAGTAACGTCTTCTTTCTTTAATTTCTGGGCATTAATACAAGAAACTGCCATAAGAAAAGCAAGAGAAAATATCTTTTGCATAGATAAATTTGTATGTGTTTTTTTATATGATTTTAAACGAATATACAATAATTAGAATAAAGCAAAGAGTTTCAGCGGGCGGCTTCGCCGCCCGCTGAAACTCTTTGCTTTGAATCCAGTTTTTATTTAAATTTCTTCTTAAAACTAAATTTAAGCCTGTTCATCAGCCCCCGTTCTATGATGTCAATTCCAATTCCGAAATTGCTGTCTGCAACAGTATGATGGTCTGTTCTGAACTTTTCAAACTCACTTTGCGGAATTTCAAGATTGATCAGAGGATTGTATTCAATGTATACACTTGCTCCGTTCTTGCTTACTTTTTTACGGCTTTTATAATCAAAATACGGATTGGCAATGGTGCATTCCTGAACCGTATATTTTTCTTCGGTATCAATTTTCTGATCTGTATAGAGATTAATCTCATACTTTTCGGTATCGAAATTATGCCAGAACGATAAATCTTTATGCATAAAATCCCTTGCGCTGGCCTTTATAACATTTCTGTCAAAATACATAAGGAAGCGGTTGTTCTGCGGATCTACATAGTAAGGATTCTCAATGATAGCGGTATATTGAATCTTCACTTCATTTAGTTTTTTATCGTCGCTTACTACATCAATGGCTGCATCTTTGAATACATTTCGTACATCTGTACCATTTCTGTCGCCTGAGTAATTCAGAGCATAGAAAAGGAAATTATTCCAGCTGTCTATAATTTCTCTTTTGTTGGTACTTTTAAAATACCTTCTCATGGCATTGGCCCTGCTTCCTTTGTAGGTTGTTGACAAAGTAAACCTCCCAACATTTCCCTGTGCATTAAAATCTACTTTTTCATCAATACAGAAATAAGGGAATCGATAGGGTTTTCTTACCTGAAGCTCCTGATCTTTTTTCACTTCCAGATAATGCATAAAATACATAAATCCTCTGTTTTCGATCAATCCGAATTCATCACGGATCGTAGCATCAATAAAGTATTCCTGACCTTTGTAATTCACTTTTACAACAACATGATTGAAGCTCAGCAGTGACGGAAGATAATATTTGATATAATAATCTGTATTAAAATTCACCAGTACAACAGAAGCATCCACACCAATATAATCAAGGATCACTTTTAATAAAACGGATTTCGCTTTACAGTCTCCCTGCTTGTTTTCATAGGTTACAGAAGGTGCCTGAGGCTTGTGCCCATTCATTTCATCCGCATTGAAGATATAATAGATATGGTTCTGAACATATTCTATGGCAAACTGAAGTTTTTCACCCTGATCCGTAATAGCATCCAGCTTTTCAATCAGATTCGGAGCAAAATCCTTCAAGGAAGAGCTATTGAAAACCTCATCATAAAGAGGCACAATATAATTGGAAAGATCTTTCCAGCTGCTTTCTGTAGCAAAATCCACATAAGGGAAAATTTCTCTTCCGGAATCTACAGGATTAATATAATTCTGCTCTTCTATTACAAATCTTTCTCCTTTTTTCAAATGATTCGTTTCCGGCTCCAGAACATTTCCCTGCTCGTCTCTGAAGAATGTCTTTTTATAGGCAATCGTCTGTTCACGTTCATTGATAAAAGTGAATTTAAAACTACCATACGCCCAGTAATTATCCGGGCTTACCCACACATATTTTGAGAATTCCTTTCTCAGGAAATCCCGGTCTGTAAATTCTTTAATCCTGGAATCTTCCAAGATCAATACATCATACAGCCTGAGATCTTTGATAGTAATATTGATTTTTTTATTACTGCTCAAAACACCTCCGCTGCTCTGGTTTTCGCTGTCAAGAACTTTAATATTCGTATCCGGAATTTTATCGATCAGCACCCCGTCTCTCAAAACACTGATCCTGTGAATCTGATAGACTTCATTTTCTTCCACAATGACATCAGACACGGAAGCTCTCTCCAGATTTCCCGGCTCGTTCAGTGTATACGCCATGCAGACATATTCACTGTTTTCCGTATTGCTGGTATAGTATTGTTTCTCTAAAAAGTAGCAGTAGTCCCGGCCTTCATCAATTTGTTTTTTGGCAAATTCGGAGTCTTTGATTCTGTTTTTTATTTCCTCATCCCCAATATTTCCTGCCCACATTTCAGGTTTTTGAATCCTGTAATTTTCAACTTGCATTTGATTTTCCATATTTATTGTAAGAATTATGTTTTGTGGTTAGTGTTTAAAAACTTCAAATTAAATGATTAAAAAAATAAAAAGCAATAGCAGAAGTACTACAAATCCAGAAAAGCCAGTTCGGCATGGTAATTGCGAGGTATGGGAAAAAAATCAAGTTTATGAAAAGTATCGCAACAATTCTAAAAGGGGCAGCACCCGCATTAGCATTATTCGCAATGACGCAATGTACAACAGCAGCAAGTGCATCGGCAGGAGATGAAACAACTTTCATCGTAGGACCACAAACCGCAGACTGTACTGGCGTAGCTCCTATGAAATGTCTGCAGGTAAAAGAAAACGTTTCCGGAGACTGGACCAATTTCTACAGCAATATTGAAGGGTTTACCTATGAACCAGGTTACGAATATGTTTTAAAAGTAAAAACAGAAAAAATAGCCAATCCACCCGCTGACGGATCCTCTATAAAATACACTTTGGTAAAGCAGGTTTCTAAAACAAAAAAGAAAGAAATGGCATCCAATGAAAAAACACTTATTGTAGGCGCACAAACTGTAGACTGTTCTGCAGGAGCAGGGCGAATGAAGTGTCTGCAGGTAAAAGAGAATGCTTCTGAAAGCTGGACCAATTTCTACAGCAACATTGAAGGGTTTACCTATGAACCGGGTTACGAATATGTTTTAAAAGTAAAAACAGAAAAAATTGCGAATCCTCCAGCTGATGCTTCTTCCATTAAATATACATTGATAGAACAGGTTTCTAAAACGAAAAAATAACAAAAAAAGCTTCTGAAAATTTCAGAAGCTTTTTTATTATTTAGAATGGAAGCAGGAAGAATGAAGCTCGAAGTTACTTTTGATCAACTAGGAAAAGTCAACAAATGATTCACCTTTACGCTTTTATTTCGCTCTTACTTACAACTTCTCTTTGTTTAAAATCCAGATTCTTTTTGAGGTGGATCCGGATATTTACCTTTACTGGCCTCTCCTACTGTATTTGCAGTAGTCATAGCTACTACAAGATCATTCAGCATGCTGCTGGCTGCCGTTGGTGAATTGGGAAGAAGAACCAGATTGCTTCTGTTACTTGCCCCTATGGAATGTAATGTGTCATAATGCTGTGTCACAACGATAAGTGCTGATGCTTCGTGTGAATTGATCTCTACATTATTCAGCATTCTTACAGACTCTTCAAGTCCTTTTGCAATCTCTCTTCTCTGGTCGGCAATCCCCTGTCCCTGCAGTTTTTTAGATTCAGCTTCTGCTTTTGCAACGGCTACAATTCTGATTCTTTGTGCTTCTGATTCATATTCTGCTGCAGTTTTTTCTCTTTCCGCGGCATTAATTCTGTTCATGGCATGTTTTACCTGTTCATCAGGATCAATATCGGTAACCAAAGCTTTGATAATATCATACCCATAGCTGTTCATAGCCTCCTGAAGTTCACTTTTTACAGCAATCGCCACATCATCTTTTCTTACAAAAACGTCATCCAGTTTTAGTTTCGGAACCTCAGCTCTTACCACATCAAAAACAAATGAAGTAATTTGATTTTCAGGATTTTCCAGGCGATAATAAGCATCTCCTACCTGACTTCTGATAACCTGATACTGAACGGAAATTTTCATTTTGATGAAAACATTGTCTAATGTTTTGGTATCAATCATTACATCCAGCTGTTGAATTCTAAGATTCAATCTTTTAGCAATCTGATCTATGATAGGCAGCTTAAGATGAAGCCCGGAATGCTTTACAGCCTTGAATTTCCCAAAACGTTCAATAATCGCTGCGGTTTCCTGCTTAACGACAAAGAACGAAGCGAATAAAATGATTAGCCCGAAGAAAATAACGGGCGCTAAATATATTCCCATAGTTTTTAATTTTTTGATAGGTCGTAACAAATCATGTTTTGTTAAACATCTTTATTGGTATCTGCTTAAATATATGAAAAATAAATGTAATATTTAATCATTATCCTCCAATAATAAAGCTTGCGAATGAGTCAAAATTTTTAAATTAAAATTATTCCGAAAAAGACTTACTTTTGAATATTCATTACACATTATGGCTGATTCCAAAGAAATATTAAAAGATCATATCTCAAAATTTGCTACTCTTACAGAAGAGCAGTTTGATTATGTTTTTGGGCATTTTAATCTGATTAGTTTAAAGAAAGGACAAAGTCTGATCTCGGAAGGTGATTTTGTAAATCATGAATATTTCGTTCTGGAAGGCTGCCTGAAAGCTTTTTATCTTAATGACAGCATGAAAATGTTTATTCTTCAGTTTGCTATGCCTACCTGGTGGGTGACAGATTTTGATTCGCTTTACAGTAAAACAAGGGCTACCATTAATGTAGACTGCATTACCAACGCCATTATTCTTTCTATTTCCAACGAAGACAGGGAAAAAATCTGCAGTGAAATTCATGAAGTTGAACATTTTTTCAGATGGAGAACCAACAAAGGTTATGTAGCAGCACAGAAACGTTTGCTTTCTTTTATGAATAATGATGCTAAATTCCGGTATGAGGAACTTTTAGCCATGTATCCCCAACTGTACAATCTGGTTCCTAAACACCTGATCGCTTCTTATCTTGGAGTAACCCGGGAAACCCTGAGCAGGCTTCATCAATAATCAACATCTTACAGCCGTTTATCTCCATCCTATTTTGTGAGGTACATCACGTAACTTTTTCTTTCGATCGGCTGAACTTTGTGTCATTAATTAAACCCAATAAAAATGGACACAAAAAATTTTAAAGTCAATAATGAAAAAAGTACGATCGACTGGATTGGAAGAAAAATAACCGGAGCCCACAACGGAACAATCGGTATAAAAGAAGGAAACTTCAGATTTGAAGACGGAAAACCAGTATCCGGAAAATTCATCATTGATACCCGCGCCATCAAAATCCTTGATATTGAGGATGCTGAAACCAATGCCCAGTTTGCAAGTCACCTAACTTCAGACGATTTCTTTAATTCTGATCAGTTTCCTGAAGCTGTTTTCGAAATCACTCATGCTGAACCAGGTGATCAGAATCTGTATTACGTCACTGGAGATCTTACCATAAAAGGTATTACTCATTCTATCAGCACAAGCCTGCATATTGTAACAACGGATGATACCGCTGTTTTAGAGGCTAAAATTGTAGTCGACAGAACGAAATTCAATATCAAATTCAGATCTTCCAATTTCTTTACCAATCTTGGTGATACGTTGATCTACAACAATTTTGATTTAAATATTCATCTTGTTGCAGAAGCAAACTAATGAAACTCAAAAATCAGTTAACCCTAAAAATTTACCATCATGCCATTCATAAAAGTAGATGTGCTTCGCGAAGATCTTAACCGCGAAAAAAAACAACAATTAATCAGAAAAATAAGTGAAGCTGTAACTTCAGTTTTGAATAAGGATCCTCATTTGACCCATATCGTAATCAACGAAATCGAAGATGATAACTGGGGATATGCCGGAGAACAGGTTTCAGTGTTAAAAGAACAAGGATTTTCAACAGAAAAAAAATAAACAGACAATGAAAAAACAAACCGTAATCGTAACAGGAGCCTCGTCAGGAATAGGATTAGAAACAGCACGCTATTTCTTAGACAGAGGTGATAATGTCATCATCAATTCACAAACGGTATCAAAACTAGAGGATGTTTACAATGAACTCGGAGCCGGCGAAAATCTGGCGATGGTTCCCGGAAATGTATCAGAGAAAGCAACGGGAGAAGCTTTGGTAAAGACAGCACTTGAAAGGTTCGGGTCAATTGACGTTCTGGTCAACAATGCCGGAATTTACGAAAACAAACCATTCCTGGACGTTACCGAAGATTACCTTGACCATTTTTTAACAACGAATTTAAAAGGAACATTCTTTACAACCCAGGCGGTGATCCCTCAAATGATCAAACAAAATGACGGTGTGGTAATCAATGTAGGAACGCCATTGGTGTATCATGCTATTGCGCAATCTCCTTCTACAGCACCTATTTCAAGCAAAGGAGCGATCCATGCTCTGACATTGCAATTGGCTGCTGAGTTTGGAAAAGATAATATCAGAGTCAATACGATTGCCCCTGGATTGATCAGAACTCCGATGCATGGTGCCGGTCTTGATAACAATGCAGGAATGCACCTCCTCAACCGTATCGGGGAGCCTGAAGAGGTTGCTCAGATGATTCATGCTGTTGCTAAAAATAAATTAATTTCCGGAGCCATCATCAATGTCGACGGCGGAATGGGCGCCGGGCATTCTTTATCATGAAACTATTATTAATCTTTGCATGGCTGTTCAGTTTTCCATTGAACGGCCATGCACAAAATAAAAAGGATATGAAAACCAGCCCAACATCAGAGACTGAAATAAGAAACGTCATTGAAAATTATTATTTCAAAGGAATTTATGAAGGAAATACAGAACTTCTTAAAAAAGCTTTTTATAAAGGAGCTTTGCTTTTCGGAGATGTAGATGGAGTTCCCTATTTCAAAACGGCAGATCAATATATTGAAGGAGTTGGAAACCGTATAAGTCCCGACAAATCCGGAAAAGATTTTAAAGCAGTGATTCTTTCTGTTGATATCATTAACTCGATTGCTACAGCGAAATTAAATGTAAGAATGTATGATTTTAATTACTATAATTTCATAACTTTCAATAACATCGACGGAGAATGGCTCATCGTGAACAAGACATTGACCAACGTACACCCTTAATTCAAATTTTAATTAAAAATCAACAAAATCATGTGGAATAAAAATAGAATTACAGAATTACTGGGTATAAAATATCCTATTCTGCAAGGTCCTTTTGGCGGAGATCTTTCTACGGTTGAACTGACCTCAACAGTGAGCAATCTTGGCGGATTAGGCGGATTTGGGGCTTATACTTTGTCACCGCAGGAAATTTATGACCTTCATAAAGAAATACAAACGAAAACAGATAAACCTTACAATCTTAATCTCTGGGTCAGCGATCACGATATTATTGATGAAGAGCATACAAAAGAACAATATCAGAAGGCAATTGAAACTTTCAGGCCTTATTTTGATCTTTTAGACACAGATATTCCTGCCCTTCCACCCTCTTTTGAATCAAGATTCCAGAATCAGTTGAATGTTATTTTTGATATTAAGCCTAAAGTTTTCAGCTTTATGTTTGGATTGATGGACGAAAGTATCATTGAAGATCTTCACCAGCAGGGAACTATTGTTTTGGGAAATGCAACCACCTTGAATGAAGCAATTGCGCTGGAAAAAACCGGAGTGGATATCATTGTAGCTTCCGGCTTTGAAAGTGGCGGCCACCGACCTTCATTTCTGGATCAGGCTGAACTTTCTACAACGGGAACTTTTGCTTTGATCCAACTGATAAAAGATCGTGTAAAAATTCCTGTAATTGCGGCTGGCGGTATTGCTAACGGCCGTGGAATTGCCGGTGCTTTTCAACTGGGCGCAGAAGCAGTACAGATTGGGACAGCATTTCTGGCTACTGAAGAATCCGGAGCTTTACCAATACATAAAGAGTTTTTATTTTCCGATGCTGCAAGATCCACCACGCTTACCAGAGCGTATACCGGAAGATTAGGACGCGGAATTACCACAACAATATCACGAGATGTATTGGCTGCCACCGACAAAACATTACCATTTCCGTTGCAGACTCATTTTATGGGTGCACTGAGAAAGGCAGCTTTAGAACAGAAAAAGAATGATCTGGTATTTTTCTGGGCAGGTCAGATTGCTCCGCTTTTAAAGCATAAAAAAGCCTCCACTTTAATGAAATCATTAATCGAAGAGGCTTCTGAATTATTGAATAAATAGAATTTACACCGTCATTCCGATGTCTATTCCTTTAATTTTTCTATATAAATCGGTAGCATAATTATCCGTCATCCCTGAAACGAAATCAATGACTCCGAGAACTTTCTGGTAATCGGTACCGTCATCGTAAATAAATTGCTTTGGAATTAATTTCAAAGCTTTTTCATCATAGGATTTTCTCTTATCTTCCGGTTTCAGAATGGAAGGAATAAAATGATCCAGCAATTCATACATTACATTATATCCTGCATTTTCAATTTCTACAACCGCTTTGTGATTATAGATTTTTTCTACGGAGAAACTTGCAATATCCTGTAATGCTTTATTTTCTTTTTTATAGATATCCAATAGACCGTTGCCAAGATTTCCTTCAAGAATTGTCTCAAAGTTGTATTTGTACATCTCAAGCGATTTATTAATTAAAGCATTGATTACTTTTGCTCTTAAGTAAGAAATCTGTTCGTTTTCGTTGGAAATAGAATTTAGCTTCGTTTCAATTCTCTGAACATCGTCTGTCTCAGATTTTACCAGTTCAAAAAATAAGTTTTTGCAGTCCGCGGTAGAAACAATTCCCAATCTGTGGGCATCTTCCATATCAATGATATTGTAGCAGATATCATCTGCCGCTTCTACCAGCCATACAAACGGATGTCTTTTGAAAATATGAGGTTCTTCACTTTCAGAAATAAGATGGGTTCCTTTAGCAATTTCCAGGAAAATATCTTTTTCATTCTGGAAAAAACCGAATTTCTTTCTGTGAATAATTCCTTTTTTCTTGGCTACAGCCTCACACGGATATTTTGCAATACTTGCCAATGTGGAGAAAGTAAGCTGAATACCTCCCGCATCTTTCCCTTGCTGCTGCTGTGCCAGAACTCTGATCGCATTGGCATTTCCTTCAAAGTTGACCAGATCCGCCCACTCCTTTTCATTGAATTTTGACTTCAGGTCTTTTTCATTCCTTTCAAAATAGCTTGCAATGGCATCTTCTCCGGAATGTCCGAAAGCCGGGTTTCCCACATCATGACATAAACATGCTGCGGCAATTACGTTCCCTAAATTATAGAGATAAAAATTCTTTGAATCTTCAGTAAGCTCATTTTTAAAATCTTCAGCAATGAATTCACCGATAATACTTCCTAAACTTCTTCCTACAGATGATACTTCCAGAGAATGCGTAAGCCTGTTGTGTACAAAAACACTTCCGGGAAGAGGAAAAACCTGCGTTTTATTCTGCAGTCTTCTGAAAGCAGAAGAGAAGATAATTCTGTCGAAATCCCTTTGAAAATCAGTTCGTGAAGCCTTAGTCTGTGGATTGTTTCCTGTACGTTGATTGGTGAAAATCTGGTTTAAATTCATCATTTTTCAAAATTACTCCAAATTTTAATTGTACGGAATAGTATTTAGATTTTTATTAAACAGATCTGTCATTCAAAAAATCTA
This sequence comes from Chryseobacterium indologenes, assembly GCF_018362995.1. NCBI lineage: Bacteria > Pseudomonadati > Bacteroidota > Flavobacteriia > Flavobacteriales > Weeksellaceae > Chryseobacterium > Chryseobacterium indologenes. Next base: position 1,485,759 of record NZ_CP074372.1, read on the forward strand.
TTATAGTAAACGTTTTTTAGGGATCGGAAAGATTAAAGAAATATTCTACATTTGACGCAACTAATACAACCGAAGAATACTTATCATTCTTCTTTATCCAAATTTTAAAATTCTTTTACAATGACGGACAACACATGGCTCAACAGATGGGACGAAAGGTATAGCAGCGAAGAGTTTGCCTACGGGACAGAACCCAACAATTACCTGAGAGAACAACTTAGTAAATTACAACCAGGCAAAATACTGTTTCCTGCAGAAGGAGAAGGCCGGAATGCGGTTTTCGCAGCAACACAGGGATGGCAGGTCTCCGCTTTTGATATCAGCGCCAATGGCAGAAATAAAGCGTTACAGCTTGCGGAACAACTGGGAACCACAATTGATTATCAGGTTGGAGAACTTTCAACGTTGAATTATCAGAAACAACAGTTTGATGCTATTGCTCTTATTTACGCTCATTTTCCGGGAGATATTAAATCTTCCATCCATCAAATGCTGAATCAATATCTGCGTAGAGGCGGTTTTGTTATTTTTGAAGCTTTCAGTAAAAATCACCTTGAATATATTGCGAAGAATGAAAAGGTAGGCGGCCCAAAAGATATTGAATCTCTATTCTCTATTGAAGAAATCAAGGCAGATTTTCCTGATTATGATCGTATTGAATTAACAGAAACAGAAATCGAGCTCAATGAAGGATTGTTTCATAATGGAACGGGCTCTGTGATTCGTTTTGTAGGACAGAAATTGGTCTAAAGATATTTAAAACAGGTTTGTTTTGGGATAAAAAATTAAGATTTCAGATAGCTATGGAATATTATTTGAATCTTTATCCCAAAACAAACGTATGCCTGAAGGTCCATCCATCATATTAATGAAAGAAAACCTGCAGCCATTTGCAGGTCAGCAAGTGACAGAAGTTTCAGGAAATGCCAAATTCGAGAAAGAAATTTTCATTGGCCAATCCCTTCTGGAAATCCGAACTTTTGGAAAACAAACTTATCTGGTTTTTGAAAAAGCAGCGATCCGGATTCATTTATTAATGTTTGGTTCTTACAGCATTGATGAACAGACCAAGCCGGATAAAAGTTTACGTTTAGCATTATTTTTTTCCACCGGAAGCATCTATTTTTACACCTGTTCTGTAAAATCCGTAGACCTTGAATTTCTCTCCACAATTGATTGGGAAGCCGATGTAATGAGTGATCAGTGGGATCCAAAAAAAGCAGAGAAAAAATTGAAATCGAATCCAAAAATGATGGTTTGTGATGCATTGATGAATCAGGATATTTTTTCCGGTGTCGGCAATATTATTAAAAACGAAGTACTTTTCAGAATCGGAGTGCAGCCGGAAAGTTTGTTGGGGAATCTTCCTGCCAAAAAAAGAAAAGAGCTTATTGCTGAAGCCAGGAATTACAGTTTTGATTTTCTGAGATGGAAAAGAGAATTTATATTAAAAAAGCATTGGCTTGTTCATACTAAATCTATATGTCCGGTTTGTGGACAGAAATTGATCAAAAAACAAACGGGTGTAGGGAAAAGGAGGAGCTTCTATTGTGAAAAAGATCAGAAGCTTTATTAGATCCATATTATTTTAAGTTTTGGCTAAAGCCGTTGAAGGGTTTATTTATCTAAAGACCATTTTTTGTCATTCTGACGAAGGAAGAATCTTACTGATGGTAAAACATGAGATTCTTCACTACATTTCATTTCGTTCAGAATGACAATTCTGATCTATTTTCTTACAGATTTTCACAGTTGACAATATCTACTTTTTTGCATCACGAATCCTGCAAAAACTATTACTTATTACTCATTGCTCATTACCTATTACTTACATTCTAATCTGAATTCAGGAGTCCTCCTGCAAATCTTGTAAAGAATTCAGCGCGGTATACTTCTCCAAGAGGAATCTCAGAGTCTTCAATGTATATATTATGATTATCAAATGAATCAATATAATTCATATTGACAACGTAGGATTTACTTACTCTGATAAAGGTTTCTCCGGAAATTTTCTGATGAATGGTTTTCAGATTCATTGCAGTAATAAGCTTTTGCTGCTTTGTATGAATGACTACATAATCTTTAAGCCCTTCTATGAATTTAATATCTGAAAAACTGATTTTATAGAATCTTCGTTCTGCTTTGATAAATAAAAAGTCTGCAGTATTGGTTTCTACCGTATTTTTCACGGTGTCTTTAGACAAGAGTTCGGTATAAAGTATGGCTTTCTCAACAGCCTTTTTCAGTCTCTGGGGGTCAATAGGCTTCAACAGATAATCTACTGCTTCCAATTCATAGCTCTTCAACGCATATTGAGAATAGGCTGTGGTAAAGATGATCAGTGATTTTTTGGGAAATATTTCTGCAAACTCAAGGCCTGTCACCATAGGCATTTCTATATCGAGAAAAATAAGGTCTACATCATTATCTTTAAGAAAATCAAGAGCAGATGGTGCATTGGAAAATTCGCCAAGGATATCAATATTGGAAATTTCAGCGATCAGTGATCTCATTTCGGACCTTGCCAAAGGTTCATCATCAACTATAATACAATTCATCACACGGGAATTTTTAAATTTACAATATATTCTTTTTCACCTGATTCTATTTGCAGATCAAAAGTGTTGTTATAGAGAAGCTCCAGCCTTCTGGTGATATTGGCAAGCCCAAGCCCACTGTTTTTTTTGTCCGAGACAATATAACCCACACTCCTTGAATTGACACACATAAAGTGAAGTTGCTTATTCTCAATATTGATCTCAATTTTCACATAAGATTCTCCCCCACTGAGATCTACACTGTGTTTGACCGCATTTTCAACGAAAGTAGTAAACAAATTCGGTGGAATAAATGTACTGCTGCTGATTCTTTTATCAACATCAGTTTGAATATCAAAAGAGAAATTATCACGTCTTATTTTTTCAAGGTTTAAAAAATTGGACAGGAAATCAATTTCTGAAGCCAGTAGCGTTTTCTCTTCACTGTTTTCATACAGCTGATATCTGAGAAATTCTGAAAGCTTTACAATCACTACTGAAGCTTTTGCGGGATCTGTTCTGATCAATGCTTTTACATTATTCAGCATATTAAACAGAAAATGTGGATTGATCTGATTCCGAAGCTCATTCAGTTCCATATTCAGGGTAAGATTGCTCAGTTCACTGATCCTTTTATTATCACTGATCCATTTTTGGAGAAGTTTTATGGTGGTAGTCGTAAGAATAATCGGGATACACATCAGAATACCTTCATAGATTCCTCCTCTTTCGTTATCCTTAGGAATATATTGTGTTCTGAAATCCTCAAAAAGATGTCTGAAACTATAGCCAATGAAATTAAGCCCTACAACTCCCATCAGAACAAGCAATACAAGATAGGTAAGGTATTTTGTTTTAAAGAAAAACCGGGGAACCAATACATATATATTAATGTAAACCATTGCGATCAGAATAATATACACAAAGAATAAGACATAGTATTGATATATTCCCGAATACCAATGCCAGAATCTCGCACTGTACAGCAGAAAGAAAAAGAAGATGAGAAACAGCAGATGCCTTCGGAACCCATACTTCGCTTCCACCAAAAAATCCATTACAAAGGTTTCTTCAAATTTCTGCGGACTGTATTTCATACGATAGGCTCATTTTTATCATTAACAAAAATAGACAATAACGGAATTTACAACTATTTTATTATACGAAACCTGTATTTTATTATACCAATTATTACACTCCCGGTTTTTGTATAAAATCCCGGCCATTTTGTATAAAAACAAATTCACGCTCTGTTTTTCTCTATTCCTTTGTGCCTGTAAAATGAACACATATGGAATTAACAGCTTTTCACGAATTGACTCAGGAAATATCATTGGAATGTTTCTTTATGACAGAATCTCAGCAGGAAGAAAAAGTAATACAGCTTATTGATTTACACCATTTTGTAGAATGTTTTGATCCGGAAATTAAAATCCTCAGCTATCTCCACCATCCTATTAATATTATAGAACATCAGGGAGATACAATTGGAATTCTGTTTTGTGACCTGAAACATTCTGCTGTGCCTGACAGCAATGCTTCAGAAGAATTCAGAAAGAGATATAAGCTTTCGGAACTCTGGTTTGTTTTTGTAGAGGAAACTTATATTCCGGATGCAGCCGGCTATGCAGACGCAATTATTGAAAACAGCCTGGATATCTTCTATGAGAGGATTTTTACATTCAATTTTTTCCAATCCATCATTCAGCCTTTAAAATAAACTGCCCATGAAAACATTGAGAAGAGTACTTGTCCCATTGACAATACTTCCTTTAAAGAACATTACCTATGCCCAGAAAAAGGATAGTATTCCTTTGAAGGTGCGCGCTTTTTTTGCTGATAAAATTCCGCAGGCACGAAACTTCAATGTCGAATACACCTTTGTCACCCCATCCTCTTTCTCTTCGCAGCTCCAGGGTCAGGATCTGCCGGATAATAAGGTAAAAAGCTTTCAGCAGATGAAGGCAGATGCCAACATTTATTTTATCAAGAAAAGAAACTGGCTTTTAAGCACTACACTGAACTACCGTTACACTTCAATCAGCAACGAAAATCCTGTCATTCCGGGAATTGAATCCGAAGAGAACTTTCACTATCATTCTGAAGCGATGAATCTGAGCTATTTTTCAAGGTTATTCAAAAAGACAGCGATATATTCGGCCAGCATTTCTACTGATGGCAGTGATCAGCATTTTGAACGGATCAGAGGATTGGCAACTGCTTCATTGATTTTAAAAGCAACTCCAAAAACAAAAATGACTCTTGGACTGGCCGGTATTATTGACCCAAGTGCCCAAATACCCATACTTCCTATTTTTACGTATGAAAACAGATTCAATAACGGATGGGTGCTGGATATTCTGCTTCCGAAAAAAGTGCTGATCCGAAAAGATATTTCTTCCAACGGAAGACTTTCTCTGGGAACGGAAATGGATAATACATCATTTTATACCTACCGTAATAACAATACTTATGAATTCCGGCAGGTTGCTCTCAATTCAGGGGCAATGTATGAGCATAATCTTGGAGGAAACTTTATCGGAACTTTTAAAACAGGGCTCAGAGCAAATATCAACTCCAGGGCTTTTAATAAACAAGATTCCTTTAATGATTATATATGGAAAGGAACCTACAAACCTTCACTCTATTTCAATGTTGGAATTTCTTATAATCCATTTGAAAGAAAAAGGATAAAATAACACCGAAAAGCCGTTCCTGTAAACACAGGATTTTGATTTTTACAATATCCGAATAGATTGCTGAAGTTTCCTAATCAAGAAGATTAAAAAAAAATTAAAATTTTCTTCTTTCAGCGTTTAACCATTCTTACAAATTACAATCAAAACTACAGAAAAAATACACGTTCGGAGATTCTCTTTCATGAAAAATCTTATTGCCTCCTATGCAAATGACTTGTGAAAATGATTTCGGGATTTTAAATATAAGAATTTACCAAAAAGAATATGCCTGTACCCAAACAAATATTTCAGACTTTTATAACTAAAAAACTTCCTCTGATTACGCGTTATCATATCTGGAATATGAAAAGAAAGAATCCGGAATATAAGTATTACTTTTATGATGATCAGGATATAGAAAATTTTCTTGAAGAAGAATTCCCCCCACACTATATTGAAACGTATCGCAAGCTGAGAATCGGTGCTGCAAAAGCTGATTTTTTCAGATATGCCGTTTTATATAAGAAAGGAGGTGTATATCTGGATATAGACAGCAGTATTATCAAGCCATTCAAAAAGTTGATAAAAGATAATGATGAAGCTGTAATCAGTGTAGAAAGACATGAAAACCTATATGTTCAATGGGCCCTTATTTTCAATAAAAATCATCCTTTTCTAAAGAAAACACTGGAATTGATGATGGATAATATAAACACTCATCGCTATCCACATGATATACATTCTACTACAGGACCTACTGTATTCAGTAATGGAATCAGACAGTCACTAGAAGAAAATCCTACTATTCCCTTTACATTATTTGAAGGTATTGAGTTCCGCGGATATTTAAAGTTTAAATATAAACTGGGAAAATTTTTCTTATACAAAACAAGATCCAAACATTGGAAACAGATGCAAAAGCATGAGGAGATTATTTTTTAATGCGTTCCCATTTTTGAAAATACGTTAATAATAATTACCCCGATTACAATCAGGGCAATACCAATAATAGCCGGAAGATCCGGAATCTGTTTGAAGGCAATAACTCCAATCATCGTTATAAAGACAATTCCTACTCCGGACCAAATGGCGTAGGTAATCCCAACAGGAATCTGCCGAAGCGTGAGACTTAGAAAATAAAAAGCACAGGCATATCCTATGACGGTCACTACGGATGGCCATAGTTTGGAGAACTCCTCGGATTTTTTCAGAAAACTCGTAGCGATGATCTCAAATACAATAGCCAAAGCAAGAAAAATATAACTGCGTCCCATAAGTTTATTCTTTGTACAAAAGTAACAAAAGCACTCCGGTAATTCCAAAAATGAATAATGGGAAAATTCTCTGTTGTCCAAACACTGCAAGTATTTCTCTGCCCTTTATTATGGTATAAAAAAATTCTATTTTCGAATCATTAATCCTACAACAATACTGGTATCAACCACTTAATTTATCTTAAGTGCCTTATTTTTAGGTCCATTCAATAATTTAAAAGTTTTGAAAAAGTATGCCATTGCGCAAAGATATTTTCAGATCTGGCACAAAAAAAATATTTCTCTATGTCATGAAATCTGACAGATGACAAAAATTCCGAATGAAAAACGTGGCTAAAAATAAATTTTCTTAACATGAAAATCCTTTTCGCGTGAAAAATTTACATTCAAAAAAAACGGTTTAAAACAATATTATGCCACGCATTATTTATTATTTGTTTTATCAACTCCAATATAGAAGTCGAGAAACGATTAACGTTTTCACATAATTTTACAGAGAGAATAATAAAAGTGTTAATAAATTCTCAATAATGCATTAATTTAATGTAAACAAAATCTCACTAATAAATGAACATAAACCTCGTAAAACACTGATATACATCATAAGTATTTATTTTGGCACGTGATTTGAAAGTAGTAATATTGCAATTGAAAGATTGATAAAAAAAAGTCAAATAATTAAAAATAATACAAAATGGTAACTTATATCGGTATCGTAACAGGTTTAGTCGTAATCACTTCATATTTCATGACAGTAAGAAGAGAAAGAAACTAATTTTAAATAAAGCAAGCCTATAGAAATATCTATACTAATTATATTGTTTTATGTTTTTAGTCTGAGAGATCGGATTGCTCTTTTACTCATCGGGTAAAAGGGCCCAAAACATAAACCACAAAATCTTAGTTTCATAACAAATTTTAATATCCAAATGAATAAAGCCAGTCGCAAGTCTGGCTTTATTTTTTTATGTCCGGAAGAACTCTTTATTTACTCACAGGTTACGTAATTTTTTTGGTATTTTATTTATAACTCATAATTTATAATTCACAATTTCTGACCTTCTTTCTTCTGGCCTATCTGTTTATTATGATTCAGGATTTCTTACGGCATTTAATAAAGCTTTATCTTTGTTTATTCAATAATCATTTACCGTCACTATGAGTCTATACAATCTTATTATCCAAGATAAAGAACAAGTAAACCTTAACGGAGTATTTCTCGATAAAAATAACAAGGAGCATCTGGTTCAGCTTATCAAGGAACACCACTACATCAAAGAACTGCAGGAATATGGCCTTCCGGTTAATAATAAGATTTTACTTCAGGGAAGTTCGGGATGCGGAAAAACAATGACTGCAAAGGCTGTTGCCAATGCTTTGGGAAAAAATATTATGATCCTTAATCTGAGTAACATCGTTTCATCCCGTATCGGCGAAACCTCCCAGAATATTAAAATGATCTTTGATAAAGCAGCAAGAGAAAGATCAGTTCTTTTTCTTGACGAGCTGGATCAGATCGGGAAAGCCAGAGGCAGTGATGATAAAGATGTAGGGGAAATGAGAAGACTGGTGAATACATTGATTCAATTAATTGATTATTATCCTGAACATTCACTTTTGCTTTGTGCCACCAATCATCCTGAGATTATTGACACCGCTTTGCTAAGACGTTTCCAGCTAAAGATCAATTACGAAATACCCTCTGCAGAAATCCTAGATACCTTCTACGACCAATTACTGGATCAATTCCCTGAAGATATGAGAACAGTTGACAGAAAGTACTCGGTTTCTTTTGCTGAAGCTAAGGATTATGCTTTAACATCGGTAAAAGCTGCATTGATTAAAAAACTGGAAGCCAAAGAAACCATCCCATCATGAAAGAAGATATTCTCCACAATCTCACCATCATCAATAGCCGGGTAAAAAGCGCTTGTGAACAATCCGGAAGAAATATTGATGAAGTTAAATTATTATTGGCCACTAAAACAGTTTCCGCAGAACGAATTAAAGTTGCACTGGAGCATGGGCAAACCTTAATTGCAGAAAACAAGGTGCAGGAATTGAAGGAGAAGTACGATGATTTAAAAGACATACCTCATAACAATCACTTTATAGGACATCTTCAGACCAATAAAATCAAAGATATTCTCAAATATGATGTTACGTGCGTTCAATCCCTGGATCGCCTGGAACTGGCCGAAAAACTTCACCAAAGGCTTTTGGCCGAAAACAAAACAATAGATGTTTTAATTCAGGTGAATACTTCAAATGAGGAGAGCAAATTCGGAGTTGGTCCCAGTGAGGCAGTTGAACTTACCCGAAAAATTTCCGGTTTCTCTACATTGAAAATAAAAGGATTGATGACCATCGGTCTATTCAGTGCAGAAACAGAGAAAGTAAGAGCTTGTTTCAAAATTCTTAAAAATCTTCAGCAGGAAATCATCCATGAACATATTCCGAATGTGGAAATGAAAGAACTTTCCATGGGAATGAGCGGAGACCTGGAAACAGCCATTGAGGAAGGAGCCACCATTATACGGGTGGGAACTGCAGTTTTTGGAGCGAGAATCTATCCGGACAGCTATTATTGGAACGAAGGAAAAACGAATAAAAAAGCATAAAATTATATGTTCCCATTTACTTATACTTTTGAAAAAGAAATCACAAAAGATAAAACTTCTGATAACGTAATTTATACAGCATGTGATATACTTAGAGAGAAAAAAGTCCAAAACATTCTTTACGGGCCGGGATTTGTTTCTTTTAATGAGGGTTTTCTTAAAGAAAGATCCAATTGGGATTACTTATCTTTAATTGATGACGGAAAATTTACCTATAATGAAGAAAGTAAAATACTAACTTACAAAGTTAAGCTATGGAAATTAAACTTATTTGCTCTCGCATTTCTTATCATTACATTGATTTATTTTGAAGGTTTCTTTGGAAAGCTCCTTCCTCTTTTTGGCCTTATCATCAATCATTTGTTTTGCTACTTCGGAAGCCAGGGATTAATTGAAGAAGTTGCTCATAAAATTAATTATCTTTCATAACCACGCTCCTAATTTATTTGTCAGCAGCTTCTAAAAGTAATCAAAAGCCCTAAAACATTACGTTTTTTAAGTCTACAAATTCGGTATACTTTTTGATGTAAAACTTTAAGAACCAAACAAATACATGTATGACAAAAAAATTACTCTCGGGCTGTCTATTTATAGCAGTATTATTCTTTTTTTCATGTGAAAAAGAAAACACACAGATGAAAAGTGGAATCTCCATTGAAACTATTTCAATTATAACCTGCGTTACTATGGGTGCAGCCATTTTACTCGCCTATAGCTTTAAAAGAAGGTAAAGGAATATGACAGAAAACAAAATAGAACACCTCTCAGTTTTGGGAGGTGGTTTTGTTTTAAAAACAAGAACATAACTGATTGCACCAACCTAGAGATTGCTTCGCTCGCAATGACAAAAACAAAAATCCCTCTCATTACTGAAAGGGATTTTTTTATAGTTAAAAAACTAAGATTACATATAAGCTTCAATCGGCTCACAAGTACATACCAAGTTTCTGTCTCCATAAGCTTCATCTACTCTTGATACAGAAGCGAAGAATTTGTGGTCTCTTACCCACTCTAACGGATAAGCTGCCTTTTCTCTGCTGTATGGTTTATCCCAGGAATCAGAGATGACCAATTGTTCTGTGTGAGGAGCGTTTTTCAATACGTTGTTTGTTGCATCTGCTTCACCATTAGCAATTTCATCGATTTCTTTTTTGATAGAGATCAATGCTTCTGCAAAACGGTCAATTTCAGACTTACTTTCAGATTCTGTAGGCTCAATCATCAAAGTACCTGCAACCGGGAAAGAAACGGTAGGAGCATGGAAACCATAATCCATCAATCTCTTCGCCACATCAGCCACTTCAATTCCTAAAGATTTAAACTGACGGAAATCTACGATACATTCGTGAGCTACTCTTCCGTTTTCGTTTGAATATAAAATCGGGAAATGCTCTGCTAAAATTTCTTTCAGGTAGTTAGCGTTCATGATAGCGTGACCTGTAGCCTTTTTAAGACCTTCAGTTCCCAACATCTTGATGTAAGAATAAGAAATATTAAGAATCAATCCTGAACCGTAAGGTGCAGCAGAAATACCTTCAATAGCTTCTTTAGACCCTATTCTGATATTCGCGTTAGAAGGAAGGAAAGGTACTAGGTGTTTAGCAACACAGATTGGACCTACTCCAGGACCTCCACCTCCGTGAGGAATTGCGAAAGTTTTATGAAGATTAAGGTGGCAAACGTCAGCTCCGATGTTTCCAGGACTTGTAAATCCTACCTGAGCGTTCATGTTCGCGCCATCCATATATACTTGTCCTCCGTGCTCGTGGATAAGATTGGTAATTTCTTTAATGTTAGCATCAAAGAATCCGTAAGTTGAAGGATAAGTGATCATTACAGCAGATAAGTTTGCTGAATGAAGTTCTGTTTTAGCTTTAAGATCTTCGAAGTCGATTTCACCGTTCTCAAGGTTTTTCACAACTACGATTTTCATTCCTGCCATTGCAGCAGAAGCCGGGTTGGTTCCGTGTGCAGACTGAGGGATCAATACTACATTTCTGTGGTGGTCTCCTCTTGAGATATGATATTCTCTGATTACCATTAATCCTGCGTACTCACCCTGAGCTCCAGAGTTTGGCTGAAGAGAAGTTCCTGCAAAACCTGTAATTTCTGCTAGGTCTTTCTCCAGTTCGCGGATCATTTCCTGGTAACCTTCCGCCTGATTTACAGGTACAAATGGGTGAACTGCACCCCAGTTTTCCCATGAAAGTGGTAACATCTGAGTTGCTGCGTTCAGTTTCATCGTACAAGATCCTAAAGAAATCATTGAATGAGTCAATGATAAATCTTTTCTCTCAAGACGCTTAATGTAACGCATCAATTCTGTTTCCGTGTGGTATTTGTTGAATACTGATTCTGTAAGAATTTCGTCTTTTCTTAAGTTTTCTTCAGGAATGCTGTATCCTTCTTTGATTTCTAATTTGAAAGTCTGCTTGTCTTTAAACTGAGCGAAAGAAGCCATCAGATAGTTCAATTTCTCTAATGTTGTACTTTCATTGATTGCAATACTTACTACACCTTCTGTGAAATAGTTAAGGTTAAGTTTGTGATCAAGCATCAGTCTTACTAATCTTCCTTTTTCATCTTCAGCCATTGTGATTTTCACAGTATCGAAGATTGGTTCTTCCACTACCTGATATCCTAATGCTTTAAGACCTCCTTTCAAAGCATTTGCTTTAAAGTGGATCTGATCAGCGATATAATTTAATCCTTTCGGACCGTGATAAACAGCATACATCCCTGCCATTACTGCCAAAAGAACCTGAGCTGTACAGATATTTGAAGTAGCTTTCTCTCTTTTGATGTGCTGCTCTCTTGTCTGTAACGCCATTCTTAATGCACGTCTTCCGTACATATCCTGAGAAACTCCGATGATTCTTCCAGGGATATCTCTTTTATAATCTTCTCTACAAGCAAAGAAAGCTGCGTGAGGACCTCCGTACCCTAATGGAATACCGAATCTCTGTGTAGTTCCTACCGCACAGTCAGCGCCCATTTCTGCCGGAGACTTTAGTTTTACCAAAGCCATAGGATCACAAGCAACAGCTACCTGAAGGTCAAGTTTTTTGTATTCTACGATATCTTCTGTATAATCTAAAACGATTCCGTTTTTACCAGGATATTGTAATAAAACTCCATAATAAGAACCATCAAACTGGTGTGTTTTATGATCTCCTACTACGATTTCTATTTCTAATCCTTCAGCTTTTGTTTTTAATACAGAAACTGTTTGAGGAAGAACAAGGTCAGAAATGAAGAACTTATTAGCTCCTGCTTTTTTCTGGTCTTTTGTTCTGTTGTTGAAGAACATATGCATTGCTTCAGCTGCAGCAGTAGATTCATCCAGCAAAGATGCATTAGCTAATGCAAAACCTGTAAGATCACATACTACAGTCTGGAAATTAAGAAGAGCTTCAAGTCTTCCCTGTGCAATTTCTGCCTGATATGGAGTGTAGGCCGTATACCAGCTAGGGTTTTCAAAAATATTTCTCTGGATTGCTGAAGGCAAAAGTGTATTGTGGTATCCAAATCCGATGTAACTCGTATAATCTGTATTTTTAGATGCCAATTCTTTTGAGTGGTTCAACATTTCGTATTCAGAAAGCGGTTCCGAGATCTCAAGATCTTTCTCTAAACGGATAGAAGATGGAATGGTCTGAGAAATTAACTCTTCAATACTAGAAACGCCAAGTTTCTCCAACATCGCCTGTTTATCGGCTTCATTAAGGGAAATGTGACGGCTCACAAACTGTTCTGTATTCATTTTTATTTATTAGATTTTGTTTGTAAAAAGATGGGTAAAATTACAATTTTTTGGACGATTTCACAAGAGTACTACCGAGGTGATAATTCACACCTCTATTTGTGACTTTTTCTAATAATTCACATTTCGTAATTTATGATAAGGTTTGCAATAATTTCATTAATAATAACCACTATTCTATACATAATATATAAGGAAAAATATTAATTAACATATAATTAAGTACATTATGTATTGCTAAAATAATGGATTTAATCAATGGATTTTAACCTATTAATTAAACTTATATTAAAAAGAGTCGGTAAAACTTATTTTTTTCAAAGTGTAAGCTTAAACCTAGTTTATGGTGAATGTAAGAAATTATCCGGTATGAAATTTAAGCCCATTAATCCGGAAAAAAGCACGCTATAACTGCTATACATCAGGTTTAAAGAATTTTATGAAATTTTATTAATTATATTTATTCTAAATTAATATATTTGCAGCATGAATATGATTGTCCCTTTTAAAGTTCCGCCTTTGGCACCTTACTCATTCAATAACGAAGAGATGTTCTGTGAAAAGAAATCGTGTTGTAAAAAGTTCAAGAAAGGAAAAAGATGCAAAAAATGCCCGGGAAGAAAGAAAATGGCTTAGGCTAGGCCAACGTTTTTATCAAAAAGTATAAGGCAATTGCCAGTACGATAATTCCCCAAAACAGCATTATAATTTTAGGCTGTCCATACCTGTTCATTACCGTTCTGGGTTGTGGCTTAAACATTTCTTCTACTGAATTTTTGAATTTTTCAGTATCATTTTCAAAAACTTCTGTGATGGTGATTCCCTGAACTACGGTTTTATGCAAAAGAGAATTCGTTGCATGAAGCAGAAGCTGGAATTTCCCATCTTTAAATTCTGTGATCTTAAAGATCCTCTCTCCATAAGGCTTTTCTAACCCGAAAGGCAATACTTTCACCACATCAGCATTACTCGTCTGCCAGTTGATGATAATCTCCTCCCCTTTTTTCGCATGAATTTTATTCGCTGTAAAAGTTTTGATCGCAGGTGGAATATTATACCTGAAACTTTTCTGATGATTTTCTAAATTCTGATCATAAGCACGTCTTCTGACAGAATCACTCAACGTCTCATAAGCTTCCTGAATTTCGCGAAAACGGTCAGCAAAAAAGTCGTCGTTATCATTTTTATCGGGGTGATATTTTAAAGACAGTTTCCGATAGGCTTTTTTGACGTCTTCTTCTGAAGCATCCTGTGATATACCGAGAAAATAGTAGTAATCTTTCATTGAGAAATACAAAAATAAGAATTTATTTTTCTTTGTGTTTGATGTTTATGGTAAAATTTTGATAGAAAAAAGGATCTAAAAGTCATTGTGAATCGAAGATGAAGCAATCTCAATATCATTTATTATTTTAAGGTTGGAAAACGCAAAGACGCTAGTTCTTTTTCAAACTGCATATTTTAAGACGCAAAGATTTTATCTCCGATAAAATTGTACTTCTCAACAAATACTGCGAATTAAATGAGTTCAACAACCCCTTTGTCATTCCGAGCAAAGCGAGGAATCTCAATATCATATTAAAGGTATTTCTCGCAGATTTCACAGATCATTTCGCAGCAACTTCAATCATAAGAACTAAACGGTAATACACCGACCAGCATCTATTTATGGGAAACCCAATCCTTAGCCGGAACAATCCAATCATTGAGGGCTTTGAAAAGGAAACCATGATTAAGTCCTGTATTAAGCTCTATTTCTTTAAAATCCTTAATACCGGATCTGATCAACCTTTGTTCCTTCGATAACGACACATGCCCATCATCTGACTTCTCCGTAATAGAAAGAATCCTTCCATAAAGCTTAAAGTTCTTATCTTTTTCCAGAGAATCATCTTTGAAACTCGCTCCAATGATCACAAATTTCAATTTCGGATTCTTTTCATAATAAGACACATATTGTGCAATATAACCTCCCTGAGAAGTTCCTATCACGGTTATCCTCCCAGCCGGAATTCCTTTTTTCATAAGACTGTCAATCTGCTTTCTCACCTTTCCTGCATAAGCTACTGGATCGGTATCTGCTTTTCTTTTCTCAGAAATAACAACCGTATTTTGATCCTTTAGTTTATTAAGTATTTCTTCATATTCTGCAACCCCATATTTTGGATGTTTCTCCTCCAAAGAATGCCCTTCTAAAAATTTATTATGTAAGAAGAAAATATACTGTTTTTGTTGGGACTTTTGACCCAATATAATGATTGAGAAAAACGAAAATACCACAAAGAAAATATTCTTACACTTCATCATAGCCGGAAATAACATTTAGTAATAACAAATATAGTATTAAAAGCCTTTACAGGAAGTATTTTTAAATAAAAATTCCGGCGCGGGAAGCTCTGCTTCCCGCGCCGGAATGTAACAATTTCAATTTAGTCTTTGCGTATTATGCTTCGAAGGTATTATCCTTTTTTTTGCAGCATCTTGAATGGAATTCTTTTTTGAATTTCCCTTTCAGTTCCTGATAGTCTTCATCATTCATTTCTCTGATCTTATCTGCCAGTCCGAAAGGTGATTTTTCCTTGATTCCATATTCATCAAAAATACCTTTGATAAATCTTTTTCTTTGTATTGCTTTTTTAGCGATTAAGGCGACACCTACAACGGCTAATGCTCCCAGAGCTCCTTTTAATGCTGAATTTTTCATTTTTTTCAAAATTTTAAGTTTTACTACTTCTTGTTTTTTATAGAGACGAATGAATTTTAATTTTACTTTACTACTTCTTAAAATTTTCAAATTATTCGTTGTTTCTGTTGAAGAATCCGCCTGAACATTTATTTCTCCAGACTTCTTTGAATTTTTCCCTTTCTTCAGGAGACCAGCCTTCCATTTTTTCACTCATTTTTCTTTCCTTGAAGTCTTTCATTCCTTTCCCGAAATGGAAACCTCCGAAAAGAATTTTACTTAGGATCAGTATTCCCATTGCCTGCCAGAATGTAATGGCTTTTACTCCTAAAATCTCCGGGAGAAGGCAATTCCAAAGCAGCATTACAATCCATGTAACAGCGGCTAAAATTAATGGCGGACATAACAATAAAAAAATCCAACCCTTTTTGTGTTTATGATTCATAATTTCTTTTTCTAACTTTTTAAATCTTCGTACAGTTTTCTCAATCTGTTTCTCAAATGCTTCACAGCATAGTTTTTTCTACTGATGATGGTTTTGATGTTTTCTCCCTGTTCATCGGCAATCTCCTGGAGGGTTTTGTCGTTCAGTTCATTTTCTACGTAGACCAGTCTTTGTTTTTCGGGAAGTTCGTCCAGTGCTTCAAACAGTTTTTTCCAGATCTCATCCTGAAACATCTTCACCTCAGGACCGGCGCTGTCATCCATCAATAAGATATCCTTGATAGAAAACGTACCGTCTTCATCCTCATATACGAAATCTTCAAGATTTTCTGTTTTCTTTTTACGGTAACGGTCTGTAATTTTATTTGCCGTTACCCTATACAACCACCCACCAACATTTACGATCTCCGAAATATTCGTAAGGCTACTGAACTGATACCACACCTCCTGCAGAATATCTTCCGCATCCTCCGTGTTTTTCACTTTCGGACGAATATAGGACATCAGCTTCCCTCCGTAGTTGGAAACGGTCTGTGAGATGATGCTTTCTTTCTCCTTCTGTGGCATTGTTATTTTTTCGACAACCTCCATATTGCTATGACGGCCAGCCTTTTGGTTTTACTTTAATAAATTTAAAATATTTTTCTTACATTTCAATTTTTCTTTTATTCATCAACATTTTTATCTTCTCAATTATTACAAAATTACTCGTTGCTTATTATTCATTAATCATTTCTTTAGGAGCTTATTCCCGCTATCCGCTCATACTCCTCACGCCAAACTATCCCCCAACCTTACCCTCCGACGCTCCCATTCATGCTCCGGGGTAACCGCTGCTATCGGGGCTAAAGTAATCAATGATAAATAATAAGTAATGAATGATAAAATCTTTGTATTTCCATATATATTTTTTTTGGTTGGAAAACGCAAGGGCGCAAAGTTTTTATCATTATTATGTATAATTGTAAGGCGCAAGAAAATCAAAGATTTTCAGCAAATGAGATTCTTTTTATTTTCTTGTATATCAGTGTAAATCAAGGGTTATTAAACATTTTTTTATCAATACCTGTATAATTAACAAGAAGAGCTATTTTCAACACGAAGCCTGAATTTCTCGCTTCGCCCGGAATAACAAATTGCCGTTGAAATATCCGTAAAATCTTTAGGACTGTACAATTTTATCGGAGATAAAATCTTTGCGCCTTAAAGCATACCGCTTGTAAAACCTTGGCGACTTTGCGCTTTTCCAACTCCATTTATTAAACTTATCATGAGATTGCTTCGCTTTGCTCGCAATGACTTTGTCATAAAAAGAAACGGAAGACCTAAGTCCTCCGTTCAAATATTATTTAATAGTTTATTTATTAAAATTTTCTGCAAAGAATCCTAACATTGATTTGTAAAGCTCAATTCTGTTCGGTTCTTTTCCAAATCCATGTCCTTCATCATATTTTACCAGGTAAGGAACTTCGAAACCTTTGGCACGCATTGCTTTTACAATCTGATCAGATTCATTGATGTTTACCCTTGGATCATTAGCTCCCTGAACTACAAATAGGGGCTTTTTAATCTTATCAATCTGATACACCGGTGAAACTTCCTTGGCAATCTTTGCTTCTTCAGGATTATCCAGATCATACCAGATTTGTTTTACCATTTCTTTATAAGGCTTCCAGTATTCCGGGAATGAATCAAAGAAGGTAAAGATATTGGATACTCCTACATAGTCTACCCCGCAAGTATACAGGTCTGGAGTTTTAATCAATCCCATTAGCGTAGCATATCCACCATGGCTTCCTCCGTAAATGGCTACTTTATCCTGATCTACCCATTCCTGACTGATCGCATATTTTACCCCGTCTTCCACATCATCCATCGCTTTTCTTCCGATCTGTTTGTAGCCTGCTTTCTGGAATGATTTTCCATAGCCTCCGGAAATCCTGAAGTTGACCTGAAGGGTGGCATATCCCCTGCTTGCAAACAACTGTGCTTCCGGATTGAATCCCCAACTGTCTCTGATTCCCTGCGGACCACCGTGAGGATTCACTATCATTGGAACTTTTTTACCTTCGAGCGCTGCTTTAGGCAATGTGATATATCCATGAATAGTCATTCCATCCCTGCTTTTAAATTCGATAGGTCTCATTTCAGCCATCTCTTCTTCCTTCAGCTGAGGCATCAGGTTGTACAGAAGTTTGGTCTGCTTGGTTTTGGTATCGTATTCATAATAGGTTCCATAGAGCTTATCACTTCCTACAACCACCAGAAGTTTATCATTATTATCATCAGAAGAAGCAATTCCAAATTCCTTGTCTCCAAACTGAGATTTTAATTTGTCATGTATTTCTTTATAAAATTTACTTACCGGAACTGTTTCTCCTTTTGTGCCTTCATAGCTGATATAGTCAAGTTCATAGTTTCTGTTTTTACCTGCTGTGCTTATTGAGCTTACATCATATACCGGATTGGAATAAATTTCTTTAATCACTGCATTTTTTTTCAGATCATACAGTACAATTCTCGCTTTATCACTATCAAGATTCGTTACTACATATGCTTCATCTTTATTTTTAGAATTTTCATTAAACTCTATAATACTGAAGGTATCAGACCAGTCTGCGGATTTGATCAGGTTGAATTTTCCTGTCTGCAGATCTTTATAATAGGTCTTTGTTGTTAATCCGTTTTCAAGGACGCTATAGCCTCTCAGATTCCCATCTTTATCGAAAAGATAGTCGTCGATAGGGCTGTTGACATCTTTATTTTCATACAGCTGGGTCATTTCCCCTGTAACGAAATTGATTTTAAAAGGTTCAAAGATCTGCTTGTTGTTTTTATTCATAGTAACCACAACGAAATCAGTATCTTTTATAGGAATAATAGACTGCACTTTTACACCGTCAAATGGCGTTAAATCCTTCTGATTTCCACCATCTGTATCGGTAGCATACAGGTGGATGTTTTCATTTCCTCCTCTATCCTGTGTATAAAAAAGACGTTTTTTGTTCAGCCATCCGTAAGCTTTGATCAGGTCATCTTTTTCAACAATGGCTTTAGTGATCTTTCCTGTACTCAGGTCTTTAACATATACATGATTTTTTTTATCCTGATCTTTTTCTTTGTAAGAAAGGTATTTTCCGTCAGGAGAGATTTTAAATACGGAAGCTTTTGGTCTTGCAAAGTAATCTTCAACTTTGTATTTGAAATTTCCTTTATCATAAGAGATAAGTTTCTCAAGATTAGCCTTGGAAGATGGCAAAGTAGGATCTCCCGGCAGTTTGGCAGTAGAGCTTTGTGCGTTGATCATCATAGTGGATAGTACAATAATGGCTGTACCGAAAATTTTGTGATTTAAATTCATAACTTCTGTTTTTAGGGTTAAAGTTATAGAATGCGCTTATTTTCAAAACAATAAAAACAAATGCATTTATACAATAAGACATACTATCCCTATAAAACGTTACACTATAGTATCAATTAATTAAAAAAAACATCAATTATATGAAAAAGACAGCCTCAATGACTGTCTTTTTATTTAGTGTAAATATATTCCGAAATACCAGGTCCAGACTATTAAAATAATCTGCATGGGAATCCTTTGCGTGTAAAGGTATTTCATTCCCGGACCGGTGTAATCTGCTTTAAAAATATTAACCCTTTTCCTGGAAGAATTGATATTGGCAATAAAAACCAATACATAAAAAATGATCAGTAAAACAGCTGTCGTTTCACGAATGCCGGGAATCATAAGTCCGATTCCTGCAGCAATTTCTAAAACTCCTGTAAAGTATACCCAAAACATTCTGGCGGGAATAAACTCGGGAATCATCATGGCCATTCCTTTCTGGAATTTAAAGTGGGAAAAGCCTGTAAATAAGACAAATACAGCCATTCCCAGGTTTCCTGAAAATATAAAATCCGGCTTTCCCTGAACTAAAAAAGTTCCCAGCAAAGCCAGAATAAATGTTGCGAAAAGTATTACGAGTAGTTTCATATTTTAGATGGTAGGTAATAGGTAATAGGTAATAGGTAGCAGATGATAGGTGGCGGGGATTAGGGACCTTGAACTTGAAATTTTAAATTTTGAATTCCTTTACACTGAATCAAGGCTTACTCCTTCTGCGAGGCTCTTCACAACCATCAGACCTTTTGTAAAGCCTGTGTTCATGTGATCTTCCCATTGTTTTTCAACCTGAACTTCAGCATGGAGTTTTGTTTTTCCTCCAAAGTCGATCAGGAAATATTTTTCAAAACTTCCGTTCCATTCCATTACTTCTTTGCTTTGGGTGTCTTCTACTCCATTTTTATCTACCATTCCCAGATGTTTAAAAACAATCTGATGGGGTTCTTCCATACTGTCTATGGTTGAAACCATTCCTTCTCCCTCAGCATTAAGAAAATAGGTCTTTCCACCTATCTTCCAATCGGATTTCATGACAGATCCCGCACCGAAAAACCGGGTCCATTCACTATATGTTTCAGGGTTCCAGAGAATGTCCCATACTTTCTGTAAAGGGGCATCAATTACTGTTTCGTATGATAAGGTTTCCATTTTTATATTTTTTACAGTGATTTGGCTATTGAATTACTTTCAATCTCAGGTATATTAACACCTGAGATATTTACAACTGATTTTCTGAAAGGTGCTTAACGATGTTCATCGCTTTTGGAAATTTCTCTTCAAAAAATTCTTTGAATTCCGCAGGAGTCTGTATTTCTGTTTTCAGCAGTGTTCCTTCTTCATTTTCTTCAAGGAAATAAGCTTCTGTTGCTTCTCCCCAGTCCTGAGGAACTTCAATACCTTCATAAATTTCTCCCAGATGCAGAAATCTTATTTCTTCATTAGGAATAACCTTTTCTACCCTGCTGTACATTCCGTTGTTTTTGGGGTCAAGAAATTTAACAATATTGTTCTCTTCGAGTGTTCCTTCATAGAAAGAACCTTCTGTAAATGCCGTTGTCCACTGCCTGTATGTGATATCTGCCCACAGGACACTCCATACTTTTTCAGGTTCGGCATTGATTTCTATTTCATATGATAATTTTTCCATTTTATTTTAGGTATTAGGTTGTAGATAATAGGTTGCAGGTGATTGTGTCTGAAGGTTTTAGAGTTTTAGAGTAAGAATGTATTGATCTGTGATTTTCTAACTTCTGGCATCCAGCATTTCATTCTATCCTCCTACAAAGTCACCTCCATTGATATGAATGATTTCTCCTGTGATGTAACTTGCGTCTTTTGAAGCAAGAAAAACATAAGCCGGTGCTACTTCTGACGGCTGTCCCGCACGTTTCAGCGGGGTATCTTTTCCAAATTTGGAAAGATCATCAAAGGCTTCTTTCACCAGTGGAGTCCAGATAGGTCCGGGGGCAATTCCATTCACGAGAATTCCTTTTTCGGCAAGATTATCTGCCAATGAGCGAATAAAAGACAGTACGGCGCCTTTTGTGGCGGCATAGTCAAGTAAATGATCGCTTCCGCGGTATGCTGTGACAGAAGTTGTGCAGATGATTCTTCCTCCCTTCCCAATCAGCGGAAGAAAATTTCTGGTGAAAGAAATCATAGAAATGATATTGGTATCAAATGTTTCCTGAATCTGTTCATCAGAGATTTTTTCCAGACTGCTTTTGGAAGTATGAATTCCTGCATTATTTACAAGAATATCAAGCTTCTTCCACTCTTTTTTAATCTTGTCTGCACACTTGGTCCTGAATATTTTCCGGGTAAGATCTCCTTTGATGAGAATGCATTTCTGTCCTTCTTTTTCAACCAGTTTTTGGGTCTCTCTGGCATCATCGTCACTTTCTTTGTAGATGATAGCAACATCTGCTCCTTCTCTGGCAAAATGAACGGCTACAGCCTGTCCTATGCCGCTGTCTCCGCCGGAAATAACTGCTTTTTTACCTTTCAGCTTCCGGCTTCCCTGATAATCGTTCCGGATAATTTCCGGGAACAGCCCTTCTTTAGGGACTTTCGACTTAGAGTCTGATTTGTTCTGTGTTTTCATATGCAAATCTTTTCTCTAAATCATATCAAACAATACGCCGAAATAGATTAAGAATTATAAGCATCCTCCAAATCCTGGATGATAATTTTCTGCATTTTCATCATAGCCTGAACTACTTTATAGGCTTTTTCCTGATTGGAATCATTCATTAACTGAATAAGTCTTTTAGGCACAATCTGCCAGCTCAGCCCGTATTTATCTTTCAGCCAACCGCACATGCTTTCTCTGCCGCCGTCTGCTGTCAGCGCATTCCAGTATTTATCAGTCTGCTGCTGGTCGTCCGTCATGATCACCAATGATATTCCTTCATTGAAATCAAACGGGTGATCATAAGAATTATCCATACAGAATATACTGTAATTGTCTATCACAAAATGAGCATGCTGAACATTTTCTGCCGGTTCCGGGATATCGTGCCCTTCACTTCCTGCTCCATAGGTCAATATGTTTCCTATGCTTGAGTTAGGGAATGTTTTGGTGTAAAGTTCCATTGCTTCTTTTGCTTTTCCATTATTTCCATGAATGAACATCAAAGTAGGAATTATTTTCTGTTCGCTTGCTTTTTCACCCAAAAACAACTGCCATGTTACTCCATATTTATCCTTAACCCATCCGTATTTCGGGCTCCATGAGTAAGATCCCAGCTCCATCAAAGCCATCCCGCCAACAAGTAACTGATCCCAATATTTTTGAACCTCATCTTCTGTTTCACAGATCACCATGAAAGAGATGGAAGCATTTTTTTTGAACTGCGGACCGCCATTCAGAAGCATCACTCTTTGTCCAAACAAATCAATATTCATCACCACAGGAGTATCTGCCGTGATCTCGCCTCCAAAAACTTTACAATAAAATTCTGCAGACTGCTTGGCATCTCCGTCATACCAGAGACATGGGAAAATATCGTTATTCATAATTTTATATTTAAATGGATTGATTTATCTTGTTTTACTTTTTTCTTAGGAATAGTATTCGTCTGCTGATTAATTCACAGCAAAAGAAAACCTTATGTCTTCGCATTTAAAGTAGGTTACTTTATCTGCAATGACACTGAGAAATGTCCAGTTATACTTTTTATACTTCTTTAAAGCACACCTGATTTTCTTTCATATAATTCTTCAGTTTCACCATCGTATTTTTTCCGAAACCATGAAGCTGCATAATTTCTTTCTCGGAATAATCTGAAAGTTTTTCCAAAGAATTTATTTTTTCTTTTTCTAAGGCTTTTCTTGCAGGTATTGCAATAACTCCATGAAGGAATTCTTCTTTAGAGTCATAATTAAAAGCATAAATGGAATTTAAACTCTTGGACATGATAACTAAATTGATCATGGCTACAAAAAATATTGTTAATGATTCTCAACATACTTGTGGAAATTGTTCAGAATAGCATACCAGCCATCCCTCTGCATTTCCACAGAATTTTGTTTTTCCGGATCGAAAATTTCAATAACTTTCGTTGTGTTTTCATCTATTTTATCGAAAACAACTTCTACTTTCCGTCCGTCTTCCATATGATATTTGATAACCTCATGGGGAATAATTTCGTCATAAACTCCTTCAAAATCAAATCCGAAACTTTTGTCTTTAGCTTCCATTCTGTTTTTGAATCTGCCTCCTACCTTCAGGTCATTTTCAGAACTAGGACATTGCCAGCTTTCGTGGGCAAAATTCCATTTTGTGATGTGCTTTGGCTCATTGAAATAATTCCAGACTTTCTCAACAGGTGCTAAAATTGTAATGTCTATTTTAATTGGATCCATAGTTCTAATTTTTTTATAGTTTGAATAAAGAGCTGCCCAAAAAATGGGCATCTCTTTTTATAATTAGTTAAATATAGGATTATTTTGCGTATTCATCATTATAGTTCACCATCCAATGAACACCATATTTATCCTGAAAGCATCCGAAATAGTCTCCCCAAAACTGATCTTCAATCGGCATTTCCACGTTTCCTCCGTCAGAAAGTTCTTTAAAGATTCTGTCGGCTTCGCTTTTGGAATCAGGGAAAATAGATACATAATTATTATTTCCTACGGTAAGAGTCTGCCCAAAACCAGGTACGATATCTGATGCCATTAAGAGGTCTCCTCCAATAGGCAAAGCAATGTGCATTACCCTGTTTTTTTCTTCTTCTGAAAGGTTTTCTGTACCGGGAGCATTTCCCATCTTATGAATTCCACCTACGAATTCACCACCAAAAACAGTTT
The DNA here is from genome assembly GCF_018362995.1 of Chryseobacterium indologenes. Classification (NCBI taxonomy): domain Bacteria; kingdom Pseudomonadati; phylum Bacteroidota; class Flavobacteriia; order Flavobacteriales; family Weeksellaceae; genus Chryseobacterium; species Chryseobacterium indologenes. The sequence continues at coordinate 1,509,977 of NZ_CP074372.1, forward strand.
TGTAAAAATTGAACGCTTCTTCAGCTGTTCCATCGAAATTTAGGTATGGATTTAATTTAGCCATGATTTTAAATTTTAAAGTTATTATTATAAGTTATAAGGTTCTGTTATTGATCCATTAAGGAATTATTAATTGAGTATGAATAGTAAATACAGCTCTGTTTTGAATCATTACAATTCATTTAATTTAACTCACTATTTTTCAAAGTTCTTAATGGTTTATAAATTTTTCTACTTCTCTCACCGTAAAGTCTATTAAGTTTACATCAATACTTCCGTCAAAGTCAGGCATCATATAAACACCATGAGTTGCGGGAAGTATCATTAACCGGGAACCTTTCACCAGCCGCCACATCGCTGCAGCGTGCTCCGGTTTCATCACATCCTGATCACCACTGATGAATAATGTAGGTGATTTGATAGAAGTCAGCACTTCATCATCCCAGTCTTCAAACGTCTGCATTCTTTTGCAGTCTTTCTCAAAAAGGTTTTCCAGTTTTGAAAAATCCGGATTGAGATTTAAAAAATTAATTTTAAAAGGTTCCGGCATCGATTCAAAAGTGGCTTCCTGCATTCCTTCAAAAAAGCCGTCTATCATTCCGCTTCTTTTATAAAATGCTGAGGCAACGACCAATTTTTCTACGATTTCGGGATGACGATGACCAATTTGCATTACCGTACTACCACCATTGCTGAATCCCCAGAAGGAAGCTTTTCCAATGTTTAGTTCTGCTAAAAGTCCGGCAATATCATCAGCATCCTGCTCAAATGTTTCAGGAATATCACGGTGTTCACTGCGTCCGTGGTTTTGCAGATCGATCCCTATGAGCTGGAATTTATCTTCCAGCCTGGCTATGACTTCTTTAAAATCGTACAGAATGGAAGAACCTCCTCCATGAATCAGAACCAATGGTTTTCCGGATCCATAGATCTCATAATACAATTGGATTCCATTGACTTTCTTATAGCCTTTTTCTACCGGATTCATGATTAGTATTTAAGATTTTCGTCTACATCATACTTCATTCCGGGGTAATCGAGAATTCTGCGCATCAGGCCTATCTGCCCGCAGAGATAGTCTTCACGGCCGATACACATTCCTACAAAATTGAGCTTTGTTTCTTTAATAAAAGGAATATTCATTCCTATTTCAAATATCTCATCCAGTTCTTCATCAGTTACTTCATGAAGTCTTTGGAATACTTTAGAGGAAATTTTATGAAAGTTTTCTTTTAATTCAGCTAAAGTTGGATATTTAAAGCTTTCATCCAATGCTTTTCCCTGGAAAAACAGGTCACTGTAAGGGTCTTCTTCCTGTACCCCAAGCACCCAGCCCAGGCCATAGCGCATGTTGACAAAATTCCCTGCCATCCATACGATATGATTGGTTTTATTTTCAATTCTTTTCAATGCATCTTCTTCCGAAATGCCTTCCAAAACATTCATAAAGCTTTGGGAATGCATTCTGTAAGCCGGAATAACGAGTTCCATTTTTTTTGATTTTGGTGTGTCCATTTTAATTAGAAATTAGAAGTTAGAATGTTGGAAAAAACGCAAAGTCACTAAGTATTTTATAAACTATACGTTTTTAAGGCGCGGGGATTTTATCTTCGATAAAATTGTACTCTTTTAAAAATAATATGGAAGATTTCAACAGCTAGTTTGTCATTCCGGGCAAAGCACGGAATCTAAACTTCTATATTAGAGATAATTCTCTTAGATTTTGCGCCTGATTATGTCATATGATCTGCAAAATTGTGTTAAAAACCGTAATTATTTTATGGCGCCCGGTTTTCCTAAAATTCTGCGGAGATAACCCAGCTGTCCGCTGTGGTAAATTTCATGAAGACTTAGGGTTGATATATCTTTAACCATTTCAGGATTAAAACTGTTCAGGGTATTGAGTTTCGCTTCCAGCCCGTCCTGAGATTGTTTCAAATAAGATTTTAAATCTTCAAAGTTGACTAATTCATCTTTCCGGTTCAAAGGAATTTCACCTCTGTTGTAGCAGGAAAACTTTTCACTGTCCCACACGGATTCTTCACCTAAAATATTCAGAAAGGGATTCCTGATATGGATTAAATGTCCAAGAATCCAATTCATACAGTTAGCTTCACCATTAGGAAAAATCATAGACTCTTCATGGGTAATACCGTCAATATTCAAAGAAATCACCTGATAGTTGCTGACAACCTGATTCTTTATTAATTCTATATCGTTTGATATTGCTTCCATTGGATATGTATTTAATAAGTGAATGATAATATTATTCTGCAGGCATCTGGGATACATCTCCATGCATCACTTCCCACTGATGGCCATTGATATCAGCAAAACTGCTTTGATACATCCATCCGTAATCTACAGGCTCGGCATATTTTGAACCTCCGTTTCCGATAGCTGTTTTTACCATCTGATCTACTCCTTCGCGGCTGTTTGCCCCAATGGCAAGAAGCACCTGTGTAGTATCTCCTTTAGCGAAAGGTCTGTTTGTAAAGGTCTGGAAGAACTCTTCTTTTAAGAACATGGTGTAAATATGATTTTCCTTCATGACCACACATATTGCTTTATCGTTTGAAAACTGTTCATTGATAGAAAAACCTAACTCTGTCCAGAATTCTCTGGTTTTTTGTACGTCTTTTACGGGTAAATTGACGTAAATATCAGTAATATTCATTTTGTAAATTTTAGTGGTGAATTTTATCCAAAATTACCAAGGTATGGTAAGAATGTGCTTGTCATAGGACAAGATTTAATTTTTATTTGGACTAACTATTCTGCAGGCATTTGCGACATATCTGCAAACGTCATGTTCCAGCCGTGTCCGTCAAGATCCCAGAAAGAGTTCTGATACATCCATCCGTAATCCTGGGGTTCTTCATGCTGCGACGCGCCGTTTTTTACAGCGGTATTCACTATTTTATCTACGTCTTCACGACTGTCCAGACCTACTGCTACAAGAACCTGACTGGTATTTTCCTTGGCAACAGGCTTATTGGTAAAGGTCATAAAGTAATCTTCCTGCAGAAACATGACATAGATGGTATCATTCAAAGCAACGCAGGCTGCTTTATCATCTGAGAACTGTTCATTAATCGAAAAACCAACCTTGGTCCAGAATTCTTTTGTTTTCTGTACATCTTTTACCGGAAGGTTCACATAAATTTGATTGACTTTCATTTTTTGTAATTTTAGTGTTAATCTGTTATCCAAAATTACCAAGGTGCAATGAAAATCAACTTGTCATAGGGCAAGATTTAATTTTTCTTAGGATGGGAAACTATTTCTTTGCGGATACGGCTTAAAGAAGTGTCTGTAACTCCCAGATAGGAAGCAATCTGCTTCAATGGTGCAAATTGTATGACTTTAGATTTTTGTTCCAGCAGATTAAGGTATCTTCTGGTTGCTGAAAGCGTGAACATTTCTACGGAGCGCTGTTTGTAGGCAAAAAGCTCCTGAGACATCCATGATCTTCCCCATTCTCTAAGGTTTGGAATTTTATGGAATAATTCCTGAAACGTATCATAATCCATCCTCCAGCATTCACAATCTGTAATACAAACGATATTTTCCTGAGAGGGAACCCGCTGAAACATTGACAAAACCTCAATAATAACTTCATTTTCTACGAAAAAGTGAGTGGTTACTTCATTTCCGTTAAAATCATTAACATAGGAACGCGCCAATCCGCTTTCAAGAATATAATATTCATTGGCCGTTTTTCCTTCCTCAAGGATGAAATCACCTTTCTGGAAAGATGTTTTCTCATGAGCCTGAAATATCTCAGCAAGCTCTTCGGGAAAAAAGAAAGGGAAATCATAGCAGATTTCTAAAGCTTGATTGGTCATTGGTGTCAATTTTTTTAAGTCTTTAAAAATAAAATTTTTAATTGAATTAAGAGCAAAAAACATTAAACAAAGAATTGAATGTTTTCATCAAAAGCACATACTTTATTGAAATTAAAGGTATTTTAAAATTTATTATTCTTAAACAGTTATTTAAAACATACTATCTCTAACCATCCCGTCAAAAATTCTTTGAATTTTTGCCACCCCTCCGGAAGGATGGGAATGACTATCTGCCGGTGATAGTAATTGTAAGCTTTTTACAGGAAATATTTTTTTAAAACAGGGAAAGCTGTATTGATTTCGGAGTACCGGGTTTCTGGGCATCTCCGAACACGGTCTTGCCACCAAAACGCCAGGAATTTTGTATTTCTTCTTCAATCACCTGTTGAATATCAAAATCCGGAGTAAAGTCTTTTTCGGCATTGGCAACGATCTGATGAAGTTTATTTAAGGAATTTAATTTATCAGAATTTCCCAGTCTGGATTTTTCAATCCCTTTTCTGATAATGCTGATACTTTCATCATACGTATTGACAGGGACAGGGAAAGGATGTCCGTCTTTACCTCCATGAGCAAAGGAAAATCTTGCAGGATCAGCAAATATCGATGGCGCTCCATGAATGACTTCACTTACCAAAGCCAATGATTGCATGGTTCTTGGTCCTACTCCTTCCAGCATCAGTAAATCTTCAAAATTCTGAGGCTGCTGTTCTCTGGTAACATACAGAAGTGCTCCTAAACGCTTCAGATCTACATCAGAGGCCTGCACGTCATGGTGAGCAGGAAGAATCAATGTTGCAAAATCCTTCATTACTTCTGCTGAATCGGTATGGGAGATATCTAAAATTCCTTTTCTGTTCTCTGAAGCTTCGCATCGGTAAGGTTAAGTATCTTTCCTCTTGAAATTCCGTTGATCCCCGTATGAGGCTGCTCTACAAATGATGTGATATTTTCGGAATGCCAGTGATACCGCCTTGCTGTTCCATCTGACTCATGCATTCCCTGTTGAATAACGCTCCAGTTTCCATTATCTGAAAGAATGAAATTATGCAGATACAGTTGATAGCCATCCTGAATTGCCGTATTATCCACTTTTGCAGAAAGCTTGCTCGCCCTCACCAAATCTGTTCCGTTGAGACCTGTTTTATCCGCAATTCTGATTAACTCTGATGGAGTTTCCCGTGAAAACTTTCCTTTACCACCACAGATATAAAGTCCCAGAGACTGAGAATTGGGATTAATAGATCGTTTCAGTGCTCCCATGACAGAAGTGGTAATTCCTGAAGAATGCCAGTCCATTCCCATCACAGCTCCAAAACTCTGAAACCAGAACGGATCTGCCAATCGGCGCAATACCTCATCTTTACCGTAATCCATAAGAATTACTTCAATAATGGAAAGTCCAAGCACAGACATACGTTCATACAGCCACGGCGGTACTTTGCCATAGTGAAGGGGTAAATCTGCTGTTCCTGAACGTTTCATTATTTTAAAATGTAAAGGTAAGTTTTATTACCCTTACTATTTAATGACCCGGATCATTAATTCTATTATTACGGTTATCGGATAAGACTTGTAAAAGAGAAGCCGGGGTCACGCATTTCCAGTTCGTTTTTACCGGATTCCTCTTGTGCTTGTTTGGCGTAGATAAACATTTTCTGTTCGTAAGCATCAATAGCTTCCTCCATGCTTTGATATTTCTCTTCTGTCAGATTTTCTGATAAAATTAAAGCATCTATCAACCCGCTATTGACTCCCTGTCCTGCAAAAGGCGGCATCAGATGAGCAGCATCTCCAATAAGTGTTACAGGCAAAGATCGGTTGTTTTTCCAGGATTTGTTTAATGAAATTCTCCTTGTTGGCAATCCTACAAAAAAGGAAGTTGATAGGAATAACTGCTGATACAGCTCATTCCATGCAGAAAATCTTCGGACAAGAAATTGACGAACCTGTTCTGTGTTCTGAAAGTCCAAACCAGGGTCATTTTTCCATTCATCAGGCTTTTTGAATATGACTCCATACGTCAAAGCTCCGTTATTATAAGGATTGGCGACCAACAGATTACCTTCAAAAGCGGCCATTGGTCTTTTTCCGTCGCACCATTTAAAAAATTCGGGACACGCTTTCTCAGGCTGTGAAATATCTCCCTGAATGATAAATGTTCCGGTTTCTTCCACTTCGGCTTCCGTGACGTATTTTCTTACTTTGGACATTCCTCCATTGGCTCCGATAACAAGATCAGCTGTCACATGAGGTTTATCTTTAAAGTGAAGCTGCCATTGATCATCATTCTCTTCCATTTCAGTGAAGTTCATATCCCAGATTACCGTATCATCCGCCAGACTCCCAAGGAGCATTTCTCTCAGATGATTTCTGTTGATTTCAGGATTGTCATATTGATTTTCAGAAGTGATTTCCTTTGTAAACAGAATATTGCAATGTTCATCAGCGATTTTGATTCCCATAGGCAAGGCAATCTCGTAATATTTATCCAACAATCCAGCCTTTTTCATAGCTTTCTGCCCTGATTCCCGATGAAGATCTAAGGTTCCGCCCCAAACTCTTGTCTGTGCGTTCTTATCTCTTTCATATACATTTACTTCAACGCCTTTCTGCTGTAATAAAATTGCCATTGTTAATCCCACTGGGCCTGCGCCAATGATGGCTACTTTTTTATGTTTCAATACCATAATTTTTAATGTATTTATTATGGTACAAAATTCCGGAACGCCATTCTATCATGCTTGTACAAATGCGACAAAATCATTGCTTAAGACTTGTTTCCTTTTTTTGGCTTCTCTTGCAAAAACGGCAGGTGTTGTGCCGCTGTACCGTTTAAATTCTCTGCTTAAATGAGATTGATCTGTATATCCGAATTCCTGTGCGAGTGCTGCAATAGAGGTCTTGGGAGCATGCCACAGACGATTCCTTATCTGTTCAAAACGCATCACTCCGGAGACATCTTTTACGGTCTGGCCAGAGGACTGTTTAAACTTTCTTTCTAATGTCCGGACTGTTGTATAAGCTGAATCAGCCACCTGATTGACAGGAATAGTCCCATTATTTTTTCTCATGGCAGCTCCGGCTTTGAAAAGTAGGCTATCTGCTGTAATGAGTGAATGTAATTTTAGAAAATACTGTTCTACTTCAGAAACTGCTGCTTGTATTTTCTCCTTGACAATAAGATCATTTAATGTAGTTTGAAGCTTTGCAACGGGATGTTCAAAAATATGAACTCCGTTTTCAGTTTTTTCTGATGATAATCCCAGCAAATCAAAAACAACCCATGGAAAACATCTTATTCCAATAATTTCCAATTGATTTTGAGCATAAAAAAGAGCAGGCTGATTGAGCAGCCCCATGATAAACGGGGAAGGCAAAGCCTGTAAAGTTCCGTGATGAGAAATACTGCAGCCACTTCCAAAATGGAAAATAATTTCAGCATAGCCATCCGGCATCACCGTAAATCCTGACTGTTTTTCGCCATAATCCCTTTTGTTATACCAAAAACATTTTATGGTATCCTTAAGTTCTTCCGGAACCTCAAACTCCTGATGTATATTTGAAAACATGACAATAAGCTATACAGTTTTTATAGGATTAATCGTGGGAATAGAATTCAAGATCTTTATGCTTTTCTTCATTATATTCTTCTTCAAATGTAATTTTATTTCCAAAAGGATCGATTACTGTAAAAGATACAGCTCCGTAAAACGTTTTTTCAAGTCCGGGACGGTTGTATTTGTATTTTTTGTCAATTAATTCTTTATGATATTGAGAAACGCCTTCTCCCCAGGCAGCAACTCTTGTTCCCGGTGTTCCGTCTCCATGGTGTTCGCTTAAATGGAAAATGACATTTTCTCTTTTTACTTCCATATAAACAGGAGTATTTTCATCAAAATAATGTTCCCATACGATCTCAAATCCCAGCCAGTCTACATAGAATTCTTTTGTTTTCTGTAATCAAAAATTCTTAAAATAGGAATAATACGTTCTGCTTTCATTGTAAGGTAGTTTATTGGTGAGACAGTATATTGATCAGCTTTTGAAATGGATCTTTAACAAAAAATCTGCGGACTCCCCATTCTTCATTGGTCAGCTCGTAAGTGATTTCAAAGCCTGCATTTTTCATTTTATCATAAATTTCATCTACATTATCTACTTCAATGGAAAGGTCCGGAACTTCAGTATCATTTCCTCCCTGTTTGGCAAAGCTCATCTGAATTTTTGCCTCTTCATCGTTCCCCAATGTTTTAATCCAGCCATGATCCATCAAAACATCCAGTTCCAGAATGTCCTGATAAAAATGATTGGCTTTGGAAAGATCATCCGTTTTGATATTGGCCACAATTCTTTTTACCATTTTGCAGTATTTTTTTCATTAAAAAAGCCTTGTGAAATTACATAAAATTTCACAAGGCTTAATAAATTATTGTATTATATCTTGTATTAAACGGAAGCTGCAGCTTCTAAAATCAGCTGAGTAACTTCTTCAGGATGTGACGCCAATGAAGCGTGCCCCGCGTCTAAAGAGATTATTTTCTTAGGTTCAAGGCGCTCTGCCATTTCTTTTTCTGTTTCTGCAGGGATCATGCGGTCCTGCAATGAGATCTGATACCAACTTGGGAGTTTTTTCCATGCCGGTTCACCCGCTACGTCACCAAAACACTGACCGTGAATAGGTTTTTGTGATAATGACATTACCAACGCTTTTTCATCATCCAAATCCTGACAGAAAGCAGATTTGAATTCATCATATTTGATCCATAAAAAGCCTTTATCATCCGGATAAATACTTGCTCCACCCGGTGATTCTCTTCTTCCCAAAAGCGATCCCAGACTGTCTCCGGCATCAGGTGCAAATGCAGCAATATAAACAAGTCCGGCTACTTTATCATGATTTCCGGCTCCAGAGATGACAGCGCCTCCATAGGAATGCCCTACTAAAAGCACTTTCCCATCCTGTGCATCAATAAGGTCTTTTGTCTTATTAATATCATCCTGCAGCGAAGTTAATGGGTTCTGAACACTTCTTACTTTATATCCCGCTTTTGTCAATGAAGGGATAACGTACTGCCAGTGTGACCCGTCTCCCCATGCTCCGTGTACCAAAATAATGGTTAAATCTTTTTGTTCCATAATGATTGTGTTAAAATTTGATCATGGTAAAGCTACGGTATAAAACTATCTGCAGACGTTAACTTAAGTTAATTAACTATCCGGCTTCTTATCCGGCTGAGTGATTGTTCTGTTACGCCCAAATAACTGGCAATATGTTTCTGAGCTATTTTCTGAAAGAGTGCAGGTTGTTTTTTGACAAGATTGAGATATCTGTTTTCGGGGGAAAAACACAGCAGATCGTCGATCCGTTTTTTGGCATCCAGATAAATTTTTTCACTCATCACTCTCCCAAATTGCTGCCAGTAAGCTTCTTTTTTGTATAAAGCCCGCAGATGGTCTTTACTCAGCAGTAAAATCTCACAGTTTTCCAGGGCCTGGATATTCATATTGGAAACGGTATCACAAAGTATACTTTCGTAATCGGTAAAAAATTCATTTTCAAAATAGAACCCAAAATTGATTTCACGACCTTGGTCATTGATATAAAAACATCTGATAGTCCCTTTTTTAATAAAGCCCAGATATTTGCATTTTTCTCCCTGCTTCAGAAAAAAGTCAGATTTTAAAAGCTTTGTATCATGAAGGAGAGCATAAAATTCTTCAAAGTGTTCTGAGTCTACCTGAAAAAGTTCTCCGTATTTCTTGTAATTGTCTTGCATCATTTGGTGTTTTTGAGGTTTTATATTCAAAAAAAGCCTTGCAAAAATTACATTCACAAGGCTTTTCTACAAAAATTATTTCTATTATTTCAATGCTGCAAGAGCGGCATCGTAATTAGGTTCGTTTGCAATTTCCGGAACCTGCTCAGTATAAATTACTTTATTGTTTTCGTCTGTAACGATCACGGCACGGCTCAATAAACCTTTCATAGGAGAATCTGCGATTGTCACTTCATAATCATCTCCGAAGCTGCTTCTGAAATCTGAAAGTGTTTCCACATTATTCAAGCCTTCAGCCGCACAGAATCTTCCCAGAGCAAACGGAAGGTCTTTTGAAACGTTGATGATTACTGTATTATCAAGTTTTGAAGCCTCTTCATTGAATTTTCTGGAAGAAGCAGCACAAGTTGGGGTATCAATACTTGGGAAGATATTGAATACTTTTTTCTTTCCGTCAAACGTTTCAAGTGTTTTCACATTTAATCCTGAATCTACCAATGCAAAATCCTTTACAGTGGTTCCTACAGATGGTAATGCTCCTATTGTGTGTACTTCGTTTCCTTTTAAAGTGATTGTCGTGGACATAATTTTATTTTTTTAGTTTTTCAAATTTAATCAAAAAAAGAAAATTTTTCCCGACTTATTATGGTTAAATTAATCTTAAAGTGAAAATAAAACTTTTCCACCTGCTCAACAATTTTTCAAACAAAATTACCTGCATGCCTGTGAGCCTAAAAAAACAAGCTTTAGACCGCAAAAGTTCAATACCTGAAATATCCAATCATTTTTAGAATTAATGACAGCATATCCCGGAGCAATACAATTACACCGATATAAAATTAAAGATACAAAAGCTACTTTTTTATGGAAATATCTCAAATAAAACAAGGATATTTACTAAATTTGTGGGACTTAAAATTTCAAATAAAAAATAACAGTATAATGTCAGAAAAATCAAAAATCTATTACACTCTTACTGATGAAGCTCCAATGCTGGCTACTCACTCGTTTTTACCAATTGTAAAAGCTTTCACAAAATCAGCAGATATCGAAATCGCGGTTCCGGATATTTCTTTGTCAGGAAGAATTCTTGCAAATTTTCCTGAGTTTTTAAAAGATGATCAGAAAATAAGCGATGCTTTATCAGAACTTGGCCAACTGGCTACTCAACCTGACGCTAATATCATTAAGTTACCTAACATTTCTGCTTCTGTACCTCAGTTGGACGCAGCAATCGCTGAATTACAAGGTAAAGGTTTCGCCGTTCCAAATTATCCTGCAGAGCCTAAAAATGATGAAGAAAAAGCAATCAAAGCCAAGTACGCTAAAGTATTAGGAAGTGCTGTAAACCCTGTTTTAAGAGAAGGAAACTCTGACAGACGTGCTCCAAAAGCTGTTAAAAACTATGCAAAAGCAAACCCACACAGAATGGGTAACTGGGCATCTGACAGCAAAACTGACGTAGCTCACATGAACAATGGTGATTTCTACGGTACAGAAACTTCTACAACATTAGAAAACGCTACAAAATATAGAATCGTATTCAAAGGAAACGACGGTTCTGAGTCTGTATTAAAAGACTTCGCAGGTCTTCAGGCTGGTGAAGTAATTGATTCTTCAGTAATGAACTTAAATGCATTGAAAGCATTTGTTCAGGAAGCAATTGAGGAAGCTAAGAACAGAAATGTACTTCTTTCTGCTCACCTTAAAGCTACGATGATGAAAATCTCTGACCCAATCATTTTCGGGGCTATCGTTGAGACTTTCTTCAAGGAAGTATTTACTAAATATGCTGAGACTTTCAAATCTTTAGACATCAATCCAAATAACGGTCTTGCTGATCTTTTTGAAAAGATTAAAGGAAATGCTCAGGAAGCTGACATCAAAGCTGACATTGAAGCTGCTTTGGCAAACGGACCTAGAGTGGCAATGGTAAATTCTGATAAAGGAATTACTAACTTCCACGTACCTTCTGATATCATCGTTGATGCATCTATGGCTGCTCTTGTAAGAGGCGGAGGTAAAATGTGGAACAAAGACGGAAACGAAGAAGATACCGTTTGTATCATCCCGGACCGTTCTTACGCAGGTTTCTATCAGTCTGTAATTGACGATATGAAAGCGCACGGAAAATTAGACCCTACAACCATGGGATCTGTTCCAAACGTAGGTTTGATGGCTCAGAAAGCTGAAGAATATGGTTCTCACGATAAAACTTTCCAATTATCAGCTGACGGAACTGTAGAAGTTCAGGATGAAGCTGGAAACGTTCTTCTTTCTCAGAAAGTAGAAAAAGATGATATCTTCAGAATGTGTCAGACAAAAGATGCTCCTATTCAGGACTGGGTAAAATTAGCGGTAAACAGATCAAGATTATCTGATACTCCTGCCATCTTCTGGTTAGATAAAGGAAGAGCTCATGACAGAGAAATCATCAAAAAAGTAGAGAAATATCTTGCTGACCACGATACAACAGGTCTTGATATCAGAATTCTTGATGTAAAAGATGCTATGACTGAAACTCTGAAAAGAGCTAGAGAAGGTAAAGACACGATCTCTGTTTCCGGAAACGTATTGAGAGATTATTTAACTGACCTTTTCCCAATCCTTGAGCTTGGTACTTCTGCAAAAATGCTTTCTATCGTTCCATTGATGAATGGTGGTGGTTTATTTGAAACAGGTGCCGGAGGTTCTGCTCCTAAACACGTTGAGCAGTTCTTAGAAGAAGGATATTTAAGATGGGATTCTCTAGGTGAATTCTTGGCGCTTCAGGCTTCTTTAGAGCATTTGGCACAAACTCAGGGGAATACAAAATCTCAGGTTTTAGCTGATGCATTGGATGAAGCTAATGCTAAATTCTTAGCTACAGATAAATCTCCTGCAAGAAAAGTAGGACAGATCGATAACAGAGGTTCTCACTTCTATTTAGCAATGTACTGGGCTGATGCACTGGCTAACCAAACTGCTGATGCTGAGTTGGCTAAACAATTTGCGCCGATTGCACAGGCAATGCAGGAAAATGAAGAAGTAATCAATGCAGAATTAATTGGTGCTCAGGGTAAACCTCAAAACATTGAAGGATACTACAAAACTGATACATATAAAACGTATGCAGCAATGAGACCTAGCACTGTTTTAAATGAAATTATTGACGGAATCTAAGAGTTTATGAAAAAAACTATAACCATATTATTTGCTTATTTATCAATATTTTCATGCAGCAGTTCAAACGATGATATTACGGAGGTGGTAACAGTAACACCTCCTGTTATTGAAAATAAGATCAATTTAACTTCAACTTACAGTGATACCACTGAAACAGTAAGCTTAAAATGGACGCTCAGTGGAGAGGCCACTTATAATCATTATAAAATTGTAAGAAGTGATTCTCAAAACGGGGTACAATCCGAAATTGGTAATAGCTATCCGAATCAGTTTACATTTACTTCAGCCGTACCATTTAACCCTTATGTAGAATATCAGGTTATTGGTATTAAGGCTAATGGTGAAGAGGTTAAAAGTAACATTATAAAAATTGAAAGACCTGAGATTAAATTGATTAATCTTAAAACTTTTGATGCTCAATTTGATAAAAATTCCGGAAAATTATATCTTTTAGATACAGATGGAAAAATTACTCTTTATGATGTGAATACTGGCTCAATTACCCATCAGGTCAGTACTAATGCTACTTTAGGATATTCTGATCTTGGGATTTATAATGGTAATGTAGAATTATATGTTCCCAGAAATGATGGCTGGGTAGATATTTATGACGGTAACGACTTGACATTAAAAGATCAGATAAGCTTCGGAATGCCTCTTATAAGTACTATTTATCACAATGGTAAGCTTTATGGCTCTCCGAATTCCAACAGTTCTAGTAGTTCCAACGTTATTAAATCAATAGACAGAACGACTAAGGTTCTAGTTTCTCAATCACCTAACAATTATTATTATACGGGAAGGATGAAAAAAGCTGTAGTGGGGAATTCTTTACAATTATATACCATAACACAGAATATTTCACCTGTAGATATGAACCTTTATACTTTTGATCTTAACGGTAATTATATCAGCCATCAAAGTGATTCTTATCATGGAGACCACCCTCTTAATTATAGAATATTTGAAGCATTTCCTGATGGAAGAACTATTACTGCAAGTTCTGGTTCAGTATATAATTCGCAAATGATTTACCAGAATGATCTGCCTTCTGGAAACTCTAAACTTTCAAGTTTTGATTTTGATAGCAACAGTATTATTGCAGGAAGTGGAAATAGAACTATTGAGTTTTACAACATCAATTCTTACACAAAAACCAAGACAATCAATACAAAGAAATACCCTTATAAAGTATTTAACTACAATAACAAGGTTGTTTGCGTAAGCTCAGTTACTCAGCTTAATCTTCAATATTATGATTATTCGGGAATCATTCCTGACAATATAATGATCGAAATTTTTGACAAATAGTTATAAACCTCTCCTTAGTGAGAGGTTTTTTATTTATTATTTTCCATCCTGCACAATTACTCTTCTATGCTCCCTACCCCATTTAATCATTTCCATAATAATGTTTCCAAAGGTTCTGCAGTATTCCGTGGGTTCATATTCTATTAAAACGGGAGTGTCGGGGTAAACGGTGCGTTTTAACAACTTGTTCAGTTCCATATCTTTCAGTTCTTTTGAAAGCATTCTGGTGGTAATTCCGGGAATACTCCGTTCAATTTCCCTGAACCGTCTATTCCCGTTACAAAGCGAATTGATCACAGGAATTCTCCATTTTCCTCCGATAAAGTAAAGGGTATCCTGTAAAGCTCTAAGTTCTTCTGTCTGATCTCTTTCCATAATTGCAAAGTTAAGTGATATCACGAATGATACTGGTATACTCTGTGATACTGATTACAAAAGTATATCATTTTGAAATAACTTTGTCAAAAATTTTACAATGAAAAAATTCAGTAACAAACTGGCTATTGTGACAGGAGGAAACAGCGGAATAGGATTCGCTGCAGCAAAAGAACTTATTTCAGAAGGAGCAACGGTCATTATCACCGGAAGACGAAAAGAAGCTGTAGAAAAAGCAGCTCAGGAGCTCGGAGCAATCCCGTTCACCGCAGACCAGGCAAACCTTAATGATATTGATCTTTTAAAAGAAAAAGTAGAAAAACAGTTCGGGAAAATAGATATCCTATTTATCAATGCAGGAATTACAGGAACCCTGACCTCCATTGAGAATATGGATGTTGAAAATTTTGATCAGGTGATGAACATCAATTTCAGGGGTGCATATTTTACATTAAGCAAATTCATTCCATTATTGAATGATGGTGCTTCTGTCATCTTTTTATCTTCTATTGTGGCTTCTACGTACAAACCTAACAGTTCTGCTTATCAGGCAAGCAAAGCTGCATTGAACTCAATTGCAAAAACAGCAGCGGCAGAATTAGCTCCAAGAAAAATCAGAGTGAATATGATCAGTCCCGGTCCGATAAAAACTGAGATTATGAGTAAGGCCGGACTTGATGAAGAGACATTGAAAAATATTCAAAACCATCTCGTTGATCAGATTCCATTGAAAAAAATGGGAACAGCTGAAGAAGTTGCCAAATTGGTTACTTATTTATCAGATGATCAGGTTTCAAGCTATGTCACCGGAACCGAAATTGTGATAGACGGCGGTATAACTTTATAAGCAATAGATTTGATCAGATCCCGGTAACCCAATTACCGGGATTTTTCTTGTGTATTTTCGGGGCTCAAAATTCCGGATCCACCTTTTGATTTGTCCGGTTCGACCTGTTTTCCGTTTTACAGCATAGACTATCCATCTACTTTTGATCTAGAAATAAAAACAATACTCATTATGGATACCGTAAAGAAAAAAAGAAACTTCGTTGCTATAGCATTTCTGGTGATATCAGGAGTCTTTGGTGGATTGCAGCTCTTCAGCAAACCATTGGAAGGAAAACCTGTTACAGGAAAGATTGAAGCGCCAAGGGAAGTGATCAGTATTCTTGAAAACTCATGTTTCAACTGCCATTCCAACCAGCAAAATCTAAGTTGGTATGATAAAATTGCTCCTGTTTCGTGGACTGTGAATAAAGACATCAAAAGAGCCAGAGAAGTTCTGAATTTCTCAGAATGGGAAAAACTCTCTCCGGCTGAACATCAGGGGAAAATGTATGCTATCCTCAATATGATGCAGAGCGGGAAAATGCCTCTTCATGAATACACCCTTCTGCATCCATCTGCTAAGATTACAGAAAAAGATATTGAAACCATCAAAAAATACACGCTTTCATTATCTTCAGTAAATCCGGCAGCACAGCATAAAAATGAACCTCATCCAGTTCCCGCGGCATCTGTTGCAGCTCCGGCAAAATTTCCGGTTTCTCCCAATGGAGTTCAGTATACTCCTGATTTCAAAAACTGGAAAGTGATCAGTATGAGTACTCTTTTTGACAATTCTATCCGGGTTATTTATGGAAATGATATTGCAGTAAAAGCTGTGGAAACAGAGAACTTTCATCCATGGCCAGACGGAAGTATTGTTGTAAAATCTGTATGGAAACAGGACGAGTTTCCCGGCGGAGAGATCAGACCAGGAAAATTCATCAATGCTCAGTTCATGGTAAAAGATTCTAAACAGTATAAAGATACTGAAGGCTGGGGATTTGCAAAATTCTCCGGAGATGACCTTCATCCTACAGGAAAAACGGCATCATTCGCCAAAGAATCATGTATCGCCTGCCACAGACAGCTCGCAGAAAAAACAGGATATCTTTTTGATGTTCCCATGAAAGTAAATACTCAAAGATTAATCCAAAATTTACAGAAAAAATGAAAAATACAATCCTGATTTCACTGGTAAGCCTTATTGCTCTTACCGCTTGCAGTAAAGAAAATAAAGATACAGATAATGGACTTAAGAGGGTTGTTTTTGACCCTGGTCATTTAAAATTCATCTCCAATTCTTTAAATCCCAAGAAAGAAACAATGTCCGCTTTATATGGTAATGAAAAGGCTTTGGAATCTTTATCAGAGGAAAATAAGACACCGGGAGCAGGTACTATTATGAAACTGGTTACCTGGAAATATCATAATAATCCTCAATATATTGGCGGAACTATTACCGGAGAATTGGTCAGTATCGAAACGGTACAGGCTGATAATACTGGAAATATCTCTTATGATATTAAAAATGATCTTACAAAAACAACCTCTCCCAACAAAGAAGAAAGAATACAATATTTTATGAGTTACCGCCCTGTCAGCAGACCGTAAAAAGGCAAACTCGGTATTCCTTTTTTATAAAATGTTTAATCTGATAAATCCGGCGAATAGGGAATGAAAATAAAACTCCCATTTCACTATTTATCATAATATTTTCAATAAAAAGCATTAATTTAACCTTTTCAAACCAGCAGATTTCATGCAACAGCAAAAAATAAAAATTTCACAAGCCATTATCTGGATAAGCTCCATTTTTCTGGGTATTTTATCCTCTGTTCCTCAGCTTGCTTCTCATGAATTCAACTGGAAAGAAGCGATAGTGAACGCAGCCATTACAGCAGCATTTTCCATCATCATGTGGTATATTAATATTTATATGTTAAATCGTACCGCAAAACGAAGACAGCATATCTCCTACTCAAGATTGATGATAGTACTGGTTTTCGGGATGCTGATTATGTTTGGACTTGCCTGGATTCAGCAGCTTATTTTATCTCATATCAATTTCGGTCCGGTAATGCTGATGGTTGAAGTAAGAGGAATTTTAATCAATCTGGTTTGTTATATGTTTTTGACACTGCTTCAGAATAATTATACGGGCCAGCAGATACAGCTTGAACTGGAGAAGGTAAAAAGTGATAATTTAGGGGCTCAATACGAATTGCTGAAGCAACAGATCAACCCGCATTTTCTCTTCAACAGTTTGAATACATTGAAATTAATGGCAGAAACGCATGATGAAGAAACGGTTGATTTCATTGTTAAACTTTCTGATTTTTACCGATTTACACTTGAAAGCAGAAAACTGGACCTGATCAGTGTTCAGGAAGAAATGAAGATAGTAGACGCTTATCTTTTTCTTCAGAAAGCACGTTTTGGTGAAGGGATTAAGTTTACCAACGATCTCGGAAAAGAGACGGATCAAACGCTTATTCCTCCTTTTACGCTTCAGCTTTTGGTGGAAAACTGTATCAAGCACAATATTATTTCACAAAGTAAGCCGCTGCACATTAAAATATACAGTGCTGATGGCCAAATTGTGATTGAAAATCCTATACAGCGAAAGATGAATACCGAAGACTCTCTGGGAGTAGGGCTTGACAATATTAAAATGCGTTACAAACACTTGCTGGAAAAGGAAATTACTATTAACTCAGATGAAAACAATTTTCAGATAAAACTACCATTAATTCATGAATATCATCATTATTGAAGACGAATTCAGGGCTGCAAAATCCCTTCAGAATTTAATTTCAGATTTAAAACCGGATTCTAAGATCCTGGGCGTTTACGACAGTATCGAAACAAGTATTGAAGGCTTGAAAGACGTGAAACCCGATCTTATTTTTATGGATATCCACCTTTCGGACGGACTTTCATTCGAGATTTTCAAATCGGTGGACATTACATGCCCGGTGGTTTTCTGTACGGCATTTGATCAGTATATGCTGGATGCTTTTAAGAGCAAGGGCGTTGATTATGTTTTAAAACCATTTTCAAAAGAAGATATTGCTGAAGCATTGAGAAAGGTTGACGAACTGAAAAAATTCTTTCAGAAAAATGATCTTCCTGACCTGGAATTGTTGATCCAAAAAATTAACCAGCCTGCTTCTACCGGTAAGAGTAATTTTCTGGTTTTTAAAAATCAAAAATACACTACGATTCCTACGGAAGACATTGCCTATTTTTATATTCATAATGAAATAACCCATCTGGTAACATTTGGTAAAGAGCAGTTTTCTCTTAGTCAGCCTTTGGGGCAAGTCGCGGAACAGGTCTCTGATAAACAATTCTTCAGGGTTAACAGGCAATATCTCGTGAATTTCAAAGCGATTAAGGAGATGGAACATTATTTTCAGCGTAAAATATTGGTAAAACTCACTGTTGAAACTCCCGAAAAACTTCTTATTAATAAAGAGAAAACCCATAGTTTCTTTACCTGGCTGGAAGACAGATAAAGAGTAAAGAAGTTGGAGGCTGGAAGCAGGAAGTACTTGCAGTCATTCTAAGATATAGAACTCTTTTTGAAATAAATCATTGCCCTGATTGTTATGATCAGGGTTTTCTTTTTTATTCCTTATTTGATTGTATCAATTTCTTAAGCTTCTTGCTGCTTATATTAAAAAAATAAAACACTATTCCTTTTCACTCTCCAAAAACTCCCAGCCTTAAAATCCTTCCCCTCGTAATTTCCGGATTCACCCTTTGATTTGTCCGGTTGAACCATTTTTGTATTCTTTCGCCTTTCCAGAGTATCTACTTTTGAATCAAATTAAAAGACATGATACTAAAAAACTTAATCACAGTAAGCGCTTTCACCGCGTTATTATTTGCTACTTCAGCATTTATTTATCAAGATAAAGTAGAAAAAACAGCACAACAATCAACCACAGAAAATGGTTTTGCAGTTTTGGAACTTTTCACTTCAGAAGGCTGCTCCAGCTGTCCTCCGGCAGATGAACTGATGGGGAAAATTGAAAATGAATACAAAGATGAGCCTGTTTATCTTCTCTCCTACCATGTTGATTACTGGAACCGGCTTGGATGGAAGGACCGATTCAGTAGTGCTGAGAACTCGCAGCGACAACAGCAATACAGCCGTATTTTGAATTCGCAGGTTTATACACCACAGTTGGTTGTCAATGGAAAAACGGAATTTGTGGGCTCTGATGAAACCAATATCAAAAATACAATCAGGGAAGCCTTATTCTCCTCTAAGAAAGCAAATGTATCACTATCGGCAAACGTTTCTCAGAAGGAAATCAATGTACAGTATAAAACCTCTGCCACTGATCCTAAGAATATGCTTCTCGTTAATCTGGTCGAAAAACATTCTTCTACTCAGGTAGGAAAAGGTGAAAATGAAGGCCGTCATCTGCATCATTGGCAGATTGTTCACAAGCAAAATCAGATCTCATTGAATAAGCAACAGGAAGGGACAACCACATTTAAACTTCCGGAAGGTTTTTCTCCTGAAAACTGGGAAGTTATAGCTTTTATTCAAAATCCAAAAACGGGAGAGATATCAGGATCAGCAAAAACAATTTTCAAATAATTGTTACATAATACATTAATAATAACAACTAAAAATAATACTACAATGAAAACAAAAACAACAAAAATCATCTATTGGACAGGAGCTATTTTTATGTCATTATGGTTCGGAGCCAGCGGTTTCTTTGAGCTTACAAAAAATCCTGTCGTATGGGACATTACTCAACAACTTGGCTATCCGCCTCATTTTATTTATATACTGGGTGTCTTTAAAATTTCAGGCGTTATTGTTCTTCTCCTTCCCAACAGATTAATGAGATTGAAAGAATGGGTATTTGCAGGAATGTTTTTCGATATTATTTTTGCTTTCTTCTCAAAAATTGCGGTATTGGGTTTTCCAGCTACAATAGATGCAATAGTTGCTTTCTCTATACTTACAATGACTTATCTGATGTTCAGAAAGCTGTATTCTACCGAGCTGGTATTTGGAGAAGCTTAATGATTTTAAACTCTAATTTTTTCTTATGTATAAAAACAGATCCTCTCGTTGCCCGGGAGGATTTGTTGTGTGAATTGATGATTATTAAATCTTGGCTAAAGCTGAATGGTAAATTTTTATTGAAAAAGCGGACTAAAGTCCGCTTCTATTGATTGAATTGCCTTTTATAATTAACCACCCCGTCAAAAATTCTTTGAATTTTGCCACCCCTCCAGAGGATGGGAATGCCAAGCACTTAAGATGACTGGTTTCTATTTTTCACCCCAATCCCTGCAACCTATTATCTGCCACCTATTACCTAATTCATAAAACTTTCCGGGAACCATTGAAATGCTCCGGATGTTGTTTTTGTAAAGCCCAGACCCGGCCAGGGTAAATGACAGGCCAATGCTCTGGTTTTAGTATCTGCCAATTGCTTCAGGAGATCTTTCCTTGAAGCGGTGGCAAGATCAAGATCGGTATCACCAAAGTAGCCCCATTCAGGATGTTGGAAAAGAATTATATCGGAATGAACCAAATCTGCAATGTAGATCAGCTTTTCATTTCCAGAAGAAATGGTTGTCACCGTTAAACCAGGAGTATGACCGGGCGCCAGCTGAAAACCGAAATTGTCATAGAGCGGATCATTAAGGTCATAAAACTTAAGTTTCGGCTGAATTGTTTTAAGAATATTTTGAACAGCAGGAATAATCTGATTGAGTAATTCAGGTTGCTTTTTCAAAGCGCTATTATTAAAATCTTTGATAGTAGCTTTCGCCCAAAAGTCGTGTTCAATTTCTGAAATGAAAATATTGGCGTTTGGAAAAACCAGATTCTGCTTTTTGTCAACCACCCCGCCAATATGATCAGGGTGCGCATGAGAGATAAAAACATCTGTAATATCTTTTGGTGAAAAGCCAGCTTTTTGGAGACTTTTTAATAAAAACCCGGTTCTTTCATCAGCAAAAATACCCATTCCGGTATCTAACAGGATGAGCTTATTCTTTGTTTTAACCAATAGAATATTCATCGCCAGATCAATATAATTCTCCGGTCTGAAATTATTTTTAAGGATTGATTTCAACTCAGAAACAGTTCCTCTGGGAGCAAATGCATTGAGATTTTCTTCATGAATATATCCGTCTGTAAGAACAAACAATTCCAACTCTCCAAGCTTCAGTTTTTTAAAGCCAGAAAGATCATCACCGGTTTTTTCAGAGATTTTTGGAGTTTCTGCCAGTACACTGGAAAAAGGGATCATGCTTAATGTTCCTGCCAATAAGCCATTCTTTAATAGTTCTCTTCTATTCATAATTTAGTTTTTTCCATTATTTATACATTCTCAGTGAGAATAATAACAAAAAAACTGAGCTCCCATCATAAGCAGGAACTCAGTTTTTGTAGCGTAGTTTTTAGTTGTTTACCAGTTTCATTGAACCTTCGGTATATCTTTCCCCTACATTCGGGTATTTTTTCAGAATGGCATCAATGGTATCCAGATCTGATTGCGAAAGGTCTATATTGACGGCTGCAATATTTTCTTCCAGGTATTTGATTCGTTTGGTACCCGGAATCGGGATGATGTCGTCTCCCTGATTCAATACCCAGGCCAATGCAAGCTGGGTTCCTTTTACCCCTTTGGAAGCTGCAAATTCATTGATTTCATTAGCCAGTTTTGTGTTATTTTCAAGATATTCCTGCTGATAACGCGGCAGTGATTTTCTGAAGTCATCATCACCAAGATTCTGCGCATCATAAATATTGGTAAAAAGGCCTCTTGCCAGCGGTGAATAAGGCACTAAAGAAATTCCCAATTCTCTGATAGTTGGTAAAATTTCTTTTTCAACATCTTTCGTAAGGATAGAATATTCTGACTGTAAAGCTGCAATTGGGTGAATTTTATTGGCTTTTCTGATAGATTCTGCTGAAGCTTCGGATAATCCGATATATTTCACTTTTCCTGCTTTCACCAGCTCTGCCATTGCTCCTACGGTTTCTTCTACCGGAACATTAGGATCTACTCTGTGAGCGTAATACAAATCAATAGTGTCTATTTTTAATCTTTGAAGGCTTAAATCTACTGCTTTTCTGATCCATTCCGGAGAACCGTCAAAATACGTTCCCGGAGCTCCGCTGTGGCTTGCTTTACCATCTTTAAACCTGAATCCGAATTTGGTTGCAATAAAAATCTTATCCCTGTTCGGAACCAAAACCTTGGAGATCAGTTTTTCGTTTTCTCCATTGGCATACATATCTGCTGTATCCCAGAAGTTTATCCCTAAATCCAAAGCTCTGTGTAAAGTACTGATACTTTCCTGTTCATCTGCAGGGCCATAAGCAAAGCTCATTCCCATACATCCTAAACCAATTGCTGATAACTGTTCTTCTGTGTTTCCTAATTTTTTAAATTTCATGATAGGTATGATTTAATTTTACAAGACAAAATTAGAACATGGAAAGATCAACTGCCGTATAGAATTCAAACTAAGAATTATAAAATTCAAACAAGGTTCGTTCTTAAAGCATTTGGAGTAATTCCTGTCTGCTTTTTAAAATAGTTGGTAAAATAAGCAGGTTCTTCAAAACCCAATCCGTAAGCAATTTCAGAAATATTCCAATCTGTATAAGTGAGCAAAGCATGAGCTTCCTGAATAATTTTTGCAGTGATCTGCTGACTGGTTGTTTTTCCTGTAATTTCTTTTACCGAACGGTTTAAAGAATTCACATGTATCGAAAGACTCTGCGCATAATCGTTGGGAGTTTTTAATTTTAGAAATGCCGCAGGGCTGTCGATCGGAAATTGTCTTTCCAGCAATTCCATAAATAAGGCAGCAACTCTCTGTGAAGCATTCTGATAGGGCTCAAAACTTTCTGCCGGCTGCATTCTGATGGTTTCATGAATCATCAGATGCAGATACGCTCTCAGCATATCATATTTATGAATATATTCAGACTGAATTTCAGTCATCATTTTCGCATAAATATCCGAAAGTATTTTCTGCTGTTCCTCATCCAAAAAGAAAACCGGAGTTCCACCAATCTTGAAAAGCGGAGAATCCTGAAGGTTTCCCATACGGCTTCCATTATGCAGAAACTGATCGGTAAACAAACAAAACCAGCCTTTCTGATTAGCATCATCCGCTTCCCAGGAATAAGGAATGTTAGGATTTGAGAACAATAACGCAGGGCGGTCCACTTTAATCCATTTATCAGCATAATGGAGTTTTCCCTTTCCTATGATCAGTGAAACCTTATAATAATATCTCCTGCTATAAGGGGTCAGTAGAGAGCAATGTTCCCGGGAAAAAACATTGAAGTGCCCCATCTTATTGATGCCAATACATGATGACATCAGGTTGGGAGCATTTCTTTCATAAAAATCGTTGAGTGATTCGTGTAATTCCATAACTCAAAGTTATAAAATTCAAACAAATTAAAATAATACTTGAAATGTAAAAAATAAAATGACTGACAAAGATGCCAGTCATTTAAGAGTGAATATATAGTTGATAATGATTAATCCCAATCATCGTCGTGACCATGACCACGATGTTTGTTCTGTTTTTTATAGTATTTTTCCTGATTTTTATAATACTTCTCTTGTTCTTTACGATATTTTTTATAATCGTTTTTATTTCTGCCATAAACAATCACTGGGTTTTGACCTCTGTAATATCTCTTTTTAAAGATGATATACTTTTCTCTACCCATGATTCTTTCCAGCTCCGAGTAACGGTCATTTCTCCATCTTCCCGGCTCTACCACATACACCCTGTTCCATGTGTCGTAATCACGATACCTATCATTAAGTACATAAATCTGATTGGCCTGTGTTGTAGACAACAACAGATCGGCAACAACTCTTTGCCAGTTAACATCAGAAATACTCCTTCTATAATCGTTATAATAGTCTGACTGGGCATAACTCAAACTGAATGTACCAATCAAAAATGCTGTTAATAGTAACTTTTTCATTTCATTCCACTTTAAAATTAAACATGATGGCATACTCAATTAAAGTGCCAAATCTTAATTACAAATACTAATATTTGTTAAGAAAAACCATAAACAACTGATTATCTTTGAAATATTTAATACATTTTTATGAAATTATTGCATGTTAATCATCTTAAAATTTATAATCAGAAGACAATTAATTTTATTAAACAGAAGTTTTTAATAAGCAAATGAAAATCAGCAAATTGGGATTAAATTAGAATATTAAAGAGTAAATATTGTAAGTTTTGGCTAAAGCCAATAGATGGGAAATTTATTGTCAGGTGGGTTAAAACCCACCTCTATTGAAATTTAACAACAAGATCTTTTATCTTTTATCTTTTATCTTTTATCTTTTATCTTTTATCTTTTATCTTTTATCTTTTATCTTTTATCTTTTATCTTTTATCTTTTATCTTTTATCTTATAAATTTCGTTAAGATTCCCGAAAACTATTATTTCATATTGTTTAATTTCGTAATTTTAGTGAAGAGAATGTTTTTCGGAAAGTTCTCTAAATTATTTTTTTACCAACCAAATCTTACATTATCATGGAAAATATAAAGTTTCAGGTATCGCCATATCAGGATGAATTGCAGCTCCTTATTGATGGGAAAAAGGCTGGTTATATGTCCATAGAGGTTGACGGAAGACTGCTTATTGTGTATTATACGAAACTTGATGAAGAACGTGAAGGAAAAGGATACGCCAAACTATTGCTGGATGAGCTGGTACGCTACGCAGAAGAAAAAGATTTGCTTGTAGACCCGGAATGTGATTTTGTTCGTCAACAGTTTGAAAACCATCCTGTAAGATATAAAGACATCTGGCATGCCTGATCAATCTTCCCACCAGGCTGTAAATTGCTGTTCATGCTGATTCATGTCTACTACCTCTCCAATCATTGGAGTGAGGATATTCAGTTTTTTTTCTTTTCCCAAAGCAGTTATCTTTTGTAAAGGTTCATTCCATGGATGAAGAGCGAGTGCAAATTTGGCTGCATGAACAGGAATAATACGCTCCGCTTTGAGATCAATACCAACCTGAATAACATCTTCCGGCAACGTGTGAATATACCTCCATGCTTCTCCATATTGTCCGTTCTCAAGAATAGCATAATCGAAAGGGCCATATTGCTCACCAATTGTTTTAAAATGGCTGTCATAACCACTGTCTCCCCCCAAGAAAATTTTCTTTGTTGGCGTTATCAAAACATAGGAACTCCATAGGGTATCATTCTGCCTTATTCTTCTGCCGGAAAAATGTCTGGCAGGAGTAAACACAATTTTCATATCATTTTTCAGATTCACTTCAGTTCCCCATTCTTCTTCAATAAGCGAATTTTCAGCATATCCCCATCTCTCTAAATGCGCTCCCACTCCCAAAGGCAAAATAGCCATTCCCGTTCTGTCTCTGATAGATGCTACAGTCGGGTAATCCAGATGGTCAAAATGATCGTGGGTGATTACCAGATAATCAATAGCAGGAATATCTTCAGGTTTAAAGATATCTGACCCTTTGAATGCCTTGTTAAAATATTTAAAAGGAGAACCATATAAACTCAATACAGGATCAATCAGGAAAGAAATACCGTCTGTCTGCAAATAATAAGATGAATGTCCCAGCCAGATAAATATATCCTGATTTTTGGCTATGCTTTTTAAATTGGTATGAATGGATGGAATTTCTTTTAAAGGTTTCAGAAGTGGATCTTTTTTTCCTAAAAAGAAATCATAAGTCACTTTCGACATTTTATAGCCTTCTGTAATAGATGGGGTATGGCTGATATTCTGAAACTGTCTTTTTTTATAGAGTTTTGACTGTTTGATCCGCTTCAGCCTCTTCCCTTTTGGCACCCCGCCAAACGCCTTCATATTGATCACTATAAAAAAGGTAACTGTAAGAACAGCTACTGTCGTAATAATCCAATAAATCATCTGTAGAAAATAAATATCAAATGTATTGACTTTTGTCTTTACATGAAAATTTATTCCGTTTAAGTGCATTTTTTAACTAAATTTATCATGTATTTTGGAAAATTTATTACTCATTTGAGTCGTGATTAATTTTAAACTTTCTATATTTAGCACCTTAAAAAAACTCAGATATCTTGAAAAATTATTCGGTAATATTTCTTCTCGCAATACTTTCGTCTTGTGCGTCTATAAGAAAGCACAACGAACAGCGGGCTTCATGTATTCCACCGGAGCAACTCAAAGAAGATGTGGACTTTGCTTATTCAAAATTACAGCAAATGCATCCTCAATTATACTGGTACATTCCCAAGAAGGAATTGGAACATAAATTTGACAGT
The DNA here is from genome assembly GCF_018362995.1 of Chryseobacterium indologenes. Taxonomy (NCBI): domain Bacteria; kingdom Pseudomonadati; phylum Bacteroidota; class Flavobacteriia; order Flavobacteriales; family Weeksellaceae; genus Chryseobacterium; species Chryseobacterium indologenes. The sequence continues at coordinate 1,536,626 of NZ_CP074372.1, forward strand.
CTTAAGCAGACGATCACCGAATCTCTTACTCCTCTTCAGTTTTATTTTAAACTTCAGCCAGTCATTGCGGGAATCCGTGAAGGACATCTTTCATTGAGAATTCCCAGAAAGAAATTTACCAAAAGAGAGTTTAAAAGACTGGAACATCAGAAAGGAATGTTCAGCCGTTTTGAGTATTATATTTCAGGCGATCAAATGTATATTATTCAAAACAGAGATTCCATTGAGCATATACAACCCGGAACTGAGATTTTATCCATCAACCATGTTCCTGTCTCGGATTATATAAAGAAGTACAGAAGTCTCATCAGCAGTGATGGTGACAATACTACTTTCCATCCTTATTTTTTAAAAGATCTTTTCTTTAATTTTTATACAGCAGAGAACGGATTTGGGAATAAAGCAACTCTGGAAACGCTTTATCAGGGAGAAAAAAGAACTTATACTTTAAGCAGAGAAATAAAATCTGATTCTGATCTTGAGAAGGATAAGGAAATGAAGAAAAAGACGCTTGAAAAGAAACTGAATGATTATGTAGCTTCAAGTAATTCTTATAACAGAAGTTTTAAATTCCTGGACAAGGACAGCACTATAGCTTATATAAAAGTTCAGAGTTTCTCCAGAGATTATTCTGATAAGTTTTATAAAAATACCTTTGCCAAGATCAATGAAGCCAAGGCACCTTACCTCATCATAGATGTGCGAAATAACTATGGAGGTTCTCTCTATGAGATTAATAATCTGTATTCCTATTTGGCGGAAGCTCCTTTTACCCTGATCAAACCTTCTCAGGTAACATCAAGAAATACTCCACTGCGCACCAATTATTTCAGAAAAAGCAATCCATTAGAATATGCTCTTAAAAGCATTGCTTATCCGAGTTATTTCTTCGCACAGGCTTTCAGCACCTATAAAAAAGACGGAAAAGTTTTCTATAAAATGAAAGCTGATAAATCTACAAAACCCAATAAGCAAGCTTTCCATGGAAAAGTTTTCGTATTGATCAACGGAGGAAGCTTCTCAGCATCTTCTATTATTACTGCCAAGCTTAAAAATGATAAAAGGGCAACTCTTGTAGGTGAAGAAACAGGTGGTGCCAATGACGGAACAGTTGCAGGTTTCTATTCTTATCAGAAACTTCCTAATTCTAAAATCAGGTTCCCAATAGGATTACTTCTGGTGCAGCCTAATATCAAATTCTCAGATTCACGGAAAGGTGTTGTTCCTGACGTAGTAGTTACTGAAAGCATGCAGGATATTATTGACAAAAAAGATCCACAACTGGATTGGATAAAAAATGAAATTGCTAAAGAAAAAGAGAATAAAGGACAATAATTTATAAAGTTTCGGCGGGCTTTCAGCCCGCCGAAACTTATTTCTATCTTTTCAATTCTTCCAAAAGATTTTCAATATGCTGCATATATCTTCCGTAATAACGGTGAAACCAGAACTTTCCGGCCAGGTAGAGTAAAAACAATCCTCCGATCACAGATCCTATTAAGATCACTGCAATTTTAAGTTCACTCAAAGGTTTTGGCCACGGGATAAATTCCAGGACAATAAGGATCTCACATACCAGAAACGGGGCAAAACTGATATAGTATGACAGATAATATTGTTTATTCAGATTCAGCTGCATCACAAGATCTTTCAGAGAATCGTAGGTTTTGGGTGCAGGATTACTGATTTCGTTATACAGTTTAAAGAACTTACTGAAAAAGAAAACGGTAACAATAAGCATGGAAGCAATTAAAACCGTGATATATAATTGCAATTTAAACGGTCTGCAGACTGAGCAAACCAAAAATGCAAAAACAAAAATCCCTATCACCCACCAGAATTCCACACGCATGTTTTTACGTATTTTTTCAAGGGGAAGATTCAGTTTATTTCTTTGTTCTATGCTTATTTCAGGAGTTTCCTCCATAATATCTTCATTCCAGGTATTTTTCAATTCATCGATATTCATTGGATTACTGATTTTAATGTTTGTTGGTTTTTATTTGGCTTAAGATATCTTTAAGTTTGTTTTTTGCGCGGTTCATTTTCACTCTTACATTTCCTTCAGAAATTCCTATCTGCTCTGCAATCTGCTTTCCTGAAAAATCTTCCAGATAATAGAATATAAAGGCTTTATCAATAGGATTAAGTTGATGAATGGCCTTATACATTTCAGCCAGGCGCTCTTCTTTGCGATAATCATAGTCTTCCTGTACAATGATATGATTGGAAAAATCTTCATTGGCAATAAAGCTTTTTCTTTTTTCTGATTTAAGGAAAATAATAGCCGTATTCAAAGCGATCCTGTACAGCCATGTTGAAAATTCGCTTTCACCTCTGAAACCAGGAAATGCTTTCCAGAGCTGATAGGTAATCTCCTGAAAAAGATCATCACGGTCATCCTTTTCAGTCATGTACATTTTAGAAATCTTAAATAGGATTCCTTTATGCTGTTCAATTTGACTTATAAACTCTTGTTCTAATGAGGTCATGATTTGTTACTCTATAGAGTTAGTTTTCATTTAAAAAAATTGTTACAGTTTTTACAAAAGAAATAAAAAAACCTGACAGCTTATCTATCAGGTTCTTATTTATATTAAAATTCTAATTCAGTTTATTTAAGGCTCTTTGCAAGGATCCTATATCAAGAAGGTTCAGCTTGGCACCGGCTATTATGACAATCAAAAAAACGAGTGTCAAAAATAAAATGATAAAAATATACATTGAAACAAACCATATCACGGTATTCAGAATATTTCCTTTGATCCCCATTTTATTCATGAAAAATTTCTGAGAACGCTCAAACCATGTTCTTTTCTTTTGCGGTGTGGGACTTACTTCCATTTCGTTAAGTTCATCCACCAAACGTACTACATCATCAATATACCTTCCATACATATAATAGATCCAGTATTTTATAATAAAAGCAATCAGAAGCAAAGTGATAAGAAGGCTGCTCCCGAAGATCACCAGATTATATTCCATTTCAAAATGGAAATTAATTCTGATTAGAGAGAGAAGAAATCCAAGAGGAATATAGGACACATAATAAGCAATATAAATTTCTTTCGATATGAGAAGCTGGGTTTTAAGATTAAACAAATCATAATTTGTATTGATACTATTCTTTTGAAGCAGCTTATACAATTTCAGAAAACGGGAATAAAAATAGACGATAATAACAATGGTCAGGATTGTTACAAATGCGGATATGATCTTGATATTAGCATCAGCAGAGGCAAACGGGAAATTTGTTAAAAGTAAAGGCAGCGTTACAATCATCAGCCAGAACTCTGTTTCCATATTTACTTTCAGCATCTGTAACGGGGAATGTATTTCCTTCTGTTTTTCCAGAGAAATTTCAGGAGATTCCTGTCCTGTATCTTTATTCCAAAGTTCTTTAAAGTTTTCTAGCTCCATTGTTTTATCTTTTAATGAGAACCTGCTCCCTGTTTGGTAATGATCTCTTTCAGCTTTTCTTTTGCCCTTTTCAGCTTTACTCTTGTATTCACTTCAGTAATTCCCAGCTGAACGGCAATTTCTTTTCCTGAGAAACCCTCCAAAAAGAAAAATATAAGCGCTTTGTCAATAGGACTCAGCTGATGAATTGCTTCATACATCAGCTTCATATTCACATCATCCGTATCATTATAAGGTTCCTGCCGGGCCCCCAGCCCATCTATATTCTGGTTCTGTATAAAACTACGTTTTTTTTCACTTCGCAGGAAAACAATTGCAGTGTTTAGTGCAGTTCTGTAAAGCCATGTAGAGAAATCACTTCTCTTTTGAAAATCGCCGTATGATTTCCAGGCCTGGTAGATGATCTCCTGATAGAGGTCATTCTGATCGTCCTTATTATCCATGTACATTTTAGAGATCTTGAAAACAACACCTTTGTGCTTTTCAATTTTCTCTAAAAATTCTTTTTCCGGTGAAGACATGATTTACACACTGATCCTTTAGATAATATTTATTGAAACATTATCTTATTATAACACAAAACTCCAATTTCCGGCATTAAGTTAAAAAAATCCTCAACAAACAAAGAAGTTTATTGAGGATTTTTAATTATGTTAAATACAACAGGATCAGAAAATATAATCTGTACTTAAAAAATTGGAATCATGTTCTCTGACAATGGTATTGAGTAATTCTTTATTGGAATCTGTAAGTTTTGCCGCTACTAGAGATCTTATTGAGAATGAACGGAGTGCATCAAAAACAGAAAGCGTACCTTCCGCACTGTCTTTTCTTCCGGTAAACGGAAATACATCCGGACCTCTTTGCGCCTGGCAGTTGATATTGACACGGCTTACAAGATTTACAAACGGGTCAATAAGCTTTGCAACTTCCTGAGGATCTTCACTGAAAATACTCACCTGCATCCCGTGCGAAGCGTTCACCTGATACTCTATAGGCTCTTCTATGTCTTCAAACGGAACAACAGGAATCACCGGGCCAAACTGTTCTTCATGATACAGTTTCATCTCACTGTTTACCGGATAAACTACTGCCGGAAAAACAAAAGACTCATCCGTATAGCCTCCATCTTTATTCAAAACAGCTGCTCCTTTCTGTAAGGCATCATCAATGCATTCTTTCAAATAAGGAGGTTTATTCACTTCCGGAAGCGGAGTTACTTTTACGTCTTTTTCCCACGGTAATCCTGGTTTCAGGGCAGAAACCGCTGCACTTAGTTTTTCTGTAAATTCTAAAGCAATCTCTTTCTGAACAAATATAAGCTTCAGTGCTGTACATCTTTGTCCGTTGAAAGAAAGTGCACCTAAAATACATTCGCTCACCGCTACATCAAGATTCGCATTTTTAGTCACGATGGCTGCATTCTTAGCATCAAGGCTCAGAATAGCTCTTAAACGATTTACTTTCGGATGCAGCTTTTTCAAGCCGTTAGCTACTTTACTGGAACCGATGAAGGCCAGAACATTCACTTTTCCGCTTTCCATGATTGGAGTGATGATTTCTGATCCTTTTCCGTATAATGTATTCACAGTTCCTTTCGGGAATGCTTCTTTAAAAGCGTTTAATAAAGGATAATGAGCCAGTACCCCATGTTTCGGAAGTTTAAACAGGATAGTATTTCCCATAATCAAAGCGGGAATCAGGGTGGTAAAAATCTCATTCAGAGGATAGTTGAATGGTCCCATACTTAAAACCACTCCCAGCGGAGCTCTTCTGATCTGCGCAATGGTTCCTTCTGCCTGTTGAAAACGGGAAGATTCTCTGTCCAGATCTTTCAGAGCATCAATGGTCTGGTTGATATAATCTACGGTACGGTCAAATTCTTTGGTGGAGTCTGCAAGCGTTTTTCCAATTTCCCACATCAGTAATTTAATGATCAGATCTCTTTGCTGGATCATCAGGTAGACGAATTTCTGCATGCATTTGATACGTCCTTCCACAGACATGGTAGGCCATTCACCAAGACCATTGTCATAGGCTTTTACACAAGCTTCAAGGACATCCATAGCTTCCTTCGGGCCAATATTCGGGATACTTCCCAACAGTTTTCTTTCTAACCCGTTTTCTGTAGGAATGCACACCGGGGAATAGATTTCGGTAACATCTCCGTCCCACTCTACCAGTTCGCCGTTCAGGAGATAAGTTCTCTGGTGGATGACCGGAACTTTATATTCTTCCGGAATTTCATTTTCACTCTTAAAAATGTGATGGAATGATGCAGTGTTTTCTGAACTCATAAATCTTTCTATTTTTTTATGTGATAAGACTGAGACTATCTCAAAAGTGTCATTCTGAACACAGACTAAAGGTCTGCGAATGTAGTTCTGATATCCAGACATCAATAAGATTCTTCCTTCGTCAGAATGACAAAAGCCAAACTATTTGACTCTTGAGACGGCCTCGTTTAATAATATAAAGGTAGAAGTAAAATGTTTTGAAAAAAACAATCTGACAATAGATTTGATCTATTTGAATTAAAATTAATCTCAGCTCCTGAAAAAAGAATAATTTAGCCTAAAAATAAATTGCATGTTTTCAAAATTAGTTTTCAGTACACTATTATTCTTTTCCGCAATGGGCTTTGCACAAAAATCTAAAGCAACCAATACGGTTCTGATGGGAGGAAAAGAAGTACATACCTATGCAAAATTACCGGCGCTGAATAAGCCAGCCCCAAAATTTACCCTTACAGATGTGAATATGAATGATCAGACGCTGGAATCTTACAGAGGGAAGAATGTGATCTTAAATATCTTTCCTAGTGTAGATACAGGTGTATGCTCAGCTTCTGTACACCATTTCAATGAAGAGGCAGGAAACCTTCCCAATACGGTGGTACTTTGCATTTCCAAAGATCTTCCGTTTGCACAGAAAAGATTCTGCGGTGCTGAGGGAATCAAAAATGTAGTAATGCTTTCAGATTTCCGTTCAGATTTTGGATGGAACTATGGGGTGGAACTGGTAGATTCTGCAATGAAAGGCCTTCTGAGCAGAGCTGTAGTGGTAATAGATCCATCAGGAAAGATTATCTACGAAGAGCAGGTTGCGGATATTTCTCACGAACCGAATTATGAAGCAGCGATTGCAGCGGTGAAATAATAAGCTTTTATTTTAAAATAAATATAAATTCCGGCGATCTTCGATCGCCGGAATTTTTTCATTAATTATATAAAAAATGCAATGTTTTTTTAAAGCACCTGATTCCGTTTAGATTCCTGCGGAATAACAGACTGTATGAATAATCTAAGCGGATAGCTTCTATTAAGATCTGAACAAATAAATGTTTACATAGTCTTCCTAAGCGTTCACCTTGTCATTCCGGAGGAATCTAAACTCTTATTTTTTTCATCAATCTAAAAGCTTTCACTGCATAGATTCCTACGGAATGACAGACTGTATGAATAGTCTAAGCGGGTAGTTTCTATTAATATCTGAACAAATAAATGTTTACATAGTCTTCCTACGCGTTCACCTTGTCATTCCGGAGGAATCTAAACTCTTATTTTTTTAATCAATCTAAAAGCTTTTACTGCATAGATTCCTGCGGAATGACAGACTGTATGAATAGTCTAAGCGGGTAGTTTCTATTAAGATCTGAACAAATAAATGTCTACATAGTCTTCCTACGCGTTCACCTTGTCATTCCGTAGGAATCTAAACTCTTATTTTTTCCATCAATCTAAAAGCTTTTGCATAGATTCCTGCGGAATGACTGACTGTATGAATAATCTAAGCGGATAGCTTCTATTAAGATCTGAACAAATAAATGTCTACATAGTCTTCCTACGCGTTCACGTTGTCATTCCGAAGGAATCTAAACTCTTATTTTTTCATCAATCTAAAGCTCACTGCATACATTCCTGTGTAATGATAAAAAGGGCACGGGAAACTCTACTTATGGCAAAAGATCGTGGAGACAATTGAGTGTATTGACAATGAGATGCAGAAATAATCCTAAAAAACGGACTAAAGCCCGTTTCTATTGATGTTGAGATTCTTCACTACATTTCATTTCATTCAGAATGACAGTTGTCCTTACGAATACCATTTAAGATTTTAACAACACTGCTCCATCCTTCAAAACCATATACTCCTGTCCTACTTCCTCTGAAATACGCTTCATATCATTATCATCAAACACCTGAGGGATGTAAAATTTTTCATGAGCAAACAATCCGTAGTGGATGGGCACCAGTTTTTTAGCATGTAAAAGATGGGCTGCGGCAAAGGCTTCTTTCAGACTGAGAGAAGCAGGAACAGGGCTGTATTCCAATCCGATGATTTCAAAATTAACAACTACTCCGTTTACGGGTAAAAATGCGTAATCTATATTGGGATTTTCTTTTCCGAGCTTCCAGAACTGGTTGTGCCAGATGGTATCTCCACCGTGAAATATCTTTGTTTCTCCGTCATCCACAATCCAGGAAGACTGTATTTCTCCCAATCCATCCATAGCAAATACGGGTTTGAAGGTGATGTTGTTTTCTGTAAAGGTTTCATCCAGGTCAAGAATAATGATCTCTGCGTCAATTACAATTTTTCTTACCACGGCTTCAAGCCCTTTATATACTAACAGTTTTCCGTCTTCCTTTAGACATTTTCTGATGACTCCTTTATCAAAATGGTCAAGGTGCATATGGGTAAACAGGATATAATCAGCCTTTACATGGTCTGAAAATTCTATAAGATTCTCTACAGCATTTCCCAAAACGGGTTTATAATAAGTGTAATCTTCTACAGCGTCTATTAAGATGGTTTTGTTGTGTGAAGTGAGCTGAATGCCTGCCCAGTTTAGCTTTTGTATTTCCATATTCTTTTTTTCAGCAAAGGAAGAGACTTAGGGAGGGCCAGTCAATAAACAAAAGATAATTAATGCCCTTGTGTGGAAGTTAAAACGCTAGGGGCACTAAGAATTTAATAATGAAAATATTTTTTCGCTCGCAAGGGCATTTCATTCAGCAAAGAATATAACCATTGCTAAGTGATAGCAGCGGCTTTGCGGACATAAAAATAAAATTAAAATCTTTGTGAACATCGCGTTAAAAAACAATGCTAATGAATACGCTTTCTGATTCTGCTTAAAGAGATAGGCGTAATGCCAATGTAAGAGGCAAGATATTTTAAAGGAATATTCTGGATGTAATGAGGTTTGTTCTTCAGAAGGTATTCATACAAATCCTGAGGTGTATTTTTCAACAGCAGCATTTCCCTTTTCATAGCAGCATTAAGCTTTCTGCTGAGATAATAATTCTGAACGAAACGGCAGTGTGGATTTAAAACAAACATATCTTTCACCTCATCAAGGGTGATTTCCCATGCCAGCCCGTCGTTAATAGATTCATAAACAGCATCGGATTCTTTTTCGTCAACGGTAAAAATATCTCCGGGAAAGTAAAATTCTGCACAGATTTCAGTATCAATATCAGTTGTGCTGCTGATATAATATTTACGAACAAGCCCATCTTCTAAAAGATAGGCTTTATTGTTCGTAAACAGAGTTTTTTTTGAAAATTCAACCTCAGCAAATTTCTCCCATACAGGATCACAATCCTCTACGTTCAGGTGTGAAAACAGTTTTTTGTTGATTGTTGCCAATGCTGAATATTATATTTTACAGTAAATTTTCGTCTACAAGGTTCGGAAGAGTTACTTTCAGATTAGGTTCTGCTTCCATCGCTCTTTTAATAGCGAAAACAGCGCCTTCGTTTCTTGCCCAGCTTCTTCTTGAGATTCCGTTGTTTACGTCCCAGAAAAGCATAGACTTCAATCTTCTGTCGGCATCATCGCTTCCGTCCAACAGCATTCCGAAACCACCGTTGATCACTTCGCCCCAGCCTACTCCACCACCATTGTGAATGGAAACCCAGGTAGCCCCACGGAAACTGTCACCAATCACATTGTGAATGGCCATATCTGCGGTAAATCTTGATCCGTCATAGATATTGGAAGTCTCTCTGTAAGGAGAATCTGTTCCTGAAACATCATGATGGTCTCTTCCTAATACCACAGGCCCGATTTCTCCGTTTTTAATGGCTTTATTGAAGGCTTCTGCAATTTTCATTCTTCCTTCTGCATCTGCATATAGGATTCTCGCCTGAGAACCTACCACCAGTTTATTTTCCTGTGCTCCTTTGATCCATTGGATATTGTCTTTCATCTGCTGCTGAATCTCTTCAGGAGAGTTTTTCACCATTTCTTCTAATACAGCACACGCAATATCATCGGTTTTCTGAAGATCTTCCGGATTTCCGCTGGAACATACCCAACGGAATGGCCCGAAACCGTAATCAAAACACATAGGTCCCATAATATCCTGTACATAACTCGGATATTTGAATTCTCTTCCTAATGTCGGATTTTCTGCCATCACATCAGCTCCGGCTCTGGAAGCTTCCAATAAAAAGGCATTTCCATAATCAAAGAAATAGGTTCCTTTTGCTGTATGTTTGTTGATAGCTGCAGCATGTCTTCTCAATGTTTCCTGAACTTTTTCTTTAAATAACTCAGGATTTTCAGCCATCATTGTATTAGATTCTTCAAACGTCTGTCCTACCGGATAGTAACCTCCAGCCCAGGGATTGTGAAGCGAAGTCTGATCTGAACCGATATCAATCCTTAAGTCTTCCTGATCGAACTTCTCCCAGACATCAACAACATTTCCAAGGTAAGCTAAAGAAACAGTTTCTTTATTAGCCTGCGCTTCTCTTACTCTTTTTACCAGTTCGTCAAGGTTTTCATAGATCTCATTTACCCACTTCTGATCGTGACGGATCTTTGTAATCTTCGGATTTACTTCTGCACATACAGTAACGCAGCCTGCAATATTACCGGCTTTTGGCTGAGCTCCGCTCATTCCTCCTAATCCTGAAGTCACGAAAAGTCCTCCTTTCGGTTCTTTTTTTATTTTTCTGAAAGCATTTAATGCTGTAATAGTTGTTCCGTGAACAATTCCCTGCGGGCCAATATACATATAACTTCCCGCCGTCATCTGTCCGTATTGGGTAACACCTAATGCATTGAACTTTTCCCAATCATCCGGCTTTGAATAGTTCGGAATCATCATTCCGTTTGTAACAACAACTCTTGGTGCATCTTTATGAGACGGGAACAATCCCATCGGATGTCCTGAATACATCACCAATGTCTGTTCATTGTTCATTTCCGACAAATATTTCATTGTCAGCAGATACTGTGCCCAGTTGGAGAATACGGCTCCGTTTCCACCATAAGTAATCAATTCATGAGGATGCTGTGCTACTGCATAATCCAGATTATTCTGAATCATCAGCATAATAGCTTTCGCCTGCTCAGACTGTCCCGGATAATCTGTAATAGGTCTCGCTTTCATTTCGTAATCCGGACGGAAACGGTACATATAAATCCTTCCGTAATCTTCCAGTTCCTGCTTAAATTCAGGAATCAGTTCTGCGTGAAACTGAGGATCAAAATAACGTAATGCATTCTTCAATGCCAGTTTTTTCTCTTCTTCTCCTAAAATTTCTTTACGCTTCGGAGCATGATTGATATTGGTCTCGTATGGTTTTGGTTGTGGCAGCTGATCAGGAATCCCCTGCTGTATCTGTTCTTGAAATGTCATATTGCTATTTAAAGGTCTATGTTGAAACAATGTTTGAAGTTTTAAAGATATTCAAATTAGGAAATATAGGCAAGTGAAAGGATGAAAATGGCTTTGGGTTTAAGGTTTAAGGTTTAAGGTTTAAGGTTTAAGGTTTAAGGTTTAAGCAAAATTATTGAATCCGGATCTTTCACAATTTGATATTAATACTATATTTGAATATACACACCTCAATTCCCCTCCCTGATGGGTGGATTTCAAAGTTATTAACTTTGAAAGACGGGGTGGTTAAAAATAAACACAATCATGAAAGAAATTCTCACCACTATCACCGGAATTCTGATCTATAGGAATTTCGTTGAAAATCTGCCCTACAATCCCCATTTAAAAGTATTATTAAAAGAAAAACGCAAAGCCCGTATTATGGGTGAAGTAATATTCTGGAAGAAAGTTCGGGCAAAAAATTTTCATAAGATTGATTTTGACAGACAAAGGATTATTGGAAACTATATTGTTGATTTTTATGTAAAAAATTTGGGATTAATTATAGAAATAGATGGTTCAAGTCATGATGAGAAAGAAGTTTATGATGGAATAAGACAGGAGTATCTGGAATCTTTAGGACTGTTAGTTTTCAGAATAAGTGATTTTGATGTGAGGAATAATCTGAATGTGGTGATGAGGGAGTTGGAGGATTTTATTGTATTGCATTATGGAACCACCCCGTCTTCAAAAATTCTTTGATTTTTTGAATCCACCCCTCCGAGGGAGGGGAATTGCCCTTACTAATATTAGTGGTTATTCAATATAAAAAAACCTCACTGAAATACAGTAAGGTCGATTGATATATCGTTAAAGTTTAGGTTAAAACATCATCATTTTCCTCTTCATGGTCGTCTTCATTATCGCTGAGACTCCAGTAGTTGTTCTCTTCATCTTCTTCTCCTATTTCTTCCATTTCATCATCGTCATCGGCTCCTGGGATATCTAAGCCTTTATCTATTTTATCTTCGTCTAGGTCCTCATCTAAGATAGGATTCCCATCTCCGTCAAGTGGAATGTGTTTTTCTCTCTTAAATATATCTTCGTTTGGGTTATAATCCATCTGTTCTAACCTCTTGTTTTGTTGATTAATATTTTTCTCTGGTGCCATAATATTTAAGATTTTAGGTTTATATAATCAGAACAAAAATAATTCCAAGTTATGATGAGTGAGCAGAATAAACATCAGGATTTGCACAATTCGGCATTTTTTCATTTTTTGAAAAAGCGATGATATTTCCTGCTGCCAGTCTTGCCATCCCGTTCCTGGCTTCAATAGTAGCAGAACCAATATGTGGCAGGATACAAACACTTGAAAGTTCTAGAATAGGATCGTCTGGAGACATAGGTTCCGGGTTGGTAACATCCAGACCGGCTCCCCATATTTTCTGATCAACCAATGCATGATACAAATCTTTTTGATTGTGAAATCCACCTCTGGCAGTATTGATGAAAATAGCATCAGGTTTCATCTGTTCAAAGATGGATTCATTGAACAATTCTTTTTGATCAGGGGTGAAATTGGCATGAACACTCAATACATCTGAGTTTTTGATCAGCTCTTCAAAAGAAACATATGTTGCTCCCAATTCCTGTTCAGCTTCTTCGTTATGATGACGGTTGTGATAAATGATATTCATTCCAAAAGCCTTCCTTGATTTTTCAGCCATTTCATAACCAATGCGCCCGAGTCCGAAAATCCCCAAGGTTTTCCCATAAAGCTCCTGCCCTAAAGCATGCAAAGGATCAAATGCACCCCAGCTTCCGTCTTTTACTTTCCGGAAATTGTAGCTCGCCCTTCTTGCCACGGACTGCATGAGTAAAAAAGCAACATCTGAAGTCGCTCTGCTCAAAACATCAGGAGTATTACCCACCGGAATATTTCTTTGGGTAGCTTCTTTGATATCTACATGATCGAATCCTACAGAATACAAAGCAATGGCTTTCACATTCGGGCAGGCTTCAAAGAAGTTTTTGTCATATTTAAATTCTGCCCCGATACTTAAAATTGCATCGGTATCTTTACAGTAATTCAGCCATTCTTCATAAGAAAGGTTTTCTTTTTCCGGAATGGTAATTTCCAGTCCTGCTTCTTTCAGCATTTTCATTCCTGTTTCGGGAATTCTTTTATTGATAAAGACTTTCATTGTTATGGATTAATGATTGTAAATAAAAAACCTCACTCGCAAAAAGTAAGGTTCCTGAACTTTAATATTAAAAATTATTTCTTTTCATCTGAATGTTTGATTCAAAATCTATTTATTTTCTGTGATGGTGATTTTATACTGAGGGTTTTAATTCCATCAATTTTCATTCCGAAATGGAGTAAAAATATTTTAAATTTTGGCTAAATCCAAATGAATCTTATTGATAAAAAGAGGTTCTCTAAAAGTCAAATTATCTGGCTTTTGCCGTTCTGACTGAGAAAGAATCTTATTGACGAAACTGTATGAGATTCTTCACTATATTTCATTTCATTCAGAATGATACACTCTTTAGAGATATGTTACTATTGATTGGTATTTCCAAGCATCGGAACAAATTTATACGCTCCGAATTCCTCTTTTTCAAATTCTGTAGGACCTATTTTGGTAAATCTGAATAAAACCTGCTCATCAGTAGGTCCTAACGGAATCACCATAATTCCTCCGATGTTTAATTGTTTTAAAAGCTCTGTTGGTAAAGTAGAAGCACCACAGGTTACTATAATTTTATCAAAAGGAGCAAAAGTAGGAAGCCCGGCAAAGCCATCTCCAAAGCTCTGAAATTTTGGAAACAGGTGAAGTTCTCTGAGTTTCTTTTTGGAAAAATCAAAAAGGTCTTTCTGTCTTTCAACCGTATATACATGAGCTTTCATTGCTATTAAGACAGCCGTCTGATATCCGCATCCGGTACCAATTTCCAGGACTTTTTCACCTGGTTTTACCTGCAGCAGCTCAGACTGTTCTGCTACCGTTGAAGGATGGGAGATAGTCTGATGCGCTAAGATGGGGAATGCCCTGTCTTCATAGGCAAAATCTTCAAAAATACTTTCGATAAAAAGATGTCTTGGAACTTCACTCATTGCCGAAAGTACATTTTCGTCTGAAATTCCAATTCTGTGCCGAAGGTAATCTACTAAAATCTTTCTTTTTCCTTTATGTACAAACGAATCCTGCATTTGACAAAAGTAAGAAATTAGAAATTAGATTTCATAAATTGGAGGAAAGAATTATCCACAAAAACTGCTTCTACAATGTAACTTCTTTCTTATCTTTACAAAAATTTAATACAGCTATGTTAAAAGCAGGTTTGGTAGGTGCCGGACACTTGGGGAAAATACATTTAAAACTTCTTAATCAATCAGATAGATATGAATTTGTAGGTTTCCATGATAAAGATGTTGAAAACGGAAAGAAATTAGAAGCCGAATTCGGATATAAATATTTTGAAAACTTTGATGAATTGCTTGAGCAGATTGACATGCTTGATATTGTTACTCCTACAGTTTATCATTACGATTATGCTTTAAAAGCCATTGAAAAAGGCCTTCATTTCTTTATTGAAAAACCGGTAACCCAGACTCTTGAGCAGGCAGAAGAAATTTTACGTTTATGCCAGGAAAAAGGAATCAAAGCACAGGTAGGACACGTTGAGAGATATAATCCGGCTTTTATTGCCACTAAGGAATATATCAGCAATCCGATGTTCATTGAAATCCACAGGCTGGCAGAATTTAATCCCCGCGGGACAGATGTTTCTGTAGTATTGGACCTTATGATCCATGATTTGGATATACTATTGAGTATGGCTAAATCTAAGGTTAAAAATATCCATGCAAGCGGTGTTTGTGTAGTAAGCAAAACTCCGGATATTGCCAATGCAAGAATAGAATTTGAAAACGGCTGTGTAGCTAACCTTACCACTTCCAGAATTTCTATGAAAGCCATGAGAAAAAGCAGATTCTTCCAGAAAGATGCTTATATTTCTGTAGACTTCCTTGAGAAAAAGGCTGAAGTGATCAGAATGAAAGATGCTCCTGAAAACCCTACTCCATTTGATATGATTATTGAAAATGCGGATGGGGAAAAGAATCAGATCCTGTTTGAATACCCTAATATTCAGTCGAACAATGCTATTTTGGATGAGCTGAACTCTTTCGCAGATGCTATCACAGACGATAAAAATGTAGAGGTTTCTCTTGAAGACGGAACTGAAGCATTGAAAGTTGCTTTGGAAATCATGAGACTGATCAGCTAAAAATAAAAATATGCTGTTTTTATGACAGTACTACAAAAGTGCTACCTTACAATCAAAAGAATGATTATGAGGTAGCATTTTTAATTTCTAAGGTTATTCTTAATTTTAAATGCAAAAGTTTCATTTTTAGTTATGTATTATTTTAAGTAAGCAAAGGTTAAATCGATCTTTCATCGATTTGATGAAGCTGTAGACTTATTTAGCTAATTCCGGCTTTACTTATTTAATGAAATAAAAAATTTTCGTTAAAAATTACTGATTTGTCAATTAAAAATCCTTTTCAAAACAAAAAAACAATATATTTGGAGAACAATTCAATAAAGTATTGAAAGATTTTGTTTTACATATATGGATATCTGACGCAATAAATGATGTGAATAGAGCATCATCTTACCCTGTCATCATTCATTATAATCTTTAATTTCCCTACTATTTTAAACCATTGAAACTACTATGAAAAGAGCTATTCTATTATCCGCACTTTTATTGTCTCAATTTGGGACATCACAATTATTGAAGACTTCGGGACAGAAAATCGTTAATGATAAAGGAGAAAATATTCAACTGAGAGGGCTTGGCCTTGGCGGCTGGATGCTTCAGGAAGGTTATATGCTGAAAACTGCTGATTTTGCAGGACCTCAGTATAAGATTAAGGAGAAAATTGCTGAGTTAATTGGTGAAGATGGCATGAATGAGTTTTACAAAGCTTATCTGAAAAACGGAATCACCAAACAGGATATTGATTTTCTTGCGAAATCAAGATTCAACTCGATACGGCTTCCCATGCATTACAATCTTTACACACTTCCTATTGAAAAAGAACCTGTAAAAGGAAAAGATACATGGCTGGAAGAAGGTTTTAAAATGACCGATGACCTGCTTCAATGGTGTGCCGATAATAAAATTTATCTCATCCTTGACCTTCACGCTGCACCGGGCGGGCAGGGAAATGATATCAATATTTCTGATAATGACAAGTCAAAACCGTCGCTTTGGACCAATGAAGAGAATCAGAGAAAAACTATAGCATTCTGGAAAAAACTGGCCGAACGATATAAAGACAGTCCATGGATTGGCGGCTACGACCTGATCAATGAGCCTAATATCAATTTCACAGGCAAAAACCCAAATGGTACCGATGAAATGTCTAATGCTCCGCTTTGGAAACTTCAGAAGGATATCACTGCTGCTATCAGAGAGGTTGATAAGAAGCATATTATTTTCATTGAAGGAAACGGCTGGGGAAATAATTATAACGGACTGCCGGCTATCTGGGACAACAATATGGCTTTCAGCTTTCATAAATACTGGAATTACAATGATGACCAAACCCTTCAGTTTGCACTGGATCTGAGAAAAAAAAATAATATGCCGATCTGGCTTGGTGAGACAGGAGAAAATTCCAATGTCTGGTTTACTGAGCTTATTCAGCTTTTGGATCAACATAATATCGGGTATGCATTCTGGCCGATGAAAAAGATTGATAATATTGCAGGAATCACCAATGTCAAGATCACGCCTGAATATGAAAAGTTATTGGATTACTGGAAAAACGGAGGTGAAAAACCTTCAAAAGAGTATGCAAAAAAAGCTTTGATGCAGATTGCTGATAACTATAAACTGAGCAATACGGAAATCAAAAAAGATGTTATTGATGCAATGTTCAGACAGACAACGGATGCTTCAACAAAGCCATTTAAAAATCATCAGGTTCCGGGAAGGATATTTGCTTCGGAATATGATCTGGGAAGAATGGGTTCTGCATATCTGGATAAAGATTTCATCAATCTATGGGTAAGTGATCCTGCAAAAAGATCAGAATGGAACTCAGGACAGCAGATGAGAAATGATGGTGTAGATATTTATAAGTGCAATGATAAGATTACCAATCAGTATTATGTAGGAAAAACAGAATCCGGGGAATGGCTCCAGTATACTGTTCAGTCAAAAGGAGACAAAAATTATACGTTTGACATCCGGTATGCATCAGCCACTGATTCAAAAATAAGGATTGAAACAGCTTCCGGAAAAGTGTTGGCGACGGTATCATTAGCTTCCAGTGGAGGAAATGAGAACTGGAAAACAGTTTCAGTCAAAAATATAAGCCTTCAGAAAGGAGAAAACAGCATCAGAATATTCTTTGAAAATGATGATGTCAATCTGAATTATTTTGAAGTAAAATAGTAATAATTATCTTAAATTGCAGCTCTCTTTTGGTCTTCAAAGGAGAGCTTTTTAATTTCGGTATTATGAAAAAAACAGCATTCTTTTTTCTTCTGATTTCGGCATTTACTTTTGCCCAGACTTCTTTATTGGAACAAAAAATAAACTCAATTCTTAAAAACAAAAAAGCAACTGTTGGTGTTTCTGTCCTAGGGTTTGAGAACAGTTTTAAATATGATAAAAACGCAGATAAAAAGCTTCCGATGCAAAGTGTCTTCAAATTTCATATTGCCGCTGCAATTCTGAATGCTGTAGATCAGGGAAAGCTTTCATTGGATCAGAAAGTTGCACTCAACAAATCAAATTTACTTGAAAATACATGGTCCCCGCTACGCGATCAATATCCGGCAGGGAACGTTGAAGTTCCGTTAAGTGAAGTTATTGAATATACGGTCGCTAAAAGTGATAATAATGGCTGCGATATTCTTCTCAGCCTATTGGGAGGAACTCAGCCTGTTCAGAAATTCATGGATTCCAAAGGAGTAAAGGGTTTTCAGATCAAATATAATGAAGAGGCAATGCATAAAGACTGGAAAGTTCAGTATGAAAATTACAGTACTACCCAATCTGCAGTTGACGTCCTTAAAAAGTTTTATGACGGAAAATTATTATCCAAAAAGTCAACAGATTATCTGATGCAGGTCATGTTATCTACTTCAACAGGATTAAACAAAATGGTAGAGCAGCTTCCAAAAAACACTCCTGTGGCCAGAAAAACGGGAGCATCAGGAAAAAATAAGGCAGGTTTAACAGGGGCAGAAAATGAAATCGGCATCGTTACTTTACCCAATGGAAAACATTATGCATTAGCTGTATTTGTCAGTAATTCAATGGAAACAGATGCGGTAAACTGCAGGATGATTTCTGATATTTCCAAGGAGGTTTGGGAATATTTTAATAAATAAAATTTTAAGCTTATTTTTAAGCGATTTTTAACATGAAAAAAATAATAGTAACAACGGCTCTGCTGGCTTTCACATTCTTTTACTCACAAAAGAATCAGAATTATCTGGAGATCAGCTATGGAAGTGTATGCTGCGGCCCGCCTTCAGACAAACCCGTTATCAGCTTTCTGAAGGAATTCAAGAATAAAAGCAGGGTAAGAAGCCTGGAAATTCTGCAACAAAAAGGAAGAGGCAGAGAAGGTGAATTCACATTATATGTTGGTACTGACTATCTTACAAAAAATCAGAAAAGCCGTCTTATAAGGGGATTAACGGCTACCGTTTCTAATCAGAACAACAGCAAGAAAAACCAAAGTACAGGAACCGTTTTCTTTGACTCGGCAACGGTTGTTTCTCAATCGGATCTTAGTGACGTAAAAAATTTAACTATCTATAAAAAATAAAGGAAAATGATCAAAAACATTGTCGTTATCGGAGCGGGAACCATGGGAAATGGTATTGCACATACTTTCGCACAAAGCGGTTTTAAAGTAAATCTTGTAGATGTATCTCAGGAAGCTCTGGACAGAGGTTTGAAAACCATTACTACCAATCTTGACAGAATCATTGCAAAAGGAAATCTTACAGAGGAACAAAAAGCTGAAACGCTTGGCAATATCACTACTTTCACAGCACTGAATGATGCAGCAGGTGCTGCAGACCTTATTGTAGAGGCTGCTACAGAAAATATGGATCTTAAACTGAAGATCTTTGGACAAATGGATGAACTGGCTCCTGAAGGCTGTATCCTTGCCACCAATACCTCATCTATATCTATTACAAAAATTGCTGCAGCTACAAAAAGAGCTGATAAAGTGATCGGAATGCACTTCATGAATCCGGTTCCAATCATGAAACTTGTAGAAATCATCAAAGGATATTCTACTTCTAAAGAGACTTTTGATGCAATTTACGAAATGAGCAAAACGTTAGGTAAAGTTCCTGTAGAAGTGAATGATTATCCAGGTTTTGTGGCTAACAGAATTTTGATGCCGATGATCAATGAGTCTATCGAAACGCTTTATAACGGAGTGGCTGGTGTAGAGGAAATTGATACGGTAATGAAATTGGGAATGGCACATCCGATGGGCCCGCTTCAGCTGGCAGACTTTATTGGTCTTGATGTATGTCTTGCCATTCTGAATGTAATGTTTGACGGTTTCAAAAATCCAAAGTATGCGCCTAACCCATTGCTTGTAAATATGGTAACAGCAGGGAAACTTGGTGTAAAATCAGGGGAAGGATTCTATGATTATTCTGAAAGCAAAAAAGCTGAAAAAGTTTCAAAAATGTTTTTGAAGTAATTTTAAAGTCAATAATTTTATTTATCTTTGAGAAAGTTAAAACATTAAAAAAATGAAATTACCAAAGTTTTTATTAGCAGATAATTCGGAGTTTCCAGAGGATCTATTTGTAGTTCATACAGAATACCCAAGATTTATCTTAAACGTTGAGGAAGAAGAAGTTGAGTGGTTAGATGATCTTGAAGGTGATGATGAAGAAACTATGGCAGACGAAGCTACTAAAGTAGTAGAAGCAGCATTTAAATGGTGCGACGAAGAGTTGGCTAAGTACGACGAAGAAGAGGAAGATTAATAACACTCTAAAACATAAAAAAGGAACTCAATTGAGTTCCTTTTGTTTTTTTTATTCAGATTTAGTGAATTTCAATAATAAAAGATTGTCTTTATACAATTCTAAAGTATTTCCGGAAATCACATATTTATTTGCTTTTCCCATCATATCCATAAAGTTCTGCTCTACTCCGATGTTGTTACACATCATTTTTGTAGATCCCATTTGTCCTGCTGTAAATCCTCCTGTAGACGGATCTATGCTAGCCGTTCCGAAATAGTTATTACATCCGGCATTTCCTGTGATTTTCTCTCCTTCAATATTCAATGTCGGAACTTTTCCTTTTACCGTTTCAGCCAGTGTCCATTTTGTGTTGGCAAGAGCAGGCTGAGCTTTTCCTACTTTAGAAGCAGACGGGCTTGTCATAGATCCACATGAAGCCAATACTGCAGCTGTACATATGCTTAAAAAAAGATTTTTCATTTTTTTCTTTTTGAATTAATCCAAATTTACGGAAATTATATTATTTAAACGGGCTGCGGTGAATTTTATTATTCTTTAACATCTTGTATTTTGAATAATTTTAGGCTTATTTTTAATGATGAAGAGTTGGAAATCGCAAAGACGCAAATGCTTTACAAGGTGCAGTTTTAGGGCACAAAGAGTTTATCTACGATGAAATAATTGATACTTCTGTCTTTGTCATTCCGAAGGAATCTCTATTACAATTAGCTTATAAAGAGTTCTGAGACTCCTACGGAGTGACAAAGATTGTGGATAAACTGAAGCAGGAAAAACATCACTGAATAAAATTCAATAGAACGGATGTAATCCTGAGCTTAGTCGAAGGGAGCCCGTTTACTTAAAAATCAATATCCAGATGGCTTTAGCCGAAACCTATTAATACAGATATATTTTTAAGATTAAAAACAAAAAAACGGACTTTAAAAAGTCCGTTTCTGTTATATTGAAATATATTTTCAAGTATTAAGATCTCAACTCAGCGTTGAATTCTTTCTGGAAAGCTTTGATCAGAGAATCCATTACTTCTGTGATTTCCTTTTCTTCCAGTGTTTTTTCTTCGTTTAACAGCTCGAAGCTCATTGCATAGGACTTCTTACCTTCAGGAAGATTTTTACCTTCATACACATCGAATAAGTTAACACTCTTAATAAATGGAGATTTATTCTTTTTAGCGGTCTGATATAGATCCTGATAGTTTACATTTTTATCAATCAATAAAGCTAAGTCTCTTCTGATCTTGTTGAATTTCGGAATGTCTTTGAATTTCAGTTCGTTTTTAGAACGTAGTTCCTGAGCATATTCCAGTTCAATTTCTGCATAGAAACAATCCTGATCAATATCAAAATCTTTTAATAAAGCAGGAGATACTTTTCCGATTCTTACCAACGCTTTACCGTCAACTTCATATACCAATGCATCAGAGAATCTTTCGTCAGACAGAGCTGCTTCTTTATAATCAACAGAAAGTCTTTCTAATAAAACCTTTACATAAGCTTTAAGATTATAGAAACTTACAGCAGACTTAGGCTGAAGCCAGTTTTCCGCAACATCTCTTCCGGAAACCAACAAAGCCAATTGTTTTCTTTCTTCGTATTTTTCTTTTTTGTGGTAAATTTTTCCTAATTCGAAGAATTTAATATCCTGATTCTTTCTGTTGATGTTATATACGGCATTCTGAAGAAGTCCTTCCAATAAAGACTTTCTCATAAATGCTAAATCTCCGCTTAAAGGATTCAACAGTTTTACGGCATCAGTTTCATCTTTTACAGAAGTCAATGAGTTATTCATTACTTCGTTGAAGCCAATGCTCTGTAAAGCTCTTGCCCAGCTGTTTTCCAGTTCATCCTGATCGTTAGCACTAAGCTTAACAGGGGTAAACGAAATTTTCTGTGGAGCATCAATTTTATTATATCCGTAGATTCTTAGAATCTCTTCAATTACATCAATTTCTCTTGTTACATCTGCTCTGTAAGCAGGAACAGAGATTTCAAAACCATTTGGAATTTCATTTAAAACCTGAATTTCCAATGCTTTTAAGATTTCCTTTACTTTTTCTCTGTGGATTTTTGTTCCTAAAATCTGCTCAATTTTAGAAAATCTCAGGATCACATAGCTGTCTTCAATTTTCTTAGGATATTCTTCCAACAGGTCTCCTACTAATTTCCCTTCAGCAATTTCCTGAATCATTTTAATAGCGTGAGTGATTGCCGTTCTTGTAAGATTCGGGTCTACTCCTCTTTCAAATCTGAAAGAAGCATCCGTATTCAGGCTGTGAGCTTTTGCTCCTTTTCTGATCGCAATTGGATTGAAATAAGCACTTTCAAGGAATATCGTTTTTGTAGTTTCTGATACTCCGGAATTTTTACCCCCGAATACTCCGGCGATACACATTGGATTATCTTTACCGTCCTTGATCATGATTTCAGAACCGTTCAATGTTCTTTCAACTCCGTCTAAAGTGGTAAACTTCGTTCCCGGTTTTACAACCCCTACTTTCACTTTTTTATCTGCAATTTTATCTGCATCAAATGCGTGAAGCGGCTGTCCGTATCCGTGAAGAATATAGTTGGTAATATCTACAATATTGTTAATCGGGCTTAGTCCGATCGCTTTTAATCTGTCTTTTAACCAGGATGGAGATTCTGCTACTTTTACGTCTTCAATAACCGCTCCGATATATCTTGGGCACAGTTCAGCATCTTCAATTTCAAGTTTGAAATCATGAGTTCCCTCACTATTCAAAGCTTCGGAAGCTACTTTATTAAATTGAGACTTCAGTTGGTTGGTAGAAAGATAAGCATGAAGATCTCTTGCAACCCCATAGTGAGACATTGCATCAGTTCTGTTCGGTGTTAATCCGATTTCAAAAACCTCATCATTAGTAAGCTCAAAATAGTCTGCAAAGTTTTTCCCAACTTCATATTTGGTTTCATCCAGCACCATGATTCCTCCGTGATCTTCGCTAAGACCTAATTCATCTTCTGCGCAGATCATTCCCTGAGAAACCTCTCCTCTGATTTTGGCTTCTTTAATTTCAAAAAAGTTTCCTGTTTTGTCATAGATTTTTGTTCCGACAACGGCTACAGGAACAGTCTGCCCTGCGTCCACGTTAGGAGCTCCGCAAACAATATTCAGTATTTTTCCGTTTCCTACGTCTACTGTTGTCTTCTTCAGTTTGTCAGCATTCGGATGCTTTTCGCAGGTTAATACTTTACCTACAACAATTCCTTCCAGACTGCCTCTTACACTTTCAAATTTATCTATCCCTTCAACCTCAAGACCTATATCTGTAAGGAATTCACCGATTCTTTCAGTTTTTGATTCCGTTTTTACAAAGTCCTTCAGCCAGTTGTTTGATATTTTCATTTGTTAATCTATCTACTTATTTAATTCGTCAAATGAGCCTTTCGGTTTCATCTGCTCTATTTTGAAATTTTTATTTGAAATTCCACACCATATTCAAGTGTGATTTTTCGAGCTACAAATGTCGTGTTTTTTTGAGAAATAGAGAAATTTAGAAGCGATTTTAAGATAATTAATTTTCATTAATACTTCTGCTTCTTATTGAGGAATCTACTGATCAGATGGTCTCACAACTTTCTTAAGGCTATCAGAAAATAATACCAATCCGCCGGCCATCATGATAATATCTTTCAGAACCAAACGCCCTGCTCCGGACAGATAGGGAAATCCAAACTGTGGTGTTGGATAATCTCCACCCAGATTTGGCACGTATACTTCTGGAGTAGTTCCTAAAAATAAAAGGATAACCAAAGACATTAAAAACGTTAAAGCCCCTCCTACTGCTCCTATTTTAGGAAACCAGATCCCCAACATTAGCAAAGCTCCGATTACTATGATCATTGTCCCCAAACCATAAGAAAATGTGTATGTTCCATTTTCTTTATGCCAATCAATATTTTTCTGGATAACCTTTCCTTCCGGATTTTTATACAGGGTATATTCTGCAACAGGCTTCTTGTCTTCATTAAGAACTTTATTCCCTGCTTTTTTATAAAAAAAACTCATGAAGGGGCTATTGGCGACAAAGGGTACAATTCCTTCAGCTTCGTAATGAAACGCCTTCAAGCCTCCAATCCAGGCCATAACGATAAAAATTGAAATTCTGAGAAAATTGAAAAACCAGGTATCCAATCGTAATAAACGGTGGTAAAGTCTGTTGTCTTGCATGTGATTTATTTTTTTAACAAAGGTATTCACATGCCTATAGCGCCAACATAGATATTTGAGGACATTACATGGACATTTTCGCCACCACGGAGATTCCCACCTGTTCTCTGTATTTTTTGGGGGAACATCCTACCGATTTTTTAAAATACCTGCTGAAATAAAATTCATCGGCATATCCCAGTTCTGAAGCAATTTCCTTTACTGATCTATAAGTTAAATGCAGCAATTTTTTAGATTCCAGAATGATTCTTTCATTAATAAGCTGAGTGGGTGTTTTCGCAAACTCTTTCTTTACCGCTTTGCTTAAAGTATTATTGGTGATGCTCAGTTTGTCACTGTAAAACGACAGCTCTTTTTCATTTTTAAAATGGGTCTCCAACAGTTTCTGAAATTCTGCAGCATTTTTATTGGGCAGTTTATCGTGAGAAAATACACTATTCTCAATACTGCTTTTCTGTTTACTGCCAATGGCAAGGATAAGCTGTATATAAGTTTTGATAATAGATTCTGAAAACTGATGCTTTTCGGATTCTTCTTTTTTGATGTGACTGAAAAGTTCGAGAATATAGTTATAGTTTTCTTCTGAGAGTTCAACTCCCGGATTCAGGTAAATATTATTGAAAAGAAGGCCGTTACAAGCTACTTCTTCTTTGTGATATTCTATACAGTAATAATCGCCATGAAATAAAAGCATATCAGTATTTTCATCAGATTCCGAAGCCAGTCTCAGTTTTTGATAAGGGGAAAGAAACAGAATATTGTATCCCCTGTAAGAATAATTAATATCATCCACAGAGAAAATACCGGAGCCATTCCATAGAACCACACTGTAGTTTTCAGTGGTAAATTCTGAGGGAAAACCGGAAGTGCGGTAAGACTGTATTTTTATTTTCATGATTAGCCCTTTTAAAACATTAAAAACTCTAATGATTCACAAATGGCACGGTTTGACGCTGTTTAATATTCTTTTGAATACGTTTTCTTTTCTGTCAAATATTCGGTTTTAGTTCCGTTACCGGTTCTGAAAAGCGTTTTGAGGGTATTCTTTTGTTTAGGCTTTGAAGGATCGGGAAGAAAACATTGGAAATGTAAATGCGGGCCATTTGTCCAGCCTGTATTGCCGCTCAATCCTATTAAATCACCTTTTTTAACCTCATCACCTATGTTAACTTTAACCCCATTTTGTTTCAGGTGAAAATACTGTGCAATGGTTCCATCCGAATGTAAAATTGAAATATAATTAGCCTGATTAGCACAACTTGATGTAGGACATCCTGTATTATTATTCTGAACTGCATCAATCACTTTACCTTCTCTTGCCGCTGTAATTTCGGTTCCTTCAGGCATTACAAAATCTAAAGAGTTTT
The DNA here is from genome assembly GCF_018362995.1 of Chryseobacterium indologenes. Classification (NCBI taxonomy): domain Bacteria; kingdom Pseudomonadati; phylum Bacteroidota; class Flavobacteriia; order Flavobacteriales; family Weeksellaceae; genus Chryseobacterium; species Chryseobacterium indologenes. Next base: position 1,562,287 of record NZ_CP074372.1, read on the forward strand.
CATTCTAGTGAGAAAATATTCCATTGTAACCCTGATAAACATTAAAAGATTTCCCTTTTTGAAAAGGAAGATCATAAGTATAATCAGCATCATAGGTCTTTATCGTTGCATCTCCAGCCAATGTATAGTAAGCAGGCATTTTCTTGATTTTCCACCCTTTTTTATTATCGTTGACAACAAAATAAGCAATTTTGTTTTTCATTGATTTCGGAGGCAGTACTCTGATCATTTTAAATGCTTCGGGACTCTTCAGATTTTCTGTTTCCGGCAGTTCAGAGAACGTTATTGAAATTGGATAGATTTCAATATTATCAGCATAGTAAGTGATCATATCTTTTGTATGCTCATAGTACATTTTTACACTCTTCTGTGAAAAAGCCCATAGAGAGCAAATAAGTGATCCGAGAATTGTTATTTTTTTCATGATTAATGTTTTATTCTTTTAGCATCTTCTTACTATAAGGCTGCATAACTTTACAAAACCACAAAAGCCTCAAAAGTTTTTAAACACTTGATTTTTAAAGTTAAAGGCATTCAACAGTTTGCATTGAGTTTTCTTTACGCTTCCAGCAAGATTACAAAAAAAGCTGGAAAAATTCCAGCTTTCTTTTATTTATATGGTTAATGTTATAATCCGATTACCGGCATTGATAGCATTAAGATATTTTCATTTTCTTCAAGACCATCAAGAGGTTCAATGATCCCTGGTCTGTTAGGTTGAGACATTTTCATAGTGATATCATCTGATCCTAAGATCGTCAGCATTTCAGTTAAGAATTTAGAACTGAATCCGATATTGATATCTTCTCCGTTATAGTCACAAGGAATCTGCATGTCTGCTTTGTTTGCATATTCAGTATCTTCTGCATGAAGGTGAAGAATATTACCGGAAAGCTTGAATCTTACCTGGTTGGTTGATTTGTTAGACATGATAGATGCTCTTTTGATCGCTCCTAATAAAAGGTTTCTGTTGATCGTCAATACATTTGGATTTTCCTTTGGAATTACCGCTGTATAGTTTGGATATTTACCATCAATCAGTCTACAGATCCAGATATGCTTACCAAAAGTAAACTTGGCCATATTCTCATTGAAGTCGATCGTAACGTCTTCGTTGGAACTCGCCAGGATATTTTTGAAAATGTTCAGAGGTTTTTTAGGCATGATAAACTCCATCGGCTCAGCATTCATAAGGTCTGCTCTTTTATACACCACCAATCTGTGGGAGTCTGTAGATACGAAATTGGTTTCGTTTTCTCCAAACTGGAAAAGCACTCCTGTCATTACCGGACGAAGAGAATCATTACTTGTAGCGAATAGAGTGTTTGTCAAAGCTTCAGACAAAACTCCAGCCGGCATTGTAACACTTTGTGAAGCGTCAAATTCCGGTAATTCAGGATAGTCATCAGCATTGTCTAATGCTACTGCGAAATTATCTTTTTCATCTAAAATCTCAAGCTGGCTTCCTGTACCTTCGGCATTGTCTTTTACAACAAATGTCAGAGGCTGTTCACCGTAGGTCTTGATAAAATCCTGAAAAATTTTAGCAGGAACAGCAAATTTACCTGTATCATCAGACTTTACTTCCAGAGAAGTAACAAGAGTTGTCTCGCCGTCAGATGCTGTAATGGTAACATTATTTCCGTCTAATTCAAAAAGATAGTTTTCTAAAATCGGTCTCGATTGAGAGCTTGATATTACGCCACTTACAGTTTGCAACGCCTTCTGCAGTTCACCACTTGAAATAATAAATTTCATAGATTTATAAAATAAGTTTCTACAAATATAATAAATAGATACAATAAAGAAAAGAATAATATGGAGGAGTTTTTCACAAATATCCTTAATTTGTTTTGAGCCTTGATATTATGGTTAAATTTCTTTTGATCTTATAATTTTCATCAAAACATTCACTTTATTCGGATTTCTATTTGCACATTTTTTCTTCAAAATACATTAAAACATGAGTATTGGAAGCAAAAGAGGATTAATATTGATCATTTTCTCCTATAGTACCACATTTTGAATATAAAAAGATAATTCACAACAATCAAAATACAAAGCCTATCTTTGTGTGAAAAGTTCAGAATTATGCAAAAACCTCCCCTTCATAAAAGTTTTCTCAATGCTTTCCGGGGTGTTTTTATGATGATAAAGACGGAAAGAAATTTCCAGATTGAGCTTCTGGCATTCTTTGTAAATCTTTTCCTTATTTTTTATTTCAGACTGAACAACACAGATGCAGCATTGGTTTTTATCGCTTCGGTTACTGTTTTAAGTGCTGAAATTTTCAATACTGCTATTGAAAAGATCTGCGATATCATCCAACCTGATTTCGACAAAAGAATTGGCTTTATTAAAGATATTGCCGCAGGAGCTGTTGTTTTGACGGCCATTGCATCGGTGATTGTTGGGGTTTTGGTGTATGGAAAATATATTTTAAGATTTATAAAGACAATAAAACAGCTGTTTTTGTAGATTAAAACCACCCGTCAAAAATCCTCTGGATTTTTGCCACCCCTCCGTCGGAGGGGAGTTTCACGTCTTCAGTTCATAAGTTGTGAAGGCAAGAAGTCTTTTTTCTTATTTGACGGCAATTAAGATATCGACTTCGGCATCTGAAGGGTTCTGTGCTTTTTCCCCATAGATTTCAAAATCGGCAGTAAATATTCTTCCGAGGTCCATTTCCCAGATTTTCAACCATTCATTGATAACCAACCCTTTTGAAAGATCTCCTTTTGTAGTAAATTTCAGATAGTCTCCACCATCAAAAGAATAACTGACCATTCCTTCAGGAATATTATCAAGGCTTTCCACTTTACATCCAAGAACTGTTGTATAGGGCTTTGTATGGTCTTTTTCGTAATCTGTATAGATGGAATAAATGGTATTGTCTATCTTATTTGGAATTGCATTAAGAATATCCTCATTGATCAATTTTTCCCATAAGACCGGAATATCTTTTGCTGCCTGCCCATTTTCATTGGTTGTTCTTACTGAGATTCCGATGACCTTAAAAGGTTCTACTTTCATGTTATTCATTTCTTGATTTTTTTGTTGCGACAAAAGTAAGGACAGGTTGTGACAAGGGTATGTCAGGAGTTTTTTTAAATGATTGAATAGGATATTTTTTTTAAGTTTAGCTAAAGCTATTTGAATGTTGACGTTTTAGATAAACGGACTAAAGCACGTTCCTATTGAATTAAATTTCTGCGGCTATTCTCTTTTTGCTTAGTCTATTCCAATTTTGTCACTCCGTAGGAGTCTCTACATATTTTATAAACCAATTATAGTATAGATTCCTTGCTCTGCTCGGAATGACAAAGATCCCGTTGAAATTCTATAGGAACTAGTGATATTGCTTCGCTTTGCTCGCAATGACTATTTTCCGACATAAATAAACCCTTTCTTCCCGGATTTAAAAACGGTTTCAATTCTTTTATAGTCATCTACTTCATATTCATCTGCCTGAAGGATTTCTGCTTCTTTTACTTCAAAAAGAACCCCTTCAATCTGATCATTATCATTTCCTGAAAATTCCAGTACGGGATGGTATTTCTCACCGCTTTTCCGCAGTACTTCAGGGTCTGTAATTTCAAGCATTTTTAATTTATACCCTGATAAGATGTCTTTTTCACCTTGTAAAAGTCTTCCAAAGGTTTCCATTTGAACCTGCTCTTTCTGTAAGGTTCCGTAAGAAAATAAATTTGGCATTATAAATATTTTTCAATAATTGGTATAGCAACTTCAGCCATCATTCCATAGCCTTTTTCATTAGGATGAACTCCGTCTGCAGATAGTAAAATCTCTTTATCTTCACTGAAAGCAGAATAAAAATCAATATACTCCAGTGAATGTTCTGCTGCAAGATCTTTAAGGATCTGATTATAGACAACAACATCCCGGTTGATTCTTTTTTTCCCGGAGCTTACTACTGCTCCATCTATTTTTTGAGAGAAAGGAAGGATGCTTACGAGATAAATTTCTTTGGAAAATTCTTTGGCGTGTGCGATGGCAATACTCATATTGTTTTTAAATTTTTCCGGATCTACAATCTGTATCCCGTCTTTTATCGCAAGGTCGTTGGCTCCGTAACTTAAAAAAACAAGGTTTCCATCAGTTGAATTTCTGGCACTGAGTTCGTGGGGAATTCTTTTCAGTAATCCTTCTGTAGTTTCTCCTCCGATTCCTAAATTGAATAAAATCAGTTCATCACCATTTCCTTCGTGGAATTGCTGCAAGGCATATCTTTTCAGAATATCTACCCAGCCACCAAAAACACCGTCATATTCTCCGTAAGTAATGCTGTCACCGAAGAACAGCCCGTAAATAATTTTCTTCATTCAATTCTTATTGTTTCCTTTTTGTTAAAGTAAAAATAGTGAGAAAAATTATTAATATCTTTCAACTTGCGTAGTTTTTAACGCAAAAGGTGCTAAGTATTTATATTTAATTCTTATGTTTTCGTTCGCAAAGGCGTTTCACTCAGCAATAGACCAATTTGTGCCCTAGTTGAATAAACTTTTTTGAACCATTAAGATTTTTGAAGGGGTGAAGAATAATTAAGGCAACAGCTAAAGCTATTATTAAGTAGCCTGCTTCATTCATCATTGATGAATCTTAACTTTCCTTAAGATCTTTATTATTCTTAATGGTTTAAGATTCTAATTACTCATTGCTCATTACTTATCATTCCAGCTTCAATGCAATATTACTATGTGACTGTATAATTTCTACCAGGATTTCAAAAAGAGTCTGCCCTTTTCCTTCGGTCAAATCATCTAATTTCTGCTGAATCAATTCTATGTTGAATGGTTTTCCCTGTTTGATTTTATTGTTGTAGAATTCACAAGTGGCATCAAAACCAAGGTCTTTTTCTGATTTCTCTGATTCTTTCCAGATAATTTCAATTTCTTCTTTGCCTTCTATTACTCCGAAGCCTCCGTAGAGAATATCATCAAAGCCATCAAGCGTTCCGACTTTCCAATCTGCATCTTTCATCAGCACATGGGAAGCTTCATCGTAGAAACCGGCTAAAGACGAAAAATGACCGCCATGGATGACGATCATTTTTCTTGTATTGTTATTTGAAGTATTCAACACCGTTTTTGAATATGTTGTGATAATTCGCGGTTGGTATATTTTTCATGAGACCTTCAGCAAATCGTTCCGGGTGTCCCATTCTTCCGTAGATCTTTCCACATGGGCTGGTAACTCCTTCAATTCCGAATAATGAGTTATTCGGGTTAAACGGCATCCCGTGAGCGATGTTTCCATCAAAATCTATGTATTGGGTAGCAATTTGTCCGTTTTCATACAACTTTTTGATTTCTTCTTCTGAAGCCATGAAACGTCCTTCTCCGTGGGAAATCGGAATAGTGAAAGTCTGATCTTTCATTCCTTTTAACCATGGGCTTTCGTCATTCACTACTTTTACAGTAACCATCTGAGAGATGTGTCTTCTGATCGCGTTGTGAGCTAACGTTGGAGAGTTTTCATCCAAATCTTTGATTCTTCCGTAAGGCAGCAATCCAGATTTCACAAGAGCCTGGAATCCGTTACAGATACCGATGATCATACCATCTCTGTCTAATAATTCATGAACTACATTTTTCATTTTCTCGTTTTTCAGAACGTTAACAATGAATTTTGCAGAACCGTCCGGCTCATCACCAGCAGAGAAACCTCCTGAGAATGCCAGAATCTGAGAGGTTCTGATCTCTTCAACCCAAGCATCAATACTTTCCTCCAATAATTGGTGATTGATATTGATCAAAGGCAAGCTGCTCACTACAGCACCTTCTTTCTGGAATGCATTCAGCGTGTCATACTCACAGTTGGTTCCCGGGAATACCGGAGCGAATACTTTTGGCTGAGCAATTCCGTGTTTTTTAATGATGATATTTCTTGGGTGGATTGAATTTGATTTTTCATCAATTTCAACCGTAATCTTTTCTTTTTCTACTGTCGGGAAAAGGTTTTCGAATGTATTTGTATTAGCGGATACAAGGTCTACGATATTGGATTCAAGACCGTTGATCTTTACAATACCTGAATCTTTTACTTCTCCGATAAGCTGAAGAGCTGCTGAGCTTAATTCTTCTTTCGCTTCAATAACTAGGCTTCCGATATTTTTAGCCAATAAAACATTTTCATCAGCATTGATATCAGCTCCTAATCTGTTTCCAAAGCTCATTTTTGCTAAAGCTACGGCAAGACCTCCTTCTTTCACTGTTTTCACAGAAACGATTTTTCCTGCTTTGATATTTTCGAAAATGAATTCAAAAACTTCTTTTAAGGCATCATAGTTTGGAAGTCCGCTTTCCTGAGCAATATGATTAAAGAAATACAGTTTGTTTCCTGCGCTTTTCAGTTCAGGAGAGATGATATTTTCTTTATCCCCATTGGCACATGCAAAAGAAATCAAGGTTGGCGGAACATTCAGGTCCTGGTAAGTTCCACTCATGGAGTCTTTTCCTCCGATAGCAGCAAGACCTAAATTGATCTGTGCATCATAAGCTCCTAAAAGTGAAGCTAAAGGTTTACCCCATTTTTCAGGGTTTTGACCTAGTTTTTCAAAGTATTCCTGGAAGCTTAGCCTGATGTTTTTGTAATCACCACCCATCGCTGCAATTTTCGCAACACTTTCTACTACAGCATAAGATGCTCCAAGTAATGAGTTTTGTTTTGAAATTTCAGCATCAAATCCCCAGCTTGCCAAAGAAACTGTTTTAATATCTTTTGCTCCTAAAATAGGGAGTGCCTGCACACTTCCTTCCATCAGAGTCTGCTGATATTTTCCACCTAAAGGCATTGCTACTGTTGTGGCTCCAATTGAAGAGTCAAACATTTCAAGCAACCCTTTCTGGGAAGCTACGTTTTTGTCTTTTAAGATGTTCAGGAAGTTTTCTGCCGTGAAAGCTTTGGTTTCTTCTTTTACTTCTTCAAGGTGAGTGATTTTCACTTCCTGAGATTTTGAACATCCATTGGTATCTAAGAAAGCTCTTGAAAGGTCTACAATTTTATCTCCCTTCCAGAACATCTGCATTCTTCCTGAATCTGTCACTTTTGCTACTTCTACAGCAACAATGTTTTCAGCTTCACAGAATTTAATGAATTTTTCTTTATCCTGAGGATCTACAACCACAGCCATTCTTTCCTGAGATTCAGAAATCGCCAGTTCGGTTCCGTTTAATCCTTCATATTTTAATGGTAATACATCAAGGTTTACTTCTAAAGAGTCTGCAATTTCACCAATTGCCACAGAAACACCTCCTGCTCCGAAGTCATTTGATTTTTTGATCAGCTTCGTTACTTCAGGATTTCTGAATAATCTTTGAATTTTACGTTCTTCTACAGCATTTCCTTTCTGAACTTCGGAACTCATGGTATGGATAGAAGTCTCGTCCTGTTCTTTTGAACTTCCGCTTGCTCCACCTACTCCGTCACGACCTGTTGCACCTCCTAAAATAATGATGGAGTCACCATTTTCAGGCTTCTCACGTCTTACCCAATCTACTGGAACAGCTCCGGTAACGAAACCTACTTCCATTCTCTTGGCTTTGTATCCTTCGTCATAGATTTCGGAAACCATTGTAGTCGCAAGACCAATCTGGTTACCATAAGATGAATATCCGTTGGCAGCCTGTTTTGTAATGGTTTTCTGAGGTAATTTTCCTGGTAATGTTTTATCAACTGATTCCAAAACATCTGCAGCACCTGTTAATCTCATCGCCTGGAATACAAAAGATCTTCCGGATAACGGGTCTCTGATCGCACCTCCTAAACAAGTTGATGCACCACCAAACGGCTCAATTTCTGTAGGGTGATTGTGTGTTTCGTTTTTGAATAATAAATACCAGGGTTCTTTTTTACCATCATATTCTGCTTCGATCTGGATCGTACACGCATTTATCTCGTCTGAAATAACAAGATTATCCAGGTTACCTGTTTTATGGAAATATTTACCGCATACTGTTGCGAGATCCATTAGGGAAATTGGCTTCAGCTCACGGCCTAAGAATTTTCTTTTTTCGATATAATCATTGAAAATAGTTTCCAATGTGTGTTTGAACTGACCTTCAAACTGAATGTCTGACAATTCCGTTTCAAAAGTCGTGTGACGACAGTGGTCACTCCAGTATGTGTCTAATACTTTTAATTCTGTTTCCGTAGGATTTCTCTCTTCAGTTTTGAAGTATTCCTGAATGAATTTCAGGTCATCCAATCCTAAAGCAAAACCATGATTATTGTAGAAGTTTTCAAGTTCTGCATCATTGAAATTGATAAAGTTTTCGTGGATAATCACTTTTGATGGCGTTTCATCTGCAGGAATATCCAGAATTGACAAGTCTTTCTCCTGAGATTCTACTTTGTTGATCAGAAGGTCTTTGATTTTCACCAAATCTGCTTCAGAAACTCCTTCAAATTCGATCAGTTTTCCACTTCTTACTTTTGATTTTTCATTTTCTGTAAGCAATGCAATACACTGCTGTGCAGAATCTGCTCTCTGATCATACTGACCTGGCAAAAATTCCATTCCGAAATGAATAGCTTTTGCAGGGTTTTCTGTATGCAAAATATCAGTAACAGGGTCTACGAAAGTGTTGTTCACTACTTTTTCAAATTCTCCGTCGTTCAGATTGAAAATATCGTACACGTTGTATACTTTCACACTTTGAACTGCCGGAACCACCGCTTTTACTTCATCAAAAATTTTTGGACTTTCAACATCGAAAATTCCTCTTTTTTCTACGAAAATTCTTTTGTTATTAGACATTAGATGTCAGATTTTTAATATTAGATTTATTTTTTATTTTCAAATTTATTTCTTGCTATCTCTATTGAACGATGCAATTTTTCAAGCAAAACTTTTTCAGAAGGTAAGATAAGTAAATATTCTGCAACTTTTATATTATCCCCTCCCAGATTCATAAGTTCAATATGTTCGGAATTTTTTCCTGAACAAAGAATTAAACCAATAGGTGGATTTTCACCTTCTACTTTTTCATATTTATTAAGATAGGAAAGATAAAGTTCCATCTGACCTTTATGGCTGGCTTCAAATTCACCTAATTTCAGTTCGATAACCACTAAAGATTTTAGTTTTCTATGATAGAAAAGTAAATCCAGATAGTAATCTCTGTTATCTATTGTGATTCTTTTTTGTCTTGAAAGAAAAGCGAAATCAGTTCCTAACTCAGAAATGAATTTTTGAAGTTCTACAATAATGGCTTCTTCTAAATCTTTTTCAGAAAAGGTATCTTTCAATTCTAAAAAATCAAGAAAATAAGGGTCTTTAAAAACCAAATCAGGATTAAGGATATTATTTTCAGACCAATTTTTAAGTTCTCTATCTATTATCTCTTCAGGTTTTTTACTGATGGCTGTTCGCTCAAAAAGCAAAGAATTAATCTTGTCTCTTAGAACTCTCACACTCCAGTTTTCAATCTTACAGACTTCAAGATAAAAGTTTCGCTTAGTATCTTCAGAAATAGGAATAAGGAGTAAAAAATGGGTCCATGATAATTGTCGCATCGCTGATGCGACAATTTCAAAATCATCAAAAACAGAGGCAAACTGTATCATTTTTCTGATGTTTTTTTCAGAAAATGAATTTCCAAATTCTAAAATAAGCTGCTGAGAAATTTGAAAAATGATCTCTTTACCATACTCCGCTCTTTTATTCCCTAAAATATCTTCATTTATTCTTTGTCCGATTTTCCAGTACAAAACCACCATTGCTGAGTTTACCTGAGCCGCAACCTGATACTTAGTCTTATCAACCAGTTCTTTCAGATCGGTAATTAATTGTTGATGGTTCTGATTTTGTAACATCATTTAAAAATTAAATATCAGATTTTTAATATTAGATTTATTTTTCTTTTACTTTTTCTGAGTTAAGAGCATCCCTATCAGATTGTTGATTTCCGTACTGATAGTTTATCATCCACCCTCTATTATTGAGTACAAATTTACTCTTTTACTTTCTTTTTCTTCTATCTTTTTCTTATAATACCAATGTCAGATTATTATCTTTGGTACCATCATTATTAGATGCGTTTTTTGAAGCTCCAATCCATTCTTCTTTATTCAATACAAATTTAAAAGAATAGGGCTTTCCTTTTTCAAATCGAGAGACAGGAATCTCCAATTCATAGAGGTTTTTATCCCTTTTTATCATTTGATATTCTTTATTTTCAGCATCCCAGTTATTGAAACTTCCTGCTACATTGATGTTATTGATAAGGTTTCCATTCATATTTTTCGGATGTATGTAAGAAAAAACGATTTTATCTTTCTTTATGGAATATCCATACATCTGTTTTTTATCTGAAGTGGAAACAAGATCAGCTACTAAGCTTGTCGTACCATTATAAAGCGAGGAAAATGTTTCAGGTCCATTGATGTTTACAATGATGCAGACTCCAATATTTAATTCAGGAAACACTGTAAACAGGCTATTTATCCCATAAGATCCACCGTGCTTAAAACCTCTTTTACCATGTTCTGTTATCCAATATCTGTCCCAAAAATATCCATACCAGGCTTCTTTGCTATTTTCAATATTTCTTTGAGATTCCTGTACGATTTTGTTTTGTGAATCGAGCTCTTCTTTTAAAAACTTCATCATATCTCCCATCGTAGATTCAGTTTTCGAGCCACCTGATCCCCACAGAAGGCTATGTGAAACGGGCATCAGACGATAATTTTCATGATATCCATTGGCCTGAGCTTCATTTTTGCCAAGTTCCAGTTTGGTATGGTTCATCCCGGTTTTTGAAAAAATATTTTCTTTTAAAATGGTTTCATAGCTCTTTCCGTAAATATTTTCCAACATGAGACCAGTTAATTCAAGGCTTAAATTACTGTATTTATATTCTTTACCTGGCTCCATGTTTAATTTAACCGTTCCCAGATCTTTTTTAAAGTCTTCTTTTGTATATCCATCATTAAGCTTCTCGTATAGAAAAGCTGTTTCATCTGTCATGTTTTTTCTCAGCTCATCATCAATAGGAAGATTTCTGGGTAAAGCGGTTTCATAAGAAATTAAATTCCTAACTTTTATGGGAACACCATTATATTCTAAGTTTGGATAAGGTTCTTTCAGATATTTACGTACATCATCATCAAGGCTTATTTTCCCTTCCATAACTGCCTGCGCCAATAACTGGCCTGTAAAAAGCTTGGTAATGGAAGCTATAGCAAAATATGTATTATCATCTGCTTTATTTCCTTTTCCTTTGTCTATTTCCCCAAAGTGTCTGGTATAGATTTTTCCATCTTTTATAATCCCTACAGAAACAGAATATGCTTTTGATTCTTCTGCAACTTTCTGAGCAGCTGCATCTATGACTGAGTAAACTGCTTTATCTGTTTGCGCATAATTTTTCACAAATCCCAAAGCCAAAATGAATACTAGTATATGTTTTTTCATCTGCTGAGTAAATTATGCTATTTGTTTATGAATTTGTTAGGATTATCCTTATGTTCTTTCTGAAAATCCTCTGCATTTTTTATTTCTTCTTTCAACCAGTTTTCGAAAGGAACTTTCTTTTCATTAAAGTCCTCAATGGCATAAAATGTTTTGCCATCTTCTGAAACCAGAAACTTGAAGCGGTAAAGCATATCTAAATCTTTTTTCCTATCATTATAAGTATTCACCTGATAATAGGGAAAATTTTCTTTTGGCCTTTCTATGATTTCAAAAAACAGATTCTTTTCATTTTCAGACAGTTTATTGTAAAAGTTTACATAATAAAGATCTGAAAGCTTTTTCTTCTGCTTTTGAAAGAACTGAAGAATACTTTTTTCTTTTTCATTGTATTGAAATGGATTCGGATAATATTTCCCATCTATTTCAACATCCTGATCTGTTTGTTTTGCTAATGGCTGAACGACTTGTCCTTTAACATTCATCATTCCCCATTTTCCACCTACAATGGATCTGTGCTCGTCATTTGTTTTTTCCCAATCACAGCCGTCACAAAATGCAGCGTATCCGTAATTAAAGGGTGATACAAAATCATGCTCAGCTTCAATAACGATCTTACCGTTACGGTCTGCAAATCCTACTTTACCATTTTTAACCAATCTTCTCAGTCCTTCAGAGAAATAATCTGCTCCATTGTCAAAAAGGAAAGGCTGATACAGGAATTTCCCATTTCTATCATACACATAACCCCATGAATTTTTCTCCGGTTTTTCACCTTCTTTACTTCCGTCAAAAAGAATGGTTTCTCCTTCTACAGGATCTCCATCTTTAAGAAATGAAAAGACTTTGAACTGTGCCGGAACAATTATTTTTCCGGCCTTATCTTTTACTCCTACTAAAGAATCTTTGGATTTGAAATAATGTAAATCCTCTTTACTCTGAGAAAAAGAAATGATGGGTGTCAATAAAATGGTTACCAGTAGTTTTTTCATATTGATCGGGGTTGGAAATAAAATATGCAGCCGAAAAGACTGCATATTGTTTTATACTTTAAGATCAGCTTCCAATCCTATTAAGTCTTTATTTTGATCTATAATCGGCTGTACTTCATTTTTGATGAATTCCTCCGTCTGAATCGGTGCGAAACCAATAAAGTTTTTAGGATCTAAAACTTCTTTCAGTTTTGATTTATCCAGTTTTAAAGAATCATCGTTTAAGATTCTCTCAATAAGGTCATTTTCTTTTCCTTCTTCTTTCACTTTCTTGGAAGCTTCCATAGAATGAACTCTGATCACTTCGTGGATTTCCTGACGGTCACCACCAGCTTTTACTTCTTCCATGATAATGTATTCTGTCGCCATGAAAGGAAGTTCTTCCATAATATGTTTGTTGATTCTGTTTGGATATACAACGATTCCGTTTAGAATGTTGTTCCAGATCAATAGAATAGCATCAACAGCTAAGAATGCCTGAGGAATGGTTAATCTCTTGTTCGCAGAGTCGTCCAATGTTCTTTCAAACCATTGTGTAGAAGCTACCATTGCAGAACTTGTTGTCAGAGACATTACATATTTTGCCAATGCTCCGATTCTTTCGCTTCTCATCGGGTTACGTTTGTAAGCCATTGCAGATGAACCGATCTGGTTTTTCTCGAATGGTTCTTCAATTTCCTTAAGGTTTTGAAGTAAACGTAAATCGTTTGTGAATTTGTGTGCTGATTGTGCGATATTTCCTAATAAAGCAACTACTTTCGCGTCAATTTTTCTGTCGTAAGTCTGTCCGGAAACTCCGAAAACTTTATCGAAACCGAATTTTTTTGAAAGTTCTTTATCTAAGTGTTTTACTTTAGAATAATCTCCGTTGAAAAGTTCAAGGAAACTTGCAGCCGTTCCTGTAGTTCCTTTTACTCCTCTGAAACGAAGTGTTTCAAGGAAGAAATCCAATTCTTCGATGTCAAGAACCAAACTCTGTAACCAAAGTGTAGCTCTTTTTCCAACTGTTGTCAACTGAGCTGGCTGGAAGTGTGTGAATCCTAAAGTCGGAAGGTCTTTATACTGAATAGCAAAATCTGCTAAGTTTTTCATTACGTTAACCAACTTTTTCTTTAAGATTAAAAGTCCGTCACGAATCTGAATTAAGTCTGTATTGTCTCCTACAAAAGCCGAAGTAGCTCCCAGGTGAATAATTCCTTTTGCTGAAGGCGCCACATCACCGTAAGCGTGAACATGAGCCATTACATCATGACGGAATTTTTTCTCATACTCTGCTGCTTTCTCATAATCGATGTTTTCAGCATTAGCTTTTAACTCAGCAATCTGCTCGTCTGTAATTTCAAGTCCAAGGTCTTTTTCGATTTCAGCAAGAGCTATCCAAAGCTTTCTCCAATTCTGGAATTTGTTATTATGTGAGAAGTTAAATAACATTTCTTCACTGGAGTAGCGCTCTTCCAATGGATTTTTGTAGGAATTCATTCGTTCTTTTACTTTTTAGATGTACAAAAATACGGTTTTTCGGTGAGAGATAAAAATCCTGCTTTTATGATTTTTCAACCCTATTGCGAATCAGATAAAGATTTCATTTATACTTTTACCTTGAAGCAAAAGTATACAAAAGTTCAAGACGGGAATCATCCACTAAAAATTTAAATGTACTCCTAAGATTTCCAAACTCGCATGGATCATCTGGTTCTGCTTCGGTTCTGAATAAGTCCCATGCTCAGACAGTAGAAATTTTTTAACGGATTACATTCAAAATTTCTTAACGCTACTGATTCCTAAGTCAGACATTAATAAGTAACATACTACTTTTTAATACTATAAAATAATACGTTAAACTTTAATGAAAAAGAATAATTAGTTGCTGAATCTTTTCTTTTTAATATATCTCAGACAAAAATATAAAACCATAGAAATTAAAATTGCAATTATGATCTTAAAGTATATGTGAAGAGAAATGTTATGACTGCTGGCTAATACCATTAATAAATAAAAGACACAGATTAAAAAAGAAGTAAAACAAATAATTTGTAAAATATTTAATATAATTTTCATTTATACTTTTGTCTTGAAACAAAAGTATACAAAAATTCAAGACTGGAATCATCCGCTAAAAATTTAAATCTACTCCTAAAATTTCCAAACTCCCATGGATCATTTGATTCTGCTTCGGTTCTGAATAAGTCGCATGCTCAGACAGTGGAAATTTTTTAACGGATTACATTCAAATTTTCTTAACGCTACTGATTCCTAAGTCGATTGATAAACTGCATATCATATTCAACCTTATTCCAACTCTAGCATTGAATTGTTATCATTATAAAAGCCAGAAAAGTTCCTAAAACAGTTATACCTATTCCCAATATATTCAATAATAACATTATGAATTTGTCACTTAAGTTAAAAAAAAATGTTGCAACTGCGGGAATGATAAAAATATTTGAAATCATTAGCAGGATAGAAAAATTTAATCCTCCTTGAAACGGAGAAAATCCTTTTTTAATAATGTATATATTGGTTAACAGTGTCAGTATATTTAAAATAATGATACTAACAGCTAGTATATAATTTATTCTTGATCGCACAAAAGTTCTATAATTAGGACTACAAAATAACATTTTTTCACTTATAGTTCTGCCTTAAAACAAAAGTATACAAAAGTAGTTCAAGTAGATTAATGAAGAAGACATAAAATAGGCTATCCCATTTCTAAGACAGCCTGTTTACATTATTTTCATGAATTAAATTAATCGATAAGTCCGCAAGGTGATCCTACAGGGATACATTTTTTTTCAAATGAGCACCAGAAGTATCCTGCAAGACACATTGGAATACCTCCCTGAACTGTTTTTAATTCTCTTTTTGAAAGTTTTCTTAGATTTTTCATAGTAACGTTTTTGATTTTTCTCCTACTCTATATGCTTTTCGGATTACGCTTTAATTTGGTAGATCCAATATACAGATTTTTTGCATACAAAAACATAACCTGTTCATTTTATATAATTTACAAAGACAATTGTTTATTAACTTTTGATGATCATTATATACATCAATAGACTTAAGACAAAATAAATCAAAACCTCCGCTGTTGCAGAGGTTTTAATTTATTTGTAGGCACGAGCGAGACGCTCGTGCCAGCGGGGGATGTTATTTTTTGAAAATTTTCTTGTAAAAAATATTTTCATCAGCATTTACTTCCATAATAATATCATCTTTTTGTTCATAGACAGGAAAAGAAGTAATCATCAAAAACTTTTTAGCATCCTCATTTGATAATGGCTCTTCTAATTCATTATCCTCATTATTATAAAATTTCAATAGTGTAATTCTATTGTTTTCTAAAGTCCACTGACCTTCCTCTTCGTATTTTAGTTGCAAATTTTTATCATAAATCTTATGTATAAAAATATGATTTTTAATGATTAGCGTATCAATTACATATTCTCCTTTAAAAGAATAGCTCCCTAATATTTTTTTTTTGTTTATAGTACAGCTCATCATAATTATTAAGCTGAATATAGAAAATACTGCTATTTTTTTCATTTCATCTCATTTTTCTCAACCCATAATAAATACGTTTGTTTAGTCGTGCTTTGCGGAACACCTACACCATTTGTTCTAGGAATATTTCTTGACTCATCTTTATTAAATGGATTAAGAGAATAAGATGATACAGATTTAGAATCAAAAGCCATTATAACAACTTTATTTCCAACAGGATAAAAGCTAAAATTAGTTTTACCCATAAATTGTCCTTGCATATTAGTGTTTTCTAGACCTACACCCAGAAGTCCAAACATTCCTGAAAAAGAAGTTTTTTCGTTCATAGATGTTCCCTTAAAATAATCTACAGCAGTTTCATACATATCTGTTTCCATAAGTTCTTTTACTGCTGCATTTTCTTTTCCAACAAGTAGACTGTTTTCAGGTCCCCCACCACTAAGAAACTCATCAAATAAATTTGCCCAATTAGTAGTATTCATTCTTCGTGTATAACCTTTTAAATTTTTTGATGAATTCATCCATTGGTCATCGCCAGTTGCTCTATCAACTATTCTAGTTCTTCTATTAAATTTAGCACCACCCCCTACATAATGATAAAAGTCTATTTCATCTCCTCCTAAATCGCTAATCTGTCTAGTTTTACCTGTTTTTAAATCAACTTCGTATTCATTAGGAGGAGTAAAGTTTCTTCTAACTTCTTTTGAAATTTCACTGTCTTGTTGAATTGAAGCTTGGTTTCTAATAACTTCCTCACTCTGTCTTCCATCCGGATCAACAAATCTTATAGGATTATTATAAGCGTAAGTATATGGAGACCATCGACGAGAGTTCTCCGCCAACGGATCTACAACGCCCCAACGTCCAATGTCTGCCATATAGAACCTTGCTCCATAATCATACATGCCTGTCTCCTGCAATTCCTTGCCATTGTACTTATATTGATACGAGGGATTTCCTGTCAATACATTATATCCTTCATGTTTCAATCCTAACGGGTAATAATTACTCTCTTCAATAATCTCTAATCCTGCTCCATTCTTAGCATAACTTAATCTTGTATTTCCCAGATGGTCCGTATAATTATACACATACTTTCCGGTTTCAACATTAAAATATCCTTCTGCTGTCGGGAAGAACTTTAATACTGAATTCATATACTGGAAGCCATCCAGATAATCAGTGGTTTCTGTTCCGAAAACCTTTCTTACCTTCACTCCGTCTGCTCTGTAAATATAATCAGTTGCTTTGGAGTTTTGGGTAATCTTACCCGGTAAATTTAGATAATTATATTGGATGGAGGAAATTCCTTTATCCAATTGAGTGGTCATATTTCCGTTGAGATCATAAGTAATGGTGCTTCCTGTACTTCCTGATGCTAATGGATATCCACTGATGGCATTTCCGGTTCCGATTTCTTTAAGGTAAGATAATTTATTACTTTGTTCCCCATTTTCATAATGGTATTCAAGATTGTCCATTACTTCGGGTGCGGTATATCCCGGGAGTTGTCTTCCTCTTCTTAAAAGCGTTTTTATGTTTCCGTTAAGATCGTAAGTCAGCTGCTCATGATATTCTCCTCTTTCCAAATTCATAGCATCCCAGAAACGTCCTTCCTTAAGACGGTTAAGAGCATCATATTCATAAGAATAATTTCTCAGCACCGCGTCATTTTGGGTAATCCATGACATTTGGGAAATGTTTCCATTATATCTTGCTGAACCTGAAAACTGGTTGTTGGGCTTATTATAACGCAGTTCGTACGCAAAAAGTTTATTCTGCAAATTGGCAGGATCGTTAATTTTTGTCATCCAGCCCCGGATATTATATTGGTAAGCAATGGTCTGTAATGGAGAGACCGCAGCTATTCCTCCTACTTTTTTAGATTCCAGCTGGGAAAGTTCATTGTATTTATTCTGAGACAGGTATTCAACAGGATTGCTGTCGATCTGATGGGTATGAGTCAGAAGCCTGTTCTGGGAATCATAGGTAAACTTTTCTACAATGATTTTTTCAGGATCTGTACCAAACCTTCTATGATAAGTATTAGTCTGAAGGATAACCCCGGCAAAGTCAAGCTTATTATTAATTACAGTATAGCCTCCAAGATAATTACGACTTCTTGATCCGATATTTCTTCCCTTGGTATCATACCAGATAAAATTTCTTGTCCAATTGTCATCTTCTATATTCTTTACATAAGAAGCTGTAAGAAATCCTTTAGTGGTTTGTGCATTAGCAGGATTATCTGTAAGAAGAGGTTGGGCAAAGACATTGGTTACCGCAGGGGAGCCTGTCGGATAAGTATCATAATAATTAACCGTTAACAGCGTAGTGACAGAACCAGGATAACTGGCTGAACCATTATCATAATATACTCCTACCCCGCTGTTGGTAAATCCTACGGTAGAGGACCTGGTTACATTATTACTCCCCTTAGCATCTGCTGATATTTGCTCTGCAGCTCTTCCTGCTGTACCATACACCTGGGTACTGGTATATAGGCCTGTATATGCTGTTCTTCCGAATTGGTCATACTTGGTAAAAAGCCACTGTTTTAATGCTCCCATGACAGCATCCTGGGTCATGATCAGCCTGTCCTGTTTGTCATACACCATATATTCCCAGCCTTTTCCGGGAAGTTTCTTTTCTACCAGACGGTTCCTTCCGTCATATTTATACTGGTAACATAAATCACTAAGTACGGTATTGGGATCTGCTTCTACGGAAGCTTTGGGAGGAATCACAAAAGCCAGCTGGTTATAATCATTGTAAACATAATAGGTATCTGCACTTTCTGAAGCACTGATTACTTTTCTGACCAATACCACCTGCCCCTGGCCGTTTTTAAACTCAATGGTTGAGTTGCCGTCTTCATCGGTGACTGTATTTTTATACAGCTGTCCTACTGCATAGGAACCGGATGGGATGAGTTGGGAAGTAAAAGTGGTATAGGTAAAAGTGGCTGTATATTTTTTAACCTCGCCATCTGAATTGGCATCATACCCAAATTTTATAGGCTTGTTATCCCAGGCATTTCCCACTTGTTTCTGCTCCAGAATTCTGTCTAAAGGTGAGTTTTCCAAAACCTTTTCTGAATAGATCTTTTCATTGCCATAGGTGTTAGGATAAACACCCAAAGGCCCTGAATAATAGTTCCCGTTACTTGTGGAAAGTTGGGGAACAGGAAGATAGTCCTTAACCTGTCTTCCGAAAGGGTCATATTCAATATGGGTCACAACATCTTTTCCCAAAGGTGAAGCTTGTAAGTTGATAATTTGCTTAGGTCTTCCCAATCCGTCAAAATACTGTACCGTTTCTAAGGATTTGGTAGCAGCTGTTCCATTATAATCTAAATATGTTTTGGTCTGAATATAATTTTCATTGCTTGAAATCGTGGAAAGCTGGGCATAGGCTATATTAGATAAGAGCAAGGCTCCTATTGGTATTATAAGTTTTTTCATCAGTTTTAGTTTTTATAATTGTATTTCATCTCCTTCAACACTTTGCCATTCACATCAATCACTTTTTCAAGCCTGTTAGCCGAATCATAAACATAGCTTTCTCTAATTCCGGATGGTGAAGTGATGCTTCTTACTCCTACTAAAGGATCATAGGTATAAGTAGTGATCTGATAACCGGATAATGAAGTATTAGCTCTGAATGAACTCAATGCTGATAAAAACGCAGTCTCATCATTACCAGAAGCTGCTAGAGCATCTGTATCGGAGGCATTAACAATAGAATCAATTAAGGACTGCTGGATATCTGTTAATTTAGCTCCTTCTATCTTAGCAATCGGCTGAGTCTGATTATACCCCCAGATAATTACGGTAGAAATACCATCTTTCGTGGTATACTGCTGTAAGTTTCCTTTTAAATCATATTGGTCATAAGTAACTTCTGTAGAAGTAACATTTTGTAGATCTGTAGATAGGACAGAACTTGGGAGTAAGTTTAATGGGTTATCGTATTTTGTTTCGGTTTTTGAAAGTATTTTTGTGACAGTTCCAATAGTTTGTGTTGTTTCGGTTTCTAAAGGGATACCAATCATATTGGCTGTAATTAATTTTTGGTTATTTTTATCTAATGCATATTTATATTTTACTTCTTGGATATTTCCATCAAATGAAGTCACTTTTTCTAAGTTAGGTCTGTAATTATTCGTGTTATTAAAGACCGCTTTCTTTGTTTCAGTAATACCTGAATTAAAATAATTACGTGATATCGAAGTATGGTCTTTTATCCAAACTGTTTTTATATAGAAATTTCCTACTACACCACTGGGAACGGGTAAATATTCAGGAGCATCATATTCCATAAAAGTATAATCAAACGCTTCGTCTGATACTTTTCCATTTAAAGCATTATAAATTTCTTTTTTAGTAAGCAGCCCACTACGCATAATACTGAAATTAGGCCAAAAAGGGAGAGAATTAAGTTGCGTAAGGGTGTAATCGTAAGGTGTTTTGAAATAATATTTTGTATAACCATCAGTTCCTCCTGAGATTTTTACATTTTGATATAATATGACAGGGTTAAGGGCTGTTAAACCATCCTCAGCGTTACCTCCTGCTACATAGAGACCACTAGATTCTGTGGGATTATCAAACTTATTATAATTATATTCCTCTACTTTTGCAGGAATAGTTCCTGTTTGGATAGAAGATGATACTTCATTATAATATTTTATGGTTGCTATTCTCGCTTGTCCGGTTGAAGAAGGCTTACGAACAATCGTTTCAACTGGCTCTCCCAGATGTTTTGCTTCAAAATAAACTTCACCAAAAGGTATGGTAATACCTGGTTCTGCACTCAACAAAGAAACATAATAATCCCCGGCATCTGTATTATAAAAAGGAAAAAGCTGTCTGGTAGGGTAGTCCGGATCAGGTTCTACAGCAGGTCCTAATGATATCGGTACAGGTTGATAAGAACTACCTACTTTTTTATAAAATGCCAGAGACCAATAATTATTGGCAAGTTGCCCCGCATTAATATCGATCGCAACATAATAAGGTTTATTAGGAAATGGAGTGCCACCATTGTTGACTGGTACAGTAAAAAATTTTTTTTTGGCAATACTATTAATTGTTGTGAATGAAACATTTCCTAAATTTTCTTCCGGTACAATTATTTTAGGTTCTTCTATATAATTAAAAGGAATAAAATCATATGCATATTTAATTGTTCCACCAGAAGGTAACTGAACTTCTCCTAAAGTTGTTGGAATAACAAGTTCAGGATTCGGATCTGTATTAGGCTCCTGAATAAAAGTAATACCTCCGTATTTAAATTTCGTTTTTTCTATTTCGTTATTATTGACATCAACTTTAGCAAAAGACTCAAGGCCTGTCTGAAAAGTATATTTAGAAATAAATTGATCCGTAACTGTTTTTAATGAAGCGCTTTTTAACCTGAATTTATCTGCTTTTATATTTCCCAAATCTGTTTCATTTATCTTATCATATTCAAGTTTAATGAGTCCTTGACTTTTCACTTCAATATCTGTAAGTTTATATTCTTCAGATTCAACTACATCAGGTTCTCCAATAGGATGGGTAACATCCTTTAAGTAATTATAAGCAGCCAGAATATTTCCGCTTTCATCCTCAACAGACGTCAGAAAGAATGCACTGCGATAATTTTGATTACCATACAATATTCCTCCATTAGGATATTGATGTACCATTACTCTTGCTCTAGAAAGTCCGTAAATTTCGAATTTATACTTTATACCTTTGTCTGTGATAATGGTAAAAGAATCTACAACCAGAGTAGAGGTATTACTTACTGATCGCTGATAATTAATTGTTGAAGAGGTTGAGGTAAGTTTTACTAATTTAAATGTATTGTTCGAAGTATCTCTTATAAACCTGAATTTTCCTGATTCTCCAGGAATAGTATAATTATAAACATCATCAAAATAATTCTTTAAATAACTATCCCCAAGTGTAAAGTGCTCATCAAACTCACCTATTATTTCTCTGGAAATTACTCCCTGGCCAAATAAAGACCAACCTCGTCCTAAATCACCAATCCACTCATCAGTTGCATTTACCGGATGGTAGCTGATTCCCATATCAATACCAAAGCTTTTACTGTTTGAAGGAACACTGAATAAGTTGTAGGATATATCAGGTATTCCTGTTTGTATCGAAACTGGGACATTATTATAGGTTGCAAGGGAAGAAATAGTAGGAACCGGTCGTGTTACACCTGTATTAGGAGCTGAATTTGAAGCTTGTCCATAGTACATTAAGCTGATGAATAGCAAACCTAAAACTATGAATTTTTTTAGTATATCTTTTTTCATTTCAATTATTTCTTAATCAGTTTTGCATTCGCCGTTTTATTGTTATCAGTTTTTACCGTCATCAAATAAGCTCCTTGCACCAAAGCTTGGGTATTAATCTTAGTCACTTTATTCTTTGTTTTTATACTCTGAAGTTGTCTTCCAGACATATCATACAAAAGAATATCAGCATCTTTAAAATCAAAACCGATTTCTACATAAGCATAATCTGAGACAGGATTTGGATAAATTTTGATGTCATATTTTTCAATTAACTGATCAACCTGTTTGTCTCCCAGCTTTATAATCTTCCAGTTTTCTTTACCCAATTCTTCTGCACTGGTTCCTGCCAGAACAATAGAACCATCTCTATTAAGTTTTAAATCAGAAAGTCTTTCTTCCTTTTTTCTGGATTCTCCTTTGACATGTTTTCTCCACTGCTCATTGCCATTCTGATCTAAATACAGTATCCAGAAGGTTTCATCATCAGTTTCTACTCTTCCTTCAGCCTGAGTATAGCCTCCCAATAAAATTCCTTTGGAAGATTTATCATCTACAGAATGAATTACGCTTATTCCCATCAAAATATCCCTATTTTTGAAGTTGTAAGATTTCTGCCACTGCTCCTCTCCTCTTTCATTTAAAGAAATCAGCCAAAGATCCGTTCCTTCTTCCAGATCTACCCTTTTATTGCCTGATCTTTCGGATCTTGATTCTCCACCGATAACAAAGCCATTTGAAGTTAAAGCTAGCGTTCTGATGTGATCATCACCTTTCCCTCCGAAGTTCTTTTCCCATTCTAATTTTCCGTTTTTGTCTAACTTGACAATCCAGTAATCGCCCTCACCAAAGTTTTCAGTTTGTTTCGAGTTTCGGGATACGGGATTCGAGTTTTGAACGTTTGACACAGAACCCGAATCTCGCATCTCGGAACCCTTTTCAGATCCCGAAACACGAACCTCGGAACTCCTGGAATAAATTCCCAATAATGCTCCGCCATCTCTCGTTGGAATTATCTTCTCCACTTCGTCTAAGCCTTTTCCGCCTAAAATTAACTGTGAGAGTTCCTTTCCGTTTTTGTCCAGTTTTGTGATTAAAACATCCTTGGAGCCGTAACCTTTTGAAGAACCCTGTACATTTCCTGCAACAAAGAATCCTAAGTCTGTAGTTTGAATTACAGCTCTTGCTTCTTCATCTGAAGAACTTCCTAACGTCTTTTGCCACAATTCATCGCCAAATTCATTAATTCTGATAAGCCAGATATCCGATCCTCCTTTAGAATCCTCTTTTTTATCCAAACCTTTTCCTGAATAAGAAGTTCCGGCTAAAAGAAATCCGCCATCCTGTGTTGTGACTGTAGCTGATAAATAATCATGATTGGATCCCGAGAAATATTTTTCCCATGCTTCTTCTCCCTGCTGGTTCAATTTTACCAGATGAAAATCGTAACCATTATTTTGCTTGCTGCCTGAGGCTTGCTGCTTATCGCTTTGGATAGAGCTTCCCGTTATAAGATACTGCTGATCGATTGTTGTAGTAACCTGGCTAAGAAAATCCTGGGTAGAGGATTTAATGTCTTTCTGCCATACTACTTCCTGAGCAGATATGCCCAGAATAGCGCATAGAGTTAGCGCTCCGAGATAGATTTTTTTCATTCCCGTGTTGTTGTTTTTTTGAGTTAGTAATTAGTTTCTTAAAACTTCGCGAATTTAACACTTTTTAAGACATGAAAATTATTTTAATGTGGTATGCTGTAAATCATACTATTTATAATCAAATTCTATCTATTTATATCTATTTCCATTCTATTATGATGTAAAAATATCTATCAACAACGACAAAACTTGTCGTATACAATTTGTCAATTCATTTTAATACAAAAAGCCACTCTTTCGAGTGGCTTTCTATTTTTTTATCTAATCTTACTGATAAATTACTTCATCATTCTTCTTGATCTTGTAGCTTTTTTTATAAGGAGTTAAAACATAACTGTCTTTAATATGAGATCCGCTTTTCCAGATTTTCTCTTTTCCCTCTTTATTCAGGATAATACTTTTTGCAGCTCCATCCGGAATAAAAACTTCAGCTTTTTTCATGTCTTTCGTGAAAATTATTGCCGTCATTGAAGTGTAGCTTTTATCTGTGTTTACTTCTTTTAGCTTTATTTTCTGGTTGAAAGTTTGTATGCAACTATTTTTTAACTGTGAATACGTATATCCTGCAGAACCAATACAGCCGTGAACATCTCTATCACCTCCCAGAACAGGAGCTTGTTTTTGTGCAAATAGTAAGGATCCAAGGAACATTGTGCTGAGTAAAATTGTTTTTTTCATATGTTAAATTTTTGTTTTCTGGTTAGTATAACTATATCCCTGAACAGAGTATTAGTTAATTTCTCTAAGGTACAAAAAAAACCACTCTTCAGAATGGTTTTTCATTTGAATCTGATCTTATTGGTAGATCACAATATTATCCTTTTTAAGCTGGTATCCGTTTTTTTTGTAAGGAACCAATACATATCCATCTTTTTTCCATGCTTTGGCTTTACCGCCTGCTCTGGTAAGAATAATACTTCCTGTATCAGCATCTTTAATGAAAACCTCAGCTTTTTTCATGTCTTTGCTGAAAATAACTGCAGCTATTGAAGTATAACTTTCTTTTGGAGCTACTTCTGTCAGCTTAATTTTCTGTTCAAAAGTTCTTACACAGTCTTTCTTAATCTGAGAGTAAGTATACCCAGCAGAACCAATACATCCGTGTGCATCTCTGTCGCCACCTTTTATTTGCATTTCTTGCGCGAATGCTAAAGAACCTAAGAACATTGTACTCAATAAAATTGTTTTTTTCATGTCGATTTGCATATAATAATAATTACCGTGGTATTATTAAAAATCATGCCAAAAAAGACATAATACACATTTCTGTGAATACTTTATCTTTTTATTATTTAGTCCAATTGATCTTTGAATGCTTCACGTCAGTAGAGTTGGTTCCGATCATGATATCAAATTCACCTGATTCCCAGTCATATTTCAAATCTCCGTTGTAGAACTTCAGATTTTCAGGAGTGATATCGAAGGTTACTTTTCTGGATTCTCCTTTTTTCAAAAATATTTTCTGGAAACCTTTCAATTCTTTTACAGGTCTGGTAATACTTCCCACTATATCTCTGATATACAGCTGTACCACCTCAGCACCATCATAATTTCCATTGTTGGTTACTGTAACAGACGCCTGAATCGACTGATCTCCTTTCGGATTGGTATTGGATACAGTAATATCAGAGTAATTGAACTTTGTATAACTTAATCCATAACCAAAAGAATACAACGGTGTATTACACTCATCCATATAGTTGGAACGGAATCTTTCGTAAGTACATTTATCTACTTTATCCTGGCTCAGCGGGCGGCCTGTATTTTTAGCATTATAATAAATTGGAACCTGTCCAAGGCTTCTTGGGAAAGTCATTGGAAGTTTTCCTGATGGATTTACTTTTCCGAACAGAACATCTGCAATTGCATTTCCTGCTTCAGATCCTGCAAACCATGCATTCAAAATAGAATCCGGAGTATCTTTTACATTGGTTAAAGCTAATGGACGGCCTGTGAAAAGAACCATCGCAATAGGTTTCCCGGTTTTCTTTAATTCATTTAATAAATCAACCTGAGACTGAGGAATGGTAATTTCTGTTCTTGAGGAAGATTCTCCGCTCATTTCCGCAGATTCTCCAATCGCAAGAACAATAACATCAGCTTTGTTGGCAACGTCCACAGCTTCTTTTAAAAGTTCTTCTTTGGAACGGTTGTCTCTGTCTGTTTTCTTGCCGTGAGCAGCATAGATTTCTTCTAATTTAGCATCATAGTCTATATTCGCTCCTTTTGCTGATAAGAACTTAACTTCTTTTCCGTAGTTGGATTGTAATCCCTGCATTAAAGAAACTGAAGAGGCATGTTTTGTAGCAACACTCCATGTTCCGGCCATATTCATAGAATTGTTTACCAATGGTCCGATTACCGCTACCGTTCCGGATTTTTTTAAAGGCAATACCTGATTTTCATTTTTCAATAACACCATTGATTGGGCAGCTGCACTTCTTGCTATATTACGGTTTTCCATATTATAGACTTCTTTTGCTGCTAATTTGGCATCTCCATGTTTGTATGGATTATCAAATAAACCCAGGTCATATTTTGCTTCAAGAATTCTTCTTGCTGCCATATCAATTTCAGCCTGTGTAACTTTTCCTTCTGCCAGAGATTTTTTTAATGTTGTTAAAAAACCTTCTCCAACCATATCCATGTCAACGCCTGCTTTTAAAGCTAAAGCGGAAACCTGCTGAAGGTCTCCCATCCCATGGTCTACCATTTCATTGATACCGGTATAATCTGTTACCACAAAGCCTTTAAACTTCCATAAATTTCTCAATACTTCAGTCTGAAGCCATCTGTTTCCCGTTGCAGGAACACCATCCACTTCATTGAAAGAAGCCATCACAGAAGCTACGCCTGCGTCTACCGCGGCTTTGTAAGGAGGAAAATATTCGTTGAACATTCTTACATGGCTCATATCAACCGTATTGTAATCTCTTCCCGCTTCTCCGGCTCCGTATAGTGCAAAGTGTTTTACACATGCTAAGATATTGGTTCCATTGGCAAGGTCTTTCCCTTGGTAGCCATATACCATATTTTTAGAAATTTCACTTCCTAAATATGGATCTTCACCGGAACCTTCTGATACTCTTCCCCATCTTGGTTCGCGGGAGATATCTACCATGGGAGAGAATGTCCAGTTGATCCCATCAGAAGCAGCTTCTCTGGCAGCTACTTTTGCGGACTGCTGGATAAGGTTCATATCCCATGAAGCAGCCAACCCTAATGGAATTGGGAAAGTAGTTTCATACCCGTGGATCACATCCATCCCGAAAATCATTGGAATTTTCAGACGGCTTTTTTCTACAGCTACTTTCTGAACAGCTTTAATCTTATCTGCTCCTTTTATATTGAATAATCCTCCAACTAACCCTTGTTCTACTTTCTTTCCAATATCAGAACTCTGTGCCTGTCCTGTAGTAAAATCTCCGGAAGTCGGCAGGTTCATCTGGCCAATTTTTTCGTCTAATGTCATTTTAGCTAAAAGATTGTCTACAAAAGCTTTCTTTTTAGCCTGATATTGAGCCGTCTGATAAGACTGAACGGGCTTCGTTACCATTTCCTGCGCGGAAAATACAGGTGCCAATGCTAGGGTGGCGATTACAATTAACTTTTTCATAAATCTATCTTCTTAAATTATTGTTTATATTTTTTTGCTTTAATTCGATGGGTTTATCTTTCTATCATTGTGTGTCAGATTATTTTTCTTTCTTTTTAGACAGCATCCATTCATAGAGCTGTGGGTTTGAATAGGCCGAGTCCCACGAATTGTGATTGTCATTCGGGAAGATAACCAATTCTGCGGTTGGATTTACCGGATGCAGTTTTTGATAAAAATTAAAGGCATTGGCAGGTAATACGATATCATCCATTCCGCCATGAAATATTTTCATATTCAAATCTTTAAATTGATGAATATTAGCGGTCATTACCTGATCTGTAGGAGCACAAACTGAAGCCACAGCTGCAAACATTTCCGGATGTTCCATGGCAAGCTTCAAAGTTCCCCATCCTCCCATAGAAAGTCCGGTAAGATAGATTCGGGAAGCATCAATTTTATACTTCTTCTGAATTTCTTTGATCAGATTATACACGGTAACGGTATCCCACCATGTTCCTTCCGGACATTGGGGTGCAAGAATAGCCACCGGTTCTTTGATCAGGTTTTTATAGGTAAATGGACTGTGAGCTTTTACTAAATCAAGATTAGTTCCGCGTTCTCCTGAACCGTGCAGAAAGACTATTAATGGTACATTTCCTTTTGTATTCTTAGGATAATCCAGAATATAGGATATTTTCTCCTGCCTTTTAATTTCTTTATTGAGTTCTGCTTTTATCTCCTGCGCATTCACTTGCAATGAAAACGGCAGAAGTAAAAGAGGAATATGTTTCAGTTTTAATTTCATATTATTATTTAGGTTTTGGCTAAAGCCCATTTCTACTGAATTTATTTTATTCCGTATTTGGCTGACTGAAAGCTTAGTTTTTTTAATCCCTGTTGAATTTCAGGAGCATTCATAAATAATTTCCAAAGGAATCCTGACCTGTAGTTTTCAACCATTGGTGCTATTGTTCCCTGATCTATCGCCAGATATCTTGGAGTGAACCAATTGTTGTAATTGATAGACGTAGCATCATAAGGACCTGCGGATCCTATAAATTCAGGTTTTTGAGTATAAATGAATCTCAGGAAAGCCATTGATTCTTTCGGGGTATATGGGAAACTGCTCAATGCAGCTGTAGGAGTTATCACTCCGTTATCATTAGTAGGCATGTGAGCCGTGTATCCTGTGCTTCCGTCCTCATTTCTGGTATAACCTGCTGTCAGCCCCCAATAGTTAGGTCCGTAACCTTTCCATTGTTTTGGGTTTTCAACACAGTATTTATAGTCGATAAGGGTTTGATTTTTATTGATATCAAAATAGTTTTTGACAAGTTTATCAGACAATCCCGTAGGATCCAGTCCGATATATGAATATTGCGCCCAGAAAAGCGGTCCGCCATATTCTTCAGCGTAATTGTGTTTTACATACAGAGGCAATCCGTATTTTGTTTTGTCTGTAAGGTAGGTTCCGTTTCTCGTCCAGCCTTTGTAATAGGTTTCGGCATCAATGGAATACGTAGGTGAAGATGCGGCCAGAATATAGGTAATAAGGCATTCATTATATCCTTCAAGAGGAAAGTTCATTTCCCATTGGTATTCCGGTGACCAGTGCCAATAGAGAACTTTTTCGCCTCCTTTTGTATACCAGTTCCACTGAATTCCTTTCCATAGCTCATCGCATTTTGCGGCGAGTACTTTTTCTTCTGCGTTTCCGTTTTTAAAGTACTCACGGACCATCAGTATTCCCGAAGTAAGGAATGCGGTTTCCACAAGATCCCCGCCATTATCTTTTTTGCCAAAAGGAACCGTCTTTCCGGTTTTCCCATTGATCCAGTGTGGCCACGCACCTTTATGACGGTCTGCCTTAGCCAGGAAATCCATAATATGAGTAAGTCTTTTTACAGCTTCTTTTCTCGGAACAAACCCTCTTTCTGTCCCCACAAGAATGGTTGCCAGCCCAAAGCCTGAACCTCCTGTAGTGATAACATGTTTATCGTTATCCGGATAGATATTATCTTCGTGATAACGCTCTCTTCCTAACATTGAATTAGGTTCTGCATAATCCCAGAAATACTTCAAAGCATCTTTCTGTACTCTATCCATAAGCTGTTCATCAGTAATAGTACTTTTTACAACTTCGATTTTTCCAGCTTCCTGTTTTGATACAGGAGAATTTTTACAGGAATACACAAAAAATAAAGAGGTTATAGCCATTGATAATACGTTCCTTTTCATGAGATCTCTTTTTATAGGGTTTCTAACTAAAAGAAGAGGAGAACTTTCATTCTCCTCTAATGTTTATGGTTTATTTTAATAGCCAGGATTCTGTGTAAACAATCCTAAACTTGCATTCATTGCATCCAGTGGAATCGGGAATAATTCATTCTTCCCTGCTTTGAATCCATAAGAAGAAAGTACAGTAGCTGCCTGCCCCGTTCTTACAAGGTCTACGAAACGGTCACCTTCCATAGCAAGTTCCACTCGTCTTTCATGCCAGATTGCAGTTCTTAGAGCAGCTTGTGTTGATGCTGTTGTACCTCCTAACTGAGCTCTGGTTCTTACTTTGTTGAGATTAGCAATTGCTGTAGCGGTATTACCCAACTCGTTAGCTGCCTCTGCATTAATTAAAAGGATTTCTGCAAATCTTAAAATTCTGATATTCTGTTTTGATCCGTAAGCACAAGCACTGTTATTCAAAGCTTTAGGAACATATACCTTTTGGTTGAATGTCGTTACAGAGTTAGGATCTCCCATTGCAATAAGGTCTCCTTCCGGAGTAGTTTCCCCGTTTCTAAGAATGGTAAGTTCTTTTCTGATATCTCCCGGCTCAAATGCATTTTCCAATGCCTGAGAAGGTGTAAAGAATCCCCATCCAAATTGGTTTCTCACTCCCTGTACTTCTGCATATTGACTTCCTCCGAATTGAGTAGAACATTCACAGTTTACTTCAAATACAGATTCTTTTCCAAATTCACCACCAATTCTGAATACATGGTTAAAGTCAGGATCTAAATCATATCCCATAGACATCACCTGATTAGAAGTATCATAAGCCTTCTGCCAGTCTTTTTTATAAAGATAAACCTTCGAAAGTAATCCTAAGGCAGCCCCCTTGGTAACTCTTCCAAGATCAGCAGCAGCATAAGTCTGAGGAAGAATCTCTGCTGCACTGGTAAGATCCGAAATAATAAAGTTATACACTTCTTCCGCAGAGTTTCTAGGAACTGTATAAGTAGAAGGAATTCCGTCAAAGATTGGAACACCACCGTAGATTCTCAGTAAGTTAAAGTAAAAATAAGCTCTCAGCATTTTTGCTTCTGCAATCAATCTTGTTTTTAAGGTGGCATCCATATCAATTTTCGGAACATTTGTAATCACCTGGTTACATCTGTTCACCGCCTGCCATTGTCCGATCCAATATCCTCTAACTCCATCATCACTTACGGTATAAGTAAATTGGTCATACGCATTAATAAAAGAAGCGTCTCCAGGATTAGATCCTTTTACCACATCATCTGCTGGTACACCAAATACAAACTGATAAGGAAATGCAGAATTTTCCCAGCTTCTTAAAAACACATAAATTGCATTTGTAGCCTGCATAGCATCATCCTGAGTTTTGAAAAAGGAATCTGCTTCTGTTACTCCTTCCTGTTTTATATCCAGATAATCGTCTTTACAACTTATTACAAGTGAAAATAAAGCGATTGATAAAAATATTTTTTTCATGTTCTTCTAATTAAAATGTTAAGTTCATACCGATTGTATAAATGGCTGAAATTGGATAAATATTATTATCAACCCCCATTTGCACTCTGTCCGTATTTACAATCTCTGGCGAGAATCCATTATATTTAAAGCTTGTCCAAGGGTTCTGAGCACTTAAATACAATCTAAATTTAGTAAGCAATAAAGATTTTGCAAAGTCTTTAGGCAGGTTATATCCTACTGTAATATTTCTGATTCTGAAATAGCTTCCATCTTCCACAAAGAAACTGCTTGGAAGAATAATGGACTGGTTGTTGGTAGTCATCGGATACGCATTGGAAGTTCCTGCCCCATGCCATCTGTTGTTGTAGAAATCAAGATCCCAGTTTTCATTTCCATAACGCTGTTCACGGTTATAGTTATAAATTTTGTTACCGAATACCCCTTGGAAGTCTACAGCAATATCAAAATCATGAACACTTAAATTAACTCCGAATCCATAAGTTCCTTTTGGAATCGGGCTTCCTAAGAATGTTTTATCTCTGGTGTCAATAACTCCGTTTCCGTCTACATCAGCAAATTTTAGCCATCCCGCTTTTGCTCCGGTTTGACCGGAAGCAGCAGCTTCTGCATCAGTCTGGAATACCCCAGTTACCTCATATCCATAATATGCTCCTACAGACTGTCCGTTTTGCAGTCTTACAATAGAATTCCCAAATAAACTTGCTCCTGTTTCAAGGTATGAACCTTGGTATACAGATGTAATTTTATTTTTAAGAGTAGTAAGGTTACCATATACTCCTAATTTCACTTTTTCAGAAATTTTGGTGTCATAATTTACTGAAACTTCAAAACCTTTGTTATTGAATGAATAGGCATTAGTAACAAAATTTCTCCAGTTACTTGCTCCCGAAACCGTTCCTTGTGTAACACCATATACTACATCTTTAGTATCTTTATCAAAATAGGTTGCATCAATTTTCAATTTGTTATTGAATAATCCCATTTCTAAACCGATATCTCTACCCGTTGTAGTTTCCCACCCTATGCTTGGGTCAATCACCTGATCTATAGTCTGTGCAGGCGCTCCTGAATCTCCATAATATGCACCTTCTTTAAGAATTGTAGTTCTTAAAGTATAAGCTCTTGTTACATCGGGATTACCCAATTTACCCCAGCTTGCTCTTAACTTCAAAAGACTGAATACATTCTGATTACTCATAAAGTTCTCCTTGGAAATAACCCATCCGGCACTTACCGCTGGGAATACCCTGTGTCTGTCTCCTGAAGAATATTTTGAAGTACCGTCTCTACGAACCGATCCATTGATCAGATATTTTCCTTTATAATCATAATTCACTCTGGCAAACATAGATTCAATTCTATCCTGATAAGGGACTACATCAAATCCTACTCTGTCATAATCAACCATAATAATATTGGTCCCGTTAAAAATATTCATCGAAGCATTGGTTCCGTCATAATTAACATTAAGTGCTTCTAAATACGTTTGGGAATAAGAATTTCTTGTTCTGGAAAAACCGGCAAGAATTTCCAGGTTATGATCTCCTAATGATTTTTTCCAGCTTAACGTATTGTCCCAGATATAATTTCTATTTCTTGAATCTCTTGTAATCAGCTTATTAGGCTTCTGATCAGAAACAGGAACATAATTAAATGTAGGAGTATATTCGTAAAGATTTGTATTATAATTGTCCGTTGTATAGCTTACTCTTAAAGTAAAGTCCTGCAAGAATTTATATTCAGCCCATACATTATTCAATAACCTCTCCTGTCTGTTTTGAGAACGGTATAGATCTAAAACAGCACGTGGGTTAGGAATAGAATACCCGTTAAAGAACTGATAGTCTCCTGTCCCCGGATTCATCACAGAGAAAATAGGAGGTGCATTATAAGCGTTCAGTAAAGGGTTTTTTGCCTGATCGGTACGCATTTTAGAGAATGTGAAATTATTCCCGATAGTAAGGTTATCCGTAATCTTATAACTAAGATTTAATTTTGTATTAAGTCTGTTAAATCCTGAACCTGAATTAATACCCTGTCCCGCAGCAATATTTCCTTCATCCTGTAGATTTCCTATGCTTGCATAATAATTAAGCTTTCCTAAGCTTCCGGAAGCGGAGAAATCATTAGAATTAATGATACTTGTTCTGAAAATCTCATTAAACCAATCTGTATCAGCAGGGAAATTAGCTCTGGAAATCGCACCATTAAGATTCCCGTTATCATTCATCAGCTTTTCGTTATAAAGCTCAATATACTGATCAGAATTAGTCATTTTAGGAACATTGGTAACTTTCTTGATTCCTAAATAAGAATTGAAATTGAATATCGGCTTCCCTCTCCCTGTTTTTGTTTTAATAATTACAGCTCCATTAGCGGCTCTTGCTCCGAAGATTGCTAAACTGGAAGGGTCTTTCAGTACACTCATAGATTCGATATCCTGAGGACCAAGGAAAGAGATGTCATCAGTGATCATTCCATCAACAATAAATACTGTTTTACCAGTCAGCGAACCTACCCCTCTGATATCTACTCTCGGGGAACTTCCCGGCGTACCAGAATTCAGAACCTGTACACCAGATAATTTACCTTGTATTGAGCTTATTGGGTTAGCGTTAGGTTTATCGGCAAGGTCCTTTGCAGAAACCATTCCGATACTTCCGGTAACGTTTTCTTTTTTCTGAGATCCATATCCGATCAAAACTACCTCCTCGATCTTCTGCTCTTTGGCAGTAGTATCTTTTGGAGTAGTCTGAGCATTGACGTTCATACCGAAGTACAAAGCAGCAATGAGACATGAATACTTTAAATTACTTTGTTTCATATAGTTTCAATTTTATTCAAATAAATTCAAATTTGTACCTGTCTCTAAATAGTGGAGTTATTTAAAATCTCAAAAAAAGACATTAGCCAAAAATAGAAAAAATATTGAACAATGTTAAACTATCTTAAATATTTAAACATTATTTATTTTTATTATGTAAAAAATAGCAACCAATCAAATTTTATAATTTTATACTCAAAATAATTATCAATTAAATATCATATTATTAATGATAAATTAACGTTTTCAACTCAGAAATTCACCAAATATTCATGTGAACTTAATATTTTGTTAAATAGAGAATAGTAATTACCTTTGGTGCAGTTTTTGACAAAAAAGCATTTAGAAATAAATAATAAAAGATCAATGAAAAAATATATCATTGCAGCCGCTCTTATCATAGGAACCGGTGCTGTTATTACCACCAGTGTGCAATCTTGCACATCACTAGCCACATCCGATATGGGGCTTTCTATTATAAAAAGGATTCTGCTTAATGGTATTGATAAAGGAATGGGCATTTACGGGAACAAAGAAGCTTTTCTGCAGAATAATATGGTAGATAAGGCACTTCCCAAAGAGCTGAGAGATATCAATTCTACGCTGGAAAAGATTGCTCCTTCACTGGTAGCCAAAGAAAGAGATTATATAGCACAGGCAGCAGCTTATACTGTGAATACTTCAAAACCCATTTTACAGGATGCTGTTAACAGTCTGAATGCTCAGGATGTCACCAGAATTATGCAGGGAACTACCGCAACACAGGTTCTGAAAGAGAAAACATCCCAACAGCTTATCGCAGCAATCGCTCCCAAAGTGGATGAGAAACTGAATGAATATGGAATTGTAAAAACCATCAATACAGCGTTATCAGGAAGCAATTTCCTGGGCAGTCTTTTAGGAGGAAATAAAAACACGGTCAATTCCGGTGGATTGAGCCAGCTGGCTTCTGAACAACTGGTGAATGGGTTATTCAATATCATTGAAGATTATGAGCATCAGAACTCTAAATCTCTCTTGGGACCATTTGGAAAATAGGAGAAATTTCGTTATATTTATATTATATTAATAATTGCAGATGGATATATTACAAGGAAATCAACACGCAAATCCCGAAGATTTTTACAAATCTTTGAAGGATAAACTGGAGGGTCATCATGATTTTCCGGAAGATTATTTATTTAAATTTATTATTCCTACAGACCAGTCAAAGCTTACTGAAATATACAGAGTTTTTGACGGCATTAAATTTACACTGGGAAACCGCGAAAGTAAAAATGGAAAATACACGGCCTGCAATATCAATGCATTTGTTTTGGATGCAGATCAGGTTGTGAATATTTATAAAGAAGTAGCAAAAATAGAAGGCGTTATTCTATTGTAAAAAACAGAAACCGTTTCATAGTGATGAAGCGGTTTTTTACTATTTAAAACATAAAAAAACACTATGAACATCCAATTGATCCTATTTAATATCCTTTTAATCACATCTGCAACAAGCTGTGTTCACAAAAACAGCAATGAAAAAAGCACAACTAACATCAACACTACAGTACAGCAGCAAAAGATTGAACAAATCCAGTTGGCGGAAAGAACGAGGGGGTTTAGTAAAAGTATTGTTTTTACACCTTCATTAAAAACAACAAATAACAACGAAGATATTGTTAATACTAAGGTATCTCCTGCTGAATGGCAAACTGTTTCAAAACTGGCTGAAAACCTTGATTTATCTAAGATATCAGATCTTCAATCCCCCACGACGGGCAGACATTCTGACCGTGCCATGGCAGCTTCTATTACTATTACTTCCAATGGGAAAGAATATACTTCTTCAAGTTTTGATGCCGGCCATCCCCCAAAAGAACTGGAAGCGTTATACAATGCGATCAACGGAACTGAGAAAACGAAATAAAATAAAAATCCGCTCTTCTACAGAACGGATTTTTTTATTTAGATATTTATTATTTTTCAATAAAGAATTTTACATTTTCAATGGGTCTTCCCAACATGGCAACTGAGCCTTTTACCAGAATTGGCCTTTGTATCAGAGAAGGATTTTCGGACAGAATTTTCAGCCATTCTTCTTCTGAATAATTTTTATCAGCATAATTCTCAATATACAGCTTATCAGTCTTACGGATGATATGAAAAACACTTTGATTAAGCTTTTTCAACACAGTTTTAATCTCAAGGATGCTCAATGGATCTTCAATAATATTAATGATCTCAAAAGGCACTCCGTTCTCGTCAAGATACTCCAGTACGGCATTTGACTTTGAACAGTTCCCGTTATGTAAAACTTTAACTACCATGATATTATTATTCAAAAAATTACATTCTCTTTATCAAATTTAGGAAGAATCTCACTAAAGATGTCTTAATATTCTAATAAAAGTATGTTAAAACAATCCGTGAAGTTCTGCTTCAATTTTCTCCAGGATAAACCCGAAATCTTCCGGTTTTTCAACAAAATCAAGATCATCCACTTCTACAATCAGAAGTTTTCCTTCAGTATAATTGGAGATCCATTTTTCATATTTCTGATTCAGTTTTGAAAGGTATTCAATACTGATAGAAGCTTCGTATTCACGACCTCTTTTATAGATTTTTTTAACCAGATTGGGAACATCTGATTTCAGATAGATCAGCAAATCCGGAGCCGATACAAAAGACTTCATCAGATCAAAAACGGATGAATAATTATTGAAATCTCTGTCCGAAAGAAGATTCATATCATTTAAGTTTTCTGCAAAAATATGAGCATCTTCATAAATGGTACGATCCTGAATGATGTTTTTACCGCTTTCTCTGATTTCCTTCACCTGACGGAATCTGCTTCCCAGGAAATAAACCTGCAGTGCGAAACTCCATTTGCTCATATCTGAATAAAAATCCTCCAAATAAGGATTGTGATCTACGTCTTCAAATTGTGCATCCCATCCGTAATGCTTGGAAAGCATTGTCGTCAAAGTTGTTTTTCCTGCTCCAATGTTTCCTGTAACTGCAATATGCATATTCTTTTTCCTTGTATTTACTGATTAATTGATAAGCTTTTCGATTCCCTCAGTCTGAACTTTGGAAGTGTCTTCAAGCAATTTCTGCAGTGTATTGTCTGAAGGCTTCTCCTCTTTATTCTCAACGGGTTTTTCTTCAGTTTTTTCTATGGGCTTTTCTGTAGATTGCTGTAGAGACTCCGGCTGAGCTTCAAGCTGTTTCTGCTGTTTGGCTTTCTTTACTTTTTCAAGGCTGTAAAGATAGAGTTTGTTCCCCTTGATTTCAAAATAAGAAAGGATGTTTTTATCCACAATTTGCGCTTCAGGATCTTCAAAAACCGTCACCATTCCTTTTTCAGGAACGTATTGTGAAATAAAATTACTGGCCACAACCAGAATTGCATCATTTTCTCTTCTAAAGCGTTTTCCGTTTTCTAAAGGAGCTTCAAAAAGTTTTTCAAATTTCAGGCTGTAAATTCTGATATGTTTTCTTGTTAAAATATAGACCTTGTTTTCGTAGACCAGCATATCCATCAGATCTTCAAAACTGATATCAAATGGATAGGAATTGATCGTAGTGTCATTCCGGAAATTGTACTGTATCAAGCGTTTTGTACTGTCATCCAAAAGCCACAGCTGCTGCAGATCTTCGGCATAAGCCATTCTGATGAACCCAAATTTCTGCTTAAAATCAAGTCTCTGAATTTCATTCATATTCTGATCCACAAATTTCATTTCCTGGGCATTTTCAGAGAATAAAGGCACATTCAGCGGATTTTGTACATTCTGCACTTTGTAAGGAACAGTAAGCATCATTTTTCCAATCTGCTTTCCCAAAGAATCGTATTTGGTAAAACTAAAATCTTTATTTTTATAGATGTACAGACTTCCGTAGTCATCGGCAAGCATATCTTTAGCTTCCTTCAATTTTAAAGTATCTAAAGGGAGAATATTCTGCGCAGAAAATGTGCAGAAAGCAAAAGTCAATATCAGATATACTAATCTCAAAATTCTTTTTTACTAAAGATAGCGCTCCTCATGGAACGCTACCAATTTACATACTTTATTTTATTCAGATAGAAATTGTTATTAAACTTTTATTATTTAATTACAACTTCATAAATCTTCGGCCAGTTCTTTCCTGTTACCAACATATTATCGCCTTTGAAAGCAATTCCGTTCAATACGTCATCACTTCCTTTTGTATTCTGTTTGGCAATTTCTGTGAAATCAAAAGTTCCCACTACTTCACCGTTGGCCGGATTAATTTTTAGAATAATTGGTTTCTGCCATACATTGGCGTAGATAAATCCGTTGTGGTATTCCAGCTCGTTTAATTGATCGTAAGCCTGAGAACTACCTGCAACAGCAATATATTTAATCAGTTTTGATGGGTTATTGACATCAAGGAAATATAAAAGTTTACTTCCGTCAGAAGCAATCAGGTTTTTTCCGTCATACGTCAGCCCCCAACCTTCACCCAATACATTTGGATAAGCAAATTCCGAAAGCAGTTTTAAAGAGCTCTTATCATAGATATACCCTTTTTTGCTCTGCCATGTCAGTTGATATACTTTATCTCCTACAATGGTACTTCCTTCAGAAAAGTCTTCCTGAGCCTGTTTGGTAGAAGCAAGCGGCGTTGTAGTTCCCAATGTATATTTTAAAATCTGGGAAGCTCCGTTCTGTCCGTCACTTTCATAAATGGTATTTCCTTCCACCTGGAAACCTTGTACAAAGTTTTTAGGGTCGTGAGGATATTCTGCTACAATCTGGTAAGGAATATTTTTTTCAGGATTTTTTGCAAATACATTAATCGTTGCATCCTGATTCAGAACTTCTCCTCCTTTTGTTTTAACGTTGAAGGTAACAGCATTATCACCTAATGTGAAAAACTTAGGATCAACGGTTAAATCTGTTGTTTCTTTATCTCCAAAGCTGATGGTTACACTTTCTGCATTTTCCGTTACCTCTTTCGGAAGCTCAAGCTTATCTCCGAAATGGTATCCTTTCGCCTCCATTGAATTATTATAAGTATTCAGTGTATCAAGAATTTCTTTATTCTTGTTACAAGATGCCAGTAATAAAATCGCTGCGAAACCCGCTATTATATTTTTTTTCATTGAATTTCTAAATATTTCCCCAAAAATAGCAAATTTTATTCCGTATTGCCAATATTATCTATGGGTTCCCCAAATTGTAGGATATAACCATTGTTGTCATAGATCGCAAATTCCCTCATTCCCCACTCAAAAGATTCAATCCCATAGCAGACTTTTGCCTTTGTTTTAAGGTCTTCCCAAAGCTCGTCAACTTTATTTACATTGAAATACAATGATCCGGAAAAACCAATTGAAGTATTTTTTTCATGTTGGTTAGGCTGAGAAAGCATGATGTATATTTCATCCTTACGAAGGGAAGCCCATTGCCAATAATCATTTCTCCCCATCAGGGTAAAACCGAGAACGTGCATATAAAACCCTATGGTCTCATCAAGATTTTCTGTCCAGAGAACAGGACGGAGTGCAGTAAACTGTGTCATGATTTCTGTAATTCAAAAGTATTTTTGTGAATTTTCATATTCAGGGAAGCCCAGGTTTCTGTATCAATCTTCGCTTCACTTTTGACTTCAGGGTCAAAGGCAAAACCTACTTTCCGGTAACATTCAATAGCTCCGGTATTCCAGTCGTAAACATTAAGCTCTGCAGTTTCTCTATCAAAATGACTGAAACCATATTTAAGAAGTTCCTGCATTACTTTTTTACCATATCCTTTTCCTCTGTTGTTTGCATCCCAGATCAGAATCCTGCCCAGCAGAAATGTCTTTTCTTTTAAAAAAATCTGAGCATGGCCAATTGTTGTTCCTGTATGATCTGCAATGGTAAATAAAGTTCTTTTTTCATCGGACAAATCGGTCTCCAGCTGTTCTGCTGTAAGCGGAAAACGGTATACGGGCCCGGCAAACTGAAGAAGCATTCTTTCATCAACTATCTTTGAAATCAGCAACGGTGCATCCTGAATGGTAAAGGGCTGTAATGTAATCATGGTCTACTTTTCTAAATATTCTTTTAAACTCTGTCCCAAAATGGTGTTCCAGCCTTCTGTAAAATTATCTCTTGAAAAACCATCTCCCAAGTCTTTGAAGTTTTCAATATTTTCATGGGTAAGTTTTACTAGAGTTTTTCCGTCTTCTGCCAACAATTCCCACGTCACAATAGTTTTTAATGCTGAAAAATCAGGATATGACCATGTATGTTTCAGTTTTTGATTAGGTATAATTTCTAAAATTTCTCCCTGATGATGGTATTTATTTTCACCTCCGGGTTCGAAGAAATTAAATTCTTTTCCTATTTCTAATGCAAAATCCTGGATATCAAAATACCAGGATTTCATTTCATTTTTATCGGTCAATGCTTTCCAGACTTTTTCAGCCGGAGCATTTATTTTGTACTGAACAGTGATGGGTGTGATCATATTTCTTTACTTTAGATACTTTCTTTAAGTTTTTTCAAAACCTCATCGTTATTCATTTTCCATAAGCCGGACAATTCAGTAACCAGTTGTTCTGAAAAAGCAATTTCTTGGGGAGCTTTTCCTCCAAAACGTTCTTCGCTTTTTTTAAAAGAGGCAATAGATTCTTCTAATGAAACATCATGTACCACCTCAACCAGGCAATCCTCTACCTCCAGAAACTTTCCGGCAAATTCAGCAACTGCTCTTTCAATGGTTTGAATGCCTATTCCTTCATCAGGATGCCAGATGTCTATCCAGGAAGGTTTTATTCCTTCCTTATTTCTGGGTGCTTCATAGGGAACTTCAAAAAAATGCCCGTCATCTTTCTGGTCATAATAAAACCAATAATGACATTCATTCCCTTCCAGATAATTTTGAAGAGTATTATAAAATTCTATTTCATCAGCATCAATATCATTCTGGATCTTAAAGCTATCAAGAGAATATCTTAAATATTTTTTTGTATTCAAACAAACGAAACCTATTCTCTCTCCTGATGCGTAAAAAAGTTCAAGATCTTCCCATCCCGCTTTTTCTGTCAGACCATGTATGCCCCACCATAGGTCCGAGGACTCCGTTTTTACAATAATCTTTTGCTGAGCCATGATAGTTTTCAATTATTTACCCATGTGAAAATCCAGTGATCTTTGCTTCATCAAAATCCAGCTGCATTTCAATGGTCCTCATCACATGGTCGTCAAATATCTTTTCTCTTTTCATTCTGTGCAATTCATTTCTTTGTGCCTGAATGATCTGTCGCAAGACATCTTTATTTTGATTGATTGCGGATACATAGTCTCCTGTGGAGGCCATACATTGGGCTTTGTCTGCCATCAGCATCATTTCATTTTCCAGTTTATGCTTCTGATGACGAACTAAGCTGTTTGTGACTGCCAGCTCAGAAAAATCATTATCCAGCTTGTGCAATGCTGTTTCTTTCAGTTTACGCATCAGGATCACTTCCTGTTTCTCTTCCGGCAATTCACTTCCGGCATCCTGAATATTCAATAATTTCAGGATCGGGCTCAACAATAATCCTTGCCCTACAAGGGTAATCAATATAATAACGAAAGTTACAAATAAAATAATATTTCTGTGCGGAAATGCATCTCCGTTCGGTAAAAAAGCAGGAATAGACAGCGCTGCAGCCAGTGAAACTACTCCTCTCATCGCGGCAAAACTGATGATGAATGGTTCTCTCCAATCTGGTTTGGGAACTTTTAATCTTAATTCTTTGGAACAAATTCTTGGAAAATACATCAATGCATAGCTGTACAGAATTCTTGTCCCGATGATGGCTCCACCAATCACCACACTGTAGAAAATACCTTCAGAAATGGTATATTCTTTCATGCCTTCCACTACAATAGGAAGTTCAAGACCAATCAGAATAAAAATGATCGTATTCATCAGGAATATCAATACACTCCACACATTTCCGGACTGTATTCTTGAGGTATGACTCAGATAACAATGCGAATTGTAAGACATAAGCAAACCTCCAGCCACTACTGCCAGTACTCCTGAAAAATGGAAATGCTCTGCTCCCACATACATAATGTACGGAACAATAAGGGTAATAATGGTATCGATATTAGAATTGGTAGGAATAATTCTAAGCAAAGCCCCAAATAAAAAGCCTGTTGCCACTCCCACCGCAATTCCTCCGATCGCCATCGTAAAGAAATCCTGTACAGCATCTCTCCAGATAAACTGTCCTGAAATAACGGCTGCCAGAGCAAATTTAAATACAATTAAACTGGATGCATCATTAATAAGGCTCTCTCCTTCCAGAATATTGGTTATTTTTTTAGGAATCTTCATATGTTTCAAAACCGAAGTCGCCGCTACTGCATCTGGTGGAGAATTTACGCCTCCCAGCAAAAATCCCATTGCTACTGTAAGCCCCGGAATAATTGAAGAAGAAAGGTAAGCCACAACGATAGATGTTAAAAACACCAATCCGAAAGCCATTGAAAATATTTGTTTTCTCCATTTATGAAAGTCCTGCCATGAGGTAAACCAGGCCGCTTCAAACAAAATGGGCGGCAGGAAAATAAGGAAAACAAGGTCAGGTTCTATTTCTATACGCGGCATTCCCGGCACAAAGCTTATGAGCAATCCTGCAATCACAAGAAAAATCGGGTAAGCGACTTTTAATTTCTGGCCGATCATTACCAATATCATCACAGACAGCAGTACTGCAATAGATATTATAACATAGCTGTGAATCATTTTAAGTTGTTTTTTTAAGTGTTATTTTTTGTTTTGATTAATAAGTTTTCAGATTTTACAGAAATATCTTAATCTTTAATTTTCAGTTAGAGTACGATGTTGTTTTTCGGAGTGATTGCCGGCGGAAGATCAGATTCATCCAGCATATCTCTCATATCAATTTCTATGGTACGGCTGATCTGGGTGATTGGAACATCGTTAGGACTTCCTTCAAATGGATTTACGGAAGCCTCCCCAACACTATCCAAAGTATGAAAGCACCATGTCACCAATAAAGAAAACGGAATATTAAACCATAATGTCCAGCCTTCCACTATTGTTCCGTCTCCTAATTTATCGAGTTCTTTCAACAATCCGAAAGGCACAAAAACAATGAACAACAGCAAAAGATAAGTGGTGATTGAAGAGAAGTTTCTTGGATACGGAAAGTTTTTAATTCTTTCAGCTTTTCCCTGATTGTCTGTAAACTTTACCAGCTGTTGGTTGATCTGCGTCCATTGAAAATCGTTGAGTTCTCCTTTTTCATAGGCTTCGGACAGCGCTTTGCTCTGTTTCGCCATCAATTGTGTCGCCCTGTTTTTTTTGCTTAAAATATACTGAAGTTCGGGTTCAGAAAGATATTTTTTCAATTCTTCATCCAGTTTGGAAAGCCTCTCCGGAATGTCATACTTTTTAGCATATTCATCAAACTGGTCTGTGCCCATGTTTTCCCATGCTCTCGGCTCACGAAGCTGAAATCTCAGTGCAGTAAGCCATGCATAATGACGGAGAAACATTTCTTTTACTTTACCTGCATCTTTGGAAAGCAGTGCATCTCTCAGAATATATCCGAAACTACGGCTGTCGTTAATGATCGCGCCGTAAATCTGCCTTGCTTCCCAGAGTCTGCTGTAGCTGGCATTGTTTTTAAAACCAACAATAAAAGCAACTGCTGTTCCCATGATAGCAATCGGCTGCCACGGAACTGAGAGAAATTTCCAGCCTAAAAAGTACAGAACTGTAGGGA
Source organism: Chryseobacterium indologenes (assembly GCF_018362995.1). Classification (NCBI taxonomy): domain Bacteria; kingdom Pseudomonadati; phylum Bacteroidota; class Flavobacteriia; order Flavobacteriales; family Weeksellaceae; genus Chryseobacterium; species Chryseobacterium indologenes. The sequence continues at coordinate 1,606,071 of NZ_CP074372.1, forward strand.
TAGCTGATAATACAACCAGAGCATAAATGCTGCGTCTGGTCCAGATAATGAACTCACGGGCTCCAAATCTTTTTCCTGAATGCATAGGTGTTTATTTTTTGTGTTTATTATTTTTTATTTTCAAATAATGGTCTTCATCAAGCATTCGGCAGCGGTTACAATCAGTTTTTGGTAAATGGAATATTATTATAAAAACCAATCTGAATCTGGCCGCGGTTTCTGTTTTCCTGAATCTGATTCATATATCCTGCTTCAATCCTCATATTTTTATTGATGACATATCCTAAAGCACCATAGACTCTGTTTCTGTCGAAAACCGGATTGTTGAAATGAAGGAAAATCTCATTGTATACTGATGCATAAAGGGTTTTCGGCAGCATTTCTTTTTGGGTAATCGGAATATTGATTCCCAACATGTATCGGAACCTCATCCTGAAATCATCTTCCAGAAAACGTTCTTCCAAACGGTAACGGTGCTGAAGGTAAAAACGCCCGAATTTCTGTTTGGTAATATACTGCTGGAAAATTCGGTGTTCTATATTTTCTTTTTTCTCACCGTTTACATAAGGTTGGCTCAGAATGAAACCATATCCCAACAAAACATTGTTATTGTTTTCTGTAAGATCATAACCAATCCCGGTACGGATCAGCAGCTGTTCCAGATCTCCAACCGCATCAAAATTACGGTACTGAATCTCATTATGCCAGTTTAGTTTCTTACTGATTTTGTTATTTCCAAAATACATATACCACGCTCCCAGATCACTTTTTTGAGCAAATGTCAATATGGATCCCAAACCTAATACCGTGAATGCCAACTTCGTAAAAACCTTTCTCATACCTACTGATTACTATTATCTATCGTTTTTAACAAAATTAATATTTTAAATCAATAATAGCAAATACTATTTCACAACATAAAAGATTATTCCGGAACCTGTTCTGTTAGTACATGATGTAGAGCAAATAAAAAACCGGCAATGTGGCTGCCGGTAAGTTCTAACTATATTTCAAATACAAAATATTAATTTTATGGATGCTGCTGCATTTTCGCAGGATCATCATAGTTGACCATCCAATTGATTCCGAACTTATCGCTAAACATTCCGAAATAAGCTCCCCAGAAAGTATCTGCCATTGACATTGTTACTTGTCCTCCCGCAGAAAGACCACCGAATAATTTATCAGCTTCCTCTTTAGACTCTGCGTTGATAGAAATAGAGAAATTGTTCCCGGCCTTGAAATTGGAAGACCACTCTCCTCCTGTATCGCTTCCCATCAATATAGTTTCCTTAGAAATCGGAAGTGAAACGTGCATGATTTTGTCTTTGTCTTCCTCGGGAGTTTCTTTACCTTCCATTGGAGGCATTTCTCCAAATGTTCCGATGTAAGGATATTCTCCTCCGAAAACAGATTTATAGAAATCGAATGCTTCTTTACAATTTCCATTGAAGGTTAAATAAACGTTTACTGTTGCCATAGTTGTTTTTTTATTAGTTAAGTTTTTTAAGTAGTTTTTGTACAGTTTTCCAGATGGTTACCTGTGCTGATCTATAAGAATCATATTTCCATCGGGATCTTTCAGGTAGATATGTTCAGGACCTGAAGTTGTTTCATCAGCTTCTTTTCCGATTTCTATTCCGCTTTCCTTCAATCTTTTCTGAATTTCACGCACATCGTCAAAGGATTCAAGATTCTGCGCATTTTCATCCCATCCAGGATTGAAAGTAAGCATATTTCCGTCAAACATAGCCTGAAAAAGTCCTATGAGTGTAGAACCGTTTTTCATGATCAGATAGTTACTTTCTGTAGTTCCTGCCATTGTTGTAAAGCCCAGCTTCTCATAAAAATCCCTGGATTTATGAAGGTCTTTTACGCTTAAACTGATTGAAAATGCTCCTAATTTCATAATGTTAGTGGTGTTTAAAGTGTGAATTCGAGATATAGGCTTCGGATGTGAAGTTTAGCGTATTTTTATTGGTTTTTTAAACGGGTCTTAAACTCCAGGGTATTATCATAGCTTTTCCAGTCCCCTATAAGCTCAATATATTGTCCTTCAATCTTTTCTGTTTTCTTATTCCATTTAAAATTGTAAACAAATTTCCCCTTAAAAAGCCCTGAATGTTTTCCTTTATTCTCTTCTGCCAGTTCATATTCCCCAAACACAGTTCCCTGCTTTCTGGAATCTTTATATTTTGAAATGGTCATCTTACCTTCAAATTTTGTGTAGTTGGTATCCACAAGAGAATATCCTGAAACAAAATACTCCTGATCATTTTTTTTATTCTGTTCAGAAATATTGATCTTCAGTTTCAGTTCCTGGCCTTTGTTTCCGATAGTTCCCAGATAAGGTTTACTGTTGTTCAGCCATGTATTTGAAATATCCGGCATCTGCCCCAATACAAAATTGGCCGCCAGAAGGAAGAGTAATAAAGTTTTTTTCATACAGTGAGTTTTAAACGCCAAATTGTGACAGATGGTGGTTCAGATGTTTAGCAAACATATTGTTCCACTCCTGAGCTTTTAATTTTCCGAAAGAAAAAGATTCTTTCCCATCAAAAGCGTCTGCCCCCAATTGCTGTGTTTTCTGAATAAAACCAATCAGTCTTGTTTTTTCTTCGTGAAAGTTTTTTCTGGTGGTCACCAAAAACTGTGGAGCCGTCGGGGAATCTCTTGGATATGCTTTCTCTCCCACTACCTTAGGTTTCACAAAGGTTTTTAATATAAATTTTGCAATAGATCCCGGTTTTTTATGTTTTTCCGGCTCATAAATCATTTCATAGGTTATACAGCAGTGTGCCAGCATCTGGTCCACCGTCATTTTCCCCCACAAACCATGGGTGTCTTCCACTAACTTATTTATCCTATCAATATAATTTTGAGCATCTTTTGCATCAAATACATTTTCCATATAATTTCTATTTTACTACAGACAAATATATCAGTTTTTTTGTTTGATTTTATAGTCGGTGGAAAAAATTGAGAGTTGTTGGTTACGGGATTCGGGTTGCGGGTTTAATGGTTAAGTGTGGAGATAAAGGTTAAGAAGTGATATGGAATGTATGATGCCGATTTTCGAGTTTATAGGTCTCGGGTGATAGAATATAGAGTTAAGCGATGTGGTTATTTCTTACTGCTATTTTAAATCATTTAACTTAATGAAAACCAACCATCTAAATAATCATCATTTACTAACCAGAAACTAAAAACCAGCAGCCAGCAACTAAAAAAACAAAACTATTCAACATCTTCCTGAGAAGTATTCTCAACCGCAATTTCCTGTGGTGCTGCTTTTCTGAAAATAAACCAAAGTTTGATCTTTAAAGCAATCCAGCCTATCACAGCGTATACCACTAAAAGGATACTCAAATGTTTCAGGTAAGGGAATGTAAGCTCTACCGAACCTTTTTGAATTAATAATATTTTGAAAGCCTGTAAAAAAGGGGTCAGCGGAATAATATTAGCGATAAACTGAACGAAAGCAGGCATCGCATTCAAAGGCCATGTAAAACCACTGATAATGAAAGCCGGTGAGGCAATAACCATAAGGATTTGTGTAGCCTTCAATGCATCAGGAATCAGAATACTGATAAATACTCCCAAAAATGAGACCGATCCTACAAAAACGGCTGTCAGCAAAATAAAATTGAGTATTCCTTCCGGCATCGGAACATGGAAAATCATGTGCATAAAGTAGTAAATACCTACAATGAGAATAGAAAATACCCAGATAGGAATTACTTTTATGAGCATGGTTGGAAAGGCCCATTTTTTCATTTTCAGGTATTCTTTCACAAAAGAACCTCTTTCAAATTCGGCGGCAAAACTTACGGCCATAGCTAACAGGATCACCTGCTGTAATACTACTGCCAGCATTGCCGGCCACATGAAAATCAGGTAGTTTCCGGTAGTATTGAAGAGGGTAATATAATTGGCTTTGAAAGGCTCATATTGTGTCGCTGCCTTTACTGCGGGCATTCCTGCCTTTTGAAGAGCTTTGATGGAGGCTCCGGCAGAGAAGGTTCCTATGGTCAACTGAAGTGCTTTGGAGGCAAAATTTGCCGTTAAGACGTTTCCGGTATTGATATAAACATTCAGTTCAGGATATTTTTTCTGAAGCATATCTCCTTCAAACCTTGAGGGAATAATCACTACAGCTGCTGCTTCATGCCTGATCACCTCATCTTTGATGCTCAGAGGCTCCTGCAGATATCTGATAATTTTGATGCTTTTATTGTCATCCAGCATTTCCGTCAATTGGTTAGACAAAGGAGTATTATCCCTGTCTACAACCAGTACGGGAGTATTTTCAACTTTTCCGCTTTTGTAGACAAACCCCAGCAAGGTTGCATAGAAGACCGGTGCCAAAAAGAACACCGTCCTTAAGGTAGAATTGCCGATAAAAAGTTTGAACTCACGTTTCAAAAGACGGAAAAATTCTTTCATCTCTATATTTTTATATTTTGAAGAATGAAATTCAAGAGAAACTTCATCCGTTCTTTTCAGTTTATTTCAGAATTACGTTAGCATTGACTAAAATACTTTTAGCCTTATTCATGTCTTTGGGTTTTACTTTGATCTCATAGATTGCATCCTGCAACTGGTAATCAGGGTAAGCCGTTGTAATATCCGCATACTTTGTCAGCTGCTTGATGTATACAATATTTCCTGTCAGGTTTTCTTTGTTATAAACTACCTGCATGGTTACCTCCTGCCCTTTTTTATATTTTGAAATAGCACTTTCCGGGATCGTAAATCTGAAATAAGTACTTTCAGGGATATATCCGTTGAATAGGGCAAAACCAGCTGTTGCAAGCTCTCCTGTGTTTAAACTGATGGTTTCTATTTCCATATCATTGGTGGCAATGATGTATCTTTCAGAATAGGCCACATTGGCTTCCTGCAAAGCGCCTTTGGCCTGTGATGCCTGTCCTGCCGCCATTTCTATTTTTTCAAAACGGGTTCCTCTGTTGACGTCATCCAGCTCTGCCACTACAGCATCATATTGTGCTTTTGCTCCCTGCAGTTTTGCATAGATTTCGTCATGAGCCTGCGGAGACATTAAACTATCACGGAACATATTGTTGGCTCTTTTGTAAGATTTCTGGGCAAATTCATATTGTTCTTTCAAACCTTTATATTTGGCCTGAAGCTGTCTCAACTGATCGGATGTAGCTCCGTTTTTTGCCATTTGCTCCTGGGCTGATGCAGCATTTACTGCGCCCTGTGCCTGCGCTATTTTTGCAGAAACTTCAGGTACATCAAGCTGAGCCAAAGTATCTCCTTTTTTCACTGTCTGGCCTTCGGAAACATATATTTTCAAGATCCTCCCGGTAACTTTAGGAGCAAAAGAGATCACATCTTTTTTAGTTTTCCCTTCAGGTTCTTTGATTTTTTCATTTTTTTTGTCACAGCTCCCCAGCAAAAACAGAGCAGCGAAGAGTATAGATATATTTTTATGCATCATTTAAATTTTTAAGGGATTAAATAAAATTTGGTGATATCCAGTTCCTGGGTAGATCTCATCAGTTCTATTCCCGCTCTTCTCTGGTTGAAAATGGCATTCTGGTATTCCAGTTCGGAAGTTTCAAGATCGTTTTCTGCATCAATAAGCTGGGAAGATTTGCTCATTCCGTATCTGAATTCTTTTTCTGCCTGTACGAGGGCATTTTTTGCCAGTTCTTTTTCTTTGGCTTTTAGTGTGATCTGCGCAGAAGCAATATCATAATTCGTCTGATTATTAGCCAAGTTCAGTGTCAGTTTTTTCAGGGCATCTTCTTTCTGGTTCTGCAATACTTCTTTCCCTACTTTGGCGGTTTCTTCAGCATGTTTTCCTTCTTTACCATCGAAAATCTCCCATTTAAAGCCTACTCCGGCAGTGATCAATGGAAATACGTTGATATTATTGGGTCTCCAGTCCAGTTTTTTTCCTTCATATCCAAGTATTGGAACTGCCGGGATTACATTTTCCGAAGATTTGATCCTGTTTCCGTACAAGCCGATATAGTAAGCAGAAGCCATCAGCTGTACTTTAGGAATCATCCATGTTCTTTCCGCTTTTATTTTATAGTCTGCAGCACTGATACCATGTTCCAGCGCACGGATTTCCGCTCTCTGTTCTATTCCTTTTTCAGCAGCCAGCAGTTCTACAGGAGATAATACAGGATCTATCATTCTGAGCCTCTCTCTGTTGATTCCTGTTAAAATATAAAGCTGGGTAAGAAGTAATTCCTTTTTCCCTTCATATTCTACCATTTTCGCATCTAAAGTAGCCTGAGCAAGTTCGATTTTCTTATGGTCATAAGGAGTGATCAAACCGTAACCAAGCGCTTTATCGGCTGTTTTTCTGTTGATATCAAGTCTTTTTTTGCTTTCATCCAGTACTTTTTTAGACTGATGAATAAGAGCCAGCTGATCGTATGCTTTAGAAATAGTGGCAATCACCTCATCTTTTGTTTTTTCCAAAAGAATATCTTCAGACTTTTTCTTTTCTTCAACCGCTTTTTTCATGTATTTGACCTTCCCTCCGGAATACAGAAGCATTTTAGCATCTGCCTTGGCGATACCTGAAAATCCTGATACATTAAAATTATTGTTGAAAGTCCCTTCAGGAATATTAATAAAGGGAGCAAGATTGAATTCAGGGGACGTCAGTCTTGCTGTTCCGTTGAGATAGCCGGCTTTACCACTCAATTCCAGGGTAGGAAGAAAGATGTCTTTCAGTTTATGTTCATCAAGATCGGTAAGTTTGTTTTGGGTCACCTGCATTTTGAAGTTCGAGTCCCGAACCATAGCACTATCCAGAAGTTCTTTAAAATCCGGCGCAGACTGTGCCCAGCCAAAAGCGGGGAAAGCAAAAAAACTAAACGTAAAAATCAATAAATTGTTTTTCATGGTTTATGTTTACAACAAATATAATGCAAAAAAAAGTAAAATCCTTTAAGATAATTCTACAATATGGTGAATTTAAAGTAAGTTTAAAATCTGTTTAAGTTTAAAGCCTTATAAAATAAAGTTTTGCTCGGTGCGTTTAAATGTTAATTAAAAACTAAAAAATTTCGAAAAAATATTTAACTCTACTTTTCGCACTTCCTTTTTGTTATGTTTTTTCTCAGAAAACAAAGGAATAAAAGGATTTTCAATCTAAAAAAGCACCCTTAACTTTTTATTCTGATTCTGAATATTGTAAGTTAGATTCCTGCGGAATGACAAAGTGGGTGGATAGACTTTGGGAATAATAATCAGTAAAATTTGCAAGAATGATTATTCAATAGGAACGGACCATTATCCTGAGCTTAGTCGAAGGCAGCCCGTTTGATAAAAGGTTAAAATTTCAACTGGCTTTAGCCAAAACCTATAATACAACGCGATGTTCGCAAAAGCATTATTTATTTTTTCGTTTGCAAGGCGTTTCACTCAGCGAAAATAATGAGGAAATATTTACTTGAAATCATTCAATAAAAATTGGTTTTAAATAAAATTTAAGGTTAATGGAAACAGAATTAATAATAAGGCGATTCTGAATTTTCGAACCTGGATTCCTGCGGAATGACAAACGACACGTTCAATTAATTCCAAATTGATACTAATAAAAAAACGAAAACTCCCCACATCGCTGTGAGGAGTTTTCTATATAATTATAATAAGCTGATTTATCTTTGAACTGCTTTTTTCATGCCAGCATCGGGACGTAAAATTCTGTAACGTACTTCGATGTCTTTCGGTACGTAGAATACCAATGGAAGTTTACTGTTATATCTTACCGTTTCTGGCTTTAGGGTAACAAACTTTTTAGTCAGTTTTTTATCCATGCAGCCCATCAGGGTTCCGGCAGTTTCACCTTTAGACTCTACTTCATAATAATTGTAGCCCCATCCCTGAAGATCCTGAGTTTTCATTTCTCCCATCAGGAAATAGTTGTTACAGTCTAACATTTTTTCAGCACCTACAAAAAGTTCAACTTTTAAATCGTTTTCGTTTTTTGCTACGGGAAGCTGAATGTATACCTGCTTGTATCCTTCTTTAGCTTTTGGGAACATTTCAATCTGTAGTTTTTCAAACTTTTCTGCTTTCTTTTGCGCGAAAGCATTTACTCCAGCCATCAATACTAATCCAGTAATTAAAGTTTTAGAAAATTTCATCTTTATAATTTTTTAATTTGTACTAAGCTAATTCCAAAAACTATTCCAAAATTAAACAATTGTTTGAATTTTCGATTTAATTCTATTTTCATTGAAAGTCCAGAAACAAAATACTGCAGTAAAAATTACTGCAGTCTTTTTAAAAGTTATTCTGAAATTGCGACATTACTTCCTTTTGTATGCGCATTCATCTGTGGTGCGTAATAATTCTGCATCGTTGTAATTCCGTTGGAGAATTTTCCAGATGCATTGGCAATCACATCATATTCAAAAACATATTTTCCTTTTGGCATGTACTGAATATAGAAGTTGGTAGAGGCATCTTTGGTTGACTGATAGTACCCAAGATTATTTTTCCACTGATATCCAGATAATACATCTACAGGTTCAAATCCTGCCGCACGCATATCTTTAATATGGATAAACTCCATGGCTCTATCTGTATTCAGAATCATTCTTACCGTTACTTTATCTCCTACTTTCAACGGGGTTTCAGAAGAGATTTTCTGAAGTTCTTCTCCGTTTACGGTTTTCACTTTTTTGTACAATTCTTTTGTTACGGAAATATAATTTTCGGAAGATTTGATTTTATCGAGATCTTCGTAATACTGCCAGAACAATCCACCCTGAACAATTCCGGGACCAGGTTTTGTAACGGTTACAGTGGCTAGGTTTTTATCTACGGCGTCTGTTTTCACTGTTGATTTTACATAGCCTGTTGCCTGAGTCTGAGGAGCCAATTCTTTTCCACCCCAAACGATAGTAGCTTTATCGCTTTCCGCTCCGGTCCATGATTTTCCTGAATTCAGAATAGTAAAGATTACTTCAGCTGTTCCCCTTGAGCTTCCCCATGAGTTGACTTCCTTCTGAGTTACCAGCCAGATCTTCATATCCTCAATAAAGTTTTGGTCGTTGGATTTTAATTTATTGAATGCTTCCAATGCTCCTGCATGGTTTACCACTTTGGAACCAAACCATCCCCAGTCGTTCAGGTTTTGCTTCCAGTATACTCCTTGTGTTTTTGTATCTGTAGATGTTTCTTTAAGGTAAGTCATCAATTTATCAGATACCTCTTTCAGACCATAATCATTCATTAGTAAGGCCGCGCGGTGAAGTCCGAAAAATGTGAAATCTGTGATCTTCGCTGTTTTTGCTTTTTGTTTTACTAATGTTTTCAGAGTAGCTCCTTTTCCTTTTAAAGGATACTGTTTTTCCCAATAGTTTCTGGTATCAAGATAATCCATAGCCCAGTTGTTCCAGACATTGCCTTTTTTCACGTCAAAATATTTATTCACCTCATTGTCTACATACTGAATCAATTTAGCTGTAATAGCATTCTGGTCGGCACTTTGATAGTCTTTCACATTGTCTTTTAACCAGGAGTTGATTTTTCCTAAGTTTTTAAGGATATACAATGAAGTACCATAAGAACTTGGATAACCCGGATACCATGAGAATCCACCATCAGGGTTTTGCAGTTTTTTGAAATCCTCCCAATCTTGATTAATCGAATTTTTCATTGTATTGACATCGAATAATAATGCCAGTTTCTGCATCTGCTCCGTTTCATTTTTGCTTTCCAGCACCCAAGGGGTTTCTTCCAGCAAGAGTTGTTTCAGCTCCTGATTTTTTTCAAGATTTGAATGTAATAATCCTTTGTTCTGGTATTCTTCAAAAACCGTTTTCATTTTCGGATTTGCTTTGAATATTTCTGAAGCTAAAACGTCAGCAAACCATTTATTAAAGATTACGTCCGCAGAATTATTCTGATCATTTTTCAGACTTGGAAGGGCAAACATGATCTCCCAGATCGGATTGGTTGTCAGTTCTAGAGTATTGGAAACATTAGAAGCCGTTGTGGATGTATTATTTTTAAGGTTATCTAACACAAATGTTTTGGTTTCGCCTTCTTTCACAAAAACAGGAACCGCATCAGTCACAAGCATTTTGTTTGGTAATACAGCAATGGCCTGCTGTTCACCATCGGAATAAGCACCTGCTTTAGCAACCACTTTAAAAATAACAGAGGAAACATTGTCCGGAACTTTTAATTTCCATGTTAATGCATTGCTTCCGTTTTCAGTTAAGTTAAAGTTTTGTACCCCTGAATCCACTCCAAATTTTGAAGAAATATTTTCATTGGTAAAGGCATCCAGGATTTGTAACTCGGCAGAACCGTTCAGTTTTTTATCGGTAAGATTTGAAAGTTTTGACTGTAGGTTCAATTCATCCCCTTCTCTCAGGAATCTTGGATAGTTTGGCGTCACAGAGAATTCTTTCTGAGTCACCACTTCTTTTTCCAGGGTAGCAGCTCTTGCATCTTTTGTATGGGCAAGGAACATCAGTTTCCACTTGGTCAATGCTTCAGGAGATGTGAACTCGAAGTTTACATTTCCTTCGGCATCTGTTTTAAGATCCGGATAGAAAAAAGCCGTTTCGTTCAGATTTTGACGTACAGCGACTTTTTCCAAAGCTTCCTCATTTGATGCAGCTTTTCCAGCATCCATATTCGGAGCTTTTGAAGCTTCAGGAACTACATTCTGAATAACCTCAATTCTATCTTCTGCAACGGCAGCTCTTGCTGTTTTAAATTTTGCACCTGCAATTGGTGATGGCGGCAGTGCATAAGCCGGAGCTTTTACTCCTTCTCTATTTTGAAGTCCTGCAACTTCTCCTTGTAATATATATGAAAAGTCACCATCAAACCAATTAAACTGAGGAACAGTTATATATCTGTCTTCGAAATATCTTAATCTTTTCTGATAGTTTTGCTGTTGCAGGTAATTGTTGATACCATATGAAGTAACGATCACAAATGAGGTATACAATTTTCTCCAAGTAAAGCTGTTTGCAGCAAACTGATCCAGAGACATATCATACATATTGGCTAATACCTCAGCATTGATCTTTTCATTATCATTTCCGGTTACTTTTACCGTCCATTTTTCCTTAGCATTCGGTTCCAGTTTATCTCTGAAGGTTACCGTTTCAATTTTCAACGGTTTTTCTGTATCTTTTATATTTAAAGCTACAGATTCTGTTTTCACATCATTAAATGCTACCAGTTGGAACTGCAGATTCAATGTGGATACATTTTTGTCTTTTGGAATTTCAGCAGTATACTCCAATATTCCTTTTTTGATCTGATGAACTTCTGAAACCGTTTTCCCTGATCCATCTTGTACAAAAACATTGACCAATGCATCAGGAATTGCTGAGAAAACATATACTTTAGCTTTTTCTCCTCTTGATAATTCTTCTTTCGGAGCAATAACCGTCAGGAACGTTTTTTGAGAAGGCTTTAAAGAAGTCTTATCCCAAACACTGAAATACTGAGCACTTTTTATCGTGTCCTTTCCTTCAATATTGAAAAGTTCCAGCTGGTAATCCCCTGCTTCTAATTTTCCTAAATCAAGATTCGTTTTTAGTTGAGCATTATCTGCAGATGGCTGCTGTTGCTTTTCTATCAATACTTTTTCTGTTTTCCAATTCTTAATTTCATCTTTTTCATCAAAAAGATCATGTGGAAATTTGCTGATGAATTCTTCTTTTGAATATTTCGGAAGATTCTGCACATCAGATTTAAAATTATCTCTGAAAATTCTATCCGGAGCCGTCAGCTTTGATAACTTAACCTGATATGATTTTTTAAGATTCTGATCGTTATAGTTCTTGGTTTCCACCTTTATTTTTACATTTTCATCTGCAAAAGTATTGGCGATATTTTCTGCCTGAATGTAATGAGAAACGGATGCTACTTTCAATTGTGTATTTGCAGTTTGTGTTTCTCCATTGATGTCTGTAACGGATGCATTGATGGCATAGTTATCAATTTGTATTCCTTCCAGCTTTTCATCTTTTTTAAGCTCTAAACGGATAATAAATTCTCCTTTTTCATTGGTTTTTGCTTCACCCAAAATTGAGTTTTCATTATCATCATCCTGTGGATACCAGCTGAAATATCTCCATCTGATATTCTGTTTCTTAATTTCATAGTTTACTGTGGTATTATTCAGTGGAACACCGGAGAACATTACTGCTTTTCCTTTCAGTTCTATGGTCTGTCCGTATTTGTATTCATCTTTTACCGGATCAAATGTGACTTCAAACTTAGGTCTTTTGTATTCTTCTACTTTGAAATTTTTATATCCCTGGCTTTCTCCGTCTATTCTCAGGTAAAAATTACCGTTCAGTTTTCCTTTCGGAAGAATGAAGCTTCCATGATAAGAACCAAACTCATTGGTGGTAAATTCCTGCGACGAAACCTCTTCGCTATTGGTATTTAATAAAGTTATTTTTTGTTTTAATCCTGAAAGAACAGATTCAACTTCTTTATTGATATTCGTATTGATAACTTTGAAATAGACCGTCTGTCCGGGGCGGTAAATTCCTCTGTCTATGAAGATCTGAGCCGTTGAACGGGTTTGTTTGTTAGGATTATAATCTTCAGCAGACCCTCTGTTTCCATAGACCTGCATGATCTGGAAATCATTGGTTTTAGGCTGCTGGATCAGGAAAGTCCGGTAGTAGTCTTTACTTTCAGTAGAAGGGAATTTAAATACTCCATTTTCATTGGTTTTACCCTCAATTTTATTTAATGTTTTATTGGAAACAAATTCATAAAAACGAAGTCCTTCATTCGTCAGTGGTTTTCCGTTTTCACTATTTACCAGCTTTAATTCATCTGAAAGAGGATTTCTGTCTGTTTTAGACTGATAAATAATTCTGTTTGCGGATACCAGAAAGTAAAAATTTTGTCTGGAGTCTGAATCTTTCATGTCAGCTCCTGCAACCGTAAATTCTGTAACATATACTCCTGAAGGAAGCGGTTTCACTTCCAGTGAAGTTTTATGATTCTGATAATCTTTAGGATCAGGAAGCTGAAATGTTTCTTTCCTTACCAGATTCTTTTTCAGTTTTCCAAAAGTATTGGAATAAGAGTTCTGAACGTATTGAAGCAGTGATGTAAAGTCATCTTTTACTTCATAAATGTTCAGGGTAAATTCTGACACATTCTGATATTGGGCAACAAAATGAATCGGAAGGTTATTCTGGGTCTGAGCTTCATATTTTAAAGTCAGATATGGATTTACAATCTGCTCTTCTTTACTTTTGATATTCTCAATGAATGGAGATTTCGGATATTCATTTTTAGCCTGCGCAGCCAGTGCAAGAGCTTCTTTAGGTTTCTTTTTACCCACAAGCTCATCCATGATCTCACCCATGATCATCACTTTATAATCTCCTTCTACATTAGATTTTAAAAGACTCTGAAGCTGTTCAAGTTTATCTTTACAGTGGTTGAAGTTACAATTCTCTGTAATCTTTTCTTTCATGAAGTACAGCTTTGCATTACCTGTATTCTGAGCGATCAGTTCATCATAAATTGCATTGATTGCAGTACGGTTGGCTGTCAGTTCATTTTTTGTAAAAATATTGTTTTCAGATAAAAACTCTACTTTCTTTATGGCATACCAATCAGACAATGTTGGGAAATAGGCGATATCACCCGTTCCGGAAAATATATTCTTATACTTTTCCAGAGAAATCTTTTTCATTTCAGGTTTTTCCTGATCAAGTTCCTGAAAGCTTTTTGTCAAATAATTTTTAAAATCGAGCTTGCTCCAGGTCTCAATCTGTGCAACATCCTGAGAATTGATATTGGTTCTTCCGTTTATTTTCCATGAGTTCTGATTGTAATGATCCATGAAAAAACCATTCAGTAAAACTTTGTATACCAGTTTGCCTTCCCCACTTAATTTGCCTTCTGCATCTTTAAGTTTTTTAAAAAATCGGGAAGCGGAATCATTCTGATCATCGTCCACCGTTTGGTTTACAATACTGAACTCCGCTTTCAGAGAACGGATCAGCTCAAAGGCATTATTTTCTTTCATGGCTTGTTTTTGTATGTCTAAAATAATGGGAAGATTAGATTTATAAGCTCCTTTCGTACTGTTTTCAGCAATTTTTTTCCATTGGGTATCGTAATATTTTTGTGCGGATACCATTGAAAAGCTTAGCATTACAAGCAAAAGCATAAAAATCTTGGAAAATCTTTTCATATATATTAATTTTGATAAATGAACATTTTAAAAATACTGAAAAAAACTGTCATAGACAGCCAATTTTATGTCTCTCTTATGGGAACTCTTTTTGCAGTATTTTTCATGAAAGAGCAAAACACATTCCGTTTCCCTACCTTTGCATTAATTTTCATCACTTATTTCAGTGGTTATCTGTACACTAAATACCAGTATACCAAATATTTTTTCAAAATAGTGGTCATCAATGCTGTTGCAGGAATTATCTGTGCCTTGTTAATCATTCATAACCACAATGAAATAAGGCTTTTGAAATGGTTCATTATTGTAGTATTGGGACTGCTCTATAACAGCTTTTTTCTTGATGTTTATATTCGGAAAATCCCATTACTTAAAGTTTTTTATGTTGGATTGGTTTGGGCACTGGTCAACTGCTGGCTCACTCTTCCTGAGTTCAGTATTCCTATTTTCCTGATCAGCTTTTTCTTTATTACTGCTCTTGTGCTTCCCTTTGATATCCGGGATATGAATAGTGACACCGTAAAGACCTTTCCTATGCTGATAGGGGTTCAGAATACCAAATATATTGCTTATGCACTTGTTTTCATCAGCAGTATGATCTCAGTTTTCTACCTTGAATTAGCATATGCGCTTGCTTTTTTTATGTCAAGCATCATAACTTATATTTTCATCTATTTCTCTGAAAACAAAAGAGATGACACCTATTATTCATTCGGGGTTGAAACTTGTTCAGCACTTCCTTTTTTATTTTTACTAATAATGGAGTATTTTTGACGAATGATTATCAAGAAACTTTCCCTCTATAATTTCAAAAACCACTCTGAGAAAAAATTTGAATTTTCCCCGCAGATCAATTGTTTTGTGGGCAATAACGGTGTGGGAAAGACCAATATTCTTGACGCATTGCATTATTTATCCGTAGGAAAAAGTTTCCTGGGAAATACAGATGTGAACAATATTAAAAGAGAAGAAGACTTCTTTACTCTTGATGCTGAAATTCAGAATGAGGACAGCGAAGATATTATCAGAATTACCCAGCCCAAAGAGGCTAAAAAGGTGATCAAAAAGAATGATAAGAGCTATGACAGGCTTGCAGACCATATCGGTTACCTTCCGAGTGTCATGATTTCTCCGTATGATTCCAATCTTATTTCAGATTCCGGGGAAAGCCGACGAAAGTTTCTGGATTCTATGATCTCTCAAACGGATTCAGAATATCTTTTTGACCTCATCCAATATCAGAAAACAATTCAGCAGCGAAATGCTTTATTGAAATATTTTGCCAAGAACAGAACGTGGGATAAGGATTCGCTGGAAATCTATGATGATCCGATCACCCGATTCGGGACTAAAATTTTTAAGAAAAGAAAAGAATTTGTAGAACAGCTCAACCCTATTGTTCAGAATTTCTATCAGATTATTTCCGGTGGGAAAGAAACTGTGTCTGTTATTTATGAATCTCATTTGCTGGAAGATTCTTTTGAAAACCTTTTAAAAGAAAGCATTGAAAGAGACCGTATGCTCACCTATACCTCAAAAGGAATCCATAAGGATGATCTTCTTTTTGAAATGGACCACGTTTTAATCAAAAAAATAGGATCTCAGGGCCAGCAAAAGTCATTTCTTATTTCTTTAAAACTGGCTCAGATGAGTCTTGTGAAAGAACTTACCAAAAAGACCCCTATTCTCTTACTGGATGATATTTTTGATAAGCTTGATGATACGAGAGTTTCCCAGTTGATTGAGCTTGTAAATCGTGAAAATTTCGGACAGATCTTTATTACAGATACTCATAGGGAAAGAACTGAAAGCGTGGTAAAGAAAATCAACGAAGAAAGTATTATTTTTGAGGTCTAATCACTTAAGATAGGTAAACCCCGAATTTAGAATCAAAAAAAGAAACATTTAAATTTGATTCTCCATTTTATAGTATTTTTTATCTTAACTTATCATTCCCAAATCACGGAACTCTAAAACCCGAATCACGCCTCCAACCCCGCACCACGACAATGAAGAAGAAAAAACGTGAATATCAATCCTCCGAACTGGTAAAATCTTTTGCCAGAATTTATGGTTTTGAAGATAAACTTGTAGCTTTTGATATTAAAGATTTCCTCGAGGATTATCTTGATGAAAGCCTTTTCAATGAAATAAGAAGTGTGAATATAGAAAATCAAATTATTATTATTAAAATTGATTCTCCCTTGCTGAAGCATGATTTTAAAATGCGAAAAAGCTTTTATCTGAAAAAGTTCCAGGATAAATTTGGAGAAGATAAATTTCGTGACCTTCAGATATTATGAGGACAAAATATATGCCTATAAAAAATGCTACCCTGAGATAGCATTTTTTATATTTTATTTAATGTTCTTCAGATTTATTGGAAATGGTACTATTCATAAGATCATCGGCTTTTTTATCCAGTCGGGAGCTTAATGGTATGAAGAATTTCAGTGGATGCTTCATAAAGTATCTGAAAATCTCTTTATAGATCTCACTTACCTGTCCGAAATTCATCTTTCTTGATCGGAATGCCAGGAACATGGATAGGCTGAAACTTACCAGGAAGTTGAAAAAACCAATCAGGAAAACCGTTACAAAAGACATCCAGAATGTATAGGAATCTACTGAAAAATCTTTTCCATAGAGTCCCAATGCAAAGTTACCGGCTGCAAAAGTAATGTGTCTGATATCTAAATCAAGGCCGAAAAACATTCCTACCGGAGCTGTTGCTCCAAGAAACACACCGAACCAAAAGTTGGAAACAATTCCAGGCCAGTTTTTAGCGTAATATTTTGAAAGTCCTTTCGCGAATTTCTTCCCAAAAAAGCTTTTGATCGAAAGGTTTTTAGCAATTCTTTCCGGAATCTGGTAAAACACTGAGTTATTCCCGATATTCCCTGAAATAATTCCTGAAATAAAAAGATAAAACCCGGCAATACTTGCATGGAGAATCGCTTTGGATTTAAAAGGATCAAGGTCTTTTAATAATTTATCTGATCTTTCTACGGCAAGGTTCTGAGAGAAGAATACATCCAGGCCATAAATAATAGCTAGTGCCACTGGAAAAGCAAGCAATACATTTCCTACAAAAGCAATAAACTGGCTTCGGAATAATTTGGATACCAAATGGGCAAACTCAGTATTATTTCTTTGGGCATTCCCTTCTTCAGACAACACTTTTGTCATGGTAGCAGCAGTCATTGCCGGCTGTTTTGTAGCAAGGGTAAAGCCCATCAGATAGATCATCACGAATCCCATTGCATAGTTCATCGAATACAGAAAAGCGTGTGAAAAGTCACTTCCCGGGATATATCCGTACAGCATTTTCAGAACACAAAGTGCTCCTACAATGATTCCACCACCACTCGCTTTGTAGAACATCGTCATATATTCTTTACGGGTAGAAGTAATATAATGTGTCCCGGTTTCTGCGGTGTGATTAGTAATAAGATGTGAAATCAGCCTTGTGCTGTCGTTGATCAGATCTGAGATATTATTTTTATGAGATTTGTAGCTCAGAATATTAAAGATCAGCTGCTTAGATTTTATCAGAACATCTTCATCGGTATCAATAACCAATAGCTGCACAATATCATAAATCCGTTCAGTCTGCTGACGGATCTTAAGCAGGGATTGGTTAATCTTCCCTGAAATACCATATTTGGCGGAATTTTTAAAAGCAATATTCACAAACTCCAGGCATTGTTCTGCATAGATTTTAATCTGCTTATATCTGCTGTCTTTGGAGTGAAGCTGAAGTCCGGGGTCTTTTACCAGATCATCTGCTAATGTTTCCAGCTCATTCTGAAGGGCCAGAAACGGATTGTCCAGATTTCTGTACTGCGGAGCCATTCTCACCACTTCCACCTCCATAGCCATGCCTGTAACCCTCCAGGAAAGGATATTCATAGAGAAAATGAGCTCTTTTTTTACATTGGGTTTCAGAATAAAATCTGAAGCGCCCAGCATATTTAAAAATTCGTCAATCTCATTTTCAGGAAGATTATGTATATATCTCAGATCTTTCTTAGGTCTCAGACTCACATTATCAATCATAAACCACACTGTCTTTTCATTTTCAACGGGTGGTAGAACCTTGTTCAGAATTCTTTTTTTAAGCTCCGGAAAAAAAGCATTTTCCGAAAGAATATTAGCCTCCGTCAACGAAAGATTGAAAGGTCTTCCTCTAAAAATATTGTGGATATAATGTTTAAAGTTCTCAGCAAATTTAGGATTGCTTCTGAAAAAATTGAGCACATCTGTAAAGTCTGCCTCTTTAATCGTCTCTAAAAACTCTGCAAAGGGTTCTAAAGAAAGGGTTTCATTCTTAAAAGAAAAATATTTTTTAAGAACTGACTCAAAGTTTGTGCTGGAATTAAAGAATTTCATTAGTACAAAGATACTATTTCAAACTCACATTCCTCATCTGTCTCATGATCCAATTATGTTTCTTTCTTAAATAAGGAGATGGATTTTTAGGATCATATTTTTTGGGATTAGGCAATACCGCGGCAATCCAGGCTGCATCTGAAGCACTTAAGTCCCTGGATGATTTTCCAAAATAATACTGTGCGGCAGCTTCTACCCCAAATACGCCCTGCCCCATTTCAATGGAATTCAGGTATCTTTCAAGAATAATATCTTTGCTCCACACTTTTTCAATAATGAAAGTGTAGACTGCTTCCAATCCCTTTCTCACCCAGCTTCTTCCCTGCCAAAGAAACACATTTTTTGCCGTCTGCTGGGAAATGGTACTTCCTCCTCTTATTTTTTTGCCTTTCTCATTATATTTCATCGCTTTTTCAATCGCTGTATAATCGAAACCGTCATGATCAAAGAATTTCTGGTCTTCAGACGCAATTACGGCTTTTTTCACATTACTTCCCATTTCATCATAGGAAATATAATCCCTGTGTAGTTTTCCGTATTCAAAAAGGCCTCCGATCTGGGTAAGGGTAATCGGCGGATTAAAGAATCTGCCCCAGATAATAAAAACTACATTCAGAACAAGAATGATGAAGATAAGCTGTTTAATTTTTTTCCACATAACTTGATAAAAAGGAAAGGCAAAAATAAGCAAATAGTACGAGTTACTGCAATTCTTTCATATAAGTAAGCTGATAATCCGGTAAAAGTTCAGGATGGAAGATCTTAATGTAATCTTTAAGGATCAAATCTGCCCTTACCACCCCACTTTCAAAGAAATCATTAGCTTTTACTTTTTCTTTTCCTGCAATAGTGTAGATTTTCCCTTTATTGAACACATCCAGTTTCCCATAGAAAGGATTCATGCCCAGCATTTCTTTTTTTGAAGTGTGACTTCCGGCATTTACCCAATACTGAACGCTTCCGGCTTTTGCATATACTTCTTCAAAACTCATTGTCAATGCTTTTTCGTCTTTATTATCTTTCATAATATAATTAGCATTGGCATCTGAAATATAATGTGCTACGGAAGTATTTCCTCCCGGAAGATACCAAACATCTCCATACATCTCATTGGCAAGTACTACAGGTTTTTCTTTTGCTTTTGACGCAAGCTGTTTCAGATCATTATAGTTTTTCTCTACTTCCTGATATTTAGCTTCAGCTTCTTTCTCTTTTCCTAAAAATTCTCCGAAAAGCTTGATGTAGGCCGTTTTTTCCAAAGGTTTCTGTTCCATGTATTCATCCAGAAATATTACCTGAATACCATTGTTTTTTAAAAGTTCATAGGTATTGTCAAAACTGGCAATGTGATTGGTAAAAATAGCATCCGGTTTCATAGAGATGATCTTTTCCACATCATATTTCTGTTCATTTCCTACATTCTGGATTTTTCCTTCTTTGATAAGATTCTGAATTTTATCTGAATAAATATACTCCGGACTGGAAACACCTATGATTAAATTTTCTGCCCCAAGCTCCGAAATATAGCCCGCCATACTTGCATTCAGCAGGATTATTTTCTTGAAAGGTGTTTGATTTTGCTTAAAATTGTAAGTAAAATTACCCGATTTTAGTTCCAGGATACCATCATGCTCCTTAAACTGGGTACGCGCGGAGATATTTGTCCAGTCTGTGGACGAAATTTTTGATTCTCTTTTACAGGCAATTAGCGAAAAGACCGTAAATAAAAGTAAAATTTTCTGTTTCATGTTTCAAAGAACGGAAAAAAGTGGTATATTTGCAACCGTTAAACAACAAGATAACAAAAGGCCTCGTGGCGCAACTGAATAGCGCATCTGATTACGGCTCAGAAGGTTACAGGTTTGAATCCTGTCGAGGTCACAAACGCCCAAATGGCTCTAATTTAATCCAAATTGAGCCATTTTTTTGTTCTTAATTTCAGAATAATCCAGAATAATATTTGTTTAAAGCTGTAACTGACCTATTTAAAAATTCTTAATGTGGCAATTCATTACAAAATATAGCTCATTATTTACCTATTTTAGGTTTCCTATATTGTCGAAAATTAACTTGTATGAGTGATCAGAAATTTTTGGAAGAGGAAATAAAAAATGTTAATACCGGAACAAAAAACGCACAACATCATTAAATGTTTGGAGAATATTATTATCTCATTATACGCCAAAGGTATGATTGTGAGCGATATCGATGAGAAGGTTAAAGAACTATACGACTTTGAAATATCTTCCTCTGCTATTTCCATAATTACCAATGCCGTTGCTACCGAAATGGTGAGCTGCCAAAACCGCCCCTTAGAAGATTTGTATTTAATCGGAATCGTATTCGATGTTCGTGAAAACTCCAAGGTCATTAACAAAACCATCTATTTGGCAGTAGGATTACATCGGAAAGTAAAATTACCACTAGAATGCTTTCAAAGAACTAAAAGATATGGAGCTGAATAAATTGGTAAAATGCATCGTTTGTCCCGAAACACCTGTTTTAATCGAATATGAACCGACAGAATGCTGCCCAACTTTCGGCAAAATTATCAATGAAATGATTAATTGGGGAAGAGAACACAGAAAAATTATTATTCTTGATAAGAAAATTAATTAAATTAAAAGAAATTATCATCTTCAATTAAAACGTTTTTACTGCTTTTCACAATAAATAATTTTTTCCCTTTCCATATTAAAAATCAATTCATTATTAATTTCCATCTTCTTAATAAGTTGAAAAAAAGAACATAAATAGTGATAAAGAAGTACTTAACTGCACTCAAATTTTAGAACTGCTTTAAGCGAAAGGATAAATTTAGAAGATTAAATTTTATGTGTTTCAAGTGCCCAGTTCTCAAAAAGTATTTTGCCTGTATTGTATTGCCCAGTGGGAACTAAAAGTGAAGTAGGAACAACAAAATGCATATACTTATTTTCATTGTCTATAATCACTTTTTTATCCTGACCGGTAATTTGAATATACTCAGAGACAAAAGCCTCCATTTTGCCACGTCTTGGTCCTGCAATTTCAATGGTGTTATTTTTAGGTTCTTCCAAAGAAAATTGTACTATGAACTCGGCAACATCATCAAGTGCAATTGGTTGATAGTCTAAGTTCGAAACAAAAACTTTATCCCCTTCTCCCTGAACTTGGATGATGGCTTCCACATGTTCGTGAAATTGTGTTGACCTAATTATAGTGTAAGGTATACCTGAGTTTTTAATAGTATCCTCTTGAAGTTTTTTTGCTCTAAGATAACCGATTTCCAATGCATCATCTGTTCCTACAATTGATAGAACGATATGATGCTTAACACTAGCATTCAATTCTGCTTTGACAAGATTCTTTCCCGCAGTCTCAAAAAATCGAAATGCATTTTCTCCTTCGGGAGAAGATGAATTTGATAGATCTATTACTATTTCAGTTCCGGTCAAGGCTTCCTGAAGCCCTTCACCAGTAAGGATATCAACACCTTGTGATGGCGAGCCAATCACCACTTTATGACCAAGTTTTTCCAATTTGTTAGTTACAAGCCTCCCTGTTAGACCTGTACCTCCTACTACTAAAATTTTCATATCTGATTTATTTAATATTGTAAAGTTTTTTAAAATAAACTGCGCACTTGAACACCAAAGGGATTTTCAAACCAATATCTCCAATATCCATCGGCTCCTCTTTTAGCATAATCATTAGATGTTCCTCGCATACATATTTTTTCACCATTATTCGCAATACCCGCTATACTCCAGTCCAAGATTAGTGATGCTAGATTGCCATTTACATAAACATTCCTTGTTGTAATTTTGATTGGCAATCCGAATTTAAAGAAGCAGTCCAATTCTCGCGCAATCTCCAATCTTCCTCTCCGAGGCTCACCGTTATCATTAATAAAGATTGCATCCTCCTCATAGAAACGAAGCATAGTCTCCGAATGGAAAGAATTCATATGAGCAAGAAAAGAGTCGACTATTCCCTCGGGAGTTTTTGACAATGAGAATACTGAGCTTTCAACAAAATTCTGTCCAATCATAAGACTTAAATTTTCTTTAGAAGTAATTTTTTTGTCTTACAAAATTGAGCAATTGGCATATGCAACGCCACTCACAAATTAAGGTAAAAGGTGGACAAAATAAGGAACAATTTTAATGATCTAAGATTTGGTCTGAGTTTTTAGCGTATTTCTTCCGATATTCACTTGGCGAACAACCTGCTTTTTTACTGAACAGTCTAATGAAATATTTTGTGTCTTGATATCCCAGCTGATAGGAAATTTCCTTGATACTTACCTCCGTATAGTATAGCAATCTTAACGCTTCGTTCATCACTTCCTTTTGAATCAGTTCCGAAGCTGATGATCCAGTCACTTTTTTTACTGTATCGCTTAGATGTCCAACAGTAATATTAAGCTTTTCTGCATATTCAAATGGACGCTTAATACTCCGGAAATGTGATTTTACAAGATTCCTGAATTCCTTTGTGAGACTGATAGAACGTAGACTGATACTTTCGGGATTAATGAATAATTGACGTTCGTAGCACAAAACTGCCTGTTCAATAAAAGCTGAAAGCAATGGTTCTTCAACTTGCCTGTAAGCGATATCGTTCAGATCTTGTAATTTCATCATTGAATCAAAGATTGTTCTAAACCAATCCCGCTCATTATTAGAGAGAGCGATAATCAAGGTTTCCTCTAACAAATTATCCAAACTGGTTTGTGCCGTTCTACCGATATGACGGCTTTCAAAAGACAGATAACAACCGGTTGCGCTAAGAGTCTCTAGAATCTGATGAACTTGTCCAGGAGGAGAGATAAAAAGTGTCCCCACCGGCATTGTTAAATGCTTAAAATCAAATACAACTTCAAGCTGATCAGCTTCAATTAGCATGCAAGTATAATGGTCGTGCCTGTGGGGTGAAAGTGCTTTTATAATACCTGGTGTAGATCCGTTCCAAATACCAACAGCAATCCCACTGCTGTAATCCATTCTATTTAATGTAATTGAATCGTTTTTAGGCATAACAATTTCTTTGCACAACTAATTTAGTTTTTCTTTATTTAATAGTGTATATTATTCAATACTAAAATTAAAGAAGCTGACGAAATCTGCAATTTTTTCATCCGTCACAAAATTAAAAAACATCTATTTTTAACAGTTATCTAAAATTCCAACGTTGCAAAAAGACAGAATTTATAAGTAAAACAAAAAAATTAAGTATATCGTTGCCTTTTATCAGTTGGACTTTCAGTTTATGAATCAATGAATTATTTAAACTTCATTTGAATTGTTTAAATAAAAACAGGTAGTATAAAGTAACAAGCAACTTTTACTATTTCAAAAAATAACTGTTACCTTTACATCTTCTTTAAAACTAAAATAGTTATGCAAGGCAATACAGCGTACAGAAAGAAAATAATCAGATCCAGCTATGTCAAATTAACCGGGATATCTATTATCGTTAGTATTATCTGTTGTCTTATATCTTATACTTTAAAACATTTAACAGGACAGGTACAAGAATACCTCTTTGAACAAATTATAGCCACGGAAAACAAATTGTTAATCTTTTTACCAAGTGTAGGTATTACAACAATCTACTTCCTACGTAAATATTTCTTTCAGAACAGAAAAAATAAAGGAATTAAAGAAATATATACTACCCTGGAAACAAGAAAAGATCATCTTCCTTTTTTTAAAATACCTTCTCATTGTGTTAATGGCTTTTTAACAGTGATTTTCGGAGGATCTACAGGAGTAGAAGTATCAACAGTAGTTGCCACCGCAACAGTTGGTAATCAGGCCTACAAACATTTGCATAGTGCTTGGGCCTACAAGACGGAACTGATATGTGCAGGTATTATAGCGGGTGTAACCGTACTCTTTGGAAGTGCGCTGGGCGGTTTTTTATTTGCATTTGAAGTTATTGCACGTAAATACAATAAAACCTTACTGATCAGTGGAATTAGTTCGATGATTGTAGCTCATCTATTTGTACATTTTTATGACTCAAATCCACTATTTACATTTAAGGTACAGGACTGGCGTTGGCAATCCATACCTTTTGCTATGATACTAAGTTTAATCGGAGGTATATTTGCGCTTTATTTTACGAAAATTGTCATCTACGCAAAAACATTTTTTGGTGGGATTAACAACAATTTCATCCGTGTAAATTTAGGTGCTATAACTGTTGGGGTATTTATCTTTTTTCTTCCGGCTTTATATGGTGATAGTTATCACGGACTTGGTAAAATCCTCGAATGTAGTTCGTACGACATCGTTAATCTCGCATATTTAATTCCTCTGGTTTTGCTTATCTTCATAAAGCCATTGGCGGCTTCCCTCACTCTCGGTGCAGGCGGTGACGGCGGTGTATTTGCCCCTAGTATTGTTACAGGAGCGTTTTTAGGGGTATTTTTTGCCCAATTCTGCAACCATTATTTAGGTACCAATCTTGTGATTATTAATTTTGCGTTATTTGGAGCAGCTGCCATGCTTTCCGCAGCTATTCACGCCCCTCTTACTGCCATGTTTATTATTTCCAGTATAGTACCGTCTGGATATCTATTGCTGTTTCCTTTGTTCATCAGTAGTGTTATTTCTAAAATTCTGGCAAAGAAAATCTATCCTTACAATGTGTATACTTACAAAGAATTTTCAAGCAGCCGGAACGTAATAAATTGATTAAAAGTACCGTACGATATTTAAATACAACAATCATATCAATAACATCTTCTTTGTTTATATTGGATTATTACATTTACTAAAAAATTAATTTGCAAAAACTCTACAACTACAAGTGATTAAATATTAAAATCGGGGTTACTAATTCCTTTTTGATTTGGCTCAAACGAAGTAAATCATCGATAAAAGTGTTTGAAGATACGCTCGTCTTGGTCACACACATCCAAATGGCGCCACTTTAAGACAAGTGGCGCCATTTATTTTAAGATTATAAATTCATTGATAAATCACTTTTTTCCTCAAAAGATTTAGTGATAAAGAATATTTTATTTCAAATCTGATTAATTTTAATTCAATCTACTATATTCGATATCCTCCAGAAACTTCTATTCGCTGTGCGTTAATCCATTTTGAATCATCAGAGCATAAAAATGCTATAACACTTCCAATATCATCCGGCAGACCAACTCTTCCCAAAGCTGTTTCAGCAGTTAAGTAGTTATTGACATCTGAAATATCACGAACGGCACCGCCATCAAAATCAGTCTCGATTGCACCCGGAGCAAGGGCATTGACTCTAATTTTTCTGCTTCCCAATTCTAAAGCCTGATATCTTGATAAAGATTCTATTGCAGCTTTCATAGCACCATATGCCGAGTAGCCGGGAGATGAGAATCTTGCTAAACCTGACGACACATTAACGATACTGCTTCCATCATTTAATAATGGTAAAAGTTTTTGAGTTATAAAATAAGGCCCTTTAAAATGAATATTTGTCATTAAATCTACGATATCTTCAGTTGTTAGGTCGAAAGGTTTATTGATACCAATTCCTGCATTGTTTACTAATGCATCCAACTTTGCAGAAGGATATTGAGTATCTAAAATATTCCTTACTTCATTTACAAATTGATCAAAACCATCTGTTGTTGAGATATCAAGGGATAACGCAAATGCTTTTTGTCCGACAGCTTCAATTTCTAAGACCACCTGATCTGCAAATTCTTTTTTTGTTTGATAGGTTAAAATGATATCAAAGCCTTTTTTAGCTAATTGTATAGCTGAATCTTTACCTAATCCACGGCTTGCGCCTGTAACTAATGCGATTTTATTTGCCATTTTTTTTGTTTTTTGTTTTTTGTTTTAAAATTATTTTTTTTATTCTTGTAGAGTGAACCTCTTATTTCCGATTGCAATTGCAGTATTGATTCTAAGATTCCAACTTCTACCAATCCTTTCCATTGCAAACCAAACATTATCCAAAAGACTTTCGTCTTCGAAGACGATTACATAATTGGTTTGCTTTTCTTTGATATCTGACATAAGAATTGAGTCGTTAAATATTTTTTTATCGTTGGAGCATTCATCCTGTAATAGAGTTCCTAAACACGAGGATCTACTCCGTATTGATCTGGTAT
Source organism: Chryseobacterium indologenes (assembly GCF_018362995.1). Taxonomy (NCBI): domain Bacteria; kingdom Pseudomonadati; phylum Bacteroidota; class Flavobacteriia; order Flavobacteriales; family Weeksellaceae; genus Chryseobacterium; species Chryseobacterium indologenes. Next base: position 1,632,770 of record NZ_CP074372.1, read on the forward strand.
TCCCAGATTTTCCCTCAGGGTCTTTCCTTCATAGTCCTGATGAAACAATCCCCGTTGTTGCAATATTGGGACAACCTCATTAACAAATGCATCGATTCCGTCAAAATTTACATCTGGTGAAATCCAGAATCCGTCAGCAGCGCCTGCTTCGAACCATCTCTGCATATGGTCTGCTGCCTCAATGCCCGGACCAGCAATGACAGGATGATAATCTATCACACCATGAGCAATAATGTCACGCAGGCTCCAACCCTCTTTTGCAATTTTAAGGGCATGAGATGATCTGGGATCATAAGGAGATGGACGGGCTGCATTTAATAAAGTCTGAGACAACGGAGAATCCAGGTCTTTATCGTTCAGTGGTATTCCAAGCATCTGCTGGAGATATGAAACTCTTTGAGGAAAGAGGTGCTGTGTCAAAATGATTCTCCTATCTAAACCTTCACGCCTGTTCCCTGCTATTGAGGTCATAAGCCCTGCAATATATTTTATCTCGTCAGGATTTCTCCCATGACGCTCTGCTGATTCCCTGAATGCATTACGTTGTGCACGTGCATCTTCAATAGTAAAAGCTGCACCAATTACAACGTTTGCAAATCGACCGGCAAGTTCGTGTGCATTAGGACTTCCACCGGCGTGAAATATCACCGGTTGTCCCTGTTCGGAAGGTGGAATATACAGCGGACCCCTTGACCCTACAAATTTGCCTTGAAGATTGATGGGCACAATCTGATCTTTATCTGCAAAATATCCGGTTTTCTGATCGTGTATCCACGCATCCTTACCCCAGCTGCCCCACAGTGCCTGTATCAATTGTATTGACTCGTGTGCACGACCATAACGCTCTGCACTGGTAGGTATTATTTTTCCGTAATTAGCTGCGACATCATTGCCGCTTGATGTAATGGCGTTCCAGCCTGCTCTACCATGACTCATGATGTCAAGTGCTTTGTATTGCCTTGCCAAATTAAAAGGCTCGTTAAAAGTAGTAGACCCGGTTGCAACAAGTCCAATATATTCTGTTTCTCTGGCAACTGCAGCCAACGTCATCATGACATCAAGGTTAAAGTTTGGAGCTTCGCTTTCTATATCTGCCATGATAGCGCCCGGACCATCGGGTAAAAATATAAACTGGAACTTTCCCCGCTCAGCCGCTTGGGCTTGCTGAACCCTCGCATCATAACTGGTATAACTTTGAGGATTAACTCCAGAAAATCTCCATGCTCCCGGTGAAGAGCCGTATCCGTTTCCTAAATGTAATCCTATTAACATTTTTTTCATATTATAAAAATTTGTTCACTCTTCTTAAATAATTTAAATCACCATTGTTTCTAACCTGCACGAAGAACTCCAATTTCTAAAATTTAATGTGCTTGAATTAATTTTCATTTATTATACATTTCAGAATTTACTGTACCAGCAACCCTACCCTATAAAGCAATACCTTGTAATAAATTGTTTAAGGGTTATCTCTGTTTTGAAGAATTTTCTGTTTTAATTTAGAAGACTTCCTCTGAATTTTCTAGGCGTAATTCCGACCTCCTTTCTAAAAAGACGTGAAAAATAGGTGGTATTTTCAAAACCCAGATGGTGAGAGATTTCTGATATGTTCAACTCTCCTTCGGTTAATAAATTTTTCGCTTCGCCAATCAAAAAAAGATGAATAAGCTCCAGGGCTGTTTTACCCGTCTCTTCTTTTAGCAAATCGGTCAAATACCGTGACGATATGTTCAATTTTTCCGCCATCAGTGCTACCGTTGGCAATCCAATATCCTTAATTTTTCTTTCTTCAAAATTCGCAACAAGCAATGAATTGAACTTTGTTACCATTGAGCCCGTCAGCGGCTTTCTGTTGATAAACTGTCTCTTATAGAAGCGTTGCGAATATTTCAGTAAAGAATCCAGATGGCTTATAATAATTGATTTGCTTAGCTCGTCGGTATTATTATTATATTCTTTTTCGATGTTGAAATATAAATTCCAGATGATATCTTCTTCAGAAGGTGAAAGATGCAAAGCTTCATTCACTTCATAATCGAAATAGCTGTATTTCTTAATTTCTTTGTAAAGTGCTGTTCCAGGTAGATAATCTTCATGAATAATAATTAAAAAACCCTTTTCCTCCAGCATCACATTTTGGAATGCCACTTTCTGCTGTGGTTTTATGAATGACAAGGAACCCAGGTCGTGATCATATTTAGTTTTGCCATATGACATACTACCAGATTTCAATTTTTTAAATCCAATGATATAAAATCCGGAAGAAAATTCAAGCTTATTATTCCCCTTGCACATATCCTGTTCCCCAAAAACCACACTAAAAAGAGGGTTTTCTGGTGGCTTAATGCCAAAAGCCGTATGAAGGTCGCTGATTTTCGTAAAATGTTCCATCTTTTTTATGAGATATTAAAAACAGATTTCTGAAAAGTCAGATTCTGCTCATATTAAATTTCAATTAACCGTGTGCTGCCACAGAAACATCTTCCCAGGATTCCCAGGTTTTAAGACGTTCCGAATAGATGTGTTTCACCCAAGAGAAAGTATTTTTGCCCAAAAGCAGTCTTAACGGTGGATTATCAGAATCTACCAGGCTCAGGATAGCAGTAGCGGTAGCCATTGGATTACCAGAATCCTGATCTTCTGCGTGCTCATAAAAATCTTTTCTTATAGCATCATAATCAGAAACTATTGAACTCAGCGCCAGAGAATTATTTCCGAAGAAATCTGTGGAGAATCCGCCCGGTTCTACAATGGTCACTTTTATGCCGAAACCGCTCACTTCGCTTGCCAGGGTTTCGGTAAGACCTTCCACTGCAAATTTTGTAGCACTGTAAAGTCCCATCAATGGAACTGTGTTCAGTCCCAAAGCACTTGAAAGCTGAATGATCTGACCCGATTTTTGCTCACGTATCACAGGTAATATTGCCTGAACCATCCACAATGACCCCAATACATTAGTTTCAAACTGAGCCCTGACATCTGATTCGCTAAGCTCTTCGACAGCTCCTACATGTCCGAACCCTGCATTATTGATTAAAACATCGATTCTTCCAAAGTGACCTACTGCATTTTCAACTGCTTCAAAACTTCCTATTCTGTCTCTAACATCATGCTTAACAACCAAGAGCGTTGATGAAAATTCCTGCTTTAAATCTGCTAACGATTCAGGAGTACGAACAGCAGCAACTACATTATCGCCACGTCGTAAAAATGCTTCCGTCCAAATTCTTCCGAATCCTCGGGATGCTCCTGTTATAAAAATTGTTTTTGCCATTAGATTATTTTAAATATTTGACATGACAAAGTTCCTTCAAATAACACCTTCGAAAATGATACAAAAGTGGGTAATTATGAAACGTTTTAACGAAAAGTACAGTGTAAAACTTTAATCTATTGATAAGATACAAACTGGAAATCTTTTCAATACTCATTAGCACATTTCAGTTCAATTGAGCACTTATTATTTTGTCTTTGGATTTTTTTCAAACAATGCTCTGTTAAATTTTACAACATCAGGATGAGAAGGATAGCTAGACATTGCTGAAAGTTCAGCGATCGCTTGATCTCTTTTAACAGGCGCTTCTTCTTTCACTGCATCCTTCAAAGCTTGTTTTAATTCTTCTGCTTCCAATTCCGTGCAGTAGGCTGGTGTCCCCGGTTGATGTCTCCATGATTCTGAAAGACTACCTGAATCAACAACATCATAACCGGCATCATTAACTAATCCTGCTATAACTTTTTTAGCGTCGTCATTGTCTCCGGCTACTGCCATTGCAATTCTGTTTTCTGCATCAGGATTTTTCCCACCGCTGATAAGTGTTTCTGCCAATAAGTTGTTGAAAGCTTTGATCACGGGTCTGCCTAATTGCTCGGATACCCATACACTTTCCACTTTACCGTTTTTTATTTCTTCAATATCAGCATCACGGAACGGATAATAATTGGAAGTATCGACTACAATTACATTTTCCGGAACTTCAGCAAAAAGATTTTTAGGTAAAGTTGGGATGGCAATCGTTGGCAAAGACAAAATGATAACATCGACATCCTTTACAACATCTTTCTGATTCGCAGGCGATACACCCAACTCTTTAGCACGGGCATTTAATTTTTCTGCGTCATCTGAATTATTGATTTTTACAGTATGACCAGCTTCAGCCATTTTTTTTGCAATGGTACCACCTATAGCACCGGTACCTATTATCCCTATTTTCATATTTAAATTATTAAAAATTATTGTTATTAAAGTTTATTTCCATTGACTCTTGGCGGTAAACCGTTGATTGAACGATTGATATCTACTGCATGATCTACAAATCCTTCCGGGTATTGTCCTGAAACCAGAATATCAAAAAATTCCTGACCAAGATCTTTCATCGTCTCAAAAGACAGGGTTTGCTTATCTACCAGGGTTTCCCTGATTGCAGATTCTCTTGCATCCTTAAGTTCATTCAGTGAAAGATCTGTACAATATGCTGGTCCGCAAGCTTGTTGTCTCCAGGAATCTTCAAGTGGTCCAGAATCAAGTGCATCAAATCCTACATCATCTACCAATCCCATCACTACATCTATTTCTTTCTGAACGTCTCCCGAAACGGCTACAGCAATTCTACCATCGCTATTTTTGGGTTTTCCTTCCGCCAATAGACTGTAAGCTCCGATATTACTGAAAGCTTTTACTACAGTTCTACCTAATTGTTGCTGTACCCAAACACTGTTGACCATTCCATTTTCAATAGCATCAATGCGTCCATCACGATGAGGCCAGTAATTAGTTGTTTCTACAACTACAACGCTATCATCTAATTTAGACTTTAAGGTTTGTGCTAATTCCGGAATTCTTAATAATGGGATCGCTAAAATTAAAACATCTATATCAGTAGAAACATCCTCTACATCAACCGCTTTGGCGCCAGCATTATTTGCTATCTGTCGTATTTCATTTACACCTTTGGCATCAGCCAAAGAAACCGTATGTCCAGAATCACTGAATTTTTTCGCCAATGTTTTGCCGATCAGTCCGGCCCCTATTACTCCTATTTTCATTACGTTATATTTATTAAATTTTACTTTGCCGTCATACCACCATCTACTTTATACTCAGCAGCGGTCAGGTATGATGCCTCATCTGATGCTAGAAATAATGAAACGAAAGCCACTTCAAGAGGTGTAGCTAATCTTCCCAGTGGAGTTGGTTCTAAAATTTTGGGATCGTCAAATAATTTAGGATCTACGATGCCGGTTTTAACGCCTCCCGGATGTACCGAATTTACTCTGATATTGCGGGTAGCATATTCCAATGCGGCCATCTTTGTCAGACCTGTAACGGCAAATTTGCTTCCCACATAAGCAGCATTTGGAGATCCAGGTGCTACCTGTAATCCTGAAACTGATGAAATGTTGACAATCGAACCTTGACCTGCCTTAAGCATCGAAGGTATCACTGACTTCATTCCTAAAAACACACCATCACTATTGACGGACATCACTTTTTTGTATTCAGCGAAATCAAGATCCGCAACATTACCAAATTTGCCTGCAATACCTGCGTTATTGACCAAAACAGTAATGTTACCAAATTGCTTTTCAGCAGTTTCCACTACTTCTCTCCATTGATCCTCGCTGGTAACATCGTGTTTTATAAAAATAGCATCCTCTCCTAAAGATTCTGCCAAAGCAGAGCCTTCATCTTCCAGAACATCAGTAATGACCACTTTCGCTCCGTGCTCAACAAACAATTTTGCGTGAGCCTCGCCCATTCCTCTTGCGCCACCTGTGATGATTGCAACTTTACCTTCTAATCTTTTCATTTTAAAAATTTTAATTGAATTAGTATTATCTCTACATCACTTTTCGATCAAATTTTTTAATCGGTGTTTTGTAGAACTCTGTAATTGATGATGCAAAGTTAGAGAGATTTTACTATCAATTGTATAGTCCTTTCCTAAAGGAAAGTGTATTTTTTAAATCATTGGTAGCAGAAATATTAAAGTATAAACTTTGGAATTACATCACTTTCTTTTAGGAAACTACTATCTTATAGTTAGTATTTTTTATGTAATTTTGTGAGGTGTAAAGTGTGCGGTAAACACTTTATATTAGGATAAAACATTTAGGTAAAACATGGGAACTGTTGATACTTAGTTCAGACCGTATTTTTTAAACTAACAGATTAATAGGTATTTCACAAATCCTTTGTATTTTACTTTCTGCTTGTTAATTGCTATCATAAATGAAGTTACATCTATTAATTTTGCATTGATTTATTGGTTAATAGGTTATTGCAAACGATTAAATATTATTAATAAAATCAAAATTCCAAAATAATGAAAAAACATATCGAATATTCAATCTTAGAGCTTGCTATTGTGTCAGAAGGCAGTACTTTCAGAGAGACATTACATAATTCATTAGCATTGGCAAAAGTTGCTGAAGCAAATGACTACAAACGATATTGGTTCGCTGAACACCATAATTCAGCTTCGGTCGGGAGCAGTGCAACTTCTATATTGATCGGTTATGTTGCTGAAAACACCAATAAGATAAGAGTAGGATCCGGCGGAATTATGCTACCCAATCATTCTCCACTGATCATAGCAGAACAATTTGGCACACTTGCTCACCTCTACCCTGACCGTATTGATTTAGGCTTGGGAAGAGCTCCAGGCACAGATACGCTGACAGCACAGGCAATCCGATCGGACTTTATGAAAGCAGCACACTCTTTCCCATCAGAAATTGAAAAGATTGAAAATTATTTCTCATCAGCCAATAGCAACGGAAAAGTGAGAGCACCTATAGCTGAGGATGCCAATGTGCCGATCTACATTTTAGGGTCAAGCACTGACAGTGCACATTTAGCGGCTCAAAAGGGATTGCCGTATGCATTTGCAAGCCACTTTGCCTCAAACCATTTATTGCACGCTTTAGAGATCTATCGGGAAGAATTTCAACCTTCAGAAATGTTGGCAAAACCCTATACAATTGCGGGCGTCAATGTGGTTGTTGCTGATACCGATGAAGAAGCACAAAGGATATTCACATCACTCATCAGAATGTTTTTCGGAGTTTTAACCGGAAATTCTCAACCTTTGCAACCACCTACAGAAATGACCGATGATCTGAAAGATATTTTAAATCATCCAAGTTTACATCAAATGCTTAAATATTCTTTTGTAGGAACCAAAGAAAAGGTAAAAGAACAAACGAAAGCATTTCTTGAAGAAACTCAAGTTGATGAACTGATTATGGTATCGACAATTTATGATATCAATGACAGGGTTAAGTCTGCAAAACTTTTTGCTGAAGTGGTGAAAGAAATTAATGGTGTAGAAGTGACCTATCATTAAATTTAAAAGCTAATCTGATAAAATAAAAAAAATGGCACAAAAAAAAGTACACTGTGACTGCCTGGACACTATAAAACCAGTAAGAGATACACTTGACGTCATTAATGGAAAGTGGAAAGTACCCATCATCATTTCAGTAGGCGTTGGAAATGATCGTTTTACGGATATACAGGAAAGTATTCCAGGAATTACACCTAAAGTTTTAGCAAAAGAACTAAAGGATCTGGAGCAGCATAAACTGCTGAAAAGAATTATTATCGACGAATATCCAATAAAAATCTCGTACAAACTGGAGCCTTATGCAGATACCTTGACGCCACTCATTTATGCACTTAAGGACTGGGGAGTTAATCATAAAAGAAAAGTTACGGAATAGACAGTTTGATAAATCGCCGGGATTCATTCCATATCTTCCACCAAATAGTTCGATATTTCTTCGGTTATGGGTACAAGGCAATTACTGCCAACTTAAGACATACTATTCCAATACTGATTGTTATTAATTTTTTAAATTAAATTGTATTAGAAACAAACTAAAAGAAATTTTTTGTTAAAAATGAGTTTTGTAATTCTTGTCTAATTTGGCTCAAACGAACCAAATCATCTATAAAAGTGTTTGAAGATACGCTCGTCAAGGTCACAAGACCGACATTTGAAGATTTCACTCTTCGATGTCGGTTTTTTTTATTTCCTAATCCGTTGTTATACTGGTAGATACACTGAGCAACAATATTCATTTTAGGTGTTTGAAAACTTTTTCCGTCAAATTCGATTTTTTGGGGAAATATCAAACACCCAATCGTCCTTTTTGTTTGAAGATCTCCCTGCCGATAAAGGTTTGCAAGGTTTTCCATCCCGTCAAGTGCATTTTCTATTTTTGTTCTAATGTCAAGCTCCTTGCTATCCGAAACCATTTGCTGAAGTTCCTGTTCCAATTGTTCAATTTGGGTTTTTGTGATCCTTTTGATCTCTTTATAATCCTCTTCATCTAATTTATCGACAAGATATTTATCTCTAGCATTAGCAACCTTTTCATTAAGTAAATTGATCTCTTTTGAAATTGTGTTTATTCCTTGACGCTGCCGGATTATTATAAAAAAAACTTACTGTTATAACTTAATAAACCTTGGCAAACCTATTCCGGTATTCAATAGGTGTAATTCCTGTGATTTTTCTGAAAATATCCCGAAATGCTTTCGTGTCCGTATAACCTACATTATACATTACTTCCGAAACGTTTTTCCGTGATGCTTCAAAAAACTTTTTAGCAGCTTCAATGCGTACCCGCTGCATGTATTCTAAAGGAGTATTGTTTGTTGCATCTTTAAACCTTCTTTCAAATGTACGGCGTCCCATACCTGCATATGTTGCAAGATCTTCAACTGTTATTTTCTCTTCATAATGATCTTCTATAAAATCCTGAACATTTTTAATCTGTTCATCTGTATGGCTTCTCTGGCCACGGAAAATGGCAAATTGTGACTGGTTATCCCGGCTTATATCCAGTGCAAAATATTTTGAGATCATGATAGCTGTTTCCCTGTCTGAATATTTTTCTACAAGGTATAGGATCAGGTTCCATAAGCTGCTGGCTCCCCCACTGCTGTAAATATTATCGTGTTCTGTTATAATAGCACCGTCTTCTACTTCTATCTGCGGATATCTGTTTTTAAACTCGTTAATATAAGCCCAATGGGTGGAGCATTTACTGCCGTCTAGAAGACCTGTTTCTGCAAGAAGGAAGGCACCGACACATAAACTGGCAAGGCTTGCTCCTTCGAAATAAAGTTTCCTGAAATAAGGAATTGCATCTGCATTAGCCGCTATGCCTTCATCCATGTCCCCAAAGGTAGGAGGAATTATAAGGAGATCCGTATGGGTAACATTCTGAAGGAGCCTGTTTGTCTTTATCGTATACTCTCCGCTATTAGCCGGAACATATTCATTTAATCCTACGTATTCTACTTTAAAGATTGGCTTTTTTCCAAACACGGAAAGAAACTCATTGGCAGTATGAAAAGTCCTGAATGCCGGGGTTATAGCCTCTATGGTACCATACTGAGGAACAAAAACTGATATCTGCATACCTTTTATTTTGTTATAAAGATACTTATAATTTCTGTCGTAATTTACCCCTTAGGTTGTCGTTTATGCAACCGCCATATTTTTATGATGTGTGCGATCTTTGTCATAACAATAACAACAAAAAATTAAAACAATGAAAAAACAACAAAAAATTAAGATACAAGCTGAAATTAATGCTCCTGTGGAAAAAGTATGGAAAATGTGGAATTCACCGAAAGATATTATGAACTGGAATTCAGCAGACCCAAGCTGGCATTGTCCCAGTAGCCATAATGATCTCAGGGAAGGAGGTACATTTACAAACAGAATGGAAGCCAGGGATGGAAGTTTCGGTTTCGATTTCTCCGGTACGTACGATAAGGTTGACCCAAACAGGGAAATAACTTATACAATGTCTGACGGAAGAACAGCCTCTACCATCTTCGATATGCAGAACGACAAAACATTGGTAACAACAAGCTTTGACCCTGAAACCGAGAATGATCCTGAATTTCAGAAACAAGGCTGGCAGGCTATCCTTGATAATTTTGTAAAATATGCAGAATCAACTAATAATTACTAAACCCTAAAACATGAAAAAGAATAAAATAATTTTCTGGGCTGCTACCATCGTACTGATCCTGTGGGAAGGCGTTATGCCTGCTGCAACTTTATTGTTTGCACCGGAATATGTAAATGCAGGAACAAAAGCCCTGGGTTATCCGGATTATTTTGCTTACGCATTAATTATCTGTAAGATATTAGGAATTGTGGCAATATCACTTAATAAAATACCCAATAACATAAAAGAATGGGCCTACGCAGGCCTGGCATTTAACCTGATATTTGCCTTTATAAGCCACGCATGTGTAAGTGGGAATCCGGGATTTATGCTTATGCCACTACTATTTTTAGCAGTACTGGTAATTTCTTATCGCTTCCGGAATTGGAATGCCCGAAAAGAAAATTTCAATGCTTCCGGAGCTGCTTCCTATGATGAAATATCCTCAGTACAATAAGGTAGTGGATCATTATAAAAAACGAAAACATATTCAAACATTTAAAAATCAAAAAAATGAAAAACAACAGCGTTTCATTACACCGAATATTCCAGGCTGCTCCGGAAAAAGTTTTCCGTGCATTTGCTGATGTGACAGCTTATGCTTCCTGGATTCCGCCCTATGGATTTATATGTACTGTGCAGCAGTCAGATTTTAAAGAAGGCGGACAATTTAAAATGACTTTCATTAATTTCAGTACTGGTAACGGACATTCCTTCGGTGGTACCTATACTGAGATCAGAGAAGGGCAGTTTCTTAAATATATTGAGCACTTTGATAATCCGGCTTTGCAGGGAGAAATGACTACTACAGTCTCATTCGGCAAAGTATCGTGCGGAACAGAGATCAGAATTGAGCAAACCGGTATTCCGGAGCAAATACCTGCAGAAATGTGCTATCTTGGCTGGCAGGAATCTCTTGACAAATTAAAAAGGCTTGTGGAGCCTGAAATTCCGGATGCTTAAAGGATATCAACGAATAACATGGCAATTCATTTTTCCTTTATAAACCCAATCATCGACAAAAGTCTTTGAAGATACGCTCGTCAAGGCCGCAAACAGCAAAATATCGCCAACTGTCTTAGTTGGCGATATTTTTATAATAAAACAAATTATTTGTTTCCATTTAGGGACTAATATCGGCAAACCTTAAAAAATAATCCTCAACAGAACTTCTACTGATGATTTTACTTGTCACTAAGTAAAACCTAATTTTATCTTTATTATTGTTGGGCCTTTAAATCTTCAAATTGCTTATCAGCCGGGAGAATATGCTCTACCTTTTCAATTACCAATTCTTTCGCTACATCAACTTCTGACTTCTGCCTGATATCTAACGATGAAGCACCTACCAGAATTTTATATCTTCCGGCTTCAACCACCCATGCTGATTTTTCCGTTTCAAACGAAGCTAAATCTTTCTTGTTTAAAGTTAAAATCACAGTCTGTGATTCCCCGGGATTTAATTCTTTTGTCTTTGCATAAGCTTTTAATTCGGAATTTGGTTTGTCAATGGTCTTTCCAGGTGCAGAAAGATACAATTCAACAACCTCTTTTCCTGGTACTTTTCCTTTGTTTTTAATATTGACACTTACTTCTAAATGATCATTAAAGGTCTTAGAATTTGTTTTAATATTTGAATACTCAAAATCAGTGTACGACTTTCCATACCCGAATTCAAACGAAGGTTTTATTCTAAAAGTATTAAAATAGCGGTATCCTACATAAATACCTTCCTTATAAGTCACATCTGCAGGGTTATCCAATGGTTCTCCCGGAAAATTATTTGCTGATGCGTGGTCTGCATAATTTACAGGGAAAGTCATCGTCAGTTTTCCGGAAGGATTTACTTTTCCGGAAATTACATCTGCTACAGAATGCCCTCCTTCCTGGCCGGGTTGCCAGGCCAATAAAACAGCATCCACCTTATCTTTCCACGAAGCTGTCTCAATAACTCCGCCGATATTCAGTATGACCACCACTTTTTTTCCTTTTGCGTGGAAAGCTTTGGAAATTTTATCAAGCATTTCTATTTCTTCCGTTGCCAGATTAAAGTCATTGTTCACTACTCTATCACCTCCTTCCCCGGAATTCCTTCCCAGTGTTACAAAAGCAATTTCAGAAGTTTCCGCTTTTTTAGCGATGAAGGTATCATCCATTTCCATTTCAGGCAGCCTCTCCGGCAAAGCTAAAATTCCCCGGGCTTTTCTTCTTTCCTTTTCTGCTGCAGCTTCTTTTTCAGCATGCGGTTTATATAATTCTACCAGCTCCTTGTCTAATTTATACCCTGCAGCATTCAGTCCTTCCAAAAGTGAAACCGTATGTTTGTTGTTGACACTGCCGCTTCCTGTACCTCCTGTAATCCATGCATAAGAGGTCACACCGAACAAGGAAACTTCTTTCTGCTTGTCTGCAAAAGGTAAAGCATTGTTTTCATTTTTAAGCAAAACCATTCCTTCCGCCGCAGCACTTCTTGTTACCGCAGCATGTGCGTTCAGATCTGGTTTGTCACTGTATTTATAATGTGCAAATGTTGGTGTTCTGAAAATATATTCCAAAATTCTTTTCACGTTGAGATCTGCCACTTCCTGTGGTAATCGGCCTGAATCCAAAGCTTCCAGCAACACTTTTTTCTGTGCCGGAATTCCAGGCATCAAAAGGTCATTTCCTGCATTCATCTGTTTCACAACATCAGAAATCCCTCCCGTTCTGATGGATTCAAATCCGGGAAATCCACCGAACCAGTCAGTCATTACGATTCCTTTGAATCCCCATTCATTTCTTAAAACCTGAGTCAGTAAATCTCTGGAATCTGAAGTATACACCCCATTCACTTTGTTATAAGATGACATTACAGTCCAAGGCTGAGATTCTTTCACGGTGATTTCAAAATTTCTCAGATATAATTCTCTCAATGCTCTTTCAGATACATGGGCATTGATTGTTAAACGATTGGTCTCCTCATTATTCGCAGCAAAATGTTTGACAGAAGTTCCCACTCCCTGGGACTGGATTCCGTTGACAATCGCTGCGGCAGTCTTTCCGGAAATGACAGGGTCCTCAGAATAATACTCAAAGTTCCTTCCATTTAACGGATTTCTTTGAATATTCAAGGCAGGCGCCAGCAAAACATCAACGCCGTATTCTTTCACTTCATTCCCCATTGCTTTTCCTACTTCTTCCAATAGCGTTTTGTTCCAGGTTGAAGCTAAAGCTGTTCCTACAGGAAATGCCGTTGCATAGTACGTTTTGGAATCTTTTTCCCTTGTTGGTGCAATTCTTAAGCCTGCAGGCCCATCCGCAACAACAGTAGCCGGAATCCCGAATCTGTCCAGATTAGCTGTTCCGCCTGCAGCTCCGGGAACAAGTCCCTGCTTTGAATCACCTACAGGTCCGGTTAAGACTTCAATTCCGGGCATTCCTGTTCCAATCAGCAGATCAACCTTTTCTTTATTGGTCATTTGGCTGATAATGGCATCAATTCTTTTATCGACCGGAAGTCTTATATCTTCCCAGATGTCCAGTTTACCGTTTTTGTTGAGATCTTTGAATGTTTTTCCTTCAACAGTAATAGTTGAGTTATTTTGAGCTTTTGTAAGAGATGACACACCCATTAAAGCCAAAAACAATACTGAATATTTGTTACCGGAAAAAAGCCCGATCAGTGTTGATTTATTCTTATTCATATTTAGATTTAGTTTTTATTAAACAGAGTATAAGCTTGAAATATGCTTTCCAGAAACCACAGCATATTCTGCCCGGGATAGAAAATGCCATGTAAGAAACTATATAAAAAGTATTAAATTGATTAAATAACTACAAGAAGTTATGGAACCTCAACCAGTCAAGGTACACATCAGACCATTTGTCGACGGGAAGATTTTGTTTCCCCATACCAAAGCCATGACCTCCTTTTTCATAGATATGGAGTTCAGCAGGCTGCCCTGCTTCCAGCCATTTGTTATATAATAAAACTGATTTTGGTGCCAGTTTCAGTTGATCATCACTTGCGGCACAGATAAACATAGGAAGAAAAGATTTAGAAACCTCGGTTTTTAGGATTTCCTGACTTGGTCCGCCATAAATCGAGGCGGCAAAGTTTGGTAACGTTGAAGCATCTTTACTATGCAGGACACTCTCTAAAATTACACTGGCACCTGCAGAAAATCCAATCACTCCTAATTTTTCAGGATTGATCTTCAGTTCTTTCGCATGCGTTCTGATATATGAAATTGCTGTTCTGATATCCTCTCCGGCCATCACTTTAACAGGAGCTGTTTTGGCATCAAAAGCATTTCTGTCTTTGATATTCTCCATCATTTCTTTGGCAGGATCATTGGATTTCGTTTCCAGCAATCTGTATTTTAAAACGACTGCTGTAATTCCGTTTTCTGCGAGTTTTTTTGCCATATCAACTCCTTCGCGGTTGATCGATAGGCTTTGAAAACCACCACCGGGAGCAATAACAACAACTGTTCCGTTGGCCTTGGTTTTATCTGCCTCGAAAACCAGTATTGAAGGCTGTGACACATTGAAAACCACTTCCGTTTTGAACAGCTCACTGAATTGCTGGGCTTCTTTCTGCTTCCAATTTTCTGTTCCCGGTGCCTTTCCCTGATATAAAGGAATAGATTTTTGTGTATATGCATTGTATGTTCCTGTTATAAATAATGCGGTTATGAGTATTCTTTTCATTTTCAATTTGTTTATTTAAATAACTGAGGAAGAAAATCATTCAGATAGGTTCTCCAATTGCTCCACGTATGACCGCCTTCGGATTCTACATATTGGTATTTGAAGTTCATTCTGTTGAGTTTTTCACGATATTCTGTCACGTTTTTGTAGAGAAAATCTGTTTTTCCGATGGCAATCCAGTACAACTTGTACGAATTGGTTTGCTGGGCTTTCAGTTTTTGATCTAAATTCTGATAAACGGGACTTTTCTTTTCATCAGGCGGAAGAATTGCCGGAGAAAACAGTCCTACATAATCAAACATTTTTGGCTGATTGGCAGAAATATACAATGAATGGAATCCTCCCATGGAAAGTCCGGCAATCGCTCTGTTTACTGCGTCTGATTTTACCCGGTAATTGTGCTCTGTAAATTCCATGATTTCCTTGAAATAAGTCTCCATATCACCACTGAAAATATCCGGTGTTCTCATATCGATCTTATAAAAACCTTTAGAAGATTCGCCCGGCGCTGCGGAATTGCTTGTATGACCGTTTGGCATTATAACAATCATAGGTTTTGCTTTTCCCTGAGCGATCAGATTATCCAGGATCTGCGAGGCTCTTCCCAAAGTCATCCATGCTTCTTCATCACCACCCATTCCGTGTAAAAGGTATAAAACAGGGAATTTTTCTTTCGAATTTTCATATCCCGGAGGGGTGTAAACGGTTAATCTTCTGTCTTCTTTCAATCCGCTTGATTGGTACCATCTTTTGGAAACTGTTCCGTGCGGAACGTTCTGAACTTTGTAATTTTCAGATTGTTTTCCATCAATCAAAATCATACTCATCACTGATGAAACATCACGGACCTGATAAGAATTGTTCGGGTCATTGGCTTTTACACCATCCACAATAAAAGAATAGGTATAGATATCAGGAGCCAGATCATCTTCAGAGAAAGACCAGATTCCATCTGCATCTTTTTTTAATTCTGCTGTTCCCGGTTCCCAACCTTTTCCCGGCATCCAGTTTCCTTGTAGTTTTACTGTTTTTGCCTCCGGTGCACGAAGTCGGAATGTTACGCTTTTACCTTTGATTTCGGGTGAAACTATTTCTTTCTTCCCACTGAAATCGAGGTTTTCCTGGGCAAACATCAATGAACCCAGCATTAATGAATAGATTGTGAATTTGATTTTCATATTAAATTGTTTTTTACCACAAAGGGCACAAAAGTTTTTGATTTCAACCCATTAGTCACTTTAAATTTAAGTTTAAAATGCTGAGAATATTAGAACACATAAGTTTTGAAAACCTTTGATTTTCCATTCTGTGGACTTTTAAAATTATTATTTCAGGCTTGAAGCTTTTGTGACTGTTGTGGTTAAACAGTTTTTACTTCAAAAATAAAATTCTGAGCCTGTAAAATACAGACCCGGAATTATCAATTACTTTTTGTATTTCTCTGTTCTTGCATCTTTAATCACACCTAACCAATTC
Organism: Chryseobacterium indologenes; assembly: GCF_018362995.1. Classification (NCBI taxonomy): domain Bacteria; kingdom Pseudomonadati; phylum Bacteroidota; class Flavobacteriia; order Flavobacteriales; family Weeksellaceae; genus Chryseobacterium; species Chryseobacterium indologenes. The sequence continues at coordinate 1,648,913 of NZ_CP074372.1, forward strand.
ATTCCGTATCCGAAATCATAGTTGTGACCTTCGGAATCTTTATGGGTTTCCATATCGTAAGGAACGTCTTCTTTTTGCTTTTCAACAGTCGCCATATTCGCAGGCATCTGAAGCGGAAGTAATCCGGATGGCTCGTATTTTCCGGTTACGATATCCACAACTGCCTGATTGGAAACATTGAAGTTCATCAGAATGGCATCAGCATGTTTTTCAAATTCGTTGAAAATCATCGGTTTTGAAGCTGTTACAGAAACAATGACAGGTTTTCCGTTCATTGCCTTGTACGTGTTTTCAATGGTCAGCAGATCTGTAAAGTTGGTAACGGTTGATGTTTTATTTTTAAATGTTCTGTCGTGTACATTCGGGGCTACAACCGGATCACCTGCAGCAATACTTTTTTCACGAGCCTCAGTTGCCGTATAGGTTTTATATTGAAGAGAAATCGGAAGATATCCGTTTCCGCCTTCTGCAGCATCAATATCGCTGTAACCGCCTTCTTCACTGTGCGGACTTTTCACAAAAACCAATGCGAAATCAGCTTTAGCGGGATCTTCAGTTACATTATAATGCTTTTTGATTTTTTCTAGGTCAACAGGATAATCCAGAGAAGGAGCCGTGTAAATTCCCCACCAATTAAATGTTGCCGGAGAATATCTCTTCGGAATATAAACCGTTTTTCTTTCCTTGATGGGAAGAATATTGGATTTATTTTTCAACATCACTATGGATTTTACCTGAGCCTCATACCCTGCTTTCATAAACTCAGGATTACCAACTATTTTTTTGGTTTCTTCAATGTTGACGTAAGGATTTTCAAACAATCCTGTTCTGAAGAAATTTCTTAACAAACGAACTGCAGACTGCTCAAATTTTGCACGATATGCTTTTTCACCATGTTCTTTCACTCCCATCTGATACGCTTCCAGAACAGGTCCTTTATCATTATTCCCCCCAAATTGGTCAATGCCGGCTTCCAGCACTTTGTAGTGACGTTCGGCAATGGATAATTTCTCAGCTCCCCAGGGTTTTCCTGCAAATCCTCCCGGAGTTTTGGGTTCATCAGCAGTAATCAGCCAGTCGGTACACACAACACCATCGTATTTGTATTTTCCACGAAGTAAATCTGTGATCAGATATTTACTGTAGCCGTTCCCGACATTTTCTCCGTTTTTCGTATCCTGATTAAAGCTGATCGTATAATAAGGCATTACTGCAGAAGCTTCTTTTGTTCCGCCATTTAATTTGAAAGCACCTTCCGTAAAAGGTTTTACATGATTCTGGAAGTTATTCCCCGGATAAACCGCGAATTTCCCCATTGCCCAATGACCGTCACGACCTCCTTCTTCAGGGCCGCCTCCCGGCCAGTGCTTTACCATGGCATTTACACTTTTATTACCCCAGCCGTTTTTGTTTCCGATGGTGGTCTGGAAACCGTCAATATAACCTCTTCCTAAATCTGCTGTCAGTTCCGGACTTTCAGAAAAAACGTAAGCGATTCTGTACCAGCGAGGCTCTGTCCCCAGGTCAATTTGAGGCGATAAAGCAGTTGAAATTCCCAATGCCCTGTATTCCTGAGCCGCAATATTTCCAAATTTTCTGACCAATTCCGGGTCGAAAGTCGCGCCCATTGCCAGACCATCCGGCCAAAGTGATATCTGTCCGCCTGCTCCTTCATTAAATTCAGCCGTTACAGTTGCAGAATGTCTCGGGTCTGTACTGTTATTGGCTGGAATTCCCAATCCCAAACCTTCAATATAAGCCTGGATGTTGTTGCTCCATTGGGCTGCAATTTCGGGAGATTCAACAGTTGTTACCAAAACATGACGAAGGTTATCATCTTTTAAAAATTTCTTTTGCTGATCTGTTAAATCCGAGGCTTTTGCCCCGCTTTCTTTATACAGCATTCCATTGTATTTACCTGCCCGGAAACCGTCTGCAGGTGCAGGAACAGATTGATGGCCACTGTACAGCATTAACCCTGCAATCTGTTCGACCGTCATTTTTGAAGCTAAATCCTTCGCTCTTTCGTCAACGGGAAGTCTCCAGTCTTCGTATTGATCAAGCTTTCCGTTTTTGTTTAAATCTTTGAATTTATTTCCACCAACTGTCAGAATTTTAACCCCTGAGTTTTCGGAATACCCTAAAACAGGACCTTTGGAATTCGTGACCATCTGAATATTCTGTGAAAATGCTATTACTCCTAAAAATAATGCTGCAATATTTAAAACCGTTCTTTTCATTGTTTATATTTTAGAAATTAAAGTTTACCGATAATTGGCCTGTCAATGGCATAATGTACGTTCCTGTCAATAGTTTTCCGTAATATGGACTTGCATCTGTAATCAATTCAGCACCATTGATGGTTCCACTCGCTCCTCTTTGGTTCAGGAAGTTGATCACTGTTGCACCTACGTTAATGTTTTTGTTAACGGTATAGCTTACTCCCCCGAAAGTTTCCCATCTTGGTGCAAAGTATAAAGCATTGGTAAGATTCGCATATTGTTTTGAGAAATATCTGAAACTCGCCCAGAATCTCCATTTGTCAATAGAATAGCTTGGATCGATTTCCATTAAAACTTTAGCAACCCCCAATACATTGTTGTCGTTATAGTCATAATCCTTCCCGAAAGCATTGAAATTAAATTTCTTATACACAGGATTCTGGAAAGTAACCAGATAATGTAAATTGAATCCTTTGAATGGTTTTAAAACAAAATCCGTAGTCCAGCCCAGCGTCTGAATATCATAATAAACGGTTGTGGTTTGCGCCTGTGAACTATTTGCAGGATTTACCAGATTATATCTGTTAAGGTTGTTATTTTTCTTCAGATAGGTAGCCTGAGAAATCAACTGAATCCAGTTGGTATTCCAGAAAACTCCGAATGCTCCCAATGGGCTTTTAATTTTATTGGTGTTGGGTTCAAAAGCCTGGGAATAACTTTCCAATCTTCTGTTTTCTTCTGTGTATAGGAAGTTGGCTAAAACCCCGAAGTTTTTGGTAATATTATAGGTCGCATTAAGGCTTCCGGCCACATGGAACCAATTTTCATTGATATTTTTAAAATCATCAGGTCCAAAAGTAAATCCCGGTGCTCTTGGAGTCATAGAGAATGTGCCGTTAACCGCATGATGTCTTAAATGCAGGCCATAGCTAAGGTTAAAGTTATCAGACACTTTCCATTCATCAGTTGCATACAATGATATCTTGTTTTCAGTACCGCTGTGGAATTCTCCGCCCACATTGTAATTATAGAATCCGTCAGCATCTGTATTGGGACCAATCAGCCTTTGAGGCTGTGCACCTACCGTTTGAAAGAAGAATGAACGGTTGGATGTGAAATCGTCAACTTTATAATACTGTTCCAAAAGCCCTATGGTCAGGTTATGAGCTCCCAGCTGTTTGTTTAATGAAAAACGTCCCGAAAGACTTGTTACCGGTGTTTCAGGAGTGTGCATCGCCAGCTGGGTACCGACAGCTCCGGAGTAAGGTTGCCCATTGGATGCCAGTGTATAACCATTTGACGCATTTGCCTGGAAAATACTCAAAGGAATAATTGTGGAAATTTTTACTTTGGAAAAATGTGCCCGCGTTGAAAATTTAAAATTCCAGCCATTATCAAGAAGATAGTTACCAAAGATGTCGATATTATGGGATTTCGACCTGTTGTCATTTCCGCTCATGGAAGCCCAGTACTCTTTACCGGACAGGATATCTTTCATCTTTATCTTCCCGTCATTCACCACGTAAGAGTCTCTGCCTATCCTGAAATCGTCCAGCTCTGTCACTTTACCGTTTTCCCCATATTGAAATACGGCATAATTACCAACATTATAAGAGTCTGCATATTTGTAAAGCGCGGTAATCTGTCCTTTATTGTCGTTAAAATACTTGGTTACCCCTGCTCTGAAAATTTTTGTTTCATCAACATTTCTTGCAAAACCTAGCTTAAAGGTACTGGGATCATAATTCAAAAATGCTCCTGCGGTATATGTCCAGCCATTTTTAGAAATAGGGCCCGAGACATTGGCATCAGCCTGTAACCAGCCAAAATTACTGGTGGTAAATTTGCCTTTGATCTTAAGGTCTTTAGTTCCTGTCTGCGCATATGAATTGACTGCAAAACCAAGATCTCCCATTGTATTGGCCAACTGATCCATTTTTAAAAGTCCTGTTCTTTCCAGTCCAACACTTTGTCTCCATGTTTTATTGGGGAGCTCGGGCCAGAAAAAGTAAACAACCGGAAGATCATTTTCAAGGATCGTGATTCCTCCAACAGTAGAAGGAAGTCCGATATTGACATCGCGGGGGCTGGTATTATTGGCAGCATTGAGCATCACATTCCTGTTGTTGTCCTCTTTGGAAGAAGTTATTACTTTTTTCTTCAAAGCTAAGCTATCGGTTTGCTGACCAAATGCTGCTCCACAAGAAAACATGAGCAACAAAGTGGAAATTCGGAGTCTTGAGTTTTTCATAATTATCAATTAATCTGTTTTTTGTTTGGATCGTGTAATGAAATGTTGAATTTCAGAGGGTAACTAATTTTAAATTAAACAAATAGCTAACAGGATTTTATCCATGTAATTTTTTATATTCCTTATTATTTTTTAGTTGCTTCATTATGAAGCGACTCAATATTACATTCTTTTTTCCATACAACCAAATGAATGTTAAAAAAACATTAACACAATAACAAATTACTGAATAACAATAAATTACATTTAATAAAAACAAAATGAAATGGTGAAAAAAGCATTTATTTACCCGGAAATGTAAATTCTATGTTACCAAAAAGTAATGCTAAAAAGCCTGAATGTTTGTTCTTTCCTTAATATCCCCTTAACTTTGTTGAGCACGAACAATTAAAATAAATATGAACCCTCATCAACAGATTTTAGAAAAATCAGCAGAAGCCTATCAGTTATATCTTCCCCATATTTCTATTGACACGGTTATCTTTGGATTCAGTGAAAATGAGCTTAAAGTCCTTGCTATTAAGATGAAGTTCAACAATCAATGGTTTTTACCAGGTGGCTACCTTAAGAAAGAAGAGCATATTGATGATGCAGCAGTAAGAATTTTAAGTGAGCGCGCTGGTGTAACAGATCTCTTTTTGGAAGAATTTTCAGTTTTTGGGAAAAATGGCCGAAGTGAGGAGGTTTTTAGGGATTATGATGATACTTTGTGGCATAAGCAAAGGTTTATTTCTATCGGCTATTATGCGCTTGTGAACTACCATGACGTTTCTCCAAAAGCTGATGAATTAAGCAACGAATTTGAATGGCTGGACGTGAATAACCTGGATGAGTATTCCATCACAATGGATCATAAGCAAATCATCTTAAAAGCGCTATTGACACTCAGGGAAAGAATCACTTATAAACCTATAGGCTACAACCTGCTGCCTGAAAAATTTACGATGACAGAATTGCAGCGGTTATATGAAACAATATTAGACAGGACTCTGAACAGGGGTAATTTCTATAGAAAAATAAAAAATTTAGGAATTCTAACTAAATTGGATGAACTGCGAACGGGTGGTGCTCATAAGGCACAAGATCTCTATTCCTTTAATAAAGAAAATTATGAAAAGGCACTTCAAAATGGAGTAAATAGCTGGTAACTGGCTGAAAATTAATTAAGAAATATTTTTTAATTCTATCTCTTTATGCTGAAGTATAAAAGTTTTGGTAATTGATTTTTAAATCTAATGACTATTGATCATTCCCTGACATTCTTCTTAAAATTACTTTTCTCAGCCGGTCTTCATTCTCATCAGCCCAATATCCCAATGTAGAAATTACAGGAATTAAGGTCTTACCAAAATCTGTGAGGTAATATTCAACTTTTGGCGGAACCTGGGCATAGATTTTCTTTGTAACAAGTTCGTGCTCTTCAAGTTCTTTCAACTGGATATTTAAAACCCGTCTTGAAGCATCCGGAATTTTACGCTGCAGTTCACTTGGACGCAGATGACCTTGATTGATAAACCACAGCAGACGGATTTTCCATTTGCCGTAAAGGACTTCACCAATAAGGTCAAGACCACAGTTTAAATTCAAAGGTATTTTTCTTTCGTGCATACACAAATTTAATCCAATGTACCAAATTGCACAATAGGGGAATAAATTATCCCTATGCAATTCGATTTTCCGTTATTGCCTGAAAAAGTGATACTTCGGAAATTTGTATCAAAGAATTGAACAATGGAAAATCTATTTAATTACAACAACGAACTTCAAGGTAAAATTGTCTTAGTAACAGGCGGAACAAAAGGAACCGGCAAAGCAATAGCAGAAAGACTGTTACAAGCTGGTGCAATAGTTATTATTACCGCAAGAAACGCACCTGAAGAAGAAAACAGCAATCTGCATTTCATTCCTGCCGATCTGAGTAAGGCAGAAGGAACCCAAAAAGTAATCAGCGAAGTGCTGTCAAATTATGGAAGGCTGGACATTCTTGTGAACAACCTGGGTTCTTCATCAACGCCCGCTGGTGGATTTACTGCATTAACTGATGAAGATTGGGAATCAACTCTACAGGCTAATTTGCTTGCTCCGGTTCGGCTGGACAGAGGATTTTTACCACAAATGATTGAGCGAAAAAGTGGTGTAATTATTCACATCGCTTCAATTCAGGGAAAATTGCCTTTATACGATTCTACTTTGCCATATGCCGCTGCAAAAGCAGGACTTAGAAACTATAGTAAAAGCTTATCGAATGAAGTTACTCCCAAAGGTATTCGGGTACTGACTGTTTCTCCAGGGTGGATCAATACAACAGCTTCGGAAGCCTGGCTGGGTGAAATTGCGAGAAACGCAAATAGTACTGTAGAAGAGGCGCAAAACAGCGTTATGGATGCATTGGGCGGAATTCCTTATGGAAGACCTGCCGAGCCGGAAGAAGTAGCTGAATTAGTCGGTTTTCTAGTTTCACCGAGAGCCCATTATTTAACAGGAACTGAATTTATAATCGATGGCGGTACAGTACCAACAATTTAATATTTTAAAATACAATAAAATGAATTTACCAAACATTGTCACAGAATTAGTGAAAGCCCAAAACGAATTTAACAGTACAGCCTATGCAAATTGTTTTATCGAAAATGCAGAAGTATTTGATGAAGGCAAAACCCACAACGGAAAAGCAGAAATTGAAAGCTGGATTGACAAAGCCAACAAAGAATACAAAGCCAGCATGAAGCCATTAGATTATAACGAAAATGAGAACATCTTATCAGCGGAAGCTTTGGGAACATTTCCGGGCAGCCCTATTGTTTTGAAATATCATTTTCAATTCTCTGATGGGCTCATTCAATCCCTGAAAATAACGGGTTAATATTTTTTCTGAGAACAATATATTTATAGGATATAATTAAAATAATAGAGCGGTAATAAGTTTTCCGCTCTATTTCTAACAGAAGATGTAATTAAAATCCATGAATCGGAAGTATTGATTATTTCAAAACAGGGACCTCAACAAAACTATCATTAAACCAATGGATAATCAAGGGTTCTTTTGCATCGGCAATGGTTTCGGCGGTTACTGTTTTGCCGCTTCCGTAATTCAGTTCTGAGAAAGAATTTTTGTTGACATTCAGCACAACTACCAGCCGGCTTTCTTTCTGCAGTTGTTTGCTGATCAGATGTGTATTTTCAAATGTGATGGTTTCTTTTCTGTCAGGGGTCAGCAATTGTCTTTTAGTATTGTCTTTAGCATAGCTTGCACGACCGATATAATAGGAAAGATGAACATATTTGCCTTCGCATGTGAGTTCGTAAAGGGTTACTCCCAGATCTACGTCTTTTTTATTGATGCTCAGTTTTATATTTCCAAGAAATGATCCGTTTACGAGCAAAGCATCCAGAGGCTCGCTTATAAAAACGTAGCCGTTACCGGATACACTTTCCCGGATAATAGGATCCGGATAATAATCATTATTACTGATTGTACGGTCCGCAAAATCTACTTTCTGAACCAAATATTTATTGGGCTCAGGTTTATTTTGGTTCAGCAAATACTCTTTATCACTGATTTTAGTAGGACTTAAATAAAATTTCAAATAACTGTTATGCATAGCCTCTAGTGAAGCAGCACTTCGCCATTCATCTGTCCCCATGACCTGATAGTTTATTTTATCTTTTAGAAAAGCAGGTTTTTCTGCACCTTTCAGAATATAATCCAGCCATTGATAAGTATATTCCTTGATTGGAAATAAAGCATTTTTACTCACTGTATATCCGTTGATGACCTCCTGCCCTCCCATTTGTGTCCCGAAATGACCATACGGACCAATTACCAGATAAGCCGGCGTCTCAGGACTGTACTTGTTAAGTTCACGCAGATAGTAAATTCCTGAATTTTGGGAATCATTATAATAACCGTCAAATGCCAGTACGGGAATAGTAATCCGGGTAAAATCCTCTTTATACGGAGCCATATTCTGCCAATAAGAATCAAAGGCGGGATGACTTATCCAACGCTGGAAAAGGCGGTTCGGTGTACCATCAATACTATCCATTTTATTATAGGCGGCTCCGACATCCCACCATCTGAACATCATATCACGGAATCTCTTTCTGTCATCACCCGTTTTATTATCCAGATATTTATTGTTGCCTACGTAAAAAGACCATTCGTAATTGGGATTGATAAAAATATTATTTTCCATGGGAAGTCCCATTCCTGGGCGGTTGGCAACATAAGGAACAATCGTTTTCAGTGCAGGATGAAGATTTTTAGCTGCTGCCCATTGTGTGAAGCCATTGTAGCTTCCGCCATACATTCCTATTTTACTGTTACACCATGGCTGTCTGCTGATCCAGTCAATCACATCATAGGCATCTTTTCCATCAGTTTCATAAGGATAAATCTCAGATTTACTGAAGCGCTTCCCTCTTGTATATGCCATAACACCTACATATCCTCTATCTGCAGCTTCTTTAAGTGACTGTATATCCCGTCCCTGATCCCGCACATAGATTGTAAATTGCAATACGACAGGTCTTGGCATATTGTCATTTTTTTTGCGTACCACCATTGCAGAAATCTCCTCTCCATCTCTTGTACGGATCATCACACTATCCTGAATACTGTATATACTTCCCTTTTCCTGCTGGCTACCCCATAATGTTTGTTGAGCCTGTACTGTTGGCATCGGTAGAAAATTCAATAGAATCAGAATAAGTGTATAGACTACTTTCATAAGGTTATTTTTAAAAACTTAATAATGCTTTTCGTAAAAATCAGGAACTAATGAGTAAGATGCTGGTTAACCGCTTCGTATTAATTTCTATCAACCATTCCATTAATTCAATACTTTCCGGCCAACATAAGATCAATCATATTGTTTTTACTATATGTAAGACAATTATCATTTCAGAACTGTTACATTTCTGATTTTTATAAGGTGATAATAATCTGATTTTTCAGTATTCGATATTTTAATCATGAAATTCTTTAGGTTGTTTTAAACAAAAAAAATCCCGTATTAACGGGATTTTAACTTCTTATATTCAAATTTATTTTATCTCTACAGGAACTGAGATTTTATCCCAATCCATGGTGAATCCATTATTGTTTATTTTATATACTAAAGTTTCCTGTGTTGCTGGTAAAGCTTTGGTTTTTACATCAACACGCAAAGCATCTTTTGATTCTTCGTATTTATAAGCACCCCATTGCTTTGGCTCTTTATTAAAAATCGCAGTCCATGTTCCGCTTTCTTTAGGAATTAAGAAAAAGCTGTATTTACCAGCAGCCAGTTTTTTACCCTGAACGGTAATATCTTTATCCGTTTCAAAAGTAGTTGCCTCATTAGCTCCCGCACGCCAGACTTTATTATAAGCTTCTAAGCCACCCCAGATGGTACGCCCTTTTACAGAAGGACTGCTATAAGCTATGGTAATGTTTGCATCTTTAATTTTTCCCGTAGCCGTAGCCGGAGGGCTGGCAGGTTTTTTAGTGTCCTGCGCAAAGGCATTCACTGAAAGTGTCATGGCAGCAACAAGTACAGTTGCAGATTTAAGAATCGTTTTCATAATATTTTTATTTGTTTGTTTTTGTTATTGTACGTTTACGAATTTACTATTTTCTGCTTATAAAACAACAATCCGATTGCTGAAAATATAATGACCGCTGCTGCGCCTATTACATTAAGCCAAAGGAAAGAAACAATATCGAACTGATACACGGCAATCACCACAATTTCTGATAAAATTGCAGCAATAAATACATTCGCACCGTTGATCTTTTTATAGTAGAATGCGACCAGAAAAATCCCTAATATCGGACCGTAGAAAAGAGAACCCAGCACATTGACCGCTTCAATAAGGGAACCCATTTGAGTGGCAAACATGGCTACACCGATTGAGAAAATGCCCCAGACTAACGTATGCAGACGGCTATACTTCAATTCGGTTTTTTCATCAGGAATTTCTTTGCTGAATATTAAATGAACATCTTTTAATGAGCAGGCAGCAAGGGAATTCAGTGCTGCCGAAATGGAACCCCAGCTAGCTAGAAAAATAACGGCAAAGAGTAACCCGATCATTCCTACAGGCAAGGTATTTTTTACGAAATACAGGAAAATATAATTGGTATCCGTTTTCTCCGCATTATAGTTTGAATTATTAATCGCTTCCTCTACTCTGCCGTGCAGTGCTTTTACCTGCGTTTGCGTATCTTTAAAATCCTGAATTGTTTTGTTGAGTTCTGGAGAATGAATTTCTTTCAGCTTTAGAATTTCTTTTGATTCTGCATTAAATTTTATTTGCAAATCCTGATGTTCTTTTTCAAAAACCGCAGCCTGTTCAGGTTGTGTATCCTTTAAATACTGATAAGAGCGTTCGTTAAAATAAATCGGAGCCGGTTTCAGAGAAAAGAATGCGAAAAGTAAAGCCCCGATCAGGAGAATAGCAAACTGCATCGGAATTTTAACCAATCCGTTCAGCAGTAAGCCCATTTTTGCATTGGTATTATCCTTTGCAGTAATATACCTTCCGACCTGACTCTGGTCTGTCCCGAAGTAAGAAAGGGCCAGAAAAAAACCACCAATTAACCCGCTCCAAATGTTGTACTTGTCTTTCCAATCGAATTCTGTGGTGATTACATTGAGCTTTCCTGATTTCCCCGCCAGGTAAAGCGCATCCTTAAACCCAATTCCATTCGGCATATTCTGAATAAGCAGAAAACCTGCAAAAGCCATTGTTCCCAAAATAATGAGAAACTGTAATTTCTGAGTGTGAGCAATCGCTTTTGCACCGCCAACATAGGTATAAATCAACAGAATACCTCCTGTCAAAACATTGGTTAAATAAATATTCCAGTTTAAAACGCTTGATAAGATGATACTCGGGGCGTAAATACTGATTCCCGTTGATAAACCTCTGGAAAAAAGAAAAAGCAGTGAAGTAAGCACTCTTGTTTTTTTATCAAAACGGTTTTCTAAATATTCGTAGGCGGTGTAGACATTTAAACGCTGAAAAATCGGGATAAAAGTAATACAGATCACAATCATCGCCAAAGGCAGACCAAAGTAATACTGCACGAAACGCATCCCGTCTGTATAAGCCTGGCCCGGTGCTGAAAGAAATGTAATAGCGCTTGCCTGCGTCGCCATAATACCGATAAGCACAATGTACCAGGGCATTTTATTATCTGCTTTCAGGTAAGATGCGTTGCTTTTCTGGCCACGACCAATGAATACGCCGTAAACCACCACTACAACAAGTGTAAAAATAAGAACTGTCCAATCTATAGTACTCATGCCCAAAATTTAGTAAACCAATAATAAAATGCGATCTGTAATACTAATGCAACCGCTAATAGTAGGTACCAGATATTCCAATTTTTAAGTGGCTTGTTCATCAGTTTTTCTGTGCAGATAAAAAGTTAAAAAATAAACGTGCCGCACCAGCATTTCCTGCAGGCAGCTGTCTGAAAAATGCCAGCGGTGTATAAATAAAATTTCCTTTTCCGTATTTTGCATATAAAGTGGATCCCTTCAGCGGTTCTTCATCTGTATCGTGCATTTCAAAAAGCGGCTCATATGCTGCGTCCCATTGAGCAGGGAAATAGGCACCACGCTCCTGAACCCAGCCTTTAAAATCATCCGCAGTAATTTTATTCGGGAAGTTCAGTAATTTATGATTTGGATTTAAAAACTTAACCTCAGCATTTTCTTCGGTAACACGCTTATTGGCAATACTGAAATTATACATTCCCAATTGGCCAACGGTTGTATCCTGGTTAGTGTTATACTGCATCACCAGATTGCCTCCAGCTTTTGCATAAGACCATAAAAAAGGCATCCAGCGACCCAGCTTCTTCTCTGTGTTATTGGCACGAACACCAAGTACAATGGCATCATATTGCGACAGTTTATTCTGACTGCCGTTTCCGCCGGATTCATCTGTGTTGCCATAAAAATCTTCGTCTTTCAACACATCTACCTGAACGCCTGCAATGCGTAGAAACTCAGGAATGAAATCGCCTGCACCTTCTATGTATCCCACTTTTTTAACTGTTGCCTGAATACCCCCTTTCATTACGGCTGCAGTGGCAGGCGCAAAATATTGTAAGGAAGGTAAATGCGGATATTGAATTAATACCTGTTTTTTATTGTAAGTGACTCCATCTGCAAGAAAATTAGCATCCAATTGCAAACGGGAGGAGTTTATTGAGGCAAGTTTAGCTTTTGGAATAACGTAATCAACGGTAAAATCTTTTCCATTGAAAGAATTGACATCAGCGCCACCTAACCGTTCTCCGTTATACATAAGGTTTAGGTTACCTTTACTTAACGGTTTGTTAGAATTAACCTTAATATTTAAACTCAAATGTAAATCTTCATTTTCTTTAACGAGATAAAGTGGTTGTGTAAATTTCAGTTCCAAAGCAGGAACAATACGCAAAGCTTCAACCACATCACCACGCACCGGATCTAATTTCTTGAAAGATAAAGGAAGTTTAACCTGAAACTTTTCTGAACCGATTTTTAAACCAAGCAAAACATTGAGTGGTGATTCTGCTTCAGGCAAACCAACTAAGGTATCATTCGGAACCGAGAAAGTAGCTGAGTTCGCGGGAGGTTTTGCCAACCAGTAAGGTTCTGTGAGTGCTGCATCTGCAGGAATCTGAATATCATGCTGAATGGTAATTAAAGAATCTTTTGATAGTTTTCTATTGAAGTTTTCTGCTTGACTTAGCCATTGTACATTTTCTAAAATCACAGGATTTGCAGCTCTTGAAATCAAATTTAACCTGAAATTGTAATGATCCCCGGCTACCGCTTCAGCCTGATTGGTGACTACCTCTCCCATAAATCCGGCACAGCTTAAAATGATATTGTCAAGGGATTTAATTTTATCCTTTTTCAGGTCTGAATCATTGAGCGCCATAACCTTTTTTCGCAAAGTAAGCAACGCAGGCAAGCTCTGATCCGGATTATTGAAATTGAAAGCGGAAATAATTTTATTTAATGATTGATCAATATCAGCATTTCCCTGTGAAGTCCAGGTTTTCGTTACTCCGTCAAAAAGTGTTGTTTTTGCAGGATCGCCAATAACGTGTGAAAAATATTCAGTTCTGATGCCGGCCACGGACTGTGTTCCCGCACCCTGGCTTTTATGTAAGCTTCTGCTTAATCCTGCCAGTTCACCATAGCCCATTCCCAATTGTGCATTATATTGTCCAACGGTAACTTTCAGTTGATTTTCGGCTGTTGTATTGACCCCGCCAAAGCGGAAAGTATTCCACAATACGCGTTTTGGCTGCCATACATTAACATATTTCAGTTGATCCGGGAAAGCAGTTTTATCTCCTGCCAGCTTAAAAGCTTTTTCCGCCACTACAGCCGAAGCTGCATGTTGTCCGTGGCCTGCCGCAGCAGTAGGAGGAAAACGGCAAATGATAACATCCGGACGGAATTGACGGATTACCCAAACTACATCCGCTGTAATGCTGTCTGCATCCCATTGTTTAAAGGTATCAGTCGTATTTTTAGAGAACCCGAAATCAATCGCCCGGGTAAAAAACTGTTGGGCGCCGTCTAACTTTCTTGCCTCTAAAAGCTCATGTGTTCTGATTAAACCCAATGCAGCACCCTGCTCTGTGCCTAATAAATTCTGACCGCCATCACCTCTGGTTAAAGACAGATAGCCTGTTTCTACATTTTGATCGTTGATTAACCAGGAGAGTAGTCCTGTATTTTCATCATCGGGGTGAGCCGCAAGGTATAAAACTTTAGGCAGATGTTTAAGGGTTTTGAGTTCACGGTAAATTTCAGATGATTTTGAAGGCCGGACCTGCTGGGCCGAACAAAAAACCGTATAAAATCCAAGGATAAATACAGTGCTTACTTTTTTAAACATTTAATTTTACTTTGCAGAGCAAATATAAGTAAATCATCTTTCTTTCAACCTTAAAAGAATTAAACTGTGAATTTCATAAAAAAAGCTGTTTATTTTTTTTATGAAACCACAAATCGAAGATTATCTCCTTTCAGTCGATGAATGTTATTTCGATGGAGTCAAAAGTCACAAAATATTTTTAAACACTTAAGCTATTTTAAGTTATATACTTTGTGTATGAGAAGTACACGTAAGTTTTGTTGAAAATCAAAGATTTTCATCTTATGTGAACTTAATTATGCGGTATTCCTTTAAACTTTCTAAAGTGTACTAAAGTGTTTAAAAAAATAAAATCTTTTGTGACTTTTGTGGTTAGATTTAAACACTCTTATTTATTAATCAGAGTTTCAAAGAAAATAAAAACTCCTTATGTTTTTCTAATTGTGTTCCGCGTAAGATAAATATAATTAAACATACAAAACGTCGCTATCGCCCCAAACGTATGCCACAAAAAGTGGGTTCCGAAGCTGAACCATTCCCATTTATCAGCGATACGGAAGGTTAATGCAAAAACAAAGGACAATACAGCAAAGCCTACCCATTTGCCAGCTTTCCATTGGGTATACAACAAATACCTTAGTACCGAGAAAACTACAAATGAAGCCATGATTGCATAATTGACGTTGATAAAAAGAGAAGGGTTATCTGCCAAAATCCAGTTTCTCAAAGCGAACATCAGTACTGCATATCCCAGAACCATTACAGCAGCATAGTACCATCTGGTACTCTGCGCTATAAAATAAAATCCGGCAGAGAGGCATAATACCATAATGGGCAGCCAATCCATCATAATAAATACCGGCCATTGTCTGAATGAATGGTAAACCGTTCCTCCTATGGCACCAATATATAATAACACCAGGCAGTAGGTTAAAAAAGGATATTTTTTGAAATTACCCTTCAGTTTAAGGGTCCAGAAAATGGCTATGGCTAAAAATAATATAGCAGTTACTGCATTTAATGGCTCGGGGAAAAACTGAGCCATATCTGTTTCTTTATATAACATGCCTCCATCCGGAGGTAGTGGGTTTATTGGCATTGTCTTTTTTTATATTATATTTATATACTTGTTCTAAATATAGAAAAATTATGTGTTAAATAGATTGACAAAACGTTATATAATGGACGCTCAAAAAACAGGCACGAAAATTTCGTATTAGACTTTTGGATTACAATATAAACTGAAATATGAGAATTGCAATAATCGGTGCTCACAAAGTCGGTAAAACTACACTGGCAGAAGAACTTTTGGAGAACCTTCCCGGGTACACCCTTGAAATAGAACCCTACTACCAGATGGAGTCTTCAGGGTATGAATTTTCAGAAGAACCTCATCCTGACGATTTTCTTGAACAATTTAATTATTCAGCCAAACTGGTCTTCAAAAGCGGAGATGATGTCATATTTGACAGATGTGTCATTGACATCTTAGCTTATCTTCATGTTCTTGATTCAGGTCGAAATATCCAGTTTCTCTTTGAAAAAGTTCAAACCATCATCGATGAAATTGATGTTTTTGTTTTTGTCCCTATTGAAGAACCCGATCTGATATCCAAACATCAAATAGAGCTGCCAAAACTCAGGCATAAGGTTAATGAGTTACTTTATGACTGGATTGAGGATCTTGGAATAAAGGTCATTAAAGTAAGCGGAACTTCATCGAACCGAAAAGATCAGGTGT
Organism: Chryseobacterium indologenes; assembly: GCF_018362995.1. Lineage (NCBI taxonomy): Bacteria > Pseudomonadati > Bacteroidota > Flavobacteriia > Flavobacteriales > Weeksellaceae > Chryseobacterium > Chryseobacterium indologenes. The sequence continues at coordinate 1,665,003 of NZ_CP074372.1, forward strand.
TGACCGGAATTTTATCCTAGGATCTGAGGTGGGTAACTTCTGTAAGGCTTTAAAAAGGTTACAGGTTTGAATTCTGGCATTATGCTCAACTTTCTTATCCTGAATTGGTCTCAGCCATCTCCTTTTCTCTCCTTCTTTGAAGAATAAGGTGTGCGGCATCCAGCATTTTAACCGTATGAATGTAGGGCATAACGATATTCCTTTCCGGTAGATTTTCATAGACACCCATGGAGAAATAGACGATTCCGGACATAAAATAATCAAATTCTTTGACGCTGTATGCTCTAAATGCTTTTTTGAAAACCAGCAAAGGATTCCGGTATTCCTTCTCTGAAAGCAGGCCAAGAACCCACGGAGAAATCTTCTCCGACTGGTTATCGACAGCCCATTTCCTTTCTTTCAGCATCATAAGATATCCTGCCCGGATCAATGACCTCAGCGACTGATGAAACTGAAAGATAACCGCCGGATCTTCATTGATCCAGCTATTCCTCTTTACTGCATAATTCATAATATTGCTGAGCCTTTCTTTGGAAACATCCAGCTCATTGAACTGAAAGAAAGTTTCCATTAGCTGCAACCCGGAGCGCTTCCCTCCTGCCCAAAACTTGGTATCAAAATCTGTTTTTATCTTTTTCATGAGTTTGTATTTTTTTATAAATGTAAGAAAAAAATACAATAAAACACATATATGTGTTGATGAAAAATTTTAGAAAGCTCAAACTTTACTAAATGTATAAATGGCAAATAGAAGAATTAAAATTTCAAATTGGAAAGCTTATTCAATTATATAGGTTAAAAAGGGGACTTTCACAGTTTCAGCTTGGAAATGAGCTTAATATCTCAAGTAACCATGTTGGTAGAATTGAAAGAGCCGAAACGAATCCAACCATTGAAAGTCTTATCCTATTTTGTAATTTTCTTGAAATTGATCTATTACATTTATTTACAAAACTCAATGAAAAAGACTTAAAGAAGATTGAAAGTGAAATCGATCAGCTACAAAAAGAATTTAAAAATCAAAATAAGAGAAAATCCTGACGAAAGTTGGGATTTTTTTGTACGAAATTTTCGAAATCTTTAAGAAATTCCGTGAAAATACTGATTGAAAATTTTAAGAGGGTTTTTATTTTTGGAGTTTACGGGAGTCCGTAAAATAATATAAATCATCATTTATAAATTTGACTTAGTTAACAATAAAATATTAATATTATGGGACTTAAACCAGGGCCAAAAAGAACAGCGATATCAACTGGCAAACCAGATAAACGCCAGCGTGATAATAAAGAGACACCAGGAAATACACCTTCTTTAAAACCACCTAAGAAACAGCAAGGTAAATAAGCCATTATCTTGTACCAAATCCCAGCTTTTGTTGGGATTTCTTTATAAGAATTTATTCATCTAATTTTTTTAATAATTTTCCCTAAAAAATTTCTCAGTTTTCCGAGACCCCTTGACTTTATTTTTTATAAAAAACTGCAATTAAGTTTTTTATATTTAAACTCATCTACTCTTTCAATTAAAGAGTGATAATTTTTAAGATATGATAAAACATATATTATTACGCAAAAAGAATGCGCAGGATTTTATTTACTTTGCAATTAATCTTTTATAAAATAACTTAATGATGGATATAAAACAAGAGATTTACTCTATTGATTTTGCTAAAACCAAAGTCATTTGGTTTGCAGAGACACCGTTAATTGTTCCTGACACTTTCACTTTCGAGCAAGAAAAATATGTAAAAGCAGCATTAAGAACTCTATTTTATGGGAATACCTCTGTTGATAATATTTTAAAAAGTAGTTATTTTAAAAATAACGTTGAAATTATGTTAGCAAATAAAAGAGGTTACGAAAATAGTGAACTTAAAGAATATGATGATTTGAGAAATATATTCTTTCAATTTCAAGAAAAAATTTATCTTAAATATAAACAAGTTTTAGGTGATATAAATTTTGAAGGAAAAAGTACTGCTTATTCTCATTGTGGTATAATTTATAAAAAACTAGATAGTAATTTTAGCGCATTAAGAATGTTGATAAAATATGATTATATTTACGAATGCTATGCGATAATTCGACAAATAATAGAACAAATCGCATTTGCATACGACACACAATTCAGAAATGAAATTGAAGATTTCCAATCACCTACCAGGTCAATTTCCAAATTAAAAGAATTTTATCCAAGTATTGGTATTTTTTACGGAGAACTTAGTTCAAAAACACACATTGACTCTTCTCAATTTCCAAATCATTTCTATGTAAATCTTAAAAATAAAGAAGACGCTGGAGTTATTCTAAGATCTAGAGAAAAAACATTTTTGATATGTCATCGAGCTTTAATTATGCTTGATTTATATGCATGTGTTTTTGAACATATATTCTATACCGATATTAATGACTTTTCATGTATAAAAAAGAACAAAACTCTTTTAAAAAAGAGAGAAACAAGAAATTACATCAATGTCTTTGGAAAGAATTACAGTAGACTTATGAAAAAAAAGTTCGCAAAAGACGACTAACTTTGGACCAAGCTTAAAGGAAATAATCTTCTTTACCAGCTCAAATTCGGGAGACCTTCCACACCAGAACACAATATTTAAAAAATGATAACTAACAATCATTTCTCTTTATCACATATACCCTATTTTTGTAAAAAAAACTAATGGACAAATTAAGTTTTCTGGAAGTTATTGCTGCTTGCCGTATTTTTGTTAACGATAAAAACAGAAAGAAAACTGGAAAACAGATTATTTGCAGCGTTTCTTATCATTAATGCCATTGATATCAGCGGAATTTTTATGCGTCGAGATCACTAAAAGCCAAATGGGGCTACTTATTAAGACAAGTAGCCCTATTTTTATTTGTTTCGATAGCACTATTTACCGGATTAATATCTTTTTACAGTCTTTAAGAAATCACCCCTTTGCAGCCAGATTCTTTTTAATTTTCATCATCAAAAAATCCGGAGTTACGCGTGGAATATTAGACAGGAACCAGTTCATAAAACCGACAATTTTCTTACCTTTTCCATGTAAAAGAAGTTTTACACCTTCTTTTGCAACCACCTCGGGCTTAACGGGTTTATTGCTTTTCATCATATTGGCTTGGAGCATTTCTTCATTATAGAAGCCTGTATCGATCGGCCCGGGACATAATGCTGTTACAACTACGCCCGTTCCTTCCAGTTCGGAAGCGAGGGTTTCGGTAAAAGCCAGAACAAAAGTTTTCGTTGCAGAATACACCGAATAATAAGGGAATGGCAAGAATGCCATCAGAGATGAGATATTCATAATCCTGCCTGATTTTCTGGCCACCATATCTTTGACAAACAATTTGTTAAGTGCCACGAGACTGGAAATATTCAAATCGATCATTTTTAATTCTTCTTCCAATGATGTTTTTGTAAATTCCCCGTAAGTTCCTACACCAGCATTATTAACCAATCCGGTTACAAACAGATTTCTGTCCTGAACTTCACGGTATAGTGCAACGGCATTTTCAACAACAGACAAATCTTTGACAATATATTCCACGGAAATTCCGTATGTAGCAGTGAGTTCTGATGCAAGTTTTTTGAGCTTATCTTCGCTTCGGGCTACCAAAATCAGATCTTTTTTTAATTCAGCTAACTGAACGGCCATATGGTAACCTATCCCGGATGATGCGCCTGTTATTAAAATGTATTCTTTCATTTTTATTCAATTTTAATATTCTTCTTTGTTTTCAATGTCCAGACTTGGAGGAATCAGTTTGTACATTACCGGCGTAACAATTCTAGAGAGAATCGTCGAGCTGATAAGTCCGCCAATCAATACGATGGCTAATGGAGCGATCAAAGGATTGGAGTTTAAAGCCAAAGGAATTAAACCGCAGATCGCCGTGATGGAAGTTAAAACTACAGGAAGAAAACGCGTTTCACCCGCAATAGCAATAGCCTCATCAATCGAATGGCCTTCCAATCTCAACTGGTTGGTAAAATCCACCAGTAACAGAGAATTTTTAACCTGAATTCCGGACAGTCCGATAAATCCGATGATTGCCACTAATGACATCGGGCTTCCATCAATCAGTAACAAAATGACACCTCCCAAAATCCCCAATGGAATAATCGACAATACAATGATAATTCCTTTAAAAGTTTTAAACTGAAGCAACAGCACCGCAATGAAAAGAAAAGTGCTTAAGATAATGACAGAAATGAAATTTCCTCCTAATGCATCGCCTTCTGATTCCTTTTCTCCCGACAGTTTATAGTAATAGCCTTTTGGCATTTTCAGCTGATCCAATTGAGGAATAATGTCAACCAATAAATCATTGGCATAATATCCTTTTCCAGACATGGCCGAAACCTTTGCAAATCTTGATTTATTGAAATGGTTGATTGCCGTAGGAGATGTTTCAAATGAAACGGCAGCAATCTCATTGAGCGCAATTGGTACGCCTTGCACATTATTGACATACAGATTCTTCAGGGCGTCCAGATTAGAAAATTTTTCTCTCGGTAAAGTCAGCGTTACTGTTCTTGCATCGCCGCGGTCGTCGATGTAGTCTCCCACCGGCAATCCGGCTACGGCAAGACGAATGACTTTATCCACCTCACTCGTCATCACTCCTAGAGTTCTCGCTTTTTCCTTGTTGATTTTTACTTTAACATCGGTTTTGTAGGTGTTTAGTTCATTGTTGATGTACATCGTTCCTTCTTGTTTTCTCAAAATATTTTCTACCTGAGAAGAAAGTTGCCTCAAAACAGCAGGATCTTCCCCAAATAAGCGCACGACAATATTGGCTTCAATCGGAGTTCCCTGTTCAAAATCTTTTACCTCAACTTTGGCGTAAGGCATTGTTTTGAATTTTTCCCTTAAAGTTTCAATCAAAGCAGTCTTCGTTTCAGGTTTTGCTTCGTCATCCAACTGCACAAAGATCTGCGCAAAATCAGGCTTTCTGTCCTGTGGATGCACATTGTAGTAAATCTGTGGATTTCCTTTTCCAACATTGGAAGTGTAAAAGGTTATTTCTTGATGCTTTTTTAATTCTGATTCAACAATCCTGGCAACACGGTCACTCTCTGAAATATTAGACTGAAGCGGTGTTTTGATATTGATCAGAAACATCGGTTTTTCTGAAGTTGGGAATAATTTAAAACCTGTTAAACTGAATAATCCAAATGCCAAAACACTTAATGCGATTGAAATTCCGATTGTTATTTTGGGATATTTCAAGGCTTTCGGCATAATTCCTTTGTAACTGTTGGTCAGAAATTTCTGAAGATACTGTAGGAAAATATTTCCACCTTCGTGGTCGTGGGTCTTCAGGAATCGGCTGCCTAAAAATGGAACAAGGGTTAGCGCAACCAGCATGGACGCCAAAACACTCGTAATTACAGCTACCGGAAGGCTCCGTATGAATTCCCCTGCGATATCAGGAAGGAATACCAATGGTAAAAATGCAATGATCAATGTTGCGGTACATCCTACAACCGCCAAACCGATCTGTTTGGTTCCTTTAAGAACCGCATCTTTTTTAGAATGCCCTTCACGTAACCAGCGCTCTATATTTTCCACAACCACAATACTGTCATCAACCAATAATCCCAATGCTACAACCAATCCCACGATGCTCAACTGATTCAGTGAAAATCCTAATGCATTCATCGCAATTAAACCTAATGCCAACGAAAGCGGAATTGAAATCATTACAATAACAGATGCTCTTGAACCTAAAGGCAGTAGTGTAATGATAACCAAAACAATGGCTAATCCGAAGTCAAAACCTAAATGACCCAGCCGCTGGGAAACCATATCAGCCTGGTCGAAGTTTTTGATCATCTTAATATTTTCAGGAAGATCTTTTGAGAATTCTTCCAAAATAGGGGCAAATTGTTTCTGAACATCGGTAATATTCACATTATCCTTCATTCCGGCACTTACAAGAATGCAACGATGGCCATTGATTCGGGTGATATGGTCAACGGTCTGCGATTTGTAACCAACCTCGGCAACGTCTTTCATATAGACAATCTTACCATTGGCATTATAAATGACGGTGTTGGCAACATCCTGTTCATTTTTGAATTTACCGCTGGTTTTAACATTGAACACCTTGGTTCCCATATCGATACTTCCTCCGGGGATATCGGCTGCCTCACTCTGCAAACTTCCCATCACAACATTTAAGGGTATTCTCAGTTGTGCAAGCTTATCCAGTTTAAGATCAACCCTAATCTCCTGCTCTGGCATTCCTGAGTAGATGACATTTTTAAGATTCGTGATCTTTTCAAGTTTTGTTTTAAGCTTATCTGCCTCATCCCGAAGTTTTTTCTCGGAAGCACTCTCAGAAACCAGGGCAACCTGCAGAATTTTCACATCAGAAGATGATATCTTTTCTGTTTTGATCTGATAAATATCTTTCGGAAGCTCACTGTTTTTTAAGGCATTAATCTCAGTTGAAATTTCCTGATACTTATTATCAACATCAACACCATATTTAAATTTAACCTGAAAAGCGGCAACGCCGTCTTCTACAGTCGTCAGTATTTTATCAATATTTTCCAGCCCGTAGATTTTATTTTCGATGGGCTTTACCACCTGCTCTTCCATATCTTTCGGGCTTGTTCCGGGATAGATCACGGTGATCAGATATTGTGGCGGATGCGTGGATGGATCTTCGGATCTTGGCATTGTGAAGAGCGTTAAGAAACCGACCACCGCAACAAGAAGAAATATGATCAGCGTAAACTGATAATTTTTAACGGCAAAATTTGTAATCTTCATCGTTTCTTAATTAATAATTTTAATGATTGATTGCTCATTCAGATAAGCACTGTTGGAGATTACGATTTTATTGTTCTTTTGAAGTCCGTCCTTTACAAAAACTTTATCATTTTCAAATCTGGCAATCGTAATAGGTCTTTTCTTTACCTTGTTGTTTTCTACCACAAAAACAAAAGCTTTGTTCCCGTCAGCTTCAATTAAGGAATTGTAGGGAACCATTATAAAATCTTCCGAATGCTCAGTTTTAATCTCGGCTTTTCCAAACATTCCTACTGCGGGCTTGCTGTCATTCATCGTCAGTTTAAGCTCCACCTGAAAAGAGCCAAGCGCCATATCAGCTGCCTGCGACTTCCTGAAAATAAAGGCATCGAAACTTTTACCGGGATAGCCATCCAATGTAACTACTGCTTTTTGGCCGATCTTTACAGAAGCCCATTCGGTATCGGTAAGTCCTACTTTCAATAGATAATTATTATTGTTGGAAGTTTCATTAATCATGAGAACCGGTGAGCCTGGTCCTACAATCTCACCTTTACCGGCCACTTTTTGGGAAACGAAACCGTCCGCGGCTGCATAAATTTTTGCATATCTGGCATTGAATGCAACCACATCTTTCTGTTTACGGGCGATATCCAGTCCGGTCTTGGTGTTCTGAACCTGCTCCAAGGTATACACGCTGTCTTTATATAAGTTGGTGGCGCGTCTGTAATCACGTTCGTATTTCTGCACATTTAAATCCGACTGATTGAGGCCTGAACGAATCTCTGTCTCGTCCAAAGTGGCCAGTAGCTGACCTTTTCTGAAAAACTGTCCTTCCTCCACAAAAATTCCGTTCACAACTCCTCCTATTTTAAAGGAATAGGTGGTTTCATTTTCTGTGGTTACCAAACCGGAGGCATTAATGTTTGAAGCAAGAGCCAATGATCCTACAGACGCTGTTTTTACGGCAATTATATCAGTTGTTTCAAATGGTTTTGACTCTTTTTTTTCTTCTTTGCAGGAAGCTGTCAGCAAGATTGAAAGCAGGGATATGGTTATGGTTTTATTCATAATAACTGTGTTGATTTTATTGATTAAGATTGAAAGTGGCATTGGCTCTTTCCAGTTCTGCGAAGGCAATCCATGAATTGTAAAGGGCAATGTTGGTATTAAGCTGTGTGTTGACGACCTGATTTTGGGCATCCAGCAATTCGATGTAGATCGCTAAACCTTCTTTGTATAATTTGGTGACATCATCATTGTATTTTGTAGCGGTCTCTTTCTGTTTACTGTCAGATTCATACTGTTCCAAAGCGGATTTTAAATTATTTTGAGAAACCTGAAACTGGAGTAACAACTGCTGTTTGGCATTATTGATCTGAGAATCTAATTTTTTACTTTCTTCATCTACCTGTTTCAGTTTGTACTTATTTTTATTACCTGAAAAAATATTCCATTCCAGGCTCAGACCTGCAAAATAATAGCGTGAAGTCTTATCAACCCTGAAATCAAAATCCTGAAAACCGAGATCTGCGAAGCCGCTTAGTTTTGGAAACCAACTGGATCTTGTCAGCTGATACACATTTTCATTGATCTCTTTAGCCTGATTCAGCTTCTGCAATTCTTCCCTGTTTTCTGTATTTTCCGAGAGCAATTCTGTCGGAATTTCTATAATTTCATCGGTTTCAATCTCAGTATCCAGCTTCTGATTCAACAGAAAATTAAAGTAAGACTGGGCATTTTTGCTTGTATTGATGGCGGTTTCGAGATTAGCCTGAATTCTTGTTACTTCATTATCACTTCTCAGTACTGCTGTACGATTGATTTTGTCATTCTTAAAAAGCGCTCTGTTCACTCTCTGATTTTCCTTCACCATCGATAAAGCATTCTGATAAATTCTGATACCTTCTAAAGATTGCAAGTATTTATAGTATGCAATCTTGATATCCTTTACCAATTCGCGCCGGTAAATTTCCAGTTCAATTTTTTGTAAACCCGCTTGCTGTGTTTTAATCTTTTTGTTGTAAATAATCTCATAATTCAAAAGCGGCATTGTCGTATGAAGCTTTATGTCATAGAAATTATTAGGATTAATCAACACCGACTGATTCTCCAGCGAAGGAAAAGCGTTGGAATTGGTGATCTGATTCAAGGTGCTGTACACAGGATTCAGCATATCCCCGATGGGAATATCAATCGTTCTTCCACCGTCGGCAATCGTGTAATTGGTTATTAAAGCTACCGAAGGTGAAAACAGTGACTTAGCTTCCTGTAAAGCATACAGGCTTTTATTGATATCAAAATTTCTTTGTTTGATAACTTCATTATTTTCAAGACCGATTTCGATGTATCGATCAAGGTTAGTTTGGGAATATGTGATGCATCCTAAACAAATCAGTAATAACATTGACAGTTTTTTCATTTAAATACATTGTTTATAATTTGAACATTGTTCATTTTTTAGACAAAAAAATTTATAGCTTTTCCAGCATTTTCAAAAATTCGTTATACCCTTCCGTCATAATGGTGTCCGGACTGCTGAATTTTACACCTTTTGTTCTTTGGCGGATTTCCAGACAGCACATACCGTGCACAAGACTCCAGATCAAAAAAGATAATGCTTCTGAGTTATGCTCCTTAAAATGACCTTCTTGCATACAATCTTCCACCGTCTTTTTAACATACCCAAAAGTTTCATTTCCTTCAGACCACAGCTGATTTTTCTGTGTTTCAAGATAATCCATTGGTGCTCTCAGGTTGAACATAAGATCATACATCTCAGAATTTTCCATTGCAAACTTCATGTAGACAAATCCCATTTTTCGAAGCCTCAATAACGGATCTTCTTCACTGACTAAATCTCTGAAGTATCCACCCAATTCCTGAAATCCTATGGAATGCAGATCATGAAAAATAGCATTCTTATCTTTAAAATAAACATAAACAGTACCTACACTGTAATTTATTTCATCAGCAATATTTCTTATGGTGGTATACTCTATTCCTTTTTCCACAAAAAGTCTTTTTGCACCATTAAGAATGAGTAATCTTAAAGCTTCCTTTTCTTTTTGTTTTCTTTCACTTATGCTCATAAAATAATTTTACTATGCAAAGATATAATTATTTTTTGAACGTTGTTCATTTTAATTATACTTATCGGTATTTTTGTTCGTTTTATTAAATTCAAATATCTAAAAAGTGTGTCAAAATAAAGCTCTATATTCCTTGTAAATACCTATTTACTTGAATTGGTTAAATAGAAATTACTGGATAAAAAAAGCTTTGTAATTCTTGTTTTATTTGGATCAAACGAACCAAATCATGAATAAAAGTGTTTGAAGATACGCTCACTAAAAGCCAAATGGCGCTACTTATTAAGACAAGTGGCGCCATTTTTATTTATTTCGATAACACTATTTGCTATGCAATAACATACCCATATCTTCAGTTCTTTCAATGTTTTTAAAAACCAAACATACCACCGGAAACGCTTATTTGCTCTCCTGTAATCCAGGCTGCATCATCAGAAGCCAAAAATACGGCAGCTTTCGCAATATCTTCCGGCTGACCTCTACGGCCAAGTGGTGTATTGGCAACAAACATTTTTTCATAATCACTGCCTTTGGTAACACCAGCACTAACTGCACCTTCTGTTTCTGTAGCGCCTGGCAAAATAGAATTAATACGAACGTTTTTTACACCCAGTTCTTTCGACAAAGAAATCGTTATTGCATCTAATGCTGCTTTTGTTGAAGAATATAACGATACTCCCGCCATCGGCGATTTGCTTGCACCCGAACTGATATTAATGATATTGCCGCCTTTATCTCCAAACAGCTTTAAAGATGCTTGGATAGTCAATATAGAACCCAAAACATTGACATTGAAATGCTTATAAAAAGCTTCTGTCGATACCTGTTCGATAGGTAAAAATTGTTGAAAAACCGCATTGTTTACCAAAATATCTAAGGTTCCGAAAGTTTTTTTAGTTTCTTCAAACAACCTGTTCACATCAGCTTCATTAGATACATCGGCCTGTACTGCAATGGCTATGCCTCCATGATCTGTTATCTCCTTTACTACACTATCCGCTGCTTCTTTGCTTGAAGCATAATTTACAATGACTTTTGCACCTTCATGGGCAAAATGTTTTGCGATTGAAGCACCTATTCCTTTTGCTGCACCAGTTACTACTGCTACTTTGTTTTTTAATTTACTCATTACTTTTTTGTTTGTTAATATCCTTCAGATTTTTGTTCTGAAGCTTATACAAAGATGCAACCCTGTGATGAAGCGTTGGTTGACATACATCATTAAGTAAGCTTGATATGGGTCAAGTCAGGTTGATGACCCAAATCAAAATAAGCTCATAACCAATTGTAATACTGTAAATTAAAATATTATTAAAAACACCCGGGAAACAAAACCAGCCAAGATCAAAACGGCATAAAATCCTTTTTAGCCTTATTTTTTATTCGAGCAAAATATTTTTTTAAGTAGGGAATTTGCTGAGAAAACAGCTTGAAAAACCACTTAGTCTTAATATGAAAACCTATGTAATATGATTGATATCAAATGATGAATTTAGAATTGCTATATTTTACGTGATTTCCTAGCTGATTATTATGAAAAGTTCTCATTCGGGGAAAAATCTTATGTATAATCTCCAATTTAATTAGTCGACATTCATCATGAATTATACGCTTAATATAAAAAGAATTTATTTTAAAAAGTTTTTCTTTATCCTGCTCAAAGTTTCTGGCGATAAACCCAGATATGAAGCAATCATGTTCTGCGGAAACCGTTGCAGGAAATGAGGATAACTTCTGATCAGTTCTTCATAACGTTCTTCAGCTGTATAGCTATTTGAGGCCAGCATTCTTTTTTGAGCTGCAATAGCGTAATTTTGATTGATTACATTCGTCATCGCTGAAAAGGCGGGAATATGCTTTAGAAACTGTTCAATTTCAGCATTGGTTGACTGTAGTATCTCAAGTGGCTCCAGTGCTTCAATATTAAAACGGCTTGGGGTCAACAGAAAAAAGCTTTCAAAATCGGCCAGCCACCAATTTTCCACAGATAGCTTCAGTACGTGTTCATTTCCCTTATCATCTACCGCAAAGGTTCTGGCAGATCCTTTCACAATAAACCCAATGTATTTGCATACATCTCCTTCCTGTAAAAAATATTGTCTTTTTCGAAGTTTTTTAGGCTTGAAATATGCCATCAACAAACGCTTGTCGTCTTCTGAAAGCAATTTGCCCGATATTTTTTCTATGTAATCGAAAAACACTGGAAAATCAGACATCGTTTAAGTAATTTATTGCAATTTACTTAAACTATCTAATAAGAAAAAAATAAATATTTTAAATTGGAGCTAAATAGATCAGAGAACTGATAAATGGTTTGTCAAAAGATCATCACATAATTCACGTGGGTGATTCAAAAATCTTTAATTTTGTCAATAGATTCTTTCCGAAAATAGCATTTAATATCATTAATCCAAAAAAGAGTCATCAATTTTTAAAAAATTAAAAATGAAAGCATACATTATAAACAAATACACCAAAGATGGTCTTCAGCTTGCAGATGTTCCGACCCCAAGAGTTGGTGACAATGACGTTTTGGTAGAAGTTCATTCAGCGAGTTTAAATCTTTTGGATTCTAAAATCAAAAAGGGAGAATTCAAATTGTTATTACCATACAAGTTTCCATTGATCTTGGGTCATGATGTTGCAGGAATAGTTACACAGGCTGGAAAAAATGTGACGAGATTTAAAGTTGGTGATGAGATTTATTCGAGAGTATCAGATTTTCACATCGGAACTTTTGCTGAATATATTTCCATTAACGAAAATGATGTAGCGCTCAAACCAAGAAACCTAACGATGGAAGAAGCTGCCTCTATTCCATTGGTGGCATTGACTGCCTGGCAAGCATTGGTTGAAAATGCGAATTTGAAGAAAGGACAGAAAGTGTTCATCCAGGCAGGATCAGGTGGTGTGGGAACCATAGCGATTCAATTGGCAAAACATTTGGGAGCTACTGTCGCAACTACCGCAAGTGCAAAAAGTTTCGAGATATTGAAGAATTTAGGGGCAAATGTTCTGATTGACTACAAAACACAGGATTTTGAAACAATGCTTAAAAATTACGATGTTGTACTCAACAGTCAGGATAATAAAACATTAGAAAAATCAATCAACATATTAAAACCAGAAGGTAAGGTCATTTCCATTTCTGGTCCGCCACCGCCGGAGTTTGCAAACGAAATTGGATTGCCTTGGTATTTGAAGATTGTATTATCATTACTTAGTTTAAGCATCAGAAGAAAAGCGAAAAAACATAATGTAGATTTCTTTTTTCTCTTTATGAAAGCGAGTGGAAGTCAACTTGAGAAAATAACCAAGTTAATTGAAGCTGATGTTATCAAACCCGTAATTGACAAGATTTACTCTTATGAACAGACCAATGACGCTTTGAAATATGTTGAAAGTGGACGCGCGAAAGGAAAGGTTGTAATAAAAATGAAATGACTCCATCCGGCAAAAAGAAAAATCTTTTTGCCATCTCTTAATAGGTAATTGTATATAACCTGCCGATTGGTATATAGATCAGGTTAATTACCTTCTCTTATTACAAAATCTGAATAAATTTTATATTCAAAAAGGACCACAGTCCTTATATTTTGATAATCTTGTTAATCTAATAGAAATTACTTGACAAAAATGAGCTTTATGATTTTTGCTTAATTTGGCTTAAGCGAACCAAATCATCTATAAAAGCATTTGAAGATACACTCGTACAGGCCACTTAAAGAGATAATTATTTAATAGTTGTCTTTCTTTATGTCCACTATGTGACGGATATTTCCCCTGCAGTAATGAATCGTAATATTTGTAGTTCCACCACAATAACAATTGAAACTATTTTTAAAAGATCTGTAAAAATTTCTGAAATAGATTACTTATATCCTATTTTTACAAAAAAGATTACCATGGACAAATTAAGTTTTCTGGAAGTTATTGCTGTGATTGCCGTTTTTGTATCGCTGCTGCTTTCCGTGTTTTTGTTAACGGTAAAAACAGAAAGAAAACTTGAGAGCAGATTATTTGCAGCGTTCCTTATCATTAATGCTATTGATATCAGCGGAATTTTCATGCACTTTTTTGTGGAGAGTTATAATCTGAAAGCTTTCAAAATATCTGCTTACTTATTGGTAATGCCTCTTTTCTATCTGTATGTGAATGCCGTTTGTTATTCTGATTTCACCTTAAAAAGAAAGCATTTACTGCATCTTATCCCTTTCATTGTTGCTAATTTAATTTTAGTTCCAAGACTTTATCTTGCAGAAGGTGCCGTAAAAGAAGATTTCTTTACAACGATGTGGAACTCCCCTGAAATGTTTGTATATCAACTCATCGGGGAACTGCAGTTTTTCTTTTATATCGTTGGCGTATTCATGATCCTCAAAAAAAACAAGAAGATTTATCTTGAAAACTACACCAATCCCAACACCTTGTTATACCAATGGCTGTTTCAGCTTACCATCATTTTCCTATTCATCCATATATGTATTATTTTTAAAAATATAATACGATATACCACATACAACGATCTGTTTATCTGGCTGCATATTCTGGCAGGAACTTCCTTTTTATTGGCTGCCTGTTGGTTTATCTTAAAGGCTTTAAATTATCCTGAGCTTTTTCGCAGAATTGATTCTACCCTACAACTGACAGAAGATTTTGTAGAAACACTGGAAACTGAAAATAAAACTGACGAAACAAAAAATATTCAGATCGAACAGCTTAAAAAATTTATGGTTGAAAAAGAACCTTTCTTAGAGCCTTCATTAACAATTCAGGAACTGGCAGATCAGGTGAATATTCCTGTTCGTGAGCTGTCTGTATTAATTAACCATCACCTCAATCAGCACTTTTTTGATTTTGTGAATGAATACCGCGTTAAAAAAGCAATGACTCTTCTGAAAGATTCTACCAAAAAAGAATATACGGTGCTAGAAATTTTATATGAAGTAGGTTTTAATTCAAAATCTTCTTTTCATACTTCATTTAAAAAATATACGAACCAAACACCAATAGCGTTCAGAAACAGCTGATAATTAAATAATTGCAAATAATCAAACTTTGGATTGTAAATAATCGGACTCATTTATTCATTAAAATGAGTCCGACTTTTTTTATACGGACTTTTTTTAAGATTCTCTACAGCATATTTGCATCAGATTATGAATGTCAAACTAAAATTTAGAAGCTATGAAATATTTAATCCCTATTTTATTTTTTGCCTTACTTGGGTGTAAAAGTGTCCGCCCAATCCATACGCAAAATGTTGAAAATGCAATTACAAAAAATGCTCTTCAGCTATTAGAGGACAAAAGATTTCATTCTGTTTCCGTTGCCGTGCTAAAAGATAAAGAATCTACCATAAAACATTTTGGAGAATTAACTATTGGAAAAGGAAACAAACCCAACGATTCAACACTTTATGAATTAGCTTCTGTAACCAAAACTTTTACAGGTTATATAGCCGCTAAAGCTGTGCTTGATAAAAAAATAAATCTAGAGGATGATATCAGAATCTATCTTGACGAACCTTATCCCAATTTGGAATTTAAAGATGAACCTATAAGAATCAAACACCTCATCACCCATACCAGTGGATTCCCTAATTTCCCTATAAAAAGTGAAAACAAAAAGGCTTTTCTTGAAGGATTAAAACTCATCAACATTGAAATGAAGCCCGGAGAAACCTATTCCTATTCAAACACCGCCCCGGAGCTGACCGCATATATACTTGAAAAAGTGTATCAAAAATCTTTTGAGGAATTGGTAGTTGAATTTATTCTGAAACCCAATACAATGAACCAAACTAAGTTTACACTCACTGAAAATGAAAGAACAAGACTGGTAAAAGGCTATAACGATAAAAACGAGCTAATGCCCAACTTCAACAGAACTTTATGGGGTGGAATTTCAGGATTGCACTCTACAACTACGGATTTGGTAAAATATATGAAACTGCAGCTTGACCCATCAAATCCTATTGTCAACGAATCTCATAAAAAATTATATAAAGAAGGTTCTGATTTTTGGGAAGGTTACCATTGGTACATCATAGAAAATGATCATCAATTAATTTACAGACATCACGGAGGGATATATGGAATGCAGAATTGGTTTTTGATCTATCCTAAAGAAAATATAGGGATATCCATACTGACAAACGCCAGCTTTAATGAAACAGGAGAAATTTTAGAAAAAGTAGTTGATAACTTGTATAATGACATCCATGTAAACTAAAAATAAACAGCACATAACAGCAGGATCACAAAAAAATATCGCCACTTTAAACAAGTAGCGATATTTTTTCAATTTCTATCCTGAAATATCTATTCTATTTTTCTTACCAGATAAACTTACAGTTCTGTTCCTGTTCTGCAATCACTCTTCGTGAATTTGTCACATACAATCTAAGGAAACAGCCCGGGCTGATATTATAGATTCTTTTGCCATATACATCAACGCCCATCGTACCCCCACCATTGTCAAAGTTATAAATAACGATCTGCTGTTTCGGGTAGATTTCTTTGAAATTCACCACCATTTTAGCCTGTTCTCCAATAATATGGATAAGCCTGTTTCTATCATCTATGCTAAGATTGCTGGAAGAGAATTCATATTCATGCGGATCTAATCTAACGGCATAATCCTTAGGATCAGACTGATCATTAACAATTTCATCTTTGAGACTCGCTGTTCTGCCATTAGGAATAAACATTGTATCCGGGTTTTCATCTTCAGATTTAAAGTTTTCACTGGCTTTTACAGACCCTTCAACCGTTAACTTATCACCTCCATTTGCCTCTCTTCCCATTCCGAAGTGACTCAACTCCGTGTGAAAATTTAAACCTCCAAACCCATTATACTCAGAACCATAAGAGTAATATTCTTTTCGTTTCGTTGCTAACAATCTTTTCTGATGAATATCTACAATACCTGACTCGGCACTATTGAGATAATTATCTGAAATAGCTAAACCTGATCCGGTATTTACTGTAAAGTCCGAGTTGAGCTGTAACCCATACTGAGCCATATAATTCCATTGCTGAATATTCCCTGTGCTAAAATCCTGAGTAGTCCAGATTTGTGCCCAATCAGACCAGCTGCCTCCACTCATAGTCCTTTGGTAGGTTATATTACTTGTATTACTCGACCCAAATGAAGTTGCAGTCTGCTTTATCCAGGTACCATCGTGGGTTTCAATGACCACATACCACCAGCCGTTATTATTTAAAGGTGCATTGGTTAATCCCACTCCCCTGTAAAAGCCTGTTTTAAGGTAATTATTCAGATTTGTACCTGAAATGATAACGGATGTACCATTCGGGGTACTTAAAAAGTTTGTTTGTACATAAGACTGTGTTGCCAAGGCTACATATGATCCTGAGCTATGATACATATATGGAAATGCATTTCCATCTGAAGTAGGTATATTTCCGGACGAAAATCCTACAGCCAAAGCATTTTCCTGACCATTAGCTTTTGTATTTAGCTGCTTTATGTTGACCGCATGAGTCTCTAAAGTTCCTGCGGGAATAACTGGACTATGGGTGAATGTCTTGGTATCACTTATTGTTTCAACTCCACTTTTTCCAACGAATGTATTTAAAGACTCATTTTTTGTGTAGTAATTAGATAATACAGCATTCGAAAGATATCCTGCATTAGCATGGTTTCCCCAATTGAATGCAGTATTCCAGTTGTTTATATTGGCTGCAGAAAAATCATTTGAATCCCAATCTTTTGTCCAGGGATACCACGTTCCACTGAAATAATACCTCCTATAGACATCATTGTTATTGGCATAAGTAGTATATTCCTGAACTATATGGGTTGAAGTGTAGTAAACTCTTAATTGACCTGCTAAGCCTGCGGGATAATTATTGGCAGAAGTTGCATTTGCATTTCCTGTCTGCACCCACCATCCTGTAGAAGTAATACTATTTAAATCTACTGTAGGACCTAAAACACCTCTGTAAAGAAGACCTGTATTATAAGCTGACATCCAATCAGAAGAAGTTCCATCATTTAGGGTTGTAATTTTACCGGTATTACTAATTTTCACGACTTCTGTTAATGTCGGAACACTACCATTTGTACCACTGGCACTCGCATAATTAAATGAAAAAGTTTTATGGTTATTCACTGAAAGTCCCAATGAGTTTAATGATCCTCTTGGCTGGATAAAATCAGTACCATCAAATTGTAAATTATGGGCTAACCACATTCCATAGCCATGAGTGGAGTTTGGCAGATTAGTATGGAAAACAGAAGATCCTGCCGCCAATTGATTTCCAAATAACAGATTATAACCATCTGTAAACTGAGTATTATTAGCATTGATAGTTACCTGCCCTGTACTTGTTAAGTCTCCCTGAGGTCTCAAATAAATGGTTCCGGAAGTGCCCTCTCCTGAAATTAATGTAATGGTAGAATTTGTTCTAATTCTGTTTACTCCCTGCCTTTGAACCTGAAGTTCACCCGCAGTACTATTAATTGCTCCTGCAACACCTATATTACCGGATGTATAGCTATTCCCGGAAACATGCAGCCTATATCCATCGATTGGTAATGAGGCTCCTCCTAATCCGATTCCTACTCTCTGATCTGATGTCCACAGGAGCGCCTTGGTAGTATTGTAAGCCGTTGTACCTAAATAACCATATGTCACTTTTACAGTACCTTCCGCATCTACATTGCCAAACCACCCAACAGTATCCACTACGCCATTAGAACCTGCCAACTGCAAAATATCTCTGGCAAATCCGGTTCCTGTTGTTATCGTAGATAAATCTTTTCTTATCGTACTGCTTACGGCCTGATTTAATGTGAGGGTACCACTCATTGTGTCCCCTGATTTATTAACATAAGAGTTGTTATCCAGAGAACCATCTGCCTTTAAAAACTGGGCAGCTGTGCCACCCGTTACTTTATAGCCTTTAGAAGTGTTATAATATGCGTATTTTACATCCATGTTAAATATCTTTACGCGTTACTGTTATGGATACAGCATTAGGTAAAGCAGAATCAAATTCAACATCTATTTTATTCGGATCGGTTAATTTTATTCTGCCGTCTATTTTGTAAAAGGTTACCGTATCATACATGGCAACATCTACATTTCTGGTTCCTAAATTGTGTACCACACCTGATGATCCGGAAATAGAGGTCGTATATGATTTTACATTATTATTTCCAGCAATAACCCTACCTTTAGCATCAACGGTCACCTCATCGTAAGTTCCGGCAGTTACTCCTGTTGCAGCTAATGTCAACCCTGAGGTAACATTGGCAGAACCATCAAAAGTTGCGGTCCATGTAGCATCACCTGAAGCAGAAATTGTCCTTGGGGTTGTCAATTTTGCAGCTGATCCGGTTGTATTGACTGCTGCAGTGCCTGTTAATAATGTCGCAGGAACAGCAGTAACAGGTACTGCTACATTTCCGGAACCGTCAATAGTTTGTGCTGTTGCAGTAACTCCGGAAAGCGTAATCGTTCTTGGAGTGGTCCACTTTGTAGCGGAAAGAACATTTTTCGCTGCATCTGCCGTGTTATCAGCATTCCCTAAGCCTACATGAGATTTGTTTAAAACTACAACCCCCGTTAATCCGTTTACAGAATCTACGGCACCTGAGGTGATATAAACGAACGTAGTTCCAGTCCATCGGTAGGTTTTATTGGTATCAAGGGATACATAAATTTTACCTGTCTCACCAGTGATAAGGGTAGTATAACCAGCTTCTTTATAAAATTTCCCGTCAGCAGTTTTATAATATCCCTCCAAAACATCATCTACGTAAGATGGCAATTGAGATGCAGGCACCAGTCCTGATGCATCCAGTGCAGCAACCCCATTCGCGGCTCCTTTTTGTGATACCGGAATATAATTGGCTAAATCTGATGAAGTGGGCATAGAACCCAGATTTACCGTTAATCCATTGGTTGTCTGGGTAATTCCCGTAACCACATTTCCTGTACCCGAAGTAGTAACCGGTAAGGAAAATGAAGTTCCTGACAATGTCAAACCATTACCTGCGCTGTAGGTAGTGTCTGTAGAAACTAATGTGATTGTATTTCCGGTCTGGTTAACAGTCATATTAGCACCTGCTGCAAGAGTAACATCTCCGGAAACCAATGTACCGGATGTACCTCCTTTCAAACGCGTAATGGTATCTGGCGTTGTAAATGATCTGTTGGCTGACAAATCATAGGCTGTACCGTTAATTGTTAAAGTTCTTGTTTTTGGTACATAATCTAACGGATTTAAGTTTCCGTCATGCCAAAAAGAATTGATTGCCCTTGTACCGCCGCCTGCGGTTACAATATCATTGTCTGTTTTCCCCTCTATTTTGTATCCTACAGAGCTTCGATAATAAGCGTATTTAATGTCCATAATTATATTTTTTTAATTGTTAACTGAATTATATTGGGTGGTAATGAGTCAAACAGCACTTCTATAGTATTGGTGTCTATTCTTCTTACCTTAATGGGTATTGTAAACATTGTCACTGTGTCGTAAGCATCAATCACAAAGCTTAAAGTATCAAGATCATGTTTTATCCTGGAGTCTCCCCTAACTCTTTCTTCATGTTTAATTTTTTCGGCGCTGGCTGCGTCTTCGATATTTTTAATTTTATTATAAACCAAATCATTAAACTGATTTTGATAAGTAATGCTCCCCCAGTTTGAATAAATCCCGGCAAGGTTGATTTTATCATCTGAAATATTTCTGATAACAGCTTCTTTAAGCAGTTCTATCTGCTGCCTGTTTTCTTTGATATAGTCTACGATTTCCTGAAGTTCATCAACATTGGCATCATCAGAGGATAATATTTCATTAATTCTCCTGATATGTTCAAGCATTTCATCATCTTTTGCCTGAAATACATTGACTATTTCTCTGATCTGCTCTTTTGTAAAGACATTTCCAGTCTCTTCACTACCATCTATAGTAGCAGCTAATTTGATTTTTAATTTTTCTTTCCATTCCTCTACATTGGCATCCGTAAGATTGGATGCATTACGCTTTGCCAGCACTGAAATATGTGCGTTTTGATCTTCCAGATGATCGGTAAAAGTTGAGACGGACAGTGTTTTTTGAAAAGCTTCATTTAAACCTGCCACCTCATCCATTTTGATTTTTTCATCTAAATGACGGAATGAAGAAAAGGTCTGCTTAAACTGATATTCTGTAGGGATATCACCTTTTTCAAACCAACTGAAAATTATATTTAATGGTGTACTCATTTTAATTATTGAAAATTAGTTTTGAAAATTGACAATTGCGAAACCTAACCTATTTTATAGGCTGATCGCCTTGAATGGAATTCTATATTTTTTGAGTGATTTTGATTCACCCTTATTTTATTACCTTGTCAATTAGTGGATTACTTAACTACATTTTTTTACAATACTTCCCGCCTGCTCCCTAGTATGCTATCTTTTGAACTCACTGACTTTTCACATGATTCAGAGTTCAAATTTCATTTTTCTTATACTCTTATAAAAGTTTTTTGACCTTTCCATTCTGTAGTTGCAGTAAACTTTATTTTTGGAAAACAGGAATGATACTGTTTGTAATTACAGTGTTCAAAATTCTTGTTTTTAGAGCTCTTGTGAAAGTTTTTTGACCTCTCCGTTCTGTAGTTGCAGTAAACTTACCGTTCAACAGATTCAAACGAACCCAATCATTTATCAGAGCTGATTTTCATAAAAACACGATCTTTTAAAAGAAAATGCCAAATATTCCGTTTAATTCTTAAATTTGGCTAATGCAAAAGTATCTTTATCTCATCATCATATCATTTTCTCTCACCAGCTGCTATACTTATCAGGTAAAAAAACAGCCGGATACAACAACCGATAATAAGCAAAGGCAGAAAAAAACAGCCGACTTAGCTAATAATACCTCGACGCAGCTACAAAATGTAGCCGCTCAACCTCCTGCTCCGGTTAATATTCAGGAGAAGCTTGCTCCTAACAAAAATGTTAAGATTGACGTTGATGGGAAGAGCTATAAAATAATAGTTGACAGATGGGAAAGCGACAGTCTGGTTGCCCATGCTGTTTATAATCCTAAAAAAGTTCTGAAATTTCATAAGAACCAGATCAACAGCGAAAAAATTGCAGAAAAACGCTTTTCACAACCCATAGCTGATATCATTACGGTTACTGTTTATGCCGGAATAGGTGTTTTAATTTGGGCACTTGTTCACTAATTTAGAACCAATTTTATTTGATAAATAACGGTAATTGCCCTTTAATCTGCTTCAAAGGAACTTCATCACCTATAAAAGTATTAATCCCGGCATGACGAATGAGCAAATGACGCCACTTTAGATAGGTGACGTCATTTAATATTAGTTATGACTAATCATTTTAATACATCTTATTTTCCGCATATTTATAAACGGTCTTTTCATCCCAGGCAAATAACTGAATAGAGCTATAAGGTGGTATTTTATATGAATATCCTGCACTTTTTATGTCAAATCCTTGCCAATTATCACTAGCATTTAACACCAATATTCTTTGACCCCGGAAACATTTTCCTAATACAAAATGCTCACCATATAAACACCTGATTGCCAACATCCTATTATCAGAATCATAATACTGAACTCCCGGCTGCTGCTCAATCATACCATGAGATAATCTCATTCTGGAGTCTTCATTGATAATCTCATCATCAAGATAGGAAAGACTTCCGTCCGGGATAAATAAAGTGTTAGGTTTTTCATCCTTTGATTTAAAATTTTCAGTAGCCTTTACAGAGCCTGAAACAGTCACTTTATCGGCACCATTAGCATCTGTACCTATACCAATATTATAGTTCTTTCTATTGAAATTAATACCTTCCCAGCCATTATATTTACTTGAATATTTATAATACTCACCTTCCAATACAGCTAAATAGAAGCCATCCTGTTCATTATATATACCAGATTCTCCGCCATTATATTCATCAGCAACCATTAATCCATTACCTGTATGAATAGTAAATTGCTGGTTTACAATAATGCCATTGTTAGACATATAATTCCAGCTGTTAATATTACTTTGTGAGAAATTCAAATCACTCCAGACTGTTCTCCAGGGCTGCCATCCTATATCTCCGGAACCTGAATAACTTCCTCTGAATTTTAAACCACCTCCTGTTCTGTCAATGGTTAACTGCTGTCTGCCATCAGCTGAGTTCAGATTTAAAGTAGTGGTATAATTAAACCCGGAAGACGGAGCTTCCTGCCTGTAAATTCCAGATTCAGAAACTAAGTTTAAATCAGCAACATACTTTAATTCTTTAAACTTATCATTCCAGTTACTTATCATCGTAGTGGTAAGATTACCGGCATCCCAAATTGTATTTCCCTGAAATGTTGGTCTTGATCTTACATGATTAACGGCACCATAATTATCAATAGTCATTGCTATCTGAGGTCCTGCTGCAAACGAATTCGTTGTTGCAAAAGCCATAGATGTACCATTGTTGTCATTACTTCTTACATATATACCAGCTTGTGTTCCGCTATTTGAGGAAAACCCGATGGATGCGGTGTATTGATTATCAGTATTTGAACCACTTTCAGTTTCTACTAAAAAAGAGTATTCAGCTGATGCACTGGTATTACCCCAGCCTGTACCTGTATTTTTTGCTCTACCTTTAATAACCTTCAGTCCGGTAATATCCTGCTGGCCATCGACATTAACAAACTTGCTGTTGACCCAATTGTGTGTTGCTAAAAATACATAACCATCTGTTCTATGGTATATGTAAGGTGCACCTGCAGATAAACCATTGGAGAATCCTAATGTTTGAGCATTTTCTGCAGAATTAACTTTAGCATCAGGATTAAAATTATTATTGGTCCAAAGCGTTTCACCATCTGACAACAAAGGAATGTTCCCTTTTTTCGTCATGGTTGTTGTATTAATCGCCTGCCAATACTCCAGATGATTGCTGAATAAAGGAAAATCTATTCTATGATACCATGTATTACTTCCTGCAATATGTAAAGAGTTACCATAAGTAGACGGGAATCCTGTACCTGAAGCCCAATCTGTAACGCTTAAAGGATAATCTGTTTTTACAGCAGTTGCATCCTGATGATTACCTCTTTTCGCTAAATAGTCTCCGGGATTAAAATTGTTAGTAGTCCAGGGAATACCCCCTTGAATTTTAACAACACCACTATCTGAACTTAATAATAAATCACCACCATTTACAGCTCTCATTGCAAAACTATCTCCTGTCCCGCCCCATACGGCAGAATTTCCATCAGCTCCGATATACGCTATATCTTTAGCCCCATCATATTTTTGCCAGGTCAGGTAATTCCCTGTCTGTGCTGTACTTTTCCACTTACCTAACATAGAAGATGTCTCTATATTAAAAGCACCTGTCATAGTACCACCATCTTTTCTGAGATAGTTTCCTAAGTCTGAAGATGATACAAAATCTGAGGTTAATCTCTGGCCACCGCCTGCAGTTAAAAGGTAGTTATCATTATACCCGATTTTATTAAAACCTTTTGATAAAACCTGGCCAGCATCAGTGAATTCTATACCATTACTTACATCCCAATCTTCTGCATTATTTGTAACAGAGGGCGCCAATATTAAATTGTTATTGGTAGGTTTCTGAATGGACCAGGATTTATATGAACTATTTTTTAGTTTGAAAGGTATTCTGTTATAATAAGATTTTGCTGCCGATATAATTTCATCCGTATTTCTTGTCTGATAATCACTTGGCTTGAAATTTACATTATCCCAGGCTCTTCTCCATAACGTCCAGTTACCACTGTGTCCGCTTCTGTAGACTAATTCTCCTGCATCTGCATTACCATCATTATATTTTATCTGCAACTGTGCTGTAGTGTCCTGAGCCCCCATGTGCAGCATAGGACTATATAAATGCTGAACGCCTCCTGCGTTATTGTTTGCTCTGTAAACTCCGGAACTGGAATACCCTCCAAGGCTGTTGAAGTTATCATTATATTGAACAGCTTTAGGAATGTAACTGCTGTCCGCAAAATTAGTTAACCAACTTCTTGTAGCGACTACATCAGAAGGTAAAGTAATGATATTGGAAGGATATAAGTCAAAGTTAGGTTCTATCGCATGAGACCATCCCAGATTCCAATCCAGATTATAGTTTCCATATTTAACTTCTACTTTAGCTACTTCAAATGAAAAATACCCATTCCAGAATGTATCCGATTCTCCTAATAAAATACTCACATATCCATCAGTTCCAATTCCGATTCTTGCGGTAGTTGTAGGAAAATTATCTGTTACTTCCCATATCGCTTTTGAACCATTGGTGATCATATTCCCTGATACATATTTATAGAAAGCCACGTTCACTTTTCCTAAGTACTGACTTTCATATCCATAAATATTAATATCAATACTAAACATAGCCTGATCTGGTGAAGCTTGCGGCATTTTAATCGCTAAAATACCTGTATGGCCTCCATTATCATAATAGCCCTGATAAACTTTATTAAATATTCTTACATTATTTTGGTGCTTACTTATTGATCCGCCTCCATTAAATTCTAAATCCTTTGCCCCAAGATTCACATCCTGTGCTGCGCCATTATAGGGAACATAATTATTTAAAGCTGATGCATTAACAAATGTTGACGGATCTAAATTATGAGCATCCCAAACCACTCCATTTACTCCATTTTTATAGTGGATTATATCACTGTTATTAGATTCTATAATAGTATTAATAGTAGGATTTCCTACATATAATGTAGATGGACTACTATAATTTAAAACCTGGTTATTACCTGTAGTAAATGAAGTAGAATAAATACCTTGTTTAGAATAAATCTGACCTGACCTCCCCAGAAAATGGGTAGGATGATCCGGATCTCCAAAATGAAAACCTATACCTTCATTCAAGCTATTGGCATTTCCCTGATAATAAGAAAGTCCATAAGTATCTGCGTTTGCAAATGACCAGATTCTATTTCTTTCATCTACTTTGTAGAACCTGTTTTGAAATCCTTCATCTGTCTGAACAAAACCTCTTGAATGTATTCCATAAGGAGGAATAAACTGGGAATCAGCATAAGCAGAAGAAGCCAGTAAGCCACCTGATAAAATAACCTGAGAATTAGTACCGTTTAAACCTGCTATAGGTCTATCTGAATCTAATACCCAATAGCCACCTGTATCTTTCTTCTCCCAGAAAGTATTACCAGAAACCAACTCTTCTTTTGTAAGTAAATGTTTAAGATTGATCTGAACTCTTTTTATACCTCCCGGATCCGGACTATCTGAAACTGAAGTAACCCGGTTTCTTCCCTGATCTAAACCTCCATATCCAACAGTTACTTTTACATCAAACCCCTGCCAATAAGACAATTGAGTGAACCAAAAACAAAGTTTACCGTTTAAGTTTAATGCAGTAATCGCATTCCAGTAATATAATGTGGAATAGCCGCTGTGAGAAATAATAGTACCGTTATAGATATAGCCCTGGATCTTACAATCTAGAGGCTGATCAGTTCCGTACATATTACCTTTAATCTCTAAAAGAAACTGGTCTCCGTAGTCTACAGAATAATCTACATCAGTTTCAATGAATGTCCCCTGCGGGAAGTTTCTTCCGGAATGATACCAGGAGTCTTCTTTTCTTCGGGAATCATAGTCTCCGCCGGCACCTGTAAGGAATCTTTCATCATTTGACCCGTCTTTATAATACCCGGCGGATCTCACATAATCAAAAGCATTGCCATTGATATTCATAAAGTAATAACCGTTTGACCTATACTGCAGTGTGGCAGCATAAAGACCCGGCTGATGAAAAGAAATTGCGGGGTAAATTGTATCAGATGTACCATTACCTCTTACTTCTAAAGCAACTGCATTATAAGCATTACCTGTAGCTCCTGAGAAGGATTTTCTTATCGGTATATCCTGATACGTATTCGTTGTTACTAAATTTAAATCAGAAACTATTTCCGCATGGGTTCTTGTGCTGATTTTTTTCGTTACAGAATTCCAAACCATTACAGAACCTGAATCGTTTGGAACACTTTTCACAATTATTTCGCCTTCTACAGCGATGTGATTGTTAAAATATTCAGGAGCAATCATTAGTCTAGTCTTGCAGTTAAAGTAATTCTATATTCATTCGGGGTAAGAGGTGCCAATACATCTATTTGTACATCATTTGGCGATGTTGTCACACAGCTTACATTTATTTTTCTGTTATCGGTATTGCGGTAACAGATATAATCAACATTCAGGGTATTCCAGCCATGAGTAATGGGAAAAGTAACGGAAGAGCCGTCTCCGATCTGCCATGTCTTGGATTTAATTTTTGCATCCAGAACCGCTTTCGTAGATCTGGGAGTCATTGCTTTATTAGGATCAACTCCTGCAATAGCTTCAACGTCTGCAGCAATCTGGATCAGTCCTTTCACAGACTCTGTAGCATCTACAATGTCAGGAATCCCTTTTTCTATAATCTGATAATTTTTAGGCGCATTGGAAGCATCATCGGTATTGGCAATAAGATGATCACCCACAGAAACGGGTTCATTGCCCACCCAGCCATTTGATGTAATCACCCATACCATCCCTGTTTTAATGGTAGCTGACGTAACGGGTGATGGAGTCGTCATTGAGCCTTGAGTAGTAGAAGGAGTGTAACCTCCGGGCTGATAAATCAATGCTCCTGTAAGGCTTTGTCCTACTAAGTTTTCAATATAAGTTTTAATCTTATTGGATGACCATGTATAGGTTCCTGACTGAGTAGCATCATTCAGAAAAATAGAGACAATATCTGCGTTGGTAAGATTTCGGCCTGCTACTTTAATAACATGCCCTGAACTATTGGTAAGGATCTGACTTAGCAATAGAAGTCCACTTGTTTGATCTGTCTGAAATGGATTATTGGTCAGTGGATAATCCGGATGTACATAATTTTGGGCCAGGTTAATCCAACCTGTTCCGTTCCATTGATGCAGCTGCCCTTTATAATCGATTATCCAACCTGCAGGAACTCCAGTTGTATCAGGTAATGTATCATGGTAATGAAATCGGGTACGTTGCAACTCACCAAAAAAATTATCCTGATGTGCGTTATTACTTATTACTGCGTTATTATTCATAGCTTTTTATTTTTTTTATGGTTTAACTTTTAAAATGAGAATATTAATTGGATTGGCGAGATCGCCTAACATCTTAACCTCTATGGTTTGATTGGTTGCATAATCGTCAATATTTATTTTTTTACCTGTAACACTGTCCCGGGCCTGAATGATCACATTTTCCGTTTCCAGTGTATTAGTAAATACGGCACTTCCGGTAACCTGCACTACTGCACTTGTAGGGGTTTGTGAGATGAGCAAAACCTTATCATAGATCTGCTTATTAAATTCCTGTTGATTTTTCGGACTGCCTACCCCACTATAGTCAAATAACAGCTTTACTTTATCTTCACTTGTCTGCCCTGAAACAGCTTTTAAGGCTTCAATATCTTCACGACTTTTTTTAATGAAATCGATTATTTCCTGAAGCTCATCCAAAGAAAGATCATTAGACAACAATATCTTTTTAATCTTTTCTATATCGGATGCCAGGTCTTTATCTGCATCTTTCAATTCATCAACAAAGCCGTCTACCTGTATTTTAGTGTATACATTGCCTAACTGCTCAGGACTGTCTACCGTAGCAACATTTTTAATTCCAAGTTTATTTTTCCAGCTGTCAACATGAGCTGGCGTTAGATTACCGGCATTCAGTAAAGCCAGATATTCCGAATGAGCCGCCGGGTCTGTTAAGTGCTTTTGAAATGCTTCCGCACTGACAAATAATTGAAAAATTTCTTCAAACCCTTCAATACTTTTCACAGGGATTGAGTCATCTTTGTGATAAAAAGATAAAAACGTGTCTTTAAACTGGGTTTCTGTTGGAAAATCTCCAGTTTCAAACCAACTGAAAATTGTATGTAATGGTGTACTCATTTGATAATTGATAATTAGTTTTGGTAAAATTGATAATTGGGAATGGCTTAAAGATTATTTCTATGGCGTGACATTTTAAAGGAGCGTAGAAGGTCATATTTGCAGATGAAGCTATATGGCAGTGCATTCACTTAGAAAGAATCAATGAAGCTGATTCCACTTTTGCGATCTCAAAATATTACAATGATGCTATAAAATCTTTGCTTGAAATTTGAACTGTATGAGCAGTTTGAAGCCGGAACAAGGAAGGCCGCACCTGGCTTTGGATATTTCTTTCCAATGATAACAGATGGTTTAAAATCCCCACTATTATGTGGGAATTGTTATTTAGAAAAGAACAGATCAGCTTCAGCTTTTCTTCTGCGGATAAGTCCGTTTAGTGTTTTTCCTCCGGCGGTAATGTATTTCGTGGTAAACCAATTTCTGATTGCCTGCTCATCAGCTTTTTTATTAATCAAAGAAAATAATCCATCTGATCCACCTGTATTGTAAGTATGAGATACAAGAGCATCAAATTGATTTTGAGTAAGGATCACTTTAATTTTACTGTTGACGATTTTTTCATAAGTTGGTAAAACAGATGAAAATAACTCTATTCCTTTTTCTTTCGTGATCGCTGGATCTTTCATGGTTACTTTCTTTCCTCCGGGATAGTAAGTATTACCATACCCAATTGTCGGAATTCCAGCAGAATCCAGATACGGCTTTGAACTGAAACCTTCAAATGATACAATCAGGTTGATTCCTTTTTGTGATGTTTTCATAGCTTAAAATATTTATAGGTGAAAAAGATGAGTATTAAAGTAATTCCAAGAATTGTAATGAAAATCCAGGCTACGATTTCAAATCCGTTTGATTCAATTTTTTTGGTTTCTTCAGAAACTTTTGAAGCCACTTCTCTGATGGTTTCTTTTGAACTCGTTTTCTGCGTCAAATCTTGAATAACATGGATGGATTCCTCTTTTTTAACCTCTGCTTTTTCATGATTAATCTTTGCATAATGGTTATTGATGGAATATTCTGCATTTCCCATAATGGAAATACTCTGAATGGTATCACGCCCTATCACATTATGAAAAACAAAGGGATTAGATGCATCAGATTTCCCTTTAATCAACAGATCTCCCGACATTTCATTGGTCTCTTCCTTCAAGGTTACATCAGCTGATTTACTTTGAGTTGATTGTGAACTTTGTAAGCTTGAAGAATCAACTTTCACTTTTTCTGTTTCTTTTGTATTCTCTTTGTATGTGGTTGTGATTTTTTGTTTGCTTCGGCAGCCCAATATAAAGCTGCTCAATATGATTAATAGCAGAATTTTCGCTTTCATTAGTTTTAGTTTTTAAAAATTGAACAGGTTTATAGCTTTGATTTCAATTCCAGTAAATCTGATTGAAATTCAAATTTTTACATAAATATTTTATCTTCTTTTACATATTCCTTTTTGATGCTGTCTAATAACATGTCTACATTTACTTTGTAACCAGACTCTTTTAATGCAATTGTCTTTAAACTTACATCCTGTATGATATTCATAATATTAGAACCGGTTAATTCATACCGTTGGGCAATTTGTTCCAGATCAATATCTTCAAGTTGTAATTGTTCTGGTATGTTTTGCTGCCAGATACGCAGACGCTCTTCATGCTTTGGATTATTGAATTGTATGCAGCTATGAAAGCGTCGCGTAAAGGCTTTATCCATATTATTTTTAAAGTTGGATGCCAGAATAATAAGTCCTGAAAATGTTTCTATCCTTTGCAGCAAATAAGAAACTTCCTGATTGGCATATTTGTCATGAGCATCTTTTACGGAGGTTCGTTTTCCGAAAATGGCGTCTGCTTCATCAAAAAATAAAATCCAGTTTTTATTTTCTGCTTTGTCGAACAGTTTAGATAATTGTTTTTCTGTTTCTCCGATGTACTTTGAGACCAGCATAGAAACATCCACTCTGAAAACAGGGCGTTGGGTATATTTCCCTAAAAGACTGGCGGCAAGCGTTTTTCCTGTTCCCGGTTCTCCATGAAACAATACCCTGAACCCTGGTTTAAGTTTTGTCTGCATGTCCCAGTCTTCCATAAGAATCCGGCTGCTATTGTACCAGTTCTCAATACACTTAAGTTCATCCAGTGTAGTTTGAGGAAGTATCAAATCTGTCCATGACCGATGGGTTTGTATTCGTTCTGCCGGAAAATCATTGCTCATTTTCGGTAATAATTCCAGGCCAAAAATGATTTTATTAAAGGCTTCTTCATGAACACTTATCTGACTGTTCATTGATGCATTCTCTTGAGCTGAACCTGAAAAAACAATGAGTTCTTCTTTACTCAAAACCGACTTCGGGCCGAAATAATCCAGTGCTTTTAATCGTTCTGAAATACTATCCCCTCCTAAAATGTATTGAGCAGCGTGAACTGTAGGATAAAAGAGCCTGCCGCTATCGTTGGTTGAACAGAAGTCAAACAGCGCACTACCCGGAAACTCCAAATAAATGCGTTTCAGCAATGATGGATCCAAACGTGGTAATAAAGCCATTAAAAGAATCACAACTTCCTGGTGGGCAAGCTCTTTCCCTGAAATATAATCTCCTAATTGAAAGTTTTCATGGTTACTGGTATTAAATTCAGGGGCTCCTACACTAAAATCCTCTGATGGATTGTTTATACGCCATGTAATAACCTTTTCTAAATGAGTAAATAATTTTTGTAATTGTTCTGACTCCATTGGTTTTTATGCTTTTTAAGATCTGGTGTACTGCTTCTTTTTTATTTTTAAGATACTTCCACCTATCTTGTGTTTATTTTAAAAAACCTCAACCGGAAAGTAGCTCACATTCGAGTATCTCTCCACAACCGCCAAAGCAGCTGTTATTGGAAAGTTGCTCCATCATTGGAGTCCTGCTTTTTTAAAGAGTCAATCTACGTCTGAAAGAGAACAGCAGATCCGAAGACACGTCACTCTACTTCCGGGAGGAGATTCTAATGCTTACACATCAGAAAATTCCGGGATTTCAGGCGCGAAGAGGTGTCCTGCTAATGAGAATCTCTCCGATTGAGGTATGTTTTATGTTTTATATATTTAAATAGTGTGCAACACACCTCAAGGATGGTTATATTATATTTGGTAGTTTGCTTAAAGAAACCTCAACCGGAAAGTAGCTCACATTCGAGTATCTCTCCACAACTGCCAAAGCAGCTGTTATTGGAAAGTTGCTCCATCATGGGGGTCCTGCTTTTTTAAAGAGTTAATCTACGCCTGAAAGAGAACAGCAGATCCAAAGATCTATTACTCTGCTTCCGGGAAGAGATTCTAATGCTTACACATCAGAAAATTCCGGGATTCCAGGCGCGAAGAGGTGTCCTGCTAATGAGAATCTCTCCGATTGAGGTATGTGTGTGATTAATCAATAAGATAATTAACCAAATCGTTCATGTCCCGTCCCAAGATAATTTTTATCGTAACGGGATGCGATGTATATTTTCTTCCATTGATGTCAATCTCCAAAAGCATCTGAATAAGAGAAAATGGCTTTCTATGATGAACCGTATATCTGAATGAACCCGGTCTGGTAAGTGTTCCCGATGGATAAAATTCATTGAACTCTGATCCGGGTTTAAAATAATGAATAGGATTAATGTCCAGAATCATTTCTTTAGAGGTCACAGGATATTCTGACGTTCTGCCCAAGGATTGTGCATCTAGCAGCTGTTCTTTGTAAAAGCCTGCATCTTTCATCCCACCCTTGACCTTTTTTTTCTGTTTGTAACGTTTTATAATAATCTTAGGCTTGTATTTATCAATATCTAATTCGTTTGATAATTTTACTTTTAAATATTTATAGCTTACACTTCTGCTGAAAGCATGTACATAATTCTCTATCTGCGGTGGTTCGCTTCCATATTCTGCTTCCAGGTTGATGTGTCCCCGTCCTGATTTTTCAATGTTTCCGGCACGATAGAAATGATAATATTTTGCAGTCCAATCTGCTGATGCTTTTACATCCAGTCCGAAATTAAGCTCATTTAAATGAAGATAATTATCTATGAATCTTCCAAACTGGCTTTCTGTAGGATATTTACCGGTTTCAAAATAGGTTTTCAGCTCCTCTCTTGGGATTAATGTATTGTTTTCTTCCATGGTATTTTAGTTTTCTTTGTTTGCTTATTCTTTCCGTGTTCCGGAGCTGATTGCCAATTACGATGTAAAGTTCAAAATTGATTCTTTTTTTGGTGCTATAAAAATTTTCCAGCCTCTCTATCCTGTAGTTGCAGCAACTCATATCTTACTAATAAACAAAACATTACACCTACAATTAACAACTCACGTTTCTTCATCATCCGCAATACATTTCCTGTTTCTGTGTTCACAGAATTTATGAGTTGCTTTTAAAAAATAGATATGACAGCCGTCGTTTCGCTTTTCGGATGAAATTCTAGTGTGAAAAGTTTTCATCGCCGAGTATCTTACCGGATTGAGGTTGTATTTTTAGTAATGAAAATGTAATGGATTACTTCTCTGCCGCCTTGTGACCTCAAGATAGAAAGGATACGGCTTGTTTTGTTATCAATAGTAATTACTATATTATGATATACAGTTCAAAATTAATCACTTTCCTGTTCTTATAAAAGTTTTTTGCTGTATCTGTACTGTAGTTGCAGTAACTCTTATTTTATAGAATCAGTTGATTTTTGCCTGATTTCAAAATTCACACTGGCTCCATTTTGGCGAAATTTAATGATGTTACCCAAATATTCCAATCTGATTAGTTTTCATTGATGATATAATTACATTCGATTCTTATATTTCTTACTTTTTCTACCTGACCACCCCACCAGGCATCCTGGCTTTGTCCAGCATATAAAACTCCGGCTACTAAAGGCGTGTCAAGATCCGCATCATACACATTACATTGTATGGATTGATTGATTTCCCGAAGATCTGCATTATAATAGAGATACAGGAAATCCCATACATCATAATGGTCGGTAACAGAATCTTCAGTTTTATATTTATCCCCCCAATATTGTGAGTATGCCCTATATTGGATAGGTATTTCAGTTTTATTAATAAACTTAATATTTGTATTGACAACACTTACTTTTTGTTGAATATCTTCTTTATGAATCTCTATGGGTATATTATAGTTATTCAGCTCCCCAAAGTCATACCCATCAGGAATTGCAGGCAGATTGTTTCCGAATAATCTACGAATGTAATAGCTCGCACTTAATTGATAACCAAAACTATAGTATTCGGTTCCTTTTAAATCACCACCTCCTGTTATTTTCTTAATTTTGATTGTATAAGGTGCACTACCTAATAAGTATTGTCTCACTGTACCCATTTTGGTGGAATCTCTCATTGTGATTACCTGATCTTCTTCATCTGATGAAGTGACAACAATCTGGATTTCCAGATCTCCAACGTTATTTAAAGAATAATATATAAATGTATTATCAATATATGCCATTTGGTTAAGAAAAATCATCATTTCTCTTTTTGTCTGAACATCTTCCTTATGTCTTAAAGAATCTATCAGATCCGAGAATTGGTTTTGTGTAGGATGTTTACCTGTTTCAAAATAAGTTTTTAATTGATCTCTTGGGGTTATTTTATTTTCTTCCATGATATTTTATTATTCTTTACAACTTAGTTGCCTTTGGGTTCAATGGTTATTTTTGTTATGTTTTTAAAGTTTTGGACTTATTCTTTTGTAATTCCTGTAAAGTTTTTGGTTACTCTTTTCTGCAGTTGCAGACCTTTTAGTTTTAAGAATCGGAGGATAGATTACTTGATTTTGAAATTTACACTCCTTTATTTTGAAGTCTATTTTGGCAAATTTGATTATGCCAGTATCTTTATTTCACGAGTATAAATATTTTGTGCTATTGATTGCTGCTCAGATATTCTGGTCTGACTATTTTTCATTGATAGAATAACTACATTCAATTCTTACATTTCTGATTCCATTTATATCACCACCATACCAAGCATCCTGGTTTTGTCCGGCATATAAGTGGGCTGTAGTTAAAAGACTATTCTTATCTTCATCAAAGATATCGCACTGTATAGATTTATTGGATTCCGTAAGGTCTGCCTTATAATTAAAACTTAAATTATCACCTATATCATAATGATCAGTAACAGTATTTTCAACTCTGAACCTATCACTCCAGTTAGATCCACTTACTCTGTACTGTATAGGCACTTCAGTTTTATTAACAAACTTAATATTTGTATTGATAACGTTTATCTTTCTTCCCATATCCAGTTTATAAATGTGTACAGATAACCTTTTTCCCTCCAGTGATCCTAAATCGAAACCTTCAGGAATTGTATTCAGTCCATTTCCAAACATTCTCAAAATCGCATAGCTTTGACTTAATTCATATCTCAAAAGATAATATTCAGTTTCTTTTAATGTTTCTTCTGCTATTTCTTTTACTTTAAAAGTGTAAGGAGCACTCCCTAATAAGAATTGCTTTTCCACAGCATTGTCAGTTTGTCTTACGGTGACCACCTGATCATCTTCATTTTGTGAGCTAATAACAATCCGGAATTTCAGATTTCCAATGTTGTTTGTAGAATAGTAAATGAATCCATTATCTATAAGTGCCAGACTATTGGCAAGTATTATCATTTCTTTATTGGTCAGAGCATCTTGCCTATGTCTTAAAGAATCTATCAGTTCCGAAAATTGGCCTTGCGTTGGATGTTTACCTGTTTCAAAATAGGTTTTTAATTCTTTCCTTGGAGTTAATTCATTTTTTTCCATAATATTTCACTATTCTTTACTATTTATGTATGATTAATATGATTGTTTTTTGAGGTACTGGTTAGTATTGGTGATCTTAACTCCAAAATTCATCTTTTTTTGATACCTGTGAAAGTTTTGGGTCCTTCCGATTCTGTAGTTGCAGTACCTGTTGTTTTGGTAAAACCGAATGGCTTTCTGCTTAAATTCAAAGCTCAAAATTCATACTTTTTTTGTTCCTGTGAAAGTTTTTTGGCGCCTCTATTCTGTAGTTGCAGTACCCTTTTTTTCAGAATAATTTAAATAGCTATGTTTTGTCATCTCAAGAGTTTTTGTTTGAATAAAACCTAACCTGTATCTATAATAAAAAAGGCTCAGATTATAAAATCCAAGCCTTTTTAACTTATATAATTAACGTTAGTTTCTTTTTCGCAGCATTG
This sequence comes from Chryseobacterium indologenes, assembly GCF_018362995.1. Lineage (NCBI taxonomy): Bacteria > Pseudomonadati > Bacteroidota > Flavobacteriia > Flavobacteriales > Weeksellaceae > Chryseobacterium > Chryseobacterium indologenes. The sequence continues at coordinate 1,701,033 of NZ_CP074372.1, forward strand.
ATGATTAATCCAGTTTAAAAAAGAAATACACTACTGCCGCCCATTCTTTTTTAACTCCTCTCGCATAACCAATCGTGCTATGGCTGCTGTTTTCTACCGTTCCATCGTCTTTGATGTAGCCAATGGTGGAATGACTGCTGTTTTCCACAGTCCCGTCTTTTTTTACATAACCTACCGTAGAATGGCTTTTGTTTTCGATAGTTCCGTCACTTTTAATGTAGCCAATAGTGCTTCGGCTTTTATTTTCGATAGTCCCATCACTTTTAATGTATCCCACAGTGGAGTGGCTGCTGTTTTCTATAGTTCCGTCAGTTTTAATATATCCTGTGGTACCGTGACTTCCTGATTCTATAGTTTGGGCACCTACTGAAAGGCCGAAGAGAAGGGAACAAAAGAATAATATTTTTTTCATATTTAAGATTTTAATGGATTATTAACTTTGGTTTATTTGATGTATTCAAAAGTATTGATTATTCTTTTATGTTATACAATTAAAATAAAACTGTAATTTATATTTGTGGAAGAGTGAGTTTATTAGAAGAAAAAGCGAAACTTCTAATTGAAGTTTCGCTTTTATAAACAGTTACAAAATGTTACAATTCTTGATCTTTATAACGATAATAAAACTCCATTTGCTCTGATAAGATATTATAGATTTCTGTCCAGCCATGTGTCCTGGACAGATCAATCGCCAGCCCCCAACACATTTCTACGGTATCCAGATCTCCTCTTTTTCCTGCCCAATAACTGGCACTTATTAATGCATTCCAGCAACCTATTGGATCGTTATGCTCTTTTTCTAATATTACAGCAGCTTTAATATGCAAATCACCTGCATAACCTCTTACCTTTCTAATAGCTCCTGTAGCTTCGAAGAGAGGGTGCTCCTGTACTTCTTTCGGAAAAATTACAAATTTACTTTCTCGTTCTGAATCAAATGAAACAGATATGGGATCCAACAGAGAACTTGAATGCCCTTCTCCTATTCTGTATTTTTCTATATCACTATCATCACAATCAAAGCCATGGGGTAATTTCGCACAGCGCCAGTAATGTTTCCATTTATCCTCAAGTTCCATTGTAATTCTTGAATATGCTCTTTTAGCAAGAACATTCCCTATGTAATTATTCCAAAGTCCGTAATCAGTATTCTGGTATTCTGGTAAATAAATACAGTCATCAATTAGCTGATCAAACAATTCAAAGGCTTTTGCATTTTCAGGTGTATTGTAATAATGATTCCAAAATTCTTTGTAAAAATCTTCTTTATATTCAGAAGCATTTTCAAAACGCTCCAGATTTGATTCTGATAATAAAAATTGTTTTAAAAACTCCAGATCTCCACCTCCGAAATAATCAAAAAATGGCTGAGAAAGTATCATCGTTTCTTCTATATTATCTTTAGATCTTTTGATAAAAAAATCTTCATCAAAATAAATCAAATTTGCCATAGGTATAAGTGCTTTTATATTTGGAGCAAGCATAAAACACTCGTGATATACATTGTCAAATAATACAATGGGAGTATCGTGATATATTGATTTATTAGGAATCAACTGGAAAGCTATAATATTTTTTGCTTGAAAACCAAGAGGCATTATAGACCAAAAACCTTTTTTAAAGAGCTTCATCAATAACGCTTTTTCATCTTCATGTTCAAAAGTGAAATTAAATTTTTTTTTGATATCTCTATTTTTGTAAACTTCCTTTAAATCGGAATGAATTTTGTTTATTTTCATGATTAATCTATTTTTTTAACTACATGATTTCCCCAGATTTCTCTCGATAACATTTCTACTTTTTCAAGGGCATTTTCTCTTGTTTTCTGATCTCCTTCCAATTCCTTATGTTCTTCTAAAGCAGCCTTTAAAACATCCAAACTATTATTTAAAGAATATTCAAAAGAGTATTGAGCAGTTTCATTAATCTGTTTAAGAATTTCCCTTTTATGCTCTTTTATTATATCCTCATCTACCATTATCTGATTATTATCATTTTTAACTCCAAATTTAATAATATAATCGTTAATTTCAGTATTAATACTTTTCGCAATTAACCCCGTTGCTTCAGCAGTATGTTTATCCGATTTTACGATAATACCAGTTTCACTTTCCTTAATGATTTCAATTTCACTTTTTCCACTTTTAATAATATTATGTATCTTTTCGACAAATCCTTCAAAGTGATGTTTTCTGAATGATGCAACCAATCGACCTTTCGCCTTATCAAAAATCACCACTCTGTAACCTCCACTGTTTTGGGTTGTTTCTTCTATCGTTTTTAAGGCTTTTTCCTGTAGTTTTTCGTTATGGATACCCATATCACCACCAACTTTATGTGTCTTTTCATGAATCAGAATCGCTGGTAATTTATCTCCCGCTTTGTTAAATTTGCTAGTAATTGAAACTGCTCGCTTGGTGAATTTTTCTCCTAAATCTTCATAAGAAGGGTTCTTTGTTAATGTTTGTCCTACTTTCTTATACAAATTAACAATAGCATTTCTTAATTCTTTTTCTGGCACGTGGTGCGACTGTCTTGGTTTTCCATCTTTTGGTATATTGTGAAGCCCAACCACTAATCCATGGTCTCCTATGTTTTGTAAATCAGTTCCATCTGCCAGATCAATCAATCTATATTTTCTTCCAAATCTTGAAATACTTAAAGCTAAATTATCTAATTTCTTTTGAGACTCTTCAACTTTCTTAATTTTATCAGATTGACTATCTTTCATTTGCTCAGCATCATTTAATTCTTTTTCAGCATTTTGAGTTTCAGCTTTTAAATTACTAATATCATTCTGAACCTCTCCTCCTTTACCATTGAATTCTTCTGCGTCAGGATTAGCTTTAGCATATTTTGCTGCGCTGGCAAGTTTTTCAGATAATAATCTTTTCTCACTCGCCATGTAAATCTTTCTTTTTTCAAAAGTAAGTGTATGTTTTTCCCCATTCATTGTAAATGGTTCCGGAGTAATTTCAGAATCCATATTGTTGATATGTTTATCATCTACTTTCTCTTTTTTCTTACCGGATCCAAGTTTTCCAACTCCTAATTTGGCGAACAGTTTACTTCCTTTCTCCTTCACAAAAGTCCAGAACTTAGTAATAGCCTTCACAATACGCTCACGTATTTTGCGTATTACCCCCACAACTTTATCTGCTAATCCGCCAATTCCCAACAATGAAGCTAAGAAACCAATCAGTACAGGAACCGCTTTGCCTAATGCATTTTCTATAGCTTTGGCTACTGCCCCTACATTTCCGCTGGCAATTGCTTTTATACTATCAGTAAAGGCTTTTACCAGTTCCATGATTTGTGCTGCACGCTGAATGAAGAATTTTACGACATCTATAATCGCCATAGCAGCTTTAATAAAGGCTCCTACCGGAGTCATTAATCCCATGATCCATTTAATCCCTGCCTGGATTACCTGTGTCTGGATGATATCCATAATCGCATCCATAACGGTTTCTTTCAGATCGGCAAACTGATCTTTCAAGTGCTCCCAAAGTCCGGCAACACCTTCTTTACGAACAATTTGTACCATTTCAAAGCTTGTTTCAAGAACTTTCATTACAGGTTCTCCTACCACTTTAGAACCGATGGCTCTAATGCCGCTCCATGTTAAACCAAGCACCTGTGTTGTGATGGAGAAAATTCCTTTTAATGAGAATACATCTTCCGGCATCGTTATAGAAATACCTTTCATCGCTCCGGTTAACCAACCGAAGAAACCTGTTTTAAGGTGGGTCCAGATATTGTTCCCGAAATTGGTAAATCCTTGAGAAACTCCGGCAATAAGGTTTTTAAAGAAACCTATCGGATCTGTGATGATTGCCTGGATTGCATCTACAACACCAGCCAGTAAATTGGTAAGTGTGTTTTTAATTTCAATGATAAAGGCAAATACTCCGCTCAATGCTCCCAATGCTTTGTTGACCCATCCGCTGTTCTGCGATTTCAATGTTTCAATTCTGGCATCAATTTCAGCCACATTTTCGGCATATTTTTTAGCGAGCACATCAATTAATGCCTCTTTTTTGTTGTTTACACTTTCTTCCAGCGCGTTGAATTTACTTTGGATATCAGCAATTGCTTCTTTTCCTATCTTGCGTAAACTTGGTGATAAGCTGTTAACGTAGGTTTGTACATCTTTTTTGCCTTTGGCAATTTTACCTTTTGCAGCATTAAGCTGATTGGTAACATGGGTAGCAATATCATCAATATAGCGGTCCATAGTTTTAATATATACCTCTTTACCACTCTTGAAATAAGCATTGACCTCTTTAGGCAATCCGGTGACTTTGTCCCATATCCATAAACCTGCAGCCGCTAGAGCACCATAACTTTTAGCAGCATCACCATAACGTTTCAGTTTGTAGGCACGCATATTTTTATCAATATGATCTTCAAATGCTTTTTTGGCTGCTTTACTGCCTGTGTCAAATTTGGATGCTACCGTTTTATCCAAACTATTTAAAATGGTATCTACCTCATTCTTAGAGTTGAGATAAATGCTATTAATATGGTCAGCAATTTCTTTACGTTTTTGGCTGTCTTTGGTAGCCGTTTGCTTTTGCTCACCATGTGCATTGCCTAGTCCGCCTTTACGGGCACTGTGCATTCCGGTGATATGATGAACCGCCTGCGCCTGTGCCTGGTTCTTGGTTTTCGATAATTCTTTTTCTTCTGTGTTTCTAAACTTCTGTGTGGCGGCGGCACTTTGGGTTTGAGCTTTGTTCTTTTCTGTCAAAGCATTCTTAAACGAAGGTTCATTGGAATTGGCGAGCATATTATCAGTAACTCCATGAGCTTTCATTTCATTATCAATACCTGCTGTTTGTTCCTGTATCGGATTTTCCACACCTGCAGCGTCTCTTTTAGAAGGCATTGCTTTGGCTACATTTGGGGTACCCGGAGCTTTTCCTACCTCAGGTGTTGGCATTTTTGCAACAGAACGAACCGGCTGTGCAGCTGTATTAGGTTTTGCAGCCGTTGTGGTAGCAATATCATTTGAAGCGGCATTTTTTTCATTTTTAACATCACCCATTGCCCTCTGATTCACCTCCTGTATATTATTGTTTTTCTCAAACTCATCAGCTGCGGCTTCATCCTTCGGAAGTTGAATGTCTTCAATTTTGGCTTTCAATAAGGCTTTAAAATCTTCTTTACTGAATGTACCCGGTTTTTGTGCATCCATTGTATCTACCTGACTGGCCTGCGCCATACTTTCACGCTCATTGGCTGGTGATGGCGCGGCGGCCTGTGCATCTTCCGATGATTTTTTTGCAGGTTCGTGGCGTTTTTGCACCTGAGCCGTAGCACTGATTCGTCCGCTTAACTCTATAAATCCTGGATTGTCCGTAGCATTTGCAGAAGTTTTAGTTTCAGCATCAGCCTCTACCGCTTTCTCTTCAGTTACTGACTGAGGTTTTTCTACAGCAGCAACTTCCGGTTTCTTTGATACGGCTTTTGCTGCAACTTTCGTATCTGCTTTTGCTTCTGGACTGCTTTTGCTCTCTTGATATACTACAGCTTGTTCTTGTACTGTTTTGGGCAGATAAGTTCCCGATTTGATGTTATGATAATCTTGTATTTGATTGTTATTCAAAGTGGCTATATAGCCTTTTTCAATATTCTTGGTGTCCGGATGATTGATATCGCCGGTTTTTGATAGACTTTCCTGGAGTTTTCCATATTTTTTTTCTGATCCCTGTCCATAAATATCTCGTGAATCATGAACACCCGCAATAGTACCATTGAGACTAAGCAAGTTATCATTGTGGCTTGATGATCCATTTTTAACGGATGATTCTCCAGATTTCTGTGTTTGTACATTAGCCGTTGCTACCTCAGACAGAGGTACAACCTGAGCTTCCAACCTTTGCTTCTGACTCTGGTTTTTATGGCCTTTATTGTCTATTTCTACAGGTTTTGCTGCTTTCATTGACTTAGTTTTTTTAATTTCATATTGTTTTAAAAGACCTATAAAGCACAACCAAACTGTTATGCTTTATAGGGTGCCTGCCGGGTTAGAAAAATCGTACCGTGTGTGATAGATTCTTTAAGAATGTAAGTAAATAGAAATGGTATTTGACTTTGAGAAACAGGCAACACTGAACCATTTCCTTGTTTGTTCTCTGGTTTTTTAATTTTCTGGTTTTTTAAGTTTTTACAATCACTCTTTTGGAGTGATCAATTCTGTAATGGCAGTAAAAAGTTTTTTACTATCTTTTCTATTGTAATGATTTAAGTATACCTACAAGTCATTTGATAGATCTTCACACCATTGATTTTCTCTTAATTCATATCACCTTTCTTTTCTTCTTCGTCAGACTGTCTGTCTGTCTTCACTCCATATCGGTTTTCAATAAAAAGATTCACTGCTTTATCAATCCAGTTAGGGAGATTTGTAGTAATCATTTTCAGGAATTTATCATAACCGTAGCCAAGCACAAATAATATCCCTGTTGAATACCATTTGTCATGCAACTCAGCTCTGTTCATTAAATAGCTCATTGTAAAACCTACTATTACCACTATCACCAATGTGATAAAGTGCTCCCAAGGCTGTTTTTTCTCTTTATTTTGTATGGAGACTAGTACCCTTAATAATCCTCCTGAAAATGCTATTGCAGTTCCGATCAAAAGGGCTTTTATACTATCCAAAGTCATTATTTTCTATATAATTATTTATTAAAATTTTAATTTTTCAACAACTTTCAGATGTTCACTCATTCCTGTGAAAGGATGTACATGTCATCTAAAAATTTTCTGATTTTCCGGATATTTTCACTCTCATCCGCATAAGCTAACTCATCAATAATATCACTGATATCTCTGCCTGGCTTTTTCAGTTTTTCTTTATCTTTTTTCTTTTTTTTCTTTTCTTTCTTTTTCATGGCTTCTAGAATTTTTTAAAATGATTTTTTAGTTTTTTTAATTGATTTCTCTTCCAATACACTAAGGTCAAACGGTTCCTTTTTACAATTCATGTTTCATTTAAAACAACAGAACTAATAAGCAAAAACCGTTTTTCACCTTAATATTTTACCTATAATTTAAATTTGAGAAAGATATCAGAGCAGCCTTTTAATCTGATGCATGGCTGTTGAGGATTTAGCAATAACCTGGAATCCTTTTTATCTTTTTAGAATGAATAATTTCAAGAAATGAATTATGAATACACACTATCTACAAACATTATCTTACTGATATTCACATTACAACATTATATTAATATGGTAAGGACTGAGCTTCTTCCGTGATCATGCGTTATGGCTGAAGAATGATGTTATATATTGTTCTTTCAGACAAAAACAACATTTCCATCAGCTCATTAACAATCACTTTCATTTGTTTATCCTGATTACGTCTTACATAATCAATGACAAAATCTTTTCTTTTTTCGACTAATTCTTTGCTACGTTTCATATTCTATGGTTAAAGTTTTTTGGTTTAAAAGTTTTTTTGAATCAGACAGGCTTCCTTCTCTTACCTGTTGATCGTTTCATAAAGTCATAAGAATCCCTAAAGACGAACATTCCGCCTTTTAAAAAGATCTCTAATTCAATTAATTTTGTTTTTCAGAAGCCGGTACCGGGTATTTATCTTACCCTGACTTCTTTATTTTAAATTTCATTTGTTACTCAGGATGTAATAGCAACTTTATTGACAACTATAATTAATCGATATTTTATATGTTGAACAGTAATGTTCTTCTACATTTTGGGTTTGTTTTTATTTTCAGGAAAAACAAAGAGTAAAATGATTGCTTTATTCAGGTATCAATCAAGAATAAACGCATTTTTATCAGTAAAAGAACAACAAACAAACGAACAAAAATCAAATAAAGCAATATATAAAAACGCACTTTTTACATTTTATAGATTCTTTAAAATTTTCCTCATTCTAATTATTGCCGAATAAAATAAAAGAGGAAAATATTCACATTTTAAATCCATTACGTACAAAATATTTTTTTAACTTTTTTAATTACAGATAATTACATGTAAAAAATGTCATTTTTAAATATTAAAAAAATATTAAATTCTAAATATAATTTTGTACATTTGTATTGTTCTATCATAATGACGAAACAAATATACGAACATTGTTCGTTTTTCAAAATAAAAACGAACATTTTGTTCATTTTTTTTTACAAATAACTATAAACATATCAAAATGAACTATTTAGAATTCAAGGAAATCAGAAAGAAACTAAACATGAAGCAGGCTGATATAGCAAAATCTATAGGAGTGGGCACCAGGGCCGTGCAGTATTGGGAAAAAGGCGAACGAAAAATACCGGAAACAACGGCTTACTTCGTCACCAATTTACTGTTAAAGCAACAGGAAATCAATGATGACAGCGCATCTCCGGTTGTTTTTTCAGACTTAAAGATCATGCACGTTCCATTGGCAAATCAATATGCACAAGCCGGTTATCTGAGTAATTTTGCTGATGAAGAATATATAGAAAGCTTACCTACTATTCCTTTTACGGACGATGTAGAGCACAGAGGTGAATACATGTGTTTTGAAGTGAAAGGAGACAGTATGGATAACGGATCGTATGAAAGTTATCTGGAAGGTGACATTATCCTATGCAGAAACATCAGACAGGATTACTGGATGAGTAAGCTGCACTATGATAAGTGGGATTTTGTAATTGTTCACAAAGAGAAAGGAATTTTAGTAAAACGAATCGTAAACCACGATGTTGAGAAAGGCATTATCACCCTTCATTCCCTGAATGAATATTATGAAGATTTCGAGATTCATCTGAAGGATGTTGCAAAACTTTTCAATATTATAAGTACCAGACGTAAAAACAACAGAAGATAATTGCCTGAGTGAATAAAATCCTCAATTTCTTGAGGATTTTATCGGGGCATTTCAGATCATCATAAGATATTCTAACAGCTCACTTTGTCTTCAATACTTATTATTTTTGCATTTTCAGGATCTACCCGATAAATGACACTTGGGTTAAGATCTGAACTTAGGAATCTTATCCATCTGATCCCACTTCTTTTAAAGCTTTCGGGTGCATTTGGTTCAAATTCTTTTATATTTGTTGGTGTTGCAAGCATACCATTAGTCAAATAAATCAAAGTTCCTATATCTGCTGAAGAAGGTTTCAAAATTACTTTCGTCTTCCAGGCAGGGTCTGTCCCATTACAAAGAGGACCTGGGTTCAGGTCATCTATACCAGACAAGCAATAGGCTTCTACTGCACCACTCCATTCTTTAGAATCAAACTGAACAACATCTGACCACTCAGAAATTCCATCCGGCTTACAATACTTTCTTATTCTTATATATAGCTTAGTATTATCAGGAATTTTCCCATTTTTCATATCAATATTTTCAAATTGGGTATACGCAGTATCACTGAAGCCCACCTTTGTATAAATAATGTCTGTAAAATCAGGATCTCTTGCGATCTGATATTCCAAGGTTGCAAGATTGGAGGTATCATCCACCCAGTAGTTCATTACAATCTGGCCGTCATCCAGCACTTTTATATCATAAATCTTAGGAACATAACAAGTAGAAGATGTGTTACATCTCCCAACGTTCAAGAAAAATTCTCTCTTAGTAACAATTCCACCTACAGCCAGTTTCACTTCCAATTCGTATGTGCCTGGAGTTTGAATATCATTTTGAATATCATTAAGCTTTATTGCATTACCTGTTGTAACCAATTGCTTTATATCATGGGTAGGTCCCGGCGGATTTAAATAAGTCACAGTCGCCTCTGTTAGTGGCAATGAAGATTCATATCCTATTTTGAATGAAACATCACATTTTGCTGCTGCCATTATATTATGTTTTTATTGTTAATATTATATTTTATTCAATATCTAAGGGGTGTTGAAATCATTCTAAAGAAAAAAACACCCCATGATATCAGATTAGGTTTAATCTCAATACACCGTTACAGTTGTTGTATCAATACTAAATGCATCACTATTAGCATCCTTAACCAGAAGCTGGAATTTATAGTTACCAGCAATTAAATCTTCAACTATCAGCTCTCCGTTAGCCGGGTCACTAATAAGCCTCACATTCGGACCTTCCAGTTTGCTCCAGAAGTAGAGAAGTACCGGTGCTCCATCACCTGATCCCTTTAATCCAAATCTCCCCAGTTCTAAAGAAAACCTCAGATCTTTCGCTCCGGCATCAGCTTTAATAATTGGCAGAGTGGCAGGACAGCAGTTTACACTATCTGATAAGTCTATCTTTTTGATCGCAACGTACCAATCTCTTATCGTAATGGTTTGAGTACACTCTCCGTTACTCACCTTTACATTGATCACCGGGATATTTTTTGGATCTACATTCATCAATGTATAACTCATATTTCCATTAGCATCCGGCTGAGAAAGCGGGTTACCATCTACACTGTAAGTATAGCTTGTAAAGCCTGGTCCTGAAACGACAAAGTTTACTTTTGTTTCATTTGAATTACCAGCCGGATAATCAACAGATTTAACAGATATCCCAATGTTTGGTGTCGTAATAACCCTAATACTGCAGTTGGTTTGTTTTCCGTTTACAGTGAAGGTAATTAACTGACCATGTAACGCAGGATTCAACAGATTCGGATTGAAGGAATATCCTCCGGAACCGGATATAACACTGGATTCAGCACCAGCACTAGCTGCTACAACTCCATTGCTGGGTACTACGTTAAAAGATACAGGCCCGGATTCAGAACAAATAGAACTCACAGGCAGACTTAATTGAACCGGAGCATCATACCAGTCTCTTATAGTCGTGTATTGAGAGCATCCTCCTCCAGTTACCTTCACTCCTATCACCGGAATATTTTTCGGATCCAGGTTAGAATATTTATAGCTTATCTTACCATTTATAGGTTTTGGCGGAGTAAACTGTCCGGTCCCCAGGAAGTCCCATTCGTACATATATTCTGTAAAATATGGTCCGGAAACGTCAATATTTATTGTTGTTTCTGTTGAACTGTTAGCTGGATAATCAACAGTATAATTAATACTAACTTTAGGAGGTGGAATAACCTTAATACGGCAGTTCGTTGGTTTATCGTTTACAGTAAAAGTAATATATTGACCATACAAAGCAGAATTCACTGCATTTGGATTGAAGGAATAACTACCATTGCCGGACACAACACTGGCTTCAGCACCAGCACTTGCTTTCACAATCCCATTCGTAGGGAAAAGGTCAATAAAAGGTATAGAATCAGATACAGAACAAATAATATCTGTTGCTAAACTTAACCGAACCGGAGCATCGTACCAGTCTCTTATTATAACGTCCTGAATACAGCCGCTGCCATCCACTTTTACTCTTATTACCGGAATATTTTTCAGATCCAGATTGAGGTACTTATAGCTCACAAATCCATGCACATCCGGTTTTATAGGAACCCAGACATCGTTACCAAGGAAATCCCAGCTGTAATCATAATCTGCAAAATTTGTCCCGGAAACTTTAACGTTTACTATTGTTGCTGTTGAATCTCCTCCAGGATAAATAACAGGCTCAACGACTTCTATTTTTACATCCGGTTCTGAAATCACCTTAATGCTGCAATCTGTAGCTTTCCCATTCACAGTAAATGTAATTTCCTGGCCATAGAACTGTTCTTCCACAGCCTTCGGATCGAAGACATATTGCCCATTGATGATTTTCACGCCATTACCAACACTTGCTTTGATCACTCCATTCATAGGGGATACTGTAAAAGGTATTGGGCTGGATTCAGCACAGATAACAGAAGTTGGCAAACTTAATTTGATGATCGCTTTTGGAGTACAACAGATGTATGGAAGCGAAAAGTCTGCAATAACTTTTGGATTTCTTATGGAATCATACACCATAATAAAAGTACCTTTTCTTTCAACGCCTCGTTTATGCTCTAATCCGGAGTTCTTTTCTACGTATTCATTGAAATAAGCTTTTGTCAGGTCTTTATTTCCTTTCAATTCTTCTAAAGACAAGAGCATAATATCAAATCCCAGCTGCTGCTTATCCTTGATTTCCTTTATCTGTTCAAAAGCAACCTGATAATCCATTCCCTGATGACCTTCAATATTATAAAACGAATAGTTATCTATATTGAGATTTAAAGGACTTACTTGTTCGGAGTTTCCTATTAATACCCAATCAGTATCAAATGTCAGATTATTGCCGGATGACCGATTGCTTGTCTTATCAAAATTCCATGTTTTTAAAAACTCTTCTGTAACATGATAGTAAAAAGGAACTGCCTTATTGCCCAGAGGATTTAATTTTTGCGAAGGGGTAATTTTAACCCGTTCTTTATTTTTGATAATAGTATCAGGATCAAAACTTCCCACCTGTTGATTAAAACGCTTGATTAAGGTTTTAACTTTTTGAGTTGCTTTTTCATCATCTAAAGCAGGAGAATTATAAAACTGGTGTCTTGAGGAATCCAATTGGATATCCGATATTAACTTTCCAAGCATGATATGTTTAGGAAAGGATGCAAAATCCGGGAAACATTTAGTAAATGCTTTAGGAAGTAATTCTACAATTTCAGAATAGGTATCCATCAAATCCTTTATCACATCATAAGTATACTGAAAACCTTTTTCCTGATTAATAACTCTGTCTATTAATGCTTTGAACACGTCATAGCTGGCACTTGAAACGCCTAGAATTTTGGCGATTGCTGCTGTTTTTTCAAAAACACTCTTCCCATAATCAGCTTTCTCTACCGCCTTGATATATGCATTTTTTAAATCAGAGACATTCAGCCTATTTTCTGAAACAAAACGCTCTAAAATAATCCGGTTTTGTTTTACAGGCTCCATGATATCCTCTATAAACAAAGGATGAGGCTGAAGACGGTCTTTTCTTTTGGGCTTAACCTCACCCGTTACAGGATCGGGCAGAGAAAAACCATCTTCCCCAAGAATATGAGTGATGCCACTCGCTGTAGTAACCAATACTTTAAGATTTCTAATCTGCTGTATTCCATGGTTATCACAGTCAACGCCTCTACAAGGTTTAACCTCTTTTTCATAATCTTCCAAATACAGCAGTAAGTATTTGTCTTCTAAATTTGTAAGATTATTAACAGGCTGAAAATCAGACTTTGCTTCGTGAGCTGTTGCCAGTTCCCATAGTTCAATCTGCTCACTACCTTCGTAAAATGCCGGATATTTTATCTTAAAATTATCATATGCTTTAAAATGGGTAAAGTTTTTATTTTCCAGATCAACCGTCTTCAGATCGCTCATGTACAAGTCTTCACTCGTCTTGCTGGTATTACTCAGTGTCAGTAAATCTCCGTCGGTTGTAATGGCGGCTCCCTGGGAAAGCTCTATGCTATCTAAAAGTCTGTTTTTATAAATAAGTTTTGGTTTGAGGCCACATACAACACCTACCCCCTGCAGCAATACTCTGGACAAACGGTCCTGATCTTCGAAGGAGTCCAAAAATTCATTGAACTGATCAGGATCCTCCAGATACTGCCCTTTACTGAACTTTCGATATTGAACTGTTATATTACTTAATTGATTATTCATTATTGTTCATTTTTAATGATTTATTAAGGTCTTTTTAATAAACTTCATAGACAATTCAAACTGTCTATGAAGTTATTATCTGACTATTATTTTGTCACTCCTGTACAAGGGTTTATTTTTAGGAAATTCCCGTTTGGATATCCTTTATAAATAGGAACTGTAGCATTTGCTAAGTAGATTTCCGTATAAGCAACATCCTGGTGGCAACCAGTAGGTGGTCTGTTATTAACAGGTAAAGCACATTCAAGAGAAAACTCTACAAAACCATCCCATGATTGTGATGCCATTTGCTTAGCTTCGGCCTGAGTAATGATAATTTCATTATATCTGCTCAGCGCAGGAGTACCTGGTTTATGGTTACCTCTATCCTGATTACCTCCTGTATTACTTAAATGGATATTTCCAATAAAGCCAGGGTATGGATTGACCCCTCCTATTACAATATTATTTCCTTTTAAGTTGAAGGTGGCATCATTACAAACGTGACCCTGGTCTACATCGTCTCTGTACTGAATAACGACTCTCATACCACTTAAACATGAAATCGTAGACTGACCTTTTAATTTTAGCGGAGCTAATCTGTACACATTACTGCACCCATTAGCATTAGTTACCGTAAGTGTTGGATTAAAGGTTTTTTCCTGTCCTGCAACAAGCTTATACACATGAAGTTTTTTGTTAGCAGGTGCCTCGTTATGTACGATTGGAGTATTATCATCAAAATTCCAGGTAAATGTAAGACCTGTAAAATCACCGGTAACATTAAATTCAACCGTAGCATCCGGATTGTTTGCATTTTCGTCCATCGTAGGAGCATCATAGCTCACAGTACCTGTAGTAACAGATACGTTTGGCTGTGCATACACAATCATCTGTGCTTCCACCGGATCATCATTCACAGTAAACGTAATAGTTTGTCCAAAATAAGCTGCGTTAACCAATGCAGGATCGAAGAAGCTTTGACCTCCGGATTGTGTAACGGCAGGAATCTGAGCACCATTCACAAATGCTTTTACCTGTCCGTCTAACGGAACAATGGTCATGGCAATCGGAGCATCTTTCTGGCATAATTTGTTTTTCGGTAGCGACAAGAATGCAGGGTCCTTTTTAGAACAGCAAAGGTATGGCAATGAAAAGTCTGCAAGAACCTGGTTTTCAGTTTCCGAATTATAAATCAAAGCAAAAGTTCCACCCGGTTCTACGCCGGCTACGTGCTCCAAGCCCGATTTTCTTTCTAAAAATTCGCTCAAAAGCTCACTTACAACATCATCTTTTTTAGGATCTTGTTTTACAACGGTAATTCCTTCGGATGATCCTTCTTTTGAGAATTCAGCCTGATTCAGCAATCTTAACTGTTCATCCAGCTTAGAGATGTTCAGCAAGGTATTCTGTGAATTGAATGCCCTGTTGCTGACATCATTGGAAATGGATGTCAACTGCTTTCTCAATTCTTCTATGGATACTGTTTTTTCTCTGACTGGCGGCTCACCACCGGGTTTTTCACCTTTATTCAGGACCAGTGCAATGACATCAAAAGCTAATCCGTATTGTGTTTTAAGATCATTGATGTTTTGCAATGCTGTTTTATAAGGCATTCCCAGGTGACCTTCAATTCTATAGAAGTCATTATTGTCAATGTTATAATTCAGTGGATTCTGAATAAAGTCTTCTCCTGCCAAATTAGCTGTATGATAGCTTAGATTGTAAGCTGATCTATCGGTTTTTGTTTTTTCAAAGTTCCATTGCGCCAATAAGGATTTATCTACATTATAGTAGTATGGTATTGCTTTATTACCTAATCTTACATTCAGATTTGAAGGGGTAATTTTAATACGTCCGATATAGGATTGAAATCCATTGACTTTCTGCACAAAACGGTTGGCAAGCATCACCACTCTTTCATAATTCTCGTCATCACTGGTAGTAACCGGTGAATTATAAAAACCGTGTCGTAAAGGAGTATAACCTCCTAATTCCTGCTTTGCTCCAACATTTCCCAACATAAGGTGTTTAGGGAATGAAGCAATATCCGGACAGCATTCAGCATTCAGATGCAGAATCAAACCTTTTATTTCATTATAGGTATCAATCAGATCCTTTAGTAAATCATATCGGTACTGATAATCTTCCAAGCCCGGAGAAGTTCCTGACAGTAAAGGATTCAATTTGTCAAAGAGCGTCTGTCCTCCCAGATTCATGTTTACATTAAAAGTTCCTGCAATGGAAGTAAATCCGTCACTTAATTCTGCAACAGTACTGATGGCACCCTGAAATTTTGTTTTTAGCTGTGGTACTGTTTTTACAAGTGTATCCAGAATAACTCTTTTGGCTTCTATGTTCGGTAAGCTGTCAAAAAGCTTTTCATAAAAATTATGTTGCTTATAAATTGTATCTTTTGCATCACCTTTCTCAATAAGCTCTGAAACAGATGCTGTATCTGCAAGAAGCACTTTAAGATTAGAAATCTGCTCAGATCCGTTATTGTCACAATCAGCATCCTGACATGGATTCTCATCGTTGGAATAACTTTCTAAATACAGAATTACAACTTTATCGCTCAATGAACTGCGAATGTCTATTACCGGCTTAAAATCTCCGGCATTAGCACCTCCGTTTACCAGCTTTAGATACTCTTGCGTTGTAAATAATTCCAAAAGAGGAATTTGCTGCCCTCCGATAAGAAAATGTTCATATCCTACGACATCAATATAATTTCTGTAGTATCTGTAATTTTTAGCCTTGAAGTCAATGGTAGCTTCTGAATTTTTGCTTCCCGCCTGGCGCAGTGTTATTAAGTCTCCATCGGTAGTAACACCGGCTCCTTGTGTAATTGCAATCGTATCAAAGGGAATCTCAAGATCTCTATCTCCAGATGTTTTTTCTGCTAAAGCAGGTGAGATTTCAAGCTCCACATATTCTGATTGAAAACCACACACAATTCCTACACCGCTCAGACGGGTTCTTGATAGTCTGTCCTGATCTTCAAAATAATCTATAAATTCGTTTAATTGCCCTTCTGTTAACGCCTGATTGTCGTTGAACTTTCTATATTGGGTTGTTACATTGTCTAATTTAGTATTCATTATTTTTCAATTTTTTTTGATAAGTTGGATTGTCCTAATATGATTTTTCCGTCCAGAATGTCACTATCACTGGCATCGCAGTCTAAAAGCCTTCCCGGTCGATAGATATTGTTCAAATGACTAAGAGCGGTCAATAAATCCGTAATGCTGTTTCCGAGATTCAGGATATTGTTTCTTGACTTATCTGAAAGATATTTTTTAAATGCTGTTTCAAATTCAGCCAGATCGTTCTGAGCGGTTTGTTTTTCACTCAAACGGTCTCCCACCCAGCAGATTTTGGCTAAAACATGAGCCGGAATTTCCTGTCTGATCACGGTTTCTGCATAACGTCTGAAATCAGGATCCTGAAAACGATACGCAAACCCGGGAAGAACAACACTTACCCTGTAAGAATAAGGATCAAACACATCTGTTTCACACCCTTCTTCACAGGAAGACATAAAGGCTTCCGAATATTCTATCGGATCTGTTGTAGGATTTTCTTCTTCCAGGTCATACATAATTCTGAAAGTACCTCCAACAGACATACAGCCAATACCTCCCATAAGTTTATAATCCTTAGTAGTTGGTTTTAATAATAAATGCTCAACAAGGAAAATACCTTCTTCTGTAAATTCGTATTTGAAATAACTGATCGTCTCTTCAATTCCTTTTTTCAGGTCTTTCAATTCTGGGTAAGGATTGGTTTTTTTGTGAACAGCAATGACATTTTTCTGGTCATCCAGAATTTCAAAATAATAGTTGCCTCCTAATGAAACGCGGATTTTAATATTTCCAATTAAACAGTAATCCTTTTCACAATTTTTCAGTTTTTCTAATGTTTCTTCCGGCTTGCTCTCATCCAGTTTGGCTAATGCATTTTCAAGATCTTCCTGATCAATCTGAATGGTTTGATAAATGGCTTCATTCAGGTTTTTGATTGCAATATGCTCAGTCGTATAACTGTTTACAGAGGATAAGACAATATTATTACCGGTATCTTTTATTTTCCAGGTATATGTTTTTTTACCTGCATTGTCTATTGTTTCAATGATGGATACCGGTGATTGGGATAAGTTTCTCTGGGTATAATCTTTAATTCCCAGCAAACGGGCAATTCTTTTCTGAACACCGGAAATATTACTGGTATTCCACAGATCAGAATCTCCGATCAGTGTATAATTATAGCCTAATCCCCTATCTTTACTTAATGATGAATACTCTTTTAAGAAGTTTTCTTTGTTCCTTAAAACAATTTCATCGGTAGATTTTCCATACAGTGATTTCATTAAGAAAGTATAGTCACTGAATGTTTCAGCAAAACGGGAGATCAGATGGTCCAGCACTTCATTTCGGCGCTCCACACTGTTATCCAGTTCTTTATACAATGAATCTGTAAGCTGATCATCATTTTCTGTATCATAGTCAGAAACCAGTTCATCAAAACCTTTAATATTTTTAAGAGTCTGTGTAAAAAACGTTCTTTTTAACTTACCATTGATGCTCAATACTTCTTTTATTTTTTCAAGATGTTTGAAATATCCGGCAAGAATCTGATCAAAAAACAGCAAATACCCTTTCATTTGTTTGGCCAAAGCTTCTCTTTCCGGGGATTGATTTCCTATAATTCCTGATTCTCCTACTCCATAGGTATCCGGGAATTCATTCAGAATAGTAGCATAGTTCGCAATATCATATGAAGTTCCCTGAGGTAATGCCAATTCTTTATTTTGTCTTGCATCATCTCTAAGCACTTCTTCTTCTCTTTTAAGAGTTTCCAGGTAATCCTGAACTTTTTTATCATTGATATTTAACGGAAGAGATCCTTTACTGTAACTGAATGAACTCAGCTCGCACAGTTCCGGTTTTCTGCCCTTTTCAATACAGATCAGCCAATCGTTATTTTGTTTGATGATGTTATCACAACCTGCAATAGAAACGTCGTGAATTTCTTTTACCCCTTCAATCTTCATGATCTCACTGATGATATCGGAAAGACGAACTTCTGTTCTTAACTGGCTGTTTTTAAGCTCTTCGGTATCAATAAATCCGTTATCCAAAAGAGGTCCTTCAAAGATCTGATCTGTCGTAAGACCTTTATCAAGCATCTGTTTCAATGAATAAAAATGAACGTCCGGAGACAGATAATTATTGATGGCTCTGATTACTTTAGCGTGTACCAGTTCTTCATCTGCTTTGCTGACAAGTCCAATGCGGGCACATACGGCCACTTTCTGGATTTCAACTTCTTTAATTTCTGCCAGATCTTCACACAGGCTTCTGTTAGCATGGTAACTGTCTAATATTTTGATATTAACATTAGATTTTTCGCATCCGATTCCATCTGTATCAATATCTTCATCATAATCTACATAAAGGTCATATATTCCTTTTACATTAAAGCTTTGTGTTTTGTCTCCGATAGGTTTAAAGTCTAAATCCCCGGTTTTACAATCAACGTATAATTTTTCATTTTTAGGAACTAACCAGCAGTTACGGATCGGTCTTTTAAGACTTCCTGCCATGTTAATATCTATGAACAGCTTCCTGTAGTCCAGTTCGTTTAAAGGTCTTGACGGTAAAATTTCTGCAGCGTTTAAAAACTGAGTATGAATGTCTGTTTTTACATCATCAGATGCTAAGATATCCTCCATGTTCAGGTTCATCCTCATCCCAAGGTCCGTGATGGCATAGCTTAGAACTTCCAAAGTGGTGATCCCAGGATCATGAGAATTATAATCGGTCCAGAGTTTTCCTCCTAACTTTTCTATGTATTCAATCCCTGTTTTGCGTAGAAAATGAAAATCTGTCTGATCTCCGGTTTCTATATTTTTTGATATACTAATATGTTTATTTTCTGACATGATTATGTTTCTTCTTATTTATTATTAAATACATACCTGTTCTGTAATAGTGACATTGTGCTGCTTGGCAGATACCAGAATTGATTTTGGATCCACTTCGATTAAAGATTTCCTTTGCGGGACATTGTTCACCAGTATTTTAATATCATCAATGTAATCTACATAATACAGCTGCTCCAGATAGTTAACCAACTGATTAATATTCAGTTCTACATTAAAATCAATATTTTCAGAGTCTGTAAAAGCCCATGGCGATATGTATTTTTTAATATCTTCGTCCAGCTGTTTGATGTAGAATGTTTCGTCATACTGCTCAAAGAACTTGACCTTTGTGTCTACTTTTGCTTCTTTATAATTGGGATTAATCACCTGAGCAGTCACATGCATTGTATTTAATTCATTTACATAATTTTGAATTTTATTCAAAGAGGCTCTGCTTACTCTGGGCTGATAGACGTCAAAAGCATTTTTATTTTTAATATTCGGAACTACCATCAGGGTAACGTGGCCAGGAGCCATATAGGATTTTTCGGAAGTATGATTTAAACATTTTACCTTAAAGACTTCCGGGAATTCCTGTAATATCAAATGTTCGTAATCCCATTGTGTAATAGCTCTGTGCTTATGTCTTAATCTTTCACTCACACGTCTGTAAAACTCCGTATCTGTTTCTTTGTATTTCCCGTCAAACGAGTTATAAGGCTGGCTGACAGATTTTACCTGGGGAACTCTGGAGATCAGCTTTGCAATAGTTTTTGCTTCCAATCCATTATTGAGATGAGACAGATCATTGTCCTGATTCTGGAATGTTGCTAAAACAGCCTGAGTATAGATTCCCTGAATTTTACATACCGCATCATAGCTTCTTTGTGATTTTGCTCTGATCCAGACTAATCCGTCGGTAAATCTTGTATGGCTTTTGTCAATATCTATAGGCACTTTAAACTTGACAATCCCTGATTCCAGGAACTTTCTGGTATCGTTCTGCAGCATATAATCCGACAAACTCATCCATGTATTGCCTGAAAGAATATGCCATTCTATAAATTCTTTTTCCAGGAAGGTATCCACTAAAGGATTTTCACTTCCTTCCAGCATTTGAATTAACAGTGAAACTGTGGTCTGAGGCATTGCTTCCAGGCCGATGTACAATTCGCCTCCATGTTGGTGCACCGGTACAATACTTTTGGTTTCAACTTCTTTTTCATATTGTCCGAATGCATCTTCATGATACATCTGCACTTCGTTATTTTTTGAAGCTTCTCCGGCAGATTTTCTTTCTAAGTACGAATATGCATTTTCTTTTGCGCTGTAATTCAGCTCTATATCTTCAGCAAAAGGAATATATGGCTCGTTAGGAATAAGTTTTTTGAAAGTCGGGTTACTTGATAATGCCAATGTATACAGTTTAGGATACACATCCTGTAATGACGACTGATTAAGCGTTACCCTGATCGTCTCACTTGTTCCGGCCTTATTACTTGCATTATTTACAGAAAACCGGATTTTATACGCATCTTTTTCTTTACTGAACACATCAATATCATTAGCCTTTTCGTACCAGATTTCCTTATCCAGCAATGCAACATCCGCCTTGAAGTAACCATCAGAACCTACGATTGAGGAATTTTTTAAGCCCTCAAAATCGCTTAGACTTATATTTTGATTAGGCTGAATAACATATCCGCTGTATAAATCTTTTATAGAGTCCGGAGCATTCTTCCAGTTGATCGTAATGTCTGCATTCTGCCATTTTTTGGAAAACATTTCAGGACATCTGATATAAAAATTAGATCCTTTAACAGGTTGTGCAGTGAAAGGATAGTAAGGCTTTTCTGAGTTTAATGCTCCGTTGTCATTTTCTATCTGAATAGATTTTACTCCTTTTACATCAACTGCTATTTCTATATTTTTTATCAGTTTTTCTGAAAGAGCTTCGTACATGTTGTAATAATCTTCTCCTTCAATCATGAGTCTTACAACAGGGAAACTGGTCTGAAATGTTTCTGCCAGCACTTCTTTATTGTATTTTACAACTGCCGGGAACTCTTTAGGTAATGTAATAGAAAGCTCTAATCTTTCTTCTTCGTTTTTAATACATGTTAAAACAGCACCTGACAACCATTCTTTCTCCCCGCTGCAAAGCACTTTGATATTATTTTTAATATCTGTTTTTGAAAGATTTTGTAATTTCTGGGTTGAATTTTTATTAAAATCAATCTTAAGGGTGATGGTACGTTCTCCTTCTTTTAAATCAAATAGTGAGGAGGCAATTGAAAAGCCAAGTTTAGCTTTTGGAAGCTCTTTATAAATAGATTTATTTGAATTGGTTTCATCGGAATTATATCCAAACGGCCACCAATAATTACCGTCTTCCGGCAATTTATCTCCCAAACCATCGGCAGAGTTAGCCACCGGAGCCATTTTCAGTTCTCTCTTTTCAGCGTCATTTAAGAAACTTTTGATCTCCACTACTTTTGCCTGATTGGCAACAATTTCATCACCTGTTTTATAAATTCTTTTTTTGCCATTAGCATCTTTATTTCCATCCAGCAATGTACCGGCCGGAATTTTTTCCTGAATCGCTTTTTTGGCGAGTTCAAAGATCACATAGACTTTGTCTGATTTGGCATCATTTTTCTGAATCTGAAGAATTTCGTTATAATAGAAATCCAGGTGTCTTTTCGTCAGATTATTGAAGGCTTTTTTTGAGAAATCCAATAATTTTAAAAAGCATACAAATAATGTCAGGTGAGGCGTAAGGCTGCTATCCTGTTCAAACTGGGACATAAGATCTGTAACCTGTTTTTTCATACTTTTATACTCAACGCTTTCTCTACGTGGGATAGCATTGGCATCATCACCCAGGAAGAAGTTTCCCCAGTTTCCTTTTGGTGCTGTATTATCATCTTTGTCAAAATAGTTTACATGACTTGCAAAATTGTTTGCGAATAATAGCCAGTCAAACAAATCGAAATCGTGTAACTCAAGATTCCCAGGATCTAATTCTGCTAAAAAGCGCTGCATTTGTGATTTTCCTTCACGATAATGTGAAAATGTATCTGTTTTTTTCATTTGTTTATATTTATCTTTCTATGGTCAGATGCAATACTTATTGTAGTGTTTGGTAGTATTCAAAATGGCTACAGACATCCCGTAATTCATTATATTTCGGTAGCTTCTCCTTTGTAAAAAGGGAAAACCATATTGCTTCTTGTATTAGTATTTCTTACTTCGTAGTCAACCTGTATCAAAACTTCTCCCTCAAACTCTTCCTGGGTATCAATTTCAATACTTAGGATGTTGATTCTGGGTTCATGATATAAAATAGCACGCTCAACGATTCCTTTCATTTGGGTAATCAGCGTTAAGTCCAGTGGTTTAAAGAGCATATCCTGCAGGTCACACCCGTAGTTGGGGAACATGACACGTTCGCCAGGGCGTGTTGACAGTAAAATCTTAAGGCTGTTATTGATGTCTTCCACATCTGTGGTCATGGCCAGTTTTCCTTCAGTTTCGTTAAACTCAGGCGGAAAACTCCAGCCTGTTCCTAAAAAATCTGTATTTATTTTCATACGTTAATTTGTTATATTGAATGTTCACATCCTGCATCTGTGGCATAGAGTTTTGGTTATTCTAACCGTTTTGTTATTGATGTTTTACATTTTTAGTTTTAGTCAGATCTTATTTATAGGGTAGCTTATGATTGTGTTAAAAGCTTCCTTCAATATCATCCGCCTATTAAAACAGTAGCTTCCCCTGCGGTTATCACTCCTCCATGAGCGGTAGAATCGCCCATTCTTGCGGCAGGTTTCCCACCGATTAAAACACTTGAAGAGCCTGATGCAATGGTGTCCGGTGGCCCGGTACATACTGCTTTATCTCCCTGTCTTGCTGCAGGCATTCCGCCGATAAGCACGGTGGGTTCTCCTGCCGGCATTATAGGGCCTCCTACATGGGGAACATTTCCTGTTACCATAGGACAGGTGTGCATATCTGTAATTCTTGCTGCCGGTTTCATGATTAATTAATTTTAACTTGAGATCCTTTTACTACTGTTACTGCTCCTGATTTAAGCTCTGAGCCGGAACTGCCTTCTGCTTTGAATTGAGCACTTGCTTTTACATTGATATTGGTTCCTTCCATATTAATGTCTCCTTTTGCTTTGATCTTGATGTCTTTCCCGCTTTCCATACTGATACCGTCTTTATTCAGGGTAAGAGTATTAGAATGCTCATCTTTTATTGTAATGACATCGGCATCTTCGTCTACAATCACTTTTTTACCTTTTGGTGTTTCCAGTGTGTACGAAATTTTGTCGTCATTAAAAATCATTTTCATTTCGCTTCGGGTAACAAATCCTTTTTCGTGATTATCGTCAGAAGCTACAATAGGAGCTGGTTTTGCACTGCTGTTCAGCATTCCAAGCACAACGGCATCGTTAGGATCATCATTAATAAATCCGATAATTACCTCATCTCCGATTTCAGGTCTGAAGAATGATCCTCTGTTTTCACCGGCATCAAGGGTGGCAATACGTGCCCAGATTCCTTCTTCCTCGCTGTTAATGATAGGAATCTGTACCAGAATTCTGTCTTCTCCGTCCGGATCAGATTCCAGTTGTGATACTACCCCTACATGCAATCCGCTTATGGCAGGCATAATTCCTGCACCTGGCTTTTCGCTTACATCAAAGGTTTCTGAGAACCATGTTGGAGAAAGTCCGAATTGAGCATCCACCAGCCAATTTCCTTCGGCAATTTCATGACGGACACCGGTTACGTATATTTTCCCATTGAATCGGTTTCCAACTCCTTGCAGTGTTAACGAAACTCCTGGTTTGGCATCTGGAATTCCCTGAAAACGTACTCTTCCTCTTGTTTTGGCCAGTTGCTGGAAAGTTGCTTTGGCATCACTCCATTCCTGCAGCTCACTTTGAGTAAGATTTCCACCATGCTTCAGCTGCAGATCTTCAATTCCGAAGACATCTGCCAAATCACCTGATGAAAGGTTTCCATTGAGCTTAATCGCCGGATCCTTAGCTTCCACTTCTGTCAGTTCCTGATCAGTATAGCTCCATGTTTTGGCGGTAATTTTACTGAACTGGTCTCTGGCATCAATCTCTCCGTCAAATTCATGTACAGATGATCCGTAAACCACTGTTTCTACAGCTTCACCACTAAAATCAGGCTTAGTAATTTTAATAGTTCCATCTTCAACAAAACAAAGTTTACCGTTTGCCTGCGCTCTGGTTAGCATAAAATCCCAATCAGAAGCCTGATACTGTACCAATTCCTTGTGTGAATTTGAAGTTGCCTCTACATCGGCAGTAAGCCCGTTATTACTGATGAGTTCCTCCATGACATCACTGTCTGTGCTTTCGTAGAAGTAATTACTTTTTCTTCCTAAGGTCATTTTTACAGCCTTATCTCTGCATTCTATGATGAGGTAAGAAGAACCGTTTCTGATTTTTATGTTATGCTTTACCACAACTCCTTTAAAAATGGTTTCCTCTTCGGAATGGTATCCGGCGGTAATCTCAATTTCTTTTCCGGGAATTAACAGATCTTCATTACTGAGCTTAAAATCCTGCTCCGGTACACTTCCGTCTAAAATAACAATGCGTGCATAAGGAATCCTGTTGACTTCTTTTTCCACGACAATGCTTTTCACCCCGTACTTCCCCGGCAGTTCTGTTCCTCCAGACATCACCTTATGGGTGACTAAATCTGGATTTTTTGCTGTTTGTATGTATCCGCTGTTATTCATATTATGAAACTTTTTCTAATGGCGGAAAGAATAATTCCTGGCCTGGTTTTAGCTGTCTGAAGTTGATAAGATTGTTTATTTTAGCTACCTCCAGATAGTATTTGGAATCTCCGTAAATACTTTCGGTCATCAATGGCAGTGTATCGCCGGCCTGTACTGTTCTTTTGTGGGTAACGTCCGGGGACTCATTTTTTTTCTCTGCTGCTTCCAGCTTAGGGCTGATAGATTCGCTAAACTTTGCTTTTCCTATAGCTCTTAAAGGCTGTCCTTCATTGTCAAATAATTTATATTCTACAGTAAATTCTGCCAATACTCCTTTAAATTCAAAGTCTCCCCAATTAAGAATAACGTTATAGGGTTTATGTATAGGACCGGAAACCTGGCCTGTAGCCTTATAAAAAGCATCAACCTGATCTTTTACAGAGGTCTTTTTAAAAGCCTTTCCTTTAATTTTATTGATAAGTTTAATACCAGAGTTCGCTTCTGTGACTCCTGTCCCATCAAATAGAAATTCTAATTGTAAATCAGTTGAAGGTGATGCTACATATTTTAAATCCGTTTTAGCTGTTCCTAGTGCCTGACCTGGCTCAAGTTCTGTTTTATAAGTTACAGAATACCCCGTAGGATTGATAAAAGCTTTAAAAGCACCATTCTGAATTCTTTTTTCATAATCAGAATCTTTGTATGTTCCGATTGTCAGTTTTTGAATTGCTCCTCTCATTATCTTTCTTTTTTACGTTGTTCTATCTTTGCGGCCTGCTCTACACTTTCACTGATCGCACGCATAAGCAGTGCTTCATCTACCGATGCGGTAGTCGTTGTAGCTGCGGCTTTTTCGTCCACATTTATTTTAATGTGAAGCTCTTTTATTTCTATTGGCATTTCGTTTGTTTTAATGATCATTAATATTCAAAACACTAATAACCAATGATTTAACATGTTTATTTAAAAAAATCCAAGCACATGAAGGGTGTGTTCAGTCTCTGTTATAGACCAATCTGTTGTTTTTTATGAAAAAAGATTTGGGTAAAATTTATCTTTAAACTAACACACGTTCAGGTGCTTAGATTTGATTTAGAAATTACAAGCCTAAGCTTGCTAACGATGAGGGTATTGTGAAATATCTATATTTCAGTTCTATTGTTTCAATAGCAAGTTTGCTTTCTTCTGCGTTGAATTCTGACACTTCCCATCTTACGGGGTATGCTCCAACTACATTCCAAACCATTAAGGGTGCTGTAGACTGAATTCCTCCTGAAAGAGTAATGATCAGGTCTCTGGGTTCAAACTGGAAGTTTTCCATCGCATTTCTGCACCAGCTTATCAATCCGGAACTTACGATTAACCCACGTTTAAGAACCAGATTAGGATATTTGGGCCTCAAAGGAAGTTGGTGTGTAAACCTGTTTTCGCCCCCTTCGGCATATTCTTCAGTTCCAATTTCTGTTGATAAACCAGATATAGATTGAAATCTGGAGTCAATACCCTCTGTTGTTGAAATCCCGTTAACAATAAAAGAGAAACTGGTTGGAGGATATAAAACTGCCATGATTAGTTATTTTCAATAGTTAATCCTTCGTGTGCAATTTCAAGCGTCTCAATAGCTACCTCATTACCTTCAGCTTTCAGATCTGTTGACTGTAATTTAAGAGGGAATGCATTTTTCACTTTCCAGGTTACTGCAGGTGCTCCTGTTTCGTCTAAAAGAGAGATGGTAATAGATCTGCGCTCTACCGTGCTTAGCTGAATACTCTGGAACCAGTCGAAATATTCGTTATCTGTTTTGAAAATTCCTCTCTTTAAAGTGATGTTACTGAAACTTTTCATTCCAGGCATTTTAATCTTACTAAAATCAGGGCTTGCACCGTGTCTGTACTCAATTAAAGCTGCTTCAACATTTAAACCGCTCACTTCCTGAAAACCTACTTTTGTTCCGCCCCAATCTACTTCAAAGGCAAACTTTACTAATGGATATGTACTCATAATGTATTTATTTTTAGTTGTTATTTAATTTAGCTTATGCTTCCTGTAATTTGTGTGAAAAACGTAGTACGATAAATTCAGCAGGACGTACTGCAGCCATACCGACTTCAATAATCATTCTTCCTTCTAGGATATCCTGAGCCGACATTGTTTTGTGTAAACCAACGCTTACGTAATAAGCTTCTTCAGGCTTGCTCCCTGCTAATGCACCGTCTCTCCACTGCTGATCAAGGAAATTCTCAATCATAGCCTGTACACGAACCCATGTATTGGCCGTATTCGGTTCAAAAACGAAACGTTCTGTAGCTTTCTTTACAGATTCTTCTACCATGTTGAAGAAACGACGTACAGGTACATATCTCCATTCGTTACTGTTTCCGTCTAATGTTCTTGCGCCCCAAACCAAGGTTCCTTTTCCTGTAAAAGTTCTGATTGCGTTGATTGATTTTCCTGCTACTGCATCTACGTTAAGACCGTCCTGTACTTCATTAGAAATTTTTACAACAGGTGCCAATACGTTGCTGATTGCTAAGTTGGCTGGTGCTTTCCATACTCCGGAAGTACTGTCTACTTTGGCGTAAATTCCGGCAATTGATGATGATGGAGTTAATACTACTCTTTTAGATTCAATTTCCTTTTTAGCCTGGTTGTACAGCGCTGAACTTTTTGATTTCAACCATGCTAAGTTGTTTTCATTCTGAGGCATTGTAACGTCTACAAGAGCTCCTGCAGCATTTAATTCTTTATAGCTTTCGATTTTAACATCTTTATCATCAAAGCTATAGCTTAACACTGTTTCTAATTTTGGATAATAGGCAGCTCCATATTTTAATCCTGCAGCATCTACTCCGGCTCTGAAAGCAGCAGCATCTGCAAAAACATCCATAATAACAAATCTGTCTTTCAAATCTTCTGCCTGATCCAAAGCTTTATTGTATAATTTATAAGCATCTGCTCCTAAAACTTCCGCATCCGGGAAAACAATAAGTGTTGGCTCATCTTCTTTTTCCAAGGATTTTAATCCGAACCATAGACCGCCGGCAACTGTTTCTGTTCCTAATGCAGGAGACTTATCATAATCAGCTACTGAAACAATATAACATGGCCCGCCGCCATTAGCAAAATACATTTGCATAGCATAATGCATTTTATAAGGACTTAGCTTGGCGTTGTCTACTTTTGCAGTTACAACAGTATCTTCAATCGTAACAGAGAACGCTGTTTTTTCATCTTTTGCTCCTCCGAAAATCGTTTCGTATTCCAACATAGAAGAGATTCTTGTCGGTTCATTTCTTGGTCCTTTATCCGTGTGTCCGATAAAAGCAGGAATAGCTGTTTCTACTTGTGCTACAGATGGTGGGAATTTCGCAATTTCCTCTACGTAAACTCCAGGTGTTTTGTAATTCATTTTTTTAAATTTTAAAGTTAATGTTAGTTATTTTCAATAGTTAATCCTTCGTGTGCAATTTCTAAGGTTTCGATAGCCACCTCATTACCTTCAGCTTTCAGATCTGTTGACTGTAATTTAAGAGGGAATGCATTTTTCACTTTCCAGGTTACTGCAGGTGCTCCTGTTTCGTCTAAAAGAGAGATGGTAATAGATCTGCGCTCTACCGTGCTTAGCTGAATACTCTGGAACCAGTCGAAATATTCGTTATCTGTTTTGAAAGTTCCTCTTTTTAAAGTGATGTTACTGAAACTTTTCATTCCAGGCATTTTAATCTTGCTAAAATCTGGGCTTGCACCATGTCTGTACTCGATTAAAGCTGCTTCAACATTTAATCCGCTCACTTCCTGAAAACCTACTTTTGTTCCGCCCCAATCTACTTCAAAGGCAAACTTTACTAATGGATATGTACTCATAATTTATTTTTAATTTTATTGTTATTTAATTGATTTTATGCTTCCTGTAATTTGTGTGAAAAATTGAGTACGATAAATTCAGCAGGACGTACTGCAGCCATACCGATCTCGATATTCATTCTTCCTTCTAAAATATCCTGAGCCGACATTGTTTTGTGCAAACCAACGCTTACGTAATAAGCTTCTTCAGGCTTGCTTCCTGCTAATGCGCCGTCTCTCCACTGCTGGTCAAGATAGTTTTCGATCATTGCCTGGACACGGGTCCATGTATTGGCAGTATTCGGTTCAAAGACAAAACGTTCTGTAGCTTTCTTCACAGATTCTTCTACCATGTTGAAGAAACGGCGTACAGATACATATCTCCATTCGTTACTGTTTCCGTCTAATGTTCTTGCGCCCCAAACTAATGTTCCTTTTCCTGCAAAAGTTCTGATCGCGTTGATTGATTTTCCTGATGTAGCATCTACATTAAGCAACTCCTGTTCTTTATTGGAGATTTTTACTGCCGGTACATCTACCAGACTAAGCCCTAAATTAGCTGGTGATTTCCATACTCCGGAAGTACTGTCTACTTTGGCATAAACTCCGGCAATAGCTGATGATGGTGCTAATACCACCTGTTGAGACGCTATTGCTGTTTTAGCCTGGTTATACAGTTCAGAATTTTTTAATTTCAATTCTGCTAAATTTTTGATACCAGCTGCGCCCGTAACTAAAACATCAGCTTCATTAAAATCATAACTCAAAACCGTTTTTAATTTTGGATAATAAGCCGCTCCATAATTTAAACCTTTAGCTTTTACTTCTTTTCTAAAAATAGTATCATTGCCAAGAACATCCATGATAACGAATCTGTCTTTCATAGATTCTGCTTGATTCAAAGCACTATTGTATACAGAATAGGCCTCAGTAATAAAAGAATCTATGTTAGCATCAGAAACATTATCGGCATTTTCAGAAGCAAAACCAGAAATAATGTTAGCAGTAGCAAGATCTTCAGTATAAGCATCTGCAACAACTTTAGCAGCAGCTTTAACAGCAGGAACAGTAGTATTGGCAACAGCAGCAGCTACTTTAACCGCGGCTACAACATCTTGAGCAGCCTTAACAGCAGCAACTTCGCTAAGATTTTCAGGATTGGTAACTTCATAATCAGCTGCTTTAGCTACGGCAGCAGCTACAGCAGCAGCTACATCGGCACCGTCAACAGCATTTGAAACGGCTTTAGCAGCAGCTTCAGCAGCAACAGCTACATTCCTATTATCCATGGAAGCTTGTAAAGCATTGTCTGCCGCAATAACTTCAGCAGCAGTAGCAACCAAACCTTGAAGATCCGGGAAAACGATAAGAGTAGGTTCGTCTTCTTTTTTTAGTAATTCAAGACCATATAATAAAGTTCCGGCTTCTGTTGTAGAAGTTCCAACAGTTACCTCATCATTGTAACCTCCAACCGAAACAATATAGCAAGCCCCACCGCCATTCGCAAAATACATTTGCATAGCATAATACATTTTAAAATCGCTTATTTTGGGTTGTGTGGCTGTTGCAACACCATCTTTGAAAGCTACAGCGAAGATTTCCGGATTTGCTTTTCCAAAAAGTTGTTCATACTCCAACATCGAAGCAATTCTCGTTGGTTTATTTTTCGGTCCATCCGCTGTATACCCAATAAAAGCAGGGATAGCCGTTTCAACTTGCGCTACGGAAGGGGGAAATTTTCCTTGTTCCTCCACGTAAACTCCAGGGGTTTTGTAATTCATTTTAAAAAAATTTTACGTTAATATTAATTATTCCTCGAAGTAGAACTTCGGGTATTTATTCGTGATTGATTTATTGATTTTATGGTTTAGAATTGTTGCAATTTATGTGAGAAGTTGAGCACAATAAACTCTGCAGGACGCACTAATGCGATTTTAAGGTCTACATTCATTATAGTAGTGCCTTCTACTCCTTTAACTGTTACTTCGTAAGCTTCTTTCGGAGTACTGCCTGCCAATGCACCCTCCATCCATTGCTGGTTAAGAAAGTTTTCCAACATTGTTTTTGCCCGTAACCATGTGTGAGGAATATTAAGCTCATTAATAAACCTGTCGAGTGCTTCTGTTATCGCCTGTCTGATCATATTATGATAGCGGCGTACATGTACATACTTCCATTCGTTATCTTTCCCTTCACTATTTTTATCTTTTCCTTCAAGGGTTCTGGCTCCCCAGATTAAGGTTCCTTTTCCTGTAAAAGTTCTGATCGCATTGATTGATTTTCCAAAAGGATCTATGTTTAAAGCAGCCTGTTCCTGATCGGAAATTTTTTCTGTCGGAGCAAGGACATTGCTGATATTGACATTTGCCGGAGCTTTCCACACTCCTCTTACACTGTCTACTCTGCCGTATGCTCCCGCTATAGCTGATGATGGCGGTAAAACAACTTTCAATGACTGTATTTCTTTTTTTACCTGATTATATAGTGCAGAATTAGAGGATTCTAAATTTTTAAGCGTTATCCCGTCTGCATCCCCTTTTTCGTCTTTTACCTCGAGAATTGCAGTTTTTAATGCCGTAAACTCTCCAGTGAAATCAGGTGTGTTTTCATCTGAATTATCAGGGACCATAAAATCATCTATTATTCCATCATAAATAGCTTCTAACACAATTTTTGCCTCAGCAATTGCTGCTGTTAAAGCATTTTTTTTATCACCTGCATCAGCATTTTCATTCACTTCTTCTGCTATCGCAATAGCCTGATCTAATAAATCGGCAAGGACGTAAGCATCGGCAGATCCGGTTGAAATCTCAGCACTTGCCATACTTTTTAGTTCATCCAAAGCAGCGGTCTCACCTGCATAAAAAAGAGTACTGTCCTGTCCGGCCTTTTGTAAACCGGTATGTATTATAGGAGTTTGAGTTTCATCAAAAGTATAATTCAAAATGGTTTTTAAGTGAGGAAAGTAAGCTGCCCCGTGATTGGTTGGGTTTACATTATTTCTAAAAGCTTCAATAGTGGTAAGATTGTTTGACCTGGTAACGGAATTGCCGTAATAAGTGTCCAGTATAACAAATCTGTTTTTCGTCTCATCCTTAGCTTTATCAATGGCCTGGTTATAAATATCATAAAACTCAGATTCATTGGTTAACGAAATAGCATCAGGGAAAATAATCAGAACCGGTTCTTTAATATTTTTATGATCAATTTTATTGAGTCCTGCTTCCAATGAGGATAATTGTACTTCTGCTGAGGTATAATCCCCTACGGAGATGATATAACATGGTCCGCCGCCATTGGCAAAATACATCTGCAGTGAATAGTACATTAAAAACTGTACCTGAGGTGCCACAATAGTTGTTCCCTGGCCTTCTACATCTTTTAACTGGATATTTTCTTTTTTTGCTTTTCCGAAATACTGTTCATATTCTAAAAGAGAACTGATTCTGAAGGGCTCATTATACCCGGCAGGAAGGAATTCAGTATACCCAATAAATGCTGGCATAGCTGTGTCTATATAGGCAACTGAGTATGGAAGTTTTGTAATTTCTTCAACAGAAACACCTGGTGTTGCTGAATTTAACATGTTTAAAAATTTAAAGGGTTATTAGTTTTTAGTTTTAGTTTTTGCTTTTATGATTAATCAACTTTAATACTTTTTATATTAACGTCATTAATTAATGTAACAGGAACCACATCCTTAGCCGCAATTTTTATCACACTGATTTTATATAAAGCAGAAGGCATTATTTTTCCGCCTAATAATCCCCAGACGTAACTTAGCTGTTCAAAAGGAATAGAGTGCAGTTCAATTCTGAAACTGAAGTTATTTTCAGGTTTAGTATCCACATATTCCAGAACATTTTTTGCCTGAAATACCTCAATAACTTTTGAAATACTTAGTAACGATTTGCTGTACGTACTTCTGTTGGCAGCAATCATCACATATAAGTTTAAGTAAGCCGGAGTACTTTCCTTATCGTATCGGACTGGATTGTTGTCTACCACAACCTGCTGATACCTTGATCTGTTTTTCAATGTCGATTCTTCCTCGATATTGAGCAGACTGATTACTACTTTGTTAATAATTCCTTCAGCGTTCTCATCTTGTTTTGCAATGTCATCAACAACCGCGATTTCGATTTCGCCAGGAACATTGGGATCCCATAAACCATCCGGAGCATTTAGCTGATTTTTTAAAACTGTTAATACTTTATTAATCATAATTTCTGTTCTTAATTATTATGGTGCAAACATACAATCACACCCCCTCAAAAGACAAATATTTTGGGTCCTCAATACAGTCTTTGCAGTAAATAGGATTTTCATTCTCATAGAAAAAAATCAAAAACAAGACAGTTAAATAGTTGAAAATAATC
This sequence comes from Chryseobacterium indologenes, assembly GCF_018362995.1. Classification (NCBI taxonomy): domain Bacteria; kingdom Pseudomonadati; phylum Bacteroidota; class Flavobacteriia; order Flavobacteriales; family Weeksellaceae; genus Chryseobacterium; species Chryseobacterium indologenes. The sequence continues at coordinate 1,734,476 of NZ_CP074372.1, forward strand.
ACATTAAAAACAATATTGAAAAATTAAATTTTAGTCCTTAGATTTCACTTTCCGAATTATGACTCAATTTTCGTCCGTTAATTGAGTATCATTCTGTTTTCAAAAATCATCGTATTTCAACATAAAATTGTCCATTAATTAATTGGTCATTTTTATTGGTCCTGGATTTTCTGAATTGTAAATAATCAAAGACTGAAATTGATTGTCCAAAGTATCAATCTCCAAAAAAAACGATATGCTTTTCTGATTAAGAGAATCCGGTTTTTTGTATCAACAATTTCTAAAAACTGTAAACCTGCATCATCAGGAAATAATTTTCTCTTTTACTGCAAAGACAGAATAGAGCGGTCTTATCATTCGCAAAATAGGATCTCTTCTTTCTAATTTTGACCCAATAATTTTAAAAACTTTAATCATATGAATATTAAAAATCTTTTCAGCAAGCGCAATGAAATCATTGAAGGCCATTTTAACGAACTACGCTCAAAATTGGGTGCGGCCAATCAAAATGAAGAAGCTATTTTCTCTTTAAGGGAAGAAATCTGTAATGCATGTCCTTTAAAAAACGGCAATAATTGCAACGCAATGAAATGGCTTAATCCAGATACACTGGAAGTAATAGACGGTCCAAAAGATGGATTTATAAGAGGCTGCGGATGCAGATTGAGTGCTAAGCAGAGATCCAGATTTAGTCTTTGTCCTGCAGGTTTCTGGGGTGGAGAGTTCGACCAGAAGTAAAACTATTTGACAATTCCCGATATTTTATAATGTAAACCTATTTAATGTGAAGCAAAATCATATCATTCAGAAAGTTTTTGTTGAAATTACCGTAAACAACAAAGCAAAAGCCTTGAGTATAAAAGATGATATTAATAGCTTTTTATCTATTGATGTTTTTCCGGAAATAGAAAACCATATCAGGGCTTTAGAGTATAAATTAGCCGGTCATACCCTGCAGATTCCACGTTTAGAATTAAATGTGGATGTAAAAAGCAGCGCATTAAATATTGAGTTAAAAGATAAAATAGCCGAACTCTTTAAAAAAGAACTGTCAGAAATTACCAAACCCATTGAAACTTCTTCTCAGGAAACAGAAAATGATATTAAAGCATATCTGGTAGATGATCAGGAAAAGATGCTCAAAGCTTTTATCTATTTTTTAGAAAAAGGAACTATGCCTTGGTGGAATTCGGGGAGCGACAGCATGGCTATTTTGGAATCAACGGTTTTTGATCACATTATTTCGACAGGAAACTTTCAAAAAAGCATTATACCTGCCTTATCAAAAGAAAATGTCCAGAACCGAATAATCAATCAGCTTTCCAATGAACAAATTGCACAGTTATGCATGGCAATTTTGAAAAATAAGGAATTGAATATCCACCTGGAAACCGATACAATACGTTATCTATCGAAGTTGGATCATACGGATAGAATTGCAATATGGCGATTGGTCTTTCATGTAATATCGGAGTATTTGGATAGATCTGATAACCATCTCAGGGAATATCTTTTACAAGAAATTTCAACAAAAAAACAGATTGACTTATCAATAACAAAAAGCAATCATCAAAACAGGAAAACACTAGTTAAGATATTCCCTTTTATTACAGAAAACGAAATTTCAGAAAGCCTCACAACGAATACAGCCGATCAGCCTGAAAATGTGAAAAATTCAATAGAAACCATTCAGGAAAAAAATGAAATAATTCAGGAAAATGTAATCCAGGATGAAGGGCACTATATTCAGAATGCAGGGCTTATTTTGATCCATCCATTTATCAGAACCTTCTTTGAACATTGTAAGCTCATTGACTCAAAAACTCAGCAACTGACGGATCCGGAATTGTGTGCCCATCTATTGCATTATATTGCTACCGGAAAAACAAATGCTCCTGAATACGACATGATTTTTGAAAAATTCCTGTGTAATATTCCAATGCATCAAACGATTAACAGACATGTTAAACTTTCACGTAAGCATAAAAAGCAGGCTAAAAATGTTATAGAAAGTGTGCAGCACAACTGGGCTCCCATGAAAAAATCATCTGCAGCATTATTACAGAACGAGTTTTTCCAACGGCCCGGGAAATTAGTTATCACTGACGCTGATTACACGCTTACTGTAGAACGAAAAACACAAGATATTCTTCTGGAAAAGCTTTCCTGGGGCATTGGTCTTGTCAAGCTGCCGTGGCAGAAAAAATTCATATTTGTGAACTGGTAATAACAGGTTACATTTTCTAATATTCTGAAACTTTCCCAATCTCTAAAGTTGCTGATTTTACATCAGCAATCCCCTCACTGCAACCCTATTAATTCAAAATAAGCTTATGAAATCTCCTATTAGCCATGAAGACCCATCATTAATAAAAACAAAAATTAATGAAAAAACAGAAATAGTCAATCCCTTATTTCAAGCCAATACTGTAAACCATCATTCTTTAAATGAAGAAATGAAATGGCTGCAATCCCTTATTGAAAAGCGATGCAAAGAATTATTTCTGGAAGATGAGACAGAATTAAATGCTGGTTATGAAATACCTGAACCTCCAAAATCAGACGACCAATCTCCTTATTCGGTTACGGTAAACATCCATCAGCTTACTGTTGTGGACAGAATAATCTTAGCGCTGGGAATTGCTTCCGCTCATTATCCGTCCATCCTGAAAACATTTGTACAGATAGAAGAAAGCAGCAATGCATTTGCTATTGAGGCAGGTGGTGAATATGATAAAATCAGCCGCAGTTTTAAACCAACTTTCCAAACCGCACTTTTCTTGCTGGCAGGTAAAGATGTATCGCTGTGGTCACAGTATGGAGCACAACTCATCAATGGCAGTGTCCTTTTGAAAAATGACATTATTTACAACCGTTCTTCAACAGAATTTATTCATGGAAAAATTGAATTGGATACCGCTTATCTCAATTATTTTTTATCAGGTCAAAAGCCACAACTGGATCATGGTTCTTACTTTCCGGGCAGGCTTTACAAATCTGATCTCACCATGGAAGATATTATTTTGGAAGATAATGTGAGGGAACAGATAAAACCCATCGGACATTATATTAAAGCATTGGAAAACGGCTTTTTCAAAACCAGTGAACATAGCTTCAAACCTGGTTTCATTGCTTTATTCTACGGGACACCGGGAACAGGAAAAACAATGCTGGCCGGTATTCTTGCCAATGCATATGGTATTGATATGTATCATGTGGATCTTTCCCAGGTAGTGAGCAAATATATTGGTGAAACTGAGAAAAATCTTGAAGTGCTATTCAACAGACTGCAGGGTAAAAACTGTATGCTGTTTTTTGACGAAGCTGACGCCTTGTTTGGAAAACGTTCTGATGTAAAAGATGCTCATGACCGCTACGCCAATCAGGAAGTTTCATATTTATTGCAGCGAATAGAAAAATTTGACGGATTAACAATTCTTGCTTCCAATTTTGAAAACAATATGGACGATGCTTTCAAGCGCCGTATTGATTTCTCTGTCAATGTAATACGACCTACAGAAACAACAAGAAAAGCCCTTTGGGAGCATTATTTACCCCAAAATATAACTTTTGAAAGTGAGGAACTTTTAAAACATTTAACCAAAGAGTACGCTTATACCGGTGCTAACATCCGAAACATTATGAAAAATGTTGCTATGGCATTGCATGACCGTAACGAAACTTCTATTACCTATTCATTAATAAGCACTTATCTAATGATAGAAAACGAAAAGGCTTTTGGAAAAAATCAATCCCGTCTCAGTCCATATGTACAAACCCCTTAGCACAGCAAAATAAAAAACTCATCTAATAACCAATACCATGAGCAGACACAAAAAAACATTTGCGCCCAGGTCCGGCAGGTCCGATAAGCAAAAAAACAATAATAAAGAGGATAAAGAACAACAAGAGCAGATCATCGATCAAGACAACAAAATATCTCTCGCAAAAACAGAAGTTACCCAAATAACATATGATCCTTTTAAAAACAGGGCATTCAGTAAAATAGAAAAAAATGGATCTGTTATTCAATTATTTGATAAAGGGCAGCATGTAGCAGCACTTAATAATGCACTTGAAAAGTTAGGGCATACAGTATCCGAGAACAAAGCTTATTTTGACGATAAAACAAGGCTTGCACTCATCAACTTTCAAAGCAATAACGGAATTACACGCTCTGGAATCTTTGATAAGAAAACTTTGTTGAAAATGAATGAGGGAACAAAAAATTCAGATGAAAGGGAAACAATCAAAAATGCCCCATTACCAAATAAAAAAACAGAATCGGACAAAAGCAATAAAGGGACATCTGAACCTGCATCTCGTTCAGAATCTAAGCTTGAAAGTCAAGAATTTTTCCAATCATCTTTCCAAACAGGCAAAGATCCTATAAAATTAAAAAAATGTAACCCTGAACACGCACTTGATTATTGCTTAATCGTCAGCTTCATTCCCACTACAAACATCCCAAAAGGAAATACAATTGAAGGATACGCTATTTATTATCAGGCTGTATATGGTGGTAGTAAAGAGAATGCAATAAAAGTAGCTGAACGCTGGGGTGAAGACGGTAGAATAAACTTTGCAAGAGAGATTAAAGCAGGAACACCAACAAATGTAAATGTACCCCTTGAGAAATATCTTGATAATCTTTTCTTTGGAGCACCAAAAAACGAATCTGCCAGAGAAGCTTTAAAGCAAAAATTATTAGGAATTGTAGACAATGGTAAAGATAAAAAAGATGAAAAGGAAATTAACAGAGAAGAGCTTAACAAATTTTTAACCAACGAATACAGTAAAATTACAGAGGATAGTGAATATATAGCACTAAAAAACAAACTAAAATCATTAAAAGCACCTGAACTATCTCCAAAAGGCAAAAAAGCAGCTGCGATTTTAGAGAAAACCCCTAAAAATAGCGAAGCACAAGACATATTAATTGAAGAGTTTGAAAAATTCGGAAAAGAAATGGCTCTTTATATGCTTCAAATTAACAGAAAATTAATTCTTACAGAGGCAGAGAGACATGGTATTTGGCTGCCATATGGAGAACATAAAAATAAATTACAGGAACTTAAATCCGGTATAGAAGCTTATAAAAAACAAATGGCTGCTATACAAGCTAGCCTGCCTAGTTTTAAAGAGCAGCAAAAGCTATATCAAGAAGCATACGATGCTGTTGGCAGGGATCCTTATGCAACAGACATTCATGATCAAAAAGTAAATAAAGCATCAGGAATTGAAAGAAAATACTCTGCCAGAAATGAAATTTACAGAGCTATTCCTATTTTATCAATAGGTGATGATTTCAACAATAAAGGGATGAAAGCCGAAAAGCAAGAATGGGCTCCTGATTGGGAAAATTTTGATTTAAAAACCGACGAACAAATTATATCTGATTTAAAAAACAGCATTATAACACAGTTGGAAAAAATAAATGAAGCTGAAGAAAATATAATAGATGAAGATTTAGATTTCATTTGGGATTTAGGAGAACTTATTCCTATTTCTATACAACAGGCAGGTATTTCCAGCAATAAAAATGCTGTGAAAGTCATACAAGATAAAGTACGGCAGGAAGCGAAATATGAACTTATAAAAAATATTATTCTTATAGCCGGAGGTATCATTCTTTCCATTGTATCCTTAGGGCAAGCTACTCCATTTTTATTAGCTATTTTAGCCAGCGGAGGTACTTTAGCAATTAGTACATATTATGTAAAACAGGAGATTCATGACTATAACTTAAACCAAAGTCTATATGATGCCTCAATACAAGTCGGACAGGTGCTGCAAGGTAACGATCCAAGTTTGGCTTGGCTGGTACTCGCCATTGCAGGTGCTGCGTTAGATGCAGGATCATTAGCAAAAATACTAAGATCAGCTAAACCTATTTCTGTGGCGGCCAAAACATTTAATGATGCCGACGATGCTACAAAAGCATTAGCCACTTTAGAAAGTGATCTACTTAAAATCGAGGGTCTTGAAAGAAAAGTAAGGGAAAATATTATTAAACAGGCTAAAATACAAGCCCAACAGCAAAAAATACTGGCTGGCTTTGTAAAAGCAAAACAACTTACTTACGCAACAATACCAGGTTTGGCACAAACAGGCGAATTATTAGCCAGAGCAGTATTTGCTATTCGGAAAGGAATTGTTACATTTGATAGTTTTGTAGCTGAACTCAAACTAACCAAACTCATAAGCGAGACAGGATTAACCCCTGAGCAATTGCTTGTGGTTAAAAATACCTTTGAAAAGGCAAAAACTTTAGCCAAAGATGACAAGCTGGCTATCGAGCTTGAAAAAGCAATGGCAGATAATGACCTTGTAAAGGTGAAGAATTTACTGGAAGAAACAGATAAAGTACCTTCTAAATTAGTTGAAGACCAAAACATTTATAGAGGCTTTAGCCGTGATTACACAAAAGCAAAAAGAACATTCAAAGAGTTTCGGGAGAATAAAAAATATAATTTAAAAAAACAACTTTCAGGCGAGGAGCTTGCTTTAGAAACCGGAAGATTTGAGAAAAGAAATTTAGCTTATATTGAAGGAGAAATAGATGGGCTTAAATTTAATTCTTCTGATGTTGTAGTAAGTGGCAATAAATACGAAGGAGAAGAGATATTTGAAACATATAAAGTTGATAAGAATGGAAATATAAATACTCCTGATGCCTGGAGTAGAGAATTTGATACTGAATACGTTGAATTAAGTAAAATTGCTAATAATCTAGGCGCGAAAAAAGGAAAAATATATACAAATATTAAAGGGGAAATTACAATTGCATCAGAATTACCTTATTGCATTTCTTGCCAGGGAGTAATTCAAGATTTCAGCAAAATGTTTCCAAATGTAAAAATAAATTTGGTTGACGGAATTAAAAATATGAAATAATGAAAATAGGCAGCGCTTTTTATGCAGACATTGCAGTAATACAATTTACTCATTGGTTTAATAATCAAAACAATACACAAATTTGTGCATATGCAGAATATAAAGAAGGTGTACCTTTTGTAGAAATTGATTTTAAGGACACTAGTAAAGAATTAATTTTTAAATATACACTTCGACTTGGAGAAATACAAAACGAGCTATCTCAAAAAGAAAAGTATTCGTTAGACTATCTAAAATACCCTCTCCCGCCAAAGGAAGATGACAAATATCGGTTAGATTAAATAAAATTTAGATTCACCCACTGCCACTCGATTATATTGTGTGGCTTTTATTTTTCAAAGATGAGTTTTGCTGCTGTAATTTACATGATAATTTTTTTAAGCATTTTTAAGCATATTTTTGTTTTTAAAATATTTGATTTATAAGATTAAACCACACGAAAGGATTATCGGTTACTGGGAAATTAAAAAAATAGAATACCATATAGAATTAGTAATTAAAAATCAATATGATTAAAATAAACGCAGAGATAGAAAAGGATGGAGAATCTTTCTTGTTCTATGTAAATATTTCCAATATATCTGAAGAGACATTAAAGCTAAACCTGTCTAATAATACGGGTGGGCTTGTAAGAGAAACAGTTCATTTATATGATAAAAATAAGGATAGATCACATAAAGGAGTAAGCTATATGATTCCTATAGATGATGTTACCAATCTAACTTCAATTGAAACAGGAGAATCTGCTCAGCTTATATTAAAAGCGAAACTTGAAGAAATAGAGAATGACCTTTTTCTCGATTTTAAAGGAGCTAATTTTAATGTCAAACAAGATGAAACCTATTATTTTCAAATAGAATATCTTGGTGAAAAATCAAATATGGCGTCTTTCAATATTGACTAAAACACTCAAATTTTGAAGAATCCTTAGACAAAGATGATTATACAATGACAAATTCGCATGATAAAAAAAACGAAATAACCAGACAAAAATTATTTGATGGCGATGAACAAGAATGCCTAAAAGAAATTTTTGAAATAGAGAATCAAAAAATTAAATTGATTGATTTTTACAACAGTCCGTTAAGAGATTTAAAAAAAGAAATAGATGATGAAAGTTTTGATACCATCGTCAGAGAAAGTGAATTTAATGTAAGAAGCAGTTTCATTGAAAAATATCTATCTAAAGAGGGATTAGAAGTTCATTATCTGAAAAAGAATGATGTGATCTATTTGTTTTCATATGGGGAATTTCAGCCCGGAAGGTATATGTTATTTTTAGAAAGCATTTATCAATAAGTAAAAAATACAACCAGAGCAGATTATTTCTGCTCTGATTTTGATATCTGATTAGCAACTATTTATTTTCAGAAGTAGTGATGAGTTGTCTGAAAAGAGCATATCTTTTTCAGTCGCTACTTTGCTTTCTTGTCATTCACATAAACAGAGATACTGTCTATCCAGATTCCCAATACAGGAATATTTCGCATTTTCATATATTGTAATGAAAAGGTATTTAGTGAAAGAGAGTTTTCTGTTCCAATATAACAAATCAGCAAAATACCCTCTATCTAGTAATTCTGTTCCTGTTTCAGGCCTTCAAAGCTTTTTTTAGCCGTTCCAGACCTTCCATCAGAAGCTGCCTCGGACATCCGATATTGATCCTCAGGAAACCTTCCCCATTTCCACCATACATGGTTCCCGAATTAAGCCAAACCTTACCATCCATCAGAAGAATTTTTGACAGCTCATCAGAAGTTTTACCGAATGAACGGCAATCCAGCCAAACCAGATATGTTGCCTCCAAAGGAATCACTTTGATTTCAGGCAGATATTCACTACAAAAGTTTCTCAGAAATATAAAATTCTTATACAGATAGTCTTTCAGTTCAGCCATCCACTCATGTCCTTTTGTGTAAGCTGCAATCAACGCTTCCATGGCAATTGGATTAGGATAGCTGTTTTCCTGAAGTTCCAGCATTTTCCGGGTCTGCTCCAATATATTTTTGTTCCTGGAGATCAGATACGATATCGGCAGCCCTGAAAAATTAAAAGTCTTACACGGCGAACCACACGTTACCGACTGAAGTTCATAATCCTGAGCTATTGAAACAAAAGGAATATGCTGACGGTTATTAAAAATCAAATCAGAATGAATTTCATCAGAAACCACCATCACGTTATTCCGTGAACAAATGTCAGCTACTTTCTCCAGATCTTCTCTTGTCCAGACTTTCCCCACCGGATTATGCGGATTACAGAACAACAGAAGTCTTGTTTTCGGATCAGAAGCTTTCTTTTCAAGATCATCAAAATCAATTGTGTAATTTCCGGCCTCATATTTCAGATCATTGCAAACAATATGACATCCGTAATTTTCTAAAATGGTAAAAAAATGATTGTAAACAGGAGTCTGCAAAATAATATTTTCATCAGGCTTCACAAAAGTACGAATGATGACCGAAAGTGACGGAAGAACGCCTGTTGCAGGCAAAAGCCACTCTTTTTCTATCGTAAAATGATGATTTGTTTGCCACCAATCGATAACAGACTGATGAAAATTTTCAGGAATAGTGCCATATCCGAAAATACCATGAGAAACCTTCTCAGAGATAGCCTGAACCACTTCCGGAGCGGTTTTAAAATCCATATCAGCAACCCACATAGGTAAGATATCAGCCTTTGCCCAGTCCCATTTTACGGAATGACTTCCTCTTCGTTCTATGATTTCGTCGAAATTGTACTTCATGTGTAAGGTCATTAATTTGAATCCAGATAATTCTTCAGGTCTGAAATATTTTTAATATTAAGTTCATTCGCCTGTTTCCTTCGCATCATCAAAGCATACGCATTATTAAAACCAAGTGGTTTCAGCCATTCAATTCCGTACTGTTTCTGAAATTCCAGATTGACATAATCCAATGTTTTTTCCGGGATCTTAGAGACTTCTTCTATCGTTTTTGCCGAAGGTTTTAGCAAAACCAGCAGTCCGGTTCCTGTATATTCGGGATAAAAATCAATTGCATCATTCATCAGAGCATCAAAGCAGATTTTCGTTCCGCCAAGTCCTGTTTTTGTTTCCACTTTATAATCGGTATAGCCTTCGATGAGCATTTTGTAAATTTCGGCAAGAATATACTGTTCACCAAAAATTTTTGACCCGATTTTTATGGTTTGTGAATTTCCTTTGCGTGGATCTTTATACAAGTTCGTTCTTATTAAAAAGTCTTTAGCAATTTTCTCAGGAGTCTGTTTAAGATAATCGGCTTTATAATTCAGATCTGTCATGATTGAATCATTGAACTTCCCTGCTAAAAGGTTCAGTGTTTTTTCCAGTTCAGGAAACTTTTCCAGAGTTTTTGTTTTGATCACCGGAGCAGCAAAATAAGGAGGAAAAATCTTCTTGTCATCCTCCAGAACATATAAATCAAAAGCCTTGATCCTCCCGTCTGTAGAGTATCCGCTGATGAGGTCCAATTCTTTTTCGTAGGCTGCTTTGTACATGATGGCATCACTTACCACCAGTGGATGTGCATCAAGCCCGTATACCGAACGAAGCCCCAGATCACCGTCCTGCCGTCCCATAAATTCAGGTGTAAAGCCTGCCTTAAGCTTCTGGTTTGAAGCCGAAGCAAAAAGATAAATAGCCCCAATAATCACCAATACAACCGGGACAATATATTTTAATTTCTTTATAGACTGATAACTTAATTTCTGTAAAACGGCGATGGTCTGATCCAAAAGAACAGCCAATAACGCTGCCGGAATTGCACCGGCCAGAATCATATTGGTATTATTGAGAGAAATTCCGCCAAAAATAAACTCACCCAAACCTCCTGCCGCCACAAATGAAGCTAAAGTAGCCACCCCAACATTGATAACCGCTGCTGTTCTGATTCCCGCAATAATGACTGGCATTGCCAAAGGAAGCTGAACTTTGAAAAGCAACTGTCTTCTGTTCATCCCCATTGCTTTTGCAGCCTCAGTTACCGCCGGATCTACTTCCGTAATTCCGGTATACGTATTCCTGATGATAGGTAAAAGCGCGTAGATCAGCAATGCAACAATAGCCGGAGTTGCCCCGATCCCGAAAGCAGGAATCATAAAACCAAGCAGCGCAATACTGGGAATAGTCTGTAAAATTCCTGCAATTCCCAAAACAGAACCTGACAATTTTGTCTTTCGGGCAATGAGAATTCCTAAAGGCACTCCAATCATGATCGCCAGAAACAGAGACAAAAAAGTAAGCCCCAGATGCTGTACAACCTGGGTAAGAAGTTTCTCATGCTGCTCTGTGATAAACTGCCAAAAACTCTGCTCACTCATACAGTCTGGAATTTTCGGTATTCATTAAAAGCCTTCACCAGATTTTCGTAATCTTCGGAAAGCGAAGTATCCGCACTCAACTGCTGCAACGCATCCCATACACTTGAGTTTTCTGAAAACTGAAGTTCTTCATAGAAGCGGCTTCCTTCAATCAGAGAAGACATATCTTTCAGTTTGGCCACTTTATATTCCAGTAAAAGCCTGTTTTTGGCAAAGAAATTTTTAACGAAATCATTGTTGGGCTGATACAGCATTTCTTTCGGAGTTCCTGTCTGAATAATTTTCCCCTGATCCATCAGGCAGATTTTATGGCCTAAATCGAATGCTTCCTGAACATCGTGGGTAACCAGAATAATTGTTTTATTTTTAAGCTCTTCCAAAGATTTGAATTCTGCATGAATATCGGTTTTGGTAATATTATCCAGCGCTCCGAATGGTTCGTCCATCAACAAAACAGGTGAATCCGCAATCAGAGCCCTGGCAATTCCTACTCTTTGCTGCTGTCCACCGCTTAATTCGTTTGGAAACCGTGTAAGTATCTCTTCTGAAAGATGAAGTTTGTGCAATAATTCAAGAGTTCTTCTGACTGTCTTTTTTTTATCCCATTTCAGCAAATCGGGAATGACTGCTATGTTCTGTTGTATGGTGTAATGGGGAAACAATCCGGAATGCTGCATGACAAATCCGATTCCCATACGTACCTCTTCCACTTTTTGTGACTGAATATTTTTACCATCAATCAAAATAGTTCCGGAATCTACTTCAATGAGACGGTTGATCATTTTCAGCATGGTTGTTTTTCCGCAGCCGCTTGTTCCTAAAAGCACCAGAATTTCTTTATCATTGGCCTGAAAAGAAATAGCATCAACCGCTTTTTTTCCGTTAAAACTTTTTGAAACCGATTCAACTGTAATCATAGGCAAAATTATTGTGCAAGTCTGATTCCGGTAAACTGCCACTGTAAATGAGTCTGAAAAAAATTACGGTACGTATTTCTGCTGTGCCCGGGCGGAGTGGCCACTGAAGCACCACGAAGCACCATTTGATTCACCATAAATTTCCCGTTATATTCTCCCACAGCTCCTGCTTCTTTTTTATATCCCGGATACGGAAGATAAGCAGAATTGGTCCATTCCCAGCGTTTTCCCCATTCAAAATATTCTGATGCAACTTCCCATTCCGCTTCGGTGGGCAGGCGTTTCCCTTTCCACGAAGCAAATGCGGAAGCTTCAAAAAAACTGATATGGCAGACCGCTTCTTCCAGATTAATTTCCTGTAAACCGTGTAAAGTATAATTCATCCATTTTCCATCAATAAAATGCCAGTATAAAGGGGATTTTGCATTATTCTGCTTCACCCAATCCCAGCCTTCTGCATGCCAGTGTCTGAAATCTTCGTAGCCTCCGGCTTGAATAAATTCTAAATATTCTTTATTGGTCACTAACTGACTGCAAATTTTAAAATCATTCAGGTATACTTTGTGTCTTCCGAGCTCATTATCAAAACAGAAACCTTCCCCTTTAAAACCTATTTCATAAACTCCTTCTGAAAAGCTGATCATTTCTGAGTTTAAGTCAGTTTCGTTTTTTGAAATATTTTCTTTTTTGTAAGGAGGAAATAAAGGATTGTGTCCTAAAATATATTTGATATCTGTCAATAATAATTCCTGATGCTGCTGTTCGTGGTTTAAACCTAATTCCAGCAGAGCTTCCAGTGATTCTGTAAGATATCCGTTCTGAAGAAATTCATTCATCTTCTGATCTACATATTCCCGGTATTTAAAAACATCCGAAACAGACGGGCGGCTAAGATTTCCTCTGTCAGTACGGATAACACGGGCACCGATGGTTTCGTAATAGCTGTTGAAGACAAAATTATACTGAGGATCAAAAACTTCATAACCCGGAAAATTGGGCTGTAAAATAAAGGTTTCAAAAAACCAGGTGGTGTGTCCCAGATGCCATTTCGGAGGACTCACATCCACTACAGGCTGAACCACATAGTCTTCAATTTCCAAAGGACTGCAAATCTCAACGGAATGATTTCGGATTTCAGAGTAACTTTTTGTCCAGTTTTTATGAGGATTTGCTTTTACAAGTAATGCATCTTTTTTCATAAAAAATCATTTTAAATTATACCATCCAGATAGAATCTACAAACCAGTTTTTAGTATCTTTAATCTCAACAAGGATATGAAACCCCGAGTCTCCAGCCAGTTTTTTGATGTCCTGTTCAGAAAATTTCTGAGAAATTTCCATATCAATCAGCTCATCTTTTTTAAATTGAAACAAATGGTTTCCCACATGAACTTCCTGATCACAAAGACTTACCAGAAAACTCCTGCAGGCTCCTGAAACAGGGTCATAATTTTGATAGTGCTGAAAATTTTCCAACTTGAAGTCAGCTTTAAGTTCGCGGTTGATTCTTGTCAGAAGATTAAGATTGAACGAAGCGGTAATTCCAGCAGGATCGTTGTAAGCCGCAAGAATGGTTTTCGGGTTTTTCTTCAGGTCAAAACCTACAAGAAATAAATCTCCGGTATTCAGTTTTCTTTTCACTTCACTGCAGAAATGTCTGGCTTCCTCACTTTCCATATTTCCTATATTCCCGCCTAAGAAAAGGACTACTTTTTTCCTTTTTGAAATCCCGGTGGCTTTATCAAGCATATCAAAATACTCTCCTTCCAACGGTAAAATTTCCAGTTCAGGCAGTTTTTTCTTCAGGTTTTCCTGCAAAACAGAAAGAATATTTCCTGAAATATCGATAGGCATATAGGTGAAATCGGTTCCTTTCTCCACTAAATGCCTAAGAAGATAAGATGATTTCATTGCATCACCTGCTCCTAATTCTATGAGATCAAAAGATTCATTGATATTGGAAATTGCTTTTGCAAGCTCCTCTGTTTTATTCTGAAATATATCCAGCTCACAATTGGTAAGATAATATTCCGGCATGGCCATAATCTGCTGGAAAAGACGGTCGCCTGCTTTGTCGTAAAAATATTTTGAAGATAATTTTTTCGGATGAGCGGACAGGCCTTTTAAAACGTCCGAACCGAAATTATCGGCACCATCATCTTTAAAATGACAATCCTGTTTTAACTGTACATTCATAGTTTACATTTTGTTTTGGTGGATCATTGAGTACAACTATCTTGCCGACACCGGAATTACTTTCCGAATACCTATAAGCTTCTCCAATTCATCTAATTAAAGATAAGATTTATTTACGGTTTTGATGTACCACATCTTATTTTATTGATAAAATACGGAACCTTTCCCGAATACTTTTTTTAAATCAGAGTGTTTTAACGGAATCTTTTTCCGAGAAAACTGCGCCAGTATTGCTGTTAAAAACCTGTACATCAAAATCTGAAAGAAATGCTTTTTAAATTGGATAATTATAAGTTTTTAACCTTTTCCGAAGTCTTTAAATGACTAAATTAGCCCAGAATTAAAATGCGCTGAGATTTTTATGAAAAATATATTCTGTGTTTTGCTTATTTCAATGGTAACACCTGTGCTCGCACAAACCAAACTGGAAAAAGCAATTACCAATCTTGAGGATAATTATGAACAAGAGAAAGTATACCTGCTTACCGACAAATCACAATATGCCGCCGGTGACAAAATCTGGTTCAAAAGCTTTGTATTTGACGGATATAACCGTTCTGCACTATCCACTACTCTATTTGTAGAATTGTACAATTCTGATAAAAAATTAATAGACTGGAAAACGGTACTTCTTACCAATGGTGAAGGCAGCGGAGATTTTCAGCTGAAAGAAGACCTTCCCGAGCAGGTTTATTTTGTGAGAGCTTATACGCCTTACATGACCAATTTTAACGAAGATTTTCAGATTGTTAAAACCCTTCCGGTTTACAACCCTAACTCCACAGAATCATTAGTGATTACTAAAAATTCTGACTGGTCTGCAAAAGCCTTTCCGGAAGGCGGAACTTTCATTAACGGGATGCCTACAAAATTTGCGGTAAGATTGTCTAGCAATTCTTCTTTACCGGAAAACTGGACCGGAAAAGTAATTGATGTACAAAATCCAAAAACACCCGTCACTACATTTAAATCTTTTGATAAAAATGTTGCTTCCTTTACAATAACCCCTGCATCAGGAAAAAAATACCAGGCTGTCATTCAGGATAATGCAGGAAAAAGCCAGACAATAGATTTACCTCAGGCTGCAGACAGCGGTCTGAATGTAGAAGTTCACAGCTCTAAGGAAGGAATTAAGTATTCCTTAAAAGGCGTTAACCTAAAACAGCAGCTTCAGGGATATAAAATTGTCGGACTCATCAATAATCACCTTGCTTACAGAGCGAATATCAATCATTTAACGAATGAAGCATCAAGTCTTATTCCTACAAAAATCAGCAACGGAGCGAATGGTGTTTTGCAACTGGTCGTTTTTGATGAGCAGGACAATCCTGTGGCCCAAAGACTTTGCTTTATAAAACCCGGCGATTTAAAGATTGAAAAAGCAGAAATCATAGCGCAGAGCTTAAAACAAACTCCAAGGTCTTTCAACAGCATTGATCTTTCTCCGGAGTCTTATTTCAAAAATTATACTGTTATGGTAAGTGAAGATGATGGCACCCAAACTCCTGATGAAGAAAATATTCTGAGCGCGCTTTGGTTAACGGGGGATTTTACTTCAAAAATAGACAGCCCGGCACAATATTTTTCTAAAAATGCCAATACTGAAGCTTTAGATGCACTTCTTATTTCTGAAAACTGGAAGAGATTCGACTGGAATTCCGTACTCAGCGGAACCGCTCCCACCATTAAAACCCAATCTCAGCAATATCTTTCTTACAGAGTAAAACCTATTAAAAACAATGCTCTGCTGATCAACTCTACTGTAAATTTAGTATTGCAGTTAGGCAAAAATCAACCTGCCTTTAATCAATTTAAAACAGATCAAAGCGGCTATGTTTATTTAAATAATCTCAACAATGATGAACCTGTGAATGTTTCATTATTTGTCAATTCAGAAAATAAAGAGTCAAGTACTGATAATTTATTCGTTACCGTGGAACCACTGGTAAATCCTTCAGAATTTAAAGGTAATTTCCCGGGTACAAAATATACATTGGTAAAATCTGCTAAAAGCAAAACCCTTCCTCCTGCAATTGCCAGAGCCATCAATACTCAAAAAAACATCAGAAAGAAAGAGAGTAATGATATCCAGATTCAGGAAGTAGCATTAGTAGGAAAAAAGAAAGATCCGAAACAGGAATTGGATAAACAGCTTTCCAGCGGAATGTTCAATTCTGTAAATTCTACTGTATTTGACTTTGTTAATGAAGATCAGCATGCCACAGCATATACTAATATATTAGACTGGCTGCAGGGAAAAGCAGCAGGTTTAACACTTCAAAGAAATAATTCAGGAGTAAACGTACCATACATCAGAGGCCAGCAGGCCAAGCTATATTTAGATGAGGTACTTACTGATGGCTCCATGATTTCATCCCTTCCCGTCAATAATATTGCGATGGTAAAAATTATCAAAGGATCAGGGTTAATAGGTGATGCCGTAGCCATCTACACCATGAAGGGCAATATGAAATCTAAAACCAATGAAAAAGAAGTTCCAAAGAACAACTCAGCCATCATCAAAGGATATGATAAACCTTCAGAGTTTCCTATTGAAATGATAGATGATGATGCTCCGGAAAAAATTGAAAATGATACCAGAGAAACCCTTTACTGGAACCCGAATTTATTTGACAGCGATTACGTTCCGCCAAGAATTAAATTCTTCAATAACGACAGCGCTAAACAATATAAAGTACTGATCATAAGTTTTGATGAAGATGACCATATCCTCTTTGATCAGCAGATTTTAAAATAATAAAAAAGCCTTTCAATGATCTTGAGAGGCTTTTTTAGTTTTGAAGCGGAAAGCTGGAGGCTGGAAGTTATGATAGTTATAAAAATAGCTGTTTGTCTTTTTAAGGGATAATAACTTTCGTTTTTGTCATTGGCTACGCTCAATCTCCTGTTTCAATTTCTGACGGGAAATTGTCATTCTGACGAAGGAAGAATCTCATAGATCATCCATCAATACCCCTCAAAGTAACTTTCTGCTTCCCTCTTCCAGCTCCCAACCTCTTCACTTCCATTTTTTAAAACGCACAAACAAATATTCTGTTCCTTTTTTGAAACCTGCCAGCTTATGTTTTTTAAATAATTATATTTACGAAAGCAAAAGCCGGATCAAAATACAGAACATAAAGCATTATGAATGGATAAAATGAATTTATTAAGTATCGTAACGATAATCTCATTGTTCGTTTCATGCTTTCTTGTATTTTTTCTACTTACAGTCAAAACAGAACACAAAACCAGTAATCGTCTTTTTGCTTTTTTCCTTATTCTCACTGCCATAGATGTGAGTGAGCCTTTATTGAATTCAGTTTCTGACGGTCCTTCCAATCTGGGAATGCTGAGAAATACATTTGCGTTTTTACAGATTCCTGTTTTCTATCTGTATGTGCTGTCTGTTTGTTATTCTGACTTTAAACTCAGACCAAAATACCTCGTTCATCTTCTTCCCTTTTTAGTTGTGAATGCTATTTTGCTTCCCCGTTTTTACGCTGTAGATACTGCTTCTAAAGTTGATTTTCTTGTCAATCATCAGCACATGGCAGAGCTTCAATTCAACCATATCCTGTTTCATATTCAGGTGATTGTTTATTTTACTGCTGTATTTCTGCTTTTAAGAAAGGCTAAAAAACTCTACCTTGAAAATAATGCCGGCACCCATGTCAATTCCTACAACTGGCTGTTCCAGTTTACGGTGGTGCTTACCATTTTATATTCCATTGCTCTTTTGAAGAATATTTTCAAGTTTTCGGATTATCCTTACCTCTCAGAATGGATAAAGATAGGAGCATTGGTCCTTCAGCTTTTTATTGTGTGCTGGTATCTGTACAAAGCACTGAATAATCCAGACCTTTTTAGAAATATTGATTCCAAATTAAAGCTTGCTTCGGATCTGATTTCCGAAGAAGAAAATGATACTTCCGAGGCTGTCAATGAAAATATACACAATGAAGAATTACTGAAGCTGAAGGAATTCATGATGGAAGAAAAACCGTTTCTTAATCCTTCTTTAACCATACAGGATATTTCAAAAGAGCTCGAAATTCCCGTTCGTGAGTTATCTGTTCTTATCAACCATCAATTGGGACAGCATTTTTACGATTTTGTAAATACCTATCGTATTGAGCATGCCATGAATATTCTAAAAGATACTACAAAAAGTAAAGTAACCATTCTTGAAATCCTGTACGAAGTTGGTTTCAATTCAAAATCTTCATTCAATACTGCTTTTAAAAAGCATACAGGGAACACACCGACAGAGTATCGCAACTCATTACAAAACAACACCTTGTAATTACTCGTACTCACTTCTCACATTATCCGAACGTATTTTTTCAGACCAATGAGGCCGAATACTTTTATTCGGTCGCGTAGATCTGAGCACTTCCACATCTTTGTATCGAAATCATTTTTAACTATTAAAATAACGATACAATGAAAACTTCATTCACTCTTTTAGCAGTACTTTTACTAATGAGTACTTTTACTTTTGGACAGAACATTTCCAAAAAAATAGATTCCATCATCAAAGACAATTATCAAAAGAATCCGGACGTTGCCATCAGTGTTGGATTTATCAGTAATGATGAAGAATATTATACGGCTTATGGAAAACTTAGCAAAGAAAGTTCTGTTGATATTAACAAGAATTCCATATTTGAAATTGCTTCTATAACTAAAATTCTGACTTCAAATTTAATTGCCCAGGCCGTTATTGAGAACAAGCTAAAACCGGAAGATTATATTGACAATTATCTGCCTAAAGCTTATATTTTACAGAAAAACCTCAAAAACAAAATCAGAATTTCAGATCTGGCCTCTCACCAGTCTGGTCTGCCGGATATAGATTTCGCCAAACTGATAGAATTAAATCCGCAACAGCCGGTAAGTAATGTCACAGAAAAAACACTGACTTCCATTGTCAACAACTGCAATGAACTCATTGATTATGGTAAATACCGCTATTCTACCATTGGCTATACACTGCTGGGACAAATACTGGAAAAAGTGTACGGTAAAAGCTATGATGAAATAATCCGTGAAAAAATAATCATACCTCTACAGATGACCAACACTTTGACAAAAGATTTCAATGTGAAAAACATCACAGCGGGCTACAATCCCAATGGCGGTGTTCAGGAATTTTTCAAGTGGAACATTACAGCGTCTGCAGGATTGGTAAAATCTAATGCCTCGGATATGCTCACCTACCTGAAAGCAGTTCTTAACAGTGGAAATCCAATATCTGAGGCCGCACTGCTCACAGAAAAGCTTTACTATAAAGATGAAAAAAGAGAAATGGGACTAGGTCTTACCATTAGCACAGATGATCAGAATACCATTTATCTGAAGTCTGGCGATTCTATGGGTCAATCTTCCATAATCTGTTACAACAGAGCAAAAAAATGGGGTATAATTATCCTTTTAAACCAAAGAAATTCTAAAATGAGACAAAACCTACTGAATGAGATCTACGAAAAAGTCCTGAAATAAATCTCCAACACCATAATACAAAATCCAGAAAGTGCTTTCTGGATTTTTTCATGTATTATGAACCATTTCAGGAAAACCAAGAGTGCGACAAAGTCGCGGATAAAGCCGTATGGCTATGCATTCGCTTAGAAAAATCAATGAAATTGATTCCATCCTTGCTCCCTTGTAATAGGATAACAATAGTAGTAAACCTTTGCGTTAAATCCTTAGCTTATCACTGTCATTCTGACGAAGGAAGAATCTCTCTGAAATACTTGAGATTCTTCATTACATTTCATTTCATTCAGAATGACAGCGTTTGAAATACAGATGTTGCCATACCAACCATCCGCCACTTATGGCTCAAACTATCTTCCTTCTTCCTTCTTCCAGCTTCCCGCTCCTACCTCCCTCTCCTTTCCAGCATAAGATGCCCCGCATCCAGCATTTTTATCAGATGAATATATGGATTGATGATATTTCTTTCCGGCAGATTTTCATACATGCCCATTGAGAAATAGACCATCCCGGACATAAAATAATCAAACTCTTTGACGCTGTATTCTTTGAATGCTTTTTTAAAAACCAACACTGGATTTTGGTATTCTTTCTCCGAAAGCAAGCCGAGAACCCATGGAGAAGGATTTTCCAACGGAGGATCTGCAACCCATTTCTTTCCTTCTAAATGGATGAGGTAGCACGCACGCACAAACGAGCGCACCGCCTGATGAAACTGAAAAACTACCGACGGATCTTCATTGATCCAACTATTTCGCTTTAGGGCGTAACTCATAATGCTGTTTAGCTTCTCTTTAGAGGCTGCCAGATCATTGAACTGGTAAAAGTTCTCTATAAGCTGTAACCCGGAGCGCTTCTTACCGCTTTTCCAAAGCTGAGGTTCAAAATGTGTGCTTGTCTTTTTCATGTTTGTATTTTTTTATAAATGTAATAAAAAAAATAAAAAGGATACTTATAAGTATCCTAAATTTTAAACCTAATCTTAGAATTTTACAGTTAATGAATGATATCGAACTTAATAACTGTAAAAAAGCTCTTGGTTATAGAATTTCTGAATTAAGAAAGAAAGTTATAAACCCTGATACTAATAAGCCTATCTCACAAGAAGAACTGGGGTTAAGAACCGGACATGCAAAAAAGACAATAGGAGAATTGGAAAGAGGTAATACTAATCCACGATATGACACTCTACTTATAATAAGTAAAGAACTTAATGTTACAATACAAGAACTTTTTGATTTTGATATGAAAAAATATATTAAATTATCAAATAAGTCCTGACGAAAGTTGGGATTTATCCATTTATAAACTTTGAATACATTTTTGTTATTAACGGAAAACCATAAAGTCATTGATTTAAAGAAACCTCAGGGAATAAGCTTTTTAAAGATAAAGTTTCTCCATTGGGATTGATTCAAAGAGGAAATGAGTCCAAGTTAAACATTTTATGCACTTAATTTCAAATTTCAAAAGTTGTAATTTGATTTATCAGAAATTAATAAAATAGTAAATTTAATGCGTCAAGTATTGTCGTAATTGCAAATTAAGTTTGTGATAGATAAAACCTATAAACAATTAAATTATGCTTTACAAACCTATAAAACTCATGAAATGACTACAAATTGTTATGAAAAAAGTTGCAATGGAATAAAAATTGTTTAATTTTGCAAACATAACAGAGTATAAATAACCAAATAAAAATAACAGATATGTCAACGAAAAAAAATGATATGGATCTTATTCTTCATTATATGAAGAATAATAACATAGAGTTGACGATTGATAACAATCCAACTCAAGAAAAGATTAATAGAATTTTAGATTCTATTAAAGCAAAACCGCAATTGATTCAAAAAACAATTGATAACTATAAGACAATTTCAGATAATGCCGTTTGTTAATAAAGACGAATTTGACGGAACACAATATTATACAATAAAAACAGATTATAAAGTTCCCTATCAAGTTACATTTGGTAGGGACTTAATTTATAATAGAGTATCTATACACTTGTTCCCATTAATAGACCCTGAAGATGATAAATGTGACCATCAATTAAAAAGAGATGTTTGTGATTGTATTATTGACTATTTTAATGTTAATAATACAGTTATGAAAGTTCACTTTGAGTTGGAACTAAATCATGAAAGAAATAATGTAAGATTATATAAATTTCTAAAATGGGGAGAAGCACACAGACAGAATTTTAATATTTCAGCAGATATTATTAAGATTAACAATGTTGATTATGTTGATGTAGCAATATCTCGAGCATAATAATAATAAAAAGACTGATTTTAAATCAGTCTTTTTATTTGAATAATTTAGTCAAATTGATAACTTTTTAAAATTCTTAACTCCTCGCTACCGTACGAAACCTTTCGGGTGGTGCTAATCTAAAACAAAACTTATAAAATAAATCCTTCAGGATTCTGAAATTTGTAATTACGACTCCAAAAAACCATAGAATACAATCGTGCGGTAGCGGGGGGAAAATTAGACATTCTAAAAACAATAATATATCTATTGCGCTGTTGTATCAATAATCTTTCACACGAAAAACTAAGCCGTAGTTTGATATACATTATGAATCTTCTGGTAGCAAATCACTCGGTTGCTACATAGTTCAGTAGTTTGATTAACTTTAGTTATCGTATTGCACTCCTTTTCCATACCCATATCCATCTGATAATTCAATATGTGTAAACCCTTTTTCGTGTATCATATCAAAATAGCCCAACGTTTCAAATTTCCTAAACCATACATCATTAAAAAGAACGTATGTTAGTTTAATTTTTTTATTATCTTTTCCAAAAACTTTAACCTTAATATCTAAGCTTCTATCAAGTAACAAATTTCTAAAATCTTCTCCATATTTTAAACGTGCTTGAGATTCTTCCGCCAATTGTTTCTTATTAAAATCAGCACTCTGTTTTTTACCAATTGCATTTTCATTTTTCACTAATGAATCTCTGGTTTTTATAACCCTATTTTCAAATTCAGATCCTTTAGATTTTTTAGCAAGTCCGGTAAATCTTATAATTTCAGTATCAACAAAATATTTTTGTGATTTTAATATTGAATAAGCATTTTTAACTTCATCAGATAAACCTTTGATAGGGATATCATGTTGGTTTAAAATTTCAATTTCGTTGTCTTCGGCTAATTTTTTAGCAGAAATTTTATCTAATTCATCCTTCTTTTCTTTTTCAGTCAATATTTCTTCTTTTGATTTATAAAAAGTATTCACATAAAAAATTGAAATAAAAGTCATTACCAATCCAAAAATCAATACTATTTGCCTAGATTTTTCTGTGGATTTCAGATTTTCAGCTTCAGTATTATTGGGAAGCTTATTTCGTTTAGATTTTATTATTATGCTATTTACTAGAAATACAATAAATAAACATATTAGGATTGTTGCAAAAGTTATCATAGTTACAAAATAGTTTTAGTTAATTTTTGTAGATTATTCTATTTTTTAATGCTTCTAATTTTTTTTCAAATTTAAATAATAGTGATATGGAGGAATTGTGGAAAACCGTAAAATCAGAATATAAGTAACTGTACCAGCTCCCGCAAGAACCCTTTCTTGTCCTTTTAATGTTATAGATCAAACATTCTAAAAACCCGATATAAAGTTTTTTTTCATTAGAATAATCTACATCACTGCAGTATCAGGAGATTCTATTTCAAACAAAACCCTGTTCTATTTTCCAATATTGAAGAGAGTTCCCTATATTTGAAATTATAGAACATCCCCAACACTTACCATATGAAAACAACACTTAGCTATCTGTTTATTCTGTTATATGCTCTTGTAAGTGGTCAGGAAAAATCTATCATTAATGACCTGAAGTTTTCTAACTATTCCGGGCATCCCAAAACCATCACAGAGATTATCACTTATTCACCGGAGAATAGCTATAAAAATATCTCTTATTATGACAAAGAGGGTTTTCTGACAAAAATAGAATATTACAATGCTATCGGAAGCGGACCTTCTCATGAAAGGTCTATCAATAAAATCATCACCTACCATTCAAAGGACAAAGCCAAACGCTATTTTGAAGCCTTTAATCCTGGAAATAAGAAGATAGAAACTACAGGCTGGTTTGAAAAAGTTTCGGATTCTCTGTACAAAAGAGTTTCAAAAGATTCTGTTCACAATATATCTCTTAGCAAGCTGTTTTATTTCGACAAAAATAACCGTCTTATAAAAACAGAAGAAACCGGAAATTTCTTTGAAACCCCGGTTAACAGCACTATTTTTTACACTTACATCAATGAAATGAGAAGTGAAACACTTCTTGAAGATGCCACTAAGCAAAAAAAATCTAAGCTCATTTATAAGAATGTAAAACTTGATCCGCAAGCCAACTCCATTTATGAAGAATTAGTGGATGATCAGGGAGCAATACAACAAAAAATAGAAAGAGTATTTGAATATTATTAACCAAGCTGGTTCAGTGCTTTCTTAAAAACATAGAATTCAAATACAAAGGCTGAAAGCACTTTCAAAGAGCCTCCGGACATTTCCACAAGTATCCGGAAGGATTTTCCAAACTGTCTGCAACACCTTCAAAAATAATCTGCACCACTTACCTATGTGTCCGGAACCACTTACAGAAATATCTTCAGCTTCTTCCCAAGTCACTCTGACCACTTAAAGAACTGTCTACAGACACTTAGATAAGTGCATATTGACAATGATATAAGTGTGTCCCGAAACCTATAAACTGCCTCCAGACCGTTATCTAAGGGGCTCTACCCACTTATCATACCCTCTCCAGGGACTTCGGAACAGCCTCTACCCCTTTGAGCAAGTGTGTCTAGCCTCTTAAGTAAGGGTATCTACCCCCTTGGGTAAGGGGGTATAGGGGGTTGTATAAGGGGGTAAAGGGTGTTACACAAGGGGCTCGAGGGACTTATCAAAGAGGGGCTAGCCCCTTATCATAGTGGTTCGAGGGACTTCTGAAGGGGTAAAGGGATAAAGATCTTTTTGCTAACCTCAATAAACTACTGACATAACAACCACTTCCCTACTTTTCATGAAGTTGAAGAGATTCGAACCCTCATCAAATCTTGCAGAGAGGAAGGGATTCGAACCCCCGATACATTTTGATCCCAGTATTTAATTATATTTGAAGATCAACCAACACACCCATTAACATGAAAAACAGTAGTTATGAAATACAACTCAGACCAACCACAGTAGCGGATCTGGATATCCTATTTGAATTTCAGCTTGAGCCTGAAGCCAGGCATCTGGCAGCCTTTATGTCAAAAGATTCCACCGATAAAGAAGCTTATCTGGCGAAGTTCACAAGATTGCTGGCTGATCCTACTATCAACAATCAGACAATTATGGCAGGTAATGAGATCGCCGGAAGTATTGCCAAATTTATCATGGAAGGGGATGCAGAAATCACCTATTGGATTGATAAGCCTTTCTGGGGAAAAGGGGTTGCCACAACAGCATTGAAAGATTTTCTCACTCTTGAAACCACAAGGCCAATTTTCGGACGCGTTGCTTTTGACAATCTGGGTTCGCAAAAAGTGCTGGAAAACTGTGGTTTTGTCAAAATAGGTACAGATAAAGGCTTTGCCAATGCCAGACAAACGGAGATCGAAGAATTTATTTACAGACTCGACCGTTAATGCAGATCATGTACAGTCAAGATTAATTGAAAGACTTCCTGAACTCCAAAGGAGAAAGCTTGGTTTTTGTTTTAAATAAATTACTGAACGACTGGGAATGCTCAAATCCCAGTGCATACGCCACTTCACTTACAGACAGGCTGGTGGTGGAAAGCATTTCTTTGGCCTGGCTGATCAGTTTGTCATGAATATGCTGCTGGGTACTCTGCCCCGTTAAAGAACGCAGCATATCACTTAAATAGCTGGGTGAAAGATGGAGGTTTTCTGCAAAATAACTTACTGTAGGTATTCCTTGATTAAGAGACATTTCATCTTTAAAATATCCATCCAGCAAATCTTCAAATTTTTGCAGAAGACTGCTGCTAGTAGCTTTACGGGTGATAAACTGGCGCTTATAAAAACGGTTGGCATAGTTAAGGAGCAATTCTATCTGAGAGATCATCACATCATGGCTGAAGTCGTCAATACGGCTGTTGAGTTCAGATTCAATAAAATTAAAGATAGAAAGTACCGTATTTTTCTCTTCTTCAGAAAGGTGCAGGGTTTCTTTCGTAGAATAGGAGAAAAAACCATATTGCTTTATCTTCCTGGCGATGGGATATCCCAAAAAGAAGTCAGGATGTATGAGCAGAGAATATTGTGAACAGACGGTATCACTGTTTCCGTTCCCTCCTATCACCTGGCCGGGTGCCGCAAAGAGCAGTCCGCCTTCATTAAAATCGTAGTAGCCCTGTCCGTATTCTATCCTGCCGTCCAGTTTGGGTTTATAGGATATTTTATAGAAACTCAACACATGTTTTTGAGACAGTTTATCTGTTGCCACCAGATTGTGCGCCCCATTCATTAAGCTAATGAGAGGATGCTTGGGGGTTGGCAGTCCGAAAAACCGGCTGGCTTCTGATAATGATTCAAATTTGAACGGAGTTTGATCTGTCTTTTTCATAAATGGTATTTTAAAGGTACGAAAAACCGGCTATAATTTTATAACCGGCTGTTACTGTTTATTATGATCCCTGCGCTGCGCTGGAAACTTCGTCCCACGCTTCCCAGAGATTGATTCTTTCTGCATATACAGACTTCACCAAAGGAAGGTTATGACTTCCCAGATGGAAACGCAACGGCGGATTTTCAGCATCTACCATTTTGAAAAGCGCTTCTGGCGTCGCTCTAGGGTCTCCTTTCTCATAAGACTGAATGGTCTTTATAAACTCCGTCTTAAAGTCATTGTACACCTCCATGTTCTGGGAAAATTTCAGTGAGTCCTGACTTCCAAATTCTGTAGCATACGCTCCCGGTTCTATAATGGTCACTTTGATCCCGAATTGTTTGATCTCTTCCGCAAGACTCTCATGGATGGCTTCAAAAGCCCATTTGGAAGAACTGTAATACCCAATCACTGGCAATGTAACGTGTCCGAGATTGCTTGATGTCCCCAGAATATGCCCGTATCCCTGTTCTCTCATAATCGGCAATACCGCCTGAATGACACTTACAGGACCCAGAATATTGGTTTCATATAAAGCTCGGATTTCATCTGCACCTGCCTCTTCAATAGTTCCTACCAGCGAATATCCTGCGTTGTTCAGTACGATATCCAGCTTCCCGAAATGCTGGTGGGCTGTATGTACGGCTTCTTTTACCTGCTCAGGCTGGGTAACATCCAATGCTAAAGTAAGTACGTTATCACCGTATTTCTCTTTAAAATCGGCAATGCTTTCCAGTCTTCTTGCGGTGGCCACCACTTTGTCACCACGTTCCAACGCTGCCTCAGTCCAGATGCGTCCGAAACCTCTTGATGCTCCGGTTATAAACCAGATTCTATTTTGCTGTATCATAATTTTAAAATGTTTTTTTGATAAAGCAAAATTATAAAGCCTGTCTCCTGAAATTGTAGTCTAATCGCAGACCTTTGTAGGCGAATTGAGGATCTTTAAGCTGAAGCAAAACTACAAGAGCTTTTAAACACTTAACTGAGCTTTGGAGGATAGAAACGCCATACGATGTAATATTCTTACTCATCCGGTTGTTTTATAAATGACTAACCACAAAGACTCATCATGAACATTAAAATCACATTAGTACTTCTTTTTATTTCCAGTTATTTTTTTTCACAAACCATCAATCCGGAAAAATTAGATCAATACTTCAGTTATATTGAAAAGAATAATCTGGGAGTGGGCAGTTTATCGATTTTTAAAAACGGCAAAGAGGTTTATTCTAAAAATTTCGGACAAAAAAACATCCCGGAATTAACTTATCATAAGGATACTAAATATCAGGTAGGCTCTGTGACCAAAATGATTACAGCTGTTTTAATTTTCAAATTAATTGAAGAAAACAAACTGACTCTCAATACTCAACTTTCTGAGTTTTATCCGGAGATTCCCAACTCTGATAAAATTACCATTAAAAATCTGTTAGAGCATACCAGCGGGCTGGGAAGCTATGTGGTGAAAGATGGAGAAGTATGGGTTACCGGAAAAGTGAATGACAAAGAGATCATGGATCTGATCATCAAACAGGGGAAGAGTTTTGAGCCGGGTGAAAAGGTAGCCTATTCTAACTCTGCTTATTATCTTTTAAAGAAAATTCTCGAAACAAAATATGAAAAAACGTTTTACAGGATCGTACAATCAGAAATTATAAAACCTCTCCGGTTAAAAAATTTAACGCCTTTCAAAGCCCATCAAAAAAATACATTTCTTCCTTATCGTTATGAAAACAATTCCTGGAGCATGTTGAAAGATGAAATAGACTTTCTGAATGTAATTGGCGTGGGTGATATCTCCTCAACACCTTATGATCTGAATATTTTCATCAACAGTTTATTCCATAATGTCATTCTGAAAAAAGAAACACTGAAACTGATGGAGCCTGTACTGGGAAAAGAAAACTGGGGAAGAGGAATGGCAATCTGGGACTTTGACGGCATTACATTTTACGGTCATGGCGGAGATACCTTAGGATCACACGCCATTCTCATCTATAATAAGGAGGCAGATCTCTCCATCGCTTATAATACCAATGGAGAACGGATTAAGAAGGAGGACTTCATAAAAAATGTGGTTAATCTCCTTTATAACAAAGAAATTACGCTTCCTGAAATCAAAGACAAACAGTAAGATCTACATAATAGTTTGAATGCCATGAAATAACAATTACCCATTAAAAAATACATGGACATCTGTTTTATAAATATACTGAACAGGTAGCAAAAAGCTAAAAGTATCATTGAACTCAATGGTACTTTTTTATTTATAAAACACTAAATATTAACAACTTTCCCACTCACAAGAAAATCAATCTTTAAAATGATAAAGGAAAACCACATCGCCCGTATAAGCAGGTTTTATATGATCTTTAATGAGCAGTTTGGCTTCAACTACTGCTTTTACAGTTCCCCTGAGATTGATTACTGATTTTACCATTGCCTGCAGCTTTACCTCACTATTTACCGGAACAGCATCTCCGAATTTAAGGTTCTCAATTCCGTAATTGATTTCCATTTTTACATTTCGAACATCTGCAATCTGTTTCCAGAGATAAGGAATCAATGATAATGTCAAATAACCATGAGCAATGGTTGATTTAAAAGGACCGTCTTTTTCTGCCCTTTCTTTATCTGTATGAATCCATTGATTGTCTAAAGTAGCATCTGCAAATCTGTTGATCTGATCCTGATCTATTGTATGCCAGGCAGAAATGCCTATCATCTGTCCTTCAAGAGACCTATACTCATTAAAATTATTAATAATAATCATATTATTTTCTGAACCTTTTGAGGGATTAAAATATGTACAGCTGTCATCAACTTTACAATAACTTTATACCAAGTCTGTATATTTTTTATATTTTTCAGACATTCAATAGCAGTCTATCAATATCTGATCCAATTACCATTCTTATACTTTCAAATCCCGAAAACCTCTCACATAAAGTAAGAGGCTAACGAAAATAAAAAGTAACTTAAATTACGTCCAAGTTTTTTCAAACAATAGATCCAGATACTATGTTCTATGGATTTTGAATCCATAAAAAAATATAAAAAATATGAGACTTAATATGGGAAGGAATATTATTGTAATATTCCTGCAAACAAGACTTTAATTATGCCAACTTTACGTTAACAGCATTTAAGCCTTTATCACTTTTTTGTACATCAAAAACTACTTTATCATTTTCCTGGATCGCTCTTGTAGTTAATCCTGAAGAATGTACAAATATATCTTTACTTCCATCTACTGGAGTAATAAAACCGAAGCCTTTTGCTTCATTGAAAAATTTTACGGTGCCTTCTTGCATTGTAATTATTATTAAAAATTGTGTATTATAGTCTGTAAACGTTACAGCTTCTATTAAAAAAATAGCAGTTCTTTCTATGCCGGTTCATCCGATCCTGTGAACACAGGTTTCAGAAATATCCGGAAATTCTACCGCTGCCTGACCAGTTTATTGACTACGTGTTTAGTACGTGCAAAAACCAGTGATTTTATATTTTTTTTCTGCAGTGTATCTGTCTGCAAATCTTCTTTCTTTTCTTTTTCTACAAAACAAATAGACTGCTCGGCCTTCTTTGTTGTTGAAGAAACCGGGCTGACAATAATCTCCACAGGATTGTTCAGAATTGTTCCGGCAAAATGCTTTACGCTTCCGGGCATTGCTGTAGAAAAAAACAGGTTTTGTCTTTTCTGGGGAAGCAGTTTTAAAACTTTTTTCACTTCATTCATAAATCCCATATCAAGCATCCTATCTGCTTTATCTAAGACAAATATTTCAATTTTGGAAAGGTCAATATGTCTCTGATTCTCTAAAGCAAGCAGTCTTCCCGGTGTTGCCACAAGAATATCTACTCTTTTTCTGAGTGCTGCAAGCTGGCTTCCAATGGGAATACCTTCATAAACGGAAAATTGAGACAATGGTAAGTATTTACTGTAAGTTCCAATATTTTCTTCTAGCTGCATAGCCAACTCCCGTGTTGGTGTAAGTATTAAAATTCGTATTTCTTTATGTTCCTGGGTATGTCTTTTCAGCAGCTGCAAAATAGGCATAACAAATGCGGCTGTTTTTCCTGTACCTGTTTGTGCACATCCTACAACATCTCTTCCTGCTAAAATAGACGGAACTGCTTTGCACTGTATTTCAGTAGGCCTGGAATATCCGGCTTCTGTCACTGCACGGATAATTGGGTTGATTAGATTTAAATTTTTAAAATTCATTATAAATTCCGGCCTTCCGGTATTTTGTAAACAAATCTGTTGATCAGAATTTGAATTGGTGTATGGTAAGGATAAACAATAAAGAATATTTTTCTCTGGCTCATCTTTTTCCTGTTTTGGCTACAATAATATCCTTAACATATTAGGGATTATCCAGCCATGACGTATCGCTCCTCTACAATAGAACTTTATAATCTCTGATCCCTGCCGGGGAATGAAGACTATAAATTGGTAGCTGAAAAAGCAAAACTGAAAGAAAAAAATGAGATTTTAGACTATTACAGAATAGCAAAGGCAGTGACCTGTTTTATAAATGTTCTGCAAACTTACAATAAAAAAAATAAACACAATCCTATTTAATTGATTGATTATCAAAAAATTATTCTTACCTTCTAGCAATTAATAAATTGTTTGCTGACGCGGATAATTTTAAACTCCGAATCATGCAGACTTCTGATCCTATAACAAAACCTTATCCCAAAGCACTAGAATCACATACAGGCTCACATGTAAGGATTGCTTATTTTATTATGGTACATCATAAATCTGAAGTATTTAAGGATATGTTTAAGAAGATTTATACAAGGGATCAGTTTTATCTTATTCATATTGACAGAAAGGCCAAACCCGATTTCATTGAAGAAATACAGCTATATGCAGTTCAATTTCCCAATGTCTATATTCTGGACAGCATGAATATTGTTTCAGGAGGTTTCAATATGGTTCAGGCTGAGTTGAATGCTATGGAATTTCTCTTAAATGTAAGCCAAGAATGGGATTATTTTATTAATCTGAGCGGAGAGGACTATCCCCTGAAATCACAAAACATTATCAGACAATTCCTTTCCGCCCATAAAGACAGAAATTACCTTTTTTATTACGACCAAAAATTTTACAGACCGGATACCCTGAAAAGAATACAAAATTATTTTACAGAACTGACCCATGTGATCTCCTCTTTTATCCGCAAAAGAGCATTCATGAATGATGTGATCCCTTTTATCGGCGGAAAATGGTTTATTTTCACAAGAGAAACCTGTGCATTTTTAACCAATAATACCAGCATAATGGATTTTGAAGATTATTATCTTCATACTTTTTTACCGGCAGAGTCCTTCTTTCAGACTGTTCTTATGAATACTTCATTTAGTGATATCATCATCAATGATGATAAAAGAGCGGTACTTGAGAAATCAATTTTTCAAAATACACAGGATACATCCAATTATATTGAATCCTTAAAATCCGGAAATCAACTTTTTATCAGAAAGGTAAACGGAAAAACTGATGAAAATATCAGAAAATATATTGAAGAAAGCTTTCATCTTCCCTTACCTTATGTAGATGAAATTGAAAGAGAATTAAAAAGGGATAACCGCCAGAACAACTGATTCTTCCCCTTACCGCTATTCAGTCAAATCATTATATTTGAAAAAAGATCTCAAACCCGTTTTCTTTGAATTTAACATATGGAAAAGAAGTTGACACCGGAGCATTTAAAGCTTGCAACATTATATAGTCAGGGATTAACACAAAATACACCGTTCGGAACCGGAAAAGATGCGGTTCTTCATGCTTTGGAACATCTCGGATATATACAGATTGATACCTTGTCTATGGTGGAACGTGCCCATCATCATACGCTATGGACCAGAATCCCGGACTTTAAAGCAGATTATCTTGAAGATCTTGTGGAGGAACGCAAGGTATTTGAATATTGGTTTCACGCTGCATCCTATCTTCCGATGAAAGATTTCCGGTATGTATTACCTCAAATGCTGACGATCAAACGGGGAGAATCCCGCTATTATAATGCAGATCCAAAGGTGATGGAATATGTCACAGACACCATTCGCAACGAAGGTCCTAAACGGGCAAGAGATTTTGAAAATGAAAGCCATAAAGCCGGAACCTGGTGGAACTGGAAACCTGCCAAACTCGCTCTTGAAAGACTTTTCATGCAGGGAGACCTGATGATCAGCGGACGTTCTGGTATGCAGAAAACATATGATCTAGCCGAAAGAGTTCTCCCCGCATCCATTAATACTACAGAACCTACTCCACTGGAGCTGGCGGAATATCTGGTAACAACCAATCTGCGTGCTTATGGATTTACGACAGTGAAGCAGATTACCCATCTTCGGAATGGAAATGACCTGAAGAAGAATGTCAGTAAAGTATTACAAACTATGCTGGAAGAAGATAGGATCTCGAAAATCAAGGTGGATGGAGGAAATCCTGTTTTTGTTAAGAATGATCTGCTGGAAAAAAGCTTTGATATAGCTGCTTCCAATGTATGGCTGCTGTCACCGTTTGATAATTCTATTATTCACCGTGACCGGATCAAGCAGATTTTTGATTTTGATTTCCGGTTGGAATGCTATACCCCGAAAGAAAAAAGACAGTATGGTTATTTCTGTCTGCCGATCCTGTTTGGAGATCAGTTTATCGGAAGAGTGGATTGTAAAGCGCACAGAAAGGAAAAAAAGTTTGAGCTTATCCATTTGCATATTGAAAACCATACTATAGCTCCTGAAGTCTGGCTGACACCTTTTGTAGAAACCGTAAAACGTTTTGCGGTCTTCAATGGCTGTGAATCGCTGGTGCTAACCAAAGTAAGTCCGTCAAAATTGGGTGCTATGGTCAAAAAGGAATTATCCAGATCAAAGTTAAAAAAGTAACTTTTAATGATCAATTAAAAGACAAATCGCATTATTAAGTCAATAATGCGATTTTATTTTTTCAGGAAAGCCTACCTCGGTTAGTTTAATTTCTGATTTGTTTTTTGGACAAAATCATTCCATTGCTGAGTCAGATAAGCTACTGATTTCTTTTTCTCACTTTCATTCAGAGAAGAATAATTAATGGAATTAAAAACCAGCTTTTTCAACGCTTTTACATCCAGTTCCCAATATACCAGTGCTACCCAGAAATCGTAGCTAAGCCCTGTATATCCGTATACGGAAGGATCATCACTGCTGATGGAACACTGTATTCCGTTGCTTAATAATACTCTGGCCGGGTGATTTCTCAGGTCACTTACATATCCCAAAACCTGATTACTGATGGGACTTACTTCAACCAGTTTATTCTGTTTTCTGATCTGCTCCATTGTTTTTGGAAAATAAATAAGATTCAGTCCATGCCCAATTCTTTTGTTGTTTAATAAAGCCACATCCAGAACATTTTTATTGAGAGCGGAATTACTTTCTCCGGCGTGCAGGAAAAGAGGCATTTCTACGCCGTACTTTTTGTTAAGCTCATTCAGCTTTGCCCAGCTTTTTTCAAAAAAATTGATATTATGTCCTGCAGCTTCATCTGCTACAAGGTCAAAACCTGAGATCATATCCGGAAATTCTTTCTTCATCTGAAAAGCTGTTTCCAGCTGCTTTCCGATACTTTCATTATCCAGGAATTTAAAGCTTGAATAAATCAGCTTCAGGGTAAACTGCGGATTTGTCTTATGTATTTCTTTAAGGATATCCTGCAGATCTGTGATGGAAGTATTCAAAGGGTATTTCCCGTGCTTGAAATCATAAAGCTCATCAAAAATATATCTGATTTCTACATGCTGTACCTGATCTTTGATCAAATCCTGAAAGCCTTTCAAATAATATTCTTTAAAGAAAGGACGATAAGGAAGCAGCAGATTGATACGTTTGAAACGTTTTTCAAATTCAATCCAATAATCTGTGTAAGAACATAAATTATTGCGTTTCAGCGTAAGAAGATCCTGCAGTTCTTTTTCAAAACCCGGGTTTGAGCTTAGTTTTTTATCAAGGCTGACAAATCCGTTGGGCACTTTTCCTTTCTCAAAAAAAGCCAGCTGTCCGAAAATGAACTGATCATTGTCTTTCTGATCGTACACATAGCATTCCTGGTATTTTCTGGCAGCTGAAATGATCCATTCCACCTCTGTGATCCCACCGCTGTGGGTGTGCAGCAAACCACCTTTCGGCATGGTCTGCAGCATTTCATACAGCTTACTGCCTTCTATTAATGGTCTTACTTCATAGAAAGAGCTGTTGTATAAAGATATTTTTTTGGATTCTGTATCACTCAGAAACTGCTTACGGGCTTGGAAGATCTTTTTATCCAAAGCAGTTTCAGCATCAGACAGTTTTATATCAGCATCAAATGCCATTTCCTGATTTTCCTTCTCTAAGGATTTCCAGTTCTGCTGGTAAGGAGATATTTCGGTCCCTTTATTTTGTCCCCAAAAGAAAGGTGCTCCCAAAAGTGCTATATATGTAAGGTATTTTTTCATCATAATGTTGGCGTGGTTTTTTACAATCGTTATGCTTTACCGCTTCGGATAAAGAATTGTGCAGGTAAATAATTATCAAAAATATAATTAATTTTCCTGTAAAAGAACACCAATTCCATTAAGAATGATGAGAAATATCAATTTTTTAAATTTCAGAAGGAGTTTTCCAAAGTCTATTGCAAATGCAATTCATTGAGTTACAAAAACAATCTCATGAAAAAGGCTGCCTTCTTTGTGAAACAGCCTTATTTTATTATTTTTCTTATTAAAATTATAACAGGTATCTATTTTTAGATGTTTTGACCATCAGAACCGGATTATTGTGAAGTACCACATTAATTTATTTTATCAAATTCCGGATATGGGAAGCCCTTTCCTGTTTCACAAAGAGATTTCAGGCTTCTGAAAAATAAAGCCCAGTCAAAGCTGCAGGATGCAAATTCTGAATTGTACGATTTCCAGCCATCATGGTGGAATAATAAAATACATCCTTTCTTATGCGGTTCCAGCTCAAAAGTAAGTATAGTACCTACCCAGTCCTCAAACCCCTTGATACAGCGCCATTTCACCAGGCTATAAGGTTTCAGATCGACAACTTCCATATTCTTAAAATAATCAGGACCAAACCCAAATCTCAGGATACTGCCTATCTCTGCTTTTGCCTCTGTATCCGGGGTCCACCATCCGGCTAATCCTTCCCGGGTAGTAATGGCTTCATATACTTTTTCCACTGGGACAGTAATGAGCAATCTGTGATAAATGCTTTTTGTATCTGTGTTTTCTTTCTGATGATCTGCTGGTGTAAAATCTTCTTTGGGAGTTGCCTTACCCTGCCCTGTGGCGATAAGAGATTTCAGGCTGTCCTGAATATAATGGGTCCAGGCGTCATGGCAGACTTCGTAACATTCACCTTCAGGAACCAACCCCTGATGAGTAAATGTCAGTTCTGTTTTTCCATCTTTTTTATGGATGTCAAATATGATATGAGTGTTTACCCATTCTGTTTTATCTTCAATGAAATTAAAATCATTATCCAGAACATGCCATACCACTCTGGTATTGGGCTGCATTTCTGTAATTTTTATTCTGCACCGGTGGACATCACGATAATGATAGGCAAATTCGCTGTTCAGCACAGAGGTAGATCCTTCAATATTTTCAGACCACCAGCCCCGGACATTATTAACGGCATCAAATACCTGCTGTGGCGAGGCATCAACGGTAATACTTGTTGTAAAATCCTGTGATTTCATACTATTATTTTGTTTTTTAGTGTTCATTATTTTTCAACAATCCTTTCGGATTGTATTATCTTATTTACTTATTCAAAGGTAAGAACATAGAAAGACCTGTAAGGGGTGTAAAATAGACATTATAAGAGGTTGATCCGGACATCTTATTTTGTTATATTTGTATGACACAGATGAGGTTACAGCCGGCACAATTTATTCACCTTTAAATTTTGCGATATGAAACATTTAACCATATTAGTTCCCGATGCACAGACAGCTCCCAATACATTATCCTGCATTATAGGGACCTATCATATTTTTACGGAAGCCAACAGGTATTACAGCCATAATAATAAAGATATGGTTTTCACCATCGAACTGGCAGGAGTTTCTGAGCATTCTGATTTTGTAAATGGCTTGCTTACCGTAATCCCACAAAAAAATATTGCAGCCATCCGGAAAACCGATCTGATTGTGATCCCTGCCATTGCTCCGAACTTCACAAAAATAGAAGATCAAAACACAGCACTTGTCGATTGGATATCAGACCAGTATAAAAACGGATCGGATGTAGCCAGCATGTGTACAGGAGCTTATATATTGGCTTCCACAGGGCTTCTGGATTCAAAAAGCTGTTCTATCCACTGGAATACGGTGGCCAATTTCAAAAAGCTGTTTCCGAAAGTGAATGTAAGGGCTGAAAAAATCATTACGGATGAGCATGGGATCTATACGAACGGCGGAGGCTATTCTTTCTTAAACCTTCTTCTTTATCTGGTTGAAAAATATTATGACAGGCAAACGGCTATTTATTGTTCCAAGATATTTCAGATTGATATTGACAGGGAAACACAGTCGGATTTCATCATCTTTAACGGACAGAAATCGCATGGTGATGAAATGATTATCCAGGCCCAGGAATATATTGAAAAGAATTTCTCTGAGAAAATATCCATGGAAGAGCTATCCAGAAAACTGACGGTCGGTAGGCGAAGCTTTGACCGCAGGTTTATCAAAGCAACCGGCAATACACCTCTTGAGTATCAACAAAGGGTAAAGATAGAATCTGCGAAAAAAGAACTGGAAGTTTCCCGGAAAACCATCAATGAAGTGATGTATGAAACGGGGTATTCTGATGTGAAAGCCTTTCGGGAAATATTCCGAAGAATCACGGGTTTATCTCCTATTGAATATCGAAACAAATACAACAAAACAGGTATTACAGCCAAACAGCATCATTGATCACAATAATGCTGTCTGAATTTTTTTATGTTCTACTGAAAAGAAGCTCTGAACTCCAGCGGAGAAAGCCGGGTTTTATTTTTAAACAGTTTTGTAAAGGACTGCGGATGCTCAAAGCCCAGTTCATAAGCAATCTCACTTACTGAGAGCTCTGTCGTAGAAAGCTTTTCTTTTGCTTTTTCAATCAACTTGTCATGGATAAACTGCTGGGTACTTTGCCCGGTAAGAGTCGTTAGCAGCCGGCTAAGGTAATTGGGTGAAATTCCAAGTTCTTTGGCTGTAAACTGAACGGTGGGCAATCCTTTTGATACCAGATCATTATCATTGAAATAATCCGCCAATAAAGTTTCTAAACGGTTCAGGATGGTATGATTGGTTATTTTTCTGGTGATGAACTGCCTTTCATAAAATCTTTCAGAATAACTGAGCAGTGTTTCAATATGGGAGATGATAATATTCTGGCTGAATTTATCAATCACTGCATGATATTCCTGTTCAATATTTTCTATAATTCCATTGATCGTAAGTTCCTCTTTTTTGGAAAGAAACAAAGCTTCATTCACAGAATAATCGAAAAAATCATATTGTTTTATGGTTTTTGCTAATGAAGTGTTCCACAGAAAATCAGGGTGAATCAACAGCATCCAGCCTGATTGCTTCTCCTTCAGACCGGAATCTGCTTCAATTCTGAAAACCTGATTCGGAGAAATAAAAAACAGAGTTCCTTCATCAAAATCATATTCCTGCTGGCCATATTTCAGTTTTCCGTTCATTCCTATTTTCAAAGAGATCTGGTAAAAATCCAGCATCCAATTAACTTCTCCGATATCAGCAGGACGTTTAACATCTTTGTAATCAATGACACTGATGAGCGGATGCTCAGGAGGCGGTAATCCTCTTGAACGGTGAAATTCTGTAATGGTTTTTATTCTTTTGGTAACCCGTCTTTCCATATCTATAAAATTACAAATTGTTTTACAAGTTGTTAAACCACAGGGAGCATAGATTTTTGTGATTAACTTATAAAAAATCGGAGATGCTTAAACCTTATGTAAACTTACTCTGCATAAGGATATCCTCCCAGGCTCACTTAAATATTTAAAGCTTTTGTGACATTGATGGTTCAATATTTCACACTTCCTCTTTGTGGTAAGCAACAGCAAATTCCTTCGCAAAATCTGCCAGTTTTACTTTCCCCAGGACAGGCTGATGCTGATAGTAATCCTCATACAGAATTCCGCTTCCCTGACTTGCCTGTGTTTCTACAAAACCTTTGGCTATCTGCTCATTGAAACCGATGTGAAGCCAGTTTTCCAATAATTCCTGGTCTGAAATCACTTTCCATTCCAGATCTGCCTTACCGATTGATTCTCCCAAAGCTTTTGCAATTTCATTAGGGGAAACCTCATCACTGGCTACATAGCGTATTTCTCTGCCCATAAAAGGTTTATCCATTTCTTCCGTTACAGCATCTGCAATATCCAACGGAGAAACCCAAGGCTCTTTCTGATCACCTCCCCAATTGGAAATAATAACCCCTTTGTTTTTTATCGTAGGGATGAACGAAAACATATTGAAATAAATACCAACAGGACGAATGAATTTAATCGCAATATCATCCGGTAATTGTTTCAGAATCTGTTCTACATGGTGATGGAAGACAATAATCCCTGTCCCTTTATCTGTATGGGCACCAATGCTGCTGAGATGGATAATTTTCTTCACTCTAGAACGTTCCACAGCAGTTTTGTAATTGTTGCCGATTTCACTAATCTTTCCAATAAAATCAATGCTTTTATCAAACATGTCTCCCGCTGCTTCCATTGTTTCCATTAAATACACAATATCTGCCCCTGTAAATGTTTTGGTGAGAAAGTCTGCATCAAACATACTTCCTATAGCAGCTTTTGCACCCAGCGCTTCTATAGCAGCTATTCTTTCTTCATTACTGCTGATCACTGTTACCGAGTGTCCTTTTTCTACGAGTTCTTTTGTAAGTGGTTTTCCTATGTTCCCGATGGAACCTGTTAAAACAATATTCATTTCTTTAATTTTTTGTTGGTGTAAAATTCCGAAATGCATGTAAAGAAGATTTCACCGGATCTATCTTCTCCTTAGCCAAAACTAATCCTGTACAAAAATTTTCCCCGTCAATCTTCCAGATCAGATAGAGCGTGTGTTATAAAATAAATAAAAAGTCTACAAAAACAATAGACTTATTGTATTAACTTTAATTCATAGATTAAAAGATTATTTTTTTATCATTTTTTAACATTTTGAAAAATTTATTAAACCATTAAATATCAAACAGATAAAATAAAAATATCATATACTTTTTTATTAGTCTACTAATTTAGTAGGTTAATATGATTTATCTCATACTCTCCTTTTACCAGTGTTCAGCAATTATTAAATAATTTTGACCTAGTTAAAAAAAACATAAACTCTATTCTCATGAATAAGAACTACTTTGATTCTTACCTATGCACCACTATGACGACAGCTCCTGCACAATATATGTGTTGTGGAATGTCTGTCTTTTCACAGCACAACAGTATTTCTCAAGACATGTGCTTTGATATGATGTGCACAATGATGATGTCATAACTTTCCAAAAGATACATTCATTACTGTAGGAATTAAAGCCAAAAAGTTCAAGGCTTCTTTCATCCGGGTACATCTCCTGTAAATTTTAACCTTTTCGCTATTGAAATCCTCCCTGAAAAAGGAGGCGGAAAGCTACATTTTAAACGGAAGATCAACAGTAATACACAGTTCAGTTTTAAACCTAGATTAATATAATGAAAAAGAAACAATGTAAACTTGGTGTATTAGCTTTACTCCTATTCGCGGAATATGGCTATGCCCAAACTAAAGACAGCCTTTCCAAAGAAACTTCGATAAAGGAAGTGGTGGTGGTAGCCTTCGGGAAGCAGAAAAAAGAGGAGATTACAGGATCTGTACAGTCATTGAAGGCAAAAGACCTGTCTAATCTTCAGAACGGAAATATTCTTCAGGGAATCGGAGGAAAAGTAGCCGGTGTACAGGTGATCTCATCCGGCCAGCCGGGTTCTCAGCCAACCATCAGAATGAGAGGAATTGGTTCTATCAATGCTTCCAGCGATCCACTGATTGTACTGGATGGTATTCCGTACAGCGGAAACCTGAACAGTATTGCCGCATCTGATATTGAAAGCATTTCTTTTCTTGAAGATGCTTCTTCCAATGCTTTATATGGTTCCAGAGGAGCCAATGGAGTGATTATTGTGAATACAAAAAGAGGAAAAAGTAAAGGAGTAAGTATTGAAGCCGATATAAGAACCGGTGTGAATTTCAGATCTATCCAGGATTATTCGGTGTATACTTCCCCACAGGATTATTATACAGCTTATTATAACAGAGCCAGAATTGGTGAAATTGCAAGACTGAAACAACCCGGAGCCGTTCCTTCAGGACCTTCTCCACATGACGTAGGGCTTGCAGCATTGACCAAACTGGGATATGATGCTTATAGCGTTCCTTTCAACCAATTGATTTCAAAGGATGGATCTTTCAATCCTGATGCGAAACTGCTGTATCAGGACAACTGGAAAAAACTGCTTTTCAGACCTGCTTTGAGAAGAGAAGCCACAGTGGGAATCAATGCTAATGGAGATCAGGTGAAATCTTATACTTCCCTTAATTATCTGGATGACAAAGGGTATTTAATATCTTCCGGTTTTGAAAGATTCGGAATCAGATCGAATGTGGATTATTCCATAACATCAAAGCTGAAGTTGACCAGTGCATTATCTTATACCTACAGTAAGCAGGATTTTGGGGAAACAGGAGGTTTTTCCAACCCTTTCCAGTTTGCCAGAAATATTGCTCCATTCTATCCTGTTTTCCTCAGGGATAACAATTACCAGAGGTTGTACGACAGCAATGGAAATGCTCTATATGACTATGGAGACGGGCAGGGCCCCAACGGAGCCACAAGATCTTATGCCGTTTTTGAAAACCCTGTAGGTAACCTTCAGAAAGATAAATCTCAGATCGTAAGTAATATCACCAATCTTAACCTTGGTTTAAACTATGAAATTATCAAAGGATTGGATTTCACGTATAACTTCGGTGCTTATCTTGAAAATACAAGAAATCTTCAGTTCGGAAATACAGAAGGAGGAACTTCATCTTCTGTAGGGGGAACTATCTCGCAGGGTTCTAATTTTAAATATA
The DNA here is from genome assembly GCF_018362995.1 of Chryseobacterium indologenes. Classification (NCBI taxonomy): domain Bacteria; kingdom Pseudomonadati; phylum Bacteroidota; class Flavobacteriia; order Flavobacteriales; family Weeksellaceae; genus Chryseobacterium; species Chryseobacterium indologenes. Next base: position 1,776,150 of record NZ_CP074372.1, read on the forward strand.
CCCTGAACCACCAGCAATTGCTTACTTATCAGAAAAAACTGGGAAATCACAATTTTAATCTTCTTGTAGGACATGAACTGAATAAGATAAAAGATGATGGTTTTTCAGGATCAAAACAGCAGCTTTTATTACCCGACTCTCAGTCTTTTGACAATGCTGTGAAAATTACAGATTTATCAGGAAGCGGCTATGAATATGCTGTAGAAGGATATTTCACAAGGTTACTATATAATTATGACGGGAAGTATTTCTTCAATGCCAATATCCGTAGAGATGGTTCTTCTGTCTTTTCTCCGGAAAGCAGATGGGGAAATTTCTATGGATTGGGACTGGCCTGGAATATTGCTAAGGAAGATTTTCTTAAAGACAACAGCGTAATCAATTCTTTAAAATTAAAAGCTTCTTATGGCCAGCAGGGAAATGATAACATTCTTTTAGGAGGTTCCAACAGAGATTATTATGCTTACCAGGATATCTACGGAATTAATAATTTCGGGGATGACAAACCGGTTCTTTCGCTTAAAAAACAAGGAAATAAGGACTTAAAATGGGAAACCTCCAAAAACCTGAATGCCGGTTTTGAACTCTCAATTTTGAAAAACAGAATAACCCTGAATGCTGATTATTTTGAAAGGAAGGTATCGGATATGATCTATACGCTGCCTCTTCCTCCGTCCAATGCAGGCTCTTATGTGAAATACGGAAATATCGGGGATATGACCAACAGAGGTGTTCAGGCCAATCTAAGTGTGGATATTCTCCGTGGTGATGAATTCCAGTGGAGCTTTTATGCCAATGCTACTCATTATAAGAATAAGATTACAAAATTACCTGCTGAGCAAAGGAATACAGGACTGGTTTCCGGATTGTTTATCCTTACAGAAGGAGGAGACCGCTATACCTATTTCCTGAAAGAGTTTGCCGGAGTAAATCCTGAAAACGGGGATGCTTTATGGTATCGCACTACCATCAATCCTGTCACTCAGAAAGAGGAAAGAATCGTCACCAACAGTTATAAGGAAGCTACGGATTATAATACCGGCAAATCAGCAATTCCAAAGGTGTATGGTGGATTCGGAACAGATTTTAGCTATAAGAGATTCAGTCTGGCAGTGAATTTTGCGTACCAGTTCGGAGGATATGGATATGATGATATTTACAGAAGTTTATTCCATTCAGACAGCTATGGGTCTAACTATTCAACGGATCTTGATAAAACATGGACTCCTGAAAACCCGACTGCAGCGCTGCCGAGAGTAGATCTCACCGCTACAAATCAGAACGGAAATTCAACGCTTTACCTGATTAAATCGGATTATATCAGCCTTCAGGATGTCACCCTCTCCTATCAGCTTCCTGATGGTTTTGCACAGCAGGCAGGTCTATCAGGTCTGAAAATCTACGTTACAGGCAACAATCTGTATCTGTGGTCCAAGAGAAAAGGATATGATCCAAGAGCTTCCCTGACAGGAGTTTCTGATGCCTACAGATATTCTCTGCTATCAAGTGTCTCTTTAGGCTTTAAACTTAATTTTTAAAAGAACAGGAATGAAAAAAATAAAATACTTTATAACAGCTGTAATGGTTATTCTGATCACTAACAGCTGTGCCAGTGATCTTAATACATTACCGGAAGGTGATATTTCCGGTGAACAGCTGAATAATGATTCTTCCAGTCCGGAAAAAATCCTTGGAGGAATCTATCTTGATCTTCGCAGCAATGGGGCCGGCGGTACTACCGTTCACTCAGATTTTGGAATCATGGGAATCAAAGCTGGTGCTGATCTGATGTCAAATGATGTCATCCAGTCTACGAACCAGCATTTGGGAATGTTTTACAATTATGAAGCTACCAATGCCAGCAACATTGCTTCTGAGATTGTATGGACCACTTTTTATGCAAGAATATTTGTGATCAATAAGCTTCTTGATGATCTGGATAAAAATGCAAATGCGAAAAACAGAGCGATTGCAGGACAGTTATTAGCTTTAAGAGCGTACTCTTATTTTTATTTAGTCCGTTTTTATGCCAATGATTATAACGGCCATCAGTCTGAACCGGGACTTCCATTGGTCCTTACCGCAAAAAATCCAGGCCAGGGACTTCCAAGATCAACTGTTGCTGAGGTGTATGGGCAGATCAAAAATGACATTGAGGAATCTATTACACTTTTAGATACTTATGCCCGTCCGTCCAGAGCCCAGATCGATAGAAGAACTGCCAAGGCAATTGCCGCCGAAGTATTTCTGGAGACGGGAGATTACATCAAAGCTGCCCAATATGCTGAAGAAAGTAAACAGGGTGTTGGTCTTATGACGGAAGATGATTATACCACCACCGGATTTTCCAATATCAATAATCCTGAGGTGATATGGGGTTTTCATAATACGATCTCTACTATGAGTATCGGAAATTATTATGCTTCATTTTTCTCGATGTTTGATAATACCAACGAAGGATATGCCGGAGCAGCACAGATCCGTAAGCTGATAGACAAACGTCTTTACGAAGCAATTCCGGAAACGGATTACCGTAAAAAAGTGTTCAATGGCAGTCAGGCTTCGGCTTATACTTTTAACGGAAAAACGAAAAATTATCCGCCTTATGTAAGCTGGAAGTTTAAAGATCCTACTCTTTTTGAAGGAGATTATATTTATATCAGAGCTTCCTCTCTGTATTATATCCAAGCTGAAGCCCTTGCCAGACAGGGAAGAGAAGCAGAGGCCAGACAGGTATTGTTCCAAATTACCTCAAAAAGGGATCAGGCTTATACACTCTCCACAAAGTCAGGCAATGAGCTGATCAATGAAATAGTCCTGCAAAAAAGGATAGAACTTTGGGGTGAAGGTTATGCATGGTTTGATATGAAAAGATTAAATATCCCTTTGGAAAGAGTGTACACAGGAACGAATCATACTTTTGGAAGATTCAACCTTACACCGGATAAATTCAGATTTCAGATTCCAAATAAAGAGATTAATAATAACCCACAAATCAAACAGAATGAATAGATAAACCTAAAACAATTTTACATTCAAATATATTCAGTGACGAGGCATCATTTACTTGTAAATGGTGCCTTTTTATTGATAATACTGAACTGTAATATTATTAAAGAAGGCAAAGCAAGCAACAAAGTCGCTGATGAAGCTAATGATAATACATATGCTTAGAAAGAATCAATGCAATTGATTTCCTCTTTGCCTCCTTGTAAAATCATTATAGCAGAATTAAACTTTGAGTCAAATTCTCTATCTATCTATCTATCTATCTATCTATCTATCTATCTATCTATCTATCTATCTATCTATCTCACAATAATATCAGACTTGTAATTGTCTTTCACCAGCTCACCGTTTTTATACAACCGCTGGTTGATGACCTTCCCTTTTTCATTAAAATAAAGCCACAATGCATTTTTCCTTCCTAAAGAATCCAGGCGGCCCATTTCTTTCGGCATTTTATTATCGTGAAGAATCTGAATCGGATACAAACCTTTCAGCTCTTTTAAAGAATCCATTTTTTCAGGAATCAGTTCTGCTTCATTCCCTATTTTGAAAATATACTTTTTTCCTTTATCACTTCTTAAAATAAGTTCATCTCCGGATATCTCATATTTTCCCTCTGAAAATGGAGCTGTTAAGATCTGATCATAGCTTATAAGTTTAGTTTTTAAAAATTCAAAGGTTCCGTTTTTTATATAAAGTGAATATTCTCCGCCACCGGACTCCAGCTCAACATATTTCGGATATTCCTTGTCTTTTTTACAGGAAATAATAGTGAAAGGAATGATGAGAAGGCTAATCGTTTTTATTTTCATAAAAGCCAAATTATTAAATATTTGAAATAAAAGCAAAAGAGTAAATACATATATTTGGAAACATTTTAATGTCATATCCATTTCTTACTTTTTTCAATACAAAAACATAATGACCACAACAAAATTACTCTTCACAGCTCTATTTTCAGCTGTATTGTCTGTTACCGCAACAGCTCAGAAGAAAAACATGTATACACAAAAAATAGACAGCATTATAACAGCATCCAGTCCGATAGCGTTCAACGGTGTTGTGTTAGTTGCTCAGAAAGGAAAAATCCAATATCTGAAAACCAATGGCTACAAAGATTTTGAAAAGAAAATTCCTTTGAAAACAGACGACCAGTTTGAAATCATGTCCAATTCAAAGCAGGTTACCGCTGTTTTGATTTTACAGGCTGCGGAGCAGGGAAAACTGAATCTTCATACCCCTATCAAAAAGTACCTTCCTGCTCTTACCCAGACCTGGGCAGATAGCGTTACTATCCATCATCTTCTGAACCACACCCATGGTATTACAGATATCAATAAGCCAGCAGCTTTCAAAGCCGGTTCCCAGTTCAAATATGGTAATCTATCTTATATGCTCCTTGGAGAAATCCTTAAAAATACCACAGGGAAAAATTTCACAGAACTTGCCATTTCTCTTTTCAAAAAACTGAAAATGGATAGAACTTTGGTATATAATCCTAAGAACAGTCAGGCTCTTGTTCCTGGTTACATGAACGAGGACAATCGATTTGAAAAAGTAAAAGAATCATTCCTGAATAATAATATGGCTCCTGCTGCAGGTATTATTTCTACAGTACAGGATCTTGCCAGATGGGATGAAGCATTATTTAAAGGAAAACTTCTCTCTCCTGAGTTTCAAAAGCAGATGCTGACCCCTTCCACAAGTTCCCAGCACAATGTTTTTGGAAAAGAAAGTATGGGGTTTGGATATAATGTGAGATTTATCAAAGAAGCAGGCCTTGATTATTTTGCTGTAACAGGTCTTGGTGATGGATTCACCTGCCTTAATGTTTATTTTCCTTCTACAGATACTGCTTTGGTCATTTTAGAAAATCAGATGCCTGAAAAAAGTGAATACTGGAGTTTTAAAGAGGCTTCAATAAAGAATGCAGTGTTGAAAGCGATGACATCCAAATAATTTTAAAATAATATTTTCACTTTCATAAAATTCACGATATAAAACTGATTGTAAACACTTTATCAATCTTTATAATCTTCGAGACATAAATTCTTAAACGCAAAGTTTCAATAACTTCAATGGATAGATTTAAGAAGGCAAAGAAACAACGACAAAGTCGCATTGAAGCTGCGTGGTCATCGTTCGCTTAATAAGAATCAATGAAGTTGATTCCGGCTTTGCTCCCTTACATATTCAGATTGAAAAGATAAAACTTTGCGTTTAAAAAGAATTCTTCCTACTAATTTAGAATGCTAAGCAAGTTTTTTCAAAACTCTGGATTTAATGATTGAAAAAGGTTTCTCAATAACAAATCGGTAGAACAAACCACCCAAGATACAAGCCAGCAGACAAATAAGAATGGTGATATTATCTGAGGTTTCAAATTTAAAATAACCAAGGAGCTCCTGCACCATATGGATAATTCCTTTGTGTGAAAGATAGACAGCATACGACAGAGCAGCCAGCTGAGCAGTAATATACGACTTAGAACGATACAGGAAAGACGATTGGGAAATAGCAGCCATCAGAATAATTCCATAGCTTATCGCTATTAATGTAAAACCAAATACAGAAGCTTTTTTTGAAGCCTGTTCATTACCTATCCAAAATGAAATTCCAAGCAGTACTATTCCAAAAAAGAAAAACTTATTTCCATTACCAGCAACTATTCTTCTGAACATTGAAGAATACTGCATGAGATATCCGATCAAGACACCCGTTCCCAGGCTATCCAATCTTGTATGGGTTGGATAATATATTTTCATATACCATAATTTCCAGAAATCTGTGGAAGAAGGATCTGCTGCTGCAATAAATTCATTCCACGCCATAAGCCTTGCTGCCATAGAAAATCCAATGACGGCAATCATCAGAACAGTCATATATCTGGACAGTTTTGTCGGCATTAGGATCAAAAGGAACACAGGTAAAATGAGATAAAATTGTTCTTCGATACACAATGACCATGCATGGGAAAACGTTCCCCGGCTGATGACATCCAACCCATAGTTTTGAGTGAAAGTAACAAACTTCCCAAAAGGAGATAACGCTTCCCTTTCCCTGAAAAAAGGAAATGTAAAATAGAGAAAAAGGGTAAAAAAGTAAGCCGGAATAATCCTGAAAAACCGTTTTACATAAAATCTTCTCAGACTGATACTTCCATTCTTTTCTATTTCTTTAAACAGCTGCCCTGAGATCAGAAAACCGCTTAGTACAAAGAAAAGATCTACTCCTGTCCACCCAAATCTCCCGATACTGTCTATCCAGCCGGGATGTTTAAAGGCCCTGTAATGATATAGTAACACAAGTAAAATAGCAACTGCCCTCAGATGATCTAATCCGTAAAGCCTTTCAGAACATTCCGTCATTATTTTTTTTATACAAATATTGACCAATTTCAACCTGCTTTCTTACACAGGATTCAGACAACAGGCTATTCACTGCCAATAGCAAAATAAGCAGTTTGTAGCATAAATGATGTTATCTGACATTATTTTAAAGTCTTTTGCATACATTTCTCTGGCGTAGCTGAAGTTTTAATATTTTTGAAGATGATGAAAATGCCATCAGGAACTCAGATCAGACAAACTCTATACTTCCAGCTGTTCTTCTGGACTGCTTTATTTTTATTCGGAACAGCAAGAATGTATGGAGAATATGAAAGTGGAGCCTTTAAAGAATTGGTCATCTATAACTTTTGCCATTGGATTTTTCAGATTGCAGGAGCCAATTTTATCTATTTCGTGCTGATCCGCCGTTTTTTCGACCGAAAAAGGTATGTTGAGTTTTCGGTGTACCTTGTCATCAGTCTTTATCTTATTTCTGTCATCAACAGGTTTTTTCTTGTTTATATTGCAGAACCACTCTTTACCCATGAAGTCAAAGACAGCATATCCGATATTTTCACTGATATCCCCTATCTTTTGATTCATTATACATTCACAATTATCAGTGGGGCATTTATCTTTATTTCCATTATGTTTTTCATACGGTACAGGGATGAAAAAGAATATACGATCAAACTGCAGAAGGAAAAGACCGAGCTTGAACTGCAATCCCTCAAATCTCAGCTCAATCCACATTTTCTCTTTAATACCCTGAATAATATTTATTCTCTTTCGATCAGTCATTCTGATAAAACCTCCCAATCCATCAGCCAGCTTTCTGATATTCTGGATTATATTTTATACAAAGGGCAGAAAAAATGGGTTTCGGTCTCTGATGAACTGGCGATTATTGAGCATTATATTGCATTGGAAAGCCTGCGGTATCATGATGAAAGATTAAAAATTCAAAAATATATCAGATTAAACTCCCCAAATACCATTCCGCCCCTGCTCTACCTTACTTTGGTGGAAAATGCCTTTAAACACGGAGTAGGAAAAAGTTCAGAAACTACGGAAATAAAGATTCATATAGAAACGAATTCACAGCATTCTGTCTTTACAATTGAAAACACCTTCTCAGGCCACCAGACAACCAATGAAAAAGGGATCGGTCTGCAGAACATACAAAGACAGCTGCAGTATCACTATCATGAACATTTTACTTTCAAGATCTCACAGGAAAACCATATTTTTAAAGTTGAAATAACCACTCCTTCACATGACAATTAACTGTATTATTGTAGATGATGAACCTCTGGCCATGTCATTACTGGAAAACCATATTTCTAAGATCGACGATTTAAAGCTGGTGGGAAAAGCTCAGAATGCAATGCAGGCTTATAAAATACTGCAAAATCAGACCGTAGACCTGATGTTTCTGGATATTCAGATGCCTCAGCTTAGCGGAATTGATTTCCTGAAATCACTACCCCAAAAGCCCAAAACTATTTTCACTACCGCTTACCGGGATTTTGCCATTGAAGGTTTTGAACTGGAAGCGGTAGATTATCTCCTGAAGCCGATTACTTTTGAACGTTTTTTTAAATCTGTGGAACGTATCATGAGAACTACCGCCGGCCATACAGAAGATTTTATCCTCATCAAAACTGAAGGAATGCACCGGAAACTTATGCTTTCAGAGATCGTTTATTTTGAAAGTCAGGGAAATGATATCAAAATAGTACTCATTACCAATGAAAGTTTTATTTCTAAAAGTAAGATTACAGATATTGAACAGACATTATCAGGTAAAAGTTTTGTGAGAATTCACAGATCTTTTATCATTAATTCTGCTTTTGTGACGGCATTTAATAATAATGAAATTGTTGTCAACCATCATAAAATTCCCGTGGGAAGAAGTTATAAACAGGAATTTGATGCATTAATCTCATCTGTTTCCAGAAATAAACTGTTATAAACTTACTTTCTACTTCTCTTTTAGAATTTAATCTATAATAGCATTTTTAACATTTATTTTAAATTAGTTTCTCTCCCAACCTCGCTTAAGGGATTTTCAATCTGTTTCTCAATACATTACATCAAATTGATAATTAACGATCAACTTTAAACCCAATTGGCTTCACTTTCCTAAAAAAGACCCAAGAAATTAATTAACAATCACTTACACAAACAATGACATCCATAGCATCGACGGATGCTCTCATAGAAATATTAAAAAAAAATGTTATTTTTGCTTTAACAAATAAAATTGCTTTTTAGCCTTTTTATTAGTAATTTTATATACACCAATTTTATAAAACATTAAAATTCAATTCATGAGAAAAATAATTCTACTTATTACATGTATGTTCGGTATTTCAGTTTTCTCACAGATCAAAGTGTTGAAGAATGAAAGTTTGGTGGAAATTGGTAAAGATAATTCCGTTGGTCTCTATAAAAAGGAAGATAAATTTACAGTCAACTACCAGGATCTGAACACCAGCAACCTGAATACAATCCGATCTTTTTCATTTCAGAATCTTAATAATGATGTTGCCGGACTATACAAACTTATTATGGATGGTTTTATCTCCACTCCGGAAGAGAATGTTGTGTTGGAATTGCCTAATGATATCATCGAACTTCATTATGAAAAGAATTATGGCCAGCAAACCATGCAGTTTATCCAGGTGATCAACAAAAACCGGAAATACATTGGAAAATCACAGTTTTTAACCCAAAAACAAGTGGAGAAGATTTTCGGAAGAGCTAATGGAAAGTATGCCATGTATGACAAACCTGCTTCTATAAATCCTTCAGTGAATAAAGGAAACGGAAATACAGCATCTACCGCTGCCCCGGCAACAGGTGGAACAAAGAAAAAATCAAGAAAATAATTATATTTTATAAATATTGCGAAACTCATTCTATTGGATGAGTTTTTTTATTTTATTTTTGCAAAAAGATAGTAAAACTTATGCCGCTTCAGATAATCAATTTAACCAAAAAATTTGGTGAGCAGACTGCCCTTGACAATATCAACATTTCTATTGATAAAAACGAGATCATCGGTCTTCTTGGCCCAAACGGTGCCGGAAAATCTACCCTGATGAAATCTATTGTCGGAGCACTGAAAATTGACCAGGGTGAAATCATCTTCAATGGTATGAATATCTCAAACCATGAGATTGAAAGCAAAAAGAAAATAGGCTTTCTTCCTGAAAACAATCCGCTTTATCTGGAGATGTACGTAAAAGAATACCTTCAGTTTGTAGCCAATATCCACAAAATCCCTGAATCCAGAGTAGATGAGGTGATAGAACTGGTAGGAATTACGCCTGAAAAATCCAAAAAGATCGGACAGCTTTCAAAAGGCTACAAGCAACGTGTAGGATTGGCACAGGCTATTATTCATCAGCCGGATTTACTGATTCTGGATGAACCTACCAATGGTCTGGATCCCAATCAAATCATTGAAATCCGTAATGTGGTAAAACAAATCGGCCAGCAGAAAACCGTTTTACTTTCTACCCACATCATGCAGGAAGTAGAAGCACTTTGTTCAAGAGTTATTCTTATTCATAAAGGAAATATTCTTCAGGACTGCCCTATTGATGAGTTTAAAGGTAAATTTGAAAGCCTGGAAGAGGCGTTTGCAAGTTACACGGTATAAAAAATATGAAATCGCCCGGAAAAATTTTCGGGCGATTTTTTTAGTTTAATTATTCCTTATGCTAAAGTCAAGAATTATTATCAGGTTTCTCTTCAATCACAGTAACCGTTTCAGCATTTTTCTTTTGCACCTGTTCCAACAGCTGAAGTCCCAGAAGTCCGCTGATTCCGCCATTCGCTGAATCTCCGTTACCGCCAATTAATACCTCAGGCATTATTCTTACATTCTGGCTGGCTATATTTTCCATAATTTTCAATTGAGTAAAATTATTTCCGCCCATTGCTTCTACCGATAGCTTGTAAGATTCTGCATTAGATTTACCAATGGCCAGAATTTTTTCTGCTTCAGCATTACCTGTTAGTGAAATTTGTTCCGCATTTGCTTTTGCCAGCAATTCTATCTTTTCTGCTTCAGCTTTGGCAAGAAGTCTTGTTTTTTCTGCTTCACCGGTTGCTAACAGTTTCAGTCTGTCTCCTTCCGCATTTGCCTGTAATCTTACGGAATTGGCATCTCCGGTTGCTTTTTTTACTGATGCATCAGCTATTCTTTCCGCAATCAAAACACCCTGATCTGCTTTTACAATTTCTTTCTGCATATCAGCAACAGCCGTTTCTTTTTCTAAAGCCTGACGTGTTTCCTGAGCCAGCATTTCAGTTTCATACGTAATTTTCTGTTCTTCCGCCAATTTTCTATCCGTTAAGGTTTTCATCAGACTTTCCGGAGGAACAATCGCTCCAATCAGAGTGTCCACAGCATTTACATTATATTGTTCCAAAACACTGCTGATATGGTCTTTTGCAGACTGCTGTCTTTCTTTTCGGGTCCCCAGGAAGGCAATCACATCACTATCCTGCGCTGAATTTCTGAAATAATTTCCAATGGTTGGTTCCAAAACCTGGCTTACAAGATTGATCATATTTCCAAAACGGGCTATCACTTTCGGAGCTTCATAGGTAGGAATATGAATGATTTGAGAAACATCAAGATTGAATGGGAAACCGTCTTTACTTCGTACCGTAATTGTTGAAAGATTTTTATCCAGCTGGTGGGATTCACTTCTTTCATACGCCCAGTTCAGAACCAAATTGGTAGTAGGAACAAGTTCAACCTTCATAATATAAGGATTGATGGGGTATTTTCCGGGCCCAATGGGTTCTGCCCAAACTCCTTTATGACTTTTCTCAACAATATTTCCATGTTTGAAATCAATCCCGCTCAAATCCTGTCCTTCTTCTCCCACGTAGCTAATAATGACTCCCACATGGCCAATAGGAATTTCCGTCATTTTCACCATTTCAACTTTTGTAAACCATGGATTCAGAAAATAAGAACCCGCCAGGATTACCTGTTCCTGAAGACCTTTAAATCCTCCGTTATTTAAAAAAGTATCTACATCCTGGAACTTATTATGATCATTGATAATCTTACCCGCAATCTGACCTTCAGCTAAAGGGTCTCCTTCCATAGTTGTGATAATACCTACTGCATTATCAGGAATCTGAGTCATATCCGTTAATTCTATTTCAAATAACAACGTATTGATTCTATAGGATCCCGGCGCAATAATCGCGGTCTGACGGCCTTTCCTTCCTCCGTTTTTCAAAAAAGCTTCAGCATCCTGAAAAGAATCACACTCCACTTTTCTTCCTAAGATTCTTCCGGTTTCTAATTCTGCACCATCTTTTGCCAGCAATAATCCAATTTTTCCGGTCGAAATCACTGTAAAAGATTGAAAATCGATAGAATACTGCCAGATCCATTTTCTGAAATATACACCCGGAGCTAATGTCTGAGCCTGAAAACCCGCTTCTCCATTGGTTGCAATAATCCTTCCTTCCGGAAGTTCCTGCTTACCCACCAACACGAATTTTTTGGTTACCAAACCTATTTTGTCCTGAGGGACAATGATTAATCCAAAGAAAATTCTTAAAATGAATTTATAAAAAAGTACGCACAACAGTGCAATTACAGCCGGAATCATCCAGCCATGAAAAGCTAATTCCATAGTTTTGTTTTTTGTTTTTGATTATATTTGAAAACAGGGATTGTGTTCTATTTCTTCGGTATATGAAAAAACAGAGTACGAATTATGTGATAATTCTTTCGAAAAAATTAAGAAATTACAGGAGGAGAAGTATTAAAAATCGTGAAGATGATTTCTGATACTTTTAATAGAAAAAACTTAAAGTTAATTAGTTTCATTTTGATAATAAAGGAACGAGATCCTTTGATGGTACAAATGTACAGAAGAAAAGTATTCAGTTGTTTCAAAAACCGGCATTTTTTTTCAAACAAATTTATAATTAACTGAAAATCAATATTATTATTTCACATAACAAACCTTCATAAACCTGAAAATCTCTTTTGAAGCTTCCTGAGTTCTTCTGAAACATTGAAAAATGGCTCTAAATTTGATGAGGCTTAACATACACTACAAAATATAAGAAAATGATTAAAAAACTTTTATTAGGGACTTTCTGCTTAGCGCAGTTTTCTTTCGCTTATGCCAAAGAAGTTCCGACTCCGAAAACAGATATTTCTGTAACTTCATCTGCTCTTCAACAGGTACCTAAAACAGTCATTATTAAGACTAAAAAGTTCAAGATCAGAATCGACAAACAGCCAAACGGTAAGTATCTTTACCAGTCATGGAATGCCAATGCAAAGATCACGGCTAAACCCAGTATGATCATCAGTGATGGAGAAATGATTCCTGACGGTACCGGAGGAAATTATTATATCTCCTTCAACAATGAAGGACATAGCTATCAGGTCTGGAGAAATTACCTTACCGATTCTCCGAAAAAAGCTCCTTATACACTGGTGGTAAATGATGCCAACGACAATGAAATTGTACGTCAGGACGGATATGTAGTCAAAAACTAAGCTGGAAGTTTTATAGTCTGTATATAAATTTCATTAAAGACTTAGAGTTTCTTTAATATAAAATAAAAATCCTGCATTGATGCGGGATTTTTTATGTTCCGGACTGTTTTAATTCTTCAAAAAAACCACTGCCTTCATAACTTTCTTTAGCAGCTTTATACCCGATATTAAAAATCTCTTCCAGTCTGTCTTTTCTTCGCTCAAAAGTGCCGTAAGAAGATAGTTTCTGGGAGGAAATGAACCAGTCGCAGTACTCAAATTTTACTTTTTCAATTCTATAGGAAAGTAAATCGTAAGAACGGGAAACAATTGCTTTAATGGAGTTCAGATCTTTAATTTTAGCTTCATTGGGCGGAGATACAAATACTCCGATCAGCTTATCACAATCGTCTCTGATGATATCTGCCGGAAAGTTGTTCAGCACACCTCCATCACAATACATTTCTTCACCAATGATATAAGGAGTTGTAATTCCTGGAATGGAACATGAGGCAATGATGGCATCCACAATCTCAAAGTCTTTATCGAAAATCTTCTGAGTCCCGGAAACCAGTTCTGTGGCCACAATTTTCACTTCAATATCAAGATCACCCAATTTCATGTCATGGAAGATAGGCTTCAGATAGTTCCTGAAAATCACTGAAGAAACAAGCCCCGGCTGATTGAATGTAAAATGTTTCCAGTTGAAAAAATACACAGAATTGAAAAAATCCAGGATTTCTCCGGGCGTTTTCCCGATGGCATGAAGACATCCTACAATAGACCCTGCGCTGCAGCAGGAAAGGATATCTACTTCAATCCCTTTTTCCTGTAAGAATTTTAATACTCCTGCATGAGCGATTCCTTTGGTACCGCCGCCTGATAAAACAAGTCCTACTCTCTCAAAATTCATAGAATAAATGTAAGGAATCGACTTGGAATAATTGAGTTAATTTTTATAAATATGCTGATTTTAAAATTATTTTAAGAAAATCTATTGTATCAAGCTAAAATTTCATCAGAAACCTTTTAAGAAAAACGGATAATAAGCAATAAACCTAACAGGTTTTTGAAACCTGTTAGGTTTGGTTTACTATATTTCAGATTAGTATCAACGAAAAAAGCCGGAGAAGTCCGGGCTTTTTATATAGATTTCTATATCTTTTCAGATTAAATGTGAATAACTTCACCGTAAGCAGCAGCAGCAGCTTCCATAATAGCTTCAGAAACTGTCGGGTGCGGGTGGATAGATTTGATGATCTCGTGACCTGTAGTTTCAAGTTTTCTTGCTACAACAGCTTCAGCCACCATATCCGTTACTCCTTCACCAATCATGTGGCACCCTAACCACTCACCATATTTAGCATCGAAGATCACTTTGATAAATCCGTCTGTGTTTCCGTTTGCAGTAGCTTTACCACTTGCAGAAAGAGGGAATTTACCAACTTTGATTTCGTATCCTTTTTCTTTAGCCTGCTTTTCAGTAAGACCTACAGAAGCTACTTCAGGGTGACAGTAAGTACATCCGGGGATATTGCCATAGTCGATTTTTTCAACGTGCATTCCTTTGATTTTCTCAACACAAGTGATTCCTTCTGCAGAAGCAACGTGAGCCAAAGCCTGAGTTGGGATGATATCTCCGATTGCATAGTAACCAGGTACTGAAGTTTCGTACCATTCGTTTACCAATACTCTTCCTTTATCCGTCTGTATTCCTACTTCTTCTAAACCGATGTTTTCGATATTAGCAGCAATACCTACAGCAGATAATAAGATATCAGCTTCCAGAGTGATGTTTCCGTTAGCCGTTTTCACAGTAGCTTTTACTCCTTCACCGCTTGTATCAACACTTTCTACAGAAGCGTTTGTCATAATCTCTATTCCTGTTTTCTTCAGAGATTTCTCTAAGTGTTTAGAGATTTCTTCGTCTTCTACAGGAACGATGTTTGGCATAAATTCAACAACAGTTACTTTAGTTCCCATTGTGTTATAGAAGTCAGCAAATTCTACCCCGATAGCTCCGGAACCTACAACAATCATAGATTTCGGCTGCTCAGGAAGAGATAATGCCTGTCTGTATCCGATTACTTTTTTACCATCTTGCGGTAAGTTTGGTAATTCTCTTGAACGAGCTCCTGTAGCGATAATGATATGAGTACCTGTATATTCAGTTACTTTTCCTTCTTTATCTGTTACAGAAACTTTTTTACCTTTCTGTACTTTTGCAGTACCAAGAATTACGTCAATCTTATTCTTTTTCATCAAGAATTCGATTCCTTTGCTCATTTTGCTGGCAACACCACGGCTTCTCTGAATTACATTCGGGAATTCAAAACTAGCCTCCACTTTATTCAAACCATAATCTTCAGCATGGTTGATATAATGAAAAACCTGAGCAGATTTCAATAAAGCTTTAGTTGGAATACATCCCCAGTTAAGGCAGATTCCTCCTAAATTTTCTTTCTCGATAATTGCGGTTTTGAAACCTAATTGCGCTGCTCTGATCGCAGTAACATATCCACCAGGACCACTTCCAATGACAATAATATCGTAATTCATTACTTTAAAAATTTTTATGCGAATTTAAGGAAAAATATTGGATGTTTTATGTTTCTGAAAACTGATCTTAAAATGCATCAATGAGGCTATTTTATTTAATTTTAAACAAAGAAAGAGAACACAAAACGTATTCTCTTTCAATAAATTTTATTTAATATTGAAAATATATTAAAATTCAAAATATAAAAAACAGCTTTTTCAATTTTAATAACTGCAAAAGTTAAGAGTTATCTCGCTTCTCTAAGCAATCGTTTTTCAGCCTCAAATCTTCTATTTAAAGCCTTCATCTGATCTCTCTTCATCTGTTTAGTGGCAAGAGGGTGATTAAGGATGAGTTTTTTCTCAGTATTGTATTTTTTGGTAAGCTCTTGCATTTTAATATTCACCAATTCCGTTTTTGATGGATGCGGAGGAGCTGGCGGACGTTTCTGGGCTGAAACATTCATAGATAAACCTAATACTAATAGTGTTGAAATTAAAAACTTTTTCATAATGTTCATATTTTTGAATGATTTCAATCAATTATTTAATCTTAATTAAATTCATTTCGGTTCATGATAAATCTTGCATATATCATACCAATATTTTTTTTGGAAAGTAAAATCCATATAGCAAACTATGGGCTTATTTGAAATAATGGTTGCTAATAACGATCTATTTTTCATACATTTATATTTTAATAAACACTTATGAAAATGTCTGTAAAAAAGGGTAATCTGACCAAAGACAGTATCTGGATGAAAGAACCTGAAGTCCACGATTTTCCTGCAGCACAGGATTATCTGGAACTGCTTTTTGAACCTGATAAAGCCAGAAAAATGGTTGAAAAATTAAAGGCAGCCCCTACAATTACAAAAAAATCAAAAGATATTTTAAGAGCCAGCAAGCTTGCCCTGCTTCCTGAAACCAATATTCATGTAAAAGAAAACCTGAAAAAAGTAGAAAAAAATAAAAAACTTTCACCTATACTGCTTGTAAGAAGTGAACATGAACTGATTATTGCAGATGGCTACCACCGTCTTTGCTGCAGCTATTATCTTACCGAAGATTTGGAAGTTCCCTGTAGGTTGGTTTAATATTTTTCAAAAGTTAACGCATTATTAGATAAACGATTTACTTAATAACATAAATTTATTAAGTTTTATTTAACTTTTAGTTATTTTTTTTCTATATTTGATGGAAACCAAATTTCCCAACACATGAAAAAATACATTTTGATCCTTTTATTTGGAGCCCTTCCCTTAACTGCACAAGTAGGTATTAACACCACAACTCCTAACAGTACCCTTGCCGTAAACGGTTCCTTAAGGGCTGGCTATAGCGAAGTCACAGCCACAACTTATAATATACAGACTACCGACCATTATATTACTTATAATGGAACAGCTGATGCGACATTTACCCTTCCGGTCATCGGAACGGGAACAACAAGTTTTACGGGTAGAATTTATAAGATTAAAAATATTTCGCCGAATAATATCACACTCCAGGCTTCCAGTGGTAACACATTAAGAATTGATAATGCCCCCGTTGCTTCTTTTGTGATTCCTATCGGAGCATATGCTGAAGTGGTGAACAACAGTAATACAACTGGCGGAACATGGGATTTGTCTTTTACAGTTCTTCCTAAGCCGAGCAATGTGGAGATTTATGGTACACAGTTTTTTATTCCTCCTCATGCACTTGGAACAGCAGCTGTTGCCGACTGGACCAATCACGGTAATGCAGGTTATGATTCAGGTTCTGCGACTGACAGATGGTGGATCGTGAGTAAAACATCTGTGGACAGGGCTCATACTGCTGCCTATTCCAATACAAGCAGAATGACACTTGTTTATGAATATCAGGGTACTCCTTTCAATGTCACCAATATGTATCCTATTCTTACTGCAGGAAATAACTCAAGTTTCCCGGATGTATTTACAGCATCTTTTGTAAGCCTTGCCAATAATGGTACCGCAGGAAGAACGCGTCTTACTGTATCTGTAGCCCGTGTAGACTTTATCGGTACAAATGGCGTCAGTACCAATAATAGTAACTGGGCAGGAACATTTTTATTGAACGTTTTATTAGCCAGAAAATACTAGATATCTTCAAAAAAATATAATAAAAAAGAGCAGAAATTTCTGCTCTTTTTTGTTTTATAAAACCTCAATATTTTGTTTTAAAGGAAGGTTTTTGGATGAATTACCGACCATAATTCTGTAGGTTCCTTTTTCTACAGCCCATTCCATTTTTTCGTTCAGAAACTGTAGTTGTTGTATGGGAACTTCAATGGTGACAGATTTTGATTCTCCGGGCTGCAATTCTACTTTCTGAAATCCTTTGAGCTCAATAACCGGTCTTGAAACGGTTGCCAATAAGTCTTTTACATATAGCTGAATGACTTCACTTCCTGCTTTCGATCCTGTATTTTTCACATTGACTGTAGCCATAATAGTTTCATTTTCTGAATATTTGGTTTTATTCAGCTGTAAACCTGAGATTTCAAAGGTGGTATAACTTAAACCAAATCCAAACGGATACAATGGTTCACCACTCAGATCATGATAATCATTTCCTCTTCCTGTTGGATGATGATTATACGTCAAAGGCAGCTGGCCTTCTTCAACCGGAAAGGTTATGGGTAGTTTTCCAGACGGATTTTCAGCCCCGAAAAGTATTTTTGCTATGGCATTTCCTCCTTCTTCTCCCGGATACCAAACGTCTAAAATGGCTCCTACTTTATCTTTCCATGAGGTTGTTTTTATAGCGGATCCACCTACCAAAACTACTGTTACCGGTTTTTTCAATTTTGAAACTTCCTGAATAAATGCTTCCTGATTTCCTGGCAAACTTAATGAAGAACGGTCCTGAAATTCGCCTTCATGAATCCCGGCGGCAACAATAATATAGTCTGCATTCTGAGCAAGATTTAAAGCATCCTGATAGTCTTTTCCGTAATGCTGAAGTCCGTAGTTCCAGATCAGTTCAAGATTGGCTTCGCCCCGGTTTTCATGAAACTCAATGGTAATATCGTATTTTTTCCCTTTTACAAAATCTATATCAATTGTTTTGGTGGAGTAACTTAGTTTTTCCCATTGGTCAATGGCTAATTTTCCGTCAAGGTATAATCTGAAACCATCATTTCCCCGCAATCCTAGCTGGTACTTCCCTGAATCAGGAGCTTCCACTTTTCCTGTCCAGCGGATACTGTATTGATCCGGCTGAAGTTTTAGAGGATCGGGTGAATACAAAGTCCATTTAAAATTGATTTGTTCATCCTGTTTTTCGAAAGCCGGATTTCCTTTTAAATTGGTATTAGAGAAGTAGGTTCCTTTTAATCCATTTTTGTTTTCAGAGGATAAATATTCATTGGAAACTGTGGTAAAATCCTTTACATTCCAATCAATTCCTTTTGAATAAACAACTTCAATATTTTTATCTCTGATATAATTTTTAATTCCGTCAATAATATTTACTTTTTTGTTTCCGGGGCCTGAATAACCGCCTAATCTGGCATCAGCAGCATCTGTTCCTACTACCAGAATTTTTTTAATATTTCCGGGAACGGGAAGCGTCTGATTATTATTCTGAAGCAAAACGAAAGATTCTGCAGCGGTTTTTTCTGCCAGTGGCTTATGATTCAGCTTTTTTAATTCTTCAATTTCTTTGAGTGAAACGTAAGGGTTTTCAAATAATCCAAGCTCAAATTTCGCTCTCAACACCCTTGAAACGGCATCATCAATTCTTTCTTTTGAGATTCTTCCATCCAAAAAGGGAGGAATAAAGAGTTCATAATGTTTATATTCTGTCTGAAAAATCACATCCAACCCTGCATTAATTGCCTGTGCAGAAGCATCGTCATAATCTTTTGCCGTAAAATGAAGCACATTGGCTCCTCCTACCGCACTTGCATCACTGATGACAAAACCCTTGAAATCCCAGTCATTTTTTAATTTTTCTGTCAGTAACCAATGATTAGCGGTTGAAGGTCTTCCGTCAAGCAGGTTATAGGAAGTCATCACTGAACGGCTTTTTCCTTTTGTAAAGGCATTATAAAAAGGGATCAAATGTGTTTCCTCAAGATATCTTTTACTCCAATGAATAGGATATGAATCTCTTCCACCTTCTCCTACATTGGCCAGAAAGTGTTTGGGAGTGGTGATGATTCCCATCTTCTCAAATGAACTGACAAAACTGACTCCCATTACAGAGGTCAGAAAGGGATCTTCGCCGTAAGTTTCTTCTGTCCTGCCCCATCTCACATCACTCGCAAGGTTTACTACAGGTGTCAGAATCTGGCGGATTCCTCTCAATTTTGATTCTTTTGCAATTGCTGTTGAAACTTTATTCATCAATTCCGGGTTGAAAGTGGCTGCTAAACCTATGCCCTGCGGAAAAGCCGTAGCGCCTTCCCTCACCAATCCGTGCAGAGCTTCATCAAAAGGAATAATGGGAATTCCTAATCTTGATTCTTCAACGAAGTATTTCTGAATGGCATTGATTTTTTTAATCAGTCTTTCAGCATCTTCATTGGCATTGTACTTCAGTAACTGCCCTGCGGCACCGCCTCCCTGGTTTCCTGCGCTTACCTGTAATCCAAAAATCCCATGAGAATACTGTCCTTTCGGAACGTGATCCAGATCTCCGGGAATCATAAAACACTGCCAGAATTTTTCCTCAGGAGTCATTCTCTTCAACAGATCCTGAACTCTGGTTTCAATGGGTTGTTTGGGGTCTTTATATAAAGGTTTTTGAGCAGAGATAAATACTGAGCTCAATAAGAAAATTCCTATAATTTTAAATCGAGGTTTAAAACACATCTGAAGAATAATTTAGTTTTAAATTTGTTCTTTTACCTTGAAGCAAAAGAACCAAAAGTTCAAGACTTGGAACTCTCCGCTAAAAATACAATCTGTTCTCTAAAAATTCTAAAACTCGTGCGAATTTAATGTTAGTTTTCCCGTTCAACAATTGTGTCGCACTCAAACACTAGAATTTTCTTAACGTTCACAGACTTTATTTTCTTAACGCTCCGATTTCCTATGTCACTTTAATATAAAAATAAGTCACAAATTCAACTATTTAATTATTTGAATTACAGTTGAATATTTTAACTGATCTCTTTCTTTGGGTAAATTAATTTCAATTGAATTTCCTGTTTTTTTCCATTGAATTTTTGATGAAAGACCTAATATTTTCAAGGATTTCGGCTTAAAATTTTCCGGGATGGAAAAGGTAAGTACTTCTGGAGCCTTATATTCTGCCTGCTCATCAAGATGGAATACATTTACAGTCTGATGGTCCTTACTTTGGGTATAATAGTAGTTCCCTTCGTGATAGGGAGCAATAATTCTTGTAGCAAAAACAGCTGCCTGATTTTTGTCCATCCAGCCGGAAATTTGCTGTAATCTTTCATAGACAACGGCATCGTAATCTCCGTTAGGCCCGGGAGCGATATTCATCAGGTAATTTCCACCTCTTGAAATGATTTTCACCAGGGTTTCAATAATCTTTTGGGAAGTTTTATAGTTGTCATTGGGAACATAAGAAAAGGAATCTCCCATTGTGATACAGCTTTCCCAAGGGATGGTAAGAGCATGTTCAGGAACCGCCTGCTCCGGGGTAACATAATTTTCCCACTTCCCGGGAACGGTACGGTCTACAATAATAATTCCCGGTTGATTTTTCCTGGCCATTGTTCCTATTTTATCCATATCAATATCCTGCTCTACTTTGATGGTTCGCTGCCATTCAACTTTCGGGTCTATTGTATGGAAAGGACGTACCCAGCCTCCATCCAGCCAGAGAATATCAATTTTACCATACTTGGAAGTAATCTCGTTCAGCTGATTAAAAGTGAATTTTTTAAAATTTTCCCATCTCTCCGGATATTTCTTAGGGTCATAATTCACATTCCTGTCTTTTGGGGGGAAGTAGGACCACCAGTAATCATCAGAATGCCAGTCAGGTTTTGAAAAATAAGCTCCAATTTTGAATCCTTCTTTTCTGAAGGTGTTGAAGATTTCTTTTGTGACATCTGCTTTTTGATTTTTTGAAAAGGGAGTTTTAGAAGAGGTTATCTTATAATCAGACTGTTGGGTATCAAACATTGCAAAGCCGTCGTGATGTTTAGTTGTAAAAACCACATACTTCATCCCGGCTTTTTTTACTGCATCCGCCCATTTTTGTGGATTAAACTGAGTGGGATTGAAAGTGGTCTGAAGATTTTCATAATTCTTTACATATTCGTCATAAGATTTCCCATGCTCAGGTTTTCTCTGGGTCCATGATTCGTCTTCCGGGCATAAGCTCCAGCTTTCAACAATTCCCCATTGGCTGTAGGTACCCCAATGCATAAACAATCCGAATTTCATATCCTGCCATTGGTCCAGATTCTGAACCACAAGAGGGTCTGTGGGTTTCTGATATCCGTCAGACACATTATGGGCCTGTGAAAATACTACTGAACTTATTAAAAAGGATGAAAGAAAAAAGGGTTTTATTTTGGGGATAACCAACATATGGAATAGTTTTCCGCTAATTTAATTATCCTTTGTGAAATCCGCAAACATTAGGATTCCAAGAGATTAAGAATGGCTTCATCAAAACCTGGAAATGAAAACTCAAATCCGCTTTTTATTAATCTTTCAGGGTACACATTACGGCTTTTTAAAAGTAATTCGGTTTCTGTTTTCAGGAAAATAGAAGCAATTTCCAACTGCCAGACCGGAGCATTGAGCCCGAAAGGGACTTTCAATTCTTTTCTTAGCTTTTTCATCATATTATCATTGGAAAGCGGAGCCGGAGCAGTTATATTGATTGCTCCTGAAATATTTTCATGCTGAATAATCCAGTCAATTGCTTTACAAAAATCATCAATATGAAGCCAGCTTACCATTTGGTTTCCCCGTCCCTGTTTTCCTCCTAAACCCAGCTTTGTAACCATTTTCAGTTTAGGAAACGCTCCGCCATTATTTCCCAGAACAATGGATGTGCGAAGGGCAACTTTCCGTATTCCTTTATCTTTGACTGCAAAAAATTCTTTCTCCCAGCTTTTGCAGATATTCATAGAAAAATCATCTCCGATAATTCCGTTTTCTTCTGTATTCAGATGCTGTTCAGAATGAACGTAAATGGTTGCAGAACTTGCATTCAGCCAAATTTTTGGTTTTTCAGAACACTGATTTACAGCTTTCTGCAATATTTTTGTACTGTTAATTCTTGAAGAATATATTTCCTGTTTATTTTTCTCGTGATACCGGCAGTCCACAGATTTTCCTGTAAGGTTGATCAGCACGTCTGCTTTTTCCAAACTGTTTTTCCATTCACCTAATGTTTGGGCATCCCAATAGATTTCGTTTTTACGTTTAGGATTACGGGTCAGGATATAGACCTGATCTCCTTTTTCTGTAAAATATTTTTCTAAGTTTTCGCCGAGAAATCCGGTTCCTCCGGCTATGATTATTTTCATTGTTTTACAATTTAAGGTTTAAGGTTTTGAGTTCAATGTTTAAGGTTCAACTACAGATTTAACAGAGGTTTGTATTTCATAATAATGTGTTTTTCAGGTTAAAAAATGGCTATTCCATCACGGGTAGAAGATTCTGCAATGGTTTTGATCATTTCATTTCTTTTGAGCAGAAAACTTTTGAGATATCCTGTAAGAAAAATAGCATTGAACAATTTTCCTATGATGCCCAGCGGAGATTCAAATTCAAAAACATCGGTCATCAGTGTTTTCCCGTTTACAGATTTAAAGGTATGCCTGTGCCGCATAGATTTGAAGGCTCCTTTCTGCATCACATCAATAAACTGGACCGGTTTTTCCATACTGACAATCTTTGTGGTGAGGGTCTGATAAACTCCCAGATGTTTGGCCCGCCAGGTTACCGTCTCGTTTTCTTCAATCAACCCTGAAGTACGTCCGGCAATTGCTGTTTCATGAGATGTTGAGGTTGATTGCTGGTGCAGATCAATATCTCTTGCCAGATCAAAAACATAGTGAATGTCTGCTTTGATTATTGTATTTAAATAGATTGTTGACATTTTCAGAGGTTTTAAGAGTATACAAATTGTAATTTAAATGGTTGTCAGAATAATAATGGCCAGCGCTTTGAGCCTGAATACCATCCAGGAAATGGTAGGTAGAAAATTTAATTTTAGTATTCGACATCTTCTTATATGTTCCAGAAACATGATCAATACTACCATTCCAAAGTATATCAGATAAAAGACAGGGCGAAAATCGGTCATCAGCGCAGGAATTAACAGTAAAGTCCCGATTAAGGAAACAGTCATCATATTTCCGAGATAATCCCAGATTTTACCTTTGAGATAAGTTTTTAAAAAGAGAGTCTGCCAAACGATCTGACCAAGACAAACGGCAAATTCTCTCAGAAAATTCCTGTCTAAATTAAAACCCAGCTTTACGGAAAATTCACTTAGGATATATGCTGAAAAAATAACAACAAAACTGATGTATGCTATTCTGTATTTCAGGTTAAAATCCGGAACACAAGATTGCTCTGTATAGTCTTTTGAGGAAGGAATAATCTGTTTCCTATTATAAGAAATGAAGGAATACAACTTTTGAAAAAACCAATAGAGAGGTCTTATTCGAGCGGTTTTTTCCAACAATGGAAAAGAGTTTCCAATAATGAGAAGCAGACTGTCTAATCCGTAAACGACTTCATTTTTATTGTGATCTACCAAAGCAATTTCATTTTTCGCCCGGTTAAAGTCTATTAAGATTTTATTTCTCACTGAAATTTCCGTAAATGCTTCTCTTCCATCTTCATCCAGCATTCCGCATTTGGTAAAACCTTTGGAGTAAAGATTACACATCGGACATTCGTTGTCGTAGATTAATGTGTGGTTTTTGAGCGTTTTCATAATTGTGATTTATAAGGTTCATAAGTAGTGTAGCAGTCATAAACATATGCCGCTGCCATCACAGGGCTATATAAAAGAGCGGCCATTAAAACATATCCGAAAAAATCATTGATGTGTTTCTCTGTAAATAAAATGGTTACAATAATCCAGACCGGTACTATTACAATTCCATACGCGATATACAATGGTGACTTTTTTGTTTTAAAAAACAGTTTGATCAGGAAGCTTATCAATTGAGGAATTCCTACTATAAAATAAAACAGAATAAATCCCCACGAACTTCCAAATATAAAAGCCTGAGGCCCAATTATTATAAAGAACAACTGAATGTAATAATCATATTTTGCAAATGTTTTCATGGCAGCAATGGTTTTAAAGTGATCCTTTTCTTCTGAAATAAATAATCAGGAACAAATGAATGATTAAATTTTTCATAATTATTATTAATTTTATATTTTCAGTAATATTTGAAAGTTAACTTGAAATAAAAAAGGATTTGCATCCTCTTTCTTTTTCTATTTCAACAGATTGGTAATCTTTCCTACCAGCCAATGATCATCGCTTTTGATCGCCAGATCCATAATATTGTTGATCTTTCCGGTGACAGAACTGAAGTCATTCATCAGCTTGATAAATTCCTGAGCTTCTTCTGAATCCTTATCCTCAATATTTTTTAATTCTTCAAGAAAAGAAATTACAGGTTCTATTTCTCTTTTTCTACGTTCTTTAGTAATTTGTTTGAAAAGGTACCATACATCTTTTTCTGCAACGAAATATTCTTTACGGTCGCCTTTCACAAATTCTTTTTTCACGATTCCCCAGTCTATCAGAGCACGAAGATTCATATTGGCATTTCCTCTTGAAATCTCCAGCTGTTCCATTACCTCATCAGTAGAAAGAGGTTTGCCACTTGCCAAAAGCAGTGCATGCACCTGCGCCATCGTACGGTTGATCCCCCAATTGGTAGCAAAGGTTCCCCAGGTCTGAATGTATTTTTCTTTTGCTTCTGAAAGTTGCATTTTGTTTTCCTTTTAGATTTCTGTAACAAATGTAATTATATTTTTTGAATTTTCAATAATTTTTGAAAATTAATTTTAAACTTCAAAACAGACATCCCTGAGAATGTCTGTTTTGAAGTTTAAAAAATTAAAGTTAGGGTTCAATACTGGCCGTTATTCCCTGATTCCAGTGTTTTGCTTCCGGCATATAATAGAGATAAACATTGCTGGATTTTCCGGTATAAGTACCTGCAAACTCTACTTTGAGATCCAGATTAATTGTTTTTGTTTCTTCTGCATTAAAATGTTCCCAATAAAGTACCAGATAATTGTCAAAGATTTCATAGTAGGAAATTTGCTTTTTATCAATCAGGTCTTTTAGCAAAGCATTTTGTAAAGTCAAGCCTGCAGGAATACCGATTTTCGCAATGGTCATTGGAAGCTGTCCGTTAATTTTGTTTTTAACGGTCACTGCCATTCTGTTGGTCTCTCCTACTCTGGACACTGCAGATTTCAGCTTTGTTTCCATCGTAACAGGAATATCTTTGCTTTCCGGAGCCTGAAGGGTATAATACTGATATTCTAATTTATAAGGTAACCCATTTTTAGCTGGATAATGAATATTGATCTTATTTTCTCCGGCCTTGTATGCTGATGAAAGACTGATATTTGGATAAGTATTTGCTTTATTGATGGTGATAACCGGCCTTTCATTCCCGTAAAGCTTTTCATTTTTAGAGAAAAACTCAGACAATGCCTGTATTGCCAATGTTGTTGCCTGAGTAGAACCGAACCCATAATATCCATTGAAATTAATAAGCTGATCTGCAGCTTCTGCGATTTTTAACTGATTCAGTTTCTCCTCTTTCTGAAGTGCCATGATATATAACGAAAGGGTTTCCGCATCTGCAGATCTTCCCCATGAGCCTGTAAAAGTGATTTTAGATTTTACATTCTTTATTTCATACTGCTTGTCCAGCAGCTTCATCAGATCATCATATTCCTTTTGTTTTCCTAGATGAGCCGCAGTATTGGCAAGCAAAGCCAGCTGATAAGAATCTTTTGTAGCCAAAGCTCTTTTCATCATTATTGCAAAGGAATCTTCTATTTCATTCTTAAAACCAAGTTTGGATAAAGCATATACCACATACATATTTCTTGACCAGGAATATTCTGAAAAATCCTTTTTTGATTCATAAGGTTTTCTTACCTCAAATAATCCGTTTGCATTCTTTTTGGATAAAATAAATGAGGAAAGTCCCTGAATAAGTTTTGCATCCGGGTTAACATACTTTTTTAAATCCGTAAATTCCAGTAAGGCAAATGCAGAAAGCGCCACATCAGATTCCTCGCTGCTGAAATATCCGAAACCTCCGTCTCTGTTTTTATAACTCAACATTTTCTGAAACCCTTTTTTCATATTTTTAACCACCAAATTCTCAGTTGCAGTATCTATTTTTTTACCTGATTTTAAATAATCCAGAATAAAAATATTAGGATATACGGTTGAGGAAAGCTGTTCAAAGCAGCCATAAGGCTCTCTCTTCAGCTGATCAATATCTGCAAACATCTGTAAGGCGGTGTTCTCAAATACATAATATGAAGAAAACAGGCTTCCGTTGATATACTCTGGAATATTGATTTTGATATCTTCCGTTTTGTTATTGATGATGGAAAATTTATGCGGGAATCCTTTCTCTTCTACTTTAAACGGAAGAATCATGGTTTCCCTGAAATCTCCGGATCTTATGGTAAACTGAATGTTGGAATCTACAATCTCATCTGTCTGTATTTTAACAAATAATCTTCCCGATTCCAAGGGTTTCAGGGTAATTAAGCTGTCAGAACGGATCAGTTTTACACGGTTAGGAACAATAACATTCATGGTCATTTTCCTTATTTCCGAGGAATTGTTTTTAATTACAACAGGAATTGTCATCTGATCCGTTCTTGTCAGATATTGTGGAATTTTAGCATCTATTGAGATGAGACTTTGTGCAGCATAGGTAGTTTCATCATTTCCTATAAGCCCTGAGGCAGCAATACCTTCTGTCATAATTCTAAAAGTAGAGTTGGCATCAGAATTATAAAATTCCACTTTTGCTTTTCCGTTTTTATCGGTTTCCAACACAGGGTTCCAGTAAAGTGCTTCTCTGTAATCGAAACGGTAGGATGTATTTGTCGTTTTATATTCCGGATACGCAAATTCTCTTGATCCGGCATATGATATAAGTCTTCCATGTAGCACTGCTTCAACAGCAATATAAGATTTCGGAGTAATATCAAAACTGATTTTTGAATTGTTGTTTTTATATGAATTTACGATTACCACTCCATTTGCAGCCCTGCTACCATAAATAGCCGTAGCAGCAGCATCTTTGAGTACGGTAATACTATTGATATCGTTCGGATTTATAGTGGTGCTGAAGTTTTCTACGGGAGTACCGTCTACAATGAATAGTGGATTCTTATTGGTGATGGATGCTTCTCCTCTTATTCTTATCTGTGCACTGACCGCCGACTGTCCCGCTGGTATAATTGTTAATCCTGCTACTTTTCCGCTTAGTAATGAAGTTACATTGGGATTCTGAATTTCAATCGAAGACGTTATTGTTGTAGAAGTAACCGCGGCTTTATCTTTTTTCAAATTGTATCCTAAAACAACAACTTCTTCAATCCTTTTATTCTGAACAGTATCTTTTGCTGACCGGCCGGGTTTGTTTAATGTTTGGGTATTATTTCTGTTTTCTGTTTTTTTCTCTTCTTTTCTTTCAGCCTCTTTTACGATTTCTTCTACATCAATATTGGAAAGCTTTTGCTTCACCAAAGGGTTAATATCCAAATTATAAGACAAGATCCTGATTTTCACCTGATGCTTAGGTTGAGAAGATCTGGCTATAATTTTATATGAATTGTCTGCATTCAGGTCTGAAAAATAAAAACGTCCATTTTCTGCAGCGGCCTGTTTAAGGATTTTTTTATTATCTGTATCTAAAAGGAAAACATCTGCTTTCACCGGTCTTTTGTTTTCATCTTCTACTACTCCGTAAATTGTATTTTTCTTTTCAGGAAGATATTTGTACTTATTCGTTGTAATGATTTCCGGGATAAGCTCGAAATATCTGTACCCGTTTGTCAGCATAACAAGGTCCAGGCTTTTATCTGCTTTTTCTTCTTTTTTATCGAAATAAAACTGTGGTTTTTCAATTTTCCCTTTCAACTCGGAGTCCATCAGAAGCCAGGAAATGATATGATTCTGCTTGTCATCAGCGTATGTCCATAGTTTATCATCCACCACACTCAGACCAAGGTTGGCAGGAACAGGCTTGTTATTTTCATCCGTAGTTTCGATGTTCAGTGTTACTTTTTCCCTCGGCAGGTAATGTTGTTTTACGGGCTTAACCTTTATATTCAACCGATTTTCTTTATTGGTAAAAACAATACGTTCTGCAAGAGGAATATTATTTTCCAAAACAGTAAATCTGCAGATTCCTATCGGGAAGTCTTTTTCATCAATCTCCAATGAATTGCTGCCTTTTTTCACTAGAAAATCTTTAGTATACAATTCTTTTCCGCGGAAATTTCCTTTCAGGGTAATCATTTTTTGATGAGTTGAAATGATGGTAAAAGTCAATTTTTTGTTTTCATTCAGAATATTTAAAACTAAACCATCATCTTTTGCCACCGGAAGATGGAACGTCTGGGTATTACTTTCAGGCTTTACTACTTTTGCATAATAGGTTTCTCTTTTTTTAGCAGTAAAATGAAAGCTTCCCATCCCGAAATTATAGGCTGAAATTTCTTTTATTATTTCATGATTCTGATTGTAAACAGCCAGAACAGCGTCTACAGGTTTTTCAAATTCATCCAGAATTTTAAAGGCCATATTTTGTTCTATCCCGTTGATAAAAGTACCTCCTTCAGGTAAAAATTTCACATCCAGATTATTCAGCACAATTGGAATATTTCTTGAAATAGATTCTGTAAATCCGTCAAAATTCACTTTAATATTCAAAAGTCCATCAGAGGATTTCAAAACTTCAGGGAGTTTAAAAATCAATTGATTTTTACCTTCTTTATTGGTAATAAATTTCCCTTCTGAAACGGTTTCGCCATTGGTCATTACCGTATAATCCGCTTCATAAAAAGGAATGGGAAGATTACTCAGACTTCTCATTGAAAAGTCGGCTGCCACCTCATCTCCCGGACCGTATCCTTTTTTAGGAAAATCCAGTTTCATTAATATTCTTGGAGATACTATTTTCTGGAGGGTAATTTCTTTTTCAAAGGAATTTTCCCCCTCCTCATTCTGCATCCAGTTGGTAAAGGCTCTTATTTTATAGATTCCGCCTTTCATATCTTCATCAAAATAGAAATATCCCTGGGCGTATCCGTTGGTAATTTCATATTTCATTTTTTTCAAAACGCTTCCTGCGGGATCAATAATTTCAAAATTCACAATTTTACTGTCTTCTGCCGGAAGGTTGTTTTTTCCTTTTACAACGTATATTTTAAAATACATTTCCTCGCCAGGTTTGTAAAAAACATGATTGGTCTGAACGTAGGTCTTTTCTTTTTCAAAATCCTGAAATGGCTGCTGTGCTTTTAGAAAAACCGTTGACAATATTAAGCTCAGCGAGATGATATATGATGATATAAATTTGAAATTCATGGGTTAAAATTTGAATGAAACAATACATCCGAATGTTTTAAAAGACGGAAGGTTGAAAAAATCCAGTCCTCTTCCGTTATCCATATCATAAAAATTCTGATTGGGATCTGCTCCTTTATTGGCCTGCCAAAGCATTAGATTATTCACATAAAAAGTAAGCTTGATATTCTGCTTTCCATAGTTGACCGGAAAACTGGAAGACAGTGAAATATTGCTGATTCTTATATAATCCGCCTTCTGAATATAATTTTCCGCCACACCAAGGTAGCCATATCTGGACCAGCGGTTTTCCTGAACGTTCTGGTTGGGGTCGTAGAAATCTACCGGAATCTGGTTTGCCGTTCCATTGGCCTGCACACCCTGAAAAATATAATTTTTGATATTTCTGTCATCTCCTGATTCAGAAGAACGTCCGTAATAATCGAGAACCGCCTGTGTTCCGTTCCAGAGCTGCCCACCTTTTTTCCATTCCCAATTGATATCTAAGGAAAAGTTTTTATAAGCAAAACTATGAGTGAATTTCATTACGAAATCCGGTGTAGGGTCTGCGATTATTTTCATTCCGTCTGCTTTTTTGGGAAATCCAGACTCATCAATGATTAATTGCCCTTGAGCATTTTTTTCAAAGTAGCTTCCCATAACAGCTCCCAAAACCTGTCCTTCCGACAGTGTTTTATAAATGTCTTTAAATCCTGAAACAGCAATATTCTGATAACCTGGCGCTATCCTGTCTACGAGATCTTTATATTTGAAAAATGACACTTTCTGAACACTATAAAAGTTGTCCCCCAAACGCAAACGGTCATAAGCAAAATTGAATTCATATCCACTGTACGTGTGATCCGCTATATTCTTTAATTTCAGCTGATTATTTTCAAAAACAGGAAATACATCATCTGTATTTTTTCTGTTGAAATATTCTCCTTCCACACTTATATTATAACCAAGGTTAAGACTGGCTCCCATTTTCCATTCTCTGGTATTGATATTGGATAAACCTCTGAAGCTTTCCACTTCCTGTACAGGGAAGTATTGATTGTAGCTTTGTGCGTTAAGTAAAGTTGTTGCATAGGAAGCGTATGATCTTGTAATTTCCGGCTCGAAACTCAACTGTGTGTAACTTCCCAGTAACTTAAAATTATAATTATACCAATCGAAAATGTTATTGAATCTCACATAGAAATTAGCTTTGGGAAGCCAGTAGTTATTTTTCAGAGAGGTGTTGGAGATGTAAAAAGAATTTCCAAGATTGAGTCCTGCTTCAAAATCATAATCACGGATATCCATATTGTAATTAAAAATATGATCCTGTGAAGTTCTCTGATAAAGGTATTGCTGATGGGTCAGACTGTTATAAACATCCGATTTTCTATCGTTCAGGATAAAATTCAAGCTGAACGTATTTTTAAAATCATAGTTTCCTAATGCATAGGAACCCAATATATTGGAATGATACAAACTGTTGTTTTGTACCCTTTCATAGAGTAATCCGTTGCTGAAGCCAGAAGTAGAAGGTTTATACTGATCTTTGTTCCAAGTGTTGCTACTTTCATAAGACTGGCTGACATTCAGTTTGAATTCATCCCAATTTTTAATAACATTAAAACTAAACAGTCTATCCCTATTCTGATAGCGATATTTACTATCCTGTTCAAAAAGGAATGAAGGATTGTCTGCATCTTTGCTGTAACTTCTCTGTAAACCGTTACTCAGAAGGGTATTTTGGCTATTTGAAAAAGAAACAGGTGTTAACAGGGAATTCTGATACACTCTGTTGAACAACCCTATTCTATTGGTATTGGTAGCTTTGTCCTCTTCGTAATTAAAAGCAAAATTAATGGAATATCCGCTTAGCT
Source organism: Chryseobacterium indologenes (assembly GCF_018362995.1). Lineage (NCBI taxonomy): Bacteria > Pseudomonadati > Bacteroidota > Flavobacteriia > Flavobacteriales > Weeksellaceae > Chryseobacterium > Chryseobacterium indologenes. The sequence goes on from NZ_CP074372.1 coordinate 1,807,985, forward strand.
CTGTATTCAGTTTGGCTTTAAAGGTATTGGCAATATCAAACTGATCTATAAAATACATCTGGTTCTTCTGCTGACCCAAATTCAGAGACAACCGGATTTTTTCACTGTAACCTTCTTTTATAAAAGCATTTACATTCAACTGATTGTTGTATCCTACTGTTGTTTTAAAAAGGCTGTTATCATATTTTCTGGCACGCTGAAGCCCATCAATCCAGGGGATCAGCCTTCCGTTCTGATCATATTCATAAGCCAGGCCATCAAACCCCAAGCTAGAAATATCTGGTCCAAAACTGAACATTTCATTAGTTTCAGGACCTTTCCAGACAAGATTTCCTTTTTCTGATCTTCCCTGTACATAGTTACTTTGAGTTCCCGGAATAGCATTTCTGTTTTTAATATCTAAGGATGTGGTAAAGCTTCCGTTAAAAAGTAATGTTTTCTGATTGAGTCTTTTTACAATATAAATACTGTCATTCTTTTGTTTTACTCTTCTTATCTGATCAAAATAAGAATGTGATCTTTTACTTAAGCGGGTCTTCGTTTTTTCAATGCTGAAATCATCTTTTGTTTCTTTTGAGACGAGACTGTCATAGGCTTTACTGTAAATATTTTCTACATTTTTTTTGGAAGTCTGATTTTCCAGAATGGCTTTTAATTCCCTGAGCTCATAGGTAGAAATAACATGAGTATTTTTGCCTTGGTTCCACGAAATGGTATCATAAGGTTTAGCAGCAATAATTGCAAAACCTTCCTCATCAGTCAGTTCATAAACCCCACTGTTTTTATTAGAAACCTTTAAAAAGTTCTGTGCTTTATCTTTAGTTGTTAAAAATTTTCCAGAATAATATAATTGTGAATCTTGTGCCTGTAATAAGGTAATGGTAAACGGCAGCAACAGCAGATAATTCTTTTTCATCGGTGATTAGTATGCTTAAAAATATAAAAAAAAGAAACTTCCGGGGAAATTTCTTTTTCATGAATTATTTTTGAATTGCTTTATAACTCTCTATCAGCCTAATAAATTCTGAACGATAGCCTTCTTCATCTTTATTTTTCCCTTCTTTAGCCAGTTTCTCAATATCAGAAAGATCTTTTTTTGTAATCAGTTCCGAATTTCTGAGTACCAAACCGAACCAGGCTACTGAAGAAGCAAATTTAAAATCCGGACTTATTGAGACAGATGGATTTTCTTTTTTAATCACTTTACTGATCTGTATACTTTTATCACCATCAGGCTTTTTATATCTGAATTTCACAGTGGCCAGCTCATCTCCGAATCTCTTTGTAACTGATTTTTCAGAGTATTTTAATTTTGTTTCTTTAGGAATGAATTCTGAATCTACATTTGCAGGAATAATCTCATATAATGCAGTAACAGTATGTCCGCTTCCCAATTCTCCGGCATCAATTTTATCATTGACAAAGTCTTCATTTCTCAGCTTCCTGTTTTCATAGCCTATTAAACGGTAAGATTTTACAAACTTAGGATTGAATTCAATCTGAATTTTCACATCTTTGGCTATAGCATACATGCTTCCTGCAAATTCTTTTCCTAAAAACTTATTCGCCTCCTGCATATTATCAATATAGGCATAATTTCCGTTTCCTTTATCTGCAAGAGTTTCCATTGTGTTGTCTTTATAATTACCCATGCCATAACCAAGACAGGTCAGGAAGATCCCTGTTTTTCTTTTTTCTGTAATTAAGGCTTCAATATCAGTATTGGAAGTAGCACCCACATTAAAGTCACCATCGGTTGCCAAAACCACTCTGTTGTTTCCTCCTTTGATAAAATTTTCCTTCGCCAGTTTATAGGCCAGTTCAATTCCTGCTCCTCCGGCTGTGCTTCCTCCTGCCTGAAGATTATCCAGCGCTTTAATAATTTTTTCTTTTTCTCCTGCTGAAGTTGGGGGTAAAACCACTCCTGCACTACCTGCGTACACTACAATTCCTACTTTGTCTTTTGGTCTTAACTGTTTCAGCAAAACTTTAAGAGAAGACTTCAACAATGGCAGTTTGTTTTCCGCACTCATTGAACCTGAAACATCAATAAGAAAAACAATATTGGATGCAGGCAGACCATCCATCGGAATATTTTTTCCCTGAAGGCCTATTTTCAGCAGCTTATGCTTTGGATTCCATGGAGAGTTGCCATATTCGGTATTAATTGAAAAAGGATCATTGTTTGCAGGCTGTGGATAATCATATTTAAAATAATTGATCATCTCCTCGACTCTCACTGCATTTTTATCAACCTTCCCTCCATATTCGATCATTCTTCGGACATTGGAATAGGAAGCATTATCTACATCAATAGAGAAAGTAGAAAGAGGCTGGCGGCTGGTCAGCTCAAATGCATTTTCCACAAATCCGGCATATTCCTCATTATTATAATCAATATTTTCATCAGTTTTTGCTGGCTTTTGAACCTCTTTTTTGTCCCCAACCTGATTGTTATAAACCCTTCCTGATTCATGGAATGATCTGGAACTCACCACTTCCATTGCAGTAACTGATTTTGGTTTCGGACAGCCGTTATATTCTGGCATTCCCGGAACTGTAGGACAGGCATCATCTTTATCCAGAATACCGTCACCATCTGTATCCGGCCATGGACAGCCGTTATTTTCGGGAGGTCCTGCCACCGTAGGGCACGCATCATCTTTATCAATAACCCCGTCTCCATCAGATTCTACCCACGGACAGCCTTCGTTTTCTACCGGACCGGCAATATCAGGGCATTTATCCAGTTTATTAGGAATTCCATCCTGATCTTTATCTTTTCTGAAACTGTAAGTCTTTGGTCCTTTGTCTGTTTCAGTGTTTTTTTGAGTTTTACAGCTTGTCAATGCAACAAGCCCTAGCATGGTTATTACAATTTTTCTCATCTTTTTCAAATTTCGGGAGGAAATTATTAAAATAAATTTAAACTGATCAATAAATATTTGATAAACCGATTTTTTCTACATAAAGAAGAGAAATTCCCGAAGAAATCTCTCTTCCTAACATCACTTTTGAACTGTTTTATAACTCTCTATCAGTCTAATAAATTCTGAACGGTAGCCTTCCTCATCTTTATTTTTCCCTTCTTTAGCCAGTTTCTCAATATCAGAAAGATCTTTTCTCGTAATCAGTTCCGAATTTCTGAGTACCAAACCGAACCAAGCTACGGAAGAAGCAAATTTAAAATCCGGACTTGCTGAAGATATCCTGCTGCCATCGTTTTTAATAATCTTACTGATCTCACGGCTGGTATTTCCATCTGGTTTTTTATATCTGAACTTTATGGTTGCCAGTTCATCTCCAAACTCTTTTGATGAGGTATTTTGAGTATATTTCAAATCGTTGTCTTTGGGAACAAAATCTGATTGTACATCTGCAGGAATCACTTCATATAAAGCTGTAACGATATGTCCGCTTCCGAGTTCCCCAGCATCTATTTTATCATTGACAAAGTCCTCATTTTTCAGTTTTCTGTTCTCATAACCGATAAGACGATATGATTTTACATATTCAGGGTTAAATTCAATCTGAATTTTGACATCTTTGGCTATAGCGTACATACTTCCTGCAAATTCTTTCCCCAGAAACTTATTCGCCTCCTGCATATTATCAATATAAGCATAATTTCCATTTCCTTTATCTGCAAGGGTTTCCAGGGTATTGTCTTTATAATTGCCCATTCCAAAACCTAAACATGTTAAAAAGACTCCTGATTTTCTTTTATCCTCAATCAATGTTTGAAGATCTGAAGTTGAAGACATTCCTACATTGAAATCTCCGTCCGTTGCTATAATGACACGATTATTACCATCTTTCACAAAGTTTTCCTGTGCCAATTTATAGGCTAATTCAATTCCCGCTCCACCAGCTGTACTTCCTCCTGCCTGAAGATGATCCAATGCCTCTATAATTTTATCTTTTTCTGCTGCTGAAGTTGGGGGTAAAACCATTCCTGCACTTCCTGCGTACACTACAATTCCAACTTTATCCTTAGGTCTGAGTTGATTCAACAATACTTTAAAAGAAGACTTTAATAAGGGTAACTTATTTTCAGCATTCATTGAGCCTGAAACATCAATAAGGAAAATAAGGTTTGAGGCAGGCAGACGATCCATTGGAATATTCTTCCCCTGAAGTCCTATTTTAAGCAATTTATGCTTCGGATTCCATGGAGATTCACTGTATTCAGTATTAATTGAAAAAGGATCTTCATTTTGAGGTTGTGGATAATCATATTTAAAATAATTAACCATCTCTTCGATTCTTACTGCATTTTTATCAACTCTCTGTCCGTTATTGATCATTCTTCTTACATTGGAATAAGACGCATTATCAACATCAATAGAAAAAGTAGACAACGGCTGGCTTCGTGTGAGTTCAAAAGGGTTCTCAACAAAGGCATCATAGCTTTCATCATTCTGAGTTACTGACGAAACCTGCTGTTGCTTATTGATTTCTTCCTGAAGTTTTTTCATTCTTTTTCTTTCCCTTCTTGAAAGATCTTTGGTAGTTACCACAACTACTCCATTTGCTGCCTTACTTCCATAGATTGCTGTAGCAGAGCTACCTTTTAAGACATTCACACTTTCAATTCTGTTAGGATCTAAATTTTTGAAGTCATAAGCTTTTGTCAATATTCCGTTAACTACATATAAAGGGGCATTTTCTGATGAAACAGAAGCTGCTCCTCTGATCATGATCGGGTTACTGTTACTAAGAAATCCTTGATGAATACTGTTAACCTTATTTTTATTACCAAAAGAAGTACTTATCTGTATTCCAGGGGCACTTCCCTGTAACGATGAATAAGTGGCAGGCTGTGGTTGATTACTGATAGAAGTACTTGCTATTGCATTGGATTCTGTTACATAATTTCTTTTAACTGTCTTTGAATATCCCATTACAACTACCTCTTCAATATTTTTAACCTGATTGGTATCTTTTCTCTGACCGGAAGAAATATAATTTGCTTTTTTATCAGCATTGGTTTCTCTTTCAGTATAATACTCAGAGATTATCGGTTGATACACACGATCTGAAGGTACAGGAATTGGTAAAGCCGGAGGTGAAGGAACCGTCACAGAATATTTGGTAGGATCCAGATTGACCGCCAGATTTTCTGTAGGTTTAACAATCTTCTTTTCTTTCTGAATATTAACCTTTGTTATACTATCTATTTTTGCAATATCTGTTTTGTTAATCGGCCCTCTTAAAGTTGTATTTTTTACAATTACAGGTTGTAAAGGTGCCACAGCTTCTTTTTTATTCATAAAGTAAAAAGCTCCCATGCCAATTAATAAGCTTGCAGCAATACCATATGGCAGCCAAATAGGAATGGATCTCTTTTTCTCTTCGTTTTTATCTAATTTCTCTTCAATCTTCCCCCATACTTTTTCAAAACCAGGAAAAACAGTTGGTTCTTCTGAAAGCTTGGAAGCTTCATTGAATTGTTGATCTATATGATTATTTTCCATTGTTGTAAAAGTTTAAATGTTTTGATTGACTAAAAGTTCCTGCAGTTTTTTTCGTGCAAAATTGAGCTGTGATTTTGATGTTCCCTCGCTAATGGAAAGCATGGCTGCTATTTCCTTATGAGGATATCCTTCAATAGCGAAAAGGTTAAAAATCGCTCTACAGCCTTCGGGGAGAAAATTCAGTAAACTTAAAATATCTTTTTCCAGAGAAAGGTTTTCTGTAGTTCCTTCAGAATGATCTATGAAATTCTCTTCAAGAGAAATCAGTAATCCCTTATTAGATCTTAATTTTTGCAGACATTCGTTCACCGCAATTTTTCTCGCCCATGCTTCAAAGGTTTCAGCATTTTGAAGCTGGGTAATTTTCGTGAAAATTTTGTAGAACGTATCGGCCAATACTTCTTCTATATCTTCATCGTTTTTCAAATAGCGTCTGCAGACTGCGTAAAGCCTGCCCGCCATTTTCTCGTAGACCTTCCGCTGTGCATTTCGGTTGCTACGCTGGCATTCTAGTAATAATTCTTGTTCCATAGTCAGGAGTTATATTATTATAGATGCAGAAACTTTTGCAGGGGTTGGAAACATGATTATTTTTTTTAGAAAAATAGTGGAAAAGTATTTTTTTTCATTTCAAATTTAACTTTTCCTTCTGTAACAAATCTCTATTATCAACGACTCTTAATATAAATAATCTTTTTATAGTAATGAAAAATGCCAAAATTGCATCATTACTTTTTGTTTTGTCTGCAGGAAGTATGATGTTTGCCCAAGATGACTTAATCAACAAGTTAAAAAACAACCAATCACAAAATGCTAATTTTCAGTTCACAACGTTAAAGGACGTTGGAGCAACTTCTGTAAAGAACCAGGGTTCCTCAGGAACTTGCTGGAGCTACTCAGGAAATTCATTCCTTGAATCTGAAATGCAGAGAATGGGCAAAAAACCTGTAGATCTTGCCGAAATTTTTACAGCAAGAAACTCTTATCATGATAAAGCGAAATTATATGTTTTAAATAATGGAGCGATCAGTTGGGGTGACGGAGGAGAACTTCACGACGTAATCAATATGTACAAAAAGTATGGAGCTGTTCCTCAGGATGTGTATTCAGGGTTAAAAGCAGGACAAACTACCAATAACTTCAAGGAAATGCAGGGGAAACTAAAGCCGGTTCTTGACAGTCTTGTTCAAGCTTCTTCAAAAGGAAAACTGACGGATAACTGGATGGATTCTGTAGATGCTATTCTTGATGAATATTTAGGAAAAGTACCTGCTAGCTTTACGTATGAAGGGAAAAACTACACTCCGAAAACATTTGCAAAGGAAGTGGTAGGAATCAATCCTGAAGATTATGTAGAATTATCATCTTATAAAGATTATGCTTATTATGAGAAATTTGTAGTTCCGATTCCTGATAACTGGAGCCACGATTCTGACTGGAATGTACCGATGAAAGATCTTACAGCAATCATTGACAATGCTGTAAATAAGGGATATTCTGTAGGTTGGGCAACTGATGTTTCTGAACCTTATTTCTCTTACAAAAACGGTGTGGCTTATGTTCCTGATATGGATCTTGATCAGATTACTGCTGAGAACAAACAGACTTTGTTTACAGAGCCTAAAAAAGATAAAACGATCACTGAAGATATCCGCCAAAAAGCCCTTAATAATCTTTCTACAACGGATGACCACGGTATGCATATCGTAGGTCTGGCAAAAGACCAAACTGGTAAAGAATATTATATGGTGAAAAACTCATGGGGAATAACCAATGATTTTGCAGGATATATTTACGTAACAAGACCTTATGTTGAATATAAATCAACAGCAATTCTTGTTCACAAAAATGCAATCCCAAAAAGTATCTTAAAGCAATTGAAGCCAACCAAGAATATTGGTTTGTAAAGAAATCATTTCTGCCATTTAAAGGGCAGTTTTAGATATTTAAATCTGTTAAAAACCCGATCTCAGAAATTCTGAAATCGGGTTCTTTAATAAATAGGTGAAAATTAAATATAAAATAAAGTGAATTATGCTGATTTAATACCAGATTGAATTGTTAATTCTACTTCAAGAGTCAATAAATTATGCTGTTAAAAACTGACCACGAAGCGAATGCACCATTCATTTTGATATTAAAATAAAACGCTCATACTTTCTGCTGAAAAATCTAAAAGAGCTTCTGTATTCCCCTCTTTGATCTTCTTTACCCACTGATAATCCTGTAAAATCGCTCTTCCTACTGCAACAAGATCAAATTCCTCATTATCAAGTCTTCTGATTAATTCTGTAAGATCTTTTTTTTCTGTTCCCTGTCCTGCAAAAGCATTAAGAAAATCTCCATTTAAGCCTACAGAACCTACTGTAATGGTTGGTTGTCCGGTAATTTTTTTTGCCCATCCTGCAAAGTTTAAATCAGAACCTTCAAATTCCGGTTCCCAGAAACGACGTTGTGAACAGTGGAAAATATCTACACCTGCTTCTTTTAATGGTAATAACCAATCTTCCATTTCATTAGGAGTAAATGCCAGTCTGGTTTTATAATCTTGCTGCTTCCATTGTGAAAGACGAATGATAATGGTAAAGTCCTCTCCTACTGCCGCTCTGATTGCCTTCACGACATCAACTGCAAATCTGCTTCTTTCTTTTAATGTTTTACCACCATATTCATCTGTTCTTGTATTGGTAACTTCCCAGAAAAACTGATCGATAAGATATCCGTGGGCCCCATGAATTTCAATACAGTCGAAACCAAGGTCTTTTGCTGATTTTGCAGACGCTGCAAACTGTGCTATCGTATCCTGAATATCCTCAATGGTCATTGTGGAAGCTTTTTCCATTGGAACCAAAGGATAGTCTTCAGACATTCTTGTATCACCTACATGCCAGATCTGAGGTCCCATTTTACCTCCATTCTGATGTACAGTATCGATTACATTTTTCCATCCGTTCAAAGCTTCTGTTCCATAGAAATCCGGAATATTCTGCATATTTTTTGATCCCGGTCTGTTGATCACAGTTCCTTCGGAAAGAATTAATCCTACTTCTGAAGCCGCTCTTCTCCCATAATAGTCTGCGATGCTTTGTGTAGGAACTCCATTGTCAGATTGTGCTCTGGTCATAGGAGCCATTACGATTCTATTTTTAAGCTGTAAATTTTTGTATTGAAACGGTTTAAATAATGATGATGTGCTCATATTTAAATTTATATTTTATAATTGTTACACAAAGTAACTAATAATAGTTCACTTTTGTATCTTTTATTAAAAAAATAGTGGTAACTTCGCAGTAACTTACATTAGTAACATCAAAGTAACGTATGAAATTCCGGTTTCATATGGTATTAAAATAAAGATTTTCCTATGAAAAAGAATGAATTAATGCAATACAGCTGTCCTTTGGGTAAGGCTATGGCCGCTTTAGGAAGCAAATGGAAGCCTATTATAGTTCTTGTTATTAAAGACAGGAGGTTACGTTTTGGAGAACTGGCAGTACGCATTAATGTCATTTCCAGAAAGGTATTAACTGATCAGCTAAGGGAAATGGAAACCGATGGACTGGTTATCCGTAAGGAGTTTAAAGAACTTCCTCCACGCGTGGAATATTCTCTTACAGAAAAAGGATTGGCATTACTACCAATTTTATATTTACTGGAAGAATGGGAAGCGAAATATCAGGTAAAAGGATCACATGAAGATAAAGATTGCTCTTTTTTGAATGAAGATGTGAAAAATAAAAAGGCTGTCAATGTTTGATAGCCTTTTATATTAAATTGTACTTTCAAAAAGGTAAGTGTATAACCAAAAAGTAAGTATATAGGTTCTGAAATGTTTCTGATGCAAATTTGCAGAAAAATTTTCATTATGAATTACAAAGAAATTGCAAAAGAAACTATTGGAAATCTGTATAAAGCCCACAACAGCATTAGAAAATCCGGGATTGATGAAAAATTAATTGCACTCGTTGAACTTCGGGTTTCTCAAATTAATGGCTGTGCTTATTGCTGCAGCTATCATGCAAAAGAACTCTCTGATTTTGGCTTTGAACAGGATGTCATTAACAGACTTCCGGGCTGGAAACACACCAATGCCTTCGATAATCAACAAAAGCTTGTTTTAGAATGGGCTGAAGCTATCATATACAATAAAGATGATTGGCAAAATATCAAATCAAAGCTGATAGAGCAATTCACGGAAAGGGAATTTGTAGAACTTACAGCAAGTATAACCCTGATGAATACTTTGAATAAACTGAGGATTACCTTGGCTGAAAAGGACTAACAAACAAAAAACCGCTCCCAAAAGGAAGCGGTTTCAAAATTTATTTAAAATCCCAATTAGAATATCGCTGGATATTTCTGAGGATTTGTTTCATTAAACATTGCGTAGATTTTTTCTACCATATCGTCTGCAGACGGCTTACTGAAATAGTCACCATCACTTGCATACGCAGGTCTGTGATCGTTTGCTGCAATCGTTAACGGATCAGAATCCAGATATCTGAATGCTTTTTGCTTTTCAAGGATCTGTTGTAAGATGAATCCTGTAGTTCCTCCTTCCACATCTTCGTCAATCACGACTAATCTGTTTGTTTTCTTAACACTTTCAGCAATTTCGTGAGATAAATCGAAAGGAATCAACGACTGAATATCGATTACTTCTGCAGAAATCCCCAGTTTTTCCAATTCGTTAGCAGCTTCTGTTACAATTCTCCATGTAGAACCGTAAGTGACCAAAGTAACATCTTTTCCTTCTTTAGTTACTTCAATTTTCCCTACAGGAACTGTGAATTCTCCTAAGTTATCCGGTTGTTTCTCTTTTAATCTGTATCCGTTCAGACATTCTACGATGATCGCAGGTTCGTCGGCCTGAAGCATTGTATTATAGAATCCGGCAGCTTTTGTAAGGTTTCTAGGTACTAATACCAGAATTCCTTTTGAAAGGTTAAGAATACCAGCCATTGGAGAACCTGAATGCCAGATTCCTTCTAGTCTGTGACCTCTAGTTCTGATAATCAATGGAGCTTTCTGACCTCCTTTCGTTCTGTAATGTACGGTTGCCAGATCATCACTCATTCCTTGTAAACAGTAAAGAACGTAGTCTAAGTACTGGATTTCAGCGATTGGTCTTAAACCTCTCATTGCCATACCAATTCCCTGTCCAAGAATCGTTGCTTCACGGATTCCTGTATCAGCGATACGTAAAGCACCATATTTTTCCTGCATTCCTTCCAATCCCTGGTTTACGTCACCGATATTTCCGGTATCTTCACCAAAGATTAAGGTTTCAGGATATTTTTCAAAAATTTTGTCAAAGTTATTTCTGATAACTACTCTTCCATCAACATCTTCAGAACTGTCGGAATATACCGGCTTGATCTCCTTAATGTTTTCAGACTTCCACTCAGACTGAGAGTATAGGTGAGATGAATAGTTGTCTTTTTCTACTGCAGCAACTTCATTGTATTTCTGCATCAACTGATTTCTTTCTGCAGAATGGGTTCCTCTTGTTACCAGTAAAGCTTTTCTTACTAAATGGAAAATGTCCTTTTTAGCTTTTGAAACAAGCTTATTGAATTGAGAAATGTAGGTTTCCACTTCAGCATTCTGTCCTTTAAGGTTCTCTACTAAAGGTAAGATAGACTGAATAAGTTCTGAAACTGCTTTCTGATAGTTTTCCCAAGCCGTTTTCTGTCCGGATTTTGCAATCTTTTTTGCTTCTTCATCAATAGCTTCCAGCTCTTCAGCAGTAGCAATCACCTCTTCATTTCCATCAATTTCAATAGAATAGTTCAGAATCCATTCTTTGAATTTTGCCAATCCGTCATACTCAGCTTCCCAAGCCAGACGTTCTTCATTTTTATATCTTTCGTGAGATCCGGATGTAGAGTGCCCCTGAGGCTGAGTAACATCAATGACATGAACTACTACCGGTACACTTTCTGTTCTTGCAAAATGTTCTGCCTTAGCATATGCATCCAATAATGCAGGATAATCCCAAGCTTTCACCTGGATGATTTCACATCCCTGATTATCGCCTTCTTTTCTCTGGAAACCACTTAGCATCTCGCTGATGTCAGCTTTTGCTCTTTGATTTTTAGTAGGAACTGAAATTCCGTATCCATCATCCCAGATAGAAACAATCATAGGAACCTGAAGTGCACATGCTGCATTCAGAGTTTCCCAGAAGTGACCTTCTGCCGTAGAAGCATCCCCAATTGTCCCGAAAGCAATTTCGTTCCCTTCTCTTGAGAATTTTTCTGAACCTTCAAATTTTACACTTTTATAAATTGTAGAAGCCTGAGCCAATCCTAATAATCTTGGCATTTGTCCTGCTGTAGGAGAAATATCTGAAGAGATATTTTTCTGAGCTGTCAGATCTTTCCAGCTTCCGTCTTCATTTAAACTTCTTGTTGCGAAATGCCCGTTCATTTGTCTTCCGGCTGAAGCAGGCTCTCTTTCCACGCTTGTATCTGCATACATCTGTGCAAAGAAACTTTCTACTGTTAAGGCATCTATTGCCAATGCAAAAGTCTGATCCCTGTAATATCCTGAACGGAAGTCCCCATTTCTGAAAACTTTCGCCATAGCAAGCTGAGGAAGTTCTTTTCCATCCCCAAAAATTCCGAATTTAGCTTTTCCAGTGAGTACTTCTCTCCTTCCGAGATAAGACATTTCACGAGAGATCCTTCCTAACCTGTAGTCTTCAAGTATCTGATTTTTAAAATCTTGAAAGGATATTTGCTGTGTTTCAATATAGGTTGTTTGCATAGCTAAGTAAAAAAGTTTTTTAATCTTCAAGTATTTTGCTAATATACACTTTTTAAATTAATTTTAATTTTTAATAATCTTTTTTAAAAATTTGATAATAAAAAAAATTGTGCTTTATTTTGATAAAAATTGTAAATGATGGAAAAAAAGTCACCTCACATTTTGAATGCTTCCAGCAATCTTTTAGGATTTTCTTTAATCATTATTACCTCATTGAAAATTTCTAAGATCAGTCAGAGTACGTATTTGGACGAATTTGCAGGATTTGCCTGTATTCTTTTTGCCTGCAGCTGCTTCTTTTCTTTTCTGGCTATCAGAACGAAAATTGAAAAGCGCGAATCTACCTTTGAGGGTATTGCGGATTATTTATTTTTAATCGCTTTATTTTGTATAGTTCTAGCTGTTATTATTGTAACCCTGAAAATTATTTAATTTAAAATTTTCGCTCAATTCTATATTTCATGGTAATATATAAGGATAATCACAGGAAAATATGAGAACTTATTATTAAACTCTTTCTATTTTTAAACTGAAGCAATATCAGATTCTGAATATAAAAAAAGAAAGTGTTCTGTATATATTTCCAGTTTCCCGAAAACCTATACAAAACACTTTTGTTTTGATTAGAGTAAAGATAGAATTATATCTTCTGAACAGTTACATTGGTAACATTTCCACTTCCTGTAGATCCTGTTTCTGTTGCAATAATCGTAGCATTTTGATTGGGAGCTGCTGTAAAACGGATCTGATATCCTGCTGTGGGAGCTACCACTACGGTTGTATAGTTCATCAACTCACCTACCGTTCCTGAAGAAGCAACTGCATTATAATGGCTTCCTCTTCCCAGATAATTAGCATCCGGTACAGGTCTGATACCAATGAGCAACTGAGTATCTGCAGGCATATTGGTAAAACTTGCCTGTAACGTTATCAGATAATTCCCAGCCTGATTGAAGGTTAATACGCCAGTTCCTGCATTATAAGAGTAAAAGGGAGAAGTTGCTATCGGTGAAGCAAATAATAAAGTAGTAATTGTAGAAGAACTGATGTTCTGGTTAGCTGCTAAACGCGCATGAAACAGAGAATAAGCAGTGAAATCTATAGTCTTTAGTACTCCAGTAGCATCAGCTACAACAACTCTGTCAGTTCCTCCGATACCTATATTCGAATTAATATTACGGATACGGGCATTTCCGGATGCCACATCCAGCTTTTCACTTGGAGAGATTGTGCCTATCCCTACTTTAGCAGTAGAAGTTACGCTAAAATCATTATCCTGTTGAGCTACTGAAGGAGTTCCCGTAACAGGATTGTCTTTAGAACCGTCAATATGAAAAGTTGTCTGGGGATTTTGAGTGCCTATTCCCACTTGAGCATACGTGAGAAAGCCTGAACTGATAGCACACGCTACCATCATTGTCTGAATTTTTTTCATTATTTGTTGTTTTTTTGTAACGACAAATAAACAACAATTATATTGAAAACCAATGAATTATTAACAAACACTTTATTTGAGTTATGCAAAATATTAGTTTACAGTAATTTACTAATACAAAAAGAACAACCTAATCACAACTCATTGAATTATTGAGAGATAAGGCTATTTCATGTCCAATAATAAGAACTCAATAACCATGCAGGATTAAAGGAAATAAGAGAATAAAAACCGGGATTGATAAAAAAATATTTACATCAGAATTTTCTTTCAATTACATAATCAAGCATAATATGCAATGATTTTCTGGCTTCAGAATCCGGGAATTCGTCCAGAATATCTTTGGCTTTCTGCTGAAAATCTTTCATAACCGTAATAGCATATTCCAATCCGCCAGAGGTTTTGACGAACTCTATAAGCTCTTTTACACGTTTGGGATTGTTATTGTATCGTTTTATGGTATCGAAATAATACTTTCTGTCCTTCTCATCAGCTATTTTCAGGGTATGAATCAGAGGAAGGGTCATTTTCTGTTCTTTAATATCTATTCCTACCGGTTTTCCGATCACGTTTGAACTTAAATAATCGAAAAGATCATCTTTAATCTGAAATGCCATTCCTGTAAAGGTTCCAAAGTCCATCATCTTCTTAGCTAAAGCTTCATCTGCATTATTGGAAAGAACTCCTATTTCACAGCATGCTGCAATCAAAGTTGCTGTTTTCTGGCGGATAATCTCATAATAAACATCTTCAGTAATATCCAGCTTTCTGGCTTTTTCCAACTGAAGAAGTTCACCTTCTGACATTTCACGGATTGTTCTGGAGATAACTCCAAGCAAGTCATAATCTTTGTGGTCTGTAGATAATAATACCGATTTTGACAAAAGATAATCTCCTACCAAAACCGCAATCTTATTCTTCCACAAAGCATTGATTGAAAAGAAATTACGACGTTTAAAACTCTCATCCACCACATCATCATGTACAAGAGTTGCAGTATGAATCAGCTCGATCATAGAAGCACCACGATACGTCTTTTCTGTGACTTCGCCCACAAGTTTAGCACAAAGAAACACAAACATTGGGCGCATCTGCTTTCCTTTAGTGGTAACAATAAAACGGGTTACTTTATCTAATAAAGCTACTTTACTCTGCATTGATTCATAAAACTTCTGTTCAAAAAGTTTCATTTCATCATTGATCGGTTGTTTAATCTGTTCTACTGTATTTGCCACAATCTGCGAATGCTGGGTGAATAATTATTAATTCTCACAAAGATAATTTTTTTCGCTCAATTTTAAGACAAATTAATCTTTGAGTTGATCTTTCGGGATAAAATAAAAAGAGGGCTTTGTAGTTCCCAGTGGAGATTTAAATTTTTCCCCGGAAATATAAATTCCTGTTTCATCTACGCTTATCCCTTCAATCTGAGCTAATGAAAGAGCCGTTCCCAAATAATAGTGCTTAGGCTTTTGTTTGAAAAAAACTCCGGGCTCCGTCTCTGTAAAAACATCTAAAAAGACTTCCGTTTTCCTGGTATATCCCACCAAATAAAGCTTTTTATCAAAATAGGAAGCATCTGTAACGACAAAACCTGTTTTATAGGTTTCTGTTTTTTCTGCTTTTTGCAGTTCTGAAATTTCAGGATCTACAATATAATGTGACGTTGCTTTTGAAGCCCATTCTTTAGTGAAGATATGCAGTTTGCCATTCAGATAGATCATCGCTTCTGCATCAAAATTATTGCTGGTATTTTTAGAAGTAAATTCGGTTTGCTCAGGATAATAAAAAGAAATTGTGCTTCCATCTAAAGCTCTTTCTGAGCCAGGAATTTTAATGTTAACAGAAGTATCAAGACGTTCGTAAGGAACTTTATAGATCATCAGATCTTTTCTTGTTCCGGTATTGTTTCCAAAATCTCCGATATAAAAATTTTCACCGTCATTTGCCAAAGCTTCCCAATCATTATTAATCAAATTGGTTTTAAGTGTTCGGATGATTTCGCCATTATTTTTATCAATTTCAAAAAGTTCGGCTGGATTTCCACTATCGTTGAAAGTGTATAATTTTCCGTTTAAAATATCAAGTCCGGAAGTTTCTTCAATATTATCATTCAGATAATTAACCCTGTATTTTTTTATTTTCAGAAAGTCGGTCTGCTGGGAAAATGCAGATTGAGTAATGATGAGAGCAACAATCAGAAAGAATTTTTTCATATAGCAAAAATAGGACTTTATTCTGAGCTATTGAGTTTGAGTGTTTGAGAATAAGAGGGTTTAAGAGTGGGAACAAGATACGGGATTTTGAGATTCGTGTTTCGGGATGTGAGCTTGGGTGAAAGTATAGATTTGTACAGATGGACAAACTAAGCATTTAATCTATCAATCCACACACTTGTCATTCCGGAGGAATCTAAATATTGTATTTAATCTCTGGAAAAAAACTCTGGATTTTTAGATTGGAGAGTTTATGAGATTTGTTGTTTTTGCTCCTTCCATCTCCTAAAATAGAAGAACGAGCTAAAATAGCCCGTTCTTCATTAGATTTCTATTGATTTTAAAAACAAGTTTAGGCAGTTTTCTGCTCTTCCTGAGTTTGCTGTTGTTCTTTCTTTTTTGCCTGTTTTGCGAAGTATTCTTTCTGGTATTGTCTTACCGTTTTTCCGGTTCCGTCATGTCTCCATCCCGGTGAGTTGAAGATATAATTAATTCTGTCGGTGAATTTTAATCCGGGTTGTTTAAGATCTTTCCAGATTTTTCTCCATTCATAAAAAAGGACTGTATCTGGTCTGTTGTCCGGCATTTTAGGATAGATTCCATATTTTACAGGAATATTGGGGTCTTCTTTTTGGAATGTTCCAAATATTTTATCCCAGATGATTAGGCACATTCCCATGTTCTTATCCAAATATTTTACATTACATGCATGATGAACACGGTGATGGGAAGGAGTGACAAGAATATATTCTAAAAATCCCATACTCTTCACAGTCTGTGTATGAACCCAGGTTCCATATACCTGACCAATGGCGTAAGCTACCATAATATGCCACGGATTGAATCCTAAAAATGCAAGAGGCGAAAAATATAAATATCTGTATAGCGGTTGCAACACAGGGCTTCTGAATCCCGTTGTAAGGTTAAAGTATTCTGAACTGTGGTGTGTAATATGTACTGCCCAGAATGCCCTGGAACGATGATCAACATAATGCAGTACGTAATAGGCAAAATCTGTGATGATAAAACAAGCCAGCAGATACCATACACTAAGATCCCATGAGAAAAGTCTGTGATTGTAGAAGAAAAACATAACGCCCATGGCAAATGCTTTCATAATAAGGTCCAGACCAAAGTTCATCAATGCAAGATAAACATTGGTAGCAAGATCTTTCCCACTATATAGCTTAGCTTCTGAAACGTGGCTGTAAATCATTTCAGCTAAAATAACGGTTGCATGCAGCGGGATAGCCCATGCATACACATTTTCCAGCCCATCCTCGCTCATAAGAAAATCCATCATCACAAAATAATTTGTGCAAAGGTAGGGTTTTAACTTTTTTTTAAGGAAGTTTTGATTTTTTTTAAGGAAATTTTAATCCGTTGCTTTGTTGGCCAATTGCCCGCAAGCCGCATCAATATCACCTCCACGGCTTCTTCTGACCATTACGATAATACCTGCATTTTCAAGCTGACGGATATAGTTTTCTTCCGCCTGTTTGTTACATTGGTCATACTTCCCATCACCAATCGGGTTGTATTGAATAAGGTTTACTTTTGAAGGAACCTGTTTACAGTATTTGATTAAAGCTTTAATATCCTCATCTTCGTCATTGATTCCTTTCCATACGCAATATTCAAAAGTAATGACAGAACCTGTCTTTTGATACCAGTACTGAAGGGATTCCATAATATCTGTCAACGGAAATTTATCCGAGAAAGGCATGATCTCGTTACGCTTGGATTCGATAGCAGAGTGAAGGGATAAAGCCAGTTTCACACGCAGTTCGTCATCGGCAAGCATTTTGATCATCTTTGGAATACCGGATGTAGAAACAGTGATTCTTCTTGGAGACATTCCCAATCCTTCCGGCTGGGTAATTTTTCTGATGGCTTCCACTACGTTTTTGTAATTCATCATCGGCTCTCCCATTCCCATAAATACGATGTTGGAAAGCGGTCTCTCGAAGTACATTCTGCTCTGGCTGTCAATCAGGGCTACCTGATCTACAATTTCAGCTACTTCAAGGTTTCTCATCCTTTTCAGTTTTGCTGTAGCACAGAACTCGCAGTTTAGTGAGCATCCTACCTGCGAAGATACACAGGCTGTGGTTCTTGTTTCTGTAGGAATAAGAACAGATTCCACCATCAGACCGTCATGAAGCTTCACGCCGTTTTTGATGGTTCCGTCAGTACTTTTTTGAAGAAGGTCTACGGAAACAGGATTAATTGTATATTCTTCGGAAATTTTTTCACGAAGAGATTTCGAAAGATTCGTCATTTCATCTATCGAATGGAGGTTTTTACTCCATAGCCAGTCATAGACCTGTTTCGCACGAAACGGTTTTTCTCCTAAAGACTCAAAGTAATCTTTAAGCTGGTCCAGTGATAATATACGGATATCTTTCATAATATTAAAGAGCCAAGTTAAAAGTAAAAAGTTTTTAAAGTTTAGTATTGTTAACTATTGCGGCCAAAATGTTTTTCAACTCGTTACTCTCATTCAATAAAGTTTTAAATTCTTCAGAATCGTAACCATCTAATTCTTCTAAAACCCGAAGCCAAAAATTACTTTCCCTAGCTTCTCTTAAAGCAATCTTTACTTTATTTTTAAAATCGGCTTTAGAAGATCCAGCTTGGGACTCTTCATAATTAGCACCTATTGAAGTAGCAGATTTTCCAAGTTGAAACCTTATTAATTTACTTTCCGAATCATTTGGAAGTGTTCTTAAAAATTTAAGACAATTAACTCCGAATGTAAAAGTTCTTAAAAGTAAATCATTTTGTCTCATGTATACTTGTATTACTTTTAACTTGGCTCTTTTTACTTTTTTATAGAATTAACATTGCATCACCGTAAGAATAGAATTTATACTTTTCTTTTACGGCTTCTTCATAAGCATGCATTACGAAATCTTTTCCGGCAAATGCTGCAATCATCATAAGCAATGTAGACTTCGGTGTGTGGAAGTTTGTGATCATGGAAGTAGCTACTCCAAAATCGTGAGGCGGATAAATGAATTTATTGGTCCATCCGTTGAAAGCAGAGATCTTTTTGTTTGAAGAAACAGAAGTTTCCAATGCTCTCATTGTTGTAGTACCTACCGCACAAACTCTTCTGTGAGATTCTACTGCTCTGTTGATAAGCTCAGCATTTTTTTCATCGATGATGATCTCTTCAGATTCCATTTTGTGCTTAGAAAGATCTTCTACCTCAATTGGGTTGAATGTTCCTAATCCTACGTGAAGGGTAACTTCAGCAAAATTGATTCCTTTGATCTCTAATCTCTTCATCAAGTGCTTAGAGAAGTGAAGACCTGCTGTAGGTGCAGCAACAGCTCCCTCTACTTTAGCATAAATCGTCTGATATCTTTCTGCATCTTCCGGTTCTACTGCTCTTTTGATATACTTTGGAAGTGGAGTTTCTCCCAATTCTTTTAATTTTGTTCTGAATTCGTCGTAAGAACCGTCGAATAAGAATCTCAAAGTTCTTCCTCTTGAAGTAGTGTTATCAATAACTTCCGCTACTAAAGATTCATCTTCAGTGAAGAATAATTTGTTACCAATTCTGATTTTTCTTGCCGGGTCTACCAACACATCCCAAACTCTGGTTTCTTTATCAAGTTCTCTTAATAAGAAAACTTCAATTTTAGCACCTGTTTTTTCTTTATTTCCGTAAAGACGTGCAGGGAAAACCTTAGTATTGTTGAAGATAAACAAATCATCCTCATCAAAATAATCCACTACATCCTTGAATAATTTGTGCTCGATAGTTTGTGTTTTTCTATCAAGTACCATTAATCTAGCTTCGTCTCTGTGCTCTGATGGGTGTTCTGCTAATAATTCCGCAGGAAGATCAAAATTAAAATCTGATGTTTTCATTTTTTAAATTACGGTTTAAAAATTATTGTAATTACAAGGTGTAATTTTCGGAGTGCAAATATACGACATTGAATACCCCTTTGTCAAGTATTATTTACAATGAAATACAAAACCGTGATTTTACGGGGATTTTTAAGCTTAAAAAATTCTATTTTTGGAAAAATTAAATTCAGCATGGGGCCAATAAGCAAAATCTACTTCCTTAATAATCCGTATCCTAACGGTCATAAAATCGTTACATTCAATTGGAGCGGGCGAATTGATGAATATGGATTTATCTGGTTTGATTTTCATTTAAAAACTGAAAATTATTATGCAAATGATGACGAAAATGATGAGGAAGAAGATGAAGATCTGCCTGACTGGAACTCCAAAATCGTATGGGGAAATTATCATACCTGTACACTCTCGTCAAATTATTGGGGTGAACAGAGAGGGATCAGAATTAATAACCTTGATGAAAAACTGGACTTCGACACCGTTATTAAAAATGATCTTTTCAGCAATGATCTTCCGTCTAAACATCATTTTGATGACGATGATCTTGCCTTCAGTATTTATCTGCTGGGGCATGACAGCTGTGCCGGACACCAGATCAGTTTTTCAAAAAAAGATAATAATCGGTATGATATTATATGGACCGGCAAAATAGCATTGACCTATGCGGGGGATGATGAGTTTTCCCATGATTTCAAAGCAGAGATTTTCAATGTTGAATTTGAAGGTTTCCATTATCCTAAAACCTGGTCACCAGAAAAAGCAACCGAAATGTTCAGAGCCAGGCTTGCTAATTTTGAAGAGTATGAATTTGTGGATCTTAATCCTAAAAGTAACAAAAGGGAATATAAACTCGACAAACTAAAACAATAACACTATAAAAACAACAAATTAAAAAATTATCATGATGAGCAAATATTCAATTGAAGCATTTATCAACGAAACAAAAGAGAATCCACAGCAAAGAGACTATTTTGAGCTGGAAACCAAACATCTTCTGGAAATCAACCTTAATAATCAGGCGGTATGGACCAAAAAAGGAAGTATGGTAAGCTATGTGGGAAATATCAATTTTGAAAGACAGGGAATGCTGGCGGGAGGAATTGGAAACCTTCTTAAAAAAGCAATCAGTGGTGAAGGAAGTAAGCTTATGAAAGCGGAAGGAACCGGAAAATTGTATGTAGCAGATTCCGGGAAGAAAGTACGTATCCTTTATCTGAATAATGAATCCGTATGTGTAAACGGAAATGATGTTCTTGCTCATGAACAAACTGTAAACAGTGATATTACCATGCTTAAGAGTATTGCAGGAATGATGTCCGGCGGACTTTTCCAGGTGAAACTTTCAGGAACGGGACATATTGCGATTACCACTCACGGAGATCCGTTGACTTTACTGGTAACTCCTGATACACCTGTTTTCACAGATCCTAATGCTACTGTTGCATGGTCCGGAAATCTGAGCCCGGAACTGAAAACAAATGTTTCTTTTAAAAGCCTTATCGGAAGAGGAAGCGGCGAAGAGTTTCAGATGAAGTTTTCAGGACACGGATGGGTATTGATTCAACCTTATGAAGAGGTTTATTATATGGAAAAATAAAGTCCGTAAATCTTAGAGGTAATTTTGTATTTTCGTGGTAATTAAAGCAATAGCAATGAATACTATTATAAAGCTATTTTTTCTGACCGTTATAATTCCTAATATAATTATAGCCCAAAAATCAAAGAATAATTACGAATACAATATAGATCTTCTTCATATGTCCAATGATGAAGTCCGGGTTTCTTTTGCTCCTCCAAGGAACAGTCTTCAACAGGGTAAGTTTATTATCCCCAAGCTGGTTCCCGGATTTTATCAGGCTATGAATTTTGGACAATATGTTTCAAATTTTACAGCCACCGACAAGAATGGAAAAAAATACTGACCGAAAGGCTGGATAAAAACAGCTGGCTGGTGCATGATCTTAAACATGTACATAAAATATCCTATAAGGTAGCTGACGGTTGGGATTCTTTGAAAAACGATACCCAGGAAGCCAAATCTCCGGGAAGCATGTTTATAAAAGACAGTATTTTCGTTATCAACTATAATTCTTTAGTAGGATTTTTTGAAGAAATGAAAGATATTCCTTATCAGATCAATATTACAAAAAACAAGGATTTTTATGCTTCTTCAGCCCTGGATTATAAACAGAAAAATAAGAATACTGACATGGTCTGGGCTAAAGATTACCGGCAATTGGTAGATTCTCCTGTTTTATATTGTGTTCCTGATACAACATGGCTGAAAATAGGTCATACCGAAGTTCTTGTCTCATTCTATAACAACAAAGAAAGGCATTATTCAAAAACAATAGCCCGTGAAATAGAGAATATTCTGAAAAACCAGCAAGCCTATCTGGGAGGAACATTACCGGTAAATAAATATGCTTTTCTGATCTACTATGAATCTTCAAATGAGAAAGGATTTCTTGGAGATGGCCTGGAACACTCCCACTCTACAGTCTGTCTGTACCGCTCGGGAAGTATGAAGTTTCTTCCAAATGCTTTAAACAGAGTGGCTTCCCATGAGTTTTTCCATATTGTTACCCCTCTCAACATCCATTCAGGAGAAATTCAGCATTATGATTTCCTGAATCCTGTTATGTCTAAACATCTTTGGCTGTATGAGGGAATGACAGAATATGCTACGATTCATATGCCTGTCAAACAAAAAATGATCAGTCTGGAAGATTTTGAAAAGAGCCTGGAAGAAAAGATACATGGCATGAAAGAGTTTGACAATAAATTTTCTCTTACAGAACTGAGTAAAAATTCCATGGAAAGACAGGATCAGTATATGAATTTTTATCAGAAAGGAGCATTAGTAGGGTTATGCTTAGACATCAGATTGAGAGAGCTTTCTGGCGGTAAAATGGGAACTCAGGATCTGATGCAGCTACTTATGAAAAAATATGGTGAAGGGAAATACTTCAACGATGATGATCTGTTTGATGAAATTACCAAAATAACCTATCCGGAAATACGTACATTTTTCAGGGATTTTGTAGAAGGTACCCAGCCCATTCCTTTAAAAGAATATCTTGAAAAAGCTGGTTTCAACTATGATGAAGCCACCGGAAAAGTAACTACCTTCCCCAACCCGGATTCAAAACAACAGGCTTTAAGAAAGGCGTGGATTAATCAGTAGGTTTTTAGGTGAAAGGGCAAAAGGATGAAATTGCGGAGAAGTCTCCAGAGTTTTTTCCCAAAGATTAAGTATAATATCTAGATTCCTACGGAATGACAAAGTGTATGGATAGATAGATTAAGTACTTAGTTTGTCCATTCCGCAGGAATCTAAACTCTTATAATCCCAAACAAAACCCTAACTCGCAAGCTATCCCACTCAACAACCCGAAACTCGAAACCCGCCCCTTCATCCCAAAGGCTAAAATAAAATATCTCTATTCCTACGGAATGACAAAGTGAGCGGATACATAAAGTGTTTAGGTTGTCCATTCCGTAGGAATCTATTCTCTTACAATTTCAACGCTCTTACTCACAAACACTCTTACTCTAAAACCTTCTAACTCGCACCCGCACCCCGCAACTCATAAACCCTCCCACTTAATATCTCTCACGCCATCGGGATTTACAAAAGTTTTAATATATTTAGGAAAAAAATAGATGGACAATAGTAATTCGCGCAGGAACTTTCTTAAGACGGCAGCTTTGGCAAGCTTTGGAGCATTGGTTTTACCCAATTCATTATTTGCCTATTCCAATGATTTTAAAACAGATAAAAAAGTCCGCGTCGGCTTCATCGGTGTTGGTCTTCGTGGGCAGGAACATGTAAAATTACTGGCAAAACGTAATGATGTAGAGATTGTAGCGTTTGCAGATCCGGAGAAAAAAATGCTTGCAGCCTCTCAAAAAATATTAAAAGACAATAATAAACCGGCTGCTCAGGAGTTTTCTAATGGTGAATATGACTATCGAAATCTTTTAAAATTAAAAACAATAGATGCTGTTGTCATTGCAACTCCATGGGAATGGCACCTTACACAGGGCGTGGAAGCAATGCGTGCAAAGAAAATCGTGGGTATGGAAGTTTCCGGAGCCATAAAGCTTCAGGATTGCTGGGAATTTGTAAAAGTTTATGAGGAAACGAAAGTTCCCATCTTTATGATGGAGAATGTGTGCTACCGAAGAGATATCATGGCCATTCTGAATATGGTCCGTAAAGGCATGTTTGGAGAACTGGTACACGGAAGAGGCGGTTATCAGCATGATCTGAGAGGCGTACTTTTCAATGACGGAGTTAATCCTTATAATTCAGGGGCAGAGTTTGGAGAGAAAGGATTCAGTGAGGCAAAATGGAGAACTGAACATTATGTAAAGCGTAACGGAGAACTTTATCCTACGCATGGATTAGGCCCGGTAGCAGTAATGATGGATATCAACAGAGGAAACCGCTTAACAAGACTATCTTCATTCTCTTCAAAATCCGTAGGACTTCACAAATACATTGTTGAACATCCAAAAGGCGGAGAGAACCATCCCAGTGCAAAAGTAAAATTCAACCAGGGAGATATTGTAACTACTCAGATTGCCTGTGCTAATGGAGAAACCATTCTCCTTACTCATGATACAAGCTTACAGAGACCTTATGATCTTGGCTTCAGAGTTCAGGGAACTGAAGGATTGTGGCAGGATTTCGGATGGGGAGATTTCAACCAGGGACATATTTATTTTGAAAAAACAATGAACCATACCCACCGTTGGGACAATACTGAAAAATGGATGAAAGAACACGATCATCCGATGTGGAAAAAGTTTGAAACTACTGCTGCAGGAGCTGGCCATGGCGGAATGGATTTCTTTGTGATGAATACTTTTATTGAATGTATCAAGCGAAATATAGAATTCCCGATGGATGTGTATGACCTTGCATTGTGGTATTCGATTACGCCATTGAGTGAAGAGTCTATTGCCAAAGGTGGTCAGGTAGTTGACATTCCTGATTTCACCAATGGAAAATGGAAAACCCGTAAACCTGTATTTGGAATGACCGATGAGTTCTAAAAAGACACTGCTCATATTAGCTGGCGGATTAGGCAGCAGATACAAAGGCCTTAAACAGGTGGATGGAATACTTGATAACGGCTCCCCGATTCTGGAGTATTCTATCTTTGATGCTCTGGAAGCCGGTTTCCAAAAAGTGGTCATTGTTGTCAACAAACTGATTCCTCAAAGTTATATTGATAGGCTCAACAATATCTCAGAAACTAAAAATTTTGAGCTGCATTGGGTGTATCAGGAGATTGACACTATTCCCATTTCACTTCAGGGTTTTGATTATCCAGATCGTGAAAAACCATGGGGAACTGCTCATGCCGTACTTTGTGCCAAATATTCAATCCAGGAACCGTTTGTGATGATCAATGCGGATGATTTTTACGGAAAGGAAGCGTATCAGTTGGCTGCACATGAAATTAACCATCATCACATTTCAGATTCACAATTGGGAATGATTGCTTATCCTGTAGGGACAACATTGAGTGGTAATGGAGCCGTAGCCAGAGGAATATGTACACTTGATCCGGAAAACTATCTCATCAAGGTTGAAGAGCAGACTTCCATTCAAAGAATAAATAACTCTATTGTTTATATTAAAAATGGCGAAAATGTAAAATTAGATCCCGATAGTTTGGTGTCTATGAACTTCTTTATTTTCCATCCTCATATTTTCTGTTATCTGGAAGCTTATTTTTATGACTTTATCGAGTCTGACCCACTGCCTGCTCAGGAGTTTTATATTCCTTCTGCCGTACAGAGAATGATAGATGAAAACAGAGTACAGGTAAAGGTAAAAGCATCTCCGTCACAATGGATGGGTGTCACGTATGCAGATGATAAAAAGGAAATTAAAGATTTTCTGACATCGGAAATTAAAAACAACAGATATCCGGAAAATTTATGGAGCTAAACGATATTGTCATTCAATTTATTGGTACAGATAATTACGATCTCACTCCTATTACTGACGGACTGATCAATACAACCTATCTGTTGGAAAATAAGGATCAGGGAAAGAAATTTATCTTACAAAAAATCAACAATCATGTCTTCAAACGGCCGGAAGCCATCGTCAGCAATCATTTAATAATTAATGAACTTCTGAAGTCAAATGACTATCAGTTTCAAATCATAGAACCTATTCCATCCCTTACCAATGAACTTTTGGTGAAAGATGCCAATGATGATCCATGGCGCATGTTGAGTTTCGTAGAAAACAGTACTACTTTTCTTACCGCTCCCTCATTGCAGACGGCTTTTGAAGCAGCCAAGACCTTCAGTTATTTCCTCACCACTGTAAATACTGAAAAACTGCCTGCGATTGAAGATACACTTCCTAATTTTCTCAATTTTGAGAAAAGAGTTACAGATTATAAAAACTCATTAAAGAATGCAGCTCCTTATTTAAAAGAAAATGCAAAAGCTGAAATAGAAATCACCAACCAGCTTCTGTCTTTACCTGATCGATGGATCGAAATGGAAAAAAGTAATCAGATTCCTAAAAGAATCATCCATGCAGATGTAAAAATCAGTAACATTCTGTTTGATCAAAATCATCGTCCATTAGCGGTTATTGATCTGGATACGATGATGATTTCTACTATTTTGTATGATTTTGGAACAATGATCCAGTCTTATACTAATACAACGAATGAAGATGATGGGAGTGCCCAAAATAATTTCAACCCTGAAATGTATAAGGTTGTAAAAGAAGGATTCTTATTTTATCTGAAGGAAAAACTGACCCCGGAAGAATCCGATAATCTCGATTATGCTGCACAGGTCGCCATTTATATTCAGGAGCTTCGTTTTTTAACCGATTACCTGAACGGAAGTATTTATTATTCTACGAAATATCCCGAGCATAATTTAGACAGAACTAAAAACCAGCTGGAGCTGCTGAAAGGACTGAGAGCATATTTGGGAAGTGAATGATTTTTACCTTTATAATTCTAAGAATTACATACAAAATTCAGATTCCTACGGAATGACAAAGTATACGGATAAATAAAGCGCCCTGTTTGTCATTCCGTAGGAATCTAGCTTTATACTCTCATTCCCAAACTCTCAAACTCTCCCACTCTCAAACCAAAAACTCCAGTATCCTCTTCCATTCTTCCAATTTCTTTTCAAAGGAAACTGTATGAAGCGGGCTTGTGGAGGGCAAAAGAAAAATGGGTAGTTTATAATTTTTCCCTAACAGTTTTTGTAAATTTTTATAGGATTTTCCTCCGTTACAGAAAATGGCTCTGACATTCGGGTGTTCTTCCAGCAGTTCAGCGATCTGGTTGGCTTCTTCATTTCTGATTTCAGAATCCAGGCTACCTTTCCGTTCACAGGAATCAATGACATCCCAAAGGGCAATGTGATGTTTCTTCAATGTTTCGATTCTTTGAGTATAATCTTCAGTAAATTCTTCGTTCAGCAATTCAAAGATGATTTTCCAGAATTTGTTCTGAGGATGCGCATAGTACTGCTGTTTTTCAAGTGATTTAACTCCGGGAATCGATCCTAAAATGATAATTTGGGACTGAGCATCAATAAGGGGTGAAAATGAAGAAATCCGGTTTTGCATATTCAAATATAGAAATTTAATTTATTTAATCTGGCTGGAAGCCGGGAGCTTGAAGAAGCAAGTTATTAAGGTTATGAAAACGGGTTGTCCATATTTTCATCTTTTTAAACAGTGATATGATTAATTTATGACAAGCTCTATAAATGTTAAGATTGACAGCAACTTCCAGCCTTCCTCTTCCAGCTTCCAATAGCCTGAATTTAATTTCCTAAACCCAACTCAGTTTATTAAATTGGCTAAAGCCATCGGAATTTAGGCATAAAAAAAGCGGGCTTCCTTCGTCTATGCTCAGGATAATAGCCCGCTATTATTTATTGATATTGTATTGATCTTATAAAGTTTCCTTCAGCCAATCGAAGAATTCTCTCTGCCATACCAATCCGTTTTGTGGATGAAGTACCCAGTGGTTTTCGTTCGGGAAGTAAACCAGTTTAGATTTTAATCCTCTTAATTTTGCAGCCTGGAAAGCTTCCTGACCCTGCTCGTAAGGAACACGGAAATCAATTCCTCCCTGAACAACCATGATAGGTTTGTTCCATTTATCAACGAAATTGCTTGGGTTGAATTCTGTGTATGCTTTTGGTTGTGGCTTTTCCCATGGTGAACCAAGATCCCAGTTCGCAAACCAAAGTTCTTCGGTAGTCAGGTACCATGATTTCATATCAAATAATCCATCATGCGCAATGAATGTTTTGAATCTGTTTTCATGAATCCCAGCAAGCATAAATACACTGTATCCTCCGTAGCTCGCTCCTACCGCTGCTACTCTGTCACCGTCTACGTAAGGTAACGTTTTTGCAAAGTCTGTTGCTGCCAGATAATCTCTCATCGGCTGGCCACCCCAGTCTCTTGAAATTTCTTCATTCCATTTTGTTCCCCAACCCGGCATACCTCTTCTGTTTGGAGCTACCACGATATAATCGTTGGCTGTCATCAGGGCAAAGTTCCATCTTACACTGAAAAACTGAGTAAGAGCAGATTGCGGTCCACCCTGGCAGTAAACCAAAGTAGGATATTTTTTGTTCGGGTCAAAGTTTGGCGGGTAATGGAACCAAACTCCCATTTCTTTACCGTCTGAAGTTTTCACCATTTTAAGTTCAGATTTCCCCTGAGCCAGCTTAGCATAGGTTTCTTTGTTAGCTTCAGTCACCTGCTTCATTTCTCCGTTTTTAACATTTACAGAGAAAAGTTCTGTTGCATGGTTTACGTCTGTTCTTCCTACTAAAAGTGAAGTTTTATTGTCTGTAAAGATTTCGTTTACATCAAAATCTCCTTTTGTAATCTGCTGTACTTTTGCTGATTTTGAATCCAGGGCAAAAAGCTGTTTTGTTCCTCTGAATGCTGCTGTGAAGTAGATCGTTTTTGAATCTGCTCCCCAAAATACATCTCCTGAAACACTTTCGTCCCATCCTGAAGTCAGATTAGTTGTCTTTCCAGACTTCCAATCCATGATTTTCACATCATTCTTATCTGCTTCATACCCATCTCTCGCCATACTCTGCCAGATCAAAGATTTTCCATCCGGACTGAATTTAGGATTTACATCATATCCTTTGTTGGATTCTGTAAGATTTTTGGTTGTACCTGATGCTAAATCGTAAGCAAAGATATCTGTATTGGTGCTTGTAGAATATTCTTTTCCACTTTTAGGTTTTGTAACATATAAAAGCTGTGCAGAATCAGCACTCCAGATAAAATCTTCAGCGCCACCGAAAGGTCTCTGAGGAGAATCCCACATTTTTCCTTCCAGCAGGTCTTTAGCAGATTCTGCTTTATCAGAAGTATTTACAACAAATACATGGTTGTATTTTCCTTCATTGAAATAATCCCAGTGTCTGTGGTTCAGGTCTGTATATACCTGAGCAGTCGTTTTAGGAGTATCAGCAAATTTATCTTTCCCCATTACTTTTTCTACCAATACCTGCTTGCTGAAAGCAATTTTCTTCCCATCCGGAGAGATAACAACATTATCAACTTCACCGATGGTATAAAATTCTGTCCAGGTTTTTCCTGCATCTTTAGAAAGATAGATTTTATCACCTTCCTGAGCATAGATCCCATTTTTATCCCATTGAATAAGGGCTTTTTTACCGAAATCAATTTTGGAAGACTGATTATTAAGAACATTCAGAAAATAGTTCTCGTTTTTTGTTTTCTCTGTTTTCAGATCTACCTGCCCTACTTTATAGATAAGAGAACCCTGATCCGGTGAAACAGCCTGTACCCCAACTTTTTTCAAAGTCCAAAGAATTTCAGGTGTCATTACTTGTTGTGCATTCATTAAAAGCGGAGCTGCCAAGGCCAGCAGACTGTACTTAAGTTTCATATGTTGATATTCTTTTTTTAACGGATGTACGGAATCCTGCTGATTTCGTACTCTCCTTTTATTAAACTCAAAGATTGCCAAAGTTAATATTTAAAATAAAAACGGACGAAAGAATTAACATTTAAGTTTTTTAAAGTTGAAAAATAATTGATTTATTATAGACAGATATTACTAATTTTATAAAACTAAACTAATACCCATTTTACATGAAAAAATTTCTACTTTTTTCTTCATTTTTTGTGTCCTCATTGTTTTTTTCACAACTCACAATAAGTCCCTTTGCAAGTCATTATGATAATCCTTATCAAGTCACTATTTCAGGAAACGGTACGATTTATTATACCACTGACGGAAGTACCCCGACCCTGAGTTCAAGCTCTGCACCCAACAACGTACAGATTCTTATTAGCCAAAATAAAGAAATCAAGGCGTTTCTGGTTGACGGACAGGGAAATTCTTCTGCGATCATGAGCAAAAAATATTACACCGGAATTATTCCTTCTGCGGCCATTTATTTTAAAGCACCTTCTACTTGGACGGCGGGAAGCTGTGTAATGGTTGACATGGTTAACCCGAATGCTGTCAACGGTTTTGCTATGGATACATTCTGGCCGGGAATAACGATGCAGCCTGCAGGGTGCGATTCATGGTACAAAACAACCAGAGATTTTGAAAATGCCAATCTGCGTTTTAATAACTGTACCCTTTTTGAGAATATTCCCCAAACCATCAGCACCAATCTTATTCCTGCGGGAAGTACTATATATTATGATTTTACAGATGGTGTCATAACGACTCCGCCTTCATGCTTATTTTTGGAAAGCCATGAAATCCTGTCAAAAAACAACAATGTTTTGATCAAAGTATATCCGAATCCTGTTTCTGATATTTTAAAAGTAAATACCGACCGCCAGTTCCGGGAGTATGAGATTATAGATATCAGTGGAAAAGTTCTTTTAAAGGATCTGTTTACGAAAGAAATTACGATCAGCCATCTTATTTCAGGAAACTATTTTCTAAAACTGAAAGATTCAAAGGGAGATCTGGTTTTACTTAAATTTATCAAAAAATAAAAAAATCCGCTCGATGAGCGGATTTTTATGTTGATATGTTGTGATTTCAATTAATCTCCATCCGAGAACATTGAGTTCGCCAGAGAAGTTACAATTGATAATAATATACTGAAGATAAATGCCCACCAGAAGCCGTCTACCACCATACTATCTATGAAGTAGTCTGCAATCAGGATAATTCCGGCATTGATTACCAAAGCAAAGAATCCTAAAGTAAGGATCGTCAACGGCAGGCCAAACAGACTTAAAACAGGCTTTACAAATATGTTAAGAACCCCAAGCACAATCGCGAAGATAATGGCTGAAGAAAATCCTTCAAAATGTACTCCCGGTAGAATTTTGGTTAAAAGATAAGCAATAATTGCTGTGATAAATAGTCGGATAATTAAGTTCATTGTGATATTTTTTAATGTTTATGGGGGATATGGAGCAAAAGCCATTCCATTTCGAAAAAAAGAATTCCTTGAAACCCTTTATTTAAGGAATATTTTGCCTGTTATTTGCCCAAATCGGTTATTTTATTTTCATCATAGTGACCAATGAGGTCGCCACATGACTTTCTGATTCTGAACCTTCATTCTGAACATAGATTTCCGTTCTTACCACAATGATTTTTCCTCCGCCTTTGATGACATAGGATTTTGAAACCAAAGCGTCTCCCATAGCAGGACGAAGATAATTCACTTTCAATTCAACAGTTACCACATAACAGTCTTCCGGATAATGACTTACTGCTGCATACCCTGAAGAAACATCCACCAGAGAAGCGATCATAGCCCCGTTGAACATTCCTGCTTTTCTGGTCATCATTTCCATTTTAGGAATCTTCATGGATATAAAATCAGTTTCTACTTCCAATAGTTCTGCTTTATAGAATTGCAAAGTTTCCGAGCGGTTGAAACTGTCTGTGATGAGTTTTCTTTTCTCTGGTGTCATTATTTTTTGAATTTATATGTAAAGGTAGAAATTGATTTAAAGATTAAAGAATTTAAAGATTAAAAATTTCCAGCCGTAAGAAACCTTTTAGATATTGGAAACCCTGTAAGGTTTGGTGGTGTGTGGTTTGTCCAGCAATAATTAAAATTTTTCAGTTCAAAAGATTAGTTTTGCAGGAAAGCTTTATGATGGGTTTAAAAAGGTTTTTCCAATTTTTAGGTTTAGTTGCATGTTCCAGTTTTCAGGCGCAAACCCTGCATTTGTATGGCGGTGCAGATCAGGATCAATATCTGGGATGTTTAAACTGTGATAACTTCGATAAGAATTCGATATGGAATAAGTTTAGCGACTACGGAAATGTATTCAGTTCAAAATCAATCTGGAATAGGTATGGAAATTATGGAAGTACCCACAGCACCTACTCTCCATGGAATGAATATGGGGCTTATCCTCCGGCAATCGTTGATCAGGATGGAAATTTCTTTGGTTTTCTTACCGTGAATCCTTACAAATCTGAAAGATCCGAACTGGAATTGGCTGTGATTTTATGCAAGCATCATGAAGAGATGAGAGGTGATGTTGGCGGATGGTATGAAAAATTGTTCCGGTAAACCACCCCGTCAAAATTTTTTTACTTTTCGCACCCTCCGGAGATGAGGAATTTTCACGTCTTCAGTTGAGATATTTTATTGGAATAAAAGGTATGAAAAGTATAAGGCTGGATTCCTGCGGAATGACAAAGTGTACGGATAGACTACTTTTTACAAGAAAATTTTAATTAACTTTCCCATGGTTCTTTTTCAAAACGAAACCCTTTTATTATGCTGAATGATTACAAAAAATACGAATTATTTGGAAAGACCCTGATACAGAAAATTGATATGACGGGGCCATTCAGATATGATTTTCCGGTTTCGGAACAGGCCTGTTTTCTGTATGTGATCAAAGGAGAATTTCAATATAAAACAGATGAGCAGGAATTTAACGTTCCAACCCATTATTCCCTGTTTCTGAACTGTATCAGCTCAGGAAAGCATATTCAAAATTCAAATTTAGAAAGTAACTGCCAGGTCGTCATTGTAACCTTCTACCCTGATATCCTGAAAAGAATTTACGACAGAGAGTTGCCTTCATTACTGCAGAGACCTGTAAACATGGTTTCAAATCAATCCAGTGAGAAAATAAATAATGATTTTCTGATTCAAAAATATGTAGAAGGATTGCTTTTTTACTTTGAAAATCCTTCGCTCATTAATGAAGATATATTAATTCTTAAGCTAAAAGAGATCATGTTATTGCTGGCTCAGTCGCAGAATGCCAATGCAGTTCAATTGATTTTGTCTCAACTTTTCTCTCCAACCACTTATTCTTTTAAGCAAATCATTGAAGCCAACTTGTTTTCGCAGCTCACCATTGAACAGCTTGCAGAAAAAAGTAATCTGAGTATCTCATCCTTCAAAAGAGAATTCGCAAAACTTTATGAGGATACTCCTGCCAATTATATAAGAAACAAAAAGCTGGAAAAGGCCGCCGAACTACTTTTAATATCCGATGAACGGATTACTGATATTGCCCTTGACTGTGGGTTTAATGATCTGGCAACTTTTACAAAAAATTTCAGCGATAAATATCATATTTCCCCTTCAGCTTATCGTCAGGAACGGAAAGAAAAATAATTGGAAAACTATTTTTACAAATTATACACGCATTTCTTATCAATAGGAAATGCTTTTTTTTGAACTAAAATCTCAAATTCTTGAACGAAATCACAAAATTATTTCTGTGTATCTATCGCAAATTTGTACCATCAGTTTCAGGGAATAAATTTTCTCTTCAGATGCCATAAAAGCAAAAAAAGAATAAGAAACTGAATGAGTATACATTTAAAATAATATCAATATGAATCTATCGATTTTAGGAATTTTTCATACCATCATTGGTATAAGTGCTCTTGCCGGAGCAATGATCGGATTTATCAAATATGGTAAGATTAACCTTGCTCATCTATCCGGAAAGGTCTACTTTTATGCTACGCTCATCACATCACTTTCAGCATTGGGCATTTCCAAAACCGGAGGTTTTAATGCGGGACATGCGTTCTCATTATTTATCATTATTTTGATCTCTGTTGCCTATTTCCTGTTCTCAAGTAAAAAGGAAAGCAGGAGAGCCAGATATTTTGAGAATTTTTTGCTGTCATTCAGTTTTTTCCTGTCCCTTGTCCCAACGATTAATGAGACTTTTACAAGGGTTCCCATTGGGCATCCTTTAGCTAAGGATATCAAAGATCCGATTATTAGTCAGACTCTACTTGTCTTTTTTTTGCTTTTTGTAGCTGGATCAATTTTTCAGTTTATGAAGCAGAGGAAGGAGAATGTGGGAATTTCAGGATGATAGTGTGTTCAAAAAACGGTAAACCACCCCGTCAAAAATTCTTTGAATTTTCGACACCCCTCCAGTGGAGGGGAATTTTTACGTCTTCAGTAGAGGTATTTGTATTATGATAAAGACTGTGAAAGTATAGAAAAATAGGATGGATTCCTACGGAATGACAAATACAATGCTTGGTTTATCCATACAGTTTGTCATTCCGTAGGAATCTCTGTATAAATGAATAACCGGAGATTGTTGGAAAACGCAAAGGCGCAAGTTGTTCCCAAGTTGTCTTTTTAAGGCGCAAAGATTTCATCTCCGATAAAATATAATACTGTCTAAAATTGTATCGTCTGTATCTATGAAGTTACAGCCGTTATTTTTATTATCTTTGAAGAACAATGCTCATTTAACGTACATTAAATGCTACCGCGTTTGACTGCCAGTCAAAAGGTCACGGGTTCGAATCCCGTATTCTCCACTTAATAATGATATTTGATTAGCTGAGTTGTGTCTGAAAATCGTCAGTCAAAGTCAAAACACCTTCGGCAATAGCTTCCGGATGGGTGGTAAAACCTTTTAATTTTGAAGTTTTTCCTTTTAAAACAAGATCTAAAAGCTGTTTATCCGATAGCTTTTTACCAAAAATTTCAAAGGTGATTTTAAAACCACAATTTTTGAAATCGGAACATCCTACCGCTGTTTTTCCTTTGATTAAATTATGTTCTTTACATTTCGGACATTTCGTTTCTTCCCAGGACTGAAGTTCTTTTTTCTGTGCAGGTTCTCTTTTTTTCTTCTCTTTTACCTCTTCTTTTTCTTCTTCCTGAAGGGTAATCACTTTTCCTTTTCCGTACACTACTTTTTCGGTAAGTTCAGTAACCATCTGGATCAGTTCTTCTTTGAAAAGGTTGGCTTCATACTCCCCTTTTTCTATTCTACGAAGTTTGGATTCCCATTCACCAGTCAGTTCCGGACTTTTTAAAAGTTCGTCTTCGATGGTATCAATCAACTGAATTCCGGTTTGGGTAGCGATGAGGTTTTTCCTTTTTTTCTCGATGTATTTTCTTTTGAAAAGGGTTTCAATGATATTAGCGCGGGTGGATGGTCTTCCGATCCCGTTGTTCTTCAACATTTCACGCAGTTCTTCATCTTCAACCTGTTTTCCGGCCGTTTCCATTGCTCTCAGCAAAGTTGCTTCCGTGTAGGGTTTTGGAGGCGTGGTTTTTCCCTGGTGAATCTTTGGATCATGTGGTCCGGTTTCTCCTACAATAAATTCTGGAATGGTTTGTTCTTCTTCTTTTTCTTTGTCCTTATCCGTGGTTTCTTCTTTAGGCTCTTTGGCATAAACGGCTCTCCATCCTGCTTCAAGAACCTGTCTTCCGCTGGTTTTGAAAGGAATGGTTCCTACTTTTCCTTCTACCAACGTATTGGAGATTTTACACTCCGGATAGAATACAGCAATAAAACGTTTTGCAATCAGATCATAGATCAACTTTTCTTCCCTGCTCAGATTTTGAGAAGGTGGAATTTCCGTAGGAATGATGGCATGGTGATCCGTTACTTTTGTATCATCGAAAACAGCTTTTGATTTTGGAATCGGAGCTTCCAGTAATGGAGCAATCAGATCCTGATAAGGGTACATTTTTTGAAGAATCCCTGCTATTTTCGGGTATAAACTATCTGATAAGTAGGTGGTATCTACACGCGGATAGGTTACGTGCTTCTTTTCATAAAGGCTTTGCACATAATTCAATGTATTTTCCGCTGAATATCCATATTTTTTATTGGCTTCTACCTGAAGTCCGGTCAAATCAAAAAGCCGTGGATTTTTTTCTTTTCCTTCTTTAATTTCAAAAGAAACGATTTCAAATGGATTTACTTTAAGGTATTCCAGTCCTTTTTCAGCCCGTTCCAATGTTTTTAAACGATCGATCGCCGCATTGAAAATAACATCACGGTATTTGGTCTTCAATTCCCAATATTCTTCTGTGGTAAAGGCATCAATTTCTTTCTGACGCTGAACCAGCATAGCCAATGTCGGAGTCTGTACCCTTCCAATGGAAAGAACAGCTTTATTGCCACCAAATTTCTTAGTAAAAAGTCTGGTAGCATTGATTCCCAATAACCAGTCCCCTATGGCTCTGGCATTTCCCGCCAGGTACAGATTTTTATAATCTTCTGCAGGTTTTAAACTTGCAAAACCTTCTTTAATAGCATCTTCCGTCAATGAAGAAATCCATAAACGCTGAATGGGTTTGTTGCATTTTGCCTTCTGCAATACCCAACGCTGAATGAGTTCTCCCTCCTGCCCGGCATCCCCGCAATTAATGACCTCATCACATTCTTCGACCAATTTTTCAATAACTTTAAACTGATTTTCAACGCCTTTATTCGGGATTAGCTTGATTCCAAAACTGTTGGGAATAATAGGCAGTGAAAAAAGATTCCAGGATTTGAACTGCGGACCGTAATCGTGAGGCTCTTTCAGGGTGCAAAGGTGTCCGAACGTCCATGTCACGCAATAGCCGTTCCCTTCCATATAGCCCTGTTTAGGCGTGGTAGCGCCCAATACTTTGGCGATATCTCTGGCAACACTGGGTTTCTCGGCAATACATAATTTCATGAACTCGGGTTTATTGAAGGAGTGCAAAAATCGGGAATTTTTTTGACTTTTCAAATTTAGTTAAGGGTTGAGGGTTTTAAGCTGGAAGTGAGTAAATTAGATTCTACATTTATTAAGATATTTTTTATAAAGTATACTATCAATCTATTTAAACGCAAAGTTTTAATATTTTTTTAAATTCTAAGGGAGCAAAGATGAAATCAATTTCATTGATTTTTATAAGCTTGTGATTATTCTTTCGCTTCATCAGCAACTTAATTGTAATTCTTTTTTCCCCTTAAATAAATAATCCCAATTACTTATTTCTTACCAGATATGTAATTATATTTATGTAAAAAGCCCCCTTAAAAAGGAGGCCGAATCAACAATACTAATGAAACTAAGTTCATTATTTTTTTTGGACTTCTGAAATGGCATCGGCAATTCCTCCGCCTGCGGTTTCAAAGAAAGCAGGACCAGCCAGAAGGTATACTTTTTCTAATTTTTTTGTAGTGGATAGTTTGTGTTCTTTCAGGTAATTTTCAGAGCGGTTGGCGTGTACTATTCCTTTTACTACGTTTCCTGCTACCAAAGCGGTTGGAGAATCTATTCCTGCATCTTTCAGATCACTGGCAAATGCAAAATCAGTAACACCTAATCTCATCGCTTCACGAGCAGCCACTTCACCTACGGAAGTCATTAAATCAGGGGTAAACTTGTTACGGTCACCTAAACCGATCAACAATAATTTCTTTGCAGACATCGAACCTGCAGGAGGCGTAATCAAAAGAGTTTCTAAAGAATGTCCCTGGAACTGTCCTGCTTTTCTGATGTTGGTTAGTTCTCCTTTTAAAGCTTCATCCAAATGAACTAATCCATTCAGTTTTGCGGGTAAAGCCTGAGCATTAAAGATGTCTCCTTCTGTATATTCAAACACACAGGCTACCTGAAGCTGGGCATCAGCGGATGAAGGTCCCTGTACCAATCCTACCATGGAGATTCCGTCTACAGTTCCCCATGTTTTAGAGGTTCCGATGGCTGTTGTCTTGGCAGGTGATGTAGTAGTTGTTTGCGCAAAGCTTAGTGTAGAGAAAGCTAAAGCGGTGATTACTACTGAGTGTCTTAACGTGTTTTTTAGTGTATTTTTCATGAGATTTATTTTTTGTTGTTGCTTGTTGCTGGTTATTTTTGTTGCTTGTTTTTGTTGACGCAAAGGCGCAAGTTTTTTTTAAGGCCTATGTTTTTAAGGTGCGAGTCGCTTCGCTCCGGTGATTTGTTTTTTCAAAGGTAGTTTCTGTGATGGAGAGGTGCATTGATGTGGGGTAATTTTTGTTGCGGGGTTCGGGATGCGAGTTTTCGGGGTTCGAACTGCGGGATATTCTTGCGGATATATATTTTTTTAAAATTTAAATACAATTCTGGAATTGATAAAGAGTCCGTCTTTGTGGTTGTCTATCACTTCATTGATGAAGGCTCCTGTGTTGAAATACTGTATTCCTGTATTAAAGGTTAAAAACTTATTGATCTTATAATTAAAGCTTCCTAAGAAAGCGGTTCCAATGTATCTCTTTGTTGAGTTGGAAGATGGCAGGTTTAATGTTCCGCTGGGTCTGTAAATTCCGTCCTGGGTAGAATATCTCCAGTTGAAAACAACATCTGCCTGAACGGTTATTTTTTCACTCAAATCTATAGTTGCATAGGGATGAATATCAATTAAATTCACAGGGCCGATCTGTGGATTGAATCCAAAATACCCTCCTTTCGGATACAGAGGATTGAATGTTCCCAGTTTGCCGTCTCCTTTATTGCTGTCACCCGAGATATAATCGTTTCTAAGATTGATGGTGGGTTTTCCTTTTACATTTTCAAACATATACCCGATGTCTGCAGAAGCCGTCCATGCGCTGATATTCCCTTTATTAAAATTACCGAACTGATAAGCAGCTTCAAAATTGTAGATAAAACCACCGCCATATCTCCAGAATCTTCCTCCTAAAGTATGTCTGTTTTCATCAGAGATTCCATCTTCAAAACGTACATCTTTTCTATGAATTCCTAAATAATATAACTCCAGGTTTCCGCTTCTGGGAATAATCAAAGTGTTGTAACTTCCCCAAAGATTGATAGATTTTGAAGATTTGTTATCAAATGCTCCGGGACTGATTTCACTGGCAGCCATCATAAAGGCATCGGATCTGAAGTTTCCTCTTTTGTACATGAATTTCAATCCGTCAAAATAGAGTCTTAAATTGGGACCTTCTCTTACTGAGATGAGTCTTCCGCTTCCATAATCAAGTTCCTGTCTTCCTGCACGCACTGTCAGTTTTTCTTTCTCATTTTTCAGGATATCTACATCAATGAAGAGATTCTGAATATTCAAATGATCTTCATCAATCGGTCTTGGGCCATTCTTTCTTCCGTTTTCCCATGCACTTCTCACCTGTCCGAAAATTCTTACCCGTGAGCCCAGATGCAAATCTGCATGTACATTGTATCTTTGAATCAGAAAAGGATTACTTCCAATGTCCATTCTCCCCCAATCTTCATTATTAAAATCTACAAACTCCAGTCTTGCTTCTCCTCCCAATGACAGATAATTATTATTTTTTTCGGCAAGCGGAATATATTTTATGGAATTATAAAAAGTCTTTGCAGAGTCTTTGTATGCAGCATAATCTTCATCAAACCTCATCAGTTTGAACTGTGCAGAAAGCTGAGCTTGAATAAAAATCTGTAACAAAAATGCAATGGCAATCAGTTTTTTCATGATTATTTCTTGGTTAAAAAATTATCAACTGAATATCTGCCAGCCCCCATAAACAATAAAAACAGATAACATAAGCTATACATGAAAGGAGTATCTTTCACCAGTAATGCATCGTTCCAATGAAGGATAAAATATCCTGTAAGCGTCACCGCCAAGATGGGTAATACTGCAACTCTTGTGAAAAAGCCAAAGATCACAAACACCGGGAATACCAGATTGGCAGCGTCTGCAAAAAGACTGTTGAAAGCTTCAGGAAGGTGCAGCGGGTTCGGAACCTGCTCTGCTTCTGAAACACCTATTCCTAATTTTTTTAATCCGTGAGCTACGATTAATTCTGTAGAAAGTAAGACTCTGAAAACTAAAAGTGCAATGTCTGTTAATTTTCCTGACGGATTGGTATTGGTGATAATATGGATTAGCTTTTTCATGATTTAAATGGAATTTTTAAGAGTGAGTTTGACCGAAATGATTTTGTTTAACCGCTGATTACACGGATGAGCACAGATGATTGTGGATATTTTATACTGTTGATGGTTTTGCGTGTAAGACCACCCCGTCAAAAATTCTTTGAATTTTCGCCACCCCTCCAGAGGAGGGGAATTTTTACTCCTTTAGTTGAAATATTTGTGGCTTTTATGGTTTACATTATTTGGTTTGATAGCCTCCGTAGTATTTTACAGGTGACCAGTCCGGGATAACCGGAAGGGGTGCAGGAGCAACGGTTTTGTAAGTGTCATCTCCGTACACTACTTTTCCGTCTACAATGGTCAGTTTTGAAGTGATGTTTTTAATTTCTTCATCATTGACTGTGAAATAGTCTTTGTCCAAAATGGTAAGGTCTGCAAAATATCCCTTCTGTATTTTTCCTTTCTGATAGTCTTTTATTAATTCATATCCGCCATAGGTAGAAAGTGATAAAGCTGTTTTTCTGTCTAAGGTATTTTCTTTACCCATTACCTGGTTTCCTCCAATTGTTTTTCCTGTCGTAATCCAGTATAAAGCAACCCATGGATTGTAACTTGCTACTCTGGTTCCATCTGTTCCCAATCCTACAGGAATTCCCATTTCCAGCATTTTTTTCACTGGTGGAGAAGCTAAAGCAGGCTTTTTACCGTATCTGTGGATGAAACTTTCTCCCTGATAAGCCATTCTGTGCTGTATGGCAATTCCGCCGCCCATTGCTTTGATTCTTTTCATATTGTCTTCAGTAACAGTTTCAGCGTGATCAATAAACCAGACTAATCCGTTCAAAGGAGTTTCTTTGTTGACCTCTTCAATGACATTTAAAAATCTCGTGATACTTTCATTATAAGTGGCGTGAATTCTGAAAGGCCATTTATTTTTAACCAGAAGACTTACGACCTCTTTCATATTTTTCTCCATGGTTGCTGGAAGTTCAGGTCTTGGGAAAAGGAAATTTTCAAAATCTGCTCCATCAGACACCAGGTTTTCCCCTCCTCCGTTAACGTGATAATCTATTTCGTTGAAATCGTTGTGACCATGATCGTCAATTTCTACCATTCCGATCCATTTGGTGTAGTCTGCAAGTTCGGAACCTTTCTTCTGAGCAAATAAATAGTAAGGTAAACGAACGGTAATTTTTCCTTCTTTATTCAACTCGTCTGTTGTTCCGTAATCATCGGGGAAATTTTGAAATCCTCCTCCTGCATCCATTACAGCGGTTACGCCTAATCTGTTAAGTTCCGTCATATACTGAAGGGTAGAATTTATTTTTTCTTCTTCTTTCAACTCCGGTAGTTTCGCCAATGTTGAATAAAGAATAAATGCATTAGGTTCTGCCACTAATAAACCTGTAGGATCTCCATTGTTGTCTTTCTCAATTAACCCCTGTGCAGGATTAGGTGTCTCTCCGTTGATATTGAGTTCTTTTAATCCAGCTTTGTTTAACCATGCTTTTCCATAAAGGTACATGACAAAAGTGGGTACATTTCCTGTTGCTTCATTTATTTCAGCCAGGGTAGGAAGTCTTTTTTCTTCAAACTGATATTCATTCCAGCCTCCAATCACTCTTACCCATTGTCCTTTTGGGGTTCTCTGAGCCTGTTCTTTAAGCATTTCCAAGGCTCTTTTTAAGGATTTCACTCCATCCCAGCGAAGTTCCGTATTATAAAATCTACCACCGCGAATCACATGCAGGTGACTGTCAAACAATCCAGGGATCACTCTGTTTCCTTTGGCATCAATAACTTTTGTATTGCTGCTTTTTAATTTTAAAATCTGGGTGTTCGTTCCGGTTTGTAAGATTTTATGGTCCTTTATAGCTACGGCCTGTACTTCGGAATTTTTATCATCCATTGTTGTGATCTTCCCGTTGGTAATGATCATGTCTGCCTTCTGAGCGTTCAGGATTCCTGTTCCTAAGACTGTGGAAAGTATAAGTGTATTCAGTAATTTCATTATTTCAATATTTAAGGTTGAAGGTTTCGGCAGGCTTTCAGCCTGCCGAAACAGACCATTAGTGTTTTAACATTTCCTGAGCATACTGAATTCCAATACCGTAAGCCCCACCGTGTTTTTTCATCAGATCATTAACCGGTTTGTAGGTTTCTTTTCTGGCCCAGTCTCTCTGAAGTTCCAGTACATACTGAACAGAAGTAATAGGATGTGCTCCTGCCTGAACCATACGCGTGATTGACTGATCATGAGCTTCTTTAGAAATATCCCCTGAAGCATCTGTTACCACATATACATCATAACCTTCATCAATAGCTGATAATACTGGCCCTACGATACATACACTTGTCCATAATCCGGCGAAAACCAGTTTCTTTTTATTCTTTCCTGTAATGG
Source organism: Chryseobacterium indologenes (assembly GCF_018362995.1). NCBI lineage: Bacteria > Pseudomonadati > Bacteroidota > Flavobacteriia > Flavobacteriales > Weeksellaceae > Chryseobacterium > Chryseobacterium indologenes. The sequence continues at coordinate 1,850,290 of NZ_CP074372.1, forward strand.
CTTTGTGAGCATTAAGGTCTTCCCAGGTATTCATCGTAGTTCTGTCTACATATCCGCTTGTTGCTTCAGGATATACTTCTGAAATTTCAGGGAAAACAGGTCCGCTGAATGATTTTTCTGCCACTGTTGTTACCACTGTAGGAACATTAAAAATCTTTGATCCTCCGGCTACAAGTGCCACATTGTTTCTTAATTCTTCCATGCTGATGCTTTTTGTTGCAAAAGCCATCTGTCCTTCATGGTCTATCAATACCACAGCATGATTGGTAGGATTTAATAATGATTTTCCAGGATTTTGAGCTGACGCTGTTAAGGATAATAAGCCAGCTGCAAAGGATAGGATTAATTTTTTCATAATGATTTAATTTAAGGGTTGTTACTTCTGTTTAATTTGTATTATAGTGTCATTGGTACGTCCATTACAAGGATTTCTGTACCTTCTTTTAATGCTTTTATATTGATATTCTGGATATCCCAGACTCCGAATCCATCACGTTCTTCCAAAATCTCTCCGCCTATTTCTGCGCTTCCTTTAAGAATGAATACATAGGCACCGTTTCCTTTTTTCCTGATCTGATAAGGTGTTTCTGTATTCTGATCAAAAGTTCCCAGATGAAACCAGGCATCCTGATGAATCCATACTCCTTCATCATCTGCATTGGGGGAAAGGATCTGCTGAAATTGATTATGTCCTTTCGCTTTGTCTAAAGTGATCTGATCATATCTTGGCGTAACATTTCTTTTTTTCGGGTAGATCCAGATCTGAAGGAATTTTACAAGCTTATCACTGTTTTTGTTGAATTCGCTGTGCATGATTCCGGTTCCTGCACTCATCACCTGGATGTCTCCGCTTCTGATTACTGCCGTATTTCCCATGCTGTCTTTATGTTCAAGATCGCCTTCCAAAGGAATACTGATGATCTCCATATTGTCGTGAGGATGTGTTCCAAAACCTCTTCCTGCTTCCACTTTATCGTCATTCAGAACTCTCAGTACTCCGAAGTGCATTCTTTCAGGGTTATAATAATTGGCAAAGCTGAAAGTGTGCTGGCTCAAAAGCCATCCGTGGTCTGCTTTTCCTCTTGAGTCTGCTCTGTGGATGACAGAGTTTTCTTTTATTTTTGATTCTGTATTGGGAAGATGATTGTATCCGATTGGTTCTAGTGGTTCAATCTCATCGATCTCATTTTTCATAGTGTTCGCCAGAGAAGCTGATGCTACAAACATTCCTGTTCCCAATAATCCTTTCTTTAAAAAATCTTTTCTGTCCATATCAGATTGTTATTTGTTCTTGTTTGATAGGACAAATTTAGAGAGACCGGAAACCCTGCACATTTAACTAGTTTAATAAATGAGTTTAAAGCAAAAAAAAATGCCGGATACTTTTGTATCCGGCAGTATGATGATATTTAAAGTTCCTGGGAAGTCTAGAGTATTTGATAATAACCCTGTTTAGATTCCTACGGAATGACAAACTGTATGGAGAGAGAAAGCGTACTATTTGTCATTTCGTAGGAATCTCACTTTCTTATCAGTATTAATTATTGAGTTGATAAAATAAAGGAAAGGAGTCTTAACATCTGAAAGATTATTTTTCCTTTGAGGCAAGTCGTTTTCTGATGGTGCTTACAAACTCTTTTGAAACACCAAGATAGGAAGCGATGTAATACTGTGCTACTCTTTGTGGAATTGAAGGATATACTTTGATGAATTCAAGGTATCTGTCTGATGCAGTCTTGGAAATGGTATTTACCAAACGGCTCTGCAATGTCGCCAGGTTTCTCTGAACCAGCATTCTGAAAACTCTTTCGAGTTTCGGAATTTCCTGCAGCAATTTTTCTTTGGTTGCAGGATTCAGCATATAGATTTCCGAATCTTCCAGCGTTTCAATATATACTTTTGAAGGCTTCTGTTCCTGAAATGAGGCAATATCACTGATCCACCAGTCTTCGATGGCAAACAGCAGCGTAACTTCAGTACCAGCATCATCCAAACAATACATTCTTATACATCCTTTGTGAATATAACCTTCAAACTGGCAAATCTCTCCTTCCCTCAGTAAAATGGTCTTCTTAGGAAATGACTGACATACCAGCAGATCTGTAAATATTTTTTCTTCTTCGGGAGTGATTGAGATAAATCGTGTAATGTTTTTGATGATATTTTCGAACATAATGTCAGGTTTATCCCTGCAAATTAGGAAAAAGACTGTAAACTTCATTCTTTAAAAGTCCACTTCCTCCTCCATAATGATCGATTACTTTAACATCTTTATCTAATCCTGCACAAAATATTTTAATATCTTTTTCAAAATCTTCCTCAAGCCCGGAACTTAAAAGAACAATATCTACGGGGGTCTCTTTTATATATTCGTAGCAGAAATTTTCATCACTTTGTATTTCGGCAGTCCAACCTTCGTTATTTTCTATAATTCTTTTTAAAGTATCGAGAATTTCCTGATTCTTTCCGATAACTAAAAAATGTAATGTTTTCATTTTGTTCACTATTTATATTGTTGATTAAGGTAAGAAACATTTGAGTAAAAAGTACATCTCTTATACAATCCGTAACAATTCATACCCTTCAAACTCGCTAACCCGAATCACGTATCTCTTATCCCGAAACCCGCATCTCGCTCCCTCTACAAATGTTTGTTCCCTGTAATTTTTAATTCGTTCAGATCCAATTGGGATTCTGCTTTTCTTATCTCATCTTCACTGAAGCGTTTTTCACGTTTCATCCGGAACAGTTCTTTTCTCTGCAGGGCAAATATATTCAGCATTACGTTGTGATATTCTTCCATATCGTTTCGTCTGTTGGTACACATTTCCAAAGAACTTAAATGATTCTGATGAAGTTGGATATCAGTTTCCAAAGCTTTTTTAAAATTCTTAAGCAGACTATTGCTGTTCACCAATTCATTATATTCTTTATCAAGTTTTTGGACGGCAAGGTTATCCAGCCTCATTTGAATTCCGGCCTGCTGTTCGTGAGAAGGAAGAATAGGATCAATCTCTTCAATTTTTGTCAGCCTGATCACCAAAGGCAGTGTCAATCCCTGAAATACCAATGTCACAAAAATGACCACAAATGTGATAAAAATAATCAGGTTTCTCATCGGAAATTCGGCCTGACTGTTCATCATTACCGGAATGGACAAGGCTGTAGCCAAAGAAACAACACCTCTCATTCCTGCCCATCCTATAATCAACGGATTTTTCCATCCCGGACTCGGATCACGGCGGGCTTTTTCACTCAGCCATCTTGGGATATGAGCTACAGGATAAATCCATAACAGACGTACTGCAATGACGATCAAACTTATAATTAAACCATATTTGATACCTTCCATTAATGAAATTTCTCCCAATCCATTGATGATATCCGGAAGTTCCAGCCCTATTAATACAAAAACCAAAGCGTTCATTACAAAGATCAGGGTATTCCAGACTCCTGTCATATTAATTCTTGTGGTTCCTGTTTTAAAAATTTCATGAGCACGGAATGACATAAATAAACCTCCGCTCACCACAGCCATTACTCCTGAAAAATGAAAATGTTCTGCAGAAAGAAACAGAATATAAGGTGTAATTACTGTAATGGCAGCATCAATGGCAGGTGTAGTAGGTAAAAACCGGTGAATGGCATAAAAAACATGAGCCCCTGCAATTCCTATTACAATTCCCATCCCTGCTACCAGGAAAAACTGTCCTGTTGCTTCATGCATTGAGAAAGCTCCTGTCATTACCGCAGCCAAAGCAAATCTGAAAACAATCAGTGAAGAAGCATCATTAATCAGACTTTCACCTTCCAATATCGCAAGAGTGCGTTTTGGAACTTTTAATCCTTTTAAAACCGTTGTGGCAGCAACTGCATCCGGTGGTGAAACAATTCCTCCCAATAAAAAACCTAATGCCAGGGTAAATCCGGGAATCAACATCTGTGAAGTATAGGCAACCACCAGCGAGGTCAGAAATACCAGACCAAAAGCCAGCAGACTGATGGGACGTTTCCATTTCCAGAAATCATTCCATGAAGTATACCAGGCTGCTTCGTACAGAAGTGGAGGTAAAAAAATTAAAAATATGATCTCCGGATCCAGCTTTAAAACAGGAACTCCGGGAATAAAACTAATCCCTAATCCGGCAAGCACCAAAAAGATAGGATAAGCAATTTTAATCCTTTGTGCCAGCATGACCAGCATCATGACGAGTAATAAAAGTCCCAGTATTAAAAGTAGTTGTTCGTGCATAGTTTTTTAGAAGTTTGATTTCAGATCTGGTTATCTAGGTTTTGGCTAAAGCCAGTGGTTTTTGTTTTTTTTGTAAGGCGGGCTAAAGCACACCGCTATTGAATGTTTATTAATTTATTTAGATTCCTACGGAATGACAAATAGTACGCTTTCTTTCTCCATACAGTTTGTCATTCCGTAGGAATCTCACCATTACTTAAACACTTTAAGCATTATTAAAAATTATAAATAATTCAAAGTAAAAATACTTATTTAAATAGTATTGAATTCGCCAATTCCATTTCTTCCTCATTAATAGAGTGTCCGAAATTGGCATATACTTTTTCTGTTACCTCAGCATTCATTTCTCTTAAAATATTGGCTGTAGCATATACTCTTTCTACAGGAACATGAAAATCGGGATTGCTGGTTCCCAGAAAAACAGGGGTTCCGGCAAAATCTCCTTTATAGTTTTCACGATTGATCTTATCTCCTATCACTCCACCAATAATGGCTGCTGCTCCACCGAACTTCTGAGCATTACGGGCCAGAAACTCAAGGGTAAGACAGGCGCCCTGAGAAAATCCGAAAAAGTATATATTTTCTGGTTTAATTCCTGCTTTTACAGCTGCATTTACTGTTTCCTCAACCATTTCAATGGCTGATGACAACCATGGTTCGTTTTGTTCTACCGGGGCTATAAATGAAAAAGGATACCAGGTGTGATTCAAAGCTTGCGGGGCTAATAAAGCATAGTCTTTTACATTTAAATGTTGAGATAAACTCAGAATATCCTGAGAGCTTCCTCCACGTCCATGAATCATAATCAAAGCTTTTTCTGCCTGATTCAATGGAATTCCTGCTGTTTTTATATTTAAAATATGACTCATTATTTCTATCTGAATTTTTCTGTTGGATAATTAATTACGGGAAGAACTTCTGTCAGACGTTCTCTTCTTTTTTCAAACTGCGGCGGCAACTGAAGATCTTCTCCTAAAAATGCGGCTTCTTCATCTACATCGAACCCGGGGCCTGAAGTGGCAATTTCAAACAAAACGCCACCCGGCTCTTTAAAATATACTGAGGTAAAATATTTTCTGTCTTTTACTTCAGTATGCTCCAGACCATATTCATTTAAGCGTTTTACCATTTCAAGCTGAGATGCTGCATCAGGAGTAGCAAATGCTACATGGTGAACGGTACCTCTTCCTGCCAATCCTTTCAATGCACTGGGTGTAGAAAGCAGATCTACATATTTTCCCGGCATATTGTCTGTCCCCAATCTCAGTCTGTCAGGAGTTTCCTTAATTACTTTATGATCCATCTGAGTGGTCAGAAGAGCAGCCGTTCTTTGATAGTCATCCTGCCAGATTTCTACGTGATGGATTCCTTTAATAGCATAATCTTTGGGAATATAACCGTTGTAATATCCTTTTCTTTCGTCCTTATCATTAAAAACCAACTCCAGACCCAACCCGTCAAAATCTTCAAGATAAATAAAAACTTCATCCGAGAATCTTTGCTGCGGCTGTTTAAAAGGAATATTAAACTGTTCCAGACGGTTCACCCAATAATCCAGAGCATCTATAGAAACTGAAAATGCCGTTGTATTGAGCATTCCTTTACCATGTCTGCCGTTGATCAGATCCTTACCATACGGAAAAGTAGTCATGATCGTTCCCGGTGTTCCATATTCGTCCCCGAAATAAAAATGATAAACATCCGAGTAATCAAAATTAACCGTTTTTTTGACTAATCGAAGTCCCAAAACTCCGGTATAAAAGTCTATATTTTCCTGTGCATTTCCGGTAATTGCCGTAACGTGATGCAGTCCTGTGATAAGTTTCATTGTGTTGATAATTGTTAATTGATTATTATGATAGCATGCGAGATTTCGAGATTTGGGGTTCGGGGTTCGGGGTGATACTTTCGAGAGCAGTTTTATTCATCTTTTGTCTTTCACCTTTGTTTTTAGCTTGAGACTCTCAACCCCTCTTATCCTCAAATCCCAAATCCTCAAAATGTCAAGATTCTTTTACAAAAGGTTACATAAAAAATTTAGATTCCTTCGGAATGACAAAGTGGACGGATAGATAAACTGCATAGTTTGTTCATTCTGTAGGAATCTACACTCCCACCCTTGTACTCTCATACGCTCTCGCCCTCTTGGCCGAAAACTTATTCACCCGAATCCTGAAAACTCGCATCCCAGCTCTCAAACTCACTAGAGTTCTTCCTTCAACCAAACATCATTGTATTCTTCCGGATGACGTTTAAACTGTGCATGAACATACGGACACAGCGGCAGAATCTTTAAATCATTTTCTCTTGCATAGGAAACCAGTCTTTCCAGTAAGATTTTAGCAAAGCCTTTTCCTTCATATTCCGGATTTACTTCAGTATGATAAACCGTCAGCTTTTTTCCAATGACTGAAATATCCATTTTACCTGCTTTTTTATCGTCTGAGAAAAGCTGGATCTCTCCTTTTCTTCCTTCTAAAACTATTTCTGTTCTTTCCATTTTTTTGTTTTTAATTCTTAATTCAAAATTAGCATCTTTATCAGTGCTGGCCGATGATCTATGATAAGTTCGGAAGTACTCCTTCTATTTTCTCACGCATTCCTTCATACTGTGCAGGAAGCTTCAGATTGGTTCCCAACTCATTCAAAGGTTCATCTACTGTAAATCCTGGATTATCGGTTGCAATTTCAAATAAAACTCCTCCCGGCTCACGGAAATATAATGAATAGAAATAATCTCTGTTGATCTTCGGAGTGATGCTCAATCCTGCAGATAATGCTTTCTCACGGTATTCCATCAGAACGTTGTCATCTTTTACCCTGAAGGCAATATGGTGATTGGTTCCGGCAGCATTTCTTCCCGCAGGAATGGTATCATTTTCAATAATATCGATAAGATTGGCTGTATCGATGGCATCAGTGGCGAATCTGTATCTTTCTCCTTCCTGTTTCTGCAAATTGTACCCTAAAACATCAGTCAGAACTTTGATTGTAGGATCTGCTTTTTTTAAGGTTAAAGTTACATTATGAAACCCTTTCAAGGCATATTCATCTTTAATATCATCAGTTGTCCATACCTTTCTGTTATCTTCACTTGCAGGTTCTATAAACTGTAACTGAAGACCGTCCGGATCATTGAAAGAGATCATTTTTTCTCCAAAAACTTCTCCTTCATTCACGTTTATATTAAAACTTTGCAAACGGTTTTTCCAGAATTCAAGGCTTCCTTTGGGTACTGAATATCCAATATGGGTAGCCATTCCGCTTCCATTATTTCCTTTTCCAATTCCTTCCCACGGAAAGAAAGTAAGGATGGTTCCCGGAGTTCCGTTTTCATTTCCAAAATAGAAGTGATACGTTCCCGGATCGTCAAAATTCACTGTTTTTTTCACCAGTCTTACTCCTAAAACCTGAGTATAAAAATCTAAATTTCTTTTGGCGTTGTCTGCTATTGCAGTAATATGATGCAGACCTAATATTCTATTGTCCATTGTCTTTAATTTTTATGCTAAATTACAGTGAACAGAAATGCTGCACATTTAACTAGTTTAATAAATGCAAATGCTTTATTCCGGCTAACATTCTTATTATACTTTTAAAATAAGAATGCAAAATAATCTTTACACAATTCTTAAAAATTTCAGTTTATTTTATCTTTTCCACAACATCAATTACGATATGATTTCAGCATTATTTGAATAGAAAAATATAAAACGAATGTATTTTTCAAAAAATAAATTGAAAATTAAAACACACAAAGATATGATTTACAATACATTAAATCATTAACAATAAATTAATATTTAAAATGTCTACTTTTTTAGTGGACTAATAGAAATTATATTATATATTTGCAAACGTATTCAGGAAATAAAACAAAATGAAGGCAGAATTCAAAAATAATTCAATTAAGAAACATACCATCAAAAATATGATGAAGGATATCTGTATGCCTGTGCATCAAGAATACTGTGGTTGACCTTACTTTTATTTATACATATTTTGAAGGCTTTACCACGTGGTAGAGCCTTTTTTTTTTATTGAACACAACAACATTAAAAAAAATAAAAATGAGCAATTCTAAAAACAAATGGTTAATTCCATTGGCTTTTACAAACATCTATGTGATATGGGGAATTACGTTTTTAGCTATTTCATTTGGCTTAAAAGGTTTTCCGCCATTCATTCTATCAGGGTTAAGATTTCTGGTTGCCGGAATTCTGATGATAGGGTATCTTCTTTCTAAGGGAGAAAAAGCAAATTCTCTGATCAACTGGAAGAAAAATGCAATTACCGGTATTCTTATTCTTACCGGAGGAACAGGTCTTGTAGCCTGGGGAGAACAATATGTAACGGCTTCAGAAGCGGCAATTTCTATTGCAACAGGTCCGTTCTGGTTTATTGCGATCGACAGAAAAAACTGGAAATATTATTTCTCAGATAAATTTATTCCGATAGGATTGGTTATTGGATTTGCAGGATTAATTATGTTTTTAAAAGGCAGCGTAAATTCAAATGCGGCGTATGCCATTGCTGACGGAAACCTTCGTATTACAGCGTTTGTAGTATTGGGATTAAGTTCCATAGCATGGGTACTGGGATCTTTATATTCAAAGAAGAATCCGGCTTCTCAATCTACCTTTATGAATATTGCTCAACAGCTTATAGTAGCGGGATTAGCTTCTTTTTTAATCTCTTTTTTAAGAAAAGAATGGACTGGTTTTTCAGTTTCTGCTGTTCCATTATCGGCATGGTTTGGAGTCCTATTTTTGATCTTCTTTGGATCGATAGTCGCTTATTTGTCGTACATTTGGCTTCTGTCCGTAAAACCCGCTGCCTTGGTAAGCACCCACACCTATATCAATCCTATTGTAACAGTGATTGCAGGTTGGATTGTTGCCAACCAAAGCATCAATGGAGGTCAGCTGTATGGTTTATTCATCATATTGCTGGGAGTACTTCTAACGAATGTCACCAAGTATTTCAGGCTTTCAAAACGGTCAAAAGTAAAAATCAGAAGAGTAAGAAGATTTTTTAACAGAGCAGGCAGACCATATCAGCCTATTTAAACAGTATACAAAATCAGAATGATAGAGATCAGAAACATATCGAAAACATTTCACCAGAAAAAACAGTCCTTTAAGGCTTTGGATAAGGTGAGTTTAAATATAGAGAAAGGAGATATTGTAGGAATTATCGGTTTTTCGGGTGCAGGAAAAAGTACTCTGATCCGTACAGTAAATTTACTGGAAAGACCGGATGAGGGACAGATTATTATTAATGGAAAAGATTTTACCCAGCTTAATGCTAAGCAACTGGCTGAGGAACGTAAAAAAATCGGGATGATCTTCCAGCATTTCAATCTTCTTTCTTCAAGAACTGTTTTTGATAATGTGGCTCTTCCTTTGGAACTGGATCACAGCAGTAAAGATGAAATCAACAGAAAAGTCAACGAACTACTGAAGATTGTAGGGCTTGAAGATAAAGCTAATGATTATCCCAGAAGTCTTTCGGGTGGACAGAAACAGAGGGTAGCGATTGCAAGGGCTTTGGCCAATGATCCTCATCTACTGCTTTGTGATGAAGCAACCAGCGCACTGGATCCTGCTACAACACAATCTATCTTACAGCTTTTAAGGGATATCAATCAGAGACTGGGAATTACCATCCTTTTAATTACCCACGAAATGGAAGTGATCAAAGCGGTCTGCAACCACGTTGCAGTGATCGACAAAGGAAAATTATTAACAAAAGGAACTTTAAGCGAGATTATTTCGGACAAAGAAAACCCGATCATCCGCCAGTTTATAAATTCAGACATCATGACCCTGCCACAGGAACTCAGCAGCAGACTGCAGAAAGAACCAAAAGAAGGTTTATTTCCGCTGATCGAAATAGAACTTAACGAAAACATCAGTGTTGAACAAATTCTTTCAGCGCTATACAATCAATATAAAATCCCCTATAAGCTTTTAAAAGCTGACGTAGAATATTTCGGAAATTCCAATTTCGGTAAACTTTTACTGCAGCTTCAGGGTGAGGCGGAAGAAAACCAACAGGCGATCTATTATTTCAACCAAAATAAAATTCAAAATACAGTAAAAGGATATGCTTAGTGATACGGTAATTGCCCTTTTGGCAAAAGGAACCTGGGAAACGGTTTACATGACATTTTTATCCGGATTTTTTGGATTTGTGCTGGGACTTCCGGTAGGAATCATGTTATTTTTAACCAGAAAAGGTCAACTCCTGGAAAATGTGGTCTATCATAGAGCACTATCTATTCTGGTTAATATTTTCCGTGCTATTCCTTTTATTATTCTGATCGTGTGGATGATTCCTTTTACCAGAGTTCTGGCTGGAACATCTATCGGAGTAAATGCAGCTTTGGTTCCGCTAAGTGTGGGTGCCGCTCCGTTTATTGCAAGACTTGTGGAGAACAGCCTTATTGAGGTTCCTCATGGTCTTATAGAAACGGCAAGAGCTTTGGGAGCTTCTCCTTTCCAGATCATTAGAAAAGTATTGCTTCCGGAGGCTCTTCCTTCTTTAATCAACAATGCTACTATCACTTTGATTACGCTTGTAGGATATTCTGCAATGGGTGGTGCTGTAGGGGCAGGCGGACTTGGACAGGTTGGTTACCAGTACGGTTATATCGGATATGATATTGTCATTATGAATACAGTATTGATTCTGCTGGTTCTGTTGGTGTTCATAATACAATTTGCGGGAGACCGATTGTCAAAAAGGTTTGATCACAGGTAGTTAAGTTTGAGGGTATGAGGGTTTAGAAAGTTATTAATCTAGTCATTTTCGTTCTCTGCCTTACTATCATTTAAATAAAAAAATAGAATGAAAAAAATAAAGATTTTTGGTGTAATAGCTGCAGGAATATTATTGTTCAGTGCTTGTTCGGGAAGAAAAGATGATCCGAACTTTATCCGTGTGGGGATTACCTATGGTCCGGAACAGGAAATTGCTGAGGTTGCCAAAAAAGTAGCTAAAGATAAATATAATCTGGAAGTGGAGCTTATTCCTTTCAATGATTATGTAGTTCCCAATGAAGCGCTGACAAACGGTGATATTGATGCCAATGCTTTTCAGCATCTTCCTTATCTGACAGAACAGTCAAAGCAAAGAGGATACAACCTCGTGCCTGTAGGAAATACATTTGTCTATCCCATTATAGCGTATTCAAAGAAGATTAAAAATATCAGCCAACTGCAGGAAGGCAATACTATTGTAATTCCCAATGACCCAACCAATGGAGGACGCTCCCTCCTTCTTCTGCAGAAAGGAGGTCTGCTGAAATTAAAAGAAGGGGTAGGACTTCTGCCAAAAGTAACAGATATTATAGAAAATCCAAAGCAGCTGAAAATCATGGAGATTGAAGGAGCCCAAATTCCAAGAGTTTTAGATGACAGAGATGTTGTTGTAGGAATTATTAATAACAATTTTGCTGCTCAGGCGGGATTAGATTCTGAAAAAGAGGGTGTACTGATTGAAGATAAAGACTCACCGTACGTGAATCTTGTGGTGGCCAGACAGGATAATAAAAACAGTCAGAAAGTAAAAAACTTTGTAAAAGCCTACCAGTCTCCGGAAGTGGAAAAGAAAGCTAAAGAGATTTTCAAAGGCGGGGCTGTGAAAGGATGGGAGTAATGAGTGAGAGGATGTCGAGATTCGGGATACGGGTTTGAGAGTATGAGGGTTTGAGAGATAACATCTTTGCAATCTGCTTTTTTCATTTTTTCCACCTGTATCAATAAAAAATATTCAACAATGAGCTGTCTGCAAAATATGTGGACAGTTTTTTTATTCACTAAAATTTATTTTCTCAATTTGAGATAATAAAAAATTTTCTTTACTTTTGTTTTTAATCAAATAGAAAGGCATCATGTTAAAGAAAACCGTCATTATAAGTTTATTCACCTTTATTTCTGCTTCTTATATGGCTCAGACTAATACTACCCTCCCTGTTTATCTAGATGAATCCAAACCTGTGGAACAGCGTATTCAGGATGCATTATCAAGAATGACACTGGAAGAGAAAGTGGCAATGCTTCATGCACAATCGAAATTCAGTTCACCGGGTGTTCCGAGACTAGGAATTCCGGAATTCTGGACCACTGACGGTCCTCACGGGGTACGTCCGGAAGTAATGTGGGACGAATGGGATCAGGCCGGATGGACCAACGACTCTATTATCGCCTACCCTGCCCTGACTGCTTTATCCGCAACATGGAACAAAAAAATGTCATGGAACTATGGGAAAGCTTTGGGTGAAGAAGCCCGTTACAGAAAAAAAGATATCCTTCTGGGACCTGGAGTGAATATTTACAGAACTCCACTGAACGGAAGAAATTTTGAATATATGGGTGAAGATCCTTATCTGACCTCAAAAATGGTAGTTCCTTACATCAAAGGGGTACAATCTAATGGGGTGGCAACTTCTGTAAAACATTTTGCCCTGAACAATCAGGAAATGTTTCGTCATACGAGCAATGTGAATGTAGATGACAGAGCGCTTTATGAGATTTATCTGCCTGCATTCAAAGCTGCGGTAACAGAAGGTGATTCATGGACCATCATGGGTGCTTATGATATGTACAAAGGTCAGTATGCCAGCCAGAATCAATATCTGTTAAATGATATTTTAAAGAAAGAATGGAACTATAAAGGGGTTGTAGTCTCTGACTGGGGTGCTGTAAACAATACGGAACAGGCCATTCACAACGGTCTTGATCTGGAATTCGGATCCTGGACCAACGGACTTTCTGCCGGAACTAAAAATGCCTACGACAATTACTATCTGGCAAAGCCTTATCTTGACCTGATTAAAGCCGGAAAAGTAGGTACTACAGAACTTGATGATAAAGTAACAAGATTACTTCGTCTTGCCTATAAAACAACAATGAACCGCAACAAACCTTTCGGGAATATTGCTTCTGAGGAACATAAAGCGGTTGCAAAAGAAATTGGTGAAGAAGGAATTGTTCTCTTAAAAAACCAGGGAAATATTCTTCCTATTGATCTTAATAAAGCTAAAAAAATAGCAGTTATTGGAGAAAATGCCATTAAAATAATGACTGTGGGTGGAGGTTCTTCCTCATTGAAAGTTAAATACGAAGCCCTTCCTCTGGACGGAATCAAAAACAGGTTTGGAAAACAGGCTGATGTACAGTATGCGAGAGGTTATGTAGGAGATATCGGAGGTGAATATAATGGCGTAAAATCCGGACAGGATTTAAAAGATACCCGTTCTGAAGCTGAACTACTGAATGAAGCTGTAGAATTGGCAAAAAAATCAGATTATGTTATTTTTGTTGGAGGATTGAATAAAGCAGACTTCCAGGACAGTGAAGGAAATGACAGAAAGAGCTATGGACTTCCTTATAATCAGGATCACGTGATTTCCGCTCTGGCAAAAGCCAATAAAAATCTTGCCGTTGTTTTGGTGTCCGGAAATGCTGTAGCTATGCCGTGGATTAAAGAAGTTCCAACCGTTTTACAGTCGTGGTACCTGGGTTCTGAAGCGGGAAATTCAATTGCCTCTATTCTGGCAGGTGATGCAAATCCGTCAGGAAAACTTCCATTTACATTCCCTGTAAAACTTGAAGACAATTCAGCTCATCAACTTGGAGAATATCCGGGACAGAAAGATGAATTGGCTGCAGGAAAAGGTAAGGATCAGAAAAACCCTATCAATATCACTTACAACGAAGGTGTTTTTGTAGGTTACCGCTGGCATGATACTAAAAACATAAAACCTCTGTTCAGTTTCGGACATGGATTGAGCTATACGACTTTTGAATTCGGAAAGGCAAAAGCAGACCAGACCACCATTTCACAGGATGGAAAAATTACGTTTACAGTAACAGTGAAAAATACAGGTAAAAAGGCAGGTGCAGAAGTTGCCCAATTGTATATCAGTGATTTAAAATCATCGGTTCCGCGTCCTGCAAAAGAACTGAAAGGTTTTGAAAAAGTATATTTGAACCCCGGAGAACAGAAAGAAGTTACTTTCACTATTGATAAAACAGCTTTAAGTTTCTTTGATGCCCAAAAGCATGACTGGGTAGCTGAACCGGGAGATTTTGAAGCACTGATTGGAAATTCTTCTGATGCCATTAAAACGAAAGTGAAATTTACACTTAAATAAAAACTGAGAGTTAAGAGTATAAACTCTATTTAATAATTATTTGATAGAATGCAAACAGATTCCAAATTGGGATCTGTTTTTTTTATTTATTTAAACGCAAAGATTATTGAATTCAATCTATTATCTGAGGAAGCAAAGTAAGCGACAATGTCGCGGATGAAGCTAATGGATGATACGAATGCTTAGAAAAAATCAATCTTATTGATTCCATCTTTGCTCCCTTTAAATTCAAAAGTATCTTAACGTAAAACTTTGCGTTAAAAATAAAAATTCTAAATTTAGATATGCTCAAATATTCAAACTCCAAAAGCTTTTTAAACCATTAAGGAGTTTTTAAGTAATGAAGAAAAGTTAAGATTCAAATAAATTTGAATAAAGCGTTGCACCTGATAAATGTCTTTAGACATTCTCTTAATAATCTTAACAACTTAATATACTCTTAATGGTTCAAAAACTTCAGTGTAGATTTTTTGCTATAGCATAAATATTTTAGGAAGATAAAAGCAGACTCCAAATTGAAACCTGCTTTTATTTTTATCTGACAAATCTTGAATTATTTTCCGCCGCCGCCGTTTTTCTCAACATCGGTTTTTGTATTTTCTTTTACCTTCTGGTTTCCGAAACGCTTCACAAACGTAAGAGAAACTCCGTACCAATCCCATTTTGAATACTCTCTGAAAGTCCCGTCCTGGCTGTAAGTTGTGTTATCACCATAAGGTCTTTTAAAAATATTCATCAGCTGCATGCTCAGTTCCATCTGGGTTTTCGGGAATATTTTGGTGACTGAAATATTGTGGAAAACATTGGTATTGTTTGCATATGAGTTTCCATTGTTTTGATTGGCAAGTTCCACCCACGCACTCAGGTTAATATTTTTATTGAACATATTCGTATAGGAAACATTCGCAGAAGCTCCCCAATAACTGATATAGTCTTTGGCACCCAGATTATTTTTCTCGTTAAAATCTTTATTATTAATATAGTACCATCCAAATCCGGCGTTTACGTTCAGTTTATTTTTCAGGAAATTCTGATTGGTATTGGCAAAAAGGTAATATTTTTCAACTTTCCCATCAAAATTGCCCGGCAACGAAACTGTTCTTCCGTTTTCCGTTACATAGGTCGTCCAATAATCCTGATTGGTATGCATATATCTTGCAGAAATAAAATACTTTTTCAAAATTCCGAATTTCAGATAAAGACGGTCATTCGGGTTAGGATTCAGATAAAGGTTTCCTCTGGAATACGTCCCGTTAATTTCCGGCATCACGAAAGGATTAAATTCCGAATACCACGGCCTCCAGATGCTTCGGTTATAGGTAAGACTCAAATCAAATTTCTCTGAAAAATTATATTTCAGCAATAGATTGGGCAGAAAAGTTCCGTAAGAATCTCTTCTCTCTGTACCTGCCACATCCTGTCTTACTTTATAATCAATGTATTCATATCGGATTCCGACTCTTGTTTCCAGTTTTTCGAAAAATGTTTTGCTGTAATTGGCATATAAAGAGCTAAGATGATCTTCATAATGGAATATATCATTCTTGGATAGATTAGCGTATTCCGGTGTACCATTATCAATACTTAATCCATAGAGACTGTTAGGAATAACGTGATTGTTCAATTCTGTTTTTCCCCCGACTTCCATAGTACCTCCTTTTTTACCAAAAGGCTGTGTATAATCTACTTTTAAATAGTAATTACGCATCTGATTGGAACTGATTGATCCCAGCTGCTGATTCGTTATCACCCCCTGTTTATTAATTTGTTTGTCAATCAAATTATCATTGTCATTACTGGAATAATTGGTTCCTAAATTAATATCTAAAATTCTGTTCTTTTCTTTATCATAGTATTTATAGAAAGCATTTGTCCCTAAATTACGGCTGAATCCCCAGTTATTTTGACTCTGGAGAAAAGATTCACCGGGATCACCATCTTTTTTAGTCATCCCGTCAGATTCTGCTGAAAGTAAATTTCTGTTCTGTGAGTATTCCAAAACAAGTCCGAAATTATTCTTATCATTAATTTCAAACTCTGAGGTAGAGGAAAGAGACGGGCTTTCATTTCTCATTATGTTTTCCAGATTAAACTGGGTAAGCTTGTTACCTTCAAATCGGTTATCCCAGGTCTGGGTTTTCTGCACATAATTTCCGTTGCTGTAGCTTCCAATAAAAGTTTGGGTAAACTTTTTCTTATGGTAATTCAGGTTAAAATTCGTGTATTGTGAATTCTTTGTACTTTGTCTGTTATTCAGCGAGATACTTCCTTTCAATCCTTCATCATCTCTCTTTTTCAGGACAATATTGATCACAGAACCTGATGTTTCATATCTTGATGAAGGACTGGTAATCACTTCAATTTTCAGCAGGTTATCAGCAGGAATTGTCTTAAGATATTCCTTTAATTCCTTCCCTGTAAAAACTGATTTTCTATCATTGATGTATACGGTGACCATCTGCCCTTCGGCTTTTACATCATCATTATTATCGATGCTTACCAGAGGAGTCATTCTAAGAACGTCCCATGTTGTATTTCCTGCCAGAATTGCACTATTCGCTACATTAAATACAGTTCTGTCTACTTTAGATTCTACCGTCGGTTTTCTGGCAACCAGAGTAACCGCTTCTATTTCTTTTGTATTTCCTTTTACAGTATCCTTTGCTGACGGGGCCTGAGCCTGCTGAGCCATTGCAAATGAACCTGCTAGTATTGCTATTGGAAATAAGATTACTTTCATGTGAAATTATAGTTTTTTCTATAAGACCATTATCTTCACAAGTTTGTTACATCAAAAAGTAAAAAAAATAAAATAAATGATTAATTTCCAATAAGATATAAACTAAAAACAGAAGCACAAATTAGAAAACAGTGAAAAATTTTCAATAAAGCAACACAATACAAATCATTTCCGTAATAAATATTCTTAAAAACGCATTTTATCTGTAATTTAAATTTTATTAAAAAACTTTATAATTTTCCATGAATGCGTGAATCTTTTATTATGAAAATGAGTTGTTCATTCATTAAATTTCCAAAACTCTCACAAACAAAAAAAGCCCGGATCTCACCCGGGCCGCTAGCAATAGCAAATTTACAAGGAATAATATTAAAAAATATATGCTAGTTTAAATTTTCAAAATAATGGATAACGCCTACTTCAGGCAGACGACGCGGATCTTTATTAAAATCAGATTCTTTGTTTTTGCTGTTTTCGAGGAAAGAATTACTGAAAAGGGCATAAGAAGGCTGTTCTGCCAGTCCGTTTTTCAAAAGCTGATGGGCTTCCACAATCGTTTTCCCATATAACTTTCTGAAGTTTCCAATATTGTATTGTGAAAAAGATCCATAATGAACAATAAACTTGAGAGCCAGATCAATGGTAGTACTTAAACTCTTACTCAACTCTTCTATCTTTCTGTTGAAGGCGCTTCTCATCTTCCACAGCATTTTTGAAATGCTTTGATAAGACGGATTCTCATCATAACGGTAAAATAAAATGGCATCCCCCTCAATCTCGGAAATTTCAAAATACTGATCGTTCACATCAATCAGTGTAGACAATAGCTGTCTTACAATATACTCGCCTGTATACAATTTTGTATTGAATACAAATTCGGTAAATCCGCTGAAATCCGGGATTAAAATGATCCCCTCCTGTATATTTGTCTTCATAATGATAATGGATTAAAAAGCTGCTTCATCATTACAGACGAAGCAGATTCAATTTTACTTTATTGCCATCCGCCACCTAAAGAGCGGTAAAGAGCTGTAATAGCATTCAGTCTCTGGGTTTTCAGAGAAGCCAGTTCTAATTCTGCCTGAAGTTTGTTTGATTGAGCAATGATCACCTCTACATAAGTTGCTGAATTATATTTAAATAATAAATCAGCCTTCTTCACTGCTTCACCGGATTTCATAGCCAGTCCTTCTGCAATTTTCTGCTGTTCTTCCAGTTTCTGGATCTGTACCAATGCATCAGAAACTTCACCTACCGCTTTTAAAACAGACTGTTTAAAGTTGAGCTCGGCCTGATCAGCGACTACTTTAGACTGCTCATACTGCGTTTTCAACTGTTTTCCATTCAGAATAGGCTGGGCTACAGCTCCTGCTACCATTCCGAAAAGTGATCCCGGAACACTGAACCATTTACTGATCTGGAACGCATTTACACCACCCTGCGCTGTAATATTCAGTGACGGATACATACTCATTTTGGCAACATGAATCGCTGCTGCACTTTTTCTGACTTCAAGTTCTGCTGTTTTAATATCTGGTCTGTAACTTAATAATTCTGAAGGAATTCCTGCAGCAATCTGATCCGGAGACTGTACATTGTTCAGGCCTGCGCTTCTCTCAATCTTCCCTGGCATAGAACCGGTCAGCAGACTCAAGGCATTTTCCTGAGTTATAACAGAACTTTCAATAGCAGGAATTGATTTCAGAATCTGATCTTTTACAATTTCCTGCTGCTGTACTGCCAAAGCTGTTGTTAATCCCAATTCCTGTTGTTTAGCCAGAAACTTCAGGGTATTGTCAGCGTAAGCCAGATTAGCTTTTGTAATTTCCAGCTGAGTATCCAGCATTAACAAGTTATAATATCCTTGTACAACCGCAGACACCACTTGTGTTTTTACCGCCTTTGCTGCTTCCTGTGTCTTAAGATATTCTGCCAAAGCCTGTTCTTTTCTTCCTTTGATCTTGCCCCAGATGTCTGCTTCCCATGAAAAACTAAGAGAAGTTGTATAATCTTCCATATACCTTTTTCCCATGAACTGTCCGGCCATCATTCCATTCATACTGTTATCTGAAGGACGGTTGATATTCGCGTTGGCAGAGGCACTTACGGTCGGAATATTCCCCCATTTACTTTGAGTATAAGCCAGGGATGCAAATTCTATCTGTTTTAAAGCCACCTGAAGGTCATTATTCTGCATCATAGCTTTATCAATCAAGCTTACTAGAACCGGATCTTTGAAAAAATCTTTGTAGCTGATCTTAGCAATATTTTCATTTTGCCCTGAAACAATACTATCACTTCTGAAAGCTGCGGGCATTTTTATATCAGGCTGTTCATATTTCTGAACTTTACAGGAAATTGCCGTCCCTGAAATGAATGCGATATATGCAATATTTTTAATTTTCATTTTTAAAATCATTTGAATTAATATTCCCAATCCGCATCTGTTACTACCTTTCCATTGATTCTCTCATGCAAAGCCTGGAATACCACGAAAAGAACCGGAACCACAAAAATTCCTAAGACTGTTCCGAAAAGCATCCCTGAAATTGCAGCATATCCGATAGAATGGTTCCCCATAGCTGAAGGTCCTACCACAAAGATCAAGGGCAGCAATCCTGTAATAAATGCCAGAGAGGTCATCAAAATAGGACGTAAACGTGCTTTTGCTCCTTCCACAGCAGATGCAATAAGGCTTTTTCCTGCTCTGCGTCTTTGAATCGCAAATTCTACGATCAGAATACCATTCTTTGCCAAAAGCCCGATCAGCATCACCAAAGCAATCTGTACATAAATATTATTGGATAATTCCGCGAAAGTAATTCCTACAAATACTCCTGATAAACCTACCGGAATAGCGATCAATACAGCTAACGGAAGAATATAACTTTCATACTGCGCTGATAAAAGAAAGAATACAAATACAATACATAACCCGAAGATCATAACAGATTGCGAGCTTGAACCTGCTTCTTCACGGCTCATTCCTTTATAATCGTAAGTATATCCCGGAGGAAGTACCTGCTTGCTCACCTCTTCAATTGCGGCCATAGCCTGCCCGGTACTGTATCCAGGCGCTGCCATTACCGTTAAGTTGGATGAATTGAATAGATTGAAACGGTCTACAACCTCAGCTCCTGTTACCTGCTTCAGGCTTACCAATGTATTAATAGGAACCATCTGACCTAGATTATTTTTAACAAAAATTCCGTTCAGGGATTCTTTATCCTGTCTTGTCTCTGGAGTGGATTGCACCAATACTCTGTAATACTTTCCGAATCTGTTGAAATCCGAAGCCTGAATACTTCCATAATATCCCTGCATCACACCCAGTACATCAGAAACATTCACACCCAGCTGAGCAGACTTCACTTCATCTACCAATACTTCAAACTGCGGATATGTAACATCGAAGGTGGTAAATGCTACCGCTACCTCCGGTCTCTGCATCAAAGCTCCCATCATTCCATAAGAGATGTTACCTAAATTCTGAAGTTCTCCGTTGGTACGGTCCTGAAGCACAAGCTCCATACCACTCGTATTTCCGAAACCGTCTACCGTAGGCGTATTAATCACAAGAAAATTGGCCCTTTTGTCCTGAGAAAGCATTCCCTGCGTTTGTCCTATGATATCATTGATGTTATTCACGGCTCCTCTCTCGTCTCCTTTTTTTAATTTAACGAAAATAGAAGCTGCTGAAGAAGACATGGAACCACTGAATAGGTTTAATCCGTCTACTGAAATTACCTTGTCCACAGCAGGATTTTTCATCAATAAGTCTTCTGTATCGGAGACCACTTTTGAAGTTCTGTCCTTTGATGCTCCAGGAGCAAGATTTGCTGTTACAATAATGAAACTCTGATCTTCATCGGGAATAAATCCTTTAGGTGTTGTCATAGACATCCATGCGAACAAACCTCCGAAGGCTACAATTATGATCAAGGCCACCCATTTTCTTTTTAAAAGGAACAATACAGCTTTTCCATAACGGAAAGTCAGTTTATTGAAACTTGCATTAAAACCTGCAAAAAAACGGTCTTTGAAATTCATTTTTTCATACGTTCCGGGATGGTGTTGCTTTAAGAATAAAGCACATAATGCTGGGCTCAGTGTCAATGCATTGATCGCTGAAATTACAATTGCAATCGCCAGTGTTAATGCAAACTGCTGGTAAAATAATCCTGTAGAACCACTCATAAAGGCTACCGGAACGAATACCGCAGACATGACCAACGTAATAGAAACAATAGCTCCTGTAATCTCACTCATTGCCGACATGGTAGCTGCTCTCGGATTCAGTTTTTTATGTTCCATCTTGGCATGAACGGCTTCTACAACTACAATAGCATCATCCACTACAATACCGATTGCCAGTACCAAAGCAAACAATGTAAGAATATTAATAGAGAATCCGAAAACCTTCATAAAGAAGAACGTTCCTACAATAGATACCGGAACTGCAATAGCCGGAATCAGGGTGGAACGGAAATCCTGAAGGAATATATACACCACAATGAATACCAGAATAAATGCTTCTATCAATGTATGAATCACCTGTTCTATGGACTGATCCAACGCGTCTTTTGTTGCGTATGGAATTTCATAATCCATTCCTGCCGGGAAAGATTTTTCCAGTTCTTTCATTCTTTCCTGAAGAGCGATCTGCACCTCATTGGCATTGGAACCTGCCATCTGGAAAATCGCCATCGTTACGGAAGCTTTTTTATTATAATTGGAAGAAACCGTATAACTGTAAGCCCCGAATTCTACTTTAGCAATATCTTTTAATTTTAAAACTGAGCCGTCATTCAATGCTTTGATGGTGATATTTTCATATTGTTCCGGTTCTGTAAATTTTCCTTTGTACCGAAGAACATATTCCATTACCTCTTTACTTCTCTCTCCCAATCTCCCGGGTGCTGCTTCAAGGTTTTGAGTCTGAATGGCACGGGAAACATCAGACGGAGTAAGATTGTACGAAGTCAGTTTATTAGGATCCAGCCAGATACGCATGGAGTAATCTTTATTTCCATACACCATTGCATCTCCTACTCCCTTCACCCTTTTCAGTTCCGGAACAATGTTGATTTTCGCATAGTTTTCAAGGAAAAGGTCGTCCATCTTTCCGTCTTTACTTGTCAGGGAAACCATTGCAATCATACTGTTCTGTCTTTTCACCGTGGTTATTCCCGCCTGAATTACCTCTGCAGGAAGCTGGTTGGTCACCTGAGCTACCCTGTTCTGCACGTTAATAGCCGCCTGGTCAGGATCTGTTCCCAGTTTAAAAATAACAGTAATACTCAATGTACCATCGTTACTTGCTGTAGAAGTAATATAGTCCATATTTTCTACTCCATTGATTGCGTTTTCCAACGGTGGAGCTACAGACCTTGCGATTGTTTCAGCATTGGCTCCCGGATAGGCAGCGGTTACCATAACGGTAGGCGGTGCAATGTCTGGAAATTTGGTAATTGGTAGACTCACCATACCAACGATCCCCAGAATAACAAGCAATACGGAGATCACCGTTGCCAATACGGGTCTTTTTATAATTTTCTTTAACATGATTTCTTCTTACGATTTTTTCTGTTGAGCATTTTTCTTTTGTGCCACTACAGGAGTTCCCGGCTGTAGACGGTCAAAACCACTGGTGATATACTCATCTCCTGCCTTCAGTCCTTTGGCTACAATAAAATTGTCTCCGGCTTTTCCGTTTACTTCAACCGGAAGCATTGCTGCCTTCCCGCCCTGAATTATGAACACAAAAACTTTATCCTGAATGGTTCTGGTAGAAGCAATCGGAAGTAAAACAACATTGCTGTAGAACTGATCCAGTACAATTTTACCGGTGTTTCCACTTCTCAAAAGATTATTGGGATTGTTGAACTTTGCTCTTAGCGTAATAGATCCGGTTGTTTTATTGAACTGACCTTCTACGGCATCAATCTTTCCTGTTTCCGCATATTTTTCACCTCCTGAAAGCAATAATGCTACTGCCGGAGTATTTTTGATCACCTCATCAATATTGCTTCCCGTGTATTGTTTCTGGAAGTTATTAAAATCATTTTCGCTCAGACTGAAATAGGTATAGACCTGATGAATGTCTGATAACAAAGTAATCGGGTCCTGATTACCTGGCGTCATCAAACTTCCCAGACGATAATTGAATCTTCCGATAAATCCGTTTACCGGAGCTTTGATGGTAGAGAAGTTTAAATTAATTTTTGCAGATTCAATAGTAGAAGTAGACTGGCTTACTGCTCCGCGTGCCGCATTATAAGCAGCTTCTGCCTCTTTTACCTGAATTTCGGAAACCATTTTGTTTCTAAATAGTTCTTTTTTTCTGTCCAGATCAATTTTAGAAGTTGAAAGGTTCGCCTGAGCGGTAATTAAAGATGCCTGAGCACTTTTAAGCTGTTCACGAAAAACCTGATCTTCAATTTTGAATAATGGCTGACCTGCTTTCACAAAATCACCTTCATCCACAAAAATTTTGCTTAAATATCCTGTTACCTGAGGTCTGATTTCTACATTGGAAACGCCCTCGATAGATGCTGCATATTCTCTGGAAACAGAAGCGTCTCCCTGTGTCACTTTTGCCACTGGTAATTCCGGAGCCTGCTGCTGATAGCCTTGGTTTTGATTATTTTTCCTGCATCCCGCTAACACGATCAGCGAGAGGAAAAGTAGAGTTGATTTTTGAATAAAAAATCTTTGCATAACAATAGTCCTTTTAAATTTCCGCACAAAATTCGAACGAAAAAAATTTAATAGGATTATTCAAAAAACTCCTTGTTTTGTCAAAAAGACTCCTTATTTTTAAAAATATGAGAAATATCATTCATAGACAACATAAATGATAATATTCAGTATTTTAAATCAAAATAATAGTTGAAATTTGGCAAAAAGACGTCTTAAATTTACAAATTACTGATTATCAATACAAATCATCTTTTCTATATTCCAGGGGAGATCTCCCTACATGTTTTTTAAAAAACTTACTGAAAGACGCCTGATCTGAAAACTTCAATTTTGATGCTACTTCACCAATATTCAGGTTGGGATTTCTTAGCAGTAATCTTGCTTCTACAGCCAAAACCTGATGTATAATATCTCTCGGGGATTTAAAGACTGTTTTATTGATCACTTTCGTAAGGTATTTGCGGCTGATAAAAAGTTTATCTGCATAGAACTGAACATTATGTTCTTCTTTAAAATGATCCTGAACCAGCTTAAAGAAACTGGTCGTCAGCTCATCTTCTCTGTTGGTTACAACATGAGGTTTTTCTATTTTCTTAAAATAATTGTCAATTTCGTAGATCACCAGTGAGAAATGATGCCAGATCATTTCATTAAAATAATAATTATCTTTTTCCTTATCATTCAAAATCTTAAGTTCATCGAGATGGAAATTCAGTTTCCTGTACACATCCGGTTCATTTCTGATGATATGAGTAGGATCTGATGATAAGCTCTTCAGAACATTATTTGACTTATAATTAAAACCCGCATCAGCAATAAAATTCAACGAGAAGAAAATATATTTAGCGTTGTAATCTTCAGTAATTTTATCCAGCCAAAAAGTTTCTAACATTGGACAAAAAACAATATCACCCTTGGAAACCTCATAGCTCTTATCATCCAACCTGAATGTAACCCCTCCTTCCTGTATCATAAAAATGCAGAAATAATCTGAACGGTAAGGAATATTCGGCTTTATGATATAATTGGCCTTATCAATTTCCATCACAACAAATTCCTTGATTCTAAGATCAAACTCAACCTGCTGCAGCACTTCATCAAAAGCTAACTGCGAAACAAAATCAGATTTTGGCTGGGATTTTTTAGACATTGGAAAGGAAATTAAGCACGAAGATAGTAATTAAGGTCAAAAAACTGAAAATACCAATCAGTGAATTATCCTTTTGCTAAAC
Source organism: Chryseobacterium indologenes (assembly GCF_018362995.1). NCBI lineage: Bacteria > Pseudomonadati > Bacteroidota > Flavobacteriia > Flavobacteriales > Weeksellaceae > Chryseobacterium > Chryseobacterium indologenes. Next base: position 1,875,378 of record NZ_CP074372.1, read on the forward strand.
AACAACAATCAATTCTTTATCATATCCGTTGTATTTTTCATCAATATAGCCGTGAGGATTACAGATGATCTCTGTCTCTTCAATTTTATATCTGCATGGGGTATGAATATGCCCGTGAATCCAGTATAACGGCTGATATTCTGTAATGAGATCTTCCAGATCAGAAACATAGGCTGCTGTTAGCGGATCTTCTTTATAATGTTCCGGAACAGATTTAAGACTGGGAGCATGATGGGTAACGACAATATTTTTAAGTCCTTTTGAATCTTCAAGACTTTCTTTTAACCATTGTTTTGAAAACTTATGGATTTTGAAGGTATCCAACGTTCTCATTCTGGAATAGGAAGGATCTCTCCTGATCATTTTATAATCATTCATTTTGGACTGGCAAATCATTCCGTACTGAACCGGATTCCCAAAGATGGAAAAGTCCGTCCATAAAGTGGCACCATGAAAGCGAATACCGTCAATATCTACAAATGAATTTTCAAGTACAAATACATTGGAATCCAGTGCTGCTTCTTTAATCTTGTTAAGGGTTTTTGGATAGGAACCTTTATAGTATTCATGATTACCCAGAACATAAATTACAGGTTTATCAGGAATTGCGTTTTTAATCCATTCAATTCCTTTGGTTCCCAAATTGACATCACCTGCCAAAACAACAATATCAGAATGATCAAAACATAATTCCGTACTCCCAAATTCCCGGTGAAGATCACTGATTACCTGTATTTTCATGATGTATCGTAAAAAAAACAAAGGTAATGAAGTGAAGCGGAAAGACAAAAAAAGAACCGGCACCTAAGCACCGATTCTTCCTCATATAGTTTGTGTATTTTTAGGCTGCCTGCTATGAAACGGCTACTTTTGCCTGCTTCACTTTTAAGCTTTTCAATATAAAATAAAACAACATTCCGAGCGCCAAAAGAGCATAACCGATCAGGATAATCAGATTCAGACTTCCTACCGAAAACTCTGAAGGAAAAATCTGGCTCATTAAAGTCATGAACGACAATCCAATCCCAGCTCCCAAAAAGTAACTTGTAGAGCTCAAACTTGATGCCAATCCGTAATTGGAAGGTTCAACATCCTGGATTCCCATTACTGAAAGTGCGGTAAAACAGAATGTCATTCCTACTCCTGAAATACATGCCGCTCCTAATAAAACTACAGCTAGCGGATGTCCGGTAAAAACGGAGATCAACAGTGACACACCTCCCATCAGCATAAACAACCATCCTAAAATTCCCATTTGAGATGAACTCAGACGTTTTGATACGTGTGGCAGAATAAATTTAGCCGTCAAAGCAGAGATGATACTGAACGGAACAAGCATTAATCCTGCAGAAGCTGCACTATACCCCATATCTTTCTGAAGCATCAGGGATATCAGGAATAAAAACCCGATAAAAAATGCACCCAATGTAAAAAATACTGCATTGGAAATCACTAAAGATTGGTGTTTGAATAACTGCAAGTCAACCAAAGGTTCAGCTACTGATTTCAATCGTTTATATACCATCACCAGCAGTAATACTGCCAGAATCAAAGAACCTATGACCATAAATGGCTGTTCTTTAATATGGACTAATTCATGGGTACCGTAAGTAAGGCTTAAAAGCCCAAGCACCATCAATATTCCGGAAATTACATCTGTTTTCTGTGCGGTTTCATTCTTCTCATCTGCAGGCAGATAGTAGTAAGACAGCACAAGTGTTACCAGAAGAATAGGTACATTAATCAGGAAAACCCAGTGCCAGCTCAGGTAAGTACTGATAATTCCTCCAACGGAAAGGCCACTTCCTGAACCGATAGCAGCAAATGAACTGAAGATTCCGATAGCATGGTTTCTCTCCTGTTCTTCTCTGAATGTATTGGTCACAATAGATAGTGCAGACGGCATCACCAATGCTGCTCCCAACCCCTGTAAAGCACGGAAAATGGCCAGCACTTCAAAGTTTTGGGACAATCCCGCCCCTAATGAGGTGAGCATAAAAATCAGTGCTCCGAGTAAGAACATTTTCTTTCTTCCGATCTGATCTGAAAGCTTTCCGCCAATAATCAGAAATCCTCCAAAGAACAATACATAAAGAGTCTGCAGCCACTGAACAGTCTCTGCTCCGATCTGGAACTGCTGCTGAATAGAAGGAATTGTTAAATTAATAATGGCAATATCCAAAGCCTCCACAAATGTTCCCACCGATGCTAAAATTAATATTACATTTTTCCTTGTATCCATATATTCAAATTTCCTGCAAAATTAAAATTAACAGAACGTATTTAAAAATTTTACCATAAATTTGGAACAATATTTATTTATTAAAACATTTAAAAGAACAAAACACCTGACACATCAGAAAAACCCTATTAAAACAGAACAAAATGGCAACTGAAAATTATATCCCCGACGAAAAAGATTTATCGATCCTGCGTCTTCTTCAGAAAGATGCCAAGATGAGTGTGCGTGATATTTCAGCAAGAATCAATTTAAGTCCTACCCCTACACATGAACGCATCAAGCGCATGGAAAAACAGGGAATTATCAGAGAATACACTGCTGTTGTAGACCGTAAAAAGGTCAATAAGGGAATGATGGTAATCTGCATGATTGCATTGAGCGTTCACAATAAAAAAACTGCAGGAAAATTTATTGAGGAAGTCGGTAAACTGAAGGAAGTTGTGGAGTTTTATAACATCAGCGGAGATTTTGATTTTATGCTGAAAATCCTTGCTCCTAATATGGATGAATTCCATGAGTTTTTTGTGAACAAATTATCAGAGATTGAAGGAATTGGCCAGACCAAAAGTATTTTTGTGATGAACAGCATCAAGGAAAGCGCCCAGATTGTTTAAGACAAAATAAAAAGCAGCTGTATATTTTCATACAGCTGCTTTTTATTGTAAACCAGAATATTCCTGATTAATTTCTCATCATTTATTTCCAGTAGTTCCAGACTGCTCCGTCAAATATTGCCAGAGTTTTGCTGGTTGTATCGTAACAGATCATACCGGGATAGGGATTTTTTACACTAAGATGCGGTGTTGCTACTTTCGGGAGAATCATTGCTTTATCCTGAGATTCAAGAACCAATACGCCATCAGCAGTACTCGATGCCTCTCCCATAATAACTCCTTTCCCTGATTCTGCAGAATTATTGACTATAACCGCACTTGAATTACCGACATCTGACAAAGATTTCCAGGTGTCATTTTCGTAGACTTTTACTTTATTATCTGCGGTATCAAAGATCAATGTTCCATTCACCAAACTCCCTGTTGGAAGCCCGGACGTTGCAGGAAGAATCAAGCCTTTTGTATTTCCGGAAACGTTATCAAAATCCAATACAGTGCTGTTTCCATCTACCGTCTGTTTCCCTATAGCTATCTGAGCAAAAGATGAATTAAAAACAATCAGGGCAGCGGCTATACTTATATTTCTTATATTTTTCATATTCTTATCGGTTAGATTAATCATTACAGCTTCTTTCTACACATTTCCATTCCGTACCGTTGTAAAGCTTTACACATTTGTCCTGGATATCATATAAAAGCATTCCTTCTTTCGGATCGGCAATGGCATCACCAGGCTGTGGAGTCTGACTTACATGCTGAACTCTCGTCATAACAAAACCTTTGTTTTTTGATTCCATCGCTAAGAATCCATTAGGGATATTTTCTGGCCAGGCATTGTTTTTCTCCTGTATTGTAATTCCGAATTTGGTAAAACCATCGGGTGTACCTGAAATTCCTGGTTTTGTACAAAATCCATCGATCTCATCAATAATGACAGGAGCATTTCCACAACTTGACTTATCTTCAGACAATCCTTCAGGCCAGAGAGAAGGACACATTGCTTTTGTTGCATTGGGACCACAGAAGCTTGAATTTCCCATCCCTAATCCTGTAACAGATCCCATAGCAATGGTTACAATCTGGCTGTCATCACTGATAATGGAAGCTCCCCCACCCCCACTTACGTCTGCCTTTGCAATACAGTAAGCTTTTCCGGTAGGAATTCCAATATATTCAACAGAAGGATACGTTGTAGACTGCTGGGTAAATGTTCCGCAAATCTCTACCACACTGCTTGTTCCCATTTCAATCACAGAAGTTGTTCCTGGGTAAAATCCGCCAAAAGAAGGGTCTTCCTGAATAGCCGATCCCACCAATGATAAAAATGATTTGGTTCCCAGTTTGATTTTTGAATTTTTCTGAGATCCGAAAGTTCCTACTTTCACCGTTCCTGTAGATTTAACACTGGCTCCATTACCGATTTCCAGCACTCCATCCACCTGAATACTGTTAGATTGAAGCTGCCCGGATTGAATGATAAGGGTTGCCCCATTCGGGATACTGATATTCGTACTTACACTGATATTGCCGTTAAGACAATAGGTATTTCCACTAGTCATCGCCTGTCCTGTATACGGAATACACTGAGCATGGGCTATAGTGCTGAAAACAAGCGTCATTAAAAAAATGACTTTTTCATTAATTTTTAAAAAAAATAATTTATTAATGTACATTTATAATATTTTAACAGATTATTGTTGTTTAATTGGAAAATATTTAAATTTTCAACATCATCGACGCACTAAGAAACAATTAACATACCAAACAGGTGTTTAATTTTTTATTATCTGATAAAACTTTACCATAATCATTATTTAATAATCTTAATAAAGCATTAATAAAATACTACGCTACAACACACAACGATCTTAAAAACGGTTAACAATTCGGAGATGATTTAAAAGATTAATTACTCTTTTTCTGGTCTAATTAGATCATGTTTAATAAAAGAATCCTCCACTTTTATTTACAGCATCTTTAATCTGAATACAACAATAGATAATCTGAATAACAGACCTCAGCGAAAATTCACATTAAAAAACGTAAATTTGCAGCATGAATAACGATACGATATGTGCACTGGCTACTGCCAATGGAATAGGTGCTTTAGGCATCATCCGGGTTTCTGGAAATGAAGCTTTATCTGTAGTTCAGAAAAGTTTTCCGGGGAAAAATCTGGAAAAACAGAAATCCCATACCATTCATTACGGTTATTTTATGGATGAGGAGGAAGCAATTGATGAAGTGATGCTTTCCATCTTTCTGGCACCGAAAAGTTTCACCACTGAAAATTCTGTGGAGATTGCTTTTCACGGCTCCCCGCATATCGGAAAACGTATTCTTGAAACGCTGATCAAAAACGGAGCGAGAATGGCAAAAGCAGGAGAATTTACCCTCCGCGCCTTTATCAACGGAAGAATTGACCTTTCCCAAGCGGAAGCAATTGCTGATGTGATTGCCTCTGAAAATGAAGCTTCCAGAAAGGTAGCCATAAATCAATTGAAAGGAGGAATTACGAATGAAATCTCTCTATTAAGAACGGATCTTCTGAATTTTGTTTCCCTGATCGAGTTGGAGCTGGATTTTGCTGAAGAAGATGTAGAATTTGCAGACCGAACGGCTCTGAACGGATTATTAGATAAAATTGAATTAAAATTAAATTCTCTTATTGAAAGTTTCCAATATGGAAATGCCATTAAAAACGGGACAGCCGTTGCTATCATCGGAAAACCAAATGCCGGGAAGTCTACGCTGCTGAACTCTCTTTTGAAAGAAGAAAGAGCGATTGTAAGCAATATTGCGGGAACCACCAGAGATACCATTGAGGAAATTCTTCATATTAAAGGCCACGCCTTCCGACTGATTGACACGGCAGGACTTCGCGAAACAGTGGATGAAATTGAAGCAATTGGGGTAAAAAAAGCAAAAGAAAAGGTAGAAAATGCCAATATCCTTGTGTATCTGGCCGATGCTGCCACTGAAGATTTTTCTGAGGATATTGAAATGATTCAGTCGCTCCTGAGAGAAGATCTGAAATTAATCATCTGCGCAACAAAAATTGATGAAGTGATTCCTACCAAATACGAAACGGTAGAAAACATCTTCAGAAATGCCATCTCCCACGAGTTTGATTTCATTAAAATATCAGCTGTCGAAAATCAAAATATCCAGGATCTGAAAAATGAGCTTTCATCTTATGTTGAGCATTTAAAATCTGAAGAAAACAACGTTGTAATAACCAATCAACGTCACTTTGAAGCACTACGAAAGTCTCTGGATGCTGTTCATAAAGTAAAAGAAGCCATTGTTTTCCAGATTTCTACAGAATTGCTTGCTTATGAACTTAGAAATGCCCTGGAACATCTTGGAGAAATTTCCGGAGAGGTTACGAATGATGAGGTACTGGGGAATATTTTTTCTAAGTTTTGTATCGGAAAGTAATGAGACAAAAGAACAAGAACAAAAACAACACAAATATCTAGAAATCAAAGCATACATAAAATCATGTTTTTGATTCAGTCTTAATGAATTTGGGGTATTTTGATATTATTTACCCCTTATTTACCTCTACAGCTATTAATATCTTATTTTTTATAATCCGGGAGAGACTATGTCGCTTAAGGTACTTTAATGCACCTTATTGTATTTAAATGTACTTAATTGTACTTTCATTTGTTTTGCTCAGTATATCGCGGAGCCTTTATTTCCCGAACCTGTTTAATAAAATTCCCTTTTCCTATTAAAGCCTTTGGGCCTGTCTTATATTTTTCAAAAAAACCAAAAAAAAAGAAAATTTCATTAGCATTAAGAGATAAAATGCAGCTATTTTCCATTCCGTTTTCATTTAAAAGGTCCCCGGGTCTTTTCTTAATTACACTTTTGGGGCAAAACAGTGAAACAGTATATCATCAAATAGTAAAAAAAATATACTATGATGAAATTTCTCACTATCTTAAACCGTTTAACTAAGTGTTTGAACATTATATTTATTAGAATGAAAAATCATACATTAACAACACTTTTAATCATTACAACGATACTATTTTCTTGTAAAGGTGAAAAAAAGCCGGATATTCATTCGGTCTTCAGTAGTTCAGGTTTTGATAATGGCAACATTGATTCTACTAAAAATCCATGTATTGATTTTGATGGCTTTGCTAATGGTAACTGGAAGAAGAAAAACCCTCTTCCTGCTACTGAAAGCAGATGGGGTGCTTTTGAAATTCTTGACCGGGACAACAAAGTGAAACTAAAAAATATTGTAGATAGCATAAGTAAATTACCTCATCTCAAATCAGGTTCAGAATCTCAACAGATAGCTGATTTTTACAGATCTTATATGGATACTACAACCATAGAAAAACTGGGACTTTTACCGCTTGATAAGTATTTTGAGCGAATTGACCATATTAAAGATTATACTGATTGGGTAAACTTCTCCGGGGAACTTCAAAAGCTTGGCATACCAACATTTATCAGTTATAAGGTAGAAGCCGATGCTCATAACAATCAAATGAACATTCTTTCCTTAGGGCAAGGCGGACTAACTTTGGGTGATAAAAGCTATTATGCACTAAAAGAATCTAAAAATGTCAACTTAAAAGACAGACTGATCCGGCACATCGACATTATGTACAAAAACGCTGGCCTTAAAGACGTCTCTCCTGGTTCCAAAATTTACGAACTGGAGCAGAACGTAGCCAGTCTGCAGCTATCTAGTCTGATGTTACGCGATCAGATAAAAACCTATAATAAGTTGTCTGTCACTGAACTCAGCCGCATAGCACCACTATTTAATTGGAACGGTTTTTTAAAAGCGCAGGGAATTAATACCCAGACTGTCATTATTGAAGACCGGGCTTATATGAGCAATTTAACATCTCTCCTGTATAAAACACCATTAACTGTATTGAAATTATATACCCGATGGCAGCTTTTATCCCATTTTGCCCCTTACCTGCCACAGAAATACAGCAATCCTCACTTTGTTTTTTTCGGAACAGTAATGGCTGGAAAAAAAGAACAAAAAAGCCGCGTAGACATGGCTATCCAAGAGTTAGAACAAGCATTGGGTATGCCTTTAGGTAAGCTTTTTGTTCAAAGATATTTCCCTGAACAAGATAAACAAAAGATAAGTGAAATGATTGAAAATGTGCGCTGGGTTTATCATCAGCGTATAGACAGCTTACGCTGGATGAGTAATAGCACCAAAGCGTCGGCACACAAAAAATTAAACACAATGACTTTCAAGATCGGATATCCGGAAAAATGGCCCAACTATTTTGGTATCTCCATACAACCATTACGTTTGATAGACAATGTTATTGCTGTTGCAGTTTTTCATCATAATGAAAACATCAGGAAAATTGATAAGCCCGTAGATAAAAGTGAATGGCATTCAACACCGCAGACCGTTGATGCCTTTTACGATCAATATACTAACAGTGCTTGTTTCCCTGCCGGTATCCTGCAGCCACCTTTTTACAATCATAAAGCAGATGATGCTATAAATTATGGTGCCATAATCGCGGCGATAGGGCACGAAATAACCCATGCTTTCGATGACAGAGGTTCGAAATTCGATGCATCGGGTAATTTAAATAACTGGTGGACATCAAAAGACAGGCATAATTTTGAAAAACTCACAAAAGAATACATTGAATATTTTAATCAGATAGAGGCCCAGCCGGGATTACACATTAACGGACAGCTCACTATAAGTGAAAATATAGCAGATCTTGGTGGACTTACTCTGGCCTATCATGCGCTTGAAAAAAGTTATGATAAAAAAAAGCAGCCTACAGCTATTAACGGTTTCACCTGGCAGCAGCGTTTCTTTTTAGGGTGGGCACAAATGTGGCATGGCAACATCAGTACTGAAGCGCTACGTAATGAGCTATTAACCAACCCGCATGTCCCTTTCAGATTTAGAATAAATGGCCCTCTGAAAGAATTAAAGGAATTTAGACAAGCATGGAACTGCAACAAAACAGATTCAGCCAATTTGAATATTAAAAGTATAGAAATTTGGTAAACTTATAATTTACCAACGAAGATTTAAACTTTTTTAGCCATCATTTCATATTTATGGTCATGGATCTATTTCTTAATATAATTCTTTATCGGAAAATTTAAAATCCTGTATTTTGGGCAAAGGCCTTATTAAAAGTCTTTTTTTCCTGACTTTTAATGCTTTGTCTGAACCTGATATTTCATCCGTTTCGGTTCTGATACCGGTTACCAGATCAAATTTAGTTTCTGTAAATATTGTTTTTTCATCAATATAGCCTCTAGTTGCGTTATTGGTGAACTTAGTGACATAAATTAATTCAAAATTGCCATTGTTATATTTGAAGTCGTATGTAATATTCCCGCCTTTAATTTCACTCCACATTTTTAAGATCCCTTTTTCAATAAAGAAATCCGGAATTTGATATCCATTAAATTTCCCTTGGTTTTCAACCGGATATTGGGGTTCGATGATCTTGGTTGAAGATACGGCCAATGCTAATTTCCCATTCGGTTGAGACAAGAAAATTTGTAATCTTAATGATCTTGTTTCGTCCAATGTATCCATTTCCACAGTTATTCTATCCATCTTACCATCGTCATTTAAGTCTCCATGTTCTTCTCTGACCTTGTACGTATAGTGCTCTTTAACACTACTGTTTTGAGCCAATAAGTTCAGTGGAACCGAAAGTAAAATAAATACAAAAATGATTACTGAATTTTTTAAAGATAAAACCATCTGCATCAAAAATATTTTTTCCAAAATTTATATCCTACTGAATAGATACCCAGCTCTTCCATCTTCTTAATATAAGACATTTCAAACATCATCAATCTGATTTCTGTTGCGTCTACCGATATGGATATTTTATTTCCCTGTGAATCAAAAGAGATCTCCTCTTCCTGATGATCGTCTTTAAAAAGATAATAGTAGAAAGATTCATTTTTCCAGTACGAAGCATTTGGGTCATCGTCATCAACAGCAATTTTCTTGCAGTTTTTACTGAGGTAGTCTTTGATTTTACTATAGTCAGCAGAAGTTTTTGAGGTCTTTTCTACTTTAAGATACATTAATTTGCCTTTCCTGTCTTCTACCATATCCATTTTTGGGAAAGTTACTGTATTCAAAACAGCTATCTTGTCTTTTTCCGGATCGTAGGCGACTGTTTTGTATCCATAGCCAAATATTTCGGTTGGTTTCTTATTTCTTAGCATCCAGTCATTGGTTGATTCTAAAGAAAGCTCTGTAGGAAATCTCCCATCCGTTTTAAAATAACCTAAAGTATCTTTTACAAAAAAAGCATTATTTAAAAGATTAAGAGCTTCTTTTTTATCCAGACTTTTAGGGTCTTTCGAAATAATCTCGTTGGTCTTTTTGATCTTATTGCTGTAAAATTTCGAGACATCAAAATCATTGGATATTTTTGCCAGATCAACAATTTTGTTATCCTGTGAATGACAAAATGACAGGAGAAATAATACGAAAAGCATGTAAATTTTATTTTGCATAGATCATTTGTTTTTATTTTTTTAATACTTATAATTGAATAAGGAGTTTTTCATTAATGATATTGTAACTGATAAAGTAGTCGTCAAGCACTAAAGTTTTCTGTCATCAATCAACTTATCCAGGATCACCTGCAATACAAAAGATCACCGGAACTCATCTTACCTATAACCTGGTTGGCATATTCATTTTTTATAATAAAAAGGAAAACTCTTACCTGAGATTTATTTTTTCCGTTATCAATACCCTTATTTGCCTGCTCAGCTTCAATGTTCATTGTATTGCTTCCATCGTCAGCAACTACACAATATTTAATCATCCGGTCTTTTAAACGCCAGGTATAAATATCATAAGGTTTAATAAAAGTCTCTTTGCTAATTTTTGACTTCCCATATTTTTGATCTAAAAACTCTATAAATTTTTTAGTCTCTTTTAAAGAAATATCTCCTGCAACCGCATTAAAAACCATCATCTTGCCATTAAGAGTGGTTGCGAAATTAATGGCATTAAAATCAAAATCGTCAAATCTCGCCAGAACATCTTCATGAGAAAAAATTTCCTGTCTGTATTCAATCCGTATTGGTTTTTCGCTTCCGATAAACTCTCCGTCAAAAATAGTATCAACGCCTATAACCTCAGACTTTATTTGATAATAGTTGTCATATGTTTTGTACTTATCTTTATCTGAAAAATATGTTGATGTCTTGTTATTAAAGTTGAAATCCTGCAATTCTATGGCTTTTTCCTTTTTACAACTGGTCAGAAAGAGTAAACAGATTACAACAAATATGATTTTTTCCATTGATATTATTGGCTAAAGTTTATTGCTAATGAAGTCACCTCTAATATATAAAATTTATATTTGTCTCATTCTTAATAAAATAAGGCAACAATGTACCTGAGTATAAATATTTGGTGCATTTAAGTATATCATTACCTTAAAAAATTAATTTCGATATTGTTGTCGAAAAAATTCAGCACAACCAAATGATACAGTTTATCTGAAAACTATCCCAAACAAGGGAATGGAGAAAAATAAAAAAGAGTTCGTTTCACGAGCTGTGAAACGGACTCTTTTTTATCCAAAACTGAAATTACGATCTAAACAGTATCAGCCTTTCATATTCAGTCTTTCCTCCTGCAAATCCAATATTCTCAGGTGTTTTCTGATGATATTTTCATCCAGTAGCAGTTCTTCTCGATTTTTGTTAATAAGCCAGCTTCTTTGAGTGTCGAGAATGTCAATATAAATACGTCTGTATTCATCATAGTTTAGAATAATTTCAGAACTGTTCAACAGATTTTCATATTTCTGTAACTGATCTTTCAACGCCGGAAAACTATCTATTTTATCAGCATAGTCGCTGCTGATTTTATCAATCGCTACTTTTGCCAGACTGTTCTGAATGTCGTAATCTATCTCTTTCGCACTTCTTACGAAATCCCGGTCTACCGGAGGAAATTTATTAAGCAAAAAAGGAAGGGTAAGCCCTTGTAAAAGCAGCGTTACCAGAATCACAATGAATGTAATGAAGAGGATCATATTTCTTTGTGGGAACGGAGACCCATCATCTAAAGTCAAAGGTATGGAAAGCGCCGCTGCCAAAGAAACTACCCCTCTCATTCCGGTCCAACCAATAATTAATGGCGTCTGCCATCCAGGTGACTGCGGATCGGCAACGGTGATAAAATTTCTCATAATTAAAGTCGTCACCAGTGCTCCGTAACCTGCTAAAATCCTGACAATAATAAGCACTGCCGTGACTGCAATTCCGTAACCGATGGCTGTATAAATATCTGTGTCACCTAAGCCTGAAACAATTTCCGGCAAATCTAAACCAATAAGCATAAACACTATTCCATTTAAGAGAAAACAAAAACTTTCCCAAACTGTTACTGTGCGTATTCTCGATGCACTGCTTAAGAAATCATGACTTCGATAGGAAAGAAATAGTCCGCCTGTTACTACTGCCAGAACTCCGGAAGCATGAACCTGTTCTGCCATCAGATACATGGAAAACGGTGCAATGAAGGTCAGCAGAATATCTATATTTGAATCGGTCGGCAACATTTTGTGCAATTTCAGAAAGACATATGCAATCGCCAATCCGATTCCCAAGCCTCCGAAGCACATCCATACAAAGCTTCCGGCTGCTTCATGCCACACAAACTGTCCGGTGGCAGCAGCAATCATCGCAAACCTGAAAATAATCAGAGAAGAGGCATCATTCAGCAAACTTTCACCCTCCAATATAGAGGCCAGCCTTTTCGGAACTTTTACAAACTTTAAGATTGCTCCGGCGCTCACTGCATCCGGCGGCGAAACAATACCTCCCAGCAAAAAACCAAGAGCCAGAGAAAACCCGGGAATAAAATAATTGGCGAAAACAGCCACTGAAAGCGCTGTAAAGAAAACAACGATGAAAGCAAAGCTGAAAATAATCCTGCGCCATCGCCATAGCTCTTTCCATGAAGTTGACCATGCCGCTTCATACAGTAAAGGAGGTAAAAAAATGACAAATAGTAATTCGGGTTCTACTTTAATAGCTGGCACACCTGGAATAAAACTTATCAGAAGTCCTGCTAACACCAGTAGAACAGGATATGCAACTTTAATTTTATTGGCCAGCATGATAAGCATGGTAATTAAGAAAACCAGGAAAAGATAAAATTCAAAGTCTTTAAGCATATGAAAATTTTAGATACTTAAATATATATTAAATTCTTAAAAACTTTACTCTTTTACACAAATTTACATCATTAGAAATTATGACTTTCCATATTCATACATCATTAGTATTAATTCTGTTTCAATTTCTCTGTAATCGCAAAAGTAGTGTCTGTTATATTATTGAGGGTTTACAATTGCTACCATCTCGTTTCTGTCATTTCAGGAGACCATTATTTGGAATATTTTAATTAAAAAACATGAAACTCCTATCAACTTTTCAGTCTGTAATTAAAGTATTGACCGTCCTTTAGATAAATTTTCGTCTGCCTCAGATTCTTTTAAGTAGCGGATTTTCCTATTTTCATTACAATATCTGATGGAACCAGATTGAATATACCTAAAATAACGAACTTCAACAGGATACTGTACTTCCAACCGGTTGAACTCCTCTTCCAGATCAGCTGAGTATTGATAGAATAAAGAGATAACTCTATCGATCGCTATCTGCTCATCACAATTTTCAATTCTTTGAATAATTTTTACCGCATGGGCATAATCTTTAATTTCCTTCTTTTTAGCCTTATACGAGTACAAATCAAGAAGTAAGCCTATTGTATAACCTGATATTTTAAAAGCTTTTTCAAATGAACCACTATAATATGATGGCGCAGGCAGATCATCATGAAGATACCACAATAAAGAAAACATTACGGGCATTGCAACATCATAAGCTCTGCAATCAAGATATTCTTCAAGAGAAGGCTCCAACTTTTGCACTTCGATAGTACGCTGCATCAGAACATTATCCAGATATTTCACAGATTCAATTTTGAAAATATCTTTTGCATCCTTTGTCCAGCCATTTTCTGAACAAAAGTTTACAATTGGGTAAAATAACTTATCAACATCCGGGTGATCATTCAACGCTGTTTTAAACCCTTCAATGGTCTTAACAATATGATCCAGGTCTACGGAATTGTCAAAGAACTGGTCGTCTATTAAAGCCCACATGCTGTAATACCTACTGATAGATTTAAGCTTTTCTATACCCCCAAAAGGAAAAATGTAGGCTGTATATTGGGCTCCCACTGCAATATAGTCACCATACAACGCAGTGTTTTCATTCATTACATTGAAAGCACGTGTCTTAATAAAGGCTTTCATATCCTCTACCAGCACATCTATTTCAGCATGTACCCTAGTTGGAAGATTTGATTCAAATAATGGTATATTCATTGGTCTAAGTTTTAATGGTTATTTTTTTTTAATATTTGTATCATTCTTGAATAAGATCTTGCTTACCATCAAGTCTTCTCACTTAACCCATATCACACTGAATATAAATACAATACATTTTATAAATTTCTTTAAATTTAAATATTTCCAACAAGTACTTCATAATATTTATGATCAAAAGTAAGTGGTAGTATTAAGAAGTCGGGATGGGAAACCAATATTTTCTTTCCTCCTTTGAAATAGAGAGAAGTATAAAACAAAAAAGACCTAGATTTCATTATCTAAGCCTAATATTTTAAATGCATTGAATCACTTAATCAATGATGATTTTTGGAAAATTCAATAGTAAACTTATACCGTTGCCATAATTTTAATTTCGACAAGCTGTCCTGGTAATGCGAGTCCGCTTACTCCCACCATTGTGCTGGCTACGGTTTTAGGATTATTATAAAATTCTGTTTTGAAATTTTTTCTTGCCTCAAATGCAGTCGCCATATCCATTGCATAAATCACTTCTTCTACTACGTTCTCCATCGTCATATCATATCTTGACAATAATTCTTTGATATTCGCATAGGTTTGCTTCATCTGCGCTTCCATTCCTTCTGGCAATTCGCCTTTATCATTGTGACCCAATTGACCGGAAATCCATACGGTATTCCCTTTTTTTACCGCTTGTGCGTATCCGTAGATATCTTCCCAAGGCATTCCAAAGCCTTCTGCTGTTTTATTTTCCTGTGACATTTTTTTATATTTTAAATTAATAAGGCAAATGTAGAACAGAAAGAAATCTTAGAAATTTAACTGGTTTAATAAAAAACGCTTGCGACAAAAAAATGCCGAATATTTTCATACCCAACATCTATAATTTTAAATGTATTGATTTATTTCTGTTTATTCGCCAGACGTTTCCTGATGGTACTTACAAACTCTTTTGAAACGCCAAGATAGGATGCAATATAATACTGCGCCACACGCTGCGGAATCGTAGGATAAACTCTGATAAATTCCAGATAACGGTCTGTCGCAGGCTGAGAAATAGTATTAACCAATCGGTTTTGAAGCGTCACCACATACCGCTGCATCATCAGTCGGAAAGCTCTTTCAAACTTTGGAACTTTTTGTAATAGCTCTTCCTTCGTTTCCGGATTCAACATATAAATTTCTGTATCTTCCAAAGTTTCGATAAAAATCTTCGAGGGCGTTTTATTGTTAAACGAATCAATATCGGTAATCCACCAATCTTCAACGGCGAACAGAAGTGTTACTTCAAAACCGTTCTCATCAAGATAATAAGTTCGCACACAACCCTCTTTGATAAAACCCTCGAACTGGCAAATTTCTCCTTCACGCAAAAGATGTGTTTTCTTTGGAAACTTCTGAAGCGTCAGCAAATCCTCATAAATTTTTTCCTCTTCAGGGGTTAAGTTCACGAACCGCGAAATGTTTTTAATGATATTTTGAAACATAAATTTATTTTACGGCTGCAAATTAGGAAAAAGTCTGTAAACATCGGCCTTCAGAAGTCCATTTCTCCGACCGTAATAGTCATTTACTCTCGTATTTTTTGGGTTCACAAAAACTTTATTTTCATTTTCAGATTCTTTATCCGAATTATCATTGGAAGATTATTTACCCATCGGAGTAAAAGCATCCTGCTTACTGTTTCAGAATGTAATTTATCAGCAAATCAACAGCAACCGATATTCACCATCATTTTCCACAGGAGCTCTATGAACACATGGCAATGCCTGCTGCTCCGGATGATCTACAGCAATTCTCCATAGATGGCCAACTCCTAAATTCACGGGTTCTGCATTAGGTTTAGGCTGATAGTGAAGATCAAAGAAATATTCTTTGAGGAAGTCTTCAAATTCTTCTTCCGGACCATCGTGTAATTTTTTCAGCTGTTCCCGGATCTCTGGAATCAAAATTTTCTGTTCTACCTGATCATTGGGAATGATATCACTTGCTGTTCCATGATAGGTACATAAAAAAGTATCTGTTCCGATAGGTGAACGGTCTACATGATATGAATATACATCTGTTGAAATGAAACCAAGTTCTTCATCCCTTTCATAACATTTAAGCAAATTAAGAACCGGAGATGCTCCGAAGTCAGTTAATAATTGTAAATCATTTAAGATTATTTTTCTTGCCTTATCTCCTTCTTCTGATAATTGCAATGCTAAAAGGTCTTGAGCGGACACTACAGTGATATCGTCTTTCAACTGAAGTTGAGAAATGATTTCTTTAAAATTCCCAGCTAAATTCCGATACCAGCAAATTGCATTCATCATTCCTTGAAAATTGGTATTGACAAGTTCTGAGAAAGAAGATACTAGACCTATTTGCTGATTGTCAGAAAATATATTGCTCATGTTTTGAAATAAACAGTTTAATTCTCTGCAAAAATACGGAATAGGTTGTTCAAATCGTCATTACAAAAATCAGATGTACTTTTAATATGGGAGTTTTATTTAATACTCTTCTTTTCTCTTCATATGATATTTATTCCTAACTTCGAAGAAACTATCCCTCAACGAATTAACACCCTCCAAAAGCTATGCAAATTTCACCTTCCGCCAGCTTAGCCCCTTATATAAAGAGTTATACCGTTGTGACCATCGACAATGATCTCAGGGATGAAGTGTTTTATCCCAGTGGATATGTAGATCTGATCATCAATATTTCCGGTGGTACCGCAGCAACTATTATCAATGGAAAAAGAAAGGATACTCCGGATATAGAGCTTCTGGGCCACCTAACTCTTCCCACCCGGCTTACCGTTGCACAGGGAACTTCTGTATTGATAGCGCGGATCTATCCATATGCCGCTACTTTGTTCTTTTCGGATCCTTTGTCAGAGTTCACGAACTATGCTACTGATATGTATGATGTGGCAAAAGGTGAAAACAGAGATTTGTATGACCGCATCATGCAGGCTGATAGTCTTCATACAAAAATCAATGTTTTGGAAACCTATTTTCTTCAACAGCTGAAAAAAAATGAAAAACGAATAAAGAAAGCCACAATCCTTCAGGAACTTAGCCAGCAGTTTTTGATGAATCATCACCCATTGGATCTTTCTGCTTTGGCAAAGGATTCAGGATTATCGGAAAGATATATTCAAAAGCTTTACCTGATGAATATGGGCATCAGTCCTTCTGCTTTTGCGGCTGTCATGAGATTTAACAAAAGCCTTCAAATGGTTCTCAACACTCCGGAATCACTTACAAATATAGCTTATGACTGCGGGTATTACGATCAGGCCCATTTTATCAAAGAGTTTAAAAAATTTACAGGCATTACCCCTTCTGCATCCAGGCATTCACTGATCAAAAATGATGTAGACCTTCAACAGGCCGTCAATATTGGTTTTTGATTCTATTTTGCAGGATGATTACTGCTGAACATATCACGGTGCATCTTCCAGCCTTCTTTTGTATTTTTCCAGATCACGATTACTTTTCCATCGTCCACTTTTTTGCCTTCTAAATCTTTCATTTCGTAATAACTTTCTTCAGTAACCGATGTTTTACCATCTCCGTACAGGTTTTGAATCGTAAATTTAACATGCACCTTAGGACCTCCCTTAAAGAAATTGAATATCTGCTCTCTTCCGCAAACCGGTGCCGCATTGGGAGGAAACAGACAGGCATCATCTGTGTACCTTGTTAGAATTGATCCGTCATTTTTGTTTGCCAGATCAGCGTAGATTGCGTTACTGGCTTCAATAGTCTTTCTTACCGTTTTCATAAGATCTTTAGTCTGAGCATTACCCCAGGAAGTAAGCATTAATAACAAGCTTAGAATAAGTAACTTTTTCATTTTAATTTTTTATACAAAGCAACTACTTCCTGCGGGCAAAAAATTGTAAAATAACGAACAAGTTTATTTTTTAAACTCAAAAGCATCTATAAAAAAACAGCATTCTCTTTTGGAGAACACTGTTTTATATGTAAGGTTATTAATTTTCAGTTTTGTTTTTTACTTCTTCAATATCTTTTCTGTTACTGTAGAAGATTTTGTTTTAAGTTTAATATAATACACTCCTGTCTGAAGAGAAGATAATACTATTTGCTCCTGCATCAAATTCAAAGTTCCCTGTTTTACCAGTTGTCCTGCAGCACCAAAGATTTCATAGGAAACCAAAGGTTCTTTGCTTCTGATCGTAAGTACATCCTGAACAGGATTCGGATATAATTGTATTCCTGCCTGAACGGCTGTTTCTTCTACCGACATCTGACTGCATGCCGATTTAGCATATTTTGTAAAAAATGATTGAGATTTTCCTCCTGCTACATTGACAGCCATTGTATTGACATTATCATTGGAATCTGTAAATAATTGGTCATGGAAAAAACCTCCCACAATATAGTTGCCATCTTTATCTGCAGCAACTGCCGTAAATTCATCTATCACATTGAAATTACTGTGGATTTCTCCCGCTCCCAAAACAGCTCCTGTATCTTTGTTGAGCCTAACCAATAAAGGATCTGATCTATCCCCATCAGGTCGTGTCATGGTATAACTGCCCCAGATATCAGACCAGCTTCCTTTGGCAAAAGCGACTTCGTTTCCATTGATAGCAAGGGTTCCCTTGGTAAAACGATATCCAAACTGAAGACCGGACATTCCCTCAGGCGTTCTTGCCCACTGTACCGAGCCAGCAGCGTTAAGCTTCATAACAAACGGAACAGCTTCAACATAACTTCTTAAAGGAAAAGTATAAGTTCCAAAAGTGGCAGGCACTGTTATTCCGTTAAAATAACGCCCTGAAATGTAGATATCTGAAGTCGCAGGGTCTTTTATGATGGAATGAATTTCATCATCTGTACTTGTAGAGCCATTATTAAGTTCTTTTCTCCATACCTCCGCTCCCGTAGTTCCGTCAAAAGCCAATAAATAAGCAGCTTTCGTAAAGGGTACATTATTATAGGAAAGATCAAGCAGCGTACTAAACCCTGCATCCATTCTTTTCCCCGCAAGATAATAACGGTTCAGGCTTTCATCGTATACCAGGTTTACTTTCCCTTCTCTTCCTACTGCATATATTGCATCTCCTGTGATAGGAAGAAGTACAGGTGCTGCAGGTGTCATATTACCATTATCATAATTGAACTTAACTGCATAATACTGATAGGCTGAAGTAAATGTTGAAGGTACTGTAATCAAGCCATTCAGATGAGTTCCCGCCCGGAATCCCATAACAGCATGGATATTTTTGGAAGAATCCATATACATCATCTGGACATCACACATACGGGAGGAATAGTTAACATCTCCCTGCAAAGGCTTGCTCCATGCCAATGTACCATCTGAAGTATTATATTTCAACAGAAAAGCTGCTTTATGGGCAGGATCTATCGTTTGATCATAATGAGTATACAGAGGTAATGTATGGGTGTCATCAAAATGTACCGGAACGGCAGTAGGATCTCCTATATATGAATTATTATAAATGGTAGCCATTATATATAACCCTCCGTTATTATCCACTTTAATATGCCAGGCATTTTCTCCGTCTCCCGAACCTCCTATTGGTCTGGACCATCTTATATTCCCCTCACAATCGGCAGAAAAAAGAAAAAGGTCACTAAGCCCATAATTGTTTACAGAGGTTCCATTCAGGTTTTGTCCCTGCTCACGCATCGTTGCAAGATAATAGGTATTGTTGTTGTTATCCACTACAATATCCCTTATGGATTCATCAAATACATAATGAAACCCGGGATCAGCCGAGCCTGTTATTCCTCCGGCCTGTTTTCCCCATTGCCATTGATAAGTCTGGCTAAAAGATAATGCCGGCAGTATCAGAAGCAGTCCCCACAGTTTGTTTTTTAATTGTATCATAAAAATTCTTTTAGTTTTCACATACTATAAAAAAACAGTGCTCTCCGAAGAGAACACTGCTTTATAAGCTACTAATTTTTAATTAGTTTTCCTTGTAATGAAGTGTCTCCCGTTTGTACAATGACAATGTAAACACCTTGCAGCCAGCTGTTAACTTCTACGTCTACCTCTCCGGAAGCCGCTTTCAGTTCTTTACGGAATTTGACATTGCCCATGGCATCAAAAACTGTAATCTGTTTGGCAAGTAATTTTTCACTGCCCGTATGATACGAGATTTTCACTTTTTCCTTCGCAGGATTTGGTATCATTTTCAGAGAAGAAACTGAAGCCGCAATTACGCTTCTTCCTGCACTTCTCATACCCATCCAGTCCGGATCTGTTGCTTTGGTAGTGAACTTACATGTTTCATTTGAGAATAAGATCTCATCTGTACCCTGGAAGTTTGAGTTTGGATAGAATGCCAACGGATTAGCGTTCATATCATACACTCCTCCTGCCGGAATAGTGATGATAGACGGAATATAGCTTCCATATCCATTAAGACTCGAAACAGTAAGGCTTATCGGCTGGCTTCCCATATTCTGGATAATACCAGTCACTTGATAATGATCTCCAACCCACTTCATGGCTTTGATATTTGTCTCAAGCTTACAATCTGATTCAAATCCACATTCTTTACCAGGATAGTAATTCATCGTTCCGGAAGTAAATACACATCCTAAATGAGAGATCTGTAGCTGATAGGTTCCCGGAGCACCAATATACAACGGATTAATGAAAACATTGTTTCCGCTTTGAATACTGTTTCCGAACAGCTGCCACTCATGATGGTCAAAGATTCCTTTCGGTCCTAAAATATATCTGTCTCTAAGACATTCATCATAACATCCTGTAGGGAATACCCACATCAGACTCTCAAGACTTAATGGAACTTCTGTGTAGTTACTTACTTTACATCCGCTTGGCGCAGTATAAATAACCTGATAAGCACCCCCTTCATTTACTGTAATAGACTGACCCGTCATTCCATTACTCCAATTGTAATCTCCTGCAGATGGTCCTGATGCTGTTAACTTAATTTTATAAGGCTGACAGCTCACCAGACTATAGGTTACCGTAACCGGTGATGGTGGAGGACTTACCGTAACAGTAAAGTTTTTAGAACTTGTACATCCTGATGCACCCGGAGTTCTTACTTCCAGAGTATAAACATAGGTACCTGCAGGTAATGATCCTGTATCGAAAATAATCGGATATGGACCAGGACTCCATGGAGCTGATACCAATCCTCCGTTTTTCTTCCACTGGTATTCCAGTGTTGTATCCGTTACAAGGCCGCTAAGGGTTGTAGAAGATCCTTCGCAGATGTTGGCTTTTCCGGATATATTAACATATGGAGGATTTTTAAGGGTCACAGGTATTGCTTTCGTACTCATGATACTTGTTCTACATCCATCTGAAGATACCAGCACCGGCCAGTAGCTTCCTGATTGAGTTGGAGTGAAAACCGGAGAGTCTGGTGCTCCAGCCACAGGCTGAGAACCATTCATCCAGATGTAATGACTTGGAGATCCAAGAGTACTTGTAAATAAGATATTAGGAGCACTTCCTATACAGGCAACAAGAGCCGGTGGCGCCATATTACCATCAAGAGTAGCTTCTTTCACACTAATATTAATGACAGCAGAAGTGTATTCACATCCATTAGGAGTTTTAATTTTCAGCTGTATTGTTTTTGTTCCGGCCGTATTATACGTTATGGTAGCATTCGGTCCTCCGGTTACATATGATGTTCCATCAAAGATCCAGGTATAAGTATTTCCGGGAATATATGATATAGGAGAGAATGTAATCGCCTCACGCACACATATCCATGCCGGAACCAGGAAGTTGGTGCTAGGAACCGGAGCCAATGTAATAGTCTGCGTGGTAGTACACGTTGGTTTTCCAGGTGCAGACATTGTCATTGTAAAGGTATAAGTACCTGGCGCCAGATTGTTATAAGTAGCCGTCTGTCCTGTTTGATTTGGCTGACCCGGGCTGGAGAATGTGTAAGTAATAGATGCCGGATTGATTTCAAATATAGTTGATGTATTGAAAAGAGTTACATTATAGCCTCCTCCATTACATACTGTACTTACATTGAATTTAGGTTCGTAGTTCTTTCTTACTTCTACCCCTTTGCTGTACCAGCACGAACCGTATCTTAAACGTACAAAAACAATATGTGCAGCAGGAAGATTCGTCTGATATACCGGTGTAGCTGTTCCCTGTCCTGAAGACAAAGTAAGTACACTATCTGATAGCCACTGAATCTCGTCAGGAGTTCCAATGTAAGATAAACCGGTAACAGAAATTGTATTACAATCTGACCACTGTGGAACAAAACTGATCTGAGGATCTGTTGTACAGCCTGCACTGCTCGGACATAACTGAGTGACATTAACATTCTGAGAAAAAACCACACAGTTATTAATATCTACCGCACGTACTTTATATGTTCCAAAAGCCCCTGCACCCGATATGGTATATGAGTTTGTATTAGCACCTGGTATAAGTGAATTATTTTTATACCATTGCCATGAACTAATATTCGTAAGCCCTGTAGAGCTGTTCGCCGTAAGAGTATAAGGCGTCATTGTTGTCGGGTCACAAACAGTAACATTATATACCGGAGAAATGGTAATAATAGTTTCTGGGTAAATGGTAAAGTTTGCACTTGCTGTTGGGTTATAACTACATCCGTTAGTTCCTGTATATGTTACAGTAACCACCTGAGAAATATTACCTCCTGTATTATTCGAGATATACCCATTATTTGGGAAGCTATAATTTCCTGACGGGTTGAAAGCTGTAGTATAAGTTGTTCCGTTAGCAAATGTGAAAGTAACATTTGTAGCCGAAGTAATTGTTCCCTGATTTACCGTGAAAGAAAGGTTTGAGCCTAAACAAACTCCGCCTACACTTGTAAAGTTGACTACCGGAAGCGGTATTAAAGATAACGGTATGCTGATAATTTTTGTTACCCCGCATTTTACAATTCTCAGATTCAGAGTTGTACTGCTCGTAGAAGAGATCTCATTGAAGTTTACAGTAATATTAGCTGTACCCTGCCCTCCTATCACACTTCCGAAGTTGGAACTTCCAAATGTCCATTCCATAAATTCAGGAACAATTCCGTTCAGATTAGCACTGAAAGTCTGAGTACTACTCGGACAGAAAGGTCCTGGATTAGGATTAATCGTAATGGAGTTAAGATCTAAAGGCGCTACATTGAACGTAGTTGGAGCCGAAAGACATCCTGCGCTGCTGATTGATTTATTCTGTGCAGACACCGTATATGATGAAGCTCCGGCGTTAAAGATCACCGTTATAGAAGAACCTGCATTACTTCCCTGAATTGTTCCGTTGGTAACACTCCAAACCGGAACCATTCCAGGATCAACAGGACTGATCGTATATACATAAGGTCTTCCGGAACATACTCTTGTCTCTCCGGAAATAGTACCCGTAGGGGCCTGCGGAATTGGTAACACCTTTATGATTCTTGCATTACTTTCACACCCTCCACCTTGTTTAGTAGCAGTAATAGTATAAGTACCAGCTGCTGTAAAAGTGTAGCTAAATGGCCCTGTAGTTACTCCAGATGTAAAAGAAGATCCGCCTGTGGTAACTTTCCAGGTAACAGGTACGTTAGGGTTAGTCGTAAACACCTGACTTGTTCCTGCACAGATCTCATCCGCACCACCACTTACTTCTACCGGAGCTTCCACTACGATATCAATAGAAGCCTGACCTTCACATGGTAATAAGGTATTGTGATAATTGGCTACAAGGTGATAAGTACCAGGCTGAGTAGCAGAGAAAATAGCTTCGTTTCTCTGTTGAGTATAATACAACTGTCCTCCTGCAGGCCCGCTTACGTTCCATTGAACGCTGGTTGTAGGCCATTGAGGAATTGAATACGTATATTGTTTACCTGCACATACTACCGCCTGTCCTTTTACTTTTGCATTCGCTAAAACTACAGGAATTTTGATAGTAGTCCACTCAGGACAAGCACATTCAGATAAGTACATTACATACCCGAAACCATCAAGCGGATCTACCTGATCCCACTTCACTTCGATTTCGCTTCCGTAATTATTTACAATAGATCCTCCAATGACTTTCCATTGTCCTTTATTACATCCGTCCTGTGCGCTGTATTTTTCAATACTGCCTTCACATACTACAGATGCACAGTTGATCTGTACAGGATCTGATTTCAATACCTTGATTTCCTTTTTGTAGGTATTCTTACAGCCGCACTTATTGGTTACAGTCAGGCGGACAGTAAAAGTACCGGGAGTAGTATACACATGAGAAGGTTCAAAAGCTGTGGAAGTAGAGGTTACTCCATCTCCAAACTCCCAGAAATAATTGATAATATCCGATCCACCGTTTTGTTCGGAAAGGTTATCAAAATACACCGTCGTATTTTTACATACGGTATAATCCAGGTTTAACAATTCAAATTTAGCAATCGGTCTGTTGATTTTCTCAATACATATGGTCTGGGTTTCAACAGTTCCGTCATTGTAGGTAATTACAGCCTGTAAAGAGCCATTACCTGCAGCTCCCCAGGTCACATACGCTGCCGTATTTCCTGGTCCTGAAGGCGTTAAAGTTCCTCCTGAAATAGTCCATTGTACATTAGAGACGTTCGTTCCCTGAACAAGATATTTGACAGGATCTATTGATTTCTCACAGACACGTAAACATTGAGAAGAGTTGATGTAGGAAACAGCGACTCCGTTATCAGGAATCTGGTCTTCTTTTTCGCCACGGAATTCCTGGCATCCAACCTGTTCAGTCCATGTAATTCGAGCTTGTGCTTGTAGTACCCAAGGTACCAAAAGCCAACATAGTAGCAGCCATCTAAAGATGTGCTCCCTACCAAAATAGGTGTTGTTTTTCATAGTTATTAAAAAAAAGTTATTAATTTTTTGTCAAATTAATAAAAATAATAATACAAAAATCATTTAATAGTGAAAAAATAGCATTATTTCACTATTGAATTCCAAACCATATAGACAAATTCATGATTATATGTTATTTCACAGACCTATTAGTTATATTAAAAAAAACACATCCTCTCTCATTCTCTGAGGTTTCATAAGACTTTTAACAAAAAAAAATCCATAATTTATAGCATATCAACAACAAAATTAACAACCAAAAACGCAAATTGTTTATATTTTTCTAAATAAATCAATTTTATATTAAAATTAATCACATTTAAAACTATTAAAAGAGAATTTGATTTTTAGATTAAATTCTTCACTGGTGGCACAAACATTACCGGGTATAATAAATGGGCATTGCTGACAAGATCAAAATACTTTATCTTTGTTTTTCGAGGCTTATCATAAACATTTTATTTGAAGATCTTCCCTATGAAAAACAACAGCTTTTTATTTTCTGCAAAAGGAATTTGCACTGCAGCTTTTCTTTCCTTAAACACAATAATTTACGCTCAGAAAACTGCAGATATTTCAACAATTTCAGAAAAAACGCTCAATACCATTCTGGAAAAAAACAGGGCTTATTATACACAAGGTAAAGTGGCAGATTATATTCCCGAACTGGGAAAAATGGACGCTAAAGCAATCGCCTTTTCAGTAGTGGATAAAAACGGAAAGGTATTCAACACTGGTGATGTGAGTAAAAAATTTACAATGCAGAGTATTTCCAAGATCATATCATTAATGGTAGCCGTCAACGAAAAGGGTGAAGCCCATATTTTTGATAAGATGGGATATTTCGGTTCCGATAAACCTTTCAACCATTTTTCAAATCTTGAAACCACAGGCAAACCGCTCAATCCTATGATGAATGCAGGAGCCATCCTTACTACTTCGTTAATTTCAGGAGAAGGCGAGAAACCTTTCCTTAAGATTCTGGATATGGTAAGATATATCACCAAAAATCAAGCAATTGAGTATAACAAATCTGTTTACGAATCTGAAAAAGCAACCGGACACCGTAACCGGGGGATGTTCTACATAATGAAAAACAGCGGACTGATTTCCGGAAATGAAGACCAGCTGGATAATTATTTCAAGCAATGCTCTATTGAGCTTACCGCTGAAGATCTTGCAAAAATCGGTTATTTCTTTGCTAACCAATGTGTAAGATTTGACGGGGATGCTACTTATAAGAATGCAGACATGGCAAAACTGGTAGAGTCACAAATGCTGACTGCCGGAATGTATGAATTCAGTGGTGAATATTCCAGAACCGTAGGTCTTCCAAGCAAATCCGGTGTCGGAGGCGGAATTACCGTAAGTGTTCCGGGAAAAATGGGAATTGGCGTATTCAGTCCATCTTTGGATCAGCATGGCAATTCGCTGGCAGGATATCACATGATTTTAGATCTTGCAAAACAATACGGATTAAGTATATTTTAAATTGTAAAAGCTCGTTCATTTACAGATCGCTCACCGGGATAATAAAAATTATATGAGCCGGCACCCTTTAAGGGGGCATATTTATCAGAAAATCTTAATGGTAACCTAATTAAAAAACAGTAAGTATATCAGATACTTACTGTTTTTTTTATGAATTTCGGAAAGATATATTAATTATTCTTAAAATTATCTATCTCTTTATTTATCAAAAAGATAGAGAAAGTTCATAAATAATTCAAATTAAATCACAATATATTGATTAATTTTATTTAAATTCGCTTTGCCGTTTTATCAGATTGATAAAGGCAATTTTTACATTTCGGAACCTTATTCATTCTATATTATCTTTTTGTAATATATGCAAAAACAAATCTC
Organism: Chryseobacterium indologenes; assembly: GCF_018362995.1. Classification (NCBI taxonomy): domain Bacteria; kingdom Pseudomonadati; phylum Bacteroidota; class Flavobacteriia; order Flavobacteriales; family Weeksellaceae; genus Chryseobacterium; species Chryseobacterium indologenes. The sequence continues at coordinate 1,902,340 of NZ_CP074372.1, forward strand.
TTGTTTTTGAAATATTTTATTTTTTATTCCTATATTTGCTTAACATTTCTTTAACTATAACTATTTATAATTAAAGTTGAGAAGATTGTACCGGCATGTTTCTAAGAATAAATAAACAATAAATATATTTTAATAACATATGAACAATTGATATTTATACATTAATAAATAATTATCAAATTGTATTTATGACTAAAGAATATGTACGTTTTTATTATTTTTATTCACTCATAACAGAAAAACACCATCAATACTAATGGCATCCGTGTTCTGGTATGAGATATCATTAACTATTCCTATACCGTAAATGCTATGAAAAACTTGACTAAAATCAGGCTAATGCCTTTTGAAAAACCGGACACCAACCTTACCTCATGCAATCTATTAACAAACAATAGATTCTTGAATAATTACCATAAAAACACAAACATCATTAAAGATTTAACAAAAACCAATTTTATTATATCATAACAAAAAGCGATCGCCTTAATACCGAAAGGCCCTGCATTTTGTTACGAATCTCTTGCTATCATTCAATAATTATCACGCCATGAAAAACTTAACCATTATTGGACTGACGCCTTTTGAAAAACCAGACGTTAACCTTATACCTAAACTACACCAGGCGGGTGCATTTCCCGTTTTAAGTTTAGGAAATGAAATAACGGCTGCACAGGAAGCGTTACATCAACTTGACAAGATAGACGTACCATCGTATGGTATTTATTTTTCTAATGACAATTTCACTACAATTCAAATTCCTGAAAAAGTAAGGTTCGCTATCCTTCCGTTCGGAATGCCAAAACCCTTCAATCTGCCTGCAGTTTATCAGGTAAGCAGTTTGGAAGAAGCCCGACAGGCTGAACAATCGGGAGCAGAAGGAATCATTATCAAAGGAAATGAAGCAGGTGGATGGGTAGGCTATGAATCCACGTTTGTATTATTTCAGCGTGTGATCAAAGAAATTCAGAACATTCCGGTGTGGGTACAGGGAGGAATAGGTCTCCATACTGCAGCGGCATCAAAAGCATTGGGAGCAACAGGAGTTATACTGGACAGCCAACTGGCCCTGTTCCCTGAAAGTTCAGTTCCAAAAGATCTGAAAGAAGTTTGCTCAAAACTGAATGGTACAGAAACTAAGGTGATTGCTAACCATCGTGTATTGGTAAGACCCAATTCACCGGTATTACCAGAAAACACAACTGCTGAAGATCTGAAACAGTATTTCACCGGTTTAGACCTCAGCACATGTTATATCCCAATGGGACAAGACATTTCGCTGGCAACAGACCTGTATGAGGATTTCAAAACTCTGAAAAAACTGGTTTTCGGATTCAAAGAGGCAATGTATGGACATCTGAAGCAGGCAAAAGCACTTAAAGTAATTGATAAAGACAACTCTTTAGCTCGGGAACTGGGTCTTCATTACCCTATCGCTCAAGGTCCGATGACCCGTGTAAGCGACGTTCCGTTATTTGCAAATGCAGTAGCAGACGCCGGAGCTTTACCTTTTGTTGCCTTATCCTTATTGAAAGGAGAATCTGCAAAGTCTCTGGTAATGGATACCAAAAAACTTGCAGGTGAAAAAACATGGGGTGTAGGTATTCTGGGATTTGCTCCACAGGAATTAAGAGAAGAACAAACCTCTTATATATTAGAAGCTAAACCTCCTGTAGTTTTGATTGCAGGTGGAAGACCAGCTCAGGCTAAAGTATTTGAAAAAGCCGGAATAAAATCATTCTTACACGTTCCTTCCCCTGCCCTTCTGGATATTTTCCTGAAAGAAGGTGCCAGAAATTTCATTTTTGAAGGACGTGAGTGCGGAGGCCACGTAGGCCCGCTTTCAAGTATGGTTCTTTGGGAAAAACAAATTGAACGTATCTTAAAAGAAGAAAACCCTGAAAACATCAGTGTCTTTTTTGCAGGAGGAATTCATAACGCACTTTCAACGGCGTTTGTATCCATCATGGCCGCTCCATTAGCTGCAAGAGGAGTAAAAATTGGAGTATTGATGGGAACCGCTTACCTTTATACTCATGAGGCAGTACAGACGGGAGCTATTCAGGAAGAATTCCAGTCGCAGGCTATGCAGGCAAAAGATACCGTTTTATTGGAAACAGCTCCGGGACATGAAACCCGTTGTCTCAATACAGCGTTTGCCCACCATTTCAATACAGAAAAAGCAAAGCTTCTTGCTGCAGGAATGGATAAAAAACAGGTATGGGAACAGCTTGAAAAATTAAATGTAGGCCGTTTAAGAATTGCGGCTAAAGGTATAGAGCGTCAGGGTGATAAACTTGTCAGCATTCCTAAAGATGACCAACTAGACTTAGGAATGTATATGATAGGACAAGTAGCTACGATGCACAATCGTGTGATCTCATTAGCAGCTCTGCATCAAAGTGTTGTAGACAACTACGAGCACATTCAGGATGCAGCGTTACCGGAAGAACCGGTTTCTACAGAAAAACCATTGGACATCGCCATTGTAGGAATGGAATGTATTTTCCCGGGAGCTAAAAACCTGGATGAATACTGGAGAAATATCATTTTAGGAAAAGACAGCGTTACCGAAGTACCGGACGAAAGATGGAATAAAGACCTTTATTATAAACCAGATTCCAACGAATCTGATGTCTCTCACTCCAAATGGGGAGGATTTATTCCTAAAATTGATTTCGATCCGCTGGCATTCGGAATTCCGCCACAATCTCTTGCTGCCATTGAACCTACACAGCTATTGACTTTATTGGTTGCCAAGCGTGCAATGGAAGATGCAGGATATGGTGAAAAACATATCAACAGAGAAAACATTTCTGTCATTATAGGTGCTGAAGGGGGTAATGATCTTGCCAACAGCTATAGTTTCAGAGGATATTATAAGCAGGTTTTCGGAGAACTTCATGAAGAAGTAAAAGAAGCCTTCCCACATACTACAGAAGACTCATTCCCGGGTATTCTTGCCAATGTTATCGCAGGTAGGATTACGAACCGACTGGATCTTGGCGGCAGAAACTTTACCGTAGATGCAGCTTGTGCTTCGTCATTAGCCGCTATTGATCTGGCATGCCAGGAACTTGTATTAGGAAAATCTGATATGGTTCTTGCAGGAGGAGCAGATTTACACAACGGAATCAATGATTACCTGATGTTCTCCAGCACTCACGCTCTTTCCAGAAAAGGAAGATGTGCTACTTTTGACGGTGAGGCAGACGGTATTGCTCTTGGAGAAGGTATTGCCATCCTTGTTTTAAAAAGATATGAAGACGCTGTACGTGATGGTGACCGTATTTATTCGGTGATCAAAGGAGTTGGCGGATCCAGTGACGGTAAAGCACTGGGATTGACTGCTCCAAGACAGATAGGCCAGGTAAGAGCATTAGAACGCGCTTATTCCCAAGCGGGTATCAGTGCTACTTCTGTAGGTTTAGTGGAAGCTCACGGTACAGGAACTGTAGTGGGTGACAAAACTGAATTGAGTGCACTAACTAATTTATTCAGCCGTTCTGGGGCATTGCCTGGACAGACTCATTTAGGCTCTGTGAAAACCCAGATCGGACATACAAAATGTGCGGCAGGATTAGCAGGATTGATCAAGGCTTCCCTTGCGGTTTATCATGGTGTAAAGCCACCTACCCTTCACCTTCAGCAGCCGAATGCTTATTATAATGCAGAAACCAGTCCATTTGCCTTCCATGCAGAAAGTGGATTATGGGCGGAGAAAAACCGTTATGCAGGGATCAGTGCTTTCGGATTTGGGGGAACAAACTTCCATACAGTAATTGCCAACCATCCTAAGGAGGATAACTCAATCGCCATGCAGTCATGGCCTTCAGAACTATTTGTTTTCCGTGGAGACACTTATGAAGAAGCCAAAAGACAATCAAGCCAGGTCAAAGCTTTATTAGAAATTAACGATGGGATTCCATTAAAAGATATCGCTTACAGTTTAAGTATCAGTTCAGAAAAGACAATCCAGTACAGTATTGTTGCAGATACCGCTGAAGACCTGATGATGAAGCTTGAGCTGGTATTGCTGGGGATTGAAACAAAAGATACGTTTACCGTGAATAAAAAAGAAGGTAAAGTAGCCTTCACTTTCCCTGGACAAGGCAGCCAGAGAATCAATATGGCTCGTGACTTATTTGTAGTTTTCCCGGCTATGCGTAAGATTATTGATGAGTACCCTGAACTTGAAAAAGTAGTTTTCCCATCTAAGACTTTTAACGAAGCTGATTTAAAACAACAAAAAGAAACCATTAAAGATACCCGTTTAGCACAACCACTTTTAGGAATTGTAGACCTTGCATTGGCGAAATTCCTGGAATCATTAGGTATTATTCCTGATATGCTGGCAGGTCATAGCTACGGTGAAATTCCGGCATTATGTTTTGCAGGTGTATTTGGAGAAGATCAATTGGTAAACTTAAGTGTTCAGAGAGCGCAGTCTATCTTAGATTCTGTAGAAGGTGGAGATCCGGGTTCAATGCTGGCAGCAAGTGCTACAGCAGAACGTTTACAACCGATCATTGCCAAAGTAGAAGGATGCTATCCGGTGAACTTTAACGCTCCTACACAATGTGTTATTGCTGGAAGTACAGAAGCGATCAATAAATTGCTGGAAGTTCTTAAACAGGAAGGTATTTCCGCTAAAAAGCTTGAAGTTGCCTGTGCATTCCACAGTCCGTTATTAGCAAAATCCAAGGATTTATATGCTGAGGTATTGAAAAATGTTCCTTTCGGGGAAATGCAGATTCCTGTTTGGTCCAATACCACAGCAGAAGTATATCCCGCGAATCCATCAGAAATAAAAGAAAGACTTACTGACCATCTGGTACAGCCTGTAAGATTTGTAGAACAGCTTCAGGCAATGTATAACGACGGCGCAAGAATATTCATCGAAGTAGGACCAGGAAAAGTCCTTACCGGATTGACTAAATCCTGCCTTGAAAAAGATCAGCTGACCTTATATGTTGAAGACAACAGCCGTAATAAATTCAGCCACCTGCTTTGTATGCTGGCACAATATTTAGGAACTGGCCGAAGTTTCAGTATTGATAAACTTTTTGATGGCCGCAGCGTTAAGGTTATTGATCTTAACCAACCTGAGCTTTACAAGAAAAGCCCTGCCATCTGGCGTGTTAACGGGCAGACTGCCCACCCAACTCATGGTAATCTTCCATCTAATGGTGCTTTACCACTCATAAACCCTATTCCCATGAACAATTTTACTCATCAACCACAGGCCCCTGCAACTGAAGCTCAGTCTACTGCTGAACGTATGCTGCAGGAATATTTAAACAGCATGAAATTAATGATACAGGCACAACGCGATGTGATGCTTTCCTTTATGGGACAGAATCCTCAGGCGTTCCCTGCTCCTGTATACAATGCTCCGGTACAGGCTCCGGTTCAACAGCCAATATCTACTATTCCGGTGCAGCCTGTTCAGCAGGAAAGACCGGTAGCCGTTGCAGCTTTGAAACAAGCTCCTTCAAGAGATATCAAATCCTTATTACTACAGGTAGTAAGTGACAAAACAGGATATCCTCAGGAAATGCTGGGCATGGAAATGGACCTGGAAGCTGATTTAAGTATTGATTCCATTAAAAGAGTTGAAATCATCGGAACACTTCGTAACGAACTGGGAAGTCTGGGTAACGGAAATACCAGCGAAGATACCGTTATGGAACAGTTAGCAGGAATAAAAACCTTAAGCGGTCTTGTTTCGTGGCTTACAGAATTCTCAGGAGCTGAAACAACTGCTGCTGAAAAAAACGGATCTGCAGCTGAATCAACAGCTTCAAAACCACAAGCTCAACCTAAATTTTCTCTTGAAGATCTTCAAAATGCGATTCTGAATATCGTAAGTGAAAAAACGGGATATCCAAAAGAAATGCTGGGTCTTGACCTTGATCTGGAAGCAGATTTGAGTATCGACTCCATTAAACGTATGGAAATCATTGGTGATCTTAAAACCAAAATCGGTTTTGGTCAAAATCTTGAACAGGCTGATGATGTTATGGAAAAACTGGCTGCTATTAAAACTCTTCGCGGTCTGGCAAGCTGGATCAGCGAAATGAATGGTGAAACCAGCGAAGCTACTCAGGAAACAAAAGAAACAAACATCGCAGAGCCAACTCAAAATGTGCTTTCACGTCTTCGTTTTGATATCACACCAACTGATGCTTCGCTAGTACAAAATACAGAAGTATTACAGGGGAAACGTTTTGCCATTACACAAGATGACAGCAAACAGACCTCCGCGATCAAAGAAGCTCTAGAAAAATATGGAGCCATTGTAGAAATAGTAGATACAGAAAAAGATCTTTCAGATATTGACGGATTAATTATGCTGGATCTATTCTCAGCAACCGATAAACCAAGTATTATCGATCATGTAGATTTGATCAAAAAACTGGATTTTGATAAAGCAAAATGGGTATACCTGATCTCAGATATTCCGGCACATATTCAGGAAATTACTGATGTGAGCGTATTGCGTCATCATCAGGGTTATCCGGGACTTTTCAAAAGTCTGGCCAGAGAATTTGACAATATAACCTGCAGACTGATCAGCTTGAGTACTCCTCAGGAAGTAGATCAGATTGCTGAAATTACCTTAAAGGAAATCCTTACCAATGATAAACCTGCTGAAATCATTTACAAAAATGATCAGAGACATAAGGTAGACATCATCCCTTCCCCATTGTCAACAAGTTTAAATGAAGCCCACATCCAGTTAGATCAGAAATCTGTGGTACTGGTACTTGGAGGCGCACAGGGAATCACTGCTGAGTTGGGAAAACACATGTCTCAGGCTTATCCATGTACCTATATTCTGGTAGGAAGATCTGCAGACCCAAGAAATGAAGTTTCTGCAAAAGACTTTGAAGGAATGAAAACCAAAGAAGAAATCAGAGGTTTCCTGATCAGATCCGGACAATTCACTTCTCCTGCAGAAATAGAAAAAGAAACGACTAAGATCTTCAAAAATAATCAGATCCTTCGCACGATCCGTGACATGGAAGAACTTGGAAATACCATTATTTACCAATCATTAGATCTTTGTGACGAAGAAGGTTTAAGTAACCTGATCAGCAATATCTATGAAAAATACGACCGTCTTGACGGAGTAATCCACGGAGCAGGTCTTTTAGAAGATAAATTATTCAAACAAAAGACGACAAGTTCTTTCGGACGTGTATTTGATACCAAAGTAAAACCACTTCGTGTATTGGCGGAGCAGCTTCGTACAGACTGTCAGTTTGTAGTATTATTCTCAAGTATTGCTTCCGTATACGGTAACAAAGGCCAGACAGACTATGCGGCAGCCAACAGTGTACTGGATGATTACGCAAATGCTTTAAATAAAAGATTAAAAGGAAAGGTAATCTCGATCAACTGGGGACCATGGAAAGGAGCCGGAATGGTTTCTTCCACCCTTGAATCAGAATATGAACGCAGAGGAATTTCCATGATTCCATTGGATGAAGGGAAAGAAATCTTCCTTAATGAGATTAAATACGGAACTGAAAGCCAGGTGCTGATCATGTCAGGAAATAATTGGTAAAACCTCTGTAGAAACTAAGTATGAAAAAAACAGATGTTGCTGTAATTGGTTTATCCTGTGTCTTTCCCGGGGCACAGGATGCCAACACTTTTTGGCAGAATATTGTCAATAAAGTCGATTCTACTGAGCCGGCTCCGGCTGATCGGATAGATCCGGTTCATTTCAGTGATGCCACAAGTCCCGTTGACCGTTTTTACTGTCAGCGTGGAGGATTTATCCCTGATTATACATTCGATCCTACAGCATTCGGTATTTTACCACTGGCTGTTGAAGGAACGGAACCTGACCACTTGCTTACCCTTGACCTGGTACAGAAAGCACTGGAAGACGCTGGAATATTTCAAAAGAATATTTCCCTTGAAAAAACGGGAATCATCATCGGTAAAGGAAACTATACCGGTCCGGGAGCTACCCGCGCTATCGAAATTGTAAGAACCGGAGAACAGATTTCCTCATTACTACAGGAATTGCTGCCTCACGTTTCTTCCTCCGATATTGAAAAGGTAAAGCATGCTTTTCAGGAACGTAAAGGCCGTTTTGCAGCAGATACCGCGATGGGATTAATTCCCAATCTTGTTGCTTCTCTTGTCGCCAACCGATTCAATCTGGGAGGAGCTGCCTTTACAGTAGATGCCGCTTGTGCATCCGCTTTAATCGCTGTAGATCATGCCGTACAGGAACTTCAGAGAGGTCGTTCTGACATCATGATTGCAGGAGGAGTACACACAGGACAAAATGCTGCTTTCTGGAGTATTTTTGCCCAGCTGGGAGCTATGTCACGTCAACAGCAGATCAAACCCTTCAGTATGGATGCTGACGGATTACTGATTGGTGAAGGTTGTGGCTTTGTCGTGTTAAAACGATTGGAAGATGCCGTTCGTGATCAGGACAAAATCTATGCGGTGATCAAAGGTGTAGGAGTAAGCAGTGATGGTACCGGAACCAGTGTGATGAGCCCATCCGTAAAAGGTCAGCTGAAAGCGTTGGAACAAGCCTGGATCAATGCCGATTTAGATAAAAATAAAGTTGGATACCTTGAAGCTCACGGCACAGGAACACCACTTGGAGATAAAACAGAACTTCAGACCTTAGCTCAGTTCTTCGGCAAAGAAGAAGCTGCTCCGGCAGCGGGTATCGGATCTGTGAAATCCAATATCGGGCATGCTATGCCGGCAGCGGGAATCGCAGGATTAATTAAAACCTGTCTGGCATTACATCACGATACTTTACCTCCAACATTATATTGTGAGAACCCAACTGCAGAGATGCAGAATACAAGGTTTGAACCGGTACAGGAAGCCAAAAACTGGTCAAAAACAGGACTGCCAAAAGTAGCCGCAGTAAATGCTTTCGGATTTGGAGGAATCAATGCCCACGTTGTTCTTGAAGGGTATGATATGCCTAAAAAAGATCAGGTATTGATCTTAGCCAGACCTACCCATGAAGAACTGCTTTCAGCTTTACAAAATAATGAAACAGCCATTGGTGAAGGAGATTTCAGAGTAGCCATCTTCGATCCGACACCGGCAAGAATAGAAAAAGCAATTAAAATTGTTTCCAAAAATATCATCTGGAAAAACAAACAGGATATCTGGTACACTTCTACTCCATTATTAAAAGCTGGAGGGAAGGTAGCCTTTGTATTTCCGGGATTAGACGGTCTGGCCAAAGGTGAAGTAGAAACGGTAAGCCGTTATTTCGGACTCACAGCGCCAATCGAAACAGAAGGTGAAGGTCTTCTAACCGATGCTTTAAACATTTTCAACAACTGCAGTATTCTTGATAATTCACTGAAAAAACTGGGAATTATTCCGGATATGAACGCAGGACACAGTTTAGGAGAATGGCTGGCAGGATATTCATCTGAGCTGGCAGAAGCCAATTCTGTAAAAGCTTTAATTGATGTACTGAATCCGGAAACATTTGAATTAAAAGATTCCAAATTCATTGCTATAGGAGCTGGTATCGATGCCATAAAACCTTTTATTGATGAAATTTCAAATCTGTATGTATCCAATGACAACTGCCCTAATCAGGTGATTCTTTGCGGAAGCAATGCTGCCTTGGACGAGTTGGTTCCTTTGTTAAAAGCAAAACAGATTTTTCATCAGGTATTGCCGTTCCAATCAGGATTCCACTCTCCTTTTATTGCAGATAAACTGGATGTGATCCTTGCAGGAATGGAAAAAGCACAGTTTCAGCAGACAAAAATTCCATTATGGTCTGCCACCACATTAGAACCTTATCCTGCGGATCAGGCTGCGATCAGAAAACTGAGTGCAGAGCATTTGGTTCAGCCTGTTCGTTTCCGTGAGCTGACAGATAAATTATACGAAGAAGGTGCAAGAGTATTCATTCAGGTGGGTACCGGAGGCCTGATCGGATTTATTGATGATACTTTAAAAGGAAAAGCATTCAGTACGATTGCATCCAGCGTTCCTACCCGTTCTGCATTAGCGCAGTTACAACGTGTAGTCGCTTCACTATTCGTAGAAGGTAAAGCAATTGCCCTTGACTTTTTAGAGATTCAGAATCATTCAAAAAGACCATCAGGAAAAGGTATTAAACTTGAATTAGGTTCTCCTATTATCCGTAATTTTAAAGAAGTGAAAGCGTTGGCTCAATCATTTGAGGCACCAAAACAATATACAGCAACAGCTTCAGCTATTGCTACAAAATCCGGCCACCCGCTGGTACAGGCATTCCAGGATAACGTTGCCGATATGATCCGGATGCAGGAAGAAGTATTGACTTTATTCCAGAACCGTCCGGAGATTACAATTCCACGTCCTGCTCACGTTGCTCCTGTAGCACAACAGGTTGCTCCAAAAGCACCGAGAAGTACAACTTTCACCAAAGAATTGTATGTAACCCTGGAAAGTCATCCTTACCTGATCGATCACAGCTTATTGAGACAGCCTAAAGGATGGGCTCATGTAGCGGATATGGAACCGGTAATTCCGATGACGATGATTTTTGAGCAATTAGCAGAAATTGCAGAAGCGGAAATTCCGGGAACACTGGTTCATAAAATCATGAATGTAAGTGTCTTCCAATGGATGAACGTGGCCAAACCTTTTGAAAAAACGGTAAAAGGAGAATGGCGTTCATCAAACCATGCTTATCTCGACATTGAAAACTTTGCCAACGCAGAAGTAGTTTTAAAATCTGCTCCTGTTCCAACACCTGATTTCAATCTTTCCATCGGTAATCTTTTACCTATTGAAAGAACACCTGAAGAAATCTATGACATGCACATGTTCCATGGAGAAAAATACCAGGGAATTACTGAAATTTCAGCTGTTGGAGATAAAGGAATCATCGGAAAGATAAAAGGAAACGGCGGTAAAGGTTCATTACTCGACAATGCAGGGCAGCTATTCGGACTTTGGCTTCAGCTTACTTTGGTGAAAGACCGTATTGCATTCCCTGTAAAAATCAGAGATATTGAATTCTTCGGAGATATGCATGATCAGGAAGGTATTTTTGAATGCACCTGTATGCTGACCGAGCTTAATGATGAATTTGCCATCGCAGATATCATCCTGAAAAGAGACGAAAAAGTATGGTGTGCCATTACGGGCTGGCAGAACAGAAGACTGGAAATTGATGCCGCTTTATGGAATGTTTCCATGTCACCGCTTCACAACAGACTTTCGGAAGAGATTGCTCCTGAAGTATTCTTTTTCCATCAGGCCTATACCAGAGTGGCTTCATGGGATTTTATCCTGAAAAGATACTTCAACCAGACAGAAAAACAGCATCACCAGCAGTTATTGCCTAACAAAAAGAAAAACTGGATGGTAAGCCGTGTGGCGGTGAAAGATGCCGTGAGAAATCTCCTTCGTCAGGAAAAAAATCATGCCTGCTTCCCGATTACGTTTGAAATCCGTTCCGATGAAGTGGGGAAACCTTACCTCATCAGTGATTTTACAGAAAACATTCATATTTCATTGGCTCATAAAGGCAAGGAAGCCGTGGGAATTGCGAGATATGGAAAATCTGTAGGAATCGATATGGAACTGATGGAAGAACGCAGCGCCGGATTCTACGACATGGTATTTACCGACAACGAATTAGCATTATTAAAAGACAGAGATCAGGCAGAATGGACCACCCGTTTCTGGGTAGCCAAAGAAGCTTACGGAAAGTTCCTGGGAACAGGACTCAAAGGTAATCCTAAAGCCTTCGAAGTCGAAGAAATAAAAGACGATCACCTGTGGATCAACAACATTGAAATCAAAACTATTAAACATAAAAATTATATTATCGGATGGACACTGTAAACGCAACATTAAAAATGAACCACGAAGAACTTTTTACTTTATTAAAAGGTTTTATTACTGAAGTGATAGGTGCTGAATTTGTAGAAGAGATGGACATTACTCCTGAAAGTTCATTCACCAAAGATCTTGAAATGGACAGCATCGAGATTGTTTCTTTCTCTGAAAAGATCAAAGCCCATTTTGGCGATCAGATCGACTTTACAGGTTGGTTATCTTCTATGGATCTTGACCAGCTTATTAATCTTGACCTTAGTATGATCATCAATTATATCTACGAATGCCAATAATCACTGTCAATAACAGACAAGTTCATATACAGGAACTCAACAAAGGAGCCGAACAAACCGTGGTACTCATCCACGGTATGTTCAGTAACCTGTCCATTTATTATTTTAATATTGCCCCCATTCTGGCAAAACATTTCCATGTGGTGATGTACGATCTGAAAAGCCACGGTATGAGTGAACGCTTTTTGGATGGGTACGACCTTGACAATATGTCATCCGATTTAATAGGTTTAATAGATCACCTTCAACTGGAAAAAGTGCACCTTGTAGGCTATAGCTTCGGAGGTCTTATTGCTTTAAAAACAGCTTTAGAATACCCGGACCGCATTAATCAGCTCGTGGTGATGGAAGCTCCGGATCCTCAGGACGAAAAAGCGCGTAACATCATTGATGAATACAGCAAAGAATTCCTTGAGCATTATGTAGCCAACTTTACTGATACCACCAAAGTACAGATGGGGAAAAGACAGATGGAAAAGAACCACCGTATGTATGAATTTCTGTTTAATCAAACCACCATTAAAGCAGATATGATCAGGGAAAAACATTTCCTTGGTGAAGCACAATTCAATGGATTGACAGCTCCTGCTCTATTGCTTTATGGTGCTGATTCCAACTGCAGACCTACGGGTGAATGGCTGCAATCTCAAATCAGCGGATCTGAACTTGAATTAATTCCGGGCGATCACAATATTCCTATCCAGGAACCGAATCTGATTGCAGAAACAATCGCTCAATTTTTATCTAAAATTTTAACACAAAACCATGGCTAAATTTGCATTTATAGTTCCACCATTGACAGGACATGTCAACCCTACCTTAAGCATCGGTGCTACTCTGTTGGAAAGAGGACATGAAGTAGCCTGGATCAGCCTTGACCCTACTTTAGAGGCTAAACTTCCCGAGGGAGGAAAATTATTACTGATCCAGTACGATCAGACCGACGAAGAAAAAAAAGAAAGTGAACAATATCTCGATATTATTTCAAAAAAAGTAGTGTACGGAATCGACAGCGTGAAATTCCTTTACGAAGAGGTGCTTATCCCGCTGAACAGACATTGCTATAACGGAGTTATTGCTTTACTGAAAACATACCAGCCTGATTTGGTTATCGGGGATCATCAGTTATTTGCGGCCCCTGTTGCTGCGAAAACGCTGGGAATTCCTTACGCCACTTCCGTTACCGCTCCGGCAGCCATCAAAATCATGAATGAGCTTCCAAAGGTACACGAATGGGAAGTGAATCAGATTGTAACACTACAGAAAGAACTAGGGATCAATGAAGAACATTCTCTGGCAACTTCAGATCTCTTGACGCTTGTTTTAACCTCGAATTATTTCTTTGGTGACATGGATGATCTTCCTTCTCAATATCAGTTCACAGGTCCCGTTCTTACAGAGCGTCGTATTTCTTGTGAGTTCGATTGGGACAGATTGAAAAATGCCACCAACAAAAAGATCCTGGTAAGCATTGGGACTACTTTCGATCATGATCATAAAAAAGCATTCTTCCAGAAGGTCATTGATGCCTTTAAAGATGAAAACTTAACCGTTGTCGTAGTTTCTGATCCACAGCTTTTCGAGCAGTGGCCGGAAAACTTCATGGTCTATCAACAGGTTCCTCAGCTGGATCTGTTACCTCATCTTGACGGTGTGGTATGCCATGGCGGTCACAATACCGTGTCTGAAACCTTATCCAACGGTATTCCTTTGGTCGTAATCCCGATTGCCTACGACCAGTCGCATGTTGCAGGACGTGTGGTGCGTACAGAAGCGGGTGAACGTCTGAATTTTAACCGGTTTAAAGCCAATCACCTGAGAGAAGCTGTACAACAGATTTTAAATAATCCAAGCTATCGTGAAGCAGCTCAGAAGGTAGGACAATCTTTTGTGGAAGCAGGAGGTGCATCTACTGCAGCCAGTCTATTGGAACAGGCTATATCAAAGGCTTCAAAACCTGAAAAACCCTCTAAGTTTTTATTCGTAGTTCCTCCATTTTTCGGACATGTGAGCCCTACTTTAAGTGTAGGAGCGAGTTTAATTGCCCGCGGACACGAAGTAAAATGGTTCGGAATTACCCCTTTAGACAGCAAACATATTCCTGAAGGAGGTTCTTATTTCTATCCCGAAGAAGATCTTGTTCCGTATCAGGAGGAAATTGCCCGCATTTTAAAAAGACAGGATGACGGCCCGGCCTGTTCCGGACCTGAAGTAATGAAACTGGCACTGGAAGAAACCTATGTTCCTTTCGCTAAAATGATGATGCCGGGATTAACCAGACTGACAGAAAGCTGGATACCGGATGTGATCGTGAACGACTGCATCACTTTCGGAGGGGCTCTTTTCGCTCACAAACATAATATTCCTTGCGTAACGACAACTCCGGTTCCGCCGGATGTGATGGGAGACACGGAAAAAAGTGCACCAAAAATCTGGGAATGGCAGCAAAACCTCATCAAAGACCTGCAGAAAGAAGTGGGAATTCATGAGGAAGGTATTTACATCCATTCTCACAAACTGAACATGGTGTTTACTTCACAGGCTTTCGCCGGTTTTGAAACCGTTCCGCCTCATATGAAATTCGTAGGTCCGGTAAAAGGCCGCCCTAACGATGCTCCATTTGATTGGGATAAATTAAACGCTTCTACCACTCCAAAGATTTTCGTATCATTGGGAACGCTGCTCGTGGATATCAGAAAAGCTTTCTTTGAAAAGATCATTGCTGCGTTCAAAGACCAGCCGGTAACAGTGATTGCCGCTACTCCACCGGAAATCTTTGAAGAATGGCCGGATAATTTTATTGTGAACAGCTTCGTTCCTCAATCTGCAGTAATGCAGCAAATGGACATGGTGATCTGTCACGGTGGCTTCAATACGGTAAACGATACTTTCCGTAATGGTTTACCGATGCTGATCACGCCTATCGCTTATGATCATTTCCATATTGCAAAACTGATCGAACAGGCAGGCTGCGGAATCAGCATCCGGTACAAGAGACTGCGTGTAGATGCCCTTCGTGAAACCGTTTTTGAATTGTTGGAAAATCCAAAATACAGAACCGCTGCTCAGGAAGTCAGAAATACATTTACCCTTGCCGGCGGTAACGATAAAGCAGTAGAATTATTAGAAAATTTTGTACAGGAACATTCAACATTAGCTTCTGTATAATAATGAAATCGCAATGATTTATAAACACAAAGGCAGATGAAAACACAGGATTCATAAGGCCTTACAAAAGACAAATATCAGCATATGAAAAGAAGATTGCTATTTGGTGAGCGCATGTTACTGGGAGACGGAACAGAACCTTTTAACGCGGTCATTCCGTTCAGACTGAGAGGCACTTTTACATTAAAAGAGATCCAGCAGGCTTTAGCCAAAATTCAAAATAAACACCCATGGTTGAGAGCATTGATCAGTCATGATGAAAAAAATATTCCTTGGTTTAATGTTCCTGAAAAGACTATTTCTATTCCTGTAAGAATCGTCACCAGACAAAGTGAAGATCAGTGGCAGGAAGAATCCAGAAAAGAATGGAACACCACTTTTAATTACGAAAAATTACCCCTGATCCGGTTTATCTGGATTAAGGGAGAAGAAGTTTCCGATATGCTGTTTGCATTTCACCATTGTTTATGCGATGGCGGTTCTGCAATGGCTTTCTTAAAAGAGTTTCTCATCGCTCTGGACAATCCGGCTGCCGATATCGGAATAGAAAATCCAATCTTAGGCATCGAAAATGTAGTTCCTGCCCATATTCTGAACAGCAGAAAACAGAAACTGAAAGCTAAATTTATCGGAAGACTGGCGGCTACTACCATCAAATGGATTCCGGTAGGCAAAAAAGCTGTGGAAAGACAGAATGATTACCTGATCAACTGGAAACTGGATGAAGCGGTAAGCAATGAACTTATCACTTACTGTAAATCCCAGGGGGTAACAGTGAACACATTTTTAAGTGCGGCCGTATTGCAGGCATTTAAAAAAGTAAGAGGAGAAAAATCCTTCAATAAAGTTTCCTGTCCGGTAGACATCAGGCGTTTTGCCCAACAGATCAAAGAAGACCATATTTTTGCTTTCGGGCTGATGATTGTGGTTTCTGCTGATGAAAAGCTAAGCTTTACAGACAATCTCCGTGTCATGCAGAAATCTGTGGAACAGAAGACCTCAAAGCTGAATCCTTACCTCACCATGATGGTCATGGAATCCGGACATCATGCGCTGAATAATTTCACCAGGCTTCTAAAGAACGGAAAGTCATCCAACGACTGTATGTTTTCCAATCTGGGACGTATTCAGATCCCTCATGAGTACAAAGAATTTACGGTGGAGACTATTTTCAGCCCTTCTGTCATTGGTCCTCTAGGCAATACCACTACCCTCGTGGTTTCTACCTACCGTGGCAAGATGGATTTTTCATTCATGGGAAGCGAAGGCTATTTACCGTATACCGATGCTATGGCAGTACGTGACGAAGTTATGCAGACCATTCATTCACAACTAAAACAAATGGCAGTATCATGATCAAAAGACCTTTAATGATGGTGGAAAGGATCATGTATGTAGATCCTGAAACGCCTTTAAACTGTATTTATACCGCAAAGATCAAAGGGCAGGTTTCTGAGGAAACCTTTAAAACAGCTCTGATCAAAATCCAGCAGAAACATCCCATGTTGAGGGCTATCGTTGATCATAAGGTCGGGCGGTATCCTTATTTTATGGGACAGAAAGATATTGAACCTATTCCACTCCGTATTGTAGAACGAAAAACAGACGATGACTGGTTTAAAGAATCCGAAAAAGGATGGTTCCAGCTCTTTGACCAACCCAAAAAGCCTCTGGCCGAAGTAGTATGGGTGAAAGGACAGGATACTTCTGAAATCCTCTGGATCATGCCTCACTGCATTTCAGACGGAACCACCGGAGTGACTTTAATGCGTGAACTTCTCAGCTTGCTGGACAATCCTTATTCCCCGTTAATTCCTTATGTTGCTTTTGAATCGGTAGATGATTTTCTCCCTTCGGATTTTAATACAGGAATTAAAAAATATAAGGCCGGTCTTTACCTGCTCTTCGCCAGAATATTCTTTTCTATCCAGCGAAAAAGTAAAAAGAGAAACCTTGGAAAAAGCTACGCCATCCACTGGAAAATGACTCCTGAGGATACCAAACTAATCACTGAAAAATGTAAAGCCAACGGGATTTCCGTCCACGCTTTGCTGTGTTCTTCCGTGATGCAGGCCTTCCGTGATATTCAGGGAGACCGTGCCAAAGGTAAGGTGATCAGTCCCGTAGATGTACGCCATTTCATTCCGGAAATCAAGGAAGACCATTTGTTTGCTTTTGCGCCAACGGTAGAGCTTTCCATCAAAAAAGACAGCAAGGATGTGATGGACAATGCCAAGCAGATCAAAAAAGACCTTATTGAGAAAATCAGTAAGCTGGAAGCCCGTGAACTCCTGTGGATGGGAGAACGTATGCACCCTGTTGTAAGCCGCATGATCAGGATGCTGAAATCCAGCGAAGGCGGACATGATGTGACCTTATCCAATATGGGAAAGGTGAATATCCCGAATGATTACACCAATTTCAATCTGGAAACCGTGTTCAGTCCTACCGTGGCTTTCCCATGGCTGAACTCCAATACTTTAGTTGCCAGTACGTACAACCAGCAGATGGACTTCACCTTCATGTCCAATGAAAATTTTCTTCCCAAAGAAGAAGCCCATCTGATAAAAGATAAAGCGATTGAGCTATTGACCACCTCTGTATGAAATTTAAAATAAAGCCTCCGAAGCCAAAACCCATCAAGAAAACCACCCTGAAACGCTTTCTCATCAAGCGTACGATTTACTATGTCCTTCCGAATGTATTTTTTAATTTCATCATCGCCTATGCCAGCTTCAAAGAGTTAGGCTACACCCATTTTTTCTCAGGAACCCAAAACCTGGCCCGCCTTACCCTGCCGATGGCTATTTTCCTTCCGGTAGTGCTTACCATTGATATCATCAAAAGGGTAACCGATGCTGCCAGCCAGGAAGCCATAGAATTTACTGTAGACGAACAGTTGAATATTAAAAAGTTAATGACCAAACTAAGCATTTTACACGGGTTGATTACAGGTTCATTAGTACTCTCCCTACTCTTTATAGGACAGTATAATTTTTCAAAGGATTATAAGCTGGATGCTACGGCGATGGCTGTGGTGGTTGGGATACTGGCTGGGATTCTGTCTGTGGTGTTTGTGTATTTGCCGGTGTGGAGATTGAGGAGGTGGATGTGTAGGAGAATGGACACACTCAATTTCTAACATAAAATATTAAATCAAAAAATATATAAAAAGGACCTTTTCTAGGGCCCTTTTATACATTATATATTGAGATGTTTCATATTAATTTCCAGGCATTCCACTTACAAATGTATCAACAAAACTTATAATTCTATTTAATATTCTATCACCAATTTCTCTAGATTTGAGAATGCTAGGCCTACCTTCTACTCTAAGATCTAATATTTCCTTTCTTAGAGGCTCTCTCTCACTAAATACATAATTTTCTATTATTCTTTCTGTTTCCTCTTTAGATAAATTTTCGGCTTTGACTAATTCATTCAACGCCTTTTCTTGCTCAACATTCCAAAACTTTTCAAATTCATTAGGAATAGTATCTTTATCATCAATATGTGGCAAACTTTCCTGAATAAACTTATCTATTAACTCTCTTTTACTTCTTAGAGAAACTTCTGTATTTAAAAGATTGGTAATATCTTTTTCAATACTTTGTTTTGATTTAGAATTTTGTTTAGACTTAAAATTTATTAATAATTGAATAATATAAGTCACATTAATAGTATCTCGTCTTATTAATTCTAATTCAAAATCTATATCATTAAGAATTGATGTTTTTTGAACACTGCTTTTAAGGTTAATAGATTCTTTTAAATCCTGATATTTAGAACTATATTTCATAAAAGAATCTTTATCTAAATTCAGATCGTTCCAAGTAAACTCTGTATAATGGCTCATTTTTTTGTGCAAACGCATCAATTCACGAAATGCTAAAATAAATTGTAATTGATCTTCTTCCGTATACAGTCTATCTACATCTTCAGCTACCGAAACTATTTCTGATAATTTATGAACAGCCTTTTCAAACTTTTCTACATATACTTCATAAGGTTCTACAATAATCTCATCAATTGCTTCTTTATTACTAAATAAAGCAATTGCTTCATCTGTTTTTTCTTTTAAATTTCTAAAACAAATAATATTACCTTGAGTCTTATTTTTATCCAACGTTCTATTCGTACGACTAAAAGCTTGAATTAGCCCATGATATTGCAGATTTTTATCCACATATAATGTATTGAGGTTCTTACTATCAAAACCTGTTAGAAACATATTAGCAACCAAAAGGATATCAGCTTCAGGTTTAGGATGTTTTGATTTATTTGCTACTGCATTGTAATATTTATAGAAGCCTTCATTATCTTTAATATCTTGAGCTTCACTAAACATTTCATTGAAATCTCGAACATATTTTTCCAATAACTCTCTGCGATGAGGAATATAGCCATTTCCATACTTTTGTTGTGATTCATTGACTAAGTCAAATCGAGAAGCAGCCTGTTCTTCAATCGGATCTTCATTTTGAGCATAACTAAAAATAGTCGTTATTTTCAGGTCATGTTCTCCATTTAGTTTTTTTTGTTTAAAAACCTCATAATAATGAATAACTGCATCTATATCCTGTACACACATCATAGCACAAAATTTTTTATTTTGTGTTTTTTGATTATGATATTGAATTATATAATCAACAATTGCTTCTTTCCGCTCTGGTGCTTCAAAAACTTCAGATTCATTAATTTCTTCTATTTTTAAGTCAATAATATGATCCTTCTTCTTGAAGGTCTGAATATATTCGACTGAAAATTTCAATACATTTTCATCGCGTATTGCATCGGTAATTACATATTTATGCAAGCATTTTCCAAATAAACTTGTAGTCGTTTTCATCCCATCCGAGTTTTTCTCTAAAATAGGTGTCCCAGTAAAACCAAAAAGTTGAATATTCGTAAAGTAACCAACAATATTTTTATGAGTATCTCCAAATTGTGAACGGTGACATTCGTCAAAAATAAATACCATTCTTTCATTTTGAATGGATTTCATTTTAAATAAATTTCTACCAGATATAGCATTATTTAGTTTCTGAATAGTTGTCACAATAATTCTAATATTAGGATCATTAAACTTTTGAATCAAATCATCCGTATTAGTTGCTGAACTTACTGAGCCTTTACTAAATTTATCATACTCCTGATTAGTTTGGTAATCAAGATCTTTTCTATCAACAACAAAAACTACTTTTTTAATTGCAGGTATTTTAGATAAAATCTGACTTGCTTTAAAACTGGTTAAGGTTTTACCACTTCCTGTTGTATGCCATATATAACCATTCTTTTCAGTATTATAGCCATTCAAAATTTCATTTTCAGTTACCTTTTTTATAATACTTTCTACCGCATAATATTGATATGGTCGCAATACCATTAAACGTTTATCAGTCTCATTTAACACAATATATTTACATATCATTTTACTTATATGACAAGGTTCCAAGAATGTATCTGTAAAACCATTTAATATATTATTAAGCTGATTATTACTTTCATCAGTCCAATGAAAAGTCTGAAGATATTCTTGATTATGTGTACCAAAATTGCTAAAATATTTAGTATTTACGCCATTACTAATGATAAATAATTGAATAAAATGAAAAAGTCCTTTTCCTGTTCCAAAACTATGTTTTTGATAACGATTGATTTGATTGAAAGCTTCTTTCATATCCAAACCTATTCGTTTGAGTTCTATTTGAACCAAAGGCAGTCCATTTATTAATAATGTAACATCGTAGCGATTTAGATATGTCCCATCAATTGTCACTTGATTGGTAACCTGATATTCATTTTGGCACCAATGCTCTATATTTAAAAATTCAAAATATAGGTTATCTCCATTATCTCGTATAATATGATGTTTTCTTTCACGTAGTATTTTAGCTTTTTCAAATACTGATCCTTTATTGAGAATATTTAATACTTTCTCAAACTCACTGTCACTAAACCGTATATTATTATGTATTTCTATTTGAGCTTTTAAATTCGATAATAAACCAGCTTCATCAACAATAGTAATATATTTATATCCCAGTTTTTGTAATTGTATAATCAATTGGCTTTCTAGAGCCTGTTCGGATTGTTTGCTCAAAATAATTATGAATTAAGAGGTTCTTAGCTTTGTTTTAATTTTTGTATAAATTTAACAAAAGTATTCTGATTGCACAGCTCCTAATCCATAATCAAATAAACTTATCTTAAAGCTTTAAACATTTGCTCAATAGCCTTTTTCTTCTGTTCCATATTTGGATGAACGTAAAGATTCAAAGTGGTACTTATATTGGAATGCCCCAGCAATACACTGACTGTTTTATAATCACAGTTGCTTTCAATACATCTCGTTGCAAAACTATGTCTTAAACCATGAAATTTAAGTTCAGGCATATTTAATTCCTTCATAAGATTTTTGTAATAACTGCGATAAGTCCTTGGTTCAGTAGGCTTAGAATCATTAGTCAATACAAAGAATGAAGGATTAACAATTTTCTTAAAGGGTTTTAGTATTCTTAATAAATCCTTACTTATAGGAATATCACGTATTGAATTTTTGGTTTTTGGAGTATCAAGGATTAATTCTGTTCTTCGGTTTCCATCTTCTATAACATATATCCTTTGAATAGTTCTATTGACACTAATAACACCATTATCTGTATCAATATCTTCCCAAGTAAGAGCACATACTTCCCCAATACGCATACCTGCACTTAAACAAATATAAACGCCCAGATTTCTAAATGTAAAATGCTCCTGTATATAGTTCATAATTTTTTTTTGGTCTGCCTTAGTTAGAACTTCGACATTATGTCTTTCACGCTCTGTCGGATACTGAATGTCAAAAGGAGTATAATTCAACCATTTATTTTTAGCACCAAATTTTAGTATCATTTTTAAAACGATCAGAATATCTTTAATCGTTTTATGGCTTAAACCTTTTTCAAGCTTTTGAAAAACAAAATTCTGAACGTCCACTTCTTCAATTTCATATCTTTCACCAAAGGCTGGTAATAAATGATTTTCAATTAAAAGCATATAAGCTGAAAAACTTGATTTTTTCACATACTGTCTTTTATCTGCTTTCCACAGGTTAATTACTTCTGAAAGTTGTTTTTGTTTATTCATTATTTTTAAAGTTAAAAAAGCAGCAAAGAAAGCAATAATGGATTAAGGATATTTAATCTCCCAGATAACTTTGTGCTAAAGGTTCCTAATTTGAGATTTCCAGGGTTTGAAGAGGAATGGGAAGTGAAGAAGCTAGGGGATATTGCTAATAAAGTGAATAGTGGTAAAACTCCATTAGGCGGCGAGGCTATATATATAAAACAAGGCATACTTTTTATACGTAGTCAAAATGTCAATAATGATAAATTAGAACTAGAAAACTCCACATTTATTCCAGAATCAGTAAATAATCAAATGAAAAATAGTATTGTCAAATCTAATGACATACTACTTAATATAACTGGAGCATCATTGGGAAGAAGTTGTGTAGTCCCTAATGATTTTAAAATAGGAAACGTTAATCAACATGTTTGTATTATAAGATTAACCCAACAATACCATCCACGGTTTATTCAACCAATATTCTCTTCTAGTAAAGGTCAAAATATATTTAATAATCTACAAACGGGGAGCGGCCGAGAAGGTTTAAACTTTGAAAATATCAAAGGTATTAGGCTATCTATTCCCAATTTAAAAGAACAGCAGCGAATTGCTTCATTTTTATCACTTATTGACGAGAGAATCGGAACCCAAAACAAAATAATTAAGGAGTTAAAATCATCAAAACATTCATTAATAAAAAAAATATTTGACCGAGAACTTCGATTTAAAGATAATAATGGTAAATATTATCCAGAATGGAATGAAAAAATGATGAAAGATTTATTTACTTTTAAAGTTACTAGCTCATTTTCTAGAGAAAAACTGAATTATGAAAATGGAACAGTAAAAAATATTCACTATGGAGATATTCATACAAAGTTTCCAACTCTCTTTGATGCTAAAAAAGAAGTTGTTCCATATATAAATTCAAATATAAATATCACAAAGATAAGTGAAGATAGTTATTGTAAAGAAGGAGATATGATATTTGCAGATGCTTCTGAAGACTTAAATGATGTGGGTAAAAGTATTGAAATTATTAATTTAAATAATCAAAAAATATTAGCTGGATTACATACAATTTTAGCCCGACCAATTAGTAATATCTTTTTAATTGGATTTTCTGGGTATTTATTTAAATCACAAAAAGTTAGAGCACAGATTCAAAAAGAATCTCAAGGCTCTAAAGTTTTGAGTATTTCAGTTAATAGATTAGCTAATCTCTTTTTACCTATTCCTTGTTTAGAAGAACAAATCAAAATTGCTAATCTGTTTTCATCTATGGATTTAAAATTAAATACAGAAACACAAATACTACAAGAATTAGAAAAACAAAAAAAGTTTTTCTTACAACAAATGTTTGTATAAATTACTATACAAGCATTTGTTGTAAGAGATATTTCTTCTGTCTTTCAAGCTGTTCTAAAATTGCTTTTTCAGTTTGGATTTTTGAATCGATTTTGAATAAAAAAGATGCTATTTGTTTTTGTTCACCTATACAAGGAATACTAATTTTAATATCAAAAAAATCAGATATTCCTACATTTAAAAGACCGTGATTTCGAGCGCCTTCTTGTGCTATCTTTTCAATTTCAATATTTTGAATACCTGATTCAAAATATTGCTCCATGAAATCTATACTTACTGATTCATTAAACCTAAAACAAATGTATAATGTTGAAACAATTCCTTTTTCATACATTTTTAGTCTTTTTATAGCTCCCATTGGATATCCGTTTGAATAGCTTTTGTTATATGCAAAGTCATTTTGTATGAGAAGATAATATCCTAAAACATTTTTCGAAGAAACTGACTTATTAAAGAAATCGAGCTGACTTATTAATCCCAACTGAGCTGATATTGTCAATACATTTTGATTATTCTCAGAATTTTTCTGAGTTATTCTTTTTGAAATATCACTCAATTTGTATATTTCCCATTCGGAAAATTTATTCCCAAAATCATCTTTAAACCTTAGTTTCTGTTTAAATATGTCGTTTCTGAGTTTTTGAATTAAGGATTGATAATGTAATAGTATTTTGTTTTGGGTTATAATTCTTTCGTCAATAAGTGATAAAAATGAAGCAATTTTCTTTTGTTCAAGAACTACCGGGAAATATATTTTCATTCCTGAAATCATATCCATTCTAACCGAATCGACTGAATTTTTTGCGGATAATTTTCTTATTCTATCATAGAACTTTTCAGAAAACAAATGATATATGTATTTACCATTATACTCTTCTTTAAAATTTCTTAATGCATACACTCTCTGATGAAAATCAAATTTTCCATCAATGTAATGGAAGTTTTTTCCGACCCCAACACCATCCCCCGATGTAAGAATAGCCTCACCATCATATGAATAACTATCAATTCTTTCGACTGTATTCGATCGAACAAAAAATGGATACTCCCCATCAGAAATTTTATTCTGCGTATCCTTGTTTCCTGTTTTAATTTCACATACTTCTCCCAACTTCTTTACTTCCCACTCTCCCTCAAACCCTGGAAATCTCAAATTAGGAACGTTACTCACTTTTAATTTCTTATTTGTCATCTTGATAATTTAAACTTCGTTATTATAAACATTAAGGATTAAAGAATTAAAAAACCAATCCTAGTTCTTTAAAATAAACATCAATTTCTTTATCAAGTTCAGCACGTCTAACTTCCAAAGATTTAATTTCTTGCATTACAGCCTGAATATCAACTTCTTCTTCAGCTTCAAAACTATCTACATACCGGGGTATATTTAGATTATAATCATTTTCTGCAACTTCTTGCAAAGTTGCTAAATGACTATATTTCTCAATTTCAGTTCTATTTCGATAGGTATTTACAATTTTATCAATATGCTCCTGTCGTAACATATTTTGATTTTTCACCTTTTCAAATTCTTTACTTGCATCAATAAATAAAATATCATTAGGAATTTCACGACATTTCTTAAAGACCAAAATACAGGTTGGAATACTTGTCCCATAGAAAATATTTGCAGGCAAACCTATTACAGCATCCAGATAGTTTTTCTGATCAATAAGATATTTTCGTATATGTAATTCCGCTGCTCCTCGGAATAGAACACCATGAGGTAAAACAATTGCCATTGTCCCATTTTCCGCTAAATGATAAATCATATGCTGAACAAACGCAAAATCTGCTTTACTGGCAGGAGCTAATTTTCCATATTGACTGAAACGGTCATCATTCAAAAATAATGGATTTGCACTCCAATTAGCTGAAAATGGTGGATTAGCAACAATAGCTTCAAAAGGCATATCGTTCAAGTGTTGTGGATGCTCTAGAGTATCTTCCTGCTTGATATCAAATTTAAGATAATGAACACCATGAAGTATCATGTTCATTCGGGCAAGATTATAGGTAGTACGATTCATTTCTTGTCCGTAAAAATTATTGACATCTTTTACTTCTCTTGCAACACGGAGTAATAAAGATCCCGATCCGCATGTGGGATCATAAACAGATTTTAATCTATTTTTTCCTGTCGTAACAATTTTTGCCAAAATTTTAGAAACCTCTTGAGGAGTATAGAACTCTCCTGCTTTTTTTCCAGCACCACTAGCAAACTGACCAATCAAATATTCATAAGCATCTCCTAATACATCGAGCTCTGTATGCTCTAGTTTAAAATCAATTTCATCAAGATGTACTAATACCTTTACGATAATAGCATTTCTTGCTTCTGCAGTTTTTCCAAGTTTTGTACTATTGAGGTCCATATCTTCAAAAAGATTATCAAAGTCCTCTTCACTTTGGGTTCCCATTGTACTTAATTGGATATTGGTTAAGATTTTTTGTAAATCTTCCAATATAAAAGTATCATAATCACTACTTCCTCGTTTTGCAATCTCACTAAATAGCTCAGAAGGCTTTAGAAAATAACCTAACGTTTCTAATGCTTCCTCTTTAACTGCATCGATATATTCTTTTCCTTCCTGAGTATTTTCTTTTATATCTCTAAACTGAATATTATCTTGTTTCAATATTGAATTAGCATAAATCTCCATTTTTTCAGCCAAATATTTGTAGAAAATAAATCCTAAAATATAATCTCTGAATTCATCTGCATTCATCTTTCCCCTTAGTGTATTAGCAATATTCCAAAGTTGCTGTTCTAATATTTTTTTTTGTTCTTCTGACATTCCAATTATTTAATTAGGGATTATTTTTCTTTAAGAAAGCACTAAAATACTAAAGTTTTTGAATCATCTTTATCTTGCATATACAATATAAATTTATAATTATAAAATTATTTTATTTATTTTTCTATTACTAGTCGGGTTAGGAAAGTAGGACGAGACTCAACATTTTGACTATATACAAAATAATAATCAATATTCAATTCATAAAGTTTCATCTTTTCTTATACATTGAAACTACTACCCTCTCCTATTTCATCATTTCCTTCATTACACACTCTTTTTTCCTTCAAAAAACCATAAAAAACAAACACTATTATCCGGTTTTCATTATCTGATGAATGCCTGCTAAAAAATTCACACTACATTGATTTTTTATACATTGTACTGCTTATATTTGATCAGAATAACACAAAAAACACAAAATCATGGCACTAGACAATTTAATCAGTATAAGTTTTACCGCTGAAGAGCTTAGCAACCTTGATCAGGCATTACAAACTATTGAAACGGTTTTATCAGGAAAGACTATCAACCTGACTCCCGAAGAAAGACAACAGTATGGAAGTATTGCAGAACAGAACAAACTCTTCGTGAATAAAGCCAAAATCTACATGGAGCAATATCCCCAGCATGTTCCGAATTTCTTAGATAAAGCGGAATTCGATAAGGATTATCTGGGAAGAGAACAGGTAGAACAACGTCTGCAAATAATGAGTTCATTAACAGAACAGCTGTCTGATACTAAAGTTTTGCTGGATCATGATAACTATCACAACGCCATCACCTTCTATAGAAACATGAAATTCCTTTCAGGAGAAAATGTCCCGGGTACCAATGTTATTTATGAAGACATGAAACAGTTTTTTGTGACAACAGGGGCTTCAACCCCTCCGGCAGCTCCCTCTGATGACGTAAAGAACTGATAACAATCGGTTGAACAAGTATCAATAGGCGGTTCTGAAGTTCAAACACCTATTTCAATAAGTATCAATACCCCCTTCCCTAAGGGGGTATTATCATTTAAAAACTGCCTGCAGACAATAAGTAAAGTGTCTTCAGTTTATTCTGAAATACCTAGAGACACTTAACCAACTTGTTGCCGTTATTTCAAGACCGGTTTCCGATATATTAACCACGTGTTTCAGGGGCTTATTGATGCCGCTATTGACACTTACGAGATATCAACAGTCACTTTTATAAATGTTTGGAATGACATGTGTTAATGGCTGAAAATATTTTTGAGTGGTTAGGGATTATGGTCGGAACAGGTTTGCAGAACATTACGTTTTTCCGTAAGCAAAAAATAGAAATCTTTATTATCATTGCTTCATCTGATCATAATATATGTAAAGATCAATCATTATGAAAACATGTACCCTTTTAAATAACACGACAGATTCTGTCGCTTCAAAGAAATATTTTTGTATTAAATCAAAGTCATATTCGGAAATACATGTTAAAAAGTGTTAAATTTATCGGATTTTATAAATCAGCCAAATGATGGCTAAAAAAACAATAACTATGAAATTTTTATTCCATTACATTCATTCAGCGGATATTCTTCAGCTACTTTTAAAACATTTAAAATCAATTTAATGTGTACAAATTTTCATGCATATGAAATACAATATTTTTTTTCTACAAAGAATATTATTTTGAATAGTTTTGAAATATGTTACAATATAAACCAATTTGATTATCAGAGATCTATCACCAGATAATCAGATTTAACCATGATTTATCATTACAAACAATGTTAACTTAAAAAACACGGGAATGAAAAAAATCTCTCTCAGTGCATTTATCTTATGTACAGCCCTGGGTATCCATGCCCAGGAAGTGGTATGGCAGAAAGACATTAAATCCTCAACTCAGGATTTTTTGAGTCAGGTTATCACAACCATCGATCAGCAATATTTGATCACCGGAAGTTCTATACAGTCAGGAAGCGGGAAGCTGGAGGCGGGAAGCAAGCAGAACAACGGTTATGATTTTCATCTTATCAAACTGAACCAGCAGGGTGAAGAAGTCTGGGAAAAATATTTTTCAGGACAAAACCATGATTATCTGTCAGCAACTGTTACCACACAGGATGGAGGATTTTTATTAGCCGGAACTTCTTATTCAGGAAAAGGACTGGATAAAAAAGATGATTCTAAAGGAGGATCAGACATCTGGCTGATCAGAATCAATGAATTTGGTGACGAATTATGGCAAAAAACTTTAGGAAGTTCTTCCGATGAAGAAGCCAGAGCTGTGATCCAGACTACAGATCTGGGATTCTTTGTTGCCGGATCTTTCGTCTCCGCCCAGAATTCCAAAATGAAAGGTTACGGCTCCAAAGATGTCTTAATTACCAGAATCGATAAAAACGGAAAAGAACTCTCCCAATTAATTCTAGGCGGAAAAGGCTTAGACGAAGTAGAGAAGATGATTCCAACGAGAGATGGCGGAGCATTATTGGGAATTTATTCGAGGAGTTCCGAGGTTCGCGTTTCGGGATCTGAAAAGGGTTCCGAGATTCGAGATGCGGGTTCTGTGTCAGACGTTAAAAACCCGAACCCCGTATCCCGAACCCCAAAACAAACTGAAAACTTTGGTGAGGGTGACTACTGGATTGTCAAGTTGGACAAAAACGGGAAAGTAGAATGGGAAAAGAACTTTGGAGGAAAGGGAGATGATCATATCAGAACTCTGGCTTTAACTTCAACCGGCTTTATCATCGGCGGAGAATCAAGATCCGAAAGATCAGGCAATAAAACGGCAGGTCTGGAAGAAGGAACAGACCTTTGGCTGATTTCTTTAAATGAAAGAGGTGATGAACAGTGGCAGAAATCCTATAATTTCAAAAACAGAGATGTACTGATGGGAATGAGCGTTCTTCATTCTGCGGATGACAAATCTTCAAAAGGTATTTTATTGGGAGGTTATACCCAGGCAGAAGGAAGAATACAAACCAATGATGAAACTTTCTGGATGCTGTATTTGGATCAGAATGGAAATGAACAGTGGAGAAAACATGTAAAAGGAGAATCCAGCAAGAAGGAAGAGAGACTTTCTGATTTAAAACTGAACAGAGACGGTTCTATTGTTCTTGCAGGAACCAGTGCAGAAGAACTGGGTAAAGAAAACTGGAAGATTGTAAAACTGGGAGACAAACAGGTTGATCAGTTAATTGAAAAATATGACATTAAAATCTATCCAAATCCTGTTTCGGATTATGCTTACGTAGAAATGGGCTTTGATTTCAAAGAGGCTGATATTCTGCTCTATGATATGAGCGGAAGACAGCTTCAGAGCTTAAAAACAAAGAACAGAGTGACGAAGATTAATACACGGGCTTTGGTTCAGGGAGCTTATCTGGTGACTATAAAAACTGATAACAATAAAACGGCGAATGCTAAATTAATTAAAAAGTAAAATTAAAAATTATGAAAAAATTACTATTAAGTACTGTTTCACTTGCTGCTTTATTAGGAAATATCGATGTTTCGGGACAGGAGAAAATAGGACTTCAGAAATATGATTATGTAACCAATGGGGATGCCAATATATATCAGGGAATCCCTAATATATCGTTGCCATTATTTAACGTGGAAGTTCCTACGACAGGAATTAGTATTAATCTGGATTTAAACTATACTTCAGAAAGCGCTTCAGCCTTCAATATGATTAGTGATGTCGGGAAAGGATGGAATTTATCTACTATGGGGAGCATAGTGAGAAATAAAACCAGAATAGACAGTGATTATTATACTTCAACTACAGCAAATGAAGCGTGGTCAGATGTTTATGTTTACAATTATCCTGGAGGGAGTGGGAAGTTTTATATAGGAATGGATAAGACTACCCAGCAATTGATAGGAGTTCATACCGTACCTGCTAATGATAAAATAATAGTAACCAAAGATACTTCCAAGCCTAATAAGATATTATCCTTTACTATTATTGACAATAAAGGAAATCGTTATCTGTTTGATAAAACTAATATCAATAAAATGTACATAGGAGATGGTACAAGCACCTCTCCTTCTCAATATAAGTTTATTAACAGCGGATTCTTTTTGTCAAAAATTGTAAATATTAAAAATGAAGAAATGGTTAATATTGAATACATAACAGCGACACAAGCCATTACAAGCCCTGCTGGTACTTTACAGAATCAGAAAATTAAAAAAGTAACTATTAATAAAGTTGGAAGTATAGAATATGATTATCTTGACAACGGAACACCTACCAACCTTAATTCCGGACGTGATGCAGACTGGTATACGCTTAAAAAAGTCATGCTAAAAAATACCCGGAATGAGATTATTAATCAATATCTATTCACTAAGCTTAGCTACCTCAAAGAACTTAGTAATCTGGATAAAAATGGAACATCTATCCAGAAATTTTCTTTTGAATATAAAAACGAAAATCAGTCCAATACCGATATGTATATCGATCAATACGGGTATCCTTCACATTTTGAAGCCTGTAATTTGGATAGTGGGGAGTTGAGATCCCCCTATACAACGGACCGTAATTCTGCAAGTAATGGGGCATTACAACGAATAATTCTGCCTACTGGTGGAATTACCGAATATGAATTTGAACCTCATTCAATGGTTGATTATACAACAAATCAAGGAAATTGCACAGCTTCTGAATGTTATTTTAACAATTATGATTTTGATAAAATCTATACTTTAAATTTTGATACCCAAATAAACAGTCAATATACTGTCAATTTACCTTCAGGATACCAGAATAAGTTATTTGTAAAATACAATTACACCTTGCATCCTGCACCTCCTGGCAATCCAGGCAGTTCTACTGTTATCCAGTATAAAATTGGAGGCAATATAGGAGATAAACTTTTAAACCCACTCATCCAACAGGAATGTATTCAAGATATCAGGTTATTTACAAATCTTTCCGGACCACTTAATTTTACCTTTTCCGGCTTGAAGAAAGGATATGGTACAGTGGATATTTATGCAGCCAAACAGCAGAAAAGGGATAAAAATATTTATGGGTACGGATTGAGAATAAAGAGTATTAAAAATTTTAATCCTGGTGAAATAATTCCAGTCAGTTATACCCGTTATGAATATGATACTTTCAATGATCCATTATTAACAAGTGGCACTGGGCTGGACTCTTCAGATGAAATATCATTTATCGATAGCAGCCCTAAAGCAAGCATTCCTGTAGGGTATACCAATGTTAAGATGACTAATATGATTGACGGAAGCTATTCAAAATATTATTTTACATCTCCTTTGGAATTTATCAACATACCGTCTACCTTTTTTGGCTCTGATGACAAGGATATGAAAAATTATCTCCGCACTATGGGGCTTTTACAAAAAAGAGAAGATTACGGATCTGGAAATCAGTTATTACAGAAGTCCGAATTTCAATATGAATATAAGGGTATTCCATTGGCAAATGTCAATTTTCAGGGAAACGCTGTAAAGAAAATCAACATTTCAAAGCAGTCTTCTTTTATGGAAACTTATGTTTCCGGAACATCCAAAAAGCTAAGTAGCAGCTCAGAAAGTATTTTTGATGACACCTACAATTATGTGACTTCATCAAAAGAAACGTCAGCGGATGGAACTACTGTAGAGAAAACATTACTATATCCTAATGAGAAAGGAATTCAAAAACTCCTTACAGCTAACATGGTTGATGTTCTTTTAGAAACAACCATCAAAAAAAATGGAAAATTGATAGGAAAAGCAGAGACAAAATTTGATGATGCTTCACATCTGTATCCTACATCTGTACTCAGCTATAACATGCAGACACAGGCACCCGTAATGGTTACAAAGCTTGATATTTATGATAATAAAGGAAACCTGGTGCAAACTACAGCAAAAAATGGAATTCTAACCACTACGGTTTGGGGATATTATCAAACCAAGCCTATTGCTGTGATTACAGGTATAGGATATGCTCAGATTGGATCGCTACCTGTGGTAGCAGCTGCTGTTGCAGCATCTAATTCAGATTTTGATGACCCTTCCACAGAACCGGCTCTTATATTGGCGTTGGAAAATTTAAGAAAAGATCCAGCTCTTGCCGGATATTCTGTTTCCGCAACCACTTATGATCCTTTGGTAGGCGTTACAAATTCTATTTCTGCAAACGGAATCAGAGCAGTGAATATCTATGATACTGCCAACAGACTGATCAAAGTAACTAATGCTTCGGGTGAGACATTGCAGGAATATCAGTATAACTATAAACACTAATTATCATGAAAAAAAACAGAAAGGTAAATTCCTTGTTTTTTCCCATAAATATAAACCCAAAGGGAAAGGATTTCTCATTATTTATTCTTTTCATTTCATGTTTTGTTTTTGCACAGAACAATCTCAGTACTTCCAGGAATTATATTTATACAAAAAACTGTCTGGACGCCAACTGTATAAAAAAGACAGAAACTGTACAGTATTTTGACGGGCTTGGCAGACCGGTTCAGACAGTTGCTATCAAAGCAACACCACAGGAGAAAGACTTTGTTACCCCGATCGAATATAATGCTTTAGGGAAGCAGATAAAAGATTATCTTCCGATTCCTCAAAGTACCGCAGGCGGAACATTTTATGATACGCCGTTGAATAATGCTTCAACCGTATATGGAAATGAAAAAATTTATGCAGAGAAGATCTATGATAATGTATATACAAACCGTATCAAACAGGCGGTTTCCGTAGGACAGGCATGGGCTCAAAAACCTGTTACTATGGGCTATGATACAAATGCTGATGGGGAAGTAAAAAAATATACAATTACAACAGCATGGAAGGAAGGTAGAACGGATTCCGGGATTACATTATCAGGATCATATGCCGCTAACCAATTAATGAAAACATCGGTTACTGATGAAGATCTGAATAGCACTACACAATTTCAAAATGGTGAAGGGCAAACGATTTTAGTACGTAAAAATGATGGAACAAAGGATATTGACACCTATTATCTCTACAACGAATATGGACAACTGGTGTATGTGTTACCTCCTCTGGCCGTAGGAACTACAGCACCAGATGAAACAGTATTGAATGACCTTTGCTATCAGTACCGTTATGATGGATTGGGAAGAGTAGTAGAAAAGAAACTACCGGGAAAAGGTTGGGAATTTAGTATCTATGATAAGGCAGATCAGCTAATTCTTACCCAGGATGCCAGGATGAGACCATCAGGAAAATGGATGATGACCAAGTATGACGCATTGGGTAGAATTGTCTATACGGGAACGTTCAGTTCTGCTGACACCAGAAATACCATACAAAGTCAGATTGGTGATCTTGTTATCTATGATAGTAGAAACTCCACAGGTATTGTAAGAAATGGAATGACACTTTATTACACCAATTCATATTTTAACGTTGAAACCCTTCTTTCTGTTAATTATTATGATACTTATCCGCAATATAGCTTTAATCCTTCTTTTCCTGCATCAATCCTAGGGCAGCAGGTAATCACAGATATCCGTAATGCTTCTGTTAATACTCAGGCTATGCCTACCATGAGCCTTGTGAAAAATATAGAAGATGACAACTGGACTAAGTCTTATATCTATTATGATGCAAAAGGAAGAGCAATTGGCTCCCATTCTATCAATCATTTAGGTGGATACACCAGAACCGAATCTGAACTGGATTTTTCAGGCGTGGCAAAATACACTAAGGCCTATCATAAAAGACTCAGTACGGATACAGAGAAAGTGATTTCCCAGAACTTTGAGTATGACAACCAGAACCGTCTGAAAAAACACACGCATCAGGTAGACAGCGGTACTGTAGAAATACTGTCAGAAAATACATATAACGAATTGTCTCAGCTTTCCCAAAAAAAGGTCGGAAACGGACTTCAGACTATCGATTATAAATATAACATCCGTGGTGCTCTTATCAGGATCAATGATCCGGTCAATTTGGGTAATAAGCTTTTTGGATATGAGGTAAGATATCAGAATCCTGAATATGCTAATGTAGCTCCGGGAAAAAGCAATGGTAATATTTCTGAAGTAGACTGGAAAGCAGCCTCAGACGGTATCCTTAAAAGATATTCCTATATCTATGATCCTATCAACCGCCTTAAAGATGCCATCTATTCTGAGCCTGGTTCAACAATTCCCCATAATAACAAGTATAACGAACATATAACGTATGATTTGAACGGAAATATCAGGACTCTGAAAAGAAATGCCTATGCTGTCTCTGGAACAGCTGTTACAATGGTGGATGACCTGGTGTACCAATATACAGGAAACCGATTGAATAAAGTGATAGAGAATGCTTTGAATGATACCGGGTATGAAGGAGGAAATAATACCATTGACTATGATGCCAACGGTAATATGACAACAATGCTGGATAAAGGCATACAGTCAATCAGTTATAATTTTCTGGATCTGCCGGATATGTTTACCATCTCACAGACGATATTGGGATCTACAATGAACAGCAATCTCGGGTATCTGTACCGCGCTGATGGTACTAAAATGAGGAAAACCCATACTAGCTGGAACAGTGGCAGAGGGAGTACTGTGACCAACCAAATAACGGATTATCTGGACGGCTTTCAGTATGAGTTTGTAGATATGGGAGGTCTTGAACCTTGTCTCACCTGTAAGACAACCTCAGCTTTTGAAGAACAGGCATACAGAGGAGTAGAAATTATCGAACCACAAACACCGGAATGGAAACTGGATTTTGCAGCCACTTCAGAAGGGTTTTACAGTTTCAAAGAAAACCGCTATATTTACCAGTATCGTGACCATTTAGGAAATGTAAGGGTAAGTTTTGCCCGAAACAGCGAAGGTGCTCCTGAAATTTTAGATACCAATAACTATTATCCTTTCGGTCTGAACCATATCGAAGGAGCGTTTGGTATGGCAAGCTTTGGAAATTGGAGCAGTTATAAATTTGGGGGTAAAGAACTTCAGGAAACAGGAATGTTTGATTTCGGAGCCAGGTTTTATATGCCTGATCTTGGCAGATGGGGCGTTGTAGATCCTTTTGCAGAACAGTACCGAAGACTAACCCCTTATAATTATGCAGCAAACAACCCGATTATGTTTATAGATCCTGACGGAAGAAAGATCAAAGCTCCCAATAGTGAGAGTAATGGAATGGCAGGGTATCAGCCAAGTGGAGGCATGCTTAATTATATAGGACCTGGTGATAGCAATACTATTTCAGCTTTTATTGGTGCAGGTGATGGAATGGGGAGTTTTTTTGCCATGGCTGATAGTGGCGGAGGTAGAGCTTCTACTTTTGGACAAACACAAATGTACAATGATATAATGGCTTATTTTGCAGAAAGCTCTCCTTCTTTTCAATTTGATAAAGCTGCAGAAAAATTTTACAAGGAGAATTATCCCGAATTTTATGATTTTGTAATGAATATTTTGCCTAAAATTACTAATGATACAAAGTTTATGAATATTTTGAGTAATACATCTGGATTTTCTATTGAAGAATTAAATAAAATGTTTAAAAGTGATACAAATTTTGCATTAATGGGTTTTAAGGACGGTACTTCATTTTCAATTGCAGATTATCCTTATGGATCAAATCCAAAAGCCCCCATAAATTTGATAAGGATGGATATGAATACACTCGAGTGGTTTAAAACAGCAAACAAGGATACTAAAACCATGGGGGGGATTACCAACATCGTTCAGATGATAGGTTTTATAAGTCATGAAATTAATCATTGGGGAGTATCAGCAGGAACAGATTCTTCATTTAGGAGAAGTAATCTAGCAGGAGACCCGGGTGATTATTTTGAAAAAAAACTTATCAATAGTTACCAAAAAATTGGAGATCCAGGTAATCCATCAGATGCTTTTAATACATATATAAAGCAAAATTATAAAATTTTATACAACATTTTTAATAAATAAATTATGAAAAAAGCCATATTAATATTTATAGTGTTTTTGTGTATTGCTCCATTTTCTAACATAAAATCACAATATAAAGGTTTAAATTCTTTTTTTGAAAGTGATAATACACTATATCCTTTAAGCAGTTTTATAAATAGTAACAAAATAATAATTGTAGATCAAAATAATAAGATATTTCCTACTGAAAAAGAATTTAAATATCAAGCAGAATCAGGAGAACAAACGATCAAAATTATTAATACCATACCTAAAGAAAAAAATTACTTGCTGTTAGGAGATTATATTGTTAATGAAGATTTAGCAGTTATTTCTTTTGTAAATTCAACTAAAAAGAAATACATTATATTTACTTTTAAACGAATTCCTAAGTATAAAGAGTGGTGGACTATACTAAGTGCATCTGAAGAAGAAATCAATTAAATATTATTATGTCATTCTGATAAGTTGGCTTTATAATCCGATTAAAAATAATCCCCTTGTAAGAGATAATGTTCTAAAGATGTTGGTAATAAAATAGAGTATTGATTTTCAATACTCTATTTTTAAAAATACTAGTAAATTACCAGTATAACGGGAAAGAACTACAAAAGGAAACCGGCTGGAATGATTACGGTGTTAGAATGTACATGGCTGACATCGGACGATGGGGAATAATTGACTCACTGGCTGAAACAAACAGAAGATTTTCACCTTATGCCTATGCTTTAATCTCATCAGCTTTTATAGACCCTGACGGAAGAAAGATCAAGGCTCCTAATAGTGAGAGCAGTGGAATGGCAGGGTATCAGCCAAGTGGAGGCATGCTTAATTATATAGGACCCGGTGATAGTAGTACTATTTCAGCTTTTATTGGTGCAGGTGATGGAATGGGAAGATTTTTTGCCATGGCTGATGGCGGCGGCGGTCCTCCTAAAAGCAATACAGGTCCCGGAGTTATAGAAAGATTTATAAGTTGGCTTTTTGGAGGGAAGAAAAAAGCAGGAAGGCTAGAAGTTGGGCAAATAGAGAGGGTTTCAATGAGTTATGGACAAACAGCATTGTTTGGACTTATCAGAAATGCTAATGTAAACGCCAATGGTGAAAGCCCATTAGAACAATATAGAACATGGAGAGATTATCCTCTCTATAACGAAGGTGAAAACTGGCTGGACAGATTTGCCAGAAATGTGAACAGTTCCCATATGGAGATACTACAAGATGAAGGAAGCGGTGGCGGATTGATGTTTGGTGGTTATGGAAGGACTATAGCTGCTGCCGAAGAGGTTTCTATGATGTCAAAGATTGCTGCCGAAGCAGAAGCTCAAGGTTTCAAAAGTCTTAATTCTGGAATAGATCCGGCTATAACAGCAAAATATTTAGAACAAATGATGAATGGTACATTTAATAAACCTGTTGGAGTAGCTGGATTTAGATGGGAAGGGAAATTTTATTTAAATGATGGTAACCATAGAATGAGTTCTGCTATTCAATATAAAATACTAACAGGTGACTATAAGTATATGGATATACTTATGAACAATGCAAAATGGGATAACGCAAATCCTGTTAATTATGGAAAAATATATAAATTCCCTGTAAAACCAACAAGATAATGAACAGAGTATCTATAATAAATTCAAA
Source organism: Chryseobacterium indologenes (assembly GCF_018362995.1). Lineage (NCBI taxonomy): Bacteria > Pseudomonadati > Bacteroidota > Flavobacteriia > Flavobacteriales > Weeksellaceae > Chryseobacterium > Chryseobacterium indologenes. The sequence continues at coordinate 1,940,466 of NZ_CP074372.1, forward strand.
AGAATTACAAACCTTAAAGGATATGAATGAGTATGTTTTCGTTAATTTCGCTTATGATAATGCTCTAAAAATAAGTTATTTTTACGATGAAATTAGGAAGAATGAAAAAATTAAGTTAATTAATTTATTTAATCAATTAACAGGTATTGAAATTAGAGTAGATGATACCTTAGGTAAATTACACATAATTTTACTAAAATTATTAATCGATGGAAAAAAAGATAATATCGTTATTAGCAATGTTGGTTTCCATATGATATCATTTGAGTTTTTGATTGATAATTTGAAAAAAATCTTTGAACATCTAAAAGAATTAGTAAATAAAAATGTAATCATAGTTGACTGTAATCTTAATAATCCTGAGGATATTAAATATTTAGAGCAATATTTCAAAGTTTAAACTCCGGAGGTTCGATTTTTAGCTCGTTCCATTGAATATATACCCCTACCGCATTACGGTGGTGCGAGCGTTTCACTCGTGCCATAATTATCCGTTTGGACTCAACCATATTTCAGGAATGTTAGGAATATCCGGTTTCGGAAGTTACTATTCTTACAAATATAATGGTAAAGAGCTTCAGGAAACAGGAATGTTTGATTTCGGGACCAGGTTTTATATACCAGATCTTGGCAGATGGGGAGTGATAGATCCTTTGGCAGAACAGTACCGAAGACTAACCCCTTATAATTATGCGGCAAACAACCCTATTATGTTCATCGATCCTGACGGAAGAAAGATCAAAGCTCCCAATAGTGAGAGCAGTGGAATGGCAGGGTATCAGCCAAGTGGAGGCATGCTTAATTATATAGGACCTGGCGATAGCAGCACTATTTCAGCTTTTATTGGCGCAGGTGATGGAATGGGGAGGTTTTTTGCTATGGCTGATAGTGGTGGAGGCGGTGAACCATCCTCTGGAGGGTTATCGTTTACAAGTATGGGGGCGATTACTTTTGCTCAATCATATTTTGGAAGTGGAGGAAGTATTGGAGCCTTGTTTTCTATGGTTGAGCAATTAAAAAAAGCAGGCTGGAGTGATCCTGTGAATACGATTGCAAGTTTTGAAGATTGGAATAAAATAATAAAAACAGATGAAATTTCAGGTCTTATCTCTAAACTATATTCTGTAGGAGGTTATAAACCAGGGGATAGAGGAATTAAATTTATAGAAACTAAAAACTTTCTTTTCCATGGAAAATCTAATGGTTTTGACATTTTGGTAAACCTAGGTAAATCTCCAAGCGTGTTAGAGTATTCATTTATTATTGGTCACGAAGTAGGTCATTCTATAACTCATTACTTTAGAGATATATTCTTCGATACTATTAAATCCAATAAGAATAGCCCAACTGCTCGTGATGCTTTTAGCTACTTTTCGGAGTATATCTCCTACTCTTGGGAATCAAGAATAGGAAATCAAAACATAAAAGATCCGTTAGATTATACATATAGTAAGCATGGTGCGAAACAAATACCAGATATTTTTCGTTATCCAGAAGCTGCTATTAATAAATTTAACAATAACTTCAATATTATTATGAAAGCATATCTAAATTGGAATAATAGTATAAAATAGAAAAATGAAAAAATATTTAGGATTATTAAGCTTACTAGTTAGTTTTGTTCTTCAATCACAAATCAAGATTAACTATACCATTAAATCTCATGTAGAAACATATCAATTAACATTAAAAATTGATGTAGTTAATCTTACCGATGATAATTATTTACTTCCCTTTGATGTAAATGGATTTAAAGGATATTATGATTCAGAATACTGCGGTGTTTACAATGAAAAAGACTATCCTTACAATTTTTTTGCTCCCACAATAATGATAAATAGGGATTATGATCAAAATTATCTCTATCCTGAATCTTCAAGAGGGCATTCAGATAGAGAATCGAAAGAAAACATAAAAACATTACAGGTAGTCGCAGATAAAGAATTTCATAAAATTAATAAATGGAAAAAAAAGCATCATTTTAATTCTTATGAGCATGCTTTTAAAAATTATTACATAACAAATAACTTATTAATACTGAAGCCTCATGAAAAATATAGTTATGAAATTTCTGTAGATTTAAGTAACTTATTTAGAACAAATACTTCTTTTTTATATGATGCCTATTTTCTGGAATTTTCTAGATATAACCTAGGGTTGCATCTTTGTATTACAGATGATGCATATCAATGGCTAACAAAAGAGCAGAAAAAGAAATTTGAAAAATATAAATTCTTTTTAGGAACGATTAAAAGTAATAGTATTTCGTTTGAAGCTTATAAATAACAAATATTTCACTACTATTTAAATAAAGCCATTACAAGATTAGTGGGTAATGTTCCAAACATGTTGCTAATAAAATAGAGTATTGAAAATCAATACTCTATTTTTAAAAACATTAGTAAAAATGTAAAGTTGAGTTAATATTGTGGATAGCAAGAGCAGAAGAAAAGAGAAAATAGGTCATTTAAAATATTGAAGATCATACAAGGTGTTTCAGAAGTGTTGGTAAAAGATAGAATATTTTACCATATACATACCATTTGGGATATGTACGCCTCAGTTATTTTAAAATACCAATGGCAGCACAGAAGCTCTTGAAGAAAACAATTATTATCCTTTTGGATTAAAGCATTGGGGATATAATAATGTGGGAGGAAACCCATCTTATAATTATCAATACAACGGTAAGGAATTACAAAAGGAAACCGGCTGGAATGATTACGGGGCCAGGATGTATATGCCGGATTTGGGAAGATGGGGAACCACAGATCCATTAGCGGAAGCATTTAGGAGATTTAGCCCTTATCACTATGGAGCTGATAATCCTGTGATGTTTACAGATCCGGATGGGATGAGAAATAAACCATATGATGGAGGGTTAGAAATTAGTGTACCTGATGGCTCATGGTGGTTTGCAGGAGGAAGTGGAAATTTCACCTCAGGATATATAGAGAATAACTGGATTGGTAAACGAACCGGTGGGGGATCTACAGCAACTAACATCATCCTGAATTTTTTAAGGGGAGATGCTGGGCATGTTGGTAATTTCGTTAATAGCGATTTTGAAAAAAACGGTTGGCATGTAATTGATGCTTCAAGCTTAAAAGATGCTTTGGAAAAATTAATAGCATATCTGGGACAAAATCTTGCCGACAACATTTTTATTAATGCACATGGTTTACAAAGTCTACGTTATGTATTTGATGAAAAAGGAGAAGTAATTCCTGATTCAAATTCTGAGACGGGATATAGAATGACAGGAGATACAGGCTTTTATACAAATCTTAAAACTGAAAAAATCCTAGGGAGTCATATGCAACAGTATACATCTGATAAAAGTAAATTGGCTGCGGAAACAAGAAACAGTATAGAAAGTCTCATCGGGATTGCCAAATATGTTAAGGATGGCAAAAATCTGATTATGGGATCATGTTTGTCCGTGAGATATGATGATCTTTTTGGTACAGGAATTTCCTCAATTGCTACATCAAGAGATGTTTTTGTGAATAGAGACTATTCAAGTAACTATATTGCTAAAGGTCAAAAAAATATTCCATTTCAAAATTTTATAAATTATAATCAAACTTCTGAGGAAAGATATCTCAAGGGTTGGGTTTGGTATAGAGATGGAGTAGCTACTCAAAGAAATTTTAATATTATAATGACAAAATATGGAGTTAAAACAATTAAATAAAATAATAATATTGGTGGTCTTTACTATCAGTGTAAATGCCTTCTCTCAATTGAAAATGATTGATATAGAAAATAAAAAATTTTCTATTAATTCAAAAACACAAAAACAAAATCTTATAAAAATATCTGATGATAACAACTATAGTATTTATTATATATTAAATAGAAAAGATTTTCATTTAAAAAAAGAATTAGGAACTAATGGCATTGCAAAGATTATCTTCTTTTCTAAAAAATATAATAAAGGTATACTTGCTAATTTTGAACAGATGATATTTCATACCAAAACAAATGTCTATAATTTCAGTTTGCGTACCGGTTCTCACGATAACTATATGTTTGTTTCTTCAATGGCTATACTAGATAAAGATTTCAATTACGAGTATTTTATAAAATATCATTACATGCCACTACCACCACCAAAAAATGAAATTTATAAAGCGTGGATTACCATACAAGACACTCGAAATTTTTGTAATGTAACAGACATTGATCTAAAAGGAAATATTGTTTACGAAAATATAGATGATATTTTAAGTAATATTTCAAAGGTTCCTAAAGAGAATATCTCTGAAAAAAAATGTAATCCTGTAATTTATGATATTGATCTAAAAGATTTTTTTCCTGAAAAGATTATCAAATAAATTTTTAACTAGAAATATTATCCACAAAACCATTGCAATAGCAATGGTTTTTGAATTATCTAGATATTTCAAATATGCAATTTCTATTTATTAGCGGAACTTAAGAAATAAAAATTTTAATAAATGTATCAAAAACAGGTAATCTATAGGATTACCTGTTTTTATTTTTCCTAGTAAAAATGCTTAAGATAATTTAAATATGAATGTGGCAGATCTGTTGGTGGAAATGCTGGATTATAAAATACAGAAGAACAAGTTGTAAAAAATCTATTTTTGGAGCAGAATTGAATGTAAATATTAGAAATATAATTACGATTTTCTTTTACAATTGACACATTATTCCCTAACTCCTAAGCCCTTCATAATACTTTAACAAGCATTATACCCATTCCCCAGATAAATTTTCGTTCTTTTGCAAAAAGTTTTAATTTTTAAATAATCGCATGTCGAAGTTTGATGAAATACGGTATTTTCATGATCATGAAGTGAATGAAAGATTGCAGAGTGTAGCCCGTGATCCTATGATGAAAGCACTGATGAACTTTACTTTTCCCGGTGTGGATGAGCAGGTCTGGCTGGAACAGTTTAAAGAGATCCACTCTATAAGTGATTTTCAGCATCATTTTGTAGCGCATACCGTTCGTCAGATCCTTGCGAAAAGTTCTGAAGGATTAACGACCTCAGGCTTCGATAAACTGGATAAAAACACTCCATACCTTTACATTTCAAATCACAGAGATATTGTACTGGATACTTCCCTGCTTAATCTGGCTCTTCTGGAAAGCGGCCATATTATGACTGCTTCAGCCATTGGGGATAATCTTGTGAAAAGAAACTTCTTGAATGTATTGGCTAAGCTGAACCGTAACTTTTTGGTTCAAAGAGGACTGTCGCTTCGTGATCAGCTTAAAAGTTCACAAACGATGTCTGAGTATATTGATCATCAATTGCATCACGAAAACCGCTCTGTATGGATCGCCCAGCGTGAAGGCCGTACCAAAGACGGTAATGATGCCACTCAACAAGGGGTTTTAAAAATGCTTGCTATGGCATCAGGAGATCAGTCAGTGATAGAGTATTTTAAAACCTTAAAGATTGTTCCTGTATCTATTTCTTACGAATATGATCCTACGGATTCTTTGAAAATGCCTCAGCTTCTGGCACAGCACAGGGATGAGGAATACATCAAAGGTAAAAATGAAGACTTTACCACCATGCTCAGCGGAATATTAGGGCAAAAGAAACGAATTCATCTGCATGCCGGTAATGTTATTGACACAGAACTGGATGAAATTGCCACTACGATTGAGAATAAAAACAAACAATTGCAGGCCGTTGCACAGGTGATTGACCATTCTATCATTAAGAATTATAAGCTTTGGCCGACAAAATATATTGCCTACGATCTGATTCATCATACAGATACCTATGCTTCACAATATACTGAACAGGAGAAACAGTTGTTTATCCGAAGACTTGAGATGCGTATAGACCCGTCAGATCTCGTTTCTAAGGAGTATTTCCTGGCGATGTATGCCAATCCTTTAGTGAATAAACTGAAGCTTGAAGAAGGTTTTGAAGGATAGTTTACGATAAGAAAGAGACCGTCTCATAAGCTAAATCATTTGACTGCCATTTTACGAAGGAAGAATTTTATTAATGAGATTCTTCCTTCGTCAGAATGACACTTTAGAGAAAGTCTCTTAAATCCAACAGATTTTTATTTAGACTGTGACATAGAGTCTGCTTCTATAATGGCATCTGCAAATGCTTTTGGAGCTTCCTGTGGTAAATTGTGTCCAATTCCTCCTGTCAGGGTATGATGGGCATATTTTCCTGTATATCTGGAAGCGTAACTTTCCGGGGCAGGAAACGCCGCTCCGTTGGCATCACCTTCCAGGGTCACTGTTGGGACTGTAATGGAAGGAGATTTTGCCAGTTTAGCTTCAAGCGCATCATATTGTTTTTCTCCTTTCGCCAATCCCAGGCGCCAGCGGTAATTGTGGATCACAATATCAACATGGTCAGGGTTATTGAATGCTGCGGCAGAGCGTTCGTAGGTCTGGTCATCAAAAGCCCATTTTGGTGAAGCCGTTTTCCAGATCAGTTTATTAAATGCTGCTGTATTGGCTTTATACCCCTTGTACCCTCTTTCAGTTGAAAAATAATACTGATACCACCATAAAAATTCAGCATTTGGAGGGAGAGGTTTTTCGTTGGCCTTTGGACTTCCAATTAAATATCCGCTTACGGCAACCAGACCTGTACAACGTTCTGGCCACAATGCCGCCATAATATCCGCTGTTCTTGCTCCCCAGTCAAAACCGCCAATGATCGCTTTATCAATTTTCAGGGCATCCATAAAAGCAATGATATCCAATGCAACAGCACTCTGCTGACCGTTTCGTTTTGTATTGGGTGAAACAAAGGTCGTTGTGCCGTAGCCTCTTAAATAAGGGACCAAAACACGGTACCCTTTTTCAGCAAGGATAGCTGAAGATTGTTCAAAACTGTGGATATCATAGGGCCATCCATGAAGAAGAATGACAGGTTTCCCATTTTCAGGCCCTACTTCTGCATAACCTACATCCAGCAGCCCTGCTCGGATTTTCTTTGTATTCTGGAAAGCTGATCTGACAGCTGTATTTTCTGAATCTTTCCCGCCAGTGGTATAAGTCTGTGCTTTAAGAGACCATAATCCCATTCCTATAAAAATGACTAGGGATAAAACAGCCTGTATTTTTTTACTGAAGTTCAATGTAGTATTCATAATCGTGATGTTTTGTGATAGTAAAATTATGATATAACAGAGCCAGGAATAAGTGTAAATACTTTGAACAGGCCATATTGAACGTTGAATGCTGATTTTCGGGCGGTAAACCGGACAGCAGAATACATAAAGATGTCTAGCATTAGTATTAAATATGCAAAACATAATTCATCTTCAGGCAGTTTTCCCAAAAACATTATCTTCGTACCTGAAAAAAATTGACAAAATGAAGAAAATAATATTTCTGGCTTCGGCTGTCCTTGTTCTCAATTCATGTGTGGTAAGAACGGCTACAAAAGTAGTATCGGGAGCTGTAAGCTTAAGTTATAAAGCCGTAAAAGGAACGGTAAACGGAATCAGCTGGGCGGTAAGCAAAGCGAAGGGGAAAATTGATGAAGACCGTCTTGACGGAACCTGGAAAGTGGTAGGGGTTTACCGCGGTTCTTTCGAGGATTTTTCAAAAGATCAGAACCCTGACGGCTCATTCACTTCAGAATGTACGGAAGGTTTTGATCAAATTATTTTTAAGGCTAAAAAGTCTAAATTCAAACCGGTACACTGCAGTTCACAGGATGAAGACTGGGTAAAATATTCTTTGGAGTTTGGAAAAAATCCTTCAACAAAAGAAAAGGAGAATTATATAGAATACAATTCCAACAATTATATCTCTGTCATAGATGCCAATAATAAAACTATGATTCTGGAAGGAAACCTGATGCCTAAGCTGGCATTTTCCGGAGCTAAGCTTTATCTTCTGGAAAAAGTAAAATAGAAATAAGGAAGGAAGAGGTTATTTTAAAAACTGGGCTGCAATAAAATAACCTCCTCCTATCACCAGTAATGGCAATGCAATAGAAATCAATATTAAAGGCCAGGCAAAAATTCTGAAATACGTATATAATTCTACGGAAGAAGGGTCATCCGGATCATAGATAACGGTCTCCGTCTCTCCTACTGACCAGGCTGAAGGATTGGTACCTTCCGGCAGTTCGTAGGTATATTCAATATTATTCCGGGTACGAAAGGTAAAGAGGGGGCTAAATACTTCCCCATCCGAATCATATACCCGTAATGAGGTAACGGTTGCCGTTGACCTTTCTGCTTTCTTTAAGAATGAAAGGGTATTTCTGAAACTCAGCAATGCTGCAACAAACAGCACTATTCCTGCACCGAGAATTAAATAATATTGCCACATAACTTTCTTTTTATTTCTGATCATACCTATTGTATCCTGAAAACAAACTTTTATATACTTTACTTATTTTCAGATTGATACCCGAATATACAAAGATTTATCACAGCATGAATAGTTATTTGGTTTCTATCTCCACAATTTTACGCTCCCCGATCTCCAAAATAATGAAGAACCCGTATTTCATAGGCTCTACAGTCATCATCTGCATTGGTAAATATCACAATTCCCTTTCCTGAATCGGGTAATATAATGACAATGCACCTGCTCTCATTTATTTTGAAAGCAGGGATTTTCTGTTTATTTTGCGGCTATAGCTGCATGTGCAGGACAGGATATTCTTTACCTTCTCCATCCAGTTCGGATCTCTTCAGTATATTGAATCCCATATGTTTGTAAAAACCAACAGCCTGGGTATTTTGTTCATTCACATCCACTTTGGTTACCTGTAAATGAGATATTGCATATTCAATTAATTTTTTTCCTATTCCGGTACTCCGATAATTGTTGCCAACAAACAACATTTCAAGGTTTCCTTCTGCAACACCTGCAAACCCAACTAAAATACCTTCTTGCTCAAACCCCGACAGGATGACATGCCGGAAATAGACAGGAAGCTGTTTTTTATAGTATGCCAAGTCTTCTTCTTTAAGAAAATCATGGGTATTCACCACTGCACTCTCCCAGATCTCAATCAAACGTGGATAATCTGTTACCGTAATTTCTCTGATCATAATTGTAAATTTAGAATCACAAAGGTCAGAACTTATTCATCTAAAACACTGAACCCAGGTTAAAAAATGCGTTTACGAATTCTGCTCAGCGCTTGTGGTGTGATCCCCAGATAAGAGGCAATATCTTTTAAGGGCATATAATTTAAAGTGACACCATATTCATCCATCATCTGGAGATAATACTGTTCGGGGGAATACTTAATCAGGTCGATATTTCTATTCAGTATTTTATTAAGTAATATCGCCGTGAGGTCATCAAAAACTGTCTTTAATCCGGGAATAGCAGAATATAATTCGGCGGCCTTTTTCTTGTCTATCCTATAGATAACGCTGTCTACAATAGTCTGCACATTAAAAGCAGATTTTTCCTGTAATGTGAATGAGATATTCGACAGTGAAAAAGTCCCCTTCTTACAAAACCAAAACGTTTGCTCATCTCCTTTGTGATTAATGATCCAGCAACGCAATAGGCCCTCAAAAACAAAATAACTGTACTTTTCTGTTTCTCCTTCTTTGATCAGAAATGTATTTTTCCTGACAGAGATCTGTTCAAAGTATTGATCAAATAACGCAGATTCTTCCCAACTAAAGATATGGGGGTCTACGTCAAACTCTTCAAGTAATTTTTCTAAAAGCATATCATAGAAATTATTTACACATCCGGTGTTTCCAATCTTTCAAAGATACGCAATGCTCATTGCCGGAATAGCTTTTTTACTGATATAATCATTTAGTTTCTATCTTAATAATTTTCTGTCCCTGCTCTCCTAAGTAATGAAGGACCAGTTTTTCATAGACTTTATAGCCATCATCTACATTAGTAAATATCACAATTCCTTTTCCTGAATTGGGCAGTACAATAGCAATGCATCTTGTTCCCTGATCTGCTCCGCCATGTGATAAAGCATATTCACCATTTCCCAGATCGTAGATTTCAAGTCCTAACCCGAAATATTTACCTTCTTTTACGTTGACCTGTTTTTGAGTCATTTCCTGAAAGACTTCCGGCTTCAGATTTTTTCCTTTCATAACGCTGATCATAAAGTTTCCGTAATCTTCTATAGTGGTGTGCAGATCATCGGCAGCATTTGCGGTTTTAATTTTTTCTATGGGATATGCATTTCCCTTTTCATTGTATCCTGTTACAAATCTTGACTCATCTGTATTCTGATCCCAGATATAGTTTGTATTACGCATTTTGAGAGGCTGGAAAATAAGTTCTTTCGCAAGCTGGTCCAGTGATTTCCCAAACTTCTTTTCCAGTGCTTTTCTAAGGTATTCAAAACCTTCTCCTGAATATTGATACTTTGTGCCCGGATCAAACTGAAAGTTGAGTTTTTTATCTGTATTCATCCATCTCCAGTTAGGAAAACCGGTCTGGTGGCTCAGGATCATCCTGGTTGTTATCTTTTTATGCCTTGCATCATTCGCAATGTCCGGATCTGTCCAGTAAGCATCTAAAGGTTCATCCAGTTTCCATTTTCCTAAACTTACCAGGCGTAAGGCTACCATTGCCGTAACTGGTTTGGTGAGAGAGGCAACATTAAAATAAGCATTGAGGGGAACTGAAATTCCTGTTTTGGTATCTCCAAAAACTTTTACCTTCTGCAGTTTCCCACCTTCAATAATTCCTAATCCCAAAGTAGGAATATTATTTTCTTTCAGCCAGCTTTGCATCGACTGATCGTTATCAAACATTGTTTCACTATCAGTAGTCTGCTTCGGATGGTGATCAAAGCTTAATGAATTTTTAAGCTTCCATTCAGCATTTTCCAGGATCCAGAGATGAGTAAATTTTGCTTCCCCGACTAATTTCTCAGCCTGATCTCCTATTTTTTCATAAAACAGATGATCTCCATTCTGAATGGCAGCATATATTTTCCCCTCTTTATACATGGGATAAATCTCAGTACTTTTATCAACCAGGACTCTTTTAAGCTGATAGGTTTCCGGAGATTTACACAATCCGTTTTTAAAATCAATGATGAATTTCTTTTTATCTTCAAAACCGCCTTTATCGTGATAAAATTCAAACCCGTCGCTTAACATGCTTTCCATCTTTCCGATGTTACAGGTATTGTACCCTGCTGAAAAAAACAGGCTGTCTTTTGATATAATTGTCTTGTAGAGAGGATCTGTTTTTTCTGTCTGCGCATGAACGATACTCATAATCAGAATAAGAAAAGGAAGGATAAGCTGTGCCGATTTTGTCATTGTTATTTTTTTGACAAAGATTCAATTTCATTTTGTTTTTCAAATAAAAATGAACCCGACAATAACCCGACAAAGCCCTGACAAAAATTATAACATTCTGAATTTCAGTTTAAAATACAATTTCTTTTTACGGTCAATCTCAGCAGCATTCCAGAGGATCATGAATACATTGGACAGTGCAATAAGGATCATCAGAATAAGAGTAAACTCTTTTCCGAGCTTTAAAAAGATTCCGAGCATAAATACAATGGGCGCTATAGCAGTCCAAAACATTTGCAGAGAGATAATCTGTTTGGTAAGACCGTTTCTCTGCTTCGTAATAAACATCAGCAGAAAGGGAGCCAGAATATTTAATGGCGGTACTACCACAAATAATAAGGAGGATAGATTGATCATCTTAATCAAAGAATAATTGACCGTTTCAGATTCTTCTGCGGCTTCTGTTTTTACCTCATCATTTTCCTGGGAAATAATGGCTTCTTCCTGCAGTAATAATGATTCTTCTATTTCCAAGGTCTGCGCCAGCGCTCTTAAAGTATGTCCCTTAGGTTCTGTTCCGGATTCTATCCGTTGAATGGTTCTTACAGAAATTTTTGATTTTTCTGACAGTTCCTCCTGAGTCAGATTTTTTTGTTCTCTTATCGCTTTTAGTCTGGACATGTTCTAAGGTAATTCGGAAAAAAATTGTTTTGGCTAATTTACAGTTTTCCATTATTAAAAAACAGAAGACCTCTTTTTTTAAATTGAATAGTGCTGAAAATTATTATTCATATAAGAAATAAGTGTACTTTTATTAAAAAATAACCTTCTATTTTTCAACCGTTTATAAACATCAACACCAGATCAGTTTATGGAAAATACAATATCCAAATCCGAAATCAGGAAGAATATTGCCACTTACCTGTGCTTTACCTTGCTTTTCTGTCTCCCTGTCTATTATATGTGTATTCGTACCGGAAAACTCGGCGGCGGAATTATATCTTACGCTACCATTGTAATGTGGTGTCCGGCCATTGCAGCACTTCTTACCTGCCGTATCCGGAAAATTCCGGTTTCTTCCCTGGGTTGGAAATGGGGACTTACGAAATACCAGATCATGGCTTACTGTATTCCTATTGTCTACGCTTTTGTTCCTTACCTCATCATCTGGATCAGTGGAGCTGGCGGTTTTTATAATCATCAGTTTGTAGCAGAAGCGGGTAAAGGGATGGGCTGGAATCTTTCTGATGGACAGACTTTGACCCTCTACATTATTCTGATGAGCAGCTTTGGGATGGTGCGTTCTGTAGGCTCGGCATTGGGTGAGGAAATAGGCTGGCGGGGTCTTCTCACTCCGCAGCTGGCTAAGATTAATTCTTATACTGTTACCTCTCTCTGGATGGGGCTTATATGGTCTATCTATCATTATCCTCTTCTCCTGTTTTCCAATTATAACACGGGCGGTCCCAAATGGCTGGCTCTTTTATGTTTTACAGTGATGATATTTGCATCTTGCTTTATTTTCACCTGGCTGCGGTTGAAATCCGGAAGTTTATGGACGGGAGCTATTTTACATGCCAGTCACAACCTTTTTATACAGTCTATTTTTACACCGCTTACTGTAGATACTGGAAATACCAATTATTATATTGATGAGTTTGGTATTGCTCTGCCCATTGCAACCGCTGTTGTCGCTTATTTCTTTTGGAGAAAGAGAAAGGAATTGCCTGAAAGGGATACTGAAGATACTCTTCTTTCTGCATAGCATTATAGTCAAAAAAACAGCCTTCTGTGTAGAAGGCTGTTTTTTTGAAATATCAGTGAAGTCAATATTTTAATTAATCAGGAGAGTCCGGACTTACTATTTAATTGGCAATTTCCAACAGTTTTTTGTAATCTTTTCTTTTCTGTGGGATGATGGGGTTATAAGTAATTTGTCTGTCAATCCAGCGTTCAGGTCGTAAGAAAGAGAGTATAAGCTCCATATCTTTGTCATTAAACCCTTCATAAAACCTACTTTTGTCTACTTTTGATATGGGGGTTGGTGGTGTTCCATCCTTTTTACGCGGAGCATAATGTGCCCCTGTATAATTTCTTTTTTCGTCTCTGAATTTTACTTCAATTTTAGGTTTAAGCTCTAGTTTCAGTTTTTCTATCTCTTCTCTTGTTTTGAATCCTTCGGTCCTTGTTATTTTTTTAATTTCTTCATCTAATTCGTCCTTCATTCTTTTATTGATGTCTTTTATCATTTCCTGAAGATATTTACCTGATCGTGTTGGAGGTTCACTCAGTAACAAACGTTCATATCCGGTGGCATCTCCTCCTTTTTGGGTTTTGCGTCCATTTACCTTCTTCCAGGCAAGCATTCTGCTTCCGCTCTCACTGCCCTCTTCTTCCATGTATCTTACTGTGTATCCTAACATCGCCATTACTTCTAGGTTACCGCTTCTGAAGCCCAGATGCTTTACATGGGTAAAGTTTTTCTCAAAGTACTCATACAGCTTAAACTGTCCAAAACGGGTATCACCTCCCCATGCTAATAAAGATGGTGTTTTTTCATCCCAGAACTCGGTAATATTGAATACTTTGGAAGGATGAATATAGTTTCTGACTTCATTAACAATATCATCAAACTTAGAGCCTCTCTCTTTCACATAGCCTTTGTCACCGGTAATAATAATTGCATCATACATATCTGCTACTCTATAAACAATCTGCCTGATTCCTGTATAGCTGGTATCGTGTTCTATATGAATATCTCCTCCTTTCCCACTGAAACGGGACCATAAAATAAGTAAGTTATTTCCACTGGTAGGTATTCCTTTTTGTTCCAGCCATCTTTTTATAGCCTGATTCTCATCCTCATTGATATTTACCTTCCATCTTTCTTTTAGTTTCTCCCGTAAAGCCGGTGAGTATTTTCTGGCAATGTAATCTGTTCCATAGTTCACCCCTTTAATATATCCTCTTCGCTTATACTTGTGTGCTTCATTTTCTAATTTTCTTTTACCGGCTCCCCTTAGCCGTCTTACTTTTACAATATGTATCCTGTCCTCACTTATTCCGGAATCTTCATAGAATTTTTTTATAGAATCTGCTTTATCCGTATGGTCTGTAACACTACCGTCGCCTTTTGAGATGACAACATGAAGTTCCTCATCATCAATTAAAGCCGCGGCAATCCCAAACATATCACCTGTAGCATAACCGGGTTGGGTAAGTACTATAACTTTAGGTTTAGGGGTACGTTGAGGTTCTGGTCTTGGTGCTGGTATGTGGTTAGCATTATCCGTATTGGAAGCACCTACTTTCTTTTTTGTCTTATTTCTTGGCATATCGTTTATTATTACGTTAGGGAACAAATTTCAAGGTAAAGCTCCCGACTCAATAGAGGGGATCCACCCATTTTTAGAAATTCAGGGTTTACCCGTATCGGCAGACAGTGTATTTGTGTATCATGCATTCATGATGATTAAATACACTTATAGATGCTAGATTATTTTTCCGGATTCTGTTATTGAATAAATCCAATGTTTTATCTGAAAATTTCACTCATAGGAGAATTCCCTTATTTTTTAAAATTCAGTTTTTTCCCTTAACGAAGATTTATTTCGATTGATGAAATTTGTATCAGACAAAAGAGATCAGCAATCTCACAGTTAAGGCTTAACCAGGAAATAACAATAAGGTCGAGCTGAAGAAAAAGTCTTTGAAAGAAGATGTTTGAAAATAAAAAACAATAGTAACCCATTAAAACCAGAATATGGCAGAAACAGTAAACACCCAGACTACAGATGCAGTAACGCAGACTAATGTTACCGTACTTGGTGAGTCTCCCGCACAGGCTATGAGTATGCTTTACCAGATGGCCACCCATGCCAGTGGAATTTCCATTCAGAATTCTGTAACCAATCAGCAGAACTTGAACCAGCTCAACCCTGCGATTGTTGCAGATGCCATTAAAATTTTAAAAGGATAATTATAAAACCTTACAATCATGAGTGAAAACAACAGTGAAACCCAACAATCCCAGGCAGCCAATGCTACCACTCCGGCGGAGAAAGCTGTAGTATTTGTGAACAGTGAGGTACTGGCCCCGCCTAAGGCTTCCCCAATGACCGGAGTGACAAAAGTAATGATAGAACAGTCTACAGGAATGATGGTTCAGGATTTACAGTCTTTTTTGAAAGGATTTGAGCAGGTAGGTTTGATTGCATTAAGCAGACTGGCCAATAATTTACTGACATATGGAACGACTTTCGGGCCGGCTCCGGGCAGTAAAGAAACCTCCACTCAGATGGCAGAGCATCTGCAAGGTCAGGATGCAGGAAAAGGAAATGAAATGATGAAAGATTTATTTAAAATGGTAAGTGAATATGCTGAGGTGAAAGCTAAAATTTCCAATACTATTTATAATGTCAACACGCCTCCGGTTCCAGTGGCTCTTCCTTCTCCTCCCCCGTTTACGGAAGTTTCTCCTGAGACTGAAGATCCTGAAAAAAAAAACGAGTAGATCCGGTTCCGGAAGAAGTCTCATCAGAAAAGGAAGGTATGAGAAAAAGCTTTATCACGGCTGATCATGGGGGAAAATTAGTATTAAAGTCAGTAAAACTGGCACAGCCACTCGTAAAACCAGAGATTAAGGAAGCAGTAATTCCTTCAGTAGAACCTGAAGTTAACCGAAAGAAAAAAACAATAATAAGCCAACTCCTTGAAAAAATTAAAATAAATAAAATATGAATTATTCTTCAACAACCAAACCCGCCAAAATTTTAAATCTGGAAAATTTAAATGATTTAAATGAACGACTTTACCTAACCCGAAGCAGTGATATGTCTTATTTTGACACGAGAAGTGCTGATTTGAAAAAGACGGAACATAATGCAGAGCGAGTTGTATTTAATCTTCAGACCTCAAACATTAATATTCAGCCTGCCATAAGACTGGTGAACTGCATCAACAGAGGAAATAAAAGATACAATCATTTCCAGTCTTTTGTAGTGGAACCCATAGATAGATCAACGGGAATTGCCGTCATCATGGTGAAGCTGGATGATCCGAAAGCTTTTTACTGTAATGTGAGAATTTTACCTTTTACCACCTTAAACGAAATTGCAGTTTCAGATCTTGATTCAAAACTTCTTACGATTAATCTTGAAAAGGCAAAGTGGATTCTCAAAACAGATATCACGATTACGCCATCTGATACGGGAGAAGCTCAGTATTCGGTACATGATGTGGATGTAGCGGCTATTGCCGAACTGGTAAGCCAGGAAGAAATAATTGAATTAAAAAGAGAACTGGAATTTCAGGCTTCTAAACTGATTGCACATTATTTCCAGGAAATCCTGAGTATTGTAGTGAATGAAAACCCGCCAAATAATGGCAGACTTCCTGTGATTCCGGATGATTATATCCTTACCCTCCCTCCCAACCAGTTAAAAGAAATGTTGTCAGCTACTGCTATTTCAGCGTGTATTGCTCTGGAGATAACCGGTTATAATGTAGTGAAAGATATTAACCACGACTGGAGGGCTGCAGCAGCATTTATTAATTATCTGCTGTAAAGTAAACGCTCATTTTTCAACTTTATAAAACAGTACTTATGCGCAGAAGAATCCGCAAGAAGGCACCCGCTCACAACCCTCCGCTCCCAGTGACGGACCCTGAAATCATAGAAAAAGAAATCATGCCTTTTGTTTTAAGACATGAAGATGAAATCATTACTTATATCAAAGATAAAGCCATCAAAGAGACGATGAAATCACTGGCTCCACTACTCGAAAAGCTGGAAGAGGCAGTGAAACAGCAAGAAATTCCTCAGGTACAGGCTGCCACCCCTGCCCAGGCTGATCCTCCCATGATGAACTACGAAGAACAATTGAAAAGACTTCAGGAGGCATCTACGGCAAAGGTAAAGGAGAAAGAGCTCAAAATAATGGACAGAATGAATAAGCTGAGTGCCAGATTTGGTAATATCCGTCCGTAGAAACATCAAAACCAAAAGATATTATGAACGAAATTGATACTATTATTATGGGAATGTCCACCGCTGTACCTAACGCTATTTCAACACAGGTAAATGCACATTCTACGGGTGCAATGCAGATCAATTCTGCCTTGAACCAACAACGAAATAACATGACCGCCATCAGCAACTATGTCATGGGAGTAAAAAAAATGAGTCCAAAGAATATGAAAATAAAAGAGCTGGAAACCATCAGGAAAGGACGTTTCTAATTTCAGTTCAGCTCAAACTACAGATGTGGCTTATTTCCATGCAAAGATGAAAGTCGGTGCCCCCAATATATAAAATCAGGTCAACATTTATTTTGCACCGTCTTTCAGATGCTGTCTATGTGCAGAAGCAATCATTCAGAATCCATCTTTAGCCCAAAAGAATCCAGCATTGCCAGTATACCTGCAGCAGAAATTTATTTTTAAGACAGATATTAAAAATAAAAGCCACATCCTTTTTCCAAAAAAATATGCTTTAAACTCACACAGATTTTACAGATAGGGTTTCAATCATTGTATTCAGAGCCACCCTTCAGATCCAATCACTTATTACCTGTTAATACCAATGCTTTTGAAATGTATTCATCTGCAGGATCTGTAGTGAGTTTAAAATAAAACATAAAACTAGTTTACTTCAATAATTATTAACCGAGATCAGATCTCAACAAAAAACAAAAACAATTATGCCAGTTAATGAACAAATCACAGACGCAGTAACGCAATCGAACGTGAAAGTAGTAGGAGAATCTCCTGCAATGGCTTTGGCCAACGTGTACCAATCTGCAGCACATTCTACAGGAATTATGTTTGAAAATGCAGTGAATGCACAAAACCAACAGAACATTTTAGGCCAGGCAGCTACCACTCAGGGTATTCTGCAGATCTACAGCCTGGATACGGTAGCGGATGCAGTTTCTATCGCTAAGATCCTTAAGCCGTAATTTTTAAACTTTTTGAGGAAAAAGTCATTATCTCAGCCGGAAAATCCGGTCGTTTTTTAACCTAAATAAACAATAATCATTATGCCAGTTAACGAACAAATCACAGATGCAGTAACGCAGTCGAATGTAAAGGTAGTTGCAGAATCTCCTGCAATGGCTCTAAGTAACGTATACCAGACCGCAGCACATTCTACGGGAATCATGTTTGAAAATGCGATGACCAACCAAAATCAGCACAACATTGTAACGCAGGCAGCTACTACGCAGGGTATCACTCAAATCTACAGCAAAGATACTATTGCAGATGCTATCTCAATTGCTAAAATCCTTAAACCTTAATTCATTTTTGCAGACCGCAAATAAAACCATTTTTAAAGCCGGAACAGCCGGTTATTCTAACCCAAATAAACAATAATCATTATGCCAGTAAACGAAAAAATCACAGACGCAGTAACACAATCCAACGTAAAAGTAGTAGCAGAATCTCCTGCAATGGCCTTAGCCAACGTGTATCAATCTGCTGCACATTCTACAGGAATCATGTTTGAAAACGCAATAAATACACAGAACCAACAGAATATTGTCTCTCAGGCAGCTACTACACAGGGTATCACTCAGATCTACAGTCTGGATACCATTGCTGATGCTGTTTCTATGGCGAAAATCCTTAATCCGTAATTAATTTTTTAGCGAACAGCTTAAATTCCATTCTCCGAACAACCGGAAAACCCGGTTGTTTTTAACCCAATAAACAATAATCATTATGCCAGTAAACGAACAAATCACAGACGCAGTAACACAGTCGAACGTAAAGGTGGTTGCAGAATCTCCTGCAGTAGCTTTAAGCAACGTATATCAGACAGCAGCCCATTCTACAGGGATCATGTTTGAAAATGCCGTGAGCGCACAAAACCAACAGAACATTGTTACTCAGGCAGCTACAACACAGGGCATCGCACAGATCTATAGTCTGGATACCATTGCTGATGCTGTTTCTATGGCGAAAATCCTTAATCCGTAATTCATTTTAAGGAAAGCTTAAATAATTAATCCAAACAACCGGAAAACCCGGATATTTTTAACCCAAATAAACAATAATCATTATGCCAGTAAACGAACAAATCACAGACGCAGTAACGCAATCGAACGTAAAAGTAGTAGCAGAATCTCCTGCAATGGCTTTAAGTAACGTATATCAGTCCGCTGCACATTCTACAGGAATCATGTTTGAAAATGCAGTAAATGCACAAAACCAACAGAACATTTTAGGTCAGGCAGCAACTACTCAGGGTATTCTGCAGATCTATAGCCTGGACACTGTAGCAGATGCCGTTTCTATTGCTAAAGTATTGAATCCTAAATTATAGTGTATTTTTAGATTTTCTTGTTATCAGGGAGTACATCATGTGCTCCCTGATTCTTTTTTGGATAAAATTACTTATCAAACAATACGATTTCGTTCGGATCTATAACCTGGTTCTGTACTGCGTAAATTACAAGCCCTGCCATATTTTTCACTCCTGTTTTGATCATCAGGTTGGTTTTATGAGTTTCTACCGTTTTGGGTGAAATAAAAAGAGAGTCTGCAATTTCCTTAGTGCTGAGCTGCTGGCAAACCAATCGCAGAACATCCACTTCTCTATCAGTAAGCTCATTCTTAGAAAAAGCATGAAACTCCGGAAGCTTATTGGAAAGCTGACTTCTCATAACATCAATCTGATCATTGGAAAAGTAATGCCCGGTATGGTGAACGGTTTTGATGACAGCTAATAATTCCTCCAATTCAATTTCTTTGGGCAAAAAAGCATGGGCTCCCATTTTCAGCATCTGCCCCATAAATGAGCGGCGATAAAAACTGGAAAGAACAATGATTTTTGTTTCAGTTTCCCTTTTGGCCAGTTCAGCCATGACTTCAAGACCATCACCGTTCGTCATTCTCAGATCCAGAATCAGAATGTCTAAAGATCCGGAATCCTCAGTGAGAAATTGATAACCGCCTGTTGAGGTCAGCGTAACCTGGTAGTCTCCATTATTATCAATATAGTTTTTCAAAAGCTGTACAAACAGCAGGTCGTCATCTACAATTCCGATTTTAATTTTTGCGTGTTCCATGTTTATTTTTATTGTATTGCCATACAGGCTATGAATTTTGTGCCTTTTTCAGGCTGTGTTTTAAGTTTATAAATGGCTTTAATTTTTTGTGCTCTTGACTGAATATTCCTTAATCCAATGCCTCCCGAATGAGTTTCCATGATGAAGCCCCGCCCGTTATCTTCTATGGTTAGCATCAGATAGTTCAGAGATATTCTCAGCGATACATCTACTCTGGTAGCTTCAGCGTGTTTCAAAATATTGGTGACCAGTTCCTGTATAATTCTGAAAAGATTCAGTTTTACCGGACTGCTGATTGGAGTTCTTATGGTAATATGGCGGAAAATGACTTCTATATTTTTATTAACCTGATCCAGATAATCTGCAATTAAATCTGCAAGCTCAACCTCATCAAGGTCCGGTGGTGTAAGATTATGGGATAATTCCCTTATCAGCTGCATCGATTTTTTAAGATCACGATTAAGCTCTTCGGGATTTTTATCCGTAAGATTGAGACGGATGAGGTTCAACTGTGAGATAATATTATCATGAAGTTCTTCTGCCAGGCGCTCCCTGTCCTTTTCCTGTAAAAGCATTGTATTCTCCCAATATTCCTTTTTTGTGTTCCGGACCAGCTGAGAGACTTTCTGTTTATTTTTCTTTATACTTTTCAAATAATTAATAACCAATAACGTAATGAATAACGTTGTTAAAAAAAATAGTCCAATACCGATCCATATCCATAGAACTATCTGATCCTGATTTTCCCAACGCCACATCCCAGATTAATAAAAGCAATATAAAATGACAATAGCAGGAGGCCTCTGAAAAGCCAGATAGGAGCTACCCAACTCAGATGGTTGCTGATTAAAAAATTAAAGGTCGTGGATATGATACATTCAATAGAAAAAAACAGGAAAACAATGATGTTCACGATAAACATATCCCTGTCTGCCCTGCCTTCCCTGATGATCTTCATAAAATAAGAGGCGGCATAGCTGCAAATAATAATACTGGTGATAATATTGGAATAAAAAGTAACCTGTGTATCGTCTTGTACATACAACAAATTAATAATCAATGTTAATACTGCATACCCATAGATCATCCATTTTAATTTACTGGAAAGCCGGATATAATAATTGCTGTATATCACAGTAAGAATCATTAAGCCAAAAAACTGGCTCAATGTATAGTTGTAAATATTGAGTGTATTTAATTTCATCATCCGGTCCGCTAAGTCCGTAAACTCCAGCATGAACTCTCCTGAGAGAAGTATAATCACAGGAAGTTTTGTTTTTATCCCTTCTTTTACCAATACAATCAGTCCCGTACACAAGACCAGGTTAATAATAATTTGTAAATACAGGGATAAACTATTATACGAAAACACTAGTGCTTTGCTTCAAAAGTTGATAATCATTAAGAGTATCAATGGTAAAAGGAGGTCTTGGGGTAGAATAATTTTCCGCAGTCTCACTCATATGATTAATGGCAAGGCTTTTCACCGTAATAATTTCGATATGAAAAGGAAAATCCGGATCTTTTTTCTCCAGGTCATCAGTAAGTCCGAAGAAACTGGTACAGGTTTGTCCTCCTGCAATCCCCATTTTGTCATAATCTGAAAACGGAATAGAAATAAGCTGAAAAATATCTTCTGTTTTCTGAGACTGTATCCATGAAGTGCCAAACATATTCCATCTGAAATTACGGTTAATGGCAGATTCAGCTGTAATTGGAGGTGGAGTCACTTCTTCATCATTGCTGCTTTCCATCTTTTCTTCAGTGAAGTTTCGGGAAAATTCTTTAATAATGATGTTACTAAAATTGGCATCTTTATCACTTTTAGAATCAATCAGAAAAAATTTCAACTGTTCTTCATGAATACCTACATAGGCATGGATCGTCTTTAATTCTACTGTTCCAAGGTTCTGTTTCCATTGTTCAATTTCCTCACCTGAAACACTGAAATGAGTTCCCTGATTTAAAAAATTCAAAATTTCTGCCCCATTTATATCAATTCCGTTTTTATAGGAATCAATAAGATTTTTCCATTTTCTGATGGCTTCAAAGATGTTTTCAGTAGTCATGATAGTATTTATTTGTGAATGATAATTATTTTATGTTGAAATTTACAAAAAAAACAGACTGATATTTATTTTAAATCACATTCAAGTGGAAAATAAAATTCAATTGAGTGAAAATTAATATTTCTTGAATTTTTTATAATATCGGATCAGGAACAGTCTGTATCTTTGTGCCGGGAATACTCCCATTTAAATAACTATTACCAATGATTCCATTTCACGAACTTATATTTTTCGTCCTGGCTGCACTCATCTTAGTGATCAGTCCCGGTCCTAATATGATTTACCTGATTTCAAAGTCTATAACACAAGGGAAAAAATCCGGGTTTATTTCCCTGGCAGGAGTAGTGTGTGGATTTTTATTCCACATTATCATGGTATCTTTTGGTCTTACTGCCGTTTTACTGGCTGTTCCGCTGGCTTACACCGTTCTTAAAGCTGTGGGAACTGTTTACCTTTTATATCTGGCTTATCAGGCCATAAAACCCAAGAGCAGGAATATTTTTGATGTTGATAAAAATGTTGCCCATGACAGCCCAAAAAAGCTTTTTACCATTGGTTTTTTAACGAATGTACTAAATCCGAAAGTGGCCGTCTTTTACCTGTCTTTCTTTCCTCAGTTCATCAAACCTGAATATGGTTCCGTATTTACTCAAAGTCTTGAACTTGGAGTGATTCAGGTTCTGATCAGCTTCAGCATTAACTTTATCATTGTATTAACTGCTGCGAGAGTTGCCCTGTTCTTTTCCAATAATCCGGTCTGGATAAGGGTTCAGAAATGGTTTATGGCCAGTGTATTGACTTATCTGGCTATAAAAATGGCATTTTCAAAAGCAAAATAAAATCCGGAACAGGTTTCTTTCTGTTCCGAATTCCGGTGTATATTCATATAAAATCTGATCTGAAGAAAATATTATCATTATGCACCGCGAATTTGAGATTAATATTCCGACTGCAAAACCGTGAAAATACGTAATTTTACGGTTGCGTATTTATCCTCATAACAACAGGTTACAGATGAAGCAGACCATTCCTACTTATGATTTAAACGGCATTTCTCACCACAGATTCCATGTGAAAAGAATGGATAAGCGGGCTCAGAATGCGGAGGATACTCTTTTGGACAAGGGGATACACAGAGACAGTCATTATATTTTCACCTGCATGGAAAGCGGTCATGTAAAAATGATGGTAGATTTTAAAACGGTTGAATCAAAAGATTCCACTCTTTTCTGTGTATTGCCGGGACAGGTACATCAGGGGCTTTTGATGAAAGACGTTTGCGGATGGTTTGTAGCAGTAAAAGCAGAACTTGTTCCTGATACCGTACGTTCTTTTTTTGATGAATCTCTGGGGGAAATACAGCCGCTGCCGATAGATAAAAGCCTCATCCAGGAAATGAATACAACAGCCAGCCTGCTTCATGCTTCTTATACAGATGACATGCCTTCCTCTAAAGAAGGCTTTCTGGTTGTACAGTCATTGCTCAATGCTTTCCTGGGAATGTTTGTCCTGATTTATTCCCGGAAAAATCTATCCCCAGCTTCCAGCGAAAACCGTGCTTTACAGCTATCGAGGACATTCAGAAGTCTGGTTCGCAAGGATTTTAAAACAACGAAAAGTCCATCCGGATATGCAGAAATTTTAAATATTACAAGAGGATATTTAACGGAGGCTGTCCGGGAAGCAACCGGAAAACCCGCACAGCACTGGATTCACCAGGAAATTTTAATTGAAGCTAAAAGATTGCTGGTCTTTACGAGCCTGAGTGTAAAAGAGATCGCTTATGAGCTGGGATATAGCGACCACACTTATTTCAGCCGTTTATTTTCCAAACTGGAAGACCAATCCCCATCTGAATTCCGGAATCTGTATCAAAACAAACACTAACCACGAATAGTCCAATTATTCCCACGAAACAGCTATCGGTATTTTCTGATTTTGCAACGTCCTTTGCAATAAAAATGATTTATGCCGAGCTTACCAAAATGGATCAACGACACTGTAGAAAATGTCTGGTCCTCAAAATTTAAAGAATGTACTGTGACCCATATAGAATCTATCACTCCTGATCTTCGCCGGATATATTTTGAAAGTGATTTACAGGATGTTCAGTTTGAACCTGCCTATGCGATAGGGATCAGGGTCAGTGATAGAGATTTCCGCAATTATTCACCATTTAATTTTAACAGTGAAGCAGGAACTTTTGAAGTGATATTTCATGTACATGATGACAATGCTGTAGGAAGCCAGTTTATCAGCCGCATATCTACCGGAGATTCTGTAAGAATTTTAATACCACGAGGAAAACGTTTTTTTGAACCTCATGCAAAAATTCATTTTTCTGTAGGAGATGAAACTTCACTCGGAAGTTCCCTTTCTATTAAAGAAGCTGTTGAAGAAAATGGATTACAGTTTATATGCCTGCATGAGCTGGAAGAAGCCTCAGCGCTTGAAAATCTCAATTTATACGGTTATCACATTCCTAAAAACAATACCATGAGAATGATTGAAGCACTGAATGATTTTCTGAAGGAAGAAAAAGAATCCATCTCTGATGATGAGGTTATTTTTTACCTCACCGGAAACGGAGGAAGAATGTCTCTGATCAGGAAATTTCTTAAAGCCAGAGGAGTTTCTCCCAAGTGTATAAAATCACAGGCATATTGGATTGAAGGAAAAAAAGGACTGTAAAAGAGCAAAACAACTGTCTTTTAAATAATGAAACTTTATCTGACAATAGAAAATTATTGCCGGATAAAGTTATCATTACATCCTAAAATTTAAATTATTTCTGTTTCTTCCCTAGTTCCTTCACTTTCCTCAACCATTGAACCCTTTGCTCATCTTTAGAATTCCGGATGATTCCGATATAGGTCAGTTTTACAGGTTTTACGCCACAATATTCCAGTATGGATTTCTTAAGCTGATTTACGCTGGGTCTGCCAAAAAACAGACGGTAATACCAGCCCGGCTGGTCTAATGTGGTCATTATATGTGCCGTTTTACCTTTTAAAAGCTTATCCCACCATACAGAGTTCTCACGGAATTTATAGGCCAGTCCCGGTAAGAAAAGGCGATCTATGAATCCTTTCATCAAGGCTGGAAATCCTCCCCACCAAACGGGATGCACCCAAACCAAATGGTCAGCCCATTGGATAATTTCCCATGCTTTCATCAGATCCGGTTCAAGTTCCATTCTTTTCTGATATCCAAACTGCAGATTAGGATTAAATTTCAACTCTCTTATGACAATTTCCTTAACTTCTGCTCCTGTTTCTACTGCTCCTTTCTTATAAGCTTCTGCAATTCCAAAGTTGAAAGAATCTTTATTGGGGTGCCCATTGATAATTGCTATTTTTTTCATTGTGTGAGATTGATATTGATCGTTTCATAGGTATGAAGCTGTGCCATTAATGATAAAGGCTCATGCAGCTGATGACTGAAATACACATTGTTTTCATGCGGGTTTCTCAGCAGCTCTTCGGTGTGCAGCACAGCAGATAAAGCAGTAAGTTCTGCCTGCCCTTTCATACTTCGTAAGCTCAGTTTCTTCTGACCTTCTTTATCTTTTACCACAATTTCAAACACAGACTGATCTCCGTTTCCGCTGGACCCAAAAATCATTTTTCTTTCTTTTAATGATAAAATATTAAAGATTCTCAGATACTGAAAGGATCCAAGCAGCCAGGTAATGAACTTGGAATTATAAGTCATTTTTACGCTTACACCGGGAATTCGTTCCACTTTGTTAAGAATATAGAGATCCGGCACATCAAAATTGTAAGCCTTTCTCTCTCCTATTCCAAAAGAGAATTTAAAAGATTCAGTATCCAAAAAGTGTCTGATAGAAACTGGCTTGTCATTTTTATAATGTACAAAAGGAACGGCTACATTTTCTGCCATAAAATGGGCTGAACTCTCCCCTGCCAGGTCTTTTACAGAATAATATACAAAAACCTTTACTTCCTTAATATCATCTGAAGAGGACAGGGTATTGACCAATCCCGGTACAATTCCGCCCATCCATCCTGAACTGAAGACAATTCTGCTGTTTACATCTGATTTTCCGGCAATATCATAAGCTTTTACCAAAGCTGGAGTAGGTTTGGTAATATCCAGATAATCTATGTGGTGAGCAATCGCAAAACGAAGGACATAATCTTCTCTGTCATTCACAGAAAGAATGATGAGGCTTATTTTTTTTTCCAGAATAACCTTAAAAGAAGAAGGATCTGTAACGTCAATTCTCAGATCTTTATCCGTTTGTCCTCCCTTTCGTCCTCCAATATAAACAGTAAGATGAGGGTTTCTTGATTTCAGAATGCGGGAAATAGTTTTTCCAACCAATCCATTTCCTCCAATGATTAAAATATTTTGCTCCATAACTTTTTTTGACAAAAGTATAGCGCGTCCATTTCAATAAGCAGGACAAATGTCTAAAAAGAAACTTCCTTTCTGATACGGCTCAAGTGCCGTTGTGTAATTCCCAGATAAGAAGATAAGTACTGTAATGGAATATTTTGAATATAATCAGGATGATTTTTTAATAATGTTTCATACCGTTGAGCCGCACTGTCTCTCTGAAGCTGAAAAAAACGTGTTTCAAGTTCAAGATATTCCTGTTCTGCAATGATCTTTAAAAATTTTGTCCAGTTAATGCTATTCTTTACCAACTCATCTACTGCTTCTTTTTTAAGAATAATCAGCTCTGCATTGGTAATAGCCTGCATACTTTCTTTACTGGGACATCCTGAGACAAATGATGAATAGGCAGCGATCATATGATTGGGAAATCTGAAGCAATAGGTCATGTCTTTTCCTTCATCTGAAGTATAAAAGGAACGGAAAATACCGGATTTCACCAATCCTACTTCTTTACAAAGTTCTCCTTCCTGTATGAAATAATCATTTTTATTAACGAGTCTTAACTCGGAAAATTTCAGGAATTCTTCAATTTCATCCTCTGAAAACAGATTAAAGCTTCGAAAGTAATCATGTATCATCATTCTTCAAATTAAGTGCATTCTAATGAAACACGAAAATAAATAAAATCAGGATAAAAGATGAATGTAATTTTTTTATAAACGCAAAGTTTTCATTTTTTCTAAGATTTTATTTTAAGTGAGCAAAGGTGAGATCAATTCTATTGATCCTTTTTAAGCGAATATATAACTCATACAAGTTTCAATTAACAGCAAAAAAAAATCATCTCAGGACGAGATGATCACCGTTTTGAATTTACTTGAGTTATTTATGAAGATATGAATGATGTTTTGTTGTAACAAAGATAGGTCAACGCTGTTTTTTATCAATCAGTAGAATCCCTAGAATTATATCCGTAAAAATACGGTTGTACAAAAAGAAAAGCCCTGCAGGAAATACCTTACAGGACTTTGGTTTATCTAACAATATTCAGTTTAATATTTACAATTCAAGGTTTAAAGTTATGATTTCCATTCACTTTCCACCATTGATTATATTAAAGAGGGCTTACCAGTTGAAGGAACCATTCTTTAACTTCTCCATCCAGATAAGGAGCAAGCTTTTCTTCACATGTTTTATGGTAACCATTCAACCATGCGATTTCACTTTCTGAAAGAATTTCTTTCACTACGGTATCTTTGAAGAACGGGCAGAATGTCAATGTTTCAAACTCATAGAATGTTCCGTGAATTGTTTTTTCTGATTCTTTTACTGCGATCAGATTTTCATGACGGATTCCGTAATGTCCTTCAAGGTAATATCCAGGTTCGTTTGAACATACCATTCCTGGAAGAAGTTCCTGAGGATTCAGGTCTTTTCTGATGTTTTGCGGTCCTTCATGTACATTCATAAAGCTTCCTACTCCATGGCCTGTTCCGTGGTTGAAATCTTTACCTTCCATCCATAACGGAAGTCTTGCAATGGCATCAAGGTGTACTCCTTTTGTTCCTTTCGGGAATTTTACCATTGATAAACGGATCAATCCCTGTAATACCAATGTTGAATTTCTTTTAAACTCTTCCGAAGGTGTTCCTAAGGCGAAAGTTCTTGTAATATCTGTAGTTCCTTCAAGGTATTGACCTCCTGAATCTACCAGGATTGTTTCCTCATTGGTTACTTCTTTACTTCCTTCTTTTTTGGCAGAATAGTGCATGATGGCACCGTTATCTTTATATCCTACGATAGAACCAAAGCTTTCTCCCACAAAGTTTTCTCCTTCTGCACGGAATCCTCTCAGTTTTTGTCCGATAGAATATTCATTCATGGCTTCTTTTCCTGCATTGTGAGTTAACCAATAAAGGAATTTCACCATAGCAACTCCATCTCTTACCATTACTTTTCTGAAACCTTCCAGCTCAGCTTCATTTTTCTGGGCTTTCATCAGGTTACCCGGAACCGGAGCTTTGATAAACTGATTGTCAGTTTTTAATGTTTCAAAAATCTGCTGATTGCTGTTTGGAGAAACCAGTACTTTTTCATTTTTGAAGGTCTTCAGGTAATTGTAGAATTCTTCGTAAGGCATCATTTTCACAAAGGAATCATCCATTTGCTTTCTTGCTCCTACTTCCATTTTTTCTAATCCTGTAAAGAGTACCGCATCATTTTTAGTAATCACGATATATCCTAAAAATACAGGGTTGCTTTCTACATCACTTCCTCTCAGATTGGCAGTCCATGCTACATCATCCAGACTTGATATGATGTGTACGGTAGCTTCCTGATCTTCCATTTTCTGGCGGATGGCAGCAATTTTATCGGAAACAGATTTCCCTGCTCTTTCTACCGGATGTACAAAAATAGGATTGGCAGACGGCGTTCCTCTTTCTTTCCAAACTTCTTTTAAAAGCGGAAAATCTACCAGCGTAATGTTTTTTGAATTAAATTTCTGAGAAAGCAGTTCCCAGTTGGCATTAGAAGCTGCTAAAGCATTTACAGCCACTTTACCGCCTGAAGGGATTTCTGAAATGATCCAATCGATATAATTAGGAGTTCCTTCCATACCATCTTTGAAAAGATCGATTCCTGAACCATCCAGCTCGATAGCAGCTTGGGTAAAGTATCTTCCGTCTGTCCAAAGTCCGGCTTTGTCTTTGGTAACTACCACAAAACCAGCAGAACCTAAGAAACCTGACAACCAAGCTCTCTCCTGCCATTCCTCGGGAAGGTATTCGCTCATATGCGGGTCTGCAGAATATACTATAAATGCATCAACATTATTTTTCTGCATTTCTTCACGAAGCGCAGCAACTTTTTCCTTTGAAGTCATTCTTTTCTTTTTTAAACACCGAAAGTTACGAAAAATTTGAAGTCGGGAGCTGAAATCTACCGGCTATTTTACTTAATAATCTGTTATTTTAGCAGGAATTCTTTTTGAGGAGTTCCGCGATTTGATTTTTTAAGTTTTTACTTTAAATCACGTTGATTATTTCCCCCTTAAAGAGGCCAAAACTTTTATGACATTCTCATTAAATTGTTAAACATATTTGATAAAACAAATCATTTTCATCTAAAAAAAACTACCACATTATCAAAATAATAAATTTTTGGAAAGATTATTGCTGTATTCAACTCCATGAAACAGCAGAACTATAATAACCACAGGAAGTTTTATCCACCTCATCATTTTATTTATCTTCCTTTGCTCATCTTATTGGAGATTTTCGGAATTTATAAAATCTGGGATGACCCGGGAAATCAGCTGACATGGATATTATTTTCTATCGTGATTTTTCTGCTTTTTTATCTGGCATTTATGACACGGCAGCATTACGCATTGGGGCTTCAAAACCGAATGGTAATTCTGGAGTTTCAACAGCGGTATTTTGAAATTTTCAATAAAAGATCGGATGAAGTTGCTGAAAAACTAAGATTTGATCAGATTGCTGCACTGAGATTTACCTATGATGATGAATTCAAGGAGCTTTTATACAGAGCTCTTCATGAAAACATCTCAGGAGATGAAATTAAAAGGTCTATCAAAAAATGGAGAGCTGACCGACTCAGAATCTAACACCTCAACAAAATATAAACTTATGAAAAAGTGGAGCTTTTACAGTATTACGATATTAAGTTTGTTGACACTAACAAGTTGTGAAGCAGTAGAAACAATTTTTAAGGCAGGAATGTGGTGGGGAATTCTCTTAGTCTGTGTAATAGTAGGGATTCTTTTACTGATATTTTCGAAGGGTAAAAACTCTTAACCATGCTTATGGAGAAGAATACAGATTTGGAGATGATTTCTCACCTTAAGCCTTCCAAAATTGTTAAAATAATGAAGGACCCGGAAGCTTCTGCAAAGGCGGTACATCTTGTATATACCACCGATGCAGAAACCGCCGGAATTACCCGTAAGAAAACAGGAAAGAAATATTCCTATTATAAAGACGGTGAAAAAATAAAGGATAAGGACGAAATCACAAGGATCAACAGCCTGGTACTTCCTCCCGCCTGGGAAAATGTATGGATCTGTGCCCTTGACAACGGCCATCTTCAGGCCACAGGCTTTGATGTCAAAAAAAGAAAACAATACCGCTACCATCCTCTTTGGAGCGCTTTAAGAAATCATACGAAATTTTACAGGATGCTTCAGTTCGGATATGCATTACCAAATATCCGGCTGCATGTAGAACAGGATCTTGCGCTGAGAAATTTTGAAAAGCGGAAAATCCTGGCCTTAATTGTAAGCCTTATGCAAAGAACCAATATCCGTATTGGTAATAATGTGTATGAAAAACTGTACGGTTCTTTTGGACTGACTACTTTAAAGGATAAGCATGTAAAGGTAAAAGGACAGAAAATTACGTTCTCTTTTAAAGGGAAAAAAGGCGTTATGCATAACGTTGACCTCAGAAGTAAAAGGCTGGCAAGGCTCATTCAGAAATGTAAGGATATTCCGGGGAAAGAACTTTTCCAGTATTTTGATGATGAAGGAAACCGACATTCTGTGGATTCAGGGATGGTGAATGAGTACATAAAAGAGATCAGCGGCGAAGATTTTACTGCCAAGGATTTCAGGACATGGTCCGGAACGGTAAGTGCTTTGATTGCATTTAAAGAAATTGGTTATGCTGAAAATGACAGTCAATATAAAAAGAAAGTAAAAGAAGCCCTGGAAATGGTTGCAGAAAACCTGGGAAATACATCGGCTGTCTGCAAAAAATATTATGTTCATCCTTTAGTGATCAATCTTTACGAAAACAATACCATCAAAAAATACCTTGACGAACTTGAAATCATAGAAGAAAACGACGGAAAAGCCGATCTGACAAAAGAGGAAAGGCTGGTTCTGAAAATTCTTGAAAATGAGAGGATGTAGGGAATTTTTGGTCAATAGTGAATGGTGAATTTGCTTCGCAGTGAATTTTTTATTCTGTACTTCATCAACTCATTGACTATTCACTTGCGCAGCAAAAATTGACCATTGACATTACACAAATTCGATTCTTTATATCAGACTGAAATCCTGCTGTTATTCAAAAACTGGATTCTGTATTCCTTCGGGGTAATGCCTGCGATCTTTTTAAAAAGCTGGGTAAAATGGGATGCGGTATGAAAGTTCAGTTCGTAAGCAATCTCAGCAATATCTTTACTGGAGTGAAGCAACGCCTTGCTGTAATTGATATCAATCTCATTGATCCACTGTTTGGGGGATTTCTGGGTAACGCCTTTTACACATTTATTCAGATAGCTTTCTGTTACAGACAGTTTATCAGCATAGAACGCCACTCTTTTTTCTCCCACATGATATTTAAACAAAAGATCCCGAAACTGAAGGGACAGTTCCATAGGACGTGTCGCTGACTTATGATGGGTGTCAGAATCTGTGCTCAGCATTTTAATCAAAATAAGATGAAGCATGGTAACAACAACATCATTGATATTGAGGTTGTTTAGCCACAATTCCTGTTCCATAATGGGAAGAAGCTGGGTAATGGTACCATAAGTCAGGCTGTCCAGATTCAGAAAGGGAGTCATGAAAAAAATACTGCTTTTGTGTTTGGGCAGCTCTTGTTCAGACAGAATATTATTTTCATAAGCAAGGAAGAAACCTTCAATATCATCAGACAGTTCTACGGTTGCCGTGATGGTTCCCTGTTTAATGAAGATTACTCCTCCTTTTTCGGCATGGTATTCTTTATTTTCAAGGTATTGTCTGATATGACCGTTGGTAACGAAAATAATGAAATTAAACGTTGTACGGTACGGAATCACCGGCATCAGAATGCCTTTAAGGTAATTTTCTATCCGATAGAGCTGTATATCAGCATTATTGGCTAATATCTTGTCCGTAATATTCGGAAGAAAGAGTTTTTTATATTGAAAATTGGATAGAACTTCCATATCCTTGTTATGATTATTTAAAGTTATACAAAATATTTGAAAGCAAAGGAGGCAGTAAAAGAGTGAAAAAGCTAAAGCATAAATGGTAAAAACCCCGAAACACATATCCCGAAAACTTTCCAAACCTTATACTCTTTCACTCTCCTATTTAAAATTTATAGTACACTCCTACTCTTACTCCAAAGGGGCTTCCAGGTGTGTAGGTAAGATCTGTAACAGGTTCTGCTTCTCCTTTCAGCTGAGTTTCGGTTGCAAACTGAGCTTCATTCCATTTTACATTGAAAAGATTGTTAAGCTGAACATTTGCTCCCCATTTCTGGCGGTTATAGGAAAGCATCAGATCATTTACAAAGTAAGCTTTGGTTCTGATACTGTTATCCTCTACTGCTGGTCTTGCTGCCAGATATCGGTATTGAAGTCCTAAAGAAAAGCCATCCAGGAAATCCCAGTTTACAGATCCTGTACTGGTGACTACCGGAGCCAGCGGAACGTAATCCTGCCCTTTTTCTTCTTCTGTAAATCTGGCATGGGAATAATTGATATCAGCATTCAGATAAAAGTTTTCCAACGGCTGGAAACGAACTCCAAGATCAGCACCGAAGCGTCTTGACTTCCCGGAAGGTTCTACTACGGCATCATCTCCTACATAAACAAATTCCTGCTGCAGATCCATATACCATAATGCCGGAGTAATAATCAGTGATTTGAACGGATGTAATCTTACCCCGAAATCTGCTCCAATAGAATACGGAAGGGTATTTTCGTTTTTATTGGGAACAACCACTCTCAGGTCATTGGAGTGGAAGCCCATCCCTGTTTTCAGGAACCACATTACGTTATCGTTCTGAGCGTAAGAGAAGTTTAATTTTGGACTCAATCTTGTTGCTTCTTTTGATTGTCCGGACGGTAATTGCTCTGCATCCAGCAGATTATGCATATTAAAAATAAAATGATCTACTCTCAAAGCAGGATTGATGGTCCATTTTCCGGTTTTCCATACCAGTCCTGAGTACGCATGAAGATTCGTTTCTGTTCCTGTCACATCCGATAGTCTGTCAAGCAGCATATCTCTGTGATAAACATGATTAAGCTGTAAAGTATTAATATCGTCATTTCTTAATCCTATTCCTGAAGTCCAGTTTAAAGAGCTGTTTGCAAGAGAAAATGTCTTTGTATATTTCACTTCGGCTCCATAAATATTTCTTCCGTCAGTCTGCTGAATTTCATCTCCATGATCTTTATCTTTTAAATTAAAAGTGAAATCAGAATACAGATTGAAATTATATTTTGAATAGAAAGCCATGGCATCAATCTGCTCGAAAGGAGAAATAATGTGTTTGAAATTCATCTGAAGGTTTGTTCTGGAAGTTTTACCACCTTCTGTAGGGTCAATACTTCCCCATCTGCCAATGATTCCCTCATCTACAGCACGTTCCGGGATCTGTCCGGAAGCATTCCATGAAGAATTGAATGTTGAGAACTGAATGTTGAAATAATCTTTATCCGTAAGCCACTGGTTATATTTCCCGAAAATATTGACTCTGTTGAAATTCTGTTTTACATCAAAAGGTCCGTCTGTATAGTTGTATTCTGCTGCTATATAGGCATTTTTTCTTCCCAGATCATCATGTAGAATATTGAACATTCCCAACACTCTTTTTGAATTGAATGAACCTCCTTCCAGTTTAATCATACTGTTTTTCAACCCATTGTATGTTTGAAAATCTACATAACCTGCGGTATTAAAATCTCCACGATCCATATAATAGGCCCCTTTTCCGAAGTCAATATTATTTACAGTTTCAGGAATTACAAAGTGTAAGTCAGAATATCCCTGTCCATGGGCATGAGATACAATATTGACCGGCATTCCGTCCACATTAACGCTGACATCAGTACCGTGGTCTGCATCAAATCCTCTTAAAAAAAGCTGTTCAGCCTTTCCTCCTCCGGCATGCTGTGCAATAAACAATCCCGGAACTTTTCTCAATAAATCCTGTGCTGAATTTACCGGAAATTTATTCAGATCCACTTTGGTAATGGCTGATAAAAACGAACTGTGATTGATGGCCACTTCAGAAATCTGAAAAGGCTTATGCTGTAAGAAAATAACTTTATTTTTATCTTCATCGCCGGTTACCACCCATTTTATCTCATCATATCCCTGACGGCTGATCACAAGGGTATCAGGAAGGGATTTCACAGGGATGGCAAACATACCATCTGCCGCTGTATGAGTATGGCTGTTCCCGTGATCATATTTTACCAAAGCATCTGCAATGGGAAATTTGTCATCTGCATCTTTAATCAGCAACTGTTTCTCTGTTTCCTGCGCCATCATTTTTCCACTGAATGCCATTACCAGAAATACGGCTGCTATTTTTGTTATTTTCATTTTTTGTTTAGTTAAATTATAAATTAGATAAGAGATAATAGACGAAGAGATGAGAGACTGGAAAAAATTCTCACTCTTAAAGTTCCACAACTCTCAAACCATTCAACTCTCAAACTCAAAAGCTACGCTTTCGCTTTAAGAAATATTTTTTGAATTAAAAGTGTAATCCATGTTCCGGCTACGAATGGGAAAGTAAATACTCCTCCAACGATATCCAGGCAGTGATTGTCTATTAAAAGATCATCAATCGCGATGGTAATAAGGACAGCAATTAGTACCCATAGACCGTCTGTTTTTTTGACTCCGGAAAAAACGATAGCAGAAAGTACTGCATTAAAACCAAATAATCCCATGTGGATTTCTTTGATGGGTTCTCCGTTCAACTGTGATAATCCTGCACCGAGAATAGATGCTGCCAGCCCATATAAAGCGGCTATGGGAGAACTGATGAAAACGGCTAGGAAGAAAATCATTCCTGAAAGTACTCCACCCTGAAATATTACCTCACCAAAACCATTGGTACAGGCTAGAAAGTCATCATAGTCTGTAGGCACCACTTCACTGCTCAACATTGCAGAGGGTGGAATATGGGTAAAATGATGGAGTGCAAATACCAAAATCCATGTGATGATAATGAAAGGAAAAGTAAACACCGGAATTTTCTTCTGAATAAAGAAATGCTGAATAACAGCCGCCAATGCTCCACCCAGCACTATTAAAACCCAGATCAGCAATGTAGTCTCAAATAAAAAGGACAACGCCACTCCTACAAGTGCTGCACTAAAGCCGTAAAGTCCGGCATTAATTTCAGACTTGGCATAGTTAAGCTTCATTGCAGTAAAAGTTCCGGCTGCCGTTGAAAGCAATACCGCCACGCCGCACTGCCAGCTTCCCTTAAAGATTCCTATGAGAAACAGAAGTCCTGTCCACCTGTTTTCCTGAAGCATAATCTGCCCGATTCCTTTTAAAATATGGTCTATAAAAGGTATTTTTTTGAAAAATTCGTTCATAGTTTTTTTAATTGTATTAATGATTGTGGATATTAAGATAAGAGACGGATAGATGATAGACATTGGAAACAGAATCAATTTTGCTTCGTAAGTGAATGGTGAATGGTGAATTGTCAATTTTCAGTGAAAGGATAACAACGTTAAACTTTAAACTTTAAACAATTCCACTCTCAAACTTTCTTACCCTCAAACTCTACCACTCGAATCCCGAAACTCGTTTACCATCCAAGAAAGACCATTCCGACCCCGCAAACGGTTACTACAGCTCCGCTCACTACTCCCATATATCTTTCTAGTTTTTCGGTATTGAACAGTGTTGAATAACCATAACGTCCCAGAAGAACCATTCCAAGCATTGTCAAAACGGTAGTTACAGTGAAAGAAGTTACCAGAACAGCAATTTCAGACATTGAGTGTTTTACTCCTGAATAAAATAATAAAGGAATTAAAGGTTCGCTGGGTCCCATCACAAAAATCATGAAAAGTACAAGTGGAGTCACTTTTATTCTTTTTTGAGGCATTACCACTTCACTGTGATTATGTTCGTATACATAAACGTCATCACCCATTACATCAAAATGCTTATGAGGTTTGTTTCTGATTGCCTGAATGAGGCCATATACCAGATAAACACCTCCAAAAATAAGCAGCGCCCATCCAGAGAAATTCCCTCTGATATCCTGAAACCAGGAGATTTTATTGAGCTGCCATCCAAGGAAAACCCCGATAAAGCCTAAAATCAGAGAACTGAATACGTGTCCGAAACCGCAGACAACCGTTAATATTGCTGTTTTCATTCCGCTCCATTTTTTGGATTTTGAAATCACGATGAAAGGCAGGTAGTGATCCGGCCCTGAAGCGGTATGTATGAAACTTATTGAAACGGCACTCAAAAGAAGTGCCCAAACTGTACTATCCATTTTTTATTAATTCTGTTATTTCAGATTCTTTATTAAGTTTTGGCTAAAGCCAATGGAAGATTTCTTTTTGTTAAGCGGGCTAAAGCCCACTTCTATATAGCATCCTTGTCAAGGTTCAAAACCTTGACAAGGATCTCCTTTTACTCCAACGACCAGAGAATTTCCTGAATATGCAGGAAGAAATTGTACATCAATTCTCCTCCATGTCCCAAAGCTCTTACTACAAAACCATCGTCATCCATTGCAGAAACCCCTACTTCCATTTGTTCATGATGCTGTGCTGCGGCTTCAATAATCTCTTCAATCAATCCGTTTTTATCTACATTTTCCTTCGTACTATAGAAGATCAGGGTTCCCTGGTGGGTATACTGTTCCAGATTTCCGATGCTGCTGATCGGGATCATATCAGGTTGAATGAGAACATTGTCTTTTACTACCAGCTTATTGTTATGGTAAATTTCCATTACATTCTGAAAACGCTTCAGTTTAAAAACTTCTCCATAATGTTTTCTTCCGCAGGTGATGATCTCACTAATGATAATCTGACTGTTGTTCCCGATATGAATATTCGCTTTACTCTTAAAATTGGAATCTTCATGCGGAACTATAGGATGAGGAACGTAAGCAAAAGACGTTTCTTCTTCCATGGAAACATTAAGTTCCTGAAGTGCTTTATCTTTCATGTTGAAAAGCCTCTGATAGGATTGCGACTGCAGTTGAAGAGCAGCCCCTTTTTCAAGAGCAATATCCAGATGATAATGGTCTCCGTCCAGAATCCCCGGAGAGGAGCTCATCACCATCTGATAGAGCTTTTTGTCACTTTTCCGCTGTCCTACAGAAACTACTCTGAAAGGAAGTGAGACATAAAGATCTTTCACATAGGATTCTCCTCCCTTGAATCCTGCAATTATATTTAAACGACTGTCCATTTATCTTACTAAGTTCGGTTCTTCAATTTCTTCCAGAAGAGCATATTTTTTAATCCAACCTATTACTTTGTCCAGTCCTTCATCTGTTTTAAGGTTTGTGAATACAAAAGGATTTCCTTTTCTCATTCTTCTGGCATCATTTTCCATTACCTCAAGGCTGGCTCCTACGTAAGGGGCAAGGTCAATTTTATTGATGATCAGTAAGTCTGACCTTGTAATACCAGGCCCTCCTTTTCTAGGAATTTTTTCTCCTTCTGCCACGTCGATGATGAAAATAGTAACGTCTGCAAGGTCCGGACTGAACGTCGCTGAAAGGTTATCTCCTCCACTTTCGATAAGAACCAGTTCGATCTCCGGGAAACGTGCTGCCAATTCATCTACGGCTTCAAGGTTCATACTTGCATCTTCGCGGATGGCAGTATGAGGACATCCTCCTGTTTCTACTCCAATAATTCTGTCGTGGGGAAGAAGGCTATTTTTAGCCATAAATTCAGCATCTTCTTTGGTATAAATATCATTCGTGATGACTCCAAGGTCATAAGTCCCGAATAATTTTCTGCTTAAACGTTCCAGTAATGCAGTTTTTCCTGAACCTACAGGCCCTGCAACTCCTACTTTTATATATTTTCTGTTTTCCATTTTTTCTAAAATTTTATTTGTTTTTTAACGCTATGGGCGCTAAGTTTTTTTGATTGTAATATTTTACGATCGCAAGGGCGTTTCACTCAGCAAAGAGCACCTTATTTCACGTATAATTTTTTATTAATTGAGAATATTGTAAAAGGTGCAAAGGCATTTCATTCGGCTTAGAAGCATTCATATTCATTGGGTCCCACACTTTTTCACTTTCTTAGCTTTCCTTCTTTCTTTTTTCATCCTGCCTTTACTTCCTTTTTGCCTTTTCCTTAAGACATATAAAGTCTTGAATACAATCTCTCGTGCTGCATACATCTGATATCGAAAGCGGTATTACAAAGTCCTACCATATCTCTGTCCAGTTCTATTGTTTCTAAAGCTGTTTTTTCCATTACAGGATATAATGAGAATAGAATATCTTGTCCGTCCAACTGTCCAAGAGGAACAAGTTTTACCGCATTGGTAATCATTCCCGCAACGGAGGTGTAATAGAATCCTAAAAGAGCTTCGTATAAAGGAATTTTCATCAGGTAAGCATAAACTCCAAACACAATACAGTAATGGGAATTGGCTTCTTTATGCTGCACTGCTTTTTCAAACGCTTCCATAAAAGGGAAACGGTCTCTTCTTTTAAAGATTTTGATCAGCCTGATCCCCAGTTTCTGACTGGCCTGACGGATTTCTTTCGGGCATTTTATAGCGTTGCACTCATTATCCAGAAGTAACAATTCCTGTAAATCTCCTTTTTCAGCTGCTTCATAAGCCAGTTTTACAAAAGCTCCATCATTGAATTTAAGGTTGTACTGAAGCATATTCTGTACAAATTCTTTGGCGGTGGCTAGATTATGTACAATCCTTTCCTGTACGTAGGTTTCAAGTCCGTTGGAATGGGTATAGCCCCCGATGGGAAGTGTAGGATCTGCAAGATGAAGCAGTCCTGACAGGAAGTTTATGTTGCTATTATTCATCTTTCGGGGCGGCCATTTTTAAGATTTTTGTAAAGATTGTTGATCCCAGACTTCCGTGCCCGTGAGGTTCTACATTAGATTTAAGAAGATTCAACAACTTCACAGATTGTTTCTCCGGTTTGAATCCGCTTGCTTCCAGCCATCTGAACATTGGCATTTCAAAAGGAAGCAAAACTTGATCATTCTGAATGAAAAGCGGAATATGTTTGTTTCCGATCTCATAACATACGGTACCCATCTCCAACAATGATGTGGGTGACATTACGATAGCCTCTGTTTCCAAAACATTGACCACGATTATTTTTTCTGCATCCTCAAAAAGAATATCTCCTTCACGTAAGCGTTGGCCTTCTCTGAGAAATTTGATAGCTACATCAATTCCCTGTCTGGTTTTTTTACGCTGGATTCTTTTGGTAGTTTCAAACCATTCCAGATCAAGATAATCTATGGTTTTCCCTGTAGGATTTTCTGAGAGATTGCCTATGATTTGATTAATTATCATTTTTGGATTTTTTTCTAAAGTCTAAGTTTTTGGAGATTCCTACCCCGAATGTTGAACCACTGATTCCCGCTACATAATTTTTCGTCCAGCCTTCTTCTTTTGTTTTAGTCTGAAGCATTGATAGTTCTGCAAATTTGAATTTCAGAGCCCAGCCTCCTCCAAGCAATATTCCAATCAAAGGATAGGCACGAAGACGGAATCCGTTAAAGTTCTGCATCGCATCGGCAGCCGTTGACAGCTGTTGTCCCCAGACATAGTGAGCATCTACCTGCCCGATCAGTACAAAGTATTTTCCAAGCATCAATGAAGGGCTGTACCAAATACCTGCTTCATTTTGTTTATAGACTACATTGTGATCAACGGTATTCTGTGAATATGCATAATTGACTCCGATAAGATCATTATTGTTGATGAAGTACCCTACTCCAAGCGGCGCACTTGATACCGTACTGCTGCTGCTGGATGGAGTTGTAAGTTTAGAATAGTCTAATGAACCGTACACCATAAACTGCCCTTTGGGTCCGTC
Organism: Chryseobacterium indologenes; assembly: GCF_018362995.1. NCBI lineage: Bacteria > Pseudomonadati > Bacteroidota > Flavobacteriia > Flavobacteriales > Weeksellaceae > Chryseobacterium > Chryseobacterium indologenes. The sequence continues at coordinate 1,981,044 of NZ_CP074372.1, forward strand.
TTCATCTCTTTTAAGCCTGTGCCCTCCAAGGAACTGAGCGCTTACATTTCCTGAAAGCATAGACATTCCGGCTACGGCAAGAGAAACAACTGTTTTATTTAAATTTTTCATTTTAAACTTAGTTCTATAATTGTTTTAAAATATGGACTGATAAATCTTTTTTGTTGTTAAATAAACCTAACAGGTTTTTGAAACCTGTTAGGTTTTATTCCTAAAATTTATCTTAGAACAAGTAATACAACTGTGTTAAAGGAAGTGTTTCCGCAGGTTCACAAGTGATGTATTCTCCATCTACCGTTACTTTATAGTTTTCAGGATTCACTTCAATTAAAGGTGTCTTATCATTATGGATAAGGTCTTTTTTTGAAATATTTCTACAGTTTTTCACCGGAAGAATCATTTTTTCCAGCTTGTAAGAAGCAATTGTTCCGTTATCAATAGAGATCTGGGAAACGAAGTTGGCACAAGTCCCGAACTTAGCTTTTCCGTGGGCTCCGAACATATTTCTGTAAATAATCGGTTGAGGTGTTGGAATGGATGCATTTGGATCTCCCATTTTAGCAGCAATTACAAATCCTCCTTTTACAATCATTTCCGGTTTTACCCCGAATAATGCAGGTTTCCAGATCACCAAATCTGCCAATTTTCCTTCTTCAAGAGATCCCACATATTCTGAAATACCATGGGCTATAGCTGGATTGATGGTATATTTTGCTACATATCTTTTTGCACGGTAGTTATCGTTTCCACTGTCTTTATCTTCAGCAAGATCACCTCTCTGCTCCTTCATTTTGCTTGCTGTCTGCCATGTTCTTGTGATCACTTCTCCCGGTCTTCCCATCGCCTGAGAATCTGAACTCATGATACTAAAAACTCCCATATCATGAAGGATATCTTCTGCAGCAATAGTTTCAGGACGGATACGGGAATCTGCAAACGCCACATCTTCAGGAATGTTTTTACTCAGGTGGTGACAAACCATCAGCATATCTAAATGCTCATCGATTGTATTTACAGTGTAAGGGCGCGTAGGGTTTGTAGAAGCTGGCAATACATTTGGATACATAGCTGCTTTGATAATGTCCGGTGCGTGACCTCCACCAGCTCCTTCTGTGTGGAAGGTGTGGATTACTCTTCCGTTGATCGCTCTCATTGTATCTTCAAGAAATCCTCCTTCATTCAGAGTATCGGTGTGGATGGCAACCTGAACGTCATATTTATCAGCTACTTTCAATGCAGCATCAATCGTCGCAGGAGTTGCTCCCCAGTCTTCATGGATTTTTACTCCTAAAGCTCCGGCTTCCACCTGTTCTTCGATAGGTTCTTCTGCTGAACAGTTCCCTTTTCCGAAGAAACCAAGGTTCATAGGATATTCTTCTGCCGCTTCGAGCATTTTCTGCATATTGAATTTTCCCGGAGTTACTGTTGTTGCGTTGGTTCCGTCGTTTGGACCTGTTCCTCCGCCAATCATAGTAGTAATTCCACTGTATAAAGAAGTTTCGATCTGTTGAGGACAGATGTAATGAATGTGAGTATCAATACCTCCGGCTGTTACGATATATCCTTTTCCACCGTGAACTTCAGTTGATGCCCCGATGATCATATTAGGAGATACACCATCCATCGTATCAGGATTTCCAGCTTTTCCGATTCCTACAATTTTCCCATCTTTAATTCCGATATCTCCTTTTACAATTCCCCAGTGGTCAATGATAACAGCTCCGGTGATACAAAGGTCTAAAACACCTTCGTCTCTTTTAGCGGTAACATTTTGCCCCATCCCGTCACGTACGGTTTTTCCCCCTCCGAAAACGGCTTCGTCTCCATAATGCGTGAAATCTTTTTCAATTTCAATAATAATTTCGGTGTCTCCCAGTCTGATTTTATCTCCGGCTGTAGGACCTAATATATTGGCGTATTGTTTTCTGTCTACGTGTAAGCTCATCTTAGTGATTTTTAAAGTTTAATTCTTCAACTTTTGCAAGGCTCGCTCTTTTCTGTTCTTCGGAATCTACCTGTCCGTCCACAAGATTATTGAAGCCCATTGCTTTTTTGGTTCCTCCTATTTCTACCAATTCCACTTCTTTTTCTTCTCCCGGTTCAAAACGTACTGCAGTGCTCGCTACAATATTCAGTCTCTTTCCGAAAGCTTTTTCACGGTCAAAGCTCATCGCTTTATTAACTTCAAAAAAGTGGAAGTGTGAACCTACCTGAATAGGGCGGTCTCCTGTATTGGTTACTTTTATTTTTACGGTTTCTCTGCCTTCATTGCAGATAATTGTACCTTCTTTTACGAAAATTTCTCCTGGTATCATAGTCAGTAGTATTAGCGAATTGGGTTGTGTACGGTTACCAGCTTAGTCCCATCCGGGAAAGTGGCTTCAATCTGAACATCGTGGATCATTTCTGATACGCCAGGCATTACATCCTCTTTGGTAAGAAGATTAGCGCCTTCCTGCATCAGTTCAGCTACTTTTTTACCATCTCTTGCTCCTTCAAGCAAAAAGTGGCTGATCAGTGCTATTGATTCAGGATAGTTTAATTTAAGGCCTCTTGCTTTTCTTTTCAGAGCGAGTTCGCCTGCCAGAAATAGCATAAGCTTCTCCGTTTCTCTCGGTGTTAAGTGCATAGTATTTTTATTTAAAAATTGGACAAACAATATCCTGTTCACCTCTCTGTAAAGGCAAATAGATATATTCAAAAGTGTAAAGTGGGAATGATTCTTACGGATCTGTATTGACATGAATACAAACCACAACGGATCATTAAAAATTAAGAAAAGGGATTAGCAGCCCGCTATCTGCAGGCAATGATACAGGATGTATCTTGGTGCTGTAATATAAATACGGTTTTGAACAGCCGCAACCTGTGTATTGTAAGTATAACCTGCAAAGAAATAGTGCAACCACTGCTGTGCAAGTATTGAGTAATCAAATTTTACTTTCTCCCAGTCATTGGAATCCTGTACATCCTGCACATCTGAAAAACTATACATTTCAGGCTGGGTCTGCTGATCGGATTTCTGCTGAAGGAGATTAATTTTTGAAAGAATATCAGAGTATGGTTGAGTTTTCCCTTTATGTGCAAAAAGACCTGCACACAACGCTGAGAAAAATAAGACAAAAGAGAAAAATAGGACTCTTTTTTTCATACCTGTTAATAATGGTGTAAAATTAGAACAATCCTAAAACCCCGGCTATCAAAAAAATTATTTAAAATGTTCAAAATCGCAACAAATACAATTTTATGTAATTTTAACATTTCATGATAAATCCCTTATTCATAATACTTAAGCATTACTTTTGAACTATGACAAATATTTTATTGTCCTTATTCCTGTAATTATGAATATCTGCCTCATCTTTTTCTTCTATTTAAAATATCGGATAAATACATCTGTTATTCTTAATACAACATGTTAAAAAACCTTTATTCATTAATGATTGCTTAACAATAAGCTTTATTTCATAAAAACAGACGGTATTTTTTTCTTTCCTTATAATTATCGTAAATTTGTATACACATCTTATTTAATTTAATAAAATAATAAAACGTAATATGTCAAAAGCAATTTCGCAAGTACCATTAGCGGTAAATGAGCCCGTAAATTCTTATGAGCCGGGGTCTCCGGAGGTTAAAAGCCTTATCGACACTTATAAAAAAATGTGGGCAGAGAAGGTAGAAATCCCAATGATCATCAATGGAAAAGAAGTGAAAACTGATACAAAAGTACAGCTTCAGTCTCCACAGGATCATGCTCATGACTTCGGATTTTACTACCAGGGTGGTATGCAGCATGTGGATGACGCTATCAACGCGGCATTGGCAGCTAAACAGGAATGGAATGAACTAGGCTGGGAACAGCGTGCAGCAATTTTCTTAAAGGCAGCTGATCTTTTGGCTGGTCCTTACAGAGATGTAATTAATGCTGCTACAATGATTGGACAGTCTAAAAATGTACACCAGGCTGAAATTGATGCAGCTTGTGAGTTCATCGACTTCTTAAGATTCAATGTAGAGTTCATGACAGAAATGTATGCTGAGCAGCCGGTTTCTGACAATGGAATCTGGAACCGTGTTGAGTACAGACCATTAGAAGGATTCTGTTTTGCAGTAACTCCGTTCAACTTTACAGCGATTTCCGGAAACCTTCCTACTTGTATGGCAATGCTAGGAAACGTTGTCGTTTGGAAGCCTTCTGACAAGCAGGTATATTCTGCAAAAGTAATCATGGATGTATTGACAGAAGCGGGTCTTCCTGCAGGGGTAATCAACATGATCTTTACAGATGGTAAAGAAACTGCTGAAAAAGTATTGGCTCACCGTGATTTTGCGGGTCTTCACTTCACAGGTTCTACAAAAGTATTCCAGGGAATGTGGAAAATGATTGGTGACAATATCCACAACTATAGAACATATCCAAGAATTGTTGGAGAAACAGGTGGTAAAGACTTTGTAATTGCTCACCCATCTGCTAACGTAGAAGCTGTAGCTACTGCATTGGTAAGAGGTGCTTTTGAATATCAGGGACAAAAATGTTCTGCTGCTTCAAGAGCTTATGTACCTAAATCTCTTTGGGCTGACGTGAAAAAAGTAATGGAAACTCAGATGAACTCTATCAAAGTAGGTTCTCCGGAAGATACTTCTAACTTCGTAAACGCTGTAATTGACAAAAATTCTTTCGAGAAATGTAAAGGATATATTGACAGAGCTAATGCTTCAGGTGAAGCTACTGTTGCTATAGGTGGAAAATATGACGATTCTAAAGGATGGTTCGTACACCCAACAGTAATTGAAACCACAAATCCTCACTACGAAAGTATGGTAGAAGAGATCTTTGGCCCAATCTTGTCAATCTACGTATATGAAGATCAGAACTGGAAAGAAACTCTAAAACTGGTAGATTCTACTTCTCCTTATTCATTAACAGGTTCTGTATTCTCACAAGACCGTTATGCTATCAATGAAGCTTATAAAGCTTTGGAGAATGCTTCAGGTAACTTCTATATCAACGATAAGCCAACAGGTGCCGTAGTAGGACAACAGCCTTTCGGTGGTGGTAGAGCTTCAGGAACAAATGATAAAGCAGGTTCTAAAATGAATCTTCTAAGATGGGTTTCTGTAAGAAGCGTAAAAGAAACTTTTGTTTCTCCAAAAAATTACAAATATCCATATCTAGGGTAATAAAACGATAAATGATCATTGATAAATGATTAAACAGCCTCGGAATTTCGGTTTCGGGGCTTTTTTGTGGTGAGAGACGGGGTGCGAGGATTCAGAGTTCAACGTTCAAGGTTTAAGGTTTAAGGTTTAAGGTTTAAGGTTTAAAGTTACTAGTATCTATAAATACACTTTTACTCCTTCAATACTCAATATTCTCCCCCAAACTCTCTAACCCTCCTACTCTCACATACTGTAACTTCTAATCCCTACAATCCGTTACCTGCTACCCGTTACCTAACATCTTTTAACAAACTTTACCTATATTTTACGATTTCCCCTACCCTCTTAGGAATAATTGTTGATTTTCAATACGTATACACCCCAAAATAAAATAGTATGAAAAAGTTATTGCTAACAGCCGTCGGAATAGGAATATTTGCAGTGAGCTGTGGAACCAAAGAATCGACAATGTCATCAAGCAGCCGTGATTCAGCGACAGTAGATAATGCACAAAAAAGCATACCGCCTACCACAACTGATACAACGACTACAAAAATGACAAATCCTGACAGTATCAAGATCAAAAAGGATTCTGCGGTGATGTCTCCTGTCAAATAGTATTGATACACGTTCAATTTAAAATGGAAAATCTGCAGATGAAAGCGCTGCAGATTTTTTTATTGAATAACCGGAAATGTTGGGTTTATCATGAAGTTTTAGCCTTAAAAGACTATTATTTAGGTTTTGGCTAAAGCCAATGGATGTAAGATTTATGGTTAGCTGGGTTAAAACCCAGCCCTATTGAATTTTAATGACAAGATCTTTTATCTTTTATCTTTTATCTTTTATCTTTTATCTTTTATCTTTTATCTTTTATCTTTTATCTTTTATCTTTTATCTTTTATCTTTATATTTGATTAATACCAAACATTAAAATATACCCCTATGAAAAAATTCTGGATAGGAGCAGTTCTTGGACTTCTTTTCCTTGGAAGTTGTGCTCAGAATAAAGAAAAAAGAGAGGAATACAAAGACGCCCACAATAAGGATTCTTTAAGAAACAGAATGGGAGACTCTGCTGTAGCCAATTCGATACCCGCTCCGGCAGCTGCCGATACTTCAAAAACAAAACCCGACAGTACAAAGGTTAAATAAAATCACAAATCCACAGACTTCTGTGGATTTGCACTTAAAAAAACTTGACTGAAAAAAAACCGGGCAATCAACCCCGATTATGAGTTATGGTTTATATTCTGAACAGAATACTTCCTTTGAAAATAAAATGGGAATTGTGATGTCTCAATAATGAAATATACACTTGTTCTATATAGTAATTTTCATGGCTTAGTTTTCAGCCGGGGATGATGATCTTACGATGTATCTTAATTTCAGAAAAAGATATTTCTTCAAAAATTAAAAGAGATAAGCTGTAGTATAATGGTGTTCATGTCCCTCGAACTAGCGCAAAGATAGGATAGCAAAGCGTTTCTGTAAAATAATAGGTTGTTCATTTTCGCGAAAATGGCAAGATAGAATTTAAAAATCTCCCTCTTTTTAATCATTTTCAGGAAAATGGATATTTTTATCTGATTGATTTTCAGCATCAAGATATTTGATATAGGCCGATGGAGAATAATCTGTGACTGCTTTGAAAACTGCAGCAAATTTACTGTGCGAAGAGAAGCCGCACTCATCCGCAAGGATGCTTATTTTATATTGTCTGTACTTCTCATCATTGATCAGTTTATCCACAATATATTTGATTCTCAAACGGTTAATGTACGATTTAAAATCAGCACTCTTATGCTGATTGATTACATAAGACAGATACTTTGTATTGGTATTCAATTCACCTGCAAGGAAAGAAAGAGACATCCCTTTATTGTTATAGAGATCACCTTTCTCAAAATCTTCAAGAAGTTCAAGCAGCTTTGATTCCGTTTCGGAAGTCATCAGAGAATCATTTCGTCTTCGGTCTGTCTCAGAATCTTTTTCATCAATTTCTTCCACAGATATATTGGAAAATTCAGAATCATGAGGTTGTTTTAAAGGATGATTGCTCCTGCTGCTGATCATATTCAACTGGGCTCTTATGATATTTCTGAACTTTGAACGTTGTTTTTTCTGCTTTGTTCTGAAGAAAACAAGTAACCCAATCAGTAAAGTAAACAGGACAATAATGGTAGCATTTTTCACCAGATTCATATGTCCGTTCTTTTTGCTGGTCTTCCCTTTTGGAATCTCTTCTTCTTTCATTGTGAAGCTTTGATTGCGGGCTTCAATGCTATCATAGGCACGTACATATTTTACAGCATATAAAGAGGCTTTAAAATTATCCCCGGTCCCTTCGTAATAATCATTGATATTAGAGTATACTGCTTTTTTCAGCTTAAGACTTCGGGAAGTATCTGCTATTTTTTCTGCTTTTTTCAGGTATAGTTCGGCATCTTTCCAGTTTTTCTGCTTCAGGCGAATTCCTCCCAGACCATTATAAACCAATCCAAGTGTACAGCTCCTGACCTTAAGCAGGCTTTCAGCTTTTCTGTAATAATTTTCTGAAACCGGATAGTCATTAAGTTTGAAATAAACATCACCCAGCAGCTGATAAGAGGCAGCAGCTGTTCTGTTTTCGTTACGGCTGTTTATTCTTTCAAAATATTTCAGGGAAGATTCTATGAATCGTATGGCATTGGAATAATTACCCAGCTCCATTTCATAGAAAGCCATTTCCTGATTCAGAAGCCCTGCCGCTTCATTGCTTTTTTGAAAATCAGTGATCCTGCCAGAAGCTTCCAGCCCTTTTATAATGTATTTTTTAGATCTTTCGTATAACCCTACCTGTCTATATTGTCTGGCAAGTAATCTGGTGACAACAGCCATCCGTTCAGGGTCGTTAATCTGATTGATCACCGAATATGCATTTTCACTATAACAAATAGCTTTTTTAAGCTCACCGGCATGATGATAAAGTTCTGAAGAAAGGATAAGACATTGTATTTTCTCTGAAGGCTTCTGTGCCAACATATAAAGAGAATCTGCTGTCTTGATCGCCTTTGGTAAATCCTTATGCGCCGTAACAGAAGAGGTTCTTTCACAGATAAGGTCAAAGCTGTTTTTTTTCTGAGCGAATATGGGGACTGCTGTTGCCAGCAAAAACAAAAATTTCAGGAGATTCTTAGACATACAAAAACAAATTATTATTTTTATTTTATAATAATTCATCATTATTTTCACGGGTGTCTTTTTGTTTTTTACAAAACTAGTGATATTTTATTTTTTATTAAAATATTATATTGAAATTTAATCATTTAACTTAAAACAGTGTTTTACATTAATTTTAATAATTAGACCCAAATAATAAATGATTTTCCTTCATATAAACCGATGTATGTTTTAAAACTAAAGTTCCTTTATAATTATTTTCAATGTGAACGGCTCATGTGTCATCATATTTATTACATTTGCAGGGAATAAAAAGTTTTTATGAAAAAAATAGCAATACTTTCCTCAATCTTTATAGGAGTTCTTGCATGGGCACAGGGAATTAAATTTGAAGACAGCAATTTTGCCTCTATCCTTGCCAAAGCAAAAAAAGAAAACAAACTGGTCTTTATAGATGCATATGCTTCATGGTGTGGACCTTGTAAACTAATGGTAAAAAATATCTTCCCGCTTCAGTCTGTGGGTGACTACTATAATTCTCACTTCATCAATGCTAAAATTGATATGGAAAAGGGTGAAGGAATTGAGTTGGCTAAAAAATATAATGTAAAAGCATTCCCTACTTATCTGTTTATTGACGGAAACGGTGAAGCGGTACACAGAACTTTAGGCTATGTTGAAGAGAAAGACTTTATCCAGTTTGCCAAAGATGCTGAAGATCCGAACAAAAGATTAACTTCTTTGAAGCAGCAGTTTGAGAAAGGAGAAAAAGACCCTGAGTTCTTAAAGAATCTTGCAGGGCTTACCATTTATAACGATGCTGAGTTTGCCGGTAAAGTACTTAACCGTTATTTCCAGCAGAAACCAACTTTGGATCAGGAAGATGTTCAAATGCTTCTTTCAGGGGTTCAAACTATAGACAGCCCTTTGTACAAGATTTTTCAGGATAAAAAAGCAGATATCGTTAAATTCTTTCCGGAAGATAAGTATGAAAAGTTTGACAAAAACATCAAGCTGAATACCATCTCCAAAAAAGCATATAACGCAGAGACCAAAAAATGGGACGATAACTATTTCATGTCTGAAACTCAGAAATTTTTAAGCAAAGAGGAAGCTGACAAGATTTTAAAAAGAATGAAAGCCAACAGAGCTTTAAAGAATAAGGATATTCCTGAGTATGAAAAACTGATCCTTGATTTGTACAAGGACTATTCTGCAGCAGGTTCTGAAGAGCTGAATTCTCTTGCATGGAACTTCTTTGAAAATGTAAGCAATAAGACTTCTCTGGAAAAAGCAATTGCGTGGGCACAGGAATCTGTAAAGAAAGACCAGAATTTTGCCAATACCGATACTTTAGCGAATCTTTACAATAAGGTTGGCGATAAGAAAAATGCAAAAACATGGGCTGAAAAGTCTATTGAACTGGCAAAAAGCACAGGACAGGATTCTACTGACACTGAAAAATTATTGAAAAGCCTTTAATTAGGAATACCATAAAATAAAGACCGCAGAACTGAAGTTCTGCGGTCTTTTTTATGTTGTTTAATGAGTAGATGCTGACAACCACCCCGTCAAAAATTCTTTGAATTTTCGCCACCCCTCCAAAGGATGGGAATTTTCACGTCTCCAGTTGTGATATAGTGAAAATAAGCAATTATTGTCTTCTCTTAGTATTCAAACAGAACACTTCCCCATGTAAATCCGCTTCCGAAAGCTGAAAGAAGGACCAAATCTCCTCTTTTGATTTTCCCTTGTTCAATCGCTTCACTTAAAGCAATAGGAATAGAAGCAGCGGTTGTGTTTCCGTATTTCTGAATATTGTTAAATACTTTTTCGTTCGGTAAACCAAATTTTTCCTGTACAAACTGAGCAATTCTAAGGTTCGCCTGGTGTGGAATAAACATATCAAGATCTTGAACTGTTTTTCCTGCTTTGTTCAAAGCTTCCATCATTGTTTCAGGAAATCTTGTTACGGCATGTTTGAATACGAAGTTACCGTTCATGATTGGATATACTTCTTTATTGGTTACATTTTCAGGCTCTTTTCTCATTCTGTCACTCCATCCGAATTTTGAACCCGGGAACTGAGTACAAAGTTCGTCTGCATATTTACCTTCAGAATGCATATTCACAGCTAAAATATCTCCTGCATTTTCATCTTCGGTAGCTGAAAGTACCACTGCTCCTGCTCCATCTCCGAAAATAACAGAAACTCCTCTTCCTTCATCAGAAAAATCTAAGCCGAAAGAATGAACTTCAGCTCCTACCACAAGAATATTTTTGTAAGTGCCTGATTTAATAAATGCATTCGCAACACTCATAGAATATACAAATCCGGAACATTGATTTCTCACGTCCAATGCTCCAATTGTATCACATCCAAGCATGTCCTGAAGCAATACTCCACTTCCAGGAAAATAGTAATCCGGAGAAAGGGTTGCAAAAACAATAAAATCAATATCTTTTGAGGTAAGACCAGCATTCTGAATAGCTTTTTCTGAGGCCTTAAATGCTAGATAAGCCGTAGTTTCCTGAGCGTCATTCCTGTTTTTTCTATGTCTTCGTTCCTTGATACCCGTTCTTTCTGTAATCCATTCATCATTAGTGGTCATCAGTTTTGCTAAATCATCATTTGTAACAACGTTATCTGGAACATAAAATCCCACACCTTTTATTGTACTTTTAATCATATAGTTTTTTAATTTTGGCAAAGATAAAACTTATTTAACACATAGTTTTTCAAAATATTAGTATTTTTACTTTATGCCAATTGATACGATATACAGAACCTCCCAGTGCGAATGGGTAGATGTAGAGGCTCCTACTGCAGAAGACCTGAAATTTCTTCATGAAAGATATGAAATCAATAATCTTCTGCTGGAAGATACCATGGATCCCAACCACCTTCCCAAATATGAAGAAGACGGGAATGTCAAGTTCTTTCTCCTTCGTGAAAGTACAGAGCTGGAAAGAAAGAATCTGAACACCATCAGTGATATCAGCACCAAGATTGGAATTTTTCTGGTGGAAAATACCATTATCACCATCCACAGGATGAAAACCAGAAGTATAACGGAAGTCAAGAAAAAAGTCTCTTTGATTCAGGAAGACCTTAATCCTCAGCAGATCACGCTGATGATTGCAATATTGATCATGAAAAGTTTTGATGATGAATCTTTAAGCCTGTTCGAGACTATGGACAATATAGAGAATGAGATTTTCCTTAAAAACACCAATCATACCAGCCAGATCCGCCGTCTTTATAAACTGAAACGAAAATCAGGATTAAATTCACGGGTACTGGTGATTTCTACAGATGCCATTGATAAATTTAAATTATTGAATTTACAGGACTCTGAGTTTGTTGATTTGAAAGATAAGCATAAAGATGTTGTGGCGGATTTTGATCATCTGAATATCCAGATTACCAACCTTATTTCTATGTTCCTGGCACTTTCGGATCAAAAGGCCAACCAAGTGATGAAAGTTCTCGCTATCTATTCTGTTTACTTTTTACCCATCACCTTTATTGCCGGGGTTTATGGCATGAACTTCGATAATATGCCTGAGCTTCATCATAAATACGGTTATTTTATAACGCTTGGGGCGATGGCAACGGTTGTGATCAGTACTTTTATTTATGTGAGACGAAGACAATGGTGATTAATTTTTGTCTTTAACCCAAACACCATCAAAACAAAATATCATGACCACTGAAAATCTCAACAAGATTCTGGAAGATTCTTCTCTTTCGCAGGCTTCCAAAGATAAACTGGCCGCTTTGCATGAGAATATATCGGCTAAAGAATTCTCCGATCTCCTGGATCAGTCCGGCAATCAGTACATAGAGTTTGTACAGGAAGGGGGTGGTGTCTGGGGAAGTGCATTGGTAGGCTATCTTTACGGATTGGAAATATTCGGAATACGTTTTCTGAAAGTAGCAGGAACGAGTGCCGGAGCCATTAATACGATGCTCATTGCAGCCTGCAAAACCAAAGAAGAGTCCAAAAGTGAACTTATCAAAGATATCCTTTTCAGCTGGGATTTTTCCGATTTTATGGATGGAAAAACCTATGTGAAAACAACGCTCCATGCAATGCTTAACAATAAGGATTTTTTTAAGATCAATGCCATTATTGCTGCGATCCTGTTCATTATCCTGATCAGTATTCCTTTTTTAGCTTCTTCAACTACTATACTGAATGCCAAGCTGATGTTTTTGATTCCTCTGATTCCCGCGGTCATTCTCTTTTTCTGCATTCAAAAGCTGTATCATAATTTCAGAAAGGAAAACAGCGGTCTCAATCCCGGAAATGCTTTTCAGAACACGATGCAAAATGCACTGGATCAATTTGGAATAAAAACGGTGGCCAACCTCAACGAAAAATTTATTCAGAAAGAACGGGATCTGAACCTTAACTACCGGTATGGAAATGGTCAGGAATATTACACCATGACTCTGCAAAGTATCGAAAAGATTAAAATAAAAAATAAGGAACATATTGACCAGACCCGATATAGAATTTTCTATGAAAGCGCCCTCAATAATGATTATTATAAAAACAATCCATTTTACCTTCTCAAATCTGAATATGTTGTCATTACCACCGATATCAATGCAAAAATTAAGGTGGAACTTCCTACGATGGCCAATCTCTACTGGTCCGAAGAGGAACTGAAACACATCAGTCCGGCTGAGTTTGTAAGAGCATCTATGGCTGTCCCTTTTTTCTTTGAACCTTTTCAGAAACAAATCGATAAAGACGATAGTTCCGTAAAGTATGCCTGGAGATATTGGATGAATACCAAGCCGGAAGACATCAACCCTGCCGGGGTTTTCATTGATGGAGGCAGTATTTCCAATTTCCCTATTGATCTGTTTCATGCTGATGAAGTTTTTTATCCGAGAATGCCACTTTTCGGAGTACAGCTGACAAGTGATTCTGCTATTCTTTCGGAAAGAGGGAAAACCAGTGCGGAAATCCTTAAAACACCCTTCAGCTATGCCGGAAATATCATCAGTACATTGAAAGGTTTTAATGACAAAACCTTCCTTACCAAACATACTTTTTACCGTTTATACAGTATACAAAGTGTCAACTGCGGTACGAGCAGCTGGTTGAATTTCTTTATGAAAAGAGAAGAAAAGGAGGAGCTTTTCAACAGAGGTTTCCAGGCTGCCCTAGATTTTCTCAACGGATTCGACTGGGAAAAGTACAAATATGAAAGAATGATGCTTACGATGAAAGAGAAGAAAATACTGAAAGAAGAGGATACGCCTACGGTGGGATAAGGATTTTGCTTTAAATTAGAATCAACATTATAAATAAATATACGATGACAAAATACATCTGTCGATGCTGTGGAGAAGAAAAAGAAGACTGGCCGGCAATAGCTTATACATACCCTTATTTCTATTCCTGCTTATCTGAAGAAGAAGTAAAGAATGCTGAACTCAGTTCAGACCTTTGCGTTGTAAAAGAGGAAGAAGATACCCATAGATTTATCCGTACTGTTCTTGTACAGGAAGTCACCGATGACTGCAGAGATCTGGATTACGGAATCTGGGTTTCACTGAGTGAAAAGAATTTCAATGAATATGTTGAAAATTATGATAATAAGGAATTTGAAGCTGAATATTTCGGCTGGCTTTCTACCTATCTTCCCGATTATGAGTTTGAGGAAAGTGTTCCTACAACTGTGGTGGTAAATAATTCTATCGGTCGCCCTTTTGTCTATCCTCACCAAAGTTATGACCATCCGTTTGTATATGATTTTTATAATGGAATTTCAAAAGAAGAAGCAGAGAAAAGGATTAATCGGGTTTTAAATAAATAGAAAATGAAATCAATTTACAAGTACCTATTTTTTATCGGATTATCAATGTTTGTTCTATCTATTATAATGTTTTTTACGTCTGTTGGATTATTTACAGCAAGAGGAGATTATCCTGAAATCATCATCAAACTAAGTGAAATTTCTTTTGTACTATGGCTTCCGTTTTTAATGATAGGAATATTTTTAACCATCTTAGGAATAGGAATCTATTTTACTAAAATATCAAAATAGATTCCTAATAATTCTATAAATTATCCAGAAACTCCAGATACATCGGAACACTTCTGTTGATCCATTCATCAGAAGAATCTCTTTCAATTCCGTAATAAACGAAAGGTTCTTTGTAGTCTGCTTTTATATAATCAAAAGTCAGTTCATAAGGTCTGAAAAGTTCCTTCATGGTATATTTATACTCTCCGGATGCGCTATACCCTTCTTCATCAATTCCTGCGGTAACAGCCAATGACATTTTCTTTCCGGCCAGTTTGAAACCGCTGTTGCTTCCATATGCCCAGCCATACAAAACTACCTCATCCAGCCACTGTTTTAAAAGCGGCGGACTGCTGAACCAGTAAAAAGGAAACTGAAATACAATCTTACCGTAAGATTCCATCATTTTTTGTTCCTGTGCCACATTGATTTTTCCATCGGGATAAGCTTCATATAATTGATGAACCGTATATTTTTCAGGATATTTTCTCAATTCATCAATCCATTTCTTATTAATCGCTGATTTTTCTATATCAGGGTGGGTAACAATTACTAAAGTCTTCATTATGTTTAAATTTCTGATACAAAATTACGATACGTAACTTACATTTCGTACATTAGCCACCCATTGTATGGTACTATAAAAAATGTAAGTAATGACTAAAATAAAGGAAACTTCAACGAATTTTGCCAACAAGAAAGCACTTGCTGATGAGTGTCCGGAAATCTATGCCTCCAATATTATCGGAGGACAATGGGCATTGGCCATCTGCTGTTATCTGATCAATGGAAAAATGAGATTCGGGGAATTGAGAAAACGCCTGCAGAATATCACTGAACGAATGCTTACACTTCAGCTTCGCAGACTGGAAGAGGACAAGATCATTAGCAGAACTGTATATGCCGAAGTTCCGCCACGGGTAGAATATGAACTTACAGAAATCGGGTATAAGCTAAAACCCATTATCCTGGAGTTTGAAAAATGGGGAATTGAGCATAAAGAACTGATAGAAAAAGCTTCAAAGAATGACTGATGACTTAGATTCCTACGGAATGACAGAGTGCGTAAATACTATCAAACACCTCTACTTGTCATTCCGTAGGAATCTAAATTTATTATTTATTCAAATCTTCTTTCCACAAAGGTTTTTGAGCTAAAACTTTCGAGTGTATCGGGCAGGTTTCATGATGGGCTCCTTTCAGATATCCGGTACTCATAAGAAATTCATTGACAATCTCTCCTCCTGTAAATTTGAACGTTTTTTTGAATAACTTCATCCATTCCTGCAATGTTTTAGGGTGATGATGTTCCAACCACTTTTCAAAGGAACCAAATTCTTTCTGCAATTCTATGATTGTTTTTGCATTCTCGATAGCTGCATTCACTTTCAGTTTATTCCGGATAATTCCCGGATCATTCAGCAGTCTTTCGCGGTCTTCTTCTGTATAAGCTGCTATTTTCTGGATATCAAAATGATCATATGCTTTTCTGAAACTGTCTTCTTTTTTCAGAACGGTTTCCCAGCTTAAGCCTGCCTGATTGATTTCCAGAATCAGCCTTCCAAACAATTCATTATCATCATGAATAGGAAATCCATAATAGTTGTCATGGTAATTTTTGTGCAGTTCTTTTCTGCTTTCAGGCTGCATGCCTTCTATTGCTAAACAATAACTCATTACAATATATTTTCTGTTTCTATATAAAACTTCCGATTTGTAAAGATAAATCAGGATTGTGACAACTGTCCGTCAGTAGTGTTTTTTATTTTCAATTTAATCATAATTCCATCATTTTATCTTCTGCTCAGAGAATATTCAGTAGTTTTGAGGGCTCAAAATAACCATCATGAAATCATTGTTCACCATTATCTTTATTGTAAGTTCCATTATTTTAAATGCACAGAATCTATATTCTAAAGCCTATGGAAATCCAAAAAATGTTCCCTTTATTTTTATTCATGGAGGTCCGAGCGGAAATGCTACTTTATTTGAAGGAACTACAGCCCAAAAACTGGCTGATCAAGGACTTTATGTAATCGTTTATGACAGACGCGGTGAAGGTCGTTCAAAAGATGAAAATGCTGACATGACTTTTAAAGAAAGTTTTGAGGATTTAAAAGAAATTTACACCACTTATCATATCTCAAAAGCAAATATTCTTGCCCATAGTTTTGGTGGAATTATCGGGACATTATTCACTTCACAATTTCCTGAAAAAGTAAATTCGCTGACTCTTGCCGGAGCTTTATTTACGCAGCAGGAAACCTATGATCATATCCTAAAACAGGCAAAAGAACATTTCAAAAATGATTCTTTCCAACTCAAAGAAATTTCAGAAATAGAAAATCTGGATAAAAATTCTGCAGCCTATCGAAAAAGATGTTATGAAATGGCCGGTAAGCTCAATTTCTTCGATATGCCCAATCCTACTCCCCAAAGTGAAATGCTGAGAAACGAATACAAAACAGGTGAATTTTATAGAAACAACATCAGAAATTCTGATTCACCCCTTAAATTCTATAAAAATGAACCTCTGAATAATTTGGATAATACTTTCGTTTTAAAAGACATCCGAAAAAAAGGAATTCCCATCTTTGCGGTATATGGTAAGAACGACGGGATATTTTCAGAAAAGCAGCTGAATGATCTTAAAAATATCATCGGGAAGAAAAATTTCAGACTTATCGACAATTGTTCCCATTATTTATTTGTAGACCAGCAGGACGATTTTTTACAATTTATTAAACTTACATTGAAATAAAGTGTAGTTTTGTAACTATGCTCCATTCAGGACTCCATATGAAAACCTACAAAGCTGTCATTACGATGCTTGTTTTGGTGTTTTCATTATCTCCGTGTTCTGTAAAAAGAAATGTTCTTGATATTTTTGACATTCAGTACATCAGCGGATTGAATAAGGTAAAGATCATTTCATCTCTTTCTTCCAGCTGTGATACGGCATCTGCCCCGACAGGAGTTTCGGTATCAAAAGCTAAAATTAAGGGGCAATACAAGGATTCTTTTTCCAACTTTTATTTCACTGCAGGCAATTCTGCTGAGGAGAAGATTGTTTTCAATAAATACTCAGGGCATTCCACAGGAAACAGCCCACCGAAATATATTTTGTTTAAAAGACTGAAGCTTAATCTGGTTTAAACTTTTTAAAACCAATTAAAAATCAGTTTTTTACAATACAATATTAATTTCAATGAAACATACCTTAAACAGCCAGTCTTCGGACCTGGCCGGATTATATACTTTATCCCTCCGCATGGTGATCGGATGGACTTATTTTTCAGCTTTCTGGCGCAGACTTATCCTAGAAAACAAGCTTATTCCCGACGAACAGGGATATATCGGTGAAAAATTCAATCACTTTTTACCGAATGCACTCGGCATAAAACCTATTATTGAATATCTGGTTACCCATCCTGATGCCTTACAGCAATCCATGATGATTTTTACTATTATTGAAGCTATTGTGGGATTATTCATTATTCTCGGATTATTTACCCGTTTAATGAGTATGGGAATCTTTAGTCTTGCTCTCGGGATTCTATTGGGTTCCGGCTGGCTGGGTACAACCTGCCTTGATGAATGGCAGATAGGAGTTTTAGGAGTCGCTGGCGGATTTGTACTGTTTCTTACAGGAAGTGGTCCTTACTCACTGGATTATTACTTCATAAAGAATAACAAAAGCTTCACTCAAAAAAGATGGTTTCAGTGGCTGGGATCAGGGAATTTTCCAGTCAAGCAAACAAAAGTTCTTGTATTGACAGGATCGCTTATCATATTTGGTTTGACTCTTTTTACCAATCAATATTTCCATGGAGGGGTATGGGGAACTTTGCATAATAAATCGGTAAAACCGAAACTGGAAATTTCCAATATTTCCCATAATAATTCGGATTTAAAATTTGAAGTATACAGAACGGAAGGGGCCGATGTCTATGGTTCTTTTCTGATAGGTATCCATATTCTGGACAGAAACGGGAATATTTTAAAAGCACTGGATCATCAAGAACTTTCCGGATTGTCTAAAGAAAATATACGGAATCATTATGTTACGAAAGTAAAACCCGGAAAGCACAGCTTGATCATTCCTTTGGGAGCAAAGGCTGATATAACTTTGAATATTGGTGATATTCTTCAGAAAAGTGAAATTCATGCGCTGAAACTGATTGATGTGAGTGGGATTGAGTGGATAGAGAAAATTAAGTAGAATAAAATTTAAGGTGCGGGATTCGGGGTGCGGGTTTTATGTTTTGGCTAAAGCCAATCCTTGATTTATAATAGAAAAAGCGGACTAAAGTCCGCTCCTATTGATATTTGAAATTATTATTTTCTATTTTCAGCTCTATTTTTCTGAGACAATGATATGATAGCTGCATGTGCTGTCCGGATCAAGTTTCAATACTTTTATTTCCAATAAAACATCCAGTCCCATAGTATCGCAAACTCCCTGTAAAAAAGGTTTTATGACTGGCCATTTCAGCAGACCCGCGATCTGCAGGCTCTGCGTGATCTTATGGTAACGGTCTACTCCTTTGATCAGCAGTTCACATTTGTAGTCATTTAATTCTTTAAATTCAAAATTATATTCGGGACTGGATGTAAAAATTGCTCCTATGAGTATTTTGGCTACAGCCGGAATACCAGGCTGCAGGTTAGGTTTTGTTTCAAGATTTCTCAGTGTCATTCTGGATCCGAGATCATACATGAAAGTACTGGAAAGCTGCTCAATAGCTTCGGTTCCGTAAAGTCGGCCAATCTGCTTGAGCATTCCGCCGTAAAAGGCTCCTGTAATATCAGACAGACGCTGGGTAAGTTCTGTAAAGGTTCCGGGAAAAAAATCTGAGATAATCTGAGCCTGATTCATTTCAGGAAGAAAGATATCATGCTTTCTGAAATCTGATAATGCCAGATAGGTTTCCGGCAGTTGTATTTGATTCATATTTAATATTTTGTAAGGATATTGAGATCATGGTTAGTTAATTATTGAAACGAAAGCCTGTATTTCATAAGCTTTCAGAAATAAGAACATTGTCTTTATTGAATATAAAAACAAAGTAAAAAGACAGCATTTGATCAGTTGATATTAAAACTGTTATTCAGACAAAAATCCGGAACTCTTTTAGGGAAACACCTTTTTGAAAAGGGCTTGAGGGATCAGGGAATCTATTCATATTTTTTCATTTGTTGGTGTAAAGCTAGAAAAAATAATTAAACTCTCCAATAAGTGATATTATTTTTTGTTTAACATAATTAAAACTGAAAGTTATTGGCTGATATTATTTTACGCAAGAAATAAACAAAAAAAACCTTCGATATTTTCGAAGGTTTTTAATTAAAATTTAGTGCATGGCTTCACTCAAATCTATTTTTTCTTTGCTTTTTCTTTCTTTTACGAGTAAGATAAACGGAATACATATCAGGAATATTACTCCGAGATAAAGAAATACATCCATATAAGAGAGTACTGTGGCCTGTTTGGTGACTGATAAATCAAGCATTTTATAAGCGGCATTCATTGCTGCATCAGGTGTCATTCCTTTGGCAATAAAATTTGCTTTAAGGGCTGCCAGTCTTTGCTGGACATCAAAACTGTTTTCGTCAAGATGAGAAATCAGATTATTCCTGTATTTCTGACCTGCATTGGCAATAAAAGTTGTAATTGCTGCAATCCCGAAAGATCCTCCAAGCTGTCTCATCATCCCGGTAAAGGCTGCTCCCTGACCAATCTCCTGCCCTTTCAGAGTACTTAAAGACAAAGAGGTGATTGGAATAAACAGTAGTCCCAAACCTGCTCCTCTTACAATCAGCATCCAGAAAAATGCATCTTTACTGGTATCCGGTGTCAGAATTTTATATCCCCAGAAACTATAGACAAAGAAGATGAACAATCCTAAAGAAACCAGGATCTGCTGTTTTGCTCCTTTTGCCAAAAGTCTACCAATAATAGGCATCATAAAGGCTGTGGTTAACGCTGCCGGAATCATCAAAGCTCCCGACTGAAGGGCCGTCCATCCTAAAATACTCTGAGTATAAAGAGGAACGATGAACGTAGAACCATAAAGTCCAAATCCAAGCACGAATGACATCATTGTCCCGATCCTTAGATTGCTATTCTTAAGTACCCTGAGTTCAACGATCGGATATTTAAAGGTAAGTTCCCTCCAAAGGAATAATATAAATCCTAAAACAGCAGCTACTGTAAACGCTACAATCATTCCACTGGCAAACCAGTCTTCTTCATGACCTCTCTCAAGAATGAATTGTAATGAACCAACTGTTACTGCTAATAATCCAATCCCAATCCAGTCAACATCCGAGACTTTACGTTTCTCAGCATATTTTGGACTTCTTACAAACTGCAGTGTCATTAAGGTTGCCGCAATTCCAATCGGAATATTAATATAGAAAATATACGGCCAGCTGAAGTTATCAACGATATACCCTCCAAGAGGCGGACCTAATGTAGGACCGATGATTACTCCCAGACCATAAATAGCCTGAGCCATACTTCTTTTTTCAATCGGATAAGATTCCGTAATGATCGTTTGTGAAGTTACCAATAAGGCTCCCCCACCGATTCCCTGCATCAATCTGAAGAACACAAGTTCCCAGATATTGGTCGCATTTCCACATAAAAATGAAAATATGGTAAATATAATGATGGATGCCGCAAAGTAATTTCTACGCCCAAACTGCTGGGAAAGCCAGCTCGTCATTGGTACGATAATTACGTTACCAATAGCATAAGCTGTAATTACCCATCCCACTTCAGAAAGTGTAGATCCAAGATTCCCCTTCATTTCATTCAAGGCAACATTGACAATCGTGGAATCTACAATTTCAAGAAGGGCACAAAGGATAGCCGTAATCGTAATGATTACTCTACGCGCTCCATATTCTACTAATGAATCTTGCATAATTTTTATTCGAATATTTGTATTAATGTAAAATGTAGGATGTATTAATGATTTTCAATTCATCATGAATACATTTTACGTAAGTACATAAATACTATTTCAAAGCAACTTCTGCCTTCACGTTCATTCCTGTTCTTAATCTTTTGGCAATGTTCTTATCCAGATTTACAAAATCGATTTTTACAGGAAGTCTCTGAACTACTTTTACGAAGTTACCACTCGCATTATCCGGAGGAAGAATAGAGAACGTAGCACCTGTAGCCGGAGAGAATGAGCTTACCACTCCTTCAAATTCCTGATCAGGGAAAGCGTCAATTTCAATTTTCACTTTCTGTCCTTCCACCATTTTATCTACCTGTGTTTCCTTAAAGTTAGCCACTACCCATTTCTGGTCGTTTTTAACCAAAGCAAACAACTGTGCTCCCGCCTGCAGATACTGCCCTGCCTGTGTAGGTACTTTTCCAACGTATCCGTCTTCTGGTGCAAGGATTACCGTGTATGATAAATTCAGTTTTGCATTTTCTACATCTACTTCTCTTTGCTTAGCCACAGATCCTGCCACACTGATTTGTTGTGAGCTTGCTGCGGTCTGAGAAGAAGCGATGTGAGTTTGCTGAGCAATTTGATTTCTCTGATCAACTAAAACCTGTAATTGTCTGTCTGCAGATTGTTTTGCGGCTAAAGCCTGCTCGTATTGCTGTTCTGTAATAGAGTGGTCTTTTACAAGATTAGCATATCTCTTCAAATCCTGAGAAGTTTTCCAGACATTTACTTTTGCTGCTTCTATCTGAGCATTAGCTGTTACTACTGCCGCTTCTGAAGATCCGATATTTTTTGAAGTAGCTGTTGTGGTAGCTTCTGCATTTGAAATATTACTTTTAGCGGTAGATAATGCTGCCTGAGCCTGGTCAAGAGCCATTTTCTGATCTCTGTTATCCAAAATCACCAACGTATCTCCTTTCTTTACAAACTGGTTGTCTTTCACTTTTACCTGAGCTACATAACCTGAGATTTTAGAAATTACCGGTGCCATATTGGAAGAGATCTGAGCATCGTCAGTTTCTTCATGATACTGTCCGTACGTAAAGGCTCTGTAACCATAGATTCCTCCCCCGATTACTACTGCCGCTAAAATGATAGGAAAAACTAAACTTTTTTTCTTTTTAGGTTCAGCTGCCTGTGTATTATTATTTTCCATTTTGGTTTCGATCTGATTATTTAATTGTTAAAGTTCCTGTTGTCTGTAATAGTTTTCTGTATGCCAAGGCAGCATCTGCTTTAGCATTGATCACTCCAACGTTCGCAGCAATCTGAGCCGCGTCTGCATCCAATAATTCTGTCATTGTTGCAAGACCGTTGTCGTATTTATTTTTTGTAATTCTGTAATTTTCATTAGCCTGCTCAGCTGATTTTTCAAAAACAGCAATTCTCTTTTTTGAATAGTCTGTATTCTGATACTCTCTGTTGACGTCAAGTTTAATGTTGTCATTCAGTAATTCATCCGTAGCTGCCAATTGCTTTTCTCTCGCTTGTGACTGTCTTAATGAAGAATTTTCTTTCCACAGGTTGGATAGGTTATAAGAAACTCCAATTCCTACGTTGATAGCATTGTATACGGTAAGAAACTTAGGAATATCTGCGGCTACATACCCTCCGGTAAATGCGATAGAAGGAAGGTTTTCAGCTTTTGCAGCTTTTGATCCCAACTCTGCCGCTTTTCTCTGTTGTGCTAAGGCCTGTAAATCTTTACGGTTCTCTCTGGCTTCAGTAACATAAAAGTCAACCGGTTTCACATCTGAACCTTCCTCAATATAATTTTCATCTACTGCCAGTTCTGTAGTTTCAGGAAGACCTAATAAAAGATCCATATTGATATTGGCAATATTATAGTTATTCTTAGCTTCCAATAACTGAAGTTCGATATTTGAAGTCTGAAGATTCGCCTTCAATCTGTCGTTTCTTGCAATCAAACCATTATTTTCCATTTTAAGGAAAGTCTCATCTCTTTTTTGAGAAGCGGCAAGGTTTTCTTCAAAAACTTTGATAGACTGATTAGCTTTAAATAAGTTGTTATAAGCCTGGGCAACATTATAAGCAATTGCAATTTTGTCGTTCTCAGTACTTAATTTTGAAGCTTCCACCAAATATTTTGCAGACTGGATACCATATTTAATTCTTCCGCCACTATAAATGGGAACACTAAGATTGGCTGAGCCATAAGCTACCTGATGTACCTCGGGACCTCCTGCTCCTGAAACACCCGGAAGTTTGATGTCTACATTTGGTTTTATCGGAAGGTACATATAGCTACCTGATACTTTTAATTCCGGCAACTGTCTGTTTTTAGCTTCCAAAAGATCAGCTGTAGCCTCTTCGATCTTGGCTGCATCGATCTTGAGATTCTTGCTGTTCTGGATTCCCAACTGTACAGCTTCGTCAAGAGAAAGTGTTTTTTTCTCCTGAGCATTTGCATTTGCTATCCCTACGAATAGTGATAATGCAATCACTGAGTTATTTATTCTCTTCATAACCTAAAAGGTCTTTTAGTAAGTATTTAATATGTTTATTAAGTTCTGTATAGTATTTTTCATCAAAAGCTTCTTCATCTTCTGTTTCATTCAGGAACTCTTTATACATTTCTTTTGCATTGAATGCATAAAATAAAGTTCCGCTTACCGTGGAATGAAGGAGATAAATAGGTGGATTTTTGGTGAAAATTCCATTTTTAAGACCGCTTTCCAATATTTGTGAATACATAGAAAGGAATCCCATTTTAGTTTGCTTTAAAAATTCTACAATCTGAGGGTTCTTGGTATACACCTGCTCTCTCTGCATAATCCTGTAAAAGCATTTTTGAGTACGGATCTTGTTAGAAAACTGATCAATTACTTTTTCAATTTTCTGCCATTCATTGATATCGGTTCGTCCCAAAAGATCTTTTGAAAAGAACTGACCTTCATTCATTCTGTATTCTACTAATTTCTCATAAAGTTTTTCCTTTGAGCCAAAATAATAAGAGATCATAGAAATATTAACATTCGCATCCTTTGCAATTTCGCGGGTGGAAGTTCCTTCGAATCCCTTCTCTGCAAAAAGCTTCTCGGCTGCGAATAATATATTTTCTTCTTTTGAAATCATGTTAGTGTTCATTTTTCAGGGCGCAAATGTACACAAGTTTTAACACAAATCAAACGATTGATTGATTTTTTAATATAGATTTAATTTATTGTAAAGAAAAGACGGTTTCTATAATCTAATACCAGACTCATAAGAAAGTCTTTTTATACAACAAAAAACTTCAGTAATTCCCTGTTTTATTTGAAATTCCGGCAATACCTTAAAATGAACAAAAACTCCGGTAACAATACCGGAGTTTCATTTATGTGCTTTTGTGAATATATCTTGATAGCTTTATACCTAAATCGGTCCATACAATTTTAGGATTTCCGTTTCTGGTAAGATGCAGATCGGCTGTATTGATTTCTTCCAAAATAGGTTCAATATTGGCTCCACTGATGAATTTTGAAAATCCTCCCCAGTTGAACCCGTTTGCATCTATCTTTTTATACACCAGATTTTCGGATTGATAGTTCTGAAGAAGTGCCAGTCTGAAGATCTCAGAACAATAGTTCAGGAAGTTCTTCTGTTTTTCCCTGTTCCATCCCGCAATTTCTCTCGCCCAAAGAATGATACTCCTCAAATACTCTGGTTTCTTTTTTACCATAAAGGCATCTCTCACCCATTGTACAAAGAGTTTTTCAAATTCATTGGTTTTATCTCCTGAATTGAGGAGTTTTATCGCATCATTAAGGTCTCCCTGCGCTTCATGAACAATCTCTTTCACTTTTTCATCTGAAACAGAAAAGTTCTTTTTGAGATAGTTTTCAATATCTTCATCATGTAGTCTAGGGATTTCTACAATCTGTGTTCTGGAAAGAATGGTAGGAAGGATGTCATTGGTGCTTTCTGCCGTAAGAAGGATAATTGTTTTTGCAGGAGGCTCTTCTAAAAATTTCAAAAATTTGTTTGAAGCCGCGGTATTCATTTTATCTGCTCTCCAGACAATAAGGATTTTGGTTCCTCCTTCAAAACTCTTCAAAGAAAACTTCTGGTTCTGGTCATCAATTTCATCTGCGGAAATAAACAGCTGCTTGTTTTCCGACTCTAAGAAAGCAGTCCAGTCATCATAGCTTGCATATGGAGAAGCCATGATCATTTCTCTGAATTCATCAAATTTATTCTTACTTAAAGAATTTCTATTGTCCGTAAAAACAGGAAAGCTGAAATGCAGATCCAGGTGATTGAGATGTTCTACCTTCGCTGCAGCATGCTCATTTTCACGATTTAAAATTTCTTTTGCATACGCCAAAACCATAGGAAGTGTTCCGTATCCCTCTTTTCCTACAAAAAGTTGGGCATGGCTCACTCTGTTTTCAGCAATGCTTTCTCTAAGAAGTTTTTTCAGATTTGTCTGTCCGGCGATGTTCTCCCAATTCATGTTTCAAAGATAAAAAATCTTATTTCAATTTATAAAATTAAGTCTTCTTAAAATGTAAAATGCAATTAAAACCATTAAGAAGGATTGAAGAAATAAAGTATAATTAAGATGAATCATTCTGATTTTAAAGCTTAAAGCGAAGCTTAACTTAATACTCTTAACACCTTAATATAACCTTAATGGTTCAAAATAAAAGTTTAAAAAACAAAAGTATACCTGTCATATCATAGGAAACATCAATAATAAGATTAGAATAAAACTTAAAATTAAATTTTGCACAATTTAATTTTATGCAATAAATTTGTAGGACAAAATTTTTCGTAAATTCATTACGATTTCACACCATTTCAAATAGTAAAAATCATACACCAATGGATACAAACCTGGAACAAAAAATCAAAGGAATATTTCAACAACAGAAAGCCTTTTTCAAAACCAATCAGACAAAAGATATTGAATTCAGAAAAGCACAATTAAGAAAATTCCGTGAAGTTTTCTTACAACATACAGATGATCTTTGTGAAGCCTTATCTATTGATCTGGGGAAAAGCAGAAAGGAAGCTGAGTATGTGGAAATTCAAATTGTCATTAGTGAGCTGGATTATTTTCTGGAGAATATTGATGAATGGGCAAAACCTACTCCTGTCCCTTCAAAACCACATCCGTCAGGAGCTGAAGTGATAAGCAAAATAATGTACGAACCTTATGGTGTTACCTACATTATTGGTCCTTTCAACTATCCTGTTCAGCTTACATTCAGTCCGCTTATCGGAGCTTTGATTGCCGGAAATACAGCGATTCTGAAACCTTCTGAAAATACGCCTCATGTGGCCCAGGTTCTTGAAAACATTGTAAAAGAATCTTTCGATGAATCTTATGTGGCAGTTATTCAGGGAGCGATTGAAGAGAATACCTTGTTATTAAGCCTTCCTTTTGATTATATTTTCTTTACCGGAAGTCCGAACGTTGGAAAAATTGTGATGAAAGCAGCCGCGGAACAATTAATTCCTCTTGCACTGGAGCTTGGAGGAAAATCACCAACGATTGTTCATCAAGATGCGGATCTAGATAAGGCTGTAGCAAGAATATCTTATGGGAAATGGATCAATTGCGGTCAAACGTGCGTTGCTCCGGACTATATTTATATCCACGAATCTGTAAAGGATGCATTCATTAAGAAATTTAAAGCTCATTTAAATACTGCTTACGAAGGTCAGTCATTAGGAAAAATCGGGAAAATTGTAAGCCAGAATCAGATAAAACATCTGGCAGGTTATCTGGAAGCAGCACCTGAAAAAGTAATTTACGGAGGAAGCTATGATCTGGAAACCCGTCATTTTGAAGCTACTTTAATGGATAATATCACCTGGAACGATCAGGTAATGCAGCAGGAAATCTTCGGTCCAATACTTCCTATAATGACCTATAATGATATTAATGAGGCTCTGGAAGAAATAAACAACCGCCCGAAACCATTGGCACTCTATGTTTTCACAGAAAACCAGGAATTTGCTGATAACGTTTTACATCATACCACAAGCGGAGATGCAGAGATCAACAGTACGATCATCCATGTAGGTTCGCATTATTTACCTTTTGGAGGTGTGGGAACTTCAGGAATGGGAAAATACCATGGGAAATTCAGCTTTGAAAGCTTTAGCCACAGCCGATCTGTGCTTCAGGTAAAATAAACAATAGTAATAATATATTGCATAAACTAAGGCTGTTCTATATTGGACAGCCTTTTTATATAACAGAATTGATATTTTAACGGGTGAAAATTTGCATTTTTCTTTGAAAGAAAGGCCCTTAACAAACTTTAACCACATATAATTTTTACAATTCATTAATATTTAAGATATTTGCGCATTGTTAAAAATAAAGAATGAAAAAAATCTTTGTAGTATCATTCATATCAGTTGGATATTTTCTGAATGCACAGAGTCTAAGCAACTCACCTTATGCAACCTATGGAATTGGAGATGTGAAATATGATAATACGATCGAGACTACTTCTATGGGAGGTATATCAACTGCTTTTATAAGTGATTTCACCAGTAGTTTTAATTTTGCCAACCCGGCAAACAACGCCAATTTCGAACTTACGAGTATCAGACTGGAAGCTACCAATGAAAACAATTATTTCAAATCGAACTATAACGATATGAAATCTACAAAGCATTCTACGTATCTTTCTAATATTTCTCTTGCATTTCCACTATCTCCAAAAGTGAAAATGGGGATCTCTTATCAGCCATACAGTTCTAAAAGCTACGATATCGTAACTGAACAATTTGCTGCGGACGGAACTCCAATGTATAAAAATAACTTTAAAGGTAGCGGAACATTAAATGCGGCACAGGTTGCTGTTTCCTATAAAATTAATCAGGAACTTTCTGTGGGAGCAAGAGCTAATCTTTATTTTGGAGACCTTAATGACCTTAACGAATTCCGTGCGTACAACCCTGCTACAGGTAGTTATGCCGGTGAATATGTTAATGGTTATCAGACTAAAAACAGAGTCAGAAACTTTAATTTTACGCTTGGTACAAGCTACCAGACTTTAAATACCCGTACTGATAAGAAATTCACAGTAGGAGCAACTGCTACTTTTGGGAATACCAGTAATATGACTACTGAGTATGTCAACAGTACTTACAGATATTCTGATGCTCAGGAAACCAATAAGGTTTATGAGACTATCATAGAGCAGAAGGAAACAAAATCTAAAAACCTTCTTCCATTACAGGCATCCGTAGGGGTTGGATATGGAAGTGAAAACCACTGGTTCCTATCAGGACAGGTAGATTATAAAAAAGGAGAAGACATCTCTTATTTCGGTAAAACTTTCGACTTCCAGGACACGTACAGAGTTTCTGCGGGTGGATGGTACTTACCTAACTATAACAACTTCAGAAGCTACTTCTCAAGAGTAATCTACAGATATGGAGCTTTCTATGAAAGAGGAAACCTTAAACTGGAAGGAACAAGCATTAACAAATTCGGTATTTCTGCCGGAGTAATGCTTCCATTCAAAACAAGTAGCATCACAAGAATGAGTGGTCTTGAAATAGGACTGGAAGTAGGTAAAAGAGGAACTCTTAAAAACAACCTGATCAATCAGAACTTCGTCAACCTGAAAATCGGCTTTAATTTTGCTGACAAATGGTTCAGAAAGACTCTTTATAACTAGAATGAATTTTTCAAAAAAAATATCATATAAAAATATAGCATGCCTTTTTAGTTGTGCTATATTTTTTATATTGACATCCTGTGAAGAGGATCTTACCAAAAGAAATGGCAGCCAAAGCAAAAATTTCCCTTCACAGATCATCAACAACGCCAATATTATACAGCGTGACTCCGGCTTTGTCACTTTAAAAGCCAAAGCACCCATCATTGAAAAGTATGAGCTGATCGACAGCCCTTATGTAGTAGCCCGAAAAGGAATTGATATTGAGTTTTTTGATAAAAAGAAACCTAAGGTTCCGGGAAGAATTACAGCTAAATACGCCCGTATTTTTGAGTATAAAAAATTCTATGAAGCCAAAGGTGACGTAAGGATAAAAACTAATGAAGGGCAGCGATTTGCCATGCAGAGTATTTACTGGGATCAAAGAAAAAACAGAATCTATACCAAAGATACTGTATATGTTACCATGGAAGATGGTTCTACACTGGTAGGTGCCAATGGAATGACGGCAAAGGATGACTTTTCTGAATATACTTTCTATAACAACTCAGGAGATTTCAGTTCAAAGAGAATTTCTGAGAATAAAAAATAATCCGAAAAAATAATGAAAGCTCTGGCTATTGGACTGATGTCCGGAACAAGTCTGGACGGTTTAGACATCTGTCTTGCTGAATTTGAAAAACAGGACAAATGGACTTTTCAGATCCTGAAAGCCGAGACAATCCCCTATTCTGAGGATTGGGAAAACAAACTTAAAAACTCCATTCATCTTTCTGCTGAAGATTTACTGGAACTGAATTCAGAATATGGTTTTTACCTTGGCCGGCAGGTGAAAGAATTTATTCATAAGCATCAGCTTGAAAACATCAGCCTGATTGCCTCTCATGGCCACACGATTTTCCATCAGCCTCAGCGAAAATTTACCCTTCAGATAGGAGACGGCAGAGCGATCAAGCTGGAAACCGGATTACCTGTTATCTATGATTTCAGAAGCCAGGATGTGCTGATGAATGGAAACGGAGCACCATTGGTTCCTATAGGTGATGAATTACTTTTTTCAGAGCACAGCGCTTGTTTAAACCTTGGCGGATTTTCCAATATTTCTTTACACTCAGACGGAAAAAGAATTGCTTTTGATATTGCTCCGGTTAATATTGTACTGAATCATTTAGCACAACAAATCAACAAAAGTTTTGATGAAAACGGAGAGCTTGCCCAAAAAGGAGAAATAAATGAAGCTCTACTGAACGATCTTAATGCTTTAGATTTTTACCAGCGTTCACACCCAAAATCTTTGGGAATCGAATGGTGTCATGAGCATATATTTCCGGTTCTTAAAAATATTGAAATCTCAGATGCCCTGGCTACTTTTACGGAACATAGCGCACAGCAGATCGCCAATGTTATCAATACATATAATATACAAGATATCCTTATTACCGGAGGAGGAGCTTACAATTCATTTTTAATCGAAAAAATAAGATCAAAAACACTAGCTGAAGTGATCATCCCTGAAAAAGAAATCATCGATTATAAGGAAGCCCTGATCTTCGCTTTTATGGGAGTTTTAAAAATAAATAATGAAGTAAATGTACTTTCTTCCGCTACAGGAAGTTCCCATGACCACTCTTCAGGGGTCATAGCATAAGTGTTTCATATCAAAATAAAAAAAACCTTCATTTGAAGGTTTTTCTATTATTTATAAGCTTCGATTTTATCGGTAAGCGTATTGATAAAGTTTTGTAGTGGCTTTTCTACCATCATTTTGATAAATGGGTTGAATTTTCCTTCAAATAACATCTGAACTTCAGTCTGGTTATCATTAATCGGGTTTAAAGTTGCTGTTAAAGTAAAGTCCAGGCTTGAACTTGCAGATCTTAAAACAGCTTTTTGGTCATCCACTTCATCTATTTTTAACGCGATTTCCGGCATTCCCTGTAATCCAAATTTAAATCCGTTATCTCTTGTTTCAAATTTTTGAAGACCATCCGGCATAAAATCTTTATAATTTTCAGGTGATTTCAGCAATTCGGTAAGTTCTTTAGATGATTTATTGACAATAATCTTTCGTCCTTCTAAATTCATTTTTTATTTTTTATAATTAAATTCTTAACTCTTACAAATGTATAAAGTTTTTGTGCATAAATACTTCAAACTAATACTCAATATTTTATTTACTACATAATTTTCTGAGCATAAAAAATATAGACTTATAAAATCAGAAGTAATTTTGCGTTCAATCTGATTAAACCTGCATCTATACGTTTGCTACTCTAGCAAAATTAAAAAAAATCTACAAAGACACACCACTAAATCCTACTTTTAAAATATAATATCAAGCCTATAAACTCCTTCATTAAATTTTTTTCAAATATTTTCCGACCTTTATATTTCAAATAAATAAAGAGTGCATTTTTCCTTTTGACTTAGGTGCAGACGGATAAATAAGCCTACATTTAATCGTTAGTTTTTACGACAATTTTATATATTTGTGAGTGATTGTAATAAAAAATAGTAAAAACGCTGAGTTTTACTATTTTAAAAAACAACTATTTGATTTTCAGTCGTAATTAATTTCCCATAAAATGTATAAAGTTTTTGTCAACGAAAAAAAGCTATTAGTGTCTCAATATCCTGAAAATCTTGAAAAAGAGCTTAGGTATGAAAGTTTCACAACTTTAGAAATAGCATTAGATCTTCTGGAGAATACTTCTGTGCAGGAACTTAATGTATATGGAGAGAATCTGGATGAAATATGGCAGGAATTCCAAAAGCTTTTCAGAATTATAGAAGCAGCAGGAGGACTGGTAAATAATCCTGAAGGTAAAATTCTCTTTATTAAAAGACTTGGTAAATGGGACCTTCCGAAGGGTAAAATGGAAAAAGGAGAATCCAGAGAAGAGTCTGCAGTACGGGAAATAGAAGAAGAAACCGGTCTGAGTGATGTTGAGCTTTTAAAATTCATCAATACCACCTACCATATCTATATCGAAAGAAACGGAGAGAAAATCCTTAAATGCACCCATTGGTTTGAAATGAACTTTGACGGTGAAGATACTTCCAAGCCGCAAATAGAAGAAGGCATTACCGAGGTAGCCTGGAAAACGACATCAGAAATTGAGCAAGAAGTTTTTCCAAGTACCTTTAAAAATATTATATTGATTGTACAGGAATTCTGGGATATGAAGAAGCTGGAAGCTTAAAGGCCAAAAGCTGGAAAGGAGGCTGGAAGTTATTATTCAACGACCTTCAGCCTCCTTTTTTCTTTTTGTATTATATAAAGTCGATTAGTTTTTCCAGAGCAATTCCCCTGGAACCTTTCAACAATATATTTTCAGACTGAATTTTATTCTGTTTTAAATATTCTATCAGGACTGTTGTATTTTCAAAAGCAAGATCTGAAGAATTAACCTCTTTAAAATGTTTTCCTACTGTAATAATTTCATTAAAATTAAGATCCTGAGCCAGTTTTAAGATGTTCTGATGCTCTTTCTCACTCTCATCACCTAACTCCAGCATATCTCCGATAATAATGGTCTTACTGCCTTCAAAACTTATGAAATTATTCAAAGAAGCGGTCATTGAGCTTGGGTTGGCATTATAGGTATCCAGCACTAAAGTTCTACCCTCTTTTTTCACAACCTGTGATCTCATATTGGTAGGTGTATACAATTCCAGGGCATGTTTTATTTTTTCAAAACTGATTCCGAAATGAAGTCCCAGGCTTGCTGCTGCACAAAGATTGGTAAAATTATATTCTCCTGTTAGCTTTGAAACTGCTTTTACTCCCTGATAAGTCAATCCTACAAAATGCTCTGCGGAAAAAGATTCAAAATTGTAATCTGATGTCTCTTTTCCAAAAGTAATTTTAGGGGAATAGCTTTCAGTTTTATCGGCCTGAATAGGATCATTCTCATTAACAAGAATAGTTCTGTTATTGCCTTTAAGATAATCATAAAGCTCAGATTTTCCTTTAATCACTCCTTCAAATCCACCGAATCCTTCTAAATGGGCCTTCCCAAAATTGGTGATATATCCGAAATCAGGTTGAGCAATCGTACACAGGAATTCAATTTCTTTCTGATGATTAGCTCCCATTTCAATCACGGCCATTTCATGTTCCGGTTTAATGGAAAGAATTGTCAAAGGAACTCCGATGTGGTTATTCAGATTTCCAAATGTATACTGTACATTATATTTTTCTGAAAGAACAGCATGAATCAATTCTTTGGTAGTAGTTTTTCCATTACTTCCCGTTAGCCCGATAAAAGGAATGGTAAGTTTACTTCTGTGATAGATAGATAGCTGTTGTAAAAACTCAAGGGTAGACGGAACATAGAAAATATTTTTATCTCTGTTTTCAAATTCCGGAAGTTCAACAATTACTGCCAGCGCTCCGTCATCTATTGCTTTTTCTGCTAATGTAGCGGCATTGAAATTTTCACCGGAAAAGGCAAAGAAAATATCATTCTCTGCTATTTTTCTGCTATCAATAGTTACTTTTGAAGCCTGCAGAAATAAAGGATAAAACTGTTCTATATTCATGTGGAAATATATAATTTTTTTTAAGAGGTCACATGCAATCGCCAAATCTATATGGGTATTTCAGACTTTTTAGCCAGAGCGATTTCATGGTTCAAAAATAAAAAAACCTTCCGAAAGTTCGGAAGGTTTTTTATAAGTATTTTTTGATAAATATTATCTTCTAGTTCTACCCTTATCGTTAGTTCTGGCATCCTGTGCAACACGGAATCCTACCCAACCATAAGCTCTGTTTTGATTTTTATATCTTCTTTGTCCCGGATCCAGCCAATATGCTGTGTCCTGCCAAGAACCTCCTTTTACAACTCTAACCTCGTTAGAAACTGCTGAAGTTCTGTCTTTAGTATCTTTTTGTAGTTTTACTCTACCCGTTCCATCTACAACAAATCTTTGTTTAGGTGAATTGTACATATCGAAACCTGCAGCAGAATCCGAAGCTCTGTAATATTCTAAAGAAGATTGTCTGTCACCATCTCTGTAGTTTCTGTAATCAGCGATAGTTTGTCTTTCGAATTGTCCAGGAAGTCCTTTATAAACTAATCTTCCGTCAGCCAAAGTATCATACTTGATAGTACCTTCGTCGATCATTTTATAAGTTCCGTCACCGTTTCTTACGATAGCCTGAGGCATGTTACCTCTATAGTAGTTGAAATCACTATAGTCCTCATCAATGATTGGTCTGTAAACATCCGCAGTCCATTCTGAAACGTTCCCGAACATACCATATACACCAAGATCGTTAGATGGATACTTTCTTACGTCAGAAGTCTGTGCAGAACCGTCATTCTTCCATCCTGAGATCCCTGAGTAGTCACCTCTACCCATTTTGAAGTTTTCAAGGAACATTCCTCTGTCTCTTCCTTTGGTACCTCTTAATCTTTCGATTTCAGGTTTTTTACCCAGGTATTGGTTATATTCTCTTGTTTTTGCCATACCAAGAGCTGCATATTCCCATTCAACTTCGGTAGGAAGTCTGAACTTCTGTACCATTGCTGAATTTGGAGCTCTGTTAGCAGCAAGCAATCTCTGGTTTGTAGTTTTCATACCAGTTTTCTGCTGCATTCTTTTTTCATTGATATATCCTTGCATTTCAGGATCATTCGATTTGAATTTATCCATGTTGAATGCGGTCCCTCCCTGATTGTTGGATTCGTTGATATACAAATCTTTGGCAATAATACCAGACTGCATCAAAGCTTTTTCATTCGCTCTGTCTGTCAGCCACTCACAGTATCTGTTTGCCTGAGTCCATGAAACACCTACTACCGGATAGTAATCAAATTCCGGAGAACGCAGATACGTTTCATTATAATCGTTTCTTGCTAATTTGTTGTCCCATAATAAGGTATCCGGTAAAGCACCGTTATAGATTTCCTTAAAACTAGGATCACTTGGTGGGAATACATACTTCAACCATGTCAGGTATTCGCGGTATTCGTAGTTAGTAATTTCTGTTTCTCCGATAAAGAATGAACTTACCTGCATTCTGCGAGGCGTGTTATTCCAATCGTGCATAACATCATCTTTCACTAATCCCATTGTAAAAGTTCCACCTTCTACATATACCATTCCAGGCCACCCCTTCTGCTTTTGTTGCTTTCCTGCAAAAAACCAACCTTGTTTTTCGTTTGGTTTCCAACCTGTTTTACTGACAAATTTTTTGGTACCGCCACCTTTGCTGGTTCCTGATCCGCCACAGCTGGTTAATGCAAGTGTAGAACTTAATGCTATTAATGAAAACAACTTTAGTTTTTTCATAGTCGATATAAATATTTTCAAAGTACAAAGAAAAAATAAATTATTCAATAAATCAAGTAAACATTTGATTTTTTTGAAAAACGTTAACAATTTAATTTTATTGTATCGCAATTTAATTCTAAAATTTTCATTTATTTTGTAATTTAGCAATTTCAATAGTAAACATGAAACGAAAAATTACGCTTTTATCTTTAATCGCTTTTGCATCAACACTTTACGCCCAAAGAAACACCATAGAATGGAATGGTTCGAAAATTCAGGATTTTGGCGATACAAAATTAAATCTTCCTAATTTTAAAAATGAGGGTTTTTCTTTCAGCCAAAATAATGTTTTTATAGTAACCAAGCAAAAAATCGGAGAAAAGCAGCTTAAAATTTCAGATCTTGTCTGGGAAAACGTTCCTGCTCAGGATTTATTTGAATTGGATAAAGGAAGACTTCCTGATTATGATGTAGCAGATGTTTCCTATTATAATTTGGATGGAGACAGCTATGCCAGCATCAGTGTTGCCTTGTTCAAAAATGTAAAAGGCCGCGTTCAGAGATTATCTTCGTTTAATGTTTCAGAAGCCTCTTCATTTGTAAATACTACAGGGACTGTTAATAAAATAGGAACTACTTCCAACCCATTATCAAGCGGCAACTTTTACAAAATAAAAGTTGACAAGTCCGGTGTATTCAAAATTACCTCACAGTTTTTAAAAGACAACGGAATCAATCCCGGCTCTATAAATCCTAAAAATTTCAGAATTTATGGAAACGGAGGGGTAATGCTTCCTGAATATAACCAGGATGCAAGATATGGAGCTTTACAGGAAAATGCCATTCAGGTAGTAGGTGAAGATGACGGAGTATGGAACGATAATGATTATGCACTTTTCTACGCTCAGGGTCCTGATGGATATAACCTTTATGACACTTCCAATGGAAATGGTTTTAAAAGAAAGGATACCCGATTCAGCGAAAGAAGCAATAATGTCAAAAATATATATGAAGATTACTCTTATTACTATATCAATTTTGACAAAGGTTCCGGAAAAAGAGTTCCGACTGTTGACGGAAACCTTCCAGCCCAGCTGATAACCAGATATGACAGTTACCAGGTGATCAACAAGGATCAGAAAAACCTGTTGAAAGTAGGTAGAACATGGGTGGAGGACACTCCTTTCAGCAATGAAAAAACAGTAACACTTTCTACGAACTCACCAATACAGGCAGGTGATGTTATACGATACAGAACTCAGGTGGTAGCGTATAATTCGCAGCAGAATACAATTGATTTCAAGATCAATAATTTAAATCCGCATCCCCTGCAAACGATCCCTACGGATACTTCATCGTATCAGTATACCTTCTACCCTGTAACCTATACCGGAACGCTTACCAATCTTACCGGAAACCAGATTACAATGGTTTATAATCCTGATATTTCTAAAAATCCCAACGGAACTTTCTATTTTGACTATGTAGAAGTTCAGTACAAAGAAAATCTTGCCTTCAATGGGTCACAGATGAACTTCAGGGATTATTCCATTGTAAGCGGAAGCAATACAGATTACGGGTTCAGCATTACCAATGCTGCTAATATAGAGCAGGTATGGGACGTAACAGATATTACCAATGCCAACAGAAGAGTGAATAAAGCCGGAGGCGGCGCTTTCAACTTTGCTTATACGGCAGCTGATCAGAATTTCAATAATGAATTTGTGGCTTTCCGTGCTGATGCGGCTTTCAGCCCGCAGTTTGTAGGAAGAATTTCCAATCAGAATCTTTCTGCTTTACAAAATATAGATTACCTGATTCTGACAGTTCCTGAAATGATGGGCCAGGCACAGAGACTTGCCAACTATCATCAGACTGCTCATAATTATAAGGTGGAAATTGTAGACGTCAACAAAATCTATGAAGAATATGGCAGCGGAAGTAAAGATCTTACCGCTGTAAGAGATTTCGTCAGCAAACTCAATACTCCTCTGGGCAGACTTCAATATGTATTTATTCTGGGGGATGCATCATATGATTATAAAAACAGAGTTCCCAATAATTCAAATGTTGTTTCCAGCTACCAGAGTGAACAGTCTTCAGATTACGTATCCTCATTTGTGACGGATGATTATATTGTAATGACCAAGCCGCAGACTACATTATTAATTGAAAACAACTTACCGGACCTGCCTGTGGGAAGAATCCCGGCTGCAAACGTGAGTGAAGCCGGAGATATGATCAACAAAACATTGGCTTATTATAACTCTCTTCAAGGGCAGTCAACTCCTTTCGGAGACTGGCGTATGCGACTTGACTTCGTTGTGGATGATAATAACGAAGGAGGAAGTCCTTTCCATAATGTAATGGACAGTAGTTTGTCCAGTATATTTGAGCAGCCCGGCCAGCTAGAGCTGAAAGAATACAACGTTAAAAAATTATACATGGATGCCTTCACCGCTCAGAGTACATCTGGAGGACGAAGATATCCACAGGTAAACCAGGCTATTTCCAATGCAATCGGAAACAGTTTATATCTGTTTTATTTCGGACACGGAGGAATTAACGGTTGGGCACAGGAAAGAGTCTTAACATCTACTGAGGTTCAGAATGCCAACAATTTCTCTAATGTATACAGCAGATTCCCTTTTGTTTCTACCATCACTTGTGAATTTACATTATGGGATGAACCCGCAACAAATTCTGTAGGGGAACAGTTTATCAAAATGAAACAGGGAGGTGCATCCACAATGATTACTTCCAGCCGTGCTATTGGTGTAGATTACGGACGTGATTTTACGAATACATTCACTCAGAATATATTTAAACTAACCAATGACGATTTCAATTCATTAGGAAACGCGCATTTACTTGCTAAAAAGCAAAAGGGGCCAAACAATAACCACCTAAAGGTAAACTTCCTGGGTGACCCTGCTATGAAATTAAGCAGACCGCAAAGACTCCTTACCATTGATAATATTGAAACTCCAGTTCCTGGACTGATCAGAGGATTGGACTTCGTGAAAATAAAAGGACATATCAATAATCCGAACGGAACATTGAACAATACCTTCAATGGAAGAGTCAGCATCAATATTTTTGATAAAAGATTAAATAAAAAAACATTAAATAATACCGGTGTTTTATCTCCTGTTTTAGATTATACAGAGGAAGGAAGCGCTATTGTAAAAGCTGCCGGAACTGCTGTAAACGGAGTATTCACTGCAGAATTCTATGTTCCTAAAGACATTAACTATGCGGTGGGTCAGGGAAGAATTTTAGCCTACGCAGATAATAAGGCAACGGATGTTTTCAACAACCAGGCAGTACAGGTGGGCGATATCAACCCTAATGGAATCAATGATAACCAGCCTCCAAAAGTAAAACTGTACATGAATAATACCAACTTTGCGGATGGTGGAATTACCAACCAGAATCCAATGCTTCTTGCCTGCCTTACGGATGACACTGGAATCAACGCCACAGGATCAGGGGTAGGCCATGATATTACAACTTATCTTGACGGACAGATTATCAACACAGTTGTTTTAAATGATTTTTATAGTGCGGGAGAAGGAAACGGATGTTTAAATCCAAGTCTTGCTGACTATCAAAAAGGAAATGTAACCTATCCTTTCAGAAATTTAGCAATTGGACAACACCAATTGACATTTAAAGTTTGGGACATAAACAATAATTCTACATCTGCTACGTTAAATTTTGAAGTTAAAGATGAATCTGACCAACACCTGACGATCAACCGTCCACTGAACTGGCCAAATCCGTTTACAAACAAAACCTATATTCAGTTTGAGCACAATTGTGATGATATTCTGGATGTGAACGTACAAATTTATACTATAACCGGAAGATTGGTAAGAACTTTATCGCAACCGGTAGTCGCAGAACCTTTCCTACAGGGCTTTAGAACCCCTCGTCAGGCAATAGAATGGGACGGAAGAGATGATTTTGGGTCAACAGTAGCAAAAGGTACGTATATTTTTAAGATATTTGCAAAAAGTCAAAATCAAGAAAAATGCAAAGGAAGTGCTACAGCTGTAGAAAAAATGGTACTTTTGAAATAATTAAATAATACATAGACAATAATATTAATAAAAAACTGATAATATATAAAAGACAACATATGAATTTAACTACTAAACTGCTTTTAGGATTTGGTTTGAGTGCTGGTTTTTTAGGCTATTCGCAAGATTTAGGTAAAGTAAACCCAGTTCTTACCGGAGCTCCTTTCCTAAGAATTGCGCCTGATGCGAGATCAGGAGGTATGGGAGACCAAGGGGTGGTAACCTCTCCGGATGCATTTTCACAATTCTGGAATGCGGCTAAATATCCTTTCAGCAGAACAAGTTCTTCCGTAGGTCTTAACTATACGCCTTACATGGGAAAACTTACCAATGATGTATTCTTATTATATGCTTCGTTCCACAAGTTTCTGGGGCAGGAAGAGAGATCTACAATCTCTGCAAGTATCTATTATTTCAACATGGGGCAGGTAGACCTTACTCAGCTGGTAGGTACAGAAATTGCATCAATGGGTACATCAAAACCAAACGAATTCTCAATTGACGTTGCTTATGCTTTGAAGCTTTCTGATTCATTCTCTGGTGCTGTTACCGGTAGATTTATCCGTTCAGACTTAGCCGGAGGATTCAACACAGACACTACACTTAAAGCGGCTAACAGTTTCGCAGTAGACGTTTCAGCATACTATACCTCACCAAGATTCTCCAGTATCGGGGGATATGATGGTAAAGTGAATGCAGGTTTAGCAATTCAGAACGTAGGTCCGAAACTGGATTATACAGGAAATGAAGAATCAAGATCTTATCTTCCTACAATGGCAAGATTAGGGGTTGGATATGACATGTACCTGGATGATATGAACAGAGTTGGAATTTCTGTGGAAGGTTCAAAACTTTTGGTTCCCGGATCTGAGTATGCAGGAATTGATCCTAATACAAGACAGCCTATTTATCAAATCCCGAATGTAGGGCCAATGGCTGGTATTGGAAAATCTTTCAAAAACAAAAACAGTATCATGTATAGTGGTGCTTTAGAATACTCTTATGACAATGCATTTTCTGTAAGAGGAGGTTACTTCCATGAAAGTGAAGAGCAGGGAGCAAGACAGTTTGCTACAGCGGGTGTTGGTTTAAGATACCGTTCTTTCGGTCTTGATCTTTCTTACCTGATCAATATGTCTAAAATCAACAGTGCTTTGGATAACACCCTTCGTTTCGGTCTTACCTGGAACATTGGGGAAGAAACATCCAACAACGATCGTTAAAAAACAGCTACAGCTATATAAAAAAAGCCTCATACATTGTAATGAGGCTTTTTTTATATCAATTGTGAAAGATCAATCTGCTTCGCTTGTCAATTTTTATATACTATAACAATTCACCATTCACTTTGCGAAGCAAAATTCACTATTGACCTTTAAATAATGTAATAGTATAATCAAGAAGTCTTCCGTCTCCATAATCTCCATGTCCGGGGACTACAATTTTCACATCAGGATATTCTTTTTTAACTTTTTCAACCGTACCTGACCAGGCAGAAACGTTTGCATCTCCCAAATATCCTTTACCTGCCTCAAGCTCTTTCAATAAACAACCTCCAAACAGAATATTTTCACTCGGGAAATATCCCACAGCATTATCTTTTGTATGCCCTTCTCCAAAATACCTGGTAACAACATCCTTATCCCCAACTTTCAAAATAACAGAATCATTAAAACTGTTTTCAGGAATAACGAAATTATTTTCTTTGGCGAGCTCTATTGTTTTAGCATAAGAATAAGATGGTATATTCTTTTTATGAAATACCAGCAATCCTCCAAGACTGTCATCGTGAAAATGAGTCGGGATCACAGCATTGACTTTTGCATGAAGTTTTTCGTTAATCCATTGGATTAGTTCTTCTGAACCTTTATCATTAGTTGGTGTATCAAAAACAATCGTTTCATTCTTATCTTTTACAATCAATCCGTTGCAGGGTACATTTCCGAAATCATTCGTCTGTTTAAAAGAAGTATGGATAAAAGCATTTTCTGAAATCTGAGTAATAACCAGGCTGTTGGATTTATAAATTTCTTTTGCTTTAAAACTTTCCTTGCCCTGTGAGCCGCAACTTAGAATGAAAAAAGAAAATAATATGATGAATATATTTTTAACAATGATTTTCATGAGTGTATTGTTTAAGAATTGATATAAGCTAAGGTAAGAATTCGCAGAACATATTTATCCGCAAAAACGTTAAAAGAGAATAATCTGCCGGTAATTCTATTTGTCTGTGAATTTCTTTTAGACCGAACTACTGATTGCTTTGAATGAAATATAATATTAAGTTTACAAAAGTCTTTTTTTTATGGCGATTTTCTTAAATTCAATAGCTATTTTTGTAATATGAACTATTCGGCAGAACTAAAAAAATTTGTAACCAGTCAGTATGTATATTCTGCAATCAGAATTACATTAGCTACTGTTCTGCCCTGTTTAGTCCTTGCCCACTTCGGAATTTTGAAAGAATACTTTCTTTTTCCTCTGGGAACCAGCTTTGTAGCGCTTACAGACCAGCCGGGTCCTTTTATCCGAAGAAGAAATGCTCTTACTTTTGCTATCTGTTGTTTTGTCTTTGTAGCACTCATTGCCAGCCTTGTAATGAATATCAAAGTACTGGTACTTCTGGAAGTTATTGTCTTCGGGATGTTTTTTTCCCTGATCGGAGTTTACGGTCAGAGATTGGCGGCAGTAGGTTCACTATCACTCGTTGTACTTGCCATCTTTATTGACGGTCATCTTACAGGAAGTAATATCTTTAAAAGTCTGCTGATCTTTGCTTCAGGTTGTATCTGGTTTCTGCTTATATTCCTTATTGTAACAACCATTCGTCCTTATAAACTGGCAAGCCAGATGATTGGAGAAAATTATCTTCAGCTGGCCGAATTTTTAAAGATTAAAGCGAATTATTATCAGAAAAATCCGGATTTTAATAAACTGACCACTCAGGTTATTGCCAAGCAGATTGAAATAAAAAACCTGCAGGAAGACACCAGAGAAACAGTTTTCAAAACCAGAACCATTGTCAATGAATCTACTACAACAAGTCGTTTATTGATGCTGATGTTCCTGAACTCGATGGACCTTCATGAGAAGCTGATGACCTCTGAAAGTGATTATCAGAAGCTTCAACAGAGCTTTGAGGACAGCATGATTCTGGTTAACATCCATGATTATCTCAATCTTTTGGCAGAAGAGATCACCAATATCGGAATCGCACTTCAAAGCGGTACCAGAGCAAAGCCAATGGTGAATCTGGAACTGGAACTAAAGAATCTTAATTATAATTATTTCGAGCTCAGAAATAAGCAGCTTTCTCCCGACAACCTGGAAAACTTCATGATCCTGCGCCAGATCCTGATGCGTATCTATGAAATCACCAAAGAAATCAACGAGATTTATAAAGTATTTTCTCAGAATATAAAACTGGCAAAGAGTTTATCCACAGGATTAGATTTGAAAAAATTTATGCCTAATGAACCCAAACTCAATGCTAAGGTTTTAAGGAATAATATTTCGTTATCCTCTTCCCATTTCCGTCATGCGATAAGAATTACAACTGCTTTGCTGCTGGGGTATATTTTCTCGATGTTTGATCTTTTAGGATTGGGACATACGTATTGGATATTAATTACCATCACTGCTATTTTAAAACCGGCCTATTCCATTACAAAGCAGAGAAATCTTCTCCGCCTCTATGGTACGATTGCAGGAGCAAGCATTGCTTATGCCATTCTGTATTTTGTACATATTAACGGTGTTTTATTCGCTATTCTGCTTATCAGCATGATCATGTGTTTCAGCTTCTTGAAAGGACGATATTTTTGGGCGGTATTATTTATGACAATCTATGTTTTCCTGAGTTTTAATTTTTTAAATCCGGGAAAAGTTAATATCATTTTTAAAGACAGAATATTTGATACAGCCATTGCCGGAATCATTGCTTTTGCGGTATCTTATATTGTACTGCCGGTATGGGAACATACCCAAAACCTAGATCTGATGAAGAAGTCTGCAGCAGACAATCTTATCTATTTCCAGAGTGTGATTTCCAAATTCTTACAGGGAAATTTTGATCTTGAAGATTATAAAGTAAAGCGAAAAAATGCAATTATTTCTTTGGCCAACCTTTCCGATAATTTCCAGAGAATGATTTCCGATCCTAAGAATCAACAGAAAAAACTGGAAGTTGTTCATCAGTTTGTGGCAACATCACACCTGATCACAGCCTATACCGCTTCTCTTTCCCAATACTCCAAGAGTAATGAGCAATATCCGGAAATAGACGCTGAAAGCTGGAGCCGGAAGATTGAAGCAGAAATGCAGCAAACCTCTACCCTTCTTAACGGAAATGATATCAACGAAACGTTGAAAATGGAAAGCCGCCTTGAGCCGGAAGATTCTTCCATTGAAGATA
Source organism: Chryseobacterium indologenes (assembly GCF_018362995.1). Lineage (NCBI taxonomy): Bacteria > Pseudomonadati > Bacteroidota > Flavobacteriia > Flavobacteriales > Weeksellaceae > Chryseobacterium > Chryseobacterium indologenes. The sequence continues at coordinate 2,024,821 of NZ_CP074372.1, forward strand.
TGCTTCTGAAAAGAAAAACGGAGATTGAAGAAAATGACATCGTCGATAGAAGAGATCCTGATAAAATATCTCATTTAACGGAGCTTAAAAACATCCATGATATTCTGGAACTGATCTATGATGTAGCAAAAGAACAGAGAAAAGTTATAGAAAAATACAAAAACGAGACGGATCCTACTCCTCCACAATCGTAAAGCAGTAGTCATCGAAAAACTCTACCCTGGCTTTGAATTCATCTGAAAACTGGTCGTCATAGACACGGCAGCTTATTTTATGAAGATGTTTCAGCTCGAAAGGTTTTACCTCATAGTTTTTCTTTAAAGACCAGTATTTTGAGTGGTGAATTTTGTACATACTTTCTTTTACACTCCATATAATTGTATAAAAAGTATCTGCTTTGTCTTCAGGAATAAACCCACGCTCATTTTCATAGGTAAATTTATCGATCACCCTTAAAATCTTAGGATTGAACTTTTCAACATCAATTCCTATTTTGTTTTTAGAAATGGCGATGGCTGCAAAGGGAAAAGAATGCGTAATGGAAATTTCCGCATCATTGGGAGAAAGAAAAGGCTCTCTTTCTTTATATAAAATCTTAGAATTGGGCTTTAATCCTTTCAGGAGCTTGCGTACCATCAGAACTTCCAATAATTTTTTGGGATGATAATCCTTTACTTTTTCAGCATTTTCCGGTTCCAGAAGTTGGTTGATATCAAGCTCTTCACTTTCATCATACTTCCAAACAAGGATGGTGGCATTATCATCTGAAAAATCTCTGTAGAGTGGCATTCTTTTTTATATGAGACAAAAATACTAAAAAAAGCTTGAAGCTGGGAGCTGGAGGATGGAAGCTATTATTTGTTGTAAAAATAATTTGCAGACCAGATAAAAGAATTCGTTGATGAAAAAACAAACTCTTTGTTTCCTTAATCTTTATAAACCTCCAACTTCCCGCTTCCAGCATCCAGCTTAATTATTTAGACTGATGATTCACATCATTTCTGTGCTCTACAATTTCAAGATTCGCATCTACAAAATAAGCGCTCCCGAATCCATTTACATAAGATCCTTTCACAGGTTGAAGAGCAATCAAAATAAAATCTCCCATGTCGGAAATGACATCCACTACTCTTCCGTGAGTTTCTTTTAGTTTGGCAACTACCTGAGTCCATATTTCAGAATCTCTTTCAATTTGAGAGGTGGTTGCTTCAAAAGTTAAACGTTCACGGGCATAGATCTGTTTCGTAGCTGACTCGTCTTCAATAAACATGATGGATGTTTTTCTTCCGTCAGCAAGGTTCTTAGTATGTTTTGCCATGAAAGATACCAGAATATAAAACGTCTGCTCTACCTGAACAAAAGGTGCATAGCTTGAGTTGGGATTTCCTTCGGCATCTACGGTAGCCAGAATAATGCTTTTAGAAGCATTGATCAGTTCTTGTACTTTTGGCGCAACAGGTTTGATTTTCTTTTCTGTATGGGTTTGACTCATGATATATTTATTTATCAGCTAAAATTAATTATTTATATTAAGACTAAATAATATTAAATCATGTTTAATCTCATAAAACTGAACTTGATCTGCCGTTTTTATATCTTAATTATTAATCGTAATTTTGCCTTTCGTTATCAATTGAATTTAAAAATTATTCATTACATATGAGTACTACAACACAATACGTTCCTTATAAAGTTAAGGATATCTCCCTTGCAGAATGGGGTAGAAAAGAAATTACCCTTGCAGAAGCAGAAATGCCTGGTTTGATGTCTATCCGTGAAGAATACGGACCATCTCAGCCACTTAAAGGAGCAAGAATCGCAGGATGTCTTCACATGACGATCCAAACGGCTGTGCTTATCGAGACATTGGTAGCTTTAGGAGCTGAAGTTACCTGGTCATCTTGTAATATTTTCTCTACACAGGACCACGCTGCTGCTGCTATTGCTGCTGCAGGAATTCCGGTATATGCCTGGAAAGGATTAAATGAAGAGGAATTTGACTGGTGTATTGAGCAGACTCTATTCTTTGGTGAAGACAGAAAGCCATTAAACATGATTCTGGATGATGGTGGAGATTTAACAAACATGGTGTTTGATAAATACCCTGAGTTCACAAAAGATATCAAAGGACTTTCTGAAGAAACTACTACAGGTGTTCACAGACTGTACGAAAGAATGAAGAACGGAACTTTAGTAATGCCTGCTATCAACGTAAATGATTCAGTTACTAAATCTAAATTCGACAACAAATACGGATGTAAAGAATCTGCTGTAGATGCAGTAAGAAGAGCTACAGACGTAATGTTAGCCGGAAAAAGAGTGGTAGTTTGCGGATACGGAGACGTAGGTAAGGGTACTGCTGCTTCTTTCAGAGGAGCTGGTTCTATCGTTACTGTTACGGAAATTGACCCAATCTGTGCGCTTCAGGCTGCTATGGACGGTTATGAAGTAAAAAGACTAGACACTGTGGTAGACAACGCTGATATCATCATCACTACAACAGGTAACTTTAATATCGTAAGAGGAGAGCACTTCCTTAAAATGAAAGATAAAGCGATCGTTTGTAACATTGGTCACTTCGATAATGAAATCGATATGGCTTGGTTAAACAAAAACTACGGTCAGACTAAATCTGAAGTGAAGCCTCAGGTTGATATCTATACTATTGAAGGAAAAGAAGTAATCATTCTTGCTGAAGGTAGATTGGTAAACTTAGGATGTGCTACAGGCCACCCAAGTTTCGTAATGTCTAACTCTTTCTCTAACCAGACTTTGGCACAGATCGAATTATGGAACAACTCAGCTGCTTACAAAAACGAAGTATATATGCTTCCTAAGCACTTAGATGAAAAAGTGGCAGCTTTACACCTTAAGAAATTAAGCGTAGAGCTTGAAACTCTTTCTCCTGAGCAGGCTGAATACATCGGAGTTGACGTAAAAGGGCCATTCAAGCCTGAATACTACAGATACTAAGATCTATATAAAACATGATATGATCCCATTATTTCTAAGATAGTGGGATTTTTTTATGCAGCATATGAAGCATTTCTTATTTTTGTCAGCTAAATTAATAACATGAAAAATTTCTTATTTCTGGGACTCATGAGCTCTGCTCTATTCTTTAACAGCTGCAGCAGCAATGATGATAATGATGGAAGCAACACGCCTTCTAAAACAAAGACATTATTAAGTAAAGTTACCATAGTTTACTACGACAACCCGTCTCAGCCACAGACCAGCATACAATCGCTTGAATATAATAATCAAGGTGAACTTATCAAAACATTGTCCTCATCAGGATCATCCGAGTTCGAATACAGTAATGGGAAACCTACAAAAACGACTTATTATAAACCGGATGGTACTATAGATTATTATTCAGTTTTTAACTATAACGGAGATCAGCTGGTAAATGTTAAGGCTATTTACACCAACCCTAACAATAACAGAACGATTACCTTCAACTACAATACCAGCGGACAGGTGATCTCTTCTTCCCTTTGCCAATCTCCGGACTGTTCCAATCCGATTGTAGATACTTATGTTTATAACGGAAACAATATTTCATCAGAAACTTCAGAGACTACAGGATTCAGTTTCAGTACCAGAATCGCTTATTCCTATGATGATAAACTGAACCCTTACACGAATATCAACAAATATCTCAAACTTATGATGGGTGGCGCTTATGTGGTAAGCGAAAACAATTATCTTACAGAAAAGATAAGCTCTAAAAACAATGGGGTCTGGGAACAAATTCAAAGCAGGACATCCACCATTCAATACAACAGCGCCGGTTTTCCTGTACAGGTTATCTCAAAAGAAGCTAACGGAAGTCTTTCTGCTCAATATAATTACGAATATATCACTCAATAAAACAAAAGCTCTCCAATTTGGGGAGTTTTTTATGAGTAATGAGATTTTCAGATCCGGTGTGTAGGAGCTGGTGATATCTCTGGGAGTTTTATTCTTATTCAATAGGGACGGACTTTAGTCCGTCTTACTATTCAATACAATCCATCGGCTTTAGCCAAAACTTAAAAAAATATTGAATGCAGGCATGTATACCGTATTTTACCCATATTTCTCTTTACTACGGCTCTATTTATAAAAAATGAATATCTTAGCCCTCTTAAAATAAACATTAAACTATGAAAAAACAAAGAGTATCGAATGCATTTGTGGCTGCGTCGTGGGTAGCGTTGGGAGCAGGAATGATCGGCTTCATCGTGGGTCTTGCAAGAGCGGAAATGCTGCTGAATGAGAAAGGATATTATTTCACCATTCTTCTTTATGGCTTATTTGCGGTTGTTTCCCTGCAGAAAGCAGTGCGCGACAGATTAGAAAACATTCAGGTAACAGATATTTATTATGGGATCTGCTGGTTTGCTACATTATCATCTATTGTATTACTGGCCATCGGACTTTGGAATGCCACCATTCTTCCAAGTGAAAAAGGTTTTTATGCCTTTGCCTTTTTGCTCGCGCTCTTTGGAGCTATAGCAGTCCAGAAAAACACACGTGACAATATGCTTCAGGAATAAAGTAAAACTCTCCATTTTTGGAGAGTTTTTTATTTACCATAATACACAATATTTAAAAGAATAACGAATAGTATTATTAATATTTTAAAATTTTATTATATTTATATCATAAAATAGAGATATAATTAAAAATATTCACTTATCTCTATTTTTACCTTAAAACTAATACCATAAACCATAAACATGATTTTAAAAAAAATCCCGGTACTCATTTTCCTTTTACTGATAGTCATAGCAAAAGCACAAAATGAGTTCATCACCATTTGGAAAACTCAGAATGCACAACTTATTAAATTTCCCGGCCGGGGAACCAATTTCCAGGTCTCTTGGGAAGAGGTAGGATATCCTCAACATAACGGGACGATGAATAATGTAACTTCCACTACTGAATTCATCATCAATTTAGGAACACCGTTCAACCCCTCTCCTGCCCAAGCCAGCTACAGAATCAAAATCAGTGATGGAAACGGAAGTTTTGATCAGGTGAGATTTTTTGATAATACATTAATTCCCACTTATAATGCTTCAGACCGTTCAAAAATTACCCAAATTACCCAATGGGGAAATATAAAATGGAAAAGCTTTGACAATGCTTTTGTATACTGTGAAAATATGGATGTTACGGCTACTGATGCACCAGACCTCAGCATGGTAACCAGTATGCGCCAGATGTTTTATTTATGCATATCATTAGTGGGCAATTCCTCTTTCAATACATGGGATACCTCTACCATTACAGATATGTATTATATGTTTGGGGACGATAATCTCTTCAACCAGCCGCTGGGAAACTGGGATACTTCGAATGTTACGGATATGTCATATATGTTTGACTATACCGGATTCAACCAGCCTCTCAGCGAATGGAATACAGCAAACGTGACCACTATGGAGCATATGTTTCATGATTCAGAAAATTTCAACCAGGATCTTCAAAACTGGAACACGGCCAATGTTACCAATATGAACGAAATGTTCCATAACACCGCTTTTAATCAGGATATTGGAAGATGGAATTTAAGTTCGTTAACAACAGCCACGGGGATGTTTCTCAATTCTGCGATGAGCTGTGTGAATTATGATAAAACTCTTTACGGATGGAGCCAAAGCTCATCAACTCCTGCTAATATTAATCTGTCAAGTACTGCTCCATTAGTTTATTCTCATGCTGATGCCGTAGCCGCAAGACATTATTTAATCAATTCTAAAGGCTGGACTATATCGGGCGATTCTTATAACGGACTGTGCAATCAGACTCTTTCAACTTCTGAAAGGGAGATTACCGGCAAAGCATCTATTTATCCTAATCCCGTAAAAGATCATATTTATCTGAAAAATATCCCCAATGCTGTAAGTTATATTATCACCGATATGAGCGGAAGAACTATTGCCAAGGACAACCTCGAATATGAAAAGATTAATGTCAGACTTTTGGCTACCGGAAATTATATCCTGCAAGTTTTGACAAAGAATACAATTCATTCACTCCCGTTCATCAAACAATAAACTAATACCAAAAACTATAACCATGATTCTAAAAAAAATTCCAACACTCATTTTTCTTTTGCTGATATTCCTGACAAAGGCACAAAGTGAGTTTATCACAGTATGGAAACCAAGTCTTACCCCGCCTTCTTATCCTTATGCAGGAATTCCCGTTAACTCAAATAATAATCAAATCTGGTTTCCCGGAAGAGGAACGAATTACCAGATCTATTGGGAAGAAATTGGCTACCCTTCTCACAATGCCACTTTAACAAATGTAACTTCTGCTTACCAAACCCTGATCGATTTTGGAGTTCCACACAACCCTAGTCCGTCAGATGCTACTTACCGGTTGAAAGTAAGTAACGGAAACGGAAATTTTCACCAAATAAGATTTGCTGACTGGGATATGTTCAATGATAACGGAATTGTAGGAGATGTTCATAAAATACAATTGATAGAGCAATGGGGAAATATTCAGTGGTCTTCTATGGAACAGGCATTTCAGGCATGCAAAATTTTAGATTTCACAGCAACAGATATACCTGATCTGAAAGAGGTAACTGATATGTCTCACATGTTTTTAGGCTGCTACAGCTTAGTTGGAAATTCCAGTATCAATACCTGGAATACGTCTAATGTAACGACGTTGCTGGGAACTTTTTCAGGATGTTTTGTATTCAACCAGCCGGTTGGAGACTGGAACACATCCAATGTTACCATGATGGGTATAACATTCTCTGCTGCAAAGCTTTTCAATCAGCCATTGGCAAATTGGGACACCTCCAAAGTAACTGCTACGGCCGCTATGTTTAGTGGAGCAACTCAGTTTAATCAGCCTATCGGAAACTGGGATATGTCTAGTAATCTTGATGCAGAATTCATGTTCTCGAATGCGATCAATTTCAATCAACCACTTGGAAACTGGAATACCACACAGATAATCGAAATGAATAATATGTTTGTGGGTGCAAAAGCTTTTAATCAGGATATTGGCAGCTGGGATACTCAAAATGTAAAATTTATGCATGGTATGTTTTATAATGCAGAAAGTTTCAACAGCAATATTTCCAATTGGGACACAAGAAAGGTAGAATGGATGCAAGAGATGTTCTACGGGGCAAAAAGCTTCAATCAAGGAATAGGAAAATGGAATGTAAGTTCAGTAAAAGGTATGAACAATATGTTCAAAAATGCCATTACTTTCAATCAAAACCTGGGAAACTGGAATCTCAGTTCATTACTGCATGCATCCGATATGTTCAAAAACTCTGCATTAAACTGCCAAAACTATGACAGTACATTGTATGGCTGGAGCCTGAGTCCTTCAACGCCTAATAATATTAATCTATCCTCTGTTTCTCCTCTTACATATTCCCATAATGCAGCAGTTACTGCCAGAAATTATCTGATCAACAATAAAGGCTGGACGATCAGCGGAGATACATACAACGGAGAATGTCAGTCCTTCCTTGGAACTTCTGATATAAAGGTGAAAGGTGAGCTAAGCATTTACCCGAACCCTGCTACAGATATTATTTATGTAAAAAATTCCAATGCCAAAGATTTCAAAATTATTGATATGAGCGGAAGAATTGTCTCCAGTGGAGATCTGGTGAATGAACAGATTAATATCCAGGATTTAATTCCGGGGAATTATATGATACAGCTGATCATGAAAGAAAAAACAATTTCTTCAAAATTCATTAAGAAATAAAAACAGAAAGCCTCGCTGTAAAAGTGAGGCTTTTATTTTGAGTTTGTCCCGTCCTGAAATAAGTTGACACTTAATCAACTTATATTATGAAAGCTCAAGAATTAAAAAAGGAAAAACATACTCAAAGAGATTACAGTATAGGCTTTAAATTACGAGTTGTTTCTCAGGTAGAAAACGGTTATTACACTTATAAACAAGCCCAAAAAGAATATGGTATCCAAGGCAGAAGTACAGTTTTGGTTTGGTTGCGAAGATATGGTAACTTAGATTGGAGTAAACCTAAACTCCATATTATGCATAACTCTAAAGAAACTCCGGCTCAAAAAATTAAGCGTTTGGAAAAAGAATTAGCTGATGAAAAGCTAAAAACTAAGGTTCTTAATACCATGATTGATATGTCAGATAAGCAGTATGGCACCCAAATCAGAAAAAAGTTTTCCTCCCAACAATCTTCAGACTCCACAGAGAAGGAATAAGCATATCCAGGCTGTGCAGATTGTTTGGGATAAGCCGTCAGGCAGTTTATCAAAATAAGCAGAGGAGCTTAACCCGTGAAAAAGAATTACTAAAAATAAAGATACTCGTACAAAAAGTACGAATGGAAATGCCCAGACTTGGAACCAGAAAGCTTTATTACCTACTTAAAGAAGGGTTCAAAAATGAAGGAATCAAAATAGGCAGAGATGCTTTATTTGCTTATCTAAAAAGAGAGAATATGCTTGTGCGTGCTCAAAAAAAGTATGTTAAGACAACTTTTTCAAAACATTGGCTTAGAAAACATCCTAATTTATTGAAAGAATTAAAGATCGCAAAAGCAGAACAGGTTTTTGTAAGCGATATAACTTATATTAAAACAAGGGAATCTACCTGCTATTTGTCTTTAGTAACAGATGCTTACAGCAGAAAAATCATGGGATATTCATTAAGCTCAAATATGAATACTGAGAATGTAGCCAAAGCTTTAAAAATGGCAGTGAAAAATAGAGTTTCAAATACTCCTTTGATTCATCATTCAGATAGAGGACTGCAGTACTGTTCTGGCTATTACCAAAACATGCTTAATAAAAATAGAATAAAACCTTCTATGACTGATGGTTATGATTGTTATCAAAATGCATTGGCTGAGAGAATTAATGGAATATTAAAGCAGGAATTCCTGTTTTGTAAAACAAAGAATATACAAGACTTAAACTCCTTGATAAAAGAAAGTATTAATATCTACAATACTAAAAGACCACATTTAAGTCTTAATATGCAAACGCCAGATAAAGTGCATAAAAAATCCGAAGAAAATAAATACTTCTCCGGATTAAATATTGTCTAATTTTATGTCAACCTATTTTAGGACGACTCAGTTTAAAGATAAACTATTTGTCAAAATGATTAGGATGCTGGGCTTTAATATCATCCACAGTTCCCAAAACTTTATCTTTTAAAGAATCCTGGTATTTCTGAAGTTTTGCAGCAACCTCTTCATTACCGCTTCCTAAAATTTTTGCGGCTAAAATCCCTGCATTTAAAGCACCGTTCAAGGCTACGGTAGCCACCGGAATTCCACCAGGCATCTGAAGAATAGATAAAACTGAATCCCATCCGTCTATGGAATTACTAGACAAAATAGGAACTCCGATCACCGGAAGCGTAGTACAGCTTGCTACCATTCCCGGAAGATGCGCTGCTCCGCCAGCTCCTGCAACAATGACTTTCAAACCTCTTTCCTGAGCAGTTTTTGCATATTCGAACATTCTTTCCGGTGTTCTGTGCGCTGAAACTACTGTTAATTCATAAGGGATATCAAGGCTTTTAAGAAAATTTGCAGCCTGTTCCATGATCGGCAGATCACTCTGACTGCCCATAATAATTCCTACCATCTTCAATTTTATTAGATGTTCAAAGATAAAAAATAAAAATGTAAAGAGGAAAAACTACAAAAAATCCAGGAAGTGGTTTATGCTTGTGATCCCAAAAATGATCTAATTTTTCAATAGGTCTGCATTTTAAAATTCAAAGAATTTATAAAGATCTTTTGGCTCAGATTTTTCATCTGTACTCCTATAAATTACACCATCTGTATCCATAACAATCCCGGTTAAAATAGATATATTTGTTGTTACACCACTTTAAATTTTGAAAGATTATAAACTTACACTGGCTGTATGTACCGTTGCTATTGTCTGGGGTACTACCTTTTTATCTATAAGGGTTGCGGTAGAGACTATTCCTGCATGGTTTGTAGCAGGAATACGCCAATTTCTTGCGGCCATTATTATGTTTCTTATTCTTACCTATAGAAAAGAATTTAAATGGATCGGCTGGACCAACCTGAAATACCAGTTTATCTTCTCATTACTCATGCTGGTAATTGCGAACGGGATGACTACAGTAGCGGAGGAAGAAGTTACAAGCAGCCTCACTTCACTCATCAGTGCCTGCTCTCCTATCCTTGTATTTTTCGGAAGTTTGGCTTTAGGACTTCAGAAATTCAGTTGGCGGGCTTTCGCAGGAGTTGTTCTCTGTTTCAGCGGAATTCTGTTTATTTTCTGGGATGGTATTAATGATTTAAAAAATCCGGACTACGCGCTTGGAATTCTATTTCTATTTATTGCCATTGCAGGCTGGGCTTCAGGAACTATTTTTACCAAAAAATTAAACCTTCACAGCGGTAATATTTCCCTGAACTTATTTTATCAATTTTTATTTGCGGGTATTATTCAGATTATTTTTGCCTTTTTGTTTTCAGACAATTATAACTTCGGAAACTGGAGTTTGCAAAGTATCTCTGCCATGCTTTACCTGTCAATATTTGGTTCTGTAGCCGCTTTTTTTGCATTTCACTACGCTCTTACTAAAGTTTCTCCTGTTCAGGTATCCATACTGGCTTATATCAATACGGTAATCTCTATTTTTTTAAGCTGGCTGATTCTCGATGAAAAAATTTCCGCCAAATTCATCATTGCAGCGGTTTTAATTATTGTAGGGGTTTTTGTTATTAATTACAATCCGGCAATGTTCAAAAAACAAAAGATTGAATCTTAAGGCAGAAAAATAATATCAATAATTTCACCAGATCTATACAACTGTTTTTTAATTTATTAAATGCAATAAAAATCAGATCTGTTTCAGACGCGTTTTTATATTTCCTTCATTTTCCCTATATTGTATACTCCAACCCATACAATATGCTGAAAAACACATTTTTTTTATTTCTTGTCTCTTCTTTTCTTCTTGTAAGCTGTGATTATAAAGAAAAAGAGAAAAACCTGACAGACAGAGAAAAACAATTATTAGAAAAAGAAAAGGTATTCGCGAAGAAAGAATCCGAATATCAGTCGCTCCTGAAAATGAGGGACAGTATTTTTGCCAAAAAAGATTCTGTAGTCATTACTTCTTCATGGCCCGCAGAAATTTCCGGTCCATGGAACGGAAAGGTCATCTGTACAGAGTCTAACTGCAGTGAGTATGCTGTAGGCGACCAGCGTACTGATATCTGGGAATTCGATAACGATTCTACCCAGCCTATTACCAAAATTATCAATAACAATAATCTGGTAAGGCTTTACACTGGCAAGTTTGAAAACAATGAGATCAGACTGTCTTTCAAAACAGATTCTACGGCCAAAAAGAATGTAGAAATGAGCGTTCTTCTTAATGATATTTCGGACAACAAGATCAAAGGTACAAGAACTATCACTTCCGATGGCTGTACCGCCAAGTTCTCCGTTGAATTAGTACGTTCCACAAAATAAACACTTATGATTTTACTGAGTATACATAACCTGAGTCTTCCTATAGAAGATCCGGTACTGAAGTTCCTGTTGGTACTGGTCATCATTCTGGCAGCCCCATTGCTGTTAAATAAAATTAAAGTTCCCCATCTTTTGGGACTTATCATCGCCGGAGCCATCATTGGTCCGAACGGATTCAATGTATTGTCCAGAGACAGCAGTATTGTTGTGACAGGAACTACCGGCTTGCTTTATATCATGTTTCTGGCAGGTCTGGAGATTGATATGGGTGATTTTAAAAAGAATAAATGGAAAAGTCTCACCTTTGGTATCTATACCTTTACAGTTCCTTTTGTATTGGGATATCTGGGAGGGTATTATATTTTACACTTTTCAATGCTGACTTCCATTCTGTTTGCCAGTCTTTTTTCATCCCATACGCTTATTGCTTACCCATTAGTGAGCAAGTTGGGAATTGCAAAAAATAAAGCGGTCAATATTACCGTTGGAGGTACAATGATTACCGACATCCTCGCTTTATTGGTACTTGCCGTAATTGTGGGAATGTCCCAGGGAGATGTAGGAACAGAATTTTGGGTTAAATTGTCGGTCTCTTTTGTCGTTTTTGCCCTGATTGTACTTATTGTATTCCCGATTATCGGACGTTGGTTTTTTAAAAGAGTGGATGATAAAATCTCACAATATATTTTTGTATTGGTGATGATTTATCTGGCAGCAATGCTTGCGGAGCTGGCTGGTGTAGAAGCTATTATCGGAGCATTCTTTGCGGGATTGGCTCTGAACAGGCTTATCCCTCACACTTCTTCTTTGATGAACAGGGTTGAATTTGTGGGAAATGCCATCTTTATTCCATTCTTCCTGATCAGTGTAGGAATGCTGATTGATTTTAAAGTTTTCTTTAAAAGCTGGGAAACGCTGGAAGTAGCCGGAATCATGCTGGTAGCTTCTATCGGAGGGAAATATCTTTCTGCCGTAGCGACTCAGAAAACATTCAGGCTGACCAAAGAGGAAGGAAAACTCATATTTGGGTTAAGTTCTGCCTCTGCAGCAGCTACATTGGCTTCAGTAATGGTAGGATACAACATCATCCTTTCCGAAACCGAAACCGGAGAACCTGTAAGATTATTAAATGAACACGTACTGAACGGAAGTATTCTGCTGATCCTGATTTCATGTACCATCTCTTCCTTTATTTCCATGGCGAGTGCTCAGAAAATTGCTGAAAGTGATAATGAAGATACTGTTTCAGGGAATACGCATGAAGAGGAAAGTATTCTATTGGCCATCAACCACGAGGCAACTGTTGAGCGAATGGTGAATCTGGGAATTCTGATCAAAGCCCACTCCAATACAGAGGATCTTTTTGCTTTGAATGTGATCAACGAAGATAAAAATGAATCTTCAGTAAAGAATGCCGAGAAACTTCTTCACCAGGCCGCAGATACAGCCGCAGCCGCAGATGTGAAACTGCAGGCCTTAAAAAGATATGACAATGACGTCGTTAATGGAGTCAATAATGTGATTAAAGAACAGAAGATTACAGATCTCATCATCGGATTGGAAGATGAAAAAGGATTCTCCCCATCTTTTGTCTATAATCTTTACAATGGCTATCTTCAGAATGATGATGTAAATGTACTGGTATATCATGCTGCACAACCACTTTCCACGATAAAAAAATATGCAGTGATGATTCCTGAGAATGCAGATAAGGATGCCGGATTCTTCCATGCATTGCTCAGAGTATGGAATATTGCCAGAAATTCAGGAGCTACAATTGTTTTTTATGCCCCTGAAAACATCATTGATATTCTGCAGAAAATCATGAAGAAAGCCAGCATAGAAGCAGAATTTATCATTATGAGTACATGGCAGGATGGTGAAAGAACCGCTGCCCAGCTGAAAGATGATGAAGCCTTAATTATTTTGATGGCAAAACGAGGCATGAAATCCTATATTCCAAGAATGAGACTGATCCCTGAACTACTGAACAGGAATCTGAAAGACAATAACTACCTCCTGATCTTCCCTTTCTCTGAATATGACAAAAACAGCCCGGAAATACGTTCTGTAGGAAATCACGGGGATTTTGTGGAGATTGGAAATGTGATTCAGAAGATATTTAAATAAAAGGAATTTAGATAGGCTGGAAGCAAGAAGAGGGATGCTGGAAGTTATCTAAGTATGAATTAATCATTTTTTATCAAATTATCAATCAATTTGAGTCATGAATAGGATCGGGCTTTAGCCCGATATAAACCACATCAATACATTTGGCTTTAGCCGAAATCTAAATTATGTTTTGGCTAAAGCCAATTGATTTGATAATTATTTTTTAAACGGGCTGAAGCCCGTTCCTATTGAATTGATATAACAAAATAAAGGGAGCCGTTTCAATTTAAAAACGGCTCCCTTTATTTATTTTAAAATGATTTTACTCAGAAATTACTCTTACCATTCCCTTTACCATCACAAGCTTTTCCATCAACTCTTCTCTGGAATCTGCAAGAACATTGATGTGTCCCATTTTTCTTCCGGGTTTGGTTTCGGTTTTCCCGTATAAATGGATGTAGGTTTCTGGTAACTTAAGAATATCTTCCATTCCTTCATAGACTACTTTTCCGGCATATCCTTCTGCTCCTACCAGATTCAGCATTCCGCTGTAAGTGATGGCATCGGTATCTGCTAGGGGTAAGTTTTTTACCACACGGTACATTTGCTCAAACTGAGAATTCGTATTTCCTTCCTGGCTCTGATGTCCTGAATTGTGAAGTCTTGGTGCGGTTTCATTCACCCATATTTTACCTTCCTTGTCAAGGAACAATTCAATAGCAAACAATCCCGGAGAGTTCACTGCATTCAGGAATTTCTCTGTAATGGAATCAATCTGATTCTGAACATCTTCTGTCAGAAGAACCGGACATACATTGAAATCCAACAGATTCAGCTTTGGATCGGCAACCATTTCCGTTACCGGGAAAATATTGGTTTCTCCTTTTTCATTTCTTGCTACAATGACGGAAAGCTCTTTTTCAATATCTACAAGGCTTTCAATTACTGAAGCTTCTGTCCATAAATGCTGATAATCTTCTTCCGTTTTGATCACCTGTACTCCTTTTCCATCATATCCGCCTGTATTCATTTTCTGAACAAATGGCAATGGCATGATAATTTTCTCATCACTGTTCCATACTACCTGAAATTCCGGGCTTGGGATGTCATGAGTTTTATAAAATTCTTTCTGAAGGATCTTTTGCTGGATTGTTTTGATGATACTGGCATTAGGAACAACTTTTATTCCCTGTTTTTCAAGTTCTGCCAATGCATCAGCATTTACATGTTCTATTTCAATGGTTACAACATCCTTGTCTTTACCGAAGTTCAAAACCGTGTCATAGTCATTAAAATTTCCCTGTGTAAAATGCGAGATATTATGACATGGCGCATCAGAAGCCGGATCCAGAGTATAAAACTCGTCATCATACTTCAGTGCACTTTGTATCAGCATTCTTCCCAGCTGTCCGCCTCCCAGAATTCCTATTTTCATTTTTTATTTTTATTAGATTTACTTCTTATTGAATTTTATCGATTTTTAAATACCCAAGTCCCATCGGGTTTTCCTGATTTTCTGCATCAGATTTTTTAAGAACGATAGAATATTTTTCTTTCATACTGGCAGGAAGAATATCGCTCACATTGAAAATATCATCAATATCTACCCCATGCTTATCATCAATATGGCTTACAGCGCCTTCAAATCCCATGGTCTGATAAAATTCGGTAGCTTTTGCTCTTTTTACAATCTCTCCCATAGACTGTCCTACCATTAAGTGCTGCTCATGGAATTCTTCAAAGAAACCCGGCTTATAACCTCCCAGATTGAGAAAAAACAACTGATCTTCTGATGACTTCTCTCCTTTCTCTACAATTTCCACTTCATAGCCATCAGCAAATTTTACTTCCTGATAGCAATCCAGGTGAATTTTACCCTCTGCTTCCTTCCAAAACTCTTTCATATCCGGAATTAAATCTTTAAGATTCTCTGCTATTCCGAAGAAAACATCGTGCTGCTCAATATTTCTTCCTTTAGGAGTTGCCCCAAGGATAACATAAAATAATTTCATTACATTTTTCATGCATACAAAAATACGTTAAATTTATCTTTTTCAAATGTTTGGCAGACTACTACAATAATTTTATATTTGTAACATTATTTGTAGTATGTCAGAAATCATCATACTCTTCCTTGGCGCAATTTCCGCTGGTCTTTTAGGTTCACTTACGGGTTTAGGAGGAGGAGTTATTATCATTCCTTTATTAACGCTGGGATTCGGCGTTCCAATGCATTATGCTATCGGTGCTTCACTTATTTCTGTGATCGGGACATCTTCCGGTGCGGCCGTGGCTTTCGTCAAAGAAGGCTTTACCAATATGAGAATCGGGATGTTTCTCGAAATTGCTACCACAGCAGGAGCTATTGTGGGTGCTCTGGTTTCGGGGATGCTTAACCCCAATACGATCGGAATTATTTTCGCCAGTATTCTTCTTTTAACGGTTATTTTAAATCTTAAGGGTAAACCTGATCACCAGGAACCTTTGGTAAAAGGAAGTCTGGAAGAGAAACTGAAGCTATACGGAACATTCCCTGATAAAGGAGTATTGAAAAACTATTCTGCAAGAAATACAGTTCCGGGATTTTTGATGATGATGTTTGCAGGTGCAATGTCCGGACTTTTAGGAATAGGCTCCGGAGCGTTGAAGGTATTGGCAATGGACAATATGATGAAACTGCCTTTCAAGGTATCTACAACAACAAGTAACTTTATGATTGGGGTAACGGCTGTAGCCAGTGCACTGATCTATTTCCAGAGAGGAGAAATTATTCCTGTGATTGTGGCTCCGGTTTTAATTGGAGTTGTCATCGGAAGTTTTATAGGTTCAAAAACGCTGATGGTATCAAAAACCAAAAAATTAAAAGTATTTTTTGCTATTGTAATTACCATTCTGTCTATTTACATGATGTATAACGGTATCAACAAAAGCTTCAGATAATGAAAAAGAATTTCACAGATGTAGATCTGAACCGTTCT
This sequence comes from Chryseobacterium indologenes, assembly GCF_018362995.1. NCBI lineage: Bacteria > Pseudomonadati > Bacteroidota > Flavobacteriia > Flavobacteriales > Weeksellaceae > Chryseobacterium > Chryseobacterium indologenes. The sequence continues at coordinate 2,041,403 of NZ_CP074372.1, forward strand.
GTAGGAAACCTTTTGAGACTGGGTGTTATTCTTTCTGTGGCAACATCCCTGATTGGTTTTATCAAGTTATTTTTTGAAGGTTTTAAAATGCCTGAAAAATATACCAGCCTTGTAGTAGGAACCTCTTCTGAAAAAGTATGGGGACATTTCTGGGATTCTCTGTGTAAGGGAGAAGGTACAGCTATTATTCAGCTGGGTATTCTTTTATTGATCTTTACTCCTCTGATGAGAATTGTTTTTGCTTTAATAGGCTATTTAAAAGAAAAAGACTACGTATATGTAGTCATTTCTTCAATCGTTTTAGCAATTATGGCAGTGAGTTTCTTTGCAGGATACGCCCACTAATTTTACATTTCATAAAACTCTAACGGCAACTGATCGGGATCCTGGGTAAAGAAAAACTCTTTTCCCGTGAATTCATCTATGCGGATTTCTTCACAGTTTAAACCTTTCCCAATCAGTTCATTTCTTTTTTCTGTAACATTTTCAACAGAAAAAGCAAGATGTCTTAAACCACATGCTTCAGGGCGTGAGGGGCGTTGTGGAGGATTAGGAAAAGAAAACAGCTCAATCACATAATGATCCCCGATAGCCAGATCAAGTTTATAAGACTGTCTTTCTTCACGGTATACTTCGCGGATGATATTCAGATTTAAAATTTCCGTATAAAATTTCTTTGAAACGGCATAATCTGAACATATGATTGCAATATGGTGAATCTTCATTTTTATTTTAAACTAATTTTCAATTGAACTTTATTATTGTATTTCTTTACAGTTATCCTTTCTTCTTGTATCAATAATATATTGAATTTTCCATTCATTATTCTGCTTTACCAGCTGAAAACTATTGGCCCCGCAATGTGACAATTTTCCCTTTAAATAAAAAGAATAAGGAGTAAATACACTTGCCAGGTTTCCGTCTGTATGAACAGCTTCTACTATAATCCTTTCATCCAGATCTCCTTTTGTAAATTTTGAAACCGAAGCAACGAAATCCTGTATACTGTCACTTTTCACAGTACCATCTTTAGTAATGGTCTGCAGCACTGCATTCTCTGCAAAAGCTGATTTTACAAGCTCAGAGTCTGCATTTTTCATGCCAAGGAATAGGTTACGGATAGGTTTTTCAATATCTTTATTCTCTTGGCCGAAGCATGAAATACTGATCAGAACAAGAAGTACAATTATTTTATTCATAGTATAGATTTAGATAATTAAAAATAGATAAAATAAAATTTAAATCGATTAGCAAATTTTAAAATTCATTTTCCTTAAATTGTGGTCAAAATTATTTCAGAGCTTTTTATATGTGGATTATCTATCTGACTTTGGCCATACTTCTTCTGGTGATGACAATACTGCCGAAAATACAGCATTCTCACTGGGTATTCAGGGTTCCGGAATTTGCTAAAATACAGGTCACTTACCTTATATTATTTACCTTTTTATTAGGCTTTTTCACAGATTCTAAAGAATATTTCTGGTATTATCAGGGTCTTCTGTTGGTCATGTTTGTTCATCATGGTCAGACACTCATCAAATACACCCATTTCTATCCTGTAAAAAAGCACAAACAACGCTACAAATCTTCCGATAAACTGCATTTTATTTCTGCGAATGTTTATCAGTTCAATAAAGAATATGAGAAATTCATCGGGCTTGTTAAAAAACACAATCCTGATTTTTTCATGACTATGGAAAGCAATGGTGACTGGGAAAAAGCAATGACGCCTTTAGAGAAAGAATACAGCTTCCAGCATAAAGTGACCCTTGAAAATACCTACGGCATGCATTTCTATTCCAGAATTGAAATCAAAGAAGCAAAGACTCATTATTTTGTTGCTGATGATATCCCGAGTATTGAGGTCCATATGAAAACTGCTGATGGTTTTTCTTTTGTTTTCTTCGGGGTTCATCCACCGCCGCCAAGTCCTACGGAAGAGGAAACATCGAAGGAAAGAGACGGTGATCTTTTAAGTACTGCCAAACGTGTAAAAGACATCAAAAAACCTGTTATTGTTGTAGGAGACTTTAATAATGTTGCATGGTCAAGATCATCTGTACTTTTCAGAAAAACAAGTCATCTGATAGATCCCAGGATCGGGCATTCTTTTGTTTCTACCTTCCATGCGAAATACCGTCTTTTAAGATTTCCCATTGATCTGATGTTTCACAGTGAAGATATTTTTATTAAGCAGCTGAAGACATTGGAGAATTTTGGTTCAGACCACCTTCCGGTATACTGCGAGTTTTTCATAGATCATCACAATGATGAACAGGAAGAATTGATTGAAACAGCAACTTCCGAAGAGAAAGCAGAAGCTGAAATCATGATAGAGGAAGGAAAGAAAGAAGATGGCGAACGTGAAACTGTGGTTACTGAGGATTAATAAAAAAGTGGGCTAAGCCCACTCCTATTGAATATTTTTAATTTTAAAATTTCATTATATCCTTCACTACCCCATTCTTCTGGGTGTGCTGTAATAACTCAGCTTCAATGAAGGTTTTAATCCGTTCTTCAGAACCATTACCCGGGAATAGAAGGTGAACATTAGCTCCTGCATCCAGCGTAAAGAATAAAGGAAGTCCGGTTTCTCTTCTGAAATCCCAGATTTTGTTGATGACTTCCAAAGTACCTGTTTTCATCAGGATAAAAGCCGGATCACTCATCATCATCATTGCATGCAACGTAAGTGCTTCATGTTCTACCAGCTTGATAAAGCTTTCCATATCTCCGCTTTTCAGGATTTCTTTCATCGGAACAAAGTTTTCTCTTGCTTCCTGAAATCTTCTTTCTGCATAAGGATTAGTATTCATCAGACCGTGTCCTACCGTTGAAGAAACACTTTTCTGTCCTTCATGGATCAATAAAACCCAGTCGTTAAAATTTCTGAATACCTCATGAATTTCAGCATCGGGATATTGTACCCCGAACAAATCTGAACTTCCTTCTACCTCATCAGTTTTTCCCCACACCACAAGTCCGTTGTATAAACTTCGGCATGCGCTTCCACTTCCTAATCTTGCTAAGAATGAAGCTTTTCTCATAGATTCTTCTTCAGAAGTTTTTCCTGTAAATGAAGCATCCAATGCCATCAGACATTTTGCAATGGCCCCAAATCCTGAAGCTGAACTTGCAATTCCTGAACTATGCGGGAAGGTATTCTCTGTTCTGATTATATATTTCCCTTTTAAAATCCATGGGAGATACTGTTCTATATTTTTGAAATATTTCTCAATTTTTTCAGCAAATTTCACTTCTTCGTTACCAGTCAGAAAGGTTTGTACTGAAAAAGCTTCATTTGCAATAAACTCCATTGAAGTATTGGTTTTACAATGGTTTAACGTGTAGCTTATGCTTGGGTTAGCAGGAATCTGATCGGCATATTTCCCCCAGTATTTGATCAGGGCAATATTAGACGGACAGCTTTCTGAAACCGTTTGGGTATGAATGATGAAATTTTCTTTTCCTATAAAATCTTGTGTTGTCATAGTTTAATTAAGTCATTATTTTAAACCACCACGTCAAAAATTCTTTGAATTTTCGCCACCCCTCCAAAAGAGGGGAATTTTCACACCTTTATTTGTACTTGACGTGAAAAACAGGAGGTTAAAATTTTTAATACATCTTCTCTATAATATCTGCGTATTTTTTGATCACCACATTTCTTTTGACTTTCAAAGTCGGAGTAATTTCTCCTGTATTGATGTCAAATTCTGCCGGCATCAAGGTAAATTTCTTCACTTTTTCATAGTCTGCCAGGTGATCCTGCAATTCTTTAATTTTTTCTTTATAAAGATTGATTACCTTTTCATTTTTTACAGCATCTTTCCAATTGGTAAAAGGAATATTATTTTTCTTAATATAATCCTGCAAAAATTCAAAATTAGGAACAATCAACGCTGAAACAAACTGCCTTCCTTCTGCAATCAGCATAATCTGCTGGATAAAATTATTGTTGGTCAAAAGGTTTTCTATCTGCTGTGGCGCAATATATTTTCCATTGGAAGTCTTCATAAGATCTTTGATTCTGTCTGTGATAATCAGGTTTCCTTTATCATCAAATTTCCCGGCATCTCCCGTTTTGAACCAGCCGTCTTCTGTGAACACTTTCTGGGTTTCTTCAGGCTTATTGTAATAGCCTTTCATGATTCCGTTTCCTCTCGCCTGAATTTCATCATTTTCACCGATACGCATTTCTACTCCCGGCAGTGGCTTTCCGCTTGTACCATGTTCAAAATGAGTTAAAGGGAAAAGCGTCAATGTTGCGGTAGTTTCCGTTAATCCGTAGCCAACAGTTACATGAATTCCTACTGATTCAAAGAAACGGGTAACTTCTGGTGACAATGATGCTCCACCACAAGGTAAGAACCACAGTCTGCCGCCCATTTTTTCTTTTATTTTACTAAAAACTAATCTATCTGCAACAGCTTCTTTGAATTTTAATCCAAAAGGAATTGGTTTTTCATTTCTTCTCAATTCTGCGGTTTCCCATCCGGTTTTAAGCGCCCAGTCAAATATTTTCTTCTTCAGTGATGAACCTTCTTCAGCTTTTTCAAGAACTCCGGCATATACTTTCTGGAAAAATCTCGGTACGGCACACATGGCAGTAGGTTTTACTTCTTCCAGTGCTTTGGCTACATTTTTAGGATCTTCCAGGAAATAAACACGGGCACCGCCATACAGACAAAGTAAGCTCCAGCTTCTTTCAAAGACGTGGCTCAATGGTAAGAATGCCAGTGAAAGTTCTTCTTCAAAGTTTTTAAACTTAAAAAATTCAAAATGAGAATCAAATGCTTTGATGAAATTTCCATGGGTAAGCATTACTCCTTTTGGAATTCCCGTAGTTCCTGAAGTATAGATCAATGTGGCTGTATCATCATTTTCCTTCTTAAAAATCTCCAGTTCCGGTGAAGCTTTAGCAATAAAATCTTCAAGATAAAAATTGTTGAATTCTTTCTTGATCCACACTGCTTTTTTAGAAACAATAATGGTTTCAAGATTGTTTTCTTCTTTATGTAAAAACTCAAGACAGGCATCATACTGCATCTGATTTCCCACTAAAACAGCTTTAGCTCCGGAATCGTTGATGATATGTTCTGCCTGCTCAGCATTATTAGTTGAATAAATAGGCACCGTAACAGCACCGATGGCCATTGAAGCCAGGTCAACGATCATCCATTCGGACGAGTTATCTGAATAAATAGCGACTCTGTCATTCTCCTGAATTCCAGCTTCCTTTAGGGCATTGGCTGTTTTAAAAATAACCTCACTGAATTTTTTCCAGCTCAACTCTTTCCAGGCTCCCTCTTTCTTTTTAAATCCGATGGCCGCTTTTATAGGATGTTTTTCTACATTTTTAAGGATAATTGCCTCTGCAAGATTCATTTCTTCAGCTTTTTGTCGTTAATATAATTATTCAGGTGAAAGTCGATACTTTCTTTTACGGGAATAAACTGATAATTCAGTTTTTCTTTGACTTTGTGATTGGAAATGGTGTTGAAGGAAGAAATGGCTTCAATATTTGATTTGGTAACCATTTTCAATTTAGGAATCAGCCATCCGAAAAGGATGTTGGCTATTCTTCCGATATTTAATACAGATTGTGAAAGAATTCTGGCATCTTTAAGGCCGAGACGGGTTCTTACCTGTTTTGCAAGGTCTGCATATCTGTTATTTTCAGCAACAATGATAAAACGTTCTCCGAAAAGATTATTTTCCATCAGTTCAATTGCTGTATTGGCCACATCTCTTACATCAACGTAAGCAGAACCGCCGGAAAAGGTAAAACTATTGTCTTCAAAAGTAGAGAAAAGCTCACCGCTGCTTTGATTCCAGTTTCCGCTTCCTACAATCATTCCCGGATTGATAATGACTACATTCAGGCCTTCTGCTGAAGCTCTCCATGCTTCCATTTCAGATAAATGTTTTGAAATGGCATATGCAGAGTGTTCCAGTTTGGGATTAAAGTCAGAATCTTCGTCCAGTTCTCCTTTTTCATTGTAGCTATCGAGCACAGCAACAGAACTTACATGAAGAAATTTTTTAACGTCTGATCCTTCGCAGGCAAACAGGAGGTTTTCTGTACCCTTGATGTTTGTACGGTACATTTCTTTTTCATCTTTGGGATGAAAGCTCACTTTTGCAGCACAGTGATAGACCTCATCCACACCTTGCAGTGCAGTTTTCAAAGAATCTAGGTCATCAAAATCTACGTTTACCCATTCAATCTTGTTGAAAAAATCGTCTGGATTCTCCGTATAAAAGCTGTATGAATGCTTTACTTCGTTTAAATTGCTGCCCGGTCTTTTGGAAGCACGTACATTTTTACCTCTTTTAAGAAGTTCCAGTACAATTATTCTTCCCAGAATTCCGGTAGCACCCGTTACAAAAATCATTAATTATTTTACTTGATTGCTGACTAAAATATAACAATATTTTCTATCCGGCAATTCTTCCGGATCCGGCAAAAATTCCTTAGAAAAACTGCTTCTGCAAATTTGCGATTTTTAAAGCATAATTCCACTTTATTTAACCAATATTATCACTCAGAAATCAACAAACCAGAAAAATTTTAATCACAGTAGGTTATTACATTTAAAAGTCCTGAAAGAATGTACAACTTTCAGGACTTTTATGATTAAAATGCTTTGTTTTTAAGCCATTACCTCATTATTTCTTCTTGGAGCTTTGTCGCAAAGAACGTCTGCAATGCTCCTGGAAATAAGGTTTCCTTCTGTAAGATTATCCAGCCAGAAGAATTCTCCTGCGGCATTGATCTCGATGAAGTAGTATTCATCTTCAGGAGAAACAATCATGTCTATTGCTCCGTAATCTACATTGTAAATATCCAGGAGTTCAAGCAGTTTTGCTTCTACATCTGCCGGAAGTTCTGTTCTGCTCCATTTATCAATCAGATTGATTCCGTCTTTTCTCCAGTCTACTTTGGCATCTTCGGATTGCTGGGAATCTATTTCAAATGCATAAACATCTCTTCCCACAATGGTAATACGAAGTTCTTTTTTCTTTTGAATCATCTGCTGAAACTGCATTGGGCAATACAGCAAGGAATCCAACTCTTCCAGCTTATTTTCACTGACAACATTGGTAAAGACTACACTTTCAACACCGTCTTCATAGATGGCAAAACCGGTCTGCATTTTTGCCACTACATTTTGATGTTTCAGAATAAATTTTCTAGCTTCATCAGGATTATTGGTAAGGCAGGTTGCCGGAATGGTCAGTCCTAATTTATCTGCAATTTTCAATTGTTCTTCTTTGCTGTCCAACCTTCTGTAAATACTTGGTTTTCCCAAAGAATAAGCATCTACAGACTCAAAGAAACCGAAAAGTGTATTTCTGATTTCGCCCATGGCCGCACCGTAAAACTTAGAGTCCATTTCTTCTTTTAAGCCTTTTCCGATATTGTAAGCTCTTCTGTACCAAATGGCTGAAATATCATCTAGACGGTGCTTTGCATCCGGAGTTTCAAGAAAACTTACCCATTCCCCATCCTGAAAAATGGTGGAAAGCTTGTTTTGTAAAGGATAAACGTCAACATCAAAGCGAATAACTTCACAGTTATTTTTCTCGATGTATTCTGTTACTTTTTCAATAGAAAAGTTATCTGCGGTATGGGTTATAATTAAAATTTTATTCATGGAAATTAATTCTGTTGATAAGATTATCGGCAATTCTTTCTGCAATGGGAAATCCCAGCTCTTTTTGCAGCATTCCCCACTCTCCCTGCGGATTCACTTCAAGGAAATAATATTCCCCGTCTCTTCCTTTGATCATATCAATGGCTCCTATGTAAAGTCCCATTTCATGCATCATGGAAGTGAGATTGGCTTTTACAGGCTCCGGAAGTTCGTACGCTGACCAGAAATAGCCTTCGTGAGCTACTCTCCAGTCTGCATTTTCACTGTTATTGATCTTTCCTGTAAAGAAATCACCGTCTACATAAACGATTCTCAATTCGTATTCTTTTTCAATATAAGGCTGAAAAATCATCGGGCAGTATGCAATGTCTGAAAGGTTTTCAAGTGATTCCTCTTCAATTATTGTAGTGGAAATCATGTTTTCACCTGACATTGTTTTCGCCGTTACTCCGTGAAGCTTAGCAATTGCTTTTCCCTGACAGTATTGATGGAAAAAATTCGTTATTTTCTCTTCATCATTGGAAAAAATAGTTTTGGGGATCGTTAAGTTATTTCTTTCTGCAATTTTAAGCTGAAATATCTTATTGCCGTCAACTTTTTTTTCATTTTCATAGGGATTGATCCACGGAATATGCTCTAAGGCAGTTATCAGGTTGTAGCGCAGGCTTCCATATTCGTTCAGGAAGATTTTTTCATAATCCTGGTCCAATTCTTCAGGAGTACTTATTCTCCACGCTTTTCTGTGCCACACTCCTTTGATTGCATCAGAATGAATGGTATTTCCGGATTCATCAGTCAGTTCAAATGAATTTTCATCAATGCTGATTTTCTGAAGATGATTCAGTCGGTCAGAATTCAGTCTGAAATAAGGAATACTTTTGGAAGCCAGGTATTCGAAAAAGAGATCAATATTATAAAAATCCTGTGAATGGGTGATGCAGAGAATCATTTGCCGGTTTTTATTAAAAAGGGAAACTTACTATTTAAGTTTCCCTACTATTTTTTATTATATTCTACTTATTATAGCGGAATAAAGATTGTATCATCATCACCGTCAGATGGATATTTCAGCGTGTGCATCATATCGTCTTTTGGGGAAGTTACCGTGTCTACTGCCGGCTTTGTAATCAAATCTGTTTCAGCAAGTGTTATATCACCTCCTCCTTTTACGGTTTCAGGATCTTTAACCTGCTTTTCTAAGAATGATGCGAAAAAAGGCTTCTTCTTTGAGTTTTGGTTTTTCATAATGTTTAGTTTTGGTTTGATATATAATTAAGCTTAAGCTGTATGTATATTCTTATACATCTAAAACATCCTCATCTCCGTCAGAAGGATATTTCATTGTTACATTATCATTATCAGGCTTGGTAACATTATCCTTAAGAGGAGTAGTGATCTGATCCTGGAGAGATGTAGTAATCTGATCTGCCAATACAGAAGTAATACCTCCACCTTTTACTGTTTCAGGGTCTTTAACCTGTTTTTCTAAGAATGTTGCGAAAAATGGCTTCTTTTTTGAATTTTTGTTTTCCATAAGTTAATATTTTTATCGTTTTGGAAATCCAAAGTACAAAAAATTCAAATCATGGAGAAATAATATTACATTTTAATAAAATTTTAACATAATATTGAAAATCAAAGTATAATATTAATTTAATCCAAGAAACTCCTTCACAACATTTGCGAAATCAACCGGATTTTCTGCCTGAACCCAATGTCCTGCATTTTTTACCGTAACGACTTTAGCTTTAGGAAACTGCTGTCTGATCCCAAATTCATCCTGCGGCAGAATATAATTGGATTTTGCTCCTGCTATAAACAGTGTCTCACCTTCAAAAACTCCAAACTTAATGGCATTGGATACAAATTCCGTATATTTCTCAGACAGGGTTTTAAGGTTAAATCTCCAGCCCAGTTTTTTATTGTCATCCCAATACAGGTTTTTCGTTAAAAACTGTACGGTAGATCTTTCCGGAATATATTGGTTCAGGACTGCTTCCACCTCATTTCTTGAAGTTACCGTATTAAAATCAACAGTTTCCAGTGCTTTGATAATTCCCTGGTGATGTGGCGGATATGCTTTAGGTGAAATATCCACAACAATCAGTTTTTCAACGTGTTCAGGATATTTTATAGCAAACTGCATCACTGCTTTACCTCCTAAAGAATGTCCTAAAACATTAGCTTTCTGAATTCCATAATGATCCATATAACGGGCAATATCATCTGCCAGATCATCATGAGACATACTTTCGGAATGAAAGCTTCTGCCGTGGTTTCTAAGGTCGATCAGATGTACAGTAAGGTATTCTCCCAGGTCTTTTCCGAAGCTTCCCCAGTTGTCAAGCATTCCAAATAATCCGTGAAATACAAGAAGCGGCGTATGAGTTGAATTTTCGCCGAATATTTTTGAGTTTAAAATTTCCATATTTTAGAAGTTAAATGTGAGAAATCAGAAGTCAGATTAAAAGTTCTCATCATTTTATTTACATTATCAGTGTGTAAACTATATGAAAGATCAGAAACGAAGTTTACTAGCTTCTAATCTCTAAATTCTGATTTCTTATTAATTACCATTTTGCCAGTCTCTTCAGATAAGCCTGAACCGTATTTTCCAATCCCATATAAAGTGCTTCGGAAATCAAAGCATGCCCTATAGATACTTCCAACAGGTTGGGAATGGTGTCTGCAAAATATTTAAGGTTTTCTAAGCTTAGATCATGACCCGCATTGATTCCCAATCCGAAATTGGTAGCCTCAACTGCAGTGTCGTAATAAGGTTTTATAGCTTGTTCTTTATTGATCAGATAATTTTTTGCGTAAGCTTCAGTATACAGTTCTATTCTGTCTGCGCCCGTTTTAGCAGCATATTCTACCAATTCCGGCAAAGGATCAAGAAAAACAGAAGTACGGATTCCCGCCTTTTTGAATTCTGCGATAATGTCTGTAAGGAAACCGAGATGCTTTTTGGTATCCCAGCCTGCATTGGATGTAATTGCATCATCAGCATCCGGCACTAAAGTTACCTGCTCCGGCTTCACCTCCAATACCATATCGATAAAACTCTGATGTGGATTTCCTTCAATATTAAACTCAGTCGTAACCAACGGCTTCAGATCATAGACATCTTTTCTTGTGATATGCCTTTCATCAGGTCTTGGGTGGATGGTAATTCCTTGTCCTCCGAATTCCTGAATTTTTACAGCAGCTTCTGTAACACTTGGGGTTTCTCCTCCTCTTGCATTTCTTATCGTCGCAATTTTATTAATGTTTACGCTTAGTTTTGTCATTTTTTATTTTAGATGTTAGATATAAAATGTTAGAAGCTGAAAGCACGGGCTGGAAATAAATCCAGACTTTGTACTTCTATTGGTCTTCCACATTTATGATCATTTAAAAGTTTAATTTAAAATTTGTTTAAAAAGTGCTGAAACTTCCAGCTTCCCTCTTCTGCCTTCCAGCTTTTCTATACTTTCACACTTACCTGCATCACCTGAAGTTCAAATTCTTTGGATGCCACCAATAAATGGTCAAAAATATCGGCCTGAATCTGCTCAAAACGTTCCCATTTGGAATCATTCGCAAAACAATATACTTCAAGAGGCAGTCCTTGTGGGGTAATGTCCAGCTGACGTACCATGCGGGTTCCGTTTTTATCTATGTCCGGATCATTTTCAATATATTTCTGGGCATAATATCTGAAAACCCCGATATTGGTAAGCTGCCTTCCATTCACAATTTTATCCTTATGCTCAAGACTTTCTTTCTCTTTTTTGATCTCTGATGTTCTTTCCTCCAGATAATCTGAGATCAGGTTAATCTCCTTTAAACGCTCAACATCTTCATCCGTCAAAAATTTAAAAGAATTGATATTAAAGTAAATTGATTTTTTTATTCTCCTTGTATTGGATTCAGACATCACCTGCATATTCTTGATTTCAGTGGTCATCAGGTCATAGGTAGGAATGGTGGAAACGGTCTTATCAAAATTGGTAATTTTGGTAGTCAAAAGATTGATTTCTGTAATATTTCCTTCAATACTGTATTTGGGAATGCTTACCCAATCTCCTACTTTTAAATTTTTAGAAGTGGCAACATGAAGCCCTGTTACAAACCCTAAGATCGTATCTCTGAAAACCAATACCAGCACCGCTGTAATCGCCCCAAGACTTCCTACGATAGTGGTTCCTTTGATCCCAAAAATGACACAAAGTCCTACTACAGTAAATATAAAAAGTCCTAAAATCTTTACGGTTTCTGAAATGGCATTAAGTGCCATAATCTTGTAGAAATCCTGTTTGATGCTGAAATAATTTCTAAAAGCAGTCAATGATCTGTATAGCATTCCTGCTAACATCAGTACCAATCCCAGATTAATACATCGTATTATAAAAATGGTTGTTTTGGGCAATGCATTTTCCGGAAATATAGATCCCTGAATGCCGGCAACAGCAATCAAAGCTGCAAAATGGGCTACAGAATTGGTGATTTTGGCCTGATAAATAGATTTTAAGATGGGAAATTTCTGTTCATTATGAAATAACCTGAAGACAGAATTAATGATGAATTTAAAAACAAAATCAGTGATAAAAAACAGAACGAGAAGTAAACTCAACTTTACAATGATATGGAAAACCCAGTCCAGCCCGGAAGGTGATATCTGGGTAATATAAATGTAAAGCTGTTCACTCAGCTCCTGTATAAAGTTTTTAGTTTCTTGTAACTGGTCATTCATTACAGCAAATTTATGAAATTAAGAATCATCATTTTACTATTCGCAATCAATTTTCATCCCAAAAAGCATTCATTGGGAAATATTTAATAAAATTTTTTATTGAATAATAATTATAAAATATAGAATCTTCCACAACCCTTAATTATAAATGAAAAATTAACTACAAATAACAATTTTAAATAAAAAATATTAAAATAAATTACACATTTAATGTTTAAATATTAAAAAATTATTAAATTTGATTAAAACTAAACCAATCAAAATCAAATAAATATGAAACAAAATTACCTGTTGATTATGCTATGCAGCCTTGTGCTTCTAGTTAATTGTAAAGGAGACGACTCTGTTACTCCTGAAGAAAATCCTACTAAAGTAGTTGCCACAGGAAAAGTGGAAGGTAAAGTATTCGCAAAAAACGGTACCAAACCAGTGGGAGGAGCTCTTGTATTCACTACCGACAGCCAGAGCAATATCTACCATACGTATTCCGGTGCTGATGGCAGCTTCAGTTTAACAGCACCTGAAGGCATTACAACGCTTCACATTCAGACCGGTGACGGTAAAAATTTCAGATCCGAAGTTCCGGTCACGATTAAAAAGAATGAAACGGTTACTGTAGCCGCAACGGACTCAAAGTTGGATCAAATCGCAAAAATGGCTTATATAAAAGGAAATTATGATGAAATTGAAGCGATCATAAGTTCTCTTGGATATACTGCTACTGAAATTACTTATCAGGACTTAAAAAACATCAATACCATTTCCCAGTATGATATTATCTTCCTGAACTGCGGATCCCGTACTTATGCACAAACCGGCACTTCATCGCCAAGCAATGACAATAATGTATATTCCAATCTTTCTACTTTTGTAAGCAATGGCGGAAGTCTTTACAGCTCAGACTGGGCATCGGCTTATCTGGTAGGTGGAAATACAAATACGGTAAGCTGTAATGCTCCTGGTGGTTTTATCAATGATAATCTTCTTTGCCTGAAAGACATTGGAGCTGCAGGCGCATATACTGGCTGTAGTGTTTCAAATCCTGCATTGGCAACCGCATTAGGGTTTAATACATTAGACATTGACTATGATATGGGTTCATGGGAGAAAATTCAGAACTATGATCCCGCATTCTGGGATGTTCTTGTACAGAAAGGCAACGAGCCACTGATGATAAGAACAAGACATTATACAAACCCTTCTGCTCCGCTAACTCCTGTAGGAACTTCTTTAAACAATAATCACATCACGATCTGCCATCATACAGCAAGCGGGAATAATATTACCATTACTATCAATCAGAATGCATGGAATGCACATCAGGCACATGGAGATACCATGGGACCTTGCTCCGGAAATTCCAGCAGCGGAAATATCTACTATACCACATTCCATAACCACGCCAGTGGAAATATCGGTAAAGCAGGACCGATTCTGGAATACGTAATCTTAAATTTGTAATAAAATTTTATAACTCAGTTCTCAAGGTGGTCTTTTATAAGGCCACTTTTTTTATATTGCATCTATATTTTAAAGAATGGATACAACAATTATTAATATTTTCTGCCTTATTCTTCTGTTTATAGGAATATTGGGAACTTTTCTTCCTGTTTTGCCGGGGCTTTTACTAAGCATCTGCGGGCTTCTGATCTATAAATTCGGGACGGATGCGGACCTTCCTATGATCTATATCTGGGCTTTCGGGATTCTTACCATAGCATCTGTGGTATTAAGTTATGTCATTCCTGCAAAAACCAACAGAAAATACGGAGGTACGCGTTGGGGAAGCATCGGGTCTGTGATAGGAACCATTGTTGGTATATTTATTCCGATTCCCTTAGGTTTTCTTATCGGAATGTTTGCGGGTGTATTTATTGGTGAATTACTTCATGACAGTAAGGATATGAATAAAGCCTTACAATCTACCAAAGGAGCACTGATTGGATTTATTTATGGAACTGGATTCAGTTTTGTGGTAGGAGTGGCAATGTTTTTGGTAGTACTTCTTAATATGTTTAACGTTATTTAATTAAAATATAAGAAACTATGTTCCATAAAGTTATCATACTCAGTCTGGGAATATTTGCATTAACCGGATGCGATGCCCAAAAGAAATCTAAGATGAACACAAAAGCTACTGAAATGCCAGCAAGTACAAAAACTACAAACACAGGTAATCAACAGGATGGCATTCTATACCTTAGTGAAGGAGAAAATAAGTTCTTAAGAGAATACCAGATGAATGTGACATTCAAAGGGGTTTCTGAAGACAGCCGCTGTCCTGAAGGAGCGAATTGTATCTGGGCCGGTGTTGCTCTTGCTCAGGTGGAGGTAATGGGAACTTCTACACGACCAATGATTCTGAACCTGGCCAGCGCAGATTATCCCGGAAAAGATTATCACCAGTCGGCGGAATTCAATGGATATATTCTTACACTACAAGATGTTGCCCCATCCCCAAAATCACAGGATGGCACAAAAGCACTGTCAGGAAATTATAAAATCGGGATTACTATAAAAAAGGCAAATCCATCAACTGATTCTACCAGGAAATAGGCTTCTTCCCTTTGGAAACAAGATACTCATTAATTTTTGAGAAAGGCTTGCTTCCAAAAAAACCTCTGTACACAGAAAATGGTGAAGGGTGTGCCGATTTCAGAATAAAATGCTTAGCCGGATTTATGAGTTCGGCTTTTTTTTGTGCAAAAGCGCCCCACAAAACAAACACTACGTTCTCTTTTTTGTCTGAAATTTCTTTAATAATAAAATTTGTGAATTTTTCCCAACCCAGATCTTTATGGGAATTGGGAGAATGAGCGCGAACCGTTAACGTTGCATTCAAAAGTAAAACTCCTTGTTTTCCCCAGTCATCCAGTTCTTTGGAAGTTCTTACTACTCCTAAATCATCTTTTAACTCAATAAAAATATTCTTAAGTGATGGCGGTGCTGCAACCTGTTCAGAAACAGAAAAACACAAACCATTTGCCTGAAAATCATTATGGTAAGGATCCTGCCCGATAATAACCACCTCAATATCATCAAAAGGCGTCAGCTCCAGCGCTCTGAAAATCTGATTCTTCGGTGGAAAAACTTTAGTTGTTGCATATTCATTCTTTACTTTCTCCCAAAGGGTTGTAAAGTATTCTGTACTCTTTATAGGGGCTAAAATTTCTGTCCACGTCATAATGCAAAAATAATAATATTAAAATAAGAGCCTGCATTATACTTTAAATATCTTCAGTTTTCTTTCGATCAGCATATAAGAAATATAAGACAGTAACAACGAAAAGGATATTAATAAAAGATTATTAAAATGATAATTACTGACAACAGCGAAATCCTGCTTCTTTACAATATAATGGATAATATATAATGAATAAGAGATATTTCCCAGGAAATAAATTGGTTTGGTTTCCAAAAATGTTTTTAAATAGTTTTGCTTTCCTTCATACAGATATTTTATCATAAATGCAGACAACAAAGGAATAAACAACAGTCCTTTTTCCACAAACAGCATAGAGAGAAACAATATAAGAATGATATAAATAATGAGATTTTCTTTTTTCATTTTAAATGGTGACAAAAGAGCTACTCCAATTCCAAGAAAATAAGAGGAAACTGTTCTTAATAAAGAAACAAGACCATAAGGAAGATCAAGATATCTTGGTGATTCTCCTACTTCCATGAGGTGTTCGGAACCTATGTACAAGTGGCCGGGTAAATAAGGAAGTACAAATCTCAAAACCAAACTTGCAATAATTAAAACTTCGCTTCGTATTTTATAATGCAGGATAAGCCACAGCATAAAAGGAAAAATCAGATAGCAAACCCACTCTGTACTGAGTGACCAGTAAACAACATTCAGCAGATAATCAGGATTAAAAAAACATTGTAATAATGTAGCATTTATAAAGAATCCGCCGATATTACTTTTCTCTAAAAACAAAACAATAAAAATGACTGATATAATGTATACAGGATAAATTCTATTGATTCTTTTTTTATAAAAAACCTCTATTTCTTTATAATTCAGTTCTTTAAATTTTCCTGCATAAGAAACAGTTAATAAAAAAGCACTTAATACAAAAAAGATATCCACCGCCACATATCCCTTCCCTACTATATCCTGAATGAATTCATTCCTAAAAAAACTAAAATGAAAAAAAGCTACCCATAATGCAACAACCCCTCTAAGCCCCGTTAAAGATTTTATTTCATTTTTCATATATAATTTCAATCGGTGATAAAGATAGAAAAAACCTGTTAGATTTTATATTCCCTCATTACCGGACAGTCTTTTTAAACTAAAAATAATGTTATCCGGAAAACCTTCATCTTTCTTTCCCTCCAGCAAAATAAAATCATGCTTTACAAGAAGTCCTTTTGAGTTTTCATTGAATCTATTTGTGATTGCTACAATTTCCTGTAAATGCAGTTCGTCAACTCCAAAATTTAAAACTGCTTTCAATGCTTCAGATATGATCCCCTGTCTGTGGTATTGCGGCAGCAATTCATACCCGACTTCTGCTGTTTTCCGGTCTTCAGAAAAATTCCACAGACAGATTGTACCGATAAGATTCGGCTGGTCTTTTAGAGAAATTCCCCAATATACAGTTTGATTATTTTGAACTTTTTCCTTAATCGTTAAAATAAACTGAAGCGCATCATAGTTTGTCTTGGGTGATACCCTTTTCACAAACTTATTGACCTCCGGATTGCTTCGGATTTTTAAAATATCTTCTGTATGGCTTTCATTGATTCCTTTTAAAATCAACCTTTCAGTTTCCAGTTTCATAACTCAAATGTAATAAAAAGAATATCATAAATAAATGCAAAGGTTATTATATTCTATTACTCATTTTGAGTAAGCAAAGAAGCGCGGCTAAGCCACTGATGAATGAAGGATAGCCCACACGCTTAGAAGAATCAATTTCATTGATTCCGTCTTTAAAAGAACAATTCTAAAATCATCAATTCAAAGTTAATTTATTCTGTAAATCTCTCAGATATACGTAATAATCAAAATTCTCACTAAATTTGCACTGTGTATATAGATAAAGAAGATTTAGACGAATTAGAGTTTCCGCAATTGCTCGCGGAAATCTCCCCATTTGCGTATTCTCCGAAAACAAGAGAAAAAATTCTTCAACTTCGCCCAATGGAAATAGATGAGGCGGAACTTTCATTAAAAAAAACGTCGGAATATCTGTCGAGTTTTGAAAGTTCAAATGCGATTCCGTTTGATGAATATGAAGATATTGAAAGTGAGCTGAAACTGATGCTGATTGAAAACTATCGTTTGGAAAATGCTGCTTTCATCAAAATAAAAACCATCACGGAACAGATCGGAAAACTACAGAAGTTCTTCCCTACCATGCCGGAAACATTTCCTACTTTATTAGAAGAAGTTTCTGTACTGGAATTCAGAAAAGAGATCATTGATAAAGTAGATAAGGTTTTTAACCGTTTTGGTGAGGTGAAAAATGAAGCTTCCCCTGCTTTGAAAGGCATAAGAACTGAAATTCAGCTTGCCAAAAAAGCGATCCAAGAAAATTTCAACCGCGCACTCACCACATATGGACAGAGTGACTTTTTGGATGACATACGGGAAACCATTATTGATGACCAAAGGGTTCTGGCTGTAAAATCAGGATTCAAAAAAAGAGTGCCCGGAAGAACGCTGGGAATTTCCAAAACAGGCTCCATTACTTACATCCAGCCGGACAGTGTTGTAAAGCATTACTTCAAGCTTCGTGAAAGTGAAGAGGAAGAGAAAAAAGAAATCGACAAAGTTCTCCGACAGCTTACCGCAGAACTGGCAGAGTTTCAACCTCAGCTATGGAGATATCAGGTTTATATTTTTGATCTGGATCTTACAAGAGCGAAAGCTAAGTTTGCTGATTTAGTGAACGGAATTCTTCCAAAGATCAACCGTCACAAGACATTGAAACTTAAAGATGCCTACCATCCCTTATTATGGCTAAGAAATAAAGTAGAGAATAAAACGATTCACCCTCAGACTCTTGCTTTAACGGAACATAACAGGATTATTTGTATTTCCGGGCCTAATGCCGGTGGAAAATCAATTACCCTGAAAACAGTAGGCCTATTGCAGCTGATGATTCAGAGTGGTATTCTGGTTCCGGTTCATCCCAAATCTGAAATGTTTTTCTTTGAGAAGATTATGACTGATATTGGTGATAATCAATCCATTGAAAACCACCTATCGACCTATTCATCGAGATTGAAGAAAATGTCCGGAATTATCCGTGAGGCTGATGCCAATACCCTTCTATTGATTGATGAATTCGGTACCGGTTCTGACCCTGAACTTGGAGGTGCTCTGGCAGAGAGTTTCATGGAGTTTTTCTATGATAAAAAGAGTTTCGCGATTATTACCACTCACTACACCAATATTAAACTGGTGATAGAACAGCTTCCCAATGCCCAGAATGCAGCCATGCTCTTCAATGAAGAAACACTGGAGCCGATGTATAAACTGGAAGTAGGCCAGGCAGGAAGTTCATTTACCTTTGAAGTTGCGGAAAAGAATAAAATTCCAAGATTTATAATTCATTCTGCCAAGAAAAAGGTAGAGCACGATATCGTTAACCTCGACAAGACTATTGTAAAGTTGCAACAGGAGAAATTTGAAGTTGAAAAACTGAAATCCGATCTTGCAGAAAGAAAAGAGTCTGTAGAAGATAAGCGTGACAATCTTCAGAAACTGAATGATCAGCTTCAGCAGAAACTGTTCAATTTTCAGAAATTATATGAAGAGGAACACCGTAAGCTTCAGTTCGGGAATAAGATTGAAACCTTCATCGACAGCTATACAAAGGGAAAATCCAGAAAGGATGTTGTAAAAGACTTTGTAAAACTTCTTGAGCAGGAGAAATTCAGGAAATTAGGGCATGATAAGGATGAAACAAAACGTCTGCAGGTTGTTAAGAGAAAAATTACGCAACAGTTGAAAAAAGAGGAAGTGATTGAAAAAATTGCAGAAACCAATGAAAAACTGGAAGAACAGCGTAAAAGCGACCGTGCTATTTGGATGAAAATCGGGCAGCGTGTTCGTATTACGGGAAGTACCAGTGTGGGAACCATTGAAAAGATTTCCAGAAACAAGGTAATTGTCAACTATGGAACCTTCAAGACAACGATTAATGCGGATGAACTTGAGAGAATTTAATTAATCTTAAAATGAGTTTAAAAATGAACTCATCTACGCAAATATTAAGAGAGAGCACCAAAAAGGTACTCTCTCTTTTTTATTTTTATTTCTTAATGAATTTTAAACGGATTGCACTGTTTTTATCTTTCAATTGAATAAAATAAATTCCTGCGGATAAATGACTAAGGTTTACTTTATGATCAGAAACTTTTCCTTCACCTCCTTTCTGTCCCAATACATTATAAATTTCATAATTCGTTGCTTTTGAAATTCCGGAGATATTTAAAACATCAGATGCTGGATTGGGAGAAATTTCCGGTTTTACAGACTTCCCTGATTCTTCCACTCCAAGTGTTAAATTTATCAAGTCTACGCCATAATCTTCAACTTCTCCGTAGGTAAATGTGCTACAGGCATCTGCAGGCATCGTTTGACTTGTGACAACCCTCATGGTTACGCCACAAGTTATCAATGCTGCCAGACTTGGAATCGTAAAAACAGAAACTCCCGGAGCAGCCTGAGTGATATTATTGGCCACCATAACTCTTTCTGTAGATTCAAAAATTCCGTTGGCATTAAGGTCTATCCATGCTGTTACAGTTGTTGTACCCGGAGTACCGGTCCAGGTATTTGCTACTGAAAGTTTATTTCCTGTACTTCCTATATAAAACTTTACCCTACGGCTCAGATCACTTCTGTAATCTGTGTAATTGGAAGCGCCGGAATCGCTTATCATTGGAGATGCTATTCCGGAAGAAGTTACTGTAACGTTGGAGATATGCATCATACTTGTATCTGTAGAGGCACTTGAACAGTAATTCAGTGTTGTTGTAAAAAATATAGGGTTCGACCACATTCCCTGGGTAGTGCATATTTTACTACCTGCACTTCATAAACTGTACAAGGCTGCAGATTCGTAATCGTAAATAAATTTTGCCCCGGTGTAGGAGTAGCTACCATCCAGCTAGTAGTTCCGGGTATTCTGTATCTGATGAAATTATTCGGGGTATCAGGATCAGCGGTCCATGTAACAGTTCCGGTGGTAAGGGTTATAGCAGACATCTGAACACCGGTGGGAACGTTCGTATCACAATAAAATAAAGATTCTGATCCTGCTTCTATTTTGTTTTCTGCCTGAAAGCTGGAAATGCCCAAAATAAAAGAGAATACATAAAGTAGTTTTTTTGTCATGTTTATTAGTTTTAAAATTCTCTTGAAAAATAGGGATTTTATAGAATATACTTGATATTTGCACCATATATTATTGTTTTTTTTAATACTTTTAAATTATACACATAAAAAACATATCCATTAACAGAATATCACTGTCAAAAGCTCTTTCTTATCATTATTTGAAACAAATACAAGATTTTAAAGAACTACCCGTATAATTATCTTCCGAAAAGCATTTAATTTATATATTTGGGGGATCAAAAAATTTCATAATGACTTTCATAAACAAAGCATTCTATGTATCGGCCTTGAGTATTTTTTCTTTAGCCTTTGTAAAAGGGCAGAATAAAGTTCCTTTCGGAGTGGTAAAAGCTGAAGAAGGATATGCCAATGTAAGGGTTCATAAAGACAATTACAGGAAAATTGTGGACAAGATCCGTATGCGTAAAGGAGATGTATTTGTTTATGTAAAGCCTGCCCCCGGAGAAACAGAATGGATCTGGATCAAATATCCTGAAAAGCAGGATGAAGACAAACCATTTGTACGCTATGAAACACTTGATAAAGAAGGAATGGTTAACAAAGAACGTATTGCTTATATTGATCAGCTCCCAGCCTACACTCCTTCCAGATCCAAAAACGGAAAATCACTTATTTTCACAGATAATTCTGATCCTAAAGTCCCTACTGCCCAAAGAAGCAAAGTAGTAATTGATATCTACCCTTCCAATGCAGGCTATCGTAAGAAAGAAAAAGATGCTGAAGGAAAACTTCTGACCATCGATAAAGTAAAACCTTGGGGAATCGGAAATGATCTTCCTGAAGGAATGACTGAAATCAAATCAATCAGAGTGCAACAGCCAGGAAGAGGTTCTGTCTTTGTAAGAGAAGCCATCAAAAATATGTTCCAGCCTACTATGGATTTTGAGAACATTGGCGTAACGTCCCTGGATACCGACAATATTTTCTTATACATGATAAACGGTTCAGGAGAAAACAGATACACTACATTGTGGACGATCAAGAAAGGAAGAGTAATCAGCCAGATTATTTACCATAATCCGGAATAAATTCATTATTTTTGCCCCGAAAAGTTTTAACGCTTATTCATCACAGAAATTGGTTCTGCATCACTGCAGATTAAAAGGGAACCGTGTGAAAATCACGGACTGTCGCGCAACTGTAAGTAACTGAAATCTTTATCAAAGATCCACTGTGCGAGGCATGGGAAGGAGATAAAAGATGTTACAAGTCAGGAGACCTGCCTATTTCTTTAAACAAATAACTTTCGCGATTTGAAGTTGTATTGATCTGATGGATTGTTTCAGGGGTTCTCTAAGTTCCTGTCATTATTCTGTTGTTTTAATATCGTTTTCATTTCGCTTTAATTAATAATGATATATGACTACAGAAGAAAGAATTGAAGCATCCGAAACCAGAATCTTTAAAGCGGTTTTCCCTAACACAACCAATCATTACGATACCCTTTTTGGTGGTACGGCCATGCAGCTGATGGACGAAGTAGCTTTTATTACAGCCACCCGATTTGCCAGAAAAAGAGTGGTAACGGTAAGCAGTGACAAGATCGATTTCAAAAAACCTATTCCTGCCGGAACAATTGTAGAACTGATCGGGAAAGTTTCCTACGTGGGAAAAACCAGTATGAAAGTAAATGTTGAGATCTATACTGAGCAGATGTATTCCTATGAAAGAGAAAAAGCCATTGTAGGAGATTTTACTTTTGTAGCGATTGACGAATTCAAGAAACCAATCCAGATACTATAAATGATAAATTTTCGGGCGGCCAGAGGCCGCCCGAAGCTTTTTCTATGTTCTTTACACTTATTTCACAACCTTTTCCGTTTCCAGACTTCTGTTCAACAGCAGTTCAAAAGCCTCTCCCATTTCATCCGACGCTCTGTTGATGGCATTTTCAAGCATATTTCGGATTTGTCTTTCTGTTACTCCGGCTTCCGTCCAGCTTTTTCCTGAAGTATGAGAATTTAAGATAAACGGCATAATTCTGTCAATCCCACAGGCAAAAATAGCATCAGGGGTTTTCTCTTCTTCAAACTCAAGCCACAGATTGAAAAACTCTGTACGCAGAGGTTGGTCCAGAATTCCGAAAATCTTTTGGGCAGATGCTTTCTCTCTCTCAAACTTTCCTACCATTGCTTTTTCATCAAAAATAAAAGTATCACCAGCTTCTATTTCCACCAGATCATGAATAGAAAGCATTCTTATTACTCTCAACAGATCAATATCCGCGCGGTTTTTAGCATACGGAAAAAGAACCTGAGCCAGAATAATAATCTGCCAGGAGTGTTCTGCCGTGTTCTCTCTTCGGGAATCGTCAGCATTATAATTTCTTCGCTGTACATTTTTCAAAGCATCCACTGCCAGGATAAAATCTATCTCTTTCTGAATTTTCATCTTACTTTTTATTTCTGTTATATTGATCTGCCGGATATACCTTTGTTTTGGTAATCCATTTATTATTGATCTTTTCTTTCGTGATTACCCTTACCTGATCCTCATCGGTCATATCTTCCTCTTTTTCAAGCACCCTGTCCAGTCCTTTATTCGGAATAACGGCATATTCAGTGGTGAAAATCCTGCAACATCCGGATTTACCATAGGAAATAAGACGTTTGCGTTTGGCATCTGTTTCAAAAAAATCAAAGCCACTTGAGCCCAGGTCTGTAAGTTCTTCACTTTTTACAAATGCCATTCTGGTACTGTTGAATACATACACATCATAAGAAGCCGAACTGTAATTTCCCATATTTCCGTTTCTTATCGCCACATCTTCAGTTCCGTCAAAATTAAAATCATCTATAATTACTGAACGCTGGTCATTTGTCAGAGAAATCAATTTCCCCGGAATCAATTTTTGCCCCTGTTCCGGATTTAAAACAAGATTATCAGAAACAAAACTCTGTATCTTGCTGTTATTATTGTCAAACAATTCTACCGTTCCTTTCCCCCCACATTGGCCATCATTACAATTTTCTATATGGATGATTGCGTTATATTTATTTGATACATTTTTTACTTCAAACTGATATTGTCCAAAACATACAGGCCCTAGTAAAACAAAAGCCGATAAATGCTTATATGTATTTAATAGATTCATGGTAAAAGTAAATAGATTTAGGTGTTTTTTTTCCTAACAAAAATACGAATCATAATACCGATCTCAAAATCCCGGCCTTATTATCTGTAAAGATCTGAAACAATTTAACAGCCATTAAATAAAGAGTATTCACTGATAAGAAGCCGTTTCCCGCTATATGCTCATACTCCTCGCGCCCGCCCAGAAGCCAATCTGCTGTGGGGTAACCGCTGCTATCGGGGCTAGATGAGGCAGTGAGCAATGAAATAATTAATGAATAATGAGCATTAGTAATGGGATAGTCTGAATTATTTCTGATTATTTTTCTCAATCACATCAAAAATTTCAACACATTTTCAAGTATTTTTTACCCAAATTCATTTTTCTTAAAATTCACAATAAAAATTATAAAATTGATTATCAGTTGTTTAAATTATTTATTTTAAAAATTTCACTACTTTGTATTGCATAATACCATTTTATTTACATATCTTTGTAATGTAAAATCGAAATAGGTACAACTAGCTAGGTTCCGAACTTCGAAAATTATATAACTAATTAACAAAACTTATCAAAGATGAATACCGAAAATACCAAAGCGCAAATGCGAAAAGGAATTCTGGAATTCTGTATTCTAAGTCTCATCAATAACCGCGAAATGTATGTTTCTGATCTTATTGACGAGCTGAAAAAAGGAAAACTGGATGTAGTGGAAGGAACCCTCTACCCTCTTCTTACAAGACTTAAAAACGGAGAGTTTCTCTCTTACAGATGGGAAGAATCTACAGGAGGACCACCCAGAAAATATTACCAGATCACAGAAAAAGGAAAACTTTTCCTGGATGAACTTCAAAACACATGGAATGAGCTGACAGCCTCAGTAAACCACATCACTCAACAAAATTAAAAAACAAAGCTATGAACAAGACACTCTCAATAGGACTCGCAGGTTTTTCTTTTACAATAGAAGAACACGCATATATAAAGCTCAGCGATTACCTGAACGCACTGAGAAGCTCACTGGATGCTTCTGAAGCTGATGAGGTAATGCATGACATAGAAATAAGAATGGTGGAGATCTTCAAAGACTCCCTGGGAAAACGCGAGGTGATCAACGATACCGATGTAGAAAAGGTAATCGCACAGATCGGAAGCCCGGAAAAAATTGAAGAACAGGAAGAGGCTTATTTTTCTGAAAAAACATCTACCAGAAAGAACTATTCAGGAAACAATTATACTGATAAAAAACAACTGTTCCGTGATCCGGAAAAACAAAAAGTAGCAGGGGTTTGCGCAGGTTTAGCTCAATATGTAGGAATGGACATTACTACTATGAGAGCTATCTGGCTGGGAATTTTCATCTTAGGAATTTTCACTGCAGCCATCTCTTCTTCATTGATCGGTCTTTTATATGTAATCCTTTGGATCGTACTTCCAAAAGCTGAAACAGCGGCAGATTTCCTGAAAATGCAGGGAAAGCCTATGAACTTCGACAATCTTAAGAATGAGTCTAATAAATTGGTTCAGTTTGCCAATGAATCTACTCAGAGGGTCGGAGAAATATACAACGAAAATAAACCTTACATCAACAACGCAGGAAGCGGAGTTTGGAATATATTCAAGTATATCGTAGGAGGATTTTTCGTATTGATGGCTGTAAGCAGTATCATTGGAGTATTTGTACTATTCGGTCTTTTCGGGATGGATACAGACTTTCCAGGTGCCAATGAAATCAGATTCTATATGGATGACCAGGGGCTTGATAAAGTATTGGCAGCTATGATGGTCATCGGAAGCTTAATTCCGGCAATCCTTTTCAGCTTATTAAGTATCAAGATTTTCTCTCCGAAAACAAAACTGAGAAATATCGGATGGGTTGTAGGTGGTCTTTTCCTTATTCTGATTGGTCTAGCAACTTATTTCGGAATAAGCATGGCTAAGAAAGACATGATCTACAGAGGAAGTAAGGAAGATGTAGAGAATGTTGCCATCAACACTCCTTCAGATACAGTATATGTAGATGTAAAGCAGATCAACATTCCTCAGAACTTCAAAGCTTACAACAATGACATTTATTCTGACAAAAGAACAGTTTTTGAAGAAGATTATATCTCAGTAGATGTAACAAGAAAGCCAGATATTAAAACACCTTATCTGATCATCAAAAAAGAAGGAAAAGGATATAACTTCCCAATCCAGATGACAGTTCCTGTAGAAGTTGTAAACAATAAAATACTACTTCCAAACTATATCAAGTATCCATATGAACACAGATTCAGAGACTATAGCCTGAATTATGAACTTGTAGTTCCGCAAAAAACAGTTGTTATCTCTATGAAAAAAGACGGTATCCATATAGATGGAGATTTAGATGGAGACGGTATCAATGACGACGAACAGGACAGTGATGAAGATAACAACAATGTAAGAATTGAAAAAAATAAAATCACCGTAAACGGTTCCAGTATTGAGTACAACTCTGATGATAAGGATAGTATCATCGTAAACGGTAAAAAAGTTCCGAACAACCAGGCAAAGAAAGTAATTGATTCTGCAGTGTCCAATATCAAAAAATCAAATAAAGATATGGACATCAAGATCAAAGACGGAAAAAACGAAATTTCCATACAAACTAAATAATTAACTTCAGAGAGTGGTTAGAAGGTGTGGGTGGATGGCAACCGTTTGAAATTCACACCCTTCTTCTCTCAGAAAAGTGAAAATAAAGCTATATTTAGTTTCTTATGTAAAAAAAAAGTTTTAATTTCGTAGAGCTAAAATTTAATAACCAATCAACCAAAAACGCAACCTTATCATGATACAATTTGCAATGGAATTCGTAATGAAAATCGTAGATTTAATTAGCGGTTTGTTTTAAGAGCGATAATATTTCAATATATTTGTAAAGTATAACCAAAATTTGGTTATACTTTTTTGTTTTTAATTCAAGAAATCTATGAAAAAGCTGATAGGCAAAGCAATGTTAAAAATATTAGGCTGGAAAGTCGTTTTGCAGGGCGATGTCAACAACCTGAACAGGTGTATCCTTGTGGTAGCACCGCACACCCATAATATGGAATATATTTTAGGAAATTTCGCCTATTGGTCCCTGGAAAAGCCTTTAAAAATCATTATTAAAGATGCCCACACCAAAGCCTGGTACGGAAGCCTTGTAAAAGGACTTGGAGGTATCGGGATCGACAGAAGCCAGAAAAATGACCTGGTTAATTTCGTAGCCAAGCAGTTTGCTAAAGAAGATTTCAGTCTTGTTATTACCCCAGAAGGAACCAGAAGCTGGGTCCCGAAATGGAGAAAAGGGTTCTATCATATGGCATTAGCCGCAAAAGTTCCTATCGTACTGGCCGCAGGTGATTTCAAAAGAAATATTGTTTATCTGGGTTATACCATTCCGTATGAAAGAATAGCATCCGTCCCTTTTTCAGAAATCATGCAGGAAATTCAGGACTATTATGTGAAAAACGATATTGTCCCAAAAGTTCCGGAAAACTGGAATCCCAATATTATGGGAACCGGTACTGAATAGATGCCAGATGCAAAATTAAAATCAATTATAAGAAATGAAAGGTCAGACAAAAGAAGAAATATTAGAATTCATCAATAACTGGGGTGATGTAACTCTTGCAAAAACCCTTGAAATAAAGTTCATCGATATTGATCTCGAAAATGAAACCCTTACCGCCACGATGCCTGTTCTTCCGAGAACCCACCAGCCGTTTGGGATCATGCACGGGGGAGCGAGTTGTGTTTTGGCTGAAACTTTAGGGTCAAGCCTGTCCAATATATTTATCGATGGTGAAAAGTATTACGGAGTAGGAACCAATATTAATTCCAATCACTTAAGAAGCAAAAAGGACGGAATTGTAACTGCTACAGCACGTTTTATCAGGAAAGGAAAAACCATGCATGTTTCAGAAATTGAAATCCGTGACGAAAAAGGGGTTTTGATCAATCATACTACGATGACTAATAATATCATTAACAGATAAGTTATCACAGCATAAAAAAAATAAAGAGCTTAAAATAAATTTAAGCTCTTTTTATTTTGACATCTTTAAGACTAGTAATACCTTTGCAGAAAGGAAAATTACTCCGGGAATTCCCTATAGAATTTCCGGTCGTTGATTTTCAAAACTCCTTCATAACTCATGATTTATTTCAAACTTCCTTTCGACGAAAGACTACTGTCTGCCGATGAAAAAAATATAAAAAATGCAGTCAATTTTTATTCCTACAATGGTTCAGAGCAGATCAGTTTCCATGGAAATATTGTTGAAGTTAATTTTGAAGAATTTGCTCATACTTCAATCACAAACGAAGATTTGATCAAAGATCCAACAAATTCTACTGCTGAAACAAAGGAAGAATATTGTCAAACATTACAGGAAGTGATTGAAGTAATCAAAGAAAACAATCTCCCCAAACTTGTTTATTCAAGAAGAAAAATTTTTACAGATTTTAATACAATCAATTATAAAGAGAGCTTTAAAAACCTCTGCAAAACTTACCCAAATGCTTTCAGGTATCTTTTTAATGACGGCGAAAATGCCTGGATGGGTGCTTTTTCCGAGCTATTAGGGAAATTCAATAAATCTACTCATCAATTTGAAACTATGGCCTTAGCGGGTACTCTTCCGGTATCTGAACAATGGTCTGAAAAGGAAATTGAAGAACAAAAACCTGTCACAACTTATATTCAGAGTATTCTTAAAAATTATTCTGACAATGTAAATCAATCGGAAACTTACGATCATATTTCCGGTAATATAAAACATTTAAGAACGGATTTTAAAACCACCATCCAATCAGGGGATCTTGATAAGCTCATTCAGGATCTGCACCCCACTCCAGCGGTCTGTGGAATTCCTAAAAATTTCTGCAATGAAAACATTCGTAAATACGAGAAATTTCCACGCGAATTCTATGCCGGATATATTAAAATCGAAACTGAAGAGAGTATTCTGTATTTTGTAAATCTACGTTGTGCAAGGCTTTATAAAAACGCTGTACATGTTTTTGTAGGAGGTGGAATTACAGCACAAAGCAATCCGGAAAAAGAATGGACCGAAACAGAACTGAAGTCTGAAGCCATATTGAAAAATCTGGTGATTTCTTAGAAAAGAAAAAAGTAGGCATTCAGCACAATATCTTTATTATATTTAACCAAATATTTCACAGACTTTCACAGAGATGTTGAGTATACTTTTTCTTTGCTGAGTGTAACGCCTTTGCGAACGGCTCCAATGCTATTCATTAAAGCTTTGCGAATATTGCGTTGGAATTATGTTTTGGCTAAAGCCGTTGGAATTTTTATTATTTATTTAAATGGGCTAAAGCCCATTCCTATTGAATAGAATAATCTGTGTTAATTTTTTGATTATTTTTGATTATTCTTTTCTCTAATTAATTTCAACATATAAAAATCAATAGGAACGGGCTTTAGCCCGTTTTCACATTATATACCATTCCATTGGCTTTAGCCAAAACTTATTAAAAATAAAAAACATTACTTTTGATAAAACAACACAAATGGCTTTTATCAAAATTTACATTCATCTTGTCTTTTCTACAAGAAACAGAGATCCTTTTCTCAATACATTTGACATACGTCTTAAGGTTTGGAAACATATCAAAGAATATGCTACAGAAAAAGGAATATTTTTAGATATGATTAATGGATATTCAGACCATTGCCACTGTCTTATTTCTCTAGGCTCTGATCAGAATATTGAAAAAATTGTACAATTAATAAAGGGAGAATCATCTCATTGGATTAATAAAAATGATCTTGTAAAAGGAAAATTTTCATGGCAGGATGAATATTTTGCTGTGTCTGTTTCCGAGTCTATGATAGAATCTGTGAGACATTATATTAAAAATCAGGAGAAGCATCATCAGAAAAAGAGTTTTACTGAAGAGTATAGAGAATTTGTTGAAAAGTATAATTTTAAAACTTAATTAAGTTTTGGCTAAAGCCAATTGAATTTTATTCTATTTAAACGGGCTAAAGCCCGTTCCTATTGATATAAAAAACAGTATTGAAATCTAATGGCAACAATTCCCTGCTCCCTGATAAAAAAACAAAAACCTCCTTCAAAAAGAAAAGAGGTCTGTATCTATATTGAAAAGATTCAATTTATTTCTTTACACCAATTCTGCTCCAGGTATCCATTACAAAAAGCAGAATAAGACCTATTGCAGCTGCTGATGCTGAAAATACAAATCTTACGTTATCTTCATCTCCTAAGATATCTGTTGTCTGCCAGTTGATCGCATAAAGATTGATGGCGATGAATACAATAAACAGTACTAAAAATACTTTATAAAACTTCTTCATGACTCTTAAAAATTAATATAATTCTGCACCAACTGGGCAAAATTTGCGGTGAATAATTTAATTGAAATTGCCAAAAGGATAATTCCGAAAACTTTCTGAAGGATCATCAAAGTAGCATCCCCAATTTTTCTCTCCAACCATTTCGCTGATTTCAGCACCAAATATACGAAAATTGTATTAAGAATAATTCCGAGGATAATATTAATATCATGAAATTCAGCTCTCAGAGACAGTGCTGTAGTTAACGTTCCAGCTCCAGCAACCAGCGGAAATGCGATGGGTACAATAGATGCAGCCTTTGCTTCAGTTGTTTTATTGATTTCAATTCCTAAAATCATTTCCAGAGCTATGACAAAAATCACAAAAGCACCGGCAATGGCAAAAGAATTTACGTCTACTCCAATAAGTTTAAGAATCTTATTTCCTACGAAAAGGAAAACAATCATAATAGCACCGGCAGTAAGTGCAGCCCTTCCGGCCTCAATCTGTCCGAACTTCTGCTGAAGACTTACGATAATGGGAACCGAGCCGATAATATCGATAACGGCAAAAAGAACCATAAAGCTGGTAACGACCTCTTTAAAAGAGAAACCATCAAAAATTTCCATCTCTTTGTAATTAAAAATTTCGCAAAAATATGAAAATAAACTGACTATTTGCTAATTTGTGAATACAAATTAACAATTGTTTTCAAAAGTTCTTCAAGTGCATCAGCAGATTTCACAGGATTATATTTTTCCATCTGAACTCTCTGCTGCAATTTGTTGTAATCTTCTGCAACTGAAGCGCCTTTGTGTTTTTCAAGAAAAGTCTTAAACTCTGCTGTAGAGCTTTGGAAATACTGACTTCTCACTTCCTGATCCAATTCCTCCAGTGTCGTAAAGAACTTTTCGTACTCACTGTTATCCTTAAGATTTTCCAGGTACCCGAAATAATCATTGATATCTGTTTTCAGCAATTCTCTGATCTCTTTTTCTGTTTCAGCCACTGAACCTAAAGGTTTTGACGGTACACTTTCCCTAACTAATGTACGTTTTTTTTGCCAATTTTTAAATAACAGATAAGCAACAAATAAGCTTATTAAAATGGCAATATTTGTTAAAAGGATATTCCAGTGGAATTTACTTTTTTCTTTTACTTTAAATGAAGTTGTTTTTAAAACCGGAGTATTCACCGTCTCCAGAAGGTTATTGGTATACTCGTTTACCTTTTCTACCGTAGAGCGGGCCTCCAGGATCTGATCATGAGAAAAGGCATTCAGATCCAGTGTTTTTTGTCCCAGATCTACATATTCTTTGTTTTCAGGATCAAAGAAAGCAAATTGCTCAGTTTTAATAGAAATTGCCCCTGATTTTTTTGGAATAATGACATAATTCGCCAGAATCTCACCTTTCATTCCAGTAGTTCCCGGAGAAACTTTGGAGGTGATTTTCGGAGGAAAGATTTCATAATCCGGCGATGCTGCAATTTTAGGAAGTTGCATGTCCGGTAAATTTCCTTCTCCTGAAACCTTCACAACAACATTCAGTGGTTTCTTAGCTTCCGGTTTTTCTTTGGAAGCATTATATACGTTGACATTAAAGTTTCCGACAGCATTTTTAAAACACTCAGGTGCTCCTTCAGGAAGCTTCCTTACATTAATTTTTACTTTATTGGAAACAATCTTGGTTTTATTGGAATAAGTACTTACAGAAGCTGACACTCCTGGAACCTCCACATACCCGGCTTCATTAGGAAATACCATAAACATGGCCAGCACCTGTGAAGGCATATTTCCATATCCGGACGGATCTATCTCAGATTTATCAAAATTGATAGGATGTACGTTGATATTATCCTGCTGCGGAAGATGGATATTCTTCACCTTTCTGAGGTTATCCATGTTTCTTGAGTATACCCTAAGAACAGCTACTGTAGGCTGATCCTGATAGACTTCCCGGTCATCAATTTCCATATTCAGATAGACATCATTGGAGGTATTGGCAGCTAATGATCTTCTGTCAACAATATCCCGGATATTAACGTCGAAAGGTTCTGTTTTATAGATTCTGTTGTTTACCGTAACCAGAACTGAGCCTATTTTTATTTTTCCTTTTTTCTTAGGTTCAAGGGCAATTCTGGATACTTTTTGGGTAATTAAAGTATTGGTCGCTGGATCAATCACGGTATTGGTAACAGATCCGCTTCCTATGATATTAAATTTTGAAAGATCCGGAAGCTGAAAACCTGTCTGCTGTACAAGGTCACTTCCGTTAAGTTCAAGAACAATGGTAAGGTTTACAATATCTTTCCCTCCATACTCGGATTTATCAGCATCCAGAGTAAGATTTACCTGTCCGTAAGTAATTACGGATGCGAGGGTAAGTAATATGTAAATCAATTTGTGCTGCATCACCAATCTTTCTCGTTGCTTTCAGGCATCGAATAAGAATTTTTGTTTAAAATTCTTCTGGCGGTTTCTTTTTCTTTTTCGTTTATTTTATCTAAGATCGCATTTTCAAGATTTTTAGGCATTCTACCTTCATTATTCTGATTCTGCTTAGGATTATCACCTTGGTCGCTTTTACCTTCGTTTTGCGGGCCATTTCCCTGATCCTGTTTTTTGTCTTTGTCGCCTTTCTGATCGTCACCTTTGTTCTGATCATTTCCGCCGCCGCCTTTTCCTGAGTTGTTCTCCTGGTTCTTTTGTTGTTCTTTTTCTTTCTCTTTCAGCTTGGCAATCTCATAATTTTTTCTGGTTACCTCACTGTAGGGATCCTGCTTTAAAGCTTTCTTATAAAAATCAGCAGCTTTTTCCGGCTGGTTCATCTGCATATAAGCATTCCCTAAATTATGAAGAGCGGCAGTTTTATCAGGAAGTGTTTGTGAAAGTTTTTCTGCTTTTTCAAACTCCGTTTTTGCCTCTTCGTATTTTTTACTTTTATAGAGTGCATTCCCCATATTATAATGAGCAGTAAAATCTTTATCATTGGATTTTATTGCTTCCATATATTTTGAAGAGGCTCCGTCATAATCTTTACCGTCAAATTTCTGATTACCTTCATGAACCAAATTTCTGTAGCTTTCCTGCCCAAACAACAAGCCTGAGAATGAGATGACAACAATAAACGATAAAAATATGATTTTAGTATTCATCACTTGCAAAATTATTCCTTTATATGTTAAGAAACAGAGTTTTATTTGTTAAAATTCGGTTAAAGTACTTGTAGAATTTCTTCTATATAAAGAGGAAATCTACACATTAAAATCCTTTTTAGGATTAAAAATATAAATTAAAAAGAAAAACAGGATGGATACTGCAAGGAAATATTGATAATAATGAATGGCATTCTGTGATTTCACCATGGTTTCAGCACCTGCGGACTTTTTATTGACTGCATCAACAATTCTGTCCGGCGCTTCATTGATATTATTACCGTCGATATAAGTTCCGTCTGTAGATTCTGCCATTTTCTTTAAGGCTTCAGTCTGTCTCTTTGAAATAACTGTGCCTCCGTTCACATCTGTTTTGTACCCCATCAGCTGTCCGAATACATATTCCGGAACGGGAGCTCCTTCATCTGTGCCAATTCCTACGGAAGTAATGCTTATCCCTTCTTTATTGGCCAGTCTTATCGCTGCATTATCATTTCCTTCGTTATCTTCACCATCACTCAGCAGGATTACCTTTCTGGATCCTTTGCTTACATTTTTAAATTTATCTACGGCAGCCTGCATCCCTTTCAGAAAATCTGTCCCCTGAATCTGCATAGAATTGGTTTCAATCCCGCTGATATAAGTCTCTGCAGAATTATAATCTGTGGTAAGAGGCATGATGGACATTGCGTGCCCGGCAAAGATGACGATACCTACCTTATCATTATTCATTTTCTTCATCGTGGCCGTCATCAGGTTTTTAGCTTCTGTAAGACGGCTTGGGTCTATATCCTCAGCATTCATAGAGTTGGATACATCCAGCATGAAGATTACATTGTTCAGCTTCTGAGTACTTTTCACCTCTTCTGAACCATTCAAAAGATCAATGATGGAAAATATCAGAAACAATGTTCCTAATAAATATAATGCAGGAAAAAACTTCGTAAATCCTGATCTCTTTTCAAATAAGTTATCATGAAACTGGCTGGCTGCAAAAATTTCCCTTCTTCTGTTTCTCCATTTCAAAAAACGGATCAAAAGGGTAGCTAACAGCGGCAGAAGCAACAGTAAAAATAAATACCAATAATTTCCTAAAGACCAACTCATTAGCTTAAAATTTTATAAAACACCCATCTCAATAATGCATCAAATACCAACATTCCTAAAGCAATCCAAAGAAATATCTTGAAATATTCTTCATAATTGTACAGTTTGGAAACTTTCACATCAGATTTTTCCAGTTGGTTGATCTCATCATATACTTCTTCAAGACTACTGTTTGAGGTTGCTCTGAAGTATTTTCCTCCCGTAGTCTGTGCAATTTCTTTCAAGGTATTTTCATCAATGGTCACTTCAGTTTCCGTAAAAATAAGATCTCCAAAAATATCCTGTGATGTCGGCATCAAAGCATACCCATTGGTCCCGATTCCGATGGCATATACCTTTATATTATTATTTTTTGCCAGTTCAGCTGCAACCTGCGGAGGAATAGCATTCTGAATATTGCTCACCCCATCCGTCATCAGGATGACCACCTTACTTTTGGCTTTGCTTTTAACCAAATGATTCACTGCAACGGAAAGACCTTCTCCAATGGCTGTACCTGGTTCAAGGCCTGCAGAGTTCAGGTTTTTAATTTCATCAATAACCACCTGATGGTCTGAGGTCACAGGAACTTTCGTGAAAGCTTCAGCAGCATAGGCTACAACTCCTATCCTGTCATTGGGACGTTTCTGGACAAATTTCACAGCGATATCTTTCAATGCTGTAATTCTGTCGGGGTTCAGATCTTTTGCAAGCATACTTAAAGAAACGTCAATGGACAGCATAATATCTACTCCCTTCGTATCATCCCTGTCCTGAGAAATCGTAAATGTTCTCGGTCTGGCCATAGCAATGATCAAAGCAGTAAGAATGATATACTTTGAAATTTTCAGCAAAAAAAGCACGCCCCGGATTCCATCGCTGTGATCCATATTTTTTACGGTAGGCACTTTTATACCTTTTCTTTTCCGTTTTCCGGCATCTTTAATAAAGAGCGGGATAAACAGTAGAAAAAGCAATAAGAACCACGGGCTGTAAAACTCAAAATTAACCATCCTTTCTTAAGTTTTCGAATTCTAAATCTTTGGATGATCTTTTCACAAAATCTCTGATATTGGCAAAATCAGTCTCCATTGTATTCTGATCAGGAAAAGTTTTGGCAAATTTTACCAGATCTCCTCTCAGGAATACATCTTCTATTATTTTTTCATTGTTCTGCGAAATTGTGTTGTTCTTTTTTATGACGTCAATAAGGTCATCCGTAAGAAGAACATCTGCAGGAAGGTGATATTGTTTGGTAATGAACGTTCTGGAAATATCGATCAGTTCAACATAGAATGAACGGAAATTCCCACCTTCAATATATTTTTTCTTTTTAAGAGAGTCAAGTTCTTTCAACGTCTGGTTGGTGGCAACAACAGGAGAACTTTTTGATTTTCTTCCCCATTTTACAATCATAATAATTGCAATGATTATAGCAATACCTGCCAATGCTGCCAGAATATAAAACTTGTAAAGCTCCCAATAGTCTTTAGCTTCCAGTTTCACCTGTTTATTCTTCATGATATCATTGATCTGATCTGCTTTTTGAGCAGTATTAATGACATCTATTTCATAAGGAATGGTTTTAAGTACTTTATCCCCTACTTTGAATTCCAGTTCCGGAATGGTAAATTTTCCTTCATCAAAAACGGCAAATTCAATCTTTCTTTCGTAGGAATTGGCAGTTTGCCCGATGCTGTCTTTGATTTCTTCAAAGTGAAAAGGGAGCAGTTCATTTTTCGGAGCGGAAGTTACCTGCTGCTCATTAAGGTTATCAATCTTTATGGTGATATGATTGGTTTCTCCAAGAGCGAGGGTTTTCTTTTCTACGTTAGAGGATAATATCTGTGAAAAAGCATTCGCACAGATCAGAAAAGATAATATTAAAAGTATTTTTCTCAATGTTAAAATAATAAAGGCAAGTGCCTCATGTTTTTAGTTACGGGCTGAACCCGGTGTTATTTTTTCTGAAAATAATTATACAACAATTTTGAATAATCTGAGCCGGTATTGATGTTCATGAAACTTGCAGAACTGCTGGCAAAATCTTCTTCCAAAGCTCTCAGTTTTTGTTTTTGAGCTTCTGCAAAGGTATATCGCCATCTTGCACTGGAAGTATTGGCCCATATCTCTTTACCTGTTTCCACATCGTGCAAAAGAGCATATCCTATGTCAGGAATTTCATTATCTTTTTCATCAAAAATCCTCATTCCCAACAGCTGATGTTTCTTTGATGCCACTCTCAGCATTTTGGAATCATATTCATCATCAAAGTCTGAAAACAGAAAAACCAGTGATTTTCTTTTGAAAATCCCCATCATATATTCCATCGCTTTATCTATTTTAGATTCTGCAGGAACATAATCTGCGGTCAGAATATTACTGATTATGGAAAGAATATGTTTTCTTCCTTTTTGAGGAGGAATTACTTTATATACTTTATCCGCAAACAGGATCAATCCTACTTTATCATTGTTTCCGGCTGCTGAAAATCCTAAGCTTGCTGCTATTTCGGCTACATATTCTCTTTTCAGCTGAACTTTCGTACCATAATCCATGGAAGCGGAAATATCAACAAGAATCATCATGGTCAGCTCTCTTTCTTCCTCCATTACTTTTACGAATGGTTCACGGAATCTTGCCGTTTTATTCCAGTCGATTCTTCTGATCTCATCTCCAAACTGGTAAGGACGGACTTCAGAGAAGGTCATCCCCTGCCCTTTAAAAGCGCTGTGATATTGCCCCATCAAAGCAGCCTCCGTCTTTTTTCTGGTACGGATTTCAATCTGCTTTACTTTTTTTACAATATCTTTTATCTGCATAGACGAATTCAAGGTTTAAAATTCAAAGTTTACTGTTGAGTTGCGAGATCCGGGTTTCTGCTTAATCTTCAAACTCAATAGATACATTTGACCATTCATTATCAAACTTCGGACTGTATTTTTTATAAAAATTGATGGCTGGCTCATTCCAGTTCAATACCTGGAACACCATTCCGCTATAGTTGTTGGATTTACCATATTCCAATGTTGCATCAAACAACATTTTTCCGATCTGCTTTCCTCTGAGTTTTTCTGTCACAACGAGATCTTCAAGATACAGCCTTCTTCCTTTCCATGTTGAGTATCTGTCGTAATACAGTGATATCCCAACGATTTCACCTTCAAATTCTGCAACAAAAGCACCCCAAACCGGAGAATTTCCAAAACCATCCTGAATAAATTCATCAAGCGTCACCGTTACTTCATGCAGTGCTTTTTCATATTCTGCCAGTTCTTTGATTAAATCCAGCATGGAAGCACAATCTTCCAGAACGGCTTTTCTTATTGTTACCTCACTCATTATGGTGCCTGGATTTTTGCTAAAATTCTATTAACGATTTCTTCTGATGAAACTTCTTCTGCTTCAGCCTCAAAAGTCAAGCCTATTCTGTGTCTCAATACATCTTTTGCCAATGCTTTTACATCTTCAGGAATAACGAATGCTCTTCCTTTTAAGAATGCATATGCTCTTGAAGCGATAGCAAGGTTAATGGATGCTCTTGGAGAAGCCCCAAAGCTGATATAATTTTTAAGTTCAGTAAGACCGTAATTTTCCGGATAACGCGTTGCAAACACCATATCCAGAATATATTTTTCAATTTTCTCATCCAGATAAATCTGGTTGATCAATTCTTTTGCATCTACAATATCCTGAAGGGAAATCACCGGTTTCACAGCCGGCTGATGTGAAGTGGAAACCATTCTCATTACCTGTCTTTCATCTTCAAAAGAAGGATAATCTATGGTACATTTCAGCATAAAACGGTCACTCTGTGCTTCAGGCAGTAAATAAGTCCCTTCCTGATCAATCGGGTTCTGTGTTGCCAATACCAGGAACGGTTTTGGAAGCTTCATGGTTTCATCACCTATTGTCACCTGCTTTTCCTGCATTACCTCCAAAAGAGCCGACTGTACTTTTGCCGGCGCACGGTTGATCTCATCCGCCAACACAAAGTTTGCGAATACAGGACCCTTTTTTATAGAAAAATCATTGTCTTTGATATTGTAAATCATGGTTCCCACTACATCTGCAGGAAGCAAATCCGGAGTAAACTGAATTCTTGAAAATTCACCATGTACAGCATCTGCCAAGGTTTTTATGGCAAGAGTTTTAGCCAATCCAGGCACCCCTTCCAAAAGAACGTGACCATTTCCCAAAAGCCCTACCAAAAGACGGTCTACCATGTAATCCTGCCCAATAATAACTTTGTTGATTTCCTGTCTCAGAAGAGTAAATAAATAATTTTTTTCTTTTACTTTTTCCGTCAATTGGCGGATATCTTCAGCTTGATATATCTCTGACATAGCTTGATTTAAAATAAGTGGTAAATTTCTGATAAATACTTGCATTAATCAACACAATAAATGCCATTTTTGAGTTAAAGTTTGTTAAATATTCCGGTATTAACGCAATATTTAAAGCTATAATGCTGAATTTCTTGCCTATAAAGAAATCCATACATCTGAGATATTTCAATAGATTCCTCGATCTGTTTTGTGGTGATCCATATAAAAAAGTGCTGCAAAATTACTTTCACAACACTTTGGTTTTATCTTTTCAATTTTTGTTCAAAATCTAACTTCCAAATACTTTAAAGCTTGGTTACTGTAATGGTAAAAGTATTCTCCGGAGCATCTGTTGTATCATCATAAGCTCCTACATTGATGAAGTAGTCAATCCCGGATACAGTCGTAATTGTAAGGGTTTCAGCAGCACCGCCACCACCGTTATCCACTGTATCTGTACAGGACAGATTGCTGCAGCTTCCGCTATACACTCCAATTTGAGGGTCAAAGCTGCTTCCGGAAGGCATGGCTACTTTTATAGTATATTGACTTCCGTCTCCAGCCAGTTTGAACCATGTACCGTCATTCATTCCCGTATCACCATTGCTCGTGCAGACACTTATATTCCCTGAATTATTAGTGGTAGAGACAGCATCATCCTGAGTATAGCTGTAAGGAAACACGGAGGCAAGAAAAGCGCCTGAGCATGCATCATTAGCAGGTATTGCAGGAACCGTTTTAAACATAAATTCTGAACATCCTGAGGATTCAACATTAGCAGAAACAGCTGTTATCTTCAAATAGTAAGTCGTTCCTGTAGCAAGAGCGGCCGAAGGTGAAAAGGTTGTTCCGGATACTACCTGCTGATTAACAACATTAGCACTTCCCGGACTTGTCCCTATCAAAACCTTATAAGAATCCGCCCCGGAAACAGGGAACCATGTGATATTAGGAGACAGGGAAACATTCTGGGTATTATTTGCCGGATACATAATGAAAGGACAGGCAGGGCCGGCACTGGATGTAAGGCCAGAGATTGTAATTGCAGATTTATAGTCTGCTCTTATTCCACCCGGTGGAGCAGAAATATCTACCACACTACGATCTCCTTTATAATAAAGGGTTGAATTTGAAATATGAGAATAGACATGGAAGGCTTCATCAAAATTATTAATATCAATATTCGGAGAATTCTCTTTTGCAGCAACAACCAGATTATCAACATTATTATATGCAAAAGGTACTGTAAAAACAACCTGAACTTTATTATTATTCCTGGTTACAGTTCCTGTAAACACTTGTGTCAGCTGTGCGGCAGGAATCCAGTCTGTACCGGAAGAAAAAGCCGTTTTTGAGGTATGACCAAGATAAACAGTCCAGTTTGAAGATTCTGTAAGGGTTGAAGAAGGATCTACATAAAATGTAAGACCTGTAATATTGCCCGCTGCATTGGCATTTATTTCCTGTTTAGGATAAATCTGCTGCACATATGAGTAAGAGAAAAAACTGCTTACAGGTGCTGTCCCTACATTCGCAGCTCCAATATTGATATTGATCTGAGCGCTCACTCCTACCACTACAAAAAACAAAATTAAAAGTAAAATTCTTTTCATTATTAATAATATTAATCCGAAATATCATGCTAATTTAATAATAAATACCTGGATCACAACAATAAAAAAATATTTTCCATTATATGATTGAACATAATGAAATTAATTAAACAAAAACATGTTTTAAAATTAAAATAATTAAATATTTATCAATAAAAAAGCACAAATAACAAAAATAAAAGAAATTAAAAGTAATTTTGATACTTAATTAATATATTTACACTAAACATCAATCTATGTATAAAAGGCTATTTTTTTCAAGTATTTTCATAGCAAATCTGGCTTTATCACAAACAACGATGACGAATGTGATTTCAGATGCTGTTTACTACGATGGCTATGCGGCTACAGTATCCAACCCCGTTCCCAGTGGCTTGACACGATTAAATAATGCCAGATACACGAGGAAACTTACTGATGCTGAACTAGATTCTTTCAAAGCCAAAATCGCGATGCGGGTAACAATAGCTGCATTGTGTGACAATTACGACCGCCTGGGAGAAGTCTTTTTAGCGATGGTTCCTAAAAATCAATCTACTTACACAATTAGTGATCCGAACGTCAAAAGAATTGAGATAGGAAGATACATCACACCGTTCATGAATAAAAACAGAACTCCGTCAGAGGTTCCTTATACTTATGATATCAGTAATCTTTACAGTGTTTTTCATGATACAGCGTTACGCAACACCTATGATTTCTATATGGAACTGGATGTTTTTGGTGTTCCATATGCAGCACAAACTCAGGTTTCCGGCTGTTCAGGGAGAATTGATGTTTTTTCCGGAACCCTTACTTTTTTCTCAACGGATACCGGAGCAACTCCTTCAGATTCCAACAATCTTATTCCCATATTAAGTTACAATAAACTCAATAACTATAACAGCACCGACGTTACAGGAGAAACCGTGAGAATTGTCACTTTCAATCTCCCAAACCCTGTGACTAACGCCCGTTTTTTTGTAATATCTACCCCTCATGGTGCCAACAGTGGCGGTGAAGAATACATCAGAAGACAAAACTATACTTATATAGATGATGTACAGGTACTCACTTACACTCCTGGAGGAATTTCATGTGAACCTTACAGGGTATATAACACCCAGGGAAACGGAATCTATGGATCTACTCCTAAAACTTTCGCAGACTGGACCTCATGGAATAACTGGTGTCCCGGAAATTCAGTTCCTATCAGAGAATTTACACTTCCAAGCTTAACGGCAGGCAATCACACTTTGAAACATACGATACCGACAGCTGTTTTCAACCAGCAGCAGGGAGATGTTATGTTATCAGTTTATATGCAGGGTAAAAGCAATGCAGTCTTAAATGTAAAAGATATCAAAACTGTAGACGTAAACATATATCCTAATCCTACTTCTGATTTTGTACACATACAATCAAAAACAGATGTAACCTCAATAAGTCTATTCAATGTAGAAGGAAGAAAACTTATAGAAACTTATAATGAGAACAAAGTAAATCTTTCCCCATACAGCACTGGAATTTATTTTTTAAATATTGTTCTAAAGGATGGAACCACATTTAAACATAAAATCATCAAAAAATAAAACTGACTGTAAAACCATATAGAAAACAGAACAATAAAGCCTTCCTGAATCTTTTTACAGGAAGGTTTTGTGTAAAAATATACATCTTATACGTTTTGTAAAATTAAACGTAAAAACATCATAATAACACTAAAAATTTGTTGGAAAAACAACCTAAATCTATCCTTTTTCTGAAAAGTTAAAAAACTTTAACTTCAATCCTTTACCCAAAAAAATTGTCATTTCCAGTTTATTAAACTATTTTTGGTGATTAAAAATTTTGCAAAATGAATTATCATTTTCAAGCGCACAGACAGGTAAGAAAGAACCTTTTAGACGTCCTTCAGAACACATCTCATGAAGATCTGATCCTGATTCCGGATGGTTTCAACAATAATATGTACTGGAATATTGCCCATACTGTTGCTACACAGCAGCTTTTGCATTATTACCTAAGCGGAAATCCTTTCCGTATTGACAAATATTGGATCGAAACTTACAA
The DNA here is from genome assembly GCF_018362995.1 of Chryseobacterium indologenes. Classification (NCBI taxonomy): domain Bacteria; kingdom Pseudomonadati; phylum Bacteroidota; class Flavobacteriia; order Flavobacteriales; family Weeksellaceae; genus Chryseobacterium; species Chryseobacterium indologenes. Next base: position 2,083,833 of record NZ_CP074372.1, read on the forward strand.
AAAAGGAACTTTACCGAATTTAAATGTTCAGAAGTCGGAAGTGGAAGATTTAGAATTTTTACTTACGGAAACTTCGAAGATTTTAATGAAGGATTATGACAGTGATTTCTTCTCAGACTACACTCCTTATACAACAAGTTTTGGGATGGATCTGAAAAGCATTCAGGATGCCATTATCTTCAACAATATGCATGAAAGCCTTCACTACGGATATTTGATGGCACAGAAAAGAGCAATTTTAGGAGAGAAGTATTAGATTCAAGGTTCTTAGTTTAAAGTTTAAGGTTATGGCAACAATCAATAGATTTGAAGACTTAAAGATTTGGAAGTTGTCCCGGGAGCTTTGCAATGAAGTTTATCATATCATTGAATCTACCAACCTTAAGAATAATTTTAAACTTTGTAATCAAATTGATGGATCCTCAGGATCAGTAATGGATATATTGCTGAAGGATTGCGAAATCTTCGTGCGGAGAAACCAGATCACAATTGTATCGGGTTTTCGAAAGAAATTTTATTTCGCAGGAAAAATTTGAAACATTAATTGAGCAGACAGAAACTTTAAGTAGAAAGATAAGCTCTTTTATAAAATATTTAAATACAACAGATTTAAAAGGAACAAAGTACAAACCTTAAAATTCAAAAATTCACATAGTAAGCCTTGAACTTTAAACGATGAACTTTAAACCTTAAACATAAAATTTTAAACAACTCAATGAAAGACGATTTTATTTTCGGGCTGCGTCCCGTGATTGAAGCAATTGAAGCGGGAAAAACGATTGACAAGGTCTTTGTGCAGAATGCACTTCAAGGTCCTATTTATGCTGAACTAAAAGCAATTTTAGCGAAAAATAAAATCCGTCCCAATTATGTTCCGGTTGAAAAACTGAACCGTTTTACAAGAAAAAACCACCAGGGTGTGGTTGCTTTTATTTCGGATGTACCGTTTCATAAAGTGGAGGATATTGTTCCACAGTTATTTGAACAGGGAAAAACGCCTTTTCTTTTGATTCTGGACAGACTTACTGATGTAAGAAACTTTGGTGCAATCTGCAGAACGGCAGAATGTGTAGGGGTTGATGCTATAATCATTCCGGAAAAGGGCGCTGCTCCTATTAATTCTGATGCTATAAAAACCTCTGCAGGTGCTATTTACAATATTAAAATATGTAAAGAAAACAATCTGGCTCATGCTGTGGATTTCCTTCAGCAAAGCGGAATTTCTGTGTATGCTGCCAGTGAAAAAGCTCAGAAATTAATTTACGACGTCAACCTTACAGAGCCTTGTGCTATTGTTATGGGAAATGAAGAAACAGGAATTTCTAAAGAAGTCCTGCACCATGCTGACGAAAAAATTAAACTTCCTATTGAAGGAAAAACACAATCTCTGAATGTTTCTGTAGCATGTGGAGCGATTTTATATGAAGCAGTAAGACAGAAAATGGCAGTGATACCCAATTCTTAAACCATCATAATAAAATCACATTGCAGTATCAGCAGGATAAATAATAAATATATGGTTTCCAAATGTATTTCAGATTTATCCATTAAAAAACATAATTCTCTCCAATAAATCAAGCAGAGAATATGAAACAAAACCACACGATATTGCAGATAATATATTATGAAAAAGTAGTAAAATAAAATTAAAAAAAAATCAAATGAAGAATATTGCAGCGCTTGCGCTTATATCATCAATAGCTCTTGTATCTTGTAAAAAAGAAACAGCAAAAATAACGAAAGTAGATCCTAAAACCGGAAAAACAGTAACTGTAGAAGTTCCTGCGGATTCTGTAGCAAAAGTTGCAGAAAACCCGGCTATCAAAGATTCTGCGGGAATTATTAAACAGACTTTTAAACTTGAAAAAGGAAAGACATATCCTCTTACCACATATCAGAGAGATGTAAAAACAATGACGGATCCTCAGGGAAAATCCATCACTGCAACCAGCGAATCTACAGATGAAATGAACTTTGTCGTGAATGATATCAAAGGGGATGTATACGAAATGACCCTTAACCTTGTAGCGAAAAGAAATTCTCAGTCTGCACAGGGAAAAACAGTAGTGGTAGATACCAAACTTGCTCTTCCTAAAGAAGATGATCTTAAAATGATCTGGAACGTAAACAAAGCACTTACCGGAAACAAGCTTGCTATGAAAATGGATACAAAAGGTAACGTAATCTCTATCACAGGATTTGATGCTGTTTATACAAAAGTTTCCAATGCGGTAGGGACTCTTATCAAAGATGCCAATCAAAAAGCGAGCGTTGTGGCAAGCCTTAAAGAATCATTCAATGAAAAGGTATTAAAAGACCAATTCCATAAAAATTTGATGATTATTCCTAAAAAAGGAGTGAAAATTGGTGAGAAATGGTCTACTTCCGAAAATGCAGATGCAAGCGGAGCTGTAAAAGTAACCTCCAATTATGTAATGAAAAGCTTAGGAAACGGAACCGCAGAAATTGCCGTTACCGGAGGTATTCCTAAGAAGACTGAAAAGAAAGCTCAGGGACCCATTACACACAGCCTGAGCAGTGAACTGGTTCAGAACGGAACCATTAAGTTTGACGAAAGCACAGGATGGATTACCAACCAGAATATCAACGTAAAAACGACACAGATAGAAACCATTTCAGATGGAAAACAATCTCAGTCTATGAAAAGCGTTTCCAATTCATCGGTAATGGTAAACCCATCTGCTAAATAACTGAATTAAATGCATTCAGGGTTTACCCTTTAAAGAGTAAACCCTGAACTTTAAATTTTAACATTATGAAGTACATTCTTGAGTTAGTACTCACTGCCATTATTATTTTCTTTGTCTGGAATATCCTGAAAAGGATTTTCTTTAAGACATTTTATAGTTACCGTTTTAATAACAATAATCAAAACAACGGGCAGCAGGATATACACAACTCGAATAAGAATAACAAAAAGAACCTTAAATGGGATGCAGAAACTGTAGACTATGAAGAGGTGAAAGAGAGTAAGGACAAAAGGTAAACATTCCAGGAAATAAAAGATAATAACCAGCATGGCAAAAAATAAAAACTTCATTTATATTGCAGCTTCATTAGTAGTATTTATAGTTTTAGCATTTTTATATTCTACCCCTGTATTTACAGGAAAACAACTTTTCCAGCACGATATTGTGCAATACAGAGGAGGAGCAAAAGAACTGCTCGACTATAGAGCGAATACCGGAAATGAAACCTACTGGAGCGACTCCATGTTTGGAGGAATGCCGACTTATCAGATGGGAAGCCAGTTCAAAGGGGACATCATCAAAAAAATAGACAGCAATCTGAATTTCCTGCCAAGACCGGTTAATTATCTCTTCCTGCTGTTTGCTGGTTTTTTCCTTTTGGGAATGGTAGTGGTAAGAAACTGGAAGTATGCGCTTTTAGGAGCCACTTTCTTTGGACTTTCTACCTATTTTTATATCATTATTGCAGCCGGACACAATGGTAAAGTAAACACCATTGAGTATTTTGCACCGCTGTTAGCCGGAATTTTACTGGTTTACATCAGAAAACAATACATCTGGGGATTCATTGTTACGACCCTTTTTATGGGGCTTCAGATTGCAGCCAATCACCCGCAGATGACGTATTATCTGTTCCTTGCACTAGGATTTTTATTCTTATCTGAACTGATCAGAGCAATACAGAAAAAGACACCGATGAAGCATTTCCTTATTTCATCAGGAATTATTGCAGCATCATGCATTATCGGAGTTGGAATGAATTCACAAAGAATCATGGCTAATTCTGAATATGTAAAAGAAACAGTTCGTGGAAAACAGATCTTAGATAACGACAGCCATACTCCAGGAAAATCCGGAATGGATAAAGAAAGTATGCTGATGTGGAGCTATGGACAGCTTGAAACTTTAAACCTTTTCATCCCGAGATTAATGGGTGGCGGAAGTCAGGAACCGGAAGGAAAAGAAATGATGAACAGAGTTCAGGAACTGGTTCAGGAAAATGTAGGTTCACAGGCGGAAATGGACAGAATTTCAAAAGGATTCAGCGGAATGACATATTGGGGAGATCAACCCGGGACTTCAGGACCTGCTTATCAGGGAGCAATTGTATGTTTCCTTGCTTTATTAGGATTTTTCTTTGCCGGAAAAAAATACCGATACTGGATTTTAGGCGCTTCTATCCTGACTATTTTACTGGCCTGGGGGAGCAACTTTATGTCGTTATCAGACTTCTTTATCGATTATGTTCCGTTTTATAATAAATTCAGAGCTCCTTCTTCAATTTTAGTTGTCGTGGAATTATTATTCCCTTTAATTGCCATTCTGGGACTATACAGATTCTTCACAGACGAAAAACTGACTGAAGAATATAAGCAGAAAATCCTTATGTATGTTGGAGGTGGAACTTTAGGATTTTTATTAATTCTTCTGATCTTCGGAAAATCATTACTGGGTTTTTCTACAGAAGGCGAAAAGACTTACTTCCCTCCTTTCCTACTGGATTATCTTGTAGATGAAAGATATAAACTGTTCAGAATAGACGCCATAAAAGCATTTATTTATGTAGCCATTACGGTTGCTGCCTTATTCTTAACTTTAAAGAAAAAGCTTAATCAGAATATTGCTTTGGTAGTGATTGGAGTTGTAAGCTTATTTGATCTATGGACCGTAAACAAGCGTTATTTGAATGACGAAAACTACGTAGATAAAATCTTTGCTGAAAATCCTTTCCAAACAGAAAGTTCAGATCTGCTGGCTGAAAAAGTTCAGGGAAATCCCAATCTGGAATCCATTCTATCCAATGTCAACATCAACAAAACATTGGAAACAATCGCTGAAAAAGACAAAACTCACTACCGAATTTACAACCAGACGCTGGGCGTAACAAGTGAAACCAATACCTCTTATTTTAAAGCTTCAATTGGTGGTTACCACGCCGTAAAGCTAAGAAGATACGATGATGTTCTGAATGAATACATCAATAATGTAGACAGTGTAAAAACTCCTAATATTTTAAACTTATTAAATGCCAAGTATATGGTTTTCGGAGGACCTGAGCAGCCACAGGTTGTTCCTAATCCAAAAGCCAACGGAAATGCATGGTTTGTAAGTGATTTAAAGTTTGCAGATACCCCTAATCAGGAAATTAAATCCATCGGGACTATTGACAACAAGAAAACAGCAGTTATTGCATCATCTGATAAATCATATTTTGACAACAAACCAGTTCAGGCAGATTCTACAGCATTTATCAATCTTACGAAATACCAGCCGAACGAACTTGAATTTAAATCTCAGTCGAAGACGCCTCAATTAGCTGTATTCTCTGAAGTGTACTATCCTCACGGATGGAAAGTTCTGGTAGATGAGAAAGAGGTTCCTTATGTGAAAGCAGATTACTTGCTTCGTGCAGTGCATGTACCGGCAGGAAGCCACCATATCAGAATGGTATTTGAGCCTGAAGTAATTGAAAAAGGAAAATGGCTTTCTCTTCTTTCATTTGGATTATTTATCCTGTTGGCTGCATTTGGAATTTTCTGGATCAATAAAAACAGGAAGCAAAAAACAGCATAAATTAAAACAGATTTTATGAAAAAAATAATATTGCTGATCATTGCTATTAATTTATTTAACTGCCAAAAAAAAGAGGTAAAATACACATCTCCACCTCTACCTATAGAAGCAGTAACTTTAAATAATAATATAACTCCAAAACATGTAAATATTCCCAATACTAAAATATATTTTCTGCCTTTTGACAAAAATTACAAACTAAGTAATGGAGCTATGATCTCTAATGACAATAATTATTCTATTACTGTAATGGAGTCAGATGGCAATACCGTAAAAAATACTGTTGATGATTTTTCAAAAGAAGGCTTTGAGGCAAAAGGAATAAAAGTATTTGATGATAAGTTTATTACGGTAAATGGAGTAAAATCTAAAATTGTTTTTTTACAGGGCCAGCCACAATTAAAAGGAGCAATTCTTTTTATTGATAATAAAACCGAAAAAGAAATGATTACAGTGATGTACGATGCAAATAATATTTTACTTGAAAATAAAGTAAAAAACATGCTTCATACTATTGTTTATAATAAAGATTCTAAGATAGATTATTTAAGCAATGCAACTTTCAAAATAGATCTTTCAGACACTAAGTTTAAATTTCAAAAATACACCTCAAATTTTTACAATTTTACAGAAGCTGGTAAAAATGTTGGAATATTAGAACCAAACATTTTAATTTCACAAATACCAAATATTGAAAATCCTAGTTTAAAAAGTTTTTTTGAAGAATCAAAAAAATCTTTACTTAAATATGGGTTTGAAGATTTGAATGAAAAAAACATTATTGAAACAAAAGATTCATTCCAGGCAGAGATTTATGGGAAATTTAATGGAAAGCCAAGTGTATGTTATTACAAAATTATAAAGGACCCAAAAAAAGATTTTATATTATTTTTAATGGCATCTTCTAAACAGAATTTAGATCAGGATTTACCACAATTCAAAAAAGTAGGTAATACATTTTCATTTAAATAAAATGGAACAGAAGAAAATATTGATTATCACCTATTACTGGCCTCCTGCGGGAGGTCCTGGTGTTCAAAGATGGCTGAAGTTTGCAAAATATCTGCCTGATTTTGGCTGGAAACCCATTATCTATACTCCTGAAAATCCAAGCTATCCATTGCTGGATGAAACGCTGATGAAAGATGTTCCGGAAAACATTGAGATGGTAAGAACCAAAATCTGGGAACCTTATCAACTGGCTGAAAAACTAAATAAAAGCAATAAGAAGTTTAAGGCCGGACAATTTGATGTAGGAAAAAATCAAAGCTGGAAATCCAGACTTTCAATCTGGGTGCGAGGTAATTTTTTCATTCCGGATGCCAGAGTCTTTTGGGTAAAACCTTCCGTTACATTTTTGGAAAAATACCTGAAAGAAAATAAAATAGATACGATTGTAACTTCCGGCCCTCCCCACTCGCTTCATCTCATTGGTTTGGGGCTTAAAAATAAAATACCTAATCTGAAATGGATTGCCGATTTCCGTGATCCATGGACAGAAATTTCCTATTACAAACATCTGAAATTAACCAAAAGTTCAGATAAAAAACACCGTCAGCTTGAAAGTGCCGTATTTAAAAATGCAGACATCACTTTGGCTACAAGTTATACCGATGCGGAAAACTTCAGGAAAGCAGGTGCCAATTCCATTTGTATTACGAATGGATTTGATGAAAGTGATTCTGAGGAAAGTATAAAAGGACAAATGGGAAAGGCATTTACCCTAAGTTATATTGGCGTTCTGGAGCAACTCAGAAATCCTGAAAACCTTTGGAAAGCACTTGATGAGCTGGTGAAAGAAAATGCTGAATTTGCCACTGATTTTAAGTTGAAATTCGTTGGAAGAATAGATGATAAAATCCTACAGTCCATTGAAAACTCAAGTCTGAAAAATCATATTCTGAACCTTGGATATCTTGCTCATGGAAAAGCGGTAGAAGAAATGCAGAATTCAGATTTGCTTCTAATTACCAATTTCCCGAACGAATCTTCAAAAGGAATTATTCCCGGAAAAATATTTGAATATCTGGCTTCAGGAAAGCAGATTCTGTCATTCGGTCCGAATAAAGCTGATGTGGCGAAAATTCTGGAGGAAACCCAGGCAGGAAAACATTTTAGCTATCAGGATACAGAAACCGTCAAGAAGTTTATTCTTGAAAAATTTATCCTTTGGAAAAACGGAAATCTTCTTGAAAACACTCAGCATATTGAGCAGTTCTCAAGAAAAAATCTAACCCGTCAACTGTCTGAAATTTTATAATAAAGAAAGGAAGTTAGAGGCTGGAAGCTGGAGTTTACATGCCGCTTCAACTTCTAACTTCTAACTTTTAAATTGTCCATTGGTCATTTACCACAGCGACCAGATAATATTTCCCCTGAAATTCTTCAAATACAAAACGGAGTGTTTTCCAATCCATCTCGCCATTTTTTTCGGTTCCTTTGATATAGTTTTCTGTGAAGTCATCTTTAGGATAAATTTCCTTTAAATTATTCAGAGAATTACCTCCGCCTATGAATTTATTCAGTGAATATTGAGATGCTGTAAAATCTTTAGCGAAGACCCATTTACCAAGATAATCATTAACCGTTGCCTTATAAGGATCTCCTGAACCATCATGTGCTCCCCAGGTAAACAGTGTTTTGGTAGGCTGATATTTTTCAAAATCTGCTTTAGAAAAATGCTTGTCTCCTTTTATATCCACAAAAGCATACATCGAAAAACGGATTCCTTTTTCAGGATGGATCAAGGATGCAAAACTGGTATAATCTTTATTTTTCAGAGCTTTCAAAACCTCATCATTGGTCTGCTTCAAAACTGCTTCTTTATTAGCAATATTCTGAACGGTACCTGCACTGTCTGTCTTATTTTGTGCGATGGAATCTATCACATTGGGAACAGGTTTTCCTGCCTCTTTTTTACAGGCTACAACCAGGACCAAAACAACCAGTGGAATAAGTATTTTTTTCATATTTTAAATTTTGCAATTGGTAAAAAGCACCAAAACTAATGCCAACCGATAAATGATATAAAGTGATAAAGACTATGGGAGTTGATAGGTTATAGCTTCTCATTTTAAAAATTACATCGTACATTTGTTAGATGGAAATATTGGATATTCTCATTATCGGGGCCGGACCCATCGGTTTGAACTGTGCCCTTGAAGCTCAAAAAAATAATCTTAGTCATTTAATCATAGAAAAGGGAACCATTGTCAACTCTCTTTACAATTATCCTTTATATATGCGATTTTTCTCCACTGCAGAAAAACTGGAAATTGACGAAATCCCATTTATTTCGACTGCTCCAAAACCAGGAAGACAGGAGGCACTGGAATATTACCAAGGGATTGCCCGACAGAAAAAGCTTAACATTAATCTGTATGAAAAAGTGCTGGGTGTTTCCAAAAACAACGAACTGTTTGAGATAAAAACAACCAAAGCAACTTATGTTGCTAAAAATCTGGTGATTGCTACCGGATTCTATGATATCCCCAACCTCATGAATATTCCCGGGGAAAACCTTCCAAAGGTCAAGCATTATTATACCGAACCTTATCCTTATGCAAAACAGAAAATCGTAGTGGTAGGATCAAGTAATTCTGCGGTAGATGCAGCTTTGGAAACATATAGAAAAGGAGCTGAGGTAACTATGATTGTTCGTCATTCTGAGATTTCCAAAAGTGTAAAATATTGGGTAAAACCGGATATAGAAAACAGGATTGCAGAAGGCAGTATTAAAGCTCATTTTAATGCTGAAATGATCGAGATTAAAGAAAACACGGTTGTTTTTAAAGATGAGAAAGGAGAAATTCATGAAATTGATAATGATTTTGTACTGGCCATGACGGGTTATCTTCCTGATTTTGATTTCCTGAGAAATTCCGGTATTGAACTTAAAGGAGACTGCCTGAATCCGTTTTATAATCCTGAAACGATGGAAACCAATGTTCCGAACTTTTATCTGGCGGGAGTGGTGTGTGGAGGAAAAGATACACATCTGTGGTTCATTGAAAACTCAAGAATTCATGCCAGTATGATTATCAATACCATTCTTTCCAGATCTAAATAATAACAACTCATATATAGCAAAAGCTTCGGGCAATTTCTACGAAATTGCCCGAAGCTTTATTTTTAACTGATTCAATACTTATATCATTTCTTCTTCCGCTTTATTCTTATCCTTAAGCATCCATGGTATGATAAAGTAAAAACCAATGGCAATAGCTGCAGCCAGTACTCCTGTTCCAATCCATAACGTATTAAATCCTAATTTCTCGGCAATCAATGTTCCTATATAAGGAGTAACGATAAATGCAATGGAGAATGACATTCCGTTCAATCCCATATAAGCACCTTTATTGTTATCTCCTGAACGTAATGCTGTAATGGTTGACATAAAAGGTAGTGTCCATATTTCTCCTACGCAAAGTAATGTCATAGACAGCACAAGGGTAATCATACTATAATCGAAAGCCAGCATTGCATAAGAAATTCCACACAGGAAAGTTCCGATAAGCATGGTAAAAGCTAAAGTAAAATACTTCTCAGCAATCTGTACCAGCCCCATTTCAAGCAATACAATCAGAAAACCGCTATATCCAAGAATATATCCGATATTTTGCTGGCTCAGATGTGCCGTGTCTTTATAAAATATGGTCAGCGTACTGAACAACTGGAAGAAACATATTGAAAACAACATACAGAATATACAGTAAATCAAAAATTTACCATCCCGATATGGAGAACTTTCTTTTTTAATAACAATAGCTTCTTTTACCTTTTTCGCCTGTTGTTTAGCTAATCGTGCACGGTCTTTAAAAAACCAGATATACATAAGCCCTGCCAGCAAAGCAGCCAATGCATTACTAAAAAACAGAAATTCATAAGAAATAGCAGATAAAATACCTCCTAGTGCGGGTCCGATAGAAAATCCAAGATTAACAGCCATACGGTTCAGTGAAAAAGCACGGGTAATATTTTCAGGCTTCGCATATTTGGTAATTGCCACTGAGTTTGCCGGACGAAATGTTTCACTGACAATACTCTGAGCCAGAATAATTCCTGCCAATCCTGCTTCCGTTGTGAAAAGCGGAATTAAACAGAATAAAGGAACACTGAGGAGTAAACTCAGACTCTGTACCCTATATTCACCTATTTTATCCGTAATCATACCTCCCAGCCATGATCCGATAACCGAACCTATTCCAAAAAAGCTCAGTACAATTCCGGAATTTTCAATACTGAAATGTAAATGATTGGTCATATAAACTCCCAGAAACGGAAGTACCATAGAACCAGCCCTGTTGATGAGCATTACCAACGCCAGCATCCAACTCTCCTGCGAGAGTCCTTTGAAAGAATTGGTATATATGTTTATTAATTTCACAATTTATTAAGTTTTAATTATTTGATTTTGATCTGATTACAGTACAAAATAGCTCTATGAAATCTGAGAATATCTGTACTTATATTTTTTAAATAAAAAAACGGGGCTTAATATCAAGCCCCGTTTTATTTATCTAATATCAATAAATTCTTACTCTGGCTTATATGAGTCTTTTAATGTTAAAGTTCTATTGAACACAAAATTTGTGTCCGTAGAATCCTGGTCTTTTGTAAAATATCCTATTCTCTGGAACTGAAGAGGCTCACCAACAGCAACATCTTTCAGGCTTGGCTCAGCAAAACCTTTCACAATGGCCATTGATTCAGGGTTGATGAAGTTTAGGAAGTCAACATCTTTCTCAGCATCAGGCTGTTCTACTGTAAACAGTTGATTATAGATTCTTATTTCTACAGGAATCGCATGTTTAGCAGATACCCAGTGTAGAGTTCCTTTTACTTTTCTTAAGCTTTCTTCTGTTCCGCTTCCGGACTTACTCTTCTCATCGTAAGTAGCATAGATGGTCGTGATCTCTCCATTCTCATCTTTCTCTACTCTTTCAGCTTTGATGATGTAAGCTGATTTCAAACGAACTTCTCCGCCTAATTTCAGTCTGAAGAATTTATTGTTAGCTTCTTCTTTAAAGTCCTCACGCTCAATATATAATTCTCTTGAGAAAGGTACTTCTCTTGTTCCCGCATTTTCCTGCTCAGGATTATTTTCTGTCTCCAACCATTCTTCTTTGTCTTCAGGATAGTTTTCGATCACTAATTTTACAGGATCTACAACCGCCATCACACGCTTAGCAACCTTATTAAGATCTTCACGTACACAGAAGTCCAGCAATTGGATTTCGATAAGATTTTCTCTTTTCGCAACCCCTACTTTATCAATAAAGTTTCTGATGGAAGCCGGAGTAAATCCTTTTCTTCTCATCCCTGAAATAGTAGGCATTCTAGGATCATCCCATCCGGTTACTGCCCCTTCTGCTACCAATCTCTGAAGCTTTCTTTTGGAAGTAATCATATAGGAAACATTCATTCTCGCAAATTCTCTCTGCTTATTTTTAACCCTTCCTTCTTCATAAACCTGATCCAGATACCAGTTGTATAAAGGTCTGTGGTTTTCAAACTCCAAAGAACAAAGCGAGTGTGAAATTTGTTCAATATAATCGGATTCACCATGAGCCCAGTCGTACATCGGATAGATTTTCCATGCCGTACCTGTTCTGTGGTGAGGTTTGTTCAAAATTCTGTACATCACAGGGTCACGCATATTCATGTTTGGTGAAAGCATGTCGATTTTTGCACGAAGAGACATTGACCCACTTTCAAACTCTCCGTTTTTCATCCTTTCAAATAAATCTAAAGACTCTTCAACAGGACGGTTTCTGTATGGAGATTCAATTCCCGGTTCCGAAGGATTTTTTCTTTGCTCAGTAATCACTTCAGACGGCTGCTCATCTACATAAGCTTTTCCTTCTTTAATTAACTGAACTGCCCAATCGTAAAGCTGCTGGAAGTAATCGGATGCATACAAAACTTTATCCCATTTGAAACCTAACCATTCAACATCTTTCATAATAGAATCTACGAATTCCTGTTCTTCTTTCTCAGGGTTCGTATCGTCAAAACGAAGGTTTACGGGAGCATTGTATTTTTCACCCAGGCCGAAGTTGATGCAGATGGCTTTTGTGTGCCCTACATGCAGATAACCATTCGGTTCAGGTGGAAAACGGAAACGGATCTGATCTCTTTTCAGACCGTTTGCCATATCATCTTCTATAATTTGCTCAATAAAATTGAGTGATTTTTTTTCTTCTTCCATTAAAGTAGCTTTTATTTTTTAGCAAAAAAAGTTTCACAAAGTTACGGAAAAATAAGCGTTTGTAAAAGTGATAATTTAAAAGCCCTATCCTTTGTATTTCAGTAATTTTCATTAATTTCGGAAAGCTAAAACCATTTAACCAATTAACAATCATGGCCGTTTATATCTTAAGTAACCGGAAGATCGTTCGTCATAAAGGCGAAAGAGTAGACTCTTTTTCCAATGATGAATACTCAATTCCCAATTTCAGAATCGCGAAATGTGATTTTGACAACTACAAAGAGCCCACTGCTCAAGCCAAAAAGAAAAAAGACTACACCAACAGGAATATCTTAAACTACAAGTTTTTCTCCGAACCCGAAAAACAGGGTTATGAAGAAGTTTTGGATGTTCTTCTGAGTGAAAAAGGAATTAAAAAATCTCCTCTTACAGCCAATAATCTTGGCGGAACTCAAAGAATGTTCTATGAACTGTACAAAAATATGTCTACCACTAAAGAAAGAAGTGATGTACTGATATTCATTCATGGTTATCTGTATGATTTTGATGATGAATTAAAGGCTATTCTTGATCTTAAGAAAATATTCATCGATAATCCGGCATCTCCTGTGGAACATATTTTATTTGTAAGCTGGCCAGCCTCAGGAAGCATTATTCCGTTAAGTTATTTTGATGATAAGGCTTCCAGTATCAATTCCGGTACATCTCTGATGAGGTTGTTTTATTTCTATACTCAATTTTTAAAAGATATCTTTTCCAACCGGGATCTCGCACCCTGCAATCAAAGAATTCATCTAATGGCCCATTCCCTGGGAAACAGAGTCCTTCAAAGCATGTTATACAGTCTTAAAAGGGAAAATATACTCCGTGTTATCGATCAGGTTTTACTGTTGAATGCGGATGTCAGCTATAAAGTATTTGAAGATTCCGAAGATTCATACAACAAGTTACCATTATTGGCCAACAGGATTTCCATTTATCTGAACAGACAGGACGCGGTTTTGGGAATTTCTCAGTTTACAAAAAACATTCTTACACCACGACTTGGTAAAAACGGACCAAGTGATATTAGTGATTATAAAGATATTGTTTCTATTATCGACTGTACATTTGTAAAAGATGACCTTCTGAACAGTTTCAAATATGAAGTGGGGAACCATTGGGGATACCTCTCCAGTTCGCAGGTACAATCAGATATCTTTCAGACTTTAAACGGAATAGACAGAAATCTTATCACCAACCGAACTAAGAATAACGAAAACATTTTCACAATTATTTCTTAATAAGTAATTAAAATAATTCTTAAAAAATGAACTTTATGTTAAAATTAGTTCATTACTGTAGTATGGCATAATGATTGCTAATTCAAACTCTAGGGAATTATAATTTTTTTATTATGGAACATATTAAAAAACAGTTTTCTTATATATTAAGCTATATTAAGAAAGCCATCTTTGTAAAAGATGTCATTTAACTGAATAACAACCTTTAAAACAAAAAAGTATTCGACCCAACAATTACTCATCCTTATAAAACAGCCCGAAAAAACAATAATTATTCCTCATAAACTCATGCAGGAATCTATTTTCGTGTTTAAAATTATTGAAACATTTCTTTGATATTGTTAAATATTGCTAAATAATTCCCCACTTGTTGTATAATTAAAAAAAGTTTTCGACATTTACTTATCAGTCAAATAAAATTAATATCATGAAAAATCTAAAGAAAATCAAAAGAGGAGAATTAAAAACAATCAAAGGAGGAAGACCACCACTTGGATGTAACAGCTGGAACCCGGTTGCTATGTGCTGTAGATCATGGGGACCTGACTATTGCGGCCAGACCACATGTCCGGATTCACCTCCACCATTATGCTAATTAACTTTTCAGTTATTTTTTGAACCATAGCAGCTCATTTCTGAGTTCTAAATCGGATTCAAAATTATTTACAAATAAAGCTCCAGTGCCTAAACCTTGAGGCATTGGATTTTTTTTGGTAAATGTATATTGGGCAATGGCATTCAATCCAATATTGCTTTCCAAAGCTGAAGTGATCCACCAACCGATATTTAGATTTTCTGCCAGGGAAATCCATTCATCCGAACCGGAAAATCCTCCTACCAATGCAGGTTTCAAAATAATATATTGCGGCTGTATTTTTTCTAAAAGTCTTTTCTTTTCTTCAGGATCAATAATACCGATCAGTTCTTCGTCTAATGCAATCGGAGTAGGTGTTTTAGCACATAACTCCGCCATATCATTCCAGTTTCCTGCTTTGATAGGCTGTTCAATAGAATGAATATGAAGGTGTGCAAGCTGCTGCAAAACAATTACCGCTTCCTCTTTACTGAATCCTCCGTTGGCGTCCACACGAAGCTCAAGCTGGTCTTTAGAGAATTTTTCTCTTAATTTCTGGAGAATAATATGTTCAGATTCCCAATCAACCCCGATTTTTAGTTTAATACAATGAAATCCTTTTTCCAGTTTCTCCTGAATCTGTTCTTCCATATACCCTACCGCTCCCATCCAGATCAGACCATTGATGGTAATTGCAGATTTACCTTCAGTAAATTTGCTCGGAAAATATATACTGTCACCATGTTTCAGGTTTTGGACAGCCTGTTCATAACCAAACCAGATGGATGGAAACTCTTTCAGTTCTTCTTTTAGAAAAGATGCATCCTGATTAATATTTTCACAAAGCCATTTCAATTTTTCTTCGTAATCAGGTCTGTCATCAAAACTCAGTCCTCTGAAAATGGCACATTCACCTACTCCTTTCCTTCCGTCTTCTGAAATAGTGAGGATAAAGGTTTCCTTATCAAGCAAAACGCCGCGAGATGTTCCACTCGGGCGTTTGAATTGTAATAAATATTGTAAATAACTTGCTTCCATTATTTTACGCTGTCGATACGCATAAATTCTTCTGCTTTTTCTACCATGTCTATACTTCCACAGAAGAACGGAATTCTCTGGTGAAGTTCTGTAGGTTCTATTTCAAGAATTCTTCTGAATCCGTCAGTTGCTTTTGCTCCAGCCTGTTCTGCAAGGAATGCCATAGGGTTACATTCGTATAATAGTCTTAATTTACCATTTGGAGCCTGTGAGTATGAAGGATAGATATAAATTCCTCCTTTCAGCATATTTCTATGAAAATCTGCTACCAAAGAACCGATATATCTTGAGGTATAAGGACGGTCCCCTTCTTCCATCTGGCAATATTTAAGGTAATTTTTTACTCCCTGAGGAAATTTGATATAATTTCCTTCGTTGATAGAATAGATTTTACCCGTTTTAGGGAAAGTCATGTTAGGATGAGAAAGATAATATGTTCCTAAAGAAGGATCCAACGTAAATCCGTTTACTCCGTTTCCTGTTGTATAAACGATCATTGTAGAAGAACCGTAAATAACATATCCCGCTGCAATCTGATTGATTCCTTTCTGTAAAAAGTCTTCCAGCTGTACAGGAGTTCCAGGTTCAGTAACTCTTCTGTAGATAGAGAAAATAGTTCCTACTGAAACATTTACATCAATATTGGAAGATCCGTCTAAAGGATCAATCAATACTACATATTTACTTA
Organism: Chryseobacterium indologenes; assembly: GCF_018362995.1. Classification (NCBI taxonomy): domain Bacteria; kingdom Pseudomonadati; phylum Bacteroidota; class Flavobacteriia; order Flavobacteriales; family Weeksellaceae; genus Chryseobacterium; species Chryseobacterium indologenes. The sequence goes on from NZ_CP074372.1 coordinate 2,100,190, forward strand.
AATGTCCATTTTCGCCACATTTAATATCAATAAAATCATCATTTTCCTCAGACGCAATACCACAAACCACCTCTCTCTGAGACAAAGCCGTAATAAAAATTTCATTCGCAATCACATCCAGTTTCTGCTGTTCTTCACCCTGAATATTCTGGTTTCCGGCAGCTCCTGTAATATCTACAATTCCGGCTTTATTTACTTCTCTGTTTACCACTTTCGAAGCCAATCTTATTGCGCTCAGAAGACGAGAAAATTCACCTGTAGAATATTGAAAATCGTCCTGTTTATCTATAAGAAATTCTCCTAAAGTCTGTAATGGTTGATTTGACATATTTTTCTTTTTACGTTTTGCCCAAATTTCGGAAAATTTATCGCATTAAGAAAATTTAATTAAAAAAGAGCTTACAATCTGTATTTCAATACAATACAAATGAAATTCAGCATAACACAGAGCGGTTATTGAAAATTATGTCTCCGGATTTGTTAGATCAGACACAGGAAAAATTCAAATTATTTCATTAATTGTTGATTTTAAGGAAATCTTAATTCTATCTCCCGGCCGGGCTATTTCATATCTCGTTGTAAATTTATAATTTTGACGTCCGTAAAAAACTCATGTAATTTTTTATCTAACAATTTTATTTTTAACAATTTAATGAAAATTTTCAAGTTTGGTGGAGCATCGGTAAAAGATGCTGACAGTGTAAAAAACGTGTCCATGGTTCTAAAAAGCCAGGGATTTGCCAAATGCTTGCTGGTGATTTCAGCAATGGGCAAGACGACAAACGAGTTGGAAAAAGTTGTTGAACTTTATTTCAAAAAGGATAACTATCAAACTGAGATTGAAAAGATAAAACGAAAACACATTGAGATTGCGGAAGGACTTTTTCCTGAAAATCATGCGGTTTTTGCAGAAATCAATCTCTTTTTTGACGATATTGACTCTTTTTTAAGAAGAAATAAGTCTCCTAACTACAATTTTGTTTACGATCAGGTAGTAAGCTGCGGAGAAATGATTTCTACCAAAATTGTGAGTGAATACCTGAATGAAATTCAATTTACCAATCAATGGCTTGATGCCAGAGATTATGTGAAAACGGATAATTCATACAGAGAAGGTACGGTAGACTGGGTGAGAACTGAAGAATTTATTTCTAATCTGAATCCTGAGATCTGCTATGTAACCCAGGGATTCATTGGTTCTGACGAAAACAATTTTACGGTAACGTTAGGAAGAGAAGGTTCAGACTACTCTGCTGCTATTTTTGCTTATTGCTTAAATGCTGAAGCGATGACAATCTGGAAAGATGTACCGGGAGTAATGACGGGAGATCCTAGAAAGTTCAATGACGTCTCTCTTCTTTCTAACATATCTTATGAAGAAGCGATTGAAATGGCTTATTACGGAGCGAGCGTTATTCACCCGAAAACATTACAGCCATTACAGCAAAAAAGTATTCCTTTTTATGTAAAATCTTTCGTAGATCCTACCAAAGAAGGAACCAAAGTAGGTGCTTCCGACAAAAACCAACAGGAAGAATCTTATATTTTAAAAGAAAATCAGGATCTTCTGAAAATATCAACAAGAGACTTCTCTTTTATTGCAGAAGACCATATGAGCTTAATATTTGGCTATTTATCCAAATATAAGATCAAGGTTTCTCTGATGCAGAATTCTGCAATCTCTCTGGCATTGTGCCTTGAAGATAAATTTAACCATATAGATGAGCTCAACCAGGAGCTTCAAAAAATTTTTAAAACCGAAGCAATTAAAAATGTATCTTTATTCACAGTAAGAAATGCGAAGATGGATCACATTGATAAATTTTACCATGAAAAAAATGTATTATTGGAACAAATTTCCAAGAATACTCTTCAAATGGTAACACAATAATATTAATTGCGACTAAACACACATGAGTTTAATTTCGAAAAACGATCTGATCAAAGCTTCCGGCTTAAGTAAACTTGGGTTCCTCAAGAACCCGGTAGCATCTGCTGTGATGAGCATTGCCAAAATAAACGAAGTAAATAAATTATACGACAAACTAAAAGATAAGGAAGGCAAAGACTTTTTCGACTCATTTGTAAGAGAAAGAAACCTAAGCTATGTAGCTTTTGAAGAAGATCTGGCAAAGATTCCGAAAACGGGACCATTTATTCTGGTTTCCAATCACCCGCTGGGTGCAATTGACGGGATTCTGATGTGCAAAGTCTTATCAGAGGTTCGCCCGGATTTCAAGGTAATGGGAAATTTCCTTTTGGAAAAGATCAAACCTATGGAACCGTATGTAATCGCTGTAAACCCTTTTGAAAACAGAAAAGAAGCTTACAGCAGCTCTTCAGGAATGCGTGAAACACTCAAGCATTTACAAAACGGAGGCTGCGTAGGTATTTTCCCGGCAGGAGAAGTTTCCAACAAGAACAATCCTTACGGAGAAATTTTAGATAAGGAATGGGAAAAAACGGCACTTAAGCTAATCAGAATGGCTAAAGTGCCGGTAGTTCCTATGTATTTCCATGCCAAGAACAGCCGTCTTTTTTATCAGGTGGCTAAGCTTCATCCGAATTTGCAGACTTTGATGCTTCCCGCAGAAATGATGAATGATAGAGAAAAACCTATCAGAATCAGAATCGGGCGCCCTATCACTGTAAAGGCAATGGATGACATGGAAACAATCGAGGAATTGGGTGAGTTTCTGAAGCGTAAGGTTTATATGATGAAATCTTACTATGAAAAGAGAAAATCCCTTGCTCAAAGCATCAATCTTCAGAATTTATCGGTGAAATTTCCTTTGCTGAAGGAAGAAAATATTGTTCAGAATATCATTGATGAAACACCTCTGGAAGACATCATTAAAGATGTTGATAAACTGAGAGGAACAGATAAGATGCTGTTCAGTAACGGGAATTACGAAATCTACTTTACCACTTACGAGGAAATCCCTTCTATTATGAGGGAAATCGGACGTCAGAGAGAGCTTACTTTCCGTGCGGTAGGTGAAGGAAGTAATCTTCCGTTTGACCTTGATGAGTATGATAAGCATTACCATCACCTTTTCCTTTGGGACAATGGTGAGAAAAAACTGGCGGGTGCTTACAGAATGGCATTGGGTAGAGAGGTCATGAAGAAATATGGCATCAAAGGCTTCTATACAAGCTCTTTGTTTGAGTTTGAGCAGGATATTCACCCTTTCTTTAAAAAGGTGATTGAAATGGGCCGTGCTTATATCTGCCAGGAGTATCAGCAGAAACCACTTCCACTCTTCCTTTTATGGAGAGGGATTGTACATGTCTGCCTGAGAAACCCGGATCATAAATTCCTTATGGGAGGTGTGAGTATCTCTAATAAATTCTCGGAATTCTCAAAATCTCTGATGATTGAGTTTATGCGTTCCAATTATTTTGATTCCGCTGTAGCCCAGTATATCACTCCAAGGAATGAATATAAGGTAAAGCTTCGTGACAGGGATAAAAATATTTTCTTTGAGGAAATGGAGTCTGATCTTAATAAACTGGACAAAATCATTGATGATCTTGAACCTGAATTGAGACTGCCTGTTCTGATCAAAAAATACATCAAGCAAAATGCTAAAGTAATTGCTTTCAATGTTGATCCAAACTTCAATGATGCGATAGACGGATTGATGTATATCCGAATTAGTGATCTTCCGGAAAACACAATCAAACCGGTATTGGAAGAGATGAGCGAGCAGATAAGAAAGGAGCAGGAAAATAATCCGGCTGATAATCAGTAAGTTTTTAACTTTATTCAAAAAAAGCACGATGAATACTTGCTTTGTATACCAAAACTTACTACTTTTGCATCACTTTAAAACAACGAAGTAATAAACAAAAACATAAATGGTTTCTTAGCTCAGTTGGTAGAGCAATGGATTGAAAATCCATGTGTCCCTGGTTCGATTCCTGGAGAAACCACTTGAAAACCTCTAATTCAGTTTAGAGGTTTTTTTGTTTTTATATACTTCCCTTTTCCTCCCAGTAGTTTCTTCTTTAATTTTGAAAAACGAATACTTACCTTAATGTGCTTTTAGATAAAAATCTGTTAAAAAAAATAAAAATTAATCAAAAAGATGGGAATTAATTTTTTATTTGATCGCTAAAACTTAATTTAGTATTGTAAACCAAATTACAAATACTATTATGAGAATAAAATTATTAACCGATACTTTTCTGGGTATCGCTTTGCTTGTTTTTCAATCCTGTGCAGAAACGCCTATGGTAACAGAGGACACTGCTGCTGCACAAAAAAATGGCTCATCTTTAAAGAACGCATCATCCTTCAATGTACCTGTTGCCGGGAATTCTTTTTTTACAGTAAAACCTTCGGGAGCCAGCGAAGTGATTACTTCTACTAATTTAGGTAACTGGACAAACTCTGCCACTGTTATCAGCACATATTTCAGAGTGAGCAATACAGGAACATTAAACATAGGATTAAAAGCTTCTGTTCCTTCAGGTACAAGTGTTGTAAAAGTAACTGTGGGCAGCACATCCAAAAATATTACTTTAACGGGATCGGCTTATACAGATTATACTGTTGGAGATTTTACCGTTTCTACTCCGGGTTACGTAAAAGTTGATCTTCAGGGTGTTTCTAAAACCGGTGGATACTTCGCAGATGTTACGGATGTTACCTTCAGCGGCGCAGCCTCTACAGGAACCAATATTTACAGCAATGATCCTTCATATTATTATTGGGCACGCAGAGGGCCTTCCTGTCATCTAAACTACGTCATTCCAACTACTGATAATGTCAGCTATTATTACAACGAGGTGACAGTTCCTGCGGGAGAAGATAAAATTGGTTCTTATTTTATGGCCAATGGCTTTAGCGCAGGCTATTTTGGAATGCAGGTGAATTCTGCCACAGAAAGAAGAATTTTATTCTCAGTATGGAGTCCATTTGAGACGGATGATCCCAATAATATTCCTCCTGATCATAAAATTGTTCTCAACAGAGCAGGTACAGGGGTAACAATTGGAGAATTTGGTAATGAGGGTTCTGGTGGACAAAGTTATTACAAGTATAACTGGAGTGCAGGGCAAACTTATAAATTTCTACTGAAAGGTGAACCGGACGGAACCGGGAAAACAGATTTCACCGCCTGGTTCTTATCACCTGATATGACAACATGGAAACTGATCGCCAGCTGGAAGCGACCTCAGACCAGTACTTATCTTAAAAGCTTCTATAGCTTTGTTGAAAATTTCAATCCTGAAAATGGATATCAGGGCAGAAAAGCAGAATTTAAAAATCAGTGGATTAGAACTTCAAACGGCAGCTGGATCGCTATTTCCGGAGCAAAGTTTAGTGTAGACAACACCTATAACGCAAAACAAAGAATAGATGCAATGGGAGGAACAAGCGGTAATGCCTTCTATTTACAAAATGGAGGATTCTTTAATACAACTGTTGCTCCGGGCTCACAGTTTTCTGTTACAGCACCTACGCAAGCTCCTAATATTGATTTTTCAACGCTTCCTTAAAATTATGACTTAAAAATAAAAGCCAGTTCTCATCAAGTAACTGGCTTTTTTTATTATAATTTTCCGACTTTCTTTCTTAAATGAGAATAGATGCTTATTAAGAGTACAATTATTCTGACTGTATTCTCAATACTATTTTTTAGGATGCTGTTTTCTCCATTCTGTTATATTCATAGGCTGATTATCCGGGCCACATGTTCCATTGTACTCACATTCTTCTACGAAATATTCGTCATAGTCTGCATTATCCCACCATTCTTTAAATTTTGGAAGATTGAAATAATTGTTCTTCTGTAAAATATCTCTAGAGCTATCTCCCAAAAAGAAACGCAATCTACCCATCATTTTTGTTCCATCGTTATAAGAAGGATTGTATTTATATTGCTCTGCAAAATAAGTCAGATTAGCCATTATTTTTACTTTCTCAGTTTCTGTCAAAACTTTTGATTCAGGATTATCATTATTCTCCAGATATTCTAAATAGGATTTAATATTATCCAGAATAAATCTGCTTTCAGAAGAATCATTAGGTAGATACAGTTTTTGCAATACTTTAAAGGTATTGGCATGAAGCCTCAAACTTCCGTCACAGTCTTTTATCCAGAATAGTTTACCATAATCCGAAGGATCTTTTTTATCAAATTTTGATCTTTCAACAACCCATCTCAACAAATCAGCATCTTGTGTATAACCAAATGTTTTTACTAAAGCATCCATAAAATACGAATCATTAAGAGTAAGCCATTTGTATTGAGCTTTATTATCATTAAACAGATAGAGGTTGCGTGCAATTAATGTTTGTACATTTTTTTTTCTCTGCTCCTTCAGATTGGAAGTATCTTTCCATAAATATTTCTTAACTTCATTTCCGTTTGCATCTTTATAGTTTTTTGAAGCAGCATTTTCTTCCTGAGCTGCTTCAGTATATGTTTTCTGATAATCAATAATTCCAGGCAAGGGATAAAGATCGGTAATAAAATTTTGGTTTTTAACCACGAATACTCCATTATTCTCTGCATTATTTGGAGTGTAATTTAATTCCTTATCACACTTATCAATCAAGTTCATGTGCAGAAATTTACTGGTTGAGTTTTTATCAATAATCCGGTTAAATATCTGCTTTATCTTGTTATTAAATTCTTCATTGCTGACGGTTTTATAACCATTATCCAAGAGCAATTGGCTTAATATAGGAGCTGTTACTTCCAAATCTTTTTCAGAATACTGGTATGGATTATCAAAAGAAGGTTTTCCATATTCTAATTGTTTTTTTAGCATAGTATTAACATCTTGATTAAACTGCAAACCTGCCGAACTTTCTTTAACATCAATCGCATTAACATTATGATTATCGCTTTTTTTATCCTGGCATGACACCAGAACTGAAGAGATAATAAGCAAACTCATTAAAACTCTATATTTCATTTTCTTTTTTTATTTTAAAGTTCAGATCCTTTTGCACCAGGATTTCCTTTATATTCCGGCAAATTATAATCTGCGTCTGTAATTTCGTAATTTGTTGGAACTACATAGGCATAATAATCAGAAATATCATAAGATACACAATATAACTTTTGTGATTGATTTCCTCCTAATATAACAACTTTATCTCCTTTCTTTCCAGCAACAAAACCTACGTGCCCTCCTCCTGTTCTTGTTTTCACGGCAATTGCACCGTAAACAGGTTTTTTCAGGTCTTTTCCTTCTGCCCATGTTGCCCATTTTAATGCTCTCACAGCATCATATCCTTTATCAGTTGTAACTCCTTCGTAACCGTAATGTTTCATAATCCAGTTGACAAAAGCCGCACACCATGCTATATTCGTTTCATTTTTTGTACCATTTTTCATATCATTTTCATAAGGAGTCCCATCAAAAAACTTTTGAATTTCTTCATTGGTTCCGGTTTCTACCAGATTCTTCGCTTCTTCTTTCCAAACTAGGGCCATCCATGGCGCTCTTCCTTCAAGGTTTGGCATTGCCACTGCTTCCCCATCGCAAACTTTCTTATCGTATTTAAACCATGTTTTTAATTTCCCTAAAGCTTTTTTACGACCTTCCCATCCTATTGGCGGCTTTTCTAATCTATGTTCAGGAGAATATCCATTTAAAATTTTTCCTTGTAAGAAAAAATACTTCTCCTCTTCTTCTTCCATCAAAATTCCAAGTTCGGTAAGACTTTTTCCTAATCCTTTACTAAAGTATGTGCGTTTCCATGCTAGAGTTTCTGTCAATTCTTTAGAATATGTTTTTTTAGGATTAAGCTCCCATAAAGGAACTTTTTTAAAATTAAAAATCCAACCTCCTACATCAACGGCATTATGAAGATTTTTGGAAATAAGATCAGCATTATCATCTAAAAATTTATTTTCATCAGCATATTTATCTTTTCCATAATTTTTATAAGGACCGGGATTATTATAATATCCTGTTCCATCATCAGTTCCGGTAATCTGAAGTATCCCTCTCCCTTTATATTTACTTACACTTGACAAATGCTTGCTTTCTTCTTCTTTACTCTGTACAAAAAAACCAGTTTCCTCAGATACATTCGCCAGAAATGACATCTTCTGCATACATCGATTAATACCATTGCTTGCAAACATAGCATTAACCTCAGCCGTTAAACTCTTAATAGTTTTATCGGTAATATCACAGCTTTCTTTTATACCCTTCCAAATTTCTGTACCTCCCGTCATTGTTTTAATGAGGTCTTCCATTTCTTTATCTGTAAAACCACGATTGCAATAGCATGTTTTCTGCTTTCTTACTTCCGCCATTTCCACCACTACCGGCACAACATCATTATCAATAGCTTCAGGAGTTTCTTTCTGAGAAACTTTCAGACAACCACTTTCGTAGAAAATAAATTGTTTTCTTAGTTCCAACATTTCCTGTTGGGTAAATGCCGTTCCATCTTTCTTTTTCGCATGAATTCCCAGCTTTTCCATATCCTCCGTTCTGACCAGATCTGCAGGAAGTGTGTTATTAATCGTAAACTGGCTTTTTTCTATTTTCCAGACTTTCTTTTTAGGGTCGGCGGGGTCTTGCACTTGCCGGGAAACCTGAGCTATATAGTAATCAAAGTTTTTTGGTGGATTTTTCCATTCTTCTTTGGCTGTGAAAGAAACTTCGAGCAGACCGTCTTTTCCTGTTTTTTCTTCGTTGTAGCTTTGTTTACTTTCGTGGGTATAGGTTATACGGTCTTTTTCGTTTAATCCTTCTTTAGGAATCTCCTTTAAAACATCAATCTTCAGAACTTCTTCTGTCATATTGACGGTATGTACCCAAAGTTTATGAGTTTTACCATAGAAGGTCTGCTCCCGCTGAATATCTTTACCGTTTTCTGTGGAGAACATGATGGAGACAATTTTCTGTTCGGAAGTCATCACCAGTTCTTCATTGGAATCCAGAACTTCCAGATAGGTAGTCGTATTGTCTATAACTACGGGACGTGTTCCCAAAATGGTAATATTGCCCGGAAGAACAATATCTGCAGATGAGCTTGCCTGAAGCTCTACGGTAAATACCAGGCGGTAAGATGGATTAGGATTTTCCGTCGTTTTTGGAATAGCTGCCACCAGTTTTTTCTTATAATCATCATTGGTGGTAATAAGGAAGGAAGCCTTACCCACATTGTTAAGGGTAACAGTTTTTTCTTCCAGCATGTATTTGTCTTTCTCTTTGTAGAAGTCATCTCCTTCACCCTTTACCCATACTTTTACTTTTAAAGCCTGGTTCTGAAGACCATCAATTTCAAGAAAGCCATACGTTTCCTCTCCAAAACCGGTTTCCGTACGTTTCACTCCTGTTCCATAGGCCCAAAGCGCTCTTTTTACGGTAGGTTCTGAGACTTTTACTTTCGCTTCAATTTTCTTCCCGTCGGTATAATCTCCGGTTAAATAGGCCGAAATAGTATATTCTCCCAGATCATTAAATGTAATGGTTCCGTCCCCGTTATTAGTCACTTTATCCGGAACTTCTATCTTGATGGCTTCATTGCCTGCCAGTGTTGCAATTCTTGCCGTGGCTGTATATTTTATTTTGGTTCCTTTTGGAATATTGGTGGCGGGAAGGGTAAATTTATCTATTACATTTTGAATCACCTCAAAATTAAAACAATCTGATCCTGAAAATCCAGGTTGCTTTCCTTCTCCAATCGGACTGGCATAGGCTTCCAGTATATATTTTCCGAAATACTGATCACTGCCCAGTTTTGCATCATTATACAGCAATTCAGCTACTTTTTTACTGATGACACCTGTCTTGAAAGAAGGTGAGTTCTCAAATAAAGCCACTCTGCCAATTCCTTCTTTTTTAAGATACCAATATACTGAGGTCCCGGAAGGCATATAATTGACATTGAATTTGGAAGCCTGTACTTTGATGCTATCACTGAATCTTACTAAACCCGGCTCTCCTTTCACTCCCATTACCCCGAGGCTGTTTTCTATTTTAACTTCTATAGACTGCGGTTTTGGATCGGTGGGGTCTGTAAATGCTTCTACCGTATATTTCCCTTCATTTTTAAAAGTTAAAAATATACGATCTCCAATCCCTGTTACATCCACAAGATGAGGAGAAGAGACTTCTGAATAACTGCTATAAAGTACTGTAGTTCCTTGTTTTACGGTCCATTGAACGCTATTCACAGGCATAAAGAAGCCTCGGTTCAGTATTTTTGCCTGGTCGGTTGAACTGCTGAGTTTACGTTCAATAGATACAGGTAGAGGAATTTTAATTAAGGTCGAAGATCCCGGGCTGACAATTTTTTTGACAAAATCCTGAACGACTTCTATATTGATAGAGCATTTAGCATCACCAGCCTTTTTACCATATGCTTCGAGCCTGTACTTCCCTTCTGCAAGACTGTCAAATATTTTACTCATAGATTGGCTGAAATTGCTTCCCAATCCGATAAATGTCTTTATTTTATCTTTAGTTCCTTCTCCCTTGAAAAGAGCCCAGATAATTTTCTTCTCATCTCCTTTAAATTGAGCTTTCAAATCAAGGTTATCACCACCAAAAGGGTTTGTAATGGGAAATAATGGGCCGTTCATCCCTTTGATATAGTAATAATTTTCGGTAAGCTTATCTGCCGGTATAGGTCTTATCATCGAGATTGATGATACGGATATGCTCGCTTCAGACGCAGCAGATGAAGGCCATTGTGGTGATGTATTAGCTACGGAAAATTCATCTGCTTCTTTGACTTCAATCTGGGACACGTTATTAGCCTGCCCGGTAGTCGCAAAAGCAATGGTTCCGGGAACGCCATATCCAGGACAATTTCCGGTAGATGCATCCAACAGTATTTTCATACTTTTGTTGAATTCTACGTTTTCATAATAGTCTTTATATTTAATGCTGCATTTGCCTTTACAAGGATAGGTTTTTCCATCTGAGCCTTTACAGTTTCCAAATCCGTTGCCTCCTCCAAAGCTGTCGGCTTTATCATCAAGGTAAGTTGCTACAGGTTTATTCTGTGCAAAATATTTGTTTTTGCCCAGTTTTTTTTTCTGGCTTTTCACTTCCATCGGAACGGCGGTTCCATTGGAATTGTTGGTTACAGAGCTGCTGCAGTACGCAGTGGCTCCTTCTATAATGATGTATCCTTTATCCGCCATGTCATTTGTTCATAAAGATTAAGTCATTGTGATCGTTTCCCGGTATACTGTTTTTTCTCCATCTGACAATATAAAGCCAGCTTTCTTTTTGGAATACTGTTTTTTACGGGAGTTGTATTCCATTTCTATGCTTAATTTCACCTGATAATGTCCCGCCTGATACAGGTATTTCTTATCTAATTCCTCTTGTATGTTGTTTGGAACTTTGATTTCGGAGGTAAAAAATGCATTAAAACCATAGTCTCTCTGTTCTGCATTGATAACTCCAGAACATTCTACATCGCCAATTCCTTTGATATTCCACACAATGGATTCTGGGCTTTCTCTTCCGTTATCCACATAATAAGGAGCGAATAACAGCAGATTCCAGAAGGGGTCTTTAAGTTTGTTTTTATAAAAACCAGCTTCATCTTCAAACGCGGACAGGTATTGGTTTGTGAAGACTTCAGCATTCTGGTATTTTTCCTGAAGTGCTGCCGTTTTAAGTTTCCAGTTTTCTATATTTTTCTGATGGTCTGCTGCGCCCAGAAAGCTTCCTTTTTCATCTACTTTTATTTCCAGCGGATAAGAGCTCTGTTCCAGGATATACAGAATTTCCATAAATTTATTTTCAGATGGAAAAGAGGAATCATCTACCTTCTCTATCAGCCAGTTTTTTGTATGATCTTCATTCTCTTTCTCCTGCAGCGTAATTCTAAAAGATGAATAAAACCCTTTTACTTCTCCAAATTGTATTTCAAGAGCATTTTCCACGTAATAATCGTGGGTTCCTGAAGTATATTTCTGAAAAGGTTTTACTCTTGTTTCTATCATATATTTAGAGTTATTTAATAGAAGAAAGCGGATTATTCTGCACAATTTTTATCTGATACAATCTCTTCAGGCAAGTTGTAGAGGTATATTTTTTCTACTGTACCGTGCCCGCATTTACTTACCAGATAATTGGCTATATAATCTTGCCGGTAATGAGATATTTCTTCACCCAGCAATTCACCTGCGCTTTCTTTGTTCGTTATAAAATATGAGGTATTATCCGTTTTTCTATAAAAAACAAAGTTGAGCGACGATATTTCGGGTTTTGTAAGAGACTTATTGCTTTTCAATCTGTTTTCTACGTACGTTATAATATCTTTCTTCAGTATACTTTCGTTAGGTTCCGGATTATCTATGAGAATATAGTATGAAATTTTAACAGCATTCTTATAATAAGCATTGATAAAAGTCATATGTTCAAGTGGAATAAAATCATTCTTTTTCCTATCACAGCTCATGGCTATCAAGAGAAAATATATAATGGCAATAATTCTTATAGATTGTAAGTACTTCATTTTTATATGTATAATAATCCCTGTAAATTGTAATGGTTATTCGTTCTTAATATTCTCCGGGCCTTCTCCTTCCCATATTGCGAAGATGATCTTCTCTTTCTTTTTGTGCTCTCCTTTTACTTTGTCGTTCAGCTTTGCCAATTGTAATACTTTCTTTAAAAGTCTTCTCAAATTCAACTTTAGTGATAAAAGGTTTGTACCCTCTGATATGTTGCAGAATAAACCAATATCTGAAACCAAGCAGATAGTAATATTTCTTTTCTATATCCGGCATATCCAATCCAAAGTGATCATATAGAACAACTTTATATGTAGCATCGTAAGTGCCATTACCTGATTTATTGAATTTTGTAAGCTGTACCTCATAGGCCCAGGTATCGTTCATACAGATGGTAAGACCTCCCATGAAGGTGTCCTTCATTGTTGAAAACTGCGGATGTCCCCATCCTCTTTTTCCAAACTTTCCGATCTCATCATCTGTAAAATGGATTTCATCGTCTTCAATAGATGCAACACTTCCATAGTTTTTCTTAATTCTGTCAGCAATTTCATCTTCCATGCTTAAGCAGAATCTTTGGTTTGAAGGATGCTGCAATACATGTTTTGTAAGCACAGGGTTTGTATATTCACCGCCTTCGCTTCGTTTAAATTTTTCAATCATATCAAAAGCGACGGTTTCCAGTTCTCCAACTGAAAAAAGCGTTCCTACCATAAGCTTAAACCCGGCCCATAATTCTTCATCGGTCTTATCTCTTATCTCCGACTTGATCCAAACTCCTTTACTTTCTACATCCTGAAGGGTATATCTTGAAGGGTATTGATTGGAAACACCCAAACCATAGCACATATCATCCGCCATATTCACTCCTTTCCTGTCTTTTCCTTTAATTTTAAATCTGTCAATGTAAAGAGGTAATGGATTGGTTATTTTGACTTCCACACTCACCTTGTCAATTGGAGTTTTAAAATAAGCATAAACCCGCATATCATAACAGGGAAGTTTCACCTGTATCGTTTCCGTATTTCCGGTGATTGAAGAATAATCGAAAAAGAAAGGGATAGAAATTCCATTGATTTTCTCCTGCCATTGAAGCTTTTTATACTCGCTTTTCGTTGCAGATCTGTTAAAGGTCGCTTTGAACCAGTATTTTACTCCTTCTTTAGGTTTGTCAATTTTCCCTCCGTTATCATCTAAGGGGCCTTCTACCTTTACAACCAGTAATGTATTATCTTTTTTCGCCTGATATTCATCAAATTTCTTCCCTCCTTTTTTCCCATAAAAGGTGTTTTCCTTAGGGGATTTAAAATCCAAGGTACCCTTGGAAGCATCTTTCATAATATGTTCAGCTTCCTTGTAGGACTTCCCAAAGACATTTCTTACGATATTTCCGCCTTCGCTCGCCATATTACTGCATTTTTACCTGTTTACCACTGTTGATAAGCACTTCTTTGGCACTTTCTACATTGATGGCATCTTTTGTACTGATGTAAGAGCCAGCTTCCATATTTTCTGTAATATTTTTAGCCCTTGAGCTTCTTCCAACTTCCGCAGTTTCAATAATATTACTTGCTGTCAGATTATAATCATCATTAGCGGTTTCCGTGATATCTTCTCCGGCCATAATATTGACATTTCTCTGTGCAGAAGCAATAATATTTTTACCTGCATTGATCTGTACGTTTTCTCCGGCTGTAAAGGTTATATTTTTGGGAGCATTCACTATAATATTGCCTTTTCCGTCCATTAAATAAGTATTTCCACTTGGATCTTCAATGAAAATACTTCCTTCCTGATCGTTAAAGATCACTTTATTACCACTCCTTGTCTGAATAGATTTAAGATGGTTATTGATACTTCCTCCCAATGCAACCTGCCCATGAAACATCCCTCCCATCGCAAACGGAAAGTCTGGGTGGTGGTATTCAAATCCTACCATTACCTGATCTCCTACTTCCGGTATTGCTACAAAACCTCTGTTTTGAGTAACAACATCTGTACCTCCTGCATCCGGACTCATCATTCTGATAAAATGGGTAGTATCGGGATTTTTCTGCCAGTCAAATCTCACCTGTATTCTTCCCTGATTAAGAGGATCAGTATTGGAAATAACGGTGGCAACCTGCGGTTCAGCCTTAGGTTGTATGAATTCAGGTTTTGGCATAAAGCCTGTCCCTTCAGCAATTGCTTCAAAGCTTCCCGTGTAATATCCCCGGGCATTTACTTCATGAGAAACTTCGGTAATCGTAAGTTTTGTAAAATAAGAAGTCTGGCTGGTATCCGGCTTTCTCATTTCTATATCAGCAAGACAACCCGGATATAAAAATGGAACAGTTGTATTTCCTGAAACAGTAAATACCTCCACGGCAGCACTTCCGGCAGCACTTTTCTGAGAATCGCTTACATCCACAAACATATTGGCATTGATGGGCGCCGGTGAGAGTGAACGGGTTTTAAAGATATTGCTGTTCAGCTCATATGCTTTGGATGGAATTTCTCCCAGATGCCTGATATTATTTTCAGAGCCTTCCATTTTAGTATGGCTGCTGCTGTTATATCCAAAAAACTGAGGGTTGGTATGTACAGCATTCAGTTCTACCTGAACATCGCTTGCATTGCTTCCGTATACGAGGCGTATCGGTTTTTCTGAGGGGGGAAGTTTTCCGAAATGAAGTATTTCACCATCATAATAAAACTGTTCTCCATATGCTTCTGCAGTTCTTGCAAGATAATTGTAATGGGTTTCGTTATATTGTGCACTATAATTGATATAGCTTTTATTCTGAGTATCTACCCTGAAATCAAATTTCTCTGACCCCAGTGCTTCTTTACATATTTTATTGGCAATGATACCGGTATTAACAGCCTGATCTCCTCCAAAACTCTGGGTATGGGGAGCAGCATCCATAAGAATAGTAGGGCTATAACCTCTCAGTACAATATTTCCCAAACTCATTTTTTCCTGGCTGAACGCGGCTTTGGTAATAACCCCTACAAAAGTTCTTTCAGGGCTTTCACTTTCGTAATCTTTGTATTTAAAGACAATAGTAATTCTTTTCCCTAAAAACTGGCGTGCTTGTTCCAGGGTGTGGTTTTGGGCTTCTCCAAGAGAATCATGGGCCAGAATAAGTTCGAAATTGTGATGCCTTCTTGCACTTTGCTGTAAACGGAAATGCTTGAAGTGCTTGATAATTTTGCCTTCAATCACAATATCCAGCTTTACCACACGGTTGATTCCAGGAATATGATTCTCAGAAATCTTATCAGAATTCGAGGCATTTTTATTCATAGTGATTAGGTGTTTTTTTCAGAACTTTTTATTTTTAAAATAAACAGCGGTTCTATAAGGTTAAAAAAGGCAGAACAGCATCCTTTGAACCGGTGTGCCATTCTGCCTGATCGTTTAAATTCTGAATATTATTAAGAAGGCCATGCTCCAAAGTAAGAAGAATTCCCCAGATCTATCTGTTCTGCACTTACCACAAAGCTGATGTACATACTGTTATCATCTACAGCATCGAAATCTACTTCATGCTGAATTACATACCCGTTGTTCCACTTCAGTGTTGTTAATGTTCCTTCTTCGTGAGACTTATTGAAAGTGATCTCACCTACTGTAGGCTTATATTTTCCATTCAGTAAACTTTCCAGAATGTCTGATTTTTCAGTAGCTTCTACCGTGATTTTGATAAGCGCATTGGAAGGATCTGATGCTACACGTCCTGAAACGTCTGTAGATCTTGATACGCTGTAGTTAAGCTTTAATAACTTTTGTCCTTCACCGTTGTTGAATTTTAAAATTCCTCTTGAATTTCTTTCTGCCATGATTTGTAAATTTTAATGGTTAATATTTTATGATTTGTTTTTCTATATCACCAAATATAGATGTAATTACAAAACGTAAATAAGATTTATTATTAAATTTTAAAAAGTGTCGTAATAATACGACTAACACTCGTTAGGTAAATTACATCCTGCAAATCAGGCGTTTGATATTTACAGCTCTTAAAATCGTAATATTTTTTTGCTTGTTTAAGATATTTAAAACAGAGATCAAAATTTCAGAATTCACCAACAAAAAAGTATCCTCATATAAATAGTAAAGAAGAACAGCAATTTTAGAACAGAAAATCCATTTCAGAATTGAAAATATATGGACAGAAGGAGATGGAAAAATAAAAATTGTAAAAAAATGAAAAAAAAACAGGCGAACAAAACTACTGATGGACAAAGCATTGAAACCTAAAACAAGCTATAGTAAAAGATTCCCTCAAAAAAATAAATTAAAAAACTTGCACGGTATTATAAAATGTTATACTTTTGCATCACTTTAAAACAACGAAGTAATAAACGAAAACATAAATGGTTTCTTAGCTCAGTTGGTAGAGCAATGGATTGAAAATCCATGTGTCCCTGGTTCGATTCCTGGAGAAACCACTTCAAAACCTCTAATTTATTTTAGAGGTTTTTTTTGTTATTATATTTTACCAAGTAAAATTAACGCAAAGGACTTATTTTTTAAAGCTAAATTTTAAAGGGAACAAAGATGAGAATCAATTTCATTGATTCTAAGTGTATGTTTCCATCTGGTTTTACTTGTTCAGCCAGCTGAGACATTCAGCAATCTGCATCTTACTGATAAAAACCTCAGCATTCACTTCCGGCTCCGGAGAAAGCCTAAGTTCTACTTTCTGGCTTGAATGCTTGATGATTTCGGAAACAGACTCTTTGTTAATGATAAACTTGCGGTTTATTTTAAAAAAAATATCCGGGTTGAGTTTCTGAATAATATCTTTAATGGTATCATCATAGATATAGGTCTGATGATCTTTTGTAGTAAGGAAAAGGTACTTACCGGAAGCAAAAAAATACGCAGTGTTATGCTCGTCAATTGATTTAAGCTTATTACCTTCTCTTACCATAAAACGTTTCATTACCTCATCTTCTGCCTGACGCAGTGAGGAAATTGATTTGAGCACCGGTTCCGGGTCAAAATTGTTACGTATGGAAATAAACTTTTGCAGCGCTTTATGCAAATCCCCTTCTTCAAAGGGCTTCAGAAGATAATCAATAGTAAAATGCCTGAAGACTCTCATGGCATATTCATCAAATGCAGTAATGAAAATAATCGGGGTGAAAAGCTCCACATGTTCGAAAATTTCAAGGCTCATTCCGTCACCAAGATGGA
Organism: Chryseobacterium indologenes; assembly: GCF_018362995.1. Lineage (NCBI taxonomy): Bacteria > Pseudomonadati > Bacteroidota > Flavobacteriia > Flavobacteriales > Weeksellaceae > Chryseobacterium > Chryseobacterium indologenes. The sequence goes on from NZ_CP074372.1 coordinate 2,117,839, forward strand.
TATCCATAAAGATAAGATCTGCCGAATCTTTCTCAAAAAAATCAATTGCCTGTTTTTTGGAACGAAGAATAACAGTCTCTGTAACAGGGACTATGCTCTGTGTATCTAAAAGATTTTTCAGATAATTCACAGCCAGCAGTTCATCTTCTATAATGGCAATTTTCATAACGATGCAAAAGTACAAAAAAACCGCTGAAACAATTAAGTTCAAGCGGTTTCATCTGTATTGAATTTGATATGAAGTTCTATAGATTAGGATTATTCTTCTTCGCGCTCATTGGATATTCAATGGTATAGCGCGGATCATTCTGCTGAAGAATATATTCCTTGCCACTGATGGTGTGGGTTATTTTTTTCTGATTTGCTCTTCTTAAGTCGAACCATCTCTGTCCTTCCAAAGCAAATTCTCTGAATCTTTCATCCAGGATAAAGTTCATAAAGGCTGTAGAATCCATTGAATTTACCGCATTTTGAACTGAAGTATATCCATCCGGAGTGTATCTGTTTTTTAAAACTTTCAGAAGTGTTTCTTTAGCTTCAGTCAGTTTATTCAGCTTTAATAATGCTTCGGCTTTTATAAAGTACTGCTCCGCTGTTCTGAAAGACACTTTGAACTCTAAGCTTCCTCCTTTAATAACTTTATACTTACTACCATTTTTCTCAAAATACATGCCAAACCTTTTATCTGCAGAAGTATTGTATGAAGAAATCAATTCCGGAGATGCAAAAGATAAGACCTTTATAGAGTTATCCCATGTATTGTCCAACGCCATGATAGATTCCGGGGAAGCATAATGATTGGGCGGAGTATTTACTGTATTCAAATTGCTCAAATCTCCTTTCACTGCCAGCACCTGATCTGCATAGTTTAAAGCTTTATTCCAGTCTCCTTCATACAAAGCTGTTCTTGCTTCAAAAGCCAGCAATGCGGTTTTTGAGAACCTGTAATTGACTCCCAGCGGCTGCTTCTGCTCAACCATCAAATCCTCAGCTTTTTTAAGATCTGAATGAACCTGATTGTACACTTCCAGGACGGAAGATGGCTTCAATACCTGCTCAAGATCAATTTCAAGATTAATAGGAACTCCTCTGTCTGTAGAAGCTGTAGCACTGTTGTATGGTTTTCCATATAAATTTACCATATCAAAGTACAGATAAGCACGAAGAGCATATGCTTCTGCCAAAATCTGATTCTTCTCCGGAGAATCCTTCATCGTTTTGCTTCCTTCATTGATAATCTGGTTCAGGTAGAAGTTCACGGAATAAAAGCTTAACCAAGGAAGCTCCGCAGATGTAGCGTCATAGTTGGAATCCTTCCACATCGCAATTTCACGATAAGAAATAAAATCTACTCCATTGTCATCAAGACTTGTCTCATCGGTACGAAGGGCTACCAGAGATTTGTGGACAGGATATTTTGAATACGCAGATGTAAGGACTTTTCTGTAATCTTCAGTAGTAACAGGAATAATTTTCCCTTCAGGCTGAATATCCAGAAATCTGTCACATCCGATATTGATAAAGCTGATTGCAGCAAGTGCTATGATTGTTGTAATTTTTCTCATTTTTTCTCAAGTTTTAAAAAGAAACATTAAATCCTACAGTCACTGATTTCGTGATAGGCTGTGCATAAATATTACCGTAGGTTTCCGGATCAAAATATCCTTTGTACCCGTTACTGAATACAAACAGGTTACGTCCTTCCACACTCAGTCTCAGACTGGAAATCCCCATAGGGTTTGTAAATTCTTTAGGAAGTGTATATCCTAAACGGATACTGCTGATTCTTATGTAACTGATCTCTTTCGCCCATATATCAAGTAAATTGTATGCACTTGAACGGTTTCCTGCAAACCATTTATTGGCCATCCATCCATCAGGATTAGCATCCATATCCGGGCTTGTAATTCCCGGAAGCGAACCTCCTGCTTCGTAGATATCTCTTGTATAATTTCTTCCTCTGTCAAGCTCCATTCCACGGTAAGAAGGTGTTCTCATCACGGTCTGCTTCAGGTTGAATGTCGTAGAAATGGTAAGATCAAAATCATGCACTTTAAAAGTGTTGATGATACCTCCGGTAAACTTCGGATCTCTGTCCCCTACGTAAGTAAACAGGCTTCTCAGCTCAGCGTTGGAAAGTTTTGTATCTACAAGCTGTCCGGGAAGGAAATCTGCATATACATCATATAGCTTAAAGAATTCTACTGCCGATATTTTTTGGTCTCCTTTCCAGAACAATGGGTTTCCGTGCTCGTCCATTCCTGCGGTTTTTAATGCAAAAACAGCATTTACCGGAAGTCCTTCTCTGGAAGGAAGGAAAGAGTTGTCACGAGGCTGCTCGCTCAATACTGTACTCTTATTATGAGCAAAGTTGATGGTAGTTGTCCACTTGAAATTATCATGATTGATGTTTCTTGTAGACAATGCCAGTTCAAAACCTTTATTGGTCAAACTTCCCCAGTTCATCATCGTATATTCGAAACCTGTTTCAAGAGGAGTTTCTTTCATACTGATCATGTCTGTTCCTTTTCTGCTGTAAACATCAGCGGTAAGGCTAATACGGTTGTTGAATAATCCTAAATCAAGACCAACGTTTGTGTTGGTTGTTTTTTCCCATCTCAGTTTATCGTTTGGCGGGCTGATGACGTTGATGATTCCTTCTTTCATTCCTGGAAGAATTGTTGCATCATTATATTCCCCAATGAAGAATGGTGAAGTGTTACGGTCAATATTTCCCTGAAGACCATAGGAAGCTCTCAGTCTAAGGTTAGATACAGCAGAAATATTCTTCATAAAATCTTCCTTCGTTACCAGCCATGATCCTGAAACAGCCCAGATCGGAAGATATTTATACTTTTTATTGACCCCGAAAAGGTTCGTACCATCATATCTTACACTTCCGAAAAATGTATATTTCTGATCGTAGGTATAGGATGCTGTAGCAAACATAGAAGCATAAGCATTTTCTATTGGCGGGTTCTCACGGTAAGTCTCATATCGCTTATCGGCTGCAAAACTTGAATTCGGGAATACAATTGCCGTCGCTCTTCTTGTGGTTGGATCATATCCGAAAGCTCTGGTAATGGTAGTATTGTCTTCTGTTTTACGGATTTCTGTTCCGGCCATCAAATCAATTTCATGCTTTGAATTGATCTTTGTGCTGTATGCCGCCTGTAATTTCCAGTTGTATTGGAAGAAGTCATTATCCCAGTTTTGTTTTACCGCACCTGCAGGAAGAAAATAATTGTATTTACCGTCTTTATAATAACGGGTATTTTCTTTCATTTTTCTGGTGAAGTATGTATTTTCCGCTGCAAATTTCTCTGTTTTATTAGCATCATACTGAATACCTAACTGAGAAGTGAATCTTAAACTTTTTGAAGCTTTATATTCTAAATCTAAAATCGCTTTCAAAGAGTTATTTTTCAGTGAATAGTTTGTATTTTCTCTTTCCTCAAGGAAGTTGAAAGGAATATAGCGGTCTTCAAAACCATCCATATCTCTATCATAATTGTAGCTTCCATCTGCATTGAAAGGCTTCATGTAAGGATTGGCGTTTCTTGAATAATTAACAGGGTTGATAGAAGCATCAGCATCCGTTACAAAAGAGGTACGTTCACTTTGTGTTCCGAAAATAGAGATTCCTGCATTTAACTTATCGCTTAATTTGTAGTTGTTTTTTAAAGTCAGGTTATAACGTTTAAAACCTGTCCCGATAGTTGTTCCTTCTTCATCATAGTATCCCAGGGAGAAATAGTAATCTGCACGGTCACTTCCTCCGGAAACACTTAATCCATATTGTTTGTTGATGGCATTTCTGTATAACAGTTTACCCCAGTCTGTATTGTTGTTTCTTAAACCATTTATTTGTTGACGTGTGAATGAATTCAGCGCATCATAACCACCGTTTCTGAAAGCATCAAGCTGGCTATTCTGAGTCAGAATTCTCATCACTTCCCCTTTATCTGTACGGTAAGTAAGATCCGCACGCTTGGCAAGCATCAGTTCCAGGTCTACTTTTTCAGATGCATTTAAAAGGTTCAGTTTATCAAAATCAGGACGTGAGGTAACGAAAGTATCTGCTGAGAAGTTCAGCTTCAGACTTCCTTTTTTCCCTTTTTTAGTTGTGATGGAAATTACTCCATTGGCTGCTCTTGCCCCATAAATGGCCGTTGCTGCCGCATCTTTAAGGATCGTAATGTCTTCAATATCGTTAGGGTTCAGTCCTGCGATAGAGAAGTTCTGAAGCTGGTCAATGTTGTCTTTATCGGTAAAGTTCGGGACATCATTTCCTTCTAACGGAAGACCGTCAATTACCCATAGCGGATCCTGAGGACCTGAAAGAGAAGCTGTACCTCTGATTCTGATCTTTGCAGGACTCCCCGGAGCACCGGTTTCAGGAGTTACTGCCACACCCGCAATCTGCCCTGCCAGCATCTGATCTACACTGGCAACACCAGCCTGGCTGATGTTGTCCATTTTTACTGTAGAAACCGCTGAGGTCTGCTTACGTTTTTCAATTTTCTGATATCCAGTGATGATTACTTCCTGGATTTTATTTTTGTCTGTAACTTCAGAAGTCAGTCTTATTGTATAATTGGTCTGTCCTTCATTCAACTGAATGACTCTGGATTCATAACCCGGGTAGCTTACTGATACAGATTTGGTATCAGCAGGAATTTCTAATATAAATTTTCCGTCCTTATCGGTCACTGTACCTACTGATACACTTTCAATAATTCCTTCTAATTCTGTTTTTGTAGAGACAGACTGAGTCTCTATTTTTATAGATGCACCGGTAATAACCTGAGAAGTATTTCCGTCTTCTATTTTCCCGGTGATGGTTTTCTTTTGCTGGGCCATTGCTATATTAGCAGCCAAAAGAGGTAAAAGTATTAGAGTTTTTTTCATTGCCGTTTATTTGTTTAAAGCCTCTTGTATACGAATGATTAAATCTGTGTAATGCGCTCTGGAAGCATCATCACCTCTGTATCTTGTTCTGTTCAGTAAGTCCAGAACCTTCTGAAGTTCCGCCCTTTTGTAAGTAGTGACTTCAGATACTCTTTTCATGGATGAATAATTAATATTCCTAAGACCGTGATCATCTTCATGGAAATTACAGATGGTTGGGATGTTCAGATGATCATCGACTTTCAATCCTTTTACCGCTGTTTTTTCAAATAATTTATTCACCGAAACAATCAGGGCATCTACATAGTTTTTCTGAGTCATTTTTTCAAGCATTGTCAGGCTTCCTTTTTTACTGAAAATGGCCGTTCTTACCTGATCAAATAATTTCTCAACGGTGTAGATCTCTTCTTTTGAACCTGACATCTGATGTTTCAGCTCATTTTCAAGCAATCTCAACAATCTGTCATCCATAAAAAGGGAATAGATATTCGCATACTGCATTCCTCTTGCCATGGTATACGGTGTCTGCTCGAATGGTCCCATTGGTGAATCTTTTACCGGATACGTTTTTTCTGTAATCGGATTAAAGAATAACCATTCCGGAAGGTTGATTGCATTTTTAACAAGATAATCAACAGCTCTTGTCTGTATTTCAGCAGGAACAGCTTCGTAGGCTTTCTTTTTGTTGCCAAAAACTGTATTATTCAGATAAATCCCTCCAACATTTGCCATCACATGACCTGTATACAGATCCCACTGTCCGATAACTCCCATATACAGTTTTCCGGCATCTGTATATTCTTTACCGTCTTCATACGTCCATTTTAAAAGATTGTTGATAACCACTTTCAGGTTTTTCATCCCATACTCACTGGCTTTCATAGCATCATCTCCTAAATCTTCAGACTGCGAACGCGGATCGATTGTTTCCAGGTAGCTCTGCTGCTCACCGTAGAAATACATCGGATCATCCTCATGTTTTTCAATTAGGTTTCTCAGCGCTTTTTTCTCAACAAATTCATCAGGATACCAACGGTAGCCCCAGTCTATAGCATATTTGTCATAAAGGCCAATTTTCGGAGTGATGGCTGTAACCCCATCTTCCGGCTGAGCTACGTAATTGTAACGCGCATAATCCATAATGGAAGGCGCTGTACCACCCATTTTGTCTGTAAATTCTTTTGAACGAAGCGACTCTACAGGGAAGGCAAATGAAGCTCCCATATTGTGCTTCAGTCCAAAAGTGTGTCCTACCTCATGAGATGAAACAAAACGGATTGCCTCACCCATGTGTTCATCACTGAATTTATTCCCTCTCGCTTTCGGGTCGATAGGTCCTGTCTGAATTCTCATCCAGTCATGAAGAGAAGTCATTACATTGTGCCACCAGATAATATCGGCCTCGATAATTTCCCCACTTCTCGGATCTACCACAGAGGGTCCCATGGCATTTGACTTTGGCGAAGCGGCGTAAGTAATTACAGAATATCTTACATCATCAATATCAAAATCTTCATCTTTTTCATCCGGCATTTTCGCAATCACTGCATTTTTGAATCCTGCCTGCTCAAACGCCGCCTGCCAGTCATGTACTCCGGCAATGATTTTCTCACGCCATTGTTTTGGGGTAGCCGGATCGATATAATAAACGATCGGTTTCTTAGGTTCTACCAGCTCACCTCTTAAATATTTTTCTTTATCCTCGTCTTTTGGTTCAAGGTTCCATTTGGTAATGAAGAATTTTTCATCCATTTTCTGCTGATTGTCATTAAACGACCAGTGCTTTTCGGAGAAAAATCCTACTCTTGAATCTGCAACTCTTGGTTTCATCGGTATTTTAGAAAGCAGTACCAGATTGGTAGTAACACCAAGGGTTACCGGCAGATCTACCCCACCTTCATTTACAGAAGTAGACAATTGAGACTTTACCACAAGATTCTTAGGGAAAGTTTTCACTCCTTCTATATAAGAAAGACTTGATTTCACAGATCCCCCCAATCCTACATTAGCCAGAACATCATTGAAGCTCTTTTGATTTCCGTCAAAAACTTTATTGACTTTAATGGCTACTGCTGTAGAATCACCATTTTGTGCTTCAATATCAAAGACTTCAATCACAGATTCTGAAAAGTTGTCTTTCACAGATTTTGTAATCGCATCATTTTTTGGGGATGATACTTTAGGAACTACCGTTTTTACCCATACTTTTTTAGCTACGGGATCACGGTGAAAAGAGATGACCTTATTTTCATAATTCATTCCTTTGTTCAAACCTGCCTCATTCACCTGCATGGGTACCTGAGAGAGTTTGTTCACCACCAAAAACTGACGTCCCATCAAGCTGTCAGGAATTTCAAAATAAATATCCGTTTTAACCTGAATCGTATTAAAAAGTCCTTTTTTATAGGTTCCTTTTTTGATCAGATCTTCAATTTTTTTTGTTTTCTTGGAGGAAGAAGTTTCCGTCTTATCCGTTTTTTCTTTGTTGACCTTTACCGTATCTTTATCTTTTTTCTGTGCTATTGCCATTGGTGAAGCCATAGCAAGGCCAAGATACAGTGCCAGCCTGTAATTCTTCATTAAAATAGTCCGATTCATTCCAAATAGTAAATATCTTAGTTTCAACAGCAAAGCTATAGGTATCGTGAATCATATATATAATATTAGGGAGTGAAAGGTGATTTTTCGGGAGTGAATGGATTTTTATTTTACTTCATTAATGGTAAAAAACATATGAAATATTCACCATCTACAGAAATATGAAGAAGATTATTCTTAAAATACTCATAAACTTGATTCAAATAATCAATTCCGAATTTCTCTCCCTGTACCGGTTCAGTTTTGGGTTGCCAGGTGTTCTTCACCGTAATTCCGTCTTCATCAACAATAATGATAATTTCCAGAGGCTGATCTATGGTCGCAATATTATGTTTGATTGCATTCTCCGTAACAATCTGCAGTGATAAATAAGGAATCCGCTTTTCCAGACTTGCAGGAGCATTGATGATCAGTTCAAAACTCATTTCTTCATCAAACCTGCTTTTCAGGAGTTCCATATACTGCTGTATAAATTTGATTTCCTGTGAAACCGGAACTATATTCTCTTTCGGAGGTACTATAAGATACCTGTAAATTTTAGAAAGATTCATAGTAAACTTCTGTGCATTTTCTTTATTGATACCAATCAGCATATAAAGGGAGTTCAGAGAATTAAAAAGAAAGTGAGGATTGATGTTATTCTTAAGCTGTTGCAGCTGGTTGATCACTTCTGCTTTATGCATCTTTTCATTTTCTATCAGAAGGAAATTTTTCTCAGACTGTATTTTTTCTTTTTCCTGATAAGCCAGATTTGCAGATCGCTGAAATAAAATGAAAACAGTTACAATAAGAAATAAAGCTGCGAGAAAAATATAGACCGTGTAGGTTTTTATCTTGCTGATATTTTCATCAATAATGAAATTAACATGGTTCACCACGGTATATCCATCAAAATTATCTGTTTTTAATGGCTTTATGAAACGGGTTACCTCAACTCCAAGATATTCCGAAACCGCTGTTCCTTTGGTATATCCGGCTTCAGCTCTGTTGGACAACGTATCTTTAGGTTTAATATCTGTAAAATCAAAAATATTTTTCCCTATATATTTCTTCTCCGGATGGGTAATACAAATTCCTTCTTTGGTAAAGACATACGCGTATGTATTAGAACTTTTGTCTACATTGATAAAGTATTGATGGAGATCATCAAGGCTTACGGTAGACCCATAATACAATTTGTTTTTATCAGGCAGTACCAGAGAATCATAGCTAACCCAATACATACTGTCTTTTTTAGTGATCAAAAGATCCCTGAAATGCCCGGGACCGCTGTTTTTTAAGACAATAGCTTTCTCTTGATGACCTGTCTTTTTGAAAATATCAGATAATGGATTATTACTTTCTGTTTTTCCTGAAGCTGTATTTTCGTAATAATACCAGCTGTAAGGTAACAGATTTCTTTTTTTGTTTAAATCATTTAAAACCAAAGAATAATCTTTGTAATTCTTAAGGCCATCTTTCTGAATCAAAGCTCGAAGCAGGTATTGATAATCCTCAATATTTCTGAATTCATGTTCTATGGATTCATATTTACGGAAAAAGGTTTTCTTTGCAAAATCATCGGTGTTTTTACGGCTGTCTTCAGTGATCAAAAGACTCAAAACAGCAAATGCTGCCACTGCAATCAGGCAGGCAGACAGAACGGCGATGTAAATGGATTTTTGGGATAAAGCGTGTTTAAAATTAATAGCCAAGTTTCTCTAAATTGTTGTTCTCCTACATATAAATTATTCGTTTGCAAAGGTATAACAAAGATTTCAGTACCGTAAAGTGAATTATTTTTATCTTTAAAACTACCATGAGCCAGCTTATTTGGGAACCAAAACATGTAACATAGTGCATTGATTCCTTAATGTTTTAAGTTAAAAACAAAAAAACTATATAAGCTTTAAGTCTTAAAGTTAGTTAATATCGTTATTCAGACCGTTAATTCAGCACTCTATATTTTTAAAATTAATTATCTTCGCCTACAAATCTTATTTGAAAATGAAGAAGATCATCTCCGGGATATCTATTTTTTGTGCCATCACTATTTCTGCTCAAGAAGCTATCCAGTTTCAGGAGCTGCCATTCAAGGATATTATTGCCAAAGCCAAAAAGGAAAAGAAATTGGTTTTCATTGATGCATATGCTTCCTGGTGTGGACCATGTAAAATGATGGAGAAAAATGTTTTCACCCAGAAATCCGTGAGTGATTATTACAATACCAATTTCATCAATGCAAGATTTGATATGGAAAAAGGAGAAGGCAGAGACATCGCTTCCAAATTTGGAGTACGTTCCTATCCTACTTATCTTTTCCTGAACGGTGAAGGAGAGCTTGTGTCGAGAAATACCGGTTATATGGAAGAGAGCATGTTTGTGGCTATGGCTCAGGATATCAATTCACCGGGAAACAAAAAAGGATCTCTTAAAGATCGTTTTGCCAGTGGTGAAAAGGATCCGGAATTCCTGACCAATATTATGAAGCTGAATGCCAACTCAGATTATGATTTTGCCAAAAAAGCTTCCGAAAGATATTTTCAGAATAAAAAGAAAACCGAGGAACTTACAAAAGATGAAATCGGCTTTCTGCTCTATTTCGTAAAGTCGTCAGAAGATCCCAATTATACTGTTTTCGCATCCAGAAAAGCAGAAATCATTAAATTTCTTCCTGAAGAAACCTACAATGAATTTGATGCTCAGCTGAAATTGGGAAAAGTAGTAGAACAGTCTATTGATGATAAAAATAAAAAAATCAATGATGATTATTTTTTAAAGACTGCTGAACCATTGGTAGGAAAAGAAGCTGCTCTTAAAAAACTGAACCAGACTAAACTGAGCTATTATGAGCAGAACAGTAATTTTCCTGAATACGAAAAAGCGGCTTTAGACTATTATAAAAATTCTGATTCATTTGATCCTAATGAACTTTTAAGAGCTGCCTGGATATTTGCAGATCATGTGAAAACACCCTCTTCATTAAAAAAAGCTACAGAATGGGCAGAAAAATCTGTCATGAGAAGCGAAACCTCAGAAAACACTTATATTCTTGCCAAACTCTATAATCTTACAGGAAATAAGGAGATGGCAAAAAACTATGCTGAAATGTCTAAAAATATAGCAGTTCAGGGCAATAAGGATTCTCAACTTGCAGATGAATTATTAAAGCAAATAAAATAACACCACATACCGAATGAAATATAAATTATTAGCAGCAGGCATTTTAGCTTTCCTGTCAGCAGGCACAGTACGTGCTCAAGAACAGGAACAAGGAAGACAGGAGAAAAGTTTATACATAAAAGGAAATGCTTTATTTGCTCCGATAGGAATTTTAAACCTGGGAATAGAAAAACAAATAAGCCCAAAATATACGCTTCAGGGAGATGTTTTCATTTCACCATGGAAATCTTTCTCAGGACATGAATTACAGTTTTATTCTGTATCTGCAGAAGGAAGATACTATTTTAATGAAGCTTTCAAGCACTGGTATGTAGGAGCCAACATAGGTTTTGCGGCCTACAATGCTTCAAAATGGAATTACTGGAATGATGATACTTTTGAAAACTGGAATGGAGAAACTCTCCGCAACTCTAATCTGTATCAAAGAGGATTCTCTGTTATGCTGGGGGTTACAGCAGGATATCAATTTCAGTTATCTGAACGATGGAATCTAGATATTTATGGAACCGTAGGAACATCACAAGGATTTTACAAGGGATATGACCGTACCACAGGAAGACGTTATGATTCTGCTGAGAAATTCAATAAAAGCGGTGAAATCATCCCATACAGAGGAGGGGTAATGATTTCTTATAAATTAAAATAAGACAATGAAGCTATTCGGAAAAAATCATATTATCATTTTAGTGATCACTTTTGTGATCCTTTTTTTAATGAACTATATCGGAAATGATCTTCCTGATAAATTGCAAAGAGCTTTAATGACTGCTTTTGCGGGAGTTGTTGGATTAACGATCGGGCTCTTTATATTGAATAAGGGCAGAAATGATAAAAATCCGCCCCAAAATTTTGATTAATTAATCTTCATACACCACATACCGGGTTCTGATCTTTTCGAAACTTTCCAGATCTGTTTTCCAGGAATTTTTAATTTCCTGAATTGATTTTCCATCAATGATCTGTTTTCTGAAACTATCAGTTCCGGAAAGGGTATCAAACCAAAGATTTTTAAGGAAGAAATCCTGCTGAGGATTTTTATAATTCTGATACGCTTTGATTACCCATTCAAGGTTGAGTTCTCTTAAGTCCTTCGGATATTCTGAAAGATTTTCGCCATAACACAGTTTTCCGTTCAGGAATGGATCTTTAGCACCATAGCTTGGCTTTGGTGTAAACTGGTAAGGAAGATTTTCCGTCCATGGAGAACCATAAATCTGGAAAGGCAGATCTGTTCCTCTTCCTACAGAAACCTGAGTTCCTTCAAAAAAACAAAGGCTTGGATATAAATTGATTGCTTTATCATTGGGTAAATTCGGAGAAGGTTTATCAAGCATCGGGTAACGTTGCTTTTTATGATAATTCTTCATCTGAATAAGGGTATATTTAGCCTGAACCCCATTTTTCAGCCATTTTTCTCCATTTACCATTTTTCCATACTCTCCTATTGTAAGCCCGTAAACTACAGGAACTTCATGCATTCCTACAAAACTTGCCCATTTTTTTCTCAATACAGGTCCGTCAGTATATCCGTCATGCGGATTGGGACGATCCAATACCATGATCTCAACATTATTTTCAGCACCTGCTTCCATCAGATAAGACAGAGTGGAAATATAGGTATAGAATCTTACTCCAACATCCTGGATATCAAAAATAACAATATCAATTCCGGCCAGCTGCTCAGGCTTTGGTTTTTTATTATTTCCATACAGGGAAACAATCGGGATCCCTGTTTTTATGTCTACACCATTTTTCACTTTTGCACCCGCATCAGCATCTCCTCTGAAACCATGTTCAGGAGCAAAAATCGATTTGATCTTTATTCCTTTTTTTACCAGAAAATCTACTAAATGAGTTTTGTCACTCATCAAACCCGTCTGGTTGGTTACTACCCCTATCGTCTTATTTTTTAAGAGTGGTAAATACATTTCAGGCTGGTCTGCCCCGGTTTTAAAATCCGATTGAACTTGAGTCTGGGAATAATATTGATTGAATACTCCTAAAAAAATTAGGCAAATCAGAAGTAAATTTTTAATTTTGAAATCTAAATTCATAAGCTTGAAATTTCCTTTATATTTCTCTAGAAAAATAGCATTTTCCAAAGATAACAAAAATAACCTTTCAAGGGTTATCATCTTCATTGGCAGGCTTTCCGTAGCATTGGGGATTATTGTTTCCTTAATTACCGTAGCCACCGGTTTTGGTTCAAAAAAAGCTATTAAAGAGAGGCTGGCAGATTTCAGCGGACACATTACGGTAAGATCAACGCGCTCAAATTCCTCTTATAATACTTCCGTACTTGATAATCAGGGACTCAATATTGCAAAAATAAAAGAACTTCCCGATGTGGAAAGTATTCAGAAATATGTTACGGTTACCGGAATTATGCGTAATGAACACAATTTTGCGGGAATTATATTCAAGGGAATCGGAAAAGATTTTGACAGTTTACGATTTAAAAAATTCCTTATCGCCGGTACTACGCCGAAAGTTACTGAGAAAGGCTTCAACAATGACGTTGCTATTTCGCAAAAAGTAGCCAATGATCTACATCTTAAAGTAAATGACAGTATTGTTACGGTATTTTTAAAAGCTGATCAAAAACCACTTTACCGTAAATTCAGAGTAATCGGAATTTACAGAACTGATATCAAGCTCATTGACGAACAATTTGTTATTGGCGGTATTAATCATGCAAGAAAAATTCAGGATATGAAGCCTGATGAAATTGGTGGTATAGATATCTTCCTGAAGGATGTAAATGATATCGATAAAGATTTTCCTGACATTGAAAAATTGATCGGCTATAAAAACTACGCTGAAAAAGCTACTGAGAAATTCCCGCAGATCACGGACTGGATCAGTATTTTTGACACGAATATAGCATTGATCATTATCATCATGCTGATTGTAGTGGTTATCAATATCATCATGGTTCTTCTTATTCTTATTATTGAAAGAACAAATTCTATTGGTCTTCTTAAAACATTGGGTGCAAGCAATTCACAGATAAGAGCTACCTTCATCAATTATACCCTGATCATTATGATTCCGGGGCTTTTGTATGGAAATGCTATCGGACTGGGACTTATTTTGATCCAGAAATTCTTTGGAGTCATAAAGCTTAACCCGGAAAACTATTATGTAAGTACAGTTCCGGTAGACCTTAATCCTATCGCAATTATTTCGATCTCGTTGGGAATTCTTCTTATTTCAGGATTGGCTTTAATTATTCCTAGTTACCTGATCAGCAAGATTTCTCCTGTGAAAGTTATTAAGTATAACTAAATTGATAATTGAAAGTTATTCGTTGTCTTTCAAGGGTTTTTGACTTTATCCACAACTTATCCACACGTTATCCACAGCGCAGATAATTTTAAAAGCCTTATCTTTGCGCCGCATATAAAACATTTATGAAATACGCAAAAAATATCCTTGAAACTATAGGTAACACGCCGCTGGTAAAGCTTAACAAAGTATTAGGTGAAGATTTCCCGGCATTGGTATTAGCAAAAGTAGAGACCTTCAATCCTGGAAACTCAGTAAAGGACAGAATGGCTCTTAAGATGATAGAAGATGCCGAAAAAGACGGCAGATTAAAACCTGGAGGAACCATCATTGAAGGAACTTCCGGAAATACAGGAATGGGATTGGCACTGGCAGCCATCATCAAAGGCTACAAATGTATTTTTGTAACCAATTCCAAGCAGTCAAAAGAAAAGTGTGATATTCTTCGTGCTGTAGGAGCTGAGGTAATTGTCTGCCCTACTGACGTAAAACCTACTGACCCGCGTTCTTATTACTCAGTATCCAAAAGACTGGCAAAAGAAACGGAAAACGGATGGTATGTTAACCAATATGACAACTTATCCAACAGAGCGGCTCATTATGAGTCTACAGCTCCTGAGATCTGGGAACAGACTGAAGGAAACCTGACTCACTTTGTGGTAGGAGCCGGAACAGGAGGTACCATTACAGGATGCGGAACTTTCTTCAAAGAGAAGAATCCAAACATCAAAGTAATTGGTGTGGATACCTACGGTTCTATTCTGAAAGAATTCCACGAAACTGGTGAACTTCACTACGATCATGCTTACACTTACATTACAGAAGGTATCGGGGAAGATATTATTCCTGAAAACTATGACATGTCTGTAATTGATCATTTTGAAAAAGTTACAGATAAAGACGGTGCCATCTATGCTAGAAAACTGGCTAAGGAAGAAGGAATTTTCTGTGGATATTCTGCAGGAAGTGCTATTGCTTCTTTGATTCAGATGAAAGATCAGTTCACTAAAGATGATGTGATCGTCGTTTTACTTCATGACCATGGTTCAAGATATGTAGGAAAAATCTACAATGACGAATGGATGAAAGAAATGGGTTGGCTGGAAGAAAATAAAGAAGGGTAATAAACCACCTTACAGATCATAAAAAAACGGAACAAAATTTTGTTCCGTTTTTTATTTTTATTGCTTGATGTTTTCCTTTAATTTACTTTTAAGAAAACTGTATTCCTTCTCACTCATTGCTTTTCTGGGAAACATATAGTTGTATTTTCCTTCAAGGGAAATAAATTCATTGTTGCTGTCAAAATATTCAAAATCTTTCCATTCACTCGTTTCTTTCTCCCCATCAATATTCACTGTGAAAAAATTCTGATCAAATCTTATTTCATATACTTTACACTTTTCCAGAACATTTAAATAGTGATTCACCTGTTTTTTCCATCTCGAAACTTTATTGACACTCACTGACAGAAAAACAGCGCAAAGCAAAAATATAAAACTCAAAAAATATAAGATCCCCTGACTTTCTTTGCTCAGTTGATCTTTCAAAAGAAAAACGATGAAAACAATCACTGCAGCTACAATAGTGGCAATGGTTTTACTTTTCGTTGTAGATGAAAAAAGCAGACTTCCCTGATTACCGCTAAAATAAATATCTTCAAAAATCTTTCTGTCAGGTTTTAGTGTAATCACCTTTTCTTCATTCATAATTATAGAGTTGCTTTAAAAAGCTACAAAACTAAACTAAATATCTTCATATTGATCACTTATTGCCGAAAGTTTATTCATCAGCTCCCTGTTTCTGCGGTTTAGTGCATCCAGTTTTTTCAGCATATTGTGAATCACTTCAAGACCGGGAAGATTGACTTCGAGATCATAATACCAGTTGGCAAATTTTTCCAGATCGGGCAGATCATCATACATCAGATAATGGATATTGTCTTCAATCTGTATATTCAGCAGCCCATAGTCTACAAGCTCATCAAAAAAAGTGATTTCTATATTATAGATTCTTACGAGTTCTTCCCGTGATATTCTTTCACTCATAGCTTAGGAATTTTTAAGTTGTTCAAAAAGTTCTTTCTGCTTCTCGGTAAGGTTGATTGGCAGTTTCACTTCGTAGGTTACAAAAAGATCTCCGTGTTCTCCTTCTTTTTTATAGACAGGAAAGCCTTTTCCTTTCAATCTTACGGTGATTCCTGTTTGGGTTTCAGGTTTTACTTTAAGCTTTACACTCCCTTCCAGAGTATTTACATTCACTTCTCCTCCTAAAACAGCGGTATACAGATCAATTGTTACCTTGGTTTTCAGGTCATCCCCGATTCTTTCAAAATCCGGATCTGCTGGGATATTGAAGGTGATATATAAATCTCCGCTTGGCCCTCCGTTTATCCCTGGATTTCCATGTCCTTTCAGTTTGATCTGCTGTCCGTCATATACTCCTGCAGGAATTGTGATTCTGACTTTCTTTCCATTAATATCAAAAGTTTGTGGATGGGTTTTCGCGGCATCTCTCAGATTCAGATTCAATTCTGCTTTTATATCCTGGCCTTTAAATTTTCCGGAAGCCCTTCCTCTTGAACTTTTACCAAATCCACCGCCTGCTCCACCGAACATATTCTGGAAGAAATCTGAAAAATCTTCTCCTTCACCAAAATCAGCACCGGAGAATCCGCCGCCATAACTTTGCTGCTGATATTGTCTTTGCTGTTGCTGTTGAGCTTTTTCGTATTCTTCGCCGTGTTTCCAGTGTTCTCCGTACTTGTCGTATTTAGATCTGTTTTCCGGATTGCTGAGCACTTCATTGGCTTCATTCAATTCTTTGAACTGTCTTTCTGCTTCCTTATCATCAGGGTTCAGATCGGGATGAAGTTTCCGGGCCTGTTTCCGGTAGGCCTTTTTAATATCATCCTGTGTTGCGTTTTTATCTACGCCTAAAATTTTATAGTAATCTATATAAGCCATAGAAATGAGGTTTACCCAAATTTATGAAATTTAGGTCTGAAAATTGTATAACAAAATGTTAAAAATAAACCTATCTTTGATAAAAAGCACCACATGAAAGAGGTACTGAAAAACTACTCCGGAATCATATTTTTACTTTTAGGAATCACTATTGGAAGCATCATTGGAATTGTTGCTCCCGGTTTTGTGGAATATATAAAACCTCTGGGGGATATTTTTCTTAATCTTCTTTTTGTGAGTGTAGTTCCTTTGGTATTTTTTGCTGTGTCCAATTCTATTTCTTCTTTGGAGCAACAGTCTAAATTTGGAAAGATCATTCTGGTGATGTCTCTTACTTTTTTATTCTTTATTCTCACGGCAGCAGTTTTTACGATCTGTGCAGTTTATCTTTTCCCGGTTTCAGGAGTATCAGGGAGTTCTGAAATTATTTCTGAAGCAGCAAATGATGATACATGGGGCAATAGAATTGTAAGTTTCTTTACAGTGGGAGAATTCACTGAGCTATTCTCAAGAAGGAATATGCTTGCTCTTTTGGTATTTGCATTTCTGACAGGATTTGCGGCCAGAAAAACAGGTGAAAAAGGGCAGCCATTCAGGGTTTTTATTGCTTCAGGATATGAAGTAATGAAAGAACTACTTTTATTGGTCATGAAACTGGCTCCTATTGGTTTGGGTGCTTACTTTGCCTATCAGGTGGCTACTTTAGGTCCCCAGCTTTTTGGATTTTATGCTAAACCTTTAGGATTGTATTATGTTGCAGGAGTTATTTACTTTCTGGTCTTCTTTTCTATTTATGCTTTTATGGCAAACGGACAGAAAGGAGTCAAAAGTTTCTGGACCAACGCAATCTACCCTACTCTTACAGCCATAAGCACCTGCAGCAGTTTTGCCACCATGCCTGCCAATTTACAGGCAGCATCCAAGATCGGAATTCCCAACTCTATTGCCAATCTGGTGATTCCTATCGGGACTACCCTGCATAAAAACGGATCTTCAATGTCTTCAATCATTAAGATCTATGTGGCATTTTTAATCATTGGAAAGGATTTTTTTGATCCTGCCAACCTGCTTTTGGCTTTGGGAATCACTGTATTTGTCAGCATTGTGGCTGGTGGTATTCCTAATGGCGGATATATTGGTGAAATGCTGATGATTTCTGTTTACAAACTGCCTCAGGAAGCTATTCCCGCGGTAATGATTATCGGGACTTTGGTAGATCCTTTAGCTACAGTCCTGAATGCTGTAGGAGATATAGTGGCAGCCATGTTTGTCAACCGGTTTGTGAAAGTCTGATTGCATTTAACTATTTTCTATTAACCCATGAACTCATTTTTCAAAAGCATTGGCCTCTACAACAACCTCACTATTGATCTCAATATCAACAGTGCGGAACTTACAAAGAGATTAATGAAAGTAACTTATAAAACCAATACAGCTTTCATATCATTAGAAAAAGATGCTACAATTCCTACACGGTTTGAATACCGGGGAATGATTGATACCAACAGCTTTACAATCAAAAGAAGAGGAAGGCTATTTGATATGAACAGAAGTAATCCTGTATTACGTGGAACTATTTCTGGTAAAAATGGTACATCATCCGTATCTGTAGAATTTTTTCCATCAGGATTTCAGATCTTGAACTGGATTTTCATTCTGTGTTTTTGCTTTGTGATAACATATGCCAATATAACAGGTGATAAACAAGACGTTATGTTCGCGGTAGTTGCTTCGGTAATAGCAATCACTCAATATTTTATCTTAAAAAGAGGAATTTCGAGAGGGAAATATGAATTTGAAAGAGAGCTTATCTATATTGCTCAAAAGCCTTAAGCCAATTTCAGACCAAAGGTTCTATTCACTGCGTTTTACGGGTTCCAGGTTTTCATATTCATCGGGAGTGAAAAGTCTGTAATGAACTTTAAAGGTTTTTCCCAAAGGAGTTTCCAGAGAGAAACCACCAGGTCCGAATCCATCTGTAACATCTAATGTAAAATGTGAATATTTCCAGTATTCAAAAAGGTCACGGTCTATCCAGAACTCATATCCATTGATCGTTCCGATCATGGCATCATTCATCCGGGGGAAAAATCCTCCTTTTTCAAAACATTGCGGCTGTGTGCCTTCGCAGCATCCTCCTGCCTGGTAAAACATGAGTGGACCGTATTGTTCTTCCAGTTTCCGGATCACTTCAAATGCCTGTTCTGTTGCAGAAAGTCTGGATATTTTTGCTTCCATTATTTTTATTTTAGCTTACTAGAAACCTTATTGTTATAAAAAATCCCGGCAGGTAAATTCAGCCGGGATCAGCAACACATCATCAATTAATTTGAGCCGGCAATATCCAAAACGATTCTGCCGTCAATCTGTCCTTTTTTCATTTTATCGAATACATCATTGATATCTTCAAGTTTTGCGGCAGTAACGGTTGCTTTTACCAATCCTTCATTGGCAAAATCCAACGCTTCCTGCATGTCTTTACGGGTTCCTACGATAGAACCTCTCACGGTGATCCTTTTTAAAACCGTTTCAAAAATCGGAAGTTCAAAAGAGCCGGGAGGAAGACCGTTCAGAGCAATAGTTCCTTTTCTTCTCAAAACATCTATTCCCTGTTTAAAAGCAATAGGTGAAACAGCTGTAATCAATGCACCGTGCATCCCACCGACTTCTTTATGTAAATATTCTCCGGGATCTGTGTTCTTTGCATTAACTACAAGATCTGCTCCTAATTTCTTTGCCAGTTCAAGCTTATCATCTGCCACATCAATGGCTGCAACATGCATTCCCATTGCTTTTGCATATTGAACGGCTACATGTCCCAATCCACCAATTCCCGAAATGGCTACCCATTCTCCAGGTTTTGTCTCTGTTTCCTTCAATCCTTTATAAACCGTTACTCCGGCGCATAAAATAGGAGCAATCTCCAGAAAGTTAACGTCAGACTTCAAATGTCCTACATATCTTGAGTCTGCAATAACGTATTCTGCAAAACCACCATCTACACTATAACCTCCGTTTTTCTGAGCTTCACAAAGGGTTTCCCATCCTGTGATACAGTAATCACAACATCCACAAGCACTGTACAGCCAGGGAACTCCTACCGCATCTCCTTCTTTTACAAAAGCTTCGGGTCCGCAGGCTACTACAATACCTACTCCTTCATGTCCGGGAATAAGAGGCATCTTGGGTTTTGCAGGCCAGTCACCATCTACAGCATGTAAGTCTGTATGACAAACCCCGCAGGCTATTACTTTGACTAGGACTTCATATCTTCCGGGTGCTCTTACGGGTACTTCTTCAATTTTCAAGGGTTGACCGTAGCCTTGAACTACCGCCGCTTTCATTGTTTTTGGGATCATATTTTATTTTTTTGATAGAGTTATTTTGGGTATTAGTTTTTATCACCAGAGGTAATTGACAGCTCTCAGTTTTTGTGCTGTCTTTATAAGTCAATAATGATGTAGAATATGTAGATCAAAAGACTGATATTTCTCTGCGTGAGGGATAGTAAGGGCGGCGAGGAACGAGCCGGTGCGGAATGAAATGGAGCACCGAAACGAAGTGCAGCCCTGCATAGCCCGACCGTTTTGCCCTGGAAAAGCCAAGGCAATCGGGCACGTCCTAAATAATATTAAAAGAAACCTAACTTATTCTTGTTATAAGAAATCAGCATGTTTTTGGTTTGGCGGTAATGATCAAGCATCATCTTATGATTTTCTCTTCCGATTCCTGATTGTTTGTAACCTCCGAAAGGTGCTCCTGCAGGGTAAGAGTGATATTGGTTGACCCATACTCTTCCGGCTTCTATCTGACGGGGAATATTGTACAGCTGGTGAGCATCTCTTGTCCAAACGCCTGCACCAAGCCCATAAATGGTATCATTGGCAATTTTCACTGCGTCTTCTTCATCTTTGAAAGTGGTAAATGCCAGCACCGGACCGAAAATTTCCTCCTGGAAGATTCTCATTCTATTGTTTCCTTTGAAAATCGTCGGCTGAATGTAGTATCCGTCTTCCAAATCCTCTCCAAGATGGTTAACATCTCCTCCTACCAGAACTTCAGCCCCTTCTTCTATTCCCAACTGGATATAGGAAAGGATTTTATCTTTCTGAATCTTTGAAGCCTGAGCTCCCATCATCACGGTTTTGTCCAGTGGATTTCCTACTTTGATGGCTTTTACTCTTTCGACTACCCTTTCAATAAAGGCATCTGCAATATCTTCCTGAACGAGTAATCTTGAAGGACATGTACAAATTTCTCCCTGATTAAGGGCAAAAAGAACGGCTCCTTCTATCGCTTTATCTAAAAATTCATCATCAGCATCCATTACAGAGTTAAAGAATACATTTGGTGATTTTCCTCCTAATTCCAATGTCACAGGAATGATATTTTCTGTTGCATACTGCATCACCATACGTCCTGTAGCAGTAGAACCTGTAAATGCTGCTTTTGCCACTTTCGGATTGGTCACCAGAGCTCTTCCAAGTTCTGCTCCGAACCCGTTAACAATATTGATAACACCAGCTGGTAAAAGGTCTCCGATCAGTTCCATCAAAACCATAATGGAAACAGGGGTACTTTCTGCAGGTTTTAAAACTACACAGTTTCCAGCTGCTAAAGCCGGAGCCAGTTTCCAGACAGCCATGAGTATCGGGAAATTCCATGGGATGATTTGTGCAATTACTCCAAGGGGTTCATGAACGATAAGAGATACGGTATCTTTATCCAGTTCGTTATGAGATCCTTCATCTGCACGGATAACAGAGGCGAAATATCTGAAATGGTCGATAGCCAAAGGTAAATCTGCAGCCAGTGTTTCTCTCACTGCTTTCCCATTATCTATGGTTTCTACGGTAGCAAGGTATTCCAGATTCTGCTCTATTCTGTCGGCAATTTTATTAAGGATAATACTTCGTTCTGTAGATGAAGTATTTTTCCAGGTACGGAATGCTTTTTCTGCAGCATCTACCGCTAATTCCAAATCTTCTTTGGAGGAATGGGCAACCTGAGTAAAGTTTTTCCCATCAACGGGAGAGACTACATCAAAATACTGTCCTTTAACGGGTGGAGTAAATTTTCCGTCAATATAATTATCATATCTGCTTTTGAACTCCGGGCGCTGTAAAAGCGTCGCTGATCTTGGTTCTGTAATAGTGCTCATATTAGTCTTGTTTTTATTTTTTCGATAAAGCCAAATTACAGTGAGATGCCCAAAAGAATATAGCACAATCCTATAAAAAAAGTGTAAAATAGTGCAAAGGGTTCAATTTTAGTATTTTATTAACAGCAACGTACTGTCAAATTTTCTATATTTGAGTTACCTCCTTTTCAAAAAAATTTAGAAATGAATAACAATAGTAAGATTTTATTAAATACTCCTGAATTACGTAAGGAAAACCAGCTATTGAGTCTTGTGGAACACCAGACGAAATTCAATCTAAACAATTGCGAATTCAGCATTTATGAAACCCATAAGGCCGCTTTTGATGTAAAACTTCATTTTGAAAACATTGCATTTACAGCGATGCTGAGAGGTAAGAAACATATGAAACTGGATAATAAGACCAGTTATTTTGATTATTATCCGGGAGAAAGTATTCTGGTGGCTCCGGGGGAAACAATGGTTATTGACTTTCCTGAGGCAGACGAAACCCCTACCCAATGTATTTCTTTAAGTCTTAATCCTGATTTTATAGAGGATTCTCTTAATTATCTCAACTATAACCTTCCCAAAGTGGATGAGACTTCACAATGGAATATTCAGTTAGATGAGTATTTTCTGTTTAATAATAAAGCTTTGGCTTCAGCTACGAATAATATTATGAGGATTGCCATGGATGATAATTCGCAAAAGGATATCATGGCCGATTTTGCACTGAAAGAACTTCTGATCAGGCTGATGCAGACCCAGGCAAGAGGTATGGTAGAAAAAAATATTGTTAAGAATAAATCCAGGATAGGCTTTGTTGTGGATTATATTAAAAGAAATCTGCACCAGAAACTATCCATTGACAGTATTGCCAAACTGGCGTATGTAAGTAAATCCAATTTCTTTAAAATGTTCAAAGACGAACTGGGAACTTCCCCCAATGATTTTATTTTACAGGAAAGGATCAACAGAGCAAAAGAACTGCTTGCCAGCCAGATCAGCATCAAAGAAACGGCTTTTCAGACCGGTTTTTCAGATACAAATTATTTCACCAGAGTATTCAAACAACTGGAAGGAGTAACTCCGAAAAGTTATCAGGACAGAATGGTTCTGAGATAATCCATATACAAAATTCTATAAAAAAAGAGCCCCATTTCTGGGACTCTTCTTAAAAAATATATTAAAATTAAATCTTAATATTTGTCATTCTGCTTAATATTCGGGTTTGCCTGAATAGCAGAAATAGGAATTGGCCATTGCCATTTGAAGCTTCCAACCGGAAGATTCTGTGCTACAGGAGGCGTACCTGTACCATCAAAAAGATCTCCTTTACCTGATCTCTGAACAGGAAGACCTAGTCTCTTTAATGTATACCATCTGTCATTTTCAAATGCAAGCTCCAGTCTTCTTTCTTTTAGGATAGCATCTAAAAGTGCCTGTCCTGTTTCTGTACCAGGAGTAAATATAGTATATCTTTCAGCTCTCAGCTTATTTAACAAAACTAATGCCTGCGCACCATTACCTGTTCTGTAATAAGCTTCTGCAACATTTAGCAACACTTCAGCTCCTCTTAAATATCTTACCGGAACTATATTAGATGGCAAGCCAGTAATACCAGCATATTTTGTAACGTGATTATACTTTTGTTTGCTATAGATATCTGTAGTAAAATAAGCAGATTTTCTTACATCATTATCTGTATAGGCAGTATATAGGTCATAATCAACAACAAATTCTGATCTTAGCGCTGGAACAGCCTGATTGTAAGCAACTCCTACTGTATTTTGCTCAGCTGCGGAATTTGATACCTGGAATAAAACGCCATCATTAATATCTCCTTCTTTTTCTTTCCAAATCTTATAAAAATTAGATTTTAGAGTAACGCTGGAAGAAATTCCCAATGCCAGTTCACCATATTTGATTGTGTTAGCATAGTCTCCTCTGTAAAGATTTACTCTTGACAATAATCCATATATAGCAGCCTTGCTCAATCTTCCTTTATCCAGATCATTTTGAGTAATATTATCAGCAGCAAATAATAAATCTGCTATAACTTTATCATATACCTGATCAACGGTAAGATTTCTGGATGATGTATTATTTAGAGGAGAATATGTCTCTGAATAATAAATTCCGATTGTATTTTTAGCCTCTGCAGATTGAGTTGGAATTTGAGAATATGCTCTTACAATATCAAAATGAGCTATTGCTCTTAATGCTCTTGCTTCAGCTTCCAAATTTGTTTTCTGTGTTCCGGACAATACCCCGTTATTGATATATTTCAAAACAAAGTTAGCTCTGCTGATTACAAGGTAAGCAGCAGTATACAATCCTGTTGTTTGTGAATTATCTGAAGAGAATTCAAAGTTCGAAGCAGCCAAATTGGTATTCCTTCCTGTAGTTGTACGAACAAGATTATCAGTGGTAAGATCACCCATGATAAGCTGGTTTCCTGTATCACTGGTATAATACCCGGCTCCTTTAAGCGCTGTATAGGCACCATCCATAGCTTGTCTGAAGGTTTCAGGTCTGGTCATTGCCTGCTCCTGATCTTCATTGATTGATGAGATTTGATCTAAATTTCTGTCGCAAGACGTTAACGAAACAAAGATGGTTAACGCAGCTAAACTTATTTTTATTATATTCTTTTTCATAAGGCTATTCAATATTAAAATTCTAATTGCAGTCCTACCAGGATTGTTCTTACAGCAGGGTAAGTATAAAGGTTATATGCTCCTGGAACGAACAAAGCTGTAGATTCATCTGATCCTACTGAAACTTCAGGTTCTCCGTGGAATTTAGTCACTGTAAATAAGTTTTGTCCCTGTACGTATGCTCTAAGCTTATTGATAGGAGATCCTTCTCCAAGGAACGCTTTATCAAATGTGTATCCTAATGTAAGTGATCTTAATCTTAAGTAATCTGATTTTTCTATCCACTGATCAGAATCACGCATACCGTTTGAGTCAACTTTCTGGAATACACCTGTGTCTCCCGGATTTTTCCAAACCTGAGCAGCAGCCTGAGCCATGTTTCTACCTGCAACAGCCAATGTTGGATCAACAGCAGCAGCATACATATTGTTATAAGTATAACCACCTAGTTTAAATGAGAAATCTGCGCTGAAATCAAGTCCTTTGTACTGAACGGTTGTTCCGAATCCACCAAAACTTTTTGGGAATGGAGATTTATCAGTAAGAGGAACTGCATTAGATGCACTGTAAACATCAGTAACATTTCCTTCTTTATCATAATATAATGCTTTTCCATTGCTTGGATCTACTCCGGCAAATCTTACATTATAGAATACATATGGAGTCTCACCTACTTTTAAATACGTATCTCCTAAGTTTCTTTGTGTTTGACCGTCTGCTAGCTTATCAAGAATTGACTTCTGGAAAGATATGTTAGCATGTAAGTTCCACTGGAAATCCTTCTTTTTGATTACATCTACACTAAGCTCAACTTCAAGACCTTTCTGAGACATATCTCCCGCATTGATATACTGGTAGTATCCTCCTTCCTGTTTGTCCAAAGGAACAAGCTGTACGAAATCTTTTCTCTTGTTTTTATATACTTCTACGGATCCACGAACTCTTCTGTTCCACATTGTGAAATCTACCCCTAAGTTGGTAATCGCGTTAGATTCCCATTTAAGATTGCTGTTACCAATAATATATGACCCTTGTGAAGCTGTACCAGGATATGAAGTACCATTAGCACCATATAAACCATAGCTGATATTATTGACATTATAGTAATCAGGCAAAGTACCGTCGTTACCTGTTGTACCGTAAGATCCTCTAAGTTTTAAATCATTAATAAAACCACCTTTCATGAATTCCTCCTTCGCAATATTCCATGCCGCACTTGCAGACCAGAAAATACCACTTTGATTATTGGCACCAAATCTTGATGAAGCATCTCTTCTCAATGATCCTGTTACCAAATATCTACCTTCATAATCATAGTTTAACATCCCCGCTAAACTGAACAGGGTATTTCTTACTTTAACCCCTGTAAATGTATTTCTGTCAGAAGGTGTTGTAATTGATGGAACATTGATTACCGGAGATTTCAATCCGTAAGCTCCACCATTCATTGTTTCATTGTAGTTATCGTTATATTCGATAAATCCTAAGAAATCAAAGTTGTGACCTCCATATGATTTTTTATAATTAATGGAGTTATTCCAGGTATAGTTAAATGTGTAGAATGAGTCTTTGTTCAATGAACCTGTAGGAACTTTGTTCACTGTAATATCCAGGTTTGAACCTTTTTGCATCCATCGAGTTCTCATGTACCAATCGAAAAGTCCATTAAAGTTTGACTTAAACTTCAGTCCATCGATAATTTTATATTCAGCAAATAAAGTTACCGGAATTCTCAGTCTCTGATCATCTGATCTATTAGTACGGATCTGCTCAACAACGTTAGAACCAGCTCTCATAGTCTGGTTGTAGCTGCCATCTGCATTATAAACCGGCTCATATGGGGCATATTTATACATGGCCGCAAATGGGTTCTGTGTATTGTTTCTGTCTCTGAAATTCTGAGTTTCCTGATACTGAACTCCTAGGTTGACTCCTACGTTTAGTTTTTCACTCAGTTTATTGGTAAATCCAAAGTTACCTGTATATCTCTTAAGTCCGTCGATATCTCTGATAATCCCGTTATCAGAATCATATCCTAAAGAGTAATAGAAAGTACTTTCTCTGGAACCTCCTTGCGCACTAAATAGGTAAGACTGAATGCTTGAAGGCTTTAACAGGTCCTTTTGCCAGTTGTGATCATAAACAGCAAGTGCATCAATTTCCTGTTGAGTTCTTGGTTTAAATCCAAGGTACCCTAATTGATTCTGGAAATCCATCAATTCCCTAGAATTCATCATGGTGTAATTTTTGTCTCTCAACTTTTCACTGAAACCAAACTTAGTTTCAAATGAGTAGTGAGTTTTCCCAGCTTTTCCGGCCTTAGTAGTTACCACTACTACTCCATTTGCTCCTCTCGCACCATACTGTGCTGTAGCAGCAGCATCTTTAAGAATTGAAATAGACTCTACGTCTGCAGGATTGATTGCACTAAACTGTCTTGCAGTCATATACATACCATTTACTACATAAGTAGGCTCTGAAGAACCACCAACACCGGCAATACCTCTTACCTGAATGGTAGCAGCAGCACCTGGCTGCCCGGTAGTACTTTGTACAAATACCCCTGAAGCTCTACCCTGTAAAGAGTTACCGATAGATGTTGTAGGAGAATTTCTTCTGATTTCGTCACCTCCAACAACAGCCTGAGCCTGGGTAATTTCATCTGCTTTTTTCTTCTGGTATCCAGTAACGATTACTTCATCGATCTTATTCTCCTTCAGAACAGAATCATTCTTAGATTTTTGTGCAAAAGCAGCTTGCCCCAAAAAGAACAAAGCACCAGCACTTAATACATGTAACTTCACATTCATATTAACAGATTTTAATATATTCAAGGGACAAATATGTTAATAAATATCTGTAACATCAATTCAATAAACTCTGAAAACAGGCTTCCAGAAAGGAGAGATTCACATTGATCTTAAAAAAATGATGGAGAATTATTTTAATTGTATTTAAAAAATTAACAAAAAATAAGTCAATTTATACATTAACGGAATTTTAATAAATTTTAAAATTAAAATCAATTTACATTCATTTAAAACAAATGGTTAAAAAAATAAACATAAAATATCGTTATTTGTGAAAATAATCAAATAAATCAATTCTTAATTTTATTGAAAATCGAGAAAAAAACGCCTTATTTTCTTAAATTTTATAAAAAAAATACACCTTTACAAACAGACAACCCCTATTTTAAGATAGTCTCGCTGAGATTAAAATTAAAAAACTGTTAATACACTATATTTCGAAATCGGTTGAAGTCCGTAAAATTATCATAGATATTCCCTGTCTTTTTCTAACTGTTTTGCCGTAACATTTAAAAACAACTCAACTATAAAAATGACGAAAACTAAACCATTATAAAGTGACAAAAAAATAAAAAGCATCCCATAATATGAGATGCTATATATATTAAAATTATAATAATCTTACTTCTGATAACTGTAATATCTGGCTCCAATTAATACCGGATTTTCCTTCTCTATAGAAACAAGTCCGAATCCTTTATAATCTTTGTTTACAGATTCTTTCAGTTGTTTTCTGTGAAGTTTTTCATAGGTTTCAAAATTTACAGCAGTTCTCTGGTTCAAATTTTCGAATACATTCCATTTCTCTACTACTTTTCGCCAGTTTTCAGAAATTTTTCCAGCAAACACTTTTGATTTCGATCCACTTCCATAGCCTACAAAGCCAATTTCTTCCCCTGAAAGTTCTTCATTTTCGTTAAAAGAGGTTTGTAATGCCGAAAGAAATGCCATAAAAATAGAAGCTGTGTACATATTTCCTATTTCCGAAGAAGCTCTCTGGGTCTTTTCTATTTTTTGGCTGATTAATTTTAAATAGTCTTCAGATTTTGCAACAGCTTTCTGTTCCTCTGCTGTTTCAAAGGACAGACCATTCTCCAAACTGTAGATTTCAGTAAAAACTCTTTTCCCATGAAAAGCATATGGAAGATGGAAAATAATATACTTCCAGTTTTCATAAGGTTTTTCCTGTCCTGTTATTTCTTTATAATGATGGTAAGCTTCTTTTATTCTATCCTGATAGCATTGATTAGAATATTGTCCGTCAAAGACAGGCTCATCCGTAAAAATTTCAACTTTTTCAGGATATGTTTCCGGAGCCCCCTCCAGATCTTCTTTATTATAGATTCTTCTCGGTTTGAAAAAATCAAAGACACTTTCTGACGCAACTCCCCAGTTATTTTCAATTTCAAGAAGATCAGGCTGTGAAGAAATCAAAAGAGCAACCGCTCCTCCTCCCTGCGTATATTCCCCTGAAGAGGCCAATTCATATTTGGCATAATCGCTGGCAATCACTACTGCTTTTTTATCAGGATTCACCCTTACAAAATCAAGGGCATTATGCAGTGCGTCTACACCTCCTACACATGCAAAAGTCATGTCCAGCACATCACAGTTTCTGAAACATCTGGTTCCAAATTCCTCTTCCAGCACCTGCTCCACCATTTGCACAGCATAAGATGCCGTAGGTTTTGCTGCATCTACAGCACTTTCAGTTCCCAGGTATACCCTGGCTATTT
Organism: Chryseobacterium indologenes; assembly: GCF_018362995.1. Classification (NCBI taxonomy): domain Bacteria; kingdom Pseudomonadati; phylum Bacteroidota; class Flavobacteriia; order Flavobacteriales; family Weeksellaceae; genus Chryseobacterium; species Chryseobacterium indologenes. The sequence continues at coordinate 2,147,113 of NZ_CP074372.1, forward strand.
CCTTAGGATTGATATGATAATCTTGTATAAGCTTCAGTAATGCTTCTGCTGCAAAGGTTGCTGCGTCTTCGTGAACATCAGAAAGTCCCATTTTATGAAGACCTAAGCCTTTTTCCAATTTCGCCGGTTCTATTCCTCTTTTTTCCGCTAAGTCCTTAATCTCCAAATATAAACCAGGCACATAATAGCCCGCTGCCTCAATTCCAAAACTCATAATTGTCTAAATTTTAAACGAATTTATGAAAGATAATGCAAAAAACAACTGTGAAAAATGCCATTTTTTACAATATTATCAAAATACTGTACGTTTTATAATATATTTCAATCTATTAGCCGAATAAGGAAAAAAAATAAAGCCGACAGTTCTGCCGGCTTTATCTACTTATTTATAATTCTCAATCGCTTTATTGAGGGCATCAATCTGTTTATTAATGCTCGCTGCATTTTGTGGATTCTGTTTCAGCAGCTCCATTTTTTTGCTTAAGCCATCTTTCAGCATCTGAACCATCATCATTTTAGCCTGTGGATTGTCTGCCATCTGATTCTTGGCATATCCTGCAATTTTCGTAATGCTTTCCGTTGCTTTCAGATTATCGGAAGTCATGATCCAGTTGAAACCATCTTCTGCTGATTTTCCTAATTCCGGGTTCTGGAATTTAATAAACGGATAGAAAGTGGCAAGAGGTGCAATATTCTCTATCTGAGAAGTAATCCTGTTCTTTACAATTATTGGAAGCAATTGTGCCCGAAGTTCATCCGATGCTCCTTTCATATCAATTTTATCAGCCAGTCCGTTTGCTCTTGAAGGATCAATGGTAAGAAGTGCGCTCATTGAACTTCCTTTCACAGCATTTGAAACTGCGTTGATTCCTTTTTCAAATAATGGGAGATATTTTTTATCTTTTGTTTTTCCTAAAGCTGTAATAGCTGCAGCCTGGGTTAATGTTTTAGGATCATTGGAAGCCAGTTTTTCAACTTCGCCACCTAATGCCTTCATCTGTTCAGGATTGGCAAGGTCTATTAAACCTAAAGCTTTTATTCTTACTCTGAAGAAAGAATCTTTCAATGCAGCAGCCAATAATTTTACTGCTGCAGGACTTTTCCCAGCCTGATCTTTGATTCCCGCTAAAGCAAGATATCTGCTTTTAAACTCTTTAGAGTTTGTAAATTGCATCAGGTTCTGTTCAGGAGTTTTTGTATCAGTGATTTCGGCTAATAAAACACCGTCTGCATTAATATTTACCAGATCAGGGGTCTTAGAAACATCAAAACTGAATGTATTTTTAGCTTCTGCATTTACCCAGACATTGTATCTTTTAGGTTTTCCATTGTCATATACATCTATAGCCAGAGGAAATTCAAATGGCTTTTCCTGGGTTTGATTTATCGTAACAGTAACCTGCTTTTTCACAGGTTCAAATGTGGAAGTGTAATTAATCTTCGGGTTTCCGCTTCCAAAATACCATTGGTTGAAGAACCAGTTCAGGTCTTTCCCTGACACTTTTTCAAAAGACAGTCTCAGCTGATGAGCTTCTGCATTCTGATATTCATTGGTTTTCAGATAATCATTCATTCCTGCAAAGAAGGCATCATCTCCAAGATAGTTTCTCAGCATATTTAAAATACCTCCTCCTTTCTGATACGTCACCAGGTCAAAAACATCTTCACGGGATTCATAATTGAACCTTACCAGATTCTTATTAAAGTCGGATGGATTGTGAAGATAATTATTCACATCGGTCATCAGGTGATAATCTGCCTGATCTTTTCCGTATTTATATTCATTCCAAAGGTATTCGGAATAGTTGGCAAAAGATTCATTGACTGTAAGATTGCTCCAGCTTTCTGCGGTAACAAGATCTCCAAACCAGTGATGGAATAATTCATGAGCAATAGTATCTTCCCATGTATTTTCATCGATAAGCTGACCCGGTTTTTGAAGGATGTCACTTCCATGAAGGGTTGCCGTGGTATTTTCCATCGCACCGCTTACATAATCTCTTCCTGAAATCTGAGCATATTTTGCCCATGGATAATCATAGTTCAGTTTTTTGGAGAAAAATTCAATCATTTCCGGAGTATTTCCGTAGATCTGCTTAGCGTAAGGCTCGTATTCTTTTTCGATGTAATAATCAACCGGAATATTTTTCCATTTGTCTTTTACAATAGCATATTCTCCTACTCCCATAAAGAAAAGATAGGTAGAATGTCTTTTATCCATCACCCAGTGATCTGTTCTGAGACCATTGGATTCTTTTTTTGATTCTTTCAGAAGACCATTGGAAAGGGTTACGTATTTATCAGGAACCGTCATATAGATTTCCTGTGTGGTCTTTTGGTTGGGTTTATCGATAGTGGGAAACCATGCGGAAGAAGATTCTGTTTCTCCCTGTGTCCAGATTTGTGTAGGCATATCCGGGTCCGTTCCCTGAGGATTGATGAAATAAAGCCCTTTTGCATCATTGATAGCCATACTTCCCTGTTGTTTTACTTCATTCGGACGGGATGTATATTTGATGTAAACAGTATATTCCTGATTTTTCTGGTATGTTTTATCAAGACTGATTTTCAGGATATCATCTTTATAATCATATTTCAAAGGAGATTTCTTCCCGTTATTATCAAGAGCTACTTCATGAATCAGCATTCCTTTTGCATCAAGTGTAAGTTCGTTGGCAGCATAAAAATAAGGTGAAGCAGTAAGCCATTCTTCCCCATTCATCTGTTCTTTCTGATAATCGAAATTTACCTTCAGCTTTGTGTGTTTAAGTTCCGTTACTTTGGTGGGAGTAGCTCTATATACCTTTTCTCTTCCTGAAGTTTCGGTTTGTGCTGATACATTGGCGGAAAATAAAATCCCGAGTATAGCAATTGATAAAATGGCCTTTCTCATCTGTCTACTTTATTATTTTTAGAATTATTTTTTAATGATGATATCGAAAATATCATTGACTAAGGTTTCATAGTCTCCTTTTTGAAGTTGTTCTTTCGTTTTTGCAAAAGCCTTTTTCAGTTCGCTTTCCGGATTTTCATCATCCACTATTTCTGCTGAAGCGACTCCTTTCAATTGAAGTATTGCATTTTTCAGGGCTTCAATGTCTGCATTTTCTTCGATATTTATTTTTAAATACTTCATAATGTACTTTTAAGCATTTGAAATTGATGATCTACCGCCCGCCTTGTATCTCATTTTTTAAGGGTCAAATGGGCAGGAGTTGTTCTTTCAAATTTAAGAAACAATTGTCAAAGAAAGAGTACTAAAGGATTTATATTCTGATTCCAAAACTTATGAGCACAGATAATCCCCTCTATTAATGTTAAAATAACAGAAGTAAATAAAAAAATTAAAGTGATATAAGGATATTAAATAGCTACAGGAGCTTTGATTCCCGGATGTGGATCATAATTTTCCAGACTGAAGTCTTCGAAATCAAAATCAAAGATATTTTTAACTTCCGGATTAAGTTTCATTGTCGGAAGCGCTCTTGGCTCTCGTCCCAGCTGTCTGTTTACCTGCTCAAAGTGATTATTATAGATATGAACATCTCCGAAACTGTGAACATAATCTCCCACTTCCAGATCACAAACCTGTGCTACCATCATCAACAGTAATGCGTAGCTTGCAATATTAAAGGGTACCCCAAGGAAAACATCAGCACTTCTCTGGTAAAGCTGCAAGGAAAGTTTACCATCTGCTACATAAAACTGAAACAGGGCATGACAAGGTGCCAAAGCCATATTGGGAATTTCTGCAACATTCCAAGCGGAAACAATCAGTCTTCTAGAATCCGGATTCTTTTTGATCTGGTCAATTACTTCTGTAATCTGATCCACAACTTTTCCGTCTGCACCGCTCCAGCTTCTCCACTGCGCTCCGTAAACCGGTCCCAAATCCCCGTTTTCATTGGCCCATTCATCCCAGATGCTTACTCCGTTATCTTTAAGGTATTTGATATTGGTATCTCCTTTCAGGAACCAAAGAAGCTCGTAGATAATAGATTTCAAATGCACTTTTTTTGTCGTTACCAAAGGAAATCCTTTAGACAGATCACATCTCAGCTGATATCCGAAAACACTTCTTGTTCCAGTGCCTGTTCTGTCGGTTTTATCAGTTCCGTTATCTAAAATATGCTGTAAAAGGTCCAGGTAGTTTTGCATTTTGAATGAGATTTTAAGTTCCAAATTTAGTAAAAACCATCAAAAAAAGCACTCCTTTTTATGAATGCTTTTTATAGTCCTGATGTCTATTTTCTATTAAACAACTGTATATCTGTTATCTAGCCTATATTAATTTTACCATATATTTTCAATGGTCTGATGAATAGTATTAACGGTAAATGACTCTCCTGCTTTTTTACCATACATCACTTTTACCAAGGGAGATTCTGCAGAAACCGTCATGATTTTCTGATTTTCTGAAACAATTTCGCCCATGGAAACAGCAATATAAAACAATCCTTTATTGGTTTTCACCAAAGCTCCGTTCTGAACTTTTTCTGAAGGGTCTGAAGTTATTTTCTGTAAAACAGCCTGCTGATTCAATACTTCGTTAAGCTGTCTCTGCAGGTTATTAATTTCCTGCTGAAGCATTTCTCTTCCTGTTTCGTATTTATCACCCATCGAACTTTTCGTATCGTTATTGGAAGCCCGTGTTTCTGCGATAAGGTTTTCAAAATACTGGATTTTACCGGATGCTTTTGTTTTAATTATATTGATTATTTCCTGTTTGTTCATTGTAATGACGGATTTTATTGTTGGGCAGATAAAACCACCCCGTCAAAATCATAGATTTTGATACCCCTCCAGCCGAGGGGAATTGGGTACTGCTTAGTGGCTATTCATTAAGAGATTAAAATATAAGCCGAAGATTTAAATATTATTTTTCAAATACGGCATAATCCGAAACTTTGAAACTAAAGTCTTTTCCATAACTGAAATCTCTTTTGGTTTTATCAAAAACATTTCTGAATGTTCCGGATACATGTTCATCTTCAATTGAAAAGTTAACAGGTTCTTTCGACATATTCAAAACCACCAACACTTCGTCGTTTCCATTTTTTCTTACGTAGGCCAGAATCTTATCATTAGCTGTCGTGTTGAGAAGATAAGTCGTTACGTTAGCATCTCCTCCTCTTAAGGCCGGATTGGAAGCTTTTAAATCCAATAAGGTTTTATAGAAGTCAGCAACCTGATAAGTGTTTGTCCATTTGATGACATCCTTTTCGAAAAATTCAAGTCTTTTCATATTCGGAAGTTCCTGCCCTGAGTAAAGCAGCGGAATACCATTCCATGTTGCAGAGAATACTGCCATAGGTTTTGTGATGACTCCATATTTTTCATATTCGGTTCCGTTCCACGAATTTTCATCGTGGTTTGTGGTAAACCATGCTCTCATTGAAGTGTCTCCAATATTGGAATATTGTCTCAGAAGATCTTTTAATTCCTGAAGAGGCTCATTCTTTTTATAATAATCAGCAGATTTATGCATCCATTTCCAGGAATAGCTGGCATCGAAAACTTTACCGTATTCAGGACTTTCCAGCTCATCAAATTCTCCCAGCCAGAAAAGAGGTTTTACTTTTTCCACTTCGGGACGGGCCTGCACCCAAAAATCTACTTCTACCCATGAAGCGAGATCACATCTGAAACCATCAATATTGGTTTCCTGCACCCAGAATTTCATGGCATCTATCATAGCCTGACGCATTTCCTGATTTTTATAATCCAGTTCAATAATATCATCCATTCCGGAAGCAATATGGAATTTTCCGTCCGGATCTTTCAGATAAAATTCAGGGTGAGTTTTCGTCCATACATGATCCCATCCTGTATGATTGGCTACCCAATCTATAATTACTTTGAATCCCAGTCTGTGAGCCTCATTTACCATATCTTTAAAATCCTGCAACGTTCCGAATTCAGGACTGATGGAAGTATAATCTGACGCAGCATAAGGGCTCCCCATACTTCCTTTTTTATTCTGCTGGGCAATAGGTGTGATGGGCATAAACCACAAGGTTTTTATTCCCATTGATTTCAGGCGGGGCATTTCTTTTGCAAACGCTTTGAAAGTTCCTTCCTGAGTATATTGTCTTATGTTTACTTCGTAGATATTCGTATTATGTTTCCAATCTTTTGGCAGTTCTGTCATTTTCCTGGTATTTTTTCGAGTGGTACAGGAAACAATTCCCAGACCAATTACAGCTAACAAAATTAATTTTTTCATTAAACTATTTTTAACAAAAGTAAGGATTGTTTTTTGGGAAAAGGCAAAATTTACGGACAGATGAACAGACTTTTTGATGTTATCAGTTGGATTTTCTTTTTTATTTTAAAATCTTTTATAAAACTCAACCGTATTGGGGAAAACAGTATTCTGTCTTTTCATATGAACCTTCTTTTATGGTATCAGAATATACTTTCGAGGTTACAAACTCATTCGAGTCTATTGATAACCCTCCTTTTGCGGTTCCTCAACCGGAAATTTGGCATCCCGAACCTGTAAGCCGAACCTTAAGACCTTACATGAGCACTTCAGGACCTCAAAACAGACTTCCAAAACCTCAAACGATATATCCTGAACCTCAAATGATGTTGTTTTAACCTTCGCACTTTTGCAAAAAAAAGCCCCGGATTAAAATCCGGGGCCAGTATATTGTGTTGACTATCTTTCGTCATCATTGTCATCCTCATCATCAAAGACATCGTCATTGTAGTCTTCTTCTTCCTCATCATCGAAACTGTCGTCTTCATCTGAAAAGTTTCCTCCTGATACAAAGTCTTCATCGAAACCAAATTCGTCATCTGCCAAAGGCATTGCTGATTTCTTTTTAGATCCTCCGGCACTTCCGTTTTTGCTAGGAGCCTTCAACGGAACGTTTCCAAATCTGTATACTGTGATAGGATAGTTAACTCCTTTTGTTTCTTCAATTACTTCTACAAGTTCACAGAAGAATTCCCAAAGGTCAAGAAGACCGTATTGGAACTGTGCTTTGTCGCCTACACTTTCAAAAGCTTCATCAATGTAAACATCTGACATAATCTCACCATCACCATCATCACTCATATCTTCCAATGGGACACTTTTTACGATTGTTCCGTCATTTTCTAACAGATTAAAAGTAGAAAGCTCATCTCCCTGCAGACTGAATGCACTTTTAATTCCTAAGTGTAAGTTCCATAACGTTTGTTTTCCCTTAACTTCTACATCACGGAAAATATCTTCTTTCGCATCTAATATTACGCGGATTTTGTAAACCATATCAGTTTCTTAAATTACTTTTTTGCCTTTATAATTATGATAAATCTCTGGTGCAAATATATAATAAATGACATGTGACAAAAAAATATTTCAGGATTTTTTAAATTATTTTTTTTCCTTACATTTTGCCGGAATTATTTACTTTTTTCGAGCATAAAACTAAATTTAGTCCCTTCAAGGTACACACTTTCTACAGTAATATTTTCGTTATGTGCTTCAAGGATATGTTTTACGATGGCTAATCCCAACCCGGAACCTCCTTCTCTTCTGCTTCTGCTGGTTTCCACACGGTAAAATCTTTCGAAGATCCTTGGAAGAATCTCAGACTTGATTCCCATTCCGTTATCTATTACTTCAATCAGCACCTTATTTTTGAGGATACTGGTCTTTACAATCACTTTTGCTTCCTGTCTGTTGGCATAATGAATCGCATTGGAAATAAGATTAATAAAAACCTGGGAAATTTTCTGTTTATCAGCTTCCACAAAAATCTGTGGATGAAGGGTCTGGATCTGTAATGTAGTATTCCGTTTTTCAGCCTCAAGATCAAGCAGATCGAAAATTTCTTTAATGAGAAGATTGACATCGAATTTTGAAACAGTAAGATTGATCTCGCCTGCTTCCAGCCTATTGATCATGTCAAGATCTGTTACAATCGCGATAAGTCTCTCAACAGATTTGTCAATTCTTTCCAGATATTTATCCCTGATGGTAAGATTGTCTACGCCGCCGTCTCTTAAAGTTTCTACATATCCCTGAATAGAAAACAAAGGTGTTTTCAGTTCGTGGGATACATTCCCGATGTATTCTTTACGGTAGCTTTCCATCTCTTTCATCATGTCAATTTCTGACACCTGCTGCTGATTGAGATCTGAAAATCTTTCTCCTAATTCTTTGATGGTAATATTTTCATCCTGATTCTGAACAATTTCCTGCGGCAGAAATCCGGAAAGACCTTTTACCTGTTTTCTGCTGTAATAATTGAAAAGAAGTTCCAATACCACACAATTGATCATAAAGATCAGGATAATACAGATGAAAAGACCCGTTTTGAACAAAGGGGTCTTATAATAGATATCTTTCAGTGAATCGAAGACGACCACCAAAAGAAGCATTACCAGTGTCAGCAGACAAGAGGCAACGAGGGTAAGTCTGTAAAATTTCAATTTTACAACGTTTTAATGATTGAACGTAAAGTTAAGATTCTAAAATAATTAAACGATCAGTTTGTACCCAATCCCTTTTAATGTCTGAATCGTATTGATTCCTAATTTTTCTCTTAACCTTCTGATATGTACATCGATTGTTCTTTCACCAACAATCACATCATTCCCCCAAACCTTTTCAAGAATTTCTTCTCTTTTGAAAACCTTTTCAGTATTGGAAGCCAAAAGGTAAAGCAAGTCAAATTCTTTTTTAGGAAGAAGAAATTGCTGTCCGCTTTTGGAAACTCTGAAGTTATCTTTGTCGATAACAAGGTCTCCGATTTCGATTAGTTTTGCATTGTCAGAAACCTGAGAGGTCAGCTGTAGTAATGCGTTTACTTTAGAGATAAGGATTTTTGGTTTGATCAGTTTTACGATGTAGTCATTGGCACCCGCCTGAAAACCTGCTAGCTGAGAAAATTCTTCGCTTCTTGCCGAAAGGAACACGATAAGTGTTTTTTGAAGTTCTTTCACTTTACGAAGTTCCTGACAGGTTTCTATACCATCTTTTTCAGGCATCATGACATCTAATAAGATAAGGTCCGGAACAATCTCCTTTGCTTTTTCTATACCTTCGTTACCATTAGTAGCTGTATAGATATCATACCCTTCCTTTTCCAAATTGTAAGACAGAATCTCTAAAATGTCCAGTTCATCGTCTATTAAAAGAATTTTTTTGCTCATCTTCTAGTTTAAGAATTCCCACAAAATTAATTATTTCCATTGATTTCATCTATCTGCCAAATGTTAACTAATTATTAAAAAAATACATTTTAACATCAAATTACAAAATCAATAAAAAAATTAAACATTAAATACACATAAATCAAATATACGAAACAAAAATTAAAATTAAAACAAAAAATATAATTATATAAATTAAACATCAATAACTATAAATTTCGTTCATGTGTTAATACAAACTTCACAATTAATTAAGATTCTCCTAAAGTTTTCTTAAAAACTTAGCCTTTATTTTGCCCTTGAAAAAGAAGTAAAAGAAGTAAAATGAAAAAACAACTCCACAAGAGCATCATGCTACTTGCCTTGTTTTCTGCTGGCTATGCTTTTGCACAAAGTCAGATTTTGGAAGGTAGGGTATTGGACGAGAAAGATAACACTCCTATAGAAGGGGTAAAAGTAAAAGTAAATGGACAGGAGGTAACAACTGACATTTCCGGATACTACTCTATCAACCTTTCCCCTGGCGCCAATTACATTGTAACGGTAAGCTCCAATGGATACAACAGAAAAGAGATTAGCGAGGTTATTATCAAAAATGAAGGTAACACTCACCTTGATATCGTTCTGGATAAGCCATCAACCAAAGAAAAAGAAATTGAGGGGGTTGTCATAAAATCAAACGCAAGAAAAGAAACCATAGCCTCTACCATCGGTTTACAGAAAAATGCCGGTGTAGTTTCTCAGGTTATCGGGGTTGAAGCTATTAAAAGAAGTCCGGACAGAAACACGGGAGAAGTTCTGAAAAGAGTTTCCGGGGTGAGTTTATCTGAAGGAAAATATATTGTAGTAAGAGGTTTATCAGACCGTTATAACCAGGCGATGCTGAATGGTATTCAGTTATCCAGTACGGAGCCTGACAGAAAGACTTTCTCATTTGACCTTTTCCCAGCCAACGTTATCGAAACCCTTGTTATCAACAAAACTTTCATTCCGGAATATACCGGTGAATGGGGAGGAGCATTGATTCAGGTAAATACAAAGGATATTCCTAATAAAAACTTCTTCAACGTACAGGTAGGTGTAGGAGGAAACACTGCTACTATGGGGCAGGAATTCCGTATGCAGAAAGGTGGAAAATGGGACTTTTTAGGAATTGATGACGGGTACAGAAAACTGCCAACCAATATGCCTGCAAAAAACGCATTCAGTATTCTTACTGAAGCTCAAAAAACAGAGATTGGTAAAGGGTTTACAAAGAATTTAGGATACAACAGTATTGGTTATCCTGAAAATATAAGTTTACAATTAGACGGAGGTTTTAATACTAAAGTTTTCGGAAAAGATTTAGGGGTAATTGCTGTTTTAAACTATAGCAATAACAAAAGAAGAACTGAGTCTACCAACCGTTTCTTTACGATCAATGATCAGCTTGCTGATACCAACTTCGATTATTTTACAGAAAAATACAGCAATGATATTATTTTAGGAGGAATGTTGAACTTAGCTTTAAAGCTGAACAGCAACAATAAAATTTCCTTAAAGAATATCATCACTAATAATACGGTGAACCACATGTCCTTCAGAACAGGAAAGGACTTTGAATTTGATCCGATCAACGGAACAAATATTATGGCAAGGGAGATAGGATTTAAAGAAACTACTTTCTATAACTCTACCCTTACCGGTAACCACAAAATTGATGCTCTTGGAGGCCTTACTGTAAACTGGTACGGAAGCTTCGGAATCCTGGATCAGTATATTCCTTTGTTACAGCGTTTGCAGTATAACCAATACACAAACATGCCAGGAAGCCCTTATTTAGCATTGATTTCCAATGGTCTTTCTCAAAAATCAGGAAGTGTATTCTATTCTACTTTAAGTGACTATCTATATAATGCAGGAGGTGATATCTCCAAAACATTTACCATGTTTGGTCAGAAACAAACGATCAAAGGAGGGTATTTATTCCAGGTAAAAGACAGAATATATAACTCAAGACCTTTCTCTGTAAGACTTGAAAAATCCAACCAGGGATTGCTTTCTCAGCCTTTCGAAACGATCTTCAATCCTGAAAACTTCGGAGGTAACGGTGGATTTACATTTGACGAGATTGCAGGAAACCAGTACAGATATATCGCCAATACAATCCTTAACGCCGGGTATTTACAGTTCGACAACAACTTTACACCATGGTTAAGAGCAGTTTGGGGATTAAGAGTTGAAAACTTTGACCAATTGGTAGGAAGCACGAAGAAAAGTGATGACCGTTTTGTCAACACCCGTGTTACAGATTTCTTACCTGCTGTAAACTTAACATTCAAGGTAAATCCTAAAATGAACATCCGTGTTGCAGCTTCACAGACTGTTGTAAGACCGGAGTTTAGAGAAGTTTCTCCTTTAGCATATTATGATTTTGATCTTGGAGCTACTGTAATTGGTAACAAATCCATTGAAAGAACTAAAATCACAAGTGCCGATGTTCGTTGGGAATACTACCCAAGAAACGGAGAAATTATCTCTGTGGCAGGTTTCTATAAAAACTTCAAAAAGCCGATCGAATTATACTTCAACCAATCAGGGGTAGGAACGAGTAATACTTTCAACTACCTTAACGTAGATAAAGCTGATGCTTATGGAGTTGAAGCGGAATTCAGAAAAAAACTTGATTTCGTTTCTGCACTTAGAAACTTTACAGTAGGTGGAAATGTTGCCAGAATCTGGAACAGGGTAACGGATGAGACCACTAAGATTGACAGACCAATGCAGGGGCAGTCTCCATACACCGTTAACGTAAGTCTTCAGTATGATACTGAAAAATCAGGATGGTCTTCTACGGTATTATTCAACATGATCGGAAGAAGAATCCTTTATGTAGGAAACGATCAGGTACCACCAATCTGGGAAGCACCAAGACCTCTTCTGGATTTCCAGCTTGCTAAAAAAATCTGGAGCAACAAAGGAGAAATCAAGCTGAATGTTTCAGATATCCTGAACCGTCGTGCTAAATTCTACCATGACCTGAACGACAACGGTAAGTATGACAGCAAAGATGCTCTTGCTATTGAAAGACTTTCAGGAACCAATATCAGTTTAACACTGGGATACAATTTTTAATTCACTCAACAAATAATCTAATAAATAATTTAATTCTTTATAACATGAAAAAGTTCGTTTTATATTCTTTAATGCTTGGCGCTATAGTATCCACTACCGCTTGTAGAAATATAGAAGAAGATGGACCTACCATTATTCAAAATGGAGGTAACGGAAACGGAGATACTGAAAACCTTATTCTTTCAGGAAAGATCACTTCCAGCATGACGCTTAAAGCTAACAAAATTTATAAGCTAAGAGGACTAGTATATGTAACTAACGGAGCTACTTTAACTATCGAACCAGGTACAAAGATCGTAGGTGAAGCTGATAAAAACGGAGCTTTGATCATTACAAAAGGAAGTAAAATCATGGCAGAAGGAACTGCTGCCAACCCAATTATCTTCACTTCTGAAAAACCAAGTCCTAAAAGAGGAGACTGGGCAGGAGTAGTAATTTTAGGAAATGCTCCTACTAACTCTTCTTTCGGTGGAGTAAACGGAGTTGGAGAGATTGAAGGAGGAATCAACAACTCTGAAGGTCTTGGACTTTACGGTGGAAACAATGCTGCTGATAACAGTGGTGTATTAAAATATGTAAGAATAGAATACGCAGGTTATGCATTCTTACCGGACAAAGAGATCAACGGATTGACATTCGGTGGTGTAGGTAACGGAACTACAGTAGATTACGTAGAAGTAGCTTACGCGAATGATGACAGTTTTGAATGGTTCGGAGGAACGGTAAACTGTTCTCACCTTATTTCTTACAAAGGTCTTGATGATGATTTCGATACGGATAACGGTTTCTCAGGAAATATCCAGTTTGGTATCGGAGTAAGAGATTCTCAGATAGCGGACGTTTCCGGTTCTAACGCATTTGAATCTGATAATGATGCTAACGGGTCTACTTTGGCGCCTCAGACATCAGCTACATTCTCTAACATGACGATTATCGGGCCAATCAACTCTTTAGCTCCGGGATCAATCAACGCGTTATTCCAAAATGCATTACAGATCAGAAGAAACTCTTCTATCTCTGTATTCAACTCTGTATTTACAGGATTCCCTGTTGGTTTATTCATTGATGCTACAAAAGGTGCTCCAACGGATAACAATATTGTAGGTAATAAGCTGTTCTTTGAAAACAACGTTTTAGCAGGAAATACAACCCCTTTAAAATTCGGACCGTCTACTTCTACTCCGACAACGTATACATTGAACGATCTTACGACTTGGTTTAATGCTAAAGGAAATACAATCCTTGCTTCTACAGCTGATGTAAAACTTGCCGGTGCATGGGCTCCAGCAGGAACTACACCAAACTTCACTCCTACTGCAGGTTCTCCACTATTAACCGGAGGTTCATTTACTAACCCTAAATTGGCTACCTGGTTTACACAGGTAACCTACAAAGGTGCTGTAAAAGATGCTACAGATACGTGGTATGCAGGATGGACAAACTTCAACTTATAACATTATATAAGTACTTAGATTTAATTTCAAATAGAAGGCCTTCGGAATATTTCCGAGGGCTTTTTTTATTGTTATGTTCAGATAGTATGACTCTCTGTCTAAATCAATATTAAGAGGTGTTCATATTGCAAAAAACAAAAAAGGAATATGAACAGTTATTTTTTAATTGATCATGGGGTTTATTGGTAGGTTTCGGCTAAAGCCGGACGAATGTATTCTTCTATTTAATAAACGGGCTAAAGCCCGTTCCTATTGATAAAGAAGAACCCCGAAACCCGGATCCCGAAATTCATAACTCATAACTCATAATTCATAATTAAAAAAACGCCACCAGGAAAACTCCCGATGACATTCACAAAAAACAAGTGTATAAAAAAAATATATACTTCAATTAATTTCTCCAAAATAAATTCCCGTCATTCATCAGGGCTTTTATTTCAGACATTCTGGAAACTGCTTCTGCGGAACATGAAGCGTCCGTAAGAACAATGGCTGCCTCATCACCAGCTTTAGGCCATTGCTGTTTCCCTTTTTCATCCAGGGGAAGAATACTTTGAGTCGCAAACTGTAAAGCTCTTGACAAGGCATATTCTGTAGCATAACCATATAACTCGGCAATCAGATTGGCTTTCTGCAGCATACTTCCTGAACCGAAAGTACTCCAATAGTCCTGTACATTATCATTTCCGATCAACACATTCACCCCATATTTTTTCAAAGTTGGAATAGGCATTACTGTTCCTTTAAAAGGTACGGAAGAAGCAATTCCTACTTTTCCGGCAGCCAGTCTTTCTGAAATTTGCTCTGTTTCTTTGGGTGAAAGATGTGCTAAGGCAAATGCATGGCTTATAAATGTTTTTCCCTGTAGCGATGGGTTTTCAATTGCTTTATCAATCAGGTAATTGATTGTTTTCATTCCGGATTCTCCTGCTTCATGCAGGTGAATATCAATTCCTTTATTATGATCTAAAGCCAGCTGAACAGTAAAATCCATCACTTTTTCAATGCTTCCGTCAATACTTAATGGATCCAGTCCACCGATAAATCCTACACTTTTCAATTGGGCTGCTTCTTTCATCAACGAAGCAGATTCTGTATAGTAAACTCCATGCTGCGGGAAGGCCACCAGTTCAGCTTTGAAGGAATCTTTTTTATTTTCAAGGGCCTGCTCAAGGTGTTCCAGAGATTTCAGTCCTGAGGTAGGATCAATATTGAAATGGGTTCTTACGAAGTGAGTTCCATAATGCTGCTGCAGGCTGATTAGCTGTTCTGCCCTGCTTATGGAAGTTTTCAACAGTTCAGGAATGATTTCCTGCTCATATGCAATCATATCTTTCACCGTTCTTCTTTTCGGAGAAAGCGCTTGCCATGGAAGACCATATAATGTTTTATCCAGGTGAATGTGCATATCTCTGAATGCCGGAAGCATCAGATATCCTTTAGCATCAATCGCATGAGAAGCCGGATCGTTTGCTTTTACTGCTTTTATTTTTCCGTCCTCAATTTCAATACTGAAAAGGTCAGTTTTTGTGCCGGTTACCTCTTCATTTTCGTATTCAAAACCTGTTTCCAGGCGGACATTTTTAAGGGAATATTTTCCTTTTGCAGCTAATTGATAGGGAAATTGCATGATTTAAATTTTAACAATACAAAATTAGCCCGACTTCATGTTAAAACCGGTGTATCAATTATGTCTTGTTTTGTACAGATTATTCTTTGAATTGGGAAGGTGTCATTCCCGTCTGTGCTTTAAAGAATTTGGAAAAGCTTGCATGATCATAGAAACCAAGATCATATACAATATCTTTTACTGACATTTCAGAAACTTTTAAAAGCCTTTTCGCTTCCAGTAAAATACGGTCCTGAATAAGAGATGAAGCCGAAGCATTGAGGTTTTTCTTGCAGACAATATTCAGATAGTTGGCAGAAATATTCAGTTTATCTGCATAAAAAGAAACCGATCTTTCTGTTTTGAAATGCTCATCTATAAGATGGAGAAACTTTGAAATAATGGGGTTTGAATTATAGACTTCAAAATCTTTAAAAGCTCCTTCCACAGATTTGCTTACCAGCAGACCGATGAGTTCACTTCTTTTTTGAATGAGTTCCCAGAATACTTTTTCGGAGGTCAGCTCTTTCCTGATTTCCTGGAATTCATAAAGAAATGTGGCAAAAACATCCGGAGAAAGATTGATAACCGGATGATTCTGATAATAAGAGGCTGAGAACCTTAATGACGGCAGAAAACTTTCAAACCAGTCGCGGCTGATCATCAGCTGATAACCGATGGTTTCCTTTTCAATCACCCATTGATGCACCTGATCCGGAAAAACAAGATGAATCTGATGGTCTTTCACCTGATATTCCGTAAAATCTATGGTATGTGAGCCAACTCCGTGCTCAAAAAGATTGATGATAAAAAAATCATGCTTATGGGGATCATCAATGGAACGTGCCCCGTAAAGTTCATTAAACAGCAGGTTACAGCCACTCAGCTGATTCTCGCTAAATTCCTGAATTCCTAAGATTGGAAAATGATCCGTATGATAGCCCACTCTGCCTGATTTTCTCCTAAAATTACTAAAATTTGTGAGAAAAAACTAAAATAACCACAAAAGGGACAAAAGCTTTACCTACACCACTTCTACTTCAGTTTCTCTCTGCATTCAGTGGCTGTTTCTGAAAAATTTCAATAAATTTCCAGGCTTTCCTGTAAAACGTTTATACCCTTTGTGGTTTAAAAAAAACACAACTAAATTATATATATAAATTTGTAAACAATTATATCGTTGGGCCTAAAAGACAACATTTCCATCATGCACCAATGATTCCACTTCTGAAATTCTTGATACGGCTTCTGCTGAACAGCTTGCATTGATGAGTACAAAGTCTGCCTTATCTCCGGATTTTGGCCATTGCTGAGTTCCTTTATCATCCAGCGGAAGAATATTTCCTGTTGCCAGTTTTAAGCTTCTTGACAATAAAAATTCTGTTGAATATCCGTACAATTGTGCCATTAAATTGGCTTTCTGAAGTACACTTCCTGTTCCGAAAGTATTCCAGTGATCTATGATACTGTCATTTCCTGTAAGAACGGTTACATTATGTTTGTACAGCGTTGGTATTGGCATGATCAACCTTCCGAAAGGGATTGTAGAAACAATTCCGATTTTGGCTTCTGCTAATTTTTCGGCGATTTCTTCCTGTTTCGCAGCTTCTAATTTAGCCAGAATAAAACAGTGGCTTAAGTATGTTTTTCCTTTCAGAGAAGGATTTTCATTTACTTTTTTAATAAGATATTCAACGGTCTTTAATCCGGAATCTCCGGTTTCATGCAGATGAATATCTATTCCTTTTTTATTATCCAAAGCGAGCTGAACAGTAAAATCCACCACTTTTTCAATATCACCGTCTACGTTGAACGGATCTACTCCACCAATGAAATCAATATCCATCTTCGCTGCCTCTTTCAGATAAGGTACGGAATCTGTATAGAAAACGCCATGCTGCGGGAATGCTACCAGCTCGGCTCCGAAACTTTTCTTTTTATTTTCTAAAGCTTTCTGCAGATTTTTTAATGACTGAAGTTTTGAAGTGGGCTCAATATTCACATGGCTTCTCGCGTAGGAAGTTCCCTTTGACTGTAATAATTCGATCAGTTTCTCCGCTTTGAAGGTTGAATTCTTCAGCATATCTGGAAGCATTTTCTGCTCCAGCTCTATCATTCCTTTGATTCCTCCGGTTCTTTTTCTAACGGCTTGCCATTGATCTCCATAAAAAGTTTTATCCAGATGAATGTGCATATCTTTGAACGCAGGAAGCATCAATAATCCTTTTCCATCTACCGCTTTAGCATTAGGCTGATTCGGAGCAATCTTTGCAATTTTTCCGTTTTCAAATTCCACATAAAACAGATCTGTTTTGGTAGAAACCACTTCCCCATCCTGGTATTCAAACCCTGTTTCCAGACGAACATTTTTAAGACTCATTTTTCCTTTTGTCAAGCTATTATTTTCATCCATAAAAGGTGATGCAGTCATGATATTAGGTATAAAAGTTAATCCCGCTACAGCCAAAGCTGAATTCCGGATAAAATCTTTGCGGGACATATTATTGTCTGAGGTCTTCATTTCCAATCTATTTATGACAAAATTAAAAAGAAGTCTGCTGAACGAGGTGTACGGTTTATTACAAGATCTGTATGATTTATACTTTGTTTTGATTGTGTATTAAAATCCTCGGTTATCTTTTCTTTACTACAATAAGTAAGACATCCATCACAATTGTCTTTCCGTAGAAATCTATTTATGCTGCTTACTCTGTTGAGACTCCTACGGAGTGACAAACTTTGCGGATATTTTTAGACGTAAAAAATTACTTATGATTTATACAAAATATTTACAGTATTCTTGGCATTCCGTAGCAATCTAAATTATGCAGTTTTACGTCGTTGAAACTCCTACAGAGTGACAAGGATTGTGGATAAATTTGATTACGTAGAGTTTTTTTATTGATCTGCAAACACCGAATTCAAATCATTCTGCATAAAAAAACCGGATCTAAAATCCGGTCTCATTATTATTTATTGGAATATTCAAATTTTCTTACTGCTTCCAGTGTCATATCAATTTCTTTATCCTTAATGGCATCACTGATGAAGTACGTTTCGTATCCACTTGGTGGTAAATACACTCCATTCTGAAGCATCTGGTGGAAGAAGTTATTGAACAATGAATGATTAGCTTCCTGAGCTTCATCAAAGTTGGAAACTCTGTTGATATGGAAGAAAACAGACATCATAGAACCTTTTCTGTTGATTTTATGAGCAATTCCTTTTTCGTTTAAAATTTTTCCGATTTCAAAATCCAATGTTTCTGTCGTCTTATGCAATCTGTTGAAAAATTCAGGATCGTTTTTAATAAGCTGAAGTGTTTTTAATCCCGCTCTCATCGCTAAAGGATTTCCACTTAATGTTCCTGCCTGGTAAACACCGCCTTTTGGAGCCAGGTGATCCATAATTTCGTTTCTTCCTGCGAAAGCTCCTACCGGAAGTCCTCCACCGATTACTTTTCCGTAAGTTACTAAGTCTGCTTTTACATTGAAAAGTTCCTGAGCTCCTCCGAAAGCCAATCTGAAACCGGTCATTACCTCATCAAAGATTAATAAAGCTCCGTTTTCATCACAGATCTTTCTCAGGTTTTGTAAGAAGTTATTTTCCGGCAGTACACATCCCATATTTCCTGCAACCGGCTCTATAATTACCGCTGCAATTTCTCCCTGATTGTGACGGAAAAGATCTTCTACCTGTTCAAAATCGTTATAACGTGCTAATAAAGTATCTTTCGCTGTACCTGCTGTTACTCCCGGAGAATTTGGATTTCCAAAGGTAGCAGCACCGCTTCCCGCTTTGATCAGGAATGAATCTGAATGTCCGTGATAACAGCCTTCAAATTTTACAATTTTATCTCTTCCTGTATAACCTCTTGCCAGTCTTATGGCACTCATACATGCTTCTGTTCCTGAAGAAACCATTCTGATCTGGTCAATATTCGGGACGTTATCAATAATAAATTTTGCAATTTCTGTTTCCAGTTCTGTAGGTGCTCCAAAAGAGAATCCTTTCTCTGCCTGAATCTTCAGTTCTTCCAGTACTTCAGGATGTGTATGTCCCAAAATGGCTGGCCCCCATGAATTGATATAATCAATGTAAGTATTGTCATCTGCATCGGTAAGGTAAGCCCCTTTTGCCGATTTCATAAAAACAGGAACACCTCCTACGGATTTGAATGCTCTTACCGGAGAGTTTACTCCTCCCGGAATGTATTTGTAGGCTTCATCAAACAAAGCCGAACTTCTTTGATACTTCATATATACTTAGTTGCTGTTGGCAGTTGCCGGTTGGCATTTAACTGTCAACGGTAAACTCTCAACAAAAAATTAATTAGTTTCGTGGTTTTTTGTCTATTAAATAAATCAGCTGTCCTGCAGAGGGCTGCTGCCCTTCATCCATTCTGTTTTTAGCATACAGTTTATTTAATTTGATTCCGAATTTCTGGGCGATATCATGCATATCTTCTCCGGATTCTGCTTTATAGGTAGCTGTATTTCCTGTAGAATTTTTTGATTCAAGAAAAACAATATCATTTTTCTTTAAGGTTTCACCTTCCAGTTCATTCCACTTTATCAGTCTGCTTTCGCTGACTTTGAATTTATTGGCGATGAATTTCACATCAGTATCTTCAGGAATTACAATATACTTCAGACCGTCATTCGGGTGGCTTTTGATAAGAATGGAATTAAGAATTTCAGCTTTCGTTTTGATTCTTTCCACTCTTTTTTGCTGTTGTGCGTAAGAAGTCTGTTTGTAAGGAACTTCTACGGTAACCGGGTCTTTAGCTTTTTTAACAGCTTTTGAAGGGTCCAGCTGTGCCATGAAAGTTCTGTCGTCTTTCAGATCCGGATACATTTTAAGTACGGCATACAATACCTCATTAGAACTGGTATTGTCGAATTCATAGAGCTTGTACTTTTCAATTTTAGTGATAAGAATTGAAGCGTAACGTGGGTTGGTAGCATAGCCTGCTTTTTTTAAACCTGTTGCCCATGCTCTGTAATCTCTCATATCCAGTTTGAAAAGGTTTGCGTAATATTTTCTTGTGGATAAAAATATAGAATGGTCTTCATAAGACTGTCTTGGATCATCATACACGCGGAAGCATTCATTAGGTGCATCATCGGTATGTTTCATCGTTCTACCGGTCCAGTCTTCTTTACATTTTATACCGAAGTGGTTTTTACCTTCCTGTGCTAATCTGCTTTGCCCTCCTCCGGTTTCTAACAACCCTTGTGCAAGCGTAATAGAAGCCGGAATTTTATATTTTTCCATTTCTTCTACGGCATATTTAGCAAACTTCTGAATATACTGATCTTCGGTTGCCCAGGTCTGGGCAGAAAATTTTGATAAAACTAAAAGGCTTATGGATAGGAAAAGTCTTTTCATCTTATATTTTTTATTGTTTTAAAATGAAAGATGGAACACTAAGTGTTTCATGTTTTTCAATTTACTTATATAATTAAATTTCTATTCTGTTTTTCTAAAAGCAGATTAGCGCCCTCAATTCCCTGTAATCCACCAGTATGAAAGCATAAAATCCTGCTGTTTTCAGGAAAATAATCATCTTCAATCAGTTCAAAAACTTTCTCCATCATTTTTCCTGTATATATCGGTTCTAAAGGAATACCATATTTCTCTTTGAAATCATTGATAAAACGGATGTTTTCATCATTTATTTTACCGTAACCTCCAAAACATGAATCTATTAGATTAAAATTCTGTCTCAAAGTTAATTCAAAAATTTTATTTTCAAGTGAAGTATCATTAACTACGTTAAATCCTATAACTTTCTGATTGTCTTCACTAAATTTTGAAATTCCTGCAATGGTTCCTCCGGTTCCAACTGCGGTGCAAAGATAGTCAAAATCTTTTGTTTGTTCATTGAGCATCATTTTCACCCCTTCCACAGCTTCTTCATTGGTGCCTCCTTCAGGTACTATTAAAGCCTCGGGAAACTCCTGATGAAGGAATTCTGTCAGTTTTTCTTTATGACGGTATTCTTCACGGGTGACAAATTTCAGGTTCATGCCATTTCTTTTCGCAAAAAGTAAAGTAGGATTATCCCGCCATTTATGCTGCAGTTCTTCCCCTCTTATGATTCCCAACGTAGGAATATCTGCTAAATTTCCAACTGCAGAAACCGCAGCGATATGATTGGAAAAGGCTCCCCCAAAAGTAATAATATAAGGTTTATCCGGATTTTTTTCCAGATAATGGTTCACGTTGTAAAACAGTTTCCAGTATTTATTGCCTGAAATCAGCGGATGAATCTGGTCTTCCCTTTTAATGAAAAGTTTTACATTTTTATGAATGGGAATTTCCTGAATGGAAACAGGTTCTGTGGGAAGTTGTAATAGCATTTCAGTTTTTAGCGGCTCAAGGTTTATTCTTTACAAAAGTAGGAAAAGATTTAGTCTTCCCGGGATTTCTGGCTTTATTAGTAATTATGTTTAGATCTTTCAATCTGAACCTCTCCACCTCGAACCCCAAATCCTGAATATTGAAACCCCAAATCCCGAAACTCGCCAATAACTCTACAGATATTTCCTGAAGTTCCAGAATTTTCTTTTTTGCAGATAGTTCAGGTTATTTTCATTCGTGTACGCTTCTCTTTCAAAGGAGATTCTTCTGTAAGCCAGATAACCGTCTTTGAGTTTGAAAACCCAATAATAATATTCAATAACATAGAAAATGTAGAAGAAAATGATAAGCATTTCCAGCTGTTGACGTAAATGGATTTTTTCGTGATTGATCAATACATTATTTTCCTTATCTTCGGGTTTCCTAATGAAGATAAAGGGAAAGAGAGCAATGCCATTAATTTTTAATTTTTTTAAAGGCTTTTGGCATACAATTATCATAGTAACAAATATAAAAAGTTTTTTGACTAGCATTTAACTTATGGCCCATTATGACATCAAAGAAGGTGAAGACTTCTACTATAATGAACAGGGGTACAAGGTTTTTACAGAAAAATTTCATCTGAAAAGAGGTTATTGCTGTAAAAGCGGCTGCAGACACTGTCCTTACGGGTACGATAAAAAGACTGATACATTCATTAAAAATGATAAAAAAAATAAATAAAATGAAAAAATATATTTTTATTTTGTTGGCATCTGCTACTTTAGGATTAACTTCTTGTAGCCCTTTTCAGGTACGTTCAGATTATGCTGAAACCGCCAATTTCAATTCTTTCAAAACGTATAAAATAAGAATTGATGATCTAAAATTGAATGATATTGATAAAGACAGAGTCCTGAATGAACTTTCGAGACAGCTTCAGAGCAAAGGGCTTCAATCCGGAGAAAATCCAGATTTGATTATCAATGTAAAAGCTAACCATAAAAAGGTTACGGATATCAATTCTTCTTCACCTTACGGAATGTGGGGATGGGGCGGACCATTCGGATGGGGCGTTGGAATGAGCAGAACGTGGACTTCAAATTACAATGAAGGTGCACTGATCGTAGACCTTATTGATGCAAAAACCAACAAATTGGTTTGGCAGGGTATCGGAAGCGGAATTTCTGTAGATTCTCCAAAAGCGAAACAGAGACAGATTCCGGAAATCATGGCTGAGATTATGAAAAATTATCCGCCACAAAGAAAATAAATTTAAGTCATCCATTATATAAGCCAGTATTTTTTACTGGCTTTTTTTATGGGAAATTATCCCGTTTTTCCACAGATAACAAAAATTTGCACAGATGATTTTTTAATATGGTCCTCAATTCTTTAAGTTTTGGCTAAAGCCAATGGAAACTTTTTTATTTTAGCCCGGATCTATTGAATATAGAAGTACCTAACACAAATACCGAAATCCCAAAACACGAAACCCGAATCACGAAACCCAAACATATTCATTCACAACTTCTTACATGCTATACATTTAAAATTAACGCTTACTTAATTTTTTATTCACAAAAATGTGTTATTCTTGCTTAAACTTAATATTATATGAAAAAAGTTATTTTATTTTCTGTATTTGCGGGACTTGCTCACGCTCAGGCTCCTGCAGGATACTACAATTCTGCCAACGGACTGAGTGGCGCAGCACTGAAAACGGAATTGAGCAGCATTATTACCAATGGACATTTGGACAAAGGCTACAATGGGCTGTGGACTGCTTACAAAACCACTGATATTGATAAGGATTATGAAAATGACGGTTCTATCCTTGATATCTATTCTGAAAAGCCTGTAGGTACAGATCCTTATAATTACACTCCGGGAACCAACCAGTGTGGAACTTATTCTACGGAAGGAAATTGCTACAACAGAGAGCACATTGTTCCTCAGAGTCTTTTCAATCAGGCTTCTCCGATGGTTGCTGATATTCACTTTATCAGAGCTACAGACGGAAAAGTAAACGGAATGAGAAGTAATTATCCTTTTGGAAAGGTAGGAAGTGCTACATTTACTTCACAGAATGGGTCAAAACTTGGAACGTCAGTTTCTTCAGGGTATTCCGGGACGGTTTTCGAGCCGATTGATGAGTTTAAAGGAGATGTGGCGCGTATGATTTTCTATTTTGTAACCCGTTACCAGAGTAAACTTTCTACTTTCTCATCAGGAAACATGTTAGGAAGCTCTACCTTCCCGGGATTACAGACATGGGAACTGAATGTTCTTCTGGCATGGCATAATCAGGATCCGGTTTCTCAGGCTGAAATCAAAAGAAATAATGCTTCTTATACTTTCCAGGGGAACAGAAATCCATTTATTGATAACCCGAATTATGTAAATCTTATCTGGGGTTCTCAACAGCCTTCAGGCGATACTCAGGCTCCAACCGCAGCAACAGGGCTGAATGTTTCAGGAAAAACTTCCAACAGTATTTCTCTTGCATGGAATGCTTCAACGGATAATGTAGGAGTAACTGCTTACAATGTTTATATGGACGGAAATCTGGCCACTACGGTTAGTTCAACTTCAACGACTATTTCAGGACTTACTCCTTCTACTACTTACAGCTTCTATGTTGTAGCGAAGGATGCGGCAGGAAATTCGTCATCAAACAGTTCAACGGTTTCCACTACTACCAATTCAGGAGGTACTACGCCAGCGACTAATTGTGCCAATGAAACTTTTGAAACAATTCCTGCAGCCAACTCTACTTACACAACCAGAACATGGAGTAATGGAGGAATCTCATGGACAGCAACGGATGCAAGAACTGACCAAACTATTAACAATAAAGCGATTACAGTAAGAAACGGGTCTTTAACTTCCGGTACCTCAGCAAACGGTATTGGTTCTTTGACGGTAACTACGCAGCTTAAATTCTCAGGAACGAATGGTACTTTTGATGTAAAAGTAAACGGAACAACCGTAGGAACTATACCTTACAGTACTTCATCTACAACTACAACCATCAATAATATCAATATTTCCGGAAATGTAGTGGTAAGCCTGGTTAATACTTCATCAAGTAACAGAGTTGCTATTGATGATCTTGCTTGGACATGCTATCCGGGAACATCTGCAAGAATGGCACAAACTACTGCTTTGGAAACTTCAGCAAAGAGCTTTAAAATTTCACCTAACCCAATTACTAACCAGGAGATTTTTGTAAAAGGAGATCTTCAGAAAGTAAAAAAAGCTGAAATTTATAATCTCCAGGGGAAAGTTCTTCAGACGATTGATCAGCCTTTCAGAGATGGAAATTCTATTAAAACCAGAAATCTTGGTCAGGGAATTTATATTTTGAAACTGGATCAGACTACGATGCAGTTCCTTGTAAAATAATTCAGATATCAACTTTATATAAAATGCCGGCCTTTTTTAGACCGGCATTTCTTATTTTTAAAACTTTAATTGAGTAGATTTTTTAACGCAAGATTTTATTTTACTGCTTTACATTTTTAGAAAGCAAAGAAGGATCAGCAAGCTTATGGACGAAGCGAATATTATAAAGAGATTTTATCCAGATCAGGATATCCTGATCCTTTTAACAGGTCTTTCCATTCTTTATTTTTGAAAACGAAGAGATTACAGCGGTATTCGTCAGGTCTGTTGTCTATTTTGGTTTCGCAGTAGTAATAGAGCATATCTTTGTTTCTCCAGATAGCCACTTCCTGTCTGAGTTTATTTTGAGTCTGGATGATCTCATTATCTTTCACTTCTGATTCAAAACCCTCATGTATGGTATCAAAACTAGGCTTCTGAAGTGTTTTGTTTAAGTTATCCAGAAGGGCTTTTTTTTCCTGTTCTGTATAAATATCAAGCTGATACATTCCCAATTCGTCTTCTTTTTCATTGGCAAGAGGACCAATTTCCTGATCTACTTTTCCGAAGTGTAAAATTACTTTATTGGTATTTTTATTATTCTTTCCTTCCAGATCTATTCCGTTGAAGTGTAATAATTCTTTTGATGAAAAAGCAAGTTTTTCATTTCCGATAAGGGTCACTTCACTGGTACGTACTGCTTCTTTGGCTGTTGCTCCGGCAGATTTTAAAATTTCATTAATATTTTGACCTACAGTGATTTTAGCAAGATTAAAAGGTTCTGTCTGCGTACTTCCCTGTGTTTCAACCAAGGCCTCAGTTTCTTTATTTTTCTGCTGGCCACATGAAGCAATTGCCAAAGAGATCATTGGTATTACTATGTATTTCAATCTTTTCATAATATTAATGTTAGTATGCAGTTATCAATAATAAAACAGAAAAAAAGCGATTCAAGTATATGGATGTGCTTTTTTTCACTCATTCTACAGTTACATTCCTGTCCTTTTACTTTGTTTTTTCTATTCCTGTTCCCAATATTTTATCCCTGAGGTATAAGATATTTTAATTCAAAATTACTGATTCTGTCTGTCTTTAATTATTTTAGACCAATCGGTAAACATTTTAGTAATGGTATTAGCATTAATTAAACTGAAAATAAACATTCCAGTAAAGACCGTAAGCCAGCAATATGCCAGCTTTACTCCATTTTTGTCTGTAATAAAGAAAAGTACAAATATGGTAATAGCTCCCAATATAAATGTAAAAAGCAGTGTATACATCAATACATGAATGATGTACATATTGAATTTAAGCTTTCTGAATATCCAGCCTATCAATGCAACCGGAATAAATAACAGCAGGGGCAGGAACATAGCTCCAAATATGGTAACTTCCGGGAAGTCTGCCATTTTGCTTTCTAATCCGAAAAAAGTATTAAAACTGAACTCCATTATATTGTTTTTCAGAATCTGTTATTTCCAGTAATGTTTTGTCTTTATATGCAAGTATTTTTGCCAATATAACATTTGGAAATTCATGAATTCCTATGTTATAAAGGTTAACACTGTCATTAAAAAATTCTCTTCTGTCTGCTATTTTGTTCTCCAACTCAGAAACTCTCTTCTGAAGCTCCAGAAAATTAGTATTGGATTTCAATTCTGGGTAGTTTTCTGAAACGGCAAAGAATGAAGACAATGCCTTTGAAGTTTCATTGGCCAGGGTTGTTCTTTGGTCTGCATCTGTAGTGTTATTATAAAAAGTCCTGAGCTCTGTAAGACGTGTAAGCAGTTTTTCTTCGTAGTTCATAAAGTGCTTGGCTACCGTTACCAGATTGGGAATTTCATCTGCACGTTGTTTCAGCACCACATCAATATTCCCGTATGCTTTATCAACGTTAAATTTGAGCATAACCAATTTGTTGTACAGATTGATCAAAAAACTGATAATAACTACTCCTAAGAGGATAAGTAATATGATTGCGACAGTCTGATTCATTATTGTATGAGTATATAAATAATTATTAACAGGATAACCGAGCAGGTAAACATAAATGATCTCAGCAACGGCTGATATTTGTTCCAGACACTGATTCCTGATGATGAAGTAATCCCCAGAATTTTATAATAATCATCTTTTCTTATGAAAGGTACTCCGTTTTTAGCATCGGCATATCCTACCAACAACATCTTCTGACCATCTTTTAAAAGGATTTCTTTGTATCTTTTACCACCGTGACTGCTTATATTGGTTTCTTCTAATAAAACCAGCTCTATTCCTTCCGGTTCTACGTCAATTGTTCCTGTATTATCTGTAATCTGAAAGATATTGCACTGTGTTTCTCTATGAATGGTTCTGTACGTTTCTTTGCCATCCGAATCTCTCCCAATATCTTCAATGGTATAGTAATATCCGATACAAACTTCGTTCTTTACCGGGGAGAATAAAGGATTTTTCATCACTAAAGTTCCTTCAATTTCTGCCAGGCCTTTTGCTACTGAATGAATTTTCGAGGTGGGAAGCGATGACTGCAGTCGTAAAAAACGTTTTGCAGCATTAGGTTTCATTAAAGCAATAAAGATGAGGATGAAAACCACCAAGGGAATAAGAATAATTGCCTTTTCCGCATAGCTGTCATAGTTATTGGCAATTTCATAAGCATATTCATGGAATGGCATTTTTTCTTTGAAGATGACCCATAATATAAAATAAATAAAAAATGATGCTATTATTCCCAGAATAACATATCCTGTATATGATCTTCCTTTATTACCTCCCATATGCCTCGTCTGAACACTTTACTTTTCAAATCCGATGAATGCTTTTGTAAAGTTATCGTATTTAATGTCTTATTCCGGTATTATTTTTTCTTTTCTAAATAACTTCAGAGTTTTTTAGTTCATGTATTTATACCACGGAGAAGCCGAAGGTGTTGGATATTTTAATCCAAATACAGCATTATTACGATACGCATCTTTCGTAACGGAAATGTATTTGTTTCTTATTTTTCCATCATCTTCAATAGAGATACTGAGTATGGAATAATTTTTACCATCATCCCAGAAGAAAGAAGTTGGATAAGTAAAGGCATTTTTTTGATTTTGATCCCATGACACTTTTTCGGGAGAAAGTTTTTTAAGCTTTTCAAAAATTGGCTTTACAAGTTTAGCATCTACGGTTGCCTTATCAGTGATAGAAGCTGTAGGATTTCCATGTTTTTTCACTATTTTTTCTACAAATTCCAGAGAATATTTTTCTGCAGCATTGGTATCTACAGCTCCTACTTTTCCTTTGTAGATCGTAATTCTTGTACCCATCGTATTGTCTAAGGGTATATTTCCGTAGGTTACTCCTGTATTTTCATCAGCATAGTATTGAATGATATCTGCTTTTGCGGCATCTTTCATAAATAAATCTTTGTTTTCAAAGTCATACTTCTTTGCATCATCGCCTAATGTAACTGATGAAAGATCAAATGATTTATTTCCACAACAGATATTGATCAATACTATAAAAATCAATATCAGAACTCTTGCTTTTTTCATACTACTTTATATTTTGATGATTACTATAATTCGTTATTCTTTATTACACCTTTCTTTTTTAAACTATTCTTTATGATTTCAAATATATGAATACTATACAGGAAATATTAATGAAAATAAGCAATAATGCAAGTCTGGAGGAAAAAGCTATTCTTTTTTTCATGGGATATGAGGTGGTGTAAGTAGAAATTAAAGAAGCAAAAAATGCCGCAAATCCTGTAAAAATACAGCCAGCAGCAAACATTACCCAATCCAGCTGCAGAGCATTTGTAGTATCCTTTCCTACTTTATCTGTTATCTTTAGTTTCTGTCCCACAGTGGGTGGATGATCACTGGTAATGTCCAGTGTCTTTGTCACTTTTTCTCCCTTGGTATCTGTATATTCTACTTTTGGAAAGAAAATTACTTTATCTCTGTAGGTAGAGGTTGAAAAGTTTTTAAACTTTGTAATTTCTTTTTTATATCCCACTACAGTTGCTTCATATTGAGGTTCATTAAAGGTTCTGTAAGCCTTTTCCCAAAAAAAATTGTATGAAAGTACAAATGCCATTGCATTTACAGAAATCATGATGATTGAAATGATAAAAAGAAGGAAAGCTTTCTCCAGAAGGTCTCCTTTTTTCCCTGACTGATCTCTGTTTGCAGCAAATTTCGTGAAGATTTTATATCCTATATACAGAGAAAATATGACAATAACTGCTGTAAAATATCCTAAAAAAGTCATTTTCAATGATTAAATAATACTGAAGCCTTTTTCTTTTGTTCTCATATGAAGTTTCACTTCCATTTCTATATTGCTTTGTTTTTCAATATCGGGGCTTTTGAACTGCAATGGTTGTGAGCCGTCTTTTCTCATCAGCCTTACCAATTTTCCATATCCCATTATCTCAAGCTGCAGATCTGATTCATGAAGTTCTTCAACTTCCAGGTTTTGAGAAAATAACTGGTCTGCACTTTCTAAAAATCTTTTCTTTCTATCTTCTGTATAGTACAAAGCCTGTTCCTGCAGTTTCATTTTGTCCAGTGACATTTCCAGGTATTTTCCGGCATTATGACTTTGCAGTACTGTTCTGATCTGCTTATAATATTTAAAAACATCGTTGAAAAGATCTTCTTTTTTGATGTCTTTCAAATCTACTGAGTTCTGCCATCCATCCAGTACAAAAGGGAGTTCGACTTCTATTTCTCCTGCGATTTCAAAATGAGGATATTTAATATTGTCACTCAGGCCATCCCACGGAGATTCTATTTTGGGATGAAAAGCGGATCGTGAAGCCTTCCAGTTATCAAGCTCTGCACAGAAGAAATCGATGGACATCATATCATCTTCATCCAGAATATTTTTTCCTAAACGAGGATACATTTTCCCGGTCACTTTATATTTCCCGCTCTGAAGCAATGCCTGATTGATCATTGTATCACCTCCGAATCCTCCTTCTTTTGTTTCGTCTCCATACCAGTCTATCACAGGAACATCATTTACGTAGATGGTTCCTGAGCAGTACAGCCTCGGATATACAGAATATAATGGTTTTTTAAAATTATGCATACGTCAATTTAAGTTAAATATTTTTTTTCCAGGTAGAAAGTTTCTTCTTTTATTGCTTTTTCTTCTACTTTAAAATTACTTTTCCACCAGCCCACTTCTCCTTCTATTTCTACTGAAAGAACTACTCCTGAAAATTTCAGGATCGGCTGTATGAATAATCCTTTGGAATCTGAATCCAATACAATATCTCCTCCAAAGTAAGAATCGGCTTTTGCAGCTGCTTTAAATGTCATAATTGGCTTTGATTTGGTTCCTTTTACTGTTCCAATCTCGACACTTACACTAAGTTCAATGGTAGCTCCCATTTTTCCTCCAATGGTGGTTTTACCCTGCATATTAATCCCGTTGATACTGTCAATTTTCAGGGCATCTACCATTATTTCCAGTTCGCCATAGAAAGTTGCTGTAAAGGTTACCGAAGCACCTAATTTTTCTAATCCTCCACGGAATTTATTTATAATTCTCGCAGCAGCCGGGTTCCCTGTTGCCCCATAAGAGGCCGCCGCAATAGCAGCTCCCAGGATATCTATGACCACTTCAGCTCCGATAAGGGGTTTAAAACCAAAGCCCACTTCACCGATTACGCTGAGTGTATTTCTTTCATTCACTCTTTCCAGATACCATTTTCCTACGACGGTAAATTTTGGATATCTGACATTAAAACCTACCGGTATTGCTGTTTCTTTTGCTGCACTTTGCGCATAATTGATTGCATTTTGTACAATATTTACAGCGGTGGCAATCATTCTTGCTACCAGTTTAATTTTATCTGCAAATTCATTGGTAAAGCTTCTCTTTTCTCTCCCGGCATCCCATTCAGCGGATATTCCCAGCCCTATTGAAATCGGAACTTTTCCGGTTTCATTCATTCTCATTCTGTTATATCCTGCCTGTCTGGATTTTTCCTGGTGTTTTGCATAAACAGATCCAGGCGGCATATTGGCCGCTTTATAATTAGATACATTTACTAAAAACTCAAGAGCAAGTTCCCATTTAATATCCGGATAAGCTTTGATAAGTACCGTAGTTCTTTTTTCATTGCTGAAATATCTACAGCTGTGAACATGCAAATGAAACTGATTCGGATTGGACGCTGAAGGCCAGATGTATTCTATTGGAAAAGCACTGACTCTGGACAGGTTTGAATACACTCCATAAGTAAATGAAGGAGTTGTAAATGTTTTTACTGTGTCTCCTTTATCTATTGCCTGTCCTACGTCTACAACCAGGGTTTGTTTTTTATGTTTTCCTTTACTGTCTCTGAAGCATTCATTGGTTTGAAAACCTGTAATATCAATGATCAGATTTTTCTTTGTAGACACGCTGGGTGCCACCACTTCATAGTTTACGGTTTGGGCATCATGGGCATTGAATACAAATGAGATATCTACTCTACGGTTGTTTTCATAGTCTTTTTCGTTTTTGTATTTGATATTATCTCTTCCCATTTTGTCATCTGTAGGATCTACTTCTCCTTTTCCTACAGAAATAATTCTTCTGGGATCTAATCCGCCATCTGCAAAGAATTTTTTGACAACATCTGCTCTTTTTTGAGAAAGTCCTCTGTTATAATTTTCTTTTCCTATAACGCAGGCATAACCACTGAGGTTCATGGTGGAATCTTTATGTTCAAGAAGGAATTTGAGCACGTTATTCAGGATTGCGACACCATCTTTATCAATGACCGTAGAATCAAATTTATAGAAGATGGTTCTTTGAATATGTTCCTGTAATTCTGCTGATTTTATCTGTTTTATACCCTCCCCGTTTTTAAAGACTGTAGCTATTGTATTGTTGGCTTTGCCGTCTTTTGTTTCATTTTCAGTGATTTTGATAACTTCAAACTTGCATGGTTCCAGCCTTACAGAACTTACATCCGGCTTATATACTTTGGTTGGTGTCTGATTCTGGGCTCCGTTGGTATTGGTAGTAACTATTTTATTTTTTACATTCAGATAGATGGCATGAAGATCATCCCCCAGATTATCTTTGATGTATTGTTTTGATGCTGTATCTTTTACTTTAACATAGAATTCCTCTACATTCTGAATGTTGTCTACATACGCCATCCAGGCAAATGTATTTTCTATTTTCAGATTTATTTCCCCGTCAATTACCTGTACGTTGTTGTATGTATGCACCAGTTTATCTTTTTTTGCAGACTGCTGGTTCCATAGTTCAATACTTACGGTATTTCCATTCAGACCTTCTGTCATCAGGTTAAGGTGTACAATATGCCCGTAGGAAATATACTCGGTCTTTTTATTGTTTTTTATGCTTTTGCTGTTCTTTTGTGTGGACCACTTGCTGCTTACAATTTTGGGATCACACCAGCCCTTCACATACAATCCTGTATTATTTTTAGTATCTCTTACTCCGGAAAGACTTGCTTCAATATAAAACTGATAACTTCCGCAGTATTGTTTATCTATTAAAAATTTATATCCGCCTGCAGAGGAAACCTGATTGATAATAATTTTTCTGCTGCTGTTCTGTCTCATCCAGATAATAGGTTTCTTTTTGTCTGCATCCGTAGTGCCAGGCAGCCATTCGTCAATACCAAACTGCACCCACTGGTCAGGCTTTATGGTAACCCTTTGGCCCGGTACAGACATTTTAGGATAATAAAGCCCACTTACAACTTTTATTTTTTTTACGCCTTTTGCCATTTTTTTATCATTTAGATTGCACCATCCTGACCTCCTCCTGAAGGCTGTTCGTTATACATTTCTTCGGAATCCACCAACGGATTAATCTGCTGCTGGACATCTTTATCTGCATTTTTAAAGTTCTGCTGGCTGGCATCTGCTCTCTGCCCGTGGTCTATAATCTCAATGCATGGAGTCCCGGCAATGGCACATACGGCTTTGCTATCTTCTACAATGATATATCCGCCATTGCTGAGCTGTACCTTATCATAAAACTTCTGCCATTCTGTAACCATGATCTTGCAAGGTGGTGGCGGAACTCCCATTTTGGTACAGTTTCCGAATGTATTTTTTTCAAATGTGGCTGCTCCTATTTCTTTCGTGGTAACGATCAGTTTTTTGGAAGCGCTTTTATCATTGGCATATTCTTTTTGGTGTGTAAGTACTTTCAGCTTGTCCGGAACCTGCCCGAACTGGCATTTGCACATGGCGCCCTGTACTACAATATGTTTTTCTGCCATATTAATTTTATCTTTAGTGAAATGGTAATTTAGTTTTTATCAATTCCTGAAACTGATACTGAAATCTTTTTTTCTTCCTGCAGCATGATACTGCATTCCAGGTAAAGAGATTCCGGAAGTGAAGTTTCTCCTTTCATATAGCTTATGAGTCTGAAAGTTCCTTCTTCATTCATCACAGGTTCGTCTTCTATAATCAATGAAAAAGGTGATCTTCTTATAAAATCATCTATGTCTCTTTCTTCATATAATTTGCCTGATCCTTCTACAGTAATCAGACCTGTTTCTCCTTTTAACGGATCTGTTTGCAGCGTAAACTTATATCTGGGCTCAATTGCATTGTCTACTACAGGAAACGTTGCTGTCATCTCCGTTCTGTATTCTTTTCCGAAACTCTGATATATTCCAAAGAACAAAGTGCGGATGAAGTAATCATTTTTAAGGTAAAGATCTATTGCTTCAGGCTGGCTGATCACTTTTTCAATCTTTCCGCAGTATTCGTCTACGGTTTGGCCTTCAAATTCTTTATACAATTCTTCTTTTACGGCCGGCCATCTTTTGATAAATACCTCAGCATTTTCCACTGCTTCAAACTTTCCCTGTTCATCTGTGCTGATCTGTAGCGGGTATAAAATCTTAGAGGTTCTGTACGCCAGGAGATCTGCAATTTCATTGACTTCTTCTTCATTGAGATAAAGGTTTGATGTTCTGTCTATCTCAAAAAAATGATGTCTTTTCTCAGTTTTCAGCCAGCGAACTGATGTTTCATATTTTAATTCGCTTTTATTTTCTCCTTTTTCAATGGTAATGACAACACTGTATCTTCGCACTGAATTTTCCGGCTGAAAAATAAGCCTGTTTCCTCTTCCGAATTTTACCAGAATGTTTTTATCTGCAACCGCCGTTCTGGGAATAAAAAGTTCTTTCTGCCCGTTAAGATTGATCAGGATCATGTCCTTAACAGCACAGTGGTTATTATGGAAGAGTTTTAATGCATCTTTATCCAACCCGTACAGCGAGGCTATACTTTTTAAAGTTTCATCTTTCTGAACGGTATGTATATTGTATTTCTGCATAAAAATATTCCTTCTTCAATTTCTTTATTTGTACGATATTTTTATTAAAAGTTTAGTGGATAACCCTTGTTCTGTTCGGTCTCGGATCCATCCCGATTTTTTCCCTTCTTGCTGACCAGTGAAGGTATTTATGGCGAAGTTTTCTTAAATCGGCTTGTTCCTTTACTTCTTTCTGATAAGCATCCTGACGGTCTTCCGGGACTTCATTTCCTCCATAGGCATCTCTCAGTTCTTTATAATGTCTGAAAGAATAAGGTTTGCCATCTCCCATTACGTAAGTTCTGAGACGGTCTTTTATTCCTATTAAAAACTGATCATTCAAAATGGAATATTTATCATCTGTCATTTTTTTCAGAGTGATAGGAAGGTCTTTATCAATGCCATATTCCGCCATAAAATGTAAAGGAATATAACTGAAAGTCTTCAGAAGATCACGTGATCCTCTTAACGATAAATAGAATCCGGGGGTGATGGTGAGCTCACCTTTTTCGTACCAGCCTTCATTTTCAAGCTCTGTTTTTAATGCTTCTAATTTGCTGCTGGTAGTCCATGACGTTTCTACTTCTTCCCATGTTTCCCTTCCGTTTTCATACGCACCACCTACGTCACAGTGTACTCCTGGAAAAGTTTTTTCAGTTCCAATATGTACTCTTGTGAGGTCAAAGTTTTCTCTGTGCTCGTTTTCTGCAATAAAGTGAACTACTGTCTGAGCTTTTCCAATATCATTAAGACTAAGTTCTTCTACGTCATTGCTGAAATTGGGTACGGGTGACAAATATTTTGAGTAGGAAGAAACGGTATCGTAAATCCCCAGAAACCTTACTTTTAAAACATCTACCTTTAATCCTGCTTCTTCGAGCTTAAGGCCAAGGTGCCCCCATTTCGGAAGTTCTTCTGCGTCTACACTTTTACCGTCATCATCTGAATAAGTGGTCACCGAAACAGCTTCGTTGGCAACGGTACGGGAAGAAGCTTTATATTTTGCTTTTCCAATTTCGTATACAAAATTCCGTGCGGCAGCAGCTCCACGGCTGAATCCGAATACATCGAAAGTAAGAATAGCAATTTTATCTGCTTTTTTTTCTGCTTTAATGGTTTTCACCTTTTTTACAATTTCTTCACAGCCTTTTCTCACTTTTGATCTGATCCCGGTTTCTCCGGTCCCGAAAGCGTATCCCAGCGTAGCATCTCCTTCTTTATCCAGTGTACCGATACCTTCTATGTAAATACCGAAGTTTTTATCATAGTTATCCCACATGCGGGCAACATTACTCCAGTCATTATTGTAGCTGGTATTGTCTGTATCTTTTCCACCGTGTTTTTTATGAGCATCCGTTTTATTTTTTCTTTCGTCTGTATTGGTTTTATTATTCAGGGTTCCGTCAAAAAAAATCCCAATAGTAATATCCAGTACCT
Source organism: Chryseobacterium indologenes (assembly GCF_018362995.1). Classification (NCBI taxonomy): domain Bacteria; kingdom Pseudomonadati; phylum Bacteroidota; class Flavobacteriia; order Flavobacteriales; family Weeksellaceae; genus Chryseobacterium; species Chryseobacterium indologenes. The sequence goes on from NZ_CP074372.1 coordinate 2,182,921, forward strand.
CCTCTTTGGATACAGATGGTGTATAACTTCCAAATTGATTGTTGTGCATAGTTCTTGTTTTTAAATTGACTGAATAAACGCTATGATTCTATCTTTTGGGATACTCTGATTTTTGCTTTGGTAACGGCTAGTTTTTCTTTTTCAGATTCTAAAGACACCAGGACTTTAGTATTGTCTTCATTGACTTTAATGGTAAGATTTATGTTTTTATCTTTACCTAGCTTCTGAAACAGGTCAAAAATTTCCTTATCATCAAAAGAGTCTATCCATACTGCATACCTGTTGTTATTTTTATCTTTCCAGTAAAAACCGCAGAACCTTGGAACAGCACGGCTTTTATAGGTATTGTCTTTCAAACTCTGGTCAAAAAGATTTTCCTGTTCTCCGTTATAATTGGTAAAACCGAAGTCTATCCATGTTGCTCCTTCCGGAAGAACTACTGAAGGTTTCCAGTTGTATTTCTCTCTGTATGTATTATAAACATCTGCTGCTGGATATCCTTCTTTTTCAATTTTCTCGCGCACTTCCGGCTTGAATGTCTTATAAGAGGGATCTTTCAGCATTCTGTCTGCAAAGCCTTCATTTAGCATATACTGAGCATTATCGTATGCTTTTTCTTTGGTAATAATAGTATCATGAGCCTGGAAAGCTCCTATTTCTTTCTGGTTTCCCGCTCCTTTCATCCAAAGGACCACTCTGCCCTCCGGAGCCAATCCTACGACAAATGAGTTGTAGGTAGATTTCTTTTTCGTGTCCTGATCTACAAATCCTTCGTCAAAAAGGTTTTTGATCTTTTCTTTATCGAGATTCCATTTTCCGGTATAGAATTTTTTTTCTACCAAAGAATACCATGTGAATTCTAACTGATGAGGGGCATCCATTCTTTCGGTGGTCACGTTCATCGTTCCTCCTTCTTTACCCCATCCTGTATTCTGTGTTCCCCAGATGGCATCAAAAGCGTAAGTGAAATCATCAGCCACAATAGCTCCTTCATATACTTCCATCGGATATTCCTGTGGGGCAGAAACGGTTCCCAGCCAATTGTATTTTTCTTCCATTTTTTTATTCTGACAATTCGTTAATGAAAAACACCATATAAAAAGAATCAGCAGGTTGTATTTACTTATGACCATGGGACATAATCTTCTTGTTACTTGCTAAAACCAGATTATCTCTATGCGCTTCCACATTGATTTTCTTTGCTATTTTTTCAACCTTTTTTCCTACGCTCAGATGATAAGAATCTTTAACTGTGATGCGGAGATTGGTTGCTGTCTTTATGATTGCCATATCAGAAAAGTTTTGATTTTTCAGCACTGTTGAATTCTACAATCTTTCCACTCTGCATGGTCATATTTTCCAGTTCGCTGAACATAGAAATTTCACCTGCTATTTCGTTGGATGTTTCAGATTGTCTCTTGAATTCTTTTTCAATCATTTCTGTTCTGGTATCGGAAGTTTCTGTGATATCTCCCGAAGCCGTAAGTTTCATATCTTTTCCTGCAATGGAAACAATATTGTCGTTTGCGGTACTGGTAATGCTTGCTCCTGCTCCTATTGAAATTTCTTTTCCGGCTGTGATATTGATATTGTCACCTGCATTTAAGGTAAAGTTTTTAGGTGCTTTCATGCTGATATTGCCCTGTCCGTCCATGAAATAAGTATTTCCACTCGGATCCAATATCGTTACGCTACCTTCTTCATCATTCATTAGAATTCTGATTCCACTTCTGGTTTGAATAGACTTAAGGTGGTTGTTTACTCCTCCTCCTAATGCAATACCTCCATGAAACATTCCTCCCATTACAAAAGGTCTGTCCGGATGACTATGAACAAAGTTGACCATCACCTGATCTCCTACTTCAGGAATGGCTACATAACCACGGTTTTGGGTAATCTGATCTGTTCCTCCTGCATCGGGACTCATCATACGGATAAAATGAGTAGTGTCGTTGGTCTGCCAGTCAAATCTTACCTGGATTCTTCCCTGTCCTTCAGGATCTGTATTGGAAATTACCGTTGCGGTCTGCGGTTCAGCCTTTGGAATGGTGTATTCGGGCTTTGGAAGAAATCCTGTATCTGCCGCTATTCCTATGAAGCTTCCGTTATAATGACCTATGGTGTCAATTTCATGTTCTGCTTGTGTAATCATGATTCTGGTAAAATAAGAGGTTTCATTAGAATCCTGTTTACGCATCTGTACATCTGCTACACAACCCGGGTGCAGAAAAGGGACTGTTGTATTTCCTGAAATGGAAAAAACGTTGACAGCTTCGCTTCCTGATGCACTTTTCTGAGAATATTCAACATCAAGGTGTGTGGCAGCTTTGATAGGAGCTATCTGTAAAGCCGGAGTTTTATAAATAGACTCGTTATGACTGTATGCTGTTTTTGCCAGATCACCCACGTGTTTGATCGGTGTTGAACCGGAAGTCAGTCTTTCATTTTTATTGCTGTTGTAGCCATAGAATTGCGGCTTGGTGTGTACAGCTTTCAATTCCACTTTTATATCATTGGCGCTGCTTCCGTAGGTAAGGGTTATGGGCTTGTTCTGAGCAGGCAGTTTTCCGAAGTGTAAGACTTCACCGTCATAATAGAACTGTTCACCATAAGCTTCAGCCATTCTTGCCAGATAGTTATAATGGGTTTCATCATACTGGCTGCTATAGATGATCTGAGAATAGTTATTGGCATCTACCCTGATATCAAAACGGCTTTTGTCAATTCCCTGTTTGATCACTTCTTCTGCAATGATTCCTATATTTACAGACTGCGCGCCTCCAAAACTCTGGATATGTGGCGCCCCGTCAAGGAGAATGGTAGGACTGTATCCGGTAAGGACAATATTTCCCAGGCTCATTTGTTCCTGGCTGAATCCTACTCCTGTAATCACTCCCACAAAGGTTCTTTCCGGGCTGTTGTCTATATCTTTATAGGAAATAACAGCTGTAAGCCGTTTTCCAAGAAACTTATTGGCTTCTTCCAATGAATGGGTCTGTCTGTCTCCCAGGGTATCATGTGCCAGTGTCAGCGTAAATTCGTGGTGTCGTCTGGTACTTTGTTTAAGCTTAAAATGTTTATAGTACTTGATAATTTTCCCTTCTATGACAAGAGAAAGTTTTACCAAACGGTTGATACCTGTATGATGGTTTTCGGAAATACCATCTGCATTCTGCGTCGGACGAAAAGACGTCGCTTGTGATTTTCCAGGTGTATTTGACATATTTTTTAGTGATTTGATTAATTTTCTAAACGATTATTCAACGGGCCGGGAATTTAAAAATAAAAACAAAAGTGCCTGCTGAATACAGTCTTAAAGGTAAAAAAAGACCGTCTTATTTAAGGACAGTCTTTTATTTTTTGCTCATGAAAGACTTAGCTCATCGGCCAAAGTCCGTCATAAGATGAGTTTCCATACGTAATGCTTTCAGCGCTTACTACAAAGCTGATCAGCATATTGTTGCTGTCTACCGCATCAAAGTCTACTTCGTGCTGGATAACATATCCGTTTTCCCACTTCAAAGAGATCAATGTTCCTTCTTCGTGAGATTTATTAAAGTTTATTTCTCCGCTCGTAGGTTTATATTTGCTGTTCAGTAAACTTTCTAAAACATCAGATTTTTCTGTTGCTTCAATTGTTACTTTAATTAATGCGTTTGACGGATCAGATGCTACACGTCCTGAAATGTCTGTAGATCTTGATACGCTGTAGTTAAGCTTTAGCAACTTCTGACCTTCCCCTCCATTGAATTTTAAGATTCCTCTTGAATTTCCTGCCATATTCTTAAATTTTAATCATTAACAACTGTTCCCAGATATAGGATTTATACAACAAAGATAGACTTCATGTTCTAATTTAAAAAGTTTTTGGATAACAGTTTCATAAATTGTAGTAGTTCTACGACATTTATTAAAATTTCGAATTAAAAATCAATTCTAGAATTTTAAACTAAATTACCTTATTTTTCATTGAAATTTTTCTACACAACCCTTTATAACCGCGTAAACAAAGGAAACCAAAAAAACAACCACTTTATTCAATATCAATGATTTAGCATTCCTTTTTTTGGTAAACTCAATAATGCTTATACCCATACCCAATTATCATGATGATAAGGTTAATGATTACGAGACCCATTAAAATATTGCTGTATTTTCTTTTTTTATCAATAAAGCTCAGGCCCAGAGTAAAAAAAAACAACAATAAGGTATATACGGCAGGATACATTTGAAAAGCTTCAGAAAATTTTCCTTCAAATACGAGTACAATTGCTCTCTGAGCTCCACATCCCAGACATTCTACCCCCAGGAACTTTTTACTGGGACAGGTAAGCATGAAATCTTCGATATCCATTTCTGAGCTTTTATGAGTTTTTCATTATCTAAGAAGAGATTTTGGCTCTGGTATACTGATGTGGGAAAAAGCAGTCTTCTTTCATTTCAAAAGATCCCTGAACGGCAATATATGGGTTTCTAAGGATCTCTCTTGCTACAAAAATAAGGTCTGCATCACCTTTCTGAAGGATTTCTTCAGCCTGTTCCACTTTGGTTATTAATCCTACAGCTCCTGTCTTTACACCGGCTTCATTTCTCACCTGCGAAGAAAAAGGAACCTGATAACCATCGAAAACCGAAATTTTTGCACCATGAATATTTCCTCCGCTGGATACATCAACAAGGTCTACAGCGTGTTCTTTTAAAATCTTTGCCAGTTCTACACTGCTTTGAATATCCCAGCCGTTCTCAGCATACTCCGTTCCGGAAATTCTTACAAAAAGGGCCGTATTTTCATTCAATTCTTCGTTAACAGCATCTACAATTTCGATCAGAAACCTGATTCTGTTTTCAAAATTCCCTCCATATTCATCAGTTCTGATATTGGAAAGCGGTGACAGAAACTGATGAATCAGATATCCGTGTGCCCCATGAATTTCAATAATATCAAAACCTGCTTCCACTGCTCTTCTGGCCGCTTTTCTAAAGTCCTGAACCAGTTCTTTTACTTCATCAGTACTTAAAACATGCGGAATTCTTTCTGTTGGATGATAGGGAATAGGACTTGGAGCAACGGTTTCCCAGCCTTCTTCAACAGAGATCTGCAGGTTATTCCATGTTGAGCCTTTTCTTCCGGCATGGGCCAGCTGAATTCCTATTTTACTGTCAGAATTTTTATGGACAAATTCTACAATCCTCTGTAATTTTTCAGCCTGCTGATCATTCCAGATTCCCATGCAGTGATTGGTGATCCTTCCTTTCGGTACTACTCCTGTGGCTTCCACAATCAGCAGACCTGTACCGCCCTGTGATCTGCTTCCGTAGTGTACAAAATGGAAGTCGTTAGCTTCTCCGTTTTCACATGAATACATACACATGGGTGACATTACCCATCTGTTTTTTAACTCTACATTCCTGAATTTTATTGGTGTATATAACATTCTATTCTTTAAAAAAATTAAACTTTTTACAGGAAGAATAAAATATTGCCCACTTCATTAAAAAGAACTAATTTTACCCCCCTTTTTTAGTCTACAATATATGAAAAAAGACCTACAGATCAGTTACGAATATTTTAAAAATAGCAGTGAACTGAATGATATAGAAAATAAATTATTTGAAAGAGCCAAAGAGGCTCGTGAGAATGCTTACGCACCTTATTCCCAGTTTCTGGTAGGATGCTCCGTATTATTGGAAAACGGAGAAATCTACTCCGGGAACAACCAGGAAAATGCAGCGTATCCGTCCGGACTCTGTGCAGAAAGAACAACCCTTTTTTGGGTAGCTGCCAACTTTCCGAATGTGAAAATAAAAAAGATCTTCGTCGTTGGAGGCCCTAAAGAATTTCATGAAAAGAATCCCCCGATTCCTCCTTGCGGGGCATGCCGCCAGAGTCTGATAGAATATGAGACCAAACAACATGAAGATATAGACCTTTATTTCTCAAGCATGAATGAAGAGGTTGTAAAAGTGCATGCAGTGAAAGATCTGCTTCCTTTTTATTTTGATTCTTCATTCTTGTAACAAAGAGTTTTTTGCACCATGTCATTTAAAACCTTGACATGGTGTGATTAAAAACAACAAACTTCATATTTCACCATAAAAAAAGACTGTCTCATCATTTGAAACAGTCTTGTTTTTTTCTATTCTTCGTCTTCCGATTCTACATCCTCATCGTCTTCATACTGCTCAAGATAGTAGCTAAAGCTAAATTCCTCTACTTCTTCTTCAGCATCTTCCAAAGTAGTCAGCAAATCTTCAAAAATCTCAAGCTGATCTACGGTCATGTTTACGAATTCCAGGTGGAGTGGCATTTCCATATCTCCGGTGATGGTATCAAAAAGCGCATCAAGATTATCGCCAAAATGTTCAGGAAGTTGAATCTTTTCCTTTAACTGGGCATAAAAATCTTCATAGTCACCTATGTCTGTAAAATCTATATATACTGTCTTCATATTGAACTAAATTTCCAATTTTTATTGATTAAAAAAGTTTTGCAGACTTTTCAGAGCTTTTCTACAATACTTTTTATTCATCAAAATTAATACTTCTCACCTATTAAATACAAATTGCTCATTGCGAGGAATGCAATGATTATTTCTACAATTATTGCTTTTCAAAGCTCTTATAATGATTTTTGGTAAGGTATACTTCTCCGTTTTGGGTATAAATGATACGGTCAGCATTTCTTCCGCCACAATGATAATTCACATCTGCTTCAAAATACTTTTCTCCATCAGGCAAACGTCCTTCCCTGTTTCCGAATTTATCTCCACCAATCGCTTTTCCGGGAAGTACATCACACAGGTTTCCTTTAGAAGGATTCCATCCCTTCTTTCTGGCTTCATTTTTAGTGATATAATAATCCGGGAGCTTATGATTCTGTTTCACATAGCTGATCACCGTCTTTTCTTCCGTCAACTGATCAATGGAAACCTGGGCAGATGAAGTATTATATTGGTTTTCTGAAGAGGTACTTCCATAATTCACCGTTTCCTTTTTTACCGGATCCGGCTGATTTTTTTTATCTGCAATAAAATTATTATAAACATACATGACAGACATTCCGAAAAGAAGTCCCAGACAGATAAAAAATACAGATCTTATTTTTCCGTTCATAGCTGTTATTTAATGTAATATCATTACTATGCTCTCCATTCTTCAGGAATATCACAAACCGGAATAGGATCCATTTTGTGCTTCGCAGCCTTATGCATTCTGTTGAAGATCTGGAAAACTTCCTTATCTCTTCCTTCATAGTCATCAGCCGTTTTTGTTCCGTATTCTTTTTGGATTTTTTCCAGTTCCGGATACGTAGCACCAATCTGCTGTTCATCTGTTCTGTCAACATCCCAAAGTCCATCAGTAGGAATTGCTTCCTGGATACTTTTGATAAGATTTAATCCTCTGGCCAATTCATACACTTCAGTTTTATAAAGGTCAGCAATTGGAGAAACGTCTACCCCTCCATCACCGTATTTTGTATAGAAACCAATTCCGAAATCTTCTACTTTATTACCGGTTCCGCACACTAAAAGTCCGTTCAGTTGTCCGTAATAATACAGGGTAAGCATTCTCAGGCGGGCTCTTGTATTGGCAAAAGCCAGTTTTTCGTTAGGGTACAGATCATCTTTTACATCAAAAGTTTTGTAAAGCTCCTCAAAGGCAGGCGTCAGATCCACAGACATTGTTTCCACATTAGGAAATCTGGACGTAAGGTCATTCATATGATCCTGTGCACGACCTACCTGATCCGCTTTCTGGCGAATTGGCATTTCGATCAGTAATGTTTTCAGGCCTGTCATTGCCGCTAATGTAGAAACAACTCCTGAATCTACACCTCCTGAAACTCCAATTACGTATCCGTTCACTTTTGCTTTTGTAGCATAATCTTTTAACCAGTTTACAATATGATCTATCACTTTTTGTGTCTGCATCGTTTATATTTTTTTAGTCTATTCCAAATTCCTGAGGGTATTTTACCACTCCTTTTTTATTTTTTAACCCGTCTTTTACCAATTCTACATCCATTCCATTTTCTTCCGGAATATCGAATGGAAAAGAAATCCCAAAAATACTTGTTTTTTTGTAACCAAAGCGCGGATAATAATTTTCATGTCCGATCAGTATTACAGATTTATATCCCAGTTCTTTGGCAATACAGTGTCCTGCGGTAATCAGCTTTCCTCCAAGTCCCTGATTTTGAAACTCAGGTTTTACAGAAACAGGAGCCAATGCAAGGGATTGGAAAGCCTCTCCATCACCTTCAATGGTAATTTTTGTAAACAGGATATGACCTGCAATTCTTCCATCTTCATTTTCAGCAACCAGGGATAACTCCGGAATAAAAGCTTCAGATCGTCTCAGTTTTTCAACCAGGAACTGTTCCTGATGATCACTATGTTCCATTTCTCTGAACGCTTCTTCTGTAAGTTCAAAAACCTGTTGATAATCTTTTTCTTCTTCCTTTCGTATTGTTATCATTTCTGTTCAATATATTGTTCACGTGTCAGTTCGTACCAAAAGCAAATGCCGTCAGGTTCTTCAAATTCACTTGTTTTTTCAAACCCTAATTTTCTTAAAATATGGTTGGAAGCATCGTGTCCGGAATGAGCATAGGCGTAAATAACCTCCGCATTCAGGTCATTAAAACCATAATCCAGAGAAGCTATTCCGGCTTCCACAGCATATCCTTTACCCCATGATTCCGGAAGGAAACGATATCCAAGCTCCAAAACATTTTGGTAACCATTGGTTTCATGGGTCAGTAATTTCAATCCGCTCCATCCTATCAGCTGTCCGCTTTCTTTTTCAACCACCCCCAGTCTTCCTACTCCATTTTCCTCATACTGTTTCTGAATCATACTGATGACCTTTTTGGATTCATTGATGTCCGTCGAAACCGGTACACCAATATATTTCATGACTTCAGGATTGGAATCCAGCAGAAATATGCGTTCAAAATCTTCATCTACGAGTTTTCTTAAAATCAGTCGGTCTGTTTCTATTTTCATAATTATTAGTTTTATTCTTCAGCTCCAAAAATAGTTACATCTGTTTTTACTCCCTTTTTAATATTCGTTTCTTTTATTTTATTTCCCATTACATTCAGGGTTTGCAAGGCCGGATTTCCGGAAATATCAATTTTCTGAAGTTTATTATGTTCTACATTCAGTTTTCTTAACGCTATAAACTGTGTCAGGTCAATTGCTTTTAATTGATTTAAAGATAATGTTAATTGGTCAATTTTTGGAATACCATTCAGCGAAATACCTTCCAATAGATTATTATCCAGATATAAGGCACTTAAATTTTTCAGATTTTCTACTTTGAATGAAGATATTTTACATCCTGTACAGGAAAACAATTCCAATTGATCCAGATTGTTTAGTACAATATTGGTGATAATATTATCGTCCAGGATAATCATTTTCACATTTTTAAAAAAGTGCAGATCTTCTGTTGAAGTAATTCCTTTCTGAACAAGGAATAAATTTGTGATCGTCCCTGCTTCCGAAGATTCAAGTATTCCGTTTTTATTCAGATCAAAATTTTCAAGTACTGCTTTTTCAAAGTTTTTATCTTTAAATTCAAGCTTTTGCCCATAGAAAAAAGAAAGTCCCAAAATAAGGTAAAGGGTTGTAATTATTTTAATTTTCATCATGAATTGTGTATTTAATCCTTATTTTTGTAAACTTAAATTCCATGTAAAAATAATGAAGATTTTTAGATATATTGCGCTTTCTTCTATTTTAGCTGCCGGACTTGTTTCCTGCAAAAAAGAAACTGAAAATCAATGGAAGGTAGAAGTCAAAGAAACTGCCGAAAAAGTTGATGTAACAGATATTTCCAAAGAATTTTACAATCCAAATGTTCCACTGGAGCAGTTTAAAACTCAGTTCCCATGGTTTCAGGGAAGTGTTTCAGACGCAGATTTTGAAAAGAGAAGAATGGATGCTGAGGAGATCAAAATCTACAAGGAAGCCATTGGAAAAATAAATCAGGCTACTTTACAAACGGAACTGAAGAGTTTATTCTCGCATATCAAATATTATTTCCCGCAGTTCAAAAGCCCCAAAGTATATTTATTTTCATCTGCATTACAGATGATCCAGGATCCTATATTTTATGATCAGAAGGGAAATCTTCTGTTTATAGATATTACCGGTTTTATGGGAGATGGAAATCCTAATTATAAAGGACTGGAGCTGTATTTTCAAAAATCAATGAATCCGCAGAATATCGTTCCTAAGGTATCACAGCTTTTTGCTGAAAATATTGTAACGGAATCTCCTGACCATCAGAAGTTCATTGATCAGATCATTCTGAACGGAAAAGTAATGATTCTTCAGGACGCTTTTCTTCCTGATGTTCCTGATTATCTGAAAATGAATTATACAAAAAAACAGTATGAATGGGCCACAGCCAATGAAGCTAACATCTGGAATTATTTTGTAGAAAGCAACCTGATTTTCGGTGATGATCCAAGATTGGGAGAACGTTTCATCTCGCCCGGACCATTCTCGAAATTTTATACGGAGATTGATAATGAATCTTCACCACAAATCGGAATTTTTACAGGATGGCAGATCTGTAAGGCATACCTTAAGGAAAAACCTGAGACAAAACTTACAGCTTTCCTGAAAATGGATGCAACAACCATTTTTAATGAATCCGGTTATAAACCGAAACTTAAACAATAGAAAATTTAGAATTTAGAAAAATAGAAAAAATGAGAAAGACTCAGATTACGATAGATGTAGAGCTTGATGAAAATCATGTGCCTGAAAATATTACATGGAATGCTCAGGATGGAGGTATTGATAAACAAGATACTAAAGCAACTATGATTTCTGTATGGGATGATAAGACAAGAGAGGCATTAAGGATTGATCTTTGGACTAAAGAAATGCCTGTAGACCAGATGAAAATGTTTATCCACCAGATTTTAATATCTTTAGGAAGTACTTATCAGAGAGCGACAGGAGAAGAGGATGTAGCACAGTGGATGGAGGAAATTGCAGAAGAGTTTGCTGTAAAATCTGCCATTAAATAAAAAACTACAATTGCAATAAGCTGGAAGTAGTAAGCGGTAAGCTTTTTGTATTCAGCATAGCAAATTTTAATAAAAAACAATGAGCATAAACAATATACTTTATTGTTCAGTGCTCAAAGCCTAAAGCAAAAAATTATGAATTTTAATACAAAAGTAATTCACGGAGGGCAGCACCACGAGTCTGCAACAGGTTCTGTAAATGTTCCTGTTTTTTTGACCTCTACGTTTGCACAGAAAAGCCCCGGAGTACATTCCGGATATGAATATTCAAGAGCAGCCAACCCTACAAGACAGGCATTGGAAGATTCTTTGGCAAGTATTGAAAATGGAGCGAGAGGTTTAGCTTTCGGTTCTGGTCTTGCTGCCATCGACTGTGTTTTAAAATTATTAAACCCAGGTGATGAAGTAATTGCTGTAGATGATCTGTATGGAGGTACTTACAGAATGTTCACAAGACTTTTTGAAAAATATCAACTGAAGTTTACGTTCGTTAATTTCGATGATGTTTCTAAAATAGCTGATGTTATCACTGATAAAACGAAACTGATCTGGGTAGAAACGCCTACCAATCCGTTGATGAAATTAGTAGATATCAAAGCGGTTGTAGATATTGCGAAAGGAAAAGATATTTTAGTAGCAGTAGATAATACTTTTGCAACGCCATACATTCAGAGACCTATTGATTTGGGTGCTGACATTGTAATGCACTCTGCAACAAAATATTTAGGAGGACACTCTGACGTGATTGCAGGAGCACTTATTGCTAAAGATGCTGAACTGGGAGAAAAGCTTCACTTTATTCAGTTTGCAAGTGGTGGGATTTTAGGACCTCATGATTCTTACCTTGTATTGAGAGGGATCAAAACACTGGCATTAAGAATGCAGAGACATTCTGACAATGGACTTGCAGTAGCACAATATCTAGAAAATCATCCTGCTGTAGATAAAGTAATTTATCCGGGATTAGAATCTCACCCTCAGTATGAATTGGCAAAATCTCAGATGAAGGAAGCTGGAGGAATGGTTTCATTCACTTTTAAATCCGGAAAGAAAGAAGATGCTATTAAATTCTTGGAGAAGGTAAGAGTATTCACCTTAGCAGAATCTTTAGGAGGTGTAGAGTCTTTGGCTAACTACCCTGCTCTGATGACTCACGCATCAATCCCGGCAGAAAAACGTGCTGAATTGGGAATCACTGATGACCTTGTTCGTTTAAGTGTAGGAATTGAAGATGCAGAAGATCTTATTGCAGATCTTGAGAAAGCTTTTTCTTAACATACATAAACTAAAATGAGAAGGGTTAATCAATCCTTCTCATTTTATTATAACCACCACTCAATACTATGAAGAACACGAGAAAAGCAGTCATTTCCGACTTGCCTCAACTGGCTGAATTATTTGACCAGTACAGAATATTTTATCATAAGACTTCAGATATTCCTGCCGCGACAAGTTTTCTTCAGGAAAGACTTGAAAACAAAGATTCTGAAATTTTTGTTGCGGAAGAAAATGGTAAACTAACAGGTTTCGTACAATTATACCCGATATTTTCGTCTACAAGAATGCAACGTTACTGGCTCCTTAACGATCTGTACGTAAATGAAACCCATAGAGGGAAAGGCTATTCTAAAGAATTAATTGAAGAATCCAAAGAACACTGCCGTTCATCGAAAGCGTGCGGTATCCTTTTAGAAACAGGAAAAAGCAATGATATCGGGAATCAGCTCTATCCAGCCTGCGGATTTGAATTGTATGACTCTGTGAACTTCTACGAATGGAGCAATTCATGAGTAATGAGTAATAGGTAATGAGTAATTTTGTGAAAAAATATTCAAAACTCCCCTACTCTTTATGTCAACCACTCGAATTACGAATCTCGCAACTCCTACCCCGCATCTCAAAATCAATTTATAAAACAAAAAAACAATATGACCGATTTTCAAAAATACATTCAAAGATACTTAGATCAGATTCCATCAGAAAACTGGATCAGCGAACTACAGATATCAGCCGATAAAACAATAGGAATCTATTCTAACCTTACCGAAGAACAGTCTAATTTTGCCTATACAGAGGGAAAATGGACATTGAAAGGACTTCTACTTCATCTATCAGATACGGAAAGAGTTTTTCAATACAGAATATTAGCTTTCGCCAGAGGAGAAAAAAACAATCTTCCGGGATTTGATGAAAATGAATATGCCGATCAGTCTTTCGCCAGTGAAAGAACCCTTGAATCTCTTTTGGATGAATACAAACTGGTAAGAAAATCTTCTCAGATTTTATTAGAAACTCTTCAACCTTCTGCTTTACAAAATACAGGTACAGCCAATGGTCATGAAATTACTGTAGAAACCATCGGAAAACTGATTGTAGGACACAATTATCATCACTTGAATATTATTGAGGAGAGGTATTTATCGAAGTTGGGATGGATGTAGGAAAACGTACAGCACTAATCAGTATGCTAATCTTTACACTCTCCCTTTGTTTTACAGCTTTTACAATTGAAGACATGGGAGAGATTAAAAATTACAAATCATTTGAAGGATTCCTTATAGGTCCCATTAGTTTTCTGGGTGGTGGAATATTTGAGTTTTTGGTATGAACTGCCAATATCTGGTTTTTCATTTCAGTAATATGTTGTTATAAAAGTATTCTCTACTATCACTTATATTCGGTCTAATAGCCATAGTACCTGCTGTCTCATTTTTTTACTGGAAGGAAATCTTAGCCGCTGAAAATGGAAGAATGGGAAAAATATACAGCTTAGAAACAGGTTATTTTTTATGGGTAGTTTCTATTATTTTTTTAATAGTTGGTTCATTTTATTTATCCGTAAAATCTAAATTTAATACCAGGCAAATATTATCTTAAATATCCAATGAGATCTCTAAAAAATTTAAGAATCACTGAAAGTATTCAATCAAAAAAATTAGTTTTTGAAGAAAGTTCATATGATAAGTTTGATACTATTTCGATCTACTTTGGTTTTTTAGTATTGGCAAGTGCCTCGATACTTTGCTTTAGAGAAATAAAGCATTCCCTCAATAGTAGTTTAGAATATTTTATCCTTACATGTTCCTTCATATTTAGTGTATATGTTCTATACTGCAAATTCACAGAAAAGCATTTAAAAGAAATTACATTTGATATTCATAAACAAGAAGCAAAAAAAAGAATTATTGAATACGGAAAAAAAAACAATTGCAGAATCACCAAAGTTACTGATAATCTGATTTTTCTTAATGAGACTGCCGATTTCTATAGCTTGGGAAAACATTATGAGCAAACCACAGTTGTTTTCTTTAAAGACAATGCCATACTTTATACACTTATTAAAGAAGGTTCAAGATCAAATTTTCCTGTTTTAATTTCACAACATCTTACCACAAGGGATTTCAAAAAAATACTACATCCGGAATATATCGAACCAATTAAGCGAACTACTTATTTCAATTCATTTTTTCACGGATTATAATCTTTATGTCTTATGGTAATAATCAAACCAATAAACCACATTTCCATCCTAATTTTTTGCCCAAAATCCTTATATTTTCTACCTTTATCCCCTCTTTGAACTCACTTACAATTATGGAACATATTATCGAAATATTAAAATCCGGCGGAACAATTCTTTACCCTACAGATACCATCTGGGGGATTGGTTGTGATGCCACCAATATAGAAGCTGTCAACAAAATTTTTGACATTAAGAAGCGCGAAAAAAATAAATCCATGATCATTCTTGTAGAGTCTGAAAAAAGACTTCAGGATCTGGTGGATGTTCCTGAGATGGCTTGGGAAATTATTGACCTTAGTGAAAAGCCCGTAACTATTGTTTATGAAAATCCAAGAGGCTTACCCAAAGAACTCCTTGCGGAGGATGGAAGTATTGGAATCCGACTTGTAAAAAATGATTTCTGCAAAAAGCTGATCACCAAACTAAACAAACCTTTGGTATCTACCTCTGCCAATTTCAGTGGTGAGAAAAGTCCATTGAAATTCTCTGATATTTCTGAGGAGATGATCAGTCTTGTAGATTATGCAGTGGAAGAAGACAGAGAAAAAGTTTCAAAATACTCAGGTTCTTCGGTGATCAAAATTTGGAATGACAACAGAATAAAGGTTCTTAGAGAATAGAAATTCTTAACTTTTCTGTTTATTTTTTAGAGTCTTGTCAGTTCATATCGGCAGGATTTCTTTTTTTTAATTCTATCTTTGCAAACTCAACTCATAAATTATTTGCTATGAATCATCAGAAATTTGCTCAAATGTGGATTAATGCATGGAATTCTCATGATTTAGAGGCTATTCTCACCCACTATTCGGATGATATTGAGATTACAACTCCCATGATTGCTATGGCTACAGGTGGTAAAGAAAGTTCTTTAAAAGGAAAAGAAGCCGTCCGTGAATATTGGAGAAAAGCCCTGGATAAGTTTCCTGATCTTCATTTTGATCTTATTCATTCCACGGCAGGAGTAGATTCCGCAGCATTATTTTATAAGTCGATCATGGATAAACATGCTGTTGAAGTCATGTTTTTTAATGAAGACGGAAAAATTAGTAGAATGTACGCTCATTACGATTAATGAGTAACATTGGTAGAAATTGACACTATTATTAACGATGATAATTAATCTTAATCAAAATAAAAATTTAAAACTTTTTAAAATAATTTCTGAAGCAGCAGAAAGGAATAACCAGTCCGTATATATTGTGGGCGGTTATGTTCGTGACCTTCTGATGAAAAGAAAAGTTTCCACAGATATAGACTTTGTGACTGAACAAAGCGGTATTGAGCTTGCCCAGAGTGTAGCTCAGGATATAGATCCTAAATTAAAAGTTTCCGTTTTTAAAACATATGGAACGGCAATGATCAAGTATAAAGACCTTGATCTGGAATTTGTGGGAGCGAGAAAAGAAAGCTATACTGAAAACAGCAGAAAACCTGAAGTAGAAGGTGGAAGCCTGGAAGATGACCAGAAAAGAAGAGATTTCACCATCAATGCGATGGCTATTTCTTTAAATAAAGATAATTTCGGAGAACTGATTGACCCCTTCAATGGGGTTGATGATCTTGAAAAAGGTATTTTAAGGACTCCTTTAGAGCCTGCTCAGACCTATTCTGATGATCCGTTGAGGATGATGAGAGCCGTTCGTTTTGCTTCAACTTTAAATTTTAAAATTGAGGAAAACTCTCTTCAGGCTATCCAGCAGGAAGCAGAAAGAATCAAGATTGTTTCAATGGAAAGAATCATGGTTGAGTTCAATAAAATCATGCTGTCTGAAAAACCGTCTATCGGACTGAGACTGATGGAACAAACCGGTCTTATGAAGCTGATAATTCCGGAACTGATAGAATTGAAGGGAGTGGAAGAAGTTGAAGGACAAACACACAAAGATAACTTTTACCATACTTTGGAAGTAGTGGATAACATTTCTGTGAATACCGATAATCTTTGGCTCCGTTGGTCTGCTTTGCTTCATGATATTGGTAAAGCTCCTACGAAAAAGTTTGTAGAAGGAACAGGATGGACTTTTCACGGACATGAATTTTTAGGCTCAAAAATGACCAAGACTCTTTTCCAGCGTTTGAAGTTACCTTTGGGAAGTGACATGAAATATGTTCAGAAGATGGTAAAGCTTTCATCCCGACCTATTGCTCTGATTACTGATGATGCTTCAGATTCCGCATTGAGAAGACTTTTATTTGATGCCGGAGAAGATCTGGAAGATCTTTTCACCCTTTGCAAAGCTGATATTACGACTAAAAACTCTAAGAAACAGGAAAAATTCAAAAGAAACTTTGAATATGTAGCCGTGAAGATCAAAGAAGTGGAGGAAAAAGATCAGGTAAGAAACTTTCAGCCCCCTATTACCGGTGAAGAGATCATGGAAATGTTTAATCTTAAGCCTGGCCGCGAAATCGGTATCTTAAAAGAGAAAGTTAAAGAAGCTATTCTTGAAGGCGAAATTTCCAATGAAAAAGAAGAAGCCACAAAATTTGTGATTGTTGAGGCGGAAAAACTGGGATTGACACTATAATTCAATTGATAAATAATAAAAACTCGCGGCGGGATGTCCATCCCGCCGCAAGTTTTTTGCTCACTATGAAAACAAAGCCGGCCGGTTTCTTTCGAAACCGGCCGGAAAAAAACACAAATGATGAAAAAATAAAAAATTATTTTTTATACTGTAAGGTATTATGGATTCAGGAAAGTACCGTTAGCACCAAGACCTCCTGTTTTAAGAGAACTTATTTTGTTACCCGTAGTTGCTGAATATATTACCATTTCGCTTTCTGCTGTAAATTGTTTAACATCTGATGCAAAGATTCTTCCATCAATAACGTTAAATCCATAAAGTGTAAAGTAAGGACCACCATCTGCAGCTGTTAGCAATGGAGCTGTAGGAACGGTTGGTGTAGCTAAGCTTGTTGTATACACTTTGTTAGCAGAACTGAAGTAGACTTTATCATTATCAATCTGAAGATTTGTAGCGTTTGGAATTCCTGTCAGTGTAACTACCGGTGTCATCGCTCCTGTGCTTGAAATCTTATAGATATAAGAATCTGTAGCTGTAGAAGAAATCGTGTAAACATTGGATTTGTAAGACACAGTATTCCCAATCTGACCATTCGGAACGGTAATTTCAGTTTTAGCATCATTAGAAGTATTGATATAAGTAATCTTATTTCCAAATCCTGATGAAGCGTTCTGTACAAAAACATTTCCTCCTGCTTCTACTGTTTTATCAGAAACTTCAGTCATATTGATTTTGCTTACAAATGAGTAGTCAGAAGCTTTATACTTTGTTACACTTTGAGTATGTGCACTGAAATTGGTGTTGGCAACATAGATAAAGCCATTAGCAAAAGTAATCCCTCTTGGATTATCAATCTGATCCGTGATTACGGCTAATTTTTTAAATGTATAACGGTCTACTACAACAATCTTGTTTGAGTTATTTATCACAAGATAAGCCTTATTTCCGTTAAGACCAATGGTCTGAAGAACGTCACCCAGAATTTCTTTATTGTTATTATAACCATATACATCATCCTGCTTCAGGCTCAGATCTCTTGTCAGGAATGTTACTTTAGCACCCTGACTGTTGAAGTTCCCTTCATTAGATATAAAATATCCGTTCTGGTAAGTAATCGGAGAAACTTCAAATTCAGCGGAATCGCTTGTACATGAAGACATGTTAAATAATAACACTACTGCAAATAGTACAGTTAAAAGTTTAGTTATTTTCATAATTTATTCAATTTTAATTTATTAAAAATTTATTGCTGCGTATACACTATAATTTCTTTTCGGTAAAGGATAAAAAGAAACCGTTTTATAGTAGGTATTTGTTACATTATTCACTTTAAATCCTAAGGTATATTTTTTCGCTAAAGTTGCTGAAACACCCATATTCAAAAGAAAATAAGGATCTATGGCATCTGATCTCTTTTCATCACTTGTGGTATAGGTAACACCATTTAGCAGTCCCTGTGCAAAAAACTTAAAGAAACCATATTCATAATCTATATTGGCACTTCCTCTATGCATAGGCACATAAGGTCTCTGCAGCTGTGTTTCTTTATCGATAGATCTTGCGTAATAATATCCTGCATTCGCCCTGAATTTATGATTACCCAATTGTTTACTAAATGACAGCTGAGATTCTAATCCGTAAGATTCAGCTTTATTGACATTGAATGCCTGCCAGTATCCTTTGGCCGTTGGAAGCCATGCAATAAGATCTGTGATGTTCATATAGTACGGAGACAAAGTAAGTCTGAAATCTCCCACTTTGAGCTCATTCGTCATATCTACCTGGGTAGAGGTTTCCGGTCTCAACTCTTTATTTCCTCCCGGTTCATAATAAATATCATTAAATGACGGGTATCTGAAGTTTTTTGATACGTTAACGCTTACATCATACCATTTTGCAGCACTCCATTTTCCGGAGAATGAATACATCAGCGGTGACTTCACATCTTCCACAAAATCTTTCTTGAACCCACCTTCAAAACGCAGGTTTTTCGTTGCAAAATACCTCAACAGTCCGGAAATGGAACCAACATTTCTGCTGACACTGGATATTCCGCTCGCATACCCTTCTCCTTTGTTGATCTGAAATTCTCCGATAATATTAAAATTCCACTTAGAATTCAGGAAATAATTGAAATCATTTTTAAAGATGTAATTTTTCCCTGTTCCGCCACTTGATTTAGGCAGATTTAAAGAACCGAAATACTGAAAATTCTCTTCTGTATAGGCTGCTCTAAGGGAGTTACTAAACTTTGCTTTGTTCCAGTCCCAGGAAAGAAGGCTTCTTACACTTTGAGTTTTATATTTTGTTTTTGTTCCCGTTTCTTCATACACAGAATAATGTTGTGAAGAATCAAAGAACTGGCTCTGCCAAGAAATTTTATGATCATCCGTCATTTTATAGGATGCTCCTACATTAAATGTTGTATTGTAATAATTCCCGTTTCTGTTGATGTAATTCAGATCACTTACCTCATAATTATTTTCGCTAACAGAATAATTTCCTGAAGCTTTAAAACTGAACTTATCATTGCTGTAAGAACCTTTTACAAAATTATTATAGGTATTAAAAGAAGCAACTTCAGAAAATAAAGAACCATGGAAGCCTTTATTAAAATCAAGGGTATTATTAAGGTGAATACTTCCCCCGATAGCACCACTTCCGTACACCACACTTCCTCCTCCGGCTTTTATCCCGATCTGGTCATATCCGAACAAAGCAATATTATTGATATCTCCCTGCCCTAAGAAACTTGAGTTGATATTAATTCCATTCCATACAAATGCGGTCTGCTGGGCAGTAGTTCCTCTGAAAGAAGGTGAAGAAACAGCTCCACGGCCATTTTCTTTGATAAATACCTGGGATTGAAATCTCAGAAGTTCAGAAAGATTACTGGAGTTTTTCTCGGCCTCTTCTGCCGAAATTATTTTTACGGGATGAAAAAGTTTCACCCTATTCATCTGGTTGTCGAAGACATAAATAGTGTCAATGGTTTTCTCTTGTCCAAAAAGAAAACAGCCATAAGATGAAAAAAGCAGTACTAAAGATCTTTTTATATCCATACTTTTTTACTTTTCCTCCGAAAGCAATATGTTTTTTTATTATAATTCCGGCAGGTCTCCTGACTTTCGCATTCTGCTCCTTCCCGTTTTAGACAGTGGCTGTTTGCAGAAACTTTTATTGCGATTTACAGTTGCGGGGACAGTCCGGGAGTTACACCCGATTCCCTTTTCATTCCAAAATACTGGAAACCAAAATTTTTGCAAAGATAGTTTTTTATATGTATTTGCCAAAAAGTGAAATGAGAGTGTATCAGATTGAGAATTTGAAGTAATAACTCACAAAAAAAGCTGCTTTCGGTTGAAAGCAGCCATGTATCATAGAATAATCGTATACAATTATTTACCAATTATTTACCAATAACTTCCGTAATTGGGTTTCCTACATTTCCACTTGGAAACTGAATTTTCAATAGAGAAGATACCGTAGGTGCAATATCTGTCATGTGGTAAGCCTTGTTGCTTTCTCCCTGCTTAACTCCCCAACCCATAAAGATCAATGGAATATGTGAATCATAAGAATTCCAAACACTGTGGGTAGTACCTGTTTTTGAATATGGAGGAAGCATAGAATCATGAGAAATCAACTGGATATCTCCACTTCTCTGTCTGTTGATTCCATTGATAATTCTTTGTTTGATGGGTTCCGGAATACTTGCCTCCTGAACTTTATCTACAGAAACTGCATATAAAACCGTAGGATCTTTCTCAATTTCCTTTACAGCAAAGTTTCTTACATCATCCAGTTCAAGCTTACTGTCAGCTAATACTTTTCTGTCAAAATAAATCTGATAGTTATCAATCGCGTTAATCAGTTTATCAGCTCCGAATTTATCTTTCAGCTTCTGGTTCAGATTTTTTTCTGCATCTTCACCAAAGAAACCTGTTGGTATTTTATGTTCTTTAAGGAATCCTACAGAATGCGCTCCACCATGATCCGCAGAAAGGAAAACAGTGTACTCCCCTTTTCCTACTTTTGAATCCAAATAATTGAAGAACTCAGCTAAATCCTGATCTAATCTGATGTAAACGTCTTCTACTTCAATAGAATTCGGTCCGAATTTATGACCTGCATAATCAGTAGATGCAAGGTTGATCGCTAAGAAATCTGTGATATTATCTCCACCCAGTTTTTCACCTTCTACAGAAGCCTCTGCCAACTTCAATGTCAGCGTATTTCCAAAAGGTGTATAACGGATATTATCTTTTTTAGCCTGATAATCCTTTGCTAAATTACTGTAAGGGAAAGTAGGTGTTTTTGCACTTCCCAGCAGTCCTTCCCAAGAAGAATTGTCCGGTGCACTTTCCGTATATTGATTGATTGGAAGTAAAGTATTCCAGCCGTTGGCTACTAATTTTTCAGGAAGATTCTGAGAATTGAATGATTTCACCCATTGAGGAAGATCATTCATATACCATGTACTGGTAATGAAATTCCCTGTGCTGTCATCAAACCAGAATGCTCCGTTTGGAGTGTGTCCTGCAGGAAGAATAGAAGCACGGTCTTTCAAAGAAACTCCGACTACTTTTCCCTGGAAGTTGGTTGCTAATCTCAATTCGTCAGTCACCGTAGTAGACCAAAGATTTTTTGGAGAATGGCTTCCGGTTTTCACATTGGTTGTTCCTACGGGCTGAACGCTTTCATCCGCAGTACAGTATACTCCTTTTCCTGTTTCTTTATCCGTCCAGTCATTTCCTGCAATTCCGTGAATAGCCGGTACGGAACCTGTATAGATACACGTGTGTCCCAAAGCTGTAATGGTAGGAACATAAGGAATGTGTACATTATTCAAAGAATATCCTGTATTCAAAAGTCTTTTGAAACCGTCATTTCCATATTTACCATAAAAACGGTATAAATAGTCCCAACGCATCTGGTCTACTACCAGACCTACGACTAATTTGGGTCTTTCCAGTTGGGTATTTTTGTTCTTCTGTGCATTGATTGTAACTACGGACAAAAAAGTAGCTGCCGCAATTGAAATGTTCCTAAGCATCCAAGTAAATTTTTATTGACAACAAATTTAAGGGTTTTGAAAGTTTTGGAGTGTGAAATTTTATTTAATTTTGATTATTGTACAATTCATCAATCAATCTTTCATGATTTTAGGCGTATACTGGTATTTCAAATTTCCAAATGATTTATATGACTTTAAATTCTTCAAATTTCATCCGGGATATGGCGGACATGCTGATAATCCAGCAGAACTGGCAGCAAGAGTTGAGGTAGAAAATACGGATGATTTTATCGGAAAGCTGGCAGCATTGAAAGAGCGTTTCAAAAAAACTTATTTGCACTTGAATATCAATGAAAACCAGCTGATCATCAATATCGGAGATTATCAGCTCTTTGATTTTCATTTTCAAATGGCGGAAGAAATAGAAGAGCTGTTGATTCGCGAACGTGCTGAATTGTTAGATTCCAGTATTCCTTTTACCATCCAATCCAGCAAAAGCTATGCTCCGGAAAGAGAAGAATTCAAAAATATAGAACACCGTTTCATTCAGATGGTAGGTTCAGACTTCAGGAAAAGCAATGCAGAAAATTACGCTGCTAGAATTGATTGTAATCTGCCTCTGCAATACAAACAAATCCTTATTGATGATTTAGTGCGGATAGGTAAAGAAGAAAATCTCAATGTATTTTACTATAATGATTTCGATTTTAAAGATCATTGTAATCTGATGCTCTTTTTCACCAATGGCAGACAGAAAAAGGAATCTGTTCAAAAGGTTGATATCAATTCTTTTGGAAGTAAAGTGCGGCAGCTTACTCAGAAATATCCTCTTCATTTCGGACACTTCGGAAGCTTTAAAGAATATCCTTTACAAGGACCTCATATCAAACTCATGATAGATGAAGAATATATTTTAAATAAAAAATAAAACCATTTTAATTCAATACTATGATCAAATTCAAATATGTCATTCTGTATGTGGAAGATGTAGAACAGTCTATGAACTTTTATAAAAATACCTTCGGTTCTGAAATAAAATTCATCACTCCTGAAAAAGATTATGGAGAACTGCTGACCGGAGAAACCACTCTGTCATTTGCAGCTGTAAGTCTCGCAGGGTCCAATATTAAAAAAGGGTTCTTAACTTCAAAAACGGAAGACAAACCTTTTGGAATGGAACTGGGATTTGTTACTGATGATGTAGAAGCTTTGGTGGAAAAAGCAATAAAAAATGGTGCTGAACTGTATGAAGATATTGCTGTAAAACCTTGGGGACAAAAAACAGCTTATATCAAAGATCCCAATAATTACCTGGTAGAGATCTGTACTAAAATTCAATAAGCTTAAAATATCTGATGTGGAAATAAGAAAATTACAAAAACAAGCTACCGATCCAAGTATAAACTGGGGACATAACGGCTATACAACGGACAGAATTTATTCGGTTTCCTCTATTGAGTTTGGAGGTTCTTTCGAGTTTAGCCTAAAAGAAAAAACTTTACCTTATACCAAAAACTGGGAGACTACTTCTGAAGAATTTGAAGAACTGAATAGTCTTATAGAACAGGAAAATTCGTTCGGTGCTTTTGTTGGTGAAGAGCTTGCGGGCTGGATCATCTGTGAGCACAGAACATGGAACAACAGTCTGTACATAGAAAACATACTGATTGACGAAAAATACAGACGGCAGGGAATCGGGATTATGCTGATTAAAAGTGCCATTAAGGAAGCCCGCAGATTAAACTGCAGAGTTATCGAACTGGAAACACAGAATACCAACTATCCGGCTATTCAGTTTTACAGAAGAATGGGATTCAATATTACCGGGCTGAACACAAGATTATACAATAATCCGGACGAGATTGCTCTTTTCATGACCTTAGATGTGGAGTAAACCTGATAAAAAGATATTATTATAAAATATTTAATCCCCGTTATTAAAACACTTGTTGGTGTTCTAATTTTTCTATATATTAGTAATCAACAAATTAAAGATTATTACTATGAAAAATTTCAAAAAACTAAAGAGAAGCCAGCTTGTGCTCATAAGTGGTGGTGATACTCCTTATGCATTATGTGACATGGATGGTAATTGTCCTCCAACAGTAGGTTCATACTATTGCAGCGATGGTACTTGTTACAGAGTTTCCGGCGGTGGCGGTGGCAACCCTGGCTGTAATGAACCGATGCGTCTTTGCCAGGAATGGGAAACCGGATGCGGTTGTGTTTATATGTAATAAATTTGTTAGATAAAATCTTGTGGAGGGCGGTTTTTACCGCTCTTTTTTATGGCTCATATCCGAGAAAAACATACTCATAGAAGTAATCTCCTCCAATTTCATTACTTTCGCAAAAACAGGATCACACAATTTCATGCAAAATCTTTTAAAATATATCAGATCCCTTACTCCTTTTTCTGACGAGAGCTGGATGATGCTCAAACCTGCCCTTTCGGAAAGACATTACAAGAAAAAGGAACTGATGTTACAGGAAGGTCAAATCTGCCGTTCTCTATTTTACATTGATAAAGGATTTTGTAAAAGCTATTACGAAATAGAAGGAGTTATAAAAAATACCGGATTTTTCTTTGAAAACGAAATAGCAACCAATATCAACAGTTTTGGAAGCGGGCAGCAATCTGAATTCAATATCATTGCTTGTGAAGAAATTCATGCTGTTATTTTTGATAAGGTTAAATTATTTGAAGCTGCCGCCAAGACTCCTGAAATTGAAACATTGGGACGCCATTGTATTCGTCAGTTTGCCTCCAGGCAGGAAGAATTTTCAAATCTATTCAAGCTCTATACAGCACAGGAAAGACTGGAGTATATTGAAGCCAAATATCCTGAAATGCTGCAACGCATATCCCTTACCCAGCTATCTTCATTTCTGGGAGTAGCAAGAGAAACATTAAGCAGAATCCGGAAACGAAGGATTACCCGTTGAAATTACCATTCAAAAATCTAATCACACAAAAAATAATAGTATATGAAAACGTTGATCTGGAAAGGAATACTTTATCAATCCCTTGAATATTTTAATGTACAGTCTGATGATAAAGGTTATAACGTAGAATCAAGAATCATAGGTTGTTATAAAGATAAAATCTATACGGTGGACTACAGAATGTTCATTGATAAAAACTGGATCGTTCAGAATTTCCTGATCGAATCTGAAGTCAATAAGGTTAAAACAATGTTAGCAGGAAAAAGGCTTCAGGATCAATGGACAATCAATAATGTTATAAATCCTAAATTCAATCATTTCAAGTTTATTGATATTTCTTTGACTCCATTTACCAATACGCTGCCCATAAATAATTTAAACCTTGCAGAGAACAGTTCTCAAAAAATAGATGTTATTTACATTGATGTACTCAACCAGCATATCAGACCTGTACAACAGCAATATACAAGGACAACATCTCATCAATATCTGTATGAAAATATTGAAAATGATTTTAAAGCCGAAGTTTCAGTGGATGAAAGTGGATTGGTCATTAGCTATCCAGAATTATTTGAGAAAATTATAGAACTTTGAAAAATCATTCAATAATAATTTAACCAAAAGACACTTGATCAAGTGTCTTTTTAATTTAAAATACGAAAAAGATTATTTTACAATCATAAAATAACACGACACGTTCTGTCGTTGTGTGTAGATAATTTTGCATTTAAATAAAACAAATGTCAATATAATAAAGTGGATTTAATAATAAATAGTAAGATTTATGTTAAATCGCAACTTTGTGATTTTCATGTCTTAAAAAGTGTTAAATTCGCACAGTTTTAATAAACTAATTACTAACTCAGAAAACAACATTGGAATGAAAAAATTCTATATCGGTGCATTCATTTTATGCACGGTCTTGGGTATCTCTGCTCAGGAAGTGGTATGGCAGAAAGACATCAAATCCTCTACTCAGGATTTTCTTAGCCAGGTTACTACAACAATCGATCAGCAGTATCTGATAACGGGAAGCTCTATCCAAAGCGATAAGCAGCAAGCCTCAGGCAGCAAGCAAAATAATGGTTACGATTTTCATCTGGTAAAATTGAACCAGCAGGGAGAAGAAGCCTGGGAAAAATACTTCTCGGGATCCAATCATGATTATTTATCAGCTACAGTCACAACACAGGATGGCGGATTTCTTTTAGCCGGAACCTCTTATTCCGGAAAAGGATTAGATAAAAAAGAAGAATCAAAAGGAGGATCAGATATCTGGCTGATCAGAATCAATGAATTTGGTGATGAATTATGGCAGAAAACTTTAGGAAGCTCTTCAGACGAAGAAGCCAGAGCTGTTATCCAAACTACAGATTTAGGATTCTTTGTTGCAGGGAATGTTCAAAACTCTTCAAAAGGTTATGGCTCTAAAGACGTTCTGATCACAAAACTAGATAAAAACGGAAAAGAGCTCTCCCAATTAATCTTAGGCGGAAAAGGCTTAGACGAAGTAGAAAAGATGATTCCAACGAAAGATGGAGGAGCATTATTAGGTATTTATTCCAGGAGTTCCGGGATGCGAGATGCGGGTTCGGTATCAAACGTTCAAAATTCGAATCCCTTATCCCGAAACTCGAAACAAACTGAAAACTTTGGTGAAGGTGACTACTGGATTGTCAAGTTAGACAAAAACGGAAAAGTAGAATGGGAAAAGAATTTTGGAGGGAAAGATGATGATCATATCAGAACTCTGGCTTTAACTTCAAATGGCTTCATCATTGGTGGAGAATCCAGATCAGAAAGATCAGGGAACAAAACGGTTGGATTGGAAGAAGGAACTGACCTTTGGTTGATTTCATTAAACGAAAGAGGCGATGAACAGTGGCAGAAGTCCTACAATTTCAAAAACCGTGATGTTTTGATGGGAATGAGCGTCCTTCATTCTGCAGATGATAAATCTTCCAAAGGAATCTTATTAGGAGGTTACACCCAGGCTGAAGGAAGAATGCAAACTGATGATGAAACCTTCTGGATGCTGTATTTGGACCAGAATGGAAATGAGCAGTGGAGAAAACATGTAAAAGGAGAATCCAGAAAGAAAGAGGAGAGACTTTCCGACTTAAAGCTTAATAGAGACGGTTCTATTGTTATGGCCGGAACCAGTGCAGAAGAATTGGGTAAAGAGAATTGGAAAATTGTAAAGCTGGGAGACAAACAAATTAATCAGCTGATTGAAAAATATGATATTAAAATCTATCCGAATCCAGTATCAGATTATGCTTATGTAGAAATTGGTTTTGATTTTAAAGATGCAGATATTCTTTTGTATGATATGAGTGGAAGACAGCTTCAAAATATAAAAACCAAGAACAAGGTGACTAAGATCAATACTCAGGCGTTAGTGCAGGGAGCTTATCTGGTGACCATAAAAACGGATAACAATAAAACGGCGAATGCCAAATTAATCAAGAAATAATACACATGAGAAAATACGTTATTTTGCTTTTGTTGGAATTTTGTATATGCCTGAAAGCACAAAGTCCTACAGAATTCGACAAACCTATACCCACTCTTTCTTATTTATCAACTTATGTAGATACCCCTGTTGATATTTCAACAGGTATTCCCAAAATAGATGTACCTGTTTTTGGTCTTCCCACAAGAAATAAGAATGTAAATATTAATCTGGGAATGTCTTATCATGTAAAAAATTCAGCCCGATTTCAAAAATCTTCAGATGTCGGTTTGGGATGGAGTCTGATGAATGTTAATAATGCCATTTCCAAAGTAAGCATTGGAGCTTGGGATGAAAGAGCAGCTAATAATCCTCAGATGAATATGGATTTATTTCAATTTGATGATATCTTTTACTTTAATGCATTTGGAATGTCCGGAAAATTTGTTTTCAGAAAAATCGGTAATACTATTATTGTTCAGAACTTAGGAACCTCAAAAGAAAAAATAGAATTTACCAATTCACCAAATAAATTTTATGATATTTTAGATTTTAAAATCACCGATGAATATGGAAATAAATATATTTTTAACAAAATAGTTAAAGTCATTGATAATTATTACAATGAAGTTTTTACTGGGGCATATTATTTAACAAAAGTACTAGATGTAGATAATCAGGAAATTATTAATATTGATTACGCAGAATATCCTTATTCAGAATATCAACTCTCTATGGTTGATTACAAGCCTAAAAAAATCACTTCTAAAGATTATGGAGTGATCAATCTTGAATATGATTATTTTCCTGAGAATAGATACAAGTCTAATACTACTAATCTGGCTGATAGTTATCTTATCAAAAAAGTAGAATTAAAAGATACACAAAACAGGCTTGTACAGCAACTCGATTTGGAATATGGTGGTTTTGCCTATTATAAATATGAGCTAGGTAATACGGTTACTTATAATACGAGAACACTTGATAAGATTATTAAAAAAAGTAGTCAGGGGAATGAAATTGAAACCCGCTCATTTGTTTATAATACAACAGGAACAGACAGGAATTATGGACCGTCATCTAATTTTGGGTTTGATGTATGTCCTACTGATCCTGAGCCAATAAGAGAGTGGATAGATAATCCCAAATATTCTGCCATTGGAAGTCTGTCAAAAATGATATTGCCTACCAAAGGCTATGTTAAATATAATTTCGAGTCTAATCAATTTGAAATGCCATCCTGGATGTGGGGATCAGGGCATTTAAGTGGGAAAGAATCTTATTACTTTAAACCTATTACCTCTTTCGACTTTGATACAAAAATAAATGGCACTTTTACTTTTAATGTAACAACTACCGGGAAACCTCAGGATGACTTTAGAGAACTTATCTTTTGTTTTCAGGTGTATGGTTATGATCCGAATCCTTTGCTTGATCCTGAAGCAATTCCTAATATTACTTTTCTTGTAGATAGCTTCCCATTAATGCAGACTGCTGATGGTTATGGAAGAATATATATGCCTGTAGGCTTGGCGGGATCTCATACTATTACTATTGGAGGAAATACCACAGGAGTCGGACACTTATCAGTTGCAGAAAGAACAGAGGCTGAGCATCCCCAGAGCTATGTAAGTAAATATGGGGTAAGAATCAAAAGTATAGAAACTTTTAATTCTGAATCTTCAGTAAAACCTTCTAATTCTAAAACCTATTATTATGAAAAATTTTCGGATATCAACGGTTCCAGTGGTGTACCTTCTCCATTTAATAGCTTTAAGAAAAGTTCTGATTTTATAACGATATATGGAGGATATGAACTCAACAGGAATATTATCTATAAAAATGTAAAAGAAGTTGACAGTGATGGAGGATACACTAAATATACTTTCCTTGGTATAGATGACATAAACCCTTCAATGACTACTAGTCAGCCGGATAATCTCGATTACATGGAGGATATTAACAATAGTGGGCTGTTAAAAAAGAAAGAGATGTTTGACTCAGCCAACCAAATGATAGTTTCGGAGAGTCATGAATATACTACCCAAACCTTATCTGCTGCCCCGATCATGGTAGAACAGGCTGGGGGATATCTGAAACTTAATCCTATATATATCAGAAATCACAAAATCACAAATACACTTTATTATCCTCAAAACAGATTTATTACTTCTTTAAAAGAGACACAAATAAATAAGTTTGACTTCAATGTAGATTATACTAAAGAAACTACAGAAACTGGGGTAAAGGAAACCTATTATTACTATCCTCAGACTAAACTGTTGAACAAGTTGCTTGATAAAAATATTTATAAATATCTATTGGAGAAAAAAGAAACTTTCAATGGTAAAATACTCTCTCAAGTAGAAACCAAATATGATGATCCTTCTAATTTATTTCCAAGTTCAGGATTGTCCTATGATCTTCAGAATACTCCGTCAACAGATATTACCTATGATAAATATGACACCAAAGGAAACTTACAGCAGTATACCACAAAAGATGGTATTTCTACCGTAATTATCTGGGGGTATAATCAGACTCAGCCAATTGCTAAGATAGAAGGAGCTAAATTAACAGATATCCAGCAGTCCTTAATTGATTCCATTGTTAATGCTTCCAATACAGATGCATCAGCAGCTACTGGTAATGACGAGACTGCATTTTTATCAGCATTGAATACCTTCAGGAGTAATACAGCATTATCCGGTTATCAGATCACTACTTACACTTACGATCCTTTAGTAGGAGTAAGAAGTATCACTTCACCATCCGGAATTAGAGAAAGCTATGTTTATGATTCGGCTAACAGGCTTGAAAAAGTGATTGATGTGAATGGCAAAGTGTTGAAGGAGATGAAATACAATTATAAAAACTAAAACTGATGAAAAAACTTATAATACCAATAGGAGCCTTGCTCTTATCTAATATAGCCTATGCCCAGCTTTCCACGATTTCAAGCAATGAAAATTATATTCAGACCAAAACATATTTAGATTATAATGGAACAGCTGCTACCAAATCCTTAGAAACGGTACAGTATTTTGACGGATTGGGAAGACCCAAGCAGATTATCAACTTACAAGCTTCACCTTTGGGAAAAGATGTTGTGACCCATATTGAATATGATCCTTTCGGAAGACAGGTTAAAGACTATCTTCCTGTTCCCCAGCTTTCCACAAGTAACGGGAACTATTATTCAGGGCCTTTGGGTGTTTATCCTAATACCTATGGTAATGAAAAGATCTATTCAGAAAAGGTTTTGGAAAACTCACCTTTGGACAGAATTCTGGAGCAGAAACAAGTGGGAAATGCCTGGGATAACAAGCCTATAAAATTTGGGTATGATGCCAATGCCGATGGTGAAGTAAAAAAATACACTGCCACTTTTAACTATACCACTTTTACTTCCCAACTCACTTTATCCGGATCCTACGGAGTAGGACAGCTGTATAAAAATACGGTTACCGATGAAGATGGCAACTCAACCATTGAGTTCAAAAACGGACAGGGGCAGGTAGTATTGGTCAGAAAGGTAATCAGTGCTACAGACAATGCAGATACCTATTATGTTTACAATGATTATAACCAACTGGCTTATGTGATTCCTCCTAAAGCTTCAGTAGAAGCAGATCCCAATACCGTACTTAATGACTTATGTTACCAATATAAATATGACGGAAGGAACCGCCTGGTAGAAAAGAAACTACCCGGAAAAGGCTGGGAATATATGGTTTATAATAAAGCTGATCAACTTATCTTGACTCAGGATACTGAGCTTAAAGGAAAAGGACAATGGCTTTTTACCAAATATGATCAGTTTGGAAGAATCATTTATACGGGGATCACAAATAATGCTGCCAGCAGGGCATCAATGCAAAACAGCATCAATGCCAATGCTAATTTATATGAAACCAGGACTGCTACAGCAGGATGGACCTTAAATGGGATGCCTGTATATTATACTAAGCTTTCGACTCCTACCGGTGTTAGTCAGGTATTAAGCGTTAATTATTATGATACTTATCCGGCAGGATCTCCAGCGGTAACCAATGTATTTTCCCAGCCTCTTCTTACGGATGACCCAGCTCAGGAAAGAACAACTAAAGGACTTCTTACAGCTTCCTATGTGAAAAATATTGAAGATGACAATTGGACAAGGAATTTCCTTTGGTATGATACCAAGGGAAGAAATATCGGATCAAGAAGTCGTAATTATCTGGGAGGCTATACTGTAATTAATAATAAGCTTGATTTTGCCGGGGTTGTTCTTCAGACCAACACCTATCATAAAAGACTTGGTACAGATCCTGAAAAGATCATTGTAGAGAAATTTACCTATGATTCCCAAAACAGGCTTCTGACCCAGACTCATCAGATAGGAAGTAATCCTGTTGAATACATTGCTCAAAACAAATACAATGAACTTTCCCAGCTGGAATCTAAGAAAGTAGGAGGAATAGCTGCAGCCTCCCCATTACAGACCATTGCTTACCAATATAATATTCGTGGCTGGATGACCAAGATTAATGATCCTGCCAATCTGAATGGGAAATTATTCGGGTATGAAATAAAGTACAACAATCCTGTGTATACCAATACTTCATCCGGAAGGTTTAATGGAAACATCGCTGAGATTGATTGGAATATTTCCAGTGCAGAGGGGCTGAAAAGATACAATTACCAGTATGATGCTTTAAACAGGATGTTGAAAGGAGCTTATTCCCAGCCCAATTCTTCACTCGCCCAGAATGATTATTTTAATGAAGAGCTGAGCTATGATCTCAATGGCAATATAAAAACCTTAAAAAGATTTTCATGGCCTGCTGCCGGAGGAACAACAGCAGAGAAAATTGATGATCTGGTCTATAACTATCAGAATGGAGATAAAAGTAATGTACTGGACAAAATTACCCTTCCTCCAGGAGTTATTAACAACAGTTCAGGATATAATGCATTACAGGGAACTATGGCGTATAATCTTAATGGGAATATGACAGATCACCCTGACAGAAAAATGAAGATCATTTACAATTACCTGAATCTTCCCAATTATATTTCAGTTAACGAAGGGTTAATAGGTATTTCCAACACCAGCTATACGTATAGGGCAGATGGAACCAAAGTCTCTAAAACATACAGTATGAACGGATCTATAGAAACCAATTATCTGGACGGGTTCCAATATGATAACAGGCATGCATATGATACCTCAGCCTCTCTTTATACCATTCCTGCATTAAAATTTGTACCTACTTCCGAAGGGTATTATGATTTTACTGAAAATAAGTATATTTACAATTACACGGATCATTTAGGAAATGTAAGAGTGAGCTACAAAAGTAATGGCAGTGGTGGGGTAGAAATTATTGATGTCAACAATTATTATCCTTTTGGATTAAAACATCAGGAGGGGCTTATAGTTCCTGCTCCTTTTGGAGGAGTTCCGTATAATTATAAGTATAATGGAAAGGAATTGCAGGAAAGTGGAATGTATGATTACGGGGCAAGGATGTATATGCCGGATATTGGGAGATGGGGTGTCACAGATCCGCTGGCGGAGAAAAACAGAGCATGGTCTCCGTATCGTTATGCTTTTGATAACCCTATGAGGTTTATTGACCCTGATGGAAGGTTAGAAGATTGGTACGAAAATAATGAAACGGGAGACATAGCATGGCATGATGGAAGTGCAGAACGTAAAGGGGAAACCAACCTCACTCAAAAAGCAGATGGTAAACAGCTTGCAGTAATTGAAAAAAATGGATCAGGCAATATTACAAATACTAACATGTTAAATAATGATGGGAGTATTACAAGAAATGGAGAAACTATTACTAATGGTTATTCTACTACTACAGTTGCAGGAAGAACAATAACATCTAGAGAGCCTTGGGAGGCAATGGTAAACGCTTCAAGCGGTTCAGGAGGAATGGGTGGAGAAATTAGATATAGTTGCATAGTTGGTCAAGGATGGTCTGCTGCATTAGGATACGTTGCTGCTGATGGTGATAATGGAAATTCATTTTATGTAAATATAAACTATGGAACAGGCTTTGATGTAGGTCCGTCCCTAAGCATGTATTCAGTAAATTCGACTGGAGATCATGATTTTAAAATTGGAGATTTTGAAGGGCGTGGAATGGGATATTCCGCAACTGCATTCTTTTTAAATGGCTCTTATGGTGGGACTGATGAAAATCAAAAATTTAATTTTAAAGATTTAAATCCGGGTAATTTTGGTTCAGGACCGACAGGATATACTACAGCAGGTATAGGTATCAATCCAACAGGATTTGGAGGATCATATCAGTATGGTACCACTAAATTATTCTGGACTACTCCTGCAAAAAAATAATTTCAAATTAATGCAAATATGAAAAATAGTAATAAAATAGTGTTTTTGATTTCACTTATTGGTTTTATTTTTTTGTTTATCTACTTTAATTTAGAAAAAAAAGGAATGCCTGATTTTTTTAAATCGGATGAAGAGCTTTTCTTGAATGATTTTTCACCAATTGAAATGGAAAAATATAAATACTTAGGAGAAATAGCAGATACTACAAATCATATGTATCCTTATATGAACTTTGGTAAAATATGTTTGCCGGTTCTTTCTCAATGGAAGGATAAAATTAAAATAGGAGATTATGTTTCTAAAAAGAAAGATAGTTTGACATTATTTATTGAAAACAAGACAAGTAGTTATTATTTGCATTTAGATAGAACAAGTATAGGAAGTCCTCCATCTCCATGTAGATGTGAAAAATTAAGCAAATAAATAAAAAAGCCAACTTTAACAGTTGGCTTTTATTATATAATTTTTTAAAGGATAGCTTTTACATCATATCCTACAATTTTAATAGAATCATTATTTTTTTGTAAAGTAATTTTTTCTTGAGTATTTTTTATGTTTCTATTTACTTTATATAATAATACATAGTCCGATTTTGGATTAGTTCCGACAGATACAAATGTCTCCCATGTGGTTAATTCAATAGTGTCTATACTGTTACCACAATCTTTATTTATCATGTCAAGCATTTGTTTTAACTGCTCTTTATTAGTTATTTTGAAAAATTTATTTCCAAATAATTTAAAAGCTTCTTCTCTATTGTCTTTTTTAAGAAGACTATAAAATTTTTCAGTTATTTTTCCAGCATATTGTTTATCTTCCTCTCTATTGCGATAGGTTTTATTAAAGTTGCAACTTATTAAAAATAAAGAAATTAATATTAGAATATACTTTTTCATTATAATGCAGCAATATTTTTATTAAAGAAATCTTTAAATTTTTTGGTAGTAAGCATTTTATCCACCATTTTAAAAATCATGGATCTATCTTCTTCATCAAGCTGATTAATTAAATGCAGCTTCTCAAAATCAGGTTTATCTTCGATGGTTACTTCTTCGGGAATGATATTTTCATAATTCAGAATCTGATCTGCAGTAAGATTAAAAAGCTTTGAAAGCTTTAAAAGCTCATCTACTGATAACTCTCTGTGCCGTTCTCCAGCTTATTATAATTGCTGTTGCCGATAGCGAGATGTGCAGAAACTTCTTTCTGCATAAGCCCTTTATCTTCTCTTATTTTTTTGATGATTCTTCCGATGCTCATAACGATGATATAATACAATTGTAGTATATACAAATGTAGTTAAAAGTGTGAAAAACGAAAATACTTGCGAAATAATAAAAATATATCCATTATTATAATAATGACAGGATTAGACTTAATTTAAAAGGAAAGAGTCCGATAGAATATCGAACTCTTTATTATCAAAAGATTATTTAATTTTGTCTAAACTTTTGGGTGCAGTCTAAAACAGTGGTTTTTTGTTAATATAAAAGTAGTTCTTTTCAAAATAAACTAATACTTTATCACAATTTTTCCCGTTGTTCCCTTTTCAAGATGAAAAAAAGCAGATTTTGCATCTTCAAATAGATATATATGATCAAATGACTAGATGTATCTGATGTGCTGTCAAAGCCTCATTCATATGCTAAACATTGACAATTTGTTATTTTAGTAATAAACACCCCATACAATTGTTATAATACTATGAAAACAATTACTCTCCTACTCTTTTTTTTCACTTCACTGACTGTCATTTCAGCTCAGAATAATTCCTCTGAAGGCTTTTATGAAACCCCAGATCATGTAAAGATCAAATATAAAATCTCCGGAAAAGGAGAAGCCTGTTTCTATATTCCCGGAGGTCCTGGGCAGGGATATCCCTCTTTTGAATTGATGGGCGGAAACAATCTGGAAAAAAATATGCAGATGATTTATATGGATCAGCGGGGCTCAGGCGAATCCGGCACTTCTGAAAATTATCACCTTAACAAAATGATTCAGGATATTGAAGAACTGAGACAGCATCTTAAATTGAAAAAGATCTTCCTACTGGCTCATTCTTTTGGCGGAATTATAGCAGTCAGTTATGCAAAAAAATACCCCCAACATACCAAAGGGCTTATCCTTGCCAATGTAACACTCCACTTCCTGAATGATGAATCTGTCAAAGAACAGATTGAATATGGAAACAGTCTTTTACAGACACAAAACAGAGCAATTCCTAAAGACAGCCTTTCTTCAGAACTTTCAAAAATAAGCAGTGCGTTAAGAAAAAAAAGAATCGGGTATAAATTCCTTACCGAAGATATAGAAACCATAAAACAAATGGATAAGATAGATTCTCTCCATCCCCGTATCATCGACTTCGGAATGGCCGTCATTTCAAAACCTAAAGATTTTCCGGAATATTACGCTGATTATGCTCCAATGACAAAAGAGATTGCTGTTCCTGTTCTTATCATTACGGGAAAAAAGGATAAAGCAGTCGGAACTCAGCATTATAAAACCTTTCAGTTTCCCAATCAGAAAGTAGTTTCCATTGATGGTGGACACCTTTTGTATTACGAAAAAAATAAAGAATTTGTAAATGCTATTAATAATTTTGTGAAAGCAACGAAGTGATATTCTATTAGCAATTTTATATAATTAAAAGTTTCGGCGCGGCCGGTGGCCGCGCCGAAACTTTCCCAACATTCAAATATTCATTAAAACAAAACAGGCTGTTTCAAATTGAAACAGCCTGTTTTTATCTATTTTAATTCCTGCTTAAAAGCTGGTAATCATTAAAATTTAAGATCTCCATTCACCTCTCTTACCGCGTTAGCAGCTTCAGCGAATTTCAATTGCTCTTCAGCAGTCAATGTTACGTTTACAATTGACTCTACTCCGTTTGCTCCGATGATAGCAGGAACTCCTAAACAGATATCGTTTTGTCCGTACTCCCCTTCAAGCATTAAAGAACAAGGGATCATTTTCTTTTGGTCACATGCAATTGCCTGAACCATTACAGAAACTGCTGCACCTGGAGCATACCAGGCTGAAGTTCCTAATAATTTTGTAAGAGTAGCTCCTCCTACTTTAGTTTCTTCGATTACATATTTTTGTTGATCTTCACTTAAGAATTCAGTTACAGGAACACCATTTCTTGTCGCTTTGCTCAATAATGGAAGCATACCTGTATCACTGTGAGCAGCGATTACCATTCCGTCAACATCAGAAATTGGAGCTTCTAACGCTTCAGCCAATCTGTATTTGAATCTTGCAGAGTCTAATGCACCACCCATTCCGATGATTTTGTGCTTAGGAAGACCTGAAGTCTTGTGTACAAGGTAAGCCATAGTATCCATTGGGTTAGAAACCACAATAATGATCACTTCCGGAGAATGTTTTACTAAGTTTTCAGTAACGTCTTTCACGATACCAGCGTTGATACCGATCAATTCTTCTCTTGTCATTCCAGGTTTTCTTGGGATCCCTGAAGTGATTACTGCTACATGAGAACCTGCAGTTTTGCTGTAATCTCCTGTTGTACCCGTAATTTTTGTATCAAATCCGTTAAGAGATGCTGTCTGCATCAAATCCATTGCTTTCCCTTCAGCAAACCCTTCTTTAATGTCTACCAAAACTACTTCTGAACAGAAGTTCTTCATTGCGATGTATTCCGCACAGCTTGCTCCTACAGCGCCTGCACCTACTACAGTTACTTTCATATTGTTACTTTTTAAAATTATTTTTTGTTAGTTAAGTTTAAATTTGAAACTCCCCAAATTTAACAATTCCTGAAAAAATGCGCAATTTTTCAGGAATTTAATTAGAATTAAAATAAATTAGTTGACGTTCAGTAAAAAGGTGTACAGCTTTTTCGCACCAGAAAGCACTTCATGGTAGTTTTCTTCAGCGACTTCCGTATCCAGAACCTCTTTGAAATTTTTCCACATAGGCCCTGTATTTTCCTGATAACATCCGAAAAAGTTGAAGGTAACCTCATCAAAACCTTCCGTTTTAGAAAGCTGTTTCGCAATAACGTTTCCTCCAAGTGTAGAACCTTCAATCACATACATCGCTCCAAGTGCTTCATGCTCATTGTTCAATTCAAGATTGTGGGAAGCGGATTGATTTTCCAGAGAAAGGCTTTTCAGGTCCTTTTCAATAAGGGAAAGTTTTTTTCTTTCTTCAAGCTGAAGTTTTTCTGCATATTTATCAGAAAGGCTGCGGAAGATTTTGTCTTCACTGTGAAGCAGTATCAGATAATTGGTATGAATGATTTTTTTATAATCCTCCAAAGTGAAAGTTTTATTAAAAATCTTTTCAGAATTAAAAAGTTTCTCTGCTGCATCGTGATACTCTGCCGTATTCTGTTTAAGATATTCTGATACCATAAATAACGTTTTAAAAGTTTCTCAAATATAAGGCTTTTTAAACGTTAAGATAAAGGAGGTTCCCTCACTGCTGCTTTCATAATCCACATTTCCTCCTATCCTTTTCATAATGCGGTATACAATAGACAGCCCTACTCCGTTTCCTTTGAATTTCTTGGCATTATCCATTCTGTTGAAGATTTTAAACATCTTATGTTTTTCCTCTTCAGGAATACCGATACCATTGTCTGAAATCCTGTAAATAATAGTCTGGTCATCTTCTGTTCCTTCAATTTCCACTTTCGGAAGATCTTTGTGAGAAGAATATTTCACAGCATTATTGATGATATTCAGGAAAACCTGATGAAGCATAGTTTTATCAGCCAGTACATCCGGGCATTCCTTAATGATAATTTCACTGTTCGGACTGCCATAGGTCATCTTGGCATTTTGAGATATTTTCTCAATAGTGTGAGCCGTTTTCAGGTTTTCAAGCTGTATTTCACTATGTTTCGCACGGCTGAGCTGCAGTACATCATGCATCATTTCAGCCATATTATCTATTTCCTCAATAATCGTATTGATCTTGGTTTTGCTTTTTACAGAATCATCGGTAAGATTTCCCAAAAGCATTTGAGCATTCAGTTTCATTACCGTAAGAGGTGTTCCAAGGTCGTGCGAAATCGTATAAGAAAAACTGTCAAGTTCGTCATTTACTTTTTTCAGCTCATCATTAAGCCTTTTGATGGCGTTATAATTTTTGTGAGAGGTTTCTAAAATCAAATCTCTTACAGCCTGTACGGCACTTACATTTCTGGAATTCCATCTTTTAGAATTCCCTTTGATATTTTCTGTAAAAATACGGAAGGAAGTTCTCGGCGATATCATCTGCTTTTCCTCTCCGTTTTGAGAAAAGACTTCTATCTTTTTCTCAGGATTTCCGGCCCAGTTGATGTGTTCGTCAAACTCTTTCCTGAACCAGATCAACATTTCGTTTTTATCCCTTTCGATAAAATAAATAACGATTCCTGCTACATCTTCAGACAAATCCAGTTTATCACCATGTTCTTTGAGAAAGTTGCGGCTCACGTAGATTTTTTCATTCGTATTCTCCTGCGCCCATTGTACAATTCTTCTGATACTTTCCGGATTGGGAGTTTTACCATCTGTTATAATGTTCTCATCTGACACAATAGCAAGGCCATCAGCCTCCGGTAAGTTTCTGATTTCCGTCTTACACTCAATAAGAGAGTCGAACAGATTGTTATGTTTTAAAAACTCCGTTTTAAGCTGAGATACTTTCTCATTCAGTTCCAAACGGTAGTTCAGCTCGCTCTTGGATTTAAAAGATGAATAGGCATTAGCAGCCAGAGCTGTGAAAATTCCTGCCTGTACCCTGTCCTCAAGGTCAATATGCTTTGGTTCTACATTCTGGCAGGTTACCAATCCCCAAAGATGATCATCAATAATAATCGAAACACTGAAGCTGGAAGCCACTCCTGAATTTTTAAGATACTGCCCATGAACAGGCGACATTCCTCTGGAAGCAGAGAAAGTAAGATCGATATTTTCAGGACTTTTGCTTAAAATAGGAACCGTATCCGCATATACATTGCTGAAGATTCTTTTTCTTTTTTTCAGATAAAGATCACGTGCCTGTTTGGGAATATCAGATTCCGGATAATGAAGTCCCAGAAAACTTTCCATATTCTCATTTTTCTTCTCGGCAATTACTTTTCCTGAACCATCCATCATAAATTTGTAGACCATCATACGATCGTAGTTCACTACCTTCGACAGGGTTTCCAGAAGATGATTCCAGAGCTCCTTTTCATTATCGATGATATAAAAGTTATCGTACTTATTCGAAATCCGTTTATTTGGATTAATCAGAACCTTTTCAAACTCCATAAAG
The DNA here is from genome assembly GCF_018362995.1 of Chryseobacterium indologenes. Classification (NCBI taxonomy): domain Bacteria; kingdom Pseudomonadati; phylum Bacteroidota; class Flavobacteriia; order Flavobacteriales; family Weeksellaceae; genus Chryseobacterium; species Chryseobacterium indologenes. The sequence continues at coordinate 2,223,071 of NZ_CP074372.1, forward strand.
ATGTAAAGCTCACTTCTGAAAACAGAAAAATGATACTCTGTATCACCAATAAAAATTTTATCAAAATAAGTTTCATTCTTTCTTCTGGTAAACTTATCCAGTGAGGTATAGATTTCTGAATCAATAATGCTTTGAAAACTGCCCGGAAAGTCAATAAGCTTTCTTCCGAATAGTTCATGAGAACTCCCGATATCAAATATATCCGAAATATTCCTGCTAAAAAAAGTAATGGTATGGGACTCTGCATCAATGCCAATCAAATAACCAAAACTTTGTATAGAACCCGGAATATGGATAGGTTCTTCATGGCATTCTATAAAATTCATATATCTTTTCAGTCTAACTATCAAATATAGCGTTTTTTGGAACAGACTTTCTATTTTGTGGTACCTAATTTTAAACTTCAGTCTATCAGGCAATCATGGGAAAAATCAGCTAAAGAAAAGGTCGAAAAAAGTATTAAAACATTCTTCATTTTTACCCACTTTTACTATCATATCTCTAAAATATACAAAAAAGTATACAATAATCCAATTATTATGCTTTAACTATGATTCATAACATGAATTACTCATTATTAACCTAAATAATTATTTTATTTAAACAAATTTATCTAAATTTATATCACCAAATAATGAATATGATAAAAATTCATTGAATTATTCACAATAAATTCAATATAAAATTTAAATTCAAATAATACTATTATGAAAAAGTTCCCATTAATTTTATTTTCTCTGGTCCTATCTATAGGATTATGGAATCCATCAGAAGCATGTACAAGAGTGGTTTACAAAGGACCACAGAATACCGTTATTACAGCCCGTTCTATGGACTGGCGTGATGAAATTCCGGCCAACCTGTGGGTTTTCCCAAAAGGGATAGATCGCAACGGACTGGTAGGCTCTAAATCTGTAAAATGGAATTCCAAATACGGAAGCTTAATCAGTTCTTCCTGGGATATTGCATCAGCAGACGGAATGAATGAGAAAGGACTGGTTGCCAACCTTCTTTGGTTAGGAGAATCCCAGTACCCGAAGTTCGATGGAAAAGGAAGTAAAAAGGGAATTGCCATTTCATTATGGGCACAATATTATCTCGATAATTTCGCCACCGTAAAAGAAGCAGTAGAATTTTCACGAAAAGAGCCCTTCGTTATTGTAAGTGATTATATTCCGGGAACAGAAAGATTTACTACAGTTCATCTTTCCATTTCCGATGCTTCAGGAGACAATGCGGTATTTGAATATATTGACGGCAAACTGATTATTCATCATGATCCGTCTTATACGGTAATGACCAATTCTCCAGTTTTTGAAGAACAGCTGGCTCTTAACAATTACTGGAAAGGAATTCCGGGAACAGTAATGCTTCCGGGAACCAACCGTGCTGCAGACCGCTTCGTAAGAGCTTCTTACTACATAAATGCAATACCGCAGACTGCTGATACCCGTACAGCTATAGCAAGTGTTTTCAGTGTCATCAGAAACTGTTCAGTGCCTTACGGAATCACTTCAGCAACGGAACCTAATATTTCATCCACAAGATGGCGTTCTGTTTCTGATCAGAAAAACCTGGTGTATTATTTTGAAACGGTTTTCACACCGAATACTTTTTGGGTAGATCTTAAAGATTTCGACCTAAGCTCTAAGGGAAAAGTAATGAAACTGGATCTTAGTAATAACAACACTTACAACGGTAAATCCAATGCAAATTTTAAAGAATCTGCACCGTTCGCATTCTTAGGATTAAAATAGATATTTCACCACAAACCACTTATGCTTAAGTAAAAATCTGCCCCTACAGATAAAAAAACTAAGTATCAACGAACTATGATTGAATATTTGACCATTCCCCTCCCCTGAAGGGGTGTCAAATTAAAGATTTGACGGGGTGGTTAAAAACACTTTTCTTTCATTCAAGCGCATAAAAGATACTTGTGGTAAAGTAAAGTTTACAACAAAAAAACAAAAATAGATATGGCCTTTTTTTCAATTAAAAAGAAAAGCCTGATCCTGTGCATGCTGGTCTGCGGGTTATCAGCGTATGCACAAAATCAGGATTCTCTGAAGACCACCTCTCCTCCACAGGAAGAAGACAATGTAAAATATCCGCAGCTGCAGATCAAAGGCCTTTTTCAGGCACGTTATCTCGTAGGGATGAGCAAAGATGTAGATGTCAACGGACTTCATCACACGGATGGTTCAGGGACGGATAATAATTTCATGCTCAAATATATGAGGGTTCAGGTCCGTGCACAGATCAGCAAACGTACAGAAGTTGTTGTTCTGGCCAATCTTGCCGATTTTAAAAATGATCCTAAAAGCAGAGTTCTTGAAAATGCTTATCTGAAGTACACTTTCAATCCGAAATTAGCAATTACCGTAGGACAGTTCAGACCTTGGTTTGGTATTGAAGAAACCTACCCTATTGATATTATTAAATCTTTAGACTGGTCTAATCAGTATACGGAATTCGGAAAACTGGGCTGGACGAGCTTCCAGATTGGGATGTCTGCCACAGGACAGCTTCAGTTGGGAGAAATCCCCTTCCAATATGCTGTTTCGGTAGTCAACGGAAATGGGAAAAACCAGATCAACGATAATGATAATGGAAAGCAGTATTCTACCCGTCTTGTTTTCGGATTATCAAAAAAATATCACTTCAATGTAGGTCTGAATGGAGGTACCGGAGAAGTATTCAGTAAAAAAGTATATGCTTTGGGAATCGATCTGAGTTCACTGATCCAGTTTGACCCAAAATGGAGCCTTGATATGCAGCTGGAAGCCAAACAGGCAACCAACCATGTTCTATACAATTCCATCGCACCTGAATTACGTCCTGATAATCCTGACCAATATCTGATCCGGGGAGCTTATTTCCTTCCGAATTTAAGATATGAAATCAATCACAAAAACCTGAGCGCCTTTGAGCTATCATGCCGGTACGAATACCTTGACACGAATTTTAGAATGGCATCCAACCCAAGACAAACGATTACTCCAATGTTCGGACTTGAATTTCTGAAAAATTATGGGGCAAGGATTCAGCTTGGGGTTCAGTTCGACCGCTACAAATATCAGGTGGAAAACACTTCACAATACAATAACAATCTATTCATTGTCCAGGTACAGAGTAGATTTTAACCGATTAAATAGTTAGTATCATGAAAGAAATAAATATCAGAAACGTAGCGATTACATTTGTTGTTGCGTTGATCATATGGTTCATTCCTGCTCCGGAGGGAGTTGCTGAAAATGCCTGGCATTTGTTTGCCATCTTTGCGGCAACCATTTTAGGAATCATTCTTAAAGCGGCTCCAATGGGTACAATGTGTATGATGGCCATTGGTTTTACAGCACTTACACAGGTGGTTGCTCCCGGAGATGCAGGAAAATCTATTACAAAAGCGCTTTCCGGGTTTGGAGACAAAGTAATCTGGCTGATCGGGATCTCATTCTTTATCGCCAGAGGATTTATCAAAACAGGACTTGGAAACCGTATTGCCTTTCTATTCATCAGAGTTTTTGGTAAAAGTTCATTGGGTTTGGCTTACGGATTAGGACTTGCCGATGTTTGCCTTGCTCCTGCTATTCCAAGTAATACCGCAAGAGGTGGTGGGATTATCTATCCTATCATGAAATCTATGGCGATAAGCTTTGATTCCGTTCCTGAAAAACCGGAAACCCATAGAAAATTAGGTTCATTCTTAACGTTGAACAGCTATTATATGAACCTCATCGCGTCTTCTATGTTCCTTACCGGGACAGCAAGTAACCCGATGTGTCAGAAATTTGCAGCTAACCTTGGTATTGATATTACCTGGATGTCATGGGCTGCAGCAGGTTTCATTCCGGGAGCAGTAGCATTCTTTGTCGTTCCTTTGGTACTGTACAAATTATATCCGCCTGAATTGAAAAAAACAGGAGATGCTCCGAAAATGGCCGCTCAGAAATTAAAAGAAATGGGACCTATTTCCAGAAACGAATGGCTGATGCTGTTAGCATTCTTTATTCTGTTAGCCCTTTGGATATTCGGCGGAGCGCTTTCTATTGACGCTACAACTACAGCTTTCATTGGATTAACTTTATTGTTATTGACCTCAGTATTAACCTGGGAAGATGTGAAGGGGGAAAAAGGAGCTTGGGACACCATCGTCTGGTTCGCTGTACTGGTAATGATGGCTAGTTCTCTGAATGAACTCGGCTTCATTGGCTGGTTCAGTAACCTTATCAAAGTTCAGATCGGAGGTCTGAGCTGGCAGGTAGCCTTCCCGGTAATTATTGTTGTCTATTTCTTCAGCCACTATATTTTTGCGAGTGCAACCGCTCACGTAGCGGCTATGTATGCAGCATTACTGGGTGTAGGTGTTTCTTTAGGAATTCCTCCTATGCTGCTGGCGATGATGCTAGGTTTCATGGGTTCTATTTATGGTGTACTTACCCATTACGGACACGGTCCTGCTCCGGTATTCTTCGGAAGCGGATATGTAGACCTGAAAGCATGGTGGCTCAGAGGTCTTGAGATAGGAATCGTTCTATTGATCATCTATATGGTTGTAGGAGGATTGTGGATGAAAGTCTTAGGATATTATTAATTTTTAAATCAAAAATATGTTATCAACATTGTCAAGAAAAATGCTGATGTGCCTTACAGGACTCTTTCTGGGATTCTTCCTGTTGATTCATTTCCTTGGAAATCTTCAGCTTTTTCTGCCACAAGAACAGGCGCACCTGCAGTTTAATGCATACTCACATTTTTTATCAGGAAATATTATTATCAAAATAGTTTCTTACGTTTTGTATGCCAGTATTATTCTGCATGCTGTAGATGGGCTGATTATTACATTAAAAAACAGAAAGTCCGGTGGCGGTTATCAGTCGGACAGACGTGGAAGAGCCAGTACATGGGCTTCCCGAAATATGGGAATCCTCGGAACATTAATCCTGATCTTTTTGGTAATCCATTTCCAGAACTTCTGGTATATCTACAAATTTGGAAATCCGCCTTTGGATGAGAACGGAAATAAAGATCTCTATATTTTAGTAGTAACGGTATTCAAAGAATGGTGGTATGTCATTATTTATGTACTGTCCATGATTGCCTTATGTTATCACCTGATCCATGGGATATACAGTGCTGTAAGAACTCTGGGCCTCTATCATCCTAAGTTTGTACAATGGTTCAAAACGATCGGAATTGCCTATTCAATCATCATCTGTGTAGGTTTTGCATTGATGCCGGTGTATGTATTCTTTACTTATCATTAAACAGAACGGTCATGATTTTAGATTCAAAAATACCACAAGGCCCATTGGAACATAAATGGGAAAATTATAAAAAGAAAGCAAGGCTCGTCAACCCTGCCAACCGTAAAAAACTGGATGTGATTGTTGTAGGAACAGGACTTGCGGGAAGTTCTATTGCCGCCTCTTTGGGAGAAATGGGATACAATGTCAAATCATTCTGTTTTCAGGACAGCCCGAGAAGAGCACACTCTGTAGCAGCTCAAGGAGGTGTAAATGCTGCAAAAAATTATAAAAATGATGGTGACAGTGTGTACAGAATGTTTGTAGATACACTGAAAGGAGGAGATTTCAGAGCCCGAGAGGCTAATGTATACCGGATGGCAGAATGTTCTCTGAACCTCATTGATCAGGCTGTAGCTCAAGGAGTTCCTTTTGGACGTGAATATGGAGGATATCTGAATAACCGATCTTTCGGAGGGGTTCAGGTAAGCCGTACTTTCTATGCCAGAGGACAAACGGGACAACAGCTTCTTCTGGGAGCTTATCAGGCATTGATGAGACAGGTTGGAAAAGGCTCTGTACAATTGTTTTCCAGACATGAAATGCTTGATCTGGTCACCGTTGACGGTAAAGCCAGAGGGATCATCGTAAGGAATTTAGACACAGGAGACATTGAAAGACATGCAGCCCATGCTGTAGTATTGGCAACGGGAGGTTACGGAAAAATCTATTATCTGTCTACCCTTGCTATGGGATGCAATGGCTCTGCAATCTGGAGAGCGCATAAAAAAGGCGCTTTAATGGCTTCTCCAAGCTGGATTCAGGTACACCCCACTTCTCTTCCCCAATCCGGAGATTATCAGTCTAAACTGACCTTAATGTCTGAATCATTACGTAATGACGGACGAATCTGGGTTCCGTTGAAAGAAGGTGAAAACAGACCTCCGAATGACATTCCTGAAAATGAAAGAGATTATTACCTTGAAAGAAGATATCCTGCCTTCGGGAATCTTGCTCCGAGAGATATTTCTTCCCGTGCTGCGAAGGAAAGAATTGATGCAGGTTTCGGAATCGGACCTTTGAAAAATGCGGTGTATCTTGATTTTTCAAAAGCGATACAGGAACAGGGAAAAGATAAGATCAAAGAGAAATATGGAAATTTATTTGATATGTATCTTAAAATAACGGGATACGATGCCTATAAAGAACCCATGATGATCTCTCCATCTGCCCATTTTTCAATGGGTGGCCTTTGGGTAGATTATGAGTTAATGACTACCGTTCCGGGATTGTTTGCTTTAGGTGAAGCTAATTTTGCAGACCATGGAGCGAACAGATTGGGAGCCAACTCTCTTCTTCAAGCCTCTGTAGACGGTTATTTCATTGCTCCTTACACCATTGCCAATTATCTGGCAGATGAAATTCACACCGGAAAAATTTCATCGGATACAGTGGAATTTGAACAGGCTGAGAAAGCTGTTAAAGAACAGATCACAGATTTCATCAATATCAAAGGAACTAAAACCGTTGATTATTTCCACAAAACATTAGGAAAACTCCTGTATGATTATTGCGGACTGGCCAGAAATGAAGAAGGTCTGAAATATGCCATTCAGGAAATTAAAAAACTAAAAGAGGAATTTTATAAGGATGTAAGGGTTTCCGGACAGGGAGATCAAATGAATACCGAACTGGAAAAAGCAGGACGTGTTGCCGATTATTTTGAAATCGGGGAACTGATGTGCTATGATGCCTTAACCCGTAATGAATCCTGTGGGGCTCATTTCAGAGAAGAATTCCAGACTCCGGATGGAGAAGCGATGAGAAATGATGCTGAATACCAGTTTATTTCTGCATGGGCATGGGCTGGTGAAAATGAAGAACCTGAGCTGATAAAGGAGCCATTAACCTTCGAAGAAATTCAGCCAACGGTAAGAAGTTACAAATAAAAAACAGAAAATTATGGATTTACATCTTAAGATATGGAGACAGAAAGACAGAAAAAGTGAAGGAAAGCTGGTAGGCTACGACCTGAAAGGATTGAATTCCCATATGTCTTTCTTAGAAATGCTGGATACTCTGAACGAGAAACTGATCATAGAAGGTGACGAGCCTGTAGAATTTGATCACGACTGCCGTGAAGGAATCTGCGGACAATGTGGAATGATGATTAATGGTATTGCCCATGGTCCATTGAAAAATACAACCACCTGCCAGCTTCATTTACGGTCTTTTAAAGATGGGGAAACCATTCTGATAGAACCTTTCCGTGCTGAGGCTTTTCCTGTGAAGAAAGATTTAAAAGTAGACCGATCTGCCTTTGACAGAATTATATCTTCAGGAGGTTTTGTATCGGTAAACACAGGCCAGGCTCCTGATGCTACAGCCATTCCGGTGACTCATCAAACGGCTGAGGAAGCTTTTGATTCTGCAGCGTGTATCGGATGCGGAGCTTGTGTTGCTACGTGTAAAAACGGAAGTGCAGCATTATTTACCTCAGCAAAAATCACCCATATGGCCCTTCTTCCTCAAGGGAAAGAAGAACGAAGCAAAAGGGTTCTGGACATGGTAGCTCAGATGGACACCGAATTATTCGGGCACTGCTCCAATACAGAAGCCTGCAAAGTGGAATGCCCACAAGGAATTTCCGTACTCAATATCGCCAGAATGAATTTTGAGTATAGCAGAGCTTTATTTTTCAGGAAAAAAACTTAAATCAATAAAGAAGAACGCTAAAAATGATCATGTTTGAAAGGGTAAATCTGCCATGCAGGTTTGCTCTTTCTTTTTTTGATTTACTTTTATTCGTTCATCATGGCCACTACCCTTACCGGAGCTGCAGACCCGCCTACAATTTTTAGCGGAAATACGCAGATTTTAAATCCGGATGGAGGTAATGCACTGAGGTTTGTAAGCTGTTCGATGTGTAGATATTCTTTTTCAATACCTACGCGGTGACCTTCCCAGAAGAATTCCGGATCATTGAGTTCTTTGGCCTTCTGAGCCATATATTTCAGAGGAAGATCCCAACCCCACTGATCAATTCCCATTACTTTCACACCCTGATCAATCAGCCATTCTGTAGCTTCTTTGCTCATTCCCGTGCCTTTTTCTACAAAATCTGAGGTTCCCATCATTTTGTCACGATCGGTTCTGATCAAAACAATATTTCCTTCCTGTATGGTAATTCCGTTTTTATCCAGATCTTTTTTAAGATCATCTACAGTGATGGCCACAAAGTCTTCTTTATGGGTGCAATCAATCACAATTCCATCCCCATAACACCATTCTAACGGAATCTGATCAATGGTTTTTGCAGGTTTTCCTTCCACGACAGGTCCATAATGCCATGGAGCATCAATATGAGTGGTAGCATGAAGTCCCATATTTTTGATCGTGTCATCTGCCCAGCCCGTCCAGTTTTTAGGAAAAAGCCTCGCTGGAAGTCTTAGTGCCAACCGAATCAGCCAATGTGATTTCCTGTGTGCTTTATGTTTGATTTTCACCCTCATGAACCAAGGGTCACCTGCATTGTATTGGATGGGTTTTGTCAGATCGACAATTGTTGTTTTCATAGGATTCAGCTAAGGAGACAAAGATAGTGAATAAGGGAAAAAAGATGAATAGATATTAGCAAATGAAAAAAGATTAGTAATGACTAATCTTTTTCTAATTCTAGTGGGTTTTCGTATTTTTTATTTTCTTCTCTTTCTTTTTGTCTTTGTCTTATTATTTCCTGCCCTTGTATAATAGTTGTTTCATAACTTGCAAGTACACCAGTGACATTAGCTTGAATATTTCTTTGCGTCTGTTTCAACTTCGCTTGTGTAGTTTCTGTAGCTCCAATATATCTACTTTTCTTAATACTAACTAATTTACCTTTCAATTTAGAAGTAGGTACAGATTTTACGAGTTCAAAATCATAATCACCTCTATCATCTGCTATTTTAATAATTAATCCTGGTAATCCACTAAATTTCATCGGACCGTAAGGCAACTGAATTTCAGGAGAATACCATGCAATCCAGTGACGCCCTTTAAAAGTAACTTCTGCCTTCTTACAAATAATTGTATTAATTACCTTAGTTTCATTCATAAGCTTCCAATTCTTTATTACAGGTTCTTTATACATAAGTAATGACATGAAAGCAGAATCAAAATACTGTATATCTTCAGCTGATTGTATAATTGTAAAGTTAAAACTCGTTTTTGGAATCGCAACCCCCGTTTTCCAGCCAAGAGTTATACTTCCATCAGCATTCTTTGTTGTTGTTCCTGAAGTCGCCATTACTGAATCTCCTTTCAGCGATGTAACACTCGCAAAAAATGCACGATTATCACCTATTTGTAATGAAAATAATTCTTCATGTTTATTATCAGTTCGTGTATCGAATTTAGCTTTTAACAGATAAGTAAATTCACCACGCAAAGTATCCTGTTTATATGATTGTGCATATAATAAAACACCATAAAATAAAATGAATAATTGTAGTAATTTTTTATGGTAATGCATAAGGGATGTTTTTCATTATAAAATTACACTTATAGTTTTAATTTCACTATAAGTGCATCAATTTACATTAATCAGGCTAGGTTTTTACTCGGTCCATAGTGAGTAGCTGGCTTACAATAATTTGTTTCAAGAGCTGCAGCCCAAGCATTTGCTTGCTCTGCTGTCCAATCTTGAGTAGTTGTAGCTTGTACCCCACAAGAAGTTTCAGTATACCAAACTTGACCACCACTTACCATTTTAAGGTCTTCACGAGTCATTTTTTTCATTTTTTTCATAAAATATGTTTTTTAATCAGGTCTCAAATATATACAGCTAACTCATATCTATAAGATATTTTTTATTATGTTAATCCGTTGGTTTTCTGAAAAAAACATATTTTTCACTTAAAAATTTTTCGTATAAAATTGAATTGGTTTTATCATATTACTTAAATAAAAAAGCATTTATTAAAAAATGCTTTTTGTTATTTTTATTTATGTTAAATAATTAATTCGATACATCATTATCCTTCTCCACTTTTACATCCTTCATTTTGCCCTAAAATCCTTTAGGAATCATAATTTTCTTCGGATCATTCTCATCATACATAATTTCAATAGTTCCGTATTTAGGGACAGAAGAGAGATTCAAAAGGCTGACAATTTTCTTGTAGACTGCAGTATGTTCAGTGCCTCTGAAGTCTTTAAAACTCACCTGAAACATAATTTGTGGCTGATCATTTACAAGAAGTCCTGTCTGACTTACACTGATAATATTGGCTTCAGCATTTCTTCCTGAAAAAAGGATTTGTTCTTCTTTTTTATTTTTAAAAAGCTTGCTGATCAGCAACTGAAAAACCAATATATAAATAAGCGTTATGACACCACTGAAAATAATCGGGTGCATGAAGGTCAGGAATCTCCAGCCAAAATCAAAAGATTCCCGCATATAGAAGTAATAGTAAAGTCCAACGATGTAAGCAATCATCAATACAACAAACACAATTCTTAAAACGATTCCAGAGGTATTGAAACCCACTTTCTGATCACTTAAAATAAAGTAAGGTTCCTGTGAAACTTTGGGATTAAGCAGTACTTTCACCTTATTTCCGGCCTCAAATCTTTTTTCATGTGGTTTAGAATCGTGAAACATCATTTCATGCTCAATCAATGTATCTCTGAGATTAGGAAATGAAAGAACAATCTGAATGATATTCATATTGGTTTTCGGAATATACTTCAGGAGTTTATAGCTGATGATTTTTGCTTCTCTGGGAATTCCGTTCCGCAGTATGGATTGAATCGTATTCTTCTCCTTAAAGGTTTTTATAAAAAGGATATTGATAAAGAAGGCAATAACATATAGCCATATAAGCAAAGAAAAACCGAGATACCCATAGCTCACAGCTAATGAATTTCTCGGTTCTGTCGCCAGTTCCTCACTTATCATATAAATGAAAATCGGAAAAGGAACGCAGAAAAAAAAGAGAAAAATCCCCCAGAAAATGATCATAAATTTCATAGCTGCTATTTTGTAATCAGCAATAAAGTTATGATATTATTATGGAACGGGAGACATCTTTTTTACACCTCTTTTTCAAAATAAAGTCTGTAATATTTTCCTTTATCATCTTCACCCGTTTCGATTTTTTGTCGGTCTCCATGGATGTAAATGTGGAAATTTTTATCTAGCTTAATAATACTTTTAAAGTGTCTCTGAGTTTTTTTTACCGCAGCTTCACTGATTGGGAATTCTTCAGCAATATTCACCTGCATATCCTGCTCGTAATCTGTTTTAAAGTTTACGAAGCTTTCAATCACGTGTTCGTCTCCCAATACCTCATTTGCAAATTCATCCAGCTTAAATTCTTCTTTTTCTTTAAAGAAATTAATTGATTTATTCAGGAAATCTGCCTGATCTGCTTTGGAAACTTCAAATTCCTGAGGAAGCTGTTTTGTAATATAATCTTTATAGACCATCAAAGCTTCCTGCGTGTGGAAATATTCATCATCACGCTGTTTCACTTTAAGGAAATCTTCAAACCAGTAGTACATATCCCCGTTTTTGTTGTTATCAACTACAGAAAGTACATATCCGGTTTCTTTATTGTTGTTGTAGATCAAAGCAGCTTTATCAATTTTAGACAGCCCGATTCCCTGATCTTTTTCAATATCAAATGTTTCTTCTGAAGGTGTAATTTTCAGGAAAGATTCTCTCTTCTCAGTTTTGAAGATCCCGATTTTATCCACTTTATCAGGGCGGTCACTTTCATCTTCAAAAAGTACAATGAAAAGTTCTCCACTCTGAACTCTTGGGTTTTCAGCTGCTTCAAAAAGGTGTTTTGCAATGTTTTCAGACTCCCAGATGAACTTGGCTTTGTCATCAAAAATTTCTGATACCGCGCTGTAAACCGGATTATTCACCAGATAAGTGTCACTGTAAAAGTGAAAAGTTTCTTCTGATTTAAAAGATCCTAAAAAGTAATCTTCAAGCATTTCTGCCATTCCTTCTTCCAGTTTCAATTCCTCCTGGGAAAGTGTCAGGGAATCTCCATTGATCTTATTTCCTACTCTGTGTACTATTATTTTTGAAAACATTTTTCTGAATATTTGGACTGCAAAGATATTCATTCTTATTCTTTCTGCGAAACTTAAAAAATGTCAGAGTGCTGAGTTTTGACCACCCCGTCAAAAATTCTTTGAATTTTCGCCACCCCTCCAAAGGAGGGGAATTCTCAGTCGTTTGTTGAAATAGACTTGTTAGGAGAAATTTTTGTCTTTTATTTTTCCAAATTGATAAAACGCTTATCATTTTGACATGCTTTTTTATCTTAAAAACCAAGCTTAAAAATCATAAAACACTATTTATCAATATTTTAAATCAAATTTATTTTCAACGGAATACCATTGGCATCATGATTTGAAAACATAGAAAAATGGACTTAAAGACTTTAAACAGACTCGACAAGCTGAGAAGATTAAAAAGCAGAGGACCTGAAACGCCAAAGTGGCTGAAGCCCTATCACCTGCTCTTTCTTGCTTTTTTAACCATTTTCATCTTTGGCGCCATCATCAGAATGCTGGAACAGAATCACCATTAAAATATAATATTATGAATTATCTACAAGCCGTAAAGGAAATCACAGACGTGGTTCCTGATTTTGAACAAGAAGTGAAAGAAATTAAAATTCAAAATTCATACAGCATCATCCGCACTTTTACAGAACGTATTAAAAATATGATCCGTCAGAATGACAGAAATCTGTTGTTCAGAAGTTTACAAAAAATGGACAAAATCTACACTGACGGAGATACGGTATTAAAAAATGCTATTGAGACTACTTTCATCTATTCTCTGGACAATTGTACCGCTTTCTGCACCGAGGAATACAAAAAAGTGATTTTTAGTCACATTTCTACCAACCTTCAGAAGGAATATTCAAGACAAATTTACAGTCACGGCATATAAAGGTTTTATTACATTTTTTATCCGTTTCATTACAAAGTGTTTAAATTAAACAAAATTAAAAATAACTCACAATCAATAGATTATGAAAAATAAAATAAGAAAGATTTCAGACTGGAAAACCTGGAAAACCACGACTAACAGACACAATACAGAGATATTGCTCACTCACATCGCTGTGATAGTATCTGTATTTATTTTTGCAGCCTGCCTTTAAATTTTGGTATACATTTCGCTGCAATACAAAGTGTTTGAAAAATCTTAATTATGATGAAAGTACAAATGCAAACTATTAATCAAAAAATAGCTGTTGAATACTTAAAATTTTTCTATCCGCCACTTCGCAATGAAATCACACAGTTGTCTGTTCAGGACAATTTCGCTGGAATCATGCAGGCTACCGTGAATTATCTGAAGAAGCTTTTACAGGAATCTAAAATCAGTATTATTGCCCATCATCTTAAACTGATGGACTCAATCTATAAAAACGGGGATTCTTATGTAAGAACCATGATTGAAAACCTGTTTGTAAGATCTTTTGAAAGTTTCAAGAAACACGCAAAAATTCAACACTGGAAACTCCTTTATCAATATATGCCTGTAAGCTTCCAGATCATTTATAATGAACAGCAGAAGCAGGATATGATATATTTTGGAAAATAACATGTAAAACAAAAAGCAAAAAGACAAATAAATGAATTCGTCTTTTTGCTTTTTCTTTCTGTTACTGACAAATCACACCTTCTTCTATTTCACCTCATACGTGTAAAACTCCTATTTTTGCAAAAATAATAACAATGAAGTACCCTTTTTATGCAGCAATGATATGCCTATCGTTGATCTCATGTGGAAATAATGACAACACCATTGATGATCCGAAGCCAATTGATAAAGAAATGTATCAATTTGAATTCAAAAGCTATGCAGTAAAAGGAACCACTCTTTATACAGGATCATTTGGAAGTAAATCTAATCCTGATGAATCTTATCTGAGCAAATACTGGAGCATGTATAAGGAACCGGCCTGGAAGAAAATAGTTCTCGATCTGAAAAAAAAATCTATACAATTAATTGCCGGAAACTCAGCTGATATCACGTACACTATTAAAATCGTCAATGATTCGGTACTTGTTAATGATAACAGCGGTAAGCCGGATTATATAGGTGACTTTAATAAAGAGAATGCTACGTTTACTTTGAAAAGAACATTACAATATATGAAACGTGAATCCAGAAATAAGGGTGACGGATTGACTATTGTTCAGAATACCTCTTTCGGTACTTCTCAATATGAAAATATGTTTGGAAATCTTTTTACCACTCCATCCGATATGACAAAATCTGATGATCAGGTTTTATGGAGTAATATTGAATATTATTATAAGAAGTTTTAATCAGCCGATGATATAATAAAAATCCCTCCAATGAACTTATTGGAGGGATTTTTATATTTTAAAGGATTATTTCTTTACAAATACCTTTTCTATGATCTGTGATTCTTCTTTACTCAGTTTTGAGGATTTCTCCAGCTTAGCAATAAAAGCAGTTACTTCTTCCGGTGTGGCCGGTGATCCCAGGTTTTCTCCTTTTGCATCAAAAGAATCTGCCAGTACTTCTCCTTTTGGATTTAGAATCAGCCAGAAAGGAAGTCCGGCATTTTCCCCTTTATATTTATTCATCAGTTCCTGTCCGCCAGGGTTTTCAAGACTTTTTTTATCTCCTCTTTCCTGAACATCCACATAAGCAGTGACAAATCTTTTATCAAAAATAGGTTTAGCTTCAGGAAGATCCATGTTTTTTTCCATCATCTTGCACCATTTACACCATGAAGCATGGAATACCAGTAAAACATTTTTCTTCCCTGTTTTAGCCTCCGTGAAAGCTTTATTTAATACAACATCTGCTTTTTCCTGTGCTGCTCCTAACTGAAATAAAAACAGCGCAACAACGATAATAATTTTAGAGTATTTCATTTTTGAATTTTTGTTTAAACCTATACGAATTTAGGTATTTTTCTTTGACATATAACTTTGGGACCAATGAATTTAGTTAAACATTTTGTAATTTAGTCAATGATAAATTGGATTTCTGATATAGTATAAAAAAATGGAATCTTCAATTCTTAAATAAGTTTAAAGATGATTGAAATAAAAAAATATTCTCATCAGTCAGGGCATCCTGAGCCAAGACGCGTCATCAGATACACGCTATTTTGGTGTCATCATGGGAGCGCTGAAATTTTGATTGACGAAAATATTTTTATCCTGAAACCCAATCAGGCCGTAACAATTACTTCAGGACAGTTTCATCAGTTAAAAACAGTTGAAGGAGAACTTACTGCATTGGAATTTACTCTGGACTTCTTCTCTAAAAGTGATAGTGATATTGAACTTATTTTTCACAACGGGCTTTTTTGTCATTTTGGAATGAATGAGATAATCACCGTTCATAATCCTTCATTTTTCTCTGAAACACTGAATACCATTGAAAAAGAAATTCTGGAGCAGCCTTACCAATATCTGATTTCTACACATTCTCTGGTAGAATTGCTGTTGGTAGAAATCAACCGCAGTAAAATTGCCAACGGTGATGAAATCTGGAAACCGGATGCTTTATTCTTAAAATTCCTTGAAAGTGTCAGAAAGAATTTCAAAAACAATTATCAGGTCTCTCATTTTGCTGATCTCCTTGGAACTACTGAAGCCAAACTGAATGAAGTTTCAAAACTCCACACAAGCAAAACTGCTCAGAATGTTATCTACAGCCTTATTATTTCTGAAGCGAAAAGACTTTTACTGTATGAAAAACTATCGGTAAAGGAAATTGCTTATCAGCTGGGCTTCAATGATCCTTTCTACTTTTCAAATTTCTTTAAAAAGCATACTTCACGTTCTCCTAAAGATTATCAAAAGGCAGTAAAGGAAATCTAAAAGAAGCCAGGCAACAAAAAATATACAGCCTTATCATCACTTCCCGCTTCCAACTCCTCTCTTCCCTCCTCTTCCTGCATTAAATATTATATGCTTTTCCCGGAATTGTCTATTCTTTAGACAATGGTTTTCCCTGAACTTTGTACTGTAATTAAGACCTAAAAATTATAAGTATGAAAACGCAACAGGACACCGCCGTTTTTTTATTGAGGATAGCTCTGGCATTCGGATTTTTATCAGCCGTAGCAAGCAGGCTGAATCTTTGGGGAGCGCAATCTTCAGGCTGGAAAAAGTTTGTGGACTATACCGCTGAAACAAATTCATTTTTACCGCAGTCATGGGCTTCCATAATAGCCGTATTGTCTACAGCTGCTGAATTATCAATCGGTATTCTGCTTCTTGTAGGTTATCTGGTAAAAGGAACTGCACGGTGCGCCTCTATTCTTACTTTATTTTTTGCGGTTGCGATGAGTATTTCTTTTGGCATTAAAGAGCCTTTAGATTATTCTGTTTTTGTATTCTGCGCCGGAGCATTTCTCCTGAGTACTTTCTCCCGTTATCAATGGAGTTTAGACCAATTTTTACAACAATAACAATTAAAATTTATATATCATGAACACCAACATCCACGATTACATCGTAAAAACAGAACAAAAAGAATGGCAACCTTTAATTGAAAAAGGAATTCATTATGAAGGTATTTTTGTAAAATCTTTAAAATTCGATCCGGAGAAAAACCGTTCTACCAGCATTCTTTTAAAATTTGAACCGGGAGCCAGCTATCCTTATCACAATCATCCTGCCGGAGAGGAACTTTTTATTATGGAAGGTGATGCTACTATTGCAGGAGCCCAACTTGAAAAAGGAGATTATCTGTATACTCCACCCAATTTTAAACATTCAGTAAAGTCTGAACAAGGTTGTACGATTCTTTTTGTAATTCCTGAAGAAGTGGAGATTCTTTAATTCCAAAACAAAACCACAGTAAACTTACTGTGGTTTTTATGATTAAAAAAGGATTGGAATTATTTCAAAACTGTTTTGTCCGCTGACATTGGTCTGAAAACAATTAATGTTTTTTTCTTTCTCACAATATCTACCAAAGTCTGGACTGAAAAGGTGAGAATAATATACAGTACAATAAGCACCATTACATAGCCAATACTATGCTGTCTGTACCCAAAAATACCTTTTCCCCATGAGATCAGTATCCATTGGATCATATACATTGAAGTCAGGTTTCTGCTGCAATATTTTAAAACTTTAATTGCCTTATTTTCCTTGCTGTTTACCGTGAGAGTATAGATAATCCACAGGAAGATCAGCGTCCAGCCTGCAAAATAAACAACTCCTCCGGGTCCCATATGATAGAAACCGTTGTAATTGTATTCGCCATACAGAAAAACCAATGGCGCACCAACTGCAACGAAAACCAATCCCACATACAGCATATTTCTAAATAATTGTTTGCTGTTGTAGTTCAACTCCTGGAACCATTTTCCGAAAAACATTCCGATGATGATAAAAGCCATCCATGGAAAAACAGGAAAATACACGTAAGCCGGATAGTCAGTATTAAAAAGAAGATCCAGAATATAATTGATCACAGGATAGTCCAGGTTAATTCCACTAACTTCTCTGGATATCAATGCAACGAACAGACCTATCGCCAGAATGATGTATTTATTTTTCACATACTCTCTGATAAACCCGACAAACAGCAAAGACATTCCTGCCAGCTGTAAAATATCACCCAACTGTACCAGATAAACATATTGTTGCTCTATAGGAGCATGCCATCCGTATTTTTGGATAAAATTATCAGGAGCAAAATTAAAAATCACAGGGATCATAAACTTCATAAAATTCATAAACAAGCCTGCAAATACCAGTAAAACACCACGTTTCAAAGCACTCTTAAGACTTTGATGGCTGGAAGTCATAAAGGTAATTCCCATGCAAATCAGGAAAATGGAAGTTCCCCTTCCGAGAAAAACAATAAAACTGCCAATGGCTGTTTCGTATTGTGATTTTACATTGGCATACACCAGCAAGGTATGTATGATAATCATTCCGATGACACTTATACCTTTTATTAAATCCAACGTGAGAATTCTTTTGTTTTGTTGTTCCATAGTTTTAGTGAAGATTGTGGATTAGATGGATAAAATTGTATTCATTATTATTTTAAAATAATATTTTTATTTATTCTAAATAAAATCAAATATACAAATTAAAATCACATCTCATAATTCATAAATAAATTTTCATAAATTATTAATAACTAAATATTTATTATGGAATTAAAGAGCTTTTTAAGCAAACTTTCTACCCAAATCCAACACACAAAACCAGATATTAAATTGACAAAACAAGTATTACTATCAACGAAATATCCTGTTACGAAAATTGTTTTATGATTGAATACAGCGATTACTATTTTTTTGAAATAAAAAACTCTTCCAGGGCTGGAAGAGTTTTATTATAATGATTATGACTTAGGTAATTCTGGTGGACGCATTTTGTATTTGTAACTGTTTAGGGTTTTTAAAAATGCTACAATATCAAAAACTTCGTCATCTGTTAAATTCAGTTTTTCTATCATTCCTGATTTGTGGGGAAACTTTGGATCATTGATCTGATCTGCTTTTGGAATTTCCTTTACCATTCCGGCATTATACATCATGACAACGTTCGCCAGCTCAGGGAAAAGTCCGTTATGCATGTAAGGCTTATTCTCAGAAACTTCTCTCAGTGTGGGTGTTTTGAACTTTCCAACATCTTCATTCTTTTTGGTAGCCATATATCTTCCCAGATCTTCATACTTATTTCCGTAATAGGTCAGCCCCAGATTATGGAACTTCTGGTCAGAAAAATAAGGGGTGTTATGACAATTAATACAATTTGCTTTGGTACGGAATAAATGAAGTCCGTTGATCTCAGAATCCGTTAAAGCATCTTTTTCCCCGGTAACGAATTTGTCAAACTTTGATGGCGGACTTACCAGAGAGCGTTCAAATGTTGCAATGGCTTTTGTAATTTTCTCTTCTGTCACTTCCCCATTCCCGAAAGCTTTTACAAAGAAAGCTTTATAACCTTTAATCTCTTTGATATTCTTTGTCGCCATTGACATATGCAGATTCATTTCTACCGGATTTTCGATAGGGGCTTTCACCTGCTCTTCCAAAGTTGCTGAGCGGCCGTCCCAGAAAAACGTTTTTGCATATCCAATATTTATTAAAGTAGGTGCATTTCTAGTTCCTGTCTGCCTGTTGTGACCAAAAGAAACTCTGCTTCCATCTGACCATCCAATTTCGGGATTATGGCAGTTGGCACAGGAAATCTGCCCGCTTTTGGATAACCTCGGATCAAAAAATAACATTTTTCCCAACTCCATTTTGTCTTCGGAATAAGGATTGTCTTCAGGAAAATTCATTTCAGACAAAGGTCCGATATCCTGAAAACCTTTCTTAGCTTCATCAAATAAATGCGGAGCAGGCCATTTGCTCTGGTCTCCACTGCTGTATAACGTACGAAGCTCTTCCACGGTATATCCCGTAGGGTGATTTGAAGTATAACTTAGTAAAGATATTATTCCGGCCATTGCCAGAAAAGCAATATATCTGTCTTTCATTTAATGATAAATACTAAACCTTGCAAATATAGCTTTATTAAACAGCTCATTGCAAAATGTTTATCAGATAAACAATATCTAAAATTTCACTTCTTTTTCAAAACTGAAGATCTCCAGACAGTATCATTATGGCTTTTGAAAAACAGATTGAAAATTAAATGCATAGGAAGATGAACCTTTTTCCTGTAAATATTCTAACCGCTTCATTGCCTCATCAGTAGTTGGATATTCTTTATCTTTAATCCACCATAAAGCATAATAGGCCTTTCCATATTTTTGAAACCATTCTTTTCTTCTTCTTACAAAGTCAACATGGAATGTCTTATAAGTATAGTATTCCAATGATTCTATATCTTTCCATACGGATATATTGATAATAATTTGTTCATCATTAAACGGATTGAAGCTCGTAGCATTGTTTTCATCATCTTTTAATCTCCAGATAAATCCATCGCTTTCTTCTGCCAACCGGTTTACTGAATCCAAATGGCTGACAAACTCATTCATTACCGGATCTTCTATGTTGGTTCCTATCATTCGGGCAACATTAATTTGTGCTAGCTGGTACATTTTTTTATTTCTTTTATTCTGATTAATATTGTGTAAAAATAGCTTCTGTACCATTAGCTTGAAATAACTATCCATTTAGATACTATAAAAAAAATGAAAAAAGAATGTGTGACTTCCTATATCAATGTTGATCAAAAATCTTATCCCTGTGCAGTAAGTTTTGTCATGGACCTCATTGGTGGGAGGTGGAAAGGCGTTATCCTCTGCCACTTAAAAAATGGAGATAAAAGATTTGGTGAATTAAAAAAAGAGCTTTCTTTTATTACAGAAACAACTTTAAGTATTCAGCTGAGACAATTGGAAAGAGATCAGTTAATAACGCGGACAGTATTTGGAACAAAACCTCCTGTCAAAGTGGTCTACAGCCTATCAAATTTAGGTCTGTCATTTATTCCTTTATTGGATCATATCAATGATTGGGGCAAAATTATTCTGGAAAATAAAAAAGTTATTTAAATTCCTCCATACTTCTAAATGATTCGCAAATATTCTGCATAATAAAACCCCGCGGTAAACAAAGTTTACCGCGGGGTTGATTTATAATTAAATGTTAGTATTTACATCTATTATTTTACTTCTTCGAAGTCTGCATCCTGTACATCTTCAGCTCCGGCGTTTCCACCAGCATTCTGAGCTCCGGCACCTGCATCAGCACCTGGCTGTTGACCCGCTGCATATAATTCTTCAGAAGCTGCCATCCATGCTGCATCTAATGCTTCAGTTTTAGCTTTTACATCATCAACATTTTTAGCTTCAAAAGCAGTTTTTAATTCTGCGTGAGCTGCTTCGATAGCTGCTTTTTTGTCAGCAGAAAGTTTCTCACCGAATTCTTTCAATTGCTTTTCAGTCTGGAAGATCAATCCGTCAGCTTTGTTGAAGATCTCAACTTCTTCTTTTCTCTTAGCATCTGCTGCAGAGTTTTCCTGAGCTTCTTTCTTCATTCTTTCGATTTCTTCGTCAGAAAGACCTGAAGAAGCCTGGATTTTAATAGACTGCTCTTTACCAGTTCCTTTATCTTTAGCAGATACGCTTAGGATACCATTCGCATCAATATCGAAAGTTACTTCAATCTGAGGAACTCCTCTTGGTGCTGGTGGAATATCCTGAAGATCAAATCTACCAATTTCTTTGTTATCGTTGAACATTGATCTTTCTCCCTGTCCTACTCTGATGCTTACAGCTGGCTGGTTGTCAGAAGCTGTAGAGAATACTTCAGATTTTTTAGTTGGGATCGTAGTGTTCGCTTCAATTAATTTAGTGAATACAGAACCCATTGTTTCGATACCTAAAGAAAGTGGAGTAACGTCAAGTAATAATACATCTTTTACATCACCTGTCAATACACCTCCCTGAATAGCTGCACCAATTGCTACAACCTCATCCGGGTTAACTCCTTTAGATGGTTTTTTACCGAAGAATTTTTCTACTTCTTCCTGAATGATCGGGATTCTTGTAGAACCACCTACCAAGATTACTTCGTCAATATCAGAAGTTGATAAACCAGCATCTTTTAAAGCTTTAGCAACAGGCTCCATAGATCTTCTTACAAGATCAGCAGATAATTGCTCGAATTTAGCTTTCGTTAAACTCTTCACTAAGTGCTTAGGACCTGTAGCAGTAGCCGTGATATATGGTAAGTTGATTTCAGTCTGTGGAGAAGAAGATAATTCAATTTTAGCTTTTTCAGCAGCTTCTTTCAATCTTTGTAATGCAATTGCATCAGATTTTAAGTCTACTCCTTCTTCAGCTTTGAACTCATCAGCCATCCAGTTGATGATCACATCATCAAAGTCATCACCTCCTAAGTGAGTATCACCGTTTGTAGATAATACTTCGAATACACCGTCTCCTAAATCTAGGATAGAGATATCGAAAGTACCACCACCAAGGTCATATACTGCGATTTTCTGATCTTTATGGTTTTTATCAAGACCGTAAGCTAACGCTGCAGCTGTAGGTTCGTTGATAATTCTTTCTACTTTAAGACCAGCGATTTCACCAGCTTCTTTAGTAGCTTGTCTTTGTGCATCGTTAAAATATGCAGGAACAGTGATTACCGCTCTTGTTACTTCCTGTCCAAGATAATCTTCAGCAGTTTTCTTCATTTTCTGAAGAGTCATAGCAGAAATTTCCTGTGGAGTATATTCTCTATCGTCGATTTTTACTTTTACAGTATCGTTTGGTCCAGCAACTACTTTATAAGGTACTCTTGTGATTTCAGAAGCATCATCTTTAAAGTGTGTTCCGATAAATCTTTTGATAGAGTAAACAGTTTTTGTTGGATTCGTTACAGCCTGTCTTTTTGCAGGATCACCTACTTTTCTTTCTCCGTCTTCTGTAAAAGCTACAATAGAAGGAGTAGTTCTCTTACCTTCTGCGTTAGGAATAACAACAGGGTCTTTACCCTCCATTACAGCAACACAAGAGTTGGTTGTTCCTAAGTCAATTCCAATTATTTTACTCATAATATTTTATATTTTTTCTATTTTTAAATTTAATTTACACTCTCAATTTCTCAATATCTGTACCATTCAAAGAATTGTGACAAAATGACACAATAAAAATAAAAACCCCGATAAAATCGAGGCTTTGTATGATTTAATATGGAAATATTTTCATTATTTTTTGATAAACTTCATAGATTTCACGAAGTCTTTGCCATTGTAAGTTCTTACATAATAAACACCACTGGCAAAATCTTTCACATCAATTTTATCTGTTTCATTTTTAATAAATGCTTTTTTCACAAGTCTTCCTTCAGCGTTGAAAATCTCTACTTCATTAATTGGTGCTAAAGGAGAAGCAATAGAAATATACTGTGTAGTAGGATTAGGGAAAAGATTGATAGAGTTTACTTTTTCCACATCATTTACGGATAAGAATGCACATGCATTGGAATTCAGAAGACTCGCTCTTGGCCCCGCCATTGTATTGGTCTTGATTGTTTTTTGATCATTCGTAAAGAATGCCATTTCTGTATCTGTCACATAATCCATAAAATTCATGAACATGGCACCATTTGCAGTAGGATTACACATAAAGCCATTGTCAGGAAAAACATTACCACCGTAATGAGCATCATTAATGGCAGGAGTATCTGCACAGCCATCATCATTATCCGGCGTTCCACATGCGCTTCCATCTTCTCCCCATGGGTGAAGCAATCCAAAATAATGTCCTATCTCATGTGTAGCAGTTCGTCCCCCATTATAAGGTGCCACAGCAGCTCCTGTAGTTCCGAAATATTTATAGCCAATAGCAAGTCCGTCCTCCGGGAAACCGGCAGCGTCAGGCAGATAAGCCCAGCCAAGATAAGGACTAGGCATATTTCCTACCCATATATTCAAATATTTAGTGGGATCCCAGGCTGTAAGTCCGGCTGCAAGATAATACTTATTGGCAAAATCAAAATTTGAAGCAACAGACTTTCTTTCTATACCAGTAGTAGAAGCTCCTGTAGGTGTTTTTGTTGCCATACAGAATGTCAACTCCATATCTGCAGCATAAGGCTTGAAGGCATCAGGAACAACAGAACTGAAGTTAGGATTTAATTTTCTGAAGTCATTATTCAAAATAGCAATCTGTGATGCAATCTGAGCATCAGAAATATTCTGGGCAGCACTTCCATAAAGAACATGCACTACAACCGGAATCGTAATTACAGTCTGTCCATTTTTAGCCATTGTATTGGCAGCTGCATTTTTACTGGTTAAATAATTTCGTAAATCTTCTTTTTTTGCCAAAGCCTGAGGATTTCTTGTATAAAACTCCTTCATTTTCAAATCAGTAGCACATTCTCTCTGACCAAATACATTAGCCATCAGAAAGCCGGCTGTCAATAGTAAAACTTTTTTCATATAAATATTATAAGTAGTCGGCAAATATAACTATTCCTGCAACAAGATTATGGAATAAATGAGTAATTTATAGTAAAACTGTTGTAACTCTAAATTTAATTAAATCAATTGATTACCAATTTGCTTGTTATTAGCAAAGCAATTTAATTCACCATCCTTTAAAAATTAATCAAAGTTTAACCTAAGAAATAGAGGAAGAATCTTTGCGAATTATTATTTTTGATAAAATATACACATTTAGAATGTCAATACACTTTAATCCACGAGATATCACATGGCTTGCCTTTAATGAAAGAGTTTTACAGGAGGCCATGGACGAAAAAGTTCCCTTACATTTAAGAATACGTTTTCTCGGAATTTTCTCCAACAATTTAGATGAGTTTTTCAGAGTACGTGTTGCCGGATTAAAGCGTGCCATGGATTTTAAGGAAAAAGTGATTGCTGAATCTTTCTACCAGCCGCCTTCCAAAATCCTTCAGAGAATCAATGAAGTTGTCATGAAACAGCAATTGAATTTCGATAAAACCTGGAAAAAGATCCAAACCGAAATGGTTGATCAGAAAGTTTTCATTAAAAATTCCAAAAACCTGACAGCAGGACAAAAAGAATTTGTCAGACAATATTTTGATGAAGTGGTAGAATCCAATGTAATTCCTATTCTTCTTCATGAAAATACGCCAATGCCCTATTTGCGAGACAAAAGTCTTTATCTGGGGGTAGCAATGAGAAAAAAAGACTGGCAGTATTCCAGCAATTATGCTATTATTGAGATTCCTTCTCGTTTTGTAGGGAGATTTGTATTGCTTCCAACAGAAGATCCGGAAGAGAAAAACGTAATGCTTCTGGAGGATGTGATCACTTTCAATCTTCCGCACATATTCTCTTATTTCGGATATGATGAATTTTCAGCCAATGCTTTTAAAGTAACAAAAGATGCAGAGCTGGATCTGGACAATGACATCAAAACCAACTTTGCAGAAAAAATAGAAAAAGGACTCAAAAACAGAAGAAAGGGAAAACCTACCCGTTTCGTTTTTGATAAAGACATGGATAAAGCACTGCTGGAACTCCTTATCAGAAAACTGAATTTAACGAAAAAAGACAGCATTATTCCAGGAGGAAAAATTCATAACTTCAAGCATTTCATGGATTTCCCAGACGTTTTTGAAGCCTATGAAAGACCTGTGGAAAGAAGCTCTTTTACTCACCAGGCATTTGAACATGGTGAAAGGGTGACAGATGTTATCTTAAAAGAAGATGTGCTTCTTAGTTTTCCTTATCACAAATATAATCCAGTGATTGATCTTCTCCGTGAAGCAGCAATGGATCCGGATGTAAAATCTATACAGATCACCGCTTACCGTATGGCTAGCAGTTCAAAAATCATCAACGCGCTCATCTATGCTGCCAGAAATGGTAAAGAAGTGACTGTAATGCTGGAACTTCAGGCAAGGTTTGATGAAGAATCCAATTTGAAATGGAAAGATATGCTTGAACCGGAGGGAATTACAGTTCTTGTGGGAATTCCCAACAAAAAAGTACATGCTAAACTATGTGTTATCAAAAAGAGAGCGCATAATAAAACCATCCAATATGGATTTGTAAGTACTGGAAATTTCAACGAAAAAACGGCAAGAATATATGGTGATCATCTGCTCCTTACAGCCGATCGCGGCATCATGGCAGATATCAATAAAGTATTCAATGTGCTGAAAAAACCGAAGGATGATTTTATTCCGATTTTGAAAACTTGTAAAAATTTATTAGTTTGCCCTCAGTTTATGCGTGAAAAGATTGTTCACCATATTGATAAAGAAATCGAAGAAGCCAAAGCAGGCCGAAAAGCAGAGATCATCATCAAGGTAAATTCTATGAGCGACAGGCTACTGATAGAAAAGCTATATGATGCAGCCAAAGCTGGAGTAGTAATCAGGCTTATCGTAAGAGGAATCTATTGTGCCGTAAACCAGAAAGAGTTTAAAGAAAAAATAAAAGCCATAAGTATTGTAGACGAATATCTGGAGCATGCCAGAGTAATGTACTTCTACAATAAAGGGACAGAAGACATGTACATTTCTTCCGCTGACTGGATGACCAGAAACCTGGATTACAGGATTGAAGCTGCGGCTAAAATCACTGACAAGAACCTTAAGAAAGAATTAAAAGATATTCTTGATATTCAGCTTAGGGATAATGTAAAAGCCAGAATTCTCGATAAAAAGCTCAGCAACGAATATATAAGAAATGATAAAAAAGAATGCCGTTCACAAATAGAAACCTATAAATATTTAAAAGCTAAAACAAGCAAAAAATGAAGATAGCAGCGATAGACATAGGGAGTAATGCAGCCCGCCTTCTTATCAATGAAGTTAAGATAAACAACAGAAAACCTGAATTTATCAAACTCAACCTTCTCAGAATTCCCCTGAGACTGGGAATGGATGTTTTTACCATCGGAAAAATAGGTCCTGAAAGAGAAAAAATGGTCATTGATTCCATGAAAATCTTCAGTGACCTGATGAAAATATACAAAGTAGATCATTACAGGGCCTGTGCTACCAGTGCCATGCGTGATGCTGCCAATGGCAATGAAATTATTGGCCTTGTAAAGGAAACATCAGGAATCAACATCGAAATTATTTCCGGTGATGAAGAAGCCACGCTGGTTTATGAAAATCATGTTGCAGAAGGCCTTGACAAAGAATTCGCTTACTTATACATCGACGTTGGCGGAGGTTCTACAGAACTTACTTTCTACGAAAACGGTAAAATGGTTTACGAAAAATCGTTTAATATCGGAACTATCCGTCTTCTCAACAATCTGGTTACAATGGATAACTGGAAAGAAATGAAGGACGAAATCAAGAAAAACATTGTCAGTAAAAAGCCAATTGTAGCCATTGGATCAGGGGGAAACATCAATAAGGTGTTTTCCATGAGCAAAACCAAAGACGGGAAACCAATGTCATTATCTCACCTGAAAAAGGTCTATAAAGAATTCAATGAGTTGTCTGTGGAAGAAAGGATGACCAATTACAACCTTAGAGAAGACCGTGCCGATGTATTGGTACATGCCCTGAGCATTTTCAACAATGTAATGTCCTGGTCTGATATCAACAGGATCTTTGTTCCTAAAATATCTGTTGCAGATGGATTAATCCATAATATTTACAGTCAGTTACAGCACAAAAAATAACAGCAAATAACAATATTGTAAAGCCAGCCATTAAGCTGGCTTTTTATTTTGGCATCCATTTCCCGCAATGTCATTGCGAGGAGCGAAGCGACGAAGCAATCTCTATATTCTCTCCTTTTATTAAGTTTTGGCTAAAGCCAATTGATAAATCATTTTTTGTCAGGTGAGTTAAAACCCACCCCTATTGAATTTTAATGACAACATCTTTTATCTTTTATCTTTTATCTTTTATCTTTTAAAAATTTTCCGAATTTTTAAAGTAAAACCTCATCCCCATCCGTCACACTATTATCAATAGCAAAACAATGAATCCAATCAAAATAATTCTTACAGGAGCTACTGGGATGGTAGGTGAAGGCGTTTTAATGGAATGTCTTGAGAATCCCAATGTTTCTGAAATCCTCAGCATAAGCAGAAAGCCTTTTGGAAAATCACATCCCAAGCTGAAAGAATACCTTGTCCCGGACTTTTTATCCCTGGATATTCATGATGAAAAACTGAAAGGCTATGATGCCTGTTTTTTCTGTGCAGGAATCAGCAGTGTAGGCATGAATGAAGAAGATTACACCAAGATCACTTACGAAACAACCCTGCATTTTGCAAAAGCTGTTTTGAACCAAAATCCGGATATGGTTTTCAGTTATGTTTCAGGGGCAAGCACAGACAGCACAGAGAGCGGAAAAATGATGTGGGCAAGAGTAAAAGGCAGAACTGAAAATGATCTGAAAAAAATGAATTTCAAAGGAGCTTATAATTTCCGTCCCGGATTTATGAAACCAGTTGAGGGTCAACTGAATGTAAAATGGTTTTTTAAACCTTTTATTTGGATTTTTCCTGTTTTTTTCCAATCAAAATCATTAACTTTACAGGAGGTGGGTAGAGCAATGATCAATGTGACACAAAAAGGGTACCCTACATCTACTTTAGAAATTAGAGATATTAAAAATTTAGCGATATGAGAGACATGTTAAAAAGAATTGTTCTGGTTATTTTTGTACTCTTGCTTGTGACTGCTGTTTCTGGATATTTTTATATGCAGAAACATCCATTGGAGGGGAATAAGTCAGGAACAATTTTAAATTTTTCCGGGAAATCAGGAAAATAATTTTATCCCATAAATCCCTCATTCGAACATTATTTTATCTTTTATCGGAAACAAACCTATTTTTTAAACATTTATTAAAATTCCATTAAAATAGTTGCGAAACATAAAGTTCATTTTTGCATTTATCTAAATTGAAGTAAAAATGATCAACAACTACCTATTAAAAGGGTCTGTGATTGCCGCATTCTTTTTTCAGAGCGGTCTTTTCGCACAGACACTGATTCATTACTGGAATTTTAACAACAATACATCTGCTGCCACCATCACTACACCATCTTCTACTATGGTGAATGGCTCTCTTACGGCAATAGCAGGAGGTACAAGTGTAATAGATTTTGCTGGGGGTACCGGGCAGAATTTTAGCGATGAAAACTTAAATGCCAGAAATGGGGATGCATCCGGAACTCATTTAAGGTTCAATAATCCAATTGGAGGAGGATTACAGTTTAATCTGCCAACCACAGGATACAACAATGTCATTGTTAAGTTTACCACCAGAAAATCCGGACAGGGAGCCGGTACTCAGACATGGTCTTATTCAACTGATGGAACTAATTTTGTGCAGTTTCAGACTGTAACTCCACAGGATGGCAATCCTCAACTTGTTACTCTTGATTTTTCTGCCATTCAGGGAGTCAATAATAACCCCAATTTTAAATTAAAGGTTGAATTCTCCGCAACAGGAGGTGGAACCGGAGGCAATAACCGCTTCGACAATTTCACAGTAGATGCAACTCCTGCCGGAGGGGCAGACACCACTCCACCAACCGTTGCTTATCTTCCTGCTCATAATACCAATAACGCTTCAACAAGTGTAAATCCTACATTGACTTTTAATGAAAATGTGAGATTAACAGATAATTCTGCAATCAATAATTCTAACGCTCAAAATCTTATAGAGCTTCGTCTTGGAAATGCTGCAGGAACACCAATTCCTTTTACGACGACTTTCAGCAACAATACCATCACGGTGATCCCAACATCAGGATTGGTACCGGGACAAACTTATTATGTTGCACTTAAACCCAATATGGTAGAAGATTTCAGTGATAATGGGATTACTGCCGTTACATCCAGTACTTTCACTACAGCCGGAACAACAATTTCTCTGGAAAAAAATTTCATTAAAGTCAATGAAAATGCAGGAAACCTTGCATTTAAAATCAATATCAACAATCCTTCAACAGCTGCGGTAAATCTTGTAGTAAAACCGGCACCGTTCAGTACGGCTGATGCTAACGATTTTACTTTAGCCAATCAGACTATTAATATTACTCCATCTACAACGAGTTATACGGTTAACATTCCGATTATTGATGACACAGTGGCAGAACAACAGGCGGAATATTTTGTGGTAAGCCTTGAAAATCCTGCCGGAGCAACTATTTCAGGAGACAATTCCGCAACGGTTTATATTGTAGATAATGATAAACCGGCACCTGTTCCCTCCCATCAGATCCAATTAAATTATCTTGGAAGTTTTGATCCTTCAGGAAATAATAGCAGTTCTACGGAAATTGTAGTTCATGATGCATCAACACAACGTTTATTCACAATAAGCTCCATTACGGATGTTTTTGATATTATCGATTTCAGTAATCCGGCAATACCTTCGGTTGTAAAAACAGTCAATATGACTCCTTATGGCGGTATCACAAGTATTGCCGTAAAAAACGGAATCATCGCAACTGCTTCTCCGAATACTGATCCTCAGCAAAACGGTTCTGTAGTATTTTTCGATATTAACGGAAACTTCCTGAAGCAGGTTACTGTAGGAGCTTTACCGGATATGATCACCTTCTCGCCTGACGGAACAAAAGTGGTTACAGCCAACGAAGGAGAACCTAATGATGCTTACACTGTAGATCCTGAAGGAACAATCAGTATCATTGACATTTCCGGCGGTATCGGAAATCTTACACAAAGTAATGTAACGACTCTCAATTTCAACAGTTTTGAGTCTCAGCTTGCTGCATTAACCGCTACAGGTTTAAGAAAAGTAAGAACCAACAATACGCTTTCTCAGGATCTGGAACCTGAATATGTTACCATCAGTTCTGACAGTCAGAAAGCATGGGTAACGCTTCAGGAGAATAATGCTGTTGCTGAAATTAATCTGGCAACGAAAACCATCACAGGAATCTGGGGATTAGGTAAAAAAGATATGAGCCTTCCGGGTAATGGTTTTGATGCTTCGGACAATAATGGAGAGGTTTTAATTGCCAATTGGCCTGTAAAAGCCTACTATGTTCCGGATGCCGTACAGAATTATAAGGTAGGAAATACCCATTATATTGTAACCGCCAACGAAGGAGATGAAAAAGATCTTACAGGATACAGTGAAAGAACGACTGTGGGGGCAAACAGCTATACTTTAGATCCTGTACTTTTCCCGAATTCAAGTATTTTAAAGGCTTCTTATAATCTGGGAAGATTCAGGGTTTCATCTGCTACTGGAAATACAGACGGCGATGCAGAATTTGAAGAAATGGCTGCTTTAGGAGCCCGTTCATTCTCTATTTTCAATGCTGATACCAAACAGATCGTGTACGACAGCGGAGATCAGTTTGAAAGATATATTTCAACATACCATCCTTTGATTTTCAATGCGGATAATGAATCCAACGGAGCTAAAAACAGAAGCCGTGCAAAAGGCCCTGAACCGGAAGGTGTGGCATTAGGAAATATCAACGGGCAGACGTATGCTTTCATCACATTAGAAAGAACCGGAGGGGTTATGGTATATAATATCACAGATCCTAACAACCCTACTTTCACAGACTATAAACACTCCCGTTCCACTTCTGCATATGGAGGAGATAACGGTCCTGAAGGAATTATCTACATTGCTCCTGAAAATACAACCACCAATAAAGGGTATGTGATTATCGCCAACGAGATCAGCGGAACTTTATCCATGTATGAAGTGGCAGCGCCGGCTACACTTGGAACAGGTGAGATAAAAACTGAACAGGCAACCTTCAACGTATTCCCAAATCCTGTCAACAAAGGAAATACCCTTTATTTTAACAGAAAACAGGATTACGAATTATATGATATGTCCGGAAAATTAATTGGAAAGGAAAAGAATGCCTTAACCATAAGCACATCCAATCTTTCTACTGGTGTTTATCTTGTAAAAACTTCAGAAGGACAGATCAAA
The DNA here is from genome assembly GCF_018362995.1 of Chryseobacterium indologenes. Classification (NCBI taxonomy): domain Bacteria; kingdom Pseudomonadati; phylum Bacteroidota; class Flavobacteriia; order Flavobacteriales; family Weeksellaceae; genus Chryseobacterium; species Chryseobacterium indologenes. The sequence continues at coordinate 2,254,732 of NZ_CP074372.1, forward strand.
AGAATCATTGTAAAGTAAACATAAATTACAGTATACCATTCTATTTAAAGCTTCGGGTTTTCCGGAGCTTTTTTTATTGAGAAGTTTTGAAATCAACTCAATATAAAACTCATCATTTAAGATGATTTAACTTTTGAAATACCTGAAAAAATCATTTTATTTCTATATTTACCCTCAACAAAACCAAATTCACAATGAAAAATATTAAGACAGCAGGAATTCTGGCTCTCCTGTTACTGGGAACAGGTACTGCCTTTTCACAATCCAGAAAAACAGAATCTACAAAAGGGGTAGAGAAAACAGACAATGATAAAACCATACAGGTAGAAGGTGTAGGCCATAAACTCAATTATACCCTCAATGGAGGAGTTGCTGAGGTGGAAGGTGGTGATAACACAGTAATGATCAAAGGAAGCGCCAAAAAGATCGCTGTTTCCGGAACCGGCAATAAAGTATACATTGATAAAGTAGATAAAGTAACGATAGAAGGTGGCGGCAATGTAGTCTACTATCGGACTGCCGGAACAAAATCTGGAAAACCCGATGTTTCTCTTACGGGAGTGGGAAATAAAGTTGTAAAGCAATAAATATAATTCTCACAGATCTCAAAGTTTGTAAAGAACATATTCAAACAAAAAAGACAGACCTCAATGAGGTCTGTCTTTTAAAAATATCTCAGATATAATTTTACTCTACGTTGATTACCTTTTCGATTTCCGGCGCATGTTGTTTGATGGTATTTTCAACACCTAGTTTCAGGGTTGAAAAATTCAACGAACATCCGGAACAGTTACCCAAAAGTTTCACAAACACCTGATTATCTTTCACATCAATAAGCTCAATATCACCACCGTCTTTATTCAAAAACGGTCTGATGCTTTCCAGAGCTTCCATTACTCTTGTTACTGTATCTTCGTGCGTTATGTTTGTTTCCATATTTTTCAGTTCAATTTGGTTCTTTCAAATGTATTGAAAGATATTATTATTTTGCTTTTGGTGAGCATCCTGCCATTGTTGAAATCTTTACTGCTTCAGTAGGAGGAAGACTTTTATTTCTTTCCACTAAGCTTTCCACCATTTTTCTGGCAGTTTCTGTGTAAATATCTGCAATTTTAGATCCTTCCTGAAGCGCAGCCGGTCTTCCTACATCTCCTGCCTCTCTGATGCTTTGGATCAATGGAATCTCTCCCAATACAGGAATTCCAAGATCTTCAGCTAAATATTGTGCTCCCTGGTTTCCAAAGATATAATATTTATTTTCAGGAAGCTCTTCCGGTGTAAAATACGCCATATTTTCTATCAATCCAAGAACAGGAATATTGATACTTTCCATCTGGAACATAGCAATCCCTTTTCTTACGTCTGCCAGTGCAACATGCTGAGGGGTACTTACGATCACCGCACCCGTTACCGGTACTTCCTGGATAATTGACAAGTGAATGTCACCTGTTCCCGGAGGAAGGTCTATCAGTAAGAAATCCAATTCTCCCCATGCAGCATCTCTAATCATCTGGTTTAGTGCTTTTGAAGCCATTGGCCCTCTCCATACTACTGCCTGATTAGCTCCTGAGAAATATCCGATTGAAAGCATTTTTACCCCATAATTTTCAATAGGTTTCATCATGCTCTTTCCATTTACTTCTACAGAGATTGGTTTTTCACCTTCTGTATCAAACATGGTAGGAACTGAAGGACCGTAGATATCAGCATCTAATAATCCTACTTTAAAGCCCATTTTAGCTAACGTTACTGCCATATTTGCAGAAACTGTAGATTTTCCTACTCCTCCTTTACCGGAAGCAATAGCGATAATATTTTGAATTCCCGGAATTTGTTTTCCTTTGATCTGACTTTGCTGAATTTCACTAGGCTCCGGAGAAACGATTTTAAGTTTTAAATGAACGTTTTCTCCAAACTCACTGGCAAAAGCCTGTTTCATGGCAGCCTCCAGTTTTTTCTTTTCGTGCATTGCAGGCGAATGAGCAGTCATGTCAATATAAACATCATCACCCATAATCTGAAGATTATTCACCAAATCGTCTACTTCTATTTCTTTAAGGAAATCCTGAACCTTTTCTTTCGTCAACATATAAATATAAATTGTTTACAAATTTACGGATTTTTTCGGTAATTTAGAATCAATAAAATCTATAATATCAGGTGATAAATCAGATCATTAAAAATTTCTTATTGTGTTTTTTATCTGATACCATAGCCAACCCGAGAAAGCAATTGATATGAACACGACTTCCTATCCTTCCAAATACGCACAGCCAAAAGGAATTTTCACCGTTGGAAAAACAAAATTCAAATGGTATGACCTGGCTGATGATCCGGCAGAAATCTCTCCACAGGACATCCATAATGCGCGGTTATGTATTGAATATGCTGAAGAGGACTTTCAAAATATTGATGATCTGGGATTTATCATTATGCATCGCTGCGGAAAAAATTATCTCCTTCTGGTATGTACATGGCGAAGTGAAAATGAATTATGGGAAAGCGTGTATTATGATGGTTCCGGCAACTTTGAAATATGGGACAGAAACAAAACCCACCTCCCTACTTATTGTGTTTGGGAAATGGGTATTGTCTATCATGAATCCCAATCCTGGAAAAAATATCTGGGTTCCGGGCGGGAAGAAAATGATAAGGAGAAATATCTTAATGATTTCTTTGAAGGGGAAGTGTAAGTATTGTGTATTGTCATTCTGACGAAGGAAGAATCCCGTAGAAAAAAGAGATTCTTTATTCCACTTCGTTTCATTCAGAATGACATGAGGCATAAAAATGACTTAAGCTCAAATTATCAGTTCGCTCTGTTTTTCTCATCAAACCTTACATTACGGTCTGTTCCTTTTACTTTTTTATTTCCAAAAGTATACGTTGCAGATACCGTAAGCCTTCTGGCGTCATAATAGTTATTGTACGAATGAGTTCCGGTGGTATAATAAATTTCACCCAGGCTTTTCCCTTGCTTCAAAATATCAGAAACAAACACATTCAGCTGAAAACTTCTTTCCATAAGGCTTAATTTCAGGCCTGATGTAAAATTACCGGCAAATTTCATGTATGAATTTCCTGAATTGGAAGGCAGACGGAACCAATAATTCAGGATCAGCTGTATTGTTTTGCCTGAATTGAGTGATATATTATTCTGAAAATCGAAATCATAGCTGTTTCCTTTTCTGGCAAGGGCATCCGTTGCAAAAACATCCGTATTCATATAAGAATAATTGGCAGAGTAATTCGCTTCCCATTTTTTGAAAAAAGTATCTGAATAATTAAGCGAAACACCCATACTATTCTGATTGTAGTAATTTTCAAAAGTACTCACTCTGTTTTCACCTTTCAGATTAGCGAGCTGGCCAAATGCATCCACTGATCTCTGAAAATAAGCTGATGCTGATAGTTTTCCTTTATAAACATAAGAAAGTTCAAAATTATGATTAATAGAAGGTTTCAGGAAAGGATTTCCGGTAAAATAGGAATTGATATTGATATACCAGCGGTATGGATTGATCGCACGGAATCCTGGTCTGTTGATCCTTTTGGAGTAATTCAGGTTGAATGTATGATTCTCATTACTTTTATAACTGATATAGGCTGTAGGAAAAAATTTTCCGTAAGAATTTTCGTTCTGCTGACCTGAAGTTAATGAATTCCCATTGACTACAGAATATTCATAACGCAGCCCTGCTTTTGCCGACCATTTTTCATTGAAAGACTTTTCAAAACTGATATAAGCCGCATAATTTTTCTCATTATACTCAAACTCATTGCTTTTCAGCGGATCTGTGATATAATCTCCATTTGTTAAATTCTGATAGAAAATATTAGAATTATTATCAAAATTGGTGAATTTCATCCCAGCTTCTGTCTTTGCAAACTGATAAGGCAATGTAAGATCTGCCTGCCCGGAATAAATTTTATAATCTACCATAGATGGCGACTTTACAACAAACCGGTCTCCCGAGCTTTCTGTAGTAGTAAAATCAATGGTGGTTTCCGGTGTATTGGAAAAATAATTTCCTGTTATACTCAGTTTATTGTCCTGTTTTCCGAATTTAAGATCATAGTAAGCACTAGCAGTATGTTGCCTGCCGGTCGCTCTGTGTTCTGCATAGGTAAGCAATGTATTGGTATAATTACCATTCTGGAAATAGTTGGAGGTATTCGTTATATCCATATTAGAATGTCCAAATCCTAAATCATAAATAAATCCGATATTGGACTTTTTACCCAGCTGATAATCCAGACTGAAATTTGCTCCAAGTCCATCTCCAAAATCTCTTCTGTTATCATTACTTTTAAGACCATCTGTACCTTCTATCCAATAGTTTTCGTAAGAGTGTTTTTCATTCTTATTTTGTCTTAACTTCAATGAGGTACGCAGTTTTTCATTCTGATAATTTACCGTTACACTGTTTGAATTTCCGGTGTAAGTCTGCTACTGAAGACTGGAAGTCAAACTTCCGCTCCACCCCAGGTTCTGATTTTTCTTTAAAACAATATTGATCAGACCGCTGTTTCCCTGTGCTTCGTACTTGGCAGGAGGTGAGGTGATGACTTCAATTTTTTCTATATTCTCAGATCGCAGACTTTTAAGGTAAGTAACCAGTTCAGCATCTGACAAATTCAGAATCCTGTCATTAATCATTACTGCTACCCCACTTTTCCCGACAATTGAGACTCCGGTATTGTCATCTACTTTTACCAATGGTGTTGTTGCCAGAGCATCCGCTCCATCCATTCCTTGTGAAGCCACGGAATTGGAAACATTGAAAACCAATCTGTCCGCTTTTCTCTCAATCAGTTTTTTTCTGGCAGTAAGTGTAACTCCTTCGATCTGTTTCTCTTTCTTTTTTTCAATAAAAAAATCGTGCTTTACCTCACCATTTACCATCAGTTCTTTATTGGATACTTCTATACCATCCTGGATAAGCTTAATATTGTAGGTGCCATTTTCTGAAAGCTTCAGTGAATAGTTTCCTTTTTCGTCTGAAATGGCAGTCTGTTTTTTCTGATCTTTTGTGGCAATCACCTCAACGTAAGGAACCCCATTTCCGGTTTGGGAGATCTTCCCTGTTACCGTCTGGGCAAATGTAGCTGCCGGCAGCAGCACAATTACAGCAAGTAATGTCTTCTTCATGAATTATAATCGTTTTCTATAAGACAAGCTACCCCTCTGTTTTATTACCTCTGTTTTGCTGTTTTTCAATATCTTCGCCTTTATAAAATCAGAACATGAAAAAAGGGCTTATAGCATTTTCTTTATTTATTACTCAGATCATTTCTGCACAGAATTACTCCCAATATGTGAATCCTTTTATAGGAACCGGAGGCCATGGCCACACTTTTCCCGGAGCAATTGTTCCGTTCGGGATGGTGCAGCTTTCTCCGGACACCAGAATTGACGGAAGCTGGGACGGATGCAGCGGATACCATTATTCGGATTCCGTGATCTATGGATTTTCTCATACGCATCTGAACGGAACAGGAGTTTCAGACTATGGAGACATTATGCTGATGCCTACGATGGGAAACCCAAGCCTGAACAGTAAAGATTATTCCTCAAAGTTTTCGCATAAAAATGAAAAGGCGGCTGCCGGATATTATGCGGTAAAATTAGATAAACATAATATTGGAGTACGTCTGACAACGACAAAAAGAGTCGGTTATCATGAATACACCTTCAATAATGCAGGTAATGCCAATATTATTCTGGACCTCAACCACAGGGATAAACTTCTGGAAGGAGAAGTAAAGATCATTGATGATAAAACCATTGAAGTTTTCAGAAGAAGTGAAGCCTGGGCCGCCAACCAGTACATCTATGCAAGAATTGAGTTTTCAAAGCCTATGAAAATTTCAAAAAAAGAGGTGAACGGAAAACAGGAAAACAATCTTTTTACCGGAACAAAGCTTGCTCTGGCATTTTCAGCCAATGTTAAAAAAGGAGAAAAGATCAATGTAAAAGTGTCTGTTTCTCCTACCGGTTATGAAGGAGCAGGAAAAAATATGCTGGCGGAAGGACAATCAAAGGATTTTGATGCTGTAAGAAAGCAGGCAGAATCTGATTGGGATAAAGAACTTTCAAAAATTGAAGTAAAATCTGATGATAAAAATAAATTAACCGTTTTTTATACTGCTCTTTACCATGTTTTCACACAGCCTAACATCAATATGGATGTTGACGGAAGATACAGAGGCAGGGATAACAAACTCTACACGGCAAATGGCTTTGATTATTACACCGTCTTTTCACTTTGGGATACCTTCAGAGGTGCTCATCCGTTAATGACTTTAATTGACAGAAAAAGAACTGCAGATTTTATCAACACCTTCATCAAGCAATACGAACAGGGCGGAAAACTTCCGGTATGGGAACTGGCTTCCAATGAAACAGAATGTATGATTGGTTACCACTCCGTTTCTGTGATTGCAGATGCTATGGCTAAAGGAATTAAGGGGTTTGATTATGAAAAGGCTTTTCAGGCTGCGAAAGGTTCGGCAATGCAGGATATTTTCGGATTGAATGCTTACAAACAGAATAATTATATCAGTATTGATGATGAACATGAAAGTGTTTCCAAAACGGTAGAATATGCTTATGATGATTGGTGCATTGCCCAAATGGCAAAAATTTTAGGCAAGAAAGAAGATTATCAGTATTTCATGAAACGTTCTCAGAACTGGAAAAATCTTTACAATCCTAAAACCGGGTTTATGCAGCCAAGAAAGAATGGAAACTGGTATGAACCATTTGATCCGAGAGAAGTGAACAACAATTATACGGAAGGAAATTCGTGGCATTATTCTTATTCTGTACAACAGGATATTCCCGGACTTATTGCTGCGCATGGTGGAAAAGAAAAATTTGAACAGTTTATTGATGCCATCTTCACCGCTCCTGATAAAACAACGGGAAGAGAACAGGTAGATATCACAGGATTGATGGGACAATATGCTCAGGGAAATGAGCCAAGCCACCACATTGCTTATCTGTACAATTTTGTAGACAAACCTGAAAAAACAGATGCCAAAATAAAATATATCCTTGATAATTTCTATAAAAATACACCTGACGGCCTGATCGGAAATGAAGACTGCGGCCAGATGAGTGCATGGTATATTCTAAGTTCTATGGGAATTTATTCTGTAACTCCAGGATTACCGGAATGGGAAACCACAACACCTTATTTTGATGAAATCAAGCTTCATCTGGAAGATGGTACGACAAAAACAATTACTAAAAACACCGGCAGAGCAGAGCTTAAAAAACTTGGTTTTGAAAATGTGAAACCCGTTAAGGATTTTAAATATGAGGAACAAACGGCTTCACCCGTAATCGCAGCTGACAGAATCTTTGATTTTTCTACCAAAGTTGAGATCACTCCGCTGAATCCCAATGACAAGGTATATTATATGACCATGGATGAAAGCGACAGTAATAAAAGAAAGACTTTCTCTGCTTACAAAGGACCATTCTCTATCACAAAAACTACCCAGGTAATGGCTTATGCTGAAAGAAACGGAGAAAAAAGTTCTGTAACTACAGCCAATTTCAACAGAAGACCTAATTACTGGGATATTAATATCCTGTCTAAAGTTACTCCACAATACAGCGCTACCGGGAAACTGGCTCTTATCGACGGAATCAGAGGTGATGTCAACTGGAGAAAAGGTGAATGGCATGGCTATCAGGGACAGAATTTTGAAGCAGTCATTGATTTCAAATCTCCTCAGCAAATCAAATCATTATCTTCCACCTATCTTCAGGACAGCACAGCATGGATTCTGATGCCTAAAAAAGTAGAATATTACGCTTCCATGAACGGGAAAGATTTTATCCTTCTGAAAACCGTTGATAATGACATTGATCCTAAGGATGAAAAGGTACAGATCAAAGATTTTTCTACTGAAATTCTTCCTACCGAAGCCCGATACATCAAAGTAAAAGCATACTATTTTGGAAAACTGCCGGAATGGCACCAGGGAGCAGGAGGAGATGCTTATATTTTCCTTGATGAGATTTCTGCGAGATAAAAACCACAATTATATATGAAAAAATTATCATTACTGCTCTTTTTACTCTTAAGTATCATAAAAGTTTCAGCCTGTAAATGTGTATTTGAAACATTACCACAAAATTATTTAAATGCAAGTATTGTAGGCATAATTAAAATTGTAAGAGTGTATGATGAAGATTCTCAGCATCGAAACTATAAAGCTGATGTTGAATTTGAAAAAGTTTATAAAGGGACAACATTCAAAACGATGAATGTAAGAGGTCTGATTGGAAATTCGTATTCCGGAGCATGCGAAATTGATGTACAACCTAATGAAAGATATCTGATCTTTCTAAGTTCCGATAGCACCTATACTATTTCATCCTGTACTCCAAAAGCAAAACTGGGAATTAAACCAACAAAAGCTGAAAATTTATGGCTTAAAAATCTGGACAAAGCCTTTACTTACTTAGATAATAATAAATTCAGGTTTATGGGCTTACAGTTTACTAGTTGCTATGATGAAACCCAAACTGAACATGTATCTGATTTATCAAAAATCAGTAGATTCAAACCAAAGCAGCCTTTTGCTATCTATAAAGTAAAAATAGATGATAGATCAAAAATTCAGGAAATTACTCCTGTTACAACTTTTGGAAGTAAGGATGATACCATCGAAAATATACTGAAAACAAATATGATCGTCTCCCCACCAAGATCTTTCTGGATACCCAATCAAAAAGAAGCTTTACTTTTTCTTTTTTATAATAAAGAAAATATAGGAAAGCCATACGACGAAGTCATATCCTGTGATTAAGCTAAACTAAAACCCCTTTTCAGAATTTTGAAAAGGGGTTATTTTTTAATTCATTCTTTCTGACCATTGCAGGACTTCCGGAAGTTCCCTATCAGAAAATTCTATGTGGATCACTCTCCTTTTCTTTCCGTTGGTTGTCCGGTTTGAGCCGTGAAGCGTTAAAGGTTTCATCAACATAATTCCACCTTTTTCAACGTTACAGATTTCTTCTGTCTCAATTGTCCAGTCGATGGTTTCCGGCCTGTAAGTGCCTTTTGCATGAGATTTTGGGATTACTTTCAAAGCTCCGTTATTTTCATCGGTATCATCCAGATGGATTCTGATCGTATATATATTTTCCAGAATATCCAGCGGTGGCTGTACTGCAAACTGATTCTTTTTAGTTGTCCATGGACCGAAATCAGGCAGATCCAGCTTTTTATCAACAGAAATAGTCAGATCCTGATGATAGGCTACATACCAATTGGAAGTTTCAGGCTTGTCAAAATAAATACTTTTTACCACAAAATATTTTTCTCCGAAGATTTCCTTAACCACTTTCTGAATGTTTTCATTGAAAATAAGTTCTTTGATTTCCGGGACCTCTTTTAAAAACTGCCTAATCGCAAACAGGTCTTCAGATTTTCTGAAATTCTCTTTTGAAGTGTCTATATTTTGAAGAACGTGATTTATTTCTTCAAGTTCCTTCTGTGAAAAAACATTATTGATAACAGCAAAGCCATATTCTTGAATATGGCTTTTATGATTTTCTAAGTTATGTAAACTCATATTTAAATTTTGTCTAATGGCTCTGTCAATTGTCCTTCCCATTTAGAAACTGCTGAAGTCGCCAATGTATTTCCCAGCACGTTGGTCATACTTCTTCCCATGTCACAGAAATGGTCAATTGGTAAGATCAAAGCAATTCCTTCCGGCGGAATACCGAACATGGAACACGTCGCTACAATAATTACCAGAGAAGCTCTCGGAACACCGGCAATTCCTTTTGAAGTAAGCATTAATACCAAAAGCATGGTGATCTGTTGTCCCAGAGTCATTTCGATTCCGTAAATCTGAGCAATAAAGATTGACGCAAAGGTCATATACATCATACTTCCATCAAGGTTGAATGAATATCCTAAAGGTAAAATGAAGGATACCACTCTGCTGTTACAACCGAATTTCTCCAATTCTTCAACCAATTTCGGGAATACAGCTTCTGAACTCGTGGTAGAGAAAGCGATCAGTAAAGGCTCTTTTATTCTTTTTAAAAGGTCAAAAAGACGGTTTCCTAAGATAAAATAACCTACCAGTAAAAGTACCAGCCAAAGAACTCCTATAGCAAAGAAGAAGTCTCTTAAATAAATAGCATATACTTTAAAGATTTCAAAACCATTGGTCGCCACTACTGCGGCAATAGCTCCCAATACTCCAAGCGGAGCAAACCACATTATATATCCAACCATTTTAAGGATTGCATGAGCGATGATATCAAAAAGCTTCACCACAGGCTTAGAATACTCTTCTCCTAAATTCGCAAGGGCAACTCCAAACATCACTGCAAATATCACGATCTGTAATACTTCATTGGTTGCAAAGGCTTCAAATAAACTTTTAGGAATCATATGCTTTACAAAGTCTTCCATGGAGAAACTTTTACTGCTTTTAAGAAGCTCATCAGCAGAAGATACGTCCTGAATCGGTAGTTTTGTGACATGTCCTGGCTCCAGCCAGTTAACGAGGATCAACCCGATAAAAAGGGAAACCAGAGAAGCGGAAATAAACCAAAGCATCGCTTTTGTTCCTACTCTTCCGATCATTTTAATATCACTCATTTTGGCAATACCTACCACCAAAGTCGTAAAAACCAAAGGAGCAATAATCATCTGTACCAATCTGATGAAAACCGTTCCCAGCAGTTTTATGTTTTTAGCAAAAGGTTCTGCATTCTCAGGATATTTCACGTGTACAATACCTCCAATTCCTACTCCAACAAGAAGGGCAATGATAATTGCTATAAAAAGTTTATTCTGTCCTTTCATATATATAGTTCAATTTGCGCAAATATAATGGTTTTTCAATTGGCAGAAGATTTTCTTCAACAGGGCTTAATTTTACATTAAGTTTTTAATACCTAAAAATTAAAAGTCTGGTTTAGAAAATATTGTAAAAAAATTAAGAAACATTTATTGAATTTTTATTCTTTTGGTACAAATTTTATTATTACATTTGATTGTATAACAACATTAATAAATATACAATATGAAAAAAACTATTGCAATGGCTGCATTAGCTGTAGCTGTATCTTTCGGTGCTATTTCTTGTAAAAAGAAAGTTTCTGATGCCGACCTTCAGACTCAGGCTACAACGGTAGTAACTTCTAATCCCAATGCTTCTGTTGAAGTAAAAGAAGGTGTAGCTCACTTAAGCGGTACTTTCGCAGATCAGCAGTCTAAAGACGCGATGATCGCAAAATTAAAAGCGATCAACGGAGTAAAAGACGTAATGGATATGTCTACTGTAGCAGCTGCTCCTGCTCCGGCACCTGTTGAAACTGCTTCTGCTGTAGATCCTGCTGTTCAGAAAAAAGTTCAGGATGCGGTGAAGGATTTCCCTTCTGTAAAAGTAGAAGTTGTAAACGGGCAGCTTACTCTTACAGGAAATGTTTCCGGCCTGCAGGCTAGAAAAATCAAAGAATCTGTAGATGCTTTGAAAATTGGAAAGTATAACAACAACCTAATCGTAAAATAATTTAAGATGAGCGAATTACAAGATAAATATTCAAGCGTAGTTTCAGCGGCACAGTCTGCAGGAATCTCTAATCTTCAGGTTCAGGAGCAGGATGGAATTCTTTATGTTTCCGGAAATGCTTCCAACACTGCGGCTAAAGATGCTGTATGGAATGCTTTAGGAGCTATTGATTCTACTTATTCTGCTTCAGATATCAATATTGATGTACAGGTTGCAGGTCTTACTTCAGGAGCTTCTTTAACAGTGGCAACAGAAGATTCTAACCTTAATATCAGACAGGAGCCTTCTACTGAGGCTGCCGTAGTAGGTAAAGCAGCTAAAGGTTCTTCAGTAACTTTAATTGAACAAACTTCTGATGACTGGTGGAAAGTGAAAACTGATGACGGTCAGGAAGGATATGCTTATTCAAGATATTTAAGAGCATAAATTTTATTAAAAAATAATAAAATTTCACAAATAAAGCATAAAAACATCCCAATTTTGGGATGTTTTTATATTTTTACCGCTCTGAAAAAAAAACTAATGAAGAAAACTCTGTTGCTATTGACTTTGATGTTCACAGTCATTATTCTGCACGCCCAAAAACTACACATTGACGGAAAAATATCAGATTCTGAAAAGAAGGCTATAGAAAATGCCACCGTCTACCTCTTGAAAGAAAAAGATTCGTCCATTATCAATTACACAGCCACAAATAAAGAAGGGAAATTCTCTCTGAAGATGGACGATGTCAAAGAACCTTCAATTCTTAAAATTGATGCCGACAAATTATCTTCCTATTCAAAAAAATTTGAGAAAATAGATCAATCCTTATCCTTAGGAGATATTCAGCTTGAAAAACAAAGTATTGTCAACAATATTGATGAGGTAAAAATCACAGCATCACCGGTAAAAATTAAAAAAGATACTATTGAGTTCAGTGCAGCAGCAATCAAAGTAAGACCTGACAGTAAAATAGAGGAGCTTCTGAAACAAATTCCAGGCGTAGAGATCAATAATGATGGAAAAATTACAGTGAACGGGAAGGAAGTGGATCAGATCATGATCAACGGGAAACCTTTCTTCGATAAAGATGGCAAAATTGCCCTTCAGAACTTACCCGCAGATATTATCAAGAATATTCAGTTTACCACCACCAAGACAAAGGAAGAAGAACTGAGCGGGACAACAGCCAAATCTCAGAATACCACCATCAATTTTAATATTGACGAAAAGAAAAATAAAGGTTTGCTGACAAGACTTACGGTAGGTTATGGTTCGGACAAGCGGTATGAGGCAAGCGGGCTGGCCAGTTATTTTAAAGGCGATACCAAAGTAAGTATCCTTGCTTCTTCAAATAATATCAATTCACAGGGATTTTCCAGGGATGAGGTTTTTGACAGTATGGGGAACGGCCGGAATGCCTGGATGATGCAGGGCGGATCTGTCTCAACGGTAGGAAATGTGACGTATTACAACCAGGGAGGTGGTACAAGAGGAATACAGCGTTCTACAACCATTGGACTGAATTACAGTGATAAAATGGGGAAAAATGCTGATCTGGATTCTTTCAGTCTGATGCATTCGGATTCTAATACGGAGACAAGATCTAAGGTTTCAAGATCTACTCTTTTACCCAATTATACGCTTCAGACCAATTCTGAAAGTAACGGAGAAAATGAATCCAAGCAGTACAGTTTTGACACTTCAGTCAAAATCAAACTGGATTCTATGACAAGTGTTTATCTTTCCCCGAGATTTACTAAAAGTAGCAGTTTCAGTTTCAATAATTCACAATCATCTACTTTGAAGAATGGAAGTCTTCTGAATGAAAGTAACTCCTATTCAAGTAATGATTCGGAAAGTAATTCATTTAATCCTTACATTTATTTTTCCAGAAAATTCAAGAAAAAAGGACGTGTGCTTTCAGCTAATATGAACAGTTCAATTTCTGAGTCTAAAAGAGATAATCTAAACCAATCCCAAAATACATTCTATGATGAAAATGCTATAACAAAAGATAACCGTGATCAATTAGCCAAGAATAAAAATCAGAACAGCTCATTCAATTTCAGTGCAGGATATTCAGAACCCATTTCCGATTCGTCCAGTGTGAATTTTAAAATAAAATATGAAGCGAGATCAGCGAGGGATTTAAGGAATGTAAACGATTTTGATAATGCTACCGGAGACTATACTAAATTCAACCAGCTTTTATCAAATAATATGAAACAGAGAATCAATCAGATCTCTCCTGAACTGAGCTATCAGATCAATAAAAATAAACTCAACTTCTGGGCTTCAGTGAACCTTGACATTTCAGATATGAAAGTAAACTCTATCTACAATGGACAACAATATGACCTGCAGAAAAATTTCGTATTGCCTGAATATAATCTCAACCTTTACTATCAGCTTGGAGAAAGTAAAACCTTAAGTATCTACAATTACTCTAACTTCAACATTCCGACTGCAGAACAGCTGACTCCTTATAAAGATGAATCCAATCCTTTGATTACCTATCAAGGAAATCCCAATTTGAAAAATACATGGATCAACAATCTTTATCTGTATTTCAATAACTATAATAAAGTAAAAAACCTCAGTTACTATTTCAATATTGGTTTTACGTACAGAAATAACGACATCATTAATTTTTCCACCTATGATAATGCAGGAAAACAAGTGGTGACTTATAACAACGTAAGCGGAAATAAAAGCATTAACGCCGGCGGGGGCTTCAGTAAAAACCTGAAATGGAAAAATAACAAACTAACCATTAACCCAACATTCAACATGAATTATAATTATAATAATGGTTTTGTTGACGGACAATCTTTTACCAGCAACTCATACAATCTTAATCCTGGTCTTAATCTTGTGTATGAGATCAAAGATAAAATGACCATAAAACCTTCTTACCGGCTTGGATACAGCTTCTCAAATTATACCAATTATAATTTAAAAAATGTAAATACAGCCAACCAGTCATTGAAACTGGAACTGACGAATTATATGCTGAAGGGAAGGTTCGTTTTTGGAAATGATTTTGAATATAACACCAATTCCAATATTGCTCCCGGCTTTAAAAAAGATTTCTACTTCTGGAATACCAGCCTGGGTTATTCATTCTACAAAAAACAGTTTACAGCAAAAGTGAAGATTTATGATGTCTTAAATCAAAATCAAAGCGTAAGAAGAACGATCACAGATTCTTATTTTGAAGACCGTGAAGACCTGATCCTGAAACGATACATCATGTTCTCTATCAGTATGAAACTGAATAAGTTTGCAGGTAAAAAAGCACAATAATACTACACCATACTTTTATATATAATTTTTGATAATGGCCGGATATTTCCGGCTATTTTTATGAATACAGAGAAGATTGACTAATAACAGTGTTTTTATTTTTAAATTAGCATCAAATTTTTTTTATGAAGATCCATATTTCAGTATTATGTATTCTTTTTTTCATTCTTGGAAAAGCTCAGAAGACGGAACAGAAAGATACTTTCGTTAAAGACAATTTCACCAAGAAAGAATTTTATATTCCGATGCGTGATGGAGTGAAACTTTTCACTGCTGTATATATCCCGAAAGATATATCAAACAAGAACAAATATCCGTTTCTGATGCAGAGAACCTGCTACAGCATCGCCCCATACGGAGAGAATGAATATAAAACAAAGGTAGGCCCCAACACCTATCTGATGAAAGACAAGTATATTTTTGTGTACCAGGATGTACGTGGAAGATATATGAGTGAAGGTACTTTTACCAATATGACTCCACAGGTAGAGCGTAAAACCAAAAAAGATGTTGATGAAAGTACAGATACTTATGATACCATCGAATGGCTTTTGAAAAACATCAAGGACAATAATGGTAAAGCAGGTCAGTTTGGAACATCTTATCCCGGATTCTATACAGCCGTAGGAACATTATCACAACACCCTGCGCTGGTAGCTTCTTCACCACAAGCCCCTATCTCAGATTTCTGGAATGATGATTTTCTTCACAACGGAAGGTTTATACTCGGCTATTTCAGAACATTTCCAGTTTTTGGGGTTCAGAAAACACAGCCGGAAAAACAAGCATGGTATATGGATTCTTTTGTTAAACAGACTTCTGAAGACGGATTAAAGTTCTACAGAGATATGGGTACGCTGAAAGACGGATATGAAAAGTATTATAAGAATAATTTCTTCATGACAGAAATTATGAATCATACCAACTATGATGAGTTCTGGCAGAAAAGAGGTCTTCTTCCTCATTTGAAAAATATTAACCATGCTGTAATGACTGTTGGCGGATGGTTTGATGCAGAAGATCTTTCCGGGCCTCTGAATATCTATAAAACGATCGAAAAAACAAGTCCTAAAGCTAAAAATACAATTGTAATGGGACCTTTCTCTCACGGTGGCTGGTCTCAGGAGCAGGGAAAACATTTCCACAGCGAAACCTATTTTGGAGACAGTATTGCAACGTACTACCAGAAAAATATTGAAACAAAATTCTTCAACCACTACCTGAAAGGCAACACAAAAGAAGATGCCGGACTTCCTGAAGCACTGATGTATGATACAGGATCTAAAGAATGGAAAGAATTTGCTTCTTATCCGCCTAAAAATGCTCAGAAAGTTAATTTTTATTTAGCTGACAACACCTTGAAGAAAACTTCCGGACAAGGATATTCTGAATATTACAGTGATCCTAATAACCCTGTTTTAAGCTCAGATCACTTAAAAGATTTCAATGGTTTCACCCCTAAAAATTATATGTCAGAAGACCAGAGATTTGCTGTTGGAAGACCTGATGTATTGACTTTCACAACAGATGTTCTGACAGAAGATATTGCATTTGCCGGAGAGATCATGGCCAAGCTGAATATTGCATCCTCTTCTACAGATGCCGATTTTGCAGTAAAATTAATTGACGTTTACCCAGAAGATTTCAAACCTGCAGAAAAGAAAGAAGGCGTTATCTATGGAAACTACCATCAGATGGTAAGAAGTGAAATAATGCCTGCAAGGTTCAGAAATACGAAAGAAAAAGGAGAAGCTTTGGTTCCTAATCAGAAAACAGCTGTTAATTTCAGACTTCAGGATGTGGTTCATACCTTTAAGAAAGGTCACAAGATCCAGATTCAGATCAGCAGTACATGGTTCCCGCTTTTCGCTATCAATCCACAGAAGTTTATGGATAATCCAAATTTCGCAACCAAAGAGGATTACACAAAAGCATTTATTAAGGTATATAATGACAGCTCTATTGAAGCTGAAGTTTTAAAATAAATTTGAGAAAGCTGTTCAGACGAACAGCTTTTTTATTTTTTTAGGTTTTGGCTAAAGCCGGATGAATTTGATTTTTTGTTCAAGTGGGCTAAAGCCAACTCCTATTGATAAAAGCCATGCATAATTTTCATTTATTCACAAATTAAAGTCTGTGTGATCTGTTTAATCTGTGAAAGAAAATACAACAATTAGATTTAATTATTTAAGCATTATTGAGATTCCTACGGAATGACAAACGTTGTGGGGAAAATCTCTCTAAAAAAATTATTCTTCAATGGTTCTGAAGGTAAGATTTACTCTGGGAGTTTTCACTTTCGTAGTGGGTGGAAGTCTATGAAGCCAGTTATCCTGCGTGGTTCCTTTCATAATTAACAAACTTCCGTTTTCCAGGAATATTTCTACTTTTTCTTTGGTCTTTTTATGTTTAAATAAAAATTTCCTTTCTGCTCCAAAGGTCAGAGAAGCAATGGCACCATGTTTTTTCAGATCTGATTCTCCATCGCTGTGGTAGGCCATTCCCTCACTTCCGTCATGATATAAATTGAGCAGACAGGAGTTATAGGTTTCTCCTGAAACTTCTTCACATTTTTTCTTTAATTCAAGTAATTCCGGAGTCCAGAATTTTGCATATTTTGTCCGTTTAGAATACGTATATTCAAAAGGCTTTTCTCCAAACCAGGCCACTTTTCTTTTGGTTAAAATCAATTTCCCAAAGATAATTGCTTCATCATTTTCCCAGGGAATCTCGTTCAGCAAATAGGTATAAAAAGAATCAGAAAGTTCTTTAGAGAAAACCTTTCCGTAATAATGAACGGTTCCGCCATGCGGAAGTATATTGATCGGATAGTCTGATATTTCTTCGAAGAGACTCATCATAGCTTTTTTAATTTAAATGCTTTATTTTGTAAAAGGTATAATGTAAAATGTATTTATGATCTTAATAGTTAAACACAAATTACACCAATATTTTCACAAATGACACAGTAACTTTTGTATCAATAGGAACGGACTTTAGTCCGTTTAATAAAAAAAGGGTTAATCCTTTGGCTTTAGCCAAAACTCATGTTTTATTTCAGGAATAAATATGTGAACCTTCCCAGCCCACAATCATCTGTTTTCTTTCACTTCCCCATCGATATCCACCGAGATGTCCTGTAGACTGAATTACACGGTGACAAGGTATCAGAAATGCAACCGGGTTACTTCCAATAGCTGATCCTACTGCTCTGGATGCCTTAGGATTTCCTATTTTTTCTGCCAGGCTGCCATAAGTAGACAGTTTACCCATTGGAATTGTCAACAGACTTTCCCAGACTTTAAGCTGAAAATCGGTTCCTTTTAAATGTAATTTTATAGTATTGAGTTTTGTCCAGTCTTTATCGAATATAGACAATGCATTCCTTTGAAGGGCATCCTGTTGTTCAGTAAAAGAAGCATTGGGGAACTTTTTTTTCAGCTCTCCGAATGCTGTTTCTTTATTGTCTTCAAAAGCCATATAGCAGATTCCTTTTTCTGTAGAAGCTACTATTATATTTCCGAAAGGACTTTCAGAAAAACTGTAATGAATACTAAGGCTTTTTCCGCCATTTTTATATTCTGCCGGAGACATTCCTTCTACCTTCACAAACAGATCATGAAGCCTGCTGGTACTGGAAAATCCTGTCTCGTAAGCGGTATCAAACAAACTTGCTTTTTCTTCCTTCAATAAACTTTTGGCATGTTCAAGACTGATGAACTGTAAAAACTTTTTCGGACTTGTTCCTGCCCAATCTGTAAAGATTTTCTGAAAATGGGCTGGACTTAAGTGAATATTCTCTGCCACTTCCTCCAAACTTGGCTGAAGCCTGAAATTGCTCTGGATATATTCTATCGCCTTCGCAATTCTGTTATAATCTATCTGACTTTGTGTGGACATTGTATTATTATTTTACCTCACAAATTTCCAAAGAATATACGGCAGAAAAAATCCGATTCTTGCGGAATATTAGTTGTTGTTATAAATATCGTTATAAGCAAGCATTTTATAATATAGCTTAGCAGCAAGGAAAGCGGTTGGCTTAGCCATTGGAGAATCCATTAATTCTACAATATCAAATGCCACTACATTACATTTTTCAAATACTTTTCTTAATAATTCCAGTGTTGGATACCATTGTAATCCACCTGGTTCAGGAGTTCCTGTAGAAGGAGCAATAGAAGGATCAAAAGCATCAAGGTCTATTGTAATATATACGTTTCCTGAAACTTTTTCCAATACATCATTCACCCAGTTCTCGTTGTTCGCAATCTCGTGAGCAAAGAATACTCTTCCTTCCGGTAAATACTGAGCTTCTTCCGCATCCATAGAACGGATTCCCACCTGAACTAAATTATGTTTCTGGTTAGCTTCAAACACCGCACAAGCATGGTTAGAAGTAGAACCGTGGAATTCAGGACGTAAGTCTGTATGAGCATCCAGCTGAAGAACGGTAAGGTTTTCAAATTTCTCTCCTACTGCACGGATAGAACCGATAGACACAGAGTGTTCACCTCCAAATAAAGTAAATACTTTCCCTTCATTGTTCAAAAGTTCTTTGGTTTTCTGGTAAACAGCTTCTGTCATTGCTTCCGGGCTGGAATTTTCAGAAACTTCTCCTGCCAGATACACTCCCTGAAGATAAGGTTCTGTTTGGGTTTCAATATCATAAAGCTCCATGTTTTCAGAAGCATCTAAGAATAATTCAGGACCTTTATCAGCTCCTTTTCCCCATGTTGAAGTCCCGTCATAAGGAACAGTTACCAACATTACTTTTGAATTCTCTAACGTTGCGTTTTCTTCGGGAATTCCTGCGTATGTTTTCATATATAATTATTAATTAAAAAATTAAATGATTGAAAAATTAAAAGATTCCACAAAGATACAAAGAGTTTGCGAGTTGGAGAGTAAGAGTGTTACTGAGTTTATGAGTTAAAATCCGGGGGACATCAGATTTAAAAACGGGAATTCAAACCTCCTGCCTGCAGTCTATCATCTATAACCTGCCAACTTATTCATTTTCCACTCTCGCTTCAAATAACTATTTTTGCACAAAACTTTTAATATGCCTTTAAAAGCTGTTCTTTTCGATATGGATGGAGTAATTGTAGATACAGAACCATTGCATAGAAAAGCTTATTTCAAAACTTTTGATGAATTGGAAATTGCGGTTTCCGAAGAATTGTACACCTCTTTTACGGGAGCATCAACCAAAAGAGTTTCTGAAACTTTGATTAATGAATTCAATCTCAATCAGACTTATGAATCCATTGCAGGAATCAAAAGAGCACATTTCAAAGATTATTTTTATAATGATGATGAATTTGATTTAATCCCGGGAGTAAGAAAACTGATTGAACATTATCATGAAAACGGGATAAAACTTATCCTCGCTTCTTCGGCTACCATGGTAACGATCAATATGGTTTTTGAAAAATTCGGGTTGGAAAAGTATTTTAGCGGAAAAATCAGCGGTGCCGATTTAAAAGAGTCAAAACCTCATCCTGAAGTTTTTTTACTGGCTGCAGAAATGGCAGGTGAACCTGTTGAAAACTGTATGGTAATTGAAGATTCCACGAACGGAATTCTTGCTGCACATAGGGCTAAAATTTTCTGTGCGGCATACAGAAGCCCTCATTCAAAAAATCAGGATTATACCTTGGCAGATACTGTAGTTACTGATTATGAGGAACTCGAACTTGATAAAATTTCAACGTATTTTTAAATAAAAAGCTCTCAGAATCTGAGAGCTTTTGTTTTGTATGCACTTTGTCATCTGAACGAAGTGAAGATTCTTAACTATACTTAATCCTTAATGAAAAACTTAATGGTTAAATTTTAAAACATTAAGACCCATTGAGTGATTAAGATTATTAAGATGAGATTGCTTCGTCACATTCGTTCCTCGCAATGACAGATTAAGGTCTTATTTATACCCAAGAATTTTCAGGATATCTTCCGGTTCCTGTTTCTCACGGAAAATTTCATATTGCAACTCACCATTTTCATCCTTTTGAATCAGGACGTGTCTCGGCTGAGGCATCAGACAGTGGTGTACTCCACCATATCCTCCGATTGTTTCCTGATACGCTCCTGTATGGAAAAATCCGATATACAATGGCTTGGTATCACTGAAAACCGGTAAATAAATGGCATTGGTATGCTGTTCAGAGTTGTAATAATCATCTGAATCACATGTCAGCCCTCCTAAGAATACCCTTTCATAAGAGTCTTCCCAACGGTTTAGAGGAAGCATGATAAAGTGTCTTGAAATTGCCCATGTGTCAGGAAGAGTGGTCATGAAAGAAGAGTCAATCATATTCCATTTTTCTCTGTCATTCTGACGCTTCTGGGAAATAATTTTATAAAGGTTTGCTCCGCTTTCCCCTACAGTAAAGCTTCCGAATTCCGTATAAATATTAGGTTCCTCTACTCCTTCTTCTTCACAGAATTTTTTGATCTGAGAAACAATTTCTTCTACCATATACTGATAGTCATAATCAAAGTTCAAAGAAGTTTTGATTGGGAAACCACCTCCGATATTCAATGAATTTACTTCCGGAGCAATTTTTTTCAAACGTGCATATACACGAAGACATTTGTACAATTCATTCCAGTAGTAAGAAGTATCTTTGATTCCGGTATTGATGAAGAAGTGAAGCATTTTCAATCTTGCATTCGGGTGTTCGGCAATCTTCTGGCTGTAATAAGGAATAATATCTTTATATCCGATTCCTAATCTCGAGGTATAGAACTCGAACTTCGGTTCTTCCTCTGATGCAATTCTGATTCCGATATTAAAAGTAGAATCAATGCTTTCTGTAAGTTTATCCAATTCTCTGTAATTATCAAGAATCGGGGTAATATTCTCAAAACCGTTGTTGATCATATCTGAAATATTTGTCAGATAATCATCTGTTTTGAAACCATTACAGATTACTTCAATGTTTTTATCTACTTTCCCTTTTTCGTAAAGAGATTTTACAATATCCATGTCATAAGCAGAAGATGTTTCTATCGAAATATCATTCTTCAGAGCTTCTTCCAATACAAAATTGAAATGGCTGGATTTTGTGCAATAGCAGTAGGTATAATTCTTTTTATATCCGGTTTTTTCAAAAGCTTCTTTAAACCAGCTTTTGGCCTTCTGAATATTTTGAGAAATTCTCGGCAGATAGCTAATCTTTAGCGGAGTGCCAAATTGTTCAACTACATCCATCAATGGAACGTCGTGAAACAACAAATTGTTCTCAGATACATTAAACTCCTCTGTAGGAAAATATAATGTCTGATCAATAAGTTCCGAGTACTTTATTTTCATTTCTAAACAAGTGAATTAAGAAATGCAAAATTGCTAAAAAAGTTTGGTTTTTGGATGTTAAAATTATTATAATTTTAAATAAAGAACCAATATCAGGTCATTCAAAAATTTACCTCTGATAATCAATAGGTAAACTTTTGAATATACGCTGTTCTTTTGGCATCTGAAATCCCTAATACCTGCTGAATATAGGCATCTGTAGAGCCATACTTTTTATCAATCTCCCCAAAAGCTGCATCAAGGTATCTTTTTTCTACCCAGCTCAGTTTTTCCAGCACCTGTAAATCCATCTTTGGATAGATAAAATGTAAGCGATTGGCAAGACGGAGTCTTTTCTCAACCATATCCTTTCTGTAGTTGTTGGATAGCAGATATTCATTATAAATGGTTTCTTTATCGAACTTCAGAATTGTCAAGATGAGAGCGGTAGTAATCCCGGTTCTATCTTTTCCCGCCGTACAATGGTATAAAACAGGATTTTCAGATTCCAGAATTTCCGTGATGATTTTCTTTATAGTTTCCGGATTTTCTGTAACGTATTCCCGATAGAAATCTATCATTCTTTTGTCTGCATCAGAAGCATTTACCTTACCTTTCAGCACCAGCTTTCTAGCTTGAGCCAACTGATCTCCTTCATCTTCAAACGCTGAATATTTTTTGTAAGTTACTGATTCAGGAAGCTGATCAGGTTTCTGAGAGATTTCTTTAGAATTTCTAAGATCAATTATTTCTTTTATTCCCAGCCTATCAATATCATCAAAAGATTTCCTTTTAAGCTTATGAAGATGGGCGCTTCTGTAGAACCTTCCCTCTTTTAAAGTTCTTCCTTCTGTATTTTTAATATTTGCTACCGTCCGGAAATTCGTTACTTTCTTAATATGAATTACTTTTTCAGTTTCATTTTTACCATATTCGGGTGTTTCAAAATGCTGTGTTTTGCATGAAACAATACTGCATAATGAAATGGTGAAAACTGATATTTTGATTAATTTATTCAATAGCCTTTTTTATAATATGTTTTGGCTAAAGCCAATAGACTTTGTTTATTTATCTAACGGGCTAAAGCCCATTTCTATTGATAATTGATTCTTTAATAAATTGTTGGATATTCTATTTCGCTGATTCCTACAAATAACAAGACATCACCTGATTCATATTCTACAGAAATTTCATCTTCAACAGCAAAATTCCGGGTTCCGATTCTTGAAGTAATGCTAAGACTTTCGTTGGTCAAAGGCCAGTTGAGTCCTTTTGTTGTAATATTATTTACTAATGGAAATGGATAGAGAGAAATCATTCTATTTTTTGCACCTTCCAATTTAAAATGATTGGGAATAAAATAATATTCCGAAAATTCATCATAAAATTTAATTTCCATCTGATCTTTGAAGGTATAAGCAACGGTAAGGTTTCCAAGAAAATGATCCTGCTCGCCTCCACTTCCTCCGAAAACATCAATCTCCGAAAATCCTTTCTCCAAAATAATTTCCAACGCTTTGTGAAAATCTGTTTTATCCTGATCCAATGTAAGGATAAATTTTTCCTGATACATCTCTTCATCTGATCCGGAATGCGAATCAAAGTCACCGGAAATAAAATCCAGCTTATCCATAGGAAAACCCAGTCTTTTTAGATAATGAAAAGCACCGTCTGTACAGGCAATCAAGCCATAATGATCAGGATCAGGGAAAGATTGGGGAGCATCTCCGTTGATGAAAAGTAATGCTTTATCTCTCATTCGGGTTCCAGTATTCTTCCGGTTCGGTGTTCAGTTTTGAAATATATCTTGCCAACACGAAAAGATAATCTGAAAGCCTGTTTAAATATTTAATCAATTCAGGACGTACTTCTTCTGATTCATTCAAAAATACCAATGAACGTTCTGCTCTTCTGCAGATGGTTCTTGCAGCGTGTAAAAAAGTTGCAGATTTTCCACCTCCGGGAAGGATAAAATACTGAAGCGGTTCCAGCTTTTCATCAAAAGCATCCATCCATTGTTCCAGTTCTTCAATTTCTGTTTCTGAAATAATGATCGGAAGACGTGATTTCCCATTGGCCAGCATCAGTTTATCTACTGGTGTAGCAGCTTCAGAACCTACGGTAAACAAATCAAACTGTATTTTCTTAAGCTGTCTCAATACTTCTTCATCTTCGATATGACTTTTTGCAATCCCGATGAATGAATTCAGCTCGTCTATATTTCCATAACTGTCTACTCTGGCACTGGCTTTAGAAACTCTCGTTCCGCCATATAATGCCGTCTGACCTTTATCTCCTGTTTTCGTATAAATTTTCATAGTACTAAAATACCTCTTTTTGTAGAATGTAAAAAGTAAAATGTAGTAATAACTTCCTATTCTACCTGAAAAAATAAAACTGACATTAGAAATTAATGTCAGTTAATATTTGTGTAGAAGGATCTTTATATCTTTTTAGGATTACTTTCCCTTTGTTAAGCATGACAAGCAAATTTTAATTCCTTATTTATGAGTTAAAAAGTGTAATTTACATTGAGCTGAAAAGTTGTTCCGTTAAATCCAAACTGGTTTACCTCCCAAGGGTATTTGAATCTTCCTCCAAGATCTGTTACTACATCTCCTTTGCTATCTATTGCATCCGGATAAATATTAAGCAAATTATTTACAACTCCTGAAACTTTAAGATCTTTCGTGATTTTATAGGTTAAAACGATGTCAGTAATTACTTTACCAGAAAATGTCTGATCTTTGGCTGGATCAGTTGCATGCTGCCAGGTAACAGAACCAAAGTAAGTATTATTAAGGTTAAAATTAAACCTTGTAATATCATACGAAAGACTAAGAATAGTTTTTGTTTTAGGTCTTGCAGAGGTAATTCTGGATTGTTCCTTTCTGTCAAAAAAGTTTTCCGAGTACCCATTTTCAGCTAAAATATTCGGAACGGCAATATTATCTACTATTTTAGTTTCGTTATAATTGAAAGCAGCAATAACTCCCAATCTTCCTTTGCCAATAGCGGAAGTATAATAATTTGCGACGAAATCTACCCCTTGAGTAACTGTATTTACAGCATTGGTGAAAAACTTCAGGGAAGTTATTTTATTATTATCTAATATTACTTCCACAGGGTTTGTTAGATCCGGACTCCCCGGAGCACCTGTTTTATAACCGATATCTCCTGAGAAAAGTACTCTGTCTTTAATTTTTATTCTGTAATAATCTGCTGTAATCGTAAGGTTTTTAAAAGGTTTTACGGCAAATCCTCCAGTAATATTAAAGGCTTTTTCAGCATTTAATTTTGGTACACCAAGATCCGATCTTACAATTTGAGAATCATTGTTAAAAGTTCCCTGATTAGCTACAGTATTCCCTGTAATTTTGGTTTGAACATTGGAATAATAAATCTGGTGTAATGAAGGTGCTCTAAATCCTGTAGAAACAGACCCACGGAAAACCAATTTATCATCCAGGAACTTAT
This sequence comes from Chryseobacterium indologenes, assembly GCF_018362995.1. Classification (NCBI taxonomy): domain Bacteria; kingdom Pseudomonadati; phylum Bacteroidota; class Flavobacteriia; order Flavobacteriales; family Weeksellaceae; genus Chryseobacterium; species Chryseobacterium indologenes. The sequence goes on from NZ_CP074372.1 coordinate 2,280,359, forward strand.
ATCTTGCATTTCCTTTCCAGGAAACATTATTTCCAAAATCACTGAAATTTTCATATCTCACAGTTCCTCCCAATAACAGGTTTTTCGTAACATCCCATTCAGCATTCATATAAGCTCCAATATTCTGACGATTTTTATTGACTTCATTTTGAGGCTGCAGTCCCGGAAATGATTCTGCACCACTTCCTATATAAGATGCTTCTTCTCCTGCTCTTGCCTGATAATTTTCATTGCGCACTTCAGCTCCGGCTCCTAAAACAAGTGCACCAAAGTCCCGGCTGACATCTATGTTTCCTATAATATTACTGAACTGATGGCCGCCTGCTTTAAAACGGGTTGGAGAATTGGCACCCAAAGATGTATTAATCGTGTTTGCGACAGCATAGTCTACTGCATTAGAGCCAAAGGTTGCACTCCCATCAAAACTCCATTTTCCAAACATGCCTTTCCATCCGGAGGTTAAATTATAATCATAAACATCTGTTTTAAATTCCGGTTGAAATCCGTTATAGGGTTGTCCTTTTGGAGTTAATAAACCAAAATCTGAAGTTACCCAATAGGGTGTTCTGTACAAAGCAAAACTGGTCCCACTTCTGTAAGTTGTACCCCCAAAAGCATAAAATTTACCTGTTTCACTTGTTGGCAATTCAAAATTTACAAACATATTAGCAACTTTTGTCTCCGGCTGCCCAATGATCATTCCTAAACCAGGATTAGCCTGCGTCCAGGCATTATCCACACCAAAAAGTTCATCTTTTGTAACAGAACCTGCACGGTTAGTTTTATTTTGGGATGAAAATCCTAGTGTAAGATTCAGGCTTCCGTTTTTTGCAACTTTGATTCCTGTATTAAAATCTGCTCCTATATTAAAGCCATCTCCTTTTGAAGTAATACCTGAAAAAAGATTGGCCGTGCTTTTTCCAACGCTGTTCTTAAGAATAATATTGATTACTCCCGCAATAGCATCAGAGCCATATTGTGCAGATGCACCATCTCTCAATACCTCTACATTCTGTAAGGCGGCAGATGGAATACTTTTCAGATCCGTACCTACCTCACCTTTTCCCGGTGTATCATTGACATAAATAAGAGCACTTTGATTTTTTCTTTTATTATTGACTAACACTAATGTTCTGGATGGCCCTAATCCTCTTAAATCTGCCGGATCAAAATGAGCCGTTGCATCAGAGACTGTTTGCTGTGATGAATTAAAAGATGGAACAGCATAGGTTAAAGCTTTATCAAAAGTAGTTTGCCCTGTAGATTTTAATTGTACAGCAGAAATATTATCAATAGGAATTGCTGAAGTAATGATGGTTCTGGGCTTAGTTCTACCCGTTGTAACCACAACTTCATCTATTTTATTTTGTTTTATGCTGTCCTGGGCATATCCCATTGCACCAGCTCCGCTTAATACTAATGCACAGATTTTTTTATTAAACAGTTCCTTTTTCATATAATTGATAATTATTCAATAAATCTAATAAAAATATTAATATTAAACATAAAAATAAATCATATGATATGAATAACACTTCATAAACACACAAATAGTATTTATTTATAAAACAACATTAAACTTATAAACATCAAGTAATTTATTAACAATCTGAAGAGAAACGTAGTAATAATTTCCTAATTACGTCTGAAAAAGTGATTAAATTACACCTGAAAATAAATATGATTTCAATCTTTTTGATATGTAGTTTTCAAGCGAGTTGAGATTGCTTCGCCTATGGCTCGCAATGACGAAATGACTAAGAATAAAAAATGGCCGTTGAAACGGCCATATCCAAATTATTTATTTACCTCTACGTATTGTATGATGGTCTGATTTTTTGGGTTGTAGATAATTGTACTACTGTTGGGAAACCTTTTCAATTTATAGTATTGAATGTTTTTATCTGATTTTATATCTTCCAGAATACTTGTATCAAAGGTATTATCAGGAAGAAATTTTGATAAAAAACTGATTTTATCAATGATGTTTTGCCCATCAATCTTGCGGGCTTTCTTTTCTGATTTACTTTCATCAGAAGTAGGCTGGCCTTCTAAAAATGGGAGCAATACGGCAATGTCTGCTTTGTATTTAAAAATGTAACCTTCAGATCTTCCCGGGATTTTAATCTTTTTTCCTTTTTCTTCAGAAACGATAGTGGCACTCGTACCAGGAAAAACTTCATTGAATTTTACATCCTCGGAATTGGTTATTGTATTGATAGATTCATTGACTGTTTTCTTCACTGTTTCTTCTACAGCCTGCTGTGCCTTCTGCTGCACAGTTTCTGTTGTTTTTTGAACAGTCTGGTCAATTTTTTCCTCAATCTTATTGCATGATACTAATAAAAAAGTGGTAACAACAGGCAAAATATACTTCTTCATAATTCTAATAATAGCGATTTTTGTTTATTAATATCCTTCCTTCTAACGGAAAACAGGTCAGGATATTTTAGCAAAGAAAAAAATATTTTTTTACTATCAAAAATCCTGCTGACAAACTGTTGTCATAACCCTGTCTTACCTTTGTATCAACAACAAACAAAAACAAAACATTATGACAACTACAGCAACAGCCACTAAACAATTCATGACTTCTGAACAGCTATTAAATGACTGGCAGGGACACAGAAATCTGACGAGAAGAGTTATTGAAGCTTTCCCTGAAAAAGATTTATTTGAATTTTCAATTGGCGGAATGAGACCGTTTGCAAAACTGGCAGTAGAGCTGATTGGCATTGGCGGACCTGCTTTAAAGGGAATTGTTGAAGGAACTATGGAAGCTTACAATGAAGAAGCTTTTAATCCAAAAACAAAAGAAGAACTTTTAAAAAAGTGGGATGAACAAACAGAAGTAATCAACCATTATTTCAATATGATTTCTGAGGAGCGCTTCCAGGAAACTTTCAATTTATTCGGAGAATATGAATTCCCGGTATATCAGAACATCCTTTATTTTGTAGATAACGAGGTTCACCACCGTGGGCAGGGATATGTTTATCTGAGAGCTTTAGGAATAGAACCACCTTTCTTCTGGGAAAGATTTTAATTTTAATAAAAAAGTGAAGAGGTAAAATTGCAAAAAGGCGGAAATCATGAAAAATACATCTGCAATGTCATTTATTATAGTGATTTTCCTCCATCTCAACAACTTATATCATTTTTTGCGACTAAACAAATTTAGCTTTTTTGCGATTTTACCATTTGCTTGTTAACCATTTCATTTATTTGCCTCAATTAAGTCTTTAAACCTCAACAGCTGTCTTGTTGGGGTTTATTATTGATGTCTTTCAACCATTTTTACGAGCAGTTCATTCAAACGGACACGCAGACTTTCAGGTTCCAGAACGGTGGCATAGTCTGCAAAGGTGATAAGCCAGCGGGGAAATCCATCGCTGATCCATTCTGTTTCAAAAGTGAGTTCTACTCCTTGTTCAGTTTCCACTTCTTCTGTGAGGCCATAATATTTTTTGGAATTCACCAGATGAGACATTATTTTTTTGTCTACCAAAAGTTTAGCTCTGACTTTATTTCCGTTTGATTTTTTACGGTAGTCATTCACCTGTCCGTATTCCTGTAAAAAGGGATTCAGGGTTTTTGAAATCTCTAAAATCCGGTCTATCCGAAATTGCCTGAAATCTTTTCTCAGGGTACAGAATGCCATGATATACCAAAAATTAAACTCAAAAAACATCCCGACAGTTTCAATAGTTCTGTTGTCTACCCTTCCATCTACTGTCTGATATCTGATATTTAGTTGGGTTTTGTCTGCAATGCTTTCTAAAATAATAGGAATCACATTTTTAAGAGAATCTCCGGAATCGGTATGGAAACTAAAAACATCAATCTGCTTTTCAATATTCTGAATAAGATTTTTATCAGAATTTCTCAATACTGAGCGTACTTTTTCCATGGCTGCCTGATAATGGCTTCCCAAACTTTGGTGGGAAAATTTCTGCATCAGCTTTTCGGCGGTAATGAAACTTAATACCTCTTCCTTAGTAAACATAATGGGAGGAAGTTTGTAGCCGTCCATTAAAGAATAGCCGTTACCTGCTTCACCCACAATGGGAATCCCTGCGTTTTCCAAAGTTTTTACATCACGGTAAATGGTTCTGATACTTACATCGAACTTTTCAGCCAGATCCTGCGCCCGAACAACAGGTTTAGACTGTAACTGGGTAAGGATAGCCGTTACCCGATCAAGTTTTTTAAGATAGTGATCGTTCATGATACAGCAAAGCTAAAATTCTTTTTCGAGGTATGTCTTATCAATGGGACTGCTTTTTTTATTAATTTTATTTTTCACAAAACAGTTTCTTCTTTATGCTTCACACTCATTTTGTTCAGTCTATTGAAAAAGTTTTAAAACCGGAACAGGCAGTCATGGACGAACTTGTTTCTCATCTGGAATCCAAATCCTACAGAAAAGGAGATTTTCTGTTAAAAGGTGACGAAACCTGCCGGTATTTCTATTTTATTGAAAAAGGACTTGTCAAACTATTTTTTGACAATGGTGATAAGGATTTTATCATGACTTTTTTTGCAGAAAATGCTTTTTTTGCTGAGCTGAGCGGTTTTCTTACCGGACAGCCGTCAAAATACATGATCGTTGCCCTGGAACCTACTGAAGTTCTCCGTGTACACAGAGATGTTATTGAAGGATTATGTAAAAAGTATCACACGGCAGAAACACTTTTCAGCAAGCTTTATTCCAAAGCTCCGGTGAATATGATGGGAAGGATCAGTGAAATGCTGGAAGACGACGGAAAAAAACGTTATCATAATTTCATGAAGCAAAGACCCGATCTTATCCAACGCATCAGTCTTGGAGATCTGGCAGACTATATCGGAATTACTCAGGTTTCTTTAAGCAGAATCAGAGCACAAAAACTTTAATGGAAGGGATGTTGGAAGCTGGAAGAGGGAAGTTATTGAAGACCGAATATATATCATCTACCTAATAGTAGCTTCTAGCATCCAGCTTTTAAAATCTTTCCTTATAAAATTTATCATTTGTAAAAAAATTCAGGAAAATACAGTTCTACATTTGTCACATAATTAATCAAAAAAACAAATATTATGTCACAAAGAATCAACGCATTTGCGATCGGAAACAAGGCTGTAAATGCTCTTCACACCATGGGATTTCAGGTACAGAATTCATCACTGGACAATTCATTTCTTGAACTGATGTATTTCAGGGTTTCACAAATGAACGGATGCGCTTTCTGTCTGGATATGCATTCCAAAGAATTAAGAGCGAAAGGTGAAACTGAACAGAGAATATTTCTGGTAAGCGCCTGGAGAGAATGTTCGTTTTATACGGATAAAGAAAAGGCAGGACTGCTATGGGCTGAAACTTTAACAGCTTTAAATGGTAAGGAAGTGAATGATGAAATTTATACAAAAGTAAGCCGTTACTTCTCTGAAACTGAAATAGCAGATTTAACAATGGCTGTTATTGCCATCAACAGCTACAACAGAATTAATATTGCTTTCGGAGCAGATGTAGGTACCTATCAGGTTCCTGAAAAAACGCATTAAACGATTGTTATTAAAATAAAAACTCAGCCTGTCCGCTGAGTTTTTTATTTAATTTTCTTTGAAAGTATTCACCAGTTTATCGAGATTCAGACTCCGGGCTGACGCATCAAAGATCTCCCGGTAAGTGCCTTCTTTACTGTAAAGTTCATCATGAGTTCCATTTTCTACTACTCTTCCTTTCTTCATTACATAAATAATATCGGAATCCAGAATCTGTGACAGGGAATGCGAAATGATGACAACAGTTCTTCCTGCTTTTATGGCATCCAGAGAATTCTTGATCTGTTCGGTAGCGATGGCATCAAGGCTGGCTGTAGGTTCATCCAGAAAGATGATCGGAGGATTTTTCAGAAATAGTCTGGCAATGGCAATTCTCTGCTGCTGTCCCCCTGAAAGCTGAGTAGCGTCATGCTGATATTGATCCGGAAGATCCATAATCTGTTCATGCAGATAAGCTTTTTTTGCAGCTTCCTGAATTTTTTCAAAACCGGCATTCATATCTCCATAGCGGATATTATCTTCTATACTTCCCTGAAAGATGTGATTTCTCTGAAGTACGAGTCCAAGATCACTCCTCAAAAAAGTATTGTCAAATTCATTAAGATTTACCCCATCCAAAAGAATCTCTCCGGAATCCGGAAAATAAAATTTACACAAAAGATTAATGACCGTTGACTTTCCTGCACCGCTCAACCCTACCAAAGCCGTAGTTTTTCCGTTTTCAATTTTCATGGAAACATTATGTAAAGCCTTTGTTCCATTAGGATAAGTAAAATCAACATTCTTCAGTTCAAAAGTACCTTTGATTTCTTTTTCTACAAAATTTCCATTCGATTCTGTCTCATTATCTGCATTCAGAATATCAAAATAGCCTTCAGCATAGATCATGGCATCGTTCATATCATCATAAATCCTGTGAAGCTGGCGGATAGGTGCTGAAACGTTGTTGAAAAGCATAATATGAAGCATTATCGCACCAATCGTCATTTGCTGATCGAGAACGAGATAAACCGTTAAAAGGATAATCAGAACGACCCCGAACTGTTCAATAAACGTTTTTAACCCATCATAAATAAAGTTAGTTCTTCTTGTGATCATCTGGCTTTCCATCAGTTCCATCTGAAGATCGTATTGTTTTTTCCCTTCAAATTTTTCACGGACAAAACTTTTAATAACCATAATGGAATTGATCAGATTCAGAAGTCCCGAGGTCTTTTTTTCTCTCTGATTTCTAAGCTGACGGCGTACCCCATTCAGTTTTTTTGCCTGCAGGGAACTGATATAAAAATAAATGGGAACAATAATGGTTGAAACAAGTCCTACATACACATTCTGCATGTACATAATGATCAGCGCAATGATGGCATTGGAAAAAAGAGGCAGAATGTCAATAAAAAAGTTCTGAACCAGTTTTGTCAGACTTTCTATTCCACGGTCTATTCTGATCTGTAACTTTCCGGACTCATGGTTTTCATCGTTAAAATAAGCAACCCTGTAGGTAAGAATCTTATCAATTGCTGACTGAGCCAGCACAGAACTCACATTGATCCTGATTTTTTCACCATAAAATTTCTGCCCGAAGTTGATAAAGATATTCAACAGTTCTTTTCCCAGTAAAATAATGGAAATAATAATGAGAATATGAATTCCTTCTGACATGGGATGAGGAAGATGGGTAAGTTTGGTGACCTCATCTACCGTATATTTCAGAACAATCGGGTTTACCTGTGCTGCGAGAGCTCCCAGAAAAGTAAGAAACAATGTTCCGTAAATCATGGGTCGGTAAGGTCTGATGAATGGGACAAGCTGCTTATAAATTCCGAATAAGGTTACGGTTCTGTTAAAAGGTTTAGCCATAGAAATCATTTTAAATGAAAAACGTACCGCTTTCAAAAGAAAAAGGTACGTTTTATTATCATGTTCAGCAAATAAATGCTTTATATTTTATCCTTCAAACAGATAAGTTGTAAGGTAATGCAGTTCTTTTCTGCCGGCTTCTTTAGATTCTGCTTCTGCCTGTTCTAAAGAATATTGAGAATTGATTTCTTTTTTCTGGAAAACAAATGAATTGTTGGCATTTTTATCTACCACATCATTAAAGATATGTTCAATTTCAGAGTTCGCTAATGAAGCAAAGCTGATATCTTCGAAACCATACATGAGTCTCAGATCATCAAACTGTTTGAAATTTTCATCTACAAATCCCTGCAACTGCGCTTTTGAATCAAAATTACCTGCCCAGATGTTGTAAGCGTATTTTTTCTTTTTAGGTTTATCCAGAATACTCTGATACACGAAGTTTTCACCAAGATATGCTTCTCTTACCTGCGGATCATTGGCAAGATCTTCAGGAAGTCCTTCTTTCAGGATCTTTCCTTCAAACATAATATAGGTTTTGTTGGTAATTGCCAACGTCTGCTGTACATTGTGGTCGGTAATCAGAATTCCGATATTTTTATCGACAAGACTTCTTACGATTTTCTGGATATCTTCAACGGCAATCGGGTCTACCCCTGCGAAAGGTTCATCCAGAAGAATAAAATTCGGGCTTGTGGCAAGACAACGTGCAATTTCAGTTCTACGTCTTTCTCCTCCGGAAAGAAGATCCCCTCTGTTTTTACGGACATGCTGTAAAGAAAATTCTTCAATCAGTTCATCACATTTGATCTGCTGTTCACGCTTTGAAAGCTTGGTCAGCTGCAATACCCCCATAATGTTTTCTTCCACGGAAAGTTTTCTGAAAACGGAAGCTTCCTGAGCCAGATATCCGATTCCCTTTTGGGCTCTTCGGTACATTGCATCAGTCGTAATCTCCTGTTTATCCAGGAAAATTTTTCCTGAAGTGGGCTTAACCAACCCTACGATCATATAAAACGATGTGGTTTTTCCTGCTCCGTTCGGACCCAGCAAACCAACAATTTCTCCCTGTTGAACCTGTACAGAAACGCCTTTTACAACTTTTTTAGGACCGTATTCCTTGATTAAGTTTTCTCCTCGTAAAATCATAGGGCAAATATATCAAAAATATAAACTTCACTTATATGTTAATATCAACTTGTTGATTTAAATGTAAACTTATTCACTTTCAAATCATTGTAACTTTTTATCATTTTAAACTACTTATCGTAAAACATCTCAATCAATTACAATCATTAAGAAATGGAAAATTACGGTTACACAAAAACAGAAAATGCAGAAAACCAGCAAAGCAACGTTCCTTACCGTTCGGAAAAGAAAATTCCTGCAGCTTTATTGGGAATTCTTGTAGGCTGGCTCGCATTAAATAAATTTTATCTGGGATATACAAAAGAGGGAATCATCCAGCTTGTTCTGAATGTTGTTACTCTAGGAGCAGCTTCTGTTATCCCTTTTATTGAAGGTATTTTATATCTTTTCATGAGTGATAAGCAGTTTGATGACACTTACGTTTACGGGAAAAAAGGTTGGTTATAAAATAATAAACCACCTGTCCGTTTGAAAATAAACAGGCTGTTCGGTGAGAACAGCCTGTTTATTTTATACTGAAATGATTAGTCCGGCGGACAAGCTAAATGATTAATTGTACATGGATGCCAGATTCCCTTGCACCATGTTCCGCAATTCGGGTCATCAATAATCACTTCTCCTCCTTTGATTTCTTTCAATTGATTTCTTTCGATCTTTTTAAGATTTCTCATAAATAAATTCTTTTGATGTTTTAATAATTTTCGTTTCTCGAAATTAGCTTTACTCAAAAATATATTTTTTATTTACACGAAAGTCTTCAATTCGGACCATTAACTTAACATTAACGTTAGTTTCCGGATCACGATTTTCTAATCGTTATTTGTTCAAAAGTATCGCAGCTTCTTTTGCAAAATAAGTAAAGATCATGTCTGCTCCGGCTCTTTTGAAACAAGTTAAGCTTTCAATGATCGTTTTGTCATTATCCAGCCAGCCGTTCTGAGCAGCCGCTTTTACCATAGCATATTCTCCACTTACATTGTATACCGCAATCGGTAGATCAATGGCTTCACGTACTTTGGAAACGATATCCAGATAAGGAAGTCCCGGTTTGATCATGATCACATCTGCTCCTTCGTCAATATCTTTAAATACTTCATTCAATGCTTCACGGGTATTGTGGAAATCCATCTGGTATGTTTTTTTATCTTTCGGAATTTCCATGTCATCCTTTGGAGCGCTGTCTAAAGCACTTCTGAAAGGTCCGTAAAAAGAACTCGCATATTTGGCAGCATAGCTTACAATTCCTACATCTGTAAAACCGCTTTCTTCCAACGCTTCACGAATAACCTGTACTCTTCCGTCCATCATATCACTTGGTGCCACAAGATCTGCTCCTGCTTCAGCATGAGATACTGACATTCTTGCCAGTGCATCGTTGGTAGCATCATTGATAACTTTTCCATTTTCAATGATTCCGTCGTGTCCATAGATTGAATAAGGATCTAAGGCTACATCAGGCATAACAATCATTCCCGGAACGGCATCTTTGATTGCCTTGATCGTGCGCTGCATCAGTCCATCTTTGTTCCAGGCTTCTTTTCCTGTATTGTCTTTCAGATGTTCTGACACTTTCATGTACAAATTGACAGCTTTTACTCCTAAAGAAAATAATTCCTTACATTCCTTTACCGTTAAATCTATACTCCGCCTAAAAATTCCCGGCATAGACGGGATTGCCTCCTGCTTGTTTTCGCCCTCCATTACGAAGATCGGCATTACAAAATCATCAGTTGTAAGCACATTTTCTCTTACCAAACTTCTGATAGATTCATTAACTCTAAGTCTTCTATTTCTTGAATGTATCATTTTGGAATACTTTTTGAATAAGTTTCTACAAATTTAATATAAGTTCTACAAAAAACTATTGTATGAATTTGTAGAATTTATTACATTTGTTACATATATCCGAGAAATTATAAATTTGATGAAAAAACTTTTACTTTTATTTCTATTTGTAGGCACTTTTGTTGGATTTTCCAACAATTTAAAAGCTCAGCTTAGAGAGCCGAGTTCCATCACTCAGAAAGCAGATGATGGGGTGTTGCTTGCTTATCCAAATCCTGCAAAGGATTTCCTTATCATTAAGGCAAAAGATTCTTCTTTAAGAATCAAAAGTGTGACTTTTTATTCTATTTTGGGTATGCAGGTCGCTAATTATACAGTGAATATGAATTCCGGTGAGATTAATATTGAAAAATTGAAACCCGGAAAGTATATGATCCGTTATATTTTAAGTGACAACACGCAGAAAGTTACTCAAATCGTGAAACAATAAATTACAATCCTGATAATCATCAGGATTTTTTCTTTTACATTAATTCTGTTTTAATATTTCCGTAACTTTCGGGACCTTTTTATACTAATTGTAAAAAGAATAATTTTAATGCTAAAAGCTGAACATATTAAAAAGACCTACAATGCCGGAAAAAAGGTCGCCCTGGATGATTTCAGCATCCATGTTCCAAAAGGTAGTATTTATGGCCTTTTAGGACCCAACGGAGCCGGAAAAACTTCTTTTATCCGTATCATTAATCAAATTACTCAGGCAGACTCCGGAGAGATCTTCATCAACGGGCAAAAACTGAACCCTGATCATATTAAAGACATCGGCTATATGCCCGAAGAAAGAGGACTGTACAAAAACATGAGTGTTGGCGATCAGATCTTATATTTCGGGGAACTGAAAGGGATGAGTAAAAGCGATGCCCTGAATGAGGCCAAAAAATGGTTTGAAAAACTGAATATCGACCAATGGTGGAAGAAAAAGCTGTCTGAACTTTCTAAAGGGATGGCGCAAAAAATCCAGTTTGTAGTAACCGTTCTTCACAGACCGCATCTTTTAATTCTTGATGAACCTTTTTCAGGTTTCGACCCTGTAAACGCCAACTTAATCAAAGATCAGATCATCGATCTTAAAAATAACGGAACAACCATTATTCTTTCTACCCACAGAATGGAAAGTGTGGAAGAAATGTGCGATTATGTTGCTTTAATTAACAATTCTAAAAAAATCATTGACGGAAGGGTTTTTGACGTAAGGGAAAAATTCAAGAAAAATATTTTTGGAGTTACACTTTCTGAAGTCAACACAGATCATTTTGACCATTTCAAGAATAAATATGACATCTTTAATCTATCAAATGAAAATAATCTTGTTTCTTTTGACCTGAAAAATGAAGAGAGTCAGAATAATGTTCTTCTTGATCTGGTACAAGTGGGCAAAGTGAGATCATTCGATGAAAGAATTCCCAGTATGAATGAAGTGTTTATTAATGCTGTAAGTAACCATCCTTAATTTATGAATAATATTTTTTTAATTACCAAAAGAGAATTTCTTACACAGGTTAAGAAAAAATCCTTCATTATATTAACGCTGCTTGCTCCTATTATGATCATTGCTTTTGGAGCTGTGATAGGGTTAATGTTTAAGGCAAACGAATCGCACAGTATTATAGAGGTGGTTGATAAGAGCGGATTATTCATGAATCAGCTGAAATCTAATGATAAACTAAATTATGTTTTTGTTTCTGCCGCGGATGAAAAATCAAAGATCAACAATTTAAAAGGAAATGAATCACTGGATGGTATTTTGATCCTTCCGGAATTGAAAAATCAGAATTTTGATGCGCTTGAAAAAGAGGCAAGGCTTGTGATCAACAGTAAAATAGGATTTGACACAAAGCAGCAAATTATTTCTGATATCAGCAATGTTGTTAAAAAAGAAAAAATCAAGCAACTGGGTATTCAGGAGACTCAGTTAATTGATCTTGATAAAAGCTTTACATTAAAGACTATTAACGTTAGTGATAATAATAAAGAGGATTCTGATCTTGCTTTCGGGGTTAAATCCGGGCTGAGCATGATCCTGATGTATGTCACCTTTATGTTTATCATTATTTATGGGGTAAGGGTAATGCGAAGTGTACTTGAGGAAAAGAACAACCGCGTTGTGGAGATCATTATTTCTTCCGTAAAACCTTTTGAGCTGATGATGGGGAAAATTTTAGGTGTAACCATGGTTGCGCTGACACAGTTTCTGATCTGGATCACGATGTCTGTAATAGGAGCACTGGTTTTAAATACTGGTTTCTCACCTCTTCAGAAAGGTATTCCGGGTGGAAATGATGAGATTGCCAGTAAACTGGATGTGGGGCAGCTTGCTACCCAGATCTCTCACAGTCTTCTGGAACTGAATTTCCCGCTGATCATTTTTGTATTCATCGTTTTCTTCCTTTTAGGGTATATTTTTTACAGTTCTATTTATGCAGCAATTGGTTCTGCAGTAGATAACGAAACAGAGACCCAGCAATTTACTTTGTTTGCAATTTTACCTTTAACATTGGGGATGTATGGAAGTTTCACCCTGATGAATAATCCTGACGGGCCATTAGGTTTCTGGCTGTCAATCATTCCGTTTACTTCACCGGTGGCGATGATTGCGAGAATCCCATTTGGAGTTCCTGCATGGCAGATTGCGCTGTCCATTGGATTATTGCTGGCAACAACTGTTTTTATGATCTTCCTGGCCGGAAAAATCTATCGTGTAGGGATATTGATGTACGGTAATAAAGCTACTTTAAAAGAGCTTTGGAAGTGGATTAAAGGATAATCACGAAAAGGCCGAAAAGTAAAGATTACCGATTAGTCTGTTTACAATTAATAATAAAAAAATCCCGGAAACTAAGTTTCCGGGATTTTTTATATTCTGAGATATTCTATTTGAATATATAGCTTAAGGTAAGTGCAATAACCTGTTCTGATTTTTTCTTATCAGTACCTCCTTTCTCTTTTACAAGACCGGGGTAAGTATCAGAAAGTCCTAAATCATATTTTAAAGCTACTTCGAGTTGTCTCTTATAGCTATATCCTACGCCTAATCCAAGTCCCCAGTTAAAGCTTTTTGCTTTTCCGTTTACTCCTGCCGGCTGTGTAGGATCAGTAACGTCCGGATCATAGTAAGGTCTTCCTGCTGGAGGATTCTTTACGTCCTGACTTACTAAAAAGTTAAATCTAGGCCCAATCATTCCAAAGAACTCTGATTCAGCTTCTGAAAAGTATCCTTTGAAATAAAGTGGTACACTCAGATAGTTATTTGCATATACTGCATCGTAACCGTCTTTTCCTTTAGCATCTTTATCTTTCCCGGTTTCTCCTGCACCGTAGTACAGAACTTCAGGTTGTATAAAGAATTGGTTTGCCTTCCCTACGGGGATCAAAGCCAAAGCTCCACCTTGGAAGGCGAATCTAGGGCCAGAGGGATTGTGGGCATTTGCTACTCTTGAGTAGTTTAAACCTGCTGTAAGACCGAATCTTGTATTATTCCATTGCACCTGTGCAAAAGATAATGCGGAAAGCGTCAAAGCTGAGGCTAATAAAAGTTTTTTCATATGATGTGGTTTTATATTATCCTAGAATTTTTGCTACAGTAGCACCAATGTCAGCAGGAGAATCTACAACGTTGATACCGTTTTCTCTCATGATTTCCATTTTTGCCTGAGCTGTATCTTCAGCACCACCTACGATAGCACCTGCGTGACCCATTGTTCTTCCTTTTGGAGCAGTTTGTCCAGCGATGAATCCTACAACCGGTTTAGTAGAACCGCTTGCTTTGTACCATCTTGCAGCTTCAGCTTCAAGACCTCCACCGATTTCACCGATCATTACAACAGCTTCAGTTTCAGGATCATTAATAAATAATTCTAATGCTTCTCTTGTAGTTGTTCCAATGATTGGGTCACCACCAATACCGATTGCAGTAGAAATACCGTAACCTGCTCTTACAACCTGGTCAGCAGCTTCGTAAGTAAGGGTACCTGATTTTGAAACGATACCTACTTTACCTTTTTTGAAAACGAAACCTGGCATAATACCAATTTTAGCTTCTTCAGAAGTAATGATTCCAGGGCAGTTTGGTCCGATTAATCTGCAGTCTCTGTCAGCAATATAAGATTTTACTTTTACCATATCAGCTACAGGAATACCTTCAGTAATACATACGATTACTTTGATACCTGCTTCAGCAGCTTCCATGATAGCATCTGCTGCAAATGCCGGTGGTACGAAAATGATACTTACGTTTGCTCCTGCTTTTTCAACAGCGTCAGCCACTGTATTAAATACCGGTTTTCCTAAGTGCTCGCTACCTCCTTTTCCTGGAGTAACACCACCTACTACATTTGTTCCGTATTCAATCATCTGACCAGCGTGGAAAGTTCCTTCGTTCCCTGTAAATCCTTGTACAATTACTTTAGAATCTTTGTTTACTAAAATTGACATTTTATTGTTGTTTTAATTTATTTATTATTTTATTAATGCTCACAAATTTACTTAAATTTCTTTGATTTTGGATAAAACCTTTGGAATAGTTTATTTGAGATTTCTCAGCTTTACTTCTTTTTTCAGATAAGTCTTGAAATCTTCTGCAAACATCCCAATATAGGTACCTTTTTCAAGATCCCTGTTTACTCCTGTTTTCCCCAAAAGTACAGATCCTGACTCAATTTTGTTTCCGGAAGCAATTCCTACCTGTCCCCATAATGTTACCTCATCTCCGATGATGCAGCATCCTGCAATTCCTACCTGAGACGCAATAAGGCATTTTTTCCCGATAACAGTATCATGTCCTATCTGAATCTGATTATCCAAAACAGAACCTTCTCCAATGATGGTAGAATCCGTAACACCTCTGTCAATGGTACACCCGTTTCCGATCTCTACATTGTTTTCAATGATCACATTTCCTACCGAAATCAGACGGTCAAAGTTTCCGTTTAATTTTCTGTAATAAAAAGCGTCACCTCCTAAAACAGTGTTAGACTGAATAACCACATTATCTCCGATTTCCGTGCGGTCACCGATCACTACATTTGGAAAAATAAGGGTATTTTTTCCGATTTTCACATTGTTTCCGATTACTGCGGAAGAGTGAATTTTTGTACCCTCTCCTATTTCCACATCATGGAGTTCTTCTGTGAAATTATATATTCTGGTAAAATGAGTATTGATTTTATTAAAATCTCTGAAAGGATCATCAGAAACCAAAAGTGCTTTGCCTTCCGGGCACTCCACTTCTTTATCAATTAAAATAATAGTCGCTGCAGAGTTTAATGCTTTATCATAATATTTGGGGTGATTCACAAAAACGATATCACCAGGTTTTACCATGTGAATTTCATTGGTTCCCAATACTTCAAAGTCTTCCGGGCCAACAAATGCTGAGCCTATTAAATCTGCAATCGTTTTAAGCTTTTGCGGAGAATGGAATCTCATAACAATAGATTTTCTTATAAAACAAAATTCGGAGTGCTAGTGCAAACCGAATTTATGTAAATTTTATTTATTATTTCACTCTTTCTAAGTAGCTACCGTCTTCAGTGCTTACTTTAATTTTGTCTCCCGGCTCAATGAACAAAGGAACCATTACTCTTGCTCCTGTTTCAACGATTGCGTTTTTAAGAGCGTTAGTTGCAGTGTTTCCTTTTACACCCGGATCAGCTTCAATCACATCCAGGTATACTGACTGTGGAAGTTCAGCAGAAAGCGGAGTCTCATCAGCTTCTTTCAAAATGATTGTTACTTCTTCACCAGCTTTCATAAACTGAGCGTTTTCAATCATTTCTTTATTGATATATAATTGAGAGAAGTCATCATTGTTCATGAAGTGGAATCCGTTCTCATCATCATACAGATACTGGAACTTTCTTGTGATTACTTTTACTTCATCAATTTTGTGTCCTGCAGAGAAAGTATTATCAATTACTTTACCGTTAGTCACTGACTTTAATTTTGTTCTTACGAAAGCAGGACCTTTTCCTGGTTTTACGTGAAGAAACTCAATTACTTTAAAAATATCATTGCTATATTCGATGCACAGCCCTTTTCTGATATCGTTACTTGTTGCCATTAATTATATAAATATTTATTTTCTTTTTTTAATTTCAATACCTTGTCCTTGAGGCATCATTCTGTTAAATATATTATTATTGAATGTATTTACATTGTTATTCAATCTGTGTACATTCATTTGAATATCAGATTTATACTGATCAGCTGTTCCTAAAATTGAGCTTCCGGTATTTTTCTGTTTCAGAATACCATTTAAGTTATTCTTGGCAATACTATCATTAGATACTTCAGAAATTTTTCTTTCAATCGTAAAAGGCTTTTCCTTTTGCTGTCCAAACAAAAAAGATGTCGCTGAAAGTGCTGTAAGTATGATTAAATGTTTCATAATCCGATAGTATTTATGATTAATTATTCTCTATCTTTTCCGGTTCCGTATCCTTTTACGATACCTCTAGGAGAATTTTGAATAAACTGTAAAATTTCATCTCTTTCGGCCGTTGGCAGCATTTCTTTTTCAATATGTGAAATGGCCTGAGAAACGTTCATTTTCATTTGGAATATTGCTCTGTAGATTTTCTGGATTTCAAAGATTTTCTCATTGGTAAATCCTCTTCTTCTTAAACCGACAGAATTGATACCAGCATAAGACATTGGCTCTCTTGCAACTTTTACGTAAGGCGGGATATCTTTTCTTACCAAAGTACCCCCGGAAATCATCACATGCTTTCCGATTTTACCAAATTGGTGCACAGCAGATAAACCTCCCATTACAGTGTAATCTCCTATTTCCACATGTCCTGCAATACCACAGCCGTTTACAATGATAACGTGATCTCCGATAACACAGTCATGAGCAATGTGTGAAGTGGCCATAATAAGACAGTTAGCACCTATCTTGGTAAATCCCAGAGCTTTTGTACCTCTGTTTACTGTAACACATTCTCTGATTGTTGTATCATCACCAATTATTACCTGGGTATCTTCACCATCAAATTTAAGATCCTGAGGGATTGCAGAGATTACCGTTCCAGGAAAGATCCTGCAGTTTTTCCCTATCCTTGCTCCATCCATGATGGTTACATTAGGACCAATCCAGGTTCCTTCTCCAATTTCTACATCCCCTGCAATGGTAGTAAAAGGTTCTACGATTACATTTTTGCTGATTTTCGCGCGTTTATCTACGGCTGCTAATTGATGAATCATTTAATCAACTTTATTTTTTGCAACTTGAGCCATAAGCTCTGCTTCTACTGCTACTGTATCTCCTACGTATCCATACCCCTGCATATGAACAATTCCTCTTCTGATAGGCTCTATCAATTCAATCTTGAAGATAAGTGTATCTCCAGGAATTACTTTTCTTTTAAATTTCACCTTATCTATTTTGATGAAATAAGTAGAATAGTTCTCAGGATCCGGAACGCTTGCCAGTACCAGAATACCTCCTGTCTGTGCTAATGCTTCTACCTGAAGTACTCCAGGCATTACAGGTTCTTTAGGGAAGTGCCCAACGAAGAATGGTTCGTTCATTGTCACATTTTTCAACCCTACCACGTGAGAGTCTGAAAGTTCAAGAACTTTGTCGATCAATAAGAACGGAGGTCTGTGAGGCATAAGCTTCATAATTCCGTTAATATCGAATACGGGTTCTTTTGTCAGGTCAAAATCCGGAACGTTTTTCTTTTTCTGCAATTTCCACTGGCGGTTCAGTTTTTTCGCAAACTGGGTATTCACATAGTGTCCCGGTTTGTTGGCAATAACTTTACCTTTTATTTTCACCCCTGCCAAAGCAAGATCACCAATTACATCTAATAATTTGTGTCTCGCCGCCTCGTTAGGATAGTTTAAATTAAGATTGTCAAGAATACCGTTTGGTCTGATAGATACATTATCTTTTCCAAAGGCTTTCTTTAGTTTTTCTGTAGTTTCAGGAGTAAGATCTTTATCTACATATACAATAGCATTGGAAATATCTCCACCTTTGATCAAACCGTGATCTAAAAGCATTTCCAATTCATGCAGGAAGCTGAATGTTCTTGCTGATGAGATTTCGTCTTTAAATTCTGAAATATTTTTAAGAGTGGCGTTCTGAGTCCCTAATACTTTAGTTCCAAAATCTACCATTGTTGTTACTTCGTAAGTATCTGAAGGAATGATTGTGATTTCCGAACCGGTAGCCGGATCACTGTAGGTAAGAACTTCTTTTACAACCAGATATTCTCTTGCTACACCCTGTTCTGCAACACCAACGCTTTCAATAGCTTCAACAAAGAATTTTGAAGATCCGTCAAGAATAGGTGGTTCAGAGGCATCCATTTCTAAGATTGCGTTATCAATATCACAACCTACAAGAGCTGCCAAAAGGTGTTCGCACGTGGTAATTTTTACCCCTAATTTTTCTAATGTAGTTCCTCTTTCTGTTGCTACAACATAATTTACATCTGCTTCTACCTGAGGATGTCCCTCTAAGTCGGTTCTTACAAATACAAAACCTGTATTTTCTTTAGCAGGTTTAATGGTAAGTTTTACTTCTCTACCCGTATGAAGACCAATTCCAGAAAGAGTTATCTCTTGCTGAAGTGTTTTTTGCATATCACTCATTAGTATTATCTTTTGAGTTATTCTCAAGATTATTTATTCTATTTACTATTCCAGGAAGATTCCTGAAATGAACATAACTCCTCAAATAGTCATTATAACTGATGGCTGGTGAGCCATACAATGTTTCTCTGTCATTAACGCTGGAATTCACACCACTCTGGGCCTGAATCTTCACCTGATTTCCTATTTTGATATGTCCTACGACACCTACCTGTCCCCCAATCTGGTTCCAGTCACCAATAGTAGTAGAACCTGCAATTCCTGCTTGTGCTGCAATCACATTATTCTGACCTATTTTCACATTGTGGGCAATCTGAATCAGGTTATCAATTTTGGTTCCTTTTCCTATAATGGTAGAGCCTATTGTTGCTCTGTCTATACTACAGTTTGAGCCGATCTCAACATCGTCTTCAATAATTACATTTCCAAGCTGTGGTATTTTTTTGAAACCTTCGGCAGTTGGCTGGAAACCAAAACCGTCACCTCCAATTACCGTATTGGAATGAATCACACAGTTATCCCCAATAATACAATAGTCGTAAATTCTGGCACCACTGTCTATCTTACAGTTTTTACCAATTTTCACTCCTTTTCCTATATATACATGCGGATAGATCTGTGCCCCCTCCCCGATTTTAGCTTTCTCGGAAACATAAGTAAATGCTCCGATATAGGCTTTATCTCCTATGACAGCCGTATCGTGAATGGAAGAACCATTTTCAATACCTTCTTTTCTTCCCTGCATTTCCTGGTATAAATTCATCAGGATCTGAAAAGAAAGATAAGCATCTTTTACAACGATTAAGGTAGGGTTATAACTATTTTTCTCCAGAAGTTTTTCCGAAATGATGATAACAGAGCATCGTGAGGTATCCAAGAAATGAGAAAATCTATCTTGTGCTATAAAAGAAAGATGTCCTGATTCCCCATTTTCAATTGGTGAAACACCCGTAATAAGTGCATTCTCGTCACCTATTATTTTTCCGTCAATAAAACTTGCAATTTGCGAAGCTGTAAATTCCATATTCTGCAAAGATAAGAAATTCTAGAATTTGCAAACATTTTTTGGTTTCAGATCGTAAATTTTAATATTATTTAAGAGTCCAGCCCTGAGATATCTCTTGGAAACATAAGGATATAGCGGGTTGTCTTATTTACAATTAACTCTGATAAAAGCTGATCTTCCGACTCATGAAGCCTTGTTCTTTTACCATTTTTATGCAGTAAATAGATGGGCTGCTTCTCCGCATGATAGGGCAAAAGTTTTCTTTTTATTTCATGAACCAATTCTTTTCCATTATCAATTTTGAAAAATTCATTGGTATTTTTTATTTTTTCATCAATTATTTCCTGGCTAAATGGATGTGATGAAATAATTGTTTTAGGTAAATTTCTCTGAATTACACATTTACACCAATAGGACAACACAAAATCATCCGCATTCTGCCATTCTTTCATTGCCTGGATCACATCATTATCATCAAGGCTGGTAAATCGTTCTATATCTTCATCCGTTGCAGCACTCTTTTCACGGTATAAAAAATATTTCAGATTATCCGTCGCCGGAAGCTCTGTTCCCTGAGAAATAAGATATTTTGCTCTTTCAAGGATCTTAACTAAAAGAAATTCTGCTAAAGCTGACGTTTTATGATAATAGACCTGCCAGTACATGAACATTCTTGCCGTCAAAAAGTTTTCAATGGAATAAATTCCTTTTGCATCAATCACCAGTTCACCTTCTTCACAAACATTCATCATGGAAATAATTCTCTGGGTATTAATATTTCCTTCCGATACCCCGGTAAAAAAACTGTCTCTTTTCAGATAATCCAAACGGTCTACATCCAGCTGGGAAGAGATCAGTTGGTTAAAGAATTTCCTATGATATTTTCCCTGAAACATTTCGATAGCCATTGATAACTGACCATCAAACTTCTCATTCAGCTTATTCATCAGGAGTAAAGAAAGATTTTCATGATGCCAGTCGTCCATCAGCATACTTTCCAGCGCATGAGAAAACGGACCATGACCAATATCATGCATAAGAATAGCCAGCATCGCACCTTTTTCCTCTTCTTCAGAAATTTTCACCCCTTTTTGCTTCAATGTTTCCAAAGCAGTAAACATCAGGTGCATTGCTCCCAAAGCATGGTGAAATCTCGTATGAGTAGCGCCCGGAAATATCAGGTTCAAAAGTCCGGTCTGCCCGATTCTTCTTAACCTCTGAAAGTAAGGATGCTCGATGATATCAAATAAAATTTCGTGAGGAATTTTGATAAATCCATGAACAGGATCGTTGATGATTTTTAGCTTATTCTGCATTGAAACGTCAATATTAGTAAACAAAGTTAGGCATTTTAAAATTTAGGCTTTTATTAAATTACTATTAAAACATAAGGCTTAAAAACTGATATCATTCATATTTTTCACAAATAACACTTTCTTAATATCATTGGAAAATCTCTCCGACTCATTTTTATTTTAAATTCATATTTTTTTGAAAACCTTTTGCCGTTGTTGTTACAAAGGACTACCTTTGAGAGAAAACACGATAACCCTTAATGAGAAAGTATTCTCTTTTCCTTTTATTACTTTTAAGTTTAAATTTTTCCGCACAGATCATCACTGAGACACAAAAGCTGGAATCCCTCTGCAGAATATGGGGATTTTTAAAATATTACCATCCTCATGTAGCAAAAGGAAATCTGAACTGGAATCAACAGCTTTTTCAGAAGATTGATGAGCTTGAATCTATCAATGACAAAGAGGCGTTGAATAATTTTTACACTGAATGGATCAAAAGTCTCGGAGAAGTTTCCCCTTGTAAAGAATGCTCGGCAAAGGATAATAAAGTGTATTTTCTTAAAAATTTTGATCTGAGCTGGATCGACAACCGTCAAATTTTCTCCAGAGATCTTTCTCAAAAGCTTCGTTACATTGAAAACAACCGGAATCTGGGAGATAATCATTATTTCGGGAAAGGCGGAAGGAAAATATATTTCAGAAATGAAAAGTCCTACGGTTCAAGATTCACTTCAAGAAACATCAGTCTTCTGGAGTTATTCAGATATTGGAATTATGTAGAATATTTTTTTCCTTATAAGTATGAAACTGATCAGAACTGGAATGATGTCCTTACAGAAATGATTCCCAAATTTCTTATGATTGATACTGATGAAAATTATCATTTAACATTGGCAGAGCTGGTTACCAAAACAGATGATTCCCATGCCTATCTTTCATCAAAGGAAATTCAGCTGCATCAATATGGAAACCGAAGAGTGCCAATAGAGTATTCTTATGCAGAAGGAAAACTTGTGATTACTAAGATCAATGCTACAAAATTCAGGGATAAAAGTCAGCTTCATACAGGAGATGTTATTTATGATGTTGAAGGTAAAACGATTCCGCAAATCGTCAACAGCTTTGGAAAATATATTCCAGCCTCTAATTCCTGGGGTAAATTCAACAAAGCAAAAAACAAACTTCTGTTCAGCAATAAGGATTCTATTTCTGTAAAAATTGAGAGAGAAGGACAAAACCTGGAAATCAAAACCAGAACGTATTTTGCCAAAGATATTATTCATGAAAAAAATAAAGCTCCCCGGAAGTGGAAATTCATGGATAAGGAAAAGAAAATCGGGTATGTTGATATGGGGATGATAGAAAAAGATGATCTGAATGAAATGTATAACAGTTTAAA
This sequence comes from Chryseobacterium indologenes, assembly GCF_018362995.1. NCBI lineage: Bacteria > Pseudomonadati > Bacteroidota > Flavobacteriia > Flavobacteriales > Weeksellaceae > Chryseobacterium > Chryseobacterium indologenes. The sequence goes on from NZ_CP074372.1 coordinate 2,303,058, forward strand.
ATCTTCAAAATCTATTATCTTTGATCTTAGAAATTATCCAAAGCAAACGATCATCCCTTTAAGCTATCTTTTGCTTCCTGTGCCGTCCGTTTATTATCAGTTTACTTTTCCTGATCCTTCTTATCCCGGTAAATTTTACAGCAGAAAAATTGTTACCGGCAGAAAAAATCCTGAATACTATAAAGGAAATGTAATCGTTTTAGTAGATGAGAATACGCAAAGCCAGGCAGAGACCACCACAATGATGTTCAAGCAGCATCCGAAGGCTAAAATTATCGGAAGTAATACTTCAGGAGCCAACGGTGATGTGATTATGTTTAAAATTGCCGATCTTGATACCCGGTTTACAGGACTTGGTGCTTATTATCCCGATGGAAGGGAAACTCAGAGAATAGGCATTACTCCCGACATCCTTGTAAAACCGACTGTTGAGGGCCTCAAAAACGGAAAAGATGAAATTCTGGAAAGGGCTTTGGTATATATAAAAAATACGGATTGAATGAAACAAAAAAGTGAAATATCAAACGGTATTTTCATTTAACTAATATTTAACTTTTAATCTTTCTATTTTGTGAGAATTTAGAAGGATTTGGTCAACATTTTGATAGAATAACCACGTAAAAAATAAATTATGTCAGAAAAGATATTATGGATCGATGATGAAATAGATTTACTTAAACCTCATATTGTATTTTTAGAAAAGAAGGGCTACCAGGTAACCCCCGTTAATAATGTGAATGAGGCTTTGGAACTTATGGATTCAGAGAAATTTGCTTTAACATTAATTGATGAAAATATGCCGGGTATCTCCGGGCTGGAAGCCATTCCTATGATCAAGGAAAAAGACAACTCCTTAAAGATTGTGATGGTTACCAAAAGCGAAGAAGAACACATTATGGAAGAGGCTATCGGATCTCAGATTGCCGATTATATACTGAAGCCTGTAAATCCTAACCAGATATTACTTTCCCTAAAGAAGAACCTTCAGGAAGATAATCTTGTTGAGCAAAAAACTATTTTGCAGTATCAGCAGGAATTCAGAAATCTTTCTATGGAATTGTCATACCTGAGAACGTATCAGGAATGGGCAGAATATTATAAAAAGATCCTTAGCTGGGAAATCAAATTTGACAAGGTAGCAGATAATGAATTTGCTGACCTTCTGCAGTCTCAGAAAGAAGAAGCCAATATTCAGTTTGCCAAGTTTATTGAAAAAAACTACACAGACTGGCTTGTTGATTCAGACAAACCTCTTATGAGCCACACCCTTTTCAAGGAGAAAGTAAAACCTGAGGTTGAAAAAGAAAAAGTTCTTTTGCTGATGGTAGACAACCTTCGTTATGACCAGTGGAAAGTGATTGAACCTTTATTTACAAAATATTACAATAAGATTTCGGAAGATTATTACTACAGTATCCTTCCTACGGCGACACAATATGCAAGAAACTCTTTTTTTGCAGGATTGATGCCGTCTGAAATTGAAAAACGTTTCCCTGACAAATGGTTTAATGATAATGAAGAGGGAAACAAAAATGAATTTGAGCGTGACTTCCTGGAAGATCAAATGAAGAGAATAGGTTTGGGGTCAAAGTCTATGAAGTATCTGAAGGTACTGAATGCCGATTTTGAAAGAAAAATCTATGATGATTTCAATCAGCATAAAAACAACGATCTGTTGGTCATTGTTTACAACTTTATTGATATTCTTTCCCACGCGAAAACAGACAACCATATCGTAGATCAGCTGATTCGTGATGATAAAACCTTCCGTTCTCTTACCTTCAACTGGTTTGAAAACTCTTCTTTGCTGAAGATTATAAAAGCAGCGGCAGAAAACGGCTATAAACTGGTCATTACTACAGACCACGGAACGGTATATGTCAAAAAGCCAAGTAAAGTGGTAGGAGACAGAGAAACTTCTACTAATATCAGATATAAAACAGGTAAAAGTTTAACATATGACGACAGTGATGTATGGGCGATTACCAATCCTGAAAAACTTTTCCTTCCAAAAGGAAACTTAAGCTCGAAATATATTTTTGCTAAAAACAATACATTCCTGGCTTATCCTAAAAATTACAATCATTTCGTTAATTACTATAAAGAAACCTACCAGCATGGAGGAATTTCACTGGAAGAGTGTATCATTCCTATCAGCATTTTAGAACCCAAGTAGTTTTTTTCATAGTTTATTTAATTTTGGGTTTAAAGCGGAAAAAATCGAATGATTTTTTCCGCTTCTTTTTTATAGTTCATATCTTCGTAAAAAATAAATCATGTTTATTATTTCGCTTACCTACAAGAGTTCTATTGAAAATGTAGAACGCCTTATTCCACAGCACAATATTTTCCTTAATAAGCATTATGAATCCGGACGGTTTATTGTTTCGGGTAGAAAAGAACCCAGAACGGGAGGGATCATCATAGCCAATGCAGAATCTAAAAATGAAGTTGAGCAGATTATTTCTGAAGATCCTTTTTATATTCATCAGGTAGCTGATTATGATATCACGGAATTTATCCCTTCAAAATACAATGAAAATTTTAAACTTTTTATAGAAGACTAATGAGATTAATTACATACAACGTCAATGGAATCAGAGCCGCTTTTACGAAAGATTTCCTGGGCTGGCTAAAGACTGCTGATCCGGATATCATCTGCATTCAGGAGAGCAAGGCCGGAAACGATCAGATAGACATCGAAAGTCTTGAAAAATTAGGTTATAACAGTTATTGGCACTCAGCAGTAAGAAAAGGCTATAGCGGGGTCGGAATTGCCTCAAAAATCAAACCCAGTCATGTAGAGTATGGCTGCGGTATCGAAAGCTATGATAATGAAGGGAGAATCATCCGTGCAGATTTTGACGGATATTCAGCTATTTCGGTGTATGTTCCTTCTGCGTCTAATATTGAGAGACTGGATTTTAAAATGCAGTTCTGCCATGACTTCCTGGAATATATCAAAAATTTAAAGAAAGAAATTCCCAACCTGATTATATCCGGTGATTTTAATATTTGTCATGAGGCGATCGATATTCACAATCCAATCGGGTTAAAAAATGTTTCAGGTTTCCTTCCAATGGAAAGAGAGTGGATGACGAATTTCATTAATGAATGTGAACTGATAGACAGTTTCAGGTTTTTTAACAGTGATCCGGACAATTATACATGGTGGAGCTACAGACAAAATTCAAGAGCCAGAAACAAAGGCTGGAGACTGGATTACAACTTCACCTCTTACAGTTTAAAGGATAAGCTCTCAAGAGCTGTTATTTTAAAAGAAGCCGTACATTCTGACCATTGTCCTGCTTTATTGGAATTGGATGTATAATTAATGGGAATATTACCGCATACAAAAAGCCAGCTGAATTAGCTGGCTTTTTTTTAATTTAAATCATAAAATTAATCGACAATTTCATATTCGACCGGAATTGTACCATGACTGATATCTCCAATCTCATCGAACGCAGCTTTAGACATATCTAAAGATCTTGATGAATGGTAAGGTCCTCTATCATTAATTCTCACTATTACCTCTTTACCATTTTTAAGGTTAGTCACCTTAACGTTTGTTCCAAATGGAAGCGTTCTGTTTGCTGCAGTAAACTTTGAATTATCAAAGACTTCTCCGCTAGCAGTTTTTCTACCGTTAAATTTATCGTGGTAGTACGATGCATAACTTGTTTTTTTCGCATCTGAGGCATTATTCGTAAAAGAATAAACACCTAAGGTTGAAATCATCATTATGATTACGAGAATGAATCTTTTCATCATCTTGAACTTTTATTGGTTTTGACGGAGCAAAAGTATCAGGAATCTTTAGAAAACCCTATTCAACATGTTAAAAACTGTTAATAAAAGATTAATCAAATGTTAAATACCGCTGTAACCTCCTATGAACAGGGGTTTTAGGGTACAGCGTTAAAAAGTGTTAAAAAAACACGCAAAAAGTTAACATAATTAACTAATTTGTGCATAATTTAAATCTTACACTTTTAAAACAAATTGAAAATCAGTAAATTACAAAATTTATAAAGTTAAAATAAAATCAGAAAATCAATCTCAAAAAATTTAAAGTCTTAAGAACCGAACTCCGGAAAAACTTTCTGACAGACGACATCTGCTTATATAAAGCGAGACAGCAGAATTATTTTTTAACACCTTTTTATTTTGTTAAAATCTACAGAGTGGTCCGTTGTTCAACAAATATCCGCTTTAACCATTCAAAAAAATGAATACGTGATGATTTATAACCCGAAAAAATAAATGAACGTAAATCTCTCAAAAGCAAAAAAACCAATGATTTCTCATTGGTTTTATATGTAATTAAATAATGTCTTATTTTAAATATTCTAATACATAATCGTATGTACCGTTAGGATACACTACAGACATACTAGGAGATCCTGTAATAGCATTTCCTGGAGTCGTAACCGGATTATAAGAATATAAACTTCTATCATAAACAGTGTTTGTACCTGCTTTATAGATTGTAATACCATACATTGTAGTCATTCCTGCAGGAGCTGGGATATTAACTGCTGTAGAAGTACCACTTGCAGTGAAAGATCCTTTGATGGCATAGAGCTGCTTATCTACTCCCGGACTTACATTGATAATAGTATTTGTAGTTGTTTCTGCTGTTCCAACAGTTACTTTAGGTGAAGTTGAAAGTGAAACCCATCTACCAGTAGAAGTTGCAAAACCATTTGCTGATCCACCAGTTGGATTAGAGAAATAATAATATCCCGGAGTTACACTTGTAGCAATACCAGAAACAGTAGTTCCTGAAGCGCTATTAAACACAATCATACCATCATATGCAGTTGGAAAGTTATCTTCGTCAGTAACAGGGGTTGCAAATGTAAAGGTAGTTAAGTCTGTTCTTGGGAAAACAAGTCCTTTTCCATTGTTTACACTATCGGTGAAACCACCTGTACTACCAGAAGCATCTAAGAAAACTCCTTGTCCTTGTATATTTCCGCTGGCGAAACCATTTGTTCTAACCTGCGCGTTTGTATATTGAAGCATTGCCACTACAGAGGCAAAAGCTAATAAAACTTTTTTATTCATAACTAAATGTGTGTAAATTTAAGATTAGTTTACAGAGTAAGACTGCCATGCAGTACCATCATAAACAAAAGCAATACCTCTACCTTGAACAGTAATAGAGTTAACAGAACTTGCATTCATTCCCGTTATACTAACATTGGTAGTTCCTATTCTTACAATAGTAACCGTTTTACCTTTAGTAGCAGCACTTACAGGAATAGTTGCCAAATTTACTGAACCTGCTGTATCAATAAATACATAACCATTTAGGTCTGCTGCAGATAAATCTGATCCAGTTGTAGAGATTCTTACAGAAGGAGCTGCTACAGCACCACCGCCACCACCTACAGCAATCCAAGTATTTGTAGTCTGGCCATCATAGTAGTAAAAACCTACTGCTGTAACGTTTGTAGTTTTAGGAGTTGCTGTACCGTCAATTGTTGTAACGAAAGCAAGCGCTCCATTTTGAGCTGCAGTATAAGCCGCATCTTTAGCTAATAATTGAGCTCTTGTCATACGAGGGACTAATAAGGCATCAGGTCTAGCGTTGTCAGCAGTATTTGCTACTACATCTAGCGTTGCGGCAGGTGTGGTTGTGTTAATCCCCACTCGCCCCTGCTGAGCCTTAGAAAGGGCCGAAAGGCCAACAAGCATAATTGCTGTTAATAAAAATTTTTTCATAAGTTTTTAAAGATTTTTAATTACATTTTTTTTCATCAATATTTCCAAAATGGAAGATGCATCCCAACTTGTGAATATCATATTGAAACTGCCATATTAAAATACTATTTTAATTAATTTCAGCTTCATTTTAATGATTAACTTATTGAAAGCATATTATTTAAAAATATTGCTTATTGCGCAAATTTAAGACATAATTTTTGAATTTATATACTTTATAAAAGAAATTTGAAAAATCTTAATTACGCAAAACATTAACAAATTGATTATCAATAAAATAAAAACAAGCTACCGAGAAAATTCTATGTTAATTTTCGTTAATAACTCAGTTTCACAAATCTTATTTTAAACTGATTAATAAGCATTTAGCTAGACTAATTCTCCGTATAAGTCAAACTCTTCGGCTGAAGTAATTTTAACCTCTGCAAATTCACCTATAGAGATATAAGTATCTTCAGCAGAAACTAAAACTGTATTGTCCACATCTGGTGAATCATACTCCGTTCTTCCGATAAAATAGTTCCCTTCTTTACGATCAAAAATACATCTGAATATTTTACCTACTTTTTCCTGGTTCTTTTCCCACGAAATCTGAGACTGCAGTTCCATGATTTCCTCTACTCTTGCCTCTTTTACTTCCTGTGGAATATCATCTTCTAGTACGTAAGCCGTAGTATTCTCTTCATGAGAATAAGTAAAGCATCCCAGTCTGTCAAATTTCTGCTCCCTTACCCAGTCTTTAAGTTCCTGGAATCTTTCTTCTGTTTCCCCAGGATATCCAACGATAAGCGTTGTTCTGATCGCCATATCCGGAACTTTTTCTCTGAACTTTCCTAAAAGAGCATCTGTTTTCTCATGAGTTGTTCCTCTCTTCATTGATTTCAACAAATCGGAATTGATATGCTGAAGAGGAATATCTATATAATTACAAACTTTAGGTTCTTCACGGATAATATCAAGAACATCTTCAGGGAAACCGCTTGGGAAAGCATAATGAAGACGGATCCATTCTACTCCTTCTACTTTCACCAATTCTTTTAAAAGATCTCCTAATGCTCTTTTCTTATAAAGATCAAGACCATAGTAAGTAAGATCCTGTGCGATAAGGATCAATTCTTTTGTTCCTTTTTTTGCCAGTTTCTGAGCTTCTAAAACCAGTTTTTCGATAGGGGTTGACATATGCCCTCCTCTCATCAATGGGATCGCACAGAAAGAACATGGTCTGTCACAACCTTCTGAAATTTTAAGGTAAGCATAATGCTTTGGAGTTGTTGTAAGCCTTTCTCCTACCAGTTCGTGTTTATAATCTGCTCCAAGATGTTTAAGAAGCATCGGAAGGTCTCTTGTTCCGAAATACTGGTCTACATCCGGAATCTCTTTTACCAGATCCGGCTTGTATCTTTCTGATAAACATCCTGTAACGAATACTTTTTCAACTTCTCCTCTATTTTTAGCCTCAACATAATCAAGGATGGTGTTAATAGATTCTTCTTTAGCGTTATCAATAAATCCGCAGGTATTGATGACAACAATGTCACCACGGTCTTCATGAACCACTTCTTTGCCATTAGCTTTCAGCTGGCTCATTAATACTTCAGAATCATATACATTCTTGGAACACCCAAGAGTGACTACATTGATTTTCTTCTTCCCTACAGATTTTGTACGCATCGTTTTGATTTTGAGTCTGCAAAGATACAAAATATTGAAGAGTTAAGAATTAAAAAATAAAAACCACTTTATAAAAGTGGTTTTCAGGGATATATTTTAAAAGTTTTTGTCTTTAAATCCAGGAGCGTTCTGATCTTTTTCAGAAAGTATAGCATCTTTTTCATCCACTTTCCAATCGATATCAAGATCCGGATCATTAAACTTTACACTGCCTTCTGATTCTTTGTTATAAAAGTTATCGCATTTATAGGAAAATACAGCGTGAGTACTTAATACGGCAAATCCATGTCCAAAACCTCTCGGTACATAAAGCTGTAGTTTGTTTTCTGCGGTAAGCTCTATTCCGAACCATTTCCCAAAGGTAGGAGAATCTTCTCTAAGATCTACGGCAACATCCCACACACTGCCTTCCAGGCATGATACCAGTTTTGCCTGTGCATGCTCTCCTTTCTGAAGATGCAGTCCTCGCAATACTCCATAAGATGATCTGGAAATATTATCCTGTACAAAGTGGCCGTTCATTCCTGTGAGTTCTTCGAATTTTTTTTCGTTGAACTTTTCAAAGAAGTAGCCTCTTTCATCTTCAAATATGGTAGGCTCTATGATATAGCAATCTTTAAGCGGGGTTTCTTTAATTTTCATAATAGTAAAAAAACTCTATTTCAATATGGTTATTATTGTTTTAAATAAAATCTTTGTATCATTTTTGAAAGACATATTTTCATAATAATCAAGATTCATTTTTACTTTGTTCGGAAATAATATTTCATCATTATACTCCAACGGATTCTCCTGGCTGTTCAGAAGATTTTCTTCGTCTCTGTATTTAATGCTTGCTTCACAGGTTAATCCTGGTTTTAATTCCAGAACTTTTCTATCTGCTCCGGCAAGTTTATCGTAATACCCTTCGATATCTGGTCTGGGTCCCACAAAACTCATATCACCTTTTAAAATATTAAACAACTGGGGAAATTCATCAAATTTAAATTTCCTGAGGGTCTGTCCTATTTTGGAGCATACTCTTTTGTTATCATGAATTGTTTTAAATTTATATATGGTAAATGGCTTTCCATACTGTCCTATCCGGGTCTGAAAAAAAATACCACTTGATGATGTATCGAGACTTGCAACCACAAATAAAATAATCAGTACCGGCATAAGAAAGAGGGTCAATATTACCGCTAAGATAAAATCAAAAACCACTTTCCAATATTTGTACTGATTCATTAAATGCAATGATATTAAACTCCGAAGTAGTTACGGATGACGGTTGCTATTCTTTCTCTGTCATCATCTGACAAGTTAGACCCTGACGGAAGACATAATCCGTTATCAAAAAGATTTTCGGAAATTTTGCCTCCGTAATAAGGAGAAGATTCAAAAACCGGCTGTAAATGCATAGGCTTCCAAAGCGGTCTTGATTCTATATTATCTTCTAAAAACGCAAGTCTTAAGCCTTCTCTGTCTTTTCCTGTAACCTGCGGATCAACAATAATGGCAGATAACCAGTGATTTGAATAAAAATCATTTCCAGGCTCTGAGAATACGGTCACTCCTTCAATATTTTTGAAGATATCAAAATAGAAATCGTGCATTGCTCTACGCGCTTCCACTCTATCTTTAAGCACTTCCATCTGTCCTCTTCCTATTCCTGCAACAATATTGCTCATTCTGTAGTTGAAACCAATATGTGAATGCTGATAGTGAGGTGCATTATCTCTTGCCTGGGTAGAAAGGAAAACCGTTTTATCTTTATCTTCCTGAGTATGGCAAACCAAAGCTCCTCCTCCTGAGGTGGTAATAATTTTGTTCCCGTTAAAACTTAATATTCCAAAACGTCCGAATGTTCCACAAGCCTGCCCTTTGTAAGTAGAACCAAGAGCTTCTGCAGCATCTTCTATAACAGGAATCTGGAATTCCTGAGCAATGGCTATAATTTCGTCCATTTTTGCAGGCATACCATACAGATGAACTACAATGATAGCTTTGGGTTTTGTTCCTTTTTGAATTCTGTCTTCAACGGCTTCTCTTAAAGCTTTTGGACACATATTCCAGGTATCAGGTTCACTGTCTACAAAAACAGGAGTTCCCCCACAGTAAGCAATAGGATTGGCTGATGCTGAGAAAGTCATTGACTGGCAGATGACCTCATCACCATGCTCTACTCCACATTCAATAAGCGCAAGGTGCAATGCTGCGGTACCTGCAGAAAGAACGGCAACTTTTGCACTTCCACCCAAGAACTGCTCCAGATCCTTTTCAAGTCCGTCAACATTAGGTCCCAATGGTGCTACCCAGTTTTCTTCAAATGCTTCGTTGATATATTTTTGTTCGTTACCTCCCATATGGGGTGAGGACAACCAGATTTTAGTATTCATATTTTTGATTAGTAATTTGTTTATATAATATTTTTCTTAATAATTCTACCGGGATTCCCCACTACAACTGAATAATCAGGGATGTCATTAATAATTACCGATCCGGCACCTATTACACACCATTTTCCTACTTTAATTCCTTGTATTACCGAAGCACCGATTCCGATCTGAGAGCCTTCTCCAATTTCCACTCCCCCTGCCAGTGCCGAATTAGGTGAAATATGAACAAAGTCTTCAATCACACAGTCATGATCTACAGAGGCATTGGTATTGATGATACAGTGTTTGCCAATGACAGTATCTGCATTAATTACCACACCTCCCATAACTACTGTTCCCTCTTCTATTTTCACAGAACCTGAAATGATTGACTTTGGGTGTATTAACGTGCCAATCTCTTGATTAATTTGTTCTGCAATTTTCTTACGAGTCAGATTATTTCCAATTGAAATAATAAGTTTTTCTTTATCTTCAGGTAAATTATTTAATACAGGAAAGCCATAGCATTCATTTTTAGTGATATCCTGATCTATGAATGCCTTAATCTTTATCTCATTAGCCATTGCAATATCTGCAATTACTTTTCCGTGTCCACTTGCTCCAAATAAATACATAACGATCAATTAATTTCCCTGAAAGGGTTCTATGGTTACATGTCCATCAGCAGAAACTCCTTCTCTTATAAAAACTTTTTTAGCCGTTAAAAAGAAGATTTTCACATCTAACATCAATGATATATTTTCTACATACCATACGTCGTAATCAAACTTTTGATTCCACGATATTGCATTTCTACCATTTACCTGCGCCCAACCTGTAATTCCTGGTCTCACGTCATGTCTTCTGGCCTGATGTTGATTATATAAAGGTAAATACTGAACCAAAAGAGGTCTTGGTCCAATAAGTGACATATCTCCCTTCAAAACATTGATTAATTGTGGAATTTCATCCAAAGATGTTTTACGGACGAAAGATCCAATTGCTGTTAGTCTTTCTGCATCTGATAAAAGGGTTCCGTTAGAATCCTTTTTATCATTCATTGTTTTAAACTTTATAATTTTAAAGATCTTACCGTTTCTACCAGGTCTCTGTTGAAAGAAAAAGGGTTTACCATTGTTAGAAATAAACAATCCAATCATTACGATAAGAAAAATTGGAAGCAGAAATGTAATTCCTATGAGAGAAACTACAAAGTCGAAAATCCTCTTTAAATAATTTTTGTACATTTTTAGAAATTAAGTGTATCAATCATCATATACTTTTTATAAATATCTTTTTAAATTTCCTGTGTTTTTACTGTATAACCAATACCTATAATTATTGAGCTAAAGTACAAAAATTCCGGTATATTGAAAAGATTACAGGAAGTCTGTACCAAGGTAAAGTATTGCAAAAATAACGCAAAAATCAGTTTATAGTATATATTTCCCTTTTGAATTTTCCAAAATAAAGCAGCATTTTTTAAAACAGGTAAAAACTTTAGGAAATAAATAATTAACCCTAAAATACCCGTAGCCATTAAAAGTTCTAAAAAGATGTTATGCGGATGAACACCGTCCTCATATAAAATTCTTCCACCTAAAAAACGATTTGAATTAAAGATTTCAATAGCTCTGTTGTATAAAGGTCCTCTTCCCGATGTATCACCATTTGCAACCCATTTATACATTCTGTTAAAGCTTGTTATTTGCTCATTTCCATAATGTTCATGTAAAATGACCAAACCTATAAATAACAAAACCAATGTAATTATAGATAACAGATATTTTTTATTTCCTTTTAAAAGAACCATGTAAAAAGAACATACAAAAACAGCTAATAACGGACTTCTCGCCATAGACTGAATCACATTAAAAAGACCTAAAAAAAGACAGAAGAATAGAAAAAATGAGTTATAATCTTTTTTACAAAACAGAAGCAAAAATAATGATATGATAAACAATGAGGCTCCTATATGCCCATACATAATATAGTATGTACTAAAAATATGATCTAATGTTATAAAACCATATATATAGTTTACAACGAGAAGACCACATAAAATAGTGATACAATAATTTGTTATGCTCTTGAAATCTACTTTATTGTAATTAATACATAATAATGCAAAACTTGGTAAAAGTGCCATAAATAAAATTCTGAAAATATCTTCATTCTCTGATAATAATACATCCTGATTAAAAGGATAATTATTAAACGAATAGATAAGCTTGATGATATAAAAAATCCAGAATCCAACAAGGCTTATTATTGAAACATTTTTAAGATTAATATTTCTTCTTTCTCTATAGATGATCAATAAAGAAAATAGAATGATTAATATTCTATAAGGGACAGAAAAATTCCTGGGGTCCATTCCCAAAGGTTTTGCAAAAGAAATGGCGATAGTATTTCCCACCATAACAGACAACAGGAATAGTTTATCAATGAAATTATTATTAATAGTAATTTTCAAAATTGCCTATTTTTTATTTCAGCCAGTGCAAAGCTACTTCTTTTGCTTTAGGGAATGAAATAAAATAGCATCCATATATTTTTTTCCCAATACCGGATACGTTCTGTTTTCAAAAATCCATTTTCTGCCTTTATCACCTATTGCAAATCTTTCTTCTGAGCTCATATTGGCATAATATAAAATTGCATTTTTGATATCTTCTGCAGAGGTACTGTTGATAAATTTACCACAATCCGCTTCATTAATCATCGAAGGATATCCGGTGTAAGAAGCAATAATCGGTTTTGCAGCCAACATGTATTCAACTACTTTATTCATGGATTGTCCGTAATCCCACACTTTTGAATCTTTAGTTGATAGGTACAGAATATCGCAGGCTTCAAGAAAATATTTAACTTCGCTTTGCTGGATTCTTTGTAAAAACGTAACATTAGAACAATCTTTTAACTGTTCTTCGTAAGATTCTCTGAGATCACCACTTCCAACAAGTACAAAATGGATATTACGATTTTCCTTCATCATCTGTATGGTTTCAATAAAAGGTTCCAACGCATTGGTAACTCCCATACTTCCGGCATAGCCAATGATTACTTTGTCTGATGGCACTATCTCCGAAAACGGATTTTTTTCTTTCAGGAATTCTTCAGAATAATTTTCAGGATCAAATCCTAATGGTGAACAATGGAAAGGTTTTTTATATCCGAGTAATTCTTCTACATGTAAATCCAGCCTTGGCATTGTACCCGCAACCAGATCAGCCTTTTTGTATCCAAACTTTTCTATAAATCCTATCAGTAAAACAAGGGGATGTGATTTAGAAAAACCGGCCTCTTCTGTCATCGTTAAAGGCCAGATATCACGGATTTCAAAAACCAAAAAACTACCAAATTTCTTTTTCAGATAATAACCATAAATAATAGTAAAAATAGAAAGTGATGAAACAATAACCACATCAGGTTTCAGCATCCCGGAAAGTTTCATAGAAAACAGCTTTCTTTCAAAATCAAACCACGATAAAATCCTGTCTATAGATGCTGTTTTAGTATATTTTTTTGTTTTAATCCATCTTATTGACACCCCATCCTGTTCTTCATCATTATAGATCTTGTCAGTTTCAGGACAATGGGTAAAATGATTAGAATCTGAAGTTATCATAAGGGTATTATTTCCCTGTCTTTTAAATTCTCTTGCCAAATAAAACAAACGTGATGGAACTTTTGCGTATTGTGGTGGTGAGGCATATTTGGAAATCAGCCAGATATTCATCAGTAAGTATGTGTTTATTTTAAATTTACAATTTCTTGAAAATATCCTTTATTATCATTGATGTAAGGATTTTGATTGGAATAATATGAATATTTAAGTGAAATTTTATCATACATCATATTTACTTCATTCGTATTCAACATCTTCCACCATCCATAAAAAATATGGGTATAATCTTCAGAAGGTGATAATCCCTTATCTCCTTTTTTAAGATTACTTCTAAAATTGCTATTATTCCCATCGACAAAATTATTAAAGGTGTAAATCCCATTTTTGGGGTCATACATTGCAATATTGTTCAGTAATTGTTTTGAAAGCAGCGTATTAAGTTTCTCTAAATATTGAAATTTTGTAGTATCAGACAGAAATGCTAATTTCAGAATATGGAGATAAGCCGGCATTCTCGAAAAATGAGATGCATCCCAATTAACATTCTGATTCTTTTTTAAGACCACATCCTGAAAATTAGGGTGATCTTTCCAGACATTGGGCTGCAGATACCATACATTATCCTGAAATACTACTTTTTTCTGCATTACCTTATAAAAAGAGTTTCTAATGTTTATCAGATCCCTCGTAGCAGTAAGTGAGGCATCTTTTTCTATAAGTGACAGGCTTACTCCTGTTCCCATAATATAAAGCTCAAGATCGGTAAATGCACTATAATAGCTCATATCTCCATTATACTCACCTGTCAGCAAAAACTCGACTCTCTGTTTTACTCCATAGAATTTCCTGGATTCTGCTTCCCAAATATTTGCATAGACATTGTTCCAATAGTTTAATATCTCTTTTTTGATGAAATTAAACATTTTGGTCTTTTCGGCATCGCCACGTATTCCACTTTTTCTAAGATATTCGGAAACTGTAAAATAGAAAGTTCTTTTACTTAAATCATCTATATCTGCTCTATTCTTTATGGTAAGCAGTCTTTCATAAGTAAAAAGCACCTGCAGTCTTTTTATAATTTCCTGATTTTTCGTATCATAACCATATTGTATAGGAATATATAAAAAAGCGGCACAATCATAAGCTGCATTGGGCCAATTTGCCATTTTTGTTTCGGAAGTAAAAATATCATTGTAATGGTTGATCAGATTAACTATTTCTGTCGTTTTCAGATTTTGCTGTCTGAATACGGGCTCAACCGATATTAATGAAGTTTTATTTACAGATGCTTGTACCACCGGACAAATGCTGATGGTACAAAACAAATAAATAAAAATAAACCTCAGTTTATAAATTAATAAATTTTTCATCTATAAATAGGCATTTAATAATTAGTATCAATTATTGCTTATACAATTTTGGAATATTGTTAACGATTTTTATCACACGTTCAAAATCCAGTCCTAAAGTATCAAGATACCATCTGATGTTCTGATAACGTGGAGCGTTCTCTATTTCGACAAGTTCTAAAGCTCTTTCTCTTGTCATTTGTCCTTCTCTGATCTGATTACTTCTGAATGTATCATGTTCTGTAAAGCCAGCTACAGTATAATATACATAATTATAAAAAGCTGCTGTACCATCTCCAATTCTCCAGGTAGTAGTGGTGTCTATTGCTTTTTCCCAATCATAATGATTTAAAAGAGTATCATCTACCTGCTCTTCATCCCATCTCCAATAATCAAAAATATGGTAATAATCCTGCTTATCAGTAAAGCTACGGTAATATTCTCCTGAAAGAGTATCCCAAAGTGAGCTGTTGAAATATCCCGGACTCTGCATCATCGCTCTGAATCTTTTAGAGTGGTATCTCAACTGTTTCATAGCACCATGGCTGTATACTCTTTTTTCTTCAAAATCAGGTTCAATATCTAAAAATCCTGTTTTAAAGTGGGTTACTTCCAATGGATTCACCCCCCAAAGATTTAGGTTGATTCCTGTTTGTTTCTTGATATCTTCTACATATCTGAAGAAATGTTTATCTCCTGCTGTAAGCATTGCCATCATCCCTAAATGCGGAGCTTTAAGCCATGCTTCAAGGTTCATTCTGATATTCTTTCTTTTGAGTGAGATATCGGCAGCTACAATAATGTTTTCTACCCCAAGATCTGCACACATACGACTGATATTTCTTCGGCCAAGATCTGTTACCATTCCCCAATCATAGGTATATGTAACAGGTTTCATTTCCAGCTCTTTTACAATAAGATGTAATCCATAGCAGCTATCTCTACCTCCAGAGAAAGGAACGATACAGTCTAATTCTTTACCTTTTCTTCTGTATGGCTCAACCAGTTTAAATAATTCTTCCTTCGGCTTTGGATTATTTCTTGGTTTATAATTTTTACAGTAATTGCATACTCCTGCTTCATCAAATTTTATAAAAGGCATTGTTTCCGGAAGTATACATTTTGTACATCTCTTGATGTTTATCTTTTTGTATTCCAGTAAGCCTTCTTCAATTGTATTAAATTTAAATTCAGGAATCAAATTTTCTACTCTGCTTTTCTCATCTACAATATTCAGTTTTTCTCCTGAAACAGGGATGTCAAGAATCATAGCTTCGTCTTTTATCTGACTGATATTCTCACAGCCAATAATTTTAAGCCCATAATTTTCTGAAGCAAAATAAGTTTTATCTTCATTATACCCCACGTATAAACTTCCGTTATTGGAGAAAAGAAGCAACTTTCCTATTTCCGGCAATACAAGAGCACATGCAATAACCCCTCTACATAAGGAAAGTATTTCTTTGGGGAGATCTTCAATTTTGTTCTCCTTATTATTAAGAAATTCTTCTGCAATGGCTACAATAGCCTCGGAATCAATCTTCAGTTGTCTGCTTACCGATAATTTACTCCAAACTTCATCCTCATTTACAATGATACCGTTGTGTATAGCACATATATTTCCTCTCACCACAGGCTGGTTATCCCCCAGACCATTGGTAATTAACCTACTATGTCCCAGTACAATATTATTATTATACGGCTGTACTTTGTTCAGTAATTTTTCAATACTATAATCTGCTCTGTTTACCTTATAGTGATTATTTTGATAATAGATCAAACCACTGGAGTCCACTCCTCTTTGTTCAGAATGTTTTACCAGAGTTTGAAACTTCTGTTTGTTGATATGAGTCTTTGATACGACTCCAAAAATTCCACACATTTGTCTTTATTTTTTATTCTTTATTTTTTAAAATATTATTATACATTTTTAGCAGCTCACTTTCCTGAAAGTTCCAGCTAAGAGGATAAAGGTCTTTTTTCACTCTATTATTCAAATCTAGATGCTCAACATCTTTTACAATTTCAAATAAATTTTCAGCGTCCAAGCTACTACATTTTCCTAAATTATATTCAGCAACAATTTTTTTGATATCAGGAAAATCTGATGCTAAAATATATAATTCTGAAAAGGCATATTCAAATAATTTATTCGGTAAGCAATAATAGTCACTTAAAGAGACTGCTTCCACCAGACAAAGCCCTACATCTGCGGATGTAGACATCTCTACTACCTGATGATGCGGAACCGCCGGATGGTAATGAATATTATCATTATTGAGTGCTATTTTTTTAATTTCATCAACATATTCACCATAACCAATAAAAACAATATGGGAATCTACTTCTTTTCTTTGGAAAACATCAAGATACAAATTTACACCTCTTCCTACTTCACTTATTATTCCCAGATATAAAAATATTTTTTTCCCTTCAGGAATATTAAATTTTTCTCTGAGATAATTATTTTTAATATTTTCTTTCTGAGAAGGATCAAGCAAAGGAGAATTTAATATTAATACACTTTCCTTTTTCCCAAGATGCTCATCATACCAATCAATAATTGAAGGGCTCACACTAATCAGGATATCAATATCTTTCCATAACATTTTTTCAATGAAAAGAGTATATTTTGAAAGTATTTTTGATTGGCCTGCCTTATCTGATTCAAGTTCATGGGCATCATAGATCAGTTTTGATCCACAAAATAATTTAATCATTTTAGCAATGGGCAAATACAGGGTATCATGACAATGAATGATATCCGGTTTATATTTGATCCCAGGAAAAACCATTCTAATAAATGCCTCTATAAGATTAAGAAAATATCTGACAGGTCTTGGTAAAAATTTCAGATTTTTTGTAGCGATATTGAACACCTTAATAAAAGGCATATGTTCTGTTTCGTATTTATGTCCTTCGGAATCATTAATACCATAAGCAACCAAGGTGGTATTTTCAATTTTCCGGACAGCCTTCAGCTCTTTTAATATCCTACTGTCATATCGGATATCTGTAGGTGAAATATGAAGTATTTTTTTATTCATTTTTTTTATATCTAGGCATTAAATAAAGTAAAAAGCAAACGGCTAAAAACCCACCTGAAATAAGTGCTGTAAAAAAAGCTCCATTGATAAACAGGGCTCCGAAAGAAAAACTAGAAATCAAATATATTCTTGCATCTAATTTAAAACTTGACATATCAAAAACTCTAAAGAAAAAAGCTCTCAAAAGTGGAAATACCAGTAGAGAAACCCATCCAAATTGTGCGTAATCACTTCCAATCAAACCTGTATTGGAAGACATATCCGGGTCATTAAAATAGGTTGCTGCTATTATATAAGGAGAATTATTCTTATGATTTACAGTGGTTTCAAACCAATGCCCGAAATGCTCTCTGAGATAAAGTAATTCATGAGTAGAAAAGTAATCATAATGAAAATAGGCTAATAGCGTAGGCGTAAAATAGGTTCTTGAATAAAGACCGGCAATACTGATCTGAACACTCTCACTTCCAAATTCTACAAAAAATATCAAAATAAGATTGAAGCCGATAAATGCATGCAGGAGATACTTATTATATTCTTTCTTATAAAAAAAGTAAATAAGTATGGTCAATATTAACAATACAAAATCTGTCTTATGTGCACCAAAGGAATACATCATTAAGCCAAAAAAGAAAAATACACAGCTCAGAAAAACATTTTTTTGTATCAGATAATACATAAAAGAAATGGTAATAAACATACTTGCTATCGGGCGGAGATAATTGATAAACGACGGCATATTTAATTCACTGACTTTTGCCCGTATTTCATATACTTCTTCGAAATCAAACTTAATATTAAAACCATTATATATAACGGAGAAAACGATCATCATCAGCACCACCGTGTATAGCAAAATTTTAAACAAAATCATCGATTGAGAATTGTCGAAAATTTTATAATATTTCACTTTTCCATATCTTATATAAAACAGAAAGAGCATGGCACAGTATATAACACTATACAAAAAGAACTCAAAATTATTGGTATAAACGCAAAAAGTTAAATTCGGTAAAAAGTATAAGAGATATATCACCATAAGAATTAAACTTGCAGGAGTATCTTTCTCTAAAATCTTTTTAAAAAAATAAGTATAAAATAATATAGCAACGTAAGAAAGATTATTAATTGTATGACTAAATTCTCTTACATAACCAAGATATCCGTAATGTACAGATATTGAATTAACATAGAGATAATCTAAAGATAATTTATATATAATAAAAAATATTAGTAATGTAAAATACTTCATAGCAACAAACAAATCAAGACTTATTAAACAGTAAAGAAAGTAATAAATATCTAAATAGAATTACTCCCACATAAATCCATATAAATAAATCTATTGTAGAACTCTTTCCTAAAAAAAATGAAATAAGCAAAACCAAAGTAGTAATTACCTCCCAAACGAGAAAAATTTTATTTTTCCGCTTAACCAATACTCCGCTTGAGTAATGAGAAAATGATGCAGAAATAATAGTGGTGAAAATTATTATTTTACTCATATCGAAGGCTTTTCTCCATTTATTAATATCAAAAAATAAAGAGAAAAAATATTCACCAAAAATTAAATATACTATAGCAAATAACAAGGAAACTAAAAATAATAATCCAACATATGTATTCATTTTCTTATTAAGTTTAGCTTTATTGGTTTCTGACAAATCCTTGTAAATTAACCCATTTAAGCTTTCAGATATTAAACTTAATGGTTTATTCACAATTTTAGAAGCCATAAAATAATTTCCCAGAATAGCTTCTCCAAAATAATGTTTTATAAAGAAACTAGGCAACTCTGCATTAAAAGTATTAATAAAATAAGCAGGCATCTGATGCAATGGAAAGGATTTATATTTTATTATAATGTTATAAAACTCTCTGTAAACAAAATTTCTTCTTTGTATTTTGATATAAAATAATATAAATATAGTCGCTAAAAAATTAGGTATGACATAAGATAATATCAAAACCCAGTATGATAGTTTTATATAATAACCAGAAAGTATAATGATAACTGCAAACACAGAGTTTAGTATCATTGATTTACTGACAATATTCAACAAACCTTTTTTTATAAGAATATCTTTTGATGCACTATATAAAGATTGACTAAATGCAACCAATGGTACAATTAAAAAATAGGAATCTATATCAAAAAACAACATTGAAATAAGTATAACAAAAAAGGAAATTAATGAGATGGTTATACTTAGAAAAATGGAAACAGCATACAGCATACTATATTCTTCGCTCTTTGCTGGTAACATAATTGCTTTGTTGTAGGACAAAGTATAAAAGTACGCTAATGGGGCTGAAATTGATAAGATAAAGGAAAGTACTCCAATTTCGTAATCAGAATAAATTCTTCCTGTTAAGGGAACTGCAATCAGTAATATTAATTGAGATAATATATTGCTACCTAAAAAAGATATTATTTTTCTTTTCATAAATTTAAATAATCTTCTTTAGTTCTCTTAAAAAGAGTTTTATATACAATATATATAAACAATTTAAAATTTTTGTTCACATACGCTTTTTTAAGTTGTGATAAAAAAATATCTGATACTGAACTTTTTTTAAGAAATAATGGTGCAATTTCGCCATTCGTTAATGCTTCATGAAATTTCAAATCTTTTTTTTCATATCCTACCACTACATTTAAGAGAGTTTGAGGAATATGAGAGTCAGAGCTCCAGATTACAGGTTTCTTATATTTTAGAGCCAACAGATAAGACTTGTAGTTATTAATAACTGATGATCTGGCGTTAAATACTTCTATAACATCAACAGCTTGTGCCAGTTCTTCTATTTGGGTGTGCCCGTCATATGGATGAGGTAAAATCAGTATTGCATTTTGTTCTTTTGCATTTTTATAAAACTCTTCCCATTTCATATCTGTAATTTCATTCTTTACATTTAATGCAATTACATCTCCCCGATCCGTTTTATATTCCGCAGCAGTAGGTATCTCTACAGTCAGATTTTGTTCTTTTATTTTTCTTTGAAGTTCCAAACTCCCTTTTATGGTCTCATGATCAGTTAAAACAACAAAATCAAGTTTTTTATCTCTTATTATTTTAACTATTTTTTCAATCGTATTTATTCCATCATAGGAATAGGTACTGTGAAAATGAAAAATTCCCTTTTTCATTTTATTTACTTTGAGAAAATTTTCTTTATGGTCCATATTAATTTGATTGAATCAACGAAAAAGTTTTCAAACAAGTTCGTATAAGAGTCTTTATAAAAATATTCTTTTATTTTATGTAGTTTTCCTGTTTTAAGCAAAACCAAAAGATCTCCATCTAAAACCCAGAAGAACTTTTTTCCCACTTCATATTTTTTCTCAATTTGTTCTTCCACCTTATTTGAATAAGCTTCAATCAAGGTTTTGCCAAAATTGAGTCCTACTGCATAAGATAAATCTAATGAACCCCAAAATTTGGGATTTAACTCTATTAAATAATATTGCTGTTTTGTTTCATCATATTTATATTCAATCATTAATGGGCCAGACCAATTTAAATATTCTATAATTTGTTTAGATATATTAAACATTTTTTCACAAAAAATAGACTTGGCAGCTGTACTAGATCCCCCGGTAATTGGTATTTCTCTAATACGTTGGTGCATATAATAGCTAATGATTTTACCTTCTTTAGCAATACAAAAAAAACCTCTACCTACCCCTGATACCTGCTCCTGCATTAATAGTTTTACTCCCCCTGACAAGTATTTATCTATTTTTTCAAATTCGGATTCAGAACCTAATTTTACATATAGCGGATCAAATTTGGCTAAGCTTTCATTGCTTGATTTAACAACACAATTCTTATCTCTACTGTATAGCCTTAATTCCTCCAGATTTGAAAATAATTTACATTCAGGATAATTTACATCGCTAAGAGAATTCAAAATTAGCATTTTATCTTTATTTAATGCTATTTCAAGACTCTCTTTTGTAGGTATTAAACATAATTCCCTATATTTTTCAGAGCATATCTTTACAGCTTCGCTCCCTACAGGAATTATAAATTCGGGGTTAATCTGTTTGACTGATTCCTCCAAATCCCCCACAATATAATCTTTGCAATATCCCAATCTTTTAGTAAAAAAAACGGCTTCTTTATCTGTAGCAAAAACCTCGTGCATATTATCTTTATACAATTCCCGCTGTATTGCTATAGAGTTTTTGTAATTTGCATCCGTTATCAAAATTCTCATACTTGCTTTGTATTATTCAGGGTTGAACAAAATTCGAGGATCTGACAGTATAGTTCTTTCTTTTTTTCATTCTCAAATTCATCATTGTGCCAAAGTAATGAAAATCTCCCTCCCACTTTATAACACTGAAGAACTATTTTTTTGACGTAATTAAGAGCTTTATCATCATCTATTCTTATTTTAGAATAATCCAAGACACTTCCTTCCATTATAATCAGAGGTCTTATTTCTACATTTAGAATTGATTTGTTATAGATATCAAATGGTTTATAGGGGAAACATGTTCCGCATCTGAAACCACCTGTTTCATAAAAGGTTAGGGTATTATCATACTTCTGCCCAACTGTAGAAATTTGTCTTAGTGTTTTGAGAAAATTAATTCTTAAATAATGCATTCTACCTCCCATTTCTGTAGAAATGTTCAATTCAGACAAAATTTTTCGGAGCTTCATCCACTCTGTCTTAATATTAAATTTTGATGATG
Source organism: Chryseobacterium indologenes (assembly GCF_018362995.1). Lineage (NCBI taxonomy): Bacteria > Pseudomonadati > Bacteroidota > Flavobacteriia > Flavobacteriales > Weeksellaceae > Chryseobacterium > Chryseobacterium indologenes. The sequence goes on from NZ_CP074372.1 coordinate 2,325,554, forward strand.
CATTGTAACTATAATGAATACCTACTTCATGGCCTCTATCGTTAATTTTCTTTATAAGACGTTTTACAAAACTGGTATAGTTGTATCTAAAATCAAATTTGAAAGAGGTATTGGCTGGAATAAAATAAAATTTACTGATTATACCGTGTTTCTCTGAAACATCCATAAGCCAATCAAATGTATTTGAAGCCTCTTTATCAAAAAAAGATGCTCTATTCATCAGATAAGAAATAGCCAATTTTGGTCTTTTTACAGAATCTATAAGAAAAAGGGCAATAAATTTAATTTTCGGAACACTAATATATCTTGATATTTTATCTACATCGTGGCTTACTTCATAAGAAAACGTATTTTGCTTACAATCAATTTCAGAGGCTAAAAGTATACTTCCAATAAAATAGACCCACTCATCAACTACTGGCCTCAGGTATAATTCATCCTTAAATAAATGCGAGTTTTTCAGCTCAAATCTGGAATGTTTATCTTCAGAATTCACTCCATATTCCTCTAATCTATTGAGAGACCATATCATGTATGATATGAAGTCATAATTTATTGTAAAAACATTATTTTCTTTCCTGATAAACCAATCTATTTCCGAAACTCCAAATAAAACTAAATTTTCATTTGGAATTTCCAGCCCTGCTGTTTTTGAAATAGATTCTCCGGACACATAACTGAAGACTTTTTCTTTATTGAAAAATGCTTGTCTACCATTATTTGTAAAGTTAATCGTTACAAAATGGCTGTTTTTAGAAAAAGTCAGACAAAAGCAGTCCTCAGAGAACTTAACCTGGACATTTACATCAAATCTCTCTCTAAAAATATTACCCACCCAATCTTGCAGCCGATTATCGGAAAGTATTTCTGAGAAATAATTACTTGTTACCAAAATTTAAGCTATTATGAAAATTGTCTACTTTTTATCATATATTCTCTCAATAATATCCACCACTTTCAATCCTTCCAGAGCATTGGTTGTAATGGTATTTCTTCCTTTCAGTACATCTACAACATTTTCAATGATATAGTGGTGATTGGCAGCAGATCCTTTGTAAGCACCATAATCATTTCCAGGATTCGTTGGAGCTAATTCCGGCATTACATAGTCTTTTATATTACAAACTTCTACTTTATCCATGTATTGTCCTCCGATTTTCACTGCTCCATGCTCTGCAATGATTGTCATAGAACTTTCAAGATTCTGATTCCATACCGAAGTAGAATAGTTTAATGATCCCATTCCTCCGTCTACAAAATCAAAGCTAACAAAACCTGAGTCTTCAAAATCAGTAAGAGTCTCATGATTAAAGTCTGCAAATTTTGCCTGAATATTGGTAATATCACCGAATAACCAGTACATAATATCTATAAAATGAGAAAACTGTGTAAATAAAGTTCCTCCATCCAGATCTTTCTTTCCATGCCATGATTCCGGTTTATAATATCGGTCATCGCGGTTCCAGTAGCAATTAAGCTGAACCATATATATTTTCCCAAGTTTTCCGCTCTCTACCATTTCTTTTACCCATGCAGAAGGTGGAGAGTATCTGTTTTGCATCACTGCAAACACCTGCTTATGCTTATGTAAAGCCTGAAAAATAAGTTTTTCAGCATGTTGTTTTTTCAGAGCCATTGGCTTTTCTACCACAACGTGCTTTCCAGCATCAATCACTTTATAAGACTGTTCAAAATGGAATCCGTTTGGGGATGCAATATTAATAACATCCACTTCAATTCCGGAAGCTAAGAATTCATCCAGTGATGCAAAAAAGGGAACTTCATAATTTTCAATGCCCAGTAAAGATTTATCTTTAACATCGATCAATCCAACCAATTCACATTCCTCATTTCTTAAGATCATTTCGGCATGTCTTTTTCCGATATGCCCGCAGCCAACGACTGCAAACTTTATTTTCTCACTCATTTGTATGTTTTTAAATTTTTGAAACTTTATTGTTTTCTAATTTGTATTTTTCTCCACTTTCTTCACAAACGGCAATATTTTCTGCATCAAATTGAAGTCTTTGCCCAAATTCGCTCATCCACCCCATTTGTCTGGCAGGATTTCCTACTACCAATGCATAATCCGGCACTTCTTTTGTAACTACTGCTCCTGCTCCAATGAAGGCATACTGACCTATATTGTGTCCACAGACAATAGTTGCATTAGCTCCTATAGATGCACCTTTTCCCACATGTGTTTTCAGATATTCATTCTTTCTGTTTACGGCACTTCTTGGATTTATCACGTTGGTAAAAACCATTGAAGGACCTAAAAAGACATCATCGTCACATGTTACTCCTTCATAAATAGAAACATTATTCTGAACTTTTACATTCTTTCCTAAAATTACTTTTGGAGAAATAACAACGTTTTGTCCTATATTACATTTTTCTCCCAAAACGCAGCCGGTCATAAGGTGTGAAAAATGCCAAATTTTGGTTCCGGTCCCTATCTGGCAACCTTCATCAATAACAGCTGTTTCGTGTGCAAAAAAATCTGACATATCTGCTTTATATTAATTAAAATAATTCTTAATTTCTGTAACAATAACATCCAATACTTCCTGATCAAATTCTGTATGTATAGGAAGGGAAATCACTTCGGTGCAAAGCTGCTCCGTAACAGGAAGACTAAAACCTTCTTCCACGTATTGAAGAAAAGCTTCTTGTTTGTAAAGGGGTAAAGGATAATAAATCATACTTGGAATATTCTTTTCTGCCAAATATTTTTGTAGGTCATCTCTTTTCCCATTTTTCACTCTAAGGGTATACTGATGGAATACGTGGGTAGAGTTTTCAGCTCTTTTGGGTATTTGAATTTCGGCAATACCAGCAAGATTTTTATCATAATAATCAGCCATCCTGTTTCTGGCAGCAGAATATTCATCTAAATGTTTTAGCTTAACTTTTAAAACGGCTGCCTGAATTGTATCTAATCTGGAATTGCAACCTAAAACTTTATGATAGTATTTCTTTTCCTGACCATGGTTGGCAATCATTCTGATTTTTAAAGCCAGATCATCATCATTCGTCATTAACGCACCTCCATCACCATAGCAACCCAGGTTTTTTGACGGAAAAAATGAGGTACACCCGATATGGCCAATAGCTCCCGTTTTTTTGACGGTTCCGTCAGAAAAAGTATAATCGGAACCCATTGCCTGAGCATTATCTTCTATAACAAAAAGATTGTGCCTTTCTGCAAATTCAAGAATCTTTTCCATATTGGCACTTTGCCCATATAAATGAACAGGAACAATTGCTTTGGTATTAGGTGTCAGATATTTTTGTAAATCCTCAAGTTCAATATCAAAAGTATCTCCGTTTACATCTACCATTACGGGTTTTAATCCTAAAAGACCAATAACTTCAGCAGTAGCTACGTAAGTGAAAGCCGGGCAGATAATTTCGTCACCAGGCTGCAGATCAAGTGCCATCATGGCAATTTGAAGGGCATCAGTTCCGTTAGCACAAGGGATAACATGTTTTACACCTAAATATTTTTCGAAATCCTGTTGAAATTCTTTTACAGCAGGACCATTAATAAATGCTGTATTGTCTATACATTCCTGGATACCGGCATCTATGTCTTCTTTTATTTTCAGGTATTGACCTTTAAGGTCAACCATTTGAATTTTCATATCTTTAGTTTTTGAGTGCACGTAGAGGTGCATTTTAATTCACAATAAGCTCACTGATCTTATTTCCTATAGAAAGACAGGAAGTGGCTGCCGGAGAGGGTGCATTTCTTACGTGAATAATGTTTCCGTTTTTCACGATATCAAAATCATCAATTAATCCTCCATTTCTGTCACAAGCCTGAGCTCTTACACCTGAGCCTCCTGCTACGAGGTCATTTTCCTGTATTTCCGGTAAAAGTTTCTGTAAAGCTTTTGTAAACGCGGATTTGGAAAGTGAACGGTGCATTTCTCCCATTCCTGTTTTTCCGTATTTCGCTACAATTTTCCTAAATCCAGGCCATAGCATAGTCTGCATCGTTTCGTTGAAATTGAAATCGAAAAAATGGTATCCTTCCTTCTTGAAAGCCAAAACAGCATTAGGACCAGCTTCGATATTACCATCAATCATTCTGGTAAAGTGTACTCCAAGGAACGGAAAGCTAGGGTCAGGAACCGGATAAATAAGATGTTTTACCAAATATTTTTTTTCATCCTTAATCTTATAATATTCTCCTCTGAACGGAATAATGACCACATCGTTTTTTTCGTTGGTCATTTTGGTGATCTTATCAGAATAAAGTCCTGCGCAGGAAATCAGCTTTTTGGTTTTAAATTCGGAAACGTTGGTGTTTACAATAATTTCAGATCCTTTATCAATGATGTTTTTTACTTCATTGTTGAATCTCACTTCTCCTCCTAATTCTTCAAAAAGTTCTTTTATTTTTTTTGCTATTCCCGGATAATCAATAATTCCGGTTTGTGGCACTTTTATTGCTCTTATACCTTCGCAGTGAGGTTCAATTTCACGGAATTCTTCTCTTGAAAGATATTTTAAGTTTTGCAGACCGTTTTCAATACCTCTTTTATAAATATTATCTAAAAGGGGTAATTCTTCCTGTGAGGTAGCTACGATTATTTTGCCGCAAAGGTCGTATCTTATTCCGTATTTCTCGGCAAAATTAATGACTGAATTATATCCTTCGATACAGTTTTTTGCTTTAAGGCTGCCTGGTTTATAATAAATCCCACTATGGATTACGCCGCTGTTGTGTCCCGATTGGTGCAATGCAACATCGTTTTCTTTTTCTAAAATTAAAATCTTAGAATCAGGATTTTTCAGCTTAGTTTGATAGGCCGTAGCCAATCCTACCAAACCTGCACCAATGATTATAATATCATAGCTCATTATCTGTTACAGTCTTGCATCCACCAGATTTCTGTCTAAACATGCCTTGGTATCAAAAACCACAGCATTTTCTTTTTTAAGCTGATCCATATCCATTTCCAGAAACTCATTATGAGATACTGCAATAACTAAAGAATCATACTTTTTCCCTTCCTGCAGAGTATCCAGAATATCAATTCCATATTCATGTTTTACTTCCTCTTTGCTCGCCCACGGATCATAAATATCTACATTCACTCCGTAATCAGCAAGTTCTCTGTAAATATCAACAACTTTAGTATTTCTGACATCCGGGCAGTTTTCCTTGAACGTAACTCCTAAAATCAAGGCATTTGAATTCTTGATCACTCCACCTTTTGCAATAAGAAGCTTTACTACTTTAGCTGCAACAAACTTAGCAATAGAATCGTTTACACGTCTTCCTGATAAAATAACATCCGGGTGGTATCCTAACTGCTCTGCCTTGTGTGCAAGGTAATAAGGATCTACGGAGATACAATGTCCTCCTACTAATCCCGGTTTATATTTAAGGAAATTATATTTTGTTCCAGCAGCTTCCAATACATCATTGGTATCAATTCCTACTCTATCAAAAATTAAAGCTAATTCGTTCACAAAGGAAATATTAACATCTCTTTGTGCGTTTTCAATAGCTTTAGAAGCTTCTGCAACTTTAATGCTGGGTGCCTTGTGCGTTCCAGCTGTAATGATTTTCTTATATAGATTATCCACTTCTTCGGCAATCTTTTCCGTAGAACCTGAAGTTACTTTCTTAACACTGGTAAGCGTATTCACTTTATCTCCCGGATTAATTCTCTCTGGAGAATATCCTACAAAAAAGTCTTCGTTAAACTGAAGTCCTGAATATTTTTCAAGAACCGGTACACATTCTTCTTCGGTACATCCTGGAAAAACTGTAGATTCATAGATAACAATATCTCCTTTTTTGATAATTTCGCCCAACATTTTTGAGGCAGAAATCAGTGGATTCAGATCCGGAGCATTGTATTTATCAATAGGGGTAGGAACTGTTACAATGAATACATTAGCTTCAGAAATATCAGACAACAGGCTTGTTGCCTTGTAGCCTAAAGAACCATTAGATTCATTATATTTTTTCAGCCCGTTATTTAATTTATCAACATCTGCTTCAAGCGTTATATCCTTTCCCTCATTAAGCTGATCAACACGCTGTGTATTGATATCAAATCCAAAGACAGGATAATGATCTGCAAATTCAAGAGATAAAGGAAGACCTACATAACCCTGGCCTATAACCGCTATTTTATATGTTGTTATCATTAACTAAGTTTATTTTTTATTTTTTGAAACCAAGATTGTTCTGCATGCTGGTTATATCCATAACCGTATTTGTTACTATATCCTAAATCTTCTCTATTTACATCGTTCAGTACAAATCCAACATTTTTAATTTTTTTCTGATCAATATTGCTATTTGCAAATTCTAATAATGCCTTTTCTGTATACTTAGATCTGGATACATAAATAGTAATATCCGAAAGTTCAGCAATAAGGAATGTATCTGTAACAAGAAGCAATGGTGCTGTATCTAAGATAATATACTCATATTTATCTTTCAATTCACTTAAAAGGATTTCATAACGACCGTTGGATAATAATTCTGTTGGGTTCGGAGGAATCATTCCTGAATAAATTACATCCAGATAAGGATTAAAAGATGATACATGAACAATATCTTCAAGTTTAGTATTGTCATCATAAAGATACTCTGTAAGTCCGGTAAGTCCTTTTCTTGCAGGATTATATCTTTGAAGCTGAGGATTTCTGATATCAGATCCTATGATAATTGCTTTTTTCTTAGGATTAGCCAATGTCAAAGCTAAATTGACAGAAGTAAACGTTTTTCCTTCTCCTTTTACTGTAGAAGTAACAAATACAACTTTTCCTTTTCCATCTTTTGAAAGCATGAAATTCATATTGGTAATAAGAATTCTAAATGCTTCCGCCATCGGAGTAATATCATTCGTTTTTACGATCTCAGAATCTCCTTTTTCAAGACTTGGTAATTCAGCAATAATAGGTGCATGTACAAGCTTTTCAAGGTCATGTTTTGTAACAATTTTATTATTGAAAAGTAATGTTAAATAAATAATAATAAAAGGAATTAATAAACCTGCTACTAAATAAACCGTCAAAATAACATTGGTCTTTGGAGAAATCGCTGCTGGTGAAGCATAGGCAGCATCCAGGACTTTTGCTTTTGGAGCTAAAATAGATTGTGCAATAGCAGTCTCTTCTCTTTTTTGAAGTAAAAGCAAGTAAAGATTCTCTTTAATCTGCTGCTGTCTTTCTATACTTCTGAACATTTTTTCGATAGAAGGAAGTTTGGATATTTTCCCGGAAACTTTATTTTGTTCTCCTAAATATTCATTTTTTGCCAGTTCCAGCCCCACTCTATTTCTTTGGAGAGTCTGCATAATAGAACTACGCATTGCGTTAATTTGTTTTGTAACATCTACTACAGTAGGGTTTTCCGGTGTAGCAGATTCAAGTAATCTGTTTCTCTGTAAAACAAGTTGGTTATATGCAGATATCCCTGATATTGCTTCGGGATTATTCAGTCCTACATTTGCGGGCAGAACCTGATACTGTCCTTGTTTAGAAACATAACCTATAAGAGCTGTTGTAAGTTCCAGTTGAGCATCTACATCCAGTTGCTTAGCTCTGGCTGCTGCAGAACTTTCTAAATTAATTTTAGCTTCCGTTTCTAAATCAGTAAGGTTATTTTTCGATTTAAAACTTTCTTTCTGATTTTCAACTTCCCCCAGCTCTCCTGATAATTTTTTAATTCTATCTTCAATAAAATCTAAAGTCTTTTTTGATTCTGAATTTTTATCTACAATAGCATCATTGTTATAAGCTATTACCAGGCTATTGATAATATCTTTTGCTTTTGCTATCTGAGGATATTGATATGCAAGTTTTAGAACAGTAGTTTCTCTATTGACAAGATCAACATTAAGCGGCCCTTGAAGGCTATTTACAGCAGCTTCCAGAGAAGATATCTGAAGCACCAGATTGTTTATGTTTATGCCCTTAACTTCTGCAGAGTTAAATTTGGGATTTTTTGTTATTATAATGTTTGCAAACGGTAAACTTATTGTCTTACCATAAGTTGTTACAATATCTTTTTTAAGGCTTTCACCAGTCAAAGTTAACTTCTCTCCATTGATTGCAAGTAGAATTGTATTTATAGCACCTTTATCTTTCTTTTCGCCAATTACTCTCACTTCTACAGGGGAAGTTTCTTTATATAACTCTAGGGTTCTGATCTTTCCTTTTGCTGTAATATTAGTTTGAAGATTTAAACTGCTGATAACTTCACTCATCATTTTTTTTGACTTCAAAACTTCTATTTCATTGGCTATACTATTGGTTTTAAGACCTCCAATTCCTGATAAATCAGGTAAGACTCCCAAATCGTTTGCCATTACTGATGAAGAAGAATTTTTAGCATCTTTGATAAGAATTGTAGACTGTACACCATATACAGGAACCATAAATTTCAATGAAATATAGCCTATTACGAGAGCAATAAATGCGCTTATAATAAACCAAGGCCATCTTCGGATATATGGTTTTAAAATTTCACTAACATTAATTCTCTTTGTGTCGTTTTCGTCTTCTGAAAATTGTGAAGTTCGCTGGTTATCCATCAATTTTTATTTCTTATTAAATAAACTTACCACTACTGCTATGGCTGTAATACCGATAGAAATTGCTGTCAGGTAAAGACCTGTATTTGGGTTTTGTTTTGCCATAACATCTTTTGTATTGTTTGAGGAAACAATAATGGCATCCCCTTGTTTCAGGTTATAATATGGAGAATTAATTAAATTAGCATCATGAAGATTAATGCGGCCGTGAGAAACAACCCCGTTTTCTGTTCTTACCACCAATATATCATTTCTTTTTCCATATTGAGTCAAATCGCCAGCCATCCCTAATGCATTCCAGATCGTTGCCTGCCCGTTTGCAATAGTATAGTCACCCTGTCTATTTACTTCTCCTAATACAGTCACTTTAAAATTCGACAGTCTCATATTAACTGTTGGGTTAATGACATATTTCGTCATTTTTTCCCTTAGTTCATCTTTAAATGTTGTCAAAGTTTTATCTAAAGTATTCAGTTTTCCCAATATTGGAAAGTCAATATCGCCATTGGCATCTACAATATATGTTGGACCTGATAGTATTGTCGCACCCTGATTAGGAGTATTTCCTCCTGCTGCAGCATTGGTTTGAACAAGTTCTGATGAAGAATAGTTTTGATTAAAAGGTTTTACAACATCCATATCCTTTGCTGTGATCAGAATAACCAGCTGATCCCCTGCTTGAATTGTATTTGCAGAATTTTTAGCAGAAGCATTGATTGCAACCTGTTCTATATTCTGCATATAATTTAAATCATTCTTTGCATTGGGATTAACTTTACAGGAAATCACTAAAGAGGACACCAAGATTACTGCTAATATTTTTCCTTTCATTATATTGTTAAATTGTACAAATATACATTTATATTTTATCTATTTATCCAGGGCCTCATAGATTGAATTATTGCTTCGGAATTCCGGCACTATTGTCTTAAGAATCCTTACTACCTCTACTTTATCTCTTCTAAGGGAAGCTTTTGTAATTTGTGTGGTAAGCAACTCTATTTCTTCAAATCCTATAGAAGGGTCTTTAGAAATCATAATTTTTTCATTGTGCGTAGGAAGAGTTTTCGCATCATCACTTAAAAGTTCTTCATAAAGCTTTTCTCCAGGTCTTAATCCTGTATAAATGATCTTAATGTCAATATTAGGTTCGAATCCTGATAATTTGATCATCCTTTTCGCAAGATCAAGAATTTTAACAGGTTCCCCCATATCAAAGACAAAAATTTCACCTCCTTCTCCCATTGTTCCGGCCTGAAGTACAAGTTCACAAGCCTCCGGAATAGTCATGAAATATCTTACAATTTCCGGGTGAGTGATGGTTACCGGACCTCCGGCTTCAATCTGTTTTTTAAAGTGAGGAATTACGGAACCGTTAGAACCTAATACGTTTCCAAATCTTGTTGTAATAAATTTGGTAACATTACCTTCTACATTTTGAAGCGACTGTACAAAAAGTTCTGCAGCTCGTTTTGAAGCACCCATAACGTTGGTAGGATTTACAGCTTTATCTGTAGATACCATTACAAACCTGTTTACTTTATACTTGCTGGATAGTTTTGCAACAATCTTTGAACCTAATATATTAACAAAAATTGCTTCGTGTGGATTTTCTTCTACCAAAGGCACATGCTTATAAGCAGCAGCATGGTATACCATCGAGAATTTATAGGTCTGGAATAAAGATTCCATTCTGTGATGATTAGAAACATCTCCTAAAACAAATTTGAAAGCAATATGAGGAAACTTTTCTCTCATTTCGAGTTCAATTTCATAAAGAGGAGTTTCTGCCTGATCCAGAACGACAATTAGAGAAGGATTAAAGTTAGCAACCTGTCTTACAATTTCACTTCCAATGGATCCTGCTCCACCAGTTACTAATACGGTTTTATCATAATGTCTGCTCTTGACTTTTTCGTTTTGAATTTTGATAGGCTTTCTATTCAGCAAGTCTTCAATTTGAAGGTTTCTGATAGACCCACCCAGATCGCTGTCTCTCAGCTTTTGTACTGATGGTGCCTTAAAGACGTTAAGATCTTTCTCTAAAAATAAATTCACCCACGTATTCATCTCATCTCTGGCCATCATCTCTTTAACAATGAGAATTCCATCAATAATAAGATCTTCTTTGGTGTTTTCTTCTATTTTTTGTTTTCCGTAGATCGGTTTTCCTAGCAGAGATGCTCTTTTAGAATCTGTTCTTTGTGTTAAAAAACCTACTACCTGATAAGGCAGGCTCGGATTATCAAGAATAGCACGTGCAATTGCAATTGATTGTTCATCAATCCCTAATACCAGAATTCTTTTTTTCAGTGCACTTCTTCTGTATTCCCTTACAATATGGAAAAATTCTTTCACATATAATCTGAAAAGGAATAATCCCATAAATGAAATTACAAAATAAAGAATCAGATAAGGAGTAAGTATAAACTTGGCTCCTGTGGTCCAGAAATAAAGAATATTGATCGTTCCGATAGTCAGCATTGTGCAAAAGCATGATATCAGAAGCTTAAATAAGTCTATAAATGTTGAATGGCGGATAATTCCGGCATACGTCTTGAAGAGATACATAAAAACAGTATTCGCCAAAATAATAAAAGCAAAAATTAAGCTTTTATCTTCATGGTAAATAAATTCCTGTTTAGTAATTTTTTCGATAATGTAAGTAGAAAGAAATAGAGATATAACCAGAATAATAATGTCTATTACAAGAATTATCCATCTAGGAAGATATCTTACGTCTGAGAGATTGACAACATTATCCCCTCCAAATATTGTTTTTCTAAGAGAATCGTACATTGTCTATATTGGTGTTCATATTTAATTAATGTGTAATATCTGATCTTGTGATCAAAGATAATTCCGATACAATCATGCAAAAATAAAATAAATTTATTTCAATATGTTGAAATCAAAAATAAATTTGATGTTATATTTATGAAATCTCGCAATTTCATTATGATACAGCTAAATCTCACAGACAAAAATCATACCATATAAAGTCTTATAAAGGCGATATTTATCTATAAAAATTCTTTATTTCAGCTGTTTTATCTTTAAAATAATTATTAAATATTTATGTATCAACCTCTTTCAATGAACTGATTGTTTTTTTGTTAAAAGTCATATGTCAAGTTTTTTGGAATTCATTAATATATTATTCAAAAATATCAATTATTTTTTCATATTCAAAACCTTTACTCATCAAATATTTTATAGTCTTGGTTTTTTTTTGATATTCTTTCAAACCAGTTTGTTTAGAATAATACCCTTCAAAAATTTTCCTGATAGTCTTCTCATAATCAGAATCATCTATTTCATCAAAGCACGAACTGATCAACCTTTCTGAAATCTGTTTTTGCTTCAGATTCATTTTAATTTTGGTCTTCCCCCAGTGTTTGATGTAAAATTTGCCTCTGATATAGCTTCGTGTAAACCTCTCTTCGTTCAGATAGTTTTCTTTCAGGAGATATAAAATGATTTCTTCTTTAGCTTCATCAATAAGCAGAAATTCTCTCATCTTCTGTTCCACTTCTGCATGGCAGCGGTCCTGGTAAACACAGTAGTTCACCAGTTTCTGCTTGATTTCCTCGAAGGTATAAGATTTCTTTTCCATTGAATAAAAAAAGAATGAGCAGTTTGCCCATTCTTTATATGATATCGGAATGTCTGTTAGTAATTGAACAGAGCTTTTCCTTCCATTAATTCGTTAACTTTCTTTCTTACGGATGTAAGAACTTCTTCATTTTTGATATTGTCTACCACTTCAGAAATCAATCCTGCAATCGTATCCATATCATTTTCTTTCAATCCTCTTGTTGTAATTGCTGCCGTTCCTAATCTGATACCAGATGTTGTGAATGGTGACTTATCATCAAAAGGAACCATGTTTTTGTTACAAGTAATATCAGCAAGCACTAATGCTTTTTCTGTTTCTTTACCGTTTACTCCTTTATTTCTAAGGTCTACCAGCATCAAGTGATTGTCTGTGCCTCCGCTTACGATATCAAATCCTCTGTCGATCATCGCTTTTGATAACGCTTGAGCATTGGATTTAACTTGTTTTGCATATGTTTCAAACTGTCCGTCCAAAGCTTCACCGAAAGCTACTGCTTTACCAGCGATTACATGCTCAAGCGGTCCTCCCTGAATACCTGGGAATACAGCTCCGTCCAATACCTGGCTCATCATTTTGATTTCTCCTTTTGGAGTTTTGTGGCCATATGTATTTTCAAAATCTTTCCCCATCATAATCATACCTCCTCTTGGACCTCTTAGGGTTTTGTGAGTAGTGGTAGTTACTACATGACAATGTTCGAATGGTGAGTTTAATAATCCTTTTGCTACTAAACCAGCCGGGTGAGCGATGTCTGCCCAAAGCGTAGCTCCCACTTCGTCTGCTACTTCTCTGAATTTAGCATAATCCAAATCTCTTGAATACGCTGAGAAACCAGCAATAAGCATTTTTGGTTTTTCTCTTAGAGCAACCTCTCTCATTTGGTCATAGTCAATAAGACCTGTTTCCTGCTGTACTCCGTAAGAAACCACATTATATTGAATACCAGAAAAATTCACTGCAGAACCGTGAGTAAGGTGTCCTCCCATTGAAAGGTCCATCCCCATGATTTTATCGCCAGGTTTCAAAACTGCAAGATAAATGGCTGCATTTGCCTGAGAACCGGAATGTGGCTGAACATTCACATAATCTACTCCGAAAAGTTCTTTTGCTCTGTTGATAGCCAATGTTTCAACCTCATCTACAACTTCACATCCTCCGTAATATCTTTTACCGGGATATCCTTCAGCATATTTATTTGTAAGTACACTTCCCATTGCTTTCATCACGTTTTCAGAAACAAAGTTTTCTGATGCGATAAGCTCTAATCCGTGAGTTTGTCTTTGTCTTTCCTTTTCAATCAGGTCGAAAATAATATCCATTTTACTTTTAGTTTTTGAAATTTCCACCCCAAATGTACGGATTTTTCATCGAGATTTCTCTATTGAAAAAATGATTTTAAACACTAAAAAATGAAAAACCTTATCAATAAATCAAATATTATGATCGTTTTAATTTGATGGAAAAACCTTTAAAATTCTTCGTCTGCCAATTCCTTATTGACCACTGCACCTGCAAAATTCCCTTGTGCAACAGCATTAGCCACGGAGCGCATCATAGTCACACTGTCTCCACAGGCAAAAACTCCGGGAACATTTGTTTTCTGCATCATATCCACTTTAATAAATCCCTGTTCTGTAAGTTCGCATCCCAAGTCATCGGATACATTAAGGTTTTGTTCAAAAGGAATTTTAGCATATAAAGCCTGTAAAGCAACTTCTTTTCCGTTTTTGAAAACTATTTTCTGAATGGAACCATTTGTATGCTCAATGCTTTTAATTTCATCTTCGTTAAGAATGATTTTATTCTGCTTCAGTTTTTCGAGTTGTTCATCAGTAAGAACAGCTTTCCCGTTTGTAAACAGGGTAAGATTTTTAGTCAGATTAAAAATCAGTTTTGAAAATTCGTAAGCCATATCCCCATTGGAAAGAATTCCGGTAACCTCGTTTTTCACTTCATAGCCATGACAGTAGGGACAATGTATAACAGAAATCCCCCAGCATTCTGCAAATCCGGGAATATGAGGCATTTTATCTTTCACTCCGGAAGCCAAAATAAGTTTTTTAGCCTGGAATTTTTCGCCGGATGAAGTTTCAATCCCGAAACCATCAGTTATTTTTACTGTTTTTACAACTGTTTCATTATAAAAATGAACTGTATTGTATTTTTGGACATCTTTTTTGGCAAGTTGAGCAATTTCTGACGGTGTTTTTCCATCATGAGTAACAAAATTGTGAGAATGAGGAGTCTGTCTGTTACAAGGTTTTCCGTTGTCAATAATCAGGACATTTCTTAAAGATCTTCCTAATGACATACCTGCAGATAATCCTGAATAGCTTCCTCCTATTATGATGACATCAAAGTTTTTGTTTTCCATAGTTCAGTTGATAGTTGATAATTGATAATTGATAATGCAAAGTTAACCTAAAATCAATTAACGCAATAAAGTTGCAATAATATTTATCTATTAATTTTATCCTGTCTGCAAATCATTATTTTATTCTTATTGAAAAACTATTTCCATTCATTTTTGACTTCAGTAATTTCGTCCTGAATTCTTTTACTGATATCTATTTTTGCTCCCTGTAAACTGAAAATTGCCGTTCCTCTTTCTCTTGCATACGGATTGGTAATGGAATCATATAATTTTGCAACTTCAAAAAAAGAGCCTGATTCTTTAAGTTCCTTTCCTGCTTCAGGGGCATCTTTAACCCTGATAACATTTTTATATTTTTTGCTTAAATCTATCCAGTTGATATAATCTGCATGAAATGACATAGCTACAACGCCTGTCTTTGAATAATAATTAATAGCACCAGTCTGCCCGTAGTTATCACACAACACCATCGTATTTCCGGATTTTGACAGTCGGGAATATTCTTTATCTACTTTTTGAGCCAATTCTTTCCAGCCTTGCATATCGGCAAAGTCCTGAGGCAACGGATGATCTTTTCCGTCTTCCCAGCGAAGCAATCCGAATTTTTTGTACTGATCCTGATGAGACTCTATATATTCAGGACTTTTATTGGGAAAGGCTACATTATATAAAGGAAGAAATAAAAGTACGGGAATAAGAATACTGATTGGTTTCAAAAATCTCTTCCAGCCTTTTTCAAATAAATGACCAATAAAAACGGAGCCAAAAGCAATATACACCGGATAAAGTCCTATCGCATAGTAATCTTTTGCTTTAAAAAACAAAAACAGAGTGATTGTGATGATATAACTCCAAAAGAAAAATCTGAATTTCTCAAAAGGCTTGTACAACAGCAATGCTCCCCAGCCTGCTATAATAACAAAAATAACTCCTATGAAAAAGAGAATCTGAGATTTCATAAACCCCATTCTATCCACATGCACAAGCTGTTTTTCAGAAAGTTCCTTCATATGATGGATCACTGGAAAATGATTCTGATACTGCCAGAGAAGATTGGGAAAAATAATAATCAAAGCCAAAAGAGCAGCCCAATATACATGAGACTGCATAAAAATTTTTCTTTGCTCTGTGAGCAATAATGCAGGAATAAGCCCCAATAATGAAAAAGCAATATTGTATTTATTTAATATTCCTATTCCAAAAATGACAGCTCCAATGTATATCCATTTTACTTTTTCTGAATTAAAATATTTAATCAAAGCATAATAAAGGAACAACCACAGAAAAATTTCTAAAGAGTTAGGCTGAAACAGCATATTTATCCGGAGGAGTACTGAGAACAGAATCCCTAAAGAAGCAAGTATTTTGGCAAAGAGGCTTCCATTAAGTTCTTCAACACTTTTCCACACCAGCACTATCGTCAGTGCTCCGAACAACGCAGGGAAAAATTTAACCCAAAATATAGAATTTCCTAACATTTTAATCATCAAGGCAATCCATGAATTGACGGGAGGAACAGAAAGATATCCCCAAGCCAGATGATTGGCCTGGTCGAGATGCAGATATTCATCCCGATGAAGTTCATACTCAGGGCTTATCAGTGAATATTGAAGAGCAAATTTCGCAATGATAAAAAAAAGCAGAATCCAATAGTCTTTTTTCATGGAGGTATAGTTTGGAATTTAAAGGTAAGACAGTATAACTCTTTCTTTTGTTACATGATTTCAAACTTATTATCTATGATTTCAGCTTTTATCTTCTGAATATTGCCGGACCAATACTTAATTTCTTCAGTCTTCTCAGGACATTCTTGTAAGGGAGCATTCTGACAGGCAGCCAGATATTCCTGATACGTTTTCAATATAGTATTCAGGTATACTTCATAATCTTTGGGATTTTTGGGAATATATCCTATTCCATCACAACCGCAGGAATGAAAACATTTTCCTGTTTTAAAAAGACTTTCTACAATCCTCCATTCTTTGACTGCCGTTTTTTTTGGCGCTTTGAAATCTTTTCCCAGATCAGCCATCACACTGGCGCATTCCGGGCATTTTATAGTCCTGTTTTCAAGGTTTGAAACAATTTTCTCCAGTTCTTTTATCTCATCTTTTGTGAAAATATATCCTACTTTGCGAAATATTTTCCCACCAGGTTCATAGTATACTTTTTCTTTTTCGATCCTTCTTATAATGTCATAAGTATCCGGTTGCTTAAATGATTTCCGGCATTTAAAGCAGACATAATGTGATTTATAAGTTTTCCGAGCGTATCGACACATTTTTCATGGATTTATCTAATTCAAATATAGGAATTTACTCTTGTAAAGATTTTATATAAAAAAATCCCGGAGAAAAAAAATTCCTCCAGGATTACAGTTTAAAAGTGTATAGTGTAGTTTATTATTTTTTGCTGGATTTTTCTTTCAGCTCTTCTTTGTCTTTATCAGAAGGATTCCAAACTTTAATCTCAGTATCTTTTGTAATCTCTGATCCCGGAAGAACCTGAACGTTGATACCGTCACTAGCTCCCAGTTTCAAATATACTTTTTTGAATTTCCCGTCTTTTTGTTTCGCTTCTACAAAAGGAACATCCTTTCCTTGTTTCTTTTCATACTGAACTAAAGACTCATCCAATAATAATGCATTTTTCTGAGAACTCAAAACAATTTCACCATTTGCAGAAAAACCTGCTCTAATATACTCATTATTAGGATTACTTACATTACCTTCTACCGGAAATTTAATAGTTCCTGCATTATCTTTTCCTTTAGGTGCGATCATCGTTAGTTTTCCAGGGAAAGTTTTGTTTTGTAATGCACCGATTACGATATTCATATCCATACCTTCACTCAGTTTTCCAGCTTGAGCTTCGTCAATTTCACCTTTAAAAATCAGGACATTCAAATCTGCCACTGAACAGATTGTAGTTCCGGCGTTAAAGTTATTGGCTTCAATCACCTGGCTTCCTGCTTTTACAGGCACCTCAAGTACGGTTCCTGAAGCTTTTGAACGAATCTCGGTAGTAGCTAAACCTTGTCCTTTCAACTCAGGCGTTGCTCCTGTCTTAGCAATCTGTAATCTTTTTTGAGCGGTATTTAATTGCTGTTGAGCATTTTTCAACGTCTGCTGCTGAGAGAATAATTGCTGTTGAGAATTCAGATATTCCTGTTTAGAAGCTACTCCCTGCTTGTACAGTTTATCCTGCATTTCAAATTGCTTCTGCATATTTCCTACATTCATCTGCGCATTACTGATCTGAATCTGTGCATTCTGAACTTCCTGCTGGGCAGCATTTACCTCAGAAATACTGGGAACAATCTTCACGGTAGCAATCAGCTGTCCTACTTCTACCTTATCTCCTTCTTTTACTAAGATTTTATCTATGATCCCTGCAATATTGGGTTTAATTTCAATTTCTTCCTTGGGAACAATTTTTCCTGTTGCCATTACCTTATCATCCATATTCTGAACGGTAGGCTTACGGGTAAGGAAAGCTTCTCCTTCTTTAGAATTAGATTTGATAAGATAGCCAATCCCTGAGAACAATGCCACTGCAAATAAAAGCCCCAACACTATATAAATGGCTTTTTTCCAAGTGAATTTCTTTTTCATATGTATAGTTTATTTTTTATTAAATAGATTGAAAGATTTAAAATTAAAGATTGATTCTCTATATTTCTTTTACTTTTAAATCTTAAAATGGTTTCATTTTCAAATTAATTACTCTGTTCTTAAGGCTTCAATAGGCCTGATCTTTACTGCTCTTTGCGCGGGAATCATTCCGATGATCAATCCTAAAATTACCATGACAGCCATGGCTGCAAAGACGTTTCCATAATTAACCGTTGGATTATAGAACGGAAATGAATCCTGCCCCTGGGTAACGGCATTCAGAATCATCAACACAAAAATCCCAAACATAAAGCCTAATAACCCTGAGGAGAGTGTTATCACCACACTTTCCAGCAAAATCTGATTTCTTACTTCTGCCGGTTTCGCTCCCAATGCTCTTCTGATCCCGATTTCTTTGGTTCTTTCTTTTACTGTAATCAAAAGGATATTCGAGATTGCAATAACTCCGGCAAGGATTGTCAGTGTACCTACAATGATAGTTAACAGCTGCATTCCCGTAAGAAAACCAGTCAGCTTTTTAAATTCTTTTCCAAGGTTGAAACTTCCGAAAGCATTGGTATCTTCAGGGGATACTTTATTTTTTGACTTTAAAACCTGCTTTACATCTTCTTCTACCGAGTTCACATTGGCATTAGGTTTACTTACAATCGCAAACATGTCAATCTGATCTCCGGCATTATACATTTTTGTATAGGTAGAAAGCGGGATGAAAGCTGTTTGGTCATTTTCAAATCCTCCTCCTTTTTTCACACGGAAAACTCCGATTACATTAAAGAATAGTCCTTTAATATTGATTGATTTCCCAATTGGGTTTTCTTTTTTCTTGGCATCAAAGAAGTTTTTATAAATCTCTTCTCCAATAACTACTACATTTTTATTTCCTGAAACATCGGCATCATTGATGTAACGTCCGAAGATCAGCTTCTTTTCTGAAATTTTATTTCCTACAGAGTAATCTCCCGTAAGCGAATAAGTACCATTTTTTCCGTTTCTTGACATGGCCTCTCCGGGTGTTCCGGTAAAGCTTCCTCTTGCATTTTGCGGCGAAATATAATCTATGGCAGTTACTTTTCTTTTGAGCATTTCCATATCATTTAAGTTCAGATGAACTTCTCTTCCTTTAGGAAATCCTTCATAGGGAATAGAGGTTTTCTGTGCCCACAGGAAGATTGAATTGGTAGCAAAACCGGAAAACAATTTATCAAAACCATTCTCCATTCCTTTTGCTGCTCCAAGAAGGCTCACATACAAAAACATCCCCCATCCTACGCCGATCATGGTAAGAAATGTTCGGAGTTTATTATTCCTCAATGAGTAATAAATCTCCTGCCAAGTATCTTTTTTAAATATGATATTCACCTTGTTGAATTATAAGTTATAAATTATGAGTTATGAATTTCATTAATCCGTTTATCTTTTTCACAAATTACTCTGTTCTCAAAGCTTCGATCGGTTTAATTCTTGAAGCTCTGTATGCCGGTACAAATCCTGCGATCAATCCTGAGAAAATCAAAGCGATAAATGCCATGATGATAGCGCCCCATCCTACACTCGGGCTTTTAATAAAGAACTCTTCAAGGCTGTTTCCGATAAGACTTAAAGTCAAAACGCCTACTCCTACTCCAACAAGTCCGGAAACCACAGTAATCACAACACTTTCCTGAACGATCAGTCCTACAATTCCGCTTGGCTTTGCACCAATAGCTTTCCGTACTCCAATTTCCTTGGTTCTTTCTTTTACGATATACACCATAATATTACTGATCCCGATAATTCCCGCCAGCAATGTACCCATACCAATAAATCCTACAATCGCTGTAAGAACTGCCATAAACGCAAATGTATCATTCATGTTTTTCGCATTGTTCCAGACACGTATTCCCTTTTCATCATCAGGAGAAACACTTTTTCTTGCTTTTAATTTATCTTTAAGCTCATCACCATACTTAATGGCCTGATCCGGAGTCAGTTTATCATTGTACGTAATATAAGCTATATTTACGGTATCAGATCCTTTCTTCATCTGCTGTAAAGTCGTAATCGGAACGGTAATATGTCTTTCATCTCTATCTCCTCCGTCATCTGAAAAAACTCCAATGACCTTATACATTGTTCCATTAATATCGAGTTCTTTTCCTATTGGACTCCCGTTTTTGATTAAATCCCGCTGAACCATTCTCCCAATGACCGCAACATTTAATTTCCTTTCCAAATCCATCGCTGTCACATACCTCCCATCAATAATTTTTCTATTTTCAATGACCTGTTCCCCGGGTTGAGCTCCATTGATCTGATAAAGGCCACTTTCCTTTCCATATTTCACCATTAAATTGGCAGTATATCTTGGACTGGAAGGCCCAGCTTTTTCCTTATCTGCATTAATTAAAAAGTCATAGTCTGAGTTATTCAGGGTTATATTCCGATCAGACTGAAGGCCTTTATAAGCTAAAGAGGCTTTTCCTGTAGAAAAAATAATAAGATTTTTAGCATCTCCCGCAAATCCTTCCGAGAATGCATTCTGAAGCCCTTTTCCAATTCCAAAAAGCACAATGAAAATAAACAGTCCCAAAGCTACCGTAAACCCTGAAAGCACCGTCCGAAGTACATTACTCCGGATAGAACTGAATATTTCCTGCCAACGATCTAGGTCAAACATTTTTTATTGGTATTAAAAGATTGAAAATTTAAAGATTAAAAAATTGAATCGTTAAATTTTCAAATTATCTCATTTTCAAATTATCAAATTCCTAAAGCACAATCTGCTTAATAAACTCATCACTTTCAATAACCCCATCCTTCAGCACTACGTTTCTTTTGGTCTGTGCAGCTACGTCCGGTTCGTGGGTTACAACGATGATTGTTTTTCCTTCATTATTGATATCCTGAAGAAGTTTCATAATATCATGAGTAGTTTTGGAGTCCAATGCTCCGGTAGGCTCATCTGCCAATACCACTTTTGGATTTGTGATCAATGCTCTTGCAATAGCCACTCTCTGTTTCTGTCCTCCGGAAAGTTCACTGGGAAGGTGATTTGCCCATTGTGCAAGACCTACTTTTTCAAGATATTCCATAGCTTTCTGATTACGTTCTCTTCTCGGTACATTCTGATAGTACAGAGGAAGTGCTACGTTTTCCAAAGCTGTTTTATAATTGATAAGATTGAAAGACTGAAAAATAAATCCCAAAAACTTACTTCTGTATTCTGCAGCTTTTACTTCTGATAAATGCTCGATAGGAACTCCATCCAGTTCATAGGTCCCTGAATCTTTTTCATCCAGAATCCCAATAATATTAAGAAGTGTAGATTTTCCGGAACCGGAACTTCCCATAATAGAAACAAACTCGCCCTCAGAAATATTCAGATTAATTCCTTTGAGAACATGAAGTTTGCTTTTTCCTGTATCGTATGACTTATTTAAATCCTGAATTACTAACATTAAGTGATGTATGTTTTATACCCAATAAGTAGATGATATTTTCAAATTGTTACAAGAATAAAAATTTATTCAAATATTTTTTTGTTTAATGCTTTAAACCTTTATTAATAATACTTTATAAATTTATGTTTAACTGTAACTCCAGATTTCTATGTATTTATCCTCAATATAGTGGTCTAGCCTATTATCCTAGCCTGTTTCATGTAAATGTGGAAAACTTTTCAGGCTAAAAGTCAGCCGATTAGTATTTACCCCTTTCAAAATCAGTTCTTTTTTTCGAACTTTGCTATTAGTTCTTTACAAGAAATATGGTTTTGCAAAAGTGAATAACTTTATTTTACAACATGCAGACAAACAAAAAGTTAAGTATTTCCGGAACGTTATCCACAAGGATCTAAATTATTTAATTATAAAGATATTTAATATGGGAATTTTTGATAAAAGAGTAAGCTATAAGCCATTTGAATACCCGGAGGTTCTTCAATTTGTAGAAGCAATCAACAAATCGTTCTGGGTGCATTCGGAAGTGGACTTTACTGCAGATGTTCAGGATTTTCATTCGCAGTTGGAACCACATGAAAAGCACGCTGTGAAAAATGCGCTGTTAGCCATTGCACAGATCGAGGTGTCTGTAAAGACATTCTGGGGAAATTTATACAACCACCTACCAAAGCCGGAATTCAATGGATTAGGATCTACTTTTGCAGAATGCGAGTTTCGTCATTCTGAAGCATATTCCCGTTTATTAGAGGTATTAGGATATAATGATGAATTCCTTAACGTAATTGAAATTCCTGCTGTAAAAGGAAGAATCGAGTTTTTAGGAAACGCTTTAAAGCATGCTAATTCTGCAACTCCGAAAGAATATGTTTCCGCTTTACTATTATTCAGTATTTTAGTGGAAAACGTTTCTCTTTTCTCACAGTTTGCCATCATCCTTTCTTTCACAAGATTTAAAGGATTCATGAAAAATGTTTCCAATATCATCGCATGGACTTCAGTAGATGAGCAGATTCACGCTAATGCAGGAATCTACCTGATCAACAAAATCCGTGAGGAACAACCTGACTTATTAACAGACAGCGATATCGAAGACATCTATACTTTAGTAGACGAATCTATTGCAAGAGAAGGTGATATCCTTAGCTGGATCTTTGAATTGGGAGAAATCGACAATGTTTCTAAAGAAGATCTATTAAACTTCATGAAATACCGTGTGGATGACAGCTTGAAGAAAATCAATATGAAAACAAGATACAACATCACTCCGGAACAATACAAACCAATGGTATGGTTCGAAGAGGAAGTTTTTGCCAATTCATTAGATGATTTCTTTGCAAAAAGACCTGTAGACTATACCAAGCACGATAAGAGTATTACTGCAAACGATTTGTTTTAATATTGGGGCGCGAGCGAAGCGAGCGTCAAAGCAGTCAGTATCAGGATGTATTCCTTTCTGATCAATTAACGGAAATCAGTTCATTTATAAAGCACAAATACAGAAGAGATGATCAATGTAATAGTAAGCTATACGGTAAACCCGGAATTTGTTCCAAACAACAAAACCAATATCCAAAAGTTTCTGGAAGATTTCAAGAATTTAGATTCTTCCACCTTTGAATATAAAGTCTATGTAAAGGAAGACGGTGTTACTTTTGTACATTATTCAAACTACATCAATGAAGAAGTTCAGCATGAAGTTTTGAATGTTCCGTCTTTTAAAGAATTTCAGAGATTAAGAGACGAAAGCGGGCTGAACGATTCCCACAAAGTAGAAATTTTACAATCAATACTATAAAAAAACAAAATTCCGGAGTGATTCTCTCATTCCGGAATTCGAAAATATAACATCTATGGAAGAGCAAAATTCAAATATATGGTGGCTCAATGAAGAGTCTGAGCAAATGCTGAACAGAGGATATCTGTTGAAAGGTGAAACGGTAGACGGAGCTATCGACAGAATTACCACTGCTGCTGCAAAAAGGTTATACAAACCTGAACTTCAACCGGCATTCAAAGAAATGATCACAAAAGGATGGATCAGTTTTTCTTCTCCTGTATGGGCAAATATGGGAACAGAAAGAGGTCTTCCTATCTCATGTTTCAACGCTCATATTCCGGACAGTATTGAAGGGATTACTCACAAAATGGGTGAAGTAATCATGCAGACTAAAATCGGAGGAGGAACTTCAGGATATTTCGGAGAATTAAGAAACAGAGGAACAGCTGTAACGGACAACGGAAAGTCTTCAGGAGCAGTTTCATTCATGAAGCTTTTTGATACGGCTATGGATGTGGTTTCTCAGGGAGGGGTAAGAAGAGGTGCTTTTGCTGCTTACTTAGATATTGACCACGGAGATATTGAAGAATTTTTATCCATTAAAGATATTGGTAGCCCGATTCAGAACCTGTTTACCGGAGTATGTGTACCAGATTACTGGATGCAGGACATGATAGACGGTGATATGGAAAAACGTAAAGTTTGGGCAAGAGTACTGGAAAGCCGTCAGCAAAAAGGTCTTCCGTATATTTTCTTCACGGACAACGTGAACAGAAATAAACCTCAGGTTTATAAAGATTTGGGAATGACGGTGAACGCAAGTAACCTTTGTTCTGAAATCATGCTTCCATCTACTATGGAAGAGTCTTTCATCTGCTGTTTATCTTCCATGAACCTTGAACTGTATGATGAGTGGAAAGATACCGATGCTGTAAAATTAGCAGTATACTTCCTTGATGCTGTATTATCTGAGTTTATTGACAAAACTGAAGGTAACTATTACTTACAGGGTGCAAGAAACTTTGCGATGCGTCACAGAGCTCTTGGATTAGGAGTTTTAGGATACCATTCTTACTTACAGAAAAATATGATTCCGTTTGAAAGTTTTGAGGCGACTCAGTTCAACGCAAGAGCATTCAGACATATCAAAGAGCAGGCTGAGCAGGCTTCAAGAGAACTTGCCAACATCTATGGAGAACCAGAAGTGTTGAAAGGATATGGATTAAGAAATACCACCACAATGGCTATTGCTCCTACGACTTCAAGTTCTGCAATTTTAGGACAGACTTCTCCGGGAATCGAGCCTTTCTCCTCCAACTACTATAAGGCAGGTCTTGCTAAAGGAAACTTTATGCGTAAGAACAAATACCTTGCAAAACTATTGAAAGAAAAAGGATTGGATAACGAAGAAACATGGAGAACAATCATGCTTAACCATGGATCTGTACAGCACCTGAATGAGCTTACTCCTGAAGAAAAGGCAGTATTCAAAACATTCAAAGAAATCTCTCCAATGGAGATTATTTCTCAGGCGGCACAGAGACAGCAATACATTGACCAGGCACAGTCACTGAATCTTCAGATTCCTTCTACAATGCCTGTAAAAGATGTTAACTACCTTTATATTGAAGCTTGGAAAAAAGGAGTGAAAACACTTTATTACCAAAGAAGTTCATCTGTTTCAAAAGAAATGATGGTTAACTTCGTGTCATGTTCAAGCTGCGAGGCATAGGATCAAGTAATAAACACGCTATATTTACAAAAGCATACCGAAAGGTGTGCTTTTGTCGTTTTTCAATATAATAATAGGTTTTGACTTCAATTGATTGATCATTTATTTTCCCGCGGATTACACCGATTTTCACAGATGATTCTTATAGTATTAATAAGTTTTGGCTAAAGCCAATGGATGGATAAACATATCCTAATTTATATCAAGAATCATCATTTATCTCCTATCATTAATAAAAAAGGTCCGGAAAGAAAATCCGAACCTTTGAAAAGAATTATGAAGTAAAATGTAAAAGCGTACTTAAAAATTGTATCGAACTCCCAGCTGAGCTTGGAATCTTGATGCAAACTGATCAATAGTATAAGGTAGCCCCGGAGTTTTGAAGTTATATGCAGGGTCTCCGGCAGAAGGTTGTCCTGTTGCTACATTTCCAACCTTTGTCAAACCGACACTTGCTGTAGAATTGAAAGTATTAGGAACAAAATATACTTTCCCCCAATCTTTGTTCAGCAAATTGGTAAAATTGATGATGCTCAATGAGATTTGTATATTATTCTTAGATTTCTTACTCAGTTTGATCTCATCCATGATTCTGATATCCGCCTGAATATTCCACGGAGTAACATCACCATTTCTTTCAGTGAATTTTCCTCTTCTGGACTTCAGATAGTCATTATTGTTGACAAAATTTTCATAATCTGCAATCTGTTGCTGAGCAGTTACCACTACATTTCCTGCAGCATCTTTTATAGGAACTATATATTTGGAAGCTTCTGCAGCATCTTTAAAGATATAAGCAAGTCCTGCTGCCTGCCCCGTATTGGCAATCGTGCTGTTCACAAATCCCCATGAAAAAGGATTTCCGGATTGTGCATTGAAATATACATTGGTGTATAATCTGTTGGTCTCAGAAATATTAAAGGCATATCCAAGATTCGCAACGACTCTGTTTTTGATAGCAAAGTTAGATGTTGTCAGTTTCGGGTCATTTGGTGTCAGAGACTGATTCATCTGCCAGTTACTTTCCATAGAGTTTCTGATACCGTTGGTAATATCCTTAGCGTCTCCATAAGTATAAGCCACAAATAAATTAAAACCGAAGTCGTATGATTTTGAAAGCTGTGCAGTCAGGTTGTAACGGTATCCTTCTTTAGTATTGGATAAAAGGTAGGCATTAGAGAAATTACTGTTGATATTTGTTGTATAGATTGGCATCTCATGATTTGTATCATAACTGTAATACGTTACGTTATCCGTTTTATTCACCTGCTGGAATTTCAGATCATAAAGCACTTTTGTATAGATCCCTTCTAAAGTCAATTTATATCCTGCAAGGGTATAATCGAATGCTAAGGAGCTTCTCCAAACTCTTGGCATTTTAAAGTTGTTGTCAATAAGGTCTACCTGTACTTTTGAAGAGTTCTGCCATTTCGGGAAATTGGCACTGTTCAGTGGATCTCCATTGGCAGCAAGCTGTGCCGCTGTTGGTCCATTATAATCATAGCTTCCAAAACCTACTCCATCATTATAATAAGCATATCCTAACCATGCAAAAGGAATTCTTCCTACAAAGATTCCTGATCCACCTCTTAGTACCATAGATCTATTCTCTGTAAGATCAATCGTAAACCCAAGTCTTGGAGATAATGTAGGTTTATTCAGGTAATTGTTGGTAAGCTGGCTCAATGGAGTGTAACTGTAGGTATTTCCCGAGTTCGGATCCTGAGGTGAGTTGCTAACCAATGGACTTAATTGTGGTTTATTCGGTAGGTCTGTATAGTCTACTCTTACCCCCGGTGAAAGTCTCACTCTTCCCCAGTTAATTTCATCCTGAAGGTACAGGGAAAGCAAATTCACTTTGTATTGAGCATAAGGATTATCAAAAATTGTTTGTCTGCTGTCTCCGTTGAAAGGGTAAGTTCCTCTTATCCTTGCAGGAGTACCGTTAAAAAAATCATTCAGGCTTTTATAGGAAATTCTTCCGTTCAATGCATTTACAAAACCATAGTCAATATTGTATAACTCATTGTGCGTTCCTAATAAGAAGGTATGATTTCCTTTTTTATAAGTAAGATTATCGGTAATTTCAAAAGTCTTCTGCTTCATATTGAAAACAGTAGCCTCTCTGTCATTTCCCAAAAGTATCGTTCCTCCGTTGTAAGCAATTTCTACCTGTGGAAACATCGCATTACCGGAAGTAGGATCCCTGTAATCATGAATGGAAGAATATCCTACTACTAAATTATTGCTCCATTTATCATTAAAACGGCTTTTTAATTCAAGTGTAGTGGTAGATGCTGTATTTTTCTGAACAAAATCCATACTGGAAAATCTGAAATTCGCGCCATCTCTCTCCAGGTTGGATGCCTGTGAAAATACTGTATTATTTTTAATGGATAAGGAGTGCTTATCATTAATTTTCCAATCTAACTTGTTGAAAAGTTTAGAACTTTCAGAAAAGTTATTGTATTGGTTAAAGCTACCAACATTGAAACCATATTTATTTCGTACAAAATCAGAAATCTGCTGGGCAACCTGCTCATTTACGAGTGCTCCCGGATCATTGGCATTATAGAATACAGGATCTGTTCTTTTGGTGTATTCTAAATTGGTAAATAAGAATACTTTATCCCGCACAATTGGCAAACCTACTCTTCCTCCATAGATAAAGTCTTCAAAATCACTCGGCATTTTGGAGTTGTCCCCTACTCTGTTTCTACCGGTAATTGCCGCATTTCTTCCGTATGCATAGATTGATCCTGTAACATCGTTACTTCCACTTCGTGTTACCGCATTAATACTTCCTCCAAGGAAATTTCCGAGCTTCACATCATAAGGAGCAATATACACCTGCACATCCTGAATAGCATCCAGACTTATAGAATTGGAACGGGTACTGCTTCCGGGCATTCCCGAAGTACCTGTCTGCCCTCCTAACGAAGGACTGAATCCAATTGCATCATTATTGATAGATCCATCAATCGTCACGTTATTATAACGGAAATTGGTCCCATTGAAAGAGTTGTTAGCACTTTGGGGAACCAGTTTGGTAACATCCTGAATTCCTCTGTTAATATTCGGCAGACCTGAAATCTGTGCCTGGCTGATTCCTACCCCATATTTTGCGGTGGTCTTTTTAGAAGTAATTTTCACCTCATCAATTGTCTTTTCTTTACTTCCCACTTCTACTACAGGTAAGTCGTTATTCCCTAAAGAAAGCTGCAGATTCGGGTTTTCATAAATAACCTGTGATCCATCAGATATTTCAATTTTATAAGGTCCTCCCGGCTGAAGATTATCTAAACTGAACTGTCCTTTGCTGTTACTTTTCGTTTCAAAGGTACTATTGGTAGGAAGATGAACTACCTTTACGGTAACTTCGGAAGAAATTCCCTTTAATCTTCCAAAAATTTTAGAACTGGTTTCCTGTGAAAATGCAAACCCAAACGATAACAGAGCAAAAGCACAGATGATTTTTTTCTTCATATTTTATTCGCTATAAACTTGGTGTAAAATTATATCTAGTAAAAATGAAGTATGGTAACATAGAATTAACATTACGTAACAGAATGTTTAATATTTCCTTAAAAAAAACTTAATAGAAACATCATGAAAGTCTTAAAAAAAATTCTAGAGAAAAGGTGAAAATCATCTATATTTCAAGCTTTCAAAAGTTTTTAATTTCTTAAAATTTTACTATTAACAATTATTTTCTGTTGAGCTACTTTCCATGCGAATCATAGAAGCTCTGAATTTTTTGATTTATATTTGTGTTTATTGTTTAATACCAAAACTACAGATATGAAATTCGGACAAGTAGAAGACCCGTCAAAAATAGATTTCACATTACCAAAAGATCATCCTAAAACCAAAGAAATGCTGGCTCTTAACAAAAAAGGACTGGAAAATATTTCTATCGGATGTGCGAAATGGAATAAAACGGATCTTAAGGGATTTTATCCTAAAGGAACTAAAGATGAACTGACCTATTATGCGACTCAGTTTAATTCCATTGAACTGAATGCTACTTTCTACGGAATGCCAACTCCTGACCAGGTAAAAACATGGAAAGAAAAAACTCCTGAAAATTTTAAATTCTTCCCTAAGATCACCAATACGGTTTCTCATTTCAGAAGACTGATTGATGTGACTGATCCGGTGACTCATTTTGCTTCGGCAGTGATGAATTTTGATGAAAAACTGGGAATGGCTTTTCTTCAGCTTCATGATAATTTTAAGCCTAAAGATTATGACAGGCTGGAAAAATTTGTAAAAGAATGGCCTAAAGAAGTTCCTTTAGCCATAGAACTCAGAAATACGGAATGGTTTACTGATGAGGAAATCCTTAATACAACCTGCGAGCTCTTTGAAGCTCATAAAATCACCAACATCATCGTAGATACTGCCGGAAGAAGAGATATGCTTCATATGCGCCTTACTACGCCTAATGCATTTATCCGTTACGTAGGAGCCAATGCCGAAAGTGACTATGAAAGATTGGATGACTGGTTGAAACATCTTACTAAATGGAAGAAAGAAGGTCTGCAGAATCTCTACTTTTTCGTCCACCAGAATATTGAAAAAGCATCACCTCTATTATCCGCATATTTTATCAAGAAGCTGAATGAAGAATGGAAAACTGATATTCATATTCCACAAATGGCCACGGAAAGCACAGGTACATTATTTTAGATAATATAAATCGGGTACAGGATAAAGATAGATACAAACTTCTTTTTCATAACGAATAAATTCTTAAATTAGAGTGTAATGTATTTCACGATACATTATACTTTAAAAACATAAATCATGGAAAAAGAAATTTGCAAAATCAGTATTGCCAATAACTGGCTTGGTGATGAGTATATTTTTTATGAAAACAATACCATAAAAAGAGTATATGATCATCACAGCTTGAGTTCCAATAAAACGGAATGGGTTACTCCCAAAGAAATCAGTAAACAAAGCAAAGACAAACTTGTCAAATCCTGTCCTGAAGAATTCAAGGAACAAATTATGCAAATCCTGGATTATCCCTAACAAAAAAGGTAATGAGTCTTTTATACTCATTACCTTTTTTATTTATTTTTTCTAAGAAGCAATACGAGATTAAGAAACAGCAGCAGGAAATCCAGTGTAATCCAGATGCCGAGTTTTGTGTTCTCATAATTGTAAGCATCTACCTGTTTTTTTGCTGATTCAGAAAGTTTCATACTTTGATTGATGTAATTCTGTACCTCTACAATCTGATCTATATTTTTATTCGGCACGGAATGTTGTGAAAAGTATACGAGGTTTTTCTTTCCGAGATATCCTACAATCCAGTATTCATCAGACTTGTCCATTTTTAGGTATTCTATTCTGTAATATTCCGGGCGTATTTTTCCGATATGCTTAGGCGCAAGAGTTGTGTTTTGATCGGTTTTATTTACATTGATCAGATAAAAATCCAATGCCTGAGGAAGTTTATTAATAACCTGCAGTCCCACAGAATTATCCACAAACGCTACCGCACTTTTCTTAATAAACCAATACGTAAAAACAGAAATTGAAAAAACTACTGTTACTATACGGAACAGCTTTGTCCACTTCACCATACCTCCCGATTTCACTTTAAATAAAACCAGAGAAAGAACAGATGCCAGAAATATTATAAAAATAATGAGTGTCATATTCTACAAAGATACTTCTTCTCTCTATTTTATCTATATTTGCGCGCATATTTTAATCTTAACTAACCATGAAAAAAATACTTTCAGCGCTCGCTTTCTTTAGTATAGCTTCATTTTACGCTCAAGTCAAATTCGAAAAAGGATATATTATAAACCAAAATAACGTAAAAAAAGAGGTTCTTATTAAAAATAAAGGCTGGGTAAGCAATCCTGATAACTTTGTTTTTAAAACAGATGAAAACTCAGTTGAAGATAAGGGAATACCATCTACCATTAAAGAATTCGGAATATACAATGATGCCAAATACGTTAGTTATACTGGTGATATCGACTACTCATCAGATGATATTTCCAGTTTTTCCCATACCAATGAGCCTAAGTTTGTAAAAAGTTCATTATTCCTGAAGGAGCTTGTTGGCGGAAATAAAAAACTATATACTTATAAAGGCCATATTACAAGGTACTTTTATTCTGAATCAGATTCTGTCATTCATCCATTAATTTATAAAAAATATTTTTTTAATGGGAATAGTTCACAGGTTGCTACCAATGATCAATATCTTGATCAGTTAAAAGCTATTTTTTCTGATAACAGTGATATCCAGACATTAGTAAACAGAACACAATATACAGCCACCAGCTTAACAAAAATATTCAAGGCTTATAATAGTAAAAATTCTGATGGTTCAACTACTAATCAAACCAATGATCAGAATTTTACAGAAAATAAAAAACAGGTAAAATTCAACCTTAATATCAGGCCAGGAATTAATTTTTATGCACCGCTAAAATTAGAAGAATCTTACCCTAACCCTGGCTTTTCTTCAAAATCAAATTTCAGAATAGGCCTAGAAGCTGAATTGATATTACCATTTAATAAAAATAAATGGTCTATCATTCTTGAGCCTACATACTCACAGTATACCAATAAAAGAACAACTATTTCAACAGATGACAATCTGTATAATATTACAATGGATAGCTATTCTTCTATTAATATTCCAGTAGGGATAAGATATTCTATGTTTTTGAATGATAAGTCAAAAATCTTTGTTAATGCCACGATCAATGTTTTCAACATAAGAGCAAGCTCACCATCTTCAATAGATGTTGATTATGATGGAGCTGTATTTGATAAGATAGCTCTTGCTTCTAGTCAAAGTTTCAGGGGTTCCTCTCTTGGTGCAGGATTTAATTACAATAATAAATTTAGTATAGAAGCAAGATTTAATAATCGTACCAACATTATGTATAAGGATCTTCCTCATGCGGATCTTAAATCTTTTTCTTTAATCCTAGGATATAATATTTTCTAATCTACATTCCATTCTTTATAAAACTGGTCGAGGAAATTCAGCATGTAATCGTGTCTTTCTTCGGCCATTTTTTTTCCTTTTTCGGTGTTCATCATATCTTTCAGAAGCAATAATTTTTCGTAGAAATGATTGATGGTTGTGCCATCAGACTTTTTATATTCTTCTTTTGACATTCCCAATTTAGGCTTCATATCTGGATGATACATCAGGTTATTCTTAAAGCCTCCGAAGTTAAACGTTCTGGCAATTCCAATTGCTCCAATTGCATCAATACGATCGGCATCCTGCACAATTTTAAGTTCAACAGGTGGATTTACCGGAGCCTGATCTCTGTTTTTAAATGAAATATTTTCAATCACAAATAAAACCTTCAGGATTGTTTCTTCGGGAACATTCTGCTCTTCAAGAAATGCTCTGGATATTTTGGGAGCAATAGTTTCATCTCCGTTATGAAATTTAGGATCTGCAATATCATGAAGAAGCGCAGATAATGCTACTACCTCTTGATCACAATCTTCTGTTTCAGCTATCTGAGCGGCCAGTTTCCAGACTCTTTCAATATGGAACCAGTCATGTCCAGCTTCTGCTCCTTCTAATTTTTCTTTTACAAATGCTATTGTGTTGTCAATCGTACTTTTCATTTATCTATCAGTTCATTTAAAATAATATCCCAGAGTTTACTGTTGTAACTTCTAAAAAAATTGACATGTCCGATTTCCTTTTTATCAGATTCTGAAACAGCGACCAATCTGTAAGTTGGTTTAAGATTAGGATAAGTATTATTCAATAAGCTTAAAACTCCTTTTTCTGTCAGCCAGACATCATCTTCCGCACGGATTACAAATACTTTCTGTGTCAATTTTTTAGAAAAGTCATCAATTTTTTCCAACAGTCTGTTGGTTGATTTCTTGTTTAAAATTAAGGTTCTCCAGTCATATGCGCAATTTTTTGGAAGACTTTCTCCCAGTCCAAACCAATGTGCCGGAAAATATCCTAATAATGAAGTGGTTAATGGCTGAACAATTCCAAAGCCAAAGTATGCTTCAATTTTTGTTCTCCATTTCAGATTACCAACAAAAGCATTTTGTGTTCCCACAAAAACAAATTCTTCAAAAATTACAGAGTCTTCATTCATCCCCAGAATTAAAGCGCCTACAGAATGCCCTAAGCAATACTTTTTGTGGTCTTTAAAATTCGTTTTGATATATTGGGTTAAAGCTTTATAATCCTTTGAGCCCCACAATCTCATAGAACCATGAAATCCTCTCATATCTTTCGGCTTGGAAAGTCCTATTCCCCTGTAATCATAAGTAATCACTGTAAATCCCTGTTCAGAAAAATAGCTGGCAAAAGAAAAATACACCTGCTGCTTTACTCCTGTTGCTGAATTGATCAGCAATAGTTTCCCATTACTTCTTTCCGGTTTAAAGAGATGGACAGCCAGAGAAATATGGTCTTCCGTGGTCAATATTAGTTTTTCCATAATATAAAAAGAAAAAATCCACTATAAAAGTGGACATTTTACTTATATTTTTATGTTAAGTTTCAGACTTTTGATATGTCGTAAATAGCTTTAAGAAAAGAAGTCTGACATTCTTGGCAGCCCTGTCTGAGAACCTTTACCTCCTGAAACTCTTGATGAAACTTCATTTCCAAATTTCACACATTCTTCGATAGAGTTTCCATGGCAAAGCGCGATAGCAAATCCTGAGGTAAATGCATCACCCATTCCCATTTTATAAACTTTCTCGTCTTTGTCGTTTCTATAATATTTCATCTCTGTCCCATCAAAATAAATGGTTGAGTTGGTATCATCTCTTACAAAAACTTTATTGAAATATTTCTTAAGGACCTCTTCCCTCTTTTCTTCTCCGAAAATGGTGTATAACTCGTTGCTTTTAGCTACAATAAAATCAACCTTTTCTAAAATTTCTTCATTGACTCTCATTGCAGGAGAAGCATATAGGCCAACTTTCTTACCATATTTCTTGGCTTTTTTGACGGTATGCTCTACCACCTCCATAGAAACTTCAAGCTGTACCAATACAAGATCTGCAGTATTAAAATACTTATCTGCTTCGTCTATATGTGATTTGCTGAGATATTTATTGGCTGCCGGCACAACAACAATAGCTGCATTGCCATGAGAAGTAGTCACATAAGCTGTTCCTGTAGCCTCTTTATCTGTTTCATGTACAAAACCTACATTTACATTTTCACTTACCAGATTTCTCATAATCTGCTGACCAAGTGGATCCATTCCCACACATCCTATAAAGTACACACTTGCACCCAGCCTGGCAGTACCTACCGACTGATTGGCTCCTTTACCCCCAAAATAGCTATCTGACTTAACAGCCAAAACCGTTTCATTGGGTGAAGGAAGTTTTTCGGTTTCAAGAACCAAATCTATGGATGAGCTGCCCACAACAATAATTCGGGGTTGTTCTGATGAGAAATTCATTGTGTTTTGTATTAGCTTTAAAATTTATAACTGACAAAATCGTGTTCCAAAAATAACTAATTTTAAATTAACTTATTTCTATAAATTCAGTAATTATTTTCACAGGCAGTTGATCTTGATCATAGGCTATATAACTGGCATAAAATCCTTCTCCATATCCAGTTTCAAAAGCAAATATAGTTCCGGGATGTTCTTTTGCAGGTTTCAGGAAGGCATATTGGTCAATAGCACCATTTTCATCAAAGAAATATTCATGGAAAAATTCTTCATAGATTCCCATAAAATCTCCGCCTTTATTCTGGAATAATCTCTGTTCAAGCTCGTTGAGACTGTTTTGAGTATCAACATCCATGAAACATCCCATCCCGCTTTCTACAGGATAACCAAAGATTTCTTCTTTGGCCAGATCTTTTATATTCTGCCCTGCTGTGGTTGCCAGTTTCCATTCTTTAATTTCAGAATTATTGAATATGATTTCAGCATAAGCCACACAGTTACTGTTTCTTTCTTTGTGCACGATCACAGAAAAATCCCCCTTCGGAAATTCTGTAGTGAAAGGAAGCATATCATTGGTGATCAATGGATCGCAGGCAACCAGCTTTCCACTGGAAAGATAAATCTTCCCTGCTTCAAAACTTTCTAACAATGGATTTTCTACAAAATCCTTCGAGAATAGTTTTTCTATGTTTTCTATATGTGTCATTTTATTTATTCTTTATTTTCAGTGTCAGGCTGAGCGGAGTCGAAGCCTTTGGGATTTTTATCTTTAAAATTATCTGCGTGGCTGTCATTTCGGCAAATAGATAATTCTTTCAGCTTATCCCAATTATCATTTATAATAGCTTCTTTTTTCTTACGACTCCAGCCCTTCACTTGTTTTTCAAATGCTATCGCCTGAAGAATATCATTAAACGTATAAAAGAAGACCAGCTCAACCGGTCTTCTTTTATACGTATAGCTTTCAGGAAATTTCCCCGACTGATGCTGAGAAAATCTCAATTCAATATCATTGGTAACTC
The DNA here is from genome assembly GCF_018362995.1 of Chryseobacterium indologenes. Classification (NCBI taxonomy): domain Bacteria; kingdom Pseudomonadati; phylum Bacteroidota; class Flavobacteriia; order Flavobacteriales; family Weeksellaceae; genus Chryseobacterium; species Chryseobacterium indologenes. The sequence goes on from NZ_CP074372.1 coordinate 2,361,172, forward strand.
CTGTATAATAGGAATCATCGGAACATTTTAAAATATATACAAAATATTGTTTCATCTTTCAAAAAGGCTTCGACTCCGCTCAGCCTGACATTCCGACAAATTAACCTATTTATTAGGTAATTTTTACAAACTTTTCAGTTTCTCTTCAAGGATCGCAATTTTATCCTGAGCATCTTTCTGCTTCTTACGCTCTACTTCTACAATTTCAGGTTTAGCATTGGCAACAAACTTCTCATTAGAAAGTTTTTTATCTACTGAAATTAAAAATCCTTTTAAATATTTCAATTCTTCTTCAGTTTTTGCTTTTTCTTCTCCTAAATCTAAGTTTTCACTTAAAGGAATAGAAACTTCAGTCGCTCCTACCAGAAAAGTAAAGCTAGGCTTATCTGTTTTCTGTCCAAAATGGATTTCAGAAACATTAGCCAGTTTTCTTACTACAGCTTCATTGGCAAATTCAGATGCATTGGTATAAACCTCCACAGCCTCTCTTGGTGAAATTCCTTTTGTCTGACGGTAGTTTCTAACTCCAGAAATCAATTCAGCTGTAATTTCAAAGTTTTTAATAACTTCTTCACTAAAGCTATCTGCATTCTTCTGCTGAGCAATAACAAGCGCTTCATCAATACTTCTTTCAGAAATCAACTGCCAGATTTCTTCAGACTGGAATGGCATGAACGGATGAAGCAGCTTCATCAATTCTTCAAAGAAATAAATGGTTTTATCATAAACTTCTTTAGAAATTCCCTCTCCATAGTTAGGCTTGATGGCTTCAAGATACCAACCACAAAAATCATCCCAAATTAATTTATAGATCAAATGCAGCGCATCAGAAATTCTGAACTTCTCAAACTGATCATTAATTTCAACGATTGTTTTGTTCAGTTTATTTTCAAACCATTCAATAGCCTGATTATCTGTAGCAACGGTTGGTTTATCTTCATGATTCCACATATTGATCAAACGGAATGCACTCCAGATTTTGGTCATAAAGTTTCTTCCCTGAAGCATTAAGTCTTCATCAAAAAGAAGGTCATTTCCTGCTGCAGAACTCAATAGAATTCCTACGCGTACACCATCAGCACCATATTTTTCCATTAATTCAATAGGATCTGGAGAGTTTCCTAAAGATTTTGACATCTTTCTTCTCTGTTTATCTCTTACAATTCCTGTAAAATAAACATTTTTAAACGGAACTTCTTTTCTGTATTCCAATCCGGCCATAATCATTCTAGCTACCCAGAAGAAAATAATATCCGGACCTGTTACCAGATCAGACGTTGGATAATAGTAGTTGATATCTTTATTTTCAGGATCAAGCAATCCGTCAAAGACAGACATTGGCCATAACCATGATGAGAACCATGTGTCTAATGCATCGTCATCTTGTCTAAGGTTTTCTGCTGTCAGATCTGAATTTCCTGTTTTTTGTTTCGCCAGTTCTAAAGCTTCAACTTTAGTTTCTGCTACTACGAAATCATTTTCTCCTTCTCCATAGTAATAAGCAGGAATTTGCTGTCCCCACCAAAGCTGTCGGGAAATATTCCAGTCACGGATGTTTTCCATCCAGTGCTTGTAGGTATTTTTAAACTTCTCAGGATAGAACTTAACCTCATCATCCATTACTACATCCAAAGCAGGCTTAGCAATTTCAGACATTTTAAGGAACCATTGTACTGAAACCTTAGGTTCAATAACAGCACCTGTTCTTTCTGAAGTTCCTACTTTATTAACATAGTCTTCAGCTTTCAGCAAAAGATCTTTTTCTTCAAGTTCTTTAGCGATCTGCTTTCTTACATCAAATCTGTTTTTTCCTGCATAATGTAATCCATGCTCATTAAGGTTTCCGTCATCATCCAGTGCATCAATCATTTTCAACTGATGTTTCTGTCCGATTTCGTAGTCATTAATATCATGTGCCGGTGTAATTTTCAAAGCTCCTGTTCCGAATTCAATGTCAACATATTCATCTTCAATAATTGGGATTACTCTGTCAACAATTGGTACAATTACATTTTTACCTTTCAGGTGAGCATATCTTTCATCATTCGGGTTGATACATACTGCTGTATCCCCAAAAATAGTTTCAGGACGTGTAGTAGCTACTGAAAGGAACTCTTCTGAACCCTCAATCTTATATTTAAGGAAATAAAGCTTTCCGTTCTGCTCTTTAAATATTACTTCTTCGTCAGAAATATTGGTCTTTGCTTCAGGATCCCAGTTGACCATTCTGTATCCTCTGTAGATCAATCCTTTACTATAAAGGTCTACGAAACTTTTGATAACCTGCTGAGAAAGTTTATCTTCCATAGTAAAACGGGTTCTGTCCCAGTCGCAAGAACATCCCAGCTTTTTCAGCTGTTCAAGAATAGTTCCGCCATATTTATTGGTCCAGTCCCATGCGTGGTTTAAAAACTCTTCACGGGTAATATCTGACTTATTGATTCCTTCAGACTTCAATTTAGCAACAACTTTAGCTTCAGTAGCAATTGAAGCGTGATCTGTTCCCGGAATCCAACAAGCATTAAACCCGCGCATTCTTGCACGACGGACCAGAACATCTTGAATGGTATTGTTCAACATATGTCCCATGTGTAATATCCCCGTCACGTTTGGAGGAGGAATGACCACGGTATATGGTGGTTTGTCATTAGGTTCTGAGTGGAAATATTTATTTTCCAACCAGTAATTGTACCATTTCTGTTCTGTTTCCTGTGGATTGTACTTTTCTGAAATCTGCATAAATTCTATTTCTTTGGCTTGCAATTTGCAAAAATAGTCTAAAGAAAAAAATTTTTAAGCATGAATTAAAATAATTTTTAACTTTGTTTCACAAAATTTATCTAACAAACGTATTAACATTCAAGAATATGAAAAAACTAATTGCAGGAATTGCACTATTCGGGACATTTGCAATTGCATCTGCACAAACGATTACATTTGATAAAACAACTTTCGATTACGGTACTATTAAGCCTAATGCTGATGGTACGAGATTCTTTACTGTAACGAATTCAGGTGATAAGCCTTTGATTCTTTCAAACGTAAAGCCTTCTTGTGGATGTACAACTCCTGAGTTCAGCCAAGATCCTATCATGCCGGGTAAATCCGCTAAGATCAAAGTTGGATACAACACTGCTATTCCTGGAGGTTTCAACAAAATGATTGAGGTTTTCTCTAACGACCCCGTAAACAGTAGAAGTGTAATCTACATTAAAGGTAATGTAGACGCTAATGCTCCTGCTCCTGTTGCTGAAGCAAAAGTATTGACTCCTGCAGAGCAGAAAGAAGCTGCTAAAGCTGAGAAAAAAGCTGCTAAACTAGCTAAAAAAGCTGCTGCAAAGTAATCTCTACTCAAAAAAATAAAAAAACCGTCTCTATAGAGGCGGTTTTTTTATTACATTTATGTTTGTTTAGGTGGCAGGTAATGGATAACAGGTGGCAGGAAATAGAATTGATATTTATCTAAAAATTAGGTTTTGGCTGAAGCCTTTGAATTTTTCTTTAGATGACCGGAATAAAGCCTGCCTCTATTGAGTTTTAATAACAACATCATTTAATCATTTAATCATTTAATCATTTAATCATTTAATCATTTAATCATTTAATCTTAAAATATATGGACACCAATTTCTCAGATGACTTTAAGGTAAACGGAAAATTTTCAATAAAAAAAACTTCAACATCTTATAAAGGAAAGCTCACCAAAGAAGACGGAGAGCAAATGCTGATTCAGGAGAAAGAAAAGCTTCGTGAACTGCAGGAAAAATTATATGCTGACGGAAGCCAGTCTCTACTGGTTGTATTACAGGCTATGGATGCAGCGGGAAAAGACAGCATGATAGAACATGTTTTCGGAGGAGTGAATCCGCAGGGATGCAATGTGACCAGTTTTAAAACACCGAGTTCTAAAGAATATTCCCACGATTTTTTATGGAGACATTATCTCGCGTTGCCACAGAAAGGAATGATCGGGATTTTCAATCGCTCTCATTATGAAAGTGTCCTGGTCTGCAAAGTACATCCAGAATATAATTTAAGTGAAAAAACATGGTCTTCAGTAAAAGATTTCGACAATAAATTCTGGGAAAACAGATATGAAAGTATCAGGAATTTTGAAAAACACCTTTCGCAGAACGGAACAACGGTTGTAAAGATCTTTTTACATGTTTCTAAGGATGAACAGAAAAAAAGGCTTCTGGACAGAATTGATGAGCAGGAAAAAAACTGGAAATTCTCTGCAGGAGATCTTCCGGAAAGAGCATTATTCGATCAGTATATGGAAGCTTATGAAAATGCCATCAATGAAACATCAAAAGATCATGCTCCCTGGTATGTACTGCCTGCTGACAACAAATGGTTTGCAAGAGTAGCTGCCATCCAGATCATTATTGACACCCTTGAAAAAATGAATCTTAAATATCCTACACTTTCTGATAAAGACAGACAGGATTTGCAGGAGTCTAAAAAACAATTGGAAAGCGAATAAATTGATTGGAAGTTATAGGCTGGAAGATGGAGGTTTAAAATCATTACTTAAAAAAAACTTCACTCTTCCAGCCTCTAGCTTCCAAATTTTTAAAAAATCACGAGAAAATCTATAAGCCGGATTTTGTACTTCCGAAAAAGTGCCTGTTATTTATCTACGTGTTACATTGCTGCAACACTTGAGCTGATTACCCCTCGGTTTTCAGGACGAGCCGCCCCTATTTCCATTACTGAAAAGAACCGATATACTTACCATTGCACCGCAAAGAGTTTACCTGGTTTCACTACAGCCGAACTGTACTTGCTTTCTGTTGCACTTGTCCTACCCTCACGGGTGACGGATGTTATCCGCTTTGCTGCTCTATGGTGTCCGGACTTTCCTACCTCCCGTAAAACGGGAAATCAACAGGCCGATTTTCTCGCGGATGCAAAGATACATAATTTTCGCAAAAAAAGCGGAGAAAGCCGGGACTGCAGAGAAAACCAAATTGTAAATTCTCTTTTCGCATTTTTACGATTTTACATTATAATTTTCACTAATTACCACATTATTATTATCTTCGTGCCATTATACATCTATGGATTCCAGAGAAAAAGAATTTGCGAAGCTTATCAAGGATAATCAGGGTCTGATTATCAAAGTATCGCGCCTGTATACCAATTCTCTGGAAGATGAAGAAGATCTTTTCCAGGAAATTGTTTTACAGCTTTGGAGAAGTTATGATTCCTTTAAAGGAAATTCCAAGATTTCCACATGGATGTATCGCGTAGCGCTCAATACAGCCATTACCCTCTTTAGAAAAAAAAGCAAAAGTCTTCCTACGAATGAGCTGGACATCAACCACAAGGATTTTGTGGAAGATGACGATGACAAACAGCAGCAGGTATCACTTTTGTATACTGTAATCAAGACTCTTCCTAATGTAGAAAGAGCCATTGTCATGATGTATCTTGACGATCTGCCTTACAAGGATATTGCAGAAAACCTCGGTATCACTGAAGTCAATGCACGTGTGAAAATGAACAGATTAAAGAAAACCCTTAAAGAACAGATGGAAAAATATGCCTGAATTTGATCTAGATAGTTTAAAAAAAACATGGCAGGAACAGCCTGTACAGCCTAAATATGACGACAAGGAGATTCTCCAGATGTTGAATAGAAAGTCACGTAATTACATCAAATATATTTTCTGGATCAGCGTTGTGGAATTTTTATTCTTTTCCGTATTAGGTCTGTTTTATCTTTTCCCGGAAGAAGAATCAGACAGTTTCCGTAAAATGCTGGAAAGACTAGGTGCCCAGGAAGCTCCGGAAGTAGAAAACAACTTCGGTCATGCTTATTTAGCTATAAAGATCTTAAGTCTATTGATTACAGCCTATTTTGTATTGAAATTCTATCAGAATTACAGAAGAATCAAGATTGAGGAAAATCTGAAGGGGCTTATCACCAGAATTATTAAATTCAAAACAACAGTGAATGCTTTTATCCTGATCAGCATTGTATTATTGCTGATATTCACGTTTGTATTAACCGCGTTCATATTTTACACTTTAAATTCTCAGAATATACAGCCTAGCGGCTCGAATCTTACCATCATTATCGTAGGAATTATTGTCAGTACTTTATTAGGCATATCTATGATCTGGCTTTATTACAGACTGGTATATGGTACAATTATTAAAAAGCTTGATAAAAATTTAAAACAGCTTAAAGAAATTGATTCTCAGGAAAGTTAATATACATTAGGCATATTTCGGGATATAATTATTAATTTTAGCCCACCAAATCTTAAACTATGCCCTTATCTTATGTATATGGAACTTCTGAGATTCCATTATTAGGACAGACCATCGGAGCCAATCTCAAAAGTACTGTCGAAAAATATCCCCATCAGGAAGCATTAGTCTGTGTTCATCAGAATTACAGAGCTACATACCAGGAATTTTACAATCAGACAACCGCCGTTGCAAAAGCTTTACTGCTTTTGGGTGCAAAATCCGGTGACAGAATCGGGATCTGGTCTTCCAACCGTTATGAATGGGTTCTTTTACAGTATGCCACTGCGAGAATAGGAACTATTTTAGTCAATATCAATCCGGCCTACAGGACTCATGAACTCACGTATGTTCTTAATCAATCTGAAGTTCGTTTTATTTTTTCGTCTTTAAGCTTTAAAAGCAGCAACTATAAAGAAATGGTTCAGTATGCCAAAGAAGTATGCCCCACCCTTGAGCATGAGATATTCTTTGACGAAAACTGGGAAACATTTGTTAATAACGGCCAGGATATTTCAGATGAAGTTCTCCACAGCTTTGAAGAACATGTACAGTTTGATGATCCTGTTAATATTCAATATACTTCCGGAACTACAGGTTTCCCGAAAGGCGTTACGCTTTCTCATCATAATATCCTGAACAACGGCTATTTTATCGGAATCAGATTAAAATATACTGAGAAAGACCGTGTCTGTATTCCGGTACCTTTTTACCACTGCTTTGGTATGGTAATCGGAAATATATGCTGCACAGCCCACGGAGCCTGCATGGTAATTCCTAACGACAGCTTTGATCCGGAAATCACTTTAAAAGCCGTTTCTGACGAAAAATGTACTTCTTTGTATGGTGTTCCTACCATGTTTATTGCGGAACTGGCAGTAAAAGATTTTGATAAGTATGATTTTTCAAGTTTAAGAACAGGTGTCATGGCAGGATCAGTATGTCCTCCGGAAATTATGAAAAAGGTAGAGAGCCTGATGAATATTAAAGAAATGAGCATCTGCTACGGAATGACGGAAACTTCACCCGTATCTACCCAGACTTTAATAGGAACACCGCTGGAGAAACAGGTTAGTACTGTAGGAACTGTTCAGGATCATCTTGAGATCAAAATTGTGGATGAAAATGGCAGAACCCTGAAACGCGGCGAGCATGGCGAACTTTGTACAAGAGGCTATTCTGTCATGCTGAAATACTGGAATGATCCTGAAAACACAAAAAAAGTACTGGATGATGCCCGCTGGATGCATACCGGAGATATGGCAGTAATGGATAAAGACGGATATATTACTATTTCCGGAAGAATAAAAGACCTCATCATCCGTGGCGGAGAAAATATTTCACCTAAGGAAATTGAAGATTTTTTATATACTTACACCAACATTCTTGATGTTCAGATCATTGGCGTTCCAAGTGAAAAATTCGGGGAAGAGGTGATGGCCTGGGTCAAAGTAAGGAAAGGATTTACTATCACAGCAGAAGAATTACAGGAATACTGCAAAGGAAGAATTGCCCACTATAAAGTCCCGAAATACTGGAAATTTGTAGATGAGTTTCCTATGACCATTTCCGGAAAAATAAGAAAGGTAGAAATGCGGGAGATATCTATGAAAGAGCTTGAATTAGGAAGTTTTAAAGATTAATTCCTGAATAAAATTGGGAGCAACCATACTTATATTTCTTCCGGCGATAAAATGAAAAAAAAGCATTTCAATTTGAAATGCTTTTTTATGTTTTAAAGTTCTTTTCTTAATCTTGCTACAGGAATATTGAGCTGTTCACGATATTTTGCAATCGTTCTTCTGGCAATATTATAACCCTGCTCTTTTAGGATTACCACTAATGCATCATCTGTAAGTGGCTTTCTTTTATTTTCTTTGTTGATTACTTCCTGAAGATGGGTTTTGATCTCTTTGGTAGAGACTTCTTCTCCGTCATCATTCGTTAAGCTGTCTGAAAACAGGTCTTTAAGATATACAATACCATTAGGGGTATCTGCATATTTACTTTTTACCACCCTTGAAATGGTAGAAATATCAAATCCTGTAATATCTGCAACATCCTTTAAAATCATTGGTTTCAGAGACTTTTCGTCTCCGGTAATGAAATAATCCTTCTGGAACTTCACAATCGCTGTAATCGTCTGTAATAAGGTATTCTGACGCTGATTAATAGCATCAATATACCATTTTGCAGCATCCAGTTTCTGTTTGATAAATAATGCAGCCTGCTTATGCTCCGATGAATTTTTATCATGGGAATAAGTAGTCAGAATATCTTTATATTCTTCAGAAACTCTTAAAGTAGGTGCATTTTTGCTGTTAAGCATAGGAATTACTAATCCGTCTTTTACCTGAATCACAAAATCCGGAATAATTTCCTGGTTAATTGTAATAGTCTGTGTATCGAAGTTCCCACCTACTTTCGGGGATAATTTTGAGATTTCGTCCAGTGCGTCTTTCAGATCTTCCTCTTCAATATCATATTTCTGAATGATCTTGTTGTAGTGCTTATTCGTCAGGGCTTCAAACTGATGTCTCAAAATATTGGCAGCTAAAGAAACTGCTTTATCTGAGCTTACTTTCTTTTCAATTTGCAGCAATAAGCATTCCTGCAGCCCTCTTGCTCCTACTCCGGACGGATCCAGTTTCTGAACATAGTTCTCCAGGATATCCTCAACTTTTTCTTTAGTTGTATAAATTCCTTGTGAGAAAGCAAGATCATCAACAATAGACTTGATTTCTCTTCTAAGATATCCGTCTGTATCTAAGTTCCCGATAAGGTATTCTGCAATCTTAAGATCTTCCTCACTGATATTCACCAGGTGTATCTGCTCTGTAAGATAGTCGTATAAGGACTGTCCCTCCGTGAGAAGACTTTCATTATCAAATTCTTCATCATCCGGAGAATAGTTGCTGGATGCGGTTTTATAGCTTGGTTCATCGTCATAGATATATTCATTGACGTCGAAATCTGTTTCAATGCTTTCTGTACCCTCATCCTTATAAGCATCTTCCAGAGAAGAGTATTCATCTTCCTTAGAATCTTCTTTCGCAATTTCCAAAGCCGGGTTTTCTTCTAACTCTCTCTCCAACTCCTCTTCAAATTCCAGAGTATGAAGTTGAATAAGCTTCATCAACTGGATTTGCTGAGGGGCCAGCTTTTGTCCTAATTTGAGTTGTAAGTGTTGTTTAAGCATATTCTTATTTGCGTTTTAACATAACATATTCTACGAATTTAATAAATTTATTTGACAAAAAAACACATTTAGCATGATTTTTGCAGTATACATCCCATCTTAATAAACTATTGAAAAATAAAAAAAGCCTTAACTTGTGATTAAGGCTTTTTTTATTGCTCTAGAATTCAGCGCTTTTCGGCGTTCTTGGGAAAGGAATCACATCTCTGATATTTGTCATTCCTGTTACGAAAAGAACTAGTCTTTCCAGTCCTAAACCAAAGCCCGCATGCGGCACAGAACCGAATTTTCTGGTATCAAGATACCACCAAAGCTCGTGCTCATCTACATGCATATCTGCCATTTTCTGTTTTAAAACATCTAATCTTGCTTCTCTTTCAGATCCACCGATGATCTCACCGATACCAGGGAAAAGAACATCCATCGCTGCAACGGTTTTGTTGTCATCGTTCAGTTTCATATAGAAAGCTTTGATTTCTTTCGGATAGTCAAATAATACTACCGGGCTTTCAAAATGTTTTTCAACAAGGTATCTTTCATGCTCAGACTGAAGGTCTGTTCCCCATTTTTCAACCGGGTAAGCAAATTTTCCTTTTTTGTTTTCTTTCGAGTTCAACAGGATTTCGATTGCTTCTGTATAGCTTACACGCTTGAAACGCTTAGCCACTACATTCTGAAGTTTTTCGATAAGACCTTCTTTGGCTCTTTCTTTTTCCGGTTTTGTTTTCTGCTCTTCTGCAAAACGGTTGTCTAAGAACTCAAGATCATCTTTGCAGTTATCCAATACATACTGGATCACATATTTTAAGAAATCTTCCGCAAGGTCGATGTTATCTTCAAGGTTGTTGAAAGCTACTTCCGGCTCAATCATCCAGAACTCCGCAAGGTGTCTTGTGGTGTTAGAATTTTCAGCACGGAAAGTAGGTCCGAAAGTATAAATTCTTCCCAATCCCATAGCTGCAGTCTCTCCTTCAAGCTGTCCTGAAACGGTAAGGTTTGTTTTTTTACCGAAGAAATCCTGTGCAAAATCAATTTCGCCTTCTTCCGTTTTCGGCATGTTGTTCAGATCAAAGTTGGTTACTCCGAACATTTCACCAGCTCCTTCCGCATCTGCACCTGTAATTACCGGTGTGTTGATATAGAAAAACTGGTTCTGGTTGAAGAACGAGTGAACAGCAAAACTTACTGCGTGACGTACTCTGAACACCGCTCCGAAAAGATTCGTTCGGAATCTTAAGTGAGCCTGCTCACGAAGTTTTTCAAGACTGTGTTTCTTAGGCTGAAGAATTGTACTCTGAAGTTCTTCTGTAAAGTTATCTCCTAAAATAATAATCTTTTTAGCGATAATTTCCACAGATTGTCCTGCTCCCTGGCTTTCCACTACTTCTCCTACTACTTTCAGGGAAGAAGCTGTACTGATATTCTTGATAATAGCTTCATCAAAATTTTCGAAATCAACAACTATCTGCAAATTATTAATCGTAGAACCATCATTAAGCGCAATAAAGCGATTAGCACGGAAGGATCTTACCCATCCGTAAACAGTAATGTCATGATGTAATACTTTCTTGTAATCCTTTAGGATTTCTTTGATCGTTTGCTTTTTCATTTGTTGATGATAAATTTTTTATATAAAAATTAATGTCTGCAAAGTTACAAAAAAACAGCGCAACTTGATGATTGCGCTGTCTTTAAAAATCATTTAACAGGTATTTAAACTTTCAGTTCAGGAAATTTACCTTTTTTCTTCTGCAGACTCTTCTTCATTTTCAGGTACATTTCCACTCAATATTATCCTGAACTTCAATAAAATCCGGATACACCCGGAATGAACACACTTACACTATCACTTTTAAAAAGAATAAAATTTTATTTTACTCTGGGTTTTCATGGAATTAGTTTTATTGAAATGGTTATTAGTTTTTAAGTGATAAGTTCGTGGTAAATTACCGGGTCATACATCCATTTTTAGACTATACTATACTTTTAAACTTTGTGGTGGATTAACCGGATTTACGGTTTAATGATTTTAAATGATCACTACACTTTACATCTCTAAATTCTGAACAATTACTTCATTATTTACATTTTAATTTTCTGGTTATTTTTTCTGGTTTTTATCCTCTTCATTATTAGTTTTTATGATACAATTCCTAACTTGATTTTTGAGTGATCAACAGTTTGGAACTGATATCTTGTATTGTGCACATACAAAATAAATGGTTGTGTTTTTACCTGAAGCAAAGATGCAGGAAGTGAAATAATGACACAAGTGAATGGTCTATAGATTCATAAATTTATATACATAAAATCATGAATCTATAAACAATAATCAAATGAATACCAACAAATTAAACCTAATTCGAAGACATATTTTCAATTTCTTTCAGATAGATAGATAGAGGGGTTCCGGTTCTTTTTTTGAAGGCTAAAGTGAAAGCCTGTTCGTTATTATATCCTAATTCTTCTGCAATAAAAGGAATTTTATAGGACCTGAATTTTCTGTCAGTAGCCAATCTGCTGATGGCATAATCAATACGGAGATCGTTGAGATACGTTGCAAAGTTTTTTCCTTTGTAAGTATTGATAATTTCTGACAGATATTTAGAGTTTGTTTTTATTTTTTTAGCAAGACTTCCCAGCGTAATTCCTTTATTTAAAAACTGATCTTTGCTTTCAAATATTTCAAGTTCCTTTAAGATGGTCTGGGCAATATCTTCAGAAACAGTTCTGGATGTTTTGTCTTCAGAATTTTCCGTATTTTCTACCGGATAAATTTCTTGTCCGGCTTCCGGTTCTTTATTTTTCCCTACTCTATTTTCATTTACGGATTGAATCAGATCCTGGGCTATCTTTTTATAGTTCTTTTCAGATTTTTTATATTTAAAATAAACATTGATAAACAGGAGGTGCGATATCAACAAAAGACTCAGTACAATATAAAACAGACTCTTCCTTTTGGTAAGCTCGTTAGTAATATCTTCCTTCTCCTGCTGCAACTCCGGCGTATCATATCTTCTTGGAAGCTCTCTGGAAATATACCTGAACTGTGTATCCAGGACCTGATCAACTTTTAGAAAACGGTCTACATAATACAGCTGCTTTTCTTTATCATTATTTTCTTTATAATAATCAATCAGGTAAGTGTATACGTCCCTGAGCTCAGGATAAATATAATTTGTTTTAAGAACCATGGAATCGATCTTCCTGAAAAAATCTGCTGCTTTTTCTTTTTTCTGAAGACCGGCATAGGATTTCCCTAAATACAAAAGTGTATAATTATGGTTTCTTTTACTGCCATTATTCTTGGTAAAGAAGTATTTTTCACATTCCAATAAGCCATCAATCGCTTTCTGATAATTTTTTGAATGAAGATTATAGTATCCTAATAACCCAAGATTCTGATAATAACGGTAAACATCTTTATTTTTTTTGGAATCCAGCATGCCTTCCTGTATCAATGCATAAGCAGAATCCATTTTATTGATCTCTATATAAGCATCTGCAAGGTTCAATTTGAGGGAATTGACCTCCGTCTCATTCATATAATCGGCATCATAAGCATAATGCCTCAGTACTTTTGCAGTCTCCTCATGTTTCCCGATATAATTGTTGAGATAGGCAATACTGATATGGGCCATGGCAATCTGCCTTTTATTTCCTTTTTCTTTTGCATATTTTAATCCCAGGATATAGTTGTTTAATGCAGCCTGGAGGTTATCAGTCTTGAAATACAGGTTTCCTCTTAACAGGTAAATTCTTGCCGGATAGGTATTTTCTTTTGAATTCCTGGTGATGTATTGTAAGCTGTCAAGGTATTTTAGTGCATTGGGTAATTCTTCGTCAAAATGAAGCATAACGTACCCTTCAGCAATCTGAGTTGTATTGTTTTCAGACTTTGCCTTTTTAAGATAAGAACTGGCAATACTTTTTGAGTTGTTGGTATCTCCGGGAAGGACCTTATAAAATTCGTCTTCCAATTCTTTATAAGTCCGTTTTTCCGGAATATTTTTTTCAGTATTATTGGTCTGTGCATGAAAAAACACATTCCATATCATCAAAAAAAGGATTAAACATTTTATTTTCATCATTCATCCGAGCTATATTACAAAAATATTATTTTTCTTCTGTAGATGCACCACTGCTTTTGCTTTTTTCATGTATTAATCAATATTTTCATTAAATTTAATGCTGATAAGTCTCTAAAAAGAGAGCACAGACTAATGGCTGTACTCTCTTCAAAAAATTATTTCCATTCTACTCTACCCTCAAGATAATATACTCTTCCATCACTCTCGTAAAGAAGATCATATCCCTGGGATGTCAGATAAAAATGACAAACCTTTGTTTCTCCGCTTCTATCTTTAAAATTGATAACAGCAGGACACATTTTAGCGTGATCCATTTTTTTCACAATCAGGTCAAAATTTTTCTGAATATTTTTTTTGCTGTAAAGCGACAGCATCCTGTCATCAATAAACCGAATATATTTCAGAGATGAAAGCGGATAAGTAATCAATGTAAAAGGTTTTCCCGCAAGCTTTGCTGCATTTTCATTAAAAAAATTCGTGATTGAAAGACTATCCCGGGTAATATTTTTCACCACGCTTGATTCATATCTTTGTCCATCCGTAAATTCCATACTGTAGATGGCTTCCATTTTAATGGCAAAACCTTTCCCTGATTTTCTTAAATCTTTTAAATCTGTAAATTCTTTCCCTTTTTTGATCACAATCAAAACATTTCCTTCTCCAAAATCACAGTCATAATATTTTTTATAATCAAAAGGTTCTTCTGTAGAAGTATTCACTGTATCATGAGTGGTATTTTGTGAAAAAATACGTGCTGAAAACAGTAATAAAAATAATATGAGTTTATAATTTTTCATGTCTAATTTGTTTTCTGTTTTTTAAAATTCCAGTTGATGAGTGGAAGTTTTCTTTTTCCGTTTTCATTCCATCCGCCGATCTGGATTCCTCTGAAATCTTCACATTTGTTGTACAAACCAATCTGCAATCCACGACATTTATGTCCAATATTGGCCAACGGTGCTGCAGAAACACCTTTCATCTCGTGATGCAGATTAAAAAATGGGGAAACAGATACTCCGTTAGTCACCGCATATGTGTTGATATTACTCGAAACATTGATCTCCAGACCATTTGTAACAGTAGGCTCCATATTGATCAGAGACAATTGAAGTCCATTGATTGTATTCATCTTTTCACGGGGCACTATTACATAATCATCATTGCCTGGTAATTGTAGGTTGAAAAGCATCAACGGAGGAAGAAAAATACCCAGGAAATTGAATCCCATTCCCAATCCGTTTACTTTTTTAGGCTTAAAATGATCTTCCTCATCATAGTATTTAAATAAAATCCCGTTGACATTTCTGACATTCTTTGAAGGGGAAGCTGCAATAAATCTAGGTTTCAAAGAATCTGCTTTTAAACTGTCTGATGCATAAACCAGACTATTGAATAAAAGAACTGCTATTAATAAAATTCGTGTTTTCATAACTCGTTATTTTAAAATTACAGTTCAAAATTATCAGCAGAAACCACAGTTCCGAATGTGAAAAAAAATTAAAAAAAATATTCTGTTTGTGAAAATCACAAAATATATGGTTGGAAGCGGGAAGAAGGAGGCAGGAAGTTACTTTCAGTGATCAATAGTAATAGTGATTATAAATCCAATTACTTTCAAATTGTTATTGATTATTTCGACCTCCGATACTTCCCTTCTCCCAGTTTTAATCTTTCAGCCTTCTAAACAGAAAATCAACAGTTCTTTACACAAAAAATACTACATTTGTGAAAATCACAAAACTATGCACCAGGAAGCTCTATTGAAGGAAATCCGAAGAAAAATCGGGGAAAAATCTTTAAATGATGAGATTGCCAACATTCTTAACATCAGTTATGATGCGGCCCACAGAAGAACTTCTTTGAAAGCTAAGTTCAGCTTTGAGGAAGCGCTGGAGCTTGCCAGGTACTATCAGATCTCATTGGATCAGTTTCTGGGAACAGAAAACCAATTGGTTGTCAAAAGAACACAGCCGGTAAGAACAACTGAAGATCTTTTAAATTATTTCGAGAACTCATTGAAAATTTTAAACGTTTTTCAGAATATCAGCAATTCCAAAGTATTCTATTCTGCAAAAGACATCCCGTTTTTCTATACCATTTCAGATTCAATGTTATCCCGTTTCAAGTTTTATGTCTGGATGAATTTACTGAATCAGGACAAATTTTTAAGTCCGTTTCATGAGTTTAATATGGAATATCATTCAGTAAAAAATGACATGCTGAAAGATCTTTATGATAAACAAAACGTAACCGAAATCTGGAATGACACCACCATTATGAGTGCTCTGAGACAAATTTCTTTCTATTATGAAATGGGTCTGTTGAAGAAAAATGATGTGGATCTTATTCTTGATGACCTGAGGAAATTACTGGAAGGTCTGGAAATTAAAACACTGGAAAAAACTAATTATCAGATCTATGTCAATGATTTAGTAATTTTAAACAACAGTATTTTATTCAAAAATGAGCAGCAATGTTCCTTTTTCGTTCCTTTCAGCATGTTTGGATATATGATGACCAATGATAAAATCACCTGTGAAGATTCTCTGAGCTATTTTGAGCATCAGATCAAGAACTCCAGATCCCTGAACGAATCCGGAAACCGGGAAAGGAAAATGTTCTTTAATAAAATGTATGAACAGATTGACCGATTAAAACAAAATTTATCATGAATACCCTGCGTAAAGGCGAATATTTTGGAGAAACCAATCAAATGGTCACTGTAGAAGGATTGACCATCACTGATACGGAGTATACGCATCCTTACGTAGACTGGCATTATCATGAAAATGCTTACTTCACTTTTTTGCTTCAGGGCAATATGACGGAAGGGAACAGAAAAGAAACCTATGGCTGTTCTGCCGGAACATTACTATACCATCATTGGGAAGATCCGCATTACAATATTAAGCCGGATATTTTTACAAGAGGCTTCCACATTGAACCTTCACAAAGCTGGTTTGATCGGTTTGACATTCAGAAAAATAAAGTGGAGGGCAGCTTTAATATAAAAGATCCCGCTTTAAAACTACTGGTTTATCAGATGTTCAAAGAAACGAAAACCAATGATTTATCTTTTGAGCTGGCTCTTAATCAGTTATTATTAAATCTTTTCAGTCAGTTGACCCATCAGAAGGAAAGTAGTGATAGAAAACCAGTCTGGGTAGGGCAGATCAATGAAATTCTACATGAAAGCTTTACAGAAAGCCTGAATCTTACGGAACTTTCTAAAACATTGAATATTCATCCTATTCATCTCAGCAGGGATTTTCATAAATATTTCCACTGTAATCTGGGTGAATATCTCAGAAAATTAAAACTTAACAAATCACTTGAATTGCTGACTTTACCCCACTCTTTGACGGATATTGCCATAGAATGCGGCTTTTCAGATCAGAGTCATTTTACCCGATGTTTTAAAGAAAATATCGGAATTACACCTTTGAAATACAGGAACCTTCTGAAAAATTATTAAAAGTTCTCTGAATGCAAAGGAAATAAATCATCATTCACGATTTGGATACATCATTCCCCGATTTGGATACATTTTACCTTCTGTAACTTTCCATCTTTGTACCATCATTTAAACAAAAAAATATTTAAAAATGGAAACAAAAAAAGTATGGTTCGTGACAGGAGCTTCAAAAGGCTTAGGATTCGAGTTGGTAAAAAAATTATTATCCGAAGGATTTCAGGTTGCTGCAACAAGCCGTACCGTTGAATCCCTGATCTCAACCCTCGGAGAGACTTCTGAAAACTTCCTTCCGCTCAGCGTAAACATTACAGACAATAACGATATTAAATCTGCCATTGCCAAAACGGTTGAACATTTCGGAAAAATTGATGTAGTTGTGAATAATGCAGGTTATGGACAAATCGGAACATTGGAAGAACTTACAGATGAAGAGGCGAGAGAAAATTACGCTGTGAATGTTTTCGGAACCTTAAATGTGATCAGAAATGCCATGCCTTATCTTCGTGAACAAAGGTCTGGAAACATCTTCAATATTTCTTCCGTTGGTGGATATTCCGCTAATTTTCCGGGTTGGGGAATTTACTGCTCAACAAAATTTGCTGTTGCCGGATTTACTGAAGCTTTGGCTGAAGAAGTAAAAGATTTCGGAATTCATGCTACTGTAGTGTATCCCGGATATTTCCGTACTGATTTTTTAACTAAAGATTCTGTGAAAACCCCTTCCAATCCTATTCAGGCTTATGAAGCGGCAAGAAATTCTGAACAGGCTCATCTTAATGAGATCAACGGAAATCAGCCTAATGATCCTGAGAAGGCAGCTGATGTACTGATTCAGATCAGTAAAGAGAAAAATCCGCCGGTACATTTATTATTGGGAGTAGGAACGATGGAGTTTCTGAATAATAAGATTGATATCTTAAAGAAAGATGCTGAGAAATGGGAAAGCCTTACCGTTTCTACTGCGATTTAATTTGATACTATCCTTCGACTCCGCTCAGGATGACATTCCTAATACTTAATATTTTAATTTAATCGGATGAATTAAATATAAAACGTTAGAGAATCCAGCCTGACCGGAGTTGAAGGCTTTATGATATCATGCATTATAATTTTTACAAAAAAACTTAACTTCGCTATTATGAAACAGCTTGTTCGTTTTAATTCCATTTCAGATTTTCATGCTTTCTGCAGTCTTCCGAATCCTGAGCATCCACTGATCAGCTTGATAGATTACAGCAAGGTTCGTTATGTTGTAGAAAATGAAGAACTGAAGTGGATCCAGAATTTTTATTCTATTGGTTTGAAAAAAAATGTCACTCCAAAGTTTAATTACGGTCAGCAGCAATATGATTTTGACTCCGGAGTACTGTGTTTTGTTTCTCCACAGCAGTTTTTAAGCCTGGAAATAAGGCAGGATGTTGAAGTAGAGCCTACCGGATTTTTATTACTGATTCATCCCGATTTTCTATGGAATACTGCATTAACCAGGAAAATAAAATCTTATGATTTTTTCAGTTATCAGGTAAAAGAAGCTCTTTTTCTTTCCGATAAAGAAGAGATAATTATTGTTGATATTCTTAAAAATATTGAACGTGAATATCAGGCAAATACCGATAAATTCACACAGGAGCTGATTATTTCACAGATTGAATTGTTACTGATCTATTCTGAACGTTTTTATGAACGGCAGTTTTTCACCCGAAAAAAATCGAGTCATGAACTACTACATAAATTTGAAGACATTCTTTCTCACTATTTTGAAAGCGGAAATCTTCTTGAAAGTGGAATTCCTTCGGTAAAAACAATAGCCGAGCAAATGAATATTTCACCTAATTATCTTGGAACCTTACTCCGCCTACATACGCAGCAAAATACACAGCAGCATATTCAGAATAAATTGATTGATTCTGCCAAAGAACGCTTGAGTACCACAAGCTTATCTGTAAGTGAGATCGCTTATGAATTGGGATTTGAACATCCGCAGTCTTTCAGTAAACTCTTTAAACAAAAGACGAATCAGTCTCCCGGAGAATTCAGAAAGCTGTTCAATTAGAATATATGGCGAATAATAAAATAGCAATGTTAATTTCATTCTATTTTACCAGGAAGAAGTTTGTTACTTTTGTTTAAATACTTCTTCCAATGAAACCAGTTCTATTATTGATCTTTATTTTCACATTTTATCTGTATCAGGGACAAAACAAAAACATAGTCAATCCTGAAAAAATTGAAAATCCGATTCAAAAAAATCATCTCGGAAAAATTGTTTTCGTTAATAAAACTATTGCTCTTGAAAACCTTAAAGATTCGGACTTTCTCAGTTCTTCTTTATTCCAGGAAAACGGAGATCTTGGTATTCATGCTTTTTTTGATAACTCTCTAGTTAATTATCTGCATCAGCTTGAGCCCAATTGGACGGTTGATGAACTGCTCAAAAACGGAAATTATCAGTTCTCATTTTACGTAGACGGAAAACTGATCTATAAAGAAAATCTCAATACAGGTGCAGGCATTGCAGATCATAAAAAAGTTAAAACCACACTGCGAATTCCTCTTCTCAGCAACAAAAACGAAGATTCATGGGGAAGGTATTTATGGATGCGTTTTTATATGTCCCATAACGGGATTGATGCTCTGTCAGAAGGAAATCATACCTTAAAAATTGAAATACGCCCGTATCTCAACGCTTCTACACTCAAAACAGGCCCTGTTATCGCAGAAGGTCAGATCAATCTCAATGTTCCTTCCCAAAATATCCCGGAGCAGCAGATCGCCATTCAACCCATTCAATCCAACAGCGGATGGAAGGTTTCTCAGGAAAAGATCAATACAGAAGCTATCAGAAATCTGAATAAGAAAATTGCAGAAAACAGGTTTAAAAATATAACCGGAATTGTAATCATAAAAAGCGGAAAATTGCTTCTGGAAGAATATTTCAACGGATCAGGAAGAGATTCTTTGCAGGATACCCGTTCTGTAGGGAAGTCATTTTCTTCAGCGTTGACGGGAATTGCTGTCAAAGAAGGATATTTAAAAAGCGAAAATCAATATCTGAAAGAGTTTTACGATTTGAAACAATTTAAAAACTATTCTTCTCAAAAAGAGAATGTTACTATAAAAAGTTTGTTGACAATGAGTTCCGGATTTGATGGGAATGATGAAAATTACGAATCTCCAGGAAATGAAGAAAATATGTATCCTACCGAAAATTGGGTAAATTTTACATTGGATCTGCCAATGACGGAGAATACACCAGGAAAAAACTGGAGTTACTTTACAGCCGGAGTTGTGGTCACCGGAGATATTCTGGATAAAACAGTTCCGGAAGGCTTAAAAAACTATGCAGATAAAAAATTATTCCAACCCCTTGGAATCAAAAATTATAAATGGCAGTTTACTCCGCAGCAAAAGCCTTCTCTGGCTGGAGGACTTCGTATGAAAGCTCTTGATTTTGCAAAATTCGGGCAGCTGTACAGCAATAATGGAGTTTGGGAAGGGAAAACTATTTTGAGTAAAGATTGGGTTAAGAAATCTTTTACCAATTACTTTCCGGACCGTCAGGATTTTGAAGGGTATGGATATTTATTCTGGAGAAAAGTTTATACGGTGGGAAACAGCAGTTATGAAGCTTTTCAATCCAGCGGAAATGGTGGAAACAAAATCATCATCTTCACCAAAATACCCGTTGTAATGGTAATTACCGCACAAGCTTACAACAAACCTTATGCCCATTCACAAGTTGAAAAAATGGTACAGGAATATCTTTTACCCGCCTTAAAAATGAGTAATGAGTAGTGAGTA
Organism: Chryseobacterium indologenes; assembly: GCF_018362995.1. Classification (NCBI taxonomy): domain Bacteria; kingdom Pseudomonadati; phylum Bacteroidota; class Flavobacteriia; order Flavobacteriales; family Weeksellaceae; genus Chryseobacterium; species Chryseobacterium indologenes. Next base: position 2,381,999 of record NZ_CP074372.1, read on the forward strand.
ATAAAGTAATAGTAATGTAGAAAATTGAGGAAGAATAGCTTATTGCTTATTGCAAAACTATTCGTCTTTCTTGGATGGAACCAGAAATACGTCAATAAGACCTTCAGGAAGTTCCATTTTGATTATTCTTTCTTCTCGGTCAACTTCAAGAATCCAGTCTTTGATCATAGGAATAACCACCTCTTTTCCATCCAGATTGGTAATGAAATACACCTGCGCCGTCTGATCATTTACAGATCTGATCACTCCACAGTTATTATCATTTTGATCAAAGATTTCAAACCCGATGATCTCGTGATAGTAGAATTGTTTTCCCGAAAGTTTAGGCAGTGAGGCAAGCGGAAGGTAAACACTTTTACCCAACACCTGGTCTACCATAGCCTCAGAAGAGTTTTTGAATGCAAGATTCAGAGCATCAAGTTTGCTCCATGATGATCTTTCAATAAAAAATGGAACCAATAATCCGTTGATTTCAACGAATATTGATTCCAATTTATTGTAAAGCTCGGGTTGATCGGTATCCAATTTAAGGATTACGTTACCCGCAAGTCCGTGTCTGCGTGTGATTTTTCCTAAAAAATAGCAATCTTCTTTACGCATAACAGGGTTTGTTCTTAAGCTTCAGTGTTTTCTTCAGTTTCAGCAGCAGGAGCTTCTCCTTCTGTAGCTTCAGCAACAACTTCTTCAGCAGGTGCGTTAGCAGCTTCTTCAGCAGCTTTAGCATCAGCCTCAGCTTGTGCAGCAGCAGCAACTCTAGCTTCGTTTACTTTTACTTCAGCTTCTAAAGCAGCTTTCTTAGCATCAGCTTTAGCAGTTGCTAAACCTTCTACTTTACCTTGTACTTTAGAGTCTTTAGCTTCTACCCAAGCATTGAATCTTTTTTCAGCTTCAGCTTCGTCAAAAGCACCTTTAGCTACACCACCTTGTAAGTGTTTTTTGTAAAGAGCACCTTTGTAAGATAAAATAGCTCTAGCAGTATCAGTAGGCTGAGCACCGTTGTTTAACCACTGTACAGCGGAATCAACGTTCAATTCGATAGTTGCTGGATTAGTAATTGGGTTGTAAGTTCCTAGTTTTTCGATGAATCTACCATCTCTTCTAGCTCTAGAATCTGCAACCACGATGTGGAAAAAAGGTTTTCCTTTTTTACCGTGTCTTTGTAATCTGATTTTTACTGACATAATGTTTGAATTTTACGGGAACTCGTCCCAGTTAAATATTTAAGAGTGCAAAGATAGTAAAAAAGTTTGAAGTAAAAAGCTACAAGTAAAAAGTTTTATAAAATTCATTTTCCAGAAGCCGGGAACCTGCTCTCGCTACTCGCTTTTTTCTTTTAGAAAGAAAAAGAGTTTAAACAAACCGCTCGATCAGGGCTATTTATTCCAAATTACCCATATAAAACAATCCCAGACACTTCTGGTTTTCTTCAATAATAAGAGAATCTTTCAATTCATCTACAATTTTGGGAGAACTCCAATAGCATCCGATATTATTCGCTGTACAGGTAAGATACATGTTCTGAACCGCCATTGAAACCGCTGCTATTTCTTCCCATTCAGGAACCATTCCGCTGAAGTTGACTACGATAGAAACTACAACATTGGCTTTATTGATTTTAAAACCGATATCATTGTATTTTTTTTCCAGGAAAAGCTGCTCAGGTGTAATTGTTTTATAGATAGCCTGCATTTCCGAGGCCAGCTGTGTTTTCTCTTCACCTTTGAATATTTTAAAACGCCAGGGTTTTGTACGTTTGTGATTGGGAGCAAGTGTAGCAGCATTTAAAATTTCCTCCAAAACTTCCTGAGATATTTCTGTATCCTGATAATCTTTTGGGAAAATACTTCTTCTTTGCTCTATGATCTCTTTTAAAATGGATGCCTTATTCATGTAACAAAATTACAAAAAAGATGGAAGCAGAAAGCGGGATGAAGGAAGTTTAATATTTAGCCGGATGAAAGATGTCCGAAGCTTGTCAAAATTACTTTTACTTTTACAAAACCTCTATAACCTTCTGATGGATCTTGTTTAAAGTAAATTCATCGCCGGATTTCATACCCATCATTTTTTTGGCCATGGGACTTTCGGGAGAGATTGCATAGAACCGGTCTCCTTCAAAAAAGAATTCCCCTAGTGACACGGATATATAAAACCGGGCCTTATTGGTAATGACCAGCGAGCCAAGCTGTACTCTTTCCGTAGCGGTATTCAGAACTTTTGCCATATTTCTTTTAAGATCATTCAAAGCTCCCAACTGTCGTTGCATCTGGTAAATCTCCTCCTGCATCTCTTCTCTCATACTGTCATATTTCGGAGTTTTTTTGATGTCACGGCTAGCTTCCAGGGTAAATTCGATAAAGTTTTTAAGCTTTTCAATTTTCTCTGCGATGGTAGTTTTCACAAAGTCTCTGATATCACTTTTTTCAAATACGATCTTCTCCATACAATCTATTCTTTATATAAAGATAATATTTTTAGAATAATATTTCTGGGGCTAATATAAAATAACTTGGTAAACAAAATTGGTAAGAAAGAATTGTGAGTCGTCCTAAAATAGGTTGACATAAAATTAGACAATATTTAATCCGGAGAAGTATTTATTTTCTTCGGATTTTTTATGCACTTTATCTGGCGTTTGCATATTAAGACTTAAATGTGGTCTTTTAGTATTGTAGATATTAATACTTTCTTTTATCAAAGAGTTTAAGTCTTGTATATTCTTTGTTTTACAAAACAGAATTCCTGCTTTAATATTCCATTAATTCTCTCAGCCAATGCATTTTGATAACAATCATAACCATCAGTCATAGAAGGTTTTATTCTATTTTTATTAAGCATGTTTTGGTAATAGCCAGAACAGTACTGCAGTCCTCTATCTGAATGATGAATCAAAGGAGTATTTGAAACTCTATTTTTCACTGCCATTTTTAAAGCTTTGGCTACATTCTCAGTATTCATATTTGAGCTTAATGAATATCCCATGATTTTTCTGCTGTAAGCATCTGTTACTAAAGACAAATAGCAGGTAGATTCCCTTGTTTTAATATAGTTATATCGCTTACAAAAACCTGTTCTGCTTTTGCGATCTTTAATTCTTTCAATAAATTAGGATGTTTTCTAAGCCAATGTTTTGAAAAAGTTGTCTTAACATACTTTTTTTGAGCACGCACAAGCATATTCTCTCTTTTTAGATAAGCAAATAAAGCATCTCTGCCTATTTTGATTCCTTCATTTTTGAACCCTTCTTTAAGTAGGTAATAAAGCTTTCTGGTTCCAAGTCTGGGCATTTCCATTCGTACTTTTTGTACGAGTATCTTTATTTTTAGTAATTCTTTTTCACGGGTTAAGCTCCTCTGCTTATTTTGATAAACTGCCTGACGGCTTATCCCAAACAATCTGCACAGCCTGGATATGCTTATTCCTTCTCTGTGGAGTCTGAAGATTGTTGGGAGGAAAACTTTTTTCTGATTTGGGTGCCATACTGCTTATCTGACATATCAATCATGGTATTAAGAACCTTAGTTTTTAGCTTTTCATCAGCTAATTCTTTTTCCAAACGCTTAATTTTTTGAGCCGGAGTTTCTTTAGAGTTATGCATAATATGGAATTTAGGTTTACTCCAATCTAAGTTACCATATCTTCGCAACCAAACCAAAACTGTACTTCTGCCTTGGATACCATATTCTTTTTGGGCTTGTTTATAAGTGTAATAACCGTTTTCTACCTGAGAAACAACTCGTAATTTAAAGCCTATACTGTAATCTCTTTGAGTATGTTTTTCCTTTTTTAATTCTTGAGCTTTCATAATATAAGTTGATTAAGTGTCAACTTATTTCAGGACGGGACATTGTAATAAAAAAAGCCTTGTAAAATTTACAAGGCTTTCATTTTATTTTTCAGCAAGTTTCTTCAGATCACCCAGCCCCTGGCTAAACATTTTATCCATGTTTCCGTTCATCAGTGGTTTCATAATTTTCATCATAGGAGTAAGTTCATTATCTATCATCCAGGTCACTTTGGTACCGCTTCCTTCGGGAACCATAACAAAATTAGCCTTCATATCTCCTTCAAAAGGTTTTATAAAGTGAAGTTTTGTAGCCATTTTCTGATTAGGAACCAGCTCAGTAATTGCCTGCTCTCCTTCTCCTACATTTTTATCACCTTTCCAGTGATAGGAATCTCCTAATTTATCACCGTTCCCTGAATACGTAATCACAATATTTTTATCAGCCTTGGAAAAAGGATCCCATTGATTGTAGCCTTTTAAAGTACCTACATAAGGCCATACTTTTTCCTGGGGCGCATTAATGACAACAGATTTTTCATAATGATAATCTTTACTGAAAGCCAGTATTGCAATTACAGCATAGATGATAGCCAGCACAATGATGGCAGCAATGATTTTTAAGAGTATTTTCATAGTCTATATATTTTAAGGTTATTTATTTTAAATCTGTTTCAAAATTAAATATTCCCGCATCACTCCCACTTTCCATATGACAAGATTATTTAAAGATAAGTATTTTTGTCATAGCTTGTGAGTAAGGCATTATTTTTGAGCGTTTCAGCTGTGATTCCCAATGAATCATTACATTTACCTTTTATAAAAAATCAAAAAATGAATATTTTAACAGAAAAATTTACTACTCCATATCATTCAGCACCATTCAGTGACATTAAAAATGAAGATTATCTTCCGGCGTTTAAAGAGCTGATTCAAAAATCTGAAGCAGAAATTGATGCTATTGTCAACAATACGGATGCACCCACTTTTGAAAATGTTATTGAAGCATTGGCGTATTCAGGAGAACAGCTGGATGTGGTTTCAAATATTTTTTTCAACTTAAATTCTGCTGAGACCAGCGATGAGATCCAGCAGATTGCCCAAGAGGTTTCTCCGATATTAACGGAATATTCTTCAAAAATATCTCAAAACGAAGCCCTTTTCAACAAAATCAAGAAAGTATATGATGAAAAGGATCAATATAATCTCAACGAAGAGCAGGAAATGCTTCTGAATGAAACCTACAAAGGTTTTGTAAGAAGCGGAGCTTTATTGAATGAGGAAGACAAAGAAAAATTAAAGAAAATCAGCATGGATCTTTCTTTAAAGTCTTTACAGTTCGGACAAAATGTTTTGGCTTCTACAAATGCTTATTTTAAACATATTACGAATAAGGAAGATCTTGCAGGAATTCCCGAGGCTATTATCGATCAGTATGCAGAAGAGGCTAAGGAAAGAAACCTTGAAGGCTGGGTAGTGACTTTACAATACCCAAGCTATATTCCGTTCATGACGTATGCTGAAAACCGCGAACTGAGAAAGGAACTGGCGCTGGCAAACGGTAAAAAATCCTTTGATGGCGGAGAATTTGACAATCAGAATCTGATTAAAGAACTACTTAATCTAAAACAGCAGAAAGCTGAATTTATCGGGTATAAAAATTATGCAGATTTCGTTCTGGAAGAAAGAATGGCGAAGTCTCCGGTAAAAGTTTTTGATTTCTTAAACGAGCTTTTAACCAAAGCAAAACCATATGCTGATAAAGAAATTGAAGAACTGAAATCTTTAGCCAAAGCTGACGGAATTGAAGAAATGCAGGGCTATGATCATGCATTCTATGCTGAAAAACTTCGTAAGCAGAAATTTGATCTTAATGATGAGGAATTAAAACCTTACTTCCCTTTAAATCAGGTACAAGAAGCTGTATTTGGATTGGCAGGAAAACTTTTCGGACTGACTTTTGAGGAAAGAAATGATATTCCGAAATACCATGAAGATGTAAAAGTATATGAAGTAAAAGAAAATGGAATTTATAAATCTCTGTTATATGTTGATTATTTTCCAAGAAAAGGGAAAAGAGCCGGCGCATGGATGACCAGCTACAAAAATCAGTATAAGCAAAACGGTGAAAACTTCCGTCCGCATATTTCAATCGTTTGCAACTTCAGCAAACCGACAAAAGATACCCCTAGCTTACTGACGTTCCAGGAAGTGACTACCTTATTCCACGAGTTCGGGCACGCGCTTCACGGGATGATGGCAGATACTCAATATCCTACGCTCTCAGGAACTTCTGTAAAATGGGACTTTGTGGAACTTCCATCTCAGTTTCTGGAAAACTTCTGTTATGAACCTGAGTTCTTAAAAACATTTGCCAAACATTATAAAACCGGGGAAGTGCTTCCTGACGAAAAAATTGAAAAGATTGAACAGTCTAAAAATTTTATGGAAGGCTATCAAACTTTAAGACAGCTTGGATTCGGACTTCTGGATATGAATTATCATACAAAAGTTGGAGAGTTGGAGAATGAAAGTATAAAGGATTTTGAAGATAAATATACCAAAGCAACCACTCTTTATCCTTCCAATGCTGAAACGGCAATGAGCCCAAGTTTCTCCCATATTTTCCAGGGCGGATATTCTGCCGGATATTATTCTTACAAATGGGCTGAAGTTCTGGATGCGGATGCTTTCCAGTATTTCAAGGAAAACGGAATCTTCAACCCTGAGATTGCAGCCAAATATAAAGTATTGCTTTCTTCAGGAGGAACAAAAGATCCAATGGAACTTTATAAAAGTTTCAGAGGCAGCGAACCGAAAGTGGAGAGTTTGTTGAAAAGAGCTTTTGGATAGAATATTAATTTAAAGGTCCTGAATTCAAAGACCTTTATTTTTTAAACTAATAACTATAAAAACACCTATAATGATTGATTATGATATAAAAAATTGGAACCTGCCTCCTTTAAAATACATTGAACATCTTTCAAAAAGTAAAAAATATACTACTAAATCCATTTGGAATCTACGATATAGCTGCCTAAATTTATATGCACTTTTCAGAATCATTTTGAAAGCTCCTAATGGTATATATACTATAATGAAGGAAGGAATGCCTCTAGATAATCCTATATGGTGGGACTTTGCTATTGAACATCCAGCCGGATTTATACATTTAGTTAGAACTTGTAAACAACTTGAAATTACATATTATCATAATGATGAAAGCTTTAATATTCATCAATTCCTTCAAAAAAATTTAGAAAAATATAGAGAAGAAATCAATGGTGAAATTTTGAAATTTGAAAAACATATAGTTTATATTAATCATTATAAAAGTTATTTAAATTCAATAGAAAATTTAGAAAAAGAAATAAAAGAAATAGATTTACAAGAACCTGAAACTATAGCAGGACATCTCATTTCTCAAGAAAAATTAGAGCTGTATACTAATAATTTAGAAAACTATACAAATAATTTAACATTATTCCATCCTAAAGCAAAGTCTTTACTTTTAAACACTGCTTTTATGATAGAATCATTTATAAATATAGTAATTCGAATTGGTATCAAAAAAGAACTGATCATTTATACTGATGTACTTAAAAAATACTTAAATACTTCTTTTAAAGACAAATTACAAAATATAAAATTTTATACCCTTTTTTTCAAAAAAGATATAGATTTAGAATTACAAGTAGTAAAAGATGTTTTGGAACTAATGTCAATTAGAAATAAATACGTTCATTTTGATGAATATTCTAAAATAAATATTTTAGGCGAAGAATATTTTGATGACTCTTTTCCCTTGTTTGATGTTACAAAAAAAACATTCCAAATTGAGGTATTGCAGAAAACATATCTTAATCCAAGTAAAGAGACCATTGATAAACATTATAAAAATGCTTTTGAATTCAAAGATTACATATACAGTATTATTGATGATAAATACGTAGATGCTATAAAAAAATTAGTACAAGTAAATCCCTTAAGCTATAATACCAAACGTAATGTTTATTCTTCCATTTTCCCAAGCGCTATAATGGAATTTTATCTTCCTCAAAAATGAAACATTTCATCTTTATATTTAGAAATTTCACATGACCATCCAAGAACAGATCAAAGACTATATTGACAGACAACCTGAGAAGAAGCGCAATGATATGCAGGAACTCCATCACATCATTCTGGACCTTATGCCGGAATGCCAGTTATGGTTTCTGGATGGAAAAAACAGTGAAAATAAGACTGTTTCCAATCCCAATATCGGATATGGATTCTACACCATACAATATACTGATGGAAAAACCAGAGATTTTTATCAGATCGGAATGAGTGCCAATACTTCCGGAATCTCAATTTATGTTCTCAACATTGCCGATAAAACCTATCTGAGCACAACCTATGGATATAAAATAGGTAAAGCCAGCGTAACCGGATATTGCATTAAATTCAAAGCGTTGAAAGATATCAACATTGAAATCCTGAAAGCAGCAATAAAGGATGGTCTTAAGTAATATATTTGTGAATAAAAATATCTTTTAACTTTGTCTTTATGGCAACAATTAAACAGCTTTATACAACCTTAGATGAACGCAGACGTCCAGAAGATGTTGCAGAAATGATCGTTGATTTCATGAAAAGCGATCTGAAAATTCAGGAACATGCTATTTTAAGTAAAGCAGCCAGCCGTTCGCTGAATAAAAACTTCTATGGATATACCTCGATGCTGGAAACTTTTGGAACAGCCATCGGAGCAGGAAAGCAGATCAAAAAAGCGATTGAGATTTTTAAAATCAATGAAAAAGAAAATTCAGGGTATAACAATGTGGATGAAATTGAAGTCTTCCTAAAAGAAGTGTCTCCGATTATTCACAAAGATATCGGACAAAATGATTTCAGAAGTGACCGCCTTAACAGGGAGCTGAGGAAGTTGGCCGGACTGGATATTTCTAAGCGGAACTACAATAAAAAATGGAGACTGCTAAAACGAATTGAGATCAGGCTTCAGAAATTTATTCAGGAATCAAAAAAAATTGAGCTTCAGAAAATTGCCAAGCACGGTCTTTCTCATACCATCAGCTTTGAAGATTTCTCCGTTGATATGAATACCGCATGTTTTATTGCTTACTTCAATGCGCGCAGCAATCTGAGAAGCACATTTACCAATCAAAGTCAGGACAGACCTTTTGATGAAATATGTGAAATGCTTTTCAACCGATGTAAACAAAATCCGTCAGAAACAAACTGGTCAGCTATTTCCTATATCTACTCTTCCAAAGAAGTTTTACAGCATTTGACAGATGAACAGAAAGGAAATTTATTAGGTAGATGGACCGTTATTCTTGAAGAAATTTCAGAATTTCTGGAAATACTTTGGAATGAAAATGATATCTACCGAAAAACCATGGCTGTCAAAAAAGGGAATGATTCCACCACCTGGAATAATACGGCCGGAGCCTGGAATAAAGCCAGAGATAACTGGATGAATCTGATTTATGCGCTAGGGCTCGATTCTGTTCTTGACGATCTCTGCTTTGGAAAAGTAATGCGTCTGATGGCTGCCGATGTTATCGCATGGCACTTATCTTCCGGCGGTAAGATTGATCCCAATACAGAAGTGTGGAATAATGTACCTTTGCCGTGGGAAGTTTTTCAGGAAAAAGTTTTTTGTAATAAAGAAACCATTGTCAATGCTTGTAAAGAAGCTGGCATAGATCCTGAAAAATCAGGTTGGATTGCACCCCGTACTCATGGAGTAAGCCCGTTCAGACCCACTCCCGAACTGGTTCATGGTGTAACGGTTTCAAATCCTTTTTTAGCAAAGGTTTTAAAACAGAATAAATATTTTTCAGGAAAAATCTGAAAGAAAAATAAAGGATAGATTAGCTCAGTGGCAGAGCACCCGGGTTGACGCAGGTTCGAGCCCTGCATCTATCCTGATATCTGATATAGCTCAGTGGCAGAGCACCCGGCTCTTGGACCGGGAGGACACAGGTTCGAGCCCTGTTATCAGACCAAATAATACAATAATGAACAGGAAATACGAATCTTTCTGTTCTAAGAAGCTAAATTTGTATAGCATAAGAAACATCCATTCTGTAATTTTAAATAATGAGTACGATACCTCAAAGATTAGAAAACGTAAAAAAACTTCAGGCTAAAAGATGGGAAAATGAAGATCACTGGGACACTTTGAATGATCTACTAGTCAAAGAACTGGATGAAATTTTATTGATTGAGCCTGAAAACACTTCTGCTTTGGTTAATATTGGTGCTGTTTATTCTGATATGGGAGAAAACGAAAAGGCTCTGGAGTATTTAAAAATGGCTTTAAACTTAGGTTCTAAAGACAAAAATCTGTTTGTAAACCTGGCTATTGTTCTTGTTTACATGGAAAAGCATCAGGAAGAATATTTAGAATATCTTGAAGAAGCTGAAGATAAAACTGAAGATCCGCTTACTTTTAAAGCTTATTTTGATCCTCAATCCCATTAAAATTCTGTACAATTAAAATTTAAAAATCATGTTACTGGCCATATTACTTCCCTTCTTATCCTTCATTGTCCGTGGAAAAGTTCTCACCGGAATTATCTGCCTGATTTTACAGATCACTCTGATCGGATGGCTTCCTGCCGCTATATGGGCTATTCTTTCTTTAAACAATGAAAGAGCGGATAAACGTAATGACAAACTGATTAAAGCAATGCGAAAAAATCAAAAGTAACTTATCAATTCCCGACGCAAGCAATACTTTAATAATATATAACAGCATTTGGGTTCTGATATAATTGTCGTAAATTTACATAGGCCTTTCTCACCGGAGAAAATTACCGGAATGATAAAATTCCTTTGACTGAAAGATTTTCAAAGTCTGAAACGTATTAGTTTAACATCAAAAGAACCGTCAATTTCTTTATGCTATGAAAGAAAATAAATACGACAATCCGTCATTTTTTGACCAGTACGAAAAAATGCTCCGCTCACAGATAGGATTGGAAGGAGCCGGAGAATGGCATACTTTGAAAAATATGCTGCCTGATTTTCATGGAAAAGATATTCTTGACCTAGGTTGTGGTTTTGGATGGCACTGCCGTTATGCCATGGAAAATGGTGCAGAATCCGTGATCGGAATTGATCTTTCGGAAAGAATGCTGGCAAAAGCTCAGGAAATTAATAGTCTGGAAGGAATCCGATATGAAAGAAAAGCTCTGGAAGATGTTGATTATCCTGCTGAAAAATTTGATATCATATTGAGTTCGCTCACATTGCATTATGTAGAATCATTCGATACTATAGTTCAGCATATTTACAAATGGCTGAGTCCCGGAGGATCTTTTGTCTTTTCAGTGGAGCATCCTGTTTTCACGGCTGAAGGCGGTCAGGACTGGGTATATGATAAAAACGGCGAAAAAACCTGTTGGCCCGTAGACCGTTATTTTATGGAAGGAAAAAGAAACACTACTTTTTTAGGAGAAAATGTGATTAAATACCACCGTACCTTAACTTCTTATTTAAATACTTTATTGAAACACGGCTTCAAAATCAAAGAAATTATTGAACCGGAACCAGGTCAGGAAATGTTGAAAGAAATCCCGGAGATGAAAGAAGAACTCCGCAGACCTATGATGTTGTTAATCTCAGTGGAAAAATAGTTTCTTATAAAAACTCATTCTATTTTTTAGAAAAAAACACAAATCACTATATTGTATAACATAGTAATAATAATTAATTATATCTTTGTATAACAAATTACATAAATATGGTTATTAAAAAACTAACTTCCTTTTTGATATTGCTTCTGTTTTTCAGCAATATAATTGATGCTCAAATCCATACTAAAGGATATGAAAAGAAAATTGACAGTATTATCCAGACAGAATTCGGGAATGAAAATGAACCCGGCGGCGTTTTCCTGATTACTCAAAAGGGAAAGAATCTCTACCGGAAAGCATTTGGAAAAGCCAATCTTGAACTCAATGTCAATATGACCCCGGAGAATGTTTTCCAGATCGGATCTATGACCAAACAGTTTACCGCTGTAGCTATTCTGATGCTGGAACAACAGGGCAAACTTACTGTCAACGACCCCATTTCCAAATACATTAAAGATTATCCTAACGGAGATAAAATTACCATTCATCACCTTCTGACACACACCTCAGGAATTAAGGATTTTACCAAAATGAAATCCATTTCTTCGATTGCACAAAAAGAGATGAAGCCTGAAGAAATGGTTAATTTTTTCAAGAATGAACCTGTAGATTTTGCTCCCGGAGAAAAGTTTGATTACAACAATTCCGGATACGTAGTTTTAGGCTATATCATTGAACTGGTTTCCGGAACTTCTTATGAAGATTTTATTAAGAAAAATATTTTTGATAAAATAGGAATGATCCATTCTTATTACGCTTCTGATAGAAAAATGATCCCTCAAAGAGCCTATGGTTATCACAAAAAAGAACAGGGATTTGTCAATAAAACGGTCATCAGTTTCAGTGTTCCTTTTTCTTCAGGTTCACTGATGTCTACTGTAGATGATATGCTGAAATGGCAGCAGGTTTTACTTCAGAATATCTTGCTGAATTCAACAGAAACCCAAAAAGCATTTAAGAAATATAAATTAAGCAATGGTGAAGAATTTACCTACGGATACGGATGGCATTTGAAAGATATTAATGGAACTCCAGACCGGGAACATGGTGGAAGTGTATTTGGATTTAAAAGCATGGGTGTTTATATCCCCAGTGAGGATATCTATGTGATAGGATTCAGCAACTGTGACTGCCACTCTCCTACTGAAGTGACCAGAAATATTGCAAAAGCGACGTTAAGTGAAGTCAAAACCTCATCAAAAAAAACAAACAAATAATCCTGATTATTTTTTCCGCCTTATTTCAGGAAGAACATGATTAGGAACTCTGAAAACTGAAGCTATGACAAAAACCAGGCAGAGAATATTGATCAATACGGCTACTGAAAATGCATTGTGATAATGCTTTACCAAAGGTTTCATTCCCAGAAAATAGTAGAAAACACTTCCTACAGCAACAATTCCAATGATGGCAGCTACCTGCTGAAAAGTATTATAGACCCCGGATGCATTTCCAATAAGCTTTTCAGACATTCCCGACAGGGCAATATTGGCCAGCGAAGGAATGATTGAGCCTACTCCCAGCCCATGCAGAAACAACAGCAGGCAGAAAATGGGAAAGCCAATCTGTATTCTGAATAAAAACAGCTGAAGAATAAGAATAACAATAATAAAGCTCAGCCCTGCAATCAGGGCTTTTTTCCCATATCTCAAAATCAGTTTTACAGAAACTGCGGACGCCAGTATGAATCCCAGTCCCTGAAAGACTATAATTTCTCCAGCGGCTAACGGACTGATCTTTAATCCATTCTGAAAAAAAAGCGACAGAATATAAAAATAGGAATCCAGCATAATGAAGAAGAAGGAAACTGCCAAAATTCCCAGATTAAAATTTTTATAATGGAACAGTTCAAAATCAATCAGATAAGAACGTTTATTTTGTACTCTTCTCTTCTGATTTTTGATAAAACCGAAAATAATTCCGGCTGAGATAACCATCAGTGCAGCATTTTTGAAATGAAAACCTTCATGTTCAGACATCGTAAGAGCATAAGTAGCACAGAACAATCCTGCAGAAAGCATGGCAACACCACCCATATCAAAAGACTGCTTTACTGAAGTTTTGGATTCATTTAATAATTTCAGGCTAAGAAAAATTGCGGGCAGACATATAGGAATATTCATCAGAAAAATAAGTCTCCAGGGCTCTTCCATGATTGTAAGCGATGAAAAATATCCACCGAGAAACTGTCCCATAATGGTTCCTATTCCAATAGTGATCCCATACCAACCCATGGCTTTTGTACGCTCATGATGAGCAGTAAATAAAATCTGAATCATGGAAAGAACCTGTGGAGCCATCATTGCAGCACTTATCCCCTGTACAAATCTCGAAATAACAAGTTGCTCAGCTCCTGCGGAAATTCCGCAAGCCATAGAACTTACCATAAAAGCTATTAATCCGATGATATAGATCTTTTTTCTTCCGTAGAGATCGCCCAACCGGCCTCCGGTAATCAGAAAAGAAGCAAATCCGATAAGATAAGCCGCAATCATAAACTGCATTTCACCGTTGGAAGCATGAAGATCACGCTGTATGGAAGGTATAGACACATTAATGATAAAAATATCCATAATCGTCAGTAACTGACCAAAGAGTATAACCAATAATTTCAAATACTTATGTTTCATTTTTATATAGATATATCTATTTTTTAATATTCAAAAAAAATTAGGGTAATAAACCCTGAACAATTTTTTTAACCTGATCAAAAGAATCATTTTGTTTGCTGATGGTGGAGGTTACAACCGCTCCTTCTATTAACAGGAAAATATTTTCTGTTACTAAATCAATATCAGAAAGTTTTCCTTGTACACCATATTCTTTTACAAGTGTTTTAATCAGATCTTTCTGTTTTTGTTTATGATGCTTGGCAAAACTAGAAACAGAAGGATTTCCCTCTCCTATTTCAGAAACTATTTTTATGAAATGACATCCTGCAAACTTAGAGGTTTTTTGTAGTTTCTTCCTGTAATCAATGAGTGCCAGAAGTTTTTCTCTGGGTTCTGAAATGCTGGACATGCTGTTTTCGTACCCCTCAAACCAGCTCAGTTCTTCTTTGATCAGATAAGCCTGAAGAAGATCGTTTTTAGATGAAAAGTGGTTGTACAGTGAACCGATGGCAATATCAGCTTCTGCAATAATCTGGTTGATTCCTGTAGAATTGAATCCTTGCTTATAAAATAAATCTGAGGCAACCCTGATAATCCTCTCGCGAACTTTTTCTTTTTTCATCGTGAAAATTTTTACAAATCTAAACAAAAAATAGATAAGTCTATCTATTTTTAAAATACAGATAAAAACTTTATTTTAGATCAAAAAAATAATCCCTGCCATGAAATCTCCGTTTCCTTCTTCCTGTTTTTATTACTAATAACTGTATCTTGCAGTCAATCATAGAAAACTAACCTTGGAAAAAATATGAAATCGACTAATCCTGTAGTATATTTTGAAATCCCTGTGCATGATCTGGAGCGTGCAGAAAAGTTCTATTCTGCTGTTTTCAACTTTAGTTTTGAGAAAGAAATCATAGACCGTTATGAGATGGCACTGTTTCCTTTTGAAGAAAAAAACAGTGGGATTACAGGAGCTCTGGCTAAAGGTGATGTCTACAAACCTTCCAAAAGCGGTGTTATTATTTATTTTAAAACAGAGAGTATTGATTATACCCTGAAAAAGGCTGTACAACATGGAGGAACTGTTTTCTATCCTAAAAAACAGATGAAAAGTATGGTTTTGCCGTAGCAGAATTTGAAGATTCAGAAGGAAACAGAATTGCACTGCATGAGACGGTAAAATAGTTATACCATTCGCTACATATTATTTTTTTAAATAAGATTGAAGCATATTTTGTATCTTTCAATAACCATTTTCAAAAGATTATCTGGTAAATACCTATGGCGGAAGAACTTTATTTCATCAAAACCAACCCTACTATTGCCAAAATTAATTTGTACAATAAGCTTGACCGTGAAGAGGAAAATATTCTACAATTCCTGCCATCTGATGCAAAACACACACTTGAAAATATCAAAAACAAGGTAAAGGATTCTGTTGAAGAACTTACTCAGGAGGAGCTTCTCCTTATTTTTCAATGGTTTAGTAAAGTATATTCTTCAGATCATGAGGAAGCTAAAACACAGCTTTTTATCAATGGTATTGATCTTTTTTATGAAATACCGACAACCGTTCATGCCGAAAACTTTCTCCAGATTCTTTCAGATTATGAAAAGCTCCTGAAACAGGACATGAATTATATTGTAGATTCCAAAAACTTCAATCAATTCCTGATCTACGGAATATTTCTCACAGAAATTATCAATAGAGACCAGCATCAGGATAATATACTTTGTGAATACCTGAAACCGGACAACCAATCTTTATATCTTCTGGCAGAAAACCAATGTGATTCAAAAGAATTTGACGGAAAAATCATTCCTGAGCTTCAACATCATTTTGCTGATCTGTATGATCTGACCAAGTTTTACAAAGGTCCTATTATCAAACTGGAACAGGAATAAAACCCTTGCATTCGCTTTTAGCTGTCCTGATATCCTTCATTGTTATCGGGACTAAATTTCTTTATCCTTATTCAAAGGGGTAAGTTTAAAAAATATTCTTCTGCTCATGTAACATTCCTGATTCAATAATTGTCTTGTATATATAATCGAAAGAATGCTGCTGATAAAAAAGTACAACTGAGATTAACCAGAATGATTGAATCAGGATAAAAACTATACCACAGCCAGCAGTCTCTTTTACGATGTAGATTTGTTGGCTTTTTTATTTATTTACAGCCAAATTCTTTACTGCAACAAAATAATATACCATTCCTCCGGCAAAATAAGCAAGTACATCAAAAGCATCTCCGGTAAATTGAGCAGATAGTTTCGGGCAAAGCACTTCAAACAAAAAAGACAGATAGAGCACTGAAGTCAATATAAATTTTAGATCTGGTTTCCATAGATAGCCTAAGATTGAATTCATCGTATATTCTATCAGATAACAATACATAGGAACAGTAATACCGTCCGTAAAATAATCATTGATAACGGGAATATAAATTCCGTTTTGTCTCAGCAAAACAATCATTCCCCAGGCTGCCAGTCCCAGCAGAAACCAATATGAAATTCTTTTTTTCATCACATGTGGAGTACTGCCATTATTATCCCAAGAACAACCTGCAGTATTTTGGATATAACTTCCTGAGGATCTGTTTTGCTTTCATCCTCGTTTTTGCCTGCTGATTCGTAATCAAATTTTGGTTTGCCTTCCATTGTCTTATGATTTTATTCTGCAAATATATAAAATTAGAACAATTGTTCTAATTTTAAAAATATGATTTATATCCGTTCTTATATTCTTATCTTTGAGCTATGAAGACCAAGGATAAAATTCTGTCTAAAGCGCTGGAGTTATTTAATGAAAAGGGATATAATAATATCACCACAAGGCATATTGCGGCTGACCTCAACATCAGTGCAGGCAATCTGCATTACCATTTCAGGCACTCGGAAGACATTATTAAAATTCTTTTCTCAGAGCTTACCCAGAAAATGGATGAGCTTCTGAACCAAATGAAAAAACTGGAGAATAAAAGTCTGGAAGATCTTTATCAGTTTACCTATTCTACCTGTGAGATCTTTTATTTTTACCGTTTTATATTTATTAATTTTATAGATATACTCAACCGGATTCCTGAAATAGAATCCAGGTATGAAGGGATCAATTTCAGCAGAAAAGAGGAATTTCAGCTCATCTTTTCAGATCTTCAAAAGAGTAATATTTTCCAGAAAGATGTTCCTCATTTTATCGTAGATTGTCTTACTGAACAGATATTCATTATTGCAGACAACTGGCTTACTCACAACAGGCTTATTTTAAAACTCAGTCCCCAAGAAGCAATACAACATTATACGCTTCTGCAGATGAATCTTTTCTATCCACTTCTTAATAAAGAACAGCAAAAACTTTATGAGCAGCAATACATCCAATAGTCACAGTATCACCATCAGAAAAGGGCTCAGGAAAGATCTCCCGGAAATGCTGGAGCTTTTCACATCCACTATAGATGAGGTATGCAAAAAAGACTACAATCCCCAACAACTTGAAGCATGGAAATCCGGTGCAGAAAACGAGAAAAGATGGATGAATGTGATCAGCAGTCAGTATGTTTTAATTGCTGAAAATAGAAATCAGATCAGAGGATTCTGTACTCTTGATAAGGGAAACTATATTGACCTGCTTTTTGTACACAAAGATTATCAGCAAAAAGGGACAGCAGTGATGCTTTACCATGAAATTGAAAAGGAAGCTCTGAAGCATGATACGAAACAAATTACAGCAGATGTAAGCAAAACCGCCAGACCATTTTTTGAAAAGATGGGTTTTCATGTAATTGAAGAACAGACTGTTCATGTAAAGGGAATTGCCCTTACTAATTATAAAATGGCAAAAAACTTTTCTTAATTTCTTAATTATGGAATTAACACCGGAATATAATGAGTTTAGGATTTCAGTTCCTCAGGAATTTGAAAATGTATTTACTCATTTTTATTTTGCTGAAAATACTTCCGATCTATCTGTTACCAAAACTCTTTTACCCACGTACCAGACGATTCTGCTGTTCTGCTTTGGAGAAAGTACTACAATGTCTACCCGGGAGAAGACGATCATTGGTGTTGATAAATGTATGGTATTTGGTCCGGTAAGACAATCTTTTGAATATACGCTTCCTGCAGGCTGTTCTATTCTGGTAGCCAATTTTAAAGATGATGCTTTCTTCAGATTTTTTGGAAAAATATCCATTGAACAATTGGTAAGGCATCCTGATGAACTGCTGGAGGAAAATTGTTTTACAGATCTGTGGCAACAGTTGAAAAAATTAGCTTCAACTCAAGAACAAGTAAATCACATCCTTGAATTCTGCAAACCTTATCTTCAACATCAGGATATTACCAGTAAACTTTTGAGCAGTTTTGAAAATGATCTTTTGAATCCGGTCAAAGTAATTGCAGAACAGACTCAGCAGACGGAAAGAAATATTCAGCGCAAGCAGAAAGAGCAATTCGGATATTCTTTGAAAGAGCTTAACCGCTATAACCGTTTTTTAAAAGCTGTAAAAGTCATAGAAGAGGCAACCGGAAAGCACAATAAAGTGAAGTGGTTTACCATCATTGATGAATGTGGTTATTATGATCAAAGCCAGCTTATTCATGATTTCAAACATTTTATGAACATTTCGCCAGCTCAGTATTTAAAATTTCAGCAGGAGATCTGCAATCCAAAATCCAAATAGCCCGTTTCGTTTTCTTACAATTTTTGAAAAGTACATCCGGCTACTTTTGTCTCAATAATCTTAACAAGAAAAACAATGAGACATTTAATAATTTACGCCCATCCGAATGAGAACAGTTTAAATCATCAACTTTTAAACACCGTTATTAAAACGCTTGAATCCCGAAATCAGGAAATTGTAGTAAGAGATCTGTATGCAACAGGTTTTGATCCTGTACTTTCTTTGGCTGATATGCAGGGACAGCGCATGGGAAAAGTAGCTGATGATATACAAGTTGAACAGGATTATATTTCCTGGGCAGAACAGATTACTTTTATTTATCCTGTCTGGTGGACAGGTCTTCCTGCAATGATGAAAGGTTATATAGACCGGGTCTTTAGTTACGGATTTGCTTATCGTTATGATCAGGGTATACAGAAAGGACTTCTGACGGGTAAAAAAACTGTCATTATCAATACCCACGGAAAATCTCATGAAGAATATGAACAAACCGGAATGGATAAAGCCCTTACTCTAACCTCGGATAATGGAATTTTCATCTACTCCGGACTGGAAATTATCCGACATTTATTTTTTGATAAGGCAGATAAAGCGGCTCCCGAAGATATTGAAATCTGGGAAGATCAAATTAAAAACTTATATTCTGAACATGTCCTTAATTATTAAATAACAATTCATGAAAACAAACACTGATAAACAAACCGTTAATCCTTTATTAATCAACACTTATAAGCCGACAAAGAAAATAATAAAATACGGTTTTTACATCTTTATCCTGTATTTTGCTTTTAAAGGATTTATGGCATGAAATTAGCTTCAAAAATCGCAAGTAAAATTGTTTTGAACCATTATTTTAAGCCATTAAGATAGATGGATGGTTAAGTTTTTTTTAAAACAAATCTTGTTATAACCCTGCAATACGTCTTAATGGTTTAAATATTGGATCCTCAGAAATTCTGTACATTTACAACATCATGAAACATTTAAACAGTATACTACGTCTTCCATTCTTCAGTGAATATTACGTTCCGAGCTATCGTTCGGGAAGAGTTTCTATATCTGTAATTCAATAAAATAATCTAACGTATATATAGAGCCCGGACAGTACCTGTCCGGGCTTTTCATTTTTAAAACTATTCAACATGATTCATTTACTACAAGAAAATGTGGCTATCATCCTTCCTGAAAATGGTTTGGAAGAAAAACTTACACAAGCCGAAAAGGAAAACAGAAAACTATCTATCAAACTGGGATTTGACCCTACTGCGCCTGACCTGCATCTGGGACACGCGGTAGTACTGAAAAAACTGAAACAATTTCAGGATCTGGGACATCAGATCATTATCGTGGTAGGAAGCTTTACAGCGAGAATTGGTGATCCTACAGGAAAAAATAAAGCCCGAAAGCCTTTAAGTGCTGAAGATGTACAGCATAATGCCCAGACTTATATCAATCAGCTTTCCAAAGTAGTTGATGTTCAGAAGACAAAGATTGTTTTCAATTCTGACTGGCTGGATGCGCTTGACTTTTCAGAGGTTATCCAATTGCTGTCAAAAGTAACTGTTGCTCAACTGATGCACCGCAATGATTTTAATAAAAGATTTACAGAAAATACCCCTATTGCCATGCATGAACTTGTGTACCCCATTCTTCAGGGTTTTGATTCTGTAAAAATTGAGTGCGACATCGAAATGGGCGGCACAGATCAGCTTTTCAACTGTACGATGGGAAGGCAGCTTCAGGAGGTACATGGAATGCCTACACAGATTGTCATGTGTATGCCTCTGCTTAAGGGTCTTGACGGAAAGGAAAAAATGAGTAAGTCACTGAACAATATTATCGGGCTGACAGACGAGCCTAATGAAATGTTTGGAAAGACAATGTCTATTCCCGATGCATTAATTGAGGAATTTATTAACCTGACTACAGATTTCTCGGTGGAAGAAAAAAAGGATCTTGTTTCGAGAATAACGGAAGGTGAAAATCCTATGAATATTAAAAAGCTCATTGCGAAAAATATCATCAGCCAATACCATGATCATGCTTCAGCAGAAAATGCGGAACAATTCTTTATCAATCAGTTTCAGAATAAAAATTTTGAAGAGAAGGTATATGAACCTGTTTCTATACATAATTTGAAGAGTATCCAAAACAAAGTATCTCTTGTGGAACTTTGCCATCAGCTTAAAAATGACCTCAGCAAATCGGCAGTCCGGAGGTTAATTGAAAATGGAGGCATTCAGGTCAATAACATCAAAATAACAGATGCTAATGAAGAAATGGAACTGATCCCTCAAACAAAGATAAAAATCGGGAGAAGAGGTTTTTTTGAGTTAATATGAGGCTGGAAGAGGGAAGTTGGGAGAGGGAAGTTTTTATCAGACGTGAAACATCTGAAATTTTTTGATTGAAATATTTTTAAAACAAAAGTTAAAATTAAAAAACTCAGAAGTTCACTACAGCACAATAGTAACTTCCAGCTTCCCTCCCAGCTTCCACCTTAAACATTACATTATCCAGCTTATTTCAATATCTTCGTTTTCTTAAAACTATTTCCAATGAGCTACATCATGGTTGACATAGAATCGGATGGGCCGATTCCCGGTGATTTTTCAATGGTCTGTTTCGGGGCTGTACTCGTTACAGAGGAACTGGATACCACTTTTTATGGAAAACTGAAGCCGATTTCTGATAAATTCAATCCTGATGCTTTAGCAGTTTCCGGCTTCAGCAGGGAAGAAACAATGAATTTTGATGATCCTGAGACTGTAATGCTCGCCTTTGAAGACTGGATTAAAACGAACTCCAAAGGAAGACCTATTTTCATCAGTGATAATAATGGTTTCGACTGGATGTTTATCTGCTGGTATTTCCATCATTTTCTCGGACGGAATCCTTTTGGCTTTTCTTCCAGAAGACTGTCTGATCTTTACTGCGGTTTGGAAAAGGATACTTTTGCCCAATGGAAACATCTCCGCAAGACTGAGCATACCCATAATCCTGTAGATGATGCCCGGGGAAATGCAGAAGTTTTGCTGCATATGAAAGAGAAAATGGGACTGAAAATTGCATTAAAATAAAATCTAATTTTTATTTTTGAATATGAATCTTGACCTGCGCTACAAACAAGCTGATGCTACCGATATTGATTTTCTTCTCAATCTCAGAATGAAAACAATGAACCCTCATTATGAAAATTCCGGGCTGTCTACTGACAGAGAAACAACTTTGCAAAGAGTTCTGTACCAGTTTGAAAAAGCCAATATTATTCTTTTAAACAATCAACCCCTTGGACTGTTAAAAGTAGACCGAACATTTACCAACATTGAAGTTCTGCAACTTCAGATTGATCCCAGCCAACAAGGTAAGGGACTTGGAAAAAAGATTTTGTCTGATATTCTGGAGGAAGCTTCGTTAGCAGGAAAAACGGTATCATTAAGTGTCTTAAAAACCAATAAGGCACAGCATCTTTATACAAGTCTTGGTTTTAAAATTGTGGGTGAAGATCAGTATTCTTACTTCATGGAAACTGAAAAATCATGAATTGAAAATCATGTAAGTTTTGGCTAAAGCCGGAGTACTTTATTTTTTATTTTAAACGGGCTCTCTTCGACTAAGCTCAGAATTATAGCCCGTTCCTATTGATTTTTTCGCAATGATATTTTATTGATTGGCCATGGTCACATAGATTAATCTTCCTCCTTCTTCTGAGGAAAGCAATATTTTCTTACCATCAGTCAGTTCAACCATTGAACCTGGCGGAATTTCTTTCTGTTCTGTGATATCTTTCATTCCTGACAAACTTTGGTTTACCAATACCCATTTTCCCTGATGGAAGGTAAAATATCCTACAGGCATTTTATCCTGCATCGTCAGGTTTTCGTTGCGTATCACTTTCCTGGAAACATGCCATTTGAATAAATATTGATTGTGATAGACCATCAGTCTGTGGTTTTCCGGTTTCCATACCTCATCATCAAATTTGAAATACAAATCTAAAACAGGTAATGTTCCCTGATGTGGGGTTCCACAGAACGGGCATTTAGGACTGCTGGTATTATCAAAGACATACCATTTTTCGGTACAGCTGGAATTATGGCATGGTTGTATCAGATCTACGGTTTTAAGTAATGCAGCTTCCCATTCATTGGCTGTGGGGCGTCTGATCGGGTCATGCAAACCGTCTATAAAAGTTTTCCGGAATAATTCTGAAATATAAGGACCTGTAACCGTATAAGGAATTTTTTGAGGATCGCCCCAGAATGCATCCCATTTCCGGAGATGATCTGCTTTTATCTGATTGGAAGGGTTTTCCGGATGTTCTACAAACAGGGCTTTTTCTCCCATAGATATAATTTCATCTTTTTCGGAGTCCAGATCCCAGATTTTCCCTCCACGCAAAGGATGTCTTCTTAAAAGGTACATATAAATCAGAACAGCAAGGGCGTGCAGATCTGTTTTTTGATTAGGCAGGTGTCTTCCCGGATCCTGAAGGCTTAAATGTTTTGTTTTCAACACTTCAGGAGCAATAAAATCTGCCGTTCCTATTACTTCCGGTGGAAACAGTTTGGGAACAACAAGGCCATCTATATCAATGATACAGGCAGATTTCGTTACGGGGTCAACCAGAATATTATTGTAAGATAAATCGGAGTGTGCCAACCCCATCTGATGCAGCTTTTTCACACCTCTGCTGATATTGACTGCAATCTGAAAATAACTCAGCCAGTCTCCCAGTTCCGACGGATCCAGTCTCAAGGGATACTGCTGATTCCTGAACATGGGCGCCGTAAACCATTTTCCTACTTTATCCTGACCCTGAATATTTTCGGAACCGATATATCCTTTCGCAAAATAGAATTTATTATGGTAAACAGGAACCACAATTCCTGTAAGTTTATTTCTTTCAACAATATCGTAAGGCCACCTGAATATTTCATTCAGAAAATACTCTGAAGCATTCCCGTTTTGTATACTCTGCAGATAGGTTGAAACAATTCTCATGATTCTTTCTTTTTGCCCTTCATCCAGCGGATTCCGGTAAAAAGCCACCACATAATCTTTATCAGGAGAAAAATAAACATCTTTCACACCGCCCCGGATAGGGTTTTCATCTACATATTCATAGGATTTGGCTGTGTCCAGAACAGAAACAACCTTAATGGTCTTTTTCATGGTATTAATAGATTATTGCCAATGTTCGGTCATCGTGATTTCCTCTGCTCCAGAAATCGCTCCATATTAAAAGCTGTTCATCAATTTTTTCGTCGTTGATAAAATCTGCTTTCGTACGGTCATCATTATTTCCGGCCAGATCTTCAAAAAGTAACTTCCAGCTTCCTGTATCTTCCAGTTTATTTTCTGTGATGAATTTCGGATCATAAATACCATCCGTCATCAGGACGAGATAAGAAAAATCATCCACACAGGTGATCCGGAAACGGGAAGCCATCTGATCGTTGAAAATTTCTTTCATGGTAATAAAACGGGTACCTCCGCTAAACTCTCCTACATCCATCTGATTTAAAAGTTTCACTTCAGAAAAATCAGGATTGATAAGATTAATAGGGCAATCTCCTACTCCAAAGCTAAGAATGACATACCCGAAACTAAACTTTTTAAGTAATACAAAGATCAACGTAGCATGCAGGTCACTTACAGACAGAGCATTTTCTGCTGCCGTTTTTTCCAGTGTCTGATAGACATATAAAACGCTTTCCGATAAAATATTTTTGATATTTTGTTCAGCATCCGATTGCTCTTTATTTGAAGAACCTGAAGCATACATTTGATTGATATTATTTTCAATTTCGCTAACAATTTCCTGTGAATTGAAAAACTGACTGATCGTTGCCGTTGCCAATCTTGAGCCTTCTCTTGCAGCAGCTGCCGAGCCCGCTCCATCTGAAACAGAAACAACATTCCAGTCTTCAGGAAGGTTATTCACTGAAAAATCATCTTCACGGAATTTTCCTTCATGGGCATGGGAACGTCCTCTTTTGGAAGCCACAACAATTTTTTTGTCTGAAAAGGAACCTTTGAAAGAATCTTCTTCCGATTTATAAAAAGCTGCATTTGCATCGCTTGGAATATTTTTCCACAAATCTTTTGGGTCCGCGTTGACAAAGAGCTGTATTTTTTTTGTCTCGATCTGCTTCTGATCATGAATGTGATAAAACTGAACATCCAGATGATACATATTGTTGGTAACCGGAATTCCTGAAATTGTATCGTTTTCAAAAGTAAGGCCAGTTTCTTCAAGACCGCTGATATTCAGAATTTTTATGTTCGGAAAATCTTCCATGTCAAGATGGAATTCATAGAACTGCTTTGCACTGGCATTCATCAATACCCAATGCGCATCTTTGAACTCTTCTTTTTCTCTATAAACAGTAGCCTGTTCCAGCGTCTTTGGCTTAGATTCCGAGGCCGATTTCCTGAAGAATTTACCCATCATTATCCTAAGGTTCTGTTAATATCAAATCCTCCACCGGAAAACCCGTAATAATCCGAGGTTCCGCACCATGGACATTTGCTGTATCCTTCTCCTCTCAGACAGTGAATACCGCCACAGGAGCAGGTTGCCAGCGCAATCGGATTAGCACAGTGAGGACATGAAGTTCCTCCATCCAGCTCTTCTATATTGATTTTAAGATGCGTTTTTTGGTTTGAAGAAAGTCTGTAGTAGGCTTTTTCATCAATTTTATAAGCTCCATCCAGTCTGTAATATCTTGTTGCCATTCCGGGAATGCTTGATTCTGCAAATGCTTTTTTAAATTTCATCAGGTAAAGCTTTTCAGTTTCCTGACATTTCCCGTTTAATACTACAAAATTGTTATCCGGAAATCTCTGTTCCATTTCAGGATCTACTTTCTCCAAAATAAGGGAATCGATTTTAGACAAATTAATTCCTTCTTTTTTGGCTTCTGTAACACTCTGGCTGGTTGTTTTAATAGAATCGGTTACCCATTTGAAAAATTCTTTATAGGAATTCTCATCAGAGTTATTAAACAGCAGTACATTATCTGCTAATGAACCAAGAAGTTTGTAATTTGTATTTTCCCCTATAGATACAGCGATGGTATTGGATTTCCCGCTGTACTTGTTATTCCACCTCTCAATAGCTTTGGTAGCATCATCAGTGGGAACTCCGTCAGTAAAAAGGAAAACGATAGGTTTCCAATCACCTTTTCTTTCATAGGTAGTTTTCACAATATCTCTGTCGATACAATCCATTACTTTGATCAAACCCTGAGAAAGTGATGTGCCACTCCCGATTGGAATTTTAGGTGGATAAAAGCTGATAATATCCTGCATAGGAGTAATCACTTCCGCTTCTCCTGCAAAACCTATCACGGAAATATAAACGGTTTCGAGCGAGTACGGATCTTTTTTTAATTCCCTTATGATATTGGCGATACCTTCCTGTACCTGCTCAATAGGTTCTCCTACCATAGATTCGGAGATGTCTACTAAAAAATAAATAGGCAGTCTTCTCATGCTGTAAAGACAATTTTTTAAATAATAATATTTAGCTCCGATGGTGGTGGAGGCAATGTGATATTTTCTCCCGTATTCTGCGAATGTCCTCCCTGTGTAATGGAAGAACTTACCCATCTGAAAAAAGAAGAAAGGGTGATAGCGTCTGTGGTATCCAGTTTTACCACATGATCGGTCAGTTCTTTCAAAAACTGTTCATCAGCTTTCGGGCCGGCAGCACAACCTACGATGGCTCCAAACTCCAGTCCTCTGATCACTGGAATCATCTGTCTGTATTTCTGAATATCCGAAGGTTTTCCATCGGTAAATATAAAAAGTAACGGTTGCCAGTCTCCTTTTGCATCTGCCGATTCTTTTACCATCTCTTTCTTCACCAATTCTGAAACCATTTCCAATGCAGCTCCCGTATGGGTTGGCCCGCTATCCGGACAGGTAATTTCCATAGGATAAAAGCTCGCCAGATCTGTTAAAGGAATAATATTTTTCACTTCTCTATCGAAGGTAATAACGCTCAGATGCAGACTGTCCATCGCTTGCGGATCTGCGCGAAGCATACTGATCAATCCGTTGAATCCATTATTCAGTGCCTGAATAGGCTCACCGTTCATAGAACCTGAGGTATCTAATAAAAAATAAGCTAATAATCTCCTGCTCATTGTATGACAATATTAAGTCTGAAGCCGGCGGAGGGAGTCGGAGACTTCCAAGCCGGCTTTTATTTTGGTTTGATAAAAATTTAGAATCTAGTTGGAATAAGCGTACTGCTGTCTCAGAATATCTATAAAGTTATCTGTATGGTGCGGCTCACCCACGGCACGGAATTTCCAGTCTCCGTTATGACGGTATGCTTCTGCAAAAACCATTGCACACATTCCATTCATACTTGAATCTCCGGAAAGGCTGTATTTTGTAATTTCTTTTCCTGTAGCATCCACCGCACGGATAAATGCATTATCGATCATCCCGAAGTGTTGGTTATTCGTTCTTCCCTGATAAATGGTAACAATGAATACTATTTTCTGATAACTCTGGTCCAGCTGATCCAGCCTTACAATGATCTGCTCATCATCCCCATCTCCCGCTCCGGTTCTGTTGTCTCCTGTAAGCCATACATTCCCGCTTGGGTGCTGCATAGAATTGAAGAAAACCACATCTCCCTGGTAAAGCCCCATCTGCCTTCCGTCATTGGTCTGTACCGTTCTTCCAAGATTGGCTACTTTGCCATTACCATCTAAAAGAAAAGCCACAGCATCAAGGTCATACTCAGCTTCTTTACTGAACAGTTTTCCAAAGAACCCTCCGCCTTGCTTTCTTACATCCCATCCTAAGCCAATGGTTACTTTTGAAAGATCATAAACGCTTTCTCCGCGGTCATTCTTTCTTAAATCTATCGTTTGTCCTTTCTGTAAATTAATTGCCATAGTTATAGTTTTGTGTATTTGATGATTTTATTTGATAATTTGTCCTTTGTAGTATTTCTCTAGAAAGAAACCAAGATCTGCTCTGTATCCTATTCCTGAAGCTTCAAATTTCCAGCTTCCGTTTCTCTTGTACAGCCTTCCGAACTCTACACCGGTTTCAATAGAAAAATCTTCATCTAGCTCATATTTTGCAATTTCCTGGTTTGAATGATTATCAACAACCCGGATATAAGAGTTTCTTACCTGTCCGAAATTCTGTCTTCTTCTTTCAAAATCTTCTATAGTGACTACGAAAAGAATTTCTTCTACCCTTGAATCTACTTTATCAAGGTCTATTACGATGGCTTCATCATCGTCACCATCACTGTTTTTACCACTGGGATCATCTCCTGTATGGGTAAGAGCTCCGTCCGGAGAATTCAGGTTATTGTAAAAAACAAAATATTCTTCGCTTACCAATTTTCTGTCAGAATCAATCATGATTGCAGAAGCATCAAGGTCAAAATCATAGCCGGTTCCTTCGTTGGGATCCCAGCCTAATCCAATCGTCATTTTCGTCAATCCTATCTCGATCTTTTGCCCTTTCTGTAGATTAATTGCCATAGTGTTTTATATTATGATTATTTTTCGCATTAAGATAGAAGTGATTTATGAACTGACCAAATTTATTTATGAAAAAATGATCTCTAGAACGCAATTAAAGCTGCTTAAGTCACCCATCACCATAAAAAAGGTCCAATTAAAAAATTGAACCTTGTATTGTACAAAAGAGTATTAAATTAATTTTCAAAATCCTTGTTGGAAACGGCAGCATTTCTTGCTTTGGCCAGCATAGGAATGGAAATCAGTCCCATCACCAGCATGATCACAATCTGCAGCGGTAAAGAAATAAAGGAATACGTCAATCCCATTTCCCCACCGAAATCAGCACTTTTTCCTACGGATATAAAAAGCGCCATAAAGCCATACTTCATCGCAAGGTTATAAGCCCCAATACCTCCACTGGCAGGAATAATCATTCCCAATGTTCCTACTACGATAATAAAGAAACCGTCTGCAAAGGTAAATGCAGATGTTTCCGGAAGTGCAAAGCAAACCAGATAAGCCGCTAAATAATAACAAATCCAGATTCCTAATGTATAAAGAATGAATTTTCCCTTTTCTTTTAATTTAAAAATGGAAGTGATCCCCTGGAAAATCCCATCAATAAAATTGACAATTTTTCCTAAAAAGGGAATTCCTGAAAGTTTCTTCTTGAATACAAAAAATAAAACGGTTCCTGCAATCAGAATTGAAAGGACCAATACAATCTTATTAGGATTCATATTGATTCCGGAATTTTTATAGAACGACAGAATTGCATCGTATTTAAACAATAATGTCAATCCCAAGAAACCGAGCATACATATCAGATCTACCACCCTTTCCAGAATGATCGTTCCAAAAGACTTGTCCACAGGTACTTTTTCTACCCCATACAAAGCCGTAGCTCTTGCCACTTCACCACTCCTCGGAATGGTAAGGTTCATCAGATATCCGAATGATATAGACCAAAGAGAATTGGAGTTTGAAATTTTGTATCCCATGGGTTCCAGCATCAGATTCCAGCGAATGGCCCTGAACCAATACGCAAGAAGACCAAATACAGATGCAAACAGTACCCAAAGATAATTCGCTTTTGCCAGTGACTTCTGAATGACTTTAAAATCAAGACCTCTTAAGGCAAGCCATAAAAAAAAGCCTGCAAAAGCAAGCGATATTACTATTGTTAATATTGATTTTACCGGACTTTTTGATGTTTTCTCCATGTACTAGGTAAGAAGATTTGTTTTTTCATCCGGGAAAACGATCTTTGGCTGGAAGTCTTTAGCCTCTTCCGGGGTCATCTGCGCATAAGCAATAACAATGATAATATCATCTTTCTGTACTTTTCTTGCCGCAGGCCCGTTCAGACATACTTCTCCGGATTTTCTTTTTCCTTTGATAACGTACGTGTCAAAACGTTCTCCGTTGTTCACATTCACAATATAGACCCTTTCTCCCACTACCAGACCGGCAGCTTCAATAAGATCTTCATCTATTGTTATACTTCCTATATAATTAAGGTCAGAGGCAGTTACTCTCACCCTATGAATCTTAGACTTGAAAACTTCTATTAGCATGTTGCAAATTTATTAATAAAAATTAATAAATCAGGTCTTTAGTATCATTTAAAAACTCCCACAAACACAGGCGTTTAATTTCACAGAACACAAGGATTCCGAAAATTACTTATAGATTTAATAATCATATGGTCAAAAAAATTAATTGTTTATACAGAATTTAGGATTTAATAAATACGAAAAATAATATTAACTTTTTGCTAAAGTCAATAAGCATAAGCATTTGGCATGATTTTAGTAACCTGTAACGTAGATTTTCTGTAAAAAGTGGAATTATCATATTTTAACTGATTTCACCGAAAAGCAAAAAAATTTTACAAGTTTTAATAAAAAAATTGCACAATTAGAAAATAGTATTATATTTGCTATAATTACGAACTAACTTTAATATTAAAAATTATGAACAAGTCTGAATTAATCGACGCAATCGCTAAAGATGCAGGTATCACTAAAGTTGCAGCAAAAGCTGCTTTAGAATCTTTCATTGGTAACGTAACTACTACATTAAAGAAAAAAGACGGAAAAGTGTCTTTAGTAGGTTTCGGTACTTTCTCAGTAGCTGAGAGAGCTGCTAGACAAGGGATTAACCCTGCAACTAAAAAACCGATCAAGATCGCTGCTAAAAAAGTTGCTAAATTTAAAGCTGGAGCTGATTTATCAAATGCAGTTTCAGGTGCTAAGAAAAAATAATCATTCAGATTAAAAAAATTCAAGGGCTGTTTCTTAGAAATAGCCTTTTTTTATTTTTAAATAATAGAGAAATTAAACCATTAAGAAGTTTTTAAGTGGTTAAGAATTATTAAGTTTCGGCTAAAGCCGATATTATTGCAAATAAATAAGCGGGCTAAAGCCCGCTTCTATTGATAGTACAAAGTTTTATATTTTCAGTATTCCTTTTATAATAAAACGATTATCATTAACTTCTAATTTCTAGCTTCTCTAATTCCTCATCTAAGGAGCCAGTCTTGAAATCTTCCAGTCCAGATCTTCCAGCTGGTAAATAATTCTGTCATGAAGACGGTTGGGTCTGCCCTGCCAGAATTCAATCTCATAAGGTCTTGCCAGATATCCACCCCAATTGGCAGGTCTTGGAACTTCAATATTCTCATATTCCTTTTCCAGTTCTTTTAATTTATCTTCCAAAAACTCTCTGTTCGGAATCACCTCGCTCTGTGGAGAAACTACAGCTCCCAACTGACTTCCTTTAGGTCTTGAGTGGAAATAACCATCACTTAAGTTTTCTGCCAGCTTCTCAAGATCTGCTTTAATGATGATCTGCCTTTCAAGATTAGGCCAGAAGAAATGCAGACATGCTTTATGATTGTTTTCTATTGCTTTTCCCTTTCGGCTGTTATAGTTGGTATAAAAAATAAATCCTTCATGGGTATATGCTTTAAGAAGCACCATTCTTGTTCTCGGACACCCGTCTTCCTCTACTGTAGAAACAGCCATAGCATTGGATT
The DNA here is from genome assembly GCF_018362995.1 of Chryseobacterium indologenes. Taxonomy (NCBI): domain Bacteria; kingdom Pseudomonadati; phylum Bacteroidota; class Flavobacteriia; order Flavobacteriales; family Weeksellaceae; genus Chryseobacterium; species Chryseobacterium indologenes. The sequence continues at coordinate 2,413,278 of NZ_CP074372.1, forward strand.
CTGAGATCATTGGGCTCTCACTGGCCTCCAAAAACCAGTCTCTGAACTGCTCAATTGGATTTTGTTTTATCTCACTTTCAATAAGTTGGGATTTCTCGTACACTTTTCTTTTGTCGTGCAGGTTTTCCATAAATATTTTTTATTAAATTTGAGTATGAATCACTCATACAAAGGTAAAATATTAATCTCGACACCTGACATTTCCGGCGATATTTTTTCAAGATCGGTAGTGCTGGTTATTGAACATAACGAAAGTGGTGCATTTGGTTTGATCCTGAATAAAAAGAACAGCCAGATGAGCAGCAAGTTCAAAGATTTTTTTGACTTTAAAATTGAGGTGTATGACGGAGGTCCTGTAGAGAACGACAAAGTGTTTTTTATTGTAAAAGGTAAAAGGGTTACTGAGATCTATACAGACATCACAGATGAATATTATCTTACAGAAGATATTGAACGTATCATCAATGCTGTTTTGAGCAGCGAACTGGATATTGAGCACATCAAAATATTTTCAGGGTATTCCGGATGGTCTCCGGGTCAGCTTGACACTGAAGTTCAAAGAAAAATGTGGACGGTAGTAGATGTGTATAATCTGGACTATACGCTTCCAAACGATCAAACTCTCTGGAAATCTATTATGCAGAATCTTGGTGGTGAATTTCTTCTTTGGGCCAATTCTCCTGAAGACATTTCACTGAATTAATGTACTATTTTCATGTCAATCAGACAATTAACAAACTTTAAGATTCCTTTAACCAATTTTAAAGAAAGTTTTTCCGTTCTTTGAAAAACTAAAATCACTGATATGAAAGGTATTACATTACTTGCTTTATCAATATTTTCTACCGCATTTTTATCATTTACTCCCATTAACAAAAAATATATTGTCATAGATGCCGGTCATGGCGGAAATGATTTTGGGGCTACGCATGGTGAAATTCGTGAAAAAAATATATCGTTAAGTGTTGCGAAGGAAATCCAGAAGATCAATGAAAGCCAGGATAAATATGAAATTATTCTGACAAGGGATTCTGACACGTATCCTTCACTTTCTGAAAGAACAGCTCAAATCAATAAACTTAATCCTGAAATGGTCATTTCACTCCATGTCAACTCCTCTCCTGAACAAGAGAGATCTGATAACGGTTTTGAGGTGTATGTTCAAAATTCTGATGTTTCAAAGGAACTTGCGGGAAAAATTTATAAGAAATTCAATGCCCGTAAAATATCGGAGAGCAATCTTCATATTTTAAGAGAAACTAAAGCCCCTGCCGTATTGGTAGAACTTGGATTCATCAATAATTCTGAAAACAGAAATTATATAACAAGTGAAAAAGGGCAGAAAGAAATCGCACAGAAATTTGTTGAAATCATCAACGAATACTAAATAAAATAAACAATTTCTGATTTACTCAGAATAAAACCCGGTAAAGGACTTCTGGAACTTTGTTGTTTACCGGGTTTGTCAATTTTTATTGATTAAAACTTTTCTTCCAGTTTTCTACTAATTCTGAGAAGCGGGAGTTTTCAAAAGTCTTATTTCTAATCTTACCTACAGAAAATATACCTTTTTCTTCAGAAATCATTAAAATTTCTTCAGCTTTCTGAGATTCAAATGCGATAATTTCGTGTTCCTGAATATCAGCAAGGTTATTTTTATGTAAAAAAGTAACAAAGTTTTCCATCAAAGGAGAAATGTAAGCTCCTTCAGTCTGCTTGGGTACTTTAATAACATCCCCTTCTAAAAAAAGAAGATTTCCGGCAGTAGTACGTGCTATCCTTTTGTTGGGGTTAAGAAGAATAACGTCATCAAGGTCGTTTTCCTGGGCATAGATCGCTCCGTAGATATTTTCCGGGCAGTGAACTCTGATATTGCTCAGAAGGTTGTTATTAACGTTAATTTCTTTAATCAAATCCAATTCTAAAGGTCTTTGATGAACTGACAGCACATCCGCCATTTCTGAAACTTCGTAAAAATAGGAAACAGAAGATTTTGCCAATGTTACGCCGTCATTATTCCTGAACACCTGGAAATTGATAATTCCGTTCTTTACTCCTTTACCTTCAATAATTTCTTTTTGAAAAAGAGTCTGGAAAAACTCCAGAGTGTACGTTAAAGGAATATTCATTCTCATCTTTCTCATGGAAGCCATCAGGAAAAAATAGCATTCTTCGTCCATGATCAATCCACCATTTCTTACAAAGAAAGAAACTTTCACTGAGTCGCCCCAAAGGAAGGCTCTGTTCTTTACATTTAACTCGTCTGATGTAAAATATTGATTTTCCAATTTTTGATGTGATTTATTTACAAAAAAATAATGAACGATAAATCGTTCATCAGTTTTATCATTTAATATAGCCCGGTATTATGCCGCACCTAGTTTTATTCTCAGGTTTTCGATAAGATTTTCCCAATACATTGCATTTTCCTCTTCATCACCTTCTTCACAGAAGTCTGTAATATTTAAAGCAAGATCTTCTGTAATATCATCAATTGTGATTGTCATTTCAAAGAAATTTTTTGTTCCTTCATCTTCTTCCCATCTGAAACGCACGAAACCTTCAGGCTTATATCTGATCAAAGTGGCCTTCTCAGCAGGTCCTCCACCCCAGCTAAAAAAGAAATCATCGCCTTTCTCTGTTACCTCATCCGCAAACCATTCAGACAATCCCTCTGCAGTCGCCAGATATTCATATAAAATCTCTGATAAACAGTGCATTGGAAATTCGTAATGGACTTTATGTTTCGCCATATAATCTTTGTTTTATCGTCCCGCAATATATAAATTAATTTTTTTATTACGCAAAAAAACAATTACTTTTTTATAGAATCTGTATGATATTTATCACGGGATTTAAATCCCTATTCTATTAATTTTTAATGGCTAAAACTATCATGTAAAGCATAAAAAAATCTCTCCTTTCCGGAGAGATTTTATCTTTAATTTTCGTTCAGGATATCAAGAATAATCTGACATCCTTCTTTGATTTCATCTTTAGATAATGTAAGAGGCGGAGAAATTCTCAGGTATTCATTTCTGTACAGCTGCCAGAAAACAATAAGCCCTTTTTCCATACATTTTTTTGCCACTTCGAGTGTATATTCCGGTGTTCCGAGATTCACGGCAAGCATTAGACCTTTACCATTGATATTTTTAATTTTAGGGTGAACTAAAAGTTCTCTGAACAGTTTTTCTTTTTCTTCCACTTCATTCATCAGCCCACTGTCCAGCACTTCTTTTAAAGTAGCGTAACTTGCGGCTGCAATCAACGGGTTTCCTCCAAAAGTAGTAATATGACCAAGCTTTGGTGAATGTGATAAGCTTTCCATGATTTCTCTGGAACTCATAAAAGCTCCTACAGGAACTCCTCCTCCCATTCCTTTACCCATTACCAGGATATCCGGAACAATTCCAAAGTGTTCAAAAGAAAATAACTTTCCTGTTCTTCCAAATCCGGGTTGGATTTCATCTAAAATCAAAAGCGCTCCCACTTCTTCACATCTTCTCTTCAGTTTGATCAGATAGTCTTTATCAGGAACCAGAAATCCTGCTGCCCCTTGAATGGTCTCAAGGATAACACAAGCTGTTTTCTCTGTGATCTTATCGAGGTCTTTTTCATTGTTAAATTCAATGAAAGAAACCATCGGCAATAAGGGACGAAATTCTCTTTTATGGGTTTCATTTCCTGAAACACTCAAAGCACCATGGGTATTTCCGTGATAAGAGTCTTTAAAGGAAACAATTTCTTCTCTGCCCGTATATCGTTTTGCCAGCTTCAGACTTCCGTCAATGGCCTCGGCACCACTGTTTACAAGGTAGGTAACTTCTAAAGGCTCCGGAGTAGCTTCTGCAAGCAGCCTGCATAAAGCTACTGGCTTTTCCTGGGCATATTCGCCATACACCATTACGTGAAGATATTTATCTGCCTGTTCTTTGATCGCATTTACGATCTTAGGATGTGAATGTCCCAGCGTATTGGCAGAAACTCCTGCTACAAAGTCAAGGTATTTTTTTCCGTCTGTACCGTAAATATAGCTTCCTTCTGCTTTTTCAACTTCAAAACCTGCCGCAAATTTTGTGGTTTGAGCCTGATATATAAAAAAATCTTTATGCATTTCCATTGTCTCCAAAATTTCAGCAAAGCTATAAAAGATTCATTAAAGGCTAAAATTAATCCACAAAAAAAAGACCAGTGAGTACTGGTCTTTTATATTATTTTCTGGTTCTTTTCGGCTTTTTAGCTTCTTCTTTGGCTTTTTCATCATCAATTGCTTTCTGAGCTTTATCGAAGAGTTCGCTATCAGCGGTATATTGTATTTCCTCGTTGTTCGGGCTGTCTACAAGGATATCCTGCCATTTCCGGATCCGGTCTTTCGTATTCCAGTTAAAATCGGGGAACTTCCTTCGTGCAGGTTCTATTTTGCTCATCGGATAGGTGTCTGAATTTGCTCCAATACTGCATGAAATAATCTGCAGAGCTCTTTCTTCAAACAATGCTCCGATAATTCCGCAGGTAGAAAGGGTAATTCCTATTCTTTCCGGTTTTTTGGTTTCCTGATCGGTATCATCTACATAGACAATAGACTGAGCATTTCCAACGACTCTGGCTTCTTTAATATCATTTTTCTCATAGTAAACCGTCATGAATTTTCCTTTTACCTGGTTGAATTCATCTTTTAGATTGAGTGAATCAACTTTACTGATGGCAAAGGCATTTCCGATTACTTTTAATGAGTCTATATCTTCTGTCTTGGTATTAAAGTAAGCTTCTACTTTATCACCTGTAACCTGTTTTTCACCGCTCCACAGAATCGGACTTGTATACATATGCATGATTCCATCTGTTTCATTGAAAGCAATAGAATCTGCTCTTCCCTGTGCATTGGATTTATAAATACGGGCTTTTTTAAAGGCTCTGAGATAGCTTTTCTTTACTTTAATATCCAATGAATCCGGTTTTTGATAAGAGATAATTTTTTCTGCAGCAAAATAAATGGAATCTTTTTCCATCACTTTTACGGCATAAGGGTTTTTCGTCATCATTGCAGAATCTTTTTTCTCAAAAATCTCTCCATACCCTCCTTTTATATATCTTCTTTCTTTTGGATCATCAAGGGTTACATTTCCTGTTGCCTTACCAAATCCGGAAATCTGATTGTAGTACATATCATCACCGGTAAGGATTTTCTCATTATAAAAGATCCTGGAGTTTTTGGTTAGATAAGCCTCCTTGGAATCCATTTTATAGGTTCCTCTTTCAGTATAGATTCTGTTTCGGGGATTGGTTTTGCTGGTAATGGTTGTAGGACCATTAAAATCTGCAATTTTAGTATTCTGATTCTGCTTGATGTTGGGACCATCTATAATATACTGAGGTGTTTCGATCTTTACATTTCCGGTAAGATCAACAACTCTTGTATTGAGGAAGTAAGTTCCCACTTTGGCATAGGTTACATTCTGACCATCAGAAATAGTTCCTCCTGTATTAAAATAAGCCTGGTTAGCCAGTCTGTCGTAATACAGAATATCTGTCTTTATGGTTTGTTTAGGGTCGGTTAAGACCACGTTTTTTCTGGCAACACCTTTTTGGGTATTGGCATCGTATTCCATTTCTCCTGCTGTAATTACTGAGCCATCTGTATTTTGAAGCCTTGTATTACCTATTGCTTTTACAAAGTTTTCTTCATTATACAGGACAACTTCATCTGCGGTAAGAATGGAGCCCTGATGTTCAATCTGAACATGACCGGTAAAATACTGGTTTCCGTCGTACTTTTCAGGGTCTTTCTTGATCTCGTCCGCATGGATGATCTTTACTTTATCTTCAGGTCTCATCTGTTTGGGCTGAGCCGGTGAAGGAGCCTGCAAATAAGGATCTCTCTTCACAGGAGTTTTATCCTGCGCAAAGTTGAGCGTAGAAATAAAGATTAGCAGAAAAAGGATTATTCTCATTAATTAGTCATTCTTAGTGCCATAGAAATATAGCGAATGAGAATCAATTTTTACGCCAAATGCTTCTTCAATGGCTTCTTTGATTCCTTGGATTCTTGGGTCGCAGAATTCAATAATTTCTTCAATCTCTTTATCAGAGTCTTTTTTGTAGATCACCAGGTGGTCATGCTGTTTGTCAAAATAAGACTTCTCATAAGATGAAGAGGTCAATGTCTTTTCTCCGAACTGATGCTTACGGATCAAACCTGCATCAAGGAAAATCTCAATAGTGTTGTAAATCGTTGCTTTGGAAACATGATATTTCTTCTGCATCATCAGAAGATACAGATCATCAACGTTGAAGTGATGATCCATATTATAAATCTCTTCTAATATCGTATATCTTTCAGGTGTGTTTCTGAACCCTTTTTCTAATAAGTAGTTTCTCAAAACATCCTTGATCAAAGCTATATTTTTTTCTTTTTGTACTGTATCCATTAAAAAAATTATCTACAAATTTATTGAATTTTATTTAAATAGATAGTATGGTTCAACGCCAGAAGACTAAGAGTTGTGACGGAAGTACCCCGACTGCTCAATCTTATTATCATAAACCGTAAGTTCTGTAATAGGTGCAGATTCTACTTCAACGTTATGAGAAGATACTCCCCAGGCCTTAAAGTCATCACTTCCGATATACTTCACAAAGTTATAAATGTTAAGAATAATCTTTTGCTTAACAGTTAAAAGGATATCGTTGATATAAGTATTATCTATGATTACATATTTAAGATCCGGCGGTATTTCATGAGATCTTAAAGAAGGGTGGCTGCTTCTTGAAGGAATGGTTCCGTCAGCCATTAAATCTTTAAGAACCATATTGAAATAGTCATTGATTCTTCGGTCTACTTTAAATCCTAAAAGGAAGTTGATTTTATAAACTGTTCCCGGAAGAATTTCATCAACCGTATATTTGAAAGTATATGGATCTTCCTGGTTTACAATACTCAGGATAAAATAATGATCTGCTCTTTTCGGCTGTTTTTTGATGATGGAATAGATAATTTTTGATTCTACTTCATCATTTCTTTTTGCTCTGCTCAGGTAAGCCAAGTTGGTAGCATATTTCGGAATGGTTTCATCCAGTTTCATGTCTTTAAGGATAGACACATATTTTTCTATTTTCACAAACTGGATAAATCTTGTTTTAATCAATCGTCCGTTATACCATGCATACATAGAAAGCCCGATAGAACCAGCTAAAACCACTGTAATCCATCCTCCTTCCATGAATTTGATGATGTTGGCACTGAAGAAACCTAGTTCAATAGCCATATAAACAAACGCAAAGAATAAAATCAATATTTTGCTCACTCTTTGTTTCAATAGCCAGAACACGAGCAGAATTGTTGTCATCAGCATCGTCACTGTAATGGAAAGTCCATAAGCGGCTTCCATTTTTCCGGATTCCCTGAAATGCAGAACGACAATGATACACAGAATAAGAAGTCCCCAGTTGATTCTTGGGATATACATCTGTCCTTTAACTCCGGAAGGGTAATCAATTTTTTGATTGGGCCACAGGTTAAGAGACATTGCTTCTGAGAAGATGGTGAAAGAACCTGTAATCAATGCCTGGCTGGCAATAATTGCAGCAGCTGTTGCCAAAATTACTCCCGGAATGATCATCCATTCTTCCATAATTCCAAAGAACGGGTTTACTACGGAGAATCCAGGTTTGTTGTAATTAGTCAAAAGCCATGCTCCCTGTCCAAGATAGTTTAGAATAAGCATGATTTTTACAAATCCCCAGCTTACTCTGATATTTTTTGCACCGCAGTGTCCTAAGTCTGAATAAAGTGCTTCTGCTCCCGTTGTACAAAGGAAAACAGCTCCTAAAATAACGATAGCACTTGGTGAGTTGACAATAAGCTTGTAAGCATAGTAAGGATTGAAAGATCTTAGGATCTCAAAATTCTCACTTAAATGCATAACTCCCAAACCTCCTAATACCAGGAACCATACAACCATTACAGGGCCAAAAAACTTCCCGATAAAGCTGGTCCCGAATTGCTGTACCACAAAAATTACAATCAGAATTCCAATCGTGATAGGAACAACAGGGGTGTGAGGGTTATAAATTTCAAGACCTTCAATCGCCGACATTACGGTAAGTGATGGCGTAATGACCCCGTCTGCAATAAGAGCGGCGGCTCCTACAATGGCAATGAGATACAGCCATCCTTTCTTAAGGTTTCTTACTAATGAAAACAAAGCCAGAATACCTCCTTCACCTTTATTATCTGCTCTTAGAGCAATGATCACGTATTTTATCGTGGTCTGCAGGGTAAGCGTCCAAATAATACAGGAAAGAGCTCCCTCTATGTATTCATTGAAAGGCATATTGCTACTCCCTGACCTTGCATTCACAATTGCTTTCATTACGTAAAGCGGAGAGGTCCCAATATCTCCAAAAACAATTCCTAGAGACACTAAAACTCCTATAAAGGAAAGTTTCTTTATATCGAAGTGGTAACCATCTTCTGTAACTTCTGCCATATCAGCTTAATTTATTTTAAAGGCGCAAATTTATACTAATTTTATGACGTCAAGAATTTTTCTTCATGAATATAATAAATGAAAAAACTTCCTTTCGGAAGTTTTTCTCTATAACTATTTTACGTACATCGCTTTTTTAATTTCCTCTTTTACTTTTTCAAGTTTAGGGAACCATTCTGCAAATAATGCTGCAGAGTAAGGTGCAGGTGCATCAGGAGTTGTAATTCTCTTGATAGGAGCATCTAAATAGTCGAATGCTTTTTGCTGTACCATATAAGTAATTTCAGAAGATATAGACGCAAATGGCCAAGCCTCTTCCAAAATAACCAATCTGTTTGTTTTCTTCACTGATGCCAGAATAGTATCAAAATCAAGAGGACGAACTGTTCTAAGGTCAATAACTTCTACAGAGATTCCTTCTTTAGCCATATCTTCAGCAGCCTGTAAAGCCAGCTTCATGATTTTACCAAAAGAAACCAAAGTAACGTCTGTACCTTCTCTCTTGATATCTGCTTTTCCTAATGGTAAGTAGTATTCTTCTTCAGGAATTTCCATTTTATCTCCATACATCTGCTCAGATTCCATGAAAATAACCGGATCATTATCCTGAATTGCTGTTTTCAACAACCCTTTCGCATCGTAAGGATTTGAAGGAACCACTACTTTAAGGCCAGGAATGTTGGCAAACCAGTTCTCAAAAGCCTGAGAATGGGTAGCTCCCAATTGTCCTGCAGAAGCTGTAGGTCCACGGAAAACAATCGGACAGTTCCATTGACCACCACTCATCTGGCGGATTTTTGCAGCATTATTGATAATCTGATCAATTCCTACCAATGAGAAATTGAAGGTCATATACTCTACAATTGGTCTGTTACCATTCATCGCAGCACCAACAGCAATTCCCGTAAAACCAAGTTCTGCAATTGGGGTATCGATTACTCTTTTAGGACCAAACTCATCCAGCATTCCTTTTGAAGCTTTATAAGCACCATTGTATTCTGCAACTTCCTCCCCCATTAAAAAGATGGATTCGTCTTTACGCATTTCCTCGCTCATTGCCTGTGCAATTACCTCACGAAAAGTATATTCTGCCATATTTATTCGAAAAATTTAGACTACAAAAATAGTGATTTTTTATTATACACATCATAAAAAGACTCTTCATTTAAGCGAGAAGTCTTTTTATTAATTTTATTTAAAACTGATTTTTCTCCTGTAGACTCAGTTCTTTGTAATTTTTTAGAAGGTACTGAAGAAATTCCTATCTATACAAAAAATGACACCTCATTTCTGAAATGTCATTTAAAATTCTATTTAAACTTAAATTAATTCATTTTTTCCCAAACCTGGGTTCTTCCTAATAGAGATAATCCTAAGTAACCTCTTACGTTCAGCTTATCTCCGCTTCTTGTAATGGTACACTTGTAAGTTTTCCCCGTTTTAGGGTCTGTAATTGTTCCTCCGGTAAACTCATCACCGTCTTTTTTCAATCCTCTGATGATCTCCAATCCTACAATTGGCTTCCCCTTTCTGTCATCTTTACAAAGTGTACAGTTGGGATCAGCTGGTTTTATTAATAACTGAGAAACTTTCCCATAATATTTCCCGTCTGACTTTTTGAATACTTCAACAATAGATTTTGCCTGTTTTGTCTCATCATCTATTGTTTTCCACTTGCCTTCTATCTGTGCAAATGTAAGTACACCACATAGAGAAAGCGCGAACGTTAACAATATTTTTTTCATATTTCTTATAGTTTTAATTTTAATACAATATTCTTATCTACGTATTGTTAAAAATATAAATTAATTTTCAACGAACAAAAACTTTTATTATACAAAGCATAAAGAGATAAAGAAAAGCAGAAAAACCCGTCCCCAGCTAACCGTTTTTAATAAAGCTTCCTGTTAATCACTCTATCCATATAGTCCTGATACCATGCTTTTGCGGTTTTCTTCCCCTGCTCTACTTCAGCATTTTTAGCCTCATTGAGTATATTTTTTTCAAGACTCAGGTCAGATTTATCATACACACCGATAATTTCTTTTCCGTCAAAGCGATAAATGTAATTCCCGATCATAAACTGATCCGTACTTCCATCTGAATTTACAACGATAAAAGGATACTTTTTTTCACTTACCAGACTTCTTCCCCAGCTTCTGATAGGTTTGTTATACCCGATAAGATCAGCCAATGTAGGATATATGTCTGCCTGTTGTGCGATCTCCTGGCTTACACCTTTCAACTGATAAGCAGGATTCGGAGAATAGAAAACCAATGGAACGGCATAACGGTTCATCGCTCTTTCGTACTCCGGATAATACACCTGATTGGTATGATCTCCGGTGAAAACAAAGATGGTATTGTTATACCAAGGCTGCTTTTTAGCCGTTTCAAAATATTGTTTAATGGCATAATCCGTATACTGTATCGGCTCATGGATTTCAATCTTTCCTTTTTTAAATTTACCGTTATATTTTTCAGGAATTTTAAAAGGGTGATGTGATGATGCCGTAAATACGGTAGTCATAAAAGGTTGCTTCTTTCCTACATTCTTAGCAAAATACTGAAGGAAAGGTTCATCCCATATGGCCCACATTCCATCGAAATCTTCATCATGGTTGTATTCTGTTTTTCCGAAATAGTGTTTAAAGCCTAAAATATTTCCAAATCCAAGGAAGCCCATGGAACCATTCGGGGCCCCGTGATAAAAAGAAGTATCATATCCAAGATCATTACAAACAGACACAATAGACTGAATTTTCTGGTTGGAATAAGGTGATCCAGTAAATGCATCCGTAAGACTCGGAATTCCGGCCAATACGCTGCTCATCCCATGAATTGACTGTCTTCCATTCGCAAAAGTATTGGGGAATATCAAACTCTGGCCAGCCAGGCTGTCCATAAACGGAGTGTAAGAAACGTAATCTTTAATATTTTTATCTTTATTGAACGCTCCGGAATATTCTCTTCCAAAAGATTCTACAATGAAAATAACAATATTGGGACGGTTATCCACTTTTCTGTCATATACTTTATAAGGCTGTACATTTTCTTCAATATATTTTTCATCTACGAAATGAACTTCCTTAAAATTATTGGTATTTAAAGTCCTGAAAAAGGAAAATGTACTGTTGAGCACCATATTTCCCTGCAGTGGATTGGTAACAAAACGGGTAGCATCTACCATATTAATAGGCCTTGTACTGTGTTTGAAATCTCCTCTTATTCCTCCTACAACCAATACCGCAGTGATACACAACGTAACAATGGAAGTAATAAAATAAGGAACTAATTTCAAAGGCTTCGCCTCCTCCACTTTTACTCTTTTGTAAAGGAAAACCCACAATCCCATTAAAACAATAAACCAAATCAGCACAAAAGGATGCTCTCCCACAGAGATCATCAGCGTTTGAGAGACGTTGGACTCATGTTCAGCCACCTGAAATACGGCAGAGGTAAGCCTTGCCTGTGCAAATTTATAGTAAATAAAATCCCCGAAATTCATCGCATAAGCGATCCCGTTCGTGATAAAATACAGCCAGAAAAGTATTTTCTGAAAGATTTTTTTTGTATTAATCACCAAAGGCAATAAACTAAGAAGTATAAATAATGCATTGACGTATAAAATAGCAGTGGTATCGAAAGCTGTACCATGGAAGGCCAGCTTTATGTATTCTGAAACAGAGTCAACTTTAATCAGATCTTTATTAAAATACCAGAATAAAAGCCTGGCAATCTGATAAAAAACATAGGCTAAAAAAATCCTGTAAACTAATGCCAGAACTTCCTGTTTTCTAAATCCTTTTAAAAATTTCATGGGGCAAATTTACATCAAAATCACTTTAATGCATTTTTTAGTGCAGATTATTTTGAGTTAGAATTTTTAAAAACTGTAATTTTGTGGTTATGAATTTTATAAAGAATAATCTGGCCAACGCCTTAACCCTGGCTAACTTATTTGCAGGCTGTGTAGGAGCAATACATCTAATTTTAGGAGATTATCAGACTACGGCAATCTGTCTTATTCTCTCTGCTATTTTCGATTTTTTCGACGGCTTTGTAGCCAGAGCTTTAAAATCAAATTCCAATCTGGGACTTCAGCTGGATTCTCTTGCGGATATGGTAAGCTTTGGTGTCATTCCGGGACTTACTATGTATAAAGCTCTTGAACCGTTTGGTGCTGAGCTTCTTGGGATTCACTTTCCGTTTGAAATTAAATATCTCGGATTGATCGTTACGGTGTTTTCCTGCCTGAGACTTGCTATCTTTAACCTTGATGAAGAGCAGCGTTATTATTTCAAAGGATTGAATACGCCAACCAACACTGTTTTATTGTTTGGTCTTTATTATGCTTTTAAAGAAACCGGAACTTTTAGCTTTTTGTTCGATAATGAACTCTTGCTGATCTTGCTGACGCTTCTTACGTCATGGTTTCTGATCAGCCCGATAAAGATGATGGCTATGAAATTCAAATCCAAACAATTAAAAGACAATTATCCTAAAGTTGTATTACTGGTAGGAGGTATTGCTATTCTTGCCCTATTTCAGGTGGTAGGAATTCCGATGCTTGTTATTTATTATATATTGGTGTCTCTTGTTTTTCAGAGACAGTTAAAATAGAAATTAAAGAATTTACATAAGGTTTTATCATCTTATTTTAAGTAAAACACATTTTCAAATTATTAATGATCAACATGAATTTAAAACTCTATAAACCACTTTGTATTTTTGACCTTGAAACAACAGGAACCAACATCGGAAAAGACAGAATTGTTGAAATCTGCATCTTAAAAGTAAATCCTGATGCTTCCAGAGAAAGCAAAACATGGCGTGTCAACCCGGAAATGCTTATTCCTAAAGAAAGCAGTGAGATCCACGGAATTTATGATGAGGATGTAAAAGATGCACCTACCTTCAGAGATATTGCTTCTAAAATTATGGAAATGATTACCGGAAGTGATCTTGGAGGATTTAATTCCAACAGATTTGATGTTCCGCTTTTGGCTGAAGAGCTTTTAAGAGTAGGAATGGATTTTGATCTGAGTAAATTCAGATTGGTAGATGCACAGACTATTTTCCATAAGAAAGAACCTAGAAATTTAGGAGCGGCTTACCAGTTTTACTGCGGTAAAACACTGGAAAACGCCCATTCTGCAGAGGCTGATGTAATGGCAACCTTTGAGGTTCTGGATGCACAAGTAGGAAAATATGATGATATCCCGAATGAAATTGCGCCATTAAGTGAATTTACATTCCATAATAAGAATGCAGATCTTGCCGGATTTATCGGATATAATGAAAAAATGGAAGAAGTTTTCAACTTTGGAAAATATAAAGGCCAGGGTGTGAAAGCAGTGTTTCAAAAAGATTTAGGATATTTCGGATGGCTTCAGAATGCTGACTTTCCGTTGTATACGAAGAAAATTTTCACAAAAATTCAACTCTCAAGCAGATTTTAAATATGTCTGATCTGGTTCGTTTTAAATTTTATGAAACTGCCCTTGAAGCTAACAGGGACAAACAGATATTGGCTGAAAACGATATCAACAGCTTCATTGCAAATGAACAGCTTATCCAGTCGGATTGGCTTCTGTCGCAGGCTGTAGGCGGGATACAGCTTCAGGTTTTTGAAGAAGATCTTGAGAAAGCCAAAGAGGTATTGCAGGATTATAAAGACAATGAACAATATTCGCTGGAAGTAGAACACACCATTGAAAATCCTGAGTTTGATTTTGTCTGCCCGAAATGTGGTTCCAATCATATCTACCAGGATGAAAGGCTTGGTGGAATATTCGGGATCAGTGTACTGTTTTTGGGATTACCCGTAAAAATTCCGGCCAACCTATATCACTGTTATTACTGTGGTAATGAATTTAAGCGTTAAAATGACTCCCTGATCCTACTATAAGTATCAAATCAGGTTTAAAATATTCAAAGAATTATGAAAATCATCTGCATAGGAAGAAACTATAGCGAACACGCAAAAGAATTAGGAAATGAAATTCCTGAGAATCCTGTTATTTTTATGAAACCGGATACAGCAGTTCTAAAGGGAAATGACTTCTACATCCCTGAATTCTCAAATGATATTCACTACGAGCTTGAAGTGGTATTAAAAATTTCCAAGGGAGGAAAATATATTCAGAAAGAAACGGCTAATAAGCATTATGAAGAAATAGGCCTGGGAATAGATTTCACAGCGAGAGATCTTCAGAGTGAGCTAAAATCAAAAGGGCTTCCATGGGAGCTTGCTAAAGGTTTTGACGGTTCTGCCGTAGTAAGCAGTTTCTTCAAAAAGGAGAACTTCAGCCTTGAGAGCCTTCAGTTTTCATTGTTGAAGAACAAGGAGAAGGTACAGGATGGCAATACAAAAGATATGATGTTCAATTTTGATGAAATTATTGCCTTCGCTTCTCAGTATTTTACATTAAGAGTAGGTGACCTTATTTTCACAGGAACTCCAAAAGGAGTTGGAAAGGTAGAAGAAAATGATATTCTGGAGGCTTATCTCGAAGAGGAAAAAATCCTTGATATCCGAATATTATAAGTATTTAACATCAGAGTTTGGCAAATTTTCACTATCTTTAGGTAACAAAATTAGAGGTTATGATAAATATTGTAGTACCCGTAGATTTTGGGGACAAGACAGACCAATTGGTAGACGGTGCCATAAAATTTGCAAAACAGCTTAACGGCAGAATTTACCTTATCCATGTAGCGCCATCAGATATTGGCTTTGCCATTGGTGATATGGGATTTCAATATTTTCCGGAAGTGGAAGCCAATGAAATCAGAGAAGAGCTGGTACAGCTTAATAAAATTGAGCAGAGAATTATCGCTCATGATATCGATTGTGAGCACCTTTTAAAACAAGGACTTGCCAAAGATATCATTCTGGAACATGCAAAAGCAAAAAATGCAGATTATATTGTGATGGGATCACATGGCAGAAGCGGAATCTATGATGTATTCGTGGGAAGCTTAACCAAAGGAATTACTAAAAGTTCAAGTATTCCTGTTCTGGTACTTCCAATTCACGACTAAGAAAAAGAAAATTTTAATCGTTAGTAATAAAAAAACCGATCAGAACATATTGTCTGATCGGTTTTTTACTATATAACCAATTAATTAACCTTCTTTTTTGTAGATATTCGGATCGTAGTAAGGATGCTTACCTTCCGTTGGAGAATAATAGTCTTTGTCTTTGTCTCCACCTAATGTTACTACAAGAACATAGCACCAATAAGTAAATAATACACAGCAAACTGCAAATAGAATCCAATTTAGAACATTACCGAAATTATCAAAGAACCCGAAACTCCATTTGAAAACTTTACTTAAGAATAGAAAGAAAGACGTCATTATTTTCCTTTTTTAAATTAACTTTGTACAAATTTATAAAAAATGTTTAAATTACTTTCAAAAGAAAGCAATATTTTTTCAATTCCTGTTTATATTGGTTTTCTTCTTTTAGTAGTCGTAATATTTAACATACTGAATTTCAATACTTACGAAGCCATTGTTGCCGGAATAACTTTTCTGGGAATTGCTTTGGGATATTTTTGTTTTCACAGTATTGCCCTTAATTATCAGACGCATCTTCCATTATTTTTATATACTTTTTTCATTTTCGGGCTGTATCCCGGAAATCTGGATATAGGAATTGCAGTTTCACTGCTTACAAACTCCTTTCTTATCCTTCTTCTGACCAGTGCAGATGAAGATATCAGAAAGAAATCATATGTATTGGTAGGGTCTATTGTGGCATTGAATTTTATTTTCCTTCCTACCACATGGCCGATGGCTGTTTTTGTGATCATCCACGTGATTGCAACCTCTGCCAAAATCACCTTGAACCTTTTCAGATTCCTGCTGGGAATTGTTCTGATTACCTTCAGTTATTTCTCTGTGATGTATTTTGTTCAGTTCACTTCCTGGAATATAGATTATTTCCCATTTGGAAAGATGAAGCCAGTAACGGATTATACGGAGCTTCTGCCACTGATTCCTGTGGTTCTGATGCTTATTTATGCGGTATATGACCATTTTAAAAATTATAACAAGAAAAGCCCGATAAGCAGGTATAAATATACTTTCCTGCTGGTCTTTTCGATGGCGCAGCTTGTTTCCATCGTCCTGTATATGAATAAGAGCTATGAATATCTGCTGCTTCTGGCATTTCCTTCAAGTATTATTCTGAGCAGAATGATGAGATTTTTACCTAAATACTGGATGCGTGAAGCCAGTGTATGGCTTATTATTATTAGTTTACTGACCTTTAAAGCAGGTACAGTTTTTGATTTATTTTAGAAAATTATGATTCAGATAGACGATAAATTGATTTCTGAGGAAATTTTTTCCGAAGAATTTGTTTGCAACCTTACGAAATGTAAAGGTGCATGTTGTGTGGAAGGAGATGTAGGGGCTCCGTTGGATAAAAACGAGCTTGAGATATTGGACAGTATTTTTGATAAAATAAAACCTTACCTTACTCAGGAAGGCATCAAAGCCCTTGAAGAGCAGGGAACATGGACTACTGATCCGCACGACGGAATGTATGTTACTCCTATGGTGGAGAACCGCGAATGTGCATATGTAACGTTTGACGAAAAGGGAATTACCAAATGTGGTATTGAAAAAGCCTATGAGGATGGTGCTGTAGACTGGCAGAAACCTATTTCCTGCCACCTGTACCCTATTCGTGTTACGGAATATTCTGCATTCACAGCTTTGAATTATCATGAATGGAATGTATGCAGCGATGCATGCACGCTTGGAAAAGAACTTCAGGTTCCTGTCTATAAGTTTTTAAAGACTCCATTGATCAGAAAATATGGTGAAGAATTCTACAATGTTCTGAGTGGAGCTGCTGACGAGTGGAAAAAAGAATATGGTTCTTAACCTATAAGGATTTGAATTAAATAACAAAAACCGCAGATTTCTCTGCGGTTTTCTTATTGTAAGTAAAAAGTAGGACTAGTTAGCAGCTCCTGCTTTTACAGTAGTTACTTCTGTTTTTTTAGTTTCCTCTTTTTTAGCCTTTTCCCAACCGTCTTCCGGCATCAAAGTGGCTACAATTCTACCTTTTGTAAGGTATTTTTTAGCAACATCCTGAAGATCCTTTACGGTAAGCGCTTTTACTTTTTCCTGATAGTTCAGGATGTCATATTTATCACTTCCGTCTAGTTGGTTTTTAGCAATAGCATTCATCCAGAACATATTGTCTTTCAGTTCTGTTTTATTGTCATTGTATTCTCCTTCTTTGTATTTATCCAGATCTTTCTGCTCCGGGCCATTATCAATCAGTTTCTGAAGCTCAGCAATAGCACTTTTCGTAAGTTTCTCAGTATTCTCAGGGCCACAAGGGAAGCTGATGCTGAAATTGTAGGAATTGTAAGGAACTTTATTCAATCCTCCTCTAGCTCCTCCACCGTAGATGCCGCTTTCATCTTCTCTCAGTTTTTCGATCACTTTGATGGTTGCCACTTCTCCAAGGGCTGATAAAGCCAATGCTTCTTTTTCGTTATAAGGAGCTTCTCCTGCATAAGAAATGGTTACCATACTCTTCGGATCTTTTCCTTTTTTATAGACCTTGGTATAATCTCCGGTCATCTGTCTGTATCCTGTATCTTTGAACATGCCGGCCTTTCCTGATGAAGGAAGACTTGCAATATACTGCAGCACCTGATCTTTAAATTTCGCTTCATCTATATTTCCTACAAAATAGAAATGGAAGTTTCCGGCATTGGAAAATTTCTCTTTATAGATGTCATATGCTTTTTTATAATCCGTATTCTCCCAATCTTTCTCCATTGGGAACAGACCGATAAATCTAGGGTTCTTCTGATTCATGAATTTAGCATGTTCGCTTGCAAAATAAGTCTGTGGATTAGACAACAGGTTATTCAGCATGGCAGACTGCTTTTCTTTGTAAGCATTGAAGGAAGCCGGATTGTAATTTAAATTTGTAAAATAGGCATACATAAGCTCCATGGCTGTTCCTAAATCTTTTTGGGTTGTTCTTCCTGAAACCCCTTCGAAAAGAGAAGTTATCATAGGATTTACATTCACCTGCTTACCGGCAAGATAATTGGTAAGATCTGCTTTAGAGAATCCTCCTACACCCGCTTCTGATAGTGCAGAAAATGCAAACTGTGTTTTATTGTAATCTGCATCCGGAATAAGAGAACTTCCTCCTAAGCTTCTCGCCGTGAATACAATTTCATCATCTTTAAAATCAGTTTTCTTGAAAGTCACTTTAGCACCGTTGCTTAATGTCCAGGTTGTTGTTCCCAGCTTGGCGTCAGTTTCTGTTTTAGCAATTTTTCCTTCAGATTTGAAAGGTTTTACCAAATTTTTGATGGTGGCCTTTTCTTCATAAGGTTTCAGATCAGCCATTTTTACAGCATCAAATGTATTCACAACCATTGCTTCTGTAGGCATGGTGATATTATCTTTTTTAGGACCTGTAATTACAATCACCCTGCTGTCATCTTTCACCATTTTCTTGATGATTTCGTTGGTCTGTGCAAGGGTAACCGATGGTAAGAAAGACTTGGTATCTTCATATTCCCACGCAATTCCAGGTATTGGCTCCTGTTCCAGAAAATTTCTTACATACTCACCAACCAGCATATCACTTTCTGTCTTATCTCTGTTGTTATAAGATCTTTCAAGGTTGGATAATACCTGAGATTTTGCTCTGTCAAGTTCAGATTGGGTAAATCCGAATCTTTTTGCTCTTTCAACCTCTTCCAGTAAAACTTTCAGTGCATTCAGCTGGTTTCCTTCTTTCACCATGGCAAATCCCTGGAAAGCTTCTTTGCTTCTTGCATAAGTTCCCCCGTGGTATACTGATCCGAAAGTAAAAGGCGGATTTGTAGAGTTGATCAATTCTCTCAACCTGTTGTTAAGCATCGTTGTTGAAAGGTTTTCAACAAGACTCTGATTGTACTGCTCTACCGTTACATCCGGTTTATAAGCATCAGCATCTTTCATGATAAACTGTACCATAGAATTGGTAGCATCAGGATCTGTTTCAATAGCTACCAGAGTTTCTTTATGGTTCGGAAGGTCGAAAGATTTTCTTTCTCTGGGTTTTGAAGGTTTTTTATATTTGCTGAAGTTATCTTTGATCTTCTTTTCAATTTCATCTACATTGATGTCTCCTACAACAATGATCGCCATAAGATCAGGTCTGTACCAGTCCTGGTGGAATTTTCTGATTACATCAGGTTTGAAGTTTTCCAATACTTCTTTTTTACCAATCGGAAGTCGGTCTGCATATTGAGATTTATATAAAAGTTTCGGGAGATATTTATCCATCATTCTTTTATCAGCTCCAAGACCCAGTCTTAGCTCCTCCAACACCACTCCTCTTTCTTTATTGATCTGCTCATCGGAAAGGGTTGCATTGAATGCCCAGTCTTCCATTACTTTCAGTCCGGCATCCAGATTCCCCGGTTTATCCAATGGAACGGGAAGCATATAAACCGTTTCATCAAAGCTGGTGTAAGCATTAAGATGTTGTCCGAATTTCACTCCGATAGACTGTAAAAAGTCTACTAATTTATTGTCTGGAAAGTTTTTGGTTCCGTTGAAGTTCATGTGCTCCATAAAGTGAGCCAATCCTCTTTGATTTTCATCTTCAAGAATTGATCCGGCATTGATGGCCAGACGGAAATCTACTTTTTTCTCCGGTAAAGTATTTTTTTTGATATAGTACTTCATTCCGTTGGAAAGGGTACCAATTCGTACAGAAGGATCCACTGGAATATTCTGTCCAAAGGCATTTGCTGACATCAAAAAGATGACCGCAAATGAAGATAAGACTTTTTTCATGGTATTTGATTTTATTTACGGCTTAAAACTAACAATTATTCACAATGTGAAGAAATTACAGAATTCATTTTATAGTTAAATTTGAGTTAAACTTATCCATATACCAAAAAAACCGGGAAATACCCGGTTTAAATATCTTAAAAAGCGATTTTTTATTTAAAATCAGCATCCGTAACTCCGGAGTTGATTACAACTTTGTTCGTTTTAATTGTCATTTTCTGACCTCCACCTTCAGCATCCAGTTCAGCAGGGAACTGTATTCCATCTACGGCCATATAACTTTTAATGGTTGCATTTCCTTCTCCTGCATCCGTCTTATATAAAAGTCCGGTTCCTGCATCGAAATAAAACTTTCCTTTATCTGAAGATAATACATTATAGTCTTTTCCGTTTAATTTCTCTGTAGATACAGTCTGGAAGTTTGAAGCATCAAAAGCCAGAGCATCAATAGGTTTCCCTTTTTTCAAGTCAGCAATCTTATCAGCAGGAATATCAGTTTTAGTTCCCATCTGATCAAAGTATCCTTTCTCACCGTCAAACAGCTGAATCATTTCCTTCCCCATAAAAGATTGTACGGATTTGAATTTATTTCCTAATTTCTTAGTTGTCATCTGAATTTCCATTCCCTGTACAGCTACTGTGTTGTCAGTAATGGTAGATTTTATAGCTTCCAGTTTATCTTTTCCTCCTAATGCTTTGAAATAATTGTCAATAACTTCTTTAGGGGTTAGTTTAGATTTTACAGCTTCTGTTTTAGTTACTACGGCTGCTTTTTTCTGAGCTGCTGCCGGTACTGAGAAAAGTACAGCACAGAAAAACGATATGATGATCTTTTTCATATTATATAATAAGTTTAAAGGGTAAATATAGGAATATTGGCGGACATACGGATAAATAATGAATGATGAATGATAAGTGATGAATGATAAGTGATTAATATTTACATCATAAAAAAAACCGCCAAAAATGACGGTTTTCAAATATTTATATCAGATATAATTATTTCTTAAGTTCTTCTAAAAATTCGTCGTGAGAAATTTTAGTTTCTTTTTTGCTCGCTTTTTCAAGAATTACATCTTTCAATTTAGCCATAGCTACTTCAGAAGAAATTTGTCTTACCTGCTCCTGATCTTTCAACATTTCAACAGCATATTTTTGGATTTCTTCATCTCCTAAGTGGTGGATTCCGTAGATTGCCAATTGATTTTTAACTAACTGCTCAGCCTGAGCCAATACGTCAGCATAGTCAAGGTTGATTTCGTTTTCAGTCATCAATTTACCTTCGATGATCTGATATTTCAATTGGTTTTTCTCAGCTTCAAGAATTTCTTTAGCCTGATCTTCAGACTGGATATTCTGATTAGAGAATAATAACCACTTCACAAGGAATGATTCAGGAAGTTTTACTTCTTCTTTATCAGTTACCTGCTCTAATACTTTATTCACAAAGTGAACATCAGCATTTTGCTGGAAGTACTCATCCAATTCAGTTTTCACTTTATCTTTAAGCTCTTCTTCAGTCTTGATGTTTCCTTCTCCGTATACTTTGTCGAATAGATCCTGGTTAAGTTCAGCTAAGTTTAATGTATAGAAGTCTTTTACTTTTACTTCTACTTCATTGTGGTGTAGGTGCTCTACTTCTTCTTTGCTGAATCCTAATTCTTTAGCTAATTCTTCATCACCTGCAAGAGTTTCTTTCGTTACTTTTACAGATCCATCCATTTTCAAACCTTTTACCAATTTGAAAGCTTCTTTGTTTTCAGCTGTAATGGTAAGATTTTTTGGGTGGTGGTGGTGCTCTCCTTCAGCATCTTCTTCCACAACCTGAGAAACTTCTAAAGCAATGTAAGAATCCTTAGTGATTTTATCTTGAGGAACCTGCTCAGCGAAACGCTTCTGCATGTTTTCAATACTCTTGCTGATTTCTTTGTCAGAAGCTTCTACTTTGTAGTGAGGCGCTTCATATTTAGCTAAATCTATAGTGAATTCAGGCTCATATCCTACTTCGAAAGCAACTTCTAATTGATCAGCATTGTAATCTAATTCGTTTACTGGCTGAGGAACAGGCTGACCAACTAATCTTAATTTGTTTTCATTAACATAGTTGTTTAAAGCATCAGAAACTTGTCTGTTGATTTCTTCAAATGCAATACCTGCTTCATATTGTTTTTTAACCATACTCAAAGGCACTTTCCCTTTTCTGAATCCAGGAACTTGCGCATTTTTAGCATAATTAATCAACTGCTTCTCTACTTTTTCTTTGTAGTCAGATTTTTCCAATGTTACTGTAAGCAATGCACTTACGTCATCATGGTTTTGTGCGGTAACCTTCATTATTGATTAAAATTTTAGGTTGCAAAAATATGAATTTTTTATGAAAATCACCCATTTAAAATCAACTTATAACGCCAAATATTGTTAAATAAAAAACCACCGGAGGATTCCGGTGGTCCAAACAAGATTAAAGGTATATTAATTAATAATATTATAGTTGGCCTGTGCGTCTGTTTCTCCTCCTGTATGAGTTCCGTAAATCACCCCATTTCCACTCACAGCAGAAGCTTCAGAAACGGTTACCGGCTCATGGAATAAGGTAAGAACCAGCTGACTAGGGGCAGATGCATTTTTTACAGCAGTATTTACCACCCATTTTGTTTTCAACCCAACACGGCTTCCATCTTTTCTCGTAGAATTGGCATCATCTGTACGTGTTAAAGTAATATCAGAGTTTGGAAAGTTATACACTAAGAAATGTTCATCTTTTGCATCTTTAATTTCCTGAGTAGCATCTTCGTCTCCATTTTTGAAAATAACTTCTACGTTATAGGTATGTCCGTTTACTAGTTTAACATTCGGGTTTGTTGTACTGTTCACCTGATAATCATAAACTACAGCAGTTCCTGTAGCCTGATCCGTTACTCTTAAAAGAACATCTGAAAGTTCTTCCTGAGGAAGGTCATCCGCTTCATCATCACTTCTGTTACATGAAGTTAAGCTTAAAGAAACAGCTAAGAATAAAAGTCCTAATATAAGTGTTGTATTTTTAAAAATATTTTTCATTTTTTTGATTTTAAGTAATTAAAATTGATATTTAAGAGTTAAAATAAAGTTTCTTCCCATCTCGTTGGAAAAGAAACGAAGTCTGTTCAGATAATCTCTGTAAGACGTATCGAATACATTTCGAACTGAAAAATCAATTCCGAAATTTTTAGACAGATTTACCCCTGTCTGAATGTTCCAAAGGGAATATCCGCTTGGAGGTGTAGAAATATCCACTTCTTCATTGTAAGCATTTCCGTCAGAATCAAATAATCGGATTGGAACATTATAAACCGGAAATCTCGTTTGTTTTAAATAAGTATTATTACTTACTGTAAAATAAAAGCCTTTCCACTCTTTTTTATTGAATTCCAATGAATTATTAAAATTCGGAGGCATCATGAGAATAAGTGGCACATCGTGAGTTGTATCCTGACCATAAACGTAGGAACCACTTCCCTTGTAGGTCAGATTATCTGTGATTTTAAGCTGAGCATCAATATCTAATCCATACATTTTAGCATTGATCTGCTGATAATTATAGACTACGAAAGCTCCTCCCCACTGTGTATTCTGATATCCCGTAGGAATTTGATTGATGAAATTTTGAGTATAAAAGAAGTAAGGGTTTACAGAAATATTCAATCCTTTTAAAACATTTGCTTTAATGTCCGCTACTAAATTAAACTGATTTCCTGTTTCACTTTTCATTCTCATATCTCCTCTTTCAATAATGGCTGCAGAATGGTGAAGTCCATCTGCAAAAAGTTCAGCAACATTCGGAGACCTCGAAACTCTGGCATAATTGAATTTCAAGTCAAAATATTCTGACGGATGATAGACAATTCCTCCGTTTACTGAAATATTATTATAACTTAAAGATGGTTTTGTAAGAATTCTGTTTTGGTTTATTCTCACTACAAAATCAGAATAATCAGCAGCATATTGTTTATTCCAGTCACTCAGATCATACCATTTTGTTACGTCATAATGATCATAATCATACCTGCCTCCCAATTCAAGATCCAATTGAGGTGCAATTTTATATTTTAATACTGAATAAATTCCAGCATAATATCTGTCATAGTTTGGGACAAGACGTCTTGCCTCCGTCTGGGTATTGGAATAGTTGTTCTGATATCCTGCATTAATCCCTGTTTCAAGATTCCAGTTTCCTCTTTCTATCAGGTGGTTTACATTCAATTCATTAGTTATCAATTCCAAATCCAAAGCTGGTTTTTTACTCAGTTCTTCCGTACGTCTGATATCATATTCTTTTCTATGATTGTACTGGAAACTGTAAGTAGCCGTTATTTTTCCGAAATTTTCAAATCTTTTATATGCAGATACTTTAGCAATATGATGCTCAATTTCCTGTTTAGGATTGTCAATATCATAGCTAAAATCTCTCTTATAGATGGGTTCCGGTGATGTAAGAGCATTACGCAAATCTTCAGAATTTCCTACATGAGAGCTTCTAAGGATTCCCACTGTGCTTTTTGTCAGATAATAATCAAATGAAAAACCTTTTTCAAATGTCATTTTCTGTACCCCAAAGTTAAATCCCGAACTCTCAAGACCGGTATTCATCAAACCATAATCAGGAGCTTCAAGGTCTCCAAGTTTTTTATAGCTTCCATTGGTTTTTATGGCCCAGCCGTTTTCCCAGGTTTTCGCAAGTTTTACATTAAGATCAGCTCCTCTCCCGTTAGAAATTCCGGAAAGAGAAACATTTCCCATGATAGTATCTTTTTTAGGTAAGACTTGAGGCTGTAAAACAACAACCCCGCCTACAGCTCCACCTCCATATTTCAAGGCAGATGCCCCTTTTATGACATCAATATGTTCAAAATTATTGACATCTACATTGGGTGCATGCTCCACTCCCCATTCCTGTTCGGCCAATTTTACTCCATCATTCAGAATAGAAACTCGACTTCCATAAAGTCCATGGATAATAGGTTTTGCAATATTATTTCCTGTCTTAAGAACATTAACACCGGAAATATTTGTTAAAAGATTTCCAAGGTTTTCGGTAATATTTCTTGAAATCATTGACTTATCAATAGTTTTCACAACCATACTTCCGTTGTTCTTATGGCTTCCATGAATCGTTACCGTTTCAATATCCTTGACATGGTGTTCCAGCGTAATAACCAGCTGAACATCCTGATCAACTCCTATATTTTCAGTATAATCATCACAATCAGGATGCTGAGCAATGAGTGTATACTTCCCTGCAGGGATCTTGTCAAAAGAAAATTTACCTTTCTTATTGGTTTTAGCTGTGAAGTTTCCGATTTTAATTACAGCATTTTCCAATAAGCTTTTATCGTGAAAATCCTGAACGGTTCCTTCTACAGTATAGGTTTTTTGTGCACTTATAAATACTGATCCGCAAAAGATCAGCAGCAGGCAATATATCAATTTCATTGTAATAGATTGATTGCGTACCCTTTTTTGATAGGTACAATTGTCGTTAAAATTTGTGGGAAGGGTTGGGTTTGATTGTAAAATGTACGTTGTACGATGTAAAAAGTATAATGTCTAATGAAAAATTAGAAATCAGAAGCTGTAACTAAATATCAATTACAAGCTATCTGTTGTTATCTAACAACTTTAAATCTTAAACATTAAACTTTAAACTTTAAACTTTAAGTATCAAACTTTAAACCCTATAGAATCTATGAATTAGGAAAGTGCGGGCGGCCCCCGAAGCTGAAAAGTGAATTTGGTCTGAGACCAGATTTTCTCCTGGATGGCGATGATTTGTTTTACCTCATGGCTGTAATGCTCAAAAGTAAAACTGAATTCTTCAGGAGCTAATGTATGTCCGGTCACCAAAAAGTGGCAGGCCAGACAGTCGCCAGCTTTCTCTTTAGTAACTGCTTTCGTCACCGTGTTCTCAACTTTTTTAAGATTAAAAGCCTTAAAATAGTCTACTGAATCATGATGGTGAAAGCTTTGAGAAAGCAGCGCGAGGAAGTACACTCCAAACAATAGCTTGGAGATAAAACTCTTTAGGTTTCTGCTTTCTTTAAAAATCATGGTTCAAAATTATGAAAATAATTTAATTGTTTCCTTAAACTTTTATTAAATTACTTGTAACTATGGATAATATGTAGAAATGAGCGCGATTTTGTTACAAAAAAAATGCTTCATAATTTTTAGTTTATGAAGCATTTCTATTTTATTTAATCAAGCTGTGTACCAAGACATTCCCACTCCTGTAGAGCTGTATCCAGGTCTTCCTTGGTTTTATTGTACTTTTCCAGGGTTTCATCTGAAGGGTTTTCTTTGGCAAAAGAAGCTTCCATTTCCTCTATTTTTGTTTCAAGTTCGGAAATTCTCTCTTCTACTTTCTTGATTTTATTCTGAATATTTTTCTGTTCTTTACTAACGATATTTGAAGATTGACTGCTTGCAGCTGGTTTTTCTTCCACTTTCTTAGGTTCTACCTTTACTTCCTGATGAAGTTTGGCTTTTTCTGCAGAAATTTCTCTGATTGTTTCCTTTTGTCTGTATTCAAGGTATTCATTGATATCTCCAAGGAATTCTTTCATTTTCCCGTCACGGAACTCATAAATCTTATCACAAAGTCCCTGAAGGAATTCCCTGTCGTGCGAGATGACAATTAAGGTACCTTCAAAATTCTGCAGTGCCAGCTTGATAATTTCCTTAGATTGAATATCAAGGTGGTTGGTAGGTTCGTCCATGATCAACGTGTTGAAAGGACGAAGTAACAGTTTACAAAGTGCCAGACGGTTTCTCTCTCCTCCGGAAAGCACTTTGGTTTTCTTGGTAACCGCATCTCCCTGAAAAAGGAAAGATCCTAATAAATCTCTTACTCTAGGTCTTGTCTCTTCCGTTGCAGCATCTTCTGCTTCTTCAAGAACCGTTTTATTAGGGGTTAAAACCTCTTCCTGATTCTGTGCAAAGTATCCGATATTAACGTTATGCCCAAGATTCCATGTTCCTGAATAATCTTTAATATCTCCCGCCAAAATTTTAGCCAAAGTTGTTTTCCCTTGTCCGTTTTGCCCTAAAAGAGCAATTCTGTCTCCTCTCTGAACGATAAAGTCTACATCATCAAAGATCTGTTTTTGTCCGTAAGCTTTTCCCAGGTGTTCTGCTTCAAAGATGATCTTTCCGGGAACCATAGACTGTACGAAACGGATATTGAATTTTGAAACGTCTTCGTTATCAACTTCAATACGTTCTATTTTATCAAGTTTCTTAATAAGTGACTGCGCAAAAGATGCTTTTGTAGCACTTGCACGGAACTTATTAATGTTATCTTCCATCTGCTTGATCTCCGCATCCTGATTCTTTTTAGCCTGAATCAGTTTTTCACGGCGATCTTCTCTCATGACAAGATATTTGGAATAATTGGCTTTATAATCGTCAACTTTTTTGTTGTTGATATCAAAAGTACGGTTACAAACCGCTGTCATAAACTGTTTATCGTGACTTACCAGAACAATGGCTCCAGGATAGTCTTTCAAAAAGTTTTCAAGCCAGATGATAGATTCCATATCCAGGTGGTTGGTAGGCTCATCGAGAAGCATGATATCATTCTTCTGAAGAAGTAATTTTGCCAATTCGATTCTCATTCTCCACCCTCCGGAAAATTCATCGGTGATTTTTTGAAAATCATCTGCTTTAAATCCTAAACCAAATAACACTTTTTCCATGTCACCTTCAAGATTGTAGGCATCGTGGTTCATTAAAAGGTCATTCAGTTCGGTCATTTTATTAATCAGATCCGTGTAGGAATCACTTTCATAATCTGTTCTTACCGTCATCTGGTGATTCACTTCTTCAAGCTCATCTTTCCATGCGTTGATCTGCTCAAAAGCCTGCATGGTTTCAGCCCAAACCGTTCTTCCTTTTACAAAATCAAGATCCTGCTTCAGGAAACCTATAGTAACACTTCCTTCAGTCACAACTTCTCCTTCGTAGAAATTAATTTCTCCGGACAGCATTTTCAATAAAGTGGATTTTCCTGCTCCGTTTTTACCAACGAGACCAACTTTATCATCCTTTTTAATGGTGAAATTGACATTTTGAAATAAATAATTTCCTGAATGGTGTAATCCTAAACTTTGAACCGAAAGCATCTTAATTAATAATTAGTAATGAATAATGAATTTTCGGGTGCAAAAATACGGAAAAAGAAATGAATAGCCCAGAAATAAAAAAAGCAGCCCAAAACGGACCACTTTTCCCTTAAATGTACTTGATTTACATACTATTTATCCAGGTGTAAGCGGCGGCGTTTTCTGCCCTGCTTCTACCATTGCAATCATTTCTTTAAGACTTTGTGCAGCCTCTTTATAAGTTACCTGTCTGATCCCATGGTGAGATCCTATCTCATGCTGCAGCTCGTTTAAAGTTGTAGCCTGAGCCATTGTTATTTTTTTACTGCCGTTTTTGATACTGATTTCAGCCTCACACGTATCTAAAAGTTTATTTGCTTTTTTAAGCCATTCTGAAACTTTCATAATTATTTTGTTTTTAGTGATTTGAGTTTATTTTCGATTTTTTTATTGAACATTCACAAATGAACAATTCAAAATAACGAGAATTAAAATCCAAAAACTACAGTATAACCTACCAAATTTCAAATTCAGTACTTATACTCATTTGAGCCCGATATCTTATAATTAAAAGGGAACACCTAACATGATGTCCCCTAACCTAAATTTAAAACTGGGAAGTTGTTGGTATTAATTCTTAATTTCATTCAATGTAATAGCTGCCGGTGTTCTTAAAATGGAACGATCCCATATATCATTATTGGGAACACTGGTTCCGTACAGAAAATCTGCCACAAAACTGTCTTCCGGCAGATGGAGCTCAGCGGAAAGCCTTGTTTGACCGGTTTGGTCAACAGAAGTGCTGCTGGAAACATTTAATCCGTTATTGATCAATTCAATATTAATTTCCCGCTGGGATCTTTTCAGAAAACTGTTGCTATAAAGTCCGAAATTTGCTGAAATATGGGTATAGTCTGCAAATTTCCCGAAATCATAGATTGGCTTTTTACCTGCAGAAAGATCCTTTACATATTCTTTTATTTTGATGTAAAACCGACTGAGAAAAGGATGCTTATTATAATCTGTTCCAAAATACGCATCGTTTTCTGTACTGAAAATGGATACTTGAGCATTGGTTTCTTCCAGCATCAGCTTCCCATATACTTTTGAAAGGTCATTGTATACTTTATCCCGGCACACATATGCCTGTGAAAGACCATTGGTGATCTCAATTTCATATCCGGAAAGCAGTGCATTCCAGATTTTATTTCCTTCAGCATTGGTTTTTTCATTTCTGATATCCGAAACATAACGATGCAGATCATCAATGTGAATGAAGTTTGTAGAAATATAAACAGACTGCGGCCCTTCAAGATATCCTCCCCCAACATCAGCATGATCACCCGGCACAAAGATTTCTTTCCAAACGGAAGACGTATTTTCCAGTTTCCGATCCTCCATTATTTTTGAGTTCTCAAAAAATCCGGTAAGCGGAAAAAAGAAACGACTTTCATTGACTGCGCAAATATGTAAAGCATTCTCTACCTGGCTAGGAATATTCAGATTATAAGTATTAAAAGGTTTGGATTCTACCGTATCAAAAGCTCCTAAAAATTTTATTCTGCAATTTTCCAAAGAATAATGAGTTAAAAGCTGATTGCAAAAAGTTCTTGCGAGCATTCCTCCTCTTCCGAATCCATAGATATAAAAGTGGTATTCTTTTGTCTGATCATGAATAATCTGCTGTACAAAATCTCCCGCTTTCTGAAGTTTATCATCGGAAGAATATCCGTTACCATAGGGTGGATTTGCACATGTTGCCATAGCAAAATTATTATCCTCACTGCCCGTTACAGTGCCAATTCCTTCGATATATATTTTTTCATCTCCAATAAATAAACTGTATAATTTATAGATATTGGTGAACGTACCATAATAACTCTCATTGTTGTTCAGCGGTTTATCCGGTGAAAGAATATTTACTCCATTATTTCCTGTACCGTCAAAGAAAATCCCGACGGAAATCACTCTACTGCCATTCATGTTTTTACTTTAATTTTTTTATTACAGATCCTGTTTGTGTTTTTTTCAAATAAAATCCCTAAAAGAGACATTCCAAAATAACAGAAGAAAAACAAGGTTAGGTAGAGTGAAAAGTACCAAATAAAAAATTCCGTATTTCTACGGAATCCGATTACATTTTTTCAAGGGAATAAATATTGTTAATGATAGCATAAATCACTATTCCCACAGTATTTTTAGCTCCTATCTTCTCCAGAATACGCTGCCTGTGGCTTTCTACGGTTCTGGGGCTGATAAAGAGTTTTTCTCCTATTTCGTTATTTGTAAATTCCTGGCAGATGAGTTTTACCACATCTTTTTCTCTTTCAGAAAGCTCATCTTCTGTTTCAAAAAGAGAATTTTTCTTTGCAGAACCATTCATGTAAGTAAACAGCATCTGATGGTCTTCTGCCGTGAAGAAAACTCCATTTTTATCAACCATCGTGATGGCATCAATAAATGTTTTTTTATCGGAGTTTTTAGGAAGAAATGCTGATACTCCCAATTTGACCATATATCCGAGAATAGAGGTTTTATAATGGGATGAAAGGATAATGATTTTGAGGTCGGGATATTTTTCTTTCAGGATTTCTACCAGTTCAAAACCGTTCATCGGCTTCATCTGAACATCTACAAGGGCAATATCAGGAAATTCATTTTTTGAAAGTTTTCCGAGGTCATCTATAAAATCGGGGCCGTTATCTGCAGTAAGGCATACCGATATATTTTTTTCATTGGACAGCAACATTTTTACCCCTTCGAGGATCAGCTGTTCATCATCAATCAGCGCTAGTTTGATTTGGGAACTCATGATATTTTGGAATTTTTATGATTAAACGACTTCCTTTATTCGAAAAAGTTTTTTTCCATTTGTGTGTTGCGTTCATAGATTTGATACGGGATTCTATGTTTTTTATTCCCATTCCTTTTTTTACTTCTTCATATTCAAAACCCTGTCCGTTATCAGAAATAATAACAGCCGTATTTTCAGGATAATCTTTAATATAGATCCAGAGATCAGTTGCCTCAGAATGCTTGATTACATTGGTAGTAAACTCCTGAATAATCCGGTACAGCTGCACTTCTGCGAAAAGATCTTTCTTTTCATATCCGGGCATCACCTGCAGGGATATATTAATTTTATGGGAAAGGTTGGCTATTAATTCTTCAACGTATAAAACCAATCCTACCGATTCCAGATTTACAGGGTACAATGAATGGGAAATACTTCTGGCAGCATCAATCAGGGAAGACATCTGGCCGTAGATATTTTTTTTAATCAGCTCATCACCCTGGGTATCAAGATTATTCAACCATAAAGAGAGAATATTGAGGCGGTTTCCGATATCATCATGAATCATCACTGCAATTCTCTTCCTTTCTTCTTCCTGCGCTTTAATGTTTTCCAGTACTAATTTTTTCTGATGAAGAACTTCAGCTTCATGCTGTACGTTTTTCTCTTTGATAATTCTGGTTATAAAAGCTCTGTAGGCAAGCAGAATAAAGGATACTATAACTGTTATGGTAACAATTATAAGGATCAGCAGATTGATATTTAAAGTTACTTCTTTAATCTGATAAAAGTATATAAAAATGAACAGTACAAAATACTCGAAAGAATATTATTGGCACTGAGAATAATATAATAATCGTTTTCCGACAGCTCTGCAATCTGGTGCTGAATGATAAAAATAAATACCGAAACGGAATAGTAGAAAAAAATACTGGCATCTACCAGAATAAAACGATTCTGATTCTGTACAGAGGTATTTTTAATCTCACGGATCAGGGTAAACCCGGAAAGGCAGATGATTACAATATTGGAAACCACCTTTGCAATATCTGCATTGGACGGATAATCAAACCCATATTTTGAAATCATAAAACCTCCTGCCAGCAAACTTGTAAGCCCCAGAACATACTTCGGCCAATCCAGTTTTCTGATAAATAAACCTGTCAGCAAAAAAAACTCTCCTGCGATATAAAAGGGATAAAGAAATGATGTATCATTGAGTCTGAAGATATAAGGCAGTGCCAGATTCAGCAGTTCAATAAAAAAAAGAAAAGCAATACAATAAAAATACTGCTTTTCTTTTTGGTTTAATATGCGGTATTTTGCTGCTCCCAGCAGTATAACAGATAGAAGCAGTGCATAGTTCAGGAATAAAATTGCTTTATAAAGTCCAGCCATTCCTCAGTTTATCGTTTTTAAAATCCACTTCCTACATCTACATCAGGAATACGGCAGATAGGAGGACATGGTTTCGCCCAGTCATATGTATTGGAAATGGTCTCTGCTCCCAGCTCCGAATTTCTAAGATTCGCTCTGGAAGAAATAAAAATAAGAGTTACCAGCATTTTTCCATAGATATCATTGTATCTAAGTCCAAAAGAACAGGTAATACCTAGCAAACCGTCATCCTCAAGGCAAAGGTCTGCGGTAGGAACATAGAATTTTCTGAAAATTCCAATGCCTTCATTTTCTCTGCTTTCTTTATAAAACCATTCCATACCTTCGGTTCTCCAACGTTCAATAGCTGATACAGCTATATCCTGCTCAAGAATAGGTGTATTGGAAACCGGGAATCCCATATTGGCATTTTTCTCTGTGCTCTCAAGATTTTTAGAAAGAACAGCGTTTTTAATAACAGTATATTCCTGAATTTCCTGTAGTCTCAGGTCTCTGTCAAGTTCTGTAAGGAAACTGTATGGATATTCTTTGACATCTATTTTTTCCCCTTCATTATTCATAGGATAAAAAATAAGAATCATACGATCTCTATAAACTCCTACTGCTGCACAAAAGTCTTTATAATCCTTAAAGCCCTTCATCCACTCAAGGTGCTCACTGGAAATATTAAAAACATAGTTAGTAGGAATCAGCTTTTGAATTTTGGAAAAGTCCGAGAAATGTGCTTTCCATTCGTTTGATGCTGCTCTACATTCTTCTACAGGCAGCATGTAGTCTACAATGTTTAATGTTGACATAAGCATAGTTTTTAGTTCTATAAAAATATGTAAACTAAACATGCTATGCAAGTAAGATTTTAATTAATAATTTTTCACTGTAATATGATAACAGCTCTGTTGCCTTTCTTTAATGTAATATATTCTACCGGCATTCTGATAATGCTTTAAAACTTTCTCCAGTGCTATTTCCATTTTCGGATTGTACTTCAGAACGTTGTTGAATCTTACATAAGAAATGTCAAAAGAATTGCCATAATTGTGAGAACTAATCCCTAGTGAGGCGTTAGAATTCACTCTTCTCAGCCTGCATTGGTCTTCAAGAGTACGGGTAATGGATGAAACGGTAAAAGTACCGCCTTTTGTATCTTTACTGAACTTGGAAGCTATTTTCTCAAGAGTAGTTTTGGCCTTGGATACCATATAAGCCCTGCTGTAATCCAGTCTCTGGACCTGATATCCTTTTCCTGATTTTTTTATTTTGTGGAATTTACCTTTGTTAATATACTTCTGTACTGTTTTGGAATCTTTCAGAAGCTGTATTCCAAAACTCTTTGAAGCATCAAGATGGGGTTTATAAAGCGGTGTAGGTTCAACCTTCAATACAGTAGTAAGATCATAGCAGGGAAAAGCTTTTTTCGCTGCCTGCGAATAATGTAAACTATAAATAAAGGGTACAAAGACCACACAGAAAAACTTTCTCATTCACCATCCTTTTAAATTACAAATGAAAGATAAAACATTTATGTTATATCTTTCAAAACCTACTATAATACTCTATAAATAAATCCCAAACAAACTTTACACCAAATTACCGATTTTGTAATTTTTGTTCACTCTTTTTTGAATTTTTTTTTCAGTTTTAACTTTTTATTTTAAGATTTAAATTTTACATTTGAGATACATAAATAATAAACAACATGATAAAAAAACTTTTCGCTGAATTTTTCGGCACATTTTGGCTTGTTTTCGGAGGGTGTGGAAGCGCTGTTTTCGCAGCCGGCGTTCCCGACATTGGCATCGGACTTTTAGGAGTTGCTTTAGCCTTTGGTCTTACTGTTCTTACGATGGCTTATGCCGTAGGACACATTTCAGGAGGACACTTTAATCCGGCAGTTTCTTTTGGACTTTTAGCAGGCGGAAGATTTCCTGCCAAAGATCTTATCCCTTACATCGTAGCCCAGTGTCTGGGAGCCATTGTAGCAGCAGGATGTCTGTATACAATTCTAAACGGTGCGGGAGCGGTAGAATTCTCAAAACCCGGAGATTTTGCCACGAACTTTTATGGAGAGGCCGTTTATAACGGAAAAGCTTTCAGCATGGGAGCCGCGTTCTTAGCTGAATTTTTATTAACAGCCTTTTTCCTTATCGTGATCATGGGAGCTACAGATAAATGGGCCAACGGTAAATTTGCCGGTCTTGCTATCGGTCTTGCGCTTACTTTGATCCACCTGATTTCTATTCCTATTACGAATACTTCTGTAAACCCTGCAAGATCCCTTTCACAGGCTGTCTTCATGGGAGGAATTGCCATGTCACAGCTTTGGCTGTTCTGGGTAGCACCTATTTTAGGGGGAGTTGTAGGTGGACTGATCTACAAGTTCTTACTTCAGAGAGACACTGCAGAAATTGCAGATTAATTTTTTAAATAAAATTCAATGATAAAATCCTGTCAGGCGGCAGGATTTTTTTTATTTTTTGGTTCTTGATTTTTCGTAAACGCAAAGATTTTATAAGTGAAACTTTTTATTTAAGGGAGCAAAGTGGTTACGACTACGTCGTTGATGAAGTGATAGGTTTTACAACCGCTTAATAAAAATCAATGAAATTGATTCCTTCTTTGCATCCTTAAGACAGATCAATAAGAAATTAAACTTTGCGTTAATAAAGAATTTTTTTAATCTTATTTCAGTTTTTTAATGTCAAAAGGATTTTTAAAAATTAGTTCTTCATGTTTTCCTTTGATTTCCATTTTACGCTGTAGAAGATTTAGAGCCATTTTTCTGATAAAAAAGTCTTTATCATTCAGTTTCCAGTAGGAGTCTTCGTGAAGTTTTTTAGGTGGGCGGATGAGATAAAATTCAGTTTCCCAGGTGTCTGCATTATGGTAAAATTCAATGATGCCACAATGTTCAGGGATAAGAGCAGCATCTACCATTCCCATCGGGAGCAAAAAGCTAAAAGAATTACAGATATAATCGCCACAGGAAATTTTATCGTGTTTCAAAAATTTTTCTCCGGTATCTTTATTGAGATATGATTTTTTGAAATCATTTTTAAAATCACTTTTCGAAAACTTGATCTCAATTTCATGGCTTCCCCCTTCTGAATCAATAATCAGAATATCTGCTTCCCAATCGGCCTGAAAATAATTGGTCAGTACAATTTCTTTTTCAAAATCGCAATGGGAATGGATATAGGCATGTATGAGTTCTTCTATTTTGATCATTGATTATAATTGTACAATGTAAAAAGTATTCATGATAATGCGCTCTACTAATAGTCAATATTATAAATGCAATGTTCACAAGGTATTTATTTACTGCTATTAAATGTTCGCAAAGGCATTTCACTCAGCAAAAGTTGCAGGCTATCTTTTCTTTATTTATTACGATTAGAAAAATTGACAAGCGAAGCAAATTGACCATTCTCTATTGGATTTTACGCTCATTTTTCTAGCTTACCAACAGACTGCATCCTCTGATATCCGAATGGTCTATTCTTCCCAATACCTGAAATTTATCCCCTACAATTTTCCCTAAATCCTGTGTCGCTATAAACGAGCAGGAATGGGTATTGGCAAGATCGATGATATTAATAGCCCCGGTTCTTCCTTCTTTTTCATAGGCCAGGGGATCTTCTGCATTCCGAACCATGATTCTCATCCAGTTTGGACATACATACTCGTTATTTCCAAGGGAATATGCCTGCGAAAGCAGTTCTGTCATAGAATATTCTGAATAAATCTTATCTGTTTTGAGACCTTCCTGTAAGATTTTCAATAATTCATCTTTCGTCATTTCTTCTTTTCTGCCTTTCATTCCTCCGGTTTCAATTACAATCAGGTTTTCAAGGAAATTCAGAGATTCTCCGCTCCTTTCGGAATGACAGTAATCTAAAAAGTCAAGAAGAGCAAATGAAACTCCGAAAAGAATTACTTTTTTATCCTGAAGCTTATTCAACAATTCAAAAAGTTCGGAATGGTTATAAAGGAAATATCCGTTTTCTGGTTTGGCAGATTTTTTCATCAGGTAATCTACCATATAGATCAGGGATGAATTTTGTTTTTCCAGATAACTAGGAAGCAGTCCCAGAAAAATAAAATCTTCCGGCTTCCCGATAAACTGTTCAAAACTTTTATAAATACTTTCTTCATAAAGTTCCGGATCTGCAATGAAATGTTTTGAGAGATTCATCTGCGTTGTTCCTGAACTCTGAAAAAACAGATCAGTTGTCACATTTTTATCCAGAATCTGGTGGTTTTTGAACATTTCGATCGGCAAAAACGGAATCTTCACCAAGCTATCCACCTCATCAGGATTAACATTCAGAAAGTCGACGAATTTCCTGTATATTTCAACATTTTCGTATTGATAACGAAACGTTTTCAATGAAACATTCAGAAAATCCTGTTCAGTATTTATATTGAATATATTTTTTAATTCCATAACCTTTGAGCACCTTATCACCTAAGTATAAAGCAATTATAAAGATAAAATATTGATATTTAATAATTTTTTAATCTACAAAACCTATTTTGGTAAGCTTCTTGCACATACCTGAACGGAATATGGATTAAAAACAAGAGTGGGCTTCGGCCCGTTCGAAAGTTACCTCTTTTTAGGGGTAATTTTTTTTTGCTTTATTTTTCAAAAGTCTCCAGTTCAAAATCTTTTTCAAAAACCCCGTAAGTAAAATAGGAAATCCAGTCTCCGAGGTTAATATATTTTGAGTCCTGTCCCAGATCAAGCACCATTGGCAGGTGTCTGTGTCCATAGATGAAATAGTCTATCTTCTCAGACTTCAGCTTTTCTTTGGAATAAATGATCAGAAATTCTTTATCTTCTCCCAGAAATGCTTTGTCTTCTTCTCCGGAAATCATTTTATTTTTTTGGGAAAGGTACAATGCAACTTTCATCGCAATATCGGGATGCAGCCATTTGAAGAACCATTGCGCTACCGGATTTGTGAATAATTTTTTCATTCTTTTATATCCTTTGTCGCCAGGTCCCAGTCCGTCTCCATGGGCCAGCAAAAACTGCTTTCCTCCCATTTCAAAATATTGTTTCTGATAAAAAACGGTACAGCCAATCTCTTCTTCCAGATAATCTTTCATCCACAGATCATGGTTTCCGACAAAGAAATAGATATGAATTCCTCTGTCTTTAAGTTCTGCAATTTTTCCGAGTACTCTGATATATCCTTTGGGAACTACATGTTTCCACTCATGCCAGAAATCAAAAAGATCCCCCATTAAAAACAAAACCTGAGCATCTTCTTTGATCTCATTCATCCAGCGTATAAATTTTTCTTCACGCACTTTACTCTCACTTGGAGTGGGAGCTCCAAAATGCTGATCTGAAGCGAAATATACTTTTTTTCCAGGTTCTAAATTAATTGTTGTTTTTAACACCTTCTGAGTTTTGGGGTAAATTATTGATTATCTTCTGCAAACCATTCTCCATAAGAGTTTTCTGTCTCATGAAGTTTAAGATAGGCTAAAGAAATTCCATCAGGAAGTTTTGATTTGATTTTAGCAGCAATAGCATACAACATGTTTTCACAGGTTGGCTGGAAACTGCAATAGATTACTTTATGCCCTTTCTGTTCCAGATCATCCCCCAATTCTTTGTGTGGAGACAGAGCATTTACAAGAACCGCATGGTCCCATACATCTACAATTTCGGAATTTACGATACTTTTAATATCTCCGAAATCTACCACCATTCCATTTTTAGGATTTTCAATATCATTGATCGGTTTTCCTTTCACTGTTACAAACAGCTTATAGGAATGTCCATGCATATTTTTACACTTCCCATCGTAGTTGTAAAGCACGTGAGCTGTTTCAAATGTAAAAATTTTTGTAATACGTATCATACTGCAAAGATATGATAAAACCGCTTAACACAGAAAAGACTGTTTCTATTACAGTGATATTAATATATCTTTTTTAGTCGATGTTAAAGGTTAAATTATTATCCGGAGTTCCATCTACATTGATTGCATTGTAAGGTACAGAAAGCCAGCCGTTTTTATTCATTACAAATTTGAACTGATAGGTTTTTTCTTTTTCAAACTGAGATTTTGGCAAAACCAGCTCAAAAGTATTGTTCTTTTTCAGATTCATATAATAGGGCTTATCATCAGGGTTCCAGTTATTAAATGAGCCGGTAACTGAAACATTCCTGATAAATTCTACGCTTTGCTTTTCAGGAAATTGGTAAGAGAAGATAATATTGTCTTTTTCTGTGCGATATCCATAGATTCCTTTTTTAAGATCAGGATGAACAAGAGCTTCAGACTTTGTATGTTCTTCTGCCAACGTGTAAGGATTCAGTAAACGCTTATCCATAATCCCTGCAATCTGATTGATCATCTGATACATCACCGCCGACTCTTTATATCCGTTGTACATCAACACTACAGCCATATTTTTGTCCGGGAAAATCCTATAGGCGCTCACATTTCCCCCGGAAAAGTGATAGGAATTTATATTATTAAAGGTTCCCATATCCCAACCATGAGTAAAGAGAATATTTTTATCTTTATATTCAAAAGGTTTCCACATCAGCTCTTGTGTGGTAGGTTTTAGAAAATCATTTTTGCTCAAATGGATACTCCATTGTAAAAACGCCGGTAAGGTAATCGCCAAACCATTGGCTGAATGTGCTCTTCTCCCCTCTACAAATGTAGATTTATCATATTGATGGGTGCCCTTGTTGTAAATATACTTTACGATCCTGTTAGGAATTTTTTCAATAGAATTAGATGAAAACACAACCTGGTTTCTGGAATCTGAAAACTGATTTTTCACGATATAGTCTTCAAATTTTTCTCCGGTTACTCTTTCAATGATCATCATGACCAGCATGTAGTTGGTCTGATTGTATCTGTAATCACTTCCTGTTTCAAAGTCCATTTTTTCTTTTGACAACCGGTCAATCACTTCAGCATTGGAAGCATCCGTCGGAATATCACTGAAACGGATCCAGTCTGGTAATCCTGAGGAGTGGGATACAAGGTTTTTTACCTGAATATTTTGCCACTCTGCCGGTACATTGTCAATATATTTTGAGATTTTATCGTCTAAAGATACTTTCCCCTGCTCTATGAGCTGAAAGAGCCCGACATTTGACATTAATTTTGTAGTAGAATAGATCCTGAACATAGAATTGGCATCTACTTTTTTAGGAGTCTCCAAGGTTGCCATTCCATAATATTTCTGGAAGGTTACTTTATTATTGGTTACGATTCCTACGGCCATTCCTGGTATTTCATTGATTTGAATGACCTTTTTTATATAGCGGTCTATTTCTTTTGACTGATCTGCTGTCTGACTATGACCGGAAAAGAAAAAACTCAAAAAAAGTATTGTTAAAATAGATGATTTCATGGTAATGTTTGTTTCTTATTTCTCTATTAAAACAATTGTAAGCTTTATAGTATTACATTGATGAAAAAAATTATTTCATGGGAATTAATTTGTCTGTTTCAAAACCTAATTCATTTAAATACTGAAGCCCGTTTTGTATTTCTATTAAATTGGAACCTGACCATCCTTTTTTAAATCCCAATAAAATAAGCATTTTTATATATTTGGGTTCAGTAAGATTGACTTCATCTTCCGAACCTTTAAGTTTATTTACCAGCTTAACCCCTGATTTTAAAGGTTGTCCCATCATATAATCATCAACAGTCAGGAATTTGATGATTAAAGGAGTTTTTTTCTGACCACTTAAAAAGATTTTTACAGTCAGCGTATTGGTTTCCGTTTCAGAATGGAATTGATCTGTGACAGAATATAGATATTCAATATTATTAATGATGATTTTCCTCAACTTATTTTTCATTGCTTCATTTTATTCAACCAATTTTCAGATACACTTTATTTTATTCTTTGTTCAAATCTATGAATGACTTTGTACTCTTTATCTTTAATGACAATATCATAATTTCCATTATCCAGGATTAAAAAATGATTGTCTTTAGAGGTATTGAGTTCAATGATATCAGCTGGAATTCCTTGTTGTTCAAATTCACCTTTTCGGTATGCAAAAACCATCACAGGATATGTTGAAACTTTGGAAAGCGGGATTTTATAAAACTTTCGGTTTTCCTTCAGCATCCAATCTGGTCTGCCTTTGATGTATTTTGTAACAGGATGAATGATTTTAATATCTGTATACAATTCTTTATCCTCACCGTTATAGATCATTTGGTTTTCATCTTTTAAAATAACAGGGACCGTATTTTTCACAAATCTCAAAAGTGGTTCATTATATTTCAGGGAGCTTTTTTCTGAAAACTGAGTTTGGTCAATTGTAAATGGATTGATACCTGTTAAGTCTGATAGTCGGCCAGCCATGGTCTTTTCCCAGGATTTATGAATGCCTTCATAAGCATGCTGATACCCGCAATAAATCAAATATTT
Organism: Chryseobacterium indologenes; assembly: GCF_018362995.1. NCBI lineage: Bacteria > Pseudomonadati > Bacteroidota > Flavobacteriia > Flavobacteriales > Weeksellaceae > Chryseobacterium > Chryseobacterium indologenes. Next base: position 2,454,374 of record NZ_CP074372.1, read on the forward strand.
CCCTTCTTTATTTTGCTTCATAAAATCGAAAATATTTTTTGCCTCTCCAATTTCTCTTTCCTTATTATTACCTTCAGCCTCGTAAGGAAAAAGCTTGAACCCAATTTTCAGAGCATTATAAATAAAGTTTCCGAATTCAGGCTCTTTGGAATAGTACCCACTGTTGAGGGTCGCAAATTTTATAGTATTTAAAGAGTCTCCTGCCAGTGTTTCGATTCCTAAGTATCTGTAGCCTCTGTCATATAAACCCTGAAGTAATGAAGAGGTAAAAGTTCTGTGGCTGGCATTGTGATGAGCCTCATTGATGATGATGATTTTCTCATCGGCTGCTTTTTTCAGAATATATTCTTTTGCATTGACCGGAATTAATTTTGTGAATTTCAAACTATCAGCAGCATTTAGCTCCTTCACTCTTCCGAAAGTCTGGTCCCAACTTTCCAATGCAGGTTTATATTGTCCGCTTATAGAGTAATAGGTTGCTCCCATCTGACTTCTCCAGGATTGACTTTGAGCAGGATCTTCCACCTTCTGTTTAATATCATCTGAAAACAGATAAGGATTTTCCTGGCTGTGGGCTGCTATGCTCAATAATAGTAAGGCCAGTGAATAAAAGAATTTCATGTTATGTAGTTTTTATTGAATATTGTAGGTTCTACTCCTACTTAATTATTTTATTATCTAGAAAAATTTCTCCAGCCAGTCACTTTCCAGACGTTTAATCTTCTTGGTTTCCGGATCGAACAGAATCCATAGTGTACTTGAATCTACCACAAGTTCATCATTACAGTAAAATTCAACTTTTCTTGGCTGTTTGGCACCTTCAGGAGCCATTGGATAGGTCCTTACTGTGATCGTATCATTCAGATAAACCTGTTTTTTATATTGGATATGATGATCCAGAAGCATCCAGGCATCGTTTACATATTCTGTTTGATGTTTTAGAAGATCCCAGTGTTCTGCTGCCACTTCTTCCACCCAGTGCACATATTGTACATTATTTACATGATTGTTCTGATCAATATGCTCTTCCGTTACCTGGATCTGTTTTTCGTACATTAAATTCATTCTCCTGAAAGTTTACTCAAATTTATCATTTTAAAACAGAACTTTCTCGGGATTAAATAATATTTGGGCTTTTCTTCTATAGCTTATAAAATATTTTTATGGATTTTTTTGTTGTTACTTTTGATCATAAATCTTAAAAAAAGTTTAAGCTTAGAAAGTTCAATTATTTCATTTTCAGAACTATAAAATTCAGAAAGTCTGATTTCGAAGTCTGTAATGCTGGTATCCGGGCTATAAGAAATGATAATCAGGCTTACCCATTCTGAAATTTGTCTGTCTATCTCTGTCGAAAGATCTTTTACTTTAATTTCACGCAATAATTGTAAGCCGGGTTCAAAACCTTTTTTTATGATCCGTGTCAATATCTGATTGATAATTTCCAGCAGCATAAAATACCTTAAATGAGCCGGAGCTTTTTTTAATAAGCTTATATCATATCCATCAGCATGGATCGGAAGCTCAAAATTCAATAAATAATTAATATTTGCCATAGTAGTTTCTCTCCATTTTTCCATATCATTTACAGCTAAATATACAGTAGACATATTCATCAGCATTTGGGATATATGCAATGAAAGAATTTCTATTGACCGATAGGTATCCAGCTCTATACTATATCTGATTCCATCCTTCGTTATATTTAGTGCTTCTTCGTTATTATTTAATTTGAAAGACAAATATGATTTGTTGGACGTTATAAATGTCTGTATGAAATTGTATGAAAAACCGCTTTGTGGGAGAAGCTGTGCCGAAATTTTATCTGCATAGGCAAAGATATCTCCTGCCTCAATCAATTTACCTGCCTTCGCATGGCTAAAACCTCTGTAATATTGATTATTAAGATAGAAAATAGCCATATATTCTGAGCAATCGGGAACATTAAGAACAATCATATCATCCACATGTTTCAGGAAGTCTGATTTCAGAATCAGATTGTTACTTACCCCAGCCAGATGGTTTGAGGACTCCTCTTCCTTTTCTTTGTCGAAGTTTCTCAATTGAATATTTTTAAAGGAGGGGCATTCTACTGCAGCTTCTTCAAAATATCCTCCACAAGTGGGCAAAACAGAACAGTTTATACAGTTTTTATTAATTTTTTCATTTCTAATAAAATCCGATAATCTATGATAATCAACAATAAATCCTGATATGGGTAATTCTTTTATATCATGATGGGCAGTCAATAAGACAGACAGGCCGTTCATTGTTTTTGGTCCTGTAAGCTGATGACCGTAAATACTCATAATAGCGGGATTGATTTCTTTAAATGAAATTTTTTCTCCAGAGGATAAAGCCTCATTAATTTCAGATTCATTAACATTATAAATCATTCTATGAGAATATATCCGTTTTTCTTCATCAAATCCTCTGACAGACTTATAAATATTAATTTTATTGCTAAAAGAATTAATTTTTTCTTTCTCAAGCCTCAAAATGGCTATATTTTCAAATTCTTTGGAATATTTACGCAGACCTTCTTTTATAAAGGCCAGGTTTTTCTTGTTTTGAAGTGCAAAGAGTAAACAAATATCATGATATGAAACTTTCTTAAGCGATTGAAAGATATTCTGAAAAATGTCCGTTGAAAAATGGGCATCATCAAAAACCAACGTCAATTTATTTAATCCTTGTAAATGATTAGCTATGAACTCTTTTTCATCTATAATATCAGGCACTAAAATAGCTTTATCAATAAGTTCCTTTACTATTTTTGCATCTATAAGACTGAATGAACCTGTAAGCAACAGTTTATAATTTTCTCTGCTTATTAGTATCCTTTTATGAGATATAGAAGAATGGAGGTAAACATGGTCTACCCCGTCTTCATAAACTTCCAAAAATCTGGATAATCTGAACAAATTATTGATTGATTCGGTTGACTTCATTGCTATTTGTAGATTGTATCTGCTCTCTGTTTGTATTTTTCTTTCCTTTTGAAAAGTTATAAGACATCCTCAAAGAGACACTTCTTATTGCTAATCTATTTTCAATTTGTCTGTTGAAATCTGTTTCATTTACATTAACTCTGATACGCTTAATATTAAACGGATCATTAAAACTTAAATTGACATTCAGCTTATTTTTAAAAAAGGATTTCCTGAATGACATATTGACCACAGCCTGCGGGGCAAGATCGTAAACACTATAGAAAGATCTTGCAAAATAGCTTCCATTAATTTCTATAAAAAAATCATCCTTAATTTTGAATGTATTATTGATTCTGATATAAGGTGTTGCTTTTTCATAAGATTGGGGATGAGCATTGTTCACTTTGATTCTTCTATAGACAATATTCGCATAGGCATTAAAATTCCACCATTTATAAATATCAAAAAAAGTACTGAAGGATGCCAAATACATTTCTTCATCATTAATGTTATCATAAGAAGAAATAGTTTGCGAATTGACATTCGTTACAAAAATATTATTAATTACATCCGTACTCCTTTGATAAAGCAATGTGAAATTATGCTTTTTATTAAGCAGATAATTCAGTTCAAAACTATTAGAGAAATAGGGTTTTAGGAAAGGATTCCCTTTTGATATAAAAAACGGATCTTCAATATTTTCAAAGGGATTCAGCAGTTTGTAAGGAGGTCTGGTAATTCTTCTTCCATAGGAGAAATTCAGAGTATTATCATCTGAGGGTTTATATTCCACAAAAACGGAAGGAAAGAGATCCCATCTATTTTGAGAGAACGATTCTGAAGTGGTTATTGAATTGGCATTATAGTTTGTATTTTCTACTCTTAAGCCCAAATTCATTCCCCACTTGCCCCACTTTTTATTTATACTTGAATAGAAAGCCAAAAGCTTTTCATCATAAACAAAATCATTTGAAAGTATGGGGTTAAACACTTGATTCAGGCCATCAAAAAACTGTATACTGTTATTGGTTTTAGAAATTACATATTTTGATCCCAGCTGTGCTGTCAATTCATTTTTAAAAACTTTATTATAATCAAGATTAAAGGTGTGAATGTTTATTTTTAAAGGGTTTTTTATAGATAAATAGGTACCTGGTCTCATAATCTGATTATTTTTATTAAAAAAATTATTGTCCAGATAGGATTCCTGATGATTATTGTAACTGATGAAATTGTATCCCGCGTCTATTTTACTTCCCAACGAGTCTATTTTATATCTGTAGAATGTGTTAAATGTTTGATTTCTCAGCGTTAAAGGTTTCTCATTCTTTGTCACATAAATAGAATCTACATTAAAATCTGATGTATTCTTGATTGAGTTTGTAGACACTCCTGTTGTTGTTCCACTCCAATAGCTTAAAATGTAATTGGCTCCAATAACATTTTTTTCATTAATATTATAATCCAGTCCTGCACTAAGGTTATGGGCTCCTATTTTTTCTTTATAATCTTCGTGCTGATTGAGCTGAATTGGTCTATTAAAAAAAGTCTGTCTATCATGATTATCCACAAATCCCCTCCCGGTTCCATAGGTATAGTTAGCTTGTGTAATGATTTTTTTCTTTCGATAAACCAGCATCATTCCAGCGTTCCACTGAAAATGTCTGTGCTGTTGCAGCTCATTATATACTGTACCGCTCAACCCGTATTTATAATTGCTTTTTGTATTGATATTAATAATGGCTCCTTTAGTGGACGCATCGAATTCAGCCGAAGGAACTGAGCTGATTTCAATATTTTTAATGGATTCTGAAGGTATGGATTTTAGATAATCCATCAATTCTCTTCCACCTAATTGTATTTTTCTTCCATCCATATAAACCGTCACAGATTCATTTCCCCTGAATGTTATATTTCCGATATTATCTGTTTGAATTTCAGGGGAAATATTTAATAGCCGATAGGTATCCTGCCCAACTTTATAAACACTATTTTCTACATTAATAATGGTCTTATTAATTTTCTTTTCCAGAAGCGGTTTTACAATCACAATTTTGTCTATCAGTATTGTATTCTGATAGGTTGTAATGGCTCCAAGATCTATAGATTCATTATTAATTTCCAAAGTCTCATTATGTGCAGCGGTACTTTTATGCTGAATCCTTAAAGCATACTTTCCATTTGGAAGATTTCCAAGAGTAAATTTCCCGTTATCATCGGTAACCGTTGCTTTTACAAGTACGGAATCTGATTTTGTACTAAGAATAACTTCTGCAGATGATACTGGAGAACCGTTTTCTCTTATTACTTTGCCGAAAGCTGAATATTCCTGAGAATATACAGTCTGAATGATACTAAGAAATAAAAATAGAGACAGAATATTTCTCATACTTTAAACCAGAGCAAGATGTTTTTTTATAATATTTTCAACGAGTTCAGTACTGGAGAAAAAATTGACATCCAATTCATCATCCTCAAATTCTATTGAGAATTCGTCTTCAAGTGATGATATAAAAACCAAAGCCAGCATAGATTCTGATGTCAATAGTTGTAATCTTTCCTGATCGTTTTCACATCCTTCAAAAATGTCCTGATATTCGCTTTGAGTCAAATCTTGTAAGATATCACTGATTTTTTGTTTTATATTGATTTCCATATTTTTTTTGTTTTTTACACTACTTTTATTTTGAAAGCTGAAATGAGACTATTGACTTAGTTTTTCAAAATTGCTTTTAATTATTGTTTCTAGATGTTTAGCTTCTTCTTTACTGCCTTTTCTAAGAGCTATTCTCACATTGTCATAATTAATCTCGTTGATAAAATTCTGCTGGTATGCCGCAGTGTCTTCTACATTAATGTGCATATGATAATTGTTCCCTGGGATGTAAATTAAGTCTCCCGGTTCCTGAATAGCATAAAATGGTTTGATTAAATTTTCAGAAATATTCTCATTAATATTTCCTATATCTTCCACGTGATATTTAGATCTATTATTACTTATTTCAGCATTAAATGTTGCTGGATATATAAGCCACAACTTTCTTCCAGACAACAAATAATTCCACTTATCTTTGCTAAACTCTTCACGATCTAAAGCTGAAAATGTATCTTTCTCTTCAGATAGGATATTAAATTTTTCTTCTGATAGCCAACATCTGAAAATATTCAAAATTGCTTCGGTATGATCACCTGATGGGCTTTCATTTTCTGATTTAAATGCATTTTTAAAAACTACCGGTATGCCTCTATACCCATAATTATCATTAAAATAATTTTTATTTACAAACTCTCTATCATCATTGGTTAATGACTGACAGCCGTTTACTATTTTGTTGATGTCTATTTTCATATTACAATAAGGTTTCAATGTTCCTACATTACTTCTTCTTTTTCTTTTGCAAAGAAATTTACAATCTCATCTACAATGATGTTGTGATGGTTTTCATCTTTAATATTAATGACTTTCTTACCCAATTTTTCGGTAAAATAAATGAGCTTTTCATTATATTCCTCTTCATCTATCTTATCAAAAGACACGATGGTTTTATATCCATGATGGAATTTATACTGCCAAGGTGTCAGCACAAAAAACAATACTTCTGTTTCAACAAATGATTTTATGGTGTTTACCGTTCTCTGTATCACATCAATGGAGTCACTGGGACTAATTGTACATACAATAGCATCAGGATAAAATGATTTTACATAAATTAATTTTTCAGGAGGCAACGAGTCATTAACAGGATGTAATGGAAGTATCCCTCCCTGACTTCCTGTAATAATGATGTCAGGTTCTTCGTTTAATTCTATGCTTTGGCTTAAAAGCCTTAATGATTTATTCCATTCTCTAAGATCTACCGATACTGTTCCATTATGCCCTATTGGAAAAACACAGGAAGAATTGAGAAGAATCCCCTGAGGTTCGGTAGAGATGTGTGATACTTTGTATCCTTCTTTTTCCAATACTTTTCTCATGATCATCTGTGTTGTAAATTTTCCCTGTCTACTGTTTGTTCCTACAACACAGATAGAAGGTCTCTTCAACGCAACATAATCAACATTTCTATAGAGGAAATCTTTTTTATCATTATCAAAAGAGGTTAAAAACAATTTCCCAGTATAGGCATGCTCATCATCATTGATAACCTGATTAATAATATCATATACAGCTTTATCCCACACAATAAAATTCTTATTTCTTTTGATACATTCTTTGATCAGAGTAAAACCAAAGAAGGAGTTGGAATCAGATAATTTATCAAGAAAATACCCAATTACAATGGTGTCAAAAAGATCAAAGTGTTCAGGGTTTAAGGCCTTTGTAATAAAATTAATACCCTTTTCCTGTAAGAGCTCCATGGTGTTATCTAATTTGATACTTCTTGGAGAACCGATTGCTAAAGTTAAGTTTGAATTTAAATATTCTCTAAACTCAATTAACGTCTTCATTTCTTTCTCTTCGAAAGGAAAAATTGCAAAATTTTCAACTGATTTGTCAAGGGTAAAAACTTCTTGAAAAGTGCGTTCTTCTTTTGCGGATATATTTTCATGATCTACTCTTAGCTGATCATGTTTTGTAAGACTTATCGTATTATTATCAGAATTTCCGGATATCCAATTATTCAGTTCGTCTCTGGTTTTCCATTCTCCTTTTTCGTAAGCATCAGCCAATATCGCTGTAAAATGTGCTGTGGCTAAACTTGTCCCGGTACTAAACTGATATTTATTCTGTGGTACGGCAACTCTTTGAAAACCTCCTTTTGCAAGAATATTAACAAAAGAATCCTGTCCCAAAAATCTAAAGCTTTCTTTACTTTTTACAATTCCGGAGCCTACTGCAAATACTGATTTAAAATTTGCCGGAAAACACAGGCTATCATGTTTATAATATGCTGAAGCAACTACAATTACCCCTTTATCAAAAGCAAACTGACAGGCTTCTTTTAATTGTACGGAAGGATTATTTGTATTGACTCCCATGCTAATATTCAAAATTTTAGCATCAGTATGATTTGTTAAATATTCAATAGCTTCAACCAATAAATCTTCTGACAATGAATGATCAAATGATTCAATTTTTACAACAATGATTTTGGACAGGGGAGAATTTTTGTGAATAATAGATGTAATCCCTGTCCCATGTCCTTTATTGTCTGAAAATCTGTCTTTTACCGTAATAATTTCATTATTGGCATTTTTATAAATGGTGAGTCCCTCTATTTCTAAATCAACAAAGCGCTTATGATTTCTATCGCACCCTGTATCAATAATTCCTATTGTCATTATACTGCTGTATTATTTATTAGAATGTCCGGAATTAAAGGAATCTGTTCTCTGTGGCGCCGTTATCGTTTCCGGTTGTTCAGACATTCTCAGGTATTGTGTTTTTAGATAGTTCTCCAACTTATATTTCCATGGTGTACATTCTGGTACTGCTTTTTTTATGGCTTCATATGAACATGAAATCTTATCACAAATTGGAAGATAGCTGCAGTTTCTGCATACATCGCTGTGGGTATATCTATTAAAAGCAGAATATTTCTGAAATCTGTCAGGGTTATAAGGTTCAAAGACATTTGTAGGTGCCTTGGAATCATCATGAATAGTTTCCCAGCATTTGTGTACATAGCCGTTAGGATCTATAACTAGGCTGATAGGTGATGCCCATGTAGCACAAGTAGACTGATACATTGGTAAATCCCATTTTAGCTTTGCAGTCTTTCTGTTTAATTCTGAAGCCCAGTCATTATATCTACTGATTAATTCAAGTCTGAAATTTTGTTTAAATTCAAAATATTCATCCACACTCATTCGCTTGTTTCCTTCTTCTTCGGACAGATCTATTTCTTCATAAGATCTTAACCATGCCGGATCAAAATGAATCTGGGTATTTTTCTGGGGCCATATTCCATATTCATAAAAGTCATCAAGAAGAGTAGGAATACTCTCTGCCACCTCCTTATCAATATTGAGCCTAATGGTAAAGCTTAGCTCTTTGCTGTCTATTTCTGCAATATTTCGCAGTATTTTAAAATAATTTTCTCCTTTTGTCTGTTTTAAAGGTCTTTTTCTATCATGAACGTCTCTAGCTCCGTCTATCGTTATCTGAGCTGTTTTCACACCACTTCTGATAAGCATATCCGCATTTTTTTTATTCAGATATATGCCATTGGTAATAACATTTGCGTCATACTTTAGGTTAAAAGTCTGTGCCAGATTTCTTAAATCTACAGATAGATCTTCTATGGCTTTCACATTAATCAAAGGCTCACCTCCGTACCAGGTTACAGAAAGGGTATGAACTTTTTTTCCAGAATTGGTAACTATCTGACTAATGTAGTCTACGATTCCTTTTTTAACCTTGTCATCCTTAAGGGTATGATTGGGTTTTATAAATTCAAAACAGTAAGAACATCCCATATTACAGGTAATAGTAGTACCAATGGTAAGATTGATGACTCCTGCATTTTTAAACTGGGTATCATTTACATTTTTTTCCAATAAATTTAAAACATCAAAATCACTGTCTATCAAATATTCTTTTTCAGACAGGTCATTAATAAAATCCTGAGAATAATTTTCAGAATCCGCATGTTTCATCATTGCTATGCCACTCAGTTGAATGCCATCATTATAAGTAAGTACATCCAGGCCGCCCGTAAGAGTATTATATAGCAAAAACTCTTCTCTTTCCTCAACAGGAACCAGGATATTAAAAGGGTTATTTTTAATTAGTGACATAATAATTAGATTAGTGATTTTAGTAATTTTAAGTAAATACAGCCCTATTTACAAATTTTTAGAAAAGAATTTCAGTGTCTCCACTGGTATCTCCACCAGTGTCACCCTGAGGGTTTCCCGTAAATGACATACAGGAGAATGCTTCACAAAGTGATTCTACTTCTTTAGCAGCTCTCTCTTTGATTGAATTTGGTTTTACTAACTCTTTTTTCATAAAATTGTGTTTAATGATTAGAACAAAATTTCTGTATCATCTCCCGTATCACCATTAGGACTTCCGAAGAATGATCCGCAAGTAAATCCGTCGCAAAGTGATTCTACTTCTTTAGCCGCTCTCTCTTTGATTGAATTTGGCTTTATTAACTCTTTTTTCATAATAAAAGGTTTGATTGGTTTGACTTATAATCTAAGGATTAGAATAAAATTTCTGTATCGTCTCCTGTGTCTCCACTAGGACTTCCCATAAATGTTCCGCAAGAAAACCCATCACAAAGTGATTCTATTTCCTTAGCTGCTCTTTCCTTAATTGAATTTGGTTTTACTAATTCTTTTTTCATAATAAAAATTTAATTGTTATACAATGATTAAATGGTTAGAATAAGATTTCTGTATCATCTCCCGTATCCGCATTAGGACTTCCGAAAAATGATCCGCAAGTAAATCCGTCACAAAGCGACTCTACTTCTTTAGCCGCTCTATCTTTGATAGAATTTGGCTTTATTAACTCTTTTTTCATAATAAAAAAATTTGGTTTTGTTAAACAATAATGTTTTGGTTAGAATAAAATGTCTGTATCATCTGCTGTATCTCCGTAAGGTGGAAAACCGGCAAACGTTCCACAAGAATATCCATCGCAAAGTGATTCTACCTCTTTGGCAACTCTTTCTTTAATAGGGCTTGGTTTTACTAATTCTTTTTTCATAATAAATTAATTTGTTTTACAATAATTTAAGAGCTAGAGCAGAATCCGGTATCATCTTACCGATTCCTGGCAATTCTGATTTTAACTGAACATGTCTTTACTCATTCTTTTCATAATAAAAAATTTGAAATGGCTTTTTCAAGCACTTTGTCTTTATAGGGCTGTAAATCTTCAACAGATTGTATTTCAATAAATAAATCTGGTTTTATTCCTTTATCTTCAATGATTTTCTCATCTAAGAATATTTTTCTTTTGTCTCCCAAAGCATTAGTAATGACAGTTACACCTTCAGGCAAATATATTTCATAAGCAAAGGATAAAGCTCCTGCCGTGTGCTTGTCTTTGCTCACTATGTGTGTGGTATCTTTCCTATATTTTACGAGAGCATGTGCAATCATTTCTGCAACACAAGCTGTATCTGCATCTACCAGCACAACTATCTTTCCTTTTTCATGATAGTTATAAGATGTATTTTTTGATTCATTCACGATTACTGACTCTTTTTTACCTGCTTTATCATAACCGTAATTAAAAAAGACAAACTCATTACCGATAAAATAAGAAAGAAACTGTGATGCGGCTAGAAAATCACCTCCGGTACACCCTCTTAAATCCAGTACCAATCCTTTTGAAGAATTAATAAGATCAAGATTATTAAGATAAGCTGTATTCAATTCATAGGTAATTTTATTAATCTTAAAATAAACCAGAGAATCATTTATTTTCTTTAGGTATAAATTTCTGGGCTTGAAATTCTCAGGTATTTCATATTTATCTTTAATAAAGTACGTCACATTATCAGATTCTCCCGATGGTCTTATAAAGTCCAGGCTCATATAACTTTTTACAGGTTGCTTTAATAATTCATCATTAATTTCCTTATAATCCATATTCTTTGTAAGAGCACGACCATTTATTTTCAACAAAGCACTTCCAACAGGTATTTTTTTCTGCAATTCTTCATCAAATATTGCTGATACAACATATTTATCTCCTATCCGATAGGTGTATACAGGCGTAGTTCTCTTAGGCTTCTCACAGGCAGATCTTATTTTAAAATGGGGATCACTAATAGTACGGTTCAAATAACTGTTGATGGAATCAACAAATTCACATTTAGATAAATAGATATTGCGATCAAGAAACTGTTTACTTGATTTTAAAAAACTGTTTTTATCAATTTCTTTTTCTTTATAAAAAGGATAATCTTCCAATAAAAGCAATATAGTTTCTGCCAATAATTCTTTATTGTCAATCTTCCCTACATTATCTACATCAATACGTCCTTTAAAGTTTTCGTTAGTAACATTTTCAGGAAAAGATGCCAATTCACCATGAGATTGAAAAGGATTAGATTTTTGCTGGCTGGTATATTGGCTATTATCAAATGGTTTTTTTTGAAAAACAGAGGAAGGTGAAATTTCATCTTTTATTTTATAATTCACCAGGTCCAATGATGAAAATACCAATTCATAAGGAAGTTCTTTTTCTTTAACCTCAAACTGAATTTCAATTTTTTTCAGATAAGCATCCTTATCAAGGTTTAAACTTGCAATTGTGGGAAGTCCGTAACCATCAGCGGGATTAGGATTAATATTAACTTCTTTACGCTGATCGTTATTGGTTATTGTATATAAATGAATTTGTCCTATGTTTTTAGTATAGTATCTGAAGAACAATGAAACAGGCTCTTTGAAACGGTCTTTAATGTTTTCAGGAATGAATACTTCGGTATTCTTGGTTACCTTAAATGAAGTATTTTTACTTGGAAAATTATTATATACCGGAAAGAAAAAACTAGAGTTTTTCTCTTTACTGATAACAGAATATATTGGGGTGATTACCTCACTTTTATAGTATGCTCTAACCTGTCCGTTTACAGCATGAAAAAAGAGAAATAAACAGCAAATCACAGTTAATTTGGTGAATTTCATTAAAGGTTATTGTTTTTGTTAAATGTATTAAAAAAATCTAAAACATTAGACAAGAATAATAAAATTAAAATTAAAAAAAAAATTTTAAGTTTGTTTTATAAAACTTTTAACCATTTCAATGTTCAAATATTTTTTATCCTTTATGAAGACGCATATGAAGTTACAGGTAGTTCTACTCCTGTTAATGATCATTAGCAGCGTTTGTTCTTTAGCATCTCCTTATGTCCTCAAAATAATTATTGATGATATTTTTCCTCACAAAACATATAGCTATCTGATTAGCACCTTGGGTATTTTAGTTTTAATCTATATCGTAAGAATTGGTATAGGAATATTATCAGATATAGCCTACACCAAGATAAGTAAAGATATCATTGCTGATATAAGAGTAGATGTATTCAGTAAAATCTTAAAAAAGAAGTTAAATTTCTTCCGTGAAAATAAATCCGGGGAAATTGTTTTCTTACTCACCAATGATATCGGGAATATTCAGAATATGATGTCTTCTCTGGTGCTGGCTTTTCTGAACAATTTATTTACTGTTATCAGTGTACTTTTTATGCTTTTTGCATTAAATGTAAAATTGACATGGGTAAGCTTAACGATTATTCCGTTTATCATTATCTGTTTGAAATTGTTTGTTCCCTATGTAAGGAAAACCTTTTCTGAAATTCAGGTGGAAGAAAGTAAGATCTATGATTATCTTATGAATTGCATCAACAACATAAGAGTCATACTCTCCTACGGAACAGCAGATTATGAAAAAGGAAGAGCAACAAGAATGCATGAGAAATTAATTAAAGTAAGCATCAAAGCTTCTTTATATAATGCTTTCAGTAAGAATACCACAACGTTTTTCATAGCAATTGGCCCTGTAATTGTCTTGCTTGTAGGGGGTAAAATGGTATTTCAATCTGAGCTGACGGTAGGTTCTCTCATTGCATTTATCCAGTATTTGAACAGAATATATAATCCTGTAATCAGCTTATCAAACAGTTATAATGATTTTGAAAAAGCAAGGGTATCTATGGAAAGAATTTATAAACATATCAGTAATGAAAATCCGGATGAAGCCAAAGTCAAGCAACTAAAAATGCATTATGAAGAAAACACTTCTATAAGCAAAATAGAATTCAGAGATGTTTCTTTTTCTTATGGTAAAAAAACTATTTTAGAAAATTTAAACCTCACCTTTGAAAAAGGAAAATTATACGGAATTATAGGAGAAAGCGGTAGTGGAAAAAGCTCAATAATTAATTTACTGTGTAACCTGGAAAAAGCAGGTACTGGCAACATTATTTGCAATGGTATAGATATAGAATCCTTCGGAAACTGGTCACAACACATTGCTTTGATAGAAAGAGAAAATCAATTGTTCAATGATACTATAGAAAACAATATTTCTTACGGCTCATCTATTCCGAAATCTGATATTTTAGAAGAAATCATTTCAGATTCAGAGTTAATCAATGTTATTGCTGAAAAGAAAGATGGGATGCAAACCCATATCAGTAATTATACTACTGTTATTTCTGACGGACAAAAACAAAGAGTCTCTATTGCCAGAGCTTTATTAAAAAAACCTTCCCTTATAATCTTTGATGAGGCTACCTCTGCTTTGGATATCCAGCTGGAAAAGAAAATTGTGGAAACCTTAAAAAGAAAATATTCAGACTCCATTATTATTATTGTGACTCACAGACATAATTTACTGAAGGATCTGGACGCTGTCTATAAAGTTCATAACAAAACGATAATCAAGATTCATGAAAATCTGTTAACCAATACCGAATTACATTAACTCAAATTTAATATGTCTAATTTAAAAAATCTCTTTTCTTGCATTGAAAATGGTGAAAAAATACTTTTGTCATTTGATTCTTCTTATTTTGTGCTCAATGGAGAACTTGATTTAAGGATCATCAGAACGCTTATCTCTACTATTTCACAATATCCGGATAATGAATTTATTATCAATGATCAGCTAGGACTATTGCATAAAATTATTGAAAAATCAGGTATTTCTATTTTAACCAATAAAAATATTTCCATTATATCCCAAAAAATTAATGATATTGACTACAGCAGATATAACACTATTTTTTTTGTGGAAACACTAAAGAGAGAATCAGAAAAAATTTTGAAAGCAAAAGCTTATTCTCAGCCCCAGAAGGTCGTATACTTTTCCATTTCTATGATTAAAGATTTATTATACCTTTATGAGAAAGAAGAAACATTGAGCCAGGCTTGTGAACAGGAGTTATTCTTCCCAAATGTTATGAATGAGATCATTAAGATAAATTCCCTTAATGAAATGAAACCGGTCAAAAATATCATTATCTTGGATGATCATCTCAGGGAATTTTATATTGGTGATACTCATATGTGGCTCTCATCAATAAGGCAGCTACAATCAAAAACAGACAGTACGGTTACTATTGCATGCGGAAATGATCTTTTTTATAATAAAGTCATCCAGATTTTTACATCAGAACCCTTTCCGGGAATTCATATTATTCCTTTGAACTGGGATGCTTTAAATATTGAGTCATTTGATACTGTTATTTGTCATCAAAATTCAATTCTAGTGTTATTACATTTTTACCAGCAGCATCCAGATACATTTTCAGAAAAGAAAATATACCGTTTTGCTCCCAATACAGATTTTAACAATCTTAAAATAAAATACCCATGGGATATAAATCATCTTCTTAAAAATACATTAGGAATTGAGAAAAAAATTCAGATGATCAAACAACTAAAAAGACAGACCCACAAAGAAATTTACTTATCTGAAGAAGAAATAAATGCTGCCGATGAATGGCTAATAGAGAATGGACACTATAAAGGAAACAAACTTTTTATCATATTTGATGAATCTTCTTTTTCAGAGAAAACGTTAGATTTTTCTAAAACATTGTCATTAATTCAATTAATTTTGGCCAACCCTAAAAACCAAATTGTTCTGTTTGATTATCAAAATATAGGAAAAAGAAGCAGTCTGCATCCTTATTTGACCTCATCGGAATACAATAGAGTTATATCGGTCAATGGAATGAATATCAGAAAAGAAATGGCTATTATGGCTAGTCCTGCAATTTCCTCAATTATCGGACCTTGTACGGGTATGATGCATCTTGCTAATGGAATTTATTTTGAACTGTTAAATAATAAAAGAAGAGCTAAGCAGCAGATTCCTTCATTAATTGTATATTGTGGTTCAGGAATAGATGCCAGAAATTATCATCCGCGCTATTGGTGGCAAGGAGCCATGGTGAAATGCATTGCTGCAATACAACAACAGGAATTAATTACCGTAAAGGAATTATATGAAATGCCGTTGGATATTGAAGAATTTCACAATCAGTATTTACCTGTTTCAGCTATCCAGCCTGAGCACATAATGTCTCTTCTTAATTAATAAAAATAAACTAATAGTACCCCATGAAAATAGTCCAAAGCTTTTGGTCAAAACCCTACCATTCCAGAGATCTTTTTTTCTTAAACTCCGGTGGATGGAGCCATCGAACATTTAATTATATGAGCTGGGCATTAAGCTGCCTGCGGTTTAAAAAATTTTATAAAGTTGATCTCGTTACTGATACCTTAGGCAAAGAAATATTGATTGATACTTTAGAACTACCCTACGACAATGTATCTTTGAAACTAGATGAATTGAATGATAAATATCCCAACCCCAAAAACATCTGGGCGCTGGGAAAAATTTATGCATTTGAAATACAACAGGAACCCTTCATCCATGCGGATGCTGATGTATTTATCTGGGAGAGATTTCCGGAAAAAATTGAAAACGGAGCACTTATATCCCAACAGCTTGAGCAGGATGCAGGCTACCATGAAGGAAATTTAAAAGAACTATATTCCCGCCTTGAATATATTCCTGATGTTATCAAATCATATTATAATAAAACCGGAGATGCCTCTCAGTACAATGCCGGTATTATAGGTGGAAATAATTTTACATTCTTTCAGGAATATGCAAAACTGGCCAGAGAAATAGTAGACAAAAATTTTAATGTAATCGGGAACACAGATTTTTTAATCAATAAAAATGCATTTCCTTGTTTTTTTGAGCAATATTTATTTCTATGCATGGCCCGAGAAAAGGAGCTTAATGTAGAAGTTCTTATTGACAGTTCCAAGTCCAAAGAACATATTTTTCAAGAGCTTATCAACTTCCACAATGCACACCAAACCCATTATATTCATTTACTTGGGGCATACAAACTAGCATACAATAATGCCAAAATTGTATCATATTATCTATGGAAGGAATTTCCTTATTATTATGAAAAAATTATTAACCTAATCCATGAAAAAAAGATATAGCCATGAGTGATTTGAAATTAGATTTATTTACTGATGAAATCAATCTGAAACTTCTACATGCCAACACAAGCATGATGATTGTAAGAAGTTTATTGAAAGAACTCAAGAAAGCCATTGAAAAAGATAATATCATTAAATCTTCGGCTGATCTTGAACAATTTAAAAATTTTGAAAAAACGAATATACTGAAAAGCATAGAAGCTGTTCAGCTTGATAATGATGCATTTGGCAAGTTAAAGCTTCATGTTAATCCTTATCTTATTTTTGCAGAATCAAAAATAACTGAAAACGGACTTGTTGAAGACATTGAAAATGATATTATTCTACAACCTAATTTTCTTCCTATAGGATCATTACACTATGTTCCCACTTATTTGCATAAAAATGACAAACAGCTTAAAACACTAAAACTAAAATATAAAAGCTTCTCACCTGAACAGATTGAAGGTATTAATGATGACAACAGTGATACAATAGTTGATCTGCTAAAATCTTTCCTACTAAAACAATATTTAACAACTGCTCCTGAAAATGAATAATTTTGCTTTAAAAGATGGTGAAAAACTACCTTTTCTAAGACAAATTCAGGATTATCATAAGTATTCTGCATTAGGAAGTACCTGGATGATCTCCAGATTAGATTTCAGGAATCTTAATCTCGACAAATTTGAGAAGGTATATTTTGAGCTGATAAATGAACAATCTATTTTAAGAACTATTTTTGTGAGAAATAGTGAAGGATTAATTCTCAGAAATACTATTTCGGCATCCTATTTTGACATTAAAATTTTCAATGTAAATAATATTACAGAAATAGATCATTTTTTTGACTCATTTCATACCGATTACAGATATTCAGAATTATCTGCTCCCTTACTTAAGGTATTTATATTCAATCTTTCCAATATAAGCTATGTTTTTCTTTGTATAAACCATATTATTTGTGACAGACATTGCCTAGATAAAATCAGTGACAGTCTGATAAGGAAATATATTAATCCGGAATATGTATTGGGATTTTATGATTTTGATGAATATTGCAGGACAAGAAATTCCAGCCTATTAAAAAAGTTTAATAACGATTATTCTTTTTTTGAACAAAAATTCAACCATGGAGTTGAAAATAATATAGATAGCACTAATGAATATTTATGGATAAAAAATATCTGCAACCTTGAATATAATTACTATTTAAAAAAGAAAAAACCATTAACAACAGATTCTTTAATCAGATTAGATATACAAAAGCTAAATCACATCAATATCAAAAGTTTGGTAATCTGCTCATTACTAAAAACACAAAGGAATTTTTTGGGTGAGAATAATCATGTAGGCTTTTTATTCAGAGATTCTGTGCATCCCAATTTTAATAATTGTATCGGGGAACTAACTGCAGAAAGCTCCGTCTCCTGCAATCCTGAAAATATAAACTATTTAACCATCAATAAAGAGCTTTTTAATGCATACAGAAGGCCGATATTCAATTATCCAATGTACAATTTAAATGAACTTTATTTGGAAGAAAATACAATACCTGTTTTTTTGAATTTTAGCAAAACAAAAGTCGAATATACAGAAACTACCTATTTGTTTAATCCATCATTTTATGAAGCAGCTGTTTTAAAAGGAGATATTGAGCCCAATATTATTTTATATGGCAATGGATATTTACTTTGCAGATGGCTTTTTGACGAAAATAAAATAGGCAAAGAAGATATGATTAAATTCAAAAATATGTTCGAGGATAATATTAGGAATGAAAGCATATTGCTATATAATAATTAAAATCTCATATCTTATTATAAAGACTTAAGACTATTATAGAAAAACGGAACCAGATGTTCTCTGATTCCGTTTTTTATATGGTGTATATTGAAATTTTTATTTAGATTTTCCAGCTGGTTTAGCAGGAGCTGCCGTACCACCTAACTTGCTTTTTACTATATTAGTGATATCTTCACTTCCGTCAGTATAAAGAAGGTTATTAGATTCCTGTGCTGCTGTATCAAATACATAGCTCAGATTTTTTTCTTTAGCTACAGCAAAAATAGCTTCTCTTACTTTCTTTTGCAGTGGAGTAAGCATTTCATTTTGCTTGGCAGAAATATCCTTAGCAGCCTGTGCTCTTGTTTCCTCTATTTTTTTACCTAAACCTTGTAATTCCGTTTGTGCTGCAATCAGTTCTTTAGTTACCGCTTCTTTGTTAGCCTCACTTAAAGTTTTTTCTTTATCCTGTGCTGCTTTCAGCTTCGTCTGATAATCATTGATCAACTTTTCAATTTCAGTCTGTTTTGTTTTAGTCAGATTATCAATCGTAGTTCCTATAGTTTTTACTTCAGATAAGCTTGCAAAAATTTCTTCTGTGTTTACACTTCCTATTTTCTGTTGAGCATTTGCAACACCTGCAGTAAGCGTTAATCCTAATGTAATAAAAAGTACTTTAATTAAATTCATTTTTTTAATAATATTTTTCGTCCCCAAATATAATTCAAATTTCAATTACTTATCATATGACCTTTATTATTTGAAAATCTGAAAGAAATAAAAACAGACTCAAAGCTTTAAATAAAGAAAAACCTCCCCAAAAGGAAGGTTTAATATCAAAAAATATGGAAAAATGACTAATGGAATTGTGCTGTTTCCGTAGAATCTTTCATCGCTACGGTAGCTGAAGAACCGTTGGTAACAACATTCTGTACTTCATCAAAATACCCTGTCCCTACAAAAGACTGATGCTTCACCGCTCTGAATCCTTTCTGCTGCAAAGCAAATTCACGTTCCTGCAGTTCTGAGTATCCAGCCATTCCTCTTTCTTTATAGGCTAATGCCAATTCAAACATTGCCGTATTCAAAGCATGAAATCCTGCCAATGTAATAAACTGGAACTTGTAGCCCATTTTTGCCAGCTCTTCACGGAAAGTAGACATTTCCTCTACACTCAGCCTTGCCGCCCAGTTGAAAGAAGGTGAACAGTTATAAGCAAGCATCTTCCCAGGGAATTTCGCATGAATTCCTTCTGCAAATCTTCTTGCCTGCTCCAGATCCGGATTTGAGGTTTCCATCCAGATCAGGTCAGCATATGGAGTATAAGACAAACCTCTGTCGATTCCCTGCTCTACTCCGTTTCTTACCACATAAAAACCTTCAGAAGTTCTTTCTCCTGTTACGAATTTTTTATCTCTGTCATCAATATCAGAAGTTAGCAGATCTGCTGCATCTGCGTCTGTTCTTGCAATAATAAGACTCGGAACTCCCAGTACATCGGCTGCCAGACGTGCAGCAATCAGTTTGTTGACTGCCTCCTGCGTTGGTACCAATACTTTTCCGCCCAGGTGACCACATTTTTTTGCAGAAGAAAGCTGATCTTCAAAGTGTACGGCAGCAGCTCCCGCTTCTATCATCTGCTTCATAAGTTCAAAGGCATTCAAATTACCTCCAAAACCCGCTTCTGCATCTGCAATGATGGGTACCAGATATTCTTTATCTCCCGTCCCGCTCACAGATTGTACCTGATCTGCCCTCAGTAACGCATTATTAATTTTCTTTACTACAGAAGGAACTGAATTGGCAGGATACAGCGATTGATCGGGATACATTTCTCCTGATAAATTAGCATCTGCCGCCACCTGCCATCCTGAAAGATAAATAGCTTCCAGTCCGGCATCTACTTCCTGCACGGCCTGATTGCCAGTAAGTGCTCCAAGTCCTGCTACATAATCCTGGTTATTTAATTTATTCCAGAATTTTTTGGACATTTCTGTAGCAATGGTATATTCTATGGTATAAGAACCGCGAAGTTTCAACACTTCTTCTGCTGTATACGGCCTTTTTACACCATTCCAACGTGGGTTTGTCAGCCAGTCTTTTTCAATAGCCTGGATTTGTTCTTGTCTTGTTTTCATAATATTTGGATTTTGTTTGTTTAGGGTTGGGGTTTCGAGATGCGGAATTCGGGGTACGAGGTTCGAGATATGATTCCCAAACTTTCAAACACTCCTACTCACTTTCTTTCAACCTAAATAAAAGGATATGCTTTAAGCGTTAGAAATTCTTCAAAATTTTCAGAGAAGATCAGCTCATTGAAAAGTTCTTTCGCAAGATTGAATTTTCCGTTTTTGAAACGGGTTTCTCCTACATAGTTTTCAATATTGTCCATTTCTTCACTTTCCCACTGTAAAATCATATGGCGGGTAAGCGTTCTGTCATCACTTAATACGGCTTCGTTTTTCAGCCATTGCCAGATCTGTGTTCTTGAAATCTCTGCAGTAGCGGCATCTTCCATCAGATTATAAATAGCGGCAGCGCCAGTTCCCATCAACCAGCTTTCAAGGTAAAGAATTCCTACGTTGATATTTTTTCTGACTCCTTTTTCGGTAATATCACCTTTGGGGATTTCCAGCAGATTACTTTCTGTTATATGATATTCAAATTTTTTATCGATTTGATTTTTGGAAGGCATATACTGGTCAAAAATTTCTTTTGCCACTGAAACCAATGCAGGATGTGCTACCCAGGTTCCGTCGTGACCGTTTTTCACTTCTCTTTCCTTATCATTTCTTACTTTTTCAAAAGCAAGATTATTAGCTTCATCATTATCCTTTACCGGAATTTGAGCTGCCATTCCGCCGATAGCATGTACATTTCTTCTATGGCATATTTCGATGACTCTTTTTGAATAAGCACTCATAAAAGGAGAAGTCATTGTTACCTGATCTCTGTCCGGTACAATAAACTCCGGAAGGTTTCTGAATTTTTTGATATAGGAAAAAATATAATCCCATCTGCCACAGTTCAGCCCTGCACTGTGTTCTTTTAATTCAAATAAAATTTCGTCAATCTGAAATGAAGCGGTAATGGTTTCTATCAAAACTGTAGCTTTAATTGTCCCCTGCTGAATTCCCAGATAGTTCTGGGCAAAGACAAAAACTTCATTCCACCAGCGGGCTTCTTTATAATGTTCCAGTTTCGGAAGATAGAAGTAAGGGCCGCTTCCCTTTTCTAAAAGCGACTTTGCATTTCTGAAAAAATATATTCCAAAATCAATCAGCGATCCGGAAGCTTTTTCACCATTGATTTCAATATGCTTCTCAGGAAGATGGAGCCCACGAGGACGAACCAGTAAAACTGCAGTTTTTTCGTTAAGCGTATAGGCTTTTCCTGCTTCGTTTACAAAATCAATAGTACGATTGATGGCATCAGAAAGGTTAATCTGCCCCTGAATACAGTTTTCCCATACCGGCGAACTGCTGTCTTCAAAATCTGCCATAAAGGTAGAAGCCCCGGAATTCAACGCATTGATAATCATCTTGCGGTCTACAGGTCCTGTAATCTCTACTCTTCTGTCCAGCAAATCTTCAGGCAAAGAGGCACATACCCAATCTCCATTTCGGATTCCTTCTGTTTCTTTTAAAAATTCAGGGAGATTTCCCTGATCAAAATTCTGCTGTGTATTTTTTCTTTCTTTTAAAAGTTCAAGTGTTTTATGATTGAAATTCTGATGAAGTGCAATCAGAAAATCTGCCAAATCCGGAGTAAAAACTGCTTCAAACTGCTTCTGTGCTTTTATTTCTAATTGAGTCTTGGTTTCCATAACATATTGATTTTGTGATTTGATATTACAAACATAAATAAAAATTTTAACAAATAGCGAACGTTCGCTAAATTTATTTAAAATTTATTATGCGAATAATCGCATCTAATTATTTATATTTGAGTAATGAATTCAGAAAGCGACTTTATCAAAACAGTTTTCGGGCTAAAACTGAAACAGCAGAGACAAAAGAAAAACTGGTCTCTACAGGATCTTGCTGTAAAGACAGGATTATCAAAATCTTACCTTAATGAAATTGAAAACGGAAAAAAATATCCAAAACACGATAAAATCATCCAGCTTTCTGAAGCACTGAATTGTACTTTTGATGATCTGGTTTCTACCAAACTCGATAAGAGCCTGGCTCCTTTCAATGAAATTCTGCAATCAGATTTTTTCAAAGAAGTACCATTGGAGCTGTTCGGGATCAACAAAAACAATCTTATCAGCATTATCAGTGATGCTCCCAAAAAGGTGACAGCTTTCATCAACGCACTGATCGAAATTTCTCAGAATTATAATCTTGGTAAGGAAAGATTTTATTTTGCAGTACTAAGATCATTTCAGGAACTTTATGACAATTATTTTCCGGAAATTGAAGAAAAAGTAATTCTGTTTACTCAGGAAAATCAGATAAAACCCGGAAAAAATTTAAAATCTGAAGTTCTTGAAAAAATTCTTACAGAAAAGTTTAGCTATACGATTCAATCTGAAGATTTTGAAAAATATGGAACTCTGGATAACCTTCGTTCGCTTTTTATTCCGGAGAAAAAACTATTGCTACTGAACCAAAAACTGGAAAAGGATCAGAAAACATTTATCCTTGCCAAAGAAATCGGATTCAATGTTCTGGAACTAAAGATACGTCCGAATACATATTCATGGCTTGACTTTGGAAGTTTTGAGGAAATTCTGAACAATTTTTATGCATCTTATTTTGCAGGTGCTTTATTAATTTCAAAAGAGCCGGTCATTGAGAAAACATCGGAATTTTTCCAAAATAATACTTGGGAATCAAAAAATTTCGAGAATCTTATCAACAGTTTTACCCGTTCTCCTGAAACGTTCTACTACCGACTGACCAATATTCTCTCGGCAGAAATGGGAATTAAAGATTTATTTTATCTATGTCTGGTAAAAAAGAAAAATTCGGATAAGATTCAGATTTTAAAAGAACTCCACCTGAACCATCAGCAGGCTCCTCACGCTAATGCAACCAACGAACATTACTGCAGAAGATGGATTGCCGTGAAAAATCTTGATCATTTAAAAGAAAATGAAACTCTTACGGATGCTCAAATTTCCCATTATAAAGATCAGGGAATAAGTTATCTGGTCATTTCCACTTCACAAAAGAATCCTTTTTCGGATGGAAGCAACAGAAGTTACTGTCTGGGTATTTTATTGAATTCTCAAACGATCAAAAAAATAAGTTTTATAAAATCTCCTTCTCTGAAAACGATTAATGTTGGAGTTACCTGTGAATCCTGCAGTATTGCAGATTGTGAAGTGAGACAAGCGCCGCCGGTAAGACTGGAAAAAGAGCATTTTAATCTAAGTATGAAAAACGCTGTGGAGAAGATAAGGAAGAGGTTCGAGGATTAAAGGGTGAGTGGTGAATCATCAATGTTTTTGCGAGGTGCGTGATTCGTGGTACGTGCTGCGTGATTCGGGTTGATGTATTTTAGTTTAGGTATAACTTCTTAAACGCTGAGTTCGCAAGGTTTTCTATTATACTTTAGAGTATTTTGATCGCAAAGGCGTTACACTCAGCAACGAAAAATACTTTCCCTCTGTTAAATGAAATGCCCTTGCGAACGATACGAAAGTAACGAACTTTGCGAACATTAGAGTTAATAAATTCATTATTGACTTTGTGACGCAAAAATTGACATTTTTTTATATCTTAGTAAAAACACACTATGATATTAGATATATTATTTCCCAACCGTTGCATCCACTGCAACAGAATCATTGATCCTGAACTTTTGGTATGTGATCTTTGTTTCAGCCAGATTTATTTTACCCACTATTCTTATTTTGAAAATAATCCGATCAAGGAAAAATGCAGTTTGTTTTTCCCTGTTGAAAACACCTTTGCTTTACTGCAATTCGAAGAAGAAAGCTTAAGCCGACAGATCATCCATGAATTAAAATACAAAAGCAGGGAAAAAGCAGGAAAGATCATTGCCAACTGGACAACAGAACGTCTGGACTTCAAAAATGAAAAGCCTGATCTTTTGGTAAGTGTACCACTTCATCCAAAGAAGCTCAAGGAGCGCGGATATAACCAGCTTCATTTATTCACAGAAACTTTATCGGCATTTTACGACATCCCTTTTGACCATCAATTAATCAAAAGAAATCATTATTCAAAAGCACAGGCTTTAAAAGATAAGAAACACAGATTGGAAGCTGTCAATACATTCTCTATTACACAACCGGTTTCAGGAAAGCACATTCTTCTGATTGATGACGTTTTTACCACAGGAAATACCGTTTCATCGGTAGCATGGGAGATTTTAAATGCCGGAAATAATAAAGTGAGTGTACTGGTAATGGCAATGGATGTTTGAGAGGAGTTGCGAGGTACGAGATTCGAGGTTTAGGGATTTCGGGATTTTCAGCGCGGAATTATTTTTAAAAATATTCTCAAACTCTGGAACTCTCAGACACTCCGACACAATCACTCATTCAATTTTTTCCATTCAATTCTTTTTCCTAATTTTCCGGAAACTAAACCACTATGCCACATCTGCTTTTATTACACGGAGCTTTAGGTCACAGCAACATTTTTACGCCTTATCGGAGTGCTTTATCTCAGTATTTCACGGTACACACTCCTTTATTTTCGGGACATGGGGATAAGGAACTTCCGGCTGAAGGGATTAGTATTGAAAAGTACACTCAGGAACTATCAGAATATTGTGAAGTGAATAATCTGACAGATGTATCTATTTTCGGGCACAGTATGGGGGGTTATGCAGCGCTTTGCTACGCAATGAAAAATTCTGAAAATGTAAATTCTATTATCACGCTGGGAACAAAGTTTGACTGGAGCGAAGAGCAGGCTTTAAAGGAAAGTAAAATGCTTAACCCTGATGTCATTCTTGAGAAAATTCCGCAGTATGCCCAACTTTTAGAATCACAGCACGGATCAAAATGGAAGCAACTTCTTCCAGCTATCGCAGATTTGATGATTGATCTAGGTAAAAATCCTCCTTTGGAAAATAATCTTGCAACGATTAATATTCCCATTCAAATCATGGTGGGAGATAAAGATAATATGGTAACTCTCGAAGAAAGTTCCAGAGTTTACAGAAGCCTTCCGAATGCAAAATTGGCCGTACTTCCGGATACAAAACATCCACTGGATAAAGTACGACCAAGTCTATTATTGAACTTAATAAAAGATTTCTGGAATCTTTCTTAAATTATCTTTGAAGTTTTTCTCCGTAGCTAAGATCTCCGGCATCTCCTAAACCGGGAGTAATATATCCTTTTGATGTTAATTCTTCATCGATGGCTCCTACCCAGATATGAGCTTCAGGATAAGCATTCTGAATTGTTTCCACGCCTTGTCTTGAAGCAATTGCCGCTACAATATGAAGCTGGGTTGGATTTCCATTGGTTAATAAATCTTTGATCGCTTCAATTAAAGAAGCTCCTGTTGCCAACATGGGATCTGCTACGATCAAAGGTCTGCCTTCAATGCTTGGGCAAGTCAGATAATCCTGTTTGATGGAGAAGTAATCATTGGCATCGTGTTTTCTGTAGGCTGCCACAAAACCACAGTCAGCTCTGTCAAGATAGTTCAGAATTCCTTCAAACAATGGAACTCCTGCTCTTAAAATAGTTGTAATAACCGGCTGTACAGCAATTTCCCTGCTTTTAATTGTATCTAAAGGAGTTTGAATTTCAACCTCTCTGTGCTCCAGACCTTTACTGATTTCAAAAGCGGCAATCTCTCCGATTCTTTCCATATTTCTTCTGAATCTCATTCGGTCATGCTGGATGTTAACGTTCCTAAGTTCGTTAATCCATTCATTGACAAGAGAAAAGTGTTGCGATAAAATAGTAAGCATGAAAATTTTATTTTTAATTTCAGTTAATTAATTCCTGCAAAATTACAACTAAAAAACGAATTGGAAGATTGGGCCTGGGGATAAATAAAGCACATGAATAGAAATAAACCTATGCTATATACTATAATTATTCAATGATAAAAAGTCTGTTTTCAGTGATGAGCGCTTAGTTTTTTAATTTAAAATAAAAAAATCCGGCAAGCTAACTTACCGGATTTTCTTTGAACATCGTTCTTATTATTTTTGTCTGAAATACACTTCAATCGGAACTCCGGTAAACCCGAATTCTTTTCTCAGCTGATTTTCAGTAAATCTTTTATAAGGTTCTTTCACATACTGTGGAAGGTTACAGAAGAATACAAACTGTGGTGACGGCGTTGGAAGCTGCACACAATATTTGATCTTGATATATTTTCCTTTCAATGCCGGTGGCGGAGTATTTTCGAAGATCGGAAGCATTACTTCATTCAGTTTTGAAGTTTTAATTTTCTTCTTACGGTCTTCATAAACCTGCATTGCCACTTCTACAGCTTTTAGGATTCTCTGCTTCGTTAAAGCTGAAACAAATAAAATTGGAATATCCTGGAACTGACCGATTTTATCTTTGATTGATTTTTCGAAATCACGCATTGTATTGGTTTGCTTGTCTTCGATCAAATCCCATTTATTCACAAGGATTACAATTCCTTTTCTGTTTTTCTGAGCCAGTCCGAAGATGTTCATATCCTGAGATTCCCATCCCTGTGTAGCATCTACCATAATGATAACTACGTCAGAATACTCAATAGAACGGATAGATCTCATTACAGAATAGAATTCAAGGTCTTCGTTTACCTTGGACTTTCTTCTCATTCCTGCTGTATCTACCAAAACAAACTCATGCCCGAATTTGTTATACAGAGTCTGGATACTGTCTCTGGTAGTTCCTGCAATATCCGTTACGATATTTCTTTCAACATCCAATAAAGCGTTTGTCATTGTAGATTTCCCTACGTTTGGACGGCCTGCAATAGTAATTTTAGGTAATCCTTCGAAAGGGTCTTTATATTCTGTTGTTGGAAAGTCTTTAACGATATCATCTAAGATTTCCCCTGTCCCTGAACCGGTAGCAGAAGAAATAGTGTAATATTTATCAATTCCTAACTGGTAAAATTCTGTTGCCGGAAGTTCTTCTTTGGCAGAATCTACTTTATTGATAACGATATAAATCGGTTTATTGGATCTTCTTAGTAAACTGTAAATTTCGTAGTCTGTATCAGTAAGTCCTTCTTCCACGTTCATCATAAAGATAATAGAAGTAGCTTCTTCTACGGCTAATTGTACCTGCTTACGGATTTCTTCTTCAAAGATATCATCTGTACCTACATCATAACCTCCGGTATCAATTACAGTAAAGTCTACCCCGTTCCAGTCTGATTTTCCGTAGTGACGGTCTCTGGTAACACCGGCTGTAGAATCTACAATAGCTTCTCTTCTTTCTAACAAACGATTAAAAAGCGTGGATTTTCCTACGTTGGGACGTCCAACGATTGCGACAATATTTGACATAAAAAATGTTTAATAATCCTTTTGCTTATGCTCAGGATATGTTATTAATGGGTTACTCCAACTTTTGGAGCCCAATTTTTTGCAAAGATATGATTTTATTATTTAACCAGACTTTTAAGGATGGAAGCCGGAAGAAGAAGGCTGAAAGTTATTATTCATCGGATAAATTAGCATAAACCTGACTCTTCAAATTGAGCAGACAATATTCACCAGCCTGCTGCTTATGGGTAGGAGCAGATTTTTTTTAAATTTTTATTAAAAATAATTATTTGGATATCAATAAGTAAAGCGTTTTACACTCTTATTATGTTAATTAATCTTTAATTTTGATTTTCATATTTAAAATAAATTCTATAATTTCGCATCATCGAAACAGACCTATAGTGTAACGGTAGCACTCCGGTTTTTGGTACCGTCAGTCGGGGTTCGAATCCCTGTGGGTCTACAAACCATCCTTTTTTAAGGATGGTTTTTGTTTTTATATCTTCATGACAAATCCTTAAATTGTAATTTGGTTCAGCCCCAAAATAATGGCAGACGAACTTTTGTAATCCTTCAATTAAAAAAACCAATTAAAACAAGTAAAATGACAGAATCAGAATTAAAAAACATCATGGAAATATGTAATAAAGCTACTCCATCTCCATGGACATCATATATTGAAGGAAGAGATCTTAATTCCGGATCCGGTTTTATAATGACCGGAGAAGAAGAAAACAGGGATTATGATATCGAATTCATTTCAATAAAGCCTGAGGATCAGGATTTCATTGCTATGGCAAGAAACGTAATTCCACTATTAGTAGATGAAATTATTAAATTAAAAAGAGATCAATAAAATAAACAAATCTTTCGTTAACCTTCAAAGTCAACGATAAATATAAAAACAACAGGCTGCCTTTTCAAGACAGCCTGTTTGTTATATATAATTAAAAAAGATTAAACCAGATCAAACCTATCCAGGTTCATCACTTTCGTCCATGCTGCCACAAAGTCTTTTACAAACTTACCTTGTGCATCAGCACTTCCGTATACCTCAGCGACTGCTCTCAATTCAGAATTGGAACCGAAAACAAGATCGGCACGGGTAGCGGTCCATTTTGGCTGACCGCTTGAACGATCACTTCCTATATAAAGCTGCTTATCGTCTGACATTGCTTTCCATTGTGTTCCCATATCTAAAAGATTCACGAAGAAATCATTGGTAAGAACTCCCGGACGGCTGGTAAATACACCATGTTTTGAACCGTCAAAGTTGGTATCCAAAGCACGCATTCCGCCTATCAAAACTGTCAATTCAGGAGCTGTAAGCGTTAATAACTGAGCTTTATCAATTAATAAAGATTCTGTAGATACCGTAAATCTTCTTTTCAGGTAATTACGGAATCCATCGGCAACAGGCTCAAGATATCCCATAGATTCTACATCGGTCTGTTCCTGAGAAGCGTCCATTCTTCCCGGAGCAAAAGGAACTTTCACATCCTGTCCGGCATTTCTTGCTGCAACTTCTACCGCTGCGTTACCTGCTAAAACAATCAGATCAGCTAAAGAGATTTTCTTACCTCCATTTTGAGAATCATTAAATTCTTTCTGGATTCCTTCCAATACTCCTAATACTTTATTCAGCTGTGAAGGATTATTTACTTCCCAGTTTCTCTGAGGTTCCAGTCTTATTCTTGCTCCATTGGCACCACCACGCTTATCACTTCCTCTGAAAGTAGACGCAGACGCCCAGGCTGTAGATATAAGCTCTGAATTAGTTAATCCTGAATTTAAAACTTTTGATTTCAATACTTCCACATCATTTTCGTCAACCAATTCGTGATTCACTTCTGGAATAGGATCCTGCCAAATTAATTCTTCCTGTGGAACATCCGGTCCCAGATAACGGGCACGTGGGCCCATATCTCTATGTGTTAATTTAAACCAAGCTCTTGAAAAAGCATCGGCAAAAGCATCAGGGTTTTCGTAAAAGTGTCTTGAAATTTTTTCATACACAGGATCCAGTCTCAATGAAAGGTCTGTTGTAAGCATTGTTGGTTTATGCTTTTTGTCAGCATCAAATGCATCAGGAATAATATCTGCTCCATCCTTTGCTACCCATTGGTGAGCTCCGGCAGGGCTTTTTGTCAATTCCCATTCATTTTCAAAAAGATTTTTAAAGAAGTAATTGCTCCATTGAGTTGGAGTTTCTGTCCAGGTCACTTCCAGACCACTGGAAATAGCATCTCTACCAGTTCCGGATTTATAGCTGCTTGCCCATCCTAATCCCTGTTGTTCAATTCCTGCTCCTTCAGGTTCTTTTCCTACATGATCTGCAGGACCTGCTCCGTGTGTTTTACCGAAAGTGTGTCCTCCGGCAATCAAAGCAACCGTTTCTTCATCATTCATTGCCATACGGCCGAAAGTATCACGGATATCTTTAGCGGCAGCAATAGGATCTGGATTTCCATCCGGGCCTTCTGGGTTTACATAAATAAGTCCCATCTGTACAGCTGCCAATGGATTTTCAAGATTTCTTGAATGAATATCTCCGTCTGCATCATCATCAGTAGGAAGAACTGCTGATTGCCCTTCTACTACTCCTTCTGAACCATGAGCATAACGTAAGTCACCTCCCAGCCATGTTTTTTCTGATCCCCAATATACATCGGAATCCGGTTCCCAAACGTCTGCACGTCCTCCGGCAAATCCAAATGTTTTGAAGCCCATGGATTCAAGAGCAATGTTTCCGGTAAGAATCAAAAGGTCTGCCCATGAAATATTTCTACCATATTTCTGCTTGATCGGCCATAGTAATCTTCTTGCTTTATCAAGGCTTACGTTATCCGGCCAGCTGTTTAATGGTGCAAAACGCTGTTGTCCAGCTCCTGCTCCACCTCTACCATCTCCTACTCTATAAGTTCCGGCGCTGTGCCATGCCATACGGATAAACAGTGGACCATAATGACCAAAATCTGCCGGCCACCAATCCTGGGAATCTGTCATCAATGCATGAAGATCTTTTTTTACGGCCTCAAGATCCAGGCTTTCAAATGCTTTGGCATAATCAAAATCCTTGTCCATAGGATCTGAAAGGGAAGAGTGCTGGCGCAGAAGATCTACTCTAAGCTGATCCGGCCACCAATCAGAATTCTGGGTTCCGCCACCTGCTACGCTCTTCTTCATTGTTCCGTTATGAAACGGGCATTTACTGATGTCATTCAAATCTTTTTCCATTGTTGTTTATTTTATTTTTTATGTTGATTAATACAGTTTCAATTTTCTGTTGTAAGAACATGACAAACCTACAACGTTTGAATGATAAATACAATCTATTAATTTTTATTTCAATGATAGTCAAAAACTATAAACATGTATTTCTTACAGCTTCAGAGCTAAGACAAAATTGTGGTATTAAGTTAATCATTTTTCAGATTAACTTAATTAAAAACAGCAGTATAGCGCTCAATTTAGAATTACTCAACGTAAGAATTTATAAAGAAAGGAAGAAAGAAGCTTGGGGAAGGAAGTGTAGTAGCATCTTCTAACTTTATCTCACTAAAAATAAATTAACTACCTTTATCTTTACCAAACATGAATACTATCTCTATGAAAAAAATAATCGTTGTTGTGCTTGTTGCTTTTATTATCATTCAGTTTTTTCCGATTGATAAAACAAATCCACCTCCTACTCCAGGCATGGATTTTCTGAAGATTAAAAACACTCCGGAGAAAATTGCCAATACCATCAAAACGTCATGTTACGACTGTCATTCCAATGAAACAACATATCCATGGTATACCAATATTTCCCCGGCCTCATGGTGGGTAAAAAATCATATTAACGAAGGCAGGAAACATCTTAATTTTTCTACCTTTGCAGTATATGAGCCTAAAAGACAGCTTCGTAAACTGGAGGAATGTATAGAAATGGTTGAGAAAAAAGAGATGCCGCTTGAATCTTATTATTTGGGACATCAGAATGCCAAACTATCGGATGAACAGCGTGCAGAACTTATTCAATATTTCAAAAAGGCTAAAGAAGATACAGAAAGAAGAATCATGTTCAATAAATAAAGTCGTGGAAAACTGGGAAAATAAACATATCGTATTTTTTGATGGAGATTGCGGAGTCTGCAATTTCTGGGTGCAGTGGATTTTGGAGCGGGATAAGAAAGACAAATTCATGTTTGCTTCCCTTCAGTCTGAATTCGGGCAGCAATTTTTATCTGAAAGAGGTCTGGAAACCAATGTCTTTAATACCATGTATCTATGGAAACCCGGACGATATTATCTGATCAAATCACGGGCAGTACTGGAAATCGCCAACTTACTGGGAGGAGTGTATAAACTTTCTTTTATTGGTAAAATTCTGCCTGCATTTTTAAGTGACAAAGTATATAATGTCATTTCTAGAAACAGGATGAAACTGGCCAATCAGAAGTGTTATTTACCGGATCAGCACCAGAAGAAAAAGTTTATTCAGGTGTAATTTTATCTTACATCGTTTCTTTTAACTTATAAAAATATCATTCCGTAAGAGTTTCCTACAATATGTATTATAAATAATGCATTGTATAGATTCCTACGGAATGACAAATAAAACGTATAGTTGTTTTTGTTTAATATTTAATGGAAGTTAAACTGAAGAACAGTCTTTTACCAGCTTAATCAATTATCAATTATCAATTATCAATTATCAATTATCAATTATCAATTATCAATTATCAATTATCAATTATTACTTATAAATTAAGCGACCATACAGAATAAGAATTCGGCGGACACTGGATTTTCACCCATTTATCACCTTGGGTAGTCGGGTACCACGTTGAATTTCCGGTAAAATCTTTGATCTGCTGACTGCTCCAGTTGGTTTCTACCCATCTTTCCTGCCAGCTTGATGATGTATTGATATAAACAACCAACCCGGGATTTCCATTATAGCCGTTTCTTCTTGCAATATATTCATCATTATCGGTGTAGAGAATAGAAGTTGTTCCGGTAGCTTTATTATTGTGAATCCAGATCAGATTATTCAGTCTTTCTTTGTTCAGCCATTCTTCATAATCTCTATAAAAAATGGTTGGATATCCTTCATGGGTTAAGATATAAGCATAGGCTGGCATTTTATTGTAAATGATATCTGTGTCATGATTGGCTACAAAAGTGACTGCCTTGTATGGATTTCTTTTCCACATCATATCATCATTCAGAACGTTTAAATTTCCGTTGTCAAAAGCTTCGTCCATTTTATAATAAGCCGCAAAATCAAATACTGAACTGTTGGCATTATTGGCCCACCATTCCAGTGTATTTACGTTAGAATCCCACAATTCGCCGACAGAAAATCCACCTACTTTTGAATTCCAGGTATTGACCACCCAAGGTCCAAAACCTTTAACGTAATCGAATCTCCATCCATCAAACTTCATTACATTCTTATAATATTTTGCGACAGAATCATCTCTTCCCCAAAGCCAATCCTGCACGTGAGGGTTCGCATGAGAAAGATCGGGAAATCCGCCAAAAGCGCCTTCGTCATTGTTTCCGTAGGCATTTTTATAAAAATCATTGTAGTTTCTCTGAAATTTCCCCGAAGCAACGCCTGAAAAATCAGTCCAGGTATTGGTTCCGGTGAAAGGATTCGCTTCAGATTGTCCACCACTGTTATGATTAATCACAATATCTGCGTATACCTGCATACTTTCTGCATGCGCTTTTGTAATCAATGCTTCAAGCTCTGTTCTGGATCCGAAACGGGTTTCCACACTACCATTCTGATTAAAATTTCCAAAATCATAATAATCCGTAGGATCATATCCCATAGAGTAAGCTCCATTCTGTGCTTTTGAAGCAGGAGGAAGCCATACGGCACCAATTCCGGCATCGGACCATGCAGTTAATTTATCTTTAACGGTATTCCACCAGTTGCCTCCTTCAGGAACATCCCAGTAAAAACCCTGCATCAGAACTCCTCCACCGGGACCCGCAACAAATTTACCGTTTGTAGATCCGGAATCCTTTCCGGTACTGAAAGGACGGCCGTCATGATGAGTAACATTCACCGTTTTGTTATGAACTTCTTCCTGTCTGGAAGTTTCATTAATCAATTCATCCCTGTTATGACAAGAGCTAACTAGTGCTAAAGTCAATAGGGAAAGGAAAAAATATGTTTTTTTCATCGTAATAATTAATTATCAATCTATTAAACAAGATACAATTTTATTGAAAACAAATTCAAATGAATGGGAAATATTTTAATTTTCAACAATAAATCAAGAGGAAAGTCATTTAAAATTTTCATTAAAAAATCATAAATTTTTCAGATTCTCGAAACAATTTTTCTTTTAATCCATATATTTGCATACTATGGAATACAATACCCAAAAAACTCAGCTTCATATGCCGGAATACGGCAGAATTATACAACAGTTGGTTGAGCGCTGCAAAGAACTTCCTACCAAAGAGGAAAGGAATGAAATGGCTATGGCAATCATCGATTTTATGGGTCAGAGAAACCCACAACTTCGCGACGAGGAAAATTATAAACATAAACTTTGGGACCATCTTTTTATTCTTGCTAATCATGATCTGGATGTAGATTCTCCATATCCGTTCCCTACTCCGGAACAATTGGCAGAAAAGCCTAAAAGAATGGAATATCCAAAACTTCAGGGTGACTTTAAGTTTTACGGAAAAAGTATTCTTCAATTGATAGAAAAAGCAATTGAACTGGAAACGGGTGATGAAAAAGAAGCCCTTATCGAGGTAATTGCCAACAATATGAAGAAATCTTATAATGTCTATAATAAAGAACATGTGACGGATGATGTTATTTTCCGCCATCTGAAAGAACTGTCTGAAAACAGGCTGGACCTTACCGGAATAGATTCTCTTGAAAAAAGTAAAATCTATTACACCAGCAATAACAACAACAGGAATAATAACAATAACAACAGGAATAACAACAGTAATAAAAACAACAACAGCAACCAGCCTAACAAAAGAAGGCATAATAACAATCATAAAAACAGAAAATAATGAGTGGAACATTTCAAATAAGAGGAGGAAAAAGACTGCAGGGCGAAATAACTCCACAAGGGGCCAAGAATGAGGCTCTACAAATTTTATGTGCGGTACTCCTTACGGACGAAGAAGTAAGAATCAAAAATATTCCTGATATTCATGATGTGAACAGACTGATTGAAATTCTTGGAGATTTTGGGGTAAAAATTACTAAAAACGGACAGGGAGATTATACTTTCAAGGCTGATCAGGTAAATTTTGATTACATAAAATCTAACGAGTTCAAAAAAGACGGCGCAAAATTACGTGGATCTATTATGCTGATGGGGCCAATGCTTGCCCGTTATGGTGAAGCCTATATGCCGACTCCGGGAGGGGACAAAATCGGAAGAAGAAGACTGGATACCCACTTTCAGGGACTTGTTGAATTAGGCGCTGAATTCAATTATGATGAGGAAGAATATTTCTATTCTTTAAAAGCTAAAGAATTAAGAGGAAAATTCATCTTACTGGAAGAAGCTTCTGTTACCGGAACTGCCAATATTGTGATGGCAGCAGCCTTAGCAAAAGGAAAAACAAGAATCTACAACGCAGCCTGCGAACCTTATCTTCAGCAATTATGTAAAATGCTGAACAGAATGGGAGCCAATATCTCAGGAATCGGGTCTAACCTTCTTACCATTGAAGGAGTAGATTATCTGAGAGGAACAGAACATACTATGCTTCCGGATATGGTAGAAATCGGATCGTGGATTGGTCTTGCAGCCATGACGAAGTCTGAAATTACCATTAAAAATGTAAACTGGAACCAGCTTGGTGTCATCCCGAATACATTCAGAAAATTAGGAATTGAGCTTGAGCAAAGTGGTGATGATATCTACATTCCTGCTCAGGAACATTATAAAATTCAGAAGTTTATTGACGGATCTATCCTTACTATCTCGGATGCTCCTTGGCCAGGATTTACGCCGGATTTATTATCTATTATTCTAGTGGTAGCTACTCAGGCAAAAGGAAGTATTCTGGTTCATCAGAAAATGTTTGAATCCAGATTATTCTTTGTTGATAAATTAATTGACATGGGAGCTCAGATCATTTTATGTGATCCGCACAGAGCTACGGTAATCGGGTTGAACCAGGAAGCTCCGTTAAGAGGAACAACAATGGTTTCTCCGGATATCAGAGCCGGAAATGCACTTCTTATTGCAGCACTTTCTGCAGAAGGAAAATCTATTATCCACAATATCGAGCAAATCGACAGAGGATATGAAAATATCGATGGAAGACTGAAAGCAATTGGTGCTGATATCGAAAGAATTTAAAATTATTTTATTTAATATCGAAGCGTTCAGAGTAATCTGAGCGCTTTTTTCTTTTTTACCACCCCGTCAAAAATTCTTTGAATTTTCGCCACCCCTCCGGAGGAGGGGAATTTTGTCCCGGCCAATAATTATTCTGTTTTAATTTACTTTTAGTGTAAAATAAAAAGTGCCCGGTAATAAACCGGACACTTTGAGTAATTAAAACTATATGAATCTCACTTAAAAATACTTTCTGCAGATATACTCCACTGTTGTATTCATAAGTTTATTTTTATTCAGATAGATCTCAAGCTGCTGAAAATCTTCTGAACTTACATTAATATATAACTGTACTGAACCAAAACTATATCCGTTCACATACTCTACATTAGCGGATAACACTCTATGACAAATGCCGAATTGATTATAGATCGTATTCATCAAATGTTCAAATTTCATTTTGCCATTCAACTCTATTTCCAATAACAATTCTTTTTTAGGCAGGTTAATTTTATTTTGTAAAACCTGCAGGCCCGGATTAGGTGTAATCATCGCTAAACATTTTTTGGTTAAACTTCTATGATCATATTGCGCTATGCATTTAAATCTGTGACAAAAATATAAAAAAATATTAGTCCACCAAATTAGTAGACTAATATTTTTAAAAATTTAACATAAAAAAAGAAGCCTGTTCAGCTTCTCTCCATATTTTAATAGTTTCCTATCCTTTCTAATTTATCAGACCCGGCAAGTCCGTTAGGGTTACAACCCGGCTCTCCTTCAGGGACTTTGAGATTTTTTTTGGTGTAAAATTCTTCCCAGAATGCATTTGTTTTTCCTGTTTTGGGATCAATAAATGTCATGGGCTCCAGCTTGAAAATATTTTCTTTACGAAAAGCTCTTTCCACAAAATCTGAACAGTAATACGAATTTTCATCCAAGATATAATTGAAATTATAAGTCTTCCCCAACATGGAATGCGCTTTTTTAATAGCTTCAGGAATAGCTTTCTGATATTCCGGCTTTAAACGATAAACAATCACCTCCTGCCCGTCTTCTTTCTGATCTTTTATAAAATCCTTCAGATCTTGTTTTTGAGAACCACCTTTCGGAGCAGCATGCAGAACAAACATTTTATTTCCTTCTTTTTCAAGAATTCCGATATGATCAAATGAGGCAGCCTTCTGTTTTTGAGTGACATTATTGATTGCACCGGAAAGGCCAGATTCTTTAGCCGTTACAAAAAGCAGATCACCATTTTTAAGCTGTACCTTACCGGAATAAGCATTTTTACACTGTACCAATAATACCATCAGACAGGATAAAAACCAAATAACAGCACCCTTTTTTATTCTTTTTTTAGTTCTAAATTCAGACATTCGATTATACTTTCGGGACCAAAATTACAAAATAGAATTCATTACATTTGTGGGAATATTGATCTATTCTTCACACCAACCCAAACCTATTCAAGATTCTTATGCCACATATTTTATTAGTTGAAGACGATGACAGACTTTCCAAACTGATTGCAAAAGGATTTCAGGAAGCTGAATTTGAGGTGACCGTGGCTTATGATGGAATCACAGGTCTGAAACTGGCTTTGCAGACCAATTTTGATCTGATCGTCACAGATATTGTCCTTCCTAAAAAAAACGGCCTTGAATTTTGTAATGAAATCAAAGCATTAAAACCTAATCTTCCTGTCATTATGCTGACTGCACTGGGAACCACTGATGACAAACTAGAAGGATTTGATGCCGGAGCTGATGATTATCTGACCAAACCTTTTGAAATGCGGGAACTGACAGTAAGGATCAAAGTACTTCTGAAACGTTTTTCACAACAGAGGCTGCAAAAAGTTTCTGTTCTTCAATATGAGGGAATTGAAATGAATCTGGAGCAGAAAACGGTGAGCAGGGATCATACTCCGATAAAACTGACTCCGAAAGAATTTAATCTTTTAAAATTCATGATGGAGAATTCCGAAAGAGTTCTTTCCCGAAGTGAAATTGCAGAAAAAGTATGGGAGACCCATTTTGACACGGGCACCAATTTTATTGATGTATATATCAATTACCTTAGAAAAAAAATAGATAAAGATTTTGAAACGAAACTGATCCACACCAAAGCCGGCATGGGATTTATTCTGAAAAAAGACTATGAATCAGGCCTTGTACAGTAAGCATTAAGATCAACTAAAAATATCCGGATGAAAATAAGAACCCAACTTACGCTGCTTTTTACCTTAATCACTGCAATGCTTTTGGGGGTTTACAGCGTTTCGATCTATTATTCATCCAAAGAAGCCAGAGAGAAATCTTTTTATAGCGAACTTCAGAACGAAGCTATTGCTAAAGCTGATTTATTTTTCCGGAGTTCATTGCCTGAAAAGGAAATGCATAAACTTTATAAAAACAATACCAGAACGCTTAATGAAGTTCAGGTAGCGATTTATGATGTTGATAAGCAACTCATTTATCATGATGATGCGAAAGTAGATTATGTAAAGGAAACCCCGGAAATGCTTTCGCAGATATTCCAGAAAAAGAGAATCAATTTCTTTCTAAACGATTTACAGGTGATTGGAATGGTATATCATTATGAGGGAAAAACTTACGCCGTCACTGCAGCAGCTTATGATCAATATGGATATGAATATCTCACTCACCTTCTTACGATCAGCATTATTTCCTTCTTTATTATTTTAATATTGATTTATCTGGCCGGGATATTTCTCTCGAAAAAAGCATTGAGCCCACTTAGTGAAATGGTCAATCAGATCAAAAAAATCACAGCCGGAAAATTACAGTTACGCCTGAAAACAACGAAGGAAAAAGATGAACTTAATGAGCTTGCCCAAAACTTCAACGGAATGCTGGAAAGACTTGAGAACTCTTTTGATTCACAAAAGCATTTCGTATCAAACATTTCACATGAACTGAGAACTCCTTTATCTGCGATTATTGCCGAACTGGAACTGGCTTCTGAAAAAGATAAGACCAAAGAGGAATACAAAGAAACCATTCAATATGCCCTGAATGACGCCCGAAATATGGTAAAACTGTCCAACAGCTTAATGGACCTCGCCAAAGCAAGCTATGATCCCAATGAAATCAGTTTTTCCGAAGTCCGCCTGGATGAGATTCTTCTGGAATCTTACAGCAAAATAATAAGAGAAAATTCAGAATATAAAGTTTCACTGAACATCGAAGATTCAATAGAAGAACACCAACTGATTATTCAGGGAAACGAATATCTGCTGCAGGTTGCATTTAATAATCTTATTGACAATGCCTGTAAATATTCTCCGGAGCACAGTTGTCAGATAGATGTCAGAATTCATTCTAAATATCTTAAAATAAGCTTTATTAATACTGGAAATATGATTCTTAAGGAAGATGTACAGCATATTTTCGAGCCATTTTTTAGAAGCGGAACAACCAGACTGGAAAAAGGCCACGGAATAGGATTATTCCTCACCAAAAAAATTATTCTGCTCCACAATGCAAAAGTGACTGTAATATCAGATCATAACGAAACTATTTTCACAGTAGAATTTATAATCAGTTGATGTATCAACACTTCATTCAATTTTATTTGAATTTTAATTTCCTTTAAAGCCTTAATTAACTTAATGGTTAAAAATTCCATGCCTCTACTCATGAGAAAGAGATTTTTTATTGAAAACTGTAGTTCCTATGCTGGCAGCAATGACACATGCAATAGAAATCCACTGTAAAAAAGATAGTTCTTCGGCAAGAAAAACCAATCCTGAAAGTGCCGCAAATGCAGGTTCAAGACTCATCAGAATACTGAAAGTCTTTGCAGGAAGTCTTTTCAATGCCATAATTTCTAATGAAAAAGGCAAAGCACTCGAAAGAATAGCCACACCGAGACCTTTAACAAAAATAGCAGGGGTAAGATTAAAAACCGCTCCATCCCAAATCGTAAAGGGAATAATTACCATACTTGCAAATATCATCCCAGTCGTTACCGCATCTTTTCCGTCCATTATTTTTGAAACCTTTCCACCCATGATGATGTAAACAGCCCAGAACATCCCCGCCAGAAAGGCCAGCCCAAGACCTACCAAATCAACGTGATCATTTTGCCATGGAACAATCAGCAGAATTCCGACACAGGCTAATAATGCCCATACAACATCCAATAGCTTACGGGATAAAGCCAGCGCAAGAAATAAAGGACCTGCAAATTCTACTGTAACCGCCAATCCCAATGGAATCCTTTGAATTGCCATATAAAAAATAAGGTTCATTGCAGCCAGTCCTACTCCGTAGACCGCACAGTATTTCCATTTTTGCCTATCAAACTGTAAAAATTTCGGACGGTTAATCAACGTAAGCAAAACAGCAGAAAGTACAATCCTTAAAGTAACTGTACCAATAGCTCCGATGGCAGGAAAAAGCTGCTTGGCAATGGACGCTCCTCCCTGTACACAGATGATCGCTAAAAGCGTAGCTGGTATTGCTATGTTTGATTTTTTCATTTCTAAAATATATAATTCAAAAGATTTTGGAAAGAAATTTCCGGGATTCAGCAGGTTTTTATTTTATGTGATAAATCGTGAAATTCATCCTATAAAACTGCCTGCCCCCAAATGTATTGAAATTTTATCTTTTACAATGGGTACAGCTTACACTTATTAATAGGGTCTAAAAAAATAATCAATTCTTATTTCACCATAAAAAAAACAGGAAAACATTTTCTCTAATGATTTTATAATAATATTCTAAAGCTTTTCTAACGGTAAAAAAATGTGTTACTCTTTACTTTTGCACAGTAAAAAATAAAGCACATGGACGCAGATCCTTACAGTAATTATCAATCTGAAAAGCTTTAGTTGTACTCACTTTTCCCGTACAGCTGAAAAGCTTTATAAAAACAGGAAAAGTTATGAATACATTCGAATTTACCCTTCGTCTCCTTACCGCATTTGCCTTAGGTGCAAGCATTGGTTTCGAAAGACAGTGGCGTCAGAAAAGCGCAGGTCTCCGTACCAATACCCTTGTATGTCTTGGCTCAGCTGCATTTGTTCTTCTTTCTATCAGAATTGGAGGTGATGCTACAGGCAGAATAGCCTCTTATATTGTAAGCGGGATTGGTTTTTTGGGCGGAGGCGTCATCATGAAAGATGGCCTTACCGTTAGAGGACTCAATACAGCAGCTACCATCTGGTGTTCCGCCTCTGTAGGAGCTCTCAGTGCCATGGGATTTCCTTTTGAGGCAGCCATTACCAGTGGATTTATTATTCTCACCCATGTCATTCTCCGTCCTTTAGGTGTAAAACTGGGCAATACTATCAACAACAGAAACCATTA
Source organism: Chryseobacterium indologenes (assembly GCF_018362995.1). Lineage (NCBI taxonomy): Bacteria > Pseudomonadati > Bacteroidota > Flavobacteriia > Flavobacteriales > Weeksellaceae > Chryseobacterium > Chryseobacterium indologenes. The sequence continues at coordinate 2,496,131 of NZ_CP074372.1, forward strand.
TACCGAATACCTTCTCAGCATCAAATGCAAAAGTGAAGTGGAAAATCATGTCCGCGTACAACTCATGCAATCGCTGAGCGGAAATGATAAAGTATTACTTAAATCCCTTACCAGCGATGACAACGGCCTTCCCGAAAATGCCATCATTACTGCAGAAGTTCATGCTTCTACTCCACAAGACAGTTTCATGGAAAAAACAGCCAGCAGACTTACGATTGAAGATAAAGTCATCAAAGTAAGCTGGGAAATTATAGGTACTGAAAACGATTTGTAACATTAAAAACAACCCTTGAAGCAATGTTAAAAAAATCTTCAAACAAAAATCTCAATTCCGCCGCTCTTGTAAAATTGAAAGAAGCTGCTGCCGAGAGCGAAAAAATGATTTATGCCCTTCTGGAAACCTCAGAAGAAGGCCTCAGCGAAAACACGGTAAAAGACCGGCTGAAAATTTATGGTAAAAATGAAATTGCAACTCAAAAAGCGCCCTCATGGGTCAAACAGTTTGCCCATTCTTTCTTTAATCCATTTAATTATATCCTGGCCTGTATTGCTATCATTTCATTATTTATTGATGCTATTCTTGTACCTGCCGGGGAAAAAGATTTCAGTACCAGTATTATTATTTCCGTGATGCTGCTCTTCAGTACGGTTTTAAGATTCATTCAGGAATTCCGAAGCAACAAAGCGGCAGAAGCATTAAAAAAGATGGTAAAGACAAGCTGTCTCACCAAAAGAAAATTTAATGAAAGTAAAGAAATAGAAATCACTGAAATTGTCCCCGGAGATATGATTATTCTGTCCGCAGGGGATATGGTTCCGGCCGACTGCAGAATTCTTAAGAGTAAAGATCTTTTCATCAGTGAATCCATCCTGACGGGAGAAGCACTTCCTGTAGAAAAAAATGCACTCCCCATCAAAGAAGCCAAAGACCGCAATCCCCTCAGCCTTCAGAATATATGCTTTATGGGTACCAATGTAGTAAGCGGATCTGCAACAGTTGTTGTGGCAAACACGGGTATTTTCACCTATTTCGGAAGCATCAGCAGAAGCCTGGCTTCTAAAAGACCAGAAACTGCTTTTGATATCGGGATCAATAAAGTGAGTTATCTGCTGATCAGATTTATGCTGATCATGACTCCTGTTATTTTCCTTATTAACGGATTGGTAAAAGGAGACTGGATGCAGGCTTTATTATTTGCCATTGCTGTTGCCGTAGGATTAACTCCTGAAATGCTTCCTATGATTGTTACTGCCAATCTCGCCAAGGGAGCAGTCAATATGAGCAAAAAGAAAGTAATCGTTAAAAGACTCAATGCTATTCAGAATATCGGAGCTATGGATATTCTCTGTACTGATAAAACAGGAACGCTTACACTGGATAAAATTGTATTGGAAACCCACCTCAACGTTCGTGGTATTGAAGATGATGAAGTATTGAAATGGGGCTACCTCAACAGTTTTCATCAAACCGGCCTCAAAAATCTGCTGGATCAGGCAGTGCTGGATCATGCTGAAGTTCACAACCTGATGAAAGCTGATGAATTGTATCAAAAGGTAGACGAAATTCCTTTTGATTTTGAAAGAAGAAGAATGTCTGTGGTATTGAATACCTCTACGGGAAAACACCTGATGATCTGTAAAGGTGCAGTCGAAGAAATGCTTCCTTTATGCCAATATGCATTAGATCCAGGCGAAGATCACAGCCTGCATATCGAGAATGATAATAGTGTTCCACTGGATGATCTTATGAAACAGCAAATTATCAGAATGTCCGAAAAACTGAATGCGGAAGGACTACGTGTATTATTGATTGCCATCCGGGAATTTGACGGTGATCATCCACTGAATTATTCTGTTGCTGATGAAAATAGCCTTACGCTTACAGGATTCATGGGATTCCTTGATCCGGCGAAACCCTCTGCAGAACCAAGCATCAAAGCTTTACACAAACTGGGCGTAGAAGTAAAAGTAGTAACCGGTGATAACGATATAGTGGCTAAAAAAATATGCCACGATGTAGGAATTCCTATCAATACTATTATGCTTGGTGAGGAACTGGAGCATATGAGTGATGAGGAACTTTGCAAGGATATGGACCTCTATTCTGTTTTTGCTAAAGTAAGTCCTCTACAAAAACAACGTATTGTAAAAATATTAAGATCCAAGGGTCATACCGTTGGCTTTATGGGAGATGGGATCAATGATGCGGCAGCCATAAAGGAAGCAGATGTAGGAATCTCCGTTGATACCGGGGCAGACATTGCCAAAGAAAGTGCAGATATCATTCTGTTGGAAAAAGATCTGATGGTCCTTCGAAGCGGAGTGATCTATGGAAGAAGAACTTTCGGAAATATCGTGAAGTATATAAAAATGACTGCCAGCAGCAACTTCGGAAATATGTTCAGCATGATCGGAGCCAGTGCGTTGCTTCCGTTTCTGCCTATGCTTCCGCTGCAGATTCTGACACAGAATTTACTGTATGATGTATCGCAAGCCTCCATTCCATGGGATACGATGGATAAAGACTTTCTGGAAAAACCGAAAAAGTGGGAAGCTGCAAGCATTAAAAAATTCATGCTGTATATAGGTCCTTTGAGTTCCATTTTTGATTATGTGACTTTTGCTGTGATGTTCTTCATTTTTAAAGCCAATACACCGGAACAACAAGGTTTGTTTCAGACTGGCTGGTTTGTGGAAGGGTTATTATCTCAAACCTTGATTGTTCACATTATCAGAACAAAAAAAATTCCATTTATCCAAAGCTGGGCCGCCACACCGGTAGTTGCTTTAACAAGTTTAATCATGCTGATCGGAATCCTGGTTCCCTTCACTCCAATGGCCGTATATCTGAAAATGCAGCCTTTACCTCTGAGTTATTTTCCTTATTTAATAGGAATTCTTACAGGATACTGTGTTTTAACCCAGCTTGTGAAACAATGGTTCATCAAAAAATTCGGACAGTGGCTTTAGTACAAAAATTCTAACCACACATATAAAGTGAAATTAAAATAATGGTTATAAATAACTTATATGAGAAAAACAGTCTTAACAATAGTCTTTTTGACATTGGTAACCTCTTGTAAAAATCCCAAAAGTGAAACTCCGCAGGATCAGGATCTCCGTATAAAAAACGATCACGTGACCGTTCCTGAAAATAATCCCATTTTCAAAAAAATTAAAACACAGGTTGTTACCGAACAGGAACATAGTGAGGGAGTAATCTCAGCAGGAACAATCCAGGCGATTCCCAATCACTATGCGGAAATTGCCAGCCCTTTTTCCGGAAGAATTACCCGGTCATTTATTCAGCTTGGACAAAATATTCCTGCCGGAAGCCCGCTTTTCGAGATCCTTTCTTCAGATTATTTTTCAGTCCAAAAGGATTATACAGATGCCTTGAATGATGTACAGCTTGCGGAAAAAAATTACAGACGCCAGCAAGATCTTGTCAAGCACGGAGTAGGTATCCAGAAGGAACTGGACGAAGTAGAAACCGATTTTAAAAATAAAAAGACATCTCTTTCCAACGCATCTTCAGCTTTAAAGGTCTATAACAGCAAAGGAGGGATAGGAAGTCCTCTCATTGTACGAGCTCCTATCAATGGAGAAATTATTTCCAACAAAATTGTAAACGGCCAATATCTAAAGGGAGATGCAGATCCGGTAATGATTATCGCAGAATTATCAAAAGTCTGGATTTCCGGTGATGTAAAGGAAAAAGACATTCGTTTTGTCAATACCGGAGATCAGGTTTCAGTAAAGGTAAGTGCCTATCCGGACAGGAATATTACCGGAAAAGTGTATCACATCAATGAAATAGTGGATGAAGGCACCCGAAGTATAAAAGTTCTTATTGAATGTGATAATCCAGACAGAAAATTAAAACCTGGAATGTACGCCACTGTGCAATTCTCAACAACTCCTGAAAAAGCAGTGATGATTCCTGTAACGGCATTAATGCAGCAGGACAGTTCGCAATATGTATGGGTAAAAACCGGTAATAATCAATATAAAAAACGTTCTGTGACAACGGGAGAAACCGATGAAAAAACAGTAAGAATCACATCAGGATTAAAACCCGGAGAAACCATCATGACTGAAGGAGGAATTTATATGCTGGATGCAAAATAATGTAAAAGAAAAACTATGAAGAAATTACTAACAATCTCTATACAGAAGAGATGGCTGATGCTTGCTCTCTTCCTTTTACTGGGATTTTTCGGGTATTATTCCTGGACCAGATTATCCATAGAGGCTTATCCTGATATTGCTGATGTGACTTCACAAGTGGTAACGCAAGTTCCGGGGCTGGCCGCTGAAGAAGTGGAACAACAAATCACCATTCCATTAGAAAGATCTCTGAACGGACTTCCCGGAATGCATGTCATGCGAAGCAAAAGTACCTTCGGGCTTTCCATTATTACGATGGTTTTCGATGACGGGATAGATGATTACTGGGCAAGGCAGCGTATTCAGGAAAGACTGACGGATGTTGAGCTTCCATATGGTGCGCAGCCAGGATTAGATCCCCTTACCTCTCCCATCGGCGAAGTCTATCGTTATATTATCGAAAGCAACAACCACAGTCTGCGGGAATTGACGGATTTACAAAAATTTGTTATCATTCCCCGTATCAAACAGGTGTCAGGAATTGCTGATGTAACCAATTTTGGGGGAATTACCACTCAGTTTCAGATCGAGCTGGATCCGCATAAGCTTGAACAATACGGACTATCTCTGTCTGAAGTGACCGAAACTATTTCTAAAAATAATGTCAGCGCCGGAGGCAGTATGCTTCCCCGCGGAAACCTTGCCTATGTCATCCGTGGAATAGGTTTGGTAAAAGATTTAAATGACCTTGGAAAAATTGTAGTCAAAACCCAAAATGGGGTTCCCGTTTTTCTGAATGATGTAGGAACGCTGAAATACGGAAACTTAGAAAGAAAAGGAATTCTTGGCTACACAGACCGAAAACGGAATTATTCTGAAAGTGTGGAAGGAATTGTACTTTTATTAAGGGGACAAAATCCTTCACAAGTACTGGAAGGCGTTCATGAAGCGATTGAAGAACTGAATAACGAAACACTTCCTCCCGGAGTAAAAATCCATCCTTTTCTGGACAGAACAGATCTTGTAAAAACTACACTTACCACAGTTTCCCATACCCTTACCGAAGGCATTGTACTGGTTATTATCGTACTGATTGTATTTCTTGGAAGCTGGCGGGGAGCTTTGCTGGTAGCGATTACCATTCCGCTTTCTTTATTATTCGCTTTTATACTCATGCATTTTACCAATATTCCGGCCAATCTTCTTTCACTGGGAGCGATTGATTTCGGGATTATTGTAGACGGAGCCATCGTCATGCTGGAAACCATTCTTAAGAAAAGAGAAGAAAATGCGGAAGAAACACTGGAAGAAAAGACCATTACCCAAAGAGTGATTGAGGTGGCAAAACCTATTTTCTTTTCAACCATTATTATCATTACCGCCTATCTGCCCTTATTTGCATTTGAAAGAGTAGAAAAAAAATTATTTACCCCTATGGCTTTTACTGTTGGATATGCCCTGTTGGGAGCCCTTGCTGTTGCATTGCTTCTGATTCCCGGATTAGCTTATGTGATCTATCGGAAACCACAGAAGATCTATCACAATAAATGGTTGGAAAAACTAAGCACAGCCTATGGAAAAAGCATTGAAAAAATAATGCAAACTCCTAAAAGAGTTATTATTCCTATTATGATCGTTCTGGTTTCTGCCGGAATCCTATCCTGGCATGTAGGAAAAGATTTTCTTCCCGAATTGGATGAAGGTTCCATATGGTTACAGGTACAGTTACCTCCTGGAATTTCTTTAGCCAAATCAAAAGAAATGAGTGATACTTTACGTGCCCGTACTCTCAGACATCCTGAAATCACTTATATGATGATTCAGGCAGGACGTAATGATGATGGTACCGACCCATGGACGGCTTCCCACTTTGAGGTATCTGTTGGAATAAAACCTTACAGCGAATGGCCTTCAGGAAAAACAAAAGCCGACCTCATCAAAGAACTTGCAACAGATTATAAAGATATGCCGGGATTCACCGTTGGGTTTTCACAACCTATGATTGATGGTGTCATGGATAAAATCTCCGGAGCTCACAGTGAGCTGGTGGTAAAAGTATATGGAGAAGACTTTAAGGAAACCAGACGTATTGCAGAAAATGTATTATCCACTTTAAATACAATTCCGGGCTCTGCAGATCTTGCTATCGATCAGGAGCCGCCGTTACCTCAACTGCAGATTATTGCCAACAGAGACAAGATTGCTCAGTATGGACTGAATGTAGCAGATGTTGCCGACCTTATTGAAGTGGCATTGGGAGGGAAAGCCATTTCTCAGATCTTTATCGGCAATAAAGTGTATGACATTTCATGCCGTTATACAGAAGACAGCCGTAATACGCCGGATAAAATCGGAAATCTGATGCTGACTTCAGCTTCAGGAGCAAAAATCCCATTGTCTCAGGTGGCAGAAGTAAAATTAAGCACCGGTGAAAGTACCATTACCAGAGAAATGAACAAACGTCATCTTACGGTAAAGCTGAATCTGAGAGGAACTGATCTTTCTTCTTTCCTGAAAAAAGCACAGGATAAAATTGAAAAAGATATCCAATACGATCACGAAAAATATCAGATCAAATGGGGCGGACAGTTTGAAAATCAAAACAGGGCGTATTCCAGACTGGCATTTATTGTTCCGCTGGCATTGGCAATCATGTTTCTTTTATTATACGGTGCATTTGGAGATTTCAGACAGGCTTTGGTTCTGATGTCTATTGTTCCACTGGCATTATTTGGAGGAATGCTGGCTCTCAATGTAAGAGGAATGTCTCTGAATGTATCTTCAGCCGTAGGATTTATCGCATTGTTCGGAGTTGCTATCCAGAACGGAGTCATTATGATTTCTCATATCAACGATCTCCGTAAGAAAGGATATGAACTGAAAGAGGCAGCCATCAAAGGGGCAAAAGATCGTTTCAGACCTGTACTGATGACCGCAACAGTGGCTGTAATTGGATTATTCCCTGCATCATTAGCCACAGGAATCGGTTCTGATGTACAGCGTCCACTGGCAACTGTGATTGTTTATGGACTGATGTTCTCCACTATTTTAACCCTATTCGTTTTACCAGCAATTTATTTTATGGCTGAACACCGAAACGAAAAACAAAATTTAGAATCAGATGAAAATTAGAGTTCGATTTATCATATTATCTCTCGTATTGCTGAGCATTACAGAGATGAAGGCACAGGAAAAAGAACTTTTATCATTCGAAGAATACCTGAGTCTTGTCGGAAATAAAAATCTGGGTTATGCCTCTCAAAAATACAATGTAAGTATGGCCGAAGCTACTATTCAGACTGCCAATATGTTTCCTGACCCTCAATTAGAAATGGAAACTACCAATAATGGAGTCAGTCAGAATATGGGATATGTGTATGGTGCATCACTAGGCTGGACCCTTGAATTGGGTGGTAAAAGAAAAGCCAGGGTAAATCTGGCCAGAAACCAATCGGAGCTGAGCAAAATACAGTTGCAGGATTTCTTCAGGAACCTGAGAGCAGATGCAAGCTTAGGATATATCGATGCTTTAAAATCCAGGGCTTTGCTTGAAGTACAGCAGGATTCTTATAAAAATATGCAACAGCTTGCAAAGTCCGACAGTATCCGTTATAGATTGGGAACCATATCACTTGTAACGTCCAAACAAAGTAAACTGGAAGCTGCTTCCCTTCTCAATGAAGTATATCAGGCTGAAAGTGCAGAACAGCAGGCGTTCACCAGTTTATCAGTTTTTCTTGGAGAAAGCAAAATTACAGACAGAAATGTTGCCGGAGATTTTAATGCATTCAACAGGGATTTTAGTATTGATGATCTGGTTCTTCAGGCCTTAAATGAACGAGCAGATTTATTGGCTGCCAGACAAAATACAGAGGTTGCCAAAAGTCAGATCAGCCTTGAAAAAGCTAATAGAGTTATAGATTTAGGCATAAGTGCCGGAGCAGAACGACATACCGAAGCTACGAATGAAATTGCTCCTTCTCCCACCGTAAATGCTGTAAAAATGGGCATTAGCATTCCTTTGAAGTTTTCCAACAGAAGAAATGCAGGATTGAAAATAGCAGAAATGGCCCATTCGCAGGCAGAAGTTGAGTACAAACAAATCGAACAAGGAATAAAAGCTGAAGTAATGCAGGCTTATCAGCAATATACAGCTACCCAGAAACAGCTCAGACAATTTCATAACGGAATGCTTACGGAAGCACAAAACATTCTTGAAGGAATCACCTACAGCTACAAAAGAGGAGAAAGCTCAATCCTTGAAGTCCTGAATGCCCAGAGAACGTATAACAATGTAAGGAAAGATTATTATCAGGCTCTTGCAGACAATGCAGCTGCTTTGATTGAGCTTGAGCGTAAAGTTGGAATCTGGGATATTCATTTTTAGCTGGAGGATGGAAGTTTCCAGATGTCGATGAATAAATACACACCATTTAATTAACTTTTTAATCGTAAAATACATACCATCAAACGACAAACATTGATTCTAAAAACACAACTATAACTTCCTGCTTCCATCCTCCAGCTTCCGGCATAAAAAAGGCCCTGAAATTTAGATTCCAGGGCCCTTTTTTATCTTTTATACTGAGATTCATAAATTCCGATCCAGTCATCAGGAGTCATTTTTTGACTCAGCTCGGCAATCAGTTCAAAAGGAATATCTTCCACTTTTTTGAAGCGGACGCAGGATTTCCCCATATCCAGCTTCTTTTTGGAATGTTTTGGATATTCTCCTACGAACCAATCCAGAAGTTCCGGTTTTGAATACAAACCCATATGATACAGCGCTATAAAATTCTTCTGAGAAGCCAGATTGATGAACGGCAGCGGTGTTCCGGGTGCACAGTGATATCCGGCAGGAAATGTTGTCAAAGGAACTACCCAACCTATCATCCCATAATTTGTAGCGTCCTCAAAACCTTTCGGGAGATTATCATTTACCGCATCATAAAGTTTTTTGAAAGCTTCCTGTCTTTCTTCAGGAATCTTTGAGACATAATCTTCTATAGAAACTGACTGAATCTGCATATTGTAATTTTTTGTAAAATACGATTATTTTATAAAATTGTACACACTGAACATCTGAACATCCTTGCTGCTCTTTTGAAGGAACATCATTTTGTTGACATTCGGAACATATTGAATCATATTTCCATCTGCAAAACCATAGTTCTGGAAGAAGTTTCTTCCTTTATAATCAAGGCTTACTTCCTGAGGTTTCAGGTTGGCAAAATCAAAAACTTTCATAGAGAATCCTGTGTTTCCGAATGCTCCTTTAGGATAGAATGCAGAAATATAAAGCTTGTCTCCGGATTCAACCACGTGAATTCTTTTTCCAGTAGAAGTTCCTGCTGCTACAAATTGCTTTACTTCCCCTTCTTTATTAAATTTAATCAGCATTCCTGCATCCAGAGAATATACGGGATCCGGGAAACGATTCATTGTTGTAGGCATCGGTCTTGTCACCGTTTCCTGCTGAACAGCCATTAAAGTCTCATCCCCTTTCACGATAGTTTTGATGACCTTCACGTCGTTCATATCTTTGCTTCCCGCTAAATTGGTATTGCTGATCACCGCTTTCCCGGATTTCATATCATAAAACATTACCGTTCCAAAAGTACTCGCTCCAATGGTAACTGCTGCATTTTTTCTTCCAAAAGTCACCAGATAATCATTGTCGTTTTTACTGAAAGCATATAATTTTTCAGGAATATATTTGTCATCAAATGGAAGATCTTTATCCTCAGTATTGGAAACCAATTCCAACTTATAAGATTCCTTCCAGCCTGCAGCTTTACGCAGTACAACAATTTTCGCTGAGTTAGTTAATGTTAAAGATTTTTCAACATAATCATTACTCAATATAATTTCTTTGTTCCAAACCGGAGAAAGGGTTCTCAGGTCCAATACCAGAACATCATTTACATTATCTGTTTTTTTGTTGGCAAATCTGTCATTGAAGATGGCTGCATATTTTCCGTTTTCTGAGAAAAGTACATAAGTTGTACCCGATCTGTTGGTAGATTCAATATTGTATTTTGCAATACTCTTTGTTGTAAAAGTACCTTCTTTTTTACTGAAAACATGTTGAAAAACTTCTTTCCTGTTTTCCTTTCCAAAATATTCTTCAGTAAATGCTATAAATTTATCATCATCAATCTGCTGTGATCCCAAATAATTGTGAAGAACACCATTCGTTTTATTGGCGTAATCTTTCACATAAGTATCCACAAGACTTCCGTTCTGATCCAGTTTTCTCATTAATAATTTCTTGTGAGGAAAAACATTTCTCATCAGTCCGTCAATATTGATGGCACTGAACATATAAGAATTGTAATCATCTGCCAGTACCAGTTTATCATCCGTTTCAAGATTGGCATCCACCGTGAATTTTGTTCCCTCAGTCACTTTCGTCTGTGCATAAGAGTACACAGAAGCTGTAATTAATGCCGAAGCAATAATCTGTTTAATCATATCGTTTTCTTTAATTATTATAAATTTTTTCTTCTAATCTTTTCAGTTCAAGATTGGCATCATAGGATAGTTTAATATCTACCAGATGTTCCTGTAACTCATTTAAATATTTCTCTGCTTCCTGGTAATTGCCTAATGCGATATTCAATCTGATCAGGTTAAAATAAAGATACTCCCCGATCTTTTGGTTGTAAAGCGCTTTCTTATCGTTGTAATTTACTTTTGTCAAAGCACTTTTCCAAAGATCAATCCCTTTCTGCATGTTTTCCATAGCTACTTTATTCGGTGCATAATCTGTCTTTGCCTGAAGTTTTTTAAGATTGGTTGTAACGTAGATATATGCTTTTTCCAGATCATCATACTCTCCTTTGTTCTTCACAGTTGCCAAGGTCACGGTAGAATTGATGGTCTGATACCCGAAATTTTCATTGATAATATTCCTTGTACGGTCAATGGTTCTTTGCAGGAATCTTTTTTCCTGAGTATTCAGATTAATTTCATTGGTAGGAACGCTTGCTATTTCTGCAAAATCTGAGAAATAAGTCTTATCCAGTTTTACAGTTCCTCCCTGTTTTGCAATAATTCTTGTAGGTTGATTGGCGAAAGTTTTTCCCTGATTGTCCTGAAAATTTGTTCTTTCCATTTCAATGACAATATCGAGACAATTTCCTCCTTTTGAAAAACCGATCACATCTATTTGAGAAGCCAGAATTTTATTATCCACAATTAAGGCGTCTCTCAGGTCAGGCTGCTGATACACTGGAACTGGAGGAATATTAAGGACAGGTCTGGATGGTAATCTCAGCGTTGGAGCACCGTTGGTAGCTGCAATTTTTTCAACCGCTGATAACTTGCTGTATTCTGCAGACTCAAGTTTGTACTTTTCCTGAAGCTTTTTCACTTCAGCATCATAATCCTTCAATCTTTCTCCGTGTTCGTACTTGGCATTTTCAACGTTTGCCTGATAATTATCCACCTTTTTCTGATGATCTTCTTTTGATAATCTTATAACATCATCTTTTGTAATGTTATAGGGAGATTTTACCGTAATCGTATAGTTTCTGTTGGAAAGGTCTGTAGGAAAAACCGGTTCTTTCAAAAGCTGGAAACTGATCATTTCTTTATCAATTCGTTGAGCCTGTGAAAATTCGGAATAAAATAATGGTATTAAAAAGAGTAGTTTTAATTTATTCATGGGTGTTATAGTTTTCGGTGCAAATGTATAATAATTTCATCAACATTTTTTAAGAATAATTTGTCCAGTTATTATTTAATGGATCATAAAAAAGGCAGCCACACGAATGCAACTGCCTACAGAAATTATTAACTCAAAAAATTTTATTTTTTAATGGCTTTTACTGTAGATTTTGAACCATTTTTAAAGTTCATTGTCACTAAGTATAAACCAGTATTTAATTCTCCTAACTGAAGTTCTGAGGTTGGATTGTCAATAGTTTTCACCACTCTTCCTGCTACATCTGTAACCGTTACAGATTTAACATCTTTAATATCTGCAACATGCAGAACATCTTTGAAAGGATTAGGATATACATTCACTTCTTTTTTCTTAACAGATGTTTCAGCTGTAGCTAAATTGGACTGTGTAAGAGAAAAATCATCAAATCCCATATAATATGGAGCCGTTGTTGTATTCAAAGCTTTAATTCCAAATGAATAGTCACCAGTAGCCGTTGGGATATAGGTAACGGTAACTTTAGTATAATTAGCACTATTACCTCCCCCCGCAGCTGTTTGATCAGCCGTAATAAATGTTGATAAGCTAGTTGCTCCGGTCGCTGTTTGTCCGTTGTTTACCAATACTTCATTCTGCCAACCAGAATAGCCGTCTCCTACCCAATAGAATGTAAAATCATACGAACTTCCTGCAGTTAGAGTAAATGTAGGTGTCCATAAATAAGCTGCATTACTATATGGATAATAAATCGTCACATAATTTGGAGCAGATTTAGGATCATTATAAGCTTGCTGGGAAGCATTTGCTGATGTAAAGTTATAGTTAGATGAACTTCCTCCCGGAGTTTGTTTCCAACAGTTCGGAATGATTGCAGAACCTATAGTTGCCATTGCATCAAAATTTTCACTCCAAGGCAGTGTAGTTATTGGAACACAAAGAGTTGTAAATGATGTAGAAGTACTCCAGATGCTCTTATCAGATGCACTACAGCTAGATCTTACCCACGTATAATATGTTGTAGAGGGCTGCAGTCCGCTTAACGGTGCAGAAGCTGTTGTAGAAGTTACAGAGTTTGTAGCGTTTAAAACAGTTGAAGCATCAGGTGCAGTATTGTTTGTGCTGTAATAAACTTCGTATCCACCTGCAGGAACCGGAGATGGTTCCGTCCAACCGATCGTTGCTGTGTTCGCTCCTACGTTTGACGACGTAACTGCTGTAGGCTCCAGGCAAGAAGGAATATTCTGAACTGTAATATTATCTATATAAAGTCCACGGCCTGTACCTCCTAAACCATGCTTAAATGCTAATTGTAAATCAGAACCCGCAGGAATATTAACTGTATATTGTGTATGGGTAGTTGTCAGAGCAATAGGAGAACCAATTGGTGTAAAAGACGCAGGATCAGCAGGGTTTGATAAAGTACCCACTAACAATGTGTACCCATTTGATCCGGATCTTGCATAGAATCTCACCCGTTTAGTACCATCTGAAAGGTTTACAGTTGGAGGCGAAACTAACATTTGGCTGCCTGTAGTAGCCGTAGAGTTATATAAATAATAAGCATTAGGTGCTGAATAGTTGTTGGATGTAGTTACATATCCATAACCCGCAAATGATGCACTTTCCAGATATGCCCAGCAGCTTGGTGCATTTGTATTGGTGCTGGAACCTGTACTTGTTGTATCAAAGTTTTCTGTATACGGAACCGTGAAAGTAGAACAAGCTGTTTTAAATGTTCCTGCAAAAGACCATACACTTTGGCCTGTCGCTGTGTTACAGTTGGATCTTACCCAATAATAATAAGTGGTATTGGAATTAAGACCTCCTATCGTTGTACTGGTCCCTGTTACTCCCGGATAGGTAGGTGTTACTGAGCTCGCCGGTGTTGTGTTTGAAGTACTGTGGTATACATCATAGCTGGCAGCACTGCCTGTCCATGAAATCAAAGCTGAGTTTGCCGTGATTCCTGAAACGGCTTGCAATACAGGAGGCATACAATCCGAATAAGCATCTGCTGAAAAAGCAAAAATATTCGGTATCCCTGAACCACTAGCCTTGGTTACTGTTACACTTTGTATCAGTTTTGTCTGATTCGCTGCATCTATTGCCAGTTCAGCCTGATATAATCTTGGATTGGTTCCGCCTTCAGGAGAAGGAACATCATCACCAGCTCCAGGAGTAGCTCCCGGCTTTTTAATCCTTCCTATTCCCTGAATGGCAAAATTAGATCCATTATACCAGTCTGCAAGACTGATACTTGAAAACGTCTGTGAACTCCCATCTGTAAAATTGACCACTACACTTACTGTAGAAGTCCCACTTCCACTTACAGCAAGCATATACAGCTTGGTTGCTGCTTTTGGTGTTGTAAATGCCAAAGTTCCGTTATCATTGATTGCAGCCAGCCTTAAAGAGTTGTTCGCATTCAAACTGGCTAACTGAAAGCTCAATCCCGGAGTGGTTCCCACTACAGAATTAATAACTCCATCAACAGGAATACCATACGTAATCGCTGCACTTGTGGAGGTCAGCTGAAAATCTTTCGCTATAAAAGCATAAGAAACTCCGTCTACGTCATTATTTGTAGTAACTGTTGAAGAACCTATCCCGTTTGCAATTACATCAGCTGTAAAGCCTGAAGAGATCGGCATCGTTTGATAATTTTGAGCCATGAGTACACTGGCAGAAAACAGAGCGATAGCAGGTATCACTCTAGAAAATAAATTTATTACCATTTTAATCACATTTGAGGCGAAATTTAGGAAAAATAATAATACAAAAATGTTATTTTTAACAAAATCTTAAACTTTATTTAAAATGTGTGAAAAATTAATATCAAACATCATTTAAATAAGCAACTTTCAAAGACAAAGTAAAACTTAATGAAACATCTTCTTATTGATTCTTAATTTTATTATTGAGAAATTAAATCCTATTTTTGTCATACAAATTTTTTGAACAATGCCGAATATTTCAAACAGAGCGCTGCATATGCCGCCATCGCCGGTAAGAAAACTGGTTCCCTTTGCATTACAAGCAAAACAGAAAGGAATAAAAGTATACCACCTTAATATCGGACAGCCTGATATTGAAACTCCGGAAACAGCTTTAAATGCTTTAAAAAACATCGATTTAAAAGTATTGGAATATGCGCTTTCTGAAGGAAATATAGAATACAGAAAGGCCCTTACAGAATATTATCACTCTTTAGGTTTTTCAGATCTTACACCCGATAATTTCATTGTTACCAATGGAGGTTCTGAAGCCCTGAACTTTGCGATCTCTACTTTATGTGATGAAGGTGACGAAGTGATTATCCCTGAGCCTTACTATGCCAACTACAATGGTTTCACCAGCACATTTGATGTGAATGTAGTAGCCGTATCTTCTACTATTGATACAGGTTTTGCTTTACCTCCTATTGAAGAATTCGAGAAAAAAATCACAGAAAAAACCAGAGCAATCATTATCTGTAACCCAGGAAACCCTACCGGATATCTGTATACCCGCGAGGAACTTCAGAAGCTTGCAGACATTGCTTTGAAATATGATATTGTAATCATTTCTGATGAAGTATACAGAGAATATGTATATGACGGAAAACAGCAGATCTCTATGTTTGATTTTCCTGAATTAGCTGAAAACTGCATTATCATTGATTCTGAATCCAAGCGTTATTCTATGTGTGGAGTAAGAATCGGATGTATGGTTACCCGTTCCAGCAAGATCCGTAATGCTGCCATGCTTTTTGCACAGGCGAGATTAAGCCCGGTTCTTTTAGGACAGATTGCTGCAACAGCGGCACACCAGAATGATGGTGCCTACATCAGAGCGGTAAGAGAAGAGTATACCCACAGAAGAAATGTATTGGTAGATCTTTTGAATGCAATCCCAGGTGTAATCTGCCCAAAACCAAGAGGAGCTTTCTACTGTGTTGCTGAACTTCCGGTAGATGATACTGAAAAATTTGCACAGTGGCTGCTTGAAAAATATTCTCTTAACAACGAAACCATCATGGTAGCTCCTGCAGGAGGATTCTACAGTGATCCCGAATTAGGAAAGAAACAGGTAAGAATTGCCTACGTTCTGAAAGAAGAAGATTTAAAAAGAAGTGCTGAAATTCTGAAAGAAGCTTTAAAGAAGTACAGAGAAGAATTCAGTCTGTAAAATATATCCTATGCCGACAACAAAAAAACTACATCTGAAAATACTGTTTTCGATTCTTTTGCTGTTGGCATTTTTTTCCTGTGACTCCAAAAAAACGGAACAGGCTATTTCTCATCAAAATCCGCATGAGATTACTTTCATCAGCGTATCCGACATTGGAGGATATCTTGGAAATTACAGAATTATTAAAGTCACAAAAGATTCCGTTTTTGCAGAAAAAGGAATGACAGCCAATCAAACCCATAAAAAATGGTCGTCTGCCATCAATTCCAACACATGGAAACAGCTTGTATCATCAGTAAGGATTGTAGATCTCGACCATATTAAAAGCTCTCCCAGCCTACAATCGGTAGACGGAACAGATGAAACTTTTCAGATCCGGACTCCGAAAAAATCACACATCTATGTGAATGCTTATGCAGACACTTTACATTACAAGCAATTACAACAACTTAAAGAACAAATAGACAAAATTCTTCCCAAAGAATACAAATAAACATGCAGGAAAATTTTTCATTACAACCTTATAACACATTCGGTGTTGAAGCCAAAGCCCGCTATTTTACTGAAGTCAATACCATTGATGAATTAAAAGAGGCTCTTATTTTTTCGAAAACCCAATCTCTTCAGCTTCTGTTTCTAGGAGGAGGAAGCAATATTCTTCTTACCAAAGATCTTGACGGTCTTGCCATCAGACTTAATTTAAAAGGAATTACCGAAGAGAGCATCAACGAAAATGAAGTATTGGTAACAGCAAAAGCAGGTGAAAACTGGCATGAATTTGTGATGTACTGCCTGCAGCAGAATTTTGGAGGGTTAGAAAATCTTTCTTTAATTCCCGGAAATGTAGGTACTTCTCCGATGCAGAATATCGGGGCTTATGGGACAGAAATCAAAGATATTTTTGTAAACTGTAAGGTATTGGATTTAGAAAAGCTTGAACTGAGAACCTTCAATCTGGAACAGTGCAAGTTCGGTTACAGAGATTCTATTTTCAAACAGGAAGGAAAAGGCAGATATGTGATTCTGGAAGTCACTTTTAAACTTACCAAAAAAGATCATTCTATCAAAACAGAATATGGTGCGATTAAATCTGAACTGGAAAATCTCGGCGTTGAAAATCCAACCATTCAGGATATTTCCAAAGCGGTTATCAATATAAGACAAAGCAAACTGCCGGATCCTAAGGAAATAGGAAATGCCGGAAGCTTTTTCAAAAATCCAACTATTCCTCTAGCTCAATTTGAAGATTTAAAGCAAAAGTTTGAAAATATACAGGGCTATCCAAATGGTGATATGGTAAAAGTTCCTGCAGGATGGCTGATTGAACAATGTGGATGGAAAGGAAAGCAGATTGGAAATGTAGCTTCACACAAATTGCAGTCACTGGTTATCATCAATGCTACCGGGAATGCTACCGGAAAAGAAATTTTTGATTTTTCCACTGAGATTATTAATTCTGTGAAAGAAAAATTCGGAATAGAATTAGAAAGGGAAGTGAATATTATTTAATCTAAAAATATATAAAGGCTTTGAATACAGTCTTTATATATACACTATTTTTAAAAATATTGGTAAACGCAAAGGTGCAGGGGTATTAATTTCTTTGAGTTTTTAAGGCACAAGGATTTTATCTCAGATAAAATGCGTTATGGCTGCATGATAGCTGGAAAATAGTAAGGCTGGATTCTTTCAGAATGACAACACAACGCTTAGCTTATCCGTACACTTTGTCATTCCGTAGGAATCTATGCATAGATGGAATGAAAAACACAAGGACAGAAGTTATTTTCTAAGCTTTATGTTGTAAAGCACAAGGATTTTATCTCAGATAAAATGCGTTATGGCTGCATGATAGCTGGAAAATAGTAAGGCTGGATTCTTTCAGAATGACAAACACAACGCTTAGCTTATCCGTACACTTTGTCATTCCGTAGGAATCTATGCATAGATGGAATGAAAAACACAAGGACACAGGTTATTTTCTAAACTTTATGTTGTAAGGCGCTAAGATTTTATCTCCGATAAAATTCAATGCTGTTCGATCTTTGTGCGACAAAAAGGATTAACCTTATCTCATTTCATTCTCACCCTTGCAGAAAATCTCACATTGAGCGAAGTCGAAATGTTCTTGCGCCTTACAACAGCATGTCATTCAAAATCTTTGCGCCTTTGCGTTTTCCCAACCATATCTCATTACAAGTTTCCAAAAAATCATTATTTTAGCTTAAAATTTACAATCCGTAATGAAAATAGCTATTCTTGGAGCCGGAAATATGGGACTTTCTTTTTCAAAATCATTTTTGAAATACGAGCTGATCAAACCTGAACACCTTCATCTGATTATCAGAAATCAGGAAAAAATCTCCAAAATAGCTGAAGAATTCCCCAAATCTAAAATTTCCACCTTTGAAGAAGTGAAAGAACTCGATGCGGATTTGATCATCATCGCTGTAAAACCTCAGGATTTTCAGTCGGTTGCCCAAAATATTCAATTTACTTTAAAAGAAAACCAGATGGTATTATCCATCATGGCGGGAATCAATATTGAAAAAATTCAAAAATTACTTAATCATCCGCTTGTTGTAAGAGCAATGCCGAACTCTCCTACCCTTCTGGGAATGGGAATTACGGGATATACCGCTGCAGAAGGAATTTCTTTCAGTCAACTCATAAGTATAGAAAGATTACTGAACAGCACGGGAAGATCTGTTTATCTGGAAGAAGAAGAACTCCTGGACGGTGTTACAGCACTTTCAGGAAGTGGTCCCGCTTATTTTTATTACATCATTGATGCAATGATTAAGGCCGGAATTGAAATGGGAATTGAAGAAAATCTCTCCAAACTTTTTGTAAAGCAGACAATGCTGGGAGCTTATCACCTGATCAATAACTCAGAAAAAAATCTTGAAGAGCTTATTAAAGATGTCGCATCTAAAGGCGGAACTACTGAAGCTGCTTTAAAAACATTTGAAGACAACAGCTTCAAAGAAATTCTGAAAAAGGGAATTCTGAACGCTGAAAAACGCGCCAAGGAACTTAATAATTAAATTTTTTTTCAAAAATCCTGCAAAATACCCATCCCAGATACACCCCAAATGTATTCAGGATGATATCGTCTACCTCAAATATTCCCATTCTTGTAAAGTATTGCAGTGCTTCAACAATAACGATACATGAGATAAAACTAAATAACAATGGTTTTAGTTTTTTCAGATCCGGCAAAACCCACCCCAAAAATCCAAAAGGAATAAACATGATAACATTTCCCAGGACAATCATTACAATATCTATCGTCTTATTCGGACCCTGGATAAATTTTATTGTAGAAAAAACGGGTTCTAACGTAAGGAGATTTTCTTCATACTGAAACCTGTCCATTCCCAAAAACATCAGGTAAAGCAAAAACAGAGTATACGGAACAATACTAATTTTATATATTTTCTTTAACATTGAACTGCTAATATATTCATTTCAAAAACATTAAATTTGTGTATTAAAATAATTTAATGAAATACGTTCTACTTACACTTATTTCAGCAATGCTGCTGTCGGTTTCATGGCCAACTTATGGAGTTCCGTTTTTTATATTTTTTGCCCTTGTTCCTCTTCTGATGATGGAGCATGGAGTTTCGAAATTCTCAGATTACAAAAGGAAAAGCTGGGTCGTCTTCGGATTGTCTTATCTATGTTTTGTGATCTGGAACATAGTCACTACAGGATGGCTGTATGGCTCAAAGAATCCTGACGGAAGCCATTCTCTGATGGCTGTTGTATTCCCGGTATTGGTCAACTCTCTTTTATATTCATTAGTATTCCAATGTTATCACTGGTACAAAAATGCTCAGGGAACCTATTGGGGATTAGGATTTTTGATCGCGATCTGGATGAGCTTTGAAAAATTTCATTTGGGATGGGAACTGACATGGCCATGGCTGAATCTGGGGAATGTATTCGCCGACTATCCAAAACTGATCCAGTGGTATGACACTTTAGGTGCTACCGGAGGAAGTTTCTGGATTCTTCTGATCAATGTTCTGATTTTTTATACCGTAAGAACCTGGGAAGCTGGAAGAAAGAGAAAAGACCTGATTAAAAATTCAGCTATTGTTGGAGCTTTAATTGTTCTGCCAATGATCATTTCAGTGATCAAATACAATAATTTTGATGAAAAACCAGCCGGCCAGGTGAGTGTTCTGATGTTACAGCCGGATCTTGATCCTTATGCTGAAAAGTATTCGAAAGACAGCCTTACCATTGAGCAGGATTTACTGGCACTTGCTGAAAAAAATTCTACCGGTAAAATTGATTATTATATTGCGCCGGAAACTGCTCTTCCCGGCAGAGGATCTATTTCCGAAACGGCTTTTGAAAAGAGCTTACTTTTAAATAATATCAAAGGATTTCTATCCAATCATCCGGGATCTGTTTTTGCAACCGGAATTTCTTCGCACCGTTTTTTTTATAATCCTGCTGATTTACCTAAAGAAGCTTACCAGATCAATAGTGGTGTTTGGGTGAGCAGTTATAATACAGCAATTCAATTGGTTCCTAACCAGAAAGTACTGGCATACCACAAAGGGAAATTGGTGCCTGGTGTTGAAATATTCCCTTATATGAATGTTTTAAAACCACTTTTAGGAGATGCTATGCTCAACCTGGGAGGTACTGTAGCCTCTTTGGGAACAGACAAAGAAAGAGTTGCTTTTTCAAATCCTTACAACAAAGGGAAACTGGCGCCTATTATCTGCTATGAAAGTATTTACGGTGAGTTTGTAACTGAATACGTAAAAAAAGGAGCCAATTTTTTAGCTATTATGACGAATGATTCCTGGTGGGGTGTTACAGAAGGACATAAACAGCTTTTATCTTATGCTAAACTGAGAGCTATTGAAACCAGAAGAGAAATTGCCCGTGCTGCGAACAGCGGAATTTCTGCCCACATCAATGCTAAAGGTGAGGTGACTGCCGATACTTTCTATGGAGACAAAACGGCCTTATTTGCAAAAGTGAATCTGTATGATACAAAGACATTTTATACAAGGGCAGGTGATCTTCTTTCAAGGTTTTCCATATTTGCATTGGGCTTTTTATTGTTTTACTATTTGATTGAATGGTTCAAAAATAAAACGAAGAAAGCGTAATTGTTAAACACTAGTTACACAAATTTTCGCACGAATACCACAATCTGCGACATTTAAAAAATATTTTAAACATAAAAAAAGAGAAAGCCAGCTGGACGTCTGGCTTTTCTCATTGATAGAAGATAGAATTGATTCAATTACTTAATCGTAAGCTTCTTTGTGGTTATTTCGTTTTTTATCTTCAGTTTTAATAAATACACTCCTTTAGGTAAATGAGAAACATCAATAGACTGATCTCCATTCACACTGATATTCAGTTTTTTTCCATCCATTGAATACATTTCAGCTTCCGAAACCTTTTCTCCCTTAATATATACTTTATCTGATACAGGATTCGGATAGATGATAAGCTGTTTATCATATTTAATTTCAGCTGTTCCCAATACACTTTGTACAGAAGCATCAGAATACACCTTTGAAGCATCAATAGATTTCACACTCCAGTATACATTCTCAATGGCCGGATCAAGATCCAGAAACCATGATGGGGTCGTCACAACATATTTAGTAATATCATGAGCGCCCTGTGTAGATCCTACTGTGATTTCATAACGCAACGCATCTACCGGAGTTTTGTCATCCGAAGCACCACTCCATGTAAAATTAAAACGGTTTCCGTTTTTAGTCATATTCAGTTGGGTTGGCGGTGTAGGCTTTGCATTTGCGGCAGTAGAATTATTTTTAAATACTTTAGTGAGTGAAGGCAGATCAGAAGCAGCCCAGTCAAATCCACCCAACAGGATATCCAGATGATGATCATTATTAAAATCAAACAGCTGTACCAGTCCCGGACCTCCAAGCGCAGTTATACCCGATAATGTTCCTTCATTAAACTTATTATTGGAAACATCATAGATATACGTTTTCACAACAGCATTATAGTTTTCATTTCCTGAAATGATAAAGTCGTAATACCCGTCATTATTAAGGTCACCAACACTCAGTGAAAGATCTGAAATATCAGTTCCGGTAATTGTTTGAGGAATCAGATTACCTGTACCATCGTTCATCAGAACTGCAAAATATCCTTCATCATTTCCGTCTCTTCCAATCACGACAATATCCTGAAAACCATCCGCATTGAAGTCTGCAAAATCTATTTTCCCAACAGCTACAGGCGCAAGATCCTGCGTAGGAGTAAGAACTCCTGCCTGATTCATATACACTTTAGAAACCGGATCACCATTGATATCTGATCCGATAATGACCAGATCAAGAAGCTTGTCATTATTAAGGTCTACTACTTTAAAGCTTCCGCTTTGAGTTCCGTCAACCCAGTTTGCTGTCAGATCAAAACCGACACCTGTATTTTTATAATAATCCAATGTATTTCCAAACCCTCCTCCATGGGCATATTGAGTTCCGTTGACCGCATAATCCGATTTTCCGTCATGATTAAAATCAAAAACTTCTACAGATCCATAAATTTTCCCGGGAAGTTCAGCTTCTTTCACAAACCCTGTCCCTGTATTTTTGAATCGGTACTGTTTATAATTTACAACATCCATATAGCTGAGTCCTGTGGAAATAATATCCATCAATCCATCATTATTATAATCAATAAATCTGATATCCCCCAGATGGGTCACATCGGCTCCCAATCCTGCATAAGGTAACAATGTTGTTCCATTGTTCTGATATACTTCATTATAAGTACTGTCTACATTTCCATCACCATCAGAATCTATCGCCCCATTCAGCACAATATCAAGCGTACCATTGTTGTCTATATCTGCGATATCAGCTGCGGAATAATAAAAATTATTCATGCTGGTTTGTACCTCTGTAAAATTCTGAGCCATCAGACCGACAGGCAACATAGACAATAAAATATAAATCCTCTTCATAGTTGTTTTTATTTAGATTAATTAAAAACAAAGATAGAATATTAACTTCTTTGCTTAAAAAAAAGCCTGTATGAATTATATCAGCACTGATTATCTGCTGTATCCCAAGGATTCTGCTATTTTAAAAATTCATGATTATTAATCAGTCACTTATTTGCAAATATTTTCTAAAAGATTTGTCTATCTAAAAAATTCTTCGTTATTTTGCACTCTCAAATATTATACAAATAAGAACATCGAGATATGTCAAGAATTTGCCAAATAACAGGAAAGCGTGCAATGGTTGGTAACAACGTTTCTCACGCTAATAACAAAACGAAGCGTCGTTTTGAAATTAACTTATTAGAGAAGAAGTTTTACCTTCCAGAGCAAGATAAGCACGTAACACTGAAAGTATCAGCTCATGGATTGAGAGTGATTAACAAGATTGGAATCGAGGAAGCTATTGAAAGAGCTACTAGAAACGGATTGATTAAAAAGAATTAATAAATCATGGCAAAAAAAGGAAATAGAGTTCAAGTAATCCTTGAATGTACAGAGCACAAAGAAAGCGGTATGCCAGGAATGTCTAGATACATTTCTACAAAAAATAAAAAGAACACTACAGAGAGATTGGAATTGAAAAAATACAATCCTGTTCTTAAGAGATCTACCCTTCACAAAGAAATTAAGTAATTTATAAATAATAACTTACCATGGCAAAGAAAGTAGTAGCAACCCTACAAAGCGGTCAGTCTAAGAAAATGACGAAAGTAGTGAAAATGGTTAAGTCTTCTAAATCAGGAGCTTACGTTTTCGAAGAAAAAGTAATGAATGCTGACGAAGTAGACGGTTATTTGAAAAAATAGTCAGTACTTTGTTTACAATATAAAAAACTACTCATATTTTGGGTAGTTTTTTTGTTATCTTTGTGCACCAGATTATTAATCAGTAAAGTATGAAAAAGATACTTGTTCTGGCCTGCACAGCAACTTTTCTATTTTCATTCAGTCAGAAAACAATGAACCCAGTAGAATATAAAAGTTCGCCAAAAGTTTTCAACATAAAAGGCCTTTCACAGTCAGTAAGTATTGACTGCGGGAGTTCCAAAATGATTTTATTATCCGGGCAGGTACCTCTGGACACGGAAGGTAATCTTGTGGGAAATACGATAGAGGAGCAGACACAGCAGGTTTTCAAAAATATCGAGAACATCCTGAAAGAATATGGAGGAACAGGAAAAGATATCATTAAACTTGGAATCTTTACCACAGACATCAAAAAAACACCTGATTTCAGAAAAGTAAGGGATTTGTATGTCAATCTTCAAAACCCTCCTGTAAGCAGCCTTGTGGAAGTAAGCAGGCTTTTCAGAGATGATGTGCTTGTAGAAGTAGAAGCCACAGCAGTGATTAAAAATAAATAAGAATAAACTAAAACTATGAGTTGGTTTAAAAATATTTTCAAAAAAGAAGAAAAAGAAACCTTAGACAAAGGATTGGAAAAATCCAGCCAGGGATTCTTTGAAAAAATGACAAAAGCCGTAGTCGGTAAAAGCAAAGTAGATGACGAAGTTCTTGATGATCTTGAAGAAGTACTTATTGCATCCGATGTAGGCGCCTCTACTACTATTAAAATCATAGGAAGAATTGAAGAACGTGTTGCCAGAGACAAATATGTAAGTGTAAACGAACTGGATAAAATTCTTCGTGATGAGATTTCAGGATTATTGCTTGAAAATCCTCACGCCGGTACAGGAAATATTGATACCTCCAAAAAACCTTATGTCATCATGGTGGTAGGAGTAAATGGAGTGGGAAAAACAACGACTATCGGAAAACTGGCTCACCAGTTCAAATCAGAGGGTAAAAAAGTAGTTCTCGGAGCTGCTGACACCTTCAGAGCCGCTGCAGTAGATCAACTGGTGATCTGGAGTGAAAGAGTGGGCGTTCCTATCGTAAAACAGGAAATGGGGTCTGATCCTGCTTCCGTGGCATTTGATACTGTACAAAGCGCTGTAGCACAAAATGCAGACGTTGTGATCATTGATACGGCAGGAAGACTTCACAACAAGATCAACCTGATGAACGAACTTTCCAAGATCAAAAGAGTTATGCAGAAAGTAATTCCTGATGCACCTCATGAGATCTTGCTGGTTCTTGACGGTTCTACCGGACAGAATGCCTTTGAACAGGCAAAACAGTTTACAGCAGCCACGGAAGTAAATGCATTGGCAGTTACAAAACTAGACGGAACAGCAAAAGGAGGTGTGGTAATTGGTATCTCTGACCAGTTCCAGATTCCTGTTAAATATATTGGTGTAGGCGAAAAAATGCAGGATCTACAGCTTTTTAATGGTACGGAATTTGTAGACTCATTCTTCAAGAAAAGATGATTTATATCATGTTTTCCCTTATATTAGCAACAAATCAATTTTAAATATTAACAATTAAAAAAATTTGCAACTATGGGAATACTAACATGGATCTTATTCGGTCTTATTGCTGGTGCTATCGCTAAAATGATCATGCCCGGAACTCAGGGAGGAGGATGGCTAATCACTATTATCCTGGGGATTCTGGGAGCATTTATAGGAGGAGCTATAGGAGTTTACATTCTCCATTGGGGAGATGTCACTTCATTCTGGAATCCGAGAAGCTGGATTCTTTCAATTGGGGGAGCTTTAATCATCCTCTGGATTTACGGAATGGCTACCAAGAAAAGCTGATATTAACGCTGATAAAAAAATAAAATCCCGGATCTGAAATTTCAGATCCGGGATTTTTGTATACAATATAAATTTAGTTAGTTGTTGATTCTGATCTGGTAAGGCATTTCCATCTTCACCTCAGACTGCAGCTTTTTGTCTGTAATCTGCTGTAGAATCTCATAGTTGGATTTACCGATCTTGTTCTTAATAATTCTGGCAGAAACGTCCTCCTCATTCAGATCCTTGAAGATTTGCTCAAATGGTGTCATTCTCTTAGGGAAAGCGTCTACCTGGTAAGACTTCAATCCTGCTTTTTGTGCAGCAAATTTCACAGCATCATTCAAAGTACCAAGTTCATCTACTAAACCGATCTCTTTGGCACGAACCCCGCTCCATACTCTACCGCCACCTACATTATCAATCTGCTCAAAAGTTTTCTTTCTGTTCTGCGTTACGAAATGTACAAATCTTTTATAAGTACCTTCCACACTTCTCGTCATCATATTTACCCCATAAGGAGTCACTCCGTTTAGTCCTGAATAATACATAGAGTTGGCATTCGTAGAAACAATATCCGCACGGATTCCGTTTTTGTTCGCTATATCTTTATAATAAGGCATTACCCCAAATACTCCGATAGAACCGGTAAGTGTGTTAGGCTCTGAATAAATTTTATCAGCTGCCATGGCAACATAATATCCTCCTGAAGCGGCATAGTCACCGAAAGAAACCACCAATGGCTTTTTCTTTTTCAGCTGCTGCAATTCAAATAAAATCTCATCTGAAGCATTGGCACTTCCCCCAGGAGAGTTGATTCTGAAAACTACTGCCTTCACTTTGTCATCATCCTGAAGCTTTTTAATATACTTCACATATTTCTCAGAGTGAATGTCATTATATTCGTCTCCGTTGTTGATAGATCCTGAAGCATAAAGCACCGCAATCTTTTCACCGGATTTGTCTTCATCAGCGTAAGAATTGATATAGCTGGTCAAAGAAATCTTATTCAGCTTTTCTTTTTCTTTTACACTCAGTTTTGTCTTAAGAAGATCTTCATATTCTGATTTCTGAATAAGTTTATCCGCAAGCTTATATTTCAAACTCTGCTCAGGAATCATTCCGTATAAACTGTCTGTAATCGTTCTGAACTGTGCCGTATCAATTTTTCTTGAAGCAGCCATTTTATTGGATGTATTTTTCCAAAGGTCGTTCAGAAGAGTACTTAGCTGTTCTTTATTTTCAGGTGAAATATCATTTCTTAAAAAAGGTTCTACAGCAGATTTGAATTTGCCGTGACGGATCACTTCAATCCCAATGCCGTATTTATCAGCAAAATCTTTAAAGAAAGTAACTTCAGTGGAAAGACCTTTCAATTCAATGCCTCCTGCCGGATGCAGATAATATTTATCCGCCACAGATCCTAAATAATAAGCGGATTGTGATACTCCGTTTCCATAAGCATACACAAATTTTCCGCTTTTCTTAAAATCTTCAATAGCATTTCTAAGATCATCAATCTGAGTCAGACCTGCATTCAGATTATCTGCCTCAATACTGATCCCTTTAATATTATCATCGGTCTTAGCTTTATTGATAGCTTCCAATGCATCATATAAAAGGACACTTTTATTTTGGGCACCTATACCAAACAATCCCATCTCCTCTTCAGTAGGACTATCAATTATATTTGTCTTTAAATTAATCGTAAGAACCGAGTTCTTTTTCACCGCCACCGACTTATCACTTCCCATAGAACTGAACACGAGCATCATAATGAAAAAGATGAAAAATAGAGCGCAAAGTATGACAATTGCTACTATATTTGCCAAAACATTTTTGAAGAAACTTCTCATAAATCAATCAATTTTCTAATATGTCGCAGCATAAGGTCGTTTTGTTACTAGGAAGTAACTTAGGAGAGCAAAAAAAAAATGTAGAGCTTGCATTAAAGAAGCTAGAAGATGTTGGAAATCACATTTCACAAACCAGCGAATATTTAATGTCTGAGCCCGTAGAGTTTGTCAGTTCCAATATTTTTTGTAATATTGCAGCAATAATATTCACTTCTCTTTCGCCAATTCAACTGCTTGATTGTATTAAGAATATAGAAGTTGAGATGGGAAGAATTAATGATTCAAAGGTATCCGGAGGTTATACTGACAGGATAATAGACATTGATATCATTAAGTATAATGAATTAAATTTTCAATCAGAAAGATTAGAAATCCCTCATAAAAAACATCTTTTTGAAAGGGATTTTTCCAGAGTATTATTAAAAGATTTTATTTAAAACATAAAACATATTGTATGAAATTAGGTTTATTATTATTGGCTACGACATTGCCAATTGCAGCGTTCGCACAGAACAGCAGCACTACAGTAAACTCTTCCACAGAGTATCCTAATACATTCTCCTCAGGCTCCGCTAATGTACAACCTTTCGACAATAAAGCCAGACGCTTCAGAGACTGGTCTATTTCTGTCGGGGGAGGTCCTGCATTTATGGTTCACTCCGATTTAAAATCTATCCGCAAGGATAAGACCAATTGGGGGTACAATGCCTATGTAAGCGTAGACAAACAAATCACACATGCATTCGCTCTAAGCGTTATGTATATGAGAGGAGAAACGAAACAGACGGCACAGCTTCCCGGTGCTGCAGGTGTAAAATCAGGAATTGCTACTGCAACAACACAGTTTGACAACATCTCTTTATTAGGAGATATTAACTTCTCGAACTTATTCAGAAGAGTAGACAACCATTCCCCATACAGATGGGCATTCCATGGATATATGGGAATTGGAGTTCAGGGATTCAGAACATCATTACATGATAATGATGAGTTTAGATGGAGCACTACTCCAAGAAGAACCCCTTTATTCATTAAGCAAGACATTGATATCAACTCTATCTTCTACCAGGGAGGTGTAGGAATTAAATATAATGTCTCAAAACTTATTGATGTTGAAGCAAGAACCATGTACATCATCAGTGGTGATGATGAATTTGATGGCGGCGGATGGGCTGATCCTAATGACTATGATCCTTCAACGCCAGGTTCAAAATATAATATGCTAAACTCCAGAAGATCAGATAATGCCTGGACAGTAAGTTTAGGAGTATCTTTCAAATTAGGAAAGCAGTTATCTCACCTTGCATGGCATGACCCACTTCAGGAAGCTTACTACAGAACCAGTGTTCTTGAAAATGCATCAACAGATCTTGTTGTTTGCGAAAAAGGAGATGCTGACAATGACGGAGTATGTGATGATTGGGACAGACAGCTTGATACTCCTGCAGGAGCAAGAGTAGATGGTGCCGGAGTTGCTTTAGACATGGACCTTGACGGAGTTATTGACCTTTATGATAAGTGTGTAACTGTACCAGGACCAGTTGAAAATAACGGATGTCCTATCAAATAATTAAAAATTCTTTTTCAAAAGAAATCAAATAATAAATACACGATGAAATTAAGTTTAGCAATTGTAGCATTTGCTCTGGCAATTCCTTCTGCCACTTATGCACAAGACTCAACGGCAGTTTCAAAAGGAGAATACCCTAATACATTTTCTTCGGGATCTGCTAATGTTTCCCCATTTACCAATCAATCTAAAAGATTTAATGATTGGTCTATTTCAGTAGGGGCTGGAGTTCCACTTCTTCAGTCGGCAGATTTAACCTCAATCAAAAATGGTAACGGTAAAAACCTTTTTGGATATTCTGCCTATGTAAGTATTGATAAAGCCATTACTCATGCTTTCGGAATCAATCTGCAATATGACAGAGGTGAAACCAGACAAGGATGGTTCAATACTAAAAATGCAGCACCTGATGCAACAGCGGTAGCAGCTAGAACTCAATATGATGCAATTTCAATCTTAGGAGACATTAACTTTTCTAATTTATTAAGAAGAGTTGATAATCATTCTCCTTACAGATGGGCTCTTCATGGATATGCAGGTATCGGTACCATTGCATACAGAGCATACCAGAAAGATGGAAATAACAGACAGACATTGATGACTGAAATTAAACCTTTCCAATTAGGTTCTTTGTTCTTCCAGGCTGGTACAGGTCTGAAGTTTAAAGTAAACAGAAGAATCGATATTGAAGGTAGATTAATGTATGTAGTAACCGGTGATGATGAATTTGATGGTGGTGGTGATGCTTACAGCGCTATCAACAAACGTTCTGAGCAGGTTTCTGACAACTTCTTCAATGCGACTTTAGGTCTTACTTTCAAATTAGGGAAACATGAGTCTCACCTAATGTGGCATGACCCGCTTCAGGAAATCTATTACAAACTGGATGTACTGGCTAATAAAAACCAGGATATCGAAGTATGTAAAAAAGGAGATGCTGATAACGACGGGGTATGCGATGATTGGGACAGACAGCTTGACACTCCTGCAGGAGCAAGAGTGGATGGTGCCGGAGTTGCTCTTGATGTCGACCTGGATGGTGTAATTGACCTTTACGACAAATGTGTAACGGTTCCTGGACCTGTTGAAAACAATGGATGTCCTATCAAAAAAGATAACAAGGAAACTGCTGTAGAAGTAGAGAAAACCCTTAAAGATATTTACTTCAATTTTAATAAAGCGACTATCAGACCTGAATCTAATGAAAAATTGGATCTGGCAGCTTCAATTATTAAAGAAAATGGAGGTAATTATCTGTTAACAGGACATACCGATATCAAAGGAAATGCAGCTTACAACTTAAGGCTGTCTAAAGAAAGAGCAGCTGCTGTTGTAGGAGCTCTGGAAACCAGAGGTATCAATGAAAATGTACTGAAATCAAGAGGAGTAGGTTCCGCAGAAGCTACGATCCCTGCATCAGCTTCAGATGCTGAAAGAATGGCAGACAGAAAAGTTACGGTAAAATTTATAGAAACATCAGAATGGGATTCTATCAAAAAGAAAGACTATGAAGATGCACCTGTAAAGAAAGCAGTAAAAAAAGCACCTGCTAAGAAAAAGAAGAAATAATTTATAATACATCAAACCGAAAAGAATTATTTCTTTTCGGTTTATTTTTTTTCTACTACGAATTATTTTACATACCTTTATCATTATTTTCGGGATAGTAATATGAAACACATTAAAAATCAACTAGTTTGATTTGAAAAAAAATAATAAAAAATCGCTTTTTGGCGTAAAAAATCATTTAAAATAACTTAACTTAAAAAAATAACACTATGAAATTAAGTTTAGCAATTGTAGCATTTGCTTTGGCAATTCCTTCTGCCACTTATGCACAAGACTCAACGGCAGTTTCAAAAGGAGAATACCCTAATACATTTTCTTCGGGATCTGCTAATGTTTCCCCTTTCACCAGCCAATCTAAAAGATTTAACGATTGGTCTATCTCTGCAGGGGTTGGAGTTCCACTTCTTCAGTCAGCAGATTTGACTTCAATCAAAAATGGTAACGGAAAAAACCTTTTTGGATATTCAGCCTATCTAAGTATTGATAAAGCCATTACTCATGCTTTCGGAATCAATCTACAGTATGATAAAGGTGAAACCAGACAAGGATGGTTCAATACTAAAAATGCTGCACCTGATGCAACAGCAGTGGGAGCCAGAACTCAGTATGATGCTATCTCAATCTTAGGAGACATTAACTTTTCTAATTTATTAAGAAGAGTTGATAACCATTCTCCTTACAGATGGGCTCTTCATGGATATGCAGGTATCGGTACTATCGCTTACAGAGCATACCAGAAAGACGGAAGCAACAAACAGAGATTAATGACTGAAGTAAAACCTTTCCAATTAGGTTCTATGTTCATGCAGGCTGGTACAGGTCTGAAGTTTAAAGTGAACAGAAGAATTGATATTGAAGGTAGATTAATGTACGTAGTAACCGGTGATGATGAATTTGATGGTGGTGGTGATGCTTACAGCGCTATCAACAAGCGTTCTGAGCAGGTTTCTGACAACTTCTTCAATGCAACTTTAGGGGTTTCCGTAAAATTAGGAAAACACGAATCTCACCTAATGTGGCATGACCCACTTCAAGAAATCTATTACAAACTGGATGTACTGGCTAATAAAAATCAGGATATCGAAGTATGTAAAAAAGGAGATGCTGATAACGACGGGGTATGTGACGATTGGGACAGACAACTTGACACTCCTGCAGGAGCAAGAGTGGATGGTGCCGGAGTTGCCCTTGATACAGACCTTGATGGTGTAATTGATCTTTACGACAAGTGTGTAACGGTTCCTGGACCTGTTGAAAACAACGGATGTCCTGTAGCAACAACAGGACCTGTAGTAGAAACAGAAACTAAATTGGAAGGAATCGAATTTGATTTAAATTCTGACAGAATTTTACCTTCAAACACTCCAATCTTAAATAATGCTGTAAACTATATTAATTCTTCAAATGGTTCTTATAGTGTAATAGGAGCTACTGATACAAGAGGTACTGATGCTTACAACCAAAAACTATCTGAAAGAAGAGCAAACAACGTTAAGAACTATCTGATCAAAAACGGTGTTCAAACAGGTAAACTACAGGCAATAGGAAAAGGTGAAAAAGACCTTAAATACCCTGAGTGTGAGCCAGCAACGAAGTGCCCTGAATGGAAAAACAGAGCCAACAGAAGAGTTTACTTCGAAGCTAAATAATAAACTTATTTATATTATATGAAAGTCACGCCTGGCGTGACTTTTTTTGTCATAATACTTTCCTTATTTTTACAACATGATTTCGCCGCAAGATTTTCAAAAGCTCAAATATGATACTCTTAAGTATTTCTGGGGTTATACCGACTTCAGAGATGCTCAAGAAGAAATTATTAACGCTGTCATTAATGAAAAAGACACTTTGGTTCTGTTACCCACAGGAGCAGGAAAATCTTTATGCTATCAATTACCCGCTTTACTGAAAGAAGGAACCTGCCTGGTAGTTTCTCCCTTACTTGCACTAATGAAAGACCAAGTAAATCAGCTTAAATCCCGTGGTATAGAAGCAGAATATCTTTCCTCTGAACTGGATGAATATGATGCGGAAACAATTTACGACCGCTGTAAAGAAGGCCTTACCAAATTACTCTATGTTTCTCCTGAAAGACTTACCAATACTCAGTTTATTCAGAACATGCAGGAAATTCAGTTATCCTTTATTGCAGTTGATGAAGCTCACTGTATCTCAGAATGGGGTCAGGATTTTAGACCAAGTTATCAGAATATTAAAGGATTCAGAAGCAATAATCCTGAGATCCCTTGTCTTGCCCTGACAGCCACTGCAACACCAAAAGTCCTGGAAGAAATCAAAAATAAACTGGAGCTTAAGAAACCCTTTGTTTTCCAAAAAAGTTTCAAGAGAGAGAACATTAAAATATTTACAGATGAAGTAGCTGATAAATTCCAACGTGTTTTTGATATTCTAAAATACAGTAATGATTCTGGAATTGTATATGTAAGAACCAGAAAAGAAGCTGAACTGCTGGCAGAATTTTTGAAAAAAAATCAACTGAAAAATGTAGATTATTTTCATGCGGGCCTAACCACCAAAGAAAAAAATGCCAGACAGAATCTTTGGAACAACAGTGACAATCATGTTCTTATTTCCACCAATGCCTTTGGAATGGGTATTGACAAAGATAATGTACGATTTGTAATCCACTACTCTCCTGCCGCCTCCCTGGAAAACTATTATCAAGAAATCGGAAGAGCCGGAAGAGATGGAAAAGACAGTTTTGCCTTCATGCTTTGGAATAAACAGGAACTCCTGAATTTTGATCAGATCTTAAAAAACCAAACACCCAACAAAGCAGAATTTTTAAAGATCATCAGCTACCTCTACTCTATTTTCCAGGTAGCAGAATTTGAGCTTCCTGAAAAAACATTCCAGCTGAATACTCTTGGGATACAGAATTTCACAAAACTGTCGAAAGCAAAAATCAACAACATACTTAATTTTCTGCACAACCAGGAAATTATCTACTACAATGAAAACAAAAGCCTGTCTTCTCTCGAACTATTTATCAAAGCAGACGAGATAGATCAGCTACCACAAAAAGATGCTTATTTCATGGAGCTTCTTTTCCGTACGATATCCGGTATTACTACCCATAAGGTAATGTTCAGCGAACAGCAGGTAAGCAATAAAATCAATGTCAGTGTCCCTTTGATCAAAGAACGTCTTAAGGAACTGCAGCAAAAGAATTACCTTGAATATATTGATGGCGCGCTGTCCAGTATTAAATTCCTGAAACCCCGCGATGAAAGAGCGGTAAATAGTGCGTATTGGAAGTTGTTTGAACATATTCAGAGAAATAAAATCCAGAAATGGGAAGAGATGAAGTTTTATGCAGAAAATAATGAATACTGCAAAATGAAACTCATCCTGGCCTATTTTGGTGAAAAAAATTCAAAAAACTGTGGCCAATGTTCTGTTTGTGAAAAAAATAAACAGTCAATGTTTGGTAAAAATATTTCCCAGCAGATCATTAATTTATTAGCTAAAAAGCCGTCAACAATTGAAGAGCTTTCTATACAGTTGAGCTATCATTCTAAAGAGAATATCTTAGAAAACCTTATTTTTCTTTTAGATTCCGGAAAGGTAAGAATGCTGAACTTCAGAACGTACGAGCTTAATCATCAATAATGAGCAATGAGCAATAATAAGAATAGAATATTTTTTAATTAAAAAATAAAATATACTCATCCTATCTCTAAAACTCTACTACTCTCAGACTTTAACACCCTTCGACTCTCAGATCAAAAACTTATCTTTGTAGTATGAAATCATTGAAAGTCGTTTTTTTAGGGACTCCTGAGTTTGCAAAAACATCTTTGGAGGCAATCCATCAATCTCACCATCAGGTGGTAGGTGTTGTAACTGTAGCTGATAAAGCAAGTGGACGTGGACAGAAAATTCACCAATCCCCTGTAAAAGTCTATGCTGAAGAAAACAATATCCCTGTTTTTCAGCCGGAAAAGCTGAGAAATCCTGAATTTTTGGAAGAACTTAGAAAACTGGATGCTGATGTTTTTGTAGTAGTGGCTTTCAGAATGATGCCTAAAGTTCTTTTTGAAATGCCTAAAATGGGTACCTTCAATCTTCATGCTTCTTTACTGCCAGATTACAGAGGAGCAGCTCCCATCAACTATGCAGTCATTAACGGTGAAGAAAAATCAGGAGCAACTACTTTCTTTATTAATGAAAAAATTGATGAAGGTAATATTCTTCTTCAGCAGGAAATAGAAATTTTACCTGACGAAAATGCAGGAAGCCTTCATGACAGACTCATGGAAGTGGGTTCAAAACTCGTAGTGAAAACATTAGACGGTCTTGCTGAAAACGCTATTGAAGAAAAACCTCAGCCACAGGTAGAACATCCTAAAAATGCTTATAAAATTTTCAAGGAAGATACCAGAATCAAGTGGGATCAGTCTTCAAAAACCATTCATCAGTTTATTCTGGGAATGTCTCCTTATCCTGCAGCTTTCACAACTTTAAAAATTGAAAACGAAGAAAAAGGATTAAAGATATTCGGTGGCAAATTTGAACTTTCTGACCATGGAAAACCGGTAGGAACTTTAGATATTTCCAAAAATGAATTTAAAATCTATACTCAGGACGGAATTTATTATCCTCTGGAACTTCAGTTGGAAGGTAAAAAAAGAATGACTGTAAAGGATTTTTTAAATGGTTTCAGGAATTTCGATGGAATCACATTAAACTAAGAATAAGATTCAGATCATTATCTTACTATACAAAAGCCATAAAAGTATTTGAAATAAAACTTTTATGGCTTTTTAAATTTTATATCATTAAAAAAGGCTTAGGAAATCCTAAACCTTTTATATTGTAAACAGTTAAAACTTATCGTTGACTATTCAATTTATTATAGTTGAACCATCTCGGTAACCTCTACATCGTATCCTCCAACCTGAGGTTTGATATTAGGATTTTGAGTGATTACTTTGAACTTATTAATTCCTAAATTCTTTAAGATCTGCGTTCCAATTCCATAATCTCTGTAATTGTACGCTAAAGTAGGATGCTGCTCCTGACCATCCTGATAGTTCAGAAACTGCTGAAGTTTTCTCAATGTATTTTCAGAATTAGAAACGTTATTGATAAAAATGATCGCTCCTTTTCCAGCTTCATTTACCATACCGGTTACTTTTTCCAATAATGGCTTTTCACCGTTATTTAATCTTGTCAACACATCGAAATAAGAATCAGAAGACTGTACTCTCACTAAAACCGGCTCATCTACGGTCCATGCTCCTTTTGTCAGTGCAAAGTGGATCTGATCATTAGAAGTTTCTCTGAAAGCATAAAAATCAAAATCACCGTAGTGCGTTTTCACTTTTTTCTCTTCAAGTCTTTCAACCAGGTTACCTTTTTTAAGCTGATAATGGATCAGATCTTCAATAGAAACAATCTTCATATCGTGTTTCTGAGCGAATGCATGAAGTTCAGGCAGACGGGACATAGTACCATCCTCATTCATGATCTCACAGATTACTCCACCTTCTTTTAGCCCTGCTAAATTCGTAAGATCGATAGCAGCTTCAGTATGTCCGGCTCTTTTCAATACTCCTCCTTTTCTTGCACGAAGCGGGAAAATGTGGCCAGGTCTCATAAAGTCTGTAGGTTTGGATTTTTCATCCATCAGTGCTAAAATTGTTTTTGCTCTGTCTCCTGCAGAAATTCCGGTAGATGTTCCGTTTCCTAAAAGGTCAACCGATACGGTAAAAGCAGTTTCTTTAGGATCGCTGCTTCTGCTTACCATCACTTCAAGCCCAAGCTCATCACATCTTTTTTCAGGAAGCGGCATACAAATAAGCCCTCTTCCATGAAGAGCCATAAAATTGATAATTTCCGGTGTTGTCAACTCTGCTGCGCAAAGAAAATCTCCTTCATTTTCTCTGTCTTCATCATCTACTACTATGATTATTTTACCATTTTTAAGGTCTTCAATAGCCTCTGGAATAGTATTTAATTTAATATCGGACATTTTTACTTTTTATTTTTGCAAAGATACTCATAAAAATAAGCATCTGCCAATTAATTATGAAGGGTTTATTACGCTTCGGATAAAGAGTTCACAGCCTCTCTGAAAATTTCGTAAGATCTTAATCTTTTCTGATGGTCGTAGATATGGGAGTTGATCATCAGTTCATCCACCTGGAATTTTTCCTGAAAATTTTTAAGCTTTTCCTGAACTTCATCCTGATCTCCGATAAAAGTATATCTCAGTTTCTGCAGAACCATGGATTTTTCCATTGGTGACCAGATTTCGTCCATATCGTCAACAGGCGGAGCAAAAGGCTTTCTGTCGTTTCTTACAATATTGATGAAGGCCTGGAATAAAGTAGTAGAGATTTTATGTGCTTCCTCAGAGGTTTCTGCTGCTACGCCATTTACGCAGGCAATAATATAAGGCTTATCCAGATATTTTGAAGGCTCAAAATGTTCTCTGTATATTTTAAAAGCCATTTCCATCTGCTCCGGAGCAAAATGTCCCGCAAATGCATAAGGTAAGCCAAGTTCCGCAGCCAGCCATGCACTATCTGTACTTGATCCCAGAATATAAATGGGAACATCCAGCCCTTCCCCAGGAATAGCACGAACCATAGCATCTGAATTTTCCTTAGAAAAATAACGCTGAAGTTCCAGAATCTGTCTTGGAAACTGTTCATTAATAATAGCAGGATTTCTTCCCAATGCCTGAGCCGTCAATCCGTCAGTTCCGGGTGCTCTTCCAACCCCAAGATCTATTCTTCCGGGAAAAAGAGACTCCAGGGTACCGAACTGTTCTGCAATAATCAGAGAGCTGTGGTTCGGAAGCATAACACCGCCGGAACCCACTCTGATTGTCTTCGTTCCGTTGGCAATAAAACCGATCAGAACTGAAGTAGCCGAGCTCGCAATACTTTCCATATTGTGATGCTCTGCCAGCCAAAATCTTTTATAGTTTAAATTTTCAGCATGGTTCGCTAATGATAAGCTGTCCTGAAAAGTATCGTGAATGCTTTTGCCTTGCTTTACCGGTGCAAGATCTAAAACAGAAATTTCAAAATTTTTCATATTGAGATGTTAATTTTTCTTTGGTCTGAAAAAACCATACAAATTTAAAACATAAAATCTGCATTAGTTACTTTTTGTAATTAATAAAACCGATCGGTTAATTCAGGGAAAAACTATTGGAATTAAAATTTTCTTTAGTTGATTTTAGTTATATGATTTTTGAATAAATACTTTACTAAAATTTATAGAATTCAACAATAATAATTCAATAAAAAGAGAAATATTTATTATATTCGTATACCAAATCATTAAAAAAACTTTAATATGAACAAAAAAACCAATGGGCTGTTTTCTCAGAAAATATTCTCAAAAAGAACTGTCCTTATGAGCATTATTATGACTGCAGTTCTAACATCATGTAGTAAGAATAATGAAGAAATCACTTCAGAAGCTCAAACCAATGCTTTCAATGTTAAAAACGTTAAAAAAGGACAAATGAATGGTCAGGAAATCACTTATGAAAGAAAAAACGGAATGAATTTTTTCCAGGGAGATATTGTTTTGTCCGACAAACAACTGGCAGAAGGTAGTGAAGCCAATAAGGGCGGCGCTAGTTTTTCAAGATGGCCAAACGGTAAAATTTATTACACCATTGCCAGTAACATGGGCTCTATCAATGTCAATAAAATCAATTCTGCAATCAGCGAGTACAACAACAAAACCAATACTCAGTGGATCTACCGCACTAATCAGTCTAATTATGTTGAATTTATTTTTGGAAGTTCATCAGGATCGGATGGCTGGGCTCATATCGGTTATCAGGGAGGAAAACAAACCGTTTCTCTGGACCAGTATATTTCTGTAGGATCGGTAATTCATGAAATGGGACATACAGTAGGACTTTATCATGAGCATACCCGTAAAGACAGGGATCAATATGTAAAAATCCTGTGGAACAATATCCAGAGCGGGCAGTCTTATAATTTCAATATCTATAACTCAGGAACGGATATTGGCCCTTTTAATATTAATTCCGTGATGATGTACTGGCCGACTTCTTATTCTAAAAATGGACTGCCAACTATCACAAGAGCGGATAATTCGAACTTTACGTATAACAGAACCGGTTTTACAACAGGAGATATTAATACAATCAACACAATGTATCCTTAATTTTCAGGAACATGTGTAAATAAAAGAAAGAACTCTTATGAGTTCTTTTCTTTTTTATAATTATAATGATTGATCAGAATCCTGATTTCATTGAATTCAAAATGACTAGGGAGTGCGCTCTTCCACTCTGTGAGGGTTTCGTGCGGATTTTTGTAGAATTCATCCTCAAAAGCCCTGATTTTATCTGAAGTGATGACTCTTGCAATATCCAGCAATCCCTGTTCTGCA
This sequence comes from Chryseobacterium indologenes, assembly GCF_018362995.1. Taxonomy (NCBI): domain Bacteria; kingdom Pseudomonadati; phylum Bacteroidota; class Flavobacteriia; order Flavobacteriales; family Weeksellaceae; genus Chryseobacterium; species Chryseobacterium indologenes. The sequence continues at coordinate 2,535,161 of NZ_CP074372.1, forward strand.
AATTTGGCTAAATGGCCAATCACCGTTTCTTTTACCAAACCTCTTTCCAAAGCAATTTCACCGATAGTTTTTCCCTGTTCAAACAACTGGAACGTTAAAACCTGAGATGGAACTTTAGCGATTTTCAGATTGATTTCTTTATCGTTCTTTTCATCTAAAAGTTTAGTTTCCAGAAGATAAATTTCTCTTAAACTATTCAGGTATTCTTCAATATCTTCCAGCCAGTTTTTGAATTCCTCGTTGTATTGTTTTAAACCTTTTGCTCCTTTTATTTCAGCATAAAATTCTTTCAAAGGATCGAAAATTTTATTTCTGGTTTCTGTAAAGAAGAAATTGACGGCTCCTTTTGATTTACTTTCAATTTCGGACCAGTCTTCTTTTTGTTCAATAAAATTATTGACTTTCTGGAAAATGATTCGTTCCAGCTTTTCAAAGATTTTCCCAAGGTTTACCGCTTCGTGTTTCAACTGAAGATAAAGCTGTTTAGTCTTGGCATGATCTATATTCTTGGTCACAATTGAAAGGTTATTCCACTCTTCTACTTCTTTTAAAAACCATGTACAGTCAAGGGTACGAAGCACTTTTCTGATGCTGTAGTCATACTTCTCCTGATTCAGAATAGCTTCCACATGGTCGTTAGCAATAGTATCGGTATGAAAATGTAAAATCCTGTTATCCTTGAAAATAACTTCAGGGGTAATTTTTGATTTTAAAACAATTCCTTCGAGCGTTCTGCAACGGGATAAAGCTACATATACCTGACCGGCTGTAAAACTTTTCCCAGCATCAATGATTACTTTATCAAACGTAAGTCCCTGACTTTTATGAATGGTAACGGCCCAGGCCAGTTTTATCGGAAACTGTTCAAAACTGCCCAATACCTCTTCCTGGATATTTTTATCGGTATCAAGGAAATATTTTTTCTGTTCCCAGGTTTCTCTTTTAACTATAATTTCACTTTCACTTCCATCCAGAGCAACACGAATTTCATTTTCATCCAATCCAATGATCTCTCCTAGTTTCCCGTTGAAATATTTCTTTTCTCCGGAAATATCATTTCGGATAAACATGATCTGCGCTCCGATTTTCAATTCTAAAAACTGTTCGTTTGGAAACTGGTTTTCTTTAAAATCACCTACAAGTTTAGCTTCATAAATCTGAGGGTCTACCTTGATCTCCGCCAGTTTTTCCAGATTGATTTCATCAGCCATTTTATTGTGAGAGCACAGGTATACATAAGATTCTTTCCCCATGTCAAAATCAGGATCGTATCTTTCATTAAGGTGGTTAAAATCTATATTATCCACATCACCATCTCGGATAGCATTCAGAATCGACAGAAATCCCTGGTCAGACTGTCTGTAAACTTTTGTCAGTTCAATGGTAACAATCGGGATTTCCTTAATGGCATGGCTGTCAAAGAAGAAAGGTGAATTGTAATACATTTTCAGAATATGCTCATCCCTTACCACAGGCGGAAGCTGGAACAAATCTCCAATGAAGAGCATCTGCACCCCTCCGAATCTTTGATTATTTCTTCTGATAAATCTCAAAGAAAAATCCATCATATCCAGAACATCAGCTCTCAACATTGAGACCTCATCAATGATAATGATCTCAACTTCTCTCAGAAGTTTAAGTTTATCTTTACGGTATTTGAAATGGGGCATCAGATCGGCAATATTATTCGCCAAACTGGTGTCTATTCTTTCTGTCGTAGGAAGAAAAGTTCTCAACGGCAGCCCAAACATGGAATGAATTGTAACGCCTCCCGCATTGATTGCAGCAATTCCCGTGGGTGCTACTACAATATGCTTTTTCTTTGTACGTCTTACAAAATCATTGAGAAATGTCGTTTTACCTGTTCCGGCTTTCCCGGTCAGAAAAACACTTCTGTTCGTATATTCTATTAAGTCAAAAAAATGATTGTTCATCGTTGTCAAAAATACGGAAATGAATTTGAATTTCTTACCTTGGCATAAGTTTTGAAAATTCTTAAAAAGAAAAAAGTTTATTGTGAAAAAAATATTCTTCTATTTCCCTGTGATAGTATTAAGTACTACATTAACTATGGTTTCCTGTAATACTTCAAAAAACACCAATATCAATCTTCCTGTAGATATCGCAGACAGACCTGCTGATGAAGACAGCCAGAAGTATGAGCAGGCACAGCTGGATAAATTAAAAGCCTCTATTGAGTCTGAAGTGTCCGGAGAAAAATGTACGGATGCCAGTGAATGGGCGTTTGCGCCCATGGGAGCAAAATCCTGTGGCGGACCTCAGCAATATATTGCTTATCCAAAGAAAATAGAAGCTACTTTCTTACAGAGAGTGAATGATTACACGGAAAAAGTAAAAACTTTTAATGAAAAATATAATATCATGTCGGACTGTGTAGCCATCACACCTCCTACCTCTTTGAAATGTATTCATGGAAAAATCAGACTGATCACGCCTGACAATAACTAACAATAAAACAAAGGTTCTATATCAAATCGAAAAAGCTCTGTCGCAGGACAGAGCTTTTATATTTACAAGATCAATTGAAAATTAAAATTGATGATCTTTAACGTTTTCCTTATACCATGAAGAGTATTTGACATAATTATTTGCAATTCTGTCTACTTCACCTTCCAGTAACTGAGCATTGATATCTTTGATTTTTTTCGCTGGAACTCCACCCCATACTTCTCCGGATTTGATATGAGTACCCTGGGTTACTACAGAACCTGCTCCTACAATAGAATTTTCTTCCACCAAACAGTCATCCATTACAATAGCTCCCATCCCGATCAGAACATTATCTTTAATAGTGCATCCATGAACAATTGCGTTATGCCCGATAGAAACATTATTTCCGATATTCAGAGGACTTTTCTGATAGGTACAATGCAGCATTGCATTATCCTGAACATTTACCTTGTCGCCCATTTTAATATAATGAACATCGCCTCTGATCACAGCATTATACCAAACGCTGCAGTCTCTTCCCATCGTAACATCACCAATAATAGTAGCGGTTTCTGCTAAAAAAGTGTTCTCTCCGATCTGTGGTGCTTTTCCTAAAAGTTCTTTTATAAGTGCCATAATATTAATTTGAAAATTTGAAAATATGCCCAATTGAAAATAGTTATCTTCTGCCTTATAATTTGTGGTATCTAACTTCTAAATTACAGCGATAGCAAAAATCTAACTCTCAATTCTCAGCTTCTAACTTCTAATGCGTATTTTTGTATCTCAAATTTAACGAAAAAATGCGTACCGTACTTATAGAACCTACCGAAAACCCGAAAGTAATGAAATTTGTTGCAGATTACAATCTCATTCCTGGGTCTTTAGAGTTGGACAGAAATTCAGATATATCAGAAATTCCTTTGGCACAGGAGCTTTTCAATTATCCGTTTGTGGAAAGAATTTTCATTACGGCTAATTTTGTAGCTGTGGCAAAACAGGATACCATAGAATGGGAACATGTAGCTGAAAGTCTGAAAAACGTGATTGAGGATGAATTATTGGCTAACCCAAGAATTTATCTTCAGAAGAAAAAAGAAATGTATCAGATCTATGCTGAAATGACTCCGAATCCTAATGTAATGAAATTTGTTTCAAACAAATTGCTGATGGATGGTTTTGTGGAAGTAAAATCAGTTGAAGCTGCTGAGGAAGTTCCTTTGGCACAGGCAATCTTTAAAGAATTTGAATTTACAAAAGAAGTTTTCATTTCTGATAATTTTGTAGCAGTTACCAGAGACAATTCTGTAGAATGGCACCAGGTGATGATGACTGTTCGTGCGCTTATTGCCGAGTATCTTCAAAACGGAGGTGAAATTTCTAAAATAGAACCGCAGAAACATGAAAACCCTGTTGAAAAGATCATCAACAGAGATTATACGGAAGATGAGCAGAAAATTTCTGACATTTTAAATGAATATGTAGCGCCTGCAGTAGAAAATGATGGTGGAAAAATTTCACTAATGGAATATGACCAGGAGAGTAAAACTGCAAAAATGCTTCTACAGGGAGCTTGCTCAGGCTGCCCAAGTTCTACGGCTACTTTGAAAAACGGAATTGAAAATATTTTAAAACAATTCGTTCCGGATCTGGTAGAAAAAGTAGAAGCTGTAAACGGATAATTCAGTTTTAAAATGCCTCCCCAAAAGAAAATTGTCGTTATTATTGGAAGTGCTTCGGAGAACTCCAGCAATCAGAAACTGATGGAGCAGGTACTGGAAAAGATAGAAAATACAGATTTTCTGATGTATAATAATCTTGCTGTTCTTCCTCATTTTGATACTGCAATAACGGATGAGAATATTCCGGATGAAGTTCTGAAGATCAGAGAAGTTATTAAAAATTCAGCAGGTGTAATATTTTCCACTCCGGAATATATTTTCAGTATTCCCGGCAGATTAAAAAATATGTTGGAATGGTGTGTTTCTACAACGATCTTTTCTGATAAGCCGGTTGCAGTGATTACCGCTTCAGCCAGTGGAGAAAAAGGCCATGAAGAGTTATTGATGATTTTAAAGACTCTTGGAGCAACAACAGATGATAAACATCAGGCATTAATAAAGGGGATAAAAGGCAAATTTGACAGCAATGGCTTACTGGAAAGTAATACCTTTGCTAAAGTATCAAAATTAGTAGCAGATTTTACAACGTCTGTTTCATAATTAAAAATTAGAATATTGAATAATAAAGGAATTTTACTGGTCAACCTCGGATCACCGAGATCAACCTCTGTAAACGACGTAAAGGAATATCTTGATGAATTTTTGATGGATGAAAGAGTAATCGATTACCGTTGGATCTTTCGTGCTCTTCTTGTACAGGGAATCATCCTGAAAACAAGACCTGCCAAATCTGCTGAAGCTTATAAAACGGTTTGGACAGATGAAGGTTCACCACTGATTGTCATTACTGAAAAAATTCAGAAAAAACTTCAGAAACTGGTAGATGTTCCCGTGGAAATAGGAATGAGATATGCAGAACCCAGCATTGAAACCGGTATTCAGAAACTGGTAGATCAGGGAATTACTGAGATCGTTCTTTTCCCTTTATATCCTCAATATGCCATGAGTACTACGGAAACGGTAATTGAAAAGGCAGAAGAAGTAAGAAAAAAGAAATTTCCGAAAGTAAAGATCAATTATATTCAGCCTTTTTACAACAGGGATATTTATATCAACTGTCTGGCGGAAAGTATTAAAGAGAAACTTCCTGAAAATTTTGATGCCCTGCAGTTTTCTTATCATGGAGTTCCGGAAAGACATATTTATAAGACAGATCCTACCAAGACCTGTAATCTTAATGACTGCTGTTCCAGAGACGATAATCCGAGCCATCAGTTCTGTTATCGCCATCAATGCTATAACACAACACAGCGTGTTATTGAGAAACTGAATTTACCTAAAGAAAAAACAATCGTTTCTTTCCAGTCAAGATTAGGAAAAGATAAATGGATTGAACCATATACCGACGAAACGTTGGAAACAATTGGTAAAAAAGGGATAAAAAACCTGGCCATAGTATGCCCGGCATTCGTTTCTGACTGTCTTGAAACCCTGGAAGAAATTTCTGTAGAAGGAAAAGAACAGTTTATGCACGGAGGCGGAGAAAATTTCCATTATATCCCATGTCTGAATGATGAGGACCGATGGATTGAAGTCGTAAAAATCCTTTGTGAGGAAAAACTGAATGATTTTTATTTGGTATAATTTACTTCATTCAAAATATACAAATGGCCACAAGTAATTCTTGTGGCCATTTTGCTAAATATATTAAAATTAAATTTGGTGTTTACTTTTTAATCAGGTTTCCTGCTTTCTGTCCGTTTACCATTACGATATATACTCCAGGAAGTATATTGGAAGGAAGCTGGATGTTCAGTTTATTGGCACCTTCTGTAATATCAACTTTTTCAGAAATCTCTTTCTTACCTGTAAGGCTTACCAATTCTACAATTCCTTTTCCGGCTTTACCTTCAAAATTCACAGTGAATCTGTCAGTTGCAGGATTCGGGCTGATGGTATAAGCTGAAACATTTGAAGTTGCTGCTACAAGTCCTGCCGCAGAAGTTCCGCCTCCTACACCTACTGCGTTCCATGCATTGGTAACCTGTGTCACTTCATTGCTTCCAGCTCCGTATAGATCTGCTGCTGCCTGAAGAGAATAAGTTCTTGCGTTGGCATAGTTGGATGATGAAGTCAGGTAAGTTGTTAATGTTCTGTAAGCAATAGCTCCTGCCTTATCCAGTCCGATTCCGGAGACATTATAAGCAAAACCGTTATCATTTGTACCTGAACCTCCTGTTACCAATAAATAGTACCAGAAGTTAAGGACTCCCGAATTGGTATGAACACCGCAATAATCATTGGTTGTCTGTCCCGGCACTGCACATCCTGTAGTTGTAGCATCTTTCCAGTAGGTACCTTTATAAGTATCCGGCTGGCGGTAAGCATTAGGGTTAGACATATCTCTGATGACATAATTGAAATCTTCTCCCAATGTCCAGCTTGCCTGTGTTGGTCTTGCCCAACGTTCTATTGAATTTCCGAAAATATCAGAAAAACCTTCATTTAATGCTCCCGGCTCTCTTTGATACACAAGGTTTGCCGTTTTGGAAGTCATCCCGTGGGTAATTTCATGTCCACATACATCAATAGCTGTTAATGGTTTCCCTCCGTTAGTTGTGGAGCTTCCGTCACCATAGGTCATTCTGGAGCCATCCCAAAATGCATTGAAATAATTGGTAGAATAATGAACATAAGATTTTATTGCAAAATTATTATTGTCAATACTCTTTCTTCCAAATTTTGTATATAAATAATCAACAGTCATTTCTGCTCCCCAATGGGCGTCTGTAGCATATTGATCTTTGTTGGTATTTACATTATTCCATACATTATCTGTATCTGTAAAATCTACTGCTGCAGAATAATTAGTACCTTTTTTAAGATTGTAGGTTTCTACCGCTGTACCCGCATTTCTGCCGGTCTCTCTTAATCTGTAGCTTCCGTTATAAGAGTCAGCTACAATGCTACGGCTTCCGCTATATCCTGTAGTCGCGGTTCCCGGAGTATTCACTTCGTGGATAATAGCGTCTGTTCCCAAAACTTTTCCATTTTTAGCATCTACAAAAACATATTGTCTGCTTAATGGTTTTTCTGAGTAAATATCAAATTTATAAGCTAAAGTTAAATCATTCAGTTTTTCATCCGTAGGATCTGAATAATATACCAGTTCACCTTTAGGAGCAAAGCTTGCATTGGGATTATTGGATTCTTTTTTAAGAAAATCTTCCTCTTCTTTATTTTGCCATTTGTAGGATTCTGCCCCAACGAATGATAAAGCACTCTGCAGAGCGATACTTTCAGAAATATTGGTTTTCTTCTCAAGCCCTTTCGGAAGCTGAAGAACCCATTTTCCTGATTGTCCTACTATTTTGCCTCCTTTTGTTTGTACCGCCATCATTCCGTATTCTACAGGAATATCATTAACGGTCTGCTGGAATCTATGAGTTTCAAAACCCAGCGCATCTTTTTCCAAGCCCAGTTTAAGTGCTTGCCCAGGAGAAAGTCTCTGTGAGGTTTCATCGAATAAAACAGGGCTTCCCTGAAATGCAGGTGCATTTTTATCAAATCTCATAAAGTCCGCATGTAATCCACTTTTACCCGGATTTAATTTTGATGGTGTGTTTTGCCCAAAAACAAAAGAGCAGGCGGCAACGCTTGCCACTAAGATAAATTTCGTTTTCATAATAATATTGGTTGATTGTGATGACGAATGTATAAACTTTTCACAATAAAACAATACAAACAATGAATAAAATTCAATAGATATTATAAATTGATAAATAAAAAACAATAATGATTTTAAAACAAAGAAAAATATTTAAATATAATTTTTCTACAATATAATTTTTAAATTAAAATATTTAATTAAAATCAAAATTTTGTGAATTATTTTTTTTCACTATGTAGTGCATTATATCATATGAAATTATTAATGATTAAAGTCTGAGAAGGTTTATTTTTTTAAATAATGGATTAAAAAACAAGGACTATCTCAAAAGACAGTCCCATTTTATAAGAATAATTTAAAATAATAATCTCAAATTATTAACGTTTATTTGCTATTGGAGTTCTGAATTCACCATAACCCATCAGTCCATCATAATTTCTTCCGAATGGTGCATAATAAAGAAATGCCTGATAAAGATTTTCTGTCTGCCAGAAATTACCGTTTACCTCACCGAAATTCAACGGTCCATTTCCTTCTTTAGTTACTAAAACGTAGTTATAAAAACCCTGTTTCAGAAATATTTTAGCTACATACTGTTTGGTAGCAGCATCATACTGCATTTGATTTTCCTTAGTTGGCTTATAATTATTAAATCCTCCCAAAACATAAATCTCTTTATCCACAGGATCCGATTCCAGATAGAAATGCACCCACGAGTAGTCAGCTTCTCTTTCAGCATCTCTTTCTCTTCCCAGGTCATTTCTTCTGTAATACCATGCTCCATTTACATCAGGCTGGTATTGATAATTCAAAGGAAATGCCCATACCGGATGAAGATAGGTCTGGTTAACATCATCTTTTATTTCAGTTGCACGCACCATATCCGCCGCCATATTCATATTTTTATTATCGAAATAATAAAATTCATTGTCTCCGGGAAACGTAAGATTCATCTGCTGGAAAAGTATCTGATTGCCTAAAACACTGCTTGGTTTTAGGTTAGAAATCACCATATTCGGGTTGTTATTCTGCATCACATTCATTGTGATTGAATTGACATTGGAAGAAATATCTCCTCCTTTCGGAGAAACATTCACTTCTACCCTCTGGTTAAGATTGGGATTTTTTGCATCTGCAAACCTTGAAATATTTAATCCTACAGCTGTTGCATCTTCTACCAGGTAAAACCTTTTTTTGAAAAGAGGCTGATCTGCAGAATCTTTGTAAACAATCAGTTCATAATTCCCTGAAATTTTCAACTGGATTTTATCATTCGGAAAAACAAGTTTATAGTGCGTATAAGCCTGTAATGTATTGAAAGAATACTGAAACTGATCCAGAAGTGCATTCATACTTCCGGTAGCAAATTCTGTAAAAAACAGATTATCATCATTCCAGTTTCTGTCATAATGTTTGAATGTATATCTATAGATCTGACTGCCGTTGGTAAGATCATCAAAGCCCAGAACCAACTGTTCACCAATCCTGATTACCGGAGTTTCATCATTGGTCTGAGGATTGAACAGCTGAACACTTTGGATATTTTGTCCAAAAACCAGTCCGCTCAAAGTAAGTAAGAGTAATCGCAAAGTTTTCATTATGACGAAGATAACGAAAAATAGCCATTTTCTTAATAATATCGTATTTTTGAATAAAAAATATTCAGATATGCTTCAGATTCAAGGTTTCGTATTCAACTTTGCGAGCGAAAACACTTACATCATTTATAACGGGAATAAAAACGCATGGTTAATTGATCCGGGAAATATGAAAGGGCAGGAAACCCAGGCCATTGAGAGTTTCATTTCAGAAAACGGACTGAAAATTCAGAAAATTCTTTTAACTCACGCACATATTGATCATGTATTGGGGCTTCAATGGGCTTTTGATACGTTCAAAGTACCTGTAGTAATGCATCAGGAAGATCAGGAAGTTCTGGATATGCTTCAGGCAAGCGGAATGAGATTCGGAATGCAGGTAGATCCTGTAAAAGTAGATGTGGAATATATTAAGGAAGGAGATGAACTGGATCTGGATGGTGAAAAATTTAAAATTTATCATGTTCCAGGACATTCTCCGGGAAGTGTGGTTTATCATCACGAAAATCAGAAATTCATGATCTCAGGAGATGTTCTTTTTGAGGGCAGCATCGGAAGAACAGATTTATATAAAGGAAACTATGAGCAACTGATTGATGGTATTAAATCTAAACTTTTCATTTTAGATAATGATACTCAGGTTTTCTCAGGACATGGGAATCCTACCTCAATTGGATTTGAAAAGCAGTACAATCCGTTTTTGAAGTAAGAGAGTTTGAGAGTTTGAGGGTTTGAGGGTTTGAGAACTCTACAAGTGTCTGGATTCAAACTTAATTCTGTCAAATACCTCTTAATCTGTGAAAGAATATAAAAATTACAAAACCGTCAGAAATTCTGACGGTTTTGCTGTTATAAAGAAATAGAGTTTAGAAATCCAAAGTAATGGAAGCTCTGGCTGCAGCTCCCATAATAGGTCTGGCCATAATGATTCCGTCTCCGTTTGGAGAACCTGCTCTTGGATCACCTTCTGTGATTCCGATTGTATTAAAGATATTGGTTCCATCCACGGCAAAACGTATTCTTCCTAACTGATAAGACATTCCTGCTCCAAATTCGGTGAATGAAGGTAATGTCTGTACATTCTTCTCATCCTGGAAACGTTTTCCATAATAATTCATACTTGCATAAGCTCTCCATGCTTTTGTAATATTGACTGCTGGTGAGATATTAAAGAAAAATTTAGGCATTCTTCTTACTACATTTCCTTCAAGAACGCTTCCGGCCTCAAGGTTTTTATATTTTGGACTTTGAATGGTCCCGTTGAATGTTACTTCTAAAGTATTATTGAATAAACGGGCGAAACCTTCCAATTCAACTCCATAGTTTTCTGTATTGGCGAATGTATTTTCGGATGTACCATCAGAGAAAACATCTGTAAATGACAGATTTTTCAAGGTAGAATAGAACGGAATCACTGCCACATCAAAAGTACGCGAGTAATATTTATATCCTACTTCCAGCTGATTGGTTGTTACAGATTTTAAAGGTTTATCAGGGTTCGGATTGGAGAAATAGTTGTAATATGCTTCTTCATTCGGTGATCTGAAACCATTGGAAAAACGGGCATACACTGCATTTTCTCTATTAATCTTATAATTGGTGGCTAATGTGAAGGATACTTTATCTACATTATAATTCCAGTAGGTATATTTATTTCCCAATACACTCATATTATCATCAGCAGTAGTCGTGCTGAAACCATGAGTTCCATCCGTTGTTAACCCTGAATTATTTAAATTGGAAGAAGTTGTATTGGCAAAATTTCCTTTATAATAATCATGGCTGTAACGAAGACCTCCATTTACACTTAAAGCATCGGTGATATTATAATCAAGGTTTACATAAAGATCATTCAGGCTTCCCTGGGTCTGAGTATCTCTCTGTAAAAATGTCATATTGGTTACTCCATTATAGGTTTTAGAATATCCGGTATCTGATGGACTTAAAGAAGTATCTACCAGATTCAGTAACTCTGGTCTGTCTGTAGCTGTAGTAAGAATATTACTCCAGTTCCAGTATTGATGGGATTTCCAATTGGATTTATAGAAACCTGCTGTAACATTTCCCTGATCAAACTTATAATTGAACTGCAGATCATTCACGAAGTTATTCATCTGCTTGTCAATGGCCCAGAATCCCAGTTTTTGTACATATTCAGGATTAACCACAGCTCCGTTGCTCACCAATGAATACTGATAATTGTTGCCGGAAATTCCGTTACTTTTAGCAAATTCTGCCATCGTTTGTGGACCTCCTGCAGGGAAAATCCCTGTATAATTCATATTGATATTGGTGTATCTGGTCTTGTTTAAAACGCTGAAATTATTTCCAAGATCATATTTAAACTCAGCTCCCACTGCATCTACTTTCGGATGAATTCCGTCTTCAAGATTTCTGTTGAAAAATCCACCTCCTGCCTGTGGTATATTCAGCTGGCTGATTGCTCTGTAGCTATATGTTCCGTAATTAGGATCAAAATTCTGGAATCCTTTCAGCTTGTTACCGTTTTGTACCAAAGGAATAGGAAGGAAGAACGTATTTCTGTCGTCCAGTTTTTTGTAATACACTTTTACGTAGCCTTTATCAAAGACGTATTTCAGATTCATTCTGATTTGTCCGCCATTATTAGCTTTGAAACCTGTTTTTCTGATCCCGTCATCTGTCCTGTAAAAACCTCCTACATTGAAAAACAATTTGTCCTGAACCAAAGCTCCCCCTACATTCACATCCGTACGCATTAATCCATATGTACTTGTCTCCAATTTTGCCGTACCTCTGAAATCATTGGTTCCTTCTCTGGTAATAAAGTTGATCAAACCGCCGGGAGAATTGGTTGCAAAAATAGATCCCGATCCCCCTCTCAAAGCCTCCATACGGTTGACCGAATTGTCCACACGGAAAAAGTTATCCGCATTGGCAAACTGAAGGGCTCCGTCTTCAAAAACCGGAAGACCATCTTCCTGTACCTGCACAAATTCATAAGCTCCTGCGGAAGGAATCCCTCTTGCAAAAAGGTTATTTCCTACTTCACCTCCTGAAGTTTCCACCGCAAATCCGGGAACTCTTTGCAATAAAGCAGCGGCACTAATGGGGTTCTGCTTCTGGATTTCTTTGGAACTGAATGTGGAAATCGCTGTACTGGATTCTATTTTTTTCTTCGGATTTGAATTTCCTGTGATGACAATCTGATCGATAGAGGAAATTTTTGCAGAATCCTGCGGAGTTTCCTGGGCATAAGCATTATTAAAATATAACGTAGCTGTTGCGGCGATTAAAAAGATTGATTTTTTTTTCATAGCCTTATTTTTATAGTTAGTTTCAGTTTTGTTGTAATTGTAAATACACTCCATTCGTCCAACCAAATCCATCCTGATTAGGGTATTCCCCGCCGCCTGCTATTGTTTCTGTGTCTAATGCATTGTATTTTTCCATTAGTTTTCCGGTATTCTTGTAGACTCTTTCTACATTGGAACACCAGTTATTTTTTATTTTCTCGGCCAGTTCATCAAAGCCGTAATTTTTCATTGCTTTAAAGCCCAGCCACTGATAAGGAGCCCATGCATTAGGAAGATCCCATTGCTGGCCTGAATTTTTAGTGGTGGTAACCAACCCGCCTTTGTAAAGAAATTTTTCAGCAATCGCTTTGGCAACAACGTCCGCCTGTTCCTGATCTGCAATTTCTAGGAATAAAGGGTAAAGAGCAGCAATATGTTCAGACGGTGTTTTTGTGTTTTTTTTAGTGTGATAATCTTTATAATTGTTAGTATTTCTATCCCAGAAATAAGTATTGATCATCTGTCTTCTGCTTGCTGCTCTTTCTGAAAAATAATTTTCTTTTTCACTCAGATTCTGAAGCGCTGAAGATTTTGCCAAAGTCATTTCCAAATGCCATAAAAGGCAGTTCAGATCAACCTGTGCGAGATTCAGCGTTTCTATAGTCTGTATATTTTCTCCGTCTGCAAACCATCTGCTGGAAAAATCCCAGCCTGATTCACAGGCACTTCTTATATTTCTGTAAAATTCCTCTCCCGAAGTTTTTTCATGATCTTCAATATCGATCAGATAACTTTCGGGACGTGGTGTATTTTCTGAGTCGTAATAACGGTTCAGAATATCTCCATCTGCTGTTTTAACAACTCTTTTTACACTTGAATTGTTTTCCAGCCATTCTTCACCATTCATCCAGAAAGCATATTCTTTTTCAAGAGTATCATGGTATTTTGTATAAATTTCTTCATCATGCGTTGTTTCAAAAAGAAGATCCAGCATTAATGAAAAATAAGGTGGCTGTGATCTGCTCAGAAAATGAGTTCTGCTAGCATTCGGGACAAATCCTACGTTTTGAATCAGGTAAGAACAGTTTTCAATAATATTTTCCATCATTTCTATTCTGCCGGAAGCTTTTAATCCCAGCATAATAAAATAGCTGTCCCAATAGAAAAACTCGTTAAAACGGCCTCCCGGAACAATATAAGGTTTCGGTAATTTTAAAAGAGTTCCTTTTTCTTCATAAGCTGTACGGGTTAATTCGTCCCATAATTTTTCAATATGTTCTTTGATAGGAAGGTGATCTTCTCTCTGCACCGAAACTCTGGCCCCTAAAAAGTCAAAATGGGTCATCACAAAATCTTTCAGATCAAAACCCTCTGTATTTTTTGATTGTTTATAATCTTCATTAATCTTTGCAATAGGGAAAAGAGGAACTGCATCCGTCATCATTTTCTGATCTTCAAAAATTTCAGATCTCTGTACTTCATCAAACAGACTTTGAATTTCGTTTATGTAAAGCTGATTACTCATTGTTATTTTTTAGGATTAATTTTTAATTTATTCATGAAAACTGCCGAAGTGATCAGTAATGAGAGCGGAATCAGAGAAAGATAAAATGCCTGCTGACCACTGAACTCCTGAAACACAAAACCGGTAATAATAGAACCGATAGTTCCCCCGATTGCTGAGAAAACGACAATTAAACCTGACATCGCACTGTGTAAATATTTCGGGATTGATGCCAGAATCACAGAATTAATACTTGGATAAATTGGTGCCAGCAAGCCTCCCATCAAGGGAAATAAATACACAACCAAAGGCGCATTCAGCCAGCTTGTATTCGTATCAATATGAATGTTATGGGTCAATGGTAAAACCAACAGTAAGCTGATAGCAAAACCTATCACACAAAAAGAAACTACATAGATCCAGTTGAATTTTTTAGAGAAAAATCCCGACAAAAATCTTCCTAAAGCAAAAGCTCCTGCTAAAACAGCTCCCGCCTGGATACTCATTGAAGTAGGCACTTTTAAAATTTCCTTATAAAAAGTAGGCGTCCATGTTTGAAAGCTCTGCTCTACCAGTACAAAAAGGAAAGCACATAATAAAAAGAACAACACTTTTTTATAGCTGAATAAGCTTACACTATTTCTTAAATCTCCCAATAAATCTGTTTTCTCACTTTTTGCTTCCTGCTCATTTAATTTTGAAAAGAACAGGAATAAAAAAGATAAAGTGGAAAGCCCGCCCAAAACCCAATATACATTCAGCCATCGCGTAGATTCCGGATTATGATCATCAATATATAAACTGAACAATACATTTCCTGCCAGAACTCCAATCATGAAAAAACCTTCAAGAAATCCCATAAAGCTGGAATGTTCCTTGTCTGTTTCCGTTACCAGCCCGATAGAAGTAAAAACTGAAATTTTAATTAAAGCAAAGGAAACTCCTACTGTGGCAAATAATAATTTAAAAACCCAAAAGGTATTGGTAAACGGCATTACAAAACACATACAGCTTACCAGCAATAAAGCAATCAACATTGATTTTTTGATTCCGATTTTGGGAAGAAATGAAGCCAGAATGAATGAACATATTGCAATGGGAAGATCTTTGAATCCTTCCAAAACACTGGCCGAAGATTTTGAAATTCCAAAATTCTGCTGTACCTGCAGGATCACTGTACCTACAGAATTCAGAAGAATGGCAAAGACAAAATAATTTAAAAATAAAACGGCCTTGATGTTAATATTTTTCATTCAGGTTATTTCTTGTCGGCTAAGATAGAAGCATTTGTGTTAACGATAATTTAACACAGTAAATCAATATTTGAACTATATTAATATAATTAGTATTTTTAGTAATTAAATATGATTAATTAAATGAAAGTTACTTTTGAAAGGGTAATCCCTAATGAAAAGAGCTCATTCCGCACGATTCATAACAACTCCCCTATTTCAGAATTCAAATGGGAATATCATTATCATCCCGAAATTGAGCTGGTATGTGTCATTTCCGGGAACGGAACGCGCCACGTTGGCTATCATAAAAGTAATTATACAAATGGTGATCTGGTATTAATCGGGTCTAATATTCCTCATTCCGGATTTGGATTAAACTCCATTGATCCGCATGAAGAAATTGTGCTTCAGTTCAAGGAAGAGATTCTTCAGTTTCCCCAGCAGGAAGTGGAAGCCAGATCTATCAAAAATCTGCTGGAACTTTCAAAATATGGAATTCATTTTCATCATAAAGTAAAAAAAGTGATGCTTCCTAAACTGAAGCTTATGTTAGAATCTGAGGGCTACAAAAGGTATTTATTATTGCTTGAAATTCTTTTCGAGCTTTCAAAATGTGAAGATTATGATCTTCTGAATAAAGAGATCATGCCTTACACCATTATTTCAAAAAATAAAACCCGTCTGGAAAATATCTTCACCTATGTAGAACATCATTATGACAAGGAAATCGAAATTGAAGAAGTAGCAAAACTGGCCAATCTCACTTTACCGGCTTTCTGTAATTTCTTTAAAAAAGCGACTCAGATTACGTTTACAGAGTTTGTCAATAGATACAGAATCAATAAAGCATGTCTACTGATGGCACAGGACAGATCTATTTCGGAATGCAGCTACCAATGCGGTTTTAATAATGTAACATATTTTAACAGGATGTTTAAAAAATATACCGGGAAGACGCCTTCTGAGTTTATCAGGAATTATTCTCACAGTAACGTTAATGTAGATTTGAAAGTTGAGAATGAGACTAAAACCAAGGCCAGCTTTTAATAAAAAAACTACGCTGAGACTCCTACGGAGTGACAAGTGAATGAATAGACAATGCTTTCGTAGTTGTCATTCCGTAAGAATCCAGACTTACTTATAAAAATGTTGCAGTACTTACAATAAAAAGATCAGTTGTGCCGAGACTCCTACGGAGTGACAAACTGTGTGGATAATAAGTGAGCTATGTTACGATCAACAAAAAAGCCACTCTAAAAAGAGCAGCTCTATATTATTATAATGAGTAAAAACTAGTAGCTAAATAACCAGCAACCAGCAATTATTTCCATTTAATATTGCACCCCATGCTTGGTCTCTGAATTTCTTCCTGAGCTTCACCAGCCAAAAGATTTTCAAAAGCAATAATAAGATCTTCACCTGTAACATCTTTATTGTTTCCCGGTCTTGAATCATCCATCTGACCTCTGTACACAAGATCCAGCTTATCATCAAAGAAATAAAAATCCGGAGTACAAGCTGCATCGTAAGCTTTAGCTACTGCCTGGCTTTCATCAAATAAATAAGGGAAATCAAAATTTCTTTCAATCTGAAATTCTATCATTTTCTCAGGAGAATCTGCCGGATATTTCTCAATATCATTAGAGTTGATAGCGATGAATTCTATTCCCCGCTCGTTATAATCTTCATATAATTCGTTGATCTTATCAATCACATGAAGAACAAACGGACAGTGGTTGCACATAAAGATCACCAAAGTACCATTTTCTCCTTTCAGTTCCTCTAAAGACTGAAGTTCATTCGTTTTTGACGGGTTAGGAAGTTCAAAAAACGGAGCCTTTGTTCCTAATGCCAGCATATTTGATGGAGTATTCATATCCTTTTTTCTTTACCGGCAAAGATAGATATTTCTTTTATTAATTGAGCAGGGTCTGAAACAGACATTTTTATTTTTGTAGGGTAAGGAAGCTGGAGAAGGGAAGATTTTTAAGCCTCAAAAATAGTTATAGCCAAATTCTATTATTAGATTATTGACCTCTGAAATAACTTCCAGCTCCCATTCTTCCTACTTCCAGCCATTGATTAATTTACTGTAAATAATCAGCAAACCCATAAAACTCATAATATCCTTTGGAAGTTATATTAAAAAGTTTGTAGTTTTGCTAACGCTGTTAGTAAATAAATATCATGGGTCTACATGAACGCCGTCAACGAGAAAAAGAATCCATCCGTGCAAATATTTTGCAGGCTGCTTTTACTTTGGCTAAAACTGAAGGCTGGGGTTCATTGTCTATGCGTAAGATAGCTGATGCTATTGAGTATAGTGCACCCGTAGTATATGATTATTTTGAAAATAAAGAAGCTATTCTATTTGAAATTTCTTTAGATGGCTTTCATAAGTTACACATAGAATTATTAAAAGCTCAGCAGAAACATGACACTCCGGAAGAGCAGCTTGTTGCTATTGTGGATGCCTACTGGAACTTTGCTTTTAAAAACAAGGAATATTACCAGCTTATGTTTGGTCTTGGAATGCAATGCTGTGGAAAAGGGCAGATGAAAAAAGAATTCTCATCATTCCAGGAACTGATCTATGAATGTACCTATGAGATTATCAAGAAAAACGGATCCAATCCGGACAATGCCTGTCATATGTCTCACGCTCTGTTTTCTGCCGTTCACGGAATGATCTCTATTATGATGATGCGTACTGCTGATATCCCTTCCACAATGAACAAGACGACATTGGACGAAACTGTTTCGGCTTTTATTAAGTCTTTGTAAATTTTTTTTGAATTTAAAATTAACACCGTTAGGAAATTTAACACCGAATTAATTTAAATTATTCCGTTTTTCCTGATTAAAAATGAAATCATTTATGGAGCAATTCATATCATTCAGTTGTTAAAAGTAATCATTTTTTGCTTATCAATTAACACTGTTAGTAAAATTAACACACCTTACACCATCATTAT
The DNA here is from genome assembly GCF_018362995.1 of Chryseobacterium indologenes. Classification (NCBI taxonomy): domain Bacteria; kingdom Pseudomonadati; phylum Bacteroidota; class Flavobacteriia; order Flavobacteriales; family Weeksellaceae; genus Chryseobacterium; species Chryseobacterium indologenes. The sequence continues at coordinate 2,553,491 of NZ_CP074372.1, forward strand.
ACACTTAAATACATTAAAAACAATTTTCAATTATGGAAACAATCGACTTTATCGGACATTAAAAATTCTGTAATTTTTTTTGAACTAACTATTAACACTGTTAGGAAAAAAAACAGCATTTATTAAAAAGACTCTTTTACTTAAATCTAACACTTCATTAAAAAAATTAAACCACAATGAAAATACCTGGAAAAACAAGGTTTATTGTACTTATTGCAAGTATAATTCTTTTACAGAGCTGTACCAAGGCTGCAGAAGGATCCAATTCCGCGCCGCCAGCTCCAGAACTTCCGGTTTATACCGTTCTTACATCACCCGCTACTACATATCAGGAATTCCCTACTGCCTTAGAAGGGAAAAACAATGTTGAAATAAGATCTCAGGTAGATGGCTATCTTGATAGAATCTATGTAGAGGAAGGATCTTACGTAAGAGCCGGACAGCCATTATTTAAAATAGACTCCAGAAGCTATGGAGAACAAATGAATATGGCACAAGCTAATCTACAGGTTGCTAATGCCAATATCCAAAAAGCAAGAGTAGAAGTAGACAGACTTCAGCCATTGGTTGCTGCAAAAGTAGTTTCTGATGTGCAGTTAAAAACAGCAAAAGCCAATTATGAAGCTGCTGTTGCCGCTGCCTCACAAGCCAAAGCTTCTGTAGGAAGCGCAAGAATCAACGTAGGATTTACAACCATTACCGCTCCAGTAAGTGGTTATATCGGAAGAATTCCTTACAAAAAAGGAAGTCTGATCTCAAGAACAGATGTAAATCCATTGACCTTATTATCTGATATCAGTGAAATTTATGCTTATTTCTCTTTGAGTGAACTGGACTTTATCGCTTTCCAAAATAAATATCCCGGCGCTACTTTGGAAGAAAAGCTGAAAAATATGCCAATGGTAGAATTGGTGATCGCTGACAACAGTACTTATCCTGAAAAAGGTAAACTGAGCATCGTAGACGGACAGTTTGATAAAACTACCGGAGCCATCAGTGTACGTGCCGTTTTCCCTAATGCCAACGGGGCTTTAAGAACCGGAAACACAGGAAGAGTGCGTATGCCTCAACTGATCTCAAATGCTGTAGTTATCCCACAGGAATCTACTTTCGAAATTCAGGATAAAACCTATGTATATGTAATGGGTAAAGACAAAAAGGTAACCGGAAGACCGATCAAAATATCAGGGAAAACGGATAGCTATTATTTTATTTCTGAAGGACTTGCACCAGGAGAAAAAATAGTTTACACAGGAATTGGAAACCTAAAAGACGGAGCTTCCATCAATCCGAAAAATATTTCTTCTGACAGCTTGCTAAAAGCAAAACCATTATAGTCCATCCTCAATACAGAAGACTTAAAAAAATAAACTTCTTATGTTAAAACAATTTATAGAAAGACCGGTCCTTTCAACGGTCATCTCCATAATACTCTTATTATTGGGAGCCCTGTCTCTCTTTAATTTACCGATTGCCCTCTTTCCGGACATCGCTCCACCGAGTGTACAGGTAACTGCATTCTATCCTGGAGCCAACGCGGAGGTTGTAGCACGTTCGGTTGCCACCCCGATTGAGGAAGCCGTGAACGGAGTTGAGAACATGACCTATATGACCTCAAACTCCAGTAACGACGGTACAATGACACTGAGTGTGTTCTTCAAACAAGGTGCTGACGCTGATAATGCAGCTGTAAACGTACAAAACCGTGTATCGAAAGCGATGAGCCAATTACCTCAGGAGGTAGTACAGGCCGGTATTTCAACACAGAAAGTACAGAACAGTATGATCATGTTCATGGGTTTAACCAGTGAAAATGAAAAACAATATGACGAATTATTCCTTCAAAATTACCTGAAGATTAATGTTATTCCGCAGATTCAGCGTATTCCGGGAGTAGCACAGGCTCAGGTATTCGGAACGAGGGATTACTCCATGAGAATCTGGCTGAAACCAGACAGACTTGCGGCTAACAACCTTTCTCCTCAAGAAGTGCTGGGAGCCATTAAAGACCACAACCTTGAAGCAGCTCCAGGCCGTTTGGGACAAGGAAGTAAGGAAACTTATGAGTATATCCTTAAATATAAAGGAAAACTGAATAAGAATGAAGACTACGAAAACATTGCTATTAAAGCCAATAGTGACGGTTCTTTCTTACGATTGAAAGATGTAGCAAGAGTAGAATTCGGTTCTTATACTTATACTGCAACCAACAGAGTTGACGGGAAACCGGTTGCCGGATTCGCTATCTTACAGACTGCGGGTTCCAATGCAAATGAAATCCTGACTGAAATTGAAAGTCAAGTAAAAGTAATGGAAACTACTCTTCCAAAAGGAGTAAAGCCGATTATCATGTATAACTCTAAAGACTTCCTGGATGCATCAATCCATCAGGTTGTGGAAACTTTAGTTATTGCCTTCATTCTGGTATTTATTGTAGTGTATATTTTCCTTCAGGATTTCAGATCTACATTAATTCCTGCTATTGCAGTACCGGTTGCGATCATCGGAACATTCTTCTTCCTTCAGCTATTTGGCTTTAGTATCAACATGCTTACGTTGTTTGCATTGGTTCTGGCCATCGGTATTGTAGTGGATGATGCCATTGTAGTGGTAGAAGCTGTCCATTCCAAAATGGAACAGACAGGAATGCCTGTGGAACATGCTACAATGAACTCGATGAGTGAAATCTCAGGAGCCATCATTTCCATTACATTGGTAATGTGTGCCGTGTTTATTCCGGTTGGTTTCATGCAGGGACCTGCAGGGGTTTTCTACAGACAGTTTGCCTTTACATTAGCTATTGCGATTTTAATCTCAGCAGTGAATGCTTTGACATTAAGTCCGGCATTATGTGCAATGTTCTTAAATGATCCTCAGGGAGAACATGGGGAACACGGTCATAAAACAGGTTTTGGAGCAAGATTTTTCAATGCATTTAATGCAAGCTTCAACAGCATGACCAGAAAATATATCTACAGCCTTAAGTTTTTAATTAAAAATAAATGGGTGGCTATAGGAGGTCTTGTTCTTATTACAGCAGCAAGTGTCTTTCTGATCAAAAAAGCACCGTCAGGATTTATTCCTACTGAAGACCAGGGATTCGTATTGTATGCAGTGAATACTCCTCCTGGAAGTTCATTGGAAAGAACACACAGAGCGACTGCACAAATTGATAAAATCATCAACAGTGAGAAAGCCACCAATCACCTTTGGGTAGCAGACGGAATGAACTTTATCAGTAATGCCAATGCTTCTCCATATTCTGCAGGTTTCATTAAGCTTAAAGATTATGACAAACGTGGTGAAATGAAAGATCCTGATCTAATTGCAGGAACTTTAACAGGAAAGGTAAGCCAGGTGAAAGACGCGAATGCTTTCTTCTTCAACTTCCCTACTGTACAAGGTTTCGGTAACGTTTCCGGATTTGAATTCATGCTTCAGGATAAAACGAACGGTTCTTTTGAACAATTGGGAACAACCACTCAGCAGTTCATTGGTGAATTGATGAAACGTCCGGAAATTGCTTTCGCATTCACTACTTATGCAGCAGGAAATCCACAGTACACTATTGATGTAGATACTGACAAAGCCAACCAGCTGGGAGTTTCCGTTACGGAATTGATGCAGACGATGCAGATTTATTTCGGAAGTAGCTTTGTATCGGATTTCAACAGATTCGGAAAGTATTACAGAGTAATGGCACAGGCAGATATTCCTTACCGTACTGACGTTAACTCTCTGGAAGGAATTTATGTTAAAAATAAATCAGGAGAAATGGTTCCTGCGAAAACATTAGTAACGTTAAAAAGATCTTTCGGACCTGAAACGGTAACAAGAAATAACCTTTTCAACGCAGTAACAATCAATGGAACACCAAAACCAGGATACAGTACCGGAGATGCCATCAAAGCGGTAGAAGAAGTGGCTCAGCAATCACTTCCAAGAGGATATGGATATGAATGGACAGGGATTACCCGTGAGGAAATCAAAACAAGCGGACAGACTGCATTCATTTTCTTCTTAAGTATTCTGTTTGTGTATTTCCTACTGGCAGCTCAGTATGAAAGTTATATCCTTCCTTTTGCTATTATTCTTACGATTCCAACAGGGATTTTCGGAGTATTTGCCTTCACAGGGTTAGCCGGAATCGATAATAACATTTACGTTCAGGTAGGATTGATTATGCTTGTCGGGCTATTGGCGAAAAATGCCATCCTTATTGTAGAGTTTGCCGTACAGAGAAGAAAAGCAGGGAAAACTTTGATTGAGTCTGCACTTCAGGCATCAAGATTACGTTTAAGACCGATCTTAATGACCTCTTTTGCCTTCATCGTGGGGATGCTTCCACTGGTATGGACGCAGGGTGCCTCTTCAAAAGGTAACCACTCTATTGGATACAGTACCGTAGGAGGAATGCTTACAGGAGTAATATTCGGGATATTTATTATTCCGGTAATGTATGTAATCTTCCAGTACCTGCATGAAAAAATGCCAAGCAGAAAACAGAAAAGACTGAAGAAAAAACAAATGGAGGAAGAACTTTTAGCTTCAGCTCATTAATAAAAAATGAATAACAAAAACTTAGAGAAAATTTTAAGACAAAGGATTAACTATTCTCCTGCTGTTCTTAATGGTTAAAAAAATCAGCTATTTTCTCCTACTAAAGACAATTTTTGCATCAATAAAAACCTCTCTAAGTTTTGTATTCAATTAAAAGTTTAAAAACTATGAAACGAGTAAAAAATATTATTCTAACTTTTGCGCTGGCTATAGGCTCTGTATCATGTGTGTCCAAACTGGCATACACGGAGCCTGAACTGCCACTTCCGGAAAAGTTTCAGTATACTGCAACTGCCGATACTGCCAGCATAGCGAATCTGGAGTGGAAGCAGTTCTTCAGCGATCCTATTTTACAGGGATTGATTGAAAAAGGAATCAAAAATAATTATGACCTTCAGATTGCCCTAAAGCAGGTTGCTGCTTCACAGGAAAAACTGAAACAGGCAAAATATATGCAATATCCGGATGTTGGTTTCGGAGTAAGCGGGCAAATCTCAAGGCCTTCCAAAAACAGCATGAACGGGCAAAGCTTAAATTTATTTTTAGGATCAAGCCATGTTGAAGATTATAATGCAGCCTTCAACCTTTCATGGGAAGCTGACATCTGGGGAAAAATTAAAAACCAGCAGGAAGTTTCAAGAATGCAGTATCTGCAGACTTATGAAGGGTCAAAAGCCGTTCAGACCCAGGTAGTAGCAGCTATTGCACAGGGATATTATAACCTGTTGATGCTTGACAGACAATTAGCTATTGCAAAATCTAATCTGGAGCTCAGCAGCAATACCCTGATGATCACACAAAAAATGTGGGAAAGTGGCGATAACACCTCTTTAGGAGTACAGCAGGCCTCAGCACAGAAACAGGCAACAGAACTTCTGATTACTCAGCTGGAACAGAATATTGCCATTCAGGAAAATGCATTGAGTATTTTGGTGGGAGAACTGCCTAATAAGGTAAACAGAACAATTGAAATGTCTGATACTTCATTACCTCAGAACATTACTGCAGGACTTCCTGCAGCTATGGTAAGCAGAAGACCGGACGTTCGTCAGCAGGAACTTGTTTTACTGGAATCAAACGCTATCGTAGGAATTGCTCAGGCCAATATGTATCCGTCATTGAAAATTACTGCGAATGGAGGAGTAAACTCATTCAAGTTTGATAACTGGTTTCAGATTCCCGCTTCATTATTCGGGTCTGTTCTGGGAGGACTTACCCAGCCTATTTTCCAGAAAAGACAGTTGAAAACAGATCTTGAAGTAGCTAAAATTCAAAGAGAGAAAAATGTTCTGGCATTCCGTCAGTCGGTATTAAATGCTGTAGGTGAAGTTTCAGATGCTTTGGTATCTAATGAAAACTTAAAAGCTCAGGAACAAAAAGCTACCGAGCAGGCAACTACCCTGAAAGATGGAATTAAAAGCGCACAGCTTCTTTACAAAGGAGGTTCAGCCAATTACCTGGAAGTGATTACAGCACAAGGGAATTCCCTACAGGCAGAGTTGAATCTGGCTTCCATTAAAAGACAGAGATTAAGCAGCATTGTAGATCTATACAGAGCGCTAGGCGGCGGTTGGAAGTAGTAAATTAAATTATATTTGTTTTAAGATGCGGTTCTTTTCAGAGCCGCATTTTTTTGTATTGTTTCTGTTCATTACAATATGAATTTAAACTTAGATTCCTACGGAATGACATAGTGTATAGATAAACTAAGCGCCCAGTTTGTCATTCCGTAGGAATCTATATTTTCAAAGCTTATAAAGTCGTTTAATAATGTAAAAGTTTCTACTTTTCAAACTCCTCCGCAATCCATTGAAGCAGATTTTCAAAATCCTTTTCAGAATATCCCAACTGCAAATAGTGAATATCATCCGCTTTCCTATACCACGTCAGCTGGCGTTTCGCATATCTGCGGCTATTCTTTTTAATTTCCGAAACCGCGAAATCAAGATCCCACTCTCCGTCAAAATATTTGAAAAGTTCCGCATATCCTACCGTATTCAAAGCCGTCAGATCTTTGAATTGTTCAAGACCCTTCACCTCATCCAGCAAGCCATTTTCCATCATCATATCCACTCTTCGGTTGATTCTGTCATACAGTTCTTCTCTTGGCGCTTCTATTCCGATTCTGATCACATTAAAATCTCTGGAATCCTGAGAAACAGCAATCAGTTCAGAATATTTTGTATCCGTTTGCCAGATCACATCTATAGCACGCAAAAGTCTTCTGTGATTGTGAATATCCACCACACTGAAATATTCGGGATCGAGTTCCTGTAAAATTTCCTGAAGTTTTTCTATCCCCTCCTGCTCCATGATGGCCTGAAGTTTTTCCTGATTTTCAGTATTGGCTTCGGGTAGATCATGCAGACCTTCTATCACTGCTTTTTCATACATCATACTTCCGCCAACAAGAATAACAGTGTCATGAGTTGCAAAAAGTTCATTGAGTTTTTGAAGCGCATCTTCTTCGTACTGGCCGATAGAATAATATTCTTCAACTGAAAGATTTCCGATAAAATGATGAGGTGCCCCGGCAAGTTCCTCTTCAGAAGGTGCAGCAGTTCCGATTTTCATTTCTTTAAAAAACTGTCGGGAATCACAGGAAATAATCTCCGTATTGAAATGTTGAGCCAAATCAATTGCCAGTCTCGTTTTACCAATTCCGGTGGGTCCTACTACAGAAATCAAATTTTTCTTTTTCACAGCGCTAATTTACGAAAATGCGCTCATTTGATTTTTTATTTTTAAATACAAATAAAGCTGCTGTTCATTTTGAACCATTAAGTTTTTAATGAAGAAGTTGAGATTATTAAGATGAGCTTCGCTATTTAGCATAACGCTTATCAAAATCTATGAGATTTTTTTCTTAATTAAACTTAACAGCTTAAATGGTCTTAATGGTTCAAAATAAATTTAAAAACAGAATAATATAAACTTTACGTTGAAGTTTCATGGTATTATATTATACACTTAAATGTTTATCTTTGTAGAACAATAAAAAACTATGATTTTATCAATGACCGGATTCGGTAGAGCCGAAGATGTTTTTGAAGGAAAAAAAATTACAATAGATATTAAATCATTGAACAGCAAGAGCTTTGATTTGAATATTAAAATTCCTTTACGTTATAAAGAAAAAGAATTTGAAATCAGAAAAATTCTTAACGATAGAATTATCCGTGGAAAAGTAGACTGCTACGTTAATATTGAGAACCTTGAAGAGTCCAATGATGTAAAAATTAATAAAAATTTAATTGAATCTTACATCAATGAGCTTAAAAACATAGCTTCTGACGGTCCCGATTTCGAATACCTTAAAATGGCGGTAAGACTTCCTGATGCCATCTCATCAAGACCTGATGAGCTTACAGAAGGTGAATGGGAATCACTGGCAAAAATTGTCAATAATGCCGTAGACAGATTTGAAGAATTCAGAAGAACCGAAGGCAGCATTCTACATGAAGAATTAAACAGGAATATCCAGAATATTGACAAATATCTTGGAGAAGTAATTCCTTTTGAGGAAGAAAGAATTGTAAGCGTGAAAGAGCGTTATCAGAAATCTTTGAAAGAATTTGAAAATGTTGATGAAACGCGTTTCTACCAGGAAATGGCCTATTTCACGGAGAAGCTTGATATCTCTGAAGAAAAGGTAAGGCTTACCCAGCACCTGAAATATTACAAAGAAGTAATGGACAATGAATCTTTCAACGGAAAAAAACTGGGCTTTATTTCCCAGGAAATCGGAAGAGAGATCAATACATTAGGATCTAAAGCCAATCATGCAGAAATCCAGAAACTGGTAGTAATGATGAAGGATGACCTGGAAAAAATTAAAGAACAGACGTTAAACGTATTGTAATGATAGGTACGGGTTACGAGATGCGTGATTATCATTCTTAACAATGGACTCCGTAACTCGAAACCTGAAACCCGAAATTGTAAAAAATGGATAAAGTAATTATATTTTCAGCGCCATCAGGGAGCGGAAAAACTACATTAGTAAAGCATTCACTGGAAACATTTCCGGAACTGAGTTTCTCAGTCTCATGTACAACGAGACAGCCGAGAGGAAGTGAAGTTCATCAGGTAGATTATCATTTTCTGACGCCGGATGAATTCAGAAAGAAAATCTCTGAAGATGCTTTTGTAGAATATGAAGAAGTATATACTGATAAATATTACGGTACTTTAAAATCTGAAGTAGAAAAAATCTGGAATCAGGGAAAAGTTGTTATTTTTGATGTAGATGTAAAAGGAGGTATTTCGTTAAAAAAATATTTTGGTGAAAAAGCCCTGTCTATTTTTATAGAACCGCCTTCCATTGAAGAATTGGAACGAAGATTGATTTCCAGAAATACAGATGATGCAGAAACCATAAAAACCCGTGTAGCGAAGGCAGAAGAAGAAATGTCCTACGCCGGCGAGTTTGATAAGATCGTGATTAATACCGATCTTGATGTAGCTAAAAAAGAAATAGAAAGTTTAATAAAAAGTTTTATCAGTAATTAATGGCTGGAAGATAGAAGCCAGAAGATGGAAGTAATCACATACTCTCAAAATCTAACTTCTAATTTCCAACCTCTAGCTTCTGATCATAAAAAATTGAGGTTGATATGAGTACCGAAACATTAGAAAAAGCTAAATCTGCAATTCCTGTCAGAGGATTTCTGGATATTAAAGATATTGCTATTCCTCAGGGAGAAGAATTGGTAAAAGCCATTCTTAAACTTAAAGAGGAGAAAAATGCTGTTATTCTTGCCCATTACTACCAGCCGGGAGAGATTCAGGATATCGCTGATTTCCTTGGAGATTCTTTACAGTTGGCAAGACAGGCAAAAGAAACGAATGCAGACATGATTGTATTCTGCGGTGTACATTTCATGGCAGAAGCTGCTAAAATTCTGAACCCAACTAAAAAAGTAGTTCTTCCTGATACGATGGCCGGATGCTCTCTGGCTGACGGTTGTTCTGGAGAAGGATTAAGAAAAATGCGTGAACAGCACCCGAATGCTTTAATTGCAACTTACATCAACTGTAACGCAGAAACTAAGGCAGAAAGTGATATCATCGTAACCAGTTCAAATGCTGAAACTGTAATTGAAGCACTTCCGAAAGACAGACCGATCATATTCGCACCGGACAAAAACCTGGGAAGATATTTATCTAAGAAAACAGGGCGTGACATGATCCTTTGGGATGGAAGCTGCATCGTACACGAAGCATTTTCAATGGAAAGAATTGCCCAGCAGCTGGCAGACAATCCGGATGCCAAGCTGATTGCTCACCCTGAAAGTGAAGAAGCTGTTTTAAAACTGGCTCACTTTATTGGTTCTACTTCTGCTCTATTGAATTATGTAGAAAAAGATGACTGTCAGAAATTCATTATTGCAACAGAAGAAGGAATTCTTCACGAAATGAGAAAACGTGCTCCTCACAAAGAACTTATTCCTGCATTGGTTTTTGATGAAAGCTGTAACTGCTCAGAATGTTTCTATATGAAACGTAATACAATGGAAAAATTGTATTTATGTATGAAGTATGAGCTTCCTGAAATTCTTATCGATGAAGAATTAAGATTAAGAGCATTAAAGCCTATTGAGGCAATGCTTGACCTTTCAAAAAGCATAAAATAATTTTTTTGTCATGAATATTTATTATATTTAAAACTTAAACTAATAATAAATATGAAAAATCTAAAAAAATTAGACAGAAAAAGTCTTAAAAATGTAAACGGAGGAGGTACCATATGTAACTTAAACTGCGAAATACATGAAACCTGCGGAGCGGGATGTAATGGCGAATTGATCTGCGTACCCAGAGGAATGTATATTCCGGATAACTGTTAAAAAAAATAAAGCACTGTTTTCACAGTGCTTTTTATTTTTAGTCTGCAGTGATTGCAACAAAACAATCTGTGCTTACAATAACGCACATTCTGCAATTCTCGGACAATGTCCAATATGCCTCACACGAAGGATCGCTGGAAGAGCCTGGTCCAAAAACCAGATGGGTAGGACAGCCGTCACATCTGGAAATAGCTGCTCCATTCACAAGTTCCAGATCTCTTCTGCTTAATTTTTTAATTGTTTTCATAGTTTTAAAATTTTATGACACTCCTCCACTCATACATGACATATCAACAATCACGCACATTTTACAACGGTCAGGAAGCATTTGAAAAGCCTCGCAGGGAGCATCGCCAGGATTATTTCCGTAAGTCGTATTCTTAGGACATCCTGTACATGTGGCAGGACCTGCTCCTTGCAGTATTTGGAGTTCTTTTCTGTTTAATTTCTTTAGATTTTTCATAGTAGTTTTAATTAATTTTTTGATTTTACTATTTTTGATTACGCTTCAAGAATTGGGCAGCTACCTGGGATGGATGGATCATAAGGGAAAAGGTAAAGACAAACTTTACGTCCTTTAAAATCGGTACACACTGCACAACCTTTTGGTCCGCAGTCAAGATCAATAGCACAGGTATCTCCTCCACCTCCAATAATAGCCCTTAAGCTTTCTCTGTTTAATTTTTTTGAATTTTTCATGGTAGTTTTTATTTTAAATTAAATTTTTGATCGTTTTTCATTAGGTAAAATCAGTCAATACCTATAGCATCGGTGCATAGCAAGTACCTCCTGGCTTTAACCAACATCCCCATTTTCCACCTCCGCGGAAACATACAAATTGTTCTCCACCACATGCTTCAATCTGAATATCAGTGAATCCTCCGCTGATATTTCTCTTTTCTTCGCGTGATAATTTTTTAATTGTTTTCATATTGTAATAATTTAGTATTCAGTAATAAAAAACAACAAACGTTTTGTTATTGAAGATTAAAAAGGACCAAAGCATTCAAAGCTTACCAGTACTCTTCCTTTACAGCATTCCGGTAAAGCGTAATAATCAGCACATGACCTAGGCTCACCTGGTCCGTAAGGTCCGGGAGGGCAGTTTGCAGTACAAGGACCTATTCCCCCGTTGATTGATTTTAAATCATTTCGATTCATTTTCTTTAAATTTTTCATGTGTATTTTGTTATTAGTTAATGTTATAAATGTAACATTTTTAATCAATTACACCAAATATATCTCCAAAAAAGGAAATATATTTTATTATGTTAAAAACTTGGCTGTTTCAAAATAATTTGTACATTTGTCCTGTTACAATGAATTTATTAAGAAACATATCTGATATTTCTGCCCTGAAATCACCTATTTCAGGCATATCTTCTGTTTCTACATTCACAACTACAACAACTACCCCATAACGGGGTAAATTTTCACATATTATTTCCGGTACCCGTACTCTTTTTTCTAAAGAGTAGTCACTTCGTTATATCCAACCTCAAATAAATAATTGATGAAAGTTTTAAAATTCGGCGGAACTTCAGTCGCCCATTCTCAGAATATCCTTCTGGTAGAAAAAATAATAAAAGATGAATCTTTAAAAAACAAAATAGTTGTTATTGTTTCAGCACTTCATGGCGTTACTGACCAACTGATCAGAGCAGCAGAACTGGCTTCTGTAAAAGATGAAAATTATATTCAAATAGTTCAGAATCTTGAAGAAAAACATATCAGTCTGGTCAAAGATCTTTTCCCTATCACAGAACAAAGTTCATGGCTAAGTTTTGTTAAGAAACATTTTAATGATCTTGAAGACCTTTACAACGGAATTGCAGTTCTTGGTGAACTTACCAACAGAATCAAAGATAAAATTGCCTCTTACGGAGAATTTTTATCTTCAAAAATTATAGCAGCCAGACTTCAGCATGAAGGATTAGACTGCATATGGATGAATTCTGCAGACCTCATCAGAACAGACAGTAATTTCACCAATGCAAAAGTAGATTTTCAATGCACTGAAAATAATATTATCAGTTTTCTGAATGAAAATAAGAATCGTATTATCGTAGGTCCTGGTTTTATAGCCCATGACGAAAAAAATAATGCTACAACATTAGGAAGAGGTGGCTCTGATTATACAGCTTCCATTATGGCTGCTTCTATCCATGCAGAAGAACTCCAGATCTGGACCGATGTAAGCGGAATGATGACTGCCGATCCCCGTTTGGCTTCCAATGCAAAACCTATATCAGAAATTTCTTATCATGAAGCCATGGAACTGTCCCATTTCGGGGCAAAAGTGCTTTATCCGCCTTCCATTCAGCCTGTCATGGAAAAAAACATAAATCTGATCATCAGGAATACTTTTGATCCGGATGCACAGGGAACTTTAATTTCTCACCAATTGAAGTCTTCGGATGACGAAAAGCAGATCGCAGTAGGTATCTCCAATATGAACAGGATTGCTCTTCTTACACTGGAAGGCAGCGGAATGGTAGGAATCCCTGGAATTTCGGCAAGATTATTTCAATGTTTAAGTCATGAAAAAATCAATGTAATCCTTATTACACAAGGATCTTCGGAACATTCTATTACGATTGCAATTGAAGAAAAAGAAGCTTTACGTGCCGAGTATGCAATCAATTCTTCTTTTGCGGATGATATCAATCTGAAGAGAGTGTATGCCGTAAAAATTGAAACCGGACTTTCCATTGTAGCCCTGGTTGGAGAAAGTATGAAAAGCAGAAGCGGTGTGAGCGCCAAAATGTTCGGATGTCTGGGAAATAATGGGATCAATATAAGAGCTATTGCTCAGGGATCTTCAGAAAGAAATATCAGTATCGTAATTTCAGAAAAAGACAGCAAAAAAGCAGTGAATGTACTTCATGAGGAATTTTTTGAAACTGAAATTAAGCAAATCCATCTCTATATCTGCGGAACAGGAAATGTAGGTTCAAAACTGATCCAGCAGATCTATAACCAGAATGCTTATTTAAGAGAAAACTTTTTGATCAACCTGAGAATTGCAGGAATTTCCAACAGCCGATATATGTTATTTTCAGACAAAGGAATAGCACAGGAAGATTATCTTATCTGGAATCAGCTGGGTGAAAAAGCCTCTGCCCAAGAATTTGCTGATGAAATTATCCACAGAAACCTTAGAAACTCTGTTTTTGTAGATGTAACGGCTAGCCCTGATGTACCCGAAATTTATGAAAGTCTTTTAAAAAGAAGTGTGAACATCGTGGCTTGTAATAAAATTGCAGCCTCTTCCGATTTTAAAAAGTATAAAACTTTAAAAAATACAGCAAGAAACCACAACTGTAATTTTTATTTTGAAACTAATGTAGGAGCAGGACTTCCGGTAATAGGAACCATCAACGATCTGATCAAAAGCGGAGACCAGATCCAGTCTATTAAGGCAGTATTGAGCGGAACCTTAAATTTTGTCTTTAATCATTATGATGGAAGCAGAACATTTTCTGAAGTCGTAGCCCAAGCCCAGCAGGAAGGCTATACGGAACCTGACCCAAGACTCGATTTGTCGGGAACTGATGTAGCAAGAAAAATTTTAATTCTGGCAAGAGAAGCCGGATATCCGCTTCAGTTTGAAGAAATTGAGAATACAGGTTTTCTTCCTGAAGAATGTATGCAGGGAAGTGTTGGTGACTTTTATGCAAAGCTTACAGCATATGAAGATCATTTTAAAAACTTATTAAATAAGGCAAAGAATGAAGGCAAAATATTAAAATATGTTGCAGAATTTGAAAACGGAAAAGCCAAAGTAGGCCTACAGCATATCGCTCCGGACAGTGATCTCTTTCATCTTTATGGCAAAGACAATATTGTCATCTTCAAAACCCTCAGATATTCCGAACAGCCTTTGGTTGTAAAAGGAGCCGGGGCCGGAGCTGATGTAACGGCAAGCGGAGTTTTTGCAGATATTATTCGTTCTATTTAAAATACAATTATGAAAAAAGTAAAATTAAAAGTCCCTGCTACTGTTGCCAATCTGGTTTGCGGATTTGATATTCTGGGAATGGCAGTGCATGATCCTTATGATGAAATGGAATTCAGATTATTGGACACTCCTGAAATCATTATAAAACATACTGATTCTTTTGGACTTCCGGAAGAGCCCTCAGAAAATGTTGCCGGGATTGTCTTATTGAAAATTCAGGAATATTTTAATCTGAAAAATGGTTTTGAAGTGATTATTCACAAGCATATAAAACCTGGAAGCGGTCTCGGTTCCAGTGCGGCAAGTGCCGCCGGAGCCGCCTTTGGAGCCAATATATTATTAGGAAACAAATTGTCAAAAGAGGAAATGGTCTATTTTGCCATGTTCGGGGAAGAACTGGCTTCCGGAGTACGACATGCAGATAATATTGCTCCATGCATCTATGGAGGAATTACCCTGGTAAAATCCACCAATCCCATTGATATCATTCCGCTGAACAGTCCTGATTTATTTGTAACTGCTGTACATCCGCAGGTGGAAGTGAAAACTTCAGATGCAAGACAGATTTTAAAGAAAAATATCACGTTGAAAAGTGCAGTAGAGCAATGGGGAAATATAGCAGGCCTGGTAGCAGGAATTCAGAAAAATGATTTCCCGTTGATTGGCAGAAGTCTTAACGATGTCATTATAGAACCAATCCGCAGTATTCTGATTCCAAAATTTGACGAAATTAAAACCAGAAGCTTGCAGTTGAGAGCTCTGGGAGGAGGAATTTCCGGATCAGGACCATCTATTTTCATGCTGTCCGAACAGGAAAAAACAGCAGAAAAAATTGCTCAAATGATGAAATCAGTGTATGATGAGATTGAAATAGAAAGTCCTGTATATGTTTCAAAAATAAATCCGACGGGTATTCAAGTTGTAGAAGAAAATTAACCTTAAAAAACAGAAATGAAATATTATAACTTAAAAGATCATCTTGAAAAAATTGATTTCAGAGAAGCAACAATAAAAGGTCAGGGAAAAGAAAAAGGATTGTTTTTCCCTGAAAATATTCCACAGTTTGACAAAGAATTTATTCAAAATATTCATCAATATTCTAATGAAGAAATTGCGTACAGATGCATGAAAGATTTTGTGGGGGATGAAATTCCATCAGAAATTCTAAAAGAAATTGTGGCAGAAACGGTAAGTTTTGAAATTCCTCTGGTGAAGATCAGTGAGCAGATTTCCATTTTGGAATTGTTTCATGGTCCTACACTTGCTTTTAAAGATATTGGTGCGAGATTTATGAGCCGTTGCCTGTCTTATTTTTTGAAAGATCAGCAGAAAAAAGTTACTGTTCTTGTAGCTACTTCCGGAGATACCGGAGGTGCTGTGGCCCATGGATTCTACAAAATACCACAAATTAATGTGGTCATTCTTTATCCCAAAAACAGGGTAAGTCCGGTTCAGGAGAAGCAATTAACTGCATTAGGTGAAAATATATCAGCATTGGAAGTAAATGGCAGTTTTGATGACTGCCAGAATCTCGTAAAACAGGCTTTTTCTGATGAAGAAATCAACAGGCAGTTATTTCTGACTTCAGCCAATTCTATTAACGTTGCAAGATGGCTTCCCCAGCAGATTTACTATTTAATAGCCTTAAAACAATGGATTGAAAATCATAAAGAGCAGCCCGTAATCTGTGTTCCGAGTGGAAATTTCGGAAATATTTGCGCCGGGCTTCTGACTCATTTCAGAGGTTTGCCCGCCAGTCATTTTATTGCAGCCTGTAATGCTAATCAGGTAGTTCCTGATTATTTTAAGACTCAAAACTATCAGCCTCAAAAAGCTGTTGCCACTCTATCTAATGCCATGGATGTTGGAGATCCGAGCAATTTTGTGAGAATTCTGGAGCTTTTCGGGCATCAGTTTGAAATAATAAAAAATAAAGTATCGGCATATTCCATTGATGATGATAAAACAATGAATAACATCACAGAAGTTTATGAGAAATACGGCTATATTCTGGAACCTCACAGTGCCGTAGCGTTTGCTGCAATGGAACAGTATCTGAAAGAAAATCCCGGTCAAAAAGGATATATTCTTGGTACTGCCCATCCGGTAAAATTCCCTGATGCTGTAGAAAAAGCGATTCATACTCAGATTGAAATTCCTGATTCATTGAACGAGCTGATGAAAAAGGAGAAAAAAACTGTAGAAATAAATTCAGACTTTGAAGAATTAAGACGATTTTTGCTTCATAAAATATGAGGCAATGAGCAAAATATATCTTGAAGACGTAAGAATATATGCGTACCACGGCGTACTTCCTGAGGAAAATATTATCGGGACATATTATATTCTGAATGTAGAACTTCATACTGATCTGTGGAAAGCAGCAGAATCTGACGACCTGCATGACACCATA
Source organism: Chryseobacterium indologenes (assembly GCF_018362995.1). Classification (NCBI taxonomy): domain Bacteria; kingdom Pseudomonadati; phylum Bacteroidota; class Flavobacteriia; order Flavobacteriales; family Weeksellaceae; genus Chryseobacterium; species Chryseobacterium indologenes. The sequence goes on from NZ_CP074372.1 coordinate 2,570,274, forward strand.
AGCTATGCGGATATCAACGATATTCTTCACAAGGAAATGAAAATAAAATCCAAATTACTGGAACATGTAGCCGGAAGAATAATCTCAACTATTCACAACAGCTTTCCACAGATTGATTATATTAAATTAAAAATCACGAAAACAGCCCCTCCTATGCAGGGAGAAATGACAGGTGCCAGCATTGAGCTTGAAAAAAGCTTTAAACCGGAAAATTAAAATTCTTATTTTCGTTCATTAAAAAACATACACATTGAAATTCGTTAAAATATTATTTTTATTAGCAGGTATCAGCATTTTTGGTCAGACCGGTGTTAATAATCAGCTGGCGGCTTATAATTTTCCAAAGATAAAGTCCAGTATTACCATGCCTGTGACGATTCCTCTTTCCGAACTGAGCAATATGATCAATGCTTCTGTGAAAGACCTTGTTTACCAGGATGATTCTTATACTGACAATAATAATGATCAGTTTAAAGTGAAAGTATGGAAAACAAGACCTATTCGTCTTGTAGGCGGAACCAGCCAGAATTTACTGATTGAAGTTCCATTAAAAATATGGGCAGAAAAAGGAATCGGAACTCTGGGAGTATATACTTATCAGAATACTACCTTTGAAACCGTAATGTCATTCAATACAACCGTTACTTTTAGAAATAACTGGACCATTACCACCAATACACAACCCAATGGCTTCAGATGGGTAACAAAACCCGTCCTTGATTACGGAAGAATACAGATTCCTATTACTTCCATTGTTGAAAAAAGTTTAAAAGAACAACAGGAGAAATTCTGTAAAACGATAGACCAGCAAATGGCCACACAGCTGAATTTCCAGCAATATGCCTTAATGGCCTGGAATACATTTCTACAGCCTTTCAATATCTCTGAAGAATATAATACATGGCTGAAGGTAAGTCCGGTGGGAGTCAATATTACTCCTTTGAAATTTTATGGAAACCAGATCAATGCTACGCTTGGTGTTGATATTTATTCAGAAACTTTTACAGGGAGCAAACCCGCAGCTTCTTCACCTGCAACCAGTGTTGCCAATTTCAATTCCACTCCTACTGTTGCGGATAAGTTTATTTTACAGACTACAGCCAATATTCCTTTTACAGAGGCAAGCAATATGGCAAGAAAAACATTTCTAAATAAGGAATTCGATATCCGTGACTCTAAAGTGAAAGTAACTGACATCAGGGTATATGGAGTTGATAACAGAGTGGTTATTGAAGCTCAGACCGATGGCTATATAAAAGGTACGGCCATTATTTCCGGAATTCCGGTGTATGATGATGCAAAAAGAAAAATTGTTTTATCAGAAACCAAATTTAAACTAAAAACTATCAATATTCTTCAGAAAACAGCTTCTCTCCTGTTCCAAGGGAAAATTGTAAAAATGATTGAAGAGGAATATGGTATACCAACCCAGGAGCTGGAAGAAACATCAAGAAAAAGTATTGAAGAAGCTTTTAATAAAGAATACTATAAAGGTTTAAAGATGAACGGGAAAGTATTCAATCTGAAGCCCAGTAAAATTCTACTCAGCAGTACAGGAATTACAGCCGTTATCGATACAAATGCTTCATTAAAGTTACTTGTCAACGGATTTTAAAACTTCAAATAAAACTAACCATAAAAAACTAATAACCAACCATGAGAAAATATTTAGTCGTTGTAGACAGAAACAGAGCCCAAAAGGGGATAAGACTTGCTAATTTTATTATTGACAGACTTGTAATTACTCTTACCTTTCTTACTTTTGGGTTTGTTGCTGCCTTGATATTCAACCTTACCAATAATGATTTTTTCATTAATCTTGCTTATAAGATGTCAGAAGTAAATAGATTTCTGGATATACTGATCACCTCTTTAATCTATTTTATGTACACTTTTCTTATAGAATATTTTACAAAAGGCAGATCTGTTGGCAAGTATATTACCGGAAGTAAAGTCATCTGTATTGATGGTACTGAGCCTACTTTCAATGATTATCTGATCAGAAATATTTCCAGGATTGTTCCTTTTGATGCCCTTTCTTTTTTAGGTGAAAATGGCTGGCATGATAAATGGAGTGATACAAGAGTAATTAACATTAAAAATTATCAGGCTGAAATTCAAGCAAAAAGCGAAATCGAGGCTCTTGGAAAGAAAGAAATTGCTTAAAAACTTTTGTTCATAAAGAAATTTTGCTATATTTGCACACCTCAAAAATGGTAAAAATGGTACTTTGGCCGAGCGGCTAGGCAGTGGTCTGCAACACCATCTACAGCGGTTCGAATCCGCTAGGTACCTCAGAAAAAACCTCTAATTATTTAGAGGTTTTTTTGTTTTTAGATTTTAGAACTTTCAGCTTAAAAAAGCTAAACTTATTATTTCTTATCTCCCAAATTAATCGCTTAACAAAGATTATAAATGTTTTCTACAAGTTTTTAAAAGTTTCCATTTTATAATACCTCAACAAATAATCATAAATTATCATTTCAAACAGTCTTTGATTAGATACAAACATCCTGTTGATATTCATATGAAATATACTTTGAAAGAAAATTCGCAAAGGCATCTCTAAAGTTTGGTCTTCATTATGATTGAGAATATTTTTCAATATTGAATTACATTTTTCAATATTGAAAACAATAGCATTTCTCTCCTCTAAAAAATCTTCAGAATTAAGAAAATCAAGAAACTTTGGTTTAAATCCTCTGTATTTTTTATCCAATTGACTATTGAGCTTTTTGTCAGCATTGAATTCTTTTTTAAAAGCATCATTGGAATCCCTGATCCAATCTAACTTTTCCTGAAACGAAAGGTTTAATTTGTTTAAAAGTTGATCAATATAAAAGAAACTAACTATGATTTTTTCTTCATCATCATAATGCAAACACTGCAAAATAAATTCACTATTTCGATGGAAAAATGCCTCAGCATCTTCTATCGTATTTTGGCCATATCTTTCAATTTCCCTGATATAAGTTTCAATGGCCACACTCGAAATCTCTCCACTATCTACATAAGGTTGAAAACTATAATCAATTTTTTCTAGAGCTTTGTTATAATTTTCTGTGGTATTCAATTTGATTCTTAGTCTCAAATGTGGTTTAGGATCATTATAGCGGATAAAAAACCATTTCATGATATAATTATTTTCTATAAAATAATCGATCAAGAGTTGTATAGCTTCCTCCAGAATAATATCTGATGTTTTAATTCCCGTGTAAATCTTCAGATACAGCCATTCATTTCCCGGAATAAATTTTCTTTCAGTCATTCTTCAGTGGTTTATCTTTATACATAGGAAATACAAATTCATGCTTAAAATCATCATTTTCATTACATAAAAATTCTTCAATAACAATTGTCTTCTCTCTTTTTATAGTTTGTATAAAAAGCTTTGCCATATCATAATTTTCAAGGTTTATTGTTAAAGTGTTATCAAATTTTACCCATTGAATCCATACTGGAATTTTTCTTTTTTGTCTCCACTCTTTTATCTTTAGTAAAAAGTCTTTTTTATCTAAAATCGATGATTCCAAAAATGAAATAGCTCTTTCTGTTATCTTCCACCGAGCTTTTGAAAGAATAATATCATTATATTCTATCCTTGGTAAAAACGTATAAATATGTTCCAATCCTCCCCAACTGAAATAAAGACCTGATTTCATATCTTGAGAATACAGATCAGATAAAAAATGATAGACAGGCAGAGTATTCGCACGATAATTATGAGCGTTTGTCAGATAAGGTTTTATTTCTTTATCCAATTTTTTTGAACGTAATACAATCCTATCATTTTTCAAAGAAATATACAAATCTTCTACTTGTATTTGATTTTCTGCTGGCAACAGCGATTGAGCTAAATAAGGGATTTCATACTGCCTTAAGGTTGGCCTTCTTATTATATTTCCTATTCTTGATTCCGGCAAATGAATAATTTCTGCCAAAATAAATTCTGAATTTATTTCTTCCTCTTTGTCCGCAATGGTTTTTGTCAAATGTTGTATTTCTGCTTTTTCTGAACAAAATCTGCCCAACAGATTCCCGGCACTGCTCCCTGTACTATTATTTAAACATAGTTTTTCTTGATTACTATCCGTAATAATTTCTGCAAAAAAAGAAATTGTATCAGGCAAATCATTCCAATTTTCATTGAAGTCTTTAAAGTCCTCATCCGTTAACTCAATCTTATACAAATCTTCCAATAATGCATCTTGCAACTTTTCGTTAAGAACTTTATGAACCGGGTTAAATTTAATATGTAAATCCTCCTGTTTTTTAGAATTTGAAATTTTCAGATCATCTAAATAAGGATGCATTCCTTTGATTGAAACATTTTGTTTGTAACCAATTCCAACCTCAGGATCAAGAACATACAATAAAGATATTTCCTGTGATTCAAATCTCTCGGAAAAAGCTTTTTTAAACATTGAAAATTCATTTTCATTTTTCTTAAAAGTAATTTTGTTTAAGAAGCTAATCCCTTGTTTAAGTTTCCTTTTCCAACTGGGTGCCAACTCAAAGATGTCCTTAAAATATAAATCTGTTTGAAATAAATATTTTTGCTCGTATTCTATTTCAAAAGATTCAATTAATTCTTCAACTTCAACATATTTACAAACTGAATTCGCAATTTCCTGATCTAATTCTTCTAGTTTTCTTTTTATCAAAATTAAAATTTCAACTTCTTTTTTAGCTTTTATTCTGTTTAAAATAGAGATAATAGTATCTAAGAAATCTTTTCCTGAAACATTAGGTTCTAATTCGCTTACAAGTATTTGATTATTGATAAGTTCTTCTACAAATTCTTTAGCATCTTCAATTGTAATTTCAGCATTAATAAGGATTTTTGAAATTTGATGAATGGTTTTACCTGGTTTCGAAAAATCCAATATACTCTGTAATTCGTCAGAAATTAAAGCAGATGAAATAATGTGTTCTCTTTTCCCATCTAATTGTTGATATTCAATATACCTTATTTTATTACCTATTTTGTAAATACTGTTATTAGGATAAAATAAAAGCTGATCTGCTATTTTCGGAGTTTTCACAAAATGATTAGCCAAACCAACCAAAAAATGCATATCAAGTTTAGTATCTCTAATTTGGTCAATAATCGCTAATTTTTGATTTTTAGTTGCAGCAGTTTTATCCTTGAATTTTCCCAGTTTGACTCCAGAAAATAAGCCGAATGGTGTACTGCGTGTACTCATCCGGCTATAGTATTTCAAAAAGGTATAATTTAGTCTTTGGTATTCTTTGGGTGAAAATTCTTTTTCTGAGTCAATCCATTTTCTTAATGCCACATATAAATCAGGTGACGCAAGATAGATGGATTCCTGAAAAACAGGATCATTATATACTTCTTTTAATTCTTCATCCAGAACTTCTTCCTTATAGTACTTTTCTTGGAAGCTTTTGTATGATAACATAGGAGTACGTACAACATACTCCTCAAAAAAATGATATGGAAAACGAGACATTTATTTTTTTTGATTTTGAGGCTGGTAGTCAGGATGTCCTAATTGCCAGAAGGCAAAAGCAAAAATATCTGATAGATTAGCATGCCCATGAGCGGCAGTTGTATTATTTCCGTGACCTCCTTCATAATCTACTTGAAGTAGTACTGGATTTTTAGAACCATTATCAGCCATCAACTTAGCAGCGAATTTCACAGGCTCCCATGCAGCTACTCTTGGATCATTTATTCCTGCTGTTATAAACGTAGCAGGGTATTTAACTCCTTTCTTTATATGGTAATATGCATCCATCTCCTGCAGAGCTTTAAATTCTTTTGGATCTTTTATGTTTCCGTATTCCTCTGAGTTAATATCCATACTAAGCACATTCCTCAATGTATTAATAGATGGAACTTCCAGAATTGCAGCTTTAAAAAGTTCAGGTCTTTCTGTTATTGCTCTTCCTACAGTTATTCCTCCTGCACTAGCTCCCCAAATTGCAACTTTATCTTTTGAGGTATATTTTTCATTAATTAAATATTCTGTACAGTCTATCAAATCCCTCCACGTATTAGGTTTCGTTTCTTTATATCCCCCTAAACGCCACTTTTTTCCTTTTTCACCACCTCCTCTCACATGGGCTATTGCAAAAATTCCTCCCTGATTAGCCCATAATAAATAAATTCTAGAAAAAAATGGGGTTCTAGAATATCCATATGCTCCATAAGAATCTATTAATACAGGATTTTTACCATTCATCTTAATATTTTTATTATATATAAGAGATAATGGTATTTCTTCTCCGTCTCTTGCTTTTACAGTGATTTCTTTAACTATAATATCTCTAAATTCGGGATAATCTGTAATTGGAGTTAAACTTTCAGGAGAAAACAAACCAGTTCTCAGATCATATCTAAAACGTTGTTCTTCATTTGCCCATCCTGAGCAGCTAACCCAGATTTCTGAAAAATCTTTCCCTTTTGCTTTTAAACTAATACTGCCAGATGGATAGGGAGGTTCAATCGAACTATCTTTACCTTCCTTATACTGATATAGCTTTGCTTCAACTCCATTTTTAGTTGTAGTATAATAGATACCATCTTTAGTTACCCTGTATTGCCCAATAACTTCGTCTTCTTTTTCAGGAATAAGCACTTCAGGATTTCTAAAATCTGGTTTTACCAGGTTGGTCTTACAAAGTGTATAGTTTTGAGAATTATATTGGGACAAGAAAAATAAATCATTATCAGAGAGTTGTAGAGATCTCACTTTATCTTCTTTATTATAAAGGGGCTTCCACGTTCTTTTCCCTTCTAGCAAATCTTGCTTTGCAATTATAAATGTTTGCCTGTAATACTCATTATCAAGCAGCATTCCAATATAAAATCTGTCGTTAGAGTCTAAAATAATAGGAGCTTTCTTTTCATCCATTTTTAGTTCTGGATTATTACTGGCGGAAAAAACATCTACCACTTTCTTTGGGTCTGTTCCTATTTTGTATAAAATAACTTGTGCATTTTTATAGAAGTCAGAAGACTTAGGATCTTTTATTGGAAAATATGTATAGAAAAAGCCAGAATTATCATCCAACCAATTTATTCCTCCTATATTTGCAGGTGCTGTATTAATAATGACTTCGGGGTAGATGTATTTGCTTTTTACATCCATAATAATAACCTCCGAAAGTTCTTTTCCTTTTTCAGCCATCGCAATAACTACCCTATTTCCAACTAAATCGGGGCTAATATAATTAATAACAAATTGATGATTTTGTTCGTTACTTTTATAATTAGCGGGATCATAAAGAAGTATTTCTTCTCCAGAAAACCTCTCCCGGTAATATAGTTTGGCAACTTTCTCATTGCCATTTTTCTTTAAATAAAAATATTTATCATTATTAGTTATATTTAAATTCGAAATTGAGTAACCTTGTCTTTGATCAAATTCCAGTCTTTGATTTAAATAAAACTTCCTTTTTGGAATCTTACCAAGAATAGAGTTGGTATAATCTGTTTGCTCCTTCATCCATTTTTTCGTTGAAGGATTATCTAAGTTCTCCAAATTTCTATATTTATCTACAATCTTGGTCCCAAAATATTCATCTGTTGCCACAATAGAAGGAGCTAGATTACTTTTTTGAGCATTTAGAAAAAAAGAATAGAAAATGCTAATAATGATAAATATTAATTGTTTCATTTTTTAACCTCTCACTGATATAGTATTGTTAGGTAATAATGTTCCTGGTTCATCACTATCATCTTTTTCTAGCTGATTATTCCCTCCAGTAATTGTTTTCATTTCGCTAATTTTCAGTATTTGTAATTTCTTTAGCGATAATTTTTTTTCAGATTTGATAGTCTTTTTCATTAATGATAATATTTAAAAACGAGCAGCAAATAAAAGAATATTTTTCAAAACTGCAATAAGAACCCATTATGGATTTATAAATCAATAATATTAAAAACAACTTAATAAACACAATTTTAGAAGGTTAAATGTTTTTTTTATTTTTTTTAAGAATTTCTATTTGATGAATAAAAATGTAAATTTGTATCGTATTACAAAATGATGAAGTATATATTTCTAATTCTAATATTTTTATTTAATAATTTGATAAGCGCTCAAGAAAATAAAATTGATAGCTTATATGAATTTAATTACACTCAGCTAAAGAATAAGTTTTATGATTATTACGATCATAATCAGACTCTGCAGTCTAAACGAATTGCTAAATATTATCTACAAAAAGCTAAAAAAGAAAAAAATACTTTCGAAATAGCTGAAGGCTATAATCTTATACATTTTAATGAAGATTTTCCCACTGCCTTAAAGTACATTGATAGTTTAGCTGTAATTACAAAAAATATAAAGGGAAACTTGTATCCTGCCAGAACTTATTTGATAAAAGGAAATCTATATTATAAGTATGATAATTTAAAAGCAGCGTTAGACAATTATGTTCTTGGGTTAAAATATGCTAAAGAGCAGAATGATGAAAAGCAGACAGCTTATGCTAATATGAACATTGCTTATATTAATAGTTATATAGGTAAAAATGTTGAGGCTGCGAAGATATTCAGATATTATTTATATAACAGAAATAATATAACAGACAAATATCAGCATAATCAAATACGTATAGCACTTATAAGTTGTTATCTTGAAATCAATAAACTGGATTCTGCAAATATTCTAATTCAGGAAGGGAAAGCATTCGCTAATACTAATAAAAATAGTTACGATCTTACTTTATATTCTTTTTTATCTGGAAAATATGACTTAAAGCAGAAAAAATATAATATAGCAATTACAAAGCTAGCTACTGTTTATAATGATTTAATAAAAATCAATGAAAACAATGCTAATTATGCACTTTATGATCTGGGTAAAGCTTATGATGGTTTAAAAAACAAAGAAAAAGCTGCACAGTATTTTATATTACTAGATAGTAATGTTCAAAAAACAGAAATTACTTTTCCAAAGCTACGGGAAATATATACTTATCTCATTGATTATTACAAAGAAAAAAATGATAAAGAAAAGCAACTGTATTATATTGATCGTTTTTTAAAAGTAGACAAAAAGCTTGATGAGCAGTTCCAATATTTATCCACAGAACTGCCTAAAAAATATGATACCCCTAACCTTTTACAAGAAAAAGAAGAGATAATTAAGGAATTAAAAACCAGAAAAACAATTTTATATGCTTCTATTGGAATTTTATTGATACTACTATTATTAATTTTATATCTTTATTATAAGGCTAAGAAAACTGAAAAAAAACACCGGAAAATTGCACAGGAATTAATTCACAAATTTGAAAAAAAGAATATTACCCCTATTGACATTAACAACGAAACTTCGATACCTCATATATTGAAGCAGGCTGCAATACAAGAATTAGAAGCTGAAGAATCTGAAATAGAAGAAACAGAAGAAAAAACTGCTAAAATTATCCCTGAAGATGTCAAAATATCTATTCTTAAGGAACTTGAAGCTTTTGAAACTAAAGAATTATATCTCAAAAAAGGTATAACTTTAGTAAATCTAGCTAAAAAAATAAAAACCAACACCGCATATTTATCTGAAACCATCAACAGCAATAAAGGGAAAAACTTCAATTCTTACCTTAATGATTTGCGTATTGATTATGTATTAAAACGATTAATAGAAGACAAAAAATTCAGGTCTTATAAGCTTCCAGCTATTGCAGAAGAAATTGGTTATAATAATGTGCAGGCATTTTCAGTCGCATTCAAGAAAAAAACCGGAACTACAACTTCTATTTATATCAAAGAAATTGAGAAATCAATTATATCATAATTCATATCTAAAAAAACAAACAACAACCTATACTACAGATATTTAAATAACACTCGGGATTTATAAATTCATCATATAAATTTATAAATCCCGAGTGTTGTTATTTTTTTTGCTTTCTATTCATTCATAAGTTTGCCTCAGTTAAAACAGATTAGACGATTTTCAATCAACTCAAATTAATAAACATTTAACATGCAGAAAGCATTCTTTATTATCATTGTATTATTTTTTAGCAAGGCATACAGTCAAACTGAAGCTAATAGATTTTTCTATGAACTTACCTATAAAAAAAATAAGGATTCTTCGACTTATGAGAAAATTCTAACAATCCTTGATATTACAGGTGATAAATCAATTTATAGAGATTACTTATCTGTTTCCCAAGACTCACTCATTAATGATATTTTACAAAAATCTAAACAATCGGGTAATAATCCTGATCTAAGTAAAATGCTTAAAATCCCTGTTTTTTCTTATAAGGTTATAAAGAAAAATCCAAGTAAGGAAATTTATTTCTATGATAAAATTTTAAATGATAAGTTTTATTACTCCGAAGAGGCTAAGCTAAATTGGAAAATAAAAACAGAAACCTCTACAATTAACGAATATCCTGTTCAAAAAGCTACTGCAGAATTTAATGGCAGAAAATGGACAGCTTGGTTCAGCAAAACAATTCCATTTCAAGATGGTCCATATAAATTTTACGGATTACCAGGCTTAATTGTAAAAATTGAAGATGAGAAAAAAGAATTTTCCTGGATTTTGGCCGGTAACAAAAAGATAACAAATTACGAAGAGAATTCATTCTCGGATAAATTGGGTAGCAAAAATATCATTGAAGTAGATAAAAGAAAATTTTTAACCATGTTTAAGGATTTTCAAGAAAATCCAATGGGAAAGCTCATAAATAAAATGACTTCAGACGATATGAATAAGAAAATGCCTGACGGTAGAACTGTATCAGAAGTTATTAAAGCCGAAAATAAAAAAGTAATGAATATTCTTAAAAACAATATTTACAATATAGAAACTAATAACAAATTTTAGACATTTTCCATAAAACAGAAGGAAGAGGGCTCAGCCGAAATAAAATGGAGCCAAATCGTTAATAATTATTCTTAAAAATATGTATAAGAAAACTAAGTCAATCGTAGCTTTAGTAGCAGTAGCTTTAGTTTCTACATCACTATTTACTTTTGCAAAAGCAAACGATAGTACAGTTGAAGCTAACAAAAATAACACTGCTGTTACAGAAAAAAATGCAGAGCAGCTTGAAACTGAAGCAGCAGCAGGTTTCGTACTTCTTTGGAGCAAGGACATTGCTGGATTAGGAGGCTGGGAATAATTTCACCAAAGCTTTAGTGAGCTGTCCTTCATTCGGACAGCTCATTTATTATCACTTTTATATTAAAGTTTTCAATGAAAAAAAATACTTGGATATTCTTTATTTTTTTTATTTTAATATTTCATGCAATAGTATCAATCACAAATAATATCTATTCGCTGGGGTATTTTAAAGACATAAAAAAAATAGCATTAAATCCCGTTGGAAAAATGTATGCACAAATAGTTCCAACTGATACATCATACTATCCTGATATCATAATGTACTATTCAAATTATGCTGGAATTGACAGGGGATATGCATTTTATTCACCTAATCTTAATAGAAATAAAATTGAATACAGTTTCACTACAAACAGTACAAATACTCCCATGCCAATATCCTTTAACACTAAAGAATCTAATGTCAAATACATGTCTATGTCAATAAACCTGACCAATATGTTTGATAATAGAAAAAAAAGAAATAAGCTGGTAAAGGATATATCCATTTTCATGCTTAATCAAAATAAGGAAATAAAAGATATGAATTTTATTGTTTCTGTCAGGAGGATTAGGTTATTAGATGAAAAATATCAGGGAAATAAAAAAAGTATTAATGCATATAACATTAAAAAGTTAAACACCCATGAGTAAGATAGTTTCATTTATGACTTCTTATAAAGATGATTCCAAAAACACAAAAATTTTTATTTATTTAATAAGTATTTTAGCACTAATTAATATACTATCAATATTTCCTGATTTATACAGTATATATTCTAAAAACGGAATAATAAGCGAATCTCTGAATAATAATTTTGTTTCTGAAGATAAAATAAAAGTATCTACACTTACTGAAAACATAATTTCCTTAACTAGCATTGAGTATAAGTATGCTTTCATTATTCCCTTTTACTTATATATTGTTTCTCTGATAATGATATTGCTAAATTATTGGAAAATTCTGTTTGCTATTATAGTCATTTTCCTGCATACGGTATTCCTTAATTCTGCTTACTTATTATCCTATGGTGCTGATTTTATGATTGCTTTTATGCTTTATATCAATCTTTTTTTTTGTATTGAAGATAAGATAAAAGTTGAATCATATAAAGGTATTATATTCTCGTTTGCTGTAAGGTTAATGCAGATCCAGCTTTGTATTATTTATTTCTTTGGAGGATTTGGTAAAGCTTTAGGGTTTGACTGGCTTGATGGTAATGCAATTTGGCTTTGTATTAATCATTATTTAGATGAAAAGGTAATTAACTCATTTTTTACTCACATTCCAAAGTTTATTTATCAACTAGCCTCATTACATGTAACGATATTGGAACTTTTATTTCCTATTTTTGTTTTTCTAAGTAAAAACATAAGAAAATGGACGATTATCAATATAATCATTATGCATATTGTAATCGCTTTGGTCATAAAAATATATACCTTTTCTATCGCAATGTTGCTTTTTAATATAATTGCTTTCTATCCTGGCAAGTTTTCTATACTAATGAAATATTTGGACGAAAAACGATCAGTTATATTTAAACAAAAAAACAAGAATAATGAAGTTACAACTTAAAGACATTTCCTATAAAATTGGGGATAAAATAATTTTAAATAAAATTAATCTGGAATTTGAAAATGGGCTCTATGCCTTATTAGGATTAAATGGTACAGGAAAAACTTCACTAATTAATATTATCTCAACATTAAAACAACCGTCAACGGGAGATTTTTTTTATAATGACGTTTCAGTATTAAATAAGCCACAATCTCTAAGAAAAGATTTGGGATTTATGTCTCAGAATCTTGGACTTATTCAAGATTTCGATATTATCCAAAATTTAACTTATTTCGGCCTTTTGAAAGGATGTGAGAAAAAAAGCCTACATAATAACATTTTAAAGATTATAAAAGATTTTGATTTAGAAAGTTATAAAAAGCAAAAAGTAAAAAACCTATCGGGAGGAATTAAGCAAAAAATCTCATTCGCTTTATCCATAATTAACAGCCCTAATGTATTGATACTTGATGAACCTGTCAATAATCTAGATTATATGGAACGTGAAAAAATGTATTTACTTCTAAAAGATATTTCCAAAACGAGTATTGTCATTCTATCAACACATTTAATAGATGAAATTTCCAGATTTTGTGATAAGAAAATAACTATTAGTAGCGGATCAGCCTCTCTGGAAAACAATATTAATTTTAAAAATAAATAGTTAAATGTCAAGATTGCTTCCTCTATCGTCTTTATACTATACGTATTTAATCAAAAAAAAATCCTTTATTTTCTGCACCCTGATTTTAATCGTATTGGGGCTTTTCCTTATACCCGGTAAAGATGCCGATTATGTAACATTCTATATGGGTAACATAAGCCCTGCTCCAAATAAATTTTGGATTGGAAACGTTTCTGCAATCTTTTCTAATGTGATCATTTCGTGGCTATTGATTCATATTTTAGCAGGAGAAAGAGAAAAGGAAATTTTAAATTATACTTATGTACAGGAAGATCTTTCTTTTTTAAGTTCATTCTTTAAAGCATTATATAAAATTATGGGGCTTTTCTTTATAGGAATGACATTTCTATTTATTTTGAACATTACAATTTTCATACAGAACATCGAGCTTACAGGACCATATTTCATCTTTCCTCTCTTATATTTTTCGGTGCCATACATCCTGATTATTGCTGGAGTGAGTTATTTTATAGAATATTATATAAAAAATAACTTTCTCAAATATGCTGTCTATTACATATTGGTATTTTTTATCATGTTTAATGATAGATTTTTTTTGGGAATTTTAGGAATTCATGAATTAAATTTTATAATCAATAAGAATATTTCTGAAACAAATCTATTTGCCATTGGATATCTTCCAAAATCCAGACTACATATTATTTCTCTACAAGAACCTATCTTCCCTATATTTTGGCTAAATAAGTTAGCTGCATTGACACTGTTTATTTCAACTGTGTATTTATTGTCTAAAATCCCTATAAACAGGAAACTCACTATAATTAAAACACTTGCCGATTTTTCACAAAAAGACACAGAAATGAAATCTATTAAGTTTTCTTTCAGTCAAATAAAAAAAGATCTGTCATTTTTTAATATACTTCAAAAAGATTTCTATCTTTTCTCACTCTCCGTAGACAAAACTGCAATTTCTGCTATTCTTATCATTTGGGTTTTATTATTCCCCGTAAAAGAAGATTTTTTAAAATTCTTGCTACCCTTACTCTTTTTCTTTACTCTTTTTATTAATAAATTTCTTACAAGATTATCCTTATATAACATCGATTATGCAGAGAATATTTCACCTTATAAAAACTTTGAAATTGTTTTGTCAAAAAATGTGATCATCTTTGTTTTCTATGTAATATTGTTAATACCATTATTAATAAGACATTCATTTACGCAAAATATGTATGTATTATTAAGCTTTTTTATACTTACAGGTTTTCAAGTTATCATGTCACGTGTTTTTAAAAATAACACATTTATTGATATCCTATTAATTATTTTGTTTGCTACCTATTTGACAGGTAAACCTATTCTAAATATTTTCCAGTTATGAAAATTTATTATGATAATTATTGCCCAAACTGTACATTGTTTGTCAGAAACATAAAAAGATTGGATTGGATGAATATGCTGGAAATTAAGGAATTGAGAAATCCCAGTCATATTAGCGAAGCCTTTGGTATAAATAAAACATTGGCAGAACAGCAGATGGCTTCATATGATAAAAAATGGAGATATGGTTTTATTACAATTTATATGATACTTTTAAGACTACCGTTATTTTGGATATTTTTTCCAATTCTTTTTCTATTTAAGATCACTGGTCTCGGACAATTAATTTATAAGGAATTAGCAGTAAAAAGAAAAATAATTCCTATACATTGTGATGAGGAAAACTGCAAAATACAATAATATCGGCTGAATGCTGATAGCAATTGTCTAAGTAGATAAAGAATGTTAAATTCTAAAATACAATCTTGTTTATTGATCTATTTCGGTATTGTAAATATTCTTCTTAGTATATGAAAAAAATGTTCACATTCTTTATCATTTCATTTGCCTTAGCTCTTTTAAATGGATATTTCTTCAATTACATCAATGATACCTATTTGCATTTTAATGTAAATTATTATAAACATCAAAATATCTCAAAAAACGAACTACACTTTATTGCAATCTTTGTTGCTCCTTTTATTGAGACTTTAGTATTTCAATATTTCCCTTATCTGGTTTTGACGAAATGGATAGGCATAAGGAATAAATGCTTCTGCATCATCATTATGAGTATCATTTTCGCATCAATGCATTATTATAATTGGCTATATATTGTGATGACATTTTTTGGAGGTCTTATTTTAAATAACCTTTATATCTATTATAACAAGCACGTTCCTGACAGTACTCTTCCACGCACTATTCAATCTTTTTGGATTTTTGTTTATAATGTGACTTTTTGTATTAAATAATATAAAAACAAGCTCCTCCTGATCAAAGAAGAGCTTGATAAATAATGCAAAAAGATGATGGATAGAAAATTATCTTACTCAAAAATAGAGGATTAATTAGTTTACGTTTATGAGCAGCGTCATATTAGAGCAAAAAAAATCCCCGGAAATTCCGAGGATAAAAACTAATAACCATGAAAACTCAAATTAAACATGAGTTACATTTCTATATCGAAAAATCGTGCCAAGAATGCCAACTTTGAGAAAAAAAAGCGATTTACTCCAAGTGTTATTCATTTTGTAATTTCAGCATTTTAGACCGATTTTACTGATGCTTTAAAAACCACTTCATAATTATTTATAATTAATTAAAATAAATACAACATGCCTGCGAAAATATTAAAAATAAAATAATTTACAATTTGGTAAAATAAAATTCATATTAGAAAATAAAAAATTCCAAAATACTTAATCAAGCTATCAAAAAAACTAAATCAACACCAAATTGGCATAATTTATTCTTCATATAAATCAATCCAATAAATTTAAATTATCATGGCACAAATAATTTTTAATAAAGAAGATTTCACGAAAAGCAATGAAAAAGAATATCAGTTGGAGTACGATATAAATGAAATAGGTAAAGGTTCCGATCTCATTGTAGAAAGGCTGACCGAAAAAGGAGACTATGAAATCATTCAAGCTCCTCTGAGAAGATCAAATGACAAAATATTTATTATTTGGGATACCCCGTTTAACGGTAGAATACTCTTCGATCTTTAAAAGATGTAAAAGTGTTATATGAAAAAAGCCCCCAAAAAATGGAGGCCTCAAAAAACACAAATGATGAAAAAAAATTTTATATCAGAGATAAAAATTATTTTATCTATTAATTCTTAACCAAAGATATACCACACTTTTTTTTTATTTTATGAGTACAGTCATAAAATAATTATTTCTTTTAAATAATAAGCTAACCAGCCAGCAGAAAGTATTTCTCAAAAAAAGACAATAAACAATAGCGTTGTAATTCCTAATCTTCCGGATTCTAGAATATTCCAAAACTGGTTTACTAAAAAATATCAGATAACTTTTGATTATAGTAATATTTTACACATATATTCTTTATAATTAATCAATTCAAACAACGTGATAATTTTACTTAAAGCTAACTAAAGTCACCTTAAATAATATACAAAACAAAAGACTCCTCAGTTAGAGAAGTCTTTTTGATAAAATATGGAATGAAAATGCTCTTATACTCAAAGGTAGTATCTCCTCTTCAATTATTATATGAGCAGAATCATAAAACTGAATAAATAGAAACGGCCTCCTGATGGAGGCCTAAAAAACACAAATGATGAAAAAAATCTATTTAGAAAAATCCAAACAGAATATCGTAGAATCATTCAATACAATCATTGTTACTGCATTCTTCAGAAGAAGATAGTACAATGGAGAAATAGAGAATGAATATTTCTATAGAATCAAAAACATCCTGAAAAATGAATCAGTAATAATTTATACAATTATAGTAATTTGTTAGTATTTATTCAATATAAAATTCATAAAAACAAAATAAAAAATGTAATTAATTATTTAATGATTGAAAAAATTCTCATTTCAGGAAAGGGTAAATGTAACTAAATATTTTTTTACTCACAAGGCCTACTCATCCCAAATGATCGGAATATACACCGTAATATACCCATCAGAATCTACCTGAGCGTCCGAAACTGTAGCAATTACCGTTCCATAGCCTACCCATCCGCCTTGTCCCTGCATAGCAGAAAAGGTATAAGTTCCTGCCGGAAGTCCGTCATAATATTGTGGTACGGTCTGAAACCCTCCACTATAATAAGTATCATACACTTCTCCGGTAGCCATGTTTTCAGCAAGAAAACTTCCTACATCATAATTTCCCGAAAGAATTTTTGCTCCGCTTTTTGAAAGAAGTCCATAACGGATCTTATAAGTCTGGGACTTTGGTGTGATATCAGCTGTTTCTGAACAGGTTTTATTATTCTCTATTGTTTCCGTGGAGGAAAATGATGTGACAACAGTCAGCAGTCCAATACACGCTGATACTGTAAAAATTGATTTTTTCATATTAAAAGTAATTTG
The DNA here is from genome assembly GCF_018362995.1 of Chryseobacterium indologenes. Lineage (NCBI taxonomy): Bacteria > Pseudomonadati > Bacteroidota > Flavobacteriia > Flavobacteriales > Weeksellaceae > Chryseobacterium > Chryseobacterium indologenes. The sequence continues at coordinate 2,587,980 of NZ_CP074372.1, forward strand.
GTATTCAAAAATAGTCAACTTATATGAATTCAATAAAAACTATGAGTGAACTAAAATTTACAAATACCCTGCAACTCCGCATTAACAGTATAAAATCTATCATTATTAAAAATTATCTCCACTTTTTAGTATCAATTTTAACATTCATTAACTAAAATTTGGCTTCATAATTGAAAATAAAACTAAAATCAAAGTCGTTGTGGCTTTATCTTATTAAAATTTGAATTATGAGAAAGATAATATTAGCAGGTTTTTTATTCGTCTTTTTAATGACGGCCTGCAAGAAAGATGACAGCGTTGCTGAAAAATCACTGGAAGCACAGAAACTTGAATTTCAAGCCAGACAACTTGAAATAGAAAAACAAAAACTGGCTATTGAAAAAGAAAAGATGGTCTATGAAGCTCAGAAAAAAGCAGACAGCATATCTGAAACCAAAAAAGCAAGAGCTGCAGCTGAAAATAATTCAAGACCACAGGTAATCAGAGAGACAAGAACAATATATAGAGACAGAAATTCAAATTCCGGCTCATCAGGTAGCAACGGAAGTTATGCCAATAACGGAAGTGGTACTTCACAGGGAACTACCCAGAAAAAAGGATGGAGTAAAGCAGCCAAAGGAACCGTAATTGGTACTGTAGGTGGAGCTGCGGCAGGAGCACTTATCGCCAAGAAAAACAGAGGACTCGGAGCTGTAATTGGCGGTGTTGTAGGAGGTGCAACAGGATATACCATCGGTAGATCACAAGATAGAAAAGACGGAAGGGTACAACCCCGTTAATAAATATTTTCACAATAAATATAAAGATTGCTTATTTTTAAGCAATCTTTTTTTATGCTATTGATTCTGTTTTCTTCAATTTTCATCATACCCGTCTTAATAGGCTGGGGGAAAATCATGGAAAATGTATCCGGGATCCTGTTTCAGGGAATCTCAGGAAAAATTTTATCTGGAATCCTGGGATTAAGCCTGATATGGACGTTTATTTCTTTTTTTATTCCTTTAAATATCTATGTAGAAACAGTTTCAATATTTGTGGGATTATTCTTTTTCTTTAGAAATCGGCTCTATGGAGAATTTTATCAGTTTTCAAAGAAAGATTTTATACTTTTTAGTGCCACAACTTTTATTATTTTATTCGCAGGTTCTTACTATCCTTATATATTGGATCATTTTGGTTACTATATCCCTACTCTTCAATGGCTTACAGAATATGGACTGGTAAAAGGAATTTCAAACGTAGACCTCACACTGGGGCAAATGTCTGTCTGGCATATTTTTCAGGCAGGATTTTCCAATTTTTCTGATCCATTTTTAAGAATCAATGCTGTATTACTCATTATCTACACCATTTATATCATCGAAAGAAAAAACTGGGTACATCTCTGTTTCCTACCGGTCTTATTACTGTTTTCTCAGTCTCCAAGCCCGGATCTTCCTGTGATTATTTTTTCACTGATTATTTTAAATGAGCTCATAGCCGGAAACAGAAATACCACTCTCCTTTTTGCCTTTTCAGTTTTTGTTTTCTCTATAAAACCTACTATGATATGGCTGCCTATATTGGTATTCTTACATTCAGTTTTTATTTTCAAAAACAATTTCAAGCCATTACTTTTAGGGATTCTGATTCTCTTGCTTTTCTTTATTAAAAATATATGGACATTCGGTTTTCCCGTTTTCCCTGTAGCAATAGGCGATCTGGGAGTATCATGGAAACCCAATCACGAGGTTTTAAAAATTTCCTCACAATTTGCAATCATGAAAACCTATGATATGCAGTATACCTATGAAGAAATTCAAAAATTTTCAATATCAGATTATATTAAAAACTGGCTTTTTCTGGAAGGAATCAAATCAAAAATTAATATTCTTTTTGTCCTGAGTTTAGTTGTTTTTTCTGTATTTGCCTGGATCAAAAAAAGCAAACTCATCACTTTGATCTGCATTTCATTATTGATAAAAAGTATACTGGTCCTTGCATTTTCCGCCCAATACAGATTTTTCATCGATGTTTTTTTCGTGATATTTTTTGTTCTGTTTCATGAATATTTTAATCAGAAAAAAGCCATTACTGTTTTTTCAGTTTTAAGCTTATTTTTCATTTCAATATTATCTTTTCCGGCATTGATTCAAAAATATATTCCGAGCTTCAGAGTGGGAAGCTTTATGACAGGTTTTGAAAAAGAACAGCTTTATAAGCCCTCAACCTACAAATACCGTCAGTTTAACACATTTAAAATCGGGAATTTTAAATTTAATGTTTCTCGCAATTACCCATACAGTTTTGATACTCCTCTTCCAGCCGTTACGCCATTCTATATTGTTGATGATGTAAAAGCAGGTATTTTCCCTCAGCTTTCGGATAAAAATGATCTCAAAAAAGGTTTTATCTGGAAAAAAATGACTCCGGAAGAAAAAAAAGAAGCTCAACAGGTTATCAATAATATCAAAAACACTGATAAATAGAACAAATCCAGAAACTTTATTATCTGAAGAAAAAAAGGTAATTTTGTACTATGTTCAATACATTAGGTAATCTTCTTAGTCTTACAACATTTGGAGAAAGTCACGGAGTGGCTTACGGCGGTATCATCAATAATTTTCCGGCAGGTTTAACGGTAGATCTCGATAAGGTTCAATATGAACTGAACCGAAGAAAACCTGGCCAGTCAGCAATTGTTACTCAAAGAAAAGAAAGTGACACAGTAAAGTTTCTTTCAGGAATCTTTGATGGAAAAACAACAGGTACTCCCATTGGTTTTATCATTGAAAACGAAAATCAGAAATCGAAAGATTATGATCATATAGCAGGGGCATATCGTCCAAGCCATGCAGATTTTACTTATGACCAGAAATTTGGTTTTAGAGATCATCGTGGCGGTGGAAAATCTTCAGCAAGGGAAACCATGAACTGGGTAGTTGCCGGCGCTCTTGCCAAGCAGCTTTTATCAGACATTGAAATCAACGCTTATGTTTCTTCCGTAGGTGATATTTTCTGTGAAAAGCCTTATCAGGCTTTAGATTTTTCCCAAACGGAAAGCAATGACGTTCGTTGCCCTGATGCTGAAACAGCTGAAAAGATGATTTCAAGAATCAAAGAGATCAAAAAAGAAGGGAATACCATTGGTGGAACCATTACATGTGTGATTAAAAATGTTCCCGTAGGAATTGGTGAACCTATATTTTCAAAGCTTCAGGCTGAACTGGCAAAAGCAATGCTTAATATCAATGCCTGCAAAGGTTTTGAATATGGAAGCGGTTTCTGCGGAGCCAAAATGACAGGAAAAGAGCATAATGATGCTTTCAATACAGATTTTACTACAAAATCTAACCTTTCCGGAGGTATTCAGGGTGGAATTTCCAACGGAATGGATATTTATTTCCGTGTAGCTTTCAAACCTGTGGCCACTATTTTAAGACCTCAGGACAGTATTGATAAAGACGGAAATCCTGTGATCGTAGAAGGAAAAGGGCGCCATGACCCTTGTGTGGTTCCAAGAGCGGTTCCTGTAGTGGAAAGCCTTGCAGCATTTGTATTGGCAGATCTTTTTCTGATCAACAAAACAAGAAATATCAATAATTTTTAACATAAATATTTTTGGTAATGAAAAATTACTGGGATAAAGGAATTTCTTTTGAGGAATACCTTCAGATTGCAAAAGAAAGATTAGAGAATCCTGCCAACCAACAGGAAGCTGACTATAAACAATATTATGAGCTGGGTCTTCAGAGAATGGACCGAACGGTAAAAAAATACGTTCCGGATGAAGATCAGCTGAAAGAACTTGCCACTAAAAATTTTGATGGAAAGATTTTAATCATCTCTGAAGCCTGGTGTGGTGATGCAAGTGCAACAGTGCCTGCATTATTCAGATTTTTTGAAGGCCATAATGAGGTAAGAGTTTTTCTAAGAGACAGTGATAAAAGTTTAATCAACCAGTTTCTGACCAATGGTACGGAATCTATTCCGAAAGTAATTATCCTAGACAAGGACCTGAATGTAAAAAATTCATGGGGCCCACGTCCGAAATACGGATATGAGCTGCTAATGAAATACAAAGCTGATCCTGAAACGTATACAAAAGATATGTTCTACAATGATCTGCAGATATATTATGCCAAGAACAGAGGAAAAGATGCTGTTCAGGAAATTTTGGATCTTCTATAAAAACCAGATATGAAAAAAGGGATCATCTATCTTGTAATTATTGCCGTCATTGGTGTTGTTGCGTTTGTACCGGGGATAAGAAATTTCCTAAAGGATACATTCTTTCCGGTAGCCACTATTGAAAATGCTGTACATATCAGTGAAGAGGATTACGATATAGAACTTAAAGGAATCAACGCTCCGAGTACGAATCTTAAAAACTTTAAGGATAAAGGGATTTTCCTAAACTTCTGGGGAACCTGGTGCCCGCCATGCCGAAAAGAATGGCCATCTATTCAGAAATTGTATGACACCAGAAAAGATCATGTAGATTTTGTATTGATTGCAATGAATGACAAAGAAGAGGATATAAGAAAATTTTTAAAGGAAAATAATTACACTGTTCCTGTATATATTGCTCAAAGCCCTATTTCTGAGAAAATTCTTCCTAAAGTTTTTCCTACGACTTTCCTTCTGGACAAGCATGGAAGAATCCTTATCAAGGAAGATGCGACAAAAGATTGGGACACAGAGACTGTGCATCAGTTCATTGACAATATTATCAAATAAATTTTTAACTAAATTTTATAATTTGTTGGTACAGGATTTGCGAAATTTATAATGTTGAAAAATTTATTAAATCCAAACACAAAAATGAAATATTCAAAATTAAATCTTGCAAAAGAAGCCATCAATCATAAGGGCTTTATAAAAAAGATCCCTGATATTTTCAGAATGGTCAAAATGTGGAGAAGAGGAACCTATCCAATGAAATCCATAGACATTATTCTTCCTTTACTGGGAATTTTATATGTCATATCCCCTATTGACCTGCTTCCTGAATTTGCCATACCGGTACTTGGAGTTATGGATGACCTGGCAGTATTGTCACTTACCATTCCTAAGCTCATCAAAGAGGTCGACAAGTTTTTATTATGGGAAGCCCAGCAAAAATACAGTGGAGCCCAAGTCATTGATGCTGAAATCGTAAAATAATAGTTTATTTATATTTTTCACACCATCCTGGTAAATCCGGGGTGGTTTTTTATTTACAAATGAACGATAAATTTTTAAGCCTTATTTCAATTCCTTAAATTTGCAATATCTAATAAAAAATAATGGAAAGTAAAAAAGAATTCTTCTTAGAGTGCTACAAACTAGGCATCATCAAATTTGGTAGGTTTACCCTAAAAAGTGGTATTGAAAGTCCTTTTTATGTAGACTTAAGACCTTTGGCTTCAGATCCTAAAATTTTAAAAAATCTTGCTAATTATTTATTGGAAATGCTTCCATTGGATAATTTTGATTTAATCTGTGGAGTTCCTTATGCTGCTCTTCCTATGGCGACTGCAATGTCTCTGGAAAGCTATATTCCATTAATTATTAAAAGAAAAGAAGCTAAAAGCTACGGTACAAAAAAACTGATTGAAGGAATTTACCAGAAAGGACAAAACTGTCTTTTGGTAGAAGATGTGATCACTTCAGGAAAATCTTTGCTGGAAACTATTCCTGAAATAGAACAGGAAGACCTTAAAGTTTCTGATATCGTTGTGGTATTAGACAGAGAGCAAGGCGGAAAACAGCTATTGGAAAGCAAAGGATACAGAGTACACACTCTTTTCAATATTTCCGAAGTATGCGATATTCTTCAGGAAACCGGTGAACTTTCTGATGAAGAAGTAAAAAGAATTCAGGACTTCCTTCAGGGGAATCATATTCAGTTTGAAGAAGAAATAAGATCTTCTTACGAGCAGAAACTTCAGATTACGCAACATTCAGTTTCAAAAAAGTTACTGGAAACAGCTTTAGCAAAAAAATCAAATCTTATTGCTTCTGCAGATGTTACTACAACTCAGGAATTACTGGAGTTTGCTGAAAAAGTAGGACCTCACATCATTGCTTTAAAAACACACATCGATATTATTTCTGATTTTGATTACGAAAAAACGATCACACCTTTAAAAGCGATCGCTGCAAAACACCAGTTCTTACTGATGGAAGACAGAAAATTTGCTGACATTGGAAATACTCAGGAGCTTCAGTTCACAAGCGGGGTTTTCAAAATTACAGATTGGGCAGATTTCGTAACGTCTCAGGTTATCGGAGGTTTTGAATCATTAGATTGCTTCCACAATGTAGGAGTAGTAGCTATTGTAGGAATGTCTTCCAAAGGAGCCCTGACTACTGCAAGCTATCGTGAAGAGGCTTTAAAAGTAGCTTTATCTCATCCTAATGTAATTGGTGGAGTATCTCAGAACAAAATTCCTGAAGATCTTTTATTATTCACTCCGGGAGTTAATCTTGCAGATTCCGGGGATGGTAAGGGACAACAGTACAATACTCCGGAACATGTGTTCAAAACGCTGCATACAGATTTTATCATCGTAGGAAGAGGAATCTACAAATCTGATAATCCTGAAGCTGCTGCGATCACTTATAAGACAGAGGGTTGGAACGCGTATATTAATTCTTTGGAAAAAAAAACAATTCAGGGTTAAAATCCTATAAAGTATTTACAAAATAAGTTATATTTGGGCTTTATCACGAATATTTGAAAAAGATCAGCATTTGCCTTATTTTGTTCTGGGGAGCCGCACAGGTTTCTGCACAGAAAGACAGCATCTATATTGAAGCTAAACTGTCTCCTGACAAAAAGAATCTTGAGATCAGTCAGGAAATTGTTTATTACAATCATTCTGAAAAAGACCTGCAGACCGTAAAACTCCTGAATTGGGTTTCCGCCTACAACAGACGCGGAACTTCTTTAGTCTACAGAAAACTGGAAGACAGAAATACTGATTTGCATTTTGCGAAAAGCGATCAATTGGGAAAACTTCTTGAACTGAATGTTAAGAATTCTGACAATGAAGTTATTCCCGTCAATACAATCTCAGATGAAAATCTTTTTATTCCTCTGAAAAATGTATTAAAACCTGGCGAAAGCATCAAGTTACAACTGCAATACCGGATGCAGCTTCCCGATAAAACTTTTACGGGATACGGAACATCCGCTCAGAATACAGTATTAAAATATTTCTTTATTGTTCCGGATCATTTTGATCCGGACAATATTTCCGAAAGAAACTACCACGATATTGAAGAACCCGTAAGTTTCAATACTTTCTGGACTGTAAACTTCGATATTCCCGTAAATAATTTTGTGGAAGGTAATCTTCCTCAGGTTCAGATGAACTCATTCAAAGGATATCTGGATTCAGATCCTGAGTTTTTGATTTCGACAACAGGCTATCCTTCAATAAAAACCAATGTTGACGGAGCTGAAACTGAAATTAAGTTTGGGTATAACCTGAAACCGGATGAAAAACAGAATCTTGAGTTTTATCTTCCTTTACAATTAAAATTCCTGAAAGAAAGAATCGGTATTCTTCCGAAAAGTATTTTTATTTCTGACAAATTCAGAGCGAAGGAAGACTTTTTCGGAAATAATGATATTACTTTCTGGAAATTCAGATTTCAGCTTTTTACGAATGCTGAAAAAACAGATCTGGATTATTTTGGAATTATCGCCAAGAAAATTCTTGATGAAAATGTGATTGCTGATAAAGAAAAAGACCATTGGTTCAAAAATGGTTTAAAATCTTACCTGGAAATCCAGTATCTGAAAAAATTCTATGCTGATACAAAACTTTTAGGAACCCTTCCTGAAACCAGAGTATTTGGAATAAAGCCTTTAAAATTTTTCCACGCGTCCAAAGTAAAACTTCTGGATCGTTACGGACTTTCTTATCAGTATATCATGCTGCAAAATCTTGATCAGAAGATTGATGAGCATTTCCCTGTTTTAAGCAATTTCAATGATATGGCCGTCAGCAGCTTCGAAACCGGAAGTTTGTTCAATTATTCAGCGGATAAAATGGGATATGATCATTTCAATGATATTCTAAAAGATTATATTTCCCAGAATTCCGGAAAAAGAATACATCCTGAAGGTTTTCTGACTTCACTTTCTGAAAAGGATAAATCAACAAACTATCTTTCAAACTTTTTCAGGCAGAAAAACAGGGTCGATTTCAAATTGAAAAACATTCGGAAAGAAAACGATTCTCTTCAAATAAACATTGCAAAAAATACAGATATTTCTATTCCTGTAAAACTGGAAACCGAAACCCGAGAAGGAGAAAAGAAAGCGTACTGGATAGATACTGATGAAAATGAACGGATGTCAAGTCTGACACTTCCTGCTTCAGAAAATATTTATAAAATCACCTTAAACAGCGGTTATATTTTCCCTGAATCGAATTACAGGGATAATTTTCTGTATGCAAAAGGAATTTTTTCCAATGCAAAAAAAATTAAGCTTAAATTCATAAAAGACATTCCGAATCCTGAATACAACGAAATTTATCTCAGTCCAAGAGTACGTTTCAACAATACATATGATAAATTCCTTCTGGGAATTAACTTAAAAAACCAATCTTTATTTGATCAGAAATTCCTGTATTCATTTACGCCAACCTACAGTACTGGAACAGGAAAACTGACAGGTTCTGGAGCTGTTTCCTACTCTATTCTGCCTGCCGAAAGCATTATCCGAAGTTTAACTTTTGGAGTTTCCGGTTCTTATTTCCATTATGATTATGGATTGGCCTACAGAAAGAGTTCAATAGCTACCTCTATCAACTTCAGAAAAAATCCCAGAAGTACCGTTAGCAGAAGTATAGGAGTTTCCTATAATTATTTTGAAAGAGATCTGAGCCCTAAAATGATTGCCAATAACGACTACAGTAAATACAACGTCTGGACTGTCGGATATGGGTATAGTGACAGCCAGATGATCCATGAAAAAAGTTTCAGTCTGAGTACGCAGGGAATGGAGGATTTTAATAAAATAACAGCTGAAGGTTTCTATAGATGGGAATTTGCTCCTAAACAAAAGTTAAGTTTACGTTTATTTGCCGGATACTTCTTAAGAAATAACACAAGAAACAACCTTTTCGATTATGGAATTTCGAGAGTTTCCAACTACTCTTTCTCTTATAATCTTTTGGGAGAAAGTGCCAGCAGCGGTCTGCTTTCACAACAGTTTATATTAGCTGATGGTGGTTTCAAATCATTCCTGCCGGGAACGGTAAACCAATGGATCACTTCTGCCAATGTAGACTCAAGTGTATGGAAAATTTTCCATGTGTATGCAGATGCTGGGGTTTACAAAAACAAAGATCTTCCTGCCAAATTCATATGGGATACCGGAGTTAAAGTAAGAATCATCCCGGATTTCCTGGAAGTTTATTTCCCGATACAGTCTTCTTTAGGATTTGAGCCTTCATTTAAAGATTATGGAAAGCGTATCCGATATACATTGATTCTTAATCTTGGCTCCATCATCAATGCAGCAAGAAGAGGCTGGTATTAAGCCTTTGGATAACAAAAAAGAAAAAAAGACCTCAAAAGTGTCATTCTGACGAAGGAAGAATCTTATGAATAGCCAAGCATATGAGATTCTTCACTACATTGCATTCCGTTCAGAATGACAAAGTCCAATTACCTGACTTTGAAAATAAACTCTTTTTATTAAAACTAATCTTTTATAATTTTCTGTGAGATCGGAATATTGTTAATGGTTCCGGTAACAATATAAGTTCCTTTTGGAAGCTCTGCAATATCAAGAGTTGAGGCTAATTTTGTAGGTGATTTTTTTACAATCTGCCTGTAGGTGTCATAGATTTTTACATCTTTCACTTCAGTTCCGAAGACAATTCTACTATCCTTTATAAAAGGATTCTGCACAAAACCGGACTTCACACTGCCTTCCAGGGAAAAATCAGCCCTATTATCATTACTGTCTACTAATGTCCTTTTTATAGCTGTGGTCGTAGTTGGAGAAGGAGCTGGCCCATCTCCTTTAAACTGATCCGCATTTGATCCATACCCCACAAAATCCAGCACATTAGATGCAGATGGTCCGGTAACCTGTACGATGTTTCCTGCTAAAGCAACCTTTCCTGACACACTGGAAATTCTCAATCCGGAGGATTTATTGGGTGTTCCATCAAAATTGACAATAGTAGTTGCTATAAAATCGGGAGTTGGTAAATTCTCAACACCGCCATCGATTGCCGATTCCTGAATCAAATAAGTTTCTTCAGGACCCAAAGTAAAATCCGGCAGCGTATGATACTCAGTAAAAGCTCCTATCGCGGGAGCATATTGTATACTTGCGCCAGTCAAAGAAACCAAATTCGTTCCGATGTTTTTGAGCACAATATAATTATTCTTCAATACAGCACCTGAATCTGCATTGCCACCATAAATCTCATTAATTACAATCTGAGCATTTGAAAAGGCAGCTAATGATACAAGCCCGACAAGAGTAAAGATTTTTTTCATCGTAATAATTTTTAGCAATGGATTTGTAATAAAAACATCAAAAACAATACCACCAAATTAAGAAATAAACAGCATACAAAAATCTAAAAATCAGTAAATAGTTGCTAATAAAAAAACAGCCGCTTCAATGAAACGGCTGTTTGTATTTTTATCCCAGGAGATTAGTCTTTAAGAACTTTTTGAGAAACCGGTTGGTTGTTTATTGTACCTGTTACGATATAATTTCCTTTTGACAGTTCAGCAATATTGACAGTTCCGTTTTGTTTCACAGAACCTTCTTTTACAAGCTGTCCGGACATGTTGAAAACTTTTACGTCTTTTACATCAGATCCGAAAACAATTTCATTGTTTTTAACAAAAGAATTCTTTACGAAGTTCCCTGATTTTGTGTTTTTAGCATCAATAACAGCCAGAGAAGCAGTAGATGAAGTAACAGTTAAAGAAATATCATCTATTCTCCAGTTCGCAGTACCAAGAGAAGGAGTTCCTGCACTAGGACTGTCACTTCCATAGATTCTTAAAGTAACCGGAGCTGATTCTGCTCCTACCAGATTAGCACCTGTAAAAGCGATATTATTCAATGTCCATGTACTATTGTTATTCACGTTTACAGTTCCTATTGCAGTAGCATAATTATCAATGCTGGAATATACTGTAATCTTTCCAGGTCCTGTAGATGTTCCTCTTGATCCTAAATTTAAAGAATTCAAAGTTACTTTATTACCAGCAACAGGAGTAACAGTTACACTAAAATAAGTACTGGTAGCAGTAGAAAGAGCTTCTTTGTAAGCAGCAGCACCAAAATTACTTGAGCCACTTGCTCCTGTATACCCAGAAGATACTGATGAAGTAGTAATTAAAGTTGTAGTACCATTATTATTACCCTGAGTTGCTGCAAATGCTACACTTGAAATATTCGCATTGGTACCGGAAATAGGATTTACAGAACTACCATCCCAAAGGTAAGTTGTTTGTGCAAAAGCAACTGCACTCATCATCACTGTTGCAAAAAGAGAATAAAATTTTTTCATGATTTAAATTTTTTGTTGTTAATAATTTCTTTTCCCTAGCAAAACTACATTCTATTTCTTTTGGGGGGACAATAAAGAGGTTAAGTTTTTGTTAATTATAGTTGACCCCTTAATGTTAACATTTTTTAATTATTTTTACGAATTATTTTTAAAAGTTGCGGAATTTCATAATCCTATTCGTTTTATTCTTTTTAGGCATATTTTCAGGAAATGCTCAGGTGTTTTCGTGGAAAAACCCCAACGTGCCTGAAGACAGCATTAAAAGGGATAGTATTCTTGCCGCACGGTTGGAGCAAGATATCTTTGCCAAAGATACCCTGGATTTCATAAGAACGCACAATAAGATCATTATTGATGAAGCTGTACTGGCAAAAAATGATAAAAAAAGATTCTTAGGAGAGCTTAATTCAAAAGGTTCTATTATCCGTGGGATCACTTTCGGTAACAACCAGGGACAATCTGTACAGAGTTCTATGGATCTCCAGATTTCAGGTCGACTGTCAAAAGATGTGACTATTTTAGCCAGTATTTCAGATCACAACCTTCCCATTCAGGCTGATGGTTACACACAGACTTTAGAGGAATTTGACAAAATTTATATGCAGCTTAACATCAAGGAAAAGTCTATTCTCAGAGCCGGACACCTTGATCTTATAGAGGCTAAAAATTATTTCGCGAAATACCAGAGAAGAAGTATGGGACTTCAGTTCCAGACAGAAATTGGAAAGGAAAATAAAACATTGATCGATATTTCTGCCGGTGTTGCACGAAGTGAATTCCATAGAATCCGTTTTCAGGGGGTTGAAGGTAACCAGGGACCTTACCGTCTGACCGGTAAGAACGGTGAACAGTTTATCACACTGATTTCAGGATCTGAGCAGGTTTTCATTGATGGTATCTTAATGAAACGAGGAGAAAACCAGGATTATATCATCAATTACAATACTGGTGAAGTTACTTTTACCAGTTTCCGTCCTATTTTCCAGCAGAACTTTATTACAATTTCTTATAACTACGCTAACAGGAATTATTCAAGATATTTATTTACCGGAAAGCTTGAGCATCAGAGAGAAAAATTCAAAGTGGGCCTAAACTGGTTCATGGAAAATGATAATAAAAATGCACCTTTATCATTAAATCTCTCTAAGGAAGATGAACAAATCCTCGCTGAAGCAGGCAATGACCCTAATCTGATGTATGCACCATCAGGAGTTGTTACCGAATATGATGTGAATAAAATTTTATACAAATTAAACTCTGCCGGGAATTTCTATGAGTTTTCCACTGATCCTAACTTAACACTTTACCAGGTTTCTTTTACGTATTTCGGAGCTAATCTGGGAGATTATAAAATAGCACAGACCACCAACAACGGGCGCGTTTTTGAATATGTTGGTCCTAATGCCGGAGATTACAGAGCGGTAAGAAAACTTCCTTCTCCTCAGAAATCACAGGTATATTCCCTGAACTCTGAGTATTTATTGAATGAAGGAAAAATAGGAGCTGATATTTCCCTGAGTAATTATGATGTCAATTTGTTTTCATCAAAGGATTCTGATCAGAATATGGGCTATGCATGGCGTATTTTCGGAAATAAAAGCTTTACTAAGAATACATGGAAAGGAACTCCAAGTTTTGAATATCAGTATATAGACAGACAGTTTCATATTCTTGACCGTATCAATGATGTGGAATTCTCCAGAGATTTCAACCTTACGCAGGAATTTAACAAGAAGACTCAAAACAGGTTTATTTTCAGCTTCCTGAATAAATGGAATAATAAATCTACTTTAAACTACCGTGTCAATTATTTGAATGAGCAGGATTCTTACAAAGGTCTTAAAAACGACCTTGATTTCGGCTGGATCACCGGAAAACTTTTTACCAAAGGAAATTTATCTTATTTGAGCACCAATGCCACTCTCCAGGATACTAAATTTATCCGTGGAGGAATTTCAACTGAATTTACCGGTAAAAAAGGAAGCTGGGCCGTTGGTGGAAGCATGGAACACAATGAGAAAAAGTACAATGACACCCAGCTTATGGATGTCACAAGTTTCAGCTGGAAAGAAATCTTTTTACAAAAAAAGATCGGTGACAGTACTAGGACCAAGCTATTGGCAAAAGTATACATGAGAGATAATGACTCTGTGCGTGACAACAGACTTCAGAATATGAACAATATTTTAGGCTTCATGGCAGAAAGTCAGATCATCAAAACGGAAAGAACTACGTTAAATGCTTTAATCCACTACAGAAAATTTTTCTACTCAGGTGCGGAAGGTGATGTTACCCGAAATAATGACTTCGTCGTTGGAAATATTCTATACAATCAACAGCTTTTCAGAAACGGGATGCGCCTTCAGGCTTTCTACGAACTTGGAAACGGACAGGAAGCACAGAGAGAATTCCAATACATTAAAGTAACGGATGGACAGGGTGTATATAAATGGACGGATTATAACGGAGACGGCATCCAGCAGCTTGACGAATTTGAAATTGCCGAATATTCCGATCTTGCCCAATATATTCGTGTGTATACCAATTCCGTAAGATATATTCCTTCCAATAAAAATAAGTTACAGCTAGCATTATTTGTTAATCCGGCCATTGTTTTCAACTCAGAAAACGGATTTTTAAAGCGTTGGAATTTCAACATTTCATTGAATTCCCAAAACTCATTCTATAAAAAGGATAAAGTTCTTGTGCTGAATCCTTTTGAAAAAAACAGCGATCAGATCCTTAAAAATCAAAATATACTGGCTTCTGTACAATTTAATCCTACCGATAAGTCAGGTTGGAATGGTAACTACAGATTCATCACAAACGATAACCTCATCAATGCCAATTTCAGTAATGAAGAGCGTGAGCAGACCTCTCATTTCCTGAATATCGGATACTGGTTCAATAAAGAATTCAGAGTGGATTGGGAAAACTCAGTTCATGATATCCAAAACTCTTCGCAATTATTTAAAACGAGGGATTATCGTCTCAATAATTTTGAAACAAAGCCCAAGGCAACTTATAAATTCACAGATGCCATACAGGCTGAATTATCCTCTGCTTTCCGTCAAAAACAAAGACTGGATGGTGAAGAGCTTCTTAAAGCTTTTGATGTTACAGGAACTATCCAATGGGAGCGCAGAAAAACATCGATCCGTGGAAATTTCTCATTCATCAGCAACAATTTTACCGGAAACAATTTCAGTATTGTAGGAAACCAGATGCTGGATGGTTTGAAGCCGGGGAAAAACCAGGTATGGAGTGTATTTATTCAGCAGGCGATCAACTCATTTATCCAGCTGAATCTTAATTATGAAGGAAGAAACTCGGGTGACCGGACCATTCATATCGGAAGTATGCAGGTAAAGGCAAGTTTCTAAGTTGAACAGTTCCTTTTTGACAATAAAAAAATCCCCAATCATCACTATTGGGGATTTGTATTGGTTATTAGTTAATTTTTATTTTTTAATAACTTTAAGTGATTGTGAGCCTCTTTCGGTATTTACTTTTAAGATGTAAATTCCTGCTGGGGCACGTCTCATATCTACAGAACCTTTTTCTGCGTTGATTGTTTCACTAAGGATCCTTTGTCCTGAAACATTATATACTTCAACATCTTTGATTCTGCCGTCATTATTGATATAAAGGTAATCTACAACCGGGTTTGGATAGAAATTGACTGTATTCTTTTTCGCTGCTTCATTTACGGCCAATACCGTTGCTGTAAATTCAAAACTTCCGAGATCCGGTGTTACAGCATTTCTTGTATTACCATCAGCATCTAATGTTACTTCAACAACCGGAGTTCCTTTATTATCAAGAGCTGCATTTCCGGTACCAGACACGTGGAAATCTGTTGCTGATACAAATACCGGCAGAACATTCAAAGAATTTACATTACCTCCAAATCCTGCCTGGATATCAGCAAGGGTCGCTTTTGCAGCTCCTCCGATATACCCGAGATTGGTTCCTGAAGAATAAAAATTATTATAATTAATGGTAGAAAAAACCGTACTGGCTGCGCCGGCATAAATAGCATATCTATCGCCCGCCTGGGTTTGGGTATTGACAAAAAGATTGTTTCTCACATCAATACCTCCTGCACCAGTTACTCCGCTCGTAATGTTTAAAGCAGACGGTCTTCCTGCAACAGTCTGGCTTACATCCATCACAACAGTATTATAATATACTTTATACCCTCCTCCTGCGGCAATGACTATTCCGTTTCCGTTGTCATTTACTCCGCCTGTTGTTGCATAGCCATAACCTGCTACACCACTTACAATATTGTTGGCCACTAAAGTATTAGAGGTAAGACTTGTTGTTGACAGATATATCCCCTGCGCTCCATATCCGGATACATTGGTATTTTTGATTCCGGTGATTTTATTATTAGTAATGGTCATTCCATTCGTTAATGTGCCTCCAGCATAAATTCCGGCAAACAGAGTTCCCGTTCCACTGGAATTAAAATTAGAAATTGTATTTCCTTTTACAATAATATTGGCTGCTGCGGAAGCTCCAGTATTACCAGAAGTTACTGTTATTCCGGAAGCACCTCCGGTACCTGTTCCGGTATACCCCAGATTGGTAATGGTATTTGAAGTAATGGAAGAATTTACAGTTGCAGTTGCAAACCAGACTCCTCTCTTGATCTCAGCATTGGTAGTTTCAAAATTGCCAATTGTATTATTACTTACTGTTACTCCGTCTGCTCCCTGCGCATAAATTCCACAAAGACGAACAGCATCTGCTCCGGAGGCACTCACATCATTTCCTGTCACCAGAGTGTTACCTCCGTTACCTGCAGCTGTTGCTGCAAATAAATAAATTCCTATGTAAGCTTTCTTCACAGAATTATTCTGGATCGTCACATTATTAAAGAAGCCCCCTGTAGGGGTTGCAGCTCCATCATACATTATAAAAGCAGAAGAGGTATTGATACCGTTTACTATATTCAGGTTTTTAACCGTAATATTCGTATTGGCTGCTGCTGCTGAAGCCGCAATAAATGTAAGTACCTGCGGTGCTGTAACAGAAGTATTGGTAAGAGTAAGATCTCTTGTAGTTCCTGAAGCAGCATTACTTCCATCTAAAGTAATATTACTTCCCTGTATTCTCACTAAAGGTGCACTGGCAACATCTCCTGAAATAGTAGCTGTAACTCCCACTGCGGGTTTTATCACAACAGAAGTGTAGCTTGCTGCACCACCACTGGCGTTCAGACTGGCAGTTGCCGTTTCGGTGGTATTAGCTGTGATACTGATTGCAATTGCTCCCTGATGTGTTCCCGCATTAATAGCGTCAAATGCTCCCTTTAACGTAGTATAGGTTCCTGTAGCTGTACCTGCCGTAGCAGACACATTCACTTGTGAATAAAAATTTGATGCAGAAAAAACTGCCATCAAGCAAAATAGAATTTTTCTCATATTATTAATTTTTATTAGTATTAAATATAAGAAATATTTTTCAACATAATATTAAAAACACTGAAAATCAAACATATAAATTAAATAAAAATTAAACAAAATATCATAAAATCTCTTAAATAAACAAAAATACGTGAAACACAAAACACATTATAAATAATAAAATATTGTTTTTTTAGAATTTCGTAAATTTGCACCATGATAAAAATAGGCAACATAGAACTGCCGGAATTTCCACTTTTGCTGGCTCCGATGGAAGACGTAAGTGATCCTCCGTTCAGACGTTTGTGTAAAATGCATGGTGCAGACTTAATGTATTCGGAATTTATTTCTTCTGAAGGGTTGATTCGTGACGCTATCAAAAGCCGTAAAAAGCTTGACATCTTTGATTATGAAAGGCCAGTAGGTATTCAGATCTTTGGTGGAGACGAAGAAGCTATGGCCATGTCCGCAAGAATTGTTGAAACAGTGAATCCGGATCTGGTAGATATCAATTTTGGATGCCCTGTAAAAAAAGTTGTCTGCAAGGGAGCGGGAGCAGGTGTTTTGAAAGACATTGACCTGATGGTTCGTCTTACAAAAGCTGTTGTAAGTTCCACTCATCTGCCTGTAACTGTAAAAACCCGTTTAGGATGGGACAGTACTTGCATTAATATTGATGAAGTGGCAGAACGTCTGCAGGAAACAGGAATCAAAGCTCTTACCATACATGCCAGAACCCGTGCTCAGATGTACAAGGGTGAAGCAGATTGGGAACATATTTCCAGAATCAAACAAAATCCTAATATTGAGATTCCAATCTTTGGAAACGGAGATATTGATTCTGCTGAAAAAGCATTAGAATATAAACAAAAGTATGCATGTGACGGTATTATGATCGGACGTGCTGCCATTGGCTATCCATGGATATTTAATGAAATAAAGCATTTCTTTAAAACAGGAGAGCATTTACCTGCCCCTACCATATCAGACCGTTTATTGGCCGTTCGCCAGCATGCGGAATGGAGTGTTGAATGGAAAGGAGAAAGATTAGGTCTGGTGGAAATGAGACAGCACTACAGTAATTATTTCAGAGGAATCCCTCACTTCAAGGACTTCAGAAGAAAATTCCTGGAAGTTTTCACATTGGAAGAAATGAACAGCTTAATCAAAGAAACCCAACAGTTCTACGAAGAATATCAGGCACAGATATAAATGCAAAAACCATCAGCAAAACTGATGGTTTTTTATTATTTTGAACCTTAGATTAATATCCTTCTGACGGAGATTCATTTTTAATCAGCGCTAAAGCTGAAGAGGTTCCTATTCTTTTCACTCCCATCTTAATCATTTTCTCAGCATCCCCAGGGGTTCTTACACCACCTGCTGCTTTTACAGGAAGTTTTCCTGCATTGTTGAGCATAATTGTTATTCCTTCAAAGGTTGCTCCGTTAGGTTTTCCTTCAGGAGTTTTGTAGAACCCTGTAGAAGACTTAACAAAAATTTTTGACCAATCGTTTTCAGAGAAGTTCTCTTCCGCCCAGGTAGAAATATTTTTGGTAAGATCTGCAATTTGTTCATCCGTCAAAGCGGCAATTTCAATAATCCATTTTGCTATTTTGTGATGCTCAAGAGATAATCTCGTACATTTTACAAATTCATCTTTTACCAGTTCTGTATTTCCTTGCAGATAAGCTGTATAATTAATAACGAAATCCAGTTCATCAGCACCGTCTTCTATTGCTTTTGAGGCTTCAGCAAGTTTCTCATCAACAGAATACGTTCCTTCGTGAAAGCCTATTACAGTTCCTACTGCAACATTTGAATTTCTTTCCTGAATATATTTCCTAATCTCAGCTACATAATCCGGGCGAATCATTACTGCAAAAATGCCATTCTCAATAGCTTCCTGCGCAAGTTCTTTATCTTTTTGAAGTGTTTCTTCATGGGAAATACCTGATTGTTCCGGTGTTTTCAGGTAGGTTGAATCCAAATATTGGGCTATGTTCATATCGTTATACTTTCAATTGTCTGTAAATACCTTGTTCCAAAGATATAAAAGTCTCTGTTCTTGTTACCCCTTTCAGCTTCTGAAGCTTGTTAAGGATCTGCATTAAGTGATCATTATCTTTACAAAGAACTTTCAGGAATATGGTATAATTTCCTGTTGTGTAATGGGCTTCCACTACTTCATTAATATCATGCAAAGATTTTACCACTTCTGGATAATGGCTTGGCTGATCCAGAAACACACCAATGTAGGAAATCACTTTATATCCTATTTTTTTAGGATTAAGAAATGATATTGAATTTTCAATAACTCCTGCATGTTCAAGTTTTTTGATTCTTTGATGCACTGCAGTTGTGGAAATTCCAACATTTTTTGAAATGTGGGCTAAAGAAGTTTTAGCATTATCCATCAACATGTA
Organism: Chryseobacterium indologenes; assembly: GCF_018362995.1. Classification (NCBI taxonomy): domain Bacteria; kingdom Pseudomonadati; phylum Bacteroidota; class Flavobacteriia; order Flavobacteriales; family Weeksellaceae; genus Chryseobacterium; species Chryseobacterium indologenes. Next base: position 2,607,348 of record NZ_CP074372.1, read on the forward strand.
GATAATTTCCTTGTCAATAGAATCTAAATGATAGCTTGTGTTGCTCGAATTTTTCATTTTCTACTTTTTTATTATTTATGTTTTTTACTGTAAATTTTTAAATTTTACAAAAACCGGAAAGTGATCACTATATCCTCCCAAATACCTTGTACCGGCATAAGTTCGGAAAGGCCGTCCTTCAAAATTTCTGGTTCTGCTGCGGATTTTCTCAGAATTGAATATATGGGCATCCTGAAAAGTCAGCGTCTTATTATCAAGCAAAGATCTTGACATAATGATCTGATCATACAGCAATCCAGATTTATAATGAAAAGTAGAATAATTTCTTGCAGAAAACAATTGTTGAAAAGGGTTCATTAAAACCTTCTCATGGTCATTGTTATAGAGAATCTGTACTAAATTTTCATCATCCGGGTTTTCGTTAAAATCACCACACAGTATGACATGCTCTTTATCAGCATCCACAATTTTCATAATCCGTTCCCGGACTTCATTCAATATAAAGGCTCTTTTAGGTTTATTAATATCTTTTTCTCGCTTAGAGGGAAGATGGGCGATAAAGACATTAATAATTTCCCCTTTATATTTAATTTTTGAAAAAAGTACGTCTCGGGTTGTGTCGTAATTTCCTGTGTTTTTATTTACTATTTCAAAAAAGAAAGTAATGGTTTCAGAATCTATTACCTCTACTTTATTTTTATCATACAACATGGCTACATCCACTTTTCTTTCGTCCATAGAATTGTAATGTACAATCCCATATTGCGAATGAAAGGGCTCCATCTCCACAAGATCTTCCAATACTTTCCTTCCGGAAACCTCAGACAATCCTATTACAAATGGCAGTACACCATTATCCTCCTTCATCAACTGAAATACGTGGGAGATCTTGAAAAGCTTATTATTATATCTTTTTTCATCCCAATTCCTTAATCCTGACCGTGTAGGATCTAATTTGTGGACAGGTTTCGGATCGGGTAAAAATAAATTTTCAACATTATAAAAAGAGAACAGTTCCATCTACACTAATTTCTATACTTTTAATTTTATTATGTTCTTTTTTCTTAAGATGTAAATTTATTATTTTTTTTCAAATTCCTCTGATTCAACTCAAGAAAAGCGAATCAATTTCCAATAAAAAACGATTCAAATATAATAAAAAATATCAATGAAATCAGCTATAATAAATTAATTTTTCAATTATTCAAGGGTTTTAACACATTAATCAAAATTGAGACAATACGTAAAAATCAAAATAATAGAAATAAATTTTTAATTTAAAATTAGAAATATTAATATTTTTCGCACTTATTAAATTTATAACAAATATTATTCCATTTATCTTCAAAACAAATGGAATTCAACATGAATAAGAAATGACAAGTTTCGACAGTATTTGACTACAGTAAATCGGGACGTTTTTCTTTAGTAATCCTTACCGCTTCATCATGACGCCATTCTTCAATTTTTCCGGAATTTCCACTCAGTAAAATTTTAGGTACATCCAGTCCTTTATAACTTTCAGGTCTGGTATAAATTGGCGGTGAAAGAAGATCATCCTGAAAACTATCCGTTAAGGCACTCTGTTCATCATTTAAAACCCCCGGAAGCAGTCTTATTACAGAATCTGCCAGAACGCAGGCTGCCAGCTCACCTCCGGTAAGAACATAATCTCCGATGGAAATTTCTTTTGTGATATGGAGATCTCTTACTCTTTGGTCTATTCCTTTATAGTGGCCACAAAGAAAGATCAGATTTTCTTTTATGGAAAGCGAATTGGCAATTTTCTGATTTAAAGTTTCACCATCTGGTGTCAGATAGATCACCTCATCATAATTTCTTTGAGATTTAAGCTCTGAAATACATTTATCCAGCGGCTCAATCATCATCACCATGCCTGCTCCGCCTCCATAAGGTTCATCATCAATCTGTCTGTGCTTATTAACAGCCCAGTCTCTCAGTTGATGAAAATGTACTTCTGCCAGCCCTTTATCCATTGCTCGTTTCAAAATAGAAGTTTTGAACGGACTTTCCATCAATTCCGGAAGTACGCTTATTATGTCAATTCTCATTGTAATGTTCCGTTTTTCTTAGTAGGTATAATAATTAATCTTAAAGAAGAATCTTTGTTGATATAGCTCCACATCCAGTTGAAGAATATGGCCAGCTTATTTCGAACGCTCAAAATTAGCATTAAATGGAGAAACATCCAGAAATACCACGCCAGAAATCCCTGAAATTTTATAAATGGCAGATCAACAACGGCTCTGTGCTTCCCTATGGTTGCCAATGAACCTTTATCATCGTATTCATATTCTGCCCACTCGTTCTGACTTTTCTTTAATAGATTTTTACCTAAATTTTTTGCCTGATTAATGGCTACGTTTGCTACCTGCGGGTGCCCCTGTGGATATTTTGGAGTTTCCATATAGGCAATATCCCCGATGGCATAAATATTATCGTATCCTTTTATTTTATTGTATCGATCTACAATATATCTGTTTCTTACCAATTTCTCTTCAGGGAAACCTCCTACCACATTTCCGGTAACTCCTGCCGCCCAGATTACATTATTGGAAGGAATTTCTTTCCCGCTTCTAAGATGCACTTTATCTCCATCATAATCTGTCACCACTTCTCCGCTCATAAAAGTCACCCCAAGATCTTTAAGATATTTTTCAGATTTTTCCTGGGCTTCACTGCTCATTACAGCCAGTGGCTTTTCTGTGGAACTTACCAGAATAATCTTCAGATGGTCAAAGTTCATGTAGGGATAATCTCTTGGAAGGATGTCTTTTTTCATTTCGGCAAAAGCACCTGCCAGTTCTACTCCGGTAGGTCCGCTTCCTACGATAACGATATTCCAGTTTCCGTCATCGCTTCGGCTTTTTTCAATAATCAGTTTTTCAAAGGTCGTCAACACATGATTTCTGATGCTGATGGCTTCCTGAGTATTTTTCATTCCGAAAGCTTTTCCTTCCAGATCTTTGTTTCCGAAAAAATTGGTTTTACAGCCCGTTGCGATGATGAGTTTATCATAAGTAAATTCTGCCTCATCGGTAATTACTTTATTGTTGGCAGGGTCTATTTCTTTCACCTCTGTCATACGGAACTGTGTGTTTCTGGACTGCTGAAAAATCTTTCTGAAGGGGAAAGAGATATTGGAAGGTTCTATCCTTCCTGAGGCTACCTGATAAAAAAGCGGCTGAAACATATGGTGATTCATCCGATCCAGAACAATGACCTTTTTGTTCTTGTTATTCAATGTTTTTGCAAGCTGCAGCCCCGCAAATCCTCCTCCTATAATGATGATTTTTTCGCGTGTTTCCATAATACACAAATTTACTGATTTTATTTTAGCATTTAGCAGTGAAAAAAGTTAGTTTTGCAAAACTTTATGACACCAAAAAAGTACACCAAAAAAACTGCCAAACAGCTCCACAAAACAAGACGGAAGAACTATTTTTTCCGCAGAAAGGTAATATTGGCTATTTTAATTATTGCTCTTATCGGAACCGGCTTTTATTTAAAGCAATCCATCAGCTATTATTACGCACTGTACTTTAACAAATTCACTCACAAGAAACTCCACAACAGCGAAAGGGAAGCCGCAAGAATTCAGAGAATTTTAACGAACAACCTTGATAAGACCTATGGTTTTGATGTTTCCCATTATCAGAACAAAGAAGATATCAAATGGGACAGTCTCAGTATTGGTAATAAAACGATTCCACTGGAGTTCGTCGTAATGCGTGCTACGATGGGAAATAAAAGTGCTGACAAGCATTTTGATGAGTTCTGGGAAATGGCTAAAAAACATGATCTGATCCGTGGTGCCTACCATTTTTACAGAGCTGATGAAGACCCTGTCATTCAGGCCAATAATTTTTTAGCAAATGTAAAACTTGAAAGTGGAGATCTTCCTCCGATTCTTGATATTGAAAAAATTCCAAAACGTAAAACGAACAAAAAACTGATTGAAGACCTGAAAGTCTGGTGCAAAATTGTAGAGGATACTTATGGTGAAAAACCTATCATCTATACCTACTACCATTATTATAAAGATTTCCTGAAAGGTGAATTCGAAGGTTATCCTTTATGGCTGGCCAATTACAATGATGTTCCTTCTCCGTCTCCCGATGACCAGTGGGATTTCTGGCAGTTTACGGAAAATGGAATTGTTCATGGCATCAACGCTAAAGTAGATCTTGATATTTATAATGGTAATTCCTGGTCTTTAAAAAGATTGACGCTGGATTAGTGAAGATGGAAGAAGCTGATTGATTCTTCAGTTACTCATCAGTATTAATCATTTTCACTCTGATTACCGCTTCCGTTTTTATCCATTTTCACATCGATATTAATCGCTGGTGCAGCAATGGTCATTTTCTGCCAGTCACCATAAAATTCCCTTATAAATCCAGTCCTGAACAAAGCAGCACTTATTTTAATCCTACCTTCAAAAGCTTTTAAAAACTGAATTCCGATAAAAAATTTTCCCTGAACCCAGATATTACGATCATTAACATCCAGCGTATAGGTTCCGTCTTTGATCATATTTTCAGTAAGTTCCACGGTAATCTCTTCTTCAAGAATATTTTTATCCGGAAAACCATTTTTTTCACTGTAAATACTATATCTCATTAAAACAGGCTGGTTAGAAACATAGCTGGCTATATTCAGATTGATATTTTTAATTTTGGATCTTTTCTTAGCATTGAATTCCAAAGCGGTTTCTCCAAGAAAACTTTTTTGGTCAAATTCCGGATTAACAGAATAAATAACACTTTTTGTTTTTGTATTGACTCCCCAGTTCTTATCAACAAGTTTTTTAGGTTTAATTGCAATCTCTTTAATATTTTTAGTTTTCTCCGTTAAAAATACTTTTTGCTGATCATGCTTTTTAAAATTATCTATTGTTTCCTGATAAAGATCATATCCCGGGACTTCTATTTTTATTTTCTGCTGTGGTTCAGCATTGGAAAGATCAATTGAAAATTGTCCTTTTTCATCCGAAATCGCCCCGGTTGATTTCTTCTCAATCCCTATTTTCACATAAGGAATCGGCTGATTTTCATTTTTAGAAATAATAGTTCCGGAAATAACCTGTGCATGGAAGGCTGAAGCGGCCAAAAGGAAGAATAAAGTATGAGATATTTTCATGTTAAAAGTTTGACGCAAACTTATTTATTTTAAATCGTCAGCTGTCACAATTCTTTATTAAAATTATTCTTCCTATAGTTAAAGTTCTTTTAAAAATTCTATTATTTCTAAAAGAACTCTAAAAAGCATTTACATTCTTTGCTGCTAAAGGATATTCATAACTTCTTCCCAAGAATGAACTCTTTCGTAAGTTTCATTTTCTATCAGTTCATTATGAGGCTGGGTAAAAATCAATCTCTGTCCTGAAAAATGATCCAGATTTTTTGGATAATCATCAATCATTACATCTCCCGAAACTACTTTTTTGCTTCCACAAAGAACAATCTGCTCCCAGGTGATGAATGGAAAATGTTCTGCCAGCCAATCGTATTTTTCTCTTAAGCTGTTGGGAAATTCCATGCCTGCAGAGACAATATACAGATCGTATTTATTATTCAGATATTCTATTGCTTCACGACTTCCTTTCATTACAGGCAGCGTTCTGAAAAACCCTATTTCATTAACGTGCTTTTTCCCATTCGGAAATGATTCTATTTCAGGTTTACCTGTCACCTGTCAAATCACTGATTTCAATTTCTCTACCCGTATCTCTTTTTTCAAATTGTACCAGCTGATGATATACATCTGCCATTACCCCATCCATGTCGACAATTACTTTTTTCATTACTTCAATCAGATTTTGTATTATTTATATTATTAAAAATGCTTTCATTATATCTTATCAAATTTACTGAATAGTTTTTCCAGCAAGCCTGTAAACTCTATTAAAAAATTATAAATAATCATTTTTATAAAAGAGGTTCCGGAAAATTTTAGGTTACATTTTCGTATTTTTGCGGTTCAATTCAAAATTAAAATCAAACCATTAATTTCCAATGAATTACGTTTCTGCAGAAAATCTTACCAAATCATACGGCATCAAAGTTTTATTTGAAAACATTACTTTTCATATCAATGAAGGGGATAAAATTGCTATTGTTGCCAAAAACGGAAGTGGAAAATCTACCCTTCTGAAAATATTAATGGGTAAAGAAATTGCAGACAGTGGAGCTGCGATCATCAATAAAGATATCCAGGTGGTATTATTTGACCAGGAAATTGATTACGATCCTAAACTCAGCATTGAAGAATTTATGATGGCGCTGGATTCGGAACCTATTCTTGCTCTTAAGAATTATCATCTATCACTTCATTCTACAGACAATGATTTTATTGAGAAAGCATTGGCTGATATGGAAGCTCACAAGGCTTGGGATCTTGAAAATGAAATGAAACAGATTCTTTCTCAGCTTAAGATTACTGATCTGGATGCCAAAATGGGAACGCTTTCGGGAGGTCAGATCAAACGTGTAGCACTGGCTAAACTTTTGACGGAAACAAGAGCCGAACACAGACATACGCTTCTTATCATGGATGAACCTACCAACCACCTTGATGTGGATATGGTAGAATGGCTTGAAAATTATCTGAATAAAGCAAAAATCACATTATTACTCGTAACCCACGACCGATATTTCCTTGACAGTGTTTGTGACATTATCTGGGAAATGGAAGATAGAAATCTGTATGTTCATAATGGTTCATACGCTACTTATCTTGAAAACAAAATGATTCGTGAGGAGAATCTTAATGCTACGATTGATAAGGCCAATAACCTTTACCGAAAGGAGCTGGAGTGGATGCGCAGACAGCCGAAAGCCAGAACTACAAAATCAAAGAGCAGAATTGATGCTTTCTACGAAACTGAAAAGGTTGCCAAAACTGACACCAGAAAGGATGGTTTGGAACTGGATTTTGAGATGAAGCGTCTGGGAAATAAAATTCTCGAACTTAAACATATTGATAAAAGTTTTGGATCAAAAGTTCTTCTAAAAGATTTCAGCTACCAGTTTCAACGTGGTGAAAAGGTTGGAATTATCGGGAAAAACGGTGCTGGAAAATCTACCCTGCTTAATATTATCCAAGGTTTGGAAAAAGCTGACAAGGGAGAAATTGAAACCGGAGAAACTATATCTTTCGGTTATTTCGCTCAGAAAGGGCTTACTTATAAAGAGGATGAGCGTGTGATTGATTTCATCAAGGAAATTGCAGAATTTTATCCTTTGGCCAATGGAAGAAGCCTGTCTGCATCGCAATTCTTAAGACTGTTCTTATTTGACGATCAGACCCAGTACTCTCCTATCTCCAAACTTTCAGGTGGGGAAAAGAGAAGGCTTCACCTGATGTATATTTTGTATCAGAATCCTAATTTCCTGATTTTTGATGAGCCTACGAATGACCTTGATCTTCCTACGCTAACGGTTCTTGAAAATTTCCTTCAGCAATTCCAGGGATCATTGATTATTGTTTCCCACGACCGATACTTCATGGACAGAATTGTAGATCATATCCTGGCTTTTGAAGGTGACGGAAAAATCAGAAATTTTGTAGGAAATTTCTCTGAATACCGAGAGGCAAGAAGCCGTGAAGAAGCATTGGAAAAAAATGCCACTGTAAAACCTGAGCCCGCTAAAGAAGCTATTACTGTAACAGAAACCGCTCCAGCTGCTGCCTCTAAAAAAAGAAAATTAACTTTTAAGGAACAAAAAGAGCTGGAAACGATAGAAAAGGAAATGCCGGAACTTGAAGACCAGCGTTCCAAAATTCTGGATCAGCTCAATAATGAAGCGGATTACGAAAAGATCGCCAAACTCTCTTCCGAACTGGAAACGGTTTCAGAAAAACTGGAGAACCATGAGATGAGATGGCTGGAGCTTCAGGAAATCCTTTAATAATTATGAGTTAAAAATTATGAATTATGAATGGATTTAAGGTTCAAAGTTTAAAGTTCAAGGTTGATAGCAGTCGTGATTAGAAGTTTCAAACTCATTTACACTCAAACCCTAAAACTCTCAAACACTCTGACTCATTCATAATTCATAACTCATCATTTATAACTAAATACCCCTTTTATAATTTAATTACTCTTTCTTCTTTTGCACTTTCCAGAGAAGCATCAATAATTTTCATATTCTGAATAACTTCTCTTCCCGGAGATGGTAAAGCATATCCAAACACAATGTGCTCGTAGATCTGCTGGTAATAATCCATATAATTTCCAGCTTCACTGGACGTCAGAATTCTTTCAGTCTCAGAATCATCATTCAGGAAGTTTAAAATTCCATCAGCCTCTTTCAATGGCTGGGTCCATTCTTTACCATATTCAGGAATGGCACCTGCTACCAATTCATTTTCCTGATTATCTGTTCTTTCCTGTAAGAAAGTTCCTCTGTCGCCGTGAATAGTATAGGCGTAGTGTCCTTCTTTACTGAAAACAGACGATTTCAGCCTTACTCTCAGGTTATCTTTATAGAATAAGAGGATTTCAAAGTAATCGTTAGCAAACTCACTTCCTTTCATAGAAAATACATCTGCAAAAAGTTTTTCAGGATATCCAAAATACTGTACAGCCTGGTCTACAAGATGTGCTCCCAGATCATGAAGTGTTCCTGCACCTACCTGATCCGGACTTTCTTTATGCTGTTTTCCGCTGGGTGTTGTACGGAATCTGTCAAAGCGGATTTCAGCCTCTTTAATATTCCCTATTTTTTTATCATTTAAAATCTTCTGAACCTGTAAGAAATCACGGTCGAATCTTCTGTTTTGATATACACTTAGGAACAGTCCTTTTTCTTCTGCCAATTGTACCAGCTCTTCTGCTTCAGCAACATTGACTGTAAAAGGTTTTTCTACAATAATATTTTTTCCTGCTTCCAATGCTTTTTTTGCATACTCATAATGGGTCTGAACCGGAGTATTGATGATGACCAATTCTACATCTGCCTGCTGAAGCATTTCTTCCACAGAACGGTAAATGGTTGCTTCGGGGTACTTCTCCTTCGATTCTTCCTTACTTCTTTCCACTACGGCAGATATAAAAAATCCCGGATGTTCCTTTAAAAAAGGAGCATGGAACACTTTTCCGCTCATTCCAAAGGCACAAAGCCCTGCTTTTACCAATTGCATATTATAATTTTTAACAAATATATTCATAAAAAACGCTCTATTCCTCAATCTAAAGGAGGTATAGAAATAATCCATCTCACTAACGCTGAAAAATATGATTTAAATCATAAAATTATTTTTATCTATTCTAAACAAATACTTACATTTGCGCCTTATTTAAAACTGTTCTACATAAAAATAAAATGAAAAGACAATTACTTTCTTTAGGTCTTCTATTTATTGCTGTTTCAGCAAGTTCACAGCTGAAAAACGTTGAAGCAGACACCATCAGAACTCAGACCATTGAGGATATCAATCTTCATAAAACAGGAAATCCAAACCAGGCAAGACCATTATCGACAAAATCAAATCTGACGGTAATGGAAAATCCACAGCCTATTGCTATTGTTACTCATGAAATCATTGAGCAGCAGCAGGCAAAACAGCTTAGTGATGTTCTTCAAAATGTAAATGGATTGTATATCACTTCATCCAGAGGAAATTCTCAGGACAGCTTTGGTGGACGTGGTTTCATTTTAGGAAATGATAACATCTTTAAGAATGGTTCAAGAATAAACAGTGGTGTTTTCCCTGAAGTAAGTGGTCTGGAAAGAGTAGAAGTTTTAAAGGGAGCGAATGCTATGCTTTTTGGTAATACAGCAGCTGGTGGTGTTATCAATATGATTACCAAAAAACCAAAATTTAATTTTGGGGGAAGCGTAGGATTAAACGGGGGAAGCTGGAATTCTTATAAACCAACAGTTGATATTTATGGACCTTTATCAAAAAATGTTGCATTCAGAATAAATGGTGCCTACGAGCATGCTGAAAGTTTCAGAGATGTTGTAGAATCAGAGAAATACTATTTCAATCCTTCATTCTTATTTAATTTAAGCGATAAATCTCAATTAATTGTTGAGGCAGATTATCTTAAAAATAATTTCACCCCGGATTTCGGAATTGGATCTATTACTGAAAAAGATCAAAGCTACAGATTAAATGATGCTGTTTCCAGAAACACATTCTTCGGAACTGACTGGCAATATCAAAATGTACAGCAAGCTTCTACGAACGTAACTTTTAATCATCAATTTAACGAAAGATGGTCTTTGAACGCTACGGCTTCTTATCAAAACTATACTAAAGATTATTTTTCTTCTGAAAGAGTACAATGGATATATGACACCAAAGATGCCACTGTAGATCCTAACAGATTATCATGGAAAAGACCTTTTGGCAGAACTTACAACGAACAAAATTATACTTCTGCACAAGTAAACATCAATGGTGAATTCAATACAGGAAAAATCAACCATAAAGTTTTAATTGGTGCTGATGCCGATTACAGCCAGGCAGATGCGTATGCTTATACTGTTACGGCTCCAAGAAATCTTCTGTATTTAGATGATCCATCAACGTGGGGAAGTATTGATATGCCGAATTCTACTCTTAGTACAAGAAACAGAATCAATACAAGAAGAATCGGGATCTATGCACAGGATTTTATCAGCATAACAAAACAACTAAAAGTAATTGCAGGGTTAAGATGGTCTTACATAGAAAATATGCCTACGCTGACCACTCGTTTTACATTAAATGACAAAATTGAAGTAGCCAATTCTTCAACATCTGACAATGCATTCTCTCCAAAAGTAGGTTTGGTGTATGCGCCAAATGAAAACCTTTCGGTGTTCGCAACGTATACGAATTCTTTTGCAGCAAATGCGGGGTATACTTCAGATCAATTTGGAACAGTAAATACCAATCAATCTGCTTCAGATGTTCAAGCTCAGTTAAACACTTTATCAAAACAAAGCATAAAGCCATCAACTGTTGATCAATATGAAATTGGTATTAAAAAGAATTTCTGGAACAATGCTTTAGCAGTTAACTTAACAGCTTACCAGATCATGTACAATAATTACTATCAAACGTATTGGTTTGCTTCTGCTCCGAACGGAGTACCGGTAAATTCCACAGATACCAATCTTAAAGAATTTGCAGGAAATATGAGAAGCCGTGGTGTGGAACTGGACATTACAGGAAATCCAACAGAAAACTTATCTATAATCGGAGGTTTTTCTTATAACAATTCCGTTTACACGGACACTCCTGAAAAAGGATATGTTGAAAACCAAAGATTGGTAAGGACTCCTGCTACAACAGCAAATGCTTCTGTTTTCTATAAATTTACAAACTATGTAAAAGGATTAAAAATTGGAGCTGGAGTTTATTACATCGGAGACAGAATCGCCGGATGGAATGATTCAAAATCTACAAACACAAGCAGAAATAATGTGAGCAGAATGTTTGATCTGAAAGACTACACAACCGTTTCTGTATCTGTAGGCTACGAATGGAATAAATTTTCTATCCAGGGGAAAGTGGGGAACCTGTTTGATGTCGTAAACTACAATGTTCATGAAAATTATTCAGTGAATCCTATCACACCTAGAAACTACTATTTCACACTAACATACAGACTCTAGAATTCTTTTTATAATAATTCTTTCATTAAAAGTGGAGATTGCATTTTTGCAGTTTCCACTTTTGAAATTTTAAAACAAAAACAAAACAATAAGATATGGATAAGATTAAAGACACAAGAACTTTCATGAGAATTACCCACCGTTATCTGGGGTATTTCCTTGCCGGGATTATGGCTGTATATTCGTTAAGTGGAATTCTTCTGGTGTACAGAGATACTGATTTTCTGAAGAACGAAAAAAAATATGAAAAAAATATCGCAGCCAATCTTTCAGAGAAAGAACTGAAAAAAGAGCTGAAGATGAAAGGTCTTGAAGTGGAAAAAACAGAAGGAAGCGTTCTTTATTTTAAACAGGGAACTTATGACAGCGCAACCGGAAAAGCCAAATACACTAAGAAAGAATTACCTTTCGTATTAGACAAAATGGTTTCTCTTCACAAATCACAGTCTAAAGATGCGATATCGCCTTTAAGTGTATTTTTTGGAGTTTCTCTTTTCTTTTTTGTGATTTCAAGCTTCTGGATGTTTAATCCTAAAACAAAGGCTTTCAAACGCGGAATCAAGTTTACGATTGCAGGGCTGATCATCTCTATCATTCTTTTATTTATTTAATACTCAGCAAACTGAACAAAGGAGAAAAACCACTTGGGATTATCACCCATATTTATCATTTCCTTTTTAAAACCCGCTTTTTATTTTCTTTATCATTATGAAATTCTCAGTTAATATGTTAAAAAAATGAATTATATCTCCCTGAGAATGTTAACGTTTATTTAGAAAAATTACCTAAAATTAAGAGTATGGCACATTTATTGTTTTTTCTATAACTCGTGAATAATAAACATTTAATTATTAAAATAATAAATTATGAAAAAACTTATTTTAACAGGGATATTAGCCGTAGCAGGTTTAACAGCAACCGCAAACGCTCAGATTCAAAAAGGTAATTGGATGGTAGGGGGTAACCTTGTAGGGGCAAATTTTGGTTTAAATGAAGGAGCAGGATATGACTTTGCAATTCAGCCAAAAGGAGCATATTTCATCGAAGATAATATTGCAGTTGGGGGATATGTGGATTTAGGATTCAAAGGAGCTAAAGATGCACCTACTACTTTTACATATAATGTTGGAGCATTAGGACGTTATTATCTTAACCCGGGAGAGCAGGGAGTAAACAACTTGCTTCACCACGGAAGATGGTTCTTCGAAGGTAACGTAGGTGTTGGAGGTATGTCAATCTCTAAAGGAGGTTCTTCTTCTAACGGTCTTAACTTCGGATTTGGACCTGGTTATTCTTACTTCATCACTCCAAACATCGGATTGGAAGGTTTAGTGAAATATGATGCAAATGCAGGATTCGGAAGTGGTGGATATACTAACAAAATTACTTTTGGTTTAGGATTCCAGATTTATCTTCCAACGTCTAAAGCAAAACAAATCATCAACGACGTTAAGTAATCACTGAAATACTTATAAAAAAATGAAAGCGCCCCGAAAATTTATTTCGGGGCGCTTTTCGTACAAATTAAAACTAAACTATAAAAAATCAAATAAATCATGTATTGGGTTGTGGCGTGTATCGTAAATAAGGTTTTATTTCCGTCACCCCTTTTGGGAATATCTTCCTTGCTTCTTCTGTAGAAATCGTTGGCAGAACAATTACATCTTCTCCATTTTCCCAATTAACAGGAGTAGCCACACGATAGTTATCCACAAGCTGCAAAGAATCCAGCACTCTAAGGATTTCGTCAAAATTTCTTCCTGTAGAGGCCGGATAGGTAATAATCAGTCTTACTTTTTTGGAAGGGTCAATAATCAAAAGAGAACGTACAGTCGCAGTAGCAGAAGCATTGGGATGAATAAAATCATACAGCTCCGAAACTTTTCTGTCTTTATCAGCAATAATAGGAAACTGCACATTGGTATTCTGAGTTTGATTAATATCTTTTACCCAGTTTTGATGATCTTCTACTCCATCTACACTTAAAGCAATCACTTTTGTTCCTCTGGCATCAAATTCAGACTGCAATTTTGCGGTGTATCCCAACTCTGTAGTGCATACCGGGGTATAATCTGCAGGATGCGAAAACAGAATCCCCCAAGAATCTCCCAGATAATTATAGAAATTGATATCTCCTACTGATGACTCTGCCTGAAAGTTGGGTGCTGTATCTCCTAGTTTGATTGACATAATGTTTTCTCTTTATAGTCTACAAATTTAGTAGACTTTTTGGAACTGGCAAATTTTTTGATGAAAATTTATATCTTTATTAAAATTTTATTCATGGAGAAGACCGGACTCAGGTATGTAGATCTTGTTTATAAGGTATTGGAAAACTGGTATGTGACCTTTGCAGAGCTTACCCCAAAACTCATTGTCGGAATTTTAGTATTTACATTTTTCCTGATTACCAGTAAATATTTAAGCCAGGCAGCCGTAAAAATCTTCCATAAATTCTTCCCGAAGAGCAAAAAAGAAAGCTCATTAGTAACTTTAATCAGTGTATTCAGATTTCTGATCATGCTGATGGGAACCTTTATTGCGTTGGAAATAATGGGTTTCAGCGGTTTTCTTTGGAAATTTATCGGAAGCTTGGGAGTTGCCGGGGTTATTGCCGGGGTTGCGCTGAAAGATTTGGTTTCAAGTATTTTTTCAGGAATGCTGATCGGAATTGATAAAGCATACAAAGTAGGAGATTATATTACGATTGGAGCTCATTCAGGAACAGTACAGGAAATAGGATTTTTAACTACGAAACTTCTTACCGACGATGGAAAAAAGGCTTATATTCCTAATCAGGTAGTCTTCAATGCACCGTTTTATAATATTACGGCTTCACCACAGCGCAGGATTATTTTAAATTTTGAAATTCCTGCTGATGAAGATATCAGTAAAGCACAGAAAGGAATTCTGGATGTGATTAAAAACCTTGACAATGTGGATAAGCTAGACACCATAGAGGTGATCTTTACCGATCTGAAACAAGGCGCATTTAACCTGCAGGTGAAGTTCTGGATAAAAGTAGGTGCTAACCTGGCTCAGGTAAGAAGTAAGGCTTATTTAGGTATTAAAGAACGTTTTGATGTGGATAAAGTGCAGTTGGTAACGCCTACAAGCATCAGTATTACGAGTGGAGAGAATATTTTACCTGAAAGCCATCAGGATAAGTAAGGAATTCAAATAAAAAATAGAGACCATTTCAACTTTTGAAGTGGTCTTTTTATATCTGTTCTAAAAAATAAACTACTTCTTACTCTCTTTTCTTTTCAATTTTATAGTATCATTTTTAGGCATTTTGGCAATACTGTCATTATCCATAATGCGTGCTTCTCCCATTGCATACTTATCATTAGCAGCGCAGGAATCCTCTTCTATCACATCAACAAAACCTGTTGTAGCATACGTTTCTACTTTTGGTTTTGAGCACCCTATTAAAAATAAAATCACAGAAAATAAGCTTAAAACAATGCTGTTATTGTGAAAAGAAGAAGGAATATATTTCAGA
Organism: Chryseobacterium indologenes; assembly: GCF_018362995.1. Classification (NCBI taxonomy): domain Bacteria; kingdom Pseudomonadati; phylum Bacteroidota; class Flavobacteriia; order Flavobacteriales; family Weeksellaceae; genus Chryseobacterium; species Chryseobacterium indologenes. The sequence continues at coordinate 2,622,489 of NZ_CP074372.1, forward strand.
AAATTAACCTTAAACTTTTGTGATTGGTCAATATGATCGCCTAACTGATGATTGTAAAATCTTCCACAGATCCGGGTATTTTTATTTTCTTCTAAAATCTGTTCAACCTCCTGAGGATTCTTTTCTGTAAAATCAACAACACATTTATTACATAAATCGCAGAATCGTCCTTTGTCCTGTGGAGACATGAATTCCCAGTTTTCAGAGCATGGTTTTGGAATATATACGTTTTTCATGGATAATAAGTTTCTTCATATGCATTAAAAAACCGTTCCAAAAATGGAACGGTTTTCTATTTATTTGAAAATTTTAGAATTACGCTAAAACTTCTTTTACTTTGTTTGCAGCTTCTTCTAAAGTAATTGCAGAGTGTACCGGAAGACCAGACTCGTCAATTAATTTTTTAGCTTCTACAGCGTTAGTTCCCTGTAATCTTACGATCAATGGAACCGGAAGGCTACCCATAGCTTTGTAAGCATCTACAACCCCCTGAGCAACTCTGTCACATCTTACGATACCTCCGAAGATGTTGATCAAAATAGCTTTTACGTTTGGATCTCTTAAGATAATTCCGAAAGCAGTCTGTACTCTCTGAGCATCAGCAGTACCACCCACGTCAAGGAAGTTAGCAGGGTTACCACCTGATAATTTGATGATATCCATAGTTGCCATTGCAAGACCAGCTCCGTTTACCATACAAGCAACGTTACCATCCAGTTTTACGAAGTTAAGCCCCGCTTCACCAGCTTCTACATCCATTGGATCTTCTTCTCTTGTATCTCTAAGTTCAGCTAAGTCTTTGTGACGGAACAATGAGTTGTCATCTAAAGTTACTTTAGCATCTACAGCGATAATTTTGTTATCAGAAGTTTTTAATACCGGGTTGATTTCAAAAAGAGAAGCATCAATTCCTGTATACGCATTGTAAAGAGATGAAATAAATTTCACAAATTCTTTGAACGCATTTCCTTCAAGGCCTAGGTTGAAAGCAATTTTTCTAGCCTGGAACCCTTGAAGACCGATAGCTGGATCAATCAATTCGTTGTGGATCAAATGAGGAGTTACTTCAGCAACGTGCTCAATATCCATACCCCCTTCAGTAGAATATACGATTGTATTTTTTCCTTCAGCTCTATCTAAAAGAATAGAAACATAAAATTCTTTAGTTTCAGATTCTCCCGGATAATAAACATCTTCTGCAATCAAAACAGAGTGTACTTTTTTACCTTCAGCAGAAGTTTGAGGAGTTACCAACTGCATTCCGATGATATTCTGAGCGTTCTCTTTAAGTTTATCCATGTTTGGAGAAAACTTAACACCCCCACCTTTACCACGACCACCTGCGTGAATCTGCGCTTTTACAACCCAAGCCTGTGCTCCGGTTTCAGCAGTCAATTTTTCAGCAGCTGCTACAGCTTCATCTACGTTGTTTGCAACGAAACCACGTTGGATAGCTACTCCATACTTTGATAAAATCTCTTTTGATTGATACTCGTGAAGATTCATATTATTTTTATTATTTTATTTTAATATTTAAAGGTTGACAAATTTACTAAAAAGACATGGAAGTTCAAGTTTATTGACTCAAAAATTAAAGTCTGATTGACTTGATTTTTAACATATCACTCGATTTTCCCTTATTCCTCCGTTAATTTCTCAGATTGAAGAGATTGAATGTTCATATGAACTGCCTTCCTCTATTAATTTTCATTCTTAAATTCTATTTTTGGCAAAATAAAAGATAAGCATTCCCCAGCTTAAAATCATCATTAAACCTCCAAGCGGAGTGATAGGTCCTAAAAATTTAAGATTCATTCCCAAATAATCCTGCATACTCAGGAAATAGATACTCACTGAGAATAATAAGGTTCCTGCAATCATTAAAATGGAAGTCCATCTCTCAGCAGAAGTTTCAAATTTTAAGATATATCCGATGATCAGCAGGAAAAATGCCGCATACATCTGATACCTTACTCCTGTTTCAAAGCTTTCCAGCCTTTCCACAGCTAATATTTTCTTTAAAGCATGCGCTCCGAATGCACCCAGGATCACAGACACCATTCCGTAAACCGCTCCAAAAACTAAAGTAATTGTTTTCATTTTATAGCTCTTCTAATTCTAAGGTTAAATATTTTTTTGTTTTATAGTCCTGCCAGGTTCCAATGATTTTATTTCCTTTTAAGTCAGCTTCTATTAAGGCTTTTGGAACCCATTCTTTAAGTTCTTCGCTATGATAATCATCTTCGGTGATAGAAAAATGATCGTGAATAAATTCTCCTCTCCAGTTAATTGGTTTTTTATTCTTATCATACCAATAAGTGGCCGAAAAAGAATCGTCCTCATTAATTTCGTTAAACAAAACCGTAACAGGATATTTCCCGTCAATTTTTCCTTTGAACAGTTTATTCCCGGGCCCAGTCTGCCCTATCTTTTCCGAACCTGAAATCAGATTTTCACCATAAATACTCAGGTATTTTTCAAGTTCTTTATAGGTAAATTCAAGCTCATGGCTTCCCAGATCGTCCAATGCCCTCATCGCATGGTTAGAACATCTGCCTGCCACAAAAGTAATTTTATCCTTACCAAAAAAATACCGGATACCGTTCAAAGTATGTTCTATGAAACAATCTTCATACATTGCAATTTGATCCTGAACTTCCTCTGATGGATTTTTTTCAGATTTTAATTTCAAAAGAAAGTCATTCACCCTCTTTTTTACTCTACTTTGAATCAAACCATTGACTGCTTTCCTACTCTCTGCCCGAAATAAATTTTCAGCATTGATGAAATTCCCCGTCCTTAGATCAAAATTCTTCCAATCTTCAAATTCTTCCGGATAGGCTCCAGAAGCTTCACCATGAATACCCATTGTTAAGATATTTTTAGGCGTTTCCAGTTTCTCCCAATCATAGAAGTAAACATAATTGGAATAAGAATTGGTTGCGGTAGAGGCTAGTTTAAAAGGATTTCCGCCAGAATTCGGAATATATTCCAGTTCTTTCACCTGCAGAAATGTATTGATCTTATCGGCAACTGCTGGATTTCCTGCATAAGTAACCACAGGAAATACAAAGTTTTCAGATTTTGGCGGCAGGTTATTTATTTTCACTTCTTTCTGCTGCGAAAAACCTAAACCTGAAATCAATAAGAAAAATACAATACTCCTTTTCACTATTTTGATTTTAAGTACATTAAAATAAACTTAGCAACCAACGTAGAAATTCCCAGTATGATAAACATATTGGCAAATCTCTTAGAGCTTCTGAACCCTTCATTATTGGTTTTCTTTAAAAAGAATCCAAAAAGAAGAAATACGATGGGCAAAATGATCTGTAACATTAGTTTCCTCTCATTCTGTTAAATTCATTGATCACCTCGTGGTGGCTCACCGTCTTATCTTTGAAATACGTTACAAAGTGCTGCTTTTCTTCTTCGGTAGCTCCCAACTGATTCAGAATATTCAATAAGTGCATTTTCATATGCCCTTTCTGGATTCCTGTAGTTACCAGCGAACGCAATGCACCAAAGTTTTGTGCAAGACCAGAAACAGCAAGAATACTCATCAGCTCCTGTGCAGAAGGTTTTCCAAGTAGCGCTAACGAGAATTTTACCAAAGGGTGAAGATTGGTAAGTCCTCCTACAACTCCTACAGAAATAGGAAGATCAATCCAGAATCTGAATACTCCGTTATCTGTGGTACAATGCGTCAAAGATCTGTATTGCCCATCTCTTGCAGCATAAGCATGTGCACAGGCTTCTGTAGCTCTGAAATCATTTCCGGTTGCAATGACAACCGCATCTACGCCATTCATTACTCCTTTATTATGAGTGGTTGCACGGTAAGGTTCAATTTCAGCGATGGTAACTGCCTGTTTGAATTTCGAAGCAAATTCTTCAGGAGAAATTCCGCTGTCATCTTTTAAATCTTCCATTTTACAGGAAACCTCAGCTCTCACAATACAGTCAGGGGTAAAGTTGGAAAGGATATTCATCACGATCTGCAATGAATTCTTTTCTTCCTGAGTAAAATCTTCGCTTGTTGCTACTTCCTGTCTCAAAGTTTTTCCAAACTGCTCAAGACATGAGTTGATAAAGTTTGCTCCCATGGAATCTACCGTATCAAAGCTTGCTTTCAGCTGGTAATAATTCGGCATTTCTGCAGTTTTATCCACCAGATTGATATTTAAAATACCACCACCGCGTTTTCTCATGTTCGCAGTGATATCTTCTGTAGCTTCAAGTAACTTTTTCTTTAAACTGAAATTAAAGAAATGTAATAATTTATGAGGTTCAACATTAAAAATAAAATGGGTGTGCCCAAGTTTTTCAGTGTTGATAATCGTTGTTTTGAAACCTCCTTTATCGATCCAGAATTTCGCAGCTTTGGAAGCGGCGGCAACTACAGAACTTTCTTCAACGGCCATTGGAAGTGCCAACAGTTTTCCATCGATCAGAAAGTTCGGAGCAATTCCGTAAGGCATATAAAAATTGGAGATGGTATTTTCAGAAAACTCATCGTGAAGTTTCTGAAGATCTGCATCATCGTTCCAGTATTGTTTTAATATATTTTGATATTCCTGGTTTCCTTCAAGATATTCGTTTACGAGCCAGTCGATTTTCCCCTGCTTTGGAAGCTTGGAAAAACCTTCGATTGGTTTATGATTCATGATATAAACTTTATGAGCCGTAAATATAATGATTTTGAGACTCTTTTTTGTTGATAACTTCTATGAAAAAAGATTGACTTTTATCAATTTTGGAACTAAATTTGAACAAAATTAAAATACAGTTCAGATACAAAACATATCAAACATTTAAAAATATGGATTTTGACCGCCTTAAAGAAAAACTGGAAATCCTTGCCGATGCAGCGAAATATGATGTTTCGTGTTCGTCCAGCGGCGGCTCAAGAAAGAATAAAAAAGGAGCTTTAGGAGATAGTTCCGCAAGTGGCATCTGCCATACTTATACAGAAGATGGGCGATGTGTTTCTTTGCTTAAAATTCTATTGACCAATCATTGTATCTACGATTGTGCTTACTGTGTCTCAAGAAGTTCAAATGATATTAAAAGAGCTGCTTTTACGGTAGAAGAAGTCGTAGATCTTACCATTAATTTTTACAGAAGAAATTATATTGAAGGGTTATTTCTGAGTTCCGGAATTTTCAAAAATGCAGACACAACCATGGAACGTCTGGTGAGAGTGGCCAAAAAGCTGCGTCTGGAAGAAAATTTTAATGGGTATATCCATCTGAAATCTATTCCCGGGGCAAGTGATGATCTGATGCAGGAAGCTGCTTTGTATGCAGACCGTTTATCGGTAAACATTGAAATCCCTACAGAAAGCGGATTAAAATTATTGGCTCCTGAAAAGAACAGGCAGGATATGATCAGTCCTATGCGATATATTCAAAAAGGAATTATTCAGTATAAGGATGAAAAGAAAGTTTTAAAAAAAGTACCCAAGTTTGCTCCGGCAGGACAATCTACACAGATGATTGTAGGCGCAACCAATGAAAACGACTTACAGATCATTAAAGTGGCTGATCATTTTTACAAAAACTTCAATCTCAAAAGAGTCTATTATTCAGGATATGTTCCCGTTTTGGAAGATCAAAGATTACCTTCTTTAACAACCGAGGTTCCTATGCTTCGTGAAAACCGGTTGTATCAGTCGGATTGGCTGATGAGATTTTATGGTTTTAAAGCTGAAGAAATTTTAGATCCTAATGTTCCTTTTCTTGATCTTGAAATGGATCCGAAATTAAGCTGGGCATTACGAAATCTGGATCAGTTTCCGGTGAATCTTCAGACTGCAGAATATCGAACAATTTTAAGAATTCCGGGAATTGGGGTAAAAACGGCTCAAAAAATTATCAGTGCAAGACGTTTTCAGGTTTTAACGATGGAGCATTTAAAAAAATTAGGAGCAGCTGTCAACAGGGCAAAATATTTCATTGATTTCACTGCTGGGAATGCCTACCTGAAGTATTTAACTGATAAAAATTTCAGAAAGCTGTTGATAGGTGGAAGCTCTTCAAAGTTTCACAATCAGTTTTCCCAACAACTGACATTGTTTTAAACACAAACTACACGAATTTTCTCATAAATGATCACTAATTTATTACTTCGATAAAACAGCACATTTGTCATTCTGACGAAGGAAGAATATCAGAATGACAGGCAGCACAACTAAATTTTAAAATTAATGATGACAACCCTACTCTACGATGGAAGTTTTGATGGTCTTTTCACTGCGGTATTTGAAGTTTTTGAATACCGTTATAAAGATGTGGAAATTGCAAGCAGGGAAAGGTTTCATCAGGAAAATATTTTTGCTGAAATCCACGAAGTCATCACGCAAACAGAAAAGTCTGAGCGGGTTCTCAACAAATTGGAGCAAAATATTGGGAAAGCGGGTATTCATAAACTTTTAAAAGTTTTTTTATCAGAAGATCCGGATCTTGAGAACCTCATCCTGTCTGCCGTCAGACAATCCATCAGATATCCCGAAGAAAATATTCTTGAAAACTTTGCAGATAACAATATTCTACAAATTTCAAAAATCTGTAAATCGGTTGATAGGGAAAGGCACAGAATGACTGCTTTTGTCCGCTTTGAAAAAATGAAAGATGGTGTTTTCTTTTCCAAAATAGATCCCGACTTCAATGTTCTTCCGTTAATCCGAAAACATTTTAATGACCGGTATCAAGATCAGAAATGGATGATCTATGATCTGAGGAGAAATTACGGCATTTTTTACGATCTGGAAAACTGCGAATTCTTCTACCCTGATGAAAAGCCGGATTTCAATAAGTATCAGCAAAAATTTCATGATGAAGAGATGAATTATCAGGTGCTTTGGCAGCGATATTTTACTAAAACCAATATTGTAGAGCGAAAGAATATGAAACTCCATATTCAGCATGTTCCGAAAAGATACTGGAAGTATTTGACGGAAAAATGGTAAGACAAAATCTCATATTGTGGATAACTTTTTTTTCAGTGAAGAAAATACTGTATTTTGAAACCCCTTTTTTAAATTATCATTTAAACTATTAATTTAGTGACAGATAGAATCCACATTAACTGAAAACTCATATTGTGGATAACTTTTTCCCGTTAACATATAGTTAACATTGAAAATGTTTCATTGTAATTTTTCATGTAAAAACTAAGTAAATAAAGGCACTCCCGAAGAACAAACGGGATATAGGGGCACCCTATAAACCTATGAAAATCTGCGACCTATGTGATTAAAAATTAAATCAACATTTCGAGTTTGTGGATAACTTCTACTTTTTGATGGTCCGCAAGGCTTTCTTTACGATGTATTGGGTTTCTTTTGTCGGACTTTCCCGGAGCCATTCATCACAAACTTCTACCACAAATTCAGGTTGAGATTTGCTGGCATCATTCAGCCAATTGCCGACACTGTCCTGCACATATCGGGATGAATCGGATCGTAAAGGTTCTAAAATTTCAAGACCTAATCCAGGATTTTGTTTCAAAGCATCAATATGTTCACACCACACTCCTCTCGGCCGGGTAGATTCGCTGGCAAAACGTCTTACATTTTCATTGCTATGCTGCGTCCATTCTGATAAAACAGACAAGCTCTCGCCAAGATTTTCTGAAATATCCGGACGCACTGTCATCCAGCAGATTTCCCTCACTCCGAAATGAGAATCGGAAGCGAAAGACTGGATACTTTTTAATTTTTCTTTAAGTTTCAACTCATTATTCCTTCCAATGGTATATGCTGACCAGCAACGCACGAGATCTGCCGGATGCGTTGAGAGCCTGAACAGAAATTCTTCATCTTTATTTTTTCTTGCTAAATTTAAAAGTCCCACTCCAATAGCTTCGTTGAGAGTATTGACAGTTTGCTTTTTCAGCTGGTCTATATTTTCTAAGACAGGTTTTAAATAATCAATCCGGTTATTCTGCTGAAGTAAATGCTCCAACAATAACCTTTGATCTACTGCCAGCCATTCTGTAAGATTGGCGGTTTCAATTTCTCCGCGGTTCAGCTGTTCTAAAATATCCGGTGGAATATCTTTGATGGAACGGGCTCCTTTTCGTTTTTCTGTCATAATGCCTGTATTAATTCTTCTATATCTACTCTGCTCATGTAATTTACATCTAAAAATTTATATAGAATCTTACCATTTTCATCCACTACAAAAACAGCAGGAACCGGTAATGTATTTTCATTATTATTGTTGAAAAGAGAAAGATCAATTCCTAAATCCTGATAATAAGGCAATACGAAATCCTGCAGCTGAAATACAATACCCAGCTTTTTTGCAAAATCATTATTGTGATCAGTAAGTACTTCAAATTTAAGATTGTTTTTTTCTGCCATCGTCAGAGAATGATCCGGACTTTGAGGAGAAATGGCGACTAAAACAGCATTTTTTTCTTTTATTCTTGAAAGATTATCCTGCAAAAACTTCAATTCCAGATTACAGTAAGGACACCAGCTTCCTCTATAAAAAGCCAGAATTATTTTTCCATTTTTAAGGATTTCCTGTGAGTCTACCTTTTTGCCGACTGCATTGGGTATAGAAAACCCCGGTATTTTATCGCCGATCTGAATACTGTTCTGTCCTATATTTTTTGTTTTTAAATCTTCAATAGAATGTACGAATGCATCCAACATTTCTTTTGGAAGCTGTGACGAAAGTTCACAGTTCAATTGCTCAATCTCCATTGCCAGTGTATTCATTGTTTTTTATTATTTTTACAAAGATGTAAAAGCCTTTAATAATAGGCAATACCGCATATTTTTCACCCATAGGGATAAAAAAGTCAATTTTATGGAAACAAAGGAGAGAGCTGAAGAAAATAAAATTTGCCCGTTGGAAGTCGCAGTGAATACCATCAGTGGAAAATGGAAAATTCCTATCGTTTGGCAGATCAATGAAGGAAAAAAACGTCCGAGTGAATTCCTACGTGGTATCGCTAAAGTTGACCGGAGAGTTTTGAATCAACAATTGTCTGAAATGATAGATGACGGTATTTTAACGAAACAGTCATTTAATGAGCTTCCTCCAAGGGTTGAATATACATTGACACCACTGGGTGAACAACTGGTGAAGATTCTTTGGCAGCTGAATGATTGGGGTAAATTACTGATTCCTGAAAATGAAAAAGTGTAAAGAATAAGTTAAATATTACAGATTTTCAGAACTTTATTTGCTGGTACGTGGAAAAAAAAGATATTTGTGTTAACTAAAAAACGCATGAAAAAAATCATCACGGGAATCACAGCGCTTCTTATTCTTACCAACTGTACGAAAGAAAAATTATCAGACCGTTTACTGGCTGAACCGGATAAGAATGAGCACTTAATTGCAGAAAATGCTTTAAAAATCCATAAAGATAAAAATACCATCCGTGAAAGATTTTCTCCTCCTGAAGGCTATGAGTGGAGTGAAGAAAAATCTGGTTCTTTCGGATATTTTATTGAAAACTTTAAGCTGAAACCTTATGAAAGTCAGATTCTGAAATATGATGGTAATCCTATTTCTACCCAGCATCTTCATGAAGCTGTTTTTGACATTGATACAGGAACTAAAGACCTTCAGCAATGTGCTGATGCTGCCATCCGTATGAGAGCTGAGTATCTTTATAAAGTGAAAAAGTTTGACGAAATCAAATTTCATTTTACCAGCGGTGATCTTCTCAGCTGGAATGACTATAAAAACGGGACGAGAGCTTTTGTCAAAAGAAATTCGGTGAGCTTTAGAAAAACTGCTGCTTTTGATGATTCTTATCAGAGTTTCAGAAATTATCTGGATCTGATCTTTAATTATGCAGGAACGATTTCATTAAATAAAGAAACAAAACCTGTTGCAAAAAATTCTGATCTGAAAACCGGAGATATTCTGATTACACCGGGAAGTCCAGGACATATTGTTTTTATTTCTGGTGTCTGTAAGAATAAAGAAGGGAAAAGATTGTTTTTGTTGAGCGAAGGATTTACGCCTGCACAATCTATTCATTTACTCTCCAATCCTTTTGATCCTTATTTTACACCATGGTATGATCTAGATATCGATGCTAAGGAAACTAAAACTGCACGATATTTTTTTAAACCTACAAACTTCAGAAGCTTTTAATAATTTATATTCAAAACTATTGGAAAGTTACTACGATAATCTGAACTTGTTTTTGTAAATTTGTGTTCGAAATTTTTTTCTTGATGAAAGAGAGTGCTGTAAAAAAGATTGCAGTTCTTACTTCAGGAGGTGACTCTCCGGGTATGAATGCGGCGTTAAGAGCGGTAGTAAGAACCGCCAATTACTATAATATCGAATGCTACGGGGTGAGAGAAGGCTACAACGGTCTTATCAACAATGATTTCCTGAAAATGGGAGCCCGTTCCGTAAAAAATATAATCAACCAGGGTGGAACAATTCTAAAGTCTGCCAGATCTGCTGAATTCAGAACAAAAGAAGGCCGCCAGAAAGCTTATGACAATTGCGTAAAGCTTGGAATAGACGGATTGGTTTGTATTGGTGGAGACGGAACTTTCACCGGTGCAAAAATCTTTAATGAAGAATTCGGAATCAGAGTAATCGGTGTTCCTGGAACAATCGACAATGATATTTTCGGAACTGATAATACCATCGGATACGACACTGCTTTGAATACTGCAATGGATGCCATTGATAAAATCCGTGACACAGCAACTTCCCACAACAGAGTTTTCTTTGTAGAGGTAATGGGTCGTGATGCCGGTTTTATTGCATTAAACAGTGGATTGGCAACTGGAGCTTTGGATATTTTAATTCCTGAGAAAAAAGACAGTATTGATGAGCTTTTCACGAAATTCAGAGATGCTGAAAAAACCGGAAAGGCATCAAGCATTGTGGTGGTTGCAGAGGGTGAAAAACTTGCCAACGTATATGAACTTGCCGAAAAAACAAAGCAGACATTCCCTGATTATGACATTCGTGTAGCCATTTTGGGGCACATGCAGAGAGGAGGTTCTCCAAGCTGTGCAGACAGGGTTTTGGCAAGCAGACTAGGCTATGGCGCCGTAACAGGATTAATGGAAGGACAAACCAATGTAATGGCAGGAATGCGTTCTAACGATCTGACGTATACACCGATTGAAGAAGCCATTAAAAAACATAACGAAATCAATAAAGATCTTTTACTGATTTCAGAAATTTTAGCAATCTAATTATTTTTATAATCTAATAAAAACAAACTATTATGTCAACAATTAAAGTAGGTATCAACGGTTTTGGTAGAATTGGACGTCTTGTTTTCAGAGCAATGACTGAAAGAGACAACATTGAAGTTGTAGGAATCAATGACCTAATCAATGCAGAATACATGGCTTACATGTTAAAATATGACTCTGTACACGGTATTTTCCCAGGTGAAGTTTCTGTAGAAGGAAATGATCTTGTAGTAAACGGGAAAAGAATCAGAGTAACTGCTGAAAGAGATCCTAACAACCTAAAGTGGAATGAAATTGGTGCTGACTATATCGTAGAATCTACAGGTCTTTTCTTATCTAAAGATACTGCTCAGGCTCACATCAACGCTGGTGCTAAGAAAGTAATCCTTTCTGCTCCTTCTAAAGATGATACTCCAATGTTCGTAATGGGTGTAAACCACAAGGAACTTACTGATGATATCAAAATCTTGTCAAACGCTTCTTGTACTACAAACTGTTTAGCTCCTTTAGCTAAAGTGATCCACGATAACTTCGGAATCGTAGAAGGTTTAATGACAACTGTACACGCTACAACAGCTACTCAAAAGACTGTTGACGGTCCTTCAGTAAAAGACTGGAGAGGTGGTAGAGCTGCTCTGAACAATATCATCCCTTCTTCTACAGGTGCTGCTAAAGCAGTAGGAAAAGTAATCCCTTCTTTGAACGGAAAACTAACAGGTATGTCTTTCAGAGTACCAACTGTTGACGTTTCTGTAGTAGATTTAACAGTAAGAATTGACAAAGCTGCTTCTTATGAAGAGATCTGTTCAGTAATCAAAGCTGCTTCTGAAGGTGAATTGAAAGGTATCCTTGGATATACTGAAGATGCAGTAGTATCTCAGGACTTCGTAGGAGATAAGAGAACTTCTATCTTCGATAAAGATGCTGGTATCATGCTTTCTCCAAACTTTGTGAAACTTGTTTCTTGGTATGACAACGAAATGGGTTACTCTAACAAGTTAGTAGATATGCTTGTACACGCTGCTTCTTTATAATAAGTAATGAGCGATAAGCAATAAGTAATATAAAACCTTCCCGATGGGAAGGTTTTTTTGTTTTTATTTTTCTTTTTTGCTTTTGATAAATAACCCGAAAGGAATACCTATACTCACTTTAACCATGAAACTATTTTTCAAAGCTCTTGTATGATATGGTTCATTATCTACACCAGCCATCACTCTAAAAGTTGCTTTGTTCACATCTTCTTCATCATTTATTCTGAAGATTAAACCTCCTTGAAGAGCATATCTGTTTCTGTAATCCATATAATCCATATTTTGTAAGGCAAAAGTATGAGTACCCAATACAGTAAACCCAAAATTATTTGTCATAAATATTGAAAACTGAAGACCTGATTGTAAAGTCCAAAAAGCCCTACTCAAATAAGAATATTTTCCCAATTTTCGTCCTCCATTATCCACTATAAAAGCATCATTATTTTTTTGCTCCAAAATAGGTTCTAAATTAGGCTTATCAATACCCACATTGGCATCTAATAGATTTCCCATTATGACATTACTAAATACCTGAAAATTAAATAAATTCAAAAAATATTTGCCAAATTGTTTATTCCAGTTATACGATAAATTAAGATTTAGTCGTGGGTAGTTACTAACTTGATTTTCTATTATAATCATTTTATTAACTTTTGATGTATCTAAATCTATGTTTTGGTTATAGACATCCACTGTAGCCTTAAACCATTGTAAACTACTCCCATTAAGCACCTTAATATTTCTTTTATCAAATGCTATAATACTATCATTAATATACTTGTATGGATTAACAACTATCTTCTCATAACGTCTCATTTTTTCTTTTAATTCAACTATTCTTTTTTGAGATCTCTCAATCTTTGCATACATTTCAATTCTTTCATTTTCTTCTAATTTGGTGTTATTAAGTCTGTTTTTTATTTTCTTTATATCACTTAACAATAGTATCAATTCATCTTCATTAAGCGCTTCATCATCCTTAAATTCATTATAATCATTAATAATGATATCTCTATAATAGTTATTCCTTTTCTTGTACAGATCATCACATTTTTTTTCATTAAAATACCTTGTTGGTGAAGAAGTTACAATATTGAGGGTAAAGGAGCCTCCAACATCTTTTTTCCATGATTTACTAGAATAAAATAACCCGCTATTTACACTTGAAGTATATGCACTAATATTAAAAAATAAATGGTTATGATAACTAAAATTAGCTCCAATACTTAATTTAGTATCATTTCCACTTGTAAATGCTATTGCACTATTATTTGTTACATTATCGCTTGAATTTAATATAACTGCTTTTTTCAATGTTTTAAGGTCATCTACGAAAACACTATCATGAATGGCTTTTCCATCATGTGCCCCCTTACTACTTTCAGTACATTTATATTTAATACTACAAAAGGTACTATCTAATTTAAATTTAATAACATCATCTATATTTTGAATAGAATCATCTAAAAAAATTGGAATTCTAGGAAGGAAATATTTTGTTTTATCATTTATACCTTTAATAACAAAAACCGAATCATTTTTAAGATTCACAAAAATTTTCTGACTATCAGCCAAATAAATATGTCGATATTTTAACGCCTTTTTCTCAATAATCTTTTGGTTAATATCATCTACACCCAGCCCTGTTTGATTATTAATTAATTGTAAAATATTACTTTTATCCTTATCTTCTAATGTCATAATAAAGCCAATAAGTGTTTTTGCACTTGATTCATCAGAATACTTAGATTCATATTCAGACAACAATTTCACCTGCCCACAGACCATCCCCACCCATCCAAGCAGAAACAGTAATAAAATTTTTGTTTTCATGGTTATTTATTTTCAGATTAAAGTTTTTTTGAAATGGTCATTAGTTTTATTTAAAGCTACAATACTTACCTACCACACGAAATACCACAAAAGGGTGATTTTTTTAACATAATTTTATTATTTTTAAGAAAACATTAACCAATGAAGAAAAAACACCTGACTCATGCAAAAAAACCGCATCCCCTCACCAAAGTCTGGAATGACTATCCTGAAATTTTACAGAATGATAACAGAATACTACCCGTTCCCGTCATTGAACATCTTATAGGAGAAATCTTCGCGCCGGGAAAGTTCTATTATTATGTTATTAATTTTGCAGACAGTACCATCTGCAATCACCATGAAGACATTCTGAAAATACATGGGCTCAATAAATATCCTATACATCTGAAAGAGATTATAGACCTCATCCATCCCGACGACATAGAATTTGTCATGGAAGCTGAAAGAATGTCAATAGAAAAAATAAAAGAAATTAACGGCTTTGATTACCAGCAGGAACTGAAAACCAGCTACTGTTTCAGAATGAGAACTTCAAAAGGTAATTATGAACTGTTCCATCATCAGGCCTTACACACTTATAAAGATGAAAAAGGCAGGCTTTTGCAAGCGGTTAATATCCATACGAATATTGAACATATTACTCATCAAAATTCTTATATTGTGTTAGTCTGCGGAATTAACGGACGGGAAGATTTTCATCAGATGCAATGGATGGAGCATAGTAAACTTCATGAATCCACGCCTGTCATTTTCACTAAAAGAGAAGTTGAGATTATCAACTGTATTGCAAAAGGCTATTCCACAGGAGAAATATCCGATCGGTTGAATATCTCTGAAGAAACGGTACGTACTCACAGAAAAAATATTTTAAGAAAATCCGATTGTAGAAACAGCTCTGAACTCATCAAGAAAACGTTTGAATGGGGCTACCTATAAAATCTACATCCTAAGCCTGACAAATCTCACCAAAGAATTTCAGCATAAAACTTGTACTTTTATAGATAAAGGAATGAACATGATACAACCACGATTTAAAGATGCTCCTCATTTCAGAGATTTCTGGGAAAGTGGAAATGGAAAACTGCTTATTGAATTTTCCGGAGCAGAAGTAAGTTTTGAAAAATTTGAAAAATTCGCTCCTTTTTTTCATCATGTGGACGAGATTGGTGATGAGGTGGTAAGAGATGTTTATTTTACTAAAAAATTTCATGAGGCATCCAGGGAAATTGAACAGTACATCAGAAATGGAGTTTCGGAAACAGATTCAGTTCATGAAAGTGTAAAAAAGCTGTTCACCCAAACTCAGAAAGTTCCTGAATGGCTTGATTACAATTTACTCAAAAGCGGTGCTGAGCTCTGCATGAGAAGCAACCTGGATTCTCTGATCTCGTTGAGAGATTATTGTCTGATCGGTGGTTATGACTACGCTTACCTCAACAAACCCCTTATTGTTACAGAGGCATTAAAAAAGGGTGCGGTAAAACGTCTTTCGGAAACATTAGATTTCTGGGTAAATGCTACCCGTTACAATGCACTGGAAGTTCACGCAAAAGGATATGAATTTGCTATAAAAACCCGCCTGATCCATTCTTACGCAAGACTTTCCATAAAAAAACATTATAAAGGCTGGGATACAGAAAACTGGGGTGAGCCCATCAATTCATGGGATATGATGGCAACGTATATCGGTTTCAGTCTTGTCTTTCTTCACAGCCTTCAAAAATTGGGTAATAGTTTTTCCCTTGAGGAAGAACAGGGAATTTTTCACCTTTGGAAATACGTAGGTTATCTTCTGGGAATTCCGGAACAGCTTCTCCCTGACAATAAAAAACAGGCTACTGAATATTTTTATTTATGGACTTCTGTTCAACCTCCATCTGATAAAGATTCTGTTCTTCTTGCCCATTCTTTGCTGAATGAATCTCTGGAAAATCCAATTTTAAAATTTGAATTCCAAAGGAAAAATTTAAAATATCTACACGTATGCTGTACCTGGTTTCTGTTGGATGATGAAGTCTGCAAAAGGCTGCAGATCCCGGAAGTTCCCAACAAAAACTTATTTCCAAAATCAAAGATACTTTTCAACAAAATTTATGACAGAATCGTAAGCCGTGATTCCAGAATAAAAAGAGGAAATAAGGATCAGATGAAGGTACTGGAAGATTATCTGAATATCACCAAGAATTCAAATTTCCATTAAAATACCTCTGTTAAAAATCGCAAAGGCGCAACAAATTCCCATGCGTTACAAAAACTTTTAAGGCGCAAGAAAATCAAAGATTTTCAGCTAGAGAAATTATAAATCTTAAAATAAATTTTTCTCGAAGATCAAGCTATTTACGCAGATTTTTATTAACATCTGCCTAATCAGCAAAATTAGCGATAGAGAAAATAATTTAACAGTATTCAATTTTATCTTCGATAAAATCTTTGCGCCTTAAAGCGTAGAATCATTAAAAAAGCTTGCGTCTTTGCGGGTCTCCAACAAACCTTACATTAATAAATAAGCAATTTTTTAGTTACAAAAAAAATCTTTAAATATTCCTATACAGTTCATCCTCCATTCTTTCGTTATGAATAAAATCAGCAGCAAAATTTTATCATTTTTTAACTCTAAAAACAGTTTTCAGGAACAAAAAACATTAGTTTTTGATATATAAATTATGTATTTTTGAGAAATTATTTTAATAGCGATGAGTAACATTGATGATAAGAAAAAAGCACTTGCTCTAGTGCTTGACAAATTAGATAAAACATACGGAAAGGGAACAGTAATGACTTTAGGTGATGAATCTATAGACAATACAATAGAAGTAATTCCTTCCGGTTCTTTAGGATTAGATATCGCATTAGGTATCGGCGGATATCCAAAAGGAAGAATCATTGAAATATACGGCCCTGAATCTTCAGGTAAAACAACATTAACCCTTCATGCTATTGCTGAAGCTCAAAAAGCAGGTGGTATAGCAGCATTTATTGATGCAGAGCACGCTTTCGACAGAACATATGCTGCGAAACTAGGAATTGATCTGGAAAACCTTATCATTTCTCAGCCGGATAACGGAGAACAGGCTTTAGAAATTGCAGATAACCTTATCCGTTCAGGAGCTATTGATATTGTTGTCATTGACTCTGTTGCTGCTCTTACTCCAAAAGCAGAGATTGAAGGTGAAATGGGAGATTCTAAAATGGGTCTTCACGCAAGATTGATGTCTCAGGCATTAAGAAAGCTTACAGCTACTATTTCAAGAACAAAATGTACAGTGATCTTCATTAACCAGTTGAGAGAAAAGATCGGGGTAATGTTCGGAAATCCTGAAACAACTACCGGAGGTAATGCTCTTAAGTTCTACGCTTCTGTAAGAATTGATATCAGAAAAGCCAGCGCGCCTATCAAACAAGGTGATGAGGCTATCGGTAGCCGTGTGAAAGTAAAGATTGTGAAAAACAAAGTAGCACCTCCTTTCAAGCAGGCAGAATTCGATATCATGTATGGTGAAGGAGTTTCTAAAGTAGGTGAAATTCTTGATACTGCAGTAGATATGGGAATCGTAAAGAAAAGCGGATCTTGGTTCAGCTACGAAGAGACCAAACTTGGTCAGGGACGTGATGCTGTAAAAGATGTTTTAAAAGACAATCCGGATCTTTCTGAGGAATTGGAGAACAAGATCAAGGAAGAAATGAAAAACAAATAATTTTTCAGAAAATATAGAAAGGCAGTCTTAGGATTGCCTTTTTCGTTTTTTACATGCAGATATTTTTTAACGTTCTATGTTAACTTGCAAATAAATGAAGAATCAGAAAATAAAAAAAGGTTATTCCGTGGAACAACCTCTTTTTAAGTTTTTATATTTTTTTATATTATTCAGCAATTTTACCTTGAAGCTGAAGTGCTCCGGTAACCTTCATTCCTTTTGTCGGAGTTTCAAATCTCATGTTTTCTTTATTAACAAAAGCATCAATAGTGAAGAAATCTTCATTCTCTTCATTCGTAATCAGTTTTAACTTCAGGATATATCCTTTAACGCTGCCATCTTCAAGCAATTCTGTTTCCTTAAAGTCTACAACCTGAGCAATAAAATCAAAACATGCATAATTAGGAAGATCCTGGCTTGGTGCATACGTTGTGAAGTCTTCACTCATTTTAGTTCCATCAGGTAAATCAGTGTTTGTGTGAACGTCAAGAATGAAAACAATTCCACTGATATTTACTTTCAGATGAGGCTGGGTCATGTAAGTGTTTCTATTTTCAGCATAATCTGTAGCAAAGAACCAAACTCCAAAAGTTTCTCTGGCCGGCCCCGCTACAATAGCCTGCAAATTCAGCGCATTTTCCCACTCTCTGATTGATCTTGTTTCAAAATCTAAAACATAATCAGTTTTCACTTCCGGAATTATGGTACTCAATTCATCTGTAACAATCGTTTTAAATCTTACATCTTCAAATTCTGTTTTACTCTTATCTTCATCAGATGAATCTGTAACCGTAGACTGCATTAAAACAGTGGTAAGATATTGACCGTAATCTTTAGTCTGGAAATTTTCATGACCAAAAACACCACTCCAGGTATTCACAAGATTATGAACATTTGATTTTCTTATAATAATTCCTGCTTCGTTAGTGATTTCAGGAGCAGCAATTCCTTCTGTATTCGGGAAATAATCCTTACCATCCACCAACTGATGATTCATGATCTCATTATTTTCTTCGTGAGAAAACTCTGCAAAACCTTTATAAGTGACATTTTGGTTTTCAAAAATATACGGAAGCCCTGTTTTTGCCTTATCAGATCCTTCAAAATGATAAGAAAGTGAAATAGCTTTAAATTCTTCCTCTTTTGTTGCCGGATTATGATTACCATTATTATCAAACTGAGAATGATACAAAATCATATAAGATTTGATCTTCCCTTCATGAAGTTCGTTTTCAAACTTTTCTTCCATTTGTGCGATTGCCTGTTGTGGAGCCAGCGCATAAGCATCTTCTGTCACCATATAAGCAAAGCCTTCTATCTCACCATTTTCCTTTTCAAAAGCCGAAATAGGTGTATATTCTCCTCTTAGCTGCAGCGCTATAGAATAGACTATATAATCATTATAAATTTTGATTTTTTCAAATTCCTTATTTACTGTCTTTGGCTCTTCCACTTGTGATGAGGGGATTTCCGGTATTGTTTCCACCACTTCTTCCGCCACTTCCTGTACTACTTTTTCCTCCGGCATTTCCATTTCCTGAACCAAAGTACTTACATTTTCCTGATTGTTGTTTTTCTTCTTAAAAAAATCAAAGATTCCCATACTGTTATTTATAATTGGCGGTAAATATAATAAAAGTGCCCAACAGACCCATCATAAAAAAAATGCCATTGTGTCAGTTTATGTTTTGTGATATATTTTTTTGAGAAGTATAAAAAAACCCGGCGGAGCCTTTGGCTCCGCCGGGTTCATATTAATTAGGCTTATCGTCTGTCAGCTCAAATCCCCAATCTTTTCCTTTTTGGGTGGCCGGAATACCTTTCGTCATCCAGACCGGAGCTTTAGCATCTTTAAGATAGTAATCAAAAAACTGCTGTTCACGGATTTGAATATCCTTTCTGTTCTGGCGTTTTACCAGATTATGATCATCACCGTTATAGTTCAGAAGCCATACCGGTTTTCCAAGGCGGCGTAATGCGGTAAACATTTCAATTCCCTGATACCATGGCACTGCACCATCTTTATCATTACTCATAATAACTACCGGAGTCTGTACTTTATCAATGGTAAAAAGCGGTGAATTTTTAATATAAAGATCCGGTGCTTCCCATAGATTTTTTCCTAATCTGCTTTGTGATTTTTCATACTGAAACTGTCTGTTCATCCCCGATGTCCATCGGATTCCTCCATATGCAGAAGTCATGTTGACAACAGGAGCACCACTCCACGCGGCAGCATACATATTGGTATGAGCAATAAGATAGGCTACCTGATAACCACCCCAGCTTTGTCCCTGAATTCCGATTTTAGCACCATCTACCCAGGAATTTTGTTTTAATTTTTCAACTCCGGAATTAATGTATTCCATTGCAGATTCCCCAGGGAAGCCGTCTGTGTAAGAAATATCAGGAGTAAAAACCAGATACCCGTTGCTCACAAAATAAGAAATATTCAATCTTGAAGGTGTAGGAGCTGGCGCAACATAACGGTTCAGATTATCCGAAAGTTTTTCATAGAAATAGACAATCATAGGATATTTTTTATTCGGATCGAAATTTTCCGGTTTGTATAAAATTCCTGTAGAAGTATGCTCTTTTGGTGTTGTCCAGTGTATCAGTTCATCTGTGCTCCAGTTATATTGCTTTTGCTGCGGATTGGTATCACTCAGCTTTTGCTGTTCTGAGAAATCAGATGCTGCAAAAATGTTGGGAGAATCAGTGTAGGATTCTTTTACTAATATATATTCTTCAGCATTTTTTGCTTTTTGAAGACTTCTGTATCCCCACACATCTTCCATCTGGATTTTTACCGGATCTGAACCCGACTGGATAGATGTTTTAAAAATTCCATTCGCTTTGGATGTATTATCAAATGCTGATAAATAAATAGCTGATTTTCGGTTCAAGCTTTTAATATCTTTATCTAAATCGTAAGTGTCAAATGTTATTTTATGCTTACGCCCAAATCCATTGGTGATATTTCTCGGCTTTTTTGAACCATTCAGGAAAAACTCCCAAAGATCGTAACGGTCTCTGATAATCACAGATTCATCATTATCTGTCCAGGATGCAATACCATAAGAATTTGGAAAATCCGGCATATCAAATTCTTCATCCACAAAAGAAACAGGCAATCCGCTGCTCAATGGAAGTGTTTGTTTTGTCTTCACATTATAGCTGAGCCACTTCCCTTTTTCTCTGTCAAAAATCACTACGAATTTCCCGAGTGGAGAAACAACCGCTGCTCCATTCAGATTCTGAATAATTTCCGTTCTTTCCCCTGTTTTATTATCAATCAGGAAATACGTTTTCTTTGTTGCTCCTTCCCACTGTGAAGAAATACGGTTGTTCAAACTTGTAATACCAAGCGCAAATTCAGCATTTCCTTCATTTACCAGTCTTAAAGTATCCAAATCTTCACCATCTATATTTCTGAAGAAATCCGGTTTTTCCGTCTGCATTACTGCAGCATAAGATTTTTTTAAATCATTTTTCAATTCTTTAAGTTGTACCGTTTGCAGATAATCATCTTTATAATTCCAGATATCTACAACGGCATGGTCATTCGCGATCATTGCTGTATCTTTTGCAACAGGCTTTGGAGCAACACCGAAATACAGCTGCTTTCCATTTTTGCTGAATAACGGTAAACGGTTTTCAGAAACCACCCAATTCTTCTTCATCTGTGCATTTTCATTGGTAATAGTTTCCTTTTTATTTCCTTTAAAATTAAAGTAATACAACTGATATAATTTCACCAAATCATTTTGTGCAGAAGAAGTTCCCACATATGCCAGCTGATTTCCCTCTTCATCAAAAGACAATTGTGAAAAATCGCCTTCCATTTCTGAAATCTTAGTAACAGTTCCTTTTTGCAGATCTACAACCTGTACGGTCTGAAGTGCATATTTCTTAGGTTTTGATTTATCTGTATCTTTTTTGTCCGCAGATTTTTCATCTGCTGAATCCTTTCCTTCTTTTTTATCTTTCTTTTCTTCCGGCTTTTTAGTTACAAAAACAAGCTGTTTCCCATTTTTACTGAATTCATAGCGGACTACATTATCATATTCTGTAGTTTTTCCATCTAAAAGATTTCGCACAATCAGCTGCAAAGGCTTTACATTTTTATCTTCATCTTTATTTTCGTCTCCATCTTCTTTATCTGAAGCATCATCCGAAGATTTATCTTTTGTATTTTCCAGAAGATAAGCAACATAAGAACCCGCTTTTTCAGGAATTTTAAATGATTTCACATTCGGGATTTTCTCTGTTTTATCATGTAAAAAATCAACAATTGCAAGGCTGTCTTTTGTTAATTTGTTTTTCTTAAGCTTTTTATCTTTTACTGCTTTTATGTCTTTATACTGAGGACGGATTTGAAAGACAGCAAACCTGGAATCATTCGTAAAATCTACTTTTGTTCCTCTTGCAAACTTCTTTGATGTTTTATTTTTAACGGAATATAAAGAAAGGTTAGCATTTCCTTCCTGAGCATCCACAGAATAGGCAATCCATTTTCCGTCATTTGAGATTTTTCTTGCCCCAATATTTTGCCAGCTGTCGTAAACAGAATGGTCTAAAGGCTTTTTCTGTGCATAGACCCAACAGGTCATCATGAGCAGAATAAAAACTGTACATTTCAACTTCATTTTTAAAATATTTTAAGAATTAAAAGTAAGGTATTTCTTCGACAAATTCACACGATGAGCCTGTTTCAAGTAAAAAATGCCATTCTGTCACTTTCTGCTATATGGTATTTTTTTTGAGAAAGAATTTAAAAATTAAAAATCTAAATATGATGACTAAAGGAAATATTAATGTATCTGTGGAAAACATTTTCCCGCTTATCAAAAAATTTCTTTACAGTGACCACGAAATATTCTTAAGAGAATTGATCTCCAATGCAACGGATGCCACTTTAAAATTAAAACATTTAACCAGCATCGGAGAAGCGAAAGTGGAATATGGAAATCCGAAACTTGAAGTAAAGATTGACAAAGACCAGAAAACTTTACGCATTATCGACCAGGGTATTGGGATGACAGGTGAAGAAGTTGAAAAATATATCAACCAGGTTGCTTTCTCAGGGGCTGAGGAGTTTTTGGAGAAATATAAAGATTCTGCAAAGGATTCAGGGATTATCGGACATTTCGGTCTTGGATTCTACTCTGCATTTATGGTTGCTGAAAAAGTAGAAATTCTTACAAAGTCTTATAAAGATGAACCGGCTGTACGTTGGATCTGCGATGGAAGCCCGGAGTTCACTCTTGAAGAAACTACTGATAAAACCGATAGAGGAACTGAGATCATTCTTCATATTGCTGAAGATTCTGTAGAATTTTTAGAAGAAGGAAAAATCCGTGAACTGTTATTAAAGTATAACAAATTTATGCCTGTTCCGATCAAATTCGGGACAAAAACACATACACTTCCATTACCGGAAGACGCTCCTGAAGATGCAGTAGCTGAAACGGAAGAGGTAGACAATATCATCAACAATCCAGTACCGGCATGGACGATTGCTCCAAGTGAACTGACCAACGAGGATTATATGAAGTTCTACCACGAGCTGTACCCAATGCAGTTTGAGGAGCCTTTATTCAATATTCACCTGAATGTTGACTATCCATTCAACCTTACGGGAGTTCTTTTCTTCCCGAAACTGAGCAACAACCTGAATATTGAGAAAGACAAAATTCAATTATATCAAAACCAGGTATTCGTAACGGACGAAGTAAAAGGAATTGTTCCGGATTTCCTGATGCTTCTGAGAGGAGTTATTGATTCTCCGGATATTCCATTGAACGTTTCCCGTTCTTATCTTCAGGCAGATGGTGCTGTAAAGAAAATTTCATCTTACATCACGAAAAAAGTAGCCGACAAAATGGCTTCTTTAATCAACGAAAACCGTGAAGACTACGAGAAAAAATGGAACGACATTAAGATCGTAATCGAGTATGGAATTGTTACGGAAGAAAAATTTGCTGACAAAGCTGATAAGTTTACCTTATATCCTACTACAGACGGAAAATATTTCCTTTGGGATGAATTGGTTGAGAAAATCAAGCCTATACAAACGGATAAAGACAATAAACTGGTTGTACTATATGCTACCAATGCTGATGAACAACACAGCTACATCCAGTCTGCAAAGGATAAAGGATATGAAGTTCTGTTATTAGACTCTCCTATCACTCCACACGTTATCCAAAAGCTGGAAACTTCAAAAGAAAATATCTCTTTTGCAAGAGTAGATGCAGATCACGTGAATAACCTGATCAAAAAAGATGAGCCGGCAATTTCAAAACTGAGCGAAACTGAAAAAGAATCCTTGAAAAAGAATGTAGAAGAAGCTATTCAGGATTCTAAATTTACAGTTCAGCTTGAAGATCTTGACAGCAATGATGCTCCATTCACTATTACCCAACCTGAGTTCATGAGAAGAATGAAAGAAATGCAGGCGACAGGCGGTGGCGGTATGTTTGGAATGGGAGGTTTCCCGGAGATGTACAATCTTGTAGTGAATTCCAACAGTGAACTTTCTAATCAGATTTTAAAGACTGAGAATACGGAAGAGAAGGAAAGTTTAATCAAATACGCTTTGGATCTTGCCAAGCTTTCACAAAACTTACTGAAAGGAAAAGACCTGACAGATTTTATACAGAAAAGCTATAAGCAACTTGAAAAATAACATACAAGAGACTGTTTCGTTTTGAAGCAGTCTTTTTTTATTTGAGCATGTTGGGGAAGCGCAAAGACGCAAGCTTTTCTCACAAGCTTCATGCTTTAAGGCGCAAGGATTTTATCTGCGATAAAATTGTGTACTGTATATTTTATTTTCTATTTCACGCTGATTTTGCAGATTACGCAGATACTAATAAAAATCTGCATAATCTGTGTGATCTGCGAGAAAATTTAATAAATGAAACTCTTTGCGCCTTTGCGTTTTCCAACAATCTAAAAATCATCAACAACTAATTTAAATAAACTGAATATTATAAACCTGTCCCTTCTTTTCTCTTAATCTTCATTACTTTACTCTATATTTTATTCGTTTTCTATTGTATAGCTTCTGCTTTTTTGCCATTTTTGTATAAAATGTCGGTCATGCAAAAAGAAAAATTACGCGTCATCAGAAAGCAAAAAGGCTATACTCAACAGCAGGTAGCGGACTTTATCGCAACAGATGTATCTAATTACAGCAGAAAAGAAAGCGGTGATGTGAGGATCGTAAAAGATGAATGGGACAAACTTGCCCGTTTTCTGGATGTACCCATTGAGGACATTTACGAAGAAGAGGAAGCTACAGTAGTAATTAATAATAACCATCCTGTATTTAATGACAGATCTTCTTCTGCAGGAGTTATTAATAGTCTGAATAACTATGATAATATTCCGGGAGATATTATTGAAAACCTACAAAACTATATTGCTTTATTAAAAGAAGAAAATGAAAGACTTAAAGAAGAACTGAAAGGTCTCCCAAGCAGAAAAAAATAATACGGTTTGAAACTTTAAAAATATTGGTGTCACTCATATTCAATTATGGAGTGACATTTTTTTATAATATTTTCCAACGCAAAGAATTAATGACTCGAGGGTTCTATTTTAGGAAGCGAAGAGGTGCGACTTTGTCGCTGATGAAGCTTTAGGGTAATACGTTCACTTAAAAAAATCAATGAAATTGATTCCCTTCTTTGCTCCCTTAAAAATAGTACAGCTTATAGATAGAAACTCTGCATTAAAAAATTATTGTTTCCGAAAATTAAAATTTACAATTCAGCCAACGGATCCCAGAACAGTTTTTTGAAATTTTTTATTCTAAGATTTTCCACAGTAATTCCTTCTGCTTCCAGCTTAGGCTGAAATTCCGGAACAGATAAAATTCCTGAGCTTGATATAACACGGTGAGCAGGCACATCTTTCGGACAACCACCCATGGCTTTTCCTACATGTCTGGAATGATTTGGATAGCCAACTGCTTTTGCGATGGCACCATACGTAGAAACTCTTCCTTTGGGAATAAGCCTTGCTACTTCATATACCTGTTGTTTGAAAATTTCGTCCATATCAAATTGTTATTTTTTAGCAAGCTTTCTTTTTTGCATCATTTTTGAACTCTCCTAAGCTCAATGATGTTTCATTAAAAGATAAAGATATGAAAAAATCATTTTTCAGGCTGTTGAATTCCGTTAATAAAAAAGTTCTTCCTAAGCTGAGTAATAAAGATCCTAACCATCTTACTAAGATTGAAAAAGGTATTCTGGCATATCGTTATTTTGTGCTGGTGAATTCTTTGGATTGATTTTTCTGAATATGAATGTCTTTGGCTACAGATGTCTGTGGGGAATTTTGGAAAATGCAAAGGCGCTAGTCTTTCTGACATGATTCATGCTTTAAGGCGCAAAGATTTTATCTCCGATAAAATTGTATATCATTATTTATTTGAACCATTAAGGCCATTTAAGTTTTTAAGAATATTAAGAGAATAGCTAAAGCTATTTTTTTTAGCTGTGTGTTTTATTTTTCATCAAAGATGAAACTTAATTTTTCTTATTCTCTTCATTTTCTTAATGGTTAAATAATTTGAATTATTAAAACAAATCTATTTCTAAATACTAAAATAAAAAAGCGCTCCAAATGAATTGGAGCGCTGTATGGTAATCTCTGATGAGAATTTTATGCTTAAGCGTTTTCTAAGATATAAGAGAACATCAATGGTGCACAGATGGTTGCATCACTTTCAACGATAAATTTCGGTGTAGTGATATCAAGTTTGCCCCAAGTGATTTTTTCATTTGGAACAGCTCCTGAATATGACCCGTAAGATGTTGTAGAGTCTGAAATCTGGCAGAAATAAGACCAGAAAGGAATGTCATGCATTTCCATATCCTGATATAACATTGGCACTACACAGATAGGGAAATCTCCTGCGATACCTCCACCAATCTGGAAGAATCCTACTCCTTTTCCTCCTGAATTTTTAGTATACCAGTCAGCAAGGTAAGTCATATATTCAATTCCTGATTTCATTGTAGTAGCCTTAAGCTCCCCTTTGATACAGTAAGAAGCGAAGATATTACCCATTGTAGAATCTTCCCATCCCGGTACTACGATTGGTAAATTAGCTTCTGCAGCAGCAATCATCCAGGAGTTTTCTCTAGGAATCTCATAATACTGCTCCAATACTCCTGAAAGGATCATTTTGTACATGAATTCGTGAGGGAAATATCTTTCTCCTTTAGCTTCAGCATCTTTCCAGATCTCAACGATATGTTTTTGTAATCTTCTGAAAGCTTCTTCTTCAGGGATACAAGTATCTGTAACTCTGTTCAGACCTCTTTCTAAAAGATCCCACTCATCCTGAGCAGTCAAATCTCTGTAATGAGGAACTCTTTCATAGTGAGAGTGTGCTACAAGGTTCATTAAATCTTCTTCAAGGTTAGCCCCTGTACAAGAGATAAAATCTACTTTTCCCTGACGGATCATTTCAGCAAGAATCTTCCCTAATTCAGCAGTAGACATTGCTCCAGCCAAAGTAATCATCATTTTTCCGCCATCTTTAAGATGTGCAACATATCCTTTAGAAGCATCCACCAATGCAGCTGCGTTGAAGTGCAGGTAATACTTTTCTATGAATTCAGTTATCGGTTTGCTCATTTTTTTAATTTTTGCAAAGATAAAACTTAAAAACGGAATGCAGTCAAAGCACTTAAAGAAAGTGTAACGGAGGAGTCTTTTTTTATCATTTGTTAAATGCTAAAGCTGTTTTGTGGAAAACACAAAGACGTAAGAGTTCCAAACACTGCGGGTATTTCTAAAAAAGGTGCAAGAACATTTCGACTTCGCTCAATATTAGATTTTCAGCAAAGTCTATATATTCAACAGTTTCAATTTTATTGGAGATAAAATCCTTGCGCCTTTGCGTTTCCAAAATAGTCAACAAAAAGCGCAGCTCAAATAAGCCACGCTTTCATTGTAATTCAACTTAATATCATTCAACAAAGGTTATCCCTCCCAGGCTTCTACTTTCAGAATTTCAATTTTTCTTTCTCCGTCTCTGAATGGCCAGTTGATAACATCTCCTACTTTATATCCTACTACTGCAAGAGCAATATCGGATAATATGGAATGTTTATTTTTTTTAAGTTTTGCTTTGGTAGACGGCACAAAAATATATTCGTGTTCAAAATCTAAGGTATGGTCT
The DNA here is from genome assembly GCF_018362995.1 of Chryseobacterium indologenes. NCBI lineage: Bacteria > Pseudomonadati > Bacteroidota > Flavobacteriia > Flavobacteriales > Weeksellaceae > Chryseobacterium > Chryseobacterium indologenes. Next base: position 2,650,461 of record NZ_CP074372.1, read on the forward strand.
TTTAAAGTTACTTTCCTTTCAACTGTTACAATATCAGCAGGCAGATCTCTTCTCAATACCTGTTTTGCATTTCTAAGTTCTTCTGTAAGTCTTTTTTCTTCTCTGATGCTCACTTTTTTTCTTCTGAGTGTATCTTTTATAGCATCATAAATTCCGGTGGTTACAATAATATGATTGGACATTTTGTTATTTTTTTAAAATTAAAATGCAGTTATTCCCTGACGACCCAATGTAGAATCTAGGCATACAACAGCCTTCTTCTATAGAAAACCGCAAAAAAGCAATAAATAAAATCCGGAATAATTCCCTGTCTTGGATCCTGACAGGGCTTAATTGATAAAGTCCTTAGAACTTTTCAGAAAAGAATCTGTGTGCAGATAAAGTAATGACAGCAACAATCCTGATTGCCTGCGTTCTGCCGAGAAAGAGATTGTTGCTGCCATTATTATGAGATTATTTGTAATCCTTACAAAGATAGTAATTTAAAAACGGAATGTAGCGGCAGCGCTTAAAGAAACTCTTGTCAGACCTTCTTTCTGGTCATCATTAAGATCAACGGTCTGTCCATTCACTTTTATTTTACTCAATGTTCCTGCCGTAATTCCCAACTTAGGACCTATCATAAAGTTTTTAGAAACTGCATATTGGTAGGCTGCCCCCAGTTCCAGACCAAGGTTGGAACCTGTACCTTTTACAGCTGCTGTTTTTGTAGTGTAGGTAATCACTCCAAGAGATACATCAGCGACAAGTTTATGGTTTGTAGGTTTAGTATAATTGGAAAACATAACGGAAGGTCCAAAGAATGTAATATTATCTTTAGTGCTTATAGAAGCTGTGACAGCCTGTCCATTCATATTGTATCCGCTCAGTACACCGCTGCTGGAAGCATTATAGTTGGAAAATTTAGCACCAATCCCAATATTTTTCAAATTATAATAAGCAGCAATTTCAAAATGGATTCCGTTTTTCAATCCTTTAACGTAATTTTTTTCTGCCATGGAAAGCCCAGGTGCTGTTTTAGCTACTCTCCATGCATACCCTACAGCCGGTATGATGGTTATTTTTTCCTGTGCAAAAGAAAATAAAGAACTCGAAATAGTTCCCAATAAAATTAGTTTTTTTATCATGGTTTTAAAGTTTCCGGCAAAATTAAAATTTTCTCCGTGAGAAACAAGCTAAAATTTGAAGCGCCTGTTTTCTTTTTTATCAGATAATTTTTTCTTGCCATCAAGTCTCTTTTGTTTCTGAGCTCTTGAAGGTTTTGTTGCAGTTCTTTTCTTCGGAACAATAAGGGCTTTGTTTACAATTTCAGTTATTTTTTCAATGGCTTTATTTTTATTCATCAGCTGGGTTCTGCTTTCGGAAACCGTGAGGAATAAAAAGCCCTCTGCATTGATCCTGTTTTTCAGTTTATCCTGAATCAATACTTTTTGATCCTCATTGAAAAACTCTGATGCATCTACTTTCCAAAGTACGGTAACAGCAGTCTCTACTTTGTTGACATTCTGCCCTCCTGCCCCACTGCTGCGGGAAGTTTTGAAACTGAGTTCTTTTGAAAAGTCTTTCATTTTTTTAACTAAATATTTTATACAATTCCAATCTGTTTATTTTCCCATTGGGCGTTCTCGGAATTTCACTGATGAAAATAATTTCTTTGGGCTTATGGAAGTTTTTCTCAAATGGTATATATGAAATTTTCTTTATGACCTCATCTGATTGATTTCCTTCTATAATCAGTATCAATTTCTGACCCAAACTTTCATCCGGCAAACCGATAAATATAGCTTCATTTGGTATTTCCTTTTTCACCAGGGCCTCAAGAGCTTCAGGAAAAATTTTTGCTCCTCCGGAGTTGATCACATTGTCAATTCTTCCCAGAAATTTAAACTGTTTCTCGTTTCTAATATCAACTAAATCATTAGTTTGTAGTACTTCAGCATTTAAATCAGGAGCAAAGATTTTCAGACATCCTCTTTCATCCAAAGAGATGGATACATTTTCAAAAACGGTAAAATAATCTTCCTGCTCGGGCATCAATTGCTTTAAGCCAATATGGGAAAGCGTTTCTGACATTCCATAGGTTTCAAAAATACGGTTTGAAACACTAAGGTTCATCTGTAGAATTTTATTTTTCAAACTTTCTGAAACGGCTGCACCACCAATGATCAGATTTTTGATCAGATGAAGTTTTTCCAATGAATTTTCTACCTGAAGCGGTGTCATCGCACAAAAATCTATTTCTTCTTCTAAATTTTCAACAGGTTTTAGAGAGGGCTCTGTAACTCTTAACTTCAACTCTCTTGCTATGGAACGGACAATCATCATTTTTCCTGAAATATATTCTACAGGCAGGCAGAGTAATGCAGTATCTCCTTTTTTTAATCCCAAAAAGTTACAGGTCATTACTGCAGAATTGCCCATTTTCTTTTTCTCAATTTCAAAAATTTTTGGTACTCCTGTAGAGCCTGAAGTCTGGACATTCACTCCCGCTTTTTCTGAAAACCACTCTTCAAGAAAAATTTTAACTTTTTTTTCAAATTCCGTATGGAACGATAATTTATTAATATTGAGATTATTGAAGTCTATCAGCATATTTTCCGTAAATAAAATCCACAGTAAATTTAAAAAAAAATTCAAAAAATTCTTGTATGTAAAGAAAAAAGCTGTAAATTTGCACCACCAAAATAAAACAGACCTATAGTGTAACGGTAACACTCCGGTTTTTGGTACCGTCATTCGGGGTTCGAATCCCTGTGGGTCTACAAACCATCCTTCTTTAAGGATGGTTTTTGTTTTTTATTCATACATCAATTGCCATGGGATTAAAATCTATTTTTTTATACAAACAGCAGAAAATTGAAAGAAGATATTTGTAAATAAGAAAAAAATATATAAATTTGCAAAACCAAAATAAAGCAGACCTATAGTGTAACGGTAGCACTCCGGTTTTTGGTACCGTCAGTCGGGGTTCGAATCCCTGTGGGTCTACAAACCATCCTTCTTTAAGGATGGTTTTTGTTTTTATTCCATAGAACAAAGTACACTATTTATCAATCAATCTTTTACTCCCAAGGAATTTTAGAATAGATCCTAATTTATAAAAATCATAGTGTAATATTTCCCGCTCATCTTTCGCAACTTTCTGTAAAAACAACCAATCTTCTACTAAGCTTCCTATCGTAAGATCTATTGGATCTTTATAAGGATCGTATAATTCTTCGTCTGTTATATTCCAGTATAAATCTTTTTCAAATTCCACAAAAGCTGTATTATTCTGTTTATTTAAATGTACAAGTAGAATATTAAGAAGTTTTTTTAACTCTGCGATATTTAATTTCACTTTTTGTTTTTCCATTCAGATATTTTTTAATGATTATTAAGATCCATGACCTTTCTGTAACTTTTGTTCTGGTAATTCTTTTATTCTTTAAAAATAAAAAAAGACCTTTTTACAAGGCCTTTATACTTAGAAGTAATTTACTTTATTATCTTTTAAGATCATCAATTTCCTCCTGTATAGATTTGATTCTGTCTCTTAATTCCTGACTTACTTTTCCGGGGATTTTTTTAATTTTTCTTAAATCCAGGGCCAGCATAATGGAAGCTATTCCCATGAAAATAAAAGAAACACCAGTAAGGGTAACTAATGAAATTCCTGTAAACACCGGATTAAAAATCAACAATAGAGAAAATATAATTCCTCCGACACTGGCTAACGCTACATTTCCCCAGCTCATTATCCTCATACTTCTCAGATCGAATGCAAAACCTAATAATTGAAAGGAACGAAACAGTAAAGTGAATCCTATAACAAACGGCAGCACAGTCATTGAAATCTGAGGATTTGCGATGAGATAAACTCCTATCGCTGTAGTTAATAACCCACTTACCAGAAACCAGCCCCAACCCTGCAGGGATTTACTGTTCTGTAAGGAAAAGAATATTTCCGTAATTCCTGAAAATAAAAATGAAACACTGAAAAAAATGGAAAGTGTAACATACGTTGCAAGCGGTACACTGAATACATAGAAACCACAGATCAGAAATATAATTCCGAAGATTAATGGGATGTACCAATGTTTTACGGTGTTGGTAAGGGTTTGAAATAAATTGGCCATAGGTGTCTTTTTTGGTCCTGCCTACTTTTTTTTAACGGCTTTCGGCTTATCCGCGGGCATTCAAACAGATTAAATTTTCACCTGAATTTGAAATACAACCTCTTACCAAGATACGAAAATATGCTAAAAATATGTGATAGTATCCTATGAAAATTTTTAATTTTTCTCAACTTAAAAAAATATCCTCCAGAATTTTCAGAAATAAAAAAGGTGAAAATCAAATGATTCCACCTTTTCAGATGTAGTTTTTTATAACTTACTTCGTTTTGTACAATCTGTACATAATAAACAAAAAGCCAATCCATACCGGAATCAGAATCACCTGAATTTCCATTCCTGTGATACTCATTAATCCTAATATCAGAACCAGAAAGGCAATACAGATATAATTGGATACAGGATAAAATATAGAAGAGAATTTTGAATGAATTCCTGATGCATTTATTGATTTTTTAAACTTCAGATGGGTATAGCATATCATCAGCCAGTTGATGATCAAAGTAGATACTACTAAAGCCATTAAGTATTCAAAAGCTTTTTCCGGCACTAATTTATTAATGATAATACATATCCCGGCAAAGCATGATGAAATAAGAATAGCATTGATAGGAACAGAGTTTTTATTCAGTTTTTTCAGGAATTTCGGGGCATTCCCCTGTTGAGCCAATCCGAAAAGCATTCTGCTGTTACTGTAAACACTACTATTATACACTGATAATGCTGCGGTTAAAACAATCAGGTTAAGCACATTAGCAATCAATGTATTGAACTGAATCACTTTACCAAAAAGGCTGAATTCAAGGCCGTTCAGATTCTGAAACACCATTACAAACGGACTGGAACCTTCTGTAATATCTCTCCAGGGGCTTAATGAAAATAAGATCACCAAAGCTCCAACATAGAAAATAAGGATTCTGTAGATCACCTGGTTGGTAGCCTGTGGAATGGTTTTTTCCGGATTTTTAGCTTCTGCAGCTGTAATTCCGATAAGTTCCAGTCCTCCAAAAGAGAACATGATCATGGCCATTGCGGCAAACAATCCTGAATATCCGTTTTCTGTTTTGTTAAATAATCCTTTTGGGAAGAATCCGCCATCATTCCATAAATTGGTAATGCTTGCTTTTTCTCCTCCTGTACCACTTATCAACAGGTATACTCCGAAGATAATCATGGCTATAATAGCTACTACTTTGATGATAGAAAACCAGAACTCTGTTTCTCCATACACCTTTACAGAAGCAAGATTAAGCGCATTAATTACAATAAAAAAGAATAAACTGGAAACCCAAAGCGGGATATCCGGCCACCAAAAGTGAATATAATGTCCTATTGCCGTGAGTTCCGCCATACTTACCAAAATATAGAGAATCCAGTAGTTCCACCCTGAAGCAAATCCTGGAAAATTTCCCCAATATTTGTAGGCAAAGTGGCTAAAACTTCCTGAAACGGGTTCCTGAACAACCATTTCACCAAGCTGACGCATAATAAAAAAGGCGATAATTCCAGCTAAAGCATAGCCTAAAATTACTGATGGTCCTGCCAGTACTGCAGCCGGCCCGATTCCCAGAAACAGCCCGGTTCCGATGGCACCTCCAAGGGCAATTAATTGTATATGTCGATTTGTTAATCCTCTAACTAAAGTCTCCTTTTCTCCTGTTTTATTTTCGTTGCTCATTGAATGAATTATTCGGTCGCTAAATATATAAAAACTTTTCAGAGAAATTCACATTCCATGGGGTAAATTGACAATGCGGGCTCCCGTAACAGAAGAGACCTCTTTTCTTCCTATATTATTGATAAAGTTCACAAGTTGCTGCCTTTTTATTAGCACAAAAAATATGATCTCCCTCAACAACTGAAGGAGATCATTATTTTATGATGATTACATTTTAATGCAAAAGCTAAAAACCAAAGTCTACAAAAACTCTTTCGGAATTGAAATATTATTCTTTTTCATATACTCCAAAAGATCCTGATATTTGTCTTCATATGTATCTATTCCACATTTATGCGAAATACTGCAGATATCAGATGGTTTGATGTCTAAGATCGTTGATATTTTAGTCAGTATCTCCAGATTGATCTTTACCTTGGAGTTCTCAATATCGGAATAGGCTTTCTGGGAGATTCCCATTTCAAATGCCATGTACTCCTGCGTAAGGTCTTTATTCCTACGGATTTTCCTGATATTTTGTCCACATACTTTCATCGTTTTTGTTTTAGTAGTTTTCGGTATATTTTAGAAGATTATCTAATAGCCTCTAACAAAGTTAATAAATACCTTTGGCAAAACATTATACACGTTACATGATATTTATTTTCAACATAGAAAAGAGTCAAAAATAGGTCTTTTTTAAGAGAAAATATCACTTCGGTAAACACTATTGGAATTTATGGAGACGCAAAAATTTAATTATGACAATAATATTGTCAGAGCATTCCTCTATGCGACTATCGCATTCGGACTTGTAGGATTTCTGCTGGGGCTTACAGCTGCATTGATGCTTTTTTATCCTGAATTACCTGAATTTTTATTCGGTACGGATGATACAACTATTAAAAGCTTAGCTTCAGGCAATATTCAGGGACTGATCAATACTCAGGGAGCAATGGGCTTCGGAAGAATCAGAATGCTTCATACCAGTGCTGTAATTTTTGCTTTCGTTTGTAATTCCTTTTTCTGTGGTGCTTACTACAGTATGCAAAGACTCCTTAAAACCAGAATGTATAGTGATACGCTATCATGGATTCATTTCTGGTCCTGGCAGATTATGATTATCAGTGTAGTGATCACATTCCTTATGGGAATCAACACATCTAAAGAATACGCTGAACATGAATGGCCTATTGACATTTTAATTGCATTCTCATGGATCGTTTTCGGGATCAATATGTTCGGAACTATTGCCAGAAGAAGAGTGAGACATTTATACGTAGCCATCTGGTTCTACATTGCAACCTGGATTGCTGTAGCGATGCTTCATATCTTCAATAATCTGGAAGTTCCGTTATCCTTCACAAGCTGGAAATCTTATTCTGTATATGCAGGTGTAAAAGATGCATTAGTACAATGGTGGTATGGGCACAATGCAGTAGCATTTGTTTTAACGACCCCTGTATTAGGTCTGATGTATTACTTTATGCCAAAAGCAGCACAACGACCGGTATTCTCATACAAGCTATCCATTATTCACTTCTGGTCGCTGATCTTTGTATACCTTTGGGCCGGGCCTCACCACCTGCAATATACAGCTTTGCCTGCCTGGGCTCAGGCGGTAGGAACAGGATTTTCTATCATGCTTATTGCACCATCATGGGGAGGAATGCTGAATGGTCTTCTAACCTTAAGAGGAGCATGGGATAAAGTAAGAGAAAATCCGATTCTGAAATTCTTTGTAGTTGCTATTACCTGCTATGGTATGGCAACTTTCGAAGGACCTTTATTAGCAACAAAATCATTAAATAAAATTGGTCACTATACTGACTGGGTAATCGGGCACGTACACATTGGTGCACTCGGATGGAATGGTTTTATGGCATTCGGAATTGTTTATTACCTAGTTCCGATCATGTGGAGAACGTCTCTTTGGTCTAAAAAACTGGCCAACTGGCACTTCTGGCTGGGAACATTAGGAATTATCTTCTATGCCGTTCCTATGTATATTTCAGGATTCACACAAGGATTGATGTGGAAGCAATTCAACCCGGACGGAACATTATTGTGGAAAAACTGGCTGGATACGGTTACTGCAATTATTCCTTACTTTAAAATGAGATTCTTAGGAGGTGTTCTTTATTTGTCAGGGGCAATTTTAATGGTCATTAATGTTATCAAAACTATTAAAGCCGGTTCATTCCAGAAAGAAGTTCCTGCAGAAGCTCCTGCATTAGCCAATATCGGAAGTACAAGAAAAGAAGGCGAAGGCGTACACCTTTGGTTGGAAAGAACTCCTACTCTCCTTTCTATATTAGCTTTCATCACTATAGCAATTGGTGGATTAGTAGAGATTGTTCCGACATTGTCACTGAAGCAAAGTGTTCCCACGATAACGGCAGTAAAACCGTATACACCGCTGGAACTGGAAGGAAGAGATCTTTATATCCGTGAAGGCTGTAATTCATGCCACTCCCAGATGATCAGACCTTTCCGTGATGAAGTGGTAAGATTTGAAGGAAAAAACGGACAATATTCCAAAGCCGGAGAATTTATTTACGACAGACCCTTCTTATGGGGATCTAAAAGAACAGGACCTGATCTTCACAGAGAAGGAGGAAGAAACCCGGACTCATGGCACTTCAAACATATGTACAACCCAAGAATTACGTCTGCAGGTTCTATCATGCCACGCTTCCCATGGCTGATCACCAATAAACTGGACCGCAATCAGATGGTGGATAAAATGAAACTGATGAAAAATGCTTTCGATGTTCCTTATACAAAAGCTCAGATAGATTCTGCCAACCAATGGGCAGACAACCAGTCAAAAGCAATTGTACAGAGAATCTATGCTGAAGCAACAGATGTAAAAGATCAGATGGTAAAAGAGAAAACAGCAAAAGGATCTGCATATGTACCTCTTGAACAGAGAGAAATTGTAGCTATGATCGCGTACCTGCAAAGATTAGGTACAGATATTAAGACAACACAGGTACAAACAGCAAGCGTAGAGTAACATTTAAAATTGAATTGCAATGAAAACGAGAACCCCAATTTCAATATATATCGCAACAACGATAGGTTTAACGATCATGGCCTTTGAAATGTTCGCCAGTGATTCAGGATATTTTTCTTCTCCTTTTTTCTGGGCGCTGATATTAATTGCCATTATCCTCCTGCTCATTATGAATTCGATTGGAGATCTGGTGGAAAATGAAAATTTCAACAGATTATCAGAGGAAGAGAAAAAACAATATCTGGCAGACAAAAAGGTTCCTTATTATCAGAAATTATGGAATTCTGCCTTCAAAAAGCAATCCGTTACAGAAGAAAAGGATATTCTTATCGACCATGGGTTTGATGGAATTACAGAGCTTGACAACTCACTTCCGAAATGGTGGATCGGCCTGTTCTGGTTCGGATGTATCTTCTGTGCAGTTTATCTGGTAGCCTTTTCTTTCACAGATTATGCCCATCCGGAAGTAGAATATACTAAAGAAGCAAAAACCATGTTGGCATCTATTGAAGAGTATGAAAAAACAGCTCCCCAGATCAATCTGGAATCTGCAAAATACAGTGCTGATAATATCACAGAAGGACAGGAACTTTTCAAAACGAATTGTGTTACCTGCCATGGAGACGGAGGAAAAGGAGGAATAGGCCCGAACCTTACTGATACGCACTGGATCAACATAAAAGAAAAAAGTTTATTTAAAAATGTATTCTGGATGCTTGAAAACGGTTCACCAAATAATCCTACCATGAGACCTTTCATCAAGGAAGGAACCATCACAGGAAGAGATGCCGAAAAGATTGCCGCTTACATTTACCATATCAATCAGGAAACCGCTCCTATCACAACAGCCCAAGGTGGTGCTGCTCCGCAGGGAGAAGAGGTGAAATGGGAAAACGGAAACAACTAAAAAATTATTATCTATCATATAAACCATGCCAAGCCCCCTTTTCTACTACACTAACATTTGAATTTCATTTTTGCTAACTAACCTTTTCAACATTAAAAATGATATAAAGGGGGCTTTTTTTAAAATAAATATCCATGCCTTGGTTCGTCTTACTCAACTATTCACTTGACAACTACAAACTAAAAATTCCATAATAAGACAGTCAAGGCAGGATTTTTGCATTTGCAAAGGATACCACAACGAAGACTAAATAAAATAGTATTATTATCTTTGTTAGAAACCACCTCGCATTTGAAACTGAAAATCAACACCACAAAAATTTTAAGGCGTATTGCAATAACCTTTATTTCAATATTGGTTTTTCTTACCCTGTTGATATTAAGCTTAAGGCTTCCTGCCGTTCAAAATTTCATTAAAGACAAGCTTATTGTTTACCTTGAGAAAAAAATCAAAACTAAGGTAAGCCTTGAAAAAGTTTACATCGGATTTCCCAACAGCCTTGTCATGGAAAATCTTTATCTCAAAGGACAGGATGTAGACACCCTTCTGGCAGTGAAGAAACTGGATGTAGGTTTACATATGCTGAAGCTCCTCAATTCTACAGCAGACATTACTTCAGTCAGCATGGAAGGTGCCCGTGCCAATGTTGTACGAAAACCGAATGGCAAATTCAATTTCGATTATATCATTGATGCTTTCGCAACCAGCGACAAAGAAGAAAGTCCTTCAAAGCCATTCATTATTTCTCTTGATAAAATCAATTTAAAAGATATTGGGGTAACCTTCAATGACCAACAATCCAGGAATGATATTAAACTATATTTTAAGTCTTTCGATACCAGGGTAAAAACTTTCGATCTTAATAAAAACAATTATGCGGTTAACGATATTAATCTTGACGGATTAAAATTAAAGTTAAAGCAGGGACTTGTAGAAGAAGTTGCTCAAAAGGTTGAGAAAAAAGTAGACTCTCTTAATGAAAAGAAACCGATGAATATTGGATTGAGAGGCATTAAGCTTACTCATTGCGATATTGATTACGGTGATGAAAATACAAAAACATTTGCAAAAGTTATATTCACAGAGCTGAGCACAAAGGTTAATAAATTGGATCTGGAAAACAATGCCTTCAACGTAGCAAATGTATTTCTATCCGGTGCGGACATTAATGCCAATCTTTATCTTCCCGCTCAGAATGCCAATCCGAAAAAGACAAAAGAACCTGAAGTTTCCAAAGTTTCAGATCAGGATAAAGCAATGAAACTTCTCTTAGGAAAGCTTGTTCTGAATGATGTAAAGGTAAACTATAACAATACCGCTATTGCCCCAACCAAACAGGGAATGGACTTCAACCACCTGAATTTTTCAAAAATGAATATGGAGGTGAGAAGCTTCAAAATGGAGAACAATACATTTGCGGGAACAGTAAATTCTGCAGAAATCAAAGAAGGCAGAGGACTGGATATTCAGAAATTCAATACGGATTTTGTGTATGCAGAAAAGGAGGCTTATCTCAAAGACCTTTATCTTCAGACTCCAAAAACAATATTGCGCGATGAGGTTATTTTAAACTATAACTCCATCGATCAACTAAGTTCAAACTTAGGCGCTGTAAAGATTTCGGCCAATATTAAAGATTCAAAAATAGGATTCTCTGACATTTTGAATCTGGTTCCAACGTTAAGAAATACAGTTCCATTTAATAAATATCCGAATGCTATTCTCAATGTAAATGCGAATGTAAAAGGAAGCGTGAATGATCTTTTAATTCAGGATCTTAAAGTTTCCGGGCTGGATCAGCTGAGGGTTATGGCATCCGGAAAAATTAAAAATGCGATGAATCCTGATCAGTTGTATTATGATCTGAGAATCGGAGAATTTTCTTCCAGTGCCAAAACGATATTCAATCTTGTCCCGAAAAATACGATTCCTTCCAATATTTCGCTTCCTTCTCATTTCAGCATCAAAGGAAATGCAAAAGGAACAACTAAAGTTGTAAATGCAGATCTTAACCTCTACTCTACACTCGGAAATGCGGCCATCATCGCACAAGTAGATATGCGGAAGAAAAATCATGAGTTATATGATGTAAAAGCAAATCTTCAGGGTATACAGGTAGGAAAAATTATTCAGAATAAGGATATTGGTCCTGTCACAGCACAGATTGCAGCGAAAGGAGAAAGTTTTGATTTTAAAAATGCCAATGCTGATTTAAAAGGACATGTTGCTTCTGCAGTCTACAAAGGATATCGTTATCAAAATATGAATCTTACCGGAAAGATCAACAAAGGGGCTTATCATGTTATTTTAGATTCAAAAGATCCTAATGCCAGTTTACAGCTGACCGCTTCCGGAGTTTATGATGAAAAAAATCCTACGGTAAAAGTAAACGGAGAAGTTATTAAACTTGATGTCAACAAGCTTGGCTTCTATGAAAAACCGATGATTATTGCCGGAAAAATTGATGGCGATTTCACCAGTCTGGATCCGAATAATCTGAACGGATATTTAAACCTTAAAGATTTTGCATTTTCAGATACCAAAGAAGTATATCCTGTACAGGAGGTCAATCTGAAAGCTTCTTCCACTCAGGATTCTACCCAGATTGTTTTCAATTCTCAAGTGGCAGATGTGGAACTGAAAGGTAAATATAAACTTACCCAGATTTTTGGAGCTTTAACGCAAACAGTCAACCAATATTATCAATTCCAGAAGCCGGATAAAAGTCAGAAAATTGATCCGGGACAGCATTTTAACTTTACTGCAAAGATTAAAAATGATGATCTGATCAGAAAATTTGTTCCGGATCTGAAAGATTTTGAAACCATCAATCTGGCAGGAAATTATGATGCAGATTCTCAGAAAATTGAAATTGACGGACAGATTCCGCGATTATTATATGGCGAAAATTCTATTGAAAAAGGGGCTTTAAAAGTAACGAATGAAAATCAGGCATTACAGTACAGTCTGAATGTTGCCGCATTAAAAAGCTCAAGTTTCTCTTTAAATAAAATTAATATCGACGGTGATGTTGCTGATAATACCATCCGCTACAATGTTACTACAAAAGATGAAAAAGACGCTACGCAATTCCTGATCGCCGGAAGTGCAAAATCCTTAAATGATATTACAGAAGTTTCTCTGAACCCGAATGGCTTAAAACTAAACTATACGGATTGGAACGTAGCTGAAAACAATAAAATCCAGATCAGCAACAAAGGGATTCTGGCTGATAATTTTATTTTGTCCAATGGAAACAGTGAAATTGCTGTTCAGTCTGAAACTAACAGTCCAAGCAGTCCTTTGAATATTTCGTTGAAAGATTTCAAGATTGAAACCATTACAGAACTTATTAAAAAAGACACAGTTCTGGCAAGAGGAACTATTAACGGAACAGCACAGCTTCGTGATGTGACTAAAAATATGACCTTTACTTCGGACCTTAATATTTCTGATTTGATCGTCTATGGAAGTCCTGTCGGAAATCTTGCAGTAAAAGTGAACAATGCTTCACCGAAGATCTTAAATGCAGATATTGCGCTTTCCGGAAATAATAATGATGTAAAAATCCTGGGAGATTATAACACTTCTACGAGTACTTTCGATCTGAATATGGCGATCAATCAGCTTCAGATGAAGAGTATTCAAGGGTTTTCTATGAATGCAATTACCAATACGGAAGGTTATCTTTCAGGAAATTTAAAGATTACAGGAACTACCGATAAACCTAATATTTTAGGAAAAGTAAAATTCAATGATGCCGGATTGGAAATTGCCAAAACCGGAAGTGATTTCAGACATCTGAGTGATGAAATCAACTTTACGAGCCAGGGAATTGAGTTTGATAAATTTAAAATTAAAGATAAAGACGGAAATGCTCTTGTTGTAGATGGGCAGGTTCTGACACAGACGTACAGAGATTTCGCCTTTAACCTGAATGTGAATGCAAAAGACTTTAAAGTAGTCAATTCAGAGAAATCCAATGATGCGATCATGTATGGTATTCTTGCTATTGATGCCGGACTTCATATCCGCGGAAACCTTGATCTTCCAAAAGTAGACGGAAGATTAAGCGTGGCAGACAATACGGATTTCACTTTTGTTCTTCCTCAGTCCAGCCCTACTTTGCAGGAAAGAGATGGTATTGTAGAATTTGTAGATCAGGATCAGGTGGTTTTAAACAAAACGATCAAAGCTGATTCTCTTAATGCACAAAGCCGTATCAAAGGAATGGATGTAAGCGTTAATATTGAAGTCAGCAAAGAAGCAAAACTGTCGCTGATTATTGATAAAGCCAATGGTGATTTCGTACAGCTTCAGGGTGAAGCAGAATTAACCGGAGGAATAGATCCGTCAGGAAAAACCACATTGGTAGGGGTATATGAAGTGGAAAAAGGTAGTTATGATCTTTCGGTGAGTTTCCTGAAACGTAAATTTGACATCCAGAAAGGAAGCACTATTACCTGGACCGGTGAACCTACAACGGCTCAAATGGATATTACCGCGGTCTATAAAACAGAAGCACCGCCTATTGACCTTGTAGAACAACAGATCAGTGGAGAAAGTGCTTCAACGTTGAATCAGTTTAAGCAGAGAGTTCCTTTCAATGCTTTATTAAAAATGAAAGGGGAATTATTGAAACCTCAGCTTACTTTTGATATTACTACAGATGAAAAAAACAATTCTGTATCTACTAATGTAAAAGATGTTGTAGATCAGAAGCTTGCCCAGATCAGAACTCAGGAGTCTGAACTGAACAAGCAGGTGTTTGCATTACTTCTTCTGAACCGTTTCATCGGAGAAAATCCTTTTGAAAGCGGAGCGGGAATGTCTGCAGAGACTATGGCAAGACAGAGTGTAAGTAAGATTCTTTCTCAGCAGCTGAACAATCTTGCGGCAGGTCTGATCAAAGGGGTTGATCTTAATTTTGGTCTTGATTCTTCAGAAGATTATTCCAGCGGAGAGAAAAACACCAGAACTGACCTGAATGTGGACATCAGCAAAAAACTATTGAACGACCGACTGAAAGTAACAGTAGGAAGTAATTTCGGACTGGAAGGCCAGGCCCGCCAGAATGAAAACATGACCAATATTGCAGGTAACGTTTCCGTAGATTACAGTCTTTCCAAAGATGGAAGATATATGCTGCGTGCTTATCGTAAGGATGAATATCAGGTAGCTCTTCAGGGGCAGATCATAGAAACCGGAGTTGGATTTATCATTACATTGGATTATGACAAATTCCGCGAGATTTTCCAGAAATCTAAAGAAAAGAAGCCGAAAAAAAATCAAAATAACCAAGTGGTAGAATTTAAATAATGAGTAATAAGTTCCATATATATTGTAAGTATCTGTTGGTTTCCGGAATGGCATCCACCGTAGTTTCGTGCAGTAATACAAGGTTTTTGAAAGAAGGCCAGATGCTTTACACAGGAGCCAAAGTAAAGATTGAAAACGATACGATTTCTAAAAAGGAAAAGAAAGATCTTCAGGCTGCATTAGAAGCCAATCTTACTCCAAAGCCCAATTCTACATTTTTAGGACTGCGCCCCAAACTATACTTTTATAATATTGCCAAAGAGCCGAAAAAAGATAAAGGCTTTAATTACTGGCTTAAATATAAAGTGGGTGAGAAACCTGTCTTATTAGGTGATGTAGACCGGGAGTTCAACAAAGATATTATTGAGAATTATTCTGAAAATAAAGGATATTTCAATGCTAAAGCCACTTATGATACCGTTTCAAAGAATAAAAAAGCCCAGGTTATTTATACGGTAAGACCGGGTTCAAGATATTTGATTGACGGAGTAAAATTCCAGAAAGATTCTACACTGGTGAATCAGGAAATTCAAAGCCTTACTGACAAAACCCTTCTTAAAAACGGAAAACCATTTGATCTGGATGTCATCAAAGCAGAAAGAGACAGAATTGACAACAGGTTAAAAGAAAGAGGTTTTTATTATTTCCATCCCGATAATATTATTGTGCAGGCGGACAGTACGGTGAGCAAAAATCATAAGGTTGAGCTTAATGTAAAGCTGAAGGACAATACGCCGGATTTAGCAACTCAGCAGTTTAGTATTGATAATGTTATTGTATTTCCAAATTACAACATTCAGGATGTGAAAGATGGGAAATACAGCATTCCGATGGATAAAGATTCTCTTTCTAAATATCGTTTCGACGACATTTACGTTATTGATCCTCAACATAAGTTTAAACCGAAGATTTTTGACAGAGCCTTATATTTCAAAAAAGGAGATCTTTATAACCGCTCGAATCACAATCTGACCCTGAACCGATTAATCAGTCTGGGTGTCTTCAAATTTGTAAAGAACGAGTTTATCGTATCTGACTCTTTAAGCCATAAATTTGATGCGTATTACCTATTAACTCCAAGACAAGTCCAGTCGCTTCGTCTGGAAGCCTTGGGAAGAACCAACTCTGCCAACTATGCGGGTAGTGAGCTGAACCTCAACTGGACGCACAGGAATTTCTTCAGGGGTGCAGAACAATTTAAAGCATCCATCTACGGAGCTTTTGATTTCCAGATGGGAGGTGCTCAGAACGCCAATAATATTTTCCGTGCAGGAACAAATGTGCAGCTTTCGATCCCGAGAATTGTGGCCCCGTTCCGTTTTCATTCTTCCAGTGAATTTGTTCCCAGAACGAATATTACATTGGGATATGAATTTCAGAACAGAACACAATATTATACCCTTAATAATTTCACCGGATCATTCGGATATGTGTGGAAAGAAAATGCGAGGAAAGAACATGATCTGAAAGTCATTGATATTACTTTGGTATCGCCAGCAAATGTTACTGCAGAGTACGATTCAATATCAAAGAAGAATCCCGCTATGCAAAGAGTTGTAGCAAAGCAGCTTATTTTCGGCCCTACCTATTCTTACACATACACTAATACCATGCTGCCAAGAACCAATACCTTTTATTATAAAGGAACCCTTGATCTTGCAGGAAATATCACTGGATTGGTTACCGGAGCAGATGTAAAAAAAGATAAGGAAAAGAAAATATTTGGTATTCCTTTCAGCCAGTACGTAAAGATCGAAAATGATGTTAGATTCTATCATAAATTCACTGAAAAATCTTCACTGGCTACGAGATTTATCGGAGGAATTGCCTATCCATACGGAAATTCAGAATTTATTCCTTTCTCCAAGCAATTTTTCTCTGGCGGAAGTAACAGTATAAGAGCATTCCGTGCAAGAACGTTAGGTCCTGGTAGCTTTGATCCGAGAACCATAGATCCGGGTACTTATTTTGATCAGTCCGGAGATGTTAAACTGGAATTGAATGCTGAGTACAGAGCCAATCTTTATAAGTTTTTAAATGCAGCTGTCTTTGTGGATGCCGGAAATATCTGGCTGCTTCATGATGACTCCACAAGACCGGGAGCAAAGTTTTCAAAAGATTTTTTAAATGAAATTGCGGTGGGAGCCGGAGTGGGTCTGAGACTGGATTTTTCTATCCTGATCTTAAGGTTGGATCTGGCAATGCCACTGAGAGTTCCTTATTATCAAAAAGGGGACAGATGGGCTTTCGATAAAATTAATTTCGGAGACTCTAACTGGAGAAAAGATAACCTTGTTTTAAATATTGCCATCGGATATCCTTTTTAATATGATCAAAAATGCTAAATTTTTCTGGGAGGTTCTGAAAGACACATTTACAGAATGGAACAATTCTACTGCATCAAAAGATTCAGCAAGTCTTGCTTATTATGCTATCTTTTCAATCCCGGGATTATTGATCATTATTATATGGGTACTTGGAAATTTCTTTGGCGAAGAAGCTATCCGTGGACAAATCAGCACGCAGATCAGTGGTATTATGGGCCCCGATGTTGCTAAAAGTATTGAAGGTATGCTGGCGGGCGCTTTGATTGACAAAAAGAATATTTTCATGAAAGCCGTCGGAGTTGGATCCTTGGTTTTCGGTTCTACGACACTTTTTTTTCAACTTCAGCATTCATTAAATTCACTTTGGGAAGTAGAAGCTGCTCCCAAAAAGGCATTGATTAAATTTCTCCTGGACAGAGCCAATTCTTTGGGGATGATTCTTATTATGGGATTTCTTTTGATGATCACCATGGTTTTATCTTCTCTGATCAGCCTTTTCAATCAGATTATTACCAGATATTTTGGTTTTGAAACCTATATGTTGGTAGAGTTTGTGAATTTTGCTGTAGGTTTTGGTCTTGTGATGCTCTTATTTGCTTTAATGTTTAAAGTACTTCCCGATGTTTTGATCAGTTGGAAACCAGTATGGAAAGGAGCTTTTCTGACAACAGTTTTATTTACCCTCGGAAAGTTTTTATTAAGTCTTTATTTTAACCAAGTAAAACCTACTTCAGCCTTTGGTGCTGCCGGAACGGTTATCCTGATTATGATGTGGATCAACTATTCCTGTATGCTGATATTTTTTGGTGCCGTATTCACCAAAGTTTATACATACAAAAAAGGATATAAAGCCATTCTTTCCAAGCATGCAAGATGGACTCCAGCCAAGTTATATGCAGATAGTCTGAAACAGATGCATGGTGAGGGAGATAATAAGATGTAAAATGCGGGTTTCGTTTTTGAGGTTCGGGTTTCGAGGCTTTGATATTCGGATTATTTTGATACGAGATATTAATACTCATATATAAAAAATCCTCCTGAAATTCAGGAGGATTTTATTTTTTACATTCTGTTTACTGTTCCGATTCCCAGTAGTTCCAACGATTTTTTGATTATCTTCGCTGTAATATCTGAAATATTCAAACGGAATTGTTTTACATTTTCATCTTCCAGTTTCAGAATAATATTACTTTGGTAGAACGAATTATAAGATTTAGCCAGGTCATAAACATAATTGGCGATCAAGGCTGGGCTCAACGCTTCTGCTGCTCTTTCAACAATTGTCTTGTAGTTAGCCAAAAGCATGATTAGTTCTTTTTCATACTGGTTTAAAGTTACAACCGAGATTTCTTTATACTGGTAATCTGCTTTTGCCAGCAAAGACTGCGTACGAGCGTAGGTATATTGAATAAACGGACCTGTATTTCCATTAAATTCAATACTTTCTGCCGGATTGAATAGCATTTTTTTCTTAGGATCCACTTTCAGCATGAAATATTTGAGTGCCCCCATTCCGATGATTTCATAAGAAGCTACTTTTACTTCTTCTGAAAGACCATCAAGTTTTCCTTGTTCTATAGCTTTTAATTTTGCCGTTTCATGCATTTCTGCCATTAGGTCGTCCGCATCCACAACAGTTCCTTCACGGGATTTCATTTTTCCTTCCGGAAGTTCAACCATACCATAAGAAAGGTGGAATAACTGATCTGCCCATGAATATCCAAGCTTTTTCATAATTTTAAATAAAACCTGGAAGTGATAATCCTGTTCATTTCCAACAGTGTAAATCAACTTTTGAATATTGTTGTCTTTAAAACGCTCTACGGCTGTTCCCAAATCCTGCGTCATATAGACTGAAGTACCGTCTGAACGCAGCAACAGCTTCTGATCAAGTCCCTCATCGGTAAGATCACACCAAACAGAACCATCTTCTTTCTGGTACAGAACTCCTTTATCCAACCCTGCCTGAATAAGATCTTTCCCTAAAATATAAGTATTGCTTTCGTACTGAACCTGATCAAAGTCAACACCCAGTCTTTTATACGTTTCATTGAATCCTTTGTAAACCCATGAATTCATCTCTTCCCAAAGCGCTCTTACAGTGGCTTCTCCATTCTCCCAATCTAAAAGCATTTTCTGCGCTTCTTTCATCACCGGAGCATCCTTTTTAGCCTGTTCTTCTCCTACTCCCTGCTCTACAAGCTCTGCAATTTCTTTTTTATAATTTTTGTCAAATTCTACGTAATAGTTTCCAACAAACTTATCTCCTTTAGTATTCGTTGTTTCAGGAGTTTCTCCCTTCCCGAATTTCTCCCAAGCCAGCATTGATTTGCAGATATGAATTCCTCTGTCATTAATGATCTGAGTTTTGATCACATCATATCCGGCTTCTTTTAAAATCTGAGCTACAGAAAATCCTAATAAATTATTTCTGATGTGCCCTAAGTGTAATGGTTTATTCGTATTCGGTGAAGAATATTCTACCATTACCGTAGCATTTTTCTTTTCTATAGTGGAGAAATTCTTGCTTACAGATCTGAAGTTATCTACAAACAATTGGTTTTTAACCTTAACATTAAGGAAACCTTTTACTACATTAAAACTTTCAAAAACTTCTGTCTGCTCTGTCAAAGCTTCACCTAGTTCAACCCCAATACTTTCAGGATTTTTTTTCAACTGTTTCACCAACGGAAAAGTAACAATGGTAAAATCACCCTCAAATTCCGTTTTATTTTCCTGAACTTCCAGCTTGATGTCTTTTAACTGGTATACATTTAAAATGACTTCTGAAAGTTTTTGCTCTATGATATCTTTAATATTCATTTCAAAATTTTGAAGTACAAATATACGGAAATAAAAAAACCGCCCGAAGGCGGTTTTATAAAGTATTTTTATTCTCTTATATAAACTAATACAGCATCGTCATTCCCTGGGATTCCATCTACATTTTTAGAACCATCAGTAATTTTCAGTTCGGTAGCAGAAAAATCTTCGACAGTTTTCTGTGATGTTTTACTCACTCCTGCTTCTGTATAAGTAAGCGTTAGTTTACCATACATCCTATCATAAGCCCATTTCCCTGAATAGGATTCAGGTTTTGTACACTCACCTGCTCCAGCACCCGCTTCATATCTTTCATATACTCCCGAAAAGTCAGTATTAATAAGTATCTGTCCTTTTTTTTCACAAGTGGATACAGGATAGCTTTTCCCTTTAAACTCATATCGTGAAGGTTTCCATGTACCATTAACACTTACCTCTTCTGTTTTAGAATTACTCCTGTCATCATCACTGCTGCAAGAAACAATTCCCATTATGGCAATAAGCCCGATCAAAAACTTCATATTGTATTGTAATTTTTTTAAACAAGATATTCCTGTATTGCTACAGGAATACCATTTATTATTGATTTCAAAGGACCATTACATTAGTTTATGTCCCAGAAAACTTTAGTTGATACTTTATCTCCTCCAATTTTTGCAGCAGCTTTCTCAACATTAGTTTTGTTAAGCAAATACTCCTGATCAGAATACTTCATTCTTACCGGAACAGATTCTACAGTAGAATCTTCAGGATTTTCAAACACAGGGTAATTTAATCTTCTTGCAAAATTCCATGCCTGGAATCCTTTATTAAACATGGCAACCCAAGCCTGGAACCCGATAGATTTTCTCCAGTTTGAAGCATCATAAGGATTTGCTGCGATGAATGCAGCTGCAGATGTAGGAGCAATACCATATTCTGTCATAGAAGCAGTGATAGCTTCTCCATATAAACCTGCTCCTGTTCCACCAACACTAAAGCCACGTGCTGCTGCTTCAGCTCGTAAGAATGAGATTTCTGAGTAATCCAGCAAATATCCTTGAGCGTTCTCTGTGAAAAGCATATAATCACCGTCTTCTCCCATATCAGCAACTCCGTTAATATCTATTTTTGGAGAGGTCATATGCGAATAGTTCACAAATGAATTTCCTTTTCCATAAACTCCTCCTTTATATGCACCTGTATTAGGCTCGTACTTCCCAGTAATTTTGTTGAATACTCTATCTGCTTTTACAAACCATCTTGCTCTTCTAGGATCCGAAGTAGAATTCATATAGTTTATTAACATTTCTGAAGGAACAAGATCATTTCTACCAGACTGTACATCTTCCTGATATACAGGATTAGCAAATAATCCTGATGGGAAAGCCGCTAAACCGAAGTTATCATCTTTACTTTCAAATAAACCAGCGGCATAAGCTGACTCAGCAGTATTTTTTGCAAATGCAGGATCAACATCTGAAAGAGTTACTGCTAATTTGAATTTTAAAGAGTTACCCATTTTTTTCCACTTAGACATATTTCCTTTATAAAATAAGTCATCAGCATATCCGGACTCCGCCGTACTAATCATTGCAACAGCGGCATCAATCCTTTTTATCAGATCCAGATAAATTGTTTTTGCATCATCATAAGGAATTTCAGAAGCTCCTGGATTTCCTGGAACAGCTTTTAAGGCTCCAAAATAAGGAACATCTCCATATGTATCAACAAGATTTGCCCATGTGTATACGCTTATCAATTCAATAATAGCTATATTATTGTTTTTCTTCACTGCACTTCCACCCTCATTTTGAAGAAATTGTTTAGCGTCTCTAAGAGCAGACAAAACCCCCGCAGAATGCGCAGTAGCAGATCTCGAAGCCATCATTACATTATAATGGTTTCTTGGGATAGGTCTCGTTACCATATCATAGTTTGACTCATCAACATAGGTAGTTTGTGCCCATTGTTGAGTAAAGAATCGTGAGATATTATTATTAACGTTAGGTGTTAACATCTGCGATATTAACGCCTGTTCTGCACTTGCCACCAATAACCCTGAAGGAACAATTGATGGGTGCTTTGGGTCTTCATTCAAAGATGTGATATCACGTTCACAAGAAGTGGTAGCCACAGTTAAAGAAATTAGACTTAATATTAAAATTATCTTTTTCATGCTTTTTAGAATTTTAGTGTTACATTGATACCTATGTCACGTGTTGTAGGAAGCACCCCAATAGAGTTTCCTTTTGAAGCTAACCCGTTTCCAGTTCCTGCTTCAGGATCTGCATAAGGCAAATTTTTGTGAATAATCCAAAGGTTTCTTCCAACTAAAGAAATTTTTGCTTCCTGTATAGAAGTATTGGCAAGAATTGATTTTGGAAGACTGTAACCAATACTAGCTTCTCTTAATTTAACATAAGAAGCATCATATACAAATCTGCTGTTTGGCATTCTTCTATATCCATCTACGTTACCAAAAGTACCAGGAGCACTTGTAGGAGTTGTATTTACTTGACCATTAGGATTTACACCTGGATTAATAACCCCAGCTGTTCTATAATCTCCTACAGCAGTTTCTTCATATAAACCTGTAGCAAGCCCATAATACATATCTGTAGAGAATACATCTCCACCATGTTTGATATCAATTAAGAAACTCACAGAAATTCCTTTATAAGTAAAGCTATTCCTGATACCTCCAATCCAATCTGGGGTAATATTTCCGATAACCTGATTTGGATTTCTTAGATATCTTCCATTAGCAGGATCTACTACACGCTCTCCATTGGCATTGTAAACATAATCTGAACCAACCAAAGCTCCAAATGCTTCACCTACTCTTGCATTTAATGAAACACCTCCCTGATATTGTGCTAATAAATAGTTTTGAGAATCGCCGTATAGAGAGATTACTTCATTCTCATTTTTAGACCAATTTACATCAATATCCCAACTAAAGTTAGAATTTTTAATCGGAGTACCATTTAATTGAACTTCAATACCTTTATTATTAATCTGCCCTGCATTTACAAGGAATGTTCTATATCCAGTCGCTGATGAAACCGGAAGATTGATAATTTGATCAAGAGTACGTGTTTTATAAACAGCAATATCAAATCCTAATCTGTTTTTCAAGAATTGAGCTTCCATACCAAATTCCACTTCTTTTGATCTCTGTGGTTTAAGATCCGGATTCGCTAAGAAGTATGATTGATTAACCAATCCTGTACTTCCAAATCCTCCTCTTACTCTGTAAGTATTTTCTAATTGATAATTCACAGTTGACGATCCTACTTCTGCATAATTAGCTCTTACTTTCCAGAAGCTTAACCAGTTTTGCTTCCATAATTCTGAAAGAATTAAAGATCCTGTTGCTGAATAGTAATCATAAGTATTATTAGCTTTTGGAAGGTTTGAGCTTCTGTCCACTCTATACGTTCCGTCTACAAATAATAAATTTTTATATCCAAAAGAAGCCGTTGCATATAAACTGGATGTAAGCCATTTTGCATAGTTTTCATCCGGCGGGATGATTGGACTTGCAGAGTTAGAGATTGCATACAATCCTGGAGTTGCAAGACCACCTTCTGTACTTGCATACACTGCATCACTTAGATTCCTTCTTACATTCCCTCCTACGATACCACTAACATTTAAGTCTTCCATGATATCGAATTTATAATTAGCAAATAAATCAAAGTTAGTCTCTGAAGTTCTTACATCCTGACGGGAATATCCTGAAGTTACATTATTTCCTGACGCACCAAAAGCCTGAGGTAATGAACCATTGGCTAATCTTTCTTCAATTAGCATTTGCATATTGTCGTAAGATAACTTCCCTGTAATCCCAAAGTTTTTAGAAACATCATACTTCAACTGTGCATAGCTGAATGTTCTTGTTCTGGAATCGGATTGATAATTCTGATATCTTTGGAAATATGGATTATTCCAATAAGCAGGAGTTCCATTTTCACCAGAAGTTCTATTCCATGTATTATTACTATTATTCGTTCTGGCATAAGCATCTCTTAAATCGTAAATATCTACGTTCGTCTGCCACCACTGTCTGAATCCTGTTACAATATTATCAGAATATCCTGTTTCATTTCTACCTTTTGTATCCTGAATGGTTAAAGTTGAAAATACCGTAGCATGAAGTTTGTCTGTAAAGTCATAGCTGAACTTCGCGGTTAAGTTGTTTTTTCTCAAATCTGAATTTGGTAATAAACCATTGGAAAGCATATTCGAGTAGGACAAAGATATATTCGATGATTTATTTCCTTTCTCCAAGGAAATTGAGTTAACATAAGTTACCGGATTTTCAAAGAATTTAATAGGACCGTTTTTCGCAGCTACCCAAGGAGTTGCCATCCCATAATAAGGAGATGTTGGATCGTAAGAATACCATTGGCGAACTAACAAATTAGGGTTAAACTCTGCTCCATAAGAAGCATCTTCAGTAAGTGGTACCTGAAATTCCCCGGTGTTCGGGTCATGATTAAAATATTCATCAGGATTACCATCTCCATTGGTATCATTTCCGTACTGAGGTCCATAACCCGCTCCGTACCTCGACTGATATTTAGGGAAAGTAGATTTATCAATAAAACCTACATTGATGTTTGAATTCAATGTTACTCCCCAACTTCCGTCTTGTTTTCCACGTCCGTTTTTAGTAACAATCAAAATTACACCGTCACTTCCTCTTTCCCCGTATAAAGCAGAAGCAGCAGCTCCTTTTAAAACATTTATACTTTCAATATCGTTCTGATTGATATCAGATAAGAAGTTTCCGTAATCAAAAACAGTTCCTTTAACACTTCCATTATTTACTGGAGATCCATCAACTACAATAAGCGGAGATCCTCCTGACAGAGACTTATACCCTCTGATCAATAAGTTTGATGATCCACCAAAGTTGTTGTTTGTGTTAACCTGAAGACCGGCAACTTTACCAGAAAGTAAGCCTGCTACGTTCCCTGTATTGGTAGTCCCACCTGTCAATGCCTCGGCCTTTACTTCTTCGGAAGCATAACCAAGAGATTTCTTCTCTCTTTTAATTCCGAGTGCGGTTACAACCACACCCTCAATTTCTTTTGTTTTAATAGTATCATTCTTCTGCTGAGCATTCGCAACAGCTATAGAAGAAGATAATACTAAAACAAGAAGACTTGCTGTTAGTTTCTTCATATCAAATTAATTTTGTACCCTACAAATTTGTAAAACTTTCTTAATACCACAAAGCAAAATTTAAAAAAATTACATTTCTTTTAATTTTTTTAAATCAAAACAACAAAATAAGTATTAAAATTAGTTAAAAAATAGATATTTAACAAAAACAAATTACTTAATTGTTAATTTCATTTAAGAAATAATAACAATCATATAAATTGATAATATCTATATTAAATCTTCACATAAAAGAGATTAAACAATTTGAATGTCAACAACTTGAAATCTAGCAAGAGATAAAAAACTTCACTAATCAGCATACATGCTATGCTAGACATATTTTTATATTTAAAGAAACATTAGTCCTTAAAACAAAAAAAAACCGCCCGAAGGCGGTAATAAAATATATTAAAATTGTAAGATTAATTCTGGTTCCAGAAAGGTGTATATTGATTTTTAGTAAATACAACATCACTTGCAATGTTTGGTACATTTGCTGAGTTTGTCGCAAATTCAGAATTAGGATAAACCAATCTATATGGCCTTCTTGATTTTACTGCATTTACAGCTAAAGGATTATAAGGAAGTTCAGTTCTATTATATTCAATATACATTTCAGTAGGATTCACATTAGTAAGAGCCAACCATTTTTGAGTCATGATTGCTTCCATTTTTTGCGCATCAGTACCTACCCAGCCTAAACCAGGTCTTGTAGAAATATTTGTAATATATGTGCCCATATTTACTGGGGTAACTCCTATCCAAATACCTGAAGCAGTAACACCATCATTGAAGGCTGTCTGCCCACCAGTAAACAATGCAGGGTATTTTAAAGATGCTTCGGCTAATAATAGTTTCGCTTCAGCCAAAGACATAATAACACCTCCTCTGGCATTTGATGCATTAAGAACACCTGTAACATTACTAACTGGAGTACCTCCCGAAAAATTCCCAGCAGCAAGTTTTGATACATTTTGGTTATCTGTAGGAGCACCTGGCTGACCTGAGGTAGCACCTTGTCTCACACCTTTTACCTGACCAACACTATTGTAGGTTATACTAGTGAACAATCTGAATCTACGAGGATCAACAAGTCCATTAAATTTTTGATATTGCGGCGCTGTATTTCCCAAGTTATTACCATTTAAAGCAATAGCCAAGTGTTCTGAAGCTGTAATTACAATATGATTCTGAACTTCCGTAGGAGTTGAGTTATAATAATAATTAAATGCGAATGGATTCAACTTATCATTATTAGCAGTAGAATACCCCGGTTTTTCAACAACATCTGAGCTTATTAAATTAGCTCCTAAGTTAGTACTAGAACTTAATGCTGCAAGATGTCCATCACGGTAAGCAGCAAGATCACCTGTTACTTTTGACATTCTTAGTAAATATCTAAGCTTTACAGTCTGAGCAAATGCCTTCCACTTAGTCATATCACCCCCAAAAACAATATCCTTTTCTGCCGGATTTACAGCATTATCATCTTCTGCATCGATAAGAGCTACTGCTTCATCAAGATTACCAATAAGAGATTTATAAATATCAACATCCTTATCATACTTAGGAGCAAGATTATTTTGTCCTTTAAATGCTTCTGTATAAGGAGCATTACCATAAAGGTCAACAATATACTGCATATAGAAAGCTTTCATAACTTTCGCCATAGCAATATAATTATCTTGTGAATGATTACCGTTTGGATATCTTTCAATTACCACAAAGTTATTGACATTCTGGTAAATATTATCCCAAATACCATCATAAAACTGGCTATTTACAGCTGATAAAGAAAATTCATTGGGATATAGCCCACCATAATGATATACATCTCCTGCCCAGGAGTTCATCATTAAATTACCAAACTGCATCATATCACCAGCCTGCGCTCTATAAGATTGAGCAACAGCACCTGGGAAAATTAATTCCGGGGTTATATTCTCAGCATGAATAGAATTGGGATTTTCATTAATATCAAGATAATTATTACAAGATGTTAATGAAGCTACCACAATAAGTGATGAGATTATATATTTAATTTTATTCATTTTTAGAATTTTAGAAAGTTATATTAAAGTTAAAACCAAAGTTTCTGGCCGTAGGATATTGGCTCACTGCTAAGCTGGCACCCGTTTGCATTTCCGGATCACCAAAGTTTCTATTGTCCTTCGCATACACCACAAATGGATTTCTGGCATAAACACCAATGCTCATACTATTAATGAAAGTACTTGCTAATACTGATTTAGGAATAGCATAGCTTAATGCAATCTCTCTAATTTTTAATGCAGTCCCATCAATTACGAATTCTTCAGCTATATCACTTCCATAGTTGGTAGTAAAGTAGTTTACCGTCCCTGCATAACTTGCATCATCACCAACTGGTGTGGTGTTTGGAACATATACTGGGTTAGAAGCTGTACCAGTATTCTGAACAGAATTAGGAATGATATAACCATTAGAACGGTTAAAATCAGCTTGCTTCTCCAATGTACCTACATAAGACATTAAATTTTTAGCTTCAGAAACAAAACTGTTTCCAGTTCTGTAATCAGCCACTGCACTAATGGTAAACCCTTTAACTCTAATAGATGTACTGAAGGCCAGGATATAATCAGGGTCTAATTTACCCAGCACTTTATATTGGCTACTTACTACAGGAATTCCCAGATCATCTACAACGATTCTTCCTTCCGGATCTCTCTGATATGCTGTACCCATGATAGTGTTTGCACTACCTCCCAATACAGCATAAAGACCAGCTGGTATTCCTTGACCTGAAGCTCCTCTAGGTACACTTAAAGCCCCATTATCCAAGCTTGTAACCACAGATTTATATTTTGAATAAGAACCTTTCACATTCCATTCAAAATCTTTTGACTTGAACGGAGTTACCCCCAATTCTAATTCAAAACCTCTGTTTCTCATAGATCCAGCATTGTCTAATACATTACTGAATCCTGTTGCATTTGATACACCACTATTGGTAATCAAACCATCTGTCTTAGTCTGATAAACGGATCCTTCAAAAGTAATTCTATCTTTCAGGAAACCTAAACTCAAGTTAGCTTCTAGAGTATTGTTGAATTCCGGCTTAATATCCTGTGATACTGGCGTTCTATTAATAATATAAGATGAAAGTGTACCAAATGGGAAACCTGTTGGGAAAGTTCCAATCTCATCAACAACATAAGCATCAAGTACAGAGTTACCTGTTCTGGTAAATCCTCCACTTACTTTTGCATAAGTCAGAATATCTCCGTTTGATAAGTTTTTAAAGGCTTTTGTCGGAATGAATGATACCCCAGCAGAATAATACGAATACCCATCATTTCTCAACGGTCTTTTAGCCTCTCCTACTGCAGGTGTCTCATGAATACTTAAAGCAGATGATTGTTCAAATCTGTAAGTTGCATTTAAGAAAAGATAATCTTTATATCCTAAATCTAAGTTAGAAAACCATGCTACACTTCTCTTTCTCATTTTACCGTTTTCAAGGTTGTACCAAGGAGTAGCATTAAGTACATTCTGGATATTATACCATCCAGGAATTTGCAGATTTGTTCCTCCAACTTGAGAATAATCTTCTTTTGTATCCTGAATATTGTTACCTAAGTTAAATTTAAGGTTTAAATCATCAGTTAAATCATAATTAAAATTTAACATTAAATCTCCATAGTATCTCCAGATTTTATTGACTGTCTTATTATAAGCAGAAGTAATAGCTGTAGCGCCGTAATCAAGATAGTTTGTACCGTCATAAGCTGTACCAGTACCATTATACGTTTTAGCTTCATTAGGTCCGTATGCATCAGTATGAGTCTCAATTACATTAGATATTGTTGACATATTACCTGTATAAGTCAAACTAATATTTTTGTTAAACTCATAACCTAAAGATACAATACCATTAAAAGTAGTCGTATTATTATCATTACGTAAATGATCTCTTAACCAGTATGGGCTGCGGGAAAATGCCGTCCAGTGACCATCCATTCCTCCCGCTTCATAAGCTCTAACATCAATATTGGTAGGAGTCTGGATAAGCTGTCCGAAAAGATTCCCGCCGGTTTGAGACGTATTTTGATCAATAAAATTAAAAGTAGCATCAATTCTTAATTTCCCAAGCTGCTTACCACCTTTATAGAATACAGTATTTCTTTTCAGATTATCTCCTTTGATCATAAAATCATTTTCAACTCTGTTGAATGATAGGAAAGAGTAAGAGTCCCTTCCCCCAACGTTCATTGAAATACCATTTTGAATCAAAACTCCATTTCTAAAAAACTTATCCGCGTTGTTTTTTCTAGGAGCATATGGGCTATAAATCAGACTTCCGTCAGCTTGTGGCAAACCAGCAATTAATGACTGCCCTCCAATTTGAGGATCATTATAGGCAGGACCCCAGCTTCCGTTTTCGTAAGGTACCCAGTTTGTTCCTCCATACTCGACACTACTGAAGTCAGTGGGCTCACCAGTCCACCCCTGTCCATAAAGCTGCTGACGGATTGGAGTTTTGTAAATTGTAGATACATCTATAGAAGATGTTAAAGTAAATTGTATTTTTTCAGATTTGGAACCCTTTTTAGTTGTCACTACAATAACCCCGTTACTTCCTTTCTCCCCATATAGTGCCGATCCTTGCTGACCTTTAATAACGTTTACACTTTCAACTACTTCTGGTGGTAACTGCTGAAAAATACTCAATGTAGATATTGCACCATCAATAACAATCAATGCTTCATTATTACCTGAAATAGATCTCGGGCCTCTAATAGTTACTTTTGCTTGGCTATTAACAGAGTTACTCGTAGTATTAATCTGCAAACCTGGTACTTTACCTGTCAAAGCCTGAGCAGCGTTAGGGTTTACCGCCTGATTGAGTTCTTTAGTATCAATAACTTTATTACTCGTAACAATCGCATCCTGTCTCTTCTTAAGACCGAGAGCACCCGTAACAACAACCTCACGGAGGTCAGTAACTTTTAAAGTATCACCTTGCGTATTTTGCGCACTCACTACTCCAAAGGAAGCAGTTAGAGCTATCGCTAAAACACTTGTAGTTAATTTCTTCATGTTTAGAATGATTATTTTTATTGCCTACAAATATGTGAAACTTTCTTAAAATCAGCAAGAAAAAATGTTAATTTTTCATAATCAACACATTCATTATTAAAAAAAATATATTATAAATATAATTAAATAAAAAAAACACATAATTAACAATATCAACATAAAAGATTAAAAACAGTAAATTATACTATCCACAATAATTAAAACAAAAAAAACACACAAAATAACTTCCTTCAAAATTTTATACTTTTGCATTCAGATAAACAATTCATGGAGCTAATAAAAAACTGGTCGAAACTTTACATCGAGGCTGGATGTGATGAAGTAGGAAGAGGATGTTTAAGCGGTCCGGTGGTAGCTGCTGCAGTAATTTTAGATGATGATTTCAAACAAAATCTGGTGAATGATTCAAAAAAATTAACGTTCAAAACCCGAATGGATTTGGATAGTTATATCAAAGATAATGTGAAAAACTATGCTATAGCAGAACTCCCCCCTTCGTTTATTGATGAGCATAATATTCTTAACGCAAGCATTCATGCTATGCATCGTGCATTGGATAAGCTCACCATAATTCCGGAACTTATTCTGGTAGATGGAAATAAATTTCATCCCTATAATTACATTCCGTATCAATGTATTATTAAAGGAGATTCAAAGGTTTTATCTATTGCTGCTGCATCTATTCTAGCCAAAAACTATAGGGATAAATTAATGATTCAACTTCATGAAGAGCACCCTGAATATGGCTGGGATACCAATTTTGGCTATGCAACAAAAAAACATCAGGAAGCCCTTATAAAGTATGGTCCGACATCTCATCACAGACAATCTTTCAGACTAAAATATGACTGAAACATCTCATTTTCAATTATTAAATCCTCATGCCAAGATTAGAAATTTGAAATCATTCTAAATAAAATTCAAATAAAAAAAGAGAAGCAATTATTTATTGCTTCTCTTTTTATAATATAATTTAAGAATTATTTTTTCTTAGTTCTCTGCTGCTCCTGAACTTTTTGCTGCTCCTGAGCTTTCTCCATCATTTCTCTCATTCTCTTCTGGAATTTACCTTCTGCTTTCGGTTTTTCCTTGTTAGACTGAATCTGAGCATGGATTTTCTTTTCATCCAGGATTAGGTATTTAATTACAAGGATGATTAAGATGTTAATAGCATTCGATACAAAATAATACCATGAAAGACCTGAAGCCGAAGTATTAAGGAAGAATAGGAATGTAATCGGGAAGATATACATTAAAACCTTCATGTTTGGCATTCCTTCCTGTTGAGGCTGCTGCATATTTCCTGAAGTCATTACCGTATATATTAAGATAACAATTGTACAAGCTAATGCAAAAATACTTAAGTGATCTCCCAGGAAAGGAACTTTAAACGGAAGTTTGATCAAATCATCATAAGCTGTTAAATCTTTTGCAAACCAGAACCCTTGTCCTCTAAGGTCAATAAAGTTCGGGAAGAAACGGAACAATGCATAGAAGATAGGAATCTGAACCAATGCAGGTAAACATCCCGCCATCTGATTCACTCCGGCTTTTCTATAAATCTCCATTGTAGCCTGCTGTTTCTTCATTGGATCTGCATCCTTAAATTTAGCATTAGCTTCATCAATTTCCGGACGGATCACCTTCATCATCGCACTCAATTTATGCTGCTTATACATAATTGGTGATAAGATCAGCTTCACAATGATTGTCATTACAAAAATTACCCAGCCTGCAGATAATCCCCAGCCAGCGATAACACTATACAACCACATAAAGAAATAACGGTTCATCCAACCGATAAAAGACCATCCTAATGGTAAGATCTCATCAAAGTTTTTATCATAAGATTTCAACAATGGCAAATCTAATGGCATAAAATACCACGTAAAGTCCTGATTCAATTCACTTCCGGTCATCTGAACGAAACCTTCATAATTTAGTTTCTTCAAATACTCTCCTTCCTCAACAGTCTCCTGGTTACCCTTACTATGTGTGAAACCATTTTTAGCTTCAATCACTGAAGAAAAGAACTGCTGCTTTACTCCAATCCAGTTAAGCGTTTCTTTCTCCTCATCCATTGTAGTTCTTCCATCATAATCATAATCCTTATAATTATTGAAAGCATAAGAGAATTCTGAGTGAGACTGCTCCTGAGCTCTACCTTTTTCCAGGTTTCTTACATTGTAATCCCAGATAAAATCTGCTTTATTGTCAGATGTGATATTGGCTAAACCTTGAGTTCTTACTTTAAAATCTAAGGTATATTTTGGAAGTAATGTATAAATAAACTGGATAACAGCACCATTATAATTGGCCGTCATCGTTACCGCATTTCCATTAACAGCAGGTGAGAAGACTAAATCTTTAGTATTGATTACTTTCCCTGTTTTATCTTTAAATTGAAAACCGTAGTTAGAATTATTTTTATTGATCAGATAAAGAGGAAGATCTGCTTTATCTGTTTTGTGATCATATGCTTTATATTTTGAAAGCTGAACTTTAGAAACCTGTCCTCCTAAGCTTGAGAACTCAACATTTAATTCTGTGTTTGACAGGCTCGCGGTCTGAATTGCACCCGGAGTTACATTTGGATTGATATTGTTTGCCTGAGTTTGTTTTACGGCATTTTTTACCTGTTCCGTTTTCTGCTGCTGAGCTTTTAACTCCTCTTCTTTCGCTTGTTTGTTCTGGAAATAGAACATAAAACCGAAGAGAACCAGGCATAAAACCGCGAAACTAATCATTTGCTTCTTATCGATTCCGTTGTTTTGTTGCATTTTATTTTTGTTATAATTAAAATTTCCTATTCTTAGCTTACTACAGAACTATAAGAAAACTGATAAATCTGCAGCAAATTTGAGCTGACAAAAATACTGTTTTTTTATCAAAACTCTATACTATAATACATTACTATATAATAAACTCAAGCTGAGAATAATCAGCCTGAGTTTATGTGTAGACGTTTATGATAAAATATTACCTTATTTTTTTTCGCAAGCCTTGATGAAAGCTCTGAATAAAGGATGCGGTGTTGCTACCGTACTTTTATATTCCGGGTGATACTGAACTCCCACATAGAACGGGTGATCAGGAAGCTCAAGCGCTTCTACCAAACCTGTTTCAGGGTTTGTACCTGTAGCAAGGAAACCATTTTTCTCAAATTCCTGGAGATAATCACTGTTGAATTCATAACGGTGACGGTGTCTTTCAGAAATATTCTTGCTTCCGTAGATGTCAAATAGTTTAGAACCGTTTTTCAAAGAACATTTCCATGCTCCAAGACGCATTGTTCCTCCTTTATCTACCACATTTTTCTGTTCTTCCATTAAAGAAATTACAGGATCCGGAGTTGCTGTATCAAATTCCATTGAGTTTGCTTTGGTGTGCCCTAAGACATTTCTTGCAAATTCAATCGTCATGATCTGCATTCCTAAACAGATTCCCAACATTGGAATTTTATTTTCTCTTGCATATTTTGCGGTAAGAACTTTTCCTTCAATTCCTCTGTCTCCGAAACCTGGAGCTACAAGGATACCATTTACTCCTTTCAGAGTATCTTTAATATTTTCTTCTGTGATATCTCCACTGTATACCCATCTTACTTTTACTTCAGTTTCAAGGTCAGCTCCTGCATGTTTGAAAGCTTCAGCAATGGAAATATAAGAATCCTGAAGAGAAACATATTTTCCAACCAATGCAATCTCAACTGTTTTCTTAGGGTTCTGGAATTTCTTAAGGAAACTCTTCCAGTCTTTAAGATCAGCTGTTTTATCACTTTTCAGATCCAGTTCTTTCAATACTACATCATCAAAGTTTTGTTTCTGAAGATACATCGGAACTTCATAGATTGTTTCCAGATCTTTACACTCGATAACGTTTTCTAAGGCAACGTTACAGAATTGAGCAAGCTTTGCTCTCTGATCTTTAGGAATTTTATGTTCTGTTCTGCACACTAAAACATCTGCCATAATTCCGCTTTCCATCAATTGACGAACTGAGTGCTGGGATGGTTTTGTTTTTAATTCTCCACTTGAAGCCAGGTATGGCAGTAAAGTAAGGTGAATCACCATAGAATTTTTCTCTCCTAACTCCCATTTTAACTGACGAACAGTTTCAATATAAGGTAAAGATTCAATATCTCCAACAGTTCCTCCGATCTCCGTAATGATGATATCGTAGTTCTGTTTGGAAAGCATTTTAATTCTACGTTTGATTTCGTTAGTAATATGAGGAATTACCTGAACTGTTTTTCCAAGGAAATCTCCTTTTCTTTCTTTCTCAATTACAGTCTGATAAATTTTTCCTGTAGTAACGTTGTTGTTTTGGGATGTAGGAGCATCAAGGTAACGCTCATAGTGGCCTAAATCCAGATCTGTCTCCGCACCATCTTCAGTTACATAGCACTCTCCGTGCTCATAAGGGTTCAAAGTTCCTGGGTCGATATTGATATAAGGATCTAATTTTTGGATCGTTACATTAAAGCCGCGTGATTTTAGTAGAAGTCCCAGAGAAGCAGAAACGATTCCCTTTCCCAAAGATGAAGTTACACCTCCTGTCACAAAGATGTACTTTGTATTCTTTTTACTCATTAGATTAGGTTTGTGCAAAGTTATGGGAAAAAGAGATACAAAGCAATTATTTACATTTTGAAAATTAAAAAACACCACTCAAACAATAATAAAACCTGATAATTTTTTTTATCTGTATTCGATATAAGCAAATGCAACAAAGTTATAACCAACATGATTTCTGTCTACAAACTAAAAAGGTTTTCCATTGAGTGGAAAACCTTTTTAGTTTGTATGTTTTGAAATGTTACTGCTTAACAAATTCAAAATAAGCTGTTACTTCAACATCTTTTGCTATTCCAGCACCAGACGAATCATATTTAATTCCATAATCCAGACGATTCACTGTAAATTTTGTCTGAATTCCCATAACTTCTTTTCCGTCTTTATTTTTTGTAATTCCACCGAATGTAGCCGGAGCACTGATTTCTTTTTCCACTCCTTTCATTGTCAGTTTTCCTTTTACAATATAATTGTTGTTTTTATCTTTTGTGACGGAAGAACTTTTAAATTCGATAGTTGGATATTTGGCAACATCAAAAAACTCTTCGCTTATAAGATGTCTGTCTCTCATGTCCACCCCAGTATTAATGGTTGGAACACTGATAGAAAAGTTTAAATCGGCATTATCCAGATTAGCACTACTAGTGGCTGCTTTTCCATCAAATTTATCAAACCTTCCCTGCACGAAACTAATTCCCATGTGCTTGATATTAAAGTTAATTGATGAATGCATTTGATCCACCTGCCAGGTTCCCTGTGCAAAAGCAATAATACTCAGAAGCGTAAATACGAAAGATAAAAATACTTTTTTCATTGTAATTATATTTTACATTACTATTTAATTGAACAAAGCTAAGATATGAAAGATATTTCTACCGTGGATGGATTAGTTTTTAATATTAAATCCATTTAGATTCTGAAAGAAAAATGCTTTTTTATAACTTCGCAGTATGGCAAAACTGAAAACAGCATATTTCTGTCAAAACTGCGGAACACAATATCCTCAATGGCTCGGGCAATGTAAAAACTGTGGAGAATGGAACACTCTGGTGGAAGAAGTGGTTGAAAAACCTTCTCATAAAACTCCGCCTTTCTCAAAAACCAAACAACATGTGATCAATATTGTTGAAGTAGTAACGAGTGAAGAGCCGAGAATAAAAACTCCTTCTGATGAATTGAACCGTGTTTTAGGAGGTGGAATTGTTTTAGGTTCCGTTACTTTGATTGGTGGTGAACCTGGAATCGGGAAGTCTACCCTCCTGCTTCAGCTTGCTTTGAAAATGAAGAAAAAAATCTTCTATGTTTCGGGGGAAGAAAGTGCTTCTCAGATCAAAATGAGAGCAGACAGGCTTACAGATATTCAAAATCCAAACTGCTTTCTGTTTACTGAAACGTCATTGGAAAAAATCCTTCACGAGGCCAAAAAACTGGAACCGGATTTCATGATCATTGACTCTATTCAGACTCTGCAATCTCAACTGATAGAAAGTTCTCCGGGAACCGTTTCCCAAATCCGGGAATGCTCCAATGAGATCATCAAATATGCCAAAGAAAACAATACTCCGGTGTTTCTTGTAGGACACATTACCAAAGACGGGCAGATTGCAGGACCAAAAGTTCTGGAACACATGGTGGATGTGGTTCTGAATTTTGATGGAGACCGTAATCACCTTTTCAGATTGCTGAGAGCGAATAAAAACCGTTTTGGATCTACTTCCGAGATTGGTATCTATGAAATGGTTTCTCAGGGATTAAAAGAAATTAAAAATCCTTCTGAAATCCTGATCACCAAGAAATTTGAGGAACTGTCCGGTAACTCCGTTGCGGTAACTCTGGAAGGAAACCGACCTATGCTTCTGGAAATTCAGGCATTGGTAAGTACTGCCGTGTATGGTACCCCTCAAAGAAGCTCTACCGGTTTTGATTCTAAGAGGCTGAATATGCTTTTGGCTGTACTGGAAAAAAGAGCTGGTTTCCAACTGGGGGCAAAAGACGTTTTCCTGAATATTACCGGAGGGATAAAAACGGATGACCCGGCACTGGATCTGGCAGTGGTAGCTTCTGTTCTTTCATCCAATGAGGATATTGCTATCTCAGAACACTACTGTTTTGCCGGAGAAATAGGGCTAAGTGGTGAAATACGTCCTGTAGCACAAGTGGAACAAAGAATTACTGAAGCTGAAAAACTGGGTTATGAAAAAATATTTGTTTCCAATCTTAATAAAATTCCGAAAAGAAAGTTTGGGATAAAGATCGAGGAAGTGAGTAAGATTGAGGATTTCCATGAAAGGCTTTTCTAATGTGAACGGTCAATTTTGCTCCACCAATCAATCGTCAATTGAAACGTGGATAAAAAATTCACGAGCGAAGCGGATTCACTATTCACTATTCACCATTATCAAACATTCACTTTTAATTCATACCTTTAAGTTATGAATTATCTGGCGCATTCTTTTCTTTCTTTTACCAACGGACAGATCGTTGGTCAGTTTCTCGAAGATTTTATCCGCAACAGGGATCGTTTTTCTTTCCCGAAAGATATTCAGGACGGAATTACCATGCACAGGGCTATTGATACTTATACTGACTCCCATCCCGCCATTCATGAAGCTAAAAAAGTATTTGCTCCTTTGGTAAGACTATATGCCGGTGCATTTGTAGATGTTTCTATGGATCACTTTGTAGCCAGAGATCTTTCCCTGAACTCTTTGGAAGAATGGAAAGCCCATTCTCTTAAGGTTTACAGCGTTTTGAATGCCCATAAACAATGGCTGCCTGAAAA
Organism: Chryseobacterium indologenes; assembly: GCF_018362995.1. NCBI lineage: Bacteria > Pseudomonadati > Bacteroidota > Flavobacteriia > Flavobacteriales > Weeksellaceae > Chryseobacterium > Chryseobacterium indologenes. Next base: position 2,688,220 of record NZ_CP074372.1, read on the forward strand.
TTTCAAAAAAATGCTGGTCAAAATGGAACAGGACGACTGGCTTTATAATTACCGTGAAGACTGGGGAATTAAATTCAGTATTCAGAATGTGCTCAATAAAGCGAAATATCTGGATAAAGATATTCCTGTTTTTGAAGCTTTTTTAAAGAATAAGGACCATCTTCAGCAATGTTATGATGATTTTTTTCCTGACCTTCTTGTCCATGCAAAAGAGATTAATACGTTGCTTTAGCTGGAAAATTAATAGACTTTAAATTTGTCTTATTGTTTAAAATGCAAAGACTAAATTAAGTTTTGCTATTATTAAGCAAACTAAGAAGGCGACAAGTCGCTGAACAAGCTGCATGGATTTGGTACTGCTTAGAAAAAATCAACGAAGTCGATTCTTCCTTTGCTTCCTCAAAAATATAATATTATACGCTGAAATCTTTACGTGAAATTACAATTTCCTAAATACAAATAGAATAGTTTTCTACCTTTTCTATTTAATTCATTAATATGCTTAGAACTGTTTATAGAGATAGCGGTTAGGATAAGTAAGCTTTTCACTGCTTCTTTGTCCGTTTACAATAATATGAACAATATTGATCTGATCATCGAAAAGGTTGTATAGAAAACTTACGGCAGTTTCCACTTTTTTAGGTATGGTTACAGGTTCAGACTCGAGAAAGATATCTACTGATTCCTGATCTTCTTCATATCCGATATAATTTACTTTTAAAAATTTGTTATCAGCTTTTAGCTTGAAATATTCTGAACAGTATTTTTGCAGGGCATCATTCAATCTTGCTTTATATTTTTCATCATTAAAATGAAAAGCTCCTCCATATTTTTTTCCCAGACCATTTTCCATATCATCAAGGAAGAATCGTCCCGTCACTTCAAATGTTCTGGATTTTGAATTATAATTAATTTCCACAGAGCCTACATGATAAGGATGAAAAGCTTCATCACTCACAAAACTCTGAAATACCATGGTTACGAATAAAAGAAATCCAAAAAAAAGCTTACCCGACATGAATTCTATTTTTACAGCAAATATAAAAAAAGCAGCAGTTATAAAAACTCCTTCCAATTATAATTCATTCAGGAAAAGTTGATGTAAAAATTCCGGATGATTAGCTCCCATCAATGAAATGTTTATTTTTGCAATAAATATTTTTAACCAAAATGCAGGATTTTCTTTTTTATTTAAACCTTGGATGGGAACATATTATTTCTTTGGATGCTTTAGATCATCAGTTATTTGTTCTGGCGTTGATTGCTGCTTATTCTTACAATGACTGGAAAAAAATTCTGATTCTTGTTACGGCATTTACCATCGGGCATTCCATTACATTAGCTTTAAGTATTCTGGATGTCTTCAGAGTTCCGTCTGACTGGGTTGAGTTTTTAATTCCTCTGACGATTGTACTGACATCATTGGATAATATCATTATGAAAAATCAAAAGCAGACCCTGATGCGGGCCAATTATTATCTTGCATTGATCTTTGGTCTGGTACATGGAATGGGATTCGCCAATACCGCAAGGGTCATGATTGCGAAAAGTCAAAGTATTGCTTTACCTCTGCTGGGATTCAATATTGGTCTGGAACTGGGACAAATTGTAATTGTTGCTGCAATCTTAATCATTCTGTTTATTTCACTCAATCTTTTCAAAGTGAATAAAAAAGACTGGATCCTCTTTGTTTCTTCCGGGGTATTTGCTTTATCCTTAAAAATGACTTTGGAAAGAATTCCTTTTTAAAAGTTAAATATTTTCATTATTTCAAGAGCTTATCACTATCTTTGATCATTAATAAATCATTTCGGTTATGAAACTAAAAGTTGTTATACTTTCACTTTCTGTATTTGCATATACAGGTTTCACCGCACAAAATATTCAGAATAACCCGGGCAGCAACCACGGTAACAAGTTTGAGCAGCTGGGAACTATTCTGCCAACACCCAACATTTACAGAACGGCTTCAGGAGCTCCGGGACACGGATACTGGCAAAACAGAGCCGATTATAACATTTCCGCTTATCTGGATGAGGATAAAAGAAATCTGAAGGGTTCGGAAACGGTGACATACTACAACAATTCTCCGGATGATCTGGATTATATCTGGCTGCAGCTTGATGAAAACGAACACTCAAACATCAGGAATGCCGGGTACGATACTTCATCTGTTCTTCGTCCTTCAACGACTGATCAGCAGCTTAAAGTAACAGAACTTCCCGTTAAGGATAATGGTTATGGAGTAAGTCTTGAGAAAGTAACAGATGCTTCAGGTAATGCTTTGAAGTACACGGTTAACAAAACCATGATGCGTATTGACCTTCCCAAGGTTTTGAAAAAGGGTGAAAAATTCGTTTTCAAGGTAGACTGGAACTACAATATCTCCAACAGAATGAAAATGGGAGGCCGTGGAGGTTATGAAAACTTCCCTGAAGATGGTAATGATCTGTATACGATAACCCAATGGTATCCAAGAATGTGTGTATACAGTGACTTCCAGGGCTGGCAGAACCACCAGTTTACCGGAAGAGGTGAATTTGCATTGGTTTTCGGGGACTTTAAAGTTTCAGTGAATGTTCCTTCCGATCATATTGTAGGCGGAACAGGAGAATGTAAAAATTATGATCAGGTATTAACTTCTGATCAGCTATCAAGATACAGAAAAGCTGAAAATGCCTCTGAACCTATTGAAATCGTAACGTTGGATGAAGCTAAAAAAGCAGAGAAAAATCATTCAAAACAAAGAAAAATATGGGTTTTTGAAGCAAAAGATGTCCGTGATTTTGCATGGACTTCTTCGAGAAAGTTTGTATGGGACGGAATGCGTGTAACGATTCCTGAAAACAATAATAAAGTAATGGCAATGAGTTTCTATCCAAAAGAATCTTATGGTCTTTACAGAAAGTTTTCCACAAAAGCGGTTGCACATACAATTAAAACCTATTCAGAATTTACCATTCCTTATCCATATCCTGTAGCGCAATCTGTAGAAGCGGCGAACGGAATGGAATATCCAATGATCTGTTTCAATTTCGGAAGAACTGAAAAAGACGGAACCTATTCCGAAGGAACCAAAAACGGAATGCTCGGAGTAATTATTCATGAGGTTGGACACAACTTCTTCCCAATGATCATTAATTCTGATGAAAGACAATGGGCATGGATGGATGAAGGTCTGAATACATTTACAGAATATCTTACAGAAGAAAAATGGGATAATAAATTCCCTTCCAAAAGAGGACCGGCATGGACGATCGTAGATTATATGAAACTTCCGAAAGATCAGCTGGAGCCTATCATGAGTAACTCTGAAAATATTGTTCAATATGGTCCGAACGCGTATTCAAAACCTGCAACAGGATTGAATATTCTTCGTGAAACGATCATGGGAAGAGAACTTTTCGACAAAGCTTTTAAAACCTATGCTAAAAGATGGGCATTCAAACATCCTGAACCTGCAGATTTATTCCGTACCATGGAAGATGCCAGCGGTGAAGATCTAGACTGGTTCTGGAGAGGCTGGTTCTACGGTACAGATCCTGTAGATATTGCAATTGATAAAGTAACGGTAGCCGTTCCCAACCTGGATACAGACCCGAAAGCAGCGGCTGAAGTGAAATATCAGGTTGAAAAACCATTGGTCAACAGTTTTGAAGATCTTTCAAAAATCAGAAACAGAGAAGATAAGAATATTAAATTCTATGTAGATACTGATAAAGCTGCTCAGGATTTCTATTATAAATATGACAGAGGCCAGGAAAAGGTTGATAATAACAAGGAATACACGATCAAAACAGAAGCTGGTCTTCCTTTAGATGCTAAGGATAAAGAGAAGTTCAAAAATATTACAGGATATCAGATCGATTTTGTAAATAAAGGCGGATTGGTAATGCCGATCATTCTTGAATTTACTTTTGAAGATGGTTCAAAATTATACGATAAATCTGCAGCACAGATCTGGAGACTGAATGAGCAAAAGGTTTCCAAAACCTATTATTTTGATAAGAAATTAAAATCTATCCAGCTTGATCCAATGAGAGAAACCGCTGATATTGATACAAACAATAATTTCTGGAGCAGCACCGGATCAGGGACTGAAACTTCAAAATTCCAACTCTTTAAACAAAAACAGGAAGGAGGAACTGTAAGAGGAGGCTCAACCGGAAAGGTGAATCCAATGCAGGCCGCAGGAAAAAGTTAAAAACCAAAAGGTTGTAACTTTTAACAAATACAGCACTACTTATTATTAAAAAGATCATGAGAGCTATTCTTTTCCTTTTAATACTAAGTAGTGCTAATTTTTTTGCGCAAAATCTACTTAATCCGGAAAATTCCGGGATCAACTCAAAACTAATAAGGGATGAAACTACTGAAGCGGTATGGTATACTGAAAAAGCAGACACAAAAATAGAAATAGGAACCATCATTACAGAGATCAAAAGATTGAACAAAACCGACCTCCTCATCAAAACAATGGTAAAAATGAAACAAGCTCCTGATGCAAAATGGACTGACTCTACCCTTGTAAAAACATCTAATTTTGCACCTATCTATCATTCTTCTTACAACATCAACAGAGATATGGCACTCAAATCCGGCAAAGACAAAGTGACAGGATATTATCTTGATAAAAAATCTCAGAAAAAAGATGTTATTGATATCCCTGCAGCTCATTATTTTGACAGCAGCAGCTATGCAATGCTCATAAGATATCTTCCCTTGAAAGAAAATTATACCGCTGAAATTTCAATTTTTGATTACAACCCTAAATCTGAAAAAAAAGGGATGATGAAAGCTTACATTCTGGATACCAAAAAAACAGAGTATAAAGGGAAACCTGTCTGGGCGGTAAAAACAAATGATGACATCAGCGGCAAAACCTCTACAACTACCTACTACATTGATCCAGTAACAAGAAAGATCTTGAAACAAGACATGGATATGGCAGGGAGAAAGATGTCTTTGGAAATGATTCAATAAATTACTGAAGATTAAATACGAACACCTTATTCTCGTCTACAAAAAATATAACAACCTGACTTAAAAAGTTTTATATTTGAATTATCATAACACCAAATGTCAAAAACCTGATTGACAGTAAATTCTCAGGATCCAAAAAAACAAAATATTACTTATGAAAAATGCCAAATTACTAAGCAGAGATGCTCAGAAAACTATCAATGGCGGAATTGCTGCCAGAATTGTATGCTGCGAACGCGACGATAACGGAAAATGTACTTTATGGATCGGACCGGGACAAAACTGTCCTTAGTTCTATGATCTGATAACAATTTTGAATAAAGCCGGAACTGTCCGGCTTTCTCTTTTTATATCTTCCATCATCTTCTCTTTACACCTGATAATCAAAATTTTATTTTAAAAAAACAGAATAAAATATTTCACATAATATAGAAAAAATAGTATCTTTGATCCACTTCTTTTACACCAAATGTCAAAATCCTGATTGACTTTAAATGCTCAGGATGTACAAATCAAAATATTTCTAACTATGAAAAACGCTAAATTATTAAGCAGAGATGCTCAGAAAACAATCAATGGCGGAGCAGCAGGACGCTTTTGCTGTGAGTACAATTACAAAGGACAATGTATCCTTTGGATCGGACCGGGACAATATTGCCCATAGTTCTGTCATCAGATAACAATTTTGAATAAAGCCGGAAATTTCCGGCTTTATTTTTTTAGCTTAAATGTGCTTTTAAATTCTTTTTATAGGTTCTTCCCAATGGAAGTTCTTCTCCATTTTTCAGGAAAACATGTCCGGAATTGTAAGAATTGATATGATCTGATAATACAATATAAGACTTATGAATTCTGATGAATCCGAAATGCTGAAATTTCTCTTCAAAATTTGACATTCTCTCCAAAATCATATACTTTTTCAATGGAGTCATCAGTACGATATATTCACCGAATCCCTGTATCCAAAGAATATCTTTAAGGAAAACTTTATTCATCACATAATTGGATTTGAACATAATAAAATCTTCTTGTTGCTTACTGCCTGCCGAGCTTTTAAACTGAACAAAATCCCTTGCTTTATTGACTGCTTTTTTAAAGGTATCAAAATCCACAGGCTTGATAAGATAATGAACCACATCCAGTTCAAATGCTTTCACCGCATATTTTGTCTCAAGGGTAAGGAAAATACACAAAGGCGGATCAGGAAGCTGCTGCAGAAGTTCTACACCATTCATACCAGGCATATTGATATCGAAAACAACCAGATCTACTTTATTGGCTTTCAAGAACGCCAGTGCCTCTTCCGGTTTCTGAAATGAAGCCAGCAGCTCAACATCTTCAAGCTGATCGCAATATTGTTTTACAAGCTGTAATGCAGGATACTCATCATCTACATTAACGATAGTCAGATTAGCCATTGATAGTAATTGTTAAAGCAATTTTATATTGATCATTCTCTTTCGGTCCGGAATAAAATTCATAGTGATCAGGATAAAATTTTTCCAATATATGAATAATTGCTTCATTACCCAATCCGTGATATTCAGATTCAGCTGCATGAATTCTATCTCTCCCTACAGAATTTATAATTTCAAAATACAGTTCAGAGCGCTCAATATTACAGAATAATTTTATAAAACCATGGGCATCCTCTCCTATTGCTGAGTGTTTTAAAGCATTTTCAAATAAAGTAAGAAGGATAGCAGACGGGATTTCAGCAATGTCAAATTCATCCTGCTCTTCAATATCCATGACAATGTCAAGCTGGTTATTATATTTAAGCTGATATAAAGCGGCAAGCGCTTTCAGGGAAGAAAACTCCTGAGAAACCGTAACTTTTTCTTTCCCACTGTCATAAATAATATACTTCAGAAGTTTACTAAGCTGCAAAATAGAATCCGAGGTCTTCTCCGAATGTGTAAAACTGTTCGCATATATATTGTTAAGAGTATTCAGTAAAAAATGAGGATTCAGTTTAGACTTCAGCAAATCAAGATAAAGCTGATCTTTCTCTTCTCCAAGACTGATTACATCCTGCTCTATTAAAAATTTGTCTTTGGTAATCCCCAAAAAAGATCCCACCAGAATAATGATCCCCTGTGAAATGTAGACATTATAAAGAAAACCTACATGATAGCCTTTTTCGCTGAAATCCATCTGAAAAACCGCAGGCTCCCACAAAATCCTGAAAAGACTGGACACCAAAAAGCAGATTAAAGCATAAAGGATAAACTCAGGGTACTTATTGGATAAATAAAACCGGGGAACAAGATAATAATATACCAGATAATAGATTCCCACATTGAAAATTGTATTCAAAATAATGCTTATTACCAACTGAGTTGAATCCAGGAAGTAGTTTTCGGTGAAATAAGTCATCAAAATGAAGATAAAAAGGAAAAATATATGCTGAAACCTCAACAAGAACTTCCAACGGTACTTCATAAGACTTTCCAGAATCTTACCGCTAAATAAAATCCTGATAATCAATAATATAATAATAAAATTAATGATTAAAAACATAGTCCATACCTTATTTTGAAACGCATCAAATATAATATCTTTTTGTCTCAAAATGCAGTTCGTTGAGAAAAACTGTCATTGATTGAAAAAATCCGGGCCCGTTATTTCGAATAAATATATTTGAGAAACCGCAATATTAATCAAATATTACATGAAACTTAATATACAATTAACGCTTATTTTATCATTTTGTTTGATAAATGGCCTTTTACACAGTCAGAGCAAAGACAATTATAATATGTGGTTTCAGTACCTGATGTCGGCAAAGATTACCGATAAAAGTACTTTAACTGCACTTACCCAATACCGCTCTTTCGACCTGGCTTATGATACAAGACTTTTTCTGGTGAATGCTTATGTAGATTATGAAGTGGTGGAAAACATAAAACCAGCTGCAGGAGCTATGTTTTTGATCCTTGAATCTTATAATGCTGACGATTCTAAAAAAATAAGATATGAAAAAAGACCTTTTCAACAGGTAACCGCTGATTATTACATTGGCAGAACGTCAATCTCCAACCGTCTTAGAGTTGAGGAACGTTTCATCAGTAATCCGGATGAATTTGAAGTAAGAATCCGATACCTCATCTCCGTCAGAATTCCTTTCAATAAAAAAGGAGAAAAGGAAAAACTCTACGGCATTCTTAAAAATGAAATAAGAATGAATGTTGATAAGCTGGAACCTTTCGACAGTAATCGTATTACGGCAGGTCTTGGAATAAAATTAGGAAAAAATTCTGCGTTGGAGCTTGCCTTTATCAATCAACTGGAAACCAGAAAAACAAGTAATTACGGATTTATAGGTTTCAGAAACAATTTTGACTGGAGAAAAAAGAAACAACAATAACCTCATTAATATTTACATAAAACTATGCTTACATTTCTTGGTTTTTTAATGATTTTCATCTTCATGATTCTCATCATGAACAAAAAGATGACTCCGCTTACGGCTTTGGTACTTGTACCTGTATTGATAGCTGTAGTAGCAGGATTCGGGCCGGACCTGGGAAAAATGATGAAAGAAGGAGTAAAAGAAATAGCGCTTACGGGGGTTATGCTGATTTTTGCCATTCTGTACTTCAGTCTGATGATTGACACAGGACTTTTTGAACCGCTTGTGAATGTCATATTAAAGGCTGTAGGAGATAATCCTGTAAAAACAACTATCGGAACCGCCCTTCTCACCACTTTGGTTTCTTTAGACGGCGATGGCTCTTCCACTTATATTATTGTAGTGGCAGCACTACTCCCGCTTTATAAAAAACAGGGAATGAATCCTTTGGTTCTTACCTGTATTATTATGCTGGCAGGTGGTATTATGAATATTTTACCATGGGGCGGACCTACTGCAAGAGTAATGAGCTCTCTGAAACTGGGGCATACAGAAATATTTGTCCCTATGATTCCGGTAATGCTTATCGGGTTGGTATGGGTATTTTTTGTTGCCTATATTTTAGGAGTCAGAGAGAAAAAAAGAATAAGCAAGCATGGAAAATATACAAAATACAGCGGACAGGATATTGCCGGTGAAAATGATCCGGAACTAAGACGTCCCAAGCTTATTATTATCAATCTGATTCTGACTATTATTCTGCTTTGCGTGATGATCCTTGATATTATTCCTTTGGGAATTGCCTTTATGATTGCCTTCTGTATCGCTTCCCTGATTAATTATCCGAAACTGAAAGACCAACAGAAAATCATTTCAAAACATGCAGGGAATGCCTTATCTGTAGCAGGAATGATCTTCGGGGCAGGAATTTTTACAGGAATCTTAAATGGTACCGGAATTATGAACTCTATGGGAAACAGTATTATCAGCATCGTTCCTAAAACCTGGGGCAGCTATCTGAATGTAATCACCGCAATATTCAGTGTACCGCTGACTTTTTTCCTTACCAATGATGCCTATTATTTTGGAATATTACCCGTGATTACAGCAACGGGCAGCCAGCTGAATATCCCTCCGGATATTTTGGGACGTGCCAGTCTTGTGGGACAGGCTTCCCATCTATTAAGTCCATTGGTTCCTTCCACTTATCTGCTGGTTTCACTGGCAGGCGTTGAATTCTCTGACCACCTGAAATTCACCTTAAAATGGGCCATAGGATCATCAATCGTAATGTTGCTGAGCGCATTGGCTCTTGGTATTATATAAGATTATATCTTTGAATTTTGTAATCTTATCATATAAAAAGTGGATGATGAAACCTTTTAAGCAAAAAACATTTACAGACTCCTATTTAAGAAACCTTACCCTGTATGTGTTCACAGCTATTATCTGTGGAGCATTAACGGGCTATTATTTTCCGGAAGTCAGTAAACATCTGGAAACGGTAAGCAGTTATTTTTTCATGCTTCTGGAGATTTTGATTATTCCCGTTATTTTCATTGCAGTAACGTATGGAGTAAGCTATATTTTCAGCACTAAAAATGCATTTAAAATTGTAAGCCAGATGGTGATCTATTTCCTAATCATCACTTCCATCAGTATTTTATTGGGAATCGGCTCAGGGCTTCTTTTAAAACCTGGAGCCAATACGGGAATTATCATTTCTTCTCATAAAGCGCTTCCTGAAAGATTCTTGGCAAAAACCACAAACCCTTTACACATCAGCAATTATGTACTTTTTCTTTTAATATCCATATCAGCAGGAGTCCTGATTGGTCTTTCTAAGAAAAAGAATAACATCCTTAAAGTTATAGATTCAGGAAGAAACCTGTTTTTCAAACTCATTAAGTATGTTTATATATTTCTTCCGATAGTCATTTTCTGTAATATCGCATATGGAATCTCAGTATACGGCATTAATACTTTATTGCCATTAAGTAAAATTGTTGCTACAGTATACCTTACGAGTGTATTTTTCATTTTCGGAATATTAGGAGTTATTACAGCTTACTTTAAAATTAACCTTTGGGATTTTCTGATCAGCATCAAAGAAGAAATCATTCTGGTAGTAGCCACTTCTTCTTCCAAGATGGCGTTCCCCATGATTTTTGATAAAATGGAATCACAGGGCTATGACCGAAAAATTCTTCGTCTTATCATTCCCCTCGGATACAATTTTAATCTGGCAGGAGCATGTATTTATCTTTCGATTTCATGTATTTTCCTCGTTCAGCTTTACAATATTTCCCTTACGCCAATTGATTATTTCTGGCTTTTTATAACGATTTCCATTGCTTCCAAAACAGCTTCCGGAGTTCCCGGATCGGGCTTCCTTGCTCTGATGTTTACCTTAAGCCGGTTTGGAAAAATCCCTACCACAGATCTTGCCCTGTTATACAGTGTAGACCGCTTTATGAATGAAGCCAGATCTGTGACCAATTTCATAGGCATTTCAGTTTCTGCTGCCATTATTTCAAAACTTAACCAAAATACTATTTCTTTAAAAAATGATATTTCCTGATTTTACCCACCTTTTCAATGACATTTTACAAAACCCTGCAAAATCTATAGCCATTATCGGCAATCTTATCCTTATAGAAAGTCTTCTTTCCGTAGACAATGCTGCTGTATTGGCAACCATCGTAATGGATCTGCCCGAAAATCAAAGAAAAAAAGCATTAAAATACGGAATCCTTGGAGCTTATGTATTTCGCGGACTGGCCCTTATTTTTGCATCCGTCCTGATTTCCGTATGGTGGCTGAAACCATTGGGAGGACTGTACCTGCTCTATATTTCTGTTGACTGGTTTATCAAAAAAATAAAAAACACAAATGATGAAGAAAATCAGGAGGAAAATCCTGACAAAGAATCCAGCTGGCTGTATAAAAATTCAATTGGGCTGCTAGGGCATTTCTGGGCTACGGTTGCCATTGTGGAAGTAATGGATCTTGCTTTTTCTATCGATAATGTTTTTGCTGCCGTAGCATTTTCAGACAATTTACTTTTGATTACGCTGGGTGTTTTTATAGGAATTTTAGCCATGAGGTTTATTGCTCAATGGTTTGTCCGTCTGATGCAGATATTCCCTTTTCTTGAAACCGCCGCTTTTATTGTGATTGCTATTTTAGGAGTTAAACTAAGTTTGTCATTATACGAACACTTCTACCCTGCTACAGCTTTTGCTCAGTTTTTAGCCAGCCATACCATGGAAATTCTGGTTTCCGCCATTACTGTTCTCTTGTTTGTAGTTCCTGTAGCTACCAGCTATCTCTTCGGATTTCCGGCCCGCAAAAAATAATTTTTCTGCCAATTTTTCACATTCGGAAATAAAAATCTGCCATTTCATCCATCAGCGTCTCATGGCATACATTTAGAGAATTAGAAGACAGAAATAATTAAAAAATTAAATATATTATGTCAGTAAACTTTAAACCATTGGCAGACAGAGTTCTGGTAGAGCCAATCGCAGCAGAAACTAAAACAGCTTCAGGTATTATTATCCCGGATACTGCAAAGGAAAAGCCGCAAGAAGGTACTGTAGTAGCAGTAGGTCCTGGTAAAAAAGACGAGCCTACAACGGTTCAGGTAGGTGACAAAGTTCTTTATGGAAAATATTCAGGAGCTGAATTAAAGCTTGAAGGAAAAGACTATTTAATCGTAAGAGAGGCTGATTTATTAGGAATCATCGGATAAGCTTCTCGCTATTGGCTTCTGGCAAATGGCTTTTTTCTATATGAAAATTAACCTATGAGAGATTTCAAAAAATTTGAAGTATGGCAGCTAAGTCATCAATTGACTTTAAAGATTTATACTTCAACCAAAAATTTTCCGAAAGAAGAAGTTTTTGGACTTACCTCTCAAATCAGAAGATCATTTGCATCTATTGGATATAATATTTCAGAAGGAAGTGGTAGAAATTCAGATAAAGAATTTGCCAATTTCATCAATATTGCTCTGGGATCATCCAATGAAGCTGAAAACCAATTAATTCTTGCTAAAGACTTAGGATATATTCATGAAAATGATTACCAAAATCTTTTGGAAGAGTTGACAACACTAAAAAAGAAGCTTGTAACCTTATGGAACAGGCTCAATGGAAATTAAAAAAATAAAGTTAAACTAACGAATTCGCAAAGCTAAAAGCTATAAGCAATTCGCCAAAAGCTAAACAACATGGCAAAAGAAATAAAATTCGATATTGAATCAAGAGACGCTCTAAAGAGAGGGGTAGATGCATTGGCTAATGCAGTAAAAGTAACTTTAGGTCCTAAAGGAAGAAACGTAGTCATCGAAAAATCTTTCGGTGCTCCACACGTAACTAAGGATGGTGTGTCTGTTGCAAAAGAAATCGAACTTGAAGACAGAGTAGAAAATATGGGAGCGCAAATGGTAAAAGAAGTGGCTTCCAAAACTAATGATATCGCAGGAGACGGTACTACTACCGCTACTGTATTAGCACAGGCTATCGTAAGAGAAGGTCTTAAGAACGTAGCTGCTGGTGCTAACCCAATGGATCTTAAAAGAGGGATCGACAAAGCAGTATCTGCAGTTGTTGAAAACCTTAAAGCACAGTCTCAGGCTGTGGGAGATTCTACAGATAAAGTAAAGCAAGTAGCTTCTGTATCTGCTAACAATGACGAGACTATTGGTGCTTTGATCGCTGAAGCTTTCGGAAAAGTTGGAAAAGAAGGAGTAATCACTGTAGAAGAAGCTAAAGGTATCGATACAACGGTAGATGTTGTAGAAGGTATGCAGTTCGACAGAGGTTACCAGTCACCTTACTTCGTGACTAACCCTGAGAAAATGTTAGCTGAACTAGAAAATCCATATATCCTTTTAGTAGAGAAGAAAATCTCTTCAATGAAAGAATTGTTACCAGTTCTTGAGCCAATTGCACAAGGTGGTAAGTCTTTATTGATCATCTCTGAAGAAGTTGAAGGTGAAGCTTTAGCTACTTTGGTAGTAAACAAACTAAGAGGTTCTCTTAAAATTGCTGCTGTAAAAGCTCCGGGATTCGGAGACAGAAGAAAAGCAATGTTAGAAGATATCGCGATCCTTACAGGTGGACAGGTGATCTCTGAAGAGCAAGGTTTCACTATGGAAAACATCTCTTTGGATATGCTTGGAACTGCTGAGAAAGTAACGATCGACAAAGACAACACAACGGTTGTAAACGGTGGTGGTGACGAAGCGAAAATCAAAGGAAGAGTAGCTCAGATCAAAGCTCAGATGGAAACTTCTACTTCTGATTATGATAAAGAAAAACTTCAGGAAAGACTGGCTAAATTAGCTGGTGGTGTTGCTGTACTTTACGTAGGTGCTGCTTCTGAAGTAGAAATGAAAGAGAAAAAAGACAGAGTAGATGATGCGCTACACGCTACAAGAGCAGCTGTAGAAGAAGGTATCGTTGCAGGTGGTGGTGTTGCTTTAGTAAGAGCAATCTCTGCTTTAGACAGCCTTACAGGAATCAATCCTGACGAAACTACAGGGATCAAAATCGTGAAAAGAGCAATCGAGGAGCCATTAAGACAAATCGTTGCTAACGCAGGTGGTGAAGGTTCTGTAATTGTTGCTAAAGTAGCAGAAGGAACAGGAGACTTCGGATACAACGCAAAAACTGACGAGTATGTTCACATGCTTGAAGCAGGAATCATTGACCCAACTAAAGTAACAAGAGTTGCCCTTGAAAACGCAGCTTCTGTATCTGGAATGCTTTTAACAACTGAATGTGTAATCACTGAAGTAAAGAGCGCTGAACCAGCTATGCCAATGGGTGGTGGAATGCCAGGAATGATGTAACAACGTGTCGTTGAGACAATTTAATATACTAACCGTTCTACTTTTTGTAGAGCGGTTTTTTGGTTGAATTATGATTTTCCTTAAGGAAATGGTATATTTTAATTTAATGATTGACAAATAGATACCTAAAATCAAAACGTCATTAGCCCAATTGCATATAATATATAATGGCGCAATGCGTAAATTTGAATGCTAACAGCCATTATAGAAGACTATAACCAAAGATAAACGAAGAATTAATGCCAGAGAAATTTCCCACAATAAATAGCACGCTTTCACCGAACGCACTCGGGAAACTTATTCAACAACAATATGGACTAAGTGACAAAACCGAATGCAGCATATTTCGACTTGCCATGAACCATTTATACATCGTTCACGACAGCGAAAACAAATATGTTTTTAGAATCTATACTTGTGATTGGCGGACAAAATCAGAAATTGAAGAAGAGCTAAGACTTTTACTTCACTTAAAAGAAAATAACCGGCAGGTTGCTTATCCAATAAAAGACAAATCAAACGAGTACATTCAGGAAATTGAAGCACCGGAAGGAAAAAGATTTGGTGTTTTGTTTTCATACGCCAAAGGAACAAAGACTGCAAAGTTTTCATCGCAGACAAGTTTTCTCATCGGGCAGGCATTGGCCAAAGTTCATCAATCTACAGAAGGTTTTGAACTCAACAGGATGTCTTACACTAGTGAGAATCTGCTTATAAAGCCGGTTTCCAGAATAAAAGAATTCTTTCATAAAAACATCAGCGAAATTGAATTTTTAGAAAAACTCTCTGCTTTTTTAACGCTGAAATTCCAAAATAACGACCTATCGAAAATGAGACATGGGAGTGTTCATCTGGACGTTTGGTTTGATAATTTACATATTGATGATGAAAAGGAAATAACATTTTTTGACTTTGATTTTTGTGGCAACGGGTATTTATGTTTTGACATTTCTTATTTTATGTTCCAGTTACTTGCCACTCATTTAAACGAAGAAGAATATCAAGAAAAAGCAGAAAGTTTTTTGAAAGGTTACGAAACAGTTACTGAGATCAGCAACGAAGAAAAGCAGTTTTTACCATTCGCCTGTTTAGCCATTATGATCTACTACATCAGTGTACAATGCGACAGATTTGACTATTGGACAAATATTTTCCTCAATGAAGATCATTTAAAAAGAATGGTTGGAAATTTGAAACGCTGGATAGCATACAACAAAATTGAAATTGAATGATGGTCAGCGACCGTGGCAAACTAATATACTAACCGCTCTGCTTTATGGAGCGGTTTTTTGTTTTATGGTTTTCCGTAAGGAACATTCTTTATGATATTATAACTTTACAAAAATTACTTTTGCAAACAATTCATAACTTAGTAATATAAAATTTGAATATAACATTCAAATTTAACAATACATAAAAACTAACCTAAAAATTCAGCATGGCAATAGATTTTTCTGAAATTCTTGTTGTAGGAGTTTCTTCCAGAGCATTATTTAATTTAGAAATAGAGAATAAAATATTTGAGACAGAGAATATAGAAGCATTTCGTAAATATCAATTAGAACATGAAAATGATTTGCTTGAAAAAGGAACAGCATTTCCATTAATCCAAAGCCTTTTAAAACTTAATGATATTGCATCAAAAAAAATTGTAGAAGTGGTAGTGATGTCTCGGAATAGTCCTGAAACTGGAGTACGAGTTTTAAAGTCAATAAAACATTATGAATTACCAATAACAAGAGCCGCATTTTCTGGTGGAGAGCCACTTTCTCCATTCATTGACGCTTTTGATATTGACTTATTTCTATCTAAAGATGAAAAAGATGTACAAACCCTAAGTGATACATCAGATTGTGCAACTGCCTTATTGTATGATGCACCTCAAGATTTCATTCCAGAAATTGACAGAGTAAAATTTGCATTTGATGCCGATGCTGTCGTTTTCTCTGAAGAATCAGAACAAATTTATAAAGAACATGGTATTGAAGCTTTTCATGAACATGAAGCTAAAAATGAAGATATACCATTAAATGACGGACCGTTTGCTGAATTACTTAGAAAGCTATCAAAAATTCAAGATTTCCTACCCACCACAATTGAGTTAACTCCGTTAAGAATAGCAATTGTAACTGCCAGAAATGCTCCTAGCCATATGCGCGTTATTAAAACATTAAGAAATTGGGGAGTATATGTTGACGAAGCATATTTCATGGGAGGATTATCAAAGGATAAAGTTCTAAAAGCATTTGGTGCTCACATCTTTTTTGATGACCAAGAAAGCCATTTATCAGGCTCTAGTAAAGTAGTCCCTTCAGGAAAAGTACTTTATAAAACAGACTCTCCATTAAAAAAATATGAAAAGCCAAAATCTTAATTTTTTCGTAAAAATATAATTAGGATTTCAAACATAAGTTTCTATAATGATTGTAAAAAAGCAGAAAAGCTTAATAATTGTTTTCTTAAATCACCTAAACCACTCTACATATTGAGTGGTTTACTTTTTTATAATCCGTAAATTTATACTGCCTGATATTTATAATTATGTCAATCTTTGAATATGATCATTTTGACAGCCCATTAAAAGTTGGTGATAATAATCCTCATAGGCAAAAATGTGTCTTTTGTCAAAATGAATTAGAAGTATTTTTAATAGATGACTATTGGGATGTAGATTTAAAAGAAATTTATAGTTTTCATCAATTAGGAAAGAGCTGGTGCTATGAAGAAGGGATGGATGAAGAAATGTGGGAGCTTGATCTTTCTAAGTATTCGTGTGAAGCATACTTTCATCACTGTAATAAATGTGGCTAGTGGACAATAATAAAGCATGTGACTGTCAGTACTAAAGTATCGCAGTTATGGCAATTTTTCTATGGTACTGCAGGTCTATAGAAAAAATTAGATTTGCATAATATTGACGCTCCTATCAATGAGATTTCAAAATATCTTCTAGCTAAATATGAATCAAGATTTAGTTTACATCCAAAATTATTTGAAGATGTAACAGGGCAGGTTTTTAAAAACCTTGGATATGATGCAATTGTAACAGGTTATTCAAATGATGGGGGAATTGATGTCATTCTAGAAAAGGAAGGAAAACAAATTGGTGTCCAAGTTAAGAGATATAAGAATAAAATAAAGGTTGATCAAATAAGAGAGCTAACAGGTGCTCTTTTTCTTTCTGGTATACCAAAAGGAATTTTTGTTACTACATCAGATTTTCAAAGCGGAGCAAGTAAAACAGTTAAAAAATCACATGATAGAGGTATACCTATTGAACTTATAAACTCTAAAAGATTTTATGATATTTTAAAGTTAACTACTGAATCTAAAATTAACAAAGAAAATATTAGAAATAAACTTGAATCAGCTTTAAAAAACAAGCTATATAGTTACAATTGGGAGAACCCTATGAATAGTCTTTAAAAGATTAAAATTGCTATAAAATCCCCCTATTCCCAAGCTCCGCAAATTCGGCTCTCTAATGTTAATTTAATCTCTAAATTTGGATGTTTGTAACAAAAAAACAAATTTAGAATGAAAATTAATTGCAACAAATGTAAAAATGAAGTGATCATTATAAACTTTTCTGAAGAACAAAAGCTTGATATTTATATTTTGATGCAAAACAATTTAAAAGTATTTGCTGAAAAAAAATTAATTGACGAATTCAATTTAGACAAAAATGAAGCAAAAATTATTATTCAACATTTAAACAATAGAAATGGCAGATGTACAGAATGTGAGTTTGAAAAATTGGATGGAGAATATGTTGAATGTCCAAATTGCGGTGCTTTTAATTATAATCTTAATGAACCAGTGTTTAATATAGAATTTTGCAGTCATTTAGAATGGTCTCTAGATTTTAAAAACATTGAAAATGAAAAGATAAAATATTATGCTAAGACTTTTTGGTGTGATGGTATAAGTCATTTACCAGAAGACACAAAATCCTTACTTTATAATAATATTAAAAATGACAAGCAAATAATAACAAAAGCCTGGATTGGATATGGTGGCAATGAAATTTATGAAATGAAAATCAAGTTTGGGGAACAAGCCATAGAAAATTATAAAAATAATAAAAGTTTAATTGAATGCATTCCAAGAAATAATGAGAATCCGAATTGGATAAAGTTATTTATGGAAGATAAAAAGATTGAAGTTCAATTAAAATAATAACTGTTACCAACATGAGATTGCACCATTGTAGAAGGCAGTAACCTCTCTCCACAAAGTCTCCCGACTTTGCGTCAATAAAAACAAAATCCAAAGCCAGGAGACTTCGGATAGTAAAGAAGGAAGAATAAAAATGACTCAAACAACATTATCATCATCATAGTATATAATTTATATTGGCACAATATGTAAATTTGGGACTTACTAAACACTCAAGATACTGTTATCAAAATGAAATTAAACTTTAAACTTCTTTCCATCTTCATTCTTCTTCTGGTTTCAAGCTCTTCTTTTGCACAAAAGAAAACTCCTTTTCAAATCAATGGAGAATTATTTGAGGTTCCCGGAAAATGGGAATATAAAAATCAGCTTAAACAATCCGGACAATTTCACTTAAGCAATAAAGACGAGAAAATAAGTTTGTTAATTTCAGTAAGAAAACCTGAAAAATTTGAGTTTTATAAAGTAGGTTTAACCGAAAAAGAATTGCTGAATGCATTTTATAAATGGGAATATGATTACTGGGCCTCTTCAACCGGAGTGAAAGCCGAAGTTTCAGAAGTAAAGCGAAACGAAGAAAAAAATTATATTATCTGGAAAATTATCCTAAAAGATAAATCTCAGGATGTTAGTAAGGACAAGACTTCCTATTTACTATATGCCGTAAGAAATAACAATCTGATCTCATTCAATTTAACAAATAATACCGATAAGAAGAATCCATTAACTGAAATGGAATCAGTGGAACTTCTTGAACAAACCTATTTGAAATAAAAACAAAACTAATAACCTCCCTTCATGAAACTCTATACTTTAATCGTAGGAATATTCTTACTGTTTTCCAGTTGTACAAAAAATAACCAATACCGCGCCGGCCAGGAATGGAATTACAAAACCCGCCCTACGGAAAAAAGCTCAATTCTTAAAATCTTAAAGATTGAGGAATATCCTGAAACCGGAAAAGTGATTCATATTTCCATCAGTGGTTTGAAGATTAAAGATACCAGTAGTATCACAGGCATTGCAGACAAATTCACACATATTCCCATATCAGAAGAAGCTTTGGACAAAAGTGTCACCACTCTGAAAAGTGAGACCGGGAAAAAGCCGGATTCCCTTGAAATGGACGGATATTCTTACTGGAAAAGAGAATTCGATAAAGGAGATGCCGGGATATTTACCATTCCCGTTTCTGAGATTATAAGCTCCATGGAAAAATCTATTGTTGCAGGGGATTATACGAAATAAATACACCTACAATAACCTCTTATCACAAAACCTACTGGCTGGGAAATAAAATTTAGGAAAGCTCAATTACATAAATAATGAAATATTTATCAATTATTATTTTTTATAAATGGTAATGCACAAAAAATGGATACTTCAGCTTTGTAAAGTCTTCCGGCTTTACACTGGTAAAATAATTTTAGTCCTTTAAAATGATCTCACTTTAATATTTTAACTTAGCAAAATTCAATTGAGTAAAAACATAACATGGTAAAATCGAAAATAAATTTTGAATCATTTTTAATTATTCATTTCTTAACTTTTATATTATCCGTAGTTTTTTCACTTATTATTTACTCTAATTTGAAAGGACTAACAAGTGCCTTTAATATAATGATCATATTAAAAATAACTTTTCTATTAGGCGTTTTATTTTTAATATGGACTTTCTTTTATAAGATTCATACGAAGATTATAATCACTAAAGAAGATATTACATTTCAAAAAATGTTTAGCTCTAAAAAATATAATTTCAACGATCTAGAATATTTCTTTGAAAAGCAGGAATTTGCAAAGCATAGGAAATATAGCGCATTGTTTCTTGTGAAAGAAAATAAAATTATTGAAAGGATTTCAAGCTTTGACTATTCAAATTATGAAGAATTAAAAAGCAAAATCACAATATCTGAATCCAGAAATACAGAAGTATTTTTTTATGATTTAGTAAAAATATTGATAGGATTGAATCCTAAAATTAAAATAAGAAATCATAGTTAATAGACCTGCAGACTTCAGCATTAAATTAACATCCGTAAAAATAATATTGAGACTTTAGATCCTATAGCCATTTCACAAAATACCTTTAAGTACTTCATGAATAAAGGCCAGCTGCTTCGGAAGCCCCTTTAGTCACTTCCATAAATCCCTTTAGACACTTGTATAAATGGCTATACTCGCTTAGGAACAACCTGCATCAATTATGTGACCTCCTATAACCATTTCACAAAATACCTTTAAGTACTTCATGAATAACCTCCAGCTACTTATGAACCCACTGCAGCCACTTCCATAAGTCCCTTTAACCACTTGAATAAGTGGCTATACCCTCTTCGGAACGGCCTATACCTACTTCACAAAACCCCTCCAGCCCCTTTCATAAGTCCCTTTAGCCCCTTGGGTAAGTGGCTATACCCCCTTATGTAACCCCCTATACCCCCTTAACTAAGGGGGTAGCTATACTTGATGACAAAATGCAGAATGTGAGTGAAACCGCCCTGTTTTTTTAGCGCTAAAAGCAATTTTAGAAAATTATTTTCAACTTTTTCCTATCTTTAAACCACAAATATTCTATTAAAGTTCGGTACTGAAAATAAGACCGAATCATTTAAAGAAAATAAACACTAAACCCGGTACCATTGAAAACAAAATTATTATTCCTTTCATTTTTGGGTTCATTACTCACCCAGGCACAAACGCTTAATTTTAAAAGTCTCTCCAATATGTCTGTAGGCAGAGGAGCAATAACCAGTGTAATCGTGGATGATAATATATATGTGAGCAATGGATATCTGGAAAACAGCGGTAATGCCAATTATATTGAAAAATATAATATTACGGATAACAAATGGAGTGTTTTCAACTCTTCTCTGCTTTCCAAAAAATTTGCTAACTCGGAGACTTATAATAATAAAATTTATATTTTTAACGGCTGGGGAAATAGCCATCTTGAAATTGTAGACCTTGAAACGAATAAAATAACGAAGGGAGCTGTTAATCGTTCCTACACAGGAAATGCAGGTTCTGCCATCCATAACGGCAAAATATATGTGTTCGGCGGCAGCGGACTAAACGGAGCTGCAACCACTAAATTTTCTAATAGATTTCAATATTATGATATTGCTTCCGATACCTGGCACCCATTACCCGATATGCCTACAGCCAGAGAAACAAAGGGCAAAATTGTGAATGATAAGCTGTATGTCATTGGTGGTTTCAACGGTACTTCATCCCGACTGATCAATGTTTACGACCTCAGCACTGATCGCTGGACCGATCAGTTTACAATGCCCGCCGGGATATCCGGACATTCATTAGCGGTATCCGGTAATAAGATTTTTATTGCAGGAGGATATAATAATCAGACTTTCCTGGCCTATTTTGATACTACAACCAATAAGTTCCATCAGTTATCATCCAATATGATTCCCAGAAGACACGCTGCCGCAGAAGTATACAACAATAAACTATATATCATCGGTGGAAGTACAACCTCTGTAACCAAATCAGCTATTAAAAGTATACAGGTAGCAGATATCAGCGAAAACGTACTCGCAAATACAACCAATGACGACCGAATATTGGAAACAAAAGTCTATACCAATGCATCCAAAGATGGCTTTATCATCAGCAATAAAAACAACAGCAATCAGTTTGAATATACGGTTTACTCCACAGATGGAGAGGTGGTCAGCAGGGGCTTTGCCTATTATAATAAAACGATAGATCTATCCAGAGTACGGCCTGGGAACTACATTTTTAGTTTTAAAAATGAGAAAGGGGTTCTGCAGCAGATTAAAATTTTCAGATAATAGTAAGCCACAAACATCAACGAATACATCACTTCACAAAGTACTCTGACTGAATGTCTGCAAAGTAAAAATTAGAAAAGCTTTATTATAAAAATGAAATATTTATCAATTATAATTCTATTACTTTTTATCAATGGTAATGCACAAAAAATGGATGTAAAAAACACTTCTGAATTCGTCAAAATAAGCAAATCAGAACTCAAAGAAACGGATCTGGAAACATTGGAATTAGTTGATTTTGGAAAAATAAGAAATGAGTCTGCACCCTATGGAGATTTTTTGGTGCTTCAGGCCCCTGGATATGCTGCGAAAAAAATAATATTGAAAAAATTAAACCAAGAATTTCTGAATTTGAACTCATTCTGGACAATTCAAAAAATGCAGATGTGAAGAAGAAATTGAAACCGATTTTGGTCTATTTTTGTGTGGAGCAAAAGACGGAATTCCTTATGATAAACAAAAGCAATAACTAAAACAGGTTGACAAGCAGGCAAATTCAAATAAAAAACAGCTAAAATGATGGAAAATATTAGAGATTTAATTCCAAAAAGTAAAGGTGATTTGTCTACAGCTGAAAAACTAACAAACTATTCCTACGAAGAACTCAAAGAAATTATTCCGAATTTACTTGAATGGCTGCAAGATATGAACTGGCCGGTTGCAAAACCTGTTTCAGAATATTTAGAAAGTATTAATGATAAAATTACAACAGAGTTACTTTCAATTTTAAAAAGCAACGATGATGAAGTATGGAAATATTGGATTATCACTATTTTTGGTCCTATCACTCAAAGTCCTATTATCAAAAATGAAATCATTCGGACTGCTACTTCTCCAACAGAAAATGAGATAATTGAAGAGGTAGACAAAGTTGCAAAGGGAATTGTGAATAGTAGAAATTGGAAATAAAAACGGCTGATGCCCAACTCTACAGAGTCTAAAGCAGTTTAATAAATTTTTGAAAATAATAGGTAATTACACCTGATTGAAAAAGATCTGAGCCCTGAAAAGTTGAAACAAAGATTAACCAAATGATCATCGAAAACAAAGGCATCAAAACAGATAAATTTTACGTCCCTCCATTTACATTCAATGAAGGTGAAATTATTATTATAAATCTTTTCAACGGACCACGCTTTCATGAAACGGAAATGTTTCTTAAAGATCTATTTTGTGGTAAGACACCCCATGAAAATATTATCATCCACAAAAAAATGACTTTTGTTGAACATTTCAGAGAATCAAAGTTTAGAGATATTTTTTATCCTATGACCGTGGGAGAATATTTAAGGAAGAATGCAAATCCTGCTAGTCCTTATTCCGAAAAAATTTATGAGACGGAATGGATTAATAAAAAAATAAAAGTCAATACACTTATAGGCAGCCCGAGAAATCTCTTATCATTGTATACTACCCTTTCAAATACAAATAATATTATTTTTGACTTAGTTGGACTAGGACCCGATGGAGCCCAAGAAAATTATAAAATTGTAAAAGAAGTCGTGAAAAATGGAGGTTCGGCAATTTTACTCGATGGATATGATGATATGAAAAACGATTGTACAAAATACGTTGAACTGCAATGGACACAAGCATAACCTCTCTAAATAACAATATGAAAAAAGCATTTGAATTTCTCACCCATTTAAAAGAAAGTAACAATCGGGAATGGTTTGCCAGACACAAATCTGAATACGAAGCCATTCTAAAAGAAAACAAAGTTTTTTTTAATCAGATTTATAATGAACTCCAGGAGTATGACAACCTGAAAGGAATCCATATTTTCAGAATTTACAAAGACGTTCGTTTTTCAAAAGATCAAACGCCGTATAAAACCAATTTCGGAGCTGGATATTCCCGTTCAAAACCAATGTTGAGAGGCGGATATTATATTCAGCTGGAACCCGGCAACAGTTTTGTGGGAGGAGGATTTTGGAGTCCGGAAGCCAAAGATTTACTCCGTATCCGTAAAGAATTTGAAATCAGCAGCACAGAAATTGAAAAGATTACTTCAGACAAAACCTTCATTAAATATTTTGGTGAACTAAAAGGTGATTCTGTAAAAACAGCTCCGCGAGGTTTTGATAAAAATCATCCGGCAATAGATTTAATCAGGAAGAAGCAATTCCTGGTGATGCGGAAATTTACTGATAAGGAAGTTTTGTCAGATAACTTTCAGAAAGAAGTACTTCTTACCTTATTGGCAATGCGTCCCTTTTTCGATTATATGAGTGAAGTACTTACTACTGATTTGAATGGGGAGCCTTTGTTCTAAAGTTCAATATGAAAGTCAGGTAGAACTTTTAAAAGCAATTCAAACATTACAGTTTGCACAATAATATTCAGTACACAGAAAAAATCAGAGCCTTTTTTTTGTAATTTCCGCCAATTAAAAACAACCCATGAAAATAAAGATTCTTCTCTTTCTTTTATTCATCATCAATGCTGTCAAAGCACAAATCACGGAGAAAATAACCATTCCCAATGGCATAGTTTATCATTATGTTGATGATAAAACAAATGAAAAAGTAAAAAAATCGTTTACAGAGAGCCTAACCCATACAACCAATTATGATATACTGGGAAATAATTTAATTATAGGACCAACACTCTGGAAGAGATTTAAAAATATAGAAAACTTAAAAAATATTCCTGATAGCTTGACTTTCCATATAGATGATGTAGAAATTGAAGGGAAAATGGCCAAAAAATTGGATGACTCAAAAAAGATATGGAATGAATTTAAAAAAGAAATTTCTGGAAATTATCAGATTAGAAAAGCCAATGAAGATGAATTAAAATATTATTGGTCTACCATTTCATTTGACATCGAAGAACCTTTATTCATTCTTCAAACTGAAAAGCAGCGGTATATTTTAAACTTTCTGAAAAAAAATCAGACATTATTCTGGTTGGATGAGTTTCCGCATAAAAATGCTTATAACAATCCTATTGACAACGGAACTTACACAACAGAAGGAACAATCAAAACCTATAAAAATGGCAATGAAGTATATGTTACCGATAAAGGAGACAGAGAAACTAAACTAGAGAAGGTCATATTTTTGACCGGTGATTCTGAATTAAAGGCGAATTCTTCCATTGAGGATATTAAGTCTGTTATTGATAAAACCAACAAAATTTTTGAGAATTTGTTTAAGGATTCTAAAAGTGAAGGAAAAATAATGGTTCAATTTGAATTGGGAAAAAAGAAAAACGACATTCAGTTTGCAGTTAAAGATGATCTGGATCTGGAAATCATGAAAGAATTTGAAAAACAGGTAAATAAAGAAAAGTATCCCAATTCTAAAAAAGAAATTATCAAGTTCCAGCTACTTTATAAGGTTAATTCTTACAACGAAACCGAATAAACTTTCTTTTTATTCTATTTTCCCTGTTTACTTATTTGTAATTTAGCCACTCAGAAAAAACAAAATCCATGAAACTGTATATTTTATTTGTTCTTCTTTTTATTTCCAGCATAGTAACTGCACAAGAAAAAGAATATCCATCCATCAAAAAAGGAGATTTTCCGGAAGGTATTTATATGACTTTGGAAGATGTTTTAAATAAAAAGCCTTCTTCAACCGAAGAGGTCTATTTCAAAGCCTGTGAAAAGTGTGATTCTCTTGATATGCCGGAAAAAGCATTCTTTTATTTCAAACAAAAAAATAAAAGAGTAAAAATTCCATTAGCTGTTTCGCATAAAGGAGAAATGTATTTTCAGACTTATCGAAAATATACCAATAAGAAAGACAATGGATATGATCCTGACCAGTATTCAAGATTTTGTAAAGTTTTGAATTATGGTAGATTTATTTATTTTGAAGAAAACATGAAAGGCTTATGGTCCAAGGCTTTTTTAGGAGCATTAAGTCCTCTTACCTACTCTATCAATGGGAAAACCAAAGGAATTGTTTTAGATTTAGACAACAAGGAATTTAATATTCTGCAAGATTGTGATGATTTAAACGATTTCCTATCCCAACACGATATTCCTGAATTCCAATGTAATTCAGAAACCTTTACCATTGGAGATTTGAGAACAAAAATTGAAGAAATCAATCTGCCTTACCGCTAAGCTGATGTTGACAATATATTGAAAGCCGTTCCGTTGTAAGAGCGGCTTTATTCCTTTATAAAACTTTTAACCGATGAAAAAATGTCTTCCAGTTTTTCTTTTATTTTTCTCCTGTCTGCTATGGTCACAAGAAATGATTTATCCTAAATATATTTACGGAAAAGATTTAAATAACATTCCTTTAGAAAAAACATCAGACATCTATTTTTTCATATACAGGCAAATACAGTACATAGGACAGCCTCAAAAAAATATTAAGCTTACCTACAATGACAATGAATCAAATAATAAAATTTTAGAAAAGAATTACCAAAATAACGATTTCAAAGCTCTTAATCAAGAGCTTAATGAACGCCATTATAAAGATCTCCGAATTTTTGTGGATACATCTCAAAAAACACCATTAATTAAAACATATACTGATACTACAAAAATATCATCTGCAGTCTATGAAGCTAAAATTGATAGCTTAAATGCTGGTTTAAAACTATCAAAAGAGATTCCATTGATTATAAAGTATTACGATGGATTTCCTGTTACCATTTATAATATGGAAGAAAGGGAGCGCATAATTGGTTTTGGCAATAATGTAATACTAGAATTTGAAGGCTTAGATAAAAATCATCAATGGAAAAAAATAGATAACTTCAGAAGGTATACTTGCGGAGTAGGTATTCAATTTTTCGTTTTAAAACCCAAAGAAATTGCAACTGTATTTGAGCCTCGCTTAACGGGTAATTTTAAAACGAAATTCAGATACAGATTAGGAAATATCCTTTCTAATGAATTTGATGGAAGCATCAATGATAAATATTTTGAACAAATAGACTTCAATCAAGAAAAAAAACAAGCCTCATGACATTCAGGGTTTCCTTACTCTTTCTTTTATTTTCTGTGAAAATAGCTGCCTGCAAATGCAATGATATTCCTATCTTTATTGTTATTTCCAACTCATACCTATCTTAAAAAATGAAAAAAATAATACTAGACCTTGCCATTACATTAGACGGATTTATTGAAGGACCCAATGGAGAAACCGACTGGTGTATCATGGATGATGATATGGATTTTGATGGTTTTCTTTCCGGCATAGACACGATCTTTTATGGAAGAGTAAGCTATGATGCATGGGGAAATTATCAACCGGAAGAAAATGCAGGAGTGGAAGAACAAAAACTTTGGGAAGCTGTTCATTCAAAAAATAAATTTGTCTTTTCCAGTCAAAACAGAGAAGATGAAAATGCCGTTTTCATCAGTTCTGATATTCTGGGAAAAGTTTCTGAAATAAAAGATCAGGGTGGAAAAGACATCTGGCTGTATGGAGGTGCAAGCCTTATTAAAACATTCATTCAGCACAATCTTATTGATACCTACAGAATATCCGTTCATCCGATTGCTTTAGGAAAAGGCAAACCTCTTTTTGAAGATGTAAAGGAAAGATTAAATTTAAAATTAGTCAAAACCAATGTTTTCAAATCCGGTGTAGTACAGCTTATTTACGAGGCTTAACCTTAAAACAGCCACGACATGAATGCTAAGCTTGGAACTATTATTATGTATGTGAAAAATGTGCCGCTGCTCAGGAACTTCTATGTGGACCATTTTAATTTGAAGGTGATTGAGGAAGACCCAACCTGGGTTTTGCTTGATGCCGGAGGTTCCCATATCGGACTCCATAAAATCGGAGATCAGTATCTTGAAAAAATAGAAGCCGGATATCTCTTCGACAACAATATCAAACTCGTTTTTGAAATTGACATTGATATAGAATCTGCAAGAAATGAACTGGTCTCAAAAAACATTCAGATGAGAGAGAGCAAAACTTTTGAAAACTACCCTTTCTGGCTCTGCGACGGAACTGATCCGGAAGGAAATGTATTTCAGCTAAAGAGCAAAAAATAAAACTACCCATCTGAACCATGAAAAAAATAATTGCTGTAACCTGTCTTGTCTTAATCCTGAGCCTTTACAACTATCCTATTTTTGATGATAAAAAAATTACATTTGCTGTTATTTTTCTATGTTTTGTTGTGATCATATTTTCGGTAGCAAAACTTTATTCTCCTGTTGAAAAAGAGGATTATGATTCAGTTGAAAAAGAAATGGACAGGCTGCATAATGATGACGGAATTTTTCAGTACACAGAAGACGGGTTTTACTTTAAACAAAAAAGTACAACAGAGTTTATACAATGGGATGAAATTATTTCAATATATTCTTTCCGTATTCCATCTCCATTCAGTGAAAGAAAACAATCCGGGCTGGAAATTATTACTGATAGAAAAAGCTATGAATTCGATTATACTATAACATCTGGAATCGTAAAGCTTACCGATCAACTTTACAACTATCTTCCGGACCGGGTAGAAGATTCACCTATGGAGATAAATAATTTCGGTCTTGAAAAAACAAAGTTGTATGAAAGAAAACCTTTACAGTAATCAATTAGACATGCCAACGATCATTGAAATAAAAAACAAAACCAATTGGCTAACTACCTTTATCACAAGTATTGGCTTAATTTTCATGTTTTTGATGGTACTCATCATCATCATTTTTGGGCTCCTGCAGTATAATGATTTTTTTGCACTTACCAGTTTATCTTCTATAACTGCAGTTATAGTCTGCCTTTTTATTTTCTTCCTCTATATCTGGCTGTGGAATAATTTCGGAAAAACAGTTCTTACCATTGATCCCGAAACTTTAACCATACAGTATAAAAACAAATTATTCACAAGTCCTAAAATCTATCTGAAAAAAGAAACAGATCGCTTTGAAACGAAAGATTTTAAGATCGAAAAACATCAATTGGGAGTCCGCTACCATTTTTCAATAAGTGGTTCAACCTATTCTGTTATTCTCATACAAAAAGAAACCGAAACAAGAATCGTAAACTGGCTCACCAAAGATAAAGCGGATGAAATTGCAGGTGAATTAAAAAAAATTTGGTATTAAATACAGATAACCAAAAATAGTTCATTAGTCATGTAATATTATCACACTTAAAAGTGTCTTATTAAAAAAAATCAATGAAGTCTATTTTAACCTGCATTATGATATTGCTTGCAGCCAGTCCACTTTTTTCTCAGAAATCAGAAAAACTGGAACAATTATTCTCCACTTATGAAAAAGCCGGTTTGTTCAGCGGTTCCGTTCTCATTGCCGAAAAAGGAAAAGTTATTTTTGAAAAAAGTTACGGCTACAGAAATGCCCCTAAAAAACTAAAAAACACCAATAACAGCCTTTACCGGGTATTTTCTACCACAAAAATGTTCACTGCAACCGTTCTTTTTCAGTTAGAAGAACAGGGGAAATTATCTTTGAATGACAAACTTTCAAAATATTATCCCGATTTTCCGAAGGGAGACAGCATCACTTTAGCCAACCTGCTTTCGCATACATCAGGAATTCCCAATGATACAAACTCTGAGTATACTGTAGATGAGGCAACATTTTTAAAGTATATTTCCGCAAAACCACTGAATTTCTCACCTGGTAAAGATTGGGATTACTCTAATTCAGGATATTATATTCTCAGTTATATCATTAAAAAAGTGACAGGTCTGAATTATGATAAAGTGATAGAAAACAATATACTGAAACCCCTGAAAATGAATCACAGTGGGTTTAACTTCAATACTGTTACGGATGAAAATAAAGCATTTGGGTATGAGTTTTTATCCGATAACAGGTCAAACGAAGCATTACGTTTCAAAACCGATCATCCTTTTGGGGCGGGAGCCATGTATTCTACAGTAGAAGACCTTTTTAAGTTCAATGAAGCGCTAAAGAATTACACCATTCTGAAAAAAGAAACGATAGATAAAGCTTTTACTCCTTATCTTAAGGATCATTATGGATTAGGTTTTCAGATTTCGACTGTTTTTGACAAAAAAAGAGTGGGTCATGATGGTGGCGGACCTGGTTACAGGAGCAGGTATTACAGAATTCTGGAGGACGATATTTGTGTGATTGTCATTTCAAATTCAGAGCTTTCACACACAGATTTTATTTTTCCTCTGGTAGAAAAAATACTGTACAATAAGCCTTATACTATTCCAGCCATTGCAAAAGTGAGTACAGAGGATTTAAAAAAACTGGATGGGGTTTATTCCACTGAAAATTCAAACTTTTATATAAACAGTGCTGATGGGAAACTGATTTTTAAAGAAGGCAGTTATCCTAGAAATGCCTTGCTGCCATTAAGTAAAACATCATTTCAACTGGATGAAAAATTTACCTGTACATTTAAACCTGATCAAAACGGAAAAATAGATACTGTTGTCATTCATTTCTGGGATGGAACGGTGAAAACAGCAAAGAGAAATACCAATAATCCTACATGGGGAATTATCGGAAATGCTACTCCTAACGGCTGGGATGGAAAAGATATCCCACTGCAGACAAATCCTGAAACTCCTAATATTTATTTTCTTAAAAACTATAAACTGAATAAAGGCAATTTAAAATTCAGATTTAATAGCGACTGGGGATACAGCCTCGGACTGAATAATGATAATAAAAGCATTGCCTTTGATGCTTATGATTTTCCCATCAATGAAGATGGTTCTTATGACATTGTACTCGATATGACCAATACGGTAAAACCACAATTCAGCATCAAAAAATCAGTTCAATAAAAACTTGCATTTACACCGTAAAAAATACATATTTTTCAACCACTCTAAAAATAGGGTGGTTTTTATTTTAAACATCCATTGATATTTTTTATTATTTTTATCTCACTCAAAATCAAACCACAAAATATAATCTATGCCTCATTTTATTATAGATTGTTCGCAGGATATTCTTCAGCTGAGAACGCCCGAAGAATTAATGGATGCCGTTTATGAAACAGCTGATGCAACTGGTCTTTCTGCTCCCAATGATATCAAAGTGAGGCTTCAGCCCTATCAGTATTACAGATTAGGAACAGGCAAGAAAAATTTTCTGCATGTCTTCGGATATATTATGGAAGGCCGTACTACTGAACAAAAAGCATATCTTTCCAGACAGATCAGCACCAGACTTTCTGAATTACTCACTGATATTTCCTTTCTTTCTGTGAATATCAATGATTTTGAAGCTGCAACTTACAGCAATAAAGCACTCATTAATCCTGAAAATATAGATAAAGACCGGCATTTTGGATTATAATTTTCTTACAACACCAACTAAATACTAATATTATGAGCTTAAAAGCATTAGTCAACAAAAGCGTACAGTACAACAATTGGGTAGTCAACAAATATATTGACTGGTTATCCACAAAATCTGACGAACAGCTTAATCAGGAAACAATTTCAAGTTTTCCTACTATCCTAAAAACTTTACACCACATTTGGCAGACCCAGGAATATTGGTGGAACCACATTTCTGAAAAAAATGATTTTGATTTTACTAAAACTACAGAAACCACAGACAAAGAAGATGTTTTCAATGCTATTAAAAACAATTCGCAAAAGCTGGTAGATTATGTGGAAAGTCTGTCTGAAGATGATCTTTCAAAGAATGTAAAGATAGAGTCTCAATGGTTTCAGTGTGACTTTTCAAAGTATGAATATATCCAGCACGCTATTCTTCACGGGACTTATCACAGAGGGCAAATCGTAACGATGGGACGAAATATCGGAATAACAGATGCTCCGATGACCGATTTTAACTTCTGGAATATTTATAAAGACAAGCAATAAAAGGTATATCTTTTCTATCACTTAAAAAGATAGCAATTTACAGTGTAACCCCATCATTATGACCACTAAAACCATAGAACTCGATTTATTTCAGGAGAACATCAAACACCTTTCAACTAATGAGCTCGGGAATTTTATTGCCATAACCTCTAAGAACAAAATTGTAATCTCCGGCACAGAAACACCATTAGAATTAGGAGTTGATATCTTAATGGCTAAAATCATTAATGAAGAAAAAATTTTAATTGTACTTCATCGTCCAACCTCAATAGAAAATGCTTTAATTATTGACTATACAGGAAAGCCCTATGTAAAATTTAATATTGGTACTTCAATTAATGACATTAAGATAAATGGCAAAAAAATAATAGTATCGTATTTTGATGAAGGTGTTTTAAGAGGTGATAAACCTGACTGTGATGCATTAGCAGTATTTAATCTTAATGGTGAACATGTTTTTGGTTTTAACTCAAGTAATTTACAAGACCAACTTATCGATTGCTATTGTGTTGCCAATTTGGGAAATGGAAAAATAGTTTTTAATGGTTATGGAAATTTTCTGTTGCAGGAGTTGGATGTAAACAACTTTAATCTTGTCAGCTATAGAATTCCACCTGTATGCATAGGTGCTCAATCTGTATCTACCAATGCTGGAAATATTATATTTCATTCAACCTATAAAGACAAAACAAGTTTTTTTATTTGGAATCTTCAATCAGACGAATTCTACCAATTGCATTCGGAATTTAAAAACCTTCACTCTACCGAGAATGGAATATTCTACCAAGTCAACAAAAAATCATTTACTATCATTAACCCATTAGAATTATAAATTTTGTGGATAAGTATGAGATACAATTTCAGAGCACCAACAAATATTCAATTAAATAATTGACTTTTAAATAATTAAATCAAAAACAATCAGTTATCCACATCTTTAAATATTTGTGGATAACTTTCTATTATCCAATTTCCTCTTGTGGATAAACTATGGATATGTTTTTAACCCATAAAAAAGAACCATATAATATATTAAAATTCAATAATTTAAAATAATATTGAATTTTTGAAAAATTTCTAAAATAAAAAATCATGTGGATAAGTTCTGTGGATAAATTATCCACATTTTTTTCAACCTTATTGTTCAGCAATTATTCGCAGGCATTATTTAAAACTAATTCTTGAGGTTATCCACAAAAAATAAATTACTCCTATAGCCAGAATTGTTTTTTGTTTTATCAGAATTATTAGATTTTTTGTAAGTTAGTTGATAGGGAATACAACCTCATTTTCAATAAAATTTTAATATAAAAAGTTTAATGTACAACACTACAATCCAAAAAGAATGGTTCTCAGAAGGGGAACGCTATGCAAAAGAAATCAATGAAATGGTTGAATTTGGTGAAAAAAACGGCTGGGAAAACTGGAAAGGTGAAGAACCCGAAGATAAAAGAGCAGATATAGCCCGCGAAGTTTTTGAATTGCTTAAAACTGCTAACAAAAACGAAGACACAGAAAATTTCAGGGAACATTTCCCGCCTGCCCACACTCCTATCATCCCTTTAATGGAAAATAAGGCTCAGAATATTGAACATATGCACTTTATCTCTGATGAAAAAATTGTCTTCATGACAGGCACTTCATATGAAAAAAGACAGGCTTATATTCTTGATAAAGATGTTACCACAAAACTTGATGAAAACATCCGTGCCATTGGGAAATCCAAACGGGAAAACATTTTCGCCATTGCAGATTCTCATAAAATATCTTTATATAAAGGTTGGAACGGAGACCTCATCAATGAATTTGAACTGGATGAAAACCCAGATTTTGGGATTACTGATATGTATCCTTTCAATGATGGAAGCAAAGTAGTGATTGTTTCCTCAGACGGAATTTTTCTGGTTTCAAATACTGAAAAAAAACTCATCCATCCCATCAATGAAGACAATGAAGAAGACTGGAGCTCTCAGATTGACATGGAAAATGCAGCATTATCCAACGACAATTCTTATATCGTAGTAGGAGATCAGTGCTATGATCACAGAATACTGGATCAGGAGGGAAATACCATCGGATCTATAGGACCACAATCATCTTATCCACATTTTTGTCTTTTTGCAAAAGATGACAGCCAACTGATTACAAATTCCTGCCACTTTTACAACGGAATTACCATCGGAATCAATGCCGATCAATATGTAGGAGCTGATATTGAAGCGTATACAGAAAGTAAAGACTTTACTTTCATTGATGAAGAAATGAGAGTTTATGAAGGGGTTGCCATAAAAGATTATTATATTCTGGGAGACGCTTACGGCTATATCAAAGCTTTTGATAAGAATGGAAATCAGCTTTGGAGATACTTCCTTGGGTCTACTATTACAGGAATAGCACTTTCTGATGATGAAGAAACCCTGTGGGTAGCAGCACACTCAGGTATTTTACACAAATTAAAGCTAGAGAAAGGGCACAGAGATACCCACACCATCGGCAATGGGAAACATTATGAAGAGTTCAGACTGCTGATCTGGAAAGATGAGCCTCAGATCTGGAAGTGGTAATTAAAACGTTAGTCTCAATATTAATTAATAACAATAAAGTCATGCAGAATACCAGAATTTTCACCACGGCTTTTGCCAGTGTCTACCCCCATTATATTCAAAAAGCAGAAAAAAAGGGACGTACAAAATCAGAAGTTCACGAAATCATCTGCTGGCTGACAGGTTATGACGAAAAAGGCCTGCAGGAAAAGATTGATAAAAAAAATGATTTTATTACTTTTTTTGATCAGGCTCCTCAGATAAATCCCAATGCTTCATTGATTAAAGGTGTGATCTGCGGATATCGTGTAGAAGAAATTGAAGACGAACTCATGCGGAATATCCGCTATATGGATAAACTCATTGATGAGCTGACAAAAGGAAAAAAGATGGAGAAAATTTTAAGAACAGTCTAAAATAGATATCTCTTTTACGGTATTATAAATCTTACAAATCTCTTCTCCATTTCAAAAAACTTCCCGAAATTAGCGGTCTGTGCGTTAAATACTATTCAATGAAATAAAAATTTAAATTACAACATACAGCAAAACTTAATATAAGTTTTCTTCGGGGCAGGGTGAAATTCCCTACCGGCGGTTACAGTCCGCGACTCCTTTCTTTTGAAGGGACTGATCTGGTGAAATTCCGGAACCGACAGTTAAAGTCTGGATGGGAGAAGAAAATGAGATGACCAATAAGATTCCTTATGGACTCTTGTTGCGTTGTATTTCATTTCCATGTACCGAAGACTATTTTAACTTTTAAAAGTAAAATAACATGGAAAAATTATTAGAACAATTCGGAGCAACCTCCAAAGAACGTGTAGAAAAAGCACTTCAAACACTACAAAAAGGAAAAGGCATTCTTCTGGTAGACGATGAAAACCGCGAAAACGAAGGTGATATCATCTTTCCCGCTTCCACTATTACAGAACAGGACATGGCGCTTCTGATCCGCGAATGCAGCGGTATTGTCTGCTTATGTATTTCTGAAGAAAAGAGCCGCCACCTCAACCTTCGTCCGATGGTGGAAAACAACAATTCAAAAAATCAAACCGCTTTTACCATTTCCATTGAAGCCAGAGAAGGCGTGGAATCAGGAGTTTCAGCAAAAGACCGTGTAACAACGATTAGAACCGCTGTGGCATCCAACGCCCAGGCAGAGCATATTGCAAGTCCGGGCCATGTTTTCCCCCTGATTGCCAGAAAAGATGGCGTCTTTGAAAGACGCGGTCATACCGAAGGCAGTGTAGATCTTGTAAAAATGGCCAATCTGGGTGATGATGCCGTACTTTGTGAACTGACAAATGAAGACGGTTCTATGGCAAGACTTCCTGAAATCGTAGACTTTGCCATCAAAAAAGGGATGAGCGTCGTGACCATTGAAGATATTTATGCATACCGTAAAATGGTGATGAGCAATTAAACTTAAAAATTTTTAACGCACAGAGTCGCCTGTTGATATGATCAGCAGGCGTTTTTGTTAAAAATTTAATGAAAAATAAATAAAATTAACATTTGAATACTATTTTTTAATTATTTTTAACAAAAAATTCTGACTATGAAAAAATCTTTACTCCTTTTAATAGGAGCATCTGCCATGATGTCTGCGCAGATCACGCTTACAAAAGCAGCCAATGATCCTATTTCCGGAAATGCTATCAATTACAATAACGCAACTGGTACCGTAAACAACTCTGCAACAGGACCTAACGCAACATTTTCAAATGGAGGACTTACAATGGGAGCCGCGTCACAAACAACCTATTCAACTCCTTCTTCTACTGAAATAGCAACTTTCCCGGGTTCTACTCTTAAAATGGTAGACGGAGCAACAACCGTTTATTACAAAGCTTCAGCTACTAAACTGGAAATTACAGGAATTGTAAATACACAGGCAACTTTAAACTTTAGTGTGGATAACGGTACTCATATTAATTATCCAACAACGTACGGACCAACACAGACTGATACCGCCAAAGGAACTTTTTCCTCATCTTCTGCCAGCGGATTATTTAGTGGTACAATGACTGCCATTTCTGATGCATATGGAACTTTAATTATAGGTAATCAAACCTACAGTAATGTTCTGAGAGTAAAATTCACACAGAGTTTTAATTTGTATTCATCCCTGGATGTTACTTATTCTAACCCTATCGGAACAATAACCAATACAGCATATTCTTATTACGATGCTTCTCACAGATATGCCCTGCTAAATTCTACAAACGGAAATATCAGCATTCCATTGTTGAGCATCAACCAGAATGTAAAAACTACATTTGCATTAAGTGAAACATTCCTGGCCGTAAACAATGCAGTAAAAAAAGAAAACTTAGTGGTTTATCCTAATCCGGCACAGGACTTTATCGGTTTCAAAGGAAATACTGATAATTATTCCAAAGCCAATATCTATAGCCTGGATGGTAAACTGGTTAAAACTTCAGATGTAAAATCAGGAAACATACAGATCTCAGATCTTCCTCCTGCATCTTATTTCATTCAGATCAGCGGAAAAAATGCTGCAGATACAAAGAATACGAAATTCATCAAGAAATAATAAAAACAAAATCCCCGCTCCTACAAATGAGCGGGGATTTCTTATTAACATTCAAATTTGCCTTTAAAAGGTAGCTGCGGGAGCCGTTTCATTATTAAGTTTTCGCTGAATTTCTGTCTTTTTTCCTTTAGAGAAATCATAGCTTAATCCTAATACAAACATAGATTTATTGTTCATAATCTGAGTATGAACTTTATAGTCTGCCAAGCTTTCAGGTAAACTTTTCGTTTTATATTCCGAAGGCATTCCTATCCAGTACATGCCTGTGGAAAACGTCCAGTTCTTGTGTTTATAGCTTATAAAAATATTATTCTGATTTTCATTTGTATTGAGGAAAGCTCCATTAAGATTATACACCGGAATATTGAACTGATACTGAAGTGAAAAAGATTTATATTCTGAGGAAAGTGAAAAATAATTTCCCAGATAGTCATTCTTAATCAAAGCCCCTGTACTTGTTCTTACCGTTTCAGAAGTAGGCGTAATCACAGCTTTTATGACAAGCAGGCTATTCCCGAACGGTTTATAAGATCCTGTAAGCTGCACTCCGTACCGTTGTCCGTTTTTTCCGTTTTCATAAGTCAGAGCGTAGCCTCCCAATACATCATCCTGAACATAATACTGATTGATCACCCTATTGGTATACCGATAAAATAAACCTGCATTGAAATCAAAATATTTATTATTAAAAGAATAGGTCAGGTTATTAGAAAAAACCTGTTGAGATTCTAAAAAAGGATTTCCTCTCTGGACAATATTTGGAGCCAATTGTACGACATTACTACTTAAAGCATTACTCCATGGGCTTACCGGATTATAGCTTGCTGTAAATCGAAGATTCTGATTATTTTTAAGTTGATAAGCTAAAATAACCTTCGGGGTAAAAGTCCATTCATCAAAAGTATTCTCTGCACTTTTGTTATGAATATTTGTAAGGCCGGCTCCGATGCGGTAGCTGAATTTATCAACTTTTCCGGCAAATTCGGTATAAAAATACTGTTCCAGATAATTGACACTGTATTGAGAATATCCGGCAAGGTTATTCAGATCATTGGAAATGGAAGACCTGGAAATACGATATCCGGATGAAAGTTTTCCAGCTTTAAAATCATGGGTATGGGCAAGCTCTCCTACCAGACTCGTTTGCTTTGCCTTCAGGACCATATCATTATCATATACCGAAAGTCCTGAACCTACAATCCATTCACTGGCAGTTTCTGATGTATTGGTGGTGTAATGAGATCCTACTAGATTAATGCTCAGCTCATCTTTTTCACCCATTTTTTTGGAGTAATAAAGATCCAGCTTAGGAATTACATAATCCGAACCATTATTTTTAAACATTGCATGTTCTTCCTTCAGTTGATCTTCATTAAAGACACTCTGCCCTACCCCTTTTGAAAATCTGCTGAAAATATCCATATTCAGTTTGGCCTGAAAAGCATAATCATCAGGAACAAGTCTGGTATAACGCAAAGCAACATTCTGGAAAGTATACCCGAAATAATCTTTCCTGTTTTCATCAGAACGATAATGCTTTCCGTTCAGCTGGTAATCATAGATACTGTTTACTCTTCGGTCATCATAATCCCTTACATTCAGGGAATATTCAAGTCCGAAATTATTTTTTCCCTTAGTATAATTGGCGTAGGCAGAACCGTTTACAAATCCGGTATTCAAAGCCGTAGATACATCAGCCCCGAAAACATATCCTGTTTCTGTGGATCTTGTCAGAATATTAACTACGGTGTCAGCTCTTGTAGCCCATCTTGCCGGCGGAATATCATAATATTCTACCTTTACCACTTCACCGGGAGCTACACTTCGGATCTGCATATCTGTAGCTTCAATCCCATTGATTAAAAAGAGCGTAGTTCCTCCCTTAGTACTGGTTATTGTATTGGATATCGGATCCAGCTGTAACTCAGGAAGGGTACGAAGCAGATCTTTTGCATAACGTGCTCTTTCCAGTGCCTCTTTATCAAAAGTATAAACTGCTTTATCCGCAAACTGTTTTTTACGTTGGGATTTTAAAATAACTTCCTGAATCTCTTTTGTTGCGGCAACATCGGCGGTATCATTTTTCTTCTCCTGAGCAAAAGCAAACGCTCCGCAAAGAAAGAATATGGTATAAATAGTTTTTTTCATGTCAAAAGACGAATTATACTATTAGGACAATCAATCCCTGATGTATATTACATTGATGATCGTTAATATTAAAGATTTATCAATAATTTTACTTTAAATCTAATTATTATGTTAAATACAGCCCGTTTTTTGCTGGTATTATTTAGCATCACAAAATATAAAGTCATGAAAAAAGTATTCATATTACTTCCGTGCTTTCTTTTTTCAGTATGGGAAGCTCAGGAAATTCAAAACAGTTCGGCAGAAAAGATGAATATCATCAAGACTAATGTCACAGGTTATGCTTTCAGAAATATTAATCTTTCCTATGAGCGGGCCATCAACCAATGGTTTTCAGTAAATATCGGGTTCGGAACAATGCCGGAAGGAAAAGTACCATTCATTAATTCCTTTCTGAAAGATGAGGATGAGAAAAGATTCCAGAATCTTAGGATAAAAGCCACCAATTTCACCATAGAACCAAGGTTTTATATTGGAAAAGGTTATGGAAAAGGATTTTATTTTGCGCCTTACTATCGGTATTCAAGTGTGACTTCCAATACTTTTGATTTTTATTATGATTATAATGGTCCCAATGGAGTTACCTATCAAATTCCCCTTAAAGGACAGGGAGACACCAATGGAAACAGCGGAGGTCTGATGGTAGGAGTACAATTTTTTCTTACCCGAAGTCAAAATCTTGTTCTGGATTTCTGGATTGCCGGCGCGCACTATGGAAGCGGAAAAGGTGATTTTATGATGACCTCAGATTATGTATTGACTCCTGATATGCAGGCTCAGCTTAAAAAAGAAATTGAAAATCTGGACATTCCTTTTGTAAAATACACTGTAGAAACCAATGCCAACGGAGCCAGAATAAAAGTGGATGGTCCGTGGGCGGGATTCAGAAGCGGGCTTTCTATTGGATACAGATTTTAAAAAACACACAGTCTATACCTGTAAATCGTTCTTTTTCAGAGCGATTTATTTTTTTCTGAAATTTGTATCTTGGGTGTGAAAAACTTGTCTGAAATAATACTTTATGAATTCATCCACTATCACTACTGGTCAAAGAATCAAAGCCATCATAGGCGGATCTATAGGAAATCTTGTTGAATGGTATGACTGGTATGCTTACGCTGCCTTTGCCATTTATTTTTCACATTCATTTTTCCCGGATTCTGACCTGAATGCACAGCTGATGAATACAGCGGGAATATTTGCAGTAGGCTTTCTGATGCGTCCCATTGGAGGCTGGGTATTCGGAAGCATTGCTGACAAGATCGGGAGAAAAAAGGCGATGACGCTTTCTGTATTACTAATGTCATTCGGATCTCTGCTGATTGCCCTTACTCCTACTTATAAAACTATCGGAATCCTGGCTCCTGCCTTATTACTGCTCGCCAGATTATTACAAGGATTGAGTGTAGGAGGTGAATACGGTGTTTCCGCAACTTACCTCAGCGAAATGGCATCGGAAGATAAAAGAGGATTTTATTCAAGCTTTCAGTATGTTACTCTGATCGGAGGGCAGCTGATTGCATTGGGAATACAACTGATCTTACAGAAATTACTTTTAACAGAGGCCCAGCTTGAAGAATGGGGCTGGAGAATTCCTTTTGTTATAGGAGCATTACTTTCTGTTATCGCTTTATATTTAAGAGCCAATCTTCATGAAACCGAAGCCTTTGAGAATAAAAAAGAAATCAGTGAAAAGAAAAAAGGAACAGTAACAGAACTCCTCAAGCATCCCAAAGCTTTGCTTACGGTAATCGGGCTGACACTAGGAGGAACTCTTGCATTCTACACCTATACCACTTATATGCAAAAGTTTCTGGTAAATACTGTTCATCTGACTAAAGAGCAATCTACCCTTATCTCATTTATTTCATTATTTATATTTGCCTGCCTGCAGCCTGTTTTCGGAGCATTATCGGACAAAATTGGACGAAGACCGATTCTTTTGGGCTTTGGAATTTTGGGAACGTTATTCACTGTACCACTTCTTACCGCTTTAAGTACAACCACTTCAATGTGGACTGCTTTTTTCCTGATTATGGCATCTCTGATCATTGTCAGCGGATATACCTCCATCAATGCTGTTGTAAAAGCAGAACTCTTCCCTTCAGAGATCAGAGCGCTGGGGGTAGGACTCCCGTACGCACTGACAGTAGCTATTTTCGGGGGAACCGCAGAATATATTGCCTTATGGTTTAAACAGGCAGGAGCAGAAAGTTATTTCTACTGGTATATTACGGGATGTATTTTATTTTCCCTGATCGTTTATGCCGGAATGAAAGATACAAAGGAAACTTCCACACTTGATAAAGATTAATAGTATACAGCTTTATAAAAACGTGCGCCGCAGATTCTCTGCGGCGCACGTTCTATTTCTTAATGATAGGCTTGCTTAAATTTTTCAATCATACTATCCAGATTATGACGCTGGACGTATATACTTTTTACCTCTTCATACCTCGGTGATTTGTAGAAAACCTCGTGGAAATCCATACTACCGTTTCCTACTTTTACAACTTTCTGTACTTCGATATTCAACTTTCTCAATTCGTCTTTGAAGACTTTAAACTCATCTTGGATACTACTGCTCATTAATATTTTTAGTTTTTTAGTTAAAAATTCCATTAACCCCTTTCAAGGTAAGGGGTAATCTCTTAAATTCCGAATAAAGTTAGTAAATTTATCGACACAAAATAACACTTTGACAACATTTTATTGCTTTTTTTGCAAACAGTGCGTAAACTTTTATCTTATTGATACATATTCCGTATTTTTAAGTCACCAAAAAATCACAACAACGTTATATAAACTATGAATATTAAAGCATTTTTCTCTTTATTCTTTTTAATATTGCTTACTTTCCTGCATGCACAAAAGATGGAATTTAAGGCACCCGATTATGCTGCCATTCAAAAAAATATTGAAGATAAAAACTCGGAATTGTATTATCCGAAACTTTTAAAAAGATTAAAACAGAATGATACGCTTCTTACAAGCAGTCAATACCGTCATCTTTACTTCGGCTACACCTTTCAAAAAGACTATCAACCCTATAAAACAGGCAAGAAAGCTGAAGAAGTGGCCAAATATTATCGTGGGGAAGGTATTTCACAAAAAGATCTTTCCAAGGGAATCCGACTATTTCTGGATGCTCTGGATGAAAACCCACTGGATCTGCGGGCTATGAATTATCTTGCTTATTTATATCATTTAAATAATGATGATACTACTGCTGAAAAGATTGCGGGAAATTTCCATGGGTTACTAAACGCTATTCTTACTTCTGGTGACGGATTGAAATGCGAGACAGGATTTCACGTTATTACTGTCACAGATGAATATGTACTCTTAAACAGGTTTCAAATGGAAACCAAAGCACAAAGCCACAATGGAAAATGCGATTATCAGGAATTTGAAAAAGGTAAATATAAAATTCCGGGATTTTATTTTGATATCAGCAGGTTTTATGGAAAAATATTAGATTAATCTTTTCAATAATGTATTCAAAAATTCACTAAAGTTTATTATTTAAGAATAAATTGCTAAAATATTTTCATATAATTCCCCCCTAATAGAAAGGGTTTCGGAGTAAAAAGGAATATTTTTTTCAAAAAAAATTAAAATCTAGTGTAACATTTTTTTGAAGTTCGTCTCTAAAAGGCAAATAAACCTTAAAACTTTAGAAATCATGAAAAAATTTACATTCCTTCTTATCATCATGTTATTTTTCTTAGCGGCATGCAATATCTTCGGTCAGGAAACAGTGTATCCGTTTGAAGTAAAGAAAACCGGAAAAGGAGATCAGTCTTTATTATTTATTCCGGGATTTGCCTCTTCCGGGGATGTATGGAATGAAACGACTTCAAAATTTGAAAAAAACTTTACTTGTTATACTTTGACGATGGCAGGATTTGCCGGAACAAAACCACAGTCAGACGCCAGCTTTAAAGATTGGGAAAAAGGAATTGCCGCTTATATAAAGAATAATAAAATTGACAAACCT
Organism: Chryseobacterium indologenes; assembly: GCF_018362995.1. Taxonomy (NCBI): domain Bacteria; kingdom Pseudomonadati; phylum Bacteroidota; class Flavobacteriia; order Flavobacteriales; family Weeksellaceae; genus Chryseobacterium; species Chryseobacterium indologenes. Next base: position 2,731,436 of record NZ_CP074372.1, read on the forward strand.
ATTATCATCGGACACAGCATGGGAGGCGGCCTTGCCCTGGCTATTGCCGCAGACTATCCTGAGCTGGTAGGAAAAATCGTTATTGTAGATACGCTTCCTTGTCTGACCGCGATATCTGATCCTAATTTTACCTCTAAAGAAAATAATGACTGCTCCTCTACCATTACTCAATTAACAGCTATGAGTGATGATCAGTTCCGCAAAATGCAGACACAGATGATGCCGCGTCTTCTGGCAGATACTTCTATGCAGGAAACTGTTATCGGCTGGAGCATGAAATCTGACCGAAAAACATTCGCTAAAATGTACTGTGATTTTTCCAATACCGATCTGAGAGATAAAATAAAAAATATACAATGTCCTTCCCTTATTCTCTTGGAATCTTTTTTTACCAACCTGAAACCAACTATTGAAGGTCAGTACAAAAATTTAAAAAATGCCAATATGCAATATGCTTCAAAAGGATTGCATTTCATTATGTATGATGATAAAGATTGGTACTTTAATCAGCTTACTCACTTTTTATCTTCGAAATAATGGCTTTTGAAGAGATATACGAACTCTACTGGCAAAGGATATTCCGTCTGTGTATGGGATATGTGAATGATACTGACCTCGCCCAGGATCTTGCCCAGGAAACATTTATCATTGTATGGCAACAGCTTCCGAAATTCAGAAATGAATCCAGCGTAGGAACATGGATCTTCAGAATAGCTTCTAATAACTGTCTTCGGCAGATTGAAAAGGAAAAGAAATTTACAAAAACAGATCTGCCTGTTAATCTGGAAGAAAAAAAGCAGGAATCTATGGAACCTCAGATACAAATGCTGTATCAGTTTATTTCGGAGCTGCCGGAAACAGACAGAATTATTATTTCATTGGAACTGGAAGAGGTAAAACAGGCTGAGATAGCACATATCGTAGGACTTTCGGAATCCAATATACGGGTAAAGATTCACAGGATAAAAGAAAAATTAACACAAAAGTTTAGAGAAAATGGATTCTAATATCGATTTCAAAAATATATGGAAGCAGCAGACTTCCAACAAACCCAATCTGGAAGAGCTTATTGGTAAATTGAAAAAATTCCGAAATCAAAATCTTCGTAAGCTGATTCTGGCCAATATTGGACTAATCACCACCTCATTATTAATCATTTATATCTGGTATCGTTTCCAGCCTCAGATGATTACTACAAAAATCGGGATTGTGCTTGTCATTCTGGCCATGGTTATGTTTCTTTTTGCTTATAATAAAATATTTATGGTTTTTTACAAAATTGATAAGACTCAGTCGAATAATGAATATCTGCAGAGTTTATATGTGGTAAAGAGTAAGCAGAAATTTATGCAGACCACTATTCTCAACTTATATTTTATTATGCTTTTTCTGGGAATATGCCTTTATATGTATGAATACACTTCAAGAATGACAGTAGGCGCAGCGATTCTGACCTATACGGTAACATTAGCATGGATTGCTTTCAATTGGTTTTATTTAAGACCTAAAACAATAAAGAAACAACAGGGGAAACTTGATGAATTAATTAATAAATTTGAAGAAATAAACAATCAATTAAAAGAATCATGAGTTCTTCCGACAACAAAAACCATTGGGAAAACGTATACGAAACCAAAAACCCTGATCAGGTAAGCTGGACCCAGAAAAAACCACAGACCTCCCTTGACTTTATCAAATCTTCAGGATTGGGAAAAGATGCCAACATTATTGATATTGGCGGCGGCGACAGTAATCTTGTTGATTTTCTTCTTGAAGAAGGTTATGAGAATATTACAGTCCTTGATATTTCTGCCAACGCTTTGGAAAAAGCACAGAAAAGACTCGGAAATTTAGCGGGTAAAGTAAAATGGATCGCAACCGATATTACCGCTTTTCAACCCTCGGAAACTTATGACATCTGGCATGACAGAGCTGCATTTCACTTCCTGACAACTCCGGAACAGGTTTCAAAATATATTGACATTGCAGAAAAGAATGTGAATAACTTTATGATCCTTGGAACTTTTTCCAAAAACGGACCTACGAAATGCAGTGGATTGGATATTCAGCAGTATGATGAGGAATCATTATCAGAAAAATTTAAAGCAAGCTTTGAAAAAATAAAATGCATTACTGAAGATCATATCACCCCTTTTGAAACTGTTCAGAATTTTGTTTTCTGTAGTTTTAAAAAGCATTAAATGAATTATATATTTAAATAAAAAAGAGAATCGTAATGACTCTCTTTTTTGTTTATTATCATTCCTTATGGATTATGATTCTTTTTCTTCTTCCAATTCTACTTCATGACGCAGCTGGGCTTTGTAAAGAGTAGAATAATATCCGTTCTTATCCAAAAGCTCAAGGTGCTTACCTTCTTCTACAATTTTACCATGTTCCATCACAATAATTTTATCTGCTTTTTCAATAGTGGAAAGCCTGTGCGCAATAATAATGGAGGTCCTGTTTTTTGTAAGCTTTTCTGTTGCTCTCTGGATCAGTTTTTCACTTTCATGGTCAATGGAGGATGTTGCTTCATCCAGAATTAAAATTTTCGGATCTGATAAATAGGCTCTCAGGAAAGACAGCAATTGTCTCTGGCCTAAAGAGATTGACGAACCTCTTTCGCTCACTACATAATCATATCCGCCAGGAAGCTGCTGGATAAACTGATCTACCTCAATTTCTCTGGCACCTGCTTTTATTTTATCTAAAGTTATGCTGTCATCTCCAAAGGAAAGATTTTCAAAAATACTTCCATGGAAAAGGAAAACATCCTGCAAAACGACTCCGATGTGGCTTCTCAGATTATAAAGCTCATAATCTTTTAAATTCACATCATCAATCAGAATATTTCCGGAGTTGATGTCATATAATCTTGTGATCAGACTGATAATGGTAGATTTTCCGGCACCTGTTGCCCCTACAATAGCGACTGTTTCTCCTGGATTTACTTTAAAATCAATACCTTTCAGAACTTCCTGCTTTTCATCATAGGCAAAATGTACTTTCTGAAATTCAATTTTTCCTGCAAAATGGTCTTTCTTTACCGTACCGTTATTCGGCATTGAATTCTCTTCATCCATTAATCCCAGTACCCTTTCCGCTCCTACAATCCCTCGTTGGATATTGTTGAAACGGTCAGCAATCTGTCTTAAAGGGCGGATCAGCATTGAAATATACTGAATAAATGCAATCACGACTCCGGCACTGATGGTAATATATCCTCCATAGAAAAGAATAAATCCTATGAATAACGAAGAAATAAGTTCTACTACAGGAAAGAACAGTGAGAAAATAAATACGGTTCTCAGCAATGCACTTTTCAGGGTAATATTGATGTCATCAAATTTTTTGAATTCAGCTTCCTGTCTGTTGAATACCTGAATGATAGACATTCCCGCCAGTCTTTCCTGAACAAAAGAGTTCTGATTGGCAGTCCAGTTTCTCTCATCTCCAAAAGCTTTCTTCAGTCTTTTCTGGAAAAATCTTGTAATGACTACCATTAAAGGTAAAATAGCCAGCGTAATATAACTCAGATGAACATTGGTACTGAACATCATGACCAATACAAACAGGATTCTCAGAATATCCCCGAAAACCATCAGGAAACCATCCGTATATACAGTGGCAATTGTTTCCACATCTCCTACCGCACGTGTTACCAGCTGTCCTATAGGCGTTTTATCAAAAAATGAAGTCTTAAAATAAATCAGCTTAGCATATAAACGCTCTCTGATATCCCTGATCACATTCTGTGAGATAAAATTTGAAAAATAAACCAGGAAAAAGTTTAAAATCGTTTCAGCAAACACCAATCCTACAAGGATATAGATATGTTTCATCATCAAAGCCTTATCATGAAGCTTTGTAATATCATTATCCACCACCTGCATAGTAAGATATGGCCTGTAAGTAGAAACAATGGAAAGGAAAATAGAAATTATAAGCGTAAGGATGAACCATGAACGGAACTTCATTCCGATAAAGAACAGCCTTTTTATAATCCCCCAGGTATCTTGTTTTTTCATTGTACGAATCGAAAGAAAGAATTAAAATAAAAATTCTATGCAAAAATAAGACTTTATAACCGGACTGCCTTTACAACTTTTGCAAATCGTCATAGAAAATTTCAGATACCTGTTATTTACAGAATGAATATCCTTAGTCTGGTGACAAGCTGATTTTTTGGCAATTAAACCCATTTTATTCCTCATTAAAGATGAAAAATAAATTTGTAATCAATAAAACAACCTTGTTTGAAACCTCCCGATATCTCGGAACGTCTCCTGCAACTTGCGGGAAACCTCCCGAGTCCTCAGAAGGTTTATTTTAAGGCCGTTTGTAACCAAACGAGTTTTCTGACTGTCACAAATGAATTGGTAACAGGATATTTATTAAAATTCGTAACCAACATCCACAAGATACAACCCATGTCCCGGAGCTGAAGTTCCGGCAGCATTGCGGTTTTTATCTTCAATCACAGTACGAAGATCTTCTGGTTTCAGTTTTCCGGTTCCTATTTCTACCATTGTTCCCACAATCGCACGAACCATGTTTCTCAAAAATCGGTTAGCCGAAACAGTAAATTTCAGTTCCGAACCATTCTGTTCCCATTCTGCTTTATAGATTTTGCAGATATTGGTTTTGTTGTCGGTTTTTAATTTGGCAAAACTGGTAAAATCCTCGTATTCAAAAAGAATCTTACAGGCTTCATTCATGGCATCAATATCCAATCCTCTTTTCCAGTGCTGCCAGGCCGATTCCTGAGTGAATGGATTTTTTTCCAGTGAGATATAATACTCATAGGTTCTGTACGTAGCATCAAAACGGGCGTGGAAATCATCTTTTACCGGAAAAATCCTTTTAATGGAAATATCAGGCGGAAGAAAACTGTTCAGCCTGCGTGGAAGCTGATCGTTTACTTCCTTTTCCGTATCAAAATGAGCAAATATTTTTTTGGCATGAACCCCTGTATCCGTTCTTCCTGCTCCTGTAGTTTTAATCTCTTCCCTTAAAATTGTGGAAAGTGCTTTTTCCAGTTCTTCCTGTACAGAAATGGCATCCGGCTGTATCTGGTAGCCGAAATAATTCTTTCCGTTGTAAGAAAATTCTATAAAGTATCTCAATGTATTGTAATAACTCCACAAAAATACTTTAATTTAACGAAATATTTGTTGAAAAGTCTTTGAGAATAATATACCAAATGCTTATGAAAATTCCTATTTTTGCAATCGTATGAAAAGATGGTACCTTTATCCTTTTTCCCTTGGTTATCATTTGGTAACGGGTATCCGGAACACAATGTATGATCTGGGAATTTTTAAATCGACAAAATTCAAAACACCGATAATCAATGTCGGCAACCTTTCTGTGGGCGGAAGCGGAAAGTCACCCATGGTGATGTATCTTGCCCAATATCTATCCAAACATTACAGAACCGGAGTACTTTCACGAGGCTACGGAAGGCTGACAAAAGGCTACGAAGTAACCAATTATGAAAGTAATTACAAAATGGTGGGTGATGAGGCAATGCAGCTTTTTGAACGTTTTAAAAACCGTTTTGTCATTGCTGTTTCCGAAGAACGTGTTCCCGGAGCCAAAAAAGTAATTGAAGACATGGACCTTGAAGTTCTGGTATTGGATGATGCTATGCAGCACAGAGCCATCAAAGCAGGATTCAATATTCTAATGACCGACTTTAATGATCCTTTTTTCAAAGACTATCTTCTTCCGGCAGGAGATCTGAGAGAATCCAGAGCAGGATATAAAAGAGCCAACATCATTATGGTCAGCAAATGTCCCGATGAACTGACTGAGGAAACAAAAAGATATTATATTTCAAGAATAAGACCTTCTTATGGACAGAAAGTTTTCTTTTCATCCATCGGTTATGACGAAAATGTATACGGAAAAGATAAAATGCTTCCGGATAATAACCTGAATTATTATGATATTTTACTGATCACCGGAATTGCCAATCCTAAACCCCTTCTGGAACATCTGGCAAAATTTTCAAAAAGGGTAAAACATTTAAAGTTCAGGGATCATCATAATTTCACGGACGATGATATTAAAAAAATCCTTGCCGAGTATAAAAAATTAGGGGAATATAAACTGATATTAACCACAGAGAAAGACTATGTACGTCTGAAAACTTTTGACTATCTTAGAGAAATTGTTTACTACTGGCCTATCAATGTATTGATTGATAAGAAAGAAGAATTCAATCAAATCATCTTAGATTATGTTAGAAAAAATTAAAGAGACCGCAGATTTTATTAAAAATATTATTCAGGAAACACCTGATTTTGCGGTTGTTTTAGGATCCGGGCTGGGAAAACTACAAAATGAAGTAGAACCGATCCATGTTTTAGAGTACAAAGACATTCCTCATTTTCCACAAACTACAGTAGCAGGGCATACCGGAAAACTGATTTATGGACTCCTGGAAGGAAAAAAAGTTCTGATGATGAGCGGCCGTTTCCATTATTACGAAGGACATTCGATGGAAACCGTAACTTTTCCTGTGAGAGTTTTTCATTTACTGGGCATTCAAAACCTGATTCTTTCCAATGCGTGCGGCGGCGTAAATCCTGCTTACAGTGTTGCAGATATCGTTATTCTGAAAGATCACATCAATATGATGCCTGAGCATCCGCTTCGGGGGAAAAATATAGATGAGCTTGGACCGCGTTTTGTGGATATGAGCGAGCCTTATAACAAAAAAATGATTGCCACTGCGGAAAAAGCTGCTGCAGATCACCAAATAAAAACCCATCAGGGAGTTTACGTAGCACTACAAGGACCAACTTTTGAAACTCCGGCCGAATACGGCATGATCAAAGCCATCGGCGGTGATATGGTAGGAATGAGCACTGTTCCTGAGGTCATTGTTGCCAGACATATGGGAATGGATGTTTTCTGCGTCTCCGTAATCACAGATCTTGGCGGACCGGATATAGCTTTTGCCGTTTCTCACGAAGAGGTTTTAAATGCAGCCAATAAAGCAATGCCCAATGTAATTGCCGTTGTGAAAGGCTTGATTAAAAACTATCAGTAGAAATAATCCTAATATTAAAACTGAAGACGTAACATTCCCCTCTCACGGAGGGGTGGCGAAAATTCAAAGAATTTTTGACAGAGTGGTTCCACATTTTCACTCTCCTACCCAATAGAATCCATCAATATTATAAATTTTTCCTAATTCACCAGAAATCAATCCCAGATTGCAATTCATTGTTTAGATTTGTACAAATGAAATTGTACGAGATGAAAAAGTTGATACTAATTTTTATGATAGGTATTTTTGGGATGAGTTATTCACAAAAAGTTCCTGCCGTTCTTAAAACGGGATTTTCAAAAGAGGCTTTGCAACAGAAACTGGAAGATGAAGAAGGAAAAGCCGTTACCATCCAGCAGATTCTTGATCAGCATAAAGGAAAGGTTTTAGTTATTGATTTTTGGGCAGGATGGTGTAGAGATTGCTTAAAGGCACTTCCAAAAGCTAAAGAACTGGAAGATAACAACAAAAATATTGATTTTGTATTTCTATCATTAGACCGTTCAAAAGAAGGGTTTGAAAAAAGTCTGGAAAGATTTGAGATGAAAGACAAAGAAAATTATTGGTTTTCTACAGGATGGAAAAATGATTTCAACAATTATGTAGATCTTAACTGGATTCCAAGATATATGATAATCGATCAGAAATCTTCTATCGCAAAATATTATGCAATATCACCTGAAGATCCTGAACTTCAGCAAACCATAGATCAACTTTTAAAATAACTTCATTTATTTTAATCCAAAAAACATAAAACTCATTGAAAACCATCGCTTTCAATGAGTTTTAAAATTTCAGATATATAACACCATGATCACAAGAGAAGCCACAGAACAGGATTTAGAGATCCTTTTAGAATTTGAGCAAGGAATTGTTACTGCAGAAAGACCTTTCAACAGCACACTTATTGAAGGAGAAATTCATTATTATGATTTAAAACATCTTATACAGTCTTCAGATGCTACTGTAATTGTTGCCGAGGAGAATAATGAAATCGTTGCATCAGGATATGCCCTGATCAAAAAAGCAGAAAAAGATTATTATCAGTTTAAAGAATATGCCTATCTCGGTTTTATGTATGTAAAACCCGAGCACAGAGGTAAAGGGATTAATAAAGTGATTACAGATGAGCTTGTTTCCTGGTCAAAATCAAAGGGAATCAGTGAGGTAAGACTTGATGTATATGCTCAGAATGAATCTGCCATAAAAGCTTATGAAAAAGCAGGTTTTGAACCTCATCTTCTCACCATGAGACTGAAACCGTAAGAGGTTGGAAGCAGGAAGATCGAAGATGGAAGTAATTTAAGTACCATAAATGATCATTTAGTCTTTAGCTAACTTCAATACATGAATCATCCATTTCTATATTGTCTTCATTAACTTCCCTCTCCCAGCTTCAGACTTCCCTTCTTGAAAATAATTTACCGTAAATAAAGGAATCCATATCTTTGTATATGGATTTTTCTTTGCCCCTTCGTAAAATTATTCATGTGGATATGGACGCATTCTATGCTTCTGTGGAGCAGCATGATAATCCTACATTGAAAGGCAAGCCTATTGCAGTTGGAGGACAGCATCGTGGTGTAGTTGCTGCGGCAAGCTATGAAGCCAGAAAATATGGAGTACGCTCTGCGATGCCCAGCAAGACCGCAAAAGAAAAATGTCCGCATCTTATTTTTGTTCCTCCCCGATTTGCCAGATATAAAGAAATTTCAAAAAAAATCCGGGAAATTTTCTATGAATATACTGATCTGGTAGAACCTCTTTCTCTGGATGAAGCCTATCTGGATGTCACCGAAAATAAAAAAGGAATGGAATCTGCCAACCTGATCGCAAAGGAAATTCGTCAGAAAATTTTTGAACAGACAGGATTGACGGCGTCTGCAGGAATATCAGTCAATAAGTTTTTGGCCAAGGTAGCTTCCGATATCAATAAACCAAATGGACAAAAAACCATTCATCCTGATAAAATGGAGCATTTCCTGGAAGAACTGCCTGTAGAAAAATTTTATGGAGTTGGAAAAGTTACGGCTAATAAAATGTTTAGTTTAGGAATTTATAAAGGAAAAGACTTAAAAAAAAGATCACTTGAAGATCTTATGAGACTTTTTGGAAAATCCGGTATCCATTATTACAATGTAGTCCGGGGGATTCATACTTCTGAAGTAAAACCTCATCGGATTCAGAAAAGCGTGGCTGTGGAAAGAACTTTTTTTGAAGATCTTCTGGATGAACAGCAGATTAATGAAAAGCTGGAAAGTCTTGCTCAGGAAATTCATCAAAGATTACAGAAAAATAATATTCTCGGAAGAACTTTAACATTAAAAATAAAATATAAGGATTTCTCCCTTTTCACAAGAAGCATCACACGGGAAGATTATTTTTCGTCACCGGAACAGTACTTCAACACAGGAAGAAAGCTCTGGGAACTCCGCCCATTCGATAAGGCCGTACGTCTACTCGGACTCTCTCTCTCCCAGCTGAATACGGAAGAAAAAAAACAGGTTTCCGTTCAACTAAAAATCCCGTTTGAAGAATTTGAAAGTGATTAGGTCATATTTTTTCGCTAACTTGTATTGATCAAATCAGCAAATTTATGAACCCAACCATGATTCAGTTTTTTCACTGGTATTCTGAAGGAAACGGAAAGTTGTGGAAAGAAGCCGAAAAACAGGCCAGATATTTAGCAAAACTAGGAATTACTTCGGTGTGGTTTCCTCCCGCTTACAAGGGAACAAATGGCGGTTACTCTACCGGCTATGACGCTTATGATCTCTATGACCTAGGAGAATTTGACCAAAAGGGAACTATCCCCACCAAATACGGTACAAAAAACGAGTATATAAAAGCCATTAAAGCCCTAAAGAAACAAAATATACAAATCATCGTCGATATTGTTCTTGGCCATAAAGCCGGAGGTGATGAACTGGAGAAATTCAAAGTGGTAAAAGTAGATGAAGAGAACAGGGAAAAAATTATTTCCGATATTATCGAAATTGAGTCTTATACCAAATTTACCTTTCCCGGAAGAGGAAAAAAATATTCTGATTTTGAATGGAACTTCACCTGCTTTAGTGGCGTAGATTACGCAGAAGGTATGGAATCCCACATCTATAAAATACAGTCTGAATATGGCGATGACTGGGAAGAAATGATTCACGATGAAAAAGGGAATTACGACTACCTGATGTACAATGATATCGAACACAGAAATCCTTTTGTAAGGGAAGAGCTTAACCACTGGGCAAAGTGGTATTTTGACCAGACAGATTTCGATGGAGTGAGACTGGATGCCTTGAAGCATATTTCGTTTGACTTTTATAAAGAATGGCTCACTATGCTTCGTTCCAATTCTGGAAAAAATATTTTTGCCGTAGGTGAATACTGGGCTCCCGGATATCTTCATCTGCTTCAAAAGTATATTGAAGTGACTGAAGGCTGCATGAGCCTTTTCGACAGTTCTCTTCAAAACAATTTTCATAATGCTTCAAAAGAAGGCGGTTCTTATGATCTCCGCAGAATTTTTGATGAAACTCTTACCCAGGCAGACCCGATGCATGCTGTCAGTTTAGTGGCCAATCATGATACCCAGCCGCTTCAGGACCTTGAAGCTCCCGTAGAGTCCTGGTTCAAACCTATTGCTTATGCTTTGATCTTATTGAGAAAAGATGGATATCCATGTGTTTTTTATCCTGATTTGTATGGCGCCCATTATATTGATAAAGACTCAGGAGGCCACGACCAGGAAATATTCATGCCGAAAGTGGACGGAATTGAAGAATTATTAAAAGCAAGGAAAGAACATGCTTATGGTGACCAGCAGGATTATTTTGAGGATGCCAATTGCCTTGGATGGGTTCGTACAGGTGATGATGAACATTCAGGATGTGCTGTAGTATTAAGTAATAAAGATGCTTACAACAAGCCTATGGAAGTAGGACAGCTTTATGCAGGAAAAAAATTTAAAGATCTTTTGAAGCGATTCAAAGAAAAAATAACTATTGATGAAAACGGATGGGGAAATTTCCCTGTTCCGGCAGGAAATGTAAGCGTTTGGATCCCTGAGTAAGAGCCTTGTCAAGGTTTAAAACCTTGACAAGACTTTCAATTAGCAATAAATATATCGGCAATTCCAAATATCTGTAGCCCATTCACAACATTGTCCATCTTCGTTTGAAGTACAGCATACTTTACCCCAATTTAGATCTCCCGCCTTTAGGGTCTTCAGTTGCTCACGTCTAAGTTTTTTTACTTTGAAATCTTTGTTTGTTTTCATAATTATTATTTTTTATGGTTTAGTAATTAAATATACATTAAAAATTATAATTATTGCGAATATTTATTACTAACTACTTGATTTAGTATATATAATCCATAGTAAAATCTGAGAATAAATATTGAAGGCAGGGATAAACCACCCCGTCAAAAATTCTTTGAATTTTCGACACACTTCCAGAGGAGGAGAATGTTTGCGTCTCCAGTTGAGATATTTGTTAGAATTAGAAATTTTCTAAGCTTGCTATGAGATTACATCTTTTTGAGTTCTAGGATTTCCGGTTTTTCGGAGGTATCAGCTATTTTTCCGGTTCTGGCAAATTCAGCCCAAAGCGTCCGTAATTTTTTACCGTTTTCATGAATACGGCTCCAGGGAATATCTTTCAGCAGTTCGGAAGATTTCCAGGCAGATTCATTCCCAAAGATCAAAGGAAGATCAATACAGTGAGGAGCCCCGATATGATTATCTTTCAGTTTTGAATGAATTCTGAACAAATAAACATTTCCACCAGCTTCAGCAAGATTCTGTGCAAATTGCTTTGCAGGATTCCCATAGATAAATGCTGTAGTTTTTTCAACCGTTTTATCCATAAGCTTTAAGCCAAATCCTTTTCCGAAATATTTATTTAAAGCTTCAGAAGTTTTGAGATAAAAAGCAGTTTCATCATTATTCAAACCAATGAGTACATCATATTTCCGGGCATTCTTTTTCCACATTTCCACTGATTCTTCTTCTTTGCATAAAGGGAAATATCCGTATTGAGTGCCAAAAGGCATCGCTGCTTTCAGACCGTATTTCATGATAGATGGTAAAAATTTCCCGTATTCATCCATCATTTTTAAGACATCAGTTTCATCTTTCAATATTTCTGTCTTTTTCAGAAATTCCGCAGACATTTTCTGTCTTTGATGACGTAAGCCCAAAGGTGCACTCTGGATAATAACACGCTGAAATAAATCCTCCACTCCTTCAGAAATCATTAAATGCGCAATGGCATCACCTCCTGAAGACTGTCCAAGAAGGGTAATATTGTTTTCATCTCCATTGAAATCTGCAATATGGGTTTTTATCCACTTTAATGCTTCGATTATATCCAACAAGCCAAGATTGGCGGGCCTTGTTTCATCTCCACCTAAAAATCCAAATAATCCCAATCGATATGAAACAGCAACAACAATGACATGCTGTTCTTTCACCCATTCCGCGGGATCTGCAGTGGCAAGATCACCACAGCCTATTTCATGAGATCCTCCATGAATCCAGACTATAACGGGAAGTTTTTCATTTTCAGAAACTGTTTCAGGACGGGTGATTGAAAGATATTGTGTAGATTCATCAGCTTCAAAGCTCTCAACAGGGGTCGTACCAATCATTTTTTCTACAAGTGGACTTAAAGCTTGAGGACACACCGGAGTTTTTTCAGGAGCAATAATATCAGATGATGAAAATTTTACAGCAACAGGTTTTTGAAATCTCTCAGAATAGGCATAGCGAATACTTTTAGCCCTGATAATTCCTTGTTCTTTCAATGCTATAATTCTCCCGAAACGGGTATTAAAAATAAAGGTTTCTTGCTGATTTGGTGTCATCTTTGGAATGGTGAAAACTTTGCTCTTTAAATTTAATTATTTAAACACAAATCTCACGAATAAATGCACTAATATTCACAAATAATTATGGTGTCATTCGTGAAAAGATTAGTGTTATTCGTATTGAAAAAAAATCTACACGAATGTCATAAATGAACTCACTAATATCCACTAATTTGAATGGTGTTATTTGTGAAAAGATTAGTGTTATTTGTGTTGAAAAAAAATCTAAACACGAATGTCACAAATGAATACACTAATATTCACTAATTTGAATTGTGTTATTTGTGAAAAAATTAGTGTTATTTGTGTTGAAAAAAATCTAAACAATGAACTCTAATATCTACTAATTTGAATTGTGTTATTTGTTAAAGATTAGTAATGCTAGTGTTAAAAAAACTAGTTCAGGATTTTATATTCACTTGGAGAAATACCAACTTTAGTTTTAAACAGCCTTGTAAAATGCTGCGGATATTTGAAACCTAAATCATAGGAAATCTCACTGATTGTTTTTGCCTGATCCAGAATCTGTTCTTTGGCGATATCAATAAGTTTGTTGTGGATAAATTCCTGTGCAGAAATTCCCAGTTCTTTTTTAATCAGGTCACCGAAATAATTGGCAGACAGGTTCAGTTTTTCTGCAAAATAATTAACCATGGGAAAACCTATATTTTTCGGATCCTCAGATTTTAAGTAATCATCAACCAGATTTTCAAATTTTCCAATCACTCCCTGGTTGATATAATCTCTGGTAATAAACTGACGGTCGTAAAAACGCATGCAGTAATTAAGGAACAGTTCAATATTATTAACAATTAAAGATTTACTGTGTTTATCAATAGCCTGTTCCAGTTCCAGCTTAATATTTTTAAAGCAGTCCAGTACCACTTCCCTTTCTTTTTCTGAGAGGTGTAAGGCTTCATGTACATCATAAGAGAAAAAGGAATAGTCTTTCATATTCTTCCCTAGGTTGGTTCCTTTTATTAAGTCAGGATGAAAGATCAGGGCAAAACCTGCAGGCTGAACAAACTTATCTTTATTATAGATTCCATAGGTTTGTCCGGGAGCAATGAAAACCAATGTCCCTTCCTGATAGTCGTAGCTGTGCTTTCCATACAGCATATCTCCGCACATTACATCTTTCAGAAAAACGGTATAAAAGCCGAATTTCCTTTTGTGCTGACAGATAAGATCGGATCTGGAAAAATCTATGATGCTTACCAGGGGATGCAGGGTTTCATGATTGGCCATTTTATTATATTCCGAGACACTGTTATAGATTTCAACCTCCTGATTTTCCATGAAGTATATTTTTATTTCTATTCAAAATTACCACTTTCCTGTGTAACTGAAATAGGGTCTGTAAAATTGGTAGGTAATTCGGTAATCTGTATAAGTACAGTTTATTGAAAAGTTTCGACTTTTGTATCGTTATGGATTTTCACTCCAAACGGCAGACTTACTTGACAACGGATTGTAAAGCAACCAGACCATAACAAATAAAAGACACTATAATTTATCCTAAATAAACTAAATATAAAAAAAATGAGTACAATTACAGTAAAAGCTTATGGAGCAGAGTCTACCACGACAGATCTGAAAGAAATGAATATCGAAAGAAGAGAAGTCACTGCAAAAGATGTAGAAATTGAAATTCTATACTGCGGAGTATGCCACTCTGACCTTCATACTGCAAGAAATGACTGGGGCGGATCTTTGTATCCTGTAGTTCCGGGACATGAAATTGTGGGGAGAATTACCAAAGTAGGAAGCGAAGTTTCGAAATTTAAAGCAGGTGATCTTGCAGCAGTAGGATGCATGGTAGATTCATGCGGACATTGCGACAGCTGCCAACATGATCTGGAACAATATTGCCAGAATGGATTTACAGGGACTTACAATGGAAAAGACAAACATCTTGGTGGCCATACTTTTGGAGGATATTCCCAAAAAGTAGTGGTTGATGAACATTTTGTTTTAAGTGTTCCTGAAAATCTGGATCTGGCAGCAGTAGCACCTCTTCTATGTGCAGGAATCACTACATGGTCTCCGTTAAGACACTGGAATGCTGGGCCGGGTTCTAAAGTAGCCGTTGTAGGGTTAGGCGGTTTAGGACACATGGCTATTAAATTAGCAAAAGGATTGGGAGCTGAAGTTACGTTGTTCTCAAGAACTCCCGGAAAAACGGATGATGCCAAACAGCTTGGAGCAGATCATGTAGTAATTTCTACTGATGATTCTCAAATGGATGCTGTAAAGGGTAAATTTGATCTTATCATTGATACAGTACCTTATGAGCACGACATCAATCCTTATATGCAAACGCTGTCTCTGAACGGCACCCTGGTTCTTGTAGGATTCGTAGGTGAATTCCAGGAAACACAAGTAAGCACCAGACCAATGATCTTCCAGCGTCGTTCTGTTGCAGGATCTTTGATCGGAGGTATTGCAGAAACCCAGGAGTTGTTAGATTTCTGTGGAAAACATAATATCGTCTCTGATATTGAACTGATTAAAATGCAGGATATCAACAATGCGTATGAAAGAATGCTGAAAAGCGATGTAAAATACCGTTTCGTGATTGATATGCAGTCTTTGTAATTCTTCTGGAGAATAATAACGAAAACAGGCGCTTCAATCCAAAGCGCCTGTTTTTATTTTTTTAGATTTTGACTAAATGTATTCTGAGCCTGATTTACGATATATTGATTTCCTTTAACACATTTATTATCATGTCTTTCCATATCCTGAAAAGCCCAGGCTGCCATGGCATCAATAACGGGAGCAAGCTCATTACCGGCTTCACTTAATTTATAAGTAACATGTGGAGGAATTACAGGTTTCGCCGTTCTGATAATCAATCCATCTGTTTCCAGCTGCTTCAGATGCTGAATGAGCATTTTTTCCGTTACGGCAGGAATTGCTTTTTTCAATTCGCTGTATCTTTTTTCTCCGGTGGAAAGATTGAACAGGATAATCGGTTTCCAAAATCCACCGATTCTTTCCATAACGTACATTACAGGACAATCCTGTACCGTCTTTCTGTTTTCCTGAATGGTTGAACTTTCTTTGATTGCTGTCATATCTACATACTTTAGGGTAAGTACTTGCATAAAAGTAAGTACAAATATAACTTTGTTCTCAGAAATAAAAAAATATTTACAGATGAAAATTGTAATCACAGGATCATTAGGAAATGTAGCTAAACCATTAGCACAACAATTAATTGCCGAAGGGCATACTATTACGGTAATAAGCAGCAGCGGTGCAAGAAAACAGGACATTGAATCTCTTGGTGCAACTCCAGCTATAGGCTCTATCACAGATGCTAACTTTTTGACTCAGACATTTGAAGGCGCAGATGCTGTTTTTGTAATGACTCCTCCAGCTATCAGCCCGGATAAGATTGTGGAAAACACAACTAATGCAGGAAAAAATTATGCTGAAGCTTTAAAAAATGCTAACGTAAAAAGAGCAGTAATGTTAAGCAGCGTAGGAGCAGAATCTCCGGTAGAAAACGGCCCTATTGCAGGCCTTCACAATATTGAAAAAATATATAACGACGTAGAAAATACTTCTTTCACTTTTTTAAGAGCCGGATATTTTTATAATAATTTTTTCAATGATATTCCTTTAATTCAAAATGCAGGAATCATTGGTGCTAATTACCCTGCAAGCATTGAAGTCCCAGTAGTACACCCGAATGATATTGCCAAAGCAGCAGCCGAAGAGCTGGTAAAAGACGGAAATACCAACACCATCAGATATATTGTAAGTGATGTACGAACAGCTTCTGATTTTGCGAAAGTTTTAGGTACTTCTGTTAACAAACCGGAACTTCCATGGGTAGAATTCTCTGATGAAGATTCTTTAAACGGAATGCTGCAGGCCGGACTTCCAGAGGATATGGCACATCTTTATGTTGAAATGGGTAGAGGAATAAGAAAAGGTGTTGTTCAAAAGGATTTTCTTGATCTTGGCTCTCCTGTTACAGGAAATGTTAAATTGGAAGATTTTGCTAAAGAATTTTCTTCTAAATTTTAATTTCTCAGTCAATCTATAACACTAGTTTCGGCGCACCAAAGGTGCGCCGAAACTAGTGTTAATTTTTATTTTTTAATCCTCAGATTATTTTTTCTCTTTTAATGTTTCTTTTAAAACTTTCAGTTTTCCATCAATAGGCTGATCAATTTTTAATCCTAAAACTTCAGCAACCAAAGGATAAACATTGATATTGGCAAATTCTCCGATTGTCAGATTATTTTTAAATTCCGGTCCCCACGCAAAGAAAGTTGCTTTCATTTCCGGAACAACTTTTGGGTTGTAGCCATGTTTTCCAACCGATGTTTTCTTTCCTTTTTCAAGGAATATTTTTGGAGCTTTCGGAATCAGAAGAATCTGACCGATCCTGTTGTATCTGTCATCTCTTGTTGAAAAATGCAGGTATTTGGGAAGCTTTTTATCCAGATATACTTCGTAATCGCCTGTTTTACTGGCTTTCAATTCTTTATAAACTGCTTTTACCTCATCCGGATTTTTAACGTAAACTCTTAACAGGGTTTGAGAATTGTAAAAATCAAATCTGTTTTTATCAAAAAGCACAGCTGGGATTTCCAATGGTGTACCACCGTCTACTTTAATCATCCCGTGGTCGGAAACAAAAATAAAGTTGACATTTTTTAATCCTAATTCATTTACTTTCTGAGCAAGGTCACCAATCGCCTGGTCTATCAGATGAACAGCCGTTTCTGTTTCTTTGGCATCCGGACCATAATGATGCCCGCTTCCGTCTACTTCAGGGAAATATAATGATATAAAATGGGGTCTTTTATCTTCCGGTAACTTCAGCCAGTTCACTACTTTTCCCACTTTTTCTGAAGGGGTGAATTTTTCATGGTAGGGATAATAATAAGTAGGTCTCATTCCTCCTGCCTCGCTGGCAGATCCTACCCACATTAAAGAAGCCGATATCATTCCCTGTTTTTCGGCAAGTCCCCAAAGTGGAGTTCCTCCATACCAGCTCCCGTCTTCCGCATTTTTCTTGCTGCTCATCGCATATCCTTCCTTTCTCTTATAATCGTAAAAAAAGTTATCAATCAAACCATGATGGGAAGGATAAAGTCCGGTGATTAAGCTCCAGTGGTTCGGGAAAGTAATACTTGGATAACTTGGAATCATTGCTTCAGCTTTTACACCACCGTTAGCCAGTTTTAAAAGATGTTCAGCGTTGTATTTCTGAGCATAGTCATAACGGAAACCGTCTGTAGATATCATAATCACATAAGGTTTAGATTGAGCCTCTGTACTGTTTTGCCTACCCGGGATCACCACCTGGGCTGTATCAATATTTACCTGTTGTGCAAAAGCCGTAAAGGAAATTAGCAGCAGTAAAAAATGGATTCCTCGCTTCATTATTTTAAAATTTTCCGCAAAGTTACATCCTATACTTCTGCCTGAAAAGTTTAAGAGATTAAAAGTATATTAAAAGCGATTATTTTTTTTGAATCAAAATTAAAAACTCATTAAATAGGTTTTTTCATTTCAAACTGTGACAGCCAATTGTTCAGTCCTGCTCTTTCACTAAGAAATTTACTGGCGTTTTCTGAAGAATCGTCTACATTGTTCAATGCTATAGTCTGCCCTCCATTTTTTTTCGAAATGGCATTAAAAAGCATCGTTCCTACTCCCTGATTTCTGAAACTTTTATCTACAGCAAACTGGTATATTTTTTCCGATGCAGGACCATAGACAATATATCCCACAAGCTTCTCCTCAATATAAGCACCCAAAGTTATATAGTTTTCAGGCATAGGCTCCAATACAAAAACAGATCCCTGCCATGAAGGTTCGATATCCCAGAAAGAACGTAATTTTTCCCATTGAAAGTCTTTCAAATCCTTGATAGAAACCTCAGCATTTTCTTTTCCCTGCTTAATGCTACCGTTAAAACAAAGCAGCCTTCGGACAATACTAAAGCCCAAGTTTTCATATGCCCTGATGGCAGGCTGGTTTCCTTCAATGACTTCAAGCAGCAAAGTATTGGCATTTCTTTCTTTTAAGACAGGAATAATAAAATCATACATTTTTCTCACCAATCCTTTACCTCTGCTTTCCGGAATGACTCCTGTTCCTCCGTTGTAGATTATCTTTTCTCCATTTTCAACTTTTTCAGACTGAAGAATAAAACCGACCAGTTTTCCGTCTTCAAATGCCCCAGCGGATAAATCCATGTCTAATTTTTCAGCGGTAATTTTTGAGACAAGTACCTGTTTCGTTAAGTGAAAAGGAACAACATAGTCAGAAAATGAATGATTGAATACTGATAAAAGTTCATCTATTGTGATATGGGCTAAGGTTTTAAATTCCATTGGTTGTAAAAATTATAAGGCTAAGGAATTGCCTTTTATTAAGAATCCGGATCTACACAAATATATGAATTTTAAAGCAACCTCTCTGAAATTGGTACTTAAGAAAAAATGATACCCCTGAAAAATCAGGGGTATTCATTACTAATTATTTAGGTGTGTTTTTTCTGAAAATTATTCTTTAATCAGTTTTTCGTAAGATGTAGTTCCATCTTTTAAAGTAATTTCAAAATAATAAGTACCGGATTTTAAATCTCTGACACTGATATTTTCTCCCTCAAGCTTTACAGATCTTACTTTTCTTCCGGCAGATTCATAAATATCAACAGATTTTATTTTATCTGCATTTTTAAAGCTCACGGTTTCTTTAGCCGGGTTTGGATAAAGAACTATTTTCTTACTCTCTAAAGCTGTTTCATTAGTTCCTAAAGTAGAACCAAAAGTAAGTGCTGTAGTACCACAGCTGTTAGAACCATGATAAGCAATCGTAAAGTTTGATAACCTACGTCCATAGGTAACGTTTAAAGGGCTTGCTGGAGGAAAAGTAAAAACGTAATCATTAGCATCTCCTGTATTTAAAGCTCTTGTAGCAACTACAGTACGAACACTTCCTGCCACTGTATTAGATGTTACAGTCCAGTTTTGAGTCCCGTCCAAAGGCGGAACCACTCCTTGTCCATTAAATGTTCTGTCGCTTAAATTAGTGCCATCAAAAATTACAACGTCTTTCCCTATATCATCCATATTCGTTGTATTGAAAGCCATTCCCAGCCATCCTGTAGAAGGCCCGATAAGGGTAAGGGTAACTAAAGAAGGGGTAAGGTCAATCTTAACTGAATAAGCCAAATCTGCTCCTCCCGGTGTGGAAAAAAGAGGTACAGTTCCTGTCGAATATTGACTTTTTACCTGAAAAAAAGCAAAAAATCCGATCAATAATAATGTAGTTTTTAATTTCATATGGTCAATTTTTTAATAAGTTAATAATGTCTTGATTTTTAGTAAATAATGCATATTCAAAAACAGTTTTCCCTTGTTTATCTGATAATGTCTTATTTGCTTTATTCTTTAGCAGCAGCTCTACCATTTCTTTGTTTTGTGACTGGACAGCATATATTAATGGCGTTACTCCACTGCTGTTTGCCACATTGGGATCAGCTTTGTTCGCTAATAATTTCTGAGTAAGATTTTTATCTCCTTTAAAAACAGAAGCTGTTAAAGCTGTTCCTTCTCCGCTTGCGTAATTCATATTTTTAACGTGAGTAATTAAAAATTCCGCAACAGGAATATTTCCTCTGTAACAAGCTAAAATAAGGGGAGAGAATCCGTTTTCGTTCACCTGATTAATAACATCCGGGTTTTGTTTCATCAGCTCCTGTACTTCAGGAACTGTTCCGCTTCTGGCAATATCAAATATTGATTTTGCCTTTTCCTGAGCAGACATCAATGAGCTCAGAAATAGTCCTAAAATTAAAATTAGATTTCTCATTGTTTTACCATTACGTAATTGTATTCGATGTTGACATTTTCTGCCACTTTCTTGGTAACCATTTTAGGGATTGTCACTTTATAATCTGCAGGTTTGGCCACAAAACCACCCTGCATATAGATTTTACCATCTTTTGCATATAATGTGGCTGAAGAAGCAACCGCTTTGTCTACACCATGAAAGTTAAGCGTTCCCTGAACGGTATATTTCTGAGGACTGGCCGTAAGTTTTGATTTATCAAAGTTGACAATTTTCCCTTTGAATGTTGTTTTAGGATATTTTGCAGATTCTGCATAACTTTCATTGAAATGCTCTTCCATTAATTTGGTTTTAAAATGAAAGTTTTTAACGGTTGAAACGGATGCCATCTCACCATTATCTGCATTCAGAATCACCACATTATTGTCGTCCTGGGCAAAAATATCATCAAACAGAGGTACCGAGGCTTCAAAAGTTACTTTTCCGGTCTTAGAGCTGTATTTTTGTGCTGAAACGTACCCGGCAGAAAGCAGTAGTACGCTTAATAATGCTAATTTTTTCATATCAATTTTTTTTAATTTTCATTTAATCCGTCAGCTTTCCATTTTATGAAAATATTAATCTGAGCAGCAGACAAAGAGCCTCCCTGGGGCATTTTCCCGGGATCACCGTTAGGTCTTTGGATACGGTCCAGAATTCCGTCTATATTATTTTTCACCTGATCGTAAGTAACCAGTGGTTTAAAACTTCCTGCAGAATGGCAGCCAATGCAAGAGTTATCCACAATTGGTTTTACATCTGCAGTATATTTTACAGGCACCGTGATGGGTGTATTATCAGAAATCTCTTCATAAGTTCTGCTGTCACACGCCGTCAGTATGATTGCTGACGATACTATCAATAAGGATGTTAGCTTTTTCATATTAAAAAACTCTATAAAGATTAAACCCAAAGAAAATATGTCCCTTTCCCCATGCTCCTGTGGCATTGGTAAGATATCCGATATCAGAATTAATCTGGGAGTTCGTCAGTAAAAGCTGGAACACGTGTCCTCCGGTTTCTATATCTACCCCTAACGATAATGGGTTTTTATAAAAACTGTGATCGTCGAAATTCACAAAGTATTCTGCATTCACAGAAACTCTTTTGGAAATTTTATATCGCCCTCCCAAACCTGCAAGAAACTGATTTCTGTTTTCAATATTAGGTTCGTAAAGGTTTTTATGAACAAAGGAAGGAGTAAGCTGTAAGGAGAGCTTATCATTGAATCTTCTTGAAATTAATGCCTGTGTAAGATAAGAAAGCCTGTCACTGAATTTAAGGTGTGGATAGGTATCTTTATCCAGCTCAGTATTGGCCCCCATTACATTGTATCCCACAATATCCACCGGGAAGTTTTCATTTTGTCTTACCAGTCTATATTTCACGGCTCCTTCAAATGTCTTCATATTCGTTTCTCTGGAAAGGCTTACGGATACAGCATCTGAAATACCATAGATAACGCCTAATTTGGTGGAGGCATGATCCAGACCGAAAAAGTCTTTAAATCCTGCGCTTATATCTCCAAATCTATGGGCAACAATAATGTACCATTCTTTTTTGGCAGCGAGTTTTGTGGATTGTCCTGTTACAATCTGAAGTGCTTTAAAGGCGGGTTGTGAAGTTTCTGTGTTGGTTTTCACCGTGTCAATATCTTTCAGCAGATCTTCCTGTGCAAAGACAAGACCTGAAGAAAATACTGACAAAAATAAGAGAGTTTTCGTCATATACAATTTGAATTAAATTATGATACAACAAACTTATTGAGTTCTCAATTCAAAAACAGGTGATAAAAGTCACCAGTCAAATTGTTTTTATCAATGATAGAAATAAACTTTTCAAACAATTAAAATTAGACTATCCTAACATTTTCATTTACAGACACTTTAATCCCTTCTTTGGTTTGAACAATTTCACCTTCGCTTTCAATTTTTTTCAAAACTCTGCTCACTACTTCCCTGGAGGTTCCCAAACTATTGGCAATTTCACGATGGGTAATCTTAATAGGATTGTTTCCTGTGGATAAAATCTGCTGTTTGATATAGTTTAGTACTCTTTTATCCAGCCTGTGAAACACTGCATCATTCACCATATTCATCACTTCGGAAAATCTGCGGTCATATTCATGGTAAAACAGCTTGTTGATTTCCGGGAATCTGATCAGCCAATCATGCATTACGGAAACGGGAATAAGAATAGCTTCCGAGTCTTCTTCCGCAATAGCATACACTCTGCTGACATAATCTGTAAGAATAGATGAGAAGGTCATGAGGCAGCTATCTTTGGGCTTAATATAGTAGTAGATAAGTTCTCTTCCATCATTAAGGGTAAATACCCTGATAGAGCCTTTGATAAGGAAAGGAACAAACTTATTTTTCTGCCCTTCTCTTATGATTTCAGTTTTTGCTTTTATATCAATGGCAACAGCATGTTTTTCCAGCTCAGATAAAAAAACAGCACCCAGAAAGCCAAATTTATTTACAGCGAACGCGTTATCAATCATATCCTATATTTTCTACTTTTTCTTAAACAAAGATATAAAATTGATGTATGGTTACTATATATTTTTATATTATTAAAGAAAATTAACAATTAAACAAATTCGATATTGATTTTTAGTGCAAAGTTTAGCATATAAAAAATGCCCCAATAAGAATCAGGGCATTTTTTTGTTCTAAATCAACTTTATAAGTTAAGTTTTAGAATCTGTATTTAAGATTGAATCCATAAAAGAAATAAGCTTTTCCAGGCCCGGGATTAAGATCTGTAGGAACAATGTAGTTACTTCCTTTATCTGAGTCATTAATATTATTTCCTAAGAATAGAAATGTATAGTTAGTCTGGTTTGTAAGATTATTCCCCATTACATATACATCCAGATCAAGTTTGTTAAAAGATTTTTTAAATCCTAATTTTGCATTAAGCAATCCAAACCCTTTCACCAGATTTTCATTTTTAAAATCAGAGTAAACATTTCCAAGATAATTATAGGTGTTCACAAGATAGAACCCTGGTTTGGTAAAAATGTCCAACCCGACAGCATATTTATTCCTTGGAACTCCTACTACCGATTTATGATCATAAGTTTCTTTTCTTCCTCCCACTAGAGTTGTAAAATCTTTATACTTCGCATCATAATAAGAAAGGTTGACAAATGGAACAATTCTTTCAATAAAAGAATTGTCTGTTCTGTACTGATAGCCTACGCTAAACTCAAATCCCGTATTTTTTTGGCTTCCGGTATTTGTCCAATAGGTTTGTCCCGGAACAGTGCTTCCAGGAATTACTAACTGTGTGAGCTTATCAGAATAGTCGATTCTGAATGCGGAAATACGGTAATCTAATTTTGTATTCAGTAAAAGTCCATGAACACTGAAGTCAAACATTTTTGCACGTTCAGGTTTCAGATCATCATTTACGGTATTGGTTGCTGTTATAAAAGAAGAAGCTGCCGTAGGAGAATTGTATCCTTCACTATAGCTTAGATTAAAGATCTGATGTTTCCATTCTTTCTGTAATGCAAAGTGAGGAGTATAAGCCATGTCATATTTCTTGTTGAAAGACTGATCCTTTCGGCCGGCAACTAATCCTGGCAATGCAAAAAGATCTTTCCTGTCATAATTGGTTCTATTTCCACTTACACCAGCCAACAAAGTAAGTCCCCAGGGTTTATACGTAAGATAATCGATCACAAAATAGGTGGATTGATTATTATTATATTTAAAATAAGAGGCTCCGGACATTCCTGTCGTTAGTAATGGTTGTGATGGATTAGTCCCATCGAAACGATAGCTGGACGTTGTAGAAACAGTGTTCTGTATCTCAGCTCCAAAATCTAACCGGTTTTCAAAATCTTTAAAATCATTCTTCAACGTAAAAGTAGAACGCAACCCTACATTCGGTGAACTTGTCACTCCATATGCTCCGGCTGAAACACTTTCTGTGTTTGCATTATAATAAAATAAGGTTGTATAGTTTCTTAAGTTTGAAGTAAGACTTACCATATTACTCAATCCTACTCTTGTTGATTTTATCTTTGTACCGGCATTTTTACTTATATAGGCCGTATTTCCGTTATCAATCCCTGCATAATAATCAGCATATGAAATCTGCCCTGAAGTGTGTTCATAGGAATAAGCCTGGCTTGCAAAGAAACTTAACTGATCTTTCTTGCCCAATTTCACCGTACCATTGACATTGAAAAAGTTTTTCAAACCTCCTCCTTTTGGTCTGTATCCATCTGTTTCAAGATGTCCGTACGCAGCGCTTACTGAATAATTATCATCAGCAACATTCAACTGTGTCCTTGACTGAAAAGTTTTGAAAGCACCAAACATTGCATTTTCTGAAACCGATGCTCCTTTTGTAAAATCCGGACGCGTGTAGAAGCGTACAGCGCCTCCTACTCCCCCTCCATACATCGTTGCTGCCGGACCTTTGATCACCTCAACATTGGTTACGTAAGCAAAATCCACATCATCCAGAACGGTTATCCCTTCAGCATTTGTTAAAGGCATATTGTTCCAATACGCTTTTACCCCCCAGTTATTAAATTTCTGGTCATTTCCATATCCTCTCAAAACGAGCCTCTGACCTCCGAAATTGGTTCGTTTATCTACCTGAAGTCCTGGCATTGTAGATAAAGTCTGATCTATTGCTGCGGGGTTATTTCTGTTAAGATCCTCTTCAGACAGCGTTTCTACAGATTGCGCGTGTCTTTTGAATTCAGCTCGTTCCTGTTTAATTTTTTTTCTCCCAAGGATATTGACTTCATCAATTGATCCTTCCTGCGTCTGCTGAGCATGTGCTATAGTACAGCCTAACAAAGCTGCTATGCATATATATTTTTTCATTATTTAAATTTGTTACCATTAATATTATATTCGCTTTATTATAAAGCTCATTTCCGGTGGAGGAAAAATAATGGATAAATAATGAGTGTTTTTCTGTTGATTATAATGTTTGGAAATGGTTTCTAAGAAATGATTTGTAAAAAGACAAAATTCTTTTTTATCAAAAACGGCAAAGGAACCTGAAGTCTTAAGTATACTTTTGTTTTGACCGGGAAGATTAATCTGCAGCTTTAAGCAAGTTTTTTTAAAAGCAAGTTTTTTTGAAAAGTCCAGTAAAGAATTGATGATGATATCTTTTTTATCAATATAACAGAGAAAATATTTCTTTCCATTCACTACACTGATCCGGACAATATCATAAGAAAATCTATGAAGTGTAAATTCTTTTTCTTCTTTCCATTCTGCTTCAGTAAGATCCTTTTCGGTAAAACAGATCGTTTCAGATTTTCTGAAATTACTCTTTGCAATACTATATTGTGTCTTTTCATACAATTCTCTTTTAACATGAGAAACTACAGAATACATCATATTGCTGAATAATATGATTACCGGAATACACAGAAAAATAAAAAGTAGTTTTTTATTCAAAGAATGAAAGATATTTAAGGGGCAGGTTCTTCAGATGATTCTACAGGAGTAAATTTTGAAATATTTATTTTGTAAAGTGTTTGAGATCCTTTTATAGTGTACTCTATCCAGTTATCTTTTGGATTTAATTTTTGAGGAACAGGATTTTCTACAGGTGCTCCAGCCTGCATTTGATCAGCAGTCTTTAAATCGTCATTATTTTTATAAGCAAGATTGCCTCTTATTATTATTGTACTGCCTGTATTATTTTGAATAAATGGAATAATATTTCCTTCCGCTCTAAAAGCTTTTACAGTGACAACACTATTATTTTTCTTCTTCAGTTTCACAGTATACACGGCTCCTCTTACACCGGCTCTTCCTCCTATCCACTCAGATTTTTCAGCAGAGATCACAGATACTGTCTTATCCTGAGATAAAGAGGATACCGGCATCCCGCAGGAAGCCAGCATCCAAAATAATATTAAATATATTTGATTATTCATTTTCTAATCATCATCACCTCCGGTACGTCCTAATACAAGGAAGTTACCACTATATACGATTTGACCTTTAGACTCGGCTTTCAAAATATAATTTCCAGGTACAAGCTTTTGTCCGAACTCTTCATCAGACTTTACATTTTTCTTACTGTATACCAATCTTCCTGAGCCATCCACAATGCTTATATCCACACTACTATATTTAGCAGTATCAAATCTCAGATGAGAAATTCCCTTGGAAGGGTTCGGATAGATAATGTTCATATCCTTTTTAGATTTGGTTTCAGCTGTTGATAAAGCAGGCACTGTATTCTGGGTTGTCCATGCTCCTCTACCATATGTAGAAACCAATACTGTTTTGGTAACTGGTCTGTAATCTAAATTGGTAATTCTTACATTTCCTATATTCCCGGTTACTGAAGCCCATTCAGGCGTTGTTGCAAGGAAACTAGTTGTTCCCCAAACTCCCATTTCGGTTCCTACCAGCACTTCATTTGGATTGTCTGGATTTCTTAATACAGTTCTTACAGGCATGTCAGGAAGGTTCCCTTCTTTGTTCTGCCATGTAGTTCCTCCATCTGTAGAGTAGAAAACACTGGTAAGGTTATAATTGGAGAAGGTTACGATAATTTCATTTTCGTTGGCGCCAAATTCTATGTCAGAAACAGTTCCTGTTATTGGTGATGTCAACAATGTTGCTGCGTATGCTGTGGTGTTGGCATTTGTTACTTTAAAGATTCTCCCCAGATTGGTTCCTACAAAAAGTGTTGTAGAAGCGGTTGTATAAGGAGATACTTTCATCCATGAAATCTGCTCATTTGTTTGTGCGGTTCCTACTGTCACCACATTATTGGTAAAAGATGTCGCTGATGCAGAAAGTCCACTTGTTCTGAAAAGTGTAAGTCCGGAACGGTAAGAATAGAAGACATCATTGGTTCTGTCTAAAGCAATTTCGTTTACAAAGTGCCCCATGTTCCTGTTAGCACTAGAAATAAGATAATATGAGTTGTTAGTCAATAAATAGTGGCTATTGTAAACATAACTTGCAATTTCATAATTATCCTGATCATCATATTCAGTATACATCCCATCTCCTCCTGTAGCAGACTGAGAGGTAAGGAAATTATTAGCTTGTGGCACTCCATACAGCCACCATGAGCCATTATCCTGTGCACCTGCCAGTAATTCTTCATTGGCTGGTGTTTTTATGGGATTCAGCATGGCAGAGTAAAACTGCGTTACATTATATCTGGTATTTCTGGGAGAAAACCCACCAACAGTACCAATATTAGCTTTATTGGCCGCATAATAGATCCCTCCATCATTTCCAAACATCATTTGCCCTGTTGCATAATTATTGTAAGGATTGAATACAATTTCATGCTGGTCAGCATGTACCTGTGAGACCTGCAAAGCAGCCATATTATTGTTATTTGACCACTTTGAGATCTGTGTCCAGCTTGTTCCTCCATTGGTAGATTTATGCAGATCAATACCTCCTATATACAAGGTATTATCATCCAGAGGATCTGTTGCAATGATCAGGTCATAAAAAGATTGCCCTCTTGTAAAGTCATTAGCAGGAATACTCGTATCGGTTGCTGTAGGCAGCGCCAAAACAGGCGCAGCATCATTTGTTGCCTGCCAGGTTGTTCCGCCATCTGCAGATTTTGCTATTCTGATAGGTTCTGCAGAAGATGCACCCTGCATAAATGCATATATTTTGTTGGCATCTGTTCTTGAAAGAGTAAAGTTGACTCTCGAACCACTGTTTCCTACATTGTATACCTGATTAAAAGTATTTCCGTCTGTGGATTTAAAAATTCGCCCACCGGAATCTATATTGGAGAATCTGGAAGATCTGGTAGAAACCCATACTGCGTTGTCTGCCCCAATTTCTATCTGTTGAATAGAATATCCTGTTGTACTGGTTACGCCAGTAGTTGTATTAAGAGCTAGTAAGCTGTTATTTTTTGTAAATGTTGTTCCACCATCTGTAGACTTGTACAATCCAGCCTGGCTTAATCCCTGCCATCCGTCATTAAACGAAATTCCTACATAAGCACCGCTTACTCCGGCATATACTTCTGATACGCCATTATTATTTCTTACTTTGATATCATTAATATAGAAGTTACCGTTTCTTACTCCGGAAGAAGAATAGGTAACAGGAATGGTAAAAATCTGCGTCCATGTTGTACCGCCATTGGTTGATTTCCATATCCCTGATCCTACAGCATCAGCAGTTGGAGCTTCTCCTGTTCCTACGTAAAAAATTTGTGGATTATTTGGGTCATAAGTAATACTTGAAATGGAGGTATTCGCCCAGAATGTACTTAATGGCTGCCATTCATTGGCTGCTACTGAAGGGTCCTGATTTACCCAAAGTCCTCCTGAAACGCTTCCTGCAAAAACTCTTTTCCCTGTAGGATCATTTGGATCATACATAATTGCCCTTGTTCTTCCTCCTACACTATATGGTCCTCTTTCAATCCAGGGCTCGTCTACTATTTTCCCTGTAGTAGAGGCATTGTGATTCGAAATAAAAGACATAGGTTGTGAAGGTTGATATTTACCTGTTAAGATATCCTCGTTTACCTTTGCCAGTCCTTCAAAGTTGGTTCTCCCTGTTACAGGATCCATTGTTCTTTTGTAATCCTCTTCATTGTATAAATTAGGAGGTATTCCTGCCGCTTTTGCATTTTTATGAACCTTTTTAAGATCTTTTTCATATTTAGCATACAGCTCCTGCAAATGCTTTTGATTTTCCTTAAGTGTACTTTGCTTTTGTGCGTACACATTCATGCAGAGTAGAACCGCTGCAATAGGGTAGATTTTCATTCCATTCAATTTTTTACAAATTTAACCAAGCAAAATGATAATTTTTAACTAATTTAAATTAATTTTTATTAATTTATAATAAGAATTAACAAAAATATTTCAATTTTATTATCCGTATTTTTTTAGTATATTTTTAAAATAAAATTACGAATAATAAAAAAAAGACAAAAAAGGAACCAATCAGTGAATTATACATCTCAAAAAAATACCCCGGCAAAAACCAGGGTATTCTTTATTTTATGTAAAAGAAATCTTACGCTTGAACGTTGTTTCCTCCTAATACGAAAGGCTCAACTTCTTTGATTTCTCCGAACTGCTGCTCGTAGTTAGCGATGTTCTGCTGAAGAGCGTTTAATACTCTTTTAGCGTGAAGTGGAGCAAGAATAACTCTTGATCTTACTTTAGCTTGCTGAACACCTGGCATCAACTGAATAAAGTCTACTACAAATTCAGATGGAGAGTGGTTTACTAAAGCTAGGTTAGCATAGATACCAGCAGCTACCATTTCGTTTAATTCGATGTTGATGTTTCCGTCTTGTGGATTTTGATTGTTGTCCATTGTTATAAATTATGTTTTTAAAATTCGAAATTTGAGATTGTGAAAATATAAAAATAATTTCAAATCCCAAATTTCAAATCATTAATTTTAGTTAAGGTCTTCGAATTCTTTCTTAGAACCTACAATAACGTTCTGATACTCTTTAAGACCTGTACCTGCAGGGATTCTGTGCCCTACAATTACATTTTCTTTAAGACCGTTAAGATCGTCTACTTTACCAGCAACAGCTGCTTCGTTAAGAACCTTAGTTGTTTCCTGGAATGATGCTGCAGACATGAATGACTTAGTCTGAAGGGCAGCTCTTGTAATACCTTGCAGTACAGGAGTTGCTGTAGCAGGAAGAGCTTCTCTTACTTCTACCAATGCTAAATCTTCACGCTTCAACTTAGAGTTTTCATCTCTCAATTCTCTTGCAGTAATCATCTGACCTGGCATAAATTCTTTAGAATCACCAGCGTCTACTACTACTTTAAGACCGAATACTCTGTTGTTTTCTTCCAAGAAATCATACTTGTGCTCAAGAGCTCCTTCAAGGAATTGAGTATCACCTCCATCTACGATAGATACTTTCGTCATCATCTGTCTTACGATAATTTCGAAGTGCTTGTCGTCGATTTTTACCCCCTGTAGACGGTAAACTTCCTGAATCTCATTTACCAAGTATTCCTGAACTGCTGTTGGGCCTTTAATTCTTAAGATATCTTCCGGCGTAATAGAACCGTCAGAAAGCGGAGAACCTGCTCTTACGAAGTCATTCTCCTGTACTAAGATCTGGTTTGATAATTTAACTAAATAAATTTTTCTTTCTCCAGTTTTAGCTTCAACAATAAGTTCACGGTTACCTCTCTTTATTTTTCCGTAAGAAACTACCCCGTCGATTTCAGTAACAACCGCTGGGTTTGAAGGGTTTCTAGCTTCGAATAATTCGGTAACTCTCGGAAGACCTCCGGTGATATCCCCTGCTTTTGCAGATTTTCTTGGGATTTTGATTAAGACTTTACCAGCCTTAATTTTTTCACCATCGTTAACCATTAAGTGGGCTCCTACCGGTAAGTTGTAAGCTTTCTGCTCAACACCTTTAGAGTCTACCACTTTCAAGGTAGGTACGGCTTTCTTATTTCTGGATTCAGAGATTACTTTCTCTTCAAATCCTGTTTGTTCGTCAATTTCAAGTTGGAATGAAATACCCTGGATAATATCCTCGTATTCTACCTTACCTGAAGTTTCAGCAATAATTACCGCGTTATATGGATCCCATCTACAGATTGTATCTCCTTTCTTCACTTTATCACCTGGTTTTACAGCTAATATAGATCCGTAAGGTACGTTAGCTACCATTAATGGAGTTCTAAGCTCATTATCAGCAACTAATCTGAATTCTGTTGAACGGGAAACCACAACCTCAGCAGTGTTACCGTTTTCATCTTCAGAAGTAATTGTTCTTACTTCATCCATTTCAACGATACCATCTCTTCTTGCAACGATAGATGGGTTTTCTGATACGTTTCCTGCAGTACCTCCTTGGTGGAAGGTTCTCAACGTAAGCTGAGTACCTGGTTCCCCAATTGACTGTGCTGCAATTACACCTACCGCTTCACCCATGTGAATCACTTTACCTGTTGCTAAGTTTCTACCGTAACATTTAGCACAGATCCCTTTCTTAGCTTCACAAGTTAATGGTGAACGAACCTCAACAGACTCTAATCCAGCCTCTTCGATTCTTTTCGCCAATGCTTCAATGATCACCTGATCTGCACTTGCAATAAGCTCGTCAGTTTCAGGATCGTAAATATTATGTAGAGATACTCTACCTAAGATTCTTTCAGAGATTTTTTCAACGATCTCGTCATTTTTCTTAAGTGCAGTAACTTCTGTACCTCTCAGCGTTCCACAGTCATCTTCTGTAACGATAACGTCCTGTGCAACGTCTACCAATCTTCTCGTTAAGTAACCAGCATCGGCTGTCTTAAGAGCGGTATCCGCAAGTCCTTTACGGGCACCGTGGGTAGAGATAAAGTACTCTAGAATCGAAAGACCTTCCTTAAAGTTTGCAAGGATCGGGTTTTCGATGATCTCCGCTCCGGTAGAACCGGCTTTCTGCGGTTTTGCCATCAAACCTCTCATCCCTGATAACTGACGGATCTGTTCTTTAGAACCCCTCGCTCCAGAGTCAAGCATCATGTATACAGAGTTGAAACCACCTTGGTCAGTTTTCATTCTGCTCATGATCATTTCAGTTAATCCTGCGTTGGTATTTGTCCAAACGTCGATTACCTGGTTATAACGTTCTGTATCGGTAATTAGACCCATGTTATAGTTAGCTCTAATTTCGTCTACAGTTTCAATTGAAGAAGCAATCATCTGCTTTTTCTCAACAGGAACTACAATATCCCCAAGTGAGAATGAAAGACCTCCTTTGAATGCGTTTGAATACCCTAAGTCTTTCATTGCATCAAGGAACTTCACAGTTGTAGGGAAGTCTGTATCAGCAAGGATCTTACCGATAACGTTTCTCAATGATTTCTTCGTAAGAAGTTCATTGATATATCCTACCTGCTTAGGTACAATCTGGTTAAATAAAATTCTACCTACAGAAGTTTCGATCAATCTTGTTACTATTACTCCGTCTTCTTTAACAGGTAGTCTACATCTTACCTTAGCATTTAAAGAAACTCTACCTTCAGCATAAGCGATTTCCGCTTCCTCAGGAGAATAGAATGCAAGACCTTCCCCTTTTACTTTCATATCTTCTGTAGAGCTCAATTCTTTAGTCATGAAATAAAGACCAAGAACCATGTCCTGAGAAGGTACTGTAATCGGAGAACCGTTTGCAGGGTTCAAGATGTTTTGAGAACCTAACATCAATAACTGAGCTTCAAGGATTGCCTCTGGTCCTAACGGTAAGTGTACCGCCATCTGGTCACCATCGAAATCGGCGTTGAATGCTGTTGTTACCAACGGGTGTAGCTGGATTGCCTTACCTTCGATCATCTTAGGTTGGAAAGCCTGGATACCTAGTCTGTGAAGAGTAGGTGCTCTGTTCAATAAAACAGGGTGACCTTTCATCACGTTTTCAAGAATATCATAAACTACAGGTTCTTTTCTATCAATAATTCTCTTTGCAGATTTTACAGTTTTTACAATTCCTCTTTCAATTAGTTTTCTAATGATAAACGGTTTGTAAAGTTCAGCTGCCATATCTTTAGGAATACCACATTCGTGAAGCTGTAAGTTTGGACCTACAACAATTACGGAACGCGCAGAGTAATCTACCCTTTTCCCTAGTAAGTTCTGACGGAAACGACCTTGCTTACCTTTCAATGAATCAGAAAGTGATTTCAATGGTCTGTTTGATTCAGATTTTACTGCAGAAGATTTTCTTGTATTATCGAATAATGAATCTACTGATTCCTGAAGCATACGCTTCTCGTTTCTCAAGATTACTTCAGGAGCTTTGATCTCCAATAATCTCTTCAAACGGTTATTTCTGATAATTACTCTTCTATAAAGGTCATTCAAGTCAGAAGTTGCGAAACGTCCTCCATCCAATGGAACTAATGGTCTTAATTCTGGTGGGATAACAGGAAGTACACGCATGATCATCCACTCTGGTCTGTTGATCATTCTTGTATTAGCACCTCTCAATGCTTCTACAACGTTCAATCTTTTAAGAGCTTCAGTTCTTCTTTGTTTAGAACCTTCGTTATGAGCTTTGTGTCTCAAGTCGAAAGACAATGCATCAAGATCGATTCTTTTTAATAGATCTTCTACAGCTTCAGCACCCATTCTGGCGATGAATTTGTTTGGATCAGAATCATCAAGATACTGGTTTTCTACAGGAAGAGTTTCCATAATATCAAGGTACTCTTCTTCTGTAAGGAATTCCATATTTTCGAAATCGGAACCATCTAATTTTTTAGCAATACCCTGCTGAATCACTACATATCTTTCATAGTAGATGATCATATCTAATTTCTTAGAAGGGATTCCTAAAAGGTATCCGATTTTGTTTGGCAATGAACGGAAGTACCAGATGTGAGCAATAGGAACGACCAATCCGATATGACCGATTCTTTCTCTTCTTACTTTTTTCTCAGTAACTTCTACACCACAACGGTCACAAACAATCCCTTTGTAACGAATTCTCTTGTATTTACCACAAGCACACTCGTAATCTTTTACAGGACCAAAGATTTTCTCACAGAATAATCCGTCTCTTTCAGGTTTGTGAGTTCTGTAGTTAATAGTTTCCGGTTTTAAAACCTCCCCTCTTGAGTCCTGTAAAATAGACTCCGGTGAAGCTAAACCGATGGTTATTTTATTAAATCTACTTGTTTTATTTTTATTTGACATTTGTTAGATTTTAAATTTTAGATTTTAGATTTTAGATTAATTTCTGAATGTTGCCATTCAACATTTATAATTTAAAATTTAAAATTATTCCTCTAGTCTTACGTCTAATCCAAGACCTTGCAGCTCGTGAAGTAATACGTTGAATGATTCCGGAATACCTGGTTCAGGCATAGATTCACCTTTTGCAATTGCTTCATAAGTTTTTGCTCTACCAATCACGTCATCCGACTTCACAGTCAAGATTTCTCTCAAGATATTGGATGCACCGAATGCTTCAAGTGCCCAAACCTCCATCTCTCCGAATCTCTGCCCTCCGAACTGAGCTTTACCTCCTAACGGCTGCTGAGTAATCAATGAGTAAGGTCCAATAGAACGTGCGTGCATCTTATCATCTACCATGTGTCCTAGTTTCAACATGTAAATGATACCTACTGTCGCAGCCTGAGTAAATCTTTCTCCGGTACCACCATCATAAAGGTGAGTGTGACCGAATTTAGGAAGACCTGCTTTCTCAGTATACTCAGTAATCTGATCAAGACTTGCTCCATCAAAGATTGGTGTAGCGAACTTCAATCCTAGTTTTCTACCAGCCCATCCAAGAACAGTTTCGTAGATCTGACCGATGTTCATACGAGAAGGTACCCCTAGTGGATTCAATACGATATCTACCGGTGTTCCATCTTCTAAGAACGGCATGTCTTCTTCACGAACGATTCTTGAAACGATACCTTTGTTACCGTGACGTCCCGCCATCTTATCTCCTACATTCAGTTTACGTTTCTTAGCGATGTAAACTTTAGCCAACTTCATAATCCCTGCTGGAAGCTCATCTCCGATTGAAATAGCAAATTTCTCACGGTTTTTAACTCCTTGGATGTCGTTATATTTGATTTTGTAATTGTGAATTAATTGTTTGATTAATTCATTCTTATCAGCGTCTACTGTCCAGTCTGCACCACTAACATTTACATAATCTTCAACTGAAGTCAATAATTTGTGAGTAAATTTCACACCTTTACCGATGATTTCTTCGTCAAGGTCATTTTGTACCCCTTGAGAAGTTTTACCGCTTACCAGTGTATTTAATTTTTCAATTAAAGTATTTCTCAACTCGTCAAATTTAGCCTTGTAAGTGTTTTCAATTTCTTCAAGTCTAAGTTTTTCTTCAGTTCTTTTCTTTTTGTCTTTAATGTTTCTGGAGAACAATTTCTTGTTGATAACAACTCCTCTTAATGAAGAGTCAGCTTTTAATGATGCATCTTTTACATCACCAGCTTTATCACCGAAGATTGCTCTAAGAAGTTTTTCTTCAGGAGTCGGGTCAGATTCACCTTTTGGAGTAATTTTACCAATCATGATATCTCCAGGCTTCACTTCAGCACCGATTCTGATCATACCGTTCTCGTCAAGATCTTTGGTAGCTTCTTCAGATACGTTTGGAATATCTGCTGTAAGCTCTTCCATACCTAATTTGGTATCACGAACTTCAAGAGAATACTCATCTACGTGGATTGAAGTAAACCAGTCTTCACGTACAACTTTTTCGTTGATTACGATTGCATCCTCAAAGTTGTACCCTTTCCAAGGCATGAACGCTACTACTAAGTTTCTACCAAGAGCTAATTCTCCTTTTTCGGTAGCATAACCGTCGCAAAGTACTTGTCCTTTCTCCACTACATCACCTACTCTTACGTTTGGTCTTAGGGTAATAGTTGTACTCTGGTTGGTTTTTCTGAACTTAGTAAGTTTGTATGTTTTAGTAGCAGACTCGAATTGTACTAAATCTTCGTCTTCGCTTCTTTCATATTTAATAACGATTCTGTCAGCATCTACGTACTCTACAGTACCTGTACCTTCAGCGTTAATTAAGATTCTTGAATCTCTTGCAACTTGCTGCTCAAGCCCTGTACCAACGATTGGAGCCTGTGGCTTCAATAGAGGAACGGCCTGACGCATCATGTTAGATCCCATCAATGCACGGTTCGCATCATCATGCTCCAAGAAAGGAATCAATGAAGCGGAAATACCTGAGATCTGGTTTGGAGCTACATCGATAAGGTTAACCTGAGCAGGCTCAACTACCGGATAGTCACCATCCAATCTTGCAATAATTCTGTCTGTTAAGAAGTCTCCGTTATCACTCAATTCAACGTTTGCCTGAGCAATTACTTTATCTTCTTCATCTTCTGCATTTAAGTAAATAGGATCAGCGTTAAGGTCAATCTTACCACCTTCTACTTTTCTATATGGAGTTTCGATGAAACCAAGGTTATTGATTTTCGCATAGATCCCTAGAGATGAAATCAAACCGATGTTTGGTCCTTCCGGAGTTTCAATCGGACAAATTCTTCCGTAGTGAGTATGGTGAACGTCACGAACCTCGAAACCTGCTCTTTCTCTTGATAAACCACCAGGCCCTAGTGCAGATAATCTTCTCTTGTGAGTGATCTCTGATAACGGGTTGGTTTGGTCCATGAACTGAGAAAGCTGGTTGGTACCGAAGAATGAGTTGATTACAGATGTTAATGTCTTAGCATTTACAAGGTCAAGCGGAGTAAAGATTTCGTTATCTCTAACGTTCATTCTTTCCTTGATTGTTCTTGCAATTCTTGAAAGACCTACTCCGAACTGTCCTGCCAGCTGCTCACCAACAGTTTTAATTCTTCTGTTTGATAAGTGGTCAATATCATCAACCTCAGCTTTAGAGTTTACAAGTTCGATTAAGTGTCTTACGATCGCAATGATATCTTCTTTTGTAAGAACCTCAGTTGTTGTAGGAATGTTAAGACCTAACTTTTTGTTCAATCTGTAACGTCCAACTTCACCTAAAGAGTATCTCTGCTCAGAGAAGAATAATTTTTCAATGATTCCTCTTGCAGTTTCCTCATCTGGCGGATCTGCGTTTCTTAACTGACGATAAATATACTCTACCGCTTCTTTTTCAGAGTTAGTAGGGTCTTTTTGTAATGTATTCTGGATGATAGAGAATTCGTTGCTGTTTTCTTTGTGAATCAGGATTGATTTCACACCAGCATCCAGGATAAGATCTAAATGTTCTTTTTCCAGGATTGTTTCTCTATCCAGGATGATCTCATTTCTTTCGATAGAAACTACTTCACCTGTATCTTCGTCTACGAAATCTTCGAACCAAGTGTTCAATACTCTCGCAGCCAATGTTCTCCCTTCCACTTTTTTAAGGGCAGCTTTAGAAACTTTCACTTCTTCCGCAAGGTCGAAGATCTGAAGGATATCTTTATCAGATTCGTATCCTATAGCTCTTAATAAAGTTGTTAATGGTAATTTTTTCTTACGGTCGATATATGCGTACATTACGCTGTTGATATCAGTTGTAAATTCCATCCAAGATCCTTTGAAAGGGATAATTCTTGAATAGTAAAGTTTGGTTCCATTCGCATGGTAAGTTTGTCCGAAGAATACACCAGGTGAACGGTGAAGCTGCGTAACAATAACTCTCTCAGCACCGTTGATGATGAAAGAACCACTTGGTGTCATGTAAGGAACCGGACCTAAATATACGTCCTGAACCACTGTCTGGAAATCTTCGTGTTCCGGGTCAGTACAATACAGTTTAAGTCTAGCTTTTAGAGGAACTGAATAAGTAAGTCCTCTTTCCACACACTCATCGATTGAATAACGTGGAGAATCTACCAGATAGTCCAGGAATTCTAATACGAATTGGTTTCTAGAATCCGTAATTGGGAAATTCTCTTGGAAAGTCTTGTAAAGAGCTTCTGTCTTTCTGGCTTCAGGAAGTGTATCAAGCTGGAAAAATTCTCTGAAAGACTCAATTTGGATATCCAAAAAGTCCGGAGTGATGATTTTTCCTTTCGCTGATGAGAAATTAATTCTCGGATTTCCTTGAGTTGTTGATTTTGTTTTACTCATAAAACTTTTAAGAAAGGGTTAAAAAATATTTTGATTCATTAAAAAATATCAGAAAAGAACAAAAAAACAAGGTAAAAGTAAAAGGTAAAAGTGTTTTTGGCGCTCACAGAAGACCTCAGGACTCTTTTAACTATGCACTTGGCTCTTTCTAACTGCAACACTGGTATATCTTTTCACAGTGTAATGCAAAATATTTTTATTACTTTTGAGGCAGCATTACCGCAATATCTACATATACGAAATCCCTCTCACGTTTTCACAATGAAAGAGTTGATTTTCAGTATTTTATAAATTTACAAACAATTTTTCGCGCCAAAAGAAGGGCAAAGATACAAAAATCTATCTACAATAACAAATAAATCATCTCATTTTGAGACTCTTAAAAACAAGAGAGGCTGCTCAAACATGAGCAACCCCTCCACAACACAAGCTAATCTTATGACTATTTCACAATAACCTTATAAGATTTTATTTTTGATTTGGTTTCTATTTTAATGATATAAACCCCTGTAGGAAGTGAAGATGTATCAATACCGGTATTGGCATTGAACTTATCTGTCTTAATTACCTGTCCCTGTGCTGAGAACAGAGTATACACTCCTTCTTCTGCAGATGTAATTCTAAGATTTTCTCCTGCTTTTACCGGGTTTGGATATACTTTCACATCATTGGCAGCATCAGTAATTTCTGCAGCTGTGGTTTTTGCAGCAGTTTTAGGAGCATTTTTCAGTAATGAAGCATATGGTGAAAGCGGAGAATCAGGAGAACCTCTTTTCACCAGGTCAGTATCTACAACAGCCTGAATACCATCTTTATCCTGATCATTAATTGTAGAGATAAATCCACCTCCTAATGTATCCAGATTACCTTTTCCGATCTTATAAAGGTCAGGATCTGATCCGTTGGAAGTAATATCCAGGAAGTCCGGCTTATCATCTCCATCTGTATTTTTGATTGCATATTTCAATACTCCTGAGTCTGGTGATGTTTCCAGAATATCAGCGATACCGTTTTTACCTACCGGAACATTAGCATCGATAACTCCGTTGTGATCTGCATCAATCTGATTGATGACTGACGTTGGAATTCCTGATTCAAACAAATCTAAGATACCATCGTTATCAGAATCAAGGTCCAGATAATTCGGAACTGAATCTCCCAATACCGGCGTTAACAGGATATCTCCTTCATTATCATCATCCTGGAATTTTCCATTTTTGTCAAAGTCTTCCACAGCATCAGGAATACCGTCGTTATCAGAATCCAGATCACAAGCATCCACAATACCATCTCCGTCTGTATCCAATGCAGGAGATTTATCATTCACTTCAGTACATCCTTCTGCACAGTCAGGAATTCCGTTTCCGTTATTATCTATGCTGTCATCACCTCCAGGGCAACGGTCAAAACAGTTTGGAACACCATCATTATCATCATCTCTGCTCGCAAAAGCATTATAGATATAATAATTCTGAGGAATACGAACTGCTGTTCCGCTGTTGAATGTAATTTTAATACGATTGAAAGGCTTTGTTGCTTTTCCTCCGACATAGAATTTATTTGAATTCGTTGTGAAGAAGTTTCCGCTGATAAGACTTCCTGAGCTTGTAAAGGTATCTGTCAATGTATTTCCATTGTACAAAGTCACGGTGATATTTTCCAACACACTTACTCCAAGAAGATTTCCTGCTTTTTCTACGGTGAACCCAGCCATTGTATTAACAGGAAGCACAGTATTACTGCTTACCGTTGCAAAGGCTGAAAAAATGCTAAGAAAAGATGCCGCAGGAACAGTAGCCGTTGCATAATTAGATGGGTTATTATCTACAATAGCTTCCGGATTGGTCATCTTCGCTAAAATAAGACCAAGGAATCCCGGACCTGATGTCCATGAAGTTCCGGTTACCAAATTTCCAGGTACCGCAGAACCACTTGTCTGGATTTTATCATCACATTCGCAAGAAACTGGTTCTTCAA
This sequence comes from Chryseobacterium indologenes, assembly GCF_018362995.1. Lineage (NCBI taxonomy): Bacteria > Pseudomonadati > Bacteroidota > Flavobacteriia > Flavobacteriales > Weeksellaceae > Chryseobacterium > Chryseobacterium indologenes. The sequence goes on from NZ_CP074372.1 coordinate 2,771,792, forward strand.
AAGCGTAATAAACTTTTAAAGCTCCTAAATTAAATCCAACTGTCTGTGTAATTTTTAATCGTACTTCATTGAAAGGCTTAGTAGTCGTTAATGTAACTTTCTGTTTTCCTGAACCGAATCCCAACACTTTTATATTAATCAGACCACCTCCGTCAGACAGTTGTTTTGAATCCTGAAGCTGTCCGTAAAGGTAAGTTTCTATTGTAATATTCTTTAAAAACTCTGCACTTAAAAGTTTCCCCTGATCATCCGGCTCTATTACAAAACCTGTTCTGTTACCTGCAGGATACACCTGATTTTTGTCAAGAACTCCAACTGAATAAGATCCCAGCAATCCGACAGGAAGAACTATTGATCCGTAAGAGTTTTTATTTCCATCTCCAATTCTTTCTTTATTCTGAACATAAGAAAGCGGAGCCAGGAAACTGCTGCTTCCGGATACATTCCCGTCAACACCGCTTCCTGCAATGATATCATCACAAATACCATTATTGTCTGTAGGTACTTTTGCAGGATCAAATGCAAAGGCATAATATACATTCATAGCACTGAATACGGAAAGAACATTGGTTTGATAGAGTCTTACTTCATCAAATTCTTTTGAAGTTTTAAAATGTAAGAATATTCTGTTTTTACTTCCTCCGAATGCAGGAACTGATAAAAGAGTACTGCTGGTAGTGGTCTCCTGAAGAACACCATTTTTATAAGTACTGATTCGTAAAGAGCTCAACAGATCAACAGTAATAAAACTCGTTCCAAGATCTACATTGAATCCGGTAATATATCCTGCAGGATAAGTTGTATTTTTATTCTTCACAGAGATTCCGTTTCCACTTAACAGAGAAGCGAAATTCCCCATGCTTACGCTGTTGTCAAGACTTGCATCCACCACCGAATTCATGCTTCCGTTATAACATGCCAGGCAGATCCCTGAATTGTTGACAGGTTTTGCCTCTACACCCATCCCACGGATAGGCTCATAGCCCTGCTGCGCAAATACTACTGCTGACATCATGAGTGTCATAAGCATCACAGCTAACTTTTCGAATAATTTTCTGGTCATTTTTATTTTTTTAAGGTTTGTGTTTATTTGTATTGAATTAGTAAAGTGCTTTCCAGTTAGTCCCATTACAGCCTTCATGTACTCTGGCGGTTGTATTATATCGGATTGCACCCTCCTCAGCAGTAGAACAACTTGCATTAGCACCTGAAGCGATTCCTTTCATCTGAATGGCAGCACCTGTAGCAGTAGCTGCGGTAGGAGTCATATTGATTCCTAATATGGTGTCTGTACCGTTATTTTTATTGAAGAAAACGTGTTGTTTGTTGGCATAAACCAGCTGTCCAGCTGCTGCCTGACCTGAAAATCCTATTGCAAAAGCTTCTGTACCGGTGGCTGTGTTCGCTGAACCGACAGCAATATTGTTCAATGATGTTGTATTTCCGCTTCCGATGGCAATCCCACCACTGTTGATATGATTGTTCCCAACCGTGAGTCCTGTGAGTCCTGTTACCGTATTAAGGTTTCCAAATACCAAATTATTAGGTCCTGTAGCATTGTTGGTATTCCCTATTACTTTAGCACCATTATTTGCTGTATTTCCCATTCCGATAGCAACAGCGAGAAAATTCCCCTGTGCAGAGACAGTATTGTCTTTTCCCAATGCAATATTAGAAGAGGTACTGTTGGTAAGAATATTATTGGATCCCCAGGTGAATGACGAGTAAGGACCCGTTGCAGAATTGGAATTTCCACCTTGCAGGGTTCCATTCGTATCTAATATTCCTTTTACATTTTTCTGAGTAGCCAAAACCAAATTCTGACCGTCATTTGTTCCTAAATAATTTCCGTTGCCAATATCAGTTCCTAAGGTTGCCGTTGTTGCTGTTGTACCGGAATTTCCTACTGTACGCCAGCTTCCGCTTATGCTTAGCCATTTGGCACCATCAAAATAATAATACCCTGGTGAAACGACATCAATGGTCTGTCCGGACGGTGTAGCTTCAGCCGAGGTAACGTACACTATGGCTCCTGTTTGGGCCGTCGTATAGTTTTTAGCTTTTAATTGTACACCTGTAAGCCTGGGAGCAATCACGCCATCAAGTTTACCGGGGTTGGAAGGTGAGCCTACTATATCAAAGGTTGCCTGAGCTTGTCCAGTATTAATCCCAACCTGTGCTAATGCCGGCAAACCAAATGATAAAAGAGTGATAGTAAATAATCTGTTTTTCATGTCTAATGATATTTGCTGTTTTTTATGTGTGTGTGTTTTTGAAAGGCAATTCTCGGGCGTTCTCACTCAAATAATAAATGAAATAACAGACAGTGCTGTGAGAAAGCGTATAAGATTGTTAGAAATATTAAGAGATAAAAGAATGGATTAATTTATCAGGAATTTTAATAATAAACTTAAAACCATCAACAAGTTTAAAAGGATTGATACAGAACTTGCGGACTTCAATAAATGCCAGGAAAATATATTCTTTGCAGACAGAGTAAGAAAAAGTCCATACAGAGGCAAATCTTATATTTCTCAGGAGAAATAACTGGAGATCATTATTCTTAAAAAAAGAAAAATTATACTGATGACTATTGCAATAGAATGCAAAAACTTCATTTTGAACAGCAGACAATTTGTTTGCAGCCGTCAAATCATTTCCTGCTTCAGACAGATAATCTGAAACATCAGCTAAACATCGCTGGGGATGATTATTTATAACTGTGCAATAAGGTAATTCAGTCTTACCTATTGTGCCAGCTATAAACTTAGCGTTTAATTTTCCTACAGCCGCCATAAGCAACAGAATTGTAATCTTGTGGCCGTAGGAAAGAAAATAATTTCTATCCAATTATGTTGTGTTTTTTCGGTACAAATATAATATTTTTTTAACCAAAACAATATTTTATTAGTAAAAAACCAAACAAAATTAACAAATATTAAAATACAACTAAAATATTATGTTAATTATTATTAAATAAACAATCATATTAAAATATAACAAATAAAGAATGAATAATATTCAAATACTATTATAAAATAAAACACGCATTTACAAAGACTTACATACAAAAAAAGAGCCCGGGCAAATGCCCGGGCTCCTATATTTATAATAAAATTGAAATTATTTCAATTCTACTTCAGCACCAGCTTCTTCTAATTGCTTCTTAAGAGCTTCAGCTTCGTCTTTAGAGATACCAGTTTTGATTGGAGCAGGAGCACCATCTACGATATCTTTAGCTTCTTTAAGACCAGCACCAGTTAAATCTTTTACTAATTTAACGATAGCTAATTTAGAAGCACCTGCAGACTTAAGAATTACGTCGAATTCAGTTTTTTCTTCAGCAGCTTCACCACCACCTGCAGCAACTACTACAGCAGCAGCAGCTGGCTCAATTCCGTACTCATCCTTAAGGATAGTTGCTAATTCGTTTACGTCTTTTACTGTTAAGTTTACTAGCGTTTCAGCTAAATTTTTTAAATCTGACATTGTTGTAATGTTTTTGTTGATTATTTATTTAATTTCTTGAGTGTAATTATTCAGCACTTGTTTCTTCAGTGCTTTCTGCAGCAGCTTCTGGAGCTTCAGCAGGAATTTCTTCTACCGCAGGAGCAGCTTCTTCAGCTTTAGCTTCTACAGTTTCAGGTTTGTTTTGAAGAGCAGAAACAACTCTTTGAATTGGAGATTGAAGTAATCCGATGATTTCTCCGATCATTTCTTCTCTAGACTTGATGTTAGCAAGTGCAGATAAGTTTTCGTCTCCAACGTAGAAAGTTTCCTGAACAAAAGCAGACTTTAAAGCTGGCTTTTCTTCTTTCTTTCTGAAACCTTGGATTAATTTTGCTGGACCGTTTGCAGTCTCAGAAATCATTAATGCAGAGTTTCCTTTAAAAGTCTGGAACATTTCAGAGTAATCTACTCCTTCAATCTGCTCCATTGCTTTTTGTAAAAGTGTATTTTTCACCACTTTCACTTTGATATTTTGCTTGAAAGCCTGTCTTCTGAATTCTGAAGACTTCGCAGCGTTCAAACCGTCTAGATCTGCTACGTATACTACTTTTGCATCCTGAAGCAAGTCTTTGATCTCTTGTATTGCTACAACTTTTTGGTCTTTTGTCATTGTCTTAAGGATTTATATTAGTTAACAGATTTAGTATCGATTGCAATACCAGGGCTCATTGTAGAAGACAAGTAAATGCTTTTTACATAAGTTCCTTTAGCAGCAGTTGGCTTCATTTTGATCAATGTAGAGATCAATTCCTGCGCATTTTCTTTGATCTTAGCAGCATCGAAAGATACTTTACCAATACCAGCGTGGATGATACCATACTTGTCTACTTTGAAATCAATTTTACCTGCTTTCACTTCAGTTACTGCTTTACCAATTTCCATTGTTACAGTTCCTGATTTAGGGTTTGGCATTAAACCTCTTGGACCTAATACTCTACCTAATGGACCTAATTTACCCATTACAGCTGGCATAGTAACGATAACGTCAACATCTGTCCAACCTTCTTTGATTTTTTGTAAATATTCGTCAAGACCTACATAATCAGCACCAGCAGCTTTAGCTTCTGCTTCTTTATCTGGAGTTACAAGAGCTAATACTTTAACATCTTTACCAGTACCGTGAGGAAGAGATACAACACCTCTTACCATTTGGTTTGCTTTTCTTGGGTCTACCCCTAATCTTACAGCGATATCTACAGAAGCATCAAACTTTGTAGTGTTCACCTCCTTTACAAGAGCTGAACCTTCTTCAAGGTTATAGATTCTTCCTTTTTCTACTTTGCTTAAAGCTTCCTTTTGCTTTTTAGTTAATTTTGCCATTTCTTTAAGTTTTAAGCGTTAGTTGGTTTAGTTCCTGTTACTCTTAATCCCATAGATCTAGCAGTACCTGCAACCATAGAAACTGCAGAGTCTGTTGTAAAACAGTTAAGATCCGCCATTTTATCTTCAGCGATTTTCTTTACTTGTTCCCAAGTTACAGAACCTACTTTGTTTCTGTTTGGTTCACCAGAACCTCCCTTGATCTTAGCTGCATCCATTAACTGGATTGCTGCAGGTGGAGTTTTAATAACGAATTCAAAAGATTTGTCTTCGTATACTGTAATTACTACAGGTAAAACTTGCCCTGGCTTATCTTGGGTTCTTCCGTTAAATTGCTTACAAAACTCCATGATGTTCACACCTGCAGAACCCAATGCTGGACCTACTGGTGGAGAAGGGTTAGCTGCGCCACCTTTCACCTGAAGCTTTACCATTTTAAAGACTTTCTTAGCCATTGTTTGTTTTTTAAATTTGAATAATTAATGAGTTTGGAAGCATTTATTATTCAGTAGGTTATGCACTCACATAACAATAAACCTACTTTTTGGACTGCAAAAGTATAAAATATTTTTTAAATAGCAAACGGAAATTGCTGATTTTTAAAAAGTTTTAAAAAAATAATCGAGATACAGAATTATTTTTCCAGATCCTCTTTTGTGATGTCCTCTTTCGAGAGGAATTTTGAAATATATCTCACCCGGTTTTAAAAAGTGACCCTTTTAGCCAAAAAAAAGAAGAACATACATTTGCTCTTCTTTTTTATTTATGGATTCAAAGAATTACTAAAAACCTGATGGTTTCGTAATTGTTTGGGTAGAACCATTATTCCCGCCAAGATCAGCAGTAACATCACTGATATTTTGCTTTGTAATCAACCTTCTGTAAGCCATAAGATAAAGATCTACCGTAAAGTTGTTATAGTTTCTTGACGGACTAGATGAGTTCACAGCAATAATTCTACTGTCTGTAAATCTTGCTCTGATATGCCATGTTCCGTTACTTTTGAAAGCAACAACATCAGGTGAGCCCTGTTTGTTATCATTAATACCGTTGTCGCCATAATCAAGCATCACATTGGTATTTCCGTCATTCAGTTTGAATGAGTAGTTATGAAGCACAACCAGAAAGTTATTTGCATCAATTTTGGTATCATAATCCGTGATTCCCGCACCTGATATTCCGGTAAGACTAAGCTTAAGGTAATTGAACAAACCGCTGCTTTCCAAAGCCGGATCATACAATTGCAAACCATTTTGTGAAGTTGCTAAGAAACTACCTCCTGTCATGGTAGGCTCACCCGGATTTCTCAGATATAAAGAATTCGTGTATGTTTTTCCGTTAACGTCAAGTGTTTCTGTAGGATTAGCGGTGTTTATCCCTACTTTTCCTATTTGGGCATTCAAGAATATCCCCATACACATGATTATTGTGATATAAATTTTTCTTTTCATAGTTTTTTTATTGAAGCCCTAGAGGCGTGTTGGTTGATACTCCCGAATAAGCCGGTGAAGCAGATGCCGAAACTGAACCATTGAAAGTTCCCCAGTCTTTAACTAATGATTTTTCAAAGACATTCAGCGTAAGCGTCCATGTTCCATTTTGGGATGAAACGGTACCGGCTCCTTTAAAGCTTAAATTAATCGCATGATAATTTTTACCTCCACTTGCTACCTGAGTAACTTCAGTAGAATAAGAACCATATGATTTTGGGTTAGTCGTTGTATTAGCTGCCGACACCGCTCCTGTAAAAACAGCACCTGTAATGGCCACAACATATTTACTTACATCTAATCCTGTATTGAGATTCACTACTTCATCCTGTCTCACATTTTTCAATACAATATTATACATATTTACAGGGGCTACATTACGGAGCGATATATCCAACAGCTTTACCTTACCTACCGGTGAAGTATCTTTTGAACGGGTAAGAAGAAGATAGTTTCCGCTTGCCTTCGTATTTTCAGTATCTATTAAATAGGACTCTACCAATGCTTCTCCTTCAACATCGAGAGTTCCTTTGGGTGTGCTAGTATTAATTCCAACTTGTGCATTAATGCTTAAAGCAGCAAAACCCGTAAAGAGTATCGCAATAATTTTTTTCATAAAGTATTTGTTTTATTGAATTAATGGAGCTGCAGCAGCACCCGTTGTTGAAGCATTAAGGCTTTGTGTAGAATTAAAATCTTTGGCATAGGATCTGTCAAATACCAACAAATTCAGTGTCCAGACTCCTGTAGGAAAAGAGTTGTCAGGGGAAAAGCCCTGATAATCTGCTTTAAGCTTCCATGTTCCTCCTGCAGAATAAGCAAAAATCTGAGGTACCGGTGTAAGCCAATCTGCAGAAAAAGTTCTTGTAGGTTGTGTAAATCCAAAGGAAGAAATTACTACCAAAAATTTACTAGAGTTGATCTTTGTGTCAAATTGATTTACCCAATCCTTGTCTGAAGGATCACAGGTAATTTTAAATTGAATAAGGTTAATCGGTGCCGGAGAATTGGGTACAAAGGAATCGTTGTACGCTGTAATTTTGTTTTCCGGAGCTGGAGATTTGATAATGAAAGTGTAATTCTCATCTGCTTTCAATTTCTCCATAGGTTGCTTGAAAACAACTCCTGATGTCTTCATTGTACCGTTCACGGTAAGTTCTTTTTCTGGTTTCGTAGTATTGATACCAACCTGCGCACTTGCGAGTACGGACGTACCCACAAGAATGACCATCGAAATAATTTTTGTCATTGAGTTATGTGTTTATAAGGCTTGTGTTTTAAATAGCTAATCCAAACTTTATATTTTTTTAAGTAAAAACATAAGATTTACCATACGCCTGTAAACAGTGTATGAAATACAAAAAACATAAAATTTATGGATTACTTAACAGCTTGGTTGCAAGAACTATGCCATCTGAAAATATATTAAAGAAATGGAAGGAACTTTAAAGCAAAAAATTTTCAAAAGAAAGTAATTAAATAAAAAAAATTCACTGCAGAAGAAATCAACAAGATATCTGTAGTAAAAGACAATACCATAATTTTTTAGGCAACTATAAATAATTACACCATTGTCGTTCTGACGAAGGAAAGAATCTCATGTAAAGCCTGGATTCTTCATTTCACTGCATTACATTCAGAATGACAAAGTCATGATAATAAGATGGCAGCACTAATGTAAAATTATATATAATTAAGAGTATTAGAAAAGCAAAAAGACCGCTTAATAGCAGTCTTTTTATATTTTTATAAGTAATTGTTATACTTTTTCTACTTGCATGTAGCTTAGCTCCATTGGAGTTTTTCTACCGAAGATCAATACAGAAACTTCAATTTTCTTTTTGTCTTCAAGAATCTTCTCAACTGTACCATTGAATCCGTTGAAAGGTCCATCGATTACTTTAACGTTTTCACCTACTACATAAGGAATTTCAACATCGCTTGCAAATTCTGAAAGTTCATCCATTCTTCCAAGCATTCTGTTAACCTCTGATTTTCTCATTGGAACAGGATCTCCCCCTTTAGTTAAACTTAAGAAAGAAATAACTCCAGGAATATTCTTGATAACGTGAGGAATTTCTCCCATCAGATCAGCTTCAATCATCAAGTATCCAGGGTAATAAGGTCTCTCTTTAGGAACTTTTTTTCCGTTTCTAATTTGAATTACCTTTTCCATAGGAATAACCACTTGAGTAACGTACTGATCAAACCCTAGACGTTTGATTTCTGTCTCAATATAGTTTTTCACTTTATTTTCCTGTCCGCTGATAGCTTTCAGCACATACCATTTCAATTCGCTCATTATGGGAAAATACTTTTAATTAATTGAACAAGTTGATTAGCATTCCAATGATGTTGCTGATTGATTTAGAAAACAATTCATCAACTCCAAAAGTAAATAATGCCAGAATCACTGTCGCAATAGTCACTACAATAGTAGATGACTGAAGGTCAGCCCACTTTGGCCATTCAACTTTATGTCTGAATTCGTTATAAGAACCTTTTAAAAAATCGACAAATGAACTCATAATTTATATTTGCACGGGCACAAGGATTCGAACCCTGATCAACGGTTTTGGAGACCGGTATCCTACCATTGGACGATGCCCGTAGATAAAAAGCTTCCGAGAGTTTCCTTTCGGAAGCTTTATTTATTTTAAGATGATTAGTCTAAGATTTCAGTAACCTGACCTGAACCAACTGTTCTACCTCCTTCTCTGATCGCAAATCTAAGACCTACGTTAAGAGCGATTGGTTGTAACAATTCTACAGTGATCTCTAAGTTATCACCAGGCATTACCATTTCTACACCTTCTGGTAAGAAGATCTCACCTGTAACGTCAGTAGTTCTTACGTAGAACTGAGGACGGTATTTGTTGTGGAATGGAGTGTGACGTCCACCTTCTTCTTTAGAAAGGATATAAACAGAAGCCTTGAATTTTTTGTGTGGCTTAACTGAATCTTTCTTAGCGATAACCATACCTCTCTTGATGTCAGTTTTTTCAATACCTCTCAACAATAGACCTACGTTATCTCCAGCTTCACCTCTATCTAGGATCTTTCTGAACATCTCAACTCCTGTAATAGTAGAAGTTAATTTCTCGTCACCCATACCTACGATATCAACTGGATCACCAGTGTTGATAACACCAGCCTCGATTCTACCAGTTGCTACAGTACCTCTACCTGTAATAGAGAATACGTCTTCGATTGGCATCAAGAATGGCTTTTCAGTATCTCTTGGTGGTTGCTCGATCCAAGTATCAACAGCATCCATCAATTCTTCAACGCTCTTGAACCACTTATCTTCTGTGTTAGCAGGAGAAGCAGTAGCTGCAGTAAGAGCACCTAGTGCAGAACCTTGAATTACTGGAGAGTTGTCTCCGTCAAATTCGTAAGTAGATAATAAGTCTCTAAGCTCCATTTCAACAAGCTCTAATAACTCTGGATCATCTACCATGTCAACTTTGTTCATGAAAACAACGATTCTTGGTACGTTTACCTGACGGCAAAGTAGGATATGTTCTCTAGTCTGAGGCATAGGACCGTCAGTTGCAGCACATACTACGATAGCTCCATCCATTTGAGCAGCACCAGTTACCATGTTCTTAACATAGTCGGCGTGACCTGGACAGTCAACGTGAGCATAGTGTCTTTTTTCAGTTTCGTATTCGATGTGAGCAGTATTGATAGTAATACCTCTTTCTTTTTCTTCTGGAGCAGAGTCAATTGCAGAGAAGTCTTTTTTCTCAGCAAGACCTTTGCTAGCTAATACAGCAGAAATAGCAGCTGTAAGAGTAGTTTTACCATGGTCAACGTGACCAATAGTACCAATGTTCAAGTGTGGTTTGTTACGATTAAACGTTTCCTTTGCCATGATTTAAAATTATTTATTTATTGTTTTTCAAATTTTCGGTGTGCAAATATAATGAATTTTTAAATACCAAAAACTTTTTATTAAAAAAACTTTCAATATTCTCATCCAGTGAAGGACAAACCTTATATTTAACGTATTGAGACTGCAAATTTACAAATTTTTCCGAATAGAAAAAATCCTTAGAAACGTTTTATTAAAAATATAAACTATCATACTAGTTATGAATACAATATACAGATAAAAAAATACGGGCAGTGATCTCCATCCGTAAATCCAACTTTATTTTTTTCTCGTAAATACAAAACAACAACTAAAATTACTATTATGAGAAAACTATTACACATGTACTTAGCCCTGTTTGCTATTATAACATTATTTTCATGCGATAATTCGGATGAAAACAACATGCCTGAAAATATGACACCTCAAGGTCCAGATCTTATGGTATACGGAATAACCGCTATGAATGAACTTGTTTATTTCAATTCCAATAATCCTAAAACTTTCACCTCAAAAACAGCGGTAACCGGCATTGTATCAGGAGAGAAATTATTAAGCATAGATTTCAGACCTGCGACCGGGGAATTGTATGCATTATCCAATGCCAGCAAGTTATATATTATCAATACTTCCAATGCTTCAGCAAGAGCGGTAAGCTCTACAGCATTTTCTCCTATAATTTCAGGAACAATAGCTTCTATTGATTTCAACCCTACTGTCGACAGGATTCGTCTGGTGAGTAATACCGGACAAAACCTTCGCTTACATCCGGAAACCGGAGCTGTTGCTGCTACTGATATTAATATCAACGGAACAGCAAACCCTTCCATAACTGGAGTAGCATATACCAACAGTAAAGCTGGTGCTTCCACTACTGCTTTATTTGACATAGATCCGGCTTTGGGAAAATTATACAAACAAGACCCACCCAACAACGGAACTTTAGTCGAGGTTGGAAGCCTGGGAACTACTTTTACAGGACAGTCTGCGTTTGATATTAGATATGATAATAGCACTGCATTATTAGCTTTCAATGATAAATTGCATGTTCTGGATCTGAATAATGGTAAAACGACTCCGATAGGAATTCTTCAACAGGCAGTCATTGATATTGCCATTCCTACAGAACCGACAGCTTATGCGATTGACAATTCAAATAATCTTCAAATTTTTAATCCAAACAATCCTATGCCTGTTTCTAAAACAGTGACCGGTTTACAAAGCGGTGAGAATATTTTAGGAATAGATTTCAGACCAGTCAACGGACAATTATATGCTTTGGGAAGCTCAAGCAGAATTTATACTATTAATTTAGGGACAGGTGCTGCTACAGCGGTCGGCACTTCTCCTTTTTCAACTTTACTTTCCGGAACGGATTTCGGATTTGACTTCAATCCAACAGTTGACAGAATAAGAGTAGTGAGTAATACCGGGCAGAATCTCCGACTTAATCCTAACGACGGAACAATAGCTGCCGTAGATATTACGTTAAATCCGGCAAGTCCAATGATAAGCGCCGCAGCATATACGAACAACTTTGCAGGAGCCACTTCCACTATCTTGTTTGTCATTGATCATAATACAGATAAATTATATCAGCAAAACCCTCCCAATAACGGAACTTTAGTAGAGACAGGTTCTTTAGGAATTAATATTACCAATGCTAATGGTTTTGATATTGGAAGCATGAGTCAAAAAGCCTATTTAATGGCATCGGTAGGTTCCTCTACAAAAATCTATTCTATAAATACCACAACAGGAGCCGCAACTTCAGTTTCCGACTATCCGAATACAGTAAAAGCTTTTACCATAGGATTAGGATTTTAAACTCATCATATTTTATTTCAATAATGGAGAAGCGCGGAAAACAAAGTTTTCCGCGCTTCTGACTAATATAAATGAAAGATAATCTAATTTAAATATGGCTGAGCTTTTTAGTTCTGTTGAATATCCAGAAAATAATTGGAAAAATAAGCAGTGTAAGCACGGTAGCTGTAATAAGTCCTCCAATAATGACAATCGCCAGAGGCTTTTGAGATTCTGAGCCGATTCCTGTAGACAATGCTGCGGGCATAAGACCAATAGAGGCCATAAGTGCAGTCATAATTACAGGTCTTGTTCTGGATTTCACTCCGTTTAATATCGCGGAGTCTATATCGAGACCGTCTTTCACATTCTGATGGAATTCTGTAATAAGAATTACTCCATTCTGAATACAAATTCCCAGAAGGGCAATCATCCCTACCCCGGCAGAGATTCCAAAATTGATTCCGGTAACGTGTAAAGCAATAATCCCTCCTATTAAAGCAAAAGGTACGTTGGCCAGTACCAACAGGGAATCCTTCATATTTCCAAACAGAATAAACAACAGGAAGAAAATCATCACAATACTTACGGGTACCACCTGTGCCAATCTGTGAGAAGCCCGCTGCTGGTTTTCAAACTGCCCGGTCCATCCTACGGAATAGCCATCAGGAAGCTCAATAGTCTCAACTTTTTTCTGGGCATCGGCAATGGTGCTCCCCAAATCTCTGTCACGGATAGAGAATTTAACCCCGATATATCGTTTGATATTGTCTCTGTAAATAAATGCTGCCCCATTATCTTTTACAATGGTACTTATTTCTTTTAAAGGGATCTTTGCTCCGTCTTGGGTAGGAACCATCAAAGCGGCAATATCGTTCTCATTGGTTCTGTATTCCTGTGAATAACGCAGACGGATCGGGAATTTTCTTTCACCGTCAAACATTTCTGAAGCGGTTTTCCCTCCAAAAGCCATTTCCAACACGGCCTGTGCATCTGCCGGCATTACTCCATAAGCCGCCATTTTATCTCTGTCCAGCACAACGCTTACTTCCGGCTGACCGATATTTTTAATAATTCCAGGATCTTTTACTCCCTCTACATCTTTAATTTTTAATAAAACTTCATTCGCTATTTTATCCAGGGTTTCCAGATTATCACCATAGATTTTGATTCCGTTTTCTGCTTTAAAACCTGCTACTGCTTCCGCCACATTATCTGAAATCGGCTGGGAATAATTGAAAGTAATTCCCTGATAACTTCTGAGTTTTTTATCAATTTCATTAATCAATTCATCATAGGTGATCTTACGTTTCCATTCTTCTCTTGGCTTAAGGTTAACAGCAAACTGTACGAATCCAAATCCATTGGGGTCTGTTCCGTCATTACTTCTCCCCGTCTGTGCCAGAACATCTGTGACTTCTGAAAAGCTCATAATGTCTTTCTTTAAAAGGTCTGCTGTTTTCAGAGATTCTTTTAATGATGAGCTCATCGGCATTTCGGCAGTGATCCACAATGAACCTTCATTCAACTGCGGCAGGAATTCTGTTCCTAAAAATTTACCCGAAAATAAAGTGAGTGCAAGAAAAGATATGGCAACAATCATACTCGTTTTTTTATGCTTAAATGTTAAATTAAAGCCTTTTAAAACGATTCTATCCCAGAAATTAACAAACGGATTATTTTTCTCTTTTACATTTTTATTTAAAAGAATATGTGAAAGAACAGGAACCAGCGTTAATGTAAATATCAATGCTCCAATTAATGCAAATCCCAGTGTAAAAGCCAAAGGAGAGAACATCTTCCCTTCCACTTTCTGAAATGAGAAAATAGGAATCAGGGAAGTAATGATGATTAATTTTGAAAAGAAGATTGCTTTTCCCAATCCTGTTCCGGTCTGTTTGATCCATCCTCCTTTTGCGAGTTTGTTGAACTTCTCCGTTCCATATTTGTGTGCCTTATGATCAAGCATTACAAAGAGTCCTTCTACCATGACGACGGCTCCGTCTATGATGATCCCGAAGTCTACTGCTCCTAATGAAAGCAGGTTGGCACTCATTCCAGCCAGTTTTAGGCATAAAAATGCAAAGAGTAAGGATAGAGGAATAATGATGGAAACAATCAGTGTTGTTCTCCAATCGGCCATAAAGATTAAAACGATTACCGTTACCAGCACAATTCCTTCAATAAGGTTGTGCATTACAGTGTGGGTGGTAAAATCCATCAGATTGTCACGATCGTAGAAAGTAACCATTTTGACATCTTTTGGAAGTATCTTTTCGTTAAGCTCTTTAATTTTAGCCTTCACTCCTACCAAAACCTCTCTTGGATTTTCTCCTTTTCTCATCACAACAATTCCTTCTACCGTATCGTCATGATGATTGAGGGCAGCCTGTCCTACTCTGGGCATTGAACTTTCATGAACCTCAGCAACATTTTTTACCAAAACAGGGTTTCCGCTGTCATTCTGAATGGTAATATTTCCGATATCGGCCACAGATTTCACCAAACCAATCCCTCTTACTACATAAGCCTGACCGTTTTTTTCAATGACATCACCTCCTACATTCAGGTTACTCTTGGTGACAGCATCATAGACCTGAAGCGGCGTCAGATTATATTTATCCAATGCTCTCGGATCAATGCTTAATTCAAAAACTTTATCCTGGCCTCCGAAGACATTGATATCAGCTACTCCGGGAACTCCTCTTAATGCACGGTCTATGACCCAATTTTGAAGGGTAAGCAACGCTCTTGAATCTTTTGTTTTACTTTCCAGCGTATATCTGAAAATCTCACCGGTTGGCCCGTAGGGTGGCTGTACTTCGGGATCTACCTCATCAGGAAGGCTAATGGTTCTTAATTGGTTATTGACCTGATTTCTGGCAAAAGTATCGTCCACCCCATCGTCAAACAGAATTTTAACAATGGAAAGACCAAACATTGTGGTACTTCTCACGCTTGTTTTCTTCTGAACCGGGCTCATCGCCAATTCGATGGGTGTAGTGACAAAACGTTCTACTTCTTCTGCACTGCGCCCATTCCATTGGGTAATGATGACAATCTGGGTATTGGTAACATCCGGAAAAGCTTCAATAGGCATATTTTTGAAACTTATAAAACCGGAGATGGCTAAAATCGCTACCCAGATAAAGGTAAATGCTTTATTTTTTAATGAAAAAGCGATTATATTTTTTATGAATTTATTCATGATAGATAAATTGATGACCTAAAAAAGCCGTTAAAGAAAAATATCAATATTCTTAAGGGTTTAATAAGACTAGCTGTTCAGTGAACGGTATATCAGCAGCTGGTTGTTGGTAATCACTTCTTCTCCTTCTTTCAGGCCGTCTGCTATATAAGTGACATCCCCTACTTGTTTTAATACTTTAATTTCTCTGACCTTCACATCTGTTCTTGATTTAAAAATCACTACAAAGCTTTTGTTATCATCAAAAATCACTGCTTTGGATGGAACAGTCAGCATCGTATTGCTCTCCAGGCTGGAAACTTTTATTGTTGCTTTACTGTCCGGAATGAGAAGCCCATTGGCATTATCCAATACCACTCTTGCCTGCATGGCATTGGTCTGCGGATCAATAATCTTGAATATTTTATCAATTTTTCCATCAAAAACTTTATCTGGATAAGAAAGAGTAGATACCTGCGCTTTCATTCCCAGACTGATTTTATCAATATCTGATTCGTTGACATTCATAATTGCCCAAACATTGGTTGTATTGGCAACATCAAAGATATTATCACTTCTGTCACTTCTCAGCTGCATATCTTTATTGATACTTTTCTGAACAATATAACCGTTGATGGGTGCTACTACACTGTATATATTTCCGGTTTTCACGTTATAGACCGTACTTACTGCTGCAGCTCTCTGTAACTGGTCTTCGGCTTTTTGTAACTGGCTTTTGGCTTCCAGGACATCTCTTTCTGTGTTCAGCTTTCCTTCGTAGAGTTCCTTCGCAACACGGAGATTATTTTTCGCCACTACCAGATCCGTTTTTGCATCGCTTACATCTTTTTGAATTTCTGCAAGCTCGGTGCTCCTGATTGTTGCCAGCACCTGCCCTTTTTTCACATAGTCACCCAGTTCTACATTTACACTCATTACATTTCCTCCTACCAAAGGGTAAACATCTATATAACTGTTTTTGTCTGCAGAGATTTTTCCGTAAAAGCTGTATTCATCTTCTATATTCTTTTTTTCAACTTTTGCCAGGGAAATAGAGTTCAGCATTGTATTGCTCAGCTCAAATCCTTTTTTGGCGTGATTGGTTTTCTCTTCCTCTTTTTTTGAACAGGCCAATAATGAAAGGGCCATCAATACGGGGATAATATATGTTTTCATGATTTTAATAGAAGATTTTAGTTTGTACGAGTTTATTAAGCTGCTCTGCTGACTGCATGATCTCATTTTTCATATCGTAGATCTGAAGGGCTGTTTCCCTGTAGCTGTCCATAAAGTCTGTGAATTCAATCAGGTTGACATTTCCTTTTCTGAAGTTATTCAGCATTCCGTTGTATACGAGATCCATATTCTGCAGATCTGCAGTTTTGATGTCTAAAAGCTGGTCATACTGAGCCTTCCAGGTTTTATAAGCAGACTGAACTTTCGTTTCCAGGGTCATTTTTTGAAAGTCAGCATTTTTCTGATTCTGTTGAATAGCATAGTTTGCTTTCACCACATTCCCCTGATTCGCTTTCCATAAAGGCAAAGGAATTCCTAAGGTCAGGTTCGCTTCATTATTAAAAGTTCCGCCTGCCTGATCCCATGCAGCACCTACCGTCATATCCGGCACATTCAAAGATTTCTGCCATTGCGCATATAATTTGCTGTTATCAATAAGTTTCAGATTGTATTGGTAATCTGCATTATTTTCCAGGGCTTTATTTTTCAGTTCTTCTTCATTTCCGAAAGGCTGTGCTGCCAGAGATTCCTTAGCTTCAGCTTCAGACATCGTTGGTTCTATTTCTTCCGAAACTCCGGTTAAAACTTTCAGGTTCTGTTCAAAATCCAGAATATTTTTATTGATCTCCAGTTTATCATGATTCAGCTGGATCACAATACTCTGTAACCTGACAGCATCTTTAAGGGAAACATTTCCTTTTGCAGACTGTACACGATAAGCATTCAGAAGATCATTCATATATCCTAACTGCTTATTGGTGTTCTCCAATTTTAGTTTTTCGTAATAAAGGTTGAAATAGGCAGAACGAAGCTGAGATCTTAAATCCGCCAGCAGTTGGGAAAACTGAAGCTGGGCAAGTTCTTTATTGGATTTGGCAAAAGCAATTTCGTTTTTCTTTTTCCCACCCATATAGATCAATTGAGTAATTCCTGCTCCTTTGGAGTGTCCCACATCAAAAATCTTCTTATCCTGAGGATTATAAGCATTGAATTGTCCGCTTAGTTGTGGTAGTTCCCAGATTTTAGCCTGCAGAATATCTGCATCAGCCATATTGATGTTGTATTGTTCGGCGAGCAGCTGGAGGTTGTTCTTCTGAAAGGCTTCTTCGCAATCCAAAAGAGACATCTGCTGTTGTGCTGCCATGAATGAGGAAACGGCGAGACACAGCACTGCAATTCTGTTCATTGTTTTTCTTTTTAAATTACAAAATTGCTCTGATGCTATTAAAAGAAACTTAAATGAGGCTTAAAAAAATATTAAAATCTCCTTCCACAGGACGTTTCAAAGAAAAAAGAAATAGCTGAACAACTATTTTATTCTCCAATAATTGAATTTTTTATCAAAAATTTAATCCGGAGTTTAACAAAAAAAGCAACTGCTTTTGAGGTCAGTTGCTTTTGAATATTATTTCTTAAAGATTAAAGTAAATTTATTAATATATTCCTGTGGGGAAGAGTAGATGATATCCGCATCATGATATTCCAGAATCCTTTTGACAATTCTAAGTCCTAAACCTGATCCTGCAATATTCTGTGCATTATTTCCTCTTGTGAAAGCTTCAAAAAGTTTGGTCTGCTCATCTTCAGGAATAGTATTTCCATGAGAAAGTACTTCTACAGAAAGGTTATCGTTCGTTTCGGTAATCAGGACATTCACTTCTGAATTGTCAGAATACACCGCAGCATTTTTAAAGAGGTTAATAAAGACAATGACCAATAGCGATTGGATTCCCTTTATCATCAGAAAAGCATTCTCGGAACTCTCTTCATTAATCAGAAAATCCAGCTTAAGCTGTGGATAACTTTTCTCTACCGCTTCAAAAGCCTCAAAAATGACTTCATCAATCCTTACTTCCTCATAAATGCTCTGAATATTTTCTTTATCAAATTTTGTAAGCAGCAAAAGTGAATTCGTCAAATCCGACAACTGGTATACATCCCGCTGAATCTGTTGTAAAGAAGAAAGGGTTTCCGGGGAATGTTCTTCAAATTTTATGAGGTTTTCCAGCTGAAATGCCATTCTTGTAATTGGCGTTCTGATCTCATGGGAAGCACTTGCAGTAAAATCCTTTTGTGACTGAAAGACATCATCCAACCTTCCGATCATTGTATTAAACGATTTTGCCAGCACACTGACTTCATCATTAGACTGCTCCACAGGAATCTGTTTTGTAAGTTTATGGGCCGTGACTTCAGAAATCTCTTTGTTCAGATCTTCCAGTGGACGCAGAAACTTTTCTACAAAATAATAACTGAAAAAGCCAATAAGAAGAGTACTCATGGCATAAGCCGTGATCAAAAGGTATTTCAAATATCCCAGCTTCGATTTTCCGTTGGTATCAAAGGCGCTGGTAAGGATATAATAATCTTCACCATTAATAGTTCTGAGTGCAGCATAAATTTCCGGAACTGTTCTTTCCGTATAGATAATCTTTTTCTTATCCAGTTCTTTAAGCATCGCACTGTCCCAGGTGACATTCCGGTCCTTGATGGTGCTGTAGATCAGTTCTTTTTTTTCATTGAAGATTAAAATCTTTTCATTCAAAAGAATATTATCTGAATTTTCATTGAAGAAAACGGGGGCTTCCTCCTCAAAGTCTTTGGATTTTGAAATGAAATGAGAGGTGAATTCAAGCCTCTGTCTGAAGCGTTCTTTAAATTCATCTCTTCTGAAATCATTAAAAGATAAATAAATAACGGCCATCACCATTCCAAAAAGTAATGAAAAGGCGATACTGATCGTTAAAGCTATCTTTCTTTTTAAAGACATTTATAATGGGCTAAGGTAATATCCGAAACCTGAACGGGTATGGATCAGTTTTATTTTAAAATCTTTATCAATCTTTTTCCTCAAAAAATTGATATAAACTTCTACCGTATTGGTATTCGTATTAAAATTATGTTCCCATACATGTTCTGTAATCTGCTGTTTGGAAACTGTTCTTCCCTGCGCTTCCGCAAGATACACCAGGAGCTGAAATTCTTTTAATGTAAGGGTAATTTCATTTCCTCCACGATAGACCTTCTGCTCGGTTTTGTTGATAATAAGGTCATCAATCCTGAGAATATCCTGATCTGAATTATCAGAGGGAGCTTTCCTTCTCAACAGCGAATTCATTCTTAAAAGAAGTTCTTCAAACTGAAAAGGTTTTACCAGATAATCATCAGCCAGTCTGGTGAAGGCATCTTTTTTATCAGAGATATCCCCATAAGCAGAAATGATAATAATCGGCGTATTCTTATCAAAGGAACGAATTGTCTGGCAGACGTCAAGTCCATTTATTTTAGGAACATTAATGTCGAGCAAATACAGTTCGTAAGTATTATTTTTTATCTGGCGGAGAAAAGTTTCCCCGTCATAGATTTTATCACAGTTAAAATTATTTGATTCTAAAAATCGGCAAAGTTCTGCAGACAGAATGAGATCATCTTCTAATAAAAGAATATTCATCAAAAATTATTTTACACGAATTTAACGAAAATTTTATGATTGTGATTCTAAAGATGAAGTAAAAGTTTTCAGGAAACTTCTATACTTTATTATTAATAGATAAAAAGTGACCCGAAGCAAAAGTTAGATGGAATCAATTTTATGATTTTATTTAAGCAAGTGTTTAACTATAAAACTTCTTAACTGACGCAATCATTTTTTAATCTTCTTTTCTAAAATTGGGATAAAAAAAAATCCCGAAGAAATTCGGGAAAATCGAGAGCCAACTACGGGACTTGAACCCGTGACCTCTTCCTTACCAAGGAAGCACTCTACCGCTGAGCTAAGTCGGCATCAACTAAAAAAATCACACTAAGTAGCGTGATTTTTTTTGAGCGGAAGACGGGGGTCGAACCCGCGACATTCAGCTTGGAAGGCTGACGCTCTACCAACTGAGCTACTTCCGCAATTTTGTTTCCAAAACTATTGGTAAACGCTGTGCAAAACTAAGAAAACTTATTTAATTTTGCAAGTTTTTTTATAATATAAAATGTGGGGAGAGCAGGATTCGAACCTACGAAGCCGAAGCAACTGAGTTACAGTCAGTCCCATTTAGCCACTCTGGAATCTCCCCAGATATTTTATATTAAAGAGCCTCCAGAGGGATTCGAACCCACGACCCCGAGATTACAAATCACGTGCTCTGGCCAACTGAGCTATGGAGGCATTTTAATAAAAGACTGAAAGCGACTGAGAGAATCTACTCTACACATTTCAGTGTTAAAAAAAATAACTCTTATGAGGTATTTTTTTGAGCGGAAGACGGGGGTCGAACCCGCGACATTCAGCTTGGAAGGCTGACGCTCTACCAACTGAGCTACTTCCGCAATTTTGTTTCCAAAACTATTGGTAAACGCTGTGCAAAACTAAGAAAACTTATTTAATCCTGCAACTTTTTTTTATAAAAATATAAAGTGGGGAGAGCAGGATTCGAACCTACGAAGCCGAAGCAACTGAGTTACAGTCAGTCCCATTTAGCCACTCTGGAATCTCCCCAAAAGTTTATATTTTATGAGCCTCCAGAGGGATTCGAACCCACGACCCCGAGATTACAAATCACGTGCTCTGGCCAACTGAGCTATGGAGGCAAATATAAAAAAGAATTCAAAAGATCGCTGTTCCTTTTTTGCGAGTGCAAATATAGAACGGATTTTTTGAATTCTCAAATTTTTTATGAACTTTTTTTAACTTTTTTTCCTATGCCATTTCTTTTTTCTTGATTAATAGCTTTTTAGCAGTATCAACGCAAAGGTCCAGACTTTCTTCAAAACTTGCAGATGTCTTTTTAACTACAATATCATCTCCCGGAACCGCCAGAATAAGCTCAGTTGTTTTGTTCACTTTATCCGCGTTATTTTCTACTTTTAAAAATACCTTACACTCCTGAATCTTGTCATAGAAGGTATCTAATTTACTTACTTTTTTGTCAATGTGTGACTCTAGTGGTTCGTGTGGAGTTAAACCAATTGATTGTACTGAAATCTTCATAATTCTTCTTTTTTTGAAGCTCGAGGGTGAGCCTGATTAAACACTTTTTTCAATTGTTCAATATTAGCATTCGTATAGACTTGAGTACTGGCAAGACTGGAATGCCCTAATATTTTTTTCACTTTGGAGATCTCCGCCCCATTATCCAAAACGTGAGTAGCAAAGCTATGCCGAAGGATGTGAGGACTTTTCTTTTCTTTCGTTGTTATAAGACTAAGGTACTTATTAACTACCACATAAACAAATTTTTCGTTGAGTTTTTTCCCCTTCTTATTTACAAAAAAATATGATTTAAATTCTGTCCGTGGATTTCTTATTTCCAGATAACTTTTAAGGAGTTCAGACAATTCATTGGAAACAGGAATTACCCTTTCTTTATTTCCCTTTCCTATTACTTTTAATTCATTTTCATATAAGTCAACATTCTCAAATATCAGGCCACAAAGTTCTGCTTTACGCATACCGGTCTGATAAAGTACTTCCATGATACACCTCTCAAGTACATCATGCAGCTGTTCAAAAACTCTGTCATTCAGATCCGCCATTTCTTCTTTAGACATAGGGATCTGTTTTTCAGCATAAAACTTCAGAGAAGAAATCCCTTCCGTGGGAGAAACTTTAATTTCGCCTATTTTTAAAAGAAAAAGATAAAAGCTACGGAGAGAAGATAATTTTCTGTTGATACTTCTTTTGGAAATATTGTTTTCGCTCAGTTCAACAATGAAATTTCTGATGATTTTTTTGTCTGCCTTGGCCAGATTATCGGAAGATTCTGTTCGGAGAAAGAAATGGGAGAAGTCTTCAAGGTCTTTTTTGTAGCTTGTAACAGTATGAGGAGAGTACCTTTTTTCGAATTGTAAGTATTCTAAAAACTTTTCCAGCATCATGGGTATAAAAATAAAAATTCACTCCTCAAATATAAGAATTTAAGAAGTGAATTAATATATGGTTAAGAAAAAATCTTAAGCCTGCTCTTCTTTGCTAAGTGCTCTTTGTTTGTAAGCAGCTTTCAACCTTGATTGTCTCAAAGTTACAGAAGGCTTGATAAAAGCTTGTCTAGATCTTAATTGACGAACTGTACCTGTTTTATCAAATTTTCTCTTGTATTTTTTTAAAGCTCTGTCGATGGATTCACCATCTTTTACTGGAATTATTAACATATTTTACATCTCATTTTGGATTGCAAAACTAGACAATTTTTCTTAGATCACAAAATATATTACCATAAAGAATTACTCTTCTATCTAAATATTGCTAACAAACCTAGTATTATAGGCATTTAACACATACTAATATTTTTATCCACAATGACTATAATTTCAATCTGCAACAACTTCAAATTATTCATTTTACTACCCGCTCTCATTAAAAAACACCCATATTAATGAAATGTAAACAAAAAGCATTATCTTTGCATTCACTTTATTCATGGGGTTGACTGGTTTCGACAGCAAGACCAATGGGTAAGTAAGCATGCAGAGAACCGTGGCGCGATCTCTATAATCCCTTGCTACAAAATTTTAACTGGCAACGAAGAGTTCGCTCTTGCAGCTTAATATCGAAGTATAGTAGATCAAGCGTTTTCCTGAAGATAGTAAGGAAGCAAGATATCTCACAAATGCTCTGTTCTGCGGCGTTTGATCCTGGGATATAGGAATGCAGGAATAAGATTTTAGAAGCTTCGGCTAAAATTCGAAAACTTTAGAAGATAAGCTGGAAGTTGGGTGTCTATCCTCTGCCTCCAGTCGAAAACCAATGGTAGAATAAGCATGTAGAAAGCTTATGTATTGCTTGTTTGGACGAGGGTTCGAATCCCTCCAACTCCACTAAAAACCGCTTAGTTCATCTGAGCGGTTTTTTATTTTCAAACGTCTTTAATATTATTATCATCTCTCCTCCTTTCTAATTTTAGAATACTCATCATTGATATCGACCTACAATAATAATATAGTATGCTTGAAAGAAAAAAAGCTTCTGAATTTTTCAAGAACTTAGATTTCAAAATCTAAGTTCTTTTACTATAAAGAAAGAAAAGACAAGTTGATTTTCCAAGATTTAATTTCACAAAACAGAAGTGCATAAGAGAAGATCCAAGAATCATATCTATTAAGTTTTTCTAGACTTTCAGGATTACTTTCATATTTACATTCAGACACTAAATATAACCTCCTGAAAACTAAAAGACTAAAGCAACATAATTTAAAATGAAAGCTTCTGGTCCACAAAAAAGGCTAAAAAAATGTTTTATCGTAAAGAATTTTATATATTTGCACCATCTAACAATTAAAAAAATAATTTACTATGTCAGACATTGCATCAAGAGTAAAAGCTATCATCGCTGATAAGCTTGACGTTGAAGAAACAGAAGTAACTCCTGAAGCTAGCTTCACTAACGATTTAGGAGCTGATTCACTAGATACAGTTGAGTTAATCATGGAATTTGAAAAAGAATTTAACATTCAGATCCCTGATGACCAAGCTGAAAAAATTACTACTGTAGGACACGCTATCGCTTACATCGAAGAAGTAGTAAATAAATAATATTCTTCAACAAAAAAGAAATTAAACAAAGTTTATGGAATTAAAAAGAGTAGTTGTAACCGGATTTGGAGCAATAACACCAATAGGAAATAATGCAAAAGAATACTGGGAAAATCTTGTAAAAGGTGAGAGCGGTGCCGCTCCGATTACTCTTTTTGATGCCACAAACTTTAAAACAAAGTTCGCTTGCGAAGTTAAAGGTTTCGATCCGTTACAGCATTTCGATAAGAAAGAGTCTAAAAAAATGGACCGAAATACCCAATTGGGGCTTGTTGCTGCAAGAGAAGCAGTAGCACATTCCAGAATTATTGAAGACAATGTAGATAAAAACAGAGTTGGTGTAATTTGGGGTTCCGGAATCGGAGGTTTAGAGACTTTTGAAACTGAAGTGTTAGGATGGGCCAATACGGAAATCCCGAGATTCAACCCGTTTTTTATCCCTAAAATGATTGCGGATATCACTCCAGGACATATCTCTATTGAATACGGTTTCCATGGGCCAAACTATACTACTGTATCTGCATGTGCATCTTCAGCAAATGCTATAATTGATTCCAAAATGCTGATCCAATTAGGAAAAGCAGACGTGATTGTGTGCGGAGGCTCTGAAGCAGCCGTTACAGCAAGTGGTGTCGGTGGATTCAATGCAATGATGGCACTTTCTACAAGAAATGATGATCCTAAAACAGCTTCAAGACCTTTTGACAAAGACAGAGATGGATTTGTATTAGGTGAAGGTGCGGGAACTATTATTCTTGAAGAATATGAGCACGCTGTAAAACGTGGTGCTACAATTTATGCAGAATTATTAGGAGGAGGTTTAAGTGCTGATGCACATCACATGACCGCTCCACACCCTGAAGGCCTTGGTGCTTATCTGGTAATGAAGAGCTGCCTGGAAGATGCAGGTTTAACTGCTGATGAAGTAGATCATATCAATATGCATGGTACTTCTACTCCATTAGGAGACATCGCAGAATCCAATGCAATCTCAAGATTATTAGGCGAGCATGCTTATGATATTCAGATTAATTCTACAAAATCAATGACAGGCCACCTTCTTGGTGCTGCCGGTGTTATTGAAGCTATCGCTGCATTGGGAACTATTATTCATGGTACTGTTCCTCCTACCATCAACCATTTTACTGATGATGAAAATATTGACAGCAGACTAAACTTTACGTTTAACACTGCTGTGAAGAAAGATGTAAAAGTAGCCATGAGCAATACTTTTGGATTTGGTGGGCATAACGCTTGCGTTCTATTTAAGAAAATCTAAATTCAATGAATGGAGTTACAGAAATACTTTTCTAAATTCCTTCTCAAAAAAAGAAAAAGACAATTAACGGAGAGAGAATATTTTCTCAGTACCGAGCTTAAAAAAGTTTTAGGTACAGAGGTACAGAATATAGCTCTTTACCGCGAGGCTTTTTCTTTGAAAAATTCTTCTAAAAATCAAGACAGCAACTACGAAAGACTTGAATTTTTGGGGGATTCTGTTTTGGGTACAATTATTTCTTGTCATCTGTTCCAGACCTATCCTCAGGCAAATGAGGGATATCTGACACAGATGAAATCTAAGATTGTTAATAGGAAAAACCTCAATAAATTAGGCGAAGACCTCAAGCTTACCAACCTTTTGCAAAAGCAAAACAGTTCTTCTGCTTTGGGCGAGAATATCTCCGGAAATTTATTCGAAGCTCTAATTGGTGCCGTTTATTTAGACTTCCATTATGATACCTGTAAAAGGATTATTCTGGAAAAATTGCTGACCCCTTCTGAAATCAACAAACTTGAAAATAAGATTGTAAGCTATAAAGGTCTCCTGCTAGAATGGAGCCAAAAGAAGAAGGTCAACATAAAGTACGAAACCTGTGAAGAAATACAGGCTAATAAATCTGTGGTATTCCGATGTCATGTATGGCTGGGTGATGGAAAAATTGCTAATGCAACGGAGACATCTAAGAAAAAAGCAGAGGAAAAAGCAGCACAAAGGGCATTTTATATTTTAAATAAAAAAGAAAATATACTTGGAAATTCAAAAACTTTATGATCTTGATGATATAGAATTTGAAGATATTGCCATAGGATTGGTAAGATTAGCAAAAGATGTACCTGCTCATGAGTTTTTTTACAAAATAAATCAAGCCAACAACCTTAGTTTTTCAAGAAAGAAAGATCTTGTTTTTCATGGAGGATATTATGATTATTTTTTCCCAAGATTTGAGGCCTACCACAAGTTTTCCAAGACCTGTTTTACCTTTATTTCAAATAAATCTTCTGAAAGTAAGCAAAAAAAAGTTCAGACAGAACTCTTTACAGAAGAAGAAAACATTAAATTTTTATTAAATAATCAGGTAGATGTAGAATATATTCTGCATAGTTCGGAACAGTTTCCTGATTTTTCCGTAATTTTGCTCCCTGAAAATCTTGTGTTTCCAATTCAAGATTATACACTGAGTTCTGATGAAGAACTTTATCAAATTATCCAGTATTATGAATAAGTATTTAAAGAAGACAAAAATTATCGCAACACTAGGGCCAGCTTCATCATCGAAGGAGGTAATGTTAGATTTAATGAAAGCGGGTGTTGATATTTTCAGAATAAATTTTTCCCATGCAGATTACGACTTAGTTCGAACAAATATTGAAATAATTAGAGAGCTCAACAGCGAGTATGGTTATTCAGTAGGAATTCTGGGAGATCTTCAGGGCCCTAAGCTGAGAGTGGGAGTTGTAAAGGAAGGGTCTTACCTGAATCCAGGTGATATTCTTACCTTCACCAATGAAAAGATGGAAGGAGATTCCACTAAGGTGTATATGACTTACCAGCAGTTTCCACAAGACGTAAAAGTAGGGGAAAGAATCCTTATTGATGATGGAAAACTAATGTTGGAAGTTATTGAAACCAATGAAAAGGATACTGTAAAAGCAAAAACCATTCAAGGAGGTCCGCTAAGCTCTAAAAAAGGAGTTAATCTACCTAATACAAATGTTTCTCTTCCAGCTTTGACAGAAAAGGATATTCAGGATGCTAATTTCATGCTTGACATGGAAGTTGACTGGATTGCTTTATCATTTGTTCGTCATGCTCAGGATATTATTGACTTGAAAGAGCTTATCAAAGCACATCCGAATGGTAAATTCAAGACTCCTATTATTGCGAAGATCGAAAAACCTGAAGGGGTAAAAAATATTGAAGAAATCCTTGTTGAATGTGACGGATTAATGGTTGCCCGTGGAGACCTTGGAGTGGAAGTTCCAATGGAAGAAGTTCCTGCTATCCAGAAAAATCTGGTAGAAAAAGCAAGATTCTATTCTAAGCCGGTGATCATTGCTACCCAAATGATGGAAACGATGATCAACAGCTTAACGCCAACAAGAGCAGAAGTAAATGACGTAGCCAATTCAGTACTGGATGGAGCTGATGCTGTAATGCTTTCAGGAGAAACTTCTGTAGGTAGATATCCGGTACAGGTTGTAGAAAACATGGCAAAAATTGTAAAGAATATCGAAACCACTCATTTCTATCAACACAAGAATGAGCCTATCGAAAAAGATTACAACTGTATTGACGAAAGATTCATTACAAACAGGGTTTGTCTTGCCGCAGTAAGAATCGCTAAAACAACAAACGTTTCTGCTATTGTAACGCTTACTCACTCTGGATATACCGCTTTCCAGCTTGCAGCGCACAGACCTAATTCTCATATCATTGTATACAGTGGTAACAGAAGAGTAATCACAATGCTGAACCTTCTTTGGGGTGTTCACGCCTATTACTATGATATGAAGAAATCTACTGATGAAACAATCATTCAGGTAAATATGTTAACGCATAACTATGGATACATTGAATCAGGAGACTTTGTTATCAATATCAATGCTACTCCATCATATGAAGGTGGAAAAACAAATACGCTGAGATTGACAACAGTATAAGCAATAAGCAATAAGCAATAAGCAATAAGCAATAAGCAATAAGCAAAATTACTTTTTGTAAAAGCATATAAAAAATTCCCGGAAATTAAATTTCCGGGAATTTTTATTTATAATGTAACAGTATACAGTAGACTTATAAACGGTAGATTGTCATTCTGAACAAAACGGGAGTGAAGTGAAGAATCTGTGAGATTCCTCGGTTCCTCGGAATGACATTATACACAATTTTAGTTTACTACAATTGTCTTTGCCGTTACAAACTCTTTTAAAGCTAACAGGGACAGCTCTGTTCCATATCCTGAAGCTTTTGATCCTCCGAATGGAAAACGAGGATCAGAACTCGTCATTCTATTGATATTGACTGTTCCGGATTCAAGGTTTTCAATGAAGAATAGCTGACGGTCTTTATCTTTAGTCCATACGGAATTGGAAAGCCCGAAAGGAATATCATTAGCCATCTGTAAAGCTTCTTCATCACTTTTCGCAATCATCACCATACCCAGAGGTCCGAAAAGTTCTTCCTTTAAAATAGGATTTCCTTCCTGGACTCTTATTAAACCTGGTTTAAATTCATTATCTGAAATTCTTTCCAGAGGAATAATAATTTCTGCACCATTTTCCAATGCTCTGTTGAATTGAGCTTCCAACTCATCAGCCAGGTCAGGTCTTGCCATTCCAGCCAGTTTGGTTTCTTTATCTAAAGGGTCTCCAATTTCATATTTTTTATATTCTTCAATGAATACAGGGAGAAATTCATTTTCGATCTTTTCGTCAATGATAAATCTTTTGGCTGCAGTACAGGTTTGTCCACAGTTTTGAAGTCTTGATTTTACACCAGCTTTTGCTGCTGCTTCCAGATCCGCATCATCAAAAATGATAAAGGCATCACTTCCCCCTAATTCAAGCAAAGATTTTTTGATATTTAAACCAGCTATTGATGCTACTTCTCCTCCAGCTTTTCCGCTTCCTGTAAGGCTTACACCTCTTACGGCATCATGTTCAAGAATTTCCTTTACTACTTTATGTCCCACTTCAAGATTCTGGAAAACACCTTCCGGAAAACCTGCTTCCAAAAGAACTTCTTCAATAGCATTTCCACTACCAAAGCAAATTGAAGCATGCTTCAAAACTATTGTATTTCCGGCTAAAATTGCTGGAGTAGCAAATCTCAATACCTGCCAGAAAGGAAAATTCCACGGCATTACTCCTAAAATTACTCCTTTCGGGGCATAATGAACTTCGGAGTAAGCAAATTCAGATTCTACTTTCTCAGGTTTTAAAATATTATCAGCAGCGGCATAATAATTCATCATTAAAGCACACTTTTCCACTTCAGCTATTGATTCTGAAATGGGCTTATTCATTTCTGTTGTAATTATTTTACCAAATTTCTCTGAATTATTCTTTAAAATTTCTGCTGCTTTTGCAATTAACTTCTGCCTTTCCTCAAACGGCACTTTTCTCCATACTGAAAACGCTTTATCTGCTTTAATAAGCTTGCTTTCAATTAATTGTTCCATAATATAAATCTGTTTTAAATTCAGCTAATGAATTTATGAGCGCTTTTGTTTTAAAAGCACGGTGAAATTAGCAAATTCCATTCCTTAAGGGTCAATAAAATAATGATTTTCTCTATCGGAAGAATATAACTTTATCTTAAATCATTAGCCATTCATTCACAAGACATGCTGCCAGTCTTGCTGTTCGGTCCTGGATATCAAAAGAAGGATTAACTTCCGCTACATCCATTGCAACCAATTTTTTATTTTTTAAGATATGTCTGTAAAAATGCATAAACGTAGGATCCGCAAAGATTCCATTGTATGCTGCAGCAGAAACTCCGGGAGCGACTGATGCATTAAAGACGTCCATACAAATTGTAAGATAGGCATAATCTACAGTGTCCAATAGTTCATCAATACGCTGATAGATGGAGGGAAGATTTTCAAAAAACAATTCATCTGCCAGAATATATTTCATTCCATGCTGATGAGCGGTATCAAAAAGCTTCAGCGTATTAGAGTTTCTTTGAATCCCAATATGCAAAGAGTTGATAGGACCTTCCTGAGCAATCTGCCAGAATCCTGTACCAGAGCTCGCCCCTACTCCTTTTTCCAGCTGTCTGTTATCAAAATGGGCATCAAGATTAATAATCCCTATTTTCTGCTCCGGAAAAGCGGTTTTAACTCCTAAATAATGAGCATATGTAACTTCATGACCTCCACCCAACACAAGGGATTTTCCGCCTTTTAAAAGTACTTTTGAAACATTTTTGGCAAGACTGTTCTGTGTATTTTCCAGATTACCATCATCACAGGTGATATTCCCAAAATCCAGCATTGAAAAGTCAGGAAGAATCACCGGGAAATTGGACATATTTTTCCTGATCACATCTGGAGCATCCTTAGCTCCCTGACGGCCTTTGTTTCGCCTTACGCCTTCATCTACAGCAAAACCATGCAGTACGAAGTCATCTGTTGCGATATTATCGTAATTGCGTTCTTCTTTTACTCTTTGAAATATTCTGTGATGGAGAAGTTCTTCTCCGTCCAATCTGCCTTGCCAAATATTACTCATTATTCAGTCATTTGCCTATTGTATGTATTCAATCAGCTGATATTAGAAATCTACTCGTTGAATAACAAAGTATGGTTAATTTATAATTTAATTCTTATTCCCATCAATATAAACAAGTTCAGCTTTTAAACTTCCCTGATTATACAACACATTCTGGAAATTATTGGTTTTGAAAGTAACAAAATCTGCTTTTTTCCCTTTTTCCAATTGTCCTCTATCTTCCAGATTAAGCGCATAAGCTGCACGGAAAGTCATTCCTGCCAGCACCTCAGCAGTTGTTAGTTTCTGGAAAGTAGCTAAGATTGATGCCTGAGTAATTAAATTCCCCATCGGTGCTGATCCTGGATTCCAGTCACTTGCAATGGCAACAATGGCTCCTGCATCTAATAGTTTTCTTGCGGGAGTAAATTTTTCGCCTAACCCTAAGCTTGCTCCGGGAAGTGCTGTTGCTACGGTATCAGAATTAGCCAAAAACTCGATGTCCTCATCAATAGTTGCTTCTAAATGGTCTGCAGATGCAGCCCCCACCTCCACTGCAATTCTTGAGCTTCCTGGTGTAAACTGATCTGCGTGAACGGTAATTTCAAAACCTAATTCTTTTGCTTTAAGTAAGAATTCTTTACTTTCTTCAGGCTGAAATGCTGATTTTTCAATAAAGATATCTACTCTATTTGCTAATTCTTCCTCTTTTACTTTGGGTAAAATTTCTGTGATGATATATTCTAGGTATTCAGGATTGCTTCCTTCAAAGTCTCTGGGTTTTAAATGTGCCGAAAGACAGGTAGGAACTAAAGTAGCTTTAGTTACGCTCTGTGCTTTTTTAATGATTCTAAGCATCTTCAGTTCGTTTTCCACATCAAGACCGTAGCCGCTCTTTACTTCAATGGTCGTAATTCCTAAATCAACAAGAAAATTGATTCTTTCCCCTAAAGTCTTCAGCAATTCCTCTTCAGATGCATTTCTTGTATGCTGTACAGAACTCCAGATTCCACCGCCGCTTTCAGCAATTTCCAGATAAGTTTTCCCCGCATTACGCATGGCAAAATCATTGGCGCGGTTTCCTCCGAAACAGATATGGGTATGTGAATCTACAAAAGCAGGAAGTACAATCTGCTCTCCTTCGATATGTTCAATTTCTATGGTTGGATGTTCTGTTTTTAATGTTTCAAAATTTCCAACTTTCTGAATGGTATTGTGATCTACTACAATTCCTCCGTCTGCAATAATTTCAAGTTGTTCATCGGAAATTTTTCCTCTTAATGGTAAGTTAGCAAGCGTTACCACCTGCTTAAATGGCCCTATTAATTTCATTAGTTTAAAGTTAATGCTAATGTTCAGATTGAGGTTGATTTATTTATCATCAACACCTGCCTTCTAAACAATCAAAATTTTAATAATTTTTATCAATAATTTCTCCTCTCAAAAATACTTAAAATATCCCAATTATTTAAATCTTAGCTGTTCTCATTTTTAACCTTAGCTTAAACTCTGTGTCAATCTTAACCTTTTCTCAATCTGCCCTTCAACCTTAGTCGAAATTTGCTATCTTTGAGGTAAATGAAATGAATTAATGCCAGATTTTTTACATCCAGATAAGGAAAACTACTCACGCGAGGAGCTGATGCAGGAAGAACAGATCCGTCCCCAGAGCTTTAAAGATTTTGCGGGGCAGAGAAAAACGCTGGAGAACCTTGAAGTTTTTGTTACCGCTGCAAAAAGACGTGGCGGAGCATTAGATCATGTTTTATTGCATGGTCCGCCGGGACTTGGTAAAACCACTTTAGCCAATATTATTGCCAATGAACTTGGAGTAAACTGCAAGATTACTTCAGGCCCTGTATTGGATAAACCTGGAAGTTTAGCTGGTTTATTGACCAATCTGGAAGAAAATGACGTTCTTTTCATTGATGAAATCCACCGTCTTTCTCCTGTTGTAGAGGAATATCTGTATTCTGCAATGGAAGATTATAAGATTGACATCATGCTGGAAACAGGTCCTAATGCCAGAAGTGTACAGATCGGACTGAATCCTTTCACCTTAGTAGGAGCAACTACCAGAAGCGGAATGCTTACTAAACCTATGCTTGCCCGATTCGGGATTCAAAGCAGGCTGGAATATTATTCTATTGAACTTTTGTCAATGATTATTCAGCGAAGTGCAAGAGTACTGGGCGTTGTCATTTATGAAGATGCAGCGATAGAAATTGCAAGAAGAAGCCGTGGAACCCCAAGGATTGCCAATGCATTATTGAGAAGAGTACGTGATTTCGCAGAGATTAAAGGAAATGGGGAAATTGAAATCAATATTACAAAATATGCACTGAACTCTCTCAATGTGGATGAATTTGGTCTGGATGAAATGGATAATAAGATCATGCGGGTTATGATTGAAAACTTCAAAGGAAAACCGGTTGGTATTTCAGCTTTGGCCACATCTATTGCTGAAAATCCTGAAACGCTGGAAGAAGTTTATGAGCCATTTTTGATTCAGGAAGGATTTATTATCAGAACCCCGAGAGGAAGAGAAGTTACTGACAAAGCTTACAAGCATTTAAATATTACAAGACCTAAAAATCCGGGAGAGTTATTTTAAGTTCAAGATTTAAGGTTTAAGGTTAATGAGAGTTTAGTTTATGTTTATACCAAAATTATACAGAAGTGAAGATTACAATTTGATGAGAGAGATCATCAAAGAAAATTCTTTTGCTTTACTGATTTCTTCTGTTGACAAAATCCGGGCAACCCATGCTATGATGATGTTGAATGAAGATAATCCGGAAAATGCTTATATTGAAACTCATATTTCGAGAGCTAATCCACAGGCGAAAACCTTAAAAAACGGAGATGAAATTTTGTGTGATTTTTTAGGAGCTCACACCTATATTTCCAGCAGCTGGTATGACCATATCAATGTTTCCACCTGGAATTATGAAGCTGTGCAGATCTATGGAAAGATTGAACTGATGAATCATGACGAGCTTTATACTCATCTGGACAAATTAACATCCAAATATGAAAAATTTCAGCAATGTCCGATGATGGTGAAAGATATGGGAAAAGAATTTGTGGAAAAGGAAATGAAGGGTGCTTTTGGTATTAAAATAATTCCTGACGAAATATTTATCAAGCAAAAACTTTCTCAGAACAGAAAAGAAGCTGATTATGACAACATTATCAACCATCTTGAGGGTTCTGATGATAATGCAAGAAAGATTGCGGAAAAAATGAAAGTAATAAAAAAATAATCAAAATATACATATGAAGTTATATCCAATACAATGTGGAAAATTTAAACTGGACGGCGGTGCTATGTTCGGAGTCGTCCCGAAGAGTCTGTGGGAAAAAACAAACCCGGCAGACGAAAAAAACCTAATCGAACTGGGAACACGTTCCCTGCTTATTGAAGACGGAAAAAAATTAATCCTTGTAGACTGCGGTCTTGGTAACAAACAGGATGATAAATTTTTCGGACACTATTCTCTTTGGGGAGATGATACTCTTGATAAAAATCTAAAGAAATACGGTTTTATAAAGGAAGATATTACTGATGTATTCCTTACTCACCTTCACTTCGATCACTGCGGTGGTGCTATTGAATGGAATGATGACAGAACCGGATACAGACCGGCTTTCAAAAATGCCAACTTCTGGACTAATGAAAATCACTGGCAATGGGCAACAGAACCTAATGCAAGAGAAAAAGCAAGCTTCCTGAAGGAAAATATTATGCCGATGCAGGAAAGCGGCCAGCTTAATTTTTTACCTCTTCCTACTACTGGAAACTACGGTTTTGCTCCGGATCTGAAGATGGATGTCATCTTTGTAGACGGACATACGGAAAAGCAGATGCTTCCTGTAATTCAGTATCAGGAAAAAACAGTTGTTTTTGCGGCGGATCTTATTCCAACGGCGGGACATATCAACCAGGTATATGTAATGGGATATGATACCAGACCTCTTTTAACATTGGAAGAGAAAGGTAAATTCCTTAAGCAGTGCGTAGATAACGAATACTTATTGTTCTTTGAACATGATGCTCATAATGAGCTGGCAAGTCTTAAAATGACCGACAAAGGGGTAAGACTTGATGAGACTTTCACTTTTAATGATGTTTTTGGATATTAATTTTAAATCATGGAAGAATTACATTCAGAAACACAACAGGCGGAACCGGAACCAGCACCCAAGATCATAGGTTTAACAGGCGGAATCGGTTCTGGAAAAACTACAGTAGCGCACTTTATAGAGGAATTCGGTTTTCCGGTTTATTATTCCGATGACAGAGCAAAGGCAATTGTCAATGAGAGTGAAGATCTGAAAATAAAGATCAAGGAACTTCTTGGTGAAGAATCTTATGATGAGCAAGAATTATATGACAGAAAATTTGTCGCCGGTAAGGTTTTTAATAATAATGATCTGCTCCAGCAATTGAATGAAATCATACACCCGGCTGTACGGATTGATTTTGAAAACTGGGTAAAGAAGCAAAGCAAATATCTGGTCTTCAAAGAAACTGCATTATTGTTTGAACTAAAACTTAACAGGCAATGTTATAAATCTCTTTTGGTAACCGCTGAAGATAATATCAGAGCTAAAAGAGTAATGGACAGAGATAACAAAACCTACCGCGAGGTAGAGGCTGTCATGGAAAAGCAGATGCCTGAAAGGGATAAAATTAAAATGGCAGATTGTATTATCTACAACAATACCAATCTGGAAGAATTAAAAGAACAAACCGAAAAAGTAATTTTCAGTATTGAATAAATAAGAACTCGTTAGGAACTTTTCTAACGAGTTTTTTTATGCAAAAAAATTCTTAGGAATTATTTCCATTAAGGTGTTTTTATAAAAAATAAGCCTCCATTTCTGGAGGCTTATTCTATTTGAAATTTAGCTTATTTATTCTTTGATAAATTTCTTCTGAACAGTTTTACCGTTATCATCAATATCGATTACATAAACACCGTTAATCAATCTGCTTACGTTGATTTGGTTGTTTAGTAAGATACCGTCTCCGATTACCTGTCCGGCAGCATTGTAGATCTTATATTTAGCTCTCTTGCTGATATTTTTCACAAACAATATTGAGCTTACCGGGTTAGGATAAATCATGATACCTGTCTGATCAATTGGATTAGCAACGATCGGTTTAGAGATTCTTACTGTATAATCCTCTACTTCTCCGTTTTTGAAGCTTGTACAGTTTACAGGAATACCGTCTCTTTCCATTGCTACTCTCATTACAACATACTTGTAATCTGTCATACTTACAAACGCATCTGCCGGTACATTGAATTTACCTGAGATAGGGCTGTCTGTATTTGGTGGAGAGCTTAATACTCTTTCATTGATATCAAATTCACCATTTCTGTTGAAGTCGATCCAAACCGCGATTCCTTCGTTATAAGTATTTCCAGTCCATTTTTTCTCAATGATGATCTCATTGTCTGTTGAACCCTGGATCATTTCGATGAATGTTTTAGGAACTCCTGTATAATCTGTATACGTTGATGCTCCTGATTCATTCTCCATTGTTTTCTTACCGGTAGGCTTCACTGTAACTTTAGAAATATGCTCGCCTGTAGAACTTCCTGAATGCATCTGACAGTAAATTACTGTAGGAGTTGTGAAGTAATATGGAGGAGTATAATTTCCTGGTGTACCGTTACAGATATTAACAACCTGCATTTCATATTTTGTTAATTCTGTA
Source organism: Chryseobacterium indologenes (assembly GCF_018362995.1). Taxonomy (NCBI): domain Bacteria; kingdom Pseudomonadati; phylum Bacteroidota; class Flavobacteriia; order Flavobacteriales; family Weeksellaceae; genus Chryseobacterium; species Chryseobacterium indologenes. The sequence continues at coordinate 2,807,966 of NZ_CP074372.1, forward strand.
AGACCTGTTAATACAAGGTTGTTAACTAATGATGGTACTTCTGTCCAGCTTGGAATACCTACTTTTCTATATCTAAGAACATATGTTGCTCCTGGGAAAGGATCCCACTGGATTGCTGCCGATGTAGGAAGCAATTGAGTGATTGTTAATCCCGGAGGCGGAATTTCACAGATTCTTTCTGTAGTAAATACTTTAGGGTTAGAATATGGATTCAGAGTCGTTTCACCGTTACACATATTAGCAATCTGTACTTCATAAGTAGTGTATGGCTCTAATGGAGTTACACTTCCTAAAACATAAGTATTTGCAGGAGCTGCCGGTAAACTGATAATATTCCATGTAGTGGTACCTACTTTTCTCCATCTCATTGTATACGTAGAGCTTGCTGCAAGCGGAGCCCATGTAATCAATGCTGTTGTTGGAGTAATGTTAGTTACCGTCACATTCGGAGGAGTAGGATCACATCTTGTTGTGAACGTCTTGATTGGAGTAGCTGTACCAACAACATCTCCACAAATTGCTGCAACTTCAACTTCATAAGTAGTAGCAGGAGTTAATCCACTAATTAACAATGGAAGGTTTCCTAATTGTGTAGAAGCATATACTGATGTCCATGCTGTTGTTCCCTGAACTCTGTATCTTACTACATAACTTACTCCTGCTCCTGTAATTGTAACAGTAGCTGTTGTATGAGTAGTAGTAAATGTAGGTGAGTTTGGAGTTGCATTGCTACAAGGTCTGATTCTTACTCTGTAGTCTTCCACCTCTCCATCTACAGCATTCTGACACATTACAGGAGCACTTGTACGTTTTAGTACAACTCTCATTGTAGTAGTCAATGGACCTGTATAAGATGTTGAAGGAACGGTAAATGTAGCCGTAACAGGAGTAGTTGTATTAGCCGGAGAAATTAAAATTCTCTCAGCATCTGTAAACAGTCCGTCTCTGTCAAAATCGATCCATGCTGTTACAGCATCATTTCCTGTTGCTCCAGTCCAACCTTTAGCTACAGAGATTTTATTATTTTGAGAATTAACATCTAAAGTAATAAGAGTCTCAGGTGTTGTGTAGCTTGTATAATTAGTCTGTACTGAAGTATTGTTCATTGGAGGAACTCCAAGGTTCGAAGAGGTAACTGTTACATTCGAAATATGGTCATTCGTTCCGGTACCTGTCATCTGACAGTAAGACAACGGTGGAGTTGTAAATGTAACTGATGATGAGTAAGCTCCTGTAGAACCTCCACATGTTGTAGAAATCTGAACTTCATAATTCGTCTGCTCACTAAGACCTGTGATTCCATAGTAGTTTTGACCCGCTGGCACAGTAGCCGTCTGCCAAACACCTCCAGGAGTAGTTCTCCATCTGATATTATAAGTAGCTCCTACAGTTGCAACCCATGATACTGTTGCAGTAGTTGCACCAATATTGTTTACTGTAATATTCGTTGGAGGAGCTGTTGAACATGGTTGAGAATCTACAAACTTCACTGCATAATCTTCTACTTCTCCCTGACTAAATGTTCCACAAGGGGTAGCGTTATCAAAATATCTCATTACGACACGCATACGGGTAGGAAGATTTCCTGTGTATACATTTCCACTCGCTACTGTAGGTACAGCAAAAGTTGCCGTTACCGGAGTAGTAGTATTATAAGTTGTATTGAGAATTCTCTCACTTGTTTCAAATGTTCCGTTTCTGTTAAAGTCAACCCAAGCTGAAACTCCATAAGATGTAGGAGAACCCGGCCAGTATTTATTCACAGAAATTTTATTATTTGCAGAACCTCTTTCAAAAATAATAACTCTTGTAGGGTCTGGTGTATAATCTTTATAGTTATCCGATCCTGAATTACTTACCATAATAGGAGTATTCGTAGGAGTAACAGTTACATTATTAATATATCCACTAGTAGCAGTGTTACTTGTAGGACCTGCCGTACAATAAGTAAGTGCTGGAGTGGTAAAGTTTACACTCGGAGAGAATGCACCTGTAGTACCTCCACAGATAGTAGCTACCTGAACTTCATATGCTGTTTGTTCTAATAGCCCTGTAAGCATTTGGTTACTCACCAAAGGTGTGTTTACAGCAATCTGCTGCCATGCACCAGAAGGAGAAACTCTGTATCTTACGATATAAGTAGCACCTGTAGTTGATGTCCAAGTAACGTTAGCTGAAGAAGGTGTTACATTGTTTACCTGAATGTCAGAAGGTGGAGCTGTAGTACATGCTGATAAATCGATAAGTTTAACGGCATAATCTTCAGTCTCACCATAAGAATATGTTCCACAAGCATTAATAGGACTATACTCATTCATTACAACACGCATTCTGGTAGTAAGGTTTCCTGTATATGCACCACCTGCAGCATTTGGTATATTAAATGTGGCGGTAACCGGCGTTGTTGTATTACTTGGAGAAGTCAATACTCTTTCAGATGCTTCAAAAACACCATTACGGTTAAAGTCAATCCAAACTCCTGTTAAGAAGCTATATTGATAACCCGGCCATGTTTTTGCTACAGAAACAGTAGCAGTACCACCTCTTACCAAAGTAACTAATCTTGTAGGATCTGTACTGTAATCTGTATAACCACTTTGATTAGAGTTACTTGTCATGGAAGGAGCTCCTTGCGCATTAACTGAAACCTGGCTTATATACCCATCAATAAAAGTACTTGTAGCAGCTGAATTACAATAGCTAAGTGCCGGGGTTGTAAAGTTTACACTGGAAGAAAATGCTCCCTGAGTACCCCCACATATAGTAGCTACCTGAACTTCATATGCTGTTTGTTCTGTTAATCCGGTAATGATCTGATTTCCTACCATAGGTGTTGTTACGTTAATTGTCACCCAAGGTCCTCCTGCTAAAGGTCTGTATCGTACAACGTACGTAGCTCCTGCGGAAAGATACCAGCCTACATTAGCTGTAGCTGTTGTCAGGTTTGTAACTGTAATATTGGTAGGTGGAGCTGTTGAACAAGCTGGCAGCGGATGGCTTTCCAACTGTATTCTAGGAATATCTGCAAGCCTGTCTTTTGCTGCAGGAGGTGCTGCAGGATCAGGGTTTGTAGAATCTTCATAATAGATCATCCCTCTGTTTGCTCCTGCATTATAAGATCCCCAAGCTGTACCTGGTGAAGACGAATAACCTGGAGTTTTTTCATTTACAGCAATCACAAGATTGTCTGTTCCGTTCCACAAAAACGGAGTAGCTAACTGAAGTGTTACCCAGTTGCCATTTGTTAGGTTAGGTAAAGTTCCGTCGAAAACCTTGGTCAAAGAATTTAATGGAACCCAGCTTGTTGTGGTTGCAAAGTTATTCTGGGTTGTGTTCCCCATATATACCACCCAGTCCTTATATACATCCTGAGATGTTGAAACTGTGGTGGAATAAAACTTTACAGCCGTGATATAGTTCGACGTACCTATGGCAGTCGTAAGCTCCGCAGCAGTATAAATCTGCTGGGAATAACTATACCCATAATAGGAACGTATGGGGAGATACACTGAGGTACCCGTTCCTGTCCCGATCTGTCCTGCCTGAGCCGAGACTTTGGATACAAAGCCTGTACAAATCAAACAGAGAAACAGAATTAAAGAGGTAAAGAATTTCTTCATAATGTTTTCATTATAATATTAATCATACAAATCTAATCATTTTTTGTTATTAATTTATAGGTGCATTTAGGTTTTTTTTGTAAAAACACAATAATATATCCACTTATGCTTTAAATAAAGAAATCCCCGGGACAGCCCGGGGATTTACTAATATTTAAAGGTTATCTTTATTTTTTGATGAATTTAGATTTGAATTGCTCAATTCCTTTATCATCTATTGTAATTACATAACCACCTTTAACTAAAGCTGAAACATTCACTTTTCCATTATTGATATTTCCTCTATCTACTAATTGTCCAGCAGCACTATAGATTTTATAAGTAGCTTTATCTGAAACTTTAGTAACATTTAGAACATCACTTACCGGGTTTGGATAAATCTGAATACCGTTATTTTTAACAGCAGTTTCAGAAGTAGCAAGGTTACCAGTAATAACTACGTTGTAATCTTCAACTTCACCGTAATCAAAATTATTTCCACATAGATAATCTGCCGGCAATGATAAGCCTGCATTTGTATTTCCTACATAAAATAATACGACTCTCATTCTTAATGGCTGCCCTTCTACTGCATCATTTGGAATTGTAACATTCCCTGTTACTACAGTTGGTGACGGAGTAAGCGCTACAGGATAATTCAATACTCTCTCTGTTTCGCTGAAAACACCATCCTTATTAAAATCAATAAATGCTGCTACTGTATCATAATCAGCAACATCTGGGTTACTAGCAGTAACAGACATAGGGTAAACATTCCCTTTTGTCAAATTAATCTGAAGTGCAGTGTTTGTTGTATAGTTTGTATATGTACTGCTTGCTGAAGTATTATTGATATTCGCAAGTGTTACATTGGAAATATACTCATAGTTAGCATCAGTCGTAGAAGCAGTACAATAAGCAAGTTGTGGTGTAGTGAAGTTTACAGAAGCAGAATATGTTCCTACTGTAGTACCGCAAACCAAAGCTACCTGAACTTCATACTGTGTACCATCTATTAGATTACCTAAGTTGATTGAAGGCACTGTGGTATCAGCCTCAGTCCAAACAGTTGCACCTACCTTTCTATAACGTACTTTGTAAGTTGCCCCAGTATAAGACATCCATGATACGCTTGCAGAAGACACCGTGATATTGCTCACCACTACGTTCGTTGGAGCAGCACTGCTACATGCAGATAGAGGTGCAATACTAACAGGTCCTACCGCATAGAAAATATTACCTATTGAAGAAATTCTTACTTTAATGGTCTGACCATTCAATGAAGAAGGGAAAGTAAAGTTTTCAGAACCGTCATTAGGTGTTGATGCTGATAATACAGTCCAGGTTGTTCCGTTATCTGTAGTATAATCAATCTTTACATTGGTAACATTATAAGGAGCAGCATTTGTATTTGCAACAATCCATTGAACCGGAGTTGGAGTATTCACATCTGCATATTGGTTAGCTACTCTGAAAGGTCCGTTATTTCCTACAACAACTGTCTGAACTTTAAAAGCAGACTGCTGTTGAGCCACATTAGAATTATTATCTCTAACAGTTAATGCAAAGTTTGTTGTTCTTGGTACAGTTGATACCGCCTCCCATGTATTATTTGCATTGTTTAATACTCCATTCATTACAGATGTAAATTTCGGGAAGTATCTTACTGGATTCGTACTTGGAACAGCAGATCTGAATGAAGCTCCAGACATTGTATTTCCTAAGTTAAACTTATTAATAGAAACTGATGCATTATCAACTTCTTCCCAAGAATAAGTCATTGGATCACTTTCAGGATCTGTAGCAGCACCTGTTAAAACAAAAGCAGTCCCTTTAGGTATAGTATATGTTGGAAGATCCGTAATTACCGGTGGATTGTTAGTAATTGTAGTTTCTACATCACAAGTTTTTGCAATTAAGTTAGCCTGAACCTGACCGATACTTGCCTTATGGAAATAAGGATCAGAATTAGCCTGAACATCTGTATTAGGACCAGTAATACCAGCATATCCCATAATGGTAGTTCCTGAACCAGGCTCCATATTTACACCACTTCCTTCAATATTATGAGAGAAAGTATGGTTAGCTCCTAACTGGTGCCCCATCTCATGAGCAACATAATCGATATCAAAGCTATCACCTGATGGAATTCCATTTGCCGGGGAAGTAAATCCTGAACCTTTTCCTTTAGGAACTGTAGTAGTAGGATTGATACATACACATCCGATACATCCGGCATTTCCTCCACCACCTGATTTACCGAACAAGTGTCCGATATCATAGTTGACATCTCCTACATTAGCTGTTAAAGCAGCCTGTAGTTGTCCGTTCCACGCACCTCCCGCTCCTGTAGCAGCAGCAGAATATGGATCTGTAGCCGGATCAATATAAATTACAGCAGGAAAGTTCTGCAAATTCAAATGCAATGCAAAATCTTTCTCAAAAACTCCGTTTACTCTGGTTAAAGTATTATTGATTGCAACAAGTGCCGGAGCTCTTTTCTGATCATCTGTAGCTGTAGCAGGTACGCCAGCAAGTCCCATAAAATATTGAGTATACTCACCGGTAACAGACATGGCCAATCTCATTGTTCTGTATTTCTTATCAGAACTCTTGTTGAAAGTTGTAGCCTGATTTGAGAATGATTGCCCGTTTTTTAATAAGGCATCTATTTCCTTTTTAGCAACAGGAGATTCTTCTGTAGAACATAAGAACCCACTTTGATCCTTTTTAGTTTTAGGATGAACAGCATACACTGTTTTATCTGCAGAAGCCGGGTCAATAAATTCATATTTATCTCCATGGATGATCATCGACTGAAAATCATTAGGAGCAATACTGAATCTTAAATACTTGGTAGGGTCTTCTACACTTGTTCCAACATAAGATCCTAATTCATACTTGTCCGCCAGTTCCTTTACAACTACTGGAAAACTGTATACATTAAATCTTTCAATCTTCCCGCTCATAGTAGGAAGAGAAATCACTACAGGAGTGGCATTTGTACCCATTTCCTGTGCATTCTTCAGCTGAGATCTCAGTAAGTTCAGGTCTAATTTATAGTACCCGTTACCTCTTACATTGGATTGATCTACTCTAAATCCTGTACTTCTTTTGTTATCGTCTCCTTTTTTAAAGGAAGTTGGCGTCCATTGACCGAACACAGCTCCTCCTATAAAAGTAAACATTAAAGCAGTAAATACTCTTTTCATAAATTAAAACACAATTATAATTTCCGCCAAATATAGCTATTTTATAAATCTTATGGATAAAATAAGTTAATATTTTTCAACATAATACATCCATCACCCATATCTATTAAAAAAAATACAAACTTTAGACTCAACTAAAGTTTGTATTTTATATATTTTAAATACTAAGAAATACTATTTCTAAAACTTATACGCAATATTCCATGCAAATCCCATATTGAATTTTGAAGAACTTCTTCCGAAGCCCGGAACAATCATTGGAGAAATATCATCCTGCTTGGAAGTATATACCAAATATCTTGGCTGAAGATTCACATCGATATAGAAATTGGAATTAAATAACTGTACTCTGCCTCCCAATGTTCCTTCCAGCCAAAAAGATGACTGTGAGGATGAAGGAAAGGCTTCAGAAGAATTGCTTCCTCCAAATCCACGAACAGGAATTGCCATATACTCCTGATTATAAAATGATCCTGCTACTTTTCCTCCGGCATAAAATCCGTTGAATTCATTCTCCGCATCTTTTGCCAGCATATAGAATGCGCCCAACTTCACGAAAGGACCGCTTGCTTTTGCATCATAACCATTCTTCTGATAGACATTCTTTTCAAAACCCGCCTCTGCAATAGCATGAATATTTCCTTTTATCTTTGACGAAATAAATCCCTGATACAGTTTTCTGTCAGAAAAGAATCCGGCTCCGGTATTCAGAACATCAAGGCCAACCATAAAATTGGGTTCATATTTCTCGTGAACCTTCTTTTCTTCTTCCTTTTTTTTATCCTGTGCACAGCTTATTATTCCAAATAAACTAAAAAGAAAGGTAAAGATTAGTCTTGTCTTCATTCTCTATTTGATTTTGTCCGATTTCCACCTTTTGAACAGGATTCGGTGTTACTAATTCTGAAGTTAAATTCTCATAAGATTTTTTGATTCCGCATCCGGGAGAAACATACGTTGACTTTGTATTGTAATTAATCCTTACTTTAGATTCTGCCCCCTTAGATGTAAGTTTAAAATAAACGTCTGTATAAGGTGAATTGTCTACGCGTAAAGGAATTAACCGGGAATCAATTTTTGCCACTTTTCCCAGATCTACTTTTCCTGCTCCGTAATCTACCGCTACATAGAGTGTATCAAGTGTCGTCTCTTTTCCGGTAGAAAGTGATCTGAAAGCAACCTTCATTCTGGGAGTTCCTTCTCCGCTTTCACAAATATCATCATCTCCCCCGCAGGAAAAAAGCATCCCTAAAAAGCAGATCGCTATGAGAAATTTAAAGTATTTCATATTAAGATTTGAAATTCAAATTTAAATAAATTATTTTTTAATCAACAGCGCGATGTTCTCAACATGGTGTGTTTGTGGAAACATATCTACCGGTAAAATCTTCACTAAAGTATAATGTTCTTTCATCAAAGCAAGGTCTCTTGCCTGTGTTGCTGAGTTACAGCTTACATAAACTACTTTTTCAGGTGAAAGTTTTAAGATCTGTTCTACAACCTTCTGGTGCATTCCGTCTCTTGGCGGGTCTGTAATTAATACATCTGCTTTTGGATGATTTTCTAAAAACTCGTCATTAAAGACGTTTTTCATATCTCCACAATAGAAAGTTGTGTTGGTCAAACCATTCAATTCAGCATGTTCGATTGCTGCGTCTATGGCTTCCTGCACAGATTCGATTCCGATTACCTGTTTTGCATTTCTCGCCACATACTGTGCAATGGTTCCTGTTCCTGTATAAAGATCATACACTACTTCATCTCCTTTCAGATCTGCAAATTCTAATGTTTTTCTGTATAACTCTAACGCTTGTTTGTAGTTGGTCTGGAAGAATGATTTTGGTCCGATTTTAAATTTCAATCCATCCATTTCTTCCATCAGGTAACCTTCTCCGAAATATACATTGATATTTAAATCATAAATAGAATCATTCTGCTTAGGATTAATAGCATATACCAATGTTCTAATCTGCGGGAATTTTTCTAATAAGAATTCAAAAAGTTTTTCTCTGTTTTCTTTTTCTTCTCTGTAAAGCTGGAAAAGAACCATCCATTCTCCTCTGGAATTTTGTCTCATCATTAAGGTTCTTAAAAAACCTTCTTGATTTCTTACATCAAAGAAATCCAAGCCGTTATTTACTCCATATTCTTTTACAGCGAGTCTGATTGCGTTGGAAGGATCTTCCTGAAGGAAACATTCTTTCAAATCAAGAATTTTGCTCCACATTCCAGGAATATGAAATCCTAAAGCATCTTTACTTCCAAAGTTCTCTTCTGAACTGATTTCATATTGAGTAAGCCATCTCGCATTGGAGAAAGAAAACTCCATTTTATTTCTATAAAAATACTGTTCTTCAGCTCCCAGAATTGGCATTGTCTCAAAGTTATCAATTCCTCCGATTCTTTTAATATTATTATATACTTCTTCCTGTTTAAAATCAAGCTGTTTTTCGTAGCTCATGTTCTGCCACTTGCATCCTCCACAAGTCCCGAAATGAATACATTTAGGATCAACTCTGTAAGGTGATTTTTCAAGTACTTCAACCGCTTCCCCTTCATAATATTTTGACTTCGCCTTTTTCACTCTTACATTGACAATATCACCGGGAATTGCGCCTGTTACCATCACAGCTTTTCCTTCTTCTGTCTTTCCTATTGCAACACCTTTTGCTCCGGCAGTCAATAGCTTTATATTTTCAAGAATCAGATCTCTTTTTTTCTTCCTACTCATTCTAAAATTTTCTATTTTCCTAATTGAAACTATACGTTTCAGTTTGCAAAAATACAATAAAAAAAACCTTATCCGAAGATAAGGTTTCTATACTGTGTTAAAGTTTATTATTTTGTTGGAGCCGGCTGTGGATTTGCTGGCTGTTGAGCTGCAGAAGGATCAAGCTGTAATTGTGGTTGCATCTGCATATTTGGCTCTGCCTTTGGAGCTGAAAGACCAGTCTGCTTATCCAGAATAGTTACCAATTCCTGCTCACCAAGATTTACAAATGATCTGCTGGCAATTTTACCATCTTTATCAATGATCACAAAGCAAGGTAATTTGAATCCGTATACTCCATATTTCTTGGCAATATCAGAGTTCAGACCTCCTTCTCCGTAAACATTTACTCCCTGAACTCCTTTTAAAAGAGAATTGCTCGTTTTAATAAACTGATCTTTTGTATCGTCTACGTTTACGAATACAAAATTCATTTTAGATTTATAGAAATTTACCACTTCTTTTAATACAGGTACTGTAGCTTCACTGATATAAGGGTTCCATGAAGCATAGAAGAATAACATATAAGGTTTTCCTTTGTTTTCAGAAAGTTTATAAGCTTTTCCATCTTGTTTTGCTAAAGCTGCCTCTGGAGCGACATCTCCTATTTTAAGTCCTGTAATAGCTACCTGCATTTTTAACAGGTCACTTTTAATGGTAGCATCTTTAATATCTGAATCAATGATCTTTTTGATTTTGTCAATGTTTGCAGCTGGAGTTGTAGGATGAATATCCGCCTGAGCCATTACAAATGCCAAAAGATAGTCTTTTGCAGTCTGAGATAAATCTTTCTTTGTTTTTAAATACTGAGCAAACATCTCAGAAGTTGTAATTCCGGTTTTTCCCTTGCTGTTTGCTTCTGCATACTTCTGGAAATCAGGAGTCATTTTTACAAGAAGATATTGTCTGTAAAGAGGGATTGTTTTCACCATCGCATCTTTATCTGTTTCCAGCTGAGTTTCGTAATCTTTTAATGCTTTAGAAGCCTTGTAAGATGGATTTCCGGACATTGGCCCGTGAGACATTTCGTAGTTGGCAAGCAAATTAAGAATGGTAACTTTTACGTCATTTTTCTTCCAATCCAAAAGTGCTTTACTAGGATTGTTTTTCTTAGCAAGATCATCTACATTTTTATTAATATCTGCTTCAATTTTATGCATCCCTTTCAAGAATGCAGCTTCATCTCCGCCCATCAAAGCACCTATATTAACTTTAGTACCGTACTCCGCTAAGAACTTTTGACTTGCTGTAAGAAAATCATTATTCTTCTTGGCATCTCCTGTAACCACAAATTCATTTGGGAAAGTAGCTCCGTTTCCTGAAATATTCACTTTTTGTCCTCCTTCAAGATAGATAAGGCTTTGTCTGCCCGCATAGTTGATCACGTACATACCGTCCTTAGGAGCATCAAAACTTCCTGAAAAGTTTCCGTCTTTATCTAAACCAATATTAATTAAAGGCAGGGTTCCTACTCCTGAAGCTTCTACAAATTCGATTCTTTCCAGTGGTGAGCTTCCAGTAATTTTTCCTTTTACTTCTACTTTTTTTGAACAAGACATCACAAAAGCTGTGATGATAAACAATAAAAGATATTTTTTCATTTCAATTTTTAATATTACACAAAAATACGCTTTTTAGGGCTTGCTAATTCACACTAATTATTTTTTTTGAAAATTTTATTCCTGCTGTTCAAAAGGGACATTTCTAGTTATTTTATCCATCTCTTTTGGAATAGCAAACTGTATTTGAAAGTTAAAAAAAACGATTCAAATACCCTTCAAATATATACTTATTAAATAAAGAATGACTAAAATCCATCAATAAGTTAACAAACTTTAACAGGGTAATGCCATTCATAAAAAAATCGCCTCCAAAAATGAAGGCGATTTTTATGTATTTGAATCAATTCTATCCTTGATCTACAAGAGCAGCCATGTATTCTCTGTTCATTCTTGCGATGTTTTCAAGAGAAATACCTTTAGGACATTCTACTTCACATGCGCCGGTGTTCGAACAGTTACCGAAACCTTCTTCATCCATAGCTTTCACCATGTTCAGAACTCTTCTCTTAGCTTCTACTCTACCTTGAGGAAGTAATGCATACTGAGAAACTTTCGCTCCTACAAACAGCATAGCAGATCCGTTTTTACATGTCGCCACACAAGCTCCACATCCAATACAAGCAGCGGCATCCATTGCTCTGTCTGCATCTTCTTTCGGAACCGGAATTGCATTAGCATCCAATGTATTTCCAGAAGTATTCACAGAAATGAAACCTCCTGCTGCCATTACTCTGTCAAATGCGCTTCTATCTACCATCAAGTCTTTGATAACAGGGAAAGCAGCACTTCTCCAAGGTTCAATAACGATAGTCTCTCCATCTTTGAACATTCTCATGTGAAGCTGGCAGGTAGTGATACCTGTATCCGGCCCGTGAGCTCTACCATTGATGTAAAGGGAACACATACCGCAGATTCCTTCACGACAGTCGTGGTCAAAAGCGATAGGTTCTTTTCCTTCGTTAATTAAATTTTCGTTCAGGATATCCAGCATCTCCAAAAATGAAGAATCTGTAGATACATCTGATATTTTGTAGGTCTCAAACTGACCTTTAGTTTTACTATTTTTTTGTCTCCAAATTTTCAGCGTAAGATGTAAGCCTTTTTTTGCACTCATAATGTTATATTTTAGGTTGGAGATTATTTATAACTTCTAGTTTTAACCTCGATGTTGTCATATATCAGCTCTTCTTTATGCAACACTTCAGCGTTGATATCGTTACCCTGATATTCCCAAGCTCCGACGTATTTGTAGTTTACGTCATCTCTTTCCGCTTCTCCGTCCGGAGTTGAATGGTCTTCACGGAAATGTCCACCACAAGATTCGTTTCTGTGTAGTGCATCGATAGCCATTAGTTGCCCAAGTTCAAGGAAGTCTGCCACTCTGAATGCTTTTTCAAGCTCAGTGTTCATCCCTTCTCCTTCTCCCGGTACTTTTACATTTTTCCAGAAATCGTTTCTTACTTCTTCAATTTCTTTAATTGCTTCTCTCAGTCCTTCAGGAGTTCTTCCCATTCCTACTTTATTCCACATGATGTTTCCTAATTGCTTATGGAAGTGGTCTACGGAATGAGTTCCTTTATTGTTTAAGAAGAAATCAATTTTTTCTTTAATTCCTTTTTCAGCCTCGTCAAACGCTCCTGTATTGGTAGGAATAGTTCCTGTTCTGATGTCTGCAGAAAGGTAATCTGCAATCGTATAAGGAAGCACGAAATATCCGTCAGCCAGACCCTGCATCAATGCAGAAGCACCAAGTCTGTTCGCACCGTGATCTGAGAAGTTAGCCTCACCAATTACGAAACATCCAGGGATTGTAGACTGAAGGTTATAATCAACCCATACACCACCCATTGTGTAGTGAACTGCAGGATAGATCTTCATTGGAGTTTTATAAGGATCGTCAGCTGTAATTTTTTCGTACATTACGAATAAGTTACCGTATTTCTCCTCTACCCAGCTCTTACCTAAATCATAAATCTGCTGATCTGTTGGATTATGAATATGTTTTTCGATAGCGGATTCTTTACCTTTTTTCATGATCTCTGTAGAGAAATCCAGGTAAACTCCTTCCTGAGTATCATTATTTTCGATTCCAAATCCAGCGTCACATCTTTCCTTAGCTGCTCTTGAAGCAACGTCTCTAGGCACAAGGTTACCGAACGCAGGGTACCTTCTTTCCAAATAGTAATCTCTATCTTCTTCTTTAATATTTTCAGGTCTTAATTTACCTTCTCTGATTGCTACTGAATCTTCAATCTTTTTAGGAACCCAGATTCTTCCGGAGTTTCTTAATGATTCAGACATCAAAGTCAGTTTAGACTGCTGTGTTCCGTGAACAGGAATACAAGTAGGGTGAATCTGTACGTAGCAAGGGTTTGCGAAGTAAGCTCCTTTTTTGTGAATTTTCCATGCTGCAGAAACGTTTGATCCCATTGCATTGGTAGAAAGGAAATATACGTTTCCGTATCCTCCTGATGCAATAACTACGGCATGAGCAGAGTGTCTTTCGATCTCACCTGTTACAAGGTTTCTTGCGATAATCCCTCTTGCTTTACCGTCAACAATCACAAGGTCAAGCATTTCATGACGGTTATACATCTTGATTCTTCCTTTACCGATCTGACGGCTCATTGCAGAATATGCTCCTAATAATAACTGCTGTCCTGTTTGTCCTTTTGCGTAGAAAGTTCTTTTTACCTGAACCCCACCAAATGAACGGTTATCTAACTGACCGCCGTAATCTCTCCCGAAAGGAACCCCCTGGGAAACACACTGGTCAATAATATTTGCAGAAACTTCAGCTAATCTGTAAACGTTGGCCTCTCTTGCTCTATAGTCACCACCTTTAATGGTGTCATAGAATAATCTGTAAGTAGAGTCTCCGTCTCCCTGGTAATTCTTAGCTGCGTTGATCCCCCCCTGAGCAGCAATAGAGTGTGCTCTTCTTGGAGAATCCTGGTAGCAGAACGCTTTCACGTTGTATCCTTGTTCAGCTAATGTAGCTGCAGCAGAACCTCCTGCCAAACCTGTACCTACAACAATAATATCAATCTTATCTCTGTTGTTTGGTGCAACAAGGTTCATATGGTCTTTATGATTTTTCCACTTGTCTTTAAGAGGACCCGCTGGAATTCTTGAATCTAATTTACTCATACTAGTATATTGATATTATTGAGTTATAAAATGAAAAACTGCAACGATGATAAATCCTGCAGGAATAAGGATTGAATACCATTTCCCGAAAGCTTTGATCACCGGCGTATATTTTGGATGTCTTGCTCCGATAGACTGGAATGAAGACTGGAATCCGTGAGCCAGGTGCAATCCTAATAAAACAAAAGAGATCACATACAAAGCCACTCTCCAAAGATCAGCAAACTTCTCATGAAGTTCCGGCCAGAAACGTTCTGCATCTGGAGTTAATCCTTCCACATACTTGTAATTCATTTCATGAAGCCAGAAATCATATAAGTGAAGCGCTAAGAAAGCTAAAATAACAGCTCCTGAAATAATCATATTTCTGGACATCCATGAGGAATTCACTGCTGCATTGTTTGCTGCATACTTTACCGGACGCGCTTTATTATTCTTGATCTCAAGCACAAATCCCATAATGAAATGGAAAATTACTGCAAAACCAAGAATAGGCTGCATTAAGAACTGCACAAAAGGATTATAGCCCATAAAATCAGATGCTGTATTGAAAGCATCCTTATTCAGAACTGATAACAAATTGGTCGTCAAATGCAGTATAAGAAAAATCAGCAAAAATAGAGCTGATAATGCCATAGCATATTTTCTACCTATCGTAGAACTCGTTAAACCTGCCATATAAGTTTAAATTTGAATTTCTACAAAATTAAGAAAGTTTAACAATATCGAAAAGTGAGAAATCTCACAAATAGACAGTTTGTAATCTTTCTAAATAAGAATTCTATACATTATAAATACAGGAAAACACATAAATTATGACCGTTATTTCAAATCATAAATCCTATTCCTGAAAGCTACTTTTTGAACTGAATTTGAAATGGTTTTAAGCTCAAAATCATGTATTCTCCGTGAAGAGCAGTAAGGCTTCACAACAAACTGTAAAACCTTGTCTTTATTTTCCATATTTGAAATCCAGAAACAGGCCTTCTCTCCACTTTTTATTGAAATAATATTGTTTTTGCCGAATGTATGAATCAGCACTTCTTCTTTTTGATTTTCAAAGATATTACTACCCGTTCTTATGATCAGAAATGCAATGACAGCCATAATCAACCCCGAAGAGTTTTTAACATTGAATTTTAAGACAACTGATCTTAATAAATAAACAATCACAAACAATGAAAGCACCTCTAATCCGTTCATTGGAATGTTTTCAAAGAACAGCACATCAACCTCAGCAAACCAATGGATCATTTTCAACAAGATCTGAATAACAAAATCATATATCACATTCATCAATTCAAAATCAATCTCAAAAGAAATTAAGGCGGTCATCAGGAATGAAAAAACGATGATTATTTCTGAAAAAGGAACTATAACAATATTGGCAATGATTGAAATGAATGAAAACTGATGAAAATAATACAGCACCAAAGGAAGTGTTGCCAATTGCGCAGATAAAGATATTGTAATGGTATTAAACAGGAGTTTTTTAAGATAATTATCCTGTTTTGGAAAATATTTCAGGAGAGGCTGATTCAGCCAAAAAATTCCCAAAACGGCAAGAAAACTAAGCTGAAATCCTACATCAAAAAACTGCTGTGTGTCTCCAATCAGAATAAAAAAAGCAGATAAAGATAATGAATGAAGCAGGTCAGGTTTCCGCTGAAGCAATACAAAAATAAAATAAACACTCAGCATGATACAGGACCGCATGACTGAATTTCCAAATCCGATAAAAGCAGCAAACAGCCAAATAAAAACCAAGCTTAAAATGACTGCATATTTTCTGAATTTCAAGGAAATAAAACGAATCAGCAAAAAATAAAACATCCCGAAAATAACGACAATATGAGTTCCGGAAATAGCGAGAAAGTGAACCATTCCTGATTTATTGAAATCCTGCACAGTACCTGCATCAATCTCAGTACGATCTGCCAGAATGATTCCTTTTAAGAATTCTTTAGTCTTATCTGACATTCCGGTTTTAGCGATATTTTTGAGAACCTTAAATCTATATTGCTGTAACTTATCTGTTGGAGTTAAGTCATCCCGTTCTGTAGATTGAATTTCTTTTGAAACATAAGATTGATATTCAATATGTTTTCGCTTCAGGTACTTTTTATATTCAAACTGAAAATCATATTGAGGCGCTTTAGGCTGTATAATATAAGCATCAGCCTTGTAGTAGTGAACAAAATCCAGCTCTTTACTATCCTTGGGAACATAAAAAACTGAATTAAAGTTTATATTTCCAATCTGTCCTGTTCCTTCATATTTCTTATATTTTTCAGTGGTATTTAATTTTTGAGAGATTTTAAAAGTAACCGTTTGTTTTTTATTTACAAATGAAGAAGCATCTGAAAAAGTATTGTAAAAATGAAGAATAATCCCTGCTCCAAAAAACAGGAGTCCAAGCAAAAAAGTTTTGATTTTATGTAAAAAATAAGAATGAAAACATATTGCAGCCAGCATGATCAGACATATTACAATAATCAGATAAAATGTAATGCCTGCCAATATCATTTTCTCCTGGAAAAGAATTCCAAGAATAAAACAGATCACCAGAATAAGTAGAGGCTGTTTATGCAAATTCAATTAATTATCCCTGTAAAATAGATAATTAATCAATGAAATATTATCTCTCGAATAACTAAATAAGCACTTTACGACCTATCAAAGACATCAACAGAACACTTGATTTTTTGCTATGAAATTAAAGTTTGAAAGTAGGTTATCTCTTTATCAGAAATTTATCCGTTAAACGCTTCGTTTCTTTGATATAAAACAATGGATCTTTCCCATAATCTTCATATTTGAAATCTCCCGCTTTTTTAGGAATAGCAGGTTCTATTTGCGTTCCTTCATGCCATTCGTTGAAGGATGTGATTCCAATGAAATCCGGATTTACTTTGATAGCAGCATCAAACATGTTCTCGTAATACTTTCCATTGTTTCTGCTTTTGAAGTTGGCTTCGTTCCATGGACGTATTCTGGTATCGGAATAACCAGGTCCTACACAAGGAATAAAAATCATATTGTGATCTTTAGCATAGCTGGCCATAAAATTCCAGTTAGCAACAGTGCTTCCGTATACAAATCCTTCACTGGCAAAATAGGTGTAGAAACCATCAAAGCCGGATGAATCAAAAAATTTTGCATCATCTTTCTCTACCCATAATCCAATGTAAAGCGCATCCAGTTCTGTATTTCTAACCGTTTTCCCTCCGTCTTTGGCTAACATTTTAGTCCATTCTTCTTTAGGAATTTTATAACTGTCGTAGACATAAAACAATGGCTTTCCATCTTTTTTATAGAAAGCATGATGACCAGAATATGTTTTTACGAGATAAGAAAGCTGTTCTTTTAATTCTGAAGTATTTTTATAAAATGGCTCAATGTGAAATGCGATTTTTAAATCAAACCGATCCGCAATATCAAGGTATTTGATAAGACTTTTATCTGTAAACGAATCTTTTCCCAGCCAACTCACAACTACCACTCCCACTCCGGATTCTTTGATCATTTTCATATGTTTTTCAATGATCTTTGTGTCATTGGAACTATAATTTCCAAGCGCAGGATAAAAATTAGCCCCGATATCATCTCCACCTTTGTGGTGCCCAAGATTATTCCACTTCGGATTGCTCCAGTGAGGAAGAATTTCATGGTTCCAATGCTGATAACTTCCGTCCGTTTCAGGATTTCCGTACCACCCGTAGTAGAATATCTGAACTTTGTCTCTTGGGCTACCCTCTTGAGCAGCATTTTTCGAGAAAAACAAGGTGAATACCAATAATAACAGAAGACGGTTACAATAATTCATAGTAAAAAAAGTAGATTAAATTCTCAAAAAATCCCGGAAAGACTATACTTTCAATATTACCTCAGCAGCATGATCACTGGCGCCTTTTCCACCAAGCTTTTCTCTCAAAAGTTCGTAATCATTCAGAACCTGTGTTCTTTTTTCACCTGATATAATTTTATTGAGTTCTTCTACCAGGTTTTTCGTATTCAGATCATTTTGAATAAGTTCTTTCACCACTTCTCTGTCCATGATAAGATTAACCAGAGAAATATAATTGATGTTTTTCACTAATCTTTTCGCAATGGCATAGGAAATTTTGCTTCCACGATAGCAAACTACCTCAGGAATATTCAACAGTGCCGTTTCCAGGGTAGCTGTTCCGGAAGTCACAAGAGCTGCTTTGGAACACCTCAGCAGATCATAGGTTTTATTGGATACAAAATGAACATTCTCATCCACATATTTCTGATAAAATTCTTTAGGAAGACTCGGTGCTCCGGCAATTACAAACTGATAGTTTTTAAAATGTGGTCTTACGGAAAGCATTATTTCAAGCATCTTTTCCACTTCCTGTTCTCTGGAACCCGGTAAAAGCGCAATGATTTCTTTTTCGTTCAGACCATTATCTGATTTGAATTTTTCAATACTGATTTCCTGCAGATCCGAAATAGCATCCAGCAAAGGATGCCCTACAAAATGGGAATGAACTCCATGTTTTCTGTAAAAATCTTCTTCAAAAGGAAGAATCACCATCATTTCATCCACATACTTTTTGATAATTTCTACACGCCCTTCTTTCCATGCCCAAAGCTGCGGCGAAATATAATAAACTACTTTGATCCCAAGCTCTTTGGCAAATCTTGCAATTCTCAGGTTGAAACCAGGATAATCTACTAAAATCAAAACATCAGGTCTGTTCTTTTGGATATCCTCTTTACAGAATTTAATATTATTCAGAATGGTTCTGAGATTCATCACCACTTCCAGAAATCCCATAAAAGCAAGATCACGGTAATGCTTCACCAGTGTTCCGCCCTGAGCTTTCATCAGATCACCACCCCAAAACCTGAATTCCGCATTCGGATCCTTTTGTTTTAAGGCTTTCATCAAATTGCTTCCGTGTAAATCACCAGAAGCTTCTCCTGCAATAATATAATACTTCATTTCTATAGTAAGGATAGAGAACAAATTAAAATAGATATGATCTTAATTCGTAAATTTGTTCAAAGATAATGATAAAAAATGTCAGAAGAATTTGAAATCCGGAATAAAGTTGCTGAAAGCGGCCTTATCAATTTTGACCTTGCCACTTTACTTCCAAAAGGAGAAAGAAAGGGAATTGATCTTAAAGATTTTCTTTTCCAGGAAATGATCCTGAAAGAAAAAGATTTTCGTGAAAAGGTAGAGGCAATAGATACTGAACTATATAAAGACTCTTATATATACATTTATAACTCGGTAGATACAATCATCCCGCTTTGGGCTTATTTTGTATTGACAGCAAAACTTACTGATGTTGCAAAAAAAATAGTCTTTGGAAGTCGTGAGGACCTTGATGTTATTTTAATGCACAATGCTATCCAGACCCATGATTTTGAGGAAATGAGAGGCAAAAGAGTTCTGGTAAAAGGCTGTTCAGATAAAGATATTCCTGAAAATGCATATATAGAACTGGTAGAACAGTTAAAACCAATTGTAAAATCTCTGATGTTCGGAGAAGCCTGTTCTAATGTGCCTATTATCAAAAACTAAGGTCTTCTGAAACGTTATCAGAAAACTTTAACAATAATTATGAAAGCAGGTCATTTCGCGAGGCATATTTTTTGATAACTTTGGTTTACTTAATACTAAATAAACACAAAAAATGAGTTTAATCGACCTACTTACAGGGAACACAGGCAACCAGGTTGCTGAACAGGCTGAAAACAAATTCGGAATCGGCAAAAACCAGGTAATCGCCCTATTAGCAGTAGCTACCCCTCTTATTATTTCTTATCTTAGAAATAAATCTCAGGACGCTAAAGAAGCAGAAGCTTTAAATAATGCTTTAGATAAAGACCACAATGGAAGTATTTTAAATGACGCTTCTCAGATTGAAGCAAGACAGGCTGAAGGCGGATCTATCCTGGATCATATCTTTGGCGGACAAAAAAGTACTGTTGAAAACCAATTGTCACAAAACACAGGAATATCAATAGACAAAATAGGTCCTATTCTTGCGATGTTAGCCCCTGTGGTAATGGGTTACATTGGCCAGCAGAAACAGCAGAGTAATGTAGGTGCAGGTGGTCTTGGAGATCTTTTAGGAGGAATCCTTGGGAACGCTTCCAGCCAGGCTCAAGCTCAGCAATCTAATCCTTTGAATGACATTCTTGGAAGTGTTTTAGGAGGTGGAACACAGTCTCAATCATCCGGAAATCCACTGAACGATATACTTGGAAGTGTATTGGGTGGCGGTGGAAACCAACAACAAGGAGGTGGCGGCCTAGGCAGCATCCTTGGTAATATACTTGGAGGTAAATAATTAATTTAATTTTCATAAAAAAAGACCGGAGACATGATCTTCGGTCTTTTTTTATGAAAATTATTTTTTAGATTTTTCTTCTGAAGCTGTAAAAGATTTTGAGGTTTTCTTAGGTCTTCTTTTACCATAACTTCCGGAATTGATTTTCCCTCTTCTTGATTTTTTGTCTCCTTTTCCCATAGTAATTATGTATTTGTTAATTACGAATTTAGAAAATACAACGCTAAAATCCAACTAATGAAGCTGTTAAAGTTTTATAAAATAAGAAAGGAAGCTGAGAAGGAGGCTGGAAATTACTGTCAGGTTATTATTTCGATTTTTCTGTCTTCAGATCTATTATTTCTTCTTACCTACGGTGATTTATTTCAGACTGCTAGAACTTCCATCACCCAACCTATTTAAACTTTTATTGTTTTCCATTTTCCTTTTTTGAATAAGATAAAAGCAACTATAGTAATCAGCGTTTCTGCGGCAGGAATTGAAATAAACACTCCTTTTGGACCCATTTCAAAATATTTTGACAGAAAATACGCCAAAGGAATCTGAAACAGCCAGAATCCAAAAAGGTTAACCCAGGTAGGTGTCCAGGTATCTCCGGCTCCATTGAAAGCATTAATCATAACCATCCCGATTCCGTAGAAAATAAATCCTGTGCTCATGATCTGAAGAGCATTTTTAGCAAAATCTTTGATAGCCGTTTCCTGAGTGAAGAAACCAACTAAAAAATTTCCCATAAAAATAAAAATCAGACTTACAATCAGCATAAAGATGACATTATATTTCACGGTTTTCATTACCGACTGCTCTGCTCTCAGCATTTCATTAGCACCCATATTTTGTCCTACCAGTGTAGAAGCCGCATTACTCAGTCCCCAGGCAGGAAGCATAAAGAACATCATCAGTCTTAAAGCTGTCTGATAGCCGGCGGATGCATTTTCGCCCCCTGTAGTTGCTACCAATTCTGCTAGGAAAATCCAGCTACATGAAGCAATGACAAACTGGAAGATTCCGGGAGTTGCAATCTTTATAATGGACTTAATTAATTCATAATTTGGTTTAAAATAAGGAATCTTTATACGGATCTGTGTATCTGCTACTAAAAGATGATACAACTGGTAGATCACCCCGATACTTCGACCTATAGTTGTTGCCAAAGCTGCTCCGGTCAACCCTAAAGCAGGAACGGGTCCTAATCCTTTTATCAATATTGGACATAGAATAATATTGGCAATATTCGCTATCCATAAGCTTTTCATAGCAATCATTGCATTTCCAGCACCTCTGAAAATACCATTAATTAAAAATAACAGCATAATAATTGTGCTGCTGCTCATCATAATTCTGGTAAAATTCTTTCCATAGGCTGCTGCTTCCGGCTTTGAGCCCATTAATATCAGGATTTCCTCAGCATAGATTACTCCCAGTAAACTTAAAACAAAAGTAATAACAAATGAAACTAACATTACCTGTGCAGCACTTCTGGAAGCCTGCTCCGGATTTTTCTCCCCGATTCTTCTTGCCACCAAAGCCGTTGCCGCCATACTCATACCAATCGCAATAGAATACATCACCGAAAGTACAGATTCAGTAAGTCCCACGGTCTGAATAGCAAAACCACTTTCTTTTAAATGTCCGACAAAATATAGATCAACAAGGGCAAATACGGATTCCATAGCCATCTCCAGCATCATGGGAATCGCTAAAAGCAATACAGCACTTCTGATATTCACCTTCGTGAAATCAGTTTCTTCGCCACTGAATGCTTTTTTCAAAAATTCAACATATTTTGTCATGATTTCTTTTAGTTTACTTAGCAAAAGTATTCATTCAAATGCAATTAAAAGTTGGCATATGAAAAGTTTTTAATAAGATTGTTCTTATAAGAAAATCAAAATTATAATAAAAGCATAGCGTGATATGGTAAGCTTTGAAAGAGTATCAGTCATCTATCAGTGATACAACTGCGGATTATACCCGAAAATATTGAGAAACCTGAAATCATTAAGCTTTTGGAGTAATTTTAAATTGATGACATTCTAAACAGCAGTTTTACAATTCTATAATTAATACGAGAATAATCTGATTAATAGAACGATAATTATTATCAAAACTTAGCAATTGGTAATAAAATTTAATTTAGATTTGTATATTCTTAAAAAAGTATCCTTATGAAAAAAATAATCTCTACAACCTTTCTATTTGGAATCTTATTGTCTGGCGGCATGCTTTCTGCTCAGAAAATGACTCAGGAAAAGATGAAAGCCATCTATTCTGATGATGTGGCAATATTTAAAAAACAGTTTGCCCCGGGAGATTACAACAAATGCTTCCTCGTTGGAAACATAGCTTATTCACCTCTTGGTTTTAGTGTAATGTCTGATAGAAAGAATATTATAAATTTCCTCTTGGACAACAAGGCCAATGTTAATAAAAAATGTCAGAACAAAACACCTCTTGAAGTAGCTGATGATACAAAAGGTACTGAAGAAATAAAGAAAATTCTGACAGAAAAAGGGGGTAATAGAAATTAAAAAACCTGAAAACAACATACGAAACTTCCGAAAGGAAGTTTTTTTTATTTATAAAACCTGCAAAAATCTTATCTTTGCCAACGAAAAATTCAAGGTTCGGAATTGAACCTTAAACATTGAACTTTAAACAAATAATTATGTTTCGATCGCACACCAACGGAGAGCTATCTCTGAAAAATCTGAATGAAGAAGTTACACTATCAGGATGGGTACAAACTATCCGTGATAAAGGATTTATGATTTGGGTAGATCTTCGAGATCGTTACGGAATTACCCAACTGGTTTTTGACCAGGAGCGCTCTTCTGCACAACTGATGGAAGAGGCTAAAAAACTGGGCCGTGAATTTGTAATTCAGGCTACCGGAAGAGTTATTGAAAGAGTAAGCAAAAACCCTAATATTCCAACAGGAGAAATTGAAATTCTGGTAGAAAAACTGACTATTCTGAATGATTCTCAGCTTCCCCCTTTCACTATTGAAGATGAAACAGACGGAGGTGAGGAATTAAGAATGAAATACCGTTACCTGGATATCAGAAGAAATCCGGTAAAAGATAAACTGATCTTCCGCCACAAAATGGCACAAAAAGTAAGAAATTATTTATCCGAGGAAGGTTTCATTGAGGTGGAAACCCCTGTTCTGATCAAGTCTACTCCGGAAGGAGCAAGAGATTTCGTTGTACCAAGCAGAATGAATCCGGGACAGTTTTATGCATTGCCACAGTCTCCTCAAACTTTCAAACAGCTATTGATGGTAGGTGGAATGGATAAGTATTTCCAGATTGTAAAATGTTTCCGTGATGAGGATTTAAGAGCAGACAGACAGCCGGAATTTACACAGATCGACTGTGAGATGGCTTTTGTAGAGCAGGAAGATGTCATGACCGTATTTGAGGGAATGACTAAAACTCTGATAAAAGATATTACAGGTCAGGAATTCGGAGATTTTCCAAGAATGACTTTCGCAGATGCGATGAGAAAATACGGAAATGACAAACCGGATATCCGTTTCGGAATGGAGTTCGTAGAACTAAATGAGCTGGTAAAAGGAAAAGACTTTAAAATATTTGATGATGCAGAATTAGTAGTCGGAATCAATGTAGAAGGATGCGCAGACTATACAAGAAAACAGATCGATGAGCTTGTTGATTGGGTGAAACGCCCTCAGGTTGGAGCTTCAGGGATGGTTTGGGCTAAATTCCAGAATGATGGAGTAAAAACCTCATCGGTAAACAAATTCTACAACGAAGAAGATTTAACAAAAATCATCGAAAAATTCGGAGCTAAAGAAGGAGACTTAATGTTGATTCTTTCCGGAAACGAAAACAAAGTAAGAGCCCAGCTTTCTGCTTTAAGAATGGAACTTGGGAACCGTTTGGGATTAAGAAAAGGAAATGTATTTGCACCACTTTGGGTTGTTGACTTCCCGCTATTGGAATGGGATGAAGATACTGAAAGATTCCATGCAATGCACCACCCGTTTACTTCTCCAAAACCGGAAGATATCCACTTATTGGAAACAGATCCTGGAAAAGCAAGAGCCAACGCTTATGATATGGTTCTGAACGGAAACGAAATCGGAGGTGGATCTATCAGAATTTTTGACAGAGAACTGCAGTCCAGAATGTTTGATTTATTAGGATTTACCAGAGAAGAGGCAGAAGCCCAGTTTGGATTCCTGATGAATGCATTCAAATACGGAGCACCGCCACATGGAGGTCTGGCATTCGGGTTTGACCGTTTAGTAGCAATCCTTGACGGAAACGAAGTCATCAGAGATTATATCGCATTCCCTAAGAATAATTCAGGACGAGATGTAATGATTGACGCACCGGCATCGATTGCTGATGCACAGCTCGATGAACTGGAATTACAATTGAACTTAAAAGCATAAATTAAAGCGGGGTATTTGCCCCGCTTTTTTTATATCCTAAATTTCAGCACACTCCATTAATTTTTTAATGGAATAAACTTTATGCTAGTATAAAGTACTGTTTTGGCTATCATATCAATTATTGGTGAAATAACTTAATTTGAAATTTGATAGTAAAAATTAATACAAAAACATTAAATTATCGAAATTAATACACATTTAAAATAAAAACACAACAAAACAATCATTATATTATGTTATATACAAACATAATCTTTTATTAATATATTTACACCATACAGCTGAATTATAATGAGGTCTTAATCAAAACTCAGGATTTGATTAATTTTATAATCTTTTGCGTAGGGTAATAATATAGCTGTTCATATTTAATCTGATCACCAAACCAATATTAAATAATATGAAAAGCAAACTATTACTCTTATCAGTATGCCTTATTCTGGCATTGAATTCATGTAGATCGGATATTGAAAATACACAGGCAGATTCAATAAACCAAACAACCACAAAACTTGACAATGCAAAGATTCACAAATTATTAATTAACGGAAAATACACGTATGTTAATGAAGTAAATGGTGAATATTTTTATGCAGATGATATTACTATTAGTGCTGAGCAGTTTGACAAATTAAAGATGCAAGCCAATTCTGAAATGTCAACAGCTGAGAAAAGCACCATTGTAAGCTCTTTTATTAAGACTTGGCCGAATGCAACGGTTTATTATACATTACCCAGCCAGGGAAGTCTGAGTACCCAGAATTACAATACATTCCTTACCAATATCAACAAAGCGTTTGATATGATCTCTTCCCAAACCAGCATGCAGTTTGTTGAACGTACCAATCAGACAGAATATATCACCTTTACTTATACAACAAGCAACAGCTCACCACTTGGATGGCAAAAAAACAGAGTGAATGGTATTAAGATTTATAATATTACTTATCCTGCGATTATCGCCCACGAAATAATGCACTCAATGGGAATCATGCATGAACAGTGCCGTCCGGACAGAGATCAGTATATTATTGTAGATGTTAACAAAGCCGTGGAAGGCAGCCGTCATAACTTCAACCTTTACAATGATTACGCAGGACACGGGGCATTTGATTTCGGTTCAGTGATGATGTATCAGTCTACAGACTTTGCCATAGACTCAAGCCAGCCTGTAATGACTAAGCTGGACGGATCCACCTTTACCAAGCAAAGAACAGGATTGTCTGCCGGTGATTATGCAGGAATAAATCATTTGTACGGACCTGTGAATGCCACTTCAGCAATCAACGGAACTTATACAATGAGAACAGCTTTAGCGAATGATAAAAATGTAGATATTACCGGGAGTTCCACTACGGATGGTACCAGTATCATTCTGTATTCAGCTTCTACAGGGAATAACCAGAAATTTACTTTCAGCAAATCAGATCATGGATATTATATCATCAAATCTATATTAGATCCTGCAAAGGTGTTAACCGTAAAAGGTAACGGGATAACAAATGGAACAGCTGTTGAATTAAGAACCAATTCTAATACAGATTCTCAGAAATGGTTATTATTCAATCTGGGAAACAATGGTTTTGGATTCGCTCCCAAGAATGCTCCAGCATTGAGATTAGAAGTAAAGGATGGCTTAACAACCAATCTTACTCCTATTGTAATCGGCACTACGGATCAAACGGTTCAGCCTTCCACAAAACAACGCTTTATCCTTACAAAAGTTAACTAAACTTTTTTACATAAATAAAGAGGTTAGAAAATACATTTCCTAACCTCTTTTGTTTTTATATAATTCCTGTTAAATCATTTTCAACATCTGCTCCCTTCCCGGTCCTGTCGAAAGATAAGCCACCGGAATACCTAATTCTGTTTCCAGAAATGATAGAAACTCATTCACTTCTTTTGGCAGCTCCGAAGGACTTTTCATTGTGGAAAAATCAGCATTCCATCCATTCATCCATTTTAGTACAGGCTTTCCGTTTTCAGGAAGTAATCCCGAAACCTCAACTGTATTTCCATCTTCCAGTTCATAATGGGTACAAACCGCTACAGATGGCAGACCGCTTAAAACATCAGCTTTAGTCAGAACCAACTGAGTAACTCCGTTGATCATTACAGCATATTTTAAAGCAGGTAAATCTAACCAGCCTGTTCTTCTCGGACGTCCGGTATTGGAACCAAACTCATTTCCTTTTGTTCTGATTTCTTCACCTAACTCATCAAATAATTCTGTTGGAAATACTCCGTTTCCCACTCTTGTACAATATGCTTTAGCGATTCCAAATATTTCACCGATCTTTTTCGGTGAGATACCTAACCCACTGCTCGCACCGGAAGCCGTAGTTGAAGAAGAGGTCACATAAGGATAAGTTCCGTGGTCAATATCCAGCATTGCAGCCTGGGATCCTTCCGCTAATATTTTCTTTCCTTCTGCCAGCGCATTGTTTAAATATATTTCTGTTTCAGTACATTTAAATGTTTTCAGAAAGTCTACAGCCTCAAAAAATTCATTACTTATTTCCTCCAGAGAAGGAAGTTCCACGCCTCCTGCTGCAAGCATTTTATAATCTCTTTCCAAAATATGCTTCACTCTGCTTTTAAAATCCGGGGCAAACATATCTCCCACTCTCACATTCTGTCGTAAAATTTTATTTGAATATGCCTGTGCAATCCCGTTTTTCGTTGTCCCGATAGTTGTATAATCCGGGCTTTCTTCCATAAAAACATCCAAAAGTTTATGAGTAGGCAATACAAAGTGAGCTTTCAATGAAATAACCACATTGTTTTCCGGCTGAACAGTAGTATCAAATGTCTTAAGATTTGCTATTTCTTTTTTAAAACTTACCGGATCCAGAACAGTTCCCGTTCCAATCACATTCTGCACCCCGTTCATAAAGATTCCCGAAGGAATCATTTTAAGCGTTATTCTGCGTCCGTTTCTTTCAATACTGTGTCCAGCATTAGATCCGCCATTAAAACGAGCTGTAATGTCGTAATTTTCACTGATAAGATCAATAAACTTTCCTTTACCTTCATCTCCCCATTGTAATCCTAATACAATATCCATATTCGCACTTTAAATTTTATGTAGCAAAGCTATGACAGTCAATAAGAAAGACCATTGTCATTTGACAAAAAGGAACTCAATTGTACAAAGTAAAATGTATTAATGACTAAAAACCATCATTGATCAATTATCATTTATCATTAATAATTTCTAGACTATATTTCTCCTAATCCTGCTCAATGAAGAAGGCGTCACACCAAGATAAGATGCCAGCACAGATTGCGGAACCCTGTTGGCAAGACCTGGATAATGATTTAAAAAGTGAATATAACGTGATTTTGCATCCTGGTTCAGCATGATGCTCGCTACCTTCAGTTTATTTTCCACAACAAAAGCATGGATTCTTGCAAATAAAACCGGCCAGACTGTTATTTTCTCTTCCAGTATTTTAAAATGCTTAAGATCTATCACCTGCAATACGGCATCGGTAATAGCTTCGATATCTTCGTGAGCAGGCAGCTGATCGGTAAACCCCTGAAAATCTCCGATAAATCTTCCTTCATAGATGAAATACCTGGTAAAATCATCTCCCTGTTTATTATAATACAAAGACCGGAAGACCCCTTCTTTCACAAAAGCAATTCTTTGGCTCACCTTTCCTGCTTCTATAAAAGGTTCTCCTTTCTTCACAGTAATTTCCTGAATTCCTTCAGCAATTAAAAGTTCATCCTGAGGATTAAGCGTCCCGAATTTTTTGATATAATTAAAAAGTTCTTCCATATTTTTTGTAACCACAGATTACGGAAATATAAAGGTATAAAAGTCCGGGCTAAAAACAATTGTCATTTGACAAAAAGCCTATTAAAGGTACCACATGAGCCTCCAACGGCATGTTAATTGCTTGATTTTTAAAAACGTAAGACAATGAAAGCAATTTGGAACGGCGCCATTGGCTTCGGTTTAGTCAACATTCCTGTTAAAATTTATTCGGCAACGGAAACCACAAAGTTGGATCTCGATATGCTCGACAAATCTGATTTTTCCAATATCCGGTTCAAAAGAGTAAATGAAAATACGGGAAAAGAAGTAAAATGGGAAAATATCGTCAAAGGTTATCTCATGGATGACAAATATATCGTTCTTGATGAGGAAGATTACGAAGCGGCAAGCCCCGAAAAGACAAAAATCCTCTCTATTGACCAGTTTGTAAAAGAGGCAGAAGTAGACAGTATGTATTTTGAAAATCCTTACTATCTGGAACCTCAGAAAAATGGGGAAAATGCGTACAGGCTTTTACTGAAAGCTCTTGAAAAAACAGGTATGGTAGGAATCGGAACGTTTGTGCTCCGTGAAACAGAAGCTATTGGAATGATCCGTCCTTACAAAGATGATATCCTTGTTCTCAACCGTTTGAGGTTTGATCAGGAAATAAGAGATTATAAAGATTTAAAAATTCCAGCTCAAAAAGCTCCGAAACCGGCAGAACTTAAAATGGCGGTTAATCTTATTGAACAGCTTTCCCAGGAGTTTGATCCTGCGATGTACAAAGACACCTATTCTGATGAACTGATGAAAATCATTAAGCAGAAAGCAAAAGGTAAAAATATAAAAGCTAAAAAAGCACAGCCTGCAAAAGAAGGTAAAGTGATTGACCTCATGGCACAGTTAAAAGCCAGCCTGAATACTTCTAAATCCAAATCCGCATCATAATGGCTCTCAAAGATTATAATAACAAAAGGAAGTTCGATGAAACCAGCGAACCGAAAGGAAAAACGAAGAAAAGCAAAGACAAACTTATTTTTGTAATTCAAAGGCATGCTGCGAGCAGACTTCATTATGATTTCCGGCTTGAAATGGAAGGTGTACTGAAAAGCTGGGCTGTTCCGAAAGGTCCTTCTTTAGATCCGAAAGACAAACGCCTCGCCATGATGGTGGAAGATCACCCTTATGATTATAAAGATTTTGAAGGAAATATTCCCGAAGGAAATTATGGTGCCGGACAGGTGGAAGTATGGGACAGCGGAACTTATGAGCCTTTGGAAGAAAACACTAAGCTTTCTGATGAAAAAGAGCTGCTGAAAGAATTACATGCAGGATCTTTAAAATTCATTTTACACGGCAAGAAACTGAAAGGTGAGTTTGCTTTGGTTAAAATGAAAAATACGGATGATAACTCATGGCTACTGATCAAACATAAAGATGATTTTGCAGAAAGTCCATATGATGCTGAAGAAAACACCTCGTCAAAATCATTGGTTACAAAATTTTTAGAGGAAAAAAAAAGCCTAAAAATAAAGGAAAAAAAGAAGTCATAACTTCCGAAAAAACTTTCAGAAATTTCAATTCTTTAACAAACGAAAAAAAATTAAAGTCTTACATCAAACCCATGCTGGCCAAGCTTTCCGAAGAAGCCTTCAATGATAAAGACTGGATTTTTGAAATAAAATGGGACGGCTACAGAGCTATTGCCGACTTAAGTCACGACGTTCCTCTCTTCTATTCCCGAAACGGAATTTCATTTTTATCCAAATTTGAAAAAATAGCACTGGAGTTCGAAAAACAGAAACATCACATGATTCTGGATGGTGAAGTGGTAGCGTATGACGAACATGGAAAGCCTAATTTTCAGTTTTTGCAGCAAATCGGGGATAATCCCGATGCCGCTCTTGTTTATCATGTTTTTGACCTTCTATGGCTGAATGGTCATTCTACAGAAGATCTTCCTTTTATCCAACGAAAGGAACTTTTAAAAGAGGCGCTGACAGAAACGGATCGCATTAAATACTGTGATCATATTCCGGAAAAAGGTATTGAGTTTTTTGCACAAATGAGAAAAATGCAATTGGAAGGGATGATTGCAAAACGGGCAGAAAGTCACTATATCGAAAATCACAGAACCAATGACTGGCTTAAAATCAAATTTTCCAACACAGAAGAGGTTATTATTTGTGGCCTCACAGAACCCAGAGGTTCAAGAAAAAGTTTTGGGGCTTTAATTTTAGGAAAATATCTAAATGGAAAGCTTACTTACTGCGGACATACAGGAACAGGTTTTAATAACGCTTCTTTAAAAGAGCTTTACCAAAAACTTCAGAAACTGGTTGTGAAAGCATCTCCATTCGAGATTATTCCCAAAACCAATATGCCGGTAACATGGACAAGGCCTGAACTGGTCTGTGAGATCAAATATTCTGAAATTACACGAGACGGAATCTTCAGACATCCTGTTTTTATAGGAATAAGAGAAGACAAAGATCTTAAAGAGATCAAAGATTCATCCTTCACCGAAAAACCTAAAGAAATGAAAACAAAAACATCATCAAAAAAAACAGAAGTTTCCGAGAAAGAAAAAGAGATCACTTTGGACAAACATTTGGTAAAACTGACAAATCAGGATAAAATCTATTTCCCAAAAGATGACATTACTAAAGGAGACGTTATTAATTACTATCAATCGGTAGCGACTTATATCCTGCCTCATTTAAAAAACCGACCGCTTTCTCTAAACCGTTTTCCGAATGGAATTGAAGAACAGAGTTTTTATCAGAAAGATGCCGGAGATCATATTCCGGACTGGATAAAAACCACACAGGTATATTCTGAATCCAATGATAAAAACATCGACTATATTTATTGTAATGACAAAGCAACTTTAGCCTACCTGAATAATTTAGGATGTATAGACCTAAACCCCTGGAACAGTTCTTTACCGGATCTTGAGCATCCTGATTACTTGGTTTTAGACCTGGACCCTTCTTCCAAAAACACATTTGATGAGGTGATTGAAACAGCACTTCAGGTGAATGAGGTTTTAAAAACAATTAAAATAAAAGGCTACTGTAAAACTTCCGGAAGTACGGGAATTCATATCTATATTCCCATGGGATCTCATTACGATTTTGACCAGGTAAAAGATTTCGCCCATATTCTTATGAAACAAGTGAATGAAAGACTTCCTGAGATTACTACTTTAGAGCGAAGTCTTCAGAAAAGAGATAACAAAAAAATCTATCTCGATTATCTTCAAAACAGGACGGGACAAACTCTAGCAAGTGCCTACAGTCTGAGACCTAAACAGGGTGCATCAGTTTCAATGCCATTGGATTGGGATGAATTAAAACCCGGACTGAGACCTACGGATTTTAATATTAATAATGCTTTGGACAGGATCAAAGAGAAAGGAGATTTGTTTAAGCCGGTTCTGGGTAAGGGAATTGATATGATGAAGGCTTTGGAATTGCTACAAAATATTGATTAAAAAAAGCCCCCACATCATTATAAATGCAGGAGTTTCTTAAAAAAATTAAATATAATTATTTATTATAAACGTGAATATCTCTTTGCGGAAAAGGAATTCCGATTCCTGCTTTATCAAGAGCTTCTTTACAGCCTATAATAAGTTCTTCGTTCATCGCCCAGAAATTCTCTGTAGAAGTGCTTACTCTTATGGATAAATTGACAGCGCTTTCTCCAAGCTCAGTCACTACAACTTGCGGTGCTGGTGTTTCAAGAGCATATTGATTATTTTTAATAACATTCATTAAAATATCTTTGGTCTGCTTTAGATCCGCATCATAAGCAACTCCAATATCCAATGATGTTCTTCTTGTTCCCAGATGGGTAAAATTGGTAATACTGTTGTTTGAAACAACACCGTTAGGAATAACGATCAATTGGTTTTGTGGGGTAACTAGTTTTGTATGGAAAATATCTATTGCCTGCACAGTCCCTGAAACTCCAGAATTCGTAGAAATAAAGTCACCAATTTTAAAAGGCTTTAATAATAAAATTAAAATTCCTCCTGCAAAATTCGTCAGGGAGCCTTGTAAAGCTAAACCTACCGCCAAACCTGCTGCACCAATCATGGCAACAAATGCAGAGGTCTGCACTCCCAGCTGAGTTACAACAACAATAAACAACAGAATATTAAGTCCCCAGTTGATAATATTCAGCAGAAAATGCTGCAGAGAAGCTTCCATATTACGTTTTTTGAAACCTTTCTCAATCAGTTTTTTAATCATTCTTATCATCCATGATCCAATCAGATAAATCAATAATGCAGAAATAACTGCGGTAAAAATTCTCGGCGCCCATGAAATTGCTGAAGAAATTAATGTGTCCCAGTGTTGTTGAATCTTGTTCAATTCTAAATCGTCCATTTTATACTATGTGTTTACTAATTATCAAAGAGATATTAAGTTCTGCAGGATTTAAAAATGAAATTGAATAGCAACTATCTAAAAAGAAATTTGCCTTCCACTTTAAAAGTGAAAGTAAATGATATTATAGATTAAAATAGATTGGCAGCTGAACAGATTGTTTCAGCCTTACTCAATAATCATTCAGAAATTGAATCTTGCAGGAAGAAATAATTTTCGGGTCATAGAATTACAAAAACGGTACCGAAGTACTGTAATCACCAAAATTAATGTCCTTTAAAATTAAAATTATTAATAAAACGGTGTCTGCTGACGAATATTTTTATGGTAGTTTTGCAGCCAGACTTTCCGGTAAAAGTCTAAGAATATGGTAAATAATTTTCCATTTGAAATTCGGAACAATGGTAAAGGAATTTCCTGCATTGACAATGTATTTTGCCACATAGTCCGGTTCCATGATCAAGGATTCATTCAATTCTAATCCTTCATTAATCTTTGTTCTGATATAGCCAATAACCAAAGCATTTACAATGATTTTTCGGGAAGCTAATTCCTGCCTCAACCCGGCCAGAAATTGAGTAAATGCAGCTTTTGTACTACCGTAAACAAAATTACTTTTTCTTCCTCTCACTCCGGACAGTGAAGAAAGACCAATTATTCTTTCCAGGTTTTTGTTGTCTTTATCCATTGCAATGATACTCAGGATAGATACTCCCCCCATATAATTCACTTCCATCATTTGCTTGGCACCTTTAAAATCGGTCAATGCTTTTTGATTATCAACTAAGTAACCTGCAGCATATACTACAATATGAGGTTTCATGGGAAGTTCAGAATAGAATTTCTGATGTGAATCAAAATCTGCGGCATCAAAATATAAAACAGAAACTTTTGAAGAGTCCAGATCATTTGACTTAATAAAATCTTCCAGAGATTTTGTATTTCTGGAGGCTGTAATCACCGCAAAACCTTTTTCAATATATTGCTTTATACATTGTTTTGCTACATCTGAATTTGCTCCCAGAATAAGAACCGTTTTGTTTGTGTTTTGATTCATAGGACAAAGATAATTTTATTAAACACTAATGAACAAAAAAACGACTTAATCATTTTCATATTTTTCTTGTTGATAAGTGTATAAAAAGACTGCGGCGGGTGAACTTCGTTCACCCGCCGCAGCTAAATATTTTCAGACTGAATTATTTCTTTTCTTCAGTTGCTGTTTCTTTTTTGTCATCTGCTTTATCTGCAGATTTTGTTTTATCTCCAAAACGAGATTCTGTCATTTCTCTGGAAACTGCTGCTTTTTCGAATTTCAGTTTTCCTGATAATGTTTCAATAACAAAACCATCATCCTGCACCTGAGCAATTCTTCCGTGAAGACCTGAGGTAAGAACTACTCTTGTTCCTACTTTAAGGTTTTCCTGAAAGTTTTTCTCTTGCTTTTGCTTTCTCATTTGAGGTCTTATCATCAGGAAATAAAATCCTACAAACATCACCCCCATCATGATCAGCATCATAGGTGAAGACCCGCCTGCTGCCTGTAAAAATAGTGTCAACATATTGTTATTATTATGGTTGGATATTCGCTGTGAATGTTAATCTGATTGGCGCTTTTTCTACGTTTGCAAAAACATCCGCATACTTCTGAACGTTACCGTCAAAGCTTGAAGAATCAAAATGCAATGTAACTTTTCCTTTTTTACCTGGCATAATCGGCTCTTTTGTGAAATCAGGAGCTGTACATCCGCATCCTGGCTTAACTTCAGAAATGATTAAAGGGTTTTTACCTGTATTGGTAATTTCATATACGTGCTGTACTTTGTCTCCTTTTTTGATTTTTCCAAAATCGAAGCTGTTTTCTGATAAAGCAACAGAGGTAGATGGTTCGTTAGAAACCGGAGCAGCTGATTCACCAGTTACAGGTGCTGCCGAAGAATCTGTGGTTACCGGAGCCGCAACAGCTGCAGAATCAGTAGTTGCAGTTTCAGTACTTTGAGTTTCTTTGTTTTCTTTTTTACATGAAACTAACCCAAAGCCTATAATAGACAAGGCGATAATTGATAACGTCTTTTTCATTTTATATTCTATTTTGATCTTTACAATATTTATCTAAAATACCATTGATGAAGATATTGGAACGGTCTGTAGCAAATACTTTTGCAATTTCAATATACTCATTAATAACAACTCTTGAAGGCGTGAAAGCAAAATTATCCAGTTCTGCAATCGCTGTAGACAAGATTACTTTATCCATTAAAGAAACTCTTTCCAGATCCCAGTTTTCAAGTCTTTCTCCCAGTTTTTTTTCATTGTTTTCCCAGTTGTTCAGAGTATCTTTCAACAGTTTTGCAGCGAAAGTTTTATCTTCTTCATCTTTAATCATTTTAATTAAAGTTCTGCTTTCTTCATCTTCTCTCAGGAAACCAATTGTTTTTTGTACCATGGAGTTGGCAATGTGAATATCATCATACCATGAAAGTTCTTTATCTCCAAGATAATCATGAAAATCTTCATTTTCAGCAATATATCTTAAAAATAATTTTCCGATAAACTTCTGATCTTCTTCAAAAGAGTATCCATCTTCTTTCATGAAATCCTGATAACGCTTTCCAGCAGTAATTCTTTGGAAAGTTTTTACCAATAGATCATCATGCATATCCCATTTCAACTGCTTATGCTGACCTGTAAAAAACAATCTTTCAGGATTTTCTTCCAGTTTAAGCAATACCTGGTTGTTGATGAATTTTTGGTTAGGATTAATGTCAGAATCAGTTTTAAGATATTTGTTCTTCCCAATTTCGATCTGGTGTTCTGCCAATTCTTTAAGAGCTACCAAAAAATTGAGCTGGTAAATGTATAGATAATAGATTTTTTCTATACCAGCAAACATGTTTTTCTCTAAAACATCAAATTTTACAGGATTTTGGTAGTATGAATACACTGTCTGTACTACTTTTTCACGGATTTGTCGTCTTCCTAACATTCAAAGAGCTTTTTTATGGGTGCAAAGATACAAAATTTAAAATTGATGAAATTCGTAGTGTGATGACATTTTTGTAATTTTGTACAACTATATGAAAGCGCTTAAAACCTTAAACCCCTATTTTTGGAAACACAAAATACTGCTGTTTTGGGGAGTACTATTTATTATTGCCAGTAATTTTTTCAATATATATAAGGTACAGTTTGTAGGAAAATCTGTGGATGAACTTACAAAAAACGGAAACCTTGGCTTTAACAATCAGGTTTTGATCTATGTTGGAATTATTGTAGGCTGTTCACTTCTGACCGGATTCTTCACTTTCATGATGAGGCAGACCATTATTGTAGCTTCCAGAAGAATAGAATATGAACTTAAAAATAAAATCTACAGACATTATCAGGATTTATCTTTAACGGATTATAAGCAGACAACCATTGGGGACTTAATGAACAGATTGAGTGAGGATGTTGTTGCGGTAAGAATGTATCTTGGTCCCGGCGTGATGTATGTTGCCAACCTGATCGTTCTGGTAGTGATCACGGCAATTTATATGGTAAAAACGGATGCATCCATGACGATGTGGACTTTGCTTCCACTTCCGATCTTGTCTTTTGCTATTTATAAGGTAAGTTCAATTATTAATAAAAAGTCGAAGATCATGCAGAAAAGCCAGTCTGCGATTTCAACTTTTGTTCAGGACAGTTTTTCAGGAATCCGCGTTGTAAAATTCTTTGCAAGAGAAAAGTACATTGAAAAAAACTACGGAATCAAAGTAACAGATTATCAGAATAAGGCATTGGATCTGGCAAAAACAGAAGCCTATTTCTTCACTATTATTCTCTTTGTAATCGGGCTGCTGAATGTGGCTATCATCTGGATTGGAGGGACTAAATATATTGCCGGAGAATTAAGCATCGGTAAAATTGCAGATTTCTTTATGTATATCAATACCCTGATCTTCCCTTTCTCTATGGTTGGTTGGGTAACATCTGTGAACCAGAGAGCTGAAGCATCCATGCAAAGAATCAATGAGTTCATGGATAAGAAATCTGAAATCATTAATACTAATTTCGAAAACTACCCTATCAAAGGAGATATTGAATTCAGGAATGTTTCTTATGTGTATCCTAATACGGGAATTAAAGCGCTGGATAACCTAAGCTTTAAAGTGAAAGCAGGAGAATCTTTGGCCATTATGGGTAAAACCGGAAGCGGAAAATCAACGATCGCTCTTCTTTTATGCCGATTGATAGATCCGAGTGAAGGAGAGATTCTGATTGACGGGAAAAACCTGAAAGATCATAATCTGAGCAACTACAGAAACTTCATTGGATATATTCCTCAGGAGAGCTATTTATTCTCTGATTCTATAGAAAATAATATAGGTTTTGCCATTGATCATCCTTCTCATGAGAAAGTGGTAGAATATTCAAATATTGCAGATGTTCACAAAAATATTGTAGAGTTTAAAGAGCAATATAAAACACTTGTAGGTGAACGCGGAGTTATGCTTTCGGGAGGACAAAAGCAAAGAATTTGCATTGCAAGAGCCTTAATTAAAGACCCCAATATTATCATTTTTGATGATTCATTGTCTGCTTTAGATACCGAAACGGAGCAGAATATTCTGGAAAATATCGATAAAAAAATAAGTAACGCTACTTCCATAATCATCACACACAGAGAGTCTAGCGCTCAAAAAGCCGATCAAATTATCAACCTTACGGAAATTGCCAATTCTGTAACTGCTTAGCCATTTCGTTCTCAATTGTTAAATAAATCATAAAAAAAATTTTGTGATTAAAAGAATTCTTTTATATTTGTTCTTAACAAGATTAAAAAATATCTAACAATGAGTGAATACAAGGAACGCCATGAAAATGAGATTTTCACGAAGGTGTTAAAAGCAGGGAGAAGAACTTATTTCTTTGATGTGCGTGAGACGAAAGCAGGAGATTATTATCTTACAATCACTGAGAGTAAGAAAAATTTCGGAGAGAATGGGGAAGCTACATTCGAGAAGCATAAAATTTACCTTTATAAGGAAGATTTTAAGAGTTTTCAGGAGATGTTTAATGAGTCCACAGATTTCATCATTAATGAAAAAGGTGAGGATGTAATTTCAGAAAAACATGATAAAGACTTCAAAAGCAAATCATTCACAATTGATTCTGACGACGAAGTTTAAAAAAGAATATCTAAAAACACAAGCATCTGAAAAAGATGCTTTTTTTATACCATACAATCAAAATTCAACATATACTCATTACTACATAAAAAACGGGCTAAAGCCCGCTTAATATTATATTGAATATTTATATTTAATTTACCGTGAGTGATTTCCTACTTACAGTTACCATTTCTTTTGATTCCTCCTTATTATAAGATGCTGATTTCAGAAAACTGAATAACACGTCTGGCACTTCATTCTGACATGGATCTGATTGTTTACTAGACTGAAGAGGTTGTTTAACAACTTGTGCTGCTGAAAACATAACTATGCCTCCGTCTTTTCTAAGAGTAACCAATTCATCATTTTGAGAGCTTGAATCAAAATTCCCAAAACACATAATATTGTCTTTAGTTTGTAAGACAGGAAAACTTTCTGCGCCGAAAGCACCTAAAATATTCCCATTTAATTTAAAAACTTTATAATCTCCATCAAAATTTCTGTGAGCAAGAATTTCATCCGCTCCATTACCATCAAGATTTCCAACAGCTAATCCTCTCCACTCTGAACCCGAACCCCAACCTGTAGATTGTGCTATTTTTGTCATGACCCCATTATCATCAATATTATAAACATATATACCATTTTGCATATTATCTTCAGCATCTACAAGCAGAACAATCTCATCTTTACCAACACCATCAAGGTTACCTGAAGCAACTGCTGTAATTTTCGAATTCACTGGTAAATTAAGAGCGTTAGTATGAACTAACTGAGGAGTCGTTCCATTAAAATTAAAAACAAGAACTTCTTTATTTAAATTTTTGACAGCAATAAAATCATCCTTTCCTCCGGTGATAAAGTTTCCTGCTGCAGCTCCTACCCAATCAGATTGCGCATCCCATCCTGTAGATTTTGTATGCTCAACAATATTATTATTTTCAACCTTTAAAATATAAGCCCCATTATTACTGGGATCGGAATGATTACTTAAAGCGATAATCTCACTTTTGCTATCTCCAAAAAAATCACCGGCAGCTACACCTCTCCAATCGTACTGTCCACTATAATATTTGTCGTTTGTAACGGAATGAAATTTTTTACTATAAGTTTCCATAGTTCCTATCATCCCATCATAATTTCTGATGACAACAAATTCATTAGCACTATCTCCATCAAAATTACCGCTCGCAATTCCTCTCCAATCGGAACCTGATCCCCATCCATGTTCCGTATTGACAGGTACAATTAAATTTTCATAATAAGCCAAATAAGCAACTACCAAAGGAAAGTTTTCAGGTGTTAAAGGTGTATAATAATTTTCTGCCGTTTGCATTTCAGCAAGTAACTGATATATTTTTTCATCATATTCAGATAAGCTCGCCCATTGGAAGCAGGTATAGGTACTTACATCTTCACCAACAGGATGTGGATACTTAAGATTCCAGGGTGAATCAGGATAACTCACTCCATTATTTATATACAAAGGAGATTTATAGATATCTTTCGTTAAAGTATTAGCATAAGTTTTCATATCCAAATCTGTATAAATAAGTGTTCCGCCTATGGAAATATTATATTTACGACACTCATAAGGAAAAGATATAGTTAAGCCACCATGAGAAATATCTTCCCGTAAAGTACTTGTTTTCCAATATGTCCAACTATTGGATCCCAGATTAGTATTTAAAGAAGTATTTGCTTTTATAAAATTGGCCATCTGGTTAAGTTGTGTAAGATAATCCGGATTATCTGTTGCCAGATACATCTGTACCAATACTCTTCCCATTGCACTTTGCATATTAAACGGTAAAATTTTACCAGCGTTATCTATTGGCGGATTATCATTGCGGTCTTTATAATAACCTATACTATTATTTGCATTAGAATTAGGTTCAGTATACCATTGCCCCCCATGATAATCAATAGTTTCTTTTACTTTTTGTTTAAGATCATCAGAAATAGCTTTAAAACTCATATCATTATAACGTCCTCCCCCAATATATTTTAAATGATGAAGAGTAGAGTCTTTCTTAACTATTGCGGCAAACTTAGCCATAGGGTAAGTTATGTTAGCGCTATGTACCATATGCGCATAAGTTTTTCCTGAGTCCGCCTTTGGATAATTGTAGTGATTATGAGACCAGGCAGCACCTGAAACATTACGATAATCAAAAATTTGACTTAGACCCGGCATCTGGCCCCTAAGATCATCTCTTCTGTCAATCACATTTCCAATAGTCCCAATTAAAACATTAGCATATTTCACGTCATGTGTTTTTTCATACATCATTACCAATGCTTCCATATGGGCAGATACTATCCACGAAAATTCTAATTGGTTTGAGCTGGTTGAATTAATAGGTACTACAGCATATCCTTTACTATCAAATAGGTTTGTGTAGTAGGATTGAGCATAAGACTTTAATGCAAATAGCAGGGTAAGGATTGTAAAGAACTTTTTCATGTTAATAGTTTTGATTTGAAACAATTTAAAGAATTATTTATCATGATTTTGGCAAAACAAATATAAAAGTTTCAATCACCAAACCATGAATTTATTTTCAAAAACTTAAAGAGAACCATTTTTGTGTATTGACTTACAAATTATAAGTGTAGAATGGGAAAAACTTTTAGAAAGGATATGAAAAAAGAAGTATCTGTTATTATTGAAACAGACATAAAATAAAAAAGTACACTTGTAAAAAGTGTACTTTTTTTGGGTGAATGAGGGGTCTCGAACCCCCGACCTTCGGAACCACAATCCGACGCTCTAACCAACTGAGCTACAATCACCGTTTTGTGAGTGCAAATATAGAACATTTTCCTCAACTACCAAACAATTCCATCAAAATTTTTCAAAGAAATTAACTTCTCAGACGTAAATCCCTCAGCATAAGCAACTCCCGATAAACGCCCTAAATCCTGAGCACGGTAAGTTAAGCTCTCATAAAAGTCTTTTGTTGTAATCGGAGTTTCTGGTTCTTTAGAAGCCGGGTCATAAAACTGAGTTTTATAGGCCATGCAGGATGCAATTTTTGTCTCCAGGAATTCTGAAATATCAATAACGAATTCCGGTTTGATATCTTTCCATTGAATATAATGAAAAACATGCTTAGGTCTCCACACTTCCTGATTCTCGCCTTCTTCTACAGTTTCTATTTTTCTCAGCCCGGACAAAAAGCACGCATCCGATACTAATTTCGCTCCTTTTGCATGATCTGGATGTCTATCATCAATTGCATTAGCTAACACGATTTCCGGGCGGTATTTGCGAATCATTTTTACGATCCTCATTTGGTACTCTTCAGAGTTTACCAGAAAGCCATCTTTCATTCCAAGGTTCTCTCTTGCTGAAAGTCCCAAAATTTTAGCAGCATCCGCCGCTTCTGCCTTCCGTGTTTCATCTGTACCTCTAGTTCCGAGCTCACCTCTTGTAAGATCTACCACAACACATTTTTTACCCTCTGAAACCATTTTAGCAATAGTTCCTCCACATCCCAGTTCTACATCATCAGGATGTGCTCCAAAAGCAAGTATATCAGTTTTCATATAATCAAAGATAAGTTTAAAATAAAAACTTCCCAAACATTACGAATGGGAAGTTTTAATATCTATAATTTACATTTTAAATTACTTATTAATCTCTGCATTTAATTTTACAGCATCCTGATAAGTAGGATCTAACTGTAAAGATTTAGCTACATAATCTTTAGCTTTTGCAAGATCAGTATCTTTATTCATATAAGCTACAGCAAAGTATGCATAAGCAAGAGTCTGCTTGTTTGCTTCCTGATCAGCAGGTTTTACTGTACTGATGAATTTTTCGTAAGCCATTTTTGCCGCATCATTGTTTCCTGCCTGTTGGTAAGAATACCCCTGGCTGTAATAAGCAGGAGCCCAATCAGGAAGTAGAGCTGACATTTTTTGCCATGTAAGGATTGCTCCGTTCCAGTTTTTAATATCCTGGTAAGCTGTTGCTAACTTGAATAATGCATCAGAATCCTGATTATTCGCAGCAACCTGCTTTTTCAATGCTTCAATAGTTGGGTTAGTAGGTCCTTTGTCAACTTCTGACTGAGAAACACCTCCACCACCAGCGATGTTAGCTAATTCAAGATCCCACTTCATTGTTTCGTCTTTAGCAGCTTTTGCAATAGCAACTTTCTGCTGAGCCTCCGTCATTAAAGCAGTTTTTTTAGCAGCATCTTTTTCATCTTTTGCTAAACCTGCAGCAATAAGTCCTTGTAGACCTTGGTCAGCAGGCTGTACTCTTGTTTTCTCAGCTTGAGAAACGAAAGTATCCATGTTTTGCTTAGCATCCGCATAGTTTTTATCTGCGTATGCATTGTAAGCTCTTAATTTGAACTTGATAGGATCTTCAATTTTATCAAAAATCTTATCTAATACCATTTTAGAGTTTGCATAATCTTCGTTTGTGAAGTATAGTTTTGCAATTTCTAATTGAGTATATGGATCTTCATCAGCATATTTTGTATAGTTGATAAGGTCTTGTGTAGCCTTTGCATTCTGTTGGTATCTGATATCGTAACCAGCCAATGCTTTATATGCAGGAGCATAAGTAGCATCTACACCGATAGCTTTATCGATATTCTGCTTAGCTTGCTGCCATTGTTGTGCAGCCATCCATAAAGTTGCCATTCTTGTGTAAACGGAAGCTTTATTTTTAGCAGTAGGTAATGCTTTATCATAAGCAGACATAGCCTCTCCCGGCATTCTCTTTAGTCTGTAAGCATCTCCTAACGTATAATAATAATGTGCAGGAACACCTTTTTTCTCTGCTTTTTCAATTGCTTTAGTCAAAAACTGGATAGCAAGATCAGGTGAACTATTCTTTTCAAATAAAGTTAAAGCTTCTGCAGCTCTGAACAGAACTTCAGCATCTTTTTCTCTTGAATCGGTTACTACTTTCTGAATTTCAGCAACAGCGTTTTTATCACCTTTACCTAATTTAACAGCAGCCAAACCGATTTTGTTAAGATAGCTTTTTGAATCAGCAGCTAATCCTTTATTGAAGCTTTCAATTGCTTTAGCATAATCTGGCTCTCCCTGTCTTAAGAAAGTATTTCCCAAATAGAAGTAGTTTTCAGCTGTAGGCTCTTTAGCGATCATTTCAGTGAAATTCGTTTTTGCCTGAGCAAATTTATCACTGTCTATACTGTTAATCCCATCCTGCAGTGTCTGTGCAGAGGCAAAACCAGTAAAAAATACCACAGCTGCTCCAAAAGCAATCTTCTTTACATTCATATTCATTATATCTTTCATTTTATATTTTCTAATAATTGAGTTATATTCTACACAATTTTCAGACCAAATCAATATTTTTAACAAGGCTAAATTGTGAATTTAATATTTTTTAACGCATCTGAACTTCTCTCTTATAAATATTATAAGGCTGCAGACCCTCTTTCTGAACAATTTTCTGACCTAAATGGGTACATGAAAATCTAATAAATCCATTGGCAATATTAAAATTACCTTCGTTAATCAAGAAATAAAGAACTCGTGTAAACGGATATTCCATTGTACTGAGTCCCTTAAAATC
Organism: Chryseobacterium indologenes; assembly: GCF_018362995.1. Taxonomy (NCBI): domain Bacteria; kingdom Pseudomonadati; phylum Bacteroidota; class Flavobacteriia; order Flavobacteriales; family Weeksellaceae; genus Chryseobacterium; species Chryseobacterium indologenes. The sequence continues at coordinate 2,851,905 of NZ_CP074372.1, forward strand.
TGCATTGTAAAGCTTACCCTTTTCTACAACAGGAAGAACTTTCACCATTTCTCTCAGTTTCTCAGAAGCTTTATCATAAGGACGGCTAAAAATATTAAGCCCTACAACCCCTATTTTATTGGGATATTTTCCTAATTCCTCTATGATCTTCTGATTTCCCGGAATAATGGAAAATTGAAGGTCTTTCGGCTGTTTTTTAAATTTTTCAGCAACAAAATTCAGATTACTTGAATTTGTTCCATCGAAAATGAATTCTTTTTTATCAGACATCAATCCGCTGTTGATTTCCTCCATTGAAATACTTTCTTTTGGAGAATCTTTAGGAACAACAAAGACTACTGCATCAGCAGCAAATTTAGCAGGAAGAAACTTTAAATCTGTTCTTTCTTCGTATGTTTTTATTTCTTCAGGGGTAAGATTTCTGGACATTACCACCACTTTAGCACTTCCTTTAAGAAGATCCAGAAGTCCTAAATCTTCTTTTTTAGTTTCTACTTTGATGTGGGTTTCAGGGTAATTGATCATATACCCGTCAGCTAATGCTTCTGTGACACTTTGAAAGGACTCGTCAGTAAAAATTGTAAGATCACCTTTGTGATAGGAAGGAGCATTTTTCTCCTTTTTGCAGCCTGCAAGCATCATGCTTAAAACAAAAATTACTGCAAGCTTAAAACTATTCTTCATTTCTCGATTTTTTAATTCTTGAGATCGCCCTGTAAATTCTGAAAATACCATAGATAACCAGCACTACACCTAATGCATAGGCAACAGCAGGTTCTAAAATAGTAAAGAAGAATTTGTAGACAATCACTACAATTCCTAAAACGATATAAAACAATCCCGTAACCAGGGATAACCAATTGAACATCATGTAACAAAAATACCAAAAAAAATAAAAAGAGAAGCATATGCTTCTCTTTTTATTTATATTTTGAATAAATAAGTCTTATTCAAAGTTCATAGTAAATGGTACACTATAGTAAGATCTAACGCTCTCCCCGTTTCTTTTCGCAGGAGTCCATTTTTTAAGTTTCTTAACTACACGTACAGCTTCACTGTTGAAGTCGCTATTTGGAGATTTCTCTTCAATAGTAACTGCAGAAACAGTTCCGTCTTTTTCTACAACGAACTTAAGCTTAGCTTTAAGCGTTCCTTCACCTCCTTCCATTAAAGAAGTATCGAAATTATCTCCCAAGAACTTTCTTAATGCTCCCATACCTCCAGGATATTCTGCAGATTGGTCAACATCTTTATAGATCTCGTTAGGATTATTTGCTTTTACTTCTACAGTACTGGCTTTAGTACCTGTAGATGGTGGTGGTGGCGGTGGCGTATAAGCAGGAGCCTTTACCCCCTCCTGATTCTGTAAACCAGTTGTTGTTTCCAACTGCTTAGAGATTGGCGGCGGTGGCGTTTCAATTTTCGGAGCTTTTACAGGCTCAGGAACTACGTTTTGAATCACCTCAATTTTCTCTTCTTCTTTTGGAGGAGGAGGTGGCGGTGGTTCTTCTTCTTTAGGCTGCTCGATAATCGGTTCTTCCTCGATAATATCTACAAGATCTGCCTTTACTTCTTGTTTAGGCGGAGCTGTAAGATTTTTAATCGTAAGATAGATGAACGGAGACAAAGCTGCCAAAAGGAATAATGCTGTTCCGATAATAAAAGACTTTGTTAAAAGTCTCGGATACTGATGTCTAAGATCATAGGCACCATATTCCTTGTTTCTATTTTCAAATACGATCTCGTCTAAAGTAAGATTCTGACCGTATACATTTTCATCTGCCATAGATTAGATATAACAATTTTATGGTTAAATTACTTTGTAGCAGCAGCTGGTGCAGCAGCACCTCCTACTTTTTTCTCGTAAACAGCTTTTTCCCAAGGCTTAATGTCAGTAACACCGTACTGCTCACTTTTGGTAATTGCCATTTCATCAAGAATATCAACAAAGTTCTTATATACAGCATCGTCAGTTGGCTTAATGATCACGGTAAATTTCGTTTGATCTGCAGCTCTAGATTTTGCCTGCTGAATTACTTTTCTAATTCCTTCTCTATCAAGAGTAGTTTCCATAAGAGTTTGGTCATTCAAGGATGTAGCATCCTGCTGGTGCCAGAAAACTCTATTATTTTTTCCTAATAAGATAGAAATTGAGTTAGAAAGTTTAATTTCTGTTGGAGGTGGTTTTTTTGTTTCATCTTTCGGTTTAGCCGGAAGACCCAAATCCATCACGTTCGGTTTACTGAACGTAGTTGTGAACATAAAGAAGGTAATCAATAGAAAACCCAAGTCCACCATCGGAGTCATATCGACTCTGGTACTCTGCTTCTTGGAACGGACCTTGCCGCCCTTGCCGCCTTTTTCTTGTACTTGTACTTCTGCCATTTCTATCGATATTATTCGTTAGGTTTACCTTCTTGTGATGTAATCAACCAAAATTTAAGAAAATCAATATCTCTTAAACCCTCAAATAGACTTTTAACTTTAGGATACTGAGTTGTAACGTCACCTTTAATCGCTAACTTATAGTCAGGGTTAACGCTCAAACTTTCTTTTACCCAATCAATTAATTGCTTATTTGTACTGTCCATAGGAATACCTGTAGGACTCTTATAATTTTTCTGCTCATCTGCAGGCATATCCAAGTACCCTTTAAGTTGGTTCATTGGAACTCCAATTGCCTGAACTTTCTGGAAAGCTGCTTTCTGGTTGTTGTCAAAAGTAATACCATACTTTTGTCCCATTTTATCCAAAAGAGCAATTCTTTCTGATGCGTTTTCTACTGGCTGGAAATAGAATTTTCCGTCCGGAGTAGCGTTGATAGTCATTAAACTAGCATCAGGAAGCAATTTTTCCGAAATTGAAGATGGCGGTTTGATCTGCTCCACGTCAGGTTTTTTAAACTGAGTGGTCAAGATAAAGAACGTAAGGAGTAGGAACGCAACGTCACACATTGCAGTCATGTCCGTAATTACTCCATGTCTTTTTGGTTTGACTCTCGCCATTATTATAAAATATTTTTAATTAAACTTCTTTTAATTGCTAATGCAAATACCTTGCTAATTCTTAGTTGAATTCAGCGAAAGATTGTTGGATACTCATAGAGATCTCATCGATCTTGTAAGTTAATCCGTCAATTTTAGAAGTAAAGAAGTTATAAAGGATAATAGCGATTGCTGAAGTACCAATACCTAATGCCGTGTTGATCAAGGCTTCAGAGATACCTGTAGATAGAGCAGCAGCATCCGGAGTACCACCTCCTGAACCTAATGCGAAGAACGCCTTGATCATCCCGATTACCGTTCCAAGTAGTGCTACTAACGTTGCAACAGTACCTAAAGTAGAAAGGATCATCATGTTTTTCTCAAGCATTGGCATCTCAAGAGTAGTAGCTTCTTCGATAGCTTTGTTAAGCGCTACCATTTTCTGCTCCTTATTTAATGTAGTATCGTGAGATAATGCTTTGTAAGTAGTAAGACCTTCTTTTACTACGTTACCTACAGAACCTTGTTGTCTGTCACACTCTTCGATAGCTTCGTCAATTTTGTTTTGGTTTAGTAAGCTTCTTACTTGTACAACGAAGTTGTCTAAGTTTCCTTTTCCGGCAGCTTTACCAAGAACGAAATATCTTTCAAAAGAGAAAACGATTACAGTAATCATGAAAGTAATCAAGATTGGTACGATAACCCCTCCTTTGTAGATAATACCTAAAAACGATTCTGGGTGAATGTCTTTTCCTTCAACACTTGAAAAAGCTACAGATCCACTTCCTAGTTTATCTGCATCTTTAAAGTTTCCTGGGCTACCAAGAACGAATAAATAAATACATACTCCTATAATAAATAGAATAGGAATAATAACAGCTGGATTTAAACCTCCTGCCTTTCTAGCAACTACTTGCTCATCATTTTTTGAAACATTCATTTCCATATTTAACTAAATTATATTGTTTTAAAATTTTACAGGGTGTAAATTAAAGGCAAAATTAATTAAAATGCAAGAGTCTTAATTAAACATTTTGCTTTTTTTTGATAAAGAAATTTTAATACGATTTCGATATAATAATTATTTTTAATTATTTTATTTATTTTCCCCAAATTTAACATTTGAGTTAAAAAATCAAAAAAATAAGACACCCATTTTTTTTAATTTCCCAATGTTAAATTTTATTTAAATTACGATATTCACAATACGGTGAGGGACTACAATGATTTTTTTAGGGGTTTTACCCTCCAAAATCTGTTGCATTTTCTCACTCGAAATCACCAAATCTTCTACTTCTTTGGCAGATAATTGAGCTGAAAGTGAAATTTTGAACTTCATTTTACCATTTACACTTACCGGATACTGAATTTCGTCTTCTACAAGATAATCTTCATTTAACACCGGAAACTGTTCAAATTCAATAGACGTATCGTGTCCTAACAAACTCCATAGTTCTTCACAGATATGAGGAGCATACGGAGAAATGATAACGGCCAGCGGTTCTAAAATATTGCGCTTGTTGCATTTTATTTTCTGAAGCTCGTTTACAGCAATCATAAATGATGATACGGATGTATTGAAAGAGAAGTTTTCAATATCATATACTACCTTCTTTATTAAGGTATGTAAAACTTTATATTCTGCTTTTGTAGGTTCTTCTTCTGAAACTTCAAATGAGTCTTCGTTGAAATACAGATTCCAGAATTTTTTAAGGAAGCCATATACTCCACTTAATCCCTGAGTATTCCAAGGCTTGGATTGTTCTAATGGCCCCAGGAACATTTCATACAGTCTTAAACCATCAGCTCCATACTCTTCACAGATGTCATCAGGGTTTACCACATTGTATTTTGACTTTGACATTTTCTCTACTTCACGGTCTGTGATGTATTTTCCGTCTTCCAGAATAAATTCTGCATTAGCATAATCCGGTCTCCAGGCTTTGAAAGCTTCAGTATCCAATTCATCAGAAGTTCCTTTTAATAAGGATACGTCAACGTGAATCTGCTGAGTCTGGTAATCTTTAGCTAAATTTTTAGATACATATTGGTTAGTTCCGTCAATTCTATATACAAATGCACTCATTCCTAAGATCATCCCTTGGTTGATCAATTTCTGGAATGGCTCATCATGATTGATATATCCTCTGTCCTTTAAGAACATATTCCAGAAACGGGAATATAATAAGTGACCTGTTGCGTGTTCGCTACCACCAATATATAAATCAACTTGTCCCCAATAATCTGAAAGGTCTTTTGCACAGAACTCTCCGTCATTCTGAGGATCCATATATCTAAGGAAATACCATGAGCTTCCTGCCCAGCCCGGCATAGTAGATAATTCTAACGGGAAAATAGTTTTATCATCAACAAGATCTGTAGCAACTACTTTCTGGTTAGCCTCATCCCATGCAAATTCTTTCGCATTTCCTAATGGCGGATCTCCGTCTTCTGTTGGTAAATATTTTTCAACTTCAGGAAGTTCCAATGGTAAAGCAGAGATCGGCAATGTGTAAGGCATCCCATCCTTATAATATATAGGAACAGGTTCTCCCCAATAACGCTGTCTTGAGAAAATTGCATCACGCTGTCTGTAGTTTGTTGTTCCATGACCGATACCTTTAGTTTCGATCTCAGCAATGATTTTTGATTTCGCGTCATTATAATTCAATCCGTTTAAGAAATCAGAGTTTACGCAAACTGAATCTTTAGAATCAAAAGATTTCTCCTGAACGTCTTCTTCAGTTTCTACAACTTTTTTAATTTCAAGGTTGAATTTCTTAGCAAATCTGTGATCACGTTCGTCATGTGCCGGAACAGCCATAACCGCTCCTGTTCCATATCCCATCAATACATAGTCTGAAATATAGATCGGCATTTTCTCATTGCTGAACGGATTGATTGCATAACTTCCTGTGAAAGCTCCACTCACGTTTTTCACGTCAGACATTCTGTCTCTTTCCGTTTTTTTGGAAGTTTCTTCTATATAAGTATCTACTTCTATTTTCTGAGCATCGGTAGTAATAGTTTCAACTAAAGGATTCTCCGGAGCCAATACCATAAAGGTTGCTCCAAAAATGGTATCAGGTCTTGTTGTAAATACCTCAACGATTTCATCGTGGCCTTCAACTTTAAACTGAACCTGTGCACCCTGAGATTTTCCAATCCAGTATTCCTGGGAGTCTTTCAAAGGTTGTGGCCAGTCCAAAGTATTTAATCCTTGTAATAATCTTTCAGAGTAGGCAGAAATTCTCATACTCCACTGCATCATTTTCTTTTGGAAAACAGGGAATCCTCCTCTTTCAGATTTACCGTCTTTCACTTCATCATTTGCCAATACAGTTCCTAATGCAGGGCACCAGTTCACCGTAGTTTCAGCTCTGTAAGCAAGACGATAGTTTAACAGAATATCTTCTTTGTCAAGATCGGAAGCTATCTTCCATTCTTCTGCTGTGAAATTTAATTCATCGTTTTGATTGGCATTTAATCCTTCGGTTCCTTTTTCTTCAAAATGTTGGATTAATGAATCAATAGATTCTGCCTTGTCAGTATTTTTATTGTACCAAGAGTGGTACAGCTGGATAAAGATCCACTGTGTCCATTTATAGTATGAGGCATCTGAAGTTCTCACTTCTCTGCTCCAGTCGAATGAAAATCCTATTTTTCTTAACTGCTCCTCGTATCTGTTGATATTTTGTTCTGTAGTAATAGCCGGATGCTGTCCTGTCTGGATAGCATACTGTTCAGCAGGAAGTCCAAAGCTGTCATATCCTACCGGGTGAAGAACATTAAACCCCTGATGTCTTTTATATCTTGCATAGATATCCGATGCTATATATCCCAGCGGATGACCTACGTGAAGACCTGCTCCGGATGGATACGGAAACATATCGAGTACATAAAATTTGGGTTTATCCGTATTATTAGAGGTTTTATAGGTTTGATTTTCCTCCCAGTATTTCTGCCACTTTTTTTCTATCTGCTGATGATCGTAAAACACTTTATATATATGTTATATGTTAGACTTTAAAATATTGAATTATTTTTCTTTTTAACAAGATTCACAAAAATAATGATTTTAAAGTAAATGGAAATTTAATTTATGATGAATTGCAATTCTGTCTTCAACAAAAAAATCCCATCCGGAGATGAGATCTGTTTTATATCCTGAAGTATATACTATTATTGAATAACTCTTTTGAAGGTATATGTTCTTGTCTGGAATATTTTCGGATCCTGAGTCTCCTCTCTTACAGCAAGATTGAGCGTTGTATCATCCAAAGTAATAACCTTTGCATTCTGAGGCTCTACAATCCCCTGAATTTTCATTTGAACGTCTTTTCCTTCTTTATTATAGGTATAATTGAATTTTATATCAGAAAGAATAGCACACTGACCAGGTGTAGCGGTATCTCCCCAGTTTGTTTTCCCTCCTTTGGAGTCAGCGCTGAACCACCATCTTGTTTGTTTCTGACAGTCAGTATAAGTAATCGTGTTAGAAACCGGGTCCTCACCCACCTCAACAGTAGTAACTACTTCTTTTAATGGTTGCCAAGTCCCAACTAGAGGAGCTTCCAGAACAGTATCATTATTATCACTACACCCTGTAGCTGCAAACAAAGACAAACCTGCAAATAGTAATGCTAATTTCTTCATAGATCAATTTTTTCAAGCGCTAAAATTATAATTTTTTTGATTTATATTACTATTTTTTATGAAAAATTATTTCATCGACCTTTATTTATATATATTTTAAAACCCTCAGACCTCATTTTCCCTTTATTTAACAAATAATGAATACAGGCACCCATTCATTTTATTAAAAAAGTTATTTTTGCAAGAAAGAAAATACAAATGCAGGATATTACGAAAAACAATTTTGATTTCATACGTGTTCTCCTTGCCTTTATTGTCTTTCTTGGACATCTTGGCACCCTCAGCGCTTCTCCCGATCTTAAAATTTTTGAGCACAGCCCTATAGAAATTGCTGTTTTCGGTTTCTTTGCAGTGAGTGGATTTCTTATCGCAAGGAGCTATGACAGGTCTTCAAGCCTGAAAAGTTATTTAAAAAAGAGAATCAGAAGAATTGTTCCCGCTTATTTATTGGTTATTTTCTTATGTGCAATTTTATTAAGTTTGGTAAGTACGTATTCTCTCACCGAATATTTCAGCAATACACAAGTTTATAAATATCTTTTTTGGAATTCATTATTTTTAAATTTTAAAGCCCCCTGGCTTCCCGGAGTTTTTGGAAATCAAGCAGTGAATGGTGCCTTATGGACGCTGAAAATAGAAATGTGCTATTATTTCTCTGTACCATTGTTGTTTTTGCTTTTCGGAAAGAATAACAAATACAGGAATATAAGCTTGGTTATTTTATACTTTTTATCACTTATTTATCTTAATTATTTTGAATCTTTACATAAAATTTCAGTTGCCAAACAGCTTCCAGGAACACTATCCTATTTTATCCCCGGAATGCTGATTTACTTTAATTTTGATAAATTCATCAAGTATAAAAATATACTCTTCATCATTGCTGTTACCACGGTGTGGATTGATTTATACTTAAATATTCAGCTTTTTTCCCCAATGATGATTGGTGTTATTGTAATGTACATTGCCTATTCATTCAAATTCTTAAACAATTTCGGAAAATATGGTGATTTCACCTACGGAATCTACATTTTCCATTTTCCTATTATCAGAACTTTCCAGACTTTAGGGTTGTTTGAAGATTACAATCCATTTGTAATGGCTTTGGTATGTATGTTGGTGGTTATTGCGGTAGGGGTAAGCTCCTGGCATTTTTATGAAAAAAGATTTTTATAATTTTACATTCTCAAAAAGCATAAATGAAAGATCTTGTCTCCATTATCACTCCCTGTTATAATTCTGCAGAATTTATCGAGGAAACCATACAATCTGTTCTTGACCAAACCTATGAAAACTGGGAATGGCTGATTACTGATGACCTTTCCAAAGATAATACTGTTGAGATCATCAGAAAATACAATGATCCCAGAATAAAACTGCAGGTACTTGAGAAAAACGGTGGGGCAGGAAATGCAAGGAACAATAGCTTGGAAAGAGCCCAGGGCAGATATATTGCTTTTCTGGATTCTGACGATTACTGGTATCCTGAATATCTGGAAACGATGACAGGTTATATGCAGGAACATAATGCAGAACTGGTCTACTGTAATTATTCAAGATGTGATGAGCAGCTTCAGCCCATTCTGAAAGATTTCCTGGCTGATAAAGTCGTTACTTTTTCTAATCTGCTGAAGACATGCCGTCTTGCACCGGTTTCTACAATGTATGATACCAAAAGAGTTGGAAAATTTTTGTTTCCTGTAAAAAGCAAACGTGAAGATCATGTGATGTGGCTTAATCTTTTAAAAGTAATTCCTGAGGGGATTCCTGTAAAAAAGACACTCGCAAAATACAGAATGCGTGAAAACAGTGTTTCCAGAAAGAAGAAAAATATCATCAAAGATCAATATCTTGTTTATAAAGATTTCATGGGCTTTTCAACATTAAAATCATTGTACTATACGGCGAACTGGGCACTGAACGGATTCATGAAGTATTCGAAAATTTTCAATTAATGGAGTATTCAAAAGAGTTCAAAGCCGCTCTGAGCGCTTTTTCCGGTACCGAGAAAGACAAACTTATTTTCAGACTTCTGAGAAAGGATAAATTATTGTCTAAAAAATTATATTTCGAGCTTATTGATCCTGAAACCACAGATGATAAGAGAAATACAATGGAGGAAATTGTAACGGAAAAGGTTCTTTTAGCCTCAAAATATACCGGAAATGCTCCCTATTTTCTGACTATTATCCGAAAGATAAGTGCAGAAATCACTGAACACATCAAAATTACCACCGATAAATTCGGGGAAGTTTCATTGAATCTTCTTCTTGTCAATAAAATCCTGGAAAACAACAGCGACCTCAGCAGACAGAGGTTTGACAATGTGTACAAGCTTTATATTTATATCATCAACAAAGTATTCAAGTCTTTGACTCTTATTAAAAAACTGGATGAGGATTACTGGATGGAAATTGATGAATATCTGCGTGACACCCAAAAGAAGATCTCAGAAAATCATTATCTTCAGAAACTGTGTTTAAACAATGGTCTTGACCTCAACTGGCTGGAATGCGACAGGATTCCTGAAAACATAGATCAGATCATGAAGGAAATGAAAAGCCAGGGATATTTAAGATAAAATTTTCTGCAGAATCATTTGAGTAGAATCTGGTTTTCCGTCTACGAATTTCCCTGCATTCTGAGACATTTCTGTAAGCTCTTCCTGATTATCTTCATTCATAAGAAATAAAACAAATTCTGCGGCTGTATATTCGTCTGGAAATGATTTTCCACCATTCGCAGCGATCAGATCATCGGCTTCCGGATTCTTTTTATAATGATTTCCAAAAACCACAGGAACACCAAAAGTTGCTGCTTCCAGAATGTTATGAAGTCCGGCATCATGAAATCCGCCTCCTACAACAGCTGCATCTGCATAAGAATAGAGTTTTGACAATAAACCGATGCTGTCTATAATCAGAAGTTGAGCATTGTTCGTTAATAGCTGGCCGTTTTGTATTTGACTGTATAATAAAGCATCCGGGAATATACTTTTCAAATGCTCTACTCTTTTCAGATCATGTGGTGCAATAATGAGTTTCACTGTATTATTTTTACGGGAAACTATTTCTGCTATTTTTTCTTCAGCCTGCCATGAACTCCCAAAGACCACAGCTTTATTTTCTCCTATAAAATCCGCAATAAAATCAACATGGTTGTTCCGTTCACGAAGTTGCTTTACTCTGTCAAACCTTGTATCTCCCGTTACAGAAGACTTCATCAAACCTACACTTTTAGCCAGAGCTAAGGAAAACTGAGTCTGATGAAAAAACCAATCCACATTTTTCTGAAGCTGCTTTACAAACCATTTGCCATAGGAAGTAAAGAAGGATTGTCTTTCATAGAACAGAGCTGAAATAACGTAGATCTTTGTCCCTTTACTTTTCAGTTCAGCAAGCAGATTATACCAGTAATCATATTTAACCGTAAAAAATAGTTCAGCATTAAACTGTGATACAAATTCCTTCACAGTGTTTTTTTTATCAAATGGCAAGTAACAAATAACGTCTGCGATATGTTTCTTCTTAGCAACATTTTCATATCCTGAAGGAGAAAAAAAAGTCACCAGAACTTTATGTTGGGGAAAATTCTCTTTAAGCTTTTCCAGGACAGGCAGTCCTTGTTCATATTCTCCCAGACTTGCAGCATGCATCCAGATTACTTTATCTGTTTTTGCAAATGCAGATTTTACTTTATCTAACGATTGCTTTCTTCCTTCAACGCCTTTTTTAGTTTTATCATTAATCAATGCAAAAACCTTCATTCCGAAGATAAGGAGACTGATAAATATATTGTATAGAAAAGCCATGTTTATTATTCTTTTATTTCAATTCTATCATGATCCGCAGGTGGATTGGATATGACTAAAAATTCAATTTCTTCGGTGGATTCATTAGAGATAAAATGTTTTGATTCCGGTGCAACAGAAATAGATTCGCCCTGTTTAACCCGATATTTCTCTTCATTGATATAGAATACAGCTTCTCCTTTGAGAATATAAAAAAACTGTTCTGCCACTTTGTGAAAGTGTAGTTTTTCTGAAGTTCCTGCGGGCATTTTTTCCTGCTTCACAGATAATTCTTGTGTACTTTTCAGAATCCAGCTGTCACAATGGTTTCCCCAGATATAATGTTCTGAATTTTCTTTAGAGTGTATCATTTAAAAAGATGAGCTATAAAAAGTAATGCAGGAGTAAATAACACGACCGATAAAAATATGGCAGCAAATGAAATCCGGGGTTTAGCTTTATCATCAACAGCATATCTGAACATATAATCCTGAATATTCATAAAAATGACTGCCAGTACAACAAAAAGAATTCTCAATCCGATTTTCATAATTAAAAACTGAGCATTCATATTCTGATCTGTAATTTCTACAGGGAAATTAGTATCTTCTGGATGTCTTAATCCATAAACAAACAGAGCATATAGACCAAGAGCTAATACAGGCATCAGAAATGCATATATTTTTCCACCAAATCCATCAGCCTGTCCCTGCATATCAAAATGTACAGGAATTCTCTCTGGCAATGCGCTATAGTTTTTCAGGGTAAATCCCCATAAAAAAATGACCCATCCAAAATTAAAAATATCAAAAATTGTAAAAAGAATATTTTCCATTTCAGATGAGATTTAATGAGAATTAAATTACACTTTTCAGCACTCTCAATTTGTGAGTATGTTTGTTCATTTCTTTATTGAAAATCCCTGTGGAATCCAATGTATCAATTCTTACTTTTCCGGAAGCATGAATAATTTTTTGATTATCCAGCATAATACCTACGTGAATAATTTTTCCTTCTGCATTTTCAAAGAAAGCAAGATCTCCTGGCTGTGTTTCTTCTATAAAGGTAAGTGGTTCTCCAACCTCAGCCTGCTGTGAAGCATCTCTTGGAATTTTAATATTGTGAATTTTATAGACCAACTGGGTAAATCCGGAGCAGTCTACCGCAAAAAAACTTTTGCCTCCCCACAAATAAGGCACATTAAGGAATTCTTTTGCCGTAAGTGCGATACTTTCACGTACATCATGACTTCTCCTTGAAGCAACTACGGGAAACTCCACTTCCGATCCCATAGACAACAGTGTCTTCCCGTCATTCATCAATACAGAAGAAAAATCTTCTGTAACAACAGTCACTTTTCTTGCTGCCAGTTCTTCATCCGTTACCGGTTTCAGCTGTTTGGTATCCATCCATCCTTCATAGCCGTCGTAGTGCATTTTTATTTTGGTCCAGTTTTTATCTACTTCCAAAATATCGGCGCTTTCTCCAAACAATATTTCCGTAACAATTTCAGCTCTGTCAGAATTCTCTGCACGAACCGGCGCTACTGTAACAATACAAATTCCTTTATTCATTAACTCTCAGTTTAAAGATTGAATAATTTAAAGATTAAAAATACGATATGTACCTCTTTAAATGTTTAATCCTTGAATGTTTTAATTACTTTCTGCGAAGAAAGTTGACTCCATCACGCAAAGGTAAAATAAGATTTTCAAAATCTTCGTCTTTTGCCGCCAAATCATTCAATTCCTGGATAGACTGGGTAGACTTCAGCTTTGGATTTTCTTCAAGCACTTTTCCATACCACAAAACATTATCAAACAGGATTACCGTTCCGGACTTGGTGTGAGGTTTTATCAGTTTAAAATATTCCGCATAATTTTCCTTATCAGCATCCACAAAAATCAGATCAAAAAACTCGTCTGTTTCTTTTAAAAATTCTTTGGCATCCTGAAGTTTAAAATCAATCTGACTGGCATATTCACTGGACTCAAAATATTTTTTCGGCAGATAAGCAAGATCTTCGTTTACATCCAGTGTAGTAATTTTCCCGTCTTTCGCTAATCCTGATGCAAGGCATAGTGTAGCATATCCTGTGAAGGTTCCTATTTCCAAAATACTTTTCGGTTGCAGCATCTGGGAAATAATAGTCAATAACCTTCCCTGCTGATACCCGGAAATCATATGAGGCTGTGTCGTCTTCTGGTAAGTCTCTCTTCTCAGTTTTTTCAGCATTTCGGATTCTGAAGAAGCGTGTGCTTCCAAATATCTGTCCATTTCAGGATTTTTCTCTTCAAAAAAACTCATACCATTTTAATTTAAAACAAATTTAAGGATTTTAAAGCTAGTTTTTAAATTCAACAATAAGATACAAAAAAAGAGAGAAATTAATCCCTCTCTTTTTCTTAGCCAGATCTAAATTCTATGTAAAAATCATTATACGGCTATACAATATTGTCTTATACCAGCACAAACCCACCCCGGGCAGCACTCTGTTTGTGGGCTACTACAAAATATCTGTGGATTACACCCTTTAATAGCACCTTGTACAGTTTTCATTTCTACTCTTGAAAGCTTTTTTGAATTTTTCATAATTATTTTGTTTAGTATTAATTTCCTACTCTTTAGATTTTCGGATACCTCTTTAATTATTTCCTTTAACGGAGATTTAAATATACATATTCTTTTATTAATCAACCAATTAAATGAATAAAAATCTATATTTCAGTGAAAACCCCATATAAAATACCGTGAAAACACGGATGGTATTTTTGTGGTATCCGTTGTAAGTTTGCAATGAGAATAAGGGGTAAAAACACTAAGAGAAACAAGATGATTGCAGGAGAGACACAAACTAACCATGAGAATCACAAAAAAGTTATGCTGAAAGGCAGAACTGATTCTTCTGCAGCAAAAACTAAGAAAGAAATATCCACTTCATTTTTGCTACGAATTATTTCACTCCTGAAAAAGGAAGAATTAATTTGATTAAAAATAAATCCCGGCCACCTTCGGGATTTGTTTTTTTTTAAGCCATCCTATTTTTGTTCAAGCCACTTCAGTTATTCTATCTGATCAAAATCTAATCCTATTCCGGGATCAACATTTTTCCCACCTTCAATTCAAAATAACTTTTCTGAGTTCATCCGATTTTTTTTATTCCAAGCACCAACAAAACAGCCTGTTATTTCGGGATTTTCATCTTTACTTTCTTTACATTCCCATCTTAATAGGGTAAAGTCCTTGTAAAAAAACAGGATAAACACTTATTCTTAAGCACTTACATAATCCTACATTTGATCTAAGTTTCTCGACCATGAAACACTCACACCAAGGAGGCATCCGAAAATCCTAAAACAGAGTAGGGATATTTTAAAACAACCACATGAAAACAAAGACTTTATTTTTAATTGGAGCAATAGTGGGAATTGTTATGATATTTTCCCAGCTAAAACCTCAGGAAATGTCTTTTTATAAAGAAAAAGGCAATTACATTGTAGACAACAATTACATCCTTAAAGATGTCAAAAAAATTTCTGATGAAGACATAAAGAGTTTATTAAGACTACAAAAACTCCATCAGAACAGTTTGGGTACCAATTTTATTATTTACAAAATCAACAGACAGTATATCATCCGCGGATGTTTAATGAAAGCGAACATCGACTGGAACAAATACGGAGATCTGAGAGCTAAAGTAGACGGCATCCTGAAAAAATACGGAGCCAAAGAACTTGGAACAGATTATTATGCTATTCAAAATAATCAGGTGGCAACTAATGCGGCATTGCTGACCCAGAAAGACATTGCTTCTTTAGGCAAACTTACCATAAGAGGAGCTGAAGAATACACGATCTGTCCGCCAACTATGGGAAGAAAGAATCTTACCAATGTGATCATAAGATCTTACAAAGTCAATACAGCTATTGATCCAAGAATCAATGTAAAGCTTAATAATGTATTGGTTAACTACAAATAACCGTTAAAGGCTGTTTTTGTTCTGAAGACAGCCTTTTTTAAATCTTTTGTCATGAAAAAAAAGCTTCAGTTATCAGGAATCTTTATTGTTCTTTTGATCGTATTCACCATAGGCATGAAGGGAACATTTGATGGCTACTACGGTTTTTATTATGAAAACAAGAGCTATGATAAGCCTCTGGCGTATGTGATATCAGAGAATTTTGCCCAATCAAAGCCTATCAATATGCTTACTTCTTATACAGGTTTTGATACAGGATATGGTTTTTATGCACCGAATGTTGCCAGTGACTTTGTGATGAGCTTTGAACTGAAAGATAAGAACGGAAATATCCTGGAACAAAAGACGATGCCTTATTTCAAAAGTAAGGAGAGCAAAGTAAGATATACAACTGTTTTTAATATGTTTCTGGATAAAATTTCCGACAAAAACACTTATGACCGCAAATATTATCAATACCTGGACATTATCATCAGACAGATTGCAGAACACGTGATGAAAGAAAATCCAAAAGCATCAAGTGTTACTACAAAACTTTATCTGTACGACTACCCTACTATTGCAGATTTTAAACAGGGAAGAACGAATGAAAATCTTATTCTTATTGATGAATTCAAACATTAAAGTGATGAAAAAACTAAATGTACTTTATACCAAAATTGAAAACTTTTTTTTCAAACAGGATAATCAAACAGAATTCTTAAGCTTCTTCCGTGTTGCTATAGGAAGTGTTATCCTTTTACAATTTATCGCAGTGATACCGGATTTTGACAAATTATTTTCAAGCAGCAGTATCATTCCACAAGATATTATGAGTGTTTTCACGCCTGACTGGCTGATTACTTTCTCAAAAATTGTTACTTTTTTACAGGGCTTCGGTATTGAAGAGAGTACAACAGTTGTGATGACCAAAATATCATTTATTACGTTGTGTATTTTGATTATTAGCGGATTTTACTCTAGAATTTCTGCGCTTCTTTTGCTTATACTGCAGATTGCATTACTCAAGGGAAGTTCTTTCTTTGCATATGGTGCAGATTTTTTCACAAGCATGTCTTTATTTTATCTGATCCTTTTCCCTTCTGATCAATATTTTTCACTCAGAAATTTTATTTTCAACAGAAAACAGCGGGAAATAAATATCACTCCGGTCAAAAGGTTATTTCAGATTCATATTTCTATTGCTTATTTCTTTTCCGGACTGGATAAAGCTTTAGGTTTCAACTGGTGGAACGGCGAATCTATCTGGAAAGCCATTCATCTGCCCTATTCCAACAGAGATCTGAATTTTGATTTCAGCTGGCTTATAGAACATTCTTATGTCTTAAGTTTTATAGGATGGAGTACGATTATCATCGAAATGTGCTACCCGTTTTTCATCTGGTACAAACCAACTCAGAAGACATGGCTTTTCCTAACTGTTTCTATGCATCTGGGAATTGCACTCGTTCTTAATTTATATTACTTCTCAGCCATTATGATCGTATGGAACATTACTAATTTTTATTTTGAGCAAACCGCTAAAAAAGCAGTTCCTTCATCAAAGAAAAAACTAACAGCTCAGTATATTCCGAAACAGATTAACTCATAAACAAACAAATCCCGAATTGCTTCGGGATTTATTATTATGTATGGTTGAGTGATTATTTTTTAGGAGCGATATCCATCAGTTTCATAAACTCATCCAGCTTAGGCATAATGATGATTTCCGTTCTTCTGTTTTCACTTCTACCTGAAACGCTCATGTTTGTCGCTTTAGGGTTGTATTCAGAACGACCTCCTGCTGTAATTCTTGCAGGATCTACTCCAAACTGAGTCTGAAGAACTTTAGCTACAGAAGTACCTCTTAATGCAGAAAGATCCCAGTTGTCTCTTGGAAGATTTGGAGAGTTCAACGGAGCGTTATCCGTATTACCTTCAATCAATACTGAATATTTATCATAATCATTGATTACTTTAGCAACTTTTCCTAACACTTCCTGAGCTGCAGGCAAGATGTTGTAATCTCCTGTTTTGTACAACATATTATCTGAAAGAGAGATCATTACAACTCCTTTCAATACTTTCACCTGTACATCCTGATCTGATACATTATCCAAGGATCTTTTCAGCTTGTTAGACAATGCCAGATTCAAGCTGTCATTCTTAGCATTATTAGAAATCAATTGCTTGATATAAGAGTTAGAAGCATTGATTTCCCCTACCAGTTTATCAATGTTAGCAGAGCTTTTCCCAGTGTTGGAAAGACATGCATCAAGTGATGATTTTAAAGCATCATGCTGGCTTTTCAGCAAGTTATTTTCACCGGTCAGTGCAGAGTTCTGAGACTTCAAATCCTGAATTTCTCTCTGTCTTTCTCCGATATTTTCAATACACTGCTTATAGTTTGTGCTCAAGGCATCATACTGCTTTTTGCTGACACAAGATGTCATCCCCAGCACCATTGCAGAAACTGCTACAATTTTTAAAATCTTCATAAATAATCATTTTTAGACTACTCAAAGTTAGGGAAATTCAATTGAATTATATCGGTTATCTTTGCATAAAAGAAATTCTCAACATCTATGTTGGAAAAATCAAGCTTCATCAGCCAATTAAAAAATCTCGTTCATGAACCGGAAAATCACACGTATCTTCTGGCGGTAAGCGGAGGGGCAGACTCTATGGTTCTTGCTTCATTGTTCAGGGATTTAGGGCACGAAATCAAGGATTCAAAATTTCAGTTTCACGTTGCCCATATCAATTATAAACTCCGTGGTCAGGATTCAGATCTGGATCAGAAAACGGTACAGGATTTTTGTGAGAAAAATCATATAAAATTTCATTTCTATGAAGTTTCCGAAAAGGATCAAAAACCTGAGAATTCTATTCAGCTTTGGGCGAGGGAACTCCGGTATACTTTTTTTAAAGAAATTCAGGAAAAGGAAAAACTGGAATTTCTGGTTACCGCTCATCATTTAAATGACCAGCTGGAAACTTTTATTATCAATCTTTCCAAGGCTGCCGGCATCAACGGACTAAGTGGAATTCCATCCAATGACAATTATATTCTCAGACCGCTTTTAAATTTTTCAAAAAAAGATATTTATCAGTTTGCGAAGGAGAACACGATTGAGTTCAGGGAGGATCTGTCGAATAAAAAAAATGATTATCTAAGGAATAAGATTAGAAATGAGATTGTTCCGACGCTGATGAACACCAACGATCATTTTCTGGAAAACTTCAGAAAAAGTTCTTTGTATCTGAACCAAACTAAAGATTTTGTACAAAAACAGATTCAGGAGATAGAAAATCGTCTGACAGTATTTAACCAAGACTATAAAATCTTATCAAAGGAAAAGCTGGATCAGGAAAGTGATTTCGTAAAATTTGAAATTTTAAAAAAATACGGATTCAACCAGGAGGAAGAAATCCCTAAAATTTTTACGGCCGAAAACAACAGTTCTTTTTTTTCAAAGGAATATCAGTTGATTGTCAACCGCGATGAGCTGATTTTTATTGACAAAAGCAAAGAAAAGGAAACCGGAGAGGAAATTGTACTGATCGATCATTTTGATTTTTCCGAAAACCAAATCAACATCAATCTCGTAGATTACATTGAAAGCATTGATGGAATCAATAAAGAGTTTGAATGGGATTTTGATGCAGACAAACTTCATTTTCCACTGCGTTTAAGAAAACAAAAAGAGGGTGACGAGTTGTATCCAACCGGTTTTTCCGGGAAAAAGAAAGTTTCTAAGTTTTTTAGAGACGAAAAATTATCTGCTCTGATCAGGGAAAAGACCTGGTTACTCTGTGATTCCAGAAACCATATTTTAGGGGTTATCCCTTTTAGACAGGACCGCAGATATCAGGCAGACAGAACTACTCAAAAAAAGATAACTGTAAAGTGGACAGAAAAACAACTAACTCGTTAGCTGTTGATGATTTTAAGAAAGACAGCAATATAGCTTTTGGAATTTTATACCAACAGTATTTCGGTTATACTCAAAAATTCATTCTCAAGAATAAAGGCAATCTGGAAGATGCAGAAGATGTTTTTCAGGATGCATTACTCATTCTTTATCAAAAGCTGAATGCTGATGAATTTAAAGTTCAGACCTGTCTCGGAAATTATATTATTGGAATTGTTAAAAACCTGTGGTTTAAAAAATTAAAGCATAGGCATTTTTATATAGAATCTCCTGAAGACTATTTCATAGAACATCAGCAGGAAATAGCTGCTGCCATAGAAAATGAAAGATATTACTGGGAAAAGCTGCTGGGTTATATTAAATCTATTTCTTCACATTGCCAGAATCTGATCCATGATATTTTTATTGAAAATAAAAGTATAGAAGAAATTCAGGATAAATATCAGTATTCCAGCAGGCATAATGCACAGAACCAAAAGTACAAGTGTGTCGAACAAATCAAAAAAATTAAAAATAACAGCATTTTTTCTACCTGAAAATCAACACACTGCATAAAATAATCAACAGCATGGGTGATTTTTTTCTTACTAAAGGAACATTATAAGAAAAGAAATATATGTTTAAAAAAATGATATTGAGTTTTCTTATAGGAATAGGAATTTCAATGAATGCGCAAAGCAAGGGTATCAATTTTCAAAAAATTGATCTGGAAGCCGCGAAAAAAATCGCAGCAAAAGAAAACAAACTGATCTTCATTGATCTGTACACCACCTGGTGCGGACCTTGTAAGCTCATGGCAAAAAATACTTTTACCGATCCCGGGATTGGAGACATGTTCAACAAAAATTTTGTGAATATTGCAATTGATGCAGAAAAAGAAGGACTGAGCCTGACCAAAGAATTTAAAGTGGTGAACTACCCGTCCTTCTTATTCCTGGATCCAAAAGGAAAACTTGTTCAGTATGATTTCGGATATTATAATCCTGAACAGTTTTTAGGAGTAGGAGCATCTGTTCTGAAAAAAAAGGCACCTCAATCCGGCAAAACTTTAGATCAGGTAAAAGGTAGGATGATAGGAGATAAGATTGATAATTTCACAGCGAAAGATCACTTGGGCAACACATTTTCTTCATCAAAAGAAAATAAAAAGATGGTTATAGTTTTTATTCGCGGGCAATGGTGTCCTTACTGTAACAAATACATTGAAACCTTACAGAATCTTTCACCTGAACTGAAATCAAAAAATGCACAGCTCGTTATTATTTCTCCTGAAAAACCGGAATTTATAGAAAAGACGATTAGCAAAACAAAGACAGATTATACCGTTTTATATGATGAAGGCTATAAAATTGCTGAGGCATTCGATGTCCTTTATACGCCTGACAGTGAAACTCTTAATTTTTACAACTCAAAATTAAAGGAGGATTTCGCAGACAGCAGGTCAGATCATTCGGGAAGGCTCCCTGTATCAGCCACTTTCATCCTTAATGAGGATAAAGAGATTATATGGAGACATTTTGATACCGATTATAAAAAGAGAGCATCTGTAGAAGATATTATAAAAACCCTGAACTGATTGGATGAGAAATTCGTGTCTCGCTAAGACTGTAGTCACGAAAATTGACAAAATCAATAATAATTTTTAATGATAGAATAGCTTACACTTATGTTGCTATGAAGGCAAAAGTGGAATATTTTAAATATAAGGCTTGAAAAAAGAAAGTTTCTAAGTTTTTTAGGGACGAAAAATTATCTATTTTAGCGAGGCAAAAATCTGGATTCTGTCTGACAGCAATGATTCTTCAGGCAGAAAAGAAGATACACAAAGAATGAGAATACGAAATGGAGTCTCAAAATTTAATGAAATGAACAATGAAATTTAGAAATTGGTTTTTATTAATTCTGTTATTTTTAGCAACAGGGATTAATGCACAGATAAAAAATCCTGTAAAGTTTAAATTCACCATCAATGATCTGGGAAACAATCAGTACGAAGCGGTATTGAATGCTACTATGGAAAGCGGATGGCACATTTACTCAAAAGATTTACCGGAAGATACCGGAATTCCTACTGAGTATAAGGTTACGGGAAAGAATATTGAGCTGATCGGGAAGTTTACCGAAGTAGGTAAAAAACATGAAGAGTTTTCTGAAGCTTTTGGTGGAACAATTGTTTTTTACTCCAATTCAGCAGGATTTAAGCAGAAATTTAAATTAAAAGATCCGACAAAACCTGCGGATGTCACTTCTGAAATTACGTATCAAACTTGTGATGACAGAGTTTGTCTGGCTCCTAATACATTAGAATTCAACCAAAAAGTTACTCCAAAAGGGGCGACGGAAGAGGTTGCAACTGAAGAAACCGCTGGCCCTGTAAAAGATTCAGTAAAAATAACAGAAACTGTTACCGAAAACCATGCAAAAACAGAAGCTACGGTTACAGAAACTTCAAAACTGGATCCTAAGCAGCTGAAAATTGCAACAATAGATTTCAAAAAACCATTGACAGATTGTGGTACAGCATCTACTAAAGTGGATGAAAACTACTGGACCTATTTATTCTTAGGATTTATCGGAGGATTAATCGCATTGCTTACTCCTTGCGTTTTCCCGATGATTCCACTTACTGTTTCATTCTTTACGAAAGGCAGCAAAAATAAGGCTAAAGGAAAAAGAGATGCTCTTATTTATGGTTTTTTCATTCTTCTTATTTTTGTTTTATTAAGTATTCCTTTCCATATTATTGACGGAATTGCAGGGAATATCTTCAATGAAATTTCTACCAGCGTATGGCTGAATATCGCATTCTTTATCATATTCATCTTCTTTGCTGGAAGTTTCTTCGGGTATTATGATATCACGTTACCAAGTTCAATTGCCAACAAATCTTCTAAAGCGGAAGAAGCTGGAGGCATTATCGGAATTTTCTTCATGGCATTGACATTGGTTATTGTTTCTTTCTCCTGTACAGGACCTATATTAGGAAGTTTACTGGGAAGTGCAGTAACCGGTTCTACCAACGTTCCGATGTTATTGACATTTGCATTGGCAGGATTTGGTCTTGCTTGGGCAATCGTTTTCGGATTATTGGCTTTATTCCCGCAAGCATTACAAAGTCTTCCGAAATCCGGAGGATGGATGAATACGGTAAAAGTAGTTTTAGGTTTCGTAGAATTGGCTTTAGCTTTGAAATTCTTATCTAAGGCAGATCTTGTTTCTAAGACATTCTTCTTAAAAAGAGAACTTTTCATTGCGATCTGGATTATCGTTGCATTAGGATTAGCATTATATTTATTAGGATTCATCAGATTCCCGCATGATGATAAAAAACCTAAAATATCCATTACAAGAAAGATATTAGGGGTATTGGGAATTGGTTTTGTAATCTACTTAATCCAGGGATTGATACCATCTGACCGTCCAAAACTTCAGCTGTTAAGCGGAATTTTACCTCCATTAAATGTAAGCTACTTCCATGATGAGAAAGACGGGATTTTAGGAATGCATCCTGAACACGACTTCTTCCAAGCAATAGAGCTTGCCAAAAAAGAAGATAAACCAATCCTTATTGACTTCACAGGATATGGTTGTGAAAACTGTAGAAAAATGGAAGAGTTTGTATGGAGCGAACCGGACATTTTACCTATCCTACAGAATGATGTAGTATTAGCATCTCTGTATGTAGATGACAAAGAAGAGCTTCCAGAGGATCAAAAAACTAAAATTGACCTTGGTGAAGGACAAATTAAAAAGGTAAAAACAATCGGTGACAGATGGAGCTTATTCCAGCAGGTTAACTTCAACAATAACTCACAGCCTCACTATGTTTTGATCACTCCGGACGGAAAAGTAATCAACACACCTGTTTCAGGATATATGCCAAAAGAGGATTTCAAGAAATTCTTAGAATGCGGGGTTAATTACTATAAAAAGAGTAAATAAACCATTTACATAATATTTAAAAACTCACACCTTACCGTGTGAGTTTTTTATTTATCATGATAATTTTAATAATCAGTAAAGCAAAAATATCATAAATATTCCCTTTCTTCAGGAAACTTATGAAAAGAAACAGAAATATTTAAAATCCATCTAAAAACCATCAATAGATTCATTTATAAAGTTATTAATAATCAAGGCATGTGTTTTGTATGAATTCTTCAAAAAAAATACCGTTTAACATTTAAAAACTTTAATCATGGCAGAAGTAATTGCACAAGAAAAACAGGGCAGCAAGCAAAAGAAAAAAATGATCAGAGTAGATATGACTCCTATGGTAGATCTGGGATTCCTATTGATCACTTTCTTTATGTTCACCACCAATTTTACAAAACCTAATGTAATGGATTTAGGATTACCCGCAAAAGATCCAAATCCTCATCCAGTAGATACACCTGTGATTGGAGATAAAAACCAGATTACATTTATCCTCGGAAAGGACAACCGCGTGTTTTATCATCAAAGCAATGCTAAAGATCTGAATTCCGCTAATCTTAAAGAAACCGATTTCAGTGGAATAAAAATTTCAAAAATCATTGCAGAAGCTTATAAAAACGCTCCGGCACCTAACAAATTTACAGTGATTGTAAAACCAACGGATGACGCGAATTATAAGAATTTTGTGGACATGCTGGACAACCTTGCGATTTCCAAAAAGGAACGATATGGCGTAACAGACATCAAGCCCTGGGAAACAAAGATTTACAAGGAATTAACTCAATAAAACACAAAGGGCATTTTTAAAATGCTCTTTTTTGTTTACTTTTGAAAGAAGAAATGGATCTGCAGTGTGTAACCGGCTGTATTATTTTTAACCTTCTATAATTTGGAATTATGCTGAACTTTGAAAAAACAGGAAACGGAAAAGAAACATTGGTACTTCTTCACGGATTTATGGAAAACATATCTATCTGGAGCGATATGGAGCACCATCTTTCCAAAGATTTTTCATTGCTTAAAATTGACCTTCCCGGGCATGGACAGTCAGAAATTTTAGCAGAAGTTCACACCATGGAACTGATGGCTGAGGAAGTAAAAAAAGTTTTAGATCAGCAAAATTTAGAAAAAGTACATCTTCTGGGACATTCCATGGGAGGATATACTGCACTTGCCTTTGCCGAAAAGTATCCCAATTCATTAAAAAGTCTCACCTTATTTTTCTCTACTTATTTTCCTGACGATGAAGAGAAAAAACAGCAGCGCATCAAAAGCTATAGAATTATAAAAGATGCATTCGCCCATTATGCAAGAGCCGGAGTTCCTAATTTATTCAATCCGAATGAAAGAGATATCCTGGAAGGAAAAATAGAAACTGCTCTTGAAACCGCATTATCTACCAACAATCTGGGAGCACTTGCCTGTGTGAAAGGTATGGTAGAAAGAACAGACAAAAAACACGTTATCGACACTCTGGAAGCTAAAATATTAGTATTGGCAGGAAAACATGATAACGCTGTAAAAACCGATGTGATGATCAAACATCTTCCGGACAGAACCAATATCAAATCTTATATTCTGGACTGCGGACATAACGGTCACTGGGAAAAACCCGGTATCTGTGCCGAAATCATCAATACGGAACTTCTTCACAACCTTCCTAAAAAACTGGTTTTATAAAATAGATTACCTCACAAATTAAAACCGCCCTTAATGAAAAATCCTGTATATTAGTAGAGGATAATTTTGGTAATGGCTTTATTTTCATTCAAAAAAAAGAAACCACCGGCACCACCGGTTATCGGGCTTACACTTTCAGGCGGAGGAATGCGTGGAATTGCGCATATTGCTGTATTGAAAGCGCTGGAAGAATATAATCTGAAACCGCACATTATCTCCGGGACCAGTGCTGGTTCTATCATTGGTGCTTTTTATTCTTTTGGAAAAACGCCGGATGAAATGATGGAAATTGTAAGACAGACTTCTTTTTTTTCCCGATCCGCTTTAAAATTATCAAAAAACGGAATTTTCAGCTCCAATTTCATTTTAAAACTGCTTAAAGACTATTTACCGGAAGACAATTTCAATATTTTGGAAATCCCTGTATATGTTGCTGCAACAGAGATGACTCATGGTATTGTGGACTTCTTTTCTGAAGGAGAACTTTTCGGACCATTGCTGGCCTCTTCCAGTGTTCCTTTTATTCTTCCACCAGTAAGGATGGGTGAGAAAATTTATGTAGACGGCGGTGTCCTGGATAATCTTCCCATTGAACCTATCATGGATAAATGCAATTTTCTTATTGCCTCCCATGTGAACTCCATCAGCTACGATCAATTAAACAAAATGAGCCTGATGAAAGAATTTGACAGAATTCTTCACTTAGCCATTGCAAAATCCGTGTATTCAAAAGCCAAATACTGTAATATTTTTTTAGATCCGCCTAAGATGACGAAATACAGCCTTTTCAACAAACGATATATGGATGAAATGTTTCAGCAGGTGTATGAATATACCTGTCAGGAACTTGAAGAAAAAGGATTTCGTAAAAGTGTTTAGAATTTGAGATATAGAGAGTTTACAGATCTCCCCTCTCCTACAAGCCTTCCTCTTTTACTTTATCTTTAAAGTTGGCTATAGTTCCTGATAAAGAGTCTAAAGATTTTCCTCCGGCTGCATTGATATGTCCCCCACCGTTAAAGTACTTTCTTGAGAATTGGTTTACATCAACATCATCTTTACTTCTGAACGAAATTTTAACAAAATCCTCATACAAATCTTCCATGAAGAAGGCAGACATTTTTACGCCTCCGATACTTAAACCATAGTTTACAAAACCTTCTGTATCCCCTTTCTGGAACCCAAATTCTTTCAATTCGTTTCTTGTAAGGCTTAAGATTGCTACCGTTCCGTCATTCACTACTTCTATTCTTCCAAGAACCAAAGCAAGTAAATGCAGACGGGAAACCGTATTGGTATCCCAGGTATTGGATGTGATCATTGCCGGATCTGCACCATTTTCGATCAGATTAGCAATAATTCTGTGGGTAGTGGCACTGGTAGAACGAAAACGGAAACCTCCTGTATCAGTCATAATTCCGGTATAAAGACATTCTGCCATATCCTGATTCACCAGTTTTTCATCATCCATTGCTTCAATGAAATGATAGATCATCTGTGAAGTTGCCGGAATTACGGTATCGGAATAAACAAAATCAAATTTTTCCGGCTGCTGGTGGTGGTCAATAAGAATTTTCTTCCCCTGAGCTTTCACCAGCCAATCTCCTAATAATCCAATTCGTGACGGAGAATTAAAATCCAGGCAGAAAATAACATCTGCTCCTGCAATCATATCAGATGCCAGCTTTCTTTTATATTCTGCAATGATCACTTTCTTAGACTCCGGCATCCATTTCAGAAATTTAGGAAAATCATTAGGCACGATAACTTCTGCATGAATTCCTTTTGCTTTCAGATAATGTTTCAATCCCAGACTTGAACCAATAGCATCTCCATCCGGATTGTAGTGGGTAAGAATAACTATTTTGCTTTCTTGAGTAAGTAATGTATTGATATCTAAAAGTTCTGCTGGTGTAAACATCTGGTGTTTATTTTCGTTAAAATTAAAGTTTTCAAAGATAGAGCTTTTATATAAATCATTTAAATATTATTTTTGCACAGAGAAATGGTATTCTTATCGGGGGTTTGCCATTGTCCGATAAAAAAACATTGCATTTAATTTCAAAAAAAAATAATTAAAGTTTGTAACTTATAAAAATTTATATATCTTTGCAACCTGAAAATTAATAGATTAATTACGATTTAAACATATAGTAATGAGTAAAAGAACATTCCAGCCATCAGAAAGAAAAAGAAGAAACAAACACGGTTTCAGAGAAAGAATGTCTACGCCAAATGGAAGAAGAGTTTTGGCTGCGAGAAGAGCTAAAGGCAGAAAGAGTTTAACTGTAAGTGCTGCACGCGCTAAGAGATAATCTTTTTATTATCATATACAAAACATGCTTGAGAAGTTCCTTTTCAGGCATTTTTTGTTGTTAAAATTTACTAAAATTTAGGCTGAATCAACATCTTTTTCTATTTTTAAAAGTTGAAATATTTTTGTTAGAAACAGTCTTTAAAATTAAATTATGCCACATACAAATATCTCCGGAGACAATATTATAAGTTTACAAAACGCAAAGATTGCGCAAAAAAACTTCACTGTACTTTCTGATGTAAATCTTAACATTAAAAAAGGTAGATTCTGCTATCTTATCGGAAAAACAGGTTCCGGAAAAAGTTCCCTTCTGAAAACGCTTTACGGACATATTCCATTGGCATCAGGACACGGAGCTGTTGTAGGATTTGATCTGGCAAAGCTAAAACCTTCTGATATTCCTAACTTAAGAAGAAAATTAGGAATCGTATTCCAGGATTTCCAGTTACTTTCTGACAGAACGGTTGAAAAAAACCTGAAATTTGTTCTTGAAGCAACAGGCTGGAATGATAAAGTAAAAATAGAAGACCGTATCAATGAGGTTTTGGGAAGCGTAAACATGAAAAGCAAAAAGCACAAAATGCCACACGAACTTTCCGGAGGTGAGCAGCAGCGTATTGCCATCGCAAGAGCCCTTCTTAACCACCCGGATCTTATCTTAGCAGATGAGCCGACAGGAAACCTGGACCCCGAAACTTCCAACGAAATCATGACGCTTTTGAAGCAGGTTGCCCTTGAAAATGGTGCTGCAGTAGTAATGGCAACACACGATTACCACATGATTCAAAACTTCCCTGGTGAAGCTATCAGATGCGAAGATGGAAAAGTATCTGTACTGGATACGGCAGAATTATTTGAATAACAATTAAGCAAGTCGGGAATTACTGTTTTCTAAAATCTAATTTCTAACTTCTCTACTTAAAAACATGAAACTCTTTAGTGAGTTCAAGATATTGGTCCGAGTATTGTCTCGGACTTTTTTCTATAATAAAGTCAGATTCACGGATTTCTTTTTCCTGTGATGAGAATTCCAGAATCAGCCTTTTAGCTTTTGAATTTTCAATTCCTTTGATATTAATCCTTCTGTTTAAAAACAGATGATTCTCTTTACCTATTGAAATAAAAACTTCTCCCGCTTCAACAGGAATAATTACGGAAAGAATCCCGTTTTCCGATAAAAATCGCGACGCATTGGTAATTAACTGCCTGAAATTTAATTCTACAGTCTGGCGTGCAATCTTGTCTTTTTCAGATCCTGATTCTTCAAAATAGGGAGGATTGGAAACAATAAGATCAAACCGTTCCTCTGTTTCGAAAGTTTTAAAATCCTGATGTTTGTTTTTTAGTCTTGCATGAAAAGGCGCGTTTTCAAAATTAAGCTTAGTAAGCGTTGCGGCATCTTCATTAATATCCAGTCCTAAAAAATAGGCCTGCCGATTTCTTTGGGCAAGCATTAAAGAGATCAAACCCGTTCCAGTTCCCACTTCCAAAACACTGGAAGCATCGTCAACATCTGCCAAAGCACCAAGCAGAACACCGTCTGTTCCTACACGGAAGACGTCTTTGGACTGTTCTATTTTAAATTGTTTAAATGTAAAGGGTTTCACTATAAATTGGTAGGCAGTGTAATGATGAATGTAGATCCTTTTCCTATTTCAGATTTTACAGAGATCTCTCCTTTATAATCTTCAATCATCTTTCTTACCATAGATAAGCCCAGCCCCATTCCACTGCTTTTAGACGTAAAATTCGGTTCAAAGATTCTTTCGTACATACTTTCAGGAATTCCTATTCCATTATCCTGAACAGAAATAATCACTCTCCTCTGATGCTGCTCCACATCTACATTGATGATCAGTTTTCTCTCATCACTTTCGGCCTGCTTTGCATTGGTAACCAAATTCGTTATAATTCTGGAAAGATAAATTCTATCCATATTGATCATAATATTGCTCTTATTGGCATGCATAAAGATACTGTCATCATTGAAAACACGGAGAATATCCTCAACCTCTGTATTCAGATTGATCACCTCGTTATTTTTTTCAGGAAGTTTCGCAAATTCTGAGAAAGCTGAGGCTACCGTTGCAATAAGATCTATCTGATCTACAATTGTTTTACTCATCTGCTTTACCCTTTCTCTGATATTTGGATCTTCCGGATCAAATTTTCTTTCAAAATTCTGAATGGTCAGTTTCATCGGAGTCAGAGGATTTTTCACCTCATGAGCTACCTGTTTGGCCATTTCTCTCCATGCTTCTTCAGACGCTTTGAACCTAAGTCTTTCTTTCTGGTCCTGGATCTGCAGAATCATTCTGTTATAAGCTCTTGCCAAGGCATTAAGCTCATCATTTTTATAATATCTGATAGGCCGCATTTCATTTTCAAATAATGTAATACGGGTAATCATATCAGAAAACTTCGTAATTGTTTTTGCCAGACTGTTGGAAGTCACCCAACTGATCCAGATACTGAACAGAATAAGAAATATATCAACTAAAAGAATATATTTTACATATTGATGAAGAACCTCCAGATAAGCAGATTCATTATGATATAAAGGAATATAGACAATTCCGATGGGTTCCAGTTCATTATTTTTCAACAAAAGATAGGAAGAAGTAAGTTTTGCATCTTTTGAAGCATCATAATTGACCATGTCTACTCTTGCATCGGTAGACAGAATCTTGTTGATGATTTCGATAGGAATCGTTTTCTGCTCAACCAAAGCCTCATCTTTATTTGAAAGCAAGTAGTTCCCTTTCAAATCGTAAATAAAAATGTCATGCTGATTGATATCCGCTATTTCGAAGATTTTATTCCCCAAAACCTCCGGAAGATCTTTTGTTTCAATAAGCTTCTGGCTTACCGCATAGTCCAGATATCGCATTACAGCATTGGTTTTATCCTGCATATCGATATTACTTTGCTGCAGAGAGTGATTTCTCAGCACAAAATAAGGTACAAGCGACGTAGCGACAACACTTAAAAAACATACCAGCAGGAAACCGAAAAACACACGGTTCCTTAAGCTATATCCTTTATACTTATTAATTGACATTCTACTTTTTAATTAACCTAGCAATATACTTACCAATGATGTCAAATTCCAGGTTTACTTTATCACCGACTTTTAAATGTTTCATATTGGTAAATTCCCAGGTATAAGGAATAATAGCTACAGAAAACTGAGCATCTTCACTTTTTGCAACGGTAAGACTGATTCCGTTTACTGTGATTGATCCCTGAGGTACTGTCACAAAACTTCCGTCATTATTATATTTCATAGTAATAAAATAGCTTCCGTCTTTGTTTTCAATCCCCACAACTTCACCGGTTTTATCAACGTGTCCCTGAACGATATGCCCATCCAGTCTTCCGTCCATCTTCATGCAGCGTTCCAGATTCACAACGGTCCCCAATTCCCATTTTCCAAGGTTAGTTTTTTCTAAGGTTTCGTTGATGGCTGTTACTACATATTGATTGTCTTTTATTTCAACAACTGTAAGGCAGCAGCCGTTGTGCGCAAGACTCTGGTCTATTTTTAATTCGTTTGTAAAGGGGCATGTCAAGGTAAAATCTATATTGCTTCCTTTTTCTTCAATCTTCTCAATAACGCCAACTGCTTCAATAATTCCTGTGAACATATTATTTTTTGCTAAATTTGTAAATTATAATCTTCAAAGATAATCAAAATGAGCCCAAAAAACCATAAAGTACGAGTAGGAATTTCAATCGGTGATTTCAACGGCATCGGCCCGGAGATCATTATGAAGTCTCTAAAAGACAAAACTATTACGGATTTTTTCACTCCTGTAATTTTTGGTTCGGGAAAATTATTCACTTATCAGAAAAACATTTTTAAGCTGAATCTTAATTTCAACTATATTAATGAAGCTTCACAAGCTCAGGCAGGGAAACTTAATATGCTTAACCTGACAAAGGAAAACGTGAATGTAGAATTGGGAGTTCCTACGGAAGAATCTACCAAAATGGCTATTGATTCTTTGGAAGCAGCAACTGAAGCTCTAATCAAAGGAGAGATTGATGTTTTGGTAACCGCCCCTATCAACAAAGATGAAATGGTGAAAATGGGCTTTAAACATGCCGGACATACAGGATACTTCGAAGAGAAATTCAATAAAAAGGGATTGATGTTCCTGGTAACTGAAGATCTTAAAGTAGCTGTATCTACGCATCATATTCCAATTTCGCAGGTAGCTGAAAATATTTCCAAAGAAAAAATAAAAAAACAGATCAGAGTTCTGAACCAAACCCTTATAGAAGATTTCTGTATCCAGAAGCCTAAAATTGCCGTATTAGGATTAAATCCTCATGCCGGAGATGGTGGTGTTATCGGAAATGAAGAAATTGAAATCATCAGCCCGGCCATCAAGGAACTTTCTGACAACGGAACATTGGCATTTGGTCCTTTCCCGGCAGACAGCTTTTTCCAGCCAAATAAATACAAAAATTTCGATGCGGTTTTAGCAATGTATCATGATCAAGGGCTAGCGCCTTTCAAAACATTAGCCTATGAAGAGGGCGTGAACTATACAGCAGGACTTCCTTTTATCAGAACTTCTCCGGATCACGGTGTAGCGTATGATATTGCAGGAAAAAATATTGCTGATGAGCAGAGTTTTACAGAAGCAATATTCACAGCTATTAAAATTTTCAAGAACAGAAGTGAATACAGCGAACTTATGAATGACCGCATGCAGCCTAGAAAAATGGTTGTAGACAACGGAATAGATGAGGATCTACCGGAGGAAACTGAAGGATAAATCTTTAAAACAAATTTTAAATTAATTTGTTTCAGATTTTATTTGTTATTATAAAAAAAATGCATATTTTTGCACACTCATTTTATGGACAAGTTAAGAAACTATGACGTAAGCTTTTCCGGACTTAAAAACGGAAAACACGAGTTCAAGTTTGAGATAGATAAAACGTTCTTTCAATTATTTGATACTGAGCAGGAATTTACAAATCCTAGAATAGAAGTGAATGTATCGCTTGATAAACACACTACTTTTCTGGAAT
Organism: Chryseobacterium indologenes; assembly: GCF_018362995.1. NCBI lineage: Bacteria > Pseudomonadati > Bacteroidota > Flavobacteriia > Flavobacteriales > Weeksellaceae > Chryseobacterium > Chryseobacterium indologenes. The sequence goes on from NZ_CP074372.1 coordinate 2,884,207, forward strand.
TTGAGATTAAAATTAATGGATTGGTTGAGTTGGTTTGTGATATTACAAACGAAGATTTTGACTATCCTATTGAGAATGAAATCAAGATTTTGGTGAATTTCGGGGAAGAATATGATGACAGCAATGAAGATGTTATTACCATTCCTACTGCAGAGCATGCTTTCAATGTAGCACATTTGATTTATGAAAATGTAATGCTTTCTATCCCTATGAAAAAGATTTCACCCAATGCAAATGATGAAGATCTTAAAATTCTTGACCAGTTCAGTCCAAAAGATATTGAGGAAACAGAAGAAGAAGAACATGAAAGTGATCCCAGATGGGATGCTTTAAGAAAGTTAAGAGACAATAATTAAATAGAATAATTTAAATATGATGAGATGATGAATCTCATCGCTCATCAATTAAAAAAGTTATTAGAAAATGGCACATCCAAAGAGAAGACAGTCGTCGACAAGAAGAGATAAGAGAAGAACTCACTACAAAGCTGTAGTTCCTCAATTAGCTAAAGATGCAACAACAGGAGAGCTTCACCTATACCACAGAGCTCACTGGCATGAAGGAAAACTTTACTACAGAGGTAAAGTAGTATTGGAAAAAGAAGTAGCTGCTACTGAAGAAAACTAAGAGTCGCTTTTCATTGAAAAAGCCTCATTTTAATACAAAAACCGCTCAATTTTGATAAAATTTGGCGGTTTTTTGTTGTTTTTTACGTTTTTTTGGTATCTTTGACCCAAAATCAAATATCAAATTTATGGACATTAAAGACATACAAAATCTTATTAAGTTTGTATCTAAAGCTGAAGTTTCAGAAGTAAAATATAAGACTAAAGATTTCGAAATCACTATTAAAACTCCATTAGCTGGGAGCGATGCTGTTTATGCACAGCCAGCAGTATACCACACTGCACCACAAGCTGTAGCTGCTCCGGCACCTGTTGCAACTCCTGCTGTTCCTGCTGCTGAGAAAGCTGAAGCTGCATCTGATGACAGCAAGTATGTAACAATCAAGTCTCCTATGATTGGTACTTTCTATAGAAAACCATCTCCTGATAAAGATGTATTTGTAAATGTAGGTGACGAAGTTTCTGTTGGGAAAGTAGTTTGCGTTATTGAAGCAATGAAACTATTCAACCAGATTGAATCTGAAATCAGCGGAAAAATCGTTAAAATCCTAGTTGACGATGCTACTCCAGTAGAATATGACCAACCTTTATTCTTAGTAGATCCATCTTAAGGAATTTTAGATTAAAGATTATAAATTTTAGATGAATCTTTTTCATTTAAAATAATTTAAAATTCAAAATTTATAATTTAAAATTTCGGAGAGATGTTCAAAAAAATATTAATAGCCAATCGTGGCGAAATTGCAATGCGTATTTTACGTACTTGTAAAGAAATGGGGATCAAAACCGTTGCAGTATACTCTACTGCTGATAAAGACAGTCTTCACGTAAGATTTGCTGATGAAGCGGTATGTATTGGTCCTGCAATGAGTAAAGACTCCTATCTTAAAATCCCTAACATTATTGCGGCTGCGGAAATTACCAACGCTGACGCCATTCACCCAGGTTATGGATTTTTATCTGAAAATGCTAACTTCTCAAGAATCTGTCAAAAGAACGGTATCAAATTTATTGGTGCTTCTCCAGAGCAGATTGAAAAAATGGGAGATAAAGCTAACGCTAAGGCTACCATGAAAGCTGCAGGTGTACCATGTGTACCAGGTTCTGACGGATTGATCGAATCTTACGAGCACGCTGTAAAAGTGGCTGAAGAAACAGGATATCCGGTAATGATCAAAGCAACTGCAGGTGGTGGTGGAAAAGGAATGAGAGCTGTATGGAAAGCTGAAGACCTTAAAGACCACTGGGAATCTGCAATTCAGGAAGCTGTAGCTGCCTTTGGAAACGGAGGTATGTATATGGAAAAACTGATTGAAGAGCCTAGACACATTGAAATTCAGGTTGCTGGTGACCAATTCGGTAAAGCCTGCCACCTTTCTGAAAGAGACTGTTCTGTACAGAGAAGAAATCAGAAATTAACTGAAGAAACACCTTCTCCTTTCATGACAGATGAACTTCGTGAAAAAATGGGTGAAGCTGCTGTAAAAGCTGCTGAATTTATTGGATATGAAGGAGTAGGAACTATCGAATTCCTTGTAGACAAGCACAGAAATTTCTATTTCATGGAAATGAACACAAGAATCCAGGTAGAACACCCTATTACCGAACAGGTAATTGATTATGACCTGATCAGAGAACAAATTCTTCTTGCGGCCGGAACTCCTATTTCAGGAATCAACTATTATCCTAAATTACACTCCATAGAGTGTAGAATCAACGCAGAAGATCCTTACGCAGACTTCAGACCGTCTCCGGGAAAAATCACAGGATTAAACATCCCTGGCGGACACGGAATCAGAGTAGATACTCACGTATATTCCGGATACAGTATTCCTTCTAACTATGATTCAATGATTGCTAAGCTTATCACTACGGCTCAAACCCGTGAGGAAGCTATTGCTAAAATGAAACGTGCTCTTGAGGAGTTCTATATTGAAGGAGTAAAAACAACAATTCCTTTCCACAGACAGCTGATGGATAATGAAGATTATCTTGCAGGAAACTATACTACAAAATTCATGGAAGATTTTGTAATGGATAGAAAATATGATAATCACTAAGATTATTTAAATATAAAAACGAAACTGCCTCTTTTTGAGGCAGTTTTTTTTCGTCCATTAATATCCAATATTTCAGACTACATATCATAAAAATTATTGGCAGCATTCCATCGTTAATGATTAACAAAAAGTTAATAAAGAAGAAGAAAATAAAATTCTGTTATTAGAAAGATATAAAACCTAAAACAAACCGTCAACAAAGAAAATATTTTCTGATACAGCATTATTCCGCCTTAAAATCTACTTCAATTACACCTCCATACGACACTGGATATTTGTTCAGGCATATCATTAATATTATGTAAATTTGTTGAAAACCAAAATATATGTCAACAGCAGAACAAACAAAAAACTCACAGTATTTTATTGACCTTGAAGACAAACATGGAGCGCATAATTATCACCCGCTTCCAGTAGTTCTGGACCGCGGAGAAGGTGTTTTCGTTTGGGATGTAGAAGGCAAAAGGTATTATGATTTTCTTTCAGCATATTCTGCTGTAAACCAGGGACACTCTCACCCTAAAATTGTAGAAGCATTGGTAGAGCAGGCAAAAAAATTGGCTTTAACATCAAGAGCGTTCTACAACTCTAAATTGGGAGAATACGAACAAAAAATCACGACTCTTTTCGGGTTTGATAAAGTTTTACCAATGAACTCCGGAGCTGAAGCTGTGGAAACCGCAGTAAAACTAGCGAGAAAATGGAGTTATGAAGTAAAAGGAATTTCGGAAAACGCAGCAAAAATTATTGTTTGTGAAAATAATTTCCACGGAAGAACAACAACTATCGTTTCTTTCTCTAATGATCCGGATGCCAACCAGAACTACGGACCTTTTACCCCAGGATTTATTAAAATTCCTTACAATGATATTACAGCCTTAGAAGAAGTTCTGAGCAGAGAAGCAGATACTATTGCTGCATTCCTTGTAGAACCTATTCAGGGAGAAGCCGGAGTATATGTTCCGGATGAAAACTTCCTTAAAAATGCTTCTGAACTATGTAAAAAACATAACGTTCTTTTTATTGCTGATGAAGTTCAGACTGGTATTGCAAGAACAGGAAGACTGATTGCATGCCACCACGAAGATGTACAACCGGATATTTTAATTTTAGGGAAAGCCCTTTCCGGAGGAATGTACCCCGTATCAGCCGTTTTAGCTAACGACAGCATTATGAATGTTATCAAGCCGGGGCAGCACGGTTCTACATTCGGAGGAAATCCTATTGCCTGTGCAGTAGCAGTAGCAGCATTGGACGTTGTAGCTGAAGAAAAATTATCCGAAAGAGCTGAAGAGCTTGGACAACTCTTCAGAGCTGAAATCAATAAGCTGATCGGAAAGACAGATCTTATTACCAAAGTAAGAGGAAAAGGACTTTTAAATGCTATCCTGATCAATGACACTCCTGAAAGCTCCACCGCATGGAACCTTTGCTTACAGTTGAAAGAAAACGGATTACTGGCAAAACCTACTCATGGTAACATCATCAGACTGGCGCCGCCATTGGTAATTACTGAAGAGCAATTACTGGATTGTGTGAAGATTATTGAAAAGACGATTCTTGAGTATAAATAAATGGCTCTTTCCCTTGCAATCATTACTTATAATGAAGAAGAGAACATCGTAAGACTTTTAGATTCGTTAACAGATACTGTTGATGAAATCATTATTGTTGACAGCTTTTCGACAGACAGAACCAAAGAGATTTGCACTCAAAAATATCCTCAGGTAAAATTCTCTGAGAAAAAATTTAACGGGTATGGTGAACAAAAAAGCCATGCCCTTACTTTATGTTCTCATGAGTGGGTTTTGTTTCTGGATGCTGACGAAGTTCCCGATGAAGACATGAAAAGATCCATAACGGAAATTGTGTCTTCAGAAAGAACAGAGTTCAATGTGTATAAAGCAAGATTCAACAATCATCTTGGAGTTCACCTGATCAGATTTGGAGGATGGGGAAATGTATGCCGTGAAAGATTGTTCAGAAAAAAATACGCCAGGTATTCTGATGATAAAGTTCATGAATTTTTGATTACCGATCAGAAAGCCGGTCTTCTGGAAGGAAAACTGAATCATTATACCTACAAAAGCATTCATCATCATGTCTCGAAAATCAATAAATATTCTGATATGATGGCTGAGAAAATGTATGAGAGAGGGAAAAAAATCAATAGATTTAAAATTATTGTAAGTCCTATCTTTGAATTTACCAAAGTATTTATTTTCAAAAGAGGCTTTTTGGATGGATTTCCCGGTTTTTACATTGCCAAAACGATGTCTTATTACACTTTTTTAAAATATATTAAATTGCGTGAAAAAATAAGACTAGTGGAAATAGAAAAGGAAAAAAACAGAATAAAATAGTATGATTCTTTATCTTATTCCTGTTGTATTGGCTGTATTTATCGTTATATATTTCCGTCTCTATCTATTTGCTTTCCCACACAACAGACTGGTTATTCTTATGTACCATCAGATTGAAAAGGAAAGCCATGAAGATCTTACGGTAAGTTTAAAAAATCTTGAACAGCAGTTTTCTTACCTGAGCCGTAAAAGATATAATTCGCAGTTTTTTTCAGAACTTACTGCTTCCACGAAAAAAAACATCATCATCACCTTTGATGACGGCTACAGAAATAACCTTGAATATCTGCCGTCTTTACTGGAAAAATATAATCTGAAAGCGACTATTTTTATTCCAACCGGATTTATTGAAAAGGGATATAACAATTATCCTATGATGACCTTTGATGAAATCAGAAATCTGGATAAAAAATATTTTGAAATTGCCCTTCACAGTCATGCCCATGAAAATCTAAAAAATGCTTCTCTTGATTTTATAGAAAAAGATCTAAAAAAAAATATGAAAATTCTTGATGCCCAAAACATCAGGTATTCAAGAGTTTTAGCATATCCGTATGGAAAATATCCACAAAAAAAAGATGATAAATTAGCATTTTTTTCTATTTTAAAAAAAATAGGAATCGATTTTGCAGTAAGAATTGGAAATAAGGTGAATTATTACCCTACCCGGCATCCATACGAGCTATGTAGAATTGATATAAAAGGCAAAGATTCGATCATAAAATTCAAATTAAAACTTATCTTTGGCAGATTAAAACTATTTTAAAAACAATATTAAAGGAGTATTCACGTACTTCTCTATCAAACAAATCGTTGTGATGAATATAAGTGGTTTGATCATAACATATAATGAAGAAAAAAATATACAGGATATCCTTGAGTCTTTTGATTTCTGTGACGAAATAGTAGTGATAGACTCATTTAGTACGGATAAAACTGTAGAAATTGCAAAGAAATTCCCTAATGTAAAGGTGGTTCAAAATAAATTTGAAGACTTTACAAAGCAAAGAAATTTGGCTCTGGATTCTGCAAAAAATGACTGGGTGCTGTTTTTAGATGGTGACGAAAGACTTACAACGGCCCTGAAGCAGGAAATTAAAGATGAGCTGAATAAACCCGGGCAAAAAGATGCCTACTATTTTTACAGGAAATTCTTTTTTGCTCAGAAACCGATTCATTTTTCAGGAACACAGTCTGATAAAAATTTCAGACTTTTCAGAAAATCGAAGGCCAGATATATGGCAGGAAAAAAGGTACACGAAACTCTGGAAGTCAACGGAACCATTGGGATTTTAAAAAATAAATTACTACATTACTCCGTTTCAGATTATGAATCTTATAGAAAAAAAATGATTCATTACGGAGTTTTAAAGGGGAAAGAACTGGCTGCAAAAGGGAAAAAGTACAATGTTTTAGTGCAATATCTTAAAACAGCTTTTAAATTCTTTAAGGCCTATATAATGAGACTGGGTATTTTAGACGGAAAAGAAGGGTATCAGTTATCTTACCTCCAATCTTTAAGCGTTTTTGAAACCTATGAATCATTAAAAAAAGAGCAAAATTAGTTGAATGAAGATTTGTATCATTAGTTATGATTTTTGGGATTATGATAAGTATATTGTTGAAGCATTATGCAAACGAGGTATTGATGCCCATCATATAAAGATCAGCTCAGTTACTCATTCCAATTTCAATGAAAGAGCTGTAAATGCTTTAAGCAAAACCTTTTTAAATAAAAATCTTAAGACTGAAAAAAGACAGAAATACGTTCTGGATGCCCTTGAAAAATTAGGACATCAGGATCAGATACTGGTGATGAATCCTGATACATTTGATCTTTCAACGCTTGAAAAAATCCGAAAATATACAGACCGTCTGGTTACTTATCTTTATGACAACCTTGAAAGAGTACCTGTAGAAGATAAACTATACCTTTTTGACAAAGTATTTTCCTTTGACTATATAGATGTTAAAAAGCATGGTTTTGAAAAGCTGACGAATTATATTTATCTGCCGCACTGTGCAAAAGAAATTCAGCAGCCTGAAATGGATCTTTTCTATATCACTTCTTATGATAACAGAAGAGTTTCACTGATAAAATTACTGGCTAAAAAGCTGATTGAACAGGGACTGAAGTTTCAGATTATGATCATCGGAAAAAAATCATGGAAACATCAGCTGACGAATATTTTCATGACGGTACCTAAAAACCTCTTCCTGATTTTCAGCATCAAAAAGATCCCTCATAACGACCTTCCTAAATATTATAAAAATTCGAAAGTGTTGCTTGACCTGATGCGTGAAGGTCAATATGGGCTTAGTTTCAGAGTTTTTGAAGCAATGTCTCTGGAGAAGAAAATCATTACTGATAATGAAGCCATTAAAACCTATGATTTTTACAACCCCAATAATATTTTGATTTTAAACAAAAATATTAGTAATCTTGACAAATCTTTTTTTGAAACACCTTACGAAAAAATTCCTGAGGAAATCTACTACAGATATACTTTGGATAGTTGGGTAAACAAAGTTTTTGAACTTGATACTAAAAACTAGCAAATGGGAATCTTAAAAAAAATAAAAAAACACTTCGAAAGGAAAGAAAAGCTCAAATATCTTCAGTCAAAGGATATAGTCAACATCAATCTGTATGACGATTCCCAAAAAACAATCCTGTTTGCTTCAAGAGATTTCCCCGCTCATGATAAAGAATCCGGGGCTAACAGACTGAAAGAACTTATATTAATCTACAAAGAATTAGGATACAACTGTATTTTATTTGCCCCTCATATTTTTGAAGACGACTCTTATGTAAAGTTTTATCAGCAGCATCATGTTATGGTGTATGTAGAGAACAATAAATACAAGAATATCTATGATTTCCTGTCTGCTTTTAAAAAGGTAGATTACGTTTGGTTTAATGGGCCGCTTGCCCTGAATCTATTTTACAAAAAGATGAAAGCTGTCCTGCCTTCTACCCGATTCATTTATGATATGGTAGATATTCATTTTTTAAGGTTTAAAAGAGCAATCGAACTGGAACCTACCCGTATTTCTTTAAAGAAAAATTATAAACATTTCTTCCGTTTGGAAACGGTTGTTGCCCCACAGCTGGACTACATTATTGCCATCTCCGATAAAGAGAAAGAAATCATGAGCCAGTACGCAGATAAAAATAAGATCATTACCATATCGAACATTCACTATCCTAAGATTGATATTTCAGAAAGGAAGAACTTTAGTGACAGTAAAGGAATTACGTTCATCGGATCTATCCATGAACCGAATATTGATGCGGTAAAGTTCCTGTATGAAAAAATAATGCCCATTGTCTGGAAAACCAATCCTGAGCTGGAAGTAAGCATCATTGGGAATGTTTCTGAAAAACTGGATCTTAAACTATATTCTAAGTTTAAATTTTTAGGATTTGTAGAAAATATTGAAGAGCATTTCATGAATTCTAAAATCATGGTAGCTCCTTTACGGTTTGGAGCTGGAGTAAAAGGAAAAATCGGGCAGGCCTTTGAATATTTTTTCCCGGTGGTCACTACAGATATCGGCGCTGAAGGGATGAAGCTTACAGATAAAAAAAATGTATTGATTGCCAATGATGAAAATAGTTTTGCAGAGGCCATCATTCAGCTGAATACTAATGAAGAGCTTTGGAATACATTAAGCCAAAATTCTGTAGATAGCCTGAGAGCATTTTCACCTGAAGAAGTAAAAGAAAAACTTAAAACACTATAATATATGTCATTAAGCGTAAACTATCACGGTTTTTTTGAGGGAAATTTTGGGATAGCAGAGGCAACAAGGCTTAATGCTGCAGCTATGGAAAGCCAGGGCATTACAGTAAACCGCATCAGCTACTCAAGTGACACTCTTGAAAAGTCTAAAAGTGACGCACAGCCCAATGCATTAATTAATATTTTTCACATTAACAGTAATGTGACCCACGAATTTTTTTCAAAAAACCAGGATATCAATCTTGCAGGTCATTACAATATTGTCTATTGGGCCTGGGAATTTCCCGAAGTTTCAGATAAAACAGTTGAGTTTCTGAATATTTTCGATGAATTATGGGTTCCTAGTGATTTCTGTGTCAATATTTTTACAAAATATACAGGAATTCCTGTGATGAGATTCTCCCATCCGATTCAGAAGCTACCTCCTTCTGATGAATTTGATTTTGAAGAATACAATATTAAACCCGGCTCAAATGTATATATTACAATTTTTGATTCGTTAAGTACTACCATCAGAAAAAACCCTGAAGCTACAATTGAAGCCTTTATTAATGTTTTCAAAAATGATCCGGAGAGTGTTCTCATTGTAAAAACGCATAATCTTGACAGGAGTAAAGATGCACAGACAGTATTGGAAAAATACGCCGGCATTTCAAATATTATCATTATTAATGAGCATTTCTCAAAAGAAAAACTTCATTCATTGATTCAGAAATCTGATGTTCTTATTTCTTTACATGGTTCTGAAGGTTTCGGACTGACTATGGCAGAGGCTATGGCTTACGGAAAAATTGTTGTAGGAACCGGATATTCCGGAAATCTGGACTTTATGAATGTAAACAACAGCTTTCTTATTCAATATGATTTTATTAAAACCTCTAATACCAAAGGATTAATTGCTGAAGGACTTACTTTAGCAAGACCAAATTTGGAGGATGCCACCCAAAAGCTTCAGTATATAAAAAATAATTTCAAGTCCTTAACCTCTATTCAACAAAGTGCAGAAGCTCAGATCAGAGATCATTTTTCTCTTGAAGCTATAGGAAAACTGCTTAAGCTGAGACTTTCTTTTATTGACCAGATGGACAAAAAGGAAAATACTTCAGAAAATAGTGTCGGAAACGTTTTTTATCTTGCCGAAATAGACAGATTGAGTGGCAGAGTGAATTACCTTGAAAAGACATTATACAATAAAATACGAAAAAAAGTAAATATCTTTTTAAAGAAAATAAAAGGTAAAAAATAAAAAAAGCGGTGGTTTCATTGAATCTACCGCTCTTTAATTTTACTGAAATTATTTTTTTCCTTTCCTATTTCTAAAATACATTTTGATATCATATATCCACTGTATAGGCTTGCTCTTTTTGTAAATCCTCAGATCTTTTTTCAAAAATAGACTGTCCGCATATAATTTTATTAATGCCGATCTGCTTTGCTGAATCTTACCCTCAGAAATCAGCTCTATGGACCTTTCTCTGATCAGTTTCCCTACTCCTTCGAGTGAAAAGTCATTGGTAATTGTTTTACGTGCATTATCTGATGCAGCTTTTACATCATCTCCACCCTGGTATATTTTTTTTAGATATTGAGAAGCTTCTTCCAGTGAAGGTTCAGACCAGATGGTATTGGAATCATAATTAAGATCATCTGAACCGTAAGATACTTTCTCAGCATTCACTAAGAAACTGTTTTCAGCATTCATAAACTGCAGATTTCCGGAATATCCTGTAGCAATAACAGGCTTTCCAAAATACATAGCCTCTGCCATAGTCAGTCCGAAACCTTCAGATCTGTGAAGAGAAATATAGCTGTCACAGGTACTGATTACATAGTTCAAAGCATTTTTGTCAAAAATCTTTTCTACCACTTTGATCTTCACAGATTCTCCGATAGCCTCTTTTATCTGCTCCTTTTCCAAAGAAAACTTATCAGATTTAGAGGTTTTAATGGTTAAAAAAGCATTATTCTCTTTTCCTTCAAAAGTCTCTCTGAATACCTTGATCAGATTGAGTACATTTTTTCTTTGGATAGAACTATTATAATCGAATATGAATAAAAAATTAAAGAAGTCGGTATTATAAAAATTCAATGCTTCAGAATCTTCTGTCGGCTTCAGGTTAATATCAATGGGATGCGGAATCACTTTTACCGGAGAAGCGATATACTTTTCAATACATTTTTTGCAATATTCCGAAGGAGTCCATACCTCATCGAAAAGGTTAATATTCAAAAGATAATCTTCCGGAATAGTTTCTGATTCCCAGGCCATATACAGAATATTGTATTTTCTTTCAAAAAAAGAATAATCGAAATATTCAAAGAAGTTCGACATTTCCGAAACAGATGCTGAAACCTGAACCAAATTGATAGGATGATCTGCTTTATCAGAAAAACTGGTAAAGGTCTGATCATTAGTATCATGATTGGTTCTCACATCATAATTCATCAAATTAATGGGAATACCTGCACTCTGCATCGCTTTACAATTAAGCCTTGTTGCCTCCGCAATGCCAAACTCTCCATTAATAAATCCAAAAACGTTAATTCCTAAATCTGCCATTTTAGTTGTGTAATAATTCAACCTGATTAATCTTCCAAAGTTTCATAAAAATTATTCTGCTTTTGCTGCTTTTCAAAATTCTTTTTATGAATTAATGATAGTTCATATTTCTTTGGAATTTCTGTAAAATTTTTATTTCCATAGAGTACTTCATGTACTTTATTTTTCCAGAAGATTTTTTTATTGTTCTTAATAATCCTCGCCTGATAATCAGGAAAATTAATATAACCTTCGTTATTCATGTTCCAGCCCATCTGCTGTACATATTCTTCTGTAATTCCTTCTACAATATTGATTCTGGGAACGTAAAATATTTCGACACTTTTTTCTTTTTTAAGATAAGGTTTCAATGTTTTGATGAAATGCTCAGTAGGATATTCATCTGCATCAATCTGAAACAGGTATTGGCAAGTCGCCTTTTCTATTAATCTGTTTTTAAAAGTGGCAAAGTCACCTTCCAGTTTTGCTTCAATTTTTATAATATTATCATATTTACCCAGCAGTTCTGTCACCTCTTTATTTTTATTGGTAATATCCTGAAGTACAATAACCTCATCATTCTTGTCAATCAAAGGAAGAAGGACATCCAATAATTTTTTCAGTTCATTAGCTTCATCATTGACCGTAATACCATAAGAAACTGTTATAAATTTGCTGGAAATTCGTGAAAGTAGGCTCATAATTTAATTATAGATTATAGGATAATTGCCGGAAAAATGAGTAAAGTAATTTTCAGCAATGACTTGTTGTACGTAATTCTTATACTTCTTTGTGGGATAAAAACAGTATCCTGATTTTTTGTAGTAATATTTTCTAAAAAACTGCGGAAGTTTTTTCTCATCATGTTCTACCTCTTTTCCTTTTTCCGTTCCTTTTATTTTGTATAAAATCTGAACATTGAAAGCAGGAGGTAAAGCTTCAAACCAATTGTTGATCTGGGAAAAATAAGCGAAAGGTGTTTCTTCAAAACTATTCAGTTCACCCTGATTGTGTTCTGAAAAATAATATTCTTTGAAAATATCAGCTACCTTTTCCGGTCTGAAAATAAACACACCGCCATTGATACTTCCCTGCAGTAAAGGATTCGCCTCAAAATGACGGTCAGTAAAATACATCTCGCTGGTCTCTTCCAGTATTCTCGGAATATGTCCCCAGGTTTTATTAAATTCTTCAGTACCTCTCGGATCAAGAATAGCCCCGAAATATTTGTCTTCCGGAAGATAATCAAAGACAGAAGGTGCTTTATCTGAAATAATAATATCAAGGTCTAAGAAAAGAACCATATCATACTCCTTTGTTTCTGAAGGAATCAAAAGCTTTTGAGAAAGAAGCGGACGATGAAAAGTATCATCCATTGGTCTATCAATGATCTTTAAATCTGCACCACACTTTTTAGCATAGCTTTCAAACCCAGATCTGTTTTTATTATACATTTTCCAGTACTTCTCTCCTACGATAAAAAGGCAGATTGCTTTTTTCATTGATCATCTAAATTTTAAGGTACAAAAATACATTTTTAATGGTAAGACTGCCGGAAATATCCTTCCAGTGTTTCAATATCAACGAAAATAATGTCCGAATATTTATCTTATCCTTCATTCTATTAAAAAACCGCCTCAAAACTGAGACGGTTCTTTGGTTGTAAAATTTTAATATTTCAATTAATAGGCATAGAATTCAATTCCTTCAGAAACATAACCAGCCGGTCTTGCACTGGATCTTGAATAGTAATGATCTTTACCATTCCAATATCTGTAAATAGGAACTGTATTAGGCTGCTGAGTAGCAAAAGCATTGAACTCAATTCCTTCGTCTACATACCCTTGGTAATATCCCGGAGTTTTTGTATAATAGTGATCTTTACCATTGTAATATCTGTAAATAGGAACTGTGTTTGGAGCTTTGTATAAAAATGCATTGAACTCTGTTCCTTCATAAGAATATCCGCTGTAGCTTCCCGGAGTTTTTGTATAGTAATGATCTACTCCGTTGTAATATCTATAAACCGGGATAGTATTGAATTCCATATACACTTTATTATCTATAAGATATTGATCTACATAAGCTTTAAGCTGAGCTTTTTTAGTTGCATCTTTCACTAAGTCATAGATAATAACCAATCCGTTGTTTCCAAAATCCACCAAAACTGAATTCGTTGCATTAGAACTGTTCTGCCAGTTGGAAATATTGATTTTAGGATTTGTCTGATCTAGATTCAGATCTCCCATAAGTCCTTTTGAAGGATCCCCTCCTCTTGTTTTATAGGCTAATTTTTTAGAGTAGTTCATAGAAGATTCGGAAGTATTCACATCATTGGTTACATCTACATCAAAGATATCTTTCATTCCTACTTTCACCCCAATTCTCGCTGCACGGTCACGGCTCTGGCTTCTTGTTTCTGCCTGGAATAAAACATCCAGTTTTGCTCCTGTATAGATATCAAGTGTTACGTGAGTTCCATAATCCTCTACAATTTGTTGTGGAGTTTTGGTTTGTAGATCCTGAACGAATTCCGGAGTAAGATAGTCTCCCAGCATATCTGTAGTGGCATTGAATCTTACTCTTTTTTGTTTAATGGTAAGGTTATAGCTCCCGTAGATATATTTCCCTTCAAACTTATTGTTGGTAGTTACCGCAGAATTGAATCCTACAGAAAGTGTTTTCTTGAATAATGGAATACCGGCAGTAACATTCACTTTGGTTGAAACCATTTTAGAATAAGATTCTGCATTTTCACCATATTCTTCAGTGTATTCCTGTGAAAATGTGTTTTCACTGATTAACCTGTTTGCCTGCTCCACTTTAAAACGATCAATATCAATCACCTTAAAACCAGCTGCTGTTGCATTGGCATATTCACCGGCAACATTATAACCATGTCCTAAGACATCGTAAATTCCGTCTCCTGCAAATTTGGCTGCTGATAATCGACTATTAGCCTTTGCTGCCGGGCTTTCTGGGGTTACCTCATTATTCAGTTCTTCCGTTGAACATGAACTCATGAAAAGCATCAGTAAACTACTGAAGCAAAATAAAATTTGTTTTTTCATAGTATTAATTAAAAGTTTCCGGCAAATATAATATTCATCAGTGAGTGAAAAAAGAAACTAAATGATGATATATATCATCATTTAGTGAATTTAATATTACCTTAAACATCTGTTAATAAACACATTCACGGCTCAGGAAAGAAAATAAACAATCATAAACAAAAACCATTACTATATTTTCAACGTATTTGAAAACATACTGCATTCAAAACAAAAAGTGAAGCCAGAAAACTGACTCCACTTTATTATGACCACAATTGATTTATATTTCTGAAAATTAGTTTGCCGGAATATAGAAAGCGATTCCTTCTTTTACCCAGTAGCTAGTTGGACCAAGATTAGGATTCACAGTCAGATAATGATCTGATTGATTTCTTGCTTTATAATTGTAAACCGGAACTCTGTCTGCCGCCGGATCTTTATAGGCATAAAATGCTATTCCCATATATACATCCCAATAAGAAGACGGCTGTAGTGTACTTGACTGTGTATAATAATGATGAGCTCCTGAATTGCTTTTGAAACAGTAAATAGGAACTGTATTAGGTGCTTTGTATTCAAAAACTTTGAATGTCGGCCCTTCATTGGTCCAATAACTTGACGGTCCAAGATTAGTATTAAAACTAAAATAATGGTTACTGTCCGGCTGATTCTGATAGCCATATAACATTTTGGTATTATATTCCAATGAAATCTGATTATCAATTAGGTACTGATCTACATATGCTTTAAGCTGAGCTTTTTTCACAGGATCTTTTACCAGATTGTAAATAATAACCAGTCCGTTATTACCAAATTCCACCAATACTGAATTATTGACTGTGGAACTGTTTTGCCAGTTTGCAATATTAATTTTTGAGGTAGTTTCATCCAAGTTTAGTTCACCAACTAAACTTTTTGAAGGGTCTCCTCCTCTTGTTCTATAAGATAATTTATTATTAATATTTTTACTATACTCTGATGTATTTACGTCATTGGTTCCTTCTACATTGAATATTTTTGACATACCAACTTTGATTCCAATTCTTGCAGCACGGTCGCGGCTTTCGTTGGTGGTCTCAGACTGGAACATAATGTCCATTTTAGCTCCGGTATAAATATCAACCATTACGTGGGTACCATAGTCCTGTACAATCTGTTGAGGCGACTTTGTCTGCAGGTCCTGTGTAAACTCCGGAGTCACATAGTCTGCCAGCATATCTGTCGTAGCATTAAATCTTAGTCTTTTTTGTTTAATTAAAAGATTATAACTCCCGTAGATATATTTTGCATCAAATTTATGATTGGTAGTAACCGCAGAATTGAAGCCTACTGATAATGTTTTTTTGAATAAAGGAATTCCTGCTGTCACATCTACTTTCGTAGAAACCATTTTGGAATAACCTTCTGCATTTTCCCCATATTCTTCCACATACTGCTGTGTATTGGCATTTTCCGAAACCAGCCTTGCTCCCTGCTCAGTTTTGAATCGGTCAATATCAATTACTTTAAAGCCTGCGGAATTTGCATTAGCATATTCACCAGCCGCATCAAAACCATGCCCTAAGACATCATAAACTCCATCTCCAGCAAATTTGGCTGCTGACAAACGATTAGCTTTTGCCGGGCTATCCGGGGTCGCTTCATGGTTCAGATCTTCTGAAGAACATGATCCCATTAAAAGCATCAGCGCAGCACTAAAGCTAAATAAAATTTGTTTTTTCATAGTATTATTTTAAAATTCTCAACAAATATAAAATTCATTATTCGGTAGAATATAAAAAAACAACTGATATAAATCATTTATCAGTGAATTTAATTATCACTTAAAAGTCTATTAACAAAGGATTAAATTATCACATTATTGTGATTTAACAACAAAACAAATTTATGAAAATCAACTTTATTATATTCATCAAAAACACACAAACATTAATTCAATAATTTTTCTTTATGAGCCTAATTTCCACAACACAATTATTCATAACTATCATCCATGAATTAAAATTATGATCCGAAATAGAAGATTGAGAGCTTTAAAACAGTATTTCACAAAAATCTGCAGAAATAAATACAAAAATTGGAATCAAAAAAAAGAATACCAGGTCATAAATCACCTCTTAAACGCATAATTTTAAGTAAATTTGCAAAAATTAAAATTGAAATGGAGAAAGTAAGAGTACGTTTTGCTCCAAGTCCTACAGGGCCATTACATTTGGGAGGCGTAAGAACTGCATTATATGATTATCTTTTTGCTAAAAATCAAGGAGGGGAGTTTGTATTGAGAATAGAAGATACAGATACTGCCAGATATGTAGAAGGTGCTGAAGAATATATTGAAGAAGCTTTGGAATGGTGCGGAATCATCCCGGATGAAAGTCCTAAGAAAGGAGGAAAATTTGCTCCTTACAGACAGTCTGAAAGAAGAGATATCTATGACCGATATACAGAGCAGATCTTAAAAACAGATTATGCTTATATTGCTTTTGATACGGCTGAAGAATTGGACGTTATTCGTGCACAGTACGAAGCTAAAGGCGATGTTTTCTCATATGACAACAAAACCAGAAACGGGCTTAGAAACAGCTTGACGCTTTCTGAAGAAGAAGTTCAGAGATTGTTAGACGAAAAAACTCCGTATGTAGTAAGATTCAAAATGCCTGTTGACAGAGTATTGAATCTGGAAGATATCATCCGTGGAAAATTCTCTGTAAATACCAATACTTTAGATGATAAAGTGCTGGTAAAGAATGACGGAATGCCAACCTATCATTTCGCCAACATCATTGATGACCACGAAATGGAAATCTCCCACGTAATCCGTGGAGAAGAATGGCTGCCATCTTTAGGACTTCACACTTTATTATATGAAGCAATGCAGTGGGAAGCACCACAGTTTGCACACCTTTCTTTAATTTTAAAACCTGAAGGAAAAGGAAAACTAAGTAAAAGAGATGGGGATAAATTCGGATTTCCGGTATTCCCGCTTGATTTCAAAGATCCGGCAACAGGTATAGTTTCCAAAGGATACAGAGAAAACGGTTATCTTCCTGATGCTTTCATCAACATGGTTGCATTATTAGGCTGGTCTCCTGCTGATGATAAAGAGATTCTTCTATTAGAAGAAATGATCAAGGAATTTGATCTTCACAAAGTACACAAAGCTGGGGCGAGATTCAGTAAAGAAAAATCAGAGTGGTTCAACCATCAGTATATCCAGATGAAGTCTGACGAAGAGCTTCTTCAGATATTGAAAAACACAGCTATTGATTTCGCAGGTGCTTCTGATGAAAAGCTGTTGAAAGTAATTCACCTGATGAAAGAAAGAGCAACTTTCCCGAAAGATATTTATGAAAACGGAAAATTCTTCTTTGAAGCTCCAACTTCTTATGATGAAAAAGCTTCGAAAAAAGCATGGAACGATGAAACATCTGCAATTTTAGCAGAATTGGCGGCAGCTTTTGGTTCTACAGACTTTACTGCAGAGACATTGAAGCAGACCATGCATGATTTCGCGGAAAGCAAAGGACTGGGTATGGGTAAAGTAATGATGCCGTTACGTTTGTCTTTAGTAGGAGAATTGAAAGGACCGGACGTTCCGGACATCCTGGAAACCCTTGGTAAAGAGGAAAGTACCTCCAGAATAAACAATGCTATAAATAATTTTAAATAGAATAACCATAATTTTTCATACATTTGAAAGATTTAATTTACTTCAAGAAATGGAATATTTAAGTTTCGAACTTCCTATCAAAGAATTGATGGATCAATACCAGACGTGTTCTTTAGTAGGAGAAGAAAGTGGTGTTGATGTAAAATTAGCATGCAGCCAGATTGAGGATAAGATTTTAGAAAAGAAAAAAGAAATCTATGGAAATCTTACACCTTGGCAAAGAGTACAACTGTCCCGTCACCCAGATCGTCCTTATACATTGGATTATATTAATGGGATGGCAGACAAAGGCAGTTTCTTAGAACTTCATGGAGACAGAAATTTCGCTGATGATCCGGCAATGATTGGAGGATTGATTACCCTTGATGGTCAAAGAGTAATGATCATAGGGACTCAAAAAGGAAGAACAACTAAAGAGAGACAGTACAGAAGATTTGGAATGCCAAATCCTGAGGGATACAGAAAAGCTTTAAGACTAATGAAGCTTGCTGAAAAATTCAATATTCCTGTGGTAACTTTAGTGGATACACCGGGAGCTTATCCGGGATTGGAAGCTGAAGAAAGAGGACAGGGAGAAGCTATTGCAAGAAATATTTTTGAAATGGTTCAGCTGAAAACTCCTATCTTCACTTACATCATCGGAGAAGGTGCCAGTGGTGGTGCATTAGGAATAGGTGTTGGAAATAAAGTATATATGTTGGAAAACACATGGTATACTGTAATTGCACCGGAAAGCTGTTCTTCTATCTTATGGAGAAACTGGGATCACAAGGAAGATGCAGCCAATGCATTGAACCTTACTCCAGCAGATGCTTTAAGAGAAAAGTTCATCGACGGAATAATCGAAGAGCCACTTGGTGGAGCTCAGTATGATCAGGAGACGACATATTTAAACCTGAAAAATTCAATTTTACAGAATATCAAAGCTTTCTCCAAATTTACAGGACAGGAGCTTGAAACCCAGAGACAGGATAAATTCATTGCGATGGGTCAGTTTAAAGGATAAAAAATAAAAAGGTTAAGAATCTCTTCTTAACCTTTTTTCTTTAGCTTTCTTCTATCTTTTTTATTCTGCAACATTCAGTGCAATTTCAATATCCTGGGTAATCTTCTTCGGAGCAGAATATTTTGCATCACATACCATTGTTGTCATTATATACTCTCCTTTATCTACCAGAATGAAGTTTTCTCCTTTTGCAGGAACACTCAGGTTATAATATTTTTTACCACTTATCTTTACAATAAGGTTGCAGGCAGATCTGTTTTTAATATTGATATATGCTTCGTTTTTGTTAATATCATTATTAAAAAGATGTGTAAGCATTGCTGCTGTTCTTTTATTTTCTTCACTTGGCCCTGCTTTAGAAGTCCCGGCACTTTTTGCAGAACCTACTGATGCAAAGGTGGTTGTTCTTCTTTCTTCTTTTAAGGCTTCAATAGCCGCTGCAGTGTTATTGGAAACAGGCTTTCCGTTTGCCGTATACGTTTTATTTGCAGCAATAGTTTTACCGCTGTTTAGCTCATTATTCTTAACGATGTTTTCAATTTTATCTTTGCTGATCGGTCTAATCGTAGGTTTAGCTTCAGGAGAATTACCTGCCATGATTATATCAATCAGTTTTCTTTTAAAATAATCTGTTTTAGCATGTCCCGGATTCTGTTTCAAAAAGCCGGCAATCACTCTGGCTTCTTTTGAAATCTCAGCTTCCTGCTCTGTATAGATAATTACAGTTTCTTTTTCAACAACAGCTTTTGATTTTGTTTTTTTCTTTTTTTGGGAAAAACCAAGTGAGAAAATGCATATAAATAGAAGGAATAAGATTTTTTTCATTAATCAAATCTTTAAAATAGTATTAAATATATTAATAACGTGAAAAGTCATTTTTTAGTTTATCATTAAAATCATTATCTTTGCACTGCTCTAAATTTAAGCTAAAAATTAATACTAATCTTAAATAAAAAAAATAATAGATATTATGTCTTATACACCAGCTGCTGCAGACGTAGCAAAATTGAGAAACCAAACAGGTGCAGGTATGATGGACTGCAAAAAAGCTCTAGTTGAAGCTGAAGGAGACTTCGAAAAAGCGGTAGATATCCTTAGAAAAAAAGGACAAAAAGTTGCTGCTAACAGAGCTGACAGAGAATCTGCTGAAGGTGCAGTAATCGCAAGAGTAAACGAAGACAACACTTTAGGTGTAGTAATCTCTCTAAACTGCGAAACTGACTTCGTTGCTAAAAATGAAGCTTTCATCGAGCTAGCTTACGAATTAGCTGAGATGGCTATCTTCGCTGCTACTAAAGAAGAACTTTTAGCTACTGACTTCCACGGGATGACTGTTGCTGAGAAATTAGTAGAGCAAACAGGAGTTATCGGTGAGAAAATCGAAATCGGATCTTTCGAAAGAATCCAGGGAGATTTCTTAGGAGCTTACATCCACGCTGGAAACAAGATCGCTGCAATCTCTTCTCTTTCTGCTAAAGTAGACGGAGCTGATGAAGCTGCTAAAGCTGTTTCTATGCAGGTTGCTGCTATGAACCCAATCGCTTTGGACGAAACAAGAGTTTCTCAAGAGACTATCGATAAAGAATTAGAAATCGAAAGACACAAACTTACTGAAGAAGGTAAGCCTGCAAACATTATCGATAATATCCTTAAAGGTAAAATGCAGAGATTCTACAAAGACAACACTTTGGTACACCAGGACTTCATTAAAGACGGAAGTATCTCAGTTGCTGACTATGTAAAATCTGTAAATGCAGATCTAAAAGTAACAGGATTTGTAAGAGTAAGCCTATAAGCTCATCTTCAAAAAAAATATTGAATCCCGGTGAATTTGGACTGCCCCTAAAAAGTGTCTAACTTTTTGGGTGCAGTCCAAATTCACCGGGATTTTTTTATTTACAAAATCTTTTAATTACAAAATAATACACAAGCAGACATTCGTACCAAACCAACCAGTTGTCACCATTAAAATTGATGGCTCATAAGAGCATTATGTCATAGATTTTCTGATAGGAATTATTTCTGTCCCGGAAAATCAGATAAGATAAGTCTTGTAAAAGGGATATATTGTGATTTTCAGATAAACTGCCTGAAACCCAATTACCAGTTTGATACTCAGGATGGCTTTTATTTAAAAATCGGTAATATTTTTTAACATTTATTTATATTTTATTAAAGGTATTTCATTTTTTATTTTAATTTTGTAGAAATCCTAATTCCATACACATGAAAAGATTTCTACTCAGTCTGGTATTAATTTTTTTGACAATTAATACACTCTTTGCACAAAGGGATACAGAGCATTGGATTGCTCCTTACTATGATAGTTATGGTGGTAATACTTATACCAACATGATCTATTTGTCTACTGACTCACCCACCCCCTTTGATGTAACCATATACAATAACAATGCTCCGGTAACTACCGTTACCATTAGTAAGGGTAACCCACAAACCTACAAGGTTACCAATAGCCTTATCAGTGCAACTACAACTACAGAAGCATTCACTGTTGGTAATAAAGGGCTGTATTTAAAAGCAGCAAAGCCTTTTTACTGTAGTTTAAGACTTGCCCAAAGTGTTCACGGGGAAGTAATTACCAGTAAAGGAAAAGCAGGAATTGGAAAAACATTTTTCGTTGCTGCTGCTCCCAATACCTACACCAGCAGTATTCAGAACTTTACAGCAGGAGTGCTTGCTACTGAAGATAATACCAATGTAACAGTATCATGGAACCCTACTGCCGGAGTCGTTTTCATTAATGGAAGTCCTACAGGAAACACCCAAACCTTTACATTGCAGAAAGGCCAGTCTTTTATTCTTGCAGGATCTGGAACTCAATCTGGAAACCTAACGGGTTTTATTGGGGCAAAAATAGTTTCTGATAAGCCAATAACCCTTACCAACGGAAGCTGTAATGCCAACTTCTCTGCCAGTACATCAGGAAGTGATCCGGTTCTGGATCAATCTGTACCGGTGGACAGACTTGGAAATACTTTTGCAATGGTGAAAACAAGATCTACTGCTCCCAATTTAAATATGGAGGGAGGTCTTATTGTTGCTACTGAAGATAACACTCAAGTGTTTTTAAATGGCGGAGGAACTTCCGTTGCGACACTTGCTGCCGGAGAATGGTATAGAATTAATGAAACCAGCTATGTGGCTCAAGGGACTTCAGGACATTCAAACATGTTTATTTCGACGACTAAAAATGTATACTTATACCAATTTATTGGAATTCTGGGAAGTGATGCTACAAACGGATTTAACTATATACCACCATTGAACTGTTTCCTTCCGAGAAAAATTGATGAAATCGGAAAGATCAATGAGATGCCTATTGGCTCAGGAGGAGCCAGTGCAGTTCAGGATATTATTGTAAAATTAAATATCTTGACAGAGACAGGAGCAACTGTAATGGTAAATGACGCCCCAGTTGCAGCTACAGACGGACCATATCCTGTAACAGGAAATACTAACTGGGTAACATATGGAATCACCGGAGTAAGCGGAAATATTAAAATCACTTCTACAAAGGCTGTAACAGCTGGTATCAACGGAGGATTCAGTTCAGCAGGATACGGAGGCTACTTTGCGGGGTTCTCATCAATTCCTGTAATTGCGAAAAAAGCAGGAGAATGTGTACCGGGAATTATTCTTGAGCTGGATGACGGATATGAAACATATCAGTGGTACCGTGACGGAGTAGTCATTGCGGGTGCTACTTCTTACACTTACACTCCTACACAATCAGGAAACTATACTGTAAAAGTAACAATGGGAACATGTCCACCTGTGACAACTCCTATCTATAAAGTACAAACTTGTTTAAAAGAAACAACTCAAACGCTTAATGCTTGTTCTACTAAAATCATTACTCCTGCGTTTACATCGTCTACACAGACCGTGGTACCAAGTACAGTAGTAATTATAACTCCTCCTACAAAAGGAACAGCCGTGGTTAATCCAAACGGAACAATCACTTACAACCCAAATCCTGGATATTTAGGACCGGATAAAATAGTTTATAAATTCTGTGGAAACTCTGTTGAGTTTACAGATTGTGAGCAGGTAACACTCAACCTTACTGTAGTACCATTCATTGTAACGGACACCTCTATTAAGGCATGTTGGTATGATGTAGCTCCTTATGCTTATTTTGATCTTACGAAAGCGAAAGTGACAGATTATAATGCCGTTACTAAGAAATACTATCGTACATTAAATGACCTTACAGCTGGTATCAATGAAATCACAACACCGGATAACTTCCCTTCAACAGGAGGATTTGTATATGTAAAAGTAACCACAGCTGAAGGATGTACGGCCAATGCAAAAATCGAGTTGATTGTACTTCCAATCAAAAAATCTCCGATATTGGTAGATCAGTATATCTGTATGGATGCTAAAACCAATCTGGACGCAGGTTCCGGATATGACTCTTACCAATGGAGCACAGGCGCTACTACTTCAGGTATCAGAGATATTGGTGTTGGAGAATATACTGTAATACTTGGTAAAAACGGATGTTTCCTTACTCAGACAGTAAAAGTTAAAAAAGTTGAAGATCCGGTAATCCAGACGATTGAGATCAACAACAATACAGCAACAGTAATTGTAAGCGGAGGTAAAGCACCTCTAAAATATGCGGTTGACGGAACTGCTAACTGGCAGGATTCAAATGTCTTCACAGGTTTAAGCAGAGGACAGCATACATTCTATGTAAAAGATTTCTACAACTGTACCCCTACTTCCGTAGAAATTACAGTTCCTAATCTATTGAATGCCATTACCCCTAATGGAGATAACGTAAATGATTATATAGATTACAGCGAACTAGCTTACAAAGAAAACCTAAGTTTTGTAGTATATGACAGATATGGAAATATGGTATTTACCGGAAATAAATTCAACAACTACAGATGGGACGGAAAACACTTTGATAAGAAAATTGGAACAGGAACATACTGGTACCATATCAACTGGAATGAATCCAACAAAGAAAAGACTCCAGTAAAATATACAGGCTGGATTCTTGTTAAAAACAGAGAGTAATAATTAGTTAAAACCATAATGATAAGCCACGATTTCATAATCGTGGCTTTTTTATTACATTTTCAAGCATTTAATACTTTTTATTGTTAAATTTGTGATAAATACTACTACTGAATGAAGAAAATTCTATCTTTTTTATTTATATTTTATATTTTCACCTCTGCTTTTGCCCAATTGGACCGGGAGCATTGGTTTGCTCCGATGGTAGACAGGACTGGCGCACCCAATCCTTATCAGAAACTGTATTTATCCACCAGCAGAACAACTCCTTTTCCGGTAAATATTTATAATAATAATGTTCTGATCGGAACGGTGAATATCAGTAAAAATAATCCGCAGAAATTCGATGTATTAAGGAATTATATTATTACCACGCAACAGACGGATTTATTCACCCCTACAACCAAAGGATTATACCTTAAAGCAGAATTTCCTTTTTATGCCAATTTAAGGTTCTCGGTATTCAACCACGCTGAAATTATTACTTCCAAAGGGATTCCTTCCACAGGAAAATCGTTTTACGCAGCCTCCGCTCCCATCACAGTGAGCAATAATATTCTGAACTTTATGACCAGTGTACTGGCAACTGAAGATAACACAACTGTTACCATCTCCGGATACACCCCTACGGTTCAATTTTCTAACGGAACTACCGGAGCAACCAATCCGACAATGACTTTCACTTTAAATAAAGGACAGTCTTATATCATTGACGGAATCGGGGATATAGCAGGAAACTCTGATGGTTTCATCGGCTCCAAAATTATTTCAGACAAGCCCATCAATGTCACTAATGGAAATTTTAACGGACAGTATGCAGGAAATTTCCCTTCCAGTTCTGATATTTTAATGGACCAGGCAGTTCCTGTCAATAGACTTGGAAATGAATTTGCTCTGGTAAAAGGTAACGGACCGATAGGTGCCAATATGGAAGGTGCTGTTGTTATTGCCACTGAAGACAATACTCAGATCTTTGTTAATAATGAAATACCTCCTGTAGCGACCATTAATGCCGGGAAATATTTCGTTATTCCTGATTCAAAATATATCCTTCAGGGAAACGGACATTATAATTTATATTTAAAAACATCAAAAAATGCTTATGTCTACCAGATTTTAGCCGGAGATTCAAATTCGGGAAATGAAACGGCGACCGGGGGATTCAATTTCATTCCGGCTTTGAACTGTTACTTACCGAAACAGATTAATGAACTAGGACTTATCAATGAAAATTTTGTTCATTCTAATGGTAATCCCGGAGGTATTCTGAACATCCCGACAAAACTGAATCTTATAACAGAAAGAGGAGCTATTATTACAGTAAACGGAGCCAATCCACCTGCAATAACAGGCCCTTACAATATGACAGGCACCACCAACTGGGTTACTTATGGAATTCCCAATGTGACAGGGACCATTACAGTAGTTTCAAATAAGGCTATTATGGCAGGAATCACTGCCGGAAGTGACGCCGTAGGATACGGAGGTTTTTTCGCTGGTTTTCCTACGCAGCCCGTTATTTTACAATCAGGTGTTGGCTGTATTCCCGGTATTGTTCTTACTGTGGATCCTCTGATCTATGACTCTTATCAATGGTATAGAAACGGCACCCTTGTTCCTGGAGCTACGGCATCTTCAATTACCCCTACATTACCCGGATATTATACATGTTCTGTAACAATGGGAAGCTGTGCACCTTTGGTTACTGAAAAATTTAAGGTTCTGAATTGTACAAAACTTACGAATGCATCTTACAACGTTTGTACTTCGCAGACTATAACACCTGCTTTCAGCAGCTCATCACAAACTCCTGTTCCAGGTACGGTAGCGATTACAACAGCTCCTGCTTTGGGTACTGCAATGATAAACCCTATTACAGGAGTCATTACTTATACTGTAAATACTCCTGGCACCTCCGGAACAGACACATTCACTTATACATTCTGCGGAAATGATCCGGACTTCCCGGATTGCGAAACGATAACAGTTACCATCAACATTCAGGCTCTTACGGTAATGAACACCACGTTATCTGCCTGTGATATAAACGGACAGGGAACGTTCAATTTGACTACAGCCAACGTCACCAACAATTCTCCTGTTACCATCACTTATTATCCTACTCTGGCAGATGCTCAGAATGAAAACACCACAGCATTAATCACCAATACAACATCATATACAGCACCGAATGCGACTATCATATACGCTGTTGTCAAAAACAATATTGGATGTAAAAGTATTGCACAAATTACATTATCTCTTTTCAATAAAGCAATTGTTCTGGATAACTATAATGGTGTTTTCTGTGATGATAATCTGGATGGAACGGTTACTCTCATACTTTCCAACATCACCCCTATTGTCCTCAATAATCCTAACTATTTTACCAATGTAAGATATTATGCAAACCTGGCAGATGCTAACGCAGGAAACAATAATACACTTTCTAACAGCTGGAGTTATACGGCAACAACTACAATTTACATCAGAGTAGATTCTCCTGACGGCTGTGCTTCTGTGATCAAGCCTTTACAGTTCAGTATTGGAGCTAAAGTAACATTGATTACCAAAACCGTTACGGAAAGTGTTTGTGATGATGATCTGGATGGAGTTAAAAGTGTGAACTTAGCGCAGTTTATTCCTCAGTTTACATTAGATCCCAACGTTACTTTCACTTTTCACACAACATTGACAGATGCTCAGAATAATGTAAATATTGTTTCATCCCCAGTTAATATTACAACTTCCCAGACTTATTATATCCGTTTCGAAAAAAATGGAGTCTGCCCGGAAGTAGGCACTCTTAAAATCAATATTAAAGTTCCTAAAAAATCGGATGTATTACAAGATAAGGCGATATGCCCTAAAACTACTACCACGCTGGATGCAGGACCCGGTTTTGAAAGGTATTTGTGGAGCACCGGAGCTACGACTCCTTCCATCACCAATGTAGCACCGGGAAGTTATTGGGTAGAACTCACTTTCAATGGTTGTGTTTACAAACAGTATGTAAATGTTACTGAACTCCCTCTTCCTATGATTACGTCTATAGAAATTGATGGGACAACGGTAAAAGTCGGAGTAAGTGGCGGCACACCTCCTTATGAATACTCTTTGGACGGTGTGGTGTGGCAGAGTTCCAATATTTTCTACAATGTACCAAGAGGAGCACACAATGTATTTGTAAGGGACTCTAAAATGTGTGAAGAAGTCAAGAAACCATTTGCCATTATCAACCTTATCAACACCATTACTCCGAATGGAGACGGTTATAACGAAGGAATAGACTATTCTGCTTTAATGGCCAATGATAATCTTGTATTCAGGATCTTTGACCGGTATGGTGCGGAAGTCTTCAGAGGAACTCCGGAAAACAGATATACCTGGGACGGAAGAATAGGTGGAAGATACGTGCCTACAGCAACCTACTGGTATTTCATCACCTGGACAGAATACGGTTCATCCCTCACTGTAAAATACTCGAGCTGGCTGCTTGTAAAACATAGATAAAAAGGAAGCCGGAAGAAAGCACTGCTGAAAATTCAGTATTCTTTCTTCCGGCTTCTTTATGTATATACACTCTTTTTTAAGGGAATTATAAATTTCTAACAGTCCTTAACAGTTTAATGTTAAAGTTTAATATAACTTTAACCACTATTCTTTATCTAACTAGGGAAAATTGCTTTATTTCTATGTAATTTTGCGCATTATATGAAGAAACTGTTTACTCTACTGCTATTGGTTTTTCTGGCAAAAATTAATGCTCAAATATATTCCGGGGAGGTATTTCTGAGAGACAACTCTATTTTATATCTCAATCAGGTATATGTCACAAACCTGAACACCCAGAAAACCGTTCTTACGGACTATAATGGTAATTTTAATATCCCTGCCAATACCGGAGATGTAATCCGGTTTACTTCTATTGTTACTGAAAGAAAAGATATTAAGCTAACGCCTCAATCCATGGTACAAAAAAATCTGGTTGAGCTTAAGATTGCTTACTATGAGATTCAGGAAATTGTACTCAGCAGATTCAAACCTACTGGAAACCTTCGGTATGATGTCAATTCATTAAGAAAAGAGGATAAGGCCTATGCTCTTAAGAAAGTAATCGGGCTTCCTGAACCGAAAGGAGACGGAACTCCTCCTGAACTTCCTGTTGCCGGATTACGAGATGGCGGGCTTACCTTCAGTCTTGAAAGCATCTATGATATTCTTTCAGGTGAGAGAAAGAAAAAACAGCGCTATCAGGCCTATGAAAGAATGAACAGCTCCGTTGCACAGATCAAAAACTATCTGGGGAAAGACTACTTTACAAAGTTTAAAATTCCTGAAAATTTAATTGATAACTTCCTTCAATTTGTTTATACCTCTGAAAACATTCAGGCATATGTATTAGCCGGAAACTTTGAAGCGGTGAAGATTCCTATTGAAAAATATCTGCCAATTTATCAGAAGAGACTTAGAAGTTCACATCTTCAGGAGGTTGTAAGCAATAATTAGAAAAATAATTCCAACATATATAAATAATCCATGTCTTCACATGGATTATTTTTTTTTGAAATAAAAGGAAATCCCGTCGTGCTCCCCTTCCACACTGCATCCGATACAGATTATTCAACTTTTATTGCATATCATTCTTCAATATTCAAAAATATGTTTAATTTTATCTCACAAACAAGTGTTTAAAATAAAATTACTTGTATTTCGTTATCCAAATAAAAACTAACCAACCCAAAACGCAAATTAAGAGAGAAGCACCTATTTTTAAACTTAATATTAATTAATGAAACAAGTACTTTTACTTCTTTGCTGTATGTTTTTCTTTACTGTGTCTGCTCAAAAAAAAGGGAAAGACTATAGTAATATTCTGAAAAGTAATAATATCTATGAGATCAACGCTTTCTTAAGAGATGCCCATCCTGATGATCCCCGAAGGTCTGTACTGAAACCAAGGGTAATGGAAATGATGAAGGAATACATCAAAAATGCACATCCTGCCGATCAGAAAGTAAAAGATATGCAGGAAATGCTTGCCATGCTGAAGAGAAGGCCTTCCACAAAGATCACTTTTGATGAAATGAATGCTATCATCAAACAAAAGCAGATAGCAAAATACAAAGCAGAACTGGCAGCAAAACAACCTACTACCGTTTATACTCCAAGTACTGCCCAGAATACTTTTGTTGTAAATGCAGCAGCCAATACAGCAATTCCCAATGCAGAAGCTGAAGAATTTAATATGCTTATGGCGGTTTCTCCCGTAGAACATAAAAATAAAACTGTAAAAATCCTCAACTCTTTATTTGATAACGATCCCAATGCCAAAGAATGCATTGTTTTGATTCAAAATAAATCAGACTGTAATATTATTGTACGAATGGAAGGTGTAGGGACTACCAAATACAGACTTGCTGTTCCCGCCCAGGGCGAAGGCTCAATTGTTATAGAAAAGGGCCAATATCTTTTCACCAGTTTGGTTTGCGGGGCACAATATGCATCACAAAAGACAATACAAAGACCTATCATGGTGGCTTTAG
Organism: Chryseobacterium indologenes; assembly: GCF_018362995.1. Taxonomy (NCBI): domain Bacteria; kingdom Pseudomonadati; phylum Bacteroidota; class Flavobacteriia; order Flavobacteriales; family Weeksellaceae; genus Chryseobacterium; species Chryseobacterium indologenes. Next base: position 2,913,871 of record NZ_CP074372.1, read on the forward strand.
GAAGTCAATAGTCTAATCATAAACGGATTACCTCTCTGTCTTTTACCTTCAAAAGGCAGAGATTCTCCATAAATTTTCACTATTTTTGCACTCATTTTATAACTCAATGGGCAAGAATAAATTAGCAAGATTTGCAGAAAACAAAATATTACCGAATGTAATCCAACCTACAAGGGAAGACGCTTTACAAGGTTTTGAACTGAAGGGAAAATGGAGAGAAAATTTCTTTAAAAATGACAATCCGATTGTATTGGAATTAGGGTGTGGAAAAGGAGAATATTCTGTAGGACTCGCAAAAACATTTCCTGAAAAAAACTTTATCGGAATTGATATTAAAGGAGCAAGATTTTGGTTTGGTGCTAAAGAAGCGGTAGATAACAATATGACTAATGTCGCTTTTCTAAGATCACAGATCGAGCTTGTTGATCATTTTTTTGCTGAAAATGAAGTAGATGAAATCTGGATTACGTTCCCGGATCCACAGATTAAGTACAGAAGAACAAAGCACAGATTGACTCACCCTGATTTCTTAAACCGATACAAAAAGTTTCTGAAACCGGGCGGGATTATTCATTTAAAAACCGATTCAGAGTTTTTACATGGATATACACTGGGATATTTGCAGGGAGCTGGCTATGAAATCATCAGCGCCCATCATGACATCTATGGAGCACCGGAATATGATCCTGATACGAAGCACCTTAGAGATATCAAAACTTATTATGAAGAACTATTCTCAGCAAAAGGAAAAACAATTACTTACATTAAATTCCGGATAAGCTGATGAAGTAAAAATAACAATTGATGAAAAAACTTTTAACCTTTTTATTTTTCATATTTCTGTTCCCCAACTTAATATCTGCTCAGAAGAAAGTAAATAAAGACATCCTGAAAAGCGTTGATATTAAAGAAATTGAAGAGTATATTAAGAACACCCATCCGGATGACCCGAAGAAAAGCGTACTGAAGCCTAAGCTTATCGCTTTAAAAAACGCAGAGTGGACCAAAGGAGCTCGTACCGCCAAACCTATGGAAGCTAGGCCTATTATCTCCGATATTCCTAAAAGCATCATGAGAAATCCTTATTCAGAGGATGCTGAGGAATTTAAAAAGCTCATTGCTGAAACTTCTGCTGAGCACAAAGAAAAAACAGTAAAGCTTCTGAATGCAATGTTCAATGAAGATATTACGCGCAAGGAAGCGATACTCTTATTCAAAAATAATTCAGACTGCAATATCGTACTGAGGATTGAAGGAAAAGATTATTACAACCTTGCTGTCCCTGCTCGCGGAGAAAATTTCGTTGTAATTAATAAGGGTTCATATACGCTCAGCAGTAATATCTGCGATATGAAATACATCTCCCGGAAAGACATTAAAAAAAGTATATTTGTAACGATTGATAATCCAAGACTTCCTGAAACTGAGGTAAAGCCTGCTAAAAAGGAAACTTCCAAAGCAAAGGAGTCTTCGAAAAAAAGAAAAACCAAAAAGTAAACTAGTATGAAAAAACTATTAGTTTTTGCCGGGATCTCAGTGATCCTTGCAAGCTGTAATGTAAATTATGGCAACTATCCGGGAAGAAGCCCCTACCCTTCCTCTACCAGCAATTCAGGTAACAGAGCCAATACAGAAAGAGAATATAATGAACTGATAAAGACCTTTAAGCCGGAAACAGCAGACGTTCTTAATGATCTTCTTAACAGTGATGATCCGAAAAACCCGAAGACTTCTATTTCAGTAGAAAATAAATCTCCATGCAATATGGTCCTTACGGTAAGCGGGAATAATTTCTTCAAGAAAATCCCTATTGGCGCGGGGAAAATAGGATACACAATGGTTCCTAAAAATCAGAATTACAGGTTATCCGGAGTTTTATGCAATTCCACCTATCAGTCTACAAAGTTTATTACAACCTCATATTCTATAAAGCTTTCAAACTAACATACGACCCGCAGGATTCTGTGGGTTTTTATTTTTAATAAATGCATTTAAAATATAATATATAGTTAGCATTTATTTGAAATCCAAAACAAGCCATTTCTGAAGTTTTTTTAAGTAAAGCCAACCCTACTTCTAAACTTTCTAAAAACGTCATCTGAACATCCAGGAGAGGTTATCAAGGTTCATTACATTGCTTTGGAAACAATGTGAAAATAATCACAAATCCCGTCATTAAATGTTTAAGCCAAGTAAAATAAAAATATCTTATTGCAAATCACACACATAACAAATATTTCCATATATTTAGAAATATAATTGCGGTATCCGAAAAGCATATAGAGTAGGAAAAAAACTAAACTAAAAACCATGAAAAATTTAAAAAAAGTCTCAAGAAATGAGCTAAGAACAATTAAAGGAGGATACAGAAGCTGTATGGATGGCTGTAGCATGGAGCTCGGAGAAATGTGTTGCGGCGGTGTATGCAGAATTGGAGTAATTATTCCTAGTGGCGATCCTAATCTGCCTGACCTTATGGTATGCCCTAAGAAACCTTAGTATGAACAATAAAAAAACGCTGGACCTAAATCCAGCGTTTTTCCTATATTAAAGAAAATCTTTAATTATTCTGCATCGAAGTCAGCATCTTTATCAGCAGATACTACTTCTCCTTCTTCTTTAGATTTTTCTTTATCAGCTTTTCTCTGAGACTGACCTTCTTTGATAGATTCTGAAACAATGCTCAAGATCATATCGATAGATTTAGAAGCATCATCGTTTCCTGGGATAACGAAGTCAACTTTTCTAGGGTCAGAGTTTGTATCAACAATACCGAAAACTGGAATACCTAATTTCTTAGCTTCAGTTACAGCGATGTGTTCTCTCAAGATATCTACAACGAAGATTGCAGAAGGAAGACGAACCATATCAGAGATAGAACCTAAGTTCTTTTCTAAGTTAGCTCTTTGTCTGTCAACTTGTAATCTTTCTTTTTTAGATAAAGTTTCGAACGTACCGTCTTTTTTCATTTTGTCGATAGCATTCATCTTCTTTACAGCCTTTCTGATAGTAACGAAGTTCGTTAACATACCTCCTGGCCATCTTTCTGTAATATAAGGCATATTAAGTTCAGAAGCGTGTTTTGCAACAACTTCTTTCGCTTGCTTCTTAGTAGCTACGAAAAGAACTTTTTTACCTGCAGAAGTTAATTTTTCTAAAGCACTGCAAGCTTCATCTAATTTAACTGCTGTTTTATGTAAGTCTACAATGTGAATACCGTTTTTCTCCATAAAAATGTATGGAGCCATATTTGGGTTCCACTTTCTAGTCATGTGACCGAAGTGTACGCCAGCCTCTAAAAGGTCTTTTACATTTGCTTTTGCCATGTTTTCTGTTTTTGTTAGTTTACTTTCCGTCTTTTAAACAATCAACAACTTCTTTAGATGGGAGAAGCGTTTGGATGCTAAACGTAACGGGCAATTGGCGGTCTGCTTTTTGCTTTTGGCAATGGGCTTTTCGCCGAGATTAAGTTTAAAAAAAATTTAATACATTTCTGTAGCCAATAGCCATAAGCCATCTGCCAACGAGAAATCTTAACGTTTTGAGAATTGGAATCTCTTTCTTGCTTTTTTCTGACCTGGCTTCTTTCTTTCCACCATTCTTGCGTCTCTTGTAAGTAAACCAGCTGGTTTCAATGCTAATCTGAATTCAGCGTTGATTTCGCATAAAGCTCTTGAAATACCTAATCTGATAGCTTCTGCCTGACCTGTATTACCACCACCGAATACGTTTACGGTAACGTCATACTGACCAACAGTCTCAGAAAGGATAAACGGTTGGTTTAATTTGTAAACCATCACGTCTGTAGAGAAATATTCTTTAGCATCTTTACCGTTTACTGTAATAACACCAGAACCTGGTCTTACATAAACTCTTGCTACAGAAGTTTTTCTTCTTCCGATTTTGTGAACTATAGACATAATTAATTATTTAAATTCGTTAACATTAATTGTTTTAGGCTGTTGAGCTTCATGTTTGTGCTCAGTTCCTTCATATAAATAAAGGTTCTTAAGGATAGCAGCTCCTAATCTGTTTTTAGGCAACATACCTTTTACAGATTTCTCTAATACCTTTAAAGAATCTTTCTTTTGAAGTTCAGCCGCAGTCATAGACTTCTGTCCACCAGGGTATCCTGTATGCCAGATATAAGTCTTATCAGCCCACTTGTTTCCGGAAAGTGTAATTTTCCCAGCATTCAAAACGATCACGTTATCACCACAATCTACGTGAGGTGTAAAGTTCGTTTTGTGCTTACCTCTCAAAATCTTTGCAACCGTAGAAGCTAATCTACCTAACGGCTGTCCTTCAGCGTCTACCACAACCCATTCTTTATTCGCAGTAGCTTTGTTCGCTGAAACAGTTTTGTAACTTAATGTATTCACACGTTTTAGTTAAAGATTAAACATAATTTACCCCTAAAAGGGTGTGCAAAGGTACAAATTATTTTTGTAACCCAAAAACATATTTTATTTTATCTATATAATCAGGTCCACACACCCCTATATCAATAGATTTTAACACTATTATAATTTTGGCATGCATCTTGTAAATTGTTGTGGCGATGAAAAAAAACGCTTAGAAGATTCTAAAAACACAAATGATATAGCAAAGAGTTTTTTCCCTCAACTCTTTCTTTTATTAAATTTACTTTAAAGATTTTCGTAAAACCCATTAATATAATTACAGTTTCATTGAAATAATTATATTTGCGTCAATCATATTCCATAATTCATGAGCCACGGAAAACTAAGAGATGATAAAACCTGCCTGAACTGCGGACATCAGGTTGATGAAAGGTTTTGCCCCCACTGCGGACAGGAAAATATTGAAAGCAGACAGCCCTTTCATTTTCTCTTTACTCATTTCATTGAGGATTTCACCCACTATGACGGACAGTTCTGGAAAACCATGCAATACCTGTTTACCCGTCCGGGAACACTTACCAAGGAATATCTTGCAGGTAAAAGGCAACTGTATGTGGCTCCTGTAAAGCTGTACATATTCATAAGTTTCATTACATTCTTTCTACCCAACATCTTACCTCACGCCAAGGAGGAAGCAGAAAGACCCAGCCACAATAAAGTAGAAACAAAGTCAAAAAAACAGAAAGATCTCTCCAAAGACATTGTAAAAGATTTGCAAAAAGAAGGAGTCTTGTCTCATGAAGTGGCAACTGCCGCTCAGAAAACGCTGGACACCCTAAAAACAGCAGATACTATAAAGATAAAAGATGTTGAAGCAAAAAAGGATCTCTTTGACCGTACATTTGATACCAAAGAAGCAACTCTTATGAATGCGTATACTCTGAAACAGTACGATTCTATTCTTGCGAAAGATAAAACAGGCATCTATACATTAATGAGGCCCATTGCAAAGAAAGGATTTGCTTTAAAAGACGAAGGCTACAGTAAACATCAGATCTGGGAAAAATATAAGGAGAACTTCATCCATACAATTCCCAAAGCACTCTTTGTATACCTTCCCATATTCGCCTTCTTTTTATGGCTGTTTCACAACAAAAAGAAATGGTGGTACTTTGATCACGGTATATTTACCCTTCACTATTTCTCTTTCCTTTTATTAGGAATATTGATATTTATAGTAGGAGAAAAGATAACAAGTTATCTGCCGGACAGTAATTGGCTTACTCTGTTATATGTTTTAGCCTTCTTAGGATTATCTGCCTATATGATGATCTATTTCTTTGTTGCCCACCACAGGGTATATGAAACAAAAAAAAGAACGAGTATACTAAAAGGGTTACTACTATTTATTATCAACTATATCGGATTACTCCTGATGTTTATGGTATTGATGTACCTAAGCTTTATTATGCTTCACTAATTTCTAAGGGATTTATTTCCTCTGAAGCTTGCAAATAAATAATAGGCAACGAAAACGGTAGAAAATTTCAGGATAGAAGGAATCGCTAATTCAAGATTAAAAATTAAAGTTCCTGCCAGAACAAGAATTCCCATCCCTACAAATGACAGTCCTAATTTCTTAGGCAGTGAAAAATTGGGTGTATCCAGATAGTAAGCAAGTCCCCAGGCAGCACCAAAGGCAACAGCATAATAAATATCAAGTCCGATATTCTCTGAACTTAAAAAGAAATAGTTAATCAGGAAGCTAATTACGGTTCCTAATCCGAAGTACATCAAAGCTTTTTGCATGTCTGTAAAAATATTCTGCAAAAGTAGAGAATTTAATTTGAGAATGTAAAGATGGGTGTCTTTGAAAACGAAGTCACTGCAACTTGTTTTAACTCTGTGGTTTCCCAACTTTCAGGATATCCAACCCAAAAAGGGGATATACAATTAAATAGACACAACCAATCAACTGACAATCAAAAGGATAAAATCAAACACGCGGTTCTTTTTTTATTGTTATATTTGAGAACTTAGAAACTTTCTAGAATTTTTATGGAAACCCAAAAATATACTCCAACCAACAAGGTAAGAATCGTAACTGCTGCCTCATTATTTGATGGGCATGATGCTGCGATCAATATTATGCGTCGTGTTATTCAGGGAACAGGATGCGAAGTGATCCATTTAGGACACGATAAATCAGCAGAGGAAGTTGTAAATACAGCAATCCAGGAAGATGCCAATGCTATTGCATTAACTTCATATCAGGGTGGTCACAACGAATATTTCAAATATATTTATGACCTGTTGAGAGAAAAAAATTCACCTCAGATCAAAATTTTTGGCGGCGGTGGCGGTGTAATTCTTCCGGAAGAGATCAAGGACCTGATGTCTTACGGAATAGACAGAATTTATTCACCGGATGACGGCCGTGAGCTCGGACTTCAGGGAATGATTGATGATCTTGTACACAGATCAGATTTTGCTACAGGAAAAGATGTAACTGCAAAAGATCTGGATGCTATCAGCTTTGAAAACTCAACAAGCATCGCCAGCATTATCTCTGCTGTTGAAAACTTCTCAGAAGAAAAACCTGAGCTTGTAAAAGCAATTGACGAAAAGTCTAAAGATTTAACTATTCCAATTATTGGTATTACAGGTACCGGAGGAGCTGGTAAATCTTCTTTAACAGATGAATTGGTAAGACGTTTCTTACGTTCAAATACTGATAAAAAAATTGCCATTATCTCTATTGACCCTTCGAAAAAGAAAACCGGAGGGGCTTTATTAGGAGACAGAATCCGCATGAACGCGATCAATGATCCTAGAGTTTATATGCGTTCTATGGCCACCAGAGAAAACAACGTTTCCGTTTCTCCATTCATTCATTCTGCATTGAATGTACTGAAGCTGGCTCATCCTGATGTCATCATCCTTGAAACGTCAGGGATCGGACAGTCTGGTTCAGAAGTTTCAGATTTTGCCGATGTTTCTATGTATGTCATGACTCCTGAATATGGAGCGTCTACCCAGCTGGAAAAAATCGACATGTTAGACTACGCAGATCTCGTAGCCTTAAACAAATCTGATAAAAGAGGAGCTCTTGATGCTCTTCAGGCTGTAAGAAAACAGTTCCAGAGAAATCACCTTCTATGGGAAAGCCCATTGGAAGACATGCCTGTATATGCTACAAAAGCATCTCAGTTTAATGACCACGGAACAACGGAACTATATAACAGGTTAGTTTCTAAAGTAAACGAAAAATTTGCAGATTTAAAACTAAACGCATTTGTAGAGCAGGAAATTACAGACGAGGTAACCATTATTCCACCAAAAAGAGTTCGTTACCTTTCTGAAATCGTTGAAAACAACAAACAATATGACGCTAATATTGAAAAGCAGGCTGAACTGGCCAGAACAATGTATCATATTGAAGGCGTAAAAAATATAATTTCGAATGAGGTTTTGGATGCTGAATATCAAAAGGCTGAAAAAAATCTTCAACAGGAAAATATAGACTTCCTGAAAACCTGGGATGATACGAAAAAAGCTTTCCAGGCAGAATTCTATTCTTATTTTGTAAGAGGAAAAGAAATAAAGGTAGAAACTTCTACAGAATCTTTATCCCATTTGAGAATTCCAAAAATTGCATTACCAAAATACACTGACTGGGGTGATCTGATCAAATGGAAAGGACAGGAAAACCTTCCTGGAAGCTTCCCTTATACGGCGGGAATTTATCCGTTCAAGAGAACCGGTGAAGATCCGACAAGGATGTTTGCGGGAGAAGGAGGCCCTGAAAGAACCAACAGAAGATTCCATTATGTTTCTGCAGAAATGCCTGCAAAACGTTTATCCACAGCTTTTGACTCTGTAACATTATATGGTCAGGATCCCGCTTTACCACCAGATATTTATGGTAAAATCGGAAATGCCGGGGTTTCTATCGCAACATTGGATGATGCTAAAAAATTGTATTCCGGATTTGATCTGGTGAATGCACTGACTTCAGTTTCTATGACGATCAACGGTCCTGCACCGATGCTACTGGCTTTCTTTATGAATGCAGCTATCGATCAGAATGTTGAAAAATATATCAAAGAAAAAGGTTTAGAATCTAAAGTAGAAGCTAAACTTAAGGAGAAATTTGATGATAAAGGTTTAGAAAGACCAAAATACAAAGGCGAACTTCCTCCATCCAATAATGGGTTAGGATTACAGCTTTTAGGATTAACGGGTGATGAAGTAATTCCTGCAGATGTGTATGCAGAAATTAAGGCTAAAACGATTGCTACCGTTCGTGGTACCGTTCAGGCTGATATCTTAAAAGAAGACCAGGCTCAGAATACATGTATCTTCTCTACTGAATTTGCCCTTAGACTAATGGGTGACGTTCAGGAATATTTCATCAGAGAGAAAGTGAGAAACTTCTACTCTGTATCCATTTCAGGATATCACATTGCTGAAGCAGGAGCAAACCCTGTTTCTCAGTTAGCATTTACACTGGCCAACGGTTTCACTTATGTGGAATATTACTTAAGCCGTGGAATGGATATCAATGATTTTGCACCAAACTTATCTTTCTTCTTCTCCAACGGTATCGACCCTGAGTATTCAGTAATCGGGCGTGTAGCAAGAAGAATCTGGGCAAAAGCTATGAAGTTAAAATACGGAGCTGACGAAAGAAGCCAGATGCTGAAATACCACATCCAGACTTCAGGACGTTCTCTGCACGCTCAGGAAATTGATTTCAATGACATCAGAACAACTCTTCAGGCGCTTTATGCGATCTATGATAACTGTAACTCACTCCACACCAATGCTTATGATGAGGCAATCACGACTCCTACTGAACAATCGGTAAGAAGAGCGATGGCAATCCAGCTGATCATCAATAAAGAATTAGGATTAGCTAAAAACGAAAATCCGCTTCAGGGATCATTTATCATTGAAGAATTAACGGATCTTGTGGAAGAAGCTGTATATACTGAATTCGACAGAATTACAGAAAGAGGTGGTGTTCTTGGAGCAATGGAAACGATGTATCAGCGTTCAAAAATCCAGGAAGAATCTATGCATTACGAATGGCTGAAACATACAGGTGAATACCCGATCATCGGAGTAAATACTTTCTTAGGAAAAGACGGTTCACCAACTGTTTTACCAGGAGAAGTTATCCGTTCTACAGAAGAGGAAAAACAGGCACAGATTGAATCCCTGCACAACTTCCAGCAAGCAAACAATAGCAGATCTGAAGAAGCTCTGAAACAACTTCAACATGCTGCCATCAACCAGCAAAACTTATTTGAAGTGATGATGGATGCTGTAAAATACTGTTCTTTAGGACAAATTACCAATGCTTTATTTGAAGTGGGTGGTAAGTACAGAAGAAATATGTAATCCTTAATTGGACCTACATTTTTTATAAATTAAACCTCAAAGGATTTCTTTGAGGTTTTTATTTTAATTGTTGATAAAAATCAAGAAATACTATTTTTCATCATTTAATTCAAGACCATCCTTAAATCCTTATTTTTGACGGATTATTTTTACAATGAAACCAAAAGCTTTATTCAACTGGAGCAGCGGAAAAGATTCTGCTCTTGCCCTTTATAAAATACTACAGGAAGATCAATATGAGATTTCTATGCTCCTTACAAGTATTAATAAAGAATTTCAAAGGATTTCCATGCATGGGGTTCATGTTTCTCTGTTGAAAAAACAGGCCGAAAGTCTCGGAATCCCATTGATTAAAATGGAGCTTCCTAAAGAACCGTCAATGGAAGAATACCAGCAAATCATGAGTACAACAATGGCCGGAATTCAAGCTCAGGGTATTACCCATTCCGTTTTCGGTGATATTTTCCTGGAAGATCTGCGAAAATACAGAGAAGATCAATTAAATACTGTCGGTATGAAAGCCGTATTCCCCCTTTGGAAGCAAGATACATCCAACCTCATCCGTGAATTTTTAGATCTTGGTTTTAAAACCATTGTAACCTGTGTAAACGGAACTTATCTGGATAAAAGTTTTGCAGGACGGATTATTGATCAGAAATTTATAGATGATCTTTCTGAAAATGTAGATCCATGCGGAGAAAACGGAGAGTTTCATACTTTTACTTTTGATGGACCTATTTTCAAAAACCCGGTTCAATTTGAAATTGGAGAAACCGTGAAAAAGACTTACCCTAAGCCTAAAACAACTCCTGAAGAAGAAGACAGCGAATATGTTTTCTGGTTTTGTGATCTGCTGTTAAAATAAGCCTGTGAAAATTTATCCACAGGCTTTCCAATAAATTATTTTATTTCAGCAATGATTTCATTCATGAGATCAAATACCTGTCTGATATCTTTTCCACTGGTCATCCAGTTTACAAAAGCAGCTCTTATTCCTTTATGCTGATTATAAAAAGTAGGCGTCATAAAGACTTTTCCTGTGTCATTAAGCTTTTCAAGAAATTGTTCTACCTCATTCTGTTTTGTATCATCTTTTAATGTAAAACAGACCGTATTCAATCTTACCGGAGCCAGCAGTTTAAAATCATGACTGTTCTCAATCAGCTGGCCAAACTGTTGTGCCCATGCTATATTATTATCTACAATCTCCTGGTAACCTCTCTTCCCATAAGCCATGAGAGAGAACCATGCCGGAAGAGCCTTTAATCTCCTTGAGTTTTCAGGAAGGAAATTTAAATAGCTGAAATTCTCCAATGGATCGCCCAGATAAGGAGCATTTGAGTTTTGAAAAGTTTCTACCTGTAAAATTTTATACTTCTCTTTAATCAGAAACACTGCACTTTCATAAGGGACATTCAACCATTTGTGACAATCTACTGTAATACTGTCGGCATATTCCCAGCCTTCCACAAGGTGTTGATGCGTTTCCGAACAAGCTGCAAAACCACCGAAGGCAGCATCAATGTGCCACCAGAAATTGTATTTTTCTTTTAATCTGCTGATCGCTTTAAAATCATCAAAATCCACTGTATTTACTGTTCCTCCACTTGAAATCAATATAAATGGCTCACCATTAAGCTTCAGAATATTTTCTTCCAGATCTTTGATATGGATTGCTTCACGGTTTCCTTCTTCCGTTTTGATCTTAACGATATTACCGCTGCCAAGTCCCAATAGTGATAATGATTTTATAGAAGATGAGTGAGGAGTCGCCGTAAGTACCTTTACTGTTCCCGAAACACCTTCTTTGGCAATATCTCTTCCCCGCTCTTTTCCCAGCCATTGACGACCAACAGCCAAACAGGTAAAGTTAGACATCGTAGCTCCCGATACAAAACCTCCCAGAAAGTTTTCCGGAAGCTGAAGAAGTTTAAGTAAAAGCTGTATGGTTTCCATCTCTATTTTTGCGGAAGCATCTCCCTGCTCTGTTACTGACTGGGGATTCTGATCATAAACCGTCGTCAGCCAATCACCTGCTATCGATGCCGGTGTAGCTCCTCCTGTTACAAATCCCCAATATCTCGGCCCTCCTGATCCAACTATGATCGGTTCAAATTTTTCATTAAAAATCCTTAAAACTTCTTCTGTCCCGAATCCTGATTCCGGAAGCTCCTGCCTTTCCGATATATTATTATTGATTACTGATGTTGATCTTTCTTCAATAGAATTCAGGTAATCTGTTCCCTGTTCTTTGATGATATTCAGCAGATTTCCAATGTTTGCTGAATCATTTTTCAAGTGTTCATTCATATTTTGTGATACATTTTCTACATCAAATGTATTAAATGCTCACTAAAGAATCCATTAAATCCATATAAAATTGACTCAAAGCCCTTCCTAGCACGTAATTTGCATCCTTTAATGCTCTTGGATATTTTAGTATCTTTAAGAGTAACAACCATCATTTAAAAATACAACACCTGTGATCAAAAATTTAGTATTCCTGACCCTGTTCTGCGTTTTATTTTCCTGTACAACAACTGAGGCTCCAAAAGCCACTCCTGTTGATAAAAAAGCCATTATTGATTCTACTGTGGCAGCTTTTCAGAAAACACTTTTAGAACAACAGATTGATTCTACTTTTAAAAAGTACCATTTCAATGGAAGCATTGCTGTTTTTAAGGACACCATTCCCCTTTACAGAAGAGAAAACGGATATTCTGATTTTAAGAAGAAAACTAAAATTGACAGCAATACTATTTTTGCCATAGGTTCGGTAAGCAAGCAGTTCACCGCTGTTTTGGTCTTACTTCAAATGGAACAGGGAAAACTAAATGTGACTGATAAAGTTTCAAAATACCTGAAGGAATTTCAAAGTAAAGAATATGAAAACATTACGATTCATCAATTATTAAATCATACTTCAGGATTGAATATGGTGGGAGGAAAGCTGATGTTTAAGAGTGGTTCTGACTTCTTCTACTCCAACGACGGATTCAATACTCTTGGAAAGATTGTGGAAAAAGTTTCAGGAAAGTCCTATGCTGAAAATGTTCAGGAACTCTTTAAAAAAGCAGGAATGAAACATTCTTCAACAGGAGACACTTTTAAAGGAAATAATTTTGCCAGTGCTTATCTTGGTACACCTGCTAAATTTCAGGAAGTTCCCAATATGCCGAAAAGATTAGGCGGTGCAGAAATCGGAAATCCGGCTGGCGGAATATTATCTACCATTCAGGATCTTCATTCATGGAACAATGCTTTGTATGGCGGAAAAATTTTAAAGCCTGAAACCCTGAAGCTATTCATGGCAAAAAGCGCAGAAAGACGTCATGCAATCTTTGGAAAAATGGGCTACGCTTACGGTATCATGCTTAATATTGGCCAACCTAATTCTTATTTCCACAGCGGCTATATAAAAGGTTCTCCTTCATTAAATATCTATTATCCGGACACCAAAACTTCCGTGATCATCCTGTCTAATATTGCCGATGAAGAAAAAGGTAAAGGAGTAATCTTCAGACCTCAGATTGAAGTAAAAAAGATCACAGATCATCTGGAGAATACTCTTACGCAGCTTAGATCACAACATTAGTTGAATGGTGTATTATTTATGCGGGTTTAAGGAATTCCTGCATTTTCTCCAAACTCTTTTTGTGTTCCATAAAATTGAATACAGCAAAAACAAGTGCCGTCTGCAATATAAGCGGCAAAATCAAAGTCACTAAAGTCAGAAAAACTTCAGAATGATTGTGTTCTCTGAAAAACTGATAAGCATAGTCTCCGTTTTTCATGACAACCTGAGCCATTGAAGAAGCACATACAACCATCAATCCTATATTCTGCTGATACATTGTATAAAGGCTTTTCCCTTTGTATTTAAAATCTGCTTTCAGGTATTTCCAGATCTTATAATTAAAAACCAATATCAATACTGAGCCCAACAAAAAAGATCCGTTAAGCAGTTTGAAAAACAGATTATAATTTTCCTGATTTTTTGCTATAAAAATCAACAATAAATTAATTCCTAAGGCCAGCAGTCCAATCATTAAAGATTTTCTGAAAAGTCCGGCATATTTTTCCTGTATAATCCTTTTGGCAATCAAAGGAATTGCTGTTGGGTAGAATAGCAGATAATTAACTAACTTAAATTCTCCGTTCCAGGATTCTTTTGTCTTTAAAAAAGCATCCTCGAAACTTATATTCTCCTTATTCTGAAGATCTGAAATCTGACTGATCATATGATCTCTGATTTCTACCAGAATATCCAATGAAAGCTGCTGGGCGATCAGATAATCTGTAATTTTACTTTCCTGTTCTCCGGTTATCATAAATTGAATATGGTTTGTAGGTTTAATAAGTAACTTTTCATCTCAGTTTCTTTTTCTGCCTGTTGTGTTTTTCCTTTTTCAGTCAGCAGATAATATTTACGGTCTCTTCCGTTGATCTTCTGAATTTCAGAAATAATCATTCCGTCACTCTCCAGTTTGTGCAGTAATGGGTAGAGTGCTCCTTCGGTTATTTCAAGCTCACCTTCCGTGAGTTCTTTCGCCCTTTGGGTAATCTGATATCCGTACATTTTAATTTCTTTGGAAAGAAGCTTCAAAATAATATTCTGCAGGGTACCTTTATAAAGACTATTCTTTTTCATAGAATGATTTATACCTTGCAAACATATGCATAATTTTCTTATGTGTATAAATTTAATATAAAAAATTTAATTTGCTTTATGAAAAAAATGTACTTCATAGCAATTTATCCTCCTCAGGAGATTATTGAAGAAATAAGAATATTTAAAGAAGATCTGGCAACGAATTATGCCAATTCCAAAGCTTTGAAAAATGAAGCCCATATTACACTATTCCCTCCCTTTTCCAGAGAAATTGAACTGGAGAATGATATTCATGTTGCTTTTCAGAAGATCAATACGGAAATCACACCGTTTGAAGTAGAACTGGATGGCTTTGGAAGCTTTGCTAATCCTAAAAACCCTGTACTCTATATTCGGCCGAAAGAAAATATTCATTTAACCGAGCTTTATCATAGAGTAAAAGAGTACTTTAATTTTGCCCCATATTCTTTTAATCCTCACGTGACTGTAGGATTCAGAGATCTGACTTGGGAAAATTATCTTAAAGCCTGGGAAAAATATGAAACAAAGGAATATAAAACTAAATTCTTAGTTGATAAATTAATCCTTCTCCGTCATGATGGACAATGGATACCCGTAGCAGAGAAAAAACTGGAAAAATAAAACCGGCTGCTGGAGCCGGTTTTGTTCATGTTATTCTTTTATGATCTTCTGAGAAAGAATCAGATTTTTATTTTCTTTTACATTCAGCATATACGTACCTGTTGGAAAGTTTTTAATATCAATCTTAATTCCGGCATCTTTAAATTCAAATCTTGATGGGATCAGTTTTCCGGAAGTATCATAGATTTCTACTTTTACATCTTTTGAAAAATCCTGTTTTCCTTTAATGAAAAATTCTCCGTCTGTGGGGTTCGGATAAACACTGAAACGTCTTTCTTCAGCTTTTACTTCTGAAAGTTTAAGGGTAGATTTACTCAAGGTCCATGAAACCGTAGTAACATGTAGAGTACTGTGGTTATCAACTTTCAAAAGCGGATTATTATCCACTACGGACAATGTTAATGTATTATTTCCATTATTCAGCTGCGCAGGCGTAATGGTAACGCTGCTTCCAGTTGATCCAAGTGTTGTTCCGTTCAATATCCAGGTATTGACCAAAGTATTAGGATTGGGAAGAATTTCAGTAGCCGTAAAAGTAACATTAGATGTAGCATCTACTGTAGTATTATTGGCGGGTGTATAAGAATCTATAGGGGACACTAAACTATGGATTTTTTCGATAATGGCCTCTTTACATACGGAGCAGAACTGCTGGTTAAGATACCTCATCTCACAACTCTGATGCGGACGGAACCAGCTAGGACTTTCAGCATGAGCATATACTCCTACTCCATTTAATCCTACCCAATTTTTCCATTTGATCGTTGCCGGATTAGAATTCTGTGTTTTATTGGGAGATTCCAGTGAACCGGAGAACCAATATTCATCTGCCAACTTTCCAAAAGAGTGTCCTAGCTCATGCACTACGATCTCATTTGAAGATCCGTTTAATGAAGCAAAAGCATAAGTTCCTCCACAGCCTCCATATTCTGTAGAATTCCCCAAGATATAAGTAATATCATAA
The DNA here is from genome assembly GCF_018362995.1 of Chryseobacterium indologenes. Classification (NCBI taxonomy): domain Bacteria; kingdom Pseudomonadati; phylum Bacteroidota; class Flavobacteriia; order Flavobacteriales; family Weeksellaceae; genus Chryseobacterium; species Chryseobacterium indologenes. Next base: position 2,929,859 of record NZ_CP074372.1, read on the forward strand.
TCAGGAATATTCGCAGCCAGTACTTGCCCTACTTTATTGGTAGTATTACTGTATATACATCTGTGAACTCCAACATCGAAAGTAGAGCCGAGATAGTTGTTCGGATTGGTAACCGGGATTACAGGTTCGGTAACATCCGTTGCTGTCCCCGGATGTTTCACACCCGATTCTGTGGAAATCACTTTTACGGCATAAGCATTAAAGTAATTTTTATATTCTGTATAGGGGCTCTTTGTAAAAAGATAATTGACCGTATTCTGAGCTGATGTTGTAAAAGCAGTTTGCTGGGCAGCGGTGAATCCGTCTCCTAAAACAGCAATAATAATCCTTTTGCTGTTGTCTCCGTTCTGTAAAAGCGGAACAGTATCAAATGTCTGGGCAAAGCAGCTGCTACCAACTAAAAGGGATAATAAAACTTTTTTCATATTTATAGTTTTTTGATGAATAATAGTTGTACTCCATCATCGGTTGCCTTTTCAACCTTTACTGTCTGAACATTTTCAGAATAGGAAAAGCGGGCACTGAACTCCGTGCTTTGAAGAGAGGCTTTATGTCTGGAAATCCCTTCTTTTTCGTATACTTCCAATTCAGGGTTAAAAGGATCTTTCACAAGCTGTCTGGCAACTTCTTTTCCGTCAGACCCTGTCAGCGTAATAATAAAGTCTCCTTTATGAGCATCACTTCTTTCGAAGGAAGAAATCTGCTTCAGTCTGCCATCCGTAATTTTGCTGTTTTGAAGGGTAATTTTTGCATTTCCGGATTGATCTTTATCTGCCTTGAAAAACAAATAAATAATACGCTCGCCTTTTCTTGTCACAGTTTCAGAAAGCGATTGCCTTTTTTGTGTTAATCCATTCTCTTTCTGAAAGCTACAGAACAGAAAAACAGGAACAATGAGTACATTAAATACATTTTTCATAATCATTTTTGTTTAAAGGTAATAAAGTTTTAAATATAAATGAAAGTCATTTCCAATACTTTTTCACTTTCAAAAAACTTAGAAAGTCCTATCTTTGAGGCAATGATTTCAGAGAAAATAATTTTAGGTATTGACCCGGGAACAACTGTGATGGGGTTTGGCATTATCTCCGTAAAAAAAGGAAAAATGGAGATGGTTTCTATTCATGAACTGATCTTAAAAAAATATCCCAATCACGAAACAAAGCTCAAATATATTTTTGAAAGAACACTATCTCTTATCGATGAGTTTCATCCTGATGAAGTAGCTCTTGAAGCCCCTTTCTTTGGAAAAAACGTACAAAGTATGCTTAAACTTGGCCGTGCACAGGGAGTGGCCATGGCTGCCAGCCTTTACAGAAATATTCCCATCACCGAATATTCTCCGAAAAAGATCAAAATGGCCATCACAGGAAACGGAAATGCCAGTAAAGAACAGGTAGCAGGGATGCTTCAGAATCTTCTTAATTTAAAAGAATTCCCTACCAAATATCTGGATGCCTCCGACGGACTTGCCGTTGCAGTATGCCATCATTTTAATTCAGGAACTATAACGGATACCAAATCCTATTCAGGATGGGAAAGCTTTTTGAAGCAGAATCCGGATAGGTTGAAATAATTTCGGCCTTTTCTTATATTCTTTCAAACCACTGTTTTAAACCTCTAAAAAACAATATTTTACAAAAACACACACAATTACTTGGTAAAACATAATACTATCTTTTACATTGGTATGATTTTTAGTACTACCTTTGTATAAATTTTCAGGTATGAAAACAAACCAACAAACTATAAATCAAGGGACTCATAAAATAAACTGGTTCCAAAAGTTTCTGATGGTATGTTCCGGCGGGAACATCCATATCTTAAGAAAGACTCCAAGCGAATGGAATAAATTTTCCGGGATTGGGGGGATTGTACTTTTCACTGCAATATTTGCCACTTTGTCTGCAGGCTATGCGATGTATACGGTATTTGACAATATCTGGGCTTCCATAGGATTTGGAATTCTTTGGGGGCTGATGATCTTTAATCTTGACCGTTATATCGTTTCTTCGATTAAAAAAACAGGAACCTGGTGGAATCAGATTCTGATGGCTATTCCCCGTCTTATCCTTGCTACATTTTTAGGGATTATTATTTCAAAACCATTAGAGCTTAAAATTTTTGAGAAAGAGGTAAATAAACAGTTGAATACAATCATCCAAAGGAATAAAAAACAGCTTCAGGGTGAAATGAACGGAAGGATTCTTCAGCAGAGCGGGCCTTTTGAAACAGAAAAGCAACAGATTTCAGGAAAAGTAGCACAATATCAGAAAGCCTATGATTCTGCCTCGGTAGAACTTGAAAAAGAAATTTTGGGAAAACAATCGGGTTTAACCAGTGGAAAAGAAGGTTACGGACCGAATGCAAAACGTAAACAGGAATTAAAAGAGCAGCGCAGACAGGATCTTGAAAATTATCAAAAGCAAGCCGCTCCCAGACTGGAATATCTGGATAAAGAAATATCCAAGGTATATACGAATCTTGAAACTGAAAGAAAATCTACAGAGACTTTTGAGGATAAATTCAATGGATTTGCAGCAAGACTTCAGGCATTGGATGAATTAGGTAAAAATTCGGCAATTATAGGATTAGCAGCAGCTTTTATTATGGGACTGTTTATCTGTCTTGAGATATCTCCGGTTCTGGTAAAACTAATTTCTCAAATAGGACCCTATGACTATCTCTTAGAAAAAACAGAAAATGATTTCAGATTGTATTCCAAGGAGAAAATTGAAAAGGGAAATGCTCTGACCGATTTCAGAATTGAAGATTTTAAGGATAATTTGAAAAATTAAAATCATAATTCAGTATATCATTCACCTCTAAACATTAGAGAAAAAATCTATAATAATTTACTTTTCAATAAATAAAATCTAACCTTTCGTTATATAACGAAAGGTTTTTCTTTTAATCAAGTGTTTTGTGTAAAATATTTTCTAATTTTATACTACTAAAAATTCTTGCTATCATGAAAAACTTAATTTTTGCATGTACGCTGCTAATCTGCAGTGCATTTGCTCCTGCCTTAAAAGCTCAGGCATCAGAACCTTTTTTAGGGCAAATAGCCTTTGTACCTTATAATTTTGCTCCAAAATACTGGGCAGAATGTAATGGGCAGATCCTGCCTATCGCACAAAATCAAGCACTTTTTTCATTGCTAGGAACAACTTACGGAGGGAACGGAACAACCACATTTGCTTTACCTGATATGAGGGGAAGAGTACTTGTTCATAACGGACAGGCTCCAGGAGGACCAACGACTTATACAATGGGACAAACCGGAGGAACTGAAAGTGTCACATTAACTATAACAGAAATGCCAGCCCATAATCATACTGTAAGTGCTGTAACGGCGGAAGGAAATCAAAGTACCCCTACCAATAATTTACCTGCTGATACAAAAGGGCTTGATAAAGAATATTCTGATACAGCTGCTAATACTACGATGAAAAGTACAATGGTAGGAAATACTGGAGGAAATCAGCCTCATGAAAACAGACCTCCCTTCATCACTCTGAAATGCATCATTGCATTGGCAGGAGTCTTTCCATCACAAAATTAATAGTTATGAAAATTCTTTACTTAGTATGTCTGATAGCAGGAAGCACAGCTTTTGCACAGACTATAACTTTTAAAGGATGCATTAATTTGTTTGATGATCAAACTTTTATTTTTAATAAAACCGGAGTTGACACAAATAACAAAAGCATCTATGTAACTACTCCTGTTGACGGAGAACCATGTAGTGGCCTGGGTACCTGTGAATTTAAAATACAATGGAATAATACTCTTACAAGATGGGAATTTCTAGCTGATGAAGGGTATGGTACATTTACAAATCCTAAACTTGTTTATTATAATTCAACAGGAAACAATACTGTATCTTTTCCTCCTGGTAACAATATCGGGATCTGGGTTGAGAATACAGCATTTACAACCGGGCTGTGTAATGGAAATCTTACTGCCGTAAATTCTACCATGACAGGTGATGTACAGACCACAACATTGGGAACTTCAGATCTTTCTAAAAATAAAATCCAGATCTTCCCTAACCCTGTGGCAGATTTCATTCATATTTCTGGCATTGAGGACGGATTATCTATTCAAATTTACAATATGGATGGACGCCTTATAAAATCTGAAATGTTTGATTCAAAAATTGATGTCTCACAACTTGTTCCAGGCGGTTATATATTAAAAATAAATACCCGGAATTTTCAAACTCATCAGTTTAAATTCGTAAAAAAATAATCTGTTCTTAAAAAAATACGGATCTTTAAAGCTTTCGGAATTTCCGGAAGCTTTTATTCTTTCCTGACAAGGAACATTTTTTGTATGAACTGTAGTATGCCTTCAAGTGTTGTACATCATTTCATCTATTTCCCGGATACTGAAATATTAAGAATTATATATCAGTCAGGAGCAGTTTATGATTATCTTAAAGTACCACCTGACATTATTGAAAAGTTTAAGGAGGCAAGATCCAAAGGGCAGTTTTTAAATAAAGTGATCAAGCCCAGATTTAAATACCGCAAAATTGAATAAAAAAATGTCTCCATCGAAATGGAGACATTTATATTGAATATTTTTTATGATTTTATAAAGAATAATTCGGGGCTTCCTGTGTTATAATTACATCATGTGGGTGAGATTCTTTTAATCCGCTTCCTGTAATCATTACCAGTTTAGAATCTTTTTGAAGTGTTTCAATATCCTTAGATCCACAATACCCCATACCAGCTCTCAGACCTCCTGTCAACTGGAAAATTACATCTTCCAGTTTTCCTTTATGAGGAACTCTTCCTTCAATTCCTTCTGGAACGAATTTTTTAGCTTCACTCTGGAAATATCTTTCTTTACCTCCTCTCTTCATTGCTGAAAGACTTCCCATACCCTGGTAAGACTTGAATTTTCTTCCCTGGAAAATAATTTCTTCACCCGGAGCTTCATCTGTACCCGCTAAAAGTGAACCCAGCATTACTGCTCCTGCTCCACTTGCAATAGCTTTAACGATATCTCCTGAAAGTTTGATTCCACCATCAGCAATTACCGTTACATTTTGTGATTTAGCATATTCGTAAACGTTATAGATCGCTGATAATTGAGGAACTCCCACTCCTGCAACTACTCTTGTTGTACAGATAGAACCTGGCCCTACTCCCACTTTAAGTACATTAGCTCCAGCTTCAATAAGGTCTTTGGCAGCTTCTGCAGTTACGATATTTCCACCTACAACATCAAGGTTCGGATATGCTTTTCTGATTTCTGAGATTTTGTCTAAAACTCCTTTAGAGTGACCGTGCGCTGAATCGATTGCTACGATATCAACTCCTGCCTGTACCAAAGCCTCAATTCTTGTCAATGTATCTTCTCCTACACCTACTCCTGCTCCTACAATAAGACGACCACTCTCATCTTTATTAGCATTCGGGTACTCCAGTTGATTATCGATATCCTTGATGGTAATTAAACCTACAAGTTTATTGTCTTTATCTACGATCGGAAGTTTTTCAACTCTGTTTTTAAGAAGGATTTCTTTTGCCTTTTCAAGGTTGGTATTTTTGTCGGAAGTGATCAGATTTTCTTTGGTCATGATCTCTTCAACTTTCATATCAAGATTTTCCTGATACTTTACATCTCTGTTGGTAATAATTCCAATCAGAACATTATTAGGATCTACTACCGGAAGACCGGAAATCTTATATCTTGACATAAGATCTCTAGCTTCACCTAAAGTATGATCTTTAGATAAAGTTACCGGATCAGAGATCATTCCGTTTTCGGAACGCTTTACACGGTTTACCTGAGCAGCCTGCTCAGCGATCGTCATGTTTTTGTGAATAAAACCTAATCCTCCAACTCTTGCTAAAGCAATAGCCAGATCAGCTTCAGTAACAGTGTCCATCGCAGCGGAAACTATCGGAACATTCAGCGTGATTTTGTCGGTAAGTCTTGATTTTAATGAAACCTGGTTAGGTAAAACTTCTGAATAAGAAGGGACTAGAAGAACGTCATCGAAAGTGATGGCTGTCTCTACAATTTTGTTATGAATAGACATCTTTACTTTCTTTGCAAAATTAGGTTATTTTAGTGAGATATGAAAATCCTTTTTAATAGTTTAAATAAAATTTAATAATCAATAACTTAAATCGAAAAAACCGCTCTTTTATCAGAACGGTTACGGTACAAAATAATTGAATATATAGAAACTACTTGTTAAGTCTAATCAATATGGCTGTTAACAGGTCTATTTTACCGGGTTTCCATTTTCATCCAATTTCTCAATATGGGTCTGATTATTTTTATCGATGTATACTTTTAATCTTACTTTCCCTTTTGTATCACGGATAAAAATCCCTACATCTCCATTCGCTGTCTTGCCGGCAAAAAATCGTTCATTTCCCAGCTTACCCTTTTCCCGTAGCTGTGCAAATGCTTTTTTTGAATCTTCCGGATTATTAATTTTTTTGATTGAATCTCCAGCCTTAATAATATCTTCCAGCAGAAAATCATCCGGTCTGTCCCAAAGTTTTAAACCATATACTCTTTTTTTATCATTCCCTATTGATTCAGAATATTGCAGCTGCATAATCTGATCTGTATTTCTTTGATCTACAGAATATACCATTCCGGACCCTTTTTCATCAGCATCATATACAAGCCCTCCACATTCGTCACCCATAGAATTGAAGAAAATAAGTCCTGCTTCTCTTTCACGGGGTTTCATTTCTTTGTGATTCACCAATCCGGGGTGTTGGCGCTCCTTATTACTGATAACCATTTTTAAAGTTCCGTCCTTCTCAATGATATTGATGCGTTCTACATCTATTTCTTTAAAACGTTCGTTAGAAGATTGTTTTTTAAATGCGAGAAAGAAAAACATCACACAGAGTATGGTGAGTACAACGGCATAGATTTTAAGGATACGAACTTCTCTTATTAGTTTTTCCATGCTGTGCAGGTTTTGGGATTAATGATACTAATTATTTATCTGAAACAGAATTAATCATTTTTGAGATATCATTAGCGGTAAAGTTTCCTTTCACATCTACAAACACGATATCATTTTTCTTAGAACCTACCGTGATCAGCATATTTTTAATGACCTCCCCATCCTGCTTTACACGTATATTGATATCATCTCCATCATGTTTTATGCTTGCCCACTCTTCGTAATGGTTGTTGCTTAAAAACCGGGCATAATCATTAAGCATTTCACTGCTTCCGTTTGTTACGGTAAGTACTTTTATTTTAGAAGCTTTCTTTACAAGATCTATGGTCTCTTCACTTTCTCCTTCTCCTCTCAAGGCCTTCTTAATATAAGATTTAGCCAGCACCATCGGTACATTGATACTTGCAAACCGAGCTCCCTGGAAATCATATTTTGAGTTCTGGAAAAAATCGATATTCGGTTTTTCTGAAACGATACACGACTGAAGCATGCTTATTGTCAGAACAGTAAGGAAAATGTTTTTAAGAGTCTTCATAGTTTAGTTTTTATTTGATTTGTCTGAAGCTTCCTCCTGAAACTTTATCTACTTTGGCATCCAGTTCGGGGTTTCCTCTTAACTTTACTGCCGCTCCGGATGAAACGCTCACTTTCAGCTTCTCTGTAACGAGTAAAGAAAGACTTGCTCCTGAGGTAGATTCTACTACTGCTGTTGCTATTTTAAGATCATCAGCTTTACAAGACGCTCCACTGCTGATATCAATTACAGCAGAGGCTGCCTCCCCTGATAAGCTAATGCTTGCTCCGCTGGAAGTATCTAATGCCAGCTTTGGTGTTTTAATATCAATATCTATTACTGAACCTGAGCTTACTTCTACTGCTGCAGACTCTTTTACATTGAATGTTCCTTTAATAATAGAACCAGATTCTGCTTCGATTGCAAGGCTGCTTTCGGTAACAGGGTTCACTGCTGTAAAGACACTTCCTGACGATGTTTTTATAGCACTAATGCTGGGAGCTGAAACATTGACATTAAGATTTTTAAATCTCAGATTTCGGACACCCTTGTTGTCAACATAGATCTTTAAAACTCCGTTTTCTACTTTTGTAATCACATACTGAAGCTTATCTGCATCTGCAATTACTTTTACACTTCTTGTATTTTCCTGTTTGTAGGTAACATTTACTCCCACGCTGGCATCTATCTTTGAGAATTCACCCACGTTTCTGTTATCACCGTTCAGGTAAGATGATGTATTCCCCGAAGTGAGGTCATTTCTCACGGAAGTTGTCACAGAAGAAGTAGTTGTTTCACCGGAATTAATGATCTTGTTTACATCGGACAGCTTCATTTTTCCATTAAGAATAAAAATAATATTCTCTTCTTTGGAATCAACGTTGAAAACAAGGTTTTCAAGATAGTTATCTTTCTCGTCTTCTGCCAGGAATTTCATAGAAGTTCCATCACTGCTCATAGACATCAGTTCATTGAAGTTTAGAGATTTCAATGCATCATTTATTCTCGCCGTTTTATCTTCATTCATTTTTATATTGGCAAGATTCTCATCTTTTAAACGATCCGGGAAGGTAATTTTAGGGATAATCAAAATTTTAAGCCCATCCACATCGTTCAGAATCGGTTTTATTTTTCCGACATAGGCATCATCAACATCAATGGTATTCAGTAGCTTGAACATCGGTTTTTTAATATTGATAGATGTCACTCTTCCCTTTTTTTCAAAATCCTGAAAAAGCTTGTCTAATTTCTCAGTCTGTGCAGAATAAGTTGCAAAGCTGCTTAGCATTACGGCTATTATAAAAAATATTTTTTTCATGGGATTGTTCTGATTTTTAGTATTCGCTGTCAAGATTTTCATTTTTTTGAGAAGATGCTACTGTTTTTTTAAACTCGTTTCCTAATTTCATAAAGGAATATTTGGCAACATCTATGGCTTCTTTTTCACTGCTGATTCTTTTGCCGTTTACAATAACATAAGAGTCATTGTACGAAGATGCAGAATCACTTAAATTTTTATTGTTTGAGGAATTACTTACATATCTGGGTCTTGTTTCCTTTTTAAGTCTTCCTCTTTTTGGCAGAATTTCATCCATTACATCTTTTTCTGCCACCTGGTTGTCCTGAAAAACAGAATCTTTTTTCACTCCGGAAATAGAGTCTGTGTGATTTACAGCAACCTGTTCCTGATGATCACTGTTTTCTTCAATGAATCCGGATTTCTGTTTTAAGATTTCATCTTTTACCAGCTTTTCTTTATCCTGCGCATTCTTATTATTGTTATTCAGGAAGAATCCGATGCTTAAGACCAGCATTACACTGGCGGCCATCCAGAACCATTTAGGAAAGGAGGGTTTCTTCTTTTCTTCCAATGGAATAACAGGCGCAATATGCTGTTCAGGCTCCGCACCTTCTGCAGTCTGAAGAAAGTCTTCAAAACTCCAGTCCATTTTTTCTTCCTTAATATCCCGGAAGATTTCGTTGTATTTATCTTGTAATTGATCTTTTTTCATAGCTCATCAGTTGTGAGATTTGTTCTTTTACTTTTTGTCTCGCACGCATCAGGTTTACCCTTACTGCATTTTCCTCCATTTCCAGCATTTCAGAAATTTCGGAAACATCATACTCTTCTACATCTTTCAAGTGGATGACCATCTTCTGTTTTTCGGGGAGCTGATTGATAAATCCTATAATATGTTCCTTAAGGTTATCAACTTCCATACTATAAAGCTCCGACCGATGAAGCTGCATATCTGCAAAGCCGATCTTTACATCGTGATGCTTCAATCTGTTCAGGCATTCGTTCCGGACAGACTTCAGCGCATAGGATTTAAAATTCCCGAATTGCCCCAGCTCATCCCTCTTCTGCCAAAACTTCATCATGAGATCCTGTACTACATCTTCTGCTTCATCACTGCTCATGACAAACCGTTTCGCAAAACGATACATCTCGTCTTTGAGAATAAACACCGTATTCTTGAAAGTTTCTTGGGTCATGAGTTTTGTTTCTTATAGGTAAGACAATTGCCGTTACAGATCTATTACATCAAAAATAAAAAAACTTCAAAAAAAATTGAAGTTTTTATTTTTTACCGAGAAGCTGCTTGAGAAATGCGATCTCCGCATCCTTGTCTTTAAGCCTTTGTTCGTATTGTTCTATTAACTTTTCAGGAAGCTGATTTTGATAAATAAAGCCATTATTACCTCCATGAACATTATCATAATTAAACGACAATCCATCTCCGCTTAAAAAGTCAAGAACACTTACATCCAATACTTTTGCAATATCCTCTACCTGAGAAAAAGCAGGCTTACTTTTATCGTTCTCAAAATTGGAATAGGTTTTCTGGGAAACATTTAATACTTCCGCAAGATATTCCTGGGTAAAGTTTTTATTGATTCTCGCTTTTTTCAGTTTTTCTCCTAGCGTCATAGCACAATGTATTTTTACCAAAATTACATATTTTTTTCTTTTAGAAAAATAATACGGAAACCAGTATTTTTCTACTGTATTGTTTCAATTTATTATTCACACATTTGTAGAGTAATAAAAAAAGTATATATTTAATACCTAAAAAACAAATGCTTATGAAGAAAAATTTAATCTTTCGGCTTTTCCTGCCGATGGTTCTCTTTACCATGTTCCATTCCTGTATTCATGATGAAACATTAGCTTCCTCAGATCCGGCTTCTAAAGAATATACGAATAAGAGTTTATGGAAAGAAGATGAAAAGTACATCATGAATGTAATGAAAATCTATCATGATAATGAATTTAAGATCAAAAAAAGCAATGGCACTCCTTACTGGAACTATGCGACTACTGTGGATCAGTATGATGAAAGCTTTCTGATGGTACCCGTAGTAGAGAACGGGAAAGTGGTATCTGTATTACAAGTTCCCAGACATCAGGACAAAGTATACTTTGTTTATACTTTTTCTAAACCCGATCTTCTATTTTTTCAAAACTTACTCTCTTCCAGGCTGAAGAAAACAATGAAGACAATGAGTGATGAAACCGGTAAATTGACCTGTTCTACACTTACTTATTCTGTATGGCATCCCGATAGTGAGTCTAATTCTGATCCTTCAAGCGGATCCGGACATTGGGAAACGTATCATGTCACAAGATGTTCATTCTCTCAAATAACCGAATGTGTAGGTATTGTAGGTCCTGATGGAGAATGTAATGAAGGCGGAGGAGGATATGATTACCCAACAGGAGGAGGAACAGGTAATAACCCTCCTGACCCACCAAATCCTTGTGATAAGATGAAAACACAAAATGCTGATCCCAATTTTAAAGCTAAAGTTTCATCATTAGACAAAAGTGAAATTTTCGATAAAAGCCAAGAAACTGGGTTTGCAGCAGCCTATGGAACCCAACCTTTTGAACAAATGTCTAATACTTCTGATGGAAATGTAAGATTACCTGATGGAAACAAATATTTTGGATATATGCATTCTCATCTAAATCTAGATGGAGTAGTAAAAATATTCTCACCTTATGATATCGTTACTTTTTTAACAAGCTGTGTAACTAATGCAAAATTAAAGGGGAGTATGACAGATGCCTATGCAATGGTCATAACCTCACAAGGAAACTATATCCTAAAATATTCAGGAGATGGTAACTTTGCAATTACCAATGGGCAACTAAACAACTGGCAAACTTGGTATAGGGATGAATATAGTAAACTTAAAGACAGCGAATTGTCTAATTCAAATATTGTAGAAAAAATATTTACACAATTTTTGGAAGAACAGGTTAAAATTAACGGTTTGGAAGTATATAAATCTGATAAAACTACAGGTGACACAAGTAAGCTTAACTATAATGGAAAAGATAATCCAATACAAACAATACCATGTCCATAAAAATTTAAAAAATTTAATTATGAAAAATGTATTCCTACTTATACTATTTATATCTGCCATTTCATGCAGAGCACAACAAATTTATTCATTAAGACCGGCAGAAATTGACCTCCCAGAAAATTCTTACCAAAAAGATACAAACAATGAACTACCTGCTTATGAGGGAACTTGGAAAGGGACATGGGATAATAAAACAATTTTTATTACTTTTAAAAAGATTACTAATAAATATGATAATAATTTTAAACATTACAAAGATTATCTAATAGCCAAATTTAAAGTTATAGATTTAAATAATAATATAATTTTTGATAATACAAACTTAACAGATGATATAGCTAAAATTAAAGGTGTAAGTTTTAGGAGATATGGAGACAAATATTCTCTTGTCTTTATTGATCCAGATTTATGTAATACTACTGGTAGTATTGCCATTAATTTCACAGACTCTAGTAAAACTAAATTAGACTGGAAATATCTTTATAATAATGAGATTATAACATCAGATTGCCCTTATTACAATACAGCGATTCCTCAGCCATTGCCAAAACAAATTATATTAATAAAACAATAAACAAAGCCTCTTCGGAGGCTTTTTCAAATGATGAAATGAAACAAATATTATTTATTTTAATCTTTTTATCTGCTTGGTTTAACGCTCAGGTTATAAAAGATTCAATTTTAGGGAAACCAAAATCCGTAAAAGAATACGTAGTTTTTCTAAATAATTCTGGTCCATTTACCTTTATGAAGGGTGATGATGAATATGGACATGCTGTAATCATGACTCCCAAAAATCTAAGAAGCAGAATGTGGGAGACATGGTTTGAAACAGATTTCTGCCGATATATAAATAATGAAACTTACTATGATAAAAACCGGAATATAACAAAAGAAACGTGGTATTACAAATCAGGAGAAATTGTTGATGATTATGATTATACATTTGATAGTCTTAATAGGTTAATTGAAGAAAAAAGGAAAAACAAATACTCCGAAATCTCTTATCATTATTTTTACAATGGAAATAATAAAACCGTAAAATTTAAAGAAGCCTACTACAAAACTAAGGATAAGCCTATGGAAAAATACATAAGCAATCTTGAAAGTTTCAAACCTCTGTACATAACTAAATTTGATACTCTGACAAGAACAGACAGTATTTTTACAATAACAAATGATATTTGGAAAAAGGTAGGTGAGCGTTCTTATACTGAGGTAAAAGATTCTATTTATCATAAGAAACTAAATCATGTAAAAATGTATGATAATCAATATAGGGTAATTGAAGAAAAATCTTTCGACCATAAACTTGATTATGAAAACAAAAAAATATTTTTAAGCAAGCATATGAAATACGAATATGATAAATCCGGGAATCTAATACAGAGAGCTGAAATTAAAGACGGAAAGTATCATTATTATACTATACTTGAAAACGGTAAAATAATCACAGAAGAAAAGGATGGTAATTATGGAAAACCCATGTCTATCACTTATACTTATACCAAAGATCAAAAATTAGAAAGAATGACAGCACACTACAATAATAATATTTGGCACGATATCCGATTTGAATATAAAGATAACTATATAGCTAAAATATTTTATTTAGATGAGAGCGATAAAAAAAAAGAACCAACGGTAATTATTTTCAAATATAAGTTTGATAAGCAAAAAAACTGGACAGAAGTTATTAAAAATATAGATGGAAAAGATTTATATAAATGGATCAGAAAAATCGAATATTACTAAAACTACCCCTCAGAAATTCTGAGGGGATTTTATATTTTTAATACATATCAAAAATATGTTTCAAAATTGCTTTATCCTCTTCTGTTAAAGGAACTTTTCTCCTCGCCATAGCTCTTTCTGCTACTTCATATACTTTATCCAGCCTGAATCTTTCATCATCTTTCAGTCCGCCCCATGAAAAGTTTTCTACAAGATTGGGTGGAAAACCAGGTTTGAATATATTGGAGGCCACGCCAATTACTGTTCCGGTATTCAATTGGGTATTGATTGCCGTTTTGGAATGATCTCCCATAATTAATCCTGCAAACTGCAATCCTGTATCTTCAAAAGCTTTTGTTCTGTAGTTCCACAATTTTACGTGGCTGTAATTATTTTTAAGATTGGAAGAATTGGTATCAGCGCCAAAATTACACCATTCCCCGATTACAGAGTTTCCAACGAAACCTTCATGTCCCTTGCTCGTATAACCGAAAATGATAATATTATTTACTTCACCTCCTACTTTACAATGTGGTCCTACTGTGGTTGCTCCGTAGATTTTTGCCCCTAAATTAAATTTGGAATCATCACAAAGTGCTATTGGTCCGCGAAGATGACAACCTTCCATTACTTCAGCATTTTTACCGATATAAATTTTCCCTGTCTTAGTATTCAAAGTAGAGAATTCAATTTCAGCATCTTCTTCAATAAAGAGGTCTTTTTTATCTCCTAAAAATCCGTTGGTTGAAGATAATTCCTGCGAAACTCTTCCCTTTGTAAGCAGATCAAAGTCAAAATCAATAGCATGATGATTATAGGTAAACAAGTCTTTTGGTCTTTTAAAGAAAACAAGATCCTCCTTAATATCAGTCATTTTCTCAATCTGATGGAGAGAAAAATCTTTCATATTGATTTTAGCGGCAATCAATTCGTCTTCATAAACCAATGCTTCTCCCTGCTTAAGATCTTTAATCTGTTGAATTACGGTTTCTGTAGGGATGAAATTTGGAACCAAAAAAAGGCTTTCTTTTTCCTCCGGACTTTTAAATTTATCCTGAAGATATGTTTCCGTAAAATAGGAAATCTCTGTATTTTCCAGGATTTTCTGCCATCTTTCAGAGAATGTAAGAATTCCGCATCGCATTGCAGCAACGGGGCGGGTAAATGTAAGCGGAAGAAAATCTTCCCAATATTGTGCGTCTGAAAATACTATCTGCATCATTCAGTTTTTAAGTTTAAGGTTTAAAATTCAAGGTTAACAAATTTACAATAAAAAAAGTCTCCCAAAAATTGGAAGACTTTAATATTTTAAGTGTACAAAAATTACTTAGCGAATTTTTTGTATTTGTTCATGAACTTATCAACTCTACCTGCAGTGTCAACTAATTTTACTTTACCAGTGTAGAAAGGGTGAGAAGTTGAAGAGATTTCCATTTTGATTAATGGGTATTCTTGTCCTTCAAACTCGATAGTGTCTTTTGTTTCTGCAGTAGACTTGCAAAGAAACACCTCGTCGTTACTCATATCTTTGAAAACAACAAGTCTATAATTTTCTGGGTGGATTCCGTTTTTCATAATACTATTTTTAAAAAAATTAAGTTTGCTTTCGAAATAGTAATGGATATTTCTCTGCTAAATTTTAGGTTGCAAAAATACAACATTTTTTCTAATTTCCAAATACTCCATTCAATATTTTTTTATTGATAAGAAATTCAAAGTATTTTCGTTAAATTTGGAACTTACTTAAACTTTAATTTCAATGAAATTCAAATTATTACTGGCTTTTTCCTTCTGGATGTTACTTGTAGCAGTATCATGTAATAAGGATGATATTACGTTTGACAGCCCTACACAGCAACTAAGTTTCTCAAGAGATACGGTATTCTGTGACACGGTATATCATCAGGTACGTTCAGAAACCTATGTAGTAAAAGTATATAATAATGAAGACAAGGATATCATGATCCCAAGGGTGAATCTTGAAAAAGGAGCCGCTTCATTATATAGAATCAATGTAGATGGAAAGCCGGGATATGATTTTAAAAATGTTCCTTTAAGAAAGAAAGACAGTCTTTATATTTTTGTTGAAATTGCCCCTGAAGCTACCGGACCGGAAGCGATTGCAGAGGACAAAGTTCTTTTTACCAGCCCAACCGGACAACAGCATGTCACTTTATTTTCTGTGGTTCAGGATGCTGAATTTTTTATTCAGACTCCCGGTAACCCGAATATCATTACCAATTCCACAACATGGAATAACAATAAGGCAAAGATCATCTATGGAAATCTTACCATCAATCCAAGTATAACGTTGGATATTAATCCCGGAACTAAGGTATACTTCCACAAAAACAGCGGAATGAAAGTTTCTTCCGGAGCGGTTTTAAATATTAACGGAACGCAAGCCGACCAGGTTATTCTTCGTGGAGACAGAAATGATACTTATTATGATACGATTCCTAAAAACTGGAATTCTATCAAAATGGAAGCGAATTCTACGCTTAAGATGAACCATGCAAGACTTTTCGGAGGAACAAGAGGTCTTGATATGAGACAAACGAATGCTACCATCACCAATTCATTCATCCATACTTTCTTTGAATATGGAATTTATGCTGTAGGTTCTACTGTGAATGCCAATAATCTTGTGATGAACAATTGCGGTTTATCATGTGTCGGTATTTTCAGAGGAGGAAAACACAGCTATACTCACGCTACAATTGCCAACTATTCCAAAACGATGAGCTCTTTTGACAGAAACGGAATTTTTGCAGCCAATGAGTGGAAGAATGATGCAGGGCAAACAGACCAGGGCGCCTTACAACAACTTGATATAAAAAACAGTATTATATATTCTGACAGGGATGATGCTGTTCATTTTGAAAAGACCCCAGGACAGCAATTCGAATTCTTACTTCAAAATTCACTCATAAAATATACCAGTGCAACCGGGTCAGGATTCACTTTTGACAATAATCCAGGTGTGATACAAACAACAAAGAATACCGATCCACAGTTTGTCAATTATTTTATGGCTAAAATGAATTTAAGAGTAAAGCCCGGCTCACCAGCTCTTGGAAAAGGAAATGCAGCTGTTGCAGCAACCGTTCCTTTTGATATTGTGAATGTATCCAGAACCACAAACCCAACTTTAGGAGCTTATCAATAATGGAAATTACTGAGTTACAGAAGCAGGTAGATGAATGGATCAAAACCATTGGGGTAAGATACTTTAATGAACTTACCAACATGGCGATGCTGACAGAAGAAGTAGGTGAAGTGGCAAGAATCATTGCCAGAAGATACGGTGAACAAAGCGAAAAGGAAAGTGATAAAACGAAAGACCTTGGTGAAGAGCTGGCAGATGTACTTTTTGTTACGTTATGCCTTGCCAATCAGACCGGAGTGAACCTACAGGATGCTTTTGACAGAAAAATGAAAATCAAGACAGACCGGGATAAAGACCGGCATCAGAACAACGAAAAATTGAAATAATTATAAATGATGAGTTATAAATAACACCTAAATTTGTAACTCATTATTTCTTAAGATAATGTAGATCATAATGAAGCTAGAAAAATCAAAATTATCAGGAGGAAAAACAGTACAGATCAGCGGTTCGAAAAGTATTTCGAATCGTTTATTGATTCTGGAAAGCCTGTTCAGCAATATAAAAATCGGAAACCTATCCAATTCTCAGGATACTCAGTTGTTAAAAAAAGCGTTATCCGAGGATACTGAAGTGGTAGACATTCATCATGCGGGAACGGCTATGCGTTTTCTTACTTCTTATTATTCTATTCAGGAAGGTAAAACGACAATTCTTACCGGTTCAGGAAGAATGAAAGAAAGGCCTATCAAAAATCTGGTAAGTGCTTTGAGGGATCTTGGAGTAGAAATTGAATATATGGAGAACGAAGGTTTCCCCCCTTTAAAAATTACAGGGAAAAAGATCACTCAGACTTCTGTGAATGTTCCGGCTAATATTTCAAGCCAGTTTATCACTTCTCTGCTTCTTGTTGCAGGAAAACTTGAAAACGGATTAGAAATTAATCTTGTAGGAGAAGTGACTTCAAGATCTTATATTGAAATGACCCTTGATATTCTGACAAAATTTGGAATTCAAAGCAGTTTTGAAGGAAATACGATTAAAGTAGAACCTTTCACTCCTGACAATAATGAAATAGTACAGTATGAAGTGGAAAGCGACTGGAGTTCGGCTTCTTACTTCTACTCTATCTGTGCGTTGGGAAGAGAAACCATTCATCTGAAAAGTTTTTACAAGGAATCAACACAGGGAGATTCTGCAATTGCCAATATCTATGAAAAGTTCTTCGGAGTTAAAACTACATTCTCTGAAGATGAGCATCAACTAACGCTCGAACCTCAGCCAGATTTTTCTTTTCCTGAAAAAATTGTTCTGGATATGAATGACTGTCCTGATATTGCACAAACGCTTTGTGTAACGGCAGCCGCCTTAAAAATACCTTTCGATATTTCAGGATTGGGAACTTTAAGAGTAAAGGAAACCGACAGACTTCTTGCTTTATATAATGAACTGCAAAAACTAGGTACTGAAACAGAAATTACAGATCTGACGATTAAATCAATCAGTTTTGTAGAGCCACAAGACCATATTTCTATCAAAACGTATCAGGATCACAGAATGGCCATGAGTTTTGCACCATTTTGTCTGATCGGAGAACTCAATATTGAAGATGAAGATGTAGTAGAAAAGTCTTATCCAATGTTCTGGAAAGATCTTGAGAGTATACTGACTCATTAATAAAAACTATAAAATGTGGTAATTTGAAGATGATTGTTTTTTCGGATTACCACATTTTTAATTATACTGATAATCATGAAATCTGTCATTCACTTTTTGATATTCTTATCTGTGACGAACTTATCTGCTCAGAAGCTGAAAAATTTTTCGGTTCCGAAAGGTTATACTCAGATTGCAGAAGCCAAAGGCGATCTTGACAAAGATGGAAAAGATGAAACTGTTCTGATATTTAATACGAATATAAAAGCATCATACGAGCAGAACCCGGAAGGCACAAGTGACTATAAAAGGGTTTTCTATATTCTGAAAAAGGAAAACAACGGCCTGAAAGTATGGAAAGAAAATTCTGACATCATTTTTTCAAGCGGATTTGGATTTTATCCTTCCGATAATACTCTTACAATCGATATAAAAAATAATTGTCTTGTTATCGAACAGTTGTTTTTTACCAATTCAAGACATACCCAACAATATAAACATACCTTCAGATTTCAGAACGGAGATTTTTATCTGATAGGTTTGTACGATCATTTTGAAGACACCTGTGATTTCAGTTTCACGAATGAAATCAATTTTTCTATAGGCCAAGTGATTGTTGACAGAGAATATTCATCCTGTGATGAGGACACCAAAGTACCCGAAAACTCACATAAAGAATTTACTCATAAATTCCCGGCTCTTATTAAAATGAACGATTTCTTTATCGGAGACCACAAGTTCAGGATTCCCGGCTTGAAGGAGGATTTTGTGTTTTAAGATGGAAGCTGGATGCTGAAAGTTACTGCTTAGCATGATAGCAGCTTTATTGTAAATACATTCCCCTTTAAAGTCGGAATACTTTTTAACTATTAACAATTTCTCTTCTTCCATCCTCCAGTTTCCAGCTTCCTGACTTTATAGCAACTTAATCATCTCTTAAAGTTAAATTAACTCCTCATGTTTTGATATATTCTTATTTTTAAGCTGCATTAAAAAATAAAAAAACTATGTTCAAACAAAACATGAAACGCTTTACAGCCATTACTCTTGGAGTTGTTACTGCGTCTATCTTCTTTTCGTGTGCCAATGACAGCATGATGGAAAGAGATTCTAATGAAAACCCTATGGCTTCTTTAGCAAAAACAAGTAATAAGGCTTCATTATTACCTATTGCCATGAATAGCTGGATGTCTGGCCTTCAGGATAATATTTCAATTTCAAAAATCTCCATTCCCGGTACTCATGATTCCGGAGCACGTGTAGATGCCCCTGTGGTATCAGGTACAGCTAAAACGCAGGACCTCAGCATTGCAGAACAACTGAATGCCGGTGTACGTTTTCTTGATATCCGCTGCAGACATATTGACAATGCTTTTGCTATTCACCACGGATCAATTTATCAGAATATGAATTTTGATGACGTATTAAATGCATGTTATGCATTTCTCCAAAGCAATCCTTCTGAAACGATAATCATGTCTGTAAAAGAGGAATATGATGCTTCCAACACGACCAGAAGTTTTGAACAGACCTTTGACTCTTATGTACAGAAAAATCCTTCTAAATGGGATCTTGGAGCCAATATTCCTACCTTAGGTGCTGTAAGAGGAAAGATCAAATTATTGAGAAGATTTTCTTCGGGAACAACCAAGGGAATCAATGCTTCTCCATGGGCAGATAATACGACGTTTGATATCAATAATTCCGGTGTACAATTGAAAATTCAGGATTATTATAAGGTTACAAACAATGATGACAAGTGGAACGGAATTTCCAGTCTGCTTAATGAAGCTAAAAATGATACGAATGGTAAACTTTTCGTGAATTTCACCAGCGGTTATAAACCTGGAATCTTCGGGATCCCAAGTATTCCTACAGTATCCAACAATATTAACCCAAGGCTTAAAACATTCTTCCAGACGAATACTCAGGGTTCATACGGAGTAATGCCGATTGATTTTGTGAATGCAGAACTGTCTGAATTAATTGTGAAAACCAATTTCTAAATCATTATTTGTTAGATATACTCAAAGGCGGTCTCTATTTTGAGGCGGCCTTTTTTATTTTCAATCAGGATTCTACAGATTATTTTAAAAGAAAAAGACTGCCTCAAAAACGAAACAGTCTCTCTTTGTAAAAGTAAAAAAGTATTAAAAATCAAAAGTTATTTCTGAATTCCGTAGGCTGCCATTATTTTGTTGAAAATCTCCGTATTTTCAAACAATCCAGTGAACTCTTTAGAATTCGGGCCATAAGCAAAAACACTTGACGGAATAGAGGTATGATCATTGGTGCTGAAGTTTCCAAATATCCAGCCATCCTTAAGACTTCCGTCCAATAGAGTTAATCCCCCTGTTTCATGATCTCCCACCACGATTACCAGAGTTTCTTTATTTTCATCAGCAAATTTCATTGCCTTACCCACCACATGATCAAAATCCAGTAACTCTGTAACCAACTGCTCAATATTGTTGCTATGACCTCCTCCATCAGTCTGAGATGCTTCTATCATCATAAAGAATCCGTTTTTATTATTCTTTAAGTCATTTAAGGTGAGATCAAATGCATCAGAAAGCCAGTTTCCTCTTCCGTTGGTTATTCTTTGTGAAGCCAAAGGATCAATCACCAAAGTACGGTTCTTTATTGTATTGACTGACTTCAAATCCTGATAAAGATCGATCTTGGCATCTTTAAATTTCTGTATATTTTCCTGAGACAATCCACTTGTAGGACCACCGATCAGAATTTTCGTTTTTGAAGTAACAAAATCTTTCAGAATAGGTTCAGAACTGTTTCTGTTATCTGAATGAGCATAGAAGTCTGCAGGTGTTGCATCTGTAACATCACCTGTGGAAATCAATCCGGAAACCATACCATTTTTAGCAATAATATCCGGAATCTGCGCGAGTGCTTTCCCCATATTATCAACCCCTACAAAAGTATTCTTAGTTTTCACTCCTGTTGCAAATGCTGTAGAACCCGGTGCGGAATCTGTAATATAGGCATTGGATGAATTGGTTTTGGAAAGTCCTGTAGATTTCATGTTGAAAACATTCAGTTTCCCTTTGTTGGCTGTAAAGGCAGCATAATATTGTGGCAGAGAAGTTCCGTCTGGTATGAGAAGGATAACATTCTTTACTTTTTTACGTACTCCATCTGATGCATAGGTCGGCGTATATGTGCTGTATTCTTTTGTATTTTTATAAAAATTCTTCGGAATAGCGTTCATGAATTTTTTAAGATCAGGAATATGATCGGTATTGATATAATCCACTCCTATATCCATAAGATTCACCCATGCATTTGGAAAATCCGGGGCTCCGTAAAAACGCATTGGCTTTTGCTGGGAATGTGCTTTTTCAACAGCAGTTTTAATTTTTTCCGTTTCTTCATCTCTTGGAATTCCTTTTCCATTCCATTTGACCAATCCGGGAAGGTCTGCACTGAACATCCCTACTCTTTTTAACTGATCTGCAGAATAATTTTTATCAAGGTCACCATCAAAGTAAAGATAGTTTGGATAGTTTTTAAAATCTGCCGGCTGAGGTCTTCCTCCGGTGATTACAATTTTAATACCTGGATTTCCTGTAATCTCAGGATATTTATTTAATGTAGTGATCAAAGCAACCAATGATGTTTTGTAGTCCTGCTTAATATCAATCAGCAGCTGAAGTTTCTTACTGGCATCCGGATAGATATTTCCCTTATTCAGTTTAATCTGTTTGGAAATATTATCAAGATAAAGATTTTCCAGTGTTCTGTCTGCAGAAAGTTCTTTTTCGGTATGCGCTACCCAGAGATTACCCTTCACCAGAAAGACATCTGCTTCTATGGAACCAAAGTTGGCATAATAAGCCTGCCAAAAGGGAATCTCCTGCATGTAATCATTATGTGAATGTGCATTGCCAATATTGTAGTTTAAATAATTCTGAGCCTGATTTTCAGAAAAAACAGCCAGGGCTAATACAGCCAAAATTTTTGATAGTTTCATTCGTATACCATTGTTATTTTTATAGGGTAAATAAGATGTCCTATCCCTATACCTTTGAAAAAACTATATCATCACAGAAGCTTCTGCAATGATATAGTGGCTTATATATAAAGATTAAAAATTACCAGCCTTCATTTTGTTTAATGATCCCATGACTGTTTACGATTTCAGCCTGCGGAACTGCCCAAACATTATGTACAGCCGGATTAAAGTTTCTTGCTGCCCAGACTACCTGCCCATTGATCCCATGCAGAGGCTTCGCATAAGCTGCCTGTGCATCTCCCCAACGTACAAGATCTCTGTGCCTGTCTGCCCATTCACCTGCCAGTTCACAACGTCTTTCATGCTTCAGATCGGCCATTGTACATCCGTTTTTCGGAGATAAACCTGCACGTACTCTGATCATATTGATTTCCTGATCTGCAGATTTACCCTGCATCAGTGAAGCTTCTGCTTTGATAAGAATTACCTCAGCATAACGCATGATCGGAACGGCAAGGTCTGTACACGGATAATCTCCGTTAGCACTTACATGACCGCTGTTCAGCTGATATTTGAAGGCATCCATATATTTATTAAACTGGTATCCGGTAAGAGAGTTGGTAGAAGCATATATTCTTTCTTTACCGTTAAAAGTAAATTTGTCACCTATTTTCAGGATGGAAGCACTTCTTCTAAGATCTCCTGTTTCATATTCGTCATAAAGTTCTTTTGTCGGCTGGAAGTATCCCCATCCGTTATATTCTCCCCATCCTTTATTTTCAAGCATTACGCCCGGAAGAATACTTCCCCATGCTGTAAACTTAGGAGTTCCAGGGATAGACCAGATATATTCTGAGCTGTAGTTATTTTCAGCTTTGAAGACATCAGCAAAATTTCCCAGTAAGGCTCTGTTCCCTTTTGTCATGACTTCGTTGGCCCAGAATTCTGCATTCTTCCAGTCTTTCATAAACAGGTACACTTTTGCTAAAAGTGCCCATGCAGCTGCTTTATGAGGTCTTCCGTAATCTTTTGCAGGAAGTTCTGCCTGAGTAGGTAATAATTCTGCCGCTCTTTTCAGATCATTCACGATGTAGGTGTAATTCTCCATTACGTTGGCAGCTCTTGGAATCGGGTTTGGATCCGGATCTTTTGAACGGTCGATAATAGGAACTCCTGCTTTTTCATTTCCGTAAGAATAAGAAAGTTCAAAATACATTCTGCTGCTCATGAACAAAGCTTCGCCCAGATATTTATTTTTAATGGCCTGTGAAGTCTGGATATTATCAACATTACGGATCACACGGTTGGCGACTCCAATTACATTATATCTTTTGTTCCATTGAGTTTCAAGATCTCCTGCCGCGATGTAATTGCTGCTGAAGTTTTTTGCGTTATCCGCCTCACTTTTTGCCCTTCCGGTAACCATATCATCACTGGCATTGATAAACCAAAACAGACCTCTTCCGTAAAATTCACCATCAAACAATGGCTTATACATCGCATTTGCTCCGGTAACCAAATCGTTTTCCGTTTTCCAGAAACTGGCTTCAGTAGGTGTTCCTTCCGGCTGAACGTCCAACTCTCCTGTACATGATAAAAGCATTACAGATATTCCTGATACTAAAAATATTTTATTGAAAAATTTCATTTTTTACTTTTTTGTTAGTTAAAAATTATAAACCGATCTCCACCCCAAAGATGAATGAGCGTGCCTGAGGATATCTTCCGGTATCTACACCATAGGAATTCATCCCTACTTCAGGATCAAATCCTGTATATTTCGTTATCGTAAACAGGTTGTTGGTGGTTACATACACTCTCACTTTGTTTACATCCAGTTTATGGTACAATTCTTTTGGTAATGAATATCCGATGGTAAGGTTCTTCAGTCTTAAATAAGATCCGTCTTCCACATAGAAATCTGATACTTTGGAATAATTACCGCTTGGATCACCGTGTACCAGTCTTGGAATATCAGTGTTTGTATTCTGAGGAGTCCATGCATTCAGGATATCTTTATCCATATTATAGTTCTGCCCTGTTCCACCCGGGTTCAAAGAAATAAACTTCATTCCGTTGAATATTTTATTTCCGTATACTCCCTGGAAGAATAAATTCAGATCAAAGTTTTTCCAGGTCATATTGTAAGAGAACCCATAAGAGAACTTAGGATATGGGCTTCCAAGATTGACAAAATCATTATTATTAAGCACTCCCGTATTTCCTTCTTTTTTCAGGAATTTGATATCTCCCGGCTTAGCATTCGGCTGGATAAGATTTCCGTTGGCATCTTTATAATTGTTGATTTCTTCCTGAGTCTGGAAAATTCCTCCCGTCTTATAACCATAGAAAGAATACAAAGGATCACCTACTTTCACACGGGTTGGTTTCAATACGCCTCTTACTCCATTATCATTGATAAAGATCTCATCTACATTGGCAAGCTGCTTCACCGTGTTTTTTAGTTGATTTATCGTAGCTCCAACTGAGAACGTAAATTCATCTGAAACCACCTTGTTATAATTTATACCCAATTCGTATCCTTTATCCTGGAATAACCCTGCATTCACATACTGATTATTATACGTTGCCGTACTTGGTAAGCTTACGTTGAAGATCTGATCTTTGGAATTCTTTACGAAATAATCAAACTGTAAGGAAAGGCTGTTGTGAAGGAATGAAGCATCCACCCCGAAGTTAGTCTGCTCAGATTTCCCCCATTTCAGATCCGGGTTTGGACGTGTGGTAGCATAATAAGCAATGTTCTGAGAAGGATCCTGACCGAAAATGACATTATTATCTCTGGTCATCAAAGGATTTACAGCCTGGTAGGAGACTCCACCAAGATTTCCTAAAATTCCATAGCTTCCTCTCAATTTCAGAGTGGAAAGCCATAAAATATTTTTCAGAAAATTTTCTTTAGAGACCATCCATCCTCCTGAAATTGAGTAATAATCCGAAAAGTGTTTTTCTTTAGAAACCAAAGAAGTTCCGTCTCTTCTTCCCAGCAGACTAATCATATATTTTCCGGCATAGTCATAGTTCACCCTTGCCAGATAAGAAGTTAAAGCACTTTTGTATTTATAACTGTCAGCTTCTTTATTGGTATCTGCCGCATTCTGAAGATATCTGAAAGCTTCCGCCTCACTTCTGAAATCAAAAGTCTTTGCACGGAATCCTTCTTCAGTTGTTTTCTGGAATGTTAAACCTGCAAGGAAGTCAAAATTATGTTTTCCTTCCGTTAATTTATACGTAAGAAGCTGCTCAGCAAGAGAAGTAGATACATTATTGGATTGATATTCCAGGCTGTTGGTATCAAAAATCTTTCCTACTTCCAATACTCTGGAATTAAACTCCTTTACATTTCCTAGTTTAAATGTCTGAGCAAAATTGGAACGGAATTTTAAATCTTTGGCCAAAGTAATTTCCACATAAGGGTTGATCAAAATCTCATGGGTAGGGTTTCTGATGCTGATCCTTTTAAGATAAGCAACAGGGTTGATCATATCTCCATATCCACCTGCCACATCAATGGGCAATCCGGAAAATGCACCACTCGGCGTATATACCGGAACATTCGGCGGATAGTACATAGCTGCCACCAAAGCTCCTGTATACCCACTTTTGGTATCTGCTGTATTTCCGTCTGAGTAGTTATAGTACATATTTTCTCCGATCGTTAACCAGTCTTTTACTTTATGTTCAGAATTAACTCTGAAGTTATATCGTTTTGCCTGAGTATTCAATAAGATCCCTTCCAGATTTCTGTGGTTCATTCCCACAAAATATCTGGACTTCTCACTTCCTCCGCTTAAGTTGACATTGTATTCCTGAATCGTTCCTGTTCTGAAAATTTCTTTCATCCAGTCTGTTCTGGTAATTCTTCCGTCCGGATATTGATTAGGGTTAAAAGCTATTGGTAAGCTTCCAAGTTTTCCGGCATTTTCATAGGCCTTGTACATCACATCCTGAAACTCCGCTGCATTCAGAGATTCTTTTAATCTCCATGCCTGGTTTACACCGTATTTCACATCAAAGTCTACCGTAAGATTTCCTTTTTTCCCTTTTTTAGTAGTAATAAGAATAACCCCTCCGGAAGATCTTGCTCCGTAAATGGCTGCAGAAGCATCTTTAAGCACAGAAATATCCTGAATATCATTTGGATTAATAGACGGTGTTCCATTAAAAACTACTCCGTCTACTACATACAAAGGAGTTTCTCCATTGATTCCCCCCAGACCACGAATATTTACTTTAGGTGAGCCGTTAGGATCTCCACCTTCATTCACTACAGTTACTCCGGGAGCTTTCCCCTGAAGAACTTCTCCTACGCCAGACAATGATCTGGAAGTAAGCTTATCCAGCGAAGCCTCGGAAACAGCGCCGGAAACTTTACTTTTTTTCTGTGTTCCATATCCAACAACAACAATCTCGTCGATGGATTTTTCTTTTAAGCTGTCTTTTTTCTGAGCGAGGAACATCGGTGAAGCTGATATTGCACCAATAAGTAATACCCTACCCGTTAAATAAGTTACAGATACAGGGATTTTAAATACATTCATGATCTCCTTTTTGATTAGGTGCAAAATTAGACCAGTCCGCTCCCATACCTCATTAAGGTTTCCTTATGTTTTTATTAAGAAATTTTAGCTTTTTTAAGACGCCACCTACCACAAACTAAAATCAAAACACTGTATTTCAACAACATACATTATTAAAAGTAATCATTCCCCCAATATTACATGCATGATTGAGATTAAGTTTATTTTAAGTTTGCCACCAAACCGGGACAATACATGAAGAAATAATTAAAATTTATTTCAGGAATAATAAATAACTGAGTTCATTTTTCTTTTTTTACATTTGCTGAAAATAGATTTTACTTTTGAACACAGACCTTTAAAAACGTCTCACTGCAATCAGAAGAAAAATAAAAACATTAAAATCATACGAATTCAATGACCATCATTATTACAGGAACCTCATCAGGAATCGGGTTTGCATTGGCCGAATATTTTGGTAAAAAAGGACATAAAGTATACGGACTAAGTAGAAAGCATACAGAAAGCCAGTACTTCAAATCTATCCCCACTGATGTTACTGATAACACCGCGATTCAGAATGCAATCGCTGAGGTTTTAAAAATAGAAACTAAAATTGACGTTCTGATCAATAATGCCGGAATGGGAATGGTAGGTGCCGTAGAAGATTCCACAAAAGAAGATATTCTTAAACTTTTCAGTCTGAATCTTGCCGGACCTGTACAAATGATGAGTGCCGTTCTTCCGAAAATGCGTGAGCACAAATTTGGAAAAATCATCAATGTTTCCAGTATCGGAAGTGAAATGGGTCTGCCTTTCCGTGGATTTTATTCAGCTTCAAAATCTGCTCTGGATAAGGTAACGGAAGCCATGAGATATGAAGTATACCCATGGAATATTGATGTATGTTCTCTGCATCTGGGCGATATCAAAACCAATATTGCGGACAACAGAGTTATTGCACAGGTTTCCCAGCCCTACAAAAACGTTTTCGACAAAGTATATGCTCTGATGAATTCCCATGTGAATGACGGAACAGAGCCATTGGAAGTAGCAGAATACATTGAAAAACTTTTAGCGAAAAATAAATGGAAAGCTCATTATTATTTTGGTAAATTCGGGCAGAAAATCGGCGTTCCTTTGAAATGGATTCTTCCACAGGGAACTTATGAAAATTTGATGAAGAAGTATAATAAACTGGATTAGTTTCAGTTGTATAGAAAGCTATTTGATAATAAAATTTTAAACCATTAAAAAGAATTAAGTTGTAAAGAGTCATTAGGATAAGCTTCGCTTTAAGTTTTATCTTAACTACGCTTAATTTCATCACTACCTATGGTGTAGATATATTTGGGATTGAAACTGTTTCTGAAAATATTTTTTGTACTGTTCTGCGTTTTTACACAAGCGCAGAAGAAGCAGTATTGGCTGATTGATACAGAAACCAAAGTCAGGAAAAAAGTAAAAGATTCCACTGCTGCAGTAAAGTTTCTGGACTCATTGGCTCAGAATAATTATTTCTTTACCAAACTGAAAGATGTAAAAGTAAAAGGTGACAGCACTGAAATTTTCTTTGATAAAGGCAAAAACTTTAATGAAACTTATGTAAACCTTACTGATTCTCTTGTTCAGAAACTGAAGATTCAGAAAGATTTTTTCACTAAAAATTTAGATTCCACTAAGAAAAGCATCAACAAAACTTATATTGATGACGGATATTCTTTCAGCAGAATCAAATCCAAATACAAAGGGCAGAAAAATGGCTATCCCATCGTAGAGCTTGATATTAACAAGAACGATAAAAGAACGATCAATAATTTCGTAGTGAAAGGGTATGAAAAAGTTCCTAAAAGATTCATCAAAAATCTTGAAAAAGAATTTAAAGGCAAAAACTACGATGACAAAAACCTTCTGGCCATCAATAAAACCTTCCAGAGTCATCCTTTTCTGACACTCGAACGGCAGCCACAAACTTTATTTACAAAAGACTCTACAAGCATTTACCTGTTTCTGGAAAAGAAAAAGACCAATACTTTTGACGGGGTTGTCGGTTTTGGAAATGACAAAACCTCCAAGTTTACGTTAAACGGGACAATGAACGTCAATTTCAGGAATATGTTCAATGGTTTTGAAACGGTCAATTTATACTGGCAGAGAAACCCGGACAGAGGGCAGACTTTCGATCTTCAGGTGGATATTCCGTACCTGTTCAAATCCAATGTGGGAATGAATGCAAAAGTGAATATCTACCGACAGGATTCTACGTTTGCCAATGTAAAATTCCTGCCTGCTTTCTATTATCATATTAACAACCGAAACAAAATAGGTTTGAGAGCCACCCTGGAATCCTCCACCATCATCGACACACTGTATGTTCAGGGAAAAGATTATAACAAAAAAGGAATCGGGGTATGGTTTGAAATGACAGAACCTACAGATATTGATCTGTTCCTTTATAAAACAAAGGTCACTGCAGGCTATGATTTTTTAACAACAACCTATTCCAAAGATAATATCAAGGCGAACCAAAACCAGTTTTATTTCTTTGGTGAACACAATTATCATATCTCCGGGAATCACTTCCTGAACATTAAGGCAGAAGGTGCTATGATGGATTCTAAAGTAGAGTTTACCACCAACGAATTATACCGTTTCGGAGGATGGAATTCTATGCGGGGATTCAATGAGAAATCACTTGCCGCCGACTTTTACTATTATGGAAGTCTGGAATACCGGTATCTGATCGGCAGCCAGGCCTTCTTCGACGTTTTTGGGCAATATGGGCAGCTCAATAATAAATCTTTAAATGTTAGACCCAAGCTTTATAGTGTAGGACTCGGTTTCAACTTCTTTATTCCAATTGGTCTGATGAGCTTTCAGCTATCTAATGGTAATGAATTTGGAAATCCTTTTAAATTTAATGATACCAAAATCCACTGGGGAATCCTGAGCAGGTTTTAAAAAAGAAAGGGAGCGGGAAGCTGGAGGCTGGAAGTTATCGGGGGTCTAGGTTTCACAATTTGTTTCTTTCATAAGACGGAAGTTTTTCTTCAAAAATTTATTACTGAAGATTTCAAGAAGTTGAAACCACCACAACAACTTCCAGCCTCCCTCTTCCTGCTTCCTATTATATTAATATCTGTATAATAAATCAAAATTTCTTACACAAAGGACATTTTCCATTTTACCTTTCTATTAATTCTTATTGTTAAAAAATATTAAAATCGTATTTTTATTTTAATACTTCATTAAAATACTGGTAACAGTGCACTGCTAAATTTGCCTTCAAAAAAAATGAAGAAGACTCTAGCTACTTTTGCCGTTTTTTTACTTCCTCTATATTTTTCCGCACAGGAAATCAATATTTCCGGAAATGTAAAATCAGAAAACGGCTCTAGCGTTTCCGGTGTAAACATCACCGACAAAAATACAGGAAAGACTGCTACTACAGATGAAAATGGTAATTTTACCATTTCTGCAAACCCAAAAGACATTCTTGAGTTTTTTGCTCCTGATTTTTCTGTTTATACCGTTGAGGTCTCTTCAAAAAAACAGTATTCTGTTGTCTTAAAAAAGCCAAACGAAAAGCAGATTGAAGGCGTTGTTATTACAGCATTGGGTATTGCCAAAAAGAAAGAAAAAATCGGTTATTCCACTCAGGAAGTAGGGACCAAGCAATTTGAAACCATCACAACACCGAGTATTGGTAATTTATTCTCAGGACAGGTTGCCGGTCTAAATGTTTCCAACCCAACAGGAATGCAGCAGGCACCACAGTTTACTCTTAGAGGAAATTCCAATGTGGTTTTTGTCATTGACGGAGTGATTGTGGAAAAGGAAGTTTTCCAGAATTTAGATCCTAACAATATTGAAAACATTAACGTACTGAAAGGAGCCACCGCTTCTGCACTGTATGGTTCCAGAGGCCGTTACGGAGCGGTTCTGATTACAACAAAATCAGCTAAGAAGAAAGGATTCTCCGTAGAATTTTCACAAAATACCATGATTACAGGAGGATTTACCAATCTCCCGAAAACCCAGACTGAATATGGAAACGGTTCTCACGGAAAGTATGAATTCTGGGATGGAGCCGATGGCGGTGTGAATGACGGGGATATGATCTGGGGACCAAAATTTATCCCGGGTTTACAGATTGCCCAGTGGAACAGCCCTATCAGAGATAAAGTAACCGGACAGGTGGTTCCATGGTATGGAGCTGTGACAGGAACTCAATATGATGATAAATCAAGGTATGAAAGAGTTCCTATTGACTGGAAATACCACGATAACTTAAGTACTTTCTTAAAGCCTGCAGTGATTAATAATAATAATTTTGCGATCAGCTACAGAGATAATAAAGATATATACAGATTCTCCGGAAATTTCATGAATTATGATGACAGAGTACCGAATTCTTATCTTCAGAAATATGGAATCAACTTCTCTTCTGAAAACCACCTTGGAGATAAATTAATCTTTGACACAAAATTCAATTTCAACCAGGCTTTTACGCCCAATATTCCTAACTACGATTACAATCCAAGCGGACACATGTATACCATCCTGATCTGGATGGGAGGTGATGTAGACGGAAAGGCACTGAAAAATCATATGTGGATTCCTGGAAAGGAAGGGAGAGCACAGGCCAACTGGAACTATGCATGGTACAACAATCCATGGTTCGGAGCGGAGTATTATAAAAATCAGAACAGAACTAATATAATTAATGCTCAGACAGGATTAGAATATAAGGCTACTCAGGATCTTTCGGTAAAAGGAAAAATATCCATCGTGGAAAACCACAGCAAAACGGAAATATTAAGTCCTTATTCTTATTTCAATTACAGCGCGCCAAGAAGCGGAGGATATATTCTGAAAGATAATAAAACATGGAATCTTAACTATGACGTTCTGGCTACTTACAAGAAAAAGATCTCTGAAAACTTTGATTTCACCATCAATGCCGGAGGTTCAGCTTTTTATTTCAAAAACAATAACAATGAGAGATCTACAGACGGATTAAAAATTCCTGAAGTATACACCTTTGAAAACTCAATCGGAGCACTTAAAAATTATACCTATCTGAAGGAAAAGTTGATTTACAGTGCATACTCAACCATTGATATCGGATTGTACAATGCTTTCTTCATCAATATTTCAGGACGTAATGACTGGTCTTCTACGCTTCCTAAAGCTAACAGATCTTACTTCTATCCTTCTGCATCC
Source organism: Chryseobacterium indologenes (assembly GCF_018362995.1). Classification (NCBI taxonomy): domain Bacteria; kingdom Pseudomonadati; phylum Bacteroidota; class Flavobacteriia; order Flavobacteriales; family Weeksellaceae; genus Chryseobacterium; species Chryseobacterium indologenes. The sequence goes on from NZ_CP074372.1 coordinate 2,961,944, forward strand.
ATCAGTGCTGTTATTTCAAACCTTGTAAAATTACCGGAGTCTATCAATATGCTGAAGCTTTCTGCTTCATGGGCTAAAGTGGCGTATGACTTCCAGCCTTATTCCATCAGAAATTATTATCTGAATAACCAGGGAATTACTTTCAATGGAAATCCTACGTATTATTATCCTACCACTCTGAATGTAGAAAACTCTCTGAAACCTGAGCAGACAAAATCTTATGAATTAGGATTAAGCGCAGGCTTCCTGAATAACAGAATTACTTTAGATGCCACTTATTTCAGAACGCTTGATTATAATAATATTCTCCAGTTCCCGGCGGCAGAATCATCAGGATTCACGTCACAATATGTAAACGGGAATGAATACACCACCAAAGGATTTGAAGTTTCTCTTGGTTTGGTTCCGGTAAAAACGGCCGATTTCAGTTGGAAAACCTTGATCAACTGGAGCACGTATGAACAAAAACTGGCTTCCATTTATGATAATATGCCCAACTATCAAAACATTAAGCTGGGTGAAAGAATGGACAGCTATTACGATTACACATGGCAAAAGTCTCCGGACGGAAAAGTCATTCTTGATGCCAATTCAGGGATGCCGACAAGAGCCAATGCTCCAAGTAATTTAGGTCATTTCAATCCGGACTGGACTTTCGGTTTCAATAACACCTTTAAGTATAAAAAGTTCACTTTAAACATCGGGATAGACGGCAGTATCGGAGGTGTGATGAGATCGCAGGTTGTTGAAAAGATGTGGTGGGGAGGAAAACATCCTAATTCCGTAGCCTACAGAGATCTTGAATATGCGAATCCGGGAACGTATTATTTTGTACCGGATGGTGTTAATTATAATCCTGCAACCGGACTTTATACTCCACACACCAAAGCGATCAGCTTCCAGGACTGGGCACAGAATTATCCATATCAGGCAAGAGTAACGCAGGATGAAAGTGAAGAGTTTGCAAACGTTTTTGACAGAACTTTCATCAAGCTGAGGTCTGTAGTATTGGAATATGATTTCTCATATCTGCTTAATCCGAAAGGAATGGTAAAAGGATTCACCGCCAATATTTCTGCCTATAATTTAGCCATGTGGAAAAAATCAAAGAACCTTTACTCCGATCCTGATTTCCAGATCAGATCAGGCAGAAGTGGGGATATCGCTAATGATATTCAGGATCCGTCCAGCAGATGGTTCGGAATCGGGTTTAATCTTAAGTTTTAACTAAAAAGTACGTCAACAATGAAAAATAATATCAATAACGTGAAAGGACAGAAAGGTAAGGCAGCAAAATGGCTGATGAAGTCTATATTTGCGGCAGGACTTCTGACATTGGCTTCATGCGAAACCAGTCTTGACACCATCAATGAGAACCCTAATGACCAAGCCAGCATTGATCCTAAAAACCTTCTGACTTACGTAGAAAAATACACATTCCAGGTAAACGGTGATAATATGTATGCTTCAAGAATGATGATTGGTACTGATGGTGAAAATGCCTATCAGTATATGAAATGGAATGACGCCTCTTTTGAAGTGTATACAAAAGGACTTCTGAATACAGGAAAAATGATGCAGGAAGCAGAGAAAAGAGGAAATAAAAATTATCTTGCTATTGGAAAGTTTTTAAGAGCCTATCATTTCTTCAATATCAGCTTAAAAGTAGGAAGCACCCCTTATTCTGAAGCAGCAAAAGGTGAATCCGGGATTACCCAGCCTAAATATGATACGCAGGAAGCGGTAATGTCCGGAATTTTATCAGAGCTGAAAGAAGCAAATGATCTTATTAATACCAATGATAAAATTGAAGGTGATATTGTATACAACGGAGATGCTTTGAAGTGGAAAAAGCTGATCAATTCTTTCCGTCTGAAAATTCTGATCACTTTATCTAAGAAAACGACAGTAGGAAGTTACAATATTGCTACAGAATTTGCTTCTATCGCAGGAAGCCAGTCTTTGATGACTTCTATTGCTGACAATGGTGAGCTTAAGTTTGCCGATGCTGCAGACAGCAGATACACAATGTTTAACAACAGCGGATATGGTTCAAGTTTGTATATGGCAGATTATTTCATCAACATGTTCAAAGACAGACATGATCCACGCCTTTTTACTTTTGCAGCACAAACTACCGGAGCTAAGGAAGCAGGAAAAGCCATCACAGATTTTACAGCCTATAATGGAGGAAACCCTACGTCTCCTTACTCTGACAACGCTGCTCTGATCACGGCTAAGAATATCTCTAAAGTAAACGACCGTTTTTATAAAGATCCTACCAATGAACCTGCTTCTGTATTAAGCTACTCAGAACTTGAGTTTATCCTTGCTGAAGCTACGGCAAGAGGCTGGATTTCCGGATCAGCAAAAACCCATTATGATAATGCGATCAAGGCAAGTTTCAGTTTTTATCAGACCTATGTAAAAAACCAGGGACAATATTTCTCAGGATTTGATGTGAATCAGTATCTGGCAACACCTTTGGTTGTTTATAACACTGCTGATCCTTTACAGACACAGCTGGAAAAAATCATGACTCAAAAATACATGACCATGTTCCATCAGGCACAATGGACTTCTTATTATGATTATTTAAGAACCGGATACCCAAATTACCCCTTGAAAACCGGAGTACCAGCTCCTTTCAGGTTCAGATATCCGCAGTCAGAATACAGTTATAACAGCAGCAACTTAAAAGCGGCGCTGGCTGCCCAATATAGCGGAAATGACAACATCAATTCCAAACCTTGGTGGTTACAATAAAAATCTGATTATTTTTATATAAAAACAAAGAAACCGCAGGAAAATCCTATTAACTTGCGGTTTCTTTCTTATTACGATTGAACATGAACAGAAGAGAATTTTTAGAGAAATCAAGTCTTTTATTAGCGGGATTAGGAACATCAAGTGTCCTGCACCCTTCCATTTTAAAAGCTCTGGCCATTGATCCGGCTGCCCAGTCTACATTTTATGATGCAGAGCATGTGGTCATCCTGATGCAGGAAAACCGTTCATTTGATCATGCATTCGGTGCGCTCAAAGGAGTGAGAGGCTTTTTGGATAAAAGAGCATTTGTAAAACAGGATGGGCATTCTGTTTTCTTTCAAAAGAATGATGACGGAAAATACGCATCTCCTGCCCGACTGGATTTAAGAAACACAAAATCAACATGGATGAGCTCACTTCCTCATTCATGGGCTGATCAGCAAAAAGCATTGAACAAGGGAAAATATGACCAATGGCTTCAGGCTAAAGCTTCAGGAAATAAAGATTACAAAAATATTCCGCTGACACTAGGATATTATAACCGTGAAGACCTTCCGTTTTATTATCAGCTGGCAGATGCATTTACCATATTCGATCAGTATTTCTGTTCTTCACTTACCGGAACTACTCCGAACAGATTATTCCTTTGGTCCGGAACGTTGAGAGAGCAGCAGAACGGAAAAGTAAAGGCCAATGTTGTGAATGAAAATATCGATTATGATAAAGCAAGACAGGCCAAATGGAAAAGTTTCCCGGAAATTTTGGAACAGCAGAATGTTTCGTGGAGAATTTATCAGAATGAAATCAGTCTTCCAAAAGGAATGTCCGGAGAACAGGAAGCGTGGTTAAGTAATTTTACGGATAACCCTATTGAATGGTTTTCAAAATTCAACGTTAAATTTTCAAAAGGATATTATCAGAATATTCCTAATATCATAGCGTATCTGAAACAGGAGATTGAAAAAAATCCTAAACAGAAAGAAAGGCTGGAAAGCATGCTCTCAGAAGTTCAGGAAGATCAGGTAAAATATCATCCGGATAATTATTCAAAACTATCAAAAGAGGAAAAAAACCTTCACGAAAAAGCCTTCACTACTAATGTAAATGACCCGGATTACTGGAAACTGGAAATCGGAAAGGATGAAAACGGAGAAAGACTGGTGGTTCCTGAAGGTGACGTTCTGTTCCAGTTCCGAAAAGATGTGGAGGAGAAAAAACTTCCGCTGGTTTCCTGGCTGGTAGCTCCGGAACATTTCTCAGACCATCCGGGATCACCATGGTACGGTGCATGGTATATTTCTGAGGTTTTGAATATTCTTACCAAAGATCCTGAAACCTGGAAAAAAACAATTTTTATCATCAATTACGATGAAAACGACGGATATTTTGATCATGTACTACCCTTTTCACCACCTGTAAATCCAAGCCAGCCCGTTGATATGAACGGAAAAGAAGGAGTGGAATATGTGGATCAATCCCAGGAGTATATGTCTGATCCTTCTTTAAAAAATTATGAAAAAATTGAAGGAACGGTTGGATTAGGCTACAGAGTTCCGATGATCATCGCTTCACCATGGACAAAAGGAGGTTTTGTAAATTCTGAAGTATCAGATCACACTTCCGTCCTGCAATTTCTGGAGAATTTCATCATGAAAAAATATAAGAAAAATGTTCATGTTGATAATATCAGTGACTGGAGAAGAGCAATATGCGGAGATCTTACGTCTGCCTTCAATTCTTCCAGTGTAAAGGCTCCACAGATGAATTATCTGGATCAGAAAGAATACGCTAAAACCATTAATGCAGCTAAAAACAAACCTGTTCCGGATCTGAAATGGTATTCTGAAAATGAACTTAACGCTAATTTACTGGAGATTCAGGAAAGAGGTTTGAAACCCTCAAATCCGCTTCCGTATCATTTCCATGTCAATTTGGAAGGTGGGCAGATTAAAATGACCAATTTAAAAGAGAATGGGGTTCCATTGTTAATCTATGACAGAACTCAATTCGATAGTACTCATTATCATTTTTCATATGCCTTATATTCAAAACAAGAACTATCCCATGCTGTACATTCCGGAACTTATGATTACGAAATTTTCGGTCCCAATGGCTTTTTCAGGAAATTCAAAGGGAATAATATTTCTGAATTAGAGGTGATTTTGGTTAATATGACCTCAAAAAATCAGGTTGAACTGATTATCAGAACTCATAAGAAGAAAAATATTTCCATCCATCTGGAAGATTTATACGGAAAGACTAAAAAAACAATCATCTTGCAAAAACCGGAAGAAAAAATTATTATCGATCTTGATAAAAATAAAGGCTGGTATGATTTGAAATTAACGTTGAATGATTGTCTATGGCATTTTACCGGAAGAGTAGAGACAGGAAAGGTTTCTGTTACTGATCCGCATTGGGCTTAAAAAAAGACTTATAATACTGATAAAAACCTGTACAAAATTGCGCAGGTTTTTTTGAGTTATTTCATACGTATAATGCATTACGTATGACAAATAAGTATTTATATAAAAAATGTAGTATATTTTTTTCACCATATACTGAATTTCATTATCTTCACTTAACTAATTAACAGTGTCATGAAAAAATTAAATTTAACTATTGCAATGTCTGTATTTGCATTGGCTCTATCTGGGAATCTGAGCGCCCAAGACCTCGCTACAGATAACCATACGGTTACCATTTCTATTCCCGAAGTTGCATTGGTAGATATTGAACCATCTGCCACCAAAAACATTACCCTTGGGTTTACAGCACCTACTGAAGCAGGAAATCCTATCGTTCCAGCAACAGCCAACACTACTTTATGGCTTAATTATTCATCCATTAAATCTGTTGCAGATCCTACCCGTAATGTAAGTGTAAAAATGAATGCTATCATTCCCGGAGTTGATCTTCATGTAACGGCAGCAGCAGCTACCGGATCCGGAGCAGGTACATTAGGAACTTCTGCAGGTCTATTGACATTAAGTGCAGCTGATCAGACTATTATTTCCGGAATCGGAAGTGCTTATACAGGTAATGGTGCCAATAACGGACACAATCTTACCTATGCACTTGCTGCAGGAAGCGGCCCTGGAGGGGTAGCAGCTTACGCAGATTTACAGGCAACAGCAACTGTAGCAGCTACCGTTACTTATACGATATCCGACAATTAGAATTTAAATAAAATTTTATTCTCTGTTTCAAAAACAAGAAGAAGTTGTCATTCAGTTTCTTCCTGTTTTTGTATTACTCATCATTTAACTCCAAACTTTACATAATGATAAAGCGTATTCTTCTGTTGATCACCTTGATTTTGCAGTTTAGCTTTTTACATGCCGGCATTGTGATTCTCAATGGACTTACACATTCTTACAAAATTGAAAACGGAAAGGTTTACAAGGGAAAAGTAGCCATTGAAAACACAAGCAATAATCCTCAGAGTGTAAAATTATTTTTACAGGACTTTGCTTACCATGCTGACGGAACGATCAATTATTCGGCTTTGCGTACAAATAAACGGACCAATGGAGAATGGATTAAACTCAATACCAACCTGATTACCCTGAAAGGTAAGGAGAAAACTGAGGTTTTTTATGAGATTACAGTTCCCAATCAAAACAGAGATCCCGGAAGCTATTGGAGTGTCATTATTGTAGAGCCGGTAGAGGATATAAAACCCAGCGACAATAAACCGGGAGTAAACATCACTTCTGTTATACGTTACGCTATTCAGGTCATTACAGATTTTGAGACGGAAAAGGCCAAACCGGACCTTAAGTTTGAAAGTGTAAAAGTAGAAAAACTGGAAGGGAAACAAACCGTCAAAATTGCCGTAGCCAATAATGGTAATCTTTACTGCAAACCTACAACAGCCATTGAAATCTATAACCGTAAAACAGGTGAAAAAATAGGAACGTATTCCAGTTTAACAATGGGACTGTTGCCTGATACCTCCAAAACATTTTACATCGATATCAGTAAAATACCACCGGACAAATACAAAGCCGCCATAATAGCTACGGATGAAGAGGAGAATGCATTTGCACTCAATGTGGAATTAGAAGTAAAAAATGATTAGAACTTGGACTTTATTTATAATCATATTATTATTCCCGATATTTATTTTTTCTCAACAGCAATCCAACAGATTGTCCAGTAAAAAAGATAGTATATTACCGGGAATGTCTACTTCTATTCCTTTTACATTAGAAAATAATTCGGATGAAAACAGGACGTACGAGATATCAGCCTCTACTTCAAGTCCAGCTATTAAACCCATTTTAGCAAAAGGAGAATTTCAGATTGCTGCCCATGAAACATCAGCATATCTGGTTCCATTACGTATTGCAACAGAAACAAGCCAGGGAAATTATTCTGTAACCCTGAATATTACTGACCGTAGCAACGGAATCTCCTTTACAAAAACATCTGAAATAGCAGTTTCAGGAAACAGAAATATTTCTCTTACCCCACTGAATTCTCCAGAGTTTGTAAGGGCCGGAGAAACCATCCGGGCTTCTTTTCTTTTAAAAAATAATGGTAATGTAACAGAAGATATTCATCTTGAAAGTAAAAATGCCATTCTTGACAATGAGCCCTCATTGGTATTAGAGCCCAATGAGTCAAAAATCATTACAATACACAAAGTAACCAACCCTGAACTCAGTCAAAATGAATTTCAAAATCTAAATCTTTCGGTATACTCAAAAGGTAATCTTAAGGAAGTTCAAAGTGTGTATGCAAGCACTCAGATTATATCCGTAAAACCTTCTGAAAACGACATTTATCACAGACTTCCTGTTGCCCTTTCATTATCTTTCATAGGAATGCAGAATATGGGGGTTTATAATGATGGCTTTCAGGGAGAAATTTACGGTAAAGGAACTCTGGATAAAGACAACAAAAACCAGGTTGAATTTCGGGCAGTTACCCACAACCCTGTAGATCTCAATACCTTTACCCAATATGAAGAATATTTTGTGAACTATAAACGGGACAACTTCTTTATTCATTTGGGTGATAAAACGTATTCTTCATCTTATTTAACGGAGTTTGCAAGATATGGACGCGGTGCAGAAGTCCGGTATGATTTCAATAAAGTGAGTCTGGGTGGTTTCTATAATCGTCCCAGGTTTTTCAGAGATATTAAGGATGAATTTAATATTTATTCCGCCTTCAAAATCAGAAAAGAATCAGAACTTACCGTTGGGTACCTTTACAAAACTCCAAGAAAAGAGGAAATCCGATACGGAGATATAAGGCTGGATTCTGATGCACATCTTCCTTATGCGAAGGGAAAATTCAATATATCAAGAAACATTAATATTTCCGGAGAATTAGCATACAGCAACACAAAAAAAACGGATGGAACAGCTTATATGCTTCAGGCTGATGCTATTTTTGAAAAGTTCAACGGAAGTTTAATGTATGTAAAAGCAAGTCCGGAATTTGCAGGATATTTTACGAATACAAATACCTTTAACGGGAATGTTAGCTACAAAATTTCAAGAAAGCTCAATGCTTTTGTCAACTATACACAGGATGTTAAAAATTTCCAGAGAGATACGCTGTTTTTAGCCGCTCCTTACAGACAATATCTGCAATATGGAATACAATATAAATACCTATCAAATGGATCTGTTATCCTTAATAGCGGGTATCAAAAGTATCAGGACCGCTTAGAACCAAAACAGTTTGATTACTATGAACGTTTTTTCAAAGTGAGTATTGATCAGCAGCTCGGAATGTTTCAGGTGAATATCGCAGGGCAGTTCGGTAAAACAGACAATTACCTGACAGGATTTAGCGGTAATTCAAGTTTTTATTCTGCCAATCTTTCATTTCAAAAATTCAGAACCTATTTTAATGTATTCGGAAGCTACGCTATAAGCTCAAGATACCAGTTGCAGAATCAGAAACAGCTCTATTACGGAGCAAGAATTTACAGCCGTTTTTCTGATAAGACTACTTTAAGTATTTTTTATCAGAACAATTATATGCCGGAAGAGTATTTTAAAGACAGAAATTTATTTGAACTTCTCTTCCACCAGCAGCTGTTTCCCGGAAATGAAATTGATCTTTCCGGCAGGTATTCACTACAGAGAGGAGAAATCGGGGATAAAGATTTTATATTTTCGATGCGCTATACCTGGCGTCCCAATGTTCCGGTACAGAAAACTGCTGAATATATTTCGTTATCCGGAAATATCAGCAATCTTGGGATAAAAAAGACAGAAGGGGTAAGATTAATGCTGGGAAGCTATCTTTCAGTTACCGATCAGGAAGGAAATTATGTATTCAAAAATGTGATTCCCGGAAATTATTTTCTGGAAATCGACCGTTCAACAACAGAGATCAATGATATTCCCACCTTAGCTCTTCCCGCAGCCCTTTCTCTGAGTAATAAGGAAAACACTTTTAATTTCGGGTTAACGACTGCAGCTAATGTTCAAGGCCATATTCAGTTTGTAGAAACAGAAGATAAAGATCAGACCGGACTTACTGAGCTGCTTGCTAAGAAAAAGAAAAAAGAAAGTATTATTATAGAAGCTACAGGTAAGGACCAGACCTATCGTAAAATTTGTTTTATAGGTGAAGATTTTGATTTTACTTATCTAAGGCCCGGAGACTGGACTGTTAAAGTTTACCGCAATGGTCTTGATAAACGTTATAAAGTCTCGAACGATAAATTTCAGTTTACGCTTGCCCCTTCCGAAACCAAAAAATTAAACATTCATATTGTCAAGCAGCAAATAGAAATAAAATATCAGCAGGAATCCCTAAAGGTAAGCTATAATGAAATAAAAAAGAAAAAATGATTTTGATCCGTTCCCTATTGTTATTAGTGACTTTTGTTTTGTCTGGATTATTGTATTCTCAGACTACTGTCACGATGACCTTACCTATTGTTACTTTAATGGATATTGAGCCTACAGGAAGTTTTGCGCTTAACTTTACAGCCCCTACTGAAGCAGGAAATGCCCTTGGTAACCCCACCCCCAATACTTCAAAATGGGTCAACTATACTTCTGCGATTGCACCCGGAGGTCTTACCAGAAAAATTACAGCCTCTGTGAATAAAGTTATTGCAGGGGTTAATATAAGATTACAGGCTGCAGCCGCTTCCGGAGCAGGAGGAGGAACATTGGGAACTTCTGCAGGAATAGTTACATTATCCACAACTGCCACTACTATTATCAGTGGGATTGGAGGTGCCTACACAGGAAATGGCGCTAATAATGGCCATGCTCTCACTATTTCTCTAACAACCAATACCTATGCTAATTTAATTGCACAGGCTAATACTGCTATTGTAGTTACCTATACCATCACAGAATAAAATTGAAAAATGAAAATCAATAGTTGTTTTTTCAGAGAAATCCGTTTAAAAAAATATGTAAGCAGCATCTTTCTAGCAATTGGCTGCTGTCTTGGAGCGCAAACTATAAATGTTGGCGGTAGTAATTGGACTGTAAGTGTACCCACCATTACAGAAGCCGGAACAAACTATGCCGGAACTTATGAAAGCGTTACCAATTTGATAACACTTTCCGGAAATTTACCCGGATCATTTTTAAACCTTCTTACCAGCGGGGCTGCCAGAGTGAGTGTACATCACACCCCTACAACCTGGAACAGCAATCTGCACCTTTATGCCAAAAGAAGCGGTGGAAGTGCCACTATCAGTGGACTCTGTGTTCTTTGTACAGCAACAATAAACGGAGGAACAACTTACGTAGAAATACCACAAGCTGTGGATACAGCATTTTTTACAATCAATTTTACCGGAGTTCTGGGACTAGGCAACAGTGTATCATACACAGGTATTAATACTCAACTGCAAATAAGTGGAGTTTCTGTAATCGTTCCTGCAACCACCTATAATACACAGCTAGTTTTCACAATTGGAGCAAATTAAAAATATTCCAAAGCCATCCGGATACTTATCATAATTAATTGAACAATCCATCTAATGAGATGTTCAGTCAATTTGTATTTATAAAAACAATCCTTTTCAAAATCAGAAAAGGATTGCTTTTTTATTATTTAAACTTAATTAATGTTTGGCCCACCAAAGAGGAGTCAGTACAGCATCTGCACCGCCAAGTAATTGTACAGCTTTATCATATCCGGACTGATCCGTATTTCTGAAGGTACTTGGATATCTTAATCTCTGAGGGAAATTCTGAATAGAATTCGTCATATAGTTTCCTGAACTCAGATTAGGAAGATTGGGCAATGGAGCTTCAATGGCTGGGTTTTCAAAAAACGGCAGCCCGAGTCTCCTCTGATCACTCCAGGATTCTAATGGCAACCAAGGCATATTGGCAATATATTTCTGGGTAATAATTTTTGTCAGTTTATCATTCTTTACCGATCCATTCTTATAAATGGTATTCACAGGATATTTAATTTCAACAGAAACTAAATTCCCACTTACAGGATCTTTATATTTCATCGTGTGACTTACTCCCGGTTCTGTAATATGACTATAAGAAACAGAAGTACCATCACGGTTATAATCTGTTGAAGCAATATACTGACCATAGAATTGTGAAACTCCATTATAAGCAAAACTTTCCTGAATTCCCTTGTTATAGGCAGCTTCATCACCCATCGGAACTGACCAGCCTTTCAGTGCAGCTTCCGCCAAAAGGAAATAAGTTTCCCAGCTTGCAAAAAATATTCTTGAATTTTTACTTTCCCGATACTGCTTACCCAATGCCGGCATACATCCTACTACATTTCTTAAGCCGTTTCTCTGTCCTTTTACTCCCCAGTTTCCAATGGTATAGGCATTCCAGGTATTTACGGTATTTATTGTTATTTTAGAATTGTCTTCAAACGTAAGATCTCCGTGATTTGTAGTTGCTTGATTGGTATACGTCGGATACAATGAGTAAACCGGGCTTGTAAGATCCCCCGGAATATAGAATGTTTTATATGCTCTTGGGTCGATTTTATTAGGTAATCCGTCCAACCAGTAGCCTGCACTTGGGTCATTGGTCATTGTAGTGAACTGTTGATCATATTTTATACCAATATAATCAGATGCCTTTACCTGTGCATGTTGAGCCGCTGGTAATTGGTCTGTAGAATTTACTCCTCCCAAGCCAATGTATAAATTATTAAGGGTTGCTGATAAAATTTGAGAGTTCCATTCTCTGGACATTACACCTGTTAATGCATCCCATCCCGGTTTTTCAGCCACTTTAAAATTATCTGCACTTGTAGCGATAAACATATTTGAATTAGCCGCTGCTTCAAATTCTGTTTTTGCTTTTGAAGGATCTACTTCGGCAATTCTCATGGCAATTCTCATCCTCATAGAATTGGCATATTTAACCCACTGAGTCCAGTTAAAACCATACACCATATCATAGGCATTAGCATTGGATGGTACTCCTTGGGTTGTCTCCATTTTTGCGACTGCATCTTTTAATTCTTCCAAAATAAAATAATACACTTCTTTTTCAGAATTGAAAGTAGGATTCGTTCCCTGAAAAGCCTGAATAGGTTGAGGTCCGAAATTATCCGAAAATTCACTCATTAAATAAGCTCTCCAGATTCTGGAAATCTGAATGACATTATTATAATAAGGTTTTCCCTGCCCGGCCGCTTTTTTTTCATTAGCCAATTGAATGGCCGCATTCGCATTATTCAGCCAATCTGAAACGTATTTCCAGTATTCGGAAGTCCAGGAATCGTCGTAAGTTCCCCCTGCAATTCCCGTTGATAAATGCTGTCTGGCTGCCGTTTTCCAGTATAAAACAAAAACACGTTCTGCGATATTAGGATCCTGCTGAGCACCGAGAATTGAATTATTTAAGAAATATTCAGGTTCTGCCTTACTAGCGTCTACGGCAAACGGGTTATTATTGATGTCTTCAAAATCATTACATGAAGTACATAGTAAACCAATCGTAAAAAATGATAATATATATTTTTTCATTGTTTCAGTTGTTAATTAAAAGCCTAAAGTGATTGTAAATAAATAAGATCTTGAAGTAGGAAAAGCAAGGTTTTCAAATCCTGTAGCATTAGAATTAATTGCGAATACAGATTCCGGATCAATTCCTTTTGCTTTGCTATAGATCATCCATACGTTATTTGCCGTAAAAGCAACCTTAGCGCTCTGTAAGGCTAGTTTCTGGAAAATACTTTTAGGGAAACTGTAGGTCAGCTGAATATTTCTTAAACGAATATTGGTAGCATCATAAATATTTTGTTCTGTAATTCCTAAATTTCCAGATGTTACAGCTCCCCAATAATCCTGTTGAGTAATTTCTTTGGTATTTGTTGTGTAACCGCTATTTCCTTGTACTACTGCATCCAAAATCATATTATCACGTCTTCCTCCGGGGGCAGTGTCTGCAGCAAGTCCATTCGCTTGTAATGCAGCTTGTGTAGCAGAGAAAAATTTACCTCCGATTCTTCCGTCAATTAAAAATGAAAGTCCAATATTTTTATAAACAAAGCTGTTTGTAAAACCAAACAAAGCTCTCGGCGTTTGATCTCCCAGATAATATTGATCAGAAGTAGCCTGCGGTAATCCATTTTGATCCACAATAAGCTTTCCGTAATGAGGGCTGCTCGTATCTTCTACTCTTAAGAATTTTGTTCCATAAATCGCTCCGTAAGGTTTTCCTACTTCTGCAAAAAAAGCAACGTTATCAAAACCTGATAAAGGGTATTTTGAAACAATACCATCAATTTTATCGATGTTACTTTTTAGGGTTGAAAAATTGGCATTGACATTCCACACAAAACTTTCCTTCTTAAAAATATCCGTATTCAATACGAATTCAAACCCTTTGTTATGCAGCCCTCCTGAATTAATCATCATTCTTTCATATCCGGAAAGTGGATTTATCGGAATAGCTATAAGCTGATCAGTAGCATTATTATTAAAATAACTTATATCCAGAGACACTCTGTCAAAAAACTTCATGTCTGCACCGACTTCAAAAGTTTTAAGCTTTTCCGCATGTAAATCCGGATTAAAAAGTATTTTATTTCTTGCAAGTACAATATGTCCGTTTGGATCAGTGGAAGCGATATATGTGTTGTTTAAGCTTTGAGGAGGTAAAGAGTTACCCACAACAGCGTAAGCTGCACGGAGCTTAGCAAATGTTAAGGCATTTAAAGTTGTACCATTTAATTTTTTCAGCATATCTGTCAAAACTAGTGAAGTACTCACGGAAGAATAAAAATAAGACCTGTTATTGATATTCAAAGTAGAAGACCAATCATTTCTTGCCGTAGCATTCAGAAACCAATATCCGTCATAATTAATTTCAGCAGCAGCAAATACTGAATTAATTTTTTTCCACATATCAACTTCAGTCGTCGTAACAGAAGCAAGATCACTCGTATTAGATGTGCTGAAAACATTGGGAAGAATAAGATTTTGTGTGGAAAAGTATAGTGCCTTATCCCTGCTTTCCATCATTTGCCCATAGACAGAAAGTGATCCTCCCCATTTACCAACAATATTATCTTTTTTAGCATTAAGACTTATAATATAATTATTCTCATAAAACTTTTCCTGACCGGTAGAGTAAGAATTATTACGGCCAGATCCCGTCCAAACCCTTGCATCATTGTTTAAAGAATAGAAATCTGTCCCTAGCCTCACATCTGCGCTCAACCAGTTATTAAATTGATATTTAAGATAACCGTTTAATAAAAACCTGTCTTTTTTATCAGCGTTCAATGCATTATAAGCTGTCCAATAAGGATTAACTCCATTGGAGGTTATCCAGCGCGACGTTACTCCATTTTGCATCTGTCCCTCACGGTAATCTCTTACATCAATATTTTGAGGCATCAGAAGGATTCTTGGGTAGTAATTACCATCACCCTGTCCTGCAGAAGGTCTGTTTGTACCTTTAACACTCATATATTGAGCTTTCACCTCAGTAGTCCATCTTTTATTAGCCCCAAAGTTAGAATTCATTTTTGCCATAAAATTGAACCTCTCATATTTTGAGTTCGGAATCTGGTTATTATTGTTTAAATAATTAGCAGAAGTGTACAAGCTTGATCCTTCACCTATATTCTCCTGAAAGCTCAATGTATGCTGTGCGGTAGTTCCTGTCTTAAAAAAGTTTTTTAAGTTATCATGGACCGTCATGTTTGATCCTTCAAAAGCGGGTCCCCATGAAGTTGTATTGTCGGTCCCTGGTGGATTGACCAACCCATTACTTCCTTGTGCGAAACTATGCTGCAAATCAGGTTTCATAAAAATATTTTCAAAGCCTAAGCTTGTAGAATATGTAATTCCTAATCCTCCTTTTCTTTTGCCGGTTTTTGTAGTAATCAAAATAACTCCGTTTCCACCTCTGGAACCATAAAGAGCAGAAGCAGCACCACCTTTTAAAACGGAAAGGCTTTCAATGTCATCGGGATTGATATCACTTAAACCATTACCCATATCAAGATCCGGATTCCAGAAATCGTTATTAGAGTCTTTTCCATTCTGCTTAACCTTTGACCCTAAGCTATTACTTAACGGAATTCCATCCACTACAATAAGGGGCTGATTATCTCCTGTAAAAGAATTAAACCCCCGCAGATTAATTTTGGAAGAAGAACCAGGTCCAAAACCTCCTTTAATAACTTGTAATCCGGCAACCTTACCTGCTAATGCATTAGTTATGTTATTTTCTTTAGCATCGACAAGTGTTTGGCCTTTCACATCCTGGAAAGAATATCCAAGCGCTTTTTTTTCTTTTTTTACACCATAAGCTGTAACAACTACTTCGTCAATCTTTGACGCTTTAGTTGAATCGCTTTGTGCATACAATCCACCGAAAAAGAATAAGGATTGGAGCAGTCCAACCTTAAAAATGGTTTTTTTCATAAAAATTAGATTTGGTATATATTTAATAATATCACAAGATATTTCAACAAATAAACGTAATTCTTATTAAATTAATATGCAATCATTAATTATTTATGTTAAATACATTAATAAAAGCAACCAAATCTTTTTAATATCAACATATTAAATCATTAATATGAGATTAAAGATTTTGATACTTAAATGATTAAGTAAAATTTAAACTTAGATGAGCTATAGTATAAATCTAGTACTTTGTGGGGATTGAGTTGAAGAAAATAATGGAATTGTTTAGACTCTTATAGAATGATAAAGGAGTATGTACTGTGAATGATAAGTGATCAACTCTAAATCGTGAGTTTTAATATTCCTAACTATGTCATTCCGTAGGAATCCAGCCACATTTATTAACGTGAAGGTTTCAAAGGGAAAATATACCACAGTTTCATTTAATTCAGACGATTTGATATTGTAAAATATGTTTGATGATAGAATTTAAAATGGATTATTCGGACTCCTGCGGAGTGACAAGATAGTATGTGCTCTGAATGATAAGTAATAAGTGATCAATGCAATGTATGATTTGGATTGGATAGCAACAGCAAACAATCAAAATCATTATTGACTGTTCATTACTTACTGCCGATTGCTGATTACTGATTACTCATTGCTTATGTTTGAGTTGGGTATAAAGCAAAAAAAAATCCTTTATCATAAGATAAAGGATTTTTAAAAATAAAATAAAAACTGGCGGCGGCCTACTCTCCCGCTTTCGCAGTACCATCGGCGCTGGTGGGCTTAACTTCTGTGTTCGGAATGGGAACAGGTGAGCCCCACCGCTAAAACCACCCTAAAGAAGGTATATAGCATCTGGCTATTTGCTGCTGGCTCTTGGCTATTTGCCATTCGCTAACCGCTAGTCGCCAATTGCATTTTTAAGCGATAAAAACTTTCACAAAGACAAAACCTTCACTGCGCATAAAGTACTTGTCGTATTTATTATTTAATAATTTGATATAGCAACCAAAGGCTATAAATCTACGGGTAATTAGTACTACTCGGCTATGACATTACTGTCTTTACACCTGTAGCCTATCAACGTCGTCATCTACAACGACCCTTAAAAGATGTCTCATCTTGAGGCGAGTTTCGCACTTATATGCTTTCAGTGCTTATCTCTTCCAAACGTAGCTACTCAGCGGTGCACCTGGCGGTACAACTGATACACCAGAGGTTTGTTCAATTCGGTCCTCTCGTACTAGAATCAAGCCCTCTCAAACATCTAACGCCCGCAATAGATAGAGACCGAACTGTCTCACGACGTTCTGAACCCAGCTCGCGTGCCACTTTAATGGGCGAACAGCCCAACCCTTGGGACCTTCTCCAGCCCCAGGATGTGACGAGCCGACATCGAGGTGCCGAACCTCCCCGTCGATGTGAGCTCTTGGGGGAGACTAGCCTGTTATCCCCGGAGTACCTTTTATCCTATGAGCGATGGCCCTTCCATACGGAACCACCGGATCACTATGTCCTGCTTTCGCACCTGATCGACTTGTAGGTCTCACAGTCAAGCACCCTTATGCCATTACACTCTACGCACGGTTACCAAGCGTGCTGAGGGTACCTTTGAAAGCCTCCGTTACTCTTTTGGAGGCGACCACCCCAGTCAAACTACCCACCACGCAATGTCCTTCTAAAAGAAGTTAGGCTCCAAGTAAGTAAAGGGTGGTATTTCAACGTTGGCTCCACCTACACTAGCGTGCAAGCTTCAAAGCCTCCCACCTATCCTACACATTACTTACTCAAAGTCAATACGAAGTTATAGTAAAGGTTCACAGGGTCTTTTCGTCCCATTGCGGGTAATCGGCATCTTCACCGATACTACAATTTCACCGAGCTCGTGGCTGAGACAGTGCCCAGATCGTTACACCATTCGTGCAGGTCGGAACTTACCCGACAAGGAATTTCGCTACCTTAGGACCGTTATAGTTACGGCCGCCGTTTACTGGGGCTTCAGTTAATGCCTTCGGTTTAACCCTAAGCACCTTCCTTAACCTTCCAGCACCGGGCAGGTGTCAGACCCTATACAGCATCTTTCGATTTAGCAGAGTCCTGTGTTTTTGATAAACAGTCGCCTGGGCCTCTTCACTGCGGCCACCATTGCTGATGGCGTCTCTTCTTCCGAAGTTACGAGACTATTTTGCCTAGTTCCTTAGCCACGACTCACTCGAGCACCTTAGGATTCTCTCCTCGACCACCTGTGTCGGTTTTGGTACGGGTTGCTTCACTTCGGCTTTTCTTGGATCAGATTACACTACAGCAGCTTCGCCCGAAGGCTAGGCCTTGACTATTCCGTCAGTCTTTAGCAGCTACATCCAACCGTCCCCTTTTTAGTGTGAGCAAGTATGGGAATATTAACCCATTGTCCATCCACTACCCCTTTCGGGTTCGCGTTAGGTCCCGACTAACCCTCAGCTGATTAGCATGGCTGAGGAAGCCTTGGTCTTTCGGTGAGCAGGTTTCTCGCCTGCTTTATCGTTACTTATGCCTACATTTTCTTTTCTATCCGCTCCACAATACCTCACGATACTGCTTCGGCGCAAATAGAATGCTCTCCTACCAGATATATCTAAAATATAAATCCATAGCTTCGGTAATATGTTTATGCCCGATTATTATCCATGCCGGACCGCTCGACTAGTGAGCTGTTACGCACTCTTTAAATGAATGGCTGCTTCCAAGCCAACATCCTAGCTGTCAATGCAGTCCAACCGCGTTGCTTCAACTTAACATATATTTTGGGACCTTAGCTGTTGGTCTGGGTTCTTTCCCTCTCGGACATGGACCTTAGCACCCATGCCCTCACTGCCGTAGAACATTTATTAGCATTCGGAGTTTGTCAGGAATTGGTAGGCGATGAAACCCCCGCATCCAATCAGTAGCTCTACCTCTAATAAACTTATATACGACGCTGCACCTAAATGCATTTCGGAGAGTACGAGCTATCTCCCAGTTTGATTGGCCTTTCACCCCTACCCACAGGTCATCCGAAGACTTTTCAACGTCAACCGGTTCGGTCCTCCACTCTGTGTTACCAGAGCTTCAACCTGCCCATGGGTAGATCACAAGGTTTCGCGTCTAATCCTACTAACTATGCGCCCTATTCAGACTCGCTTTCGCTCCGGCTCCGGTACTTAATACCTTAACCTCGCTAGTAAAATTAACTCGTAGGCTCATTATGCAAAAGGCACGCCGTCACAGCATTACGCTGCTCCGACCGCTTGTAGGCGTACGGTTTCAGGTTCTATTTCACCCTTCTATTCGAAGTGCTTTTCACCTTTCCTTCACAGTACTTGTTCACTATCGGTCTTTCAGGAGTATTTAGCCTTGGAGGATGGTCCCCCCATATTCAGACAGGATTTCACGTGTCCCGCCCTACTCATTTATCACTCAAATATGCCTTTCATATACGGGGCTATCACCCTCTATGGCCGTTCTTTCCAGAACATTCTATTAAACATATATCAGCTTTTGGGCTAATCCGCTTTCGCTCGCCACTACTTACGGAATCTCTTCGATTTCTTTTCCTCCGGGTACTTAGATGTTTCAGTTCTCCGGGTTTGCTCCTCTTACGAGGTAATACATCTTCAATGTATTGGGTTGCCCCATTCGGACATCTGCGGATCAATTCGTGTGTGCCAATCCCCGCAGCTTTTCGCAGCTTACCACGTCCTTCTTCGCCTCTGAAAGCCTAGGCATCCGCCATACGCCCTTAACGATTTCTTTCCTATTGGTTACTCAAGCGCTTTATGCGCTCGGTTTTCTCTTTGTGATGTCTTTACCGTTAATGTCAATGATCTTAATGTCTTCTTGTCCAATTGATGAACAGATGTTGTTTTTGGCTCCATCCGTAACTTTTAAATCAATCTTCCAAAACTGTGGAGAATAAGGGAGTCGAACCCTTGACCTCCTGCGTGCAAGGCAGGCGCTCTAGCCAGCTGAGCTAATTCCCCCTCTAGTTGCTGTTGGCTTCTTGCTTCTCGCTATTGGCTCTATTGCCATCAGCTATAAGCTATTTGCCAGCCGCATTAATTAGTAGTCTCGGGCAGGCTCGAACTGCCGACCTCTACATTATCAGTGTAGCGCTCTAACCAGCTGAGCTACGAGACTGTCTCTTAGACGTAAAGAGGATAGACTGATAGATAATTGACCCGCGTCTCTTCTCTAAACTCTCTCTTCTTTGTCTCTCTCAATCCCTTTACTAATTTCTAGTGGGTTTTGTATTTTTAATATAACCAACCAAACAAAAAACTAAAGCTTTACTTTGAAGTAAGTACTTTGTATCTTACGATACTAATTTTGTTTATCGTCATAAGACGCTCTAAAATGAGATGTTCCAGCCGCACCTTCCGGTACGGCTACCTTGTTACGACTTAGCCCTAGTTACCTGTTTTACCCTAGGCAGCTCCTGTTACGGTCACCGACTTCAGGTACCCCAGACTTCCATGGCTTGACGGGCGGTGTGTACAAGGCCCGGGAACGTATTCACCGCGCCATGGCTGATGCGCGATTACTAGCGATTCCAGCTTCATAGAGTCGAGTTGCAGACTCCAATCCGAACTGAGACCGGCTTTCGAGATTTGCATCACATCGCTGTGTAGCTGCCCTCTGTACCGGCCATTGTATTACGTGTGTGGCCCAAGGCGTAAGGGCCGTGATGATTTGACGTCATCCCCACCTTCCTCTCTACTTGCGTAGGCAGTCTCACTAGAGTCCCCAACTTAATGATGGCAACTAGTGACAGGGGTTGCGCTCGTTGCAGGACTTAACCTAACACCTCACGGCACGAGCTGACGACAACCATGCAGCACCTTGAAAAATGTCCGAAGAAAAGTCTATTTCTAAACCTGTCATTTCCCATTTAAGCCTTGGTAAGGTTCCTCGCGTATCATCGAATTAAACCACATAATCCACCGCTTGTGCGGGCCCCCGTCAATTCCTTTGAGTTTCATTCTTGCGAACGTACTCCCCAGGTGGCTAACTTATCACTTTCGCTTAGTCTCTGATTCCGAAAAACCAAAAACGAGTTAGCATCGTTTACGGCGTGGACTACCAGGGTATCTAATCCTGTTCGCTCCCCACGCTTTCGTCCATCAGCGTCAGTTGTTGCTTAGTAACCTGCCTTCGCAATTGGTGTTCTAAGTAATATCTATGCATTTCACCGCTACACTACTTATTCCAGCTACTTCAATAACACTCAAGACCTGCAGTATCAATGGCAGTTTCACAGTTAAGCTGTGAGATTTCACCACTGACTTACAGATCCGCCTACGGACCCTTTAAACCCAATAAATCCGGATAACGCTTGCACCCTCCGTATTACCGCGGCTGCTGGCACGGAGTTAGCCGGTGCTTATTCGTATAGTACCTTCAGCTACTCTCACGAGAGTAGGTTTATCCCTATACAAAAGAAGTTTACAACCCATAGGGCCGTCGTCCTTCACGCGGGATGGCTGGATCAGGCTCTCACCCATTGTCCAATATTCCTCACTGCTGCCTCCCGTAGGAGTCTGGTCCGTGTCTCAGTACCAGTGTGGGGGATCACCCTCTCAGGCCCCCTAAAGATCGTAGACTTGGTGAGCCGTTACCTCACCAACTATCTAATCTTGCGCGTGCCCATCTCTATCCACCGGAGTTTTCAATTTCTAATGATGCCATCAAAAATATTATGGGGTATTAATCTTCCTTTCGAAAGGCTATCCCCCAGATAAAGGCAGGTTGCACACGTGTTCCGCACCCGTACGCCGCTCTCAAGATCCCGAAAGATCTCTACCGCTCGGCTTGCATGTGTTAGGCCTCCCGCTAGCGTTCATCCTGAGCCAGGATCAAACTCTCCATTGTATGTTTGTCTGACTCACTCAAAGTTTTTTAACGCTTTAGTTTTTCCTTACTTGGTTGTTATATTGTATGTCAATGATCTTTATATCTTTCGCTTTTTAACGTAGCAATCTTCTCTGTCAGTGTCGCTCCGTATTTGCGAGTGCAAAAGTAAAACTTTATTTCTTAATGACCAAATGTTTTGAAAGAAAATTTTAAAGTTTTTTTAAGTAACCTTAATTCCTTTCTTAACCTTAATCACCCTACTCCTGCGCTCCCTTTATTTGGGACTGCAAAGATACAAACTCTTTTTTAACCCGCAACTTTTTTTAATAAAAGTTTTGAAGTTTTTTCGTCCGTCTCTTTTTGAAGTATCTTAATGTCTTAGCTTATCTAAAAGCTCTTCTGCGCTACTGATGTACTCTCGTTTTCAGTGGGGCAAAGATAACAACTTCTTGCAACGCAAAACAAGTTTATTTAACATAAATTTTACCTTTCCGTAATATTTAACCCTAAACTACTGAAACAAAGGATCAAAAATTTTAAACAAATGTTCTCAATTTAAATCTACCGAAAGTAAAACCAGTAATAATACTGCTAAAACCTATTTCTTAAGGATTGCTTTCTTTGTAAATAGCGCTCAAAAATTCGGCATAAGACTTTTCCAGGCCAATAATATCGCCGGATTTAAGATTCAAACCTCCTACTCCTGAGTTGTCCGGCTTTACTTTTAAAGAGGAAACCTGAAAGTATAGGTTATCATCATTTGCTTTTGGCTGAACTTTGATAGTAGAACCTAAAAGTTTCTTGGTTGAAATAGCATAGATTTCTCCGGGAACAACTTTTAATTTTAAAAATGATCTTGGAGAGATAATATAGTCTTTACGATTGATGCTGATTTTCTGATTTTTTTCCGAGGAGGCAAATATGTACATCTCGCCATGCTGGGCTGCTAACTTTTCTTTAGGTGTATAATATAAAGCAATCTTATAATTGGCGGCGTTGAATGACTGAGCTGTCCCATCTACATTTTCAAAAGGTTTTAATTCAAAGGTATTGGCACCGATCTCTTTTGCTTTTTTATAGACTAAAGAAAATATAAGTGCATCATCTTTTGAAAAACCCTGTACTTCTACTTCTCCTAAGTAAACAGCATCTGCAGTGGCGGCTTCTTTTTTATAAAAGAATTTATCCGGGTTGTCATTTGTTTTTTCAACCTTGGTCAGATAAACATTTTGGGCGTTCCACAGCTGGATGCACAATACGGAAAAGATGATTGCAATATTCTTCATATATATATTATTGTTGTGAAAGTGTATCAACACATTCTTCAAGACTGTTTTCCCAATGTTTGGGTTCTATTTTATAGGTCTCTTCTATTTTATCTAAAGACATTGTACTTCTTACAGGTCTTTTGGCAGGTGTTGGATACTGTTCGGTTGTTAATGGATTCAGTTTTACCGAAGATTTTGAAAATTCAGCAATTTTTTTTGCAAATTCAAACCATGTAGTCTCCGGATAGTTTGAGAAGTGAAAAACTCCGTAAGTTTTATGGTGAGCTTCGATGATCTCCATGATAGCTTCTGCCAGATCATTTGCATTGGTTGGCTGCCCAAACTGATCAGCAACTATTCCTAATTCTTTTTTCTGAGAGAACAGGTTCAGCATTGTCTTCACAAAGTTCTTATTAAATTCCGAGTACAGCCATGAGGTTCTCAGGATAATTGTTTTAGGATTAATTTCCAGACCAAGTTCTTCTCCTTTTCTTTTTGATTCTCCATAAACTCCTATCGGATTGGTGAAATCATCTTCGGAATAGGGAAGGTTTGTGGTTCCATCAAAAACATAGTCGGTAGAAACATGAATCAGAGTAGTTTTATAATCTGCACATGCCTGGGCAAGATGAGCTACACCGTACGCATTTACTGCAAAAGCTTTTTCTTTTTCGGTTTCGGCCAGATCTACCGCTGTGTATGCTGAAGCATTGATGCAGTAATCAGGTTTGTTATCATAAAAGAAATCATTCACCTGGTCTTCATTAGTAACATCAAGGGTGGATGAGTCTGTAAATAAGAATTCATATTGATGTTCAAAATCCGGAGCTATTTTTCTAATGCAGTTTCCTAATTGTCCGTTGCTTCCTATTACTGCTATTTTTTTCATTTATATATTATTAATTTTTAAGTTGGAATCTTCAATAAGAGTTATTGATTAAGAATTTTTAGCATTTTGACTTCTTAAAAACTTCACTCTTGACTGGAAGTCTTTCTGGATCAAATCTACATAAAACTTATCGAAAATTTCTTTGATATCTTCAGGATGAACTTCAGATTTTCTTGTTTTAACATTGAAATAAATAACAGTTACCCAAAGTACGGCATGAATTGTTTTTTCATCTAAACTTTTCATCATGATTTCCACTTTTGCAGTTCTATCCTGTACATCGATGGTTTTGCTGCTGATTACGACCTGGGTATTATATCTTACTTCTTTTAAATAGGCTATTTCATTTTGAATGGCAATCCAGGTACAGCCGGTTTTCTTGGTATATTCTTCATAGGTAAATCCATAAAATGTTTCTACATGATCTTCTCTGGCATTGAACATATAATCAAGATATTTTACATTATTCAAATGTCCGATGGGATCACAGTCACTAAACCTAACTTTTACCGTAGTTGATACTTCTTTTTCCATTCCGCAAAAATAAAAAAACCACCTCTAAAAGAGGTGGTTAGTTTTATAAATCTTTGTTAATTTGCTGAAATTATTGAATTCCTAATTCTTTCTTTACAGCTGCAGTAGCATCTGCTCCTGCCTTATAAAGGAATGCAGGTGAGTTTGCATCCATAATGTAGTCATATCCACTAGCTTTAGCTACTTTCTCTACTGCATCATTCAGTTTTTTCTCAATTGGTCCGAAAGCCAAGTCTTGCTTACCTTGTAGATCTTTTTGAGCTTTGTCCTGCATTTGCTGGATTTCTTCAGCTAATTTTTTCATTTCAGCTTCTCTTGCTGCGTTTTCATCAGCTGTTTTTTTCGGAGCTTCTGTCTGATATTGCTGATATTTAGTTTGAGCTGCGTCTGCTTTTTTCTTAATCTCAGCCTGTTTTGTATCTAAGAATGTTTTAAGATCAGCATCTGCTTTCTTTTTCTCCGGCATAGCGTTAAGAACTCCCATTACATCTAAAGTAGCAATTTTTTGAGCTTTTGCCATACCTACAGATACAACCATCATTACTGCTGCAAATAATACACTTAATTTTTTCATAACTGGTAAATAAATAATTTAATTTGTTTTTAGATTTTAAAATATAGCAAAAGTTAATTTTTTAAACTTATTTTTTGCCTTTGCTATTTGTTTTTTCTTTCTTATCTGTTCCTTTCAGCAAAACAGACAATACTTTCTCGGTGTAATCATATTTAGACTGAAGGAAGATAACACTAATGTTATTGCTTTTATCAAGAACTATGCCCAAGCCATTTTTTTCGGACATTGTTTTGATGGCTCCCCAGATCTGATCCTGAAAAGGCAAAACAAGGTTTGTTCTCAGTTTTGTAATCTCACCGTTAGCTCCAAAACGTAAGCTAGTAGTCGTTTTAATGTTTTTATCAAGGTCTACAACTTCTTTTTCTCTCAGTTTAAGCTGATCCCCTATCAATAATACTTTTTCACTTTCGAAAGCAGCTTTTTTTCTTTCATATTCAGATTGAAGGTTTTGAAGTTCAGACTCCCAGGTATCGATCTGAGAATTCAGTCTTGCTTCAGCTTCTTTATACTGAGGTAATTTATTTAAAATTTCATTAGTATCCACCACTCCTATTTTCTGGGCATTGCTGAATCCAAAAAGCAAAAGTAATGCGAATGTAAAAGTTATTTTAAAGTGCTTCATATGTGTAATTATAATGTTTGGTTCATCAAGAAGTGGTTACGCCATCCTGATTTATCACCTGATAATGTTTTATCAAGACCAAGTGCAAAGTCAAATCCGATCAATCCAAATGCTCCCATATATACTCTTACACCGATTCCGACTGATCTTTTCAATTGGAATGGGCTGTAAGAACTCCATGAGTTCCATACGTTCCCTCCTTCAGCGAATGTCAGTGCGTAGATTTTTGCAGTCTGGCTCATTGAGATCGGGTATCTCAATTCTAAAGTAAATCTGTTATAGATTGTACCACCACCTGTCTGGGTAATATCATCTGCCTGACCTCCTTCTGTACTGGCATTTTCATATCCTCTTAAAGGAATCAATTCTCTACCGTCATATCGACCTCCGAAAAGACCTGTACCTCCCATATAGAATCTTTCAAATGGCGGAGCTCCCAATTTACTGTTATATCCATCCATGAATCCCATTTCCGCGGAAGATCTTAAGACAAGTTTTCCAATGATTTCATTGTATACGTCTGCCTTGAATTTAATCTTATAGAATTCCATCCACTTATATTTGTCAATAGCTGACATGGTGGAATAGTCTTTCTTTTTAAACAATGAGTATGGAGGTGTCAGTTTTGCTGAAAGCTCAATATTGGATCCCATTGTCGGAAAGATTGGGTCGATACCTGCCGAGTTTCTGCTCAAACCTAAGTTGACACTGAAGTTATTAGCTGAACCATAACTCTCTGTAGTATTTCCAAACTGGAAAGGATAGTTATTGAAGTCATACTTCTGGAACTGTAATCCAGTGTATAGTGAGAAGTAATCATCCGGCCAGTTTAACAGTCTGTTCAAACCTGCTGAAGCAGAGAAAATATTCAATTTCTGAGCAGCTCCATACTGATCTGTATATCTTACTCTTGAGTTATTCAAACTTACAGAAAGGGCTGTTGCTCTTGTACCAAATAACCAAGGCTCTGTAAATGATACCCCATAGTTCTGGAAGTACTGTCCTGCCTGAACCTGAATAGAGAACGTCTGTCCGTCTCCCTGAGGTACTGGTTTGAAATCTTTAAACTTAAGGAAGTTCTTTAATGAGAAGTTATTAAATGTTAATCCTAAAGTACCGATGAAGCTGTTACCACCGTAACCCGCCTGCAACTGTACCTGAGAAGAACCTTTTTCTACCAGTTTCCAGTTAATATCTACGGTGTTATCTACCTGGTTTGGTTGAATATCCTGTCCGATCTGCTGAGGGTCAAAGAATGACATCCCTGCCAGATCAAAATATGTTCTTTTAATTTCTGTTTTCTTGAATAGCTCTCCCGGTTTTGTTCTCAGTGCTCTAAGAATCACGTGGTCATGGGTTGTAGTGTTCCCTTGCCATGTTACCTTATTCCAGGTAGCCTGTTCTCCTTCATTAATTCTAACTTCCAGGTTTACGGCATCTCCTGACACTGATTTTTCAACAGGTGTTACATTGGAGAAAAGGTAACCATTGTTCATGTACACAGACTTGATATCTGAGTCATCTTCTTTACCACCGTCTTCTCCTACTTTTTTGTTGAATCCTACAGCATCATAAATATCTCCTTTCTTATATCCTAATAATCTCTGTAAATATTCTGTAGCGTATACCGTATTACCTGTGAACGTAACGTCCCCGATGTAATATTTTTTACCCTCGTTAAGTTTTACATTGATTTCGTAGTTATTTCTTTTATTTCTCCAAACTGAGTCAGAAACAATTTTTGCATCTCTATATCCCAGGGAGTTGTAATAACTGATAAGGCCTTGCTTATCTTCCTGATATTTATCTTCAATGAATTTTGAGGATTTCAAAATACCACCAATACCGAAACGTTTTTGTTTTGTTTCTTTGAAAGCTTTGTTTCTAAGTTTTCTATCGGTTACATTTTCGTTTCCTTCAAATTCAATATGATCAATCTTAATTCTTTTTCCCTTTTCTACATTGATCGTCCAGTCTACTAAAGCAGGGTCTCCTGCATTTACTTTATCCTGAATGCTGATTTTGGCATCTGCAAAACCTTTTTTAATATAATCTTTAGGGACATTTGTTTTAAGACTAGAAACTAAGTTCTGAGTAATCTTAGTTCCTGGTTTAAGGTTGTTATCCTTTGCCAGTTTTTCACTTTTAGATTTACCAATTCCTTTTCCTGCAAATTTTACTTCTCCAAGTTCTTTCAGGTCCTGCAGGTGAAATTTCAGAACGATTGTCTGTCCTTCAATGCTTTGAACATAAACTTCCACTTCAGAAAAAGATTGGGTATCCCAAAGTTTTTTAACAGCATTGCTGATTTTCTGTCCCGGAATGTCTACGCTTTCTCCCTTGGTAAGACCTGTAAATCTTAAGATCTGAGCTGGTGTATATTTTTTTACCCCATCTACAACGATGTCTTTAAGTGTATAAGTGCCTGCCTCATTTTCTGCATGAACAGCATTATTTACTTTTGTGCTGTCTTGTGGAGTTACTTGTCCATAAAAATGTGCAGAAGCAGCAAACATAATGATGGGTAATAGTCTAAACTTCATTTTATCGAGTCTTTCTTTTCTTAAAATTTTATTGGCCTTTTACTTGCTCACCGGTTAAACCGTATCTTCTTTCTTTGTTTTGATAATCAACAATACATTGGAAGAAAATATCTTTGGTAAAGTCCGGCCACAGAACATTTAAAAACTGTAGTTCTGCATAAGCGATCTGCCAAAGCAGGAAATTACTTATTCTTATTTCACCGCTGGTTCTGATCAGTAAGTCTACAGGAGGAAAATCTTTAGTATAAAGATAGCTTTCAAATAAATTTTCGTTAATGTTTTCTATCTCTACTTTCCCTTCTTTTACATCAGAACTTATATTTTTAACGGCTTCCAATATTTCATTTTGTGAGCCATAGCTTATAGCCAATACAAGGTTTCCTTTTGTGTTTTCTTTTGTGAGTTCTACCACACGCTCCAACTGCTCTTTCACTAAAACAGGCAGTTTTTCCAGGTTCCCTATCACGTGCATTCTCAATCCTTTGCTGAAGATTTCTTCTGCCTCAAGCAGTAAGGTCTCTACCAATAAATTCATAAGAGTATTCACTTCTTCAGTAGGACGACTCCAATTTTCTGAAGAAAATGTATAAAGTGTTAGGTAAGGGATATTAATCTCATTACAGGCATTAATAGCATTTCTTACTGCATTAATGGCATTTTTGTGACCGAAAGTTCTTTCTTCGCCACGAGATTTTGCCCATCTTCCATTACCATCCATAATGATGGCTACGTGCTTTGGTAAATTCTCAGAATTTATTTTATCTTTAATCAACGACATATTATTCACAATAACATGGAGGTCTTCCGAACGAATACGTAAGTCCTAAACTGAAAGTATTCATCCAGTCATTCGATCTTCCATCTCCAATATTTCTCTTTTTAATAAACTCTGCTTCTCTTTCCTTAGAAACTGCATAATAATTTCCTGACTGTAATAATGAACCTCCTGTTGCCGGGTCCAAAATATCTGCATTAAAAGAAGTTTTTACATCTTTATCAAGGATCTTACTGTGATCCAACTGATCTGTCAATGTATATCTGAATGTAGCTTCTGCAAATATTGCCCAGGAATGGTTGAATTTATACTTCAAACCTACCCCAAAAGGAATATGCATTGTTACTTTTTTCCCTAATGAATAGTCTGTTTTCGTAGTGAAATCCAATTCATTGATTGGAGCCTGCGCCACACCATCTGCATCTCTTCTGAAATCATTCACAAGAGTCGCTTTAGGAGCATCAAACATCAAAGCACCAACACCTCCGAAGATATAAGGGCTCAGCATGCTGATCTGCTCATTATTTACCGGGAAAAAGTTATATTCAAACATTAAACTCGCCTCATACACGTTATTTTTTCCGTATGAGTTTC
This sequence comes from Chryseobacterium indologenes, assembly GCF_018362995.1. Classification (NCBI taxonomy): domain Bacteria; kingdom Pseudomonadati; phylum Bacteroidota; class Flavobacteriia; order Flavobacteriales; family Weeksellaceae; genus Chryseobacterium; species Chryseobacterium indologenes. The sequence continues at coordinate 2,991,245 of NZ_CP074372.1, forward strand.
TATTTCTTCTATAATCTTCTTTCGCAGCTTTATCACTAAACTGAATCTGGTTGTATCCTAAATCCAATCTAATAGTCTGATGCGGATTAAAATTAAATCTATATAACAAACCTCCATAAAATGGGATGCCCCAATCTGACACTCTGTTTAAATCCAACGGCTTCTGTAAAATATAATTTGTCCTTCCTACATCTCCCACTAGGTTACTCATACCTAGACGAACTCCCAATTCGTTTCTTTGTGCTTTAACACTTACCACTCCAAGGAAGGCAAGGAAGCTAAACAATAATTTTTTATTCATAAAAGAATATGGATTTATGGTTATTTTAAAATTTAATTTTTGCAAATATAAAACATTTTTATATTAATGATAATCTTAATGTTTAGTTAAAAATAAACAAAAAAACATAATTTGTTATAAAGTAAACGGCAAAGTGGCAAAAATATTCTTTTTTTCATAGAATGAAAATACATTAAATATGAAAAAACCCCCATTAAATGAGGGTTTAATGCTTTATTTTTTATTAAATAATACCTGTACTTTATTTCTGATCCTTATCAACAATGGCTCTTTATAATTTTTATCTTCATCAAAATATCCGTAACCATAGCCATATCCGTAGCCATAACCGTAACCGTAGCCCTGTTTTGTATTATAATCATTATAAACAAGACCCAAATTATCAATCTCATCATTATGATACTTTTCCGTAATCATTTTCAGCATGTACTTTTCTGTGTATTCATGACGCACAACATAAATATTGGCATCAGAATGCTTCATCAGCTCATATGAATCCGCTACTAATCCTACCGGTGGAGAATCTATAATAATGAAATCATATTTTTCTTTCAGTTCTTCTATAAATTTGATATTTCTCTGGCTCATTAAAAGCTCAGAAGGGTTTGGCGGGATAGGTCCTGAAGTGGCAACATCCAGATTTGGAATTTTTGTTTTGTTGACAATCTGATCAATTCCTACTTCTCCCGTCAGATAATTGGAAATACCATATTTATTATCAATCTTGAAGTCCCCGAAGATTTTTGGTTTCCTAAGGTCCATTCCCAATAAGATTGTTTTTTTATCACTTAATCCTATTACCGATGCCAGATTAATGGAAATATAAGTTTTCCCTTCTCCTCCGATGGATGATGTGATCAGTATGACCTTACCTTTTTGATCTTCATTATCCATCAAAAATCTCATATTGGCTCTTATCCCCCTGAAAGCTTCTGATACAGATGATTTTGGCTGTTCCAGAACGGTAAGCATATTTTCATTGTTGTTATTTCCGATAACCCCAAGAAGTGGAATTTTCGTAGCACTTAAAAGTTCTTTGATATTTCTGATTTTGTTATCAAACACTTGACCAATAAGGATAAATAATAGTGGAAGCATCAACATTCCTGAAATAATGGCTGTTTTTGCCAGTTTAACATTAGGTCCAATAGGTCTTTGTCCTAAGTTTTTAGCCGGGTCAATAACTGTTATGTCAGACTGATTAGTAGCCATTCTCATCTTGGTATCACTCTGTCTGCCTAAAAGACTGTTGTAAGTAGCTTCAATCATGTTATAACCTCTCTCTGCATCCAGATACCTTCTTTCTTTTTCAGGATAAGTTGCTAAATCAGAATTGGCACCAGCCATTTCACGATCTATTTTATTGATTTCTTCATAATATCTGTTATAATAGTTTCTCAAACTATTAGATGATCCCATTCTTGCTTCATCAATAAGCCTGTTGATTTCTCTCATAGGCTCTGATGACGGCTTATAAATAGTGGCCATTTCTGCTTTTTTGGTATATAAAGCTTTAAGTTCAGAAACCGTTGCTGTGAAAATACCATCTTCAAAACCTGCTGCATTTGTTCCGATCATTTTATCAAAATTCTGAGACTGAAGGGTGTTCTTGATATTATTCAGAGAACTGATTTTGCTGATGATATCGGCTTTTTTAGCTTCAAGCTCTTTTATTTTTTCAAGAGATTTTTCATCCCTGTCTTTAATGTTATAAAGTTTTTCGGAAGTCTTTAAATAATTAAGCACATTGGCGCTTGAATCAAGTTTTTTACGGATGTTTGCAAGGTTGTCTTTTAAGAAGATATCTGTATTCTTATTAACAATGTTTTTATCAGCAAGTCTCTTTTTTTGTAGCTCTGCAACGGATTTATTCAGGAAGTTAACCGTACTGTTAAGGTTGTATCCTGTTTTAGTAATAATCATAATAGACCTGATTTCTTTATCAAAGTCTACTCCTGTTGTGGAAACAATTTCATTTACACTCTGGTTGACAGAGTTCAGGTTAATGATAATATTATCCAGCTTAATTTTGGTAGGAACAGGATTTTGAAGCAGCCTGAATCTCAGGTTAGGAGAAGTATACCACTCATTAATTTTGATGGTTTTATCTGCTGGTCTGCCATAAGAGTTAATATCCTGGAATCCTTCTACTTCATAGTTATATAAGCTTGTAGACTCTCCTTCTTCAGGCAAAACCACTTCATAAGATCCATTTCCTTTTGGTATCAGCGTAATAGGATAATTGATCTGCTGAAGGTGTTTTTTATCGATCTGAAGAAAAACAGGCGAATCATCTTTGTCCAGATAAGTAGATTTTATAAGTCCTTTGGTAGAATAGTTCACAAAAAGATCTAATTCTTTCACCAAAAATTCATTATGAGATCTGGATAAAAGCATTTTCTTTAAATAAAGCCCATCCTGATTTCCTGTATCACCCCAAATGAAGTTAATAGATTGGTTAGACTGTGTTGGCAAAAACTCTGAACCTTTACTGGAGGTACTTAATGATAAATCTGATGCATAAATATTCTGTGCATAATATTTCCTGTATACCCATGACATGGTATAGCCAATGATAAACATCAATACAAACCAGTACCAGTTTTTAAGAACCCTTCTTAAAAAGTGTTCCAAATCAAATAACGCAAATGTCCCGGATTTATCTTTCTGAGAATTATTTTTCTCTGCAGTGTTTACTCTTTCTGGAATCATGGCTAAAGATTTTTAAGGAGTAAATAAATAGATAATGCAGTAGTAATTACAGAAACCCCTGTAGTTAAAGTCTGGATAGGGTCTTTTCCGAATCCATTCAAGCTTTTCGCTCTTGTATTCAGATAGATTTCGTCTCCGTTCTGTACATAGTAATAAGGAGAGTTCATAAGGTCTTCACGGGTAAGATCTATTTTGGCAATTTTGATTCCTTCCGGAAGTTTTCTGTGGATAACAACTTCTTTTTTATCAATAGTTCTGTTCAATCCGCCATTAATGGCCAATGCCTCTGTAATAGTAAGGGTATTTTTGTGGACTACTTTCTCACCTGAAAGTCCTGTAGTTTCCACGTCACCAAGAATATAATAGGTAATACCGTCTGTATTCAGTCGAACTTCAGATTTACCTTCCTGGAAATTTTCATTTACTTTATCCTGAATTTCTTTTGTAATATCGTCTAAAGTTCTCCCTTCAGCTTTTACATATCCAATCCCGAACACATTGATATCACCATTGGAATCCACCTTCAGTCCGTTAAAATAAAAATTCATATTTCCGCCTCTACCTCCTCCGGCATTAGCACTAACCACACCTCCTATACTACCACCTCCTGATATTGCAGAACTTGTCACTCCTCCACCAGCAACACCGCCTGAAGTATTGTAAGAGGAATAAAACTGTGCGGCATCACCCTTAGGTGTCGTCACAATATTAAGATTCAGGATGTCATTTTTGGTAATCCTGTACACGGGAATATTGTACGGGATAAGACCTTCTTCGTTAATGACAAGGCTTTCGCTTGGCTGCAAGTACCTCACATCCTTTGTTGTGATACATGAGGTAACTAAAAAAGGGAATATTAAAAATAAATACTTAAAATTCTTCATCATATTTGAATATTGTTTACAAAAGTAATATTTAATTGTTAATTTTTGTTATTTCTTAATCGATATAGCAAATCTGGCAGATAAGCTCCGAAAAAGCCTAATGAAATAATCACCAATAATAACAGATTGACATTAATATGTCTTAAATAATAAGCAACCCCCACGATCATCAAATAGTAAAGAATGATATAAAAAGTAGATCTCCTGTGGGTAAGATTTAGCTTTAACAGCTTATGGTGAATGTGGTTTTTATCTGCGTCAAATGGTGACTTTTTATTATAAAGCCTTATGAATATTACATTTAATGTATCTACGATCGGAAGAATCAGGATCGCTACAGCCACTACAGGAGCAGACTGAAGGTGATATCTTGGTACATCTACAAGGTTTTTATCAATAAAAATATCTATGAAACAAATGGAAGTAAAGGCCAGTAAAAAGCCAAGCAGCATGGATCCGGTATCTCCCATAAATATTTTACGGGTACGATAGTTGGACAGATTATAGTACAGGAAAGCCAATACAGTCCCAATAATTACAACAGATAATACAACCAGCGGATAATTATATTCTCCTAACCGGTAATAGCTTATTCCGAATAAAGCACTGCAGATTACAGAATAACCACCTGCCAATCCGTCTATTCCATCGATCAGGTTGAATGCATTGATCAGAATAATAAAGGTAATGATACTGAACAGGACACTTATAAAATATTCCAGCTCATACACACCAAATATTCCAAATAAGCTTCTTATTCTAATATCTGAGCCAATAACCACCAGAGAAGATACTACAATTTGTGCAACAAGTTTTTTATAAGCCCTCATTACAACAATATCATCCATTACCCCTACGTAAAGCAGAATAATCAATGAGGCAAATAAAAACTTGTACAGGTCAAACAGCTCATAGGCAAAAATAGAAGCACAGATTCCTATTGAATAGAAAATGGCAATTCCGCCAAGGTTAGGAATTTCTCTAAGATGCGAACTTCTTATCCCAGGCTCATCCATCAGGTTCTTCCTTCTCGAGATCTTGACGATGGTAGGAATAGAGAAAAAGGTAATTAAAAAGGCGAATACGAAACCAAGTCCTATTTTTATATAGAAAATAGGTATTCCCGATCCGCTTAAGAACAATTCAAAATTTTTCATTCTTTCTTATTCAGCACTTGTATTTCTCAATAAAAACTCATAATGCAGGACTTATAAGAACTTCATCATCATTTTCTATTGCTCGAAACAATAGTACGTACATTTGTGTTTATTAAATCAATTTTCTTATCAATCTTTTCTGCCCTCCAAAAAACAACAGATAAAAAATTTTTTTCTTCAAAGGCAAAGATAAAAGATAATTCTTACCAAAACGACTATAGTTCAATATATCTTGAATTTTTATTTGTCTTTCTTTCATAAAAAGGACCAGCTGATCAGACATACTATAAAATATTTCCTCTTTTTTCACAAAGGCCAGATAAGCCAGGAATGAATAAACTCCTTCAAAAATCTGGAAGTTTTTTAATTCCTCTTTTTTGTGAGAATACTGAGATTCATTAAATACATTTTCCACATCAGCCACTGCTTTCAGCATATCAAGTCCTTTTTCCGTATGAGTTTTTGTAATAGAATCGGTACGTTCAAGATATTGATAATGGAAACTTTGGGTCTGTGCAATGGTATCACATTCCAGTAAAAGTTGTGGAATGAGCTGAATATCTTCAAAATGAACTCCTTTTTTAAATCTTCTCTGATTAAAAAGTTCTTTTTTGAACAGTTTATTGCATGCAAAATAGCTGATATCCGAGAACACTGAAAAATTATTTTCAAGAACTATTTTCTCGGACATATTAGGAAGCTGAGTCAGTTTTTGGGTAATTTTCCCTGTTTCGTCAACTTTCTGAATATTGCAGATCACCATTTTTGCCTGATGCTTCTCGCCTAACAGAAGCATTTCTTCAAACATTGTTTCGGAAACATAGTCATCACTGTCTACGAAACCTATATAATCTCCGGCAGCTCTGTCAATACCAAAATTACGGGCATCGCTTAAACCTCCGTTTTCTTTGGTAAAAGCTTTTATTTTTTCCGGATATCTTTGTGCATATTCTTCAATTATTTTTCCTGAATTATCTTTACTCCCATCATTCACTACAAGAATCTCAATACTGGAAAGACTCTGGTTCACCAAAGAGTCAAGGCATTTTGTCAGATAGTTTTCGACATTGTAAACAGGAACAATAATGGATACTTTTGGGGGAACATTTGTCATACATTAAATTTTCGTCAGCCTTGCATTCAGCCAGCCTTTTTTAGCTTCATCAAAATCCTTTCTGGAACACGGAATGCAGTTCTCTATATTTTCATCATCACCAAAATACCACAAATTACTGAAAGTATCACGCTTGAAAGCATATTGTCTGTCATCTATCAAAACATAAAACAGCTCATAATGTCTTTCCTTCGGATGGGAATGCTGTATATTGATTCCTTCAATCAGATACCATAACATCTGTGCTAAAAGCTGGTGGTTCAACTGATTTTCTGAATAAATATTATAATTAAAAATCCCTACAGATTTCAGGTTTTCACTTAATCCGATTTCTTTCATGTAGGCACAAATCTCTCTTCTGTTTAATCCATTGACCTGTGGATTCATAGAAAAAGGTTCGCTGAAACTTTCCACAGCATCACAATTTAAGGTTACAAGATCTGCTTTTCTGAAGAAAGGTTCTGTTTTTTCTGTAGAATTCATCATTTCAGCAAGACGGACGATGTCAAACTCCACTTCTTTGATCAGTCTTACAGAATCCATTTCATTCAAATGTTTCTGATATCCTAAATGATGGTAATTTTTAATGGAAAAATTCTTGGCACCGAAAATTTTGCCCAGAAAAGTATGTTCGTTAATTGTTTCACCCTGTTGAAGGGAAATAATATTACTGATTTGGGTATAATTGATGTTTTTCTGATGAAAGTTCAAAGCAGAAAATAATGAGAAGGCAAAATCATTTGAGCCGCCCACAATTACCGGAATTGCTCTTTTGTAATGGCATGCCGACAAGACTTCCTGCAAAATATAATGAGTATCCTGAACAGATTTCCCGGACACCAGATCTCCAAGATCTACAACAGGAATTTCAAAATCCATCTGCGAAAGTTTATAAAACTCATTTCTCACCGCTGTAAAATCTTGCACTTCTGCATCTCCGCCCACACCTCTGTAATCAGACACAAACAAAAGAACAATACTGTCTTCTTTGATCTCTTTTGTAATCCGATTTCCTATCTGCCAGTTTTCTGTTTTAAAATTTCTTGGTGAAATGATAAAGTCTTCGAAATCCATATTTGAATATAATAATTTATTAATTGCTTGATATAACAAACATACAAAAAACATAGGAACTGAATAGGGTGTATTCTTTTTGTTCACAAAAAAGCCATCAACATTTGTTAACTGTTTTGTATTTTTTCAGCCTTATTTTTCATCAGCCTTGTCAAAGTTTTAAACATTGACAAGGTTTTATTCATGACACTTGCAAAAACAAATCCGCCTCATACATTGCATGAGACGGACTTTTATTCTAATTCGGTTGTTAACTGATTAGCATTTCCCGAATGACTGACTAATAATCGTTATTCCACCTATAATAATAGTAACTCTGATTCCTGTTGGGATTCCCCAGGTAGTACAGATAGATAAACAAGCCTGGCCAGCTGTTCCATTAGGAATACTTAATGGTATACTGAAACAATATTTCCCGAAACCTAATGGTAGGTTGATACAAACTTTGTTGTTCTCAACAGTAATTGATATACATTCTGCTGTTACAAGAAGATACCCTGCGCTGGCGTTGGCAAGGCTTAAGTCTGAATCCGCCCCGGATGAACGGCGACTTGCCTGACTGTCTTCGTGTGATCTTTTTGCTGCTTCTAATGCATGCGAAATTGCTTCTTCGCTAAATTTAAATTCTGGCATGATTTTATAGTTTTGTTTTCTTACTCGTTTGGCTTTTCAGAATCCGCCTCGTTTTTTAAAGTGGTTTCTGAGCTCCACCGTTTGTAATATTACGATGTAAAACTAAAGAATTAAAACACTGAATATCATAGTCTTATTACTGAATTTTCCATTTGCGTATTTGTACTTAGAGCTAAGTAATCATGGTCATTCGCAAAGTTATTTCTCGATATAGGGAAATTTATTTAACATATTATTCTATCCAGTTTTATTTTTTTTAATGATTTTCAATGAAAATCAAAATCCATAAAACCTGTGTCATGACAAATAAAAAAAGCACAGACCTAAATCTGTGCTTTCCTATTTTATTAAAAAATATTTATTTTTTAGCTGCCGGTTTCTTAGCCGCAGGCTTTTTCGCTGTTGTAGTAGCTTTTTTAGTTGTGGCTGCTTTTTTAGCGGCAGGTTTTTTCTTTTCTGCAAAAGCTTTGGGATCCTGATCTGTAATCCATTTCTTAACCTCATCTAAAGAAAGTTCTTTCAATTCATCAGCTTCGTATTTTGTATCGTCTGCTTTCTTCGGAATTTTGAACATTGCTTTTCCGAATTTGATGAAAGGTCCCCACCTTCCGTTTTCAATGGAAATTTTTTCTTTTTCCCACTGCTGGATATATCGGTTGGCTTCTTTTTCAAGCTTCGCATCAATTAATTCATTGATATCACTCTGAGAAAGATTTTCAAAGTCATATTTCTTTGGAACATTTACGAAAATAGCTTTGTATTTGATAAATGGTCCGAATCTTCCTGTTCCTTTAGTAACGGGCTCTCCTTTATAAGTTGCGATAGGAGCATCAGCAATTTTCTTTTCGTTGATAATTTCCTCCGCACGTTTCTGATCTACAGAAAGAGGGTCTTCTCCTTTCGGAATGCTGATATAAGTTTCTCCCCATTTTACATAAGGTCCAAATCTACCAACTCCTACAGAAACGGACTGTCCATCAACTTCATTTAAATCGAAAGGTAATTTGAATAGCTCCAATGCCTCTTCAAAAGTAATGGTTGCAATATTCTGACCCGTCATTAAGGAAGCAAAAATTGGTTTTTCTTCATCATCAGTTTCTCCAATCTGGATCATCGCTCCAAATCTTCCGATTCTTGCATGAACATTTTTACCTGTTTTTGGATCTACCCCTAATAGTCTGTCTCCAGTTGCACGGTCAGCATTTTCTTCTACATCTTCAATTCTCGGGTGGAATTTTGAGTAGAAATTCGTCATCATCTCCTTCCATTTCTGATCACCACTTGCAATTTCGTCAAAACTTTCTTCTACTCTTGCTGTGAAACCGTAGTCAAGGATTTCTCTGAAGTTATCCGTCAGGAAATCATTTACCACTTCACCTATATCTGTAGGAATGAATTTATTTTTATCGCCTCCGAATTTCTCTTCAAGAACTACTTTTTTGATCTTATCTTTTGTTAAAGACATTTTGATCACTTCACGGGTATGCGGTTCAATCTCTCTCTTATCCACATATTCTCTGTTTTGAATCGTTTGAATCGTCGGAGCATAAGTAGATGGTCTACCAATCCCTAATTCTTCAAGCTTTCTCACCAATCCGGCTTCTGTATATCTTGCACTTGGTCTCGTGAATTTTTCAGTAGCGGTAATGGTTTTATAGTTCAGTATCTCTCCTACAGTTACTTTTGGAAGTAGTTTATCATTGTTCTCCTCATCTTCATCTTCTGTCTTCACAATACCATAAGCTTTCAGGAAACCGTCAAATATGATTACTTCTCCCTGAGCCTCAAAATGATGGGGTAATGATGCATTCCCGATTTCGATCACCGTCTTTTCAATTTTGGCATTAGCCATCTGAGAAGCAAGTGTTCTTCTGTATATTAATTGGTATAACTTATTCAGCTGTGCATCTCCTATGCTTTTCACTCCAAAATCCGTAGGACGGATCGCTTCGTGGGCTTCCTGTGCTGAAGCTGATTTTGTAGTATAATTTCTTGGAGAAGAATATTCTGCTCCGTATTCTGATGTAATTTGTTTTTTAGCTCCTTCAATCGCTTCCTGAGAAAGGTTTACGGAGTCTGTTCTCATATAGGTAATGTATCCTTCTTCATACAGTCTTTGTGCCAGACGCATAGTATTGGTTACATTATATCCAAGTCTTGAGGAAGCTTCCTGCTGTAGTGTGGAAGTGGTAAATGGAGCTGAAGCGGAACGTGTACCCGGCTTGGTTTCAACATTCAGAACTTTAAATTCTGTAGTTTTTGCCTGCTCAAGGAATTTTTCTGCTTCTTCTTCTTTTTCGAAGTCTTTTTTAAGTTTGGCAGCTATTTCCTGCTCTGTTTTATTTAAAAAGATTCCATCAAGTTTAAAGCTTGCTTTTGGTTTAAACTCACGAATCTCCTTTTCTCTTTCAACAATTAATCGTACTGCCACAGATTGTACTCTTCCGGCAGATAATCCCGGTTTTACTTTCTTCCATAAAACGGGTGACATTTCAAAACCAACAATTCTGTCCAGCACTCTTCTTGCCTGCTGGGCATTTACTAAGTTCTGATCTATATCTCTAGGATTGTCAATTGCTTTTAGAATGGCGTTTTTGGTAATCTCATGGAAAACAATTCTTTTTCTGTTTTCAGGCTTCAGCTTCAGTTCATCCGCCAGGTGCCATGCAATAGCCTCCCCTTCGCGGTCCTCATCGGAAGCGAGCCATACCATATCGGCTTTCTTTACTGCAGCCTTTAATTCGGTTACCAATTTCTTCTTTTCTGCGGAAACTTCGTAATCAGGACTGAATGTAGTAAGGTCTATCCCCATTCCTTTTTTAGGAAGGTCCCGGATATGCCCGAAACTAGATTTCACTTCAAAATCCTTTCCTAAATATTTCTGAATAGTTTTTGCTTTTGCCGGGGACTCTACGATTACTAAATTTTTCGACATTCTAACTAAAAATTTTTGCAAAAGTAAAGCTTTTTTATTATATACTTTTTGTAAAACGGGTTTAATTTAACAATTCAGCTGGTTTATACCCCTTTTCAGCAACCATTTTTTAAAGAATCAAGTCCTTTGTAGTATAGGTTTTAGAGCGTTATATAGTTATCCACATTTTATGATATAGAATTTTTCATCAGCCATCATAGACGTAAGAGATATGCTTATATATAAAAAAGCAGAACAAGAAACCTCATTCTGCTTTTTAAATCTTCCTCTTCGGAATTTATCGTTTTAAAATTTTGACAACTGCTTCCGAATTATTTATCCTTAGCAGATACACTCCTGCATTTAAGGATGACACATCTGTCTGATTATTTATAAACTGTCCGGATTTCACAAGCTGCCCTAAAGCATTAAAAATCTGGTAACGATATTCTTTATTCTCCGTAGCCTTGATATAGAGAATATTAGAAACCGGACTTGGGTATAAAGAAATCTTATTATCAGTCATTTTAAGTGCTGCATTAGCCGTACTTAATGTTGAGCCGCCAGGAATTACTATGGTTCTTGAGGCAGGTCCTTCTTCATTACCATTTGCATCATATTCTATTTTCACACATCGGCATCCCGTACCAAAATACGGATCATTGTTATCATGAAAAGCTATCATCCTGTTGGTAGTAGAAGCAGCATCAAAAAGGACATTAACCGGTCTTCCCAAATAATTTGAATTTAAAGCTGACGTCCACACCGCCGGGTATTGAAAATTAAGGATATTAAAAGTTCCCTGAGCCGCCTGATTGGCAATCACACTTCTGAAACCTCTTGATCCGGAATCAGGGTAGTTTCCTAAAGGATATGCAGGATTATTAAACATATATCCTACGGTGGCGTTGGTTGAATTTCTCACTCTGGTTCCTAAGTAATCATTTGCTATAGTATATGATGTGGCTATATTTTTATCTTTTTTATACCATGGAGTCTGCCCGAAATCACTTCCTGAAACCAAAGCAACATTCATCAGATCGGGAATTCGCCAGCCTGCCGGGCAAGGATCGAAAGGAGATTTCTCTCCTCCTCTTCCCCATCTGTCAGGCGCCAGATTTGGTTCCGTTGCCAGCCAGTCTGTTCCGTTGGTATAGTTAGGAGTTGTGCTGTTATAAGGAGCAAACGTACTCGGAATCATATATACCAAAGGATTTTTAACGGAATAAGACAGTATCTTGGAAATCTTATCTACCGGCTTGTCTGTAATCTGTACGTTTGATGCAGCAGCATAGGTATTGTAAGGAACAATATAACTACCGGAAAGATTGTTATAATCAGCCGGAGTAAGTGCGGCGTAGGAAACAGTTCCATTGGCAGCAGCAGTTCCTAAAGAAATATTGTAGAAACTTCTGTCATCTGCATTTTGGAAAGCAGGAATAGGATCTTTTCTTCCCCATTGATAATGTAATCCCGTAGAAGCCCGGATCTTCATCAGCTCTTCGGCGGTGGGTGCGAGAGGATTCGCAACGTTAGGAAAAGCATCTGTTGCCCCAAGGTTACGATCCATAAAAGTAGTCTGCAATATCACATCTGCTTTATTCACATAATTTACATAATTTGTCACGACTTCCGGAGATTCTGTAGTATAAGTGTAAGATTGTACAGGAGAATCTGTAACCCAGATATGCCAGCTCCAATACACCGCAGCTGATATACTACCGTTATGTAGGGTTACCACAGCATTTCCGCTCTGATTAGGAGCTATTTCTACAGCTATTTTTGAATTAGTAAGATCCTGCAGTGACGAAGGTGACGGATTGACTATTGAAATTTTACTGATAAGACCGGTATTCGTAGTCCAGAGAACATTTCCTTTTAAATTATTAAAATTAGAAGAGTTTAGTATTTCTGCATTATTCAACAATTGACTTTGTACTGAAAATGCCTTACTTACTGGTATTTCAATGACGGCAGCGGTTCCGCTTTTAACAATCTGGTAAGTATTGGGGTTGTCGATTCCATCTTTATATTCTGTGGCTGCAGGCAGATATTCTGTAGGAAAATCATAATCATTGACAAGATATAAAGGATCTTTTATACATCTGCATCCGTTGGCATCTGAGGTATACATTACCGACATAGGAAAGTAATAATAACGCCCTTTGACATTGGGATAATTGGCGTCCGGAATATCAGGCTGCGTTTTATCCGGAATCATAGAAAGTCCTCTAACGGTAACAGCGGGAGAAGCATCAAACTGCCGTGCCATGGTAGCCGTCCACAATGCAATATGATGCTGATCACTATACTGTCCCGCATGAGCCCCTCTGATAAGCTGGCCATTTCCTGGAAAGATTCCCATATTGTATCCTCCAACTGCAGAAAGATCAAAACCAAGATTAGGATACACCTTAAACCCTGTCATGAATGCAGGAATTCCCGCATTGGTAGGTTTTACAATATGGTATTTATTGGTTTCAAAAACATTTTTCGCCATATTGGTTTTTACGCCGAAAGGTGAAAAGTCTATTCTGATATCATCCACATAAGATCCGGAGGCCAGATTTGCTACCAGCATAGAGGGTATACGCCATCCGTTGGGACATGGGTCATATGAAGATTTATCCCGATAAGGTTTTGCTTTGTCATCGGTATTGTAAACAGCTTCTATTTTTCCCTGTGCATTATCAGACCAAAGATTAAGCTCTGAAAGCCGGTTAGTAGGCAAGGTTGTAGATTTCCCAAACCAATTGACAGGCAGATTGACATTATTATTGTAATAAGCCTGGCCGGAATTATCTTCCTTATTGACATAGATAAGACTCAGCGGATTCTTCACAGAAAGCCTTAAGTTATTGGTTACCTCTGCCCCGGAAAGTAAGACAAATTTTCTAAGATCATCAATACTCACAGCATTGGTCATATTTTTTGCTCCTCTATGTCTGACTCTTCCTATAGATCCTGAAGCCTCATAGAAATCATTTCCTCTGGTAACCAATGGCGGAATTGGATCTTTTCTTCCCCACTGATAAAGAAGTCCTATACTTTTGTTCCAGTCTGATGCGGTGATAGAACTTGTAAGTGCGCCCAGATTCCTGTCCATCCATTTCCAATCTGTATCTGGAATCACTTCGGTTGTTCCGTCTGATTTCATTCTTTTAACAGGATTGAAACTTCGGTAGGTTGCTCCATTTGTAGGATCGTCAGTAACCCAAATATGCCAGCTCCAATAGATTTCACCATTTACTTTAAAGGCAACCACTGCATTTCCTTCTTTTGTTTTGTTAATAGGAACTTTGATCTTAGCATCCTGACCTGTCCCTATTATTTCGAGAGCATAATTTACTCCGGATTTTATGAGACCATGAGCATCTTCCCAAAGTACATCTGCAGTTACTGTTCCTGCCGGAATCCCATTTCCGTTGAGATATCCGCCTCCTTCCCACATCGCATATGCTTTCTTTACCGGAACCAGCAAGCCTTCACTATTCTGACCGGGGTCAAAGATGTAGCTATTGGGTGCTTTTTTCCAATCCGGAAGAAATTTTTTTTTCAATTCGTACGCCGGCCTGACCAGTGAGTCCACATTTTTAGCAACTGATATTGCTCTTATATGCTCACCCAAAGAAAGACTTCCTCTGATATTACCTTTCAAACAAATACTGAATGGTATCAGACAGAAGACTGCCGCTAATTTTCCAGCTAACCTTTTCATACCTTATAATTTAGTGTCATTATCCAAATACAATTTTTAAGCCTATTTCAACAAAAAGAGATTTATTTTATAAATATTAATAACATATTCGAATTATGATATTAATAATTCAAAACAAAACTAATAAACGGTACAAACATGAACAACCTTTTTACAAAAAAAGACAGCTAAAAAGCTGTCTTTATATTTTCATCTTATAAATATTATGGAAGAATGTGGTTTTGATAACGGTCTATCGAAAATCGCCCCGCTTTAATATTATTAAAGAGTGAGAAGACGACAAAATTGAAGACAACGAGTGAAATAATAAATGCATAAATCATGTTCTTGGTCCTCGCTGAAACAACATACATGGCATTCGGAATAATTATATATGAGAACCCGATGAACGCTCCTGCAAGCCTCGATGAGAAAATAGGGTTATTTCTAAAGATAAAGTACATACAAATCCCAATCACAGCATAGTTTCTATGGTATTCATAATAAGGGTAAAGCTCTTTCATCTTAGTATCAAAGACAAAAAGGAAGAAGGTCAGAATCGCCATCATCACCTCCGGGATCCCGATGCCACCATTTAATCGCTGTACTGTTTCATCCATATATCCGTTGAAACCTTCTACAAGCGAACTGTTTGATGCCATCCCATCCAGGAAACCGCCAAAACTCCTGTATATTTCAAACGGAGATAGAAATACAGAGCCTATGATCATAATCAGCATCACCGTTTTGTTCAGTGGGACACGAGCCAGCCAATACATAGGCAGGAATAAATAACATACACTGTGTATACCCGATCCTATGAATATAAAAAATAAATAATGCCAGAATTTCCGTTCTTTGATATACCGTATCGCAAAGTAAACGATAAAGGTGCCCAGGTTTTGTCTGATCTGCCCACTTTCTCCGATAAAAAAGTTGGGAATAAACATAAAAAGGGTAAAAGTAAATGGATAAAACGTATTGTCTTCTGTATATTCTACTTTAAAGATCATCGCAAAAATAGCAATGACCAGAGTCAACATATAAAAAGGTGCGTTAAAAAAATTGAGGAGTATTTTATTAATCAGCGTGTAAAGCCATTCTACATCCAGGTTTTCAGATCCTTCCATATGGAGCATCTTCATAAATATACTGTAATAGCTTTTGGTGTCAGAGTAAATATAAATTCCTTTGTAACTTCCGTAGTCAGGACCTACCTCATTTCTAAGCCCGACAATAATAATGAAATACACAGCAAGGAACCAGAACCATTTTTTATCAACCTTCTTTCCATAGACCTCCTGAATACTGAAGAACAGCATATAGAGGATTGCAATAATATAATATGGGTGTAATAAACTCATGCTAAATCTCTGATGTTTTTTTAAACTGATGATATGCTGTGATAATTCCCGTTAGAATTAATGGCAGAAAAAGTCTCACCTCCCAAAACAATCCTACTAAAGTGATCATGATAAGGTAAGGAATTGAAAAGAAAAAATATTTCCCAAAAACAGACCTGTTTTCTTCGTCAATACAAAGCCTGTATATAAAGTAAATCACAATGATGGCAAAGATCAATCCCGCAAGATTGAAAGGACTGGAAAAGTTCCTGTTGATATAAAAACCTTCTACAAACGTTGTTTCATCCTGAACAAGAAAAGCTCTTAATCCCAGATAAGGAACAAGAAAAGCAACAACCAGCGGTATTATTTTCCATATCACCTGATAATTCCCTTTTTTCAATTCGTCAATATTGAAAAATACGGCAGCAAAAAAAGCAATATTCAGACAGGCGGTCTCTCTTACCAAGGTAGAGATCACGATAAGACCAATGAGAGCAAAAAAGAATACATTTTTTCTTGTATCTAAATATTTCAGGGTTAAAAACACACCAGCCAGATAGCAGAAAAGTGCAATGGTATCACAATTTGTCGGTGCATACTGAGTAATTACGATAAAAAAAACAGATAAAAGATGAATAATTCTTCTTACATTAAGATTAAGCAGAAGACCTATAGACTTCAGTTTAAATACAGCATCTAAGATCAGGGAGCATCCAATGAAAAACACACTATTCATCAGGAAAAGTCCATGATAAAAAGGTGTTCCGTTTTTTGTCAGAAAATCTTTGAAGAAAGAAAGAGGACCATTGATCAGGTTATACATCAGATCTGTCATCTGCACACTCAGGTAATTGGGAATTACCCTGTAGGCGTATACCGAGGAAAATAAGAAGTCGGGAGTTGTTTCTGATGTTTTCAGTCTTGTATAGGAAGATTCAAATCCATAATAAGACATGGCAAACAGCAGAAGCGGAAGTACTATTACAAATAGAAATCCGTTTATTTTTTCATCATTTCTTTTCAACATATCTAAAACAGATTCTTATTTTTTTAATAATAATTGTGATTTAAAATACATTTTTCTAAAGGGGAACTTTTGCAAAAGTAGAATATTTTTTCATTCTTCCTAGAATATTTTATTGATTTTCAGTCAAAACTTCTCTCCAACTATTTTGAACTAATGCTTAAAAAATTAAATTTGCAGACTTGATTTACATGCAATGCATCGTTTTTTTATATTTTTATATTATCTGATTTCCAGAAATAAAATCCTATCTGTACTTACAGCCTTAGGAATTGCTGTTTTTTGCCTGTTTTTTGCATCAAAAATCAATTTTGAGGAAGATATCAACCAGATCATTCCTAAAAATGAAAAATCTGATCTTACAGCCAAGGTTCTTAAGCAGCTTAATTTTTCGGATAAGATCATCGTTATTATAGAGAATAAATCCGGTGAAGACAGCTTCCAGCTTTCCGAAACGGCAGATACTTTTTTACAGAAAATAGAGCCTTTACAAAAATATATAGGTTCTGTTCAGGGCAAAGTGAATGATAATGAGATTTCGGAAACATTTGATTTCGTCAGTCAAAACTTACCATTATTCCTTAATGAAAATGATTACAGGGAAATAGACCGCAAACTTCAGAAAGACAGCATTGCCAAGCAGGTAGAGAATAATTACATTTCGCTGGTTTCTCCCACAAGTCTTGTGACAAAAGAATTTATAAAAAAAGACCCCTTGGGACTTACTTTTTTAGGGATTAAAAAATTAAACGCGTTAAATATCAGCAAGGATTTCAAGCTTGAAGACAGCTATATTGTAACCAAAGACGGAAAAAACCTGTTACTTTTTATTGATCCTAAAAATAAAAGCAATGACACGAAAGCCAATGAAGTTTTTGTAGACCAGCTCAATTCAATAAAAGACGGCATTAACAAACAGTTCAAAGGAAAAACAGAAATCAGTTATTTTGGTTCTCCGGTGATTGCCGTAGCCAATGCCAAACAGATCAAAAAAGACATTCAGAATACGGTAGTAATCTCTATGACGGTTCTTTTGATCCTTCTGATCTATTATTTCAGGAATTTTTTTACTCCCATCATTGTCTTTTTACCAACAGTATTCTCTGTACTTCTTGCCTTATTGGTCCTTTATTTTATTAAAGATAAAATTTCAGCAATCTCATTAAGTGTGGGCGCTATTCTGATTGGGATTACGATAGATTATGCCCTCCATATTCTTACTCATTATAAGCACAACAATAATATTGAAGAGCTTTATAAGGAAATCACCCAGCCTATTATATTGAGCAGTGCAACGACAGCCGTTTCATTCCTGTGTCTGGTTTTCGTGCGTTCTGAGGCATTGAAAGACCTGGGACTTTTTGCTGCTATCACCGTTATTCTCTCCTCAGTTTCAGCATTGATTATTGTTCCTCAGCTGTATAAACCAAAAGAAAAAGGAGAACACCTCAACACGAATTTCATCGACAAAATAGGATCTTACCCTTATGAGAAAAACAAGCCTTTGATTATAGGATGCTCTGTCATCATTCTTGCCTGCTTGTTCGGATTCCGACATGTAGGTTTTAATGAAGATATTGGCGACCTTAATTATATTCCAAAAGATCTGAAAATAAGTGAAGCCAAACTGCAAAAGCTTTCTGATATTACTTCAAAATCTATTTACACCATCTCTTATGGAAATTCTGAAGAGCAGGCATTAACCCGAAATTCTGAGTTAAGCAGCTTCCTTGAAAAAGAGAAAAAAGAGGGTAAAATATTAAGTTACAATTCTATCGGAAGCATTGTTCTTTCGGAAAAAGACCAGCAAAAAAAGATTGAGAAATGGAACAGCTTCTGGAATGACTCTAAAAAGAATCAGACTATTTCTGAGCTGATCAGTAACGGGAATAAATTTGGATTCAACGGTTCAGCCTTTGATACCTTCAATGAAGCTTTGCATAAAAACTATACTTCATTAAGCCTGAAAGACTATGAAAAGATAAAGGCTCTTCAGATCTCAGAGTTCATGAGCAGTGAAAATGGTTTTTACACCGTTTCCAATGTGGTAAAAGTGGACGAAAACAAAAGAGATGCTTTTATTAAAGATATTGAAAAGAAACATGATGCTCTTGCGATTGATCGCCAGCAGATGAACGAAAATTTCCTCGGCTTGCTGAAAAGAGATTTCAATACGCTGATCAATTATTCTCTTTTAGCAATTATTCTTACCATAATTGTGTTCTTCAGAAATCTTGAACTCACCATTCTTACCATGTTCCCGATTGTTTTAACGGGAATTGTAACAGCGGGGATACTTTATTTCCTAGGATTAGAGCTCAATATTTTCAGTACTGTAGTATGTACACTGGTCTTTGGAGTGGGGGATGATTTCAGTATCTTCCTGACACAGGCTATGCAAAAAGAGCACACAACAGGAAAAAATGAATTGCCAACCTACAGAACATCCATCATTCTTGCGGTTTTCACCACCATTCTTTCCATTGGCTCACTGATCTTTGCCAAGCATCCTGCGCTGCATTCTTTAGCATTAGTAGCCCTGATCGGAATGTTCTCCGTGATCATCATCACTTCTACCTTATATCCTTTCTGGTTCAGATTATTCATTATCAACCGGGCAAAAAAAGGTTTATCACCCATTACCCTCAGGTTATTTTTAAGGGCCGTGTTTTCGTTTTTATACTACGGATTGGGTGGATTAATATTTTCAGCTTTCGGAAGTTTATTTATTAAAAACGCGAAAGGAAAAACACTAGACATCATCAAACTGATTCTGGCTAAATTTTTAACATCGGTACTTTATATAACACCTTTTGTAAAGAAAAGAGTCATTAAAAACACCGCTGAAGACTTCAGCAAGCCGGCCGTTATTATTGCCAACCATACTTCTTTCTTAGATACTCTGGCGATTGCCATGGCTACTCATAAAATCATCTATCTGGTGAATGACTGGGTATACGATTCTCCTGTTTTCGGAAAACTGGTAAAGGCACTGGGCTTCTATCCGGTTTCCCAGGGAATTGAGAATGGAATGGATAAGCTGAAGGAAAAAATCGCACAGGGATATTCTCTTGTTGTTTTCCCTGAAGCAGAGCGTTCATATACCAATGATGTCAAAAGATTCCATAAGGGTGCATTTTATCTTGCTGAGCAGTTTGAACTGGATATCCTTCCGCTTTACATTCATGGCAATTCTGAAGTATTACCAAAAGGAGATTTTATTATCTATAACGGAAGCATTACTGTAAAAGTAGGCAGCAGAATCAGCAAAGACGATATGAGTTTCGGAAAAAACTATTCTGAAAGAACAAAGAAGATCAACGCTTATTTCAGGGAAGAGTTTGCAAAACTGAGAGAAGAAATCGAGGATGAAAATTATTTTAAAAATAAATTATTCCTGAGCTATCTTTATAAAGACAGTGAAGTAGTAAATGAAGTAAAAGAAGACTTCAACACCAAAAAATCAGTATATTTCGAACTGAATAAGCATATTTCCAATGAAGCCAACATCCTTCACATGGCGGATGACTTCGGACAAAAAGATGCATTATTGACTTTATATCAGGCCAGCCGAAGAATTTTTTCTCTGATAAAAAGTGATGAAAAAAGAGCAATAGCCGCGCACAGCTACCTGGTAAAAAGAAGAAAAATACAGTATATAAAAGACCTTTCGGAGGTGAATAAAAAGATTGATGTTCTTTTGATCTCGCATGATGATTTCAACCTTAATGAGATTCAGGATCTTCCTGACACCATTATTTTTGTCAATACAAAGAATGCTTCGTTTGAAAATGAAAATTATATACTAGAATTTAGTTCTGAATCATTAAAAGTATTTAAAACTAAATAATAAATATGAAAAACATACTTTTGTAAACGCTAAAGAAAACTAATGAAGAAAAATATACTTGTCATATATTATTCACAAACCGGACAACTCGAAGATATTGTGAGGAACATTGCAAAACCTTTTGAAGCTCAGAAGGAAAAATACGATGTAACTTATTATAATATTCAGCTAAAGGAAGATTTTCCTTTTCCCTGGCCAGGAGATGTTTTTTTCAATACCTTTCCAGAGTCTTATTTACAGATTCCAAAAGAAATTCTGCCTCCTTCGGAAGAAATTCTGAACAAAAAGTATGACCTTATTCTTTTCGGGTATCAGGTATGGTATCTCACACCATCCATTCCTATCATTTCATTTTTAAAGAGTGGTTATGCAGAACGTATTCTTAAAGATACACCTGTAGTCACTATTTCCGGAACCAGAAATATGTGGATGCTCTCGCAGGAGAAATTAAAGGTATACTTAAGAGATTTACAAGCTAAACTTGTAGGGAATATTGCACTGGTAGACAGACATGACAATTATACGAGTGTATTAACTATCCTTCGATGGCTTACAACAGGACAGAAAGAAAAATCCGGAATGCTTCCCGCTGCGGGGGTTTCTGATGAAGAAATTACAGGCTCGGTAAAGTATGGCGAGATTATTGAAAGACATTTTAATAATAATGACCTTAATAATTTACAGCCGGATCTTGTGAAAAACGGAGCCATTGAAATCCGTGCGTTTTTAGTACGCGTGGAAAAGGTAGGAAATAAAATTTTCACTGTATGGTCTAATCTGATTATAAAGAAAAAAGAGAAACGCCCATTGCTGATAAAATTCTTTAAGGTATATTTGATGGCAGCGATATGGATTATCTCACCTGTCGTTTTGGTTTTACACCTGCTTACAACCCCTATATTTTGGTTTAAAAGACAAAAACAAAAAAGATATTTACAAGGAATTAATTTAAAATAGAATGTACGACGTATTTATAACAAAAGCATCAAAATACTTACCCAATGAGCCGGTAGCGAATGATGAAATGGAGACTTATCTTGGGCTTATCAATGATGCGCCATCTAAAGCAAAATCACTTATCCTAAGAAATAATAAAATCACAACAAGATACTACGCTTTAGACAAAGAGGGAAATCCTACACACTCTAATGCGCAGCTTACTGCAAAAGCAATTGAAGGACTTTTTGACGAAAATTTCAAAAAGGAAGATATGAAATTATTATCCGTAGGAACTACTTCGCCAGACCAGATCCAGCCTTCTCACGCTTCTATGGTACATGGTGAACTGAACATCGGAAAATCTATTGAGATTAATACTTCCACAGGTCTTTGCAACTCAGGGATGAATGCCCTGAACTATGGATTCCTTTCTGTAAAAGCCGGTGTACAGGAAAATGCAGTATGTGCAGGTTCCGAAAGAATGTCTGCATGGATGACTGCTGATAAATTCAACCATGAGGCTGAAAATTTAAAATTACTGGAAGAAAGACCCATCATTGCTTTCAAAAGAGAATTCCTGAGATGGATGCTTTCTGATGGAGCAGGAGCTTTCCTTTTAGAAAATAAACCGAGAGAAAACAGCACTTCCTTAAAAGTGGAATTCATTGATTTCTATTCTTATGCACATGAAATTGAAGCTTGTATGTATGCCGGATGTGACAAACTGGAAGACGGAAGCCTGAAATCATGGGCGGATTACCCTTCTGATGAATGGCTGAAGCAATCTATCTTTGCCATCAAACAGGATACTAAAATCCTTGATAAATATATTCTTGTAAAAGGAGCGGAAAGTTTAAGATCTTCCTTCGACAAACACAATCTGGATCCGGAAAAAATTGACCACGTATTGGCTCACATTTCTTCAGGATATTTCAAAGACGGACTGAAGGAAGAATTTGCTAAAAAAGGAATGGATTTCCCTGCAGAAAAATGGTTCTATAACCTTTCTGAAGTTGGAAATATCGGAGCAGGATCTATATTTATTGCCCTTGAAGAACTCATGAATTCCGGAACAT
The DNA here is from genome assembly GCF_018362995.1 of Chryseobacterium indologenes. Classification (NCBI taxonomy): domain Bacteria; kingdom Pseudomonadati; phylum Bacteroidota; class Flavobacteriia; order Flavobacteriales; family Weeksellaceae; genus Chryseobacterium; species Chryseobacterium indologenes. The sequence continues at coordinate 3,013,966 of NZ_CP074372.1, forward strand.
TGAAAAAGGGAGAAAAAGTACTTCTTTGCGTCCCTGAAAGTGGAAGATTCGCTTATTCTTGTGCTCTATTAACTGTTTGCTAATGGAAAACAGACTTCCGACTTCCGATAAAGATTTTGTAGAAAGCCTTATTCCGCAACGGTTTCCTTTTGTGATGGTGCATGAGTTATCAGAATATTCTGAAAACCATCTTTTATCCGGTTTTGAGATCAAAGAAGATAATCTTTTTATCCAGGATGGTTTTTTTCAGGCTTCGGGACTGATTGAGCATCAGGCACAGAGCGTTGCACTGCATACCGGATATAAATATTATCTGCTGGGAAAAGATGCTCCTACCGGATATATTGGAGCTATTAAATCATTTGAAGCTGAAACACTGCCCAAAACAGGAGATCATCTGATATCTGAAGTAACAATCCTTAATGAAGTAATGGGTGTGACTCTGGTAGATATCGTTACGAAACTGAACGGTGAAGTGATTGCAAAATCTCAAATGAAAACCGCTGTAAAATAAACTGTAAATGGAAATAAAGGAAGAGAATATCATCAATATACACAACTTTTTACCGCATCGCGAACCGATGCTAATGGCAGACTATATCCTGGAACTGACCAAAGAAAAAGTAGTGACTTCCTTTGAAATAAAAGAAGATAATATATTTGTTCACAACAATGAGTTTGCTGAAGCAGGATTAATTGAAAATCTGGCACAAACCTGCTCATCTATCCTTGGACAAAGCTTCTTTGAAAATCCTGAAGCAGATACAAAAGTGATAGGGTTTATTACCAATATCAAGAAGATTGAAGTTTTTGCCCTTCCGAAAGTAAATGATAAAATCATTTCCAGGGCTTCACTTATTTCTCAGTTCGAGAACATCTGTCATATCTTCTGTGAAACATTTCATAATGATGAATTATTGATTAGAGCGGAAATCAACCTGTTTATTCAGGAAGTAACATCTTAAAGATCAATTCAACATAGATATAAAAGCTGTACAGAAACGTGCAGCTTTTTTATTTTTGATCTTATGGCTTGTGAATATTTGTGCAATTCATTGGTACCATTTGTGTTTAAAATATAGGTTTTGGCTAAAGCCAGTTAATCTTTTTCTTTTTGCAAGTGAGCTAAAGCTCACCTCTATTGAATTGACTATAACTGTTTTACAATAAAAAAAATCATTTTTATATATTTTCAGACTAAATCAAACATACCACAATACAGCTGAAAACCAATACAATACAAATCAAAAACATCCTCACAAGAGGAATTATTTCACGTGAAACATTATTAAAATCTGTGAAACTCTGATCATCAGGGAGAAACAGCTTTAAACAAGAAAAAAGCGGAACATTTCTGTCCCGCCTATTATTTTTACTTAAAGGTTTTATTTTTCATAAAACAATAAAGTATAATTAGATTTTATCTGAGGTATTGAATATCCTTAGATAATCACCTCATAATCATTTCCACCGCAAATCTGCTCTGCAGAAGAAGCAATATCAGTATTTACATTCACATTACGGATTTGACCATTGGTTCCATTAGCACATGAAATGTAAGCAGTTAGCCCTCCTTTCACTTCTTTTAACTCATTTTTTGTAAGTAACTTTAAATTTTTCATGAAATTTAATTTGTTGTTGATTATTAGTTTTTGTTGTTTAACACAAACAAATATAGATAAAACAATCAAATAAAAAATACATCCCTGATAATTAACAAAATTTTATAAAAATCTGCAATTTACATAATCAGATTGGATCATCAGTATCCATGGAATAGTTTTGGTATAGCCTCTGTGTCAAAGCAGTAGCTCCCTCAGATTTAATATGATTTACATATAATGTATTTTCACTATTTTAGCCACCTGATTATAAGAATCAGAAAACAGGTGAAGATTTTTTCATCTGGAATCTAAAAAAATTGACATTATTTAGATGAAAAAACAAGACCTGCCTCAAGACGAAAGTAACCTGAAATCCGCCAACATGACTGAAGTTCTGTATGTGACGGACGAGAATGACAACTACACGACAGCGAACAGTACCGGCTGGGATGCCAAGAAAGCTGCTCTGGATGAATCGATGGAACTTATTTATGAAAGAATTGAGGAAGCAAAACAAAATGTTGCCAATCATAAGGTAAGTCCTATTGTTTATTTTATGGAACTGAATAAAATGGATCTGGGTGTCCTTTCTTCTTATGTTGGAATGTGGCAATGGAGGGTAAAGAGACATTTTAAGCCCAAAGTATTTAACACACTAAGCGAAACTGCACTGAAAAAATATGCCGAAGCATTCGGGATTTCAGTGGATGAATTAAAAAACTTCAACGGGAAATAAATGAAATAAGGCGATATACTGCCTGTTCCATTTGACCCATGAAAAGATACAATCAGCAAATGAAATTAAACTTTGAACACCATCAGACTGCGCATTGCGAAAACGGTGTTGCTTCTAATCTACTGCTTAATAAAGGCCTGAAACTAAGTGAACCCATGATCTTCGGGATCGGTTCCGGATTGTTTTTTGTCTATCTTCCTTTTTTAAAGGTGAATTTTGCTCCGGGCTTCAGCTATCGTCCTATGCCGGGTGCCATTTTCAGCAAAGCAGCAAAAAGATTAGGAATTAAAATAAAAAGAGAGAAGTTCTCAAATCCTCAAGACGCCCAAAAAGCTCTTGAGAGAAATTTGGAACAAAATATTCCTACAGGACTTCAGGTAGGCGTTTTTAACCTTACCTATTTCCCTGAAGAATATAAATTCCACTTCAATGCCCACAATCTTGTAGTGTATGGAAAAGAAGACGGGAAATTCCTTATCAGTGACCCTGTGATGGATTATACCACTTCCCTTTCCGAAGCAGAACTGGAAAAAGTAAGATACGCCAAAGGAGCGCTGCCTCCAAAAGGACATATGTACTACCCTGTTTATGTTCCGGAAAATGTAAACCTTGAAGAAGCCATCAAAAAAGGGATCAAAGACACCTGCAAAAACATGCTGGCTCCGGTACCGCTTATCGGGGTAAAAGCCATGAGATGGGTCGCAAAAAGCATCCCGAAATGGGCAGAAAAGAAAGGAACGAAAGTAACCAATCATTATTTGGGACAGCTAATCAGAATGCAGGAAGAAATCGGAACAGGAGGCGGAGGTTTCAGATTTATCTACGGAGCATTTCTTCAGGAAGCATCTGTGATTCTTAAAAATGATGAATTAAAAGAATTATCCAAAGAAATCACTGCTATTGGTGACCTTTGGCGAGACTTTGCCGTAGATATTGCCAGAGTGTACAAAAACAGAAACTCAAAAAGTAATATCTACAATGAACTTTCAAAAACGATGCTTCATATTGCAGATTTGGAAGAAGCTTTCTATAAAAAACTGAGAAAAGCGATCTGATATGGCAGAAAATATGATCGAAATTAAAAACCTATATAAGAAGTACAAAAATTCTGATGAGTTTTCTGTAAATGATATCTCTTTGAATATCAGTAAAAATGAAATTTACGGAATTCTCGGACCCAACGGAGCAGGAAAAACAACTTTGATTTCCATGCTTTCTGGACTGATAAAACCTACTTCAGGACAATTTTCAATCAATGGCTTATCTCCACACAAGGATGGATTTAAAATAAGACAGATTATTGGAATTGTGCCTCAGGAATATGCATTATACCCAACGCTTACAGCCAAAGAAAACCTGATGTTTTTTGGAAGTCTATATGGCTTAAAGCATAACCAGCTTAAGAAGGTCATTGATGAATCTCTGGAAATCATGGGGCTTTCAAAGTTTGCCAACAAACAGGTAGGACAATTTTCAGGTGGAATGAAACGCCGATGCAACCTCATTGCCGGAACGCTTCACAATCCTAAAGTTCTATTCTTAGATGAACCAACCGTAGGAGTTGATGTTCAGTCTAAAAAAGCAATTATTGACTATCTTTTAAATTTAAATAAACAGGGTACCTGCATTATTTATACTTCCCATCACCTTTCGGAAGCAGAAGAATTCTGTACTAAAATTGCCATTATAGACCATGGAAAGATCCATGCAGTAGGAACTCCTGAAGAATTGGTGAACAGAGTAGCAAGTGCTGAAAACCTTGAAGATGTTTTCATTTCATTAACCGGAAAAGAATTAAGAGATGTTGTTGTATAAACTGTGGAGAAGCTTTATTAAAGAAATTCTTCTGTTGAAAAGAGATATCGGAGGGATTGTCATCATCTTTGTGATGCCGCTGCTTTTGATTGTTACCATTACCCTTATTCAGGATTCTACCTTTAAAAACCTTGAAGGATCAAAGATTCCGATTATATTCATTGACAATGACAAGTCTGAAGTTTCAAAGAATATAAAAGCAGAACTGGAAAACAGCAAAACGTTTCAGCTGCTGACCAATTTCAATGAAAAGTCTGCTCAGGATGCTGTTTTTTCCGGAGATTACCAGATGGCGATCGTCATTCCTGATAATTTAACGAAAGATTTAAATTCCAATATTGATTCTAAAGTTCAGACCATTGTAAGTTCATTCGGACTGGAAGGAGATTCGGCAAAAGTAAAAACAGCAGCTCCAAAGGCCAAAGAAATTCATTTGTACTTTGACCCTGCTACTAATGCAGGATTCAAAAACTCAGTAATGAATTCTGTCAACAAAATGGTTTTTGAGATTGAAAATAAAAAGATTTACAAAGCATTCCAGGAGCAACTGGGAACAACAGAAAATCTTGATGAAAATAAAAACCTGATCAGCTTTAAGGAAATCACACCAAAGAAAGGTGCAATGGACGTCATGCCGAATTCTGTTCAGCACAACGTTCCCGCCTGGACTCTTTTTGCGATCTTCTTTATTGTAGTTCCTTTATCCATCAATCTGGTGAAGGAAAAAAGCCAGGGAACAAGTGTAAGAGCAAGAATAAGCCCTACTCCCTATTTTGTTCATATTTTAGGAAAAACATTTACCTATCTTATCATTTGTATCATTCAGTTTTTACTGATGGTTGCAGTAGGAATTTATCTTTTCCCCTATATGGATCTTCCGGCCTTTGATGTATCCGGAAAAATGTTCCAGCTTGTTACTGTAACATTATTTGCGGGATTGGCTGCCATTGGATTTGGAGTATTATTAGGAACCATTGCCGATACACAGGAACAATCTGCTCCATTTGGTGCAACGTCTGTAGTGGTTTTGGCTGCTATCGGCGGAATCTGGGTCCCTGTATTTTTAATGCCGGAATTCATGCAGACTATAGCGAAATTCTCTCCTATGAACTGGGGTCTGAATGCCTATTATGATATTATTTTAAGAAACAGCGGAATTGGAGGAATAGCGAAAGAATTACTGTTCTTACTGTTATTTTATTTTGCTACCGTAGCGATTTCCATTTTTTACGAAAGAAAACTCCAAAATATTTAATTTATTTTATGTCAAATATTACCAGAAGTTTCCTGACGACCAAAAAAAAACAATAAAAATTCCGGAAGAAAACAAAATGCAGTCTAAAGAAAATATACTAACGTGTACTGAAGAAGTAAGAGTACGGTTCAATGAGACAGATCCACTGGGAATTGTCTGGCATGGGCATTATATCGTTTATTTTGAAGACGGAAGAGAAGCTTTTGGTCGTCAGCATGGCTTAACCTATCTTGATATTCAGAATGCAGGATTTGTAACGCCTATTGTAAAAAGTACCTGTGAGCATTTTCTTCCTTTAAAATATGGGGAAACTTTCAGAATTGTAACCACTTATGTAAATTCAATATCTGCCAAACTGATATACAGATATGAAATCTTCAACAAGGAAGATCAATTGGTATGCAGCGGAGAAACCATCCAGGTATTTCTGGACAGTAACGGAAGCCTATGTCTGTACAATCCGGAATTTTTTCAAAACTGGAAAGATAAAATGGGATTATCATGAGGAAAGAAGTCTACATCACAGATTACAATTGTGTAACTCCGCTGGGATTCACAGCAGATGCCAACTGGAAGGCTCTTTTGGAAGGAAAATCCGGAGTTGCTTTACATAAAATCATAGACAATCAGGATGCTTTTTATGCTTCTATGATTGATTCTGAAAAACTGAATGAAGAATTTAATAGATTCTTCGACAATGCTCAGAATAACATGCTCAATTTCACAAGACTTGAAAAAATGCTTCTTTTAAGCTTAAGACCTCTTGTTGAAAAGCATACCCCATCAGATGACACCGCTTTTATCCTTTCAACAACAAAAGGAAATATCAGCCTTTTAAAAAACCAGTCTGAGTTGCCGGAAGGCGTTTATTTGTCAAAATTAGCACAGAAAATAGCAGATTTCTTTGGATTCACAACAAAGCCTATTGTTGTTTCCAATGCCTGTGTTTCAGGAGTAATGGCGATTGCAGTGGCGAAGAATATGATTCAGGCAGGAAAGTATAAAGATGCTTTTGTCATTGCGGGGGATGAACTTTCTGAATTTGTTATTTCAGGATTCAATTCATTTCAGGCTATAGGATCAGGGCCATGCAAGCCTTATGATAAAAACAGAGATGGGATCAATATCGGTGAAGCGGCAGCAGCTGTCTATGTAACCAGCTGTCATTCTGACGAAGGAAGAATCTCACAAAATGAAAAATTCAGATTTAAAGTTCTGGGAGATTCTGCAGTGAATGATGCCAACCACATCTCCGGACCTTCAAGAACCGGTGACGGTTTGTATGCCAGTATCAGAAATGCAATGAAAGAAGCGAATGTTTCTTCAGAACAGATTGATTTTATTTCTGCCCACGGAACGGCAACTTTATATAACGACGAAATGGAAGCCATTGCCTTCAACAGAATGGATCTTCAGAATATTCCTCTCAATAGTATGAAAGGCTATTATGGACATTGTCTGGGTGCATCCGGACTACTTGAAAGCATTATTTCTATGGAAAGTGCTCTTCATAACACACTGCTTCCCTCAAAGAATTTTGAAGAAACAGGAGTAACCCAGCCTTTGAATATCATCAAAGAAAACCAGTCTGCAGCTGTAAGATACATTCTGAAGACGGCTTCAGGTTTTGGTGGCTGCAATGCAGCTGTTGTGCTGGAAAAATGTTAAAATGAACGTCATGAAGAAAACAAGCATCTGCACCATAGAACATTCAAAAATAACCGTTGACGGAAATCTTATTTTTGAAAGCCCAAGCGAAACCTTTCAGGAATTTGCCAAAGAAGCTTATAAAAGTTTAGACCTCAGCTATCCAAAGTTTCATAAAATGGATAATCTGAGCAAGCTGGCTTTTCTTTCCGCTGAAACCATTTTGAAAGATGAAGATCACAGCAGAACCGCCATCGTTTTTGCCAACAGATCTTCCAGCCTGGATACGGATTTCAAATATCAGGAAAGCATCAATGATCAGGATAACTTTTATCCGAGTCCGGCCGTTTTTGTCTACACTCTTCCTAATATCTGTGTAGGTGAAATCAGCATTAAACACAAAATGCAGACAGAAAATGCTTTTTTCGTTTTGGATGAATCTGATGAAAAATTTTTAAACAATTATTCAGAACAAATCCTGCTGTCCGGGAAGGCTGACAAAGTATTGTGCGGCTGGGTGGAATTGTATCAGGAAAATTACAAAGCTTTTGTATATTTGCTAACCTTATAAAAATGTAACAATATAACAGTGTGATGATATAATGATCTTAATGATATACTGAAGCACTGATAAACCAACTTAATTATGGAAAACTTAAAAACAGAATTGAAACACAAAATTATTGAAGTTCTTAATCTTGAAGATGTATCTGTAGAGGAAATCAAAGATACTGATCCATTATTCGGAGGAGGATTGGGACTGGATTCTATTGACGCTTTGGAACTGATCGTTCTTCTTGATAAAGACTACGGAATAAAATTAGCTGATCCTAAAAAAGGAAAGGAAATCTTTCAATCTATTGACACGATGGCAAAATTCATCGAAGACAACAGAACGAAATAAATTAATATAACAATCTAACAGTGTAGCCATGTAGCAATTATTGATCAATTGTTAGATCGCTGCACTGTTACATTATGTAATACCATGAGTCAAAAAATTGCCATAACGGGAATGGGCATCATTTCCTCCATCGGAAACAATGTGGAGGAAAATTTTATTTCATTACAATCCGGAAAACATGGAATTTCAGACATTGAAATGTTTGAAACCCGACATGCCGGAATTATTAAGACAGGTGAAATAAAATTATCCAACAAAGAACTTGTACAACAGCTTCAACTTGATGAAGACAACAATGTGACAAGAACTTCTTTATTGGGGATGGTTGCTGCTAAAGAAGCTGTAGAAAGTGCAGGAATTTCAGATATCAACGGCTACAAAACCGGATTAATCTGTTCCACCAGTGTAGGAGGTATGGATATTACTGAAAAATATTTCTACTCTTACGAAGACTTTCCTGAAGAGCAAAAATATATTGACGCCCACGATGCCGGAAATTCTTCATTGGCAATTGCCGATTATCTGGGATTAAAAGGAATGGTATCTACCATCAGTACAGCCTGCTCATCAGCAGCTAATGCCATTATGATGGGGGCTAAACTGATCAAAAACGGAGTTTTGGACCGTGTTATTGTAGGAGGAACAGATTCTCTTTCAAAGTTTACACTGAATGGATTCAATACCCTGATGATCCTTACAGATTCTTACAATACTCCCTTTGACAACAACAGAAAAGGGCTCAATCTTGGGGAAGCAGCCGCTTTCTTAGTTCTTGAATCTGAAGAAGTAGTCAAAAAAGAAAATAAAAAGGTTCTTGCTTATCTTTCCGGATACGGAAATGCCAATGATGCACACCATCAGACAGCCTCTTCTGAAAACGGACAGGGTGCATTTTTAGCCATGCAGCAAGCATTAAAAATTTCAGGATTAGAAAAAGAAAATATAGATTATATCAATGTTCATGGAACAGCTACTCCTAATAATGATTTATCAGAAGGAATTGCTATGATCAGAATCTTTGGTGAAAACCAGGTTCCCGAATTCAGCTCTACAAAAGCATTTACGGGCCATACGCTGGCAGCGGCGGCAGGAATTGAAGCCGTATTTTCAATATTAGCCATGCAAAACAGTGTTATCTTCCCGAATCTGAATTTCAAAACAAAAATGGAAGAATTTGATCTTACTCCTGTTACCGAACTGAAAGAAAAAAATATCAATCATGTACTATCCAATTCATTTGGGTTTGGAGGAAACTGTTCAACCTTAATTCTTTCAAAATCATGAGTGCAGTATACATCAACAGTGCATCCTGTATCTCAGTTCAGGACACTTTAAACGAAAATATTCTTCAGAACCTTACTCCTGAGAATTCTTCCAATATCATCAAAGCGGTAGAGCCCAATTATAAAGAGTTCATTCCGCCAGCCATGATCAGAAGAATGTCTAAAACGGTAAAAATGAGTTCTGTAGCCTCACATTATGCTTTAAAAGAAGCAGGTATTGAACAGCCGGATGCCATCATCGTAGGAACAGGAATGGGATGCTCGCAGGATTCTGAAAAGTTTTTGAAAAATGTGATTGATAATCATGAAGAGTTCCTTACTCCTACCTTTTTTATTCAGTCTACCCACAATACGGTAGCAGGGCAAATTGCTCTGGGACTACAATGTCATGCTTATAATTTCACCTATGTAAATACCTCCTCGTCACTGGAGTTTTCATTACTGGATGCTCAGCTTCAGATCAATGACGGAGAAGCAGAAAATGTTTTGGTAGGTTCTACAGATGAACAGACTGCCAGAACAATGGAGCTTTACTGTTTAAATAATACGATAAAAAAAGAAGCAGATCTTCCTGCCGATTATTTGCATTCCACTACCAATGGAGTTATTTGGGGTGAAGGTGCCAGCTTCTTTGTTGTAGGAAAAGATAAAACTGAAAGTTCTTACGCAAAACTTAAGAATATTAATATCAGTAACAAAGTTGAGTTAGATGAAGTACAGGACTTTATCCAAAATTTCTTAGCTCAGAATAATCTTTCAACCGGAGATATTGATGCTGTTATTTTAGGATTCAGTGGAGATGCAGATTCTGACGTTTACTACACAAAAGCAATGGATATTTTGCCTGCTTCCTCACAATTGTATTATAAACATCTGAGTGGGGAATTCAATACAGCGAGTGGTTTTTCAACATTTATCGCCTGTCATATCCTTAAGGAACAGCAGATCCCGGAAGTAATGATGATCAATGCAGAAAAAAAGGAAAGTATAAAGAATGTACTTCTTTACAACCATCTGGCGGGTAATGATCACAGTCTGGTATTATTGGAAAAGGCATAATTGTTGAAATTGAAAATTAAACAGTGTATTGTCATTCAGAGCGAAACGAAGTGAAGCGTGGAATCTAAAATTAGTCCAGACTCTACAGAGTGACAACGGTAGACGAGTTCAATATAAATACAGCAACCAGCAATGAAACATTATCCATTCATACTGTTCTATCTTTTTTGTAACGTTTTTATTTATGCGTTTCATGGAAGCTTTTGGGTGTATCTGTTTTGTTTTTTTGCTTTTTCCGCAGTCGTAGTCTGGGGTTCTTTTGATATTGAACTGGGATATTTCGTTAACAGTATCACTCATAAACGCACAAAGATCAAAGAAGTAGCTCTTACTTTTGACGATGGTCCCACTGAATTTACCCCAAAGTTTTTAGATTTACTTAAAGAACATCAGGTAAAAGCCACTTTCTTCTGTATCGGAAAACAGATTGAAAAATACCCTGAAACTTTTCAGAGAATCATTGCAGAAGGTCATACAATCGGAAATCATACGTTATCACACTCCAATTCAACTGGATTTTTATCTACCTCAAAAATGATTGAGGAAATTAAAAAGTGTGATGAAGCCATAAAAAATACGGGAAATATTAGCACTAGCCTGTACAGACCACCTTTCGGAGTAACGAATCCTAATATTGCAAAAGCCATCAAAAGAACGAATAAAATAAGCACAGGATGGAATGTACGGTCTTTAGATACCATCATTGATGATGAAAAGAAAATCTACCGCAGAGTGACCAAAGGCTTGAAGAAAGGCAGTATTATCCTGCTTCATGATACTTCAGAAAAGACCTGTCGCGTGCTGGCCAATTTATTAGTATTTTTGAAGGACAAAAAATATTCAACATTTACTGTTGATACAATTATAAATTCAAATAGAAATGATTAAAAATATTGCTTTCGGAGCATTCTTACTGGTTTCCGGTTTCTTTTTTGCACAAAATACGGCCATGTCAGGAGCTGAAGCCAAAGCATTTGTGTCGAAGGTATCTTCGGAAACTAAAGAAATCAAAACTTTACAGAGTGATTTTACCCAGACCAAAAAAATGGACTTTCTGGATAAAAGCATTGTTACTTATGGGAGAATGTCACTTCAGACTCCCAACATGCTGAGCTGGAAATATACCAAACCTTATCAGTACAGCATTGTTTTTAAAAGCAATAAAATCTACATCAATGATCAGGGAAAGAAGTCATCTGTAGATGCCAAAAGCAAAACATTTGAAAAGATTAACAAACTGATTGTAGGAAGTTCAAACGGAACGATGTTCAATGATCCTGAATTTACGGTAACGTATTTTAAGAACGGAAATTATAATGTCGCGAAGTTTATTCCTAAAACATCACAGCTGTTGAAATATATCAAACAGATTGAGCTGTATTTTCCAAAGAATCAGTCTACGGTTTCTCAGGTTAATATGACGGAAGCTTCCGGAGATACTACAAATATTGTTTTTAAAAATACCAAGATCAATGCGTCAATTCCAGCGTCAGAGTTTTCTTTATAGCCTGATCCTGAGTCTGGCTGTTTCCTGTAAAACGTATAAGCTAACTGATGCTAAACCAGTTTCTACATCTGAAAAGACGGTTGAAAATTTATATTTCTCTTCCGGTGAAGATTATGTCTACAAATGCCAGATGGACATTTATAAAAACCATGTAAGCGGTATTCTGATCATCAAAAAACTGAACGAAACAACGCATCGTGTGGCATTAACATCAGATTTTGGGAATAAACTGATTGATTTTGAAGTTTCTGACAATAATTTCAAACTGAATTATGTACTTCCTGATCTGGATAAAAAAATAGTCATCAATTTCCTGAAAAATGACTTCCAGCAGCTTTTGAAAAGACAGTACCCGGTGAACGAAAGTTTTGAGAATGATAATGCTAAAATCTTTCTTTCCAAAATTGAGAATAAAAGCTATTATTTATTCTTCAACAAGGAAAACGGTTTACTGAAACAGATTATTTATACGAAAAATAATAAGGAAAAAATCGATTTTACTTTTGATGCAAAAAAACCTATCTTCGCGGATAGCTTAAACTTACAGCACAAAGATTTTAAGATCAATATAAAACTATTTCAAATAACCGAAACAGAATAATTTCCAACAGGAAAACTGCACAATAAGTAGTGTCATTTTTCAGACCGGACTGTATTGTACATTTAATCTTAAAAATAAGATCATGCAAACCATTCTTACAGACTTTTATACTTTAACATCTTATGAGAAAGCAGAAGACGGAAAGTTTACTGCTCACATTCATCTTAATAAAGACCACGATATTTTCAAAGGACATTTTCCTGGAAACCCGGTAACTCCCGGCGTTTGCATGATGCAGATCATCAAAGAACTTACTGAGGAATTTACAGGTTCAAAATTGTTCTTAAAAACCGCATCCAATGTAAAATTCATGGCAATCATCAATCCTTTTGAGACTCCTGACTTACAGCTTCAACTGGATATTAACGAAAATGAAGAAGACGTTAAAGTAAAAAATACAACTTCTTTTGGCGAGACTATTGCATTAAAACTGTCTGTAAGCTATAAAAAAATACCATCATGAAACTTATCTTATCATTCATAGCAGCATTTGTTTTTTTCTTTCAGTCTGATCTTGAAACGCTGAGAAACAGTTATGCTAAAGCCAATGAATCCAATACCAATACCGCAAGCTTTATCGAAACTGCAGAAAAACAATCCGGTTCTGATGCCGTAACTGTTGGATACAAAGCTGCAGCAAAGATTATGGAGGCCAAAATTACCAAAAACAACAGAAAGTCTCTTGTAAAAACAGGCGCTACAAGCCTTGAAAGCATTATCAAAAGTAATCCTAACAATGCTGAACTTCGTCTGATAAGAATGAGTGTTCAGGAAAACATCCCGAAAATTGTCGGATACCGCGGAAGCCTGAAAGATGATAAAGCATTCCTTCTGAATAATTACAGCAAACAGAATACAGCATTAAAAAGCTATATCAAAAGGTTTGCAATGCAGTCTAAAACTATTACAGAGGCGGAAAGAGCCACTTTAAAATAAAAGAATGTCCCTTGCTGAAGTACAAAATGCAATTTCTGAAAAGAAGATATGCGTTTTAATACCTACCTACAACAATGAAAAGACCCTGAACAGGGTTATTGACGGTGTTCTCAACTACACCGGAAGTATTATTGTGGTCAATGACGGTTCCACAGATTCTACGCCTGAAATTCTTACTCAATATCCTCAGATTACGATTATCTCATTACCGGAGAACAAAGGAAAAGGGAATGCCCTTAAAACAGGTTTCAGAACGGCAAAGAAGGCAGGATATGATTACGCCATCACCATTGATTCAGACGGACAGCATTATCCGGATGATATTCCTGTATTTGTAGAGGCTCTGCTTCAGGAAAAAGAAGAGGTTCTTCTGATTGGAAACAGAAATATGTCTCAGGATGGTATTCCCAAGAAAAGCAGTTTCGGAAACCGTTTTTCCAATTTCTGGTTTTGGTTTGAAACCGGCATTAAGCTGGAAGATACACAATCCGGTTACAGACTTTATCCTTTACATAAAATTCCAAAGAAATATTTTACGCCTAAGTTTGAATTTGAGATCGAAATCATTGTAAGAACCGCATGGAGACATGTTCCTGTAAAGAATGTGCCGATCAAAGTTTTATATGATCCGGCAGAACGGGTTTCACATTTCAGACCTTTTAAAGATTTTACGAGAATAAGTATTTTGAATACGATTCTGGTAACAATCACCCTATTTTATATTATTCCGAGAAATTTTCTGAATAATTTCAAAAAAAAAAGCTTTAAAAAATTCATACAGGAAGATGTCTTAGAAAGTGACGGAAGTAATCGTACTAAAGCATTTTCTATAGCTTTGGGAGTGTTTATAGGACTTTCGCCTTTCTGGGGATTTCAGACGCTTTTAGTGATCAGTTTATCTGTACTTTTTAAACTCAATAAAGTACTTGCATTTGTAGCCTCCAATGTGAGCCTTCCTCCTTTTATTCCTTTTATTATTGCAGCTTCTCTGTTTCTGGGAGCACCATTTGTAAGTGGTGACAGCGATATTTTAAGCCAGGATTTAAATTTTGAACTGATAAAAAATAATTTGGTTCAATATATCATCGGCAGTTTTATCTTAAGCACTTCACTTTCTGCTCTTGCCGGAGTGGCATCTTTTCTATTTTTGAATAAAGTGAGCCCTGAAAACAATTAAAAAAGCCCGGAACAAAATTCCAGGCTTATCACAATTATTTACTATAATTTCTTATTTAGAAACAATAATCTTTTGAGAATAATCAATTGAGTCATTGCTTACTTTCACTATATAAGCACCATTGATTAGTTTTTCTGCGCTGATGGTATTCTGCTTATTAAGATTAACGTTTTCCTGCGAAATTAGTTTTCCTGTAAAATCATAAATAGAAACCGTAGTAATTCCTGATAATTTCATATCGGATGGAGTTTTTATCGTAAATTCATTTCTTACAGGATTTGGATAGATGGATATTCCTTTAGAATTGTTGACTTCTTTTACGGCTAATGCCAAACATTCTGCAGGAACAGTAAAATCTTCCACTTGATCGCTTATGTCTGCCAAAGGTTGATTGGCACCGAATTCCAGCCCGTTAAGAGCTCCCGCAGAAGCATTTACTCCCAGTCCTCGTTTAGCGAAAGTAGTCCAGATCATACATTTATTTTGTCCTCCCGTAGATGCCTGATCAGCAGCAAGAATTGCATCTCTTCCCTGTACAAAAGTAGGATTACATGGCTGTAATTTAAGAGCATCCATTACCAACTGTAAAACTTTTGCGCTTCCGCTGTTAGGGTCAGCAAGAACATTACTGTTATATCCATATTTATCCACATACTTCCAGTTAAGGTCCCAAAGCATACTTGCCCAGATAAAACCAATACTGTGAACATCCGGCACTGTAACAGGAATTCCTGAAATACTTGTGCTTATTTTCATTCCATTTGTGCGTCCATAGGTATAATCATTAATGGCAAAATCCGGTGAATATTTTGCAGGTCTTATTCCTCCACCAGTGGTAGTTTGTCCTGAAACATAGCTTCCTACTCCTCTGGCCATAGCAGAAGTATCCCCAGGTCTGATTGTCATCATCAAAGCAAAGAAATCAGACCACCCTTCTCCCATTTGTTCATTAGACGAAATATAAGATAAACAAGAGCTACCTGTTCCTGTAAGTCGGTTAGAAATACCATGTCCATATTCGTGACTGATTACTCCATTATCTAAACTCGCATCTTTATAAACCGCAGTCGTTTTGATGGTTGCATTTCCAACAGTACCGTTCGTCAACTCATTCACTAGAAACTGACCTTCTGACATGCCCACCATAATGGTAGGAATTGTGATTGTAGCATCAGTTCCTCCCATTCCTACAGGTGTGTTACTTGATGGGTGATATTGTATAACCCCTACTGCTCCTGCATTCTGTAAATTCTTTGTTTTGACAGCAAAACCACATCCTGCAGCATTTACTACTGCAATCTTTCCTGTTAGACTTCCGGCCGTAACTGCAGTACATGCATCAGCTGGGGTTGAAAGAGCAAGATCTCCTGTTACTGGAGGATTACCCATAATCTGAGGACCAAAATTAGCAGTAGTAGCCATTGGCGCTCTGGCAGTATAATTGGATGGCGAGTTATAATAAAGATATCTTACGTTTCCAGCTGGTGAGAAAAGGAACATCTGCATTCTTCCGCTTGTTCCATCAACCCCTGGGTTAAAGTTGGCATTATTAAGACCACTTCCATCCCTTGATTCTGCAAGAACAGGATCGTTACCTGCACCTCCGTTTCCAAAATTGTTTACCTGATAATTCCTTGCAGATTCCGTAAATCCGAATTTATAGAATACATCATGCATTTTATTCGAATTGTAGAATAAATTGGTTACAGCTGCTGAAGTATAAGTAGTGTGGGCGGCTGTTACATCTAGAGGAAAATCAAATGCTCTGTTTGCCCCTCCATCAGGAGAGAACTGTGGTGTATTAGTAGCATTCTCATCAGTATATGCAAAGGCATTATTCCCTCTTGTTATTGTATAATGGTTGGTACCGTCAGAATGCCAACCTTCCGGTGAAGCTGTCAGATCCCACGGATTTGTTAATAATGTTCTTGCACCAAATGTAGGCGCTTCTGTAGGAAATGCAAACACATTATAAGATGCATTATCCGGTACTAATACGAAATTGGCAGGGTTCTGCTGATTTGGAGCAGTTATATTGGCAGGAAAAACTGTCGAAATATTTTGTTGGGCTGATCCTGTATGATGATCGAAGGATTCATCGTGAAAACTACATGATAAAGTGGTATTTTCCTGGTATAAAATAGTGCCATCCTCTGCACTTACAATGGTATTCCAGACATTACCCGTTCCTTTTTCTTCAACAAAAAACTGATAACCAAGGATCAGCTCCCCACTTTTTGCAAAGTAAACAGTATTAGCCACTATCGGGCTTTCTTTTCCATCTATATTCTTTACTGAAGATAAGCCATTCAATTTTGTAACAGTTTCGGCTACTAATGCAGCTTTTCTGCTATTTTCTTTTCCTTTAACAGCGGTAGGATAAGTTTTAATAAAAGTATCAGTAAAACTCAATACTTTCCCATCTCTGATCAAAACATTGGCAGAACTTCCAAAAACAGGAATATCATTAATCGTTTGCTGTATCCCTACAACCTCCCCTTTTAAGCTTACTGAAGGATCTACATTAATGATTTTAAATGCTTTCAGTTCTGGGTTTACTCTCTGAAATGATCCTTGAGCAGAATTAACATAATCCTTAATTGTTTGTTCATATTTTTGTGCAGATATTACACCTGCGCTTAAAAGTGAACAAAACAACAGCAGCTTAACACTAAGTCGAATTTTTTTCATTTAGATTACTTTTTTAACAAATATTAATAGATTTAATAGTTAGTAGGAAAATAATCTGAAATGTTACATAATTACACAGGACTTATTTAAAATACATGTATCACACTAAATAAATGTATTTATTTAGTTTAAATTCCATAAAAAAAAGAAAATAAATTATTTCAGGATAGACTGTACAAGATCTTTCAAAAACTGTTCATCAACTTTTCCTTTTGTTTCATAATCTTTTGGAGATGGTTTTCCGGAACCTGCTATGAATAAGTGGCTTAAAGTTGGGTACAATTTAAACACTGCTGTTTTATCATTTTTCAATGTTTCTTTCCAAAGGTTGAAATCTTTCTCGGTGACCTGGTAATCTCTTCCGCCTTGTGCAAAAAACATGGGAACTTTTACTTTTTTAACCTCATTAAGCTGATTGTAGTCTTTTAAATATTTCCAATAGGCAGCAGATTGTCCCAACGGGAGTTCTGATGTCGGTGAACTTAAACTGAATTGAGATGAATTTAAATAAGCTACCTGTTTTTTTACTTCCTGAACAACTTCAGCAGGAACTTTGGCCGGATCTATGGAATGAAGATAATCATACTGTTCTATCAACAAATCCTGTAGCGGTCTGGCATTACCCGCCATGAAAACATATTTTGAAACCTGAGCTTCCTCAGCAATTTCAGGCATCAAATAAGCTCCCTGGCTATGCCCTAGAATAATGATCTGATACCCTTTATAATCTACACTGCTTTTAAAATATTGAGCAACATTTACTGCATCATTGATGGTTTCCTCCTCTACAGTAGACTTTTCGTTGAATGCTTCCGGATAAGTATATGTTCTTTTATCATATCTGTAGGAAGCAATTCCGTTGTTTAAAAGGTATTCCGCAATATCTTTAAATGGTTTATTTTCGCCCACTGTTTCATCCCTGTCATGCGCTCCTGAACCATGAACAAAAATGACTAACTTTTTTTTATCGTTGGAAGAAGTAGGAATCAATAGAGTTCCATTCAATTCCAGGGCATCGCTTTTTATTTTTAATGTGGTCTTTTCATCCCGCTTTTCAAATGGTTTATGGGGAACTAAAAAGAAACCGAACATTTTATTATTTTCTCCAAAGGTAAGCTGGACATCCAGTTTGGCCTTTTCAAACTCTGAATAATAATAGTAGATATTCCCTTCATTGTTCACTTCAAGAACTGTTTTAAAACTTCCAATCTGTCCCTGGAGCTGTTCTGTAACAGCCTTAAGCTGATCTACCGGAATCTGCCCCGCTATGGAAGGATCAAAATAAGAATGTGCCTTTTCAATATTTTTATCTACCAATAACGTTTTGATGAAAGTATTTCCGATCTCTTTTCTGTCCTGAGAAAAGGATAATAGAAAACATACGGTAAAGCATAGGGTTAAAAGTTTTTTCATAGATCAATTATTTATAAACCACATCAGAAAATGCTAACGGAGTTATCATGATGGTGACAAATATCGCAATAATTACCAGAGCTAACTGCGTTATATGATAAATTTTTTCTCTTTCGTTTTCGTTAATATCAAAAGTAAATTTTATTTTATCAGGTCTTCTGATAATTAACCAGATAAACAGGAGAATCACAAGATTCATAAGTACCGGCATCACAAGAAATATTTTGCTTCCGTAATTGTCTTTCATATTTCCATACCCATGGATGGTTATGGTTTCAGGTATTGAGCTGTAAACCGTACACAAATAAACTGAATAGCAAATAATGATGATAAAGGGAATGCAGAACAGCAGTTTTATATATTTAGGAATCATTTCAGTCTCTTTAAAGTTTTCTTCAGGTATTTTTCTACATTTCTTCTGTCCGGAACCGTTGTAATCTCTTTCGTCAAAGCTTTTTCAAATTCAGTTTTTGCCTTTGAGTATTCTTTTTTGCTAAAATAATATTTTCCTGACTGATAATAAACCAGCCAAAAATCCGGATTCATAGATTGATAGGAAGAAATAGCGTCATCTGTCAACAGTGTATTTTTATCATCGGCAGCCTCATTGACCTCTTTTCCGTGCATTTTAGACAGTTCATAGTTTTTAAATTCTTCAGAGTCTGCGAAGGGATCACGTGGAATATTCAAACTTGATTTTGAAAAGTCATCAGGCTGCAGTCCCTTGTCTGAAAAGATTTTGTTCAGATCATAGCAAACAAATTCTCCCAGTTGATAAGGATTGGAAGACACCCAAACCAGTTTTTTCTGAGGCGAAAATATAACAGCATGGTGCGCCAGAAGTTGGTTAAGTGCTTTTTCATTGCCATAACCAATAGATTCATCTTTTAATCCGGATCTGTTCCTTAAAATGGATGCCATCTTTTCCGGAGTGATTTTTTTTTCTTCCTGCAAGAGCTCCTGAAGTTTCTCATATCGGTATTCCGAATGGCTTTCTTCTATATGCTTCTGATTTCTTTTGTCATCTTTATAGGCTTCTGACTGGAAATGGTTGGTACAAAGAACCCTGCTGGTATTCTGCACTCTGTATACACCGAAATTTTTAGGTGAAACTTCAATGATAACTGCATTTTTATCATTAGCACTTCCTACAAGAATAGATTCAGATACAAAAACTTTTCTTTTTTTAGCAATAGCAATGGCTTCATCAATATTTTTAGCATACTGCAGGATTTCTCTTGTAACAAAGGAAATAGGTGTTTTTGCAGTCAAAGGAATTTTTGATTTTCCAGCATTAATGGTTACTGTAATTCCTTCTTTATTCATCCCGGATACAACACCAATCATTCCCGGCCAGCTTACCGACATATAGGGAATTCCTTCTTCCGGCTGAACAAACTCTACCAGTTTATTTTTCGCAAAATCATCACCTACATAAAAATCGAAATTTCTTCCGATCAACAGATCACCGTCTTCCGTATTTTCATTCCATACCGCAAGGGAAGTACATCCCACCATAGCGAGATCCTGCATCGCATGCCCAATATCATGAGCTCCGTGCAGATAAAGGTTTCTTAAATATTTGGGAGCAATAAAATCATACTGATCAGAGGAATATTGTGCTAAACCATATAATTCTGCCTGATAGTCTTCTCTTACATTGAGGTACATTTTTCTGTTGTACCATTTTAAAAAGCCTCTCAGCAGCCTCTGTTTAAATTTTGACGGTACAAACCCCTCTACTTTTGAAAAGAAAATACTTTCCTGCTTCTGCATTAAACTTTGGGTGAGGGCTCCATTATTATAACCCAACTGTAATGGGTTTCCTTTGATATAGAGTTCCCAGAGCTGCTGTTTATTTTTCGTAAGGTAATTCTGGTTATAGCTGAATGTACTGTCATTGATACGGGTTACTTCCGGAACCTCGAGTGAATAGTGTTTTACATTAGGAAGATGATGAATAGATTTTGATATTCCGCAGGCAGTGAGGGAAAAACAAAAAGTAAGGTAAAGAAGAGTTCTTTTATAGGATGAATAAATGGTTTTCGTTTTTTTCACTTTTAGTTTTTATTAATCATTTGTGTCAACCGCATGTCAATCGTTTCTTTTCCCAGAATCTCTGCGCAGGTATTAAAAGCACCGATGGTTACTCCTAAAATCCCATGCATATTCACAGATTGTCCTGTCAGAAAAAGATTGTCAATTTTGGTGCGGGGAGACACCATTGTTTTAAGGGGATTCTCTGAGCTTTTCATGTATCCATACATATTTCCTTCAAAATTCCCGATATAGTCCCGGTAAGACAAGGGAGAAGAAGTATATATGGTTTTGATGGCATGCCTTAGATTAGGAATTTTCTTTTCCAGGGCATCCAGCATTTTCTCGGTCTTTTCAAGCTTAAATCTTTCATACGCCTCTCCTCTTTCATGCTCATCTGCTACAGTATTGAATGTATTTTCCCATTCTCTCACCTCATCAAAATCCATATAGGAAATTGCAGTAAGACTTTCTGCAAATTCAGGATGATGTTTTGAAGGGGTAGATGAAAGCATATAGGTTTCCGGCCAGGCTTCTTTCCGGTAACGGAATGCATTCCAGACCTGTTCTTCGGATGAATAGTGGTATCTGTTGTAATTGAAATTCGGAAGACTCTGAGGTCTTAAAACCAAATAAATACTAAAGCATGATGAAACCGGTTTCCAGCTCAAAACCCTGTTCAGAAAGGATTTTTTAAGTCTATCCTCTCCGATTAGTTGAATAGTGGAACGAATCTCTATATTTGAAATAAACTGTTTCGCGGAATATTCTTTCCCTGTTTTCGTTTTAACGGATTGCAATACGTTATTTTCATTAAAAACAAATTCAGAAACTTCTGAATGCTTGTGAACTTCCGCACCATACTCCCGAAGTTTTCTGATCAGAAGTTTAGATATCTGACTTCCTCCTTTTACACATTTATAAGCACTTTGGATATAAGAGTTTACTGTTAAAGCATGTACGTAGAAAGGTACATCTTCAGAGTCTCCGGCATATAAAAAATTAGAACCCAGTAGAACAGCCTGAAGCCTTTTGTTCTGGGTAACGGATTCTATAAATCTTTTGGTATTCAGATGCAGTATTTCCTCGTTGTAATTGTCTTTTCCTACTACATGGTATCTTGGAAACTGGCTGCAGACATACTGAATCTCTTCGCAGTAGTTTTCAAGGTTTCCTTTCTCTTCGGGGAAATATCTAGAAAGCTGTTCAACAAAATTCTGATAGCCCTGAGCATGCGGATATTCTATTTCCTCTTCTCCGAAACTGATTTTGTCATATCCATCTTCATCCATCTGCTGAAGCTCGAGATCATTCATAATTTCCAGATAGGAAAAGAACTGGTTCAGATTCTGACCTTTGGATAAACCTCCGAGATAATGTACTCCCGTATCAAAAATCAGTTTATCCCTTGAAAAAGTCTGCAGATTTCCTCCGTATTGATTATTTTTCTCAAGAACGCACACTTTCATACCTTCTTTCGCCAAAATAAGAGCCGAAACAAGACCTCCCAATCCGCTGCCGATTACAAGTATGTCATATGCTTTCTTCAAAAGAGAATGTGCTTTTAATAATTAAGAAACAGGGAATTTAAGATATTTAAAGTTTACTTTGGTACAGTAAACCAAGAAATTTTATTTGGAAAATACTATTTAATGATCTTAATTCTTAGTACATCTTAATGGTTTTTAGTTTTTCGTTTGTTTTTTCGGGATAAAAATAGAAAAATTAATCAACATCATCCCAAAAATCAAAATAATTAAACCACTGAAGAGGATATTTTTTCACCATTGTTTCAAGATTCTGAACATATGACTGTAAAAGCCCCTGTGAATCACGATTTTTGATATTCTGAGCCACTCTCGCGTATAAGTGGTAATGAAGATTATTCTCTTTCATCACATAGACATATACTACCGGAACGCCTAATCTTGAAGCGATCAAAAACGGACCCGCCGGAAACTTTGCACTTTTTCCCATCAGTTCTGCTTCCAGATATTTGGATCCTTCAAAATAGCGGTCTCCGGTGAAGCAGATCAACTCGTTTTCTGACAAAGCTTTGTTAATTTCAAAGATATGCGACATATCTTCTTTTACATAAATAAACTTGATATTGCTTTTTTTTACGGCAACACTTTCCAGGTATTCCTTGATTACGGTAACCTCCTGATCTGTAGTTACAAGATTGATCTGGCAGTCGAAGTCGATATCAGCAAAGAAATGTTCTGCAATTTCAAAATTACCGATATGGGCACTGATCAGTACTCCTCCTTTTTTAGCAGCTAAAAGATTTCTGAGGTTTTCAATACCGTCAAACTCATAGGTATATTTTTCTCTGAGCCCGGCAGAAATAGCTGTTTTATCAATCAGAACTTTTCCGAAGGTAAAGTAGCTCTTAAAGATTGAAGTTTTGGATTTCCAGTATCCATAATTCAGTCTTTTCCGGAAGTAATAAAGAATATACTGGTTGCTTTTTTTCTGAAACAGAGAATAATAAGCGGCTACAAAATACAACACACCATATGAACTTCTGATTCCGATATTTCTAATACACCAGACGAATATTCTGTATCCGAGTACTGTTCCTTTAGATTTACCTTTCCACTTGTTCATATATGCAATTTAATATAACAGAGAACCAATGTAATAATATCATTTTTAAAAGTGACCGTTACCGGAACACGATGAGATTATTACATTGGCTCATTTTATAGAATAAAGATTTACTCAATAACTATGCGTTTTTTTCAGCAATCTTATTTTCAATCGTAGTATAGAAATCATCAAATGTTACCATTTTCTTGAAATCTGCTTCTCCTAATTTCACGCCGAAATTGGATTCGATCACGACTACCATGTCGATATAATCCAGGCTGTCTAAGCCCAGTGTATTTTTAAGGTTGGCATCGTTACTGATTTCGTCTCCGTCTACCTCGAATTCATTTACCAGAAAATCATTAACAATAGCAACAATTTTTTCCCTTTCCATGTTTTTAATCAAATTTTTTAACTATTAGTGCAGAATTGGTTCCCCCAAACCCAAAAGAATTCGACAAAAATACATCAATTTTTTGATTTTTTGTTTTTGCGACTAAATTTATCTTTTGTGCTTCATTATCAGGATTTTCCAGGTTAATATTTGGCGCTACAAAATCGTTCTGCATCATCAGAATTGAGTAGATCACTTCACTTGCTCCTGCCATCCAGCACTCATGTCCTGTCATAGATTTGGTAGAACTTACCGGAACTTCACTTCCGAAAATCTCATAGATTGCTTTTGCCTCGTTGGCATCACCAATAGGAGTAGAAGTTGCATGAGCATTGATATAATCGATGTCCGAAGCTTTTAATCCTGATTGTTTAAGCGCTCTGTCCATTGCCAAAGCAGGCCCATCCACATTGGGTGTTGAAATATGTCCTCCGTTTGAAGAAAAACCATATCCGATAATTTCTGCAATGATTGGAGCTCCTCTTCTTTGGGCGGATTCTAAACTCTCAACAATCAGACTGGCAGCTCCTCCGCTTGGGATCAATCCGTCTCTTTCTGCATCGAAAGGTCTGGATGCTTTCGTAGGCTCATCTTCTCTCACTGAGAAAACGCCCAATCCGTCAAAGCTAGCCATAGAATATTTATTAGTTTCCTGAGCTCCTCCGCAGATGATCATATCCTGAAAACCATTCTTAATCATCATATAAGCCAGTCCCAATGAATGAGAACCGCTTGCGCATGCTGCACTTATGGTAAGATTGATTCCTTTCAGTTTAAAGATGGTAGAAAGGTTCATCGTCACCGTTGAATTCATTGATTTGAAGATCGCTCCCGATCCCATCAATGTAGTATCTTTCTTTTCTCTTGCAATATCAATAGATTCTACGACTGCCTGAGAAACACTGTCATTTCCGTATAAAATTCCCACTTCATGAGAATCCAGGAACGTTTCATCCAGATTTGCCTGCTTCAATGCATCCATAGTCGCTAGATAAGCATATTCGCTTTCTTCTCCCATACTGACACGCTGGCGTCTGTTTAAGAGGTTTTTCAGATCGGGTTTTGGAACAACGCCCGTAAGGCCGGACCTGAAACCAAATTCTTTTCTGTCCGGATCTAACACAATACCGGATTTTCCTTGATATAGGGATTCCCTGACCTCTTCTAAAGATGTCCCGATGCAGGAATAAATTCCCATTCCGGTAATTACAACCCTATTTTCCATGTTATGAATAAATTCCTCCGTTAATATTAATCACTTCTCCTGTAATGTAAGAAGATTTTTTAGATGCTAAAAATGCGACAAGATCTGCCACTTCTTCTGCTTCTCCGAATCTGTTGGCAGGAATCATGGCTTTCAATTCTTCTTCATTGAATTCCTGAGTCATATCCGTTTTGATAAAGCCCGGAGCTACTGCATTTACAGTAACGTTTCTTTTGGCAACTTCCTGAGCCAAAGCTTTTGTAGCCCCTACTACAGCGCCTTTTGCCGCGGAATAATTCGTTTGTCCGGCTGTTCCTTTTACTCCGGATACCGAAACCATATTGATGATTCTTCCGTACTTGTTACGAAGCAGCTTTTGGATAAAGAAATTGGTTACATTGAAAAACCCGTCCAGACTTGTATTGATCACACTGTTCCAGTCTTCTTTCTGCATCCACATAAAAAGACCGTCTCTTGTGATTCCGGCATTATTGACGATCACTTCTACTACTGCATCAGGATTCTTCTCCTGCCAGTCCGTTAAAACAGTCTTTGTCTCTTCGGTATTTCCTACATCAAATTTAAGGATTTCTCCGGTAGCACCCAATTCCTCCACTTTAGCCAACGTTTCGTTTGCTGCGGTTTCGTTTGAAGCGTAGTTGATAAGGATATGATAGTTTTTCTCTTCAGCCAGTTTTATACAGATTGCCCTCCCGATTCCTCTGGAGCCTCCTGTTACAATTGCACATTTCATGCGTTAGTGTTTATATCGTTTTTAGTTTTTTTAAGTTGAGAGGATGTCTTTATTGAATAGACAATTCATGACAGCCAATAGTTACATTCCCTTCAGATATTTCTTCACTTCCTCCAGATACGGATACATCACCATATCATCTGAGAAAGCAGGAATTATTTTTCTGATTTCATCATACAGTTCTTTTGTAGAGGATGAAACTTTATCCTGGAAACCAAGATATTCAACAGCCTGAATAATCGTAATAGCTTCGATCGCTAATACTTCAAAAGCATTTTCAATCACTTTTCTGCAGATCACCGCAGCATTTGTTCCCATGCTAACGATATCCTGATTGTCATTGTTGTTTGGAATACTATGAACATACATAGAGTTCGATAACATCTGACTTTCTGCTGTGGTAGAAGTTGCTGTAAACTGTACTCCCTGCATTCCGAAATTGAAACCTAATTTACCTAGATTCACAAAAGGAGGCAAAATTTCATTGATTTTAGCATTGAGAAGATAGTTTAACTGTCTTTCTGCAAGCATTGTCAGTTTGGTTACCACAATCTTAAGTTTGTCCATTTCCAGAGAGATGTAATCTCCGTGGAAATTTCCTCCGTGATAAACATGTTGGTCTTCAACGTTGATAATCGGGTTATCATTGGCAGAATTAATCTCATTTTCAAGAACTTTCTCTGTATATTCCAACGTATCCAATACCGGGCCTAAGATCTGAGGAACACATCGTAAAGAATAATATTCCTGAACTTTTTCTTTAAATACTTTCTCCTGTTCTTCAAAGTGGGTATAAAGGTGATCTTCTCTTTTTCTGATCAGTTTACTGTCTGCCAGATGAGCTCTCATTCTTTCTGCTACTTTCTGCTGACCATAATGCTTTTTCGTTCCGTTCAATGCTTCTGACAGGTGATCATCATAAGCCTGTACAATTTCATTGATCGCACAAGAAAGTCTCAGAGAAATATCTGTAAGCTGATTCGCTTTATAAGCATTCACAATACCGATTCCTGACATCACGGAAGTTCCGTTCATCAAAGCAAGTCCTTCACGAATTTCTACTTTTATGGGTTCTAATCCTTCTGTTTCAAAAACCTCTTTGGTAGATTTTCTTTCTCCTTTATAAAAGACTTCTCCTTCACCGATCAGTACCAAAGCAAGGTGAGCCAGCTGAACAAGGTCACCGCTTGCTCCTACCCCTCCATGTTCAAAGATCAATGGAATAATATCCCTGTTGATCAGCTCCTGAAGAAGATAAATAACAGATTGGTGTACTCCTGAATTCCCTAATGACAAAGTATTCAGCCTTGCCAGCATACATGCTTTTACCTCATCTGCAGGCAAAGGGTTTCCGATTCCTGAAGAGTGGCTTCTGATCAGGTTATACTGAAGCTGGTGTGTATCTTCATCACTGATTTTGAACTGAGCCATCGGTCCAAAGCCGGTGTTCACACCATATATTACTTTATTTTTTGAAAACTCCTTTAAAAACTGAAAACTCTTATCCACTCTTGATAAAAGTGATTCATCCAGTTCTATTTTTTCATTCTCAATGATAATTTTTTGAAAGTCTTTCAGTTCTAAAAAGTTATTTATTTTCATCAATTAAAAGTAATAGTTGATAATTTTGTAAAATATTAATTATTTGTCACTAATTTTGCGGCAAAGATAAAAGTTATTATTAAAATAAAAAATCAAAGATGAGCAAAGAATTTGTTGACGTTCTTGTAATCGGAGCCGGACCTTCCGGATGCGTGTCTTCTTCATACCTGAAGAACAATAACGTCAGCGTGAAAGTAGTCGAAAAGACAAAATTCCCCAGACTGGTAGTGGGTGAAAGCTTAATTCCGAGGGTAATGGATCACTTTGAAGAGGCTGGACTTTTCCCCGCATTAGACAAAATGGGCTTTGAAAAAAAGCTTGGGGCACGTTTCCTTCGTGGTGATGAGGTCTGCATTTTTGATTTCAGCAACAAATTCGGGGAAGGCTGGGACTGGACCTGGCAGGTTCCGAGAGCTGATTTTGATAATACTCTTGCTCAGGAAGTCATTAATAAAGGAGTTGATCTTGAATTTGAGACTGAAGTTATTGGCATACAATTTAACGGAACAGATTCTGTAACTACAGTAAAAAATAAGGATGGAGAAACGAAAGAGATCCATGCGAAGTTTGTGATTGACTCCAGCGGTTACGGAAGAGTGTTGCCTCGTCTGCTAGATCTTGAAAAACCATCAAAACTGTCTCCTCACTCTGCGATTTTCTCTCATGTACATGATATTAACAGAGCGCCGGGAGAAGAAGGGACTTTAATTTCTTTTGACATTATTGAAACAGAAGTATGGCTTTGGGTAATTCCTTTTTCCAACGGAAATACAAGTTTAGGAATTGTAGGCCCTACTGAATATATTGATAAATTATCTGAAAACGGAGATACAGCCGAAGCTTTAAGAAAAGCTATTTCTCTATCCGATTATTATGTAAAACGTTTTGGGAATGTAGATTTTCTTTTTGAACCTAAACATCTGAAAGATTATTCATGTTCAGTTAAAAGTTTATTCGGGGACGGATTTGCTTTAACCGGGAATGCATCAGAATTCCTTGATCCGGTATTTTCTTCGGGAATGGCTTTTGCCACAGAATCCGGAATGCTGGCAGCAAAACTGGCATTAAGACAATTAAACGGAGAAAAGATCAACTGGCAGACAGAATACACGGATTATATTTTATACGGCGTGGATGTTTTCACCACATATGTAAAGGAATGGTATACCGGAAATCTTCAGGAACTATTTTTCCATCAGCCGGAAAATCCGGATGTAAAGAAAAAGATCTGTGCTGTTTTAGCAGGATATGTCTGGAATAAAGACAATCCTTTTGTGAAAAAGCATTATACTGTGATTAAAAACCTTGCGAACCTGATCAAACTAGAAAAACAGGAACAGCAAAACCAAGCATAAAAAAACGGTCTGAATTTTCAGACCGTTTTTTATTATTTTATAACTTCTTTGATTTTTTTCCCTAAATCTTTTCCAGTTTGTTCATATGCCCCTGCAATTCTTCCATATTCCATTACAAAATCCTTATTTTGTGGTTTTCCAAGAATTTTATCTCCTTTTAGTTTCATCACCACATTTGACGGATTATCTGTTTCTACGAAAATCAGATCTGAAGTTAATTTAGCTTCCTGTCCTATCAATCCACCATGCCATCCCGCATAAATCCATTTTGCATCAACAATTAGTGTATACTTAGCATGAGTATCTTTTTTGAAGGCAATTTTTTTAGACTTTCTGTTGATTCCTTTCAGGAAATAATCCAAATATTCCGTGTTTTTAAACGTTTCCCATGCACCGATCCATTTTCCCCAGGCCTCTTCACTCTTTTTAGCTATGGTTTCTGTTTTTCTTTTCTCAAGATACTGAGCTTCAGTATAATTCTCTACCTGAAAAGCAACATTTTCAAATTTCACCTGAACATTTACTTCTGTCTGATCTTTCAGAAAGTCAAAATTCCCGGATTCTACATTAATCTGATTTTGTCCAAATGTTACTACACCGATTACTACAAAGAGTAACAATAATAATTTTTTCATGTTTTTTTATTAGCTTTATATATTCAAGGGCTCAAAGATATTATAAAAAAGAAATCTTCCGCTCTTTATTTTTAATTTTATCTCAGATCAATAAAAGTGATTGGTTTCCTGCTGTTTGGATTAAAAACAGTTTTAGACAAAATGTCAAAATCAATAATTTCAATCTTCGGACTTACTCTCAATTTTGCCCGGAAATGGTCTCTCACTTCATTGACAAAGCTATCGTGCTCTTCTTCTGTACTTAGTTTAATGATAATTTCGTCAAGACCTATTTCGTTGGCCTGAATGACAATCTGATAGCATAAGATATTATTGAAATCATTTAAAATATCATTCATTGCCGGCGGATACAGCGTTGTTCCTTTATATTTGATCATCTGTTGTTTCCTTCCTACTACAGGTCCTAACCTCATCGTATTTCTTCCACACAGGCATGGCTCATGGTGTGCTTTTACAATATCTCCGGTTTTAAATCTTAGCAAAGGGATGGCTTCAACGCCTAAAGTTGTGATCGTAAGCTCTCCACTTTCTCCTTCTTTAACCGGATTTCCGTTATCGTCCAGAATTTCGGTGATAATTAATTCCGGATGGTGATGCCCTCCTATCTGGAATTCGCATTCTGTGAAAGCAGTGCTCATTTCGGTAGAAGCATAGGTGGAAAAAAGTTTTATATTCCACTTTTCTTTGATCTTCTGTGAAAGAATATTATCTGTAAAATCCTGATTTTTGATGCTTTCTCCAATACATACAGCACCATAAACACTTGAGTTTTTATAATCCAATCCATGCTTTTCAGCATAATCAATCATCTTCAGTAGAAAAGAAGGAACAGTAATCAGATACTTTGGTTTGTATCTGAAAATGGAATCCCACTGCAGTTCTGGAATTCCTGGCCCCATTCTCACTACGCTTGCGCCCATTTTCCTTAAACCCAGAAAGTAAGCAAGACCTGCCATAAACCTTTTGTCTATGGTAGTAATCATCTGAACAACATCTCCTTTTTGAATGCCGGCACAGGCAAAAGAAATTGCTTCATTATATGCCAGCCTTTCAAGATCATTATCTGAAAGTCCAAAAGTAACCGGATCTCCTAAAGTCCCGGAAGTGGTACTGTAATCAACAATTTTATCTGGTGTTATACAGAAAAAATCATGATTGTACTGCTGAAGCTCATTCTTCGTCGTGGTAGGAATCTTCTGAAGATCCTCCAAAGTACGAATGTCAGCAATATGAATATTATTTTCTTTAAACAGTTTCTGATAAAAGGGTGAATGAGTTTCAAGATAGATCAAAAGCTCACGAAGTTTTTCTTCCTGAAATATTTTGATTTCCTGAATGCCTGCTTTCTCGATTAACGGACGAAATTCCAATGATTTTAATTTTAAAGAACAAATTTATTTAAAATTACATGATTGTAGATGTATTCATGTAAAATGTATTCATGATTTCTACCACAGCTTTTATCTCTGGAAGGCAAAAGTTTGTGTATTGGTATTTCCGGCAGTATTTATGGTGGTTACTTTTAAAGTATGAGCACCTGATCCTTTCGGACATTTTTCATCAAAAATATAGACAAAATTATCTTTTACACGGGCAAAGCGAAGCCATTTTCCATCCAGCTCAGCCCGGAATGAAATAATATCACCCACTTTCGTTGTTCCTTTTAACAATATAGAACTGCTATTTACCAATGCTCCTTCTGCCCATCCAGATGAAACAGACGGCAGGGTATTGTCTATTAATAATTTCGCCGTACCCAATCTGTTGAACTGCCCTTCTGCCCTGTCACCACTCCATTTTGCTTTTACCACAACCTTATCACTTCCATAATCAAGAAGGATAACGGCTTTATCTTTTTCAGCGTCAGATAACTTCCTATTGGGTTTTATTTTCAAAGTATATTCATCCTGAACAGGAATGTATGGATTTTGTAAAACAATGCTGTTTGAAACTGCATTCTGATCGGCATCCGCCATTTCATACATATTGAAATTTACAGCATCATATACCGCATTTTTACTGAAATCAATCTCTGCATTTTCGGTGGAAATTGTTTTTCCTTCATTAGGCATTACCGTTTTCCCTGTAGCAGATATTTTTTCTGAAGTTTTATTTAACTGGAGTTTTGTTATTAATCGACTGGTATTTCCTTTAACATCTTTCAGGACTATTTCAATGTTATGAACCTCCTCATCCTGAAGATTGATAATCCCAGTCAAATTCGGGGTACTGTAATTCTGAAGTTTCATTCCCGGTAAATCAGCCAGGTGCTGAATTCCCATTTTATCCCTGATGAATTTGGTATAATCTATACAGCCGTTGATATAGCGGGTATCATCATAGTGTATTTTATCAATTTTAAAACTGTAAATCAGCTTGTCATCCATCAATAATTCTGCATTATAAATCCCCAGATTAAAACCCTGATTGGCCTTGTCTACAGCTTTAATGGCAAAACTTATTTCCGGAGAATTAACCTGAACGAGATTAGCCGTATAAACATTTCCTGCTTTCTTCACTGCAATTCCGTTCGTTCCAGGTTCATAAGTGCTGAAACGTCTGTCATACCAGTAGAGTCCACTGATAATCGGTGCAACAGTATCAGGAATGGCAAAACCGAAAAGTAACGGGTTGAGACATTCTTCTGTTTTGGTATCTCTTATTTCAAAATGCAGATGCGGACCTGCAGATCCTCCGGTATTTCCACTTAACGCAATTTGTTGCCCTTTATCCACTGGAAACTGTCCGGGTTGAAAAGTAATATCCTGTTCCCATTTTTCATCTTTGTATTGTCTCTCCTTCACATATTCATCAAGCTTACTGAAGTATTTATTCAAATGAGCATACACTGTGGTATAACCGTTGGGATGAGTAATGTACACAGCGTTTCCAAATCCGTAGCGCTCTACTTTTATCCTGCTGACATAACCTTCTGCAGCTGCAAGAACAGGCAGATTTTCCTGACTGTTGGTTCTCAAATCCAATCCCATATGAAAATGATTTGTACGGATCGTCCCAAAGTTGGCAGCCAGCTGCATGGGAATGTTTAATGGGTTCCGAAAATAATTTTGAGGATAATTTTGAGCGTGTGTGATGATGTTATTAATTAAACAAATAATAAGCATCATTTTTGGAAAGATTTTCATACAGCATTTGGTTTATAGGTCTATTTAAATGTACAAAATCCCGGCCAATAAGCAGTTCTTTCCACAAACTATTTTTAAATCACTTTTATTTTTATACGCCAAGTTTTGTCGTTTCCAGCATTGATATTTGCCTTATAAAGGTTCAGATAAAAGAGTGATTTCTTTTAGCTGAATTTATTTATCACCAACCAGAACATGAAAATATTATTAATGAAAAAACTTAAAGATGAATTTTAAAGACCCTTTAAAAAGGATGGACGATTTTGATAAGATAAGTCGCGAAATATGGGCAGACATGAAAGGAGAAAAAGTCGCTACCAATTCCATAGAACCTTTTTTTACCAACCTGTGGGTGGACGAGGGAAAGCTTTTCAGATTGCTTTCTTCTTCCACAGATTTCAATACTTATCTGTTTGATGCCAAGAAAAACTTTATAGATTATTCGCAGGAGGTAGAAAAAGTAAACCTGAAAGAAATACCTCCTGAAAAAATTGACAATGTAAGAGTAAAGACCAAAATGGTTGAAAAACTGATCATCCAGGAACCTAAAATAGATCCGAAACAATTTCAAAACACTTTTTTAGAACGTATTGACAGAAAGGTATGGGTCAATGTGAGCCCCGGTTATATTGATCCTAAAAATTATACCCATCATACGGAAATAGGAATCAGAGAGAGAAAAATTGACTGTACCATCAATATTCCTTATCGTGAATATTACAGGGAAGCCACACAGACTGTGCTCAATGAAGTAGAAACCAGCTTAACCTATTCTTCAAAATCTCCTGATGCCATAAAAATCTGCCTCAGTGATGTGGAAGACTATATGGATGTAATCACGTATCTTTTCCCTTATCACCGGGAAATGGCTCAGGTGGGTATCATTGCTCATTTTGAAGAGGCAGGAAGCAACCTTACCACAATTGACGATCTGATATTCTTCTATAATCAGCTTCCCAATTTTGCCCTGACAGGGGTAGATTACAAAGGTAAAGCAAAGAAACTTTCAGATGAGATGTTATGGAATCACTTTTTACAGTTTCTAAATTTTGATTCCCAATTGCTTCGTGATATAGATTCAGTAGGCAAAGCGGCGGCTTTGGCAGTAGAACCTTTCAGAGATAAAAGCCGATATGCCATTCGTATTCTTACTGCTATTTCCGGAGAGTTCGTTTATAAAAAAATTAAAAATGATCCCAAACTCATCCTTCATATTTATCATTCTTTAGATGGGGAAAGTGTATACATGGGAAAAGGTATCATTTCAGATACTCATCAGGCCGCTCCCGGGCAAATGTTTGAAAATAAAGAGCTTTTTGTCATTTATGTAACGGCTTTTATGCAGGCTCAGCACGCAATGGATGACGCTCATCAGCCACTGCTGAGAGGTTCTCTTTTTGCGTTTGGTGTGAGCAGAGATTCTGATACAATAGAAAGACACTGTGAGCTAACAGGATATTTTATGGAAGGAGATGTTGATAATATCGTAACGCTGATCAATACCGTAAAAGTCTTTAATCTGAAAAACAAGGAAATAGAAGCTGAAAATGAGATTGAAAACGGAGAATTTAGACCTCTGGACATGTTGCATCTTAAAGTTTATGAAAAGGCAAAACTTCCTTCCGGCAAAATTCAAACTATTGAAACGGACACGGAAGTTCCGGCATTATTTCTTTATCACATCGCGCAAAAGAAAGCAGTGGAGGATGCATTGAGATGTTTACGTGTTGCCGCTGATCTCATGATAATATCAGCCAGTCTTGCAACCATAGAATCTGGAGTTTCGGGATTACCTCTATATGTAGCGTATGCTGATATCGGGATTGCTCTTTCAGATTTTTATATAGAAACTCAACTTAGAGATGAGCTTAAAATGACCCCAAAGGGAGAAAAGCTTTTAGAATTATGGGATAATATTTATATGGTTCAGGGCACGACAAGTGCCATGGCGAGCATGCTGCCTAAGGCAGAAAAAGCACTGGATGCCACCGTAGAAGTATTATACACTTCCAGATATCCGCGTCAACAGGAAAGCATACAAAAGTTAATCAAAAATACATTATATTCGTTTCCTTTAAGGAATTATTCTAAAAATGGATTAAAAGTTCTTTCAAAGGCCAGTGTTGAAAAGGCTATCACACATTCTTCTGATTTTGAGAAGCTGAGAGTGCTTTTTGTAGAGAATGCGGCGAAGGAGATTGGTGTACTTCATAAAGGGAAATTATTTTTCCAGGGAAAGTCTCCTACAATGACAAATACCTTTTTAGATTATATCTACAGAAAAGCAGGAGGAAATGTAGCTAAGCTTGAAGAAGAGTTTAGCAGGCTTACAGGAATGGCAGAAAACCTTCCCATTTCTAACAAAATTATAACTGTAGAAAAGTTCGAGTCAGGATTAAAGGCACTTCAAGAGTCTAATATTACAGCTGAAAATGCAATAGACTTCTTTAATGAAGCAAGAATTTATTTTAATCATAAAATAGCATTAAATGAGGAGGGTAAAAAAATTGTTGTGCAAATAGCAAGTCATAATTGTGTAGAAGTGGTAAAAGTAGTAGAAGAATTTTTTAGAACTGGAAATATTCATACTGCTGCTGTTTCTGAAGCTCAAGACTATTTGGTAGATCTTAGTTTATGGTTTCAAAATAATTATGGAATTAAGAGAGGTCTTGAACATATTGACAATGTTGGGGTCTTACATACAAGGATGATTAATAATGAAAGAGGAATTCTTCTTTGTATAAGGGGAGGTAGAAAACAACATCATGTCATAAATGTTATTAAAAAAAGTGATAGTAAAATTGCAACCTTTATTGATTTACAGACTATCGAAGGGAAAATAAATCTTAAAAAAGGAGAAGAATTCATCAAATTTAAATATATGAAAACAAATTAAAAATTAATAAAGTAATGTTAACAGAACAACAAGTTATAGAAATCGCAAAAAATTACGTAAAAGAAAGAAAAGAAAAGAGTGGATTAGACCTTGTCATTTTAGATAACGAAGCAATAAAAAAGCCTTATGGTATTATATTTTTCTACAATACAAAAAAATATAATGATACTAGAAATGATGATGATAATACTTTACTTGGGAATGCTCCTTTCTTGGTAGAAAACAAAACAGGAAATATTGTAGTATTTGGAACCAGTAAGTCTGAAGAATATTACATACAAGAATATGAAGCAGGAAGATTTACTAACACATTAGGATTTAACAGTAGCCTGGAATAATTAATTAACCACCTTCGGGTGGTTTTCGTATTTTTAACAAATAGATTATTATTGCTAGATAAATAAGAGAAGAGTCTATTGATAAGTCATATAATAAATTAATATGTTAACAGACAACAAAATGCTAGAAATAGCCAATAAGTATATAAAGCAAATAGGGCAAAGAATAAATATTGAACTTGAAATTCCTCACTAATTCATTAAGAAAAGCTATGGCAATGTTTATGATTATGTTGCGAAGGACTCTACAAAACATCGCTTAGCAGGCAATGGCCCATTCCTCGTAAGAAATGACACCGGTATAGTCATTCAGTTTGGAACATCTGACGATGTAGAGTATTATTTAAATGGATATGAAAATGGCACATGGAAACCTAGCATTCATGGAGTTTGGGATCCTAACCAGAATTAATATCAAACTCACTCTTGTATTAAAATAAAAACCTACATGTTGACGGAGCAAAAAGCAGAAAATATGTAAAAGAAAAGAGTGGATTGGATCTTGTTATTTTAGATACGAAGCAATTAAAAAATCCTATGGATTCATATTCTTTTACAACACAAAAAAAATTTAATCATACAAGGGATTTTAATGATAATACTCTTGTGGGCAATTCTCCTTTTTTAGTTGAAAATAAAACTGGAAATATAGTTGTATTTGGGACGAATCAGTCTACAGCACATTATATTCAGGAATATGAAGCCGGAAGATTGTCCAATACGCAAGGTTTGAATAGTAGTTTAAAATAATTCACAGCCATCTTCGGGTGGCTATTTTTATAGATGAACAGCCTCAATTTCATACTCAAAACAGTCTGAAAAATTCACTTATTGACAATTCGTCATTCATTTTCTCCCACTTTCTTTATTATATTTCTGAAATTGAACTTTTTAATAGATGATATCAAAATAAAACATATATTATAAACCGACAAATTTTAGTAAATTTGCAGACTTAATTAATCAACGATATTGAGATATTTACAATGAGCCAATTTAAAGAATACAAAAACCTCAACCTTATTGACGTAGCAGAGAATGTAGCGGAATTTTGGAAACAAAATAAAACTTTCAATAAGAGTGTTGAGATTCGTCAGGGAAATCCTGAGTTTGTTTTTTATGAAGGTCCGCCTTCAGCAAACGGTATGCCTGGAATTCACCACGTAATGGCAAGAGCATTGAAAGATATTTTCTGCCGTTACCAGACTCAAAACGGGAAGCAGGTTTTCCGTAAAGCGGGCTGGGATACGCATGGCCTTCCTGTGGAACTGGGTGTAGAAAAAGAATTAGGAATTACTAAAGAAGATATTGGCAAAAAAATCTCTATTGAAGACTACAACAAAGCTTGTCGTGAAGCAGTAATGCGTTATACCGATGTTTGGAATAACCTTACAGAAAAAATCGGATATTGGGTAGATCTTGATGATCCGTACATTACGTACAAGTCAAAATATATGGAAACCGTTTGGTGGTTGTTGAAGCAGTTGTACAGCAAAGACCTGTTGTACAAAGGGTATACTATCCAGCCTTACTCACCGAAAGCAGGAACAGGACTTTCTTCTCACGAGCTGAATCAGCCCGGGACGTATCGTGATGTTTCAGATACAACGGTTGTTGCTCAGTTTAAAGTAAAGAAAGGCTCTTCAGCATTATTTAATGATGTTGACGGTGACGTTCATATCCTTGCATGGACGACAACTCCCTGGACATTGCCCTCCAACACTGCTCTTACCGTAGGTAGAGATATTGAATATGTTGTAGTTAAAACTTTCAACCAATATACATTTGAACCCGTAACTGTTGTTTTATCAAGAGTTCTTTTACCTAAAGTTTTCGGTAAAAAATATACAGAAGGTACAGATGAGGATTTTGCTAACTATACTCCGGAAACTAAAGTAATTCCTTTCAGAGTTTTAAAAGAATTTACAGGAGAAAAACTTGTTGACACAAGATATGAGCAATTAGTTCCTTGGTTTACACCAAACGATAATCCTGAGAATGCGTTCAGAGTAATCTTAGGAGATTTCGTAACCACTGAAGATGGTACAGGTGTAGTTCATACAGCACCTACTTTCGGTGCGGATGATGCGAGAGTTGCTAAAATGGCTCAACCTGAGATTCCGCCAATGTTGGTAAAGGATGAAAATGACAACCTTGTACCATTGGTAGATTTACAGGGTAGATTCATCAAAGGAGAAAATGTTCCTGAGGTATTCTCCGGAACCTATATCAAAAATGAATATTACGATGAAGGAACAGCTCCTGAGAAATCATGGGATGTGGAACTTGCGATCCTGTTGAAAACGGAAAACAAGGCTTTCAAAGTAGAAAAATATGTTCACTCCTATCCACACTGCTGGAGAACGGACAAACCGGTATTGTATTATCCGTTGGATTCATGGTTTGTAAAAATGACTGCTGTAAAAGACAGACTGGTTAATCTGAACAAAGAAATCAACTGGAAACCAAAAGCTACCGGAGAAGGACGTTTTGCCAACTGGCTGGAAAATGTAAACGACTGGAATCTTTCCCGTTCAAGATATTGGGGTATTCCGTTGCCAATCTGGAGAACAGATGATCTGAAAGAAGAAAAAATCATCGGTTCTGTAGAAGAATTATACAACGAAATTGAGAAATCAATTGCAGCCGGACTGATGACTGAGAACCCGTTCAAAGGGTTTATCATCGGAAATATGTCTGAGTCTAACTATGAGCTTGTGGATCTTCACAAAAACGTAGTTGACAAAGTAATATTGGTTTCTGATTCAGGAAAGGCAATGAAGCGTGAAAGCGATCTGATTGACGTTTGGTTCGATTCAGGGTCTATGCCTTATGCTCAATTGCATTATCCTTTTGAAAATAAAGAATTAATCGACAACAATAAAGCATTCCCTGCTGATTTCATCGCAGAAGGTGTTGACCAGACTCGTGGATGGTTCTATACGCTTCATGCGATCGGAACAGCTGTTTTTGATTCTGTTGCTTATAAAAATGTAATGAGTAACGGTCTTGTTCTGGATAAGAACGGACAGAAAATGTCAAAACGTTTAGGAAATGCAGTAGATCCGTTCGAAACTCTTTCTGTGTACGGACCGGATGCTACCCGTTGGTATATGATCTCTAATGCAAACCCTTGGGAAAACCTGAAGTTTGACATTGAAGGAATTGACGAAGTAAGAAGAAAGTTCTTCGGAACACTTTATAATACCTATTCATTCTTTG
This sequence comes from Chryseobacterium indologenes, assembly GCF_018362995.1. Lineage (NCBI taxonomy): Bacteria > Pseudomonadati > Bacteroidota > Flavobacteriia > Flavobacteriales > Weeksellaceae > Chryseobacterium > Chryseobacterium indologenes. The sequence continues at coordinate 3,052,769 of NZ_CP074372.1, forward strand.
CTTTATACGCGAATGTGGATGGCTTCAACTATTCAGAAAAAGAAGTGGAAAACCGTCCTGAAATTGACAGGTGGGTTCTTTCTGAACTGAATCTTCTGATCAAAGAAGTAAAAGCTTTCTATGAAGATTATGAGCCAACAAGAGTAGCAAGAGCGATCAGCACTTTTGTAAACGATAACCTGAGTAACTGGTATGTAAGATTATGCAGAAGACGTTTCTGGAAAGGAGATTATTCTGATGACAAAATCTCTGCTTACCAGACTTTATATACATGTCTTGAAGTAGTTGCCAAGCTATCTGCTCCAATTGCTCCGTTTTTTATGGATCAGTTATATCAGGATTTAAATAAAGTAACAGGTAAAGAAAACTGTGAATCTGTGCACTTAACAGACTTCCCGGTAGCTGATGAAAGCTTGATCGATCAGGATCTGGTTGAGAAAACTCATTTGGCTCAGAACATTACAAGTATGGTCTTCTCTTTAAGAAAGAAAGAAAATGTAAAAGTTCGTCAGCCATTACAAAAAGTATTGGTTCCTGTATTGGATTCTAAAACAGAAGAACAGATTCTTGCTGTGGCAGAACTGATCAAACAGGAAGTCAACGTAAAAGAATTACAGTTAATCAATGCTGAAGAAGCATCTCACTTAATTGTAAAACAGATAAAGCCTAACTTCAAAGCTCTTGGTCCGAAATTAGGAAAAGACATGAAGGTGGTAGGTGCCGAGATTAGCAATCTTACTGCAGAACAGATTTCCAGTCTTGAAAAAGAAGGAAAAATAGACGTTCAGGGATATGAGATCACCATTGATGATGTAGAAATTTCTACAAAAGATATCCCGGGATGGACAGTAACTTCTGATGGAAAAACAACTGTGGCATTAGATTTGACATTAACCGATGAGTTAAAATCTGAAGGAATCGCAAGAGAATTCATCAACAGAATTCAAAACCTGCGAAAAGATAAAGACTTTGAACTGACAGACAGAATTTCAATCACATTAGAAGAAAGCTCTCCTTTCCTGAGTGATATCAAGAAAAATGAAGAATATATTTCTTCCGAAGTCTTGTCAAGTAAAATAGAAATTGTATCTTCACTTTCAAATTTTAACGAAATCGAAATAGATGAGGTTAATTTTAAGATAAATGTTGAAAAAAATTAACATGTAGTTATTATATTTCAAATTCCATTTCATAATTTTATTAAAAAAGAGAAAGAATATGTCAGACGAAAGAGTTAGATACAGCGATGCTGATTTACAGGAATTTAAAGCGATCATTAAAGAAAAAATAGAAAAGGCAGAAAAAGATCTTCAGCTTATCAGAGAAAGTTTTATCAATGACCAGAATAATGGAACTGATGATACTTCTCCTACCTTCAAAGCTTTTGAGGAAGGAGCAGAAACCCTGAGCAAAGAGCAGAACTCTATTCTGGCAGGAAGACAGGAAAAATTCGTGCGTGACCTTAAAAATGCTTTGATCAGAATCGAAAATAAAACGTATGGTGTTTGCAGAGTTACAGGAAAACTGATTCCTAAGGAAAGACTTTTGGCCGTTCCTCATGCTACGCTGAGCATCGAAGCGAAAAATATGCAAAAATAACCGCAAGGTTTGTAAAAAATAATATTGGGTTTATAACGTATTTACGAATACTTTATAAACCTAATTTTTAATGTATACCCATGAGCGAATTATTAATTTTAGGATTTATTATCGCAATAGTATTACTGTTTTTCAACAGAGAATGGATCAAAAACAGATTCTTTCCTGATCAGCAAAAAAACTATACTATTGATGACAAGTTCAATTCTGATAAACGTGACCGGGAGAAAGAGATCGACAGACTTTTAAGCAAAATGGGTAAAAACGGAGTGAATGATCTGTCTGAGAAAGACAGAAAAAGACTTGACGAATTGTCCAAAATGTAAATATTTAAATACAAGAAATGGAATCTATTATAGTACATCCAAAAAATGCAATGGAGCTAAGTGCGCTGAAAAGTGTTCTGAAGGAAATGGGCATTAAATTTGAAAAAGCTCATGTTAAAAGTTCGTATAACGGACAGAAAATAGTCAAGAAAGCAAGCGATAATAAAAATGTAAAGCCGGCTGCAAAGCCTTCAAAACCTAAAGGGCAGTAATGAAAAAGATCTTAGCGATAACATTTTTGGTGTTATTAATTGACCAGGCTTCAAAAATTTATATCAAAACTCATTTTAATCTGGATGACAGTGTCACTGTTTTGCCGGGATTTAAACTCACCTTTGTGGAAAACCCGGGAATGGCCTATGGATTTCACTTCGGAGGAATCATTGGAAAATATTTCCTGGTGATCCTAAGAATCTTCCTGATCGGAGGAATGGTGTACATGTTTAAAAAATGGCTGAAAGAAGGAGCCTCCAATTATCTTTTGATCCCTATGGCAATTATTTTTGCAGGTGCTATCGGAAACCTTATTGACGGAATGTTCTATGGAATGATTTTCGACAGCGGGACGGTATATGACCCAAGTATTGACCGATGGATCGGCTACGGAGGTATTTCTAAATTTGCTCCTTTCGGACACGGATATTCTACTTTTATGAAAGGATGTGTAGTAGATATGCTTCACTTCCCATTGGTAGACTGGAATGTTCCTGAAAGCTGGCCTTTGATAGGAGGAAAACACCTTGAGTTTTTCAAATATATTTTTAATGTTGCAGATTCTGCCATTACTATTGGTGCCGCATTCTTATTAATTTTCAGAAAAAAAGCTTTCCCTAACGGACTGGAGTTTTAAATGATCTATTACGGATGAAAAAAATAATCAAAAATATTTTTAAAATTTTCCTGCTTCTTTTAGTTGCAGGAATTATTTTTGTTGCCTGGGCGAATTACAGCATCAAAAAGGATAGTGAATCTTTCGTTTCTTATAATATCGCTGATATACCTGAAGCAAAGACAGGTCTTTTATTGGGTACAGGAAAACTTCTGAGCAACGGAACCCCAAATGCTTATTTCTATAACAGAATTAAAGCCGCAGGAGATTTATTTAAAAGTGGAAAAATACAGTACATCATCGTCAGCGGAGACAACAGTACCAAAGATTATAATGAACCCGAAGATATGCAGCTTGCATTGATGCAGGAAGGTATTCCACAGGACAAAATCATTCTAGATCATGCCGGATTCAGAACATTGGATTCTGTGGTAAGAGCAAAAGATATTTTCAGCCAAAAAAAACTGGTAATCATTTCTCAGAAATTCCATAATGAAAGAGCCGTTTTCCTGGCCAGAAAAAATGGAATGAAAGCTTTCGGATATAATGCTGCTGATGTGAATAAATATGCAGGGTTAAAAACTAATATTAGAGAGTATGCGGCCAAAGCTAAGGCATACTGGGATCTTCTTTTTGGGGTAGAACCGAAATTTGGCGGAAAAAAAATTGTAATTCCTTAATATTTCCCACAGATTTCACAGATTTTTGCGGGTGATGCGTAAAGACATATAGATTATTGAAGGTTGATAGGTTTTGGCTAAAGCCAATGGAAAGGTGATTTATCATTGGCTGGGTTAAAACCCACCCCTATTGAATTTTAATAGCAACATCTTTTATCTTTTATCTTTTATCTTTTATCTTTTATCTTTTATCTTTTATCTTTTATCTTTCGTTATTCCCGGCAAACCTCGTAAATTTGCTATTCATTAATTTTTAAATATAAATTTTAAACCAATGTCAAGAATTCTTACCGGCATTCAAGCCACCGGAACACCCCATCTTGGAAATTTATTAGGGGCCATTATTCCTGCTATCGAACTATCCAAGCAGGAAGGAAATGAATCATTTTTATTTATTGCGAATCTTCATACGCTTACACAGATTAAAGATGCGCAGACTTTAAGACAAAATACCTACGAGATTGCTGCGGCTTGGCTTGCTTGTGGACTAGATACTGAAAAAACATTTTTCTACAGACAAAGTGATATCGCTGAAACCTGTGAACTTTCTTGGCATTTATCATGTTTTTTTCCTTATCAAAGATTAACATTAGCCCATTCATTTAAGGATAAGGCTGACAGGCTTCAGGATGTGAATGCAGGACTGTTTACCTACCCTATTCTGATGGCTGCAGATATTTTACTGTATGATGCAGAGATTGTACCTGTAGGAAAAGATCAGCTTCAGCACCTGGAAATTGCAAGAGATGTAGCTTCCAGATTCAATAACCAGATGGGAGAAGTGCTTGTTTTACCACAGGCAGAACTTCAGCAGGACACGAAATATGTTCCCGGAACTGATGGACGTAAAATGTCTAAATCTATGGGAAATATTATCAATATTTTCTTACCTGAAAAGGAACTGAAAAAACAGGTGATGAGCATTGAATCTGATTCCAAATCTCTGGAGGAACCAAAAGATCCTGAAACGGATAAAACCTTCCAGATCTATGAACTTATTGCAACTCCTGAGCAGACTGAAGAGCTAAGAGCTAAATATCTTGCAGGAAATTTCGGATATGGCCACGCTAAGAAAGAATTATTGGATCTTATTCTCGTACGTTTTGAGAAAGAAAGAGAAGTATTCACTTATTATATGAATAATCTTGACGAGCTGGAAGCAAAACTACAGCAAGGAGCCGAGAAAACCAGACCTATTGCACTGGAAACTCTTAAAAGAGTAAGAACAAGCTTAGGATTTTAATTCTAAATTGTAAACATAAGAAAGAGGCTATCTCAAAAGTCAATCATTGACTTTTGTCATTCTGACGAAGGAAGAATCTTATTGATATCAGATATATTAGATTCTTCACTACATTTCATTTCGTTCAGAATGACACTTTTGAGGCAGCCTCTTTTTCTATTGATATAAGTTATAATTTTTAACGTCCGCTATTCTTTGTCAGGATAAAGTAATGCATCTGGTCTCCGAATTCATAGACAATATCCCATCCCGGGTATTGTTTTATAATGGTTTTAATGATAGATAATCCTAATCCGGTAGAGGTATGATCTGATCCTTTTTTATAGAAACGATTAAATATTCTGGATTTATCCAAAGGAACGGATGCACCACTGTTCTGGAATGTAATCCGGTTATTTTCAACAATAATATTTAACGTCCCTTCTTCATTATTATATTTAACTGCATTTTTCAGAAGATTGGACAGCAGAATATCTGCAAGATTCTGATTAAAATCTGCAACAAACTTTCCTTTCTCTATAATATTGACCTCAACTTTTTTAAATGCGATAAAATCTTCATAATTCTGAACCAAATGAGCTATCATTCCGTTAAAATCAACGTCTGACGTTTTATTAAACTGACTGTTTTCAATTTTGGAAAGCATTAATAAAGACTTGTTTAAGCCTACCATTCTTCGCAGATCATTTTTAACTTCGGTAAGGAAGGTCAGACTCTTTTTATCAAGGTCATCATTCTGAATCAGAAGATCAATTTTGTTAATAACAATAGCCAAAGGGGTCTGAAGTTCGTGGGAAGCATTTTCAATAAATTGCTTCTGCTGATAAAAAGCAAGTTCGTTACGTTCAATCATTTCATTGATTTCCACATTCAATTCTTCAAACTCGGTGATTTTATAAGTCTGCTTTTCCTGTGAAAAAGGAATTCCAAACTGATATTTTTTAAGTTTATCCAAAATCAGATAGAACGGCCTCATTGCTTTATTCAACAGATATCCGTTGATTACGACAATACTTATTACCAAAAGAAGATAAAGCACAATTAAAGCAGTCGTAAGGTCGTAGATCAATTCGTCCTCTTCAACGGTAGAGGTTCTTATGACAAGCCTCTGCTGATTTTTAAACTGATCGATAAAGTCTGCCTCAAGAACCCTGTAAGGCTGGTCTTTATCATCATATTCCATATAATACATCTTATTGTACAGCCTGCTTTTATTCTGATATTCTTCAGCTTTAATGGGATTGATTTTAAATTCATTAAATCCAAAATCATTATTTTTCAACAGCTGAGGGTTCAGGTAAACAGCTTTGATAATCTGTATTTTTCGATCTTTCAATCCGTCATCCACATTATCATGCACTTCATCCAGGATATAAGCATAAAACAGCCCTGCCCAAACTGCAATAATGAACAGCAGGATAATGATCAGGTATTTTATGGTATAATATTTTAAAGAAATTTTCATCAGATAAATTTATATCCTATTCCGTACACCGCCTGGAAATCAGCTTCGGCATTGAGCGTTTTTAATTTTTTACGAAGATTTTTAATTTGTGAATAAATAAAATCCAGACTGTCTGCCTGATCGATATAATCTCCCCAGATAGCTTCTGCCAATGTCGTTTTCTGCAAAGTTTTTTCGGGATGGATCACAAAATAGTACAACAAATCATACTCTTTACGGTTAAGGACCAATTCTTCATTTCCTACTTTCACCGTTCTGCTCTCCGGATCAATACTTATATTTTTATATCGGATGATATTTTCACCATCCTGGTTTTTTCTTCTGATCACGGATTTGATTCTCGCCATTAGTTCTGCAAGATGAAAGGGTTTGGCAAGGTAATCATCAGCCCCTATTTCCAATCCGGTTACCTTATCATCTACTGAATCTTTGGCAGAAAGGATAATTACGGGATCTTTCTTGTGCATTTTTTTTATCTCTTTCAGCAGATCCATTCCGTTTCCGTCAGGCAGCATAATATCCAGCAAAATACAGTCATATTCATAAGAAATAATTTTCTCCAGTCCGTTGCTGTAATTCTCTGCATACTCCACAATGAAATGTTCTGCCTCCAGAAATTTCTGTACCGTATCTTTCAGTTCGGGCTCATCTTCTACTATTAAAATCTTCATACCACTGGGTCTATATGCTCTGCTGCACGATTAACTTATATCAAATATAGGAAATTATAAGGAGGGAAGCTGGAGAAAGGGATATACATCCGAAAGTCTACGAAAATATGATCAATATAAGGGTTATATGATAAATTACCGATAAGATGTCTATAAAATGGAAATGTTCTCTGCCTTCTTCCCTCACGCACTTTTTCATGATTACTCTAATTTGATTTCACATTACGGCCATCTGCATCAAAAACAAGACACAGACCGTTCATCAAATGAATTTTGTAAGCATTATATTTTTTTTCAATAGATTCAATTACGCTGCAAGGATGGTTCCTTGTCATAAATGAAATCATATTCTTTCTAATCTGAGCAGAAGAAATCTTTCTTCCGTTGCTGTTTATTAAATTCCAGTTGATCATACTATTAAAATTTAGTGTTTATATTCAGTTAAGCATTAATCATCAATTCTTTTAAAATTTCCGTTTCTGTCAAATTCAAGCTCCAATCCGTTGGAAAGTTCTGCTTTATAAGACCATCTTTTCTTTTCGATCTTGATGATGTAAGTGTTGGGAAAATTCTTCGTGCTGTAGTTTCGGATTGATACCGGGATAAAACCATATGGAATTTTCTGATGTTTCCCATCCACTTCTTTCCAGTTTCCATTGCTGTCAAACTCCATTTTCATTCCGTTAGTCAGATATACTTTGTATTCATCTACTCCATAGATTTCTCTGTCTTCTATAGCAGAGTTTACAGGTATTCCTTTAAAATGGGCCGCTAGAAAGTTTTTGGCTGTTTTGGGTAGCTGATTAGCATTGATCGCTCTGTCCTGTGCAGAAACAAAGCTTCCCATCAATAAAAACATGATCATCAATACTCCTGCGATTTTCTTTACATTTTTCATACTATTACATTTTTCTGTTATTATTATGAAGCAAAGTTCTTAATCAATTTGGGAAAGAATTGGGAAAAATGATTTTGGTGGGGAATATTTAATTTAACCACAGATTGGCACAGATGACCACAGATGTTTGCCTTGATTTTTCAAAATGTATGATTAGTCCTGAAAAATAAAAGAGCCACCAAGTTGAACTTAGCGGCTCCTTTATTAGATTTTATGATCTATTTATAGATACTCTTTGATCTGCTGTAGATGGGTAATGGCTTTTAATCCTTCTTTCTGCTTATCTTCCTTATAAACATCAAAGAAAATGGCATCCATTCCAAAGTCTGTTGCTCCCATGGCATCAGCAATCCAGTCATCCCCAATCAGGATACTCTCTTCTTTTCTGGCTTCAGAAAGTCCTAAGGAGTATTCAAAAATCCTTGGATTAGGTTTTCTTACTCCCACGGAATCTGCACTGGTAATGGTTTTAAAATAAGGTGCAATTCCGGAGAGAGTACATTTTCTTTCTGTTACCTCCTGAAATCCATTGGAGATAATGTGTAATGTATAATTCTTAGCTTTCAGATATTCCAAGACATCTTCAGCTCCTTCTACCAATTCATTATGACTCACGATATTGTCAAGAAAGTGCTCTTCAAAATAAAGGGCAAGTTCTTTATCTTCTACCCCAAAATGTTTGAATGAGTCATAAAAACGGTGTTCTCTCAAATACTCTTTGCCAATAATCCCATCTCTGATCTTTTCCCATAAATCTTCATTGATGTCATGGTAAACAGAGTGAAACTCTTCAAAGTCAATATTGTACTTTGAAGTTATATCCTGTTTTTCAAAAAGTTCCCTGATGGTAAGATAGGCATTTCTACGGTGATCCCAGAGTGTATTATCCAGGTCAAAAAAAACATGCTGCATTTTCATACAGCACAAAGTTAGTCATTTTAATTTTTTGTAATAGGATAATTCTTGCTCTTGCTTTTCACAATTTCAAGGCTTTTAGAAAAATTCAGCAAAAAATCAATTGTTTGTTTCTTAGGTTTCAAAGTTTTCACTTTTAAGGAGTCATTTTTTTTCATAAGCGAAGTATGTTTTCCTTAAAACGTGAAATTTCCCGAAATATTATTTATCTGGTTAATATTATGTTATTTTCATCCATGATTTTTCTCAGGTTGATCAGTGCATACCGTACTCTTCCAAGGGTCGTATTAATGCTCATATCTGTATGATCTGCAATTTCCTTGAAACTCAGGCCGTCAAAAAATCTCAGTTTGATTACTTCTTGCTGATTTTGTGGTAAAAACTGCAGCATCCTTAAAAGATCTTCCTGTATCTGGTTTGTTACAAGCTGATCCTCGATATTTTCAGAAGGTTCTCTGATCAAATCAAAAATAGAATACTCATCGGTTTCAAAAGTAGTTTCTGAAACTTTGATATTCTTTGCTTTTGATCTGAAATGATCGATGATTAAATTATGGGAAATTCTTTTTGCCCAAAGAATAAATTTACCTTCTTCGTTATAACGCCCTTCTTTAAGCATAACAATAATTTTCATGAATGTATCCTGAAAGATATCATTAGCTAAATCTTCATCATTAATTTTGTAAAAAATGAATGTAAACAGTTCTCTCTGATGTCGGTGAATAAGGGTTGACAATGCACCCTCGTCTCCTTTCTGGTAAAGGGAAATTAGTAAACTATCCGATTTTGATTTCATAACTCTTCTCAATATAAATATTTGTAGACAGGCATTCTACCAGATATTTCATCTGGCTTTTGCTGTATAAACAAAACAGTTCTAGAGTAGAGTCTCTTCTATAGGCAGTAGTACAATTATTATGATGTAAATATAATAATTTTTTAATAACTGTTAACCTATTATTAAATTTTATAGAGAAAAATCTAAAAAAAATCATTTAAACATGTCATGAATGAACACGGTAGGGATATTTAATGTAAAATTAACATTCAGTCCTTTCATCTCTTTTCCATTCAAACGGGTGTCTCCGATGGGAAAAGCATAGCCTCCTGTAAGATCCAGCATTCCAAATAGGGTAACTCCTATTTTAGGGGCAATATATTTATTGGTTCCTTCTACTCCAGCTAAAAAGTAATAAGAGTGATAGAAATCTACATTTTTTTGAAAATTAAGAAGAACATCCGCCTGCAGCTTCGGCATAATAGCAAACTTAGAATCTACAGATCCCATTAAAGCAGATCCGCCCAATCTGTAAATCACATCATCATTTTTAAGAAAAAGTAATTTACCTCCTACTTCACCAAAACTTTGATTCTGGTAGGTATACCCCACACTGATCATTTTATGCATTGTATATTGAGCTTTTGCCAATGTACTTAGCAAAAACAGGGACAGGACAGCAACTACAGTTCGAAAATTCATCATCTTTCTATATTATTAAGGTGTAAAATTAAAAAAAACTGCCTTATCCAAAGATAAAGCAGTTCATTATTATTCTTTAAAGAGAAATTAAATTCCAAAAGCGGCTTTAATCTCCTCTACTTTGTCAAGTTTCTCCCAAGTGAAGAATTCAAGGTCTTTCAACGTAAGCTCGTTTTTATGTCCTTTATTGAACGTTTTATCAGCTACATAATGCTCTTTACCCATATGTCCGTAAGAAGCTGTTTCCTGATAAATAGGATTTCTTAATTTTAAATTCTGTTCAATAGCATAAGGTCTTAAATCGAAAATCGTAGAAACTTTTTTAGCGATATCACCATCATGAAGATCTACTTTCGCAGTTCCGTAAGTGTTGATATACAAACCACAAGGTTCAGCTACTCCGATTGCATAAGAAACCTGTACCAAAACTTCATCAGCAATTCCTGCAGCAACCAAGTTTTTAGCAATATGTCTTGTTGCATAAGCTGCACTTCTGTCTACTTTAGAAGGATCTTTTCCAGAGAAAGCACCACCACCGTGAGCTCCTTTACCACCGTAGGTATCAACGATGATTTTTCTTCCTGTAAGACCTGTATCTCCGTGAGGTCCTCCGATTACGAATTTTCCTGTAGGGTTGATGTGATATTTGATCTGATCGTTGAATAAAGCTTTGATTTCCTCTGTTTGTTGTGCTACAACTCTTGGAACCAGAATGTTCTTAATATCCTCACGGATCTTGTTCAGCATTTCCTCTTCAGCTGCGAAATCATCGTGCTGAGTAGAAACTACGATAGAATCAATTCTGATTGGCTTGTGGTCATCAGAATATTCAATAGTTACCTGGCTTTTTGCATCAGGACGAAGATAAGTGATTTCTTTATTTTCTCTTCTGATTGCAGAAAGTTCTTTCAGAATAGTGTGAGCAAGGTCCAATGCAAGAGGCATATAGTTAGCCGTTTCATTGGTAGCATACCCGAACATCATTCCCTGGTCTCCTGCTCCCTGTGCATTTGCTTTCGCTTCGAAAGACTCATCATTTACAGCTCTGTCAACTCCCTGGTTGATATCAGGTGACTGCTCATGGATGGCAGAGATTACTCCACAAGAATCTCCATTGAACATGTATTCCCCTTTTGTATACCCAATTCCGTTGATTACTTCTCTGGCAATGGTCTGTACATCAAGGTAAGCATCAGATTTTACTTCTCCTGCCAATACCACCTGTCCGGTAGTTACAAGAGTTTCACATGCTACTTTTGAGTCTTTATCATATGCTAAAAAATGGTCGATTAATGCATCGGAGATTTGGTCGGCAATTTTATCCGGATGTCCTTCTGAAACTGATTCAGATGTAAATAAATAAGACATATAATTCTTTTGTTTTTAAAGATTTAAAAATAGTATTTACGAAAAATATGAATGAAATTGCCCAGAAAAAAAGAATACTGTTTTAGCATATTTTTATAGAGGTTGCAATCAGGTCAAATTTTTCCTCGTAATAAACGTCAGCAAATTTAAGCACTATTTTCGTAATACTCAAAGATTTTGTTTATTAATTATAATTTTATTTAAATTGATGATTTCTATCACTTTAAAGCATTTCCATTACTGAGGCTTAATGCTTACAAATTCTTTTGGACTTTCGTGATAATTCAACTTAAGTTCTAAAGAAGTTTTGATAGAATGTGACAATTCATCAATAATTTTTTGCTTAAAAGTTGGCTTATAATAAATAATACTGATTTCTCTATAAGGGAAAGGTTTTTTGAATCTGAAAACATTTTTCTTCTGTTCTTCCGAAAGCTGGCTCAATGCAAGTTCCGGCAGAATACTGATTCCTCCTACTTTATCTACCATGTGTACCAGGGTCTGGATATTGGAAGCTAAGAAATCTAAGTTTTTAGGCTTTAATGTATTTTCTTTCAGATGACAGATGTTTTCAAACTGATTTCTAAGACAGTTTCCTTCTTCAAGCAGCCATACTTTTTCTACATTCAGGTCTTCCGGAATGATGTAAGAATTCTTTTTGTTGGCTTCTGTATTGGAACTGTAAATCATAAGTTCCTCATTGAATAAGAAATCCTGATAAAACTCGTCAGCAGTATCATAAGGAGTTGAGATAATTCCCGCATCCAGTTCTCCGGCTTTTAAAGCTTTAATAATATTATCCGTTGTCATTTCTTTTACATTCATCTGAATCTTTGGATTATCTTCAAGGAATTTGAAGATTTCCGTAGGCAGAATGAAAGAAGAAACCGTAGGAATAATTCCCAGATTAAGAGTTCCTCCTAAAATATTATTCAAAAGGTTTGCTTTGTTTTTCAGCTCATTGACAGACTCTATAATAACTTTTGCCTGATCAATAATCTGAAGACCTACATCTGTGGTACGGATGGGGTGAGTAGTTCTGTCGAAAACCTTCACATCCAGTTCGTCCTCAAATTTCTGTATCATGGCACTTAACGTAGGTTGTGTGATAAAACATGCCTGAGCTGCTTTACCAAAATGTTTATACTTATCAACAGCGATAAGATACTCCAGTTGCTGAATGTTCATTTGATTAATATTATCTATTACAAAGATATAACGTTTTTGTTATTAGCAATTAAAAATTCAAGTAAATTTGATATTCACTACCTTTACACTTCGATTTAGAAAAAGGAAAAAGAATTATTCAAATCATCAATTATATGGATTCTAAAAAATTAACGTTAAGCAACGGAGCACCTTACTTTGAGCATCAGGATTCACAGACGGTAGGACCAAGAGGCCCTGTATTGCTGCAAGACTTTATTCTTCAGGAAAATCTTGCGCATTTCGTTAGGGAAAGAATTCCTGAAAGAATAGTGCATGCCAAAGGAAGCGGAGCCTACGGAACCTTTACCGTAACCCATGATATCAGCCAATACACAAAGGCAAAGCTATTTTCGAAAGTAGGAAATACATGCAGAATGTTTGCCCGTTTCTCTACCGTGGGTGGAGAAAAAGGAAGCGCAGATACCGCAAGAGACCCAAGAGGTTTTGCTTTAAAATTTTACACTGAAGACGGAAACTGGGACCTTGTAGGAAATAATACGCCGGTATTCTTTATTAAGGATGCTAAAAAATTCCCGGATTTTATTCATACCCAAAAAAGGGTGCCAAAAACAAACTTAAAAAGTGCCACCATGATGTGGGATTTCTGGAGCTTAAATCCGGAATCACTTCATCAGGTTCTGATATTAATGTCAGACAGAGGAACTCCATATGGTTACAGACATATGCACGGTTTCGGGTCTCATACTTTCTCCATGATCAATGATAATAATGAAAGAGTATGGGTGAAATTCCACTTCAAGACAAAACAGGGAGTGAAAAATTTCACTGATGAAGAAGCTGTAAAAATGGCCGGAGAAAACCCGGACTTCGCCCAGGAAGATCTTTGCAATGCTATTGAAAACGGTGATTTCCCGAAATGGACTATGTACATCCAGGTGATGACCGAGGAACAGGCAAAAGATTTCAGATGGAATCCTTTCGATGTAACAAAAGTATGGTTCCATGATGATTTCCCTTTGATTGAGGTAGGAGAAATGGAGCTTAATGAAGTTCCTGTTAATTACTTTGCCCATGTTGAACAATCTACATTTTCACCAAGCAGTCTGATTAATGGAATTAGTTTCTCTCCTGATAAAATGCTGCAGGGAAGATTATTCTCTTATCCTGATGCCCACCGTTACAGAGTAGGTGTCAACGCGCATCAGCTGGAGGTGAACAGATGTCCTTTTGCTGTCAATAATTATCAGAGAGATGGCTATATGGCAGACTCAAGCTACTATCAGGACAAGCCGAATTATCATCCGAACAGTTTTGATGATATCAAAGCTGATTCTGATTACAAAAATTTTGAGTATGAATTAGACAGTGCTCATGTTGCCAGCTATAACAGAAATGACAACGACAGCGATCATTATACCCAACCTGGTTTGCTTTATTCAAAAGCAATGAATGCAGAAGACAGAGATCGTCTGATCCAAAATATTATAGGAAGCATGAAAGGCATCAGCGGCCCTAAAAAAGATGAGATCATTAACCGACAATTATGTCACTTTTTCAGAGCCAACATTGAGCTTGGCATGAAAGTGGCATCTCAGCTAAACGTCAATATTGATGCAAATATGATGAATCATTCCAAATAATCATATTGAATGATAAATTAAAAAAAAGGAAAAAAAAATAATATTTTTTCCTTTTTTTTGTAAAAAATTCATAATTTGCAAAGGATGATATTTTAAAGTGGAAAAATGAGTTACGAGAACATATTATTAAAAAAAGAAGATAAATTATCTATCATTACCATAAACAGACCTGAAAGTTTAAATGCTTTAAATGCAAAAACGATTCAGGAAATCAGTACCGCACTGGACGAGCTTAACGCTGACACTTCATGCAGGGTAATCATCCTTACCGGAAGTGGAGAAAAATCTTTTGTAGCAGGTGCTGACATCAAGGAATTCAGCGAATTCGGACAGGAAAAAGCAGAAGAACTTGCAAGAAACGGACAAAATACACTGTTCAATAAAATTGAAAATATGTCTAAGCCTGTCATTGCAGCCGTTAACGGTTTTGCATTAGGCGGAGGTTTAGAGCTTGCTATGGCATGCCACATCAGATATGCATCGGAAAACGCCAGATTAGGGCTTCCTGAAGTGACTCTTGGATTAATCCCGGGATACGGAGGAACTCAAAGGCTTCCGAAGCTTGTAGGAAAAGGTATTGCCAACGAAATGATCTTCTCTGCCAAAATGATTCCTGCCCAAAAAGCAAAAGAGATCGGCCTGGTCAATGAAGTATATCCTATTGAAGAATTATTAACCAAAACGAAAGAATTAGCAAACACTATTGCCTACAATTCACCAATGGCAATATCCAAGGCTATAAACGCCGTGAATTTATCTGACACGGAGAAAGGTTTTGAAACTGAAATTAAATATTTCGGGGAACTTTTTGAAATGGAAGATAAGAAAGAGGGAGTTACTGCGTTTCTAGAGAAGAGAAAGCCTAACTTCTAGTCTTTCTAAAAGACTTTAATCCAAATTATTTCGAAAAAAAACAATGCTGCTGTATGAATAAGTTTGATAAAGCTTATCTAAAAATGGCTCAGGAATGGGCAAAACTCTCCTACTGTAAGAGAAAACAGGTGGGAGCTCTTATCGTAAAAGATAGGATGATTATTTCAGATGGTTACAACGGGACTCCTTCGGGATTCGAAAACTGCTGTGAAGATGGAGAGGGGAAAACACACTGGTACGTATTGCATGCTGAAGCCAACGCCATATTAAAGCTGGCCGCTTCTACTCAATCTGCAAAAGGGGCAACGTTATATCTGACGTTGTCTCCCTGTAAAGAATGCAGCAAGCTGATTTTACAGGCAGGAATTACGAGACTGGTGTATATTAATGAGTATTCGGATGACGATGGAATATCGTTTCTGAGGAACCACAACATTGAAATAGAACAAATATCGGACTGTGAACTAAAAAAATAAGCACAAATGACTTGGGATGAAAAGATCAAAGATTTTGAAATATTTCTTCGTTTCGAAAGGAATTTTTCAGAAAACACTCTCGACGCCTACGTTCGGGACATTAAGAAATTAAAAGATTATGCAAAAGAAGATCTGGCAAACGTCGGTCCAGATTCTATCGGTTACGAAAACCTGCAGGAATACATTTTCAATCTTTCTAAACAGAAATTCAGTGAAAGATCACAGGCAAGATGGATATCTTCCATCAAAGCTTTTTTCAAATTTCTGCTTGAGGATGAATATCGTGAAGACAACCCTGCGGCGTTACTTGAAGGCCCTAAACTGGGATTATACCTGCCTGATACCTTAAGCCTGCCTGATATCAACAAAATTATCGCTGCTATTGAAGTCAATACAGATCTTGGAAAAAGAAACCACTGCATCATAGAGGTACTATATGGATGCGGACTCCGTGTTTCTGAACTGATTGATCTGAAAATCTCCAATATCAACTTTAAGGAGCAATACATCAAGGTACACGGAAAAGGAAACAAAACCCGTTTTGTTCCTTTGGCCGACTATACTGCTGATTTATTGGAAAGTTATATCAAAGAGGTACGTTCTAAAGGCAAAATCAATAAGAAATATGAAGACACTCTGTTTTTAAACAGTCGTGGGACATCTATGTCCAGAGTGATCGTATTTCTTATCATTAAAGAACTTACAGATAAAGCAGGGGTTAACAAAAAAATATCTCCACACACCTTCAGACATTCATTTGCTACGCATTTACTGCAGAATGGAGCAGATCTACGTTATATTCAGGAAATGCTGGGACATTCCAGTATTACCACAACGGAAATCTATACGCATCTGAAGACGGAAGAATTAAGGGATGTTATTTTGAGTTATCACCCGAGAAATATTAATATTGCTCAATGAAACTATTGAAATATTGCCCAAGCTGTGGCAAAGAGTCCTTACACTGGGACGGCGAAAAAAAATGGAGCTGTCCGGAATGTGGTTTTACTTTGTATAATAATGTAGCAGGTGCCGTAGCAGTTGTCATCAGATGTGGAGACGAAATTTACCTTACCCGAAGAAACAGAGATCCTAAAAAAGGAAAACTTGATCTTGCCGGAGGATTCGTTGACCCTAAAGAAAGTGCAGAAGAAACCTGTAAAAGAGAACTTTTTGAAGAACTTCAGCTTGATATCGATATTTCCAACCTGAAATACCTTACTAGCCTTCCAAACATCTATCAATATAAAGAAATTGATTACAACACCATCGATCTCTTTTATGAGTATCATGTTTCAGAAAAGTTTGAGGTAAATCTTGAACTCTCAGAAATTTCAGAAGCAGTCTGGATTTCCTTACAGGAGCTAGACCTTGAAGATATTGCTTTTGATTCTCAGAAGAGATTTTTTGAGGGCTATTTAAAGAAATAATTTTTGTAAATATACTCCCGTAGATTTCACAGATCAGGCAGATAATTGTTTTAAACAATATGCTTAGTTTGTAAAATCTGCGGGAGTTTTTTTATTGTAGAACCTAATACGTCTTAGTCTTCAGCATTTCTTCAAAATACTGAACCAGCAATGCTCTTTCTGCTTCTGAAAGATTGGCTTCTTTATGATAGACAATATAACCCGGCATTGGCATTGCTTTGCTTTGGATCGTCTGAATAGATTTAGTGATCATATTCTCCTTCAGATCCTTATTATAAGTTTCCCAGGTAGAAAAGTTAAGATGCTCTCTGCCTTCATTCACATGACTTTTTACAGACCATGATACAGGTGCGATAAAAGCATATTTCGGGTAAACGGTTTCATTAGAGTGACAGTCATAACATGCATTTTTAAGAAGTGTTCTGATCTTTTCGGGTGTTTTCCTTGCATCAACGAAGTTTGCCGCAGAATCAACAGGTTTATTGGTCCTGTCGATAGGAAAAAACTGAATCAGGGCAAATGCCACCAATGTCCAGAATATTATTTTCTTAGCCGTTTTCATCTGTTTACTTTGACGGAGTTAAAACAGCATTGCCAGACTTAAATTCTTTTTTCAGCACTTGTTTCGTCGTAGTAGCAGGTGCAGCAGACTGAGATTCTGATGATGAAGCAGGCGTTGATACTGGGGTTGAAGTTGGTGCTGTAGTCGGAGAAGTTGATTTAGGGCTGTCAAGTGTTCTGGTATCCTTCAGATCCCAGTCTTCTCTTGTTTCCCACAATCCTCTTACGATCACTTTTTTATGGAAAATATATGCATCTTCGGCAAAAATGTCATTGGCGAAATCGGCTTCATCCCAATATTTATTTCCGTTATTATCCACCAGAATTCTTACAATATATTCTCCTGGTTTCAGTATATCAAACTTTACTTTATCTCCTTTTAGATATTTCTGATAGCTGATTTTGTCTGAAGAATCTATCAGCTGAATCCAATAATTTGCTTCCGGAGCATTTACAATGGAAAACTCAACGCTTCCAAACTGATCTGCTTTAGCAACATCAAAATCAAATCGTTTTGACTGGCTGTTCTTTGCATAGAATGAAGATACCGTTTCCTTAGGAACAGTAAGCTCATAGCTTTTTCCCATCACAAAATCTGATTGAACATGGATCTGATAAGGATTTGTTTCTGAAATTTTAGCGGTGAATGGTAAAGCTGTTAAACTGTCACCTTTCATTTTTAATGTCCATTTTGATGGGTCTATTTTATCAACAATATAGTTTGATGCAAGCTTTAAATCTGCTTTTGGAGCGATTGAAGTTCCGTCGTTATCGCTAACAACATCCATTACATTCTTCTTATTGTATCTGTAAAATAAAGAAACGCTGTAGGCACTATCTTTTTTCGGACCTTTATTGTGAGTAAATGTGAGTTTTTCATTGGCTGTCTGGCCCACATCATCTTTTACGGCATCAAACCAGATTCTGACAGAGTCGGATTTTGGGTTGTGCGTTATTTTGATATCTTTTATTTTTTCATTCAGTGACTGAACTTTTACGTCATCCGGATTTCCTTCGAAAGACATTAAAATCCCGCCTGCAATTTCTTTCATCTCCGAATACTTCACAGCTTTTCTGGAAGGATATACTTTTAAATTCAATCCTGAAATAGATTTCTCTACTTCTATCGGATCTTTCTGGAACCCAACCTTTTCTTTTCCCGGGTCGTACATAGAATTTCCATTCTCGTCGTCAAAAGCAATAATCTTATATTTTCCAGGAGTCAGATAATTCAATTCATAATATCCGTCTTCATCTACCTTGGTGATATAGTAAGGCTTTTTCTTATAATCCATTGTATCTTTTACCTGATACAATCCAACCACAAGTTTATTTTCCGTTGTTGTTCCCGTTTTCTTTTTGGTATCCAGTGCATCTTTTACTTCACCACTGATATAAAGATCATCCAGTTTGTCTCCGGTAGAAAAAGCAAAATTGAAGTACCTCAGTATATTCGACTCATTATTATCTACAATGGAATTTCCGAAATTGAAGTTATAAGTTGTATTGGCCTGAAGAGTATCCGTCCATTGGATCAGTACAAATTTGTTGGCTATATTGGAAGGAAGAATCCTCGTTATCCCTTTAATCGGAGGTGAAATAATCAGGTTTTTATTGATGTCCTTCAATGTCACATATTCATCAAAATCCAGACGAAGCTCGTGAATATCTTTTTTAACATTAATTCTTGTAGTATCAATGTTTGAACTTAAAAACCTTGGTGCTAAAGTATCTTTAGGCCCTCCAACAGGAGATCCCACTCTTGCACATGAATGCACAAGAAAACAGATAACAAATAATAAAAGAAACCTTTTCATGAAAATGTTTAAGCAAAAATAAACATTATTCTCCAAAAACTTCCTGTCCGGAATTTAAAGTATCTTTATTGTCATGCATAACAGTGTGCAGCTTCTCTTTCTGTAAAGGAAAATCTTCGAATAATCCTGATAATGCAAGAGCTGTATATACTTTGTTTGAATATTTGTTTCCAATCGCTACAATCGTAACTTTAGATTTTAAAAGGTGTGCAAATACCGCGTTGGAGCCATGCCACCATCCATTATGATACGTTAGTTTTTCACCGTTATCAAATATTTTCATTCTAAATCCTAACCCATAGTTATTCATTCCCATCTTTTCATTGCTATAAGGCGTAAATACCATCTGCATGAGTTCAGGTTTCAGGAAGTTTTTTGAAAACATTGCTTTTGAGAAATTATATAAATCTCTTGGCGTGGTGTAAACATTTTTATCTCCGTAAATAAGATCAAGTTTGTCTAAAGGATACAGTTTGCTGCCTCCATAATAGAAAGACTGTGACGCTGTGGGAATATCTTTTTCCTGGAAGATGTAGGTGTTATTCATTTTCAACGGAGTGAAAACCATTTCTTTCATCGCCTGCGGAAAAGGAGTTTTTGTTATTTTCTCTACCAATAAAGCCAATAAAGCAAAGTTGGTATTACAGTACATAAATCCTGTATCGGTATCTCTTGCCAGATCAGGTTTGTATTTGATAATCATATCCAATACATCCTGGTTCGTAATAAACTGTTTGGAAAGTTCTGCCGGTGCAGGCTGTATTTTGGTAATAAAATATTCGTATTTCGGAAGACCGCTTCTTTGGTCCAGTAAAGTCTGAACGGTAACATCCGGATATGGAAATCCCGGAAAAAACTGGGTAAGATGATCTGTAAGTTTTATTTTTCCTGCCTCAATCAGTTTCATCATCGCCATCGCCGTTAATGTTTTTGAAACCGAAGCTACGTGCAATGGTGTATTTTTATCAATCGGCATCTGATTGCCTTCTCTTCCGAAGCCTCTGTAGTTTTCGTAAAGAATTTCATCTCCCTTAGCAACCAGAATTCCTCCGCTAAGGTTACCCTCTTCCCATATTTTTTTGTAATACTGATCTATATAGCTTACCGTTGTTTGTCTGTTCAACAGCTGGCCATCACCTTTGACGAAAATACTTCCGAAGTCTACATTTCCATAGTTGGGTAGATTGGTCGTATTTTCAGCTGAAGCTTCTTTGGTTTCAGACTTTTTTTTACAGGAAAATAGTGATAAAAGAACAGTTAGGATAAGTACAAAATTACGCTTCGTCATGAGATTCAAAATGAGCGGCAATTTAATAAAACTCAAAAATAAATAGTAAGCATGAGAGGGATATTATGAATTATTTAACATAAATGAGAGAAAAATTCGCGAACAGGCAAAACAGCCAGAATTATCAGGAACGTAAATTTGTTTTCTAAATAGGGGGCCCTGACTGTCCTATAATCCTTCCTCCGAATGTGATAATACTATAAAGACTCAAAATTGCTGTACGGAGTTCATCCTGGTTACAATAGTAATGATCGATTGTCCCGTATTCTGTATATTCTGAAATATTAAATCCTTCTTCAATATCATTATAATAGATGACTCTTCTTCCCATTAAACCTACTACCCAAAAGCCACCACCTTCTTGCCCGTAATCTTCTTCATACCATTTTTCAGGATCTATTTTGATTAGATCCCAGAAGTTTAAAAGATTACCATTTAACTCTTTTTCTGTTGAGAAAATCATTTCTAAGATTTCTTCAATTGTTATTGGTTTCCAAATCATGATCACAGAGTTTATTACTTGTTTAAAAATCAATATAAAATTGAAAATATACAAAAAAGCGAATTTACTTTTTTTGTAAATCCGCCTTTAGCTTTTATTTTCTTCGTTTATTAGCTTAACAATGTGACGCTACAATTTTATCTACAATAAACTGGGCCAGTTTTTCTTGGCTCTGATGGGTCCATCCGGCAATATGTGGTGTTACAATTGCTTTTTCAGATTCAAGAAGATATTTTAAATCTTCATTTTCTGTTTCAATATGCTCGAAAGAAGACTTTTCGTATTCCAATACATCCAGACAAGTGCCCTTTACCTTTCCTGACTTCAATGCTTCTACTAAACTTTTAGTTTTCACATTCTTTCCTCTTGCCGTATTGACAAAATAGAAGTCGTTTTTCATTTCTGCAATGAACGTTTCATCAATAAGATAATGAGTTTCTGAAGTCAAAGGAATATGAAGGCTCAAAACCTCAGCAGACTGCTTCAGTTCTTCCAGTGATACCTGTGTTGCATATTCATCCGAAAGACCAGGAAGGATATCATGGAAGATCACTTTACATCCGAATCCTGAAAGCCTTTTAGCGGTAGCTTTACCCATATTTCCATATCCGATAAGCCCTACTGTTTTTTCCAGCAATTCATCTCCTCTGTTCTCTTCTCGCTTCCATATCCCATTTTTCACTTCCTGAGAAGCAATAAAAAGTCTGTTCATAATCACAAGCAGCATTCCTACCACATGTTCTGCTACAGAATCCCTGTTTCCTTCAGGAGAATTGATCAGTTGGATTCCAAGTTTTTCAGCAACAGGAATATCTATATTTTCCATTCCGGCTCCTACTCTTGCAATAAACTTCAGGTTTTTTCCTTTCTCCAGAAAATTTTGGTCTAATGGAATACGGCTTCTGATGATAATCCCGTCATAATTTTCAATTTTATCACAAACCTCATCATAAGACGACGTAAAATCCTCTTCCAGTATAAAGTTTTTAGCAATCAACTGTTCTGTGATAAGAGGATGGTTTTTATCTAAAAGAAGTATTTTCATTTTTTATTTAATGGTTTTAGAGATAGGAACATATTCCTAAGATTACTGTTTTTATTCTACCGCAAAGTTCGCAAATTTCTGAAAAAACAAATGCTTTTAAGCTCGCAAAGGCGTTAGCACTCAGCAAAGTTTAAAAGCATTTTTATGGATAAAGTATATAACTCTATTTTTTGTCTTTCTTAGATTCCTGCGGTTCCTGGAAGAGTTTTTTAAGTTCTACAGATTCCAAAGGTTTCATTCTTCCGGAAAGGATTAATGAAAGTTCTTTTCTACGGAATGCAGCTGCAAATCTTTCTTTTTCTTCATCTGTTTCAGGAATCATTTCCGGAATAGGAATCGGGCGGTTGAATTCATCCACTGCAACGAAAGTATAAATACCTGCATTGGTGTGAATTTTCTTCTGATTGATTGGGTCATCCAACCATACATCCACATAAACTTCCATAGAAGTAGAGAACGCTCTGGAAACTTTAGATTCCAAAACCACTACTCCACCTTCCGGAATCGGGTGGTTGAAAGATACGTGGTTTACAGAAGCGGTTACAACTCTTCTCTCGCAGTGTCTTGCTGCAGAAATAGACGCACAACGATCCATTTTTGCTAACAATTCACCCCCAAAAAGATTTCTTAAAGAATTGGTTTCGTTCGGAAGAACGATATTGGTCATAATGGTCAGAGATTCTGACGCTTTTTTTATTTTTGCCATCTAGTCTTAGTGTTGTTTGGAACGGTCGGAGCTTGTTTTACAGCTTTTCCGACAGGTTTTGCTAATGAATCTTTTTTCAAAGAATCTGAAACGGTTGCTTTCGGGGTATGTACCATCACTTTAATGGTATCTTTTACAATTCTGTGGGTAGAGGTCTGTACAGAAACCTTATTGAAAGATTTCTTACCAAAAAGAAGTTCCTGCTGGGTAAAAGCAAGGTATAAAATCCCCAAAACCGGAATAATCAAAAGGAAAACCCAGAGAATCGTTTTTCTGAATTTGAAATCCTTTTCACGATTAACTGAAGGATCTACCTTTTCTCCGTTATTGATATCTGAAAATCTGATCTCTTCCAGTCCATAAAAGTCCGGACGTCCGGATTCTATTCTTTTTCCTCTGAAATGGGTATGTCCTTCTTCAATGAAAACTGTTCCAAGGTTTTGAATTTCAAGAACCTGCTCGGCCTGAAGTTTTTTCTTCCAAAAATCTGTCTGGATCTTAAGATCACTTCTTGAAGCTTCTAAGGACATCTGCTTCTGTCCTGCAATAAAAGCAGTAAGATCTTCAGCCTGTACCTCGTAGTCTATTGTAAATTCAATCTGACTGGCTGGAGGTAAGATGCTCCCGTTTTCGGAATTGATAATTGCCTTAGAATTTTTCAGTGAAAACACCCCAAAGCCTGGAACCGTGGCAGTTCCAAATTGTTTTAAGTATTCTAAAATGTATGCTGAAATATTCATTTGGCAGCAAATTTATAACTTTTTCATGACTTTTTAAGATATTTAACCTATATAAAAAAAGACTGCCGAAACAGTCTTTTGATTATTCTTTATCAAAACTGGAATACAGCTATTTAAACTTCTTTTTTTAAGCTTAACAATTATAATGAAACGAGTAAAAGGGCAAATTTTCAAATTCACTTATTTGCTCTCCAACTTTCTCATTACTGAATCTTCCAGCTCACTCCAAACATAAAATTGGTTCCTGCCTGTGAAAAATAATAAGGCTGCCCTTCGTACACAGATCCGTTGTTGACATATTTCTTGTTGAACAGGTTATTGACCAATAGTTTTAATGCAATTTCATTATTGGCAATTTTAAACTGATACTGGGCATTGAAATCGGTCAGGAAATAATCTTTAAGCTGCAGATTGGCATCTTCCGTATTGTCGAGATATTGTTTCCCGACATACTGATTCATTAAAGCAAACTGAAAGTTTTTGGTAGGGTTGAATTTCAGACTTAGATTGGCAATCACATTCGGCGAGAATGAAATCTGTGTATTTCCTAGGCTTTTAGGAACATCGCCATTTTGGATATTAAAGTCCTGATTTCTACTCTGGCTTAAGGTCACATTTCCTGAAACCTCCCATTGTTTGGATAATTTTGCCAACGCACCAAGTTCCACTCCTCTTCTGTAGCTCTTCCCTGAATTGGTTCTGATGAATGCTCCTACATTGTTAAGTTCACCATTTAAAACCAATTGGTTGACATAATACATATAATACACATTCGCAGTAAATGATACGATCCCAAACTGTTTTTCAAAACCCGCTTCAATATCATGAAGTTTTTCAGCTTTCACATCGTTATTTGCCATCAGATCATCTCTGTTCGGTTCACGGTGGGCATGAGCGTATGAAAGGAACACTTTACCTCCTTCAATTCTATAATTTACACCAGCTTTTGGATTAAAAAACAACCAGTTTTTGCTTAAATCAGCACCTTCACCATCGCCAGCCATCAAGATCTTAGTGTTGTAATTTATTTTTCTAAGCTGCAAATCACCAAAAAATTCAAAATTATCTACTATGAACAAAGCTTTTGCAAAACCGGATACTTCATTCTTTATCGAACGGCTTCTGTAATACTCGCTTTCATCAATCTGAGGAAAAAATACACCTGTAACATTTCCGTAGTGTCTACCGTAATATTGATTGGCGACAACTCCCACGTTCAGGTCTAAGTTTTCAAACTTTCCGTAAAGCGTTGAAACAACTCCATAAAAATCATTGTTCAGCCATTTTTTTCTGATAAAATCTGAATATTTTACAGTTTGCCCTCCTTCAGTCAGATCAGGTAAATTGTATCTGGAAAAAGGGTCTCCCTGCTTGTAATTTTCGTAATATCCTTTTCCTTTGGTATAGTGAAAAGTAGTTTCAAGATTCCACCGGTCACTGAATTTCTGTTCCCAAAGCAATTGATAATGGTTCTGTCTGTAATTGTCTGTTTCGTTGTCATAGAAGCTTACAATATTCTCCCAGCTGGCATCATAAATTGCACCTGAAACATTGAATTTAGGATCGGTTTCCCATGTTTTACGGTCAATCCCGTTCCATGCCTGGTAGGTTTTTTCTTTTCCACCGAAAGCCATTAACCGTAACTTGGTATTCCCTTCTTCAAATAAGGCCGTAAAATTATAAGAATGTAAATTTGAAGAAGCCCTGTCGATATAACCGTCAGAATGAATATGAGTATATCTTCCCATTACAGAAAGGCGGTTTTTCCAGAACTTACCGGAACCTATCTCAGCTGAATATTTATAGGTATTGAATGAGCCGTAGCTGTCATCTGTCTTAAAATAAAACTTTTCTTCAGGATCTTTAGAAATTACATTGATACTTGCCCCGAAAGCAGAAACACCATTATTGGAGGTTCCCACCCCTCTTTGAATAACAATCTGTGAAGCAGAACTTGTAAGGTCCGGAACATTGACAAAAAAAGTTCCCTGGCTCTCAGAATCATTATATGGAACACCATTCATCATTACATTAATCCCGCTTCCTGAAACTCCACGAATTCTAAAACCGGTATATCCTACCCCATTTCCTGCATCTGAAGTAGAAATAATGGAGGTTTGATTTTTTAAAAGAATAGGAAGATCCTGTCCTAAATTTTTCCCGTCTAAATCTTTCTGTACATTGATGATTTCCTTTGCAACTGGCAGTCTTTTGGTAAAGTTGACCGCCTCAATTTCTCTGACTTTCAGAGAATCCTTATTCTGAGCCTGCATAAAGGCTACTGAGCCTACGCTAAGCCCTAAAAAAAATAATCCTTTCATTCTATAAATCTTGACATTTAATGAATAAAAGGGGATCGATAAGATATTATACAATTCAGCGTTTTATGAAGACGCATCCCTAAACAGCATTATCTGTTCCAGGTTCATTGGGTATAATCTCAGCCTGTTAAAGCACCCCTTTATTTCAGCTGCAAAATTACAAAAAATATATCAATTGAGATTCGCGGTGTGAGGTGCGGGGTTTTGAGTAACGGGATAGAAAAAAGTAGAATGAAAAGTAGAAGTTATTGGATGAATCATTCATCATTTATAATTCTTTAGTAGGTTTTATTGTTTGAGTCAATATAATAGTAATTCGACCCATCTTTGGTCACTTCAAACATCTTACCCAGCTTCCAGCTGAAGTTTCTTTTAATATTAGCGTATTCAAAAGGAATAATGATCTTATTGTTAACATCAATCACTCCAAATTTATCATTATTGGAAGCAACAATCATAGGATTGGCCACATCATCTCCTTCCATAATATACAGATACTGATATTGAGGATAAATCTGAAACTGCCTGTAATCTGCGGCATTCACAAATTTTGATTTTTCAATAATTCCGTAAAAGCCATTCATAGTATACGCCTGAAATAGCTGCTGTTTATATTCTTCGAAGATACATTTTCCAAAATCTGCTTCTTTGAACTGGTATACTCTTTTTCCGGACTGGTCTATCCTATAAGAGATCATATCTTTTTCTACTGTAGCATATTCTTTTGTTCCAAATTTTCTGACTTTTTCATTAGGAGAATTCAAAAGGTTGCAATCTTCATAAAAAAATACGGCAATGTGGTATTCAGGTTGAATAATGAATTTCCCGTTCTGGTTAACATACCCAAAATGATCTCCTTTTTTCTTAGGAATCAAAACCGGAAGATCTTTATTGATTACTACTAAATCAGGATTAGGTTTATTGGCTGCAGGCCCTTTCTTAACCGCAGTTTTCACACCTTTCTTCACCGTTATTTTCTTCACAGATTTAGTCTGTGAAAAAACAAAAACCGAAGTAAAAATGCATAAAACATTAAGGATATTTTTCATATTCGCCATATGTCTACAAAAATATGACCAAAAATAGATATTATAAAATTCATATTTATAAAGAATCTAAATAAATTCGTTTCTATAAAATATTAAAAATTCGTAATTTTGGGAACATTTTGAATTGTTTGATAATTTAAAAAACTTTTAAAAAAAAGTGTAGATTATGCTGACTTTATTCGGTTAATGTTGCATCAAAATGCGAAAACTCAAAATGTCATTAACTGTATTTGTACAGACCGGTAAAGAAGAAGCAGGCCTACCTTTAATGTTGAAAGACCTTCTATTATGAATATTTATAAGGATTACATCAAAGAGATTGAAGAAAGAAAAACCCAGGGGCTTCATCCAAAGCCAATTGATGGTGCTGAATTACTAAGCGAAATCATTACACAGATTAAAGATTCAGGTAATGCTGACCGATCGGATTCTCTTAAATTTTTCATTTACAACACGCTACCCGGAACGACAAGTGCAGCGGGAGTGAAAGCAAAATTTTTAAAAGAAATTATTCTGGGTGAATCCATAGTAGAAGAAATTTCCCCGGCATTTGCCTTTGAATTATTATCTCATATGAAAGGCGGCCCTTCTATTGAGGTACTGCTGGACCTTGCTTTAGGTAACGATCCTGCTATTGCTAAAGAAGCTGCAGCTGTTCTTAAAACACAGGTTTTCCTTTATGAAGCAGATACAAACCGTCTGAAGGAAGCGTTCAACAGCGGTAACGAAATTGCAAAAGAAATCCTTGAAAGCTACGCAAAAGCTGAATTCTTCACTAAGCTTCCTGAAGTTGCTGAAGAAATTAAAGTTGTAACTTATATTGCTGGTGAAGGAGATATCTCTACAGATTTACTTTCTCCGGGTAACCAGGCCCACTCAAGATCAGACCGTGAACTTCATGGTAAATGTATGATCACTCCCGAAGCTCAGGAAGAAATTAAGGCTTTACAGGCAAAGCATCCTGATGCAAGCGTTATGCTTATCGCTGAAAAAGGAACAATGGGTGTAGGTTCATCTAGAATGTCCGGAGTAAATAACGTTGCTCTTTGGACAGGAAAACAGGCAAGCCCGTATGTACCGTTCGTAAACATTGCTCCAATTGTAGGAGGAACAAACGGAATTTCACCTATCTTCCTTACAACTGTAGACGTTACCGGAGGTATTGGTGTTGACCTTAAAAACTGGGTAAAGAAAGTTGACGAAAACGGAAACCCAATTCGTAACGAAAATGGTGACATTGTTCTTGAAGAAGCTTATTCAGTAGCAACCGGAACTGTTTTAACGATTAATACAAAAGAAAAGAAATTATATAACGGCGATAAAGAACTTATCGACCTTACTAAATCTTTCACTCCGCAAAAGATGGAATTCATCAAAGCGGGTGGATCTTACGCGATCGTATTTGGTAAAAAACTACAGACATTTGCAGCTCAGCTTTTAGGAATTGAAGCTCCTGCTGTTTTTGCTCCATCAAAAGAAATTTCTCATGAAGGACAAGGACTTACTGCTGTAGAAAAAATATTCAACAGAAATGCTGTTGGGACTACTCCAGGAAAAGTACTACATGCCGGTTCTGATGTTCGTGTACAGGTAAATATCGTTGGATCTCAGGATACGACAGGTCTTATGACTTCTCAGGAATTGGAGTCTATGGCAGCAACAGTGATTTCTCCAATCGTTGATGGTGCTTACCAGTCAGGATGTCACACCGCTTCTGTTTGGGATAAAAAAGCTCAGGCTAACATTCCTAAACTAATGAAGTTCATGAACGAGTTCGGTTTGATTACAGCCCGTGACCCGAAAGGTGAATACCACGCAATGACTGACGTTATCCACAAAGTTCTTAACGACATCACTGTAGATGAGTGGGCTATCATTATTGGTGGTGACTCTCACACAAGAATGTCTAAAGGAGTGGCTTTCGGAGCTGACTCAGGAACTGTGGCACTTGCATTAGCTACTGGTGAAGCATCTATGCCTATTCCTGAATCTGTGAAAGTAACCTTCAAAGGAAACATGAAAGAACACATGGACTTCCGTGATGTGGTTCATGCTACTCAGGCTCAGATGTTGAAGCAGTTTGGAGGAGAAAACGTATTCCAGGGCAGAATCATTGAGGTTCATATCGGAACACTTCCTGCTGACCAGGCATTTACCTTTACAGACTGGACTGCTGAAATGAAAGCAAAAGCTTCTATCAACATTTCTGAAGACAATACTTTGATTGAATCACTGGAAATTGCAAAAGGCAGAATCCAGATCATGATTGACAAGGGTATGGATAACCATAATAAAGTTCTTCAGGGATTAATTGACAAAGCTGATAAGAGAATTGCAGAGATCAGATCAGGAGAGAAGCATGCCTTGACTCCGGATGCAAATGCTAAATATTACGCTGAAGTAGTAGTAGATCTTGACGTAATCGTTGAACCAATGATTGCTGACCCGGATGTAAACAACGATGATGTTTCTAAGAGATATACTCACGATACCATCAGAGACCTTTCTTATTATGGAGGGGAGAAAAAAGTAGACCTTGGTTTCGTAGGATCTTGTATGGTTCACAAAGGTGACCTTAAGATTGTTTCTCAGATGCTTAGAAACATTGAAAAGCAACAAGGGAAGGTAGAATTTAGCGCTCCTCTTGTAGTAGCAGCACCTACTTATAACATCATTGATGAACTGAAGGCAGAAGGAGACTGGGAATTATTAGAGAAATATTCAGCTTTTGAATTTGATGATAATGCTCCAAAAGGAGAAGCTCGTGTTGAATACAAAAATGTAATGTATCTTGAGCGTCCAGGATGTAACCTTTGTATGGGTAACCAGGAAAAAGCAGCTAAAGGAGATACCGTTTTAGCAACGTCTACACGTCTTTTCCAGGGAAGAGTCGTTGAAGATTCTGAACGTAAAAAAGGAGAATCCCTGCTTGCTTCAACTCCGGTTGTTGTTCTTTCTGCAATCATCGGAAGAATTCCTAACATTGATGAGTATAAAGCAGCTGTTGAAGGCATTGACCTTACAACTTTTATACCTTCTATTAAAGAATTAACAAGTACAAGCGCTCACTAAGAGATTTATAGATACGTCGAAAGACTATTGAAAATTATACAATTGGAAGATTTTAGCCCTTTAGGATTTAAAATCTTCCAATTTTTTGTTTAGAATGTTTCTATTTTAAGATAAATACATTTTTTTTCTGACAAAATCTTGAAAACAGAATCTATTTTTTCTTAAATTGAAAGTTATAAAATCTCTTAAAATCACACCCAAAATCGTCCTGCTGATGGATTATAGGAACGTTTTTTGATGTATAGAGAATTGATTTTTCTTTTTCAAACATGAGAAAAAGAAGCATTAAACGGAAAAAGAACAAAATTAAAATACGATATGACTTTTGATATTGATATGATCAAAAAAGTGTACGAGCGTTACCCTGAAAGAATTGCTGCGGCAAGACAAATCGTGGGAAAACCTCTTACCCTTTCAGAAAAAATCCTTTACACCCACCTTTGGGAAGGAAATGCGACACAGGCTTATGAAAGAGGAAATTCTTATGTAGACTTCGCACCAGACCGAGTAGCAATGCAGGATGCCACTGCACAGATGGCACTTTTACAGTTCATGCAGGCAGGAAAAACCAAAGTTGCTGTTCCTTCCACTGCTCACGCGGATCACCTGATCCAGGCGAAGGTAGGCGCTGATAAAGATTTACAGGAAGGTATCAACAAAAACTCCGAAGTATTCAACTTCCTGAGCTCTGTATGTGATAAATACGGAATCGGATTCTGGAAGCCGGGAGCGGGTATCATCCACCAGGTAGTATTAGAAAATTATGCCTTCCCTGGAGGAATGATGATTGGTACTGACTCTCACACCGTAAATGCAGGAGGGCTTGGAATGGTGGCTATCGGTGTAGGTGGTGCTGATGCAGTAGATGTAATGGCAGGAATGGCCTGGGAGCTTAAAATGCCAAAACTTATCGGAGTAAAATTAACCGGTAAAATGAGCGGATGGACTTCTGCAAAAGACGTTATCTTAAAAGTAGCCGGAATCCTTACCGTAAAAGGAGGAACAGGATGCATCGTAGAATATTTCGGTGAAGGAGCAGAATCTCTTTCAGCTACAGGTAAAGGAACTATCTGTAACATGGGTGCAGAAATCGGAGCAACAACTTCTACTTTCGGATATGACGATTCTATGAGAAGATATCTTGCTGCTACCGGAAGACAGGATGTGGTAGATGCTGCCGATAAAATTGCTGAGCATTTAACAGGTGATGCAGAAGTATATGCAAACCCTGAACAATATTTTGACCAATTAATAGAAATCAACCTTTCTGAACTGGCTCCACACTTAAACGGACCTTTCACTCCGGATTTGGCGACTCCTGTTTCTGAATTCAGAGCTAAAGCTGAGGCTAACGGATGGCCTCTAGAAGTGGAATGGGCACTTATCGGATCTTGTACCAACTCTTCTTATGAAGATTTATCAAGAGCTGCTTCTATTGTAGAGGATGCTGTTTCAAAAGGAGTAAAACCTAAAGCTATCCTGGGGATCAACCCAGGTTCTGAGCAGGTGAAATTCACAGCAGAAAGAGACGGATTCTTAGATTCTTTCAGAAAATTTGAAAACGCAAGAATCTTTACCAATGCCTGTGGACCTTGTATCGGGCAATGGGACAGAGAAGGTGCTGAAAAAGGAGAGAAAAACTCAATTATTCACTCTTTCAACAGAAACTTTGCAAAAAGAGCGGATGGTAACCCAAATACCCATGCATTTGTAGCTTCTCCTGAAATGGTAGCAGCTGTTGCAATCTCAGGTAGATTAGACTTTAACCCAATTACAGATACATTAACTAACGAATCAGGTGAGCAGGTGAAACTTGACGAGCCTAAAGGTTTCGAGCTTCCTTCAAAAGGATTTGCTGTAGATGACAACGGATATCAGGCTCCATCAGAAGATGGTTCCAGCGTTGTTGTTAACGTAAATCCTACTTCAGACAGACTTCAGCTACTGGAAGAATTCCCGGCTTGGGATGGTAAAAATATTGTGGGAGCCAGAGTATTGATCAAAGCTTTCGGAAAATGTACCACTGACCATATTTCTATGGCTGGCCCATGGCTGAAATACAGAGGACACCTGGATAATATTTCAAACAACATGTTGATCGGAGCAGTGAATGCTTACAACATGGAAACCAATAAAGTTAAAAATGAATTAACCGGTGAATACGGTGAAGTTCCGGCTGTACAGAGAGCTTACAAAGCAGCAGGCATTCCAACGATTGTTGTAGGAGACCAGAACTATGGTGAAGGCTCATCAAGAGAGCACGCAGCCATGGAGCCAAGACACCTTGGGGTGAAAGCTGTATTGGTAAAATCATTCGCGAGAATCCACGAAACCAACCTTAAGAAACAAGGGATGCTTGGAATCACTTTCGCTAATGAAGCAGATTACGACAAGATCCTGGAAGATGATGTTGTTAATTTCTTAGATCTTGACCAGTTCGCTCCGGGAAAACAACTGACTTTAGAATTCATTCATACCGATGGAACTAAAGACATCATCATGGCTAACCATACTTACAACGATCAGCAGATTGACTGGTTTAAGGCTGGTTCTGCCCTGAATCTGATCAAACAACAGGAAAAATAAAATTAATTGTTAGATTAATTAATATAAAGGCGGCTTCAATTGAAGTCGTCTTTTTATTTACCAAAAAATCCTGCTTTAAACAATTGGAGCAGTCAGCTTTTAAAATCATAAAATACATAGCTTCAGACAAATCTACAATCTTACTTTAATCTATCCAGAAGACCTGCTCTATAACTTTCTCCAATGGGAATTTCAAACTCGGGAAGAATAACTTTTTTTGCCCCGATGCTTTTGATTTTATCAAGATTGACAATAAAGGATTTGTGAATTCTTACAAATTTTTCAGAAAGCTGATTTTCCATAGATTTAAGAGTGTCCAGGACGATATATTCATTATTTTCTGTTCGGATATTGACATAGTCTTTGATGCTTTCAACGTAAAGAATTTCATGAAAACCGATACGATGCCTTTGCCCCGAAGATTTCACAAAGAAATGTGTATTTTCTTCCTGTGGAAAAGAGAAACGTTCCTGAGCTTTTAATACGCTTTTCTGAAACCTGTCGAAGGAAATAGGCTTCAGAAGGTAATCTACCACATTATGTTCATAGCCTTCCAGTGCATATTCCGAATAAGCGGTTGTTAAAATATATTTTTGATTGGTTCCCACGATCTTCATAAAATTGATTCCCGTAAGTTCCGGCATCTGAATATCCAGAAAGATGAGGTCAGAATCATTTTTCTGCAGATATTCTAAAGCCAGAATTGGGTTTTCTGTAGAGAAAACCAGTTCAAGAAAAGGAACTTTCTCCACATAATGCTCCAGAAGAGACATTGCTAATGGCTCGTCATCAACGATAATACATTTTATCTTATTCATCTCTTAAATCAATTTTTAAATCTACAATAAATTCCGTTTCCGAATCTTTGATTTCCAGCTGATGTTTAGGATATAAAATTTCCAATCTTTTCTTCACATTCTGAATTCCTATTCCGGAAACAGTATCTTTCATTTTCTGTGTCTTAAAATTTAAAAGATAAAAATGCAGCACCTTGTCATGATCTGAAATTTTCATCTCAAACCCTTTATTACGGAAATCACCGTGTTTAAAAGCATTCTCAACAAATGGAACCAACAGCATCGGTGAAATCTTCAGATGAGGATGCTGAATATTTTTTTCTATAATCAATAACTCAGGATTCCTGATTCTAAGTTTCTCCAAAGCAATAAGACTGTCAATATATCCGATTTCTTTATCCAGAGAAATAGTGTCTCTTTCTAGGTCTTTTGTGCTATACCTCAGCAATTGCCCAAGTTCTTCAATAGCAGGCAATGCTTTATCTGATTTTTGATATACGAGGGAGTAGATATTATTTAATGAGTTAAAAATAAAATGCGGATTAATCTGAGTTTTCAGTGCCTGAAGTTCTGCCTGTTTCTTTTCGATCAGAAGCTGCTTTTTATCATTTTCCGCAACTCCATATTTTTCCAGAATCCAAAGAATACCCGCTATAAAAGTAGTCAGAGAACTGTTGTATATATTATCGAAGAAATAGTAGAGAAGCCCGGTTCCTTCATCATAATTCCGGAAGCCGAGAGTAGAAGGCAGAATCATTTCTTCCAAAGCATATCTCATGCTGGCAAAACATAACAATGTCAGGATAAAAACAAAGACCGCCGAATACAGTTTCTCAAGTTTAAAAATCTTTGGAAATATAAACAGATAGGAAATATAGAATGTGGTAATTTTTACAATAAAATAGGTAATTCTCAGAATATGCAATTCAGGACGATTGGTCTCTGGGACAAAAAAATTAGGTGTAATGACGGTTCCAAAAAAATTGAACCCCCAGTAAATAATTTGAAGCCAGATAATTTGCTTTTTATTCATATTCAAATATAAATCTCTGCACGGATAATTCATCAACCCTTTTCGATAAAAACCTGTTTTTTTCCGACGAAACTATTTTGACATCCATAATCATCGCCTTCATCTAAATGCTATTTCCTTTCAAAGGGCCTTATTATACTTTTGTCAGAGAAATTTAACACAATTATCATTTAACCTGTTATTTACATCTTATGAAAAAACAGTTTTTATTTATAACTACCCTTGTATGTTCTTTGGTAACCGCACAGACAAAAGATACTGCTAATGTCAACAAAATTGAAGCAGTAACGGTAAATGGTAAAAAAGTTCTGGTAGAGCGAAAAGTGGATCGTCTTGTTTATAATGTTCAGAATTCTATGCTTTCACAGGGAAGCTCCGGAGCTGAGGTTTTGGCAGGAACACCTTTATTACAGATAGATGAAAACAAAGGTCTGCTTTCTATTGCAGGAAAAAATGGAGTTTCCGTGATGGTGAATGACCGCATGCTCAATCTTTCCGGATCTGAACTGATTAATTATCTGAGAAATCTTCGTTCTGAAAACATCCTTAAAATTGAAGTGATAACCACGCCGCCTGCCAAATATGAGGCTCAGGGAAACAGCGGGATTATCAATATTGTTCTTAAAAAGAATCAGAATCTCGGGTGGAACGGTTATCTGACTACAAATTATACTCAAAAAACATACGCTGCATTCGGCACAGTAGCAGGAATAAACTATCAGAATGAAAAGATGAAAGCTTCGGTAAAAATCCAGGGATATGACGGAGCCAAAAGATCAGTAGAAAACTATAAAATAATAGGCGAAAAATCCTCTATCAGCAGAGATGAAAGGAGAGATATGAATGATGGATTAGGTCTGAATGCCAATTTTGATTATTCCCTCACTAAAAATTCCAATATCGGATTGGTATATGATATTTCGAAAGGACATTCTGATATGGATATCAATTCAAAACAGAACTACTTCACCGGAAGCAATCCCACATTGCAGACAATTACGGATTCAAAACATCGCTCTTCTTTTACTTCACAAATGCTGAATTTATATTTTGATCAGAAATTCGGGGAACATAAGCTAAGTCTGGGTGCCAATTACTATGGGAATCTTCCCAATACTGAAGTTAACTTTACCACAAAAAACATTGCCAGCAATTCAACACAGGTTGTCAAGAATCTTTCGTCAGTAGATTATAAAATCTATTCCGGACAGGCAGATTTAACTTTAAACTTCAAAAAAATTCAGTTAGAAACCGGTGCGAAATTCAGTCAGTTTTCTAATAATTCAGAGATTGGATATTTTGATGTTATCAATGGAAATTACATTATAGATCCTGCAAAAAGCAATCTTTTTGATTATAATGAAAAGAATTATGCGGCGTATATCAGCGCCAGTAAAGATCTGGGTGAAAAATGGTCTGTGAAGGCAGGTCTCCGTTATGAATATTCGCAAACCAACGGTTTCTCTCCCACTACACAATCAAAATCTGAGAATAATTACGGAAAATTTTTCCCGACAGCTTATGTATCTTATAAAGCCAATCACGATAATCAGTTCAGCATTAATTATTCCCGAAGAATAAACCGTCCCTATTTCCGGGCTTTAGACCCGTTCCGATGGTATTCTAATCCAAACACTTACTATTCAGGAAATCCAAGCCTGCAGCCTTCTTTCAATCACAATATTGAATTCAATTATATTTTTAAAAATAAATTTTCTGCCAATCTTTATTACCAGAGAACAACGAATAATTTTGATCAGATCTCCTTCCTGAACGGAATTGATCTCACCAGCACTTTTGAAAATTACTACAATCAGAATATTTACGGAATCAATTTGAATTATACCGATACGTTCTTCAAAATCTGGGAAAGTAATATTTCCACTTCGTTCAGTTATAATGAGACTCAAATTACGAGGTTCAACCTGGTTCCTAAAAACGGACAGTCATTTTATTATTCTCTCAACAATACATTCCAGCTGAATAAGGCTAAAACATTTATGCTGTTTATCAACTACTGGAATAATCTGCCTTCCCGGGACGGATACCTTTCTGTGAAGAACAGAGCAAGTCTTGATGCCGGAGTAAAGATGAGCTTTGCGGAAAAAGCGCTTCAGGTTAATCTTTCGGTGAGTGATATTTTCAAGCAGTCCGGATTTAAGGCTGATATGTATTTTACTGATAATAC
This sequence comes from Chryseobacterium indologenes, assembly GCF_018362995.1. Lineage (NCBI taxonomy): Bacteria > Pseudomonadati > Bacteroidota > Flavobacteriia > Flavobacteriales > Weeksellaceae > Chryseobacterium > Chryseobacterium indologenes. The sequence goes on from NZ_CP074372.1 coordinate 3,089,537, forward strand.
ACAGTCGTTCAACAACTATTGGGATGCCAGAAGAATGACACTCAGCATCACATACAATTTTGGAAATCAGAAAGTAAAATCAAACAACAGAGCGGTGAATTTTGAAGAGAAAAACCGTGCTCAATAATTTAATACAAACAAAAAATAATAATCCTATGAAAACCATTATTTATATTTTCCTATTATGCCTGTCTACATCTGTTTTTGCTCAGACAAAACCTTCAGATTATTTTAAAAATCCAAAGACTAAAGTGCTGGTGGTGGGTTCTTTCCATTTTGATTATCCTAATCTTGATGCTAATAAAATCAATAAGGAAGATCAGATAGATGTTCTTTCACCCAAAACCGCAAAGGAAGTCACTGAGCTCGTAGAATATATCAAAAAATTTAAGCCTACGAAGATTGCTATTGAAGCCTGGCCAAACTGGAATGCCAATCAAAAGCTTAAAGAATACAGCGAGGGCAAACTCCGGGACAAAAGAGACGAACGGTATCAGCTTGCTATGAGAATCGCCAATGAACTTAAAATCAATGAACTTTTCAGCATTGATGCGGAATCTATTTGGGATGATCTTCAGAAGCAGTTTGGAAAAACCGATTCTACATTTTTTAATAACCTCAGCAAAGATTATGATTTTAGTAGTGATGATGTGATTTCCCAGCAGTTTAACCGTTTCTTCAAGAGTTCTGAACCTAAGAATTTCAAATCGCTCTTAGACACTTTTATTTATATGAATTCAAAAGAAAGTCATCAATACGGATATGGTGCTTATTTAAGCGGAGATTTTAAACTAAGAGAACATGATGGTGCCGATATGCTTGCCCTTTACTGGTACAGCAGAAACCTGAGAATGTTCCGCAATATTCAAAACATACCGCACAACAGCGAAGACAGAATTCTTGTGATTGCAGGAAATGGCCATGCGGCAGTATTAAGACAGCTTTTCACATCTTCAGCAGAATATGAATTTATCGAATTTTCTTCATTGAAATAAATAAAATTACAACAACGGCGACAACAAAAAACTCATTTTTTATTGAGTAACAGGATATAAAAAAACAGAGAATAAATCTCTGTTTTTTACTAAATTTCCAAGCTTTATTGATTAGAATCTGAATTCAATTCTTGCAAATAAGAACCTTCCTCCTATCCCATATTGGGAAACCTGTCTGGAATAGACAAACTGATTATCAGCTGTTAAAGAGCTTATACCTGGGCTTTTGGAAGGCAGTATATTTAAGATATTATTACTTCCGATGGTGGCAGAAATATTTTTATTAAAATCATATCCTACAGATAAATCTGTCACCAGACGGCTATTCAGAATGAAATGCTCTGTGCTTCCTGTTACCCCATCAAAATTAGCATCCACAACATCTGCATCTGTCACTTTACCGAAGAAAGAATTACGCAGTACAAAAGTAAAGGCGGAAAATCTTAAAGTATTGGATAAGGTAGCTTTTACACGTGGAACAGCTTCTTCAAAATACACTCTGTTCGGTTCTGAGAAATAATTATCGATCTGGCTCACCAATTTAGGAGATGCATGGATATCCCCGATTCTTTTGGTTTGATTAAAATTGACTCCTAAATTATTCTCCAAAGAAACTGCCGATGAGATTTTTGAGTTCTGAGAAATGGTAATATCCAAACCTTTCGTCTGAGAATCTACAGCATTGGCAAAAAAGTTAGCAGCACTTGCTCTCGCCAGATCAAAAGCACTCTGCAGAACAGCCTGATCAGAACCTGGAGTAAAACTACCATCAGGACGATAGAAAAGATCTGTAAGCACTACCCTATCTTTAATCTTTATTAAATAAGCATCTGCTGTGAAGGTCAGGCTTAATGCCGGAATCTTCCAGGTAATTCCCGTGCTGTAAGATTGTGAAGTCTCCTGTTTTAATTTGGGAATGCCCAATGCCTGTGCAGCCTCAGAATTATTTCTGAAAGTACCTACTTGTGTTGTTTTCCCCTGCTGAATCAACGTAGAAGTGGAACTATAATAGATTTGTGCTAAAGAAGGCGCTCTGAATCCTGTGGAAACCGCTCCTCTCCAGTTCAGATTGGGAGCCAGCTTTACATTCGTTGCCACCTTATAATTAAATGTAGACCCGAAGTCTGAATAGTTCTCATATCGTAAGGCTCCTTCCAACAGCCATCCGTCAGTAACCTCTAGCTCTGCATCAGCATAAGCAGCGACACTGTTTCTGTTTCCTGAAACTGCATTTTCCGGACTGAAGCCTGGAAAAACCTGAGCCCCAGCTGGTCTTACTTTGTCAAAGAAATCGGTAACTTTTTCATTTTCAGGAGTGTTAGCGGTTACTACACGTCCATAAATGTCGTAAGAAGCATAAGAATTTTCTTTTCCTGCATTGACTTTATAATTTTCATGTCGGTATTCACCTCCGAATGCTATATTCAAACCTTTCAGCACATCGTATTTTTTGGAGAAATCCAGATTGACGGTATTTTGTGAAAATTCAGATCCTCCGGCATCAAATGTTCTTGGAGAACTGTCTGTAAGCGAAGCATTATAGGTATTTACCACTCCGAAACCAAAGGTATTTTTCCCGAATGTATTACTGAAATCCACATTCCAGCCATTCCATTTTCCTTTAATTCCGGCAGCAAGTGAATAATCATTTACGGTTGCTTCAATCTGAGGAAGATATCCATTGGGAGTAACGGCATTGATGTTTCTTTCATTATTAGGAAGACGGTAAAAGCCTCCTGCATTTCCAAGACGATAGCTGTAGCCTCCAAATGAATAAATCTTCCATTCATCATTCACAGGAATTTCAGAGTTGAAAAAGAGCTGCCCTGACTGTAGTTTAGATTGTCCTGCCCTCAGACTGAAATCTTTTCTCTCCAATCCTCTGTGATTAAGCTCCTGGGAGGTAAAATCTCTCCTTAATAAATCTTGAAGCTCAGAAATGCTGTTTGCCCCTGAGATCTGAGACTGAAAATCATTCCCAAAATAATCTACTTGGGCTGCATACTGTTTAATCGTGTTGATAATCTGCTGAGTATTGGGAGTATTGGTAATATTTTTATATAATCCATCAATATTAACTCCATCCTGTAATGCTCTGTAATTAATTGCATTATAAGCATTAAAGATATCTCCTTCCCTCACTCCTGCTCTGGAATATGGATCACGATATTGGGCAGAACCGGTAACATTAAAAAACCCGGACTTTCCTATTTTAGCTCCATAATTAAGATCCACAGAAATGGTCTGTCCATCCACTCCTCCGGAGAAATTATTGGCAACAGGTGAAGCATATCCACCTAAAAATACCTGTCCGGAAAGTCCAAGTCTTTTTTTCAATCCCAGGTTAACGACTCCGGCAATAGCATCGGAACCATATTGGGCAGAAGCACCGTCTCTTAAAACTTCAATTTTCTCTAAAGCAAAAGCTGGAATGGCATTAAGATCAGTTCCCACAGAACCTCTTCCCGGCGTAAGGGTAACATTAATCAATGAAGATTGGTATCTTCTTTTTCCGTTTAACAAAACTAAAACCTGATCTGGACCTAACCCTCTTAAAAGAGCTGGATCTACGAAATCAGTTCCATCATTAACGGTGTGAGAAGTGGATGAAAATGAGGGTACGATATAATTTAAAGCCTGGCTGATATTATTAGTAGGACTCTGTTTTAAAATTTTTGATATGTTAATGATATCTACAGGAACAGGGGTCTCCGTCAATGATCTTCCGGAGCCTCTTGATCCAAGGATTACTACATCTTCTATTTTTTTAGATTGTAAAGTGTCCGTCTGTGCGTAATAAAATGTAGAAATGAGCGCGATAGAAGGAACAAAGATTCTTTTTTTGAAATTGTGCATAGTATTGTTGTGTTCTTTTTGTTGTTAAAATTATTTTTGAGCAATACAAATCCTGTAGCCTTAATTTTAAGGTTACCATTGGTCTTTGAAAATGTTTGTATTATTTTTTAGAAATAGAAATGGCTAGAAGCAACAACACATGCGCATGTAGAAATGGCATGAAAACATATGGGAATAATGAAGATTCACTTCATGATCCGAAGAATAAAAAATTACTGATGGAATGTGATTTCCCTTGTCTTTAAACATTTGGCTTTAACTTTAAAACAAAAATTCAAGATGGGAGTAATGATAGAATGATAAACATTTTTTCCGGAAGATCCGGCTTATCGATTGCAGCACCTTGCTTGTTTTTGCAGGTTGCTATCCCATCTAGAGATTCTTGATAATTACCTGGCAAAGATATAATTATTTCGGAAATAAAAAAATATTTAGCCTAAATTTTCGATTTTCAACATTTTAGCGTAACAAATTATGTTTTTCAGCGTCTAACCGGATATCAGTAAAACATTATGAAAAAAACGATTTTCGCTTTATCTTTATTAAGCTCTATTTTTGTTTTTTCACAGGAAAAAAATAATAAACCTCAGGAAAAGCAAATTGAAGGTGTAGTCATCACCAAAACTAAAAAAGCCGTTGAACAAAAGGCAGACCGTACCATTTTTGACTTTTCCGAGCAACCTCAGCTGAACAACGGAAACGTTTTGGAGGGAATTAAAAAACTTCCGGGACTTGTATCTACCGACATCGCAGGAATGATGTATCAGGGAAAAATGCTTGAAGTATATCTTAACGGAAGACCACTGAATATCACATCCAATGAATTGAACTCTTTCCTGGAAGGAATGCCTGCCAATTCTGTAGAAAGAATTGAAGTGATCACTCAGCCCGGCGCTGAATTTCCAGCCACTTCCGGAGGTGCGATCATGAATATCATCACGAACAAAAATGCCAATAAATATTTAACTGCTACTTATTCAGGTAATTATTCTTTTACAAATTACGACAAGTATAGAAGCAGAACGACCAACTCCGTTAATTTAAATGCCAGAAATAAATATTTCGGATGGCAGCTGAATGTAGGACAAAACTACCGTGAAAGCATGTTAAACGGTCAGCAGGATGAACTTTTAACGAGTCATACGGACAGATACGGACGCGGATATTTTGCAAAGTCAGGATTAACTTTTGATTTAGGGCAGGACAGATTATTATTAAACTATGACATTTACCACAACAATAATGACAACTACACTTTAAGTAACGGTCATGGAGATTTGCCTTTTGAAAATAATCCAAAGGATTTAAGAGAGGCATTTTATACTTCTTCGGATGTTGCCCATACCAATAGTTTGAGACAGGAAGCAGTTGTAACCTATCAGAAACGCTTTGCTGACAAATCTCAGAAGCTGGATTTCCAATTTGGTTATACAAGGTCTAACAGCAAGTTCGCTCAGGACAATTATTTCCAGAACGGTACATTTGTAATACCTGCAAACACTCCTATCAATAGCGCTATGAGTGGCTTAAAAGATATTCTGAACAATGAATCTGTGATGAATATTGCCAACTTCAAAGTAGATTATGCCCAGCCTATCAAGCTTCTTGATGGCGGAAAAGTAAGCTTTGGAGGATTATATGAGAAGCAGGATTATGATACGGAAAGTTTTGGCTTAACCAATCTTGAATATCAGAGACAGACGGCTTCAACTTATCTGGAGTTCCAAGCTAAATTGAAAAAGTTTGATTTTACATTGGGTTCCCGTGCTGAAAACTATGATATTTCCGGGGTAACAAGATATTTTGATAAGGATGCAAAACTTGTAGAGGCTAATCTGATTCCCTTCAATAAATTTAAATTTTTCCCGAACGCAAGTGTGCAGTATAACATGATGAATCAGGTTTATATTGCTGCGAACTACAACAGAAAAATCAGTTTACCAAGTATTTCTGCCCTGAACCCGAATAACGTAACGTTCTCCGGACCAAGTACGGAGGTAAACGGTAACCCGAATCTGCAGCCCACAATTTTTGATAATTATGAAATAAAAGTATCTGCATTTGATTATGCATTTATCGGGTATAGCGTAAGCTCGGCAAGTAATCAGGTGGCACAGATCATCAGAAAAGACGGAAGAAAACTCTTTAATGAACAGGTGAATATTTCAAATATGAAAATTCACAATTTCAACGTTGGGCTACCTGTCCCTTTTATGATTTTCAGTAAGCCTTTGAGTGAGATCATGAAATTTGATTTCAATCCCGACAAAATCAACTTCATGTACTTATACGCAGGTTATCAGAAACATGAAATCGACAATCTGAATAATAAAGGATTCTGGATTTTCAATATCATGACTCAGATTCTTTTGCCTAAAGACATCAAAATGACAGCCAATTACAGCTATCTGACGCCAAAAGCAGGATATTTCTACTTCACGGCAGAGAAACCATTCAACAACTCTCTTGATATCACATTGACGAAGAAGTTTATGAATAACCGTCTGACACTATCTGTTTTTGCGAATGATATTTTCAACGGACAGATGATGCAGGTACGTTCTAACCCGCCATCTGGAACTCCGGTAATGATCAGCAGCAAGTATGACACGAGAAATTTCGGATTTTCTATCAACTATAAAATTCCAACGAGAAATAAGCTGGCGAAAGAAGACCCGAATATCCTAAATCAGACGAAAAAAGAGGATAACGGAGGCGTAATGCAGCAGGCACAATAATTCTTCTTTTTTTATACAACAAAGTAAAAATAGGCAGTAAAATTTTACCGCCTATTTTTTTTATAGGTTTTGGCTAAAGCCATTGGAGGTACTTTTAAAAGTAAAATAAATTGTCTTTTTGTCATTCTGACGAAGGAAGAATCTTATTAATAAAAGCGTATGAGATTCTTCACTACACTTCATTTCGTTCAGAATGACACTTTTGAGACAGCCATTTCTATTGATAGTAAAATAGTGTTATTTGTGAAAATATTTGTGATATTAGTGTTTACATCAAAAATCTATCGTCTGAAATCTCCAGTCCAGCGTATCTACCAATGTCAGCTGATTAATACTCACCGGAAGATCCGTGATAATTTTCAGCGTCTGAAAAGCCATCATGCTGCCTATGATTCCGGGAAGAGCTCCCAATACACCAAGGCTGTCACAATCCGGCACATCTTTATCGAAAGGCGGTTCAGGAAAAATATCTCTTAAATTTTTACTTCCGTTATGATTAAATACAGATATCTGTCCTGAGAATCCCAGAATGCTTCCGTAGACCAAAGTCTTTTTTAAATTCACGCAGGTATCATTTACAAGATATCTTGTTGAAAAATTGTCTGAACCATCCACGATAACATCGTACTGAGAAAGAATTTCTTCAGCGTTTCTTTCATTGAGTTTTTCCTCAATCCCATTCAATGTAACCTGATGATTAAGATTTTCTACAAATTTCTTAGCACTCTTTACTTTTGAAAATCCTACCCTTTCTTCAGTATGAATGATCTGTCGGTTCAGATTATGAAGTTCAACCTCATCAAAGTCTGCAATTCCCAGAGTTCCTACTCCTGCAGCGGCCAGATATTGAATAACAGGACTTCCCAAGCCTCCTGCACCTATGACAAGGACTTTTGAAGCCATTATTTTCTTTTGTCCTTCCAATCCTATTTCTTCAATAAATATCTGCCGGCTGTACCGTGAAAAATAGTCTTCTTTTTTCATACTTTATGATAATTGAACCATTAAGATTCTTTAAGTTTTTAAGGAAAGTTAAGCTGAGCTTCGCTTTAAAGAGATGTTATCTTAAAAATCTTCGATTTTTTCTTAATTAAACTTTACTTCTTCAAAGTCCTTAATGGTTTAAAAATTTTAAATTCCACTATAAACAGAATCCCAATCTTTCATGACAGGATCGTAACCTGCTTTTTTGATCATGAGTCTGATTTCATCCATACTTCGTTCGTCACTGGTTTCAAACTGTTCCAGAGATTCTTTATCTACGGCATAGCCACCCGGATTGGTTTTTGAGCCTGCACTCATTGCAGTAGCCCCCAGAGACACTATATTATTTCTGAAGACTTCATTTTCTCTGGTAGAAATGGAAATTTCAAGGTCTTCATTCCAGATTCTGTAGGCACAAATGAGTTGAAGAAGGTCTTTGTCTTCCATGATAAAATTGGGTTCGATAATTCCTTCTGCTGGTCTGAGCCTTGGAAAGGAAACAGAGAATTTACTTTTCCAATACTGTTTCTGAAGATAATCAATGTGTAAAGCATTGAAAAAACTATCTACTCTCCAATCTTCAAGTCCAAGGAGAACTCCGAGTCCAATTTTATGAATGCCCGCTCTTCCTATTCTATCCGGAGTCTCCAGGCGAAAATGGAAATTTGATTTTTTACCTTTCGGATGATATTCTCTGTAAACATCCTGATGATAGGTTTCCTGATATACCAAAACAGAATGTACTCCCTCCTCATGAAGCAATCTGTATTCTTCTTCCATTAAGGGTTGAACTTCAATGGAAATATTGGAAAAATGAGGTTTTAACTTACGGACAGCATTCTGAAAGTAAGGAACTCCAACTATTTTATTGGCTTCACCACTCACCAGCAATACATGATTCACTCCCATAGATTTCAATACTGATGCTTCGATCATCAGCTCCATATCGGAAAGTGTTTTCCTTTTCAGTTGATTATCAAGACTGAATCCGCAGTAGGTGCAGATATTCTGGCATTCATTGCTGAGATACAACGGAGCATAGAGCTGAATGGTTTTTCCGAATCGTTTTTGGGTAAGGATCTGTGTCATTCCCGCCATCAGTTCCAATTCCTGAGAAGCGGCTGGTGAAAGCAAATTCAGAAAGTCATCAAGGTTTTTAGTCTTTTTCTGAAGACTGTTTCTTACATCAGCCAGAGTTACTTTTTCAAGCTTATTCTTTACTTCCTCCCATTGATAACGTTCAAAAACATCTTTAAAGCTTTTCATAATTTTGATTTATTCAAACAAAAACGAAGTAAGCGGACTTGAAGCTTCAGCATGATTAGCAATGGCTCCCAACCCTGATTCAAAAGCTCTTCTTCCGGCAATAACTCCTTCTTTAAAAGCCACAGCCATATTCAACGGATTTTTAGCAACAGCAATGGCGGTATTCACCAAAACTGCATCTGCTCCCATTTCCATGGCTTTTGCTGCATCTGATGGTGCCCCGATTCCTGCATCTACTACGACAGGAACGTTACTCTGACTGATGATTATTTCCAGAAAATCCTGTGTTCTTAATCCTTTATTCGTTCCGATGGGTGCTCCCAAAGGCATTACCACAGCGGTTCCGGCATCTTCAAGACGTTTGCATAAAACAGGATCGGCATGAATGTAAGGCATCACCACAAATCCCAGTTTCGCAAGTTCTTCAGTTGCATATAAAGTTTCAATAGGATCTGGTAACAAATATTTCGGATCGGGATGAATTTCCAGTTTTACCCAGTTTGTTTCCAGTGCTTCCCTGGCCAATTGTGCTGCTAATACAGCTTCCTTTGCGGTTCTGGCTCCTGAAGTATTAGGCAGAAGATGAACATTTGTTTCTCTTAATGAATCGAGAAGATCATCTTCACTGGATTGTGCATCAATTCTTTTTAATGCCATAGTCACCATATCAGTTTCGGATGCGATGACAGACTGTACCATATCTCTCAGACTTCCAAATTTTCCTGTTCCTAAAAACAGTCTTGATTCAAAAGTTCTTCCTGCTATTTCTAATTTCTGATGGTTCATATCATTACTTTTTTTAGTTCATTAATAATGGTCGGCTTCTTTGTAATAATCCCGGATATGGCAACACCATAAATTCCGATCTCCTGTAACGGGAAAATATCTTCAAGGCCAACACTTCCGATCGCAAATATTTTGGGAATATCTATTGATTTTTCTCTTAATCCGTTAATGATATTCTGGTAGCCTTCAAACCCGAGAACAGGGCTTAGTTTTTCTTTGGTTGTAGTAAATCTCAATGGTCCTAAACCGATATAATCACAAGATTCATTGATTCTCTGGATAACGTCTGAAAGGGTATTGGCTGTTCCACCAATGATTTTATTTTCACCTAAGATCAATCTTGCTTCTTCGATGGCGCTGTCATTTAAGCCTAAGTGCACACCATCGGCGTCAATTTCTTTCGCTATTTGTACATGATCATTGATGATGCAAACCGATTGATATTCTGAACAAAGTTGTTTTGATATTTCACAAAGATGAATCAATTCATTTTCAGGAGCATTTTTCCATCTTACCTGTACCCATTTGATTCCGTTATCAAGGGCTTTTCGGATATGAAATTCCTGTTCCTGTATTGTGTTTCCTTGTGATATGTATTGTAATTTTTCCATATTTTCTATGAATGCGTTCCCAGTAAAGAGGAATTGCTTTTTAAAAATTTTTCGATGTATAGTTTCCCATTTCGGCAGGCAGTTTTCATATTTTCACCTTTGGCGAGTTCTGCTGTAATGGCTGATGATAAAACACAGCCCGAACCATGTTTAGGAAAGTATTCTTCATTATGGCTGTTGGGTTGTAAAACAATTTCTTTTTCGTTTTCAACTAAAACATCCGTTCCTAAATGATCATCTCTATGCCCTCCTTTGATCAGCAATGAGCATTTATTGGAATCCGGTAAAAGATTCTTTTCCTTTAAAACATTGTACTCATTGTAATTGGGAGTTATCAAACTGAGTTTATTAACAACCGTTTTTAATTGAGAAAGGGTTTCAAGATCAAAGAAATTGAATTCGGAAGTGCTTTTCAGAACGGGGTCCCAGACGACTTTCACATGAAGATTTCCTTTTTGAACAGTTTCTACAATTTTATTCAGAAATTCAGCATCCTTCACTATTCCTATTTTCACGGCAGATACGGGATAGGTTTCCATCAACACGTGAATGGCTTCGGTGACTTCATCTATAGGTCGCCATTCCAGACTTAAGCATTTGGAAGCAGTTTGTAATGTCAATGCTGTACATACTCCCAACCCCATTACTTTTGATTGCTCAAAGGTTTTACTATCTGATAATAAGCCTGCTCCACCGCTGGGATCGAAACCAGCGATACTTATGACATAAGGACGTTCCTGCATTTTTTAAATACTTTTAAAGGTTCTTCACTTTCCCAGATGGCACCTAATAAAGCCGCTCCATCTACATCTGATTCGAAAACTTCATGAATATTATCCTCATCAATTCCCCCAAGAGCAATCAATTTCACGTCCAGATTATTCCTATGGATTATTTCTTCTTTAATGGTAGAATCCAAACCATATCCTTTTTTGGAAATACTTGGAAAGAATGGGCTTATGAAAGCATATTCCCATTCTTTCTCCAACGTATTGTAGGCTGTGATATCATGTACTGAAGTTGAAATATTATTTTCCTCTGCAAAAGATTGATATCTCCCTTGCTTCCGATCCATTTCCCTGAAGTGAAACCTTGAAATATTATATTCCTTTCCGAGATCGTAATGCGTATGCAGTACCAGCTGAGGATAGAAAGCTTCATCAATCCGGGTAATCAATTCAGTCATTTCATTCCTGCTGATCCATGGTTTTCGGATATGAAGCAAATCAAGTCCTTCCTGAAACATCTGATTGATACTATCAGTTTCCTTTGGAACCATCAGCTCAGGAGTGATAACGAGGATCATATATAAATTTCTTTGCCTTTCTCAATGAATTCCTGTGATTTATCCAGCATTCCCTGTTCTGCAGATTCACGAATTTCCTGTGTAATTTTCATCGAGCAGAATTTCGGTCCGCACATTGAACAGAAATGGGCAATTTTTGCACCTTCTGCCGGTAAGGTCTCATCGTGATAAGCTCTTGCCGTTTCAGGATCTAATGAAAGATTGAACTGATCTTCCCATCTGAATTCAAATCTGGCTTTACTTAATGCATTGTCTCTATACTGTACTCCCGGATGACCTTTTGCCAAATCTGCGGCATGAGCAGCCAGTTTATAGGTTATTACTCCAACTTTTACATCATCTTTATTCGGAAGCCCTAAATGTTCCTTCGGAGTTACATAGCAAAGCATTGCACAGCCAAACCATCCAATCATGGCTGCCCCGATTCCGGAAGTGATGTGATCATAACCAGGTGCGATGTCTGTTGTTAATGGTCCTAAGGTATAGAATGGAGCTTCATGGCATTCTTCCAGTTGCTTTTCCATATTTTCTTTGATCATATGCATCGGAACATGCCCCGGGCCTTCAATCATGACCTGTACATTATGTTTCCAGGCAATTTTTGTCAGTTCACCTAAAGTTTCCAGTTCTGCAAACTGAGCGGCATCATTAGCATCTGCAATAGATCCGGGACGAAGACCATCTCCAAGAGAGAAAGCGACATCATACTTCTTCATGATCTCACAAATCTCCTCAAAATGAGTGTACAGGAAGCTTTCTTTATGATGGAATAAACACCATTTCGCCATAATAGATCCTCCTCTGGAAACAATTCCGGTCACTCTTTTTGCGGTTAAATGAATGTATCTCAACAAAACTCCTGCGTGGATTGTAAAGTAGGAAACCCCTTGTTCTGCCTGTTCAATAAGGGTATCTCTGAAAATTTCCCATGTCAGGTCTTCCGGAACTCCTTTTACTTTTTCCAATGCCTGATAGATCGGAACAGTACCAATAGGAACCGGACTGTTTCTGATGATCCACTCTCTTGTTTCGTGAATATTTTTCCCGGTTGAAAGATCCATAATGGTATCAGCTCCCCATCGGCAAGCCCATACTGCTTTTTCTACTTCCTCTTCAATACTGGATGAAACAGCGCTGTTTCCGATATTAGCATTGATTTTCACCAGGAAATTTCTTCCGATGATCATCGGTTCACTTTCCGGATGGTTGATGTTATTGGGAATAATGGCTCTTCCGGCAGCTATTTCGTCTCTTACAAACTCCGGAGTGATTTTACTTTTAGGAGTATTGGCTCCAAAGCTATGTCCGGGGTGCTGAAAAGCCATTTCTTTAGATACTGATTCCAGCTGTTCTATTCTTTGATTTTCTCTGATCGCCACATATTCCATTTCCGGAGTGATGATTCCCTGTTTTGCGTAGTAAAGCTGTGTAACTTCTTTTCCTTCCTGTGCTACTTTAGGTTTATGATCGTAAGAAAATCTTAATTCATCAAGACGCGGATCTGCCAAACGGGCTTTTCCGTATTCTGAAGTGATTCCTTCCAGGGTATTCACATCATTTCTGTCCAGAATCCATTGTTCCCTGATTCTTGGCAGTCCTTTCTGAATGTCAATAACTGCATTTTCATCTGTATAAGGTCCCGAAGTGTCGTAGATTGTTACCGGAGCATTATGTTCAAAGCCGCCATTGCTAAGTTTGGTGGGGCTAAGCTGTATTTCACGCATTGCTACATTGATAGGATGTATTGTTCCTTCAACATAGATTTTCTTTGAGTTCGGAAATGGCGAACATGTAATGGAGTGAGCCATAAGTATTGGTATTAAATATGAGAATTAACCGCCCTGAGTGGCAGTGATGATTAAAACTGAATCGTTGTTGTTGAGAATGGTTTCCGCCCAGACTGATAGCGGGATAATGCGATTATTAAGCGCTACAGCAATACCTTTTTTCTTTCCGGGTAATTCAATAGCCAGTAATGCTTCCAGGTTGGCAGGAAGTACATCAAATGTTTTTCGGGTGTGGTTGATTATAAGTTCCATTCCTAATAATTTTAAATATACTTTAGGAATGGCCATTATTGTACAATAGAATGTACAGCAAAAGTCATCTACTTTTCCCTACGCTGGTATGATCCAGATCAGGTTCAAAGGGTAAAGTCTCAGTCTGTTGATACAGACACCCCTAAAGTTGGGAACGAAGTTAGACATTATTTTGAAATAAGCAAAATTGATTTTTGTTTATAATGAAAAAAGACCATCTCGGTTTTGAGACAGTCTTCATTTTATTTTAAATAGTTCTTTAGTAAAACAGCTTCAAGCTTCCATTAGAATTATATTGATTAGTCCAATTGGATTGGCTCAGAAAAAATTCGGAGCTGTAAGGTTTATATTCTTTTGAAATCATTCTTTGAGGATTATTTTTTGATAATGAAAAGTAGAAATAATCTTCAAAAACACCCAGATTCTTAAATGGATTTTGTGCAGCATCAAAGTTATCCAATGTAATTTCATTTGTAACATAAGCATCAATATTATTATGCTTTTCAGTTTTAATTGCCTTTTCTAAATTTCCTGAGGTGTTATAAATAAACTTTTCTACGTAGGTCAAAATATAATCTTGTGGATCAGTCGGATCGTATGGAGCATTAGGATATTGAGTTAAGATCTCAATTAACTTTCCTGAAGCATCATAAGTATAGGTCAAATACTTATCCATATATTGATTATTAGCCTGTGGAATAACTACTTTAATAACTCTACCCTGATTATCAAATTCAAATTTCCTTTCATTCAATGGAACATTAAATGATGGATCTGAGCTATAATTTCCTACAACAGCTGTATTTCCTGTATAAGATATTTTAGTATAAATCAGATTTGTAAATCGGTCCGGAGCTCCCGAAGCTCCTGAGGACTTCAAAATTCCTCCATTTTTTTTATAAACTCTTCCCTGAGCATCATATTCGAACATATAATTTTGTTCCAATCCATTAAAAACAGGTGATAAAAAAGGATAATTCCACGATATTTTACTAGTATTTTCAGTAATCGTCTGTTGTGAATTATCAACCGGCAATTCATCATTGTCTGAACAAGATGCCATAACCAGCAATGTGGCTAATAAAAGTGATTTGAATTTCATGGTATAGTTTTTTATGATATGCTTATTCTTCACAAGCTCTCCAGATCGCATCATTCTGCGGAACGGGAGCTGTAATTTCAATATTTTCTTTGGTAACGGGATGAATAAATTCCAGCTTTCTTGCATGAAGATTGATTCCTCCATCCGGATTGGAACGTGGGGCTCCATATTTCAGGTCTCCTTTAATCGGAACTCCTGTTTTAGATAATTGTGCTCTGATCTGATGGTGTCTTCCGGTTTCAAGGTCAATTTCAAGCAGCAAATAATTGTCTAATGTTTTGATCACATGATAAGTCAAGATTGCTTCTTTGGCTCCTTCCGTAGCTTTAGGAAAGACGATGGCCTTATTATTTTTTTCGTTTTTCTTTAAATAATGTACCAGTCTCTGACTTTGGGGAATCATTTCTTTACCCACAACTGCCCAATATGTTTTTTTTACCTCTCGGTTTTTCACCATCTGCGTAAGACGGGAAAGTGCTTTGGAAGTCTTAGCATAGATCACCAGCCCGGAAGTTGGACGGTCTATACGATGAACCAAGCCGAGAAAAACATTTCCCGGCTTAGCATCTCTTATTTTTATAAAATTCTTGATGGATTCTAACAGTGATTCATCACCGGTCTTATCACCCTGAACGAGCTGGCCAATCTTTTTATTAATCACCAGAAGATGGTTGTCTTCATATATAATCTGCTCCTTCATATTTCTTCAGTCTATCTTCTTCTATTGGATAATGATAGGATGATTCCTGCCAGAAGTCCTACTGTTTTTACTGCAGAAAGTTTTGAACCTTCCGGAATGAATGCTCCCAATACACAGATAGCAGCGGCAGCATACATAGCATAGACAAAATTCTTATTGGTAAGCAGTGGAGCCTGGATAAAGAAGCTTGCACCTATCAGAACATAAAAAACTTTTCTTGAAAGTAAATGATTGATTTCCGGAGAAAATAAATTAAACCATCCCACAGCAAGACAAATCAGTGCTGCAATAGATAATATTCCCTGGATAGATTGTTGATTCTGCATAGATTAATAGCTTTCATTTTCGTTTGGAAACTCTACGTTCTTCACATCTTTTACATATTGAGAAACGGCTCCTGTAATTTCTGTGTAAAGGTCAAGGTATCTTCTTAAGAATTTCGGGCTGAAACCTTTGTTCATTCCTACCATATCGTGATATACCAAAACCTGCCCATCACAATCTGCTCCGGCCCCGATTCCGATAGTAGGAATGGAAATGCTTTCAGTCACTTTTTTCGCCAATTCTGCAGGTATTTTTTCCAATACAACAGAAAAACAGCCTAATTCTTCCAAAAGCTGTGCATCAGCAATGAGTTTTTCAGCTTCTGCCTCTTCTTTAGCTCTTACTTTATACGTTCCGAATTTATAGATAGACTGTGGTGTTAATCCCAAGTGTCCCATCACTGGAATTCCGGCATTGATGATTTTCTTAATAGACTTGGAAATTTCTTTTCCGCCTTCAATTTTCACGGCATGCGCTCCACCTTCCTTCATCATTCTTACCGCAGACTCCAATGCTTTTTCAGGATTACTCTGATAAGTTCCGAAAGGTAAATCTGCTACTACCAAAGCTCTGTCGGTTCCTCTTACCACACTTTGAGCATGATAGATCATTTGATCCAGCGTAATAGGTAATGTAGTTTCAAAACCGGCCATTACATTCGCTGCAGAGTCTCCAATCAAAATAGCGTCTACTCCACCTGCATCTACCATCTTTGCCGTGGTAAAATCATAGGCTGTAAGCATTGTTATTTTTTCCTTGTCGAATTTCATTTTACGCAAGGTTTCAGTCGTAACTTTTTTAATTTCAGAGTGAACAGACATAATTTATCTATTTTTAAAAGTTAAAAAGTCGGCCTTGAGCCGACTTAAGTTTTTGTATGATTTATAAAACTACGTGACCGAGTTTCATGAGTTTGTCGTGATTTAAGATCTTGATATTTCTTCCGTCTACTTCAATGAGACTATCCTGTTTGAATTCTGAAATCAGACGGATGGCACTTTCTGTAGCGGTACCGATGATATTGGCAATTTCTTCTCTCGTTAATGAGATCTTGATAAAGCCTTCAGGGTCTACTCCCAGCTTCTGTTCCAAAAGCAGCAGTATTTCAGCCAGTCTTTCTCTTACCGTTTTCTGGGCAAGGAAAGTAATGGTATTTGAAGATTCTCCTAATTCGTATGAGATTTTTTGAAGCATTACGAAAGACAGCTGCGGATCTACTTCCAGAAGATACATGAAAATATCTGCGGGTAAGAAAACACATTCAATATCTGTCATTGCTTCTGCTTTGGCCTGGAAATTTTCCCCGCAAAGCAAAGAACGATAGCCGATGATATCCCCTTCTTTGATAAATCTTAAAATTTGGTCTTTCCCGAACGCTCCTGATTTCGAAAGTTTGGCAGCCCCTTTTTCCAGGACAAATACTCCTTTTGGAGTTTCCCCATCCTCGAAAATGGTTTCATGTTTCTGAAAACTCAGTTTCTTTTTGCCATTAATGTATTTTTCAAAATCTGCGCTAGAAAGTCTTTCTTTAAATGATTTATCATTAAAAACTCTGGCGAACCTCTCTTCAATTGCTATCTGTTGTTCCTGCGGCATTTTATATGATATTTATCACAAAAATAGAACTTTTTAACGCGATAAACAAAAAAATTTGTTATAATTTTGTAGTTCAATATTTTATGGGGTGAGCGAGAACTGTTTTCATTGTGGTCAAGGGATAGAAAAAGAGAGAATTTTATTTGATGAAAAGACTTTCTGTTGTAATGGATGTAAATCTGTTTATGAAATTCTAAATTTAAATAATTTAAGCAATTTCTATGAGCTTAATAAAGGGGCAGGAATTCGTCCGAATGACGAAAATTCTACTCAATTTGACTACTTAGATACACCGGAAATTTTTGAAAAAGTGACTGATTTCTCTGAAGGAAGTACCAGTCTCGTAACATTCAAAATCCCTGTAATTCACTGTTCTTCTTGCATCTGGCTATTAGAAAGCCTTCACACGTTAAATAAGCATATTAAATATTCGCAGGTTAATTTTACAAGAAAGACCTTACAGATCTCATTCAACCATAACGATCTGAAATTAAGCGAACTCGCTAAATTTTTAACCAACCTAGGATATAAACCGATCATCAGCCTTGAAACCGCTGATAAAAATGAAGATCATCTCGACAAATCTTTATTGGTAAAATTTGCCATTGCTGCCTTTGCTTTCGGTAACGGAATGTTCCTTGCTTTTCCCGAATATATCGGAGGTGAAGATTATTGGATGGACCATTATAAAGGCTTATTCAGAACCTTGATATTCCTTCTGGCAACACCTGTTGTTTTTTACTCAGCTTCAGATTATTATAAATCTGCATGGTATGGTTTAAAAAATAAAATCGTCAACATTGATGTTCCGATTGTCTTAGGAATTTTCGTTTTATATGGAAGAAGCATTTATGAAGTTGTAACAGATTATGGTCCAGGATATTTCGATACTCTTTGCGGACTTTTATTCTTCATGCTTCTTGGTAAAATTTTCCAAAAAAGAACATACAACGCTCTTTCCTATGACAGAGATTACAAATCTTTCTATCCTATTGCTGTAACGAAAGTTGATTTTGAAGGAAAACAGGATAATATTTTATTGTCTGAAATAAAAGTGGGTGACAGAATTCTTGTTAGAAATCAGGAAATTATCCCGGTAGATGCTATTCTGATCAACGGAGAAGGAAACATCGACAACAGTTTCATCACAGGAGAAAGTGAAAGTATCAGCAAACAGCCTGGTGATAAGATCTTTGCCGGAGGTAAGCAAATAGGTTCGTCTCTGGAGCTGGAGGTCATCAAAAATGTTGACCAAAGTTATCTTACCCAGCTATGGAATAAGGAAGCCTTTAAGAAACATGAGACCGGACTTGACACGTTGACAAACAACATCAGTAAATATTTCACATTCATCATTTTAGGCATTGCTCTTGTTGCAGGAATTTATTGGGCATTTATTGATTTAGAGAAGATGTTCCAGGTAATTTCAGCCATTCTGATCATTGCATGTCCTTGTGCTCTTGCACTCTCTGCACCGTTCACTTTCGGTCACATTATGAGAATCTTAGGCCGGAATAAGTTTTATGTAAAGGACACTTTAACGATTGAAAAAATCGCGAAGCTTGATACGATTGTCTTTGACAAAACCGGAACGATTACCCACAGAAAAAAATCAAATATCAAATACGAAGGACCTGAGATCAATGAATTTGATTCTCTAAATATTAAAACGTTATTAAAGAACTCCAACCACCCTCTTTCAAAATCATTATATGAATTCATTGAAGTAAATGATGATTATTTCCCAGTAGAAAATTTTGTTGAAATTTCAGGAAAGGGATATGAAGCCAATGTAAGAGGAAATATTTATAAAATTGGCTCTGCCCGTTATAATGGTCAAGAGCCTAAAAATCTGGAAACAGCGGTTTATATCAGCAAAAACGGAGCGTATTTGGGTAAATTCATCTTTAAAAATGAATACCGTCCGAAACTAAAAGAACTTTTCACAAAACTTACCAACTACAAAATATTTATTCTGAGTGGAGATAATTCCTCAGAAGAAAACCAGCTTAAAGAACTTATTCCAAATTATAAAGGAATGGCCTTTAATCAGAACCCGGAAGACAAGCTGAATTACATTAAAAACCTTCAGGATCAACATATGAAAGTTGCAATGCTGGGAGATGGGCTTAATGATGCAGGAGCTTTAAAACAAAGTAATGTAGGGATTGCAATTGCTGACGACACAAACAGTTTCACGCCATCTTCCGATGTGATTATGAACGGCGACAAAGTGGTTACACTTGACAATTACCTGAACGTTTGTAAGGGCTCTATCACCATTGTGAAAATGACATTTATAATCAGTTTTCTATACAATATCGTTGGTTTAAGTTACGCTGTTACAGGACATATGCATCCGCTCTTCGCTGCAATCATCATGCCAATCAGTTCGATCACAGTGGTTACATTTACCACACTTTCAACCTGGATTTTAGGTCGGAAATATTTTAAAAAACGGGCTTAAAAGCCGTTATTTAGACTGATTTTAAATTAGCTGAAATCGTCTTTTCGTGATGAAAGTCATTATTTTTCACTAAATTTGAACCCCGAAAATAGGTTAATTTTGTTGTCCAATGGATATTCTATATTTAATGATCCTCTGCAGTGTTTCTTTGGCTGCGATTTTCTTGGTCGTATTTATAGTGTATGCCCGAAAAGGACAGTTTGAAGATGATGAATCTCCGGCTGTCAGAATCCTTTTTGATGATGAAAAAATCAAAGAAAATGATGAACCTGGCAACAAAGATAAAGACGAGAAAGAAATAGGAGAAAATAATAAAAATTGAGAAAAATAGTGAATAGTTGATATGGAAACACAGAAGTTTAGTTATGACAATAGTATTGTCCGTGCGTTCCTTTATGCGACCTTAGTTTTCGGTCTTATAGGGTTTACGTTCGGGCTTACGGCGGCATTAATGCTTTTCTACCCTGAATTACCTGAATTCTTTTTCGGGACAGATGACACAACCATCAAAAGTTTGGCATCAGGAAATATTCAAGGTTTAATAAACACTCATGGTGCATTTGGTTTTGGTAGAATCAGAATGCTGCACACCAACACCGTAATCTTTGCATTCGTTTGTAACATTGTTTACACGGGTATTTATTACTCATTACAGAGATTATTAAAAACAAGAATGTACAGTGACACATTGTCTTGGTTACATTTCTGGACTTGGCAGTTTATGATCGTTGCTACGTTCATTACGTTCTTTATGGGAATCAATACCTCTAAGGAATATGCTGAACACGAGTGGCCGATCGACATATTGATCGCATTCTCATGGATCATTTTTGGTATCAATATGTTCCTGACTATTTCAAAGAGAAGAGTGAGACACCTTTATGTAGCAATCTGGTTCTATATCGGTACATGGATTGCAGTAGCAATGCTTCACATCTTCAACAATCTTGAAGTACCTTTATCTTTCACAGGCTGGAAATCTTATTCAGCATATGCAGGGGTAAAAGATGCTATTGTACAGTGGTGGTATGGACACAATGCGGTTGCATTCGTATTGACGACTCCGGTTCTAGGTTTAATGTATTACTTCCTTCCGAAGGCTGCAGACAGACCGGTATTCTCTTATAAACTGTCTATTATTCACTTCTGGTCATTAATTTTCGTATATATCTGGGCTGGTCCTCACCATCTTCAGTATACAGCTCTTCCGGCTTGGGCTCAGGCGGTAGGAACCGGGTTCTCTATCATGCTTATTGCACCATCTTGGGGAGGAATGTTAAATGGTCTTCTTACGTTAAGAGGAGCTTGGGATAAAGTAAGAGAAAATCCTATCCTTAAGTTCTTCGTAGTAGCTGTTACCTGTTATGGTATGGCAACGTTTGAAGGACCACTTTTGGCAACTAAAAACATCAACAAAATTGGTCACTTTACAGACTGGGTTATCGGTCACGTACACTTAGGAGCTCTTGGATGGAATGGTTTCATGGCATTCGGGGTTATCTATTATCTGGTACCAATTATGTGGAGAACAAAACTTTGGTCTGTAAAATTAGCTAACTGGCATTTCTGGTTAGGTACTTTAGGAATTATTTTCTATGCAGTTCCAATGTATATTTCAGGATTTACACAAGGATTAATGTGGAAGCAATTCAACCCGGACGGAACATTATTATGGAAAAACTGGTTGGATACGGTAACGGCTATTATTCCTTACTTCAAAATGAGATTCGTAGGAGGTTTATTCTATATCTCAGGATCTATCCTAATGATCGTAAACGTAATTGCTACGGTAAGAAAAGGATCATTCCAGAAAGAAGTTCCTGCTGAAGCTCCTGCATTAGCAAACATCAGTAAAAACAGAAAAGAAGGAGAAGGTACTCACCTTTGGTTAGAAAGAACTCCGGTATTATTAGGTATTTTATCTTTTATCACAATATCTATTGGTAGTTCAATTGAGATCATCCCTACTCTATCTCTTAAGAAAAGTGTACCTACGATTTCAGCGGTAAAACCTTATTCACCACTTGAACTTGAAGGTAGAGATATTTATATCCGTGAAGGATGTAACGCTTGTCACTCTCAGATGATCAGACCGTTCAGAGATGAGATCACAAGATTCAACGGTAAAAACGGACAATACTCCAAAGCTGGAGAATTCGTATACGACAGACCGTTCTTATGGGGTTCTAAAAGAACTGGACCGGATTTACATAGAGAAGGTGGTAAAAACCCAAGTTCTTGGCACTACAAGCACATGTACAACCCAAGATCAACTTCTGCAGGTTCCATCATGCCTCGTTACCCTTGGTTAATTGCTACTGACTTAGACAGAACTAAGATGGTAGACAAAATGAAGCTGATGAAAAATGTATTCGATGTACCTTATTCTAAGGCTGAAATCGATTCTGCAGATAAATGGGCAAACAACCAATCAGCAAAAATTGTAAAAGATATCTTCTCTGAAGCAAATGACCTTAAGCAGGCTTATGCTAAGAGACCTCAGGGAGAATTAGAGAAAAAAGAAATTGTAGCTCTTATTTCTTATCTTCAGAGATTAGGTACAGATATTAAAACAACTGAAATCAAAACAGCAAGTAATAACTAAAAAACATTAAAAGGCTCATATTATGATTCCTCAGAACTTTAAAGATATATTATCCAATACAGAAAACGCTGGTTTCTACCAGACGCTGGCTCTGATTTTCTTTATGCTGTTCTTCATAGCTTTGGTAATCTATGTTTTTAGCAGACCTAAAAAATATTACAAAGAAGAAGAAGAGGCACCTCTTGGGGATGATGAAGATGATGATTTTAATTTAAAAAATTAAACTATTTTTTATGAAACAAAGAACACCTGTTGTTATAAACATCTTAATAATAATCGGACTTTTAATAGTTTTTTATTATTTATTTGTACAGAGCTACGCGTTCCTAGCTTCGCCTTACTTCTGGGGAACTGTTGTGATCGCTGGTATCCTTGCCTATATCCATGGTGCAATTGGAGATCTGATTGAAAACAACAAATTCAAAAAATTATCTCCGGAGGAGAAAGCAGCCTATTTAGCTGAAAAGAAAGTACCTTTCTTAAAAAGAATGTATTTGGCTGCATTCAAAAAGCAATCTGAAACTGAAGAGAAAGATATCCTTATTGACCACGGTTTCGATGGAATCATGGAATTAGATAACCAATTACCAAAATGGTGGGTAGGTTTATTCTATTTTGGGACCGCTTTTTGTATTGTATATATTGCTGCATACTCTTTCACAGACTTCGCTCACCCGTTAAGCGAATATGAAAAAGAGTATAAAGAGCAGTTAGCCAGTATTGAAGAATATCAGAAATCTCAGCCTCCTGTAACCATTGAAACAGCGAAGTATTCAGCTGATAACATTGCAGAAGGTAAAGAATTATTCAAAACAAACTGTGCATCTTGTCACAAAGAAGACGGTAGTGGAGGTATCGGACCAAACCTTACTGATAACTACTGGATCAACCAGCCTGAGAAAACGTTATTTAAAAACGTATTCCATATGGACTGGAATGGTTCTCCTACTAACCCTGCGATGAGAGCATTCGGTAAAAACGGAGAAGTTTCAGGTGCAGAGATTGAAAAGATTGCAGCGTATGTATATCACATCAATCAAGAGCAGCCACCAGTGACTCCGGCTCAGGGAGGAGCAGCTCCTCAAGGAACTGAAGCACATTGGGAAAAAGAATAATTTAAAAAATTAGAAACATATGAAAAAAACATAATTTGTTATTAGATTAAAATAGTAACGAATTATGTTTTTTCTTTTTTAAAACCTATTAACATATGTCAGACATAGAAGAAATAGAAGTACGCGGCGGACAGGGACAGGTTCTGGACCCTGAGACTTACAGAGATTCTATAGGGACAATGGAGCAATCCGGAAAAAGAAGATGGGTCTTTCCAAGAAAACCTAAAGGAAAGTACACCAACTATAGAAACATTGTAAGCTATCTACTATTAATTATTTATTTTACATTACCATTCATCAAAATCAATGGCAACCCATTGTTGATGTTTAATGTAATAGACAGGGAGTTTTTCATCTTTGGACAGCCTTTCTATCCACAGGACTTTTTCATCCTCACTTTAGGTGCTATTGCCTCCTTAATCTTTATTATTGTTTTTACGATTGCGTTCGGAAGAATTTTCTGCGGGTGGATTTGCCCTCAGACAATTTTTATGGAATCGATTTTCCGTAAAATAGAATATCTGATTGAAGGTGACAGAAACAAGCAAATGAAGCTGGACAGACAGGAGTGGAACAGCGAAAAGATCTGGAAAAGAAGTTTAAAATGGACTGTTTATATCATCATTTCATTAATAATCACCCACTTCATGTTCATGTATATTGTAGGATATGAAGAGGTATTCAAGATCATTGGTGAAGGGCCATTTGCACATCCTACCAATTTTATCGTAATGATTCTTCTTACTGCTGCATTTTACTTTGTATTTGCATGGTTCAGAGAGCAGGTTTGTACATTGGTATGCCCATACGGAAGACTTCAGGGAGTATTAATTGATAAAGACACAATCAATGTTTTCTATGACTTCAAAAGAGGAGAAAACAGGTCAAAATGGAGAAAAGGCGAAGATCGTAAGGCTGCCGGCAAAGGAGATTGTATCGACTGCCACCAGTGTGTAGTGGTATGTCCTACCGGAATTGACATCAGAGACGGACAACAGCTGGAATGTATCAACTGTACCGCATGTATTGATGCCTGTGATGAAGTAATGGAGAAAGTAGGTCTTCCAAAAGGATTGATCCGATATGCTTCTGAGAACGAAATTGAAAAAGAAACTCAATTTAAGTTTACAGGAAGAATGAAAGGATTTGCTGTATTCTTATTCCTTCTTGTAGGATTCTTAGGATACCTTCTTTACAGCCGTGGTGAAATGGAAGCAAAATTCATTAAACCGGCAGGAAGTACATTCTTTGTAAAAGAAGGTAAAATTACCAATACCTATAATTATACATTCCTGAATAAGACAAACGAGAAAAAAATCGTTACGATCAAAGTAATTGATCCTGCACATGGTGAAATCACTTACAGTGCATCCAGTAAAATTCAGGTAGACCGGGATAAAATTTCTAAAGGAACTATTAATATCAGCTTCCCGGAAGATGAAATGAAACTCTCTAAACAGAATATTACCATTGGCGTTTACGATATGAAAGGAAAACTGGTCGATTCATATCAGACTTATTTTGAAGGACCATTCAAACTGCAATTTTAATTAGAAAAAAATGAAGAACTTTAGTTGGGGACACGGTGTTGTAATTGCATTATTAGCATTCATAGTTTTTATATTATCCATGATGTTCCTTTTCCCGAACGGGCAGAAGAACTCTGAAATGGTAACGGATAATTATTATGAAGAGGAGTTGAAATATCAGGATGTCATTGATGCTAAGAAAAAAGCAGATGAATTACCGGAAAAACCAGTATACAGCCAGGATCCTAAGGGAATTAAAATTACTTTTCCAAAAGAATATAACAACTCAAATACTACGGTAAAATTTGTTTTAAACAGAACCGACGACCAGAATTTAGATATCAAAAAATCTGTACAGCTTGATGCCAGCCAGTCTTTCATAATCCCTTCACAGGTATTGAAAATGGGTAACTATACACTTAGACTGAGTTGGACAACAGACAAAACAGACTACAGAATGGATTATGATGTGATATGGAAATAGGACTTATTGTATCGGCTATTGCTTTAGGCTTTGCTTCCGGTTTTCACTGTATCGGAATGTGCGGACCTATTGCCTTGTCGATGGGATTAACTAAAAAACAGGCAGCCAATTTCTATCTTCAAAACCTTACCTATCAATTCGGAAGAATTTTCACCTATTCATTTTTAGGGGCACTTCTTGGGATTATCGGACAGGGATTTGAAATGGCGGGCTTCCAGAAATATCTGACTATTACTGCAGGGATTCTTTTGATCATTATGGCTGTATTTTCATTTGGCGGAAAAGATTTTGCATCAAAGATTCCTTTCCTATCCAAATTTCTATATAGTGTAAAAATGAATCTGGGAAAGCTTCTTCAGAAAGCAGATTACCGTTCAAGATTTACCACAGGACTTCTTAATGGTTTTTTACCATGTGGAATGGTTTACATGGCTCTTACGGCAAGTCTTGCAGGCGGAGGAATATGGCAGGGAGCTTTATATATGGCTTTATTTGGTTTGGGAACCCTTCCGTTCATGTTTGCCATTGTTTTGGCTGGAAATCTCATGAATCAGGCTTTTAGAGTGAAAGTTTTGAAAGCGGTTCCGGTAATCATGATTATTTTAGGAGGATTATTTATTCTAAGAGGTCTTGAACTGGGAATTCCTTATGTTTCTCCAAAAGCAGAAGCAATGACAATCTCTAAAGATCCGAACGGAGCTGTTAACTGCCATTAATTCGTATTTAAATACACCATGAAGAAAACCATTGTCTTATTTCTGATAAGCTTTTTTATGCTGCAGTCCTGCAGTGTGAATTCTGAAATTGTCTATCACAAGGACGCCGCCTCTACTTCCGTAACCGATATTGATACGAAAGAGTTTATGACAGAAATGATGGCCATGACTCCAGACTCGCTAAAGCAGAAAGAATTTGGAGAAGTGGACAAGCTTCCAACAACCTGGACAAGTATGTACGATCTTGCCAAAAAGGAAGGAAAATTAAAAACTGAAAATCCGGATTCAATCAGGATCATGAGAAAGATATTCATGAAATCAACGAAAGAAGACAATAAACTGGCAGGGTTTTCTTTTAAAATGGAACATTTTGCTCCAGAAGATTATCAGGCTCTGAAAAATTTTACAAAAAAGGAAAAGATCCCTTTGGATCAGAACATTTACAATAACTGGGACGGAAAAACACTGACGATTGATACCGAAAATTTTAATCTTAAAAGTATTGAAGAGGCTATTCGCTCCAAAAGCTCAAAGGAGGAAACTGAGAAGATGGCCGGAATGATGATTATGTTTTTCAAAAATATCGGTACTACTTTAAAGTTTGAAAATCCCATAAAATCAATGACAGGGAAGCATGACTGGGTAAAGCAGATCGATGATCATTCCATAAGAATAGAATATGATCTGAAAGCCATTTATGATAAGGATACAAAACTCAAAAACGAAGATAAAAAGATTATCATCGTTACAGAATAAAGCAAAACCCACCGATCTCGGTGGGTTTTTATTGTATACTCAATTAATTGATTAGTTTAGTTGATTACTTCAAATCTTGCATATTCTGCAATCTTTTTAGGAAGCCTAATTCCTTCCGCTGTCTGGTTGTTCTCAAGCAATGCCGCCATAATTCTTGGCAGTGCCATTGCAGATCCGTTCAGGGTGTGAACCAACTGAGATTTACCATCACCTTTGTAACGGCATTTTAATCTGTTCGCCTGGAACGTTTCAAAGTTGGAAACAGAGCTTACTTCCAGCCACATTTCCTGCGCTGCACTCCATACTTCAAAATCATAAGTCATAGCAGATGCAAAACCAGTATCACCGCCACAAAGTCTCAATACTCTGAATGGAAGTTCAAGATCTGTAAGGATTTCCTTGATGTGCTCTACCATTTCTTCCAAAACAGCGTAAGAGTTTTCAGGCTTTTCAATTCTTACAATCTCTACTTTTTCAAACTGGTGAAGACGGTTCAAACCTCTTACATGAGCTCCATAGCTTCCCGCTTCTCTTCTGTAGCACTGAGAGAATGCCGTATTCTTGATTGGAAGATCTTTCTCATCAAGCAATACGTCACGGTAAAGGTTCGTTACAGGAACTTCCGCTGTAGGAATAAGGTATAGCTTATCTTCGTTGATATAATACATCTGTCCTTCTTTATCCGGCAGCTGTCCGGTTCCAAATCCAGATGCTTCATTTACAACGTGAGGAGGATTTACTTCTGTATATCCTTTTTCTACGTTTTTATCCAAGAAATACTGAACCAAGGCTCTTTGCAATCTTGCCCCTTTCCCTAAATAAACCGGGAAACCTGCTCCTGCAATTTTAACCCCTAATTCAAAATCAATAAGGTTATATTTTTTGGCCAGTTCCCAGTGAGGAATAGCGCCTTCACCAAGACCTTCTACCGGATGAGACTGGAAAATCATTTCATTATCATCAGCAGAAGCTCCGCTTTTTACCAATTCATTTGGAATGTTCGGAAGCTGGTACAGGATATTCAGTAAGTCATTTTCTTTAACTTCTAACTGGGATTTCAATTCTGAGCTCGACTCTTTGTATTGTGCTGTTTTAGATTTTGCAGATTCCGCTTCTTCTTTTTTCCCTTCTTTCATCAAAAGCCCGATTTCTTTCGAAATTTTGTTGATTTCGGATAGCTGGGAATCTAGTTCAAACTGGATTCTTTTTCTTTCGTCGTCGGCAGCGATAGCCTCGTCTACCAACTCAAGATTTTTGAATTGTCTTTTCTTAAGACCTTCTAAAACGCGTTCTTTATTGTCGCGCAAAAAATTGACTTGTAACATTTTATTTAGATGTTAAATATTAGATGTTTAGCTTATAATAAGCTAACAATTGTACAAATTTAAAAATTATTTTGTGATAGTAACGGTATTTATCGAAGTTGGTGCATCAGCATCTTTTGAAAATACCGGAACCCTGTTATACAAAACTTTTGAAACCTGGAATACGGTTGGTGTATTACGATACTGAATTTCCAAAGTATCAATCACATTGTCAGCTACATTAGTACTTTTTGTGTAGGTAATCTGCATTCTGGAATAGTAAGAATTTCCTGTACCCGGTTGATCCGGGCTGATAGAATCCAGCCTTCTTCTTTTTGCTCCTGCCAGATACTCCATATAGAATAATGAATCCGTTGTCATTCTTAACGAAACACTTACCGGGGAAATATCTTTAGTTCCAAAAATATCATTTACCGAAAATCCTGTATAAGACCCGGCCTTTTTACTGTTCAGAAGATCCTGTCCAGCGCTGTTTTTCATATAAATATTAAGTACCTGATCTATTCTCTGCAAAGAATCATCATCACTTTTACAACTTACAAGTGCAAAAACCGCAACAAGTATGCCCCAAAAATATTTCATCATAAATACAAAGGTAAAATATTAATCTTTAGGCTCCTTCTTTATTTTTCAAAATATTTCTGATACCACAGTTCAAAAGTCACCAGCTGCCAGATTTTCACCCAATCATACTCATGTTCCTGGTGATTCCACCACTCATCTATTACTGCAGCGTTGAAAAAATTTCTCTTTTTTAAACTTTCAAGATTTTCAACAATGAAATCCCTTACTCTTCTTTCATTCTTAATAAAATAATGCACCGGAAAAGAAAATCCTTTCTTAGGCATATTCAAAACGGATTCAGGAAGATATTTTTCAGCTGTTTTACGCAGTAATGGTTTATTCTGACTTCCGTTAAATCTGATATTCTCAGGTAATGACGCTACATAATTGATCAGATTATTACTCAGATAAGGATAGCGAAATTCCACGCTATATTTCATCGCACTCAGATCATCCCTGAATACATGATGGGAAGACAGGGAATATTTCATATCATATTCAAAATATCCGGAATAGCTTTTTGTTTCAGAAGTATGGTAACCGGACAAATCAGTATTAATATTTTTAAAAATAGAAGTATGAAAAAGATTTTTTACTTCCGAAGGCATCATACTGATCTGGCTCTGTCTGAAAAAATCAAACATATCATCCTGAGAAAAGTAGTTTTTTACCCGTTGCGAAAATTTATCTTTGGTAAAAATAAAAGGCTTTACAAAGTTAAAATTCCTCATCAGCAGCCATCTATTCAGCTTCAAGGTATGGGAATAACCGGCAAAAAGTTCATCGGCACCATTTCCGCTTAATACCACTTTAAAATCTTTGTCATGTGCATATTTTGCAGCATTGATCAAGACTTCAAAACTGCTGTAAGGTTCTTCAAAATGCTGGATATTTTCCTTAAGCTGTTCCAGCGCTTCATCATCACTCACTTCTTTTATGTCATGCGAAATGCCAAAATGTTGGGCAGCCAGAGAGGCGTTTTTCACTTCTTCTTCAGAAAACGGATAAGAGATAGTGTATGTATTGATATCTGGATTAAAAGGTTTTGATTTTGAAGCAATTAAAGTAGAATCTATTCCACCGCTCATCATCATTGCTACAGGAACATCAGCGTATAACTGTTCTGAAATGCTTTCCGAAAGCAATTCATCTATTTTTCTTACAGCTTCTTCTTCCGGAATATTTTTAACAGACGGTGAAGGGAGTGTCCAGAATTTTTCTTTGGTAATTTTTTGATCTGATAAATCAACGGTCATCAAAGAGGCAGGTTCCAGGGATAAAATATCCTGAAAACAGGTTTGCGGTGCTAATGTTGTTTGAAAAAGGAAATTGGTGTAAACTCCATTCCAGTTGATTTCAGGCTTTACAAATTCATTTATCAGCAGTGCTTTTATTTCTGAAGCCCAAACCAGTCCCTCTTCACTTTGATAGTAAAAAAGCGGTTTCATTCCTACTCTGTCCCTTGCCAGTATAAGTTTTTTATTGGTAAGGTCAACAATACAGATCGCAAACATCCCATCCAGCTTCACAAAGGTTGAATTTCCCCACTCCTTATAGCCCCTGAGGATAACTTCAGTATCAGAATTGCTTCGGAAAGAATGACCTAAGGACTCGAGTTCTTTTCTTAATTTTTTAAAATTATAAATCTCTCCATTAAAAGTAATAATGACCTGTTCATTCTCTGAAAGCATCGGCTGATGACCTTTTTCAGAAAGGTCAATAATGGATAATCTGCGGAAACCCAGGGCAATATCAGAGCTTCTTTCCTGTAAAACCGGAAACTGTTCTTTAATTTTAGGGGTAGAATCATTTCCTGAGAAAGAAATCCCCTGCTCATAATCATACAGCCAGAACCCTTCATCATCGGGCCCGCGATGTTTGATCGCCTGATTCATTTCCAGAATATTTGTGGAGGAAATACTTTTATGAAATGAATAATAACCGCTGATTCCGCACATACAATGAATTAATAGATTTGTAAAAATAGGAAAATGACTTTATTTTCCGTCCCTGAACTGAGTAAATTATTTTTTCAAAAATTTTTCTTTTAAAAGCTGAATTTCTTCTTTTGATACCATGTAATCTTTCAAACTGAAGGTGGTAGAACTATAAAATTTCCGAAACAGCAGAAAGGCAGAAACCAAATATGATGATGTGGTTGCAAGACAAGCACCCAAAATTCCCCATCTTGGTATGGCAATGAAAGAAAACACTACCGTAACAATAAGTCCTACAATTGATTTTATATTGAGAATTTTCAATTCCCTCATTCCAGAGAAGTAATGTCCTACCATATCACTCACAGCGATGGCAAAAATTCCCGGAGATAAGAGAAGCATAATTTCTTTGGTATTTCTGAATTCTTCTCCGAAAATCATTTCATAGACCTGTGACGGGATCATAATGATTCCCAGTACAAAACCTATCATCAAAATGAAAGTCAGTTTTAAAGCTTCTTTTGTTTTTTCTATAGATTCCTCACTGCTTTTACTATTCACCACATCTGAATATAAAATTACAGCAATACTGCGGGTAATCGTCCAGATCGCTTCGGAAAAAGTGACCCCGATAGAAAAAATCCCTACGCTGGCAATGCCTTCAAAATATTCAAGAAAATAAAATGAAAGTCTATAGTTCAGAAACTGAACAAATGCACTTAGCTGGGTTTTCCAGCCGTATTCAAACATATTCCTGGCAACATCTTTACAGAATGATATTTCGGAAATATTGCATTTTTTGATGATCTGAAAAAAGCTGGTCAGAAAAAGAAGTGCCAGACATCCGATCTGTGCAAGAAAGTATACTGAAACATCTTTCTTTCCGAAGAGATATACCAATATTCCGATAAAGATGATGTGTATCAGCTGTTGTAAAACAGTATAAATATTAAACTTCCTAATATCCTGTGTTCCAATAAACAAACTAATATTGGTGGACAACAGTGAAGAGAAAACAGAGATTCCGATAAGACACAAAAGATATTCACCCTGAATAGATGCCAGGCTAAATAGAAAAGGAATCAAAAGCCCCGTCAGAAGAGACCACAAGTAGGCAAATAATAAAACTTTCTCTATTTTAAATCTTGAAGCAAAATAGGAAGCACTGCTTCCCGAAAAGATACTGCTGAAAAAACTCACTGCTGCAGCATTGGCAACCACAATAGAAATGGTTCCCTTTCCTTCGCTTCCCCACATATTCGTAGAATAGATCACCAGCCCGAAACTCAGGATCAGAATAAGAAAACGTGAGACAAAGGTTTTAATAATAGTAAGCTGCATAGCAATTATTTATCAATAGATTTTTTCACAAAATCAACAAACGAATCTTTTATCGTTCCCCAATTATATTTTCTTTCAAATTCATTCCGTGCATTGAGAGCATGCAGATGATACAGTTCCGGGTTTCTTACATAATTGAGAATAATTTCTGAAATAGCCTCAGCATTCTGCGGATTTACCAAACTGCCAAACGGAAGCGTGCCCATATGTTTTCTGATGCCTTTTAAATTTGAATAGATCACAGGTTTTCCCGCTCCCATAAAGTAAAATAATTTTATTGGCAGTGAGTGGTTGTTTTCAAAATTGATTTCCCGAAGGTCAAAACATAGGTCTGCATCTGTCAACGCTTCTGTAAATTGCTCAAAAGCAGCAGGTTTTCTGATCTCGATATCATCAAAAGAATATTTCTCCAATAATGCTGAAAAATAGAGTTCATCACTTTCCTGTACTGTTGATCCGATAATCAGAATCTTAATATGAAGGGCTGGAACCTTTTGACGGAGAAGATCTACGGCTTTAAAGAAATTTTCAATCCCTTTATCCTTAGAAATCTGGCCTGTATAGCATAAAGTAATGACATCAGATCCAAGATTCCTGATATTTTCACTGATATAAACAGGATCGGGATAATAAGGAAGAATCATCTGCTTTTTAAAACAGAAAAAATATGCTAAAGGAAACTTTTTGGTAGTTTCTCCGAAAATAATATGAGTGCTTAAAGACCCTGCATACCACTGAATAAGAGAAAACTTAACGGCCTGAAATATTTTAGCCGGAAAACGATACCTGTCCAGCATCGACATAGAAGGATACCATTCTGTAACATCATAAATACAGCTTGCATTATGCTTTTTTACAAATTTCTTTGAAGCTACCACAGCAAGAGGTTCGGAACAAATAATAGTCTGGGGCTGAAAATTGTCGCAAACCTTACGGAATGTTTCCATTTTCTTTTCTATACTTTCTTCCAGTATGGCGTAGGATTCTATTTCAATTCCGTCAATAACTCCGTTGTACTCTGCATATAAACTGCATATTTTTACTTCATACCCATTATCTCTAAGAGCCTTTGCCTGATGATAAAAAATACGGTCATCATTATAGCTGTGGGATGTCGTTAAAAAAAGTACTTTAGGCATTAGTCTTAGTCGAATCTATACAAATATACATTAAAACAAAAAAGTGAGAAATAGGTTCTCACTTTATGATTATTCAGTTGTATAAGCTTAATAGTGTTTATTTTATAGAAGCCGCCCAGCTTTTCTCTAAAGGAAGAAGGAAGTGGCTCAAAAAGTCAAGGTAAGTGTTTTTTGAGAAGTCAAAAACCTGGATATCGTCTGAAAGTTCTCCGTTTCTCAATTTTGATTTAAAATCAATCAGCTTTAAAGTTTTCACTTCACCATTTTCTACAAAACTAGCTTTCATTCTGTCGAAAAGCCCCAATTGATATTCTTCATCAATTTCTCTCATTACCTTCCCTAAAGCATCAATGCTGCATCCTGAAGCCATTTCTTTTTCTTCATCTACACACACCACAATAAACTGATTCTTTTCAATTTTAAATGAAGAAGAAAGCGGTTTACCATGTGCGGCCCATGTAGCAAGGAAATCAAATAGTTTTTCGGTAATTGTCTTTGCTTCTTTAGTTTCAAAAGGTCTTGAAGCCGGATATATAATGACTCTGTAGTCGTTGGTTTCTACAATATTAGATTCTTCGATTTTCATAATGTAAGTATTTATTTTTCAAGGACCTCTGCAATCATTTTCAGTTCTGATTCCTGATCAGAATATTTCTGAGATTGTGATTTCAGATCCTTATTATCTTAAAGCAAAATTACGCAATTTTCTCGAGTTTGAGATCATTGTATTTTTTACTCAATACATAGAGCATCATAATAAAAAGCGGAAAAATAAACGGAAAGAAGAACCTCAATGCTGCCGACTGCGGAAAGAAAAAGAATTTGATGTACACGTTCACAAGGAAAAGTACTGAAATCATCCTTACCCAAGCATCTTTTGAACGCCAAAAAATTACTGCAATCATGATGCCTACAGATAAAGTCACCTTTTTGAAGTAAATAATCTTGATATAGATAATACTCAGATAGTCTTTTAAACTTACATCGATGGGATGTGTCGAAATAATAGGTCTTCTGTCAATAAAAGTATCATAAAACAGATCTTTCCATCCGGGATAATGATAAAACTTAATGATGGCGAGATACATGGCAAGAAGTACGATTCCCTGTGCGATAAAAGAAACATCAATCTTCTTTTCTCTGAAATAGTAAAAGAAGAAAACAGCCATAATATAAGTCAGGGTAAATGTAATATAGTCCGGCCGTATAAAGGTGATTGAAAACAGAAGTACAAACATCCCCCATTTGTTCCATTTTTTGAGCAGCCCAATGATAAAGATCAGGATAAACTGAAAAATGAACATATCCGGTGTGGAAACCCTGGACATATACGTCACTGGCGGCAAAAGCATGCAGGCAACTGTTAATACTGTTGCTAACCAGTATTTCCTTGGAAACAGAAGTTTTAGAATATAAAACAATAATAATCCGGAAAAAAAGTAAGAAATAAGACTAGTAAACAGGACCGCCATTGGAGAGCTAAGTCCCAGCTTATAAAAAAGGGTTATTACAAGAATATACCCTACTTTAATTTGAAAATAGGGTAATTGTTCTGTAAAAGATTGTGTATTTTTTACGAAATACTGCCTGGGAATATCCCACTGTTTTATTCCGATGATGTCTGTATAATGATCCGCAGGAGCTTCTTTTTTTATTTCATCATAAGTGATTATCCGAACTTTATCCGGTGAATTCGGGAATTCAGAAGTGTACATACTTCCTAAATACCCCGGCATATCCCAGTCATATACTCTGTTCTGGTAATTCCAGAATGTAAGAGCAGCAAGTATCGAAATTATAAACAAAAAGGAGAGTCTCCATTCTACCTTCATAAACCTGTGTAAGATTACAATTATAAATCTTCTGCTTCAGCAAGAAGTTCAACAATATCTTTTACGGCAACTTCGGTATTTTTGTTAAAGTGTTTTACACCATCTGTCATCATGGTATTACAGAATGGACATCCTGTAGCAATTACTTTTGGCTCAAAAGATAAAGCTTCTTCTGTTCTTTCGATATTGATGTCTTTATTTCCTTTTTCAGGTTCTTTAAACATCTGTGCTCCTCCTGCTCCACAGCAAAGTCCGTTGGTTTTACAACGCTTCATTTCTACAAGCTCTGCATCCAGCTTCTCAAGCAGCATTCTTGGAGCTTCATATTCATCATTGGCACGTCCCAGATAACAAGGATCATGGAAAGTGATTTTTTTCCCTTTGAATGCGCCTCCTTCTATTTTCAGTCTTCCTTCTTCCATCAAGGTTTTAAGGAACTGAGTATGGTGCACTACATCAAAGTGCCCACCTAAGCTTGGATATTCATTTTTCAGGGTATTGAAACAGTGTGGACAAGCCGTTACGATTTTCTTTACTTCGTAAGCATTCAGCACTTCAATATTCGTAAGGGCCATCATCTGGAAAACGAATTCGTTTCCTGCTCTTTTTGCAGGATCGCCGGTACAGCTTTCTTCCTGTCCTAAAACCGCAAATTCAACCCCTATCTTATTTAATATCTTGCAAAATGCTTTTGTAATTTTTTTAGCACGGTCATCAAAGCTTCCCGCACATCCAACCCAAAATAAAACTTCCGGGGCTTTTCCTTCGGCAGCATATTCTGCCATTGTTTTTATATTGAAATCCATTTCTTTTTCAATTTGAAAATGTGAGAATCTGGAAATTTGAAATGATTAGAATTGCATCAATTTCAAATTTTCAAATCGATTAATTATCTAGTTTTCCGATGCCCAGTTAAGACGGTCAGCCTGATTATACTGCCAAGGAGCTGCATTATTTTCCACATTGGTCATCATCAGATTCAGTTCCTGTGGAGCAGCAGACTGTTCCATCACCAGGAATCTTCTCATTTCAAAAATAATGGAAAGCGGATCAAGCAATACCGGACAGGCTTCTGTACATGCATTACATGTTGTACAAGCCCAAAGTTCTTCTTTTGTGATATAATCGTTCAGCAGTTTTTTACCGTCATCAACAAATTTTCCATTTGCATCAATATTTCTTCCTACTTCTTCCAATCTGTCTCTGGTTTTCATCAGGATCAGTCTCGGAGAAAGTTTTTTTCCGGTAATATTAGCCGGACAAACGGAAGTACAACGTCCGCATTCTGTACATGAATACGCATTAAGCAGCTGTACCTGGTTCAGGTCAAAGATATCTTCAGCACCGAATTTAGACGGTACATCAGCTTCAGCTCCTTCAGCTGGTGCAGCATAAGGATCTGCGTTAGGATCCATCATTAATTTGATCTCCTTGGTTACAGAGTCAAGATTATTGAATTTTCCTTTTTTATCAAGATTTGCATACCAAGTACTTGGAAATGCAAGGATAATATGCAGGTGTTTTGAGTAATAAAGATAGTTCATGAAGAAAAGAATCCCCACAAAATGGAACCACCAGGCTCCTTTTTCTGTGAACATCAAAAATCCGCTATCAAAATTGAAGATTTCCAAAAACGGAACGAATGTCATTTCACTGATCGGGAAGCTTCCATGTTCAGGAAAAACACCTCTCGCCTGTAAAATAAAATCTGAAGCATTCATCATAAAGAAAGCCATCATCAGTGCGAATTCGATGATCAAAATCCAGTTTGCATCATTTTTTGGCCAACCGAAAAGTTCTTTCATGGTTAACCTTTTCACTCCGTAAAAATTTCTACGGATAAAGAAAATAACAACTCCAATCACCACCAAAAGTGCTAAAACTTCTAGTGTTGCAGTGAAGAAATTATAAAATGTATGTCCTAAAATGCTTGATAAGAAACGATGCGTCCCAAATATTCCATCAACAACAATTTCTATTAATTCAATATTAATAATCACAAAACCGACATATACAAAAAGGTGCAAAACTCCTGCAACAGGACGTGCTGTCATTTTACTCTGCCCCATTGCTACACGAGCCATAGTTCCCCAACGTTCTCCTTTTCTGTCGTTTCTGTTGATTTCATGACCCAACCTGATATTTCTATAGATCTTTAGAAGGCTTTTGGCAAACAAACCAAATCCGGCCACTAATAAAATCAGGAAAATAATGTTATCGATGTACTGCATACGGTGTATTAGTCTTTATTATTTTTACCGAAAACCGAGAAGTTGATATATCTTTTCGGGTTCGCTTTCATATCTTCAATTAATGTATTCAAGTTGGAAGATGCTGAGTTCAGATTATTGTAAAGCTGATCATCTTTCATCAATTTACCTAAACTTCCTTCTCCTTTGTCTATTCCACCAATTACCTGATTCAGTTTTCCTACAGTAGCATCCAAGTTGGCGATAGTTGCATTCAATTGTTTAGTATCAATGCTCTGAGCCAGATTTCCGTATTTATCCAGCGTCACTTTTCCACTCTGCATCGTAAGACTGGCATCATCCAGTACTTTCTGCAGTTTAGGGTCATTGTGTCCTACAAGGTTGTTTACACTTCCTGCTGTAGTCTGTAGTGCACCTACTGTTTTATTAAGATTGGATAATAAAGCTTTTATTTCAGCTCTGTTTTGAGCATCCACAAGCAGATTGGCATTAGCCATCAGAGAGTCTACTCTGTGTAGAACCACCTGCAGCTGATCTTTTACCGGACCTACCTGAGAAGAAAGACTTCCCAATGTTCCCAGTTTAAAAGCACCTTTCAGGGTATCACCGTCTTTTGCAGTCGCACCTCCGTATGCAAGGTTTACTCTCATTTCTTTGCCGGACATTAGTCCTGGTTCAAAGATTTCTAATGATGAATTTTTTGAAAATTCAAATTTGTTATCTACTGTAATTTTTACAACAAAATTAATTTTACCGTCTTTTGAGGTCAGAGGAATAATTTTATCCACCTGCCCTACTTTCAATCCGTTGATAGAAACTGCCGAAGACTGCGCCAGACCTTCTACATTATCATATTTTGCGTAAAATATATTGTCGGTAGTAAAAAGGCTTTTCCCTTTCATAAACTGAAACAACACGACAAAGCCTACAATAGCCAGAAGTGTGATCACACCAGCTTTTAATTCTTTACTGAACTTCACTTGCTAATTTTTTTTCTAATAAGCAAATATAACACATTTTAAATAAATCTTTTCCAATATTGTTCTGCGTTAAATACAAAAAAAGGCGACAAAAAAAATTTGCCGCCTTTATATCATTGAAATGTATTTCTTATTGTTGCTGATTTCCAAGCTTACCCCAGATCTCGATTCTAAAATCTTCAATATCTGCATTGTCCTGAAGACTCTTCATCCAAGCCTGTCCGAACATTCCAGAACTTCTCTGAGTAAGAGACTCTGTAAACTGCTTAAGATCTCCAGGTTGTTTGTTGATCGTTTCTGATTTTTTGATCAAAACATAAACTCCAGTTCCTCCTTCAACCGGGTTAGAAAGCTTACCTTTTGCAACACCGAATGCTGCACCGGCAACTTTAGGCTCCATAGCACCCGCTACTGAAGGGTTCAATAGATTTACCTGAGCAGACTGTTTAGGAGCTGCAAATAATTTAGCTACCTGATCTAAGCTTGAAGCTTTTGCTGCAGTAATTTTATCAGAAATTTGTTTTGCAGCCAGTTTATTTTTAACGATAGTTTCAATCTGATCTCTTACAGATTCCGGATCAGCAAGACCTGCATCTTGTTTTCCGTTCAGATAAACTACAATTTTATCACCTGTTCCATCTACAGTAAATAGTTCAGTATCTCCTTTAGTTCTTTTCTTGTCGAAAGCCCAGGTAAGGATGTCTGCATCTTTTTCAGTACCTAAGCCCTGAATCTGACCTTCAAATCTTTTTGCTGCTTTTGGATTAGAGAACTGGTAATTTCCTTTTTTAGCAATGTTCACGAAATCGTTGAAAGATTTTCCTTGAACCTGCTGAATGAATTTTCTTGATTTTTTGTCTGATTCAGCCTCAGTAGCATCTGAAGGTTTAATTGCTTTCACAAGGTTGGCAACTTTATACCCCATTGATCCTGATTTTTTATCTTCAATATTGATGATATGGTAACCGAACTGTGTTTCTACTACACCTGTAGCTCCTTTAGGATTGCTTGCAAGGTAAGCAAGGAATTCTGGTACGAAAGGTGTTTCCGGAGTTGTCCACCCTAAGCTACCTCCCTGTGCTGCAGAATTCGGATCGCTGGAAAGCTTAAGGAACTCTGTAAATTTAGCAGGAGTTGCTTTTACAATAGCACCAATAGAGTCTGCTAATTTCTTAGCCTGCTCTTTAGTTCTTGTTACTCCTTCACCCGCAGGGCTTCCTTTGAACGCAATAAGGATATGTCTAGATAAAGTAGAGTCTGAAGCTCTTTTACCTATAAGTTTAGAAACTACATAAACATCTTGCTCTTTATAAGGTCCAAAAGTCTGACCTATTGCTGCTGTAGTGATCTGATCTTTGATCGTTGGAGGCAATTGAGCAGGACTTGTATACTGAGGATTGAATGGCGCATCAGAATTTGCCATTACAAACATAGAATCATTTTTCGTATTCTGGAAGTTTTCCGTACCCCCGCTTGCATCTGTACCTCCTGAATATAATTTTGTAATTTCTTTCAGAGTTGCTGCATCATCTGCTGCACTAGGTTTTGATGGGAAGTATACAACACCGATATTTCTGCTTGGTTCAGCTTTGAACATTACAGGGTGCTTCTGGATGTAGTCTGCAAGATCCTGTGTTGTAACATTGATCTTGGTTTTCTGAAGATATGCCGCATAATCCACTTTCACAAAGTCGATATCTGCAAGCTGATCTCTCTGCTTCATCAATTCTTCTGCTTCTTTCTTACCGGTAGTGATACCTGCTGAAATATTGGTAAACACCTGTCTTGCCA
Organism: Chryseobacterium indologenes; assembly: GCF_018362995.1. NCBI lineage: Bacteria > Pseudomonadati > Bacteroidota > Flavobacteriia > Flavobacteriales > Weeksellaceae > Chryseobacterium > Chryseobacterium indologenes. The sequence continues at coordinate 3,129,631 of NZ_CP074372.1, forward strand.
TTAGTCTGTACTCAATCGTCTTTCTAGTTTTCAACCATTGATTATATCCTTCAGGATTGGTGTTTTTTAATGTTTCAATTTCTTTTTTAAGATCTTGAGTTTTAAAGTTACCTTTCTCATCAAAGAACTGTTGATTCTGGGCAAACATCTGATCGTACTGGATTTGGTTCCAGAAATAATCATCAGTCATTTCAAAACCTAGTTTCTCAAACTGTTGTTTGATAAGTTTAGATTGTACAAGTAACTGCCACGCCTGCTCTTCAAGACCGGCTTTCGGACGACCTTGTTGTTCAGCCTGCTGCTGCAACACGAAAAGCTGATCATTGAACTCTTCGCGGGTGATTTTCTCACCATTTACTTTTCCTAAAACGTCAGGATTTTTACCAAAAACCTTGTCGATACTATCGGGGTTCACCAAGAACGCCAAAAGCGCTAAGGCTATTACTCCCATTAAAAGCCAAGGCTTACTCCTAATCTGTCCTAAAATTGCCATTTTATAAATTATAGTTTTTTATCAGTTTGCGAAAATACACATTTTTAAGAAATTACAGAAACAGAACTGCTTTATTTTGATTTTTAATGCAAAGATTATCTAAAAAAGGAAATTTTGACCGTATTTTTAAGTAAAAAACAAATGGCATAAGTATTGTGCATTTTTAGAATATTATAATATGCCACACGTTTTCAGAGCATATTATAAAAAATCCCTTTAACGATAAAAAACGAAAATGACAATTTGTCATTAGATTGACTATGATAGAATTTGAAGATATTAGTTTAGAAGAAATGATCAGTGACGGATTTGATATCGTAACTGAAGAAATCAATCTTTCCGACTTCGCTGAGACTGATAAAAATTCCGAACAGAAAATATTCCCTATACTTCCCGTAAGAAATATGGTGATGTTCCCCAATGTGGTAATTCCTATTACTGCAGGGAGAAAAACCTCTATACAGCTTCTTGAGGAAGCACAGAAGAACGGAGATTTCATTGGAATTGTAAGCCAGAAAAATTCGGATATGGAACAGCCTGCCGAAAAAGATATTTATACAACAGGTACCTTAGCAAAAATCATTAAGATTATTAAGCTTCCGGAAGGAAATATTACGGCGATCACGAAAGGCTTCCATCGATTCAAGATTAAAAAGATTATTGAAAATCAGCCTTATTTCAGGGCAGAAATATCAAAATTAAAAGATACACGTCCTAAAAATCAGGAGGAATATGAAGCATTGCTTGAGAATATCAAGGATCTTGCTTTAAAGATCATTGAACTGGACCCGAATATCCCTAATGCAGCCAATTTTGCGATCAAAAACATCAATAATAATGATGACCTTCTTAATTTCATCTGCACCAATGCCAATTTTTCTTCAATAGCAAAACAAAAGCTTCTTGAAGAGAAAAACCTGATGATAAGAGCAAATCAATGCTACGAAATGATGCATGAAGATTTCAGAAAACTGGAACTGAGAAGCCAGATCCATCAGAAAACTTCAAAGGATCTTGACAAGCAGCAGAGAGAATATTTCCTGAATCAACAGATCAGAACCATCCAGGAAGAATTGGGCGGAGGACCTGAAAGTGATGTGGAAGATCTGATTGCCAAGGCTAAAACCAAAAAATGGAGTAAAGAAGTAGAGGAGCATTTTCAAAAGGAAATCGGCAGATTACAGCGCCAGAACCCTAATTCTCCCGACTATAATGTACAGAGAAACTATCTGGATTTCTTTACAGACCTTCCCTGGGAAACGTATACAAAAGATATTTTTGATATTGCAAAAGCAGAAAAAGTGCTTGACAAAGCTCACTTTGGGCTGGAAGATATCAAGAAAAGAATTTTGGAACACATGGCTGTTTTAAAATTAAAAAACAACATGAAGTCTCCTATTTTATTACTGGTAGGGCCTCCGGGAGTTGGTAAAACCTCTTTAGGAAAATCTATTGCAGATGCTTTAGGAAGAAAATATGTGAGATTATCTTTAGGTGGTCTTCATGACGAGAGTGAAATCCGCGGACATAGAAAAACCTATATCGGTGCTATGGCGGGAAGAATTTTACAGTCGATCAAGAAATCCGGTACTTCAAACCCGGTAATCGTACTTGATGAGATTGATAAAATCGGACAGGGACTTCATGGTGATCCAAGCTCAGCACTATTAGAGGTTCTTGATCCTGAACAAAATAAGTCTTTCTATGACAATTTCCTTGAGATGGGTTATGACCTGTCAAAAGTAATGTTTATTGCTACAGCCAATTCTCTTTCAACGATACAGACTCCTCTTTTAGACAGAACGGAGATCATTCAGATTGCCGGTTATACTTTGGAGGAAAAGATTGAGATTGCGAAAAGACACTTAATCAAGAAACAGCAAGAGGAAAATGGTCTGGATGCAAAGTCATTCAAACTTGGAAATGCAGAGCTTAAACATATTATAGAAGCCCACACTTCGGAGAGCGGTGTAAGAACTCTGGAGAAAAGAATTGCTGCCATTGGAAGATGGGTGGCCCTTCAGACTGCTTTGGTAAAAGAATATGATCCAAAAATTTCTGTTGCTAAAGTAGATGAAATTCTTGGGGTTCCAAGACCGAAAAGCCTGTCAGAAATTACCGGAGTTCCAGGCGTTGTAACAGGTCTTGCCTGGACAAGCGTAGGCGGAGATATTCTTTATATTGAAAGTATTCTAAGTAATGGTAAAGGGGCATTAACGATGACCGGAAACCTTGGTACAGTAATGAAAGAGTCTGCAACTATTGCCTTAGAATATATTAAAGCTAAGCATGACGAACTGGGAATTCCTCAGGAGGAACTGGACAAGAAAAACATCCACGTACACGTTCCTGAAGGAGCAACTCCTAAAGATGGACCGTCTGCAGGTATTGCAATGCTTACATCAATGGTTTCTTCTTTTAAAAACAAGAAGATAAAACCTCACCTTGCGATGACCGGAGAAATTACTTTAAGAGGAAAAGTACTTCCTGTAGGAGGAATCAAAGAAAAACTTCTTGCTGCTACAAGAGCCGGAATTAAAGATGTTATCCTTTGTGAAGCTAACAGAAAAGATGTTGAAGAGATCAAAAAAGACTATTTAAAAGATCTGAAAGTACATTACGTCAGCAGAATGGAGGAAGTCATTGACATCGCCATTGAAGAATAAAACAATTTGTAACATATTAACTTCTCAATAAGGAAACACGTTCTGAGTATCAGAGCGTGTTTCTGTTTTATAAACAAATACATTCCTTTCTCCGCTGCATGGAATAAAATTTGATACAATAGAAGAAAATCCTGAAGGATTGAATAAAAAATTTTTCAATTCAGATGGGTTTTCTTATTTTTATTCCACACTGCAGATTTTTAGATTATGAATTTTCTTAGACTTCCTTTCCTTGTCAAGCTTACGCTCGTGGTCATTTCTATCATTGGCCTTGGCTACCTTCTGGCGTTAGGACAGAGCATTTTAGCTCCGTTTTTTCTTGCATTCCTTATGGCTATGCTATTTTTGCCGGCAGCCACTTTTATGGAAAAAAAGTTAAGATTTCCGAGATCCATGTCTACCATGACTTCAGTATTTATTATGCTGATGATTCTAGGCGGTATTATTTATTTTTTCACCAATCAGCTGTCTGATTTCAGCAAAGATCTTCCACACCTCAAGGAGCAGTTCACCACCGTTTTCAATAGCCTTCAGCACTGGGTTTCAAAAACATTTAATGTGAAAGTGGATGAACAGGTGGATTATATTAATCAGGGATTAACTAAACTGCTGTCTTCTTCGGGGGTAATTTTAGGATTTACCTTTGGAATATTTTCAACAGGATTCGGTTTTATTATATTTTTCACTCTGTTTTTTATCTTTATTTTAAATTACAGAAGGCTTTTAAATAATTTTATCGTCACCGTTTTCAACGAAAGACACAAAGCAAGCGTACAGGAAGCTGTAAATGAGATCCGTATCATGACCAAGAAGTATATCTTCGGGCTTTTTCTTCAGGTAATCATCGTTTCTGTTTTAACATCTATTCTCCTTACAGTTTTAGGAGTAAAATATGCCATTCTCTTAGGAGTTCTTACCGGATTATTAAATGTTATTCCATATCTGGGAATTTTTATTTCCCTTTTAATCTCCTGTTTTATAGCTTTTGCAACTTCTACTCCTTCAACGTGTATCTATGTTGCTTTGGGATATATTGCAATTCATGCTGTAGACGGAAATATTGTCCTGCCATTTGTGGTGGGCTCCAAAGTAAAAATCAATGCTTTATTTTCCTTCATCGGGATTCTTTTAGGAGAGCATCTCTGGGGAATTGCAGGAATGTTCCTGTGTATTCCGGCGATTGCCATTATTAAGATTATTTGTGAAAGAGTAGATGACCTTAAACCTTGGGGAAGATTGCTTGGGGAAGAACAGAGACCTGATAAAAAGAAGAAAAGTTATAAGATTTCTAAAAATATTACGTTGAAGGAAATGGACTGATCATTACTAATGAGTAATTTGTAATGAGTAATAAATAATATTATTTTGAAGACTTGAGCTTTTAAATTAAATAAAAAAAACTGCCTTTTCAAGACAGTCTTTTTTTATTGTTATGGAAGAGGACACAAAGGACTCGTTCCATTTGGACAAGTTTCTGTACATAGAATATAAGATTGACTGTCCGGACAGTATCCATAAGTCGGACCTCCGGGTTCTCCTCCGGGGCCACCTAAACAAGGATCCCCAGGTGGAATTTTACATGGACATCCTATCGGTCCTATATCACATTTTCCAACACCTCCTCCCCCTTGGATTTCTCTTAAATCCGTACGGTTTAATTTTTTAAGATTTTTTAGCATGATTTATAGTTTTGATTTGCTTTTCGAAGATATGCAATAAAATTATACAAAAGCACTAATTAACGCACATTAACAATTGATTTAATATTTTATGTTAAATAAATAACAAAATATTCTATTTTTATTTTACATTTGATATCAAATCATCAATCATGAAAATAATAAAATTCATTTTATGCTTACTGTTCGGTCTTATGTTTATTAATGCCGGATTAAACAAGTTTTTTAACTATATGCCTATGGAGAAACCTACTCCGGAGCAAATGAAACTCTTCTCTGCTTTCGGAGAAATCAGCTGGCTCATGCCATTAGTGGGTATCGTAGAAGTCATTGGTGGATTACTGTTTATTTTCCCAAAAACGAGGGCGCTGGGAGCTATTGTTATTTTACCCGTGATGGTAGGAATTGTTGCCCATGTTTTCACTTTAGACAAATCTCCAATGGGTATGGGTATTGCCGGGGTGATGTTCCTGATCAACCTTTGGATACTCATTGACAACAAGGAGAAATATAAAAACTTAGTTTCATAAGGTTGCAGATAATAGGTTGTAGGTCGCATTGCCCACAACCTATTATCTGTTTTCTGCTACCTATTCCTCTACACAAAAGCACTGAAGCCTGTAATAGAACGTCCTACAATCAAAGAATTGATTTCTTTCGTTCCTTCATAAGAATAAATGGCTTCTGCATCAGCAACAAACCTGGCTACATCGTATTCCAGTAGAATTCCATTTCCTCCCATTACTTCTCTTGCTCTGGAAACAATATCTCTGGTTCTGAGCGTACAGAAAACTTTAGCCAAAGAGGCATGTTCATCTTTCAAAATTCCTTCATCCTGCATTTCAGACAACCGGAACACCATCGTTTGCATCGCAGTAAGATTGGACAACATTTCTACCAAATGCCCCTGAATCATTTGAAATGAAGCAATAGGTCTTCCAAACTGTTCTCTTTTTCTGGTATAATCCAGGGCACTTTCATAGGCCCCTCGTGCGCAGCCGGTTGCCATCCATGCCACCCCAGCTCTGGTCATTCTGAGTACTTTTCCGGTATCTTTAAATGAGTTGGCATTCTGAAGACGGTTTTCTTCAGTTACAATACAGTCTTTTAATGTGATCAATCCGTTCTGGACAATCCTTAAGGCCATTTTCCCTTTGATCTTTTCTACAGAAAATCCGGGATTATCTTTTTCAACAATAAATCCTTTCACCTCTCCGCTATCAAGATCTCTTGCCCAGATAATAATTATATCAGCAAAAGTGGCGTTCCCTATCCATTTTTTCTGACCATTCAGAACCCAGCCTTCAGGTGTTTTTTTACACGTTACGGTGAGACCGCCTGCTGCTCCGGAACCTACTTCCGGCTCTGTAAGTCCGAAAGCACCTATTTTTTCAAATTTCTGCATCTGCGGAAGCCATTTTTGTTTCTGTTCTTCAGATCCGCAGATATAAATAGATCCCATTGCCAGCCCAGATTGTACTCCGAAAAACGTTGCTATGGAAGCATCTACTCTTGCCATTTCCATAGCAATGACTCCTTCCATCAGGAAAGGCATTCCCGGACAGCCATAACCTTCGTAAGTCACGCCGCAGATATCCAGTTTTTGGAATTTGGGAATCAATTCAAATGGAAACTCGTCTCTGAGCCAGTAATGATTCACCAGAGGTTTTACTTCTTTTTCCATGAAAGCTCTTACTTTAAGCTGAATTTCGCGCTGTTCGGGAGTAAGAGTATGGTAGATATCATAGAAATCTCCGTCAATAGGTGGAAGTTCTTTCTTTTTCTTTTCCGGATCCAGCATTTTCATAAGCCCGGAAAGCTGTTTATCATCCAGTTTTGAGAAATTATGCATCAGTTTGGGAAGATCCACTTTTTGAGAAATGGCACTCAGCTGATCAAAATCTATGGATGTGAATAGTCCTATTGCGTTTCTGATTTTGGAAAAGGTATTTGACATAGTGATAGATTGTAGTTTTGGTTTGTAAAAGATAAGCAAAAATTGCTCCGAAAGCAAACACCGGAACTCTACCACATTTTACAAAACACTTATTTTCAATCAATTAAAACTGAATATTCCGTTTACAAGTTTTTTACTTTTGATTTTCAAGCGTTACAAAAGATCCTGCCTGAACTTTGACTCAAGGAAAACAACAAAAATCAACGCTATGAAACCGACTTACATTAAATTATCTCTATCCGCTGTACTTTTATTAGGAATTTATTCATGTAAAAAAGGCGAAGTTGCTGAGACAGATCTTAATGCTTATGCTACAACAGATTCAACTTCTGCTATTGTTTCAGACAGTATTTCATCTGTTGCTGAGATGAAGGTAAAAGACAAACAGTTCATCAAGACCGCAGATGTCAGCATGGAAGTAAAAGATGTGTATAATGCAACTATCGCAATTGAAAAATCGGTTCAGGAACTTGGAGGTTTTGTCACCAACAGTAATCTTCAAAGCAATGTAATTTCTGAAGACACTTACAACACTTCCAATGAAGAAGCGATGTTGGTTAAAAAATACCAGTCGGAGAATAGAATGCAGGTACGTATTCCTACTGAAAAGCTGGGTGAACTTTTAACAGCAATCAACTCAAACAAATTATTTCTTAATTCAAGATCCATCAATGCAGAAGATGTGACGGCCAACATCAAGTATTCTGAACTGGAAGGAAAAAGAAATCAAAAGACATCTGAGAACATCAGCAAGTTGAAAACAAATAAAGATAAAGTAACGCTGGATGATGAGAATATGTCTGAAGGAAATCTTCAAAAGCTGGCGAGTATGAATATGACAGACGACCTGAAATACAGCACCATCGACATCTATATCAAAGAACCTCAATTGCGTATCGCTGAAATTGCCGTTGCCAATACCACAAGCATTGATAATAAATATAAATACAATTTCATCTATGACGCGAAAGATGGTTTTGTCTATGGTTTTTATCTGATTCAGAGAATTATAGTTGCCCTTATTAATATCTGGCCAATTCTATTAATTGCAGCTGCTCTGATTTATTTCCTAAGAAAAAGAAAAATTTCAAAACCTGAACAACCGAAGATCCAACAATAAAAAAACTCTACTAACCAATTGGTTATCATCATAATTTTAGATTTTACAGCCTCCTGTTTTCGGGAGGTTTTTATTTTTTTGAAAAAAAAACTGTAACGATTGTAATACCTGCTTTACCTACTATTTAAAAGAACAGAAAATCAAAAAAATTAATTATTATGAAAAATTTAGTAAAACTTGGATTCGCAGCGTTATTATCATTGAGTTCTATGACATTAAAAGCACAGAGCTACATCACCAGCAAAGACAACAGCCTGCTTTGGGAGGTTTCCGGAAATGGTCTTTCCAAGCCTTCTTATATTACAGGAACATTTCATATCTTATGCACTAAAGATTTTGAAATAAAACCTAAGGTATTAAAAGCTCTCGAGAAATCTGACAACTTTGTTATGGAAATCAATTATACAGATCCTGCTGAAATGATGTCACTACAAAAAATGTATCAAAAGACGAATAAAAAAATTTCTGACCAGCTTTCTCCGGAAGAAGCCAAGGAACTGAATACTATTCTCGCCAATTACGGAACGGATCTGAAAAGCGTAGATTCTTCAAATCCTCAGACACTCTATGCACTGCTTTCCACCAAGGCTATTCCTTGTCCTCAGACCGAAGTAAAGCTTTACGAAATGGAACTTCTTAAAAAAGCCATCAAAGATAAAAAAAGCATCAAAGGCCTGGAAAAAGTAGATGATCAGATGAAAGCTATTAGCGAAGCCTATGATCTGAAAAGCACCATTGCTCAATTAAAAATGGGTAAAGAATATGAAAGACTCTTCAGTCAGATGATTGAAGCTTTCAAAAGTGAAAAGGTACAATCCCTTTACAGCCTTTTTAAAGATAAAAGATTCATGAATACCCGACAGGAAAAGGCAATGCTGACTGACAGAAATCAAAACTGGGTAAAAACAATGCCGGAAATGATGAAAAAGGGAAGCTCCTTATTTGCGGTTGGTGGTTCTCATCTTATGGGAGAAAATGGCATCATTCCACTTCTTCAGTCACAAGGCTACACGGTAAAACCTGTGACGAGTTTATAACAGTAACCTAACCATGAAATTATTGTGAGTAATCCAACCGAAACTGCCTTTTTAAAGCTTATCAACCAGCACAAAGGTATCTTATACAAAGCCTCGCGGATCTATGCAGATTCTGTAGAGGACCGGGAAGATCTGCAGCAGGAAATCCTTATCCAGCTTTGGAAGTCTTATCAGAATTTCAAAGGGAACAGTGAGTTCTCAACCTGGATGTATCGGGTTGCCATCAATACTGCGATTACATTTTTAAAAAAGGAAAAGCAGAGATCCAATAATCATACAGATGCTCCTCATCATTTTGAGGTACTGCAGGAAGATTATAATCCCACAAAAGACAGACAGCTGGAAATTTTCTACAGCGCTGTTCAGGAATTAAATTCCTTAGAAAAAGCAGTCATATTTTATTTCATGGAAGGAATGTCACACAAAGAGATTGGAAACAATCTCGGCCTCAGCGAAGGCAATGCCCGCGTAAAACTCAACAGAACAAAAGAAAAAATACAGCAAATCATAAAAAAAATCAGGCTATGAATTTTGATCAATTAAAAGAACAATGGAATAAAGAAGACAGTGATGTCCATATTCCTGACACCATAAAGCAATTAAAGGAAAGCAAACACCCTATAGAAAAAATCCAGAAAAACATGAAAAGAGAATTCCCTATGCAGATTCTGGCGATTATCCTCATGGCTTTTTTTCCTCTTCAGTTTCAGTTTCCTTCTTCACAGTATATTATTTATTATGTGTCCTATACAGTGATGGTCGTAATATCTTCATATTATCTGTTTGGGTTTTATAAATTTTACAAACAGACGGAGCTTTACACAGGAAGCACAAGAAATAGTCTTTGGAAGATCTATCACGAACTCAAATTAAATATGGAAAGATACCAGTCGTTTGGATTTTTGTTACTTCCCCATTTTCTAATAACATTAGGTCTAGTGGCATATAATGTTTTGGAGAAAAAAGGTGAATCATTGGCGGATATTAGCCATGAACATCAAATATCCCTTATTTTATTAGTATTGATAGGCGTTCTTTCTGTTGTAGTAAGTATTATTTTATGGACAAAATATTTTTACGGGCCTAGTGCCAAACAATTGGAAAAAATCCTGAACGAAATGGACGAATAGTATTGAAAACTCTTATCACAAAACACATTTTACAAAACCTCAGACCTGCTCTGAGGTTTTGTTTTTTAAAAAATCGTTATTTATCATCTTCAAATTTATCTGAGGTTTTATTTTTCCGTAAATTTGCAGATCAGAAATAAATCATTATGGATTATGAGCTATTTTCATCCGGTATATGACTTTCTGAACGATAAAAATTCTGTAATATGCTATCAAAAATAAATCCAACACAAACTAACAGCTGGAAAGCGCTTGATGAACACTTCGGTGGAAATGACTTTGATCTTAGAAGCCTTTTTCATTACAACCCGAACCGTTTTAATGAGTTTTCCCTGCAAAAGGACAACTATCTTTTTGATTACTCTAAAAATTTAATCGATTCAAGAACGAAGGATCTTTTATTACAACTGGCTGAAGAAAGTCAGTTAAAAGATGCCATTTCCAGAATGTTCTCTGGTGATAAAATCAATGAAACGGAAGGAAGAGCAGTTCTTCATACGGCACTGAGAGATTTTTCAGACCGCGAAATTCTTGTGGATGGCGAAAATATCAAGCCACAGATCAAAAGAGTTCTTGATCATATGAAATCTTTTTCTGAGAAAATCATTTCAGGAAAACATAAAGGTTTCAGCGGAAAAGAGATCACAGATGTAGTAAACATCGGAATCGGTGGATCAGATTTGGGCCCGGTAATGGTTTGTTCTGCTTTAAAGCATTTTAAAACAAGATTAAATGTTCACTTTGTTTCCAATGTGGACGGAAATCATATTGCAGAAGTGGTGAAAAACTTAAATCCTGAAACCACTTTATTCATCATTGCTTCCAAGACTTTTACGACTCAGGAAACAATGACGAATGCAAATTCAGCAAAGGACTGGTTCCTGAAGGCTGGAAAGCAGGAAGATGTGGCAAAGCATTTTGTAGCATTATCTACTAATATTGAAGAAGTTAAGAAGTTCGGAATCGCAGAAGAAAATATTTTTGAGTTCTGGGATTGGGTAGGCGGAAGATATTCTCTTTGGAGTGCTATCGGATTGAGTATCGTACTTTCTGTAGGATATGAAAACTTTGAGCAGCTTTTAAAAGGTGCTTTTGATACTGACCAGCACTTCCAGACTGCCGATTTCTCTGAAAATGTTCCCGTATTAATGGGACTTCTGGGAATCTGGTATCGTAATTTCTATGCAGCAACTACTTATGCAATTCTACCTTATTCCCAATATCTGGACAGATTCGCAGCGTATCTTCAACAGGGAGATATGGAAAGCAACGGAAAATGTGTAGACAGAAACGGTGAATTTGTAGAATATGAAACGGGGCCTATCATCTGGGGAGAACCGGGTACAAACGGCCAGCATGCTTTCTATCAATTGATCCACCAAGGTACAGAGTTGATTCCGGCAGACTTTATTGCCTATACAAAAAGCCCGAATAAAGTTTCTGATCATCAGGATAAATTATTAGCTAACTTTTTCGCTCAGACTGAGGCGCTTGCCTTCGGAAAACTGGAAGAAGAAGTTGAAGAGGAACTTAGAAATGCAGGAAAGTCTGATGAAGAAATAGACAGACTGATCAATTTCAAGGTCTTCCACGGAAATACACCCACTAACTCTATATTATTCAAAGAATTAACTCCTTTTTCATTAGGTCAGCTGATTGCTTTATATGAACACAAGATTTTCGTTCAGGGAGTTATCTGGAATATTTTCAGCTTTGACCAGTTTGGTGTGGAATTAGGAAAAGTATTAGCCAACAAAATCCTTCCTGAGCTTGAAAACAATGAGGCAATAAGCTCTCATGACAGCTCTACCAACGGATTGATCAATTACTATAAAGAAAATAAGTAGTAAGTAAAAAGAAAGTAAAAGTAAATCTATAAAGTAAAAAAGTAAAAATGGCAGAAATTCTTGACGGACTTAAAGTATCCAAGGAAATTAAAGCAGAGATCAAGGTTGAAGTAGAAAAGATTCTCGCAAGCAAAAAAAGAGCTCCCCATTTGGTAGCTATTCTTGTAGGGAATAACGGAGCTAGCAAGGCCTATGTAAACTCTAAAGTAAAAGACTGTGAAGAAGTAGGATTTCAATCCAGCTTAATCAAATTTCCAAGCACAGTTTCTGAATCGGAACTATTGGAAAAAATTGATGAGCTTAATAAATCTAAAGCAGTTGACGGATTTATCGTTCAGTTGCCTTTACCGGACCAGATAGATCAGGAAAAGATTATCAACGCAATTGATCCAAGAAAAGACGTGGATGGTTTCCACCCTGAAAACTTCGGAAAAATGGCGCTTGAAATGGATACTTTCTTACCAGCTACTCCTTTCGGTATTTTAACATTACTGGAAAGATATAATATTGAAACCAAAGGAAAAGACTGTGTAATTATCGGAAGAAGTAAAATTGTAGGAAGACCTATGAGTATTCTGATGGGAAGAAAAGATTTCCCTGGGAACTCTACCGTTACCCTTACACACTCTTATACGAAAGACATTGAAGAATACACGAAAAAAGCAGATATCGTAATTACCGCTTTGGGTGATCCTCATTTCTTAAAAGGAGATATGATCAAAGAAGGAGCTGTAATTGTTGACGTAGGTATTACAAGAGTAGATAATGACTCTCCAAAAGGATATTACCTTGCAGGTGACGTAGATTTTGACAGCTGTGCAGCTAAAGCAAGCTGGATTACTCCGGTACCTGGAGGAGTAGGCCCAATGACAAGAGCGATGTTGATGAAAAACACCATCATTGCTTACAAAACTTCGGTCTATAACGACTAATTTTAAAATGAATAAAGAAGAAGATATTTTATTAAAAGAAGGTAAAATGCTCCCTGTAATGGAGCATTTTTACACTTTACAGGGAGAAGGAGCACACACCGGAAAAGCCGCATACTTTATCAGGCTGGGAGGTTGTGATGTAGGATGTCACTGGTGTGATGTAAAAGAAAGCTGGAATCCTGAACTCCATCCTCTGATGAATGCAGTAGAAATTGCAGAAACAGCTGCGAAACATTGTAAAACCATTGTCCTGACTGGTGGAGAACCTCTGATGTGGAACTTAGATATACTAACTTCCAGATTGAAAGAGCTGGGATGTACTGTACATATTGAAACCTCGGGAGCTTATCCTATGAGCGGACAACTGGACTGGATTACCCTTTCGCCAAAGAAAACAGGACTGCCTAAAGAAGAGATCTATCAAAAAGCTCATGAACTTAAAGTGATCATTTTCAATCAGCATGACTTTACGTTTGCACAGGAACAGGCCTCAAAAGTTTCTGAAAACTGTAAGCTTTATCTTCAAAGTGAATGGAGTAAAAGAGATGAGATGTATCCAAAGATCACAGATTTCATCCTGGAGCATCCGGAATGGCAGGCGTCAGTTCAGACTCACAAATATCTGAATATCCCGTAAAAAAACTTAAATTAGCAGGGATTATCCGCTATATACCGATAGATGCAGAGAATTCGATACTCTAGATACCTGAAATCGATCATTATGTTGCTTGACCTCATGGTTATTGCATCTATCTTCATATTCTTTTTTATAAGCAGAAACGAAAGTTTAAAATACCATAAGGAAACCTGGTATCAGAATATTTTTTCTCTGATTCTGTTGTTTTTGTTCTGGGTGCTTCTGAGTGGCAGGACAAAAATATACAACATTCCGAGAAACCTTACCTATACCTTGTTTCTTGAACGCCTTTTAATCCACTTCCTCTTTTTTATACTTGGCGTACTGCTTATAGGAAAGGTAAGTAATAATGTATTTTTCAATTCGGATATATATTGGCTCTCACTATATCTTTTCATTTTCATCTTCCTTGTAAAGTCATTGGTCTATTTCGCGATCAAGTATTTACGTTCCCTTGGAGCTAACTACAGGAATGTCATGTTTTTAGGAGACAGCCACTCTATAGAGATCCTGAAAAATATTTTCACAGACCGTAAAGACTACGGATACAGAATATTTGAATACGAAAATTCTGATATCAATAGTAATGAACTGGTTGCTTTCTGGAAAAAGAACGGGATCCATACCTTATTCTTATCCATGGAAAACTCCTACGGTGAGTGGATTCAGAATGAGATTTTCAAGTTGGCAGAAGATAATAAGATTCATATTTCACTTATTCCAAGTATCACGCAAAGCGATTTTTTCCTGTATGATCTTGGGTATATACAAACCCAGCCGGTCCTTAACCAGGCAAGATATCCTCTAGATTATTATTCTAATTTTATAATGAAAAGGACGTTTGATGTTTTGTTTTCTGTTATTATACTGGTTTTTATCTGTTCGTGGGTATTCCCGATCATAGCGGTTTTAATCAAGGCAACTTCCAAAGGTCCTGTATTTTTTCTTCAGAAAAGGTATGGTTTCCATGAAGAAGTTTTCAATTGTTTTAAATTCAGAACAATGGTTGTAAATGATGAGTCTACAACCAAAACCACATCAATAAATGATTCAAGAATTACCAAAGTAGGCAAGTTTTTACGAAAAACAAGTCTTGATGAGCTTCCACAGTTCATCAATGTACTGAAAGGGGAAATGTCCGTAGTAGGTCCGCGTCCTCATATGCTCTCTGTAGATAATTATTATAAACCAAAAATAGGGAGATACAGTTTAAGAAGTATGGTAAACCCCGGTATCACAGGATTGGCACAGGTAAACGGGCTTCGCGGTGACTTCGGAGATGTGGAAGTAGAAATGAAAAAACGGGTTCTGGCCGATGCTTTCTATGTAAGAAACTGGAGTTTTATCCTTGATCTGGTGATTATTTTAAAAACCGTTTTCCTGGTGATAGGCGGAGATAAAAATGCAAAATAAAGAACAGGACCAAACCAGTATTGAAATAATTTTAACACAAAACCAGGCTTTAGTCTTCTTCCCGACTGTAGCCCAATTAAATAAAAAAGTCTAATTTAGCAGTATGTTAAAAAAGTTTTTCACAGCAGTAGGGGAATACATGATCCTCTTGGGAAAATCCCTGCAGAAGCCTCAGAAAATGAGGGTTTTCTGGAAGCTGTTCATGAGAGAAATTAATGATTTGGGAGTAAATTCTTTCGGACTTGTCATCTTCACATCCATATTCGTTGGAGCGGTAGTGGCTATTCAGATGTTCAATAACTTTGATGCTTCTTCCTTTCCTATTCCGCCTTCATTTGTAGGATATGCTACGAAAGCGGTTTTGGTTTTGGAATTTGCCCCTACCATTATCAGTCTTATTCTGGCAGGTAAGGTAGGTTCCTATATTGCGTCAAGTATTGGAACAATGAGAGTTTCCGAACAGATTGATGCATTGGACATCATGGGAGTAAACTCACCCAATTTTCTGATATTTCCTAAAATTATCGCCTGTATGCTGTTTAATCCCCTTCTTATTGCTATCAGTATCGTATTCGGTATTGGTGGTGGATATATTGCCGGGATTTTAACAGGAAACTGGACAGAAAATGATTATATCGTTGGTATTCAAATGTATATGCCGAATTTATTTATTTACTATGCATTTACCAAGACTATAGTTTTCGCTTTTATTATTGCAACGGTTCCTTCTTATTTCGGATACAATGTAAAAGGAGGATCACTGGAAGTAGGTAGAGCAAGTACACAGGCAGTGGTATGGACAATGGTATTCATTATCATTTCTGAATTAATTTTAACCCAATTAATATTAAGCTGATGATTGAGGTAAAAGATCTTAAGAAAAGTTTTGATGATGTTGAAGTATTGAAAGGAATTTCAACTTCATTTGATAAAGGAAAAGTAAACTTGATCATTGGGCAGAGTGGTTCCGGTAAAACCGTTTTTTTAAAAAGTTTATTGAATGTTTATATGCCATCTTCCGGAGAAATTTTATTCGATGGCAGAAATGTCAATACCATGAACAGGGAAGAAAAACAACATCTTCGTTCAGAAATCGGGACCGTTTTCCAGGGAAGTGCATTATTTGACTCCTTAACTGTGGAAGAGAATATTATGTTTCCTCTTGATATGTTTACCAATCTTACCTACAGAGAAAAAAAGAAAAGGGTTTTTGAAGTTATAGGAAGAGTGCATCTTGATAAGGCAGATAAAAAATACCCTTCAGAGATCTCAGGAGGAATGCAGAAAAGAGTTGCTATTGCCCGGGCGATTGTCAACAATCCTAAATATCTGTTCTGTGATGAGCCTAATTCCGGACTGGATCCGTATACTTCAAAGATCATTGATGATCTTCTTTACGAGATTACCAAAGAATATAATACCACCACCATCATCAATACTCACGACATGAACTCTGTAATGACGATTGGCGAGAAAATTGTATACCTAAGGCTGGGAATCAAAGAATGGGAAGGGAATAAAGACATCCTGATTACCGCAGGCAATAAAAATCTGATTGATTTCGTTTATTCTTCAGAACTGTTTAAAGAACTGAGAGAATATTTACTTGAGAATAATAAAACGATTGAAACTTCAAATACAAAAATAGACGATAATGAAAAAGGTACTTAGTATAGCGTTAATAGGATTTTCAATGTGGGCTTCTGCACAGATTTCACTGGCAGGGAAAGCTAACTTAATTTTTCCTACCGGCTCTCCTTCCTGGTCTAATATTAAAGGAACAGTGAATGATGCCATTGACGGAACAGGTAAAAACAATGTAGGGTTCAATGTCGGACTTTCATTAAAAGTGGGTCTTCCTACTTCCTTGTTTGTGATGCCGGAGATCTATTATACTCACTTCAAAAATGAGTTTACTACAGAGAACACTACTTTTGATGTTAAAAGCAACCGTATTGATGTTCCGGTTCTTTTAGGGTACAACCTTTTGGGGAATATGTTAGGTGTTTTCGTAGGACCTGTTGGAAGTTTTAATTTAAATAAAGACAATACTTACAATGATTTCAAAGAAAATGCTAAAAATGACTTTACAGTAGGTTATCAGTTTGGAGCACAGCTTGAAATCAAAAAGCTTATTGTAAATGCAAGATATGAAGGAGCTTTCAGTAAGGATGAAAGAAACTTTATCAACAGAGTTTCCGGTTCGGAAATCAGATATGATAACAGACCTAACCTGTTTATGGTAGGTTTAGGATACAAATTCTAATTTAATATCGAAATAACAACTTTAGACCCTCAAATTAAATTTGAGGGTTTTTATTTTGTTCTTCAAGTTCAGCCTGACGTTTTGCAATGTCTGCAGCCTGTTTTTCAAGCTCTTCTTTGTCTTTCTGCAGCTGTTTGAATTCTTTTTTCTTCTGTTCCGCTTTTATAGCGCTTCCTTTGCTTACATACCCTACCATTCCTCCAATGATAAGTCCTATTCCTACTCCTGCCATCACTCCCATAATGTGAGAAATTTTTATTTGTTCTACGGCAAAATCAGTAGTTAAATAGAAAAGCAATGCAGAAACAGCCAAAAGTATAAGTCCGGTAATTGATAAACTCTTCATAATATTGTGTTTAGGTGGTTACATAAAAAAGCCTTATCAAATTTACTAAAAATTTAATAAGGCCTTATTCAAGATTAAAATTCTAATTATAATTTTCCTCCCGCAGCCTTATAATATTCTAAAGCTTTCGGAAGATCTTTGTTGATATCTGAAATTCTTGTTTCCGGATTCGGGTGGGTGGATAAGAATTCCGGCTGTCTTGCTCCTGTAGATGCCGCTTCCATTCTGTTCCAGAAAGGGATTGCCGCTCTCGGATCATATCCTGCCATAGACATCAGGTAAAGTCCCATTTCATCTGCTTCAGATTCCTGACCTCTTCCGTATTTCAATAAAGCTACCTGTGAACCAATAGGATATACCTTCTGGAAAACACTCGCCCATTGTGAGTTTGAAATTGTTCCTCCCAGGATAGCTCCTCCGTACTGGGCTACCATTGCCTGAGAAATTCTTTCGTTTCCGTGGCCTGCCAGCGCGTGGGAAACCTCATGTCCCAATACTACTGCAAGTCCGTTATCGTCTTTTGTTACCGGTAATATTCCAGTATAAACGGCTACTTTACCACCAGGCATACACCAGGCATTCAGTTCATTGCTTTGCAGAAGATTAAACTCCCAGCTATAGTTGGCAAGATCTGCTGATCTTCCTATACTCTGATAATATCTTTCTGCTGCACTTTTAATTCTGTTTCCTACATTTACCACTCTCTTTGCATCTGCCGTACCGGTAATCACCTTACCTTTGGACAATGTCGTCTTATATTCCTGTGAAGACATTGTTAAAATTTCCGAGTTGTTGGCCAGCTGTAAAGACGATCTTCCGGTAATCGGGTTTGTAGTACAGGCAACAGCCGACAGAGCAATAGCTCCCATTCCTAATAGATGTGTAACTTTCATAGTTTGAGTGTTAATAATTCAACCTTAACAATTTTTATTCCAAAATATTTCAGAAAGAATATATTTGCATACATTTTGCTGTTTAAATTTAATAATTATCTCATTATGAAAAAGTATATTTCTTTACTAATGATTTTTGGATTCCTGTTCTTTTTTCAGAGCTGTGCTTCACAGGGTTCATTAGACTCGAAAACAGTGGACACATTAATTGATTCTCAAGAATTTACATTCCACGCGGAAAGAGCTAATCCTACGAATTATGATGTTATCAATGTCATGAATTCAATGCCTAATGCTACGGCAACGAGAATATTGAATCTGAATGGCGATTATACTATTGACGTAAGTAAAAATACACTGGATGTAGTTCTTCCTTATTTTGGAAGACTGTTCAATCCAACTTATGGAAATACAAGTGATAACAGCTACAGATTTACTTCAAAAGATTTTACAGTAACAAAAACTCAGAATAATAAGGGAAAATGGACTTTAAAGTTTAAGCCAAAAGATGTAAAAACCGTTGATGAGATGAATATTGAGATCTTTAAAAACGGTAAAGCTTTCGTTTCTATGAGAAGTAATGACAGACAGCCGATTAGTTATGACGGTTACATCTCTAAAACTGAGGTGAAACAGGAAAAAGAGAAACCTTAATCCCTGTTTTCATTCGATAAAAATTTTTCAACAAATAATTTTGCTTCAGTGCTTGGATTGGAAACCATCGCTGAAGCATTTTTTTTGTGCAAATGATAGGCTTCTTCTACAGCATTGCTCTTTTTCATCAGGGATAAAATATATTCCTGAACCCAATATTCAAATCGCTTTTCTGCCTGCTGAACACGGATTTCTTCAAAACGACCGCTTTTCTTTTTCAGATCAATAAACTCGAAGATTGTATCATAAACGTCCTGTAATCCTTCGTTATGTAGAGCAGAACCCAGTAAAACAGGAATTTTCCAGCCTTTTTCTTTAGGTGGAATAAAATCCAGGGCTCTTTTTAATTCCAGTCTTGTATTTTTTGCTTTCTGAAGATTGTCCTGATCTACTTTATTGATGAAAATAAGGTCTACCATTTCCATGATTCCGCGTTTTATGCCCTGAAGTTCGTCTCCGCCTCCAATAATTTTAAGGAATAAGAAAACATCGGTAATATCAGCAACAAGGACTTCTGACTGCCCTACTCCAACGGTTTCTATCAAAATATAATCATATCCTGCTGCTTCACAGATCATCATGGTTTCAAAAGTAGTATTGGCTACTCCGCCCAGAAAACCTGAACTTGGAGAAGGACGAATGAAAGCATTTTCTTCTTTGGCCAATTCTTCCATTCTGGTTTTGTCTCCCAGAATGCTTCCTTTATTGATTGCTGAGCTGGGATCAATAGCGAGAACGGCTACTTTTTTACCCTGTGCAATTACCAACCGGCCGAAGTTTTCTATAAAGGTAGATTTTCCGGCTCCCGGAACTCCTGTTACTCCTACTCTCACAGAGTTTCCGGTAAAAGGCATAATCTTCTTCAGAAGGTCTTCTGCCTGTACCCTGTGTTCTGCTTTTTTACTTTCAACCAATGTAATAGCTTTTGCAATCAGGCGTTTGTTTCCTGACTGTATTCCGTCTATTAGCTCTTCTGTAGAAAATTTCATTGATTCAAAATTAATAATTAAAATGGGAATGGTCAATAGCCGGCTTACAATGATGAGACAAAAGGCTTAAATTATCTTTATTCAGGATTACCGATTTTACGTGAATTTAATTTTTATTTCTTCTAAATTAAAACTAGAACGCCCTATATCAACGGCTTAAGGAATTTATTACATTTGTTATATGTCAAAAAGAAGAAACATGAAAAAACTCATCGCTGCGGCTTCGTTTACTGGTATTTTGCTGGTTTCCTGTACGCCGAAAGCTGCTACATCCACTGCTACTGCAGGCACTTCAACATCTACTGCGGAACAGATCGCTCAGGGGAAAACTATTTTTGAAAACTCTTGTGGAAGATGTCATAAATTACCTGATCCTGCTTCTCACAACCCTGTGCAATGGGTAGGAATCATGAATTCTATGGCTCCAAAGGCAAAATTAACGGATGAACAGCACCAATGGGTTTATGATTATATTGTTTCTGTGAAGAAGTAATCATCAAACAAAAATAGGATATGAAAAAATTCATCTTAACCGGTATCGCAGCATCAGCATTTCTGGTATCCTGCGGACCAAAAAGTGTGGCTGTAACAGGGCCAAAGTATACCTCATCTGAGCAGTTGGCGCAAGGAAAAACCATTTTTGAAAATTCCTGTGCAAAATGCCATAAGCTGCCAGAACCAACGAAACATGACGACAAGGGATGGATCAACACGTTAAGCAGAATGGCTCCAAAAGCTAAACTGAGCGATGACCAGCATCAAATGGTGTATGACTATCTGATCTCTGTTAACAAAAAATAAGCTTTCAATTGAAAGCTTATTTTTTTAATAGGCTTGAAAATCAGATTATTCCGTCTTTTTTATAGTTCTGTTTCTGGTTACTTTTCCTTTGACAAGTTTCTCTCTATCTTCAAGTATTTCGAGAGCTGCACGGTTGTAAGCAAATTTTTTAGCTTCTTTAAGGGTTCCTAAAGCTTGCTTATACTCAAAGTTTCTTTCCTGCAGAAGAGAGAGACAGTTCAGAATTTCCGATTTGTCAATTCCTTTTAATTTTAGAGCGAATTCAATTAATTTTTCAGCTTCTTTATAATCTTCATTATTCAAAAGACATTCAATATAATATTTAGGAGTATTGATATTGGCGATGTTACTCTGCATAGCTTCATCAAAATATTTCTTCGCTGTTTCGTAATCTTTCAGCTCTTCGGAATATACTCTTCCCATCAGGCAAAGACTGTCTGCGTCTTCAGGTTCGTAAGACAGAGCATAGTTAAGTGCATCCATACATTCAGAAAGATTGAATGGAAAGTAGTCTAATGCTTCAAAATAATATTTACTTTTAGTTAAGGTCATTGTTGTAGTTTTTAAGGTCGTTTTTCAAGGCATTCCTTTGTTTTTTGAATGTCTTGTCTTCGTAATTCTTTTTGAAATCTGTTCCTGAAAATGTCCGGACAGGATTTCCACGTTCTACCTGCATCTGAAGAGACCAGGTTTCTTTCAGTTTTCTTTCCAGCTGTTGGATATAAGCTGCCATTACTTTTTCTTTTAATCTGATAGCAGAAAGTTTTTTATTCTCCAGCTGCGAGCGTGAGTCCTGTACAAACACTGTTTCTTTGGTCAGAATATGAGTAGCACGCACCGCTGTATTCACTTTGTTTACATTCTGTCCTCCGCTTCCCTGGCTTCTCGCTGTTTGAAATCTGATATCTTTTTCATTGAAATCAACCATTTTTACATCATCCAATTCAAAAATTCCGATAAACCAATTGCTTCTTTTATGGAGTTTCCTGAATGTGCTTTTTCCTATCCAGCAAACAGTTCCCAACCAGTTTTTAAGAAACAGGTTTATCTCTTTTCCTTTTAAAAGCAGGGTTACTGATTTTAATGTAAGGTTTTCATCACCGTTTTCACGATGAATGATTTCGTATTCTATTGTATTTTGCTTGGCCTCTTCAAGAAAGGTCTTCAGAACCTTTGCGGCAACCCACTGACATTCTAAAGGACCTCTTCCTGAAGTGATCTGTATTAATTTTTCCATTTTATGTTGGCATTTTGCTTAATAAAGGGTGTCCTACCGGATCTGTCCCTTTTTGTAATAAATCTTTTGCAGCCATTACTGCCCAGCATTTGTCACTGGAGTGTATATTTCTGTAAAATGAAAGTAAAATATCAGGCTTTACGACAGTAAAACCATTGGCTTCTATAGTTTCAAGATCGTCTCTTTCAAAGAAATCTATGGTAATTCTGTGGAATTTATCATTCTCCAGTTCTACTGTTTTCTCGTACCTGCGGAAGTTTTCTTCACTCGGCAGGTGATCATACCGGGTCCAGACTTTCTGAAATCCTTCCTGTTGAAGAATGATAACTACATCTGCAACATTTTCTTTCTTTACAAAAACATCAATATCCTTATGGTCGTGCGCATGTTTGTATTCCGTATGTCCTGTTTCAGACATAAAATGCCATGCCCAGCCACCTGAAATAATGATTTTATCTTTTAATATGTTTAAAATTCCGAGTCCTAACCGGATTCTGAATTCCGGCCAGACTTCGCCGTATCTTTTTATGTTATGTGGTGCTCCCATTACTTTGTTTTTAAATTAAAAGCTGAAAGTTTATAGTTGAAAGCTCAATATTTTCAGCTGACAACTATAAACGATCAACCAAATTATCTGTCCATTCTCACAATTCTCGGCTGGAATGTTCCCAGGATATCTACCAGTTCACTCTGTGCATTCATTACTTCATTGATGTCTTTATAGGCCATTGGTGCTTCTTCTGCATTTCCGCCCATCAGTGTGACATTTTTAAGTTTTAATTCTTTCTTGATATCATGCTGAGTGAAAAGGGTTCTGCATTCTCCTCTGGAGTGTGCTCTTCCTGCGCCATGAGATGCTGAATTCAGGGATTCCGGGTTTCCTTTTCCGCGAACGATAAATCCTTTCGCTGTCATGGATCCGGGAATCATTCCCAGTTCATTTTCATTGGCAGGTGTTGCTCCTTTTCGGTGAACAATCACTTCTTTTCCGTTATGGATTTCTTTCCAGGCAAAGTTGTGATGGTTCTCAATTCTGGCTTTTACTCTTCCACCAACGGCTTTTACCAGCCTTCTGTGAATATCATCATGACAGGCTGAAGCATAATCTCCAGCGAGATTCATTGCCGTCCAATATTCCAATCCAAGGTGTGTGCTAAGATCCAGCCAGGCGAAGTTTTGGGCTTCTTTTGGTAACGGACACTGTTCTGTAGCCACTCTTGAGTAATATTGGGCAATTTCTGCTCCAAGACCTCTTGAGCCACTGTGAGAAAGTATTCCAAGATATTTTCCTTTCGGCAGGCCAATCTGCTCATCTTCTTCGGTGATTTCCACTTCTCCGAATTCGACAAAGTGATTTCCTCCGCCTGAGGATCCCATCTGTTTAATGGCTTTTCCCTTTAATCTTCTTAAGATCGGGATCATGTCGAATGTATCTCTTTCAAAAATCTCATGGTCTATGTGAGACTTGTGCGTTTCATACATCCCGAATTTTGTATGTTCGGCAAGCGCTTTTTCATATTTATCTCTTGCACCTTCAAGATATGAAATAGGTGTATCCAAAATACTGAGGCTCATTCTGCAGCCAATATCCATTCCTACTCCGTAAGGAATTACTGCATTTTCCACTGCCAGAACTCCCCCAATCGGAAGTCCGTAGCCGCTGTGGGCATCGGGCATTAATGCTCCCTGTGTAGAAATTGGCAGTTTCAAAGCTGTGTACAACTGATTTTTTGCCTCTTCTGAGATATTGTTACCAAAAATCTGAAATGTAGCACGTTGTGAATTCAACATTCTTTTTTCCGTTTTTTTGGATGAAAGCAAGGTTTCTGCAATTTGTCCGAAAGTCAGATCTTTTTCAAATTCTTCCGGATTAAGCAGAATTTCCTTTAAAATAGATTTTACATGATGAATATTCTTCGTTGCAAAATTTCTTTTCATGACTTCCAATGCTACGTTTACGCTTTGATTATTTGGATAGCCCAGTTTTAATATATCTTTTCCTTTTAGTTTTAAATTTCCCATTGTTTTTGTTTTAAATAACAGTTGGACTTATACGTCCTGTAAGCTTTCTGCAATCTCTGTTGCAGACATTTTGTAGTGAAAGTATTTTGTACTTTCATTTTGATCAGATTTGTATTTCATCTTCCATGAACTTGGCTTTCCATATATTGTTTTATGGATAATCCCAGCAACTTTGTGTTGTCCTAAATAATCTCCCAGCTCTGCATATTCTTTTTCGAGTTCAAAGTCTACAGGCTTATAATGGGTAATCATATTGGGTCTTATTCTAAGGATAAACCTCCACGGTTCAATGAATTCGTAGTAAATCTCATACCTCTTCCTTATAGGGCAATATTCTTCCTTTTGCAAAAAATACTGCCTTTCCATTGGTGTAAGTCCGAATTTCGGATCATTCCAGGCATATTCTGAAACTCGATTGAGCTTCTGCTCTCTTTCCACATAGATTCTTCTTCCGGATTTTCTTTTCTTTTTAAGAAATTTTCTGCTTTCAGAATACATGTAAGTATTGATTTTCTTCAGAATTCCTTCAAAGAATTCTCCGTATTTGGATCTCATTACATCTTCCCTTACCACAAAGAATCTTACAAATCCTCTTTGATAAGGCTTATCCAAAGGAATCCATTGGATATTTCTTCTGATGTCTGAAAGTTCTTCACTACGTCGATATTTTTTTCTGATCTGTTTTTCTACATCTTTTCTAATTGTTCTTTTTCTGCTTCTCAAGCTTCTCAGCCGGGAAAACAGAAAGTTATCATTTTCCATTGTTCACAGAAGTATGATGCGAGATTGTAAAGTTTTTTATCTCACACAACTTTTAATCAACTAAAATATTAGTTGAATGGATTAATAATAGACGGCTACAGTGTGAGGATATAATTCACCTGTTTCGTCTGTAATGACACTAAAAAAGATTTCGGGTAAACCTGGGAGTTTGAAATATTGCGCAATAAAAAACCCGAAATCTCTACGACTTCGGGTTTTGATATTTTATTGTACTGTTATTCTAAGAATGTACCAAACCGCGAAGCCTTACCACCATAAGTGGCAATCCAACTGTAGAATTCTGTTTAGTTCTGAACATTGCTTCGTCGTTTTTTATTGGTTAAACTTGATTTTCAGGTGCAAATATATAAATTTTTCTGAGAATCAAAATTATTTTTTTCACTTAAGGTGAATAATACTGAGAAAAATAGCATCAATAACTTTTGTCATTCTCTTTGTATCGAGGGTTTCCAGAGTGTCTGTGGGTTGGTGATAATTTTTATTTCTGAAAAAAGATGAATCGGTGATCATGAGTGCCTGAAAATCAAAATTCCAATAGTTGAGATGGTCGGAAAAGTCTATTCCAGCCACAAATTTAGGCGCTGAGAAGGTTTCTATTTTGATCTGCTCAGAGCCTTTAAATTTGTCGATAAAGTTTTTTACAAACGGACCTGCCCCACTGAACTTTTTAGCCAAAGTAATAAAGTCTCCTTTATCACCGTAAAACCATGAAAGAATGCCTAAAGGAAAGCTCTGCGATCCCTTTTCATCTCTGAAGTATCCAATCATTTCCACGCTGGCCATCCCATACACATCGATATTATTGTCTTTTAAGTATTTTGCATGGACATAACTTCCCATATTTTCAGTCCTGAAATAAGGAGGTTCTTCCAATGTGTAAGCTACAAGATCAACTCTGTACTTCAGCTTTTGTCCTTTAAGCATTCTTGCCAGCTCCAAGAGGGCTGTAACTCCGGTTGCATTATCATCTGCACCCTGCTGATCTCCGCAAACATCGTAATGAGCTCCTATAATGATTCGTTTTTTGTTTTCTGTTCCAAAGGAAGTAATTACGTTCTTATATATTTTCCCATCCACTTTATATTCCTGGTAAGCAGTGCTGTCGCCATAGGTATTGAAAGTCTGATGGATATAGTCTGCGATTGTATTAAGCTGGTCTATATTTTTATGGTTTCTGAATTGTGGTGTTTGGGTAAGCGCTGTCAAATGTTTTTTAACCAAAGTAGTATCTGCAATGATCTTCGAGCTTTGTATGGATCTATTTTTCTTCCCCGAAGCTAACAGGAAAATACCAGCGATAATAAATAAGCCTACGAGAAGAAACAGTTTTTTCCTCGTAGGCTTTATTATATTTTTCAGATTCATAGGATGTGTTTTAATTTCAAATTGAAATTAAAGCTTTTCTGTTTATTTTTCTAAAAACCTCTCTAAAATTTCTACTGCACATTTCGGCAGGTTGGTTCCAGGTCCGAAAATAAAGTCTGCACCGTTGGCATATAGGAATTCATAATCCTGTTGGGGAATTACTCCTCCTACAACGATGGTGATATCATCTGCTCCCAGTTTGGATAATTCTTCCACTACCTGCGGAACTAATGTTTTGTGTCCGGCAGCCAGTGAAGAAACTCCTAAAATATGGATATCATTTTCCACGGCCTGTTTAGCTACTTCTTCCGGTGTCTGGAATAATGGAGCGACATCTACGTCAAATCCCATATCGGCAAATGCTGTGGCTACTACTTTCGCACCTCTGTCATGTCCGTCCTGTCCCATTTTAGCTACCATAAGTCTTGGGCGGCGTCCTTCTTCTTCTTCAAATTTCTGAGTCAGATGAAGGGCTTTTTCAAAGTATTCATTTTTACCGGCATTCATTGCGTATACACCAGAGATTGTTTTAATATTTGCTTTATATCTTCCAAAGGTTTCTTCCATAGCATCACTCATTTCGCCAAGGGTAACTCTTCTTCTTGCTGCTTCGATACATAATGCCAGAAGATTTCCTTTTCCTGTTTTTGCGCTTTCACGGATCTCATTCAGGATTTGTTCAACAGCAGCTTTATTTCGTTCAGCTTTAATAGTATCTAATCTTTCGATCTGCTTTCTGCGAACTTCTGTATTATCAATGTCTAAGATTTCTATCTGGTCCTGTTTCAATGAGGATTTGAATGAATTCACTCCGATAATGAATTCTTCTCCACTGTCGATCTTAGCTTGTTTTTTAGCAGCAGCTTCTTCAATTCTCATTTTGGGAATTCCGGCTTCGATGGCTTTGGTCATACCTCCTTCCTGCTCTACCTCATCAATGTACCTCATCGCTTCTTCGATCATTTGCTGAGTAAGGCTTTCCACCAGGTTACTTCCTCCCATCGGATCTACCACATCGCATATTCCGCTTTCCTGCTGAAGAATGATCTGTGTATTTCTTGCAATTTTTGCTGAATAGTCTGTAGGAAGAGCAATGGCTTCATCCAGTGCATTGGTGTGGAGAGACTGTGTACCTCCTAAAGCTGAAGACAAAGCTTCAATGGCTGTTCTTGTAATATTATTGAAAGGTTCCTGCTCTGTCAGAGACCATCCGGACGTCTGGGAATGGGTTCTTAATGCCAGAGATTTTGGATTCTGAGGATTAAACTGTTTTAAAAGGGTTGCCCAGATATATCTTGCGGCACGCATTTTAGCAATTTCCATGAAATGATTCATCCCGATTGCCCAGAAGAAAGATAGTCTTGGAGCAAAATCGTCTACATTCATTCCTGCTTTTATTCCTGTTCTTACGTATTCAAGACCATCGGCCAGCGTATAAGCCATTTCAAGTACCGGTGTGGCACCCGCTTCCTGCATATGATATCCGGAAATGGAAATAGAATTGAATTTTGGAATGTTTTGCGAAGTGTATTCAAAAATATCTGCGATAATTTTCATGGAAGGTGCCGGCGGATAGATATAGGTATTTCTTACCATGAACTCCTTCAGAATATCATTTTGAATGGTTCCTGAAAGCAGTTCCTGTTTTACTCCCTGCTCTTCTGCTGCTACGATATAGAAAGACAAAATAGGAAGTACCGCCCCATTCATGGTCATGGATACTGAAATCTGGTCCAGTGGGATTTCATTGAAAAGGATTTTCATGTCTTCCACAGAGTCGATGGCAACTCCTGCTTTTCCTACGTCACCCACCACTCTTGAGTGATCAGAATCATATCCTCTGTGCGTTGCCAAGTCAAATGCCACCGAAAGTCCTTTCTGACCTGCGGCAAGATTTCTTCTGTAAAAAGCGTTGGATTCTTCGGCAGTAGAAAACCCTGCATATTGACGAACCGTCCAAGGTTTCTGTACATACATCGTAGAATACGGTCCTCTCAGATAAGGAGCAATTCCTGGAGAAGTCTGCGTTAATGATTCATCTTTTACATCTTTTTTCTCATAAGATGATTTGAGTTCAAGCCCGTCTTTTTCAAAATTGTAAATCTCTCTTTCCTGAGGTAATACATTAAAATCCGGTTTTTTCACAGAAATTGTCTTTCGCATTCCAATTATTTTTGTCCCCGTAAAGTTAATTTTTTTGAACGAAACATGAAACTTCTGTTAACGTTCTGTTTTACTTCAATTTAGCAAAAGAAAAAGGCCGGACAAATGCCCGGCCTTTCTTATTGATATATCGTCTGCTTATTTTTTGATAAGCTTCGTATTGTAAGTGTTTTTGTCATCTTTTATCGTGATCACATACATTCCTTTGATTAATGAAGCAACATTAATTCTTTGTCCATCAATCTGACCTTCCTGAGCTAATCTTCCGTCAGCAGTATAGATTTTGTAATCTGCCTTACCTTTAAGATTTTTCACTTCCACGAAAGTATCTGCAGGGTTAGGATAAATTGAAATTTCAGTTGATTTAACGTCTTTTGTTTCATTTACCGCAAGAGTTTCTGAAATTTTTACAGAGAAATCTTTGAATGAACCTTGTGAAATAACACCACCTCCCTGTACCGGAACTGATGGGCTGCCACATGGTCCTGTAGCTGCATTAAAGAAAGTATTTGCCACTCTCATTCTTAAGAGTTTATCTCCTGCATATGCAGTAGCTGGTACAGTGAATACCATAGTTCCTGTATATTGTCCATTTGCTGGAGGAACAGTTGTTTTAGTACCTATTTTCTCTGAAGCTTCAAAAACTCCGTTTCTGTTAAAGTCAATCCAAACTTCCATTTTGTCATTATAACCTGCTGTGTTACCAACATTGAAATAAGACAATGTATATTGTGTTCCTTTGGTCAAATTAACCTGTTTTGTTACATCTTCAGTAAAATCCTGATAAGTACTGAAAATAGTTTTATAAGTTAATTGAGAATACGCTAAGTTCGCTAAGTTTAATTGAGCTAAACCACTGTTAAAGCTAAAGCTTGCAAAGCTATTTCCACCTGTTGTCATTAAACAATAGTCTGAACCAGTTCTTAAGCCTTTTGTTTTGAACGCATAAGTAGAAGAATATGTTCCGGGAACTGTATTCACTACTGCAGCCACCTGAACTTCATAGTTAGTCTCGTCTTCAAGAGAGCTCAACGATACAAAATTAGTAGCGCTGGTAGTATTTGTCCAGTTAGTTTCTCCCAGTTTTCTATATTTGATAGCATATGTAGCACCTGGTACACTATTCCATCCGATAGTAGCAGATGTTTTCAAAATCCCTGCAGCGATTGAACCTACCCCTGTTGGAGCGTCTGTAGTTGAAGTAGGAGCAGCTCCAACTATAATCTTAGGAGATACAGCGTAGAATACATTTCCAATGGCAGAAATTCTCAATTTAACAGGTCCTGTTAAACCAGAAGGCATTTGAGCTGTATAACTTCCTGTGTTAGGAGTAGAAGCTACAAGCTCTGTCCATGTTGATCCGTTAACAAGATCTGTGGTATATTCAATTTTTACATTAGCAGCATTATAAGGCGCAGCGTTGGTATTAGCTACATCCCATGAAATTGTATTGGCTGCATTGTTATATAATGTAGTATTATCAATAAGACCACTAAATTTAAAAGGCCCGTCATTGGTAACAGTTACTGTAGTTTCAGCAGATACCAGCATTGGTTTAGCAGCATTCTCATCTCTAACAGTTACTGCGTATTTAAGTACTCTTGGAATATAAGAAACAGTTTCCCATTTCGTTTTATCAGTTAAAGATCCTCCCATTACTACAGGAAGACTTGGGAAGTATCTTCTTCCGCTTGCTGTACCAAAATAAGATCTCGTCAAAGCACCTTGAGCATTATATCCCCAACCGCTGTCTCCTGAGATTGAGTTGTAAGAATCAACACTATCATACTGTTCCCAAGTATACTTAATAGGATCAGTATCTGTAGCAGAAGCATCAAGATAATATGCAGTTCCTTTTGGAATACTGTAAGCAGGAAGAGCTGAAATTACCGGAGCCGTATTTGTTGTTATATTTTCTGATGTTCCACATCCAGGTTTGCTGTCTAAACTATTAAGAATCTGATTAACAGAAGAATAATGGAAATAAGCATCAGTAAAATCCTGAACATTATCTCCTGTAATTCCGGCATATCCCATAATAGTAGTTCCTCCTCCCGGCTCAATATTTACTCCTGAACCTTCTGAAACATGTGAGAATGTATGGTTACCTCCCAGCTGATGTCCCATTTCATGAGCAACATAGTCAATATCAAAAGAGTCACCTACCGGATTTGTATTCTGTGTAAATGCAGATCCTTTTGCCAATGAAGTAGGGGTTGCAGGATCAACACATGTAGATCCGATAGAACCAGCATTTCCATTACCTCCGGAAGCATTGAAAACATGCCCCATATCGTAATTAGCATTTCCTACCACACTTGTTAAAGTTTGCTGAAGCTGTAGATTTAAATTCCCTGTATAAGGATCAGTTGCAGGGTCAGTATAGATAATATTCTGAAGATCCTGAATAATAAGTTTGATGGCAAAATCTTTCTGGAAAATACCGTTTACACGGGTCATCGTAGCATTCATCTGAGTAACCGTATTGACTATTCCTCCAGACGGATCAAATTTCTTGGTATACTCTCCTGTTGTTGAAAGCGCTAATCTATACGTTCTGTATTTTGTACTTGCCGGTCTGTTTGTAATTCCTACATTAGAAAGATTTTTTTTCCCGAAAGCTTCCAAAGACTTTATATCTTTTAAGCTTTTTTCTTCTGTAGAACATTCAAAGCCATGATCAGCATCTGTTCTTTTTGTTTTGTAAAAAACTCCATATACCTGCTTATCTGTAGTAATAGGTTCTATAAACTGGAATTTTCCATCTTTGATAATCATTGACTGCATTTCAGTAGGTGCAGTACTGAATCTTACATATTTGCCGGGATCATCAACCCCTACTCCTATATAAGATCCCAATTGGTATCTGTCAGCCATAGATTTTTCCATAACAGGATCACTATATACCGCAAACTTTTCAATCTTTCCTTCTGCTGTAGGGAGAGATACAATAACAGCCTGAGCTCCTTTCCCTGTTTCTACAGCATCTTTTAAAATGTTTCTAAGCGACTGCAAATCAAATCTGTAAGAATACTGAACTTCTACTTCTTTTCTGATTTCTGATGTCCTTTGTGAGGCCGGTTCCCACCTCTGTGCATTAAAGCTGGACAGCCCGGCAGCCAATGCACAAACCAGTAAAATTCTTTTTTTCATAATTACTTAATTAATTTAGAATTAATAAACTTTAAATATCCGGCATAAAAATAAGAATTATAAACACAACCGCATAAAAAAAACAGTCAATTTTAAATAAAATTGACTGTTTTTTTAAATATTATTCTTTTTAGAGTTATTTATTTATTCCCATCTCAAATAAAGCAAATGATATAAGATCTGCATTTTCACTAATAACCTGATCTGTGGCTCTTCCGGCTCCGTGACCTGCATTCTTTTCAATTCTCAAAAGAATAGGATTTTTACACGCTTGCTTTTCCTGAAGTTCTGCTCCAAATTTGAACGAGTGTGCCGGAACTACTCTATCATCATGATCACTGGTGATAATCATTGTTGATGGATAGCAAGTTCCTGCTTTTACATTATGTACTGGAGAATAGGATTTAAGATATTCGAACATTTCTTTACTGTCTTCTGCAGTACCATAATCGTAAGACCATCCTGCTCCAGCAGTAAATTTGTTATATCTTAACATATCCAACACTCCTACTCCCGGGAAAGCCACTCTTGCCAGGTCCGGTCTCATCGTCATTGTTGCACCAACCAATAATCCTCCATTTGATCTTCCTGAAAGAGCCATGTATTGTTTTGAAGTATATCCTTTGCTTTGAAGATATTCTCCGGCAGCAATAAAGTCTTCAAAAACATTTTTCTTCTGTTGCTTTGTTCCTGCATCATGCCATTTTTTACCATACTCACCTCCTCCACGGATGTTTGGAACGGCATAAATTCCTCCATTTTCCATCCAAATCGCATTGACTACAGAGAATGAAGGCTGTAAGCTGATGTTAAAACCTCCATAAGAATATAGGATCGTAGGGTTTTTACCGTTAAGTTTAGTTCCTTTCTTATAATTGATCATCATAGGAACTTTTGTACCGTCTTTTGAAGTATAGAATACCTGTTCTGAAACATAATCATCCGGATTAAACTTCACTTTAGGCTTTTGATACACTTCAGATTTTCCTGAGTCTACATTGAATTTATAAGTGGTTCCCGGTGTAATATAATTGCTGAAAGAAAAGTAAACATCTTTCTCTTTTTCTTTTCCTCCAAATCCTGAAACATTTCCTTTACCGGGAAGTGTAATTTCTCTAACCTGTTTTCCTGTTTTATCAAACTGTTTTACCTGATCTATAGCATCAATCATATAGGTTGCAAAGAAATAGCCTCCGCCTGTAGAAATTCCCAATACATTTTCAGTTTGTGGGATTACATCTTTCCATGTTGTAGGAGCAGGATTGCTTATCGTAGTTTTTACAAGACGCATATTCGGAGCATCTTTATCGGTGAAAATGAAAAGGTCATCACCTTGTGTATCTACAATGCTGGCATTGATATCAAACCCATTTACTATTTGTACAAAATCACCTCTTTTCTGAAGGTCTTTTATGTATAATTCATTACCATTGGTAGCATTAGCAGCAGAAATAATCAGGTATCTCTGGTCCTCAGAAACGCCGGCACTTAAATATCTTCTTGGCGTTTTTTCTCCTCCGAAGATCAATTGATCTTCAGACTGTTTCGTCCCTAATTTGTGAAAGTATACTTTATGCTTGTCTGTCATACCGGAAAGCACTGTTCCTTCTTTTGGCTTATCGTAGCTTGAATAGTAGAATCCTTCATCTCCCTGCCATGAAATCCCGCTGAATTTTACATCCAGTAAAGTCTCATCAATCTGTTTTTTGGTAACAGCATCAATGATAATAATCTTGTTCCAGTCACTTCCGCCTTCAGAAATAGAATAAGCCGCAAGGTTTCCTTTTTTATTGAATGAAAGATTGGAAAGCGAAGTAGTTCCTTTTTCCGAAAATTTATTCGGATCTAAAAATACTTCTGTAGCATTGGTCTTGTTGTTTGTTCTGTACAAAACAGATTGTGCCTGCAAACCATCGTTTTTATAATAATAAGTATAATCTCCTTCTTTGAAAGGAGCTGAAATTTTTTCATAATTCCAGATTTCCTTCAGCTGATTTTTAATTTTATCCCTGAACGGAATTTTTGAAAGGTAATTCTGACTGTAAGCTACTTCTTCATCTACCCATTTCTTTGTAGGTTCGGAATCATTTTCCAAATCTCTGAAGGGATCAGAAACAGCAGTTCCGAAATAGGTATCTGTCTGGCTTCCTTTTAACGCTTTAGGATAATTCATTTTCTGAGAATAAAAAGATGCTGAAAATAAAACTCCAGCTGTTAACAATATAGGTTTAAAATTCATATTGATCGGTTTTTCTCAAAAATACGTAAAGTATATTAAACAAAAAAACAGACCTTATTTCCTTGTAATCTATATTAAAATAATGTTAAATTTCATCTTTTTTTAAATGTAATAAACGTTGTTACATTTAAAATTCTATATTTGTTTTTTTTTATGAATTCAAATTTTTATTAACCAACCAAAAAAACACAATGATTAAAAAAGTTTTTGTAATTCTTATTACAAGTATTATTGCTCTATCATGCAATAATGAACAGGATAATACTAATACTCCTGAACAGGCAGAAATGAATGAAATTCAACGGCTTTATAATGAAGCAAAGACCGTGGACAAAGAAATAACAATATGGGGAGGTGGAGATGCACCTGGTCGGTTAGATTGGATAAGAAATGAATGGGAGAAAGATTTTCCCGATATTAAAATAAATGTAAGAGTAGATCTTTCAAAATTTTTAGATGCAGAGGTTGACCAACAGCTTGCTAGCAATACATTAGTCCCAGATGTTGTACAATTACAGACTGTTCACGATTTCCATCGTTGGAAAAGTGAAGGTGTTCTTGAAAATTTCAAACCATTCGGGGGAGAGCAGATTCCCAATAACATAAAAGATCCAGATGGTGCATTTACCCCAGTCTATATGGTAACATTTGCCATGATCGCCAACAGATCACTTGTACCGAATATACCTCAGTCCTATGCAGATTTATTAACTCCTCAATATAAAAACAATCTGATATTAACCTATCCTCATGACGATGATGCTGTCTTATATCTTTATAAGAAAATTGTAGATCAATATGGCTGGGAATATATTGATAAGCTTATTCATCAAAAACCTCAATGGATAAGAGGAACCGCAGCACCAACTGCTCAAGTAAGAAAAGGAAACAAGCTCGCCACTATGGGAACTGCAGGTATTTTTGATAAATCTTTAGACGGAGGAGCACAGGTAGTACTTCCTGTGAAAGATCATTTTTTAACATGGGCACAAACGGGAGCCATCTTCAAAACCACGAAGCACAAAGCTGCCGCCAAGCTGTACATGACATGGATCCTTTCTAAAAAAATGCAGGGATTATGGGGAGAATGGTCAGTAAGAGATGATATGCCTGATAAAGCAGAGTACAAAAGTTACAAAACCTATCCAAATACTTCTCCAACTGAATTTATCAATTTTATGCTAGATAGAGATGCACTTAATAATTTTTCAAAGCAGATAGAAGCCAAAATAGGTCCTGTACAAGGAGGCTCCCCATTAACAGATCCTGCAATTCTCGAGCTTTTATAATTCTATTAAATAGATAACAAAAAAGTCCCGATCTATCGGGACTTTTATTCTTTGAATGAGCTTTTCAACTATTCATTGGCTCCGAAGCTTTCAAAATAGAAATCGGTAAGATTGGTAACAATCTCATCGGGACTTCCGTTCCAATAATATATTTTATCGCCTTCTTTAAGTTCGTAAAGCGTAAAATTTTGGTCGGTTGTTACTGTTTTATCAGCATTCTTAAAATCCTGAACTGCCTGAATAAGATACTTTTTAAGATCTTCAGCTTTTATTTTATTCAGATCACCTTTTGGTCCCGAGGTTAGCTTTGAAGGAACAAGGAAGCTTACAGAATAATTTATTTCTGCAATTTTTTGTCCTTCAACATATTCATTCGGAACAACTTTTACATTTTTAACAGTCAGTTTACCTGTTTTAAAATTTCCAAACATTGCGGTGAAATATTCCTCCGCCTCTTTTTTACATGCAGCGGCTGTTGCTTTAGGGAAAGCAGACAGAAAATTCTCTACGCTGCCATTCATCATTTCTTTTGAGGTTTCTTTAAAATCTACCTGGTAAGCATTCTGTCCTTCTACTGTCGGTTTCAGGTAATCATTCAGCTTATTCAATGACGCTTCGTCATTATTTACAAAAGTTCCGAAAAATAATTCAAAAGCTTCTTTAGGTTTCTTCACTTCAGTTTGAGCGATAAGTTGCTGCCCCATCATGGTAAGCAGCAGGAAAATAATTTTGTAGTTTTTCATAGTTGATATTTTTACATTTAGTCATTTGAAAAAACAAAGCCCCTGAAGGATCAGAGGCTTTATTTTTATTTGTTTTAATTTTAATAATTTTCTTCTTCTCCCTTCATTTTCTCTGCATTTTCCGCCATGATTACGGCATCAATCATTTCAGAAATATCTCCGTTCATATAAGCGTCCAGATTGTACATAGACTTATTGATTCTGTGGTCTGTAACTCTACCTTGCGGGTAATTGTACGTTTTAATTTTTGCAGAACGGTCACCGGTAGAAACCATAGATTTACGTTGTGCGGCAATATCTCCCTGTACTTTCTGCAATTCGATATCGTATAATTTTGTTCTTAGCATTTCCATTGCCAACTCACGGTTAGCCAGCTGAGAACGAGCCTGTTGACAAACCACAACAAGTCCTGACGGTTTGTGGGTAAGCTGAACTTTCGTTTCAACCTTGTTTACGTTCTGACCTCCGGCACCTCCTGAACGGGAAGTCTGCATTTCAATATCAGCAGGATTCAGTTCAAAATCTACTTCTTCAGCTTCCGGAAGAACAGCAATGGTAATGGCAGAAGTGTGTACTCTTCCCTGAGATTCTGTTTCAGGTACACGCTGTACACGGTGAACTCCGGACTCGAATTTCATGATTCCGTAAACTCCTTCTCCTTCCACTTTCATGATCAATTCTTTGTATCCTTTTGCTGCTTCGTTAGAATCTGTCACTTCATGTCTCCATCCTTTTGTTTTGAAATACATGGTATACATTCTGTAGATATCTTCTACGAAAATAGCCGCTTCATCACCACCTGTTCCGGCACGTAATTCTACGATAACGTTTTTGTCATCGGCAGGGTCTTTAGGAATCAGTAATACTTTCAGCTCTTCTTCCAATCCCGGAAGTTTAGCCTGAGCTTCCAGCTTTTCTTCTTTAGCCAGATCTACCAGATCTCTGTCTGATCCGTCTGCAATGATCTCTTCAGATTCTGCAATACTGTCCAGGGCCCCTTTGTACTGATCGTAAACTCTTACAATTTTTCCCAAATCACTATATTCTTTGTTCAAAGAAGAATATCTTTTTTGGTCTGAAATGACATCAGGCTGTATAATAAGGTCTGCAACCTCATTATATCTTTGTTTTATAGCTTCTAATTTTGGAATTAATGATTTAGACATTGTAGAAATTTTGTGGGTGCAAAGATAAGGATTATTAATTCAAAATTAAAATTACTGATGATCATAAATTTTTGAGCATTAGGGATAAAGGGAGCAAAACTGTAAAAAGGTGGATTTCCAAATTTCCCTGTCAGTATTTCTGTACAGTTAAGACTTGCTCTGATATTGTTTAGAAAGTCTCCAGTCAACCCAATATAAAACAATTCCTACTGCAATAATCCCCACTCCTATAAGGCTTTCTTTAGGATTATGAATAAAAGTAAAATAGAGAATATAGATGCTGAACAATAGAAAAACAACCGGAAAAATATGGAAAGCGTTCGACTTAAAAATTTTCCTGTCTTTTTTCTTCAGGAAGAAAACGGTAGAAATTGCCAGACTCGCAAAAAGCTGTAAAATAAAAGCGGTGTAAACAAAAATTTCTTTAAAACTTCCCGTTAGAATAATAACCGTCGCAATGACTGCATGGGCAAAAATGGCTCTTACAGGAATTCCTCTTGAATTGCCTGCTGATAATGGCTTCCAAATGTAGGTATGTTTTGCAAAAGCCTGTGTCAACCTTGAACCAACCCATAAATATCCGCTAATTGTTGCAACCAGCTGCAAAGCAATAAAAACGTTGACAATCTTTCCAAAAGCAGGACCTAACATATTGACAGCCGCTTCACCCATCACATCTTCTTTTCCCGCCAGCTGACTTACAGGGGCGTGTTTCAGCATAATATAATTCACCAGAATATAGCTTACCGTCACGAAAACGGTTCCAATGATCAAAGATTTGGGAAGGTTTTTCTGAACGTCCCTTATTTCTCCCGCAATATAAGAAGCTGAGTTCCAGCCTGTGTAGGAATAGGTAACAAATACAAGAGAAGTAGCAAATGCAGGAAGCATGATCTCATTCTGCCAGCTGTCACTGAAATTCAAACTGTTGCCAAACTGTGGAGATTCTGAAAGTCCAACGCCAAGGATGATCAGGACAATTATAAAGGCTATTTTAATGAAGGTGAAAAAGTTATGAAATCTGCTGGATGTTTTTAAGCTGAATGATAATGAAACTGCCACGAGAAAAATAGCGGCAATCGCAAAACCGTTTCCAAAGGTATAATCAAATACGGAAAGATATTTTGACATGGCCAATGCTGCCAGTGCGACAGGAGAGGAAAACCCAATAATCAGAGAAACCCAGCTTATCAGATATCCAAACAAAGGATGATAGGTTTCTTTAAGATAGATAAAATCGCCTCCGTTCCCTTTGAAATGTGAACCTAATTCGGCATAGCAAAAAGCCCCGAACAAAGCAAGAATTCCCCCGATGGCCCATAACAGGAAAATACTGTAGGTATTGGTAATATCAGATAACTGAAATCCCAGCGTTGTAAAAATCCCGGTTCCTATCATATTGGAAACGACAATTGCAGCGGCTGTTTTCCAGCCAATCTGATGTGAGGTAGTACTCATTTAATGATTAAAAGTTAAAATTAAGTCTTCCGAAGAAATAATTCCCCAGTGTTCCCATCTGAACCGGTGCATATTTGAATACTCCATAGTATGAATTTTCATAAATCTGGCGATCCGGAAAGACATCAAATACATTATTGGCTCCTACCGTAAGGTTGATACTTTTTGTGATATCATAGCCAACGCTGATGTCAGTCACTACTTTTGGGGAAAATTCCTGTACTCCTCCAAATGGATAACCATCTCTTATTACTTTACCAAAATAAGTATTTCTTACGAGAAAATTGAATTTCCCGATTCCATAATTTAATCCTAATGAAGCCTTGGTTTTTGGAGACAGTGTTTCAATGATATTGATCTGATCGGGACCAAAAAACTGATCCTGAGGTGTTCCTAAGTTTTCAGGAAAATGGAAATCTGTAATTTTTGTTTCTGTGTAATTTCCGGCAAGATTCATATTCAATTTTCCATTCCCGAGAATCCAATCATAAGAAACCACTACATCTACTCCTTTTGTTTCTGTATCAATAGCATTGGCGAAAAATCTTCCGCTTTCTACCTTAAACTGGTCTAACCTTGAATCTGTAATATTGCTGGTAACCACAATTCTGTCTTTCACTTTAATCCAGTATCCATCTATGGTGATCGTCAAGTTGTTTAAAGGTTTCAGCGTAAATCCAGCACTCGCATTGATAGAAGTTTCCTGTTTGAGCTTATCAAATCCAAGAATTCTGGCAGCTTCACTATCGTTACTGAATATTCCTTTGGTAACAATCTTTGAGCCGGAAGTAGAGATATCCGCGTATGAGTTATTGAAATACTGCTGCTGAAGCGAAGGCGCTCTGAACCCCGTTCCAACCGCTGCTCTTATTGCATAATTTTTTACGAACTCATATCGGACGGCAAGCTTTCCATTCAAGGTATTTCCGAAATCTGAATAATTTTCAAATCTGGCAGCCGCATCAATATTCAGTTTTTTATCTAAATCATACGAAACATCCGCATACACGGCCGTTGAATGTCTGTCTTTTTTCAAGGCATTGTTTGGAGAAAATCCGATAAAGGATTGAGAACCACCTGCACCAAGCACTGTCGATCCTTCAGTGGCAACATTTCCATTGATGTCATATTGGGTATAAGAAGCTTCATCCCCAGCTTTGATCTGGTATTGTTCAAATCTGAATTCTCCCCCGAAAGCAATATTGAATTGTTTTATATTTTTTGAAACATCAAGATTAACAGTATTCTGAAGGAAGCTATGGGCTCCTGCATAAAACCGGGTTGGAGATTTTGCTCCCAGGGAAGCATTATTGGTATTGCTTACGTTATAATTGAAGGTATTGCTGCCGAATGTATTACTTATGTCAAACAGCCAGTCATTGACATTATATTTTGCACCTACAGCATAGGAAATATCATATACCTGAGATCCAAGAGTGGCCTGAAAACCATTCGGATAAATGGATGAAACTACATTAGACTTTTCGCTCGGCAGTCTTCTGAAACCAAAGCCTTTTCCTTCTTTAATACTAAAGCCTCCGAAAGAATATACTTTAAAATTATCATTAAAAGGGTATTCTGAATTGAAAAACAACTGTCCCTGTCTAATTTGGGCATCTCCGATCTGAAAATTGAAATCATCACGGGTTAATCCTCTTTTTTCAATTTCTGCATCATCCGCAGCTCTGGCAGCTTTTACGGCTTCAGCGTCACCTGCAAATTCATAAGCGAAATTATCTCCGAAAATATCTAAATCGTGATTTTGAGTTCTAGTAGTTTTTCCTCTGTGGCTTAACTGCAGGGAAAGGTTGATATACCCGTCTTTTTTTCCTAATGAAGTTCCGTAATTGACTCCCGCCTGGTAAGTGTCTCCATCATTTCTCCCGGTCAATCCGTAAGTAAGGCTTGCTGAAGCTCCTGCATTTTTTTTAAGAATAATATTGATTACTCCTGCAATGGCATCAGACCCGTATTGTGCTGCTGCACCGTCTCTTAACACTTCTATTCTGTCAATAGCAATGACAGGAATTGTGCTCAGATCTGTTCCTACAGAACCGTTTCCCACGGTATTCTGATAGTTGACCAAAGAGGTTGTATGTCTTCTTTTCCCGTTAAGCAATACGAGAACCTGGTCGGGACCCATTCCTCTTAAAGTTACAGGATCAATATGTTCTGTACCATCAGAAGCAGACTGCCTCACTGCATTAAAGGATGGGATCACATAATTCAGAAGATCCTGAGCCGTCATTTGCGGAGAACTCCTTTGGATTTTGTCAATATTGATAACATCTACAGGAACCGGTGTTTCCAGTTTTGTTCTTTTGACATTACGGTTTCCAACGATGATAATATCTTCGATTTGTTTTCCTTTTTCCTCGTTTTCCTGAGCAGCAGCCAAAACGGCCCCAAGCAATAATACCGCTGTACTTAATTTTTTCATTTTTGTTCTTGCCAATTAATAATAACAGTCTGACGGATATTTCCGCAGATATACAAGACTTCAAGAAATGGAATTCATATAAGAATATTGACTTCACTTATCTCCCCCTCAGGGTTGGAATTAGCACCTTTACACTTCTGGAATCATGCAGGTTGCTAAGGTTTCTTTGGGCCAAATCCCTCCACCTTTCTTGATAAATCTACTGCAAAAGTAGACTAATTTTTTAAATATACAAAAAAGCAGATCTGCTGTACTGCAAATCTGCTTTATTATTTTATAGAACTTGTGTAAAGTTTTATTTTTGAAACATTAAGATGATATTAAGACGATAAGAGTATTAAGATAAGCTTCGCTTTAAGCTTAAAAATCAGAATGATTCATCTTAACTACACTTTATTTCTTAAATCCTTCTTAATGGTTTTAATATATTCAACATTTTTATAAGTCTAAACAACTTCATAGTTTATTTTTATTTGATCATCATCTTTTGAATGGCAGTTCCTGTTTCCGATTTCAGCTGAACCAGATAAGTTCCTGCAGGATAGCTGACTTTCATTTCATAAGTTCCGTTTTCTTTATTTAGCTTGAATGAATCCAGCTTTTTACCGGTCATATCAAAAATCAAAATTTCTCCGTTTTTCGCTTTATTAAAAATTAATTTTGCGACTCCGTTTTGTATCGGATTATCCGCAATCTGAAGCGATAATTTATGTACAGCGTTTGGATCTGTTGTTGACAGAGTACCTGCATAATTTCCGAAAATTCTGAACTCTCCCGGCTGTAAAGTTATCGGAGTTGTGGTAGAAGCTACATTCAGGATATTATCATCCATCAGATTCTGCCATTGCCCTGTGTAAGGAAAGTAAGGAACAACATTTTTTGCAGAGGTATCATAATTAGCCAATACCACTACATTTTTTATTCCGGTTGTTATAGCCTGATCATACAGATAAATTCTCGTAATCAATCCATTTGGATCATTAGTCAGGTTATTGGATTCTATACTGTACGTTTTAGTTTTAAAAATCTGATGGGTATTTCTGATCGTAATTATTTTAGCCCATGTATCATACACGGCTTTTCTGTTTACGTTTGTATCATAGTTTAAAGTGAATGCAACAGGCTTTTCATCGGTTCTGCACCCGTTGTTGATGGTACCATCCGCACATCTGTTGATACTGAACTCATATCCTAATTCCCCAAACTGCCAGATCATTTTCGGGCCGGGAATGGTAAAGAAAGTCGCTCCGAAAGTCTTCATTCTTTCAAGAGCAGTATTAAGATTTTTAACATCATAACTTCCATTAACAGCTCCGTAAGCAAGGTTTTTAAACATCAGCCTTTCTTCATCATGGCTTTCTCCATACCCTACAGCGCGCATATTGGTAAAACCATGAAGGCTATGATTCATTCTGTCATAATTACTGTTGTCTTTATATCCCATGGTATTCTGGTTATAAGGATCGGTTTGTTTATTCCAAAGCATCACTCCCTTTCCTTCTGCTACTCTGTAGTTTGCCCATTGCTGCTCTTCTGCATCCGTTCCCAGGTGTTCAAAGATCATATATGAATTGGGATCAATTGCCCATTGCCTGTCTGCATAATGTTTCATAATGTCAACCCTGTCCTGCTGATAAGCATTGGTACAGGCTTCATCATTTTCAGAGCAGCTTTGGGTAAATCCTTTGGTTAAATCCCAGCGGAATCCGTCAATGTGATACTCTGTCAGCCATTGCTGAAGACATCTTTCAACGTAATATTGAGTTGAAGGGCTTGTATGATTAAAATCGTTAAATACATTGTATGAATGTTTCGGAACCTGATTGAAATAAGGGTTGTCTGCAGCCACATTTCCATAGCCATCACCATCCGGATCTATATTCCAGAGCCTTACCAGGGGTGAACGTCCTGTTGCGTGGTTAAATGCAACATCCAGAATAACCGCAATTCCATTCTGGTGGCACAGGTCTACAAATTCTTTGAATTTTTCAGGAGTTCCATAGGCTTTATCCAGTGCATAATGGAAAGAGGTGTTGTAACCCCATGAAAGATTGCCATCAAATTCCATGATGGGAAGTAATTCTATTGCATTGATCTTTAGGTTTTTTAAATAAGAAATTTTATTAATCAATGACTGCCAGTTCTTTTCCTGTGTGAAATCTCTCAATAATAATTCATAGACCACCAGATCTTCTTTCGCTGGTCGTTGAAAATTGGTTGTCTGCCAGTTATAAGCGGCCTGACCAGTTTTAAATGTTGAAACTTCAAACCCT
Source organism: Chryseobacterium indologenes (assembly GCF_018362995.1). Lineage (NCBI taxonomy): Bacteria > Pseudomonadati > Bacteroidota > Flavobacteriia > Flavobacteriales > Weeksellaceae > Chryseobacterium > Chryseobacterium indologenes. The sequence continues at coordinate 3,172,822 of NZ_CP074372.1, forward strand.
TGGCCGGCAGGAAATGCTGGTAGATTTGGATAGGTTGAAGCTGAAATCCAAGCATCATCATAAGAAGATAAAATCTGTGGTGAATAAGGGTCTGCCACTTTTCTCAGATCATTTGTTCTGTACTGGAAAGTATAGAGTTGCTGAGGAGTCAGGCCAATTAACTCAATCCAATAAAGATCCGGATTTGTAGTATCTCTCTTCATTAAATATGTGTCATTCACCATCCAGTTATTAAAACTTCCGATGACATGTACAAAACTTTTGCCCGGTGCATATAATGCAAGCCCTACCTTGGTCTGATCTGTCGGATGATAATTAATCCCCTGTTTAATCCAGTTTGGAATGGCTTCTGAAACAACATTTCTTGGAACCTGTAAAATGAATGTTGCAGCTTTAGAATTGGTTCCCTGGGTCGCAACAAGTTCCATACTGGCATCCTGAGTAACGGTATAACTATAAGAATAAGACTGTGAAGGAGTTGTCGTTGAGTTGACAACAATTCCGTTTGCTTTTAGCTGAAATGTTGCGTTGGTATTTGTCGCAGCTGTAATATTGATAGCATTTCCTACCGGAACAGAAGTCAGGCTATTAGCCAGCGGATTGGTAAGATTTAAGCTTAAAGTACCCACATTCACAAATATGTCCGGAGAGGTCTGATGGGATCCTGTTTTATCTTTCAATAAAAATCCAAACCTTCCGATTCCTGTTCTTCCATAAAAAGAAGTGGGTGTAAAAGTGAGTGAATAACTGTCTGTTGCTGCATTATAATTCAGCTTATTCAGATCATTGGAATTGTTCCAGCTTCCATTGGTAGGACAATCCTGGCTGTTCTGATAATTGGTATCAAAAGACCATGTCCAGATATAAATGGCATTATTGGAAACTCCCCATGCAGACTCATCAATCTGATCTCCGGGAACAGTAAGGGTAACAGCATCTGTCTCGTTGAATGGATTTGGACTGATGGAGTAATTGATCTGTCCAAAAACAGCCATTGCAATCAACAGAAAAACAACGGAATAAAGCTTTTTCATTTCTTATTTTTTATCGAATATAGTATAAATTTTTCTTCATAACGAGTATTCTTGTCCACTCAGCATCAAATATTTCAATTTTCCGGGGAAAAAATAAATTAAAAAAAGGCTCATGAAAATTTCATGAGCCTCCCAATAAAAGTAATTGTAATGAACTATTTTTTGGACGAAAATCTTTCTTATTGCAATTCTGTTAGTCTTTTATAATCTTTTTAGAAACGGATTGTCTGTTCTTTAATTTTAATTCCACGATATATAACCCGGAAGGAAGTTCAGTCATATTGATCTGATGATCTGAGAACTGTGCATTCATTTTTTGTCCTACTGCATTAACAACGTTTACTTTGTCAATCGCAGAGTCTGATTTCACAGTAAGAATTCCTTTCGTTGGATTAGGATACATTCCTGTTACTGCGTTATTCAACCTGATATCTGAAGTACCTAAAGAAGATGAAGGTTTAATACATCTTACTGAAGACCCCTGTCCTCTCATAGCTCCAGCCGATGGATTGGCAATAGTTGATCCGATATACAGATACTTCGCCCCTAAACTTGATGTATCTGAACTCCAGAAATATCCTCTCTGGCCTACGAAAGTAAAGTTCCCGTCACTGGAGCTTCTGTATCCTCCTGCCGGTAATTTAAGATTGCTGCTGTAAGCTGTTGCCGGGTTACCGATACCTTCAGCTCCTATTAAAATCGTCCAATCTGCCTGTGAAGGCATTTTCCAGTCCGCTCCTATAGCTTTACATGGATCTACCCCAGTAGAGGCATTAGCTTGTGAAGCTGTTACTCCATTCCATGTGTCTGAACCTGCAAAACCTGCCCACCATGCCGGAGATCCTGCAATATATGCGCCTCCCACAGTACCAATTCCTTCCGGTGTATTAGGTGAAGGCGCTTGTGCTGTCTGTGAATTTCTAAGCTGGTGTCCATCGTCCCATCTACCCCATTGGAAAAGATCTCCATATGAATTCGCGTCTGCTATTGATGAAGCAACCTGTGTGCTTCCAAGGTTCTGCTGAAGCCAGATTTTTCCGTCAGCACCTCTTACCGTGGAATAAGCAACCTGCTGACCACGATACATAAAACTTACACAACCTACATCTCCTGCATTGGTTCCGGGGTCTGTATTGCTACATGTCTGAGGATTTAACGTCAGAGAAATTCTTTTCACTTTTGTAGTATTTTCAGAATAAGCAAGGACAAGATAATTGTTTGCCTTATCTATAGCAAGATCGTTGTATTTAGCTTCACCATCAGAGACAAAGTCACCTCCGAAAGCAACCCAGTTTTGTGAATCGTCTAATTTATAAACCGTGTTTCTCAGGAAATTGTCATTTTCAAAACGGCTGGCAACCACATATGGCTTCCCGGATTCTGTCACTGCCAAAGCTACATGCTGAACTTTTCCGTCTGAAAAATTAGCATTTCCAACCTGAACCCAAGAGTTTCCGTCAAACTTTTTAACATTCAGTTTTCTGCCGCCTCCTGAATTTGAAACATAGGCTACATAAATCGTATTAGATCCATCCAAAGCGATATCGGCATTGTATTGTTCTCCTGAAGAAGAAGCATCTGCAGCAGCACCTCCTACCAGATTCCAGTTTTGTGAAGGGCCTGCACCAGTACTGTTCTGATATACTTTTAAACCTCCGGAAACATTACATGTATACACCATATCATTGGTTCCAATCACCATTTCTGCAAATTCGGCACCTCCTGAAAAACCGGCATTTCCTACCTGTTCCCATGCACCTGCAGCATATCTTTTCACAGTTCCGGAGCCATAAGATCCATAAGTAAATATAATATTATCAGAAGATACTGCAGAAGCCTGATAATTTACAGAACTGTCTGTAGCATTGGGAAGCTGAGACCATAAGGATCCGGTATACAGACGAACTTCCATCCCTGACTCCGGATAACCAAGCTGATTGGTATAATAAAGGCTGTTTCCATTAGAACTTATAGACAATGAATTATAAGTTGCTGTTCCTGTTGTAACTCCCGCACTTCCTCCTAAATATGACCATGAATTCCCGTTAAATTTCTGAACAGAACCTTTGGCTACGGAAACATCATAATATGAGAGATAATAATTTCCTGAGTTGTCAATAACTAAATTGTTAAAGCTGCTTCCTCCTGCCGATACATCCTGAACGCCTCCAACATTTTCCCATTGCTGAGCATACAGGCAGCTTCCGGCAATCGTCAGCAACGATAGTCCCGTTCTGATTTTCTGTATTGCAAAATGTAAATCTCTAAACATATAAAATATTATTTTTAATTATTCTAAATTTAATTTAATTTTGCACAAAAGTACCTCACTTAATTAACCCCGAGTTATCATTTACGAACTTTTGGTTATCCTGTGAAGGACTTTTACCCTTAAGTAGTTGTACCATGGCTGTAAAAATGTGTTGTATGAGGAAATCATCTAAAAGTGGACTTTTGTTCAGATCCGAAGACATCAAAATTATCATGCAGGAAGATCTTAGCCCTGATCAAACCTTCAAATCTCATATGCTGGAAGGGAAGGCAAGCTTTAATCTTCTTTTTTTGTTAAGTGATTATATCAATTTGGAAGCACATGACTGCGGAACGAAATTTTATTTTAAGAAAAATCAATACATCCTCCATTATTCGTCCCAAGAAAGTACTGCCGAGCTATGGACAGAAAACCAGGAAGTTCTGAAATTTCTTCACATACAGATCAATTATCAATATATTTTCAACCTCATCAACCCGGATCTCAACCGTGAGAATGCAGAAATTCTGGAAAACATGACTCACAATAATTTCATATTTCTTCATAAAGAAACACCGCCGGATATGACCGTCGAAATGCATATGATCGTAAAGGAAATTCTGGGGTATACCAAAAAGGGAATTATGCAGAAGCTATTTATAGAAGCCAAGATCATCAAACTTCTTATTCTGATTTTTGAGCAGTTCAATGAGAAAAATATTCTGGAATCTAATCCTAAAACTCCTGAAATGATCAGAAAATTCATTGATGAAAATTACCACAGGAATATAAAAGCGGAAGAAATTGGAAAATATATGGGGATGAATCAAAGCATCATCAGAAAGGAATTCAAAGCTCAGTATCATACAACGATTGCTCATTACATATCGGAACTCAGAATGCTGAAGGCAAAGAAACTGATTACTAACAAAGAGATTATGATCAAAGAAATCGCTATTGAATGCGGTTATGAATATCTTCAAAACTTTACCCGGGCTTTTAAAAAGAAATTTGGAGTGTCTCCGGAAAGCCTCAGGAATAATAAATAGAAAAACCGCCTAACGAATTAAGCGGTTTTGTATATGTTGTTTTGCTTTGATATTACTTTTTCAGAATTCAGGTGAAAAAGCAATGACAATCAATTAATGATGATGTCCGTGATCGTGAAGGAAAGGTCCGTTTCCTTTAGGCTCGTTATAGATAACTTCTACACCTTCCTGCTCAGTAATAAGCTTTCTTCTGATATCTTCAGGATCGAAAGGCTTTACTTTTCCGAAATACTCTTTCAAACCTTCAGTTAGCCACATTGGGATTACTAATCCGAAGAACATAAAAATACACCAGAATCCCACTAAGAACATAGTGATGAAGAAAATAGTCCAAAGGAACTGGTAGAATGGCCAAAATGCTGATAATATCGTTATCATTCTCTTTAAGATTTTAGGCAAAAATAAAGCTTTTTTCTTTTTTACACAAAAGATCAGTGCTCTATTTTATTATTTATTTTCATTTTAAACTAATTAGTGAGCAAGATTTGCGAAGAAATCATTGCCTTTATCATCGGAAATAATGAATGCAGGGAAGTCTTTTACTTCGATTTTTCTTACCGCTTCCATTCCTAATTCCGGGAAGTCTACTACATCTACAGACACAATATTGTCTTTGGCAAGAATAGCAGCCGGCCCTCCGATGGATCCAAGGTAGAAACCTCCGTATTTATGGCAGGCATTGGTAACATCTTTACTTCTGTTTCCTTTTGCCAGCATGATCATGCTTCCACCGTGGCTTTGGAATTCATCTACATAAACGTCCATTCTCCCTGCTGTAGTAGGCCCAAAGCTTCCTGAAGCCATTCCTTCCGGAGTTTTTGCAGGTCCTGCATAATAGATTGGGTGATTTTTGAAATATTCCGGCATTGGTTTACCGCTGTCGATGATTTCTTTAATTTTTGCGTGTGCAATATCTCTTGCTACGATTAATGTTCCGTTTAGTTTCAATCTTGTTTTGATCGGATATTTGGAGAGTTCCGCAAGAATTTCCGGCATTGGTTTATTCAGGTTAATCTCAACCGCTTCTTCTAAGTGTGGAGGAGTATCAGGTAAGAATCTTTTTGGATCCTGCTCCAACTGCTCAAGGAAGATGCCTTCTTTTGTGATTTTCCCTTTGATATTTCTGTCCGCAGAACAAGAAACACCCATTCCTACAGGACAAGATGCAGCGTGTCTCGGAAGTCTGATCACTCTTACATCATGAGTAAGATATTTTCCTCCAAACTGAGCTCCGATAGCACTTTCCTGGCAGATTTTCTGTACTTTTGCTTCCCATTCAAGATCTCTGAATGCCTGTCCGGCCTCATTTCCTTCTGTTGGAAGATGGTCATAGTATTTTGCCGAAGCTTTTTTCACTGCCGCAAGGTTGGCTTCTGCAGAAGTTCCTCCAATTACCAATGCTAAGTGATAAGGTGGGCATGCCGCTGTTCCAAGGTCTGAAATTCTTTCTTTAACGAACTCTTCAAGAGACTTTTCGTTCAATAAAGATTTCGTCTTTTGGTATAAGAATGTTTTATTGGCTGAACCTCCTCCTTTTGTTAAGAATAAAAATTCGTAATAATCTCCTTTTTTGGCATAGATATCAATCTGTGCAGGAAGGTTAGATCCTGAATTCTTCTCATCAAACATGGTCAAAGGAACTACCTGAGAATATCTTAGGTTTCTTTTCTGATAGGTATTGAAAATTCCTTTGCTCAGGTATTCCCCATCCTCTACTCCTGTATATACATTTTCTCCTTTCTTTCCCATTACGATAGCCGTTCCCGTATCCTGGCATGAAGGAAGAGCTCCCTCAACGGCTACTGCAGCGTTTTGTAAAAGGTTATAAGCAACGAATCTGTCATTATCTGTAGCTTCAGGATCATCAATGATTCTTCTAAGGCTTTCCAGGTGTGAAGAACGAAGCATGAAAGAAACATCTGCCATAGCTTCTTCAGCTAATAGTTCCAGTCCTTTCGGATCAATTGTTAAAATTTCTCTGTCACCCAGTTTTTCAACCTTTACATAATCTGATGTAAGCTTCTTATACACCGTATCATCTTTCTGAATTGGATACGGATCCTGATATCTAAAGTCCATTCAATTTTTGTTTGTGCAAAAATACGGCTCATTAAAAAAATATGAGTAAAATCAGTCATTTAAATTGATATTTATAATGATTATAAATTGGAGGTTTGTGAGTTTATAAGTACCTTTATAGAAAGTTATTGTAATAGTAAAAGATTTAAAAATTACATAATTCAATTGAATGAAAAATATATTAATTATTTTTTTCTGTCTCGTATTGTACAGTAACAGCTTTGGTCAGTGTGAAAGTACAATACAGCTTTCGGGAACTTGGACCGGAGAAATTGAAGACCATCCAATTAAGTTTGAGATTTTGGAAAAAACGCCTGATTCGGTTACGTTTTCATTCATCAATTTTCAAAATGAGAAGTTTACAATTCTAAAATCTGATGTAACAGCTAATGAAAAAAATGAATTTGTTATCCATATTAAAGAAGCCAAATTCTCTTCACCACGTTACGAGAATTGTATCTTTTCTACAGGAGACATAATACTTTCAGACGTTTCTCAAAACAAGATGAAATTAAATTTAAAATCAGTTGGTCCTACATGTTTTATAAGCTATGATGTGTTAATGAATATGAATGACATAAAGGATCTCACTTTAACAAAAGAAAAATCAAATAAATAATATGAATTACAGAATAGAAAAAGACACCATGGGAGAAGTGCAGGTACCTGCAGACAAACTTTGGGGCGCACAGACGGAACGTTCCAGAAACAATTTTAAAATAGGACCTGAAGGTTCAATGCCGCATGAGATTATTGAAGCTTTTGCTTATCTGAAAAAGGCTGCAGCGTATACCAATACAGATCTGGGTATACTTCCTGCTGAAAAAAGAGACATGATCGCCAAGGTATGTGATGAAATTCTGGATGGAAAACTTAACGACCAGTTTCCTTTGGTGATCTGGCAGACGGGTTCCGGAACACAATCGAACATGAATGTCAATGAAGTAATTTCAAACAGAGCTCACGTCAACAACGGCGGAACATTAGGTGAAAAATCTGAAATCCACCCGAATGATGACGTCAACAAATCCCAGTCATCCAATGATACCTATCCTACTGCCATGCACATTGCGGCTTACACAAAAGTAGTGGAAGTAACCATTCCGGCGGTAGAGAAACTAAAAAATACGCTGGCTGAAAAATCAAAGGCCTTTAAAGATGTTGTAAAAATCGGGAGAACCCATTTAATGGATGCTACACCGCTTACTCTGGGACAGGAATTTTCCGGATATGTGGCACAACTGGAATTCGGATTGAGAGCTTTAAAAAATACATTACCTCACCTTTCTGAGCTTGCCTTAGGTGGAACAGCTGTAGGTACAGGTTTGAATACCCCTAACGGCTATGATGTAAAAGTGGCTGAATATATTGCTCAGTTTACGAAACATCCTTTTGTTACTGCTGAAAACAAGTTTGAAGCGCTTGCTGCTCATGATGCAATTGTAGAATCTCATGGTGCCTTGAAACAACTTGCGGTTTCTTTGTATAAAATTGCTCAGGATATAAGATTACTGGCATCAGGGCCACGTTCGGGAATCGGGGAAATTCATATTCCTGAAAATGAACCGGGATCTTCTATTATGCCAGGGAAAGTAAATCCAACTCAAAATGAAGCTATGACCATGGTTTGTGCCCAGGTTTTAGGAAATGATACGACAATTTCATTTGCCGGAACTCAGGGGAATTATGAACTGAATGTTTTCAAACCGGTAATGGCTTACAATTTCCTGCAATCTGCCCAATTGATCGCTGATGCATGTATTTCTTTCAATGATCATTGTGCTGTAGGCATTGAACCGAATCATGAGAGAATTAAAGAGCTTGTAGACAAATCATTAATGCTTGTTACCGCTTTAAACACTCATATCGGATACGAAAATGCAGCGAAGATCGCTAAAACAGCTCATAAAAACGGAACAACATTGAAAGAAGAAGCTATTAATCTTGGTCTTTTAACAGCTGAACAATTTGACGAATGGGTAAAACCGGAAGATATGGTAGGAAGTTTAAAGTAAGACTTTTCTACCTCAACCATAATAAAAACTCCGGGAGCTTTTCCGGAGTTTTTAATTTACTATCAATAGTTATTTAATCTAATCCGATGCTTAAACCGAATATTAATGCTTTATCATTTTTAAAATAGCTGTCTTTAAAGAAGTTGCTGAAATCTTTTTTAACAAATACACTGACGCTGTTATAGGAGAAAGTAAGCTGAGCTCCATACACGAAAGGATTTACCTGATAATTTCCGCGGTCTCTGGTTTCTCCGTCATTTCCTTTTACAATATTATTGGTAGACATTTTCACACCACCATATACATTAGCTCCTATTTTAAATCCGGTGTAATAACTTCTGTACTGAACATCCATCCCACCATTTTTAAGCTTGGAAAAGTTATACTGCATACCAAGAGGAACCATAATATACCCGGTTCTCAGCTTGCTTTTATCAAGATTCCCATTATACTGAGCCAAAGCCACCCCTTGATCTGCGTTTCTTGTAAAAAGCATATTGTTATCTGCCCTTACTGTTCTCCACGAAAATCCTAATCCGGAAATAACGGCCCACGGACTTGTTCTGCTGAGCTGATAGTTCAGTTTCAGGCCAAATTCCAGATTGTTGGCATATCCGATGTTTTTATCCAGGTCGTTATCTGGAGAGCTGTTCGTCAGAGTCATGATTCCGTATGAGAAATATCCTGTAAAGCTTCTGCTGGGGCGGAATTTTTTCAACAACTTTTCTTTGAGCTCTTCTTTGGAAGTAACGTCTGTATTCAAAAGTGAATATCTTACCTGTTTCTGAATAACGTCATCCAGATCAAATCCAAGTTCATCAATTCTTTTATCCATCTTCTCAGAATAACGGTCTGCAATCTGAGCTTTCTCCCTGTCAAAATCCGCTTTATCAAGGTTTCTTGCCTGCAAAACGACAAGTTCGTCCTCCATCAATTTTTTCTCTTCCTGAATGATGGTATTGATTTTCGTAGCATATTCTTCTACTTTTTCTTTTACAATTGGGCTTACTTCGGTGTCTTTTTTAGAAGAGAGGTTAATATTCAGTCCCTTCTTCTGTGCATGGAATGATGCTGAAATAGAGCATAGCAGTCCCATTACGATTAATTTCTTGATCATATTATTAATTTTTATTTTTTTACGGATAAATTATCTGGCATTCAAATCAATAGTCGTAGCCACGTTGCTTCCATCTTTTGTTTTTTCAATAACATCTTTATGTTCTACTGAAAAAAGGAGCGTAGAAGGGTCTACATATTTTTTCTTTTTAACCGGAGTTTTCAAAGAATCAGCTTTTGCCAGAAGTTTAGGATTAGAAATCTGAGGTATTTCCGGCTTCTTTACTGTGGATTCTCCGGGAATAAGTTTATTTTGACCTATTGTTACTGCAGAAATCATTTCTTCTTTATCGTGGGAAGGTGTTGTTATCTTTACTTCCTTTTTATCATGATTCTGAGCAGCCAACGGAGCACTATTCTGAACAGTATTTTTTATAATTTCTTCTGAAGTATTTTTTCTTGTTTGCTTTACAATTTCCGGTTGGATTTCTGAAGGCTGATTAAGAAAAAGCAGAACGACTCCTAAACTCAATGTCAACATCAGACATGCAGCCACTAAAAACCAGTTGATTTTTGATTTGGAGCGGTGATTATTGTTGTTCTGAAGATCAATTTCAGACCACAGATCACGTGAAGGAGTAATTTCTCTTTCCTCAATCTGCTTTTTGATGTGACATTCAATATTATCTTTAAACGTTTTCATTTCTCACTTTTTTTTGTTGTTGAAAGTAGATCTTTCTTAATTTTTCTTTTGCTCTGAACAGCTGTGTTTTGCTGACAGTTATTGAAATCTGCAAGGTATCAGCAATTTCCTGATGAGAATACCCTTCCAGCACGTACAGGTTAAAAACCATTCTGTAAGCATCAGGGAGCTGATCCAAAAGGTCCTGTGCATTAAAGTCACAATCAATCTCCGGTTCATGGATATCTTCATGAAAGGATTGGTTGATCTCATCCAGATAGAATACTGTTTTATGGCTTTTGATAAAATTCAGGCATTCATTCACGACAATTCTTCTTGCCCAGCTATCCAGGTTCGACTCTCCTCTGAAGCTTTCTATGTGCTTAAAAATTTTACAGAACGCTTTTATGAGACAATCTTCTGCCTGATATAAATCGCTTACATAGCTTTTGCTTACACTCAGGAATCTCTTTACATTCTGTTCATAGAAAATCTTCTGTGCAGCCGGATCCTGTTTTTTCAGGAGGCTCAACAAATCATTCTTTTTATTTCCGAACAAAAGTTTCATGCTTATGCTGTTTCTATACTAAAGACAATTAAAACAAAAAAAGGTTACAATATTTTTGAAAAAAATTTATTTGTAATACTCAACAAAATAAAAAAAGCTGCCTCAGATTGAGACAGCCTTTTCTATTTTATCCTGAGAATTCATCCAGCATATTTCTGGTAGGAACAAAGAAAAGCGTTCCTGTAACTGCTGTACTGAAATCTAAAATTCTGTCATAATTTCCCGGAGGATCACCAATAAACATTTGGGTCAACATTTTTTTAGTTGTCGAAAATGTACTTGAATAGGCAATAAAATAGGTTCCAAACTCATTTGTGGAAGGATTTCCGAATGGCATATTATCTCTTACAATTTTCAATTCTTCCCCATTCTCCCCTTCAATATTGGCTAAAGCAATATGTGAGTTGGAAGGCTTTACATCATCAGACATTTCAATATCATTTTCTTTTGATCTTCCGATTACTTTTTCCTGATCTTCTGTGGAAAGCCCTTTCCAGGCATCCATATTGTGAAGGTATTTCTGAACAAAAAGGTAGCTTCCTCCTTTGTACTGAAGATCTTCATCTCCTATTTTTGCAAAATAATCACGGTCCTCACCATGCGGATTTTCAGTTCCGTCTACAAAGCCAAGAATGGAACGCGCATCCCAATATTTGAATCCATGGATTTCCAGAATACTTTCGGCCACTGAACTCAATAGCTTTGATATTTCAACAGCCATATCGAAAATCAGGCTTTTATTATCAGCTCTCAAATGAAAATGAAGATCTCCGGGAGTGGAAACTGCCGTGTGTTTTATTCCTTTTATTTCTTCAAAATTGATTAACTCCTTTGGCGGTGGTGTCGGAAGTTCCAGTTTTCTCCATGCCTCAGCACCAATTCCCATTACGCAGCTTGCTCTGCTGTCCGGAAAACGGTTGAAAACTGAGTTATTAAGATTTAAAACCAAAGCACACAATTCCTGAAAAACGTCTTTCAGCTGTGGACTGTCATGAAGTTTCCAGACCATGAAAATAGTATTGCTATTTGGATAATCTGTTACATTTTGTGATTCTATCGTATTCATACCTCTTTTTTTGTGGTATTAAATATCCGAAACAGAAACCTGATCTGCAAAATATTGTTCCAGATCTTTCAATGTTTCCGGATTGGTCTGAATATCTTTTACCAGAAGGCCTTTGTTCACTACCACAATCCTGTTGCAGACTTCCGTTGTATGGGAAAGATCATGGCTGGAAATAAGGAAAGTAACACCATCCTGTTTTGATAATTCTTTGATCAGATTTTTCAATTTGATCTGTGTGGATGGATCGAGGTTGGCAAAAGGCTCATCCAGGATAATAATCTCAGGATTTCCAATAATTGCTCCTACAATTCCTACTTTTTTCTGGTTTCCTTTTGAAAGGTCGCGGACATATTTCCCGGATTTAAGGATTTCTCCATTGAAAAAATCATGAAAAGGCTTCAGAAATTCATCTACTGATGCTTTGTTCTGCCCTCTCAACTCTCCAATGAAGTAAAAATATTCCTCAGGAGTAAGATAGCCGATAAGAAATGTATCGTCTACAAAGGCTGAAACTTTATTTTTCCATGCTTCAGATTCAGCTACTTTAATTCCGTCAATGCTTACAGATCCTGTAGTAGCCTGAATCAGATCCAGCATCAGGCTGAAAAGGGTAGTTTTCCCAGCTCCGTTATTTCCCACGAGGCCAAATGTTTCCCCGTTTGGAATTTCAAGATGTTCGATATTTAGAACCGTTGCCGTTCCGTATGTTTTAGATAAATTTTGTATGTTGATCATGGCTTAACTTATATTTTTAAATGCATCCAGTGTGCTGTATTTTTCTTTTTTGTAAAGTTTTACGATAATATCGAAGATTTTCTCTCTCAGGAAAAACCCTACAATCCCGATAATTGCAATGCTTATTACACCTCCGGTAATTCCCCATAAATACTTTGTTAGGGCAAATACTCCCATCGGAAGAAGCATTTTAGGAATCAGCAAAAGCATAGCGATCATATTGAAGCTCCCTTTCTGTCCCAATCTTTTCTCTTTTGTATTAAGGTCAATCTGAGTTTTATTGAAAGCTCCGGACCATAGGGTAAATTGTGAATTCACGCCAATATTATATAATCCTGCGGCAAAAAATGTAACGTAGACTTCCCATCCGAAGTAGGCATAGCAAAGCGCTATAATGATAGAAATTCCTGTTACAATATTCATCAGCCACCATTTCGCCTTTAAATATTCTTTATAGGGAACATTCAGGGTCATCATCAACGGATAATATGAACTATCAAAAGCCGGAACTCTCTGCCCGAACAGAAACTGGAATCCTCCTGTCACAAAAAGCCCCATAACCATCATCATTGCCGGTGTTTTATACATTGAAGAAGTAAACATCAGCAGTCCATAGAACAGAAACATAAAACTGCCCAGCAAAATACCTTTGGGTACTTTATTGCGTCTCAGCATTTTAATATCATTATTGATGAATGTTCCAATAACTCCATATTTATTCAGGAAAGCAATATTCTCAGTTTTCCCTACTGTTTTTTTGGCTTCTAGCCCTTGGTCAAGATAAAATTCATTACGCAGGTACCTGAAACAAATCCACCACAGCATTACGAACAAAGCAACTGGTATCAATGCAAAGTATGGCTTCTCATAAAAACTGAAGAAAACAGATTCGGAATAAGACAGAACCGGAATTATTTTATAATATCCCAGCATTCCTACGCCCAAAAGGCATACTCCTATAATCACCGCCAACGTTTCTTTACCGTTGAAGAAAATATTGAGGAAATTATTCAGGTAGAGTAATGAAATCACCCCTATCAACCACACCAATACTCCTAAGATACTATATCCGTTGAATAAGGCAATGAATGAGAATGTGATAAAGAATAATGAACTCAGCCAGCTGAATGCTGAAAGAAAAGTTTTGGCCAGCATATAATTAACCAATGTATTCTTCCGGATATTCATCGTAAGAAACGGTTTGATATTCTGTGTAGGAATTTCCTGCCAGAGGTATTTGAGGACAAGATCAATAATCCAGGCAACAATCATGAATTTTGAAACCACCTTTACAGGATTCTGATGCATTTCCTCCTGTACGTAGAAAAAAGCGATAAAAGCTCCACCTACAAGACAGCCCACGAAATAAAGTATTCCGATAAAACGGAGGATTTTCATGGTCAGATTGATCCCTAAAGATGTACCACGGAAGAAGCTTTTTATTTCAAGCTTAAGGAACTTTAGAAACATATGTTAGTTTTTTACATTAGTAAATATAATGTAAAATATGTTACAAGTTTTTAAAGAAAAATAGATTTATGTAGTTATCCAATAAGTTCTTTAGCCTGTGCCAGAGCAGCTTCCGTAATTTTGCTTCCGGAAAGTAACTGGGCAATTTCGTTCAGTTTTTCCTCGTTGCTCAAAGGAATTATAGTAGACTGTGTTCTGCCGGAAATATCCTGCTTTACCACTTTATAGTTGTCATTTCCTTTTGCAGCAACCTGCGCCAGGTGTGAAATAACGATCAGCTGCATGTCTTCAGACATTTCTCTCATAAGGTTTCCAATCTCTTCGGCAACTTTTCCCGAAACTCCGGTATCGATTTCGTCCAGAATAAGGGTTGGAAGCTCATCACTTTCTGCAATAATCTTTTTTACGGCGAGCATTACCCTTGATCTTTCTCCTCCGGAAATAGCCGTCTGAATTGGTTTTAAAGGAAATCCGGAATTAGCCTGGAATAGCAACTGAATATTTTCTTTTCCAAACGGATTGAATTCCTCAGCATCCTGCAGTTCTATGTCAACTTTAGCTTTTTCAAGGCCTAATTTTTTCAGAAGACCTTCAGCTTTTTTGATGAATACAGAAATATTTTTATGCCTGTTCTTTGAAAGCTTTGCAGCAAGACTTTGAAGTGCTTTTTCTTTTTGAGCAATATTCTCCTCGGTTTCTTCAATCTGTAACTCCAGTTCAGAAGCTCCTTTCTGATCTCCTGCCAGCTGGTTTCTGATCTCAATCAGTTCATTAAGATCTGAAACATTATGTTTAAGAAATACAGCGTTGATTTTATTATTAAGATCGGTAAGATATACCAGATTTTCAGGATTGATTTCAACTCTTTCAGCAGCATGCTCCAGTTCAGAAATAATATCTTTCAGCTCTACAAAAGATGTTTCCAATCTTTCATCTAACTCTGCGAAACTGGTAGAAACTTCAGAAATTTTTGAAAGCTTATGGGTAGCTTCATGAAAGAAAGACAAAATTCCTATTTCTTCCTGATGGAACCTGGACAGGATCTGACCTACGTTTTCGGAAATCATCCCTGCATTTTCCTGAATAGAAAGCTGATTCTGAACATCTTCATAATCAACATCATCAAGTTTTAACTCTTCTAACTCGTTAAGTAAAAATTCTTTATAATCGCTTTCTTTATTGCTTTCTGAAAGTTGAGTCTTCAGTTTTTTCAACAGCAGTTTCAGGGTTTGAAAGTCAGAAAACTCCTTCTGATACTCTTCAATAATTTTTTTATTCTCAGAAAGTCCGTCGATAATTTTAAACTGATATTCTGAGGTAAAAAGGTTGGATGTCTCAAACTGGGAATGAATATCGATCAGTTGTGAAGAAAGTTCTTTAAGAATATCCAGCGTTACCGGCACATCATTGATGAATGCACGCGATTTCCCCGATGGAAGGATTTCTCTTCTTATAATCGTCTGAAGTTCATAATCCAGATCATTTTCAATAAAGAATTTCTTAAACTGGTTGTTCAGGGAAAACTCAGTTTCCACCACGCTTTTCTCTTCAGTTTTGGCAATAGATTTTACATCTGCTCTTTCTCCTAAAATAAGTCGGAGCGCTCCTAAAATAATAGATTTACCCGCCCCTGTTTCACCGGTAATAACCTGTAAACCATTTTTAAGAGATACGTCAAGGGTATCAATCAGGGCAAAGTTTTTAATATATATTCTCGAAAGCATTGATAATCCGGGTTATGATCCAATTTCAGTTTGAACTGTAAAAGTAAGTTTTTTTTTAATGAATTGAGAAAATGTTTAAGTGCTTTCTACTCATTGATATTTTTCCTCTCGCCAATTTTCATAAAACGGCTTCTAAGAAATTATTAAAGCTTATTAATGGATTTAAATCTTATACTTTCCACTTATTCCATTTATTATCAATATTTTTTGGTGAAAGAATAATCATCGTCTGTTTAAGATCATTAAGAATCAAACCTCCGTTATTTCCGGAATTGAATATATTGAAGATCTCATCACTTTTTGTATCCATGAACAGGTTAAAGAAAAATGCCTGCTGAAATGTGTTCTCGTACATTTTCAATTGCATCAGGGCATCAAAGATCACTTTTTTTCCGGCAGTCTGGTCCTGATTAAAGAGGTTATCCATTCCGGCTCTGTGATAAGTATAAATAGTAGAGCGTAACTGGTTCCAGTTAGGGTTCATCACCTCATTGATCAATATAGAGCGGCTTCTTGGTTCATTGATGGTGTTCCAGCCTTCATAGTTTCTGTTCTGGGAATTCTGCGCAATCTGCTGTGCTTTTGCGTACCACTGAGATCCTCCCATAGACTGGAAACTGTCTGCATCGAGTCCCAAAATAAGATAAATATAGAAACCGACTACATCCGTAAGATTTTTCCCTGAAAACTGTCTTTCATTAAAAATAAGACTCTCATTTTCAATATACTCAAAGCCAAATCTCTGATCCTGAAGGTTAATTAAAGGGGAGTCGTACGTTGTGTTATAAACAGGACGCATAGCCTGAACAACAATAGATCCTTTGAATCTGTTTCCATCTCTTTCTCCAATAACAACGGAAAAACCACATTTTATTTTTTCAAAATTCTGAAGCTTTTTCCCTGTCCAGCTTGTATTATTGATAAAATCCCTGAGACTTTTCTCCAATGCTTTAAATGCCTGCTGGTTACTTCCTCCTACCTGCTGGGAGTTTACCTGAACGGTTGCCAACAGCTCTTGAGAAAAACTTTGGGTATATATAAAAAACAGAAAAAATAAGCTTATAATTTTTTTCATTGTCTATTAAAAATTGAGAACGGAAATTTATTAAAATTATTTTAAAAGTTGAGACTCAACAAAATTGAGAATATCTTTCGCAACATCATCTTTTGATTTCAGATCGAATTCTTTTTTCTCCGTCTTTGTAAAGATCCTTATTTTGTTGGTATCATTCTTAAACCCGGCACCTTCGTCACGCAAAGAGTTTAAAACAATCATATCAAGGTTTTTCTTCTCCAGCTTTCCTTTTGCATTTTCTTCTTCATTTTGGGTTTCCAGAGCAAAACCTACCAAAAACTGGTGTGTTTTCTTTTCCCCCATCGTTTTAAGGATATCAGGATTTTTAACCAGTTCAATCGTCAGGTTATCATCATTTTTCTTTATCTTTTCTTTTGCCACTTCTTTGGGTGCATAATCAGCCACCGCAGCACTTGCAATACCGATGTCTATGTTGTCATAAAATTCAAATACTTTTGCCAGCATTTCTTTTGCTGAAGTTACTTTATGAAGTTCAACATTGGGATCATTAATGGTTTGGAAACTTGGCCCTGAAATCAGAATCACTTTTGCTCCTCTTTTTGAAGCCTCTTCTGCCAGAGAAAATCCCATTTTTCCGGATGAATGATTTCCGATGAATCTTACAGGATCTATCGCTTCATAAGTAGGGCCGGCAGTAATTAAAACCGTTTTTCCTTCAAGACTTCCGGAATGATTGCTCTCAGTAAAAGAGTTTTCAACAGTATTAAAAATCGTGGATGGTTCTGCCAT
Organism: Chryseobacterium indologenes; assembly: GCF_018362995.1. Classification (NCBI taxonomy): domain Bacteria; kingdom Pseudomonadati; phylum Bacteroidota; class Flavobacteriia; order Flavobacteriales; family Weeksellaceae; genus Chryseobacterium; species Chryseobacterium indologenes. Next base: position 3,190,376 of record NZ_CP074372.1, read on the forward strand.
TCTTCCCTGTCCGATCAGTCCGCTAGCGAGCTCTCCGTTTTCTGCAGGAATTATAATATGTCCGAAACTTTCTGCAAGCTCCAGATTCTTCTTTGTGGATGGGTGTACATACATATCAAGATCCATTGCCGGAGCTATAAAAACCGGGCATTTTGCAGACATATAAGTTGCAATAACCAGATTATCACACATCCCGTGAACCATCTTAGACAGTGTATTGGCAGTACAGGGAGCTACGATCATAACATCTGCCCACAGTGCCATTTCCACATGGCTGTTCCATGTTCCGTTATCGCTGTAAAATTCTGAATACACAGGTTTTTTGGATAGTGTAGACAGGCTTAGTTTCGTTACAAAATGCTCCGCATCGGGCGTTATAATGACCTGCACTTCGGCTCCTTTTTTCACAAAATCCCTTATCAGAAAATGAATTTTGTAGGCCGCAATTCCCCCAGAGACGGCGATAAGTATCTTTTTACCGGAAACACTCATTGAGTTTTAATTTTTGAAATACTAAAATACTTATTTTTTCCCACACAATCAGGCTTTAAAACAACAAAGGTCATAAAAGAACAGATTTCTTTTATGACCCTCATTTATAAAAAACACAGATGATTATTTTCTATCTTCTGTTTTTCTGAAATAAACATCTTCGTTTAACCACTCTTCAATAGCAATTGAAGTTGGCTTTGGAAGCTTTTCGTAATGTTTAGAGATCTCAATCTGTTCTCTGTTTTCGAAAACCTCTTCTAATGTAGAATTGTGAACGGCAAATTCATCCAATTTGTTGTGAAGTTCCGTACGGATCTCCGCATTGATCTGCTCCGCTCTCTTTCCCATGATAACAATAGCTTCATAGATTGAACCTACTTTATCTTCAATCTTATCTTTATCGTAAGTAATTGTATTTACTTCTGCTTTTGTATCTTTTACACTCATTTTGAGAAAATTATTTTTATTTTAAGATGGCAAATTTACGAATTATCTTTGAATTTTGAAAGTCGCTGCAGGAGGAGGCGTCTTAAGTGCTGCACTGTCCCTCTGTAACTGCATTGCTTTCTTTTCATTGCTGATCTGATCTTTAATTTGCTGTTCGGTTTTACCCTGATCAGCCAATTTTTCAGCTTCTTTTTTCTGTCTTGCTGTTAAAGCTGCAATTTTAGCGTCTGTTTCTTTTTTAACAACAGCAAAGTGCTCTTTTTCCTTTTCCAGTTTTTCTCTCAGGTCTGTAGCTGTTTTAGAATATTCTGTATTAGGAAGTTCTTTTTCTACAAATCTTGTATAAGTTAATGCACTTTCAATACGCTCAGCTTTAAGATTATAAACAGATTTCATTGCCAGTTCATAACGTGACTTCAGGATATAATCATAAATTTTTGAACGAAGCTTTGTACCTGGGAAATCTTCCAGAACGTTTTCCAATGCTACATTGGCTGCTTTATAATCTCCCATTTTGAAGTATTGTCTTCCATTTTCATAGGCTTTAAACTCAAGCTTATAAGACAATTCATCAATCAGTTGGCTGATATTTTTAGATCTCTCAGAATTTGGATAGTTGTTCAGGAAGTCCTGAAGTTCATTGATTGCCAATTCTGTACTGGACTGATCTAAGTTATAATCCATAGATCCTTCATAATAGCACAGTGCAGACATGTAGGCTGCTTCTTCAGCTCTTGGATCTTTCGGAAAACTCACTGCAAAGTTTTTGAACTGGTGACCTGCCAATTTATAACTCTTGTCATAATAGTTAGCATAAGCAGTGTTGAAACCTACATTAGGAAAATCATCTGTTCCTGCCACAAGATTTGCAAGTCTGTCATAAAGAGCCAATGCATTTTTCCACTTTTTCTTAGCAAAGTTTTCATTAGCTGCTTTCAAGATAAATTCTTTATCAGCACTCCTCATTGCTCTTTCCTGCTGGCTTACACAAGATGAAATTACCGCTACAGCAAAAAGACCTAAAATATATTTTTTCATATAAAAAGTTCAACAGTTTTCGGATTATACAGCCGATTTACTAATTTGCAAAAATATAACTTTTTTGCCAATAGATTTTTTTTTATGAATATTTAACGTAATTTTAGTCTGCAGCGTATCCCAAAATTGCAAAAACACTTAATAAAAGATTCATTCTTACCTTTTTCTCCGCTTCTTTGGTATATGTTTCTTCATTTTTACTCGGAACATACAGCTCATAAAAGTTTTTATTCCTGATAACAAATAACGTGGATCCAATAATCATGGTAAGGATGTCTTCAGGCTTTGGGGTAAAAGTAAAAACACCGGAAGCCACCCCTTTTTTAATTACTTCATCCAGTTTTTTAACGAATAACTGATAGAAATCAAGTAATTCATCTTTCAGGTTTTCTGTATGGCGGAGTTCCTGGGTAACGAACCCATGGAAATAATTATACTTGAAGAGTTGAGAAACGATATATTTGATCATCTCCCGCATCTGCATTTCCGGTTTCCCATCTTTGATGGTATCTGCAAATTCTGAAAAGTTTTCTCTGGTCTTCAACACCCTGTACTGGTAGAGATAAGACATCATTTTCTCTTTAGAACCGAAGTAATAAGAGATCATAGCGACGTTGATATTTGCTTTTGAACAGATATCTCTTACAGAAGTTCCCTCATATCCTTTCTTGGCTATGAGCTCTTCCGCAATATCCAGTATGTGAATCTGTTTTTCTGTAAATTTTTTTTTCATGAAGTGCACTTTGAGTAAAGTTAAGAAATTTTTAACACATTTATAAACGATCGTTTAATAATTTTAAATTAAATCTGAAAAATACTTATTTTTGAAAATGGAATTTTTTGATTTTCACCATCATAAAAGATATATCAGAAACGGAATTTACAATCTGTCGAATGGAATTCCGCCCGATTTCCCATACTCCATCGGTATTCACCCCAACGATATTGATGTTAATACTATAGAACAGCAGTTTTCATGGATGAGAAATATGATGTCTGAAAACTGTTTTGCTATTGGCGAATGTGGTTTGGATTCTTTGGTTTCTGTAGATCAGAAAATTCAGGAAGAAGTTTTTTTAAGACAGATAAAAATCGCAAATGAGGTAAAAAAGCCTCTGATTATTCATTGTGTAAGAAAGTTTTATGAGGTGATCTCTTTTAAAAAGAAGGCCGAACAGCCAATGATTATCCATGGTTTTAATAAAAAACAGCAAATTGCTGAAGATCTTCTGAGCAATAATTTTTACCTGAGTTTTGGAAAAGCTGTTTTGTATAATTTATCTTTGCAGGATATTATAAAAGATACTCCATTAGACAGAATCTTTTTAGAAACTGATAATGAAGATTTTAACATTGAAGAATTGTACATCAAAGTTTCGGAAATAAAAGCTATTTCCCTGGAACAACTGAATGAACAAATTTTAGAAAATTTACACTCAATAAAAAATGGATAAATACTGGCTGGAAAGAACTGAACTTTTGATAAAGGAAGAAGGATTGGATAGACTGATCAAAGCGAATGTGCTTGTGGTAGGTTTAGGCGGAGTAGGTTCTTTTGCCGCAGAATTCCTGGCGAGAGCCGGAGTAGGAAATATGACCATTGTGGATGGTGATACGGTAGATATTACAAATATCAACAGACAGCTGCCTGCTTTACACTCTACTGTAGGAAAACATAAGGTAGATGTTGTTGCTGAAAGACTTCTTGACATCAATCCACAGCTTAATTTAACGAAAATCAATGAATTTCTGAATCCGGAAAGAATGGAAGAAGTGCTGGATTCTGCCAAATTCGATTATGTGTTAGACTGTATCGACAGTGTTACTCCAAAACTTTCTTTGATTATCGCAGCGAAAAGAAGAAGGATCAAAATCGTAAGCTCAATGGGAGCCGGCGGAAAAACCGATCCAAGCAAAGTACTGGTAAGAGACATCAGCAAAACAGAACACTGCCACCTTGCAAGACAGGTAAGAAAAAGGCTGAAAAAAGTAAAAATTGACAAAGGTGTGCGTTGTGTTTTTGCCAATGATATCCAGGATGAAGAAAGTCTGAAAATGACTGACGGAACTAATTATAAAAGATCTTTTTACGGAACAATAAGTTATATGCCAGCCATTTTCGGGTTGTACACCGCTTCAGAAGTGATTAATCATTTATTAAATCAGGATTAAATTCACTCCGTAAATGACAAATTCCAAGTATCCCAGAGCGGAAAAGCTCAAAAAAAATACGGAAATCAGTTTGCTTTTTGAGAAAGGCAAATGGAGAACCAGCGGAAATCTGAGAATTATTATTCTGAAAGACAAGGCCACCCTTCCAGTAGAAGCACCCAGATTCGGGGTTTCTGTTTCAAAAAGATATTTTAAAAAAGCTGTCCATAGAAACCGTATCAAAAGATTACTGAGAGAATGCTACCGTCTTAATAAAGATTTATTTAAAGAAGCCTTTGGAGAAAAAACGATGGCAATGTTATTTTGGGTTTCTCCTGAGATGCCTCCGAAATTTCAGGATGTAGAGACTCAGTTTATCAAGCTTTGCGAAGCGCAGAAAAAATAATTTTCATTAGAACAGAGATCTGTGAGGCATTTTATCTCAAAGATTATGCATTTTTATTTTATAGTAAATCACAAATAGCGAAGCTCGAAACCCGCATCCCGTATCTCATATCCGGAACCTGGAAATTAACAACTCTTAATATCATATACTTTTTGTAATTTAGGGAAAACAATAAATCTGAAAATTAATATGTTAGATAATATTCCCTATTTTTCTTATGTCATCAGCGCATTTATCGGGATTGGACTGGCAGCAGCTACCGGATTTCGGGTATTTCTCCCAATGTTTATCGTAAGCCTTTCTTCTTATTTCAACTGGATTCCCATGAATGAGCATTTTGAGTGGCTTGCAGGCCTTCCTACGTTGATTACAACAGGAATTGCCACCGTAGCCGAGATTCTTGCCTATTATATCCCTTTTATTGATCATTTGCTGGATACGATTTCTATTCCGATGGCGACAGTAGCAGGTTCTATATTATTTGCGAGTCAGTTTGCTGAACTGGGAACATTTCCGCAATGGGCACTGGCATTAATTGCAGGTGGAGGTACAGCAGCTACCATCAGCTCCGGATTTGCAGGAATACGGGCAGCTTCTACGGCAACAACTGGAGGATTGGGGAATTCTGTGGTAGGAACTACGGAAACAGCCGGTGCGGGTCTTATGTCTGTTCTTGCGATGGCAGCACCGGTCATTGCAGCAATTCTTGCAATAATTACCTTAATTCTTGTTATCGTTTTTGGAAGGAGGGCATGGAAAAAATTACGGGGAAGTAAAAGTGATCCCCAGAATTTATAAATAAAAAAGGTACTGTTTAAAGCAGTACCTTTTTTATTTTAATTTTTACTTCTGAAGTCCTTAATATCCTGAATTTTAGATTCAAAATATTCTTTTTTCTCAGGACTCTTTTTAATTAATATTTCAAACGCTTTTATCGCCTTTGTGTATAGTTTCTGTTCAAAATAAAGATTCGCCAGTGTCTCTGTCATCAAATGTGAGATATCATCATTCTTTTCTTTAACAACATAGGAGCTTTCTTCTTTTAGCTGACTGATTCTAGGATTATTTTCAATGAAGGTTTCAATAGCCTTTTCTTTGATTTCAGATTTTTCCTTTACGACTTCTTCAGTTCTGTCGATCTTAAGCCAGCTTTGCCAGGTATTGATAAAACCGGGAACATTGCTGTCTAATTGCGGCTGTGTTGTATTCTTAATAGTTACTTCCTGTATTTGCTCTACAGGTTCTTCTTTACTTTCCTTCTGCTTATCTTCAACCTTAAGGGTAGAAATATCGGTTCCAAAGAAAGAAACATTCATCACGGGAACTTCTTCTTTTTCAACAGCTTTATCAGTATTTTCTTCGGTTGTTTCAATTGGGGCAGAATGGTCTTCAGCAGCTTCTGAAGTTTTCTCAATTGCCGGAACAGTATCTTCCTGAACAATTTCTGTAATGCTCTCAATCATTTCAGATGGAGCTTCAGCTTCAACTACCGGTTCCGGTTTTTCTGCAGGAATTATCTCTGCTACCGGGGCTTTTATTTCAGGAGTTGCCGCTTCTGTTGATTTACTGATTAATGAATCAGGCAAGATGGATTCCACACTCATAGGCTTCCATGTAGACTGAACTTCAGGAGCTTCTTCCTTTTCTTCCGCTGCTTCAACCTTCACCTCTTCTTCAGTAGGTAATTGATCTTCAACAACTTCTTCTTTTACAGGCTCTTCTTTGATTTCCGAAGGTTTCTCCTCACTTGTTGACCAGAAATGGAAATTCTGAGTTTCAGCGAAGCTAATCTCATGATCTTCAGCAACTTCAGGCTCTGTCTTTTCTTCTTGAACAACAGGTTTAGCCTCCTTCATCTTTTTCTCCACTTCTTCAATCAGACGTCTCATTTCCTCTTCATGCTTATTTACATGAGGCTGGGAAACTTCAGCTGTTTCAGAAATTTCTTCGTTGTTGGCCTGGATTTTAACATCCGGCATAAATGATTCTGTTCCATGGAAGCTTACTTCAGCATCGGATAATTCCACTGAAGATGTTTCTTCCGTATCATTTACTTCTTCTTTTGCAGCAGAAATCTGATCTTCGTCGATAATGGTTTCTGGTGTAAAATTTTCTCCAGCATTCTCTTCTATTTCAGCTTGTATTTCTTGTTGAGAAGGTTCTTCTTCAGAAACAATTCCAGTTTCATTAGCTGTTGATTCTGTCTTTACAGGCTCTTCTACAATTTCTTCAACATTTTCTTCCGGTACTATAGGAGCTACCTCATGAAAACTGATATTTTCTTCCTCGTCAATCTTTTCTTCTTCTTTTTCTGATGAAATCTGATCTTCGTGAACGATGGTTTCCGATGTAAAGTTCTCTCCTGCTTCAGCTTGTTTTTCTTCCTGCTTAACAGACTCTTCCACTACAGGTTCAGTCTTTTGAGTGACCAGAACTCCTGATTCCAGAGTAGACTCAATATCTATTGTTTCAGAATTTTGCTCATCAAGGAAATTTTCTTCCCCTTCGAATAAAATTCTGTTTCGTTCACCATTTACATAAATGTGCTTAACCTCCTGTGTAGGTAAAACGCATGCGGTATCATGCTCTTCTGTCGGTTTTTGCCCAGAAACGCCTTCTTCTCTTTTGATAGGAAAAGACTTTTTCGGGGCTAACTGAGTTGGTTTTTCAATTGCTTTGGAAGATTTTTTCTCTTCAACAATTTCCGGTTTGGGTTCCTGTTTGATCTTTCCGTTGATCAGCTGATACAAAATCTTCTTATCAGTTGTATAAGCTGCCGTGGTGGAAAGCTCTTTCTGATAGTTTTCCTTTTCGTACAGATGAACTCCATACAGATGAAGCGCCCTGATATTTTGAATATAAGGAAAAGTATGAATCTCTTCTTTCAAAAGACCAAGGTCTTCGGACTGAATATTTTTCGGATCTTTTATTAATTCTAAAACTCTCGGATTCATCTTACCAATTCGCTACAATGTCGTTAAATATCTTATTAATAATTCTATCTGTTACCAGCTTTACCTGCTGGTCTTCGATTTGACTTAGTGATACATCACTGTTGAAAGCGGCTTCATCGGAATAGGTTCTGTCGAAACTTGCATCCGGATGAATTTTGTTTTCATAATGTACCTTTACGGTAATCGTAAGTTTATTCTGTGCCTGCTGAATCACTCCGCCAGAAGGGTTGGTCTGGGTATTGGAGCTGATGGTAGTAGGAGTAATGGAATAGTCCGTAATCTCTCCTTCTATCAGGATATCAGGGTTTTCTTTGGTTCCTTTCAGTGTTGTTCGCTGAAGGAATCTGTTTTGTATTGCGGTAGAAAACTGTTGGGATAATGCAGGGTTTACAAGGGGGGCATTATTCGGAAATTCATTGATCTGCACCGTTTTTTCATCCGTAAGAGATGATCCCGTAAAGCTGTAACATGAGTTTAAAACACCCAGCAATGCAAAAAGCATTACGGTAAGTATTGACTGTTTCAGACTGATATTTTTAATGTTAAAATTCATTTTTAATTCCAATTTCAGTAATTTCATCATACTCAATTTGTTGCATAGCATCTTCATAAGCAAAATATTTTGCGGTGTATAAAAATGGTATTGTAAGGAAAAGACCAATCCCGCAGGCAACAATACCAATCTGAGCTAAGATACTCACCACTAACGAGAAAAGAAAAATTGACAACAGATTTCCTTTGCTCATTATTTTTGAAATATTCCATGCTTCTTTTATTTCTGAGATTCCTTTAAGGCTAATTAATGGAATGATATAAAACCCTTTTAATACAAAGTAATATATCGCAACGAACATCAGAAAAATATAAGGGAACATTAAAAACATTATCATTGGATTAGGCTGATGACCTTCTGATAGTGCACCAGATAGTCCCATGATAATAATTAAAGGAGTGTAAAGTAATAAAACAGCTCCGAAAATAATTAACTGTAACATAAAATAAGGCATGAAATCTTTAAAATCAAAGATATCTCCTGGACTTGCCGGCTGATTTCTATTCAGCCTTTGAAGGTATTTGAATAAATTACCCATTGCAAGCAATCCACAAAATGGAATAATAGACATGATTAAGCATACTAAACATGCTATAAATATATTCCCAAAATCTTTCTTTAAAAGTTCAAAACCTTTATTAATATATTCTCCGAGTTTAAAATTGATCGGCTTAGGTGTTAAATTTACTTTCATTATTGTGCTAATCTTCCAGGTTATATTGTTTTATTTTTCTGTATAAAGTTCTTTGTGAGATTCCCAATTCATCTGCAGCTCTGTTCCTACGTCCCTTATGCTTCTCCAACGCCTTGATAATCAAATCCTTTTCATTATTCTGAAGCGAAAGAGATTCTGGTCTGTTTTCTTCAATTTCGATATCTTCAATATCTTCATAGCTGTCATCCGGAGTTGAGATAATCGTAGGATTCTGAACTACCGGCGCATCATTATGATTGTCAAAATAGACTAAAGACCCCGGATTTACCTGAGGTTGAGTCTCAGGGGTATAAATCCTGTTGATCAGGTTTTTCTCATGGTTACTTAGATCTGCTGTTCCCCTGTTCTTAATCAATTCCGAAGTTAAGGATTTTAAATCATTAATATCATTCCTCATATCGAACAGAATTTTATACATGATTTCCCTTTCGCTTCCAAAATCGTTCTGCTTAGGAGTATTCTGACTGTTCACGACCATTGGAAGGTGTGTTTCCATCGGAATATACTCGGCCAGTTTCTCAGCAGTGATATTCCTATTCCTTTCCACAACGGTCATCTGTTCTACCAGGTTTCTTAACTGGCGGACGTTACCCGGAAAAGAATAACTTTCTATGTAATGAACAGCGCTTTGCTCCAGTTCCAATTCCGGCATTCTGTATTTTTCAGCAAAGTCTATTGCAAACTTTCTGAACAGCAAATGAATGTCCCCTTTTCTTTCTCTCAAAGGTGGCATATCGATCTGAACGGTATTCAGACGGTAATATAAATCCTCACGGAATCTTCCGTCATGGATCGCTTTCATCATATTAACGTTGGTAGCCGCTACAATTCTTACGTTGGTCTTTTGTACCTGTGAAGAACCTACTTTCATAAATTCACCACTTTCCAGTACTCTTAGAAGACGAACCTGGGTCTGCAGCGGAAGCTCTCCCACCTCATCCAAAAAGATGGTTCCACCGTCTGCTACTTCAAAGTACCCTTTTCTTGTAGCTGTAGCTCCTGTAAAAGCCCCTTTTTCGTGCCCGAACAGCTCAGAATCTATGGTTCCTTCCGGAATTGCTCCACAGTTTACTACGATATAAGGCTGATGTTTTCTTTTGGATTCTGAATGGATAATTTTCGGAATAAATTCTTTTCCAACCCCACTTTCCCCTATTACCAGTACAGAAATATCTGTAGGGGCTACCTGAATAGATTTTTCCAGTGCGCGGTTGAGTGCCGGAAAGTTTCCGATAATTCCGAAACGGTTTTTTATGTTTTGTAACTCGTTGCTCATAAGTAAATTTTTGATTATTGATTTAATGTTAATCTTCTACAGTTCTTCAATCTCTTTTCTGTAGACTTTGTTAAAGTGATGAGTGTAGACATCTTTCATGGTCTTTCCCTCATCATACGTTTGCAGGGCTAACATTTTTAAATCTAAATAATCTTTGTTTCTGATCTTAGAAACTTTACTTTTAAAGTATATATTCTCGGCAAAGTTGTATTCTTTGCTTTGTTTTTCAAAATTTTCCAGGGCTTTGTCATACCTTTCCAGCTCGAAGTAAGTGACTCCCAATTGATAATGATCAAACATTCCCTTCACATAACCTCTGGTAGCCAGAAGCCTTTCTATAATCCCTGCCGCTTTTTCTTTCTGTCCTAACGCGCTGTAGGACATAGCTCTTACTACATCCAGATTATAGTCCCCGTTTTGAGATCTTCCTAGGTCTCCGGGATAATATTTTTTTAGTTGGTCTAAATCCTGAATAGCCCCTTTATAATCTCTTAGAAACTGAAACTTGGTCCAGCCTCTGTATCCAAGGTTCATTTGAGGATCTAAAGCAACGGCTTTATCAATTAAAATTTTCCAGGTTACGAAATCTCCGTTCTTAAGATATGGAACTGCTTTTTCCATATAAGCAAGGGAGAAATCAGGACACAGCTCGATAGCTTTATCAAAGCCTTCCTGAGATTCTGCGAAACCTTGTAAATCTGAAGCCCAGTTGTATAACTCACACGCTTTTTTGCAGTTCTCACCCTCTACTGCATTACAGTTGACCTGTGCAATAGTATTGGTGTAAACGATAAGCAACAAAAAGCTAAGGTAATACCTCTGAAACTTTTCCATTTTCAATTTTATAGGTTAAATACTGATAATAATCTACTTTTAAACCTTTTATCTCTTTCGGCATCCAGCCATCGAGTGACTTTGTAAACTGCAACAGCTTATTTTCCAATTCTTCATCAAGTACAGTTTCTTCCAGATCCGGGCTCATATGCTGCAATCTGAACAATCCTGTCTTTCCTTCACAATTTACTAAAAATCTTACGGTAATATAACCGCTGATCTTCTTTTCAGAATATATATTTTCTTTTTTAAGTTTTTCTACGATCGCAATCTTCTCTCCCGTGTAGCTAAATTCCTTTGAACCTTGATAGTATTGAAAGCTGAAATGTCCCCATTTTTCTGAACCACATTTCTTAAAATCAGCATCATCAAGCTTTTCATCAAATTCAATATCACCTACAGTATTCGGATACTTTTTTGCTGTCTTTTCTGTCTGGCAGGATACCAGAGCAAACGAAAGCATTGCAAAAAGATAGACTGCTTTGATCACAACTTACTGTTATTCCGCTGTTCTCCCTAAAAGCGTGCCTTGTGTATTGTCATAGACAAAAACGTTCACAATGTCACCTATTTTCTGTCCTTCAAGCTGATCAAAGACACATACGGCATTCTGAGAGTTTCTTCCTTTCCATTGGTTTTTATTCTTTTTGGAAATTCCTTCAATCAGAATCTGATGCATTCTTCCTACATAAGATTTCATTCTTTGTTTTGAAAGCTCGCCCTGAAGGGCAATAACCTCAGCAAGACGTCTCTGCTTCACATCGGCAGGAATATTGTCTTCCATTTTCTTGTGAGCCGGAGTTCCCGGTCTTTCCGAGTAAGCAAACATATACCCGTAGTCATATTCCACTTCTCTCATCAGGCTTAAGGTATCCTGGTGGTCTTCTTCTGATTCATTACAGAATCCAACGATCATATCCTGAGAAAAAGCTACTTCCGGAACAATTTCTTTTGCTTTTTTAATCAGATCAAGGTATTCTTCACGGGTATGCTGTCTGTTCATCGCTTCAAGCATATTATTGCTTCCGCTTTGTACAGGAAGGTGTACATATTTACAGATGTTATCGTGTTTTGCCATCATTTTAAATACATCCAGGCTCATATCCTGCGGATTTGAAGTGGAGAATCTTATTCTTAATTCCGGAACAGCTTTAGCCACCAAATCAAGCAATTGAGCAAAATTTACAGCAGTTGCCTTCTGCATTTCAGAAGCTTTGGCAAAATCTTTTTTAGGCCCTCCTCCGTACCAAAGGTAAGAGTCTACGTTCTGTCCTAAAAGGGTAATTTCTTTATATCCGTTGTTGGCAAGATCTTTACACTCATCTATGATAGAGTGTGGGTCACGGCTTCTTTCTCTTCCTCTGGTAAAAGGAACCACACAGAATGTACACATGTTATCACAACCTCTGGTAATGGTAACAAAAGCGGTAACACCGTTTCCTCCTAAACGAACAGGATTGATATCTGCATAGGTTTCTTCTTTGGAAAGGATCACGTTAATTGCATCTCTTCCATCGTCAGTTTCTTTTAAAAGATTAGGTAAATCTCTATAGGCATCAGGACCTACAACAAGGTCAACTAGCTGTTCTTCTTCTAAAAATTTGGTTTTTAATCTTTCCGCCATACAACCTAAAACTCCCACCGTCATATTCGGTTTTTCTTTTTTCAGGTTTTTGAATTGAGAAAGACGCATTCTCACGGTCTGTTCTGCTTTTTCCCGGATGGAACATGTATTTAAAAGAATCAGGTCAGCTTCTTCAACTTTCATTGTTGTATTATAACCCTGTTCATTGAGAATGGATGCAACAATTTCAGAGTCAGAGAAGTTCATCTGACAGCCATAGCTTTCTAAAAACAGTTTTTTAGAGTTCTCCGGTCTTTCTGCAATAGCAAAAGCTTCGCCCTGTTTTGTTTCGTCTATATATTTTTCCTGCACGATAATCAATTTAAGGTTCGCAATTTTAAATTACGAACAAATAAGTTTGCAAAGATACAAAATATTGTGACAGAATGTCAGGATTATCTTTCAGTAAATGTTATTGAAAACTGTACCGGAAATGAAATCCTCTCAACAATAGGAATATCTTTATAGAAAGCTGGTATCCAGATTTTTTTCATCCTTGCAAGAGTCCGCATAAAATCAATATTGAAATTTTTATTATCAACTTCAGGATAAATTCTGGGATTAGTAATATATCCGTCTTTACTGATATAGAACTCCAGATTTACTTTCCCATTAAGCTGATAATCTGAAAAAATCGTCATAAAATTATCATGAAATAAGGTATGAAAAACTTTAGATCCTTCAGGGTATTTGGTATGCGCTACAAATTTATTGGCATCATAACCAGGCTGATAATTGCTCATTACATCTTTTGGATATAAAATAAACTCAGTAATAGCTCCAATTTTCCAGCCTTTTGCTTCAGCCGGCTTCCATTTTTTAAGATTTTTAAGAATTTCTCTGGAAAGATCATATGCACATTTGTTCCTTGCAATATTAGCCGTATCCTGATCTTTAATAAATTTAACTTCAGATTTTTCGGTGATGATAATTCTAGGTTGATAAATTTCTTTATCATCACATTCCTTCAATTTACTATTAATAAGAAATTCATGAACATCTTTGTAAAAATTAACCATTCCTCCTTCATAAAAGGTTTGTTTCTCCGGATATTCATCAAGTATCTGCGCCTTATAAAGAGATACAAAAGCCAGAAAAAATATAATAAAAGTCTTTTTCATTATTGTGTTTAAATTATTTAATCAATATCTGCTGACATTGAAGAGAAGTTCATTTTAACTTTAATCTGTGAAGCTACAGGCTGCCCGCTGCAAGACGCCGGCGTCCAGTTTTTCTTTATTCTTCTTACGACATACTGCATGTCATCAAAAAAAACTTCGCTGTTCTGTACTTTAGGCATTCCTTTTATATCTACAACTTTTCCTTTGTCATCAAGCACCAAAGTAAATATAAAGTCTCCTGTCAGCGCATAGAAATCCGAATTCAGATAAGCATACATATACTTATTCAGGATATCTTTGTAAGCCGCAACTCCACCTTCATAAGCTGCCGGTTTAAAATCATTACATTTCACAGCAACCTGCATAAAAGGTTCTTTAATATCTATTTTTAAAAGGGTTTTATTACTATCTCTTATGAAGGAATCATCCCGTTCTTCCTGATCTTGTGCAAATGAAAAATTCACTGCACACAAAGCCAAAAATAAAAGTACTGTTCTCATAATTGTTTACTAATAATAAGCAAAGGTAAATATTTAGCACATTTATAAAAAAGAAAAACTTCACGCAAAGCATGAAGTTTCACATATAAATTCTGAATTTCAGAGAACTTTCCAATTATTTATTTCTTCTTACAGCAGGCCTTTGATGTGTTTATAATTGGTCTTTACTGTTTCAAAAACCTCATCCATTTTACCGCCAAGCATCAGTTGAGCCATAGATTTGGTCATTCCCATGATCTGATCAAATTCAATTTTAGGAGGAAGAGCCAGTGCATTGGGATTGGTAAAAATATTCAGAAGATAAGGTCCGTTGTGATCTAAGCATTCTTTGATCGCGCTTTCCACTTCTTCGGGAAGATGTACATTCTTACCGGGATATCCCATTGCATGGGCTACCATAGCAAAGTCGGGATTGATCATATCTGTTTCATTATCGGGCATTCCGCCGACTTCCATTTCAAGCTTTACCATTCCCAGCGTTCTGTTGTTGAAAACGATCAGTTTTATCGGTAATTTATACTGAAAAATAGTCGCCATATCTCCTAACAGCATAGATAATCCTCCATCCCCACACATGGCAATAACCTCTTTTTCAGGATGGGCTAAAGCAGCTCCGATTGCCATTGGCATTGCATTGGCCATTGATCCATGATTAAAAGACCCAAGCATTTTCCTTTCTCCTGTTCCTGTAATAAACCGGGCTCCCCAAACACAGCACATTCCGGTATCAACAGTAAAAATAGCATCTTTTTTGGCAAGCTTATCTAAAGTATGGGCCACATATTCCGGCTGAATGGCATTTTCTTTTCCAAAATCTTTTACATATTCCAACTGACTTTCTTTTACTTTATCATAAAACGCCAGCTGCTCATTCAGAAAGTGAACATCTGTTTTTTCTTCCAATAAAGGGAGCAATGCTTTTATCGTTTCTTTGATGTCTCCTGCAAGGCCTAATTCCAGCTTTGCCCTTCTTCCCAATCTTTCCGGACTTTCATCTATCTGTACAATTTTATTTTTTACCGGCATGAATTTCTGATACGGAAAATCGGTTCCTAAAAGAAGAACCAGATCTGCTTCGTGCATTGCATGATATGCTGAAGGAAATCCCAGCAGCCCGGTCAGTCCCACTTCATTAGGATTATTAGGCTGAATGGCCATTTTTCCCCGGAATGAATATCCTACAGGTGCTTTTAAAAGTTTAGACAGCTCTATAACTTCTGCACTCGCTTCACCCGCTCCGACTCCGCAGTATAATGTTACTTTTTTGCTTCCATTCACTAATGTTGCCAGTTTCTTCAATTCATCATCAGAGGGTCTTATAACAGGATTGGTTTTAAAAACTTGGGTAGAAGTAGATCCTTCTTCTGCATCCAGTTCGGAAACATCTCCCGGAAGACCTATTACTGCAACTCCTTTTTTCGAAATTGCATGTTGAATAGCAGTCTGAACAGTTCTCTGCACCTGTTCTGGACGTGTAATCATCTGGTTATAGTAACTGCAATCATCAAAGAGTTTTATTGTATTGGTTTCCTGAAAGTAATCCATTCCCATTTCATCACTGGGAATCGTAGAGGCAATCACCAGCATAGGAACATGGGATCTGTGTGCTTCATATACTCCATTGATAAGGTGAACGTGTCCCGGGCCGCAACTTCCTGCACATACTGCCAAGCCATCTAATTCGGCCTCTGCAGCAGCTGCATAAGCTCCTACTTCCTCGTGTCTTACATGGATCCATTGGATGCTGCTTTTTTTGACGGCAATATTCAGATGGTTGAGACTGTCACCCGTCACTGCATAAATTCTTTTCACATTGGCATTTTCGAGCATTTCAACAATCTGCTCTGCAATATTTTTTGCCATAATTATTTGTTTTGGTAGTTATTTTTTGATGAAAATAGTATTTGACAGAAAGAAAAATCTTCCTATGTCTATCAAATTTAGCTAATAAAATTGGAACTTTCACCCGGCTTCAATGTTAAAAATTTGTAATTTAATTTTGAGTTTTTGACTATTTAAGCCCATACGTTTTAGAAATTCATGAGGCTTAGTCCATCAATAATAACCTAACGTATTAATCTCAAAACAAAAACAGCCACCCAAAAAGGCGGCTGTTCATATATTATCGTCTGAGTTTACATCACAACTTCGATCTGATTTCTCAGTAAGTCTTCAAACTCATCTCTTTTACGGATCAGGTGGGCTTTCCCGTCCAGGAATAACACTTCTGCAGGTTTTAATCTTGAGTTGAAGTTGGAACTCATTTCAAAACCATAAGCTCCTGCATTATGGAAGGCAAGAATATCTCCTTCTCTTACTTCGTTCAGTTTTCTGTCCCAAGCGAAAGTATCTGTTTCACAAATGTTTCCTACTACGGTATAAATTCTTTCTGCTCCTTTTGGATTGGATAAGTTTTCAATCATGTGGTAAGAATCATAGAACATTGGACGGATAAGGTGATTGAATCCGGAATTCACTCCCACAAAAACAGTAGCCGTTGTCTGCTTGATCACATTAGCTTTTACCAATAAATATCCGCTTTTCCCAACTAAGAATTTCCCTGGTTCAAACCATAACTCGAATTTTTTTCCTGTAGATTTTGAAAATTCAGAAATTACTTTTTCTACTTTTTTTCCTAATGTTCTTACATCAGTTTCTTCCTCACTATCCTGATAAGGGATTTTGAAACCACTTCCCATATCCAGATATTTCAGGTTCGGGAAATGCTCGGAAAGCTCTAACATGATTTCCAAAGCCTGTAAAAATACATCCGGATCTTTGATCTCACTTCCTGTGTGCATATGAAGTCCTTCCACATTCAGGTTTGTACTTTTCATCACTCTTTCGATGTGACGAACCTGGTGAATGGAAATCCCGAATTTACTATCGATATGCCCTGTTGAAATTTTATAATTCCCTCCGGCAAAAATATGCGGGTTGATTCTTACTAAAATAGGATAGGTATTTCCATACTTGTTCCCGAATTGCTCAAGAATAGAAATGTTATCAATGTTTATATGAACACCAAAAGTCATTGCTTCCTCTATTTCAGCCAAGTCAACACAATTTGGAGTAAACAATATTTTCTCTTTTGAGAATCCTGCTTTTAATCCAAGTTTAACTTCATTAATAGATACACAATCCAAAGAAGCACCCAGGTTCTTGACATACTTAAGGATATTGATATTCGTCAATGCCTTCGCTGCATAGAAGAACTTTGTATGTTTTAAAAAAGAAGATGTAAGTTTTTCGTATTGAACTTTGATGGACTCCGCATCATAAACATACACCGGTGTACCAAACTCATTGGCAATCTTTAGTAATTCTTTTGAATTCATAATTTCATTTTAACATAAAAAAAGGCAGATCCTTCGAAAAAAGAGTCTGCCACATTGATTATTTTTTATGCAAGACAACTCTTTTAAATATTCCAAACCTTAGAGAACTTTACAGCTCCCTTTTTTCCAGTTTTTATTTGTTTAAAATTTTGCATTGCTACTATTTATTTTTTGCAAAAATACTATTTATTTTTTATTTTACGAAAATTGATTTGAAACGTAACTTCTTCCGATAAAATGGATAACGCTTAAATTTCTCTGTTATTTTGGCAACGGCAGCGTCTCAAAGTCGCCTCGAAGCAGTGCCAGCTGCAATTCATTATTCAAATCTGCAGAAGATAACGGAAGATCAATTTTTAATTTAGCCAGCTTACTGAGAGTCTGAATCTGCGTGAACAGTTCATAAAAACCAAATGAAATCACTTTTCCGTTTTCGATGATTAAAAATAATTTTTCACCCAATTTTCTTCCCGGCCCCAGCCACAGTTCATTTCTTTTTCTGAATTCAATTTTCTGCTTCAACGCCGTATAATCATTAAACTCCTCCTGCAAACCAATAAATTGAACCGCTTTTGTTCCCTGGGTAAATGATCTGAATTTCAAGCCCGGTTTTTCTGTTTTATTGAGCGTGTTTTTTTCAACAACATATTTATTATTCCTGAAATAAAGCCCGAAAGGCAGTACTTCTTTCTTTTTAATATTCTTTGAATTCAAAATCAGCTTTGCAATAATATCTGTTCCTGTAAGTTCAAAATTAATCTGCTCAACCTCTTTTTGAATATTCTCCCATTTCTTCGATTTGGAATTGAAAACCTTTTTGGAAAACTTGTTGATATCCTGAACATAATCCGAGAAAATAATACGGCCTGCTTCATCCTGAAAATAGACAAAGCCTTTATCATTAGGAAGATCCTGAGTAAGCTCTTTGATCTTATTGATATAGGTTTTTGCATTAGATTCATCGTGCTGTTTCTGAATGATTTCGTTTTCAGTATCTTTTGAAACCAGGAGTTTAAAAAGTTCCAGCGTAGCTCTTGCATCACCTTCAGCCCTGTGATGATTGGTCAAAGGAATCCCCAGTGATTTCACCAGCTTCCCCAGCGAGTAACTTACCTCATCGGGAATCAGTTTTTTCGCTAAAGGAATAGTATCTAAAGTATTGATTTTAAAATCATAACCAAGCCTTTTGAAGGACTGGCGAAGCATTCTGTAATCAAAATCAATATTATGACCTACCAATGTTGTATTTTGAGTTATTTCTATAACTCTTTTGGCAATTTCATGAAATTTCGGAGCGGTTTTGACCATTTTTGGGGTAATACTGGTCAGTTTCTGTACAAAAGGAGTAATATCACTTTCAGGGTTTACAAGGGATATAAACTGGTCCGTAATTTTCTGACCATCATATCTGTAGATGGCGATATCGATAATGCATTCATTTCTATAACCTGCACCATTACTTTCTATATCTATAATTGAATACATTGAATGTGTGTTAACTGCTGTTTTGTCATTGATATTAAAACCGTGCTTTATTCCCCGATAAAATCCGGTTCTATTTTTACTGTTATGTAAAGATAACCTGCTAAAATAACAAAAAATATATCAAAATATAGCAGGTTATCTTTCAAAATTATCTTCTTCTGCCTCCCAAACCAAACATTCCGAGAATAGCTTTTGCTCCTTCTCTCATTAATGTATTGGTAAAAGTACGGCCGGCTTTACTCTGTAACACCTGTTCAAACATTCCCGGCTCTTCTTTCACAGGTCTTGTTTTTTGTGCAGGAGTGGGATTTTGTGCCGCCTGCTCCATTCTGTTGGTCAGCATTTCGTAAGCGGATTCTCTGTCAATAGCCTGCTCGTATTTTGCAACCATTGCTGATTTACCTGTCAGATCAGAGATTTCCGCTTCACTCAGAACATCCATTCTTGATTCCGGAGAGATCAGATAAGTATGTACTAATGGAGTAGGTATTCCTTTTTCATCCAGAGCGGTAACAAATGCTTCCCCAATTCCTAAGTTCTGGATCAGGCTGGAAGCATTATAGTATTCTGTAGTAGGATAGTTTTCAACAGCTTTGGAAATTTCTTTTTTATCTTTTGCTGTAAAACCTCTCAATGCATGCTGGATTTTTAATCCTAATTGAGAAAGCACATTTTCAGGAACATCTCCCGGAATCTGGGTAATGAAATAGATCCCAACCCCTTTGGAACGAATTAGCTTTACCATCGTTTCAATCTGTGAAAGAAGTGCTTTGGAAGCTTCGTCAAAAATCAGGTGTGCCTCATCTATGAATAATACAAGCTTTGGTTTACCGCTATCTCCTTCTTCCGGAAATGTCATATAAATTTCAGCAAAAAGTGAAAGCATAAAGGTTGAGAAAAGCTGTGGTTTATTCTGAATGTCAGATACTCTTAAAATATTGACTACTCCTTTTCCATCTCTTGTTTCCAGTAAATCCTGAACATCAAAGCTTAATTCACCAAAGAAGCCTGCTGCTCCCTGCTGTTCTAAAGCAACGATAGATCTTAAAATTGTTCCTAAAGATGCTGGCGCAATAGATCCGTAATTTGCTGCAAGCTCAGCTTTTCCTTGTGCATTATCCGTCACATATTGCAGGACTTTCTTCAAATCATTAAGGTCAATCAAGGGAAGGCCTTTATCATCACAGTATTTGAAGACAATAGACATAATGCTTTGCTGAGTATCATTAAGTTCAAGGATTTTACTTAGCAAAACGGGTCCAAATTCCGTAACGGTAGCTCTCAATTTTACACCTTCACCACCGGAAATACTCATCAGTTCTACGGGAAAACCCTGTGGATTATAAGGAAGCTGTGTTTTAGCATATCTTTCTTCAATGATAGGATTCATCTGGCCTGCTTCTGCAATCCCGGAGAAATCTCCTTTAATATCAAGAACCAAAGAAGGAATTCCCGCATGGGAAAGCTGCTCTGCAAACACCTGCAATGTCTTTGTTTTACCAGTACCCGTGGCTCCGGCAATCAGACCATGACGGTTAATTGTTTTCAAGGGAATGGTTACATTTACTTCTGTAACAACTTCTCCATCCAGCATTCCTTTTCCTAATATAATATGTTCTCCTTTTGGAGTGTATCTAGCGTTGAGTTCTTCAATAAATTGTGTTTTGTCTGCCATCTGATCGCTTTTTTAACTTATAAATATAAAATTTTTGGAGAATATTTAAAGATATTTTCCAATGAACTTATCTTTATTTCTTCGAAAAATAAAATTTGCATCTGCATAAACAAATTTCAAACCATATGTATTAATCTGTTAACAATAGATGATTCTCAGAAGACATGATAAAAAACAGCATTTGCAAATTCACAAGTTGTAAGGCATTCTTTTTGCTGAAAAACACACCAGATTAAACATTCGTTTAACAAAGTATTGAAAGAAACTATCAATGGGATTTAACATTTCATTTAGAATTTATCTAATACTTTGTATCTTTAACTCATTAAAAAAAGACCCAATGAAAATTGAACAAATATATACGGGCTGTCTGGCTCAGGGTGCCTATTATATTGTATCAGAGAATGAAGCTGTCATTATAGATCCACTAAGAGAAGTAAAACCTTATCTTGACCGTCTGGAAAAAGACAATGTCACTTTAAAATATATTTTTGAAACTCACTTCCACGCTGATTTTGTATCCGGACATTTGGATCTAAGCAAAAAAACAGGTGCTCCTATTGTATACGGACCTACTGCTGCTCCTGAATTTGAAGCAATTATTGCTGAAGACAACCAGATTTTTGAAATCGGAAAGGTAAAAATAAAGGTAATGCATACGCCGGGACACACGATGGAAAGCAGCACTTATCTTTTAATCGATGAAAATGGTGTTGAAAAGGCAATTTTCACGGGTGACACCCTGTTTTTAGGTGATGTCGGAAGACCGGACCTTGCCCAGAAGGCCACTAATCTTACCCAGGAAGACCTTGCAGGAATTCTGTACGACAGTCTTCAGAACAAAATCATGCCATTGGATGACAGCATCACTGTTTATCCTGCTCATGGCGCAGGTTCTGCCTGTGGAAAAAATATGCAGAAGGAAACAGTGGATATTCTGGGAAACCAAAAGAAAACGAATTATGCGCTTAATCAACCAGACAAAGCATCTTTTATCAGAGAGGTTCTTGACGGTTTAACAGCACCACCGAAGTATTTCGGAATGAATGTCGCATTAAACAAAAGCGGATATGAAAGTCTGGACGTTGTAATGAACAAAGGATTACAGCCTGTAGCACCGGAAGATTTTGAAGCATTGGCTGAAGAAACCGGAGCATTAATTTTAGACACAAGAGGAGCGGCGGACTTCCATAAAGGATTTGTCCCAAACTCTATCAACATAGGATTGAAAGGTGATTTTGCCCCATGGGTAGGAAACCTTATCGTGGATGTAAAGCACCCTTTATTACTGGTAACAGATGAAGGGACTGAAGAAGAAGTAATTACAAGACTAAGCAGAGTTGGTTTTGATAATGTAGTAGGATATCTGAAAGGAAGTTTTGAAGCCTGGAAAAATGCAGGTAAGGAAACCGATGAGATCAAAAGAATCACTCCAGCTGAATTTGCTGAGCAGTTTACAGAAGATGCAAAAGTAATTGATGTAAGAAAACTGACTGAATATTCTGCAGAACATATTGATAATGCGTACAACAAGCCATTAGATGCAATCAGTGATTGGGCTCGCACGATTGATGATTCAGAACACTTTTTCCTTCACTGTGCAGGCGGATATAGAAGCATGATTGCAGCAAGCATCCTTAACTCACACGGAATCAGAAACTTCACTGAAATAGAAGGAGGTTTTAACGGTATAAAAAAGACCGAAAAATTCCCGACTACAGATTTTGTATGCCAATCCAAAACGTCGTAAGATATGAAAATTAAGTTTTTGGAACTTTTCTTAAAAACAAACTAATAAAACCAAAACTATGTCACAAAAATTTCAGGAAATCATTGATTCCGAAAGGCCGGTACTTATTGATTTTTTCGCAACATGGTGCCAACCCTGTAAAGTACAGTCTTCGGTATTAAATACCGTAAAAGAAAATATTGGCGAAGGAGCCAGAATTATAAAGGTAGATGTAGATCAATATCCTGCATTAGCAGCTCAGTATGGAGTTCGTGGAGTTCCTACTCTGGCGATCTTCAAAAAAGGAGAAATGCTATGGAAAGAAAGTGGAGTGCATGATGTGAATACATTAACCCATCTTCTCCAACAATATGTTTAGATAAATAGCAAAATAAAGGCTGAACTTCAAATGAATTTCAGCCTTTATTTTTTATTACAATTGAATGGAGAAACTATCCCGGTCATTCAAAAACTGGAAATGTTTTCTAAAATCTTTCAATTCATCCATATTTAATTCTGCGGATACAAGATTCCCTTGTTTTTCAGAAATTTCTTTTCCGTCACCAAAGAAACAGTGAGAACTTTCCTGATAAAAAAGGTCATTCCCATCGGTTCCTATTCTGTTTAAACCAAAAACAAAAGACAAATTCTCAATTGCCCGGGCTTTTAACAAATGTTCCCAAGCTCCTACTCTTTTCTCCGGCCAGTTGGCAACATATAAAATAGCATCATAGTCATCATTGTTTCTGGCAAAAACAGGAAAACGCAGGTCATAGCATACCTGAAGCAGAAATCGTATTCCCTGATATTCAACAATTACTCTCTCCTTTCCGGGTGTATACACTTTATCTTCTCCCGAAAAGGAAAATAAGTGCCTTTTATCATAAAAAGAGGGTTCACCATCCGGCTTTACAAAATACATTCTGTTGTAAAAGTTTCCGTTTTGTCCTACGGGAGCACTTCCACAGAAGGCAGCATTTTTATCTTTTGAAAGCTTTTTCAAAAATTCCAGTGATTCATTATTTCGGTCCGAAACTTCAGAAGCGTCCATACAGAAACCTGTTGAAAACATTTCAGGAAGAAGAAACAGATCCGCTTCCACATTTTGAAGTTCTTTTTCTATGAGTTTAAAATTCTCAGCTTTATTTTTCCAGATGATATCTAAATTAAGCCCTACAACTTTCATCTTTTATTCTTTTTAAATTATTACAAATCTGATGTATAAAAATACAGCTTTTATGATTACAAAAGGAGAATTAAACCGTTGAAAAAATAGTTTTATCCACAAAAACGGAGTTATATTTCTTAATAATTTATTAAAGTCTCGTCTTTTTACAATACTGTCATTCTTTCGGTTTCATTTTTGATAGAGATATTTTTTATTACTATCCTTAAAAATTTAAAATTTATGAAGAAATTGTTTTTTATGGTGACGATCTTCTTTTTTGGGGCTATGGCTAATGCTCAGGCCTGGACAGGAAAGGGAGATCAGAAAATACAACTGGGGCTGAGTGCCTGGGGATATGGAACCGGAGTAACGGGAACTTATGACTATGGGCTCAACAAGCTTATTTCAGTAGGAGCCGGGATTAATGGCTATTTTGACAATTACAAAAACAACGATAAGGATAACCGTGTTTTTGTTTTCGGAAGACTTAATTTCCACTTACAGGAAGCACTGAACCTGCCTTCAAAATGGGACATCTATCCTGGTGTAGACCTTGGAGTTCTTGGAAGAGACTTCGGAGTTGGCGCTCACATTGGAGCCCGTTATTTCTTCACAGAGAAAATAGGGGTATTTGCAGAAGTAGGTAATAATGGCAGTCTGGGTGTTTCTTTCAATTTATAATCATATCGTCTTTAAATATGACAAAGCTTCTCGTTTCGGGGAGCTTTTTTATTTGGCATAGTTTTGATAATTGTTACCTTTGCAAATTAAAATCTAAAATTTATTAATGGAAATAGCAATCAAACTTTTTCAGTTCATTCTGAGCATCTCTATACTTGTGCTTCTTCATGAGCTTGGGCATTTTTTACCCGCAATATGGTTTAAGACCAGAGCAGAAAAGTTTTTCCTGTTCTTTGATCCTTACTTCTCCATATTCTCCATGAAGAAAATCAACGGAAAATGGCAGTATAAGTTTTTATCAAAGAACCTGCCGGATTCTGAAGTAATAGAGGTAAACGGAAAGAAGGAAGAAGTTCCTATCGATATATCAAAACTTCCGGATAACGACTGGAGAAAACATCCTGAACAAACCAAATACGGGATCGGTTGGCTTCCTTTCGGAGGGTATGTGAAAATTGCCGGAATGGTGGATGAAAGTATGGATACTGCCCAGATGAAAAAACCGGCAGAACCATGGGAATTCAGATCAAAACCGGCCTGGCAGAGACTAATCATTATGTTGGGAGGAGTTACGGTTAACTTTTTCCTTGCATGGCTAATCTACAGTTGCCTGTCTTTCTTCAACGGAGAAACCTATACGGATATCACGAAATTCCAAAATGGTATTGAAGCTACTTCAGCCGGAAAGAAAATGGGATTCCAGAATGGTGACAAAATCATCAGCGTAGACGGAAAACCTGCAGAAAGACTTGAAAACACTTCAATCAATATTCTTTTAGGAGATCATGTTACTGTAAACAGAAACGGGCAGGAAGTTACTTTCCCGGTAAATGCTGACGGTGTTGCAGATGTTCTTAAACAGAGAGAAGCAAAATTGTATATCACTCCAAGAGTTTCTATGGTGATTGATTCATTGGCAACTCCTTCTTCTCAGGCATCAGGTCTTGCAAAAGGAGATAAAATTGTAGGAATCAACGGTAAAAAAGTAGCATTCTTTGATGAAGTAAGCACTCTTTTAAGTGAAAATAAAGGTAAAACGATTACTGTAGATGTTGAAAGAAATGGAGCTTTACAGACTTTACCAGCCGTTTCTGTTGATAAAAACGGAAAACTGGGTGTAGCAATTGATACAAAAAGCATCGCAAAAGCAATCGTAACGAATAAAAAATACTCTTTTGGAGAAGCTATTCCAAGAGGATTCACAAGAACTATTGAAGCATTAACAACTCAGGTTAAGCAGTTCAAAATCATGTTCAATTCTAAAGTTCAGGGTTATAAAAATGTAGGAGGTCCTATTGCGATTGTAAAAAATATGCCTGTAGATAAAGATGCAGACGGTAGCTTTAAAATCAACTGGGTTGCTTTCTGGAGCTTTACAGCAATGTTCTCCATATGGTTGGCATTCCTTAATCTTATTCCTATTCCGGGGCTTGATGGCGGACACGTTTTATTTACTTTATATGAAATTATTGTAGGGAAACCAGTTCCTCAGAAAGTTTTGGAAAACGCGCAGATGATTGGGGTTATCTTCCTGTTAGGATTGATGTTACTGATCTTTGGAAGCGATATCTTCAAGGTATTTACAGGGAAATTATAATTTTTTTAAAATTTTTCTTAAAAATATTTGTAGGGTATAAATATTCGTCCTATATTTGCACCACTTAAAACAAAGGACATTCCTCCTTAGCTCAGTTGGTTAGAGCATCTGACTGTTAATCAGAGGGTCGCTGGTTCGAGCCCAGCAGGAGGAGCAAAAAGACTTACAGAAATGTGAGTCTTTTTTTGTGCTTTAATCCGAACGATTGTAAAAGACAGATATCGGTAACTTATATTAACTTTTATCAAGTATCGATCTGCTTCACTGAATATTATCCACCTTTTTTAGCTATTTTTCATGTAACGATTTCCGTAATCATTCGACTATTCTTTTTTAGAGTTATTCAAAGCGCTAGAATTCTCAGCAAACGGATACTCCTCTACCAAGACAAAAGAGTAAAAAAAACCAATATTATAGTATTGTATCAATACCCATTATACCATGAAGAAAACTATTATTTCGTTATTAGCAGCATTTTCTATTATAGGGATTTCGGCACAGGAAAAGTCTTATTTTTTATCAAGTCCTTCATTGAGCCCTGATGGAAAAACAGCGTATTTCGCTTATGACGGTGACATCTGGAAAGCAGACTCCAATGGAGGGAACGCTTCAAGAATTACCGCATTGGACGGAGAAGAAATCAATCCCCGACTTTCACCGGATGGAAAATGGCTTGCATTCAGTTCTAACCAATATGGAAATTATGACGTGTATGTAATGCCTGCGGGAGGAGGAACAATCAAGCAGCTAACCTTCCACACCGGAAGAGACGAAATGGAAAGCTGGGCATGGGACAGCAAAACCATTTATTTTACCTCAAGCAGAAATAATAATTTCGGCAGTTTTAAAACTACAATTGAAGGAAAAACTCCACAAAAATTATTCAACAATTATTTCAACAATACCAATGGACTTGTAGAAACTCCTGCGGGAGAATATCTTTTCACCAGCTCTTCAGAAAGCGCCCAGCAGGTACAGCGTAAGCGTTACAAAGGGGAAAACAATCCTGATATTTTAGGATATAACCCCGAAAACAACACTTTCAAACAGTACACGAATTACGAAGGCAAAGATTTTAACCCAAGCGTAGATAAAAACGGTATTATTTACTTTATTTCTGATGAAAATAATGGAGAATACAATCTTTATAAGCTTGAAAATGGTAAAAAAACGGCTTTAACGCAATTTGATACTTCTATAAAAAAACCTTTTGTCTCAGCAGACGGCTCTAAAGTTATTTTTGAAAAAGATTATCAGCTTTATACTTATGATATAGCATCAAAAAACACTACTCCACTCAATATCAGTTTAAACACCAATAAAACATTGGATAAAGAACAGAATTTCAATGTGGAAAACAACATTTCTTATTATGATGTATCTCCGGATGGTAAAAAAATGGCATTTATAAGCCGTGGAGTTTTATTTGTATCTGATATTGAAGGAAAATTTGCACAGCAGGTTTCTGACGGAAAAGAACGCGCCATGGAAGTAAAATGGCTGAAAGACAACCGCACCCTGCTTTACAGCCAGACCTACAACGGATACCAAAACTGGTTTACGATTCAGGCAGACGGAAAAGGACAGCCAAAGCAGTTAACGGAAGATTTACGCAACAACCGAAATATCACACTCAACAGCGATCTTTCAAAAGCAGTTTATTTAAGCGGAAGAGATGAAGTAAGATTATTGGATTTAAAAAGCTTCAAATCTACAACGATCGTAAAAGACGAAATCTGGGCTTTCCAAAACTCAAGACCTTCTTTTTCGCCAAATAACGAATATGTATTATTCTCGGCAAAAAGAAATTTCGAGCTTGATATTTTCATTTATAATATCAAAAAAGGACAGACACTTAACCTCACCAATACTGGTGTTTCAGAGGAAGATCCTGTATGGTCACCCAATGGCAGGTATATTTATTTTGCCAGCGACAGAACCAATCCGTCTTATCCTTTAGGCATGCAGAAGTCTAACATTTACCGCATGGCTTTAGACTGGTTTGATGAACCTTTTAAATCTGAAAAATTCGACAATCTCTTCACGGAAGAAAAAAAGGAAGAAAAATCTTCGGATAAAGCAAAGGATAAAGATAAAGACAAGAAGGATAAGAAAGAAGAAGACAAGGACAAAGAGAAAAAGGAAGAAAAAGAACCGGTAATCAAAGAACTGAAGGTAAACCCTGAAGATACTCTGGACAGAATCGAACTGGTTACCGACCGATATGGATATCAGGATGATCCTGCAGTTTTCACTGATGATAAAAAGGAGATCTTGTTATTCAACTCTAATCAGGATAATGGAAAGAGACAGTTGTACAAAAAAGTATTCACAGATTTTGAGCCTGCCAAATCCGAAAAAGTTTTTGATAAAGCAGCTTATTATCTTACTAAAAATGAGAAAAACCTGTTTGCTTTGATCGAAGGAAACATTTATAAAACCACTGTAGCGGCTTTAAAACCTGAGAAAATAAGTATTCAGTATAGTTTTGACAAAGATCTGGCTTCTGAATTTACCCAGATGTATGCCGAGGCATGGACAGGTGTGGAGGAAAACTTCTATGACGAAAAATTCCACGGTATTGATTGGAAAGCGAAAAAGGAGCAGTATGCCAAATATCTGCCGTATGTACATAACAGAAATGATCTTCGGATTTTATTAAATGACCTTTTAGGAGAGCTTAACTCTTCTCACACCGGGTTTTCTTCAACCGGAAAAGAAGAAGCCATGTTCCTGAATTATTTCACCAACGAAACAGGGGTTATCTTCAAAAAAGACCAGCCTTACACAGTGGAAAGTATTGTAAGAAAATCACCGGCTTTCCGTTCAGGAGTTGATATCAAACCGGGAGATCAGTTGATTTCTGTTAACGGGAAAAAGATTGACCCGAATGAAAACCGTGAGACCTATTTTACGAGCCCTAAAAAACAGGATGAACTTGTTCTTACTTTCAACCGTGACGGTAAAAATGTAACAACTAAAGTACACCCAATATCAAACGGAGAACTAAAAGGACTGCTTTATGATGACTGGATTTACAACAATCACCAGCGTGTTGATAAGCTCAGCAACAACCGTATTGCTTATTCCTGCATGAAAAACATGTCTACGGATGAGCTGGACCGTTTCCTTCTGGATATGGTAGAACAGGAAAACAGAAAGGATGCCGTTATTCTTGATCTGCGTTATAATACAGGTGGAAATGTTCATGATAAGGTATTAAATTTCCTTTCTCAGAAACCTTATTTACAATGGAAATATCGTGAGGGAAAAATGACGACACAGCCAAACTTTGCTCCTTCCGGAAAACCTATTGTACTTCTGATTAATGAAGCTTCACTAAGTGATGCCGAGATGACTGCAGCAGGATTTAAAGCACTGAAACTGGGTAAAATCATAGGCCAGGATACCTATCGCTGGATCATTTTCACTTCTGCCAAGGGTCTGGTAGATGGATCGTCTTACAGACTTCCTTCATGGGGAACTTATGCTTTAGACGGACAAAACCTTGAAAAAACAGGTGTGAAACCAGATATTTATGTTAAAAACACCTTTATGGACCGTCTTCAAAATAACGATCCACAGCTGGAAAGAGCCGTGCAGGAAATCCTTAAAGATTTGAAGAAATAAGAATTAAAATATTGCTCTTATTTTTGCACATATTTTGCTTGATAGGATTAATAATTCTATCAAGCAAAATGCCTTATTTATCCAAAATTTATTTACAAGATAATCATCCTCAAGACTTTCCTTTCAACCTGCCTTTTTTACGCAACGGTTTAGATTTAAGGTTAAAAAGTAATGTTACCTTTTTCGTTGGCGAAAATGGAATTGGAAAATCTACCCTGCTTGAAGCCATTGCAGACAAATGCAATTTTAATGTCGCCGGAGGAAACCGTAATCACAATTACGACTTTCATAAAACAGAATCTGCGCTGTCAGAATACCTTACACTTTCCTGGCATCATAAGACTTCTCAGGGCTTTTTTATGAGGGCTGAAAGTTTTTTCAATTTTGCCACCTATATCGATGAAGTGGCTCAAGAAGATCAAAGAGTCCTGGAAGCCTATGGAGGAAAATCTTTACACCAGCAGTCCCACGGTGAAGCTTTTTTATCATTATTTCATAACCATTTCCAGCATGGCATTTATATTCTTGATGAACCGGAAGCTGCTTTATCACCACAAAGACAACTTTCATTATTATCCATTATTCATAAATTAGAACAAACAGGAAAGGCTCAGTTTATCATTTCAAGCCATTCACCGATATTAATGAGCTATCCAGCTGCTGAAATTTATTTACTTGACGATAAAATTCAAAAAGTTCATTATAAAGAAACGGAGCATTATCAGCTGACAAAGAATTTTCTGGAATCGCCGGAACATTATTTTAGGCATTTATTTGAAGACCTCTAGGTTTCAATAGAAATATTCAGAAAATATTTCTTATTGAAATTCAATACATTTAGTTAAAAACGATTCAGAATACACGATAAAACTTGCTTGGTACGGATATTCCTATTATATTTGCAGCACCTTAAACAAAGGAAATTCCTCCTTAGCTCAGTTGGTTAGAGCATCTGACTGTTAATCAGAGGGTCGCTGGTTCGAGCCCAGCAGGAGGAGCAAAAAGACTTACATTTCTGTAAGTCTTTTTTCATTTACAACCCATAAAGATAGAACGGTGAAATAATGGATCGATGCCTGGACTTTTCACTTGTTATTAATCCTCTGATTCTTATCCTGTAAGCATTAAAATTTCTCATTTAATTTTAATGAACCCGTATATAATTTTCGCTACATTTGTCGTTTTATATGGTAGACTAAAAATATTTTATTTTTTTACCTGTTTTTTAAATAAACTGCATACTTTTTGTTTATGCTAATTGCCTGAAGAAACGAATGATGTTAAACAATAACTCCCAAAAACACTATCTTTTATTTTTTTTCCTGATTCTCTCCAGTTCCGTATGCGCTCAAAACCGGGCCAGCGGCAGGGTGGTTGACGAAAAAAGCAACAAAGAACTTACTAAAGTTGATATTTTTATCAACAACAGCAAAACACCTGCCCTGACGACAACTTCAGGCAGCTTCATCGTTCAGTCAGACAGTATTATTCATCAGCTAAAATTTTCCAGAAAAAGTTATACTACAGAAACGCTTGATATTACCCCTGAAAATGCTGAAAATATTTTCGTACAGCTTTCCCAGGCTAAAGTAAGTGACATTCAGGAGATTGTCCTTCAAAGCGGTAAGACTAAATACAAGAATAAAAAAGAAAACCCTGCGTATGCTATTATGCAAAAAGTATGGGCTCAAAAAAGAAATAACGGGTTAGAAAAATTTGATACGTATTCCTTTAAAGAATACGAAAAAACTCAATTCGACCTGAACAATCTGGACAGCGCCTTCATGAAGAAAAAGATTTTCAATAAACTGGATTTCATTTTCGATTATGCTGATTCTACAGCCAGCGGAAGATTGGGACTTCCCATCTTTTTAAATGAAGCCGTATATGAGAATTTTGGTAAAAACAGACCTGATAAAGACAGCAAGAGAACATTGGTGGCTCAAAAAACTTCAGGTTTCCAGGACAATCAGGTGATTACTGTTTCTGCTAAAAACCTGTACCGTGATATTAATATCTACGACAATACCCTTAATTATTTCGATATCGGATTCCAGAGTCCTGTGGGAACAGATGGATTTAGCACCTACGACTACAGTCTTATGGACACTATTACTATCCGTGGGGAGAAAGCCTTTCAGATCAGATATCAACCCAAGAGAAAGGATATCCTTGCCTTTCAGGGAAACCTTTATATAGATACGGATACCTATGCCGTTTTAGGAGCAACGTTAAAGTCAACCCAGAAAATCAATGTAAATTTCGTCAACAGTGTCTATACCCAGGTAGAATATGACAATCCTGACGAAACAACTTTTCTTCCTAAAAAACTGATTACAGAATTTGAAATGAGCCCTTTTTCAAAAAAGAAAGGCGCTAAAAGTATTATAGCCAAACGATCAGTAGATTATTCTGAATATCAATTTAATAAACCTCTTGATCCAAAAGTATTCAAACGCACGGAAGAGGAATATGAAGATAAATTCACCAATAAAGATGATGCATACTGGACCAAAGCCAGACCTGACACTTTATCCAAAGCTGAGCAGGGTGTTTACAACATGCTTGACCAGCTTCAGCAGACCCCGAAATTCAACAGGATGGTAAAACTGTTTGAAACCCTTGGTTCGCGATATTACAATGCCTTTAAAGGAATAGATATTGGTCCTATTTTCTCTATTTATGGAAGAAATGAAGTGGAAGGAGACAGAATAAGATTAGGAGCAAGAACCTATTTCGGATTGAATGATACCTGGAGAGCTCAGTTTTATACAGCTTATGGGTTCAAAGATCAACAGTTTAAATATGGCGTGGAAGCAAGATATATGTTCAATAAGCTTAACCGATTTATGATTGGAGCAGGAACCAGCAGAGATATCGTTCAGCTTGGAGGACAGCTTACATCCGGTGATGGCGTTACCCCGCAATCATCATCTTCCAGTACCTTTTTTGCAAGAGGAGAAAACATTTCCTTAAGTTCTGTAAACAAAACAAGTGTTTTTGCAGCTATTGAACCCTGGAAAAACTTTCAGATAAGAGTAGATGGAGTAATGCAGAGCATTAAATCTGCAATTCCCGAGAAATTTAACCTGATGTATTACAAAGACGGCCAGCTAAGACAAACTGTTAATGATTCTCACGTTACCATCAGCTTAATTGCAAAACCGGGAGCAAAGTTCTCACAAACCGGAATTGACCGTTACCAAGCCAGAAACCTTGCACCAACGATTGTTTTAAGATACACCAGAGGTATTGAAGGTTTATTTAATGCTGACTTCAATTATGATAAGCTTCAATTCATGCTTTATAAACCATTTTTAATTGGAAGCATGGGTAAATTGGTAGTGAATTTTGAGGCAGGAAAGAATTT
Source organism: Chryseobacterium indologenes (assembly GCF_018362995.1). Classification (NCBI taxonomy): domain Bacteria; kingdom Pseudomonadati; phylum Bacteroidota; class Flavobacteriia; order Flavobacteriales; family Weeksellaceae; genus Chryseobacterium; species Chryseobacterium indologenes. Next base: position 3,223,160 of record NZ_CP074372.1, read on the forward strand.
CAACACAGTTCCTCTGGCATTACAGAATATCATTCCAGCCAATCTTTCCTATGGTTTGGTACCGAATACATTCTCTCAGCTTAACTATTATGAGTTTGTTACGGATGCTTATACTACACTTCAACTGGAACACCATTTTAACGGTAAGATCCTTTCTTATATTCCTTTGATTAAAAAACTGAAACTCAGAGAAGTTGCATTCATCAGAGGAGCTTACGGAACGTTAAGTGATGCTTCCAAGGCAATCAACGTAGAAGGTTTTAAATATTCCGCGCCAAGTGAACATATTTATTATGAATACGGATTCGGGATTGAAAATATAGGAATCGGGAACCTTAGAATCTTCAGAGTAGATTTCAACTGGAGAGGAAATTATCTTGACAGACCGGATATTTCAAAATTTGGGGTTAAAGCAGGATTCCAGGTAGGATTCTAAACAAAAATATAATATAAAACAGGATCGGCGGCTTCTTTGAAGCCGCCGATCTTTTATTTTCAGCTTTATAAAAAAGTCTGAGATGATGATTAAAAGCACTCACAAGGTTCTTCTACATCAAGCAGGCAACGCATTTTCTGTTCTTTTGTCATTCCGCACCAGATGTCACATGATGTAATGGGTTTTGGTGGACATAATACTAAAGCTGCTCCTCCATTGATTTCTTTAAGATTCTTCTTCGCTAATTTTTTCAAATTTTTCATGATTATTTAGTTTTATTTGTTGCCTACTCTCTCTGCTTTTCGGCTTCCGCAATGATTTTTCATTTGATAACGGACAAATATATAATTATTTCACCACCATAGGATATTATTTAAGCTTTTTTAACTTAATATAAAAAGGTTCAGCGCTGTAAAAAGTCTTAAAGAAGATTATTTATATCATTCAAAACATTCTGTACATGGCTGAGAAAGCATACAGTGTGATTTTTACCATGGTGACCATCTGCACCATTCATCACAAGACTGAAACATAGAGGGACAAACTGCGGCCACTCCTCCTGTTAACCTTTTTAAATTCTCTCTGTTTAATTTTCTTACATTTTTCATAGATATTTTGTTTTAATAGGCTGCCTACTCTTTTTGCTTTTCGGCATACGCAACTGTTTCAAAATTGGACAGTTAACAAATATAAAATATTTCACAAAGAAATGAACACAATACAATATGGACTATTACTAAATAAAAAAAGCCTCAGCAAATGCTGAGGCTTTAATTTTTATAAAACGCTTACAAAATTATGCGTTTGGCTCTACAGATACGAAAGATCTGTTGTTTGCTTTCTTTCTGAAAACTACTTTACCATCTACTAATGCAAACAAAGTGTGATCTTTACCGATTCCCACGTTATCACCTGGGTGGTGCTGAGTACCTCTTTGTCTAACAATAATATTTCCGGCAATAGCTGCTTGTCCTCCGAAAATCTTCACACCTAATCTTTTAGAGTGAGACTCTCTACCGTTCTTGGAACTACCGACTCCTTTCTTGTGTGCCATTTTATTACTGGATTATTTATTAAGTGCTTTAAATTGATCGATATTCTTGATGATAGCAGCATCTACTTCTTCATGAGTAAGAATATTCTTTTCTAATTCCACTTTAACTGCTTTACCTAAAGTAATTAAAGTTTCTCTGTTCTCTTTAGACTGAGACAAGTTGTTTTTCTTTAAATGATAGTTCAACTCGTGATCTTCACTAAAGTTAACAGTTGCGTTGTCTGAAAGAACTTCACCTTTCACAGTTTCTTTTTTAGCAGTAGCTTTTTTAGCTCCACCTTCAAAACCAGTAATACCAGTGATTACGATTTGAGTTAAAGATTGTCTGTGACCGTTTTTCACTTTGTAACCTTTTCTTCTTTTCTTTTTGAAAACGATTACTTTATCAGCTTTAACGTGGTCAAGGATCTCTGCTTCTACAGTGATTCCGTTTACAGCTGGGGCGCCTACAGTGATTGCACCGTTTACAGTAAGAAGAACTTTATCGAAAGAAACTTTTCCTCCTTTATCTCCTTTTAAACGGTTTACAAACAACTTCTGGTCTTGCTCAACTTTGTATTGAAGCCCTGCTATTTCTACAATTGCAAACATTGTTTATAAATTTTTAGTTATTTCGAGGTGCAAATATACATATAAATTTCTAATTAGCTTACAATCAAAGCAATGTTTTTTTAATAAAATCCTATTCACTATGTTTTGAATAATTTTTTTTAATAATGTACTCACACTTAAGAGATAATTTCATACCTTCGTTCTACCAAATTGAATTTATATATGAAAAGAAACTTTAATCTCTGCTTACTAGCAGGCGCCATTGCTGTAACTTCATTGACAGCATGTAGTGATGACCAAATGGACAACAATGTTCAACCTCAGCAAGAACTTAGTGCAAAAATTGATCAGCCGGGAGATCTGGAAAAAATCTGCTCTTATGTAGATAACAACTGGAGCGCAAATTCAGTTTTACTAACCGGACTTCAAAATTCCACAGACACCAATTTCATGAACGGTCAGATGACTAAGATTGCAAGTATGTGGGGAAGAAGCAATCCTACACTAAGATTTGTGAATGATCCATCCAATTACAATTCAACGTATAATGCAATTTCCTATTCAACCGGAAAGATCTATTACGGATACGCCATCTATTATGATGCAAAATCAAAAGGCGGTGATATTGTGAATGCAATGATCCTTGCTCACGAGTATGGACATCAGCTGCAGTATATCTTTGGACTTCCATCTGTAAACGAAAACACGGCCAGACCTAACGAGCTTGAAGCTGACGGTTTTGCAGGATACTATTTGAGAAGACCTAACGGGTACAATAAAACAAGCTTCCCGGAAATTGCAGCCGCCTATGAGTTTGCTCAAAGTATCGGAGATTATCAGACGACCAATCCCGGACACCACGGAACACCTGCACAAAGAAGATCTGCAGTTCGTTTAGGATTCCTTTTAGGACAGTATGATCTTAACGCTTCCAATTTCGATTATAATTTCTTCTATTATTATCAGGGAGTATTAAACGGAACTTACAAGATGGCTAAAAACACAGTAAATCCTGAAATTGACGCCTACATGAGTCAATATATCGATGAGCTGAGAAAAATTCAGTCAGGAGAAATTTCCGCAGAAGAATTTAAGCATCTTCAATAAACAAGAACATTCATTTTTAGCATATTTAAGAAAGGAGGCGGGCAGTATGTTCCGCCCCTTTTTTGTTTTAAAAATCTTTTTATGTTCTATAAAATCAATTTGTTTGTATTTTTGAAAAAATAAAAAAATTCCAAGCAATCTATAATGAACAGAGATCTCTATATTGATTTCGCCAAAGGACTGGCTACACTTTCTATCATATTTATCCATACTGCTTTCTGGTCTGGGCAGTTTTATATTCCTGCAGAAGTAAGAGTCTTCTCACTTGTTTTTGACGTTGCCCTTTTTTATGCCCTGAGCGGGATTACATCCGGAGCCAATATTGAAAAAACATTGTACCGCCTGTTGAAACTGCAGATTACCTATATGATATTTGTAACTTTTCTGTTCTTTTTAGATTACTTCTTTAAAGTTTTCGGACTGAGCTTCTTTTCTATGGAATGGCTTCAAAGCTTTTATTCCACATTTGGATCCAAATATTCTGCTATCGGCATTTCAACAACTCCTCAATGGGAAAATCTGGGTAACTGGTATCTGCATCAATATACAAATGCTGACACTTTTCCTGTGGTGATGGGAAGCTTCTGGTATCTTAAAGTTTATTATATCCTCACTGTTTTGGGTGTTCTTATCTTAAGATTCTTCCCGAAACATATCAATTGGTTTATCGGGCTTTGCATAGGTTTAACTTTATTATTTAACATCTTCCCGGAATATTATCCAACCGGACAGGTGGGATACGTAGCTTTTTATCTTGCTGTATTTTTAATTGGAAACAAAATGCGTGGGAAAAAGATTCCGGCCAAAGCAATTCCTGTCTTGTATGCACTTGTGGGAGTTGCTCTTGCATGGATGTTCTGGTATTATGGAGGAGAAATTTTTTATAAAATCAATAAAAACAAATTCCCACCAAAAATCCCTTATATCATCTGGGCGTTATTCTCTCTGGTAACCTTATTTGTTCTTTATAACCGATTAAAGATCACAAAAGAAAATTTCGTCACCCACATCGGAAAGAATGCTATTTTCTTCTACTTTGCACAGGGAATCAGCTCTTCATTGGTTTATTTCCTGGTAGTCCCGTTAAAAGAAAACATGCCCTGGTGGATTTTAATGATCATTATTTATGGTATTAATATCATGTTAGCCTTCATTATTTCTGCAGGATTGAAAAAAGTGGATGCTTCAGGCTGGAAGATTCTGGAATTCTTAAGAAGAAAGACCGCATCTTAAGACTTTAGCGATCAAATTGAAATAAAGTCACATTTCTTATCTCAATTTGTTTAAATTTACAAAAATTTTACAACATGTTTAAGTTGAAACTCCCTACCGATCCAAGGTGGGCAAATATTGCAGAAGGAAACATCGGAGAAATTTTAACAGATCATGCCTGGTGTGAGCAAAAAGCAGCTACCAATGCTATAGGCCTGATTACAATGCTTCCGGAATATCCTGAGATTGTGACAGAACTCCTTGCCATTGCACAGGAAGAGCTGGATCATTTCAATCAGGTGCATGAGATCATTAAGAAAAGAGGACATACCTTTGGAAGAGCAAGAAAAGATGATTACGTGAATGAACTGGCGAAATTTATCGTTCAGGGAAAAAGAGAAGACCTCATCGTAGACAAAATGCTTTTTGCTGCTATGATTGAAGCAAGAAGCTGCGAAAGATTCAAGGTTCTTACTGAAAACATTAAAGACGAAGAACTTAAAGTTTTCTATAAAGAACTTATGATTTCTGAAGCCAATCATTACACCACTTTCATTGGATTTGCAAGACAGCTTGGAGATCCGGAAAAAGTAAACAAACGTTGGGAAGAATGGCTGGAATATGAAGCCAGCATCATTAAATCTTACGGAAACAAAGAAACTATTCACGGTTAAAATAGAAACAGTAAAGAATACACATTGAAGAAGCCAAGTTTTGAAAATATTGCCAATCTATTTCTGAAAAACTTTTTTCAGGGGCTGGTTATTATTGGTCCTATCGGGCTTACCATTTTTGTAATCTGGTATATTGTAAGTGCAATTGACAATCTTGTTCCTTCTCTTGCAAAGCAGATCCCGGGTCTTGTTTTCGTATCAATCATACTTTTTACTGCTATTTTAGGGTATTTAGGAAATAAATTCGTGGTCGGAAGATTCTTTTTCGATACGATGGACAGCTTACTGGAAAAAACTCCGGGAGTAAAGCATATTTACACTCCTACGAAAGACGTGATGTCTTCATTCGTAGGTGATAAGAAAAAATTCAACGATCCTGTATGGGTAAAAACCAATGAAAATCCGGAAATCTGGAGAATCGGCTTTTTAACCCAAAAAGAAATGTCGGACGTTGACAAGCATAATTACGTTGCGGTATATCTTCCCCACTCGTACGCCATCTCGGGCTGGGTAATTGTTACTGAAGAAAAAAACATCAAACCTGTAGTGGGAATGACTGCGGCTTCTGCAATGAAGTTTGCAGTGAGCGGCGGTGTAGCCGGATTCCATTCTGATGAAAATATATTTAAAGCTCCGGAATAATACTTCCCAGCCTTATTTATACATTGATGAATTTTGAAAATTATTTTCAAACACATTTTCTTTACAAACAATTTAAAACATAATTTAACTCATGAAATTACCGTACGCGGAACCTTTCCGCATCAAAATGGTGGAGGAAATCTACCAATCTACCAGAGAAGAAAGAGAGCAATGGCTTAAAGAAGCTAATTATAACCTTTTCAATTTACGATCTTCACATGTTTATATTGACCTGCTTACCGATTCAGGAACCGGAGCAATGTCTGATAGACAATGGTCTGCTTTAATGACCGGAGATGAAAGCTACGCAGGATCCCGTTCTTTTGAACAGTTACAGAAAACTGTAGAGAACATTACAGGATTCAAATATTTATTGCCTACACACCAGGGAAGAGCGGCAGAAAACGTTCTTTTCTCAGTATTGGTAAAAGAAGGAGATGTAGTTCCGGGGAACTCTCATTTTGACACCACAAAAGGGCATATCGAGATCAGAAAGGCACATGCCATAGACTGTACTATTGATGAAGCTTTTGATATTAATGACCTTCACCCTTTCAAAGGAAATATCAACCTTGAAAAGCTTGAAGAAGTTTATAAAAGCCATCCAAAAGAAAATATTCCTTTCTGCTTAATTACCATTACATGTAACTCTTCAGGAGGGCAGCCTGTATCATTAGAAAACATGAAGGCTGTAAAAGAACTTTCTGACCAATATGGAATTCCTGTATTCTTTGATTCAGCGAGATTTGCAGAGAATGCTTACTTCATCAAAAAAAGAGAAGCAGGACAGGAAAACAGAAGCATCAAAGAAATCTGTAAGGAAATTTTCTCTTACGGAGACGGGATGACAATGAGTTCTAAAAAAGACGGTTTAGTAAATATCGGTGGGTTCATTGCTTTAAATAATGAAGAAGTTTTCAGAAAAGCTTCCAACTTTACCATTATTTACGAAGGATTTATTACTTACGGAGGAATGGCTGGAAGAGATATGGCGGCATTGGCTGTAGGTCTTGATGAAGCTACTGAGTTCGCTTATCTTGAAAGTAGGATTTCTCAGGTTGAATACTTAGGAAATAAACTAATTGAATACGGAATTCCGGTTCAAAAACCAATCGGAGGACACGCTGTATTCATTGATTCTTTAAACTTCCTTCCCAATGTTTCCCGTGAAGAATATCCAGCACAGACATTAGGACTTGAAATTTACAAAGAAGCAGGGATCAGAACTGTAGAAATAGGAACACTATTGGCAGACAGAGATCCTGCCACAAGAGAAAACCGTTATCCTAAGTTAGAGTTGGTACGTCTGGCGATTCCTAGAAGAACCTATACCAATAACCATATGGATTATATTGCTGCTGCTATCAAGAATGTTTATGAAAGACGAGAAGAAATAGCAAAAGGATACAAAATCACCTGGGAACCGGAAATCTTAAGACACTTTACTGTTCAGCTTGAAAAAGCTTAATCATAAAACCGGAATTTTTTTCCGGTTTTTTTATGCATTAAAATTCAAAAAGCTCCCTATACAAGAGCAATCTTGTTCCTCTTATTTTCAAAAAAACAAACATAACTGGTTTAAAATCATTCAGATATTATATTTTACAAATAAATATAAATCAAACATATTTCTTTATCATACCCAACATATTATTCTTACCACTTTATTTTTCAGAAAACTCAATTAAATTAATTCCTTTTTTGAAATAGTGAATGTTTTTAATTTTAATTTTGTACCGATCTGGTAAAACAGATATAAAAATACTTGAGAACCAACCTGAAAAATCCGTTATTCCGAAAATGAAGAAAATTGCTGTCGTGGGCGCCGGTATCTCCGGCTTAAGCATGGCGAATTACTTAGAAAAATACAAGATTGATTATCACATCTACGAAAGAAGAAAAAAGGAAGATCTGGCAGGTCATGGTTTTCTTATTCCACAGGAGGGAATGGAATACCTTTATCAGATCATAGATCCGGACCTTCTTCTTAAGCATGGGAATTTTTTAAAGAAATACATACAATACTCCCATACGGGAAAAATACTGGCAGAAAAAGAACTGAACCATGTTTTTGCCATTTCAAGAAATTCATTGATTGATCTCCTGGCTCAAAATATTTCTCCTGAAAAAATAACCTACAAACACACCATAACCCCCGATGATCAGCAGAACGGAAAATTAAAACTTTCCGATGGAACTGATATTGATGCAGAAATAGCGGTCATTTCTGATGGTTCCCGAAGCCGTATCAGAAGCCGTCTTTTTAAAGATGAAATCATGAAAGTGGTAAGGGAAAGTGAAGTAGTGAATATCATTCAGGATAAGGAAATTGCAGATTCTATTGAAAATGACTTTATAAAATTCCATCATGAAGACGGTGGGTTAACTTTTGGTATTCTTAAACTCACCCATGATACCATTCTTTGGTATTCACAGTTTGACAATGAAAAATATATGATCAACGACCGCTCAGCAGAGAATCTAAAGAAATATATGCTTGAAGTTTTTGAGAACTGGCATCCTTTAGTCCCATCAGTTATACAGAAATCCGACTATAAAAACGTACATTTATGGTGTGTTTATGAGCTGGAAAAACTGAATCCGTTTTATCAAGATAATATTGTATTCATCGGAGATGCAGCACACCCACTGATCCCGTTTACAAGCCAGGGTGTAACCTCTGCATTGAAGGATTCTTTTACATTAACGAAATATCTAGTTGAAGAAGAAGATAAAAAGGAAGCCTTCAGAAAATATGAAGCAAAAAGGAAACCTGAAATTGAGACTCATATCAATAACGGAAGAACATTGCTCAATCAGTTCCTGCTCCCGCTCCATCAACAATCAGAAAATATTTTACCCATATCTTACAAATAAATATGTTCAGCAATAACGATATCAATTTTGAAGCACTGAAAAGAAAAGCCTACAACGGAAGATGGGCAACTTTAGAGGAAGGCATTATTCCCCTTACCGCTGCAGATCCGGACTTCAGGACAGCCCCTGAAATAGAACAGGGAATTATTGAATACCTGAAAGACGGCTATTTAAGCTACGGACCGTTTTCCGGTCTTCCGGAATTCAAAAAAAGTGTTGCAGATCATTTTAACAATGAGAAACATGGAAGCTTTTTCCCGGAAAATGTTCTGGCAGTCAACAGTGCCGCCCAGGGAATGTTCCTGATCGCCTCTTATGTTCTTAACCCGGGAGATGAAGCCATCATTCTGGATCCTGTAGATTTCCTTTTCAAAAAATCAGTAGAAACCGCAGGTGGAAAAGTGATGCTTTGCCCTGTAGATACAACAACGGGAGACATTGATTTTGAAAAACTGGATTCTTTAATCAATCGCAAAACGAAGCTTATCAGCATCTGCAATCCGCACAATCCACTGGGAAAAGTATACCCTAAGGAAGTTTTAATAAAAATAGCAGAAATCGCTTCAGCTCATGATCTTTGGGTGATGAGTGATGAAATCTGGAGTGATATTATTTATGATAACAAAAACTTCCACACTTATTCTTCTGTTTCTGAGAAGGCAAAGAGAAAAAGTTTTACCGTTTATGGCTTTTCAAAATCATTTGGAATTGCAGGACTGAGAATTGGAGCTGTATTGTGTAATGACCAGGATATTCTTGAAGACTTTACAGAAAAATCCAATTTCAATTCAACAATAGAAGGCGTTTCTACTTTGTCCCAGATTGCCGGAAGTGTAGCTCTGGAGAAAGCAAAGCCTTGGTATAAGGAATTTTTAGCTCATTTACAGAGTAACAGAAATTTTGCTTTTACATTATTAAGCCGCTCAGAAATTGTAACTCCCAATCTGCCTGAGGCTACTTTTGTACTCTTTCCGAAGATTGAAAACGGAATGTCCAGCGATCAGTTTGCCCAACATGTTTTAAAGCAGGGAAAGGTTGCCATTGTTCCCGGATCAGAAAGATGGTTCGGAAAAGGAGCAGAAGGACATATCAGAATTTGTTTTTCCACTTCACAGGAAATTTTAGAAGAAGGAATTAACAGAATCATTACCAGCTTTTAATATTAAAATTTTTCATCAAATTCCAATAATAAGTTATTATTTTTCTCAATTTAACACAAATCTTTATTAAATTAAGATATCCATACTAAATATTTAATTTTAATATGGATTTAAAAATAAATATTGATAATTTTGATTAAATCACCACTCAAAATTATCAATATGAAAATAAAATACATCAGCATTATTTTTCTTGGAGTTTCTACCTTATCTTATGCCCAGCAAATAAAGGATACCCTGAAAGAATCGAAGATTGACGAAGTGGCCATCACCGGAAGCCGGAATAAAAAACGAACCGTAGTGAATACACCTGTTCCTATTGATATCATCGACATTAAACAGGTAAGCCAGTCAACAGGTCAAGTAGAAATCAACCAGCTTTTACAGTTTTCTGCGCCATCTTTCAACTCCAACAAACAATCAGGATCTGACGGTGCTGATGCAGTAGATCCTGCCACCCTAAGAGGACTTGGGCCGGATCAGACTTTGCTGTTGTTGAATGGAAAAAGATATCACCAGTCTTCACTGATCAACCTTTTCGGAACCAAAGGAAGAGGAAATACCGGATACGATATGAATACCATTCCGATTGGTGCGATAAAAAGAGTGGAGGTCCTTCGTGACGGAGCCTCAGCTCAATATGGATCTGATGCCATTGCAGGGGTAATCAATGTAATTCTGAATGACCGTGACAAAGGTTTTGAAGGAAATGCTTTTTATGGAATGAATCTTTTTAAAAGCCCGGGGAATAATGATGTTGTCTCAGATCATAAAGTAGACGGAACCACCTTTGATTTCAGTGGAAATTTAGGAACCAAAATAGGCTCCAAAGGAGGTTTTGGAAACTTTACCGTAGAGTTTATGAACAAAGATTATGCGATACGAAATGCAAATCCTGACTTATATACTGCTCCGAGACAGCGTTTCGGGGATGCAAAAGCGCAAAATATTTACTTTTTCGGAAATATTGAGCTTCCTTTATCTGATGGTCTGAAATTCTATTCCCGTCAAGGTTTTTCTCACAGAAATACCAAAGCCTACGCATGGACCAGATCAGCAGATGCCGACGGAAATATTCCTGAAATTTATCCTACAGGATTCAATCCGATTGAAAATACAAGCATTACAGATTTTACGTTTGATAACGGCCTGAGATTCAAGGTTGCCGGATGGGACGTAGATTTTTATAATGCTTTTGGCAACAACAGATTTACCTATCAGATTGACAATACGATTAATGCCACTCTGGGGATCAAATCACCTACAAGCTTTAATGCAGGAGGACATTCATTATTACAGAATACAACAGGTTTTAATGCTGTGAAACAGTTCAAAGTGCTGGAAGGGTTGAATATCGCTTTCGGATCGGAATTCAGGTATGAAAAATTTGATATTATCAAAGGAGAAGAAGCTTCTTATAGCATGTATGATGTAAATGGAAATCCTGTGACTGCCAGTACACCCCAAAACCTTCTTGTCACTAATCCTTTAAGCGGTAATGTAAGACCAGGTGGTTCCCAGGGATTCCCTGGATATTCTTCAGACATTGGTAAAAGCAGAAATAACTTTGCGGCCTATGTAGATACTGAGCTTGACGTTACAAAAAACTGGATGATAAGTGTTGCCGGAAGATTTGAAAATTATAATGATTTCGGAAGCACTTTAAATGGAAAATTTGCGACAAGATATGCGATCACTTCACAGTTTGCCTTCCGCGGTTCCGTTTCTACCGGATTCAGAGCACCTTCTCTGGCTCAGAAATACTACAGCCAGCAGTTTACCAACTTTCAGGGTGGCCAATTGGTTACTATTCAGCTTGCTTCTAACGATAGTAGCATTGCAAGCAGTCTGGGAATTCCTCAGTTGAAGCAGGAAACCTCTGTGAACGGAAGTGCCGGATTTACTTTCAACACAGGAAAATTCACGGCGACAGTGGATGGATATTATATTCAGGTAAAAAACAGAATTGTTCTTACCGGATATTTTGCACAGGCAGACCTGCCGGCAGATGTTCAGGCAGATAATCCATTTATTGACCAGGTACAGTTCTTTTCTAATGCAATCGATACCCGTACGAAAGGCGTTGACCTTATTTTAAACTATAGTGAAAACCTTGGTTCCGGGAAACTGACTGCTACCTTAGCCGGAAACTATAATGATATGGAAATCACAAAAGTGAATACTTCAGAAAAGCTTGCAGGGAAGGAAGATATTTACCTGAGCGAAAGAGAAAAAGCTTTTATTCTCGCTTCTGCTCCAAAAACAAAAGTCAATTTAAACCTCAATTATAAGATCAACAAATTCAATGCGAATCTGCAGTTGGTAAGGTTTGACAAAGCAACACTGATTGGGTATGATGGTACAGAACAGGTATATAATCCAAAAGTAACTACTGATCTTTCTTTTGGCTATGAATTTTGTAAGAATCTGAACCTCACCCTGGGCAGTAAAAACCTGTTCAACAGATATCCTACGCTGCAAACCACTCATGTAAGTGATGGAAATACAGAAGGCGGAGGTATTTTTGACCCTGTTCAGATGGGATTTGCCGGAAGACAGGTTTTTGCCAGACTTAACTTTAAGTTTTAATTGAAAATAAAAACTCCTGAAAATTTCCAGGAGTTTTTTTATTTTATTTTTTTGAAATCTTATACAATTTGCCACTGTCAGTTACCGCATAAAGATTTCCGTCCATTCCGTTCAATACATCGCGGAAACGTTCTTTCTGATCTGCCAGAAGACGTTCTTCACCGATGACTTTATTATCTTTCATGACAATTCTGTCAATATGTTCGCCACTTAAGCATCCGATGATCAGATTTCCTTTCCACTCTTCGATATTTCCTGTATAAAAAGTAATTCCGCTTGGAGAAATCACAGGATCCCAGTAATAGACGGGTTGTTCAGTTCCTTCTCTTTGGGTGATTCCCTGCCCTACTTTGTCTCCTGAATATTCAATTCCATACGTTACATCTCCCCATCCGTAATTTTTTCCGGGTTGGATCAGGTTGATTTCATCCCCACCTCTCGGTCCCATTTCCACATCCCAGAGATTTCCATTAGGATCAATTGCCATTCCTTGCGGGTTACGCACACCATAAGCATAAATTTCAGGCTTATAGCCTTGTTTTCCGATAAAAGGATTTCCAGGAGCAGGCTTACCGTCTTTTGTAATTTTCAGGATTTTCCCAAGATAATTATCCGTTTTCTGTGCGTACACACGGGTTACTTTATCCGATCTTTCTCCTGTACTCACGAATAAATGTCCATCTTTATCAAAAGCCAGACGGCTTCCATAGTGTTTATCTCCATCATAAGAAGGCTCAGCACGGAAAATAACTTTTACATCTGAGATATTTTTGAGATCTGCAGACAACTTACCTTTCGCCACGGAAGTTAAATTTCCTTTTCCAAACGGTTCTGAAAAACTGAAGTAAATAATATTGTTAGCAGTAAAATCAGGATCAAGAGCTACATCTAGCATTCCTCCCTGCCCTTTTGAATCCACTTTTGGAAAGCCTTCTATTTTTGACACCTGTTTCCCATCCGTTGAAACAACATTCATGTGACCATTCTTATCCGTGATCAGAAACTTTCCATCAGGTAAATTGATAATTCCCCAAGGTCTTCCTAAATCTTTGTTTAATATCTCTACATTATATGCTGTTGCAGTCTTTACTGCCTTGATTCTTGTCTGTCCTTTAAATGCCGGTTTGTAATCAGAATTAGGTTTCTCCGTCTCTACACTTCCATCGTTTTCGGTCTTCTGAGCATTCGCGTGATTTTCTTTGCACGATGACAAAATAAGAAAAAGACTCATTATCGGGACATAAAATTGATTGATTCTCATAATATTAGGATTGGTGATTGTATAATGAATGGAAAAATAATGCCATAAAATTTGTTAGTTTCATTTTTTATTCTACATTTGTAGAACAAATTACAGCATTGTAGAATGAAAGAGATTAAATTAACAGATTCTGAAAAAATTCTCATGGAAATTCTTTGGGAGAAGAAAAAAATTTTCATGAAGGATATTCTGGAAACCTATCCTGACCCCAAGCCCGCTGCAACTACTATTGCAACTTTGCTTAAAAGAATGCAGAACAAAGATCTTGTAGGTTATAAAGTGTATGGAAATTCCCGTGAATACTATCCAAAAATAGAAAAAGGGGAATATTTCAAGGAAGAAATGACTTCCATGATTGATCGTTTTTTCAACAGCTCGGTAACACAGTTTGCCTCCTTTTTTACATCGAATGCTAAACTCAGTCAAAAGCAACTGAAAGAACTCCGCGATATCATTGATGATCAGATAAAAGAATAGATATGGCAGCCATTGTTCTGAAAATAATTCTGTGTTCTTCTATTTTCATTGCCGTTTATTATCTCTTCCTTGAAAAAGAAAGAATGTACAGATTCAACAGATGGTATTTACTAAGTGGCATACTGCTTTCTTATATCATTCCATTTATTAATATTACGATACAAAGAGCAGAAGCTAAAATAGAGCCTCAAGCTCAAATGATGATTGAAGAAACGGCTCAGCAAATGATTTTAATTCAGCCGGAACAGAACAGTTTCAACTGGATGAACGTTGTATGGGGCGTATATGCTGTAATTACACTTTTTCTACTCATGAAAAGTCTCTTAGCTCTCTTAACTTTCAGAAGAATTAAAGGTGAAAAACGTATTTACGAACATTACAATATTATATTAACAAGTGAAAGTCTTTCTCCATTCAGTTTCTGGAATACAATATATATGGGGAAAAATTACATGGAAAATAATAGAATTGACCAAAGGATTTTCCTGCATGAAAAGGCTCACATTGACCAGAAACACAGTCTAGACTTAGTAATACTGAATTTTTTAAAGATTTTTACCTGGTTCAATCCTGTTCTTTTCTTATACAAAAAAGCAGTAATCACAAATCATGAGTTTTTAGCAGATGAAGCGGTACTGAAAAAGAATTATAATATTAAAGAATACCAAAACCTTATTCTTGAAGAAATTCTTAGCCACCAAAATCCTCCTTTGACTCATTCATTTAATTTTAATAACACCAAAAAAAGATTTATTATGATGAAAACAGAAAAATCGAGATTTAGCCTGTTAAAGAAAACAGCTGGAATAACAACGCTAATTGCTGCTGCAATTTTACTTTCTGAAAGAACGTATGCGGTAAATTCGATAAATATTCAGGTACCAGAAAAAACAGCGGAAATTTCTGCTCAATCTAATGACCAGAATTCTTATCAGGAATTTAAAGACATATTGGCTAAGTATGCAGATTTGCTGAATGACGGAAAATATGCTGAATTTTCAAAAAAGGTCTCTGAAAGTGATAAAAAAAGACTGGAAGAACTTTATCCTTTACTGAATGAAACCCAGAAAAATGAACAGAAGATCACATTCTTTGCGTTGCCTGAACTGAAAAAAAGAATTCCAACAGAGAGTGAGCTGAAATCATTTTTAAATAAAAAAGACTACGCAGTCTGGATTGATTCAAAGAAAATAGAAAACAGCGTTTTGAAAAACTATAAGAAAACAGATTTTTCAAATGTTTATATCAGTAAAATTTATCCGAATGCCAGAACAGCACAAAATCCTCAGCCTTATCAGGTTACTTTAATGACTCCGGCTTATTTTGAAAAGACGAGACAAGAAGGAAAATCGTCTGTCATAATGGGATTCAAAAGACAAGATTTAAAAGCCGTTTCAGATACAATCGTTCCAAGAATAAATAGTTTAAACGAAAATAATCAGGGTAAAAACACAAATACAGCCATCAATACTCCATCGAATGCTAATGAGCTTCCGGCACAATACGTTGATGGGGATAAGAGTTTTAGAATGCAAATAAATAAGGGCATTGATACCAGTAACTTTGAACCTAAATATGGTACTATAACATCAACTGCCTATATTCACATCGATGAGACAGGAAAAACAACACAGGTAACCACTTCGGGAGATAATGAAATACTAAACCGTGAACTTCTTAAGACTGTCACTGAAATAAGTAATAACACAGTCTGGAAACCTGCTACGAAAGATGGCAAACCCATTGCTTCTGTGCTAAAAGTCCCCGCAACAATGACTTTTACAAAACCTTAATGTTGAAAGCGCTAAAAATTAGCGCTTTTTTATTTTTTCAATTATTCCTATTGAGACTGTTAAAATTTTATTATCAAAATATTCACCTTCAAAACATTATCCTGTCTAATAATTTCTTTCGTATTTTTGTTACATACATTCTTTTCTATGGATTTTAAGCTTCAATCAGAATATAAACCTACCGGAGACCAGCCCCAAGCAATTGAAAAACTTACCGAAGGGATAGAGATCGGTGAAAAATATCAAACGCTACTCGGAGTTACAGGCTCCGGAAAAACCTTTACTGTTGCGAATGTTGTAAAAAATGTTCAGCGCCCAACCTTAGTTCTGGCACACAATAAGACTCTTGCGGCACAGCTTTTCATGGAGTTTAAAGAGTTTTTCCCGGAAAATGCCGTGGAATACTTTGTAAGCTACTATGATTACTACCAGCCTGAGGCGTATATTGCTACAACAGGAACTTATATTGAAAAAGACCTGAGCATCAATGAAGAGGTGGAAAAGCTGCGTCTTTCTGCAACTGCCAGCCTTCTTTCAGGAAGAAGGGATGTTTTGATTGTAGCCTCTGTTTCCTGTATTTACGGTATCGGAAACCCTACGGAATTTCATAAATCTTTAATTTCAATCGCTATTGGTGAGAAAGTGACAAGAACAGCACTTCTCCATTCACTAGTTAACGCATTATATTCCAGAACATTAAATGAATTCCAACGAGGAACATTCCGTGTAAAAGGAGATGTGATTGATGTATTTCCTGCTTATACTGATAATGCCATCAGAATTCAGTTTTTTGGAGATGAAATTGAAAAAATTCAAAGCTTTGATCCTGTTACAGGGAATGTGGAAGATAATTTTGATCAGATACAAATTTATCCTGCCAATCTTTTTGTCACATCAAAGGAAACCTTAAACGGTGCCATCAAAGAAATTCAGGATGATATGGTAAAACAGGTTGATTTCTTTAGCTCTGTTGGAAAGCCATTAGAAGCCAAGCGACTTCAGGAAAGAACTGAATTGGACCTTGAGATGATCAAAGAATTGGGCTATTGTTCAGGAATTGAGAACTATTCGAGATATCTTGACGGCCGTCTTCCGGGCACAAGGCCTTTCTGCCTGATCGACTATTTCCCTAAAGACTTTTTAATGGTTATTGATGAAAGCCACGTAACTGTTCCACAGGTTCACGCCATGTACGGAGGTGACCGAAGCAGAAAAGAAGCATTAGTGGAGTACGGCTTCAGACTTCCGGCTGCTATGGACAACAGACCTTTAAAATTTGAAGAATTTGAAGCTATTCAGAATCAGGTAATCTATGTATCAGCAACTCCTGCAGATTATGAACTTGAGAAAACCGGAGGAGCTTATATAGAGCAGATTATTCGTCCGACAGGACTTCTTGACCCTATTATTGAGGTAAGACCTACCATCAACCAGATTGATGATTTGATGGAGGAAATCCATAAAAGATCGGATGCTGATGAAAGAGTACTGGTAACGACTTTAACGAAGAAAATGGCTGAAGAACTTACGAAATACTTTACCAAATTCGGAATCAGAACAAGATATATTCACTCTGATGTTGAAACGCTGGAACGTATTCAGATCATGCAGGATCTTCGTCTGGGACTTTTTGACGTGCTTATTGGAGTCAACTTATTGCGAGAAGGATTGGATCTACCTGAAGTTTCATTAGTCGCTATTCTGGATGCTGATAAAGAAGGAATGCTGAGAAGCAGAAGATCAATGATTCAAACCGTGGGACGTGCTGCAAGGAATGTGAACGGAAAAGCAATCATGTATGCTGACAAAATCACAAAATCTATGCAGGCCACCCTGGATGAAACCGAATACCGTCGTGCCAAACAAATGCAGTACAATGAAGATCACGGCCTGAAGCCACAAGCATTAAATAAAAAGATTTCTGAAAACCTTGTCGGAAGAAGCAAAGACTTCCCTGATGAGAAATATACCCAAAAAGAAATCCTTCAGAAAGTTGCTGAAACAAAAGCAACTTATGCAAGTGAAGATATAGAGAAAATGATTACACAGAAGCAGAAAGAAATGGAAGCGGCTGCAAAAAACCTTGACTTTATAAAAGCGGCCAAGCTGAGAGATGAAATTGCAGCTTTGAAAGCTTAATAAGACTGATTGATAAAAAAGTTTCGGCGGCATCTTCGATGCCGCCGAAACTTTATACCAAGATTGGTTTATTTATTTTTTACAATCCGTTTCTTACTGCTGCCCTGATGGGAGTCAGAAGATCCATCAGACCGTTTAATTTGATCTCATAAACTGTTGAAAGCTGCATTCCCAGTTTTCCTTTTGGCATTCCATTTTTGTTGAACCATTCCAGGTAGCTGATCGGAAGGTCAATCAGAACCGTTCCTTCGTACTTACCGAACGGCATTTTCATGACGCAGATTTCTTTTAATATTTCGGGATTCAGTCCTTCCACTTTTTATATAATTAAATTAATTTTTCTTCAAGATCATTTTGACCGGGCAGTTCAAGGTCCGGAGGTGTTTCTTCATCCGAAAATTCATTTCTATACACCTGAACCAGAAGAAGGGTCAGTGAAATCAGAATAGGCCCGAAAATAAGCCCCATGAAGCCAAAAAGATTCATTCCCATGATAATCCCAAATACGGTATTCAAAGGATGAATGTTTTCCAGTTTCTTTAAAAGCGTAAAACGAAGAAGATTATCCGTAAGACCTACCACTACAAGGCAGTAGATCGCTAAGCCGATACCTTGACCTGTATTTCCTTCAGCGATCATAAAGATACATACGGGAACATATACAATAGCCGTTCCTACCACAGGAATTACTGAAGCAGCAGCCGTCAGTGCGAAAAGAAGTATTGCTCCCGGAGCTCCAAAAATAAGGTATCCGATAAGCGCTACAATCCCCTGTCCTACTGCTACAACCGGAATCCCGATAGCATTGGCCATAATCAGTTTTCTCATTTTATCGCCTATCAAAGAAATATTTGATCTCTTCAATGGTGCAGAAGAAGTAAGAATCTTTTCAAAGAGTCTTGGCTTTTCCAGCATAAAATAGAGAATAAAATACATGGACATCACTACAGTAAGCGTATTGAATGTACCACTGACCGCTGACGTAGAAACTTTTCCTACATTATCTTTCAGTTTCGCCATATTTTCTTTGCTCAGAATATCAAATCCTGTTTTGGAAAATATGTAAGAATGTATTTTATCCAGGAAAACATTGAACTTGGCCATATAAGCCTGTGCATTTCCCAGTTTATCAATAATAAGATCAGCAATAAAGTAGATCGGAAGAATAAGAACAATAAGACTCGCAAACATTAATGCAAATGCAGCAAGTGAAGGTTTCCATTTTTTTTCTTCCTGCAGGTAAAAGTTATACTTTCTGCAGACTACATAAATGGTGATTGCCCCTAAAACAGAGGGAATAAACAATGCCAGATTAAAACAGATCAGCCCTGCCAGCACTATAATAATGGCCAGCAAAGACATCTGCTTTATCGCAACACTGCTTATTTGTTTGTCCTTATTCATCATCTATTTTATATTTTATTTACTGTACATTATTTGTCTTGGTTTTCCTAAGAAAGCACAATACGTAGAGTACATTACAATCATAATAAACGGAGCGGTTAAGATAACCCCAATTCCGCAAAGAATAACCCCTGCAATAGAGATCAGGAATCCTAAGAATCCGGTTAATAAGAAAACTCCATAGTTTTCTTTAGCAATATTGAATGATTTTCCCAAAGCATCTGTAGCTGAAGCATTTTCAAATAACAAAATAGGATACCCTAATAAAAGGAAAGGATATACAAAAATAATAGGCAGCACACATAATGCAAGAGCAACTGAAGAAATAATCCCCGATAGAAGACTGTAGATCAATATGTTTACAAAATTCTGACGGTATCCGATGAATAGGTCAGAAAACTCAATAGGACTTTTGGTATTATATTTATTCACCATGTAAATCAATCCTACATACAAAGGCGATAACAAGAGACCGAAAAGACTGGAAGCCCCCATATACAAAGGAAGCCCCGGAGCATTCCAATAATTGAAGTCACCTCCTGAAGATTTCATATCTTCTACAATAGAAGCAGAATCAAATCCGGTAAGCATCTGAATAACAGACCCTCCAACCAGATAAATAATCATTGCTACGATTCCGTAACCGAAAACACCTTTATACATTTCAAAGGCATGAGAAATAATCGACCCCGTATCTCTGTTAGGCACAGAGCCTTGCTGATCAAATTCGTTAAATTCAGACATAGTTTAAATATTTAATGATTTTACCAAAATTAGTTTTTTTTAGTAAAAAATCACATTAAACACGAATGAATTTTAACTTTTCTCTGAAAAAACCGTTTTATACAATGAATAAATCATCGCATTCCAAAAAGGAAAAGTGAAAAGTCCTCCTATCAAAAACAGAGCAAAACCCAAATACTTAAATAGAAAAGCAACGATTACACAAACCATTATTTCAA
Source organism: Chryseobacterium indologenes (assembly GCF_018362995.1). Classification (NCBI taxonomy): domain Bacteria; kingdom Pseudomonadati; phylum Bacteroidota; class Flavobacteriia; order Flavobacteriales; family Weeksellaceae; genus Chryseobacterium; species Chryseobacterium indologenes. The sequence goes on from NZ_CP074372.1 coordinate 3,243,499, forward strand.
CGAAATACATTTTAAGAGCTTTAAAGTTCAGAGAAATTGCTTCGAATATCCTTTTATCCGTAAAAAACATAAGTGGTGCAACAAAAAGAGTCACAGCAACCCAAGCAACGGCCAATACTACGGTAGGAATTGTAAATTTGTAAATAAAGAACCAGAAAAGAAAATACCCTACATATTTAAAAAAGTTGAGTCCATTGTATCCTGCAAACAGATCTCCGATGACAATATTTTCTTTAAGATCAATTTTCCTGAAAATCTGGAACATCCCGAGATTCAATGGATATAAAAATGCTGTAGTTCCCCAGATAGCCAGGGTAAACATCTGATAATTTTCGGTTGCCGTTATTGCTTCCATTTTTTTCAGATATGCTTTTGTTCCCTGCAAAAAAGCTTCCTCCAATTCTTTATTGTAAGAGAAAACGTCATATTTTGTTCCAAAAAGCATAACTGCGGTAAGCAATATTCCAAAAAAGATGATGGAAAACATCAACTGAAAAACCAGTGTTTTATTCCAATAAAAAAAAGCCTGCTTCAATATAAAATCTAGTCCCGGTTTCTGAGGATATTTGTTCTGCATCATAAAAAATTTATGCAAAAGTAAACATCAATAATTATTTTTGCAGAATGTTTTCAGTGAATCATCAAAAATTTATGGAAATGGACGAGCTTTCTCTTCAGAAGGTTCCCTATTTTTTCGTAATCGACTTTCTCTCGGAGAGCGTCGAAATATATCAGGAACATGAAATTGACAAATCAGGTTTAATAATTGATTTTCAAGAGTTTTCAAACACAAAAGAAATACAAGCGCTAGATAAAAAGGTAGTCTGGAAATCGTTTCCTGAAACATTGGAAAGCTTTAAAATTGGTTTTGATAAAGTTCAGAAAAATATTCGTTTGGGAAACTCTTATTTAGTAAACTATACTAGAAAAACGAAGATAGAGACAAATTTAACCTTAGAAGAAATTTTTTATCATTCAAATGCAAAGTATAAAGTTTTTTATAAAGATTTTTTTGTATTTTTTTCTCCTGAAACTTTTGTTAAGATCATTAACGGTAAAATTTTAACCTATCCCATGAAAGGCACCATTGATGCCTCTATTGAAAATGCTGCGGAAATACTGAAGAATGATAAAAAAGAAAAAGCAGAACATTACACTGTAGTAGATCTGCTTCGGAATGATCTGAGCATAGTAGCTGATGATGTAAAGGTGGACCAGTTCCAGCATATTGATTTCATCAAAACCCAACAAAAGGATCTGTATGCAATGAGTTCTGAGATTTCAGGAATGATAAAACCTGAATTTGATGGAAAAGTAGGAAGCATCATGCAGAAGCTTCTTCCCGCAGGCTCTATTTTAGGAGCTCCCAAACCTAAAACACTGGAAATAATTCTGGATGCAGAAGGGTATGAAAGAGGCTATTACACGGGCGTTTGCGGCTGGTTTGACGGCCAGAATGTTGACAGCTGTGTGATGATCCGTTTTATAGAGAAAGAAGGAAATCAACTTTATTTCAAAAGTGGAGGCGGTATAACGCATATGAGTAAGTTAGAAGACGAATATCAGGAAATGAAAAATAAAATCTATGTCCCAATTCATTGAAAGCATTAAAGTAGAAGATCAGGAGATTTTTCTATTGGATCTACACCAGAAACGTGTCAATCAAACATTTTCCCATTTCGGGAAAGAAGACTCTATTGATCTGGCCAAGATCTACAAAAATCTACAGCATGATGAAGATGGTCTTTTCAAATTAAGAATTTCTTATGATCTCGACAAAAGAGTCAGAACACAGATGATTCCTTATGCGATTCCTGAAATTCAGGATTTCAAGCTGGTAGAAAATAACAGTTTTGATTATTCATTCAAGTTTGAAGACCGTAAGGAGTTGGATAAAATGAAGATGAAATCTAAAACAGAAGAGATTATCATTGTCAAAAATAATCACATCACCGACACCTCTTTTTCCAACCTTTTATTTTTAAAAGGGAAAGACTGGTTTACTCCCACTACCTATCTTCTGAACGGAGTACAGAGACAGCATCTTTTAAAGCACAAAAAGATCAAAGAAACGGAGATCACTTTACAAAATATAAAGCAGTTCACCCATTTCCAGATCATTAATGCATTGAATGATTTTGATGATATGTTCATCTATCCTATCGACAGAATTATCAATCTGCCGGGGAATGAAGAGTATCTTGATCTTTAAGATTATTTCATAAACTCAAAGTATGACTTCAGCACATCTGCGCTATTCTTCCCGTGAGTATTTACTTCCAGGATTTTTGGTTGTGCATCAGGTTTGAAGAAATTCTCCAGAACTCTGTCAAGCGTAATTTCATCTTCTACCTTTACGTAGGAGAACCCAAAGTGCTTGGCAAGAGATTCTGCATTCTTACGGTGTTTTGTGGCAATAAACTCGTCTAATGTATTCGGGTTGGCATTTCCAGGCCCCGGAATGATCTTAAAGATATTTCCTTCACCGTTATTGAAGATCATGATTCTTACAAACGGAGGAATATATTGATTCCAAAGTCCGTTGATGTCATAAAAGAAACTTAAATCTCCTGTAATCAGCAAAGTAGGATTTTCATTTTTAATAGCAAACCCCATTGCCGTAGAAGTAGATCCGTCAATACCGCTGGTTCCTCTGTTACAGTACATTTTTCGCTTTCCAAAATCAAACAGCTGTGCATATCTGATCCCAGAAGAATTACTGAAATGGATGTTATAATTTTCAGGAATCGTCTGTGAAGCCTTATTGAAGAAATAAAAATCTGAGAATTCAATCGTATTCAAAAACTGCTCGTGTTTAGCATCTTTTTTATCCCTTAAAACGTCCCAAAGATTAAAATAAGGTCTGGGCTCCAGATTGATAAATTTCAACAATTTTGAGAAGAAAACTTCAGGCTTAACTTCAATTTTTTCTGTCAGTGAGAAATAAGTATCCGGCTGCCATACTTCATCCAAGTGCCAGTGCTGTTTAGGACGAGCACTTCTCAGGAACTGTTTTACTTTTTTAGAAACAACGTTCTGCCCCACTGTAATCAACAGATCCGGAGCGTAGGTTTTATAGTCTTCTTCTGTAAAATTAAATATATAACGGTCTATATGTTTAAAAAACTTCTCATGATGAAGGTTAGAATTAGCTTCACTCAAAACAATCACAGAATGGTTTTTCACCAATTGAGTCAATTGATTTTCCAGCTCAGGGCTATAATCTCTGGTTCCTACCAACAACATAATTCTTTGTGATGTATGCCATTCTGCAATTAAATTTGAAGGAATTTCATACTCTTTGTACTTGATTGTTTTTTCTACTGTAGGAAAAGTAGGAAGTTCTGATACAAGCTCATACAAAGGCTCCTCCAAAGGAATATTAATATGCACCGGTCCCTGTTTTTCAAAGCAAAGTTCAATGGCTTTTTTAATCGTATCGAAATTAATATCTTCTGCATGTTCTTTGCTGTCTTCCAAAAGCTGGAAGTCACCATAGGAATGCTGATGAAAAACATCCTTCTGTCTTATCGTCTGACCATCGAACAGATCAACATAATCAGTTGGTCGGTCGGCAGTAAGTACCAAAAGTGGAATATTCTGATAAAAAGCTTCAGTAACAGCAGGATAATAGTTTACCACTGCAGATCCGCTGGTACAGGTAATTGCTACCGGTTTCTTTTCGCTTTTCGCCATTCCCATTGCCACAAAAGCAGCACTTCTTTCGTCTACAATACTGTAACAGTTAAAACTATCTACCTCCGAAAAATGAATGGCCAAAGGAGCATTTCTTGACCCCGGAGAAATCACGATATCAGCAATTCCGTACTGTTGAAGAAGATGTGCAAGTATTTGGATACTTCTCTTAGAAGAATATTTTTTCATACAGCAAATTTAACTTATAAATAATGATTTTAAAATCATTTAAATTAAAAAAAATGTAATTTTGCTGTTCGTAAATTTCTAAAAATGGATAAAATACCTAGTGTAGACCTGCGTGATTTCCTTTCGGACAACCCGGAACGCAAACAGAAATTTGTAAATGAAATCGGAAAAGCTTATGAAGAAATTGGTTTTGTAGCCTTAAAAGGCCACTTTCTTGATGACAACCTAGTGGATGATTTGTATGGAGAGGTAAAAAACTTTTTTGAACAGCCAGCGGAAACGAAACAGAAGTATGAGATTCCAGGAATTGGTGGCCAGAGAGGTTATGTAGGATTCGGTAAAGAAACTGCAAAAGGTTTCAAAAAAGGAGACTTAAAAGAATTTTGGCACTTTGGACAATATCTGTCTGATGATTCAAAATACAAAACTGAGTATCCGGACAATGTAATTGTTGATGAACTTCCAAAATTCAACGAAGTTGGTAAAGAGGCATTCCAGATGCTTGAAAAAACCGGACAGTATGTTCTAAGAGCTTTAGCATTGCACCTTGGCTTAAATGAATTTTATTTTGATGACAAAATCGCAGAAGGAAATTCTATTTTAAGACCTATTCACTATCCGCCAATTACTGAAGAACCGGATGACGCGGTAAGAGCAGCAGCTCATGGAGATATCAACCTTATTACTCTTTTAATGGGAGCACAGGGTAAAGGTCTTCAGGTTCAGAACCACAATGGAGAATGGATTGATGCCATTGCAGAACCAGATGAATTGATGATCAATGTTGGAGATATGCTTTCAAGACATACCAACAACAAATTGAAATCTACTATCCACAGAGTGGTAAACCCACCAAGAGAGTTGTGGAGTACTTCAAGATATTCAATTCCTTTCTTTATGCATCCTGTAAGTGCAATGTCTTTAAATGCACTTGAAAATTGTGTAGATGAAAACAATCCGAAACTGTACGAAGATACTACTGCCGGAGAATTCCTGCATGAAAGATTGATCGAACTGGGATTGATTAAAAAATAAATAAAGAGGCTGTCTCGATCTTGAGACAGCCTCTTTTTATTCCTATTTGTATCACTATCCTGTTATACAATAAAACTCAGGGCATGGTGTAGGCTGAGTAAAAGTTCCCCACGGACAGATACATGTATAAGAATCACCGCCACCGCCTGGGTTTCCTCCTCCTCCCGGATTTCCTCCATAAGGTACACATTTTCCACCTGAACAGATCTCTCCTGCAGAGCACCCTCCTTCCCCTGGTCCTCCACCTTCAAAACAATATGCCGGAAAGTCTATTCCAGCAACAATACTTTTCTTGTCTTCTCTTGAAAGTTTTTTTAGATTTTTCATAGTTTTTGATTTTTGGTATTTCCTACTCTATAAGCTTTTCGGATAACGCTTGTTTAAAAATAATATTTATTTAACTAATAATCAAATAATTAAATGAAATTGAGTTTCAAACAGATTCAAGAGACTATAATTTTACTAAACTTTATTTTTTTATATACTATATCTTGTTTAATTAAAAATATTTTAACTATTTTTACTTTACCTACAAATTTTTAATTAAAACAATATGAAAAATTTAAAAAAACTACAAAAAGACCAATTAAAAAACATTTCCGGAGGTGCTACTCTTCCTGAAGCAGATTTCTGCATGTATTATTGCAGCGGAGTAATTGTTTGTGCTACGTGCAGTGATGATTTCAAATGCCCGGACACAAATAATGATATGTAAGATTGAAAATCAAAATGTCATAAAATGGGAACCGTTTCTTTGTTGAAGCGGTTTTTTATTTCTGTATGCTTACAATAGCGTAGATTTTAGCTCCTCTTATAGCATTTCCACACATAGATGTATTTTAATAAAAAAGAGATTGATTATGAGCTTAAAAATAATGTCTGATAGTAATAAGTAATACTGGTATTAAATTAGAAAATGCTTTAGCATTAATAAAGAAGAGCATTCTCCCGCTATCCATTCATACTCCTCGTGCCAGTGCTTTCCTACCCTTAAACCAAACAGATTTCCCACGCAAGCTGCGGGATAACCATTACTATCGGGGCTAGGGAAGACGAATGATGAACGATAATTATGAATTAATAAATTATGAGTTGTTGAAGCGATCCTGTCTAAGAATGATCAATTTTACATTCTAAGATCTAGTATCCCCAATTATGTCATTCCGCAGGAATCCAGCCACATTTATTAACGTGAAGGTTTCAAAGGGAAAATATACCACAGTTTCATTTAATTCAGACGATTTGATATTGTAAAATATGTTTGATGATAGAATTTAAAATGGATTATTCGGACTCCTGCGGAGTGACAAGATAGTATGTGCTCTGAATGATAAGTAATAAGTGATCAATGCAATGTATGATTTGGATTGGATAGCAACAGCAAACAATCAAAATCATTATTGACTGTTCATTACTTACTGCCGATTGCTGATTACTGATTACTCATTGCTTATGTTTGAGTTGGGTATAAAGCAAAAAAAAATCCTTTATCATAAGATAAAGGATTTTTAAAAATAAAATAAAAACTGGCGGCGGCCTACTCTCCCGCTTTCGCAGTACCATCGGCGCTGGTGGGCTTAACTTCTGTGTTCGGAATGGGAACAGGTGAGCCCCACCGCTAAAACCACCCTAAAGAAGGTATATAGCATCTGGCTATTTGCTGCTGGCTCTTGGCTATTTGCCATTCGCTAACCGCTAGTCGCCAATTGCATTTTTAAGCGATAAAAACTTTCACAAAGACAAAACCTTCACTGCGCATAAAGTACTTGTCGTATTTATTATTTAATAATTTGATATAGCAACCAAAGGCTATAAATCTACGGGTAATTAGTACTACTCGGCTATGACATTACTGTCTTTACACCTGTAGCCTATCAACGTCGTCATCTACAACGACCCTTAAAAGATGTCTCATCTTGAGGCGAGTTTCGCACTTATATGCTTTCAGTGCTTATCTCTTCCAAACGTAGCTACTCAGCGGTGCACCTGGCGGTACAACTGATACACCAGAGGTTTGTTCAATTCGGTCCTCTCGTACTAGAATCAAGCCCTCTCAAACATCTAACGCCCGCAATAGATAGAGACCGAACTGTCTCACGACGTTCTGAACCCAGCTCGCGTGCCACTTTAATGGGCGAACAGCCCAACCCTTGGGACCTTCTCCAGCCCCAGGATGTGACGAGCCGACATCGAGGTGCCGAACCTCCCCGTCGATGTGAGCTCTTGGGGGAGACTAGCCTGTTATCCCCGGAGTACCTTTTATCCTATGAGCGATGGCCCTTCCATACGGAACCACCGGATCACTATGTCCTGCTTTCGCACCTGATCGACTTGTAGGTCTCACAGTCAAGCACCCTTATGCCATTACACTCTACGCACGGTTACCAAGCGTGCTGAGGGTACCTTTGAAAGCCTCCGTTACTCTTTTGGAGGCGACCACCCCAGTCAAACTACCCACCACGCAATGTCCTTCTAAAAGAAGTTAGGCTCCAAGTAAGTAAAGGGTGGTATTTCAACGTTGGCTCCACCTACACTAGCGTGCAAGCTTCAAAGCCTCCCACCTATCCTACACATTACTTACTCAAAGTCAATACGAAGTTATAGTAAAGGTTCACAGGGTCTTTTCGTCCCATTGCGGGTAATCGGCATCTTCACCGATACTACAATTTCACCGAGCTCGTGGCTGAGACAGTGCCCAGATCGTTACACCATTCGTGCAGGTCGGAACTTACCCGACAAGGAATTTCGCTACCTTAGGACCGTTATAGTTACGGCCGCCGTTTACTGGGGCTTCAGTTAATGCCTTCGGTTTAACCCTAAGCACCTTCCTTAACCTTCCAGCACCGGGCAGGTGTCAGACCCTATACAGCATCTTTCGATTTAGCAGAGTCCTGTGTTTTTGATAAACAGTCGCCTGGGCCTCTTCACTGCGGCCACCATTGCTGATGGCGTCTCTTCTTCCGAAGTTACGAGACTATTTTGCCTAGTTCCTTAGCCACGACTCACTCGAGCACCTTAGGATTCTCTCCTCGACCACCTGTGTCGGTTTTGGTACGGGTTGCTTCACTTCGGCTTTTCTTGGATCAGATTACACTACAGCAGCTTCGCCCGAAGGCTAGGCCTTGACTATTCCGTCAGTCTTTAGCAGCTACATCCAACCGTCCCCTTTTTAGTGTGAGCAAGTATGGGAATATTAACCCATTGTCCATCCACTACCCCTTTCGGGTTCGCGTTAGGTCCCGACTAACCCTCAGCTGATTAGCATGGCTGAGGAAGCCTTGGTCTTTCGGTGAGCAGGTTTCTCGCCTGCTTTATCGTTACTTATGCCTACATTTTCTTTTCTATCCGCTCCACAATACCTCACGATACTGCTTCGGCGCAAATAGAATGCTCTCCTACCAGATATATCTAAAATATAAATCCATAGCTTCGGTAATATGTTTATGCCCGATTATTATCCATGCCGGACCGCTCGACTAGTGAGCTGTTACGCACTCTTTAAATGAATGGCTGCTTCCAAGCCAACATCCTAGCTGTCAATGCAGTCCAACCGCGTTGCTTCAACTTAACATATATTTTGGGACCTTAGCTGTTGGTCTGGGTTCTTTCCCTCTCGGACATGGACCTTAGCACCCATGCCCTCACTGCCGTAGAACATTTATTAGCATTCGGAGTTTGTCAGGAATTGGTAGGCGATGAAACCCCCGCATCCAATCAGTAGCTCTACCTCTAATAAACTTATATACGACGCTGCACCTAAATGCATTTCGGAGAGTACGAGCTATCTCCCAGTTTGATTGGCCTTTCACCCCTACCCACAGGTCATCCGAAGACTTTTCAACGTCAACCGGTTCGGTCCTCCACTCTGTGTTACCAGAGCTTCAACCTGCCCATGGGTAGATCACAAGGTTTCGCGTCTAATCCTACTAACTATGCGCCCTATTCAGACTCGCTTTCGCTCCGGCTCCGGTACTTAATACCTTAACCTCGCTAGTAAAATTAACTCGTAGGCTCATTATGCAAAAGGCACGCCGTCACAGCATTACGCTGCTCCGACCGCTTGTAGGCGTACGGTTTCAGGTTCTATTTCACCCTTCTATTCGAAGTGCTTTTCACCTTTCCTTCACAGTACTTGTTCACTATCGGTCTTTCAGGAGTATTTAGCCTTGGAGGATGGTCCCCCCATATTCAGACAGGATTTCACGTGTCCCGCCCTACTCATTTATCACTCAAATATGCCTTTCATATACGGGGCTATCACCCTCTATGGCCGTTCTTTCCAGAACATTCTATTAAACATATATCAGCTTTTGGGCTAATCCGCTTTCGCTCGCCACTACTTACGGAATCTCTTCGATTTCTTTTCCTCCGGGTACTTAGATGTTTCAGTTCTCCGGGTTTGCTCCTCTTACGAGGTAATACATCTTCAATGTATTGGGTTGCCCCATTCGGACATCTGCGGATCAATTCGTGTGTGCCAATCCCCGCAGCTTTTCGCAGCTTACCACGTCCTTCTTCGCCTCTGAAAGCCTAGGCATCCGCCATACGCCCTTAACGATTTCTTTCCTATTGGTTACTCAAGCGCTTTATGCGCTCGGTTTTCTCTTTGTGATGTCTTTACCGTTAATGTCAATGATCTTAATGTCTTCTTGTCCAATTGATGAACAGATGTTGTTTTTGGCTCCATCCGTAACTTTTAAATCAATCTTCCAAAACTGTGGAGAATAAGGGAGTCGAACCCTTGACCTCCTGCGTGCAAGGCAGGCGCTCTAGCCAGCTGAGCTAATTCCCCCTCTAGTTGCTGTTGGCTTCTTGCTTCTCGCTATTGGCTCTATTGCCATCAGCTATAAGCTATTTGCCAGCCGCATTAATTAGTAGTCTCGGGCAGGCTCGAACTGCCGACCTCTACATTATCAGTGTAGCGCTCTAACCAGCTGAGCTACGAGACTGTCTCTTAGACGTAAAGAGGATAGACTGATAGATAATTGACCCGCGTCTCTTCTCTAAACTCTCTCTTCTTTGTCTCTCTCAATCCCTTTACTAATTTCTAGTGGGTTTTGTATTTTTAATATAACCAACCAAACAAAAAACTAAAGCTTTACTTTGAAGTAAGTACTTTGTATCTTACGATACTAATTTTGTTTATCGTCATAAGACGCTCTAAAATGAGATGTTCCAGCCGCACCTTCCGGTACGGCTACCTTGTTACGACTTAGCCCTAGTTACCTGTTTTACCCTAGGCAGCTCCTGTTACGGTCACCGACTTCAGGTACCCCAGACTTCCATGGCTTGACGGGCGGTGTGTACAAGGCCCGGGAACGTATTCACCGCGCCATGGCTGATGCGCGATTACTAGCGATTCCAGCTTCATAGAGTCGAGTTGCAGACTCCAATCCGAACTGAGACCGGCTTTCGAGATTTGCATCACATCGCTGTGTAGCTGCCCTCTGTACCGGCCATTGTATTACGTGTGTGGCCCAAGGCGTAAGGGCCGTGATGATTTGACGTCATCCCCACCTTCCTCTCTACTTGCGTAGGCAGTCTCACTAGAGTCCCCAACTTAATGATGGCAACTAGTGACAGGGGTTGCGCTCGTTGCAGGACTTAACCTAACACCTCACGGCACGAGCTGACGACAACCATGCAGCACCTTGAAAAATGTCCGAAGAAAAGTCTATTTCTAAACCTGTCATTTCCCATTTAAGCCTTGGTAAGGTTCCTCGCGTATCATCGAATTAAACCACATAATCCACCGCTTGTGCGGGCCCCCGTCAATTCCTTTGAGTTTCATTCTTGCGAACGTACTCCCCAGGTGGCTAACTTATCACTTTCGCTTAGTCTCTGATTCCGAAAAACCAAAAACGAGTTAGCATCGTTTACGGCGTGGACTACCAGGGTATCTAATCCTGTTCGCTCCCCACGCTTTCGTCCATCAGCGTCAGTTGTTGCTTAGTAACCTGCCTTCGCAATTGGTGTTCTAAGTAATATCTATGCATTTCACCGCTACACTACTTATTCCAGCTACTTCAATAACACTCAAGACCTGCAGTATCAATGGCAGTTTCACAGTTAAGCTGTGAGATTTCACCACTGACTTACAGATCCGCCTACGGACCCTTTAAACCCAATAAATCCGGATAACGCTTGCACCCTCCGTATTACCGCGGCTGCTGGCACGGAGTTAGCCGGTGCTTATTCGTATAGTACCTTCAGCTACTCTCACGAGAGTAGGTTTATCCCTATACAAAAGAAGTTTACAACCCATAGGGCCGTCGTCCTTCACGCGGGATGGCTGGATCAGGCTCTCACCCATTGTCCAATATTCCTCACTGCTGCCTCCCGTAGGAGTCTGGTCCGTGTCTCAGTACCAGTGTGGGGGATCACCCTCTCAGGCCCCCTAAAGATCGTAGACTTGGTGAGCCGTTACCTCACCAACTATCTAATCTTGCGCGTGCCCATCTCTATCCACCGGAGTTTTCAATTTCTAATGATGCCATCAAAAATATTATGGGGTATTAATCTTCCTTTCGAAAGGCTATCCCCCAGATAAAGGCAGGTTGCACACGTGTTCCGCACCCGTACGCCGCTCTCAAGATCCCGAAAGATCTCTACCGCTCGGCTTGCATGTGTTAGGCCTCCCGCTAGCGTTCATCCTGAGCCAGGATCAAACTCTCCATTGTATGTTTGTCTGACTCACTCAAAGTTTTTTAACGCTTTAGTTTTTCCTTACTTGGTTGTTATATTGTATGTCAATGATCTTTATATCTTTCGCTTTTTAACGTAGCAATCTTCTCTGTCAGTGTCGCTCCGTATTTGCGAGTGCAAAAGTAAAACTTTATTTCTTAATGACCAAATGTTTTGAAAGAAAATTTTAAAGTTTTTTTAAGTAACCTTAATTCCTTTCTTAACCTTAATCACCCTACTCCTGCGCTCCCTTTATTTGGGACTGCAAAGATACAAACTCTTTTTTAACCCGCAACTTTTTTTAATAAAAGTTTTGAAGTTTTTTCGTCCGTCTCTTTTTGAAGTATCTTAATGTCTTAGCTTATCTAAAAGCTCTTCTGCGCTACTGATGTACTCTCGTTTTCAGTGGGGCAAAGATAACAACTTCTTGCAACGCAAAACAAGTTTATTTAACATAAATTTTACCTTTCCGTAATATTTAACCCTAAACTACTGAAACAAAGGATCAAAAATTTTAAACATTTGTTTGGAAGAAGGAAGGGAAAGTTGGAGAGTTGGAGGGTTTGAGCGTGGGAGAGGGTTTTCGTTCGGTGGAAAGGGATTCGGGATACGAGGTGCGGGGTGCGAGGTTTGGGATGTGGATGATCAAAATAATATATATATAATTATATAAAATAGCTTTTTAAAAGTTTTGGCTGCGGTCTAGTATTTATAATCATTATTATTCTATATCCCGGATAGTATTGTTACTCCGTAGGAGTCTGGATAAAACTCTTTCGAAAAATTAAAATAGCAGAAATATAATTCAGCTTAATTAAAATGCTTCGACTCAGCTCAGCATGACACTGCTAATACTAACTGCTAAAAAAATCTTAAACATATTCTGCCAACTTCCTTCCTTTAAAAGCTCTCGTAAAGAAGTTTGGATTCCTGAGCAATGACACAATGGAGATTTATACCCACTAACCACCTAACATAAAAATCAGGAATATGAAAATTCAACAACAATGTTCTGCATAGAAACACGAAACTCGAAACTCAATAACCCGAAACTCATTATTTATAATTCATAACTTATAATTCATCATTCGTCTCCCTAGCCCTGATAGAAATGGTTACCCCGCAGCTTGAGTTGGAGAGCAGATGATTTTTAGCGCGGGACAGCTCCGCGCGAGGAGTAGGAATGGATAGCAGGATAAGCTCCTGAAAAAAATCGTACTATATACTATATATATGATATAGTATTAAAAATAACCAGAAGTGGAAAGTTTATTAACGACAACAATGTTGAAAACAGCTACTCTTTATACTATAATATAATAGATAAAATTAATCCGTCCGTAATGATCAATTCCGGCTGTAATGATCAATCAAATAGTCTTAATTGTTGATCGCGGGTTCCGGTAAAATTAGCAGTTGAAAGCTTTGGAAATTCTTTACCGTCAAAAAACTTCTTTCTGCCGATCTTAAAAGTGGTGTGAATCATTTCAGCGATATTGCCTTCTCCCCTCTGTCTTTCGAAATATCTTTTATCTCCAAGCTTTCCGCCCCGCATGGATCGGATAAGGTTTAAAACTTTTTGTGCCCTGTCCGGAAAATGGCTTTCTATCCAATTCACAAAAACAGGTTCAACAGTATCATTTAATCTCACCAGCGTATATCCGAATCCTAAAGCTCCTGCATCGGAAATGGCTTTTAATATATTCAGCGGTTCATCACTATTGAGTCCGGGAATGATAGGAGCAACCATTACGTGTACGGGGATGTTGTTTTCGGAAAGAATTTCTATGGCTTTTAATTTATTTTTTGCAGAACTCGTCCTGGGCTCCATCTTCCGTCTCAGTTCTTCGTTGATAGTGGGAATACTTAAAGAAACAGATACCAGATTTTGCTCTACCATAGGCTTTAAGATATCAAGATCTCTCAAAACCATTGCATTTTTTGTCAGAATATTGACAGGATGTCTGTAATCAAGACAGACCTGCAGTAGTTTTCGGGTGATTTCAAATTGTCTTTCGGCGGGCTGATAGCAGTCTGTGTTACCGGATAGCAGAATTGGAGCTGCTTTATACCCTCTTTTTTGAAAAAATTTCTCCAGCAATTCCGGGGCATTTTTCTTTACCATGATCTTTCTTTCAAAATCAATCCCGGCGCTGTACCCCCAATATTCATGGGTAGGTCTTGCAAAACAGTAAGAACAGCCATGTTCACATCCCTGATAAGGATTCATAGAATATTCCATCGGAAGATCCTCGCTTTTCACCTGATTAACAATGGTTTTGGGAAAAACTTCAGTGAAGGAGGTTTTTATTGTTTCGAAATCTTCATCATCAGGTTCATAGGTATACCTGTCGAAACGATTAATAACGTTCCGCTGAGCTCCCTGACCTTTTATGAAATTTTCGTTTTGCATTCCTGTGTAAAATTAGAATGGAATTTGCATAAAATAATGAGTTTTAACATTAAAGTTTTCCACAAAAAAATCCAACACTTTCAAAAGCGTTGGATTTTAACATAATTAAATATATTTTTTTACTACTTCAGTGCGTAAAATTCCACTCCGTGAGTTTCATCATCCTGATTCTTTTCATCAAAGTGTCTGTGATAATCCGAATAGGAATCACTATATTTTTTATCTTTTTTAGTCAATATTTTTTTTATGCTTATTAAACTTAATACTGCCAAAAGACCAACTCCTCCTGCCAGTAAAACTCCAACTTCTTTTTTCATATTTTCTTTGATTTAATATTGTTAGCATTGCAAAAAGCATACCTATTTTATTTTTTCAAATTATAAATTTTGTTAACATTGAACTTTATTATTAGGGAAATTACAATCCGATATTTTTATTATATTTAAAAATTGCAATGGTTTAATTATTGTACTTAACAAGAAAAATAACATTATGGAAAATCCAGAAAACATTGACAGAATGACAACCTTAAGCCAAGTCATGAAAACGCTTTCTGAAAGAGGAATACAGCGAGAATTCAGGATGAATGAGAAATGTGAAATGAAGTTTGAAAATTCTGAAAAAGTTTATCAGCCTGCAGAATTGGTGATCTTAAAAACATACCGTTTTGAAGGAGACAGCAATCCTGATGACAATGCAGTGCTTTATGTAGTAAAAGATAATGCCGGAAACCGTGGAATGATCATAGACTCTTACGGAGCAGACAGCAATTATCCAGGTGAAGAGTTTGATAAGTTTCTAAGAGATATTCCTATATTGGAAAGTGACGAGTTCAATTTTTAAACTGAACCATTTTATATTAATTCTTTAAACCATTAAGGTTGTTTCAATAAAAAGATCGTTGGTTTTTAATCATCAATCATTCTGCTTTAATGGTTTAAAGAATTATTCTTCTGAATTTTCTTTTTTCTTGAATATATTGTTCAGAAAACCTTTCTTTTCCTTTTTTTCTGCTTCCGGTTTGGAGGCTTCTTTTTTATTTTTGATCTCCTGTTTTATTTCTTTTACAGATTGTTTCATTTCTTTCACAGAAGTGACTGCTTCTTTTACTTTCTTTTCTGTCTTTTCTACGTTTTTACCAATGAGGGTTTTCTTCAATCCTTGCTCAATTCCTTTCCAGAAGAGATTAAAGAAAGATTTTGTAGGATCCCGCTCTACATTTTCTACGGTAACAGCCTCTGGAAAACTGCCTGAATCTGACTTCAGAAAAACATTGGCAACAGCTGTAAGGAACCCTTTCTTCTCATGATTATTCTTATTAAGTACTGCAATTTTCAGGTCTTTATGTTTAAGATTAAAGGTTCCATGTAATCCGGCAGGATTTCCTTTAAAATTAAAAAGCATTTCCTGAATAGTTCCTGCAGTAGCCGTTACATGAAGGTAAGGCCTGATAAACGGATTGATTCCACTGGCGGGAAGGCCGGTAGTTTTCCCTGCAATTGTAAAATTATCATTGCTATCAGCAACATCGAAGTTCCAGTTTACGGAAAGCGGCGAGAGATTCATGAATGAACAATTGATTTTGATGTCTACTTTTGTGGGTTTTCCTTTTATTTTAGCAGAATTCAGGTTTCTGACATTCATATCAAAATTACTGAATATCAGTTTTCCGGGTCCCATACTTTCCGGAGTATCTTCTTCATAGACTAATACTGAGTTTTTCAGATCAAGAGTATTGATCGTCATCGGAATTTTAATAGAACGCAGCATTTTGGAATACAATGCTTTTATTTTTGGATCGTCTTTCGGAATTTTGCTTCTGAAAATATTGGCATCTGCTGACTGGATTGTTATATGGGAAGCATTCACCATTTTATGATGAGAAAATAAATCCCACGTTCCTTCTGCCGATATTTGCCCGGCTTTGATATCATATAGATCTCTCTCAACAGGAATCATTCTGATAAACTGAGCCCTCGAAACAAGTGGTTTCATGGCAAAATTATTGATCTGAACTTTATTTTTATTAAGTTTCAGAAGCCCTAAGCTCATATTATAGAACTGTGTTTTATATGCAAAGTTCCGGGTGGTGAGATAATAATCTTTAACTTTAAATGATAATCCTGACTGATTTGGCTTGGGAGCTAATTCTATAGCGTTAAGTGTAGCATTCAAATCATGAAAAACCAAGGGTTCTTTCCCATTATCATAAGTAATATTTGAATTTTTCAAAGACATTTTACCTACAACAACAGATTGTATGATTCCAGGGCCCGAAGTTTTATTTTGCTTCTTCTCCCCTGTTTTAATTGTTCCATTTACATTGTCTATAAGGATATCTTTGAGATCAAGATTCACTTTTTTATTAAGAAATTCTAATTTATTAATATTAAAAGCAATGTGATTTGTCTTTAGAACTGCAGCCGTTTTTTCTGCTGATGGAGTTCCGGGTGTCAGCAGAACATCCATGATTTCTCCGCTTTTAGGACTTAATGCAAAACTTCTTATAGAGATATTCTGATGATTGGAATATTGGATATCTTTTCCGGCAAGCAGGAAATCTTTATACCCGATAGGAATTACCTGTTGTGAACTTTCTTTATTAAACATCAGCTGATTGATGTTCAGATTAAGGTTTCCTACAGACAAGAACTTGTTTCCATCCGGTTTATTGATCTGAACTACGGCATTATTCAGTTTTATATTTTTCAAATCAACTTCAAAACTTGAATTTTTATTACTTTTTATCGCTTTTACCCCTGTATTATACACTGTAAAAGCAGGATTTTTAAAGTCAGCATTGGCAAGCGACACTTTATTTTTAGTCAATACGACATCTTTGAATTCCATTCTTGGAACGCTAAATTCAAATAATTGAGGCTTTTTAGGATAAAACTTTTTAAACTGGGTAAAAGAAAGAAGCGGAGTCAGTTTAAAATTTTCAACTGACATCTGCCCATCACGTGTATTAATCTTATGGATGGTAATAGCATAGGTTTCATCGGGACGGAAAAAGAATTTCTCTCCTTTAATGCTGTATCTGTCAAAAACTATTGGAAGTTTATTTTCAACAGACTCTTCTGTCATCTGTAAATTTTCCACAAACAGATTCAGTTGCTGTACAGATAAAAATTTCTGTTTGGTGTGTTTGAAAACGGCAATCTTTCCGTCATTGATCCTGATATTTTCAAATAAAAACGGATTTCTCTTCTTTCCGGTTTTACGATCAACAGGTTTTGCGAGAATGACATTTAAATTAGGCTTTGCCAGCAAAAGATCCGAGGAGCTTATTCTTTTATTAAAAATAGCATCATAAATTCCGAAACGGCTTATTTTCAGGGTATCAATAGTTCCCTGCAATCCAATAACGTCTGTATTTTGCGGATCTTTACTGTTAACAGAAATTCCCGAAGCAAAGATATTTCCGGTTCCTAAATCTACGTCCAGAGTTTTATAAGAGACTTTATATTCAGTATTCTTTTTTATATACTCCGGAAGCTGGGTTTTAAGCCATATATTCAGTCCGAAATTCGCAGCAATAAGAATTCCTGCTAAGATTCCGAAACTTATCAATAGTCTTTTAACCCATTTTTTCATATTTTGTGATTTGGTTTTATTTTACATCGATCAATTTTTTATTTCAAGATCGATTACATATCCTTCGTGTCCTCTTACATTGATGAAATTTCCTCCTTCAAATCCAAGATACTGTCCTTTGATGCCGGAAAATCTTCCCATAAATTCAGGTTTTTTATCTAATGTAAATGAAGTTACCTTTTCCGGTTTCTCAAAAGGGTAATCGAACATCCATAATTCTTCTCCATCTCTATAGAATTTCTGAAAATCTTCAGGAAAATATTCTCTGATTTTTTGTCTGAAGTCTGCCAGGTCTATTTCTCCTTCAAAATCGTCCTGCAACATTTTTCTCCAATTGGTTTTATCTGCCAAATGTTCTTTCAGAGCTACTTCTATCATTCCTGCTTCATAACGGTTTTCCGTTCTTGCTATGGGTAATGCAAAAGTCGCACCCTGATCAATCCATCGTGTTGGAATCTGAGTATTTCTCGTTACTCCTACTTTTACATCTCCTGTATAAGCCAGATACACGGTGTGCGGCTGAAGCTGAATTTGTTTTTCAATCTCAAGATCCCGTTCCGCAACGCCTAAATGTGCTGTAGAAAGCTCCGGACGGATAATGGTATCACTTGCATAAGGACTTTCAAAAAAGCAGTTTTTGCAGAATCCCATTCTGTAAATAGGTTTATTTTCCCCGCAGTTTACACATTGGAATCCGGTGTGCCTGATGCTTAATTCCTTTCCAATCAGCTCATTCATATGGATCAGATCTCCAGAAAGATTGAGATAGTATTGGATTGGTTTTGCATCGTAGCTTGTCATCTTTAAAATTTGCCCTTGAAACTGCATATTATATTTGTATTACTTTTTTAAGTAAATTTAATGATTATATTTTTCAAAAAGTAAAATTTATATTTTTGTACTCATAAAAAATACAAATGGTTTATCTTGTAACAGGCGGTAGTGGGTTCATCGGATCTCATTTAATTGAACGATTATTAAGAAATGGACATTCTGTCATAAACATTGACAATTTTGATGATTTCTATAATTATCAGGTAAAAATTAAAAATACTTTAGAGTCAATTGGCAAAATTTCGGATTTTGAATATTCAGACAAAGAGACTGACATCCGCCAATTGATTTCACTTACTCATTCTGACCAATATTCCCTCTATTGGCAGGATATCCGGGACCAGAAAGGTCTTGAAAACATCTTTAGAAATCACCCTATCGACATGGTGATCCATCTGGCTGCACTTGCCGGTGTACGCCCATCCATTGAACGTCCTTTAGAATATGAAGAAGTCAATATAAGAGGTACTATGAATCTTTGGGAGCTCTGTAAGGATTTTAATATTAAAAAATTTATTTGTGCTTCCTCATCAAGTGTTTACGGAAACAATGAAAAAGTCCCTTTTGCAGAAACAGATAATGTGGACAATCCGATATCACCCTATGCAGCCACTAAAAAAAGCGGTGAAATAATAGGACATGTTTACCACAATCTATACCATATAGATATGATACAGCTTAGGTTCTTCACGGTATATGGGCCAAGGCAAAGGCCGGACCTCGCCATACATAAGTTTGTAAAGCTTATTTCAGAGGATCAGGAAATTCCTTTTTATGGTGATGGCAATACTGCCAGAGACTATACTTATATAGATGACATTATTGACGGGATTACCAAGTCTGTCTTTTATCTGGAAAATAATTCCGGGATTTATGAGATTCTGAATCTCGGAGAGAATCAGGTAGTCACTTTATCAGAAATGGTTTCCACTATAGAAATGGCATTGGGAAAATCTGCCATTAAAAAAATTCTGCCAATGCAGCCGGGAGATGTCACAAAAACCAATGCTGATATTACAAAAGCAAAGGATTTAATAGGCTATAAACCGGCCACAGACTTCCAAAATGGCATAAAAAAATTTGTGGAATGGTTTTTGAGAAAACGACATTAAGTAAATTGCTGACACAGCTGCCATTCAGTTTGTGACAGCCATTTATAAGAAAAAATTATAAAAAGAATTGAAAATCAAGTATAAAAAAGTTTATTATACAACCTATTTTTATACTTTTGCAAAAAATTAGAAAATTATGTACTGGACATTAGAATTAGCTTCATATTTAAGTGACGCACCTTGGCCAATGACAAAAGCAGAGCTTATTGACTACGCAATCAGAACTGGTGCACCTATGGAGGTAGTAGAAAACCTTCAGGCAATCGAAGACGAAGGAGAAATTTATGAATCTATCGAAGAAGTATGGAGTGACTATCCTACTGACGAGGATTTCCTTTGGAACGAGGACGAATATTAATAAAGCGATAAGCTTTAGGCTGCGTGCTTAGAGCTTTTTTGCCCTTTTTTATATATTAATTTCACACGATAAGCGTGTCATTTAAAACGCTTAAAGCATCTTGCATTAAGCATAAAGCAAAAAATTTATGAGTTTTTTAAACAAAGTTCTTAAAGGGTTTTTGGGAGACAAAAAAGCGCAGGACCTAAAAGAAGTAAAAAAAGTTGTAACAAAAATCAAGGCTGTAGAACCTAACATCCAACAATTGACGGATGATGGGTTGAGACAAAAAACGGCTGAGTTTAAAGAGAATATAAAATCTGCAACCAGCAAGATCACAGCTCAAATAGAACAGATAAAAGAGCAGATAAAAAATTCAACCAATGTTGACGAAAAAGAAGCTCTTTTTTCAAAAATTGAGTCTCTAAAGAAAGAATCATACGAAATTGAAGAGAAGGTTCTTGTTCAGGTTCTTCCTGAAGCTTTTGCATTGATAAAAGAAACAGCAAGAAGATGGGCACAGAATGGAGAGATTCGTGTAACAGCAAGTGACTGGGACAGAGAACTGGCTGAAGCAGGAAAAGATTTCGTTAGCATTCAGGGAGACACAGCTGTTTGGAAAAACTCATGGGATGCTGCCGGAACTCCAGTAGTTTGGGATATGGTCCACTATGATGTTCAGTTTATCGGAGGGGTTATTCTTCACAGCGGTAAAATTGCCGAGATGGCAACCGGTGAAGGTAAAACTTTGGTAGGAACATTACCTATTTACTTAAATTCACTTCCTGAAAGAGGAGTACACGTTGTAACCGTGAACGACTATCTTGCAAAAAGAGACTCGGCATGGATGGGGCCTCTTTACCAGTTCCACGGAATGTCTATCGATTGTATCGATAACCACCAGCCGAACTCAGACGGAAGAAGAAAAGCATACAACTCAGATATTACTTACGGAACCAACAATGAATTCGGTTTCGATTACCTGAGAGATAACATGGTGACTTCACCTTCAGAACTGGTACAAAGAGAACTGAACTTTGCTATCGTGGATGAAGTTGACTCTGTATTGGTAGATGATGCAAGAACACCTTTGATCATTTCCGGTCCGGTTCCTCAGGGAGACAGACAGGAGTTTGATGTTCTTAAACCCTCTATCGACAGAATTGTTGAAGTACAAAAGAAAACGGTTTCTGCTATTTTCAACGAAGCGAAAAAATTAATCGCTGCAGGAAATACAAAAGAAGGAGGATTCAAATTACTTCAGGCTTACAGAGGTCTTCCAAAAAACAGACAATTAATCAAATTCTTATCGGAAAGCGGAAACAGAGCATTGCTCCAGAAAGTTGAAGCGCAGTATATGCAGGATAACAACCGTGACATGCCGATTGTAGATAAAGATCTTTACTTCGTTATTGAAGAGAAAAACAATCAGGTAGACCTTACAGACAAAGGTGTTGAATACATGTCTCAAGGAAACTCTGATGCCAACTTCTTCGTTCTTCCTGATATCGGGACTGAAATTGCTGAAGTAGAAGCTAAAAACCTTTCTAAAGAAGAGGAGTTTGAAGCTAAAGAAAGACTTTTCTCTGATTTTGCTGAAAAATCTGAGCGTGTTCACACGATGAGCCAGCTATTGAAAGCTTATACATTATTTGAAAAAGATGATGAGTATGTAGTCATTGATGGTGAAGTAAAAATTGTTGATGAGCAGACAGGTCGTATCATGGAGGGTCGTCGTTATTCAGACGGTCTTCACCAGGCAATTGAAGCAAAAGAGAATGTAAAAATTGAGGCAGCTACTCAAACTTTTGCAACGATCACGCTTCAGAACTATTTCCGTATGTACAATAAACTTGCGGGGATGACTGGTACAGCTGAAACTGAGGCGGGTGAACTTTGGGAAATCTACAAACTGGATGTAGTGGTTATCCCAACAAACCGTCCAATCTTAAGAAATGACAAACAGGATTTGGTTTTCAAAACCAATAGAGAAAAATATAATGCTGTAATTGAAGAAATTGAAAGATTAACTGCAGAAAAAAGACCGGTATTGGTAGGTACTACTTCTGTTGAAATTTCTCAGTTGCTTTCAAAAGCCCTTCAGTTAAGAAAGATTCCACACCAGGTACTGAACGCGAAGCTTCACAAAAAAGAAGCAGAGATTGTAGCTGGAGCAGGACAGCCGGGAGTTGTTACGATTGCAACCAATATGGCAGGTCGTGGTACGGATATCAAGCTTTCTAAAGAAGTAAAAGATGCAGGAGGTTTAGCAATTATCGGTACCGAAAGACACGATTCAAGACGTGTTGACAGACAGCTTCGAGGTAGAGCGGGACGTCAGGGAGATCCCGGAAGTTCTCAGTTCTACGTATCTCTTGAAGATAACCTGATGCGTTTGTTCGGTTCTGAGAGAATCGCTAAAATGATGGACAGAATGGGTCACAAAGAAGGTGAAGTAATTCAGCATTCTATGATCAGTAAGTCTATCGAAAGAGCACAGAAAAAAGTAGAAGAAAATAACTTCGGAACAAGAAAGAGACTTCTTGAGTATGATGACGTAATGAACAAACAACGTGATGTAATCTACAAAAGAAGAAAGAATGCTCTATTCGGAGACCACCTGAAGTATGATATCACCAATATGATTTTCGATGTAGCCAATTCTATCGTTGCGAAAGGAAAAGCTAGCGGAAGTTATAAAGATTTTGAATACGAAATCATTAAAACATTCACCATGGAATCTCCGGTTTCCCAAAGTGATTTTAATAATAAAAATGTTCAGGATCTGACGAATATCTTATTCAACGCAGCTCAGGAAGATTACAGAATGAAGTTGAATCTATTGAAAGAAAAATCATTTCCTATCATTGAGAATGTTTACCAAAATCAAGGTTCAATGTTCAAAATGATCCAGGTTCCTTTTACAGACGGACACAAAACAATGACGATTGTGGCTGATCTTAAAGAAGCGTACGATACGCAATGTGAAAGTTTAGTAAACGATTTCGAAAAGAACATCACTTTATCGATCATCGATGAAAACTGGAAACTTCACCTTCGTGAGATGGACGACTTAAGAAGATCTTCACAGGGAGCTGTTTACGAACAGAAAGATCCATTGGTAATTTATAAGCAGGAATCTTTCCACTTATTCAGTGAAATGATCGACAAATTGAACAAAGAAATTATTTCTTTCTTATATAAAGGAGAAATTCCAGCTTAAGAAAAATTTAATAATATCATCTAAAAACCGCTATGGCATTGACCATAGCGGTTTTTTGTTATTCAGTATATAATAATTTTATGATAAATATCAATCTTATTATTTATTTAGAACAGTTAAAAATAATATATTTGCAGAAAATTTGAGTTTCATGAAAAATGTACTGATCTGTGCTTCCGCACTGGGAACAATGCTGGTTTCTGCGCAAAAAAAAGACACCATCAAATCCAATGATATTGAAGAAGTAGTTGTTAACGGAAGATATTATCAGAAGTACAAGCTGAATGAGGTTTCGGGTTCACTGAGAATTCAGACTCCTATTCTTGAGCTTCCACAGAATGTACAGTCTGTAAGTTCTCAGGTTCTTGCTGATCAGATTACATTGAACATGTCGGAAGGGATTGTCCGTAATGTAAGTGGAGCAAGAAAAGTAGAACACTGGGACAATGTGTATTCCAATGTATTTATGAGAGGAGCCGGTATTGCCACTTTCATGAATGGAATGAATGTTTCTTCTACCTGGGGACCTATCAATCCTGATGCTTCTATTATAGACAGAATAGAGTTTGTAAAAGGTCCTGCCGGATTCATGGGTTCTATGGGAGATCCTGCCGGGTTTTATAATGTGGTAACCAAAAAACCTACCGGAAAATTTGCTAATAGTGTTCGTTTTACTACAGGAAGCTATAATCTTTTCAGAGGGGAAGCAGATCTTGACGGGGTTCTTGTAAAAGACGGAGTTTTAGATTACCGTATCAATCTGATGGGAAGCTCCAACAATTCTTGGGTGGAAAATGATAAAACAAGTAAAATCATTGTTGCTCCTTCCATTACTTTCAGACCAACAAAGACCACTACCTTTACAGCACAGTACAACTATCAGTACTTGAAGTTCAATCAACCTGGAGCTTACCTGATGTCTAATGACGGATATGCTTCATTGAATGTACATACCAACTTTAATGATCCCAACTTCAAAAAAACTGAAGTAAAAGATCAGAGTTTATTCTTAAGCTTAGATCAGGAACTGTCCAAAGATTGGGTATGGAGCACACAATATGCTTACATGGACCTGAACTATGACGGAGGTTCTTGGTGGGGAACATTTGATCCATCCAATAAAAATGTTTTAAACAGAACATTAAGCAACTGGCAGGCAAAAGGAAAAAATCACATTTTCCAGACGTATGTAAGAGGAAAGCTTAATACAGGAAATATTGTACATAAAATTATTGCAGGATTTGATTATGGAGACAGAAAATACATCGCCGACTTTTCTTCTTATTCAAAAATTGTAGATGGTAAAGAAACCTTACTATTCCCTATCGATATTTATAATGTGAATTATGGAGTGGATCCTTCGAAACTTCCTTCTTCTGATTTTTATACATTAAACACTTCTGCCCCATTTTATAATGATCAGGGAGTAAAATACACTTCTTATTATGCTCAGGATCAGATTGAAATGATTGATAATAAACTAAGATTAACCCTAGCAGGAAGATATACAAGTGGAAAAACCTATTCTGCATATCCTAATCTAAGCCCTGGTACTCCTATTGTACCTGATACAGCAGGAGAGTTTACACCAAGAGTGGGAGTAAGCTACTCTATTAATGAAAACTTCTCTGCTTACGGTATCTATGACAAGACCTTCGTACCACAATCCGGAACAGGAATTAACAAAACCAAAATTACAGATCCTTTCAGAGGACAGAATATTGAATTCGGACTGAAAAAAGACTGGTTCGGTGGAAAATGGAACTCTACTTTCGCTGTATACGAAATCAGAAGACAAAATATTCTTGTTACGGGACCTAAAGAACAAAATGAAGGACAGCCTTTTCAGGTTGCTACAGGTGAACAAAGAGCCAGAGGATTTGAAACTGATATCAAAGGAGAAATCATTAAAGGGTTGAACATTATCATCAACTATGCATATACAGATGCAAAAACAGTTAAAGATACAGATCCTGCAAAAATTGGAATCCAGTCTCCGGGGAATGCTAAAAATGTACAAAATACATGGGTAAACTATAGGTTTGAAAATGGCCTTATGAAAGGTTTTGGTATTTCGGCAGGTTATCAGTATCAGGGAGGAAGACAATCCTGGTATGGGGTAAGTGCCACAAAAGATCAAAGCTTACCTGATTATTTTGACACCAACTTCGGGGTTTCCTATGTTGCTAAAAAATTCGATGTCAACTTTATGTTGAATAACGTTCTTAACAGAAAACTTTACAGCGGATACAGAGGAGATGGAGGAGAATACGCATGGATTTATAATGCTCCGCGTAACTGGAGAGTATCAATAGGATATAAATTTTAAAAAATTCAAAGGTTAACCCCTCGTGGGGTTAACTTTTTGCTATGAGAAAAAAGCATCACCATAAAAAGAAAGTTTCGCCAACAAAAAAATGGTCTGCCAGACTCCATTTGTGGTTTGGTCTGTCTGTCGGCATCATTGTATTTATAGTCTCTCTATCGGGGACTTTATATATTTTTAAGGATGAAGTACAAAACAGTCTGCGCAAGGAAGCCATTTATGTAAAAACAGAAGATCCCGGAAAGAAGGCATTATCGCTTAATTTGCTTCGTGAAAAATTATCGTTGGAACTCAACGAAAAACATCCGTTAAGCTCAGTAGAAATTCCTTTAGACAAAAGCAAATCCTACCGATTTCTTTATTATGAAAAAAGTAAAAAGGGCTGGAATTATTTTCAACAAGTTCTCATCAATAAACAGGTATATGTAAATCAATATACCGGAGAAATCATTGCGGTGTATGATGAAAAATATGATATATTTAATATTCTGAAGTATATCCATTGGGGACTTCTGCTCAATTCCGAATGGGGACCATATACCGTAGGAATCCCTACCGTTCTCTTTATCATAATGCTGATTACAGGAATCATCTTATGGTGGCCCAAAAATAAAAATGCAAGAAAAGGACGTTTTTGGTTCAATTGGGAAAATGTAAAAAACTGGAAACGTAAAAACTATGACCTTCACAATGTATTAGGGTTCTATGCCTCATTCATTGCCTTAATAATGAGTGTTACGGGAATTTATTTTGCTTATCCATATGTGAAAAATACCTTTAACCTTGCGATATCCGGTTATTGGGAAGCTCCAAAAGAAAAAGAAATCAAGTCTCCGGATTCACTGATGGTAAAAAATAAAGCTGTTTTTGACCTGGCCGCAGCGCAGACCGAAAAATTGTATGCAGGCTCATCCAGTTTCAGAATCAATTTAAACGGAAAGAATAAAAAAGGGAAAGAACTGAAAAACCTTCCCGTTACCATCTATGGACAAGATGGAAGATTCAGCGAAAGAAACCTGCTAACATTCGATAAATACTCAGGAAAGCTATTAGCCAACAAACCTCATCAAAAACTGAGCAACGCCGAAAAATATGCCAATGCTAATTATGATGTTCATACAGGATCTTACTTCGGTCTGTTTGGAAAAATCATCTGGTTTATTGCCGGACTCACGTGTACATCACTGCCTGTAACAGGATTCCTTGTTTGGTGGGGAAAAAGAAAGAAAAAAGGAAAGAAAATATAATGAAAAAAGCGCTTTTATCAGCTGCCTGTCTGGGAACCACTACCGTTTTTGCTCAGGTAAAAGATACTCTACAAACTAAAAATGTAGACGAGGTTGTAATGACTGCGTCCAGAAAAAAGGAAAACATAAAAGAAGTTCCAAGCTCTATTACTGTTGTGGGAGAGAAACAGATTCAGTCTCAGCTTACAGTAAACTCTGATATTACGAGCATTTTACAATATACGGTTCCCAGCTTAGGAACCAATTCAGGGCAGACTTCCAATTCAGGACAGACGTTGAGAGGGCGCCAGGTTCTGGTTTTGATTGATGGGATTCCACAGTCTACTCCACTTCGTAACGGAGCAAGAGACTTAAGGACCATTGACCCTTCAGCTATCGAAAGAATCGAAGTGATCAAAGGAGCTTCTTCTATCTATGGGAACGGAGCAGACGGAGGAATTATCAATTATATTACGAAAAGAAGCAAAACAGATAAAAAAATTTCCGGGGTTTCACAGATTGGTCTTACAGGACAGCCATACGGAGGTACTTTAGGAGTAAGAGCCAGCCAGCTTTTATCCGGAAAGATCAATAAATTTGACTATACCCTTTCATTAGCCTACGAAAGAACGGGATATACAAAAGATGGAGATGGTGTTTTAATCAGCCCTACCTACAGCATTGCCAAGATGGACAACTACAACGGATTGCTTAAAATTGGCTATGATATCAACGAAAATCAAAGAATTGAAGCCTCTTACATTGGCTATTCTTCAAGATCAGACCTGAATGTAGGATTAAAAACAGGAAAATACGGCATCACTCCTACCATTGGCGAAGGAATAGGAAAAGGACTGGAAACCACACCTCAGGGAACTCCGAAAAACCACAACATCAGAGTAAGCTATGACAATAAGAACCTGTTTGCAGGAACTTCTTTAAATATTAATCTTTATTATCAGGATTTTAAAACCGTTTACGGATACAGT
Source organism: Chryseobacterium indologenes (assembly GCF_018362995.1). Taxonomy (NCBI): domain Bacteria; kingdom Pseudomonadati; phylum Bacteroidota; class Flavobacteriia; order Flavobacteriales; family Weeksellaceae; genus Chryseobacterium; species Chryseobacterium indologenes. Next base: position 3,271,160 of record NZ_CP074372.1, read on the forward strand.
GATACGTTCTTCAACGGTGGACAATCCAATGTTATTTCCCAGAAAAAAGGAGCAAGAATCAATTTGGATACCCAACTCTGGAACTCCCCGAATTCACAGGGAGAAATCATCTACGGAGCTGATATCCTGAACGATCAGACCGTACAGAAGCTGGAAGACGGACGTTTCTGGACTCCCAATATGAGCATGACCAATATTGCTCCTTTTGTATTGGCAAAAATTGACCTTTTCAAAAAATTCACAATCAAAGGAGGGTTCCGCTACGAAAATATCAAAGTGAATGTTGATGACTTCAACACCCTTTCTACCCTTAAAAGTGACGGAACTTTCACCAAGAGTATTCCTGTAGCAGGAGGAAAATTAAGCTACAATGCGTTGGTTGGAAATATCGGGGTACGTTATAATATCGAACCTTATATCAACCTTTTCGGAAGCTTTTCTCAGGCCTACTCTATCAATGAATTGGGCAGAATTCTAAGGACCTCAACTTCTGAAACGATTAAAAACCTGGAAACGAAACCAATTATCGTTAATAATTACGAATTGGGAGCTACAGGACAACTTTCCAGCTGGCTTAATTATGAACTGACTTCTTACGTGAGCACTTCCAAACTGGGAGCCTCATTCGTACAGAGCCCGGACAGATCCCTGATGATTCAGAGATCTCCTGAAATTGTATACGGTGTTGAAGGTTTCTTACACTTTACTCCTGTAAAATGGATTCAGTTTGGTGGAAGCTACAGCTGGATGGAAGGAATTACCTCTGTAAAAGATGATGGTGATTATTCCGCAAAAATCAATAACAGCAGAATTTCCGCTCCTAAAGTTCTGGCTTATGTACAGGCAAAACCTGTTCCTACATTATCCATTGGTTTAGATATGCTTCATTCTTTCCAGCAGGACAGATTTGAGCCTAATGCAAAAACAGGATTATATGCCTATGGAGAAGGATATGTTCCTGAATATACCGTTTTTAATTTCAAATCAAGTTATGAGGTGAACAACAACTGGAGGGTATCTTTGGGGATTGAAAACCTTTTCAACAAAGTATATCAGCCGGCAATTTCATGGTGGACCGCAAGAGACAGTGATTTCACCAATGCTCTTGGATTGAGGGGAACCTTCATGATCGAATATAAATTTTAATTAATCTAAATAAAAAGTAAAATATATCTTTGCTTTACTTTTAGCTGCATATGAAGAAAAATCATCATCATAAAAAAAAACCGGGATTCTTTAAAAAGTGGTCTGCCAAGCTGCACCTTTGGTTCGGATTGGGAATAGGTTTTCTGATCTTTATTATCTCTATTACCGGAGCCTTGTATGTTTTTAAGGATGAAGTGGAAAACATCACCCGAAAAGACGTCATATATCATCATGAGCAGAATATTGAGCAGAAACAGGTACTTCCTATCAGAGTAATGGAAAAAGCTGTTGCAGAACAGGTCAAGGAAAAATATCCGATCCATTGGGTGAATGTTCCTATTGACAAAAAGATGTCCTATATGTTCTTCTGGTATGAGCACAATGCAGATGCCTGGAACTATTTTGATGAATTTCCAATTTATAAACAAGCTTATGTAAACCCGTACACCGGGAAGGTACTGAGAGTTTATGATGAAAAAAACGGATTCTTCAATATCGTAAAAATGATCCACTGGAGCTACCTTCTGAAACAGGATTGGGGAACGTATGTCGTAGGAATTCCGGTAATCATTTTTATCATTATGCTGATCTCCGGGATTATTCTGTGGTGGCCTAAGAACAAAGCAGCAAGAAAACAGCGTTTTGCCTTCAAATGGAAAAATATTAAAAGCTGGAAAAGAAAGAACTATGACCTTCATAATGTATTAGGCTTTTATGCATCTGTTTTTGCTTTGATCTTCTCCATTACAGGACTTTTCTATGCATTTTTTGTTGTTCAGGCGATGATCTACGTGATATTTTCAGGAGGAGAAACAAAGTATCCGGATTTTTCCCATATCAAGACAAAAGCTCCTATTGAATTGAGAACAGAAGGTACACTTGATAAAATCATCAATACAGTACAGACGAAATATCCTGATTCTTATGGTTTTGCTATAGATTTAGGACACCCACACATGGATGACCACGAACATCCTAATTTTGAGGTGTATGTGAAACATCTTTCTTATTCGTACCATAAAAGCAGCAGCTTAATCTTTGATGAAAACTCAGGAGAATTGCTGCACACTCATGATCCGAAGGATAAAAACTTTGGAGAAAAGGCTGTGAATGCCAATTATGACATCCATGTAGGCGCTATTTTAGGGCTTCCTACCAAGATCATTGCCTTTATCGTAAGTTTGATCTGTGCCTCTCTTCCGGTAACCGGATTTATGATCTGGTGGGGGAGAAAAAAGAAAAAACCGTTAAAAACAGCTTAATATATTAAATAAAACCCAGTTAATAATCCATTAATACAATCTTTTTTATAATTTTAGCCCCTAGAATTTAATAATAGAAATGTCATTAATAGATTTATCAAAACAAGTTGCCCTTGGAGTTGACATCGGCGGAACCAATACTAAATTCGGAATCGTAAACCACCGTGGAGAAGTTCTGGATAAAGGAAACCTGAGAACCGATGCTTATGACAAAGTTGAGGATTTCATCGATGCTTTATATGAACATGTTCATCCAATGATGGAAAAATATGGTACTGAAGCACATTTTGACGGAATCGGAGTAGGAGCTCCTAATGCAAATTACTATAAAGGAACCATAGAATTAGCTCCCAACCTTCCATGGAAAGGAGTAATTCCTTTTGCTGAGCTGATGACAGCAAAATTCGGACTTCCTTGTACAGTAACCAATGATGCGAATGCTGCTGCCCTTGGAGAAATGCTTTTCGGAGCAGCCAGAGGAATGAAAGATTTCATTATGATTACACTGGGAACAGGAGTTGGAAGCGGAATCATTGCCAATGGAAGCTTAATCTACGGACATGACGGGTTCGCCGGAGAATTGGGACATACCATTGTAAAACCAGGTGGTAGAAAACACTGGAGTACGGGTTCTGAAGGGAGCCTTGAGGCCTATGCTTCTGCTACAGGAATTACCATTACAGCAAAGAAAATGAGAGCTGAGTTCCCGGAATCTATGCTAAACCAGTATCCTGAAGATGCAATCAATTCTAAAACAGTATACGAGTGTGCGATGAAAGAAGACCCAATTGCCATTGAGGTTTTCAGATATACAGGTCAGAAACTGGGTGAGGCATTGGCTAATTTTGTGATGTTCTCTTCCCCGGAAGCCATTCTTTTATTCGGCGGAGTGATCAAAGCAGGAGATTTTATATTAAAGCCTGCTAAGCTTCATATGGAAAGAAATCTTCTTCCTATCTTTAGAAATAAAGTAAAACTGGTATTCAGTGAACTTGACGAAGCAGATGCAGCTATCCTTGGAGCAAGTGCTTTGGTTTGGGAAAAATAAACTGAACACTATTTATATCATACAGAGCATCCTTTTTTAGGGTGCTTTTTTTGTCCACAGATTATACAGATCGTCACAGGTGATTATGCTTTATTATTCTTGTGGTTATTTGTGAAAGCATTTGTGTTATTTGTGTTTAAATCTAAAAAACAGACCCCCGGAAAAACATTTACAGATTAAGTTTAGTTGAGATGCTTCGACTCCGCTCAGCATGACATTGCTAATACCAGCTGTTTTTAAAATATCCCAGATATCTGCTTTTACATTGTGTATTACTCTATTTTCTCACAGATTTCGCAGATGATCGGGTTACATTTCCTTGTGTTTATTTGTGAAAACATTAGTGCTATTTGTGTTTAAAATTCAGCTTAATTGAAATGCTTCGACTCCGCTCAGCATGACAATTCTAATACTAACTGCTTTAATACTATTTCCGTCATTTACCCTCAATATTTTGTTCTTAACCGTGCTTAAAATCATTTGTAGCATCTATCATTATAATTTGAGTTTATGAGGTTAAAACCGTGTTCAAATGAAAAAGTTTTTCCTATTTTTGATAAGCTTTTCCCGTACAAAGGAAGAGAAAATAAAACAATATAATTACCAACAATGGACAACAATAATTTAGAACAGATTACTTTCGGTGGTGGATGTTTCTGGTGTGTGGAAAGCTGTTTCAATATGCTTAAAGGGGTAAAATCTGCTATTTCAGGATATTCCGGGGGACATAAAGACAATCCGACCTATCAGGAAGTTTGTACTGGTGAAACGGGACATGCAGAAGTGGTACAGATCACATATGATCCTGCGGTTATTTCTTATGAACAGCTGATGGATGTATTTTTCTTCCTTCATGACCCTACCCAATTAAACAGACAGGGGAATGATATCGGTACACAATATCGTTCTGTTATTTACTATAAAGATGCTGCTGAGAAGGCAAAAGCTGAAGAAGCCATCAAAGTATCTCAGGAATCAGGAAGATGGGCCGGTACTTATGTAACAGAACTGACCCAATTCGATACATTCTGGCCTGCAGAACAATATCATCAAGGGTATTATAATGAGAACCCTACACAGCCTTATTGCAGCGCTGTAGTGGGCCCTAAGATCCAGAAGTTTAAAAAGCATTTCGGAGAACTGGGAATGCTGAACGCGGAATAAAGCCTTATATTCTAAGTTCTGGCTAAAGTGCTTTCAATTGGCAGCACATGAAAGCTTAGCTGAATGCTTACAAACTGATATAAAATAAAAGGAGCGAAGAGGAAATCTCTTCGCTCCTTTTTTGTTTAAAAACTAACCGAGCAGGAATCTTATTCTGACATTATGGGATCTGCATTTTTTCCTGCATATTTTGTAATCATATGCCTCGTGGCATCTCTTAAACTTTTTCCGTTATCCGGATTTATTCCATCCATAGTAAAAAACTCAACTGCATTATCATACTTTGTATACCAAGAGTTACCTAATCCGTTTTCTATTGTCAAAGTATCTGGTCTGGTAATTTTCTTAAAATATTTTAGCCTTATAGTATCAACTGGTATTAATTTATGCTTGGGGTTTCTATCATCACAAGATGTAATTTTATATTCATTCCCATCCCAATACATACATTTATTTTCTTTACCAAACCTTATACCTCCATTCCCTCCGTAAGAAAAACCTGCAAATAAAATAATAATCAGAGCACCTATTCCCATCCCATTTTTTGCCATCTGTGGAATGTTGAAGACTGGTTGGTTTTTTATCACTATCATGATATTTGACATTTTATCAGAAAATGAATTTCCTTTAGTCACAGTGACATTCACTTCAGTATCATCAGTATCATTTTTATAATGAGCTTTTCTTTCTTTGCGATAATGATTGAAATCGTTAAAACCCAAATACTTACTAAATAAGTCCAAGGTGGCTGGTTTTATAGTTGCATCCTTATTCAGGTCTACAATAGATTGATAGTACCCCAGCATTGTTCTATAATTAAGATTGATCTTAAAGTCCTGAAGAAGAATAATTTGTAAATACTTCAATATACCACTTACTGATGTTCCTGAACCATCTTTTTCAGCTTTAGCATATACTTCTTGGAGTAATTTTTTTTTCTCTTGTAAATTTTTTGCCATGATCTTAGTAATTATTTGGAAAAATAAAAAGATTTCAGAAGATAAGGATGCGGAAAACCGTAAATATCAACATTTTAAAGTTTCCAAAATCTTACCAAAAAGCTACTACCAGTCACTTTCCATTTTGACGCAATTTTGTAATCGAGATCAGGGACAAATACAAACATTAAAAATAAAATCTAAAAAAACCTGATTTCAAAAATCACCAGATAAAACGGAGGAAAACTCCGGGTTGGGAAGCAGATGTTTCTCCTCCGTTTTTGAAGGTTCACTTCCCTAAAAAATTAAGAAGCGCTTCGAAATTTTAATTGTGTACAGCCTGAGATAAATAGATCTCAGGAGGAAGAAAAACAGTCAAAAAACTTCTAAAATTTTAAGGAATGATCGAGATTATATTGATGCTATTCGGTTTAGCATTCTCAACCAATAATACTAATGCAACAACTGCAAATGATAATAACCCAACAACTGTAACAGTTCAACCTCAAAGTGGTGCTTCAGATCCTGGAGGGTCTACAGAAGAGACAGGTGGAAGTGATACAGGAGGAGAAACAGGCACAACGCTTCCTCCTAAAAAATAAAAAAAACCACTCTTTTTAGAGTGGTTTTTTTTATTTTAGTAAAATGATACGAAATTTATTATTTTCCCTTTTTTCTTTCTGCCTCATTGCTTCATGTAAGGATACACTTGAAAGCAATACTAATATAGTAAAAGCCGATAAATTATATGAAGAAGGTGTTAGCCTTCTTGAAAAAAATGATGTTAAAGCTTATTTAAAACTCCAGGAAGCAATTTCTTACTATAATAAAGAAAGTGATTTTTCTAATATTTCTAAAAGTTTGATTGTACAAGCAAATGCTCAAAAAAACAGAGGTGATTTTTTAGGTGCAGAATCAACATTAGTAGAAGCCTTAAAAATGATGAGTGAAAATGATGAAAGTCTTTACTCATTATATGATACTATGGCTACCTTGAAATTAAATCAAAAGCAATATTCACAAGCAATAGAATGGTATGACAAGGCTCTTTCCGTTAAGATTGAGTCGGGGCAAAAAAGACTCAGTATATTAAATAATAAATCTGTAGCAGAATATAAATTAGGAAAATATAAACTGGCGTTAGATATTTTACAAAAACTTGATTTATCAAAACTTTCAGATTTAAAATTAAAAAATAGAATCAAAGAAAATATTGAATACACAAAATGGCTAGACAATAATAATTATGAGGCTCAAGCTACTATAGAAAATATATTAAAGCTTAAATTAGAAAATAATGACCTTTGGGGAGCGAATTCAAGCTATGCACATTTAGCAGAAATAAATAAAAAATCTAATCCAGAGAAATCTCTTTATTATGCTAAGAAAATGCTTGATATAGCTCAAATAAACAAAAGTCCTGAAGATAGACTTGAAGCTCTTGAAAAAATAATTTATGTTGATAAACCAACAAATACCAATAGTCATTTTATAACATATAAAAACCTGTCTGATAGCATCCAAAATAGTCGTAGTGATTACACAACTAAATTTGCATTTATAAAATACGAAAACACAAAAGTTAAAGCAGAAAAAGCAGAAAAAGAAAATCAATTATTATGGCTTTCGTTAGTTTTAGCATTACTTACTGCAATATTTATTGTAGTTGTTATTTTATATAAAAAAAGGCAGAAAAGACTTCAACAAGAAAAAGAGATCGAGGTAAAAAACACCCAGCTTAAAATATCGAAAAAAGTCCATGACGTAGTTGCCAACGGCATTTATCAGGTGATGACAAAGATTGAGAATCAGGAAGATTTTGACCGGGATAAAGCCCTTGACGAACTGGAATTTGTGTATGAAAAATCAAGGGATATATCCTACGATAAAACGGCGGAAGAAAAAGAGTTCAGTAAGGTAATTTCAGAACTTATTGCTTCCTTCACTAATGATATTGTAAAAACTTTTACTGCAGGAAATAGCCCGGGGATTTGGGAACCAATTTCTTCTACAGTAAAAGAGGAGATTTACCAAATGCTTCGCGAACTGATGGTGAATATGAAAAAGCACAGCCAAGCCACCCATGTTGCCGTTAAATTTGAAAAAATCAACAATAGGGTTGAAATTCAATACAAAGATAATGGAATAGGAATTTCAGGAGATCTTGTGTATAAAAATGGCTTACGTAATACGGCATCCCGCATTGAAGCGATTAATGGAACCATTACTTTTGATACAAAAATTGAAAAAGGGCTGAAGGTTAATCTTTCATTCCCTGCTTCTTAACTATATCATCATGTTCAAAAAAGTTTTAATCGTTGAAGATCAGGAAATAATGAACAAGGGAATCCTGAATACAATAAAAGAATTAAATATCCCTGCTTTCGATTATGTAACGTATTGTGATGAAGCTTTGGGTAGAATCAGAACCGCATTAGAAAGAGAAAGTCCTTACGAATTGCTTATTGCTGATCTGTCGTTTGACAAAGATCATATTTCCCAGAAACTTCATTCCGGGCAAGAACTTATCTTTGAAGCGAAAAAACTTCAGCCTGGTTTAAAAGTAGTTGTATTTTCAGTAGAAAAGAAAGCAAAAACCATTGATGACCTTTACAAGATATATAAGATTGACGGATTTGTAGGTAAGGCAAGACGTGACGGACAAGACCTGAAAAGTGCAATACGGAAAATTTTTAATGGAGAGACCGTAATTCCTCAGGAAGTTCTGAATACGATGCGTCATATTTCTTCCGAGTTTGACGCCTATGATATGAAACTACTTGAGTTGCTAGCCAAAGGACACAAACAAAGTGAGATAAGCATCTATTTAAAGGAGCACAAAATGATGCCCTATGGTATCAGATCTATTGAAAAAAGATTGAATGAGCTTCGTGACAGCCTTGGTGCAAAAAACAATATCGAGATGATTGTAATCTGTAAAGATATTGGCCTAATCTGAGTATTTCCGCTGAAAAGATCATTTTTTTATTCTTTTTACGTGAACCCGTAATTATAAAATATCAAATGAATATATTTTTGAGGTCTTAACCTATTTTTTAAAATTAAACCGTATAACCATGTTCAAAAAAGTTTTAATTGCCGAAGACCATGAAAGTATCAATATTTCCGTCCAGAAAACCCTTAAGGAATTAAATATTCCCCAAGTCGATTATGTGTACTATTGTGATGATGCTATAGGAAAAATTCAGAAAGCACTACGGGAAGAGCATCCCTACGACTTATTGATTACAGATCTTTATTATGAGGAAGATCATCACGAGCAGAACCTTAAAGACGGAAAGGATCTCATCAAAAAAGTAAAAGAAATACAGCCTGATTTGAAAGTTATTGTATTTTCTGCGGAACATAAAACGGGAATCATAGAAAATCTTTTTTCAGATTATCAAATTAACGGGTTTGTCCGTAAAGCCAGAAACGATTCAAAAGATTTAAAAAAATCTATTGCAGCAGTATATATAGGCGAAAACTATTTATCTTTTGATTTGAAACAGGAGATGAAGAAGTTCAATAGCTATGAGTTTTCTACATTTGACATTACACTTGTTTCTCTGCTATCTAAAGGTGTTTTACAGAAAAACATCCCTGTTCATCTCGAGGAAAGAAATATAAAACCCGCCAGCTTGAGCAGCGTTGAGAAAAGATTAAACAGCCTGAAGGAAGACCTTGAAATAAATAGCAATGAGCAGCTGGTAGCCTTCTGTAAAGATATCGGGATTATATAAAAAAACAATTCATTTCACTTACAGCCTTTCAAATTTTTTGAAAGGTTTTTTTATTTTTTGTCCGTTTTACGGAAAACCGTAACGGACCAAAATTTAATGCTCATATTTTTGGACTGTTAAACAATAAACAATTTTTATTATGAAAAAGGAATATTACCTTAATAAGAATCAGCAGTCAAATGGAGACTATGAAGTGCATGAAAGCTCATGCCGATTTTTACCATCTTCTGAAAATAGAATTTATTTAGGCAGTTATTATACTTGTGAGGAAGCAGTAAATGAAGCGAAAAGACGATTTCCAATTCAAAGAAATAATATCAACGGGTGTTATTATTGTTCAAATGCATGTCATACAAGTTAAAATAAGAAAAGCTAATCATGGGAAAATTCGTAATCACTCAAAGAGTTAACAAAGAATATCAGTTTAATCTGAAGGCTGGAAACGGCGAAATTATTTTAACCAGCGAAGGGTATATTCAGAAAGCATCCTGCCAGAAAGGAATCGAATCAGTAAAAGTTAATTCTCAGGACCTTTCAAGATACGGCAGAAGACTTGCTAAAAACGGAAAAGATTATTTCGTGTTAAAAGCAAGAAACGGTGAAATTATCGGAAACAGTCAAATGTACAGCACAAAATCCGGAATGGAAAATGGCATCGCTTCTGTAAAATCAAATGCTCCGACAGCAGAAATCGTTGATGAAACTTTAAAAAATTAAAAACTATGGATCTTAAAATTAAACTTGAGCAACTGCATCAGAAAGTAATAGGCCTTAAAGACCAGATCGGAACAGAAGAAGCTACAAAAAATGCTTTTGTAATGCCTTTCATTCAAATCCTTGGTTATGATATTTTCAATCCTACGGAAGTAGTTCCTGAACACGTCTGTGATATTGGGACAAAAAAAGGAGAAAAAGTGGATTATGTAATCAAAAATAATGATGAACCCATCTTCATCATTGAATGTAAGCACTGGAAAGAAAGCGCTGATGCTCATAATTCGCAGCTTCACAGGTATTATCATGTTTCTAAAACGAGATTCGGAGTTTTGACCAATGGAATTGTGTACAACTTTTATACGGATTTGGAAAAGCCTAATATTATGGATGAAAAGCCGTTTTTTACCATCAATATTGAGGATCTGAAAGACAGCTCCATTAAAATTCTGGAAAGCTTCACCAAGAAAGATTATAATCTGGAAAGCATCCTAGATTCTGCAGAAGCCTTGAAATACATCAAAGCTATCAGAAAGGAATTCGAAAAAGAAATCGAAAACCCGTCTGACGAACTGGTAAAAATTCTGGTGAACCGCTTCTTTGAAAAACCTTTAACAGCCAACAGAATGGTTTCTTTCAAGGAATATGCTAAAAAAGCATTGACCACTTCTATTAATGAGTCGATCAGCTTCCGGTTAAAATCCGCCCTGAGCATCAATGAACAGATAGAAAAAAACGAAGACGATGTGAAATCATCACAGCCTATCGATCAAAATAACGATTCTAAAATTGTAACTACAGAGGAAGAGCTCGAAGGTTTTCAAATTGTAAAAGCGATTCTAAGGGAGAAAATTCCATCTTCAAGAATTGCTTACAGAGATACTCTTTCCTATTTCGGGGTGTTGTTGGATGACAACAACAGAAAACCGCTTTGCCGACTGCATTTTAATACAACGAATAAATATCTGGAGACTTTTCACAACGGAAAAGAAGCAGGAGAAAAGATGTTATTAAATACACTGGATGAGATCTACAATTATAGAAATCAGCTTCATCTGACGCTGGAAAATTATGCATAAAATTAATAGCCATGAAAACTTTAATATCTTTCATAATACTGATATTCAGCTTATTTCTTTTAAATTCTTGTTTGAAAGCTAATGACAATGTAGGACACGGCGGAAGGTGCACAGGTTCAGCCTATTGTTCCGCTTGTTCCAACTGTTCAGGATGTGCTCACTGCAGCAGTGGTGGGACTTGTGGTGTTTGTCGTGGTGGATCTTACAGAAAAAGCTCTTCTTCGGGAAGCTCTTCGAAAAGCAAGTCTAAAAAACATAAATCCCCGGATTCTTACAGGTCTTCAAAGCCACATACCAGTAAACCTCCAAAAGTATTTATTGACAAGGTAAACATCAATCTAAACTCTAACAACAGATACATTGCAGGCATTGCAACAACAAATGTTTATGAGAAGCCTACCTTTAAATCTAAAGTAATAACAAAAGTATCTAAAGATGCCAAACTATTACAGCTCTCAAAGGAAGGATCATGGTATAAAGTACAGGTCAAATCAAATGGAAAGACAGGATATGTCTTCAATAAAGATGTAAAATAATCAAAAAACAAAATAATATGAACTTAAAGAAATTTTTAAATGAAGAACAGGATCCTCAAGCTGTTGAAAAGCTTTTAGGAAGAATCAACAGCCTTCTTACCTCACAAGAAGCTGTAGAATATATAGCTGTTCAGAAGAAGCCTGTAATAAATTTATCTCCTGATTGTATTGTCCTTACCAATAGAAGAATTATTTTCTGCAGGCCAAAAAACTTCGGCTTATCTATGGATTTTCAGGATTACAGTTGGGTGGATATTGCTGATTGTCACATCAAAGAAGGAATTGTTGGCTCTACCTTTATTATGAGAACTACAAAAAACTTTACAAATATGATGGATTATCTTCCTAAAAACCAAGCCAGAAAGCTGTATCAGTTTGCACAGGAAGTGGAAGAAAAAATGCGGGGGCTCAGACGAGAAAAAAATCTTGAAACATTGAGAGCCTCTGCAGGAGGCGTTACTGTGAATAATGCTACCCCTATTATCACACAACCTCAACAATTTCAGGAAGAAAAAAAGCCATTGTTGATAGAGAATGAAGATCCTTTTGCTTTATTGCAGAAGTTAAAAGACTTAAAAGAGAACGGAATCATTTCTCCTGAAGAGTTTGAAACAAAAAAGAACGAAGTTTTATCAAGAGTTTAAATTATGAAATCAAAATCTACCGCCGCATTACTTGCTTTTTTCTTGGGAGGATTAGGCATTCACAGGTTTTACCTAGGTCAAAATATTATGGGAATATTGTATTTGGTATTTTGCTGGACTTTCATTCCCGCATTAATAGCATTTATCGATTTCTTCGTCTTTATTTTTATGTCTGAAAACCGTTTTAATTATAAATATAATCTCAAAACAGGATTTTAAACAAACATTATGAAACCATTCCTCACCTTCTGTGCGTTATGTTGTTTCGCTGGTATTTTCAAACTTCCTATAGAATATTATACTTTTCTTAGAATTATTATTTCCATTGGAGCATTATTGGTTTTATACAATACACTGAGCTCTAAACAACATTATTTCAGTATATTATTTCTAATCATTCTCATTCTTTTCAATCCCGTTTTTCCTTTTTATTTATATAGGAAAAGCATTTGGATCCCGATTGATATCATCACAGGAATTTTATTTCTGCTGACCAACTTCGCAGAAAGAAAAGAACAAAAAAAGGAAGAAGAAGTTCCTGAAGAAACCACGAAACAATCTGCTCCCATCCACCAAAGAACTGTTTCAAGAGACAGAATCATTAATCCTAAAAAACCAAAAGAAGAATAACCATTATGGAGAACAATCAAATAACTGAAAATCTCAAAGCACATTTTTTACGATTGTATCAAATGGCTATCTGTGATGATGATTTCAGTGCACTAGAATTAAAAATGCTCTACAAATGTGCAGAAGAAAGGGGAATTCCATCCAAAAATTTAGATGAAATCCTTTTAAATCCAATCAATTTAAAATCATTGGTACCACAGACTATTGAGGAGAAAGTAGATTATTTATATGATCTCACCGTAATGATCTGGGCAGATGGAATTGTTTCTCCAAACGAATATATTGCCATGCAAAAATACGTTCTGATGTTTGGTTTTGTAGAAGAAAATGCACCTGCCATTGTAGGTTATCTTATTGAAGCCGTGAAAATCGGAAAGAATAAAAGTGAAATTTTATATGAATTAAAAAACTAACTTATCATGGATACCACTAGTATAAAAAATTTATTTAAACTCAAATCCGTTCCGATAGAGTCCAAACAGGAACACCTTCCTAAAAACAATATCATTCCAATTGATGAATCTCTCGAAGAAACCCGAAAAAGGACCTATCATGAATCAGGTTACAGGGACAGCTCACGAACCAACGGAAACCACTCTACTCTATCCATTTGCCTGGATGCCGTTTATTCGAAATTTCAGAACGAAGAAAAGGAAATGGTCGAAAAACAGAAAAATCTGAAAGAATCCTACGTCAACGAACAAAAAAACAGAGAAACTGAAATTAAGGCGCTGACAGTATCACAGGAAACAAAAGAAGAGCAGCTAAAAAACAAAAATATAGAAATTGAAAATCATCAGCATACAATTGAAAATTTAAAAGCTGAAATCCTTGATCTACCCAGAAACCCGGAAAAGCACCATATAAATGCGACAAGGGGAGCTTCTGCAAAATTCTGGATCGGGCTTTTCCTTTTGATTCCCATCACTTTATATTTAGGAACATTTTATATCTCAACTTCTTATTCAGCTTTTTTCAAAAGTTTTGATGCAAAAAGTACAATTATCCAAAGTGTTTTAGATGCACAGGCTTTCAGTAAAGCGTGGAACGAAGGAGTAATTGAAGGAGCTTTTGTTACCTTGATCCCGTTTGTATTTCTCGGGTTGGGATATTTGATTCATATGTTTTGGGAGAATAAAACAAGAGCCAATTATATCAAGCTGGGATTATTATTTATCGTAACATTTATTTTCGACTGCATTTTAGCCTACGAAATTGAGTCAAAATTGTATGAATTAAACAAAACTTTTGAATCACCACCATTTGATATTAAAATTGCTTTTACCAAAATTCAGTTTTGGGGAATTATTTTCGCTGGATTCATTGTATACATTATTTGGGGACTGGTTTTCGACTTTGTAATGAAAGAACACCGTGAAAAAGATAAGATTAAAAATGAACAGGAAATCAGACAGAAGAGGATTGAGTTCTTTCAGGAAAAAATCAATGTCCTGAAAAAGGAAATTGAAGAAATCCTGACCAATATCGGAAGTACAAAAGAATTAATTATCAAAACACGAGGAAGAATAGAAGAACTTCAGAATATTATTGACGGTGTGATCATACCTACTAAAGATTACAAATTGTATGCGTCAGAGTATGTTCAAGGCTGGATCACTTTTATCGGTGAAAAAATAGCAGTATCAAGAACGGAAAAGCAAACGATGATTGATGACTGCATTTCAACCTACAATGCCAATCTGGAAACCGTGGGTGCTAATTCTGACAATCAAAATTTAGTGTATTTATCATCTTTATAACTGAAAATTATGAAAAAGATATTCTATTTATTATTCATTATTTCTTTGGTTTCTTGTTGCAAAGAACAACCTCCAACACCGTGTACAAATTGTCCACCAGCTGTTGATTCTAATAATATTAATCTTAGTATTTTAATTGATTTATCAGACAGAATTGATCCTATAACCAATCCAAATCCCACCATGCAGTATTTTCAGCGGGATGCAGAATATATCAAAGCTATTGAAAAAGGATTTTTAAATCATATTAAATCAAAAAGAATCATCACATACGATGATCAGATGCAGGTTTTCTTCAATCCGGAGCCTTCAGATCCGAAAATGAACGAGTTTACAAAAGAATTGAAGGTTTCTTTTAATAAAGATATTCCAAAAAGTTATTTTGATTCTGTTGACAAAAAATATTCGGAATTACCTCTAAACATTTATCAATCAGCAATAAAAGATGGCAAATATGTAGGGTCAGATATCTGGGAATTCTTCAAAAACAAAGTGAAAGATTATTGCATTAAAGATGATCGCAGAAACATTCTTTTCATTTTGACAGACGGCTATATGTATCATGAAAACACTAAGTTTAATGAAAAGAAGGAAAAATCATACAAAACTTCCTATTTAACAACCAAGCTTATAAAAGCTAATAACCTGACAACATCCGGTTTTAAAGATACCATTGAAAAAAATGGCTTTGGCTTTGTAAAAGCAAATGAAAACCTGAGTAATCTCGAAGTTATTGTTTTAGGAATCAATCCCGAAAAAGGAAATCCTTTTGAAGAAGCTGTTATTAAAGAATATTGGGAAAATTGGTTTAAAGAAATGAAAATCAAAAAGTATCAGATCAAATCTGCCGATCTCCCTTCCAATCTGGAGCCCATTATCTTAAAAGCTATTTCAGGAAAATAAAAAACACACTCTAATATATTTAACCAAAAAAGCGAAGAATTAAATTTCTTCGCTTTTATTTATTTTCTTATCATTTCCGTATGCGGAATATCATCTTCCAGATACTTCTTGCCCGTATCTATAAATCCGAATCCACTATAGAATCTTAAAAGATAATCCTGTGCAGATATTTTGATTTCAGAAGTGTGAAAACGGTTTTCTATTGTTTCTACGGCATATTGTATCAGCTGTTTTCCCAGACTTTTACCTCTCGCCTGCTCTGTTGTCAGAACTCTGCCGAAGGAAGTTTCATCATATTTTATTCCTTTGTCAAAAACACGGCAATAGGCAAGCACTTCTCCGTCTTCCTCAGCCCAGATGTGAACTGCTTTCTGATCATAATTATCCAAGTCAGGATAAGGACAATTCTGTTCAATAACAAAAACGTCAATACGTGCTTTCAGTACTGAATACAACTCAGGAACGGTGAACTCATCAAACGTTTTGATTTTCCAGATAATATTACTCATCGAAGCTTATATTATTATTGATTAAAAACTCATTGGTCTTCTGAATAAAATTAAGAATGTTATCTCCGCCCTCTTTCTTTTCTGCTGAGGTCACATACAGTTCTGGTAGATCTTCCCAGGTTTTATGAAGTTCAGCTTTATAATCTTCAACGTTTTTAATGGCAACGTTCGGTTTTAGCTTGTCAGACTTGGTAAATACAATAGAAAAAGGTATTCCACTTTCCCCACACCATTGAATAAATTCCAGATCAATTTTCTGTGGAGTATGTCTTATATCTACCAATACAAAAAGGTTGACAAGATTTCTTCTGTTCAGAATATAATTCGTGATCAGCTTTTCAAAATCCTTTCGCTGAACTTTTGAAACCTTTGCATAACCGTAGCCCGGTAAATCCGTAAGGTACCAGTTTTCATTCACTAAAAAATGATTGATCAGCTGGGTTTTTCCTGGAGTCTGTGATGTCTTGGCCAGGTCTTTATGGTTCATCATTGCGTTGATCAATGATGACTTTCCTACGTTTGATCTTCCGATAAAAGCATATTCAGGAATATTAGGTTCAGGGCATTCCTGCCATTTTCCGCTGCTCTTTACAAACTCTGCTGTCTTGATAATCATTGTTGAATGTATTTTAGAAAAATAAACCATTAAGAAAAGCTCTTAATGGTCATTTTATGATGTATTTATTAAACTTTATCTTTTATCCAGTTGTACAGGATTTCATTGAATTCATCCGGCTTCTCCATCATTGCTGCATGGCCGCAATGATCTATCCAGAATAAATCCGAATTCGGAATAAACTTGTGCATGTCTTCTGCTACTTCCGGAGGAGTTACATTATCCTGTTTACCCCAGATCAGACACGTAGGTGTCGTAATCTTCGGAAGGTCGTTCAGCATATTGTGTTTGATGGCACTTCTTGCCAGCATTACTGTTTTTATTCCTTTCATTCTGTCATTTACCACCGCAAAAACTTCATCCACAAGATCCTCTGTCGCAATCTTTGGATCATAGAAAACCTCTTCCGTTTTCTTTCTGATATAAGACCGGTCATTTTTCCTTGGAAAACTGTCCCCGAAAGTTCTTTCATACAATCCGGAACTTCCTGTAAGCACAAGATTTTTCACCAAATCAGGTCTTGCTAAAGTCAAGATAAGCCCTACATGCCCTCCCATTGAGTTTCCCATAATGGTAACCGGACCTGAAATATGACTTTCTATAAACTTGATAATATATTTTGCGATAGTGGTAAGATTCGTATTGAGTACCGGCAGATCATAGATCGGCAACTGAGGAACATATACTTTAAAGCCTCTTTCCGAAAAAAAATCTACCATTTTATCGAAATTACTCAAACCACCCATTAACCCGTGCAACAGCACTAATGGATGTCCTTCTCCCGCTTCTACATAGGAATATTTCTTTTCTTTTTTTGTACTAAATATCATAAAACGCCTTAATAAAGCCTTGCAAAAATACAAATTAAACCTCAAAAAAATTTTGATTATCCTAATTTAAGATAAAAATAATATAATATTCTCCTTTTTAACTTTTTTTTTCAAACACGCTTTATTATGGGCTAAATAACACTCTCAGCAACTATCTTCATATCAGTATTTTACATTATTGAAATTCAATCTCTGATAAAACTTATTAACATTGAGTCAAAAAGTGGGAAAAAGTGGGAAATTTTGGAAATTATTATATAAATTTGTCCCAAATGAAAAATTTCATTGGGACATATGAGTGTAAAATTGACGACAAAGGCCGCTTAAAAGTTCCTTCATCTTTAATTAAACAGATGGAAAACTTCGAAGACAAGGCATTTGTAGTCAAAAGATCTGTGTTCCAACCCTGTCTGGAAGTCTATCCTATGAATGCATGGGACAAACTGATGGGCAAAATTAATAAACTGAACAGATTCATAAAAAAGAATGCTGATTTCATACGAATGTTTACTGCAGGAGTAAAAACAGTAGAATTGGATAATGCAGGAAGATTACAGATATCGAAAGACCTGACCGTTTTTGCAAATCTTCAGAAAGATATTGTGATTACCAGCGCAGGAGAACTTTTCGAGATTTGGGACAAAGATGCCTATGAAAAGGTAATTGCTACCAATGAAGCTGATTTTGCAAGCCTTGCCGAAGATGTGATGGGCTCTTTTGACGAAGAATAGTGATAGTAGGTTATTAATTAATAGTATTAAATAAAAAACACAATTAAGCATGTATCATAACCCCGTTTTGTTGAAGCAGAGTGTTGATGATTTGGTGACGAATCCTGACGGAATATATGTGGACTGCACCTTTGGAGGCGGAGGCCACTCCAGGGAGATTTTGAGCAGACTTTCTGATAAAGGAAGATTGTTCAGCTTTGACCAGGATCTGGATGCACTTAAAAATACAATTGATGACCCTAGATTTACATTGGTTAATCAGAATTTCAGATTTCTGGAAAACTCATTACTGATGTACGGAGTTCCTCAGGTAGACGGTGTTTTGGCTGACCTGGGTGTTTCTTCACACCAGTTTGATGAAGCAGACAGAGGTTTCTCTACAAGAAGCAATGCTCCTTTGGATATGAGGATGAATGTAATGCAGAGCCTCGATGCCAAAAGAGTGATCAATGAATATGAAGAAAGTGAACTGGCAGATCTTTTCTATCACTATGGAGAATTAAGAGAAGCAAGAAAACTGGCGAGAGAAATTGTTCACCACAGAAAAACAAAAAGCATAGATACTACTGAGGATCTGAAAAAGCTTTTCAGCTACATTCCTCCTCATAAGGTCAATAAATTCTATGCCCAGCTTTTTCAGGCGATAAGAATTGAAGTTAACCAGGAGCTTGAAGTATTAAAAGAAATGCTGGTTCAGGCTTACAATGTGTTGAAACCGGAAGGAAGACTCGTTGTTATTTCTTACCACTCTTTAGAAGATCGTTTGGTAAAAAGATTCCTGAAAAACGGAATGTTCGAAGGAGAACCGGAAAGAGATATCTACGGAAATTATAAAAAGGCATTCGAGTTGATAAAGAGTAAAGCTATCATTCCTGATGACCAGGAGATCGAAGAAAACTCTAGAGCAAGAAGTGCTAAAATGAGAACAGGAATAAAGATATAAATGATAAATCATAAGTGATAAGCGATATCAATTATCTTTTATCATTAATCAATTATAAAAAAGCTTTGGCAAAAAGAACAACAAATCGCCCCCAGAAAAGACTCACTTTTATAGATATTATAAAAGGAAACTTTCTGAACCGTGATGAGATCAAAATACATTACAAGTATTTTCTTCTGTTGTTTATACTGATGATGGCCATGATTTACACCAACCATCTCGTCAATAAAAAAATTAAAATTGTAAACGCCTTAAAGGAGGAAACAGAAGAATACAAATCAAGAAACGCTTACGCCCAGAGTAAGCTGATCAAAGTAAAAATGGAATCAGAGCTGGGGAAAGAGGTCGCCCGGGATTCATTGATGACCCTGGAAAACCACCCTCACAAATTGCTAATAAAACTGGACAGTACAGATGCAAAAGCAAAATGAATACGACAATAAACGTAAGAAAACGTTACGATGGGGCTACCTCTTTGCAGTGGTAGCTTTGTGCGTGTTTGTCATGTTCTTGGCAAGAATTGTTATTCTTCAGAATACCAATGTTCAGGAAATTAAAGACGATTACATTAATAAAAACTATCGTGAAGCCACTTTAAAGGCTGCCCGCGGTAATCTTTTTGCGTCTGACGGCTCTATCCTCGCAACCACCGTGATGCGGTATGACATCTATCTTGACTTCAAAACGATGAAAGATACAGTGTACTCCAACAACATCGGAGCGCTTACAGATTCATTGAGCAAAATGTTCGGAAAATCCAGAGGAGAATTCAGACAGAAATTTGACGAGCAGAAGAAAAAGAAAAATCAATACTATACGTTGGTAAAAGGCCTTGACTTTGACCAATACGACAGAATCAGAAAGTTCCCGATCTTCAAAAGAGGTAAAAATAAAGGAGGTTTTATTGTTGACCGAAATTATAAAAGAGAATTGGCTACTTCGGAAATCGGGGCCGGAACCATTGGTATGGATAACGGTGAGCTTAAATCTGGACTTGAGGGTGCTTTCTCCAAATACCTGACAGGAACAGACGGAAAAAGACTTGAGCAAAGAATCAATTCTTCTCAATGGAAACCTATCGACTTCTGGAAAGTACAGGAACCTGTAGACGGAGAAGATGTATATACTACCTTAGACCTTAGAATTCAAGACATTGCACACTCTGCTCTGGAGAAACAGCTGATCCATTTTGAAGCAAAACACGGAACCGTGATCGTGATGGAGGTTGAGACCGGAAAAGTACGTGCACTTGTTAACTTAAGAAGAACAGATTCAGGAGATTACGAAGACTCTTACAATTATGCCCTGAAAGATAATATTGAGCCGGGATCCACTTTTAAAACCATTTCGCTTCTGGCAGCAATGGATGACGGTTTCATTGATGAGAACACTACTGTAAACGTAGGAAACGGTGTCTGGACTTATGCAAAACAGAGAATCTCAGACGGACACGGCGGAGGAACCTATGATATCAGTGATGTTTTAGCAAAATCAAGTAATGTAGGAACGGCAAAACTGATCACAAAATATTACGCAGAAAAACCTCAGATATTTCTTGATCACTTAAAGCGCTGGAAACTGTTCGATAAAATGGATATAGAACTTCCGGGAATCACAAAACCGAAAATTGTAACTCCACAAAATAAAAGATGGAATGCAGCAACGCTGGCTTCTATTTCTTACGGATACTCTTCCAATGTTAATCTTTTACAATTGACAACTTTCTACAACGGAGTTGCCAACGGAGGTAAAATGCTTAAACCATTATTCATCGATAAAATCATGAAAGATGGAAAAGTAATGTACAATGCCAAGCCTGAAGTAATGGTGAATAAAATGGCATCGGAAAAGGCTATTAAAATGATGACCAATGCTTTAACCAAAGCCGTAGAAAAAGGAACGGGACGAAGCATCTTTACTCCTAACCTTAAAATGGCAGGTAAAACCGGAACCGCAAGATTTGAATACTGGCTGCCCGGCCCAATGAAATACAGAGCATCATTCGCAGGATTTTATCCCGCAGACGCACCAAAATATACCTGTTATGTAATGATCAGCGAACCCAATACATCAATAGGATTTTATGGAGGACCAGTTTCAGCACCCGTGTTTAAGGAAATTGCAGGAAAAACATTCCTGAAAACACCTCAGAATATTGAAAAAGAAATGCTTGTAGACAAAAAGGTAAACCTGAGTAAAATGGTTGAACCTAATGTAAAAGTAGCAGTCAATGATAAGCAAATGCCTAATGTAGTAGGATTAATCGGTAAAAACGTAATCCCGCAATTGGAAAACTTAGGATATCGTGTCGACTATAAAGGAGTGGGAAGAATTAAAGAACAATTCCCGTTAGAAGGCACAACAATCAGTAAGAACCAGAGAATTTATTTGTCTCTGCAAAATTAAGAACAAAGTTCCGCAAGGACCATTTAAAACAAAATAGGGCAAAGCCTTATTGATAAAAATGATTATAACAGAATTAGTAAACAGAATCCCAGTACTGGAAATTCACGGTGATAACAACCGTGAGGTTACAGAATTGGTGATCGACAGCAGAAAGGTTACGGAAAATGCTCTTTATATCGCGATGAGAGGTACTGTTGTGGATGGACATTCATTCATTGCATCTGCTATTGAAAAAGGTGCTGCAGCAATCGTTTGCGAAGAATTTCCAGAAACATTGGTTGAAAATGTAACCTATATTCAGGTAAAAGATGCCTCTAAAGCTCTGGGTCACCTTGCTTCCAATTTCTACGGAAATCCTTCTCAGAAACTAAAACTGATAGGCGTTACGGGAACTAATGGAAAAACATCTGTTTCTACCCTTCTTTTTGATGTTTTCAAAAACCTGGGCTATGAATCTGCATTGCTTTCCACTGTTGAAATCAGAATCGGTGAAGAGATTATTCCTGCTACCCATACCACTCCTGATGTAATTACAATCAACAGGATTTTGGCGGAAGCGGTAGAAAAAGGATGTGAATTTGCTTTCATGGAAGTAAGTTCACACGGAATCGCTCAAAACAGAATTGAAGGATTACACTTCAAAATTGCAGGTTTCACCAACCTTACTCATGATCATTTAGACTATCATAAAACCTTCGAAGAATATTTAAAAACAAAGAAAAGATTCTTTGACCAATTAGAAGATACAGCCATTGCTATCACCAATGTAGATGATAAAAATGGGAATGTCATGCTTCAGAACACTAAGGCTAAAAAGAAGTCTTATGCCTTGAAAACCATGGCAGATTATCACGGAAAGCTTTTAGAAGTAGATTTCAACGGAATGCTGTTGAACTTTAACGGAAAAGAATTCTGGACGACCCTTACCGGAAAATTCAATGTATACAATTTGCTGCTTGTATTCGGAATTGCTGAAGAGCTTGGTTTTGAACAAGATGAAATTCTTCAGGCAGTCAGCAAACTAAAAAGAGTTTCCGGAAGATTTGAAACATTCAAATCTGATGGTGGAATTTTCTTTATCGTAGATTATGCGCACACTCCGGATGCATTGGAAAACATTCTGGACAGCATCAACGATATCAGAACCAAAAACGAAAGATTAATCACCGTATTCGGCTGCGGAGGAGACAGAGATCACTCCAAAAGACCTGAAATGGGAAATATTGCCACTAAAAAATCAACACTGGCAATCATCACTTCAGATAATCCGAGAACAGAAGATCCTGCGCAGATCATCAAAGAAATTGAAGCAGGCGTTGAACCTCAGAACTTCAGCAAATACACTTCAATTCCGGACAGAAGAGAAGCCATAAAGATGGCCATAAAATTTGCAGAACCTAAAGATATTGTTTTGGTTGCCGGAAAAGGCCACGAAACCTATCAGGAGATAAATGGTGTAAAACATCATTTTGATGACAAAGAAGTAATTAATGAGCTTTGGAAATTAATGAGCAAGTAAATTACAAGCGATAATTGATCAATAATAGCTGATTTTATCATTCATCAATTATCAATGATTATTTATTAACAATTGAAACTATGCTATACTATCTATACGAATATCTAACCAACCATGGAATTCACGTTCCGGGATTAGGATTGTTGAAATACATTTCCTTCCGTGCCGGAATGTCTGTATTATTCTCTCTGATTATTGCTCTTGTCTACGGAAAAAGAGTAATCAATTACCTGAGAACAAAACAAATGGGAGAATTGGTACGTGATCTTGGATTAGATGGTCAAAAACAAAAAGAAGGAACTCCTACCATGGGAGGACTTATCATCATTTTGGCAACCATCGTTCCCGTATTGCTGTTTACAAGAATTACCAATGTGTATATTGTACTGTTGCTGGTTTCAATGTTTTGGATGGGGGCTATTGGTTTCCTTGATGACTATTTAAAGAAAATCAAAAAAAATAAAGACGGATTAAGCGGTAAATTCAAAATTGTAGGCCAGGTTGGTTTAGGGCTAATTGTCGGAATTACAATGTATTTCCACCCGGACATTACCGTTAAAAGAAAATATGCCGATGCTAAGGTGGTGAACAGAAATAATGTAGAGCAGAATTTCATGCCTACGGAAAAAATTACTGTTTCTACCGTTCCCTTTGCAAAGAACAATGAGTTCGATTATAGCGGAATTTTGTTTTGGATGAATGATAAAGATGCCCATGAGTGGGCATGGATTGTCTTTATTCCTATTGTCATCTTCATTGTAACGGCAGTTTCAAACGGCGCCAATATTACAGACGGAATAGACGGTCTGGCAGCTGGAACAAGTGCCATTATACTGCTCACGCTGGCTCTTTTCGCTTACCTTTCCGGGAATATCATCTTTGCAGACTACCTTAATATCATGTTCCTTCCGAATATGGGTGAAACCACCATCTTTGCTGTGGCAATGGTAGGCGCAGTGATCGGATTCTTCTGGTACAACACCTATCCTGCACAGGTTTTCATGGGAGATACAGGAAGTTTGATGCTGGGAGGAGTAATTGCCGTTCTAGCAATCATTTTAAGAAAAGAATTATTGATTCCTGTATTATGCGGAATCTTCCTGATTGAAAACCTGTCTGTAATGCTTCAGGTAGTCGTTTTCAAATACAGAAAAAGAAAATACGGGCTGGAATATGCCCAAAACAATAGACTATTCAAAATGTCACCATTACACCACCATTATCAGAAAGAAGGGTTCCACGAAAGTAAAATCGTGAACAGAATGATTATCATCGGTGTAATACTGGCAATTGTATGTCTGATCACATTAAAAATGAGATAAAAACCAATTTAAAAATTAAAAGATCGAAGCATTGAATATTTTAATCATTAAATCTTTTAATCATTAAATCAAAATAATATGAAAATAGTTGTTTTAGGAGGTGGAGAAAGCGGATGCGGAGCTGCTTATTTGGCTAAAAAGAAAGGTCTGGAAGTATTTCTTTCAGATAAAGGAGTCATTAAGGATAACTATAAGCAGTTTCTTACCGATAATGAAATTGAATTTGAAGAAGGAAACCACGATGAAGAAAGGATTTTAAATGCTGACTGGATCGTAAAAAGCCCGGGAATTCCGAAAAAAGCGGAGATCATCCACAAGATTCATGAAAAAGGAATCAGGCTTTCCTCTGAAATTGAATTTGCTTCTGAATTTACAGATGCAAAGATCATCGCCATTACCGGAAGCAACGGAAAAACAACCACTACTTCCCTGATCTACTACATCCTGAAAAATGACGGATTGAATGTAGGTTTGGGTGGAAATATCGGCTATAGCTTTGCCAAGCAGGTTGCAGACGAAAATCATGAATATTATGTACTGGAGGTAAGCTCTTTCCAGTTGGATGATATTCAGAATTTCAGACCTTATATTTCTTTATTGTTGAATCTGTCTAAAGATCACCTGGATCAGTACAACTACAACTATGAAGAATATGCGCTTGCAAAATTCAGAATCACTGAAAATCAGGAAAATGATAATTTCTTCATCTATAACAAGGATGATGAAATGAGCAAAAATCTTCTTGAAAAACTTGAAATAAAGGCTAAAATGGTTCCTTTCTCAACAAAAGAGAAGCTACCTGAAGGAGGTTTTGTGAATGAAGATGAGATTGTGGTAAAAATGAAAGACGAGTTCTCAATGAAAGTTAATGAATTGTCTCTATTGGGAAATCATAATGTCGCGAATAGCTTAGCAGCATCTATTGCCGGTAAGATATTAAAAATCAATAATGAAAGCATCAGACATTCACTGATGACCTTCCAGGCTGTAGAACACAGATTGGAATTGGTGACTGAAATTGACAGTGTAAAATACATCAATGACAGTAAGGCTACCAATGTGAATGCCACTTACTATGCTTTGGAAAGTATGAAAACACCAACCGTATGGATCGTTGGTGGATTAGATAAAGGAAATGACTATACCGAAATTGAAGATTTAGTCAAAAGAAAAGTAAAGGCCATCGTATGCCTTGGAATTGATAACAAGAAGATCATAGATTTCTTTAAAGACAAAAAAGAAGTTATTTATGATACTTCAAGCATGGAAGAAGCCGTGAGAATTTCAAAATCACTGGCTAAAAAGGGTGATACTGTTTTACTATCTCCATGCTGCGCAAGCTTTGACTTGTTCAAAAGCTATGAAGACAGAGGACGCCAGTTTAAACAACAGGTATTAAAAGCCAATGGCCAATAGCCAGGAGCCAATAACATTACATATGGACGAACAGAACGCAGAAAGCAGATTTGAATTTCTAAAGGGCGATAAAGTACTTTGGATGGTCATCCTTGTGATCTCCATTTTCTCTATTTTCCCGGTATACTCTGCAAGTTCAAATCTCGAATACATTGTTAATAACGGGACCACAACAGGTCACGTGATCAAACATATGTTCTTTGTAGTCTTAGGATTAGCCATTATGAGACTGGTAGGAACCATAAAATATGAATACATCGGAAAGCTCAGCAGTATCCTGCTCGGCCTTATGATTGTTCTATTGATTGTCACCATGTTTACCGGCCAGACCATTGACGGAGCCAGTGCCTCCAGATGGCTGAAAATACCGGGAACACCTATTTCCTTCCAGCCTTCATCATTTGCTTTTTTAATGTTAATCATCTATCTGTGCAGATATTTAACCAAAAAGATCACCAGAGAAAGGCTTCCGATAGAGAATATCATGTATATTTTCGGGCCTATCCTGCTTGTTTTCGTATTGGTAGCAAAGGATAATGGTTCCACGGCATTAATGATTCTAATGGTTTCCGTTGTGGTTCTTGTCATAGGACAGCTTCACTGGAAATACATTGCAGGGTTTATCTCAGCATCATTTGTAGCCATTGTATTATTTTTATTAATAGCGCTGAATACAAATATGATCGGTGGAAACCGTGTTCACACATGGATGAGCCGTGTAGAAACATTTACCTCAAGCAAAGCAAAATCTGCCGATGTAGATGATGAGAGTGTAAAAGCGAAAAACTATCAGGTAATGCAGGCCAAAGCAGCCATTGTACATGGTGGGATTACCGGAATGGGACCAGGAAAAAGTGCATTGAAACAAATGCTTCCACAGTCTGCCTCCGACTTTATTTTCGCGGTCATTGTAGAAGAATACGGAGTGATAGGAGCTGCTTTTCTGATCAGTTTATATCTGATTATGATGATTAGGATCGTGATGATTGCCAGTAAGATGCCTGCATTTTTTGGATCGTTGCTCGTGCTCAGTCTTGGAGTGATGATTTTCATTCAGCTTTCGGTAAATATCGCTGTTGCAGTGAATCTGATTCCGGTAACAGGACAGCCGCTGCCTTTAATCAGTTATGGAGGAACCTCAATGCTGGTCACCTATTTACAGCTAGGTATTATTTTAAATATAAGCTCAAGGATTCAGATTTATGATGAAGAAGGAATGGGCAAAAAACAAAGTATAGCAGAAATAAACGATATCGCTTAAAATGGACAAAAAATTAAAAATAGTATTATCCGGCGGAGGAACAGGAGGACATATCTTCCCGGCTATCGCCATTGCGGATGAGATCAGAAAGAGATTTCCTGAAGCAGAATTTTTGTTCATTGGTGCCAACGGGAAAATGGAAATGGAAAAAGTTCCTCAGGCAGGCTATAAAATCGAAGGAATTGATATCGCAGGAATAGACAGAGGGAACCTGCTATCCAATCTGGGACTTCCTTTCAAGATTCTGAAAAGTTTATCAAAATCTAAAAGAATCATCAAAAACTTCGCTCCCGATTTTGCTGTAGGAACCGGAGGATTTGCCAGCGGACCAGCACTATATGAGGCAAGCAAAATGGGAATTCCAATTTTTATTCAGGAACAAAATGCTCACGCAGGAGTTACCAATAAGATTCTAAGCAAAAAAGCGAAAGCCGTTTTCACAGCCTATCCAAAAGTAGAAGGTTTTCCGGCAGAGAAAATAAAATTCCTAGGAAATCCGATTCGTGAGAACATCGTTTCAGGAATGCAGGAAACCGATCAGGCAAAAGAAAAAATGGGATTGAATAAAGACAAACTTACGATTCTGTCTGTAGGGGGTTCTTTAGGCTCAAGAACATTGAATAATGCTTGGAAATCTCATTTAGAACAAATTATAGATAAAGATTATCAGCTGATCTGGCAGACAGGAAAGCTTGATTATAAAGATATTATAAACGAAACAAAAGATACAGCCACCGGAAACATTCAGATCCTTGAATTCATCAAAGATATGGAACTGGCTTATTCTTCAGCTGATATCATCGTTTCCAGAGCCGGAGCAATTGCCATTTCAGAGCTGGCAGTAGCACAAAAACCGGTACTTTTGGTTCCTTTCCCTTTTGCAGCGGAAGACCACCAAACCAAAAATGCCATGAATCTGGTTGAAAAAAATGCAGCCAGAATGGTAAAAGACTCTGAAATGCAGGAAAAATTCTGGAGTACATTATCAGAAATCTGCGAAAATGAAAGTGTAAGAAAAGAAATGTCCGACAATCTGAAATATTTTGCCAAGCCAAATGCAGCAAAAGAGATTGTAGACGAAATATTTAATAAACTGTAAAAAGTATCATTGTAAAATGTATTAATGACAACAAAACTCATGAATACATTATACATGAATACAACAATACAAAACAAAGGAATGAACATTTTACAAACATATCAGACTTTTTACTTCGTCGGAATCGGAGGTATCGGAATGAGTGCATTAGCGCGCTATTTCAATGCATCCGGAAAAAAAGTATTGGGTTACGACAAGACCAATACCAAATTGACTCAGAATCTGATGAATGAAGGGATTGATATTGTTTTTGAAGACCTTATTGATGAAAGGATTACTTCTCTTCAGAAAGAAGATACATTGGTGATCTATACTCCAGCCATCAAAACGCTTAGAATATTGGATTATTTCAATGAAAATCAGTTTGAAGTATTGAAGCGAGCTAAGGTTTTAGGATTAATTACTGAAAATACAGACTGTATTGCTATAGCAGGAACCCACGGAAAGACGACAACGTCTACTCTTGTGGCTCATTTATGCAAAGAAGCAGATCTTCCTTTCTCATGCTTTTTAGGAGGAATTTCCGAAAACTTTAAATCCAACTTCCTGTACAATGGTTCTACTTATTCTGTAGTTGAAGCAGATGAATATGACAGAAGTTTCCTGAATCTTTCTCCGGACTGGGCAGTGGTAACTTCTACAGATGCAGACCACCTGGATATTTATGGAGATAAAAGCCATATCGAAGAAGGATTCAGACAGTTTGCAGCTTTAGTACCTCAAGACCAACAGCTTTTTGTGAGAAAAGGACTGGAAATTGGTAGAGGACACCAAACCTATGCAGTAAATGAGCCTGCAGATTATTATTCTGACAACCTGCGTATGGAGCATGATAAAATTTATTTTGACTTCCATACTCCTGTTGAAACAATAAAGGATTTCGTTTGGGAGATTCCGGGAATCCATAATGTGGAAAATGCTACTGTAGCACTGGCTATTCTGCATAATTTAGGCGCAGATTTTGATACGCTGAAAAAAGCTATTGCCAACTTTAAAGGAATTAAAAGAAGATACACGAAACATATTTATCAAAATGGTAAAATTTATATTGATGATTATGCCCACCATCCTACAGAAATCAATGCTGTAATGGGCTCAATCAAAACATTTTATCCTGATAAAAAACTATTAGTAGCCTTCCAGCCCCACCTTTTCAGCAGAACAAGAGATTTCGCGGACGGGTTTGCAGAAAGTTTAAGCAAAGCAGATGAACTTATTCTGCTTGATATTTACCCTGCAAGAGAATTTCAGGAAAACTTTGAAGGAATTACTTCAAGCTGGCTGCTGGATAAAGTAACATTAGATAAAAAAGAAGTATCAACATTATCAGATGCTTTTGAAAAAATAAAAGAAAAAGATTTTGACATCCTTCTTACCGTAGGCGCAGGAAATATAGACACCCTGTATGATCCTATCTGTGAATGGATAAGTAAATTGTAAAAAGTAATAATGTATTTAAGTATTCATGAATACATTTTACATAAATACATGAATACAAAAAATGTATGAAAAATAAATACAGAATATTAAAAATTGCTGTCACTGTAATCATCCTTGGATTGTTACTGAGTTTCTCGTTGAAGAGATTCAGCCACCAACAGATTACAGACAATAAGATTTCTGTAAAAATGAGTGAAAAAACTCCGGTGTATTTTGTAGATGAAAAAGATATCAGGGAGATTGTAAAAAAAGAAAATCCTTCAGGAAAAGTGGGTGATCTTAATATTCCTTCCTTAGAAAAAAGAATCAATGCACTTCCGGCGGTCGATAGTGCCAATGTCTATCTGAACCTGAATGGAAAACTGAATCTGGATATCAAGCAGAGAGTTCCTGTTTTCAGGCTTAATAAGGATGGAAAAGACTTTTATGTAGATGAAAAAGGGATTGAATTTCCAATCTCAAGAACCTATTCTCATCCATGTATGCTGGTAACCGGAAATGTACAGCCGGATGAATATGAAAAGCTGGCAGAGCTGGTAGGAAAGATAGATAAAGATGATTTCAGTAAGAAATATTTTATCGGGATTTCAAAAAGCAAAGACAGCTACAGTCTTCTGACAAGTGAAGGAAATTACCGGGTAGAAATTGGAGACCTGGATAATATTGATTTTAAAGTAAAAGGATTTAAAACCTTTGTGGAAAAATATCTTGTATATCAGGATCCACAGAAGTACAGCATGGTTTCAGTAAAATATCAGAATCAGATTGTTACTACTTTAAACCCTTATTTTAAAGAAAATGACAGTATTTTAAAAGCAGGGAAAATGGAACTGGCAAAAGCTCCTACTCCAATGACCACAGCAAAGAAGACAGAGACTAGGCCAAAAATAGCGGAAGCAAAAAAGACAAGCTCCACGCCTGTAAA
The DNA here is from genome assembly GCF_018362995.1 of Chryseobacterium indologenes. NCBI lineage: Bacteria > Pseudomonadati > Bacteroidota > Flavobacteriia > Flavobacteriales > Weeksellaceae > Chryseobacterium > Chryseobacterium indologenes. Next base: position 3,301,744 of record NZ_CP074372.1, read on the forward strand.
AACAAAAGAAAGTACAAAAGCACATACAAAAGAAGCTAAAAAACCAGAGAAAAAATCAAGCGCTAAGGCCTTGTCCAAGCCAAAGGCAAAAGTAAAAATAGAATAAGTCCTTCCGGGACATTCAATACACAAACAGGAGATCATCCTTAGAGAAAAAAAAGGAAAAAGTAGAAAAAATCAAATCGATATAAAAATGGAAAATCAAGAGTATTCAGTAGGTCTGGACATCGGGACAACAAAGATAGTCGCGATTGTCGGAAGAAGGAATGCACACGGGAAAATAGAAGTTCTCGGTGTAGGAAAAGCTAAAAGTCTTGGTGTTCATAAAGGTATTGTGAATAATATTTCACAGACTATTAATTCAATCAAGGCTGCAGTATCCGAAGCACAATCCAGTGCTGGCGTTCCTATCCGCAAAGTTACGGTAGGTATTGCAGGAAAACACATTCGTTCTCTGCAGCACTCCGATTATATTATGCGTGAACATCCTGATAAGTTTATTACAGACGATGACATTGAAGCATTAAAAGATCAGGTGAAAAAGCTGGTTATGCTTCCTGGAGAAGAAATTATCCACGTACTTCCTCAAGAATATAAAGTGGATTCCGAGGGTGAAATTCAGGAGCCCGTTGGTATGCATGGAAAGCGTTTAGAAGCTAACTTCCACGTTGTAGTAGGTCAAATGGGCAGCATCAGAAATATTGCAAGATGCGTTCGTGAAGCCGGATTAGAAATGGAAGCCCTTACTTTAGAACCATTGGCATCTTCAGAAGCTGTTCTTACAAAAGAAGAAAAAGAAGCCGGTGTAGCGATTGTTGACATTGGTGGTGGTACAACAGATATTGCGATATTTAAAGATAATATCATCCGTCATACCTGTGTGATTCCATACGGAGGCGGAATTATTACCGAAGATATCAAAGAAGGTTGTTCCATTATAGAGAAACATGCAGAACAACTTAAAGTAAAGTTTGGTTCGGCTGTTCCCGAATTAGAAAAAGACAGTACTTTTGTAACCATTCCGGGGCTTCACGGCAGACCGGACAAAGAAATTTCTTTAAAAACTCTGGCACAGATCATCAATGCAAGAGTAGAAGAAGTTTTGGAAATGGTCAATACAGAACTGAAAGCTTATGGTGCTTTTGAACAAAAGAAAAAGCTTATTGCCGGAATCGTTCTTACAGGCGGAGGTTCAAACTTAAAACATCTTCGTCAGCTGGCCAATTATACCACAGGTTTTGACAGCAGAATCGGTTTTGCGAATGAATATATCGCCAATGATAAAAATCAGTACCTGAAAGGCCCTGAATTTGCTACGTCTATCGGGTTACTGATGGAGAGTTTAAAGATCAGAGACAAAAAGCAGAATGCTGATGAAATCATAGAAGTTGTTGCAGAACAGCCAAAGCAGGAAGCCGCTTCAGTACAGACAGAAACTGTTCAGCCGGTTCAGCAGGCAGCACCTGTTCAGGAACAGCAGTCTTTTGAGAATGAAAGACAGGAGAACAGAAAGGCGAAATTGACTTTCGGGCAGTCGCTTATGGAAAAAGTAAAAAAATTCTTTGAAGAAGTAGAGTAAATTATAAATGATGAATGATAAGCGATAAACGATCTTTTCCTTATCAATTATCATTGATCAGTTATCAATTATAATTATTAAAAATATAGTTATGGAAAATATAGGTACACAAGGATTTTCATTTGATTTGCCAAAAGGAAATTCATCCATCATAAAAGTAATCGGTGTAGGAGGCGGTGGAAACAACGCTCTGAAGCACATGTACGAGAAAGGAATTCACGGCGTTGATTTCGTGATTTGTAATACAGATGCTCAGACTCTTGATAATAACCCGGTTGCTAATAAAGTTCAGTTAGGAACAACAATCACAGAAGGTCTTGGAGCTGGTGCAGACCCTGAGGTTGGAGAGAAATCTGCAATCGAAAGTATTGAAGATATTAAAGCTGCTATGGGCCAAAACACTAAAATGGTGTTTATCACTGCCGGAATGGGTGGTGGTACCGGTACCGGAGCCGCTCCTGTCATTGCTAAGGTAGCAAAAGACATGGGAATTCTAACGGTAGGTATTGTTACCGTTCCTTTCAGCTTTGAAGGTAAAAGAAGATTAGATCAGGCTGAAAACGGTCTTGATAAACTAAAAAATAATGTTGATTCATTAATTGTGATCAACAATGATAAACTGAGACAGCAGTTCGGAAACCTTGGATTCAAGCAGGGATTCTCAAAAGCAGATGAAGTTTTAGCGAATGCAGCCAAAGGGATGGCAGAAGTTATTACAGGTTACTTTGATGTAAACATTGACTTTAGAGATGCTAAATCTGTACTTCAGAATTCAGGTACCGCTTTGATGTCTACAGGAACTGCTTCAGGTGAAAATAAAGCCGAAGAAGCGGTAAGAAAAGCCCTTGACTCCCCATTATTGAATGATAATAAGATTACAGGTGCCAAAAACGTTTTGTTATTGATCAGAAGTGGTGCTGAAGAAGTAACCATGGATGAGATTGGTATCATCATGGACCACATCCAGAAAGAAGCAGGAAACACAGCAGATATTATCTTCGGGGTTGGTGCTGATGAAGAATTGGGAGATGCTGTAAGCGTTCTTGTTATCGCAACAGGATTCTCTAACGAGAACAAGAAATTTGCAGGACCTACAGAGAAAATCAGAATCAGTCTTAACGACAGCTTTGATACTCCGAAAAACTCACCTTTCAAAACAAGAGAGGAAAGAGAATCTGCGCCTGATACAGCTTATGATTCCAGCAGAGCCAATCATTTCAGATTAGATGATGAAGACCACGGTACACAGTTCAAGGTTACCTCTATCGAAAAAAAAATGATTCTTGAAGAAGAACCGGTGAAACCTGAAATCAAATTCACTGATAAAGAGGAAAATATCATAAATACTCCTGAACAGGCTTGGAAAAACGAAGAAGAAAGTGAGCAGGAATACAGCTTATTTTCTATTGACGATGAGAATGAAGATCCAAATGACCTGGAAATTCAGTCTTTCTCATTTGATTTTGAAAATAAAAAAGATGAGCCACAATCAGGAAGTACTTTCAACAGCTCTTTTGCAGAAGAAAAGCCTGTTGAATTCAGTTTCTTTGTTAACGAACCTGTCAGAAATGAGCCTAATACTGATTTCGGACAGCCAAAAGCGGAATTTAGCAACCCAAGCAATGCTGCTGTAGCTGAACCGGCTCAGAAGATTGAAACCTTCTACCAGAAACAGGAAGAACCAAAAGCTGAAACAAGAACTTCTTTTGAGAACAAAACAGAAATTGAAACTCCGAAAACTGAAGAATCAGAATTCACTTTTGTGAATAAAACGATTGACCAGGACAGAGTGATTGAAAGAAGAAATAAATTGAAAGAATTCAATTCACGCTACCAAAGCTTTGACAGCACGAGTGAATTTGAATCTATTCCTGCTTTCAAAAGAAAAAATATTTCGATCGACGGAACCAATGCTTCAGATCAGAATATCAACACGTATCTGTCTGACAACAATGGCTCTATGCAGATCAGAGAAAACAGATTTTTAAATAAAGACGTAGATTAAATGCTATTGGCAATTGGCTCTCGGGCCTATGAAAGCTATTAGCCAATTGCCAGAAGCCAAAAGCATATAAACATGAGTTTAGAAAATATAATAAGCGAAGCTATAAAAACAGCCATGAGAGAAAAAGACAGAGTAGCTCTAGACTCTCTTCGTGCTGTAAAATCTCAGATTCTTCTTTTACAAACAGAAGCAAGAGGCGCTGAAGTTTCTCCAGAGCAGGAAATTGCTATTCTTCAGAGAATGATCAAGCAGCGTAAAGATTCTTTTGAGCAGTTTTCTGCTCAGGGGAGACAGGACCTTGCAGAAGTAGAAGAAGCTCAGATGAAAGTAATTGAAAAGTTTTTACCTAAACAGCTTTCTGCGGAAGAACTTGAAACAGAAATTAAAAATATTATTTCTGAAACCGGAGCTGAATCTATTAAAGATTTAGGAAAGGTAATGGGAGCAGCATCGAAAGCATTAGCCGGAAAATCAGACGGAAAAAGTATTTCCGAGATGGCTAAAAAGCTGCTGTCTTAGTTGAAAGCTAACCGTTGATGGCAAATCCATAACCCTTCAACTTATTATTCCTATCAACTATTTATATTAGGATATACAACCTTTGCATATCGATTTGATTAAGAAGCCCGGAACTTTTCAGTTCCGGGCTTCACTTTTCTTTGGATATTAAAGTTTGTTAATCAGTTTTGATTCTAAACTGCAAAAAGAATTAAGATACTACCATATTTCATACAGTATTTAAGTGGTTGATTGCTTGAGGGAAAGCCTTAAATGTTTTTTTCATGGTCGTTTGTTTTTCAGAATCATTTCAAAATTAACAATAATTTTCCATTATTCCTAGTCTTAATTCACTTTTTTTTGAATATTATTACAATATTAATATTTGATTAATTTTATATGACTAATCCATTGATAGTTTTTATATATTGAACAAACGCAAAGAAATGCTTAACTTTGTGCAGATAAAAACAAAATATATGTATCCAACAGATTTAGTAATGCCTATGAAGGCAGAGCTTACAGATAAAGGTTTCCAGGACTTGACAACTCCAGCTCAGGTAGAAGATGCGCTGAAGCAGTCCGGAACTACATTATTAGTAATTAACTCCGTATGTGGTTGTGCTGCAGGTGCTGCAAGACCAGGAGTTGTATACTCTCTGACAGGAGATAAAAAACCTGATCATTTAACAACTGTATTTGCAGGATTTGATACTGAGGCTGTAACAGAAGCAAGAAAACACCTTGCTCCATTCCCTCCAAGTTCTCCATGTGTGGCCCTTTTCAAAGATGGTGAATTGGTTCACATGCTGGAAAGACACCACATCGAAGGGAACCCTGCAGGTGCTATCGCTGCCAACCTTCAGGCTGCATATGATGAGTATTGCTAAGAAACAATAATCTAAATATCAAACCGTTACATATTTTGTAACGGTTTTTTTATTTAATTCTGTAAAAAATTTTCAGAAAATTCAAATATCATTATATTTGTTGGAATGGCAACCAAAGCACTTTTTAATACCGTAGTCAACTGGTTCATCCGTCAAAGGATAGATCAGATACAGAATTTCATGGACCATCCCATTGAGACCCAGAAAGGTATACTTTTTTCTCAGCTGTTTCATGCAGAGGATACGGAATACGGTAAACTATACGGATTTAACTCTATATCAAGTTATCAGGATTTTAAAAACAAAGTTCCGATTGTTACCTATGAAGAAATGGAGCCCTATATTGAAAAAGCAAGACAGGGACAAAAGGATGTAAGCTGGCCCGGGTTCATTAAACATTTTGCCAAATCATCGGGAACTACCAATGCCAAGAGCAAATTCATCCCTATTTCTACCGAGAGCCTTGAATACTGCCACATGAAGGCAGGAAAGGACATGGTATCCATTTATGCCAATAATCATCCCGAAAACCAGCTTTTTAACTATAAAAATTTACGTTTAGGGGGAAGCTCTGAATTGTATGCTGACTTTAACACAAAATTTGGCGATTTATCCGCTATTTTAATTGATAATCTTCCTTTTTGGGTAGAAATTACCACCACTCCAAGCAAAAAGGTATCTTTAATGGGAGAATGGGAAAGTAAACTGAAAGCGATCACCTCTGAAGTAAAGAATGAAGATGTGGGAAGTATCCTTGGGGTACCAAGCTGGATGATGGTTCTACTTCAAAAAGTATTAAAGGAAACCAATATCGGAAGTATTTCAGAGCTGTGGCCGAATCTGGAGGTGTTTTTTCACGGCGGAATCAGTTTTAAGCCCTACAGGGAGCAATTCAGGCAGATCATCGGAAAAAACATCAATTACTACGAAATTTACAATGCTTCTGAAGGCTTCTTCGGGATACAGGACAGATCAGACAGTGACGAAATGCTGCTGATGCTGGATTATGGTATATTTTACGAATTCATTCCTATGGATCAGTTCCATTTTTCGAATCCGAAAGTGGTAAGTCTGGAAGATGTGGAAGTAGGAAAAAATTATGCAATGGTTATTACCACCAACGGCGGCTTGTGGAGATATCTTATTGGTGATACTGTTGTCTTTACATCAACAAACCCATTCAGAATTAAAATAACAGGAAGAACCAAACATTATATCAATGCTTTTGGTGAAGAGCTGATGATTACCAATGTGGAATCTGCTCTTTCAAAAGCTTGTGAAGCTACGGGAGCACAAATCACGGATTTCACCGGAGCTCCTGTCTTTATGAAAGGAAACGAAGGAGGTGCCCATGAATGGATCTTTGAATTCAGCCAGCATCCGGATGATCTTGACAACTTTATTGATGCCTTTGACAAGCATTTAAAAACTATTAATTCTGACTATGAAGCGAAGAGATACAACAATATAACCCTTAAAAGGCCTATAGTACACATCGCTAAAACCAATCTTTTCTATCACTGGCTGGAAGCTAAAGGAAAACTTGGCGGTCAAAATAAAGTTCCAAGACTGAGCAACGACAGAGAATATATTGAGCCTTTGCTGGAAATGAATAAAAACTAAGAATTTTCTTTTCAGTTATAATAAAAAAAGCCGTAATTGAATTACGGCTTTCATTTTTATTTACTTAAGTCTTCTTTCACTTTTTTCGCAGCTTCCTCTACTTTTGAAGCTCCTTTTTTAGCGGCTTCTTTAGCATCCTGTCCTACTTTATTTGCTTCCGTTTTGATGTCCTGTCCGGCTTTGTGAAGATCCTGTTTCGTTTTATCGGCTGTTGCATCAATCTTATCTTTAGCCTTTTGAGCCGCATCATCAATCTTATTTCCGGCTGCATCCACTTTTGCTTTTACATCTTCTTTTGCATTGTTGATCTTTGCTGTATCAACAGTGTTTGGAGTTTCTGTAACGGTAGTGGTGGTTGTGGTAACTGATCCGTCAGCGTTTTCTACTTGTTCTGTTTTCGTTGTTGATTTTGTACATGCTACAGTGAATACTGAGATCACTATTGCTGCTAGGATTTGTTTTTTCATATTATATATTTTTTTAAATGATATTGCTTTATTGTGTTTTAGTGTCTGGCGTTGAAGGTGTTTCTGCAGGCTTCTGTTTCTTTTCTGCATCTGCCTTTTTCTTTTCCTCTTCCTGTTTTGCTTTATTTTCTTTTTCAAGTTCTGCTTTTAGCTTGTTCTCTTCTTCCTGAAGCTTTTTAGCCTGTTTTACAGAGTCCAGATATTGAGGGGAAGACATTCTTATCTTGCGCGCAATATCTACTGAAACAGCTCCTGTGGAAAAGGAATCAACAGCAACAGTATCATAATTCATCTTAACTTCCTGTTCAGCAGCAAATCCCGGGGTTTCTTTCTTGGAACATGCAGTGAAAAGGATTGTGAAAATAAAAATCGCAGACAGTATATTTTTCATGGAACTAATTTAGCAGAAATTCTGCAATTACAGGATAGTGATCCGATAATTTCACAGACTGGTCTACTTTATAGCTTAAAGGAATAATAGATTTTGAACTGAAAATATAATCAATTCTCAAAGGGACTTTATAGTCATGAAAACTGCTTGCACTTCCCTTTCCAGCCATTAAAAACGCATCCTGAAGGTCTTTTCCCAGATTATAATATTCATAAGAATTGGGAACAGAATTAAAATCTCCGGCTAAAATAACAGGATAAGGAGATAAATCTACCATTTTTCTGATTCTTTTCACCTGGTCTTCATGAGCCTGAAATGTAGGGGTCATATGCGAAAGGAGTTGGGAAACATTTCCAAAACCTAAGCCATCCAGCTTCGTAAACATAGATTTATTAAGTCTGAAAGGTTCAAGATACACATTAATAATTCTGATTACTTTACCATTAATATCTATATCAGCATAAAATGAATTTCCGCGAGCCTTCTCATCAATCAGTTCTGCCTGTCTTACAATTTTATGTTTCGTTTTAAGAATAACTGACGGGTATTTTATTAGATCTCGTTTGATAGCGCGGTTAGTATCTTTTTCCTGCACAAGAATTATGTCTGCATCCTGCTCTTTGATATAATTTTTTACTTTATCCCAACCATATTCTCCATATTTTACATTAAATGTCAATACTTTAATATCCCGTATTGTTTTTACATTTTCTGTTTTTGGAGAAAAATTGATCCATCTTCTGATCGGGTTATAGAAAATAAGAGTCCCTAATGCAAAAGCAATCGCTATTTTTTGTTTCTTAAAAATCCAGATCAATGTAAGAATTACATGCGCCAATATCAGATAGGGGAAACCAAGCGAGAGAAGATTCAGATTGCCCAAAACGTTAGGCGGAATCCATGCATTCCCTAATGTGCTTAACAGCAAAACAGCAATAACGATATGTATAAATAGTAATATCTGATTCGACTTCATGAAAAAACGGTCTTGGTACGGTTTTCTTTCAACAAAAATCCTACCAAGCAGACAATTTTAACTCTTTTTATGATTATTTGCTCTCCGCGGAAAATTTCACGATGACAGGATAATGATCTGAAATACTTACAGAACGGTCAACTTCGTAAGATATTGCCTTTACTGATTTTGAAGAAAAGACATAGTCGATTCTGATTGGAAATTTATAGTCGTGAAAACTGGTTGCACTGCCTTTCCCAGCCGTTAAAAACGCATCTTCAAGCCCATCTGATAAATGATAATATTCGTAAGAATTGGGTACAGAATTAAAGTCTCCGGCAAGGATGACCGGATAAGGTGAATTTTCAATTACTTTATGAATCAAGCTAACCTGTTCCTGATGTTTTTTAAAGGTAGGAATGAGCCTTTTAACGACATCTTTTATTTTTTGTTCGTTGGTGTCGGTATTTCCGTTAAGTTTCACCATATCTTTTTCGAACCGGAAAGGATTAAGATAAACATCAATGAATCTATATATCCTACCATTAATTTCTATATCAACCTGCAGTCCGGGAATTCTTACATTTTCATCTTGTGGATCTATGATCTGCTGCTTAATGATCTTATGCTTTGTTAAAATCGTTAACCCTCCGCCAGGATTTGCTTTCTGATACCCTTCAAATTGATAATCTTTACCGGCATCTTCCTGTAAAAAAAGAACATCTGCATTCTGAGATTTCAGATAAGGGGCAATCTCTTTGTTTCCTCTGCCACCAGCTCTGGTATTGAAAGAAACTACTTTTATCCCGGAATTTTCTTTTTTATCGGAATAGTTAACCCATCGTTTTACAGGATTAATAAAAGCAAGACCCGCAAACATAAATACAAACGCTCTTTTTTTCCAGCTGAAAACCCAGAATATCGTCAGAATGACATAAAGGATCATAAGCACCGGAAAACCTAAGGAAAGCAGATTCAACCACGGAAAAATCTTCGGTGGAACATATGCATTCAATAATGTGCCCAGCAGCAAAAATAGAATTCCCAGATGCAGAACGAATAGTATGAGTCGGAAAACCTTCACAATGTTATTTTAATTGAAGCGGTACAAATGTTTTTTCCAGTTGAGTGCCAACAGCCAACCTACTAAAGCTCCACCTACGTGGGCAAGGTGAGCAATACCGCCTCCATTCCCTGAAAGCCCAAGATATACTGAAACAACAACAATAATAGGCAAAAGGTATTTTACTTTTATAGGTACCGGAATAAACATGATTCCAATTTTAGAATCAGGATATAATGTTGCAAATGCAGCTACGACGCCGAAAATAGCACCGGAAGCACCTACCATAGGCGTGGCTACAATACCTTTGAAACTTTCCAGTAATTCTTTTTGTTTAAGAATAGAATCTGTATTCCCAGTAAACTCAACACTGGCACCAGACAAATATGCATTTACATTAAACCCAAGCTGCTCTAACTCGCGGGAAAGCTGCTGAACTTCAACAAAATTCCACAAATTAAAAAGGAAAAAGGCTCCTAAACCGCTTGCAAAATATAAAATCAGATACTTTTTGTCTCCTAATGTCTGCTCCAGAATGGGCCCAAAACTAAAAAGAGTCATCATATTAAATAAAATATGCATGATACTTCCGTGCATGAACATATGGGTAATAACCTGCCATGAATGGAAAAAAGGTGAGAACGGATAAAATCCCGCGAGATAACCAATCATCTGATTACCCATGAAATAAGTAACAATAAATACTATAACATTGATGATAATAATATTTCTTGTAATCGGCGGTATATTGTTAAACATAATTTTTTAAAATTTATTTTTGAAGTCATTAAACGGAACTTCGTAATAGCATCTTTTGCCATCCGGTAAAAATTCCGGGAAGCCTAATGCCGTAAAGTCTTTGATCAGCTGTTCCGCATCTTTTTTATAAATAAAGTCAAATCTTGACTTCGACTGCATTTTGTTCCATTGATTATGGTAATACTGCAAAAATTCTTCTTCTGTCTTGTATTCCAGGATTTCAAAAAGGTTTTCCAGGAATTGCATTGCCTGGGTTTCTTTCAAGCCTTCAGGAAGTGAATCTATTCGAAGTACACTTTCATGAGCAATTTTCATGTCAAACCCTAATTCCGGAAGATATTTTTTGATCGAGTTGTATTTTGCCTTCTCAATTTCATTCATATGATATTCCAGAGAGAAAAGAAGGGCGTGGCTGTTTGTGTTTGATTTTCTGGTAGATTTATTTCCTTCAGAAACCAATAGCCTGTGCATTCTTCCAAGATCCAGCATCAATGTCACATCTCCTTTATTGAAAAGCCAGTAACCGTTCGGAAGTCTCATCAGATCTTCATCAAAATCTTCGTCTTCAAATAAATTGATCTTTGAAGGCTCAGCAGTAATATTCTGATGATACATTTCCGTAAGATTCTGAATTTCTTCCGGATGCACTACATTTCTTTCTTCAAGGAACGGGTTATAATCTTTATCTACGATGATTTCCGGCATTTTCACAAAACCACTTCCACCGCTATTTCCTTTGCTTGGAATAGGTTTATTCATCATTTCATCCAATTCAGGGTCTCTGTCGAAATCAAGGCTTGGAGAAACATTATAAATTCCTAAAGATCTTTTAATGGTTGAGCGGAGCAAAGCAAAAATAAGATGTTCATCTTCAAATTTCACCTCGGTTTTCTGTGGATGAATATTGACATCTATTTTCTCCGGATCAAGCTCCAGAAAAAGAAAAAACGAAGGCACATATCCCGGCTGAAGCAATCCTTCAAAAGCTTCCTGTACTGCTTTATTGAAGTATGGGCTTCTGAAATACCTCCCGTTCACAAAAAGAAACTGCTCTCCTCTTGCTTTCTTGGCTCCTTCAGGTTTAGCAACAAACCCATGAAGCTTACACCAGATAATATCTTCTTTGATAGGAATTAAAAGCGGCTGAAGCTTTCTTCCGAAAACATCTACAATACGCTGCATCTGACTTCCTTTTCTCAATCTGAAAACAGCTTCATCATCATGGAAAAGGGAAAACTCCAGATTCTCATGAGCCAATGCAACACGCTGAAATTCATCAATTACGTGTCTGAATTCAATATTATTATTTTTTAAAAACTTCCTTCTTGCAGGAACGTTATAAAAAAGATTTTTTACTAAAAAATTTGATCCGTCTGCGGTCTGAACCGGGTCCTGAAACTGGAAAACTCCACCTTCAATATAAATGTTGGTACCGATAGATGTGTCTTTCTGCTTCGTTCTGAGCTCCACCTGAGAAACCGCTGCAATAGAGGCCAGTGCTTCACCACGGAAACCTTTTGTAGCAATTTTAAAGATATCTTCTGTTCCTTTGATTTTGGAGGTAGCATGTCTTTCAAATGCCATACGGGCATCTGTTTCGGACATTCCTTTTCCGTCGTCTACCACCTGAATAAGGTTTTTACCGGCATCTCTGATGATCAGTTCAATTTTCGTTGCATCTGCATCAATAGCATTTTCCAAAAGTTCTTTCACGATGGATGCAGGCCGCTGCACCACCTCTCCCGCTGCAATTTGGTTGGCTACATGATCCGGTAAAAGCTGAATAATATCTGACATAAAAACGTAAATCAACTTACAAAAATAGTCAATGGAAACGGGAATTAAAATACCAAAACCGTGATTTAATATTTAATTATCAACATTTTTGCCTGTTTATCCCCAATCAATTTTTTTAATGTTTGTAATGAAGGGCGTTAGCAAGTTAATTGCTTGAATCCGGAAATTTTCATTTCAGCAGCCATGAAAAACAGGACAAAAACAAGACATTCAGAGAGATTTAAGTTAATTTTTAAGAAAAATGCCCCTATTCTATAATAAAATAAGGGCACTTACAGCTAGTTTATACAAAAAAATTAATAGTGTGTTTTATATTTTAATCCTCAAAGACAAGCTTTCTTTTCTTCTCTCTTTTAGGAATTCCATGGATTTTATCGTACAGGTAAGCAAAGAGATTCGGTTTTTTATAAATCCTGCTGTATCTGTACTTCGTGTTGAAATGACGGATATGGATTTTATAGGCATCATACCCGATTACAATCAACAAACATATACTGATCACATAGAATACCCTGAACTCAAGGTAGTAATAGGTCAATCCTGAGAATACCGCTCCCATTACGTAAGCAAGCATAATACTCATCAGAAGTTTTGCTCTGCCAATAAGCTCTCCATTTTTTCTGTATTTTTTCTGCGTAAACATAGATACCAGAATTCCTAAATCGGTGGTTGTTCCGGTAAGGTGGGTCGTTTTCACAGAGAAGTTGGAGATACTTGCGGTAAGACCGTTTTGCAGTCCGGTGGCAAAAAGCATCAATGCTACTAAATATTCTGTTTCTTCTAATGTTTTCTGGTAATAAAACTGTCCGTACACTCCTACAAACAAAAGACATATGATTTCCAGCACAATGGGCATAGAATGGGCAAAATATTTACTTTTCTTGTTAAAGTTGATCACAATAAAGTTAGACAGGAAGCTTCCGAAGAAGAATAAAAAGATCCATCCGCCTACCACAGCTACCTGTGTCCAGTTTCCTTTACTTATTTCTGCCGCTAAAATAGCGTAGTGTCCCGTTACGTTCGATGTAAAAGAGAGAAATATCAATAGGGAAGCAATGTTTATAGTACCCGCCGTAAAGGCAGTCAGCGTCCCCAACCTGATATTGTCTCCCAGTGTCCTGCTGTTACTATAATTTCTTAACATTTTTTATTTTTTTAAATTGTGTTTTATTTAGACCTCTACAAAGATCTCTGCCAGCCTTCCTCTTTCCGGAAGTCTTTCTCTTACTTCAACGGTAATTTCATGGGATTGCAGCTCTTTGCATTTTTTGATGTAAGGAATCAGATCAAACTTCCCTTTTCCTTTACTCTTAATAGACGGAGAATAATAAGCCTCTTCAATATTTTCTGCCTTTACATATTGGTTGAATGTTCTTTGGAAACTTCCCGTAAAGACATCACAGGTGATTTTGTTAACCAGATGAGGATATTTATTACTGATAATTCCAAAAGCATCACAGAATTCTGCAGGCCTGATTTTATTAAAAACTGATGTTTTGGTACTAAACAAAAGGTCTCTGATAGAATCTCCGGCATCATATCCGGAAGTCAGAAGAATATTATATTGGTTCTGGTCTTCTGATGCATCTTTCTCTTTAAGTACTTTTTTCAATATATTCAATGACTCAAGAGAGTAATCTGTTGCAATTAAAATTGTTTTAGTCATGTTCTTATTATTTTGTATTGTGTTTATCTTTTTTGATGATACAAAACTAGAACGACCAAATTAGAAGATCTTTGGAATGGAATTAAAATGTGATTAAAGAGATTAAAATGAGATTAGAAAATTGTTAAGAGGGCTTAATATAGGATAGATTAAAATCAAAAAAAAGGAGACAAGCATCTGTTTTTCAGAATAAAACAAATTAAAAATGAGTAAAAAACCAGAATAGAGATTCTTATTTGTTTATTTCTTCTCCTTTCTGCATACTATAGAAATTCGGGAACTTCATCTGTACGGTTGTTCCCTGATTCTCATGCGAACTTACAATTAGTTCACCATGGTGCATTCTTACGATATTTCTCGCAAGCGGAAGCCCAATTCCGTAGCCTTCATAGTTGTTCGTATTAGAAGCTCTGAAGAACGGGTCGTAGATTTTATTCATTTCTACTTCCGGAATTCCGATCCCATTGTCTTTTACAATAATGTAGACATCTGTATTGGTGGCTCCCAAAGAAACTTTTACCTGCTGGAAATTAGAATATTTGCACCCATTACTGATGATATTCGCTACTGCAAGATGTAATAACTGTTCGTTCCCCTGAACTTTCAGTTTTTTAGGATTATCAGGAAGCATACTGATATCCAGATAGATATTGTTTCGGGAATCAATTCTCCTAAGAGTTTCAATAACATCCCAAAGAAGCTGATCAATTCTCACCTTATCCATTTTCTGGATCTTTCCGTCGAATCCGGTTTGGGCAATCATTAATAATGCTTTGATCTTTTTATCCAGTTTTTCGGCTTCATCCAGAATAATTCCAAGAGTTTCTTTGTACTCGTCGGCAGTTCGGCTGATGGAAAGGGCAACATCGGCTTCTCCCATGATGGATGTAAGAGGCGTTCTCAATTCGTGGGAAACATTTCCAATCAGGTGATTCTGGGTCTCGAAAGAAGTTTCAATACGGTTGAGCATATCATTGAAGGTATCTACCAATTCATTGAGTTCCTTATTATCAGGCTGTGATTCCAGTCTTAAATGAAGATTTTCAGAACTGATTTCCTTTACTTTTCCTGTAATTTTTAAAATGGGTCTGAATAACGTTTTGGACAGATAAAAAGAGAAGATCATACTAAAGAATAATGAAAGTACGATACACGTAATCAGTGTTCTTTTTAAAAATCCGAGATAATAAACCACATAATGGTTTTTGGCAGAAGCGATTGCGATATAATCTTTATCATCATATCTGAAGCTCTGTCCTATATAATAAAATTCTTCATCATTATAATTGGATTCTCCTTCTCTGATAATATTTTTAAAGAAATAATCCGGAATATGAACTTCCTGGGATATTTTTTTGAAATTGGAATCGGTAGGAACGGCAAAGACATAGTCTTTTTCCATTGGAAGTTCCTCTTCATTCAAGCTGTTAAGCACATAGTTTTCCGGAAGGTCGAGATGGTCTTTGCTTTTCTCAATCTGAACAATGGTAGCTGTTCTGATCTTCAGCAGCTCATAAAACCTCTGATGCGAAAAATTAACGATAGAAAAGTACACCAAACCACTGAACAACAATATGATGGCTGTAAAAACCAACATCAAAAGCACCATCGTTTTAGTCTGATTTGTAATGACTTTATTAAACATCTATCACGTTTTTTTCAACACATACCCCATTCCTATCACGGTATGAATCAACTTATTATCATCCTGGCTATCCAGTTTTTTCCTTAAATAATTGACATATACATCTACCACATTAGTTCCCAGCTCATAGTTTACTCCCCAGACCGCATCCAGGATTTCTGCTCTTGAAATTACTTTTTCAGGATTATTCAGAAAATACAACAGGAGTTTATATTCTGTAGAAGTAAGAGAAATATCTTCTCCCGCGCGGGTTACTTTCTTTGTATAATCATTCACCATCAGATCCGAAAACTGAAAAACATGTTCATTATCCGGCTCCGGTTCAGCGATTTCCTGCGGGCCATTGTTGTTACTTCTTCTTAGCAAAGACTTCACACGCGCCACCAGTTCAATAAATTTGAAAGGTTTCACCAGATAGTCATCTCCACCGCTTTCCAGTCCGAGAACGATATTTTCTGAAGTTCCCAATGCCGTTAAAAACAAAATCGGAACGCTCTGATTGGTTTTTCTTATTTCTTTACATACATCCAGACCATTCATTTCCGGAAGCATAATGTCTAAAATTACCAGATCAAAATCGTTAGCCTGCACCAGCTGTACTCCTGTACGCCCGTCAAAAGCTACAGAAATCTCATATCCATTTTCCTGAAGTCCCTTTTTAATGAAAGATACTACACTGGTTTCGTCTTCGATAAGAATAATTTTTTTCATAGATGAAATAAGGAGTTTTACAAAAATAGGGAAATTTTCTTGGGGGAGAAAAAGTGAAGAATCTCAGAGAGTCAAGTAACAAATAATAATTTTCAATGAATTGATTCTCTCCTGTACCTAAACTCTATAGAATAATATTACCTTTGTTTTTAATAGAATGATGAAAAAATAATTCAGGTTAAATTGTACAGCGTATGAACGATTTTTTAATAGGTATCGGCAAGAGATTAAAGGATATTAGAAAAAAGAATAATTTAACCATTAATGATCTTGCTTTCAAAGCAAATGTAAGCAACGGGCTTGTTTCCAGGATTGAAAATGGCAGAACGATTCCATCGCTTCCTGTTTTATTAGATCTGATTCAGTCTCTTGAAATAGATGCCAGCTATTTTTTCGAAGGAGTTGAGAAAAAATCCAACGCCAAATTCATTTATGTTCCGAAAGAAAGCCAGCAAGTCATTGAAAAAGAAGTAGAAGCTGAAGGATTCAAGTATATGCACATCTTCAGCAAGAGTCTTCATTCTTTAGGGTTTGAAGCCGTTCTACTAACTCTTGAGCCCAATTCTAAAAGGGAAAAGGTCATTACGGATGCCTGGGAATTCAAATATATTCTGAAAGGAGAAGTGAAATATGTGATTGATAATGAAGAAGTCATCTTAAAAGAGGGTGATTCTTTGTATTTCAACGGAAAATTTCCTCACGTTCCTGTAAGCATCAGTGATGAAAGCTGTGTGATGCTTGTTCTTTATTTTTATACTGCTTAATAGTAAATTTAATGGAAAGTTTTTACTCGACTTTTGTCATTCTGACGAAGGAAGAATTTTATTTTCATTCAATAACATGAGATTCTTCATTACATTTCATTTCATTCAGAACGACACGTCGAGAATAGATTCATTCCAAGTGTATGCAACGCTTCATCAGCGATAAAGTCGCAGCCTTCGCTTCCTTAAAAATATACTGTTCCAATCATAAAACTTTGCGTCTAAAATAATAATCATTTTACTCACTATCCCTCAATTTCTAATTTTTCAGACAATACAAAAGTTTACAAATATGCAATTTTTGATTTTCTAGATTCTTCCTAAATGAACGAAATATTAACTAAAACATCATTGTTTTGGTTCAATTTCCATTGCATAATTATAAAGCAATATTTACTAAAAACATGATGTGAACAGCGTCAATCTCTGTTTCGACCTGTTTTCAAAGATCAGATTCAACACTTTTCAAAGTAAAACAGCTGTAACAAACAGTGTCTATTTGTTAAATAATACTTAATACAAAATATTTATATATATTAAAATTATTGGCTTGATTTGCATAAAAAATTTAATATATGTAAAAATGAAAACAAATTTAGAGAAATTACTTACCCTTGTTTTTGTCTGTCTCATCGTTTTTGTTTCAGCGCAGAAACAGTTAATTATAGGAACTGTTCTTGACGACAGTCAGCCTCTCCCCGGGGCCACAGTCAAAATAAAAGGCTTATCCAGAAATATAACAACTGATATTGAGGGAAAATTTGCCATCAATGATATCAAAGAAGGACAATATACTTTACAAATAAGCTATATAGGTTATGAATCTACAGACATCAATGTGGATCTGAAACCGGAACAAACCGTTGATTTAGGAATCATAAAACTTTCCCAGCCCCGAAAAAATATTGATGAAGTGGTGGTTACAGGAACACTTAAAAATACAGAAGCAAGAGCATTAAATCTTCAGAAAAATGCAATCAACATTACCAATGTTATTGCTTCAGACGGAATCGGAAAGCTTCCGGACAGAAATGCAGCAGAGACGGTACAGCGTGTACAGGGAGTTTCTATTGAAAGAGATCAGGGCGAAGGAAGATTTGTTTCCCTGAGAGGACTTCCGCCATTCTGGGCCTCTACAACCATCAATGGAAACAGACTTCCAACGGCTGAGGAAGAAACAACTTCAAGAGCTACAGCTTTCGACTTCTTTCCTACGGAACTGATCTCGTATGTACATGTAAACAAATCTTTTACCCCTGATATGGAAGCAGACGGAATTGGTGGCGGCGTAAACTTTATCACCAAGACTCCGCCAATGAAGACAGAATTCAAAGCAACAATTGGAAGCGGATATAATGCAAAAGCAGATAAAGGTGTTTACAATCTTGGATTTTTGTATGGAGGAAGAACAAAAGATAAGAAATTCGGGTATTTGTTCAATTTCGCTCATTTCATAAGAAACTGGTCTACAGATAATTTCGAGGCCAGAAGAAGTGGAGACGAAGGTGTTTTCAGACTGGAACTCCGTGATTATAACGGGGTAAGAAAGACAACCGGTATCAATACGGCTTTTGAATATGTTTTATCTCCGAAAACCACTTTCTATTTAAAAGGAATGTATGGTACTTTATCAGATGATGAAACCCATTATAAACACAGAATCCGATTTGATAAGTTCAGCAGTGCCAATAATACAGCAAGGGTTGAACTTCAGAACATTCACAATTTACTGATCACAGAGCTTACTTCAGTTTCTTTGGGAGCGGTTCATCAATTAAATAAAGGAAAAATTGATTGGGATTTATCTTATTATGATAACAAATTCAAGTATGGAAATATCCCTGACAAGCAGAACAATTCTTACTATGTTATCAAGTATACCCAATCTGGTGTAGGCATCAATCCTGATTATATTTCCAATCATGGAAATGGCCCAAGAGCTTACTGGAAAGCAGATGGAGGAAAATTAGATTATAAAAATCCGGATGCTTTATTTGGTTTTTACAGTGATCCGAACTTTAAGATGGATGCTTCCCAAATGAGATTTACAGATCTTGAATTCTATAAAGTTTTTGTAGAAGAAAAGGATAAAATCGTTGCGGCATTCAACCATGAGATCAATGCTTCTAATAAACTGACTTTAAAGTATGGTTTTAAATACAGAGATAAAGAGCGTAATGCAAAGTTTTCTGATATTTTCTACAACTGGAGCAACGGAACAGCCCCGCTACTGTCAGATTTTTCACCATATATCACGACACAGCCCAACGGACCGAAATATTTAAGTGAAATGAATGCCCACATCGGGAATACTTTCGGGCCGGTACTTTCCACCAATGGAATGAATCAGTTCTGGTATGATCATCAGGGAAATCTGAAAATTAATACTGCTGATTCCGAAGCGTTGGAATACAATAAAGCATTAGGTAGGAACTTTGATGTGTTTGAAAAACATGCAGATGCTTATGGGATGGCAACCTATAAACTGAATGATAAGATTACGATTTTAGGCGGAATCAGATTATCCAATACCAATACCAAAGTAAGAGGATACAGCGTGAATGATAATGTACTGACTCCTGTAGAAAATACCAAAAACTACCTGGCCGTTCTTCCGATGATTCATTTGAAATATACTTTAAACGATAAAGCCAACCTTCGTTTTGCAGCGACAAGAACTTTCTCAAGACCGAATTTCGGAGATCTTACGCCGGGAGGAACTTATATTGAAGCAGATAACGAGTTTAAAGGTGGAAATCCCAACCTTAATCCTACCTATTCTTTGAATTTTGACCTGATGGGAGAATATTATTTCTCCAACGTAGGGATTTTAAGCGGAGGAGTTTTCTATAAATCCATTACAGATCCTATTTTCCAGGATTCTTTTATCGGAAATTATAATGGAAACAACGGAGTACAGTTTACAGCTCCAAATAACGGAAAAGCAGCATGGTTGGGAGGTATTGAACTGGGAATCAACAAGAGATTCGATTTTCTTCCTGGGTTTCTACAGTACTTCGGAGTGCAGCTGAATGCTACATTCATGACTTCTGAAATGGAAAAGCCAAGCGGAAGAACGGTAGCCCTTCCTTATCAGGCAAAGGAATTGTATAACGCACAGCTTTTCTTTGAGAAAAAAGGATTTAATGCCAGACTGGCTTACAACTATAAAGGGAAATATGCTGTAGAGTATGCCGAGGAAGACATCAATGATTCTTATTATGGTAAATACAGCAATCTTGACTTCGGAGGCTCTTATCAGTTTACCAAATACCTGACTTTATACGCTGATGTAAACAATATTCTGAACAAACCTCTGATCTATCATTTTGGTAAAAATGAAGACCGCCCTGAACAGGTAGAATATTACGGAGTACGATTCAATCTTGGAGTAAAACTGAACTTCTAAACCATTATCATGGCCAGAACAATCAATAAAAAAACATTAGTAACACTAAAGGCCGCTTTTGCTGCTTTTGGTGTTTACTTCTGCATGTACGGCTTCAGAAAGCCTTTCACCGTAGCTTCTTTCGAAGGCCTTTCCTATTTCGGAGTTGATTATAAGATTTTGATTATCATTGCACAGGCAGTAGGTTATTTTATATCAAAATTCATCGGAATCAAATTTATTTCCGAACTGAAACCTCAGAAAAGACTTACTTATCTGTTTGTTTTCATTGCCATTGCAGAACTTGCGTTGTTAGGATTTGCAGCTGTTCCCGCTCCTTACAGTATTATATTTATGTTCATCAACGGAATTCCGCTGGGAATGATCTGGGGAATTGTTTTTTCCTATATTGAAGGACGCAAAACGACAGAAATCATTGGCTTATTTTTATGCTCAAGCTTTGTCGTTTCTTCAGGATTTACAAAGTCGGCAGGGAAATTTTTAATGGATACATTCTCAATTTCTGAATTCTGGATGCCGTTTTCAGCAGGACTTATCTTTATTATTCCATTGATTCTTTTCGGACTGCTCCTTGAAAGAATTCCCCAACCTTCGGACGAAGATATTTTGCTTAAAAACAAAAGACAGCCATTGAATGGTGCAGAAAGAAAAGCACTGATCCAGCAGTTTTTTGTTCCGATCGTGTGTATCATATTTCTGTATATCAGCTTAACGGTTTTAAGGGATTTCAGGGATAATTTCAACCGGGAAATCTGGGACGGACTGCATTTCAGTTTCGACAGCGCTATTTTTACCTTAACGGAGATTCCTATTGCAGTGATGGTCCTTTTGATCTTAAGTTTTATGGTGAAAGTGAAAAACAATAAAAAAGCATTTGCTTACTATCATTATATTCTTTTCGCAGGAATTCTCACTGTAGGACTTTCTACTTATCTTTTTCAGCAGGGTTCATTATCTCCCTTTTTATGGATGACGGTTTCCGGCTTTGGAATGTACATCTGCTATATTCCTTTTAACGGAATTTATTTTGACCGGATGATTGCCGCTTTTGAGATCAAAGGAAATGTAGGTTTTCTGATCTATATTGTAGATTCATTCGGGTATCTGGGAAGTGTTTTGATTCTTCTGTATAAAAACTTTGGCTCAGCCCAGACTTCATGGTTACATTTTTATATCAACTTAAATTATATCATCACCGTTACGGTTTTCATTCTTTCGGTGATTGCTTTTCTGGCTTTCAGGAACAAATCAAAGCCGAAATCAAACTTAAACTCAAACTCTAATCAATTCATCAATTTCGATACGTCGAAAATTTTATAAATAACAATACAATGACAATAAAATTTGATTTACTCGTTGTAGGAGGTGGAATTTTAGGAACATTCCATGCTTATCATGCGCTGAAGAAAAATCTTAAGGTAGCTATACTGGAAAGAAATTCTGTTCCTCAGGGCGCTACTGTGAGGAATTTCGGACAGGTAGTACCTTCCGGAATGGATCTGAAATGGCAGAATTTCGGAAGAGAAAGCCTTGCCATCTATCATGAACTTCACACGCACGCAGATCTTACCATCAGACAAAACGGATCTGTATATATCGCTTCCAATGACGAAGAACTTCAGCTGATTGAAGAACTTTATGAAATCAACAGAAACAATGATTATGAATCTGTTTTATTATCAAAAAGCGACTGTATCAAGAAATATGATGGTCTCCGTTCAGATTATTGCAAAGGAGGACTGTTTTTTCCGCAGGAACTTTCTGTAGATTCTGCAGATATGATAGTAAAACTTCATAAACTACTTCAGGAAAAGATGGGATTGCAGATTTTCTATAACACCACAGTTCTTAAAACCCATGAAGATGATCAGAAATGTACTGCTGTAGCAGCAGACGGAACAGCATTCAATGCTTCTAAAATCATTATCTGCGGTGGACACGAGTTCAAAACTTTATATCCTAAAGTATTCAATGACAGTGATCTGGAAGTGAGTAAGCTTCAGATGCTTCAGACTAAACCACAAGGAATTTATTCGCTTCAGGGAAATATCCTTACCGGGCTTTCTGTGAGAAGATATGAATCATTCAGCGAGTGCCCTTCTTTCCAGAAAATCAAGGCTTTAGAAGACCAAAATTCTTTTGAAAAGAAATACGGAGTTCATATTTTATTCAAACAAGCACTTGACGGTTCTGTGATCATAGGAGATTCTCATGAATATGCAGACGCTAAAAATTCAGATGATCTTGGATATGATCTTAATATGGAGATTGACGAATTTATGATTCTTGAAGCTAAGAAAATCATTGATCTTCCAACATATGAAATCCAGAGAAGGTGGTTTGGAATTTATTCCCAATGCAAAACCAAAGATATTTTCGAGCACAGCCCATCTGCGAATATTCATATAGTAACAGGTATCGGAGGAAAAGGAATGACGGGAAGCGGTGGCTTCTCAAAGTTTAATATTGAAAAAATTTACGCCTAAAATTTAAATGAAAAATATAGAATTATTAGTTCTGGATATGGCCGGAACAACGGTTGATGAGGACAATGTAGTATACAAAACACTTACCAGCGCTGTGAATGATTACGGCTATGTTGTAAGCCTTGAAAAAGTATTATCCAGCTGTGCCGGAATGGAAAAACTGGAAGCTATTACAAGTCTTTTAAAAGAAATGAACGGAAATGAAGATGATGCTGCCGCTATTTTTGAAAATTTCTCAGATCAGCTTAAAGAATCTTATAAAAATCTTGAAGTAAAACCCATCAATGGAACGGAAGATTTCCTGCTCAGCATGAAGTCCCAAAACAAAAAAATTGTTTTAAATACCGGATATACTTCTGAAATCGCTCATCAGCTTTTGAATAAACTCAACTGGAAAGAAAGTATTCATTTTGATGCCTTGATTACTGCTGATGATGTTTCGGAAAGCCGTCCAAGCCCTGAAATGATCATGCTTGCGATGAAGAAATTCAATATCACTGAAGCTCATAAGGTTTTAAAGGCAGGAGATTCTGTCATTGATGTTGAAGAGGGTAAAAATGCAGGCTGCGGACTGACGATTGCTGTCCTGTCAGGAGCTCAAAGCAAGGCTGAACTTGAAAAGGCTTCCCCGGATTATATTCTTAATACCATTTCTGAGGCTGAAGATCTTCTTTAAATACCTCTTTTCAAAATACTTTTAGTACTTCTTGGCACAAACGTTTTCATGGTAGTTCATTGGAAATGTTTGTGTTTTTTATCACCCCGTCAAATTATTTGACAGAAGATTCACAAAAGCTAAATAATTCGGCTTTTGTCATTCTGACGAAGGAAGAATCTTACTAATCTTCAAAATATTAGATTCTTCACTATATTTCATTTCGTTCAGAATGACACTTTTTGAAACAGTCTCGATTTAGTACAATCACTTGAACAGTTGTCAAATCCGAAGATTTTAGAATTTTTTTTTAGAACTTTTTAATTATCAATTAATTAACTTTCAGTTTATAAATATTTACAAATAGTAAACTAATTTTACAATAATTAAAAATAAATTACTATTTGTAAACTTTTATACTTTCAAAAACTCTTTTCCCTATGAAAACAAAACTATTCTCAATGGCTGTTGTAATAAGCTGCTTTCTTGGAGCTCAGACAAAAAAAGTCCTTTTTATCGGAATTGACGGATGTCGTGCAGACGTAATGATGTCTACACCTACTCCAAACATCCAAAACCTTATCAGTCAGTCAATCTATTCTGTTGACGGACTTTGCGCTGCCACTACCTGGAGCGGAAACGGATGGAGTACTATGCTTACCGGAGTATGGCACACCAAACACAATGTTCAGGACAATAATTTTACAAGCCCGAACTTCGTTAATTACCCTGACTTTCTTACCAGAGCAGAAACTTACAATCCGAATTTGAGAACTATTTCTCTAGCTCACTGGGCACCAATCAATGATAAAATCGTACAGAATGCGGATGTAAAGACTAATCTGGCAACAGATCTTGCAGTAAAGAATGCTGCTGTAACGGCTTTGCAGAATGATAATCCGGATATTCTCTTTGTAGATTTTGACGATGTAGACCACGCAGGACATTCTTACGGATTCTCATCAGGTGTTCCTCAATATGTTTCTTCAATTAAAACTACCGACACTTATATCGGAGAAATTGTTACCGCTATGAAAAACAGGCCTTCTTATAACAACGAAGATTGGTTGGTCGTTTTGACTACAGATCATGGAGCGGTAGACAGTTCTCATGGTGGCGGAAATCTTTCTGAAAGAAATATTTTTACGGTGTATTCCAATCCGGGGTTTACTCCACAGCAGATCAGTAAAATGGTACTTGAATCAAATAAAACATTTAATCAACTGAATTTTCCGGCAGGAACGTATGCAAAACCGGCAAACCAGACTCCTTTTAATTTTGGAGCGAATCAGGATTTTACGGTTGAATTTTGGGTAAAGCCCAATGCATCTTATTCCAGTGATCCGGTGATGATCAGTAATAAAAACTGGGCTAACGGAAAAAATAAAGGATTCGTTTTCTCAGGATATTCCGGGCAGACTTTCAAGATGAATATTGGGGACGGAACGAATAGAATTGATCTTGTAGGCGGAAAAGTAGAAACCAATAAATGGAAACATATTGCTGCAAGCTTTGACAGAGATGGCCTTGTAACACTCTACGAAGACGGTGTTCCGGTAACTTTTGCTAAAATGAATACTATCGGAAATATTGATTCCGGGCTTCCTTTAACTTTAAATCAGGATGGTACTAATACTTATGGAATTAATCTCGCGGCTTCTTATAAAGATGTAAGAATATGGAAATCTGCACTTCCAAATGATGTGATTGTGAATTGGGCTAATCAGGATATTACATCTTCGCATCCTTATTATTCTCAACTATTAGCCAATTGGAAATGTAACGGGACTTCAGGAAATACATTGGCAGATGCAAGCCAAAATGCAAATAATATGACTGCAACTGGTTCGCCAACGTATAATGCCAATACCGTGAACAATTTTAAGGTGTATGATTATACGTCAACAACAAGAGAAACAGATCATTTCCCAACGGTATTGAACTGGCTTTGTATTCCGGTACAGTCTTCATGGGGAATTGACGGAGTGAACAGAATTCCGGCATGTTCCAAAGAAATATTATCAGCAAAAGAGACGAAAGTAACCGTTGAGGATTTTAAAATCTATCCGAATCCTGTTTCAGCCTTCATTGGAATCCATTATAAAACTGAAGATAAGGAAATTAAAGCAGAAATCATTGATAATAAGGGATCAATTGTTTCCACTACAACTCTAGAGGCTTCAAGAGGATATTACGATGAAAAAATCAATATCGGAAATCTTCCGGCAGGAGTATATTTTATTAAAATCAACGGAAGCAAAAGGTCATTAACCAAGACTTTCATCAAGAAATAAAACAGTAAAGCAATTAGATTTAAATTTGATATTAGAACAAGGATATTCCTATCCGAGTTCTAATATTTTTTTGTTATATATTCAGATTCAGCTCCATCTGCACATCTACACGGTCATATCCGGCATCTACAATAGGCACATGCTTAAAGCCCAGCTTTTCATAAAGTTTTATTGCAGGAACAAGAACGGAGTTTGTTTCCAGGACTATTTTTTCAGCATGCAGGTTTTTTGCCAGATCTACTAGTGCTGCTCCCAGCAAATATCCTATTTTTTTACCCTGAGCTTTAGGACTTACCGCCATCTTTGACAGCTCAAAAGTAAGGGGGTTATCTTTTCTTTTCACCAATGCACAAGTTCCAACGGCTTCATTATTTAACAGCGCAAAAACAATATATCCTCCTTTATTTAAAATATGTTCTTCCGGATTATCCAGCAGTTTATAATCACCGGCTTCCATCACAAAAAATGTTTTGATCCATTCTTCATTCAAAGCTTTGAAAGCTTCTTTATACTGAGGTTCATAGGCTACAATTTTTACTTCATTCTTAATATCATTCATCACTATAAAATTTATTAAATTCTGTTTTTTATCATTTTTCCCAGTTTTTCCAGATCACTTTCCACCCTGTCTGTCCATTCCAGTGCATAGTTCAAACGCATGCAGTTCTGATACTGATTATATTGTGAAAACATTCTTCCGGGTGCAAAGTTTATTTTCTGTTCAAAAGCGACATCATAGAGATCTTCTGTACAAATTCTCTTGTCCAGCTCCAGCCAGAGCATAAAACCGCCTTTTGGTTCTGAAATTTTGGTATTGTCCGGAAAATACTCAATCACAGATTTCTGAATCTGAAGATAATTGGCGTAGAGTTTTTTCCTGAACATTCTCAAATGATGATCGTACCGTCCATGCGCAAGAAAATCTGAGATTATATCTGAAAATAATGAAGGACTGGAAACGGTCTGCACGAGCTTCTGACGGATAATTTTATCTTTAAACTTTCCGGGGGCCACCCATCCTGTCCTAAAACCGGGAGCTAGTGTTTTTGAAACGGAACCTACCCACATTACAATTCCTGCTTCATCATAAAATTTACAGGGTTTTGGTCTTCCTGCTCCAAAATAGATATTTCCGTAGACATCATCTTCAATCAGCGGAACATTCTGCTCAGTAAGCATTCTTACCAGTTCTTTTTTGTTCTCATCAGGCATCTGAAACCCTAACGGATTGTTATAATTGACCACAAAACAGCATGCAGAAAGTTTGGGGAGTACTTTTTTTAAAGCATCCAGATCTACTCCTGTAATGGGATGAGTAGGAATTTCTACGGCTTTCAATCCTAATAAATGAATAGCCTGAAGGATTCCAAAGTAGACCGGACTTTCCACCGCTACGCAATCTCCCGGTTTAGTAACTGCCATCAGACAATGATATACTCCGTTCATCGCTCCGGATGTAATCACCAGGTCATCTTCTGTAATTTTTCCTTCCATGACCATGGACCACTTAGCAATTTCGCGCCGAAGCTGCTCACTTCCCTGTACGGACTCGTAATTAACTCCGCTGTCACTTTTCCTCTTCACTACATCAATCATGCATTTTTTCATCTTGGCTACCGGAAGAAGGCTTTTTCCTGGAATTCCCAGAGCAAACTGCGTTACATCTGTACCCGCAATCGTTCCGAATACTTTGTCAAAAAGATCCTGAGGCGTATTTTTCCCGTCCGAAAGCTTCATTTGAGCCACAGACGGCAGAGCAAGCTTCCGTTGGGAAGTCTGGCTTACATAATATCCGTATTTAGGACGTGATTCTACCAGAGACCGGCTCTCAAGTTCCATATAAGCCTGTTTTATGGTATTCAGGCTTACATTGTATAATTTCTGGGCACTTCTCAGTGAAGGCAGCCTGTCTCCAAACTGCAGGGTTTCACTTTTGATCTGCTCTGTGACAGAGTTGGCTATTTTAAGGTACAGAACATCTTTCGGCATTGCATTACGGTTTTAAGTAAATGTACAATTTTATCATGGCTTTATTCAAGATTCAGCCAGCTGATCATTCTGCTGATACTGCTTTTGAGTTGTTCCGGATCCCTGAAATTAGGGGTGTCATTATTTTTAAAATATCTTTCAGTATTGGAGAAGAAGTTTCTCTTTTCAGCTTCTGACATTTTGTTTTTATCATATATTTTAAAAGAGATTTCATTCTTTTCATTCACAATAAGACTTGCAAATGCAATGGTCTCATTTTTCTTTTTCGCCAACACAAAAGGAAGTCCGAAATTGGAGTCTACTTTCTTTACTTCCTTCATTTGCAGGAAAATCTTTTTAAGTTCCGGCATGTCCGAAATATAAGCTTCGGCATACTGAATCTGTACCTGACGTTGAATTATCTTTTCCATAAGTACTCTTCTTACTTAACAAAATTATGAAGTCTTTAAGTTTGGATACAGATACAGAAGTATACAATATTGTGGGTACAGATTGTATTCTGATGGCTGGAATTTTTAGATAGTATATTTTGAATTGCAAATATTTTTATCAATCGTTTATCCGCATTCACTATATTTGCAAAAAATTTTAGACAACATGAGCTTCTTTGGAAGTAATATTAAAAAAATAAGGCAAGTGAAGGGATTAAGCCAAAAGGCTTTTGCAGACTTATTTGATTTAAACAGAGGGGTGATAAGCTCTTATGAGGAAGGACGTGCAGAACCAAAAATCGAAACCATACTGAAAGTTGCCAATCATTTCAACCTTAATCTTGATAAATTTCTGACAGAAACTCTACAGACAGATGAATTAGGAAGTGTTTCGAATACGGACCAGCTTATGCTTTTCCCGGAACTTTCAATCCAGAATGATCAGGAAATGCAGGTAATAGCACAGAGTAATGGTTCCAATGCATCAATTTTGCAAAAAATATTAGCATCCGTTGATTTGATCTATGAATTTACTACAGAAAAACAATTATTATCACAATATCAATACGGAGACGTTGTATTTCTGAATAAATGCGATGTGAATACAGATGCAACTAATAAATTACTGGTTTATAGCAATGGAACACTACTACATGCAACTGAAAATCAATCAGTAAACGAAGATATTCAAGAATATTATAAGATTGTAGGATATGTTTCAACAGCCAACAAGAATATTTTCTCAGATATTTTTGAAAGACTGGAAAGATTGGAAAAGAAAACAGGAAACAGATAGATATCATAAAGGTTATAAAATAAAAAATCCCTCCGTAATCAATTACAGAGGGACTTGTACCCCAGACGGGACTTGAACCCGTACGTCCTTGCGGACACAGGATTTTAAGTCCTGCGTGTCTACCAGTTCCACCACCAGGGCATGGTGTGGGCAAAAAAAAAGATCCGAACCAGAGGTTCCAACCTTCTCAATGATTCTAAAAATATTTTAGAATAGTGCGGATGAAGGGACTCGAACCCCCACGCCTCACGGCACCAGATCCTAAGTCTGGCGTGGCTACCAATTACACCACATCCGCTGGTTTGCTGATCTGAATTTACAGATTCAGGCTATATTTCTTACAAATATAAAAATTTTATTTAAAGAACACTCTCTATTAAAACAAAAAACCCTCCGTAAGATATTACAGAGGGTCTTGTACCCCAGACGGGACTTGAACCCGTACGTCCTTGCGGACACAGGATTTTAAGTCCTGCGTGTCTACCAGTTCCACCACCAGGGCATGGTGTGGAGCGAAAAACGGGATTCGAACCCGCGACCCCAACCTTGGCAAGGTTGTGCTCTACCAGCTGAGCTATTTTCGCATAGTGCGGATGAAGGGACTCGAACCCCCACGCCTCACGGCACCAGATCCTAAGTCTGGCGTGGCTACCAATTACACCACATCCGCTGGTTTTTTATATTGTAAGTTTTAAAGAGCTTGCTTCGTTTTTGTGAGTGCAAATATAGGGCAATTTCCTTTACTACCAAACTTTTCAAGAAAAAAAATTAAAATTTCTACATTTTTTTTTCACGGCACCTTTTATTACATTTCATTTTCTTACTTTTACATCGTTAATATTTACGATATGGAATTACAAGGAACGGTAAAGAAACTTTTTGATGCTCAAACATTTGCGAGCGGGTTTCAAAAAAGAGAAATGGTTATTTTAACTCAAGAACAGTATCCACAGCCGATAAACATAGAATTTTTGTCTGATAAAATCAGTTTATTAGATAACCTTAAAGAAGGAGAAAACGTAAAAGTAGGAATCAACATCAGAGGTAGAGAATGGGTTTCTCCTCAAGGTGAAACTAAATACTTCAACTCTATTACAGGGTGGAGAGTAGAGAAAGTTTCTGAAAATGCTTCAGAACCTACTCAGGCAATGTCTCAGCAATCTGCAACTCCAGTTTCAAACGAAAATCCGTTTGCCGGAGATGATGATGATGATTTACCTTTTTAATTAAAGAATATAAGATCAAATATAAATCCTGCTTTTTGAAGTGGGATTTTTTTTCTAAGCATGGTTCAATTAGACGAAAACGAGATTTCATTTCCTGACCCTGAGCTGTATGACGGTCATGAAGGAGTGGTTGCTTTTGGAGGTGACTTGTCTGTAGAGCGCATTTGGTTTGCTTATCAACTGGGTATCTTTCCCTGGTACAACCCCGGAGAAGAAATTCTATGGTGGTGTCCGGATCCAAGATTCGTTCTTGTTCCGGAAGAATTAAAAGTCTCAAAATCAATGAGAAAGATATTAAACAAAAATGTTTTTACTTTTTCAGAGAATAAAAACTTCAGGGAAGTCATCAGGAACTGTCAAAAGGCGAACCGAAAAGGGCAGTCCGGAACATGGCTTTCTGATGAGCTGATGAATACTTTTATCCAGCTTCATGAATATGGTTTAGCCAAAAGTATTGAAGTGTGGCAGGATGAAGAGCTTGTGGGTGGCTTTTACGGACTTCAGATTGGAAATGTTTTTTGCGGGGAAAGCATGTTTGCTAAAGTGAGTAATGCTTCCAAAGCAGGATTTATCCATTTTGTAGAAAGCAATAAAAATACTATTGAATTAATTGATTGTCAATCTCATACAGAGCACCTCGAAAGCCTGGGTGCTAAAATGATTCCTAAAAAAGAATTTCTAAAAATCTTACACGAAAATAATGAACGCGGATAAAGAAAAATGGGTTCTTCTGATTATCCTGAGTATTATCTGGGGATCATCCTTTATTTTAATCAAAAAATCTCTGGAGCATTTTAATCCTTTTCAGGTAGGATCTTTAAGGGTTCTGATTGCCGGGATTATTTTACTTCCGGTTGCTATTTCCAATTATAAGCTTTTCCCTAAAAAACATCTGAAATGGTTAATTCTGGCAGCTTTTACCGGAAATTTTATCCCAATGTTCCTTTTTCCCATTGCGGAAACCGAAGTGAGCAGCAGTATTGCGGGGATCATCAACTCTATGATGCCTATTTTTGTGATTATTGTAGGAGCATTGGTATGGAAGTTTGAAACAACCAAAAAACAGATCATAGTTACATTGATAAGCTTTACCGGAGTCTGTATTCTTGCATTCGGAGGGGGTGACAGCGGAGAATTGAAAATGATTCCGATTTTACTGCTATTATTGGCTACTTTATGCTATGCTCTGAGTACAACAACTGTAAAATCAAAGCTTATGGAAGTTTCTTCCACCATTCTATCTGCCTTTGTTTTCTCATTTGTTTTATTATTTCCTTCCATTATTGCATTAACCAGCACCGGATTCTTCTCGGAGTTCACCTTTTCCAAAGACAATCTGCTTGGGCTTATGTTTGTGAGCCTTTTATCTGTTTTCGGAACGGGACTGGCGATGATGATGAATTACCGTTTGCTGAAAGTTTCCTCGCCTCTTTTTGCATCAACAGTTACCTTAGTAATGCCTATTGTTGCTATTATATGGGGAATTTTAGATGGCGAAAAACTCACTTATTTACAGTTTATGGGAGCAGGAATTATTATTGCCGGACTTCTATTTTTAAGAACAAATCCAAAAAAATAAAATCATATTATAAATTAAATTATATTTGACCGATTTAACTTATAACTATGAAAAAAATTCTACTTTGTGGCTCAATAGCCTTATTAACACTTTCGTGTTCTTCTACGCGTGATGATGCTCCGTTTGATAACAGTGATCCTTCCACTCAAAACGTCATTCTTCCTACAAAAATGACTATGGACGGTATTGTAATGAAAATCAATTACAACGGAACCAAAATCATCAGCATGATCAACAACATTAATCATGGGCAAAGAATTGAATTCACTTATACTGACGAATATGTCACCGGGATTAAACATTACGAAAACAACGTTCTTGAAAGCACGGTTGAATACGGATATTCTAATGGCCGTATGGCTTCTGCCATTACCAAAGAATATTCTCTTACCGGTACAGTACAAAACACGGTTACATTTACTTATACCTACGCAAGTACTACAGAAATTAACGTAAAAAAACAAACGAATTCCGGGGCTGCAGGATCCTCTGTAATCAACAGTGTTTTTACATACAGCAATGGAAATATGGTAAGCAATATAGGCTCAGGGACGGGAACTGTGAATGGAAACACTGTCAACTATACAGAAACGGAAACGTACACTTATACGGATAAAAACTATCCTTTTAAGAATATAAAAGGCTTTGATAAAATTATATTCAATGGAAATGAAAGCGATGGGGTAAGCATGCTGTTTTCAAATATAAAGAATAACTTAAGCACTTATAAAGGACAGTTTACCAGCACCACAGTAGGCGGAGGAACCACAACCGGAACAACTTCTCATAAATATACCACTACTTTTAATACCGCAGGGTATCCTTCTGTAGAAGACAGGCAATCTCTTGATATCAATGGAAACCCCAATACAAGTACCCCTGATAAATTCATCTACGAATACAATTATCAATAAAAAAAACCTGCACTTCTGCAGGTTTTTCTATTATTTTTAGATTAATCTAGTTCTTTTTCTTCACTTTAGTCGCTTTAACCTTTTTCACTTCATCTTTAATGAAAGGATATTTTTTCTGCATATCCTTAACTAAAGACGGATCAAGGTCTAACGCTTTCTGAAGTGATTCTGTTCCTTTATCCTGATCTTTCAGATTGAAAAAACAGTTACTCAACTGATAAAACAGCTCAGCTCTGTGATGTTTTTTTATGGCACTGTTCAAAACAGTTACTGCATCTTCGTACTCTCCTACCAACATCAAAACTTCTGAGTAGGCATACCAGTTGTAGAACCTTGTAGGCTCTGCATCCACCAGCTTTTTAAGACAGGAAAGGCTTTCTTCAAACTTCCCTGAATCGATGAAAAGAAACGCTAGCCTTTTTTGGTAGTCAAGGTTATTTTCATTCAGCTGGGTAGCTTCTTTGGCATAATGCAATGCTTCAGACATTCCGCCCATTTCTTCGTAAAGATAAGACTGCTCCATCATCGCAAGATAAAACTGAGGGTCTTCTCTCAATGATTTCTGGAATGCATTTAAAGCTAAAATAGGCTGTTTTAATGCCTTATTGCACAAACCGATCTTATAAAAAGTAAATGCTTTCGTGTATTCCAGCTCCAGCATTTCTTCATAAGTCTCAATAGCTTTCTGGTATTGTCCCATAGCTTCATAACAGGCTGATTTATTAGCATATACTCCTACAGAGTTTGAGTTGATTGCCAACAAATAATCGTAGCCTCTTATGGCTTCATCATAATTTTTTCTGTTGAAATAGAATTGTCCGTATTCAAACCAGGCGGTTTCAGAATAAGGGAATTCATCTAAATATTCATTAAGAAAGGCTATAGCCTCCTCGCTCTTATTCAGGTCACTGAAGCACACCATACAGTTTTCCAGCGAATATTCATCCGTAGGATCTTCTTTCAGTGCTTTTCTGTAATGTTTAAGTGCGTTAAAAGGATCTCCGAGATTCACATATTCATCCGCAATAAAGTTGTGGAGAAAGTTTTCTTCTTCCTCTAATGTCAAAGCTTTTTTACA
Source organism: Chryseobacterium indologenes (assembly GCF_018362995.1). NCBI lineage: Bacteria > Pseudomonadati > Bacteroidota > Flavobacteriia > Flavobacteriales > Weeksellaceae > Chryseobacterium > Chryseobacterium indologenes. The sequence goes on from NZ_CP074372.1 coordinate 3,335,414, forward strand.
AATTTCAATGGATTTTCTGGGATTTCCTAAGCTCGAATAATATTTAGCGTAACAAACCAAAAAGTCTGTGTTCTCCATAGAAGCACCTTTCAGCTCGTTGATAAGTTCCTTCGCCATATTATAGTCTTCCCACTCCAAAAGGATCTCAAGTCTTTTGATCTTGATATCCAATGAATTGGGATGAAGCTTAAGTCCATAATTAACCGCCATATCAGCGTAATTAAAATCACCAAGCTCCAAATAATAAACAATAATGTCTTCCAACTCTTCTGTATCAAAGTAGAATTCGTCATTGTTTTCCATCATTTCCTCGAACTTTTTTACAAGTTCATTTCCAAAATACTCTTCCAATAGTGTCCTCTTTGTCGGCCTGATGTCTGAATTTGCTTACAAACCTCGGCAAACGGTTAGTTAATAATACATCTGAAACTGATATTCAAATATTTATGCAAAGTTGCAACTTTTTTTTGAATTTTCCAGTTCATAAATTTCTATTATAAAAATAGTAAAAAAAGAAAACCGATAAAAGGATTGTGGATAAAAAAATGGAAATTGGGGTTAAATTCTTATGACCAGACGTTTTCCGCTTTGTATCTCAGCATTCCACACGGTTTCGATATTTTTAATATCAACGTCTTCTGTTTCCATTTTAATTTTTCCTTCTACGGCTGCCTGATACATTTCCGGAATGATTTCAGTAAACAGCCGCGCAGATTCTTCTTTCGTCCAGCTGCCCAATCCTGATCCTGAAATCTGAATATCAGTTCCTCTGAGAATCTGTGAAGACAGTTGAGTGGTATCACCGCTCATTCCTCCTATTGTTACCAGTTTTGTTTTGTGGGAAAACGTTCCGTCTCCTTTGAAAGCGGACAATATCATTTCTACAGAATGGCCCCAGATATAGTCCAAAACAACATCTATAGGAGTCTGCTGGTGAATTTCTTTTATTTTTTGTTTAAAGTCATGATCATCCTGTTTGAGAGAAACCACCTCATCAGCTCCCAGTTCACGCAAAGCCTGCAAGGATTCTTCATTTCTTCCGGTAACGATGATCTTTCGGGCGCCATATAATTTGGCAATCTGGACGGCAATTCTTCCTGTAACTCCTGTTGCTCCATTGATCAATACTGTATTTCCAGGCTGCAATCCCGCCTTGAATTTTAAAGCCATTGCTGATCCCATAACCGCGTTGGGTAATGCTGCTGCTATAGAAAAATCCAGTTCTTCCGGAATCGGGACCATCATTTTTTTATCGGCCACCGCTTTTTCAGCTACGGTTCCTTTCTTACTGAAAAAATAGACTTTATTTCCATTCTCCAGATATCCTGCTCCATCGGTCCCTATAATTGTAGGCTGATGTTCCTTATTTTCTGTTGAATAATGATTTCCTCCTGCTCTGGCTTTGTCAAGATTTTTAATAGACGCTGCTTTTACAGATACTAAAATTTCATTTTCCTGTATTGTTTCCGGTTCCGGGAAATCTGCATATTGAGGAATACTTGCTTTATCAAATACTACTGCTGCTTTCATTCTTTTAATTTTTATACAAAATTATAAGGGATGAATGCTATGAAACGATAACATTTGTTATCAGTTTGGGAAAGGAAGCTGGAAGAATGAGGGAAAAAGTTATAACCCCGATAATAGATTTAAAACGCGGAGCACGCCAGGAACATGATATTGTGATTATTATTTGTTCGCAAGGGCACTTCGTTCAGCAATGAACAATCGTTGCTGAGGGAAACGCCTTTGCGACCTTATTCAACAACATGTATTATTCTTTGCAAACCTTGCGTTTAAGATGAGCCAAAATTTATACAGTCCCTTTTTAAACTTCCGGCTTCTGGCTTCCATCTTCCTGCTTATCCCAGTCTCTCTTTCAATATTTTGCTTTTGATCCTGCTGAGATGCACCGTCGTAATGCCCAGATAGGAAGCAATATAATGTTGGGGAACTCTTTTAATAATTTCCGGCTTGGTTTTGGTCAGATTGATATACCGCTGCTGTGGTGTATCTTTAATAAAGGAAAAGAAATGTTTCATATAATCGAATACCCTTTCAAAAAGAGCATCCATAAACAGGTTTCTGAGCTCAGGATTTTCATAGACGTCATCCAGGAAGGCCTCTACATCGGGTTTATCAATTTTGTATAAGATGCAGGGTTCTATGGTTTCAAATGACACCATACTCGGTAAGCCTTTTTTGAAGCTTTCAAGGGAGGAAAACATTGTATTTTCAAGAAAAAACTGGAAAGTGACATCTTTTCCGTCATTATTATACCAGGCTCTTACGATTCCTTTTTCAATATAATAGGCATTGCAGGAAACCTCATCTTCTTTTAAAAGCAAGGTTTTGGCTGGAACTTCCATACGTTCAAAGCTGCCCAGAAATTTTCTCCATTTTTCTTTAGGGAAAGGAAACCTGTTTTTAATATGCTCAAACATACCTGATATAAAAAAAGAACGGAACAAATGTCCGTTCTTATATATTTTAGATTAAACTTTTAATTTTAGCAATGATATCATCACCTAACTGATCTGCTTCTTCCTGAGAGTGAGCTTCTGTATAAATTCTGATAATCGGTTCTGTATTAGATTTTCTAAGGTGAACCCAGTTGTTTTCAAAGTCTATTTTAACGCCGTCTACAGTAGAAACGTCTTCATTCTGATATTCCTGCTCCATTTTGCTTAAGATAGCGTCTACATCAATTTCCGGAGTCAGTTCTATTTTCTTTTTACCCATGAAATAACTTGGATATCCTGCTCTTAGCTCAGAGACTGTTTTGTTTTCTTTGGCCAAATGAGTTAAAAATAAAGCTACTCCTACTAAAGAGTCTCTTCCATAATGTAAATCAGGATAGATAATTCCCCCGTTTCCTTCTCCTCCAATGACTGCATTTTTCTCTTTCATTAAAGTAACAACGTTTACTTCTCCCACAGCACTGGCAAAATATTCTGAGTCATGCGAACGTGCAACATCTCTCAAAGCACGGCTGGAAGAAAGATTGGAAATAGCTGCTCCTTTTTTGTGTTTCAATAAGTAATCAGCAACTGCAACCAATGTATACTCTTCACCAAACATTTCACCTTTTTCATCAATCAGAGCTAATCTGTCTACATCCGGATCTACCACTACTCCTACGTCTGCATTTTCTTTTTTCATCAATTCGCAGATGTCTCCCAAATGTTCTTTCAAAGGTTCAGGATTGTGTGGGAAATGGCCTGTAGGCTCACAGTATAATTTAATGGTTTCACAACCTAATTTGTCCAAAAGCATAGGAATGGCAATACCTCCTGTAGAGTTTACCGCATCCAGGGCTACTTTAAAGTTTTTAGCTTTGATTGCTTCTACATCTACCATGGGTAAATCCAGAATCTGCTGGATATGGATATCAAAAGCATCGTCTCTTGTTTCATATTTTCCAAGATCATCTACTTCTGCATAGTTGAAGTCTTCACTTTCTGCCAAAGCCAGTACTTCAGCTCCGTTTTCCCCGGTGATGAATTCTCCTTTTTCGTTTAATAACTTAAGTGCATTCCACTGTTTTGGATTGTGGGAAGCGGTAAGGATGATTCCTCCGTCTGCATTAAGTTCAGGAACCATTATTTCCACTGTAGGTGTTGTAGAAAGTCCAAGGTCTATTACATTTATTCCCAATCCCTGCAATGTAGCAGTTACCAAAGAAGAAACCATCTGACCAGAAATTCTGGCATCTCTTCCGATGACAAGGGTAAGGTCTTTTTTATTTTTATTATTCTGAAGCCAGGTTCCGAATGCGGAAGCGAATTTTACTACATCCAGCGGTGTTAAGTTATCACTTACTTTACCGCCAATGGTTCCGCGAATTCCGGAAATAGATTTTATTAATGACATGATGTTTTTACTTTTATTTTGTTCTTTCTAAATTTTCCAACGCAAAGATACTTAAAAGACCTTTCAACTTATAGAACGGGAATCTTTTTTTGGATTTTATCGTAGGTATTTTTTACAACTTTTGGTGGCGCAAAACGATAACCTATGTATAACAAACCATATAGGTTATTATTTTCTACGGTCTGGTTATTTTTCTGGTCATAGGCATGCGTATTAAAATTCATTTTACCACCAAATAAAAACCGATCTGTATTATAACCAATATGAAGCCCACCCTGCATTCTTATCGTTGCATACTGCGCATTTTCTTTGGATCCTCCGTTATCAAGATCTCTGTAACTTGAGAATTTCCCTCCTATTCCAGCAGCCAGATAAGGTGAAATATTGACATTCTTGCCTATTACCCAATTATAGAAATATCCGATATTCCCTCCGATATTATATTGCGTCTCTTTGCTTTTTACACCATCAATTTTATTTCTGAAAATAGTAAGGTCATAGTCCACAAAAGGAACCCAGCTTCCGCTGCTTTTATACTGCCATTCTCCCTGCGTGTAGATACTTCTTGCTGAAAAGTTTTTATTGAGAATATAGGAGGTAGATCCTCCAAAGGTTTGTACTCTTAAATCAGGAAACTGAATATAGGGATCTCTTCCTTCCTGCCATTCCGGAGACAGGTCTTTCATGTTTTCCACATAAAAACCACTTACATTTTTATAATAAACATTCTGGATAAATCTTCCGGGAAAAAACCTGAAACTAAAATCGGTATAAGAACTTTCTCCCTTCATTTCATCATCATTATTTCCATCTAAAAATCTGGGAGCAAAAGATACTGTCGCACTTATTATTCTATAATCAATTGAAAATGATGTTTTGGTTTTATTGTTGATTGACAGGTCCATCTTGAAGGCACTCTTTCCTTCTCCTGATGAAAAAACATAGTTCTCAATATTGGTATCAAGATTCACACGAACCATTACCTGGTCTGCATAAGACTTAGTATTTATGGTATCGGATTGTGCTTTACCCTGAGCCCCGAATAAAGAAAATAGGACTAGAGAACCTGTTTTTAAGAAATTCAAATTAATAATTTACATTAGAAAAATGAAATTACTACATTTTTTTCAATTATCCGATAAACCTAAAATTAAGAACAGCCACAATCTTTATCGCAGTTTGTTCTTTTGGAGCTGAATTTCTTAGGTGCGAAATTCTTTTTAAGTACTTTAAATAAAGAGTAACAGGCGAATGCTACAATTAATAGGATAAGTACGTACTGAAAAATTAGTGATGAGTCCATTACTTTAAAATCTGATATACTATCATCGACACAAAATATGCCAAACCTGTCATCATAACCACCTGAAAGCCGGTCCATTTCCAGCTTTTGGTTTCTCTGTAGACTACTGCAAGTGTAGAAACACACTGCATTGCAAATGCATAGAATAGAAGAACCGAGATTCCGGTTGCAAAACTGAAGACTTTTTCTCCGTTTGGTTTCACATCTCTTCTCATTTTATCAATTACTTTTACTTCCGGAGCGTCATCCTCCAGACTGTAAAGGGTAGACATTGTTCCTACGAACACTTCTCTTGCCACGAAACTAGTAAGAATTCCCACTCCCATTTTCCAGTCGTAGCCCAGTGGAGCGATTACAGGTTCTATTCCTTTACCCATTTTGGCAAGGTAAGAATGATCCAGATGAACGTCTGTAGCGACCAGTTCATTTGTTTTCTGGCTTGGCCCGAAATAACTCAGGAACCAGATGATGACACTTACAATGAAAATGATTTTTCCGGCTCCTGTAATAAAGTCCCATACTTTTCCTAAAACCATTTTAAAGTCATACCCGAAAAGTGGTTTTTTATAAGCAGGAAGGTCCATTACCAGATATGTTTTTCCTTTACTTTTAATAAATCTTTTAAGGATTGCTGCTGAGAATAAAGCAACCAGGAAGCCCAGAAGATACATTCCCATCAGAACCAGCGCCTTATATTTTATTCCTAAAAATGTTCCTTCTGAGATGATCAGCCCAATAATAATACTGTACACCGGAAGTCTCGCAGAACAGGTCATAAATGGCGTTACCAATATCGTCAGCAATCTTTCTTTCACGTTTTCAATGTTTCTGGTAGAGATTACCGCAGGAATAGCACAGGCCGTTCCTGATACAAGTGGGACAATACTTTTTCCGTTAAGTCCAAAGGGACGAAGCAATCTGTCCATCAGAAATACAACTCTTGCCATATATCCTGAGTCTTCCAGCAGATAAAGGAAATACAACAGGATTCCGATCTGTGGTGCAAAAACCACAATCCCTCCAATTCCGGGAACAATTCCGTTGGAAACAAGTGAATTAACAGGTCCTTCCGGAAGGTGTTCGCTTGTAAATGCTGCCAGCCATGAGAATGTTTCTTCTATCCAACTCATTGGATATTCTGCCAGAAAGAAAACGCTTTGGAAAATAATCAGCAAAATAGCTAAAAAGACTACATAACCCCAGAATTTATGTACTAAAACTTTATCCAGTTTTTCGGTTAATAATTCTTTGAATTGAGCTTTTTTAGAAATTACATCTTCCAGTATTCTGTCTACATTCTGATATCTTCTTACCGTTTCCTGAACCTGTAATCTTTTTGGAACCAGGCTTTTTGTATCTGCCTCATTCAGCTGTTCCATTACAGAACTTATTCTGCCCAGGTCAGTACCCAGTGAAAGGCTCATCCAGGCTTTATATTCATTATCGAAACCTTTATGCGCTGCCAGTTTCTGAATAAAATCTCTATGTTCGTTCGGTGTTTCAAAAGAAACCTTATCTGTTTTTACAAATTCATTGTTATAAACAGCTTCTCTTACTTCCTCAATCCCGATCTGCTCCTTGGCATTGGTCTGAATAATTTTAATTCCTAATGCTTCGGAAAATTTTTGAATATCAATGGAGATTCCTCTTCTTTCCGCCTGATCAATCTGATTGACAATCAGAATCATTGGAATACCAAGGTCCTGAATCTGCTGAAACAGAAGCAGCCCTCTTTTTAAACTTAATGCTTCAAGAATATACACAACACCTGCATAGTTTTTCTGCTCGTCAATAAGGTATTTGGAAAAAATAGCTTCATCTTCTGAGCTCGGATATACGCTGTAAGAACCCGGAAGGTCAATAACCTCAACATCCTGATCTTTATAGGTATAGTTCCCCGAATGGCTTGCAACGGTAACGCCGGCATAGTTTCCGGTTTTCTGCTTTTTGTTACAAAGCGTATTAAAAACCGTTGACTTTCCTACATTAGGATTTCCGACTAAAAGTATCTGTTTTTTCTTGTTTTCCTGCATTAATTCAATTCTTCAACAATGATGTAATCTCCTTCTTCCTCACGAAGAGCAATCCGGCTTTTTTCTGCTCCAAATTCTACATACATGGGCCCATTGAACGGAGCCTGATACAAAATCCTGAAAGCGGTTTCCGGAAGAAGCCCCATTTCAATGATTTTATTGGGCATTTTAAGATGGTCATTATCATACCCCAATATCTTCCCCATTTTGTTTTTAGGGAATCCACTTAATTTATGTAATCCTTTCTCTTTCAAAGCCTAATTTTTAGTCCTGCAAATATACGCTATTTAAATTTAATCTAAATAACGTTTTGACATAAAAGAAATCACCCCAAATACATTGCTGTATCTGGGGTGATTCAAAATATAATTTAGTTGATATGAATGCTTATTTTTTCTTCTTCTCAGAAGCTTGCTCTTTTTCTATTGGATTGTTATTGGCTCCGAAGAAATCTTTCACTTGCTTTTCCATTCTCTTCATAAAGTCTCCAATTGTTCCATCCGTACCTGGCATTGGTTTACTCATTGTTTCAGCAGTCATATAAGGACGTGATTCCGCAAAAGGATCTGCCTTAAAGGCATCATATGATTTTTGAAATTTTTCTTTAGTTGTCGGAGTTATAGAATTACTAGACATTCCCATTTTGGCATTAATTTTATCAGCATAAGAAATCTCGTCATAGTTTTCTATTTTTTTGTTTCCGCTTAACTGCCAAGAATAATTTTTATCCGTATCTTCTACTTTTACAATTAAACCTGGTAGGCCATAGAATTTATAGGGTCCATCCTGAAAAGGAATATCTGAACTGAACCAAGCTGTCCAGGTTCTTCCTCCAAACTCTGTGGTTGCTTTTTGGGCATTATAAGTACCTATTTTTTGTTTTTCAGGTAAAATATTCCACTGTAATTTTACATCATCATCATAAGAGAAAAAATTTCTGCTGATTTTGTCAACATACTGCATCTTCATTTCAGGATAATTTTTGATGATTTTATAGGAAAATTTCGGCCATCTTATCATCTTACTCATGTCCTTGAAAGTCTTAGTCTTTTCCATCTCTTCTACCTGAACTTTAATGATGGAATCCTGCGCTGGCATGGTATAATCCTGATAGATTGATTTCTTAGGTGTAATATCTAAAATTGTAATGACCTTATCCAGCTTCGCTGAATCTTTCTTAGGTTTAAAAGTCAGTTCATAAAAGAAACGGTTAGCTGTTTCTTTTGACTCCTGAGCTCCCGCAAAGGCAAAAAGAGCAATAAGAAATACGGAGAATAACTTTTTCATTGTAGCAAGTTTATATAATTAGTACCGGTTGTTGTGATTTTGTTACACTTTTTTTCAAATTTTATTTTTTTGAAGGATCTGTTGATGTATTCCATATTGTAGAGGATCGTAAAAAATTATGATTCTCTTAAAACATTTTCATTTTCAAAACACTTACCTTTAAGTTTCTAAAAAACAAAACATTATGGACACTTTATCTCAATTAAAATCCGAACTGGAAGGAGAATTTAAAACCACAAAAAAGTTTATTGAATTGTTTCCTGAAGGAAAAAATGATTTCGCTCCCCATGAAAAAAGTATGAAAATGATGCCTCTTGCCACTCATCTTGTAGAAGTTTTTGAATGGCCAAACACTATTTTGAAAACTTCTGAACTGGATTTTGGTAAAGGCGATTATAAACCAACAGTTCTTTCAACAAAAGAAGATCTTATGAAAAAACTGGAGGATGATTATCAGTCAGCAAAAACTGCATTGGAAAACAGTACTGAAGATGATCTAAATCCCAGCTGGACTATTAAAAATGACGGCCATGAACTGGCAAGCTGGAGTAAATATGGGGCGATCCGACATGCTTTAAATCAGATTACCCATCACAGGGCTCAACTGGGTGTGTATTACAGACTGAACAACATTCCTTTGCCGGGAAGCTATGGGCCTTCGGCTGACCAGCAAAGCTTTTAATTTTAATACATCATTATATCTCAACAAAAAACCAATCCTGACGGATTGGTTTTCTTATTATTTAAAATTGAATTTTACTGTTAACATAACTTGACTAGGGCGAAGCTGATATCTTGTATACTCAATATTTATAGTATTAATATTATAGGTTTCAAAAACTTTTTTGTTCGCGATATTCATCCATTTCAATTCAAAATCAATTTTCTTTTTAGTCCAAGTAAACTGATATGAAAGATCATAGAATCCATTATGATATTTTTGACCTGCTGCATTTGTATTTACCTGATCCCAATTGAATCCAACAGTATGACTTTCCATAGGATAGAAGAAAATCCCTAGATTATGGGTAAATCCTGTTCTGGTAGCATTTGAGTTTAATTCTCCAACACTTGTTTGTTTTGTTCTGGTAAGACTTGCATTATAATCAACGCTCATCCAACTGAAATAGGTATTATTAAATTTAATTCCAAATGACTGGCCGTTGTTTTTATTGGTATAGGATTTATCATTCAAAAAGGCATCAGATTCTGTCGTATTGTTGCTATAGCTAAGAGATGCGTTCGTTTTAAACTTTGGAAAATATTTTCCAACTTCTACGCTATATCCATTATTTAATACATGATTGTCCTGCTCTTTATATTTCATTATGGTATATCCGCCGCCATTAATCACTGGATTCGAAATTAAGTTTCTCTTTGCATCAGAATATCTGTAATTAACATTGAAGAATAAATTATTTAATGGATTTCTGTATTCTATTCTTGTTCCTGCAGATTTATTGTTATTCTGAGGAATTGGATTGTTAACATCCATTGCTCTAATTCCCTCAGGTGACGTCATTAAGAACCCTGAATATGCTGTATTTATTTCTCCAAAATTATTATTAATATTAGCATTTACGGATGCTTTCCAGAATGAAGCAAATGAATATTGTGCAAAAATATTAGGTTCAAAGGTTACTTTATTTACAGATTTTGAAACGAGTCTTAATGGATCATCCGCTTTAATATTGTTTGAGTTTACCGGAAGATTAGCATAGATCATCCATGATTCACTTTTATAATTTATCCCTAAACTTCCGTATGGTGTAGCTATGGTGTAATTTAAATCATTACTATATGCCTCTGGTTTGGGATCTTGAATATCAGGATTGGTAGATGGGATTGCTTTCACATTTAACAAATCAGACATCAGACCCGTACTTTTAAAATTAAATCCGACTTCAGGAGTAAATGTCCATCCTTTGGCAGAAAAACCAATATTAGCAGAATGATTAGCTTCAAAAGTTTTAAGTCTTAAACTCTGTGTAGCAAACTCTGTATTAGGTACTGGTTTAAATCCAGGGATATCCAAATAAGATGACGGAGAAACTTCCAAAGTCTGTCTATCTGTTTGGTAGCTCACATAAGATAAGAGATTTACCATTTTTTCCTTCCATGGAATAATGGTACTCAATGAGTTCTGGAATGATGTTGTAGGAGATTCAACTCCCTCATTAGCATTTCTTTGTATACCTGTTTTTGCATCTGTTCTGTCAACAATTCCTCTATCTGCATTCCAATATTGAGAGAAGCTTGTGGTGTTTTTAAAGAATCCTTTTTTGGCATTCTTTGTAAATATTAATTCTCCTTTTGCTTTATCTGTATAAAAATTATTCAGGGTTTTTATAATAGTAGAAGCTCCTCCAAAATAATCTGTCTGGCTATAAGACTCTCTCTCTACAGCATTGTTGGTATAATTTGCATTCGCTTTAAGCTCCCATTCCTTTTTCTTATCAATGTTGGTAAGATAATTGGCAGATAAATAATGAACATTATTCATCAGATATCTTTTCACCGGAAGATTAGGAGCATCTCCATTTTCTACATTTAGCCAATCATTTTGAGAGGCATTAATTCTTTTTCCTTCAAATCTATTTCCAAACGCCAGAATATTCCCCTCATTTTCAACCTGCTCGCCCATGTTATTGGTCTTGTAATTGACTACCCACTGGCTTTTCTGTCCGAAAAACATAGGAGTCAGTTTTACATTCCAAAGCCATGGGTCTCCGAAACCGGTTCCTACTTCTCCTCTACCTGTCATGGTTACAGAGTTTTTAAGCTTGATATTGATAGCGGCCTGATCTGAAGGGACTTTATCCTGCAGGATTTTTACCGGTTGATGATTTTCCAGTACTTCTACTTTCTGTACAGCATCTTTTGGAAGGGAGTTGTTAATTGTTCCATAACCGCCTTCCATCAGGTCTTTCCCATTGACATAGAATTTATTAATGGCATTTCCCTGATATAGAATTGTTCCATCATTGTTTACTTCAATTCCGGGAATTTTTTTCATAACATCAGCAAGAGTTCTATCATTTTTGGAATTGAACGCTTTAAGATCATAAGAAATGGTATCACCTCTGGCTGTAATCATTTTTGTTTTCAGCTGAACTTCTTTAATTTCTGTAGCTTCAGACTGCATTTTAAAATTCAACGTCTGGTCGCTGTTACTGATTTGCTTAGTGAGAGGTTTCTGATTGAATGCTTTCACTTTTAGATCCACATTAGCCTCACCTGATGTGAAGGTCACTTTGTATTCCCCTTTAGAATTGGTAATTCCGTAAGCCAAAATAGCGTCTTTACCTGGTTCTTCTACAGTAACACTGGCGCTTGGTATTGCTACCCCGTCATCATCAGTAATCTTTCCCGAAACGGTCTTTTGTGCAAAAGTGAGCACAGTAAAGAAAAGCATCAGAAATAAGGAAATATTTTTTTTCATACTTATTATTTGCTCAATTAGTTAATCATTGTAGTTTTTTGTTACACTTTTATAAAGATGGCTTTTATATCTAAAAGTTAAATCTTTTATCACTACAAACATAGTTATAATTTTGTTTTTTACAACTATTAAAAAACTAATTGTAGTTTCTTTTAAATTATTACCTATAATTAACAAAAATAGTCCTTGATTTCTTTGTATTTTAACAAAAACGTTATAGATAAATTATATTAAAAATTACTTTTATTTATTTCATAATCTCTTTTTTAAAATTTACGATTTTATGATTTGTCAAAAAAACAATGCATTAAATAAATATTCCATACCAATCAATAATAAAATTGTTGTTCAAATCTTGCACTATTTTAGATCATTGATGTAATATAAAGTCAATCTGGCTCTATTTTGCCAACAAAAAGAATAATTTAATCAATTAACTAAAAAAATAATATTTTTAACTATTCCAAATAGTAAAATCTGATTTGAATCATAGATTAAAAAAAAATTAAACAGGAGGCTCGTTAACATTTATTTAATAATTTTGTCATATAAATTTACTAAAATGGGAATTATTTTAAAGCCTATAGATGTTGTAGATGAGATTTCCAAAGAGGAATTCTACGAAAAATATCTGAAGCCAAGAAGGCCCGTTGTCATCAAAAATATGGCAAAAAAGTGGCCTGCTTACCAAAAATGGACGATGGAATACATGAAGGAGGTAGTAGGAGATGTAGAGGTTCCTTTATATGACAGCTCAAAAGCAGACCCTTCAGCTCCCATCAATGCTTCTGCCGCAAAAATGAAATTTGGAGATTATATAGATCTCATTCAGCGGGAACCTACTGATCTCAGAATATTCCTTTTTGACCCTATAAAATTTGCTCCGACTCTTCTGGAAGATTATATTTCTCCTAAAGAGCTTATGGGAGGATTCCTGGATAAATATCCCAATATGTTCTTCGGAGGAAAAGGTTCTGAAACATTCCTTCATTTTGATATTGATATGGCGCATATTTTCCATACTCATTTCAACGGAAGAAAACATATTCTTCTTTTCGATTATAAATGGAGAGAAAGACTTTATCAGATTCCTTACGCAACATATGCATTAGAGGACTATGATATTGAAAATCCAGACTTCACAAAGTTTCCGGCACTGGATGGTGTAGAAGGAATTGAATGTTACCTTGAGCACGGAGATACTTTATTCATGCCTACGGGATGGTGGCACTGGATGAAATATCTGGATGGAAGTTTCTCTATTTCTTTAAGAGCCTGGGACAAATCATGGGCAGTAAAAGCTCATTCTTTATGGAATCTTACTGTACAGCGTAAATTTGACGATGTTATGAAATCACAGTTTAAAAGTAAATACATGGACTGGAAAGAAAAGCTCGCCATTGAAAGGGCAGAAATTGCTTTAAAAAGAGGTTTACCAAAATAAATAAAAAGACGTTTCAGATGAAACGTCTTTTTTTATTCTATTATAAAAGGTTTTATTTCTTAATAATCTTATAGCCTTTTTCAGCCTCTTTATCTTTGACCTTTACTATATAATTTCCTGTAGTCAGTTCACTTACGTTTACCGTTCCGTTTTCTGAATTCATCATTTCTTTTTTCACCAGTTTTCCATTAAAATCATAAATATTGATTTCAGATATCTTCGTTTTATTTTTGATGTATAAGATATCTTTTACCGGACTTGGATAGATAGATGCCCGGCTTTTATCTGCTTTTGCATCAGAAACCGATAGACTGTTTGCTGAAATCTGGAAATCATCTATCCCGATAAACCAGATATCGGTTGTAGTGGAATGAAAAGCAATGTAAATAGTTTGTCCAACATATGGGGTCAGATCATAGGTATATTGATTCCATGAAGTAGGAGGCTTTACTGCAGCAGCAAGCGTATTGGTAAGCCCTGCAACGGTAGGAGTTGTTGTTGAGATTTTTACATCCACTGTCTCTGCAAGCCCGGCTCCTCTGTTTCTTGCCCAGAAAGTAAGCTTATCCGATACTCCTGCAGTCACTACTATAGCAGGACTAATGACATAATCATCATGGGCAGTACTGCCATATTCCAATCCCAGAAAATGGGTTCCTGAATGAGGTGCATTGAATGAAGAATCATAGGAAGTCCAGGTTTCCCAGGTTCCGGGATCTCCTCCATTAATTACTGTCCAATCGGCAGGCATTGTTGCCGAATCAAAACTTTGAGAATATTGTGCCAGCAGACCTATTGGTACAAAGCACAGCAATGTTACGAATTGATAAATTTGTTTCATAGTGTTTTGTTTTGAATACTAATTTAATAAAAAAAACTAACACATTGATTAACAAATCACTATAAAAAAAATAAAAATAATCTGACTTTTATGAGTAATTCTCTACAATACCCTATAAACAGGATATTGTCTGAAAGTTTTTTCTTCAAAGTAAGGGGAATGTCTGTACACCCAATCTAATTGTGCATCTCCATCTTCAGAAAGTTTTTTATCGGATGCTTTCGCTTTTTCAAAGGCTTCTTTCAATTTTTGATCTTTTTTCAGCAGTCCAGCAGCCGTGTCCTCAAAAATATAGGCAGAATAGTATTCTTTCTGGGCTAAAATTCCATCAAAGAAATTCCAGTTAAAAAAAGAGTCTAACGCCTCAGGTTCAAGGGTTTCTATAATGTATTTCACACCAGACTGATTGGTAGAAACCAGATAATCTCCGGCTGAAAACATTATATTCTTTTTTGAAGTATCGAGTGTCGTTTCAAAATGCAGATAATGACCTTCATAAGGATTTTTAACGGTCTTAAAATCTTTAATTTTATAAGATTCAACCGCTAAAGTACTGTCTTTCTGAATGGGTTTCATCTGAATATTATTTCTTCTGAATTCTTCAATCACACGGTACTGCGATTGCGGAATTACATAATACTTCGGAATGGAAATATATCCTGTTGGGACAGCGGTAGTAAAGAGTTTTATATTCTTTGTAAAGGGTTTGTTTCTGTCATAATACAGCCTTGGCTTTCCGGAAACTTCACTGGGTTTGTATTTTCCTTCATAGCCTTTAAAATCCATAGTAGAGAACTTTGTGGAGTCAATTTTCCAACGGATGCCATATTGTTTACCCGCCTGGTATTGTTTTAAGTTTTCAATGCGGAGCTGTTTTATAGTACGATACTCTTTATCTAAATTCTGAAGGTTGACCAGCATATATTTGTAAGTAGCATCTACTCTTTTGTCATAAGGCTTCAGCATATGGGTTTCAGGAACGGTTCCTAAGGAATTGAATAGTGATGTATAACCTGTGGAGTATCTCGGAGAGTCTTCAAATGAAGCAAAGCCTACTTCTGGAACATCACCATGAATATTGACATAAGGTGTGCTTTCATAGCCCAGCTTCTTCATATCTTCAAGGTTTTTAGCCTGATAATCATTATAGAAATAAGTCCCCAGAGTATTTCCAAGACGTTCTTTAAAGGTAGAAATATAGGTAAAAGTATATTGATAATCAGCACCGTTGCTGACATGGTTGTCAATGAAAACATCCGGTTTTAGCCATTGGTATATCTCCTGAAAGCTTCTGGCATTTTTAGAATCGGCCTTAATAAAGTCTCTGTTCAGGTCATAATTCCTTGTATTTCCTCTGAAACCATACTGCTCAGGTCCGTTCTGATTGGCTCTGGAGTAAGAACCTCTGTTCAACATTCCACTCACATTATAAGCTGAAATAGCAGCGATGATAAAATTTTGTGGAGTTTTAATCTTTTTTGTGGCAAGATCTCTCATCAGCATCATGGTAGCGTCTATTCCGTCCGGTTCTCCCGGGTGAATCCCATTGTTGACAAAGAGAATTGCTTTATCTTTTCTTAATTTTTCAAGGTCTTTTTCAGGAAAAGGGTTATAAACTACAACATAAATAGGTTTTCCATTATCATCTTCCCCCTTTTTAAGATACTGAATGGTATTAAAATTCTTAGCCAGATCCTGGTAATAACTATTCATTTCATCATAGGTAACGGTCTGGTTGCCATTTCCTTTTTCAAAAGGGGTCTGAAATGATTTTTGAGCAAAAAACAAGGTAGAACTCAGGATAAATAAAAGATATTTCAGTTTCATTGAAGTGATATTTTCAGGCTTTAAATGTAGTTATCTTTTGTGAAAAATGGGAATGTGTTGACAGGCAAAATTGCGAAAAAGTGAAAATGCAAAATTACTTTAAAACCCAAACCTAACAGGTTTTGAAAACCTGTTAGGTTTGTTTGTCAAAATTTGAAAATTTTATTTATACGCTTAATTTCTTCCTTTTTCTTCTGGATATAAGGAAGGCAGCGGATCACTTTGCCAGAATTCTTTAGTATTAATATCCATGATGGATAAAGCTCCGGTATAAGCTGCTCCGGTATCCATATTCCAGATATTGGCTTTATTGGCCGGCGTTCTAATCCCAATATCAAGAGTGGGTGTATGTCCGATAAATATTTCTTTATATAAAAGTAGTCTTTTGGGATACAACACTGAATTCTTTTCCAGTTTTTTGTCCATTGCTACTGCGGTTTCCCAAAGGGTTCTGTCCCAGCGATAATTACTGGAGTAGACTTCTCTTTCCGGGCCGTGCATGGAAGCATATCCGGCATGAATAAACAGGCGGTTCTGATCGTCAATATGATAATTTTTCATTCTTTGAAAGAATTCGAGGTGAAGATCCAGGTCTTCCGGAAGATAATCAGCATAGCTTTCTACAGTGCTTTTTCCGCCGTTGAAAATCCATACATCAGGATTTTGTCCCAATGAAAGCCAGTCTTCACACCATGCATCATGATTTCCTTTGATGAAGATACATTCCTGTTTTTGGGAAAGATCCATTAAAAATTGAATAATTTCTGCAGACTCACTCCATCCATCCACATAATCTCCGAGAAAAATCAGTTGATCGTTTTCAGCGACCTTTGCCCTTTCAAGAACCTGCTGCAAAGCTTTAAATCCTCCGTGAATGTCTCCTATTACTAATGTTCTTTTCATTTTACTTAGAAATGTATTTTGCATCTACAAAATCGGTGAGCCAGACTCCGTTTGCAGACTGATAGAAAGATAATCCATCCTGATGCATTGCTCCGGTTCTGATCGTAAGAATCACAGGCTTTCCGTGTCTCATTCCGACCTTTGTAGCGGTCTCTTTATCAGCGCTTAAGTGTACATGCTGACGGGTTCTTTTTTCTATTCCATTTTCCAAAATGGATCTGATATTGGCTTCTGCAGTTCCGTGATAAAGAAATTCAGGTGGCTGTTTTGTTTCCAAAGCCAGATCTATATCAATAGAATGTCCCTGACTTGCTCTGATCATGGTTTTATCTTCATTAAAAGCAAAGCGTTTCTTATTATTGGTTTCTACTACTTCATCCAATTCTTCGGGAGTAAAATATATTCTTTTCTTTGCTGATTTTGCTCTCAGCTCTTCTATATCTGCCCAGCCGTTTTCATCCAGCGAAAGTCCAATGCTTTCCGGCTGATGGCGTAAGATCAGGCTTAAAAATTTACTTATTTTTTTCTTTTCTATTTCGTTCATGGTTTGAGTTTTAATTCATTTTTTTGGTGTAATTTCTCACACAATGCTTCAATATCATCCTTTCGCACCAGCTCAGCAATCCATTCTTCAGGAATATTTTCATATCCATAATAAATTCCGGCAATTCCCCCTGTAATGGCTCCTGTCGTATCGGTGTCCTCTCCGAGGTTGACTGCCTTCAAAACTGCTTCAGAATAGCTTTCTGAATTGAGAAAACACCATAGAGAAGCTTCCAGGCTGTGAAGGACATAACCTCCACTTCTGATTTCATCTTCAGGATATCCGGAAATATCATTTATTAAAACTCTATTAAAAAGTTCAATTTCTTTTGGGTTAAAGCCTTGTTCATCAGCACATTTCAACGCTGTTTTTTGTGTATAGGTATATGCTTCTGTTTTGTCCTTGCCTTTTAATAATTCGATCGCAAAAAGTACGTAGATGAAACAAGCAAAAACAGAACGGAAGTGACCGTGAGTTATTGCTGAGACTTCTTTTACCGTAAGATAAAGCTTTTGAATATCATCTTCGCTTTCAAGATAAAAAGCAAGAGGAAGAATCCTCATTAAAGAGCCATTCCCATTGTCTTCTTCAAAAATATTTCCTGAAAATCTCGCACTTTCCCCTTTAATTAACCTCGCCAGAGCATGCCTTGTTGTTCCACCAATATCAAAAAGTCTCCCATGGGCAGTCCAGTGACCATATTTATTCCATTTTACAAAGCTTTGCCCGATCTTTTCCAAGTCATACCCTTTGGTAAGTTCTTCAGCAAGACAGAGTGTAAGAGAGCTGTCATCACTCCAGGTTCCTTTGGGCTGATTCCAGGACATGTATTCCAGCATTTTTGTTACCGGAAAACGTTTTAAATCTTCTCTTTTTTTGAATTCTACAGGAACACCAAGGGCGTCTCCTATGCAAACGCCCATGATTCCTGCTTTTACTTTATTTTTCATCAGGCAAGGTTTACCAGTTTATCGAACAGCAGTTTCATTCCCTGGGTTGCTGTTTCTTTCATAACAACAGCTCTCTGTCCGTATCCAAATCCTGTTTCATTAGGATTGATAACGATTAAAAGGCAGTCGTCTTTAATATCATGAATCAATCCAGCTGCAGGATATACCTGCAAAGAAGTTCCGATTACCAGCAGAATATCAGATTCTTTCACAATTTCTCTTGCCGTTTGATATAAAGGAACATCTTCTCCAAACCAAACGATAAAAGGTCTTAACTGCGCCCCATCTTCTGCTTTGTCACCGATATTGATGTCCTCTTTTTGGTCATAAATCAAGTTTTTATTGTTGCATGAACATGATTTGAACAATTCTCCGTGAATATGAAGGATATTGGTAGATCCAGCTCTTTCGTGAAGGTCATCAATATTCTGGGTAATGATCTGAACATCGAAATGTTTTTCCAACTCTGCCAGTAAGTGATGCGCTTCGTTGGGCTGTACTTCATGCAGCTGGCGTCTTCTCTGGTTGTAAAATTCAAGAACCAGAGCTCTGTCTTTTCTCCATCCTTCCGGACTTGCCACATCCGTTACATTATGATTTTCCCAAAGACCGTCTCCGTCTCTGAAAGTTTTTATTCCGCTTTCGGCACTGATTCCGGCACCGCTTAATATGGTTAGTTTTTTCATTGGTTTTTAATTTTTTCTATTAACACCTGGACCGCAACAATAGTCAGCACGATTATAATAAAAGGAGCTAACAGAATCCCTAAAAGGGTATTTCCTATTCTTTTAAGTCGTTTTGGCCCAAATTTGTCTTTCGTTTTATGATTGATAAAATCTACAAAATTTTCTTTATTCGTAAGCTCTTTATCATATCCCAACCAGTCGAAATTGGTTATAAAGTCTCCAAAAATATACAGATCGGGAGATTTAGGATCTGATAAATTGAAAAAATAAAAGGTTTCAAAATCCTGTCCGACCAGAGGTTCATACTCCATATTATACTGGAAACAAAAAAGACGTTCAGTGCTCAATAAGTCTCTTTGCTTCAAAGCTTCCTTAAATTGACTTTGATATTTTTTCAGCTTTACGATATCATTTTCCATTGGGAAAACATTTGATTTTCTTCCAGCATGTTGAAGATAATAAATATAATTTTCAGGAAACTGCAGGTTCAATTCTTTCTGAAGAAAATCAATTTCTTGATTTTCCAATCCCACATTAGGATCTTCAGGTTGATCTACGAATCTGAAATTATATTTTTTCACAGCTGTAAAAGGTCTTTATAAATCTTTTCATTTTCATCATCAAAACAGACAAAAATAACTGTCTCAATACTATCTGAATGAAATTTTCTGACCTCATCTACTGCAATTTTTCCTGCCAATTCTTTTGGAAATCTATAGACTCCTGTACTAATATTAGGAAAAGCAATCGTCTTCACACCAAGACTTTCTGCTAAATTCAAAGAATTATGATAACAGTTTGCCAGAAGCATTGATTCCTTTTCTTCGTGACCGTTCCAAACTGGGCCTACTGTATGAATAACATATTTTGCAGGGAGATTTCCTGCATTTGTTACTACAGCTTCTCCCGTTTTGCATTTTCCTTGTCTATTTCTGATGGCAACACATTCTTCCAATATCTGTGATCCTCCCACTCTATGAATAGCTCCATCTACACCGCCTCCACCAAGTAAGGATGAGTTAGCAGCGTTGACAATTGCATCAGCTTGGGTTTTTGTGATGTCTCCTTTTATTAATTCAATTTTCATCTTAAGTTGAGTTTTTTATTTAAACCCTCGTCATCAAATAATAAGGGTTTTTCCTCAGGAATAATCAGATTATCTAGATCATCGTTCAATACAAACCGATATTGTTCTGCCACGAAATCTGAAATATTTTCAATCAGAAGAATATCATCCTTAGCAAAAGACTTAATAAATTCCTTCCGCAAGCCAATCTGTATGGCTCGTCGTTCCAGTTTATTTCCAAAAGGATCATGATCCGGATCCCACTGCAGTCTCACTGATGATGATTTCACCCGATCCTGCCATTCTTCTCTTGAGATTCCAAGCTTTTTATTGTAAGAAGAATATACTGCATTTTCCAGATATTTTCTAAATGCTTCTTTTTTCAAATGAATCGCAAGAACACTTTCCTGGCCTTCTTTTCTTCCCCAACCATTGCGATACATCATCCAGAGAAAATTAGGTTTTATCCATGTCATTCTTTCGAGACTAAAAGCTCCGCCAAAGAATTGGTTTTTAACAGCAAACTCTCCTATCTCTTTTCTATAGGATTGGTATACTATAATTTTTTCATCATCATATTGAGCCATGATATGATGTCCTTGTTGAGGCCAGTTTTGTAATTGTTCTTTATATTTTTTTAGCTTGATTTTCATTGTATTTCTTCAAATGGTTTCAGCATTTCTTCTTTCTTCGTAAGTACAGCGAAAACCACTCTTTTAAATTTATTTTTATATTTTCCCTGGATATATTTCCTGAATAATCCTGCAATTTCATTTGGATCATTTTTGAAAACACCACATCCCCAAGCACCCAAGATTAAGACTTCATTTCCCTGATGTAAAGCAAGTGAAAGCATTTTATCCATCCTGAGATCCATAGCACCGAGGATTTCATTTGCTCTTTGTGGTTCCTGACGTTTTAGCACTCCTGCATTGACTGCCGGAGAGGTAATGAAATTACACAAAATGGGTTTAGACAGCAATTCTCCCTTATCTTTCCTGAAAACCGGAACTTTCGGGCTGTAAATCATTGTATCCGTATAAAAACAGGATTCCATTGCACGATGAATCGTATAATAATCCCATGCCTCAAGTAAGCTTTCATATAAACCTGAAGTTCTTGCCAGGCTTTCTTCCTGAGCTTCGGCACCGTTGATAAATCCGCCACCCGGATTTTTTGCTGATGCAAAGTTCAGACACATGATTTTCTCCTGATTTTCTTCTTCGGCTAATTGTAAAATTGCTTTTAAAGAACTGCACTTCCATGTTTCAATTTTTGTTTCAAAACTGATTTCAGGCAACGGATATTCTTTCATTTCAGAAAGTTGTTCCGGACTGAAAAGAACGGTTTCTTTTTTACTGATTTCCAGTTCGTTTTCTATATTTATTTTTTCGTTGTTTTCGTTTATATAATATTTTTTGGCAAGGATATCTAAAGTATCTTTTGCCATTCCTTTATTTGTCATTGTTAGTTTTTTTATGTTTAACATCAAGTCTTCCAATCCAGTATTCCCGGCTTTCTTAAAATCACCTCCTATAAATACTTTAGTTACCTTGATATCGCCTACAATCGCTTCATTAAAACTGTCCAGCTCTTCGGAAGGGACCCATAATTCATTGTGGTTCCTGGCTCCAACATTTTGTGCAGGATATTGATCCGCTACTTCTTCCAACACCTCAAACCGGGTTACAAAACCAAGATAATTTCCGGCTTCGTCTCTGGTATTCCATTTTTCAGCAATCTCTGAAGCATATTCTTCATTAAGAACAGGATAAAAAATGGGCTGCCATTCCAGTCTTGGAGGAAATTTTTTAAATCCACTCTCCATAATCAATATCATTTCTTTTTCTCCTACTGGTCTGTATAATGTTGTTGTTTTCATGATGTTTTGTTTTTTTTTTATTACACTGAGGCCCCAATTCTGTGAGCCAGTTCTTTTGACAGAGGATAGTTTTTTTCTACAGGCAGCAGTTTCTTTGCCTTGTCAAATTCTCCCGATTTGGTAAGATTCAGGATTTTCTTAACCAAAGGAGTATAATCCTCTATTTTTACAATCCATTCTTCATTGAATTCCTCAATCAGCGATCGGCTAATCCCGACCTGAATGGAACGGTAATTCAGTTTTGTCCCTTTAATATTCCTTTCAGGATCCCACTGCACATAAACCTCTGCATTTTCAAAATCTTTTTTCCAATTTCGGGGATCGGGATAGACCCTTTTTTCTGGTGAAGTAAGAATCGCTTTGCTCAAAGCCTTCTCCCAGGCTTCTCTTTTAATATGTATTGCCAAAGTACATTCCTGATTGGGTTTCTGTCCATAGTTACTGCGTTCCATCATCCAAAGAAAAGAAGGCTTTATCCAGGTCATCCTGTTGAATGAAAAAGGAGCGGTAAATTTCTGATGCTCCACGGCTGATTGTGCAATGGCTTTATTATAAGCCTGGTAAACGATGAGAGTATCATTTTTATAATCTGCTCTTATTTCAAATTCTTTCATTGCTTGTTAATTTATTCAAAGTCATATACATACACCTCCACATTCTTTGCAAGCAGTGTTCTTTCAATAATAGGTTCTATCTCTTCCCATTTTCCTCCTGCCAATCCACATCCGATTCTCGGCATATGTACCGAAGCTTTTTGTTGGATAGCTTCATGCGCGAGTTTTAATAAACATTCTTCTACAGCATCATATCTGATAGGTGGAACTTCTGAATGAGTGATAATTTTATGCTGAGCAATCATATTGCATACCCAGATATCATCCTCTGTCTGAACGATCTGGATTTCTCCAAGATTAAAATTTTTATTGTTTCTAAACCACTCTCTGTATTCTTTTTCCGGTTGTTTCCATCTTTTGGAAATGGCAGTGACAAATCCTTTTCCCCAGCCTCCTATATCATTGCAGATATGAGCAATTATTATATTTCCTTCGGCATTGGGACGGGTAGCATCTCCTTTTATATATTGTATTATTTTCATGGTTATTATTTCTCAATCATTAATCATTCTCTATTCTATCATTAATATAAAACTAATGCTTTTTTATGTTATTCCTGATTCCCTTTTTTGAAATTAAAAATCTGTTTAAAATCTTTTGAATACGGAGAATAAGATCCATACACAGCGTCAAATTCTATATCGATATTTTCCATTTTAAATTCTTCATCAATCTGATCCAGGCAGGTAACAACAAGATTCTTTTTACTTGGAAATACATAGGCTGCATCCAGTTTTAAGGCATAATTCAAAAGGTTATAATCTATTTGTCCTGTTCTCAACTCCTTTTGGTATTCGTTAAATGTACAGGTTTCTTCTTCATTATTTCTGAGGTTCATTTGTTTTTCATTGCTCATCCAGCCGTTTCCATGTCGGGTTGAATAGCTTCTGGTGACATAATACATCTCAATATCTTCAATTTTTAAAAGCTTACAGATTTCGCAGGCATTTTTTGAAGTGGTATGAGCATAAGTCACATTGGGAAAAACGCCATGATCCATATCGAGTAAAATACCCTGGCTTCCTTCAAAAATAAGATGATTGAATGAAGCAAGCCAGGTATAATCATTTATTTTCCAATCAATGCTGTCAACAGCTTCTAAAAAAGGGTGTAAAAGTTCATCAACTTCTTTTTCATCTGCAAAACCGTAATAATAGGCGATTCCTTTTAATTTTTCCATCAGCATTTCTCTAGGTGCAATCAGGTCTATGGCAAATAGTTTATAAGGACTTTCATGTCTTTTCATGGTTGCTCCTATTCCTTTTCCACAGGTTCCGTGTTCCAGATTTCTTGCATTGGTTCTGTTCTGCCATACGTCAAAAGGAGTCGTAACCTTTGCCAATGGATGAATATGCAGTTCAATATTTCCGTTCTTTGTTTTTAATTCTTCTCTCTCATTGAGAAGAAAAACCGGATGAATAGTGCAATGTTCTGTAAAATAAGAAGGTAATCCACGAAGAGAACCGCTTCCAAAGCTTGAATGTACATGCTTTCTATCATCAATCATCACTGTATGAGCGGCTTGCTGCCCTCCTGAAAACCGGATTACCACCGCCTCAGGATTCTGAGAAGCCAGAAAATCTGTGGTAATTCCTTTCCCTTCATCACCAAAACCAAGTCCAATTACAATCTGCGCTTTTTTCATGTCCTTTTTATTTTTTAAAAGCTTTTGCCATCATCATTTGTGTTTCTAATTTTCCTGATGGCAATGGCTCTGTTTTAAAGCATTTTAAATTGATCTAAACCTTCTGTTCCTGTTGTTCCAAAGGTTGAGTTTTTAAATTTATCGCAGATGATTCCTTTAATAACATTCGGAATTTCTCTGTGATCTTCTATGGAGATACAATTTTGTCCTAATAATTCTCTCCATCCTCTGTCTGCTCTCAGTGCCTGGTCTGAATGTAAAACACTGATATGGTATACTTCATACTTCTTTTTCACTTCTTCGAGCAATTCAAGATGAGTATAGGTTTGCTGTCCTTTTCCCATAATTTCTCTGATTGCGGAAGCAGGAAGTGTCTTTAAACAAGGTTCGTCTCCCACGGTAAACAGCAATCCTTTTTGTTTTCTTTTTTCAAAGGCATCTGTTCTGGTATGGAACGCCGCGAAATACCATGCTAACAGATAGCTTTCTCCAGCATTTCCTCCTCCACCGGATTCAATATAAGTGCGGGTCAGCCACATATCCAGTTCTGCATCTCCGGACTCAAACTGTCCTACCTGAAGCGGATAGCCATCACATTCATGATCTCCGATTCCAAGAAAGAGTAAAGCCGGATCGGGAACTCCTCCCTGAATAATTCCTCCCATCAGTTTAGGCAATCCATCTCTGATCAGCTCATGAGGGATATGTCCCATACTTCCAGTAACATCCAGCCCCAAAATAATCGGAACTGAGTTGGGATGAACTTCCGAATCTCTGGATTCTCTGAAAGAAATTCCGTGAGGATTCATAGATTCGTGGGCCATTCTTTTGGCATTCTGGGTGAAAATTTCTCCCGCGGATTTTGTTCCGTAACCTGCTTTTCTTGCTCTGTCATAACGAGCGTCTAAATCATATCTTGTACTTCCCATGACTATAGTGTTTTTCCAAATAAATATTCAAATCTCTTTTGGGTTACTTCAAGCTGAATATTCAGATTTCTGATTGTTAATGATAATTCCATGTCTTTCTGAACAAATGCTTCGGGATTAAAATCCGCAAAAGTCAAACTGTTTCTGTCTAAAGGACTGATATCAATAAGCCCTTCCTGTTCGCGCTCGAGTCTTTTGATTTTTAATTCGATATCTTCAACTCTGCGTCTGTAGATCAATTCGGAATCTGCTCCGATGATCCTTGCTCTATCTTCTCTGATCTGATCATTATTTCTTTGTAATGACTCGATAAATCTGGGTTTTAATTCATCTTCCATGATCAATATTTTTATTTGTGTTTATATTACGCTAATTAAATAAGACATAGTAATGCCTTTCTTTTTTAAGAATGGTTAATCTCTGGAATACATGATATCCGTTCTTAAAACATACTTCTGTCCACTGGTCAAACTCTTTCCTTCATGTCTCAAAGGATGATGAAAAATAAGGGCTGTCCCTTTCTTTGGAGCTACTGTAAACAGGTTTTCAAATTCTGTTTCTCCCCCTTCAAAATCATCATTCAGGTAGATCATAAAAGTGTAAGAACTTTTCTCTCTTTCATTTCGTATATAGCTTCCATCCCTGTGCATTTTAAACTGCTGTCCGGGAGCATATCGATAAACTCTGAGCATTTCATTGAAGTTAAGAAGCTGATATCCATCATGTTCCTAAGGTAGAAATTCAGATGCTTTTTTAAACAAATCTTCAGCCATGGTTTCATCAAAGATCATCAGCCGGTCATTATTTCTGACTCCCTTATTCATCTGCTGGCGTCCAAATACATTGATTTTTGCTTCTTCAAAAACTTTCTCCTGCGAAAGATTGATATAATGATCACATTCTGCCTCGGTCAGAAAACCTTCAATCAGAAATATCTGTGGGTGCAGTTCTATTTTTTCCATGATTCCTATTTTGTGTTGGTGTTGTTTTTTACTTTCTTAATTGGTCTCTGACTTCCATCAAAGCAAATCCTAAAAGGTTTTCCCCGTTCCAAAGCAAAGGATTTTCTGCCCTGCTATCGGTTTCCAGCATTCCGATACCCCAGATTCTGTCATATGGACTTGCTTCTACCAAGGTTTTATCTCCGGTTGACAAGAGAAATTCTTTAAATTTCTGATTTTGAGAAAATTTCAGAAAGTTTCCCTGGGTTACAATTTCATATTTATGCTCATTCCAAAGTTTAGGATCAAAGTTTTTTACTTTTCGCCCTAAAGCTTTTGCCTGGTTAGGAGTAGCAGCCTTCAAGATCTCTTCTTCGGTTTCAGGATCATTAAATAATCTTGCTTTTCCGGCCATCATATAATGTTCTGCCGTTTTATATATGATCCCGTTTTCTTCAAATTTTCCGGGAAACCATTGGCTGAAGCATGATTTGGTCACAATATCCTTTGCGGTGTGCCCCCAGAAAAAGAGAAACTTTATCCTTTCTTTCTTCTGAAAACGTTCTGTAATATTTTGTATGGTGTATTTCATGATTGCGTTATTTTGACACAAATTTAAAATAATATCAGTCTTTGCACCAAATTTATTTGTGTTAATTTTACGCTAATAAATATAATTAATTGATTTACAGATACAAAAATTTAATTTTATAAAACACGAATAACACAAATTTTTATCACGAAAGGCAAAAATCTTTAAGATGTTTAGGCTAAAGCCGATGGAATTGATCATAAAAAAACGGGCTAAAGCCCGTTCGTATTGAATATTTTCAATTGATGTTTTATATTATTGCTTTAAAAATGTCATAAATATTAGTGATAATTGTGCGTTTGTGTTTAGAAATCTATTTAATTTCAAAATAAAAACCCTGCTCTTCAAGCTCTTTATACTTTTCCTTATTGAAGGTAAAAAGTTTTCCGGGCCTTCCGCTGCCTTCTTTTTTAACGTTATTTGTTTCATTCAGAAGTCCGTAGCTCATGATTTTCTTACGGAAATTTCTTCTGTCGATTTCTTGTCCAACAATTGTTTTATAGAGGTTTTCAAGGTCTGAAAAAGGGAATTCTTCATTGAGAAGATTGAAGCCGATCGGCTGGTATTGAATTTTAGTACGAAGCCTTTTTAACGCAGTCTCAATGATTGTTTTGTGGTCAAATGCCACTGAAGGAAGTTTATTAATACTAAACCATTGTGCATCTTCGGCATCAGAGTCTGCGAACAGTTCATGATACGATGGGTTCACAAGGCCTAGATAAGCTATAGAAACCACCCTATTCCTCGGATCACGGCCCAGATTACCAAATGTATAGAGTTGTTCAAGAAAATCGGGCTTTATGCCTGCCTCTTCATAGAGTTCTCTTTTTACGGCGTCATCTACGCTTTCATCATCAAGCACAAGTCCTCCCGGCAGCGCCCAGCCGCCTTTAAAAGGTTCAATATTTCTTTTAATCAGAAGGATCTGAAGATCTTTTTTATCAAAATATCCGAAAATAACGGCATCTACAGCCACTTTTATATCCTGTAATTTTTTTGGAGACTCCATAAATTGATTTGCGTTACGAATACACAAAGCTACGATTTATGCTCAAATTAAAAAACAATTTCGGTTATAATAAAAGTTCCTATCTTTAAGTTATTATTCTAACCATCTTAAAACTAAATTATTATGAAAAATGCATTAACAATTCTTGCTGTTGCTTTTTTATTAACAGCATGTGAAAAAGGAAAAACAACAGCTGCCAATGGTTCTGATAAAACAGATTCTACTGCAGCAAATTCTGAATGGAAACCTGTAGATTCCGCAACGGCTATGAAAAACTGGACGGAGTATGCCACTCCGGGAGAAATGCAAAAAATGCTGGCCAAATCTGATGGGAACTGGACCGGAGAAACGACAATGTGGATGGAAAATGGAGGAAAACCTATGGTAAGTAAATCCGAAGCTACCAACAAAATGATGTATGGCGGACGTTATCAGATCACGAATCACAAAGGCAACTTTATGGGAATGCCTTTTGAAGGGATGAGCATTGTAGGATATGACAACGCAAAGAAGAAGTTTGTCAGCACATGGATAGACAATATGGGAACCGGAATCATGCATAGCGAAGGAGACTGGAATGCTTCTACAAAATCAGTTGAATTTAAGGGAAAAATGACGGATCCTTCAAGACCTGGCAAAGATTGTGATTTCAGAGAGGTTTTCACATTTGTAGATGATAACAATCAAAAACTGGAAATGTATGGTCCTGATTCCAAAACCGGAAAAGAATATAAAACAATGGAAATAAAGTATACCCGTAAAAAATAAAACAAAAAAAACCGCTTCAGACGAAGCGGTTTTTTTTTATAATGAATTAATCATTCAGTTTTAATACAGCCATGAATGCTGACTGCGGTACTTCTACTCTACCAATCTGCTTCATTTTCTTCTTACCTTCTTTCTGCTTTTCCAATAGCTTACGCTTTCTGGAAATATCCCCACCATAACATTTTGCGGTAACGTCTTTTCTTAAGGCTTTAATCGTTTCTCTTGCGATTACTTTAGTCCCTAATGCCGCCTGAACAGCAATATCGAACTGTTGTCTAGGAATCAGCTCACGAAGCTTTTCACACATTCTTTTACCAATGTAATAAGCATTAGAATCGTGAATCAATGAAGACAATGCATCTACCATATCACCATTGATCAGGATATCCATTTTTACAAGCTTGGAAGCTCTGAATCCTATCGGGTGATAATCAAATGAAGCATATCCTTTGGAGATTGATTTTAATCTGTCATAGAAATCAAATACAACTTCAGCAAGAGGCATATTGAAAATCAATTCCACTCTTTCTGATGTTAAATAACTCTGGTTAACGATCTCACCTCTCTTTTCAATGCACAAAGTCATTACGGCTCCAACGAAATCGGATTTTGTAATGATTGAAGCTTTAATGAAAGGTTCTTCTACCCTATCCATCGTTGAAGGGTCCATCATTTCTGACGGGTTGTTGATCAGAATCGGAACTTCAGGTTCTTTTTTAGTATATCCAAAATAAGATACGTTCGGTACCGTAGTGATCACGTTCATATTGAACTCTCTGTCAAGACGTTCCTGAACAATTTCCATGTGAAGCATTCCTAAGAATCCGCAACGGAAACCAAAACCAAGAGCAGCAGAACTTTCCGGTTCAAAAACCAGAGAAGCATCATTCAGTCTTAATTTTTCAAGCGAGAATCTAAGCTCTTCAAAATCCTCAGAATCAATTGGATAAATACCGGCAAATACCATTGGCTTTACTTCCTCAAATCCGTCAATCGGACCATCAGCTGGTTTTTCAAAAGAAGTAATGGTATCTCCTACTTTTACCTCACGGGCATCTTTAATCCCTGAAACCAGATATCCTACGTCTCCACATTGAATTGTTTTCTTTGGAACCTGCTTCAGTTTTAGTGTACCTACCTCATCAGCTCCATATTCTTTTCCGGTTGCAAAAAATTTAATCTTCTCGTTTTTAGAAATGCTTCCGTTTACTACTTTGAAATAAGCTTCAATTCCTCTGAATGGATTGTATACCGAGTCAAAAATCAAAGCTTGAAGTGGTCCGTCAGGATTTCCTACCGGTGCAGGAATTCTTTCTACGATCTGCTCCAGAAGATGATGAACACCTTCTCCTGTTTTCCCAGAAACCCTCAATACATCTTCATATTCACATCCGATAAGGTTCATAATCTCATCGGTTACTTCTTCAGGATTGGCAGACGGAAGGTCAATTTTATTCAGAATAGGAATAATTGTTAAATCATTTTCCAATGCTAAATAAAGGTTACTGATGGTTTGTGCCTGAATACTCTGTGCAGCATCTACGATAAGAAGAGCACCTTCACAGGCAGCAATAGAACGGGATACTTCATAAGAAAAGTCAACGTGTCCCGGTGTATCAATAAGGTTTAGAATATATTTTTCTCCTTTATACTCATAATCCATCTGGATGGCGTGTGACTTGATGGTAATCCCACGTTCTTTCTCCAAATCCATATCATCAAGCGTCTGAGACTGAAGTTCTCTTTGGGTAACCGTATTCGTGTACTCCAATAGACGGTCTGCCAGGGTACTTTTACCGTGGTCGATATGAGCGATTATGCAAAAATTTCGTATGTTTTTCATTTAAGAATCTTGTAATTTGCAAAGATAAGAAAATGCAAGAGAATTTTTCATTCTAATTCTTTCTTTTAACTGAAACACAGATAACAATAGGAAAAGAGGCAAAATTTTCCCACTTTTCAAATATTATTTTGTTTTGCCAAAGTCTTCAGATAACAGATAATTTCCAGTTAAAGGATCAAGATAAACTTTAGGTCCTACAGCATTCTTTCTCTTGCCTGATAAACTGACATCTATCACTGCACCAATAACGCCACCAATCAGACCACCAGCAGCTGCTCCAATTGTAACCCCGGTTGTTGCCGTTTCAGGAAACAGTTCTGCTTTTGTTACTTCAATATAAAGCCCATTCTCATCTTTAAAAATCTCAGTGTAACCCACAGGAATATTTTTGTATGCGATACCCTTATAGACAAAAGCATAAAAATGTCTTATTGGTGTTTTTTCCGCTCCTTTTACGGCCTTTGTAACGATTCCCTTATCATTAGCCTGCAAAGTAAATCCAGGTTCAGGATTGTGAGTAAAAAAGCTATAATAGTCTTTGTAAACCCCTTCTTTAAGTTCATTTGCTTTTAGAATGCTCAGTTTTTCTTTTAATACAGAGGTATAGTCAGGAAAATCATTTTCTGAAATACTAATTTCCCAAGGGGTAGCTTTATAGGATTCTTTAAAAAGATCAGTAAGAATTAAAGTTGTTTTTCTTGCCAGACTTTGTGCCAGATAAGGTGTTGTACGGGATGAAACTATTGCTATTGTATCTTTTCTGTCAATAAAATGATATCCGTCTTCTTTTTTAAGGAATGTACTCGCTCTTAATTCAAGCTTTCCTATAGAGTACTTTTCTTTTTTGTCTTCTGAAATATTCAAACTTTCCAGCAATAGGACCAGATCATTATTTCCTCTTTCAGGATTGTATTTATAAAACCAGTCCTCTATGTCTTTACGGGCATTATTTTCAAAAACAACTTTCACTTCGTCCTTATGATACATAACTGTGCCAACTTCCTGACTGGGTCTCTGATCTATCACCGTAAGGCTTTTAACAGAGCTTTTACTGTCTTTAATAGATTTTGAAAGATCAATCGTTTCTGTTTTCTGTCCAAATAATACTATCGAAAATAATAAAAAGAAAAGTGTTTTTTTCATAAGTGATACTTTCCGGTAAAAGTAATTTTTTTATTGTAAAAATTAAACGGCTCTCACAGAAAGTTCTGTAAGAGCCGTCCAACATTAAAAAAATAAACTATTATGGGTTTTGTTTAGGTCCCGAAGCATCTTGATTTCCGTGAGGTTTTCTTTCATCCATTTTATCCTTCATCATTTTCTCGGATTGAAACAGCTTCAGAACTTTCTGGCAGGGAATTACCTGCTGCATTTTTTCTGCATATTTTTTTCTGTTATCCAACAGTTTTTGTCCTACTTCAAAGCTTTGCTGCAATTTAGCTTTGGCTTCCTCATCTGTAAGAGTTTCAGGATCAAAGCTTGAGTTAAACTGACTTTTTATTTGCTTCTGGCTGTCCAGATATTCGTTGTACAATTGTGTAAATTCGGCTTTATCTCCCGGATCGACATTAAGATTATCCATAATCATATTGTTCCTGAATTTCTTCAGGAGTTCTTTTCTCTCTTCCGGAGAAAGATTATTGATGACTTCCTTTCTTTGCTTAGGGTCCATCTTTTTCCAGTCGTAATCAGTCCTTTGAGCATTTAGTCCAAAGCCATAAATAATCAAAAACGTCAATAATATCTTTTTCATTTTCTTTTAATTATAAATATCCAAATAAACGTCCTGAGTCGAATTACTTGCTAACTCTGCAATTTCAGAGTTAGAAAACGAATCCAGATATTCATTTATTCGTGTTTCTTCTTTTTTCTTCACGGCTTTCACCGGTTTTGGTGTATCAATTGTTTTTTCAGATTCGCTTACACTTTTATAAGCATAATCATCATTACTATTTTGATTTTCAACTGTTTGATTATTATTTTCAACAGAAGTTAAATCAGATTTTAAAGTTTCGTATGCAAGCTCACCTTCTGTTTTGGGTTCTTTGGTATTGGCAGCATATGCTATTTCAGAATTCAATCCTTTCTGAGCAGAATCATTATCCGAATTGAAAACATAAGTTGCTCCAAAGATCAAAGCCAGAGATGC
Organism: Chryseobacterium indologenes; assembly: GCF_018362995.1. Classification (NCBI taxonomy): domain Bacteria; kingdom Pseudomonadati; phylum Bacteroidota; class Flavobacteriia; order Flavobacteriales; family Weeksellaceae; genus Chryseobacterium; species Chryseobacterium indologenes. Next base: position 3,367,985 of record NZ_CP074372.1, read on the forward strand.
CGCTGCAGCATACATCCAGTTCAGCTTAAAGACAGGTGCTTTTTTACTTGTCTTTATATCATTCATAACGTTCTCCTGAATACTTTCAAACATATTATCAGGAACTGTGTAAATGTTCTTACGCTCTAATTTTTCTATGTCGAACTCTTTCATCTTTGTTGGGATCAAAAATTATCTTTCGTAATTTTCTTTAATATAATCTTCTATTTTTTGTTTGGCATAATGATAATTCGTTTTCAAAGTTCCTACTGACATATCTACAATTTTTGATATTTCTTCGTAGGGTAAATCATCATAATACCGCATCATAAATACCAATTTCTGCTTTTCAGGCAGGCTTTGTATAGCGCTCTGCAGCAAAATCTGTATTTCCTCAGCATCTCCTTCGGTATTGTCAGCTACAAGATTCTGCATGTGATACTCCGGATCTTCATCAGTTTTCTGCATTTTCTTCATTTTGTTCACCTGCTGCAATGCTTCGTTGGTTGCAATTCTGTACAACCAGGTATACAGCTGGCTATCATTTTTGAACTGATGAAAATTTTGATAAGCTTTTATAAAAGTTTCCTGCAAAGTATCCTGTGCAAGATCTCCGTCCACAATAATTCTTCTTATGTGCCAGTACAATCTGCTTTGATAGGCATCCATCAAGGCCCGGACTCCTTTATCCTGGGTCCGTGGATTCTGCATCAACGAAATAATCTCCGCGTCCTTAATCTTCATAAGATGCCTTACATTGTTTTGGATTACAAAAATAACTGAAAGTTAAATTAAATCTTCAATTTTCAATTAAATATTTAAAATAATATGAGACACTTACGCAATAAACGTGCCCATATTGAAAGTCAGGATTTCTGAGCCCATCTTCCTTTCCCGGCTCAGCTTAATATCTTATATTTGTTATATGCAAATTGTAATTATCGGTTCCGGAAATGTTGCCTATCATATGGCAAAAGCTTTCACTTTGAAAAGCATTCCCCTGGCCCAGATTTTTGGCAGGAACGAAAAAGAATTAAGTAAAATTTCAGAAGAATTAAATATTCCGTATTCCACAGATCATCTGGAGGAAGCGGATCTTTATATCATCTGTGTAAGTGATCATTCTGTGGAAGATGTTTCAAAGATCATTACCAAAAAAGATTGTTTGGTTGCCCATACTTCCGGATCGCTTCCAAAAGAAGTTTTGTCTGGTGAATACCGGAAAGCCAGCTTCTACCCTTTACAGACTTTTTCTAAGTCAAAAGAACTGGAATATGAAAAAATTCCGTTTTTTGTAGAAGCTGAGAATGAAGAAGACCAGAAAATATTGCTTGACCTTGCTTCACAGGTTTCAGAGAAAGTGATGGAAAGCAGCCACGAAAAAAGAAAATATATTCACTTGACAGCTGTTTTCGCCTGCAATTTTGTGAATCATCTTTTTTCCAGGGCTAAAGAAATTTCAGATTCTCAGGAAATTCCGTTTGATTATTTCTTACCGCTGATTGATGAAACGGTTCAGAAAATTTATGAAATTGAACCCAAGCAGGCACAAACAGGACCAGCAGTGAGAAATGATGTAAGAATTCTACACCTGCATGAACAGTTATTAAAAGACGAAAGTCTTGAAATTTATAAAACAATGAATCATTCTATTCAGAAAATGTATGAGTTATAAAGAGAAATTAAAAGATATTAAAGCATTTGTATTTGATGTTGACGGGGTTTTCACAGACGGAAGTGTTTATCTGCTTCCCGGAGGAAATATGTGCAGGGTAATGAATGTTCTGGACGGATATGCAGTAGTGAAAGCATTAAAAAACAACTATTTGATCGGAGTGATTACCGGAGGAAATGATGAAATGGTAAAACACAGAATCAATTATCTGGGTATTCAGGATTATTACCCGAAATCCCACAATAAAATAGATGATTTTGAAGATTTTAAAAAGAAACACAATCTTAAAAATGAAGAAATACTGACCATGGGTGATGATCTTCCGGATATTCATATTATGGAAAGTTCAGCTATTGCGGCATGTCCTGAAAATGCAGTTCCTGAGGTAAAGGGAATCTCCGATTATATTTCCCCGAAAAAAGGTGGAACCGGAGCAGTACGCGATGTGATAGAACAGGTAATGAAGGTCCAGGGCAACTGGCATGATGATAACACTCAATCTGTATAATTCCCGGTATGAAATTACTTTTAGCATCTCAATCACCAAGAAGAAAAGAACTTCTTTCAAGCCTGGGTTTTGAATTTGAAGTCGTAAAAATAGACTGTGAAGAAATTCTTCCCGAACATATAAAAATAGAAGAAGCTGCAGCTTACCTGTCTGATTTAAAAGCAGATGCTTTCAGGCGTCTGGAAGCTGATGAAGTCCTGTTAACTGCTGATACTGTTGTAGCTATTGATAATCAGATTCTTGGAAAACCTAAAGATGAAGCTGACGCATACAAAATGCTTCAGAGTCTTTCCGGAAAAACTCATCAGGTTTATACGGGAATCACTATCAAAACTGCAGATAAATCTATTACAGAAACGGATGTTGCTGATGTCACTCTTGATAGCCTCTCTGATGAAGAAATAAACTATTACATTCAAAACTATAAGCCTTTCGATAAAGCGGGAAGCTATGGTATTCAGGAATGGCTGGGAATGGCAAAGATCACAAGTCTTACAGGAAGTTTTTATACGATTATGGGACTTCCTACCCATCTTGTCTACAAAATATTGAAAGAAACCTCCCTGATTTAAAAATTATTAAGGTTCTCAATATCGATTAAAGAAGAAATAAAATGTTTCCGAAAGAAATATAAATATTATTCATTATAAAATTTTATTATTTTTACAAAATCAGCAAACCGCTGATAATAAAAAGCAGATTAGCGAGTTATATTGAATAATGAAAAAGAATATATTGTTCCTTTTAGTGATATGTCTCGTTGCTTCCTGTGCTACCAAAACAAAAAAGCCGGAGCAGCGATCAAAACTATTGAAAGGATTTTCCACATATTACAACACGCTTTTTAATGCGAAAGATGCATTAAACAGTGAGTTTACCACCAGAGATAAAGGACATAAAGACAATTTTTATGCTCCTTATATTCCCATTCTTACCTATGAAGAACAGCCTTTGGGAAGTGATCTCGGACAGTCAGAAGCTTTTGCTGAAAACTCCATGAAAATGGCTGAAGTAGTCAACAGACCTTCAGGAAGAGGAAATTCCGGAGTTCCCAATATACCGGGAGGACCTCAGGGAAATGCCCCTGCAAGACCTGAAGGTGAACAAGGTAAAGGAGCTACTACCCTAGAAATTGCAGAAGCAAAAGCTTTAAAAGCGATTAATAAATATTCTGTAACCAGAAACGGTGAAGAGAAAAACAAACAGATTTTTGATGCTTATATGATTCTTGCCCAGGCGAGAATTTATAGAGGAAAATCCCTGGAAGCGCTGGATGCTCTTAATTATGTGTTTACTCACATGAAAGACGATAAAAGGATTGCACTGGCAAGAATTTATCAGGGACTTGCTTATAATCAAATCAAAGATTATCACAGAGCTCATGAGACTTTTGCTAAACTGAAAGGAGAAGATATCAATAAGAGCTATGCAAAACTGCTGAGCATTTACTACTCTGAATCTTTGCTAGATGCAGGTAAAAAGGAAGACGCAGCCAAAGAGCTTGATGATGCTTTTGAACTGAACAGCAACAGAAAACTCAAGAGTAGAATTGCTTATCTGAGAGGCCAGGTTTTAGAAAATCTGAACCAGAATGATAAAGCAAGGGAAAGCTATACCGCAGCCTATAAATATGCCAATGATTTTGAATTTGAAGTAAAATCCCAGATTGCCATTGCTAAGACTTTTAATGGTAAAGGTGATTATGCAGGAGCTAAAAACTATCTGGAAGGCATCAGTAAAAAAGGGACTTACGGTTCCAGAAAAAATGAATTTTATTATGCTTTAGGTTTAATGGCCAACAAAGCAGGCAAAAAAGATGAAGCCCAGCAGTTCTTCAGAAAATCTTTGTTTGAAAAGGTTTCTGACCCTCAGATCCGTGGATTAGCTTATTATGAGATAGGAAAAAGCTATCTGGAGAAAAATGATTATATCGGAGCCGGAAGCTATTATGATTCTGCGCTTGCAGTAATGACCTATGAGCCATCAAAGATTTTATTAAAAGATCAGTCTGAATACATTAAAAAGATTTCCAAAAACTACTATCTGATCAAAAAGAATGACAGTATTCTTTCACTCGCAAAGATGGATGAAGGTCAGAAAACAGACTATTTCACAAAATATATTGCAAAATTAAAGATTAAAGAAGAGAAAGAAGAGCTGGAAAGAAAACGTGCAGAAAGAAGCAAAGGATTTGATACCGGAGACTACAGCGCTAATTCTGTTTTTGCCAATAGTTCCAATGCTTTTGAAGATTTCGGAGTGACGACCAAAGGGTTTTACTTTGGAAATACGGGAACTGTAAGCAAAGGAACATCTACCTTTAAACAAGTCTGGGGAGATCGTGCTCTTGCCGATAACTGGCGTTTTTCCAAGAAAATGGCATCTATTGAAGATATGAAGAATGAAGCTCTAGGAGTTACTTCAGCACCTAATCCAAGACGTTTTGAACCTTCTTACTATATTGAACAGATCCCTACAGATCAGGGTAAATTATCCCAATTGAAAAAAGACAGAGATACTGCTTCTTTAGGTCTGGGAATCATGTATCAGAACTATTTTACCAACACTCCTCTGGCGACAAAAACACTGTATGACCTTGTAGATGTTAAACCTGAAGAAAAGGTAATGTTACAGGCATTGTATGAGATTTTTGCCATGAACTATGAGAAAAATCCACAGGCATCTGAAAAAGCAAAACAAATTCTATTGACGGATTATCCTTACACTTCTTATGCTGAATTTGCCAGAAATCCTAAAAATAAATCATTCGTAAAATCAACGGAAGAAGTTGAAAATGAATATAAAAAAGCATATGCCTTATTTGAATCGGAAAAATTTGCAGAAAGTAAGGAAGTGATCGATCAGACTCTTCAAAAATTCCCTAAGGATGCACTGGTTCCTAAATTGTACCTTCTCAATGCATTCAATGCAGGAAAAGCCAACGGAAAGGAAGTCATGATTCTGCAGCTTGAACAGATTGCCCTGAATTATTCTAAAACTCCAGAAGGCATAAGGGCAAAAGAAATGCTGGTGTATCTGAAAAGCGATCTCAGCTTCCAGGCAACGGATAATAAAGGAAATGCTGTTCCACAACAACCAGGAGGAGCACCCGTACAGCCTAATGCCCAAAACACCGGCGTTCCGCAAATGAACAATGGAAAAAATATCAGTACACAAACCCTGAATATGGACCCTGCTCCACAACAGGGAAATCCTGCCCAGCAGCAGCAAAAAAACAAGAAACCTGCAGAAACGAAACCTGCTTCAAAGGCACCGCCAAGACCTCAATAAAATAAAAAAGCGAAGATGTACTCTTCGCTTTTTTTATGCAGTTGCTTATTCTTGTCTACTACTCTATTTAAGAAATATTACGAGCCCTTTTTCTTTACTCCATGGAAATCCTTAAGATAGAAAGGCTCAAAATAAGCCATATCTTCAAATTCTTTATTCTCTATTTTTTCCAATGTCCTTGTGATAAGATATTTTGCAGAAGGATAAACAGTCTCGTTAAAAACAGCATCAGGAAGATTCAATATATCTTTTGCCTTTTTTGCACCGTCTCCCACAAACAATACTTTTTTATCTTTAAATTCTTCAAAAGAAGTTTCATCCAAAATCTTGGCTTCGGTCTCAGATAATTCTTTTCCCGTACTACCGTCATAAACGGCTGTATATACCTCCATTCTCCTCGCATCAATCAAAGGTACTATAAAGTCATAGTTATCGCCTAAAAAAGGCTCTATCATACTTTCAAGGGAATTTACAGCAATCAGGGGAACTTTAAGACCATAGCAGAATCCTTTTGCAGAGGCTGCACCAATCCTTAATCCGGTGTAAGATCCGGGACCTTTCCCCAAAGAAACGGCTTCAATATCTTTAAGTGCAATCCCCGCTCCTTCCAATGCCCATTCCACATAGGTATGAAGGCTTTCAGATTGTTTATAGTTTTCAGAAACTTCTTCACACACACACAGCAGCTTTTCATTGTCTGATACCGCTACTGAACAGTTTTTGGATGATGTTTCCAGATATAGAATTTTCATTTTTTTGTTTTAAGCTAAACAGCAAAATTGCTTTTAATATTCTGCAAATTTAGTCCATTATTTTGACTATTTTCTATAAATTGTTCTCGGTTCTGCTTGAGCACTTGGATAGATGGTCATATCTGAAACAGTTACATGTTTCGGAGCATTCACACAGTAAGCAATGGCATCGGCAATATCCTCTGCTTTCAGAGCTTCATAGCCCGCATATACTGTTGAAGCTTTCTCACTGTCACCTTTGAACCTTACCAAAGAAAAATCTGTTTCTACAGCTCCCGGCTGAATATTGGTCACTTTGATTCCGAATTCAGTAAGCTCCAGTCTCATTCCTTCTGAAATAACGTCTACTGCTTTCTTCGTTGCACAGTACACTACTCCATTGGCATAAGTTTGTCTTGCTGCTACAGAACTGATGTTTACTATATGACCTAAATTTTTAGTTTTCATAATCGGGATGATCATTTTAGAAACATAGAGCAGTCCCTTTACATTCCCATCAATCATAGAATCCCAGTCGTCCGTCTTACCAGCCGAAAGAGGATCCAGCCCATGAGCATTTCCTGCATTATTAATCAGAACATCAATCTCTTTCCAGTTTTCAGGGAGTGAGTTTATAGCTGCTTCCACCTGTTCAAGATTCCTTACATCAAACAATAAACTAAATATTTCGGTATATTGAGAAAGTTCTGTTTTTACAGTTTCCAATACTTCACTTCTTCTTCCGCAGATAATAATTCTGTTCCCTTGTTTTGCAAGAAGCTCTGCAGTGGCTTTACCTATTCCGGAAGTTGCTCCGGTAATTAATACTGTCTTCATAAAATTGTTTATTAACTTGTATGAATGGAATATCTTCTCAAGAGTATGATGCTATTCCTTCATACATTTTTATTGATTTATTAATTAGCATCCAATGCCTGAAATGCATCGGCTATGTGGTCAATTTTTAAGTTTCTGCTTTCATCAGGAAGAACGGAGATAATATCAAACCTGACTTCGTTATCTTTATTAAATTCTTCGAGATAATGATTGGCTGCAGAAACAATTGATTTTATTTTTGTTTTGGTGACTGCTTCCTGTGGGAGCATGAAGGCATCGGTAGACCTTGCTTTCACTTCCACAACAATAATCAGATTATCTTTTTCAGCAATAATGTCAATCTCCGCTTTCTGAAAACGAAAGTTTCTGACAAGGATTTTGTAGCCGTTCTTTTGAAGATAATCAACTGCTGTATCTTCTGCTATTTTTCCAAAATCGTTATGATCAGCCATATCTTGTATTTAAGAGTTTGGAGATAGGAGAGTGGTATTTTTTAAAATTCGATCTTCACTTTAGTTCCAACCTTCATTTTAACTTGCCCACCAATTAAAAGCGGCCGGTTATCTTTAATATGTCCATTCGGGAAACCAAACACTACAGGGAATTTATATCTTGAAATTCGTTCTGAGATCAGTTTATAGGCAAATTCATCAAAGCTTTCTTCATAGCTTTTATTTTCCTTTTCGTCTCCCATATTGGTCATCCCGCCAATGATAAGTCCTTTGATCTTACTGAAAACTCCTGCCAGCTCCAGACTCATAATCATACGGTCCAGTGCATAGAAGTTTTCTCCGATATCTTCAATAAACAGGATTTTGTCTTTAAAGTCAAAAGAATACTTGGTCCCTAAAAGGGCATAAACCAGGGCTAAATTCCCTCCGATTAATTCTCCTTCAATATTCCCTTCTTTATTGAATTGATGTGATTCTAGACTGTATTTTGGCGTTTTACCTTTGAGGATATCAAAGATCAGATCATAGCTGTCATCAGTAACACCGAAACTTGATGTTTTAATGGTCTGCCCATGAATGGATGCAAAACCTTTTTTCAACAGATAACTTTGTATCACTGTGTTGTCAGAATATCCAATATACCATTTCGGATTTTCTGTAAAACCTTTCATTTTCAGGTGCTGAATCAGGTGCTGGCATCCGTAACCTCCCCGTGAAGCCCATACCGCTCTGATCTCTGTATCATTCAAAGCCCAGTTGATATCTTTTATTCTTTCCTGTTCTGTTCCGGCATAATTATATCCGTTTGAAAATCTTGTATAGAGATGTTCCCCGAGAACGGGCTCAAAACCTCTGCTCTTAATCATTTCTATTCCCTTTTCCATTTGAGAGGCATCTACCGCTCCTGCAGGGGAAATAACAGCTATTTTGTCACCTTTTTTAAGGGACTTTGGAAAGATTATTTTTTTCATTCTGTTTTTTGATATTTTACTTCTTTCTTTTCGGCTTCCTCCAGCTGTCTTTCAAACTGATTGAACTTTTTGAAACTCTGCAGGAAGATAAAGAAACTGAAGATAATAAGAATACAGCCAACAACTCTTCTGATTTGGTTGGCCAGTTTTTGTGTTAATTTATCGTGAAATTGCTTGGCAAGAAATATTTTGGCAAGATCTATTGAAAGGTAAGTGCCCAGTACGATCCCTATGTATAGAATAAAACTGCTGGTGTCCGGATATTGATTTCTCACAGAAATTACCGTTACCAGCCAGAAAAGGATAACTCCTACATTTAAAAGATTAAAGAAAAAGCCATTGAAAAATGTTTTAATATAATTTTGGCCAATGATCTTTTCTTCGCCTGGCAAATGCATCTTGGTCTTGGTAACCAGCATCACAATTCCATAAACAAAAATAAGAATGGAAGTGATCCTGTAAAAACCGGGATGCTTATCAATTAAAGCTACAATATCTGTACTGGCATAATATGCTGCTACAATACATAATAAATCTGCAGTAATAACTCCAAGATCCAATGACAAGGCATGTCTGGGGCCTCTGGAAAAGCTGGTTTCAATTAACAGGAAAAATATAGGTCCTATAAAAACCAAGCTCAGCATGAATCCTAATATGATCGCCGATAGTACAAGTTCTAGCATTTAATGTGTTTTAAAATGAATAAAATTCATTTCGTTTTATACAAAGTTATACTTTATGATTTAATTATTCAATAAAGTTGTGATTTATCAAGTGGATTTTAAGGAGAGTTTAATCTAAAGTTTTTAAGAAAATAGGAGAGGAGAGTATATTCAAATGTTTTTGTTTAAAAAAATAAAAGGCTGAATGTCCGTTAACATTTCAGCCTTTCTATTATTTTATAAAAGATCTAATTTTTTATTTTACAATCTGGAAATCAAGCTGCTTCTGAATCAGATTAGCTTTTACCACCTTGATCTGAACTTCATCTCCCAACTGATACTTGTTTCCATGTCTTATTCCGTATACGGCGTGAGTTTTCGCATCATACATGTATGAATCGTCTACAAGGTCTCTAAGTTTGATGAGACCTTCCGCACCGTTTTCAGGAATTTCAACCCAGAAACCAAATTCTGCCACCCCGGAAATAACCCCTCTGAAAGTTTCTCCCAGGTGTTTTTCCATGAATTTCACCTGCATAAATTTGATAGAATCTCTTTCTGCATCTGCAGCCAGCCTTTCCATGGCACTGCAGTGTTTTGCTTTTTCTTCAAGCTCTCCTCTGTTTGGAGATTTTCCTCCATCCAGATAATGCTGAAGAAGACGGTGTGCAAGCAAATCCGGATAACGACGGATAGGAGAGGTAAAGTGGCTGTAATATTCAAAGCCTAAACCATAGTGCCCGATTGGTTCAGTAGAGTACACCGCTTTGCTCATACTTCTCATCGCAAGTGTTTCGATCATATTTTCTTCGCCTTTTCCTTTTACGTCATGTAGAAGTTTGTTCAAAGATGCAGCAACCTTTTTGGTATTGGCCAGATCCATTTTATATCCGAAAGTAGCAACGAAGTCTCTCAACGATTCCAGTTTCGCAGGATCCGGATCATCGTGAACCCTGTAAATAAATGTATTATTTGTGATCTCTCCTTTTCTGCTCAGAGATACATATTCCGATACTTTTTTATTGGCTAAAAGCATGAATTCTTCGATCAGATGGTTAGAATCCTTACTTATTTTAAAGTAAACTCCAACAGGCTCATTATTTTCATCAAGATTGAATCTTACTTCACTTCTGTCGAAAGTAATAGCTCCTTTTCTGATACGTTCCTGACGCATAATTTTTGCTAACTTATCAAGAGTATTGATCTCTTCTGCCAGGTCTCCCTGTCCGCTTTCAATACGTTCCTGAGCTTCTTCATAGGTAAATCTCCTGTCTGAATGAATAACTGTTCTTCCAAACCATTGTTTCTGAATTTCTGCTTCGTCGTTCAGTTCAAAAACTGCAGAAAAAGTATATTTATCTTCGTTAGGGCGAAGGGAACATACATCATTACTCAAAACTTCAGGAAGCATTGGCACAACTCTGTCAACAAGGTATACCGAAGTTGCTCTTTTATATGCTTCATCATCAAGAATAGTTCCCGGAACTACATAATGAGATACATCCGCAATGTGAACACCAATTTCCCAGTTTCCGTTTTCCAGCTTTCTTATGGATAAAGCATCATCAAAATCCTTCGCATCTTTAGGGTCAATCGTAAATGTACAGATATTACGCATATCCCACCTTTTTGCAGCTTCTTCGTCTGTGATACTTCTGTCTATTTTATCTGCATCTGCCTCCACTTCGGATGGAAACTCGTAAGGCAGGCCATATTCTGCAAGAATAGAGTGGATCTCTGTTTCGTGTTCTCCCGGAGCCCCCAGCACCTGGATAATTTCTCCTTCAGGGTTTTTATCTCCCGGTCTCCATTCTGTCATTTTTACAATGACCTTATCTCCATCTTCAGCAGTGTTGAATTTTCCTTTCGGAATAAAGATATCTGTGTTAATTGATTTTTTATCGCAAACCACAAACCCAAATTCCTTATGAGCAACTTTCTGAAATGTTCCTACAAATTCAGTTCTGGTACGTTCCAAAACTTCCAAAACAGAACCTTCCAGCTTCTTTCCTTTATAATGATAAGTTATAATAAGAACCTTATCTCCCTGCAAAGCATCCTTCACATTTTTAGCATGTACGAAGACATCATCTTCCAATCCTTCCACACTTACATAAGCATTTCCACTTTGGTTGAAGTCAATGGTTCCGGTAAGTGTTCCAGCGATTTTCAGGTTCACTATATATTTTCCTTTTTCCACTTCCTTGATCTTTTCAGATCCCTGAAGTTTGTGCAGCGCCTGGATAACAAGTTCTCTTTGTCTTGGATTTTTGTAATCTATTCCGTCAGCGATCTGCTTATAATTATAAATTTTGGATGAATTCGCATTCATAAAACGGAGGATCAGTCTTCCGATCTCCATCATTTTTAAATCATTTTTATGACTTATATATTTTCTTTTTTTTGGCATTTTAATTTTCTTTTAAATGTTCTGGTCTTAGTTTCAAATAAAACCTTTTTCTAAATTTTCCCCATTCATTCCTTATAAAGGTTATTCAATTTCATCATTAGATTCTTTCCGTACATCATCAGAAATTATCTTTCAGTTTACTTAGAACGGGAGCTTTAGTTTTGTATAAATTTAATACAATTCTCGAGAAGAAAAGAGAAAAACCTTCTATTAAATATGTTTCAAATATAAGAAAGGCTTTAGAGAATAATAGAATGTAATTTCTATTGGACACTGCAAATGTACGAATAAAAAATAAATAAGGCTTGTAATACAATTTACAAGCCTTAGTATATTTAGCAAACTGCAATTTTATCAACTCTGTTCTGGTGTCTGCCACCTTCAAAGTCTGTTGCAAGAAATTTATCTACAATCTCAATCGCCAGTTCCTTTGATATAAATCTCGCCGGTATTGAAATCATGTTGGCATCATTATGCTGTCTTGCCAGTGTTGCAATCTCCGGCATCCAGCAAAGGGCGCATCTTATTTTCTGATGTTTGTTCGCAGTGATCTGAACCCCGTTTCCGCTTCCACATAACAGAATTCCTAGCTCATTTTCTCCGTTTTCCACAGAGGTTGCAGCAGGATGTACAAAGTCCGGATAATCCACACTGTTTGTGGAAAACGTTCCAAAATCCTGAACTTCAAACTTTTCTGAAAGGTAGTTCTTAACAATCTCCTTATATTCATAGCCTGCATGGTCCGCTGCGATAGCAATTTTTCTTTTCATAATACTCTTATTAAGCTTTATTAGATTCTATTTCCTTACAAAGGTAAGAATAATAACAATTCGTGTTAGTAAACCCTGAGTTAATTGTGAAAAGGTATGTTAATAACTGTGGAAAACTTTTATCAACTTTCTATTTTTAAAGATCAATTTATTTCGTAATAGAAAACCTTTCCGCAATTTTTTACCACAACTTTCCAGATGTTTTCTTCAGCTATCCCCAGATTTTTCCATAATAAAATAACTAATAATTGATTCATTTCAAAGTTACCAACATTTGTTAATAAGTATGTGAAATAGCGGGTTTACAAGCATTTATATTGTGAGTTAAATATGAATTGAATAAAAGTTGAGTGTTACCAACTTTTAGCTTAAAACTTATCCCCGAAACTAACAACACTCAACAACAACTACATTATTCTTTTTTTTAAAAGAGAAAAAATTGTTGATTAATGGGTGATTGTGTTCGGGGAAAGTTTTTGAAAACTTTTATTTTAATCAATCTGTTGAAAAAGTTTAAAACCTTACATTTGTGAAACAAAAATTCAATGAAATTTATGAAATTGCCTTTGCAGGGTTTACGGAAAATCAAACCGGGATCTGGCGAAAGGAGTTTCATCCGACTCAGAAAAAAATAAATCTACGTATGAAAACAATCAATGATTTCAATTTTAAAGATAAGAAAGCTCTGGTAAGAGTGGACTTCAATGTTCCTCAGGACGATCAGCTGAAGGTGACAGACAATACGAGAATTGTTGCTGTGAAACCAACAGTGGAGAAGATCCTTAATGATGGTGGTTCTGTCATCTTAATTACACACCTTGGAAGACCTAAGGGAGAGGTTAAAGATGAATTTTCTCTTAAACATATTCTTGGCGAAGTTTCTGCTGTTCTTGGACAGGAAGTTAAATTTGTTGATGAATGCATTGGGGAAAAAGCAGAACAGGCTGCTGCTGAACTGAAGCCAGGAGAGATCTTATTACTTGAAAATGTACGTTTTCATAATGAAGAAGAGAAAGGTGATGCTGGTTTTGCTGAGAAGCTTTCTAAGTTAGGTGATGCTTATGTAAACGATGCCTTCGGAACTGCACACAGAGCTCATGCTTCTACAGCAGTGATCGCTCAATATTTTCCATCAACTAAATATTTCGGTTTACTAATGGCTAATGAGCTTCAGGCTATTGATAAAGTATTGAAAAGCGGTGAGAGACCTGTTACGGCTATCCTTGGAGGTTCTAAGGTTTCAACTAAAATTACCATTATAGAAAATATCCTTCCTGCAGTAGACAATCTGATCATTGGTGGAGGGATGGCATTTACATTTATTAAGGCTCTTGGAGGAAAAATTGGTAATTCTCTGGTAGAGGAAGACAAGCTTCCTTTAGCTTTAGAGATTTTAGGGAAAGCAAAAGAACATAAAGTGAAAGTATATCTTCCTTCTGATGCTATCATCGCTGAAAGTTTTAGTAATGATGTGGAAAGAAAAGAAGCTGATATCTATGCAATTCCTGAAGGATGGATGGGACTTGATGCAGGTCATAAATCAAGAGATCAGTTCAATGATGTATTATTAAATTCAAGAACTATTCTTTGGAATGGACCGATTGGTGTTTTCGAAATGTCAAATTTTGCAGGAGGTACGGTAGCCTTGGGTGAGAGTATTGCTGAAGCAACAAGATTAGGAGCTTTCTCTTTAGTAGGAGGAGGAGACAGTGTTGCTTTCGTGAAGCAATTCGGATATGCTGATCAGGTAAGTTATGTTTCTACCGGTGGTGGAGCAATGCTTGAAAGCCTTGAAGGACTTGAGTTACCAGGTGTAGCTGCGATCAACAATTAAATAAAAAATAAAAATATTTTAAAGCCTGCTAATTATATTAGCAGGCTTTTTTCATTTTAAAAGTATAAGAAATTCCTTTATTGATCGAACTTTTTTGACATTTTAAGATATAACCTGTGGTTATACTTATTTAACTTGAATTCACTTTCAGCTACTTAGGTCTTAGTGTGATTTTTTCTTCTTAAAATTGACTCATTAGTTCTTGTTTTTATACTTATTTTTTTGCCATAATCGACCATGAATTTTGATATGGATTTGTACTTTTTATGAGATTATAATTTCCTTTTTTTATTAATTTTCATGTTTATTTTGACGAAATTCAGGACCATAAATAATGTGATGTAAAATAAAATTTATGAAAGCTATAAGTGTTTTTCAAATAACTATTCTTAGTCAAGAATCTATAAACTTTCTAATTGGCTTCTGGAATTTTATTGAACCTTTAAATTCCTTAATAGTTTAGGCAATTACATACAATTTAGATTAATCCTGCTATCTTCTTATTATGTCAGTGTCATTCTGAATGTAGCGGAGTGAAATGAAGAACCTAAGCTTTACATGAGATTCTTCATTTGTCAGAAATCGAGGATTCGACACAGTTAAAGACGATGGTGTCAAATTCTATATTGTCGCTATAATTTATATATTTATGAAACTTGTGGTATTTTTTGAGCTAAGAAACAATTTATTTACCTTTATTTAAAGGTAAATTTTATGATTATTTATTTCATACTTTAGTGATAGTGTTGTAAGTTATTGACTAATAATATTTAAACTATTTTATATCGCTAAGTTATGCTTATTTTCTTTTTTTAATAGCAGGCAAAAATTAGAAATTATTCATTTAACATTATAAAATGAATGATGTATTCAGCTTTTCAAAAAAATCAGAATTATTAAAATTCAATCGTTTTACTTTTTTCTGAAGTTAATAATTTTTCGATGCTTTTATTTTCTATCAAAATTTCTTTTATAATAGTGGTCAATTTTTTTGAACCATAAAGTTTTCTTTAAAGAATTTTCCAGGTCATTATTTTTTTGATGTAAAAGATAAAATAGAGTAGGGGAGTTTTCTGCTCCGGCTTTTAAATTTCCTTTTTGATAGATATAAAAGCTTTTTGACTAATCAGGTTTAAATTTGGTAAGAATGAAATTTACTATAGATCTTATTTTTTATTAATAGTTCCTGAAAATTGACCTTTATAAATACCTTTAAAATCGAAAAACTAAATTTTTCCGAGTATTTATATCTTGATGGATTTTGAGTCGAAATTTCCGTCTTTTTTGTAAGAATTTAATTTCTAATATGCATTTTTTTGTTTTTTGAAGCCAAATATGAAATATTGATGAATGATTAAGTAACACTTTAACTTAATGAATGAGAAGCATTCTTAATTTTCTTTTTTCTTACTTGAAATGGAGTAGGGGAGTATTTATTTTAAAAATTATAGGATCTTAAATATTTAAGTTTGTATCTAAAAATTTTTAAATTGCTTTATTAATAAAGAAAACTCAGGTGAAAAAATCCTGAGTTTTTATTTTTTGAAGCTAAAAATGCTGAAAAACGACCTTTAGAAATAGGTCAAAAATCTATTTTCTATCTTTTTTCGATGATGTATATCAAACTTGAGAATTCGTTCGAAAAAAGGGCTTTTACGTTCGAAATCGTTCCGTAGATCATTGCTTTTATCCAATATAGGGGTGATTTCTTGTATTTTTCGCTTAGCATAGAGATGTAATAAGAATCAAGAACCAAGGGTTTGATTTTTCTCATTTTCCAGTCTGATTTTTTTGAAATGAGATTTTCCATTCCATTTTTTGAAAAATGATAGATGTGTCTTGGTACATCATATGCTGCCCAATACTCTTTATAATGTTTTGCATCATAAGAGGTAGGATTAGGGACAGCAATAATTAGAATTCCTTTTTCTTTTAATTTTCCATGAAAAGCTTCCAATATTTCATCCTGGTTTTCGATATGTTCAAACACATGCCACAGAGTAATTGCATCTAGGCTTTTTTCTTCAATTGTGTTGATCGTATCCAAAATAGTAGCTTTGGCTATTTTTCCTTGTGCTGCTTTTCTTGCATCGGCATCAGGTTCAAAACCAAAAGTCTCAAAATCATTTTCTATGAATTTTACAAATTCTCCGGCACCGCATCCGTAATCAAGTACTCTTGATCCTTTTTTTATTCTGTCTATCAATACATTTTTTTTGTACTGCAGATTGAAGGACTGAAGAAATTTATAAAGCTTTTCTTTCAGACTTCCGGAGTCCTGATGATGAGAAATATAATCTTCACTTTCATAATATCTGGAAATATTGGATGGAATAGGAGTGGTCTTGAATACCCCTTTGATCTCTGTCTCTTTAATTTCAAAAATTTCCTGTGAAAGAAAATGATCTTTTATTTTCATTGAAATCGTTATCTTTTTATATTGTAAAAAAAATTAAGATATCCAGAGCTTAGCCTACGCTCATAAATACCTTAATTTTTGTTTTATTTATTTAAATGTTTCACGTGAAACATATCTTTTATTAACGTCCTAAATAGACTAGTAAAACGTTGATATCGGCTGGAGAAACCCCGCTTATTCTTCCTGCCTGGGCAATAGTCTTCGGACGTACGTTAGACATCTTCTGTTTTGCTTCTGCAGAAAGGCTAGAAAGCTTTGTATAATCAAAATCTTCAGGAATTTTAATGTTTTCCAGACGATTAAGCTTAGCTACATTCTCTTTTTCTTTCTCAATATATCCTTTATACTTGATATTGATCTCAGCCTGTTCTCTTACTTCATCGTTGTATTGGCTTGAAACTTCTTTAATGAAATCAATTTCATCCAGTTTTCCTAATGTCATATGGGGTCTGGTAAGAATTTGTGCCGCTCTGTAGGCCTGATCTACAGGATTACTTTCTATAGATTCAAGAACAGGGTTGATAATACCTGGTTTTAAAGAAGTTTCGCGAAGGAACTCTTCAAGTGCTTGGCTTTCAGATACTTTGGTTTTCATTTTTCTTAATCTGTCTTCTTTTGCCAATCCTAACTGATAAGCTTTTTCAGTTAGCCTGATATCTGCATTATCTTGTCTTAAAAGAAGTCTGTATTCAGCACGTGAAGTAAACATTCTGTAAGGCTCTTCAGTTCCTTTGGTAATAAGATCATCTATTAAAACTCCGATATACGCTTCGTCTCTGTTTAGAATGAAATCACCTTTTTCATGAACTTTATTGTGAGCGTTGATACCCGCAATTAATCCTTGGCCTGCAGCTTCTTCATATCCTGTAGTTCCGTTAATCTGTCCTGCGAAATATAAATTGTCAATTAATTTTGTTTCTAGGGTATGTTTTAATTGGGTAGGAGGGAAGTAATCATATTCAATGGCATAACCGGGACGGAAAACCTTTACGTTTTCAAATCCTGGAATCTGTTTCATTGCTTTGATTTGTACATCTTCAGGAAGAGAAGAACTGAATCCGTTTACGTAGATCTCTACAGTTTTCCACCCTTCCGGTTCTACGAAAAGCTGGTGTCTGTTTCTTTCTGCGAAACGGTTGATCTTATCTTCAATACTTGGACAGTATCTTGGACCTAAGCTTTGAATGGTACCATTGAACATTGGGCTTCTATCAAAACCTTCTCTCAAAATATCGTGTACTGTTTCGTTAGTATATACGATATGACAGCTTAATTGTTTTGTTAATTTCGGAGTATCAAGATAGCTGAACTTTTGAGGATTTTCATCTCCTTTTTGTTCTTCCATCTTTGAATAATCCAAACTTCTTCCGTCAACTCTTGGTGGAGTACCGGTCTTCATTCTTCCTGCTTCAAATCCTAAAGTGACCAATTGTTCTGTAATTCCAAAAGCTCTTGGTTCACCCATTCTTCCTCCGCCTAATTGTTTATCTCCTACATGAATTAAACCATTAAGGAAAGTTCCATTTGTAAGAACTACGGATTTTGCTTTAATCTCAATTCCTAGGGAAGTAACTACTCCGGTTACTTTATTATTTTC
This sequence comes from Chryseobacterium indologenes, assembly GCF_018362995.1. Lineage (NCBI taxonomy): Bacteria > Pseudomonadati > Bacteroidota > Flavobacteriia > Flavobacteriales > Weeksellaceae > Chryseobacterium > Chryseobacterium indologenes. The sequence goes on from NZ_CP074372.1 coordinate 3,386,121, forward strand.
AACAATCAGTTGTTTCACCATATCCTGAAAGAAATCAAGATTGGGAGTATTCTCTAATGCTAAGCGCCATTCTTCGGCAAAAAGCATTCTATCGTTTTGGGTTCTCGGAGACCACATCGCAGGACCTTTTGAAAGATTCAGCATTTTGAATTGGATAGCAGATTTGTCTGCTACAATTCCGGAATATCCTCCCATTGCATCAATCTCTCTTACGATCTGTCCTTTTGCGATTCCGCCCATTGCCGGGTTGCAACTCATCTGTCCGATGGTCTGCATATTCATTGTAACGAGTAGTGTTTTTGAACCGAGGTTGGCTGCTGCCGCGGCGGCTTCACAACCTGCGTGTCCGGCACCTACTACTATTACATCATATATTTCTGAAATCATTTTTTATCTCGCTTGTTTTAAGCTTTAAACCTTATCTTTATAACCAATGTTTCACGTGAAACATTTTTGAAGAATGCACTCTAGGTAAAGTTATATTATTACTAGAATTGAGTACTTTAGGTATAGGACTTTAAGTGATTGTTCAAATTCAAATCTTTAAATCCCTGTATTTCGCCAAGTACAAATCTTCCATTCTCCGCATCTCTTTTTCTTCCTCTTCCGTCTTGTCTTTATAGCCTGCAAGGTGTAAAATACCATGGGCTAAAACTCTTCTTAATTCTTCTTCATAATCTCGGGAAAGGGTAGAGGCGTTATCAGAAATGCGCTGCAAAGATACAAAAATCTCAGCGCTTATTGTCTTGCCTTTTACATAATCAAAAGTGATGATATCTGTATAATAATCATGCTGCAAATAATCCTGATTGATCTTAAGAAGATATTCATCATCACAGAAAATGTAATTGATTTCTCCTAGCTTTTTTCCTTCTGAAAGAATAAGATCTTCCAGCCATTTTTTGTAATCTGTACTTACCGACTCTGGTAAGTTTTCGTAAAAGAACTGTATCATTTTTTTAAAACCAGTGTCCTAAAATAACACTGAATATACCTTTTTGGTTATTTTTAAGTGAGTGGCTGAAGTTAACTTTTATCTGCCCGAAAGGAGATTTGTAACCGGCCGTAATTCCCAGGGATCTATAATTTACTTTAACTGCATCTTCAAACTTGATATCGTTTGATAAGTTAGCAAAGCTGAAGTTTCCACTGATAAAATAGTTTTTGTTAAATTTAAACTGGATATCGTTAGAAGCTAATATCACATTATTAGTATAAAGCTGGGCGAAGTAAAATCCGCCAAAGCTTTTAAAATTTATTAGATTCTGCTCAAAAATTCCCCCTAATCTATATTGGTAATAGGCAGGAAGATTTTCGCCAATAGTAACACCTCCAAAAACATTCAGACGATAAGTGAACTGTTTACCCAAAGGAACGTTGATTTTAAGATCTGCTTTGATCTGAATGATTCTTTTATCGACTTCAGATTTTAATAGATCTACTACCTTTCCTTCTGCAGCAAAATAAACTCCTTTGGTGGGAAACTCTTTGTCATCCTGTGTATCGGTTTTTATGAAGATGTACGGGTTCAGAAAACGGCTGTATCGTCTGTTGTCTCCATTGCTGTTTTCCGCTTTGAAGTAATCATGGCTGATACCGCCTCCAATAGCGAATTTATCTTTCCAAATAGACTGTATATAGGCTTCATTCCTGATCCATTCCCAGCGGTCAACTACATAATTATCTACATTTTTGATATCAAAACTCATTCCGGACGAATAGAGTCCAAAGCCAGGAATATATCCGTTATCTATAAAATAGTTCAGATAATATCTCACGCGGTCTCCCACAACAACATCAAGGGAAAGGTTTGAATTTTTAAATAAAAGTCTCTTTGCTGAATAATTCAAAAGAAGTCCTGTCTTGAAAACTTCGTCATAATGCAACCCGAATTTCAGAAAATGGCGGGTATCATCTTCAGTGACATAAAGCTTCAAATAATTGGCATCATTTTCCTGAACGATATCATAATTGATAAAACGGTAGTTATTTGTGGCTACCAATTTATCCACCATTTTATTGATGCTTCCATAGGTCTGTAAAGAGGGGAGACGGAGCCCCATTTTCCCCAGTGTGTAGTTTTTACCGTATATTTTACTTCCTTCAATAGAAATGCTGTCTATCTTATAAACGTTCGAATATATAGGATTTACACGCTGTCTGAGGCGGTCAAAAGGACGTTTGGGTAATTGATCCAGTATCTGAGAATATTTGAGTCCTTCTACATAGCCGCTGTCAAGAATTTTCTTCTTATCATCGTAGCTTGTTGCAGACATTCCTTTCAGATTGGGTTTGATATTGATGTCTGTATACTTATATTGTTTTCGGGTATCTTTTTTGATTCCAAAGTCAATCACCTGATTCAGGATGGATATAATGTTGTTTAAATCCTCTCTTTTTGAAAGATCCTGATTAAGATCCACACCGATAACGATATCAATTCCTTTGTCTTTTAAAGGCTTTGAAGGATAGTTTACCGTCATGGCCCCATCTATATAAATGCTATCGCCAATTTTAACGGGATCCATTAAAGAAGGAAATGCGGAACTTGCCATAATGGATTGTACGAGATCTCCTTTTTCAAATATCTGCATATTGCCGCTTTCAAGATTGGTTGCCACACACATGAATGGAATAGGCATTTTGGAAAAGTCTTCGATATTGGAAACGTTTTTAAAAAGTTCTTTCAAAAGATAAACATTTCTCTGGCCGGTACTGATAGAAGAGGGAAGTGTGATTTTTCCATTTTTCAGGGGAATGGATAAAAGATATTTGTCTACGGATTTGTTGAAAAAAGTGGTTTCCTGTCTCGACTTCGGATCCATAATTAAAGAATAGAAATCCGTATCCATTACTATTTTTTCTATTTCTTTTCCGGAGTAGCCTGCGGCATATAAACCGCCTACAATGGCTCCCATACTTGTTCCGGAAACATAATCCACTTTTACTCCCAATGAATCTAGTACTTTAAGAACTCCTACATGTGAAAACCCCTTGGCTCCGCCACCGGCCAGCGACAGTCCAATCTTTGGGTTTTTAGGAATTTTCAAATCTTTTTTTACCTGAGAATGGATCAATAATAGTTGGAATATGGAAAGCAGAATCAGGAGTTTTCTCATAGTTAATCTTTTATATAAATCCGTTTCACCCGAGGTGAAATGGAGGTTAATACTTCATAGGTTATCGTTTTGCAGTAGCCTGCGAATTCTTTTAGACTTGGTTTGGCATTGAAAACAGTTACCGTATCACCTTCTTTTACATTCGGGATATTATCTACATTAATCATCATCATATCCATACAGATGTTTCCAACAATTGGAGCCAGTGTTTTGTTGACTCCTACATTTCCTACCTGATTTCCTATCAGTCTTGGAATTCCATCTGCATATCCAACAGGGATTGTCGCAATTCTGGTAAGATGATCAGCTTTATATCTTCTGCTGTAACCTACAGATTCACCGTTTTCAACCATTGATATCTGTGAAATTACGGTTTTAAAACTTACCACAGACTGCAGCTGCTTCTGAATTTCATGATCAGACGATTCTCCAAGCATTCCGATCCCGATTCTTACCATATCAAACTGATGATTGGTATAGCTTGTTATTCCGGATGAATTCAGGATATGACGGAGAGGAGTGTATTCTAATTTTTCTATCAGGTAACTGGAATTCTTTTCAAAAACTTCTAGCTGCTTCAAAGTAAATTCTTTTTCTTCAGGCATATCAGAAGATGATAAGTGACTGAACATGCTCTGAACTTTCAGATTTTTCTGGCTTAAAGTTTCGCTTAACTGATCCAGTTCAAAATCTTTAAAACCAAGACGGTGCATTCCTGTCTCCAGTTTGATATGAATCGGATATTTTTTATCATAACCTGACTTCTGAACCGCTTCATAGAATAATTCCAATACTCTGAAACTGTAAATTTCCGGCTCCAGGTTGTATTCTATGATAGTCTGATAACTGTGCTGCTCAGGATTCATTACGATAATAGGAGTGGTGATCCCTTTCTTACGGAGTTCAACACCTTCATCAACATAGGCCACACCCAGATAATCTATATGATGGTGCTGAAGAAATTCTGATACTTCATAACTTCCCAATCCGTAAGCATTAGCTTTTACCATGGCCATCATTTTGGTTCCCGGTTTCAGCAGTGATTTATGATAGTTGATATTATGAAGAATTGCATTAAGGTTTACTTCCAGTACCGTATCATGTTTTCTGAGTTCAAGAATATCTTTAAGCCTTTCAATCTCAAATTTTCTGGCTCCTTTCAGCAGGATAATCTGATTTTCTATTTCAGTAAGATGTTTACTTTCAATCAACTCTTTAGTGTCAATGAAAGTATATGTTTTAGCTTTAAATAATTCACTATAGTTTGATATTTCATCACCTATTAAGAAAACAGAATCAAAATGCTGCTCATTTACCAGATCAGAAACTTCTTCATATAATTCTTTTGTGTTGGTACTCACCCCAACGATATCCGTTAAGACCAGCGATTTCTTAGATTTATTATATTCGTTCAAAAACTGGAGAGCAGTCTTCAAAGAATCGAGGTCAAGATTAAAAGAATCGTTAATGACAATATTGCCTTTAATTCCTTCAATTGCTTCAAGCCTCATTTCAACGGCTTTTAAAAGGTTGATTTTTTCAACGATCTTTTTATTTTCGATATTCAGCTCCTTGAGGACTGTGATAAGCGCCATAGCATTGGTTAATGTCGCTTCGTCTCTCTGATGGGCTGGAAAACTGATTTCTTCACCAAAATAATCAACAATAATGTTGTCATCTTTGGAAATATTGCTTTTGATGAAAACCTGGTTCTCTTTTTTAAATCCGTATGAAATTAATTTTTTATCAGAATATGATTTTTTAATTTTTTGTTCAACCAAAGAATTGTCACCATTATAAATGATCACTTCAGAATTTTTGAAAAGACTTATCTTTTCATCAATAAGTTGTTCTTCGGAAGAAAAGTTGGCAGCATGAGCGGTCCCGATGTGAGTGAGTAATCCGATCTGAGGATGGAACATATCTTCAAGTTTTTCCATCTCATGTGGTTTTGAAATTCCAACTTCAAAAATTCCCAGCTTATAAGAACTGTTGATCTGAAGAAGAGAGAGCGGAAGACCAATCTGAGAATTAAAACTTTTAGGACTTTTTACAGTAGGAAATTCATTCCACAGACATTGATACAACCATTCTTTTAAAATAGTTTTACCATTACTTCCCGTAATTCCGATAGATTGTAAGTGAGAATTTTCAAAATGATACTTTGCTAATTTTTGAAGAAACTCTACGGAATTTTCAACAATAATCCAGGTTATATTTTCAAACTCAGGATAGTGATGTTCAGAAATAATGACATTGATCCCTCTGTCTATTGCAGCATCTATAAATTTTTCGCCGGAATTTTTTTTGGTATTGATCGCGATAAAAGCTGTATTCTTGGTAGAATAAATAATTCTGCTGTCATACGCTATATTTTTGATCATTAAAGTTCCGTCTCCAATGATCTGTGCATTGGTGATCTCTGCAATGTGTTGTACTGTATAGTTCATTGGTGCCCTTTCTGCTTTATTTTTTAAGCGAAACTGCAGAATAGAACTCCAAAAAGTTAAGAAGCCGGTTATTTAAACTGTTCCTTTTTTCCAGATTTTTACCCTATTGCTTTTCCGCTTTTTATTTTTACTGAATGAATTTAATTTTATGGCAGGGTATATTTTAACCCTTATTTTCTTTTTAAAAGTACTTCGTCAATAAATACACGGCGGCTTACTGCTTCATAACTTTCAGTTTCTCCCAATTCTACAAGGTTATCTCCCTGGGAAGTTCTCATAGAATAATTGGCAAGATTACCGGTTCTCTTACAAATAGCATGCACTTTTGTCACGTACTCGGCTGTGGCCATCAGATTGGGCATTGGCCCGAACGGACGACCTAAAAAGTCCATATCCAATCCTGCAATCACCACTCTGATCCCGCTATTGGCAAGCTGGTTGGCAACATCAACAATACTTTCATCAAAAAACTGAGCTTCATCAATGGCCACTACATCACAATTGGAAGCCAACAGAAGAATTTCATTAGGATTTTCTACTGCTGTACTGCGGATTTTATTCTGATTATGAGATACTACATCCTCTTCAGAATAGCGTATATCCATTTTTGGTTTAAAAATTTCCACATTCTGTCCTGCCATTTCCGCTCTTCGCAATCTGCGGATCAGTTCCTCGGTTTTACCCGAAAACATAGAGCCACAAATCACTTCCATCCAACCACTTTGTTTGGAATGATTAATTGTATTTTCTAAAAACATTTGTTAAATTAGCCGTATATTTTTAACATCAAAAGTAAGCAATTTTAATAAGAATCTTATTATGCAGAATATCCAAGATTTAAAGGAAAAGATTTTTTTTGAATCCATGAATATCATTGATAATCTGGACAAAATAAACAACGTAGACGAATTACTTTCCAAGCAAGATCTTGTAGATGAGCTTGCTAACAGGATTTCTTTTTTGAAACTGCTGGAAAAGAATATTGAATATTTCGTAACAGATCAACCGGGGCAGGATCCGGACTATCAGCACCTCTCTTTTGTATCTGGAGAAACGGAACATTATGATAAGGGAAATGAGGTGACAGAAGAAGAAGCCATCTTTAATAATGAGCTGAACGAAATTGATGAGAATGAAATTTTCTCAACCGGTTCTGAAGAAGAGGAAGCCGTTTTCAATAACCAGCTGAATGAAATTGTTGAAAATGAATTCCATGAAAATATTGTAAGCTTTGTAGAAGAAGGTTACGAAGAAAAAGCGCCGGAAAACACTCAGGAACAAAATTCTGACCATGAAACTTTGGAAGAAGAGGCGGTTTTCAATAATCAGTTGAACGAAATTGATGAAAATGAAATTTCAGAAGAGCAGAGAGCTGTTTTAAGTTTTGTAGATGAAGAAAAAATTCTTGCAGATTCTACTCCGGATTCTGATGAAGATCTCAATGAAGATCTGTTTCACCATGAATTGACAGAGGAAGAAGCCATTTTCAACAACCAGCTGAATGAAATGGAAGAGCAGGAAGAAGAAAATTTTGAACAAGAATCAAAAAAAGAAACTGATTTTGCCGAAGTAAATGATGCTAAAGTTCCTGTGACGGAAATTATTCCAAGTATTTTTGATACAGAAACTCTGGAAGATGAAATGCTGATCGAAGAAAACGAGGAGCAGTTTGTGGCTTCCAATATTTCGATTGAGCAGGGAGAAATGGCCACTGAAACATCCAACGTGGAAAATATTCTGAGTGAGATTAAAAATGATCATTCAGTAGAAGAGATAAAGGAGGAAAGCATCCTTGCTGAAGTCTACGACAGAAGAAAAATCGTTGAGATCGATAAACCTGCTGCCGAAGAAACAGAAAAACATCCTTCTGATGAAAGCTTTGAAAATTTAGAAGCCTATCATCAGGAGAAAAAAATAAAATTATCCAATATCAAAGGATTGAAGGCCGTTCAGTCACTTTTTGATGACGATCCTTTGGAAAGAGAATTTCCTAACGAAAAGGAGCCTGTGGCAGTGAAAGAAGATAACGGAAGTATTCTGAAGTCTAATATTCCTACCAACTTTATGGAAGCAGACAAACAGAAACCGGAATTTAAACTGGATCTGAATGACAGAATTGCTTTCTCAAAAATGCTCTTTGAAGGAAGTCAGACCGATCTGAATGATACCGTATTTCAGCTGAACCAGTTCAAAACACTGGAAGAAGCCAAAGAATATCTGAGTGATCTGTATTACGAAAGAAAATGGAATAAAGTGGATGAATATGCTCAGAGACTTTGGATATTGGTAGAAAATAAATTCTTATAATTTTGAGCGGAATCTTATATTTTGTTCCCACACCTGTTGGGAATCTGGAAGATATGACTTTCAGGGCAGTAAATGTCCTTAAAGAAGTTGATTATATTTTATGTGAAGACACAAGAACTTCCGGAATACTTTTAAAACATTTTGAAATCTCAAAGCCTTTAAAATCTTATCATTTACACAATGAACATCAGGCAACGGAGAAAGTGATCACAGACCTTAAAAACGGTCAGAATATCGCTATTATTACCGATGCAGGAACACCCGGTATTTCGGATCCGGGATATTTGCTGGCAAAAGTAGGAGCAGACAATAATATTGATATGATCTGTCTTCCGGGAGCAACGGCTCTCATTCCCGCACTTGTTGTTTCAGGTCTTCCCAACAATGAATTTTTATTCGCTGGTTTTTTACCGCAGAAAAAAGGCAGACAAACAAAACTGAAGCAGCTTGCGGAAGAAAAAAAGACCATCGTTCTTTACGAAAGTCCCCATAAAATCAATACGACTCTGGAGCAGATCAAAGAATTCTTTGGAGAAGAAACCAAAGTAAGTTTAAGCCGTGAGATCTCTAAAAAATTTGAGGAAACCAAACGGGGAACAATCAATGAATTAATTGAATTTTCCAAGAGTAAAACTTTAAAAGGAGAGATCGTTCTTATTGTCAACAATTCTATTTAATTTTTCTTGAAAAAATTAGTTTTTGTATTGTGTTCTGTAGTCTGTACAGCACAGACTAACCAGTATATGAAAGTGATCCTGTCAAAAAAGACAGGGAAGGAGGTGAATTCCTATTCGGACGGATATGGAACGGCTTACGATTCCGGATCTAAAAAGCAGGCAATAGTAGACTCTTTAGGGACCATTACCTTTGAATCTCCCTATAGAGGCGGAATTTTACATATTTTTAAAAACAGATTTATTCTTTATTCTGAGGACGGAAACAATAGAAAATCAGCTGTTATTGACGAAAAAGGCAAGGAATTCATTGCTTTGGATGATCAGGAATTCAATACACCCTGGTGGAGCAAAGACCGCATTATTTCTTCAAAACAAGACAAAGAAGCCGTCTACGATTATAACGGAAAGGAAATTATTCCTTATGCTGAAAAGATCCGTTTTTCAGGAAAGGATAGATTCTTTGTTTTAAAAGATAAAAAATGGTTTCTGTATGACCTTAGCGGAAAGCAGCTCAGCAGCCGGGAATTTAAAGAAGATTACAACTTTGAAGATGGTAAAGCATTGATCATTAATGAAGAAAATGAAAGTGAAATCATTGGAAATAATGGTCAGACCCTGCATAAATTTTCAAAACAGGTAGTAGATATCAATGCGTATCCTTATCTGATTACCAGAAATAAAAGTACAGGAAAATACGGTCTGATTGATAGCGAAGAAAATATACTTGCTGAGGAAATCTTTAGTGATATCACTCCGGAATATTTTGGCAGAAAAGAATATATCTACCTTATAAAAAACGGGAAAGCAACGGTCTTCAATAAAAAAGATAAGAAACTGTATTCCCAGACTTTTAAATACGTAAACCCTTTATTGAATAATTTTTTCAGTTTTTATAATGATAAAGTAAAAAAATCCGGAATTGTTGATCTGGAGGGGAACATCGTTCTTCCTCAGGAATATGATTTTATCAAAGCTTTTACCATTTCCGGAAAAGATTTTATCTATCTTAAAAAAGGAAATGAAGAACAATTTCTGGATAAGGATCTGAAGAATGTTGTTGGAGAAGGCGTACAGATTTTAGGCTTTTATCCCGACAATCTTATTATTGGAAAACAGGATCGTTACTACAGGTTTTCTGTAAAAGATGGCTCAACGGCAGAGTTGAAGAATATCAGTCAGATCAGAAACGAAGATGTTGAATATTTTAATCCGCTTAATCAGTATTCAAAACCTTTGGTGTGTAGAAATACAGGCAATCTCTATGGCATTCTGGATGGAAAAGGAACAGAAATTGTTCCCTTTATTTACGAAGATATCATAACATTCGGGAATGCTGAGAACGAAATTGTAGTAAAAAAGGATGGAAAATTCGGAGTTTCAAACTTTCAGAATGAGCCTTTGAAGGAGATTATTTATGATAAATATTTCTGGCAGAAAGAAGTGCTGAAGCTGGATAGAAGCAAAAAAACGGACTTTATTTATTTCACGAGATTTAAAAATAATTCTGTTCAGCTGTAATAAAAATCCAAAATAATCCAGTATTTTAACAAATTCAATGGCTTGAATAACAATTTATAATATCTTTGCAAACCGTTTAATTCCGGATAGGAATTGTAGAAATTATAAGAGTCAGCCGTCACAAGCTGAATGAGTTAAAAGAAAAATAATTGTCAATAGATATGAAAATATTAGAAGGAAAAGTAGCACTAATTACCGGAGCTACAAGAGGAATCGGTAAGGGTATTGCTGAAATGTTTGCTCAGCAAGGGGCAAAAGTAGCATTTACCTACGCTGGCTCTGTAGACAAAGCAAAAGAATTAGAAGCAGCTTTAAGTTCTGTAACCCAAATTAAGGGATATCAGTCTGACGCATCAGATTATGATGCAGCTCAGAAATTGGTGGAAGATGTGATGGCAGAGTTCGGACAGATTGATATTTTAATAAACAATGCAGGAATTACAAAAGATAGCCTGTTATTGAGAATGTCCAAAGAAGATTGGGATAAAGTAATCAAAGTAAACTTAGATTCAGTTTTTAACCTTACGAAAGCGGTGATCAAGCCAATGATGAAGGCAAGATCAGGATCTATCATCAATATGACTTCAGTAGTAGGAGTGAAAGGAAATGCCGGACAGGCCAACTATGCAGCTTCTAAAGCAGGGGTAATAGGGTTTACAAAATCTGTGGCACTGGAATTAGGATCAAGAAATATCAGATGTAATGCTATTGCTCCGGGATTCATTGAAACGGAAATGACTGCTGTTCTGGACGAAAAAACTGTTCAGGGATGGAGAGAAGAAATTCCAATGAAAAGAGGAGGACAGCCTGCAGATATAGCGAACGCATGTGTATTCTTAGGCAGCGAAATGTCAGCATATATTACCGGGCAAACGTTAAACGTTGACGGTGGAATGTTAACTTAGAAAATGAAAAAAGTACAGAATATAGTATTATTCTTGTCGATATTACTAATCATCGGTCTGGCATACATCAGTTTTTTTAATGTATATCAGACCGATGATTATTTTTGTTCTTATGCTACCAGAAAACTTGGGCTGGTACAATGTTTTATAGATACCTATACACAATGGGGCGGAAGATATTTCGGATATTCACTTAACATGTTTAACCCTGTCTTTTATGACAGCAAAACGATTCTTCCGAAAATATATCCGGTATTTTTGATGCTGTCCTTTATTGGAGTTTCGGCATTAAACTTCAAAGAATATTTCAGCTATTCTCTCAAAGAATCCCTCAAAAAAGGATTTCTTCTGTTTTTCTTTTACACAGTACTTCTTGTAAGTTTACCAGAGCATTACTTCTGGGTGACGGGCTCCAATATCTATTTCGTTCCTGTTATTTTATCCGGGGTTTTACTCTATTTTTTCAAAAAATATGAGAAAACACAACGGAAAATATGGTTTTACCTTTCAGCTTTGTTGATCATCATTCTGATGGGATCTAATGAAATTCTGGCATTGATTCTTGAAGGACTTCTGTTAGTCAATTATTATCAGAAGCGTAATAAAGAAAACTTGTTTCTGGTACTGTTAGGAACAATATTTTTACTTGTATGTTTTCTTGCACCAGGAAATTTCAACAGAATGGGAGAGGTGGAAAGAGGAATGGTAAAATGGCTGAAAAGAATTGCTCTTTTTGGTGCTGATACGGCTTATGTAGGATTAAAAGTTATTGCTGTACTTCCATTATTTATCAAAGTTTTTGAAGAGGAACTCAAAAGGATCACTGCGCAGATAACATTTAAAAAAGCGGTTTTATTTTGGTCTGTCTCACTGATTCCTTTGTTATTTACGAGCTATATTCTCACCTCTGTTGCAAGACAGTTTGAAAGTATACTCTTTTATTTCATGCTTACTTTTTCACTGTTGTTATACTTTAAATTTGAAAAAATTAAAAAGTTCTGGTGGGTTTCTCTTTTGATTGTGTTTCTTCCTGAACTTAAAGTTTTCCCGGAAAAGTATTCTTATTTTAATATTGATTATAATGGTGAAAATATAGTCATGGAACTTCTTACCACAGATCTTAAGGAATATGAAAGAGAGATGAATGAAAGAATCGATATCATCAAAAACTCTTCTCAGGACTCTGTTGTAGTAGATAAGATAAAAGAGGTTCCGAGAATTTTACATACTGATGAAATGGCTTCAGTAAAAGAGCAGGAAACCTATGTAAATGACCAGCTTCAAAAATATTTTAATAAAAAATACATCAGAACAAAAGAATAAAAAAGGCCTTAGAATTATTATCTAAAGCCTTTTTTTATAGTTTTTTAGTCTTTAAAAACCTGATTTTCCTGTTCCTGAACCCGGATAAAAGTGGTTCTCTTGGAAAGTTCTTTAAGCTTTGAAGCTCCTACATAAGTACAGGTAGACCTTACACCTCCCAGAATATCTTTTACGGTGTCTGCCACAGGACCTTTATACGCTGCTTTCACTGTTTTACCTTCAGAAGCACGGTATTCTGCTACACCTCCGGAATGCTTATCCATTGCCGTTTTGGAACTCATTCCATAGAAAAGGCGGTATTTTTTACCATTTTCTTCAATTATTTCTCCGCCACTTTCATCATGACCGGCAAACATTCCGCCCAGCATTACGAAATCTGCACCTCCTCCAAAGGCTTTTGCAACATCACCGGGAACTTTACAGCCACCATCAGCGATGATATGACCTCCGAGACCGTGGGCAGCATCAGCACATTCAATAATAGCAGAAAGCTGAGGATATCCTACACCTGTTTTTACTCTGGTAGTACAAACAGATCCGGGACCGATACCTACCTTTATAATGTCGGCACCTACCAGAAGAAGCTCTTCCACCATTTCTCCCGTAACGACATTTCCGGCGATAATGATTTTATCAGGAAAATTAGCCCTTGCTTTCTTCACAAATCCAACGAAATGCTCAGAATAACCATTGGCTACATCAATGCAGAGAAACTCAATTTTTGGATGCTTTTCCAGGATCAGTCTTATTTTTTCTTCATCAGCTTTTCCAGTTCCTGTGCTTAAGGCAATATATTGATGAATGCTTTCCGGCTGGCTCTGAAGAAACTGATCCCATTGTTCAGGGGTATAATGTTTGTGAATCGCTGTAATAATCTTTTCTTTTGCCAGCTCTACAGCCATTTCAAAAGTTCCTACAGTATCCATATTGGCGGCAATTACGGGAACACCTGTCCATTTTTTCTTAGTATGTTTAAAGGTAAACTCTCTTTGTAAATCAACCTCTGAGCGAGATTTTAAAGTAGAACGCTTAGGGCGGAACATTACATCCTTGAACCCTAATTTTATGTCATATTCTATACGCATTTTGTAATTATTTGTCAGAATAAAGGTAGTGAATAATATGAAATAGTGTATTTTTGAAATAATGGATTTTCCTGTAACATTTCATATTTTCGGCAAAACAATCCTTGCGCATCCACTTTTTGAGGCATGCGGAATGTTTTTGGGTATGAGATATTATTTTTATCTGAAACGTAAGTCTAAGGAAAAACTTTCTTTCAATACTTCTGCGGCAGTTTTAATAGGTGCTACTGCCGGAGCTTTGATAGGTTCCAAGCTGATTGGTAACCTTGAAAATCCTTATGCAATATTTGAAAATTTTTCTATCAGAAAGTTCTGGTCAAACAATACCATTGTAGGAGGGCTGGCTTTCGGTTTATTGGGAGTAGAGCTGGCAAAAAAGATAGTACACCATAAAGAAAGTACGGGAGATCTTATTGTTTTTCCTCTGATACTGGCTATGATTATAGGCAGAATAGGGTGTTTTCTTACCGGTATTGGTGAAGAAACATATGGTATTCCTACTGATTCTGTGTTTGGAATGCATCTTGGGGATCAATATCTCAGACATCCTGTTGCTTTGTATGAAATAGCCTTTTTAATTTTTCTTTGGATAGGATTAAAATATATTCAAAACCAAAAGAAATATCCTTCCGGGTATATTTTTCAGCTGTTTATGCTCAGCTATTTTACATTCAGATTCTTTTTAGATTTTATAAAACCAAAGATAGAAATCATTGGAAATATGGGTACGATTCAAATTGTCTGTATCTGCGTAATTATTTACTACATTTATAAAATCAAAAATACCAGGTCTTTATATTTAAAATATTCAAGATGAAAACGTTAACTATTTTAGAAGGCAATCTCAATCTGGCTGGGGTAGTGGTCATGATTGTTGGTGCGATTATTTTGGCTGCACTATTTTTTTCACTTATTGTCACTGTTATCACAAAACTTATTTACGAAAGAAAGGGAGACCGTAAATTCACCAAAAAACAATTTATCCAGACCATGCTTATATCCCTTCTGATCTGTGGATTGATCAGCGGTTATATTTGTGGAGGACTTTAAAAATTTTGCTATGCCAGTAAGAAATTATACCTATTACGATTATACCATCAGTCTTTGCCCGGAATGCCTTAAAAGGGTAGGAGCCAAAATCATTATTGAGGATGAAACTGTTTTTATGACCAAAAGATGTCCGGATCATGGCTTTTTCAAAACAAAAATAGCTTCTGATGTACATTATTATAAAAATATAAGAAACTATAATAAAGCCTCTGAAATGCCCCTTCATTTCGGAACCGATGTGGAATATGGCTGTCCCTATGATTGTGGACTGTGCGTAGATCATGAACAGCACAGCTGTCTTTCTGTCGTAGAAGTTACAGATCGTTGTAACCTGACCTGTCCAACCTGTTACGCTATGTCATCTCCGCATTATGGAAGTCATAGAAGTCTGGAAGAAATTGAAGCTATGTTTGATGTTATTGTAAAAAATGAAGGTGAGCCGGACGTAGTCCAGATCAGTGGGGGAGAACCTACGATTCATCCGGAGTTTTTCAAAATTATGGATATTGCCAAATCAAAACCGATCAAACATCTGATGCTGAATACCAACGGAATCAGAATAGCCAATGATCCGGGATTTGCTGAAAAATTGGCGACGTATGCTCCTGAGTTTGAAATTTACCTTCAGTTTGATTCATTTAAACCTGAAGTTCTGGAAGATTTCAGAGGGAAGGATCTTACTGCAGTCAGAATGAAGGCACTGGAAAAACTCAATGAGCTTAATCTTTCAACTACATTGGTTATTGTCCTTCAAAAAGATAAAAATATTGATGAAATAGGAAAAATTATAGAATTTGCCCTGAAACAGAAATGTGTAAGAGGAATTACCTTTCAGCCTGTTGAAATTGCCGGAAGAAACCGTGAGGACTCTGCTCATGAAAAAATTACCTTAACTGAAGTAAGACAGGAAATTATCAATCAGTTTCCTTTATTAAATTCTGATGATATTATTCCCGTTCCATGCAATCCGGATGCTTTGGCTATGGGATATATCTTAAAACTTCAGGGCGAAATAATTCCTTTAACGCGGTATATCAATCCTGCAGATCTTCTGAATAATGAATCAAGGAATACCATTGTTTACGAACAGGATAAGGGACTGCACATGCAGCTGCTGGATATTTTCAGTACCGGAATTTCCGTAGATAAAGTTCAGCCTAAGGTCAATCAGTTACTGTGCTGTCTGCCGGAAGTATGTGCTCCGGATCTTGACTATGATAACCTTTTCAGAATAATTATCATGAACTTTATGGACGCTCATGATTTTGATGTAAGGGCAGTGAAGAAATCGTGCGTACATATTGTCAATAAAGACCTGAAGTTGATCCCTTTTGAAACAATGAATCTTTTTTACAGAGATGAAAAAAAGGCATATCTTGAAGAGCTCAGAAAAGAAGATAAAGTATTATTTTAACACTATAAAAGCAAAGCGTGAAATCTGATTTCACGCTTTTATTATCTCTTCGGTTATTTTACCTCTTTTACATCTTCAAAAGTCATTACTTCCTCCAGTGTTTTCATGTATTCGTATGCTGTAAGGTCAAACTTTACCGGAACAATAGAAATATATCCGTTTGCCAATGCAGTTTCATCAGCATCTTCAGAATCATCCATATTGTTAAAATAGCCGGTCAGCCAGTAATATTTTTTACCGTGAGGGTTTATTCTTTCGTCAAAGCTTTCTTCCCATTTTGCGTGAGCCTGTTTACATACTTTTACGCCTTTTATTTCCTCAGCAGGAAGTTTAGGAATATTTACATTCAGTACAATGCCTTTTGGCATTGGATTTTCCAAAGTTCTTCTTACGATATTCTGAATAAATTCCTTAGCCTGGGTAAAATCAGCTTCCCAGCTGAAATCCAGTAATGAGAATCCAATCGCAGGAATTCCTTCTACACCCGCTTCTACAGCAGCTGACATCGTTCCCGAATAGATCACATTAATAGAAGAGTTTGCTCCGTGATTGATTCCTGAAACCACAATATCAGGTCTTCTTTTCAGAATTTTATCAAGAGCCATCTTTACACAGTCTACAGGAGTTCCGCTGCATGAAAAATCAGTCTGCGGGCCATCCAGAGTAACTTCTTCATAGCTTAGGGTAGAATTAATGGTAATAGCGTGGCCTTTTCCACTTTGAGGAGAGTTAGGTGCTACAACAACTACTTCTCCGATTTCATTCATAAAACTGATAAGATTTCTGATACCAGGAGCTGTAATTCCATCATCATTAGTAACCAGAATAAGCGGTCTTTCCATAAATTATCTTTAATATTTTTATTAAAATAGAGTGAATTTGTTCATTTCAGAATAGAACAAACAGATTTTCAACCCATCAAATGTAGGTAAAAATAAGATGTGATAAAACAGCAGATTTATTATTGATTGTTACGAAATCGAAATTGACATTTTCTTGTTTTACCTCTGGAATGAGGCAGAATGCAGGGAAAATAAAGAGGGTAAGGCGTAAAAATTAAACTTAAAATAAATCAAAATTAATACTTGATAATATCCTGATTTTTTTGACAATAAAAGAAGCCACAGTACTTACAGATGCTTTTCAAGACAAAATATAGTATAACTTTGCTAAAGAGCATCTGTTAAGCCTGATGGTTGTTTTAATTTTAAGTGGTTTTACAAAATAATAAACTAGTCGAGAGGTTTTCTGCCGGAAATGATGTTATAAAGAATAACTATAATGGCAATGACCAGTAAAACGTGGATTAAATAACCCGTGCTCATCCCAGGAACAATTCCTAACATTCCCAGTAGCCAAACAACGATGCAGATGACTGCTACTAACCATAATAAACTTTTCATGACTTAATATTTTGAATTTGTATGTTTAATTCTCTGCATATTTTATGCCTTTATGGTCAAAAATTGTTTTTTGTGGTACCTGTTTTTAGTTTTTTAGTGAAAAATAAATACTGAGTCTATATCTTGAAAACAGAGCGTTAATTATTTCATTCCGGAGGTAAACTGCCTGATAATCGGAAATGGCTAACACTGTTATTATTATTTGTAAGTCTATTTAATAAAAATGGTTAAAACTATCTGATAATTGCAAATAAGGTATTAAATTTGATCATTTGTAACAGTACCAAACTTACTGCTACTAATTATTATACTTATTTTAAAAAAATTAATAAATAAAGACAGTTTATGTGGAAAAATTTCAAACTGAATAAATTTTTACTTCTTATTCCATTAACCAGTCTAATGTTTTGTTTCAACTCGCCAAAGAATGACGATGAAAAGATGCAGACGATTATGGTGAGCGTAAAGAACACACTTTCTTATCTGCATTATAGCCCCAAGACTATCAATGATGCCTATTCGAAGGACGTTTATAAGCATTATTTCGAATTGGTAGATCCAGCTAAAAGATATTTCCTGCAATCTGATATGGATGAATTCAGCAAGCATGAGACAAAGCTTGATGATTATATCGGTCAGGGTGATCTTACATTCTATAAGCTAACGATTGACAGATTATACCAGAGAGTGGATGAGATCGATAAGATAACACAGGATATTTTCAGCAAGCCGATTAATCTTCAGGAAGATGAAACGCTTACTCTTGAGCCGAAACTTAAAAAGGTACCTGCCAACAAGCAGGAACAGTATAATGAATGGAAAAAATTCATCAAGTACAATATCCTTCAGGAAGTAGAGTCGATGAACAGCAAAGAAGAGGCTCAGAAAGAAAAGAAAGACTCTGTTCAGAAGTATAAGCTGAAAGATACGATCAAGTTTAAGCCGCTTACTCAGGACGAAAAGATCAAAAAAGCGACTGACGAAGTAAAAGATCTTGTAAAAGATACCTTTACGCGATTCAAAAAAAGAAAGAAAATGGATTGGTTTACCGTGTATATGAATGCATATACAGAAGTATTTGATCCGCATACCAACTATTATTCTCCAAAAGATAAAGAAGATTTTGATACTCAGTTTACTGGAAAAGTAATCGGTATCGGGGCCTTGATCCAGGAGAAAAAAGGAAACCTTTACTTAGGAGCTCTTACCATTGGTGCACCGGCATGGAAGTCGAAACAGCTTTCTGAAGGGGATAAAATCCTGAAAGTAAGATCTAAACCGAAGGAAGATGCTGTAAATGTTGTAGGAATGCTTTCTGATGAAGCAGTACGCTTGATCAGAGGTGAAAAAGGTACTCCGGTAACACTGACGGTTCAGAAAAAAGACGGTACCATCAAAGATGTAACAATGATCCGTGAGGAAGTAGCTATTGAAGACACTTTCGCAAGAAGTATTGTAGTGAATACTCCAAACGGTAAGAAATATGGCTTTATCAACCTTCCAAGCTTTAACGCTGATTTTGAAAATGCTAAAGGAAGAAATGCTTCTGATGACATCAAAAATGAGATCATTAAACTGAAAGAACAGAATATCCAGGGAATCATTCTTGATCTTAGAAATAACGGTGGTGGTTCTTTAACAGAAGTAGGGGATATTATGGGACTTTTCATGGAAGCCGGACCTTACGTTCAGGTGAAAGACGGAAACGGGAAAATACAGACTCTTAAGAATAAAAATGAAACTCCGATCTGGACTGGTCCATTGGTGATCATGCAAAACGAGCTTTCAGCTTCAGCTTCAGAAATTCTTGCAGGAGTAATGCAGGATAACGGAAGAGCAATGATCATCGGGTCTCCGCAGTCTTTTGGAAAAGGAACCGTTCAGACTTTTGTGGATCTGAACAGATTCCTGAATACAGAAGATGATTTCGGATCTTTAAAACTGACTATCCAGAAGTTCTACAGAATTACCGGAGAATCTACACAGAGAAAAGGAATCGTTTCTGATATCCAAATGAAAGATTTCTTTACCTATGCTGAAGTAGGAGAGCGATATGATGACTATGCATTGGCTTGGGACAAGATTCCGCCTACGAAATTCCAGAAACTGAACTATTTCAATATTCAGGCACTGGAAAAAGCAAGCGCAGACAGAATGGCTAAAAACAGTAATTATCAGTTGTTATTAGAGTCTGCTCAGTGGAGAGAAAAACTTGATAAAGAAGAAAATATCACTTTGAATATCACTAAGTTTAATGAGCTGATGAAGAACAGAAAATCTCAGATTGAAAAGTTCAAAGCTTTGACTAAATTTGAGAACGGACTTCAGTTCACCATGTATCCAAGTGAAGTTGAAAGAGAGAAAAAAGATGAGGCTTTCAAGAAAAAATCTGAAATGTGGATCAAGAATCTGAAAAAAGATCTTTACCTGCAGGAAGCAATGAATATTGTATCAGAGATGGGAGCTAAATCCTAAACATAAAAAAACCGCTAATGAAAATTAGCGGTTTTTTTATTGAATAAAGTAGATTACTTAATTTCTACACATCCCACTCTTCCTCCTGCATTTCCGGTAGGCTGAGTATGGAAATCATCTGCTGCAGCGTGTACAATAAGACCTTTTCCGATAATGTTTTTAGACTCATCCGTACAACCCAGGCACCATTTGTCTGTCTTGAAAGTCAATGTTGCAGTTCCGCTCTGATCAGCAACCAGGTTTCCTATATCTCCCATGTGGAAATGTTCAGCACCCCATTTACCATGATCATTCTTTGAAGGATTCCAGTGGCCTCCAGTAGAAGTACCGTCTGCTGCAGAGCAGTCTCCTTTTTCATGAATGTGTACTGCATGGATTCCAGGAGTAAGGTTGGTGATATCCAGCTTCATAGTTACCTCATTTCCGTTCTGGGTAAATTTTGCTGTTCCTCCTGTTTGTGTTCCGCTTTTGGCATTTACAGAATACGTTTTTGTTGTTCCGCATGAAGTTGCTAAAAATGCAAATCCTGCCAATAATGCTAATGTTTGTACTTTCATTTTTTAAATGATTTATAGTGATTTTACCCCTAAAATTATAAAAGATTTTCCAAAGCGCTTTATGATTCCAGTCTTTTTTAAAAAGATATTACGCAGTACAGCCGAAATTCAATAGGTTTCAGCCTCAGATTCTGCAACTTTGACCAGAAGGTGAATTGCTTTACAAAGAGAAGGAAAAAGCTTATTTTTAACGTGAAAGTAATTATCCACATCAAAGAAGAAATAGAAAATGATTATTCTGTATGCATTCATCAGCGAAGAAAGACATCAGTCCCTCCTTGATAGGTATCTGCCAGTTTTTTCTGAGGATATTAAAAGAGATATTCTAAGGTACAAAAGATGGGAGGATGCACAGCTTTCTTTAATGGGAAAAGTACTTCTACAACACGGATTAAGAACTTATTATAACATTCCGGATGTGGAGATTGGGATTCTTCCCAATAAAAAACCTTATTTGAAAGGACAGAAGCTCCATTTCAATATATCACATTCCAAAGAGCTTGTAGCCTGTGCCATTGCAGAATATCCTTTGGGAATAGATATAGAATACAATGACCCGAAGATCAGCTACCATGATTTTACATTTCAGATGACTTCTAATGAGATTCAGGAAATTCAGGATGCTGAAGATAAAATGAGTGGTTTTTTTACCTATTGGACAAGAAAAGAAGCTGTTATAAAAGCCCATGGAGCCGGGATGATGCTTCCGTTGGATGCATTTGAAGTCATAAATGATGAATGTATCATTGAAGATGAAAGGTTCTTTATAAAAGAAGTTTTTATTCACGAAGATTATCATAGTTATATAGCTTCTTCAGATCCTGATATTAAAAATATAATTCCTCTTTTTAAACATTTTGAAGAGGATATCCCAGCATAAATACGAGTTTGATTATCTTGATAATAGCAATAATAGACAACAGATTTTCACTCTGGAAAAATATCTTTGTAAACTAACAACTTTGAATTGGAAGAATATAAAAAACGGATTGTAAAAACAATTCAATACATTGATAATCATATAGATTCTGATTTGTCTCTGGAGAAAGTTTCAGAGGTAAGTGCCTATTCGCCCTTTCATTTCCACAGAATATTTAAGCTCATTACCGGAGAAACCCTTCAGAGCTACATTATCAGGAAGAAAATAGAAAAAAGTGCTCTTCATCTGGCACTGCATAAAAACATGGAGATCAAAGATATCTACTGGAATCTTGGATTTTCAAACCACTCAGCTTTCTGCAAGACATTCAAAAAACATTATGGCGTACCACCTACAGAATTCCGTAGGTCAGCGCCGGAAAAATTTCACAAGATTTTACAAACACATCGCAAGAACGGACAAATTGATACGGTTTTCAGCCAATACATTTGCAACATAGAAAACCTGTTAAATTGGACCAATATGAATTTAAAAATCGAAGTAAAAGAAATGCCGGAAATGAATCTGGCGTCTGTAATGAGCCTTGGAATTGCAAACGTAGAACCCTCTTTCAATGTATTAGTAGACTGGGCGATTAAGAAAAATCTTTTTCCAAAAGAAAATGTGAAAATGATTTCTGTTTATCATGACAGCTGTAAGATCACCCCTCTTGATAAGGTCAGAATCCATGCCTGCATGCTTCTGGATGAAAAACTGAAGCAGCAGGAAGGTGAAGTATTTGCTGAAACCTTAGATGCAGGAAAATACATTGTGGGAAGTGGTGAAGTTACGTTGGATGACTTTGAGCAATGCTGGGTTTCTTTGTTTTTATGGATGAATGAAAACAATTATACAATCAGAAGAACCTTTCCTTACGAAATTTATCATTCCAACTTTAAAGAACATCCGGAAGGAAAAATGATCGTTGATTTCTGTATTCCGATTCACTAATTTCCTATTCGGTAGCAAAAGAATGCCTTTCGGTAACAATTTTTTTATCGGAAGGCATTTTTCATTCTATTTTTGACCCAGAAAACAATAAAAATGAAAACTCAAGGACAAAACATACTGTTTCTTATCTTCCTGATGGCTTCCATAATGGGATATTCACAGGTGAAGATCTCAGGAAAAGTTTCCTTTAAAAACAAAGGAGTAAGTGAAGTAAACGTCACTTTAAAAGATACTTATGATGGAACAACCACAGACGCTCAGGGTAATTTTTCTTTTGAAACTTCAGAAAAAGGAGCACATACAATAACGTTTACCCATCCGAAATATGAGAATGTAGAAAGAACAGTTTCTATTGAAAATCAGGAAATTTCTTTGAATGTCGATCTTAAAGAACAGATCAGCGAGATTGATGCAGTAGTAGTTTCTGCAGGCTCCATTGAAGCAAGTGATAAGAAAAGAGCAACAGCGCTGCTTTCCCCAATTGATATTTATACCACAGCAGGTGCAGACGGGCAGATTTCTTCGGCTTTAACCTATCTTCCGGGTGTACAGAAAGTAGGCGGGACTGAAGGTCTTTTTATCAGAGGAGGAACAGGTACAGAATCTAAAATTTTTATGGACGGAAGTCTTATCAACAATTATTTTTCTAATTCTGTTCCGGGAATTGCAGGAAGAGATCAGTTCAATACCTCTCTTTTCAAAGGAAATATATTTTCAAGCGGCGGATATTCTGCATTGTACGGACAGGCCCTTTCAGGAGCTTTGATGCTGGAAAGTGTTGATCTTCCGGATGAGAGTTCTTACAGTTTAGGTGTTTCACCTATTTTCCTGAGTGTAGGATTTCAGAAGCTGGGAGACAATAAAAATTATTCCTATGGAGCTACAGCAGGATATTCTCTTTTAACGTTGATGCAGAAAACCTTTAATTTTAATACAGACTTTGTTGAAGCACCACAGGGACTTAACGGAGATCTGAATTTCAGATTTAAAACAAAATCAGGGGGATTTTTCAAATACTACGGAATGTTTAACTCCAATAAAATGGGGGTAAGGTCAGAAAGCCTTGAGCCAGGATACAATTTCAGCCTGGTAAAGCTTAATGGTAAAAATACATTTCATAACCTCTCTTTTAAGCAGAAATTTGGAAAATATCTTTTGAATGTAGGCGGATCTTACTCTTACAACAGATCTGATCTTCATTTTTCCACAGAAACCAATGATGTTGAATCCAACAGAAACCAGCTTCTGACAGACGGAAATTACTTAAACTTCAAGGCCGTTCTTGAAAGAAAGATTAACAGAATCAGCGCCCTGAGAGGAGGATTTGAGTTGAATAATACGGATGAAAACCTGAATTTTGAAGCAGTACAAAAACATTATAAGGATTTGATATCTTCCGCTTTTCTTGAAACAGATCTGGGATTCAGCAATGCCTTATCAGCAAAAATAGGAGTAAGAGCAGAACATTCTTCTTTTTTAGGAAAGAATAATATTGCCCCTCGTTTTGCCATTGCTTACCGCCTGGCAAAAGACTGGACCACTTCCTTAGCTTACGGTCTTTTTTATCAGAATCCTGAAAGTAAATATATCAATGGCCCGGCAGATCTTGGTTTCCAGCACTCTCAGCATTATATTTTTCAGGTTCAGAGAGCTTCGGAAGGAAGAACGCTGCGTTTTGAAGCATTTTATAAAAAATATGACCAGCTGATTAAAACATTTAATATTAATCAGGATAAAGAGCAAAATCAGCAGACTCAGGCCGCTTTAAACAATAATGGATACGGATACGCAAAAGGAGTGGAGTTTTTCTGGAGAGACAATAAAAAAACATTTGAAAATATTGATTACTGGATCAGCTACTCTTACCTGGATTCCAAAAGAGATTTTCTTAATTATCCGGTCAGTCTGCAGCCAAGTTTTGCTGCTGAACATACCCTTTCTGCAGTGGCAAAAAGATTTATTCCAGAATGGAAGCTTGGGGTAAATTTATCGTATACCTATGCCAAAGGACGTCCTTATTATGACATTGCCTCTACGTTTGAGAATGGTAAAGCAGTGAATTATACAAGAAATGAAGGGAGGTTAAAAGATTATAACGCTTTGAATTTCAGTATTAATTATCTTCCCAATATTGGTAAAAAAAATGCAAAAGCTTTTCCGGTGTTCGTATTGAGTGTCAGTAATATTTTAGGATCAAAGAATGTATACGGCTATAACTTCTCTGCGGACGGATCCAGAAGTTCTGCTGTAGTACCGCCAGTCAATACTTTCGTGTTCATTGGAGCATTTATAAGCTTCGGAGTTGATAAAACAGATGATGCGATCAATAATAATTTATAAAAAACATATCTTAGAACAAACAAATAAACTAACTTTTAAAATTTGATATCATGAAAAAATACCTTTTAAGCTTTGCTTTAGCTTTTGTAAGTTTAACCGCTTTTGCACAGGCAGATTATGACAAAATAATGACTGAAAAAATCGGAAGAATAGAAGTCTGCAAAACATCGGAAGATTTCCAGACCCTGGCTAATGATTTCCAGAGAATCGGAAGCAAGGAAAGCACAAAATGGCTTCCGGCATACTATGCGGCATTTTCTTATATTCAGAAAGGAAGAACCTTGATGAGAGACGGAAAAATGCAGGAACTGGATGCTATTGCAGATCAGGCTGAGAAACAACTGTCAATGGCACAGAATCTTGCCGGAGCTGATAATGCAGAAATTCACCTGTTGAGAAAAATGTCTTATTCCTTGAGAATGATGGTAAATCCGGCACAACGTTATATGACAGACGGTGCCAGAGCTGCTGAAGAGCTTAATATTGCAGAAAAATTAGAGCCGGCAAATCCAAGAATTGCTCTTATTAAAGCAGAAGACGTTTATTTTACTCCAGAGCAGTACGGAGGAAGCAAAACCAAAGGATTGGAAATGTTTAAAGATGCACAGGCGAAATTTAAGACCTACAAACCTAAAACAGCTTTAGATCCTAACTGGGGAAAAAGTGAAGCTGATTATTTTCTAAGTCTTCCGGCAGAAAAAGCGAAATAGAGCTTTCTCTACTTTACAAATAAACGGACCTTCATTCGTGAAGGTTTTTTTATACCCTTCAGGGAAGAAAATAAGCCCTTCGGTAAAAATTAATTTTTGATACCTTTAATAAAAACTAATTTTGAGTCAAGAAAACAGATCATGAAGCGTAAATATTTTACCACATTACTTTGGACATCATTAGGAACTACCTTGTTTTTCTTTTTGTTTTTTAATGATGAAAAGACGGTGCAGACTTTTTTGATCACGCTGCTCCTTTCTACCATGTATTCTTTTGTGCTGGGATTTGGAAACGGATTTATCAATGAATTCCTCAACCGAAAATTTCCCTGGTCCGAAGCTACCCGCACGAGAGCCGTATTAAGTATTATTTCCATTATTATCGGAAACTTTATTCTGGTCTATTTCTGTAATTATATGAACTATGTCGTGATTCAGAAAACGGCTACCATACAAGAATTTTTCTCTTCAAAATATGGAGTAACCAATTGGTTCATGATCAATATTGCTCTTCTGATCTCTGCTTTCCTTCATGCAAAAAGCTTTATGGAAGAGCTGAAAAAGACTTCCAGAAAAGAAGTGGTAGAGCAGAAGCTTATCGCAAAATCAGCAAATGCCCAATTTGAAAGTTTAAAGAATCAGCTGGACCCTCATTTCCTTTTCAACTCTCTGAATGTTCTAAGCTCACTGATTGATGAAAATCCTCGCCAGGCTCAGAAGTTTACCGCTTCAATGTCAAAGATTTACCGTTATGTACTTGAACAGAAAGATAAAGAGTTGGTAACGGTGGAAGATGAGATAGAATTTGCCAGAACATACTGCGACCTTTTGAAAACAAGGTTTGAAGACAGTGTAGATTTTACTTTTGATATTGCTCAGGAAGATTACCAGAAATATGTGGTTCCGCTATCTTTACAGCTGCTGCTGGAAAACTGTATCAAACATAATTTTGCTACGTCATCAAAACCTTTGGTTATAAGAATTTTTTCAGCCGGAAATATACTTTGTATTGAAAATAATTTACAGGTAAGAGAACAGATCAAAGAAAGCTCAGGAATTGGGCTATCGAATATTGTGCAGCGTTATTCTCTGCTTACGGATCGAAATGTATTTATAGAAAAATCAGAGGATCATTTTAAAGTAAAACTTCCGATGCTTTTAGCTAAGCCTCATATTGCCAGCTCAGAACCTGAAGATGAGTCTGAAGCTTACAAAAGAGCACAGAAGAGGGTAAAAGAAATCAAAGGATTTTATAAAAACCTGATCTCTTACTGTACGGTGTCTTCTTTTTTAATTTTTATCAACCTTTTTACAAGCAGCAGAACACACTGGTTCTGGTTTCCGGTACTGGGTTGGGGAATTGGGGTTGCTTCCCATGCATTTCAGGTGTTTGGAGTAGGAGAATCATGGCAGGAAAAGAAGATTCGTGAAATTATGAACAAACAAAAAAAATAAAGCGATGGAAAGATTTGACGAAAATGATATTGAATATCAGCGTGCCAGAAGACAGGTGGAAAGATTACGGGGTTTTTACGGGCATTTATTCGCTTATATCGCAGTGAATGCCATGATCGTGGTCTATAATTGTATGAACCTGAAACCCGGTGAAAGTTATTTTCAGTTTAAAAACTTTTTTACAGCCACTTTTTGGGGAATAGGACTTGCAGCACACGCTTTTACAGTTTTTCTGCCTCGTGCTAATTTTATCAGGAAATGGGAAGATAATAAGATTAAAGAACTGATGGATAAACAGAAAGATCAGTAAAGAAATTACCATTTTTTAGTCAAAACACTTTAACTTTAAAAACTCATTAAAAATGAATACTTTATCAACTTTGTTCTATATTTCAATGGGTGCCTGGTTTGTCACTGAATTTCTTTACAAAAACATATTGAAATCCGGTAAAGAAGATCAAAAGAACAAAGACAAATCAACCTTGAATATTCTGTGGCTTGCCATTCCTTTTTCTATCATGAGTTCGATATTCGTCTCTTATAACACTCACTTTACGATTGTTGACGGAAACTGGATTCTTTATCTTGGGGAAATCCTCATTCTTACCGGAATTATTTTCAGATATATGATCATCAGATCTCTTGGAAAATACTTTACGGTAGATGTTACCATCAGACAGGATCATAAAATCAAAAAAGAAGGGTTTTATAAATACCTGAGACATCCTTCATACGCTTTTTCTCTGCTGACCTCTCTTGGGTTGGGCTTGTATCTCAATAACTGGCTGTCTTTAATCTTTGCTTTTGTACCTCCGTTTCTGGCTTTTGCCTACAGGATTAAGATTGAAGAGCAGGCTTTGGTAGAACAGTTCGGTGATGAGTATCTTGAATACAGAAAAAGTACAAAGAAACTGATTCCGTTTATCTATTAATTACCTGTTTTTACGATTCGGGTAGCATAATCTACCATTCGGTAATATAAAATTGATTTGAGCTCTTTTCCTGACCTACCTTTGACTCAAGAAAAAACAAATTAACCTTTAAAAACAAAACATTATGGAAATTTTACCAAATAAAGAAACGATCGCTTACAGAAAGGCATCCAGAAGAGTAAAAGAATTAAAAGAGTTTTATGGAAATCTTACTTCTTACTGTATTGTTATTCCATTTCTGGCAATCCTGAACCTTGTGACTGCTCCAGGATACTTATGGTTTTTATGGCCAATGCTGGGCTGGGGAATAGGAATTACGTTTCATGCAATAAACGTATTCGGAATTGGAAAAAGCTGGGAAGAAAAAAAGATAAAAGAGCTGATGGAGAAAGAGGAAAAAAGTAAAATAAAATCATTCTAATAATCATAATTAAAAACTTACATGATCATGGATTACGAAACTGCAACTGAAAGAACAAAGAACATCAGAAAATTCTATAAAAGCATTTTTATATTTGCCGTTTTTGCTGTTCTTATTATTCCTGATGATATTTTTGGCGAAAAGATGATTAATTTTCGATTATTTGACAGGTATACCATCCTTGGGATCTGGGGATTTATAATCCTTATTAAAGCCGTAAAACTGTTTCTTTTTGATTCCGAATGGGAAAGAAACATGATTGAAAAAGAGCTTGAGAAGGAGAAAAAGTCGATAAAATATTAAAATGTGCCCGCTTTTATCTAACTTTATTTCCTAAAATCTAAAAACCAAAATTAAAGCTCAATGATCAAAACTGTCATTATAGAAGATGAAAAACCTGCTTCAAGGAAGTTAGAACGTATGCTGAATAATTTCCCTGAAATTGAGATCGTTGCGAAAATAGAGTCAGTAGAAGAAGGAGTAGCCTGGTTTTCTGAAAACGAACATCCGCAACTGATATTTTCTGATATTGTTTTAGGTGACGGATTGTCTTTCGACATCTTTGAAAAAATTCCGACAAAAGGGTTCATCATCTATACCACTGCTTTTGATCAGTATACTCTGAAAGCTTTTAAGCTGAACAGTATCGATTATCTTTTAAAACCCATTCTTGATGAAGATCTGGAAGGAGCAATAGAGAAGTTTAAATCCTTTATTCCTGCCAATAACACGAATGGTTCTCAGGATATCAAACAGCTGATCAGAAAAGAGAAATCTACGCTGTCCAGAGTTCTGGTAAAAATCGGGTATAATCTTAAAATTATCCAGACTCAGGAAATAAGCTGTTTTTTCAGTGAGAATAAAATCGTTTACCTTCAGACGGAAGAGCGTACCTATCCATCAGATTTTACGCTTGATGAGCTGGAAGATGTTCTGGATGAGAAAAAGTTTTTCCGGGTAAACAGACAGTTTATTGTGAGTTCAGATTATATTAAAAATATCCATACATCACCTTACTATAAAGTGGATATGGAGTTTCAGCCTGAGGAAGAAATTACGGTAAGCAGAGACCGTGTCAGAGATTTCAAAGATTGGCTGGTCAGTTGATCAACAAGGAAGGATTTTAACTTCCTCATCATACAAAAACAAACACCATGGATCTTATATTATTGATTTTTAAACTGTTCCTTTCCCTTTTCTATACCTGAAAAATAATTATCAGGAGTTATAAAAGTTACTGGCAGATTGTATAAACTGGTGAAAAGCTTCCGTAACTTCTTTCTTGTGCCTGTGGGCAAGAGGAAACGGAACCATATGGGAATATTCAAACGGAAAATCTTTGATTTCTACATCTACATTTATATTCCTGTAGCCTCCGCGTAAAGTATTCAATGCTTCCATTGGAGGGGCAACACTGTCTTTTTCCAATACGTACGCTTTTATCTGGGACTGAATTTCATGAATTCTTTCTTCCCTTTCCTTTTGAAAATAATTGTAGCGGAGCATTTTTTTGAACCAGCTTTCCTGCGGATGAAGATCTTCATTCTGATAATGTTTCAAACGGGTATCTGATTTGAAATCAGAACTCAGCAACTCTGTGAAGACTGACTGCATTTTAATAGTAGCCTGCGTATCCATAATGTATTTGGAGATCGGGAACATGCGGTCAATGGTCATTCCTCCACAAAAGCAGAAAACTTTAGATTGCGTAAAGTAATGGCTGGGATCTGCCATTTTAATGATCATTGAAAGAAAAGAACCAATAGAGTAGCCAAATAAATCCAGATCTGCTTCCGGGGAAATCCCTTTTATTTTATTGTTTTTAATGTCTTTCACCACTTCAGTAACATCAGAATAAGTCTGCAGTCCGGACCAGAATATCCTTTGAGGATGGGCTTCTAGTCTTGAGCTTATGGCAGCATTCACATAGGAGAAATTCATATTTTCCGGATATTTTTTCTTCCTGAAACGAACTACTTCCATCATGTGATGGCGGTCACTCCAGATAGGTTCTGCACGATCCATATGAAAAGCAATAGGAAAGAGAATAACAGCTTTTTGTGTTCTCTGGGCAAGTTCATATGCCCAAGGAAGATATTTGTCCCATTTCTTTTCATTCAGGCCATGAAAGAAAAAGATACATCCTTTGGCGGTTTCTATATCTGCGTTTTTCAAGATATAATAGGTAAACCTTTTATTGCATTCAATATCGAAATCTTTGATGTCTACGGCAGGCTGACCGTAAAACAAATAACCTTTTTCATTGATTTCCAATGATTTCTGATGTTTCCTGCAATGTTGATGTTCCGAACCATAAAGCAGGTCAGAAACCTTCGATTCAAAAGGAACAGATTCAATCATTACATTCAATTCCTTGAGTTCAACCCTCTCTTTTCCGGAATCAAAATGACTTTTCAAAACTTCATACAATTCATAATATTCCATAGCAAGACAATTGAAAGGTTCATATTTAGAACTATCAATTTAGAAAATTATTATCGTAATAGATTGATTTTTAAGAGTTAAATGTATTCTAGACATAAGAAAGATTGGAATAGTATTATTCCATGGCAACAGATCTATACATGGCCAGAGAGCATCTATTTTAATCTTTTATTTTAAATGTTGCAATTATCTGTAATCAATCCTGTTAGATTCGGTGTCTTCAAGCTGTTTAAGGATAGATTCCGGAATTTCATCGCTGTCAATGGGGAAGCTTATGGAGTCGGAAATAAAGTTCTTTCTGTCTGCTTTCCTGAAGATTTCAAACAAAGCTATCGGTTCCTGATTGAAACTGATGCAGGTGCTTATGAAATGGATTTCGTGGAGTTTATAGTCCGGATTCTTAAGCTTTTCTTTAATGTCTTTTATTCTTGAAATAAAATGCCGCTGACGGATAAAAGTATTGCTGTTCATGATGATAAAAACATAGTCTGAATATGCGGTTACCTTACCAAAATATTTGTGATGATCACCACCGCTTCGTTCAATAAAATATTCTCCGGTTGTTTCTGACTTATAAATTTCCATTGCAGAGCGCCATATGCGGTCTTCTTTTGCCATTAAAGGATTGTCAGGCAGATTTCTGTTATAAGAATACCAACAGCCCACCAAACGGTCTAAAAGAGTCGTATTCAGATTTACATTATTCATCTCAATTTTCAGGTCATTGAAATTGAAAGACTCCGTAGTGGAATTGATGAAGTCTATATAATTGGAGTAGCCCAGAACTTTGACAATATGACTCAGTTTTGCAAGATTGGGCCTGCTGAGAACTGCGTTTTCATTCTGTCTGAATTTTTTCAGTTTATTGATGATCAGGTGTTCATACAGGTAATTGGTTCCCAGAAGATCCGGTTCTTTTTTTATTTCTTTCTCTGAATGATCATTGATAATGAGTTCGTTGAGTTCTGCGCTGATGTAAGACCATTCTGTTTTGGTGACATCTTCCCAGTGATTTTTCTTTAAAAAGTGACGGCTTAAGAAATTCATCAGCTTTTCAAGATGCAATATATCTTCCTTTTTCATCTGTTTATTTTTTATGGTCAGATTAATTTTAGTTTTATAAGACTAATTTAAGATTTTTATCAAACTAAAAAAGACTTTTGAGGGACTTTTATATTTTAAAATCCATTGATATTTGAATAGAAAACAAAATTTAAAACAATGGAAACAAGAATGTTATTAAAAGATGAATCCCTCTGGAACCGTATACAGGGATTTTCTCTGGATGCTCCCGGCGCTGCTTTTCCTTTTTCAAAAAAACTTGCAAAAGAAGAAAGCTGGAGCCTTGATTTCGCAAAAAAAGCGATTGAAGAATATAAAAAGTTTGTCTATCTCTGCTGTATTCTTCCCAATGGAGCTTCTCCCAGCGAAATAGTGGATAAAGTATGGCATATGCATCTGATCTATACCCAGAATTATTGGGAAGAGTTCTGCCCGAATATTTTAAAAAGGGCACTTCATCATTATCCTTCTCAAGGTGGAAACATAGAAAGAGTGAAACATGAGAACTGGTTTGAAGATACTCTGTCTGGTTACAGGAATGTATTTCAGCAGGAAGCACCTGAAGAAATCTGGAAAGGGAAGAAGAAAGAATCTAAAGTTAAGCGCTGGATGAGAAAGATGGCCTTTTTTGCTCCGGTCTTTGTTTTACTGCTGCTGATCTCTTGTTCTGAAGGAGGTGGCTTCACCGGATTGCTGGTTACAGCAGTGGTTTTTGCCATTATTTTTATTCTGGGAACAATAACCTCAATCATAGGAGATCATGAAATCTCTGATCCCAATAGAAAGGATAAGCAAAGCAATGATGGAGGAGGTGGCGGAAGCTGTGGAGGATCAAGCTGCAGCGGAGGAGGTGGTTGTGGCGGAGGCTGCGGTGGTTGTGGTGGATGTGGAGGATAAAAAAATAACCAATATGAAAAAGCTAATCATTCACTCAGCTCCCGTTGTAATAAGCTTTATATGGCTTATGGCAGAATGTCAGACATGGAATCCCATTATTATCAAAGGCCCGGACTTTCTGAAATTTTATCTCATCCTGGTTCTCGGATTCTATGCTTCAGTTTTTATTTTAAATTCCTGGAGAGAAGCCATTTCGAAAACTACATTGTATTTCACAGGCTTCATTTTTTTACTGGGAACTATAAAACTGATAAGGGGAATCATGTTGGGAAAACCCGTTGGATTTCTCATTATAATTTTAATTCTGGAATGTATTGTGGCAGTGTTTCTTATCATGAGCCATATCAACAAAAAGATAAAGTAATTGTTTCATAAAAAAGAAACCCGAAACAAAACTGTTCCGGGCTTTATAATAAGGTATTGAGATCAAATCTCTTACTTTTTTTCTTTTATGGGCCTGTAGCCATATTTTCGAACCATAACGGAGGTGATCACCACTAAAATAAGGCTGATAGCGATATTTGACTTTTCCGGATGTACAATTGACTGATAGAAATTATAGCCAAAGACTGCAGATACAATTGTGATCAGGATATTATTTGCATAAGCATAGCGGTTTCTTGTAGTTGTTTTCATAGTAATTTTTTATTGTTATTTACTCAGTAAGTAAGACAACTTAAAAAACGTTACAGAAAAATTTAAAAAATATTTTATTTTAAAATTTCCAGTCTCTAATTCCACAACCCCGAAACACGAACCTCGTATCCCTTACGCAATCACACCGCTTCCGATAAGTTCATCATCCATATACCAGGCAGCAAACTGTCCTTCCGCAATAGCAGACTGAAGTTCATCAAACTCAATATATAATGCATTTTCAAACTGATACAAAGTGGCTTTCTGCAAAGACTGTCTGTATCGGAATCTGGCCATTACTTCCATAGATTCACCATTCTGAAGTTTCATATCTTCACGTACCCAGTGCAGTTCAGAATTATCTATTTTCAGTGCTTTTTTGTGAAGGCCAGGGAAGTGGCTTCCTTCTCCCACGAAAATGATATTGTTTTCCATCTCTCTGGAGATGATAAAGCAGCTTTCTTTGTGTCCGCCTATTCCAAGGCCACGGCTTTGTCCGATGGTGAAAAACTGGGCTCCCTGATGTTTCCCGATTACTTTTCCGTCAGATTTTTTATAATTGATTTTTCTGGATAAAAACTCGAGTTCTTCTTCTTTTGAGGTGAATTCAGGTTTTTCTTCCGAAAATAAAGGTGAATCTTTGAAAATTTCTACAATTTCTCCTTCATTAGGTTTTAATTGCTGCTGTAAGAACTGTGGCAGGCTCACTTTCCCGATAAAACACAATCCCTGAGAATCTTTTTTATCAGCAGTTACCAATCCGATCTCCTTTGCGATTTCTCTTACCTGAGGTTTTGTAAGTTCACCAATAGGGAATAAAGCTTTTGAAAGTTGATCCTGACTCAGCTGACAAAGGAAATAAGACTGATCTTTATTGTTGTCTTTTCCGGCAAGAAGATGGAAAATTTCTTTCCCGTTTTCGTCAAAAGTAGAGTTTACTCTTGCATAATGTCCGGTTGCCACCTTATCTGCACCCAAAGACATCGCCGTCTTCATAAATACGTCGAATTTTACTTCTCTGTTACACAATACATCCGGGTTGGGAGTTCTTCCTTTTTCGTATTCGGCAAACATATAATCAACAATACGTTCCTTATAAAGTTCACTCATATCGATCACCTGGAAAGGAATTCCAAGCTTTTGCGCCACCATAAGGGCATCATTACTGTCCTCAATCCAGGGACATTCATCTTCTAATGTTACGGAAGCATCGTTCCAGTTTCTCATGAATAAAGCCACTACTTCATGGCCCTGCTGCTGCAGCAAATACGCTGTAACACTAGAATCTACACCTCCGGAGAGGCCTACTACTACTTTCATTGTATTTCAATTTTACGAAACTCTTAACGGGAGTTCTTAGTTTGATGCGGCAAAAGTACAATTAATAATGTCGTAAAAAAACCATAATTTTAAACATTGATAAAAACGATGTTAATCGTAATTGCCATTATAGCGTACTATTAACAAAGATAGAAGCATATAATATCATCACAACAAATATATCTACATATGAAAAAAATTATTATTTCAATGATGCTGATCACCTCAGGGTCAGCGTTTTCCCAGGTTTCAGTAGGAACTCCGGTGCAGGAAAACAGCAAATGGACCTTTGGAGGAGGAATCGGATTAGGATTCGGGAGTAACAGTGCTTTTAATCTGTCTGCTTCCCCAAGAGTGGGTTACAGACTGACAGATGATCTTGAAGCAGGAGTTGTAGGAAGTGTATCGTGGCAGACTTCCGACTATTATAAATCTACCATGTTTGGAGTAGGACCTTTTGTCAATTATTATTTTGCCCGATCATTTTATGTGGGAGCAAACTATCAGCATTATTTTGTTGATTACAAGGATAAATACTATGATTATAAATACAATACAGAAGAAAATGCTTTGTATCTTGGAGGAGGGTATATGCAAAGAATCGGGAATAATTCTTTTATGCAGCTGGGTTTAATGTATAATGTACTCTGGAAAGAGGATTCCAGTGTATTTTCAAGTGGCCTGATTCCGAATATCGGATTTGTGGTGGGACTTTAATGCCTGATTTATCAATAGGCACGGGCTTTAGCCAAAAACTTATAAAACAAAAAGCACCGGAATTTTTCCGGTGCTTTTCTATTGAAATTAAATTATTTATTCAATTAAGATTGAGAAGATTTCTCAGCAGCTGATTTTTTCGCCTTCTGCGTTTTTCCAATCAATCCGTCTTTAGCCTCATTCAGGTCAAGAACTACGGTTTCTCCTTCATTCAATTGCTTGTTTACCAGCATTTCTGCCAATAAGTCTTCAATGTATTTCTGGATGGCACGTTTCAATGGTCTTGCACCGAAATCTTTATCCCATCCTTTTTCAGAAATGAAGTTTTTAGCATCTTCAGTTAAGTCAACTTTATATCCTAATTTTTCAAGTCTGCCATACAATTTGTTCAATTCAATATCAATAATTTTCTTGATATCATCCTGGACAAGAGAGTTGAAGATCACAATGTCATCAATTCTGTTTAAGAATTCAGGAGCAAATGCTTTCTTAAGGGCACTTTCAATAGTACTTCTTGCTCTTGTATCTGAGCTTGTCTTTTTAGCTGAAGTTCCGAATCCTACACCATCTCCAAAGTCTTTTAGATCTCTGGTTCCGATATTGGAGGTAAGAATGATGATCGTATTTCTGAAGTCGATTTTTCTACCTAAGCTGTCTGTAACGTGTCCTTCATCAAGGATCTGTAACAGAATATTAAATACATCCGGGTGAGCTTTTTCAATCTCATCCAAAAGAACCACAGCATAAGGTTTTCTTCTTACCGCTTCAGTCAGCTGACCACCTTCTTCATATCCTACGTATCCCGGAGGCGCACCTACTAATCTTGATACGGCGAATTTCTCCATGTATTCACTCATGTCAATTCTGATCAGAGATTCATCGGATTCAAACAGTTCTCTCGCCATTACTTTAGCCAGCTCGGTTTTACCAACCCCGGTTGTTCCAAGGAAAATAAATGTACCGATAGGACGGTTTGGATCTTTAAGACCTGCTCTGTTTCTTTGAATTGCTTTCACAACCTTTTTCACAGCATCTTCCTGACCGATTACTTTTCCGTTCAGTTTTTCATCCATCTGGGCAAGCTTATCAAGCTCGTTCTTGCCAACTTTCGTTACAGGAACTCCACTCATCATAGAAACCACTTCCGCTACATTTTCTTCCGTTACGGTTTCTTTTTTCTCTTTTACATCCTTATCCCATTTTTCCTGAGCAGCATTCAGTTCCATCTGAAGACGTTCCTCCTCATCTTTAAGCTTTCTTGCTTCAAGATAATCCTGTGCTTTTACAGCTTTCTGTTTCAGTTCTTTAATATCTTCGATTTTCTTTTCAAAATCAATGATTTCGGTAGGAACTTTCATGTTCTTGATGTAAACACGGGATCCGGCTTCGTCCATCGCATCAATAGCTTTGTCTGGTAAGAAACGGTCTGTAATATATCTCGATGTCAGATTCACACACGCTGTGATGGCTTCAGGAGTATAAATTACATTGTGGTGCTCTTCATACTTATCTTTGATCTGGTTCAGAATCTGAATGGTTTCATCAATAGAAGTAGGCTCCACCATTACTTTCTGGAATCTTCTTTCTAAAGCACCGTCTTTCTCAATATACTGACGGTATTCATCCAGAGTCGTTGCCCCGATGCATTGAATTTCTCCTCTTGCCAAAGCAGGTTTGAACATATTGGAAGCATCTAAACTTCCAGTAGAACTTCCAGCTCCTACAATCGTATGAAGCTCATCAATAAATAAGATGACATCTCTGTTTTTTTCCAGCTCCGTCATGATCGCCTTCATTCTTTCTTCAAACTGACCACGGTATTTAGTTCCGGCAACTAAACTTGCCAGATCCAAAGTGATCACACGTTTTCCGTAAAGAACTCTTGACACTTTTTTCTGTTGAATTCTTAATGCTAAACCTTCAGCAATGGCAGATTTACCAACTCCCGGCTCTCCGATAAGAAGAGGGTTGTTTTTCTTTCTACGCGATAAGATCTGAGAAACTCTCTCAATTTCTTTTTCACGGCCTATTACCGGGTCTAGTTTTCCATCCCTTGCCAAAGAAGTAAGGTCTCTACCAAAGTTATCCAAAGTAGGCGTTTTACTTTTTGCAGAACCTAGATTTCCTGTAGGCTTTCTCATTTGCTCAAATTCTTCTCTCTCATCATCATCGTCATAAGCACTCATCTGTGGAGACTGGCCTGAATTTTTAAGCATAGTCTGGTATTCTCTTGAAACTCCTTCATAGTCGATGTCATAAGCTCCCAGAATATTTGAAGTAGGGTCCTCATATTTATAAAGAATACCTAAAAGCAGGTGAACGGTATTAATTTCATTGCTTTTATATTGTCGGCATTCTAACTCCGCACGCTTAATGGCATGGTCTGCCATCTTGGTGAAAGAAATATTGGTAACCTCCTCAGAAATAGGATTTAGACTTGCTGTATTTAAAGTTTCAATTTTTCTTCTGATTTGTGTTAAATCCGCATTAAGGTTTTGAAGGATTTCTTTTGCAGAGTTTTCCGTTTTTATAATACCTAAAAGTAGATGTTCTGTATTAAGAAATTCACTTTTCAGCCGTTTAGCTTCGCTTTTGCTTTGTTTGAACACCTGGCTCAAACCTTGTGAAAACTTATAATCCATAATATATCTCATTAGAACAAAGGCAACATTACCTTTTATTCATTATCTAAATTACAAATATTTTACCAAAAATCAATTAATGACTTTATGGCAGAAAAAATTTTATTATCTTATTGAAAATGATTAAGTTTGTTATCCTTAAATTTTCCCCATGAATACTGAAATTACCACCTATGTCGGCTATTCTGCATCTCTTTTTATCGTATTGAGTTTCATACTGAAAGATGTAAGAAAAATAAGAGTAGTTAACATGATCGGCTGTATTTGTTTTGTCATTTATGGTATCTTCAATGGAATGCTTTGGCCGGTTATCATTCCAAACGGGCTCATTTGTTTCATTCAGATCTATTATTTAATATTAGACAAGAAAAATTAATGAAGAAAAAAATACTAGTGTCTGCCTTTAGCAGTTTGTATACCGATCAGCGAATAGAGAAGGTATGCAAAACCCTTTTTGACAACGGATATCCCATTGAACTGATCGGAAACGATTGGGAAGGAAATGAGAAAATGGAACGTCCTTATCCTTTTTCAAGAATTGGACTTTCGTCAAAAAGCCTAAAGACGGCTTATTTTGAGTTCAACTGGAAATTATACCATGAGCTTAAGAAAAAAGCTGACAAAGATACTATTCTTCATGCCAATGATATTGATGCACTTCTGCCAAATTATCTCATTGCCAAAAAACTGAACATTCCATTGGTCTTTGACAGTCATGAAATTTTCACGGAAATGCCATCGGTACAAAACAGGTTTTCACAAAAATTCTGGAGGGTGCTGGAGAGAAAGCTGGTTCCTCATGTGAAGTTTATGATGACAGAAAGTGAAAGCTACGCTGAATGGTTTCACGAAAAATATAATGTCAGTCCGGTAGTTGTCAGAAATATCCCGAGAAAAATTCTTTCTGCTCCTGAAATTCCTGAAAACCATCCTAAAATTATTCTGTATCAGGGAGCCATTAACCAGTCCAGAGGAATTGAAAAAATGATTGCAGCCATGCATCATATTAAAGATGCTGTTCTGAAGATCGCAGGTGACGGACCGAAGAAAAAAGCATACGAGGAACTTGTCATTCAGGAAAAACTGCAGGACAAAGTCTTTTTCCTTGGTAAACTGAAGCCTGAAAACCTCAGAGAAGTAACCAAAACAGCAGATATGGGTTTCAGTCTTGAAGAAAATAACGGGGTTAGTTATTATTATTCCTTACCCAATAAAGTTTGTGACTATATTCAATCCAGAGTTCCGCTTGTTATGATTAATTTCCCGGAGATGCAGCGGATAAGAAATCAATTCAATGTAGGAGAAATTATTACCGATCACAAACCTGAAACTATTGAAAAAGCGGTTAACCTCGTTCTTGAAAGAGGAAGACTGTATTATCAGAGCGAACTTAACAAAGCTGCAGATGTATTTTGCTGGGAGAATGAGGAAACAAAAATCCTTCAGCTTTTTGAAAAAGCATCCCGGTAATAAATTTTACAAAATTGGTTATCTTTGCAAAAGAAATTTGATTAAAAATGACCATTAAAGAAAAACAGCAGGAAATAATCGACGAATTCGCTTTTCTTGAAGATTGGGAGCAAAAGTACGAGTATATCATTGATCTCGGAAAAGAACTGAAAGGCTTACCGGAAGATAGAAAAACGGAAGAAAATCTGATTAAAGGCTGCCAGAGTAAAGTTTGGATTGATGCTGAATTTAAAGATGGGAAACTTTTCTTTAATGCAGATTCTGACGGTATTTTACCCAAAGGAATCGTTTCTCTTTTAGTAAGTATTTATAGCGGGCAGTCCACTCAGGAAATTCTGGATTCTGATTTTGATTTTATCGGGGAAATAGGATTGCAGGAATTTCTTTCGCCATCCAGAGCTAACGGATTGATGGCAATGACCAAACAGATCAAGTTTTATGCAGTTGCTTACCAACTGAAATCATAGCCGTGACAAAAATTTTAGCATATCGTTTTTCCGCATTCGGGGATGTTGCGATGACTGTGCCTGTTTTCAGAGAATTTCTTGAGCAGAACCCCGGTGTGGAGATTATTATGGTGTCCAGAAAGAATTTCGAAGCACTGTTTGCAGGAATTCCCAATGTTACTTTTAAAGGAATTGATCTTGATGACTATAAAGGTCTCTTTGGATTGAGAAAATTGAGTAATGAACTGATCCGGGAGTTTAATCCGGATTGTATTGCCAATCTTCATGACGTTATCCGGACCAAGGTTTTAGACAGAATATATAGAAGAAAAGGACTTAAAGTTTTCAAAATAGATAAGGGTAAAGAGGAGAAAGAACACCTCACAGATGTATGGAACCTTGAGAAAGTACAGCTGAAAAAAACAGTGGAGCGTTATGCTGATGTATTTCGTAAAATGGGATTCAAGGTTGAGCTTTCACATCAACTCAGACCGACTTCGGAACAAAAATCAGGGATTGGCTTTGCCCCTTTTGCCCAACATAAAGGAAAGATGCTTCCTCTGGAGAAATCCTATGAACTGGTCAGAATCCTTGCTCAGAAACATACGGTATATTTCTTTGGTGGAGGTAAAAAAGAAACTGAAACCCTTGAAAGATGGGAAAGTGAGATTCCTAATACAAAAAATCTTGCTGGAAAATTAAACCTTACCGAAGAACTGAATCATATTGCCGGGCTGGAACTGATGATTTCCATGGATTCTGCGAATATGCACCTTGCAAGTCTTGTAGGAACAAGATGTGTTTCTATTTGGGGAGCTACTCATCCCTATGCCGGATTTTTAGGATTCGGGCAGCGCGAAGAAGATGTTGTTCAGGTAAAAGACCTTACCTGCAGACCGTGTTCTGTTTTTGGAGATAAAGAGTGCTACAGGGGAGACTGGGCCTGTCTTGAGGAATTCAATATCCAGAAAGTGATAGACAGGGTTAATTTTTAAAAATAATCTTTACCATCTCTTCGGCTTTAGCATGATCCGAATGTGTTTTTTCTAAGATTTCCTTTCTCTTTTCAGAATCATCATAGTCTTTTTCTGCTGAGGTGATGATCTGTTGGCGAATTTCGTCCATATTGGCCCCATAAAGGCATAAATCCTTCAAAATAGGATCATCTGTAATATTTCCATTAATAATCACAAAACGACTGTTGTAAAGGGTGTTGAAAAGCTTCACCTTGGTTCCTGAATTCTGGTAAGAGATCAGAATGTTGGCATGGGCATTTTCCAGAAGATGGTGAAGGTTTTCTGTGGTAAGGATAGGAGTGAGGGTGATATTTTCAACCGCTGAAATCCTCTTTTTAATATCTTCACTGGCACGGTCGGAGGCAACAAGAAGTTTATACTGTGGAAGCGTTTTAAATAGATCAATAGTTTCAATCAGTGCTCTTTTGTTATCTGCCGTGGTAAGGTCTCCATGAAAAAGAAAATAATTTCCTTTTTTATCAAGTTGCTTTACCAATTGATTGCCATGGAAAATATGGATTAACTGTGCGTTTTTCGAATACGTTTCTACTTCATTATATTCCTTTTCAGACAGACAGAATACAGCTTCAAACTTGTTTAAAAGCTTTTTCTGATATCCATTATACTTTAAAGATTCAATTCTGTAAACAATCTTTTTAAAGATGTTTTTTTCTGATAATGAAAGACCTTTATAATATTCTGCTTCATTGTTGTGATGGCGGAGATATAGTTCACGCCTGTTGTTTTTCAGAAATCTGATGACGGATGTTGTCTGCAGCCCTTCAAATAATATAGGAGCATTGATCTTTTCCAGATTTTTAAGAAGCAGATCAGAGTCTCTTATTGCAGCAGCGAAAGGAATTCCTGAAAAATAGAGGAGCGGATTCTTTTTCTTTTTGTAAAAAAAGACATTTTCAGTAATTTCTTCAACTTCCGGATTAATCTTTACAGGAATTTTGTCTACAAAGCAATGAAGGTGGATTTTTATTCCCAGATCAGATAAAGCCTTGATCTTATGATACACATCAATGATCCCGCCATAAGAAGGAGGGTAGGGATAATTGAATGATATGATATGGAGTTCCTTCACGTCAGGCGAATTCAGTTGCAGGCAAAGGTAAATAAATATGAGAAGAAATGGAGAAAGTACTCTTAAATAGCTTAGAAATAAAATAAAAAAATCTCTCAGAAACCTGAGAGATTTTTGTGGGTCCTGAGGGATTCGAACCCCCGACCCTCTGGGTGTAAACCAGATGCTCTGAACCAACTGAGCTAAGAACCCGAATTTTTTTGAAAGGTTTCGTTTCCTTTTCTGTGGGTCCTGAGGGATTCGAACCCCCGACCCTCTGGGTGTAAACCAGATGCTCTGAACCAACTGAGCTAAGAACCCTCTAGACTTGTTCTCTTGTTTAGAGTGGTGCAAATATACGACTTATTCTTTAATCTCCAAATTTTTTTCTAAAAAATCTCCCACTACAAAGTTACTTCCGCCGATAAAAATCATTTCTTCATTTGTACATCGTTCTTTTGCAGCAAGATAGGCTTCCTGTACAGAATCAAAAATTTTATAAAAAATTTTCGCCTCCTGAAGCAGATTTTCATAATCTTCCGGATGTCTTCCCCTGTTGACGGATGGTTTTGCAAAATAGAACTCAGAATTTTCCGGAAGTAATTTCATCACATCATCTATTTTTTTGTCATTTACAAACCCCAAAATGACATGCTTGTGTCGGTCAATTGAGTTTAATTGTGAAAAAACATACTCTAAACCTGCCTGGTTGTGTCCCGTATCACAAATCGTAAGCGGATTTTTTGAAAATTCAAACCAACGACCAATGAATCCTGTATTCTGGTGAACATGAAGGAGTCCGTTTTCAAGATCTTCTTCAGAAATATGTACTTCCAGTTTTCTTAATTCTTCTACTGCCGCCAGTACAACTCTGATATTTTTCTTCTGGTAATTTCCTTTCAGGTCAGATTCAAGGTTTGTGGTAAGAAGAGTAGCATCTATAAATGGTGCATTTTCTTTAATCGCTTTCTCTCGGATGATACTTTTGACAGCTTCATTCTCGTCACCTGAAATAAAAGGGATATTATTTTTAATAATTCCCGCTTTCTCAGTGGCAATTTCTTCAATGGTATCTCCCAAAATATTCTGATGATCCAGCTGAACATTTGTAATAGAAGAGATCAAAGGTTTAATAATATTTGTTGAATCAAGTCTTCCTCCCAGTCCCACTTCAATAATGGCAAAATCTACCTGTTGCTGATAAAAATATTCAAAAGCCATGATTGTGGTAAATTCAAAAAAAGAAGGTCGGATATCCTCCGGAAGTGTTCTTAATTTTTGAATAAACTCGAAGACAAATTCTTTATTACAGTTTTTTCCGTTAACCTTAATACGTTCCGTAAAGTCTATCAGGTGCGGAGAATTGTATAATCCGGTTTTATAACCAGCCTCCTGAAGAACGGATGCCAGCATATTGCTTGAAGAGCCCTTTCCGTTGGTCCCGCCGATATGGATGCACTTTATTTTATCCTGGGGATTTCCAAAGAAAGCACAAAGCTTTGTAATATTTTCAAGCCCAGGTTTATAAGCCTTCTGTCCATCTATCTGATAGTTGGGCATCTGCACGAAAAGCCAGTCAATAGCTTCCTGATATTGTTCATTTGTCATGGTGCAAAATTCCCAAAAGTTTTCTTAAAAAAAAATATAATTTTTCAATCTGTAACTTTTTTATATTTAATTCGTCTAATATTGAAAAATCTTAATATGAAGTCGCTGTGATTTGCATTTACAATACTGATGAAGATGACACGACTCCATATGACCATTAAAAACAAATAAACATCTACATAATATGAAAAAAGTTTGGATCATCGTTTTTGGATTAGGTTATCTGGGGTTAAGCGCTCAGAAGAAATGGTCCTTAAAAGAATGCGTAAGCTATGCAGTGGAGCATAATCTTCAGGTTATCCAAAATCAGTATACTAAAGAAAATCAGGAATACAACCTTAAAGCGGCCAAAAAAGACTATTTGCCTTCCGTATCGGGGAGTGTTACTACTGGAGTGAGTTTCGGACAAGGATCTTTAGGAGCAGGAAGCTATAGAAACGACAGATTTAATAACAGTGTTGGTGTAGGTGCCGATGTTTTGGTTTATAATAATGGGAGATTGGAGAAGAATGTAAGAAAACTCCAGTTTGATGTAGAAGCCAGCCAGTATGATATTGAAGCTATCAAAAATGATATCTCGGTACAAATTGCACAACAATATTTAACCGCCTTACTGAACAAAGAAATTGTGAAGATTTCTCAAAGCGCTGTAGAAAATGCTAAAAAACAACGTGACAGAGCACAGATCACCACTCAGGTCGGGACTACTGCACAGACAGTTTTAGCGGAAGCAGACGCGGCTTGGGCAAGAGAGAAGCAGAATCTTAAAACAGCGGAGGTGAACGTAGGAAGGGCTCTGTTTGCAATCGCTCAGCTTCTGCAACTTTCAGATTATAAGGATTTTGATGTGGAAAATGTAGAGATTCCTGAAACATTAGAATCCCAGTTGATAACTGTTGATGATGTTCTTACAAAAGCCTATGATGTACAGCCTCAGATAAAAGCAGCTGAAAGCAGGATAAGGTCTGCCGAAGCACAAACTGAGGTAAGCAAAACAGCATTCTGGCCTACGTTAACAGCGAGTGCCGGTCTTAATACTTTCTATAATAAGCAGTTTAATGTTCCTCAGGGAGTTGTACAGGGAACTTTTTTTGAACAATATAAAGATCAGTTTGGACAAAATGTAGGGTTATCACTTAATATTCCTATCTTCAATAAAGGAAAAACAAAACTACAGGTTGAGCAGTCCAAATTAAATGAAAGTGTTAGCAAAATTACCCTTGAACAGCAGAAACAAACGGTAAGACAGAATATACAGAAAGCTCAGTTTGATGCAGATGCCAATTATGAAAACTATCTTGCTGCTGTGGAAGCTGAAAAAAGTTCTAAACTGGCTCTTGATTTTGCTGACAAAAGTTATGCGGCAGGAAGAACAACCATTTATGACGTCAATGTAGCGAGAAATAATTATGCAAATGCACAGGGATCAGTAGCGCAGGCAAAATATAATTATCTTTTTAGTCTTAAACTATTGAATTTCTATGCAGGAATTCCATTAAGTTTGTAA
The DNA here is from genome assembly GCF_018362995.1 of Chryseobacterium indologenes. Classification (NCBI taxonomy): domain Bacteria; kingdom Pseudomonadati; phylum Bacteroidota; class Flavobacteriia; order Flavobacteriales; family Weeksellaceae; genus Chryseobacterium; species Chryseobacterium indologenes. The sequence continues at coordinate 3,430,967 of NZ_CP074372.1, forward strand.
AATGCCAATTCAATCATTAGAAAAATATTTACCTAAAAACAATACTCTTAAATATTTAAGAACCTGGTTTTCAGATTATTATATACATATAAAGGTTACTAGAAACCGAAATTCGAAACTGGGAGATTACAGAAAGCTTCCGGACAATTCCCATGAAATAACGGTAAACTCTACACTTACCCCGCAACTTTTTTTCTTTGTACTGACCCATGAGCTCGCGCACCTGATTGCGTTTGAAAAATATGGACGAAGAATTTCTCCCCACGGTAACGAATGGAAAGAAACTTTCAGAAATATGCTCCTTGAAAGTCTTGAAATTTATGATGAAGAGTTAAAACCTATCATTATAAAATTTTCAAAATCACCCAAAGCGAACTTCATGGCCAGCCCTGATCTGGTAAGGTATTTTCATACTGAGAAACAAGATGATACTCTTCATTTTATCGAGGAACTGCAGAAGGGGGAATTTTTTATATACCGCAACGAAAAGTATTTATTAGAAGGTCTGGTTAAAAAAAACTATCTTTGTAAGAACCTGGCTACTGGAAGGAAGTATTCTTTCAAGCCATTAGCCAGGGTAGAAAAATGTAGTTAAGAATGTTAAAATCAGATAGATACTGCGTTATTATGGCGGGAGGAATCGGGAGCCGGTTCTGGCCGATGAGCACGCAGAAATTTCCAAAACAGTTTCAGGATATTTTAGGTACCGGGCGTACTATGATTCAGCAGACCTATGACAGAATCAGCAAGGTAATTCCTAAAGAGCAAATATTCGTGATTACGAATAAAGAGTATGTGGCTCTTTCCCATCAGCAGCTTCCGGAGATTCCTGAAGAAAATATTGTGGGGGAACCGCTTATGAAAAATACGGCTGCATGTAACCTATACATGGCCAACAAGATTGCTGAGATCAATCCGGATGCAACAATGATTGTGCTTCCGGCAGATCACCTGATCCTTAAAGAGGATGTTTTTTTGGAAAAAGTGGAGCTGGCATTTGAGGTAGCTTCAAAACATGATTATCTGGTAACGTTAGGGATTACTCCAACAAGGCCTGATACGGGCTACGGTTACATTCAATTTGTAGAAAAGAAGGGTTCTGACTATTTTAAAGTGAAAACATTCACAGAAAAGCCTATCCTTGAAATTGCCCAAAGCTTCTTGGAAAGCGGTGATTTCCTTTGGAATGCAGGTATTTTTATCTGGAATGTAAAAAGTATTCACCATGCTTTTGACCTTTATCTTCCGGAGATGATGCAGCATTTTATGGCTTGCGAATACAATTCTGAAAAGGAAAACAGCTGTATTGAAACCATTTATCCAAAAGTGCAGAAAATCTCTATTGATAACGGGATTTTAGAAAAAGCAAAGAATGTATATGTGATTCCGTCAGATTTAGGATGGAGCGATCTGGGAACATGGACCTCTGTTTACGAAAATACAGAAAAAGATAAAGACGGAAATGCGGTAAAACTAAAGCATTTACTTTCCTATAACTCAAAAGGAAACATTATCCGTCTGAGAAATAATAACAAGGCGGTTATCATTGACGGCCTTGAAAACTACATTGTTGTAGATACCGATAAAGCGCTTCTTATCTGCCCGCGGGATAACGACCAGCTTATAAAAGATTATGTTCTTGACTTAAAAAACTTTAAGAAAGGAGATAAGTTTATGTAATATTTGGTATATTTTCTGCTGATTTTTAAATTATGATTAAAGCTGCAACCCGATTTACAATTCTTACATTCTTACTCTTGGGAGTCTTAGTATTTTCTCAGGAGAAGAAAAAATTTTCAAGCATTCCGAATATTCTACAGCAGATCAATCCGGGCAATAGGGTAGACTCATGGATACTGGTATACAACAGCTATGGAAAAGGTGAAGAAATAAAAATTTCGGGTAAGGTGGATTATACCCCTCAATTTTCCGGATTTAATCTTTTTCCCAGTGAAGACAGCTTTTATTATATTGCTTATTCAGAAGGTGGAAAAGTTAATTATATTACCGATATTGAAGGACTTAAGAAGTTCATAGACCGGATTGATAATGCGCAGGAAGCTGCTGTAATGCTGGCTGCCGAAGGATATATGGTGGATGAGGAATTCAAAGACCTTGCAGGTAACTATCATGAAGACAAATCGAATTATTATCTTGACCTTGGAAAACTAACCTCAAAGGAATGTCCTTATCAGAAAACGCATTATACGGTGACTGTAAATAAGTCAACAGGTGCTGTAAGTAATGTGAAGGACAATGGAACCTATATTGAGCTTTACAATAAAAAGTGTGCTAATAACCCGAGACTTTTAAAAATCGAAAAAAAAGAAGAACCAAAGAAAGATGAGCCCAGAAAAACACCCAAGCGCAAATAAAACCTACGAGACTGAGCGATTAATACTTCGTCCCATGTCCCGTGAAGACAAAGACTTTGTTTTTGAGCTTTATAACAGACCAAAATTTATTCAACATATCGGCAATCGTAATGTCAATAGCATTGAAGATGCTGAAAACTATATCTTAAACAGATTTGCTCCACAGATTGAAAGGCTGGGATTCGGAAACTATCTTTTAGTGACGAAGGAAGGAAATGAAAAAGTAGGTGCCGTAGGAATCTTTGAAAGAGAAGGCTTGGATATCGTGGATATAGGATATTCTCTGCTGGAAGAGTTTGAAGGTAAAGGATATGCTTTTGAAGCGGCTCAGAAGGTTAAATCTATTGGAATGGATGAATTCGGGTTAACAAAAATATCAGCGATTATTTCAAAAGATAATGTTTCTTCCCAAAAACTAATCGAAAAGTTGGGATTAAGGTTTAAAAAACATGTCACTCTTCCCGGAGAAACTGAAGAATTAAACTATTACGAAACAGAATAATAAATCAAAAAAATATTTTCACAAATAATACAACTATGTATCTGTGTTATTTGTGAAAATATTCGTGATATCTGTGTTTAAAAAGAAATTATCCCTCCAGAATCTGCTCAGCAGCCGTCTTTGAAGTTACTTTTTCAATTACTCTTGTACAAATGCCATTTTCATCAAAGATAAAAGTGGTTCTTACAATTCCCATATAGGTTTTTCCAAATGTTTTTTTCTCCTGCCATACCCCGAATTTCTCAATGATGTTATGATTTTCATCCGCAATAAGATCATAAGGAAATGCAAACTTGCTGTGGAAATTCTTCTGCTTTTTTACAGAATCACCACTTATTCCCAATAATTGAAATCCTGCTTTTTTTAGCTTAGTATAATTATCACTCAGGTTGCAGGCTTCCACCGTGCAGGTTGGTGTATTTGCTTGCGGATAGAAGAAAACCACTAGCTTTTTTCCAATTAATTTTGATGAGGTTACTGTTTCTCCGTCCTGATTGAGTTCTTCAAATTCAGGTAATTTATCTCCAACTTTCAGCATAATGATTTAATTTTGTTCAAATTTAAGGGTTACATGACAAAAAAACAAAGAGCTGAGCTCGTTCAGAGAGAACTGGATAAATTATATCCCACCACTCCTATTCCGTTAGATCACACTGATCCCTATACATTGATGGTTGCCGTAGCACTTTCTGCACAAACTACAGATAAAAAAGTAAACCAGGTTACGCCCGAACTTTTTGCGGTAGCAGGAACGCCTCAAAGAATGGCTAAGCTGGAAGAATTTGAAATCAAAGAACTCATCAAAGAAATAGGATTATCCAACACGAAAGCCAAAAACCTGAAGAGAATGGCCGAACTTCTGTTAGAAAGACATAATGGTATTGTTCCCCAGACTTATGAAGAATTGGAAGCTCTTCCGGGCGTAGGACACAAAACGGCTTCAGTAGTAATGAGTCAGGGTTTCGGATTTCCTGCTTTTCCTGTGGATACCCATATTCACCGTCTGATGACGCAGTGGAAGCTTACGTCAGGAAAAAATGTAGTAGAAACAGAGCGTGATGCAAAAAGTTTATTCCCTGAAGAAGTATGGAATAAGCTTCATCTTCAGATCATTTTCTATGGAAGAGAATATTCTCCGGCAAGAGGGAAAGGAGAGAAAGATTTTATTACGAAAATGATGTTTGAGAAATAATTCAATGATTATAGTGCTACGTTCGCAAAGATTTTATAAAAATTGCGTTGAAATGGTTCGCAAAGGCACTTCGTTCAGTTAAGACAAAAGTTCCTCGCTAAGTGAAACGCCCTTGCGAACTAAAAATAAAACGCAACAATTACTTTATTATCACTGCGTTTATTTTAATTTTTTTATGCAACCATGTCAAGGTTCAAAACCTTAACATGATTTATGTGAGAGAGGAAATGTATTTAATAATCCAACAACCTTCTGTGGTAATTGACCTGACCTAAATGATAGTCCAGGTGAGCAATCAGGTGAATCATAAAGTAATCTGTGGTCATTTTATTTTCAAAAACAACCAGTGGATATTCTTTTTTCAGGTCGTCTTCTGATAATTGAGAAAGAGTAGAATCAATCATTGTTGTAGTTGCCTCTATTTTTTCAATAAGTTCGGCTCTTAGAACATCTTTTAAAGAAAATTCCAGGTCACGTTGTCTTACATATCCTGTGTTTCCAAGATGCGTTCCTATAAAATGGTTGAGGTTTCCAACCAAATGAAGAACCAGGTTACCCGCAGAATTGGCTATGTTTTTATCAATTTTCCATAGATTTTCTTCATTTTGATAGGCTTCTATCTCTGTTTTTAATTTGTTCAAATCTCTGGTGTAAAGAGATCTAAGGCTTTCTGTGATCATATCAATTTTGTTTATTTAGAAGAGTAAATAAAAAGGGTACTTTTTTCAATGTACCCTTTTATTAATGTAAGTTTATTTCTGTTTTTGAGCCCAAAGCTCCATTTTCCTGTTCAGAACGTCCAAAGGAAGACATCCCTGACTTAATACTTCATCATGGAAGCTTGCCAGATTGAATTTGTTTCCAAGTTCTTTCTGATACTTTTCTCTCAGTTCACGGATTCTTAAAGAACCTATTTTGTAGCCTAAAGCCTGTCCCGGCATCGCCATGTATCTTTCTACTTCTGCAGTGGCAGATCCTTCATCGTAAGAAATATTGCTTAAGAAATATTTAATGGCTTCTTCTCTTGACATTTTTCCGGTATGAAGTCCTGTATCCACTACAAGTCGTACAGCTCTCAACATCTGATCACTCAGATATCCCATTTTCTGGTAAGGATCAGTATATAAACCAAATTCAGGACCTAGAGTTTCACAATAATGGGCCCATCCTTCACCATACGCTCCAAACCATCCGAATCTCATGAATTTTGGAAGCTTAGTATTCTCCTGTTGTAAAGAAACCTGATAATGATGCCCTGGAATTGCTTCATGAAGGAAAAGAGACTCCATTCCTGAAGTAACATTGAATTTCGTAGGGTCAGGAAGGGGAACATAAAATATACCTGCTCTTTTTCCGTCAGGAGTTCCCGGAATATATTCTGCACTGGCGCTTGCCTCTCTGAATTTTTCCGTCTGTCTGATTTCAAACTTTGTTTTTGGAGTTACGTTAAACATTGTTTTCAGTTTCGGAGTAATCTTCGTCAGAATACCGTTGAAGGCATTTAAAACCTCCTTAGAAGTCTTATAAGGCATTGCCTTTGGATCTGTTTTCACAAAAGTGATAAATTCTTCCAGACTTCCGGTAAAACCTACCTGTTTCTTTACTTTTTCCATTTCTGCACGAAGCATAGCTACCTGCTGCTGACCAATCTTATTGATCTCATCAGGAGATTTCTTAGTTGTTGTCCAGGTTTTTACATAATAGCTGTAAATTTCATTTCCATTGGGAAGACTGTTGTATCCGTCTGTATCTCTGGCTTTAGGAAGATAATCTTTTTCTAAAAATACGCCCATTTTAGTATAAGCCGGAATAATTTTTTTGGTGATAGCTTCTTTATAAAGTGCTGAAAATTTATCTTTCTGATCCTGAGTGAAGCTTTTCGGGAAGTTTTTAATCGGTCCATAGAAAATATTCTTTTCCATATCAGAGGTTGTGATTTCCTCGGCTTTCATCTGAGGAATCATTTTGATAACCAGTTTTTTAGGAAGTACTACCTTATTGTTGATTCCCTCACGGAAGTTGTCTGCTGCGGCATCCATCCATTCCGGGAATTTTTCCATCCTTTTCAGCCAGTCGCTGTAATCCTTTTCAGTTTTGAAAGGCTGGCTGCCCTGTCCGCTTCCATACAGCGGAAAAGTAAGCGGAAGACCCCCGAATTGTGTGAAAGGAATATATTCCGGATGATAGGCATAGGCCTCAATTTTATCTTTTAAAGTATAATCCAGCACATCATACACCACCTTATCTTCATCAGAAAGAGCCTTGTAGTCTACATGCTCCAGTTGTTTCTGTACAGAATTATAAAAAGCTACTTCTCCTGAAATAAAATCCTTATCAATATTGATAGGAAGCTGGTCGTTGTATCTCGTATCTCCTTGAGATGTAGCGTCTAAAGGGTATAACTTAAGATATTGCTCATAATAGTTGGAAGCAATAGAATCCAGGTTGCTCGGAGTCACTTTCGTAAGAGGAGAATCCGATTTTTTGCATGAAGCAATACCGATCATCAATCCTAGTGCAAGAATACCTTTTGATAAAATGTTTTTCATTTTCAGAATCTTTATGAAAACAAAAGTAAGTATTATTGGGATATTCAGACTTATGGTAGGAGTTGATTTTAAAAAATTATTTTCAAAATCCTTTCAACTTTGAATCAATTTTTTATCTTTGTCTAAAACGTTTAACAATCATATTATTACAGCTCTTTTTTAAGAAATAATGAAAGGGATTTTAAAAATTTACCATCCGGAAGAAACGCTAAAATACAATATCAGAAATACTTATTGTAAGGCGGTTTACAGTAACCAACAACATTTTTTAGAGGTTGAAGTTATTACGGATGACAGTTTGGATCACGTAGACGATGATTCACTACAGTACAACTTTCCGCAGCTTTCACTTGAAGTTTTTGATTTTCCTATAGAATCAGCGGAAATAGAAGGAAAAACTATCACAATCAATGACTCTGATGAAGAAACCTACACAGAAGTAGACCTTTTCGACGACGAAGATGCCTATATCTATGACAATGAGCTCCTTTTCGAAAAAAATGAGGAAGGAGTGCTTCAGGTCATCTGGAAGGGGACCATTGATGATTTCTATACCGGATCTGATACACCGATTCCTTTTAGATTAAAATGCGAATTCAAGCAGGATGATATTGAGGTAGACGAGGATTAACGATCGTCTTCATCCTTTTTTATACCGGATTTCTTTTCAAATTATTTTTGGAGAGAAATTTGCTATTGATAGAATTGTAACAAATTTTAAGTTGTTTTTAAGCAATTTTTAAGAGTTCAATTCATAATATTCTACTACATTTGTCGTTGAAAATTTAATAAAATTCACATTTAATGCTGTTAACGGAACTTTCTCAGATTTTATTTGCACAAATCGCTACACCTGCAGTTGCTGCAGACAACTTAGAGTTCTCATTCTGGAAAATCATGTTCCATGGAGGAGCTTTCGCTAAAATAGTGATGGTCACGGTATTGCTGTTGGGAATATTTTCTCTGTATCTGTTTTTTGAAAGATTTTTCTTTATCAAAAGACTGACTTCAAAAACGGATTCCAACTTTATGAACAATATTGAAGACTTTATCAAAGCTGGAAAAATAGAGGCTGCAACAGATTATTGCAAAACACAGAATTCTCCGGAAGGAAGAATTTTAGAAAAAGGAATCTCAAGATTGGGGCGTCCTGTTTCTGATATCGTAAGTGCTATGGAGGCGCAGGCTCAGGTAGAGGTTGCCAATATGGAGAAAAATCTGAACCTTTTGGCTGTAGTACCGAGTATTGCACCGATGTTAGGGCTTTTGGGTACAGTAATCGGGATGATTATCGCTTTCTTTAATTTATCCCATGCCACAGGATCTTTCTCCCCGAAAACACTTTCAGAAGGTATTTATACCGCATTAGGACAGACCGCTGTAGGTTTGGCAGTAGCCATTCCTGCTAACTTCTGTTACAATATCTTATTGACAAGGATTGATAAGTTTGTACTGAAGGCTCAGAATATGTCAGGAGAATTTTTAGATCTTATCAACAAACCTTTATAAATCTTTCTTAAGATGAAAATTCAGAGAAGAAATAAAGCAAACCCGGAATTCAGTTTAGCAGCGATGACAGACGTTATCCTGTTGATGCTGATTTTCTTTATGATCACATCTTCTGCCGCCAATCAAAGTGCTATTGATGTGAATCTGCCGAAAGCCGGAGCTGTTGACGATAATATTCCTAATCCTGTAACAGTAAGTATTAAGCCGGACGGCTCATTCTTTGTAGATGACAATCCTGTTAATAAAGGGGAACTGGAGAAAAGTATTGTAGATAAACTGGCAGGTCAGACCAATCAATCGTTCACAATCAGAGCTGACGAAAACACATTGCATAAAGATGTTGTTTTTGTAATGGAAATTGCTGAAAAACATAAGTTTAACATTGCAATTGCAACCGTTAAAGATAAATAACAAATCCGGATTTCCGGAAAGAATTACGTGTTAAGATGAGAAGCTATACAGCAAACAGAAACGAAGAAAACAAAGATAGAATAAAGAGCGCCCTGCTTTCTGTTCTTATCTGGGCTGCTATTTTGCTTTTTGTTTTTTTGTATAAACTAAAACCTGAATTGGATAAAGATCCTGAAGTGGTTACTACCATGTTGATGAACTTCGGCGACAATAGAAACGGGAAAGGGATTGATGAACCTGCTGAACAGCCGGGAGGTCTTGCAGCAGCTACAGAAGAAGTAACACCTGAACCTGCAGAAACACCTGTTCCGGAAACAAAAACTATTGTAAAACCAGAACCGGCACCCGAACCGAAGAAAGTAGAAGCAAAGGAGAAAGTCATCACAGGAAATAATTCAAAAGCAACAGTTCCTAAAAAAGAGGAATCAAAAAAAGCTGAAAAAAAGGAAGCAACAAGCACCAGCGCTTCTAAGAATACTAAAAAATCCGGAACTGCCACTGCCAATTCAAAAACAGGAAATGGAGATGGAAAAGGAAATGCGGCTATTGGAAACCTGATCAAAGGAAGAGGAACAAAAGCCGGAAGCCAGGGAACGGGTGAGGGTATAGGAAACGCCGGAGATCCTTTAGGAGGTGACGGAAACGGAGACAGTAAAGTAGGAATAGACAGAAAGCTGGTAGGATATATTCCCGGGACAATGGGCAGAGGAGGAGCACAGCCTTCTCACAGCTGTACAGCAAGCGGATCAATTACTATTGCCTACACTGTAGATAAAGCAGGAAATGTAGTGTCTGCAAGAAGGGCGGGAGGTGTTTCAGATCCTTGTGTATCATCTACATCTGTAGCCTGGGTTAAGAAATATGTAAAAGCAGAGAAAGCCAATACTTCTTCCACCGGAACTTATAAAATTACATTCTAAAAATACAAAAGCACTTTATTCAAGTGCTTTTTTTAATTCATTGATTCTGTTAATAATCGGAAGGGCAAAAATGCCGCTGGTCTGAAGATACAACTCATAGAAAGTCTTTGCTTTATCCTGAAAATCCTTGTTCTGATCATGTCTGCTATTGAAATAGAAAAGGTTCCCCAGCATTTCATAATAATCTTTGTGATCCCTTTCCTGTCTTTCATTAACGAGGGCAATCATTTCTTCTTTAGTTTTAGAAGAAACTTCTGTGAAGCTCATCTTAAAAATGTCTCTCATCAGAGTATCAAAGTCCAGTTCTTTCTGCATTAAACTTTCTTCAGGTTTATCCAGAATCAGTTTTTCCAATGCCTGGGTTAACTGGCGGATGAGTCTTAGGGTGAATTCTTTATCGGTAATCATAATAGGGCATTTTGTTGCTAGTTGCTAGTTGTTGGTTTGGATTAGGTTCGCCAGCTTAATTGGACGTATTTTATAAAGTTATTGATTTTTCCTCCTAAGAGTTTGTATTGTTCTGATTTTTCTTTAAAGTCTGAGCTTAAATCCGGATAGAGACGGTTGATTTTTGACAAGTGACAAACTGTTTCGTCACAACTTGCCTGAGAGTAAGTAAGAAATCTGATAAAGTCACCTTTGTAATTGTTTCTTCCATAACCTTCTGCAATGTCGTAACAAACAGAATCTGCAGAACGTCTCAATTGGCTTCCTAATTCATATAATTCATTGAGCGATAATTTATGTGTTTCAATAAACAATTCAAAAGCAATATTATAAATGTCAAGTTTTTCGTAACTCATTAATATCTTTTTTTACGGGTAAAAAACTAGAAACCAGCAACTAGCAACTTTTTTATTAAGCAAAGAATAAATATGCCAATGCGATTGCTGTAATAACGCCCACCAAATCGGCCAGAAGCATAGCAATTACAGTGTATCTTGTATTCTTAACGGCTACGGCACCAAAGTAGACTGCAATTACGTAAAACGTCGTATCTGAGCTTCCCTGAAGTACGGCTGCCAATTTTCCCTGGAAACTATCAGCTCCGAAAGTACTCATCGTATCCACCATCATTCCTCTGGCTCCTGAACCTGATAAAGGCTTGATTAAAGCTGTCGGAAGCCCGTCTACGAATCTTGGATCCATATTCGCAACATTCGCAACCCATTTCATTCCGTCAATGATCACATCAAAAACTCCTGAAGTTCGTAACAGGGAAATGGCAATCAGCATCCCAACCAGATAAGGAATAATCTTGACACAGGTCGTGAATCCTTCTTTTGCACCTTCAATAAAAGCATCAAAAACGTTGATTTTCTTATAAACAGCACCTAATACAATTGCAAGGAAGATAAAGAGAATAAGACCATTGCTTAATACCTTACTGAAATCATCCAGTTCATCTTTACTCAATTGTATAAGGTACAGAACCAATAAAGCAATAATAGCTGAAATTCCCCCCACATAAGCGATGACTACCGGACGGAGAAGGTTGATTTTCTGGTATAAAGAAACAATAATCATTGCCGCCAAAGTAGCTGCGAAAGTAGCAATCATACAGGGCAGGAAAATATCTGTAGGTGTTTTGGAACCCATTGATGCTCTGATAGCAATAATGGAGACGGGAATTAAAGTCATTCCTCCGGCGTGAAGACACAGGAACATAATTTGTGAATTGCTGGCTGTCTCTTTATTTGGATTTAAAGTCTGAAGGCTTTCCATAGCTTTTAAACCAAAAGGAGTGGCAGCATTATCCAGTCCCAAAAGGTTGGCGCTGAAGTTCATCAGCATATGTCCAAATGCGGGATGGTTTTTAGGGATATCAGGAAATAGTTTTGAGAAGAAAGGCTGTATCAGACGGCTTAAAAGGTTAATTCCACCTGCTTTTTCAGCAATGCTCATGAATCCCATAAACAGGGTCATAATTCCTATAAGACCAAGACAGATCTTCACCGCAGTTTCAGAGGTTCCGATGACTCCATCAGCTTCCTGAACGCGATAAACATTTACATTTTGTTTTAAAGAATCTGTTTTATAATGAATTCTGCTGTCTGCAAAATCATTCTTTTTCATCAGGCTGTCTCTTACAACAGGGGAGAGGCTGTTCATAGGCTGGGATGCAATCTTCACTGTATCACCTCCTTTTCCTACTACCATATCATTGAAAATGGTTTTGTAGTGACCTGACGAAACATATTTTATACTGGCAATGGCAATGGCAATGATAATAAAAGCCGACCAAATTCTGCTGAGAACCATCTGATTGATTTAATTGTTTAAACTTATCAAAAATACTTTAAACCACAAAAATAACTAAAGTCTTTTGTTATTCTGACGTGAAATAAATTAATGATGGTTTCGGGTTTTAAATAAAAGGATTATTCTTCCAGATAAACAAGATGCCCCTCAAAATCGTCTTCAAGATTTTTTAGAACCTTTGCATCATCCATTTTTTTGACCAAGGCTTCTACAAAAAAGCTTTTTTCAAAAAACTGGCGGTGAATTCCAGGTAAAAGTTCCATGAAATAATCCATTCCGATTTTGTTATTATGAAGATCCATTTTGGTTTCCAAAGGCTCATTCGGGAAAAGTTCTTCATGCAGGTCTGTTATTCTTTTGCAGAAATCAAGCGCCTTTTTAGGGGAAGAAATTTTACAGCAGTACATCATAATGAAGCAGCACCAGAGAGCATGTCTGAATGCATTTCCAATTCCATTTGTGGAGGCTGTCTTAGGAAATTTTTTCTGCGCTATGGTAAACGCCTTTACCGTGGCATGAAAGCTCAGCAGGGCAAAAAGAGGATGGGGAAGGATAAGTGATAAAAGACGTATAATCTTTTTAAAACTCATACTTCTGATGGTATTGAAAAATATCTTAAAAGTCCTCATAAATAAAAATCTCTCCCTAATTAGAGAGAGATTGTATTGTTTTTGTTACAGATACTATGCTTTTACAGCTAATAAATTTACTGTTTTTGCAACAGTATCCTGAATTTCAGTTCTTTTTACGATGAAATCTACAAATCCTTTTTCCTGTAAGAATTCTGATGTCTGGAATCCTTCCGGTAAGTCTCTACCGATTGTTTCACGGATTACTCTTGGCCCCGCGAAACCGATCAATGCTCCCGGCTCTGCCATGATGATATCAGCAGTCATTGCGAAAGAAGCAGTAATTCCTCCGAATGTAGGGTCACAAAGATAAGCGATGTATAAAAGTCCTGCTTCAGAAAGCTGAGCCAGCTTAGCCTGAACTTTTGCCAACTGCATCAAAGAGTAAGTGGCTTCCTGCATTCTCGCTCCTCCGGACTGACAGATAATCATATACGGAAGTTTGTGCTTGATACAGTAGTCTACTGCTCTTCTGATCTTTTCTCCCATTACAGAACCCAAAGATCCACCGATGAAAGCAAAATCCATACAAGAAACTACCATTTCAGTTCCTTTTACGGTTCCTACAGCATTTCTGATAGAATCAGTAAGCTTGGTCTTTGCTTTTACTTCTTTCAAACGGTCTTTGTAAGGCTTTGTATCTTTGAAGTTTAAGATATCAATACTTTCAACGTTGGCATCCAGTTCGGTAAATTTACCACCGTCAAAAAGGATGTCAAAAAATTCCGCACTTCCTATTCTTACATGAAATCCGTCTTCAGGAGAAACATAGTTATTTCTCTTTAGTTCATCATGTTCCACAACTTTTCCGGATGGAGTCTGATGCCAAAGGCCTTTGGGAACGTCCTTTTTTTCATCAGTAGAAGTGGTAATGTTTTTTGCTTTTCTTTTAAACCAGTCGAATGCCATTTTTGCTTGTATTAATGTATAAATGTAAAATGTACCAATGTAAATGTATTTCTTATGAATACTTTTTACATCGGTACAAATGTACAGTTCTTATTTTAAAGTATTTACGTTATTTAAATCTTCAAATGCTTTCACCAATCTTGTAGAGAATGTTTCCTCACCTTTTCTTACCCAAACTCTTGGGTCATAGAATTTCTTGTTAGGTTTTTCTTCTCCTTCAGGGTTTCCGATTTGAGCTCTTAAATAATCAATATTGTTTACCATATAATCTCTAACGCCTTCTGTATATGCAAACTGAAGGTCAGTATCGATATTCATTTTGATCACTCCGTAGTCAATAGCTTCTCTGATTTCCTCTAAAGTAGATCCTGAACCACCATGGAATACAAAGTTGATAGGTTTAGCAGCTGTTCCGAATTTCTCCTGAACATATTTCTGAGAATTGTCAAGGATTTTCGGTGTAAGAACTACGTTTCCTGGCTTGTAAACTCCGTGTACGTTACCGAAAGCAGCAGCAATGGTAAAGTTGTCAGAAATAGCTTTTAGTTTTTCATACGTGTAAGCTATATCTTCAGGCTGAGTATATAATTTAGAGTTATCAACGTCTGAGTTGTCAACACCATCTTCTTCACCTCCTGTAACCCCGATTTCTACTTCAAGAGTCATCTGAAGCTTAGCCATTCTTTCGAAATACTGAGCTGAGATCTCAAGGTTTTCTTCTAAAGACTCTTCAGAAAGGTCTAACATGTGAGAAGAGTAAAGAGATTTTCCTGTCTGCTTGAAGAAATCTTCGTTAGCATCCATCAATCCATCAATCCAAGGAAGCAATTTCTTTGCACAGTGGTCTGTGTGTAGAATTACTGTTGCTCCGTAAGCTTCTGCCAGAGTGTGGATATGTTTTGCACCAGCGATCGATCCTAAGATGGCAGCCTTTTGTCCGTCATTGTTTAATCCTTTTCCTGCGTTGAATGCAGCTCCACCATTTGAAAACTGAATAATTACAGGAGAGTTCAATTTCGCTGCAGTTTCCATCACAGCGTTTACATTGCTTGATCCAATTACGTTTACTGCAGGTAATGCAAACTTGTTTTCTTTAGCATACTGAAAGATATCAGTAACTAGCTGACCTGTGGCAACTCCTGCCGGAAAAATTCTGCTCATGTTTTACTTTTTGTTATAAATTTATTAGGTGTTTTAATTTCGTGTAAAGGTAATCATTTTTAAGAAATTACTAATTTCTTTTATCTCTTCCCCAAAGTAGCTTCTGACGGATCGTCTCATAGAAACTCAAACTGTTGGGCTGTACCAGAAGAAGCTGGAATGCCGCCTTTTTGATGATAATTTCCTTATCGGTTTCTATATGGATCAGTCGGGAGTCCAGAGAAAGGGAATATTGAGGTACACGGCTTTCCACCCTGAATTTTATTTCTACTTTATCATTTACTACTAATGGTCTCACATTTAGATTGTGAGGCGCAATGGGAGTGATGACGAAATTTTCGTTGTTTGGAGAAATAATGGGCCCGCCACAGCTCAAGGAGTAAGCGGTAGAACCTGTAGGAGTTGATATGATAACACCATCACCCCAGAATACATTCAAAAACTCATTATTGATGTAAGAATCTACTGTAATCATTGAGGTGGTTTCTTTTCTGGAAACCGTAACGTCGTTCAGGGCATAAGGGAAAGACCCCTCCAGATTGGGAGAAACAACTTCAATGACGGATCGGCGGCTGGTTTTTACATCTCCTTTTAATATGGAATCCAGTTCTTTAAAAGCTTCTTCCTTAGTGAAAAAAGCCAAAAAACCAAGTCTTCCCGTGTTTACTCCTACAACAGGAATTTCAAGATCTTCAATAAAGGTTAAAGAATTTACAATCGTTCCGTCTCCACCGAAAGTGAAAAACAGATCGACTTCCTTATCCAGAAGATCCTGCTTACAGTTGAAGGTTTCGAAGATTTTTGAGAACTGAAGTGCTTCAGCCATTTCATCGTACAGAACAGATTTTACATCTCTGGCTTCAAGTTCAGAGATAAACTTGCTTAAATATAAAAAAGTATCAAGATCTTTTTTCTGAGAATATATGGCTGCCTTCATGTTATATTTCTATGAATTTTTGTAAAAACCCAAATCGGTCTTTAAACAGATCGGATTTCTCATCAGAATAGTATTTTTCAACAATTCTGTAGTCATACCGGTCAAAAGTTGAGTCTATCGAGGCCAGATTTTCATTGCTGATCTTTATGGTGATTTGAACCACTTCTTCAGACATAAAGCTTATAAACCCTCCATAAAACTTCGAGTTGTTGCTTTCTACGATATTGGTAATCTCCGTCATGGAATATTTTCTGGCAGGAGTTTCTACAGTAAGAATGGCACCTGTTTCTGAAAATAAAGGATAACGGGAAAGATCCTGGAAAACATCTTCACAGGTGATATACCCCAGATATTTTTCATTTTTATTAATCACCGGGATCACATTGCTGCTGAAGGTATAAAACAGACGGATACTGTCCATAATATTGCTGTCCTCCAGAATAGCAAACCGCTCAATCTGATGCTCAAGATCCTTCAAAGTCCCGCCATCTTCTTCATACAGAAAATCCATTGCAAGGGCTCCGTAGAAATGGTGGGATTTTTTGATAAAAACATGGGAATATCCAAAATCTTCCAACATATTTCTGGCCGACTCTATAGAGTCAGACAAGCTAAAACATGGAAAGTCTTTTGAGATATAGTCCTTGATAAACATTGTGCTAATTTATAAAAAATTAAATGAAACTTTTTCTGAAAACCCGACTTTTTTTAAGCTGAAACAAAAAAAATGCCATCAAAATTTGTTTGTAATGAAAAAAAAAGTACCTTTGTCGCCTTTCATTTTTACTTTTTATTAGATTTATTTCAAACTGCACTGTCTACTAAGGACATATGCAGTTTTTTTATTTTAACGCTTTTGCGAATTCCCACATTACAATTCCGCCACATACACTTACATTCAGAGAATGCTTTGTTCCAAGCTGTGGAATTTCTAAAAATACATCAATATTAGGAAGAACTTCATCACTGATTCCTTCCACTTCGTTCCCTAAAATCAGGGCATATTTTTTCGATCTGTCAATCGTAAAATCAGTGATAAGCTGGCTTCCGGTAGTCTGCTCAATCCCGATGATTTCGTATCCTTTGCTTTTCAGATCAGAAATCGCTGTATTGGTTGCTGTCTCATGAGACCAGTCTACACTTTCTGTTGCTCCCAATGCCGCTTTATGAATCTCACGGTGGGGTGGCTGCGGCGTGATCCCGCAAAGGATTATTTTTTCAATTAAAAAGGCATCTGCCGTTCTGAAGGCTGCACCTACATTGTGCATACTTCTGATATTATCTAAAATGATGACCACCGGAATTTTTTCAACCTTCTTAAATGTTTCTACATCTATTCTGTTAAGTTCTTCCAGTTTTAGTTTCTGTACCAATTGTATTATTTTGTTGAGATTAATTTTCCGTCTTTATAGACCTCTGTTTTTTCTATGCTTCCGTCTTCACGGTAATGAACCCTGTTGCCATTTCTCTTGTCGTTGGCAAACTCAGTTTCACGCTGTAACTTTCCTGATGGATAAAATACTTTCCATTTTCCGGTCGCAAGGCCGTTGTCATACTGGCCAATATCTTTCACGGATTTTCCGTCTTCATGGAAGGTTTTGCTTTCTCCCTGTAATTTATTGAATTTATAATTCGAAATTTCAGTTATTTTGCCGGCTGGAGAATAAAAAGTAGCGGTAAGGCTGTTATCATAAACATTCTTTTCTCCGTTTCTGAAAGCTTCCTTGGAAGTAAGTACTCCGTTTTTATCAAAATAGGACCATTCTTTTACTTTGAATCCTTTCTTATATTCTCCTTTAGACTGAATTTTTCCGTTATCGTAATAAAAAACAGCATCTCCGTCCAGTTTCCCTTTTTCCCATTCTACTGTATTTTTTACCTGCCCGTTGTCATAGAATTCTTTGCAGGATCCCTCCTGTAATCCGTCTTTGTATCCACAAGGTTTCTGTGCCAGAATCATGACAGAAGTGGAAAAAAACAATAGAAACATGTACTTCATAGCTATTTTTACTTCAAAAATAGTAAAATACTTATATTTGACTCAAAAATATACTATGAAAAAATTATTCACCTTATTCATGCTGATATGTGGATTTATGTATTTTGAAGCACAAAATACATATTATCCTCAAGCGTTTTTCGATAAAAAATTGGCCAGAGATATGCTGGGATTCGGAAATTCTACCATTGAAGGCGTTGCTTCCACCAAACAAAAAAACAATTGGGGCATCAAGCCATTGCTTGGAGAAAAGCATTACGCACCCAAAGGAACTGTTGTCATGCTTTTCCCTGTAACTCCCTATTTTGAGGAGTTTTATGATATGAGGAAGAAATATGAAAACAAAAAGACAACGGTATATATGTCCGAAGAAGCTTTTAAATACAGAGTGGAAGCTTTAACGGATGATCATGGTAGATTTAAATTCGAAAAACTGAAACCCGGTAAGTATTATCTTGAAACGATCGTAAATTTTACGGCAACGGCAAGTTATCAGCAGCAGACGGGAACTTCAGATGCTTATAACGGTTATGGAGCTTATATGTATTCAACACCAATATATAGTACGTTTTTCTACGGATATTCTGCTGCCAACAGGGAAAGCAAGTTTGTAGAAATAAAACAGGATGGCGAACTCAAAGAAATCAAGCTTTAAAAGCTTGATTTTTTATTTTCTGATCATAATCTGATGCACATTTTTTTCAATATTCTGTGCTAATGTTTCCATAGGAATATCATTTTCATCATTGTTGAAAGGATCTTCAATTTCTTCAGCAATCAGCTCAAGGCTCATTAAAACATAATAGACGAAAACGGTAAGCGGAATCATGAAAAGACCGATAGTGATCACATACGCAATAGGCAGTGCAAAAACGTACAGGATAATAAATTTTTTGATGAAAGAAGAGTAAGAGTAAGGAATCGGAGTATTTTTAATTCTTTCACAGCCTCCACACACATCCAGAAATCCTGAAAGCTGAGTGTCTAAATACAGCATTTCAATTTCTGAAATTTTACCTTCTTTCTTTAATAAGTTCAATTTGTGGGTCAGCAGGATAACAATTTCACTTGGACCATGATTTTTTAATGAACTTTCTATTTCAGAATAATCTTCATCCAAAGCCAGCCTTGTAGATTCTTTGGAAAGATGTTTGGCTAAAAAGTGCGGGAAATACTTTAAATATCTTGCAATCTGCTCAGCATCCTGACGGTTGTCACCCAGAATAGTATTGATTTTTACAGCAAAATTTCTGGTGTCATTGACCAGTTTTCCCCAAAGCTTTCTCCCTTCCCACCATCTGTCATAAGCTGTGTTGGTTCTGAAAACCAATAAAAGTGAAAGCACAAAACCCAGCAGAGAGTGAATCATTCCCACATTACTGATTCCTGATTTTGATGTAAGATGAAGATATTCCACTTCCAGATACTGAATTCCCCAGGAATAAAGTCCTATAAGAACCATGCTTGGAAAAAGGATCTTCAGCGTATCACTTTTATGTAAACTGAAAAGGATTTTAAGGAAATGTTTGGTATTGTAGACTCTCATAAATTCACTTGTTACCACAAATATAAATTTTTCATCTGAGCTCTGCTAATAAAGTAAGGAAGTCTGAAGCTGGAAGAGGGAAGTTATTGAAGCCGAAGGAAAATCTAAGTTTTCCATAAAAGGTTTTATAAAATGAAATATAGACATTTGTAGACAAATCTTAACTTCCAGCATCCCACTTCCAGCTTTCAGCTCTTTTAATCTTAATTTTCTCAGGTTTCAAAAAAACACTATTTTTATTTCGCATTAAATACAAAATACATGATCCTCGAAAACGTAGATATTGTAAATGATATCAGTAAAGAAGATTTTCAGAAAAATTATTTTAAGAAGCAAAAACCTCTTTTGATAAAGAATTTTGCCAGCAGATGGGATGCTTTCGACAAATGGAGTCTTGCTTACATCCGGGAAAAAGCAGGAGATCAGGAAGTTCCGTTGTATGACAATAAGCCTGCAGATGCCGCCAAAAGTTCTGATGCTCCGGTAGCCCAAATGAAAATGAAGGAGTATATTGATACCATAAAAAGTAAACCTTCGGATCTGCGTATCTTTTTTTATATCATAACAGACAGACTTCCTGAGCTGCTGAAAAACTTTACTTATCCGGATCTTGGTATAAAATTCTTTAAAAGATTGCCAACGTTATTCTTCGGGGGCAGTGAAGCTCATGTTTTAATGCATTATGATGTGGATTTGGGAGATTTTATGCATATCCATTTTGAAGGAAAGAAAAGAATTCTTTTGTTTGATCAGAAGCAATCTCCTTTTTTATATAAAGTTCCCTTATCTGTTCATACGGTATATGAGGTAGATTATGAAAATCCGGATTACGAAAAGTTTCCGGCACTGAAATATGCGAAAGGCTATGAAATTTTTATGGAACATGGTGATGCCCTTTTTATTCCGGGAGCTTTCTGGCACTTCAACAGATACCTGGAGCCCGGCTTTTCACTTTCATTAAGAGCACTTCCCAATAAACCGAATGTATTTGCCAATATGCTGTATCATGTTTTCATTATGAGATACACGGATAAGATAATGCGCAAACTATTCAAAGCCAAATGGGTGAACTACAAGCAAAAATGGGCCTATAAAAAAAGTTCTGAGGCTTTGGAAAAGCACCTTTCAAAAAAATAAATATTATACATTTGATAATTTTAACGCATTGAGCGCAAGGCTCAGGGATAGCTGCTGATAAAGCTTCGCAAAGGCGTTTCACTCAGCGAGGGAAGCACTTCAATTACTAAATGAAATGCCCTTGCGAACGAAAATAAGAAGCATCAATATCAATTTTCTTTGCTTCTTAGCGTTAGATTTAGAGCAATTTATTTATTGATAAGCCCGAAAATTGTTGCATCTACAAATTTTCCTTTTTCAAAAAAATAATCTTTCAACGTTCCTTCTTTGCTGAAGTTTAAAGAAGATAAAAGCCTTTCAGAAGAGATATTGGAAGGGTCAATGAATGCATCTACGCGGTGCAGTCTCATGGTTTCAAATCCATAAGTCAGGATAGGAAGAATAGCTTCTTTCATATAAGACTGCTGCCAGAATTTTGGATTGAGCTCATAGCCGATTTCAGCTCTGAAATGTTCCCTGTACCAGTTGTGGTAGCCACAGGTGCCAATAACTTTCTTTTCAGATTTCAGTTCCAGCGCCCATCGGAATCCTTTTCCTTTTTCAAACTCGCTGTTAAAATGCTGAATAATGCGACGGGAGTCCTCTTCTGTTTTAAAGGTTTCAAGATCATAATATTCCATAACTTCATCGAGAGAAAAATATTCGAACAGATCTTGGGTATCATTAAAAGTAAGCTGACGTAAAATAAGCCTTTCAGTCTCTAAGACAGGAAATTCCATAAATAATGTGATTTGATGGGTGAAAAGTACGATTAATTACTGATAAAGAAAAGTATAGAAGATTAACCCCTAAACAATTCTCTTAGCCTGAATTTATTTTTCTAAATTTGGGGCTCATTTTTTACTATGGCAAAATCGAAGAAGGAAACCCCGTTAATGACGCAGTACAATACCATCAAGGGTAAATACCCGGATGCGCTATTACTTTTCAGAGTAGGGGACTTTTATGAAACTTTTGGGCAGGATGCTGTGAAAACATCCCAGATTCTTGGCATTGTTCTTACCAAAAGAAACAACGGGGAAGGAAGTGTGGAGCTGGCAGGATTTCCGCACCATTCAATAGATTCTTATCTTCCGAAACTGGTAAGAGCAGGAATGAGAGTGGCCATCTGTGATCAGCTGGAAGATCCCAAAATGGTGAAGGGTATTGTAAAACGTGGTGTTACTGAGTTGGTTACGCCTGGAGTTACCTTCAATGACCAGGTTTTAAATTCAAAAAAGAACAATTTCCTGCTTTCATTACACAAAGAAAAAGAGAAATATGGAATCGCTTTAGTGGATATCTCTACCGGCGAGTTCCTGGTAAGTGAAGGAAATCTGGAGAAGCTTTTGCACATTGTCAATACATTTGATCCCAGTGAGATTATTTATCAGAGAAGCGTACAGATTCCTGATCAGATTAAGAATAGAAGTGCCTTTAAACTGGAAGACTGGGCTTTCCAATATAATTTTGCTTATGAAAAATTAACGAATCACTTCAAAACCAATTCATTAAAAGGATTTGGTGTAGAAAACTTTCCGCTGGCCATTACTGCAGCAGGAGCTATTTTTGCTTATCTGGTGGAAGATACCCATCATAATCTGCTGGCCCATATTACAAAGCTTCAGATCATTCCACAGGAAGATTATCTGATGATGGATAATTTTACCCTGAGAAACCTTGAAATTGTTTATCCAAGCAATCCACAGGGAAAATCTCTGCTGGATATCATTGATAAAACCTCTACTCCGATGGGAGGAAGGCTTTTGAGGAGAAGAATCATTCTTCCCTTAAAATCAGTGGATGAAATTATGAGAAGACTTTCTCTGATTGATTTCTTAAACGAGAATGATCATCTGAAATATGAGATCTGCCAGCTTCTGAAATCGATTTCTGATCTTGACCGACTAATGGGAAAACTGGCTGCAGAGAAAATTTCACCTAAAGAACTGGGATATCTTCGTCAAAGTTTAATTAATATTCACAAAATCAAAGCGTTATTGCATCCTCATGCAGATGTGCTGGCGTGGCTGGAGCCTTTGTTTGATCTTGAAGAACTGATTAAATTCCTTCAGAATCATCTTAATGAAGAACTTCCGGTAAGTATTGCCAAAGGAAATATCATTAAAGAAGGTGTTTCTGAAGAGCTGGACAGATTGAGAAATCTACAGAATAAAGGGCGTGGATTCCTGGACGAAATGTGCCAGAGAGAGATTGAAAGAACAGGTATTACAAGCCTTAAAATTGATTTTAATAACGTTTTCGGATACTATATTGAAGTCCGGAATACTCATAAAGATAAAGTTCCTGATGATTGGGTAAGAAAGCAAACCCTGGTTAATGCTGAAAGATATATTACCGAAGAATTAAAGGAATACGAAAGCCAGATCCTTGGTGCTGAAGAAAAAATAGGAGTTCTGGAAACTTCGCTGTACAGAAATGTATGTGCAGAAACGATGGTTTATATTGACCAGATCCAGGGAAACTCCAATATCATTGCTCAGCTTGATGTAGCGGCCGGACTATCTGAACTGGCTGTTTCTGAGAGTTATACAAAGCCTATTTTGAATGATGGCTATGCAATTGATTTAAAAGAAGCCAGACATCCGATCATTGAGAATGCGCTTCCGCTGGGTGAAAAGTATATTCCGAATGATATCTTCCTAGACAAACATTCCCAGCAGATTATTATGGTGACAGGACCGAACATGGCCGGTAAATCCGCCATTCTGCGCCAGACTGCTATTGTTTGTCTTTTGGCTCAGATAGGAAGCTTTGTCCCTGCAAAGCATGCTGAAATAGGAATGCTGGATAAGATCTTTACGAGGGTAGGTGCTACAGACAATATTTCTGCAGGTGAATCAACTTTCATGGTAGAAATGAACGAGGCAGCGAATATTTTGAACAATATTTCAGAGCGAAGCCTTATTCTGCTGGACGAAATTGGTCGTGGGACTTCCACTTATGACGGGGTTTCTATTGCATGGGCAATTGCAGAATACCTTCATCAGCATCCAACACAATCCAAGACTTTGTTTGCTACACATTATCATGAACTGAATGAAATGACTATCAATTTCGAAAGGGTGAAAAACTTCCACGTTTCTATTCAGGAAAACAAAGGAAACATTATTTTCCTGAGAAAACTGATTCCTGGTGGAAGTGAGCACAGTTTTGGTATTCATGTAGCAAAACTGGCGGGAATGCCTGCCAAAGTGGTGAACAGAGCCAATGAGATTCTTAAAACACTTGAAGCGAGCAGAACGCAGGGAAGTGGAGGTACTTCTGAGAGTATCAAAAGAGTGACTGAAGAAAATATGCAGCTCTCTTTCTTCCAGCTGGATGATCCTGTTCTGGAAAATATCCGTGAGGAGCTGACGAAAATAGATATTAATACATTGACACCTATTGAAGCTTTAATGAAGCTGAATGCAATAAAAAAAATGATTGGAGGTTAATCCAATCATTTTTTTTAATAATGTTAAAAGCTTGATTAGCAGCAGTAGCCGTCTTTACCCTTTGGGCCGATAATAAGGAAGTGACTTACTCCTCTTAGCTTGCATAAACCTTCTGCGCAGGCAGCTATACCTCCGTTGATTTCTTTAAGCTCGGCTTTGGTGAGTTTTCTTGTGTTGAGGTTTGAATTTTTCATATTTTCCAAGTTTATATTGTATAACTTGGTTAACAGCAAAATCCATCCTGCATGCCAGGCACTCCATATCGTTCTTCTCCGGTGTGAGGATCTGTGCAGCTTATTACTCTAGGGCAGATGGGTCTGTTAGCTCCTCCGCTGATTTCTTTAAGCTCATTTTTACTAAGCTTTCTTTTTTGATTCTTTGAATTTTTCATAATAATTTTAATTTGGTAAAAGCTAATTTACAAGTTATTTTAATATTTGCAAAATATTGTGAGTCAAATTGTTAACTTTTTTTCGCGAAATCTATTTTATGAAAAAAGATTGAGGGGTTGCCTCAATCCTTATTTATCTAACAAAGCTTTATTTGATATTAACAGCAATATCCGTCTCTTCCTACCGGCCCTATTACAAACTCGCCGTCACCCCTGTCACAAAGTCCTTCCGGGCATACAACAGGTCCGTTACCTCCGTTAATCTCTTTCAATTCGCTTTTTGTTAATTTTCTTTTTTGAATGTTTGATTTTTTCATGGTAATTTTTAGTTTTGATTTGATTTTTCTTGAAGTTTTTAATTAGCAACAGAATCCATCTTTTCCCACCAGACCTGGAACCAGTTCTCCTGAGTCAGGTTGTGTACAGAACCCCCGAAGGCATCTTGGAGGAAGTGCTCCACCGTTAATTTCTTTTAGTTCGCTTTTGGAAAGCTTTCTCTTTTGAGTGTTTGAATTTTTCATGGTAATTTTAGTTTTGATTCTGAGCTAATTTACATTTTATTTTTATTAATTCAACAGTTGGTGAAAGAATATTGTGCAATAAATAGAATTCTTAACAAATTTTAACAAGTTGATTCTCATTGAGAAAGAATGCATTTATTAATTTTGAATATGAAGAATTTAATAAAGATACTAGCTGTATTTATATTTTGTACGGTTTTTAAAGCTCAGCAGACAGAAGTTTCTGTGATAAAATATGAAGATCTGGAAAAGAGGATCCAGCAGGAAAAAGATAAATTATTGGTTGTCAATTTTTGGTCAACCACCTGTGGACCATGTGTAAAAGAGCTTCCCCATTTTATGGAAGTGAATGGTGAGTTTACAGATAATCAGAAATTTAAAATGATCTTAGTTTCACTGGACAGGCTTGCAGATAAAGAAAGGGTAGTGAAATTCATTAAAAATAAAAACCTTACTGCTGAAGTTCTCTTGCTGGATGATATCAAAAGAATGAATACCTGGATTCCAAAGTTTGAAAAAGACTGGGATGGGAATATTCCTGTGACACTGTTCTATAAAAACGGAGCGAAATTTCATTTCAATGACGGTGAAATGAGCAAAGAAGACCTTGAAAAAACAATTAAAGAAAATCTACAATAAATAATCGATTATGAAAGACCTGAAAATTTTAATGACCGCATTCATCGTTGGACTTGGGTTACTGAGCTTTACGACGACGAATCATGATAGAAACAATACCCAGAAAGAGAATATTTCTGCAAAAGGCTATGAAGTAGGAGATGAAGCTGCTGATTTTAAACTTAAAAATATCGATGGTAAAATGGTTTCTTTAAGCGATTTTAAGAGTGCAAAAGGATTCATTGTGGTATTTACATGCAACCACTGCCCATATGCCAAGAAATATGAAGACAGGATTATTGAGCTGGATAAAAAATATAAAGCTCAGGGATATCCGGTAATTGCAATCAATCCTAATGATCCTAATGTACAGCCCGAAGATGGCTACCAACAGATGATTGAAAGAGCAAAGCAGAAAGGATTTACTTTTCCGTATCTGGTAGATGAAGGGCAGAAAATTTATCCGCAGTATGGAGCTACAAAGACGCCTCATGTGTTTGTACTGAAGAAAGAAAACGGAAAGAATATCGTAAAATACATTGGCGCAATCGACAACAATTATGATAACCCGAATGATGTATCCGAATATTATGCTCAGGATGCCGTAAATGCCCTGATAAAAGATGAACCGGTGAAAATGACAAAAACGGTAGCTATCGGATGTACAATTAAAGTAAAGAAATAATATATTTGCTCCTATAAAAATAAAATCGGTGTTCCTTGAATACCGATTTTTTATGCCTAATTCCCTTTTGAAATGAAATTGCAATTCAGCCTGAAATATCTTCTTCTAACCGTATTTATTTTTCTGGTGGAAGTATTAATTGCCACCAAATTAAGTGGTGTTTTCTTCGTAAGAGCTTATCTCGGGGATGTTATTGTGGTGATGCTTCTGTATACTTTTGTGAAAAGTTTTGTAAAAGTAAATGACCAGAAACTGATTCTGGGAATTCTTATTTTTTCATTTCTGGTAGAGTTTGCCCAGTATTTCAATATTGCAGAAAAACTAGGCTTCCGTCCTGGAAGCCTGATGTATATTGTTATCGGAAATTCTTTTTCATGGATTGATAATCTTTGCTATGCTGTAGGCTGTCTGCTGCTTTATCTTTTCGTAAAGATGGCAAAAAGTGAAAGCTTAACCTCAACCCCTAATCCCTAACCCCTGCAACCTAATCCCTACTGTTTATCTTCCAAAACTATCGTACTTATCCTCTGCATACTTGGTAAAGCGGTTCAATAAAGCAACATTTTCCTTTTCCATAGGAGAAAGATCATTGTCTACATTGCTGGAAACAGGAATGTACCAGTCTGTTTGCTCAAAGAAATTTCTGTAGGTTTCTTTTTTGAAAGAATAGCCATGTCTTGCAAATACGGAATTTTTGATGATCTCAAGATCAAGTTTTCTTAAGTTTTTAAGATCCTTTTCTGTCAGTTTCTGTTTGGAGGCATTCAGTTTGAAAATTGCTTCTGAAGCGATACGGTTTTTAGATGTTTTATAGCTTTCTGTCTTTCCGGTTTCTTCATCCGTGTACTTTTCTGTAAACTCCTTAGGATTGGACCAGTCTACCAGATCAGAATCTTTATTCAACATAAAATTAGGATTGTAAACAAACTCTTTTTTAGTCAGTTTAAGTGTTTTTGAAGGGGCTTTAACGCTTGTTTTATCAAAGGCGTTCCACTTTCCGGTTAGGCTGTCTCCTTTCAGTTTTACTTCAAATCTCCCGTCTGTTTTGTCATTGCCAGGTTCATCCAGTATAAAAGACGCTGAAGTCTCATTGAAAACTCCTCTGAATGGGCGCTGATTACCATTCACAATACTTTGTCCGTAAACGCTGTCCTTGGTAATTCTGTTGATCTTTAAAGAAATTCTTTTGTAATTATCGACATCATATTCCGAGCCATCTGTCTCGTCAACTACCTTTTCCATTCCGGCAAACTCACCGGTATAAATTCCGTAGTATTCTTTGTGAACTTCAGGAATAACAATAGAATCTTTCTTTGCGGTCAGGGAATCTTTCCCCGATTCATTGGTCTTTCCCTCTTTTTTACAGCTTGCCAAAGAAACTGCCAATAAAGAAATCAATGTGTAATTTACAATTTTCATATATGTTTTTTTGTGATTAAATATTCAATAATAAGGATATTGGGAATCCAGCCCAGCCATGCAATGATCTGATACACATCCATAGGATTGGGATGAAATAAATATACAATAATTACTTTCCACATTCTCAGGGTAATTGCAGACAATGTAAAAGCAAAACTGCGCCACATCCATTGTTTGTGTTCTTTAAACTTTTTGTGTTTCGCCAGCTGATATGCTTTAAAGGTTGAAAACCACCATAAAAAGCCTAAAATGGCAAACGACACCTTTGATAAAATACCTCCGTTGGCAAAGATTCCCATATAAATTCCTGATGGCGCTGCAAAAATCAGAATGAGAAAAATATACACTTTTCCCATATTACGATGGAAGTTTTTTAATCCAAAATTCCGTCTGAGAATGGCCAGAAACCCTGAAAGGAGAACAAAAATACTCGTATAAACGTGAGTATAGAAAAATGTAAGGTATTCAGGCCTTTCTACTACTTCCGTCTGCTTAATCATCAGGAAACTGACTTCAGGATTAAAAGGAATATACTCTAAAGTAATTTTTAACATCAGCCAAAAGAAATATCCAAATCCCAGGATAAGAAGGATTTTAAAAAGGGAAGATGTATTTCTTTTAACGGATAACATTTTGATTATTCAAAATTGATGGAGAAAGGGACGGTAAACCAAATCAATGCAGGGTGCCCTTTGTACTCTCCGGGAGTCCATTTGGTTTTCATAGATTTCATCGCTCTTTCCACTTCATGATTAAGAGATTCATTTTCTCCTGTTACAATAATAGTTTCTATTGCACCTTTAGCATTCACTGAGAATTTTGCATTGGAACGGGCTTTACCTTTTGGCCCTTTTATCCGGTTAGAATTAATTTTTTGAGTTACATCCCTCATGAATGCGGAAATTCCACCAGGATATTCTGCCTGTTTACTTTGTTCAGATGTATATTCATCTCTGGAATGATCTTCGGTAAGTTGTGTTTTGGCTTCCTGTGTCTGAGCAAAGGCGAACCCACATCCAAGGCATAAAATCAATGTTAATATTTTTTTCATGATTACAGGTATTCAGTTTATTTATTTTCAAAGAAATCGATGACCAGTTCATTGAACAGCTCTGGTTTTTCTTCAGGAACATAATGACTTGCATTTGGAATAATCGCTAATTGTCCTTTGGGGATAGATTCTGCGATTTTTACTGTATGTTCTGTTTTTATAAGATCATTATCACCGGCAATGATCAATGATGGGCACTGAATTTTATTCAGGTCTTCATACTTCCATTGAGGATACTTCAAATCCAGATTGAGAAGATCAATAAAGATATCATTTTTATGGTCTTTATTCTCTTTAGTAAGGTTCACGAGCATTTCTTTCATGGATTTTAGATCATTATCTTTGACTCCTTCCGGAAATATATTGGCTCCTGAGCATGCTATTTTATCTACCATCTCCGGATATTTCATTGCCATAGACAGCGCGAGAATTCCTCCGTCACTCCAGCCCAAAATTTTTGTTTTTTTGATGTTCAGCTTCTCTAAAAACTGCTTAAGATCCTCTGTCTGAATATCAAAAGTAAGTTCTTTCGTTTTGTCATACGTAGATCTTCCCCGTTCACGGCAATCAACAATGATCACTTTATATTTTTTAGCAAATGTATCTTTTTGGTTCATAAAGGCACTGATGGATTGGCCATTGCCATGAAGCATAAGAACCGGCTCACCTTCTCCATAGACTTCATAGTATAATTTGATACCATTAACATCCATAAATTTTCCCTCCGGCATTGCTCCGATAATACCGCGACCTTTGATCAACAAAGATTTGTTGCCACTGAATGGTTTGTAATCTGAAGTTGCAATTGTAAAATGTTTTACGTGCTTTATTTTCTGAGAACGGATTCCTTCAAACCAACCATTTGAAGATGCAATCTCTTTTTCAAAACCTGAGTTTTCCAGCGGAATTTCAGTCCATTTTTTTGATTTTCCATCATTGACTTCCAGCTTAAAATCGTCAAAATAAAAATCCCCGTTGCTTTGTGCAAAAGCTCCGATATTCATGGTCTTCGCAGATGGACTGATGGTTCCTTTTATTTCGTAGGTTTTCCATTCATGGGTTACCTGGATTCCATAATATTGATTTTCAAAGAAACTGGTAGACTCATCTTTATTATCTATTCTGCACCATAACCCACAATTGGAACCATTATCCTCATTATCTTTTCTGATTTTTGCCGTTATACGGAAGTTCCAGTTAGGTTTATTCTCTATATTGACGGCCTGTGTAAGTGAAGTCCAGTCAGAGACAATCGTTTTTTCCTGGCTGTATCCTAAACAGAACAAGAGTAGAAGAAAGAAACCGAATTTTTTTTTCATGTATTTAGTTTTTATTAAAAGTAATATTTTTTTATAAACTATTGATATCCTGTGCAATCAGCCATCCCTCACTCCAGCATGCCTGGAAATTGAATCCTCCGGTCACGGCGTCAATATTCAAAACCTCTCCGGCGATATAGAAATTAGGAAGCAGTTTTGAAGACATGTTTTTAAAGTTAATTTCCTTTAAATCAACACCTCCGGCTGTCACAAATTCATCTTTAAAAGTTGATTTTCCGGTCACCTGGAACTTCTTTTTGCAAAGATTTTCTAATATTTTCTGCATTTCTTTTCCGGAAATATTAGCTACCTGTTTGTTGAGGTCAACTTTTGAAATATCTAAAATCTTCTGCCAGAATCTGTTGGTAATATCAAAGATCTTAGACTGCCCGATAGTTTTCTTAGGATTACTTTGTTTAAAATGATGGAAGATTTCTTCCGCTTCGTCCATTTCTATGGAGATAAAATTAACCTCAATTTCAAAGTTATATTTAAGTTTTGCCAGACTTATGGCTTCCCAGGCAGAAATTTTCAGAACAGCAGGCCCGGAAAGTCCCCAATGGGTAATAAGTAAAGGGCCGCTTTCTTCAGTTTTGAGTTTAGGAATAGAAATTCCTGCATTTTCAAAGCTTGTTCCCGGAAGATCTTTCAGCAATTCATCTTTAATGTTAAAGGTAAAAAGGGAAGGAACAAGGTCTACAATCTTATGTCCCAGATTTTCAACCATTTTTAAAGATTTTGGAGAGCTTCCGGTGGTATATACGATATAATCAGCCTCAAAATCCCCTGAATTGGTTTTTACGAGATATTTTTCATCCTGCTTTTCAATCTCTTTTACTGTACATTTTGTTTTTATAGAGACATTTTTCTTTTGCGCTTCATTCAGAAAAGTATTGATGATCGTCTGGGAAGAGTTACTTTCAGGGAAAGTTCTGTTATCATTTTCAATTTTCAACGGAACATTACGCTGGTCAAACCATTCCATGGTGTCCCCAGGCTGAAATTTGCTGAAAACACTCAGCAGTTCCTTATTTCCACGAGGATAAAACTGAACAAGCTCTCTTGGATCAAAACATGCATGAGTCACATTACAGCGTCCGCCTCCGGAAATTTTAACTTTCTGAAGGACATCTGAGTTCTGTTCTAAAATTGTAATTGTATATTTCTTTTCGTCAAGATTGGATGCACAGAAAAAGCCTGCAGCACCGCCTCCGATAATAATGATCTGTTTCATGTATATGTAATCCTATGCGGAAGATTATTTTTTCAAAAGTACAATTTTTATAAACCATCTTATTTGAGTATTTTTGAAGATTATTATTTTATAATACCCAAAAACGATTTTCAAATGATTTTCTACCATAAATTTGAAGTGCGATGGAGCGATCTTGATGCTAATAAGCACTTAGCCAATTCATCATATGTACAATATTGTGCGCAAGCCAGAATGGCTTTTATGACTAAAGAGAAAATGGGAGTAACCCAGCTAAGCAGATGGGGAATTGGTCCTGTAATCCTGCACGAAAGATATTCTTTCTTCAAAGAAATATACGCAGATCAGATAGTTATTGTAAGTGTGGAAATAGACGGATGTGCTGAAGATTCTTCTATCTACCGCTTCGTACACAAATTCTATACACCGGATGGTATGCACTGCGCCACTGCAGAAGCTACAGGAGTATGGATTGATATGATGCTTAGAAAAATGACCACTCCGCCGGATGATGTAGTGGAAGCAATGAATAAGTATAAAAGCCCGGAAACTGTTGTATTATCGAAAGAAGATTTCAAAAAATTTCCTTTCCACCCACACAATATCGACCCGGCAGAAATTAATATATAAATGATGAATGATAATTGTTCAAAGATGTTGATGAATTACATTCTTGATGGATCAATTATCATTTATCAACGATCACTTATAAACAGAAATTATGTTTGAAGATAAATCACAGGAGCTGACGCCCATTTCAAAATTAGGAGAGTTCGGTCTTATTAAACATTTGACAGAGTATTTTCCGCTATCCAATGAATCTTCGGAGCTTGGAGTAGGAGATGATGCCGCAGTTATCAATCCTGATAACAAAAAAGTAGTTCTTACCACAGACGTACTGGCGGAAGGAGTACACTTCAATCTTGGGTATGTACCATTGAAGCACTTAGGATATAAAGCGGTAGTAGTTAACCTTAGTGATATTGCAGCCATGAATGCAACTCCTACACAGATATTGGTATCCCTTGCCGTTTCTAACCGTTTTCCGGTAGAAGCTTTAGAAGAAATCTATTCCGGAATTCAGGCTGCTTGTGGAAGATACAAAGTTGATCTGATTGGAGGAGATACTACAAGTTCCAATTCAGGGCTGGTAATGAGCATTACCGCTGTAGGAATTGAAAATGAAGAAAATATCGTAAAAAGAAGTGGAGCAAAACCTAATGATCTTCTTGTGGTAACCGGAGATTTGGGTGGTGCTTACATGGGATTACAGATTCTGGAAAGAGAACATGCTGTATATCTTGCAGATCCGAATATGCAGCCGGAAATGGAAGGTTACGACTATATCCTGGAAAGACAATTGAAGCCTGAAGCAAGAACAGACGTGAAGGCGATTCTGGAAGAACTGGATATAAAGCCAACTTCTATGATCGATATTTCAGACGGTCTGGCTTCAGAAATCCTTCACCTTTCAGATCAGTCAAAAGTAGGATTCAGATTGTATGAAGAAAAAGTACCATTGGATAATCTTACGATTTCTACCGCGGATGAAATGAATTTGAATCCGGTAATGACTGCTTTAAGCGGTGGTGAAGATTATGAACTTCTGTTCACGATCTCGCCAGATGATTTTGATAAAATTAAAAATCACCCGGATTTTACCATTATAGGACATGCTGTAGAAAAAGAAGATGGAAACTTTATGGTAGCAAGAGGATCTAACCAGCTGGTAGCATTGACTGCCCAAGGTTGGGATGCCTTTTTAAATAAATAAAACTGAAAAATTATATTTAATTTTAAATATTGTAAGAAAACCGCAGCACTTTTTTTGCTGTGGTTTTTATTTATAGTTAATTACTTTATCATACAGTAATGATTACACCAGAAAAAGAAATCCCGGTTCATCATCTCACTTCTGAAGAATTTCAGATGAGCACTTTGAGTGCAGCAGGCCCTGAGAATTTTCATGATGTTCACCGGCATAATTTTTTTGAAATCATCTGGTTCAGGAGCGTGTATGAAAACAGCCGTTTAGAACTGGATTTTGAAAGCTATCAGCTTGAGAATAATCAGATCTGTATCATTGCACCGGGACAGGCATTCAATATGAAGCTGGAAGGTGAAGAGGGATATGCAATGGCCATAAGCAGGGAAATTTTCAATGAGGCCTGTGATATAGAATCTGTACTTACAGGAGGTGAGCTTCCCTTTTTTTTAAATCCGGAAAATGAAAAGATCTGCAGTACCCTTATATCACTGATTGAGCAGGAATATAAAGCTGCATCAAGGACGGAACTCTTAAAGACATATCTGAAAGCATTCTGTATCATCATCGGAGAGCAAATTCATCCCCAGGAACCTTTATTGAATGACCGTCAACGCATTCAGGAACTGGTGGGGCTTATTGAGAGGCATTATATAATGCACAGAGAAACAGGTTTCTACGCTGGTCAATTAAAGATAAGTACGCACCACCTTAATGATATTGTGCGCCTTTTGAGAGGAACAACAGTCAAAAAAATGATTTCCCAGCGTCTTATCCTGGAAGCCAAAAGAGAACTTAGCTTTGGCGCTCTTACGGTGAAGGAAATTGCTTTTAAACTCGGTTTTAATGATGCTTCATATTTTTCAAGGTTTTTCAAGAAACATACTCATCAAAATCCTGACAGCTTTAAGAATAATGAAAAAAGATAATCCTCAATATTTACTATATTGATTGTCTTAAATTAATATTTTTCATTTACTTTTTCATTTAAATCTTCAGTTTGTCCTATACTTCCTTCAGTTCTTTTATTGAAATATGACGCTTTTTAAAGCAACTTTGCAGCTGAAAAACCGCCTGTGAAGGCTTATATTATTTATGAAGAAGAATTTGAATATTGTAGTGTTTATTTTGGCACTGCTCAACACCTTGGAGTCACTAAGTATAGATCTTTATCTTCCCGCTTTCCCAAGTATGGCTAAAATTTTTAATACCGATATCGGGCATATTCAGATATCCATCTCGGTGTTCTTTGCCGGGTTTGCCTTCGGACAATTGCTATGGGGACCTTTATCCGATAAAAAAGGACGAAAACCCATGCTGTATTGTGGGCTTTTACTTTTTATTATAGGAGCAACGGCTATCTATTTTACCTCAGATATTTATGTGTTATGGGCAATGCGTTTTCTGCAGGCGTTCGGAGGAAGTGCCGGAATTGTTATCGGCAGGGCAATTATTATTGATCTTTATGATAAACAGAAATCGGTAACCATATTTTCCCAGCAGTCTCAGATCAGTGGAATTGCTCCTATTGTAGCTCCGTTACTGGGAAGTGTTTTCCTTAAATTCTGGGGCTGGAACAGCTCTTTTGCCTTTTTATGCATCATGGGACTCATCACGGTTTTCATGGTATACAAATATGTACCGGAAACCAATAGCAGAATCAATCTTCCTGACGAAGAACTGATAAATGAAAAAGGATTAAAAGATCAGCTGAAAATGATCATTTCCAACAAAGATTTTATCAACAGTACCATGGTAGGAAGTATTGCGTTTGCATCCCTTATTATTTACATTTCAAATGCACCGTTTTTATTTATGGAGATCCATGGGTTTTCGAGCAGTACATTCAGTTTTATTTTTGCTTTTAACTCATTAGCATTGATCACAGCTGCCTATATTACTCCTAAGCTGATCAAAAGAATAAGTAATTCAGCACTGTTATTTACGGCTACTATTGTATTACTGGTGGTATGTTCTCTTCATATTCTGGTTGCTGCTGAAAACGTTTCCGTAGCCCTGGAAATTGCAATGCTGTATCTGTCATTGCTGGCTATCGGTATTTTGTTCCCAATTACCTCCGCCCATGCACTTTCTCCGTTTAAAGAAGGAAGAGGTACAGCGGCAGCATTACTGGGGTTTATGCAGCTGATGGTTACATTTTTAATGTCAGCATTACTGGGATTTTTAGAAGCAGATTCTATCATTCCAATGGTGGTAACACGTTCTGCAATGGCATTGATTGCCGTTTGGTTCGGGTATCGTATTTTTAAAACTCAAAAAAAAGAAAGTGTAAATACCAGTTCTAATCCGGAAACTCATCCTCTTATTTGATCCTGTTGTCATACAATCCAGACACTTAATCAAGTAATTTTTGTGAAAAATTACCAAAGGGTTCTCTTTGCATAAAATTTAAAATATGAAAAGAACCCTTTCGACGGTATTATGCTGTTTATTGCCATTAGGATATTGGGTAAGTGCACAATCCGGAATCTCTGCAGAACTGAAGACAGAATATATTCCGGGCTCCAACTACATCCGCCCTGAAGACAGTACAAAGACGAATTCCAAAAGTGATTTTAAAAGAATAGATCTTAACCTCAGTATTCCGCTATCTGTAAAAAAAGATACCGACGGAAAAGTAAGGTCGTGGTCTATGCTGTTGAGCGGATCTTATGCAAAGATGACCCATAAAAATTATGAAACCCGATTATTTCCGGATGAGATGCTGAATGCGCAGGTGGGAATACAACATATGAGACCTTTGGGAAAAAAGTGGAGTATGATGATGACGGCATCCGTGGGAGTGTATACAGACCTTGAAAAAGTCAGTTTTGATGATGTGCTGGGGCAGGGAGGAATTTTGTTTATCAGACACTTTAACCCTAATCTTTCATTGGGAGGAGGGCCGGTGCTTACCACGGCTTTTGGAGTTCCTATGATTTTACCATGGATTTATTTTGATTGGAAAACCAACGGAAAAATTAAATTCAACATCAATTTCCCGCAAGGAATGGAAGCCGGGTATCTGTTTTCAGACAAATTTGCTTTAAAAGCTGTTGTAGATCTTAACGGGATGACAGCAGAGAGAAATGTAGGCGGAAAATCTATGCTGCTAGGTTATCAGCAGATCACTGCAGGACTCAGACCTGAATTGAAAATCAATGATAAACTTACGTTACGTGTAACAGGTGGAACGGCAATACTGAGAAGTTTCAGCGAAAATGACAGGAAAATCAGCAGCATTTTCAAAGACAAAAAAATAGCAGATCCAAGATTTGCAAGTACATTCTACGCTGCAGTGTCACTGCGCTGGAATCTGCCATAAATACTAAAAAGGAAGGCGTATAATATTTTTATACGCCTTCCTTTTTTATGATAAGTTATTTATTTACTTGCTGATCAGTTTCTTATACACTACCTGATTAAGCAATTCTTCTTTTCGGGTACGGGAAATAGGAAGCTCAGTTTTATTAATGAAAAGCCGTCCTCCGGAGATCATATCGATATGGGTGATATTGATGAGGTAAGATTTGTGAATCCTGAAAAAATGATCTGAAGGAAGGGATTCTTCAATCGCTTTCATCGTCTGATGAATAACCAGTGACTTGTCTTTAAAATGAAGTTTGGTATAATTCTGCATACTTTCAATGTACAGAATATCTACCCAGGAAACCTTAATAAAGGAGTCAGACTGCCTTACATACAGAAATGGATCATCCAGAGGAGAATTCTTTTTTAATTTTTCTCTGATGATAAACTGTTGCTGAGCCTTGTTTACCGCCTGATAAAAACGGTTAAAAGCAATGGGTTTTAAAAGATAATCAACAACCTGCAGACGGAATCCCTCCAAAGCGTATTCAGAATACGCTGTGGTAAGAATACACGAAGGCGGATTTTCCAGCTGTTCCAGAAATTCCAGACCGGTAAGATAAGGCATGTTGATATCCAGGAAAAGAAGATCTATTTCGCTTTCCTTTACTTTGGCATCTGCTTCCAGTGCGGTGGCACAGGTTCCTTCAACCGATAAAAAATCAATTTGACCAGCCAGTTCTTTAAGATGGAATCTTGCAAGAGGTTCATCATCTATAATCAGGCATTTCATTTTAGGAATATTAGAGCTCATGATGGTCAGATAGCGTTAGTAGTAAAGTTATTTTAAAAATATGATGATCCGTTTCAATTTTCAGATCGTGAGAGTCAGGATATTGCAGCTTTAAACGTTTTTTTACATTTTGAAGGCCAATTCCGCCAACTCCTTCTTTCTTTTTATGGGTTGCCATATCTGAATAGGAATTTTCAACATAGAAATAGAGGTTGTTGTCTTTTTCTTTACAGGAAATTTTCACATATCCCTTATGGCCGGGTAGCCTGCATACATACTTAAAGGCATTTTCAATAAAAGGAACCAGAAGCAAAGGAGCTATAAAAGCTTTTCTGTTATCCATTTCCCATGAAGCCTTTACATCCAGTTCATTTCCCCATCTCAATTTTTCTACCTCAACAAGATTCTGAAGGTATTCAATATCTTTATCCAAAGGTACCAGTGGCTGATTACAATGATACAGCTGATACCGGAGAATATCCGAAAACTTCATCAGTAAAAAGTCTGCAAGCTGTGTATCCGTTTTCATCAGAATATGAATATGATTCAGAATATTGAATACAACATGAGGGTTGATCTGATCCTGTAAAAGTTTAAGCTGGTTTTCCAGATGCGCCTGTTGGAGAAGAATGTGATCACGCTCTATCCTTCCGTGTTCCTTATAAAATTTTATACCACACGCTACTCCGGTGATAAGAAATGAGGCTGGTAAAGACATGTAGAAGCCTTGCCATAAAATAGGCAGCTGATCCGAAAAACTCAGTGGAAGATGATTTTTTGGAGTGACTTCAAGATAAGTAAAAATAACAGCGAAGATCAGGCCCAATATGAGAATAACAATTACTACCTGTATCAAAAACTGTTTCATCTTTTTTTCCCGCAGGGCTTTCGGAAGAAACTTATTGGTTAAAGAATGGGTGAATGTAAAAGAAGAAACTGCAATTATAACAGCTTGAATCATAGCAAGGTATTTATCTGTAGTGATCTGGAGATTACACCATAATACGATAGCAAGAGCAAGCCAGAAAATAAAAGTAAATATGTATTCTTTGAAAACAAAAGATTTTGTCATGGAATAGGAAATAATTTGATAAAAAAAATTAGAAACTGCAGGGAAAACAGTTTCTAATGGGTAAAGATAATTTAAGTTTTTTAGAACAGGAAATAACCTATTCCGAGGGAAAAACTGTGGGGTTTGGACTTAAAGTCTTTACTGATGCCTGAAAGACCGGTTTCATACCTAAGATCTGCCGTGAAATTCTTATAATCTACTCCAACACCTCCCGTAATGCCAATATTGGATTTGTCAAAATTTTTAAATCCCTCCTGAAAAGCCTGAGAAGTAGATACTTTATTGTTAAAGGCGTAGCTGTAAACACCTCCGGCAAATACTCTTACATTAAAATCATCTGCTTTAATCAGTTTATATCCTACCACCACAGGAATATCAATAGCGTTCCATGAAAGTTTTGAAGAGCTTCCGTCTTGGGATGTGTATAATGTCTTTCTTTTGTTGAACAGAGCTTCTCCTTGTAGATATAGCTTTCCGAGATCTACTCTTGTCATTACTCCTGCCTGATAGCCGAGTCCATATTTCCCTTCCAAAGAAGATTCCGTTGAGGTTTTTGTAAAGTTTGCCCCTCCCTTGACCCCAATGTGAAAAGCCGGAGCTTGTTGTGCTTTTGTTTCTATACCGTAAAAAATACATAATAACAATGTACTTAGAGCGAAAAATTGCTGCTTCATAATTAATTGTGTTAAAAAATATGTTGCAAAACAACATTGATGAAGCACAGTATGAAATTTTATTTGATGAATGGCAGAGATGTTTGGACCAAGACCCATTTCCGGATGAAAATAAAAAACCGGAAGTATTACTACTCCCGATTTCTGTTTATTAATAAGGCTGCTCTTCACAAATGGAAGGAGGATTGCATCCGCCGCCGCCGGGATTTCCGCCACCGCCTACAGCGATGCATTGTCCGGGATTTCCGTCTTCATACATTTCGCATGCATATCCCCAGGCACATTGGCAGTCGTCCTGACAATTATAAGAGTTGCCTCCCATATGACAGCCATCTATTCCGCTGCCCAGAATTGCAGATAAGTCCTTTCTCAAAAGTTTTTTCATTGTTTTCATGATTAATTTGGTGTTAAATGTTATTGTTTAAAATTGTACATCCTTGTAAATATAATAAAATTGTCTTAATGAATTGGAAATGAATTGTATGCAGATACATTATATGAAGAAAGCCACTACAAGAGCGGCTTTCTTATGATAGATAGAAAGTTTTGTTTTAGAAACTGAAATTCTTTTGATACAGCATATATTCTTTTTTGAAAAGAGGAATGGTACCTTCATATCTGAGAGGAGCTATTCCGAAACCATAAAACATATCAGCCTGAATTTTACCTTTTACAGAAATAACACCTTTTCTTTCAGGAATAAATGTCAATCCTAAGGACGAAAGGGCAGAAGCTCTTCCTCTTAATCCGGAATTGGCAATTGGAATAGAAATAAACATCAGTCCTACAGCTCCTTTTGCTTCTAGGCCTGCTTCAGCAGATAAGTTTCCTTCTGCGCCAGTTATAGCAGGTTCTGATTTCTTTTGAAGATTAATATTAATCTCTGGATTTTTGCTTACAAGGAAGTTAGCATTTCCTTCAAGATCCAGAAGTTGTGCCTGTACCTTTCCTGTAGCCTGTACTCCAAGAAAAGGACCGGCAGAAAGAGTAGGGCTTAAGATCAGTCCTGTAGGTCCTAAAACGATAGGAACAATAGGAATATTCAGATAATCTGTTGTGCTTGCTGTATATCCTAAGCTTCCGACAATACTTGCAGTGCTCTGAAGCTTGATGTCATCCATAATGAGGTTAACATAGAAGTTGGATAAGTGTCCCCATGAGAATGTGATATTATAATCAATTTTTGGTGTAAATCCTCCTTTTACATTTACCGTTGAAGTGCCTGCTGAAGATAATGGGAATGAAAAGGTTTTATTAAAATCAAAACGGTTGAAAGCAATTATTTTCTGGTTTTGAATATTTTTTGCTTCAATAGAAAGTATTTTTTGGTTGATTTGCTCAGAGATCATACCTTCTACAGGGATGTAATTAACCATTCTTCCATCAATATTAACGGGAGCTTTACCGGATGGATCATACACTCCGCTCAGTGTTCCGCTATAGATAAATTCTTCAAGTTTTGCACTGGAAGTTTGCACTTTAAACTGGTTATTCAATTTTGAAACAGCGCTTACTTTTGAAAGAATGGTGTTCACCTGATCGCCTTCTATTTTAGTCCCTACAATTACGGTTCCTACCGAAATACTGTCTGTTTGCGGGGTCATACGGCTAAATGTGATTTCGCCGTCATTATGGGTAGAAATTGCATTGACCGATTCATCATTCAGAATAATAACATTCTTCTGTAAAGTCAGATTTCCCAAAGTCTTCATTTGAACAGACTCTGCGGGTTTTTCAACAGGCTGATCGGCGGGATCATCCTGAGAACAAGACGTTAAAAGAAACAAACAGAAAATAGATAAAAGAAAAGTAAAGTAAAATTTTCTGTTGATTTTGAAGTGGTTAGATTTCATTTTCATATACAGTGATTTTAAGTTTTATCTAAATTAGGTGAATTATTTAATACATACAAAAGAATAATGTTAAATTAGTATCAATAACATAATGAATTCAATGATGTTTTTTTAATATAGAAAAGAAAAACCCGCTATCACTGTAGCGGGTTCTGTATATTATTTTTTAAAAGTCAATGTTAAAGGAACAGAAACATTTGACGAAACTGGTTTTCCTTTGTCTTCTGCGGGTTTCCATTTGCCTTTATCTTTCATACGGTAAAAAGCCGCTTCAATAAATGCATTTACATCTTCATTATTTCCTTTTACATTGGGATCCAGAGCGTTTCCTTTAGAATCAACAACAAAAGTTATTGTTGCTTTGTAGGTATCCGGAGAAAAGTTTAAAAAATCAAGTTCCACAGCTTCATATAATAATTTTTGAAAGCCTGCTTTGCCTTTATCATATTCAGCTTCTTTAGTGACTTTTGCTTTTGAAGGAGGATCTGCAGCGATCATTTTCTGATCTTCAAGAGAAGCTTTATCCAAAGCATCTTTGTAAGCTGCTATTTTATCTTCTGTCAAAAGCCATTCTTTCTTCGTTCTTAAATCATTAGGCTTAGGATATTTGTTATACAGAGCTGTTTTCTTTCTTTCATAGCGTGAATCTGCCCTTTGAAATTCAGAAATCTGGGCACTGCCGAAAATAAAAGTGAAAATGAATGCTGATGCTAAGACCTTTTTCATGATTTATTAAGCTTTTACAATATTAATAATTACTTCAGTTGCTTTTTCCATACTTTCCAAAGCTACATATTCGTAGGGTCCGTGGAAGTTGATTCCCCCTGCGAAAATATTCGGGCATGGAAGTCCCATATAAGAAAGCTGGGCCCCATCTGTTCCCCCTCTGATCGCTTTGATCTTAGGCTCAATACCAGCTTCAGTCATTGCTTTTGCGGCAAGATCTACAATGTGCATTTTACCTTCAAACTGCTGCTTCATATTTCTGTATTGCTCTTTGATCTCCACTTCAGCAGTTCCTTCACCGTGCTTTTGATTGAATTCAGCAATCTTCTCTTCCATGAATTTCTTTCTGGCTTCAAATTTATCTGCATCATGATCACGGATAATGTATTGAAGTTTAGCTTCAGAAATATCTGCCGTGATATCCATTAAGTGGTAGAACCCGTCAAAACCTTTTGTCGTTGAAGGCGTTTCATTAGCCGGAAGCATTTGAGCAAACTCAGCCGCTAAAAGTGCTGCATTGATCATTTTTCCGTAAGCATAACCCGGGTGAACGCTCAATCCGTGGATTTTTACCACAGCTCCTGCCGCATTAAAGTTTTCATACTCCAATTCTCCAACTTCTCCACCGTCCATTGTATAAGCCCATTCTGCGCCAAATTTAGCTACATCAAATTTATGCGCTCCTCTTCCGATCTCTTCATCCGGAGTAAATCCTATTGCAATTCTTCCGTGTTTAATCTCAGGGTGAGCGATAAGATATTCCGCCGCTGTTACAATCTCTGCACAACCCGCTTTATCATCAGCACCAAGAAGCGTATTTCCGTCAGTAGTAATTAAGGTCTGGCCGATATATTTTTTTAAACTTTCAAATCTTGAAGGAGATAATGTGAATCCTGTAGTCTGGTTCAGAAGAAGGTCATTTCCGTCATAATTTTCCCAAACCTGAGGCTTTACATTTTCTCCGCTGAAGTCCGGTGAAGTGTCATAGTGTGAAATAAATCCGATGGTAGGTCTGTCATCATTTTCAAGGTTAGAAGGAACATATCCCATAATATAACCATGCTCATCAATTGAAACATTTTCCAGGCCGATGGTTTTTAGCTCTTCAGTAATATAATTGGCAATATTCCACTGGCGAGGAGTAGAAGGTGTTGTTTCGCTCTCTGCATCGCTGGTTGAATATATTTTTACATAGCTAAGAAAACGGTTCAGTAATTTTTCTTTCCACAATGGGTTGAATTCTATTGTACTCATCAGATAATCATAAATTTTAACAAAGTTAGCAAATTTGATGCTGAGAATACGTTATTTGCGATTTAATATCAGTTATTGAAATTATTAATCAGAGATAAAACTTTGAAAATCAAAATAATGTTAGCTTTGTGTGTACAATATACTAAGTAGTTTAGTTTTATTATATTTGAGAAAATCAAAAAGTAACAATGTTTCTTACCGAATGTCCTAGAGATGCAATGCAGGGATGGGGAGAATTTATCCCTACCGATAAAAAAATAGATTATATCAACTCCTTGATGGATGTTGGCTTTGATGTATTGGATTGTCTGAGTTTTGTTTCCCCTAAAGCAATTCCGCAAATGGCTGACTCTGATGAGGTAGCCAAAAATATTGACAAATCACGCTCCAAAACTAAAGTTTCCGCAATTATTGGCAATTACAGAGGTGCTGAAAAAGCATTGAAGCACCAGTCCGTTGATATTTTGGGTTTTCCGTTCTCGATCTCCGAAACTTTTCAGCATAGAAATACGAATAAAAGTCAGGAAGAAGCTTTTGATGAAATTATTAAAATGCTTGAACTGGTAAAAAACGAAGGAAAACAGCTGAATATCTATTTCTCTATGGCCTTTGGAAACCCATACGGTGAAATGTGGAAGTGGGAAGATGTAGATCAGTGGGCACAAAGATTTTCAGATATAGGAGTGAAAGATATCTTATTGTCAGATACAACAGGTGTGGCAACTCCTGAGACGATTGCTCTTTTGTTTGAAAAAATACCTTCAAAATATCCTGAAATT
Organism: Chryseobacterium indologenes; assembly: GCF_018362995.1. Lineage (NCBI taxonomy): Bacteria > Pseudomonadati > Bacteroidota > Flavobacteriia > Flavobacteriales > Weeksellaceae > Chryseobacterium > Chryseobacterium indologenes. Next base: position 3,473,887 of record NZ_CP074372.1, read on the forward strand.
AACTTCGGTGGGCACTTTCATAACCGTTATGAAGATTCTTATTCAAAATTGAAAGCGGCTTATGATAAAGGCTGCAGAAGATTTGACAGTGCTATTAAAGGTATCGGAGGATGCCCTATGGCTAAAGATGATCTTGTAGGAAATATGCCTACTGAACAGGTGATCAATTTTATGAGTGTTGAAAAAGCAGAACATAAACTGAATCTCCTGAACTTTGAAAGCTCTTACAATAAAGCAAAGGATATTTTTCATTTTTAAGAATAAATCATAAATTTCATTGATCTAGCAACTTAAATAGATCTTAAGATGGTATAAGGTTCAATTTGTCATTCCGTAGGAATCCGGATTATTTTTTTTCAATAATGAAATTAAGATTCCTACGGAATGACAAAAATACGCTGAACTATTTATCATCTTAATGTGTTCAAATATAATGGATTGTGTCCATAGTCATATTTAGTATTAATTCCAAAATCAACAAAATGTCTCCAATAATCTCCCCATCCGAACTTAAAAATATCCCGACAGAAAACCTTGTTATTCTTGATGCAAGAACAGGAAAAGAGGTAAAGCAGAACTATCTTGAAAGACATATTAAAGGAGCCAGATTCATTGATCTGGATAAAGATTTGGCTGAGATTGGAGAGAATGCTGCTTTTGGGGGAAGGCATCCGCTTCCTTCCGTAGAAAAATTTGCAGAAACACTTTCAAATCTTGGAATCGCTGAAAACTCTCACATCATTGTGTATGATGATAAAAATGCTTCAAATGCAGCGGCAAGAGCCTGGTGGATGTTAAGATCTTTTGGGTTTGAAAATGTACAGGTCCTGGATGGCGGAATACAGGCTGCAGAAAAAAGCGGACTGGAGTTTTCTTCAGGAGAAGAGATATTTGATAAAGCTTCTTTAATCAAAAAAGATCACTGGAGTCTTCCGGTTTCCAGTCTTGAAATTGTTGAAAGTGACTTGAATAATAATTCTTCTACTGTTATTGATGTAAGAGATGCTTACCGGTACAAAGGAGAATCAGAGCCCATTGATCTTGTTGCCGGCCATATTCCGGGAGCAATCAATATTCCTTTTTCTGAAAATCTTGATGAGAACGGAAATTTCCTGAGTCCGGAAATTTTAAAAGAAAAATACAGGCATTTATTAGAGGGTAAACCTGAGCATATGATCATTCACTGTGGTTCAGGTGTTACTGCATGTCATACGATCTTAGCCCTGGATTATGCAGGATTCCCGATGCCGGATCTGTATGTAGGTTCATGGAGTGAATGGAGCAGGAGAGAAGGAAAAGAAATAGCAAAAGAAATCTAATTATAGAAAATAAGAAAGGATGTCCGATAAGACATCCTTTTTTATGGGTACATATTACGTTGTACTTATTTTTTACTCAAGTGAAACAGAGAAATAATGATGAAGCCGATTCCTGTAATAAAAGGAGGCTGTGCTTTCATCTGCGCTCCTAAATAGAGCATATAAATACCGAGAAAAGCAAGAACTATCGCTCCAATTTTCTTTGCCATTATTTCCTGATTTATAGCATTCCTAATTCAAACTTCGCCTCTTCACTCATCATATCCTTATTCCAGCTCGGTTCAAAAGTCAGCTCTAAATCTACACTATTCACATGTTCTACTTCAGCCACTTTATCTTTTACTTCCTGAGGAAGAGTTTCTGCAACAGGACAGTTGGGAGTAGTAAGGGTCATTATAATTTTTACGTCAGCATCATCGGAGATCTGAACATCGTAAATCAGTCCTAATTCGTAAATATCTACCGGAATTTCGGGGTCATATACGGTTTTCAGTACACCAATGATTTCCTCACCAATGTCAGCAATTTGATCGTCTGTAAATTTCATTTTTTAATCTAGATTGATATTCCTTTTCAACAAATCTTCCTGACGCATGCGCCGGAAAATATTTGCCAAAGTTAAGACATCTTTTTCACAATAGTCTACAATTCTCTGCAAGTCTTTTTCTATGTAGTAAATTGATGAAACCATTGAGCCGTCAATATCATCTTTCGGAGTAGGAATTCCAAAGACATGCGCCAGTAATTCCAGTGATACAAAACTTTTATAATCCCCGAACTTCCATAGTTCCATAGTATCTATGTGAGGAACCTCCCAGGGTTTCTTTCCAAACATCTGAAATGGGGCAGGTGGCAGCATCCCGTTAATAAGATATCGTCTGGCAATCCATGGGAAATCAAATTCCTTTCCATTATGAGCACAGAGAATAACATTGTGAAGCCTTGGACTGTTGAAGATTTCACCAAATTCCTGAAGCATTTTCTTTTCATCGTGTCCGGAAAAGCTTTTTATCTTCAACGTATCATTCTTTTCAACCATTCCGATGGTAATGCAGATAATTTTTCCAAACTCTGCCATAATACCGGCTCTTTCATAAAATTCTGCAGCAGTGACCTCGTCTTTTCGCTGAAATTTTGTTTTTTTATCCCACAGATATTGTTCAGTTTCAGATAGGTCGTCCCATGATCCTGCCTGTGGAACGGTCTCAATATCAAGGAATAAAACTCTTTCTAAAGGTATGTTCTGTATCATATGTGTTTTTATTTGCTGTCTATCCTACCTGCATTCCGTTTTTTACAGGTAATGAAGGGGCTAAAAGAGTGACATCTTTTTTGTCTTCACCATATAATCCCAACACCAGGCACTCACTGAAGAAGTTAGCAATCTGTTTTTTAGGGAAATTGACTACCGCCAAGATTTGCTTTCCTACAAGGTCTTCTTTTTCATAAAGAGAGGTAATCTGAGCAGAGGATTTTCTGATTCCTAAGTCTCCAAAGTCTATTTCCAGCTGGTAAGACGGGTTTCTGGCCTTTTCAAAATCATTTACTGAAAGGATGGTTCCACATCTAATGTCTATTTTTTCAAAATCTGCCCAGGTGATGTCTGGTTTTATTGTCATGGTAATTCGTTGATTAAATGTTCTACTTCGGTTTTCTGTTCTGCATATTTTTGCTGTAGTTCTGAACCTTCACCCATTCTTTTGTAATATTCCAACGCTTTTCCGCCAAAGAATTTTTTATGGAAATCCGAAACTTCGGGAACTTGTGGAAAAACTTTATGAAAAAGCATCTCATAATACGCCTGGAATTCTCTTTCATTTTTGTCTTCAATTACATGTCCGGGGGCTTTCTGTCTTACGTGAAGCATTTCATGAGCCACCATATTAAGGACAAGGTTCAGGTCAAAATCAAATAAATTTCGTGGAATCATCACCGTTTGTGGCCCTCCCAATTCACCTTCTGCAGTAAGAAGTATTGAGGTAGGAGAAAGTTCTTCCCTGAATCCAAACCCTGCAAAGTTTTCATGTTCCAGATCAAAAGAATGAATAAGGTATTTAGCCGCATCCAGAATCTGGTTGTGTTCTTTATAAGCCTCAAGGTGTAAGTTGATCTGCTCGAAATTCATCTGAGATATGTTTTAAACAAATGTATTAAAATATTTGGAGTGTGACTTTCCTAAAAATAGAATTTTGGATAGGGTTTGCTCTTTTTATCGATTGCAAAAAAGCGTATAATTTATACCAAGCGATAAAATAATAAAGAGAAGAAATCTAAATATAAGATCCATTTTGTAGTTGATTGGTTCTCTTTTCGTATCGTCTAACTATTCCCAAACATCACCAATTTTAAGTCATTTAAGTGCTTTTGACCTGAGTCTATTACATGTATATAACTTTTGTTTCTTTAGAGAACTTTTCTGGCGACAAATTTTGAAGTATTTTAATTAAGGGTCCTAAATTACTAACATTGATTTTTTTATTTAAAATCCCTTAATTTATCAAGTATTTATGTCTAATGTGGTCTAAGGAGAATTAACTAAAAAAATTACGTGTTTAATAATTTTTCCTTTTATTTACGGTATTTTGTTTTTTTGTTGTTTAATTATAACTGTGCAATTATATTTATTTAAACCTAATAAATGTGTTTAGCCCACTAACAGAGCAAGTTTCATGTAAATGTGGAAAACTTTTAGGGTTAAAAGTCTATCAATTAGTATTTGCCTCTTTCTAAATCAGTTCTTTTTTTCGACCTTTGTAACAAATAAACTCGAGATTGAGACCTCGAGTTTATAATTTTCCGCAATGGATTTTTTTAAATCTTTAGTAGAACTTATAGTGGTTCTTATTAATTTTTACTCAGCGCTTGCGACGCTTTTTAAGAAAAACAAATAAGGATACGTTCTAATTAAAAGCCTCCTTTATGGAGGTTTTTTCTTTTAAAAAAAGAAAAAATATCATTATGATATATCATTTTGTTGAACAAATGTACGTACAAATATTCAATGGTTCATTCATTCCTCCATAAATTTTTTATAATCATAAACACTGATGAGCCCGAAATATGTAACACCATTTTATTGAAATCCTTTATTGATAATAACTTTTGTTCTCAAATTGTTCTTAAATTATTCACAAAAAAAGTTATTAACATCCACTATTCTAAATAAGTCTTACTTAATCATTTGCGCTAAATATTTTATTATGGTTTCCAGATAGTTCATAATCTAAATCTTCAGTATTTTCCTATTTTGTCTGGATTTGCTTCATCAATATTTGTTATTCAAAAAACAGAATAGGATCACAAAAAAGCCCACCCCAAAAGGCAGGCTATAGATTTAAACTAAAAAAATAAATTAAGGATGTTCATTTCTAGCTCTGATGACCAGATTGACTAAATCTGAGCCCCCACTTGCAAAATTATCGCTTGGATTATGCGCGCTTTGAGTAGCCACGGCATACGGAGAGCCGTCCCAATATCCCCAAAAAGGACCTCCGCTTTGTCCAGGCCATATATCTGCTTTATGGCTCATGCTTTCGTTATCATCGGCACTCCAGAAATCTCCATCTAGTGCGATACCTGTTTGGTACGTTGGTCTTTGTGTTCCTGTAAGGTCTCCCGGATATCCTGCGTGGGTCCAGTAAGCTCCTCCATCCCATGAATCAGAATATGATTTTGAGCCTAACCAGCCTGTGCTGTTTCCGATAGGTCTGTCTAATACAATCACTACATAATCGTATTGTATTTCTGTTGAATCAATAGATGGACCTGCCACTTTATATTTGTAATATGTTAAAGTACCCCAGGCAGTTCCGTAAGGAGCGCTTCCGTTATAATACATTGGCGTGAATTTCAGCCATCCTGTAGTATTATTAGGCTGCCAGTCTACAATATGAGAACAGGTAAGAAGGTGTCTTGGCCCGATCATTACACCGCTTCCTGAGCCTAAAGAACTTTCCACTCTGCCGACACATCTCCATGGATAAGCGGTAGAATTATATACTTTTCTCTGATCTGCTCCAAAAATAGTTCTTGCATTTTCCGGAGTCAGGAAAGAATCTCTGTCAATGAATTTTGGTTTACGGTCTCTTTTCGGTTCAAGCTTTGGATTATATTCAAAATCAGCATGGGTAGGATAGAAATGGTCGGTTTCCAGAGTCCTGTTTTCTGCTGTTTTTTCATCCATAGGCATTCCTATTGTTTTCATCCCTTTCGGAAAAGATCTTCCGTTGATGGTTTCCATAGCGGGAGCCTGCTTAAATAATTTTTCAACTGCTTCTGGTTTTTCAGTTGATTTTGCTTTAACAGTTCTAAGTCTTAAAACTTCTTCTGCTGTCATTGGGTTGTTGTTTTCGATTTTTGACATGATTATTATTTTTAATCTAGTGTTTTCCTACTCTTTTAATGGCTTTTCGGATTCCGCCTGTAATAATGATATGATTAAGTGAATATTTTTTGTGAAAATTCTGCAGTGATGCTTTCTGTCTGGTTGATCTGAGCTGCTCCCATCGCTGCCAAGGCAATAGCAACTTGTTTATCAAGTGTTTTTCTAACAATATTACCATTGGTAGCACGCAATATTTTACAGAAATGATAGGTGAAGTAACCCCGTATCTGCCCGCTGATATTACCTTCCATAGAAACCTGATTATCTTTAGCGGCAGCCCATAAAGTATGATTCATTCCGACAACAGGGACAAGAGCTTTGGTGAGCATAGTTGATTTTTTAGCATTTTTAGAAGATTCCATTTCACTGGCATAGGTCAGGTAAAATTCATCTTCCAGCATTGGTGGAATATAACGGGCGGTTTCGTTAAGAAGATCTGCTTCCAGTCCTAAGTCCATTTTTCGGGTTCCTGTTCCGGAATAACAGCAGTCGAAAATAACTTCCATATTGACTCCCGCTTTCAACTTGCTGAGAACTGTTTTAAAATCATCATCGCGAATAACACCGTTATTGGCATAATCATGTGGACAAATAGCTTCGTCCAGACCATCCAGTTCCAGATCCGATCCGATATTAGCCACTCTGGTTCCGTGTCCCGAATAATAAAAAACAAGAGAATCTCCTTTTACACTGGTGCTGATCATGGATTTCAGATAGTTCAATATATTCGCTCGTGTTGCATTTTGATTGGTCAGGATTTTAATCTTTGCGGGACTAAAACCACAGATTACCAATGTATTTGCCATATCTCTTGCATCATTTACACAACCATTAAGATCCGGACCTCCATATCCGATGGGTGCATAATCATTAATACCTACGATAAGTGCTTTTTTCATTGTATTAGTTTTAAAAATATTCCCTACTCTGTTTCGGCTTTTCGGGTTCTGCCTTTCTGTATTTTTTTCTATGACAAAATTCCATTATTCCGCAGGACGAAAACAGAGGAGAAAACTGTGTTTTGAAAAAGGGAAAACACCTTTTGTGTTGTATATGAGAATGTTATGGATTAAAAATCCGGCAGCTTGAAAAGCTGCCGGATACGTAAAAAGAATGTAAAGATGTTTATTTTATAGTATAAGAAATAAGATTAAAAAATTAGAATATTCAATCAACAAAGATCATGTCTCAAGGCAAAAAGTACCAGACCTGCTCTGTTTTTAATGTCCAGTTTTACAAAAACCGAATCTCGGTAGCCATCAATGGTTTTAGGACTCAGGCACATTTTGTCGGCAATCTCTTTATAGGTAAGTTCACTGCAAGCCCACTTTATAAACTCTTTCTCTCTGTCTTTCAGTTCAGAAAGAAGAGAAGCATTTTTCATTTCTTCCGTTTTTACTTTCAATAATTTCTGGGCTACAAAATCAGTATAAAAGCTGCCTTTTTCAAATACAGTGTCAATAGCCTGAAAGAGGATAGAAGGCTGCATGTCTTTCAGTAAGTATCCCTTAGCACCTGCCTTCAGCATTCTGATGAGAACTTTTTCATCATCATCCATGGTAAGGGCAATGACTTTGATGTCGGGGTAATGTTCGGTAAGCCATTCTGTAGTTTCTATACCGTTTTTATAAGGCATATTAACATCCATCAGGACTACAGCGGGTAATTCAGAAGCTTTTTCCACACCTGCAATAAATTCTTCTCCGTTGGGATAATTCATAATGACCCGATATTGAGTGTTTTCTGTGATCATATTTTCCAGGGCTTTGGAAATTAAGGTATGATCATCAACGATCGCTATGGGAATAGTTTTCATAATAAATTTTTATGATAGGTTATCAGAGTTTGTGTTCCTTTATTTAGTTCTGAGTGTATAGATAGTTCGGCATGAATCAGCTTTGCCCTCAGTTCCATGTTTTTTAATCCTGAGCCATCCTGAATTAGGCTTGTGTCAAAGCCTTTTCCGTTATCGGAAATGCTGATGTGCAATTTTTCACAGTCGTCTTCCATTTGTATGGAAACATTTTTGGCTTTGGAATGTTTCAGGATATTGTTGATACTTTCCTGTACAATTCTGAATAGGATCAACCCATGTTTTGGAGAAATGTCAATATCCTGTTTCTGGGTAATGAATTCTATTTTTAATAATTTCAGTTTTTTGATCCTATGAACTTCTCTTTCAATGGATTCTGCCAGCCCGAAATGAATAATCTGCTCGGTAATTAATGTTTTAGACAGATTTCGTATATCTTGTATACATTCTCCCAACAGTTCGTTCAGCTCAGTAAGATCTTCTTTTTGCGGACCTTTTAATTTAGTAATCAGCTGGTTTTGGCGAAGTCGTACAACAGAAAGCTTTTGTCCCAGATCATCATGTAATTCCTGTCCGATATAATTCAAGGTCTGCTCCTTCATTTCTACCTGAGAAGTGGCGAGCTCCTTTTCAAAACGCAGGTCTTTTTCCTTTTGTTCTATTAGTAATGTCGTTTTTTTCTTGATAAAGACAGCATAGATGAATATCATTGTCAAAACAACGATGAATAAGGTAATTGTAAAGATGATGACCAAATTATTTTCTTCCATATTTAAGAAGTTTTTATCTGATTTTCTCCTGTTTGTTCCCCATCAAACCCAATATGAGTATACCATTGCTGATCAGATTCAGCATAAATAAAATAAAGAAATAAATACTCTCCGAAACAGTGTTTCTGAAAAACAGGATCGGGATACTTCCGATGAAAAAGATCAGCAAAGCCACTGAAATCCAGAATGGAAGATAGTTGCTGATTCCCAGTATTTTATCTGAATTAAAAGTTTGGTACAGGAACAAAATAATTGAAAATAACAACAGAAGAATATCTACATACAGCATATTAAAAGAAAAATGATGAAGCAGGTCATCCTCTGTGTAAAACATGACAGCAATATTAAGGACAAAAAGAGCCAGAATGACGGTCTGTATCTTTTTGAGCACCGGAACATAGAGTAATTGGTAATAATAAAATAAGTACAAAAAGAAAACAATCATCAAAAACCCAATTACATAAAATATGTCCGTAGGCAGCCTGGTCAGGTCGAAGTAGAAATAACAGAAAATATCGATCAGGGAAAACAACAGATATCCAATAATAAAAAATAAATTTTCCTTTCCGGTTTTTCTATATTTTATGACCATTAAAAGCATCACTATGATGGATAGGATCATCGATATCTGTTTCCCTGTTTCAATATTCCAGTTCATAATTTTGTGTTTTTAAGGCATTGTTCCTGACAAGGTTTTTGGAGGTGGTGCCAGATTGGTCATATTCATAGATTCTATAGAAGGGACATCTGTATTTTCCTCGGTGGTGGCTGATCTGGACATTGCATTGGTTCTTTCTCTTTTTTGGGCAGTAGGAACTAAAAATATAGTCTGATAACCTGCATATTCCGGTTTCGCCATTCTGTTTTTAGGATGATTCATAGGATATTTTCCCATATAGATCCTGATTCCTGGATTTTTTAATTTCTGTTTTTTGGCATTTTCTTTTACATACTTAATATATCCTTCCATGTCTTCCAGTGAAAACCAGTACCATCGGGAGTCTGGTTCACCGTTTCTGTATTTCATGAGAATTTCATGATTGGTTCTGGTGTATTCATTAAAAAGGACCCGGCCTTCACGGTAGCTGATCAGTTTCTTTTTATAACTGTTGCTAACGGGTTCTTTAGGTGGTTCAGAGCAGCGGGTGCAGCTTAATAAACAGAGGGTTAGAATAAATGCTGCACAGAGCAAACTTAAAGTCTTAGTAAAAAAGGAAGTTTTCATTTTTATGGTTTTAATTTTATGGAACAAAATTAGCTAACGGCACAACTATAAAAAAGGGTGAAAACACTGTTTTTATCCTTTACTAAATTTACGACTTTTTGATATTCAGATGAATATGAATTGCTGGTTTGTTTATTTTAATTAAAAATATCCAGTGGTACCTCTTTGTACATAAAATAAAAACCATGATGATCATTCATGGTTTTATGGAATTTAAATGTTAATCATTAGAAATATGAGGACAAAGACAAGTATCATGCTGCAGCAAGATGAACCATGCATAAAAATCACAGTAACCGTTTTCCGGTTGAAACGCGTTTCTGTTTTAGCCTTTTATTCTCTCTTTTTCAATCTGATTTTCACCCCAGAGTCTCAGATAATCAATAAAAGGGATGAGCTCAGCACCGGTTTCCGTTAAAGAATATTCTACTTTCGGAGGAACTTCATGATAGACTTCCCTGTGGATGAGTCCGTCATCTTCCAGCTCCCGGACAGTCTGAGTAAGCATTTTAGGGGTAATGTCAGGAAGTGTTTTACGAAGCTCGCCGTAACGCATGATCGTCTTCAGATGAAGGTACCATAAAATACGGCCTTTGTACTTTCCTCCAATCCGTTTAAAGGCATAATCAACAGGACAGGATGGCTCATTGGTGACTTTTTTTATTTTTAACATTTTTTCAATGGTTTGATAATCAGTATTAGTATGTTTTTGGTATGTAGATTACCAAAAAGTACATACTTGCTGCAAAGATATGATGAGACTACATTTGTCCAACAATTAAAATTAAAAAAATGAAAGCTGTTATTTTAAACGAAGCAGGAGATGTTGGTAATCTTCAATTTGCGGAAATAGAAAACCCTGTAATAGGAAATGATGAGGTAATGGTAAAAGTAGTATCTGTAAGCATTAATCCTGTAGATGTAAAATCCAGAGCTTATGAAGGAGTTCTGAATTGGATTTTTGAAGAAAAGAGACCTGCTATTTTGGGATGGGACATCTCAGGAGAAGTCATGGAAACCGGGAATAACGTAACTGGTTTCAAAGAAGGAGATGAAGTCTTCGGGATGGTTAACTTTTTTGGAAGAGGAAATGCGTATGCAGAATATGTTGCGGCTCCGGCGGATCATATGGCATTAAAGCCTCAGAATATTAGTCATCAGCAGGCGGCAGCGGCGTCAATGGCGGCTTCAACGGCTTATCAGGCGCTGGTAGATGTTGCTAAAATTAAAGAAGGAAATAAAGTCCTGATCCATGCAGCTTCAGGTGGTGTTGGCCATTTTGCTGTTCAGATTGCGAAGTATTTCGGAGCATATGTTATCGGCGTATCATCCGGTAAAAACAGGGATTTTGTTCTATCGCTTGGAGCTGACGAGCATATTGATTATACAACGGAAAACTTTCATGAAAAAGTGCAGGATGTAGATATCGTGATTGATACTCTTCAGGGAAAAACGTTATCTGATTCGGTAGATGTTGTAAAAGAGAACGGAATTATCATAACGCTTCCGACCCCTGAGATTCCTGAGGATGTTGCAGACAGAGCCGGGCAGAAAAAGGTGAATATTGAGTTTATGATGGTACAGTCTAAAAAAGAAACCATGGAGGCAATTGCGGGCTTATTGGAGCAGGAAGTATTGAAACCATCTGTTTATAAAACATTCCCGTTTGAAGACATAGCTATGGCACATTTGGAGGTGGAAACCAACCGTGTTGCAGGAAAAGTGATTGTAAACCTCTAGCAATAAAAACAGGACCGGAAATCTCTTCCCGGTCCTGTCAAACAAGATTAAGTGTAAAATTTAGCCCTTAAAGGCAAAAAGGATAATTTAAATGTGTTCAGATTTTTATTGATCTTAATCTATATTGAGTGGAATTGATAGTAATGGTACTTTGTTTTTATAGGCCATAATAGCTGTTTTACTGCGATGGAAAAGAGATTCCACAAGGTTGTATTTGTAAGGAACCATCGTCAGCAGATCCGGATTTGTCAGTCTGATTTCCTCCTCGATTGCCTTGATAACTTCGATGGATTGAATCATTTTAAAACTGTATTTAATATCATCCAGATCATACCCGGAATTCAGGTCAATATCATGAATAACCTCAGTAAAATCTTCTAAGCTTTCACTTACATTGAATACCTCAATCTCGGCATTAAACTCATTGATGAAATAATAAATGTCATTCATTGCAGTCCAGGTCATGCTTTTGTGAGTATCATACGCAAAAAGAATTTTCCTGATTCCTGTATATTCTATGTGGGAAGGAACAATTAATATCGGTTTTTTAATTCTATGAATAGCTCTTGTTACGCTGTTGCCCAAAAGCTTTTGTTCCAAAGTTTTTTCGGCCATTCCCATGACGATAAAATCACATTCGTGGATCTGCATGCAGTTTTCAAGTTCTTCCATGAAATTCCCGGAAGCCAGATGATGCGTTGTTTCTATAGCATAGAGTGTATTAAGTTCGGTCGCCTTGTCTTCAAGTTTTTTCTGATTTTTAAGGGTTTGGGTGTAGAAAAAATCTGCCGAAGCCTGTGCGTTCAAAGCGTGTATGGAAACGGTTTGCAGATTAAAAAGCACGATTGTGTATTTATTTTCTTTAGCCATAGAGGCTGCATAATGAGTAGCATTTTCAGCTTCGTGGGAAAAATCTGTGCAGACAATTATTGTTTTCATTGTACCGGATTTAATATGACAAAACTATGATAGACAGCAGTTATCTTATCGTAAAAATAGTGTGATGTTGCATAAAATGATGATGAAATGTCTTTTTCAGGTGATGAAACGTAACATTCATTTGAAGGCTGCTATTTTACGTTTCAGGGACGGTTTTGGCGGTCTCGTTTAAAATAGACGATACCCATATAAAATCTATTTCTATATTTACATTCACAACTCCCGGATATGAATAGAGTTTCTACCATCAGGAAAAATTTAGTACGGAATAAGAAGATTCTTTCCACCATGAAAAGAAGGCTCGTAATCTGGGCCGTTGCAGTGGTCACTTTCTGTGTTTTTTCCTATCTTATTGATCCCTTTGATCCTGTTTGGAAAGGCTATCTTGATGCTCCGCTAAAAATGATTCTGGAAGATGCCACATGGATTATCTTTTTTTCTATCATTATTTCAGAGGTAAGTATATTTATAGACAGGACGCTCAATAAGTGGCTTCCCTGGAGAAACAGAACTGTAAAACGACTGTTTATTCAGTGTCTGCTCCAGATCGTGGGAAGTGTAATGATTGTGATTATTATCAATGCCATAGTAGACTGTACCTCAGTGACATTGCCAGAAATGGATTCCCGCAAAGAATATACACTGCTGGGACAATGGATCGCAACCAATATTGTAATATCTTTGATTATCAGCGCATTTAATACCGTGGATTATTTATTGGAAAACTGGAAAAAAACTGCTGTAGAAGCTGCTCAGCATAAAATAAGGGCATCTAAACATAAACAGGCTGCTATGGCCGCAGAACTTCAGGCGCTGAAGCTGCAGATTGATTCTCACTTTATTTTCAACAATTTAAGTGTACTGTCCGAACTTATTCTGGAAGACCAGCAGTTAGGTTATGAATATTCAGAGAAGTTTGCAAGAGTATACAGATACCTGTTGGTCAATTCCAAAAAAGACATCATTGCAGTAGAAGAGGAGCTGAAATTTTTAGAATCCTATATCTTTCTGATTGAAAAAAGAATTGGTGAAGGCGTTGTCTTTAAAATAGATATTAAAGAAGAATACAGGTCCATGTATACCCTTCCGTTATCTTTACAATTATTGGTTGAAAATGCCATTAAACATAACCAGACTTCAAAGGTAAATCCTTTGGAAATACAGGTTTATACAAACTCCAATGGTGAACTTGTGGTATCCAATACATTCCTGCCCTTGATCAATAAACCAGATTCCTCAGGAGTAGGGCTTACCAATATCGTTGCACGATACGAAATCTTAGGATATCCTAAACCTGTGATTGAAAAAACTGAAGATAAATTTATTGTAAAACTTCCATTGATATGAAGATTAATAAGATTTTAATAGTTGAGGATGAAAGGCCCAATGCCGATAGGTTGAAAAGACTGTTGCTGAAGTTAAGACCCCATATCGAAATCCTGTCTGTTGAAGACTCGATTACCTCCACAGTACACTGGCTGGAAAATAATGTTGTTCCGGATGTCATCATGATGGATGTCCGTCTTGCAGATGGGCTCAGCTTTGAAATATTCAACAAGCATGACGTGAAAAGTGCAGTTATATTCACCACAGCATACGATGAATATGCAGTACAGGCATTTAAATACAACAGTGTAGATTACCTTTTGAAACCCATTGAAGAAGAAGAGCTGGATGCCGCTTTAAAACGCTATGAAACCTTTATGGAAGCCGTTCCGGTAGTAGGAACAGCTATTGAAGGATTATTAAATTATATCCAGCCGAAAGATTACAGAAAACGTTTTCTTATCGCCCACAGAGACGGATATAAAACCGTTCTGGCAGAAGATATCCTATACTTTTATACCGAATTGGGAATCAGTAAAGCCATGCTGAATACCGGGGTTGTAGAGAATGTTCCACAAACGCTGGAAGAACTTGAAAAACAGCTGGATCCCAAATTCTTTTTCAGGGCCAACAGACAATTTATTATTCACATCAATTCAGTAAAACAGATTTTTAATCATTTTAACGGAAAACTGAAGCTGGAACTGAGAAAACAGCCGGATATGGAAGTGATTGTAAGCCGTGAAAAAGCTTCTATATTCAAATCCTGGATGGATTATTAATCTTAAAAATACAAACGAGACTGCTTTGTCTAAAAAGCAGTCTCGTTTTTTTGCTTTACTTGTGAAATCCTTAGCGATTAAGCACTTATTTTATTCGGAAATTATCTTTTTTTATCATATTTATAAAGGGAAATAGCTGTTTTCCTTTCATTTTTACTATCATACGCTTCACCCCCGATTAACTACGCTTCACCCAACTTCTGAACGAATATCCTTATTATATGAAGTTATTTTGCTCCTGTAAAATTTAAAAACTCATATTATGGATTACAGAAAAGGATATCTGGTACTTTCACTTATGGCAGCAGCAATACTGTATTCGTGCGGTTCCGGGAATGGTCAGGAAAATGCTCAGCAGATGCAGCAGGCACTACCTACAGATTTTATCCAGGTGAAATCCGGAGATGCAGATGTGTCTACAGGATATCCGGGAAGCATAGAAGGACAGGACAATGTTGATATTAAAGCACAGGTAACAGGTTATCTGGAAGCAGTATATATCAAAGAAGGGCAGTATGTAAGCAAAGGACAGACCCTTTTCAGAATAAACCCTTCAGTATACAACGAGCAGGTAAATACCAATGAAGCCGCTCTGAAATCAGCGATGGCAGCACAGGAAACAGCAAGATTGGAAGTAGAAAAGCTAAAACCTCTTGTCGAAGGAAAAGTGGTTTCCGATATGCAGCTGAAAACAGCGCAGGCAAGCTATAAAGCCGCTTCAGCACAAGTAGCGCAGGCACAGTCTTCTTTAGGTTCATCAAAGATCAGTGCCAATTTTACCTATATCAAAGCTCCTGTGAGCGGATACATAGGAAGAATTCCAAACAGAGTCGGAAATCTTATCAGCCCGTCTGATGCCGCTCCATTGACAACGCTTTCAAGTATAAACAGTGTGAACGTGTATTTCTCAATGAACGAAGCTGATTTTATCGCCCATAGTAAAGCTGCAGTATCAGGAAATAATACAGAAGATGTAGAACTAATCCTTGCAGATGGTTCAACCTATTCTCTTAAAGGAAAACTTGAAAATGCCAGTGGAAACTTCGACAGAAATACAGGAAGTATTCAGATGAAAGCCGTTTTTCAAAACCCGGATAAATTATTAAGAGCCGGAGGAACAGCTAGAGTGGTGATTCATAATGCATTAAATGGTGTGATCAAACTTCCGAAAACATCGGTGAAAGACATTCAGGACAGATTCTTTGTCTATAAACTGAATGGTAAGGATAAAGTGAAAATGACTCAGATTACTGTTTCTGGAAGTACGTCTCAGGATTACTTTATCAAAGAAGGAGTGAATGCGGGAGATAAGATTGCTATCAACAGAATTGATGCCCTTACCGATGGAGCACAGGTTGTTGCTACAACAGTTCCTTTGAAATAGTTGTATAACCATTCTTAGAAAATTCAAAAATGTTAAAAAAAATAATAGACCGTCCGGTACTGGCGACGGTAATATCCCTTATCATCGTGATTTTAGGGATCATAGGATTAAACCAGCTGGCGGTGACCAGATTCCCGGATATTTCTCCACCTACCATTACCGTTTCAGGATCTTATCCGGGGGGAAACAGTGAGACCGTGATCCGTTCCGTGGTAACTCCACTGGAAGAGCAGATCAATGGAGTGGAAGACATGGAATACATGAAATCTACTGCGAGTAATGACGGAACATTCTCCATTTCCATTATATTCAAGCAGGGAGTAAATGCCGATCAGGCTGCTGTAAACGTGCAAAACAGGGTTCAGCAGGCGACTCCGATACTTCCACAGGAAGTTGTGAGAATGGGACTGACCACCTCCAAGCAGCAGAACAGCATGGTGTTGATCTTCAATATTTATACGGAAGATAACAAACAATATGATGAAACTTTCCTTCAGAACTATGCGAATATTAACCTTATTCCACAGGTCAAAAGGGTAAAAGGAGTAGGACAGGCCATGGTTTTCGGGCTGAAGGATTATTCCATGAGAATATGGCTTAATCCTCAGAAAATGTCATCTTATGGATTGGAACCTGCGGATGTTTCCAGAGCGATTGCAGACCACAGTTTAGAATCTGCTCCGGGTAAATTGGGAGAAGAATCTGATGCAGCCTTAGAATATGTAATCCGATATAAAGGAAAAAAGAACAAGCCGGAGCAATATGAAAATATTATTGTTAAAAATACCGGAAGCCAGATCATCAGGCTTAAAGATGTAGCCCGTGTGGAATTCGGGGCCATTTCAAATACGGGAGATAACCTTTCCAATGGGAAAAATGCAGTTACTGTAGCCATCATGCAGACTACAGGATCCAATGCCAATCAGATTGAAATAGGTGTAAACAAAGCCCTTGATCAGCTGTCAAAATCATTTCCTCCTGGTATCAAATATACAAGTGTAATGAGTACCAAAGAAAGACTGGATGAAGCTACAGGACAGGTAAAATCTACTTTAATAGAAGCGTTTATCCTGGTATTTATCGTAGTATTTATTTTCTTACAGGATTTCAGATCTACGATCATTCCGGCAGTGGCAGTTCCGGTAGCGATTATTGGTACTTTCTTCTTCCTTCTGGTCTTAGGATTTACTATCAACGTACTGACGCTTTTTGCCCTCGTATTGGCCATCGGTATTGTGGTGGATGATGCCATTGTGGTGGTGGAAGCTGTCCACAGTAATATGGAAGGAACTAATCTTTCAGGAAGAGAAGCTACTCACAAAGCGATGAGTGAGATCACAGGAGCTGTTATTTCTATCACGTTGGTGATGTCTGCGGTATTTATTCCAATCGGATTTATGTCCGGTTCAGCAGGATTATTCTATAAGCAGTTTGCGTATACATTGGCTATCGCAATTATTATTTCTGCTGTCAATGCCTTGACATTAACGCCTGCTTTATGTGCTGTATTTTTGAAAAATAACCATGCAGGAGAAGGAGAGAAACCAAAAGGATTCGGGCAAAGGTTTGCGGTTGCATTCAATGCCGGATTTAATAATATGACGAACCGTTATGCGAAAGGAGTTAGATTTTTAATAGGGCGTAAGTGGATTGCAGGAGGATTAATCGTAGCGGTGATCGGTGTTGCAGGATGGCTGATGTCAAGCACTCCTAAAAGTTTTGTACCGATGGAAGATGACGGATTCTTTATGTATACCTTAAGTATGCCTCCGGGAACCGCATTGACAAAAACTACGGAAGTTTCCAACAAGATCAATGAAATCTTAAAAGGAGTAGAAGCCGTGAAGGAAAATACATCTATTACAGGCTATAATTTGCTTAGTAATAGTGCGGGACCGGCTTATGCCATGGGATTTGTCAAGCTGAAACCTAAAAAAGAAAGAGGTGAAGTGCAGGATATCCAGGAGGTGGTAGATATGGCCAGTGCAAAATTAGGCGTGATCAAAGAAGGAAGCGTGATGACGTTCAGAATGCCTCCCGTAGAAGGATACGGAATGACGAATGATGCAGAGATTGTACTTCAGGACCGTATGGGTAGAGATCCTCAGGTTCTTAAAGCTAAAGCAGATGAATTAATTGGTCAGCTGATGCAGGTGCCGGAAGTAGCATTTGCCTACACGATGTTCAGGGCAGATTATCCTCAGATGGAGCTTGAAGTAAATGAAGATAAAGCAAAACAATTAGGAGTAAGTATTTCAAATCTGTTGGGAACTGTTCAAACGTATTTTTCAGGAGACCAGTCTCAGAATTTCTCAAGATTCGGGAAATTTTACAGAGTGAATATTAAAGCGGACGGTGTTTTCAGAATGGACGAACAAGCCTTCAATGATATTTTCGTAAAGAATGAAAAAGGAGATATGGTGCCGGTAAACACACTGATCACTTTGAAAAAAGTTTATGGTCCGGAATCCGTTCAGCGTTATAACCTTTATAATTCATTAAACATCAACGTGTCTCCAAAACCAGGAGTAAGTAACGGAGAATTGATGGGTAAACTGGAACAAACCTTAAGCAAATTACCTTCTGACTACAGCTACGAATGGACAGGGTTGAGCTTGGAAGAAAAATCGGCAGGAAATCAGACGATTGCCATCTTCGGTTTATGTTTGCTTTTCGTATACCTTTTGTTGGCCGCTCAATATGAAAGTTATATCCTTCCTCTGGCAGTAATGCTTTCTATCCCAACGGGAATTGTAGGAGCGTTTTTAGGAATAAAAGCCATTGGTTTGGATAACAATATTTATGTACAGGTAGGATTGATTATGCTTATTGGCTTATTAGCCAAAAATGCAATTCTGATTGTTGAATTTGCCATCCAAAGGAGAAAAGCAGGACTTTCAATTCTTGATTCTGCACTGGAAGGAGCGAAGGCCAGATTACGCCCGATTATCATGACTTCATTAGCCTTTATTGTGGGAATGGTTCCGCTGATGATCTCTTCAGGAGGAATGGCTTCAGGAAACAAATCAATCAGTACAAGTGCAGCCATGGGAATGCTGAGTGGAGTAGTTTTGGGAGTTTTTGTAATTCCTGTACTCTACATGTTCTTCCAGTATCTGGATGAGAAATTCTCTGCCAAAAAGAAGTACAATACGATAGAAAATCAATTGACAAATGAGAATATTTAATATAAAGAACTTCCTTATTTCAGGCGCAATGGCATCTCTGCTGATGTCTTGTGCCGTAGGGAAAAAATATACAAGAACAGATCTTCAGGTTCCCGAAACGTACAAAGAATCTGTACAGGTAACAGGAGATACGGTAGTGCTTCCGTGGAAAACCTTTTTCAAAGACCCTAAACTGATTGGATTAATAGATAAAGCCCTTTCCAGAAATAATGAAGTAAGTGTTGCTCTGAAAAATATTGAACAGCTGGATCTGATCTATAAGCAAGCTAAACTAGGTCTGATGCCAACACTGGACCTCACTGCAGGAGCCAACAGAAGTTGGGCCTCCAAAAATACCCTTAACGGATCTCTGAATGAGCAGTTTGTAGGGACAAAATATATGGATGACTTTAGTGCCACCCTGAGGCTTTCCTGGGAAATTGATATCTGGGGGAAAGCTAAAATGCAGAAAGAATCCGCAGCAGCAGAATATTTTGGACAGAAAGAAAACCTGAATGCAATAAAAAGCAGGATTGTGGTTCAGGTTGCCCAGGCGTATTACAACCTGATCAGCCTTGATGAACAGCTGAAAATAGCAGAGCAGAATATTGAGCTGAGTGACAATACGCTCAAAATGATGAATCTGCAGTTTACAGCAGGACAGATTAATTCATTGGCCGTTCAGCAATCAGAAGCTCAGAAGAAAACCGCAGAACTGTTGATTCCTTTGGCAAAACAGAATATTTCCATTCAGGAAAATGCATTGAGCATTCTTTGCGGAGAATATCCGGCGAAGATAGAAAGAGAAGGAAACCTTAAAACAATGATTCCGGAAAATAAACTTTCTGAAGGATTGCCCGCACAGCTATTAAGTCGCAGACCGGATCTGAAAATGGCAGAATTTAATGTTATCAGCCTGAATTCAAAAACCGGATTGGCAAAAGCAGCCATGTATCCGAGTATCAGCTTAAGCCCGCAGATTGGAGTCAACTCCAATAAGTTCAGCTCATGGTTTGATATTCCCGGATCTATTACCAAAACAATTGCAGCAAATCTTGCGGCTCCCATTTTTCAGAAAAAACAACTGAAAACAGCTTATGAGACCGCTTTGATTGAACAGGAAAAAGCAGCCATCAACTTTAAACAATCTGTAATGACTGCTGTGGGTGAAGTTTCCGATGCCATGGCCAAGTCTAAGGGCTCTTCAGAAAGATTACAGCTTTTAGAACAGAGAACTGCCATTCTTGATAAAGGAATCAATGATGCACTGAAGCTGTATAAAAGCGGAATGGCAACCTATCTTGAAGTGATTACAGCTCAGAATAATAAACTTCAGAATGACCTGGAAGCTATTAATGTCACGCTGGAAAGATTGAATGCTGAGGTAGATCTGTACAGAGCCCTTGGAGGGGGAGTAGAGTAAATATAAATGGAAAAATAAAAGGAAGCTGCATGGTGTAGCTTCCTTTTTATGTTCAAAAATAATTCGTTGTCTTTATCAAAAAAATAAATAGCCAAAATGACTATTTATTCCCACCGATCAACAATATTTGATATGATAAAATCTATTTTGCTACGTACGAGTAATCTTTGATGAATGTCTGTCCGGCTGCATAGGTTTTATTCTCATCAGTCTCTACATTTCCATTCACCTCAGCTTTGTAACTTACAGAAATAGGTGCGCCATCAAAATTGGATATAGCCACATGAAGGCTTGAAAAGTTGAACGGTTTCACAGTCTCAAATACATATGTTTTTGTATTTCCGGTGAAATCACCTACTCCTAATGAACTTGTATTGGCATTACCCTCAGAGCTTCCGTTCTTTTTCCATACAGTACTTCCATACTGGCTGGCATCGTGATTTCCGGCACTTACAAGAAAATCAATCTGATCATTAGAATCAGCTCCGTTTACAGTAATGGTAAATTTCATGTTCGCCTTTGCATCAGCTGGATCATCATCCTTACTGCATGCCGAGAAAACAGCACCGGCAATTGCGATCATTAAAAAAGTCGAAATAATTTTTTTTGTCTTTGGTTTTTTCATAACAGTTGATATTTTGCCTTTTATTGTTGAGACAAATGTAGTCTGAGACAGATTATCCTGCCAATACATAAAAACCATGTTTTTTTTCTACTGGTAATTAGGTAGAAAAACAGATAATAAGCTCCGGCTAAATGAAAAATTCTGATTTTGAACATGAATTTATAACTGCAGATGAAAACTTTTTAGAATTTTTACAGTCATTAAATCAGTGGTTTATGAAAAATTTCATCTTTTTTTTAAAAATATATGCAAGATTTTTTAAAATGGGGATTTATATAGATGAGTACTCGAAAATAATTAATGTTTAACGAAAAAAATAATGCAATGAAAAGATTGACAGTACCCCGATTTTTTATAACAGTTTTAATGGTTTTGGCAGGTTTTTTTGCCCTATCCTCATGTAATGATAACGATGGTCCGGACATCCCTCCTGTAAAAATGGAAGACTTAAAAGGAAACTATAAAGGGAAGCTGGTTATTGTACAGGGAAGCAGCAAAAGAGAAGGAATAAAAGAGTTCAAGGTGAAAAAAGACACCATCTCATTTGACGAATTTCCAATTACAGAAATTGTAAAAACAGTAGTGAAAGACCCGGCAAAAGCAGAAGCAGCTTTGAAAACAATGGGAAAAGTAAAGTATGATCTTAAATATGCTGCAGTGATTAACACAAGCAATAATGTGATAGAACTGACTTTTGCTCCCAAGACTATGGAACTTCAGATTCCTGTAGATGGTGTTAATAAAAAGACTGTCGTGGAATTTGTAGCAAAGCAAAAAGGATATTATGTAGGCTTGGATCAGACGCTTAGGTATGCGCTAACAGCCGAAAAAATTACAGTAGATGATACACTGGTTACTCCTTATACTGTTATTGATTATAATTTTCCATTCTGTATAAAAAATTAATTAATAGATATTATCATAAATGGATTGCACTTTAGTAAGATGCAATCTATTTTTGCCTGACAGTTTTATAATATCCAACAGGATACGGCAGCAGCATTATATGGAAGAAAGTAAAGAACAGATTTTGGTAAAGCACCTTTTGAAGAAGGAGGAAGCTGCCTGGAAAGAGCTTTTTGGAGCTTATTCCGGAAATCTGGCCTATGTCTGTTCCCGTTATGTGGCTGAGAGAGAAGATGTTCATGATGTACTTCAAAACAGTTTTATCAAAATGTTCCGTTCGATAGAATCTTTTGAGTACAGGGGAAGTGGTTCTTTGAAAGCCTGGATGACGCGTATCACTGTCAATGAATCTTTGAAACATATCAAACAGAAAGGAGATTTTAAATCTGCGGTGGAAGTAGATGATCTTCCGGATATTCCTAATGAAGAAGAACCGGACTTTGAAGAGATTCCGCGTGATGATATTATGATGATGATAAAATCTCTTCCTGATGGGTACAGAACTGTTTTCAACCTGTTTGTATTTGAGAAAAAAAGCCATAAGGAGATTGCCGGACTGCTGGGAATTGCTGAAAATTCTTCTGCATCTCAGTTTCACCGTGCAAAAGGACTGCTTGTTCAGAAAATAAAAGAATTTAAAATGTCAAAAAAAGCACAATATGAATAATGAATGGCTAAATAACCTGCGAAGCAGAATGGATGACCATGAAGAGGACGTTCCGGAAGGATTGTGGGATGACATCAAAGGTGAATTATTCTCCGAAGACGAAAACAATAGCATTCCCGGGTTTATTCCTGAAATTCATGAAGGTGGAGCAGACAAGAAAGGAAAAGGTGCAGGACAAAAATCTTTATTCTATCGTCTCGGAGGTATTGCTGCAGCTATTGCATTGCTCTTTTTACTGACGAAAATACTGCCACAGAATGATACAGGCAAAACCCTGTCTCAGAAACCGGCAGATGAGAAAAAAGAAAAAGAGAAGAATTCTTTGAAACCTCTGGAAACTGAGAACGTCTCAGGCAGTAAAGTAGAATCCGCATTGGTACCTCTTTTAGCTGAAAACATATTGAATACAGGTGTTTCCAAGAAAATACCGGTACAGAAATATTTTAATACTGAAGAAAAAAACAGAGCAGGGAATACTCAGGATATTCAGGAAACCATCAAAGCTCCGGCTGTTGCGGAATCTTTTCATCAGGAAAGCAAGATCGCTCAGAAAGCATCTCCTGCTGAGGTTCTTTTCAAACAGGAAGAATTGAAAAAAGTGTATGCTGAGAATACAAAACATACTGCTGCAAAATCACGTGACCAAAAGTCCTGGATGTTGAGTATGCTTACAGGAAATGTTGCTTCCAACTCTGCAGAGCAACAGTTTCCGGGATATGCCTCCATCACTGGAAAAGCAATGAATGTTGAGCAGGTGTGGAGCACTTCCGAGTACCATGATGATCCTCTGACTGCTGTATTACTGGCGAATCAAAGTCAGCCGGTAAAAGCAAGAATCAGACATAAAGTACCGGTAACATTTGGGTTGTCACTTTACTATAATTTAGGAAAAAGATGGGGGATAGGAACCGGGTTAAACTATACCAAACTGGCTTCAGAACTGCATTCAGGAACAGAAAACAATTATATTAAAGGAGACCAGACGGTTCATTACATAGGAATTCCTGTTCAGGTCAACTATAATGTTATTCAGAAAGGACGGTTTACTGGATATATTACAGGCGGGGCACTCGTAGAAAAACCTGTGTCGGGAAGTGTTACAACAACTTATGTAGTGAATGATGAAATAAAGGATAGTTCAAAGGAACGTCTTGATCATAAACCGTTACAGTTTTCTGTTAACACCGCAGTAGGATTTCAGCTGAAGGTCATAGACAAAGTTGGAATTTATGCAGAGCCGGGAATAGGATATCATTTCAAGGAAGAAAATGCTCCTAATACCATTTATAAAGAGAAACCTTTTCATTTTAATATGAAATTCGGGATCAGAGTGCTGTTGGATTAATGTAGAAGATTTTTAGACCAAATCACACTTAATAATCTAATATATGAAAACAAAACTAATTTTTTTAGTGGTTTTATTATTCAGTATTCTGGATATAAAAGCACAGTGTACCCCTACAATTACCAGCCCGAGACTTGGACAGAAATATCCGGGAACCATCTTGTTCTGTGACGTTGAAGATGAAATAATTTCTACCACACAGGCATATGGAACTTATCAATGGTATAAACAGGAATGGACCTGGCAGACCCCCAATAATAACCCTTGGGTAGCCATTCCGGGAGCCACATCACAGCAGTTAACGATTAGTGGTAATGACCAGCTGAATTACTTTAAAGTTAAAGTTACAGATGGTGACTGTATCGGGGAAAGTACTGCAGTATTTGCAGATGGATTTGTCTATGGTCTGCCGGCTATGATGACAACTTATACTCCCGGAACGTATCAGGATAATGGGGGAGTAGTGAATGTGTGCAATGGTGCCTCTATACAGTTTGATAATATATTTCCGGTTGTATATGGCAAGCATACCTGGTTCAGATGTGTGCCAAGCAGTAACCCGCCGGTGGCAGGAGATCCTTGTATTATTCCTGGAGTGGTAGGAGATACTTATGTGGCGACAAGTTCCGGCAAATATGGATTTTATGCCTGCACAGAATATTGCCCGGATCAATGTCAGATGCTGGATCCGTTTGCTTTTGTGGAAGTGAATTTCGGGAACTGGGATTTCTGCAATAATCTGGGAACAGGAGAGGTGAAGACTAAAGACAATAATCTGAAAGTCTATCCCAACCCTACAGCGCAGCATCTTTATATCGGAAAAGAATCAGATAAAATCTATAAAGAGGTCATCATTATAGATATGTCCGGAAAACTTGTTCTGAAGAAAAATGACCATCGATATAATCAGGCAATTGATGTAAGCCAGCTGGTACCAGGAAACTATATTATTGTTTCTAAAAGTGCAGATGGAAAAGAATATAAAAATAGATTTATAAAGAAATAGGATTACATAGTCTGAATGTGCTAAAATATTGATTGTGGGAAGGAAGATTGGATGTCAGAGGAGGGATGTGCCTTGTATTGAAGAAGAACTAGAGTAATTTATTTTAATACTTTACGCTCAATAGATACATTTTCATCCTTGTTAATCTAATGACGTCATAATTACCCCCAAAAGGAGTTCTCTCTTTCAGGCATCCGGCTTCCTGACTCACACTAAGTATTTTATCCGGAATTCAGATGAAATAATCTCTTTCGTTAGTTTTTAATAATGGTTGGGTCGGTACAAATTTATTTGTACCGATTTTTTTATTATCACCTTGCTATTACTGACATACAATTCAGTATCTGTTTTCGTAATATCTTTTTTAATATATCCATTTAGCTAGAATATCATTCATTTAAACGTCAGATTTTCAAAATACTATATTGATTATTTTTACTTCAAAAACACACCATGCTGATTAAAATTTATGGAAGTGCCATTCATGGAGTGGCTGCACAGACAATAACAATTGAAGTGAATGTAGATACTGGCGGAGTGGGATACCATCTTGTAGGTCTTCCCGATAATGCGATTAAAGAAAGCAGCTATAGAATTTCTGCCGCACTGAAAAACGTAGGATATAAAATCCCCGGAAAGAAAATTACCATCAATATGGCTCCTGCAGATCTCCGAAAAGAAGGTTCTGCCTATGATCTGAGTATTGCAATTGGTATTTTAGCGGCTTCAGATCAGATTCTGGCAGAGGAAATTGAGAATTATATTATTATGGGCGAGCTTTCTCTTGATGGAAGTCTGCAGCCTATCAAAGGAGTCTTACCCATTGCTATTCAAGGAAGAGAAGAGGGTTTTAAAGGAATTATCCTTCCTATACAGAATGCCAGAGAAGCAGCTATTGTAAATGATCTGGAAGTGTATGGAGTAGAAAATATAAGAGAAGTCATTGATTTTTTTAACGAAGGAAAACCTCTTAACAGGAGCATTCTGGATACCCGGAAAGAATTTCATGAGAAGATCAATGATTTCCCTTTCGATTTCTCTGAAGTTAAAGGTCAGGAAACAGCCAAAAGAGCTATGGAAGTGGCTGCGGCAGGCGGACATAACATCATTCTTATTGGACCTCCGGGAAGCGGAAAAACCATGCTTGCTAAAAGAGTTCCCAGTATTTTACCTCCATTGACTTTGAAAGAAGCTTTAGAAACAACAAAAATTCATTCCGTAGCCGGAAAAATAGGAACAGAAGCTTCATTGATGACCGTTCGTCCCTTCAGATCTCCCCATCATACAATTTCAGATGTCGCTTTAGTAGGAGGTGGAAGTTATCCGCAGCCCGGTGAGATTTCCCTCGCACATAACGGTGTGTTATTTCTTGATGAGATGCCGGAATTTAAAAGAACGGTACTGGAAGTGATGAGACAACCTCTGGAAGACCGGGAAGTGACCATTTCCAGAGCCCGGTTTACCGTAAATTATCCTGCAAGTTTTATGTTGGTAGCTTCTATGAATCCCAGCCCGAGCGGATTCTTTCCCGATGATCCTAACAATACCTCATCCGTCTATGAGATGCAGCGGTACATGAATAAGCTCTCAGGGCCGCTTTTGGACAGAATTGATATTCATATTGAAGTGCAGAAAGTAGAGTTTGAACAGCTTTCTGAAAAAAGAAAAGGAGAAAAAAGCAAGGACATCAGAAATCGTGTACTGAAAGCCAGAGATATTCAGAATAAAAGATATCAAAGCCTCAATATCAGCAGTAACGCCCAAATAGGACCTAAAGAAATTGAGGCATTTTGTGAATTGGATGAAACCTCATTTGGGCTCATCAAATTAGCAATGGAAAAACTTAATCTTTCAGCACGAGCTTATGACAGAATCCTGAAGGTTGCCCGAACAATCGCTGACCTTGAGGAATCTGAGAATATTCAGTCTCACCATATTTCAGAAGCCATACAGTACAGAAGTCTGGACCGGGAATTCTGGAATGGATGATCTTTTTATGCAATAATTTTATACGGAGGTCACTTCCATATCTATTTTAAGATTGATAGAAAAAGGATTGTTATAGACTTTAGGAATCCATTGAAACTGATCATTCACTTTATTAATGTAGCCTATACCCGGCCATGGAAGGTGAGCGGAGCAAATAAGCGTTCTGTTTTGATAGCAGTTTTCAAGAACTTTCTTACGCGTTTCAACACCTGTTTCAAAGTCAATATCCCATTGTGTACCCCAATCCGGTTTTGCAATAAGAAGGGGAGAGTGAAAAAGATCTACCACGTTGGTCATTGATAAATCCCCATCATTCACTGTATAAATAATATGTCCGGGCGTATGACCCGGGGCAGCTTCTGTCTGAATACATGAGAATAATTGATCTCCCATTTCAAATTTCGTAAGCCGGTTATCTATAGCAGAAAGGATTTTTCTAACCAAAGGAATGCCTGGCTTTCCGCCTTCCGGGTTTTTGCTTTTCTGAAAATCCGGTTCACCAGTCATCCAGAATTCAAATTCCTGGCGCGAAATATAATAATGAGCATTCGGAAATATAATCTCATCATTCTTAGAAAGAATTCCTCCAATGTGGTCTCTGTGAGCATGGGTTAGCAGAATATCAGTTATTGATTCTGGAGTAAATCCTACAGCGGTAAGGCTATGTAATAATTTTCCTGCATTATCCTCATCATAAAATCCCTCTCCGGTATCTATTAAAATAATGCGGTCATTTTTCCTGACAAGCATTGTGGTGATAGGTGCTTCAAAATAAGACTCCGATAAATAAAGATTGCGAAGTTCATTTTTTACCAGATTTTGAGGAATATCAGGTGCTAAAATAGGTTGGTGGTAACCAATACCAAAATAGCCGTCAGAAAGTATAAAAATGTCCAGTTCATTGCATGGAATATGTATAAATCCATGATCTGCCTTCAGTTTGTGATCCATAAGTAAGATGAGGGTGTTTGTTTTTTACAAATTTAAGTAATATTCAGATGCATTGGCCATCCATGAAAGAAATAGATAAAATAACACGTCTTTAAAATCATAACAAATTACACTTCAGTCTTTTTATTAGGTTATTTCATTTCTTCTACAATATCAATTTCAGGATGTGGTAGGTGATAGTAATTATGTAACACATAGGTTAATTTATTATGTTAAGTTTGGTTACCAAATCATTAAAAATATTACATTATGAAAATAAAATATCTAAATACAGAGTAGTAGTCATTCTTTGTTTTAAAAGAGTAGGTCAAACTATTCTTCCATCTTTTCGATTGCAATACATGACGCTTAGGCATTGTTTACGTCCTCTTATTGAGCAGGTCGTTTCAAGCTTCTATATCATCCAGTTTTTTAAAACTATTATAAAACACATTTAGTAAATAAACTGTGGCTGCCTCGTATGTCCCTTTGTTTCTGCTTTTTTATAATTTTTGATCAATTTTAGGGCAGGTAGAAACTGTTGATTACAAAATTTTTAACCAAATTATATTATTACTATGTCAAACACAATTCCCTCATTAGAAACCTTATCCATAGGTACAGCTGTATTACTGTCATCTGAAGACAGAGAAAAACTTTTAAACGGATTCAATAAAACCGGTTGGGATTATCATGATGAAGAAACATTAGAGTCTCTTTTCCGAAAACAGGCAGCCCTTCATCCCGATAAAACAGCCATTGTTTATCAGGATCAGGAGATCACTTACAATGATTTAGATCAGAGAAGTAACCAGGTCGCCAATCTGTTATTGAGCAAAGGAATCAGAGAAGGTAAATATGTTCCTGTCTGGCTGGACCGTTCTTTAGAATGGATTGTTGCTGTTCTTGGTGTGATCAAAACAGGTGCGGCATATGTGCCTATAGATCCCGCTTATCCTGCTAAAAGAGTAGAATTTATTCTTTCAGATACCGCTGCTGAAATAATCATTACCAATCAAAATCTTGAAAAACTTCTACCCGAAACTGAAAGATCAAAAGTCTTTGATCTGAGTAGTATGGACATCCTTAATCATTGGTCTTCAGATGATCCGGAAATTGAAATTCACAAGAACAATTTAGCATATACGATTTATACTTCAGGCTCTACCGGAAAACCGAAAGGGGTAATGGTAAGTCATCGGGCTATTCAACACCTGGTAACCTGGCATAATCATCATTTTCACGTGGATCACAGTTCAAAACTGACTCTTGTAGCAGGATTGGCATTTGATATCTCAGTATGGGAGATCTGGTCGGCGCTTACTTCAGGAGCAACCGTTTTTATTGCAGACAATGAGGATAGAACAGAGGCTCAAGCATTGGTAGAGTATTATAGAAAAAATCATATTACCCATGGTTTTGTACCTACGGTTCTTGCTCCTTCTGTAGTAGATCTTACCCGGAATTATAATGACCTCAAATTAAAATATCTCTTTACAGCAGGAGAAAAGCTGAAGCCAGTGCTTACTACGGAATTAAGCTATGAATTAATAGATTATTACGGTCCTACAGAATGTACCGTATATGCTACCTTCAAAAAAGTGAAGGATATCAACGGGAAATATGTTTCCTCTATTGGAAGGCCCATTGCAAATGCAAAAGCATATATTCTGGGAGAAAATATGGAATTGCTGCCGGTAGGAGCTGTCGGAGAATTATGTATTGGCGGAACCCTTTTAGCAGAAGGCTATCTTAATAATGAAGAGCTTACTCATTCCAAGTTTATTACCAACCCGTTCAGGGAAACAGAAAAGCTTTATCGTACAGGGGATCTGGCCAGATGGAAACCGGATGGTGAGATTGAATTTCTGGGAAGGATTGATAATCAGGTGAAAATTCGTGGATTCAGGATTGAATTGGGAGAAATAGAACGTTCACTGATCCGCCAGGAAGAGATCAAGGAAGCCTTGGTCATTGGAAAGGAAACAGAAGGAAGCACCAAATACCTGATTGCTTTTGTTGTATTAAAACCAGAAGCAACAACAGATATTTCTTCAGTCCGCAATGCATTGAAGGAAGAGCTTCCAGGTTATATGATTCCTGCCCAGATTATTTTTATAGATGCCATTCCGTTAACAGCCAATGGAAAAACAGATACCCATGCATTAAAGGAACTGGCTGATCAGGAAGCAAAAGACGTAATTTCATCTGAACCGGCAACCAATGAAACTGAAAGGATTATTGTAGATGTCTGGTCTTCTGCGTTGGAGCGCCCTGTTATTAATATTACAGATAACTTTTTTGACATCGGAGGGAACTCCCTGTTGGTAGCAACCGTTGCTGTTACGTTACAAAGGCAACTTGATGTAAAGGTTTATCTGCGGGATATCTATCAGTATCCGGTATTGCAGCAGCTGTCAGAAGTTCTTATCGCCAGATCCAGAGAAATGAGGGAAGCTATGCCGGTAGAAGATGTTGAGCCTTATGTTGCCTTGCAGAAGGATGTTTATCTTGCTCCGGGAACTGTTTTTGCGGGAGGATTTGACCCTAAGCAAGTAGAAAACCCCAGCACGATATTTTTAACAGGAGTAACCGGATTTGTGGGAATTCATCTTCTGCAGGAGCTTCTGGATACTACAAATGCTGAAATTTACTGTCTTGTAAGAGCTCAGGATCAATTTCATGCAATGGAAAAGATAGACAGGTGCTTTAAACAATATCATATTCCTCAAAAAGAAGAACAGAAAGCGAGAATTATTCCGGTAATCGGAGATCTTGCATTACCGGCATTGGGTCTGCCAGAAGAAGTGTTTACAAAACTGGCAAGACAAACTGATCTGATTTACCATTCCGGCAGTTCTGTAAACTTCATTGAACCTTATTCTTACATGAAAGCCCCGAATGTAGAAGGTTTAAGAGAAATCATCAAATTGGCCGGGGCAGAAAGAACGAAATGTCTTGCTTTGTTATCTACCATTTCGGTGTACAGCTGGGGACATGTGTTTACAGGAAAAACGGTGATGCTGGAGTCTGATGATATTGAACAGAATCTAATGTCTGTAAGCAAAGATATTGGCTATGTAAGAAGCAAATGGGTAATGGAAGCTGTCGCAGATCTGGCCGCAAAAGAAGGCCTGCCATTGATTACCTATCGTCTGGGATATGCAATGTGCCACAGTGAAACAGGAGCGAGTGCTTCTTATCAATGGTGGTCTGGATTGGTGAAAAACTGTATAGAATTTAAATCTTATCCTGCATTGACTGAGCTAAGAGAAGGTCTTATCACGGTAGATTATATGACAAAATCTATGGCTCATATCACAAAAAATAAAGAGGCAATAGGTAAGAAGTTTAATTTGATCGCCCGCCCGGAAACCAATCTTACGCTGGAGGGCTTCTTTGGACTTATGAAAAAGTATTATCCGTTTACCCTCAAAGATCTTCCTTACAAAGAATGGAGAAAACAGTGGGAAGATGACAGTAAAAACCGATTGTATCCTCTTACAAGCCTTTTCAGGGATAATATGCATGAAGGATTATCCACCGTAGAGCTTTACCAGAATACTTACATATGGGATTGCTCCAATGTGATTCAGTTTTTGGAGGGATCAGGAATTCAGGAACCTGTATTTGATAAAAAAGTACTGGATTCCTATTTGAAATACCTTGGAATTCCGGTTGAATAATATTATTGATTATTAAAATTCCAGGCACAACTGCCTGGAATTTTTAATTGTATGATCTTTTAAATCTGAAAATTAATTCACGGTTACTTTAATCACATTCTGAGTGGCTGGAACCGGATATTGAGTTCCAACTTTAGAAATAATCTTATTTTCACTCTGCGGAGTGCCACCGAATAATGCCTGATGATTTCCGGCTCCCGGATACTGATCAATGCCCGTTCCTGAATCAAACAACATTGTTTTTGAAGTAAGATCACCTTTGGTATTCGCATCAATATCCTGTTCATTAGCATAAAACCAGTCATTGGAAAATCCGAACATCGTTGCATAAGCTATTTTATCTCCCGGATCTGCATTGAAATTTGTGGTTACTTTATTTCCTGGTGCTATCGGAGCATTGCAATATATACCCCTTTTACGTTCTGTAAAGATTTAAGGCTGTTTTGGAGCTTCGTTACATTTCCAAACTGAGCAATGTCTTTTAATCCCATTTCGCTGTCTGTTTTTCCCAATTCATAAATCGGATTTTTGTCACCATGGTAAACGACTATCAATGTAGGAGAAAGGCTGGTCATAATACCAGTGTTGGCATTCAGCTTGGTCATCATTTTACTGATGTTTCCCATTTGAGCAATATCAGTAATTTCTGGATTGGAGAGTGCATTAGGAGTAAAAAACGGAGCATTATTAAGCAATTGAGAACCGTTATAGTTTGATACGGCCCATACTCCGGGAGAAAAAGGCGTTTCGTTGGCAGTTCCCGCTGACGTATTGGTAATAGTGAGGGTAAATTCTGAAGTTACATCATTGTAAGCAAGATTGAGCTTCATAAGCTGAGATGCATCTACGTTAGGAACCTGCATAATAGGCTTGCTGTCTGCCTGTCCTGTTGTGTCATCCCTGGTTCCGTTATCCCACAGTCGTACACTTGAAGAAACATCCCCGGTAATGGCATTTCCATTGGTGTCAAACAATTTGATTCCCGGTTGTTGAGACGCAAAAAACCAGTCTTTTGAAGCTCCATACATTGTTGCAAACATCAAGGCCTGTGTTTTTCCAGCACTGAATTTAACAGAAACAGACTGTCCGGGCAAGATAATAGGAGGAGTTTCTGTTCCCTGAAAACTTCCGCTTTCTACAAAATCTTTAGGAGTTACGACATTTTCAACAGTGATAGTTCTTTGAAAAGACATATCCGTCATCATGTCATTATCCGAATCACTGCATGAAGAAAGAGTAAATGCAGCTAGAGTAGCTGCCGCTAAAACCGATGTTCTGAAAATAAACTTGTTCATAAAAGTAAATTTTTTATAGTTATAAATGATATCTGTAACTATAGTCGGCTACTTTTTAAGAACCTGACAAAAAATATTTTCTTTATTCAGTTTTTTTGAATGTACGGCTTTCGGGTTTGAAAACAGAATGATTTATATCCCCTTTTTCCCATCTAAAATCATCTGAATCATTTTTATCTTTCTATTTTCTCTTGTTTGAGGTTTTTTAGCCTCTTCGATCCAGCGGATATATTCCTTTTTGTGGGTATAACTCATTTTGTCGAATAACGTCTTTGCTTCAGGATTTTCATTAAAAACGGAGACAATATCTTCAGCAATCTCAACCACTCTTTCTTCTTTGTCTTCGGTAAGCGAAACAGAAACCTCATCTCCGAAAGTTTTCCCAAGCTGTTTCCTGACTTCCTGTGTAAGGCCTAAAATATGACAGTCTGATTTCATTTTGGCAAGGCTTCCACGATATTCAACGTTACCATCAAATAGAGCTTTAATCTTTACCTGTCCTTTTTTATTAAACAGTTCTTCTGTAGAAAAAGGAAATTCTACAAACGCAGCATTCATTTCTCCGTTTTGCTTAATAATAGCTGAGAATTCGATTGTTTGAGGATTCATGATGAAAGATTTTAATAATCAAAAATAAAAAAACCGTGAAAGTAATTTCACGGTTTTAAAAATAAATCAAATAAGATTATTATTTTTTAGCTTTCTTAGGCGTTGTTGTAGTACCTGAGTTTTTAGTTTTTGTATCAGCTGGAGTGTTTTCACCTCTTACAAGCTTCAATTCGTCAACTAATCTTCTTGCACCAGCAAACTTATCAATTGTCCAAAGAACGAAACGAACGTCTACGTTGATTGTTTTCTGCCATTCCTGCTCGAATACGATATCACCGCTTAATGCTTCACTGTTACCATCGAAAGCAATACCGATAAGGTTTCCGTCTCCATCAATTACCGGCGAACCAGAGTTACCTCCTGTAATATCATTGTTAGAAAGGAAGTTTACAGGCATATAACCAGCTGCATCAGCATACTGACCGAAATCTTTAAGGTTGTAAAGGTCAATCACTCTTTGAGGAAGATCAAACTCTTCATCACCTTTCTTGTATTTTCCAACAAGACCAGTCATATCTGTATAATAGTTATCCGTAATACCGAAATAGTTTCTGTCACTTCTGATAGGTAATTTATCTACAGTACCGTAAGTTAATCTCATCGTAGAGTTAGCATCCGGGTAGAATTTTTTCTCAGGCATAGCCTTCATAAGACCTGCTAAAAACAGACGGTTATTTTTTGCAAAATTATCATCTATTTTTACAAATCTTTCAGTGCTTATTTTTTGATCAGCAACAATTCCGTTAGCAGCTTTCCAAAGTGGATCAGCATCAAGCTTCAATGCATCAGGGTTCAATAAGAAGTTCGTTGCAGAAGTCTTGTTAGCAAAGATTGAAGAATAAGCAAGATTAGAAACAGTCTTAGCATCCAACCCTAAAATAGTAGCAGAAGCAACGTCAGGGTTTTTAACTCTTGCCTGGTAAAGACTTGTCATAGCGGCAAGCATTTCACCTTCCAAAGATGGATTGAAGTTTTCATAAGCCGCTTTGATCGCCGCTTCAGTTTTAGCCTTCATTGCCAGTCTTCCCTGCATATCCTGAGCAGCATAAGCTTTCAGTACAGAACCTACCTGCATAGCAAGAGTAATGTATTTTGCATTTCTTGTAAACTGTGAAGCATAGTTTCTTTCAACGTTTCTATCAGATACTTGTTTGTAGTACACTCCAATATCTTCTAAAACTCCGTTGTACACATCATTTCCTGGCATTGCAGCCCATTTGTTGTAGGTCTCCTCAATCTTTTGTTTGTCAGAAATGGTTCCGTTTTTCTCTACTGCATCAATAGTACCTTGTCTGTTTTTCCAGTAGTTAGCTACAGAAGCATATTGAGAAGCATAGTTAAGCTGAGTTGCCTTATCCTTATCCATGTATTTTTTCATAACATCCATGGCAAGTTTAGAAGCTTCAACCCAAGCCGGGTAATCTTTAGTTACCATCTGTTGAATTCCGTAAGAAGTCAGGTAACGGTTTGTTCTTCCAGGGTAGCCTAAGATCATTGAGAAGTCACCAGGCTTGATTCCTTTAAGAGAAACCGGAAGGAAATGCTTAGGCTTCAAAGGAGTGTTGCTTGGAGAATATTCAGCAGGGTTTCCTGCAGCATCAGCATATACTCTGAAAACCGTGAAGTCCGCAGTGTGTCTCGGCCATTCCCAGTTATCTGTATCTCCTCCGAATTTTCCTAGTGATGAAGGTGGAGCACCTACCAATCTGATGTCTTTATAATCCTGATATACGAAATAGTAGAATTCATTTCCGTTGAAGAAATCTTTTACCACTACAGTATATTTTCCGTTCTCAGAGTTTTCTGTCTGAATTGCTTTTGTTTCAGCATCAATAACAGCTTTTCTCTCTGCTCCGGTCATATTGTTGTTTAGTTTAGAAGTGATTCTCTGCGTAGCATCATCCATTCTCACTAAAAATCTTACATAAAGATCCTTTGCATTGAATTCGTCTTTCTGTTTCATTGCCCAGAAACCGTTCTTCAAATAATCTTTTTCTGGTGTAGAAGCCGCAGCTACAGCACCATAACCACAGTGGTGGTTAGTAAAAATAAGTCCTTTATCAGAAACAATCTCACCTGTACAGAAACCACCGAAACTTACGATAGCATCCTTTAAACTTGAATTGTTTACAGAATAAATTTCCTCAGGCGTAAGGTGCAGACCCTCTTTTTGCATATCAACACCGTTAAGTCTTTTGATGAGCATTAGCAGCCACATCCCCTCATCCGCCCTCATCTGAGCAAAGCCCAGTAAGAAAGTGAATAGTAGAAATAGTCTTTTCATTTTATAAAATAATTTTTGTGTTGCTAATTTACTAATTTTTACGAGATTCTGTCCCGGATTGGTATGAAAATGGGATGATAGTCCGCATGAAAAAGATACTCTTATCAATTTTTGCAATTTTACTTTTAGGACTTGTTCTGAATTGTTCCGCAGTGCCGGATAAAAATCCTTCTCTTCAAAGACAGTGGATGCTGGTTTCCTTTGATGGCTTTTCAAAAGAACAGCTCATTGCGAATAAAGCGGAAATCAATCTGACAGCCAGTATTGTTGACGGTAAGATTCAAGGGAATGCTTATATGGGATGCAACCAAATGTCTTTCGTATCCGAATTTAAAAAAGGAGGGAAAGTGAAAATTTCAAACGGAGTCAGTACCATGAAAGCCTGCCAGGATATGAATCTTGAAACATCTTTTCAGAAGAAATTTAAAACCATGACAAAATATTCGGTAGAAGGACATTTCCTTACTTTAACGGATGATAAAGGAAATTCAATGAAATTTGTAGCTGCAGATTGGGATTAACGAACTATCCATACAGTATAAAAGTCCGCTTTGCAGCGGACTTCTTTGTTTGAAAAATCTAGTTTGGTTATCAGCTTTTTTTGAGAGTTATCAGTTTTTAGGAATAGTTTTTTTTATTTCTTCCAGGGTTGCCGTATTGGGAAGCCCTATAGTTGTTGTCTTTGTGTTCCTAGAATTTATAGTATTATGATATGCCTGTCTGTTGGGGAGTGTTTTTTTTATTTCTTCGAGACTTGCTGTGTTGGGAAGTAATTTTCCCGAATTGTCAGCCGCAGCCTTGGGTTTAGATTCCTGTTTTTTAACGGCAAGACCATGATCAGAAGGTAATCCGGTATTTACGGTTGCCTTTTCGTCTCTTTCCTTGGCTTCCTGCATTTGGATTGCCTGTTGTTCTTTTGCCTGTTTTACAACAAGCGCCTGATCTTCAACCGGAACAGCCTGCTTATTTTCCTGAGCATAAATGATAGTGCTTAAAAATAATAACGGGATAATGTATGCTATTTTCATGACGGTTTATTTTATGTTGACTAATACTTGAATTTTTCCAATCTCTTTTTGATCATAATCCTGAAGTGCTTTTCCGATGACCTGGCCAATTTTTACCTTTTTGATATTGGCTTTCATGGCAACACCTGCTTTAGATGAAGTTACCAAAAGATCTCCTCTTTTTATTTTTCCGTTCTCAAGACATACTTTGGTTGGAATGACACCAATGACACCCATTGGCGCTTTATTGGAAATATCAATATCGATATGTTCTTCTGTAAGCAGTACACCAGGTTTAGTAGCATACACGCCGGCAACAAGAGTAGAGTAGGGAGTTGATGATTTCTCAACCGTCCTGTCTGCTTTAGTTGAGATAACCAGAATGTCACCAGGTTCATATTCAGAGATATTTCCGTTGACATCAAAAGCTTCTGCAACGTCAGCACCACTGTTTTGGGTACCGCCATTGAAAAATCCTTTTCCTGTATTATCAATACGGGCAACATTTACGGTTCCTGGATTTCCTGATTTAAACAAAGCCAAAGAACCCGCACTATGAGTTTCCACGGTAAGTGCTGCATTGGTATTAGATGTATTAAAATTCACAAATCTTGCAGCTCGTCCATTACTGAAATTAGGAACCCATGCATAAATGGCATTTCCTGTTCCGTCCACAGTGGTTTCAACTCCATCTCCGCCATTTGAGGCATTAGCTGTGATACCATTTCCATTTCCGTCAGCAATAGCAACTAATGCCGGGCCGTTTCCGGAAGGATTGCTTGCATGAAATAAACCTGCAAATCCCCCGGTTCCAGAAGATACTCCATAAATTCCAGCAGTTCCAAAATTAGCAAATTGGGAATTGACTTCTCCTTTTACCGCAGGAGATGTTCCGGTAACTCTGTCTACTTTAAAATTTCCACCAATACCGTTTCCTACAGTAGTTACTGTGATTACATCACTGGTATTGGCATCGTTGAAAATATTAAATCGTCCGGCACGTCCCGTAGCAAAAGAAGGAACCCACGCATAAAGAGCATTTCCGGCTCCATCAATATTGGTCTCAATACCATTACCATCTTTTCCTGCATTGGCAGTGATTGCATTTCCGTTACCATCTGTCAGGGCAATCATTGCGGCTCCGTTTCCGGCAGGATTTGATGCATAAAATAAACCGGCACGTCCCCCCGTTCCTGAAGAAACTCCAAATACAGCGGCTGCACCAAAATTTCCGAAAATAGTATTTACTTCTCCTCTTACTGCTGCTCCTACGCTATTGGTATTGTCAACAATAAAAGAGGCTGCATTTCCTTGAGTATTATCCGGAATATTTCCGTTTCCATTGGTTGCTACCTCAACGGTATTTCCTGTGGTATTTGTCTGGTTAAAATTTTCAAATCTTCCTGCACGTCCTGTACTGTTATTTAGGCCTACCTGTCCATAAACGCCGATACCTGTTCCGGATGTATTGGTAGCAACAAATCCTCTTACTCCATATCCTCCTCCGTCATTACGGCCTACAACAGCTCCGGCAATGTCACTGGTTGTTCTACCCACTACCGCTTCACCACCGCCGTTGTTATCACCTACAACACCAGCGGAAGATTGTGCAGAAGTTATCCCATGGAGTCCAAATCCTGCCGCAGTAGAACTTTTTACTCCGGCTCCGTTTCCTGAGGTCGTAACGTTTACAACCGTACCATTTCCTACGCTGGATGCGCTAAGGGCAACATTATTATTCGCGTTATTGAAGATTGCAATATTCGCAGGGATTCCATTATTACTGGTAGCATTAAGACCGGTTCCTGTATTACTGTTTGCATATACTCCGTACCCATTCCCAGTGGAATTTCCGTAAACTCCTAAACCATTTGGTGTGGTACCATAGACACCCCATCCGCTTCCGGCCTGGCTTCCGTATACCCCTACTCCAAGTCCGCCTGTTCCGTTATTAATACCGCGTACAGCACTCGAAAATCCGCCAGGAGAAGCACTGCTTACAATTCCCCTTACTGCAGAAATATTTGATGTAGCAGTGTTATTTACTCCTTCCAGGGAGGTTCCATCTCCATCGTTGGTTAATGAAAACAGCGTGGAAGCATTATTAACGGTTGTGCTGTAAGGAATAGCAAAACTTCCGCTGCCTCCGCCTGCAGACTTGGCATACATAGCATAAGGTACGCTTAGCAGCTGGCTGGTGCCTACTATAGTGTAGCTGGTTCCTCCGGCAGGGTCAGTTTCTGTTTTTAAATAATAGCTTCCTGCAGGCCAGTCGATGGTGGAAAATGTTCCTGTAAGTACAGTTCCTGTTCCTATTTCAAGGCTGATAAGCCCGTTGGCATTGGTATTTCCGGTGAGCCTTTCTGAATAGACTGCGGCGCCGGCAGGAGATCCCTGTAATATGCTTACTTTCACGGCTATACCTTGATTGACTAAGAGTTGTCCGGAACCGTTTCTCATGACAGCCTGGTAGCTCATTTTTTCCGGAGCCTGAGAAAGTCCCATAAAGAAACCAGTCAGGATCCAAAACAGTAATAATATTTTTTTCATGGCATTTTATTTTTTGATGATTTTAAATGTTTTAATATTTTCTCCATTTTGAGTGATCCTGATGATGTACATTGCAGAAGGAAGTGAGGAGAAATTAAGCTCAGATTTTGATTCTGAGATCTTATCTTTTTTTACCAGCTTACCTTGGGCATCGAATAACTGATACTCTGATCCCTTAAAATTATTTGAGGTAAAATCCAAATACAAATAATCTCTGAAAGGATTGGGGTAGAGCAAAATGCCTGTGAGTTCAGAAGAAGTTTCAAGGGAAGTAAGAGTAATAATTTCGTAAGGCTGTTGAACACCTTCGAGAACCTGTCCTGTTCCTTTTTCTAGATAGGTCATCTGGCCTACACTGTAAGAAACAAAACCATTAGCTGCTGAAGCGTCCAGTCCGGTTGCCAAAACTGCAGATTGTGCGTGCAGTATGGGAATGGAAAAGACAGACAGCATAATACAATAAATAGATATTCTTTCCATGGATAACAGTTTTGGTGATTAATAGATGTGTTTTTCTTGGGGAATTTGGGAAGACTAAATTACCACCTATCTCAATTGGATGGTAGGAAAATAGACCAACGGCAGAAATAATCGACCAATGGCATTTTGTGAATTACAGTAGAAGTTTGGTTAGTCTTTTTAAGGATTAAAAAAAGAAAGATTATCCTTGTAGGTGCGTCCGATAGGAAGTTTGATATGATGCGCCAGTTCTATTTCGTGGCAGTTCTTTCCGCGGATGAGGTGGCGGGGAACCGCATAGCTTCTGTGTATTCTGACAAAAGAGTCAAAAAAGTTTTTTTGCAGGAGATTTCCCAGAGAATTTAAAATACAGTGGTTTTTTTCAAGGGTAATGATCCTTGTATAATCTTTCAGAGCTTCCAGGTACAGGATGTCTTTCATTTTGATTTGAAAAATATTTCCACCTTCTTTTATCTTAATGCAGTTTTCTCCTACCATGGCATCATAACATTTGCATTTCTCTTTTACCTCAAAAAAATCGAAAAGCCTTTCCATAGAATAATGAAAACGTTCTGCGGTAAGTGGTTTGGTAATAAAATCTAAGGTATCTGTCTCAAAAACTCCGGCAGCCAGTTCCGGATGTGAGCTTACAAAAATACAGGCAGGAATCTTATGGGCTAGCTTCCGGAATTCGAGCCCGCACATTCCCCGTAAATTGGTTTCTGTGATCAGAAGATCTATAGGGAGATCAAGATAGGGAATTGCCTTTTCTGCAGAATCAAAAGAGGCAACAATCTCAATGTTTTGGTATTGTTTGATATAATGCTGAAGAACCAGTCTGTCCAGTTCATCATCATCAATAATCATACATCTAATATGGGTAATCATGATATTCCGGAGATTAGTTTTTAATTTAAATATTTAACAATCAATAATTTATTACATAAAGTTATTAATTTTTTACAAGACCTTCATCAGTAAACTTAAATTTATATTAAAATATGTTATTAAATAAAAATTGATTTTGTTTTTTTTCTGAAAAATATTAACTTGTAAAAATCATAAACATAGACAGAACTTAATGTTAGAAAAGAAAGAACATAACTATGAGAAAGCAGTCTTGGTGGGTGTTATTACCCAGAATCAGGACGAAGAAAAACTGACGGAGTATTTAGATGAACTTGAGTTTTTAGCTTTCACAGCCGGAGCAACCGTACAAAAGCGTTTTACCCAAAAACTGACTCAGCCGGATTCCAAAACCTTCATCGGAAGCGGAAAAGCAATTGAGATAAAAGAATATGTAAAAGAAAACGAGATCGGAACTGTAATTTTCGATGACGAGCTTTCTCCTTCACAGCTTAAAAACCTGGAAAGAGATATGGAGGTTAAGATTTTGGACCGTACCAATCTTATTCTTGATATTTTTGCTCAGAGAGCCCAGACTTCTTATGCGAGAACTCAGGTAGAGCTGGCACAATATCAGTATCTTTTACCGCGATTGACGAGAATGTGGACTCACCTTGAGCGTCAGAAAGGGGGAATCGGAATGAGGGGTCCGGGGGAAACGGAAATTGAAACTGACCGCCGTATTATCCGTGACAGAATTACATTGCTGAAAGAAAAACTGAAGACCATTGACAAGCAGATGGCGACCCAGCGTAATAACCGTGGGAAAGTAGTTCGTGCAGCTTTGGTAGGATATACCAATGTTGGAAAATCTACTTTGATGAATTCCATTTCAAAATCTGAGGTTTTTGCAGAAAATAAACTATTTGCCACTTTGGATACCACAGTAAGAAAAGTGGTAATCGGAAATTTACCGTTCCTGCTTACGGATACGGTAGGGTTTATCAGAAAATTGCCAACTCAGCTGGTAGAATCATTCAAATCTACTTTGGATGAGGTTCGTGAAGCTGATCTTTTGATCCATGTGGTAGATATTTCTCATGAAAGCTTTGAAGATCACATAGAATCTGTAAATCATATTTTGATGGAAATTAATGCTCATCAGAAACCAATGATCATGATTTTCAATAAGATCGATGATTTCAGCTATGAGAAAAAGGATGATGATGATCTTACACCATCAACCCGTAAAAATATCTCTCTGGAAGAGTGGAAAAAAACATGGATGGGGAAATCAAAATACCCAACGGTATTTATTTCTGCTTTAACGAAGGAAAACTTTCCGGAAATGAAGAAAATGATTTACGATGAGGTAATGAAGATTCATATTTCCAGATTTCCATACAACGATTTCCTTTTCGAATATTTCGATAACGACGAGGAAGAAGAAAGCAACAATTAATGAAATATCACTTTTTCCTTTTATTCATCATATTTTCGGTTTTTGGTTTCAGCCAGAAATCAAAACTTGATTTAAAAGCTGTTGAGAAAAGTCTCAAAAATTCTGATTCTCCTTATAATTACGAGAAGCTTATTTTTAAATATAAAGGATATCCAAAGTCTTTGGACAGTATAGAGTCACAATATCTTTACTATGGAAGAAATTTCAGGAAAGATAAGATAAGTACTTCAGATGATAGCTTTAAAAGCCTTGCTGAAGCCTTTAAACAGAATAATTTTGCAGACTGTATCAAGCAGGGAAAAGCCTTGTATGATAAAGATCCTACGAATCTGGATGTTTTGCTGATCCTTCTCAGAGCCTATGATTCTTTGAAGGATGGCAGCAATTTTATGCATCACCTGAATCAGTTTCGTTCGCTTACGGAAGGAATAAAAATATCAGGAGACGGCAAATCTGAAAAAACAGCCTATATCGTCAATTCTGTAGGAGATGAATATATTCTGCTGAACATTCTGAATATAGGACAGGATTATACGAGAAGCTCAAAACCTGCTAAGGATGGCATGTTTGATGTTTGGGAAAAAGAGGGGCAGCAGCTCTATATTAAAATACTCTATTTGGAACTCACCAATTAATCATAAAATAAGAAACACTTAGTGGAATTATATTATTCATTTTCAGCGTTAATCGTATTAGCATCAATATTCGCATATCTCAATTACAGATTTTTAAAACTTCCAAGTACTATCGGAATTATGGTGATCGCCATTGTGGTGTCTATTTTTCTGGTAATGTTCGGAGAAACAGTACTTCCGAGAACTTTCGGACACCTTCACAACCTGATGAACAGTATCGACTTTACGGAAGTTCTGATGGGAGCTATGCTTAATTTTCTTCTTTTTGCAGGAGGAATTCATATTAATATTAATGACCTGAAGGAGCAGTTCAGACCTGTAGTGATATTTTCCACGGTGGGAGTTGTGATTTCTACTTTTGTAGTAGGGTTCGGAATGTTTTATCTACTGCCTTATGTTGGGGTTAAACTTCCTTTCATCTACTGTCTTGTCTTTGGAGCATTGATTTCACCTACTGATCCGGTGGCGGTTTTGAGTGTTCTGAAACAGGCTAACGTATCCAAATCACTGGAAACAAAAGTAGCCGGAGAATCTCTTTTCAATGATGGTATGGCGGTTGTGGTCTTTACAGTAATCCTGCAGCTGGCGATCGGAAAAGAAGTGGATTTAAGTGTTGAAACAATCGGATTGCTTTTGCTTAAAGAAGCAGGAGGAGGTCTTTTACTGGGTGTTCTGTTAGGTTGGGTTACTTCAAGATTAATGCGTGAAGTGGATGATTATATTATCTCAGTATTAGTAACACTTTCTGTAGTGATGGGAGGTTATCTTATTGCGAGACAGATGCATATTTCAGGACCGTTGACTATGGTGGCAGCAGGATTATTTATGGGGAATTTCAACAGAAGTTTCAAAATGAAATCTGTCACGCAGGATTATCTTATCAAATTCTGGGAACTGATTGATGAAATCCTGAATGCCGTATTATTCCTGTTCATTGGGTTTGAGCTCTTGATGATTAAAGATCTTAAGCACTTTATGATTCCGGGCTTAGCAGCAATTGTAGTTGTGTT
This sequence comes from Chryseobacterium indologenes, assembly GCF_018362995.1. Lineage (NCBI taxonomy): Bacteria > Pseudomonadati > Bacteroidota > Flavobacteriia > Flavobacteriales > Weeksellaceae > Chryseobacterium > Chryseobacterium indologenes. The sequence continues at coordinate 3,517,470 of NZ_CP074372.1, forward strand.
GTTTGCAAGATTTATTTCAATCTGGGGACCTACGAAGTTTACCTCTTTGAGAAGAAGTTTCAGCCCGCAGACGGTAAAAGTTCTGGTTTGGGGAGGAATCCGTGGAGGGGTTTCCATTGCATTGGCGATGTCTATTCCTAAAAGTGAGTATAGTGAGATTATTTTAAGTATTACCTACTGTGTAGTCGTCTTCTCGATCATTGTTCAGGGGCTTACTATTGCCAAGGTGGCCAATCCTAATAAGATTGCAAAAGAAGAGGAAGAACAGGAGAATATTACTTTAGAAGAGAAAGCTTAAATCACAAAAATAACAGTCGTTCCGGATATGAGTATCGTTAAAGAAATACAGGAAGCACTAGCTGTTTTGTCCATTCCTGAGAAGGCAGAATTCTTTCCAAGATTTTTCAAAACCGGAAAAGGAGAATATGGTGAAGGAGATCTGTTTCTGGGCGTGAAAGTTCCGGATCAGAGGTCTGTTGCCAAAGAATATTATCCGAAAATAAATTTGGAAGAACTCAGTACATTACTCTCTTCCAGATACCATGAACACAGACTGACAGCTCTTTTTATGCTGATTTCAAAGTTTGAAAAAACAAAAGATAAAGCGGTAAAAGAAGAAGTGGTTGCTTTTTATCTTGATCACCTCACTTACGTCAATAACTGGGACCTTGTAGATTCTACCTGTTATAAGATTCTTGGCAGATACGCTTTTGAAAATCAGAAAGAATATCTTCTCAGAGAACTTTCGGAGTCTGAGGAGATGTGGCACAAAAGAGTAGCCGTTGTCGGGACGATGCATTATATAAAAAAAGGGTCATTTGATCTTACTAAAGAATTCGTAACCAGAAACCTGAAGCATTCTCATGATCTGATGCATAAAGCTAATGGATGGCTGTTACGCGAAATGGGAAATAAAAATGAAGGAGAATTGATCAGCTACCTGAACCAATATTACAAAGAAATGCCCAGAACCTGTCTTCGGTATGCTATTGAAAAGCTGGACGAAGATCTTCGTCAGGATTATCTGAAAGGCCATATTTAAGTACCTGAAAACAGCTATTTATGCTCAAAAAATCAAAGATGATAAGGTTTTAAGGTCAGAATTGAGTAATTTTGTGGTTTTAAACCCAATCATGAAAAATTTTCTCAGATTATTTCTTCTATGTATCCCTTTGCTGTTCCTGACCAGTTGTTTCGACATTCTTGATAAAGTGAATGTAAAGGCAGACGGTACAGGAGAGTATACCATCATTCTGAATGCCAGCAAAAGCAAAACAAGGCTGGCCTCAATCTCCAAAATGGAAACCATCAACGGGAAAAAAGTTCCGAAAAAAGCAGATATTGAAAATAAAATCAATGAAGCGGCAAAAATTTTCAAAGGAACTCCCGGAATCAGCAACGTAAAAACCTCCATGGATTTTGATAATTATATCATCAAACTGAGCTGTAACTTCAAAAAGATTGAAAACATCAATGCCGGACTGGAAAAACTTAAAGCTCAGAATATATTGGGTAAAATGATTCCTACTCAAATTTACAGCCAGAATCTTGAAAAAAAGACATTGACAAGAAATAAGGTCAATACATTCAAAACAGATTACGAAAAGATGAGCAAGGCGGATAAAGAAGTCTTTAATGATGCCAGATATACTTCCATCATGCAGTTTGAAAGTACAGTGAAATCACAAACCAACAATGCTTATGTGCTTTCACCCAATAAAAAAGCGCTCAAACTGGAGGCTGATATCCTGGATCTGATTCTTCAGAAAAAACAAATACAAAACACTATTCTTTTTCAATAAATTTCTAAACTATAGTCATGAAATCTATCTTATTAAAAACACAAAAAATTATTTTTGTACTCTTTGGTTTTACACTGGTTTTTGCCCAAAATAGTATGAAAATTCCTGCTGATGCTGTATTTTATATGGAAGTCAACGGGAAACAGCTTAATAATAAAATCAACTGGAATAAACTGAATCCTTTGCTACATGAATTAAGCAAAAAGAACAAAGAAACCAAAGAAAACCTTTCATGGACAGATTATTCCAAAACCGGAATCAAATACGATGCTGTTCAATACCATTATGCAAGCTTTAATGACTCTATAAAAGCGTATAATACTCATTTTATCATTGATAATAAGGAAAAGTTTCAGGAATTCATTAATTCTGTCAAGAAAAAAGGGCAGGAAGTTTCTAATAGAAAGAACTATTCCTATGTAGATATCAATGACGATATTTTTGTTGCCTGGAACGGAAACCGTGCGGTTCTTAGGATGATAAGCTATACCAAACCTTACAAAGATCTTTGGGCAACAGAAGCGGTTGCAGACAGTACTGCCGTTGCCGTTGACTCCGTTTACGCAGAAGCAGGAGATACTGCTTATACTGATGAGCCGGAAAAGCCTTTTGATTACAAAGAAGAAATCAAAAACCTTAAGGACGATATCAAGTATCTTAAAGAAAGCATCAAGGATAACAACAACGAGATTGCAAGAATCCAAAAAGATATCAAATACCTTCAGAAACACCATAAATACCCTAAAGAGAAGGAGAGTGCTGAAAATGAAGAGGAAATGCCTGATGACGCTTATGCTTACGATGAAGAAGAGGATTTAGCTTACAAAAAAGAGCAGGATTCCATCCGCAAAGAAAACTTTAAGGTCGTTAAAAAGAATGCTGAAGATCATTTTGATCAGTACTTCAGTTCAAATCTGGAAATTGAAGTTCCAAAAGAAATGTTGTCGTTCAGAGATACCAATTCCGATGTTTTTGTCTACACAGACTACGGGAGAATTGTAAATGAAGGGATCTATGGCAAGATGACAAAGTTCTACAGCTATGGGCAGTTCTTTAAGAATATGTACAATTCCAACTATTCTTACAATCTGTATTTTGATAAAGATAAAGTAAGGCTTGTTAATAATTACCAACATAAAAATGCTGAAATTCAGAAGAATATATCTGCTATTTATAAAGGGAAGAAAAACAAAAAACTGCTGGAACTGATCAATGAAAAAAGCGTTGGTTACTATGCAATGAATGTGAATGGGGCGAAATGTTTCGACTTGATGTACAGCCTGCTTCAGGATTCCGGAGAAAATGAGTACAAAAAAGAAATGGAGCTCATTATGGAAACCATGAAAATTGTTCTGGATGAAGAGGCTATTACCAAAATAGCACCAGGAAACGGAATCTTTGTTTTGAATGAATTGAAGTCTAAAAAAGTAGAGTACACTGATTACGAATACGATGCTGACTTCAACGAAAAAGAAGTAAAGAAAACCAAAGATATCGCTGTTCCCAACTTTACTTTTGCTTTTGCAACAGAAAATGAGGGCTACTGGAACCGTATTTTTGATTTGCTTACAACCAATAAAAAACTGTCTAAAAGATTCTCTAAAAAAGGAAACCTATATACCTTTAAAGATGAAAAGAATGGTGGATATGTAGATCAGCTGTTCTTTACAGTAAAGGATGGAGTAGTATATCTGATGAGCTCTGCAGACAATATCTTATCCGTAAACCAATCCGATATTTCCAGAAAATGGGCGAAAGATTCTGCAAAATATCCTTTGTCAGGAAGATTGGATATCCAGAAACTTTTAACAGGTTTAGATAAAGAATTCAAAACTCCTAAAGAGAGAAAGGCACTGGATGCCATCAGAAAAAATGTAGGAGAGTTGTATTATAAGACAGAAGTGAAAGGGGAGAGCATCCAGACTGAAATGAATTATAATATTAAAGATTCTTCAGAAAACAGCTTAATGTATTTCTTTGATGTATTCGATCAGGTTTTTAAAACAAAAGAAAAAGAAGAGAAACCACAAATTTTATAGATGAACAAAAAGAAGATTATTGTCCCGTTAGTTGTATTGCTCGCTGTTGCAGCATATTTTGTGGTTTTTCATAAAAATAAGAACCTCAGATATCTTCCTGAAAATGCAGATGCAGTAATTTTAATTGATATAAAAAAAGTAACGGGACAATATCTCTTCAGCCTGGCTACACATCCTTCTCATTGGTCAGGAAATAAGGCTAAAGGTAAAAGCACAGGCTCACTGAAAGATTCAGGAATCAGAATTCCGGATTTCCTGCAGATTTTCCATATTAAAGACACGAAGTTTTCCGAATGGTACAGTGTTTTAGAACTTAAAGATTCCCAAAAATTCATTGCTTTTTTAAAGAAGCAGAGCTTTGCAGATAAAGGAAACAACCGTTTTCAGAAAGATCAGATTTTTCTTATGATCAACGGGAATCATTGTATTGCGGGAACTTCAGATTTGGCACTTGAAGCCATCCAAAAAGAGATTCAGGCTTCTTCAAACTCTGTCCGGGATGCAGATCAGTTTATTCATAACACGGCCGGAAGCATTTCTTTCATTTCCGGGAAGAAAATTCAAAACTTTTCTATTGAATTGAATGATGATGAAATTGAAATTAAAAACAATTCAAACTCTGAAATTCTTAATGCTGTCGCTTCCAAACTCCAAAAGGGAAATCACTTTCTTGATCTGGAATTAGACAAAGAAAACATCCGGAATTTTAGCCGTTTTTTCAATAAAAGTATTGCTGATTCTTCACAAGCTGTTTATCTGAAAGCAACGGCAGACCTTAAACAGGTCAATGATACGATTATCAGTTATGAATATGACGATAATTTCAATGAGGTTGAAAAAAAGACCTTTCAAAAAATCACACAGCCTGATTATACCATTGATATTAAAAGTGATGATCCGGGGAAAACCTGGGCATATTTCCAGTCTAAAAAGTGGATCAATAGCGAAAATCAATTTACCGGAATCCCTTTCCAGCCTAATCAAATCAACCAAAATAATGGCGGTGTTGTCATAAAATCAACCAGAAACCCCATAGCTTTATCACCCCAGTTAAAAGAAAACTACATTTTCATCAGAAACAGTGCCCTGCTGTATTCTTCTTTGAAAACGCTGGGCAATACTGAAAAAAGAATCATTTCAGATATAGAGTATGTGTTGTATGGAAATAAGTCGCAGGATTATTGGGTGAAAATAAAAGCGAAAAACGGAGAATTACCCTTAATTTTACGCTGGTAACCAGAGAAACCGAATAAAATTATCTATTAATGGCTCCATCAGACATCGCATTATTCAAAACCTTTACACATTATTTCCTGCATTTCGTTTTTCCGGTCTTTATTGCATTGATTTTTTATCGTAAAAACTGGAAGAAAGCTTATTTTATTCTCCTTGCTACAATGCTGGTAGATCTGGACCACCTTTTTGCCACTCCTGTTTTTGATCCGTCAAGAGAAAGTATAGGTTTTCATTTTTTGCATTCCTATTATGCTATTGCGGTGTATTTTTTGCTGCTGTTCTTTAAAGGAAATATCAGAATTATAGGAATCGGGCTTCTGTTTCATATGTTTACGGATTATCAGGACTTTAACTTCTGGCCTCATTAAAATATTATTAATATTTTCTTTTGATATTGAAATTTCTATAGATTTTTTGTATTTTGTAGTCACTTTATGAGACTTAAAGAATTTTTACATTACACCTATATTTTTCCTCTCCTTGCGGTAGGGTACTACTTTTCCGGACTAATGGGAACTGGAGTGCTTTATGACATTCTTGCGGGAATTTTATTGATTGGGAGTGTTTTATCGGCGGTACATCATGCAGAAGTGGTGGCTCATAAAGTAGGAGAACCTTTCGGAACCATTATTCTGGCTCTTTGTATCACCATTATTGAAGTTGCGCTTATCATCTCGCTGATGGTGGCCGGCGGAGATCAGGCGATCACGCTGGCCAGAGATACGGTTTTTGCCGCTGTAATGCTTATTCTTAACGGAATTCTGGGAATATGTATTCTTGTAGGCGGTGTCAAATATCATGAGCAGTTTTTTGCAAGAACTTCAGCAACTACTTATCTGGTAAGTATTGTTTCAATCCTGGTACTTACTCTTGTTCTTCCTAATTTTACATCAAGTGTCAACGGACCTTTCTATAACGAAGCTCAGCTTATCTTCATATCCATTGCCTGTCTTGTCATTTACGGTATTTTCCTGATGGTACAGACCGTTCGTCACAGAAGCTATTTTATTGTTCCTGACGAGCATCCTGACGAGCATTATATTCCGTCACTGACAAAAACGCTTATTAGTTTTGGTTTTCTCGTGGTTTGCCTTGTTATTGTAGTGCTTATGGCAAAAGGATTATCGGATACAATAGAAGGAATGGTACGAAGCCTTGGCGCTCCAAAATCTTTGGTAGGGGTCATTATTGCGGCCGTTGTTCTTCTTCCCGAAGGAGTAGCGGCAATCCGTGCAGCCAGGGCTAATCAGATTCAGTCAAGCTTAAATCTGGCATTAGGTTCTGCATTGGCAAGTATCGGATTAACGATTCCTGCGGTGTCAGTTGTCTGTATTATGTATGATATTCCTTTGGTACTTGGTTTGGACAAAAAAGATATTATTCTGCTTTCCTTATCCGTATTTATAGTTATGCTTTCATTAAGTCGCGGTAAGACCAATGTTCTGTACGGAACCGTTTTACTGGTAAACCTGGCCGCATATATCTTTACGGTAATCGTTCCTTAGATAAAAAGGCCCCCATAAAATAGATTCTGAGAATCCTGTATCCCGTAACTCACTACAGCCTTCTCGCCAATTCCATCTTGAAAGCCATTAGTTTTGCTATGTTTTCAGATTTGTAAATGGCCATATCTGCGTTTTCCCCTGCGAAGTTCTCCTCAATAGTAGTACGCCAAAGCTCTAGCCATCGGTCAAAATGTTTCTGCTCCATAGCCTGTATTTCATTAATCGGGAAATGAACGCCCATTGGATTTCCTTTATAAGACATCTGCCCGAAAAGAATAGATTCCCAGAAAGAATACATTTTAGGAAGATGTTTATCCCAGTCTACCTTAGCGACATCATTAAAGAAGAATCCTATGGTTTCATCCTTAGTGACCTTTGTATAAAATGAATTGACAAGGTGTTCAATATCCTCTCTTGATTCAAGCTTTTTCATAGTTCAAATGTACTCCAAAATCAAATTAAAACTCAAATGAATCAATTGATAAAATTCATCAAAACAATATTTTATCTTTGTACCGGAAACAGTAGAAAACAGATAAGCAAATTCTAGGTTTGCTGTTGAAATTTAAACTGTGCAAAAAATAAATGCTTAAAAAATGACAGGAGGATTCAGAAAAAAGATCCGTCAGAAAAATGCGGAGAACAGTGGCTTCGGAACTAATGCCTCCGGAAGATTTATCAATAAAGATGGCCTTCCGAATGTTCAGAGAAGAGGAGTGAATGTTTTCAACAGGCTAAGCTGGTATCATACCATGCTGAATCTTTCTTCATTTCGCTTTATCTCTTATCTGGTCATAGCCTACATTCTGATCAATCTTCTTTTTGCAATGATCTATTACCTGATAGGGGTAGAACATCTTACCGGGATAGATAAAAGCGATCCGTTGAATGAATTTATCGACGTTTTTTTCTTCAGTTCCCAGACGTTTACAACAGTTGGATATGGAAGAATAGCTCCGGTGGGATTTTTGGCAAGTCTGGTGGCTACATTTGAGGCTTTTCTGGGATTGCTTACCTTTGCCATTGCAACGGGACTTTTTTACGGAAGATTTTCAAGACCGAGAGCATATCTGAGATTTTCTGATATAGCAGTTATTGCCCCTTTTCAGGGATCTTCAGCGTTAATGTTCAGGCTGGCTCCTTATAAGAATAATGCATTGACGGATGCAGACGTAATTGTATCTGTGGCCATTGAAGTGATAGAAAACGGAGTTGCAAAAAGTAATTTTTACAGGCTTACTACTCAGCTGAGTAAGATTAATACACTGGCTCTTAACTGGACTGTAGTACATAAAATAGATGAAAACTCTCCATTTTATGGTTTTTCTGAAGAAGACTTTAAAAATACCGACCTTGAACTTATTGTGCAGGTACGTGCATTTGATGAAGTATTTTCCAATACAGTAGTCCAGCGGTCGTCTTATACGACCAGAGAAATTGTGTATGGAGCTAAATTTGTCCCTATGTACTATCCTAACAAAGAAAATCTCTCAACGGTTCTGGATCTGGATAAAATAAATGAATATAAGAAAGAAAAACTTCCGGATTCAGCTGGAAATAATGAATAAATGGATTTAGATTTTTATAAAAAACAAGCAATACAGAAGCAGAAGGAGCATAAGAAATTTCTGGACGGATTGAAGAAAAAACCGCCCAAAAACCTCGATTATATTGTGCAGGAAACCCATGATGAAGTTTTTGATGAAATAGACTGTTTACAATGTGCCAATTGCTGCAAAACAACCGGTCCTTTGTATACCGAAAAGGATATTGAGCGTATTGCCAAACATCTACGGATGAAATCTGCAGATTTTGAAGCAAAGTTTTTAAGAGTAGACGAAGACAATGATAAAGTACTGCAAAATCTTCCCTGCTATTTCCTGAACAGTGACAATACCTGTTCTATCTATGAAGTAAGGCCAAAAGCCTGCCGGGAATATCCTCATACAGACCGTAAAAAGATCTACCAGATTAATAATTTGATGCTGAAAAATACAGTGATCTGCCCGGCCGCCTTTGAATTCGTAGAAAAAATGATGAAGAATATAGCGAAGTAGCTCTAAAAGATAGAAGCAGGAAGATGGGAGAGAGAAGTTATTACATTAGCGAAGTGATGGTTCAATTGTGATGAATTTCCAGCTTCAAACTTCGGTGCTCCAGTTAAATTCGTTAGAATTATTTTTTGCAAATTCCTCTTAAATAATTATAAAGTACGTTAAATAAGCTTATTACACATAATTTTATAAATGATGCTTCGTTTAAGTTAAACAATCATTTAAATATTACATTATGAAAAAGTTATTTTTAACGGCAGCGTTTACATTAGTCGGAGTAATCGCAGTATCAGCACAATCAACAACACAAAAGCCGGCCGATACTTCTACTAATAACCCAACGACAACTCAAACACAACAACCGAATACACAGACTACAAGTCCTTCGGATCCAAAGACTCAACAGGAAAAAACACCTGCTACTACAACGGAAACTGCTCCTGCAACTGACCCAACCGTAAGTACAACACCTACAGATGCTACTAAACCTGCGGATGCACCAAAAGAAGAAAAGAAAGACAAAAAGAAAAAAAAGTAAAATCGCTTTAGCAAACACTAGTCGGAATCCTGAAATCTTGTATTTCAGGATTTTTTTTGTTCAATTTCCTCTACTTTGAACCGGACAATCTTATTGACTAAGTCCAGCGGGAGATCACCAGAAATCGGAAACTGCACAGCTCCTTTGGAAAACGTATATTTTCTTTCCTTAAAATCTGTTTCAAAATTACGGATTCCTTCAGCTCCGGGATAAAAGCCAATGTGTTTTTTATACGCGGCAAAATAAACCAAAGGTTTTCCTTTGTACCTGAAAGCCGGCATCTGATATCCAATATATTCTTCCAGATCAGGAACCTGTGAATGGATGGCTTGTCTCAGTTCAAGCAGCTTTTCCTGTACTTCTATCGGGAACAGAAGAATATATTCATCAATATTTTTAAAAGTGTTTTTCATACTATAAAAATAAAAAAAGCGCTGCATATAGCAGCGCTTTCTCCTTTCACTTTTTACTTTTTTCCCATTATCCCGGGAACAGGCTATATCAAAAAAGGTCGGGAATTTTTCCCAACCTTTATTTTTTCTGTTACACAACTCCTTGAGCTAGCATTGCTTCTGCTACTTTTACGAAGCCGGCAATATTTGCACCTTTTACGTAGTTTACATAACCGTCTTCGTCTTTTCCGTAGTCTCTACAAGCTTTGTGAATACCAATCATGATTTCCTTTAATCTTGCATCAACTTCTTCAGAAGTCCAGTTAAGACGGATAGAGTTCTGAGTCATCTCTAATCCTGATGTAGCAACACCTCCAGCGTTGGAAGCTTTACCAGGAGAGAATAATACTTTATTATCTAAGAAATAGTTGATTGCATCTAGTGTAGAAGGCATGTTAGCCGCTTCAGTTACACAAACACATCCGTTTTCAACTAATTTTCTTGCATCATCTAAATCTAATTCATTTTGAGTTGCAGAAGGGAACGCAACGTCACACTTCACATCCCAAGGACGTTTTCCAGCGTGGAATTCAGCAGAAGGATATTTTTTAGCATAATCTTCAGCTCTGTTATTTCCTGAAGATCTAAGCTCTAATAAATAATCGATCTTTTCTCCGCTGATACCATCTTTATCATAGATGTATCCATCTGGTCCAGAGATTGTTACTACTTTAGCACCTAGTTCAGTTGCTTTTTTGATAACTCCCCATGCTACGTTTCCGAAACCTGATACAGTTACTGTTTTACCTTCGAAGTTTTGTCCGATAGTCTTAAGCATCTGCTCAGCAAAATATACTACACCGTATCCTGTAGCTTCAGGACGGATTAATGAACCTCCGTAAGCAAGACCTTTTCCAGTAAGAACTCCGGTAAACTCGTTTCTGATTTTCTTGTACTGTCCGAATAAATACCCGATTTCTCTTGCTCCAACACCGATATCTCCTGCAGGTACGTCTGTTTCAGGACCGATGTGCTTGCATAATTCTGTCATGAAAGCCTGGCAGAAACGCATTACTTCCATGTCAGATTTACCTTGTGGGTCGAAATCTGAACCTCCTTTACCACCTCCCATTGGAAGAGTTGTCAAAGAGTTTTTGAATACTTGTTCAAAAGCTAAGAACTTAAGAACTGATAAGTTTACAGTAGGGTGGAAACGGATTCCTCCTTTGTATGGCCCAATTGCAGAGTTCATTTGAATTCTGAAACCTCTGTTAACCTGAATTTCTCCTTTGTCATCAACCCATGGAACTCTGAAAATAATAATTCTTTCAGCTTCAGCCATTCTTTCAAGCAGCTTCATTCCGGTGTATTCTTTTTTAGTAGCAATGAATGGAATTACAGTTACGGCAACTTCTTTTACAGCCTGTAAGAACTCCGGTTCGTTAGGATTTTTTGCTTCAATTTTTGCAATAAACTCTTGGATTTTCTGGTCAATATTATATTGTTCCATATATTAAGGTTGAATATTATTGTCAACAAATTTAATTTTTTTTTCAAGATTCACAACACTGTATTTCAACATTGTTAAAAATTAAATAATAATGTTTCGTAATATTATTAAATTAATAATTTGCGATCAAATTTTATTAAAAATGAAATGTTATGTGTGAAATAATGCAATATTAAGAAATCATTAAATCTTAAATTGCGATGAATTGCCTCCCGGAAAATGATTTTACTTTCCCTAAAAGTTCCAATTCCAAAATTATTGGTAAGATTTTGTGAGTAGGAAGCTCAATTTTCTGGGACAGATCATCCAAAGAAATCTGAGGCTGGTCTTTAATGGATTTATATATTAAATATTGATTATCAGAAAGTTGTATTGTGGTCTCACTATAAGGAAATAACTCTTCAATTTTTTCTTTAGGAGCATTAAATCCCAGCATACCGATAAGATCTTTTATGGTAGAAATAGCTGTTGCTTTATTATGGAAAATCAGTTGATTACATCCCTGGCTGCAGAGATCTGTAATTTTTCCGGGAAGAGCGAAAACATCCCGGTTATAATCATTGGCAAAAGCGGCCGTGCTTACAGATCCTCCTCCAAAACCGGTTTCCACCACAATGGTTGCCGGAGATATCCCTGCTACAATTCTATTTCTCTGGATGAAGTTTTCACGGTCTGGTTTTTTAGAAGAACTGAACTCCGTGATTAATGCTCCTCCTTCCTGAAGAATTTTCTCGGAAAGTTTCCTGTTTTTTGCCGGATATAAATATTGAAAGCCATGTGCAAGAACTCCTATTGTAGGTTTCTGATGAGAGATAGACTGCTCATGAACCTCTTTGTCAACTCCCAGAGCAAGTCCGCTTACTGATAAATAAGTAGAAGACTGAGAGGCTTCAAAGAAGTCTTCAATAAACTGTCGGCCATACGATGTCATATTTCTGGTTCCGACAATGCTTACTTTGGAAACTGAATCATCAATGTTTCCTTTTTGATAAAGAATAGCAGGAGCATCATTACATTCATTGAGGAGAAAAGGTGTCTCACCAAGATGTTTCAGCCTGATCTGAATATTATTCTTTTCGCAAAAATTTAATTCTTCTTCTGCGAATTCCAAATGATTGTCATTCCCAATGTCTGAAACTGTTTTTTGTCCTATGCCTTCCAGCTTTTTATATTCTTTCTTTGCCCTTTTCCATGCTTCCTGGGCACTTCCAAAAGTACGGACAAGTTTATGAAAATGAATGTCGCCTATCTGGCTGCACTCGCGGAGGGCGATTGCATATAAGTATTCTTCGGAAATCATGTGTGTTTTTTTCAAATGTAGTGAATTAAGTGTTATCTTTTCCTTAATTCATCCAAATGATCCCAGATATCATCTCTTTTTTTATAAGGGAGCTCCATGAAATCTTCAGGATGGTTTTCCTTGTATTCCTGCCACAGTTTATCATCCTTTTCACTATAATAATTAGGGAATTCCCAAATGAACTTTTTCTTCTTTTCTCCAACATTTTTGAAGGCAAATGCAATTATACTTCCGACTACGGCTCCTGAAAGATGGGCCTGCCATGAAATTTTACTCGGCTCCTGCATGTTATAAAACAGCTCTTCCGGCAGCATTCCCCAGACTAAGCTTCCATAATACAGGACAACAAGCATTGAAATGGTCAGGAGCTTTGTATTCCATTTAAATACACCGCTGAAGAAAAGGAAGAAGGCCAGGACATACACCACACCACTGGCTCCGATTGTACATGTGTACATATATTCGCCGGAGAGAATGTCAATAGGAGGGAGAAGCCACACTAAAAGCCCTGTTGCCAGCCAGCCAATAATAAAAACTTTGTTCGCAACCACAGGATAAAACTGATAAAGCAAAAACATAAGTGCAGCTATTGGAATAGAGTTTCCTATAATATGATCAATATTTCCATGCAAAAGAGGAGATGTGACTATGCCGAGCAGCCCTTCAGGCAAAAGTGGAATGATCGCTCCAAAGCAGCTTTGAAAAAAGCCCTGCATTTGTAAGAAATACCCGAACCACATCGCAGAAAGCATCAGCAAAGGGTATATAATCGCTCTTTTGGAAATTGCATTTTTAAACATGAGGATTTTACGTCAAATCAAAAGCCAATGATAAATTTCGGAAAATTTGTCGATGAATCAATTTCTACTTATCTGATTTTAAGACAAAAGGTATCAAATTTATTTTTAAACTTATTATTTGGCATTGATTTTATTGAGATATCTTATTGTTAAGGAATTAAACTTTATGAATTAGCATTCTTTAAGCTGAATTTATCTTTAAAAAAAATTATATTAATACTTTTGCAGTGAAAATTATTTGAGTAATGAAGAAGTTTTTATTGATTCTTTCCTTTTTTATGGGGATTTATGCAAGTGCACAAGAAGAATTGAAGAAAGATTCTGTTGTGGTAGACACAGTAAAATACTGGTCAGTGATAGGAAAAAACACATTAATGATCAATCAGGCTGCCTTTTCAAACTGGGTAGGAGGTGGAGCCAACAACGTAGGATGGCTTGCAGGGATCAATTACAATCTCACGTATGAAAAAGACAATGACCTATGGGAGAATATCATTATCCTAGGGTATGGACAAAATGATACTAAAGGATTAGGAATAAGAAAAACGCAGGACGTTATCAATGTTTCTACCAATTATGGGCGAAAATTCTCAAAAAGCTGGTATTTTTCTATGGGTGCGGGATTACAATCACAGTTTGCGGCAGGATATGAAGACGGGAATAATCCTGAAGCCAAAAAGATCTCAAATTTTATGGCCCCAGGTTACCTGAACGTCGGGATGGGTATCACCTATAGACCGAATGAAGATCTGACGGTAACTTTGCGTCCTACCAACGCCAGGTGGACCTTTGTATTGGATAAAGACCTTCAGACAGCAGGAAGTTATGGTTTGAAAAGTGATGGTGATTCTTCTTTATTGCAGTTCGGTTTCCTGGGAACGGCAATTTATAAATTGAAAATAATGGAAGATATCTATCTGACGAATACGGCTTCGGTTTTCTCGAATTACCTTGACCGTCCGGACAGATTGGTTCTTGCTTACGGAGCTTTATTAAATCTTAAAGTCAACAAATATATTTCATCCAATGTGACCGTTGATTTGCTGTATGATCACAACCAGATCGAAAAAACACAGCTGAAACAAACCCTTGGAATCGGATTCGCTTATACCATTGATAATGGCGTGAAACGCTCTGACCGTAAGGACAGCCAATGGTGGATTAAAAAGTAATATAAGAAATCAATTTAATAGAAAAACACTTCAGAAATGAGGTGTTTTTTGCTTTTAAAATACTGTAGTTTTAAGTTGACTTAAGTTTGCGGTATAATATGAGGTGGTTTAAATGGTTTGTTTTCATTGTGTTATAAGCGGAAAATCAACTATGTTAAATTCATTTTAAAGTGAATTTTCTTCCGACGTAGATTATTATTTATACATTTGTAATAAATCATTATTATGAAAAAACTTTTATTGATCAGTTCCATTTCTTTTGGAGCGATAGCTTTGGCGCAGGAAACCAAAACAGATGCTCCGGCAGCAGATACCGTTAAAGCCTGGTCTATTCAGGGACAAAATACATTAATGCTTAATCAGGCTGCCTTTTCAAACTGGGTAGGAGGTGGAGCCAACAACGTAGGATGGCTTGCCGGTGTCAATTATAACTTGACGTATGAGAAAGGGAAAGATCTTTGGGAAAACATCATTATTCTGGGCTATGGGCAGAATAATACCCAGGGAACAGGAGTGAGAAAAACTCAGGATGTTATCAACCTTTCTACAAACTATGGTAGAAAATTTGCCGAAAGCTGGTATTTCTCGGCAGGAGCCGGGCTTCAGACTCAGTTTGCTCCGGGATATGAAGACGGGAACAATCCTGATGCTAAAAAGATCTCCAATTTCATGGCTCCGGGATACCTGAATGTGGGGGCAGGGGTTACCTACCGTCCTAATGATAATCTGACCGTAACATTACGTCCTGCTAACGCGAGATGGACTTTTGTTTTAGATAAGGATCTCCAGACTGCCGGGACGTACGGCCTTAAAAATGATGGTGATTCATCCCTTTTCCAGTTCGGTTTCCTTGGAACAGCCATTTATAAGATCAAAATCATGGAGAATATTAATCTGACGAATACAGCGTCTGTATTTTCAAATTACCTGGATCATCCTGATAGATTGGTATTGGCTTACGGAGCGGTCTTAAATATGAAGATCAATAAATATATTTCGTCCAATATTACCCTAGATCTTTTGTATGACCACAATCAGATCTGGAAAACACAGCTGAAGCAGACGTTGGGTGTAGGACTGGCTTATAATTTTGATAGCGGTAAGAAACGTTCGGATAATAAGGATAACCAGGGCTGGTTAAAGAAATAAACGGAATAATCCGTAAGAAATAAAAAAGCACTTCAAAAAGAAGTGCTTTTGTGTATCAATATATATAAGTCTTAGAACTCTATATCTACTCCCAGTTTCTCCGCCAATAGCTTTGAAATTTTTTCTTTTAGAGGTTCTATATCAATATTCTGCATGGCATCATTTGCGAAAGCATATAATAGTAATGCCTGAGCTTCTTTTTTAGAGATTCCTCTTGCTCTCAGGTAGAATAAAGCATCTTCATTCAGCTGGCCTACCGTACATCCGTGAGAACATTTTACATCATCTGCAAAGATCTCCAACTGAGGTTTTGTATCGATGCTTGCCCCTTCACTTAATAGCACGTTATTGTTTTGCTGATAAGCGTTTGTCTTCTGAGCAATTTTATCTACAAAAACTTTTCCGTTGAAAACTCCGTGTGCATTGCCATCGAAGATTCCTTTGTAGTTCTGATAACTTTCACAGTTTGGGAAATTGTGGTGAACCGCCGTATGGTGATCTACCAGCTGATCTTTCCCGATGATTGTGATTCCGTTCATAAATGAATTGATATTCGATCCATTATGAATAAAATCAAGGTTGTTTCTTACCAGTTTACCTCCGAAAGAGAAAGTATTTACAGTAGTTAAGCTGTCTTTCTCCTGTCTTGCAAACGTGTTGTCGATAAGATATGTTGTGTTGTTGTCATTCTGAAGCTTATGCCAGTCAGCTTTTGCATTAGGATAGGTAAAGATCTCCGTTACAGAGTTTGTCAATACATATGTGCTGTCAAAATTGTGGTGGCTTTCAATCACTTCTACTTTTGCTCCTTCTTCAACGATCAAAAGATTTCTTGTATTGTAGAACGTATTTTCCTCTTGATTCTGAGAAATATAAAAAACGTGGATTGGCTTTTCAATCACTACATTTTTAGGGACTTTCAAAAAGAAGCCGTATTTACAGTAAGCAAGGTTTAAGTTTGTAAAAGCCTGTTCTTTAGAAGCAATGCTGTTGAAATACTTTTCAAAAACTTCTTTATGCTTCTCATCATTCAGTGCATAGTTGAATGAAAGGAACTCTACATTTTCAATAGAAACTTTTGAAAGTTCCTTGTGAAGTTTACCATTTACAAAAACAATCCAATCAAAATTTTCTTCTCCAAGGTGCAGTTCATCAAACTGCTCTTTAGTGATATTGTGGCTCTCTTTCGGGAAGAAGTTGTAGCTTTTTTCCGTGATTTCCTTTAGATTGGTATATTTATATTCTTCGTCTTTTTTTGTCGGAAAACCAACGTTTTGAAATCTCTGAAGAGCTGCTTTTCTACTGTCATCCAGAAACCGGTGACGAAGACTCTCCAAAAATTCATTATGGTTCTCTATAATTTGTTCTTTTAATGCCATTACTGGTATATCTGTGGTTTGCACCATTTTTCTTTTTTTATTAACTAAAATATTGTTATTCCGGGAATAGGGAACCCAATTTTTAATATAGAGATTCTTCTTTTTACAGAATGTTATCAATGACCGCAAAATTATAATCTCTGAAATAATATATCTTCTTCTTAGTTAAGAAGCCAGTCGTAACCTTTTTCTTCAAGTTCTAATGCTAAAGATTTATCACCGGTTTTGATGATTTTTCCATCCGCTAAAACGTGAACGAAGTCAGGTTGAATATAGTTAAGCAATCTCTGATAGTGTGTAATCAAAAGAACTGCATTTCCTTCATTTTTAAAGTGGTTTACTCCATCTGCTACGATTCTTAAAGCATCGATATCCAATCCGGAATCGGTCTCATCAAGAATAGCCAGTTTAGGATTAAGCATCATCATCTGGAAGATCTCGTTTCTTTTCTTTTCACCTCCGGAGAATCCCTCGTTTAATGATCTTGAAAGGAAATCTTTCTTGATACCCAGTTTTTCAGATTTTTCACGGATTAATGCAAGCATTTCTTTTGCAGGCATTTCTTCCAATCCATTTGCTTTTCTTGTTTCGTTTAAAGCAGCCTTGATAAAGTTCGTTACAGAAACTCCCGGAATTTCCACTGGATATTGGAAAGAAAGGAAAATCCCTTTGTGAGCTCTATCTTCAGGAGCGTCTTCACTGATGTCTTCTCCCTGGAAAAGAATTTCTCCACCAGTCACTTCGTAATCTTCTTTTCCTGCGATTACAGAAGAAAGGGTAGATTTCCCGGCTCCGTTCGGCCCCATGATAGCGTGAACTTCGCCTGGCTTTATTTCAAGATTAATACCTTTTAATATTTCTGCGCCATCTTCAATTCTGGCGTGAAGGTTTTTAATTTCTAACATTTTATTTGCTTAAACAAATTATTTTTGAATTCTATATACTAAACTTTCAGGTTGACCAGGAACATCATTAAGAGTCCCGATTTTGATCATACCTGCCTTTTCCAAAACTTTAACAGAAGCTATATTGGTAGGACGAACGATTGCGAATATTTCCTCATTGTTCTCCTTAAAGCCAAAATCTATAGCTTTCTTTGTGAATTCTGTGGCATATCCCTTCCCCCATGCCTGGGAAGCAAAACGATAGCCTAAATTCAATTTTTCTTTGTCTCCGTAGAGTTTGTAGCTCAGTCCTCCAAAACCTATTATATTTTCAGGGCTTTCCTTTTCAGCAATAGCCCAGCTTCCAAAATGATGGCTGTCCCAATGATCAAGCATTTTTGTAAATGTATTCTCTGCTTTTTCAAAGCTCATGGGTCCGCTTGGGTTATGAATATTGGTTTCAGGGTCGTGATTAATTTCAAAGAAACGTTCAAAATCTTCTTTTGCCGGTTTTCTTAAAATTAATCTCTCTGTAACTACCATATTTATTTTATCCTACTGATCCTTCTAATGAAATCTCAAGTAATTTCTGTGCTTCAATAGCAAATTCCATTGGAAGCTTGTTTAAAACTTCTTTACTGAAACCATTTACGATCAAAGCAATTGCTCTTTCTGTATCAATACCTCTCTGGTTACAGTAGAAAATCTGATCTTCCCCGATTTTTGAAGTCGTTGCCTCGTGCTCTAACTGTGCAGTAGGATCTTTGATTTCAATATAAGGGAAAGTGTGTGCACCACATTCATTACCCATCAATAAAGAGTCACATTGTGAGAAGTTTCTTGCTCCTTTTGCTGAAGGCATTACTTTCACCTGTCCTCTGTATGAGTTTTGAGATTTTCCTGCAGAAATACCTTTAGAAATGATCGTTGACTTGGTATTTTTTCCAATATGGATCATTTTTGTTCCTGTATCTGCATACTGGTGGTTATTCGTTACAGCGATAGAGTAGAACTCTCCGATAGAATTGTCTCCTTTAAGGATACAAGACGGATATTTCCATGTTACTGCCGAACCTGTTTCCACCTGTGTCCATGAGATTTTTGCATTTCTTTCGCAAAGTCCTCTTTTCGTTACAAAGTTGAATACCCCTCCTTTACCTTCTTCATTACCTGGATACCAGTTCTGAACGGTAGAATATTTGATCTCAGCTCCGTCTAAAGCGATAAGTTCCACTACCGCTGCGTGAAGCTGGTTTTCATCTCTTGACGGTGCTGTACAGCCCTCAAGATAAGAAACGTAACTTCCCTCATCAGCTACAAGAAGCGTTCTTTCAAACTGTCCTGTTCCTGCCTGGTTGATACGGAAATAAGTGGAAAGCTCCATTGGGCATTTTACCCCTTTGGGAATATAACAGAAACTTCCGTCAGAGAATACTGCGGAATTCAATGCTGCATAAAAGTTATCTCCTCTCGGAACTACTTTTCCAAGATATTTTCTTACTAAATCAGGGTGGTTTTTAATGGCCTCAGAAATTGAACAGAAAATAATTCCTTTCTCTGCCAACGTATCCTGGAAAGTAGTTTTCACAGAAATTGAGTCCATTACGATATCTACAGCAACTCCTGAAAGTCTTTTCTGCTCTTCGATATTGATTCCTAATTTTGCAAATGTTTTCAGCAATTCAGGATCTACCTCGTCAAGACTAGCCAGTTCCGGTTTTACTTTAGGAGCAGCATAGTAACGGATTGCTTGAAAATCCGGTTTTTCATATTTGATATTCGCCCAGTTAGGCTCTACCATTTTCAACCAGATTTTGAAAGATTCCAAACGCCATTCAGTCATCCATTCCGGCTCTTCTTTTTTAGCAGAGATGGCACGGATGATATCCTCATTTAAACCGATCGGGAAATCTTCATAATCAATTTTGGTTTCCCAACCGAATTCATATTTTTTATTTTCTAGATCGACTCTTAAATCGTCTTCTGTATATTTACTCATTACTTTTTTTTAGATTTCAGATTTTAGATTTCAAAATTCAGAATGATTCTGAGATCTGAACTCTAGGATCTAAGGCCTTTTCTTAAAGACTAAATGATTCTCCACATCCACATGTTCTGGATGCATTCGGGTTGTTAAATACAAACCCTTTTCCGTTCAATCCTCCTGAATACTCAAGAGTTGTTCCTGCCAAATAAAGGATGGATTTTTTATCTATAATAATTTTGATGTTATTATCTTCAAATATCTGATCTGTGTCTGTTTTTTGGTTATCAAACTTTAAAACATACTCTAAACCAGAGCATCCGCCGCTTTTCACCCCTACTCTTATATAATCTTCAGCAGGGTTAAAACCATCTTCAGTCATCAACTGAATGGCTTTCTCCTTTGCATAGTCTGATACTTTTATCATTGTATTTATTTAGAATGATTTAATGATGCAAAAATACGAACTAATTTCCGCAATCTCAAATCGAAGATATCTATTTTAATGATTCTGATATTAATAGGGGTTTTAAAAGGGATGATTTATGTTAAAGTTTGATAAATTTCTTATCCTGATGTGAAGATTTTACTTCTGATTTTAACCTTGAAAGGTATTTTCTATCTATAAAGAAAATTGGTAATGGGACAAAAAATAATAATTTTTTTTGTATTGTTTCTCACTGCAGTGTCTTACGGACAGACCACAAGATATGTTTATGAAACGCTGGTAAACCCGGATTCTATTAATCTGGTTAGCATGAAAAGCGAAAGAACTTTTCTGGATGTAAAAGGAGATAGATCTTTATTTATCAGTGAAAATAAATTAAAAAGAGATTCTCTTTTTAATTCGTTCAGGTCAGAATTGAAAGAAGCTCATAAAAAAGAAGAAAAAGATTTTTCAAAATCTGAAGGTGCCCAACATTTTGAACCTACTTTCTTTGAATATTTTATTACGAAGAGTATTCCGGAACAGAAAGTGTATTATTATGAAAAAACAGCAGGAAAACAAATTTATTATCAGGAAGACAGACCTATAAAATGGGAAATAACAAATCTTATTGAAAAACAAAACGGATATCCGGCTCAAAAAGCAGTTGCGGAATTTGGTGGCAGAGTCTGGACAGCTTGGTTTACAAAAGAAATTCCTTTGTCTGACGGACCGTATAAATTCTCAGGATTACCAGGGTTGATTGTAAAGCTGGAAGATGATAAAGGAGATTATAAATTTGATCTTGCTAAAAAAATTACCATTAAAAATGCTTTTGAAGAACAATTAAATTCCGATGCTAAACAAAGCACAAGAGTTAATTTTCATGGTGATAAAGCTGCACTGGAACTGGAGTTTGGTAAAAACAGAAAAGCTATAGCCGGAAATACAGGAGGTGGAAATGTAAATGCCGGAGGAAGACACAGCGGTGGTATGAACGGAGGTGGAATGAGAGGCGGCGGCCACGGAGGTGGTGGAATGCATCGGGGAATGGGTAACGAAAATCAAAGTTTCCCTGTGCAGCAGAATCCTTCTGCAGAAAACCATTCTTTTGCCGGAAGTATAGATCAGAATCCAATTGAATTAAAATAAAAAAAATATAAATGAAAAAATTAGGTATTATCGCATTGGCACTCTTCATACAGAATGTTTCTGCACAAACTAACAGGTTTGTGTATCAGGTGACTATGAAGCCCGATGCAGAAAATAAAACAGACATCAAGACAGAAAATGCTTATCTGGATATTTCTCCGGAAAAATCTGTATTTTACTCTGAAAACAGAATCAAAAGAGATTCTATCATGCAAAAAGCCTTTCAGGGAGGTGGCGGTAGAGGAAGTATCAACCGAGATCAGATGGAAAGTCTGAGAACGAATATCAACTATTCCGTAGAAAAGGATAAGACTAATCAGAAGACATATTTCAAAGACAGAATTGGCCGTGATATCTATTCGTATGAAGAAGACAGACCGCTGAACTGGAAAATAGAATCAGAAACAAGAAAAATAGGAGAGTATAAAGTTCAGAAGGCTGAAACTGATTTTGGAGGAAGAAAATGGACGGCATGGTTTACAACAGATCTTCCTTATCAGGATGGGCCTTACAAGTTCGGAGGGCTTCCGGGACTGATCGTAAAAGTAGAAGATGATAAAGGAGATTATTCTTTTGATTTAATGAAAAACTATAAGATTGCCGAATTGCCTGCTTTGAATCAGTTTGGAAATACATTAAAAGTGAAAAGAGCAGACTATCTGAAACAGCAGCAGAAATTCAAAACAGATCCAATGTCATTCATGACCCAAGGAGGTGGCGGACAAGGAGGATTCTCGACTACTATGAGAGTAGGAGGAGGAAGAGGCCCGGGAGGCGGTGGAGGAAATCAGAACCCTGCGGACATGAGGAAAAGAATGGAAGAAAGAGTGAAGGAAGAAGCTAAGAAAAATTCTAATCCAATCGAATTGCAATAAATAAAAATGCGGCCTTACTTTAAGGCCGCATTTTTATTTTATATAATCTGAATAATTTTGATAAACTATTTTAATAATTGGTTGAAAGTATCCCCCTGTCTGATATCTCCGGTGTTGTACCCTTTCATAAACCATTCTTTACGCTGCGCAGATGATCCGTGAGTGAAGCTTTCCTGATTGACGTATCCCTGGCCTCTTCTCTGAATATTATCATCTCCAACGGCTTCTGCAGCATCTATGGCAGACTCAATGTCCCCAGGTTCCAGTATATGTTTGCTGTCATTTGTTCTTTTTGCCCAAACTCCGGCATAGAAATCAGCCTGTAATTCTGTAGCCACGGATACTCTGTTCATCTGTTCTTCAGAATATCTTCCGCTTCTTCTTAATGCATCCACTTTTTGAGTAGTTCCTAAAAGAGTCTGAACATGGTGTCCTACTTCATGGGCAAGAACATAAGCTACCGTAAATTCCGTTACTTTCGCCCCGAATTTTTGCTGAAGCTCACCGAAAAAACTCATATCCATATATACTTTCTGATCTGCCGGGCAATAAAAAGGTCCCATGGCAGATTGAGCTGTACCACACGCTGAAGAAGTGGTGTTTTCAAAAAGAACAATACCAGGATCGGTATAAGTCATTCCATTTTCAGTAAAAATCTGATTCCAGGTCTGGCTATTCCATGCATCCATCATTTTTACCATTTCCCCGATTTGTTTTTCACCGGCTGTAAGCTCTCTCTGTTCTCCGGAATTTCCGGAAGGCTGCATACTGCCGGAATTCAAAATACCGGATGGATCACCTCCCAAAAAGAATACAATGGCTGCTATAATTAAAGTTCCAAGTCCTCCGCCTACGATCATACCACCACTTCCTCCTCCGGAACCACGGCGGTCATCAACGTTTCCGCCTCTGTCGTCTGTCCATTTCATAGTAATAAATTTATTCGTTAATTTAAATATTTTACGCCAAATTATATGCTAAAAATATTTAGATATTTATCTGTTAAGTTGTTTCGTTTTTAGCCAGTAAGATGTAGACTGATACGCTGATACAGCATCATCTACCAGTTTCTGGTCTGGATTTTTTAATAATTTTTCGTCATAATACAGTTTAAAGGCTGGAGCCAGATCGCTTTTTTCCAGTTCCAAAGAATATTGTTTTACCTTTTTTACCGGGGAAATAATGGTCAGATGTCCGTCTTTTATAAAACCAAGATCCTGATAGGTTGCAACATAAGCTTTAGGCTGGAATTCCGGTTTGAATACATCCTGACCTAAGAATTTAGATTGGTAGCTGAAGTTCAATAGTCCTAAAACGGTTGGCATTAAGTCTATCTGAGACATCAGAGCATCAAATTTCTGAGGCTGAATAAATCCTTCTGAAAATACAATTGCAGGAATTCTGTATTTATCCATAGGAAGTTCTGTTTTTCCGGCACTTGATGCACAGTGATCTGCAATGATCACAAAAACAGTGTTTTTATACCAGTCTTGTTTCTTAGCCATCTCAAAGAACAGTTTAAGCGAATAATCAGTGTATTTTACACCACCTTCACGTGATTTTGCCGTTCCCGGAATATCAATTCTTCCGTCAGGGTAAGTAAATGGTCTGTGATTGGAAACTGTCATCCAATGATTGAAGAATGGTTTTCCTGACTTAGCTTCAGCACTCATCACCTGAATTGCTTTTGTAGCCATATCTTCATCAGCAACACCCCAAACATTGGCAAAAGTGATTTCTTCCGGTTTAAAGTTGTTTCTGTCTACGATATCATAGCCGTTTCCTTGGAAGAAATCCTGCATATTATCAAAATAGCTGTATCCTCCGTATAAAAATTTGACATCATACCCTTTGGATTTGAATACATTTCCGGTTGTGAATTTGTTTTTATTGTCATCTCTTTTGATGATACTTTCTCCTGCAGTGGGGGGAATACACAATGTTAAAGCTTCCAGCCCGCGTACTGTTCTGTTTCCTGTAGCATAAAGGTTGGTAAACATCAGCGACTTGTCTGCAAGGCTGTCAAGGAAAGGTGTGATTTTTTGTGTATTTCCATAATGTTCCATGAAATCGGCAGAAAGGCTTTCGATAGAGATCAATACTACATTTTTCTTCATTTCAGGCTGCTCAGCAACAATATTTCTTGATAATGTCTGCTGTGGGTACTGGCTTAGAAAATTCTTTTCAGCCTGCTGTTGATTGATCTGGGAGTAAAACTGGAAGTAATCCAGCTCATTATGCGTAAAAGCCCAATAGAACTTTGGCAGTCCGTTGGCTTCAATTTCATCTGCAAATACATTATCTGACCTGATTTGCATTAAAGAAGGAATTGCGAGTACGCTAAGCGCACAAAGTACCATGAAACTTCCCAGAAGAACCATTTTTTGTTTAAAATCCGGAAGTTCCAGCAGCTCATCTTTTGTTTTCTTATAAATGAACCATGTGATGGTAAGCGTAACGATCATGATCCCTGAAAATAAAGGAATGACAGGATAACTTTCCATGATATTTCCAATCACTTCATTGGTGTAAATCAGATAATCTACTGCAATAAAGTTATAGCGAACTCCGAATTCATTGTAAAAGAAGTATTCACTTACGCCATTGAAGATAATTAGAAGAACATATAATAATAATGTGATGAAATATAAGATGTTACGAATCTTTACTCTTTGTTTAGGAAGGAAGAGCATCAATCCAAAGAAAAGTGTTTTTATTCCTACAAAAACAAGCGCTATTTCCATTATAGAACCTCCGTATTGCTTGAAAATGTTGTTAGGAACAAGCCATATATAAAGGAAGAACAGGACCAGCACTCCTAAAATAATATATCCGTAAGGTTTTTTATATTTTGAATTGGAAAGGAAGAGAAAATAAAGCGCGAGAATAGTACTGGCAAGAATGAATACAAAAATATCATTCACCAGACCTATCAACAGAACTTTTACGACTTCGAAAAATCCAAAACTAGCGGTAGTGATAGGATGAAAAAAGAATACTGTCCTTATTATCAATGAAATAATAAGATAGAAAATTCCTAAATATAGGAACGGTTTTATTTTTTTTAAAAACATGTATTGACTGTTTTTATTGGTTTTCACAAAGATAGTTTTTGTACAGAACTTTTGATGAAAAAAACAAAAACATCTTTTTATTAATAGGATTTTTTATACTTCAATAAAAAAGGACTATTAAAAAATAGTCCCAATATACTGTTAAGGTGATCTGCGGTTAAGAGTGTCCGAAACCGATATTTCCTTTTTTGTCAGATAATTTCTTTTTGAAATCAATCATTCTAAGAGCTGTAACGGCTGCTTCAACTCCTTTGTTTCCAAGGTCACCACCGCTTCTTGCGATAGATTGCTCTTTAGTGTCGTCTGTCAATACACAGAAAATTGTAGGAGTGTCCGTCATAATGTTACAGTCTTTGATTCCCTGTGCTACTGCAGAACATACATAGTCAAAATGAGGAGTTTCCCCACGGATTACACACCCGATAGAAATTACTGCGTCATATTTTCTCTCTTTGCAAAGCTGCATGCTTGCATAGTTGAGTTCAAAAGCTCCGGGAACAGAGAAAAGTTTGATGTTTTCAGGTTTTACCCCCTCTTTTTCAAGGATTTCCAAAGCTGCATCACGAAGATTGTACGTTACAAAATCATTCCACTCAGAAAAAACAATGCCGATAGAAAAATCTTCGGCATTAGTTATATGAAGTGGCTTGTAATCGGAAAGATTAACTGTTGCCATTTTTTAGTAATATTTAGTCATTTCAATATAAGAATCAGACATTCCGTTGTCGTAGTCCTGATATTTCTCATCAATTGCAGAGAAGTATTTTTTAGCTTCTGCATTTTTCTTTAATCCTAAAGCAACGATACCTGCTTTTCTTGTGAAATAGTATGCTGTATACGGATCATCAGAAGCTGTTGCTGCTTTGTCTAATAAAGCTAAAGCTTCATCATTTTTGTTAAGACCTGATTTAGCATCTGCCATAGCTCCGTATTTCATTGCTACTAAAGTTTTGTTGTCAGATGAAAATTGATCTAAAAGATCATAAGCTTCCTGGAATTTTCCTTCCTTGAACTTTAATAAACCTGCATTATAAGATGAAAGTTTACCAATTTTAGTAGAAGAATATTCGTTATATGTACCTACAAAACCTGGGTTAGCTGCAGATTTTCCACCCAAAGCATCTTTATCTTTACCTTCAGTAAGACTTTTTTGAGCAGAAAGGAAACTTTTCACAGCTTCAGCATTCTTTGGAGCAATTACAAATTGCTTGTAAGCGAAGAATCCTAACACTGCTAAAATTAATGCTCCAAATACAAAACCTAGAGGCTTTGAATATTTTTCAACAAATCTTTCAGTGTTTAAAGCTTCTCTGTCAAGGTCTTTAAAGAACTCAACCGTTTCTTTACCTTCTTGCTCGTTCTGAGCACTCTTTCCCAATTTTGCCATAAGTTTTTAAAAATTGAAATGCAAATTTAATTGTTTCTGAGAGATTTACAAAATACTTTCTGAGTATTATTGATGAAATCTTGTGAATTGTTAATTGTGAATGATGAATTTATTAAAAAAAAGATGCTTCGGCAAGCTCAGTATGACACTTTTAATACTACTTGCTTTCATCTCAAAGTAAATTATTAGCGTTGTCATGCTGAGCCTGTCGAAGCATATATATTAAATCTTAATATCCTAAAATATGGTAGATCTCTGCACCGAATTTTTTCAGCTTTTCGTCACCACCCAAGCCTTGTAAGCCAATTAGGAAACTGAATTGGGAAACAGTTGCTCCCTGTTTTTCTATCAGTTTAGCTGCTGCTTCAGTAGTTCCTCCTGTTGCTAAAAGATCATCATGAATCAAAACTCTTTGTCCCGGTTTTATCTGTCCTTCGCGGGTTTCGATGATGGCACTTCCATATTCCAGATCGTATTTTTCTGAAATGACAGGGGGAGGAAGTTTTCCGGCTTTTCTGATTAAGATGAACGGAACTTCCAATGCTACGGCAATTGCAATTCCAAACAAATAACCACGGCTTTCGATTCCGCAGACTGCATCCACTTTCCCTTTACTGAAGGCTGCAAGATCTGCAATCACGTCTTCGTAAAGTTTCGGGTCTAAAAAGATGGGTGAAATATCCTTAAACTGTATTCCCGGAATCGGAAAATCAGGGATATTTTCAATTGTTTCTTCTAATTTTTTGATCAGTTCTGCTGAAGCCATTTATTAATTAATTTTATAGCTGGAAATTTTCCAGTCTCCGTTTACATTTTTAAGGCCGAAAGTTACTTTTAATGAAGTTGTCTTCCCGCTTTTATCCGTTACATCATAGGTGGCATTTACGCTTGCACTGTTGGCTGTGGCACCACTTGTAGTAATATTCTTTACGCTTACATTTTTCACAGATCCGAAACCTGAAGTAGGATTTGAGAAAGACTCATAGCTTCCCCAGCTTGGATTGCTGGCTGTTTCGTAAGCTGCTTTTAAGTTTTGTGAACTTACGCTGTTCAAAAATTTACTTACTGTATTTTTAGGATCTGCAGTTGGCTGTTTTGGAGCAGCTGGTGCTGATGGATTAGCTGTTGCAGGATCTGTAGTTGTTCCGGTGGTTGCAGATGGATTATTAGGATCTATTACAGCACTCGGTTGGTCGGGTACAGCTGTTGTATCGGTTTTAGGAATGGCAGGAACTTTCAGAGCTGCTGCATTCACATCAAGACCAATTTTTGACATTTTGAAAGTTTTCGCAGTTGTTTTTACAGAAACTGTGATATCGATTTTGTTATCTACAACTTTTGCTGCCGGAATAGAGGAGAACTTTAGGTTGAATCCTTTAAAGTTATTATCCTGCATCAGGTTTTTAGCGGTAGCAAGTCTTACTCCGTTACTGAATACTTCAAGGGTTGCTTCCAGACCTGCACCTGTAAAAGATACCGGGTTTCCTGCAGCATCTACAAGTCTTGGTACAATTTGAATAGCAGTAGGAGCTCCGGTTCCGTCATCTCCTGTAGGTTTCGTTATAAGGCTTAATGATCCTGCTTTTACGTCATTAGGATCGCTTTCTTTAGCTTTATCATCCCCGAAGATATTCATTTCTCCAAGTGATGGAGGGGCAGTACTGGCCCATTCTATTCCGTTTTTCTGCGCAACTTCGTCTGCCAGGGACATAATCTCAGGAACTTTTTTCCCGTTGATCAGCTTTCCAAGGGCTTTTAGCTCGTTTACATCACCATCGGCTTCTACGCCAAATGTTTTAAGGATATAAAGAGCCTCATTAAACTTAATCTGTTTAATGGTTGGTAAACTGGAAGTCATATCATTGATACTTGACTGCAGTGTTTTAGTATTCGTAGCATCTACATGATCTTTCTTACATGCTGTAAAAAGCAACAGACTGAAAACAAGTAGAAAAGAAAACTTTTTCATTTTTATTTGGTTTGTTGCAAATTTAATAAAACCTTTATTAATACCGGATTTTATTTTTTACTTTATGTTTTTTGCTTAATTATTATTTTTTTCCTGAAAAGGATGATGTTCTTTTAATTTTAGAATTCAATTTGAATATTTAGAGCATGGAAAGTGATTCTGAACCGGGTTTTCATTATTTTTTATTGGTTTGCTCTTTTAGATCACCTTTGAAAAAACTGCTGAAAATGGTCTGCATATTAGGAAATGATGAATCCTGCCAGTAGGGTGTTTTGTAATTGCTGTTGTCTTTATCGAATTTCACTTTCTCAATATCATTGTCATTACTGAAATTAAGTTCTGCGGGATAAAAGTTAGTATAAACGGCTATCTGATTGTAATTGGGTTCGCTTTTATGTTTTAGTTTTACAAAAATAAGCTCATTATACTCCAGGAAATCTTTCAGTGTTTTTTCTGATCCCTTGTCAAAGGACATATTTAAAATTGTTCTGATATCATAGAATCTGTATCCTAAGAAAGAAAATTCTTTATCCTGAAGCAGGCCACCAGTTACTTCGATCTGATCTTTGCGATCCCCTTTTAATTCTTTAATGATATTTTTTGTTGTTTTATATTCTTCCGGATTTCCTACGTTTTTAAGTTTTGGAAGCTGCAGGGAATTTCCATAATCCCATGATGAAGTTTCTTTTTTCTCATTTTTAGATTCTGCCAGTCTGAAAACTCTGTACTGTTCTACATTGGCGCTTTTCAGTTTTTTTGATTTATTATCAAAAATGTAGGTTACAATTCCGTCTGCGTAACTATTTAGTTTATTGTTTACGGTTACATAAGCGTTAAAATTTCCTTTGATGAAAATGTATTTGGCTGGCTTATTATTTTTGATGACAACGGTTTCAATTTCTTTTACCTGATCATTGATTTTAATGATTGGCTGGTCAAAATCTGAATAGGATAGTGTGGCAACCGGAAAGTTATTATAAACCAGCTGAAATTTTTCCTGAGCAGGAGATAGTGACTGTTTGTCAATCTTGCCATCAATATCAGAGTAGGCGAGGATGCTGCCGTCTTTGCCAAATACGGAAACTCTGGGAAGAGGGTTATTATTTTTTTCAGAAACAAAAGTAATGACCTGTGCATTCGTGAATACGGAGATCAGAGTGAATAGAAAGTAAAAAAGGTGAATTTTTTTCATTGGAGTATTTTGTTTTTGGCGTTAATAATACAACCGACTTTTATATAAAGACTCGAAAAACAGAAAATGGTTGCCTGAAAATTCTTGTTTGCGTCATTGCATAAAAAAAGACTGATTGTTTAACAATCAGTCTTTTATAATTTTATTTTGTTACAAGTCCTTAGAAAGGATACTCATAAATTTCAGATTCGTGTAAGAATGGGTTTCCTGTAGGAATCAACTTCAGTTTTGATAAAGCTGAAAGTACAGTAAACATAAATAGTCCAGCTACGAATAGAACTGCTCCAAGGATTAACAAGAATACTTCAGGAGTGTTCCAGTATGGTCCTACCGTTCCCGGCATTACCATGTTGAAGTAATCTAAAAGGTGTCCTAAGATAACTACTACTGCCATTGTGGTAACTACTTTGTAGTTTCTCTTGATGCTGCTGCTTACTAATACCAATAGCGGTAATAAGAAGTTTACAATCAGCATTGGTAAAAACGTAGTACCATAGTGCTGGAATCTACCGAAGAAGTAGTTAACCTCTTCCGGAACGTTTGCATACCAGTAAAGCATGAACTGAGCGAACCATGTATATGTCCAAAGCATACTTGTAGCGAAAAGGAAAACTCCTAAATCGTGTAAGTGGTTGTCATTGAACTGTGGTAAGAAACCATTTTTCTTAAGATAGACACTTAATAAAATGATTACAGCAATACCACTTGAAAGGCAGCTAACCATTGAATACCAGATGTACATTGTAGAGTACCAGTGAGGGTCAATAGACATCAACCAGTCCCAAGCCCAAGCTGCAGAAGCAAATCCGAAGAATACGATATATCCTACTGCCCATCTGTAAAGGAACTGATATTCCACTTTTGATTTTGTCTCGTCTACTTTTTTAGACTGAGCTTTAAGTTTCCAAGCAAAGAAAGAAGCACCAATCACATAGATTAAAGTTCTTATTGCATAGAAAGGAATATTTAAGAATCTTTTCTTTTCAAATAGGATCACATCAAAATGAGCAGACTCTGGATTTGTCAATTCAGGGTCCATCCAGTGGAATAAATGACCATTATGAGTGATGTTTAGGATCATTAAGATAACCAGGATTGCACCACCGTAAGGAATATAAGAAGCAATAGCCTCCATTACTCTTGTGATGATAATAGGCCATCCTGCGTGAGCTGCGTGCTGAATACAGTAAAAGAACAGTACAGCGCAACTTACTCCAAAGAAAAAGACAGCTACAAAGTGCAGCGATGCTAATGGCTGGTTGTGAACCTGAAGCTCAGCATGCTCTAAATGAGCTGCGTGATCCTGAGGTCCCACCATTTCACTTGAGTGTGTAGGAGCATCATGACCAGAAGCATGAACAGCTTCCATCATGTGTTCTATTTTCTCAGTAGAAATTCCTTTGTTCATAAAGAAACCAATACCGAAAAGAACTAAACCTACAACAAGAAGTATTATAGAAGTTGATTTTAATTTTGGTGAAAAACTATACATTTCTTTTCTTATTTTTTAGTTTCGGTAGTCGTTTCAGTTGTTGCTGGTGCCGCCGCTGTAGCTGCTGCCGGTGCTGCTGCTCCTTTTTTGAAAGCACTCATCACATACATTGCTACTCTCCATCTGTCTCCTGCGTTCAATTGTCCCGCATAAGATCCCATGGCATTTCTACCGTTTGTTAATACATAATGAACAGATCCTACAGTAATTTCTCTGTCAGCATAGTTTGGTACTCCAGAGAATGCTCCACTTTGAACGATAGGTCCTTGTCCATCACCTCCTGTACCGTGACATGCAGCACAAGTGTGATCAAACAATATTTTACCTCTTTCAAGATCCTTAGCTGCATTAGCAGGGTTCAAAGGAGATACTGTAAGTTTTTTAGAAGCGTCATACCCAGCGTTGTACTCGTCAACATTCTTAGGTAGTAAGCTTTCTTCAAAAATGCCATCTTTATTTTGAGAAACTGATCCTTCT
Organism: Chryseobacterium indologenes; assembly: GCF_018362995.1. Taxonomy (NCBI): domain Bacteria; kingdom Pseudomonadati; phylum Bacteroidota; class Flavobacteriia; order Flavobacteriales; family Weeksellaceae; genus Chryseobacterium; species Chryseobacterium indologenes. Next base: position 3,549,259 of record NZ_CP074372.1, read on the forward strand.
ACAGGAGAAAGACCTGTTGCGCCACTATTTTTAACAAAAGCAGGAATTTCATTTTCATGATCTGAATAAGCATCCTGTGCTTTCATCAATGGATCATAAGCTACCGGAAAATACATGTCCGGGAAATATACCAGCGGAGTATTCTCCTTTGGTCCGCAAGAGTTAAGTAAAACCGTTGTTAAACCTAAAACTGCTGTAATTTTTAATACATTCTTTTTCATTTTAAGCGTCTTTAACAGTTATTTCTTCAACTCCAGTTTCAATAAGCAACTGTTTTACAGATTCTACATCTTCAGTTACAAATTCCATCATGAATTTATCATCAGTAGTTCTCGGGTCTGGGTTCTGAGCAGGAGCTCCCGGATACATTTTGTTTCTAACCAAGAAAGTTAAAGACATCATGTGAGCAGCACAGAATACCATTAATTCGAACATTGGAACTACGAATGCCGGCATGTTGTGTGCCCAGTCAAAAGCTGGTTTACCACCGATATTCTGCGGCCAGTCGTGATTCATCACATACCAAGTTACAGTAGCACCGATAGTAACACCGTAAAGAGCATATAAGAATGCGGCATCAGAAATTCTTGTTTTCTTTAACCCTAAAGCCTTGTCTAGTCCGTGAACCGGAAACGGAGTATACACTTCGTTTATAGCGATTCCTTTATCGTTGAATGCCTTAACGCCGTTCATTAAATCGTCGTCATCAGCATAAAGTCCGTATACAATTTTAGTGGTGCTCATCTCCTTCTTTTGCTTTATAAGTTTCACCTGAGATTTTCAAAATCGATTTTAATTCAGCCTGTGCAATTACAGGGAATGTTCTTGCGTATAATAAGAATAATACAGAGAAGAATCCGATAGTTCCCAAATATACACCCACATCAATGATCGTTGGCTTAAACATTGTCCATGATCCTGGTAAGTAGTCTCTAGAAAGGTTGATAACGATGATATCAAAACGCTCAAACCACATACCGATGTTGATGATTAATGCAACAATAAATGTCCAGATAATGTTCGTTCTAAGTCTCTTGAACCAGAATGAAGCAGGAACAACAAGGTTACAGATGATCAATGACCAGAATGCCCACCAGTAAGGTCCTACAGCAGCACCTGGAGAAAGATATGTGAAATCTTCAAATCTAGATCCTGAGTACCATCCGATGAAATATTCAGTAGCATAAGCTACAGTTACCATACCACCTGTAAGAACGATTACGATGTTCATAATTTCGATATGATACATTGTAATATATTCTTCTAAGTGACAAACTTTTCTTGCAATTAACAATAGAGTCTGTACCATTGCAAATCCTGAGAAGATCGCACCAGCTACAAAGTAAGGAGGGTAGATTGTTGAGTGCCATCCTTTAATAACTGAAGTTGCGAAGTCAAAAGATACGGTAGTGTGTACTGAGAATACAAGTGGAGTAGCCAAACCTGCAAGAACCAAAGAAAGTTCTTCGAATCTTTGCCAGTGTTTTGCTTTACCACCCCAACCGAATGCAAGGAATGTATAAATTTTCTTAGTCCAAGGAGTTTTCGCTCTATCTCTGATCATTGCAAAGTCAGGGATTAGTCCCATGAACCAGAATACAGTTGATACTGAGAAATACGTAGAGATCGCAAATACGTCCCAAAGTAGAGGAGAGTTGAAGTTCCCCCAAAGAGAACCGAATTGGTTTGGTAAAGGGAATACCCAATATCCAACCCAAACTCTACCCATGTGGATTACAGGGAAGATTGCTGCCTGTACAACCGCAAAGATCGTCATCGCCTCTGCAGATCTGTTTACAGACATTCTCCATCTCTGTCTAAATAATAATAATACTGCTGAGATTAGGGTCCCGGCGTGACCGATACCTACCCACCATACGAAGTTGGTAATATCCCAACCCCAGTTAATAGTTCTGTTAAGCCCCCATGCTCCAATACCTGTCCCGATAGTGTAAGCGATACAGCCGAATCCATAGAGGAATAGAACTAGTGCAGCATATAGTGAGATCCACCATAATTTACCTGCTCTTTCTTCGATAGGTCGTGCGATATCTTCTGTAATATCGTGATAAGTTTTGTGACCAATAATTAGAGGTTCCCTTATCGGAGCTTCGTAATGTCCTGACATTTTTTACCTATTTATTATTTAAACTTTATTTTTCTACTCTGTTTCTTACTTTAGTGTGATAGAACACGTTTGGTTTTGTTCCGATCTCCTCAAGTAAATAATATCTTCTGTTAGATGCATATTGCTCTCTAATTGCAGAATCTTTATCATTCATGTCTCCAAATGTCATTGCTCCTGTAGAACAAGCTTTAGAACAAGCAGTCTGGAATTCTCCATCCTTCACTTTTCTTCCCTCCTTCTTAGCCTCAAGAATAGTATTCTGAGTCATTTGGATACACATTGAACATTTCTCCATTACCCCTCTAGTTCTTACAACTACATCCGGGTTAAGTACCATTCTTCCTAAATCGTTGTTCATGTTGAAATCGAACTTGTCATTTAGGTTATAAGTAAACCAGTTGAAACGTCTTACTTTGTACGGACAGTTGTTTGCACAATATCTTGTACCGATACATCTGTTGTAAGCCATATGGTTTTGACCTTGCTTACCGTGTGAAGTAGCCGCTACCGGACATACAGTTTCACATGGAGCGTGGTTACAGTGCTGACACATTACAGGCTGGAAGATTACATCCGGGTTGTCTGCAGGGTGGTTTAATGCACCTCCGTCTCCAAAAGCAGTACCATACAATTCAGGTACAGCCATTCCTTCTTTCAATCCTTCGTATACTTCTACTTTTTGTCTTGAAGAATAGTAACGGTCAATTCTTAACCAGTACATATCTCTTGACATTCTTACCTCTTCTTTACCTACTACAGGAACGTTGTTTTCTGCCTGACAAGCAATAATACATGCTCCACAACCAGTACAAGAGTTCAAGTCAATAGATAAGTTGAAGTGAGGACCATCTGTATCATCGAAAGCATCCCAAAGGTCGATTTTTCTCGCCGGAAGTGCTCCGCTGATTGTGTGATATTCCAAAGGCTTATTCCATCCTTTGTGCTCATCATCAAAAGCAACGTTAATGAATTCAGCTAAAGGAACTTCCTTCGCGATTTCATAACGACCCATTAATGTATTTTGAAGCTGGATCCCTGCAAATTCGTGATCTTCTCCTGTTTTTTCGATTTTAACACCTGAAAGAACAAGGTTAGAACCATCAAATAAAGGATAAGCATTTACACCAGTATCTGCAGTTGCCCCTGAGTTTTTCTTACCATAACCAAGTGCAAGACCTACAGATCCTTCAGCTTGTCCTGGCTGTACAAATACAGGAACGTTTTCTATTTTTACTCCGTTTACAGTAAGGTTTACAATAGAACCATCCAGCTGCATTCTTGCATTAAGATCGTTGTCAATTGCAAATTTCTCTGCATCTTTAGAAGAAATTGTAAGGTAGTTATCCCAAGACATTCTTGTAATTGGGTCTGGTAACTCCTGCAGCCAAGGGTTGTTTGACTGAGTACCATCTCCCATTGAAGTCTTAGTGTATAATACTAATTCTAATTCAGAAGCTTTGAAGTTTCCTAATTCAGCAACAGCCTGTGCACCGTTTCCACCTGTGTAAGATAAAGTTGTCGTGTTTGTAGAAGCGTTGATACCGTTATACAATGCTTTGTTGAAAGAAGTACCACCTAAAAGTGAAGCAGAGCTTGCTTTTAAATAATCGTAGTAATTGTTTGCTGCATTGTTTTTACCATTCTTCCAAACCAATAGAGATTCTTCAATCTGTCTTGATTTGTAGATTTTCTGAATAGTAGGCTGCATCAATGAATATACTCCTGTCTGTGGTTCGATATCTCCCCAAGACTCTAGCCAGTTAGCTACAGGAATTACAGCTTTCGCTGCTTTGTACATTTCATTTTTCTTATCTGCTACAGCAACTACGTAAGGAACTTTTGATAAAGATTTTTTGAAATCTTCTCCTTTTGGATGAGAGTAGATAGGGTCTACGTTGTTTGTAACCAATACACCAACTTGTCCACCATTTACCCATCCTAGGAATTCCTGGTATCTCGCACCGTTAAATTCTTTAAGGAAGTTTGCTTTACCAGTGAAAGCTACTGAACCTAATTTTTGGTTGATTAAGTGTGCTAAAACCTGTGCTCCTTTAGAACCGTCAGCAAAAACAACAGCTTTGCTTCCTTTTGCCTTCAATTCGTTAGCAATTTCAGTAGCAGTCTTATCAGAAGTACCGCCACCTACGATTGCATTGTAAACTTCAACTAAAGTCTTGTTTACAGCACTTGGTTTTAATCTGTATCTTGAGTCAGCATTAGCACCAGTTAATGACATGTTAGATTCCACTTGGATGTGTCTCAACATGTTTGCTCCCGGTTTTCTAGCCGCTGCATAAGAAGTTTCTAAGCTTGAAGCGTTATAGTCTCCTAAGAAATCAGCCTGGAAAGAAACTACCAATTCAGAACCTTTAAGGTCATAAACAGGTAATGCTCTTTGTCCGAATACTTCCTGAGCTGCATCTAATCCTGCAGAGTAAGGGAAAGCATCATAAGTTACTAATTCAGCTGTAGGATATTTAGCTTTGAATTCAGCGAATAACTTTTTGAAAGTTGGTGAAGCAAAAGAGTGTGATAAAACCACAATCTTTTTGCCAGACGCTTTAGCTTCTTCCAGACCTTTAATAACAAAACTGTCTACTTTATCGAAAGTTTCATCTTTACCGTCCAGTTTAGGCTGCTTTACTTTATCATTATCATAAAGAGAAAGTACACTTGCCTGAGCTCTTGCATTAGTTTTACCTAAATCGCCACCAGCCGGGTTTGGTTCAATTTTGATGGGTCTACCTTCACGGGTTTTTACTAAAACACTAGCAAAGTCGAAACCGTCAAAATATGTTGAAGCGTAATAATTAGGGACTCCCGGAATAATATCATGCGGTTTTACCACATAAGGAATCGTTTTGATTACCGGAGCTTCGCAGGCAGCTAATGTAACTGCTGCTGTAGAGAATCCTAATAATTTCAGGAAATCTCTTCTTGAAGTACTAGATCCGTTTTTCTCAGCATCTCCAAGGAAATCTTCTACCGGAATTTCTTCCTGAAACTCTTTCTGAGCCAGCTTATTATTCAAAGCTGGATCTTTAAGTTCATGAATACTTCTGAATTGTATTTTGTTTGAAGCCATTTATACTTCTAATTTTTTAGTTATTAATAATGACATTTACCACACTCAAGACCTCCAATTGCATCTACAGTGATCTTACCTCCATCTTGTGGATATTGTTTTTTCAACTTGTCGTGTAGATTTTTGAAGTACTCTTTATTATAACCGTTGTTCATATCAACTTCAGTCGTTCTGTGACACTCGATACACCATCCCATAGTAAAGTCGTTAGCCATTTGAACAACATTCATTGTATCAATTTTACCGTGACAAGCTTTACATACAACATCAATTTTGTTGGTAGGATTCTTTTTGTTGAAAGAATTGATGATCGCTTGTTCTCCAGCAATTACGTGCTGAGAGTGGTTGAAGTAAACGAAGTCTGGCATGTTGTGGATTCTTGTCCATTCAACCGGTTGTGTTTTTCCTGTGTACTGTTGTTTTGCAGGATCCCAACCTGTTGCAGCGTAGATCTTCTGGATTTCTCCGTCATAGAATGCCTTATCTTTTCCTGGCTCCATGTAGTGATCTGCATTGTATTCAGAAATTGTTCTGTGACAGTTCATACAAACGTTCATAGAAGGGATTTCAGATACCTTTCCGTATTTAGCACTAGAGTGACATAACTGACAGTCAATTTTTTGTTCTCCGGCGTGAATTTTGTGAGAGAAGTAGATAGGCTGCTCAGGTTTGTACCCTTTGTAAACCCCAATCCACATCAACCAGTTCCATACTCCATAAGCGGCTAAAATAGCAAGGATTGCTAATAAACCTTTACCAATGTAGTGGAACTTCTCATACATTTCACTGAAAGAACGAACTCTTGTTTCGTTAAGTCCAGCTAAATCTTCAGATTGACCCAGCTTTACCAATTGTCTTAGTTTTGCTAAGATCCAAACCAGTAAACCTGCGATCGCTAAAAGTGAAATGATAACAACGTTTGTAGTAGTTTTGTCTGCAGGTGCTGCCGCAGTAGCGTCAGTTGCAGGAGTTGCTTCCGGCTTTTTCTCTTCCGGAGCCGGAGGATTAGTAGTGAAAGCTAAAATGTCGTCAATATCCTTATCTGTAAGATTTGGAAAGACCTGCATTTCAGTCTTATTAAACTTTTCAAAAATCTCATTGGCGTATTTATCCCCAGAAGCTCTCAGAGCTTTGTTGTCTTTGATCCACTTGTGAAGCCAATCTTTGTCTACACCACCTTCTGTCTTTACTCGTTCTACAACCCCCTTTAATGGTGGTCCAACAACTTGTTTGTCCAGCGCGTGACATGCAGTACAATTCGCTTTGAAAAGTTTCTCTCCGTTTTTAGGATCGCCGTCTTGCCCGTAAAATGAAGCACTGGTTGATAGCAATAAGCCTATTGCGATCAACGTTTTTTTATAATGCTTTCTCCAACTAATCATTTAAATTATCTTATGTTAGTAAATTATTGAACATTCAATCAATTCGGCAAAAATAATATTTTTAACAGGAATTTAACGGTATATCGAAAAGGGAAAATATCATTTACGTTTAATTTGTATTGATTCTAAATAACCTGTTTGGTATAGTTTTTTAATTTGTATAAATTTGCGAAAACAAGTTTAAATGAAAAATTTGATTAAAATATTTTCGATATTATCACTATTTGGTTTTTATAATATTGAAGCCCAGCAAGTTGTTAAAAAAGATACCCTTTCAGGTACAGAACTTGTTATGACAATGGATTCCAAAATAAATGCAGCTTTGGAAGGAATTGAAGGAAAATGTGCTAAAGTTGCTCCTACAAATTCTTCTAAAGATTCCGGCTCCAATGATAGTGGATTTTCTACAGGGATAAGTACAAAACCTCCTAAAATTTTTGTGCCGAGCAGAGAGCTTACCAATGCTGAAATTTGTAAGAAAAATCCTAGAATTTTAGGTTTTAAAATTCAGATTACCACTGTGAAAAGTAATGAAGAAGCGAATGAAGTAAAGTCTTATTTCAGAAAAAGATTTCCTAATCTTAAGGTGGAAACGGATGCTTCTTTAAGACCTAACTATAAGATCCTGGCAGGAAGTTATTTCACAAAACAAAGTGCAGCGAGCGACCTTTCGAAAATCAAAGAATATTTCAAATCTGCAGTTGCAGTACAGTACAGAATTTTCTGTGCAGAAGCAAAATAGAATTGATTCCTTTCAACATAAAAACAAAAAAGCTGAGAAATTTTCTCAGCTTTTTTTATTGGTAATAAGTTTCCATAAACCAGAAGAACTCTGCCATCCGGAATAAATTGTTCGCAAGCAGATAAACAAATAGTAAAATCACAGTTAGTGTTAAAACCGACATTATTTTCGGTGACGATCTATAGGCATAAAAAAGCCACCCCAAAAGAAGCGGATAGACGAAAACAAAATGTCCTCCATAGATGGATGAAGTATGAAGTCCGAACCTCATCCCACAATGGATCACGATGTCAACGAAAAGAGAAATGGCAATAATCTGGACCCATTTGTTCTTAAAATTTTTAAAATAACTCCAAATGATTAGGGTTAATAATATGGCAACAAAAAAGTAAGGAAAGACAGATGAATAAAGATCCATATACAGTCCTTTAAAGTCGAAACCCTTCATATTGTGTTTATCCGAAATAATAAATCCCGGGAAAAGAATGTTGCCACCAAAAAAGAAAGAGAGTATCATATCCCAGGTCGGCATGGATTCTACATTAGAGAATTTTTCATATTGCTGGTTAGTCTTGGAAAAGATATTCTGATATTTAAAATCGATTCTGTTCAGATAGAGCAGCACAAAGCAGATAGAAGCAATGCTTATCCTAAGCACAGCATTTCCGAATTTTCTCCAATCCCTGAAAAGGTTTTTTTCAAAAAGAAGTGGAATGAAAACTTTTACAAAATTGGTAATAGTAAGCCCGCCAATGGTAATTCCTGCAAGCGAAAGAGCTATAGCAGGTGTTTTTTCTTCGTTTCTGAGTTTTATAGCTGCATAATAATTGTATAATGAGAGCAAAAACAGGGTGTAGGTGAAATTTTCCGGAGTAAAGGACAATATGATATTGGTTGAAAAAACTCCAAAAAATAAAATGATTAAAACACTTAACCATAACGGGAGGCAGATGATGTTCTTTAGATATTTGAAAACCTGAACAATGTTTAAGCTGATAATAATATTGCTGAGCCAAGCCAGTGTAAGCCTGAAGTTGGCATCCATTTTTCCGCCAGAAATGAATAATGAAAGCTCTCTTACCCAGTTGAAAAAATAATAGGATAGTGGGTGTCTTTCAAAACTTCCTCCTGTCATAAGGATAGATTTGTTATCAAAACTGAAATAAGCATCCCATGGAATTCTGTTGTCAAAAATAATTCTGTAATGAAGAGCAATATATGAACCTAAAATTCCATAGCAGATCATAAAAAAGAGAAAAACTGCCAGCTCGGTGTAAGTGGAAGGGAAAATCAGTTTAAAGAAATTGATGATTTTTGTTTTGATAAAAGACACGTGTCAAATTTTTTGCAAAAGTAAAATAAAAAAAACCACCAAAGCTGGTGGTTGTAAAAGTTTGTATAAACGTTGTTATTGTTTGATTACTTTTTCTGTTTTTGAAGTTCCATCAGAGAAGTCCACTTTTAATAGATAAACTCCTTTTGGAAGTGAAGAAATATCTAATCTTTCAGAAGTATTATTGAGTAGTGATTTTCCGCTCGCATCAATTACTGTGGCAGATTTGACTTTTTTATCTGTTTTGATATTAATTTCTCCTTTTGTTGGGTTAGGATAGATGTTAGTGATATCCTTTACTTTAGCCCCTGCTTCCTGCGTAGCTAGTGTTGCGCTTGATAGAACCTGTACATCATCTATTGAAAGGCTATCCGCATCATTGGCAACATAGTGGAATCTGAATTTAACATTTGCCTGTCCAGCATATGGTGTTAAGCTAACTGTAACAGCCAATGTTGCATAATCAACAAATACTCCATAGTCTTCTTCAACCCATACCTGAGTCCATGTAGTTCCTCCATCTGTGGAAACCTCTACTTTTAAATCTCCGTTAGGATTGGGATCAACCATGTATTCGTATCCTATTTTGGCATTAAACTTTAGCACTGGACTTGTTGTTCCTACTAAGCTGAAAGAAGGACTTGTTAAATGAGCGTCCTGTGCCTGAGCAATCCATCCGATACCCGCGGATTTTCCTCCTGTGATATTAAATGTTGCTTGTCCGGTTGCATTGAAGATTGTTGTAGTAAATCCCCAAGGTCTGGATGCTACATTTGTGCCTGTTGTCCATCCCGTAGGGGGAAATGTTGTACCTTGGAAAGTCTCTGAGAGAATTTGTGCATTCCCAAATATAAAAGAGACTAAAAACATGAATAGTAATTTTGTTTTCATTTGTTTTGGTTTTAAAGTTATTGGTAAATGTAATAAAAAAATGAAAATAATTACTCTTTTTTAGGTTATTTATGAATATTTATTATTTACGAACTACATGAAAGTGTGGAACATCCTGCAGTATCATCATAGCCAGATGGCCTTTTGACCGAGAACTCAGGATACAATTCCTGATAAGGAGATTCTAAAGCTTTAGTGAGTTTTTCCAGCATTTCTTTTTTACCGTTATTGATCTCTTCAATGCATTCGTAAAGAAGATAGTTTCTTAGGATGAATTTTGGATTTGCTTTTTTCATCATACCTAATGAAACCTCTCTTGATATAGAATTTAAACTTAATCTTGCTTCATAGCTCTTAATGAAGTTACTAAGTTTCGACAACATTTCTTCATTTAAAACAATGTAAGAAATCTCTTTGAAATGTTCTTTGATATCAGTTTCCGGAGTCATTTTTTCCAGTTGAGTGAAGAATAGGGTATAGTCGAGCTGAAGTTCCTGCATTAATCCCTGCCAATTGGTGAAAAAATCCTCATCTTCTTTTTGAAGCTGGCCAAACCCGAATTTTTCACAAAGCATCTTATCATGAGCTTTCCAGAAATAAGTTCCAAAGTTATTTAAGGTATCTTCTAAAAACTTTTCATCTTTAATTAGGGGATGAAGCGCATTAGCAAGCTGCCAAAGGTTCCATTGGGCAATCTGTCCCTGTTTTCCGAATGCATATCTTCTTCCCGGAAGGTCTGTGGTATTGGGGGTGAAATTCAAATCATATTCATCCATCATGGAGTAAGGTCCGTAATCAATAGTTAACCCCAGGACAGACATATTATCTGTGTTCATCACTCCATGTACAAATCCTACTCTGAACCATTCCACCATTAAGTCTGCGGTACGGGTACAGATGTTTTCAAAAAAATCTTTGTATTTCTGATTGTCTGATGATGTTATTTCCGGATAATAGTTTTCAATAGTAAAATCGGCAAGTTCCTGCAGGCTATTGTATTCTCTTTGAGCAGACATCAGTTCAAAATGTCCGAAGCGCAGGAAACTTTCAGCAGTTCTGATGACCACTGCACCTTTTTCAAGCTGAGGATTTCCACTGTACATAATATCGCGCATTACATCTTCGCCGGTAAAAGCCAGACTAAGTGCTCTTGTTGTAGGAACTCCTAAATGATACATCGCTTCACTCATCAGATATTCACGTACAGAAGATCTCAATACGGCCCTTCCGTCAGCATGTCTGGAATAGGGAGTTGCTCCGGCTCCTTTCCATTGGATTTCTGTCTTTTTTCCAGCCTCATTTGTGATTTCACCAGCAAGGATTGCTCTTCCGTCTCCGAGTTGACCTGCCCAGTTTCCAAACTGATGTCCTGCATACGCTGTAGCATAAGTTTGAACGTTTTCCGGGAGGTTATTTCCGACCAGAAAGTCCAGATCTTTATCTTCAAATTTTCCTAATCCTATTTCTTCGGACAAGACTTCATTAAAAGCAATCAATTCAGGTTGACCAAAACCGGCGGGTTTGGTAGTAGAAAATAAAACCTTTGGGGTATTTCTCTGCATGGGGTTGTTTGAAAAATCACCTGGGAAATTCTCGATGAAAGGTTGTCTGATGCGTTCGATATTCATACTTCAAAGGTATTAATTATAAAAGAAAAGACCTTCCAAATTATTGAAAGGTCTTGTGTATTTATAAAAGAGAATTTATTTATTGAAATCTACTTCATCATTGGAATGGAGATTTTCATTAATGTTGTCCTCTTTCTTTTCTGTTGGTTTTTTAGGCGTAGGATCTGCCGGTCTTGGATTTTTGATCTCATCGATCGTCTGAAGGCTTCCGTCATCTCCGTATCCTCCGCTTAATCCTTTAAGGTTTGAACAGCCGTCTTTCCAATCGGAAGGTTTAACGAACTTATCATCAGGAGTAACTCCTAAACTTTTATCTGCCCAAACTTTCTTCATGAAGATAGCCCAGATTGGCAATGCCATTTTTGCACCCTGACCTTCACCGGTTCCAAAGAAGTGAGTTGCTCTGTCTTCCCATCCAACCCATGCTCCGGTTGCTAATTTTGGAGTGATTCCCATAAACCATCCGTCGGAGTTGTTCTGAGTTGTTCCTGTTTTGGCAGCAATTTCTACTGCTTTTGAAATTCCTCTTCTTCCCAGCTCTCCGGAAGCGGTTCCGTACTGTGCAACACCTTTCATCAGTTCGATCATAGTGTAGGCGTACATTGGGTTCATGACCTCTTTTGGTTCTACATTTACTTCTTTGATTACTCTACCGTTGGCATCTTCAATTCTCCAGATCATTTCCGGTTTATTGTAGTTACCATAGTTGGCAAAAGTACTGTAGGCACCAAGCATTTCATAAATAGTAATATCTGATGAACCTAAAGCAATTGTATTGTTTCTCGGAATATCTTCTGTTACTCCAAGATCTCTTGCAGTCTGGATTACAGCATCTACTCCTGTCATTTCAATAAGTCTAGCAGCAACAGGGTTTTGAGAGTGTGCCAATGCGTCTTTCAAAGTAAGCATTCCTCCTCTTCCCGGCACATGCCATCCGTTATGATCATAAGTTCCGTTAGAAACCGCCGAACAAGGAGTCATTCCCAGTTTCATGATAGCGGTGGCATATACGAAAGGCTTGAAGGTGGATCCTACCTGTCTCTTACCTTGCTTGATATGGTCATATTGGAAGTGCTGCCAGTCAATACCTCCCACCCATGCTTTGATCTCTCCGGTTCCCGGAACCATAGACATCAGACCTGCCTGAGCAATTTGTTTATGGTATCTGATAGAATCCCAAGGAGACATTTCAACTTCTTCCTCTCCGTTCCATGTGAATCGTGAAGTTTTGATAGGTTTTTTGAATTCCATCATAATGGAGTCTTCTGGCATTCCGTCAGCTTTTAACAGCTTGTATCGGCCTGTTCTCTTCATAGCCTGAAGCATCACATCTTTGATCTGTTTATCATTAAGATAGTAGAAAGGTCTGTTTTTTCTTCCTCTTTGTTCTGCATCAAATCTCTTCTGAAGATCCGTTAAGTGTTCTTTGATTGCTTCTTCTGCATACTTCTGCATCTTAGAATCAAGAGTAACATATATTTTTAAACCGTCTTTGTAAAGGTTAAGTTTTTTACCGGTTTCTTTTTCATGAGATTCAAGATACTTATCAATCTCTTTTCTCAGATAGAATTTGTAATAAGCCGAATATCCGTCAGTAATACTTTTAATAGGGTGGAAGTCTACTTCAATAGGAGTATTGGCTGCTTTTTCGTAAGTGGCAGCATCAATATATCCGGTTTTCTGCATCTGATCCAATACTACATTCCTTCTTTCTTTTGCCTTTTCAGGGTATCTGTAAGGGTTGTTTTTTCTTGGGTTTTCAAGCATTGCTACAAATGTTGCAGCCTCAGGTAATGTAAGTTCCGAAGTCTTTTTGTTAAAATAAACTCGGGAAGCCATTTCAATACCGTTAGCATTGAAAAGGAAATCAAATTTATTGAAATAAAGAGTGACAATCTCTTCTTTGGTATATCTTTTTTCAAGGCTTACCGCTACTACCCATTCCTTTAATTTCTGAAAGGCTCTTTCAATTTTATTTTGAGAAGCATTTCCTGTGAAAAGAAGCTTTGCCAGCTGCTGGGTGATTGTAGAACCCCCACCACGGCCACCGCCATATGCCACCGCTCTGGCAATAGAATATAAGTCGATTCCTGAGTGTTCTTTGAAACGCTCATCTTCTTTAGCCTGAAGGGCATAGATAAGGTAAGGAGGAAGATCCTTATAAACGATAGGCTGTGTTTTTTCCTTTTCGAATTTACCCAGCATAACTCCATCTGAAGAAATGATTTCTGAAGCGACAAAGATGTCAGGGTTCTCAAGTTCTTTCACATCAGGCATTTCCCCAAGGAATCCCTGAGAAACTGCAAAGAAAAGTCCCGAAATTCCCAGAACTACCGCAACGAGCCCAATCCAAATAAATGAGACCCATTTTTTCCAGGAGGTATCTTTCTTTTTTTTAGGAGGCAGAGGAAATGTTTTCCCCTTATTTCCTGCATTTTTTTTGTTTTCTTCCATTTATGGTTACGGTTTAGCCGTTTCTATTTTTACCCCAATATCCTCAATTCCCGAAAGGTTGTCATTTCTCATTGCCTGAATCAGACCGATTTCATATTTTCCCTTTCCCGGAAACTGATAATTCAATTTATACTGAAACAAAGTTTCCTTTGTATCACCAAAGCCTGTACCAAGCCACTCTCCATTTGGTTTTGCCAGTACATAATTCAGGGTGTCAGTTTCCTTTTTCTTGTTCTGGAGATTGGTGAAGTTCACAATAAACCTTATATTGCTGTAAGGGTAGCTGTTATTGTTTCTTACGACAAATATAATATTTTTAGGATTCTGCGGATCTGAAATTTCAAGATTAAATTTTTGCTCATTTTTCTTATTCCATTTGTTATCAACGGAATTCATGATGACATCTCCTCCTGAGGAAGAGTTACAGCTAAAGAAAAGGATAAGGGAAAATAATCCTAAAATTTTATGCATTATTATCTTTTTTTGGAGGATACTTCTTTTTAAATTTCTTCTTGTTCGGATTGTTTTGAGGCTTCTTATCATCACCAGAGTTTCCTTCTGCTTTTTCCACAGGCGCTTTTTGCTGTGGATTTTGTTTCTGAGGTCTTGGTTGATTTCCAGATTGAGCATTAGGGTTTTCGGACTTTTCAGATCTTTCAGGTCTGTCTTGTCTCTCCGGTCTGTTTCTTTTTTGACCTTGTGGCTGTCCTTGTTGCCCCTGTTGATTGTTTGACTTATTCTGGTTGCTTCTGTTCCTGTTTCCTCTGTTTTTCTTCTCAAAACGATCTACACTGTTTTCCTGGATCAGATCAATATTTTGAGTAGAAGCTTCCGGTTGTTTCAGGTCTTCAAGAGGAAGTATTTTTTCTCCTCTTTTATTTTTTGAAATCAGTTTTTTAACAAGGTCGATATCAAAATCATACCATGCAATGGAACTGTCTACATAAGCAAACCACATTTTCTTTTTAAAGACATCAATTTTGATGCAAAATGCTTTTCCTTTCTCTGTTTCTAAAGTAGTTGAGGAAGAAGGGAAATTGCTTAATGCATCCAAATAACTGTCCAGCTCGTAGTTAAGGCAGCATTTCAGCTTACCACATTGTCCTGCAAGCTTTTGAGGGTTAATACTCAACTGCTGATATCTTGCGACATTGGTGTTTACAGATCTGAAATCCGTAAGCCATGTAGAGCAGCAAAGTTCACGTCCGCAAGATCCTATTCCGCCTACTTTTGCAGCTTCCTGTCTGAAACCGATCTGTTTCATATCGATCTTAGTACGGAATGCTCCGGCATAATCTTTAATTAACTGTCTGAAATCCACCCGGTTTTCAGCTGTGTAATAAAAGGTGATTTTTGAAGAGTCACCTTGGTATTCCACATCAGTAACTTTCATTTCAAGGCCTATTCTCTGAGCAATTTTTCTTGCTTCAAGCTTTACACCGTCTTCTTTTTTTCTTGCTTCCTGCCATACCTCAAGATCTTTTTGGTTGGCCTGTCTGTATATTTTGAGTGCCAATTCTTCAGAAAACTTTTTCTTTTTCATCTGAATCTTTACTAATTCTCCCGTAAGGCTTACAACGCCTACATCGTGTCCCGGACTTGATTCTACTGTAACTACGCTACCAATATGTAAAGGAATATTATTTACATTCTTATAAAACGATTTTCTGTCATTTTTAAACCTGACTTCTACAAAATCACACCTGTTAGGTGCAGGATTGTTGATGTCAGATAGCCAGTCAAAAACACTTAATTTATAACTATTCCCGCAGGTATTTACACTTTCACAGCCATTTGCGGTTTTTTTAGGGCCGCAAGAATGTGCAGAATCGCCGGATGTTTTACATCCACAACTCATATTACTATTATTTATAATCTGCAAATTTATGTATTTTTATCTTTATGCAATTCTAAAATACTTAAATAACCTGAATTCGGAGTAAAACATTGATGTATTTTAAGTAAGAATGCAAGCTAATGACTGAGATAAGCCTGTTATAAGGGAATAGTTGGAGAGGAAGATTTTTTAACTTTAACATTTATTATCATTTGTTTCCTTATTCCTAATTTTTGAAGAGGATAACTTAAAAGTTAAACGATTGTTTAAAGTTAAACAACCCAATACGACTTTTATAAAAATATCTTTAAACATTTAATAATGAAAATTTTATATTGTATTAATTTGAAGGTATTATTTTAAACATAGCTTTCTTTTAAGATATTGTTTAAAATATTAGCAAATATTAACAGACGTATTCAAAATAATTTTATATTTGGCTTATATAATAATAGTCTATGAAAAAAATATTAGTATCAACTGCTTTATTGGCGGGAGTTCTATCTTACGCAGGAGGCTTCAGAGTTTCCCTGCAAGGGGTAAAACAATTGGCAATGGCGCATACTAGTGCTCATGCCGAAGACGCGAGTGTGACATTCTTTAACCCTGCGGGTATGTCATTTATCCCTTCCAAACTGAGTGTAGTGGCAGGAGGGTTTGCTGCAAGTAACAAAGTTACTTTTCAAAATTTCAATACTTTACAAAGTACAGAAACAGATAACCCTGTAGGAACACCGTTCTACGCTGCGATTACTTATAGACCAATAGAAAAGCTAACAGTGGGTCTTAGTGTTACAACACCTTTTGGAAGTACAATTAAATGGCCAAATGACTGGGAAGGTAAAGAAATGGTTCAGAAACTGGAGCTGAAGAGTTTCTACTTCCAGCCAATGGTTTCTGTGAAACTTGCTCCATGGGTATCTTTTGGTGCTAGTTATATCTACGCAAAAGGAGTTGTAGATTGGGATAAAGCTGTAACACAATTTGGAGGACAGGTAAATATCAACGATAAAAAAGCAAGTGGCCATGGATATGGTTTCGGTTTCTATTTCAGACCTGATCCGAAATTAGATGTAAGTATTGCCTATCGTTCAGCAATTGATATGAAAGCTAAAAAAGGGACCGCTACATTCCAGTTCCCGTCTCAGTCTATTTATACACAGTTGAAGCTGAATGCAGCAGGACAGGATGGCTTCTCAGCAGTTCTTCCATTAGTGGAAGAATATACCATCGGTTTAACCTATAAAGTGACACCGAAATGGCAGGTTTCAGCAGACTTTAACTATCATGGATGGGAAAGATACAGCAAGCTTACTTTAGATTTCGAGAATGCTCCTATTGGGAATAACCCAACAGATCCAACGATTCTTACCAATCCTAAGAACTTCAAAAATTCCAAAACATTCAGATTGGGAACTCAATATGCATTCACCAATATGATCTACGGACGTTTAGGAGCTTATTATGATGAAGCACCTTATACAACTGACAACTTTATTCCGGAAACACCTTCATATGACACATATGTGGTAACAGGAGGGATAGGTATTAAGCTGAAACAATTCGGAGTTGATATTGCAGGAGGATATGCAATGCCTCAATACAGAAATGTAAATAACGCTAATCTAGGTTTCTACGGACAATCAAAAGCAACAGCGTTTTACTTAGGACTAGGTTTATCGTATAATCCTTTTTAATTTTAGAAGACTATGAAAAAAATTATAATATCGACAATTGCAGTTTCTGCACTTCTTTTTACAGTAACAAGCTGTAATACGGATTTCGATACGGATGTAAAAGATATCCAGGTAACAAAAGGAGACGCAGACTTTACAAAATATATTTCTTTAGGAAACTCTCTTACTTCAGGATATCGTGATGGTGCTCTTTACAGCAGCGGCCAAAATGAATCTTACCCAAGTATGATTGCTGCACAGATGAAACTTGCAGGTGGAGGAGATTTTAAACAACCTTTAATACCTAATGATATAGGAGGATTCAACAATCTTCCCGGATTCTCTGGAAAATTGACTCTTCAGGTTGTTAACGGATCTTTAGCGCCTGTGCCAAGCGGACCAGCAGCGGCACTAGATGTGTTATCTGGAGGAGGTACTTATAATAATATGGGTGTACCTGGTGCAAAGTCATTTCATTTAGTAGCTCCAGGTTATGGTAGTCAGGCGGGGCTTCTAACAGGAACTGCTAATCCTTATTTTGTGAGATTTGCCTCTTCTGCTACAACAAGTGTGCTGGCTGATGCCATGGCTCAGAAAGCTACCTTCTTCTCTCTTTGGATAGGAAATAATGATGTATTGTCATATGCTACCAATGGAGGTACAAACTCTCAAACTGTAGGAGGTGTTACAACTTATACGGCTGCTACGGTTCAAACGGGAAATACAAACCCTACAACTTATAAATCAAATGATATTTCAGATCCTGCACTTGTGGCTGGATCTATCAAGGCTGTTTTAGACGGACTTAAAAGTGTGGGAACAACAAAAGGTGTTATTGCCAATATCCCTTCTGTTACTTCAGTTCCTTTCTTTACTACAGTTCCTTATAACCCTTTGACACCTGCTCTTTTAGGTTCAAACTTAACAACTCTTAATACAAGTTTGTATGGTCCTTTAAAGCAGGCTCTTACTGCTTTTGGAGCTGGGGATAGAATTAACTTACTTTCCGCAACGGGTCCAAACCCTGTATTAATTAAAGATGTTGCCTTGACAGATCTTTCAGCTCAGCTTACAGCGGCACTTACACCTTCTTTAGGATTACCTACAGCAACGGCTTTTGGTCAGATCTTCGGGCAGGCAAGACAAGCAACGGCAGATGATTATATCTTGCTTACTACAAGTTCTGTGATTGGAAGTACTGCAGCAGGAGTTCCTGCTCCGGTAAACATTTATGGAATTTCTTATCCGTTACAAAACCAACATGTACTGACGAAAACAGAAGCTGGCTATGTGAAAACAGCTACAACAGCATATAATGCTTCTATAAAAGGACTTGCTGATTCTTATGGATTAGCTTTTGTAGATGCCGGTGCTAAGATGCTGGAACTAAACGCGCAATCTGGTATTTCATATGACGGTGTGAAATATACTGCGAAATTTGTTACAGGAGGAGCTTTCTCTCTGGATGGAGTTCACCTTACAGGACGTGGATATGGTATTGTTGCTAATGAGTTTATCAAGTCTATCAATGCTAAATACAAGTCTACACTTCCGCAGGTAGATCCAAACAAATATTCAGGAGTTAAATTCCCTTAATAATTGATAAAATAAAAACTTAGAAACCACAGGAGTAAATCTTGTGGTTTTTTTTTAAATTTGCAAAATCTTTTAAAAAGTAAAAATGGCCGATCAGTTAAGTTATCTATTTTGTACAAGAACCAGCAGGGACTTGGCAGAGAAAATTGCCCAGAATTATGGGAAAGAATTAGGGAAAATCAACTTTCAGGAGTTCAGCGACGGGGAATTTGAGCCTGTTTTGGACGAATCTGTAAGAGGAGGAAGAGTTTTCCTGATTGGATCTACATTCCCTCCTGCAGACAATCTTTTGGAGCTTCTTCTAATGATTGATGCAGCGAAAAGAGCTTCTGCAAAGAGCATTACCGTTGTAATTCCTTACTTCGGACTTGCCAGACAGGACAGAAAAGACAAACCAAGAGCGCCGATCGGTGCGAAGTTAGTTGCAAACCTTCTTACAGCAGCAGGGGCAACAAGAGTGATGACAATGGATCTTCACGCAGATCAGATCCAGGGATTCTTCGAAATTCCGGTAGATCATTTATATGCTTCAAGTATTTTCGTAGATTACATCAGATCTTTAAATCTTGATAGCCTTACCATTGCTTCTCCGGATATGGGAGGTGCGAAAAGAGCTAAAAACTATGCAGGTCACTTAGGTGCTGAAGTAGTAATTGCTTATAAGGAAAGAAAAAAAGCGAATGTTGTAGAAGAAATGTTCCTTATTGGTGATGTTACAGGTAAAAACGTAATCCTTATTGATGATATGATTGATACTGCAGGGACACTTTGCAAAGCAGCAGATATCTTAATTGAAAAGGGAGCAAAAACAGTAAGAGCTATGGCAACTCACGGAGTGCTTTCAGGAAAGGCTTACGAGAATATTGAGAACTCAAAATTGTTGGAAGTTATTGTAACTGACTCAATTCCTGTTAAAAATAATTTGTCATCTAAAATAAAAGTGCTATCTTGCGCCCCGTTATTTGCAGATGTTATGACTATGGTTCATGAGCACAAATCAATTAGCAGCAAGTTTGTTATTTAATTGATTTTAAGCGTATTGCAAATTAAATAAGAATAATTTTTTAAATTTATTATAAATGAAATCTATTACAATTCAAGGTACAAAAAGAGAAAACGTGGGCAAAAAGTCTACAAAAGCTTTACGTGATGCTGAATTAGTTCCTTGTGTTGTTTATGGAGGTGAAGCACCTTTAAACTTCTCTGCTGAAGAGAAAGCTTTTAAAGGATTAGTATACACTCCTGAAGCACACACGGTATCTATTGAGGTTGACGGAAAAACAATTCCAGCTGTTCTTCAGGACATTCAGTTTCACCCAATCACTGACAAGATTCTTCACATTGACTTCTATCAACTATCTGACGATAAGCCAGTAGTAATGGAAGTTCCTGTAAGAATTACTGGACGTTCAAAAGGTGTTGTAGCTGGTGGTGTTTTACGTCAGTCTTTCAGAAAACTAAAAGTAAAAGCTATTCCTGCTAACTTGCCAGATGAGATCGTTGTAGATGTTACTCCATTAAGAATTGGCAACAAACTTTACATCGGTGGTATCAAAACAGAAGGATATTCTTTCATGCACCCGGACAATGCAGTAGTAGTTGCTGTTAAGATGTCTAGAAATGCAATGAAAGGAGGTGCAGCAGCAATGGATGATGAGGATGAAGAAGAAGTTGCAACTGAAGAAGGTGCAGCTCCTGAAGCAGCTGAAACTGCAGCAGAATAAGAATTGCTTATTTAAACAATATAAGACCCGTCATTTTTTGACGGGTTTTTTTGTGTAATGGCTAAAGACAAAAAGAATTTGCTCTTTTGTGTATAATCTCATCAGCTTTTTTCGCTATGCGCTATCGAATATTTCTATCAACTGATAACTATCAGCTCTCAGCCCCATGCTTTCTTTCAGAAAAAAAGCCGTAAATTTGAAGAGTTCTAAATAAGGACGTCTTAATTTAAAAAATAAATAAATGTTTGACATTCAGGAAATAAGAAGCCAGTTTTCTATATTGGACAGAGAAGTGAATGGTAAACCATTGGTTTACCTGGATAATGCAGCTACATCTCAAAAGCCAAATTCGGTTTTGGAAGTCTGTCACGCATATTATACAGAACTTAATGCCAATGTTCACAGAGGAATTCATACCCTAAGCCAGCTGGCTACGGAAGAAATGGAGCTTTCAAGAAGAAAGATTCAGAAATTCATCAATGCTGAACATGATTTTGAAGTGATTTTTACAAAAGGGACAACAGAAGGGTTGAACCTGATCGCTTATATTTTAACACAGAAACTGCAGAAAGATGATGAGATCATTATTTCATATCTGGAGCATCATTCTAATATTGTTCCATGGCAGATGCTTTGTGAAAGAACAGGAGCAAAACTTCGTGTAATTCCAATTGATGAAAACGGAATTCTTCAGATGGATCATTTTGATCAGTTTTTAAGCGAAAAAACAAAGGTTGTTTCTGTAAATCAGGTTTCCAATGCTTTGGGAATTGTAAATCCTATTGAAGAAATTATAGCAAAAACAAGAAAGAATACAGACGCTTATATTGTGATTGACGGTGCCCAGTCTGCTCCGCACTTCAATATTGATGTGCAGAAGCTGGATTGTGATTTCTTTGTGTTTTCAGGTCATAAAATGTATGCACCCATGGGAACAGGTATTCTGTATGGAAAACGTGAAATATTAGAAGCTTTACCGCCATTTCATGGAGGAGGAGAGATGATTGCGACATGTTCTTTTGAAGGAACTACTTATGCAGGTCTTCCATTTAAATATGAAGCAGGAACACCCAATGTAGGAGGAAATATTGCCTTAGGAGCTGCTGTTGATTTTATGAACAAGATAGGTCATGCCAATATTCAGAATCATGAGAATGCTTTATTGGAATATGCCCAGAAGCAGCTTTTGGAAATAGAAGGAATTAAAATCTATGGAGAAAAAGCAAAGAGAACAGGTGTTGTTTCCTTTAATCTTGAAGGTGTGGGAATAGCATCTGATGTAGGAATGATCCTGGATAAAATGGGAATTGCCGTAAGAACAGGACATCACTGTACACAACCGATCATGAACTTCTTTAATATTGCAGGAACGGTAAGAGCCAGTTTCGCTGTTTATAATACTTTTGAGGAAATTGATATTCTGGTAGAAGGAGTTAAGAAAGCACAACGAATGTTGAGCTAATTAATTCTTTATTATATAAATTAAAAAGCAGCTGTTGAGCTGCTTTTTTTTATTATTCCCATGGAACGCAGTAACATCGGCCGTCAATAATGACCTGATAATATCCAATGGCACATTCAAGGCAGATTTCTCCACCTGCCATGATGCTTTTCATCTTGTCTTTGTTTAGTTTTTTCATTTGATGTGATTTAAAGGTTAGATTTAAAGATATAAATAATTAGGAATAGGATCGTGATTTTTATATCATTTTTATAACATATTGATTTTCATATTTAATTATGATTTGTAATATATTATTTCTTAATTTTATATAAACATCAAATATTTTATTATGAAAAAATTATTTATCTTCTTTTTATCCATTTGTGGAATATGTGATGCACAAGTTTTTTCTGAAAACTTCAACGGTAATGCTTTGCCGACCGGATGGACGGTAGAAAATCCCGATACAGCTTTTAATTGGAATGTGGGTGCGCAAAATGGTTTTGCTGGTTTTCCTAGCGGAGCTGCTTTTTTTGATGATGACGATGCAGGGCCAACCGGAGTTAATACGAATGCGAGATTGATTTCTCCTGTAATTAACCTTACAGGAGTTGTAAACCCAAAGCTGTCGTTTAATTATGCCAATATGATTTATAATCTTGATTCTACTCTAAAAGTTGAAGTTTTCAATGGAACTTCCTGGACCCAGGTTTTTACCTTTTCAGGTGAAGCGTGAGTATGGGATCTTGATTTTAATACCTTTTCATACGTGGTAACGAGTTATGCTGCTGCAGCAAATGTAGACTTGACACCCTATGTAAATCTGGCTTTTAAGCTAAGATTTGTGTATGACGATGCCGGTGACTATTCTTACGGTGTTGTAGTAGATAATGTGATGATTACAAGCGGGGTTTTGGCTGTCTCAGAAGCTTTACATTCTGATCATATAATGGTATATCCAAATCCTGTAAGAGATAATATTCATATTAAACTGGGATCTCAGAATAAGCTTGAAAAAGTCAGCGTTATTGATATGTCCGGAAAGCTTGTGAAAACTTTTGATAAAGAATCGGATTCATATGATGTATCTGATATTCCCAAAGGAGCTTATATCATAATAATTACAAATAATAACCGGGAAGTGATTAAGAAGAAAATAATAAAGAAATAAGACTTATCAATAAACTATTAAAACAAAAAAACCTTATAGAATATCCTATAAGGTTTTTATATTTTCAAAAGAAATAAACTTATATATTCGGTTTCCAGTCAACGACTGCTCTGATGAATGCCTCAGCATTTTCTACAGGAACATTAGGTAAAATTCCGTGACCTAGATTGGCAATATATCTGTCTTTTCCGAAACGGTTGATCATCTCATTCACCATTTTCTTGATCGTCTCAGGAGTGGAGTGAAGTCTTGCAGGATCAAAGTTACCCTGTAACGTCATCGTGTGATTGGTCAGTGTTCTGGCAAATTCCGGCTTAATAGTCCAGTCTACTCCTAGAGCAGAAGCTTTAGACATCGTCATGTCTTCCAATGCGAACCAACATCCTTTTCCAAATACCACCACATGAGTAAGCGGGCTTAATGCTTCAACAATCTGGTTGATGTACTGCCATGAGAATTCCTGATAATCTGTAGGAGAAAGCATTCCTCCCCAAGAATCAAAAACCTGTACTGCGGAAACTCCTTTTTCTACTTTTCTCTTTAAATAGGCAATTGTAGTATCAGTAATTTTTTGCAGTAATAAATGAGCTGCTTCAGGCTGCTGGAAACAGAAAGACTTTGCAATATCAAATGCCTTGCTTCCTTTCCCTTCCACACAATAACAAAGGATTGTCCATGGAGAACCTGCAAAACCGATCAATGGAATGTCATTGTCCAGTTTCTGTAGTGTAAGCTCAATAGCATCAAAAACGTAGCCTAAAGTATCATTCACATCCGGAGTTTCAATATTCTGAACCTGCTCCATTGTTCTGATAGGAGTATCTAACCATGGTCCAACAGATTCTTTCATTTTGAAATCAATTCCCATTGCCTGCGGAACTACCAGGATATCAGAAAACAGAATCGCTGCGTCCAAAGGAAATCTGCGAATAGGCTGTAGAGTAATCTCAGCCGCAAGTTCAGGAGTCTGACATCTTGTAAAGAAATCATACTGATCTCTTAAAGCAATGAATTCCGGCAGATATCTTCCAGCCTGCCTCATCATCCAGACAGGAGGTCTTTCAACGGTTTCTCCGCGAAGTGCTTTTAAATATAGGTCGTTTTTTATCATAATCTATTTAAACTAATAGTACCGGAAATATTTCGGTAACAAATATTCTAAATTCTACTTCTGAGTTCTCTTCTTATCAGTTCAAAGATCGAAATCAGTGTATTTTCTTCAGAAGTAAAAATTTCTTCCTGGGTGTAATTTCTCAACTCACCGGAAGTGGTTTCGCCAATTGAAAACAGCTTCATGCCTTCCAGAGAATTTCGCTTTGCAAAACTACGAACTCCGCTCGGACTAAAAAATACCGCAGCATGATATTTTTCATTTATTAAAGGATGAGTTTCCTCAGTATTGTATATCGTAACTTTTTTGTACTTAATGTTTTGTAAAGGAAGCTCTTTGTCCAGGACATTGATGGCAAGGTTACCACAGAAATGAAGAAACTGTTCATGCTGACATTTTCCGATAATAAATCTGGACAGTGTCTCAGCATTTTTCAAAACCTTAAATGTTCCGAAGCCATGTTTTCTTAATTCTCTCTTCGTTTTTTCGCCAACACAATAGATCTTGTTGTAATTCCTGGCTGTAAAATCCTCATTAGGCTTAAACTTGTTTTTAAAAAATGAAATGACTCCATTAACACTTGTGAAAATCAATGAGTAATTTTTCAGATCAAAAGGACTGATCATAATGGGTTTGGTCTTAATTACCTCAACACAGTCAGCCAGCATATCCTCTCCTAATTCTTTGGATATTATGCTTTGGTCTATATTTTTGGTAAATAAGATTTTCATGTCTGTACAATTAAGAAGATGAAAAAAGGAGCTGAAGAAGCGGAATCTGGAATTAAATCTGGCTTTTGATTTCTGCCATTAATTCTTTTCCTCCGTTTTCAAGAACGACTTTTGCAAACTTTTCTCCAAAATTTTCTGTTGGAGTATATACAAAGTTTTCATCCACGGCAATGCAGTTTTTCCCATCCAAAGAGCAAAGTGCAGCCTTGAAGCGGATCTGATCCCCGATGATTTCAGCAAAAGCTCCGATAGGGGCAGTACAGCCTCCTTCCAAAGTGCTTAAGAAGTTTCTTTCAATCTCTACGCAGATCTGGGTAGGATTGTGGTTGATCTGACGTACAATCTCGTTGATTTCAGGTTTGTCTGTATGTCCTGCAACGGAAATTACGCCTTGTGATGGAGCAGAAATCATTAACGGAAGCATCTCGTAATCAATTTCCATTTTCATTCTTTTGATTCCGGCCAGAGATAAAATGGTCGCATCAAAGTTTCCGTCTTCCAGTTTTTGAAGCCTGGTTTGAATATTTCCGCGGATATCCGAAAAATCAGTAGTCGGATAATTTCTCAGCCAGAAGGCTCTTCTTCTCAAACTGCTGGTTGCCAGTTTAAGCTCATGGAATTCTTTATTCCTTGCAGATTCTTTTCTGATCAGAATATCCTGAGGATAATCTCTTTCCAGATAAGCGATCATTTCAATATTTTTAGGCAACTGAGTAGGAACATCTTTTAAAGAATGTACGGCAATATCAATTTCGTCATTCAATAAGGCAATATCAAGGTCTCTTGTGAAGACCCCGGTGATTCCTAAAGAATATAAAGGTTGATTAAGATTCTTATCGCCAGAAGAAACGATAGGAACAATCTCCGTTAAATAATTGTTGTTCTGAAGGTGCCTTGCAACCTCTCTAGCCTGCCAAAGTGCAAGTGCGGAATTTCTCGTTCCGATTCTAATGCTTTTCATTGAATTCGTTGTTTGGTTGTTCAACTAATATTTCGTGCATTAATTTACTAATTTCTTCGGCTTTCAAAGGATTGTCAATGATGTATTTTGCAAAACGGTTGGTAATTTTCTGGATCATTTTGTCAGAAAGTTCCATGTCCGTGATGTTTATGTATTTATTCTTTTTGTAAAAATTATGCATTTCATTGCGTTCCATGTTCTTTAAAACAGCTTTGAAATGGTGGATATTCGGTGCTAACTTTCTCTTTTTCTCCCATTCAATAAAGTCTTTCATCAGTTCCTTGATGATTTTTTCAGCTTTCGGGATTTCTCTTTCACGCTGTTGAATCGTTTCCTGGATTTGTTTTGAAAGCTCATCCACATCAATCAATGTTACGTTTTTATTTTCAGTAACATTCTTTTCAACGTTATGAGGAATAGAAAGGTCAATAACCAGCGTTTCTTTTCCGTTCGGGAAATGAGACTGGTTGACAATAGGATGTTTAGCTCCTGTTGCCACAATAAGAATATCAGTATTTTTTAATTCCTGGTCAAAATCAGAATAATCAACGTGAGGAATATTATATTTCTGGGAAATCTTTTCAGCTTTCTCCTGAGTTCTGTTTGCAATTTTAATTTTTGGCTGATAGACATGCTTTACCAGGTTTTCAACGGTATTCTGTCCTATCTCACCTACACCCAAAAGAAGGATGTTCTTTTCAGCAATCCTTTTCTGGCTGTTTAAAATATAATGAACCGCGGCATAAGAAACAGAAGCTGCACCGTTGGAAATTCCGGTTTCATTTTTTATTCTTTTCGAAATCTGAATAGCTGCATTGATGGCTCTTTCAAGATAAGGATTAGAATTCTGTCTTTCTTTTTTGAAACGGCTGTATGCTTTTTTGATCTGTCCAATAATTTCAAAGTCTCCGATAATCTGACTTTCAAGACCGGCAGCAACTCTGAAAAGATGAATCAGAGCCTCTTCCTTGGTCAAAATATTGGCAAACTGAAGGAAATCCGTAAGATGTACTCCAATGGTTTTGCAATATTCTTCAGCCACTAAAAGGTAATTGGGAGAAGTAGTATAAATTTCGGTCCTGTTACAGGTAGAAACCACAAATGCATCCCCAAGATCTTCCTGGTGGACCCTGGAAACAAAGTTTTTGATGTTTTCATCAAAAAATGCAAACTTTCCTCTCGTTTCTACGTCGGCCTTCTCGTAGCTTATAGAAAGCACGGCAAAATTAGACGTTCGATGAATGTTGGAATACTGTAACATAAGCAGTCGCAAATTTACGCTTTTTTTAATTAATCACTCTCAGATAGTGTATATGATAATTATCGTAAAAAACTATAAGGCGGTAAAAAATTAAAGAGCAGGGAAAAAAAATGAACCTACCTCTATTAGGCATATTTCTTTAAATTTTACTATTGATTATTTTTGTTTGTTAGTTTTTTTAAGAAACCTCTAAAATTTAAATATACTGCAGGGTTGGTTAGAAGCCCGTTTAATTGTTGTATGCCGGCTTTTTACCTGTCAATGATTTCGCTTTTTCGTACTTTTAAGAACCCATTAATTTTAGTTTAACTCAAAGTCTGTAAACCTCTAAATTGAAAGTTAATAAAGAATTATAAATTTTAATAAAATTTTAACCAAATTAAGTTGGTGGGAAATTTCTTTACTAGTCTTAAATTTATATCTTTGTAATCTTAAAATCAGAAGAAAAATATGAGTTTATTTGATATGTTTACGCAAGAAATTGCGATAGACCTGGGAACGGCTAATACCCTTATTATCCATAATAATAAAATTGTTATAGATCAACCGTCAATTGTTGCAATTGAACGTTCTACGGGTAAACCCATTGCTGTAGGAGAACAGGCTAAGCATATGCAAGGTAAAACTCACGAAGATATCAAGACTATCCGTCCTTTGAAAGATGGTGTTATTGCTGATTTCCACGCTTCTGAACACATGATCAAGGAGTTTATCAAAAAAATTCCTGGAATCAAAGGTAAATTCATACAGCCGGCATTACGTATTGTAATCTGTATCCCTTCTGGTATTACTGAAGTTGAAAAAAGAGCGGTAAGAGACTCTGCTCAGAAAGTAAACGCAAAAGAAGTAAGATTGATCTATGAACCAATGGCAGCTGCAATTGGAGTAGGAATAGACGTACAGAAGCCTGAAGGAAATATGATCATCGACATAGGTGGTGGTACTACGGAAATTGCTGTAGTTGCTTTAGGAGGTATCGTATGTGATAAATCTGTGAAGATTGCCGGAGACGTATTTACCAATGATATTGCTTATTACTTAAGAACTCACCATAACCTTTATATCGGAGAAAGAACTGCTGAAAGAATCAAAATTGAAGTAGGTTCTGCAGTAGAAGATCTTGATGTAGACATCGAGGATATTCCGGTACAAGGTAGAGACCTTATTACAGGGAAGCCTAAAGAAATTATGGTTGGATATAAAGAGATTGCACGTGCATTAGACAAATCCATCATCAGAATCGAAGATGCTGTAATGGAAACTCTTTCTCTTACACCACCGGAACTGGCTGCTGATATTTACAAAACAGGTATTTATCTTGCCGGAGGAGGAGCGTTATTAAGAGGTCTTGCGGACAGAATTCACAAAAAGACAGGTCTTCCTGTGTTTGTTGCGGAAGATCCGTTGAGAGCTGTAGTTCGCGGAACAGGTATTGCCCTTAAGAATATGGATAAGTTCAATTTCTTAATTAAATAATTTTAACTTTTTACGACTTTATATCTGAATGGGATTTTTGCTGAGATTATTTTCAAAGAATACTCTTTTCGTCTTCTTTATATTTCTGCAAATTATTGCTCTGGTTTTGATATTCTCCAGAAATGCCATGCAGAAATCCTGGATTGCGGGGCAGACTGCTGCTTTCAACTCGTGGGTTTCCGGATATATTGATGAAGGAGTTTCCTATCTGAAACTAAAACAGATCAACGAAGATCTTGTGGTTCAGAATAAAGCCCTTATGACTGAACTTTACGGAAAAGACGGAGCAAAAAAACCTGTTTTCAAAAGAGTTCATGATACCATTGGTGGCGGGCAGATCTATACTTTTGTTGATGGTGAAATTGTTTTCAACAGTATCAACAGAAGAAACAACTATTTTACAATCAACCGTGGCCGTAGAGACGGAGTCTTTCCTCAGATGGGGGTAATGGCACCAAGAGGTATTGCGGGAATTGTAATTAATTCTACAGACAGTTATGCATTAGTTCAGTCGGTCTTAAGTGTTAACAAGATCAGAATTAATGCAGCACTCAAAAATTCAGGATATTTCGGGACTTTAACATGGAATGGTGATAATTCCAGAGTGATGCATCTTGCAGATATTCCAAAATATGTTGCATTGAAAGTAGGGGATACTGTTGTTACGGACGGTAAATCTGCAATTTTCCCTAAGGGAGTAACGATTGGTACTATTGCAGGATATTCTGTAGATAATAAAACCGGTTTCTGGGATATCTCCGTTGAGCTGAGTGAAAAAATGGGAGCGTTGAACAAAGTATATGTAGTGAAGAATCTTAAGAAAGCAGAAGTGCAGAAGATTCAGGACACTATGCAGGCTGTAATAAAAAAAGAAAATGATTAGCAGGACCTTATTTACTGATATATTGATCATGATTTTTCTTGTGGCATTACAGATATTTGTATTGAACAGGATTACGCTTTTCGGGAAATATACTCCAGTATTATATCCTGTATTTGTTATGTTCTATCCTTTTTTCAGAAATAAATTTCAGTTCCTGGCATTGAGCTTTTTAATAGGACTGTCTATTGACGGTTTTCTTTATTCATGGGGAATCAATGCATTTGCAACGACGCTGATTGCTTATTTCAGAACGTTGATTTTCAGGACTTCTACCGATACATCTACGGACTTTTTCTCTTTTCAGTCCCTTCAATGGGCGCAGTTTTTGCTGTTTTTATTCTCAAGTATTTTTCTGCACCAGCTTTTAGTACAGTATATCGAATTCTTTAAGTTTAGCAGATTTTTTGAAATATTGTTTAATGTGTTGGTGACTAGTGTAATTTCGTTTATATTTATAGTCATTTACGCATTAATATTTAAAATCAAACAAAAAGTTTGAACACACGTTATTTTAAAATTTTTTCCATCCTTGTTGTCATCGCCCTTATTTTTGTGGCGAGGCTTGCCTATTTACAGTTGTTTACAGACCGTTATGCATTAAATGCAGCGAATACCTCCATCAAAACCGAATATGTGATTCCACAGCGTGGAGTCATTTTTGACAGAAATGGTAAAATTATGGTAGGTAACCAGCCTGCTTATGAAGTCTCTTTTACACAGGCTTTAATGCGGCCGGATTTTGATACGCTCGGGTTCTGTAGTCTTATGAAGATTTCCAAAGCGGATTTTATCAAAAGAATTGATGTTATTAAAAAGGAAAAATACTATTCCAAACTGACTCCGATGACCTTTCTGAAGGATCTGAGCAGAGAAGAGATCGCAAGGGTTCAGGAAATTATTTTTAAATATCCGGCTTTTAATATTGTACAAAGACCTCAGCGTCAATATGAAGTCTCTACTTCAGGTAATCTTCTGGGATATACCAGTGAAGTAAATGAGCGTGAAATAAAAAAAGATTCTACCTACTATTTACCGGGAGACTTTATCGGAAAAACCGGAGTTGAAAAGTCCTATGAAAAAGAACTCCGTGGAGTAAAAGGGGTGAAATATATCCAGAAAGATATCAGGCTCCGAAATATTGGCCCTTACAAAAACGGATCTCTGGATAAAGATGTAATTACAGGGAAAGACATTACATTAACCATCGATTATGATCTTCAGAGAACCGCTGAAGAAATGCTTGTCAATAAACATGGTGCAATCGTAGCTTTAGACCCTAATAACGGGGAAGTACTGGTTGCGGCTACCGGACCGGATATTGACCCGAATCTTTTCACCGGACCTTACAAATCAAAAAATTTATATGCTCTGTCAAAAGATACGCTTTACGAAAATAAGCCCACTTTTGACCGTTCTTTGCAGGCAGGATATCCCCCGGGATCAACGTTCAAACTGTTGACTGCGCTGGCGGCCATGCAGATGGGAGTAATGGATGAAAAGACTATTTTCCCTTGTGGAGGTGGGTTTTTCTATAAAGGAAAAAGAATTAAAGGACATGGTGGAGCAGATCCGCTTATTCCTTCCATTCAGGTTTCCAGTAACTGTTTTTTTACCTACGCATTTATTGCCATTATCAAAAAATACCCTGGAAATCCTTCAAAAGGTGTTGATGAATGGAAGAAGATCATGAGCAGCTTTGGAGTTGGAGAGTTTTTAAATAATGATTTTGCCGTAGGTGCAAAAGGGAGAATTCCTTCCGGAGATTTTTATGAGAAACGATTTAAAGCCATCATGAAAGCAAGCGGTTCCAAAAGAACTGACTTTAAAAACTGGGACGAAATGTCAACCGGAGCTATTTATAACGGAATGGGTCAGGGAGATGTTTTGGTAACGCCTATTCAGCTGGCCAATTATGTAGGTGCTATCGCTAACAAAGGATGGTATTATACACCTCATATCGTTAAAGCAATTGATGGAAAACCTAATCCTGATCCAAGATTTAAGGTTAAACATAAAACATTAGTTGATCCAAAGCATTTCGAACCTGTTTTAAAAGGTATGGAAGCTGTGGTTTTGAGAGGAACGGCAAGGGGATTAAAATCCAATGACTTTACACAATTAGCCAAAACAGGTACCGCACAGGTACCGCAAGGAAAGGATAACTCTATCTTTGTATTGATTGCTCCTGCTGAAAAACCTAAAATTGTTGTAGTAGCAGTGATGGAGCATGCAGGATTCGGAGCAACGTGGGCTGGCCCGGCCTGTACGGTAATTGCTGAAAAATACATTACAGGGGATCTGAAGCGTGAAAATCTTTATAAAAAGATGATCACCTCGAGTTTCATGCCGGAATATAAAAGGCAGTGGATTTCAGATTTGAAACGTAAAGGGTTATACGTTGATCCTAAACCGGATTCAATTAAACAAAAAAGAATAAAGGACAGTCTGGATCTTGTTAAGCAACAAAAAGCCAAGCTGCAAAAGAAAATAGAAGAGGAAGCTAAAAAGAATAATACTGCTAAAAAAACTGTCAAGCAATGAAATGGACTGAAGGAATAGATAAATTAGGCCTTGGGCTGTATTTCCTGCTTTGTGTTTTTGCCATTGCAAATATTTACAGTGTTGACCAGAAACTTGGGGAAAAGCAATTGATCTTTTTCTGTATTTCGCTGTTTGTAGGACTTATTATATTTTTCAGCAGAAGTAAGTTCTTTGAAAATATGGCCGGGATTATTTACATTGGCGGAGTCTTGCTGCTTATCGGACTTTTTCCATTTGGGAAAGAAATTTTAGGACAAAAGAACTGGTATAAGTTTGGAAGTTTTACCATGCAGCCTGTAGAATTTGCGAAAATAGGAACAGCGCTGATGCTTGCCAACTATGTTTCCGGGCCGGATTTTAATCTTAAAAACAGGAAGTCTTTATTGACTACTTTAGCGATTATAGGAGTTCCGGCGGTTGTGGTTCTTGCTATTCCGGATGTAGGTTCCATGCTTGTATTTATTGCATTTTTTATTGCTTTATACAGGGAAGGACTGAGTGGTCTCTTGTTTGGGGTAGGGTTTCTTTTTGCCGGGGTTTTTCTGATTTCATTAGCTGTTCCCCCTATTTATGTTGTAATAGCAGTTCTGGTAATTGCCGGTATTTTGATTGCAATGAATTATCATAGAATGTCCTGGGATGTAATTTCTATTTCGGGAATTTCAGGATCTATTCTTTTACTGTGCGGGCTGGCTTTCGCATCTCCAACTATTTTAGAAAAACTTCCTAAACACCAGAGAGAAAGAATTGATGTTCTTTATAAAGGTGAAAAGGCATTTAGAGATACTTCAGGATACAATTTATTATATTCCAAAACAGCTATCGGATCTGGTGGACTTTGGGGGAAAGGATACCGTGAAGGATCTGTTACCCAGGGAAAATTTGTACCCGAGCAGGAAACGGATTATATATTTTGTACAGTAGGAGAAGAGTGGGGCTTTTTAGGAAGTGCAATTCTTATCTTATGCTACATGGTTTATATCGGAAGGATATACTATCTCGCAGAAAGGCAGAAGTCTACTTTTAACCGGGTCTTCGGATATTGTTTTGCCTCGATTCTTCTGATGCACTTTTCGATCAATTTAGGGATGGTTATGGGGCTTTTCCCTACGGTTGGGATTCCTCTTCCGTATTTCAGTTATGGAGGAAGTTCTCTGTTGGCATTCTCTATGATGACTTTTATTTTCTTTAAACTTAATTATTCGGATAAAAACAGCTTGGTGTAATGGTCTTTTAAGATCAAAAAAATCAACGGTTAAAAGCTGAAATTTTTATTCTTAATTTAAAATCCGCCTATGGGTGGAGTATATTGCCATTGATAAATCATGAAAATATGAAAGAAGCTTATTTCCTGGATCAGGATTTTGAAAACACAGACTTTTCTCAGCTGGAAAAAGGAGAGTATGAAAACTGTACTTTCCGCAACTGTAATTTTGAATATGCAAACCTTTCCGGATTCAGCTTTACAGACTGCGAATTTATAGAATGTAACCTCAGCATGGCAAAGCTTATGAGAACAGCTTTTCATAGTGTGATTTTCAAAGAATGTAAAATGTTTGGCCTTCAGTTTAATGATTGTAATGCTTTCGGTTTATCTTTTACATTTGATGGATGTGCTTTGAATAATTCAGTTTTTTACCAGACCTCCATTAAGAAAACGATTTTTAAAAATTCGAGGTTAATTGAGGTAGACTTTACTGAATGTGATGCATCAAATGCTGTCTTTAATAACTGTGATCTGTCAGGCGCTGTTTTCGATACTACAAACCTTGAAAAAGCAGATTTTAGAACTTCTGTCAACTATTCAATAGATCCGGCTTTAAACAAGCTTAAAAAGGCCAAATTTTCACTTTCTGAAATATATGGGTTATTGTACAAACTGGATATTGAAATCGATAAGAACAGTTAATATCTTCATCGTGTCCTAATTGCTTATAAAAATATCTATATTGAATCAATAGGAGCGGGTTTTAATCCGCTTTTCTCTTTTAATGTACATTCTTCACTACCACAAGCTGAAACTTAGTGCAAATAGGATAAATAAAAAAGCCATCAGAATTCTGATGGCTTCATTATTTAAATCAATTATTTATAAAATTAAAAATTTGCTGGTGTAGCGGGAGTGATTGCTGCTAAGTTATTGTAAGCTTCTCCTTCCTCATTGATCACTCTTTTAGCGAATCTGAACTTAGGTCCCCAATAAGAATCATTCAGTGAAGAAATCATTACTCCTTTTGATGTTGCTGCGTGGATAAACTTGATCTCACCCTCTTCAGTAACACTTTCTACAATACCTACGTGAGAAATTCTTCTTCCGTGAGAAAAGAAAATCAAATCTCCTTTCTGTAGATCTCCTTTTTCAATTCTTTCTCCTTCCTGAGCCTGAGATGCTGCTACTCTAGGTAAGCTAAGCCCTGCTGCTGCTCCGAATACAGAAAGAACAAAAGCTGAACAATCTATACCGTTTCTTGTAGTTCCTCCGTATCTGTATGGAGTCCCAAGGTATGTTTCAGCTTCTTCAAGGATACCGTCAATGGTTTTATTATGTTTGATTACTTTCGCAATCTCAGAATTCTTAACTGCTTTTTTAGCACTAGCGATAGATGCAGCCTTTTCAGCTAAGAAAGAGTCGATAAGTTTCTGCTTATCCTGCTCCATTCTTTTGTTATCTAAAGAAGCTAGTTTGGCATCTGTTTTGTATTCTTTTGTGTAAGTTGCTGGTTTTGAAACCACATAATTTGTAGCACACGATTGCAATGAAACTGTAGTAACTAAAGCAACTAAATAAAACAAAACTCTTTTCTTCATATATATTTGATTATCCGTGTTAAAAAGGAATATTTATTTTCAAAAGCAATACAAAAGTAAAGATTCCGAGTAAAAGACCCCTGATATGATAATTTTCAGGATCTTACTTTAACACATTTTAACATATTATTTACATATGTTAAAGAAAAATAAACCGCAACGGCCTATTTTTGGTAAGTATGCGGTTTTTTTTATTAAGATTCTTTAACAAACGATATCGATTTTCTTCTATATATCAGGTTTTGCAATTTAAAGTCCTCATTTCCAAGTCTGTTAATAAAACAAAAAAAATTCCCCGGAAAACCGAGGAATTTGAACTAATATGGAACTTTACAGGTGTTATTTTGTGAACAACATTTCTCTGTATTTTGTCATCGGCCATAGCTCATCGTCAACCATCATTTCCAATGCATCAGAAGCTTCTCTGATAGGATCAAATAATGGTTTTACTTTGTTACAATAAGTTTCTGCCTGTTTTTGGCTGTCTGATACGCTTTTTGCGGCTTCTCTGGCTTTGATAAGATCTTCAACACCAAGTTTAATTTTAGAAACATTTTCAGAAATGCTTGTAATTAAACTCATTTGCTCTTTTGCCAAAGATTTGAATTCTTTATCACCAAAGATATCTTTAAGACCTTTTACGTTTTCAATTAACCTGTTCTGGTAATTTAACGCAGAAGGAATGATGTGGTTTCTTGCGATATCACTTAATACTCTTGCTTCAATATCAATAACAGTAGAGTATTTTTCTAATTTAATTTCGTTTCTCGCCTCAACTTCTCTGTGGTTGAAAATTCCCATTTCTTCATACAGATCTAAGAATTTCTTATCCATTTCCTGCTTTAATGCTTCTGGAGTTGTTTTAAGGTTGTTCAATCCTCTTTTCTTAGCTTCTTTCGCCCAGTCATCAGAATATCCGTCACCTTCAAACATAATGTTTTTACACTGCTTGATGTATTCTCTCAATACATTAAAGATCGCTTCGTCTTTCTTAAGACCGGTTTCAATTAAAGCGTCAACTTCTTTTTTGAAATCATTAAGCTGTTTTGCTGCAATGGTGTTCATTACCGTCATAGATTCCGCACAGTTTGCAGAAGAACCTACTGCTCTGATCTCAAATTTATTTCCTGTAAATGCAAATGGAGAAGTTCTGTTTCTATCTGTGTTATCTAACAAGATTTCAGGAATTTTCCCAACTACATTTAATTTTAATTCTGTTTTTTCCTCTGGAGATAATTTTCCGTTGGTTACTTTCTCAAGTTCTTCCAAAACGCTGAACAGCTGACTTCCGATAAATACAGAAATAATTGCTGGTGGAGCTTCATTAGCACCAAGTCTGTGGTCATTACTTGCAGAAGCGATACTTGCTCTTAAAAGGTCTGCATATTCGTGAACCGCTTTGATAGTGTTAACAAAGAATGTTAAGAACTGTAAGTTTTTCTTTGGGTTTCTTCCCGGGCTTAGAAGGTTTTCTCCGGTATCTGTTGCTAAAGACCAGTTATTGTGTTTTCCGCTTCCGTTTACTCCGGCGAATGGCTTTTCGTGGAAAAGGATGTGGAAGTGGTGTTTATGAGCTACTCTTGCCATGATGTCCATCAACAATGAGTTGTGGTCTACAGCAACGTTCACTTCTTCAAACATTGGAGCAAGCTCAAACTGGTTAGGTGCAACCTCGTTGTGTCTTGTTGTTGCAGGAATTCCCAATTTCATACACTCGATTTCCAGCTCTTTCATGAAGTTCATTACCCTTGTAGGAATGGAACCGAAATAATGGTCATCTAACTGTTGTCCTTTTGCAGGAGAATGTCCTAATAATGTCTTACCTGTTAATACAAGGTCCGGACGAGATTGGTATAATGCTGAATCAACAAGGAAATATTCCTGTTCCCAACCCAAAGTAGGAGTTACTTTCGTTACGTTTTTGTCAAAATACTGCATTACATTCGTTGCAGCTTCGTCCACAGCGTTCAAAGCTCTCAAAAGAGGTGCTTTATAATCTAATGTTTCACCTGTATAAGAGATGAAGATAGAAGGAATACATAATGTAGTTCCCATAATGAATGCCGGAGATGTAGGATCCCAAGCTGTATAACCTCTTGCCTCAAAAGTATTTCTGATACCTCCGTTAGGGAATGATGATGCATCAGGTTCCTGCTGGATAAGCATATTTCCGCTGAATCTTTCGATAGCTCTGCCTCCTTCGATAGGAGTGAAGAAAGAATCGTGCTTTTCTGCAGTAGTACCTGTCAAAGGCTGAAACCAGTGAGTGTAGTGTGTTACACCTTTGCTCATTGCCCAGTCTTTCATTGCTACAGCTACCTGGTCTGCAATGTGTCTCTGGATCTTAGTTCCTTTTTTAATAGCATCCATGATAGAACCGAATGCTTCTTTCGTTAAATATTCTCTCATGGTTTCTTCTGAGAAAACATTTTTACAGAATAGCTCTGATAATTTCGCAGGGATTTCAACAGAGTTGTCTTTTCTGAAATCCTTAAATGGAAGGGTTTCTAATGCTTTGAATCTTAAGGTTGACATAATTGGGTTGATTTTTTACAGGGCAAATTTACAAAAAAAATGAATTGAAAATATTTTAACCCCAAAAATTTTAGGGGTGTTTTTAAAATTTACACAAATTAAACAATTGTTTGGGTGTTTTTGATGGGGTGAATTTCTGATTTATGGCTAAAATTTAACATTCGCAGGTTTGGAAAACCAGAGATATTAACTTTAGCTGTACGAAAAGAGAATATACAGTCCGATATAGTAGTGGAATTGTATACCATTAAAATTACAATTATTTTAAACTAGTTCTTGATTTTTTTTCTGAAATAAATAAAAAAATGAAAGAGAAATAGAAAATGAATACAGGAAAGGATTAAAATAATACCATAATAAGTATCAGATAAAACAATAGAGCACGTAAAAATATTCCGGAATAAACCTGCTTGCCTATAGGTTTTAAACAACTTATTAAAAGATAGTTAAAATAAGTTGAGCGGAGATTTTGTATATTTGTGTGAAATTTATTTTATGACAAATTCTAGAGCAAGAGAAACAACGGAGGCTATTGAAAGACTATACATTTCTATGAGACATTTATTTTATAGAGGGTTTTTCAAGCCGGGAGGAGTTTCAGGAGAGAGCATCAGAAGCTTGCTGAAGACAATCAACCCAGAGATTTATGGTACCATGAATATTCCAAGTAAATTGGAACTTGACGGGTTGATGTACGTTTTAGACAGACTTCCGGAAGGAATTGAGGAATGTGCTTTTATTCATCTTACATCAGATGAAGGGTTTGATAAAGGAAGTTTCGAACCTATTGTTCCAAAGAAAAGAAGAAGAAACTGTTATAGAATAGACGAGCACCAGATGAATATTGAAGTTCTTTTGGGACGTTCCGAAATTTATGACATTCTTACCCACCTGACATTCCTGTTTATAGAAGCTGATAAAATCCGTAACCTGGCATTTATCCAGGATGAAAACTGGAAACCGACCCGTGCCTTTAAGATTATCGAAGAGGTTGTGAAAGGTGAAAAAAAATTCAGCAGAAAAGAAAAAGAAGTGGCACTTATTCATCTTTCTTCTTTAATAGGAAGATCTTTTGATGAAACGCTAAGAGCTTACAATACTTTCGGTGATGATCATAATCCTGATCGTTTATTCAAAATTATCTACAACTTAGGAAAAGTAAGTCTTGAAGATGCGAAAAGCAGCAGAGAAAGAGAAATTTATTTCAGTTCTATATTAAAGGAAAGAGTAGGACACCATTATTTTGGTGAAAAATGGGCAAATAAAGTGAAAGAGGTTTTATTTGAAAATGACCTTCATATGAGACCTTTGCACATTATTTCTGCCAATATGCATTCCGTGAAAAATATGCTGTATGCCAATAATGCTCTTAAAAAGAAGCAGCATCACGAGATCGACTATAAACTATATGAAGATATCTCCAACAAAAAAGAACTTCGTGACAAAGTATTAAAGTATGCTTTGGATGAAGGGATGATTCATATTGCTGATAAAAGCGGAAGTAATATAGATGTTCAGATTATAGACCTCAGCAAAACGGATCTGAAGAATACACCGTTTGCAGACAGTAAGTTTACAGGCGATGATGTGATCATGGTCTTCGATTATGCTTTCGGAGAGCAGGCTTTTGAGGTAATGGATGAGCTTTTAAGACCTTTTGAGCACAAAGGGGAAATCTATATGATGAAAGTGAAATCTGTTTCTATTATGGGTAAAGCGGGAATTCTTACAGGAGAAAAAGGAGATATTATGATTCCTACTTCTCATATTTTTGAAGGAACTGCGGATAATTATCCATTTGAGAATGCATTGAAGCTTGAAGACTTCAAAGATGATGAATTAAAAGCTTTTGAAGGTCCGATGATTACGGTTCTAGGAACTTCACTGCAAAACAGAGATATCTTATCCTACTTTATGAATACTTCCTGGAAAGCCATTGGGCTTGAAATGGAAGGTGCACATTATCAGAAAGCGATCCAGGTAGCTTCAAAGATCAGACACCATATTTCACCCGATCTTTTTGTAATGTATGCTTATTATGCATCGGATAACCCGCTGGAAACAGGAAGTACATTATCTTCAGGAGGCTTAGGTCTTACAGGAGTAAAGCCAACATATCTGATTACTTTAAGAATCCTTGAGAAGATTTTAAGAAGTGGAAAGAAAGAAGCTTCGACTAAAAAATAATTACATTTTTAAGATGACTTTTCTTTATAAATTAAGAAATATTTTCATGAGCGTATCTTTTATGCTCATGATTTTTTTTGTATCAAGTTGTAAAAACGTAAAAGAAGAACAAAATTTTCCTTTTTACCAGCAGAAGAATGAAAATAACTGTGGCCCAGCTTGCTTAAAAATGATTTTTGAGTATTATGGAAAAATCTATTCAGAAAAATACTTAGGTGAAATGACTCATGTCAATAGTAATGGAATAAGTATGCTTGAATTATCCGATGCCTCAGAAGAGCTGGGATTTAAACCTATAGGACTAAAGGTTGATTTTCCAAATCTGAGTAAAAATGTAAATTTACCATGTATTGCTTATTGGAAATCTAAGCATTTCGTAGTAGTTTATAGGATAGAAAATTCAAAAGTTTATGTTGCAGATCCAGGAGACACCTTAAAGGTTTATGATAAGAATGAGTTTTGTAATTTGTGGGAGGATCCTCAATATATTGGTGAAAAAACTGGATATATTTTAGAAATTAATAAATAAAACTATGAGCCAAATCTTACAATTATCAAAAAGATTCAGAGAAGTTTTGCTGGATGGTCTCTGGATTGCCAATACCAATTTTAAAGACCAGCTTTCAGATGTGACCTGGGAACAGGCTGTGACAAAGATAGATTCTTTAAATACCATTGCTATGCTCACTTTTCACATTGATTATTACATTGCGGGTATTGTCAATGTTTTTGAAGGAGGAGATCTTGAAATAAAGGATAAATTCAGTTTTGATCTTCCACCCATAGAATCACAGAAGCAATGGGAAGACTTGTTAGGTAAGCTTTGGGTAGATTCTGAAAAATTTGCATCCTTATTGGAACAGATGCCGGATTCCAGACTTGATGAGGTTTTTGTGGATGAAAAATACGGAACCTACCGGAGAAATATCGATGGAATGATTGAGCACAGCTATTATCATCTGGGACAGATTACTTTAATCAAAAAACTCTTGAAAAGCCGATAAAATATCCTTGTCAAGGTTTAAAAAAGAATTTAACAACCCGAATTAAAATTCATCTAAAACCATATTAAACAGAATAAAAATCTCAAAATAACTCCTATTTGAGGGTCTTGTTTAAATTACCTACCTTTAAAAAAAATAAAATTTTAAATGAGAAAATCGGCTGCAATCATTTTTGCGTTTATCATTTCACAATTTCAGGCTCAGCAAGGAGCTTATTATCAGCAGGCTGCGAAGTACAAGATGGATATTGATGTCAATGCTGAAAAATTTACCTATCAGGGAAAACAGACTTTAGAATACACCAACAACTCTCCGGATGAGCTGAATGTAGTGTATTTCCATCTATATTGGAACGCTTTCAAACCTAATTCCATGATGGACCAAAGAGTGGCTTCCCAAGGCAAGAATGGTGATGGAAGGTTGCAGAAAGACGGTATTTCAAGGCTGGCTTCCATTCCAAAAGATCAGGAAGGAGTTCAGAATATCCACTGGATAAAACAAAATGGGAAAGATCTGAAATTTGAAGTTCAGGAAACCATTATGAAAGTTTATCTGGCAGAGCCTATTAAACCAAACTCCACTACTACCTTTACGATGGACTGGGATTCTGTGATTCCTCAGCAGATCAGAAGAAGTGGTAGAAATAACAGGGAAGGAGTAGATATGACGATGACCCAATGGTATCCGAAAATTGCAGAGTACGATTACGACGGCTGGGCAACTTTTGACTATCTGGGAAGAGAATTCCACGCTCCATTCTCAGACTTTGATGTTACCATTAAAATCAATAAAGATTATGTTGTAGGAGCAGGAGGTATTCTTGAAAACCCAACAGAAGTAAAAGGTTATGATGCCAATGCTAAAATAAAAACTGAAAAAGATAAAAAGGCAACCTGGAGATGGACAGCGAAAAACATTCTTGATTTTGCTTGGAGTGCAGA
Organism: Chryseobacterium indologenes; assembly: GCF_018362995.1. Taxonomy (NCBI): domain Bacteria; kingdom Pseudomonadati; phylum Bacteroidota; class Flavobacteriia; order Flavobacteriales; family Weeksellaceae; genus Chryseobacterium; species Chryseobacterium indologenes. Next base: position 3,590,789 of record NZ_CP074372.1, read on the forward strand.
CAGAGATTATTCTGTAGAAAGCTTCAATGTTCCGGAAGGTCCGAAAGTATACTTGGTTTATCAGAAAAACGATAAAACAAAAGCATGGGGTGAAGCGCAGCCTTATATTACCAAATATTTCCAGATCATGAACGGTCACTTTGGAAAATATGTATATCCTACCTATGCATTCATTCAGGGAGGAGACGGCGGAATGGAATACGGAATGTGTACCATGATTTTAGGTGAAGCGAAAAGCATTAAAGATTTAATGGGCTTAATGGCTCACGAAGGATCTCACTCATGGTATCAGCAGATGCTGGCTACCAATGAATCTGTACGTCCATGGATGGATGAAGGTTTTACAAGCTATGCGGAAGGATATACCATGTATCAGTTATTTCCTGAAGATCTGCCGAATCCATTTGCCAAAACACTTGATGCTTACAGAAACTTTATTAAAAAAGGAATCGAAGAACCTGCAGTTTGGTTAGGGGATCACCATGATAACGGTACAGCTTATACTTATGCATCTTACGTAAAAGGTGAATTATACCTGGTGCAGCTTGGATACATTATGGGAGAACAAAACCTTGCAGAAACCCTGAAGCAATATTATGATCAATGGAGCATGAAGCATCCTTCAGACAGGGATTTCCTTCACATTGCACAGAAAGTTTCCGGGATGGATCTGAAATGGTTCCATAATTATTGGATCAATACAACAAAGACGATTGATTACGGCATTAAAGATGTAAAATATGATGCGAAATCTACAACCATTACTTTAATCAACAATGGTCAGGTTCCAATGCCGATAGATTTTGGAGTGATGACAACGGATAAAAAAATCGTTACTTATCAGATTCCGTTGAATATGACTCATACATGGAAGCAAAAGGATATTTATGGTGATCTTAAAACAGTGCCTTACTGGCCTTGGACCCAAAAAGAATATACCCTTACTATTCCTTATACCAAATCTCAGTTGTCTGTCTTGGGAATTGATTTCAGTCAGAGAATTGCAGATGTAAACATGGAGAATAATTTTGTGGAAGTAAAATAATGAATACAAAATAATATTATAAACGGCGCGGAAATTTTATTTCCGCGCCGTTTCTTTTAAAGAAAAGACTGGCCGGGAAATGTTGATGTGGATATATTTTTAAGATAGACTTAATTTATAGGAGATTCAGGGCTTGTTTTTATAAAAATGATTAAATTTAATCCCTCAAAATCAAGCAGGAATTTCAATTATAAATCACGAATTTCTTCTGAAAAATATGTCAATGAATTCAATTGTAATAAACGTAGGAAACAGCAATATCAGATTTGGTCTTTTCAATGGTGATAATTGTGATATTTCATGGGTGATCAATACAAAACCTTACAGAACGGCAGATGAACTTTATGTACAGATGCTGATGCTTTATCAGACCTATAAAATTGATCCACAGGAGATTGATAAGGTAATTATCGGATCTGTGGTACCTCAGCTCACCAAAGTAATGAGCTCCGGGATCAAAAAGATTCACGGGACTACTCCTGTAATTGTTGATAGATCAACCCCTTCAGGCGTTCAGGCAAAATCTAAACAGATGGGAACAGATATCTATGCCAACCTTGTAGCAGCACACAATTTGTATCCAAACAGAAAGAAAATTGTCATTGATTTCGGAACCGCACTTACGGCAAGTTGTGTAACGGAAACGGGAGAGACGCTAGGTGTGATTATTGCTCCGGGAATTGTTACCTCACTGAATTCATTGATCAATCAGACTGCACAGCTTCCGGACATTGAACTGAAAAAACCGAAGTCTGTTTTGGGACTGGATACGGTAACCTGTATGCAAAGCGGAATGGTATATGGTTTCCTGGGAATGGTAGAAGGTTTTATCAACCGTATCAATGAAGAGGTGAACGATGACTGCTTTGTAGTGGCAACAGGTGGTGTTTCCCATATTTACAAACCTCTTACAGATAAGATTCATGTGATGGACAGACTTCATACATTGAAAGGTCTTTATTTCCTGGGGAAAGATTTATAATGAAAGATTAAGACTAATTTCAGCTTAAATTATACCCTAACCCTCAATTCTAATTTTAATACAATGGAAAAATTTCCTGTCATAGAAACGGAAAGACTTATTCTTTCACAACTGGAAGAAAAAGATGTTCCTTTTATTATTGAATATCTTCAGCATAGGATTTTTTCTGATCTTACCTCTAATATTCCTTATCCTTATGTTGAAAATGATGCCAGATCATGGCTGAAAATGTCAAAAGAAGCTTTTGATCATCAAACAGGATATACTTTTGCCATCCGGAATAAAGAAGGGCATATCATGGGTGCTATCGGGCTGCATGACAGGGATGATGATAAGGCAGAGCTGGGATACTGGATAGGAATTCTTTACTGGAATAAAGGACTGGTGACCGAAGCTGCAAAAGCGATTTTAGATTTTGGTTTTAAAAAAATGGGGTTCAATAAAATTTTTGCGACACACTTTCTTCACAATCCGGCTTCCGGAAGAATAATGGAGAAAATAGGAATGGAACAGGAGGCTGTTCTGAAACAGGAAATAAGGAAAGACGGAGAATACTTTGATATCGTGAGGTATGCTATTTTTAAAGACTGATCTCGATGAATATCAATGCATTACTGATTCTATAAAACAAAAGCCAGAGAATATCATATTCTCTGGCTTTTTATCTACTATTATTTTATGAACTATTTTAAAGTCCGCCAAGACATGCGTCGCATTCTTTTAATGGATATACCCAAACTCCACTATCATCTTGGAAAGGGAAATTTTTGCATCCTACTTTTCTTGCGCCGTTGTCATCAATATAAAAACATTGATCCGGACGGATACCTCCATTAATTTTTGCAGTTTCTTTTCTTGTTAATTTTTTCATGGTATTTTATATTAGTTGTAGTCAAATATAACTAATTATTCAATTCATTGAATATATTTTACTGAATTTTATAATTTGATGAAGAAATATGCTTTAACAAAGGTTTATCTTTTACTTTTAAAAAAATCTTTAACAATAGAAGAGCATTCGGTTTCCATGATGCCTGTAATAATTTCTGTTTTCGGGTGCAGAGAAAGATGTTTATTGATAAAACCCCTTTGTTCATCCCGCGCACCAATCACTACTTTTGAGATCTGAGACCAGGAAAGTGCACCTGAGCACATTACACAAGGTTCCATTGTTACATAAAGAGTACAGTCTTTTAAGTATTTCCCTCCAAGGAAATTTGCCGCTGAGGTAATAGCCTGCATTTCTGCATGAGCGGTAACATCATTCAATGTTTCAGTAAGATTGTGGGCTCTTGCAATGATCCGGTTATTGGAAACCACAACACATCCAATAGGAACCTCATCTTTTTCCAAAGCGACTTCTGCTTCTAGCAGGGCCATTTTCATGTAGTATTCGTCTGTAAACATTTAGTCGTTTATCGTTAAGGTCAAAGGAAGTTTAAAACGGTAGGTTGTAGGATCACCTTTTATCATTGCGGGAGAAAATTTTTCGGCCAGAGAATATAATGCAATTTCTGCCTGCCTGTTGAAAGTGAAATTATCACCCTGTGCATGAACATTGCTGACGGTGCCATCTTTTTCTACAATAAAATCAACGTCTGTTTTTATCATTTTTTCTACGGAATAGACGCCATCAACGTATAGAAGATTAGCAACTTCCTGTCTCAAAGAATTAAGTCCTCCGGGATAATCTGCAATCTTTTCTGCATCTGAAAATTTTTTAGTTGAGGTTAATTTAGGATTTTTGAGAGTTTGGAGGTCTTCCAGGTTTCTTACTTTTAATAAGGCTCCAATCAGGGCATTGTTTTCAATGCTGTCCATTTTTTTCATGAAAAAGAGAAAATCTCCTTTTATTGCCATCTTTTTATCCGTATTGGATTCAGCATCAAACTTTTTTTTGAATTCTTTATTCAGCATATTTCTGTGCTGGTTGTAATAGCTCTTTACAAGCCGGAATTCTTCTTTCTGCTGTGCCAGAAAAAAGGTGGAGATAAAGCAGCTGATGCCAACAAATAAAGTTTTCAATAAGGGTATATTTATGTAAATATAACAAAAAATATGAAATATATTTTTTATGATCAGCTTTCAAGATAACGGTTCAAAGATTCCTGCAAATGATTACGGATATCATCAACTAAACCTTTAGGTTCCAGAACAGTAACTTCTTTTCCGTAAGAAAGAATTTCCTGCATAAAGTCATAAGTAGGGTGGAGGAAGAACTCAAAGTAAATTTCTTCAGGAGTTTCTTTGGTCTCTTTCTGTGATTGATGAAGGGGGAAGCTTCTGATATATTCTCCCTGATGACGGCTGCATTTTAATACAATATTCTGCGGTTTCTGTTCCGTCAGATTCATGACTCCGAATGCATTTTTAAAATGCTCCCTGAAATTATATTTGTACTTCTCTCTAAATTGATTTTTAGCTACATCAAGATAGTTGATTCTGTCAAGCCCGAAGGATTTTAAAACTTTATCTTTTGTATCAATAGCAATAAGATACCATCGGTCCTTGGATTCTTTTAAGGCTAAAGGATGAACCTTTCTGGAGGTCATCAGTTTGTTTTTGTAATTGTAGTGTTCAAAGCTTACAACTCTTTTATTTCGGATGGCAAAGAACAGATCATAAAAATGTTCCACACCGGTTGGCTTACGGCTTTCAAAAAAGATAAAATCTGAAAAATCAGGGTGAAGATTCAGAGCGTTGCTTACCTGAAAAGACTCCAGCAGTTTTTGGTTGTATTCATCCACTTCCATGATCGGGCGGCTCTCAATATAATATCGGTTGTCACCCTTTTTCTTGTTGTGAATAGAAAGATTGAAAAGATCGGAAATCTCCCGGATATCCCTCTGCAGGGTACGGATAGAGTAGCTCTTTATTCCTGCGTCCTGGAATTCAAAAGAGTTTAAAAGATAGTCCTCCAGTTGGGAATAGGTAGCCGGAGAACTTTCTAATCTTTTTATAATTAAGGCATATCTTGTCAAATAAAAATCTTTCTTCATTTCTCTATTTTTAGGGTGCAGCAGAACTGCGTTTCAGGGTAAAGTTTTATAAGACAAATATATGCGGTTAATGCGACAAAACGTGTCGTGTTTTATTTTTTGTTGGAAATTTATGGGATAATATTCTTAAGAATACTCAGGTTGGAATACTCCCGATATTTATATTAATGGTTATTAGTTTTTGAACTTTAAAATTATGTATTGATATGATATCGATTAGTACATTCTGTTGTTATAAAAATCAACAGCATATTTACCCATTGAATAAAATGTATTTACGTAGGTTTCTATACTTCTTGTAATGACATTATTGTTAAAGGATGTTGGATCTGTTGGATTGTAATAATCACTCTGATCAGTCTCCATTGTCATTGCTACTACCTGCTGATTCCCCATCCAGGCCTGAGACATCGGAGAGCTGCCATCAATATCTGAAAAAGCAAGCAGATCTTTATCCGCTAAATAACTATATCGTTTTCTTATTTCAGCATCTAATCTGTCACATAATGAATAGATGGCATTCTGAACAGTATTAAATGATGATGCAAACCAGACAGCCCGATAATCAATATTTACTCCTGATCCAAAATTATGACAGTCAATAAATAATACAGTGTCTGTTTTAATAGCATTGAAAGTATCCCTTACCAATTGTGATTCTTTTTCGCTAAATGGTGCAGTTCCTTTATAGGATTGTGAGCCAGCGCCACCATCTGCATATTCTGCCCAGCGATAATCAAAATTTCTGTTAATATCCACACCGTTATGATTCCATCTTACCGATTCTGTACCACTCACATTTCCAACATTCAACGCATATGGATTAACCAGAGGAATCAATGTCCAGTCATAGTTAGTACGTAAAGCATCTATCATCTCATCCTTATTAGGATTTTCAAGCAACAGTTTAAAAAATAAATAGGTTGTGTAAACACTTAGCTTTTCGCCTCCATGGGTGCCAGCACATACGAATATACGAGGCTTTCTGCGCCTTTGTGTTGGTGGCATTTTTCTATTAAATGAAATATCAATTCGCAAAATATCATAAGGTGCCGGACCTTCTGTCTGGCCTATGACTGTTTTAGTGACATTATTTGAGAAGGGTGCTATTACACGATCATACATTGGATAAAGAACATCTGATGTAAGAGTTAAAGGATTGAAGGCAGGATAAACAGGAGCACTCCAATATTTAATTCCGAAATTGTCGACTGCAAATTTATTCATTTGCCGTGTGTCCTTTTGAGATACGGGAACTCCGTTTACAGAATAATTTTTCAGGCCGGTGACGTAAAAAGTAGTGAAAGCACCGCTATACCGGTAAGTAAATAAAATCAAATGGTTTAACAAAGGAGCAGATGTCTGGCTTTGAACAATGATTGTATTGTTTGTTTTATTATACAATACAACACCGGCCGTTATAGCAGAAGGCAAATCTATACCCGCAGTTGAGATGGGCAGGCTAATTCTTCCCACAGTTGTGTTTCCTGTATCAATGATTGCTCCCCCGGAAATTATGATTTTACGATTAGCTAAATCAAAATTGATGTCGGTATCATTGGTATTTAAGATGGCAACCTGTTCGTTGATCGTATAAATCGTAGATGGCAGAGGCTTGCTTTTTTTACTTTCATTTAATAACTGATCATACTTACTGGCACTGATATTCTTTAAAATATATGTGAAATCAAGACGGTCCTGCTCGGTAACGATTTCTGTTGGAGTATTCTTTTCAAAAACTATTCTCACCTGATTAGAGGTCAAATTATCTACTGAAAAGTCATTGGTCGTAACATTCTGGTTGGCAAATATTCCATCCTTATAGAAAACAACACGGGAAATTTTATATCCTGATTTCTGGCTAATCAAATATTTACCGGAAACTACCGGAATTAAAGCAGTTCTTATCCCTGTGTCAGAGGTAGAATTGAAACCATTATTTACTGCTATCCTGCCGATTTCTGTAGGAATATTCTCTCCTAAATTAATTTCTAAATTATTGTATTCTGATATGACTTTTATAGAAGCTTTTGCATTTTCTACAATATCATTAAATGTGATTGACTTAGATGAGTAACAATTAATCTTAATTGCATTTAATTCGGGCTGGGTAACTGTTTGCGTTTTGTCAATATGATGCAGGGAAACTTTCCATTTCTTTGCTGTTGCAGGGATGGTTGGCGTAAATGTTTTTGCATTTATATCCTGTTTTGAAATAAAAACATTCGTATCGGAATAATAGAAAATAGTTTGCAATAACATATCACCCAGAAGTTCAATTTGGTTGGCATAGACGATATCTAAAAAAGAATCCGTCCTTCCTCTTATAGTCGATCCTGTGGGAAACCCGACAGACCCGGAAATTGCCAGTGCTCCAACTTCCAGGGTTGGGTTCATATAATCATTGAAACTGCTGTTTTGCTGTATAATTTGGCCACTATTTTGAATTTGGTTTATTGGAATCAAATCGTTTTTATGCCAGTAAGAATCCTGCCATTCCCAGAATTCTTCCTGTACTGGAATATCCCCGTTTTCAAAATATTTTTTTAATTCTTCTTTTGTTTTCATAATAAAATTTGGTGATTTTTGTATTAAATGGTTAAGTTATTGAGGCTCAGTTTTTTAAAACTGACTATGTTTCAATCTTTAGATTCTCAGACATAGTTATGGCTGTTCAGCATTTTGTAAATGCTGAATTCTAAGAGTTTTTAAGATTTTAATGGTTTTTGTTGTGTCTTTGTTTATGCTTCAAAAGTAATTTGGGAAAACGACAAAACTTGACGTGTTTTAATTTTGTGGGAAGTTTATTAAAATAGAGAGTTTGAAATTAAAAGAAAGTTCTCCAGCTATGAATGGTTGGAGAACTTTTTAATCTTTTAATAATGAAGGCGTATTTGCCAGATAAAAATTTTTATTTTTATGTTGCAGCAGTGATGCGTTTATGGTAAAGCTTTATGAGACAAATATATGCGGTTAATACAACAAAATATGTCATGTTTAATCTTGTAGATAAGTTTTGTTATATAAAACTTATTGGAAGTGTGTTAAAAATTCTTCCTTACAAAATTTTTAAAGTCAAAATTTTGATGTTTGAAATATGTATCTTCATCAACAACAGTGTATTGATTATTTTTATCTTTTATAGCATAAACAAACCTCGGTTTGTCATCTCCTAAAAAAGAGGTCATGTGAAGAGGAACACCACTATCTAAAAAGTATATAAAAAAAGATTTATATTCATTATCATATTTTTCTTTACTATTCACACTAAAATGCCATCCGTCATGTTCATAATATCCATCATTGCCTAATGAATATACTTTTACTTTATCTTTTGTTGCTGAAGCCGTTTGCAAATTATAAGCTTCTTTAAAGACATCATCAACTACTTTTAATCCTATTTGTATGATTTGTTCTTTTGTCGGTTTCATATTTTTAATAATGTATATTTAATTTTTTTAACTCATTTTTTAAATTCCATTCTCCAGCAAGATAGTCTTTATCTAATTGTTCACTTATATTCGCATTTTTACGATATTTATTATTGATATTATCAAGCTCTATATCGAGTTCTTTTATATCTAGTGCTTTAGATTTTGTTGCTAAAAACCTGTGGACAACATATTCCTCTTTTATGTGAGTTGGTATTTTGTCAATAAGCATCTGGTATTTTTCCAATCCTAATTGTTCGATAAGTTTAGCGTGCATCTCGACGTGGAATACCTCATGTTGCAATGTATGAGCTTTGATTTTCATAAATCCATCAGAAGTATTTCCGGTAAACAGATATATTCTAGGCCCTTTTAATTTAATACCATATCTTCTGTATACTCCATTTCTAGGAATGAAAACCCCTTCTACTCTCGGTTCATTTTGCCAAGCTTTAAATAAATCAAATAATTCTTCATTATTTCTGTCAACGATATGAATATCAAAGTTTTTAAGTTTTGTTGTTTTTCTGATTCTATCTGCAATTTTGGCAACGGATTTAATGTCGACCTCTGCGATACTAGCTAAATCATCTCCAATATTTAAAGTACGAACTTTTTCTTCAACAATTTCATATAATTCGTCTAAAAGATCATCTACATTATATTTTCCTTTGGAAGCTTCTCCTATTATTTCATCCTCATGCTCCAGAATTTCTTTAGCACTTTTTCTCAATCCATTATGAATTGCTACAGAAAGTTCACCGGATAAAGATAATAATTCCAGCCAAAATAAATACTCAGATAATGATTTGCCCCATGAGGCATCTCTTGCTCCGGAAAGTTTCAGTAATGTATTGACTGTACCGCTGGTAATTTCTACTACGGCTGCTGTTGCTGCTACGGCCTTTCTTACATTCGCTACGGCTCTTCCTGCTTTACTTACAAATCTAAGCTTCTCTGCTTTCGCTGCAAATTTTGCCAGATATCTGAATTTTCCAATGTTTCCTACTCCGGAAACGGTAGTTAAAATATCTGCGACATATTCTGCGCTTGTAATGACGTTACTCCAGAACTGTTTGTCACGATTGGCTTTCAACATAAAGGCTGGGACAACAGAATCCAGCTTCATTTCTGTTTCCTGATTTTCAATATCCTTAAGATAGATAGGATAAAAAGGATGATACCAGAACTGATCTATAATAGGAATCTGCGTAGGCACTAGATTATCAGTCTTCAGACCTGGCCTCATTTCAATTTCTGTTTTTCCCGTATCATATAAAGTTTTTATCAGCCTTCCTTTTTGCTGATGGGTCTCAAAAGACATACTTACATTACTGAAATAAAACCCGAAAGCTTTTTCAGAGGCATAAGGAAGGAATAAAAGTCCGTCGGTAGTTGCAAATTCAGGATTTTTTTCTGTATCCGGATATATGAACCTTGACTTTTTCCATACCTGGCTGATCAGTTTTGCAAATTCCATGAAATTTTCACCATTGATCCTGTCATAAATAAATTCAAACTTGGAAATATTTTTGTCTCCGTCCTTTATTGTCTCTAGGAACCAATTCATGAGTTTTATTTCCTGTCCTTCTTTTTGCAGAATAATTTTTATAAGTTTTATAAAAATGTTTTCTTCCGCAAGATCTTTTTTATTTGTAAGGCTATCCCTTCTTACAGCCATTTCCATAAGTTTCCATAGGAAGTCTTCATTAAACATTACAGCTACAGATTCTGGTAAATAAAACAGCGTTTTCATGGCATCGTAGTAGGCAAGGGTACTTTTACTTTTAATGCTGTCTTCTATTTTATGTATAACCTGGTTCATAAACTGATCTCTGAAAGAATCTCTCTGGGGATTGCTGTTATCTCCTTTTTCTAAGGAGAACCCTTCACTAAACAGGGTTTGGTCTAAAAAAGCAAGTATTCCGCCGATACTTGTAAATTTTAATATAATGGAGCATTCATCATCATATAGGAAGAACTTTGGTCTGTATCCTTTTTCATAATATCTGTATTTTAGTATGAAATTCTTTAGCCCGTATTCTATCTGAAGGAAGGGAATCAAAGTCATTCTGCCTTCCTTTTCAGATTTCAGAACCTGAACCTTCTTTTCCGGATTATTCCATAAATATTGTTCATTCTCAAATAATATTTTTATAATTTTTCCAAAAGTTGTCACATGATCAGTATAATCGTAAGTATAGGTGTCATTTTCTAAATCTTTCAGATATTTTCCATTGGGGTCATAGTATATATTGTCTGGAAAAATGGTTACAGCCTTTAGACTTTCAGAATAAATGGCCACTAGATTTTTAACGGTATCATAAATGTAGGAACTAGTCCCAAATTCTAAGGGAAATTCTATAAGTGATTCATCATCAGGTATAGTTTCAGTAGTTTCCTCTAAAAGATTGAAATACTTTCCAGAAATGGTTTTTACATAATATTTATTGTTTCCACTGGTTTTCAGCAGATAAATAGCTTCAGCATTATGGCTATTCAGAATACTAAAAATTCGCTTATATTTATTAAAATCTGTTTCAAAAATATTTTTATTGACATTATAGGCAACACCATCATCCAATGCTGTTAAAAGAATTTCAGTGGGAGGTAGTGCATTTTTTGCCGCTTCTTCAGATCTTCGATAGAGTCTGAGAAATTCAATTATTTGTTCAAAATCAGCCATTATTTTTTTGTTTTAGAATTTATGGGTGATAATTCATTTTCCGGAAAAATCATTGTAAGCTTATTGTTGTAATAATGCTTCTGAATTGTTTCTTCATCTAATACGAGAAGATCCAGATAGTAATCTTTATCAAGGAGTGTGTGGGCATTTTTAAGTTTGCATTTAGCCTGTACCAAAACATCCCAGTCTTTTCCTTCCAGCGTATTCCATTCATCAAAAGGAATCCGCCCCCTGCTTCCGAAAAGAAATATCTTTTCTACAGCAGTAATATCATCAATCTTGTCCTTTAAGGTTGTGAGGATATAAGGCAGCACTTTATCGTGCTGCCAAATAGCCTCGAGTTTTACTCGGCTCATGGTTTTTTGTTTTAGATTAAATCAGGAATCTTGATAGAGAAAGCTTTTCAGCATATTCTTGGACATCAACCAGCTTATCGTCTTTATCAAAAAGTCGGTTGGATGAACCGGTGAAGAAATCATCAGCAAATTTTAGAAAAGTAATTCCATCCGTTGTAAAGGCTAATGTGTCTGACATTTCTGTATAAGGAGGTTTGACAAATTTGAAACTTTTGATTTTGTCTATGTCTACTCGGATCGTAACTCCATTTTCTGTATTGGCAAAAGCTTCAATGCCATCTATTCCTGAAAGTCCGGAGGCTAAAGCTCCATAAACCTTCACTAGAGAATCTGTTTTTGCCCATGTTGCGTCTCTTACAACCTCAATGTTTTGTCCCATACATTCGTATTTTCTAGGAAACTCACCTGCTTGGTCAAGATCACCAATGGTATTATACGAGCCTGTATTATCTAATTCTTTCAGAGAGAATTGAATCTGTTTTATGCTGGATTTGTTTCCCATTAAAGAATTATCCTTCACAAAGTTACTTTCCGTAATCACCTCTCCCGGTACTTCAAACTCATTAGGATCTTCGGCACTGAATGGTAAAGCATGCGCTACTTTTAAGCCGATGCTTTCAGCCTGAAGAATATTTAATGGAGTTGGAAGTCTGGTAATCCAGGCTTTTCCTTGTTTTATGCCTTTAGGCTGTTTCATTTCATCTACAATAGATAGATAAAGAGAATCTCCAATGACAGGAACTTCTCCTCCATTCCAGATTTTACCTGTTGCCATATAGAACTGAACAGCATCTTCAAATCCTGGGCGTACCGTAGCAACAACTCTTGCCATACCACTTTGCAGGAATGCTCTGAATAATGGGTCTACATCTTCAGCCTGGTAAAGATTAGTCCATTCTGTTTTATTAGCCCAATAGTAAGGATACAGATAATAAGAAAGGTTTTCCCATTCGAAGGCCTGTTCCATGAACTTAAGGAAGGCTGTATATTTATCCAGTGTTGATGACAGGTCTGTTTCATAATCTGTAAATGTGCTTCCGGTAGTTAGCCCTGCCATACCATAGCCATGGGTAGAATTGGCTGATCTGTTGATCATATAGGAGATACAGTTTTTACGGAGTACCGTATTCTCGATCTGACGATAGAATCCTGGATTGGATCCTTTAATCTGGATACCGGTAGCTTTTTCTTCCGCTATTTTCTGTTCGTAAATTGCTAAAGCCTTTTCATAGCTGTCAATAATGGCTTTGAATGTTTTCTGAAGCCATGCATTTCTTGCTTCCGGAGTAAGCTCTAAATTCAGTTTCAGAGTACCTTGCATAATTGGGCTTTCTCCTGTAGCAAAACTAAATTCCAGTTTATTTTTGATATTCAAGGTTGTTGTTGTTCCACTCACCTGTGTGCTGTTCGGTGAAGAAATCCAGTAAGTACCTTGCCCTCCAATGGTCATGAAAGCCTGGTGAGCCCCTTTAAAGCTGTGTGGATAGGTTTGGAAAGTATAATCAACAGTTTTTAATAAATAACCTTCCGGAACTTCAACTTCTCCGTTTCCGTTTACAATCTGAACCTTGTCATCATCTTTTCCTCCGAAGTTTCCATCACGTCCACTGAATGATTTACTTATAGCAAAGGATTCTGCAGGTCTCTCATCAATTTCGGCATTGTATTTACTTATCCAATATTTTAATGCGGCTTCGTTACCTAAAGATGAATAATTTTCTAATGGCAGATAGCTTGCTTTTCTTGGGTCTTCAGGTTTTACAAGATCACTCTTCGTTGCTGAATTGTCCAATGTCATTCCCAGCGTATGTAATTTAGCAGGTTGAGGAATCATAAATTCGAACATCAGACGCTTGCCATAATTATAGATCTGGTTTTTCATAAGTTTGTCTACCCAACGGAAAACACCTACAACATGCTTATCTCCTTTGGTATTGTCAAAGCCGTGTTTGTTATTCTCTTCGAACTCTTCAATGATCTTTTCAATTCTTTCCTCATGAACTTTTGTGACCACTCTGTCTAATGCTCTTGCTGTAATATCCTGAGCTTGGGTAAGCGCTTGTCTTGTACTTTCTTCTTTGGAAGAATGAGTGGCATATCCACCGGCAATTCCTGTACTTATTGTTGCCCCCATTGCTCCTGTTCCGGTTTTCCAGGTGGCATCAAAATGTGCCTGTACATTGGCATCTCTGGATTCCTGCAACATTTTGGCAATCTCAGTCTGCATTTCAAATCTGGTTGCAGTAGTGGTGTCTGTAAGTTTTTCTCTTTCCGTATCTGAAGATGTAGTATTGGTGTTTTCGCTTCTTCTTAGTCTTCTTGTTGCTTTTTCACGGTACTCACGGGCCATTACGTTTTCAATATGAGCCACTTCCCCTTCTACATAAGCATGGGTAGTCTGTTCAACTTTAAGATAGTCAGCAATACCGATTTGCTTAAATCCAAATCCGGAAGGGATATAAGAATCATCAGGTTCCTGCACAGGATCTTTAATTTCATTTACGAACTCAAAAGATGAGGTGTAGCAGGACTTCATTGAAATAATTCTTGGGAAGAAAGTCGTTACCTTACCATTGGTAAAGGTGATTTTAACATCCATTGTAAAGTTCTCTGTTTGAGAAATGTATACACCGTCTGTTGTTGCGCTTCCTAATAATTTACTTAAGAAAATCTTATTACCAACACGGCTTTTTTCAAAATAGGTCCCGGAAATAGGTCCTGCATTGGTATAGAAAGTATAGCTCATACTTGCTACATTCCAGGAAGCATCAGGAACATCGATAGATAAGTCCAGACATGTATTTCTTAAAATATGCCTTGGGCATAACTGATAGGTAAAAGGAATCGTTTCTACTCTTGAAACAGGAAGAATGACTCCGCCAATGCTTGTATAGCTTTCAGAATTATCCATGATATTATCCAGAATAACTTTATTAGCACTCTCCGTAGCATTGGAAATAATATCTTTTAATTCATTGAACGTATTTCTTCCTGCCAGCAAACTATCAATTAGTGATGAGTCATCAATCCTTTCTTTACCCGTCTCTGAAAAATCATATTCTAAAAGGGATAATATTGTATCAATACTGTCGGGTTTCAATCCACTTACAAGAGTTCTCGCATCAACTTCAGGGCGGAAGGAGAATTCAAATTTCGGAAGCTTCGGATAGAGAATTTCTTCTGGTTTGTTACAAGGGTCTTCAGGATCATATGGCAACTCAGGATTTCTGATCTCACAATATTTTCTCCTTGCTTCTTCTACGCGGGCATAATATTCGTCAAGGATGGATTGGTTGGATTCGTTATGTTTTTCTTCACTGGCTTTATATTCTCGTGTATATTCTTTTTTATAGCTGTTCTCAATAAGAGACATCTCTTTGGTTAACACTTCATATCTCTTAAGAAGAGCCTGGGCTTCCTGGATATTTTGCTGCTTTTCCATGTAAGAGGACGGTGATGTAACTTCTCCCGATTCTTGTTCCTCCATTTTTGAAGCAATACCAATTGGGTTGGCATCCGGAGAATCTAGCATAAGCTCTTTAGGAATAACTACTCGTGCAGATAAAAGTTCCATAAGTTCTTCGTTATTAAAGGCAGACTGATCAGTTTGAAGAGTATGAGCTGCCAGTAATACCTGCATTAATGCTTCTTTCAGATAAAAATCTTTTTGTGTGGCAATCTGATAAATTAAATTGTTCCATAAATTGATCAGATTAGGAAAAGCATACAAAGGAGATGTCTTTACTTCATGAGATTTAATCATGTACTGATTGGTAGTACAGGTATTTTTATTTTTTGCAAGCCATAATGCATAATCGTACACAATACCATAGGTTTGTTTCATTGCTTCCATATCAGCAATAAAATTGGCATTCTGTGCAAAAACAGCAGCCCTTTCTTTCAACAATTCCTGTTTAGGTCTTGTTCCTGAAGCTACAGGTATATAAAATGTATTGTCACTTTTTAAAGAATCCGGAATTGTAATGAATTTTTTATTTTGCTTATCTTCATCGGGTAATTGCGGGCTTCTTAAGCTTACGAATCTGAAAAGTGTTTGTGATGGATTGTTTGTGTTCATAGTGTTTGTTTGTTTATAATTAATAATTCCTTCTCCTATTAAGGATTTTCCGACGGTAAATGCGGATTTTGTTGATGTATTATTTGTTGGCATTTTGTTTATTTTTTTGTGAACTCAAGAGCTAGAGTAAATGAATTATTATATATAGGGTTATATAAGTTTTAGGTTTACGGAATGCCAGCATTTCCAAGGCCTAAATCACTGAATACAGAAACTATTTTCTATTTTGTCCTGTTATATTCTTCTAAATGCTCAGCAAGAAAAATTCGTAAATAGTTGGTAAATGTTTCCAAGCCAAAAGTAATAGCATCACTGTCGTGGCTTTTAAAAGCGGGATTGAATCGGAAGTTCTGACAGACTTCAAACGTTGAAGCATAAAGAGCTCCCAAAGATTTCATAGCAGAACCACTAAAGCCCGGGCCGTTATAGTTATTCGACTGTCCGATACAATAATCAT
This sequence comes from Chryseobacterium indologenes, assembly GCF_018362995.1. NCBI lineage: Bacteria > Pseudomonadati > Bacteroidota > Flavobacteriia > Flavobacteriales > Weeksellaceae > Chryseobacterium > Chryseobacterium indologenes. The sequence continues at coordinate 3,606,823 of NZ_CP074372.1, forward strand.
CAGATTGCGGAATTAGTAAAGATTTAGTCTTATATTTTGCTGACAGTTCTTTCATTAAAATATTAGCTGAACTTTGACCTAATTCAGAACCAAGATTTACAACCCATGCCATATTGTAATTTTTTGGATCTGTCTGGGGAGTACCATGAAAATTGTGAAAGTCTATGCCCAGTATTGTGTTTGGAGTGATTTTTTCCTGCATGTATCTATATATTGCCTGGGATTCAATTTCTGATAATGTTGCTTGACCAGGATATGTAGAATCTGAAGGAGTAGTGCCTCCACCTGTCCAGAATGTTGGAAAATTTCTGTTTAAATCCACTGAGTTGAAATTCTTTCGCGTTCCTGCACCCGATCCGGCATTCCATCCGTGCGGATTAGCAAACGGAATAATAACAAATTCAACATTAAATCTTAGGTATTCTAAAAACGGATGAGATTTCCAATTCGTCAGAACTTGTTTCATGAGCTCATAAGTAACAAATGAAGGTGTTTTTTCAAAACCATGGATTGAACAATTTAAAATAATTCGTGGTAACGTCTGAGCATTATTCCCGGTAGGATCCCCAGCGGTTAGTTTTCCGGGTAAAAAAGTATAACCATAAATTGGCAGCTTTCCTTCAGCATTGGTATCTGTAGGGACATCAGTTGTAAGCGTTTCCTTACTAATTGAATATCCGGGAGGTACATTTGTTATAAGTTCATCCCACTTTAATGACCATTCTCTGCAGTCCTCATAGGGTTTTTTTGGAATGCCTGATCCATCCGGACCTGCATAACTGTCTAATGCCGGAGCAGAATAATAATCATTGAAACTGCGGGACTTTGCAAACTTTACAAATCCTAAAGGATTATTAAAGACTTCTGATTTTTTATACAGCGTCCTGCTTAGGTTACTATTATTGGTAACACCCGAGTTACTTTCAACGACTCTTTTCTGATTAGGAACCTGAGACCAGTCAATTGTTACTTTTCCATATATTGTTGTATTGGATTCCCTTTTTGTTCCTGACCTGAGAAAATAGGTTTTAACTCCTGTGTGCAATAAAGGATCATAAGGTGCAGAGAAAGCATTATTAAATTCGTCTGCATACAAGAACAGTGCAGGCTTAGCTCTTTCTGTATAAATAAAACCAAGATATGAATTGGTAGTTGTAACATTTTTTCCTAGTCCGTATAATGTAACCACCGCACTGTCTTTTACATTATAAAATTCAGCATCTAAGATGGCTTTACTAAGCCAGAATTTTTCATCTGATGTTCTGGATTCATGCCAGGTTGAAAATGTTTTATTGTATAAAACGTCAGCAGTTGCTACAGGCTTTATCGGGTAAGTGGTTGTTTCTGTTGTATTGATTAACATATATCCTTTAGCTCCAAAAACCTCCTGTAAGGTTGAATTTAGATTGAGTACATAAAACAAAACATAATCATTAATTCCCAAAGGTCTTGCTGCATTATCATAGACTGTAACCGCTCTTGCATTTGTACTTGATGTATTATAGACAATTGCATAATATGTTGGATTTGCCGAGGTGTCAACAGTCTGTGCCCTAACATTAAATACGCCTTGGTTTGTAATAAGTTTATTTGTTGAGGTACCAATTAATGTAACTGTGTTAGTAACAGTATCAATTGTTAAAGTGGTTGAATGTGATGTGAAAATACCCGGTGATTTAGGAAATGGAAAATAAATCTCCCAATTAGCATTATTACCCGGAACCGCACTTGTAATATCTATTTTAGCTTTCCATAAAATATTTAGATATCTGACAACTTCCCCAGCTTTGTAAGAGCCCAGAACCCAATCCCTGACCCCTCCTGTTTTTATATTGCCCAGCAAGTCTCCGACACTTACGGCATCAACATCCGCAATTTGGTTTAATGGAATCATTTCATCCTTATGCCAATAAGATTCCTGCCACTCCCAGAAATCTTCCTGTACCGGAATATCTCCGTTTTCGAAATATTTTTTTAATTCTTCTTTTGTTTTCATAAAACGTTGTGTGATTTTTTAGTTAATAAATTGATTATATGTCCTGCCTTTAGCATAGCAGGCTCATTATTACTATATTTTCAGACATAGTTCTGGCTGTCCAGCATTTTGTGAATGGTGAATCAAAGATGTTGAGAATGTTTAATGAGATTGCTGTGCGCGTATTATAGAGATTTCAAAGGTAATGGCAGACAGCGTCAGAACTTTGTCGTGTTTTATTTTTCTTTTATTTAAAGAGTATCTTCTTCAAGTACTGTTTCTTCAAAATCTTCTCTGAAGAAGTTTTCAATATCATTGAGATAGTTTTCATAATCTATCTCAGTCTTTTCAATGTCACTCCATTCTATAGTATAGAGGTTTTCATCGAAGAGTATGTTGGTATTAAGATTGGGAGTTTCCATGTTTTGTGTTATTGGGTGTTGGTTATATTTTGAACATATTTCAGGCTGTTCAGCATAAGTGCATGTTGAATTCAAAGGCGTTTAAAAATTTTTATAGATTGTTGTTTTGTGTTTTTTTATACTCCAAAGGTAGTGGGGCAAAACGACAAAACTTGACGTATTAAAAAAATATTTTCTAATTTTAAATATAATCTTTAAAGCTTATATTAATTAGTTATAAGGTCCAAAGCTTATATTTTATTTTTGATGAGTTTTTGAACAATCTGGTTTAAGATTTCTCTGTTGTCATCAATATAGCTCAATCCGGCCTGTATCAGATTTTCAATATTAGACCTTCTTACATTATCCATTGCAGGAGAGGCATTTTTCAGTGAAGGATTCACGCGGTAATAGTTTTTCTGATTTCTCAAACCCAGTGTCTGAAACATCTGTTCCAACTGATAGTCTACCGTTTCTGCATTGGCAGACATTAAAATATCAATAATCGGGCTTACCCAGCCAATTTTTCCGGCTTTTTCCAGTTTTTTAAAAGGATAAGGCCTGGCTTCAATTCCTGTTCCGATAGAAACAATAATCATATCATTTACACCCGGATGGTTGGCTTTCTGATGATTTTTTAAAACCTCTGCAAAAGGAATTTTTCTTGCTTCTGCATAAGCACAAAGAGCAGGATTATTTGCAAACATTCCTCCATCAATCAGACTGAAGATCTGTCCATACATGGATTTGATCTGTACCGGACTAAAATACGTTGGTGCGGCCGAAGTCGCTCTGCAAATATCTTTTACATAAAAGTTATCTGTGCTGAGGTTGGCTTTCCATGAGTTGAAAAGCTTTGCTCTTCTGTTTTCAATATCGTAACTTGTTATTAAACATGGTTTTATTAATTCTTTTAATTCTAAATTTCCAAAAAAGTCATTTAAATTCCTTTCAAGAGATTCCTGTGGAATTTTTTCATTCAATAATCCGAATGGATTAACCAGTTTTTCCCAAAAGGAAACCTGGAAGATATCGCCGCCCTTTTCCGCATATAATTCTAATCCTTTCTGAATAGAATATTTTGCTTTTCGGGTTTCGTCGGGACATAGAATAATAGAAGCAATCAGACCTCCGGTACTGCTGCCTGCCACCAGATCAAAATAATCCCCAAGCTTTGCCGTAGGCTTATCATAATACTGGAGCTGTTCTTCTATGTAGCGTAGAATAATGCAGGTGATGATTCCCCTTATTCCACCCCCGTCCAAAGAAAGAATGGTTGTCTTTTTCATGTTATTTTTTCATTTTTTTTAAGAAACATTTGGCAGCTTTAGACAAGTAAAACCAATAGATTTTCGAAAAAATGTCTATTGGTTTCAGCTTATTATAAAGGTTGCTTTTGGTGTTTTCTTATAAAGCAAAGATAGGTGGGGGAAGCGACAGAACTTGTCGTATTATAAATGATTTTAATTAATTTTGTTAAAAAATAGAGCTTTAAATCAATGAGTTAGATTTGCTTGTGTTTTTTTTAATTTGAATAAATGAAACTAAAAAACAACATAATTCTGCTTATCTCTCGGCATCTTCAAGAGTGTCCTCCAGCTAGTTTTTACAGGACCTTTTTTAGAAGGAATACTCTTTTTTTCAAAGTGGGGAAGATCCTTGAATGTTTTCCAGTTTCCGCCCCAGTCCCAGCCATGGCGGGCAAAGATCTTTACACACTCATACCAATCGGCAACCTTGTCATTGTCCCAGTCTTTTACCGTGTCCCAACTTGCTGTTTTTCCGTCGATCATCAAGCAGATATCTACAGCAAGACCATAATTGTGGATGCTTTGTCCTGCCTTGGCATTGGTCACTTTTTTTCCTGAAGTAATTCTTCCGATCGCATACAGCTTTTCCTGCTCCTCAAAAGATCTTAGTCCCTGAGTGATCCGTATTCTGGCTCTTCCGGTAAGGGCTTCATCACATTCTTGTATGATTTGCTTCACTTCATCTCTTACCATCGGGTGAAGTTTCTGAATTCGTTCTAAGGTTACTTTATCCATATTTCTTATTTTGTATGATAACAAAAGTATAGAACAGAAGCGACGGAACTTGACGTGTTTTATCAGAAATTCGGTTAAAATTTCAGAACATTCATTCTCAGGGAATAAACATACAGAACAGGAAAAAAAATTGCTTTAAATTTTTAAAAACCAAATAGAAGTAGTAAATATGACAGATAAAAACACAATATCAAATGCATACGATCTTACCTTTTTTACTTGCCATGATAGCCGCCATCGTGCTGCTGAATATGTGGGCGGCAAAACTAAAAATTGCTTATCCTATTTTGCTTGTCGTATTTGGGCTTCTTGTTAGTTTTGTGCCTGGTCTTCCGGTGGTAAAGATCAATCCGGATCTCATTTTCTTTATTTTTCTACCCCCTCTGCTGTTTGAAGCAGCCTGGTCTATCTCTTTTAAAGAAATGAAAAGATGGTGGCGTATTATTGGAAGCTTTGCTTTTTTAGTGGTCTTTTTCACCGCACTTGCCGTTGCCGTGACAGCTAATTACTTTATACCCGGATTTACTATTGCACTCGGATTTCTGCTGGGAGGAATTGTATCTCCGCCTGATGCGGTGAGCACAGGAGCCATCATGAAGTTTGTAAAAATACCCTCTACAACATCTGCTATTTTGGAAGGAGAAAGCCTGCTGAATGATGCTTCCTCACTGATTATATTCCGTTTTGCTTTAATTGCCGTAGGGACCGGTCAGTTTGTATGGCAGGAAGCTTCGTTGAATTTTTTATGGATGATAATAGGAGGGGCAGGAATCGGGTTGGTATTAGCATGGCTTTTTGTACAGGCTCACAGGAAACTTCCTACAGATGCCTCTTCAGATATTGCCTTAACACTTATTGAGCCTTACCTGATGTATTGGATTGCAGAGCAGTTCCATGCTTCCGGAGTCCTGGCTGTAGTCTGTGGAGGTTTGTATATGTCAGGCAAACGGATGATATTCTTAAATAGTACCAGTCGTATAAGAGGCTATAGTGTATGGGAGAGTTTTGTTTTCATTCTGAATGGTATTGTATTCTTAATTATCGGACTTGAGCTTCCTGAAATTGTTGGTGGTCTCAGGTCCGAAGGTATTTCTTTGAAAATAGCCATTCAATATGGGGTATTGGTGACTGGTATTCTGATTGCTGCCAGAATCATAAGTTCCTATGCTGCAATGTTTGCGACTTTGATTTTCAGGCCAAGTGTTGCGCCCCGTGCTTCTTCCGGAAGAAGACGTCTGCTGATGCCCCTTATGCTTGGATGGACGGGTATGAGAGGTGTTGTCTCATTGGCAGCTGCTCTGGCGATTCCAATTAATCTTGAAAATGGACTTCCTTTTCCCAACAGAAACCTTATTCTGTTTATTACTTTTGTTGTGATCCTGCTTACATTACTTGTTCAGGGGCTCACATTGCCATACTTTATAAAATATGGTCATGTATTTGATGACTTTACAGATGAAGAGAAAGATAAACAGGGCAGGGAAGAAATAAAGCACAAGCTGAAACAGCACATTTATCATTTTCTTAAAAATAAACATGAAAGTGAACTGAACAGCCATGCTGGATTAGAAAGAATGTTGAAGCACTGGGAAGAAAAAATACAGGCCAATGAAACTGAATGGATGAATGAAAAAACAAAAGAGATCTTTTTTGAAATGCTGGAAAGCCAAAGGAAATTTCTTTTAGAACTCAATAAAGATATTTCCGTGAATGAAGAAATTATCCGCCATCAGCTTTATCAGATTGACCTTGAGGAAGAGCGTTTGAGAATGATTTGATTTGTATCACGATAATGTTTTTAAAAACAAAATTAAAGCACTAATACGACAAAACATGTCGCATTTAAAAAAATTATTCATTTGTTTTTCAGATTGTTAAATATGATGTTAATTATGGGCTAAAAGATTATTTTATTCTTTAAAAGCTATAATTTTGTACAAATATTTACGATACAATTGTCATGTATGCTCTGGTAGATTGTAACAATTTTTTTGTTTCGTGTGAAAGGACCTTGGATCCTGATCTTGAAGGCAGACCCGTTGTGGTTCTTTCCAACAACGATGGATGTGTTGTATCCAGAAGTAAAGAAGCAAAAGACCTGGGAATTCCTATGGCAGCTCCGGCATTCAAGTACAGGGAGCTTTTTCAGCAGTATGATGTGAAAAGTTTTTCTGCAAAATTTGAATTGTATAACTATAAAAGTCAACAGGTTATCAATATTGCCAAATCCTATGTTCTTGATCATGAAGTCTATAGTATTGATGAGCTTTTCCTTGATTTAACAGGATTTAAATACATCGATATTTATGAATATTGCTTTAAAATCAAAAAAGAGATAGACGAGAAAGAAAATATTCCTGTAAGTATCGGAATTGCTCCCACTAAGACTTTATGCAAAGTTGCGAATAGAATTGTAAAAGATTTTCCGGATAATTTTAATGGAGTGTATATTCTGGATACCCCTGAAAAAATTGAAAAGGCACTAAAATGGCTTAATATCGGTGACGTTTGGGGAATCGGAAGAAGACTGGCTGTCAAAATGAATGATAATGGTGTTTATAAAGCCTGGGATCTTCTTCAGAAACCTGAAATATGGGTTCGGAAGATTATGGGAATTCATGGAGTAAGGATGATCAATGAACTGAAAGGGATTCGTCAGCTGGAACTGGATACTCCTTCTCCTAAAAAATCTATAGCTGTTACCCGAAGCTTTATGCAGATGCTTACGAAAAAAGAAGAAGTAAGAGAAAGGGTAGAAACTTTTGGAATGTACTGTTCAGAGAGATTAAGGAAGCAGAATACCTGTTGTAAAATGATCACTGTTTTTGTACAGACCAACCGTTTTAGAAAAGATCTTCCTGAATACAAAAATGCAATGACCCGGATTCTTTCCAATCCTACCAACTCATCAATTTTAATAGGAAGAGTGGTTAATGAACTTTTTGAAGCCATTTACAGGGACGGGTTTCATTATAAAAGGGCTGGAGTGATGGTGAACGACTTTGTGCCTGAAGACCAGAGACAAATCAGTCTTTTTGAAGAAGATATACAAAACCAGCACCTTCCCGTAATGAAAGCTATGGATGCCATGAACAGGAAATATGGTAAAGATAAAGTTCGCCTTGGAAGCATGAGTGGTGAAAATACCTTCGGACGTGCAAAGCTGACTCCGGAATATGAGGCTTTCCTGAAAAAAAATACATTACCGGAAGCTAATTTCAGGTTTCATTAGAATTATTTTCTTTCATATTTCCAGTTTCTTCCTTTACCTTCGGCTATCCATTCCAGAGACTGTTCCATTCTTTTATTTCTGGTGGTTTCTGTTTTGGCTTCCGTAATCCAGGAAATATATTCCTTTCTGAAGGACGGGGAAGCTTTTTCAAAAATTTCCAGCGTTTCAGGCCGAGCATCCAGGGCTGACTGAAAATAGTCAGGAACTTCCATTTCTGTCTTAGAAGGTGAGGCCTTTTTCATAGTGACACCCATATCCGTAAGTTCCATAGCTTCTTTAATAGCTTTTTGAAGCTGAGGTTTAGAGGGAAGATCTTCCACTGCTGTTATTTTTCCTAAGCTGAACATTGAATTCTTCTCAATATTCTGAGTCATCTCCTGCATGGTTTTCATTTCCTTTTCCAGCCAGAATCCAAAAGTACAGTGTTGCTTGAAGGAAGCCATAGCACACAGGTTTTTTCCTTTATAGATAAAATGAGGAAAACTCCATTTCATGGTTTCTTCAGCATCAGGGCAGAATTCATGAACCGTTTCACGGATATAATGCAGAACAGGCTTAGCAAAATCCTGTGATTTTTCAATATAGGTATCTATTTTCGGGCTGTATTTCTCCATATTGTTTATTGGAATAATTGTACAATTTCGTTTACAAAGAATTTTACCTGATCAGGTCTTCCTCTGTCGTTTTTAGGATTATTGGAGTAGCTTCCGGTTTTTACAATAACGATATTGTGCTCCGGAACCATAATGATATACTGTCCCTGTAATCCCAGGAAATAATAATGTTTGATAGGGTTGTCATGATTGATCCAAAGCCCCATTCCATAAATGTTATCAGACTTTCCTGTTGGAGTTCTCATCTGTTCAATAAAATCAGCGTTGAGAATCTGCCGATCTCCGGCTGTTCCATCATTCAGAAAAAGCTGTCCGAGTTTAGCAAAATCTCTTGCATTGGAATGAATGCAGCAATACGCTTTCTCCATACCATAATCGTCTGTGCTCCATTTCGCATTCTGCTCCATTCCCAAAGGAATCCAGAATTTTTCTGATAAATAGCTCGCCAGAGGTTGATTCAAAGCCTTTCGTAGGGCAAAGCCAAGAAGTTGTGTAGTGCCGCTTTGGTATTCAAATCTTGTTCCCGGTTCTTCTTTAAATTTTCTTGAGAATACCGCTTTTACAAGGCTTTTTCCATAATAGGCCTTGGCATTGGGTAAAAACGGATTATTGTAATTTTCATCCCAGTCCAGCCCGGATTCCATTTGAGCCAGGTTTTTAAGGGTTACCTGATTTCCGAATGTTTTATTTTTAAATTCCGGATAAAAATCAGATAACTTTTCATCAATACCAGAGATAATACCTTCTTCCAATGCTTTCCCCAGCAACATGACAGTCACTGCTTTTGCCATCGAAAAAGAATTGGTCTGTGAAAGCTGATTATACCCTTCCCAATATTGCTCATGAAGAATTTTTCCATTCTTTATTACGACAAAAGCAGCTGTTCTGGAGTGTTTTAAATTGTCAACTAAATGTTTAGGTAAATCCTTTTTGTTGTAATCCGGATCTTCTTCCCAGAGTATAGGCTCTTCTGTAGCAATGGGATTGCTCGGGAAAAGGTTTCCGTCATCAATATATGCACTTGATTTTCCTTTAAGATAGGTTTTGGAAATACCATTAAATAAATAATCATATCCCAGAAAATAAGCGGCTGCCGCACCAGCTACCGCTCCGCCTATCATGTACTTTAGTATTCTCATTTTTTCATGAATGGGTCTCTAACAAATTTAGAATAATTTGGCTATAAAAATTAAAATGAATCATCAAATAAGTTATTTTTGTTCTTATTGATGAAAACTATGACCAGAAAACTTATTGTATTGGGGTACTTCTTATTTTCAATCATGGGAATGGCCCAGATTTATAAACCGATAGACACTGCAGATTATATACAGAGGAAAGCTTTTTTAAAGAGTTTTGAAGGAAATAATGAAGCTACTGTAAAGAAATTAAAATCTCAGTATTCCGGGAAAACAGGCTCAGAATTATCCAAAATCTATAAAGAATTCGGAACAGACTTTCAAAAGCAGGTAAAGAATAAGGATTTTATCTTTAAATCTGAATTTGAAACCAGCATACAGTCTATGATTCAGCGTCTTAAAAAGAACAATCCTACCATTCCTCAGGATTTGAAAATACTGGTCGCAAAAGACAATACTCCCAATGCTTATTGCCTTGCTGACGGAACTTTTGTAATCAATATGGGGCTTTACAGCTGGCTCAATAATGAGGAACAGATTGCGGCCGTGATTTCCCATGAACTGGGGCATAAAATAGAGGAACATTCCCTGAAAACCTTTTTAAAAATTATCGAGCAGGATAAATTGGATAAGGTATTGGTTGAGAATATAAAATCAACTACCACAAGCCGAAGTCATAGCCAGAATCAGAAAGCTTTTGATATCTTTAAAAATACAGTGTATAAAAAAGGGATTGAAAAGAGGCAAAGTGAAATGCAGGCAGATTCTTTGGGGTATGTGATTTTTAAAAACAGTGATTTTAAGAAAGCAGAATTTGTAAATGCACTTCAGAGATTGCAGGATTTTGATACTATTTCACCAAGGGAACTGAAGATGGAAACGTATAAAAAGCTTTTTAATCTTCCAAAGCAGGCGTTTAACGAAAAATGGATGAAGAAGGAAGACTTTTCACTGTACAATTATAATTTCTACAAAGAAAAACTGAATAAAGATTCCCTCGCATCACATCCTGAAGTATCCAGAAGAATTGAGATGCTTAAAAAAACATTCACAGAACTTAAAACTCCAATTGCTCCGGAGAAACCGTCGGACCTGTTTGTAACATTAAAGAAAACAGCGAGAATGGAAATTTTACCTAATTATTTCCACTCAGAAGATTATGGACAGGGGATTTATGCGGCTATGCAGTTTCTGCAGGATGAAGAGGAAGAAAAATATTATAAAAGCTGGCTGGGAAGATGCTTTTCCAAAATATATGAAGCAAGAAAAAACTATAATCTGAACCGGTATCTGGATAGAATTGAACCTAAAAACCAAAGTGAAAGCTATCAGCAGTTCCTGAACTTTATGTGGAACCTAAGTCTTGATGAAATAAAGAATATTGCAGACTATTATCAGGCGAATGAAACCATAGCAAAGGTAAACTGATTTTATTATCAATGAGTAAAATATCAATAGGGACGGGCTTTAGCCCGTTGTAAATAATAAAAAATTCTATTGGCTTTAGCCAAAACGTAAAAGAACCCTGATATTTCATCAGGGTTCTTTTTTATATTAGTAATTTAATTTCTCCAAACGGATTTTATTAAATTTTTCTTTTTCATTATACTCTCTAAGAAGAATATAGCCCTCTTTTCCTACATAAGGTGTTACCGCATAATTGTCTTTTTCAGAAATAGGAATGATCTCCTGTTTGAATTTTCCGTCAATAATGGTATTGATAAATAAATTCCATCTTTTTTGCTTGGTTACTTCATCTTTCTGATAGTCGCGGTAGAAAAATACTACATCTTTTCCTCCATTGAGGTATTGTGAAAACAGGTAATCACTGTTTACCCATTTTGATTTTTCTTTTTCAAAGACCTGTACATTTTTCACTTTAAAATCTTTGTCTGTGTAGATATAAACAAGGTCTGTAGTTTTGGGAGCGTTATACTGTCCTGCAGGTTTATATTTTTCGGACAGGATTCCCACGCTTCCGTCATTCATAAAATACATGTCTTTGGTCTGAAGCATATACCCGTTTTCTACCATTCCGTTTTTATTCACTTTTGGAAGGAAAGCTGAGATATTCGGCTCATAATTGATTGTTTTAGTATCTGCAGTAAAGTTTTTCTTGTCCACCATCATTCTTGCAAACCCTACTGATTCGGAATCATCATAGTTTCTTCCCAGCAGAACGACTTTATCATCAAAATTTTTGTCATTGTCAAGCTTTCTGTAATTGGAGTAGAAGGATTCAATATTGTCTATGGTATCATCAGATAGCCCGGTTACCGGCTTGTTGGAAGTTTCTTTTCCTGTTTTCATATCAAGAACAAGAAGACTGAATGTTTTCTGTTTTTCATTCACTTTCTTCATGATGCAGTACATGTAGTTTTCATCTCTTTCCAGAACAGATAAGGTGGAATAAATTTTTTTGCTCCCGTCTGTATTGTATTTATATCTCCAAACTTCCTTCTTGTTTTCATCAAACCTCATAAGGCTGTTGTTATTTTCATACTTTCCGTAATCTTTATATTCCACAGCAAAATAACCGCCTTCTTTTAGTTCACCTACGGCAGAGACGTAGTTGTACCCCTTATCTTTTTTCTCATCACGATTTTCCTTACGCTGTTCTTTCCAGCTCTTCGGCTCGTTGATTTCTTTGAAAGTACCGTTTTCCAGATAGTCATAATATATTTTTCTGGTAATAGAGTTTGTCTTAGGATCAATCACCATAGAAACCGGTGTAAATACTTCTCTGCTTTTTACCAGAGAATAATCCATCATTGAAGGTTTTAAGATAATCTGGCCTTTAAAATCAACATATCCTAAGTAAGATGCAGCAGTGATATCACCTTCAAACTCTTTATTGGCAACAGGGTTGAGGTTTTTATCCAGAATTACATATTCAAATTTTTTGGTCTTATCACCGGATTTTCCGTAAGAATATAGAGAAACGTAGCCGTAAAGATTGTCTTTATCATCGAATAGAGCATTCATTCCCACATGATCCCCAGCGGCAAGTGTTGTCAGATCCTGGGTTTGGGAAAATGCAAATGTCTGGATCAGTCCAAACACTATCAGTGTTATTTTTTTCATGGTTAAAATTTGAGGGATAAAAATAATAAATTAACTCATATGTTGATAAAAATAAAAAAGCCCTGAAACCAGGGCTTTTAAATTATAATTGAGAAAGTAAATTTCTGAAGTTCGTTTTTTCGTCGATGATTCGTCTCAACTCTGAAACAGGAACTCTTTCCTGCTGCATCGTATCTCTGTCTCTGATGGTTACTGTATGATCAGTAAGAGAGTCGTGGTCAATAGTGATACAGTATGGAGTACCGATAGCATCCTGTCTTCTGTAACGTTTTCCAATCGCATCCTTCTCCTCGTAGAATAAGTTGAAGTCATACTTCAGATCATTGAAGATTTTTTCTGCATATTCTGCTAAACCATCTTTCTTCATCAATGGAAGAATAGCCGCTTTAATTGGCGCTAATGCCGGAGGTAAAGATAAAACCGTTCTTTCTGAACCGTCTTCCAATACTTCATCTTTTAAGCAGTGAGAGAAAATGGATAGGAATAATCTGTCTAAACCTACTGAAGTTTCCACTACATAAGGAACATAGTTTTCGTTTCTTTCAGGATCAAAGAACTGAAGTTTTCTTCCTGAGAATTCTTCATGCGCCTTTAAGTCGAAATCTGTTCTTGAGTGAATACCTTCCAGCTCTTTAAATCCGAATGGGAAGTTAAACTCAATATCAGCCGCAGCATTCGCGTAGTGAGCCAATTTCTCATGATCGTGGAATCTGTAGTTGTCATTTCCAAGACCTAAAGCTCTGTGCCAGTTCAGACGTTTTTGTTTCCACTGCTCATAGAACTCAAGCTCTGTTCCCGGAGCAACGAAGAACTGCATTTCCATCTGTTCAAACTCACGCATTCTGAAGATAAACTGTCTTGCAACAATCTCATTTCTGAATGCCTTACCAATCTGCGCAATACCGAAAGGAAGCTTATGACGTGAAGTTTTTTGTACGTTTAAGAAGTTAACGAAAATACCCTGAGCCGTTTCCGGTCTAAGGTAAAGATCCATTGCACTGTCTGCAGAAGCTCCCAGCTTTGTTCCGAACATCAGGTTGAACTGTCTTACTTCTGTCCAGTTTTTAGAACCGGTATCAGGATCTGCAATTTCAAGTTCTTCAATCAAAGCTTTTACATCAGCAAGATCTTCATTTTCCAGAGATTTTGCCAGTCTTGAAAGAATAGCCTCTCTTTTTGCTCTGTATTCCAGAATTTTTGGATTTGTGGCAACAAACTGATCTTTATCGAAAGCATCCCCGAATCTTTTCGCCGCTTTTTCAATTTCTTTGTTCTCTTTATCTTCAATTTTAGCACAGTAGTCTTCCACCAAAACGTCTGCTCTGAAACGTTTCTTAGAATCTTTATTATCAATCAATGGATCGTTGAAAGCGTCTACGTGGCCTGATGCCTTCCATGTTGTCGGGTGCATCAAAATCGCCGAATCAATACCCACAATATTTTCGTTAAGCTGTACCATAGCTTTCCACCAGTATTGTTTGATATTATTTTTAAGTTCGGCCCCGTTCTGTCCATAATCATAAACAGCGGATAAACCATCATAGATCTCACTTGATGGGAAAATAAAACCATATTCTTTAGCGTGAGAAATCACTTTCTTGAAAACATCTTCTTGCTTTGCCATAATTTTTTTACGTCTGATGTGCAAAAATAGTGAAAATGTGGGAAGATAGAAGCGGGAAGATGGAAGTTTTTATAATGCAGGAATTTAGGAGCCGGGAACCTGCTTTTCACTCTATCTTTTGCTTGCAAAAGGATGCCGTTGCAATCAGGGCTATATCGGTTGAAAATTTCTACTTTTGCACCATGTTAGAAATTCTTTATCGCGACGAGCATCTTATTGCCATCAACAAACCCAGCGGATTACTGGTTCATAAATCTTTCTATGCGGGAGAAGCCGATACCTACGCTATCCAGGAGTTGAAGAAACAGATTGGACAGAAAGTGTTTCCTGTGCATCGATTAGACCGGAAAACTTCAGGTGTTCTGCTGTTTACTTTAGATAAAGATACGCTTAGAACGATGAGCGAACAGTTTGCATCACGCGAAGTGGAGAAAAAATATCTTGCAATTCTTCGTGGTTGGGCTAAAGAAGAAGAAACCATCGATTACGACCTGGTTAATGAAAATGAAGTTAAGCAAAATGCTGTTACTTATTATCGTCGTTTGCAGACTTCGGAAATAGATTTACCTTTTTTAAAACATCAGACTTCTAGATATTGTTTGGTAGAAGCTATTCCTGAAACGGGAAGGTTTCATCAGCTGAGAAAACATTTTAAACATATTCTGCATCCTATTTTAGGCTGTCGTAAGCACGGCTGCAATAAGCAAAATAAATTGTGGCTTCAGACATTTGACATCAATAAAATGACGCTCCATGCCCATCAATTGATTTTTAATCATCCTGTTTCTAACGAAAGAATTACGGTAAATGCCACTATAGATGAAGAGTTCAAAAGAGTAGGGGATATTCTGAAATTCGATCTGAGTGCATACTCTTAATTAGAACCTTAAGATTTTAATATCCTTGTCAAGGTTTTACACCTTGACAAGGATGGGATTTCTAAGTATCTCATTCCATGTAGCGGAGAATGGAGATATTTCTCTATTATTTTAACGCAATGCTCGCAAAGTTTATTGATAAATAACTTTTATTTCCGATCGCAAAGGCACTTCGTTCAGCAAAGGCTGGTGCACGCACTTCGCTAAGTGAAACGCCCTTGCGAACAAAATGTTTTCAGGATCGAAACCTTTGCGATCATAGCGTTTTAAAAATTTATTTTACCGGTATTTTATTCTTATAGATACCATATATCAAACATTTTGATAAAATATCATAGGTTAATCGAGCATTAATTTTAAAATGAGTAATTTTGTAAAACTTTTTTTCAATGTATAAATCGCTCATTCGTCCGATTCTTTTCAAATTTGATCCTGAAGATGTTCATCACTTTACATTTTCAATGCTTAAGAATTTTGGATTTTTCACTAAATTATTTTTCCCAAAACCTGTTGAAGACAAACGTCTGGAAAGAGAAGTTTTCGGATTGAAATTTAAAAATCCTGTAGGATTGGCTGCCGGTTTCGATAAAAATGCAGTTTTGTTCAACGAATTGGGAGACTTAGGTTTCGGATTTGTAGAAATCGGAACGGTAACCCCAAGAGCACAGGCCGGAAATCCAAGAAAAAGATTATTTCGTTTGATAGAAGATGGCGGAATTATCAACAGAATGGGATTTAATAATGAAGGTCTTGAAGCGGCTATTGAAAAATTGAAATCCAACAAAGGAAAAATTATTATCGGTGGAAACATCGGAAAAAATACAGATACAAGCCCGGAAAACTATACTCAGGATTATCTGGATTGTTTTGAAGGTCTTCATCCTCACGTAGACTACTTTGTACTGAATGTAAGCTGTCCCAACGTTGGAAGTCACGCCAAACTTGAAGATGTAGAATATTTGAGAGAGCTGATTACAGAAGTGAAGAAGATCAACCAGTCAAAATCTGTACAGAAACCTATACTCCTGAAAATTGCACCGGATCTTAATAATAATCAATTAGACGAAATCATTGATCTGATCGCAGAAACAAAGATTGATGGTATTGTAGTTTCCAATACTTCTGTCAACAGAGAAGGTCTGAAAACCTCTCCGGAAGTTTTAGAACAGATTGGAAACGGAGGTTTGAGCGGAAAGCCGATTCGTGAAAGAAGTACAAAAATGATCAAATACCTTTCCGATAAAAGTAACAGAGCATTCCCAATCATTGGAGTAGGAGGAATACATTCTGCAAAAGATGCAATGGAGAAATTAGATGCGGGAGCCAGCCTGATCCAGTTGTATACAGGATTTATTTATGAAGGACCGGAACTGATCAATGAAATCAATAAGGAACTTCTGAAAAGAGCAAGCAGATTACCGAGATAAAATAAAAGAGAGTTTACACAACTCTCTTTTTTATTTTGACTTTATAATAGAAGCTTTTTTTATATCTACAGTAAATTTATAGGCCGGAGAAGAAAAAGATTTATTTACTTTATATTGTATCGTTTCTTTGTCCTTTGATTTTGTTTTCGTCGTATCATAAATGTTTTCCCAGCAGCTTTCAGTCAGGAATTCCTCGTAGTTTTTATAATTCCAGTCCTTTGTAAAATAAAGAACTCTGTAACCTTTTTCACCATCACTTGCTCCACATTGTCCGCAGGCGTTAAAATTTGAAGTCTGCTCAAAATACAGAAGGACCCTGTTCCCGTTTTCCCCTGAAGAGTAGGAAACAAGTTCATTTCCTCCGGCTTTATTAATTAAGTCGAATGTATTAATCTTTTTATTATTGGGCAGGAAGAGATAATTGTTGAGGCGGTAAATCATTGCATTACCTGTAAATAGCTGCATAGGCTGAGTTTTTTTGCCAAGCGAAAAAATCCCAGCAATCGGGTTGTTTTTCATGCTGATATTTTCCAATATAATAGATTCCAGAGGAGCTAGCTTTTGTGCTATTTCATTCGTTTTTTCTACTTTTTGCAGCGATGTTATCTGATCTTTTAAAATCCTGGAATTCTGTTTTTGTTTGGTCCCGAAATTATATAATGACAGATCACCATAATAATCATATATTCCGGTGAGCGGGATTTTCTTTTTGTATTTATCATAATAATACCATCCGTCAACGTAATGCTGATACTGATCACAATCTACGATGCCCGTGTAGTTGAGCTGCATGGTAATGGGTGCTCCTCCAATCTCTCCGGTGAAAATCTGTGAAGAATCAGTTACTTTCTTTAATTCAACTTTTTGACTGAGAAAAAATGTGAGACTTAAAGAAAATAATAAAGAAAATATTTTTTTCATGGTTGGCTGTCGTTAGTTTTTTTAGAGGAAGAAATGGGCGATGGTGTAGATAATAAGACCAACCAGCCCGCCGACCAGCGTTCCGTTGACCCGGATAAACTGCAGATCTTTCCCCACTTCCAGTTCCAGTTTTTCACTAAGCTCTTTTCCCTGCCAGTTTCCAACGGTGGTACTGATGAGGTTTCCGAATTGGTGGGTGTTTTTCAGAATATATTTATAGGCCGTTACCCGAACCCAATGATCTATTTTGTTCTGAAGGTTTTCATCGGTCTTTAAGTTCTGTGCAAATTCATTCAGGTTTTTAGAAAGATAGTTTTTCAAAGCGGAATTTTCTTCCTGAAGCTCTTTCATCAGTGTTTTTTTGATAGAAACCCAGATATCGTTAGAGTATTCATCCAGTTTATCATTTTTCAGAAGTCCGTTTTTGATGGTTTTAAATTCCTCATCCCATTTCGGGTCTTCCTTCAAATCCATAGAAAACTCATGGATCTTCTGAGTAATCAACCCTCTTACCTCATGCTGAGGATCTTCTTCTATTTCTTTAAAAAAATCAGAAAGTCCGTCAGCAATTTTATCGGCAATTTTATTATCTACAAACGAAGGAATGAATGTGTAACTGCCTTTTTTTACACGGTCTTTGATCATTTCATCGTTCTCTATGATATATTCTTTGATCTGTTTAGAAAGATTGGTAATGATTCTCTGATGATCATTTTTTTCAAGAATATAACCGATTCCGTTTCCTACTACTTTATTCAGCTTTATATCATCCGTCATTTCAGACACCTTTTTGCTGATAAACTGGCTTACCGTGGAATCATCAAGTTTACTAAGAATGTCAAGAACGATATCTGAAAGGTTTTTAATCAAAATATCCTGGCTATTTTCCTTACCCAGCCATTCACCGACAAAATTGGAAACTTTAAGTTTTTGGATATAAGGACGTATATTCTGGGGAGAAAGAAAGTTACCTACTACAAAACTTCCAAGGTTGTCTCCCAATCTCTGTTTACTGTTTTCAATCAGGTTGGTATGGGGAATCGGAAGCCCCAGAGGATGGCGGAATAATGCGGTTACAGCAAACCAGTCAGCCAGGGCCCCAACCATAGCAGCTTCGGCAAAAGCACGAACATAGCCGATCCAATGAGAGGTATTAGACTTCTGTAAAATAGTGGTTACAATGAAAATAACAGCCATCAGAACGAATAATCCTGTGGCAAATGCTTTATATTTTCTCAGTTGTTTTCTTTTTGCTTCGTCATTCATATTCTCAAATTTACTAAATTTGGTTATGAAACCGTTTAATCTTAATAAAAGCTTTTAAACCTCAAAACTTTTGTGGTTAAAGAATGAAATTTACGATGAAATTTTTAGTTTCAATCACCCTATTATTTTCTCTGCAGGCATGTACGCAGAAATACGAACCTATTAAAACCTCCCCTATGGAAAATACAGAAGCAAAAAACAATCCATACTATTCCAGAACAGATACTACAAAACTTAATGTTTCCAATGATGAATGGAAAAAAATCCTCGCGCCAGACTTGTATGCAATCGCCAGAGAAGCGGCAACAGAAAGAGCTTTTACCGGAAAATATAATGAGTTTGACGAGATCGGAGAATATTATTGCGCGGTGTGCGGAAATCACCTGTTCCGCTCTACATCCAAATTTTCCAGCAGCTGTGGCTGGCCAAGTTTCTTTGAAGCGGATAAGGAAGGAGTTTATTATGTGAGAGATCAGTCTTATGGAATGGATAGAGTAGAGGTTCTTTGCAAAAGATGTGACTCCCATCTTGGACATGTTTTCGATGATGGCCCGAAGCCTACAGGACTGCGTTACTGTATGAATTCTGTGAGCCTGGAATTTGTGGCGGATACTCAAAAATAAGACTTTTAATTCACAGAATCAGGACGTTAAAGTTTCTTAAATAGCGTTAAACTTTTTAGAGTTATAACCCCTTGGTAATTATGTTTTTATAATTTTGCCCCACTAATTTGGATTTACATATTATTGAATGAAAGGATTTTATAGCGTATTAGGCCTTGTTTACATGGTGACGACTTCATTCTACATTTCTCCAAGAATGGCGGTGAAAAGTGAGAATGTCAATACAACGAAAACAGAAAAAGTAGCTGAAACGAAATCTGAGAAGAGCACAACAGCTGTATCTTCATCAGAAGCACTATACCAATCAATTGCATTTGATCCTGAACATGAATTGAATTATGAAGTGTTCTCAAAAGCATTGACTGGGTATGAAAATTTAAAAAAAGCAGGATTGCTTACCCAAGACTCGCATTTATTAACTATTTGCGATTTTTCTATGTCTTCTAACACAAAAAGACTTTGGATCATTGATCTGGAAGACAAAAAAGTTCTGTTCAACTCATTGGTAGCACACGGAAAAAATACAGGCGAAGAATTTGCGACGAATTTTTCTAACAGGGAAAGTTCGTTACAGAGCAGTTTAGGATTTTATATCACGGATGCAACCTATCAGGGTGACAACGGATATTCTCTGAAGTTATTGGGAATGGATAAAGGGTTTAATGATGCGGCTTACAGAAGAGCAATTGTATTACATGGTGCTGATTATGTAAGCGATGCATTTGCAGCCATGCACAAAAGAATCGGAAGAAGCTGGGGATGTCCCGCGGTTCCAAGAGAACTGACACAGTCTATCATCAATACGATTAAAGGTAAAAACTGTCTGTTCATCTATTATCCCGACCAGAATTATCTTTCTTCCTCAGAATGGTTGAAAGCATAAAGATAAAAAACAGTCAGTTTTTGACTGTTTTTTTTATTTTTTGGAGGGAAATGTTACAGTAAATACACTCCCTTTTGACACTTCAGAATCGATCGTCAATTTGCCTTCGTGTATTTCTATAATCCTTTTTACAATGGAAAGACCAATACCGTTTCCTTTTTCGAAATTCTTATTGGAACCTCGGTAAAACAAATCAAAAATTTTCAAAAGATCCTTTTCTGAAATACCAATCCCATGATCAATAAAACGGATTTTTATATGGTCCGAGTTGGTCTCTATTTCAATATGGCAGCTTTTGTCTGCTGAATATTTACAGGCATTCTCTATCAGGTTAGAAAAAGCAACCTGCAGCAGGTAAGGATTACCATGAAAATCATAATTGTTTTCATCATCATCTGACGCATTACCCATATAATTGATCCCTATTTTGTAGCCAGCATTTTTCTGCAGCAATGCAAGCTTGGCTTCTGCTAAAATTTCATCCAGACGCAGATTGGTAAAACTGATCTGTGATACATCATAGCTGGCTCTGGCGAAATCCAACAAAGCAGAAGAAAGCTCCGACGCATCATTGGCATCCTGCAGGGCATTGTCAATAGAAAGCTTATAGTCATCCAGTGTTACATTCAGTTCCTTGGCAAGCTCCAGCTCTGCAATTAAGGTGGAAAGAGGAGTCCGGAATTCATGAGAAATGGTGGTGACGAATTGTTTGTGATTATTAAAAGATTTTTCCAGCCTGTTGAAGGTAGAATTAAAAGTTTCAGTCAGTTCATAAATCTCATCTTTTGCTTTGGGAATATCCAGCCGTTTATTCAGATTATGCTCCGAAATATCGCGGATCTGGAGGATAATATCCTTTAAAGGCTTAAGGGTATAGTATGAAAAAAGAAATCCTATAATAAAAATGATGACAATGGAACTGATATAAATAATGATAATATCTTTTTTAAACTCAGAAATATGGGCTTTTCCTGTGACATCTACTGCACTTCCAATGATATAATATTTTTCTCCGTTTGAGTGAAACTGAATGGCAATATACTGACGGTCGCCCTGATGCCAGAATATTCTGTTTTTATTGGATCTGATAATTTTATCCAGATATTTTTCATTGCTTTTGAGAGGAGGAACATCCGTGAAAGTTAGCTCTTTTTTACTGTTATAAACACTGATGTCTGCCTCATTAAGCAACTTTTGGTTACGCTGGTGAAGCTCACGGATTTTTTCATCACTGATTCTGACATCGAAGATAAATTCTGACCTCCAGATCACCTTATATCCTAAACGGTCGTTAAACTCATCCTCCCTGTTCTTTTCAGATACAAAATAGAGAACATAAGCAAACAAAAATAAAATGCCTGCGGTAAGGATAGAATAAATGAGTGCTGTTCTGGTTGCTATTTTCATAATTGTGAAGCGAAAATAAATCCTACTCCGGGTTTGGTGTGAATCAGTTTATGATCAAAATTTTTATCAATCTTTTTCCGTAAATAAGCAATGTAGACATCAATATAATTGGTTCCTGTGTCAAAATGATTTCCCCAGACATTTTCTGCAATCTCTTCACGGGTAAGAATTCTTTCGGCATTGTTTACCAGAAATACCAGGAGTTTAAATTCTTTGGGAGTGAGTTCTATTTCCGTTCTGTTTCTGAAAACCCTGTTGAATTTTTTATCAATCTTCAGGTCGTGATATTCAAGATCGGTCAGATATGCTTCTTTATTTCTGGCTGATCTTCTTTGCAGAATGGCTTTGATTCTTACGTAAAGTTCCCTGATTTCAAAAGGTTTTACCATATAATCATCTGCTCCGGCGTCAAATCCTTCAATTTTCTCATCAATCGTGCCCAGAGCGGTGAGCATAATGATGGGAAGATCAGGGTATTTCTCTTTGATCAGTTTGCATAGATCAATACCGCTCATTTTTGGCAGCATAATATCTGTAATCGCCAGATCGAAAGATATTTTATTCAGCAGGACAATAGCATCTTCTGCATCTTCCGAAATATACACCTGATATTCCTGGCTCTCCAGCCCTCTTTTCAAAAGACTTGAAACACGCGAATTATCTTCTACAATTAAAATTTTCATAAAGAAATACTATGGGATATATACCTTGGTTTTCAAATGTTTTTTTGATTTTAAAAGCTTGATTTTCATCTGTCCCCAAAGCACTGTACAAAGGTATTTCATATTTTTCTTTTATCAGAAAACATTAACCCTTTTAATAGTTTTCTATAAGGTTTCTAATAGATTTCTAATACCTGTCCAGACATTCCCGATCTAATTTTGTCCCGTTGAAATCAACAAAAAGATAAGAATAGAAAAATATGAAGACTACCTCTTTCAAAACTGCAATTGCTTTGTTTTCCTTAGTGGGACTCATGGGAAAATTAGAAGCTCAGAAAAAAAATGACTTTAATAACCCCGGATTGACCCATTACTTCAATGAAGAACACTCACGATATATTTCTCTTAGCGGATATGCAGAATTGTGGGCCAGATATACACAGCTTAACCCCGGAAGCCTTGTCAATAATGAGGCAAAATCGGATTTGTCTGACCTGTCTCTTCGAAGAGTTCGTGTAAAAATGACTTATAAGCCCACCGAAAAGCTGATGTTTGTTTTGCAGGGAGGAACCACCAATGTGAATGTAAATGCTAAAGGAAGTAATTATTTTGACCTTCTGGATGCTTATGCTGAATATGCTTTTAATGATAAGATTGCTTTTGGTGCAGGGCGTTCCACATGGCGCGGTCTTTCAAGATTTACCACAGGACCTCTGAATACGCTGTTATACGATCTACCAGCTTATGCAACATCCAATGCAGGGACTACAGATTATACAGTAAGAGAACTGAGTGCCTATATTAAAGGACAGCTTGGAAGATTTGACTACCGATTGGTGGTGGCCGATCCTTATACCATGGCAACTTCAGATCCGAAACTGAATGTAGCTTCATTCAGTAAAAATTCTCCGGGAAAAGACTTCTCCGGGTATTTCAGATATGCTTTTTTAGATAAAGAGAATATTTCTACACCTTTTAATTCCGGAACCTATGTAGGAAAAAAGAATGTATTGAGCCTGGGGGCTGGTTTTGATTACATTCACAATGCATTATGGCATCTGGATACAGGCAAAAATACAGTAAATGATGATATGAAGAGCTTTGCGGTAGATTTATTTTATGATGCACCGCTGAACAAAGAAAAAGGAACGTCAATAAGCGCATATGGAATGGCGATGCACAACGACTATGGACCCAATTATATCCGGTATGTAGGAACCAATAATCCTGCAACTTCTGTAGATGTTACACAAGCAAGTCTGAATGGAGCAGGAAATGCAATGCCTGTTATCGGAACCGGAAATACTTATTATGTGCAATTGGGAGGAACGCTTCCATATCTTGATAAAGAAAAGAAAAACCTGCAGCTCCAGCCTGCTGTAGGAATGCAGCTATCTGATCTGAAAGGACTTCATGACAATGCAGTGATTTATGATGCCGGAATCTCCCTGCTGATGAACGGAATGTCTTCCCGGTTAACCTTTGACGCCCAGAACAGACCAGTTTATACCAATGATCCCTCAAACAATGCTGTAGTTTCTGACCGGAAATGGCAGTTTGTCCTTAAATACAGAATAGATTTTAATTAAAATAAATGACAATGGAAAGAAGAAAATTTTTATTCCGCTCAGTACAGGCTTCTGCCCTGCTGCTGGTTTCAGGAAATATGTTTGCCTCTGCTTTACCCATGTTTAACCCTATAAAAAAGAAAAAAATGTACTTCCATTATTTGTTGTTTTGGCTTAGAAAAGATCTTTCGGAGTCTGAAGTAAAAGAATTTGAAAATTTTTTTGAAGGTCTTAAAAAGCTTCCTTATCAGAAAAATCTCCGTTATGGAAAGCCTGCCGCTTCCACCCCGAGAAGTGTTTTAGACAGCACATTTACCTATAATGCTTCTATGGAATTCGATAGTTTGGAGGAACTTGAAGCGTATGGAAAACTTCCCGAACATCTGGTTTTGGTTCAGAAATATAAACCCTTTTTTGAAAGAATGCTGGTTTACGATACTGTTTATAATTAAAAATAAAAAATTAAATTTATAATGAAAAACATCATGAAAGGCTTAAGCCTTGTTTTAGTAGTAAGTACTGTAGGATTTATGAATGCACAACACAAAAACCATAAAAATGTAAGTGTCACTGCGGAAACCTCCACTGAGTTTATTCCTGCCATAAGACTAATCAACCATCCTGACGGATCATGTGCTTTTGAGAAAGGAAAAATACCTACTCTTAAACACATGAATACCACTACATTCTGGATGAGCAATAAAACGGAAGAGTGGGAAAAAAATGCACATCCGGCGCCCAGAAGACAATACGTGATTACCATCAAAGGAAATATAAGATTTAAAGTAACAGATGGTTCCACTTTTATAATTAAACCTGGCGTGGTTCTTCTGGCTGAAGACCTTAAAGGAACCGGTCACAGCTGGGATATGGTGAAAAGCAAGGAGTGGGAAAGACTTTATATTCCGATTGCTGAAAATGCCGATGATTTTTTTATCCCGGATGCCCAATAATTACAAGTCATTTTCTTTTTTTGGAAAATATATAATTCGTTATGTTTTGAAGCAGCCAGTTTTTGGCTGCTTTTTTAGATTTAAAATCAAAAATCCCTGCATGATTTCCATACAGGGATTTTTATTATTATTTAATCAAATTAACTGAATTTCTTAAATACTACGGTGGCATTATGACCTCCAAACCCAAAGGCATTACTTAAAGCATAGGTAATATCTTTTTCTTTTGCTTCTCCAAAGACAATATTGATATCCTGCGGAATATTCTCATCAATGCTGTGAAGATTGATTGTTGGAGGAATAATTCCATTTTGAATGGCTTTAATAGAAAGAATGGCCTCTACAGCTCCCGCAGCTCCTAACAGGTGGCCTGTCATGGATTTTGTGGCACTGATATCCAGGTTTTTGCTTCCTTTAAATAATTTATTAATTCCATTGAGCTCAACAAGATCTCCAAGAGGAGTAGATGTAGCATGAGGATTAATATAATCAATATCATCTGTGTTGATTCCAGCTTCATGAAGTGCTAGTTGCATAGCTTTAATTGCGCCCACTCCATCCGGATGAGGTGCCGTCATATGATAAGCATCAGCTGTCATGGCTGCTCCTACCAATTCCGCATATATTTTTGCTCCTCTTGCTTTAGCGTGTTCATACTCTTCAAGAATCAATGTTCCTGAACCTTCACCCATTACAAAACCGTCTCTCTCTGCATCGTAAGGACGACTGGCTGTCGCGAAATCATCATTTCTTGTAGACATGGCTTTCATAATGGAAAATCCACCGATAGAGGCAGGAGAAATAGCAGCTTCAGAACCACCGCTTACAATGACTTTTGCTTTTCCAAGACGGATATAGTTGAAAGCATCCATCAACGCCGTATTTCCTGTTGCACATGCAGAAACTGTAGTATAATTAATTCCCTGCAAGCCATATTTCATAGAAATCATTCCTGATGCCATATTGGCGATGAATTTCGGAACAAAGAAAGGATTGAATCTTGGCGTTCCGTCACCGGCTGCAAAATTCATGACTTCACTCTCGAAAGTCCACATTCCACCTTGTCCTGTTCCCCAGATAACACCTACATCAAACGGATCCATATTTTCCAATTCAAGTCCTGAATCTTTCAGTGCCTCTGCGGTGGAGTACATAGCATATTGTGAGAATAGATCACTTCTTTTGATTTCGTTGTGTGTTAAATGGAGTTTTGGATCAAAATTTTTAACCTCACAAGCAAAATGTACTTTAAATTTTTCCGTATCGAAATGGGTAATCTGATTTGCTCCACTCACCCCATTGATACTGTTTTGCCAAAATTCTTCGACATTATTTCCCAAAGGCGTCACCGCGCCAAGACCTGTAATGACAACTCTCTTCATACTTAGTTATTGATTTTGAATAAATTCGAGGTTCCTCTTGCGATTAATCGTGTTTTATCTGCATTCCATATTTCGCATTGTGCATTTACGAATTGCTTACCTCTTTTAATGATTTTAGTTTCAGCTACAATATTATCATTTTCTTTTGCAGTTGAAAAATAATCTATGACATTATTTATAGTGGTAATGAAAGAATTTTCATTTAAAGAAAACATGGTGGCGCCAATAATATCATCAACAATAGCAGCGGTAACGCCGCCGTGAAGATTTCCTATAGGATTCAGCCACTCCGGTCTTACCGTATATTGAAATTCCAGTTGGCCTTCTTTAACGGAAAGAACAATTGGGTTCAGCCATTTCATAAAAGGAGATGGTGACTGATCAAATTCTTTTCCGATGAATTGCTGTAATTGTGCTAATCTATCCATACTTTCAATTTTTATTTTTCTAAAATCATGGTTACTCCCTGTCCACGGGCCGCACAAATGGATATAAAGCCTTTTCCACTGCCTTTTTCGTGAAGTAATTTTGCCAGCGTTGCGATAATTCTTCCTCCTGTTGCGGCAAAAGGATGGGCTGCAGCAAGGCTTCCTCCTTTTACATTCAGCTTACTTCTGTCAATCTTACCCAGCGCCTTTTCTAATCCGAATTTTTTAGCAAGGTCATCGTTTTCCCAGATTTTTATGGTGGCCAAAACCTGTGCAGCAAAGGCTTCATGGATTTCGTAATAATCAAAATCTGAGAGATTCATCCCAGCTTTTTTAAGCATTCTTTCTGCAGCAAAAACGGGTGCTAAAAGTAAATCCTGTTTATTTTCAACATATTCTATCCCTGCCAATTCTGAAAAGGTTATATAAGCTAAAACAGGAAGATTGTTGGCTTTTGCCCATTCTTCACTGGCAAGTAAAACGGCTGAAGCTCCATCCGTAAACGGTGTAGAATTTCCTGCTGTTAAAGTTCCGTTTTGCTTATCGAAAGCGGGTTTCAGCTGTGATAATTTTTCAATACTGCTGTCACGGCGTATGTTATTATCTTTATCCAGACCAAAAGCGGGAGTGATCATATCATTAAAGAAGCCCTCATCATAAGCTTTTGCCATATTCTGATGACTTTTTAACGCTAATTGATCCTGTTCTTCTCTGGAAATATTGTAATATTTTGCAGTGATTTCTGTGTGTTCACCCATGACAAGACCTGTTTTAGGCTCCTGTCCTTTATAAGGAATAGGCATCCAGTCTTTCAGTTTCGGGCTTAGCAGTTGTTTTAATTTCCCGAATGCTGATTTTTCTTTATTCGCCTTTAACAAAGCTTTTCTTAATCGAGGCGAAGATTCAAACGGAATATTGCTCATTGCTTCTACGCCACAAGCAATACCACAGTCTATCTGGCCAAGAGCAATTTTATTTCCAATGTAAATGGCCGCCTCAATTCCTGTATCGCACGCCTGCTGAAGATCACATGCAGGAGTTGCAGGATCAAGAGTGGTATTCATTACGGTTTCCCTGATGAGGTTGCTTTCAGAAATATGTTTGATAACAGCACCTCCGGCGACTTCTCCGAGCCTTTTCCCTTTAAGGTGATAACGTTCTATCAATCCGTTCAGAGATGCGAGCAGCAGATCCTGGTTTCCCTGTTCTGAATAAGCGGTATTCATTCTGGCGAAAGGAATTCTGTTGTATCCTATGATAGCCACTTTTTTTGTTTCCATGTTGTATAATTTATGATGGAAGAATATTGAGTTCATGATCAATCATGTGGGCAATTTTGTCTAAAGCATGGTTTAGAAAACTTTGATCACCCATTGTTTTTGAAAGCAGGATTCCGCCTTCAATAAGCATAATAAATAAGGAGGCATATTGCTCAGCATTGATTTTTTTATCAATTTCCCCATTCTTTTGTCCCTCCAGAATAGTGGCTGATATCTTGACCATCCATTGTTCAAAGGATCTTTTAACCTGAGTTTTTAAAGCCGGGAAAGAATCATCTGCTTCTGTGGCGGCATTCATTATTGGACATCCGCCATTGGAAAATACAAACTTCCAGTTTTTTCGGTAAAACGCTGCAAAAGCATGAAGCTTATCCACGGATTTAGGATATTCTTCACCAAAAGAACGACTAAGGGTTTTTCTCAATAGTCCGGCATTGTATTTATAGACTTCAATCGCTACTTCATCTTTGTTTTCAAAATTTCCATAGATACTGCCTTTCGTCAGTCCGGTTGCCTGCGTAATGTCTGACAGCGATGTGGAAATGTAACCCTTTGTATTAAAAAGAGTTGCTGTTTTCTCGATGATGTGCTGTTTTGTTTTTTCTGCCTTCGACATTATTAATGATTAAATATATGCAAATATACAAAAATATACCACTCGGTATATTTTATTTGAAAATTTACCAACTACAGATATTAGAAGGGGAAGTTTTGGCTAAAGCCAATAGGATTGTTTTTAAAATAAAAAACGGGCTAAAGCCCGTTCCTATTGATATAAATGCTTTGAATTTTAATTTTCCAAAGTAGCATTCAATGTAATTTCAAAGTTGAATGCTGCACTTACCGGACAACCTTCTTCAGCAATTTTAGCAAACTTTTGGAATTCTTCTTCTGAGATTCCCGGAACTTTTGCCGTTAAAGTCAGCTCAGATTTTGTAATCTTTCCGATATTAGGATCAAGAGTGATTACAGAAGTTGTTTTTAACTCTTCAGGATTGTATCCTGCCTGTGAAAGCTCTGCATCTAGTTTCATCGTGAAACATCCGGCATGAGCTGCTGCTAATAATTCCTCAGGATTTGTTCCTACACCATCCGCGAAACGGCTGTTGAAAGAATATTGAGTTTGATTTAAAGTTGTACTTTGAGTAGTTAAGTGTCCTTTTCCTTCTTTGATGGTACCGTTCCAAACGGCTGTTGCGTTACGTCTCATAATGTTTGTTTTTTTATTTTTAATATTGTTTGATTTTGATGATACAAAGGTAGGTCTGTGATAGGGAGTATTCAATAGATAAAAAGACTTAAATATTGTACTTTTTTCCCGAGGAGTAATTTTTCTTAAAATTAGCAGGCGTATTTCCTGTTTTGTTGGTAAAAAGACGGTTGAAATAGGCAGGATCTTCATAGCCCAGATCATAAGCAATTTCTTTTACAGGTTTATCTGTATAAAATAGTAACCTTTTTGCTTCTAATAAAATTCTGTTGATGATCAACTGATTGGGAGAATCCAGATTTAAATTTTTAAACTTATGCGTTAAGGTTTTTGGGGCAATGTGAAGCAGATCTGCATAATCTGCAACATTATGTTTTTCTCTGAAATGAATTTCCAGATGTCTGCTGAAATCTCTGAAAATATCCAGTTCATTACCTGGTATTCTGAGTGTTTCATTATCTAAATTCTGTTTTTTCCATTTTCGGGTAGCCCGGATGATAATCTGTTTTACGTAGGTTCTAATCATTTCTTCGGCAGAAGAATCTTTCCATTCAAGTTCATCTTTAATATTCTGAAAGAGGTCTTTAATAAGAGTGGTTTCGGAAGGATCAAGTTCTACAAAGGGGATTTCAAATACATTATGAAAGAGCAGCCCATCACAAGCAACTTCTTTATCATGAATCTGGATGCAGTAAAAATCGCGGTTGTAGAAAAGAAGAACAGATTCATCTTTTCCTTTTTGGATGCTTAGATGCTGGTTAGTCAGGAAAAAAAGTGAAGGTTTTTTTGTCTTATAATGATTAAAGTCTACCGTAAGTTCGTATCCTGAAGGAATGAAAAATACTTTGATATCAGTTCTGAAATGATTCCCGTTAAAATTCTCCAGATTTTCTCCTGAAAATATTTCCAATCCGAGTCTTTTATAGTGATCTTCAAAAACAAGTTGTTGTGGCATACTTTAACTTTAGTTTAAAGATACAAAAAAGCATGATTTAAGCTGTATTAAATTATTGAAACCCAAATTTCTGATGTCTGACATATAAAATTGGAATAAAATAAATCGGAAATATGTTTTTACATTGATATTATTTTATCATTTTTACAAAGATTTGTACTGCGACCTACATTATTAACCCTTTTTTCATAACTCCCTGTATGAGCGAATTAGAAAATATTCTGAGAGAAATAACTCCACTATCTCCTGAAGATAGTTTTCTCGTGTTTGACAGGATCAAAGCGTCATTCGACTTTCCGTATCACTATCATCCGGAAATTGAAATTAACTTCATCTACAAAGGGAAAGGTTACCGCAGAATGGTAGGAGATCACACCGGAGAAATCGGGAATATAGAACTGGTATTGGTAGGACCAAATTTACCACATTGTTGGGCGAATTACAGATGCAAAAACAGGAAAACCCACGAAATAACGATACAATTTAATCAGGATTTCTTTCAACAGTCGCTTATGGAGAAAAATATTCTGAAACCCATCAACAATCTGATGAAAGACTCTATCAGAGGGATTCTTTTTTCTTCCGAAACCGCTGAAAAACTAAAAGATTCGTTTCTCAATCTGTCCAAGATGAACAGCTTCGAATCTTTTATAGAAATTATGAAGATTCTGAATGAACTAGCAATTGCTGAAAATAAAACACTTTTGTCATCATATAGTATTGAGCTTGAAACCTTTGCTGACAATGACAAGATGAAGATTATCCACGACTTTGTTCATAAAAATTTTGAGAATAAGATTACGCTGGATAAAGTGGCTTCTATGGTAAATATGAGCAATGTAACATTCAACAGATTCATTAAAAAAAGAACAGGGAAGACTTTCATTAATTATCTTAATGAAATAAGAATCAGCTATGCTGCACGCTGGCTGATGGAAAAAAACCTTACCGTTTTTGAAATTGCTTTTGAAGCAGGCTTTAATAATATTGCCAATTTCAATAAAGTATTTAAGTCCATCAAAAAGACAACTCCAACTGAATTTAAGGAACAATTTAAAGGCGTGAAAAAAATTGAATAATACGCTTTTGAAATTCACTTTTTTCTGTACAATCAATTCAAAATAAAATAAAAATCCGGGTATCCACATCCGGATTATTTTTTGTTAAAAATGACGATAAATCCTCTTTTTTTGATTGTTTTTTATATGGTGTATTTTGCTGATATATAGTGATTTAATTGCTTTAAAATAAAATTGCTGAAAAAATAATATCGTTTTATGATAAAATAGTATTATATCAGACTGGTTACAAAATTTAGATTTGTGAATGTGAATTAAATCTTAACAAAACTTTAAATAATTTAATACATAAACGGCAAAGTTTTGCTGAAAAAACAATAATTTTTTTTGTATTGAAAAATAAAGCAATGTATTTGATTCTCAATTAAATCTAACGAATCTAAACCTTATGAGAAAAGCAGTTATACCTGTTCTGTTCGTTTTTTCACTTTCTGCGAATGCACAGGAGAAAAAATCGGCCGACACTACGAAGACAAACAGTATTGAGGAGGTCGTAGTCACCTCTTTGGGGATAAAAAGGCAGGCCCGCTCTTTGACGTATTCCAGTCAGCAGATCGGTGGGGATGAGCTTACAGAAGTGAAAACTCCCAATCTATTAAATTCGATCAATGGAAAAGTTTCCAACGTACAGATCAACAGAACCAATGGGGTAGGAAGCTCGGTAAGGGTGATTATGAGAGGAAATAAGTCTGTATCAAACAGCCAGCCATTGTATGTAGTCGATGGAATTCCTATCATCAATGGAACAGGGAAGTCTACAGATATAAGCCAATATGCTAATATGCCGGACCCGGGAGATGTATTAAGTTCCATTAATCCTGATGATATTGAAAGCATCAACTTTCTGAAAGGAGCATCAGCATCAGCATTATATGGTTCAGCAGGTGGAAACGGAGCTATTTTGATTACCACAAGAAAAGGAAAAATAGGTAAGAGCTCTATCTCTTACAGCACAAGCTTAACGGCAGAAAGAGCTTATAGTCTGCCAAAATTGCAGCATAGTTATTTGTCTTATGACCCATCCGATCCTACTCAATCTCCAGGGAATAATATTGAGAGCTGGGGAGCCAAAGGTGCTTCAAAAGACTATCTTAAAGATTTTCTTCAAACCGGAACAACATGGGTAAACAGTCTTTCTTTCCAATCTGGAAACGAAAAATCAACCAACTATTTTTCCATTGGAAATACTACCAATAAGGGGGTGATCCCAATGTCTTATTTTGATCAGTATAATGTCTCTTTTAGAAACTCAAGTAAGTTTCTGGATGATAAACTGACATTGGACGCTAACTTCATTGGCTCCCTGCAGGACAGTAAAAACAGACAAACACCAGGAGCTTCTTTTTCTCCTTTGACAAGTTTATACTGGTTGCCAAGAGGAGTAGATTTTGATCAATATGGACCTGACAATTATTCTTTCATAGATAAAAAGAGACTTTTACCTGCACAAAATTGGTGGGAGGTAAAGCCGGATGGAAGTTTCAAAGGAAATCCGGAAACTCAAAACCCATATTGGATTTTAAACAGAAACCCGGTTACTGTTAAAAATAAAAATGCATACAGCGCCGTTTCATTATCTTATCAGATCAATCCATGGTTGACAGCACGAGTAAGAGGAAACTATAGCTGGAATAGTTCAGACAGCCAGCGTGATATTTCTGCTTACTCAGCGCCTTCGTTATTGGCTGTGCAACAAGGAATTAATGGAAGAATGCTTAAAAATGTCTATGAAAATTCATCTACCTATGGTGACGTTTTGTTGATTGGTAGTCCAAAATTAAGCGAATCAATTTCTTTAGACTTTACCGTTGGAGGAAGTGTGAATACGACGAGCAATAAAGTAACGCAAATTGATAATGCTTATCTGTCCATTCCTAATTTGTTTGCAATAAACAATCTGCAATGGAATGTAGACCGAAGCCCGGGAGATGGATATCATAATAACTACTGGAATTTGAAAAAACAGGTGCGATCGGTTTTTGCAAGTGCTTCAGTAGGATATAAGAATATGTTTTATGTAGATATGACCTTTAGAAATGACTGGGATTCTACTTTAGCATTAACAGGAAGAAGCGGATTTGATTATGAGTCTGTAGGAGCTAATGCAATCTTATCATCTATCTTTAAACTTCCGGAAGTGATCAATTTCTGGAAAGTAAGAGGGTCTTATGCAACTGTTGGTTTAGGATTGCCAGCCAATATTTCTAATGCGATGGTAGCCTATTATAATGCATATTCTTATGGAGTAGATGCGGGAAGTATTGTATATCCAAAAAGTTCATTCGTAACCAGCCGACCAGATCTTATTCCACGCCCGGAACTTAATAAAACTTTTGAGGCAGGAACTGAGCTGAGAATGTTTAGCAACAGATTAAATTTTGATCTTACCTATTATAACTCTAATGCCAGCAATCAATTGCTGGAGACTACTATAGGCTCTAACTTTGGAGGGATTCCATCAGGGTCATATTATATTAATGCAGGTAAAATACGCAATACAGGTTTTGAAGCCTCTTTGTCATACAAAGTTTTTGGTACAGAAAAGTTTGGCTGGACAACTACAGTGAATGCCTCAGCGAACAAAAATACAATTGTTGAATTATTTCCATCAGGTTTATCTATACCCGAAAACCAGCTTTTCTCATTAACTGGAGGAGGAGATTTTACAAAACTGAGACTGGGAGGGTCTTTTGGAGACCTTTATGGGGTTAAATTCAAAAGAGATGATCAGGGACGTATTTTAGTAGATGAAAATGGAGTTCCATTAGCTACTACAGGTGATCCTCAATATTTGGGTAATCCAAACCCTAAGTTTATTCTAGGTTTTAATAACTCTTTTAATATTGGTAAACTGGGAATATCTTTCCTTATTGATGGTAAATTCGGAGGTAAAGTATTGTCTCTTACTGAAAAAGCAAATGATTTATATGGAGTAAGCCAGACGACTGCTGATGCAAGAGATGCTGGTGGAGTATCCATTCCAAATGCGGTATATGCCCCAGGAACACCTTTAGCAGGGCAGGCTTATAACGGAGTTACTGATTCAAAAGCATATTATAAGAGAACAGGTGGTGCCGGTGGTATGGGAACAGGAATTGACGAAGCTTATCTGTACAGTGCAACAACTGTACGTTTACGTCAGGCATCTATTTCATATAGCTTTGATATCCAATCGAAATATATGAGAAATGCGACAGTAAGTTTAGTAGGAACCAATTTATTCTTCTTTTACAAAAAAGCACCGTTTGATCCGGAGCAGGTATCAGGAAATACACCTGGTGGGGTAGGAGTTGATTCATTTGGACTTCCGGTTACCCGATCAATAGGACTATCATTAAAGACTAACTTCTAATTTAACGAAAATGAAATTCAATAATATTAAAACACTGGTATTGGGTGCAGCAGTCTTAATGGCTGCTTCCGGATGCAGTGATCTGGATCAGTATAACCAGGAAAAGCTGGGGAATCCTGAAAACATGTACGCAGATTATAATGCGGTTGTTAATCCTTTAAAATCCCTGCAAAGAGGTCTTCAGTCAGATTATCAGCTATATCCCAATCTAAGTGCGGATATGTTTAGTGGTATGTTCAGTACGGCAACTCAGTTTAATGGAGGGAAGAACAATACAACTTATTTTATGATGGATGGGTGGAATAACAGGATTATTGCCAGACAGCAGGATATCTTCAATTATTCTATCATCATCGATAATGCTGCTAAGAACTTCTATCCGGGAATAGATTTTACAGGGACATTTGCTGTTAAAAAGATTTTAAAAGTAATCACTGCAGCAAGAGTATCAGACAATCATGGTCCGGTAGTGTATAGTAAATATGAAACCCCCAATGCAAACGGAGTAACTGATTTTGATTCTCAGCAGCAAGCCTATCAAAATTTTATCAATGATCTTACTGTAGCTATTACGGACTTACAAAAAGTTCAGAATATGCCTGCTACAGGAAATGAAGGTGACAAAGCTGCATTAAAAAGAGCTGACCTTGTGTACGGCGGAAATATGGCTCAGTGGGCAAAACTTGCCAACTCACTAAAACTGAGGTTAGCGATGAGAATGAGCTATGCTGATCCGGCGAAATCTAAACAATATGCTGAAGAGGCATTAGCTTCATCTGCAGGATTGATCACTGACAATGCAGATAACGCTTTAATCAGTGTAGGACAATCAGAATTGAGCTTTATCATCTACTCATGGGGAGACTGTTTAATAGGAGCACCTTTGATGGCTTATATGAACGGATATAATGACCCAAGACTTCCGGCATATGCTATTCCTGCATCTGACCCAAGCTTACAAGGGAAATACATAGGAATACGTCAGGGAATTGATTTATTAAATGGTAAGTCAACTTATGGAGGATTTTCACAACCACAGGCAAAATCTGCCAACGGAGATTATTTTTCCGGGACTGATGGAAAAATGAAATTATTCACCGCTGCAGAAACATGGTTCCTGAAAGCTGAAGCTGCTTTGAGAGGATATGCAGGCGCTGGAGATATTCAAACCAACTATACAACAGGAGTTCAGCAATCTTTCGGAGAATGGGGGAAAAGTGCTAATGTTGCTGCTTATCTTGCCGATAATACTTCTACTGAAGCACCTTATCTTGATCCGAAAAATGCAGACAATAACGTACTTGTTGGAAACCCTCAGTTAAGTACCATTACGATTGCATGGAATAACGGGGATACCAACGAAAGAAAATTAGAAAGAATTATTACCCAGAAATGGCTTTCTCTTTATCCGAACGGACCGGAAGCATGGGCTGAGCAAAGAAGAACAGGATATCCGGTTCTTTTCAAAGTAAGAAAAAATGACAGTGGCGGAGCGATCAGTACAGAAGCAATGATCAGAAGAATTCCTTTCACCATTGATACCAAAACTTCACTTTATAATTACCAGCAAGCTGCACAAATGCTTAACGGACCTGATACCGGAGGCACTAAGCTATGGTGGGATAAGAAATAAAAGATATTCAGAATCACTCATCAGTAAAGAGACATCTCAAGATCAGATTTATTTGATACATTCATTGAGGCGGGAGAATAAAGTAGAATCTCCAAAAAATTTATAGTTTCGTTTTTTTAGCCTGAATGAATCCTTGAGATGTTCTCTTTTATTTAGAATCTTATTTTCAAATATGGGAAAAAACAACTCCGGAACCCGTCGGATCCAGCCAATTCTTTGGATTTCAACATTATATTTTGCAATGGGTGTTCCCTTTGTAACCATTAATGCGGTTTCAGGAATCATGTATAAAGATATGGGTGTTTCAGATTCACAGATTACATTCTGGACAGCCCTTATCCTTTTCTCCTGGACATTAAAACCACTTTGGAGTCCGTTTCTGGAGATCTATAAAACAAAAAAATTCTTTGTTGTTTTTACTCAGTTTGCCATAGGAATTCTCTTTGCATTAGTGGCTTTAAGTCTGCCGATGCATGATTTTTTCAAATATAGTATTGCACTTTTTGCAGTAATAGCATTTTGTGGAGCTACCCATGATGTGGTAGCAGACGGAACGTATATTGGCTTTCTTACCAATAAAGAGCAGGCAAAATATATCGGCTGGCAGGGCGCCTTTTACAATCTCGCGAAGATTATCAGCAGCGGCGCACTCGTTTATTTTGCAGGTGTTTTAGAAAAAACAAAAGGAGTTACCAATGCCTGGATGATCATTATGGTGATCTATGCACTGCTGTTTTTTCTATTAGCTATTTATCACTATTTCATTCTGCCGAAAGAAAACAAAGAAGAACATAAAGAAGAGAAAAATGCCGGAAATGTTCGTAAAGAATTATTGGAAGTGATTACCTCTTTCTTTACAAAAAAGAAGATTCTGTGGTGTATACTCTTCATTATTCTCTATCGTTTTGCAGAAGGATTTGCGATCAAAATAGCGCCTTTATTTTTTAAAGCTCCAAGAACTTCAGGAGGATTGGGATTATCAACTTCCGATATCGGACTTATTTATGGAACGTACGGTTCTGCGGCATTTATTTTAGGTTCTGTACTGGCAGGATATTTTATCTCAGCCCGCGGACTGAAAAGATCTTTGATATGGTTGTGCTGTGCATTCAATATTCCATTTGTGGTATATGCATTACTGGCTTATTATCAGCCATCAGATCTTTTACCTGTAGGAATTGCAGTGGTAGTGGAGTATTTCGGATATGGATTTGGTTTTGTAGGGTTGATGCTCTACATGATGCAGCAGATTGCTCCCGGAAAACACAAAACCGCCCACTATGCATTTGCAACAGGAATTATGAACCTTGGTGTGATGATTCCCGGAATGTTCAGCGGAATGATCAGTGACTGGATTGGATACAAAATGTTCTTTATCTGGGTCCTGATTGCTACGATTCCTGCTTTTTTAGCCACCTTATTCGTTCCTTTCCCTTATCCGGAAAATCAGAAAGAACAGCAAATCAACTCATAATAATTAAAAATAAAAAGTAAAAAATACTTTATGACAGCTCAATCAGTAATGATCCCCTGGCAGGATCGCCCGGAAGATTGCAATGATATCATGTGGAGGTTTTCCGAAAACCCGATCATTAACAGATATGCGATACCAACATCCAACAGTATATTCAACAGTGCAGTAATCCCTTTTGAGGATGGATTTGCAGGGGTCTTCCGTTGTGACAACAAGGCCGTACAGATGAATATTTTTGCTGGTTTCAGTAAAGACGGAATCAATTGGGATATCAATCATGATCCTATTGAAATGCAGGCAGGAAACACAGACATGATTGAATCCGATTACAAATACGATCCACGTGTCACTTTTATAGAAGACCGTTACTGGATTACTTGGTGTAACGGATACAATGGTCCTACCATCGGAATTGGGTATACTTTTGATTTTAAAGAATTTTTTCAGTGCGAAAATGCCTTTCTTCCATTCAACAGAAACGGAGTTTTGTTCCCTGAGAAAATCAATGGTAAATATGCTATGTTGAGCCGTCCTAGTGATAACGGACATACTCCTTTCGGAGATATTTATATCAGCTATAGCCCTGATATGAAGTACTGGGGAGAACACCGTTGTGTGATGAAAGTAACCCCTTTTGAAGACAGTGCTTGGCAGTGTACAAAGATCGGGGGAGGACCTGTTCCTATCAAAACAGAAGAAGGATGGCTGCTTTTCTATCATGGTGTAATCAATACCTGCAGAGGATTCAGATATTCAATGGGAGCAGCTTTGCTTGATCTTGAAGATCCTACAAAAGTATTGTACAGAACGAAGCCTTATCTGTTGGCTCCAGCTGAATTGTATGAACTGACAGGAGATGTACCGAACGTGGTTTTCCCTTGTGCAGCACTGACGGAAGGAGATAAAGTAACAGTATATTATGGTGCTGCTGATACCGTAGTTGCGATTGCCTTTGGATATATCTCAGAAATTATTGATTTTATGAAAAAGAATTCAATCTAATTAGTAATATAAAGTTTTTAGGAAATAGGTTAATCATCTTAATTTTCCCTTTTTTTGGGAATTTTATAATGGTTTTCCTATTTTTAA
Organism: Chryseobacterium indologenes; assembly: GCF_018362995.1. Classification (NCBI taxonomy): domain Bacteria; kingdom Pseudomonadati; phylum Bacteroidota; class Flavobacteriia; order Flavobacteriales; family Weeksellaceae; genus Chryseobacterium; species Chryseobacterium indologenes. The sequence continues at coordinate 3,645,407 of NZ_CP074372.1, forward strand.
ACCAACTTTTAAACAAAAAAATCTCCGATACCTCTCTTATCATGAAAAAAGAACTGCTTATCTGCTTTTTTACAACCCTGATTTCTGTAGCGAATGCCCAGCAAAATAAAAATGATGTTTTATCCTGGGTAGACCCTTTCATAGGAACAGGAGGTCATGGACATACCTTTCCAGGGGCGACTACGCCATTTGGAATGATACAGCTGAGTCCGGATCAGAATACGAAAAGCGGCGACTGGGATTGGTGTTCCGGATACCACTACAGCAGTAAAACGATCATGGGATTCAGTCATAACCATCTTAGTGGAACGGGTTGGGCAGACCTTGGAGATATTCTGGTAATGCCAACGGTAGGACAAGTAAAAATGGTTCCGGGATCAGAAGATCAACCGGAAACTGGTTACCGTTCAAAATTTACACACGATAAAGAAGTGGCATCTCCGGGATATTATTCCGTAATGTTGGACAGCTATGGAATTAAAGCTGAGCTGACCGCTTCCCCAAGAGTAGGATTTCATAAATATACTTTCCCGAAAAGTGATGAATCTAACATCATTATTGATCCTACCAATAAAATCTTCGGAAATATCTACCATACTTTAGTGAGTGTGGAAGGCAATAATAAAATCAAAGGGTACTGCTACAGCAATGGCTGGGGAGGTAAACGGTTTGCTTACTTCGTGATGGAGTTTTCCAAACCGTTTAAGTCTTACGGCGTGTATGCTGACGGAAAAATCAAAAATGATGAAAAAATTGCCCTTGCCAAAGATGCTAAAGCATTCGTAAGATTCTCCACAGAAGACCAGGAAAGCATTGAAGTAAAAGTATCTTTATCTCCGGTGAGTACAGAAAACGCACAGGAAAATTTCGATACCGAAGCAACAAATATTGATTTTGCAAAAGCGAAAGAAACAGCTCAAAAAACCTGGAGAGACCTTATCGGAAGATTCCAGGTGACAGGAGGAACAGACAGTCAGAGAAAAATTTTCTACACAGGCGTTTACCATACATTCATTGCTCCAAACCTTTATATGGATGTGAATGGAGATTATGTTGCCGCTCAGGAAAATATGAATACAAAATGGTTCACGAACTACAGTACTTATTCATACTGGGACGGATTCAGAGCAACACACCCGCTTTTGACCATTATGGATCAGAAACATACAAAAGAATTTGCCAATTCCTTAATCAGCAGATATACAGACCGTAAAGATCATATGCCCATCTGGGAACTTTGCGGATATGATAACTTCTGTATGTTAGGCTATCATAGTGCTTCAGTAATTTGGGATGCCATTTCCAAAGGAGTTCCGGGTATTGATGGAGAAAAAGCATTTGCAGCAATGAAAGATGCTTCTTTAACAGACAAAATGAGCAGCAGTGACGGAGGCGGAGGTCTTAATGATTATATCAAGTTAGGCTATACACCATCAGAAAACGGTGCTTCAGTTTCTGCAACATTAGAATATTCATATGATGACTGGTGTATCCAGCAGCTTGCAGAAAAATTAGGGAAAAAAGAGGAAGCAGAAGTGTATAAAAAACGTTCTATGAACTTCCTGAATACCTTCAATAAAGAAAATAATCACTTCTGGCCAAGACAAAAAGACGGGAAATTCTTAGCGGATTTCAAGCTTAATGATTGGAAAAAACTCCAGCCACACTGGGTTTCCGGAAATATCTGGGCCTATGATTTCTTTGTTCCGCATCAGATTGATGAAATGATGAATCTGTATGGAGGGAAAAAAGGATTTGAAGAAAAACTGGATAAGACCTTTACAGAAGCGCTTCATATGGAAGGAGAACAGCATGTAGATATCTCAGGATTTATCGGGTCTTTAGGATTTGGAGATGAACCTGGACATCATGTTCCATACCTGTACAACTATGCAGGAAGTCCTTACAAGACTCAGAAAATGGTAAAATTTATCCGTGACAATATGTATGCGGCAAAACCGGACGGAATAGTAAACAACGAAGATTGCGGTCAAATGTCTGCCTGGTATATTTTCTCATCATTAGGATTCTATCCTGTGACGCCAGGAAAGCCAGTTTATACTATCGGAGCTCCACAATTTCCGAAAGCTTCATTAAAACTAGAGAATGGAAAAACTTTTACCGTGATCGCTGACAAGATATCCGACAAGAATATCTACGTTCAGAAAATGTTCCTGAACGGAAAAGAATATAAAAGCTGGGAGTTGAATCACAGTGATATCATGAACGGTGGCGAACTAAGATTCGTAATGGGAAGCAAACCGGTAAAATAAGACTCATAAAATAAACGAAACAAAAGTATCAATGGAAAGGAGAAATTTTATTAAAACAAGTGCACTGGCAGGAGCCGGATTGCTGTTTACTCAAAATGTTTTTGCTAAAAATTTAGTGCTGGATGATTTTCCTGTTGTCCGTGTCCCTAAAGAGAAAAGACATTTTACCAGCGAATCCGTAGAAAATGCTATCGCTGCTTTTAAAAAGAAAGTTAAAAACAAAGAACTCGGCTGGCTCTTTGAAAACAGCTTCCCGAATACATTAGATACTACCGTTTTCTATAGTGAAACCAATGGAACGCCGGATACTTACGTCATCACAGGAGATATTGATGCGATGTGGCTTCGTGACAGTTCCGCACAGGTTTTCCCTTATCTGCAGTTCTCTAAAAAAGATGAAAAGCTGCACAAACTGATCTCAGGGGTGATTCATAAGCAGACGACTTTCATCCTGAAAGATCCTTATGCAAACGCTTTCTATAACGATGACCAGAAGATCAGTAAATGGAAAGAATATGATCATACCGATATGAAACCGGGAACCCATGAAAGAAAATGGGAAATAGACTCTCTGTGTTACCCTATCCGTCTGGCATATCACTTCTGGAAAACAACCGGAGATACAAAACCTTTCGACGCTAACTGGCTGAAAGGAATTAAACTTACCCTGCAGACTTTCACAGAACAGCAAAGAAAAAATGATCTGGGACCTTACAAATTCGAGCGTACAACAGCGTGGGCAACAGATGGAATTCCTATGGGAGGATATGGTTATCCGACAAAACCGGTAGGCCTTATCAGCTCTATGTTCCGTCCAAGTGACGATGCTACTATTTATGGATTCCTGATTCCGTCTAACTTATTTGCCGTAGTAAGCTTACGTCAGGCAGCGGAAATGGTTTCTCAGATTAAAAATGAAAAAACGTTGGCTCAACAGCTGAACAGCCTTGCTGATGAGGTAGATGCAGCCATCAAAAAATACGGAATTTACAATCATCCTGAATTTGGAAAAATCTATGCTTTTGAAGTAAATGGCTTTGGAAGCTACAACCTGATGGATGATGCGAACTGTCCAAGCTTGCTGGGACTGCCTTATCTGGATGCGGTGAAAGCTGACGACCCTGTATATTTAAATACAAGAAAATTTGTGTGGTCAGAAAATAATCCGTTCTTCTTCAAAGGTAAACTGGCAGAAGGTATAGGAGGTCCACATATCGGACTTGACATGATCTGGCCAATGAGTATCATCATGAAGGCCCTCACTACGAAGGACAAAAGTGAGATCAGATGGTGTATTGATACTCTACAGAAAACGCACGGCGGGACAGGCTTTATGCATGAATCCTTCCATAAAGACGATGCCAAAAAATTCACCAGAGAATGGTTTGCATGGGCGAATACATTATTCGGTGAGTTGTTATGGAAAACCTTTAATGAAAACCCTGAGCTACTGACATAGCCCTCCTTTTTATATGGCTTATTCATCTGAGATACTTTCATGAAAAGAAGGGATCAGGGAAAAGCTATATAAAATTCAGACACCAAAGCACCTTAAAAAAATTATACAATGAAAAAAAAATCCATCCTTACCGCACTGATTGCCATGATGCTTCAGTCAGGTTCTCTGATCAACGCACAACAGCTTAATCCTACAGGAATTTGCTATGTGGAAGTGAATAACAACAACCTCCTGAATGCGGGAGCGTACAAACTGCAGACATCGAACAGCTATCTGTTCAATGTGGTGAATATTTTTGCGGCTAATATTAATTATGACACCAGCCGTGGAAGAGCTTATCTGTATTCCAATAATAATGTCACGAAAGTGCTTACCAATGCGGATACTTACATAAAGCCACTTCAGCAGAAAGGAATGAAAGTAGTCCTGACTATTTTAGGAAATCATCAGGGAGCAGGAATCTGTAATTTTCCTACCCGCGAAGCAGCAAAAGACTTTGCATTACAGCTTGCCAATACAGTGAATACCTACGGTCTTGATGGAATTGATTTTGATGACGAATACTCTGAATATGGAAATAACGGAACTGGGCAGCCTAACGACAGCTCTTTTGTAATGCTTGTTCAGGAGCTCAGAGCATTATTGCCGAATAAGATTATTTCATTCTATTATTATGGTCCTGCTGCTTCAAGACTTTCATGGAACGGGACAAGAGTTGGAGATAATGTTAATTACAGTTGGAATGCAATGTACGGAACATTCTCCGCTCCTAATGTACCTCCTCTTACCAAAGCACAAATCTCTCCAGCCGCTGTATGGATGGGAAATACTTCCAATTCTACAACAACCAGCCTGGCCACTCAGACTAAGAACGGTGGTTACGGAGTATTTATGTGGTATGATCTTCACGGAACTAATGAAACATCACAACTTTCAGCAGGAACTCAAACATTATACGGAGAGCCGACCGTTTTAAGCGGTACTTTACAGTCATGGACACAAGGCACAAACTGTGATGCACCTATCGGACTGTACACAAGCAATCTTACCGGAACAAGTGCAAAACTGAACTGGTCAGCCGTAGGAACCAATACCTATGATATTGATTATAAGCCGGCTTCTTCAACAACATGGACGAACGCCGTATCTGCAACGAGCGCTACTTCTGTAACTGTTTCAGGCTTAACAGCCAATACAGAATACGATTGGAGAATCAGAACCAACTGCAGCGTGAAAAGCGCTTATATGTTTGCATCAAGATTTACCAGTACTTCAGGAACAACCCCTACAGGTTCTTATGCATTATCTCTGGATGGAAGCACTGAATCAGGGGCTGCCGGAAGTATGAACTTGAGCGGTTCTGCATTATCTTTTGAAGGCTGGATCAAACCTTCGTCCTTCAAGTCTGCTTCTCCTTATATTTCTTCTATCATGGGAACTGAAGTAAGTGATAGTAATTCCGCATTCTTACGATTAGGAGATGCCAGCCTGGCCAATAATAAGCTTCAGTTTGTAGTAAGTATTAATAATGTTCAGCAAAAACTGGCTTCTGCAACCGCTTTGAATGCCAATACCTGGTATCATGTTGCCGCAACATATGACGGTGCCAATATGAAATTGTATATCAACGGTGTTCTGGATGCAACTAAAGCACAAACCGGAAGTGTAAATTCAACCGGAGCATTCAACGTAGGCTATCTATACAATACTTCCCGAAATTTCAATGGCAAAATAGATGAAGTAAGAGTTTGGAAACGTGCATTGAGTCAAACGGAGATCAGTCAGAATATGTGTAATGTATCAGTTCCGGCTACATCATTGGCAGCTTATTGGAAGTTTAACGAAGGAAGTGGTTCTACTGTTCAGGATACATCAGGAAACGGAGTGACTTTAACCTTAACAGGTGTTGATGCTTCCAATTGGGGAACAGATCTGCCATGTGCAACAGGAAGTTCACTATTGGCAAGAAATGCATCGAGTCAAAAAGCAATAAACGCAGGACAGACCAACATTAAAAATCAAATCAAATTGTATCCGAATCCGGTAAGCAAATCTTCATCACTTACAGTTTCAGTTCCGGATGAATACAGCAAAGGAAAATTAACGGTTTATGATTTTAATGGAAGAATCGTTGACACAAAATCACTGAATTCCGGAGATAATCAAATTGAATTGACAAGACTTTCAGCAGGAAGCTATATCGTTCAGTTTGAATCTCATGATGGAAGTTTAAAACAATCCGAAAAACTAATTGTAAAATAACAAAACCAGTCATTGGGCTTCGGCCCAATGATTTTTCTACTACAAATTAATATACTATGAGAAAAAAATCCTTTTTTATTCCCTTAATGGCCCTCATGCTTCAGACTGCCCCGTTGCTCAAAGCACAGCAGCTTGATCCTTTGGGAGTCTGCTATGTGGAAGTGAACAACAATAATATGCTGAATGCAGGTTCTTATACTTTGCAGAATACCAACAGACAGCTTTTTGACGTTGCTATTATTTTTGCCGCCAACATCAACTATGATGTTTCTAAAAACCGTGCTTATATCTCCAACAATAATAACGTTACTAAAGTCCTGAATGATGTCAATACCTATGTAAAACCTTTACAGCAAAAAGGAATAAAAGTACTTCTGGATCTTTTAGGAAACCATCAGGGAGCGGGGATTTCTAATTTTCCTAACCGTGAGGCGGCAAAAGATTTCGCTTTACAGGTAGCTCACACTGTTTATACTTACGGTCTGGATGGGGTAGACCTTGATGATGAATATGCAGGATATGGAAATAACGGAACAGGACAGCCTAATAACAGCTCTTTTGTCATGCTTTTGCAGGAATTGAAAGCAGCAATGCCGGATAAACTGATTACATTCTATTATTACGGACCCGCTACCACAAGACAAACTTATAATGGAGACTTAGCAGGAAATTATATCGATTACACCTGGAATGCGATGTACAGTACATACAATGCTCCTGTAGTTCCCCCTCTTAATAAATCCAAAATCTCAGCAGCTGCTACATGGATTCAAAACTCGAATCCAAGCTCAACTTCTGCAACGACATTGGCAAACTTAGCGACCAGCACGAAAAATGACCAATACGGCGTTTTCATGTGGTATGACCTGGCAGGAACCAATGTTGCCAGCTATCTGAGTACAGGTTCCAATATCCTTTACAACGAAAATACGCTCTTAAGCGGTCAGTTATATTCATGGTCTCAGGGGCAAACCTGTGATCCGCCATTGGGACTGGATGTTTCCAATGTGACAGGAACTTCAGCAAAACTGAACTGGACTTCCAACGCATCCCAATCTTACAAAATTGATTACAAACCAGCCAATTCAACGGTATGGACGAATGTGGCCAATAATTATTCAGGAAATAATATTGTAATCAATAACCTTACGCTGAATACAGACTACGACTGGAGAATACAGTCCAACTGCTCACCGACATTAACAAGTACTTATATTTTTGCACCAAGGTTTAACTCCGGAAGTGGCTGCACTACGCCGTCAGGATTAATTTCCGGAAGTTTCCTTGGTAATACAACACAGCTGTCATGGGATGCAGGAAATGCAACTTCATATACATTACAGTATAAAACTGCTGCTGCCACAACATGGTCTGAAATCCCGAATATTACCACGAATTCCTATTCATTACAGAACCTGACACCTAATACAAATTATGTATGGAAAGTGCAGGCAGGATGTGCTGGAGGAACTACAAGTACCTATTCAGGAGAAGGATCATTCAACAGCGGTTTTGCTCCTGTTACAAGTCCTGGTGCAAGATCTCTTTCTTTCAACGGAAGCTCTCACTATCTGAATGCAGGTCAATTTAACCTGAGTGGAAATGCGATGACATTTGAAGGATGGGTAAAAGTAAATGCTTTCAAAACAGGATTCCCTTATATTTCATCAGTAATGGGTATTGAAGTGGGAGATAATAACTCGGCAATGCTTCGTTTCGGAGATGGAAACCTGGCCAATAACAAACTTCAGTTTATATTGAGTTTCGGTTCATCTCAGGTGAAGCTTAACAGTAATACAGCATTTAATACCAATACATGGTACCATATTGCAGCCACTTATGACGGTGCAGCAATGAAGATTTATGTCAATGGAAACCTGGATGCAAGTTCAGCAGTGACGGGTAATTTCAATGCCAACGGTATTCTTTATCTGGGTAGAAATTATGATAATTCCCGTACAATCAATGGATTCCTGGATGAATTCAGAGTTTGGAAAAGAGCCTTAACTCCTCAGGAAATAGTAAGCAATAACTGTAATGTTCCTGCCAACTCCACAGGGCTTGAAGCCAACTGGAAAATGGATGAAGGAAGTGGTAATGGTGCCTTAGATGCTACAGCCAACACTCATTTTGCAACCCTGATCAATATGACAGATGCCAACTGGAGAACAGACGTTGCCTGCGCTTCATCTCTTGCCGTGAAAGATATTGAATCTGTTAAGGAGAACAGCGCAGTCTATCCGAATCCTGTGAAAAGAGGAAATGATATTCACTTTGCTATCAGCGATAACTCAGCAACTGAAGTGGCATTGTATGATACTTCAGGAAAATTGTTCAAAAAACAGAGTATTAATCAAAATAATAACGCAGTCAATACACAGGATTTAATCAGTGGTACTTATATTTACAAAATTACATCCTCAAACAGTAAAGTACTATCGACTGGTAAAGTGATTGTAAAGTAAGATTCAGATAATGAAATAGTTATCAGAATTAATAATATAAAGTCTGAAATACAAAGCAGACAGACAGGTTGTGTATTCCTGTTTGTCTGTTTTTTCAGTCAAAGGATGTTTGAATTTAAAATAATAAATAATGCAGAATATAGTAGGAATAGATATCGGAGGATCGCATATCACGCTGGCTCAGGTAGACCCGGAAAAACGTGAAATCATTTCATCCACTTATGTAAGAGAACACGTAGATGCTTTTGAAAACAAAGAAGTTATTTTCTCCGCATGGGTTTCGGCCATTCATAAAGCGGCCCATGATCTGGTAAAAGAAGATCTTTTAATTGGGATTGCAATGCCGGGGCCTTTCGATTATGAAAATGGAATATCACTGATGCAGCAGGGGAAATTCATCGATATCTATCAGGTAAATATCAAAGAAGAGCTGGCCAAAAGATTGTCTGTTTCTCAGGCACAGATTCATTTTGTAAATGATGCGGCAGCTTTCATGGAAGGTGAGGTATTCGGAGGATGTGCTCAGGGATTCAATAAAATTTTTGGTGTGACACTCGGTACAGGATTGGGAACAACCTTCTTCAATGGAGAATTTGCTACCGATGAAGACTTATGGGATTCTCCTTTTAAAAACTCTATCAGTGAAGATTATCTGGCAACACGATGGTTCGTGAATCGTTATAAAGAACTCACCGGAGAAGAAATTTCAGGGACTAAAGAATTGTTGGATAAACCAGCGGAAATACAAACCCAAATATTTGATGAATATGCAGATTCTTTCTCTGAATTTATTGTGAAATATGTAGACCATTACAAACCGGAAGTTTTAGTTATAGGAGGTAATATTGCCAAAGCTTATCCTTATTTTGAACAAAGATTTATTCAGAATTTAACAAAGAATAATATTAACTTGCAGGTTAAAATTTCTGCCATATTTGAAGATGCAGCCATTCTTGGAGCGGCCAGCTATGCATTAAAAAAGCTTATATAAATTAACAAACGAAACGATACAATGAAGTTTATATTTTCTACCTGCTTCCTGTTATTACAGGCCTGGGCCTTTGGTCAGAATGTATCTCCCGTAGATTATGTGAATCCTTTAATGGGAACGCAGTCCAAGCCTTCCTTATCCAACGGAAATACCTATCCGGCAGTCGGACTTCCCTGGGGAATGAATATCTGGACACCGCAGACCGGTAAAATGGGCGATGGATGGGCTTATACCTACGATGCAGATAAAATAAAAGGATTTAAACAAACGCATCAGCCTTCTCCGTGGATGAATGATTACGGCGCATTTGCCATCATGCCGGGAGTAGGGAAAGTGAAATTTAAAGAAGACGAAAGAGCAAGTTGGTTCAGCCACAAAGCTGAGGTTACAACTCCTTATTTCTATAGTGTATACCTTGCGGACATCAATGTAACTACAGAATTTACACCTACAGAAAGAGCTTCCTATTTTAAATTTGATTTTCCGAAAACAGACAGCGCTTACATCGTTGTAGATGCATTGAACAAAGGTTCTTACATCAAAATTTTACCTAAAGAAAGAAAAATCATTGGGTATACCACAAAATATTCTACCGGGAAATATGATAATTTTAAAAACTATTTCGTGGTTCAGTTTGATAAAGATTTTGAACTCACAAAAACCTGGAAAGATGATAAACTGGTTAATGACCAATTAGAAATTACCAGCGATCATACAGGAGCTGTCGTAGGTTTTAAACTTAAAAATAAAGAAACGGTTTATGCAAAAGTAGCCTCTTCATTCATTAGCTTTGAACAGGCAGAACTGAATCTGAAAAGAGAAATAGGGACCAGAAACTTTGAACAGGTAAAAACCGATGCTAAAAATATCTGGAACAAAACATTAGGCAAAATAGACGTAAAAGGAGGAACAGATCAGCAGATGAGAACCTTTTACTCCTCTTTATACAGAACTTTATTCTTCCCGCAGAAACTATATGAAGTGGATGCTCAGAATAAAATAAAACACTGGAGTCCCTACAACGGTAAAATTGTTGATGGAAAAATGTTTGCAGGAACCGGTTTCTGGGATACTTTCCGTGCTTTGTACCCTTTCCTGAATCTTGTTTACCCAAGCATTAATGTAGAAATGCAGGAAGGATTGGCTAATGCTTACAAGGAAGGTGGATTTTTACCGGAGTGGAGCAGTCCTGGATATTCTGATATCATGATAGGAAACAATTCTGCATCAGTTGTAGCAGATGCTTATATCAAAGGACTTCGCGGATACGATACGGAAGCTCTTTGGCAGGCCGTAAAACACGGAGCCAATAACGAAGGTCCTATAGAAGCAGTAGGCCGTGCAGGAGTAAAGTATTATAATGAATTGGGTTATGTGCCTTACGATGTAAAAATAAATGAAAATGCGGCAAGAACATTAGAATATGCTTATGACGACTTTTCAATTTATAAGTTAGGAAAAGCATTGGGGAAACCCACTTCAGAAATTGATATTTATAAGAAAAGAGCTTATAATTATAAAAATGTCTTTGACAAGGAAACAGGTTTGATGCGTGGTAAAAATAAAGACGGGAACTTCCAGAAACCTTTCAATCCTTTCAAATGGGGAGATGCGTTTACGGAAGGAAACAGCTGGCATTATACATGGTCTGTTTTCCAGGATATTGACGGTCTCGCAGAATTGATGGGTGGAAAAAAGAAATTTGAAGCCAAACTCGATGAGGTTTTCTCATTGCCACCGGTTTTTGATGACAGCTATTATGGAGGTGTTATCCATGAGATCAGAGAAATGCAGATCATGAATATGGGTCAGTATGCCCACGGAAACCAGCCTATTCAGCACATGATCTATCTGTATAATTATGCAGGAGCGCCTTACAAAACACAATATTGGGCAAGACAGGTAATGAATAAACTGTATCATGCAACTCCTGATGGATATTGCGGTGACGAAGATAACGGACAGACTTCTGCATGGTATATTTTCTCAGCCCTTGGGTTTTATCCCGTAACGCCGGCAACAGATCAGTATGTGTTGGGAGCACCATTATTTAAAGAAGCAACCATTTATCTTGAAAATGGTAAGAAAATTGAAATAAATGCTCCGGAAAATAATTCCGAAAATCTATATGTAAAATCACTGAATGTAAACCAACAGCCTTATTCCAAAAACTGGTTAAGTCATAAAGAGTTGATGAAAGGAGCTGTGTTAGACTTTAAAATGGATAACAAACCAAATAAAGAAAGAGGTTCACAGGAAAAAGATTTTCCATATTCAATGTCAAAAGAAGAATCAAATAAATAATTTTTAATTTAAAAATATAGCTGTATGAGTACAGAAAAAAAAGAAATATTCGATAGAGTAGAAAGCATTTTGCAGACACAAGGTTTTAACATTGCAGCTAAAGACGATACAAGACCATGGGGTGGTTTCTTTGTCATTGATGAAACACAGGCTCAGGATTTTGCCAATCAGTATTTTGATGGGATTGATGTAGAAAACTTGAGAATAGGAGGGAAGCTAAGCCCAAAAATTCTTATCGTGGCTCCTGAAGCAAGATTAAGCTGGCAGTATCACCACAGAAGAGCCGAAATCTGGCAGGTAGTGGAAGGAACTGTAGGAATCAAAAGAAGCAATACCGATGAAGAAGGAGAATTAGGAGAATATGGACCAAAAGATCAGGTAAAACTTCAGCAGGGAGAAAGACACAGATTAATCGGTCTTACAGGCTGGGGTATCGTTGCAGAAATCTGGCAGCACACCGATGCATCCAATCCTTCCGATGAAGATGATATCGTAAGAGTACAGGATGATTTTGGAAGATAATCCGGAATAAGCAGATATTACAAATCCCATTTTAGTAAGTCATAGGGCTCTAAAATGGGATTTTTTTATTGAAATGGAAATAAGATAATAGTACTTAATTTTTCCAGGTTTTTTCTATCTCTTCCAGTGTTTTTCCTTTGGTTTCCGGAACCATTTTCCAGATAAAGAGAAAAGTAATCACAGCGACAAGCATATAAATCCAGAATGTATAAGCATTCCCGATAGATCCTATAAGGACGGGAAAGGTTTGAGATACCAGAAATACCGCCAGCCAAAGAAAGAAAGTAGCCACAGACATTGCCGTAGCACGGGCTTTTGTAGGGAAAATCTCAGCAATAACAACAAATGTCAAAGGCCCCAATGACATAGCAAAGCAGGCAATATAACCCAGAATTGCGATGAGTACCAGATATCCCTGCTGTTGGGTATAAAAGGCAAAACCTACAATAAACAGGCAGATAGCCATCCCGGAAATTCCCAACAGAAGAAGTTTTTTCCGGCCCCAGAGATCTACATATTTTATAGCAACAAAAGTAAAGATCAGGTTAATAACCCCCACCAGAATAGTCTGTATAAAAGCAGAATCTGATCCTACACCAGTTGATTTGAAAATTTCAGGAGCATAATACATAATCGCATTGATTCCCGTAATCTGTGAAAATACAGCGAGTAAAATTCCAATAATAAGAGCCCGTTTTAATTGGGGTTCTTTTATCTCGGAAAAAGAAAAAGGAGTTTTGTCTTTCAGGGATTCACTGATAGATTCCAGTTCCTTTTGAGCCACATGGGTTCCATTGATCTGTGTAAGAATAGCTAATGCTTCATCGTTTCGTTTTTGCTTTGCCAGCCAGCGAGGGCTTTCAGGTACAGTAAGTAGTAGCAGAATAAAGATTATTGAAGGAATAACTCCTGATCCGAACATCCAGCGCCATCCTGTAGAAACATTCCAGCTCTCACCATGAATACCTGCGATATAAGCATTCACAAAATAAATAACAAGAATACCTGTCACAATTCCCAGCTGAAAGATGGATATCAATCGCCCCCGAATTGCTGCTGGCGCCATTTCTGAAATATACATCGGAGAGAGCATTGAAGCAATCCCGATTCCCATGCCACCAATAATCCGGAATATAACAAAAATCCAGAGGTTAGGAGCTAATGCTGTACCTACAGAAGAAATGATGAATAAAATGGCAGAAAGCATTAATACTCTTTTCCTTCCCACCTGATCACTGAGTTTTCCGGAATACATGGCCCCGATGATACAGCCCAGCAAAGCACAGGAAGCTACCCAGCCAGTCATCACATCAGAAAGCTGGTAATAAATCTTCATAAAACCAATGGCTCCTGAGATCACAGCAGTATCATAGCCGAACAATAAACCACCCACAGAAGCCACCAGAGTCGATTTATAAATAATATTTGAAGAGGTGTTTGTTGACATACCGTTTATTTTAAAACTTTACCTGCAATCATTTCCGTACGGACACCGGCTTTTATCGTAGCACATTCCTTACCTGTACTTTCACCATGAGGAGTAATGGTATAAGCTCCTACATGAGCCGGAACAATAAAGGTTTCGGCATAATGAATAATATAAGGCTCAAAACTGTTATCCGGACTCTCAATAATTGCTTCACGGCCTTCCACAAGATTCAGAACATTTACAACACCTTCTGTGTGATGATGAACTTTTTGGGTAAACCAATGTCTCCGGGTTTCAATAAATGACCATGCATCCAGTCCGGTACGTTCTTCCCGCCATCCTTCTCCTTCAGCAATCAGTTCTGTGAGGTTAAGAATATGATCCTGAGTCCATGAAGCAGTACGATCCCATTGGATTACGTTTTTGCCATGGTCAAGGGAAATCGGTCTTGGCTTACCATCCAGTCCCATTCTTCCCCAATCCCAGAGTTTAAATGTAAAAATATAAGGAGTTGCACTTATTTCCAACACTACAGAATTAGCCCCTGAGCAATGTATGGTTCCTGCTGGTATTGATACATGATCATGTTTGCGGACGGGCCATTTTTGTACATATTCCTCAGCATCAAAAATGAGATGATCATTTTGAACCGCAGTAAGCGCTTTCATCATAAGATCGGGATTTACATTTTCTTTCAGGCCAAGATATACAAAAGCATTGTCTCCGGCATCCAACATATAATAGCTTTCGTCCTGGGTATAAGACATTCCGAACTTTTCTTTGATGTATTCTTTCAATGGATGTACCTGTAAGCTTAAATTTCCACCTTCCATGGTATCCAGAAAATCAAAACGGATTGGAAATTCATCCCCAAATCCTTCATAGACTTCTTTTCCAAGTAAAGCATCCGGCTGGAAAAATACAAGATTGATCGATGGAATTTCCACAACCTGATCTCCAAATTCTAATAACAAACTGTTTTCTTCCGGTACACAATCGAAGCCCCATGCATAATTGGGTGCGTTTCTGTCCAGATCACAGACTTCTTTCAGCCATTGTCCGCCCCATGGCCCCGGATCAAAGAAAGGAACCACTCTGAAAGGCTGTTTCACGGTCTGCTGAAGAGCTTCAAACAGCGCATCAGTACTGATCATTTTAGGCTGATGAGGAATGGTGGTATCCAAAACAAAATGACAGATTCTCAGAATTCTTTTTTTATAACGGTCACAGACGCGCCAGTCTACAAAATAGGCATGTTTGTACTGGTAAGAAAAAGCATCCGTATAATTAGTTCTGCCCAGATTACAGGCCGTATTGTTTCGGAAGCGCATCTGTATCTCCCATCTCGGCATATCAGCATAAATGATAAGATCAGGCTGGCTGGTAATCAAAGTTGCTCCTGGGCCTATAACTACTGTAAAGCCCTTGTTATCATCAATCTTTTGTTGAATTTCCAATACTTTTGAAGCATCAAAATAATCTTCAAGTTCTAACGGAGCCATATAACCGAATACAGGATCATCTGTAACATATTCCTGTACCATTGCCGCAATATCTTTTTCAGGTTTCATTGCTTCTGAAGTATCAATGATCAATCCGGGGTTTAAGAATTCCTGCACTGAGCTGATGATCTCTTTGAGAAAAACACCGGGATAGCATTCAATGGCAATTATTTTATGGGTATTTTTTTTAATTTCTCTGAAAATACCTTCCCAGCCTGTTATGCAGGTATGGTTTTGTATTTTAATGACAGGAAACTTATTGAAATTTGATTTCATTCTGATTTTTATTAATGATTGACAAGATGTGCGATCCCCAGCAAAGCTGCAGTACCGGGAAATGCGCCTTCTTCGATATTTACATTTCCCCAGGGAGTCCAGGCGTGAGTATCTATATATTGTTTGATATAAGGAATAATCTGTGAACTGCTGGCCATAATTCCGCCCGTCAGTACAAGGACTTCCGGATCATAGGAATGGATGAGGTTAATGGCAGCTGCTGACCATGCCTGTAAACTTTGGTCTCGTAGATGCAAAGCCATAGTGTCACCTTCTTCAGCGAGTCTGAAAACAAGTTCGTAATCAATAACGGGAGATGCAGACAGCTTACTTTTGGTAAAATCTTTATCTGATCTTGCCATTGCCGGAAGATTCCATGTAGAAGCTTCAGTTTCTACACAGCCTTTATTTCCACAGTTGCATGAATCTCCTTTATAATTAATTACAGAATGCCCACCCAATATGCCGGCTGTGAAATGCTTACCCTTAAGCAATTGCCCCTCCATGACGGCAGCGCTTCCAACACCTGTTCCTAATGTCATTAAAACAATATTCTCATAATTTTTGGCATTTCCATATTTCCATTCTCCCAGTAATGCAGAACGGGCATCATTTTCTATAGCAAAAGGCAGATCAAATGTCTTTGAACACCATTCTTTCAGATCGATATCAGGAGCATCTCCGAATTTTTTATCAATAGAAAGAATTTTTTTCTGAACACTGTCTACAATCCCCGGAGAAGCTATCCCCAGTCCTGCAATATCTGCGGTGGAAAGTCCAAGTTGATGTAACATGTTTTCCACTGTTTCCTGTATGAAAGGAAGTCTGTGCCGGAGACCTTTACCGGAATGAGCATCAATGGATGCAGAATATAGGATTGTATCATCTTGTATGATTCCTGTTTTAATTCTGGTACCACCCATGTCTATAGCAATTACTGGCTTTGACATCTGCTTTTGGTTTAAATGTTTTAAATAATATAATCTTTGATTTAAAATCAAAAACTAAAGAACTATTCTGATTTCTATTACATCCATTCCGGATAAACTAATTTTTTCGTCAGGAGATAATACTTTCCCGCTTTTAAGCTCAATAATCTTTGAAGGTTTCAGTTGTTCCCATACAAAAGCAGTTGTTTGCTCATTTTCAGAAGGGTTGTAAAGTCTGATAAGGAAACTCTTATCTTCCTGCGGGGTAACACTTGTTACAACAATATTATCATTATTCATACGGAAAAGACTTTTTCCGGCAGGTGTTTTTTCTTTGACAGGAATGGCAATAAGAGGCTGTGTAAAAGCAGTGGCGGACTTTTCATTTTCTACAGCGTCGAAAGCAGCATGAGGACGTAGTGTATAGCGATAATGCACAGGGCCTTCCTGATCTGCTTTATAGTTGGTATGCCAGTAGTTATTCATCGCATAGCTGAACCAGTTTGTCGTTCCCAGGGTTCCCTGATCTTTCCATTTTTTGTGGCTATTGTCAATTGTCATTCTTTCATCAATCATTTCTGCTGCCTCAATCAATGGTGTTTCCAGCATCATCCACTGCATTCCCTTTTGTCCGGAAGAGGCATCTACCCATCGGCGGCTGTACCAGTAATCCATATTCGAGCCGGGAAGCTGATCTTTAAGATATTTCATTGTTCCATAACCAGCATCTATTGTAATATTTTTAAAATCTGCATTGAAAGGAAAGCCAAAATGTACAGATTCTTTTGTACGGACAGGGTTTTTATCTATAATATTTTCCAGCGCTACTTCGTCACTTCCGGCTGTCAGCGTAATGATTCTTTCTAATTTTTTAGCTCCGGGAGCTTCTGATGTAATTGAAACTTTAGCGATCACAGGACCATTTTCCAATACTTTTACCATTACGTTGGCATTTGATACTGCTTCTTTCGGGTCAGATCCCGGTACGTACCAATAACTGTTTAATCCCTGATCATTGAAGCTTCCTGCATAATTTGTTGAATTGTTATCTGCAAAGCGGGTAATACTGCCTGTTTTAGGATCCCATGTCAAAGACACTTTTCCATTGGAGACTCCGGTATCTGTAACGGTAAAAGAATTTGGAGTTATCACCTTATTTTTAATGACAGTATAGATAGCAGATCCTAATGCAGGAATATCTTTAGCAAAAAATACCATTGTTCCGTTCTGCAATTTCTGAAGAGGTATTTTATTTCCTACAATATCCTGAACAGCATTTCCCCAAGCTATTTCCGGAATTGTGACCATACCGCTTCTTGCCCATGATGAGGTGTTGAAAACGGCAATTGTTTTAGAAGAAAAATCAGTGAGAGGCTGCAACAGTTCTTTTTCCAATTTTTCAGAAAGAGAATTTCCATCAAGAGAAAACTGTCTTTTCACTTTCCACTGATCTGCCACGAACGGAATATCAGGAGCCGTAATACTGTTGAAAGCTCCCCATGTATGCTCATGGAACAGAATCACATTTCTCCAGGCTTCATAAAAACTCTGATGATTATATTGAGCAGGGTTCAGCATAGCATAAAGTGTAGTAAGCTGCTGCAGTTTCAGGCTGCTGTTCCGGTTGATACCTTCTTCTTTTGCAGTGGACATTGCACCATCTTCCCAATAAGGACTGATGTCACCTTTTACTACAGGGATCTGATCACCATATTTCTTTTCAAATACTTCAAACATCTTTTCATTCGTGCTTAAGATGATCTTAGGCGAAGTATATTTTTTATTCCATTCATCTACAAATCTGGAAACCGAAGGATCTATCGGGCCATTGTCTGCTACAATATTATAGCGCCACTGTACCATATCATACGGATAGTTATTTTGAGTAAGATCATTCAGATACTCAGCAATTTTTTTCTGTCCGGTCTCAAATACAGCTCCCGGATGTACTCCGTGCCATGAAGAATATCCTCTTCCCGCCGTCCAGAATAGTATTTTTTCTTTTCCGGAAGGAGACTGCCACCATACAGGTTTATCACCCCAGTTTTTCACAAAATTTCCTACGCGATCTCCCAGATAAGGATTCGTTTTTCCTAAATAATTAGGTCCGCTGGAAAAATATTTTACTCCGGATGATGTTAAAGCAGGAACTAATGCCCAGGCAAATCCAGGTACATCAGACATCATTGCACTGTTGATCTTTAAGCCAAATTCCTTTTCAAGTTTTTGAGCATATTCTGTGTAGTGGAAAAGTTCTTCCGGCTGGCTTAGCCCTGTTAAAATATTTCCGTACATGGCAGAAAGACCGATTCCACCTTCCTTTACAGCTTTTACAAATGATTTTTTATCTTCTGCAGTCGCATTTTTCATGAAATTTTCCACATCCCAAAGCGCTTCAACATTCCATTTGAAACGGGCTTCTTCCGGAAGGTTTTTGGTTTCTTCAACCATTCTGATGGCATCGTAGATATTTTGGGTATGAATTTTTTCTACCTCGGCCTGCAGATGAGAATATCCCACATCAGTATGAGAATGATGAATAAAATAGAGCGTGCGCGGAACAACTTTTCCGGCTTCAATATTTTTCCGGAAAAGTTCCTTTTTTCCTGAGGTTACTAACAATTGTACTGAACCTCCTTCCGATGACAGGGTAACTGGGATATCAAACGTTTTGATTCCATCCGGCATGGTGAAGGAATGGATGTCTTTACCGTTGATCGTTGCCGTTATCTTTTGATCCGGACCAAAATGTAAAGTGGTAAGAGTGATCAGCCGCTTTCCGTCTTTCAGGATAAAAGGAGTGGAAGCAGCGTCTATTTTTTCTTCAAAAGTAAATTTATAGGTCATAAACCAGTCCCGGCTGTTCTGAGCCTGACCAACCAGTTTTAAACGGAGTGGTTTTCCCGGAGTTATTTTACTGACCGGAACGCGTAAGTAGGCAATTCCATAAGAATCTTTCAGACCATCCACTTTAGTTTGGTGAAATACAAAAGCAGTACTGTCAGCAGCCTTTGATATCCAATCCGGACGTTGATTGGCAGGGTAGGTGTTGAGGGTTAATGCTTTCTGATCATTGATGTACAGATCAAAATTTCGGATTCCTCCGCTGGTTCCCGATGAATGTGATACCAACCAGTTAAAATATATATAAGGACCGGTATTCTTTTGCGGTACAGGGGCCGTTTCCCATTCTATCGTTTTGGCGCCATCTGTGGTACGGGTAAGAAGTGCACGGGTAGCATGATCTGGAAAAGCAGAGAAATAATCAATGTTTTCACCTGTTATTTCACGGTTATATCCGTTAATGACCTCTACATTGCCAAAATAGGGCACTTTTTTCTGACCAGTTGCAATATTGCTTATCAGGAAAGATACAAGCAAAAGAAAATACCTGTTATACATAAGCTTAGTTTTTATAATTATATGTTAGAATGTTTGAACATATTGATTGTTAAAAAAAGAATTAACTTCCCGGAGATTTGTTAATATCTATGGTATACGTAAATTTATCCGAACGGTAATACCCTACATTATATTCTACAGGTTTACCATTGATATCGTACACAAAACGTTCACGTTTCAAAACAGGAAAAGAAGCAGATACTTTCAGTTTTTTTCCTATTACAGAACCAGCCTGGCAGGCACTTATATTTTCGCGGGAACGATGTACGGTTACTCCATGATTTTCCTGCAGCATACTGTATAACGGCATATTGAAGTCATCATTTTTATCAACCCCGATTCTTGGGTGGAAGTAGCTTTCAAAATAAACAATCGGATCTCCTGAGCTTTCTCCCTTTAACTTTGAAAGTTTAAATATTTTTTTATCCGGCGCACAAAGAAAGAAATTGCATATCTCTTCATTGGGCTGCACCATCGTTGTTTTCAGCAACTGATTGATGACATGGATTCCTTTTGCCTGCATTTCCCTGGTAAAGCTGTACCAATGATCCAGACCAGTTACCAGACTTTTCTTTTCAGCAACACGGGTTCCGATCCCTTTTTTACGAAGGATCAAACCTTCATTCTCAAGCTTGTTAGTCGCCTGACGGATGGTGTTCCTGGAAACTCCCCACAGATTGGCAAGATCAACTTCTTTAGGTAATAAAGCCCCTTTTTTATAAACCTCCATTTGGATAAGTTTACGGAAAAGATCCTCTACCTGTACATGCAGAGGGAGTTTGCTGTTATGATCAATTGTAAAATCCTGATTAGGTATGTTCATACATATAAGAAAGTGTAAATATAGTATTTTTTTGATTTGATGATGATTTTTTTTAATAAAAATGAAAAAACAGTATCAATCTGATACTGTTTTCTACTATTTAAAAGATCTGATGTGAACTTTATTGGTTGCATAAGCCTATAAGAGGCTTTGTTTCTTCTGTTCAGGGATTTAAAACGTCACATCCAGTCCCACATAGAAGTTCGCCTTCATGATCGGGGCATACACCATTCCTCCATCAAAATAATTCCCGAAAGGATTTTTAAAATCAACAATCGCATTTTTCTGATAATAAGAAGTCAGGTTTTCTCCACCTACGTAAGCTCTGATCTTTTTATTGAAGTTTCTTGAAATCTGAGCATTAAGAACCGCATAAGATTCCGAATACGCTGGCAACTGAAATTCTGCCGGATTACCTGAAGTATCAGGAAGTCTCTGTTTTCCCACCCAGTTTAATGTCGTATCAAAACTCCAGAATCCTCCATTGTTATTTTTATTGGTAGAATAGGCTAGATTCACAAATCCTCTGTGCTTTGCCATGAAAGGTACTTCTCTTCTTCCGCCAATATAATCTGCCTGTACATCATAATACTTATAAGCAAGTCTTACATCAAAGTTTTTGAAAGGAGTGAAATCCCACTGAGTCTGGAATGAGTTTGCAAACGATTTTCCTTCCAGATTGTAGAATGTCAGCTGCTGAGGAGATTTGTCAAGATCTACCAATACCTGATCCTGGAAATCTGTTCTGAAGAAATCAGCAATAATACTCGATTTTCTTCCGAATAATTTGAATTCCTGCTGTAAACTTGCACCGTAATTCCATGCGATTTCAGGTTTTAAGCCATAAATATTTCCTCCGTTGGATAAAATGTTAATGGCTCTGTTTGATGCAAAATACTGCTGGCTTTCTGCAAATACATTCGCTGTTCTGAATCCTCTTCCTGCTGACAATCTTAAAATAGTCTGAGGCGTGAAATCATACTTGAAGTTTAGCCTTGGGGTAAACTGAGTTCCTGCAAGATTATGGAAATCCACTCTGGTTCCTGCTACTAAAGTATATTTTAAACCTGTTAAAGTATACTCAGCAAAGATTCCCGGTACAATTTCATTTCTTTTCAGGTCATTCAATAAATAGGTTTCCTTATAACCGTCATATAAGAAACTTGCTCCAGCTTTGTACTTATGATTGGTATTCCCGATAATGCTTTCAAAGATTAAATTGGAATAATACGTGTGCTGCTGTCCCGCATAATTTCTCAGTCCGAAGAAACTATCCTGCTGGTGATACACATACTGGTTCATCCATCCGATGCTTTGGTATGGTTTTCCTTTAAAAACATATCCGGTCTTATTCCAAATCTGGAACCTTGAAATATCAATTCCTACTCCATAAAAAGGCTGTTTGTCCTGAGCCAGTTTTTTATCAAAACCAATTTGCCCTGCCGTTCTTTCATCTCTGATAAAATTAATTCCGAAGTGAGATCCGAATCCTGATTTTTCAAGATCATTATAATTCAACAAATAGGCAGCATTGATCTGGGTTCCTTTCGGCCTGTCCAGAAAACCGTCATCATTCATATCCGTATTCCCGAAAGTTCCGTTTCCGTGAAGAAGGAAAGTTTGTGACCATTTATCGTTGATAGAAGAAACATTGGTAATATTCACTTCCGCTCTTCCATTGAAGTCAGAAAAAAGGTTCAGTGAAGTTTCCGGAGTTTTTGCATTCTTCAAAAGTTCGGTATTAATCTGGCCTGTGATGCTTTCGTAACCATTCGTTACAGTACTTCCTCCCTTAGTAAGCTGGATACTTTCGATCCATCTTCCCGGAATGAAATTTAATCCATACGCAGAAGCCAAACCTCTGATTTCGGGCAATTGTTCTTTTGTTAAGCTTGTATATTTCTGATCCAGACCGAGCATTTTCAGCTGTTTTGTTCCGGTTACAGCGTTGCTGAAAGAAACATCAACTGTTGCATTGGTTTCAAAACTTTCTGACAGATTACAACAAGCTGCCTTTAAAAGTTCTTTTTTATCAATATTAAAAACAAGACCAGCTTCTTTCTTGCTTAAAGAAGTTGCTGCTTTAGAACCTGTTACCACTACACCATCAATGTTTTTTTCATGTTGGGAATGGTCTTCTTTAGCTGGTGAAGTCTCGTGGTCTTTATGATCTCCTGGTTTTGTTTCTTCTTCGTAATGTGTCTTTGGATTGGCTTCACCAAAAGTAAAATCTCTGTCATACAGGCAGCATCCCGGAAGGGCGTTGTATGTTGCATCCGAAGTTTTATATTTTTCATTATCATGACCAGCATCGGCAATCGCTTTTAAGATCTTATCTGCTGAAGTTTTTGACGGGTCAAAATTTAAAGTAACAGTTTGCTTTTCTGCATTCCATTCTGCGGTATCTGCACCTGCACCTTTTGAAGCCTCTTCAATTCTTGCCTTACAGGAAGCACAGTTTCCCCTAACATAGAATTCATTTTCTTTTTTATCAGAAGCATTGGTATTTGCATGATGTTCGTGATGGGTTTCCGCCGGGGATGACTGTAGATCTCTGTTATACAGACAACATCCCGGAAGGCTATTGTAAACTGCATCTGAAGCTTTGAATTTTTCATTATCATGGCCTGCTTCAGCCACTTTTTGAAGAATATCATCTGCAGATACCTTGTCTGTTTCTAAAGTTAAGGTTTGAAGATCAACACAATAGACAGCTGTTTTTGCCCCTGCTTTTTTGGCAGCACCTTCAATTCTTGTTTTGCACATTTCGCAGTTCCCTTTTACCTTGAACTGATTTTTTGAAAGTGTCTGAGCAGATATAAATTGTGTAAATAGGAATAATGCACCAAGTATCAACCTGGAAATTGGTAATTTCATTTTGTTTAAAAGTTTAAATTAATTAAAAATCAGTTCATTATAGACTATAATGAACCCATGGTGTTTTAATTAACCTATCTTAGGTGGCTGCCAGATTTCCTTTAAACGGTCTGAAAGATAAGGATCTGAATATCGGAACTGAGCATTCTTATTCGCTTTGTAATAAGACAGTTCCAGACGTAGATTTTTTGAGAAAGGAGTTTCAATAAAAGTATAGCAGGCAACACATGATGAGCAGCAGTCATCATTACATGATTTTGTTTTGTCATGTTTGCTGTCTTTTTTTGAAGAATGGTTTTTGCAGCAGTCAGTTTTTTTAGAAGATTCTGCTTTACAGCATGTTTCCTGCATTGCCTGCGCATAGAAATTGTCCTTGGGAATTAAAAAAACTCCCAGGCAAAATACAATTGCAAGTAGGTGAAACAGCTTCATATCTGCAAAAATAAGAAATTTATGGCAAAGGATCACCAACTTTTAGAGAACAGCTGTGCCAAGGTTCTCCGTGTGCAGGGTTTAGCTTGGGTTTTTCTCCCATCGCCAGATTCTGTGTTGCCGGTGCTGGAGCAGGAGTTGTCTGTACTACATTTTGGGCTGGTTGAGGAGCTGGTGCAGGTTTGCTGTTTAATGGCTGTCCTACCGGAATATCACATCGGTGACCAGGCTGTCCGTGTGGAGGGTTCATCCCCGGAGCTGTTTTTGCCAGTTTTCCGTTATTATCAAGAGTAATTTTTCCCGGGGATACTGCATTAGGATCAATCTGAACAATATTATTTCCGTTTGTATTTATATTTTGTGAAGTAGGAGCTGCAGCATGTTTGCTGTTCAGCGGTTGTCCTACCGGAATGTCGCATCGGTGGCCAGGTTGTCCGTGTGGAGGATTCATTCCCGGTGCTGTAGCCATAGGAGCAGGATTGGGGCTGGATTGGATGCCTGCCTGATCCATTAGTGATGTTTTTGAGGGTGTATTAAGGGCAACGCTGGGCTGTCCGGCATTGGCTTCTTCTTTTAAATAAGTTGCTTTTTCATCCTTTTTGCAAGATGCAGCTAATAGTGATACGGCGATCAAACCTATAAATGTATTCTTCATATCCATGGGTATGAAACAAAATTAGCAAAACATTTTCAATTGTTTTGCTAATTCTATACTTATAATTTGATTTTTGGATTAATTTTTTACCAAAAGTCTAAACCCTTCTCCGTGAACGTTGATGATTTCCAATCCTTCGTCGTCTTTTAAGAGCTTACGAAGTTTTGCAATATATACGTCCATACTTCTTGCTGTAAAGTAATTTTCTTTTTTCCAGATCTTTCTTAAAGCAAGATCTCTAGGCATGAAATCGTTTCTGTGGATACACAGAAGTTTCAATAATTCATTTTCTTTAGGAGAAAGTTTGTATTCTTTATCACCTACTTTCAACTGTCTCAGCATAGAGTCAAAGAAAATATTACTGATTTTAAACTGCTCCTGCTCCTCATTTTCCAATGTAGAACTTCTCTGAAGAATTGCTTTTATTTTGTATAAAAGAAGTTCAGTATCAAAAGGTTTTGTAATATAATCATCCGCTCCCAACTGGTATCCTTTCAAAATATCTTCTCTCATATTTCTTGCCGTAAGAAATATGATCGGTGTATTTTTATCAATCTTTTTTACATCTTCAGCCAATGAAAACCCGTCTTTTTTAGGCATCATTACGTCAAATATGCAGATGTCGAATTCATTTTCTGTAAATTCTTTAAGTCCCTGCTCCCCATCAGTGGCAAGTGTTACTTCAAAATTATTGATCGTCAAATAATCTTTAAGTACTGCCCCGAAACTCTGATCGTCCTCTACTAATAATATTCTGTTGCTCATAACTTTTAATAATTAATAATTAACAATTAAGAATGAACTTCCTCACTCTATCTTCTATATTTTGATATTTGGTTAAACTTTTTATAATTGATAAATGATCATTGATAGTTGATGTGAAGTAAGTTTTTTATCATCTATAACTGATCATTCATCATTTGTATTTTATCCCATTGGCAGTTTTATCGTAAACGTACTTCCATTTCCTTTATGAGAGTCAACGATAATCTGTCCTTTGTGTAGTTCTACAATTTTCTTCACATAGGAAAGACCTAATCCTTGTCCTTTTACGTTGTGAATATTTCCGGTTTCTTCCCTGAAGAATTTTTCGAAAATTTTGGTTTTATTCTGAGTATCCATTCCCATTCCCTTATCGGAAATTTCAATGATATACCAGTGTCCTTCATTTCTTGTTTCCACATGTATTTCCGGTGCTTCAGGAGAATATTTATTGGCATTATCCAGCAAGTTGACCAGCATGTTTGAAATGTGGAATTCGTCTATTTTAAAATTATAATGTGTGGCGTTGAATTTCTGGGTAAGCGAACCGTTTCTTTGCTGTACAATCAGATTGAAAGATTCTGTAGTCCTTTTGATCAATTCCCTTACATTGGTTTCTTTTAAAAACAGTTCTACTTCATTTCTTTCAAGTTTGGACATATTAAGCACGTTTTCCACCTGCTTTTTCATTCTCAAATTCTCCTGCTTGATCAGTTCCGAGTAATATTTTACCTTATCCGGATTGGTGGCAATTTTGTCATTTGCCAAAGAATCCGTTGCTACAGAAATGGTTGCCAGTGGTGTTTTGAACTCATGAGACATGTTATTGATGAAGTCTGTTTTTACTTCAGCAAGCTTTTTCTGCCTCATCATATAATTGATGGAAATAATATAAATTCCAAGAATAGTAAGAAGGGAAAGAAAAGTTCCTAAAAGCATTGGCCAGTTATTCATCGCCAGTGAGTATTCTTTTTTAGGGAAAACCAATGCGAGGCTGTACAGGGTATTTTTTTTATCTGCAAAAAGTGGAAAGCTGTAAATGTTACTGTCTTTTTTCTCTTTGTAAGCTTTATTCACAATGCTTGTAAGCTTGTTGTTGCGGTCAAGAACTCCATATCCGAATTTGGCAGATATTCCTCTTATTTTAAGTTCTTTAGCGATCACGGAATCAAGCGTTTTCGGATCCACTCTTTTGGTGATAGGGAGATTATTGCCATATACTTTCACAAATTCTTTCATGGAGTAATCTCCGGTTTCAATCTCCTGATTGATATCTGTGGTAAGAAGTTCACGATTGGTGGTATCTCTTTTTATTTTATAGGCTGCCTCGTCTGTATATAATGTTGTCAGCTTGATAGAATCTCCTTTTTGAGAAATCGGAAGCTGTGTTTTTTCAATAATATTTTTGGAGTAAATAATCTGTCTCTGAGTACCGGAATCTTCAACCTGTTGAATAGTCGTTAAAGAAGGCTGTTTGCTGTTCGCAAGAATATTTTTTCTGAAATCCTTATAATCCTGATTCAGGTATTTGTCGGCTTCAATCTCTTCAATACTTTTTGAAGTACTTTCCAAAACTGCATACACTTTATTTGAAAAATCCTGTTCCAGTACACCGTAATAGCCTTTCAACCAATAAAATTGGAGCGTCACAAAGACAATCAGTGAGATCGTCATAAACACTGAAATTATTGGGATGAATTTGTTATTCATTATTTAATTATATATGTTTTGGAAAAATGAATGTTAAAATTAATTGTTTTAAGACTACATGAACAAAAAACGAGCCAAATAATTGTTTTATTTTTCTTAAAAGAGTGTTTTTTAACAATTATTTATGAATTATCTTTTACTTGTCATATGAAAAGTCCCTTTCAATAAATAAAGTGCTAACTTTATTAAAAATAAAAATATATGGAATCTAATATCATTTTCAACAAAGATTTTGATGCAGCCTCTATTTATGTCATGAAAATCTATAAGGCTGATGTTTCAACAGTATGGGATCACTTTACCAAATCCGAATTATTGGATCAATGGTGGGGACCTAAACCCTGGAGATGTGAAACGGTAAAACAGGATTTCAGAGAAGGTGGAATCTGGATGTACTCAATGATAGGACCAAACGGTGAAAAAGGGCCTATGTATGCTCAGTCTCAGTATGGCGAAATTACGGAACACAGAAGCCTTGACTGGATGAGTGCTTTTTGTGATGAAAATGGGAAGATCAATGAAGATTTTCCAAGGTCAAAATGGCTGCTTGGTTTTACCGGAGTAGAAGAGGGAACCAAAGTGACGATCAATATCCATTATCATTCCCCGGATGTCATGAAAAAAATCCTGGATATGGGATTTGAAGAAGGCTTTACTATGGGACTCAGTCAACTTGAAGAACTGATTGGATAAAATTTGAAAATGTATAGAATACAGTTATTTATAAAAAAGAGGGTTTTCCATGGAAAACCCTCTTCTTATTTATCAGAATTTATTAACTTCTTACTTCTTTTTTCCAGCTTTTACAAAAGCTCTTCTTCCTGGAAGTAGTGAATAATTGCCTTTTTCATAAGCAAGCTCTGCTCATTGGGCTTTAATTCCGGAAGGTCTTCAAGTTTGTCAAACTGAGGCCATCCGTCTTCATAATGTGTGAATTTATAATAGCCAAAAGGCTCAAGCAATCTGCACACAGCAATATGAATCAGGTTTACCTTGTCTTCTTTAGTATATTTTTGCTGGCCGCTTCCCAGCTCCTGTAACCCGATCAAAAATAAAAGGGTTTCGATGGGCGGATTCTTCTCAGTCTGGAAATTGTCTTCGAAGAACTGTTCTATTTTTTTCCAATATTCGGACTCGTTGATCATAATTTGATAAATAATAAGTGATGATTGATAAATGATAAAGTCATTCCCTTAGCATTTTTCTGTACGAAGAAGTTACTTTCAATATTTCTTCAGTGTTTGTTTTTATATCTGTTAAAATTGTTTTTTGAACATATTCCAGTTCTCCAACATTTCAAGCCAAAATAAAGTTTCATCAGTTTCCTCTATCACTATGGATATTTTAGAAAATCTTTCAGCTTTTGATCTTGCTCTACACATGGCTCTGTAATTGGCTGCCATGGATGTAGAAGATCTGTATATTTGCTTTCTGATAACTGAAAACGCTTCGTTATAGGGCTGTTTAGATAATTCCTTAATAATAGTGACGGCTAGCTGCTTTGTTTTAGAAGCAAAAATTGTGTTATAATCAGGGCTATCCATCATTGATCATTTATGAATTATCATTTATTTTCAACAGAAATGCATATTCTAATGCGTCTTCTTTCAGAGATTCAAATCTTCCGCTTGCTCCTCCGTGTCCGGAACTCATGTCGGTTTTAAAGACTAAAATATTATTGTCTGTCTTTAGTTCTCTAAGTTTTGCCGTCCATTTGGCAGGTTCCCAATACTGCACCTGTGAATCGTGGAATCCTGTAGTGATCAGCATATGGGGATAATCTTTAGCTTCTACATTATCATATGGAGAATAGTCTTTCATATAATGGTAGTATTCTTCATCATTTGGATTTCCCCATTCATCATATTCTCCGGTAGTTAAAGGAATCGTATCATCCAGCATTGTGGAAACAACGTCTACGAAAGGAACCTGTGCTACAATTCCGTTGAATAACTGAGGTTCGTAATTGACCACAGCACCTACCAACAGACCTCCGGCACTTCCTCCCATCGCGTACATATGTCTCGATGAAGTATAATTTTCTTTGATTAAATGTTTCCCTGCATCTATAAAATCAAAGAATGTATTTTTCTTGAATAACATTTTTCCATCTTCATACCATTCCCTTCCCAGGTATTCACCACCACGGATGTGAGCAATAGCATAAATAAAGCCTCTGTCCAGAATAGATAATCTTACATTGGAAAAGCTGGCGTCAACCGTATGTCCATAACTTCCATATCCATACAGAAGAAGTGGAGTATCAGCCGATTTTTTGGTGTTTTTATGATATACTAATGAAATAGGAACTTTTGTTTTTCCATCTCTGGAGTCTGCCCATATTCTTTCTGAAATATAATTTTCAGGAACAAATTTTCCACCCAATACTTCCTGTTGTTTCAGGAGCTTTGTGGTTTTGTCTTTCATATTATATTCGTAAGTGGAACTAGGTTGTGTGAGAGAGGTATAACCGTAACGTAAAATTTCTGTATCAAATTCCAGATTAATTCCGATATAAGCTGTATAAGTAGGATCGAAGAATGGTAAATAATAAGATTCCTGCGTCTTCTCATCAATAATTTTGATCTGAAGCAATCCTCTTTCTCTTTCCTCAAGAACCAGATAATCTTTGAAAATTTCAAAGCCCTCTAACAAAACTTCCGCACGGTGTGGAATGACATCTACCCAGTTTTCCATACTGCAGTTGTCAATCTTTGTTTTTACAATTTTAAAGTTGATGGCATCATCAGCATTGGTAATGATGTAGAATTCATCTTCGTAATGCTCTACTGAATATTCAAGATCGTCTATTCTTGGCTGTATTACTGTCCATTCCGCAAATACATTGTCAGAAGGGATAAAACGGTGTTCATCAGAAATAGTGCTTGAACTTGCAATGAAAATATATTGTAAAGATTTTGTCTTAAATACGTTCACGTCAAAAGTGTCATCCTTTTCATGAAAGATAAGTGCGTCTTCTGAGGAATCAGTTCCTAATTGATGTCTGTATACCTGAAATGCACGGAGACTCTTGTCTTTTCTAATGTAAAAAACATGCTGGTTGTCATTTGCCCAAACTGCTTTTCCTGTTGTATTTGGAATAGTGTCCGGTAAAATTTCTCCTGTCTTTAAATTTTTGAAGTTAAGCGTATAAATTCTTCTTCCTACGTCATCAGAAGAGAAAGAAGCCAGTTCATTACCAGGGCTCACGGCTACACTTCCTACTTCAAAAAATTCTTTGCCTTCCGCCAGAATATTAACATCAAGTACAATTTCCTCCTCGTTGTCAAGGCTTTTGTGCTTTCTGCAGAAAATAGGATATTCCTTACCTTCTTCATAACGTACAATATACCAGTATTCGTTAAAGAAATAAGGCAGAGATTCATCATCCTTTTTATAACGGGCTTTCATCTCTTCAAAAAGCTCTTCCTGAAGAGCTTCTGTATCTTTCATGATGAATTCTTCGTAGGCATTTTCTTCTTCAATATATTTGATGACTTCAGGGTTTTCCCTTTCATTCAGCCAAAAGTAATTATCAATCCTTTTATCGCCGTGGGTTTCTAATATTTTTTCTATTTTTTTTGCCTGTGGAGCTTTCATCCGGATATTTTGATTTTTTATTGAACAGAGTTTGTCTTTATACTTTCTTTCTGAAAGTAAGCAATTTATGCAGACGTCTCATTCAATGTTAATTTTCGTTCAAATTTAGGTAAAAAAAAACCATCTTTCCTTTATTGAAAAGATGGTTGATGGTATTTTTATAATTAAAGACTATTTATGAAGTGCTTTAATATACTTTTCAAGGGCCATTGTCATGGAAGGAGTCTCCTTCGTAGGTGCCATTAAATCTACTTTTAATCCAGCTTCTTCCGCAGCAGCCAGCGTCGTGTTTCCGAAAACTCCGATTTTGGTTTCATCCTGCTTGAAGTCAGGGAAATTTTGTTGTAGAGATTTGATTCCCTGCGGACTGAAGAAGATCAACATGTCATAATCTTTAATGTTGATATCGGTAAGGTCGCTGCATACCGTACGGTACATGATTGCTCTTGTCCAGTCTGCATTAGATGCATCCATGGTTTTCACAATATCCGGGCTTAAAACATCTGAAGATGGCAGCAGATATTTTTCAGTTGGGAATTTTTTGAAAAGAGGAAGCAGGTCTGAGAAATTTTTCTCCCCAAAGCTGATTTTTCTTTTTCTGTACACAATATGCTTTTGAAGGTAGTTGGCAATTGCTTCCGACTGGCAGATATATCTCATTGTATCCGGAACGGCAAAACGAAGTTCTTCCGCAAGTCTGAAGTAATGGTCAATCGCATTTTTACTGGTAAAAATAATACCGGTATACTGCGTCAGATCTATTTTCTGTGTTCTGAGCTCTTTATTGTCAACCCCTTCGACGTGGATAAATGGACGGAAATCAATCTTTATTTTTTCCTTCTTCGCTATATCCAAATATGGAGAAGACTCACTAGGCGCTGGTTGAGAAACCAATATAGACTTTATTCTCATCATTGACATTTATTAAAAAAATAACAACTTCCAAAGCAATAATAATGGTGCGATTTGGAGGGTGCAAATATACAAAAATTTATAATACCATTTTTCGGGAAGAATCTTGTTCTTGTGAAATAAATAGAAAAAAACTTTGAAAATGAATACAAAAGAAAAGAAACACAAATAATACAAGAACATTTTATTTCTGTCGATAGGGAAGTAATAATGGGCTACACAAAGAATTATTAACAAAAATGTAAGGATAAAATAAAATTTTGTGGAGGTAAAATAAAAAATAGTCCATTTTTTTCCGTCCCCTATACTTTGATAAAATAAAAAACCAAATGTTGATTTTATTAAATAAAAAAACAGCACAGCCAGCAAAGTATACCCAAATTTATTAAGCTGATACCCAAAAAGCTGAAGATCGGCAATATATTTCGGTACAACAGGAATATATTGCGAGATCAGAACAGATAAAGTGAGGGTTGTCACACAGGAAGTAATGATCCAGCTGGGAAGGTTGTTGCTGGCATCAAAATACTTTTGAAGCAGAAAATCCCTGAGACTGGCATCCCTTTCTATGACGTTCATCATAAAAACATATAAAAATATACAGCCCACGAGGATAAAGATTACCCAGTCATTATTCTCAGGTATTCTTACGTGATTGATGAAGTGTTGTGATGATGGCAAAATTTAAGCTTTTATTATTTATTATTTAACTTCTGATAGCATAATCCGGCACAGATTTTCCTGTCACCTGTTTCATGTATCCGCAGTTAAAATATTTGCTCTAATCGATTTTACGTATTGTCCAGATCTGTTGAATAAAAGTTTCTGTCTCATCCGCTTAATCCCCGAGAAATATTTTTGCAAAATTATAGATTATTTTGTATAAAATAAAAAGGTTAAATAAACTATCTTTGCAAACTGAAATGAAAAAACTCGTCATTATCCCCACATACAACGAAAAGGAAAATATTGAAAATATTATTTCCGCGGTTTTTGCATTGGAGGACGACTTTCATATCTTAGTTGTGGACGATACTTCCCCGGATGGAACAGCAGAGGTTGTAAAAGAACTGCAGAAGAAACATCCGCACTATTTACATCTGTCAATAAGACATGTGAAAGACGGGTTGGGAAAGGCATATATTCATGGATTTAAATGGGCTATCGAGAATAAATACGATTATATTTTTGAGATGGATGCCGATTTTTCCCATAATCCTAACGACCTGCCGAAGCTGTTTGAAGCATGTATGAATGCTGATATGGCCATCGGTTCCCGATACTCAAAAGGAGTGAATGTGGTGAACTGGCCCATGGGAAGAGTACTGCTTTCTTATTTTGCATCAAAATACGTAAGATTTGTATTAGGTCTTCCGATTCATGATACTACAGCAGGATTTGTCTGTTTTTCAAGAAAAGTGCTGGAAGAAATAGGATTGGATAATGTAAGATTGAAAGGCTATGGGTTTCAGATAGAAATGAAATTCAGAGCATTCAAAAAAGGCTTCAGAATTGTGGAAGTTCCTATTATATTTACCAACAGAATTTTAGGAGAAAGCAAAATGAACGGTGGAATTATTCATGAAGCGGTTTTTGGAGTACTAAACTTAAAGTGGAAATCAATCATCAATAGACTATGAGACAAAGCATAAACATTTTTCTGACAGAAGAAGTATATGTGAAGTTCCATAAGATCATAAAAAATAAAAAAATTAACTGATGAAAAAGCTGATCTTTATTTTCGTTTTGCTGGGCATGTTTTCGTGCAGCGATTATATCGATAAGCCTAAAAATCTGATCGATAAAGATGTGATGGCAGAAATCATTGCAGATCTTGCTATTAATGATCAGGCGATCTTTGTATATCCTGACAAAAATATGGAGGCCGGTACAAGAGCTGTCCTGAAGTCGCATAAAGTGAAATCTGAAGACTTTGTAGAAAGTTTCAAATACTATGTGATCAAAGAAGAAATGGATGGGATTACCAATGATGCACAGCAAATACTGTTGAAAAAAGATCCCAAAGCAGATAAATACATAAAGGATAAACTGAAACAGAACGCTGTTGTACCCCCTTTGGTGAGATAATGCAGACAAAGTTTCTAACCTGTAAGAAATCACTGATAACAAGGTGAATTAAAAAAGTAGAAAGATGAAATTTTTTAATATAGAAAAAACCTCTGAAGGAAAAGCAAGAGCAGGGGAGATTACCACAGATCACGGGAAGATTCAAACTCCTATTTTTATGCCTGTGGGAACTGTGGCAAGTGTAAAAACAGTTCATCAGAGAGAATTAAAAGAAGACATTAAAGCTCAGATTATTCTGGGGAATACTTACCATCTTTACCTTCGTCCGGGTATGGAGACAATGCAGGATGCAGGTGGTTTACATAAATTCATGAACTGGGACCTTCCTATTCTTACCGATTCAGGAGGTTTTCAGGTGTTTTCACTGGCGAGTAACAGAAAAATGACAGAAGAAGGAGCGAGATTTAAATCTCACATCGACGGAAGTTATCACATGTTCTCTCCGGAAAGATCAATGGAGATTCAAAGACAGATCGGAGCCGATATTTTCATGGCTTTTGACGAATGTACTCCTTATCCTTGCGATTATAACCAGGCAAAATCATCTATGGAGCTTACGCACCGTTGGCTGAAAAGATGTATTGAATGGACGAATGATAATCCTGAATTGTATGGGTATAAACAAAGACTTTTCCCAATTGTTCAGGGCTCTACTTATTCTGACCTCAGAAAAATTTCTGCAGAAGTTATTTCTGAAGCAGGTGCCGAAGGAAACGCCATCGGTGGACTTTCCGTTGGAGAGCCTGAAGAAGAAATGTACAGAATTACAGATGAAGTGACAGATATCCTTCCAAAAGAAAAACCAAGATATCTGATGGGAGTGGGAACTCCATGGAATATCCTTGAATCTATCGGATTAGGAATTGATATGATGGATTGTGTAATGCCAACAAGAAATGCAAGAAATGCAATGCTTTTCACATGGCAGGGGGTGATGAACCTTAAAAATGAAAAATGGAAGCGTGACTTTTCGCCTTTGGATGAATTTGGAACCAGTTTTGTAGATCGTGAATATTCAAAAGCGTATCTTCGCCACCTGTTTGTATCTAAAGAGTATCTGGCAAAACAGATTGCTTCGATTCATAATCTTGCATTCTATCTGGATCTGGTGAAAGTAGCCAGAGAACATATTATTGCCGGAGATTTCTACGAATGGAAAAACTCCATAGTGCCGGTTCTTAGACAAAGATTATAAGAGATTATGCTTAAAATTGTAGACAGATATATCATTAAAAAATACCTTGGAACTTTCAGTTTCATGCTGGTGTTATTGTCTATAGTCGTATTGGTAATTGATGTTCAGCAAAAGATTCCAAGGATAGAAAATGCCAAGGCCATTGATCCGAAGCTGGATCTGATGTATTTTCTGGTACATTTTTATCCCTTCTGGATTATTAATCTTGTGGTGACTTTCCTTTCCATTCTGGTATTTATTTCGGTGATTTATTTTACCTCCAGGATGGCAAATAATACTGAAATTGTAGCCATTATCAGTAGTGGAGCCAGTTTTTACAGGTTTTCAAAACCCTATTTGGTAACTTCCATTTTTATTGGTTTGATAGCCCTTGTGGTATATCATATGGTTCTTCCATGGGCGAATATCAAGAAAAATGAGCTGGAGGCTTATACCTATAATGCCGCCAATAAAGAAAAGATTTTAGGAACTGCTCCAGCCTCTTCACAGCTGAGCAAAACAGAATATATCTTCGTTGATTCCTGGAATAAAAGAGAAAAAAGAGGATCAAGTTTCGTTTATCAGAAATATGATAAAGACAGAAAAATGACCTATGAGCTGAAAGCAAGTGAAGTGTATTGGGATAAAGCCAAAAAGCAGTTTGTTCTCAATAATTATCTGGAAAAAACAATTAATAAAGACAACACCGAAAAACTCGGCAACGGAATAGAATTAAGGAAAAACTACGGGCATTCTCCGGAAGAACTTTTCCCTAATGAACTTTTGGGCCAAAATAAAACAACACCTGAGCTTCTGAAATTCATTGAAAGAGAAAAGGCAAGAGGAAACAGTAACCTGAACTCTTATCTGAATGAGCTTCATCAAAGAACGTCAATGCCTGTTTCTATCATTATTCTGACATTCCTGGCACTTTCTCTGTCATCACAAAAGAAAAGAGGAGGATTGGGGATCAACCTGGCAATAGGGATCTCATTGGCCTTTATCTTCGTGTTTTCTTTTGAAGCCTTGAAAGTAGTTTCAGAAAATAAAAGTTTGTCTCCTGCTGTAGCCATGTGGCTGCCAAACATGGTGTTTTTACCGCTTACCCTTTATCTGTATATCAAAAGAGCCAATCAGTAAAGCAATTTTACTTCTTTGTGATAAAAAGAATGCAGTCCGTCTTCCAGTTCGATCCAGAGTTCGCCCTTTTCGTCTGCATTTCGGATGATGCCATTTTGGCGCTCTTTTTCAATTTCAAAGACAGAGATCTGGTCTTTTCTGAAAAGATTGGCGTTGAACCCATCCAGAATTTCCTGGTCAGAAGGAATGTTTTTCAGCTTCTCAGACATATATTCATGAAGGTTTAATGAAACTTCTTCCAGATCGAATGGGATACCTGTCTGCGTCAGGAGTGATCCTGCATTAGATATTTCATCAAATTTGTCCTGAAGAATATTGATTCCGGCTCCTATGATGAAATAATTATTTTGATTAATTTTTTTCTTTTCTATTAAAATTCCAACGATTTTTTTACCTTTAAGGATAATATCATTTGGCCATTTGATTTTTACCTCTGATTCAGACAATTTGGCAAGGAAATCCCGGATAACCATTGCGGTATAATAATTGAATATAAAGTCAGAGCACAAGATGTTCTGAGTATTGACTGCCAGCGTGTAAGCCAGATTTTTTCCGGCAGTTTGAGTCCAGACATTTCCATACTGACCACGACCTTTAGTTTGATTAAAAGTATGCAGTCCAATAAAATCTGAATTTTCGTAAAGTAAAAACTTTGATATTTCGTCATTAGTAGAAGAACATTCTTTCAGATAGAAGAGTTGGCTCATTTAAGAAAACTTTAAGACATTAAGAGGGTAAAAGTAAGGTTAAAGTAAAGAAAAAACAATAAATTTGCAGATTATAGTATTTTTTTAATGAATAAAACAGCAGAAAAACAAGCGTTAATAGATAAAATCGTTGAAGCTATCCAGGATGTAAAAGGAGAAGACATTATGATCTTTGATCTTTCCAACATCGAAAACTCCGTAGCAGAAACGTTCGTGATATGTAGTGGAAACTCAAATACACAGGTAGCTGCATTGGCAGGAAGTGTTGAGAAAAAAGTAAGAAACGAACTGCAGGACAGACCTTGGCATGTAGAAGGTACTGAAAATGCAATGTGGGTATTGGTAGATTACGTTTCAGTGGTGGTTCATATATTTCAGAAGCAGGTACGTGAGTACTATGATATAGAAGAGCTTTGGGGTGACGCAGTCATTACCAAAATTGAAAATCAATAATAAAAATTTTAAAAAGTCTAAATGAATAATAAAGGATTCAACTGGTTCTTTCCAATTGCAATCATAGCTCTTTTGCTCTTCTTTGGCTCCAATTTCCTTGGAGGTGACAGCGCAAAATCTATTGATGAAGATGGTTTCTTTAGAGAAATGCAGGCGGGGAAAGTCCAGAATATAATTATATACAAAGACATAGAGAAAGCTGATGTTTTCCTAACAAAAGAAGCAAAATCGGCAATGGTTTCCAAAGCCGGAAAAGAAAATAACCCTCTTTCTGCCTTTGAAATGGCTCCTAAAGCAGATTTTTCTGTGAAATATGGAGACCTTCAACTTTTCCTTCAGAAATTTGAGCAGGTGAAAGCCAGCAATCCGGTTATTAAAACAACAAAAGATTACGGAACAGGAAAAAGTGCATTAATGGACATTTTAGTTCCTGCACTGGTCTGGATTTCGATTCTGGGATTATTCTACTTCCTTCTTTTCAGAAAGATGGGCGGTGGCGGAGGCCCTGGCGGACAGATCTTCTCTATCGGTAAATCTAAAGCAAAGCTTTTTGATGAAAAAGAAAGAATCCAGGTGACATTTAAAGATGTTGCAGGATTAGAAGGAGCTAAAGAAGAAGTTCAGGAAGTTGTGGATTTCTTGAAAAACTCTGAAAAGTATACAAAACTGGGAGGTAAAATTCCTAAAGGTGTCCTTTTAGTAGGCCCTCCGGGAACGGGTAAAACGTTATTGGCAAAAGCCGTTGCAGGTGAAGCTAAAGTTCCGTTCTTCTCACTTTCAGGTTCTGATTTCGTTGAAATGTTTGTTGGAGTAGGAGCTTCCAGAGTAAGAGACCTTTTTGCTCAGGCTAAAGCAAAATCTCCGGCGATCATCTTTATTGACGAGATTGATGCTATCGGACGTGCAAGAGGAAAAAATAACTTCTCTGGCGGAAATGACGAAAGAGAAAATACATTGAACCAGCTTCTTACCGAAATGGATGGTTTCGGAACAGACGTCAATGTAATTGTAATGGCGGCTACCAACAGAGCAGATATTCTTGATAAAGCATTAATGAGAGCAGGTCGTTTTGACCGTTCTATCTATGTGGACCTTCCTGAACTTCACGAAAGAAGACAGATTTTTGACGTTCACTTGAAAAAAATCAAGCTTGATGATAATGTAGACAGAGATTTCTTAGCAAAGCAAACTCCTGGATTCAGTGGGGCAGATATTGCGAATGTTTGTAATGAAGCAGCATTGATCGCAGCAAGATATAACCATACCTCTGTTACAAAACAGGACTTCCTGGATGCAGTAGACAGAATTATTGGTGGACTTGAGAAGAAAAATATGGCCATCAAGCCATCTGAAAAAAGAAGAGTTGCTTATCATGAGGCAGGTCACGCTACCATCTCATGGTTGGTAGAACATGCATCACCACTTCTGAAAGTAACCATTGTTCCAAGAGGACGTTCTTTAGGGGCAGCATGGTATCTTCCGGAAGAAAGACAGTTGACCACTACTGAGCAGATGCTGGACGAAATGTGTGCAACACTGGGAGGTAGAGCTGCAGAACAGGTAATCTTCAACAATATCTCTACAGGAGCACTTTCTGATCTAGAAACAGTAACGAAGAGAGCACAGGCAATGGTAACAATCTACGGATTAAGCCCGAATATTGGTAATATTTCTTACTACGACAGTTCAGGTCAGTCTGAATATTCTTTCGGAAAACCTTATTCTGAAGAAACTGCTACTAAAATTGATGCGGAGATCAAATTGATTATCGAAAATCAGTACGAAAGAGCAGTAAGAATTCTTGAAGAAAATAAAGATAAACTGGATGCTCTGGCTAATAAACTACTGGAAAAAGAAGTGATCTTCCGTGAAGACTTAGAAGAAATATTCGGAAAAAGAGCATGGGATCCTGAATTGACAGAGAAACCCGTTACCAATACGATTCCTGAAAAAGATCAGCCGGTAGCAGTGGAAGCACCTCAGATCAAAGATAAAGAAGAAGAAAGCGAAATACAGGCTCCAGAAAGCCCGACACAGCTTTAAGACTCTTAAAAAATAAACCTTATAAAAACCTGACAACTCCAAAATTGTCAGGTTTTTTCATATTTAAAGAGATATTTTGGACTCTATTGTAATTTATTTTCTATTTTTGTATAAAGTTGACTAAAAATAGATTAAGTTGAATTTATTCAAGAGGATTGTAAGCAAACTTACCAACCAGCCTGAAGAAGAGGACAAACAGAGCCTGGAGAAGCTTGGGGATTCGCTGAAAAATGCGGATCTTGACTATAAGTTTGCGCAATTATTTACGCATTCGGGGGGATTTTTTAATTATTGTGCAGATGAAGCGGAGGCTCTACAAACTTTAAATCAAATTATCAAAATAGAGGGTATCCACAACCTTTTCTGTTGGGATAAAGAACTTCATAACTTTTTAAACGTTGTGAAGACTTCTTACACGTCAGAACTGCAGCCGTCTAATGATGCAGCATTCATCACTTGTGAATACCTGATCGCCTATGATGGCAGGATCATGCTTTCGCATAATAATATTCTTCACTA
The DNA here is from genome assembly GCF_018362995.1 of Chryseobacterium indologenes. Taxonomy (NCBI): domain Bacteria; kingdom Pseudomonadati; phylum Bacteroidota; class Flavobacteriia; order Flavobacteriales; family Weeksellaceae; genus Chryseobacterium; species Chryseobacterium indologenes. The sequence goes on from NZ_CP074372.1 coordinate 3,685,116, forward strand.
TCATTCTTCAAGACTTCCCGATAGAATTATCATCATTGCCAATGTTTCTCAGATTGTGAACAACCTGAATGATGCCATGGGAAAAATAAAAAGAAACGGAAATATCAAGAACCTTACTTCCATCAGTGGAAGCCAGTCAAAAATGGACAGTTCTTCCAATTCCAATACAAAACTGTTTTTATTGCTGCTTGAAGATTAAGCAACCACTTCTAAATTTTAAATTTTGGATAAAAATCTCATTCAAAGAACCGTATCAGGTATAGTTTATGTAGCCGTCATTATTCTTTGTTCGACTCCGCTGGGAGCGCAACTGTTGAACAGCATTGCCCCTGGCCTTATCAAACAACAGTATCTTTTTTATGGCTTAATGAGTCTGTTACTGATTGTGGGGACCTGGGAATGTGTTAAAATCATGAAGTTTGGAAACGGCTATGAAAAATGGATCGTATATCCATTGGTCATTTTTATATTCTATATTTTTTCCAAAAGATATTTCAGCCACGATTTCTTTTTTGATTTCAGACTCAGTGAAATACTTGCCCTGGCTCTGATTGGGATTGCTGTGGTTACTTTATTCAAATATCCCAACGAATTATACTTCGACAGCGGAAAACTTATTTTTACCGTTATTTACGTAGCGCTCCCATTCAGTTTTGCATTGGGACTGCCAAAGTTCTCTAGCTATAATGATACTTTCTCACTGGAAGTTTTATTCTTGTTTATCCTCATCTGGAGTAGTGATACTTTTGCATATCTGGTAGGAAAGTTTTTTGGTAAACATAAAATGGCCCCTAAAATTTCTCCTAAAAAAACATGGGAAGGATATGCAGGAGGTGTAGTGCTTACATTGGTTTTATCCTACTTTATTGAGCATTATCAGCCTGAACTGAGAGGGAACTGGATGGTCGTAGGATTTTTAGTTGCTGCTTTTGCTCCGTTAGGCGATTTGGTAGAAAGCCAACTGAAAAGAAATTTCGGTGTGAAAGACAGTGGAAACATCATTCCAGGACATGGGGGAGTTTTAGATAGACTGGATAGTTTTATTATCTGTGTTCCTGTCGTATATTTGTACTTTATTTTAGAAAAATTTATTTAGTCTCATGAAATTACATAGAGAATCAAAAGGAACAATTACCGTTGCGACCATACTTTTTATTATTTTGGGCGCTTTAGCAATTTATTTCCTTAAAATATGGTCCCTGCTGATCATTATGCCTTTGTTGGTTATTTACAGTTTAGTTTTCTGGTTTTTCAGAGTTCCGGATCGTAATATATTGGATCACAAAGAAAACGTGATCGCTCCGGTGGACGGAAAAGTAGTAATGATCAAAGAAGTGGATGAAGATGAATTTATAAAAGGGAAAGCCATTCAGGTTTCTATTTTTATGTCCCCGCTGAATGTTCACATCTGTAGATATCCGGTTTCGGGTGAAGTGATTTACAAAAAGTACCATCCGGGAAAATATCTGGTAGCCTGGCATGAAAAGTCTTCTACAGAAAATGAGAGAACGACTGTAGCCGTACAAACTTTAACCCATCATAAAGTAGTTTTCAGACAGATTGCCGGATATGTGGCAAGAAGGATTGTTTTCTACTGTAATGAAGGTGATAAAGCAAAAGCCGGACATGAGTTCGGATTTATTAAATTTGGGTCGAGAATGGATGTATTCCTGCCTTTGGACACTGAGATTATCTGTAAGATCGGAGATATTACAAAAGGAGGCTTGGATGTTATTGCCAAACTGAAAGAAAATTAAGATTCTTATCGAATATAAACTGAAAAGAGAGCCTTTATGGCTCTCTTTTTTATTTGAAGGATGAAAGAGTAATCTGCTCATTTGAGTTTAACTACGCATGAGTAATATTGCGTATATAGGAAAGAATGCTTTTTTGTTTGTATTAAATAACTTTGCCTGTTAAAAAAACACAAGCTATTTATACTTTTAAATGAGATAGAACAAACAATATTAATTTTTATAAAAATGCTTTTTTATTTGTTTATTTTAATGTTGGATTTTAGTAAATTGTATCTGGAAAACACAAATCATATTCTTTTATCACTAAAAATTACAGACCTATATTTTGTTTTGTGAGTTTTTATTTAAAAGCTGTTAATATTGGAAAATTTATGCTTTCAGTAGTACAAATGCCAACCTGAGCTTGTGAAAACATAAAAAAACTACACGATGATTTATAAGTTTTTCTATAAGATGATCAATGATGAAACGGAGAAAATGAACGATGATTTTGACAGTAACTATCTGAATCTTATTAATCGTTATCTGCTTTTATTGTTTCTCATCTTCCTGTTTTATTCCGTTTTTATTATTACTTTTTTCGGGGATATGCTGATCTCAACATTTCTTACGGTTATTACCTTTTTCTGGTTGTTTCTAATGGCACTGAAAGGGAAAACAAAACGGTTTAGAAAGGTCTTGAAAAGTTTCATCCTCTTTATATTTGTCTTACTGACTTTCATAGTGAGTTTCTTTAATATTTATACTTATAAAAATGCGGGGGTAGAGTATTTTTATTTCTGTCTTCTGTTTGCTGTCCCATTCTTCCTGAACTATAAAAAAGATGCTTTTGCCATCTTTTTCATTACGTTTATGATCAGTATTAATTTTATTGTAGTTCTGTATTTTGATTTTGACTTCCTGTCTAAGAGTCAATTTATAAAAGCCGGGGATTTTAAAACAATAAAGTTGCTGAATATTTTATTTTCCATTGCGTCTTTCCTGATGGATATCGTTTTTATTACTCAGAAAGATGCGTTGATTCATGGCTTGATTTCTGATAAAAAAAAGAAAGATTCTACCATTAAAGATCTGGTAAAAACAAATACGGAACTGATGAAGCATCAGATCCTTATCAACCATCTTTCAGAAGAAAATATTGAGGAGATTTTAAGTCTGGCAGAAAGTAATTCTCCCATGTTTTTTGAAAAATTCCAGGTGTTTTTCCCTCATTTTATACCTGATGTTTTAAAAATAAATCCTAACCTTATTCATTCTGAGCTGTATTTCTGTGCTTTGATGAAGCTTGATTTTGATACCAAGAAAATAGCGCAGTGTACTAATAACAGTATTCGGGCTGTAGAGAGTAAAAAATACAGGATTAGAAAAAAACTTAATATTTCCTCTGAGATCAATATCAACAGCTTTTTGATTAAAATATAGACAAAATTTTGATTTTTGTTACTCACACGTAATGTTGGGTACTGGTGGGGTGGTATTTTTTGTTTTTGTGAGTTTTACTACGCGTGAGTAGTATTGCGTAGTGAGAATTAATTTGTAATTGTCTGAGGGTTATAATTTTGTGACGGTTAAATGGCTTAGTCAAAAATTTTAATCATTAAACAAATTATAACTTAAAATGATGGAAACAAAATTTACAATTCCCCCAATCAAGGTCTTGCTGATAGCGTTGCTCTTTGCCTTTGGAAAATTTTATTCACAAGCCAATAATGGTGCGGTAGGAATTAACACCACTACCCCTAATGCTAATTCTGTTTTGGATGTTATCTCAGGAAATAATAACAAAGGAGTGCTGATTCCGCGGCTTACAGAAGCACAACGAAATGCCATTGTAATTAATCAATCCAAAGACGACGGACTGACGGTTTACAATACTACAGAAGATTGTTTTAATTACTGGAGTCTTGCGGATAACGAATGGAAAAGTGTCTGCGGGCAGATGGGAAAATCTGTTTTTACTATAGATTGCTCCACGTCCAAAGCAATGGGAAGCTATGTAAAAGGAAAAGAGCTTACGAATTCTAATTATCTGACTATTGCGGTCAATGTTACAAAAGTTGGTAACTACACTATTTCCGGAACTACAACAAACGGATATAACTTTTACGGAACGGGAGTGTTTTTGAATACAGGCACCCAAACGATACAGATTCCGGGACAAGGAACTCCTCAGAATATCCAGACAGATAACGTATCACTTGAAGCCAATGGAGCAGCTGTTACCTGTACTCCGGCGATATCAATTACAGTATTGAGCCCTGCGGGAACATATACCATGAGCTGTGGAAATGCAACAGTAAATGGCGTGTACAAAGTAGGAACCGCTCTTACAGCTTCCAATACTATTACGTTACCGGTCAATGTTTCAACATTGGGAAGTTACACCATTACATCCAATACAGTTGACGGAATTTCTTTCAGTGGATCAGGAACATTTACAGCTACAGGAAATCAAAATATAACATTAGGCGGAACAGGAACACCATCTTCTACATCAGTGAAAACTATTACTATTACTTCAGACAGCCAGGGAGGAGTATCTACAACCTGCTCTGTAAATGTAGTGGTTGTAATTCCTAAGAAGACAGTACTTCATATCGGATTAGAAACAGCTTACGGATATAGTGCTTACACCGGTCCTTCACGAAGCCTGATGGATGCTCCGACAAATTTTGGCACAACAGCCTCAAGTATTGTCAAATATGAAGGTTTTACCCATATATCTTTAGGAAACTCACCTTCATCAGCAGCTCTTCAGACAGCTCTTAATAACAAGCCTGATATTGTTGTCATTGGCTATAACTATACACCTAATGCTACAGATGCAGGCTATATTGCTTCTTATCTTAATAAAAAAGGAGTTGTAATTGCCATGACAGATGATACAGGTACGGCGCAGAACTTATTCAGAGGAATATTCTCTGATCCTACCATTTCAGCTTCTTATGGAGGCGGTGCAGGTTCGGTTTATGCTCTTACCAATTCTGATGATCCTATCCTTAACGGACCTTTTGGAGATGTAAGAGGTAAAAACTGGGGGGAAGATGCTTCTACAACCGTCAATATTTCCGGATTGACAAGTGGATTTGTTCCTTACAGCTATGCACAGCCTATTAACAGTACAACTGCAAGAACAGGAATTTCGGGATTAAGAAATACCAGTTTAAACTTTATATGGTTTGGTGACGGTGGTTTTTTAAGTAATGAAAATGCGAATGGAAATCAATATGCAAGCAATACCATTGAACCTTTTGTAGCACCGAGTTCGGGAGGATATTTCCCGGTTCAGAAATCTTCTTACGGATATGCCGGAAACGGATATGCAACAGGATCAATGCAGGTTCAAAATTCGATTCTTTTTGCCAATATGATTGCCTGGGCAATTAAACAGGCAGAATTCAGCGGAATAAACACACAATGATAAAGTTTTTTAAAGAGGGCTCCGGTACGATGATTCGTGCCGGAGTTTTTTATTTTATATACTTTTTAATCTCTTCCGTGAGGTTTAATATGAATTCTACGGGAAGATCTTCTTCAGGATCAATCAAGAGGATTTTAAACTTCTTTCTGCCATCCAGAATCAGCTCCGGATAATCCAGTTTGTCACCATGATAAAAGCTGATATAATGTTTCTTGTATTTTTTGCTGTAATAAAAATAACACAGCATCTTCTTTTTGTACTTGATAAAAGGAAGCCCGAAACTGAATGTTTCCGTAATATTTTCGGGATCGGAAGCTAAAATAGAATCATGTAAAAATAAAAGAGTACTTCTCTCAGGCTCTTCGATTCTGTAGAAATACTCTTGTATAGGATTCATTTTAATTGAATTAAAATATTAGTCGAAGTTTTGAAGTTCAACAAGTTTGTTATACATTCCTTTTTTAGCAATCAGGTCATGATGTGTTCCCTGTTCTACGATGTCACCTTTTTCCATCACTACGATCCAGTCTGCTTTCTGAATTGTTGAAAGACGGTGGGCGATTACCAGGGAAGTTCTGTTTTCCATCATTTTCTCCAGTGCATCCTGTACAAATCTTTCAGATTCCGTATCCAGCGCAGAGGTGGCTTCATCCAGAATCATAATTGGTGGGTTTTTCAATACGGCTCTCGCAATAGAAACTCTCTGCTTCTGACCTCCGGAAAGCTTACCTCCATCATCTCCGATATTGGAATCATACCCTTCAGGAAGCCTTGTGATAAATGCATCTGCATTGGCAATTTTTGCGGCAGCAATCACTTCTTCTCTTGTAGCATCAGGTTTACCCATCAGAATATTATTGTAAACGGAATCATTGAATAATACAGATTCCTGGGTTACCATACCCAGAAGCTTGCGGTATTCATTTAATTTTAAATGTTTAATATTGGTTCCGTCAATCATGATTTCTCCTTCAGAAACATCATAGAACCTTGCTAAAAGATTGGCAATGGTTGTTTTACCACTTCCACTTTGCCCAACAAGAGCAACCGTTTTTCCTTTTGGAATAGAAAGTGAGAAGTTTTTAAGGATGGTATGGTCTTTATCGTAATAAAAACCAATATTATTAAACTCGATTGAATGATTTAATGTTGAGATAGAAACAGGATTTGCTATTTCATCAATTTTTACATCAGCATCCAGAATGGCTAATACTCTTTCAAGAGAAGCTTCTCCTTTCTGTACATTTGAAATTGACTGTGACAAACTTTTCACAGGAGGTAAAATCTGGAAGAAAATACCCAGGAAAACCAAGAAGTCAGCTGGTGAAATACTTTGTTCTACAATAATTTGTTTTCCACCATACCAGGCAATAATTAGGAAGGTAACCGAACCTAAAAATTCGCTCATCGGAGATGCCAGTTCCTTTTTTCTACCTAATCTTATGGAACTGTTGATCCATTTCTGCATTGACTGCATAAAACGGTTATCCATTATTTTTTCGGCACTGAAAATCTTAATCACTTTTGTAGATTTCAATGTTTCATCTACAATTGAGAAAATAGTTCCCATTTCATTCTGAGCTTCATGAGAATCTTTTTTCAGGCTTTTTCCTATTAAGGCAATCATCGTTCCCATTACAGGCAATACCAGAAGTGAGAAAAGAGTCATCTCAGTACTTAAGAAGAAAAGAGTTACCAATGTGCTTATCAACATGAAAGGTGCATTGATTAATTCCACTAAGCTTCCCAAGATATTACCTTCAACTTCACCCACGTCATTTGACATACGGGACATCAGATCTCCCTTTCTGCTTTCCGTAAAAAAGGAAACAGGTAAAGCAAGAATCTTTCTGTACATTGCTCCACGAAGGTCTTTAGTAACCCCTACACGATAATTGATCAGTAAAAACGAACCCAAATATCTGAAAAGGTTTCTCAGTAAAAACATAAAAGCCGTTATCACACAAAGCCATGCCAAAACATTAAGGGCTCCATGCTCAGTTACTAAAGTCTGAACGTAATAATTGGCGTATTCTTTTGCATAAGAGAAAAAATCTAAAATCTCTCCTGAATAAACAGGAGGATGACTGTATTTTTTAGCCTCTATGGTTCCGAAAAGCATTCCCAAAACCGGTAGAATAGTCCCAAGGGAAGCAATCTGAAATACAGAATACATAAGGTTGAAAAACAAACTTCCGTAGATGTATTTTTGGTGAGGTCTTGCGAACTTCAGTATTTTAATATATTGGTTCATTCAATGAAAAAATTGGATAGCAAAATTACGTAAAATTAAAAGATAAGACGTTCTTAATCCTGTTTTACTTTAATGGATATGTTCCAAAAAATGTCTTTTTGTTACAACTCAGGAGTATTGTACTTTATTTTTTATTAAATAATCGGACATTGAAACTCAATGTTAAAAGATAAAAGGCTGTGGCTGTTTAACAAAAGAACCGCTGAAAAAGCGGTTCTTTATAGGATAGTTTAATTAAAATTTTACCTGATCGTTATACTTTGGAGTAAAATTTTTAGGATTCAGTTTATCCAGCGTTTTTCCAAAATTATTGATAATCTGTGTCATATTATCGAAATCTACGATGTTGATATCGTCATTTTCGTGATGATAATGAGAAGCTTTTGTCATATCAACGGTAGAGAATGAATGGGCAATGATTTTCTTTTTTACAAAGCTGACATTGTCTGAACGGTAAAACAGCTGTTGTTTTGCATAGGGATCTGCATTGATTTTTAATCCGTTTACAGCATTTTTATTGAAAAGCTCATCAAGATCGGAGAATCCGTCTCCCGTCATATATAATGCATTTTTTCCCCATTGTGATTCTGTAGCTACCATTTCAAAATTGAAAAGGGCAGTCATCTTATTATAGATAGGATCCAGGTTTTTGTCCGTCGAAATTGCTCTTGAACCTAACATTCCTTTTTCTTCCCCATTGAACGCCATGAAGACCATTGAAAATTCTGGCTTTTTATTTTTAAAATAGTCGGCAATACCTACCAGAGTTGTAATTCCGCTGGCATCATCATCTGCTCCGTTATAAATGTTGTCACCACTTTTGTCACTGGTCCCGATATGATCAAAATGCCCTGAGAATCCAAGATATTGATCTGTTTTTCCCTTTTTGACCCCGCAGACATTGTATACCGTTTTCCCATTATAATCAAATGGTACCAGATATGATTTTCCGGTACAGTATTCCAGATTATTTTCTTTGAAGAGCTTAGCAATGTAGTTGGCAGCATTTTCATTTTCCTGAGTTCCGATTTCACGGCCCTTCATTTCGTCTGAAGCAAGAGTGGAAAGAACTGTTTTTACTTTTTCTTTGGAAACTTCCTGTGCAAAAGTAACTATAGAGAATAGTGATAAAGTAAGGTATGTTAGCTTTTTCATTGTCTTTTATTAAAAGTTATATGATCTGTCGTGGTTTTGATCAAAAAGGTGCATTGAAATTACAGAATATGTGGGAAATAAAAAAACAGCTCCTAAAAAGAAGCTGTTCTCACTCAAAAAATCGTTGTAAGGCTATCGAAGTCTGTCTACAGATTTTACGAGCCTCTCATCTTTACGGATATACATATTTGCAATAAGCAGACATATTACCGCAATCAATGGGAAAATCGGCTCAATACCCTTCTCAGGAATCTGAATTCCTCCGGATAAGTTTAGTAACCAGTACGCCAATACACCAATCAACAAAACGTTTATAATGATGCTGATGGTATTCAGCAAAATTTGTCTTTTTCTGTTTTTGAAACTAAAAATACTTAATGCTCCCACAATAACAAGCACTATACTGCTAATATTAAGTAAAGGAATACTGTCTGAAATCACAACATCCTGTCCCGTTATAAAAAGGAAAACAGCAGCTAAAACTGCTAATAAAGTCCATATAGTTTGTATTCTCTGTAGCATTGAATATTAAATTCTTGGCAAAAATAACATAAATTTTGCACAATTCAAAAATAAGTGTAGATTTGCATTATACAATGTACTTGAAAACCAAAGTCGCCGGACTTACTTTTCTTACTCACAATTAATTACATTTTTACATAAATATGTTTAACATAGAAACGTTAAGGTCAAAATCCGTAACGGAACTGACTAAAATCTTAAAAGATTTGGGCGTTAAAGTTGCAAGAACCAGCAATGAAAATGACAAGATCTTTGCTATTCTTGACTTTCAGGCTTCTAACCCTAAAGTTGCAAAAGATTATTTCAACGCCACAGAAACCGCCAGTATAAATACTGAAGAGGCCCCAGCAGATAAACCTGCTAAAGCCCCAGCAAGAAAAGCTGCTCCGAAAAAACCGGCAGCCAAGCCAAAAACCAATACAAAAGCTCCGGCAGAAGAACCTAAAGCAGAAGTGAAAGTAGAAGAAAAGGTATCCGCTTCTGAAGAAGTAAAACCGGAAGAACCCAAAGCTGAAGCAGCTGCAGTAACAGAAGAATCAGCAGCAAGTGCCCAGGCTAAAAAGAAAAGAAAAAGAGTTTCTACCAATACAGGTAATGCAGAAGTATCTCAGGAAAAAACAGAAGCTCCAAAAAACACAGAATCTCAAGAGCCTGCTCAGGCCGATGAAAAGCCTAACAATCCTCAACAACAGGCTAACAGATCTCAAAAAGGACACAACCATCCACAGAACAGTGGAAACCAACATAAAAACCAAAACCAGCAACACCAGCAGCATCAAAACCAGAATCAGAATCAAAACAGACATTCTGAAAAGGCAGAGGAGCAGCATGACCATAAAAAAGAATTCAATTTCGATGGTTTGGTAAGTATTGAAGGGGTTTTGGAAATATTACCGGATAACTACGGATTTTTGCGTTCTTCAGACTTCAGTTATATCTCTTCTCCTGATGACGTGTATGTATCTACTGCACAGATTAGAAATTATGGGTTGAAAACCGGAGATACTGTAAAAGGGATTGTAAGACTTCCGAAAGAAGGAGAGAAATATTTTTCACTATTAAAACCTACAGAAGTTAATGGTCGTGATCTTGCGTTCATTAAAGACCGTGTGGCTTTTGAATATCTTACGCCACTTTTCCCTGAAGAGAAATTCAATCTTGCAGGAAGTGAATCTACGGTTTCTACAAGAATTGTAGACCTGTTTGCACCTATTGGAAAAGGACAGAGAGCAATGATCGTTGCACAGCCTAAAACAGGTAAGACGATGTTGCTGAAAGATATCGCTAACTCTATTGCTGCTAACCACCCGGAAGTATACATGATGGTTCTTTTGATCGATGAACGTCCGGAAGAGGTTACTGATATGGAAAGAAGTGTAAATGCAGAAGTTATTGCTTCTACATTTGACGAAGCAGCTGAAAAACATGTGAAAGTAGCTAACCTTGTTCTGGCGAAAGCACAGAGAATGGTTGAGTGCGGACATGATGTTGTTATCTTACTGGATTCAATCACGAGATTGGCAAGAGCATACAACACCGTTACTCCTGCATCTGGTAAAGTTCTTTCCGGTGGGGTAGATGCCAATGCTCTTCACAAGCCGAAAAGATTCTTTGGTGCAGCAAGAAAAATCGAAGGAGGAGGATCTCTTACGATTATTGCCACTGCATTGATTGATACAGGTTCTAAAATGGATGAAGTGATCTTTGAAGAATTTAAAGGTACAGGTAACATGGAGCTTCAGTTAGACAGAAAAATTGCTAACAGAAGAATTTATCCTGCTATCGACTTAATTTCTTCAAGCACCCGTAGAGATGATCTTCTTCTGGATGAAGTAACTTCTCAGAGAATGTGGATCTTCAGAAAATACCTTTCTGAAATGAATCCTGTGGAAGCAATGGAATTTGTAAATAAAAACATTAAAGGAACTCTTAATAATGAAGAATTCCTGATGTCTATGAATAAATAAATTAATTTAATTATTGTTTAATAGAAAGCACGGGCCATTGGGTTCGTGCTTTTTATTGTCATGGAGATAAATATTTTAAAACGTAATTCATTCTAAATCAATATATCAATGTTAAAGATTTATTAAAGTAATATTCAATCCTTGATAATCCCTTAAATATTGGCTAATTTTGGAATATAACATTAAAAATAAAGATTATGTCATTTGAATTACCAAAACTAGGATATGCATATGATGCATTAGAGCCAACTATTGATGCAAGAACTATGGAAATCCACCATACAAAACACCACCAGGCATACATTGACAATTTAAATAAAGCAATTGAAGGAACTGAACTAGCAGGAAAAACTATTGAAGAAATCTGCCAGACAGGAACTGATAAACCAGCAGTAAGAAATAATGGAGGAGGACACTTCAATCACTCATTGTTCTGGGAAATTTTAACTCCGGGAGGAAGCAAAGAGCCTGTAGGAAATGTAAAAGCTGCTATCGAAAATTACGGAGGTCTTGAGAAATTCAAAACTGACTTTTCTGATGCTGCTAAAACAAGATTCGGTTCAGGATGGGCTTGGTTAGTAAAAAATGCTGACGGTTCTGTATCTGTTTCTTCTACCCCAAACCAGGACAACCCATTAATGCCTGTAGCAGACGTTAAAGGAACTCCGGTTTTAGGATTAGATGTTTGGGAGCACGCTTATTATTTAAACTACCAAAACAGAAGACCTGACTATGTTGCTGCATTCTTTGAAGTTGTAAACTGGGATAAAGTAGAGGAGTTATTTAATAAATAATTTTCAAGCTATATAAAAATAAAAAGGTTCAGAATTTCTGAACCTTTTTTATTGAGAGTCATTGTATAATTACCTTATGGCATCGCTTCCGGATAATCCGTTCATTCTGAGCTTATACTTCCAGTTTACATATACAAAAACCTGGTATAATTTATATTCAAACTTGATCCCATAATTTTCCTGAGGATTATAATCTATCCCGGATTCTATGATATTTCTGTATCTCCCGGAGTTATAATAACTGTTCCATTCGTTGACCAAAAATGTGTTCTTTGTCTTCAGATAAGATTCTGTATACTGGCTGATGGGTTTGGCAACAGCGCTCAAAAAATAATCGAATTGTGTATCAATGACCGTAAGGTCCCATTCTCCGTCTTCGTTTTTGGAAGGCTTCATTTCATGTTGTTCTTTATCTTTCTTTGGTTTTTCCTGAGAAAAACAGCTGTAAGGTATTAATGCGATCAATACCAATAAAATAATATTTTTCATGATTAAGGTATTTACATAAAAAAAGCACTCCAATAAGAGTGCCTAACTTGTTTATGGTTCTTTCTGAAGAACTACAAATGCCGGGAAGTGGTCACTGTAGCCTCCTGTAAATTGATCTCCATTCCAGGATCTGAAGGGATATCCTTTATAATTTCCTTCTTTATTGACTAAATAAGCCGGGGCAAAAATTTCGGTTTTGTACACCGAATATTCTTTAGTTACCTGATCTGAAATTACGTTTTTAGAAACAATAATCTGGTCAAACAGGTTAGGTGCATCCTGATAGGCAAGAGATGCCACGCCTTTTTTATATAAAGGATACATCAGATTCAGGTAAGGTGTTTCTTCACTTAAATCTTTAGGTGCTGCCTGAGCTTTCAGGTGGTTTTTTAAACTTGGGCTTACAGGATCATCATTAAAGTCGCCCATTGCAAAAAGCTTAGTTGTTGGATCTGCGGCTCTTATACTGTCCATTTGTTGTTTCAATAAAGCTGCAGCTGCATTTCTTTTCGGTAAAGAAATTGCTTCACCTCCTCTTCTTGAAGGCCAATGGTTCATAAAGAATGCCACTTTTTCATTATCTAAAAACCCTGTTACAACAAGGATATCTCTTGTATACTCTCTTCTTCCGTTGTCACCGTATATTTTCAGTTCTTTTTTTAATGAATTGGTAGGGGTGAATCTTCTTTTCTGATAGATCAATGCAACGTCAATCCCTCTGTAATCGTAAGAGTTGTAATGAATGATTCCGTAATCATATTTCTTTAAAGCAGGTTCATTGATCAGATCCTGGATAACCTGTCTGTTTTCAACCTCAATTAACCCAACTACTGCCGGAGCTGTTTTGGTATATTGTGCTCCCATTTCAGAAATTACTTTGGCTTCATTGGCCAGTTTTGCTTTATAAATTTTAGTCCCATAGTTCTTTGCACTTTTTGGGGTAAATTCTTCAGAACCACCTTGCTCTCTAACTACTTTTTTACCAATCAGAGCACCGTCACTCCATGGTCCGTCATATTTTTCAGCTTCCAGAAATTTGATAGAATCTATAGGAATACTTCTGTGAAAGGCAGGATTTTTAATGTCTTTGGTCCCATCAATATAATCCGCTGAACGGATAGTGTCCCAAAGGTTTTCTACGTTTAAAAAACCTACAGTAGCTACTTTTCTCAGTTTTCCTTGTTGCTGTGAAAATGCCATGATCGAAATAATGATGGCAAACAGACTCGAAAATCTCTTCATCCTCTTTGAGTTATTATTAATACTATTTAATTTACAAATTTACTTTTTTTAATTCACTACGTTTTAAATATTTGTAAATTTAAAAGCAATTGTCTTAGTGTCAATTATATAATGATTCTTAAAACCTTGCAGTGTTAAGGAAAAATAGGGTTAAAAAAGTTGTGAATTACAAAATTTGATTAAATTTGTGCCCCCAACTTTTAAACTGTTGAAAATTAATAAGAAAAGTATTAAAAAAATAAACATAGTCATGATTAAAAAATTATCATTGATCTCTTTATTTACTTTGCTGCCTGCTTCATATTATTATGCGCAGACAACAGTGTTTGCGTATCTTAAGGATGCGGAAGGAAAGCCTGTTGAGCAAGCAAGTGTAGATTTAAAAGGAGCAGGAAATGATGCGAAGGCAGACAAAATCGGATATTTCCAATTTACGGATTTGATGCCAGGACATTATCAGATTATGGTTACAAAGCCAAATTTTGAAACTAAAATTTTTGAATTTGATGTAACCAGTGATGAGAAAAGAAAAGATCTTGGAGTAATCACTCTTTATTCTGCATTGAACGGTGCAGATCAGGGGCTTGCTATCATAGAAGACTCGGGAGAAAGTGATAGCGGTGGTGTACAGCAAACAGCCACTGTAGGATTACTGCAGGCTTCTCAGGATGCATTCAACAGAATTGCAAGTTTCGATTTAGGACCGTACTGGTTCCGCCCAAGAGGAATTGATAGCAGAACAGGGGAGAATATGATCAACGGGGTTTCTATGGCCGCTGCGGATAATGGAGATGTAGATTTCAGTACCTGGGGCGGATTGAACGAAATTACCCGTTACCCGGAAATTTCAGCTAATCATGCACCTTCTGAATATGCTTTCGGAGGAACTACCGGAGTATTTTATAAGAATACCAGAGCCAGCGAGTACAGAAAAGGAAGTCAATTGACATACTCTCTAACCAACAGAAACTATACGAACAGACTGTCTTACAGATTCTCTTCCGGAATGAATAAGAACGGATGGGCATTTACAGGAATGATCGCAAGAAGATGGGCACAGGAAGGGATTCAGGATGGTACTGCTTATGATGCATACAGTGGATATATTGGTATTGAGAAGAAATTCAGTGATAGCCATACAATTACCTTAAATGCCATTGGTTCCAAATATTCAAGAAGCTCTTCAAGTCCAAGCACTCAGGAAGTGTATGATTTCCGAGGTGTTCATTATAACTCTTATTGGGGATGGCAAAACGGAGATAAAAGAAATGAAAGGGTGAAAAGAGGTTTCCAGCCCATGATTCAATTGCAGGATTTCTGGAAAATCAATAAAAACTCTCAGTTATGGACGTCTGTTTCTTACCAGTTTGGTAAAGAATACAGTTCTAGGCTGGATTGGTACAGAGCTAATAACCCGTCTCCAACCTATTACCGTAACTTACCAAGCTATTGGTTAAACTATACAAATCCGTCTCCGGAACAAGCCGCCAACGTCGGAATTACAAGAGACTGGTGGACCAATGATGATCAGTCGCATACACAGATCAACTGGGATAATCTTTATAATGCCAACAGAAACGTAGAGTATAATGCCATGTTTGGAGGGAGAAGAGCAGCTTATTATCTTGTGGACGATGTAAAAGATGATAAAGTATGGAATGTCTCTACACACTACACTTATAACTTTAGCGATACCTCCCGTTTTATTTTAAACTTATCTTACCAGAACTACAGATCTGAACAGTACAGAGAAGTAAACGATCTTTTAGGAGCTGACTTTGCCCTGAATATGGATCCGTTTGCATCCAATACAACAGCAGGGAGTGTTTGGGGTAAATTTAATACAAGAGAAAATGATACTGATGTTGCCAAAAGAGAAGGTGACAAAATCGGATACAGTTATATTTTCAGAAGACAGGAATTTAAAGTAAATCCTGCTTTCAAATTCTCAACAGGGAAATTTGATGTTTTTGTTTCCGGATTATTTGGTTATACAACAAACAGCAGAGAAGGATTGTTCCAACACTACCTGTATGAGTCTTCTTACGGAAAAGGAGCAGACCAAAACTTCTGGAATGCAGGGGTTAAAGGTCAGGTTACCTATAAAATCAATGGTAGAAACTTCCTGGTTTATAACGGAGCTTACTTTTCACAGTCTCCTTTCTTAAATGATATTTATTTTAATACAAGAGTAAGTGGTGTTACGACTCCGGGAATCAAGAATGTTGTTGTTGATGCCAACGATTTGAGTTATGTAATCTCTACTCCGATTGTAAAACTTAGATTGACAGGTTATCTTGTTAACACTCAGAATGAAACAAGTGTACAAAGATATTTCGCACAGGGAGTTAAGTTAACTACTCTGACTGAAAGCGGAGATCAAGCTCCTGTTCAGGATGGGGCTTTCATTACACAGGTATTGGCAGGGGCTAATAAGAGAAACATGGGGATCGAACTTGGTGCACAGGTGAAACTTACCCCTACTTTGACAGCCAGCGGATTACTAAGTGTAGGACAATATACTTATACTAATAACCCTACCGTTTATTTTGCATCTGATGCTGTAGGAACATTCAGAGAACTTGATGGAAACGGAAATATCGTATCAAGGTCTTATACCAATATGGGAGAGGCTACCCTTAAAAACTACAGACAGGGAGGAACACCTCAGGAGGCGTATACTTTAGGTCTTCGTTACAGCAGCCCTAAATACTGGTGGGTAGGAGCTACATGGAACTATTTCGGACATTCGTTCCTTGACCCGTCTCCTGTAACCAGAACAGAAAGATTCTATACAAACCCTAATACACCGGGAGTTCCTTATGATAACGTAACTGAAGAAGAACTTGCAAGAATTCTGACTCCTACAAAATTGCCATCAGCATTCTTCTTCAATGTGAATGCAGGTAAATCCTGGCTGATTGGTAAGTATTATGTATTGGTGTCTGCATCGGTAAATAATATCCTTAATAACAGAAACTTTATTACAGGAGGATTTGAGCAGACAAGAAACGTTAACTATACTGACTATGCTAATGATTATGACAGCGGAAACATGGTATTTGCTCCTAAATATTGGTATAATCAGGGTAGATCTTATTTTGTTAACCTTCAATTCAGATTCTAAAAAATTAAAATTAAAAATCGAAAACAATGAAAAATATATATTTTAAAGCGGTGATCTTTAGTGCCATTTCAATGCTGGCAATCTCGTCTTGTGTAAAAACTGATGATTATGATGTGCCGGAAATCAAATGCACCAACAAATTTGCTGCGGCTAATCACCAGTTATCTGACATTACAACCATTGCAAAAGCAAAGCCCGTTGAAGCTGATATCATTAAAGAAGATTTCATCGTAGAAGCTTACGTTTCTTCAAGTGATGAATCCGGAAATCTTTACAAAATGATGTTCCTTCAGGATAAGCCTGAAAACCCGACACAAGGTATTGAGATTGACATTGATGGTGCAAGCCAATATCTTGATTATCCGGTAGGAGCTTTAGTAAGAATCAACCTTAAAGGATTGATCGTTCAGGGAGTTAATGGAAACATTAAAGTAGGTACTTATGATCCTAACTATCCTATCGGTAGAATCAACCCAAATAAAGTTTCAAATTACATGGCAAGAGTTTGCGATGGACAGAAGCCTGTAGTAGCTGCTATGAAACCATTAGAGTTCAACTTTATCTCTGATGCTCTGAAAAACGGTGCGCACATTAATCAGCTTGTGAAAATAAAAAACGTTCAGTTTGAAGAGCCTGAATTGGCAAAGAACTTTGCTGACGAATCAGCTACAGGGGATCGTTATATCACGGATAAAAAAGCAGGCAGATTAGATCTTCGTTTCAGTAATTTTTCAACTTTTGGAAAATCTCCGATCGCTCCTAAATATGAAAAAAGTGGTGATATCGTTCTTGTTTTAAGCCGTTTTACAAGCTCAAATAACGCGACGGTTTTCACAGATCAGGCTTATATAAGAGATCTTAATGATATTAATTTCCCTAACGCCAGATTCACTCCAGGAGAGCCGGAACTTCCTTCTGCTAGTGCTGTAAATCTTTTCCCGAGCTCTGATTTTGAAAACTGGGCATCTTTCCTGTCAAGTTTAAATAGCTTTGGGCTTATGCCTTATGCATCTCAAGGTAGTGGGTTGGGGTATAACGGGACAAATTCCCTTCAGATTAAAGGTACACCTGCCAATAATGACTATGTATTTACAGCGAATGCTGCGTCAGGAATACCAGCGGCTCCAAAGAGAATTACAATGTATATCAAAGGTACTGCGTCAGGGAAATCACTTTCTTTCAATGTATATAGAGCAACACCACTGGCTCCTAATACGTCTGCTTTCTATACATTCAATTTAGGAACATTCTCTACAGGTGCTACTTTAAGCCCTGAAAGTACGAATTCATATACCGGGTCAATTAATACAAACGGACAATGGAGACTGATTGAGCTTACCCTTACAGGTCTTACCGATCTTAACGTTACCTCTGGAAAAACTATGTTTGCCCTAAAAACAGGAAAAGACGGAATATATGATCTTCAGATTGACAATATCAAAATTGAGTAATAAATTAGGATAAAATATATTCTAATATACTTTATAGAAATCGGGCAGCTCGTACGAGCTGCCCGATTTTATTTATAAGAGGTTTTATTTTCGTTTACTTAACCGTAATTGTTGGATCCCAGTAAAAGTACCCGTACAAAATCTGTTTGTTACTGTCATTCGGGTCTAAAATGTAAAGGCCGAATTGTACATAGAAGTTCTCTTTTCCAGTAGATCTAACTTTTGAGTCAATACTGGCAAAGCTGATATCTGCAGAAGTGGCAGGGAGGCCGTTTAAAGAATTTACATCTGGTACAGCAGCTTGCTTTCTTCTCACAGAATTATATACGAAATTATTAAAAACCTGATCTCCTGACCAGTATTTAATATTATAAATAATAACTGCGTCATCGGAATTCTGGTAGATGGATGTTCCTCTGAAAGAAACTGTATCTCCTGCTCTTGCGCTGAAGTTCAAGTCAGCAGAACCCTGTCCTGAGATAGCATTGGCATTGGAAACAATCATATGCTGGCTGTTATGGTCAATTCCTACAGGTCTGTTTGGATCCGTACTGGGGCTTTTATAATTTGCCCGTACATAATCCGTGTCAATTACGATCAGGATATCTATTGCCTGACTCGATGATTTAAGTGTTGCATCGTCCATGATATTTCGTTTTTAGTTTGGTATTTCTTACTCATTTGGCTTTTCAGATTTCGCCCCGTTATTAAAGTGATTCCGGCTTCACGTTTGGTTGTAATTACAATACAAATGTACATTGCTGATAATGAAAATATTATAGTGTAAATGCTGAAATTTACAGTTAAGTATTTGTACGTAATTAATCTCTTTGATGTGACTTGTTTGTTTTTCAACAAAAAAATACCCTGAAAATTTTACTTTCCAGGGTACCCATTTTATAATGGTTAAATCTAATTCACGTTAAAAAGAAACCTCATTCACTTCTTTTCCTCTTTGGAAGTTCATTGTTTTCTGGCTGCCTTTGTAGGCGATGTTCACCAGATTGATCTGCTTAGGAAAAGCGCTTAAGAGAATCGTATTTTTAATCTTTAAGGTATTGATATCTGAAACACCTCCGGTTTCAAAATACACCCATACAGTTTCTCCACTGACCTGACTTCCTGTGAAGGTTATCGTTTTAGGAGCACCATTGACAAACACATCAAAATTATTGTTCACATATTTTTTTACCTCCGCTTCAAATCCAGCCGTGTTGGGGTTGATCTTGATGGCATCAGAGATGTGGCTTGTATTCATTTTTGTGGTAAACTTCAATGTCTTGCTTCCATCAACATAATCCACTTTGGTCATTGAAGAGAAAAAGTCTACATACATAAAACTCATTAACACAAAAAATGTTAAAATTCCTGATATATATAAAAGTTTTTTCATCTTAATTAATAGATTTACAATCATACTTGCTAGTTATAAGTCACAAATAATATGCCAATTAAAAATTTACATTCACAGAATATTTATCATAAAAGGCTTTAATATGTGCTACAGCCTCGTCAGCGGTATCTACCACACGATAAAGATCCAAATCATCTTCAGCAATCATTCCTTCTTTCAACAGAGTTGCCTTGAACCAGTCTAATAATCCTCCCCAGAATTCGCTTCCTACCAGAACAATTGGAAATTTTCCTATTTTGTTGGTTTGAATAAGAGTCATCGCTTCAGTAAGCTCATCTAAAGTTCCGAAACCGCCTGGCATTACTACAAACCCCTGAGAATATTTTACAAACATTACTTTTCTCACGAAAAAGTAATCAAAATTCATAGAATAGGATTTATTGATATAAGGATTAAAATGCTGCTCAAAAGGAAGATCAATATTCAATCCGATAGATTTTCCTTTAGCATTGAAAGCACCTTTGTTTCCTGCTTCCATAACACCTGGACCACCTCCTGTGATGATTCCGAAGCCTATTTTGGTAATCTTCTCCGCAATATCTACCGCCATTTCATAATACTTGTTCTCCGGCTTCAAGCGGGCAGAACCAAATATAGAAACACATGGTCCAATCTTGGCCAGTTTCTCATAACCGTCTACAAATTCAGCCATGACCTTGAAGACCATCCAGCTGTCTTTGGCGATTGTTTCGTCCCAGGCTTTTTGTCTGAAACTATTATGTAGTTTTGTTTCGTTAATGTCAAGTTCCGGATTTACTAAACTCTCATCCCTAGTTCCATCAATTTCCATTGCAAAATTTATTTAAAGTGTTTTTCGGCTTCTGTTACAGATGAAGGTCTTCCGACGTCGATAAGAATACTGTCATGTACAAAACCGTGTATATGCTCGGTCTGCATCAGGTCCAGATATTCTTCCATAACAGAAAATTTGCCTGTTCTTTTTATTTTTTCGAAGATCGTAGGATTGATACAATGAATTCCGCTGAAAGCAAGCGCTTTAAAGCCTTTATTAAATTCTGCCAGCCTTTGTTCACCAGTTTGTACATTCAGCCAGCCTCTCAAAACCATATCATCATTGAAAAGGAGTTTTCTCGAGCTTTCTCTGTCGGAAACCGCTAAAGTAGCAAAATCTTTTATCTTTTTGTGGTATTCTACCAACGCATTGATGTTCAGGTCTGTGAGAATATCCGCATTCATGATCAAAAAATCTTCTCTATGATCAAGAAATTTTCTCGCAAAAATCAAGCCACCGCCTGTTTCAAGAAGCTCGTTGGTTTCATCAGAAATTTCAATCCTGCATCCGAAATTATTGTTTTTATTTAAGAAATCAACAATCTGATCTCCAAAATGATGAATGTTGATAACAAAATCCTTTATTCCGAAACTTTTCAGGTAATTTATATTTCTTTCCAGAAGTGGAATTTCGTTTACTTTTGCCAACGCTTTCGGATGGTGATCTGTAAATGGTTTCAATCTGGTTCCTTTTCCTGCTGCGAAAATTAGAGCTTTCATAATTGTATAAGTAATGAGTGATAGGTAATGAGTAATATAAGTATAATTAGAAAATTACTTATTGCTCATTATTGATTACTAATATTCAGTTGCGGTTGTTCATCATGCTGAAGGGTGATTTCCGTTCCTTCAGGATATTTTTCTTTGATAAATTCAGCAATTTTTATGGCACAATATACTGATCTGTGCTGTCCGCCGGTACATCCGAAGTTGATCTGCAGATGTTCAAATCCTCTCTCAAGATAGTTATCGATATTGATTGAAACAATGGATTTTACCAGTTCCAGAAACTTTGGCATTTCCGTTTTTGTTTCCAGATATTCCTGAACCCCAATATCATTTCCGGTCTGAATTTTATATTCTTCAATTCTTCCCGGGTTTAAAATTCCACGGCAGTCAAAAGCGAAACCTCCGCCGTTTCCTGAATTGTCTTTAGGAATTCCTCCTTTCTTGTATGAAAAACTGTGTATCTCGATGTGTAGCATATTCTTTCTTTTAAATTTTAAACCATTAAGGTTTATTTAGTAATGTCGAAGTGTCTTTATTTCGTTTCTGTCAGTCTGAGCGGAGTCGAAGACTTAGTTATTTAATATTTCCTCAATTTTTTGCTTTGCTCTGTCTGAAATCAGTTGTTGAATTACTTTTTTCAGTTCAGGATAATCATTCATCTGCTCCCATGAGTCGGCAAATTGTGTAATATTCTGAATTCCTTTTTCCAGGCTGGCTATGAAATGCTGTTTTCTCTGAATCAAACCTCTGAATCCATAAGCTCCCAATACCTGTAAAAATCTCATCATCTGAATGGGCATCACTGCATCTTTCAGTTGAATCTTCGTTTGAGGATTTTCAAACCGCTGAATATAAAATTCCAGCATTTCCTGTTTAAAATCGTCGGTGAAATTTGCTTTAGCCTGAAAAAGAAAAGAGATGACATCGTACATTAATGGGCCCCTCATTGCAGACTGGTAATCAATGAAAGAAACTTCATTCTTTTCATTCACCATGATATTTCTCGCCTGGAAATCACGGATCATAATTCCTTTAGGCTCAATGTTTTCAATGAGTAAAGCGATTTTTTTGAATTCCTTTAAAAGTGTTGATTTGTTGTATTCAAGCTCCAGGACATCAGCCACAAAATTTTTAAAATAATAAAGATCATGAATCACAGGAAGCTCATCATAACTTTCGTATTCAAAGGTTTTTGAAAAATCAATTTTTCCCTGCGTCTGCATCTGCATTTGGAAAAGTTTTTTCAATGTCTGCTGTACCAAAGATCTTACAGTGGAAGATTGTTGCTCTTTTGTAATGATCTCCGAAAGGGTGTGTTGTCCCAAAAATTCCTGGATGTACATTTTTCTGTCATCAGAAACAGCAAGAATAGAAGGGGTATTGAGTTTCAAATTTGAAAATAACTCAGAATAGTAAAGGAAACTTTCATTTTCCGGGATATTTTCATTGTAGGTGATGATGTATTTTTCAGTGCCGGCAGTGGCCAGAAAATTTACCCTCGCAGAGCCGCTTTGAGCTAATGTGACGAATTCGGAAGATTTTTTACCCAAATGGTTTTCAAAAAATCGTTTTGCGTTTTCAGAAGTCATAATATGGAAACAAATATACTAAATAAACGTGAGTTGGGAATTATAGTTTAAAGAAGTGAAAATGTGAGGGGAAGAGACCGTTGTAATGAAGGAATAAAAAAGTGTTGAATATTTATTTTATGGAGAATTTTAAAGAAAATTTTACAGTATTATATCCCATAATCGAAAGATCTGATGGGTGTTTTTTAAGTTTCTTGATTCAAATTCAGGATATTACAGGCTAATTTTTATCTTTGTAGAATGTTGAAAGACTTTAAACCTGTTTTAGGTATTTTATTGCGTTTCATTATTATTTACCTGGTATTGCTTTTTGCCTATCAGTTCTATCTGAATAGTGGTAAAGATGCCGGGTTGGATTCTTTTTCAAGAATAATTGCCAATCAGGTAGCTGCTCTGCAGAATAGCATAGGTTATCCTACGGAGCTTTATGATGACGTAAAGAATGAGCAGGTTTGGTTTTATGTAAAACAACGCTATGAGACGAGAATGGTGGAAGGCTGTAATGCTGTTTCTGTTATCATTTTGTTTATTTCTTTCGTTTTTGCTTTTTATAAAGGAATGAAAACCTTTGTCTTTGTGGGGGCAGGACTGATTATCCTGTATATCATGAATCTTCTGAGAATTGTTGGGTTGAATATTGTCATGACAGATCATAAGGAGTATGGTAAAGTATTCCATGATTTTATTTTTCCTGCCATTATTTATGGAAGTGTCGTTGTGCTTTGGCTGATCTGGATTAAATTTTTTGCTTTAAAACATGAAAATTCTTAATTGGCTTCTGGTTATAGCAGGAATCTGTGGATTGATAGGGGTGAGAGCTCTGGAGGATACTCTTTTTTATGATCCTTTCCTTGGTTACTTCCATGAAGCGAATAAACATATTGAATTCCCTGCATTTGAATGGGGGAAACTGATTACTGGACATTTGTTTAGATTCGTTTTAAATCTTTTGTTTTCCTGCCTGATCATTCATGGTTTATTCAAAAACAAACAATGGACATTGCAGGGCGCAGTGATGATCATTGTTGTCTTTGCTATTACATTACCGATTTACTTGTACTGTATTTATGATAAATTTGAAATAGGATATCTTTTTTCTTTCTATATGAGAAGATTTGTAATCCAGCCTTTGATTATACTGCTGATTGTTCCGATGTTTTATTACAGAAAGCAGATGATTGATAAAGAGGGAAGATAAGTGAATGTATTATTCTACGGTGTGTTTATCTACACTGGTTACATTCTCCGGAGTCCATTCTACACGTTTGACAAAATCTTTTTCGCGGACAGGGCAGTCTTTGATCTGGCAGACCGGGCATGAAATCGGTTTACAGTCATCCATATGAAAATTGAACTCAATGCTTCGTTTCATATTTTTGGCAAGAAGGATAATTACCTTTTCCATTTCACTGTGGGCATCACGAAGGTCATAATACCACGGAAGGGTAATGTGGGCATCAATATGTAGGGAAGAACCGAATTGCTGTATTTTCATATTGTGTACATCGATCCATTCTATCTGTCTGTTTCCTTCAAGGATTCTGATGACCTGATTCAGTATTTCAGGATCCTGTTCATCCATAATACCACTTAAAGATTTTCGGACGATTTTATAGCCTACAAATATGATATAAAGTCCGAAAGATAATGCCACCGCTGAATCCAGCCAATAAATTTTAGTAAAATAAACAATCACTAAGCTTCCAACTACTCCGAGGGTGGTAATGGTATCGGACTGAAGGTGTTTTCCGGATGAAATAAGAACCAGAGAGTTTTCTCTTTCCCCTTTTTTTATAGAAATATATCCCAGCAGATAATTAATAACTGCAGTGGCTGCAATAATCCATATCCCAAGGTCAATTTTACTCAGCGTTTTTCCTACGATAAGACTGTGAATCCCTTCATAGATAATCATAACACCGGCAATAGCGATAAGAGCTCCTTCAATACCGGCAGTCACAAATTCTACTTTTCCGTGACCATATGGGTGGTCTTCATCTTTAGGCTTAGCAGCAAGATGGAGGGAATATAATCCCATGAATGCGCTGATGACATTAACGACACTTTCCATGGCATCAGAAAATACAGCATCGGAATTGGTGAGCTTCCAGGCAATAATCTTTCCAATAAAAAGGATAACTCCAAACACTGCAATAAGTTTTTGAAATCCTATTTTCTCTTTGTGGGTATTTTTCTGGGTATTCATATGGAGTTTGATAAAAAAAAGAATCTCAATTTTGAGACTCTTTTTTATTTTGTTAGTTTATACTAAGTTGTTTGCTACAAGATATTCTGCGATTTGTACAGCGTTTGTTGCTGCTCCCTTCCTCAGATTGTCTGCAACGATCCAGAGGTTGAGCGTTTTAGGCTGTGACAGATCTCGTCTGATTCTTCCTACGAAGACCTCATCTTTTCCTTCTGAATATAAAGGCATCGGGTAGTGGTTGTTTTTCACATCATCCATTACGATGACACCGGGAGTCTCGGATAAGATTTTTCTTACTTCGTCCAGTTCAAATTCATTTTCGAATTCAATGTTCACACTTTCAGAATGTCCTCCCTGAACCGGAACTCTTACAGCGGTTGCTGTTAAGTTAAAGGTATCATCCCCTAAAATCTTTTTAGGCTCCTTCATCAGTTTGATCTCTTCTTTCGTGTAATCATCATCAGCAAATACATCACAGTGTGGCAGTGCATTTTTGAAGATCTGATAAGGATATACTTTTGCGATAGAATCATCTCCGCTGATTTCACCGTTTAACTGGTCTACAGCAGCTTTACCAGTTCCTGTTACAGACTGGTAAGTAGAAACAATTACTCTTTTTAAATCATATTTTTTGTTCAAAGGTCCTAAAACCATTACCAATTGAATGGTAGAACAGTTCGGATTTGCAATGATTTTATCTTCTTTTGTCAAAACATCAGCATTGATCTCAGGAACTACCAGTTTTTTATCAGGGTCCATTCTCCATGCAGAAGAATTATCAATTACTGTTGTTCCTGCTTCTGCAAACAGAGGTGCGAATTCAAGGGAAGTAGATCCACCTGCAGAGAAGATTGCAATATCCGGTTTGGCAGCTATAGCGTCCTTCATGCTTACGATGGTAAATTCCTTCTGTTTATACTTCACCTTCTTGCCTACAGATCTTTCGGATGCTACCGGGATTAATTCTGTTACAGGGAAGTTTCTCTCCTCCAAAACTTTAAGCATAACTTGTCCAACCATTCCTGTTGAACCTACTACAGCTACTTTCATTGATTTAATTAAAATTTAAGATTAAATTATTTATAAATTATAACGCATATAATTTCTTTGTCTGTTTTAAGCTCCAAAGACTCTTAGCCAAGGGAAAGCAAATGCAAATAAACCTGCCGCGATCAATCCCATAATAACTACTCCCAGAGAGATGGTGTCGTTGGACTTTACTTTTTTGTTGATAATGGTCATTAATATTGCTGCGATTAACATAGAGAATGGATGCTCAACAAATGTTTGTCTGGTGTAAGCATCTTTCATTAATGTTCCTGCATCTAAAGCGGCTTTGAAACCTGGGGAAAATATGAATAACAAGCATATTCCTATTAAAAACTGAACATGGAAGAAAATCATTGTGAAGAGAGTAGTCTTCTTTAAAAATTTGTTCACTTTTCCACTGAAGCCAAACATGGTAGCTAAAAGTGCAATGATAAATAATGCAACTAAAAGAAGTTCTAAATACCCGAATCCTTTGTGTGCACTAAGAAAAATCTTGTAAAAATCCATAATCCTATTTTTTTGTACACAAAGATAACAAAAATCCCGGCTCAAAGCCGGGATTGATATTTATAAAATCTAATATTGTGATATTATTAGAAGTTGAATGATAATGTTGCTGCCCAAGTAGTTCCGAAACCGAAATAAGCACGGTTACCTGTTGCAATACCATTGTACATTCTACCAGCCTCTTCATAAGTTTTTCCTTTGTCAGGGTCATTGTTTGCTGTAATTTTATCAGTCCCGAAGATACTTGTCGCAGAATCAGAAATATAAATTTTATCAAACAAGTTATAAACGTTAGCTCCGATTGTGAAGTACTGAGCTTCGTTTTGTAATCTGATTTTGTAAGAGAAACCTACATCAAATAAGTTAAAGTCAGGTAATTTCAATACTCCTCTATCCTGAGCAGCAACATTGGTGAATGTTCCGGCGTCAATAGTAGAATAAAGTTTACCTACATATCTCCATGTTCCGAAAATATTAAGATCTTTTACTGGTTTTACAGTAAGTCCTAATGAGGCAGTCATCTGAGGGATACTGTTGTTACTTGAACCTCCTACTTTTACTTTATCTAAGTATAGTTCGTTTCCTGCTGAACCAGCTAAAGTAACAGGATTATTATTATCGTCGAATGAAGCTACATTAGCATTTCCTTTGTAATAATAATCTCCCCAAGAGAACATCCCCTGAATTTCTAGGAAACGGTTCGGTTTGTATACTCCATCAAATTCTACTCCCTGGTGAACTTCTGTAATACCATTGATTTCAGAATAACCTGTAGTTGTTGTACCGTCTGCTAAAGTGAAAGTCTGGCTAGTTTTTCTCAACCATCTGTCTTTCCACTGTGTTCTGTACACGTTAACATTAGCAGTGAATTTTGCAGATCTGAACCCATAACCAACTTCTGCTGAAGAAATCTTCTCGTTAGTTAGATAAGGGTTAACAAGTTGTTGGTTACTTGGATAAACTGTGTTAAGGAATGGTTGCTTGCTATAATAACCTAAGTTAGCAAAAACGTTATGTTGCTCGTTAATGTTATAGTTAGCTCCCCCTTTAATATTATATCCGAAAATATTTTTAAATCCTGTTTTCGTATTGATGGTTTGGCCTCTCAATGTGCTTCCGTCTACTACGTAGTTATCAATTCTCTGGTAACCTTGGTTAGATACGGAACCTTGTAAGAATGCAGATAATTTATCTTTTGTATATTCTACCTGTGCAAATCCACTGTACCAAATAACTTCACCATCATTGCTGTATCCTACCTGATCTTCAGCTGGGGCTAATTTGCCTCCAAAAGGATTCCAAGAAAGTTTTTTGTAATCGTAAAGAGCATTTACAATTCTTGGAGCAGGTAAATTTTTGTTGGCATTATCTTTATATCCTGCTGCTCCATATAAATCGGTAAGGACTTGATAATGATAACCATAGTAATATCTGTCATCTGTACCGATTGAGAAATTCCAGTTATCGTTAACTTTATGTTGGAAGTTTGCTAAGATACCATACCAGTTGTGTGAATTGATACTTGATCGACGAACAATAGTACTTCCTGCCCCTGCAGTATTTAAATTAACTGCTGCGTTTGCTGCAAAAAGAGCATCATAGTTGATGTGTCCTGAAGCATCTGTAAAGCTGGGATCATTGATGCTTTTAGTTCCTAGTCGTCCTAAGTCACCAGTTCCACCACCTCTACCGTTTGACATATATAAAACTGTACTTAACTTAGACTTTTCGCTCATTGTCCAGTCCCAGTTTACCATCATTACAGGCTTAGAATAGTAGTTAGCTCTGTTTGCTAAAGCTACTTTATTTCCGTTTGCATCAGTGTAGTATCCAAAATCTGAGTTATATCTTCTGTAAGGATTTCCGTCATGATCAGGATTATAGTTGATATAATTTTGGATAGTTGGTGCAAAAGTTCTTTGATCGTGCCACTGAGGTGCAGAAGTAATTGAGAACTGTAAGTTATGCTTTTTGTTGATTTCATAACCTAATGCAAAGAAATATGCATAAGATTCATAATCAGTATTTTCAATATAAGTACCTCCGGCTTGTCTGCTCATTAAGAATGATGCAGAAATACCATCCTTGGATTTTCCAGTATTATAAGCAAAAGATGTTTTTAAATAGTCATTGTTACCAACTCCTAATCTAATAACCCCTCCTCTTTTCATATCTGCAGACTTGGTGATGAAGTTCATTGTACCTCCTACAGAAGCAATCGCTAATTTAGACGAACCTAAACCTCTTTGAACCTGCAATGTACTTGTTACGTCAGATAATCCAGTCCAGTTTGAGAAATAAACAGTACCACCCTCCATATCATTTACAGGCATACCGTTTACCATTACTGCAATGTTTCTAGATTCAAATCCACGCATAACAATTTGTGAATCACCAAAACCACCACCTCCTTTTGTAGCATATACGGAAGGTGTTGTGTTTAGTATTTCGACAAGTTCCTGGTTTCCTTGTCTTTCTAAAATCTGTGCAGCTTTGATAGTAGATACAGCAACAGGTGTTTTTCTATCTTTAGCGATATCCGTAACACCTCTTAAGATTACCTCGTCAATATCTTTGGACTTAGTTTGCACTGTGTCCTGAACTTGTTGAGCGTAATAAACACTAGCTGTAGATAATGTAATAACCGCAGTTAGTATCGATTTGTTGATTAATTTCATAATCGTTAGTAATAGTTAGATTTAATTTTCTGCAAAATTCGCAAAATAAAATTTAACTATTATTAACTCAATGTTAATTTTTAATCAGTCTTAATAATGTTAATGTGTTAAAAATCAGTGTTATGGTTAAAAATTGAATTTTTTTATGAAAAAAGTCATGTTATTGAATTTTTAACAAAGTGGGGGTGTTTTTGTTAAAAATTCAATGCTATTTCACTGCTTTGAGACTCAAATCTATATTCTCAGCAGAGTGTGTAAGGGCCCCTACAGAGATGAATGTAACTCCTGTGGAAGCAATTTCTTTAAGCATATCGCGGGTAATTCCACCTGAAGCTTCAGACTCACATGAACCGTTAATCATTTTTACAGCCTCCTTCATGGTCTTCACATCCATGTTATCAAGCATAATTCTGTCGACTTTTGCATTGATGGCTTCCTGAACTTCCTCAAGGTTTCTTGTTTCAACCTCTATTTTTAACTTTTTTTTGTTCTTTTTAACGTAGTCTTTGGCCATTGTCACTGCATTGGTAATGCTTCCGTTGTAATCAATATGGTTGTCTTTCAGCATAATCATGTCATAAAGGCCATATCTATGATTAGTACCGCCACCTATTGCAACTGCCCATTTTTCACACATTCTGAAGTTAGGAGTTGTTTTTCTTGTATCTAAAAGTTTAGTTTTTGTGCCTACCAACCTGGAGTCCCAGTCGTGGGTAAGGGTGGCAATACCACTCATTCTCTGCATGCAGTTAAGAACGAATCTCTCTGTAGAAAGAATAGATCTGGCACTTCCTGTTACAATAAGAGCTACATCTCCGAATTTGCAAGGAGTTCCATCTTTAATGAAAACTTCTACTTTCAGATTTTTGTCAAAAGTCTTGAAAATGATTTCCGCCAGCTCAACTCCTGCAAGAATGCAGTCCTGTTTTACTAAAAGCTTTGCACTTTGTACAAGATCTTGGGGTATGGTAGACAAGGTGGAGTGGTCTCCGTCCTGAATATCTTCCTCAAGTGCGTTTTTTATAAATGTCTTTAATGCTTTATCTGTTACGTATGCTGGTCTTTTCATAATTTTGATTTTAGTAATAAAAGGAGGATCTTTTTCCGAATAATAAATCGTGAATAATGAAGAGCAAAAGAACTTCATTTTGCTTTGCGTCTATTTTTTCAAAATCTATATTGTCTTTTATTTTTACGTTGTTTTGATTAATGGCTTGAAACTCCAATACCTGTTTTCCGTTTCGTCCTTGTGGTATGATTTTATAGTTCCATTTAAAATTATCCCAATTATATTCCTGAGTGTAGTAAGTGATTTTTTCTCTATTGAATGTTAAAATCGGATATTGAGAATTATTGATATAGTATAGCGTTAAGCGTAACTTATTATCTTTAATTATATTATTTAAATCAAATTTTAAACTTCCATAATAATCTGGTTTTCCCAACCCTTGCATGTTGCATAAAAGATTTAAAGCTAAAGGGTATTTGGATCTGGGAACAATAATCTTTTTTAATAATGTGACACTATATAATGCGAAAAAAATTTCCAAAAGCATTATTCCTGCAAGGATGGCTATGTTTGAAAAAGTATCAATTTTTTTATCTTGCTCCCAAAAATTCAATAATACTAAACCACAAGTCAATGAAAGTATCATTCTTGAATAGAATAAAATATTAACTGTTGTAAGAATATTTAAATTCAGGGTTTTCATTTGTTTAAATAAAATTAAACCAAATCTTTATTATAAAATGCTCCCTTATTCTCCGTCATTTCCATAGATTGGGTAATGATGAGGTGGGCAACGGTTGTAAGGTTTCTTAATTCCGATAATTGCGGAGAAAGAATAGAGTAGTGATAGATTTCATCTACGGCAGCGGCAATTTCCTGATGCTTTTGTAAAGCCATATTCAGACGTCTGTTGCTTCTTACAATACCTACCAGGTCGCTCATCATTTCCTGAAGCTGTTTTCTAAGATAGCTTACAATGACCATTTCGTCCATGATTTTCATTCCTTCTTCATTCCATTCCGGAACGGCTTTCAGGTCGTCAAAGTTGAAATTGTTTTCATTCAGAAGTTCTACGGTTTTCATAGCAGCATTGTGCCCGAAAACCAAACCTTCAAGAAGTGAGTTTGAAGCAAGTCTGTTGGCTCCGTGAAGTCCTGAGTTGGTACATTCACCCACAGCAAAAAGATTTCTGATGGAGGACTGTCCGTCTCTGTCAACTTCAATTCCACCCATTAGATAATGGCAGGCTGGTACAACAGGGATTAACTGAGTGAAGGGATCAATTCCTTCGTCTCTACATTTTTTATAAATATTGGGGAAATGTTCTAAGAATTTTTCATGGTTCATTTCCTTGCAGTCTAAACCGACAAATTCGTCTCCGGTAATTTTCATTTCGGCATCGATGGCTCTTGCAACAATATCTCTGGATGCTAATTCTTCACGCTCATCATATTTATGCATGAATTTTTCGCCTCTTTTGGTTCTCAATTTTGCCCCGTCTCCACGAACGGCTTCTGAAATTAAAAACAACATTCCATCCATTTTACTGTATAAAGCTGTTGGATGAAACTGGTAATACTGCATATTGGAAACTTTTCCTTTGGCACGGGCTACGAAAGCAATTCCGTCTCCGGTAGCGATGGTAGGATTGGTGGTGTTTTTATAAACATGTCCTGCCCCTCCTGTTGCAGCAAGTGTTATTTTGGAAGTGATTTTTTTGATGGTCTTGGACTTTTCATCTAGGATGTAAGCGCCATAGCAATGGATATCGCCTTCGTTGAGCTCTTTTCCGGGAACATGGTGCTGGGTAATGATATCAATGACATAATGATGATCAAGAATTTCAATATTCGGGCTGTTATTGGCTGTTTCCAGCAAGGCTCGTTCAATTTCAAAACCTGTAATATCTTTGTGGTGTACGATTCTGTTTTCAGTATGGCCTCCTTCTCTTCCTAAAGCGAATTTGCCGTTCTTCATGTCAAACTGGGCACCCCATTCTACAATTTCGTTGAATCTTGCAGGGGCTTCCCTTACTACCATTTCTACGACATCGCGCTTATTTTCTCCGTCACCGGCACGCATCGTATCGTCAATATGTTTTTGGAAATTGTCATTCTGGAAATCTGTAACAACAGCCAGACCGCCTTGTGCATATTTGGTATTGCTTTCGTCTTCGTCAGATTTTGTTACAATAATGATTTTGGCATCAGGGAGCTGTTCAGAAACTTTAATGGCATAGGAAAGTCCGGAAATGCCGGAACCGATTACTAATACATCCGCTTTTATCATATGCTTGCTTTAGGTACAATCGTTTAAAAACGATTAAATAAATTTAAACAATTTTTCGTTTGGTTTCCTTACTTTTTTCATGTGCTGAAAATGGTCTTCTTCAGAACGGTAGCCTAAAGCGAGGGTAACAGTTACTTTTTCTGTTTCGGGATTGATATTCAGAATTTCTTCTATAATATCCTGACGGAAGCCTTCCATAGGACAGGAGTCTATATTTTCAATAGCCGCGGCATACATAAGGTTGGCCAATACTATATAAGATTGTTTTTCTGCCCAGTTGAAAATTTCATCCTGTGTTTTCTGGGTGATATGCTGATTAATACTGTTTCTGAATGGATCCAGTTTTTCAACAGGAGTGTCTCTTACTTCAGAAATATGATTAAAATATCCCCGGATATAGTTCTCTTCAATGATTTTTTTTGAAATAATGACAATAAGATGAGAACAGGTAGATATCTGAGACGGATTATAGAAAGCCGGAATTAATTTCTGCTTCATTTCCTCGCTCTCAACAATAACCATTTTATAGGGCTGAAGTCCCAGAGAACTGGCAGACAGCTTTCCTGACTCAAGAATATTGTGAAGAGTTTCCTGAGGAATAATCTGATGATTGAATTTTTTTACAGAATATCTTCTGCTTAAAGCTTCCAAATAATTCATAGGACAAATTTAAGAATTGAATATGAATAAAGAGTCTTTAAAATGAAATATCTCTGCCCTATTAATACAAAAATCACCCCGGCTTGCGGGGTGATTCTTTTGATGCGATGGAAAGTGTAATTATTCTCTGTTTTTTACAACAATCCAACCTGAGAATTTTATCGGAGTACTGTTTTTATTATTTTCATTCCATGAAACAGAATACCAGTAATTTCCTGTAGGAACTTTTTTACTTCCATTAGTGGTACCTGCCCACTTGTAGCCATTGGTTTTATCGGCCTGGAACATTTTGTAACCATATCTGTCGAAGATGCCTATTTCCAGATTCTGTTTATTGGCAAGTGCAGAATAATCTACAAAATCATTAATGCCATCATCATTAGGAGTGATCACGTTGATCAGATTAGGTACCGTAATATTAACTTCCACAGGAACGCAATTATAACCGTCTCTTACATATATTTTAGCTTCTCCTCTGGCAATATTGGTGAAGATATTAGAATCCTGCCAGTTGATATTATCCATAGAATACTGGTAAGGAGGAGTTCCGCCATTGGCATATATTGTCACTGTGCTTCCTGAAATATCAACAGTGGTAACAACCGGATTATCGGAAGGATATACTGTTACTTTTTGAGTGGCAATACAATCTCCGGTTTTAAGTTTTACCCAATAAGTCCCTACACCTACATTCTTGATAGATTGAGTTGTAGCTCCTGTGCTCCATTCATAGCTTTTGAAACCTGCCCCTGCATCTAATGTGGTTGTATTTTCTATACAGATCGTCTGATCAAGTAATGTTCTTGAGAAAACCGGAGGAATGACAGTTAAAGTAACCTTGGCAATTGAATAACATCCGTTTGCGCTGAATACTTTAATGTAAACAACTCCATTAGGTGCGATGTATGCTGCCGGCGTAGAGATCGCATTTGTTCCGCTGATGGCGTCAGTTAAAGATGGGTAATATTCTTTTGTTAGTCCACCTTGAGAAACGACAGCTCCTGTAAGATTAAACGATGCCATAGATGGATTGGTTTCTATAAAGCAGGATTTTATTTCAACATCATTGACAACAACAACAGGATAGATGTTAAGTGTAACTTTAGCTGTACTTACACAACCCTGAGGAGTAGTTACTCTTACATATAAAGTAGCTGCTGCTGAAGCGTAGGCGGAAGGGTTTGTAATTTGATTAGTTCCGTTATTGAGATCATATAAAGTTGGATAGAATTCTTTGGTAGCCCCAGCTACAGTCGTTACAGCGGCAGTGTTAAGATCAAATGTGGCTGTTCCTGCATTGTTATTATTACAACCTGTAAGGCTTGCATCTGTTGCAGCAAATGGAGTAGGATTAAGCTGAATGACTCCGTCACCATTATCACAAAGCGTAGAAGTAGGATCTTTTACCACAACCTTGATGGTAGTATTTCCTGAATATTGGAAACTTGCAGGATTGGCAATAGGGGTGGAACTTCCCAAAACATAATAAGTGAAAACGTAGTTTGCAGGATTATTGACAAATTGAGAGTTGAAAGAAGTAAGGTCCACTACACCATTTCCGGTAGCGGGATTTGTACATACGAAAGGAGTTACCGTATTACTTAAAATAGGAACTTTATCTACGAATACTTTAACATCTTTAATAGAATGTCTTGCACTTGCACCTCCGGTTGCGGCAGAAAAACCGAAATACCCCTGTGACATTCCCACTGCACCTCCGGAAGGAGCAAAAGACTGATCTACGATAAGTACCCCGTTGATTCTTACTTTAATAATCCAGTTTGTGGGATTGGTAAGGTCTGTTTCTCCGTTTACTTCAACGTGTCTGTAAGTATCTCCTACAAACGGTTGAGTGGCAATAAGGTCCGGAGAATGGAATGTACTTCCCGGAGTAGTGTTGAATTCGATATTATTACCAGCTGTATTATTGGTGCCATAAAGAATGTGAACTTTACTCATCTGCCCCTCAGTAGTGTTATTGAAGATATCAAAACCAACCATTAGTCCGGAAGCATTTGCGGGAATACCAAGCCCTCCTCCTGAAACGAATCCTGTAGGTGGATTGGCAAGATACCAGAAAGTAAAGCCATCTCCTTTTCCGAACTGAGCAGTTCCGTTTCCGTCAATTCTGAAATCGAATTCCACTTTCCATTTATCACAATAGCTCAGGGTAATAGGAGTGGATAATTTTACAGCCCCGTATCTGCTGGTCTGATCGGTGGTAAGTCTTACAAAGTCTCCGCTTACTATAGCATCAGAGACAAGATCCCAACCTGTTGTATTTATAGGGTTTCCGGTAAGTTGGTATGTTTGTGAAAATAACCTTCCCGGCAAGCATAATAAGATAGTCAGTAAAAAAATGAGTATATCTTTTTTCATAGTGGATGGATTATGATGTTATTTGTTTTTTGATATAAAATTGATTTGTTACATGTTTAATTTGATTATAAAGACAATATTTAATTTCAAATTCAGGAGGTGAGAATCCTTGTTTTAATATCGAAACTACCCCATATGAGGTAGTTCCGGATACTAAATTTATTCTCTGTTTTTAACCAACACCCAGCCTGAATATTTGGTTTCTGTATTGTCTTTATTGTTCTCATTCCATGAGATCGTGTACCAGTAAGTTCCTGTAAGAACTTTTTTACCGGAAGCCGTTCCGTCCCATGTGAAGTTTCTCATTTTTCCTGCCTCATATAATTTATTACCATATCTGTCGTATACGATGAATACCAGATTTTTCTTGTAAGCAAGTGCTGAATAGTCAATAAAGTCGTTTACGTTATCGCCGTTTGGAGTGATGGCATTAATCAGATTAGGTACGGTAATCTGAACTTCAACAGGAGTACAGTTGTAGAAGTCTTTTACATACACTCTTACTTCTCCTCTTGCAAGTCCGGTGAATATATTGCTGGTCTGCCAGTTGACTCCATCCAGAGAGAATTGATACTGAGGTTTTCCTCCTGCTACATTCACTGTGATTGTGTTGTTGTCAATATCAATGCTGGAAATCACAGGATTTGCAGATGCGTTTATTTTTACAATCTGTGTTGTGAAACAGTTCCCAGTTTTAAGTCTCACCCAATAAACACCTACTCCCAGATCTTTAACAGATGAGGTGGTTGCTCCGGTGCTCCATTCATAGCCATCAAATCCAGGACCTGCATCCAGATCTGTTTTTTCACCTATACAAATGGTTTTGTCTTTCAACACCGAAGATGTTACGGGTGGTAATACAATAAGGTTGATTTTAGCAATATTGAAACATCCGTTGGCATCTGTTACTTTTGCGTACACGACAGTACTTGTAGATAAGTACTGAAGGGGATTCATGATCTCATTGGTTCCGTCTAAAGCATTAGCAATGGAGGTGTAGTATTTTTTTGTCACACCGCTGTTTAATGTAGTAACATTCGCAGTGGTCAGATTAAAAATAGCACTGGTAATATTAGTTTCAATAAAGCATGATCTAAGTGTAGCTTCCTGCACAGGAGTGTCCGGGTAAAATGCCAGCGTTATTTTTGCTGTACCTGTACATCCCTGAGGGGTTGTTACTTTTACATATACTTCTCCGGGAGCAGAGAAGTAACTGCCTGGATTTTGAATTTCATTCGTGTCTGCATTAAGATCAGCTAACGTTTTATAATATTTTTTAACAGCGCCGGGAACACCTGTGACATTTGCTGTATTCAGGTTGAAAGTGGCTGTTCCTGCTTTGTTATTGTTACATACCGTAATCGTTTTGTCCTCAGCTTTAAAAGGAGCAAGAACCAGTAATATTTTACCATCCGGGTTGTCACAGAGCAGTCCTGCATTATCTTTAATAACAACAGTAACTGTTGTATTTGCATTGAATTGATAGTTGGCAGGGGTAGCAATAGGAGTAGAGCTTCCCAGTGGATAATAACTAAATGTATAATTTGAAGGATTGCTGACAAATTGCGAGTTGAAAGATGTCAGGTTTACAGATCCGTATCCGGTAGTAGGATTAGGACAGAAAGACTGAGTTGCTGAGTTTTGTAAAATAGGAACTTTATCAGTATAAATTTTTACATTTTTAATAGAATGTCTTGATCTTGCACCTCCTGTAGAAGCTGAAAATCCAAAATATCCTACCGTCATTGCAGCAGCTGTTCCGGAAGGAGCAAAAGACTGATTACAAATTACATTACCGTCTATTGTGATTTTTAAGATCCAGCTTGTAGGAGCCGCGGGATTTACCTGTGCGGTTACTTCAACATGCTTAAAGGTGGTACCCTGAAAAGGTTGTGTGGTGTTCAAATCCGGTGAGTGAAAGGAGCTTCCTGCAACATTGAAAAATTCAACGTTATTGGTATCGGTCGTATTTTGAACCTGTCCGTAAGCAACGTGAACCTTGCTCATCGTAGCAGTGGTCGTGTTATTGTAAGTATCCAGTCCTACGATAAGTCCAACTGCGTTTTGTGATACACCCAATCCGGATCCTAATACGCTGGCGACAGGCGGATTGGCCAGATACCAGAACGCAATTCCATCTCCGTTGGAGGTT
The DNA here is from genome assembly GCF_018362995.1 of Chryseobacterium indologenes. NCBI lineage: Bacteria > Pseudomonadati > Bacteroidota > Flavobacteriia > Flavobacteriales > Weeksellaceae > Chryseobacterium > Chryseobacterium indologenes. Next base: position 3,722,749 of record NZ_CP074372.1, read on the forward strand.
TGGTTGGAATCCATTCTGAAATCAAATTCCACTCTCCATTTATCACAATATTTTAAGTTGATAGGGTCATTCAGTCTGATAGAGCCGGATTGGTTATTGGTATCCGGGGTGAGCTGAATAAAATCTGTGTTTACCTGGGTAGGGGAAACCATCGTCCATCCAGTAGTAGTCACTGGGTTTCCGGTAAGCTGATAAGTCTGGGCAAAGGACTTCCCGGCTATACAGAGTAAAAAAACAGATAAATACAATAATAGATTTTTATTCATTTAAAGGGGACTTTGATTAATGTGTAAAGATATTAAATCCCGATTAAATAATATGTATTTAGTGTTAATTTTGCTAAAATTTTAATAATATTTTAAAAAAACACTGCTTATTATGATGTAATGGTGAATATTGTAGTATGGATTACGTATTTATATGAATTAAATTAAAATAAGGAATTGCTATCCAAACCCTCAAAATAAGTATCAATTTCGAGATCGGAAGAATTGGCTGCTGCAACTGCTAGTTTGTCGCAAAGCTCGTTCTCAAAGTGCCCTGCATGGCCTTTTACCCAATGCATTTTAGGGGTGTGTTTGTTGTATAACTCAACGAATTTTTTCCAGAGGTCGGGGTTCTTTACATTCTTCCAGCCTCGCTTGATCCACCCGGCAATCCAGTTTTGGTTGATCGCATCAGATACGTACTTGCTGTCAGTATATACATGGATCTCGTTTTCTGTAGATTTCAGTTTTTCCAGTGCAGTGATGACTGCCAGAAGTTCCATTCTGTTGTTGGTGGTTTTTCTAAACCCTTTAGAAAATGTTTTCTGATAATTTTTTTCAGGAACGCGCATGAGAATTCCATATCCGCCTTTTCCCGGATTTCCGCTGCAAGCCCCGTCGGTATAAATTTCGATTCTCAAATCTGCTTTTTAAAAATTGAATTATGGGTTGTGAATTTAAACTGAATTGGGTTTAAGCTTCAACTTAAAACGGAAAATCGTCATCATCATCAAAGTCATTCATTGATGAGCCGGAAAGTTTTGAGCTGTCCGGAAGGTCAAATGCTGCCCCTGGCTGAATGGTGGTTTTGATTTTATCAAAGCCGCTCGGTTCTCCAAAGTTGGAAGGGTATCCTCCTCCGGCTCCGTCCATTGCCGCTTCAATATCACCAAATTTTGCAAAATGCTTTAAGAAAGATAGTCGGACATCTGCCGTAGCACCATTCCTGTGCTTTGCAATAATCAGCTCGGCCTGGTTTTCAGTAGAAGTTTCCTGTCCTTCTTCATCATTATCCCAAACGGTAATTTTATAATATTCTGGTCTGAAGATGAAAGATACAATATCCGCATCCTGCTCAATCGCCCCGGATTCCCTCAAATCTGAAAGCTGAGGTCTTTTTCCCGGACGGGCTTCCACACTTCTCGAAAGCTGGGAAAGAGCAATCACCGGAACGTTAAGTTCTTTTGCAATTGCCTTTAATGAACGTGAAATCATAGAGATCTCCTGTTCACGGTTTCCAACTCCTTTTCCATTGCTGCTTCCGGCTGTCATCAGCTGAAGGTAGTCGACCATGATAAGTCTTACTCCATGCTGCATAACAAGTCTTCGGCATTTTGCACGGAAATCGAATATCGAAAGGGAAGGAGTTTCATCAATATATAAAGGAGCGTTTTCCAGTTCAGATACATTGGAGAATAGTCTCTGCCATTCTTCATCATCCAGCGTTCCTTTTCTTAGTTTTTCAGAAGAGATTCTTGTTTCAGAAGCAATCATCCTGGTGATAAGCTGTACTGATGCCATCTCGAGAGAGAAAAGAGCCATAGGAATTTTGTGTCCCACTGCAATATTTCTTGCCATTGAAAGAAGAAATGCCGTTTTTCCCATCGCCGGACGGGCTGCAATAATGATAAGGTCAGAGTTCTGCCATCCACCGGTTTCCTTATCCACATCTCTGAATCCTGAAGGAACCCCTGAAAGTCCTTGTTTATCTTTTAAAGATTTAATCGTATCAATAGCCTGCTTTACTAATGAATTGGCAGTATCGAATCCCTTTTTAATGGTTCCGTTGGTAATTTCGAAGAAAGATTGTTCTGCTTTATCAAGAAGTTCGAAAACGTCTGTTGATTCCTTATAAGAAGAGTCGATAACATTAGCAGAAACATTGATAAGGCTTCTTAAAATATATTTTTCAAGAATAACACGTACATGGTATTCAATATGGGCAGATGAACTTACTCCCATCGTCAGGTCAATGATATAGTGGTCACCGCCGGCCTGGCTTAGCTTATCTTCTTTTTTTAATTCCTGAATAATGGTCATTAAATCTACCGGATGGTTGCTTTCATAAAGCTTTAAAATGGTAGAAAAGATGACCTGATGTCTCGGATCATAGAATACTTCTGAAGTAAGAAGGTCAATGGAATGGTCAAGACCTTTTTTGTCAATCAAAAAAGTTCCGATAACAAGTCTTTCAAAATCCACTGCATTGGGAGGCATTTTCCCATCCGCAATAGACAATTCTTTTGCAAAGTTTCCGTGTGTCAGGGATGATAATGTTTCTTTCTGCGCCATGGTGCAAAGATAGTTTATTTAAAAAATAATAAAAAAATAGTATTCAACAATTTATTGGCAGTCTTTCGGAAAATGCTGTCAACAGGAGATTGATCTTGTTGATAAAAAAAATCACCTCGGTCCGAGGTGATTTTTTTAAAGATTGAGTATAACTTATTCTTTATTTTTTACCAATACCCATCCTGAATATTTGGTTTCTGTATTGTCTTTATTATTTTCGTTCCATGAGATCGTGTACCAGTAAGTTCCTGTCAGGATTTTCTTACCGAAAGCAGTTCCGTCCCAAGTGAAATTTCTCATTTTGTTGGCTTCATGAAGTTTGTTTCCATATCTGTCATACACAACGAAGACAAGGTTTTTCTTGTATGCCAGTGCAGAGTAGTCAATAACATCATTTACGTTGTCTCCGTTTGGAGTGATAGCGTTAATAAGGTTAGGAACAGTAACTGTCACCTGAACAGGAGTACAATTATAAGTATCTTTTACATACACCGTATTCTCGCCTCTTGGAAGTCCTGTGAATGTATTGGAATCCTGCCAGTTGATGCCGTCTACAGAAAACTTATATGGAGGAACTCCACCTGTAGCGGTAACGGTAATGTTGTTGTTTGAGATCTCTATCCCGGAAATCACCGGCTGAAGGCTTGGATGTACACGTACTTCCTGAAGAGTGAAACATTTTCCGGTCTGAAGTTTTACAAAATAAACTCCTACTCCTACGTTATTGATAGATTGTGTAGTTTCCCCTGTGCTCCACTCATAGCTGTCGAATCCAGGTCCGGCATCCAATGTGGTTTTGCTTTCAGCACAAATCGTTTTATCTTTTAATACTGCTGATTTTACAGGAGGTAATACTTTCAGTTCAATCTTAGCAATTGAATAACACTGTTTGTCATTGTCTACTCTTACAAATACCGTTTTGCTTTCTGAAAGATAGTTAAATGGCAATGTAATAGGGTTAATTTGGGCTTTGGCATCAGCTACCGATGTATAATATTTGATGATCGTTCCTGTAGGTGTTGGTACAGGTACTCCGATATCTGCTTTAGAAAGATCAAAAGTTGAACGGGTAACATCGTTATCAATATAACAGTTTTGAAGTACAGCATCTTTTAATACTACCGTTGGGTAGAACAATAGCCTGATGGTAGTAGTTGCTTTACACCCGAAAGCAGAAATTACTTTTACATATATAGTTGTTTCCGGAGAAATATAGTTGGTAGGGTCAGTGATTTCGTTGACTTCTGCATTCATATCATCAACGGTAGTATAATACTTGATGGTTGCTCCACCTCCGCCGAATACATTAGCTGTCGTTAAATTATATTTTGCAGTACCGGCTCCATTGTTATTACAAGAATATAAAGTAGCGGTATTGGCTGAGATGCCTACATTCACAAACTTAAATTTCCCTGTTATGAAACATCCGTTGATAGGGTTGGTTGGGTTATTCGGGTCTTTATATACAATTCTGTAATAATAGGTTGTTGTTCCGTCTACAGTTGCTATTGTAAGAGGGTTTTCTCCTGTAAGAGCATCATTGGTTGTCTTATGATACGTAACCTTGAAGTTAGTACTGTTACCATTAATGATAGCTGCTGACAGGGTTGTAAAATCGAATTGTGAAGGTAAAGAACAAACCATTACCTGGGCTGGATCATTAGGAGTAGCTCCAGGAATTCCCGGTGGGATAAATGGATTAGGAGAAAGAACAGGATCGTTAAATGCAGAGCTTAAACTTGCAGTACCTGACCATTCCATAGAAAAACCATTAATGGATCTACTGAAGTTATCAATAACCAAATAATAGGTTTGACCTACTAATACATCCATATATGGGCTCCATTTACCATTGTTCATGCTGGCTGTAGTGCCGGGAGGATTGGTAGGAAATACTGCAGGAGGAGCAAGAGCAAGATCCAGACCTGTGTCTCCCGGAGTCCCGCTATAGTTACATCTTATAGGCTGTATGAAGACGTGATCTGCATTCTGTAAAGAAGCACAGCCGTTTGCTGTAGGTCCATAGACTGCAAAATCGTAATCATCACCCTGATCGTTAGGTTTTATTTTAAATGCAAGAGTACCTGGTGTAGATACAGTGAAAGTGTACCAAACGGTATATCTTTCGTTGGTGCTGAGACATCCTCCGTTTGCGTTAAGAATTTCTATAATATTCCCAGGTCCCGAAGGCGTGTAAGAAATGTCTGAGTTACCACAGATTGGAATTGCTGTGATACAATCTGACTGTGAGTAGACTATCTGTGTTATCAATAAAATAAAAAGAAGTAGTATTTTTTTCATTGTTGAAACGATTTTTGTTAAACAAAATTGGGATCAATTAATTTTTCATGGTTTGTTAAAAGAAAAAGCCGCCAAAGCGGCTTTCTCATATTATATAATGATTATTCTCTGTTTTTTACAACGATCCAACCTGAAAACTTGAACGGAGTGTTCTTCTTGTCATTCTCATTCCATGTTACAGAATACCAGTATGTACCAGTAGGAATCTTCTTCCCTGCAATGGTTCCGTCCCATTTGTATCCATTGGATTTGTCTCCCTGGTGGATTTTTGTTCCGTATCTGTCAAAGATACTCAATACCAGGTTTTGTTTGTCTGCAATTGCAGAATAATCTACAACGTCGTTCACACCATCTCCGTTTGGAGTAATCATATTGATCAGATTAGGAACCACTACGGTAACTTCAATAGGTTCGCAGTCAAAAGCATCTTTTACATATACTTTATATGTTCCTCTTGCTACATTCGAGAATGTATTGGAAGGCTGCCATATGATTTTATCCATAGAATACTGGTAATCCGGTGTTCCTCCTATAACATTGATTGTTAATGTAGTGTTGGAAACATCAATGCTTGATACAACCGGCTGATCAGAAGGGTATACAGTGACTTTTTGTGTTGCGATACAATCTCCTGTTTTCAGTTTTACCCAGTAAATTCCTACTCCTACATTTTTGATAGACTGAGTGGTTGCTCCTGTGCTCCATTCATAACCGTTGAAGCCTGGGCCGGCATCAAGAGTTGTGGTGTCTTCCATACAGATAATCTTATCTTTCAGAACACTTGATGTCACAGGAGCAATTACTGTTAGGGTGATTTTTGCAACGGTATAACATCCGCGGTTGTCTGATACTCTAACGTATACAAATCCACTTGGAGCATTATAATTATTAAATCCTAAAATTTCGTTTGTCGCATCTATTGCATCTGTCAATGATGGGAAATATCTCTTGGTTGTGGTTCCTGTAGGACTTGTAACCGCAGCGTTTGCCAGATTGAATAAGGCAGTAGATGGGTTTGATTCTATAAAGCAAGATCTTAATGAACCATCTGTCGCTGTAACCAAAGGATAGAATTTAAGTGTAATTTCAGCAGCAGCTGTACATCCAAATTCGTTGGTTGCTTTTACAAAAACTGAACCTTCTGCCGAAACGAACATGTAAGGATTGGTGATCTCATTGGTTCCATGGGTAAGATCATACATGGTAGGATAATACTTTAATATATGATTGGGAGCAGCTCCTACAGTTGCTGTAGATAGATCATACATTGCAGTTCCTGAATTATTGTTGCTGCAAGAAGTAAGTGTTGCAGGGTTCAGTGTAAAAGATTTATCAATGAATTTTATCTGTCCGTATTCTCTACACTGATTCAAGAAGCTGGTCGAGCTATTTGGATCAACATAGCTGATTGCATAAGTGTAAGTGGTAGCTACATTAATATTCGTAGGCGTAGTAATTGCGTTTGAATCGTCTAATGCATCTGTTGCTGAAGCATAATATTTTACTACAAAATTAGGGTTGGCATTTAAGATCTGTGCAGAAAATGTAGAAAAATCATAGTTTACAATTTTCCCACATACGGGGATCTCTCCGTTTTGGGTAGGGCCAGGCTGTAAAAACGGATTAGGTTGATAAACCTGTGACGAATTATGATCAAACGGAGTAAGAAGCTTAGCTGTTCCTCCAAAAGTTAAGGTAAATGGAGCAATGTCTATAGAATAATTATTTAAAAGAAGATGGTATACTTGTCCGGGAAGCACATCAATGTATTTTACATAACCGTCGCCGCCTCCTCCTTCAGTTGTGTCCGTAGAAGTCATGTTAAGCCCGGTAGGGTTGATGATGCTTCCATTAACGCCGGCATAAGAACATCTTAATGGGGTAGCTGTTGTATTGGCGCAGTTGTGATTGGGACCATACAAGGCAAAGTCATAGTCAATACCCACAGCAGTGGGACCTGTAGGAGTTACTACAAAAGTAAGTGTTCCGGCAGTTTCTATGCTGAAAGTAAGCCATATGGAATTACTCTCTCCATTAGGGCCAAGGCAGCCCACCTGACCTTCTTTGACAGTTCCCCAGCCGTTAGGCGTAAGAGAAATAGCGGCATCGCTGCATATCGGTATGGCAGTAATACAGTCCTGCTGTGCAAAAGCCATTTGAGCTAAGAAAAATAGAAAAACGAGTAGATGTTTTTTCATGTGGATCATTTTAATTTTTTATCTTCAAATTATTGAACAGAAGGTACAAGTTGTTTTCCCCATGTTGGAGATTTACTGTCTGAAGAGTTTGGGTTGGAAAATTCGTTTAAAGCCTTACGGTATAAAATGTCAGCATTCTGTTGATCACCAGATTTTTCTTTGATTTTTGCCTGAAGAACAGTCAGTCTTGGATTGTTGACAGAGTGGGTTTCAGCTTTTACTATACTTTGAGAGATGACATCCTGATCCGGTTGACTGTTTTGAGAGCCATCAATCTGAATTTTCTGAACATACAGTAAACCTAATAATATATTGATCTCAGCGTTATCTCTTTGTGCTGTCCATATTCCTGTTGCTATTTTTCTGGCAAAAGCATTGTCATCCATAAGGCTTGCTCCGGATGATTTCTTTAACAGGGTTTCATTTTTAAGGTAGAGAGCAACAGCGGCATAATAATTAGACTGCCACGTTTCTGAAGTTTTTGCTCCTGAAAATTTATTGAAAACATTGTCGTAATCATTAGCTGTTTTGGAAGCGTTGAGCTGCAAAACGGCTTGGGTTAACGCTTTGTCAGTGAAATTCTGGGCTTTTGCCGAATAATTTACAATGAAAAAACTAAAAATTAGTAAAAGTTTATACATAGGGGGATATTTTATCAAGCAAATATAAAAAATTATTAACGTTAAATTAAAGATTTTGAGATATATTTAATGAAACTAATATATTGATTTATAATATTGTATTTTGTTATTTAAGTTAAATTATACAGAGGTCATAAAGATATTAATGGTTTCACTGAATATTTGGGATTTAATCCTTTGAATAATTTTGAAAAAACACCTATAAAAGTAAAATCAGAATAGAAAACGTTCTATTCTGATTTTAAGTATTTCGAATTCTGATTTTTTTTGTAACAGATTTTTAAATAGACTGATAAACAATAAATTAATATTGCATCTTCCTCAATTTAGGATTGGTGCTTCCTACAAGCAGGGCAACTAAAACAGTCATACAGCCGCCAAATACAACAGAGCGCACTACTCCTAGTAATTTTGCCATAACACCGCTTTCAAACTGTCCCATTTCATTGCTGGACATAATGAAAATTGAATTTACACTGAGAACACGTCCTCTTATATGATCAGGTGTTTTTAACTGTACAATGGTACCCCGGATGACCACGGAAATTCCATCAAGCATCCCGCTCATCACAAGGAACATGAAAGACAGCCAATACAATTTGGATAAACCGAAACCAATGATACAAAGCCCGAATCCGGTAACAACTGCAAGAAGTATTTTCCCCTGATTCTTTCGGAGAGGAACAATGGACAGAATGGTAATGATACACATTGATCCAATATCAGATGCCGCGTTCAGCAATCCGAAACCTTCAGCTCCCGAATTTAGAATATCAGTAGCAAATACAGGAATCATAGCCACTGCACCTCCAAAAAGTACAGCAAACATATCAAGACATAATGCTCCTAAAATTTCTTTGGTTTTGAAAATATAAGAAATTCCTTCACGCATACTTTCCACAACATTTACCGTTTCCTTTTTGTACTCCGAATGCTGTTTGTGAAGCTGCCAGAAAAACAATGAAGCCACAAATATTAATGCTAAAATAGCGACCAATGTCCATTTTACACCGATAAACCCAATAAGAATACCACCTACCGCATGTCCGCACACAGAAGATATCAGGAAAGTGGCCTGGTTCAGAGTAACCGCATTGGGAAGGTTTTCTTTCTTTACAATTTTAGGAATCATGGAAGGAACAATAGGACCAATGAATGCCCTTGCTATTCCGGTGAAAAAGATAACTCCATAGATATAATAGGTGATCTGATGTCCGGTGAAATGCATTTCTACATCAAAGAAGGCAGGAATCAGCAGCAGTCCGATCAGGAAAATATAAGCATAGTTACAGATTAGAAGCAGTCTCTTTTTCTCATTCATATCAATAACATGTCCGGCATACAGTGCACAGCTTACAGCAGGAATTACCTCCGATAACCCGATAAGGCCTATTGAAAAAGGATCTTTTGTTAATTGATACACCCACCATCCTAATAAAGTGGCCAGCATTCTGAAAGCTAAAACAATAAAAAATCTCCCGGTGAGAAGATTTCTGAACTCAACATTTTGTAATGTTTGTAACGGGGTAAAGGAAATCATGAACAAAAATAGCCCTAAAAATTTATTTAGGGCTATCCATATGACAATTTTTGAAAGATATATTAAATATACCTCAAAAGATAAAATCTATTTTAGTCAGCTCTTGAAGAACTGATTACGATGGCAGCAACACCCGCAGCTCCGATAAGAGTAGCTCCGGCAGCAATTCTTGCTTTTCTTCTGTCTTTTACAGCCGCTACATTTGATTTAGGGATGATGACTTCCGTACTGTCTTTCTTGCCTGCTGTACCTACAAGATTATCACCCACCACGTTTCTGAATAAGATGGTTTGTTTCGGAGAACCATCTCTCATTGTTACTTTGTAGATTTTTCCGGCTTCAAGATTAGAGTAGTTGTTTTTTGAAATATCTTCGCTGTATTTTGTCGTCGCACAAGACGTAATAACAAATAAAGAGGTTAGTAAAGATGATTTCAACAGTACAGATGCTTTCATTATTTTCTTTTAGTTTTTCAAATTTATAATTTTTTTCGAATATACGTTTTTGGAATTGAAAAAATATGATTATTTTTTGTAAATTTCTAAGATATCTGCAATGTTTCTGTCATTAGCCAATCTCGGAGTCTTGTTTTGGCCTCCCAATTTCCCCTGGGATTTGGCATATTCATGAAAGGCATTCTTTTTAAGTCTGGTAATATGCAGTTTCTGTAAAATATTTCCGGAAATAAGATCGTCATAATAGGTGTTTCTTGCTCTCAGCTGCAGATCCAGCTCATCTCTGAATACTTCCAAATCCTCCGGTTCCTTTTCAAATTCTATCAGCCACTCATGGTATGGAAGTCCTTCACCCGGGTTTACCTGCGGAGCAAGATGGAATTCTGTAATCTGTGCCGGATATTTTTCAAGAGTAGCTTTCATCGCTTCTTCCACTTCAAAAGCAATCACGTGTTCCCCGAATGCCGAAGTAAAATGTTTGGTCCTGCCGCTTACCAGAACCCTGTAAGGATCTTTGCTGATAAACCTTACAACATCACCGATAGAGTAGGCCCACAGTCCGGAATTAGTGGTAAGGATCAGTGCGTAATCTTTATGAAGCTCAATTTCTTTTAACGTTAATCTTCTCGCTCCAGGCTTGCCATATTCTTCCAAAGGAATAAATTCATAGAAAATTCCATGATTGGTCAGCAGCAGAAGACCTTCTTTTGTATAATCGTCCTGAAAAGCAAAAAAGCCTTCAGAAGCGGGAAATGTCTGGATGATATCTACTTTTCCTCCCAGAAGATCCTCCATTTTATCACGGTAAGGTTCGTAATTGACACCTCCGGTAACGATAAGCTGCAGATTCGGGAAAAGCTGTTTGATCTTTTTGCTGTGTTTTTCTGTTAGCTTCTCAAAATACATGATCAGCCATGGTGGAATTCCTGAGATCAGCGTCATGTTTTCACGTTCCGTTTCTTCAATGATTTTATCTACTTTGGCTTCCCAGTCTTCCATAATATTGGTTTCCCAGCTTGGCAGACGGTTTTTCTGTAGATAATTAGGGATATGATGTGCTACAATGCCGGATAATCTTCCTGTTTTTATTCCAAAAACTTCTTCCAGCTCAGGGCTTCCCTGCAGAAAAATCATTTTCCCGTTTACAAAGTCCGCATTATTCTTTTTACTGATATAATGAAATAAAGCACTTTGGGCACCGGCAACCTGAAGCGGCATTCCTTCTTTGGAAATCGGAATATATTTAGATCCGGAAGTTGTTCCCGAGGTTTTGGCAAAATATTCAGGTGTTTCTGTCCATAGAATATTGGCCTGCCCTTTTTTCACCCGCTCTATATAAGGTTTAAGATCTTCATAATCTGCTACCGGAACTCTGTCCTGAAAATCTTTCACAGAACGGATGTTTTCAAAATCATGTTCCCGGCCAAAAAGTGTTTTTTGAGCCGTATTAACCAGAGAAAGTAATAAATCCTCCTGGTTTTTCTCTGCATTTTTTTTGAAATCCTCCGCTTTTTGGACGTGTTTCTTTGCCCAAATCAAAGCCGCATTTTTCTTGAAGAAGTTTAACATGGGTCAAATTTATAAATAAGTAGAGAATATGGAATCATTTTTTACAAAGCTTCACATAAAAAAAACCGATGGAACAAGTTCCACCGGCTTTTCGAAATTTGATTATGAAAATAACAACTATATGTTAATGTTATGCTTATTTGTTCACCTTGTACCTTTTATCAGGAGTACCATCTTTTTTCAGATGCTTGTTTTCTTTATATCTCTTGTCAGGTGTGCCGTCTTTTTTCATTTTGGCAGCCGGTTGTGCAGGCTTCGCTGCTTTTGCATCCATTGCTGGTTTTGCAGCTTTTACTTCTGCAGGTTTAGCGGCTTTCACTGTAGTTTTTACAGGTGCATGAGCCTGAGTGCTTGTAGCGGGAGCAGTCTGCTGAGCAGTTGCAAGTCCTAATCCAAGGATCAATGACATTGCAGATAATAATTTTTTCATAAGAATTACTGTTTGTTTTTTGTTGAATAAAGATATGCAAAAAGCAGGCTGAAAAAGTTGGATTTTTAAACTTAACTAAAGTTTATTACTGCTTAAAAAAAAATTAAAACGCTTATTTACAATAGAAAAGCCTGTTTTCATCTGAAAACAGGCTTGCAATAATATATAAATAGACAGGAGGTTAGCGCGTACAGTTGGCTGTCCACGTTTTACCATCCTTTGCGTAGAGTATTTTTAACGTATTGTTGTCAATTCTGATATAAGAGGTTGCTGTAGAACCAATCATAACAAGAGTATGATCTCCTTCCTGATTAAACTCTATTCCGTTAAGATCCGGAATGCTGTTTGAGAAAGCGAAATTATACTTGGTACCACTGGCGATTTTCGTTACAAAAACACTCCCGTTATCTGTGCTTATATTGGTAGACCCGCCATCGTTATAAGAAACACTGCCTTTGTATGTTCCTGCAAAGAATTCATTGTTTACCGGGTCATCATCCTTACTGCACGACGAAAAAGATAATGCTGTAAATACTAACAGCATCATAACTCCTAAGATTTTAATTGCTTTTTTCATAATACTTAAATGTTTGGTTAGGCTTAAATTCCCAAACACTATGCCATGAAGGAATAATTCGTTTTTTTTAACGGGTTCTTAAATAAATTTGTAAAAATTTAAGATTTATTATGCTAAGTCATTCATTTTAAATCCGAAAGTATCTGGCTTTTTAATGAAAGAAAAAAATATCCGTACCTTTGTATATCATCAACGGTTTCGGAAAACTCCCGAAATCGCTTTTGTCGTTTATACCAATACTATTTATGCAATTAAAATCCATCAACGAAAAGTTTCTTCCAGATCTGATGCAGAAAGAGTTCGGGAAAGAAATTTTCACCCGGTTAGAAAACAACCAGCATATTGCCGTAAAGGGAAGTGCAGGATCTTCGGTTTCTATTTTTGTGGCTGAGCTTTTTTTAGTTCAAAAGAAAAATATTCTTTATCTGGTAGATGATAAAGAGGATGCACTGTATGCCAATACTGAGATGGAAGATCTTCTAGGTAAAGATAAGGTGCTGTATTTTCCGGCCACTCACCTTGAGCCTTATCAGGTAGAAAAAACACAAAATGCCAATCTGGTTTTAAGAACTGAAGTTTTAAATAAAATTAATTCCGGAAGATCTCCGAAAGTTATTGTGGCCTATGCCGGAGCTTTATCTGAAAAAGTACTGAAAAAAGAAGATTTTAAAGCAATCTCTCATCATATAAAAGTAGGGGATCAGCTGGACTTTGATTTTGTAGATGAGCTGCTCACGCATTATCATTTTCAGCAGGCAGATTTTGTTTCGGAACCGGGAGAGTTTTCTGTAAGAGGGGGGATTGTAGATGTTTTTTCTTATTCATACGAAAAGCCATACAGGATTACATTCTTCGGTAATGAAGTGGAAAGCATTAAAACTTTTGATATCGAAACCCAGCTTTCTGTAGATAAGGTAAAGGATTTTCAATTGGTTTCCAACATGAATTTCTCTGTTACAGGAAGCAGGGTGTCATTGCTGCAGCTATTGCCAGATGAAAGCTTTGTAGTTTCTAAAAATGGAATGATAGGAATACAGAAGATCAGAACATTCTATGAAAAGTCCCTGGAGAAGTATGATGCATTAAGTAAAGATATTGCCCACAGAACTCCTCAGGAGCTTTTTATTTCTGATCAGGAGTTTTTATTCGATTATAAAAAATTCAAAACAATTGATTTTGGCGGGTCAGTGATCGAAGGATTGAAAGAAATTACTGAGATTAAGATGGAGCAGCTTCCTCAGCCTTCTTTTCATAAAAACTTTGAACTGCTGATTGAAGATATTGAAGAAAAACAGAACAGCGGATTTGATACCTGGATTTCCTTTTCAACAGAAAAGCAGAAAGAAAGACTGGAGTCTATTTTTGAAGAGCTGGAACATGAACTTCCTTTTAAAAGCTTTAAATCTGAGCTGCATGAGGGATTTGTAGACAACGGCCACAAGCTTCTTGTTTATACGGACCACCAGATCTTTGACCGTTATCAGAGATATAAGGCGAAGAATACTTTTGCGAAATCAGAACAGCTTACATTGAAAGATCTGATGTCTCTGAAAATAGGGGATTATATTGCCCATATCGATCACGGGATCGGAAAATTTATGGGACTGGTCAAAGTAAATAATGACGGTAAGATTCAGGAATGTTTCAAACTGACTTATAAAAACGGAGACTTATTATATGTAAGTATTCACTCCCTGCATAAGATTTCGAAATACAACGGACCGGAGGGAAAAGAGATTGTTTTGAGCAAACTTGGTTCTCCTACCTGGAAATCCCTGAAACAAAAAACAAAAGCGAAGGTAAAACAAATTGCTTTTGACCTTATTCAATTATACGCACAGCGAAAAACGGCAAAAGGTTTTGCTTATACCCCGGATTCTTATCTGCAGAATGAACTGGAAGCCAGCTTTATTTACGAAGATACTCCGGATCAGGAAAAAGCAACAGTGGATGTAAAGAAAGATATGGAAGCTGATACCGTTATGGACAGGCTAGTTTGTGGTGATGTAGGTTTCGGTAAAACGGAAGTTGCCATCCGTGCGGCATTTAAAGCGGCGACAGACGGTAAGCAGGTTGCTATATTGGTCCCAACAACCATTCTTGCTTTTCAGCATTACAGAAGTTTTAAAGAAAGGCTGAAAGATTTTCCTGTAAATGTAGACTATGTGAACAGATTCAGAACTGCCAAGCAGAAATCGGAAACCTTAGATGCTTTAAAGAATGGAAAAGTAGATATTATTATCGGAACACATCAGCTGGTAAGTAGTTCTGTGAAGTTTAAAGATCTGGGTCTGTTGATTATTGATGAAGAGCATAAGTTTGGGGTTTCAGTAAAGGATAAGTTGAAAACACTTAAAAATAATGTGGATACACTTACGCTGACAGCGACTCCTATTCCAAGGACCTTGCAGTTTTCATTAATGGCAGCAAGGGATTTATCTGTTATCAAAACACCACCACCTAACAGACAGCCTGTAGATACACAATTGATAGGATTTAATGAAGAGATTCTCCGTGATGCCGTTTCTTATGAGCTTCAGAGGGATGGACAGGTTTATTTCATTAATAACAGGATTGAAAACCTGAAAGATATTGCAGGACTTATTCGGAGATTGGTTCCGGATGCAAGAGTGATTACAGGACATGGGCAGATGGAAGGCAAGCAGCTGGAGAAGAATGTTCTGGACTTTATGGAAGGAAAATATGATGTTCTTGTATCCACGACTATTGTAGAAAGTGGGGTGGATGTCCCGAATGCCAATACTATTTTCATCAATGATGCACAGAGGTTTGGGATGGCAGATCTGCATCAGATGAGAGGAAGGGTAGGACGTAGTAACAGAAAAGCGTTCTGTTATCTGATTACGCCGCCATATGATATGATGACTTCCGATGCCAGAAAACGTCTTGAAGCCATTGAACAGTTTTCGGACCTGGGAAGTGGTTTCCAGATTGCAATGAAAGACCTTGAAATCCGTGGTGCCGGTGACCTGTTGGGTGCTGAACAAAGTGGATTCATCAATGAAATGGGGTTTGAAACTTATCAGAAACTAATGCAGGAAGCGCTGGAAGAGCTGAAAGATGATGCCGACTTTGAAAGTCTGTTTGAAAACGAGGAAGACAGACAAAAGCTTTTCAAATCTGTGAAAGATGTCAATATCGATACTGATCTGGAGCTGATGTTACCTGATTTCTATATTTCCAATACTGAGGAACGATTGATGCTGTACCAGAAAATTGCAGAAATTAATAATGAATCGGATCTTCATCAGTTTGAACTTGAACTGATTGACCGTTTCGGAGCATTGCCGAAAGAAGCTGTCAATCTGTTGAAAAGTGTTTCTCTGAAATGGCTTGCTGCAGATATAGGTTTTGAGAAGATTGTTATGAAAAATGGAGTGTTCTTAGGATACTTCCCAGGAAATCCTCAGGATAAATTCTACCAGACGGATAGATTCAGGCATATTATTAATTACTTAACCCGAAATCCGGCTGAAGCACAGCTTAAAGAGAAGTCAGGAAAAGAAGGTAATCAACTGATGATGAGGAAGGAAAGAGTGAAAAACGTAGATGAGGTTAATATGCTGCTAAAAGCTATTATTGAGCATAATTAAATTATAGGTTTTGTTTGTTGTAAACAAATTTGTAAAAGATGTGAAAAGCGTATAAAAATCTTAAATTTTTATACGCTTTTTTGTGATTGTTATCATGTTTTTATTGGCTAATATTCCTTTAAAAGGGAATTAAGGCCGTTTTAAGCCCGTTAAAATCACTTTCCTATGATTAAAAAAATCCTGTAGATCCCCGTACAGTAAGGGTTTGAGACATTAATTAATTTTTTTTAAACATAAAAAGTGGAGTTATGTAGAAATAATTCTACTTTTATGTGTGATTAATTCTATGTTGTAATCTGTTTATTTCTATAGGTTTATGGATATATAACTGGAATTTTTAGGGCTTCATTGCGTACCTTTGCAGTCCTTATTATGAAAAAAATTATATATTGCTGCGCGGCTGGATTTCTTTCTCTCTGCGCTAACGCACAGGTGGGAATAGGTACTGCAAAACCTAAATCTGTTCTTGACGTGAATGGAAAAACCACCTTAAGAAAAGAACTTAGAGTAGGCGGAACTTCAACTCAGGCTGGAAATGCCGGGTTAAACGGCCAGGTTTTGGTTTCTCAGGGTGAGGGTTTACCTCCCGTGTGGAAGTCTTTGAACATTTCCTTTATGGAAGAGGGACAGTATAAGTTGATCAACTCTTATCTGTCGTCAGATCAAGCAGGTATTATATCACTTACTGATGGTACTGCAGGTGATGGTGTCTACAAAAACAATGTTGGAGACAATATTACTGATGCTACCAAAGGAATATGGAAAAAAATTGATGGGCTAAAGAATGACTTCACCATCAAAAATGGTAAGAACAGACTTACCTATCAGTTCCAGACAGGGATCGAAATCAAAGCACCTACCTCTACAACAATAGAAAGTGTAAGATTTGCCTGCGGTGTTTTCAGAAACGGAACTCTGGTAGCGGTACGCCCGGATAGAATTGCCTCTAACAATAACAGCGGGAAAAATGGTCTTCAGGACTATATCTTTACCCTTAATTATACTGAACAAAATGTTCCTGTTGGAGCTCATACGATTGAGATTGCATGCAGAAAGATTGATACTTCAAATTCTACTTCACAATTTGCTATCGGACGTAATGTACAGGCTTCAAACGGAGCTTCCAGTGCATTCACTTTGGAATCTACTATGAAAATGGACGTTATTGAATACGTGAGCTATAAAACCAACTAATGATGAAAAAACTATTATCAACACTGTTTCTGACCATAGGACTTTTGGCTTCAGCTCAGGTAGGTATAAAAACAGATACTCCTAAAGCCACTCTTGATGTAAACGGAGATGTAAACCTAAGAAATAAAATCGCGGTTCTTAACACAACCGATAACTCAATATCTCAGGGGAATAACGATCAATTGCTTGTGTCCCAGGGAGAAGGTTTTGCCCCGATCTGGAAATCACTTCGTATTCCTGAATATGAACCTAATAAATTTTACCTGATTTATAACAACTCTTTTTCAGATAAAGTAGGGGTTTCATTTTCTTCTTCTGAAGATTCATCGGTAGGATTGGCTTCCAGAGGGGGAACTTTTACCAAAGGAAAAGACATCAGCACTCTTACTAATTTTAAAAAAATAAACAATCTTTCACAGGTGATCAGTGTATTCAGTACTCAAAGTAAAGCGTACTTCCAGTTTGAAACGGTTGTGCAGGCGGACTTCGGAGCGGCTGGATCTACAGATACCTCAATAGATTATGCCTGTGGAATTTTTGTAGACAATAAGCTTGTGAATCTGAGACAGAGAAACTTAAAGGCAATCAGCAGTACATATCCTTTCCTTACCCATACTCAGATTGGTATTGTAGATAATCTTGCGAAAGGAAATCACACCGTAGATGTTGCCTGTACAAGATTGGGTTCTTATGGAACGTCCGGCAATACCCTTACGATAGGAACGAATGTATATACCAATATTAATGGCTTTATTTCACAATCATCTCTTAAAGTAGATGTATATGAAGTTCCAGAAGTGTTTAACACCATTATAAACTAAAAGCGGATTATGAAAAAAATATTATTTGTAACGTCACTTCTGTTCACTGTTGCAGCTACTGCCCAAGTGGGTATTAATACTCCTAGTCCGACTAACATGCTGGATGTAAACGGAGATCTGAATGTTGGAAAAGAATTAAGAACAGGAGGTACAGATGTACTGAGAGGATCTGCCGGAACAGCAGGTGATATATTTCACAATAATGCAGACCTGGCTACCAATGACTGGAAAGCGATAAAAATTGCAGATGGACAGGGAAGTATGTCTGTTTTTTCAATCAATACGGTTGCTGATAAAACAGGAGTTACTTTTGTAGCGCCAAATGGGGCTACTACTCCTTATAACGACGGAGATGCTTTAGCGGGGAACTGGACTGTGCTTCCGGGAACAGTGGATACATTTTCTGTAACCAATATGGTAAATAAAGCTACATTTTCCTTTCAGACTACGGTTCAAAAAACAGGAACAGGCTCAGCAAGTTTTGCCTGCGGCATTTTTATTAATGATAAACTTAGAGCAGTAAGAACAGATGTTTTATTAGGTGATAGTGGTGCATATAAGATTTTTAATCTTAACGCTACGCTTACCAACCTTACTCCTCAAAACCAATATAGTGTGAAAGTGGCCTGTATCAAAAGAGCCCTCTCAGGAACAACTCTGGGAATAGGAAGAGCTGTGGATGCTAACTTTCTTAATAGTGATATGTCACAATCTGTTTTGACAACATCTATATTGCAGCCTTATTAATTTTTATAATAATACAATAATTAGGAATCTAAAAACGTTATGTTTTTAGATTTTTTTTGTTTATTAACTCTATTTCTTGTGAATTTGTCCATATAAATTGAAGTGTATTATCGAAAATTGAATTATATTTGGACAAGCTAAAAAAATTCTATATGGTAAAAAACTATTTTTTAAAAATGTTTGCCGGTATCGCTTTTCTTGGACTGCTGGCAGCATGTAATACTACCTCAGATCCCACAGAATCTATCCCGAATCCGGATGATGGGCCGCCGCCTAAAAAGGTTTTAGCAAAAGTGAGTGCTAATAATATTTCTCAGGAAGAATATACTACAGCAGCAGTAACCGGAGATTTGCAGACTGCGGTCTCTAAAGATGAATCTGCTTCAGGTGCTTTTTATACAGGAACGGTAACGTATACCAACAAGGATATTACAAAAATTAAATATGTAAGTTCAGCATCATCCAGCCTGGTTTATGAATTTAATATTGTTCCTGATGCTACAGGTAAAAAGATTTACAATGCTACTTCTACTGCAACAGGCGCCACTCCATCAGCTTCTGTGATAAGTGACTATGCTTTTACTTATAATGCAACGACCAATAAACTTACTAAGATTCTTGAGAAGAGAAAAGAAGGCGGAATCAGTGCTTATAACAAATTTATAGATTATACTTTCGTGTATAACGGCGAAAATGTTATTCAGGTAGTTTGTTCCAAAGGACTATTGGATATCAATGGGAACCCGAATATGGGGACTGCAATAGTAAGCAAGTATAGCTTTCAGAACTATGATGCTCAGAAGAGCCCTTACTCTACACTTTCACCGGTTTATTTCATCACACGAAGTCTGATAAATCCGGCTCAGTTCTATAAGATTTCTCCGAATAATCCTACTTCAATGTATATAGAACTGCCGCCACCTGCTTCTTCAGTGAATACAGCCCAGAGTTATTCTTATGATAACCAGGGGTACGTGGTTGTAGAGAAAAATCAGAATGTTGTTTTCACCTATAAAAATTTATAGGAGAGAGATAATCATTAATCTTACCGGAATATAAAATAATCATATAATTTTTAGGTAAAAAAAATTATATTTGTCAAAAAAATAATCAATTACAAGGAAATGAAACAAATTTTCTATTTTATTTTACTCATCGCAGGATTTTCCTCAATACATTCCTGCAAGGACATGCTGGATGAGGATGGGAATCCATTATTGGATCTTAATAATACAGGGGGATTAAGCGGTCCCAGAGCATTATACAGAGAAATTACAGATAAAGATACTATCGCAGAATATCAGTACAGCGGACTTTTAGTAACTAAAGTGCTTACAGACAGTGCTTCAGTTACTAATATCATGTACAGTGGAGATAAGATCAGCCAGATTAATTTCAATGGCTTTTTGGACCTTGACGGAAACGGAAAGCTGGATAAAGATAGTGTATCATACACTCAGTTATTCACTTACGCAAATAATAAGCTGCAGAAGATTTCTGAAAATCGTTCTATCTTTAGAAGACCTCCGCCTGTAATACCGGGAGATCCTCCGGGGCCACAGACATTATTGAGAAAAGAGAAAACATCTTATGAGACATTTTATAGTGTTTCTACAGGAAAGCTGGATTCTATCATTATGAAAAATGGTGCTGATGCTCCTGGAACACAATTTGTTTTTACCGATTATTCCAAGACAGCTTATACCTATGTTGGAGATAATGTATCTAAAGTATTGAGATATTATGGTAAAATGGTTGGTACTACTGGTGATGTCTTTGGTGCTGTTACAGGAAAGTATAGCTATGAATATTATGCATATGATGATCAGGTAAGCCCGTTCACATTATTGCCACACGTATACAAGATTTCAAGACTATTATCTACAGTAATCAATGATAAAGAAAGTCTTATTTTATCTCCAAACAATCCTAAGAGATGGTCGGTAACAGATCTTTCGCCGCCTATTCCAACTCCGATTGTGAAGAGTACCAATTACGTTTATGATCCTCAGACTTACATGACAAAAGGATATGGCGTTAATTATATCTACAAACCACAATAGAAGACTTTTTAACAATATTCAAACTCAATCTTTCATAAGGTTGAGTTTTTATTTTTTATCCCTTAATTTTGCAAAAAATTTCTGATGAAATATTTAATCGTTGGGCTTGGCAACAAAGGCTCAGAATATGAAAATACACGACACAATATAGGCTTTAAAGTAGCTGAAAAAATAGCGGAAACTCTTGAAGTATCATTTAATACCTCCAATTTTGGCTGGCTGGCAGAGGGAAAACATAAAGGCAGAAAGGTTTTTGTTCTTAAACCGGATACTTACATGAATCTTTCCGGAAATGCAGTGAAATACTGGATACAGAAAGAAAATATTCCTTTGGAGAATGTCCTGATTGTTACGGATGATCTTGCTCTTCCTTTCGGAACCTTAAGATTAAAAGGGAAAGGGTCTGACGCAGGGCATAACGGACTTAAAAATATCAATGAAGTTTTGCAGACTCAAAACTATGCAAGACTGCGTTTCGGGATCTCTGCTGATTTTTCTGCCGGAAAACAGGTAGATTATGTTTTAGGAACCTGGAATGAGGAAGAAGCAGAAAAGCTTACGGAAAGAATTGAAACCTTTTCCAAAGCCAGTCTTTCTTTCGTTTTTGCAGGTTTGAATAATACAATGTCTACCTTTAACGGGAAATAATTTCATTATGGATATTGTTAATGAGATGAAAAATAGTTTTAAAAAGAAATTTATATAAAAAAATGACTACCCCGTTTGAGGTAGTCATATTATTGTTTTCGAGAATAATCTCCATTCTTAAGATCAGTTTAATTTATCCAAAATCCTTAGGTATAAATTCTTCTAATTTAGAAATATCAATTTTCTCACTTTGCCAAAAATGTTCAATTTTCATCAGTTTATCTAAATCATTCCATAATATCATCCGGCCTAAGACATTTGAATAGTATTCAGCAATATCTACTCTTATTCTTTCAATTCCTAAATGGTATTTTTTAATATCTGAATGGAGTGCTTCATCAAATTGAAATAAGAGTTTGCAACAATAAAAAACTTCTTTCTGTTTTAATGGGACAGTATTAAATACAATTGGTCTCAACCTATTAAGCAAAGATTTATTTTGAGGGATAAAATTGAAATTCTTAAAATCTGTTTGAGGTAAATTAAAACTATTAATAAGATATTGAGCGATTTGAGAAGGTGTTATAATACCTTTAAAGTAATCCTGAAGCTCATCCCAAGTAGTCCACTTGCTTCTGTCAAGCGAAAGATCAACTAATCTTAAATAAGCATATAAAAACAATAATTGTGAATAGTCTAATTGAACATTTTTCATAATATAATTTAGTCAGCTTATTAAATTTGCATATATTCTATGGCTATTTTAAAAAAACCTATTGCGTGTTTTTAGAACGCAATAGGTAATGAGTTATTAAACTAATATTTATAAGTTTTTATCATATATAATTGAGATCGGGTTTCCCAAAGGATTCTCCCATTATTTGAAGAGTATTTTTAGCCATTTCTCTTACTTTATTCCATTCTGAATTTGAAAAATCATCCAAATCTATATTTCTTAAACACCATTGTACTTTATTATTCAAACGTAAAATTGATGCTATTGAAGCATTGGAAAATTTATTACTTTCTATAAGAGCAGGTAATAATAAAAAAGCATTTTCAAAAGTTGAGGTAACGTCATCTGGGACATCTGCAAAATCGGGCAAATATTTTTCTTGTTCCTCTAACGAAGAGGCTAGTAATTTTAAACTTTCTGTTATCTTTTTATATTGATGTATCATAATTATGGATTTACGGGTATTCTAATAGGGGGGCGATTATTTCCAGCTGATACTTTCCAATATGGCTGACCATTAAAGTGCCTCGGAGTACCTGGATGATATTGTATCATTTTATCTGTAAAATCAGTGCCTTTAGAATTCATTTCACGGAGCACCCAACCATTTGCTCGGGTACTTTTTCTCATAACATCATTAACCCAATTCTTTGAGTTACCTAAAATACTTCGTACATATCCATAAGATTTCCCTTCTAAAAGATTAGGATTAGCCATAACATCGTCAACGCTTTCTAAAACTGTACCAACTTTGCGTAATGCAGTGGTTGTCTTTGATGTATACTCTCCTTTATAGCTGAATTTTGGTGTTTCCTTATATATAGGTATTTTGGTTGCTCCCTCGTCAGCAAGTTGATAACCAATGACTTCGTCAGCAAAACCACCATTTACATCTCCAATTATTACAGGAGTTGTTTTCACAGGAGTTGTGCCAACGGTGGTAGTTTTTGGTGTATTGTTTAAAGTCCATGCACTTCTTCCTTGGGCAATAGGAGCACCTTTAAGTATAGTTCCTTGTGGAGCACCTATTTTAGCTGCCTGTGCATTTTGGGCCATCTGCCCAATGGCTCCGGATACAGCTCCTAAAGCCCCTCCTATAGCCGCGCCGGACAAACCTCCCATTACTGTTCCCTCAATTACATTTTCCCCAAACATTACTGAGGTTGCAAATCCGTTAATAGCTCCGGCTACCGCACCTCCTGATGCCCCGGCAATAGCTCCTCCTAAGAGACCGCCATTTATCCCATAGGCCGTCGCCGCAGCCAGGGATGCAGAACCAACTGCTGCTCCAACACCTCCGGTAAAGGCACCTACTGCAGCTCCCATTGCGATTTTCCCCCAAGTGGCTCCCCAGTTCCATTGTACAGGATTCCATGAGCCGTTAGCTTTTACTCCTGTCAAATAGCCGCCTATAACTGCGCCTACAGCAATCCATACGAACTCTCCGTTCGGATCATTGTAGATCAACGGATTATTCATTACATACCCGTACCTGTTATAGATTTGGGTGTTAAATGGGGCTTGGATATTTTCATCCGCATTCAGGAATCTTCTGAGCAGTGGGTCGTAGAGCCTTCCGTTCATGTGGATAATGCCTACTTCCATAAAATGCTCGTGACCGGTATAGCCTCTTTCTATTAACATCCCTTCGGAATTGTTTAAAAGCATGGCTATGTCGGCTTTGCCGGCAGCCAAATTACTGTTTCCAATTTGTAGATGGGTTAAATTGCCCCACGCATCAAAATGCCTTTGTTCAAGCATTTTTCCAGCTTCATCACTAATGGCTAAAATACTGCCCAGATAATCTTTATGCAAGAATTTAAAAGAACCCTTATCCTCGTCAAAGTTCTTCAAAAATACAATATTGCTTTCATATGGATTACCCTCAATATAAATGATGTGTTTTTCTTTTCCATTTATATTGTTTTTTACTACTTCAAAACTCCCTTCTTCACTATATAGTTTGGTAAACTCTCCATCAGATTCGGGGTCAAAAATTCCTTTATAAGTCACTCTTTGTCTCATACCAGCTAACCCATACTGGAAGGCCGCAGAACCCTTTTCGCCTGAGATATATACAGGATCATTATTCTCATTATAAAGTACAGTCTGCACTAAATCCTGATCATAATTCTGTATCCCTTCATTATTCAGAGTCATACCAGTAGCTTGGTAGATCTTGTCAGCATTTTCATATTTAATAGTCCCCACCTGATCATTTACCAGGATTCTGCCTTTTACATCATAGATATTTCTGTTTGTTGAAGGCATATTTCCTGTTACCGGATCTATCCAGTTTACTAGGCGATTGTTGTCATCATAATAAAAGTATTCTGTAGTAAGAGTACCTGATTTTCTATTCTTAAGCTCATTTTTAATTGCATCAAAAGAATAAGAGATTTTAAGGATATCTGGCTTAACTGTGGAAGAATGATTCACATTAGTCAAAAATCCGTTAGAATCATACGTATTCACTATCTCTGCAGTACCCAGCTTAGCTTTTACCAGCAGTCCTTTAGCGTTGGCTTCTTTTAGTTCCCATAAAACTTTTCCGGAAGTTTTTTCCTTAACCTGATACAACTCACCATTCCATACATTGTACAGGTTTTCAACGGAAACACCAGTTGTTCCTACAGAAGTCTGTATTGTCTTTTCATAAGAACTTATCCTTCCTTTACTATCATAGACAACATTCTTGTGTGAAAAGTAGGCTTCAGGAGTATCCTGAAAAGAAGAAATAGTCCGTCCCTGCGGATCATAGTTTATCGTGTACGTATATTTCTTTCCATTGGATGTTCCTGTTTTTTCAGTAAGTCTTCCCTTATTATCATAAGAAAAATTTATGACTTTATCTGTTTCATTTCCTGTAGTTGATTTTTCATTTTGAATGATAAGCTGTCCAAGGTTATCGTATTGATACCTTTTCTCACCTTTTGGGCTTATTACTCTTGATAGAGTGCCCATATAACCGAGATATTGATATTCATATACTCCGGTAGAAGGATCTTCTACCTTTATTTTATTTCCCCAGTCATCATACATTGTGGTCACAATATGTTCCGCATATTTGGCCTTTGTCTGTTGACCTGCTGCATTATAAGAAAACTGTACTGTTCCGCCCTTATCGGTAGATGATAGTATATTCCCTAAGGCATCAATTGTCTGGGAAGTTGTTCTGCCATAATCCAGAGGACTGGTTTCTTTTACTGTTGTAGTGAGTCCTGATATAATGGTCTCTGTTTGCTTCCCGGTAAATGCTGTAGCTTTTACCTTCGCCGGGAATGCTGTATCATCATATGAAAAGATATTCCACTGAGTGGCTCCCTGCCCTTCAAAGTAAGGCTCAGATTCCTTGAGTTTCCTTCCCAGTATATCATACTGAATGTCTTTAGAAACATACTGCCCTTGTGCGAAAGCTTTGGAAGATGTTTTATATTCCTGTCCTAGCTTATTGGTAAAAACTTTTGAGACATCTCCATCAGGATCATTACGGGTAACAGTCTCATTGTACTGGCTGTCTTTGTTGTACAGGTAAGTCGTAGTGCCTGCGAGGCTGGAAGCAGAACTCTGGAGCTTACCCCATACATCATAGATATTGGTAAGGGTGTTTCCATTGGGATCTGTTTGGGTAAGGACCTGTCCCAGGCTGTTATAAGTGAACCCAGTTTCTAGGCCGAGATTGTCCGTTTTTTTAATAAGAAATCTACCTTCAGGATTATATTCATCTTTCTGGCTCATTGAATTTCCGTCTAAGCCTGAAGTTGTCTTTTTACCCGTGATATTTCCGAATCCGTCATAAGAATATTCTTCTGTTACAGCTTGGGTTGCATTATTTCCAGGAAAAAACTGAGTGCTTTTTAAAAGGTTGTTCTCATAGGTATAGGTCGTAAAAGTATTTTTTACATCCCCATAAGCCTCTATTATTTCAGCCTTATTTGTTGGTCTTCCAACATAATAATTAGTTCCTGTTCCTCCAATATTATGAGTGTAATCGAACTCAGTGGTAGATACTCCATAGCCATTGTTAGTATTGATCTCAATTTTGGATGGCAGATAATAGTTCCCATAGGTTGTTACTTTCTGAGTGAATGTTCCGGTTAAGAAATCTTTAGTTTTGACAAACTTAGGAACAATGGCAGTGACAATTTTTGATTGATATCCGGAAGGTACAGAAGTAATTACCTGACCATTCAACAGTTTATCTGCTTTATAATCTGCAGATTCAAAGCTTAGCAGCTGGCTATTATTTTCTGAAATATCTGCTGGAAAAATATTGCTTTCATTGTTGGTTCTGATACTCCATTCTTTTACCGGCGCTCCATCCAAATTTGGATCTATTTGTGATCCCGACCATATTTTTGTATTTTCAAACCCATCAGCATACCAGGAAGAACGGGCGATCTGCTGAAATCCAAATAATTTTTTTCCCTGTAGGTTTCCCACTAGTCCTCTGTAGCGGAAATCCTGCTTTCTGCCTTCTTCTATAAGCTGGGACACGGCATATGCCTGATCTACCCTGGTCATAGCATAGTTAGGATAAATCTCTTTCTTTTCTTTCTTGTAGAAATCAGGTGTCGTTGTATTACCTGGAACTATTTCAAGATATTTTACTGTAGTAGTCACTCCACCCTGAGTAATAGAAGAAATTCTAGCCAATTCAGATACAGGCGTTGGCCCTTTTATTTTCTTCAGGAACTGCTTCCAGTATAAAAAGACGTTATAATAGTTATTTCCTGATTTTATAGAATTGGTAATCGGAGTAAAGAGGGTAAGATCAAGCAGATCCTGTGTGCTGTAAGTTGGACTTTGAAATAACCAGTTGGGAGTAAAGTTCGGTGTTCCGTTAACATCTGATCCATTAGCCATCTTAGCACTTAAAACATAACCGAAATCTCTTGAGCCACCTGCATTGAACATATTGATCTGGTTATAGGAAAATACCTGAACGATATCAGATTTCCCATCTTTGTTCATGTCCGTAACCGAAAAGAAATATTGTTTGGCAAATTTGGCGTAATTCCCGGTCATTTCTTTCTGGAATTTTCTATAGGTAAAAAATTCCTGTTTTAAGAAAGGATTAAACCCTTTATCGGTTCCCATGTAGAATCTCCAGTCATCAGGTTTTCCTATAGCATAATCAGTAATAGGAATTGCGAAGTCAAGTTTCCCGTCTCCATTGTAATCGCCAAACAATACTGGAAATTCAGGATCTTTTGTCTCCAAAAGGTTTCCATTAAATTTTATTTTCTGCAGATATTGTGTAGCATTGTATTTTACAAATTCAAAAACAGTATATTGTGTACTAGATACATTAATAATTTCCACTTTTCCATCTCCATCGATATCCAGATACTTGCGCTCCTTATAATCATTTTCATTAATTCCAGCATCAAGTAGCAGACTAATTAAAGGAGTAGTTGGATTTTTAAGGTCTACAATTCCTTTTGAGTTAAATCCAACCGGGGCTCCATCATCAAGAAAAGCATCAGGTATACCATCCCCATTGAAATCCCCAACTTCAAGAATTAAATTATCGCCTAATCCATAAAAAACAGTGTTGCCCAGACTTTTATCGAATACCTTTACAAAATCATTGTTTCTAAAAATATATCCATAAATTCTACTGTCTTTATATTCAACAATTCCATTTCCATTATATACTTGCCCTTCTTCGTCTAATAGTGTACTGACTATTTTAGCGTTACCAGCAAAAGTTTTACCTGTAGTAATAGTGGAAAAAGTCTCGTTAAAAGCTCCCAGTTTTACAGTACCGTTATTCATCAGGAAATCCAGATAAGAATCTCCATTAAAATCTGCCACCAATTTGACATCATTAAAAGGTTCAGGTTCAGCTGTATATTCTGCATATGAAGAATTGACCATAGCTGGATAACTGAAAGTAACAGGATTAGCAGGCTCGTTATTAGCATTATATTCAGTAATTTTTCCAGCAAACTGATAATTGGTCCCATTGCCTGTATATTCTATGCTGTACCGCTTAAACTGATTATTATTGGTAAGTACTTTTACCTCTGAAAGAATCTTGTTTTGGTAAGATTTAAGTCCCTGTACATAGGATTCCTCTTTTAAGTCTCTGTCATTATAGGAAAACTGTATGGTGTTCATATGAGGCTTGTTCAAATCCTTGTTGCCACCCCAGCTTATATTGCTTATCATGGCAGTACGAGTTCCCTGAACATAGCTGTATGAGATGTAATTTCCCTGTGGATCTTTCCATTCACTTATATTATACTCAGTTGGAATTCTGGAATCTGCACCACGGCCATACCAGGCCTGAGAACCATCCTCGAAAGTAACTTCCCAATATTCCGGGCCATACCATCCAGCTGCAGTTCCTATAGATTTAAATTTGGTATTGGAATATTTTTCTGTAACATATTCAGCACCGTCTTTGCCATATACACCTGATTTCAGTACAAGTCTTTTGCCATTAAAACTGTAATAATCAGAGAAGTCCATCTGAACTCCCTTTACTTCTCCTTCATTTTCAATGTTCTTACCTGTTCTGCTGATAGTGGTTATTCCTGAAATACTCCATCCATATCCGGCAATACCGTTTTCTGTTTCACTGTTGTATACTAAACCTACCTGAGGTGAAACTGTTTTAATCCCAGGAGGCAGGTCAAGTGGTAAAGAAAACTGAAGCTGCCCAACTCTGTTGACTTCAATATTTCCCTTAGTATCATGAAAATTCTGTGAAAAGCAGAATATTGAAATGAAAGATAATAACAACGATGAAAATATTTGTATTTTCTTATAATTATACTTTTTCATGATGCATTTTATCTTTTAGTGATATTTTTACTGAAAATTCTTCCGTCTTTCAAGGTAAATCGCAATACATATACACCCCAATCATAGCTTGTCATATTGATTTTTAATTGCCTGTTAAGACTTGGAATATTTTGCTGCTGAAATTTCCAGTGAACTGTGCTATGCTGATAAAGAGAAACAGACTCTATAAGTTTGTCCGTTTCCTCCGTCCAGTCAATGGTTAAAACATCATTGACCGGAACTGGGTACAACCGTACCTGTTTCCAAAAGTCTTTTTCATTTATTACCTGAGTTCTAGCCAGAGAGTTGGTTTTAAGCTGTTTTGAAACTTTTCCGGCAAGGTCTTCAGGACCACGGTATTTCTGGCTTCCTGCTTCATCGTATTTGAAATAGACTTCGGTTTGGGAATATCCCCAAAACCCGATCAGGAGGAGAATTAAAGGAAAGATTTTCCTTTGTAGTATTATTCTTCGGGCCGACTTGCCCGGAGCGGTACATTCAGAAGATATACCCCAATAAATTTTTTTCATTGTGTCTTGCTTTAAAATTAAAAGTTGATTTGGTTATCCCAATGAAGAGAAATTTCCGTTATATTTAACGGTGTTTTTGCGACAAGAAATTGTTATCCTGATAGATAGTATGTTTTCATACATTTTGTTTTTAGGTTGTAAGGATATAACCTGACTGAAGTCAGGTATCAAAACAGGTAGTTTAGGAGATCTTAGGCTTTAAAGCCCTACACAAAAGAAGTAAGGAGAATACCTTATATTGTGCATGCAAGAAATTAAGTTAGAAAACATAATTTCTTTATTCATTTGTTATAGTTTTTCGGTTGGGCCTACAGTTATGTAATAATCTTATAACCCAAAAATCAGGTTTTTGCGATAAGAATTTCAGAATGTATTCATATTATTTTTATTTTGAGATGTTGGTTTTTAGTTTCTTTCTTGTAACAAAGCTATTGCTTCATAGCGACAAATAATGTCGTATCTTTTTTTCTTATTACACAAAAAAATGTCAAGACAAACTTTGATATCAGAACATTTATAATCTATCTATATTTATTGTTTTCTAATACTATCTAATATTGAAATTTTTTATTATTAAAAACAATAATGCCAATATATAATTAATCTTTGATAATAAAAAATAAATCTTATTTAAATGAAATATCTGATTGTTTTTGTTATTTTAGTTCATGAATAAGTTTATTATTTACTTGATTTAGAACAAAAAACAATAAAACATAAATGCCACCGGATTTCGGTGGCATTTTCTGTAAATTATAATTGAAATTTAATGAGTTTCATCTTTTATAACCAGCTTACTGCACCTGTTTCAACATCATAATTGGCACCAACAATTTTAATTTTACCTTCTGCTTCAAGGTTTTTAAGGGTTGAGCTTTGCTTACGGATGTCTTCAATAGCACTTTTTACGTTTTGATGGTTAAGTCTTTCAAGAAGAGAACTGTTTTTTGATGAACGTTCTTCATTTTCTTCAATGATCTCATTGATGATAGGGTTGAAATGATTGATCAGGTGGTTAAGGTTATCCATTCCCAATCCTTCAATCTGCGCCGCATCAAGGCCTCCTTTCAATGCACCGCATTTCGTGTGACCTAAAACTACGATAAGCTTGGAACCGGCAACATTACAGCCAAATTCCATAGATCCAAGGATATCCTGATTAACAAAATTACCGGCAATTCTGATACTGAAAACGTCTCCCAATCCCTGGTCAAAGATAAGTTCCGCAGAAGTACGGCTGTCTATACAGCTCAAAACTACAGCAAACGGCCACTGTCCTTCACGGGTAGCATTCACTTGTTCAAGAAGGTCTCTGTTTGCTTTAAGAT
Organism: Chryseobacterium indologenes; assembly: GCF_018362995.1. Lineage (NCBI taxonomy): Bacteria > Pseudomonadati > Bacteroidota > Flavobacteriia > Flavobacteriales > Weeksellaceae > Chryseobacterium > Chryseobacterium indologenes. The sequence continues at coordinate 3,753,434 of NZ_CP074372.1, forward strand.
TGTTTACAAATCTCTGATTTCCTTCTTTTAAGAATTCTAATGCTTTCTCCGGAGTGATAGTAGACTGTGTTTCGTATGTATGTGCTTTCATATTATGTATTGTTTTCGAATTTAAAGTTAAAAAAATTAATTAATTATTGAGATTACATGGCTCTTTTGTGAGTAACCAGAATATGGGAATCCTCACTTCTTTCGTAATCTCTGTATGAAGTTTTAAAGCCTATAAGCTCTACATTGATATCCTGTTCCTTTGCACGAATATTGGCAAAGTCCTGAATCATTTCCAGTACATCCGTTGCAATGTAGGAAGTGCTTCTGGCGTCAATGATCACTGTAGAGTTTGGTTTTATATTTTTAAGTGTTTTTTTGATCGCTGCTTTATTTAAAAATGAAACTTCTTCAGCCAGTTTTATGTTGATCCCATCTGCATCATCCAGCCTTTCTCTGCTTAAATAATAAGCTCTTTTCATATTTCCCTGAAGAATATAGAAAACAGAGATGGTAAGACCAATTCCGACTCCTTTTAATAAATCTGTTGCCACTACCGCTACCACCGTTGCTACAAACGGAATAAATTGGAACTTTCCTAACTTCCAGAAATGTTTGAATGTAGCTGGCTTTGCCAATTTATATCCTACTAAAATTAATACCGCAGCCAAAGTAGCCAATGGAATTAAATTTAAAATAACAGGAATAGAAAGTACACAGATCAATAAAAATATTCCGTGAATAATAGCCGACATTTTAGAAGTTGCTCCGGCATTTGCGTTGGCAGAACTTCTTACGACAACAGACGTCATTGGAAGACCACCAATAAATGAACTGATAAGGTTCCCGATTCCCTGAGCCTTAAGCTCAAGATTGGTATCTGTAATTCTTCTCTGTCGGTCTAGACGGTCTGATGCTTCGATACAAAGTAATGTCTCAATAGAGGCTACAATAGCAATTGTTGCTCCTACAATCCATACTTTGGGATTTGTGAAACCATTAAAATCCGGAGTGGTAATCAGGTTTTTGAAATCATCAAAAGACTGTGGAACAGGTAAAGAAACCAAATGCTGGGTTTGGATAGCCAGAGAGCTTCCGGACATCTTAAAGAGTTGATTCAGGAGAATGCTTACAATTACGGCAACTAGCGCTCCCGGAAGCATTTTCATCCTTTTCAGTACGTGGATTTTATCCCATGCGATAAGAATTGCTACAGAAACTAAAGTAATAACAATGGCACCCGGATGGATAGCCCCCAATAATTCTGTAAAATATCCGAAGTTTAAGCCATTATCAAAAATAGATTCATGACCTTCATAATCTTTGTCAAATCCTAAAGCATGCGGAATCTGTTTTAGAATAATAATGATTCCTATGGCAGCAAGCATTCCTTCAATCACGTTATTGGGAAAGTAGTTGGAAATACTTCCGGCTCTTACAAATCCTAAAACCAACTGAATAAGTCCTGCAATAATCCCTGCACAAAGGAAAAGCTCAAATGCGCCAAGATCTGTTATAGCTGTTAAAACAATTGCCGTTAAACCTGCTGCAGGCCCGGAAACTGAGATATTAGAATTACTGATTGTTCCTACTACCAGACCGCCTACAATACCGGCAATAATACCGGATAATGGGGGAGCACCTGATGCTAAAGCAATTCCTAAACACAACGGAAGTGCTACTAAAAATACCACGAGTCCTGAAGGAAAATTTTCCTTGATTCCTCCTATTAATGATGTCTTTTTCATAATGTGAAGCTGTAAAGTATAACCGGCTTATTTGTTCTTAAATAAGTCAATTATAAAAAGTTGAGAAAAAATAATTTTTAAAGTACGTGCGTATCCGATATCAAAAAATGATATGGAAATAGTATCAAAAAAATCTAACTATAGGAATTACGCTTCCGGAGGGGGAGAAAATATAGTAAGTAAAGGTGATAAATGAAAAGAATCATCTATCAGTACAAAAGAAACGCCCTGAAAATCAGGTTCGGAAAACTTCAGATAGTCAAAAACGTCCAAAGGTTTCGGAATAGTCTTTTCGTAAACAATAAATGAGGACGGATGAGAATGTGGTTCTTCTTCGTTGATGATTATATTCGTTCTTGCAATATCCCAGCCCGCTACCGCAGCAATGCCTGGCAGCGCTGTAAAATTCAGAAAAAACGTTAATACAATAATACTCCAGAATTTCATTTTACATTCTTTTTAGAAAAACTACTTGGTCTTTCTGCTCATTACCCAATCTGAACTCGTAAGATTGTAGATCTTCTGGATGTCTTTTAAGGTTTTCTCAAAATCAATCTTCAGATCAATAATTTTACCTGTTCTAAGGTCAAATACCCAGCCATGTACAATAGGTTGTTCTTCTAAAATATACCTTTCCTGTACACAGGCCATTTTGATTACGTTGATGCACTGCTCCTGAACATTAAGCTCTACAAGTCTGTCATAACGCTTGCTTTCGTCTTCAATAGAATCCAGCTCTACCTGATGTAATCTGTAAACGTCACGGATGTTTCTCAGCCAGGGATTCAATAGTCCCAGATCCTGAGGCGTCATCGCTGCTTTTACACCACCGCAGTTGTAATGTCCGCACACAATAATGTGCTTTACTTTCAGATGTTCTACAGCATATTGAATAACGGCTGTGGAACTCATATCTAAAGTATTGACAACATTGGCAATGTTTCTGTGAACAAATACTTCGCCTGGCTTTGCTCCCATCAGTTCTTCTGCTGTAGCTCTGCTGTCTGAACATCCGATATAAAGGAATTCAGGGTGCTGAGTTTTTGCAAGTTCCTTGAAGAAATTCGGGTCTTCAGCTACTTTGGATTCTACCCATTTTTTATTGTTTTCGAAAATAACCTCGTACGATTGTGACATAATTTTAAATTTTTAAAAGTTTATAATTATTTATTTCGTTTAAATTATTTCCAAAATCAATAGACTAAATCAATAATTGTACAAAAATATACTTTTTGTTAAAAAGTCAATCACTTTTAACAAAGTTTAATATTAAAATATGCTTAAAATCATATCTGATATTCCGGTATACTTTGTTTACAGCCATTAGGCTTATAGGGTAATCCAAACGTTTAAACCATGATAAAATTACGAAGTATAAATTAAAATTCGGGATTTGTGAATTAAAATATTCTTAATTATTTGTATGATTACGGATGTGCTGCAGGAAAACCTACTAAAAAAGCTGTCATATATGTCAAAAAATGAATAATTTAACACCTTGATAATCTATCTATTTGATGTCTGAGCTTGGTTTGCAATCTTTATCACCACTATATTACTGGGCAGGAATTTTTATTGCCTTTTTTTCATCCTTTCTGATATTGGGGAAATCCAAAAAGGTGACTGCAGATTATGTGCTGGCAATATGGTTTATGATCATAGGAATGCACCTTATCTTCTTCATTTTATTTCGTGGGGATGGTTATTTGAATTTCCCTTCCCTCATTGGTTTTGAAATTCCCTTTCCTTTTATGCATGGTCCGATGCTGTATTTGTATATCTTGTGTGTCACCAACCCAAACTCCGTTAAAAAGATCTGGCTGTTGCATTGGCTTCCGGTTGTGATGATCTATATTGCCTTATCTCAGTTTTTATTTCTCCCTCCTCAAGATAGAGCAACAGTATATCAGAATAAAGGAAAAGGATATGAAACCTTGAGCCAGGTGATCAAAATACTTATGATTCTCTCTGGGATTCTGTATGTAGGATTAAGTCTTGTTGCAGTCAGAAAATATAAGAAAGAAATTTCCAATCAATATTCAAATACTGAGAAAATCAATCTGAATTGGGTATATTATCTTATTATCGGAATAGCGCTGATATGGATTGCCGTTATAATAAGAAACAATATTCTTATTTTTTCTATGGTTGTTTTGTTTATCCTGGTTGCAGCCTATTTCGGAATCAGCTGGGTGGGTATTCTGGATTATTCAGTTGTAAAAACTGAGGGTTTTATTGAAAAAACTACAGTTGAAAATAGTCCCGAAGTTCCAAAATATGAGAAAACTTTTGCCGGAGAAGAAGCAATACAGGATATATATAATAAACTTGTGATTCAAATGGAAAAGGAAAAATTGTATAAAGACCCTGAACTAAACCTTAATTATGTTGCAAAACTTTTGAGTGTTCACCCGAATATACTTTCCCAAACCATCAATTTTGTTGAAAATAGAAACTTTTACGATTACATCAACCGTCAGCGGATTGAAGAATTCAAGAGAATAGCAATATTACCTGAAAATGGAAAATTTACAATTCTTTCATTGGCATTTGAGAGTGGATTTAATTCAAAAACTTCATTTAACCGGAATTTTAAAAAATACATGAACTGCTCACCGAGAGAATTTCTAAAAAGTCAGAGTATTACTATGGAATAACATGCTTATGGTTTTTTTTGAGGGTAAGTTGTTTTATTCTAGTAATTTAAATATTTGTTCCACCTTTCATTTTGGAACAGATGGAGCGTTTATAATCCTCATTTTTACAGGAAAATTGAATCAGACCTTTATGAGAAAATTATTATTTGTAATCATGTGTGTGTTGGCATTGCTTATTGGTGCTTATCCTCTTCTTTATGCTTTTGTGGAGCATAAACATACCTTTTTAGGTTCCAAATCTCCAGAAATACTTCATAATATCATCTGGAAAACTGCATTTTTTACCCATATTATTTTCGGAGGACTGGCGCTTTTTATTGGCTGGCGTCAGTTTGGCAGTTCATTCAGGAATAAATATATCAAGATCCATAGGAAGCTTGGAAGTATCTACGTAATTGCAGTGGTCATAAGTTCTGTTTCAGCTGTTTATATGGGCTTCTATGCTAACGGCGGAGTGATTTCTGCAATAGGTTTTATCAGCTTAGGAAGTACTTGGCTGATAACAACTCTTGTAGCAGTTGGGCAGGTAAGAAAAGGAAATGTTTTAATGCATCAACAGTTCATGATTTATAGCTATGCCTGTACTTTTGCTGCGGTAACCCTGAGATTGTGGTATCCTTTGCTAACCAATATTACCGGTGATCCTGAGAATTCTTATATTGCCGTTGCCTGGTTGTGCTGGGTTCCTAATCTATTGATTGCTTATTTGATCAATAAAAGAACAGCTGTGGTATAGATTTCTTTCACAGGAAGATAATATTCTACTCCGGCAGCTTTTCATATTCCATACTTTTCATCTCTAAGTTTAAGTATTTATTTCCTTCATTTTTATAATGCTGCGGAGCCTCAAGACCCATATATTTCATAATCAGAGGATAGATGTAAGTTGTTTGGGTCTGCTTGGTTTCATGTCCGGTAATTCTATACGTTGCAGGAACCTTATCTCCATACCATACAAAAAACGGAACCTGGGTAGATTCTTTAGAGTCTATGTGCAATAATTTATCACCCTGTATTTTAAGTCCATGATCTGAAGCATAGATGACTACAGAATTGGTGTTTTTCAACGTTCGGAAAATATTATTAAAGACATAATCTGTGTATTTTATAGAGCTGTCATAACAGTTTAAGTTCTCGGAATTCCAATTGGGGGGAAGCCTGTTACATGGATTTGGATGGCTTCCCATGATGTGGAGAACCACAAATTTATCCTCTTTTTTCTGAATGACCTTCTCCAGTTCCGGAACAATCACTTCATCATAACCATTTACCCATTTCTTATTTTTAGACATCGAAGCGATAGCTGTTATTCCTCTTGCGCTCGCCTGTGTGCTGAGCCAGAATGAGTTGTATCCGATTTGGTTGGCCAGATTGATGATATTGTAGGATAGCTTGTCATAATTATATCTGAATTCATCCGGATGAATACTGGACAGCATTAAAGGGACGCTCAGGTTGGTAATTCCCGCAGGAGAAACAGCATTGTCAAAAATCATCATATTTTGAGCCTGCTGATCCGTATAAGGAGTTGTTTTTTGATGATAACCGTACAGCGACATATTTTGCTTTCTTTCAGACTCTCCGATGATCAGAATTACATTTTCTATTCCCGGTTGTATTTTTTTGATGTTGAAAACCGGAATATTCTTTTTTATTTCGTTAATGTCCCTTTGTATATTCAAAGCGGTATTGAAATCGGATAAATGATAATAAACATTCTTGATCATCCTGCCTCCTCCTTTATTGCTTACATAGGTATGTTTAAGATGGTATCCGAATGGCAAAATAAGCCACAGTAAAGCAATAATGATAAATTTAGCATCAATCTTGACTACATTTTTTTTAAGGTAATTCACAGAGTACAGTACCATTCCCAGAAAAATGAAAAACAAAATGCCCGGAAGAATAAACATATAAGACATGCTCATTGCCTCATCAGGATTAGACTCAAGAATACTGATCGCCATTCCTACATTAAATCCGGAATGGTAGATAAGAAAACAGGATACTGATATCAGAAAGTTAATGCTTAATAATAAACAGAGAATAACAGCAATTACAGACGTATATCTATTCTTAAAAAGAAGAGCATTGAATACAAGAAACGAACAAAACATAATTCCATACTCAAAAATATTCCGGATACTGTCCAATTTTTCGGGGCCAAATAAATTATCAAAGATATAAGGGAATGAAACCAAAAAACCTGTTAGGTATATTATAATGAGAAGAATGGGAACTATTTTTTTGAGCATGGTTGTAAATATGTTTTCGGGGCTGTTAAGATCTTTTTTATAATCTTTTTTAAGAATCTTCCACGTGAGAGCTGAATATCAGAATTATATGTTGCATAAGAAGAATTAATATCAGATAATAATTCTTAGAGATTGCGGATATTATATCAACTCAAAAAAGAAACTTTTGAAAGATAAATTGCTACAGTTGCATGATAGAAAGTTATTTCTGTCCGTTTAGTTTTTCAATGATGGTAGAAAACGTAACTATAGAGCTGATATTGCAGATAAAGAATGGGAATAATGAGGGTGTGTTTCTTTCATCAAAAAATTATTTTTTTTAATTAATAATAAGTCTGGGTTGTGTTTTTAATATTAAGCGATTTTTTTCAGGACAAGTGATATTGAGGCCATCCGGATTATAGAACAAGATATTGTTTATAAAACCAGATAATTGTATCGTTATTTCATAACCAAACAATGCCTTTTTTACAAATGTACACGAAATTACCAATAAATGCAAGTAGAATTTTTACTATAAGTGGCTGGGATTACTATACTTTACGGTTGATATAATCCATTGTAGCATTAGGGGTAGGGATGATTTTTGCCGGGTTTCCTATGACAACAGAATTGGATGGAACATCAAAATTGACATAAGAATTAGGAACTATCAATACATTATTTCCGATAGTGACAGCGCCTACAATAACGGCATTGGTGCCTATCCAGACTTCATCACCAATAATTGGAAAACCTTCATTCTTTCCACGGTTTTGCTGGCCGATAGTGACTCCTTGTGCGATATTGCAGTTCTTGCCAATGACTGTTTTCGGATTGATGACAAGACTTCCCCAATGGCCCAGATAAAAACCTTCTCCAATCTGAGTTTCAGGATAAATCTGAAATCCGTATTTGATCTGATAATGCCTTAATACAATTCTCCAGAACGTATTCAAAAGAGGGCTTTTCTGATACTTCTGAGCCTTTCTCAGAATGTAAACAAAATGAAGATTAGGATTAATACACTTTTTCCAGATCTGAAATGTTGAAAGCCACTTTCCGCTTTCCCGGTAAAAGTCTTTTTGAATGATAGAATAATCAGCCATTGTCAATGTTTTTATACTTCATCAATTATTTTCTGAAGATGTTCTACAGATTTTTCCAGTACAAACGGCAGTTCTGTTGCTGAGATCTGTTTTTTGTATTCTTCAGTGATATTTTTATCGGTAAGAAACTTTTTCATTCCTTCGTATATTCCTTCTTCGGAATTTGCAGTAATATTGCCCAGTTTTCCGTCCTGCAGAAGGTCTCTGATACCGGAAATATCCGTTGCAGAAATAGGTTTGTTGAGAATAAGAGCTTCGGCAATGATTGTAGGGAAGCCCTCATGTCTGGATGACATAATATAGAAATCCGCCTTTTTCATATACGGGTACGGATTACTGCTGAAACCCAGCATTTTTGCCGTATCCTGAAGCCCCAGTGCATTGAGCTGATCCTGGGTTTTATCAAAATCATAACCGTCACCAATGATCAGAAGCTGATGTTTCAACCCTTCATCGATCAGTTTTTTATGAACATTCAACAATCGGTCATACCCTTTCTGAGGATACACGGTTCCTACCGTTACAAAAGTAGGAAGATCACTGTTGAAAGGATAATCATTGATTTCAACATCTGCCTTTCTTAAGGTATCATTCCTATCAATTGGATTAAAAATCTTAATTACAGAAGCCTTTTCCGCCTCGTTTTTAGCCAGATTATGCATTCCTTCCTGCAGCTTGTTGGAAATCACAAGAATTCTGTCAAATCTGAAAAATTGTCTGATGACTTCCGGAGTGTATTCTTTCAGATTGAAGATATCATTCTGTACCCAGATAATCTTTTTGGAATCCTTTTGAGGGCTGGACAGTATTTCCTGATGCATGGCATGAATGGCTGCAATCTCTACATCATATTTTTTATTTTTTAAAACAAATTTATAAAGAAGAGAAGGGAACCAAAGAAACATTTTCTGATAAAGAACCCTGTAAGCTTTCACAGGAATATCCTGCGGTCTGTTGGTCGTTATCATTTCTCCTTTTGTCAGATAGTATAAAGTAACCCATGACGGAACTTCTTTAATATATAATCCCGAATAGAGGTTGACCAGCAGGTCTACTTCATATTTATCGGGAGGAAGATTTTTCAGAAAGTTGATTAATACTTTTTCTGCACCGCCATGACGTAATGAACCTATACGAATGAGGAGTTTTTTCTTTTTCAATTTGTTTATTTTATGATTTTACAAGATTAAATTTATTTAATTTTTCTTGCTTTTTTATACTTATGAGGAAGATTTTCTTTGATATAGGCATCCAGTTTTTTCCTGTCTTTTTCCAACTCACGGGGATATTCCGGGTTGTTTTTAAGAACAATATCACCATAGTCTTCAATGGTACACAAGAATTGGGCCGGATTTCCAATAAACACCGTATTATCTGGCATAGACTGTGAAAGCACAGAATTAGCTCCCAGAATACAGTTGTTACCAATCTGTACATCCTGCATGATTACAGCATTGAGACCAATTGTACAGTTATTTCCTATTTTTATTCTTCCAAGAATTCTGGCATCTTCGTATCCGGGAAGTCTTCTCAACAGAGTAGTGGTTCCGCCGTGATTTACAAATCTTACGTCTCCGGCAATATTCACATTGTCACCAATCTCAATAAGATAAGGTTCAGTTCCAAAATACACTTTATCGGGCATATTGAAGTTTTTTCCTACCTTCATACCTCTATATTTAGCCACTTCAAGACTGCCTCTATTCAAAAAAGATTGATAGAGAGCGTCTATTTTTAATAGGATTCTGAATATAAAAATCATCACAAGTGTAAAGTTGTTTTCGTTACTTTTGCAAAGAAAGAGAATTTATTAATATGATGAAAATTTCAAAAATAGAATATTATCTGCCTCAGCAGGTGTTAACTAACGAGGGGCTTGAAAAATTGTTCCCCGAATGGAGTTCAGAACGCATCAAGGAGAAAGTAGGTATTTCTCAACGTCATATTTCTTCAGACAACGAAACGGTGCTGGATATGGCTGTACAATCTTCCGAAAAAATTTTCGAAAACTATGACAGGAACAAAATAGATTTTATTTTGTTCTGTACCCAGAGTCCGGAGTATTTTCTGCCTACAACGGCCTGTATTTTGCAGGACAGATTGAGGCTTAGGAAAAATATCGGAGCTATAGATTTTAATCTTGGCTGCTCAGGGTTTGTGTATGGATTAGCGTTTGCGAAAGGTTTGATTGCTGCTGGAGTTGCAAAGAGTATTCTTTTGGTGACTTCAGAAACGTACACCAAACATATTCATCCTGATGATAAAGGAAACCGAAGCATATTCGGGGATGCTTCAGCCTCAGCAATTATTGAAAAAGCAGAGGGGAATGACTATCAATTCTGTCTGGGTACAGACGGGAGCGGTGCTGAAAACCTTATCGTGAAGAAAGGAGCTTTTAAAAAAGACTTTGAACTGAATCCTGAGCATGAATTCAGCCCGGAAAATATTTATATGAATGGTCCTGAAATTTTTAATTTTACAATTGAAAATATCCCGGGATTGGTAAAAGAAACCCTTGAAGTGAACGGAATGACCATGGATGATATTGATCATTTTGTTTTTCACCAGGCTAATTCTTTTATGCTGAATTATTTAAGAAAGAAAACAAAAATACCGGCTGAAAAGTTCTATATTGATATGGAAAATACCGGAAACACTGTTTCTGCAACTATTCCTATTGCCCTTAAAAATATGATGGATAAAGGAATGCTGAAGGAAGGAGATAAAGTTTTAATGGCAGGCTTTGGAGTAGGTTATTCATGGGGAGCCACCATTATGGAAATTTAAGATAACAAACATTTAAAATTATAAAATATGAAGACATCCGTTTTTTTAGAAAAACTACAAGAAGAATTGGAGGAAGATGAAACATTGACCACTGAAACGAATTTAAAATCTTTGGAAAGCTATGACTCTATCAGTTTACTTTCTGTTATTGCATTTGTAGACGAAAATTTCAGCAAAAAAATTGATACCAAGCATTTTAAAGATATCGAAACCGTTTCTGATCTGATGAATGTTATAGGAAAAGAAAATTTTGAAGATTAATGGATGCTTTCTCATTAAAAAATAAAATTGTTCTCATTACAGGCGCTTCTTCCGGAATAGGGAGAAGCTGTTCTGTAGAATGCAGCAAAAGCGGCGCAGATTTGATTCTTGTGGGAAGAAACCAGGAAGAACTGATGAAAACCGTTGCTCTGCTGAATCCTGAAACCAAATTTGAGATCATTGCCGAAGATATTACCCAATCTGAAAACCTTGAAGCTGTCATTGCAGATAAAGTTTCAGTTTTAGGCAAGATTTCAGGATTCATACACTGTGCCGGTATCGAGAAAACATTACCGTTAAAAAAGCACAATCCTCAGTTGTACCAGGATATATTTGCAGTGAATGTCATTGCCGGACTTGAAATTGCCAAAATCCTTTCTCTAAAAAAGTATAAAGAAGAGACGTCCAGTTTTGTATTTATTTCTTCTGTTGCAGGAATGGTAGGGGAGGCTGGAAAAGCGGCTTATTCTGCCAGTAAAGGGGCTGTCATTTCAGGTGCCCGTTCATTGGCAATGGAACTTTCCAGAAGTAATATCCGTGTCAACAGCATAAGCCCTGCCATGGTGAATACCCCGATTCTGGAAAAAATGTTTGAAGATATTGGTGAAGAAGCTTCATCAGAAATCATAAAAAAGCATCCGCTGGGAATAGGTGACCCTAAAGATGTAGCGAATGCTTGTATTTTTCTATTGTCCGACGCCTCAAGATGGGTTACAGGAACCAATCTTGTCATTGATGGAGGATATTCTGCACAGTAACTTATTTTTTGTACAGCGTTTCTATAATATTTTCTACGCTGTCAAATATTTTCTTATTGTCGAACTGACTTTCAATATTTTTAAGATTTTCTCTGATATGGAGAACAAGGCTGGGATCGGTAAAGAATGTCTTCATTGCCGAATACATTTCATCAACCTCATAACTGATAAGGTATCCCGTTTCCCGGTCTTTGATCATCAACCCTACATCACCTACATTCGTTGCAATAATAGGCTTCTGAAGGATTAATGCTTCAGCAATTACCAGAGGCCATGCTTCAGATTCGGAAGGAAGAATGAAGTAATCTGCTTTCTTGATGTACGGATAAGGGTTCATCTGATTTCCGGCCAGAATAAATGTATTTTCAACATTGTTTTTTGCGACCTGAGCTTTAAGGTTCTTCATTTCATCACCATCTCCAATGACAATGATGCTGTGATGAAATCCTTCGTTGATAAGCCTTGTATGGGCTTCAATAAGTTTATGATATCCTTTTCTTGAATGAAGTCTCCCGATAGACGCAAAAACAGGTCCTTCAGGGAAGTTGTCAATCTTTTCTTCAGCCTTTCGCTTTATTTCTTCGATAGGAATAGGATTGATAATAACACTTTCAGCGGGATAATTGAGATCTGGATAATACTGATGCATCATATCCTTTATTTTGTGAGAGCAGTACACCATATGATCAAACTGCGGGAAGCTCTTTAAAATATCAGGCACCAAAGGCTGAAATTTTGGAACATTGATTTCAGAATGAAACCATCCGATTTTTTTTGAATTTTTATGGGTAGAACTCAGGATAGCATCATAATCCCTGTAATCCATCCCTATTTCTATATCAAAGGTATCATTGATAAGCCTGTCAGCAATAGCTGGGTTGTTTTTCAGTTTACGAAGCTTTAACCTTCTCTTGGCAAGCTGAAGTTTTTGAAGCAGAGAATTGTCTGAAAAATCCTCTTTTCCATCAGTAAGGTATATTTTTCTGATATGTTTCGGAAGCTCATCACGCAGCTTACCCTGGTTAAGAGTAAGGCATACCGTCATTTCAAATTTGTCAGGATTCAGATTGTTGAGAAGTCCCAACAGTACTTTTTCTACGCCTCCCATTTCCATGGAGCGGTGTCTGAACAAAATTTTTATTTTTTTTTCTATCATTATCCGAAGATTGATTGTAAAGTAATTTTTATTTTTTTCTTGATACGGAAAGGAAACTTGTGCTGATATTGTAACAGACCGAATATTTCATCCGCACCTGTATAATGATCCGGGATTTTCTGTCCATTGATGGTGGTAAGTCCTCTGCGCTTCATTGTGTTGAAAATCACCTGCGCGAAATACTCATGGGATTTCTTTTTATTCTCATTCTGGGAAATTCCGCCCTGGTGAGTTCTGTAGAGATAGTTAGTGTCATTAATGAACTGAACTTTTCCCTTTTCATACATTTTAAGATACAGATCCTGGTCTTCACCGATTTTCAAATCCGGATTCATTTTTTCAGTCTGTTCATACACTGCTTTTCTGAAAGTTACAAAATGAGCAATCTGAATCGGGAAATTAAAAAAATAAGGATCACCATTCGGGACCTGCATTGCAGATCTGAACGGAGAAATAGGTTTCAGATTCTGGTCACACGTCATAAACCTTGAATAGGTAAGGACTGTATTTTTTTTAGTCTGAAAAATCTCCATACATTTTTGAATAGCTGTAGGGTTGATAGCATCATCAGGATCTAAAAATCCACAGATTTCCCCTTCAGCGAGCTCAATCAGTTTACTTTTCGTAACGCCTACACCGGAATTTTTTTCATTTTCAAAAAATTTAAACCTTTTATCACCTGAAATCATTTCCCGGATCATTTTCTTTTCGCTTTCAGAAGAGGCGTCATCCAGAATGATGGCTTCCCAGTCTGTATACGTCTGCTGAAGTATGCTTTCAAAACAGTCTTTGAAAAAATGAGCATTATTATAATGGGCTATAAGAATAGAAAACTTCATTAATGTTCCTTAAATATTAATTCCTGATGATTGATTACGGTTGTATTGGAAGGCACATCTTTGTAAATGGTACATCCTGCCCCAATAATACAGTCGTCCCCGATAGTAACTCCTTTTAGAACGGTAACATTACTTCCGAGCCAGCAATTGCTTCCGATTCTGATGGGAGCTGTGGTAAACTCAGCGTGAGACAGTTTAAAATCCGGATGAATCTGATACGCATGGTTGTGATCATACAGTTTTACATTTTCTCCGAATAATGTATTGTCACCTATTGAAATACTGTCCAGACAATTGATGGAACAGAAGTTATTCATGAAAAAATTGTTTCCGATTTCTAAAGTGGCATTCTGTTGTACAAGAACATGTACATAATTTCTGAAACTGACCCCGTGGCCAATCGTCACTTTCTTTATATTTTCATGCAGAATAAAATGATCACTGATCCCAAGTTTTATCCCCTTGAAAGAAACATAAGGGTGTTTTTTGAGAAGAGAAATCTGGCTTTTTCGTTGAATTTTTGCTATAATTTCATAAAGCATACCTAAATTTATTTTCACATTTGTAGCCTACAAATATAATTTGTTTTACATAATTATAATAATAAATCTTATTTTTGTGCCTTAAAATTAATACTTTATATCAAATAAAAACAGCTTTCAGAGTTGGGTCTGCTGTGTTTTGATAAAGTAAAGCATTTTGCGATTCTGTGAAGATAAGTCAGATTACATTTACCAGGTTTGTTGCCGCTATGGCAATTGTCATTTCCCATTTCAATAAAGATCTGTTTTTATATAAGATAGATTATATTTCCAATCTTTTTTTGAGAGCGAATGTAGGGGTAAGCTATTTCTTTATTCTTTCAGGGTTTATCATGATTATTGCCTACCATAAGAAGGATAAGATTGATTATCTGGAGTTTTACAAAAACAGGTTTGCCAGAATCTATCCGCTCTATATGCTTGGACTTCTGCTGTATTTCATGACGAGATATGAACTGTTTGACTGGTATAAGCTGGTTTTATATGGATTGGGTATTCAGAGCTGGATACCGGGAGAAGCCATGATTCTGAATTTTCCGGGATGGTCTATCTCTGTAGAGTTTTTCTTTTACCTGCTTTTTCCGTTTTTATATAATTATTTTTACGCAAAGAAAAATAAAATGATTTGGGTATTTGCCATTGGACTCTGGCTGATTACTCAGGTGTTTTCTAATCTGTATCCGGTATATGGAGCGTATGAAGGGCCACACACGAAAAGTCATGAGTTTCTTTATTATTTTCCTTTCTGGCATCTTAATGAATTTCTGATCGGGAATCTGGCAGGAATATTTTTTGTAAGAAATTACAAGCAAAAAAATTACGACCGTCAGGTGATCGCAGTCTTTTTACTGATCCTTGTGTCTCTGATGTTTGTTCCGCTTTTTTATCACAACGGGTTGATGGCTTTACTTTTTGTACCTGCAATTCTTCTGATTTCGGCTAATAACGGAAGAGTAAGTAAGCTCTTTTCATTGAAACCGCTGGAATATCTTGGAGAAATAAGTTATGGTATATACATCACTCATATTCCCGTTCTTTATCTTGTAAGGGAGTTTTTAAAATGGAAGGAATATACGTTCAGTATTGATATTGTATTTGTGATTTACATTATTGTTATGCTGCTCAGTTCTGCAATTTTTTATCAGTTTATTGAAAAACCAATGCGTGATCTTTTAAGAAAGATACATTTTACCAAACAATAAAACTAAAGTATTATTTTAAACTAAACATTTAGTTTAATTATATTGTTAGAACAAATCGTTTCTAAAATTAATATTATACAGCCCTGAACGGATACTTTTATAGTCTGTAAACAAATACTTTGTAATCATTCCCCATTTTTTGAGTAGAGGAGCATTGGCGATTTGGAAACTCCTGTATACTCTTTTGATATGAATTTTAACATCATTGGGGATGGTATTTTCATTCTCTGCCCAATGGTTAACTTCTTTCCACAGAACAACTCTTGTTGAGGCCGGCTTAACTTCTCTGGAGTCTATTTTGGTAATTCTGTTGTTCTCGTGAACTCCTCTTACGGCTACTGCCTTATCAAGAATTCCCGGATATAAATTCAGATAGTAGGAGAGTCTGAATAGAAATTCAGTGTCCTGATGAAGCTTTAAATGTGTTTTAAAGAAATACTCCATGTTTTTCAAAGAACTTTTACGGATAGTCAATGCATCAATGCTGAAAAGTCCGAAAGTTCCTATCATGTTAAGCTGTCCCGGAAATACATCTCTCGGAGGATGTTTCTTGTAAACTGTAGTCAGGCGGTCTCCAAAGACCTTATAATATTGTTCTTTTGCTTTCTCAGAATAATAATGAACCCCGATGGCACCATAAACTCCATCTACATCTATATTGGGAAACAGTTCTTTTTCTGCATCAAAACGGTTGGGAAGGTAGTAATCATCTGCATCCAGGAAAGCAATAAAATCTCCTTCCGCTTTTTCCAACCCTAAATTTCTGCTGGCACCTGCTCCATGATTGCCTTTATCAGGATGCTGAAAAAGCTTTACCCTATCATATTTTTCAGCAAGTTCCCTACAAACCTGCAATGCATTGTCCGGAGACTTGTCTTCTACCAATACCACTTCATACACCTCTTCGAACTGAAGAGCGGAATCTACAGCCTGCGAAACATATTTTTCGGCATTGTAAACGGGAATAATTACTGAAATTTTCATTTGTATCGGATTATGCTTTTAATTTAATTTTTAAATAATTGGTTACTTTTTTCTCAACAAAATAATACAGAAGTGATGCCACTATAATGACCATGACAATCTTAAATAGAAAAAAGGGAAAACTGAGGTAGCCTTCAACTTTAAATCTTTTTAAAGCAATTTCTACAAAAGGATGTGACAGGTATAGTGAATAGGAAATGTCTCCCAGAAAAATTAAGGCTTTGTTTCCTTTAAAATGAAATATATAATCAAAAGTTAAGAAAGAAAATACAAACAGGGAGATGATGGCCAGCTTTATCATATCATTATCTGTAGGGATAATACTAAGCAGTACCAATATAAATAATATAATTCCTGTTACAGAAAGTAATGTTGCCCAGATCTTTGGAATTGTAAATCTATTCAGTAAAAGTGAAAAAAGAATTCCCACAACAAAATAAAGATTCAGCGAGTGGGTTACCATTCGCAGATAAGGACTTTCAAATTGAATAAAAGAACCTAAAATTGATGTCAGGATGAAAAAACCTGCAATGAAGTAATACCTTTTTTCTTTAAAAAATAATGAGAGTCCGAATATGAGATAAAAGAACATCTCAAAATTTAAGGACCAGCCTAAGAAAAGGACCGGAAATTCTTTTTTCGTGGGAAGGAATAATAATGAGTGGATAAGCTCATAAAGCCCTGCACCATGAAAATAGAGGAGAAAACTTCCTCCGGGAATCATTGCAGCAAAAGTCAAAAGATAGTACAGCGGAACAATTCTGATCACCCTTCTTTTGTAAAATAAAGTGATCTGCTGAAAAGAATCTTTACTGAAATTTATTTTTTGAGTGGTGAAAGCCATGATAAATCCACTGATAATAAAAAATACGGGAACACCGATACTTCCTTTTTTAAAGAGAATATCGCCAAGATTCAGCCCAGGTAGATTTATTGTTTCACGGAAATGAAAGCAACATACCAATAAGGCTGAAATCCCTCTTAATATCTGGAGGTTGTTAAGCTTCATGACTGGAGGAGTCTTATTTTTTAAATATCTTTTTCAAAATAAGTCCCATTACAAACGGTACTCTGGCAATATTGTGCTGAAGTGTCTTGAACCCGTCTATTGTAAATTTGGTGTCCTCTGTCATTCCGTATTCTGAAAAATCTACTTCAGGAACCGCTTTATGTTTAAAGGTAACGTTCATTAAGTTGTACTGATGGATAACCTGAATGTACATCTCTTTACTGTCTTCTACAGAAAAATTCGGGTAATGACGATAGCTGTTGTGAGCTCTTTCCTTCAGCATTGTTTTGAAGTTGTCTACACTTTCCGCTAAGCTTACAAACGGGTTTACTACGGCGTTATAAACATTTACTACCGCTTTACGGTCCGGAAGCATGGTAAGCTGGTATCCTCTTCTTAAATCTATGACCAGGTCATGAACCGGTTTGAAATGCTCCTGAACGGTTTTTATATAATCCTGATGAAGCATGTCATCATTATCCAGCTCGCTGGTAATCACAAATTTTGTATCAGGAGTGAAAAACTGTGGGATTATTTCTACAGCTTTCGTTTTCATAACATCAAAATCTTCTACAAATACCGCTTTGAAAGTTGGGTATTCTGTTTCAATTTCTTTAATGATTTTTCTAAACTTATCAGATGTATTGGTGTCGAAAAAGGTAAGCCAGACGTAGTTTTGGTTGGTCTGATTTTTATAAGAAGGGAGCACGTAAGTTCTGAATAACTTGAACCGGTCATCCAGCCATTCTTCAGTAAGCGGTTTATATCCTGAACGTGTTTCGTTCCAGCCTTTTGTAGGAACATTGAATCTTGTCATGATTACGTGTACAAATTGACTCATCTAAATAAATTTATTTTAAGTTATATAATTTATAAGGGTTTCTGCTGTATTTCTGTTTGGCAGTATCCACTCATTTGTGTAGTTTTTATGGAAATATAGTTGTCCGAAGTACATTAAACTTAAAGTTTAGCCATCTACTTTTTTTCTAAAAAGCTTGTAATAAAACCTTTTGAAAGAAAGATATTTTGCGACTACAGCCAGGGGAATCATTTTTTGAAATTCGCGTCTTTGCTGTATAAGCTGGGTGGTACGAACGTCTATGATATGATAAGCCAGCTTGTCATGTACCTCTTCACCGTAAAGTTTTTTTAAGGTAGGTAAAATTTTAAGGCGCTGCTTCATAATTTTGATCGGATCAGCAGACATATTATCGTTGACATCTTTTCGGTAATGCGCAAGAGCTTCATTGATCAGGAGAGCGTCAGGATGATCTTTGGTGATATAAATCCACATTACCCAGTCTTCACAACTGGTAAGGGTAGTGTCAAAAAGAAAACCTTCCAGAAGCTTTTTGCTTATCAAAGCACAGTGTATCGGGATGGAAAATTTAAGATCCCAATCGTATACAATTCCATCAAAGGTCAGGAAACTCTGCTCAACATTTTTATAGCCAGGAAGATGGGTTTGGTTTCTGTAGATAGTGTACTGACTTACAATCAACGGATATTCTTTGTCTCCGGAAAGGCTTTTTGAAAACTTTTCACGGTGTATCAGATCATCAGAATCCAAAAACTGTATATAATCTCCGGTAACGATTTCCAGTGCTGCATTTCTTGCAGAAGACAGACCTCCGTTTTCTTTATAAAGATATTTAAAACGGTTGTCTTTTTTTACCCATTTATCAGCTACTTCATCAGTATTATCAGGTGATCCGTCATTGACAATGATACATTCCCAATTTTCATAAGTCTGATCCAGGATAGACTGCAGACATTCATCTAAAAACTGAGCCTGTTTGTAGCAGGGGACAATAACGGATATTTTGGGATTCATTTTCATTTTTTATTCAATAGGTTTAATGTGTTTTTATTCTTCAGTTGGCCGTAAAACCACTACTTTTTATTACTTTTTCTTGGCTTTAATACTATCTGAAGTTTTCTGGCCGAAGGTACAAAATTATTTTTTCCGGTACAGAAGGGTATCTTTCAGGAGCAGCCATGTATTATCTTTTATAGATAAGATGAATAGAGTTTCTTCAGGTATTCATCAGGAGACAGACCCGCAAAAAAATCTTCTGTCAGGCTGTTGAACTCTATATTATAAAAGGAACCCTCGTTCACTGTTTCATAATCTGCATTTTTTGCAAGATGATTCTCCAGCTGAGATAAAATCTCCGGTAATGAATACTGATAAGGATAGGCCAGATTGACAATCTCATTGTTGAGGTTTTGCATATACTTCCCGACAAATGATGCAATGTCATCTGTACCAATCAGGATTCTTCTTGCATTGCTGTGAATTGTGAGCTTATTTTCAGACAGGATTGAGTTTTTAAGAAAGTTGATCAATGTGTTGGGATTTCCTCCGCGGCCTACAGCATTTCCTACTCTGAAAATAATAAAGCTTGAACAATGCTCAGCAATTATTTTTTCGATCGTAATTTTATGAAGGACATACGGGCTGTCGGTTTTGGTGGGATCATAAATACTGCATGTGGAAAAATAAATCAGCTTTTTATCCGGATGCTGGCTGATAACTGATTTTAGCAGGGATATTTCTCTTTCAAATTCCGCAGGATTCTTTTCCAGCGAATTGGAAACTCCTGATGCAAAAAAAATAACATCCTCCTTATCATAAAGTCTTACGGCGTTTGCCAGAATTCCACTACCAATTATCATATGCTTCTTTTCTCATTAAGATGTTAGTTTTTAAATCTTTTACGTGCTTCAACAGATTTAAAGTTTTTTAAAGATTTTAAAAAGTCCAAGTGTATTTCCCAGTTTTGCCCATCTTGAATTTTTTACATGATTCAATTGGTTGAGTGCCTGCTCATATTTCTTTTTCGGGACATAGCTCTGAAGAAAAAGGTCCTCCACACTGATGTTTCTTCTTTCTGCCATTTTGATCAGGGCAACCCAGTGCCAGAACAATGCTTTTTCTGAATTTTTCGTAGTAGAGATCCCACTGTCATGGATTCTGTATAAATATAAATCTTCATCAATATATTTTACAGGAGCAACCTCGCACATTTTCATGTACCAGTCTTTATCTTCAGCAATTTTTAAGAAAGGATCAATACCGGCGGTTTTCTCATAAATTTTCTTTTTAAAAGTGACAAAATGTGAAATCTCAGCATTGAAATTATAATAAGCCTGATCCAGCGCTGTGATTTGTTTTGCTTTATGTACAGACAGAGGAGTAAGATTCTCATCACAACGTACAAAATTGGAGTAAACCAACCCTGCTTCAGGATATTCAGTATGTGTTTTTAAAACAATTTCCAAAGCATGAGGAGCCAAAGCATCATCAGGATCTAAAAAACCGCATATTTCTGACTGTGCAAGTTCTATTAATCTCCTTTTTGTATATCCGATTCCTTTGTTTTGATCATTCTGATGTATTTTAAACCGGGAATCATCACCAATAATTTTTTTTATAACTTCAAGGGAATCATCAGTAGAGCCGTCATCCAGAATTACTGCTTCCCAATCCGTTTCAGTCTGCGCGACTAAGCTTTGGCAGCATTTTTCAAAAAAATGGCCATTGTTATAATTGGCAATAAGTATACTGAATTTACTCATTTCGACTGTGTTTATTCAAGATTTTCTTTAATGCATTCAGATATCCGAAACCATATTTTCTATCCGGTTCCAGAATATTTCCTTCTGCCCATTCATTCCAGGATTTAACAATTAAAAACTGTTCCGGGTAGTCTTTTTTCTCTTCAAGATATTTTGCAGCTTTTTCAACCTGTTGTTCGAATATTTCCGGGGAATTATTAGCCAATATGATGCCTCTGTATCCGCTTCTTGGAGTATTGTCCCAATTAGGCAGGATACATGGATAGGTAGGAACGTTGCTTTCTTCAAACTTTAAATCATTCACTACCGCCTGGGCATCCTGAATTCTGACTTTAGGCTGTTCTTTTTTCTTAATTCCGATTAATCCTTTTATTCTGTTTTTATAATATTGAGAATGGGAGATATATTCTTTTTTGTCAATATGAGGTATCCATGCTTTCTGAAAAGCATTAGAAATCTTACTGTCATATCCCATAGAACTAAAATCAAGATCATCACGGAGTTTATTGGATGCCATAACATATAAGCCATCAAATCCGTTTTCTTTTGCAAGTTCTCTGAATTTGGAAATATAATGAGGATCTCCGTCATTCAAATGGTTGGGATCATAGATAATGAGAAGAGGTTTGTTGTCTACTTTTATATACCTTTCGTCCTTGAAGAAAGGAAGAAGATATTCGAAATGAGCAATTAAGTCCTGTTCATTAGGATAAACCTGCTGAGCCAGAATTTTTTCTGATAATCCGTGCCATATGCCCGACCATGTTTCATTGGCCCAGCAGAAGCAAAATGGGAAATCTGGTTTTCCTGATTTTAGAACATCATTGGCAACACGTTCCAACAACTGTTTGCCATTACCAAACCAGTAATGATAATAGATAAATCCGTGTACTCCATAATCTTTCGCCATCTGAGCCTGCTGTTCTCTTACTTCAGGAACGCGCAGGTCATAATATCCCAGCTCTCCTGGGTGTATAGGCTGTTCGTGTCCTTCAAACAAAGGTTGGGCTTTTCCTACATTCGTCCATTCTGTAAAACCTTTTCCCCACCATTCGTCATTTTCGGGGACAGGGTGGTATTGAGGGAGGTAGAACGCAAGGGGTTTTATTTTTTTCATAATTGATTAAGAATAATGTTACCAACTTTTATAATAAACTTTTTGAAGATAATGTAGTGTGTTAAAAGTGAACTTTCCTACATTTCTTAAAATTAATTTCTCGGTAAGTGTTTTATTATCAAGTTCTCTAAGGTATTTTTTATGACCTTCAGTCAATCTGTTTTCTTTATATGCCTCATGAATAAGTTTTAGTATTTTCTTTTTCATTTCAGGCTGTTCTTTGTGTTTCAGATAAATATCAAAAAAAGATACATCTAAAAAGTTTTTCTTTTTATGAGAGTTTGTAGCATGCATTCTATAGCTGCAGGATTTGTAGTCATCATAGATGAAATCATATTTTTGGCTTAATCTCAGCCACATATCGTAATCTTCAAAAGTTAAAGCTTCATCCCAGCCTCCAATCTCCTTTAATATAGAAGATTTGGTTACACATGACATTGCAGGAAGAAAATTATCTTCGAGTAATGTTTTGTAAAAGTTCCCGGATTCAATAGTCAGATATCTGTGAAAATAAGGAATGAAAGTATTTTGAAAACGTATCGAATTATCATCTATTATGTGAGCATTTGAAAATACCAAAGCTTCGTTAGGAGATGAATTTTCAAGAATCGTTACATGTCTTTCTATTTTATCAGGCTCCATAAGATCATCAAGGGCTATGGTAATAATATACTTACCCTTTGATATATTCAATAGTTCGTTTAATGATTTACAGATTCCTTTATTTTGAGAATGAGGAATAAACCGGATATCCAATTGAGGATTGTTTTTAATCCAGTTATTGATGACTTCAACAGAATTGTCTTTAGAGCAGTCATCACAAATCAGAATCTCAATATTACTGTATTTCTGAGATTTGAAACTTTCTAAAGATTCTGTTACAAACCGTTCCTGGTTGTAACTAAGGCATAAAATTGAAACCAGAGGCAATTCTGTCATGATATTTACTTTATTGAATTCAAGTTTTTTGATCAAAAAAACTTTAAAATCTATTTACAATTTCTATTACTTTTTCAACTTCTTCCTCTGTCATTACAGGGGAGATTGGTAAACTTAATACTTCTTCATGGATTTTTTCACTGATGGGGAAAGACTGATTATTCCATTCTTTATAGGCATCCTGCTTATGAGGCGGGATCGGATAATGTATCAATGTTTGAATGCCACTTTCAGTTAAATACTTTTGAAGCTCATCACGGTTTTCTGTTCTGATGACAAATAAATGCCAAACATGCTCATTTACATCTGCTGGGTTTTCCGGAAGAGTTATTTTGGGATTTGATATTTCTGCAATATACCTTTTCGCAATATTTTTTCTTACCGTATTTTCCTCATCAATATATTTTAACTTAACGTCCAGAACTGCAGCCTGAATTTCATCCAATCTTGAATTTAATCCCTGATAAATATTGACATATTTCTGATTAGATCCATAGTTGGCCAATGCTCTGATAACTTTTGCTAAATCATCATCATTGGTTGTAATAGCTCCTGCATCCCCTATAGCTCCCAGATTCTTTCCAGGATAAAAGCTAAAACCTGCTGCATCTCCTAAATTACCTGTTTTCTGTCCATTCCATATTGCACCGATAGCCTGAGCATTATCTTCTATTAATTTTAACTGATGCTTTTCTACTAGATCTTTAAGTTGATTTGAGAAAACAGTTCGTCCGTATAGATGAACAATCAGGATTCCTTTTGTTTTTGAAGTGATTTTTTCTTCAATTTTTGTGATGTCAATATTATAATTATTAATATCAGGCTCTACAAGAACAGGAACCAGGCCATTGTCTGAAATAGCAAGAATGGAGGCAATGTAAGTATTGGACGGTACAAGGATTTCATCCCCACGATCCATAATTCCCATTTCAATATATCCACGCAGTATAAGGCGTAAAGCATCTAACCCATTGGCTACACCAATAGCATGTTTAGCTCCTATGTATTGAGAAAGATTACTTTCAAAAGATGAAAGCTCCTGCCCCATAAGAAACCATCCGGAACGGAATACCTGAGAAAGTTTTGTTTCTATTTCTTCCTGATGCTTTAAATTGATTTTTTGTAAGTCTAAAAATTTAATCATCTTTTTAATTATCTTTATTTGTGTTGATATTCAGTGTTTTGTATATTCTTTGTGATAACACATTTTTATATTGTTCTGTACCAAACAGTGTTAAATGATTGGTATCATATATATACGGATAGTTTTCTGGAGATACTTTGTCAATTCTTACATTGAGCAAGTCGATATATTGATCACCCAGATAGTTTTTTAAAAAAGCATTGAATTTTTCAGTCTCTTTGATTTTCTTCTCCTCTGCATACATATTTGCATTATACTTTTTCTTGATGTAATAGTATGTCGGGAAATCTATCACGTAGAAATCAGTCATGCCTATGTAAAGAGTAGGCACTTTATATTTTGAAAAATATTGTCCGGTTATTTTGAGATTATTTTTTATCTCTTTTTCAGGATATCCCGAATAATTAGCATTAATAATGATAAGGTCTATATTTTTATAGTATTTGGGAAAATATTCCGTGAATATATAATTGAAATATTGCACAGGATTAGGATAAATACCTTTGGAATTTTCCATAGGGTAGGTAGCGTCTGCAGTGATCTGGATAAGATTAATATCTTTTTTATCTGCAAAGATATTATTAACTGTTTCTGAAAACATTCCTGCATGACTATCTCCTAAAAGAACGACATTTTTTTTATCAGAAACAGGAATATCTAAATTCTGTATAAGTGTTTTATAGTCCTTTTTATGGGTAAGGTGTTTTGTGTCAATTTTATATTGATCTTCAGCTTTTTTACTATACTTATAGTTTGAGGTAGTATTGATCAGATCTTTATTTTCATCCGTATAATTCTCAGCATCTACTTTTGTAATGGAGAATGTAAAAATGAATATAATCAGACTCACTGTGAGAACTGATTTAGCCTTATTAGAATAATTTCTTTTTTCAATCCCCTCGTAGGAAAGTATAGCAAGAATAAATGAAACACATATTGCCAGAACACGATATTTCAAACTGATATCCACTTCAAAAAACAGAATCAATACATACAATGGCCAGTGATACAGATATAGGGAATAAGATATATTTCCAAGGTAGGTAACTGTTTTATTTTTGTACGCTATGAATTCATAATTCAGGCTGATAAGCAATGCTGTGAAGAATACGGGAATGATGGTATACAACGATGGCCATGAAGATGCATGAAAGAGAAAAATAAAAGATATTATTGCTGAAAGAGAAGTCAAAGCCAAGACTAGCTTTACTTTTTTCTGAATATGCTGCATTTTATCTTCCAACAGAAATGCAAGTCCACCCAACATCATCTCCCAGGCTCTGGGATAAAAAATGTAAAAAGAGAAATCAGAGTCATAATTGCTATGAATGAGCATAGCACCAAATGAAATAAAGGCTAATGCTAAAAAGACTGCAGTAAAGCTATTCTTTTTTGTGGTATATAATTTCTTTAAGAGAAGTAATATGAGCGGATAAATTAAATAAAACTGCCATTCTACGGAAAGTGACCATGAATGTAATAGAAAGTTGTACTGAGAAGAGGCGTCGAAGTATCCGTTATTTAAGTAATAATAAATATTAGAAAAAAACAGAACGCTGGAAAAAGCACTTCTGAAAAAGTTGACAATCTGCGGCTGAAGAAAAAAGAATATGACCAATGAAAAAGTAACAACTAATCCTAAAAGTGCAGGAATAATCCTGATTATTCTTCTTCTGTAAAAATCCCAGAGATTAAAGTTTCCCTTATGAAAAGAAGACAAAATGATTTTGGTCATTAAAAACCCTGAAATAACAAAGAATATATCGACACCGATAAATCCGGACTTAAACCATTGAAATTTATAATGATAGAAAAGAACTGCGAGTACAGAAAATGCCCGCAGAAAAGAAATATCGTATCTGAAACTATTGTTTTTCAATTATTTCGCTTAATCGTTTTCGTATCCGTTATCTTTTTTCCATTCATCAAACCCTTGTTTTTCCCAAGGTAGGCCTCTTGAAAAATTATAAGGCCACGGGTAATGGGATTTGCCTGTCTCTCTCGATTTCATTTCTCTGACATCCTTGATTTTTTTTCCAGGATTTCCAAGAATTAAAGAATAATCTTCATAATTACCTCCCACCAGTGATTGGGCTCCTACAAGACAATGTTTTCCGATTGTTGTTCCCGGAAGTAAAACAGTGCCTACAGCTATCTGAGAAAAATCTCCGATGGTAGCACCTATACACACATCAGAAGGAGGAGTAGGATCATTAGTAAGTACTACATAAGGATAAATAAAAACAAAGTTTTCTATGGTAGACTTTTGACCAATATGAACATTGCTGTGAAGCCAGCAGTTATTACCAAACGTGACATGTCCCTGTATATCTGTTACCGTACCCAATCTACAGTTATTCCCGAAAACAGAGTTTTCTCTTATTGTAACTCTGTGTCCGGTAGAAAAATTATTACCAAAACGGGAACCTGCATATAAAATCGTATGACTTCTTATTAATGCATTTTCACCAATTATAGTTTCAGGATTTACATAATCATCTTTAAAATAATAATCATTAAGCGGCTCTCCAATGACACAGTCATTCGCAATAATAGAATTATCACCAATAATAACGTTGTCATAAATTACGGTATTGTCACCTATTTTTACGTTTTTGCCTATTCTGGCTTTATCGCTTATGGATACATTCTTATTATTAAATTTCATTTGGGTAATTTTTAAAATCCTGATAATTTCTGAAATAGTCATCCTCGTCGTATAGTTCGGATGCCAGACATAATAATACGGCGCTGTGGCTGAACTTTATATCTCTCCATACTAATTTAGGAATATATAAACCTGTATTGGGACTGTCTAATACGAAAACTTCTTTTTTCCCATCTTTATCTTCTGTATTGAACGTAATTGTTCCTGCTACGGCAACAATTAGTTGTTGAAGGTTTTTATGGGCGTGTCCTCCACGGCTTACATCCTGTGGGGTATAATAAGTCCAATATACTCTTTTAATATCAAAAGGTACATCTTTCTGTGCTTCAGAAATAGTGATATATCCAAGTTCGGGAGAACCTATTTTGTTTAAATTTATTATGTGAGGGCCTGTCATAAAGTTGTTTTTGATAAGACGATAAAACGAATGTTATAGGCAGTTATGGTGTTTGTACTTTATATTCAAATTGAGGTCTGGTTACTCCAGGGTAAACATACATGATGTTTCCTACTTTTACATTTTCTACTTCAAATCCAATAAAATTATCAATTCCATATAGAAGCGTTTTCTGATCTTTTCCAAAATAAAGTCTAAAATAATAATTTCCTGCATTTAGAAGCCCTGTCGGAATATCAAATTCTACAGTATATTCACCTACTTTTGCATCTCCTTTTGCTGAAACAAATTTTCCAACATGGAAAATGACTAACTCATCATAGTTTTTCAATTCAAAGGTTGTATCAAGTGTAATGTCAGGACAGTAATTATGAAAGACAAGTTTTACATGCACTCCGGAATCAATATCTAACAAGTCCCCATTTATAGGAGATACTGAAAATTCTTTTACCCTGATATTTTCATTGCCTATAGCTTCATCAAGATTTCCGTTATAAATATAAGAGCTTTCTCTTGCGCTGCTTTTTTGATATTCTATAATTGTGCTAAGAATATCACCTTGATAATCAATTTGCCCTTGGTTTAAAAGAATTCCTTTTGTACATAATTCTTTAACGGCCGTCATATTATGACTCACAAAAAGAATTGTTCTGCCTTCTCCTCTTGTTACATCATTCATTTTTCCAAGGCATTTTTTCTGGAATTCAGCATCTCCAACTGCCAGAACTTCATCTACAATAAGAATTTCAGATTCTAAGTGCGCTGCTACAGCAAACGCAAGACGAACGTACATTCCCGAAGAATATCTTTTAACAGGAGTATCAATATATCTTTCAACCCCTGAGAAATCTACAATTTCATCAAATTTTCTCTTGATCTCCTTTCTTGTCATTCCCAGGATGGCTCCATTAAGAAAGACATTTTCCCTTCCCGTCATTTCAGGGTGGAATCCTGTTCCTACTTCCAATAGAGAGGCAATTCTTCCGTTGGTATAAATCCGCCCTGTTGTAGGTTTTGTGACTTTACTTAAAACTTTTAATAATGTAGATTTTCCTGCACCGTTTCTACCAATAATTCCTACAGCATCTCCTTTTTCGATTTCAAAATCAATATTGCGAAGAGACCATACATATTCTGAATCTCCTTTTGTAGTTCTATCATTTGCTTCTCCAATTTTAAGATAAGGATCTTCTTTTCCTCTTACTTTATGCCAGAATCTGTTAAGGTCATGAGAAAGAGTTCCTGTCCCGACTTGTCCCAGGCGGTATTGTTTAGATATATTTTCTGCTTTTAAAGCCAGCATGTTTTTTTAATTTAAATTTTTAAAAGAAAATAATTACACGGTATCCATAAAAGTTTTTTCAACCTTATTGAATACAACAATTCCTATCATTAAAAGGATAAGAATAGTACCAGTACTGATCCCAAGCATAGCAGGGGAGAAATCTCCCACACCGATCCATGCATATTTAAAACATTCAAAAATACCTGTCAAAGGATTGTAGTAAGCTAATTTTTTAAAAAATCCCGGTAATGAAGAGACAGGATATATTACTGGAGTTGCATACATATATAAGCTTACCCCAAAACCGAGTAGCATTGCCAAATCTTTATATTTCGTAGTAAGGGCAGAAAATATCATTCCAACTCCTAATGCAAAAAGTGCCATCAGGAATATAAGAAATGGAGTTGCCAAAATCCAGATGTTAGGATGGGCTTCTCCTTTATTGTAATAATAAGCCCATGCAAGGATGAATAGAACAAACTGTACTCCAAATCGCATAAGGTTAGAAATGACAATAGAAAGCGGGGTAACCAGTCTTGGAAAATACACTTTTCCGAAAATTCCGGCATTTCCTGTAAAAGTAGAGGATGTAGCCAGTAAAGAGGAAGAAAAATAATTCCAAAGAGTAACGCCAGCCAGATAAAAAAGAAGAGGTGGAGCCCCATCTGTTGGGAGCTTGGCAATTCTTCCAAAAATAACCAGATATACTATAGTTGTTAGAATGGGATTAATAAAAAACCATATAGGTCCTAAAATAGTCTGCTTAAAACTGGATATAAAATCTCTTTTTACAAACATGTAAACAAGATCTTTGTATTTCCAGACTTCTTTTAGCTTCAAGTCAAATAACGAATGATCTGCATCAATCGTCTCAGTCCACTTCTGTTGTGGTTCATTCATCTGTGTAAGTTTTTGCAAATTTATAATAATTAATTCTTACCGTATCTTTTCGTTTATAAATTTTCATAATAAATAAAACTAAAAATCAACAACTAATATAT
This sequence comes from Chryseobacterium indologenes, assembly GCF_018362995.1. Lineage (NCBI taxonomy): Bacteria > Pseudomonadati > Bacteroidota > Flavobacteriia > Flavobacteriales > Weeksellaceae > Chryseobacterium > Chryseobacterium indologenes. The sequence goes on from NZ_CP074372.1 coordinate 3,782,841, forward strand.
TGATAATTGGCGGTATGAACAAAAACTATTGGCCATAAAGCCAATAGTCTATGATTTTTATAAATTGTTTTTGTTATTTGCTGATAAGTTGTTTCAGGTATTCGCCATAGCCGCTTTTTCCGTATTTTACCGCAGTTTCAAGCAGTTTTTCTTCATTAATGAATTTGTTCCTGAACGCGATTTCTTCAATACAGCCGATTTTAAATCCTTGTCTTTTTTCTATAACACTTACAAATTCTGAAGCGTCATGAAGAGAGTCAAAAGTTCCGGTGTCCAGCCATGCAGTACCTCTGTCGAGAACAGCAACCTCAAGTTTCTCGTTTTTTAAATAGACGTTGTTGATATCGGTGATCTCCAGTTCGCCTCTTGCAGAAGGCTTGATGTTTTTAGCAATTTCTACCACATCGTTATCATAAAAGTAAAGGCCTGGTACCGCATAATTTGACTTAGGGTTTAGAGGTTTTTCTTCAATAGAAACTGCTTTTAAATCTTTATCAAATTCTACAACACCATATCTTTCCGGGTCAGCAACGTGATAGGCAAAAACAACGCCTCCATTCGGATTGGTTTTATTTTTTAGTAAAGTTCCCATTTCGGAGCCGTAGAAAATATTATCGCCCAGTACAAGGGCAGCAGAATCATTGCCGATAAACTGGTCTCCTAAAATAAATGCCTGTGCTAAACCATCAGGGCTTGGCTGTACAACGTATTCTATATTACAGCCAATTTGTGAGCCATCGCCCAGAAGCTTGATAAAACCTTCCTGGTCATGTGGCGTAGTGATGATAAGAATATCCTTTATTCCTGCTAAAAGTAGTGTGGAAAGCGGATAATAGATCATGGGTTTGTCGTAAACAGGCATCAGCTGCTTGCTCACTGCTATCGTTAGAGGGTAAAGTCTTGTTCCGGATCCCCCGGCTAATATTATTCCTTTCATTTGGTGGTGCGTATTACGCTTATTTCTTTTGTGTTATGAATTGTTTTTTTTGCTATTCAGAGGCATGATAAAGAATGGAAATTTGCTATACTTCATTCTTTATTTTTCTCAATAGCCGGATTTTTAGCTGTATTGTTTGCTATAGTAATCCTGATAATTTCCTGAAGTTACATTTTCAAGCCATTCTTTATTTTCAAGATACCAGTCAATGGTTTTACCCAATCCTTCTTCAAAGGTTACCGATGGTTTCCAGCCTAAATCTTTATTTAGCTTTGTTGCGTCAATAGCGTAACGCTTGTCATGGCCCGGTCTGTCTTTTACAAAAGTGATCAGTTTTTCAGAATAACCTTCAGGTCTTTCCAGCTTAGCATCCATCTGTTTGATCAGCTCTTTTACAAGATCAATATTCTGCCACTCATTGAATCCTCCGATATTGTAAGTCTCGCCTGTTTTTGCTTCATTAAAGATCTGATGAATCGCTTTGGCGTGATCGATGACAAATAACCAGTCTCTGGTATATTTTCCGTCACCATAAATAGGAAGAGGTCGTTCGTTGATGATATTTGAGATACAAAGAGGGATCAGTTTTTCAGGAAAATGATTGGGTCCATAATTGTTTGAACAGTTAGAAACAATAAATGGCATTCCGTAGGTATTTCCATAAGCTCTTACCAGGTGGTCAGATGCTGCTTTTGAAGCAGAATACGGAGATTGAGGATCATATGATGTCGTCTCTAAAAAGAATCCTGTTTCCCCTAAACTTCCATATACTTCATCAGTCGAAATATGGTAGAAAAGGTTGGTTCTTTTTTCATTTGGGAATCTGCCATGAGTGTGGTCAGGGTTTAATGTCCAAAACTCTTTACAAAGATTCAGAAGATTAGCTGTTCCGTTTACATTGGTGTTAATAAACGCCATGGGGTCAGTAATACTTCTGTCTACATGACTTTCAGCGGCTAAATGTACTACAGCATCCGGATTGTATTTTTCAAAAACCCTTCTAAGTTCTTCAGGATTTGTGATGTCTGCTTTTTCGAAAACATAATTAGGTTCATTTTCAATGTCCTTTAAGTTTTCCAGATTTCCGGCATAGGTAAGGGCATCAAGGTTGATGATCGTAGTATCCGGATTGTTTTTTACAAATTCTCTTACAACATGGGAGCCGATGAACCCGGCACCTCCTGTAATGATAATGTTTTTCATTTGTTTATTTTGAGATGGTCTTTCTTCCTATACTTTTATAATGAAATCCGTTTTGTTCAGGGATTTCCAGCGGATACATATTTCTGCCGTCAAAAATGACTTTGTTTTTCATTTTTTTAGCCATAAGCTCAAAATTTGGATTTTTAAACTCCGGCCATTCTGTAGCAATAAATAATGCATCAACATCTTCCAGTGCATCATACATTCCTTTGGCATATTGTATTTTGCTGCCAAGGAGTTTCTGAACATTGCTTTCGGCAACAGCGTCATATGCTATGATTTCTGCTCCTTTTTCTAATAAAAGAGCAATATTATCTAAAGATGAAGCTTCTCTGATATCATCTGTATTGGCTTTAAAGGCAAGTCCCCACATGGCAATTTTCTTTCCTTTTATATTGCCGCCGAAATACTTCTCGATTTCAGAGACTAAAATTACTTTTTGAGCGGTATTTACATTTTCAGTAGCTTCAAGAATCTGAAAGTTAAAATCTTCCTGCTTGCCTGATTTTATAAGAGCTTTTACATCTTTTGGAAAACAGCTTCCTCCATATCCGATTCCCGGGAATAAGAATCTATGCCCGATTCTGTCATCACTACCCATTCCCAGTCTTACTTTATCAACATCTGCACCTACTTTTTCGCAGTAGTTTGCAATTTCGTTCATAAAAGTGATCTTTACCGCTAAAAATGAGTTCGCTGCATATTTTGTAAGCTCCGATGATTTTTCATCCATAAAGATGATCGGAATTCCAGTATTGGTAAAAGGCTGGTAAATTTTAGACATGATGTCTTTTGCTCTTTCTGAGCTGGCGCCTACAACTACTCTTGAGGGATTCATAGAGTCTTCAACGGCAAAGCCTTCTCTTAAAAATTCAGGATTTGAAACTACATCAAAAGGGAGATTTGTTTTGGAAGAGATGGTTTCTCTTACCCTGTCTGCAGTTCCCACAGGAACAGTACTTTTATTGACAACGACTTTATATTCCGTCATCATTTCGCCAATATTGTTGGCTACCTGAAGTACATAAGATAAGTCTGCAGAGCCGTCTTCTCCCGGGGGAGTTGGTAATGCCAGATATATAACTTCACTTTTATCTAAGGCTTCTTTAAGATCAGTAGTGAAAAATAATCTTTCAGACTGGATGTTTCTTAAAAACATTTCTTCAAGATTCGGCTCATAGATGGGAACAATGCCGTTTTTCAAACCTTCTACTTTTTTTTCATCAATATCAACACAGTATACTGAATTACCAAGTTCTGCCAGAGTAGTTCCTGTAACTAATCCTACATAACCTGTTCCTACAATCGTTATGTTCAAAATGTTTGTTTTAAAATTCTAAAGACAAAAGTAATAAAAATCCTGTGACATATTCCTTTAATTTATTGTAAATGAATCTGGCGCTATTTGCTTGATACTTAAGATAATTTTGTGTTTTTGGAAAAAATGCTTATATTTGCAATGGATTTACGGGAAAAAATGGGAAGGCTTCGGAAGAAAGCCTTTTTTCGTACTGTAAATCAAGATAAAATTATATGGAGTTTAGAAAAAGAATTGACGAATTATTAAATGAATTCCTTGAGACCAGAAAAGATCTGTTTCTTATTGATCTTAAAATTTCTGCAGGGGATGATATTACAGTGATTTTAGATGGTGATAACGGAGTTTCGCTGCAGGACTGTCTTGATGCAAGCCGTGCAATAGAATTCAATATGGATCGTGAAGAGCATGACTTCAGCCTTCAGGTGATGTCTGCCGGATTGAGCGAGCCATTATCCACACCAAGACAGTTCGGTAAAAACATTGGAAGAGAGATTGAGGTGATGCTGGAAGATTCTTCTAAAATAGAAGGAGAATTGTCAAAAGTAGATGATGAAAAGATCACGCTTACTTTGCGTTACCGTAAGCCGAAAGATATCGGAAAAGGAAAAGTAGATGTAGAAGAGGAGAAAGAGATTTCTTACTCCGACATCAAGAAAGCATTAGTAGTAATTAAATTTTAAAAAGAAAAAAGAATAGATGGATAATATAGCGTTGATTGAATCCTTTGGTGATTTTAAAGACGAAAAGGGGATCAGTAAAATTGATCTTATGGCAATTATTGAAGATTCTCTGAAGACTCTTTTGAGAAAAAGATTTGACTCAGATGATCATTTTGATGTGATTGTAAACCCGGATAAAGGAGATTTTCAGATATTTTTAAATAAAACAATTGTAGAGGACGAAATGTCTGAAGATGATGATTTGGAAATTGAAATTTCTGAAGCAAAGAAGATTGACCCTACCTTCGAAGTAGGTGAGGACTTTACAATGGAAATTCCTGTTGCTCAATTGGGGAGAAGAAATATTCTTACCCTTAAGCAAATTCTGGCTACAAAACTTCAGGAGCACAATAATGCAATGCTGTACGAGCAGTTTAGAGATAAAATTGGAGAAATAGTTGTAGGAGAAATCCACCATATCCGTCACAAGCACGTGATTCTGCTGGATGATGAAGGAAATGAATTTATTTTACCAAAAGAAAACCAGATCCCATCCGATTTCTTTAAAAAGGGTGAGAATATCAGAGCTATTGTTGAAACAGTAGACTTTAAAGGTTCTAAACCACAGATTATTATTTCCAGAACTGCGCCTAAATTCCTTGAGAAATTATTAGAGCTGGAAATTCCTGAAATCCAGGACGGAACAATTATGCTGAAAAAGGTAGTAAGAATTCCTGGTGAAAAGGCGAAGATTGCAGTAGATGCTTATGATGACAGAATTGATCCGGTAGGTGCCTGTGTAGGTGTTAAAGGATCCAGAATTCATGGGGTTGTAAGAGAGTTGAGAAATGAAAACATCGATGTTATTCAGTGGTCTAAAAACCCTGAGATTTTGGTGAAGAGAGCTTTAGGAAACGTTACTGTCAATAAGATTGACATCAATGAGGATCAAAACTATGCATTAGTATATACTCCTGTTGAAGAGATTTCTAAAGTAATTGGAAAACAAGGACAGAATATTAGACTGGCTTCTTGGTTGTCAGGATATGAAATTGATGTATACAGAGAGTCCAGCGAGGATGACGATGTTGAATTGAGAGAATTTAATGACGATATCGAGCAGTGGATTTTGGATGAGTTTAAGAAAGTAGGACTTACAACTGCAAAATCAGTATTGGATAAAGAAACTGAAAGTCTTTTAAATATGGTAGACCTTGAAGAAGAAACAATTGAAGAGGTAAAACGTATTTTGAGAGAAGAATTTGAAGATTAAGATTTAAATAAATTTTAATAAACAGTAAAAAGGAAATACTTTAATTTTAAAAATTAAAAAACAGTAAATAATATAGATGCCAAAAATTAGATTAAATAAAGCGGTTAAGGAATTCAACATTTCGATGTCCAGATTAGTAGAGTTTTTACAGTCAAGGGGTTTCGAGGTTGAAGGCAATCCTAACGCTCAATTGGAAGAATCGGCATATTCTGCATTGGAGGCTGAGTTTGCTAAAGACGGCGAACAAAGAAAGGCTTCCCATGAGGTGGTGATCACTAAAGTTCCGGAAGAAAAACTGGAAATTGAAGAAAAGAAAACCCCTGAAGTGATAAGAGCTAAAGCAAATAAACCAGAAACTAGAATTTTAGGTAAAATTGATCTAGAACCTAAGAAGCCTGAAGTTGAGGAAGCTCCTGCAGCTCCTGTGGCTCCTGTTGCAACACCGGTTGAAGAAAAGAAAGAAGAAATCGTGAAAGAAGAACAGCCGGAAGTAAAAGCAGCTCCTGAAAAGCAGGAATTCAAAGTTTTGGATAAAATTGATTTGTCTCAAATAGAATCTAGAAACAGACCTGTGAAAAAAGACAAGCCAAAAATGGAGGAGAAAAAAGAAGAAGTAAAACCTGTGGAACCAGTAAAAGAAACTCCAAAACCAGCTGTTGTAGAGGAGAAAAAAGTGGAAACTCCAAAAGCAGAGGCTGAGCCTGAATCTCAGGAACCTCAGAAAATTGAGACAGTATATCAAAAACTTGACGGTCCTAAGATCGTTGGAGAAAAGATTGACTTGACTCAATTTGCACCAAAACCAGGTGCCGGGGCAAAAAAGAAAAGAAAGAGAATTGAAAAACCTGGTGGCCAGAATAACCAACAAGGTCAGGGGAATAATCAAAACTCAGGAAATAATAATAACCAAGGTGGACAAGGCCAAGGAAACCGTCCGCATAATAACGGTGGACAAGGTGGAAACCGTCAAGGGCAAGGAGGGCAAGGAAATCGTCCTCAAGGTCAGGGTGGCCAGGGTCAAGGTGGGAACCGTTTTGGAAACAACCAAGGTGGTGGAAACCGTCAGGGACAAGGTGGTGGTGGCTTCAAAAAAGGTGGCCAAAACAACAGACCTGGACAAAGAGTTATGCCAGTTGAATTAACTGACGAGCAAGTTAAAAATCAGATTAAAGAAACATTAGAAAAGCTTACTAATAAAGGAGGTAAATCTAAATCTGCAAAACACAGAAAAGATAAAAGAACTTTCCGTAGAGAGCAGGATGAGCGTCAGCAGGAGCTTGAAGCACAGGACAGAACTCTTAAAGTAACAGAATTCATTACTGTAGGTGAATTGGCAAGTTTGATGAACGTTTCTCCAACTGAAGTAATTTCTGCTTGTTTTTCACTAGGGGTAATGGTTACCATGAACCAAAGACTTGAAGCTGATACCCTATTATTGGTAGCAGATGAGTTTGGTTATAAAATTGAATTCTCGGATGCTGACCTTGAAGAAGGCGATAGCGAAGATGAAATCGACAGCGAAGAAAGCTTAGTGTCAAGAGCACCGGTAGTTACTGTAATGGGACACGTTGACCACGGTAAAACTTCATTATTGGATTATGTTAGAAAAACTAACGTAATTGCAGGTGAATCCGGAGGTATTACACAGCACATTGGTGCTTATAACGTGAAACTGGAAAACGGTCAGAGAATTACATTCTTAGATACTCCTGGTCACGAAGCCTTTACAGCAATGAGAGCGAGAGGTGCACAGATCACGGATATTGCGATTATTGTAATTGCTGCCGATGATGATGTAATGCCACAAACGAAAGAGGCAATTGCTCACGCGCAGGCTGCACAGGTGCCAATGATTATTGCAATCAATAAAGTTGATAAACCAAATGCAAACCCTGATAATATTCGTCAACAGCTTTCAGGCTTAAACCCTCCGGTTTTAGTTGAAGAATGGGGAGGAAATGTTCAGGCGCAGGAGATTTCAGCGAAGTTTGGTAATAATGTAGATGTATTATTGGAGAAAGTTTTATTACAAGCTGAAATGCTTGAACTAAAAGCGAATCCTGATCGTTCTGCAAATGGTGTTGTTATTGAAGCATCTTTAGATAAAGGTAGAGGTTATGTTGCTACAATGCTAGTACAAACCGGAACCTTAAGAGTTGGAGACTATGTAGTAGCTGGTAAAAATCACGGTAAAGTAAAAGCTTTACTAGATGAAAGAGGGAAAAACCTTGCGGAAGCAGGTCCTTCAATTCCTGCAACAATCTTAGGTTTGGACGGAGCGCCAACAGCTGGTGATAAATTCCGTGTATATGCTGACGAAAGTGAAGGTAAGGCTATTGCTAATAAGAGAGAGCAGCTTCAGAGAGAACTTTCTATCAGAACGAAAAAACATACAACGCTTGAAGAACTAGGTAGACGTATTGCTTTAGGAGAATTCAAAGAATTGAATATTATTCTTAAAGGTGACGTGGATGGTTCTGTGGAAGCACTTTCTGACCAGTTACAAAGATTATCAACAGAGGAAATCAGCGTGAAAATTCTTCACTCAGGTGTAGGACAGATCACTGAATCTGATATCAATTTAGCGGCAGCATCAGATGCAATTATCATTGGATTCAATGTGAGAGCAGGTGCTAATGCAAAAGAACTTGCAGACCGTGAGGAAATTGAAATCAGAACATATTCTGTAATCTATAAAGCTATAGACGAGGTAAAAGAAGCAATGGAAGGAATGCTTTCTCCGGAAATTCAGGAGCAGGTAATTGGTAATGTTGAAATCCGTGAGGTATTCAAGATTTCTAAAGTTGGTTCAATTGCCGGATGTATGGTTCTTACCGGAAAAGTTACAAGACAATCGAAAGTGCGTCTATTAAGAGACGGTATTGTTAAATTCGACGGAGAACTTGAAAGCTTGAAGCGTTTCAAAGACGATGTTAAAGAAGTAACAAAAGGTTACGAATGTGGTCTGAACCTTAAAGGTTATAATGATATTGAAATCGGTGATATTCTTGAAGTTTACGAAGAAGTAGCAGTTAAGAAGAAACTAAAATAATAATTTCAGATAAAATATAAAGCAGGCATCTCAGATGCCTGCTTTTTTATTATAATACTTCTAAATATTTTTAATTCTGATTCAAAAAAGTAACAAGCTTTATCAAATCTTCGTCTTTATCAAATTTTATTTTATTGGACTTAAAGAAACCACTTAAACTATCTTTTTTATCAGGGAATTGTTCAATGATTTCTTTTTGATTTTTAGGTTTCTTTATAAAGCCTTTATCTGTTTTGATGTAATATACTGGCGCTTGTGTCTTAAAGTTGGCTGGTCTTTCACTTGCGTAAGAATTTGCAGCCGGAACAACATCAGTAAATTTAGTTTTGATTTTTTTGTATAAAGTGTTTTTTCCGTTCACCAATTCAAAGAAATATCCATTTAAATCATCTGAAGTATCGAGTAATACGATCACCCGTTTAGGTGACAGAATTTCAATTCTTGAAAAATCAGTTGTTTTTGGAAGAACCTGAATATTTCCGTTTTTCTTAAATTCAATTTCATCAGTGTAGCTATTATAGCGTATAGGAACCTGTTCATAATTAACAGCAATCTTTGCATCGGAAAATTCTTTGCCAATATATGGGGAATCTCCTGCAATTTCATCATATTTAAATGTCTTACCTGTAGTTGAGTTAATGCCATCAAATACGGATTGTGCTCCTGTAGCACCATTTACTGAAAGTGTATTTTGTGCAAAGCTAAAACTGAAACTGGCTATGGCTAATGTTGTTAAAACAATTTTTTTCATGTTTAATTTATTTTAGGATATAAATATATTACTTTTAAAAAGAAACCCGTGTTTATTTTTTAAGTTTAATGAAAGAAGATATTTGCATTGTTGAAGAATTAAATCAAAGATGATACTAAATTAAAAAAACACCTAGATGCTTGAAAATTAGCATCGTTGCAATTTAGAATAATTATAAATAATTATTTTTTGATTGTCTTGAAAGTGTTAAAAAGTGAGTATTTTGAGTTTTTGATTTAAATTATAATAATTTTTAACGGGCAATATTATGAATTATGATGTGTGTGGTGGGTTTGAATTAGTTTATCATGAATATATCTAAGATTTGTGAATCTGAAAAATTTGCTAGTGTTAATATTTATTAACATATTTGCTCCTAAAATATATTAAAATTTGTTAATATGAATGTTAAATTACGTGTATTAACGGCTGGTGTTTTGTTTTTTACAGGACAGGCTGTATTTGCTCAGGAAAAAGACTCCAAGGACAAAAAAGACAAGGAGACAAAAATTGAGGAAGTAGTTGTCTTAGGATATAGTAAGACCGCTACAAAAGCAAAATCTACAACTTCTTCAGTGACAGTAGGTGCTGAAACATTAGAAAACAGACCTAACATTTCTGTTCTGAATTCAATTCAAGGAACAGCACCAGGTATTGTTATTAACTCTGGATCTGGTTCTCCAGGTTCTGGTAAATTCAATATCTTGATTAGAGGTATGAGCTCTTTGAATGGTTCAAGAGATCCGTTGTATGTAGTAGATGGTGTTATCACTTCAGGTTCACAGTTTAGAAACTTAAACTCTTATGATATTGAGACATTCAGTATTCTGAAAGATGCACAAGCTACAGCGATTTATGGTAACAGAGCTGCAAATGGAGTTGTTGTAATTACAACAAAAGGAGGGAAATTTAATTCTGGACTAAGGATTTCTTATGATGCATTGACCTCTTTTTCAATGATACCAAAGCCTGACTATAATATGTCAAGCGCTAAACAACAATTACAAATACAAAAAATTTATGGAGGTGGGTTCGCTGCAGACCAGGGCTTATCTCAGGAAGATATTGATAACTGGGCAATAGATACTGACTGGAGAAAACAATTTACTCAAGTAGGTATTTCCCAGCAGCATAACCTAGCTATTACAGGAGGAGGAGAAAATATAAACAACTTCTTGTCTTTAGGATATTTAGATAGTGAAGGTACTGTAAAGTCTACAGATTTCAAGAGATTTACCTTAAGAAATAACTTAAGTGGTAAGTCTAAAGATGGTAGATTAACTTTTGGGACAATTCTAGGTTTAGGATACTCTAAAAGAAACCAGTTAGATGATGAAGAAAATACAGGAATTAGTTCCAATGTAATCCAAAATGCATTATTTGGAAGTGTGCTTTCACCTTCTTATGTAGCGCCTAATCCGTATTCTAATGGGGTACAGCTTTTCAATGCTATTGGACAAAATAGTGCAGGAAACAGAGCTTGGATTCTTCAGGATAACATTAATGGAGGAGTAAGAAACAGATTTACTGAATTAAGTATTTCTGCTAATGCGAATGTAAATTATAAGCTTACTGATTACCTAAGTGTAGGTAACAGAACAGGCATAGAATATAAAGAATACGAAAGAATTTTTGCTAGAGGAGCTCAAGGTTATTTATCTACAGCTGTAGCTGCAGGAGCAGGGGCTAAATATGGAGGATCAGAAAGTTTTACTACAACTCAAGATCTGACATTTAACAGTATTACAAACATTACTTTCAACAAGACATTCGGTGATCATACTGTTTCGGTAGCTGCTTACATGGATTATATCAAAGCTCATGTAAATACAAATACACAAACTCAAAACGGATTAAACCCATTACAGTGGCAGTTTGGTGCAGGAACAGGATACATTCCTTTTAATCCTGATACACCTAATATTTACAGACCTACTGTAGGTGCTTCAAAAGTAACTGCTGGAACTTTAGCTTATTTCGGTACATTAGACTATGACTATAAAGATAAATATGGAGTAAGTGGGGTTATCAGAAGAGATGGATCATACCGTTTCTTACCTACTAACAGATGGGAGACGTTCTGGTCAGCTGCTGTAAGATGGAATATTGATAAAGAAGATTTCATGTCTAACTCTGGATTCAGATTGCTTAAACTAAGAGCATCAATTGGTACTACAGGTAACCAGAATTTAGGAGTTGCAGCTAATAACCAAAACCCATTAGCTTTACTTCCAAATAACTTCCTTGATTTATATTCAGGAATCTCAGGATACCAAAACTTGTTAGGATATAACTTTGTGAACTTATCGAATCCATATTTAAAGTGGGAGCAGGTAAAACAAACGAATGTCGGTGTTGATTTTAACTATAAAGGTCTTGTAGAAGGTAGCTTTGACTACTATCAAAAGAGAACTACAAGAATGTTCAATACTTTACAAAGATCAGCTGTTACAGGTACTTACGGTATTAGAGGAAATGATGGAATCCTTGATAACAAAGGAGTTGAAGGTTTAATCAGGTTTAATGCAATAAGAACAGAGAACACTAAGCTATCAATCTTTGTTAATGGTGCTTACAACTCTAACAAAATCGTTTCAATGAGTAACGAAGATTTGTCAGGAGATGTTGTTAATGCTATCGGAGGTCCTGCTAGTCAGTATCAACTATATCCATACGTAGGAGTAAACGCTGCAAATGGAAATATGCAATTCCTTGATATCAATGGAAATATTACAGAAAACCCACAACCTTCAGATAGAAGATTGACAGGGAAATCTCCATATGCTAAATTTACAGGAGGTTTTGGATTTAACTTCCAATATAAAGGATGGTTCCTTGATACATTATTCTCATACCAACAAGGAGGATATATTTATGACAATTTATACTCTTGGGTAATGAATCCTGATTATGCGGCTGCTAATATTAATGTATCTGCTAATTTATTGAATGCTTGGACTCCGGAAAATACTGGATCTGACGTACCTAATTTATTTGCTGATAATGCTGGTACAGATGGTTCTTCAGATAGATTCTTATATAAATCAGATTTCATAAGACTTAAAAATGTTTCTTTAGGATATTCATTTACTAAAGATCAGTTAGGAAAATTACCTGTTAAAGGAATTAAAGTATTTGTTCAGGCTGAAAACCTATATACATGGAGCAGCTGGAAAGGATTTGACCCTGAGCCGGTTACTACGTACTCATTAAATGTATATCCTAACCCTAAAACAGTATCAGTTGGGTTAAATGTTGATTTTTAATAAAAAAGAATTATGAAAAGAATTATAAATACAGTTTTAATTTTAGCAACTTTATCAGCAACAGGATTTGCTTTAAACAGTTGCCAGGATGCACTAGATATTAAACAGGCTGGAGAATTGAAGCCTGAAGAAGTATTTACTAATGTATCAAATTTAAACGAAGCTTTAAATGGATCTGTTTATGCTCTGTTTGATCCAATTGATGAAATATATTTTACTGCAGTTTTTACAGATGAAGTTAAGCCTGGAAGCGGTAGTGGTGGTCAGGAGTACGAGCTACACAGATTTTTCCTAGATCCATCTACTCAAGTAGTTGGAGGAGGGGCTGTAAGTACTGGCTCAAGTGATGGAATCTGGCTTAACAATTACAAAGTAATTAATAGAGTTAACAGATTATTGGAAGGGGCTAAAAGTATCACTCCTAATGCTAATGAAGTTGCTCAGTATAACAGTATCCTTGCACAGGCAAGAGCGATCAGAGCATTTTGCTATGTTCAATTGGAATCTTACTTTGCACCTAACATGAAGGACCCTAATGGATTAGGTGTTATTCTTATAAAAGATGTGCCGGCAACTGATGCGAAGTTACCAAGAGCCAAGAATCAGGACGTTTATGACTTTATTAATGCAGATTTGGATTATGCTAGAAGTATTTTAGCATATTCTACTACTGAACCTTCAAGATATACTGTAAGTAAAGCATTTGTTAATGCACTTTCTGCTCGTTTCAATTTGTATAGAGGAAATACTACATTAGCTAAACAATATGCTAAAGAAGTAATAGATAATTCAGGTATTTCACTTACTGTTGCTACTCCGATAACAGGGTTTAACCCTCTTATAAATAGTGGCGCTGGTGGCGATTCGGGTCCTCTTACCAATCCAGCTTCTGCTAATTGGAATAATGCATTCTATGGAGGTCACTTAACTTCAAATGGGAATGGTCAACTAGGGTCGTTTAATCCATATAGAAATTTATGGAATGACAGATCTAGAGGTGAGATTCTTTTCTCTCTTAACAGACTTCCTCTGGGTGCTGGTGCTACTATCGGATCAAGATGGAACACAAACGCATCAGCTGCAACTGGAGTTCCAATGTGGTTCTTAGGTAGAAACTTATTCAATTTAATTTATACTCCTGCGGGACAACCTGATAAAGGGGATGTTAGAAGATACACTTATATAGATCCAACATCAATCATTTCTGCAAATTATCAAAATGTTGACTCTAGAAATGATAGATTGGTTATTGATAAGTATCCTGGTAAAACAAGTACAGCTACAAGAAATGACCTTAAAGTATTCAGATTGTCAGAAATGTACTTTATTTTAGCAGAAGCAGAAGTCGCTGCAGGTAACTTAGCTTCGGCTCAGGCACTTATTCAGCAGGTGAGAGTTGCTAGAAACTATTTAGGTACTGCAACAACTCCTGTATATGCTAATGCTCAATCTGCTTATGCTGATATCTTGAAAGAGCGTAGAATTGAACTTGCTCTAGAAGGTCACAGATATATTGACTTAAAAAGACTTGCTACAGTTGCAGGAGTAACAATGGATAGAAACATTAAAGATGATTTTATCACATTACCGACTCTTAACTTACCAAATGATAGTTATAAGTATACACTACCTATACCTGTACAAGAAACTTCTGCCAATCCAAATTGTCAGCAAAACCCTGGTTATTAATCATACAATAATCATATTATACAGAACCCCTGCTCAAAGCAGGGGTTTTTTATGTCCTTTTATTTCTTATTTTTGCTGTACAATAATGAATAATGAAGTACATCCTTTTCATACTCTTCTCTTTAAGTTTTGTAGCCAAGGCTCAGGTCGTTAATAAAGCTGATACAAAGCCTCAACCTAAAAAAGAAGATACTCTTGTGATAGATTCCGGGAAAAAAGATTCCCTGAAAATTTTCAAGCCTACTATTAATGATTATCTGTATCAGACTCAGTTTTCTGAAAAGAAAGTTTTTGATACCGTAATGACTTTTGATAAAACCTATATCTTTTCACAACAAAATAATAAAGATAATTTTGGGAGAGTACAGACTGCCAATATAGGATCGGGATTCAATCCTCTTGTATTTGAAGTGAATGATGAGCAGAACCTATCTTTGCTACCATCCAATAAATCTTATATGATCATTGGGGCCAATGACGTGAAATACTATGATGTAAAAACACCTACCGCTACATTTGTTTATCATAATGCAATGCGAAACGGGGCTGCTTTAACATCTACTTATACCCAGAATATTGGAAAAAGATTTAATTTTGCTCTTGAGTATATGGGTCTTCGTTCTCAGGGACTTTACAGAAACTCATTAGCAGCGAATAACAATACTTTATTTTCAGGTCACTATATTTCAAAAAGTGGAAACTATGAAATTTTCGCTCACTATCTTCACCAAAATGTAAACAATCAGGAAAGTGGGGGTATTACAGAAGATAATCTTTTTATGAATGGTGACAGTAATTATAGCAACAGACAAAATGCCCAGGTGAATCTGGCATCGAGCAGCTCACAGTTTTCTTACAGAAGATACTACTTGAGCCACCAGTTCACTCCATTTAATTCCGGAAAATTTCCTTTCAGTATAAGACATATTATTTCGCATCAGGGGAATAAATATTATTATAACCAGTCAGCTTTAGAATCTTATTGGTATGATGCTCCTACTGAATTGGTTAATGGTTTCCCATTGACTACAAAAAAATATTCTGAAAACTTCAGCAATACGGTGAGCTTGATTTTTAATAATGAGAAATTCAAACTTGATGCTGGTGTACGTTATCAGATGATCAAATTGGGAATAAGAGATATTGTTGCCCTTAATGGTGTTCCTTTTCCTGGTGAACTTAAAGAAAACAGAATCGGAGCGGTAGGAAACTTACAGGTAAAACTTTGGGATAAAATCCAGCTGAATTCATTCCTTGAATTTTCAAACGGAAGCCAGTTCAAAAGCTACCTTAAAACAACCAATAATCTAAAGTTTGAGCCTATTAAAGATTATTTTGTTAATGCCAAAGTAAATTTCCAAAGTGCCTATCCTTCGTTTAATTACTTGTTGAATACTTCCGTTTACAACAATTTCAATTATTATCTTGAAAATGCAAAGAACCAGTCTGTCATGGAAGTGGGTGGAAGTATCAATTTGAAATGGTTTAAAACAGAGATTTTTGCCAACTATTTCAGAATAGATAACTTTACTTATTTTGACAGCAACGGAAATCCAAAACAAAGTGATAATTCTGTGAATATCTCTCAGATCGGAGGTGATGCTACATTCAGCTTCAACAAATTCCATCTGAATACAAGGGTACATTTCCAAAATACTTTAACAAATAAAGAATTGCTTCCTATGCCCGGCTTTATTGGTAGAGCCAATTTCTTCTACCAGACACAGGCATTCAAAAAAGCAGCAGAAATTCAGGCAGGTATCAAAGTATATTACTTTTCTAAATTTGCCTCAAGAGATTATTTCCCTGTTCTTAACGAATATATCCTCCCAAGAGCAGATTCATTTTCAATTGGAGGACAGCCTATCGCCGATATCTATATCAATATGAAAGTTAAAAAGATGTTCTTTTTCATAGAAGGTCAGCAGATAGGAACTGTTATTTCCAATAACAAAGCATATGCATTTCCACATTATCCGGTATATGATTTCAGATTGAATATCGGGATCGTGTGGTATTTGTTCAACTAAAAACTGTACAGGTTGAAAACAATAAATAAAATATCATTCAACGATATAGAAAGTATTCCTCAATTGGTAAAAGATTTTTTGACTCAGAAAATTGAGGGTTTTGAAAATAATACATTTTCTTTAGATCATTTTAAACAACAGATTCATCTGAAAAAAGACTCTTTTTCATCGGGGAAGAGAGAAGTTTTATCAGAGGTGTTCGAAAACCAGCTCTCAAGCTTATCTCTTTCTTCAAAACAGAGAGAAAATCTTGAAAATCTTAGACAACCTAATACATTTACTATTACGACGGGACATCAATTGAACCTGTTTTCGGGACCTGTTTTCTTTGTCTATAAAATTCTGCAGACTATAAAGACATGTACCTATCTGAAAGAAAATTTCCCGGATTTTAATTTCGTACCGGTATATTGGATGGCCTCAGAAGATCATGATTTTGCAGAGATCAATCATTTTAAAACCGAAAATAATTATTATGAGACCAATGAGAAGTCAGGTGGTCCGGTAGGAAGAATTCAGATCAGCGATACTTATTTTATTTCTGAATTTGAAAAAGAATTCAAAGATTCTATTTTCGGAACCGAGCTGATCTTAATGATGAAAGAAGCTTATAAAGCAGGAAACACTTTAACGGAGGCAATTAAGATTCTTGTCAACCGTCTTTTTTCAGAATTCGGGCTTTTGATTTTGGATGGAGATTCTAAAGAACTTAAAAATCAAATGAAGGAGATCTTTAAAGATGAACTTCTTCACTTTGGTTTACAGAAAACATCTAAGAATAAAGTAGATTTTCTGACAGAAAAATATGGGAAAGTTCAGGTAAATCCCCGCGAGATTAACCTTTTCTATCTTTCTGAAACCAGAGACAGAATAGAATTTAACGGACAGAAATACATTATTGTAGATAAAACGATTCAGTTTACAGAAGAAGAAATACTGGCTGAATTAGAAAATCATCCGGAAAAATTTAGTCCTAATGCTTTAATGCGACCGGTGTATCAGGAAAATGTACTTCCGAATCTGGCTTATATTGGAGGAAATGCTGAAATTATGTACTGGCTGGAACTTAAAGATTATTTTTCAAAAATTAATATCCCATTCCCTATACTGATTCCAAGAAACTCAATGCTTTTCCTGAAAGAGAAAACATTACGGAAAATTGAGAAACTGGATCTTAAAATAGAAGACTTTTTCCAGAATTTTACCGTACTTACCAATCATAAAATTTTAAAAGATAATCCGATTTTACAATTACTCGACGAGAAAGAGGAATTGTTGATTAGCAATTTTTCTGCATTGAGAGCTTCAGCAGAAACAACCGAAAAGTCTTTCGGAAATATGGTAAAGGCAGAAGAAGTACGACAACTAAAGTCATTTAAGAGAATGAAAAAACGTCTGCTTAATGCTGAAAAAATAAAACAGAATGAATTGCTGGAAAGACTTGAAAATCTGTTTTTAGATGTTCATCCCGCAAAAACATGGCAGGAAAGAGTGTATAACTTTAGTGTATTCTTTTCAGATTACGGCTATTCGTGGCTTGAAAATTGTTTGGAAGAAATGGTGGTTCAAGATTCAAAATTAATAATTGTTGCCATTTAATTTTAAAGAAGTATTTTTGTAAATTATAATTATCGACTATGATAAAGAGGTTTTTTATTCTATCCAGTTTATGTATGGTTTTGGGAGTTTCAGCCCAGAAATCACATACGGTTGTGCAAGGTGACAATCCTTACAACATTGCAAAAAAGTATGGAATGACTGTAGATGAATTGCTGAAGCTAAACCCAAAACATAAAGATGGCAAACTGGCGATCGGAGATGTTTTAACTATAAAATCAGATAAAGCAGCCACTCCGGTTGTGACAAAAACGGCCCCAGCAGAAAAAGTAACTTCAACAGTAAGTACTTCTTCTCTAGGTAAAATTGTTTTGCAGCCAAAACAAACGATTTATGGCATCACAAAACAATACAGAATCTCTGAAACTGATTTAAGAAAGCTGAATCCTGAACTGGATTCTCATATGAAAATCGGAGACGAAATTACTTTGCCTCTTGCAAGCATCAAAAAATATGGTGGTACTCAGCAGACTGTAACAACAGGAGAAAAACATGCTGAACCTCCTGTAGAAAAAACAATAACAACCATTACTCCTGCAGTTGTAACGGCTGCTGTAGAAGGAGAATCTTATGTAATCCAGGCTAAAGATAATTATTATAGAATTACAAAACAGTTTGGAATCAGTCAGCAGGATCTTTTTGCTTTAAATCCAGGATTGGAAGAAAAAGGCCTTAAACCTGGCGAAACCATTAAAGTAAAAACATCTCATACTAATACAAACACAGATAGCGTTGCTGAACCAGCAAATCCAAAAGCAAAAATGGATTCAGGTAATGAGAAATCGACTGCCTCTTCCAATGTTGCTACAGGAGATGATTATGTAACGTATACCGTTCAACAAGGAGATACTGTATTTTCCATCGTGAATAAATTCGGGGTTTCTATTGATGAACTTATTGCCCTTAACCCGGACCTTTCTCATGGTTTGAAAACCGGCATGGTTTTAAAGATCAAAAAGCAGGATGCAGCATACATTAAGAAAAACGGTGATGCTCTTAGTGTGATCCTAATGCTTCCATTTGGGTACAGTACAAACGAAACCCAGTACAGAACTATGGCACTTGACTTTTTAACAGGAGCTAAACTTGCTATTGAAAGAAATGCCAGAGGTGGGCAAAAACTGGATATCAAAATCGTGGATTCAGGAAATGAAGCGTCATTCAAAAACTCTTTGACGCAGATCAATCCTGATAATACAGATCTTATTATCGGGCCTTTCTTTAAATCTAATGTAATTGATGTTCTTGATTTTACCAAAAATCAGAAAATCCCGGTTGTTGCACCATTTGCCAACACTCCGGAATTATATAACTACAGTAATCTTATTATCGTTGAAACCAACAATCAGACGTATGCTGATAAGATTGTAGAAGAAGTAAAAGGAATTTATTCTGACCAGAAAATATATGTAGTGGCAGATGCAAAGAAAGAAAATGCCAATTACATCAAAGCAGGGCTTGAAAAAGCGGTAAAAAACCCTAATATTATTATTGTTAACTCTCCGGCAGATATTCAGCCTGATCAGAATATGATGACAGGTCAGTCTGCTCCGGTTATTGCCATTCTGGCTAATGATGATAATGCAGCTGGAGATGCTTTTGCTAACAGGGTCATCACTATTTCTAAGGAAGTACAGGGTGTGAAAGCATTCAGTATGTTCTATTCTCCAACTTTTGAGAAGAAAGTTGACGAGCTGAGCCAGGCAAGTCTGGTGTATCTTATGGACAGAAAGATCAATACAGAAGGTGGTTTTGAAAAAGAAATTCTTGCCGCCTATAAAAGCAAATACTGTAAAACTCCTCCAAAATACGCTATCGTAGGTTTTGATGTAGTAAACGACATGTTAACCAGAGAAAATAAAAAAGGTGAGATCTTTAAACAGATGAATAAAGTTCAGACTCAGCTTGCTACAAAATTTGAGTTTGTAAAATCTAAAGCTAATGGTGCTTATGTAAACACCGGTTACAGGGTAATCAGGCTGGTACCTTAACATGATTTATAGCTCATTAAAAGAATATTGTTAACATTATAGTTATATTTGCATAATATTTAATTCAATACATGAAAGCACTTGTATTTCCAGGGCAGGGTTCTCAGTTCGTAGGAATGGGAAAAGAATTGTATGATTCTAGAAAAGATATTAAAGATCTGATGGAATCTGCCAATGAAATTTTAGGTTTCGACATTCTTTCCATTATGTTTAACGGAACGGATGCGGATCTTAAAAAAACAGAGGTTACCCAGCCTTCAATATTTATACATTCAGTAGCAGCATTAAAAGCCGTAAACGGTCTTGGTGCTGAAATGGTTGCAGGACACTCTTTAGGAGAGTTTTCAGCCTTGGTTGCCAATGGAGTTTTATCCTTTGATGACGGTTTGAAATTAGTTTCCGAAAGAGCAAAAGCTATGCAGGATGCTTGTGATGCCAATCCAAGTTCTATGGCTGCTATCTTAGGATTAGATGATGCTAAGGTTGAAGAAATCTGTGCACAGATCAGCGGAATTGTGGTTCCTGCAAATTATAACTGCCCGGGGCAATTGGTGATCTCAGGAGAAACACCTTCAGTAGAAGAAGCTTGTGCAAAACTGAAAGAAGCAGGAGCTAAAAGAGCATTGTTACTACCGGTAAACGGAGCTTTCCATTCACCATTGATGCAGCCTGCACAGGAAAGACTGGCGGCAGCTATCGAAAAAACAAAATTCAGAAAAGCAACAATTCCTGTATATCAGAATATCACTACAACAGCGGTAACAAACCCTGACGAGATCAAACAAAACCTGATCGCTCAGCTTACCGGTCCTGTAAAATGGACACAATCTGTTCAGAATATGATTAAAGATGGTGCCTCTAACTTCGTAGAAGTAGGACCAGGGAAAACCCTTCAGGGATTGATCAAAAAAATTGACGGATCAGTAGATGCTGCTTCTGCAATCTAATTAAAAATATATGAACGCGATATTTTCACCGGGCAAGCTTATGCTTACTTCAGAATATTTCGCAATCGATGGAGCTCTTGTCTTAGCGGTACCTACCAAGCTGGGACAAGAGTTTTTTTTTGAAGAAAAAGAAGATGGCAAGTCACTTATTTTTTGGGAGGCTTATCATCAAAACAAATTCTGGTTGAAGGCTGTCATTGATTATAAAAACTGGCAGATCTTAGAAACCAATATTCCATCAAGCGCTGAATTTATTGTTAAAACATTAAAGAATGTTCAGCAGTTTTCTAATATTAAATTCAAGTCCACTCTTACTTACCATTTAAAGACCAACCTTCAGTTTCCTGCGAATTATGGTCTTGGGAGCAGTTCCACATTGATGAACAATCTTGCAGAATGGGCAGAGATTGATCCTTTTCACCTTAATACCATTAGTTTAGGCGGAAGTGGATATGATATCGCAGTTGCAAAAGAAAAATCTGCAGTTCTTTTCCAAAGCAAACCTGAGATTAAATATGAGAAAGTAGATTTCAATCCTTCATTTAAAAATGAACTGATTTTTATTCATTTAAATCAGAAGCAGGATAGTAGAGAAGGAATCAACTTTTACAAATCAAAAAAGAAGTCTCCGGAATTGGTGAATGAATTTTCAGATATCACAAAAAAAATAATGTTATGCAGTGAATTGGAAATATTTTCTGAATTAATGATGATTCATGAGCGTAAAATTGCTGATTTTCTTGAAATATCCACAGTTAAAGAAAAATTCTTCTCAGATTGCCCTTCTTTTGTCAAAAGTTTAGGCGCATGGGGGGGAGATTTTGTAATGAGTGCCAAATTTGGGGGCTTTAAAGACTATTTTTGGGAGAAAGGTTTTTCAACTGTTTTTGAATGGGAAAATATAATTGATTTATAATCAAATAATTACGCTCCTGTTTTTTTATTTGTCATTCTGACTTATATCAGTATATTTAAACCACCTTTAACAAATAATTAATATTATTTTTGTTGAAGTCAATAAAGAAATAGAAAATATAAGTAAAATGAAAAACACTAAAATCATCCAGGATTTAGAGAAATTAGGGATTAAAGGAAACTATGAAGTAGTGTACAATCCTTCTTACGAAGAATTATACCAGGCTGAAGTTTCTCCTGAAAATCAGGGATTTGAGAAAGCTGAACTTACAGAATCTGGCGCAGTATCAGTAAAAACAGGAATTTTCACAGGTCGTTCACCTAAAGACAGATATATTGTTCAGGATGATGTTACAAGAGATACAATTTTCTGGGATGGTAAAGTAAATTTACCTACTACTGCAGAAATTTTCGGGTCTTGTAAAGAACTAGTGCTGAACCAGCTTGCTGAATCTAAAAAGATCTATGTAGTAGATACATTCTGCGGAACGAATGCGGATACGAGACTTAAAGTAAGGTTTATCGTTGAAGTAGCATGGCAGGCGCATTTTGTTACTAATATGTTTATTCGTCCTTCTCACTATGAGCTTGAAAACTTTGGAGAACCTGATTTCACAGTAATCAACGGTTCTAAAACAATCAACCCTAACTGGGAAGCTCAAGGATTGAATTCTGAAAACTTCATCATGTTCAACCTTACTGAAAAACTACAGATCATCGGAGGTACATGGTACGGAGGTGAGATGAAAAAAGGGATGTTCGCGATGATGAACTATTACCTTCCATTAAAAGGAATGGCTTCAATGCACTGCTCTGCTAACGTAGGAGAAAAAGGTGATGTAGCTTTATTCTTTGGTCTTTCAGGAACAGGAAAAACTACTTTGTCTGCAGATCCGAAAAGATACCTTATCGGTGATGACGAACATGGTTGGGATAACAACGGAGTATTCAACTATGAAGGTGGATGTTATGCTAAAGTTATCGACTTATCAGAAGAAAAAGAACCGGATATCTTCGCTGCCATCAAGAGAGATGCACTTCTTGAAAACGTTGTTGTGAACAATGGACTAGCAGATTATACAGACGGATCAATCACAGAAAATACAAGAGTTTCTTATCCAATTTATCATATCAACAAAATTGTATTGCCATCTAAGGCTGGTCATGCGAAGAAGATCGTTTATCTTTCTGCAGATGCATTTGGAGTACTTCCTCCGGTTTCAATCTTGAATGAAGATCAGGCTCAATACCACTTCCTTTGCGGTTATACATCAAAATTAGCAGGAACGGAAAGAGGAATTACTGAACCTCAGCCATCTTTCTCTCCGGCATTTGGTGAAGCATTCCTTACATTACACCCAACAATGTATTCTAAAACATTGATCGGTAAAATGCAGGAGCACGGAGCTAAAGCTTATTTAGTAAATACAGGCTGGAATGGTACTGGAAAGAGAATTTCTCTGAAAGATACAAGAGCAATTATTGATGCAATCATTGACGGTTCTATCGATAATGCTCCTAAAACTCAGGTTCCAATCATGAACCTTGAGATTCCAACTGAGTTACCAAACGTTTCTACAGGTATTTTAGATCCTAGAGATACCTATGAGAGTGCTTCAGAATGGGAAGAAAAAGCAAAAGATCTTGCATCAAGATATATCAAAAATTTTGAGCAGTACTGTGATACTGAAGAAGGTAAGAAATTAGTTGCTTCAGGACCTCAATTGCAGGAACAAACTATCTAATAGTTATTAATAGCATACAAAAAAGCCTCATCATTGATGAGGCTTTTTTATTTTTTATATCTGCTGTGCAATCTATAGGAAGAATATAAGCCGAAAAATTACTTCAAGCTTAATAAAGCCAACCTATACCCATCCATCCCAAAACCAGATAAAACTGCATCCGTATTTGCTGCCGTTACAGACTTCTGCCTGAATTCCTCTCTTTTGTAGATATTGCTGATGTGAACTTCAAGCTTTGGTTTTCTAATGTTTTTCAAGCAGTCAGCTATTGCATAAGAATAATGGGTAAAAGCTCCCGGATTAATTATTACAGCATCAAAATCGTCTTCCTGAAGTCTGTTAATAAGTTCCCCTTCAATATTTGACTGGTAATATTTTAATTCATGAGATTGAAACTCGGATTTTAAAATTTCCAAATAGCTTTCCATAGAAACATTTCCATAGATTTCAGGTTCTCTAGTGCCTAACAGGTTGAGATTAGGTCCGTTTATAATCAAAACTTTCATACTATAAATTTAGAAACTTTTTTTAATTAATGATCAGAAATTTCAGCATAGATTGACTTTTATTGAATTGAATTATTAATAATGATATTTGTCATGTTTGATAAAATGATAATAACTACAACTCCTTGCAGTAATGGGTTTTATTAAAATCTTATGTTAATTTTTGAAAAATTATCATGAAAAAATAATAAGTCTACTTGTTTTGTAGACTAAAAGTTTTTAGCTTTGCAACCATATTTCGATCGGCTTATAAAGAAAGATGGAGGGAACTGACCCTATGAAATCTTGACAACCTACCCATTGGGCAAGGTGTTACGTTCAGCCTTTTAAGGAAAAATAAGCAATTGGTTAATCGTATTTATCGATGCCCTTTGCTGACTTTTCTGCAAAGGGCAAAATTTTAATATATGATAAATAAAATTGATTATGATTAGCAAAAACCTATTCTCTGCTAAAGCCTGGATTCCTCCGGTTGCTGCATTTTTTCTTGGAGTTACCGGTGTACATGCACAGAATTCCAAGCCGAAAAAGGATAGCCTTCATGAAAAAGAAATTGATGAAGTTGTAGTCGTAGCCTATGGAAAAGCTAAAAGAAACAGCTATACCGGTTCCGTTGCTACAATTTCAAGTGATAAGATCAATAACAGACCTGTAACCAATATAACCAAGGCATTGGAAGGGCAGGTTGCCGGGATTCAGACAACGAGTGCATCGGGACAGCCTGGTGCGGTTTCTACCATCCGGATCAGGGGGATTGGTTCAATAAGTGCTTCCAGCGATCCGTTATATGTGGTAGACGGAATTCCTTTTGACGGAAATATTAACTCTATAAGCCCAAGTGATATTGAATCCATCAGTGTTTTGAAAGATGCTACAGCGAGTGCGTTGTATGGGTCAAGAGGAGCAAACGGGATTATCATCATTACCACAAAATCAGGTAAAAAAGGAGAAGCAAAAGTTAATTTTAATATCAGTCAGGGATTTTCCGGAAGAGCTGTAAAAGATTACGAACAGGTAAGTACAGACCAATACTTTCAATTATACTGGGAAGCCTTGAGAAACGGATACCAGTCTGGAAAAGTATCTTCTCAGCAGGCTGCGCAAATGGCAACAGACAACCTTGTCTCTACTCTTGGGATCAATCCATATGGAACAGCATATCCGAAACCTGTAGGAACAGATGGGAAATTATTACCCGGTGCATCACCACTTTGGAATGATGACTGGAGAGATATTCTGCAGAGAGTGGCTTCAAGAAATCAGGTAGATCTTGATATCAGCGGAGGAAGTGAAAAAAGTAATTATTTCTTTTCATTGGGATATCTGGATGATAAAGGGATGGCGATTGAATCAGGATTTAAAAGATACAATACCAGATTAAAGATCAATTCTGAAGTAAAAAAATGGCTGAATGTTGGGGTAAACTTAAGTTACACAAACAGCATTCAACAAGCGCCGACTTCTTCAGATTCTAAGGCCAGCAATATCATCAATGCTGCTAGATTTATTCCTTCATTTTATCCTTATTATGAAAGAAATGAAGACGGAAGCTATATTTTAGGGGCAGACGGTAACCCGATTTATGATTTTGGAAAGTACAGACCTACCAATGCACTTCAGAATCAGAATGCAGCTGCAACATTGCCATTAGATAAAAACGAAAATAAAGAAGATAACTTCTCAGGAAAAGGATTCATGGAATTCACTTTCTTACCGGAGTTGAAATTCAAAACGAGTTTTTCTGTTGATTTGGTGAATTATAACGGACATTATTATTCAAATCCGTTGCTGGGACAAGGCGCTGAGATTGGAGGTTCAGTAACGAAAACCAATACCAGAACACTTTCTTATACAACCAGCAATATTCTGACATACGATAAGAAATTTGGGAAGCACCACGTAAATGCTCTGGCAGGACATGAATTCTATAAATACGATTATCAAACTATTTCAGGAACAAGAAGTCAGTTCTCACTGCCTTATTACTATGAGCCGGATGCAGCTTCTCTACTGGGAAGTTTCAGTGGAAACAGTAATAAATTAAGCTTATTGAGTTTCCTTGGAAAGGTAGAGTATGATTATAACAATACTTACTTTTTATCAGCATCAGGAAGAGCAGACAGTTCTTCAAGATTTGCGAAGGATAACAGATGGGGGAGATTCTGGTCAGTGGGAGGTTCATGGAAAATATCCAATGAAGAATTTGTAAAAAGCCTGAATGTTTTTAATCAATTAACATTGCGTGCCAGCTACGGAGGTCAGGGGAATGATAAATTACTTAGACCCAACGGACAGCCGCTTTATTATGCATATCAGGAGTTATACAGGTTTATCAGCCTTGGTGGAGAACCGGGAACAACCCTTGAAAAAACGTCTACCAATAATGTAAAGTGGGAAACCAACCTTAATTTGAATGTAGGATTGGAATTCGCGATTCTGAATAACAGGGTTAAAGGAAATATCGAATACTTCAAAAGAAAAAGCCAGGATCTTCTGTTTAATATGCCGGTTGCGCCGTCGTTGGGAATCAGTGATTATCCGGCGAATATCGGAACGATTCAGAATACAGGATTTGAATTTTCATTATTTACAACACCTGTTAAAACTGAGGATTTCCAATGGAATGTAGATGTAAACCTGAGTACTTTAAACAACAAAGTAACCAAATTACCAGGAGGTTCTCTTGTGGTGGGTAGCAAGTTATTAACGGTAGGAGGTTCTGTATATGATTTCTTTATTCCGGAATGGGTGGGTGTAGATCCAAGCAATGGAAAGCCATTGTGGAAAACGGTCTCTACAGATGCCAGCGGAAATTCAGTTGAAGGAACTACTTCGGAATATTCAAAAGCTACAAAACTTTTACAAGGTTCCGCATTACCTAAACTGACCGGAGGTTTAAGTACAAGTATTACCTATAAGAATTTTGATTTTTCAGGATTACTGACATTCAAGATCGGAGGGAAGATTCTGGATACCGATTATACTTCCATTATGCACAACGGAAGTGCCGGCGGACGTGCATGGAGCGCAGAAATGTTGAATAGAT
This sequence comes from Chryseobacterium indologenes, assembly GCF_018362995.1. Taxonomy (NCBI): domain Bacteria; kingdom Pseudomonadati; phylum Bacteroidota; class Flavobacteriia; order Flavobacteriales; family Weeksellaceae; genus Chryseobacterium; species Chryseobacterium indologenes. The sequence goes on from NZ_CP074372.1 coordinate 3,809,789, forward strand.
GGACCCCAGAAAATCCTTATACGGATGTTCCGGGATTGAGTACAACAACGAATAACTGGACCTCAACATCTTCAAGATTCCTATACTCCGGAACGTATGCAAGACTTAAAAATGTAAGCTTAGGATATACCCTTCCGGAAGATTATTTTGAGAAAATAGGATTGAAAAAGTTTAGAATTTATATCCAGGCAGAAAACCTTCTGACCTTCTACAAACATAAGGGAATGGATCCTGAGCAGGCATTGGACGGAACAACGTATTACAGATATCCTGCAATGAGAACGATCACTTTTGGTCTTCAGGCAACACTTTAACCTTTAAAATTGAAACAATGAAAAAATTAAAATATCTATCGTTTGCTCTTATCGGATTTTTGTCGCTGGCAAGTTGTGAAAGTGAGCTGGATACTGCTCCGACTGATCAGGCCAGCAGCGTAGAAGTTTTCAAAACAGCCGAAAGTGCCGAAACTGTGGTGAATGGTACCTGGGCAAAATTTAATAATGATGGAACAACCTATGCCAATATCGGGTATTCCACTGTTTTAAGAGCTAGTGATGCCATGGGAAGTGATTTAGCGGTACTGACCAATAAATATGGCTTTGCTTCTACCTATGCTTTTACAGAAATGGTGAACAGTACGGCAAGCAGACCTTTGTTCATCTGGACGATGTTGTATTCAACCATCAATAATATGAATAATGTGATTACAAGAATTGATGGAACAGAAGGAAGTCAGGAGAAAAAAGATCAGGTGAAAGGACAGGCAAAAGCATTGCGTGCTTTCTGTTATCTGAATCTGGCGAGCTTTTATCAGTTCAGTTATCTGAAAGATAAGTCAGCATTAACAGCTCCCATTTATACTGAACCTTCTACAACAAGTACTGTAGGGAAGAAAAGAGCAAGTCTTGAAGAAATTTATACTTTAATTAAAAGTGATCTTACTGATGCAGACAATCTGTTGAAAACTTATACAAGAAATAATAAAGATAAGATTAACCGAGCTGTTGTCAACGGACTTCTTGCCAGAACTTATCTGAATACAGGTGAATGGAGCAAAGCTTCAGCATCTGCAAAAATTGCAAGAGAAGGTTTCCCACTGATGGCACCAGAAAAATATAAAGACGGCTTCAATGATATCAACAATGCTGAATGGATCTGGGGACATGCACAGACCCAGGAACAGTCCGATGAAAGTTATGCCTTCCATTATCTGGATGTTTCTTCATCAGGAAGTTATTATTACAGTTTTATGGCGGATCCTTATTTTAAAGATCTTTTTGATACCAATGATATCAGGTCTCAGTTATTTTCATGGGATGGGCAGAAAGGTAGAGAAGGATTGCTGAGGTATGCTAAGTTTAAATTTAAGCCAACCCTTATTGCAGACATTGTTTACATGAGAGCGGCTGAAATGTATCTGATTGAAGCTGAAGCCGAAGCCAGAAACGGAAATGTATCTCAGGCAGTAACAGTCTTGAACCAGTTAAAATCAGCGAGAAATGCCAATATTTACAATGGTTCCTTATCACAAAATGACGTTGTAGCAGCAGTTTTGATTGAAAGAAGAAAAGAATTATTTGGAGAAGGGTTTTCCCTTTCAGATATTATCAGAACGCAGGGGACTGTGGTAAGAAAACCGTTTGTAGATGCTGATGGCAAACCTATAAAAGTTCAGATCACTACACCAGAAGGAACAGTGAAAACAGTAGACGGTAAAGGGCATTCTGTTCTTGATTTCCCGGATAAATCTGCTTTTACACCCAACAGTAACTATTATTTATTCAGTATTCCTCAGAGAGAGTTTGAGAATAACCCGAATTTATAAGATATAGTCCATAATTAGATTGATTTTTTTAAGCCATCGCGTTTTGCGATGGCTTTTTTATTAAAAAACCGTTGCTTTTTTAGCAACGGTTTTGTTTTTTTAAATTATTTTTTACTATTTAAGGATTACTTATATTTTGAGCTTTTGTAATAATCATACTTTTTCCTAGAAATCTTAGAAGAGATGCAATTTTATATAAATCATAATCTATTATCTCTCGTTTTCCATCTAAAACATTCTGCAAAAATTCCCAATCCTCAATTAAGCTTCCCATTGTTAATTCTTTGGGCTCCTTATATGGGTCATATAATTCTTCATCAGTAATATTCCAATACAAGTCATTATTAAAAGTAAAAAAAGTTGAATCATTTAATTTTTCTAACTCATTAATTAAAGCATCAATAAGTTTTTTAATGTCTGCTTTTTTTAATTCGGGTTTACTATTTTCCATTGAGTATATTATTTATATTTTTATGAAATGTCTTTATCTCATGTTGCAAGTGCTTAATTCGACTTTGGATAATTTTATTTCTAACAATTTCATTAGGCGCTTTTTTGAGAATGCCAACATTGTCATATTTGTCAGGATTCAGTATGTATTTTGTTAATTTTGATTGGTGCTCAATTATTAAGTTTTTAAAAGACTTTATTGATTTTATTGATTCTTTAGACAGTAATATTTTTAATCCTTTTCCTGCACCAGCTGGTCCAATAGGAACATCACCTGTTATATATTTAATTTCATGCCATTTGCCATATGAATAAAAATAAGTCTTGCTTCCATTAATAATAGGCGATTTCTCCCAAGTCCAGAATTCTTCATCAAATGCATTATAATTATTTGTTGTATGAGTTTGCCATTGTTTTGCATTTTTTGGACAGGTAGGGCAATCTCCATCATCACTATCTTCTACAACGGTAGTTTCTTTATGTGCTAAGAAATTAAAAGCAGTAACCATTAATCCCTGTCCTGCACCCATCCAGAAATTTCCACCTCCGAGTACGGAACCTACACCACCACTGACAGCTCCATTGAACAGAGCAAAACCATCACTTCTTAGTATATTATTTTCTCCTACATGTTTTACAGCCAGATCTAACAAATCATTAGACGCGCTTGCAAAGGTTCCGCTTAAAGCTCCGCTCCAGAAGTTTCCTCCCTGCATGTAAGATAATGTTCCTTGGGCAATTGCATGAGCTCCGGCCTTAGCAATAATAGTTCCAGCCTTTTCTAAGCTTTCTGCAACTTTAGTTCCTGCAAGGAAAACATCTCCAATGGCACTGCTGATACCTGCTGAGGTCAGTGACATCACTACAGATTGGAACATATTCCCTATGTTTATAGGCCTGTTCAGGTAATAATCTGTTGCAGTAGATGTAAATATAGCAATTCCAATCGCAATTAATGCGTCATCCCATCCCATGATCTCTCCTGTAGGGTCGTTAAACATCAGAGGGTTGTTCATTACATAGCTATACTTATTATAATTTTGAGTATTATAAGGATCCTGAATAAATTCATCGGCATTTAAGAATCTTCTTAATAATGGATCATATAATCTTCCATTCATATGGATGATACCTATTTCTGCAAAATGCTCATGGCTGGTATAGCCGCGATCTATAACGAGATCCTTCGACAAGTTCAGAATGATATTTTGGTCACTAATGATGGCTCCGTTTCCTATTTGAAGATGGGTGAAACTACCCCATGCATCAAAGTGTCTCTGTTCCAATTTGTTTCCGGTTTCATCACTGATCGCCAGAATACTTCCAATATAATCTTTATGCAGAAATTTATATGAACCGGTATTCTCTGTAAAGTTCTTTAAATATACAATATTAGATTCATACGGGTTCCCACCAATATAAACAAGATGTTTTTCCTTTCCGGTTGTATTGTCTTTTACCACCTCAAAGCTCCCATCCTCACTATAAAACTTAGTGAACTTACCATCTCCATCAATGCTGAAATTATCACCATAGGTTACTCTTTGTCTCATTGAAGTTAAGCCATACTGGAAGGCTGCGTCTCCCTTCATTCCATCAATAAATACAGGGTCATTGTTTTCATTATAAGTAATGGTTTGTATTAAATCATTATTATAATTTTGTTCTCCGGCTGCATTAAGGGTCATTCCGGTAGGCTGGTAGATCTTAGCAGGATTTTCAAACTTGATCGTTCCTACCTGATCGTTTTGGGTAATTCTTCCTTTGATGTCATAGACATTTCTGTTCGTCGTTGGCTTGATTCCTGTTACAGGATTTGTCCAGTTTACCAAACGGTTATTATTATCATAATCAAAAGATTCATTAATGTTAAAATCTCCTCCCGTTGTTCTGCTCTTCAATTCATTTTTGATCGCATCGAATGAGTAGGAGAGTTGCAGAATGCCTGGTTTTACCTGTGAGGAATGATTAACATTTGTTAGGAAACCATTGTCATCATAGATATTGTTAATATCTGCTGCTCCTAGTTTAGATTTCAGGACCTGTCCTTTGGCATTGGTTTCTTTAAGTTCCCACAATATCTTACCTGATAACTTATCTTTAACCTGATACAACTCACCGCTCCAAGCGCTGTAAACATTCTCAATCTGAACTTTAGTAAGGACGCCGGAAGAATAGAGTTGCTTTTCATATGAGGTTACTCTGGCTTTATCATCATAAATAATCCCTTTTTGGATAAAATATTTTCCATTACTGCTTTCGGATGAAGATAATAGTCTACCCTGAGGGTCATACGAAACCTTTGAGCTATAAGCTTTTCCCTTAGATGTTCCGAATTTTGAAATTATTCTTCCTTTGTCATCATAAGCAAAAGAAATTAGTTTATTAGTGGCTTGGCCTCCATCAGTTGCAGAGATTTCCTTTTGAGAAATCAACTGCCCTAAGTTATTATAAGTGTACTCCTTAGTCCCCTTTGGGCTTATGGTCTTTTTAAGTTGTCCAAAGCCATCGTACTCATACTGATAGGTTCCGTTGGATGGATCATTAAATTCTGATTTCCTTCCCCAAGAATCATATTTAGTAGTAACTGCATTTTCTGCATATTGAGCTTTAATCTGCTCTCCTGCAGCGTTATAAAAAAAGTTGATCGTTCCTCCCATATCAATGCTGGATATAATATTTCCTAAAGCATCTGTTGTTTTGGATGTGGTTCTTTCATAACCATTCAATTCTTTTTCTGTAATAGTGTTTCCCGAGATGAATGTTTCTGTTTGTTTTCCATTAAATGCCTTACTTGTCACTTTAGCAGGGAAGAATATATCATTATAATAAATCGTGTTCCACTGGGTTGGATTTTGCCCTTCGAAATAAGGCTCGGATTCATTAAGTTTTCTTCCAATACCGTCATATTGAGTCTGTTTGGAAATATATTTCCCCTGTCCAAAAGATTTTGTAGATGTTTTATAATCCTGTCCCCATTTGTTTGTATATTTTTTAGAAATATTGCCATCGGGATCATACTGAATCACTGTAGAATTATATTCTTTGTCTTTTATATATTCATAACTGGTAATTCCTGTAAGGTTAGTTTTGGATTTTACTAATTTCCCCCAACTGTCATACTCATTGTTAAGTACATTTCCAAGTGCATCAGTTTGCTTTTCAACCAATCCCCAGTCATTATAAATAATGTTGGTTTTTAGCCCCAGATTATCAGTTTTCTCAACCACAAATCTTCCCAGATTATCATATTTTGATTCAGTTTTTTGTTCCTGAGAGTCAGTACTGTTGCTTATCGTTTTCTTTGTGATGTTTCCAAACCCATCATGATTATAACTTTCTAATACATATTCTGTATTTTCTCTGTTCCATATTTTCAGAGATTTCAACAGATTACTATCATAAGTATATTCTTCCTTAGCAGATTTGATATCTCCATATGCTTGAATAATATCCGTTTTTACACTTGGTTTTCCAATACTATAATTATTTCCGGGTGTTGTATTAGGAGGGTAATATTCCAGTTTGGATGTTAAAATAGAAAACCCATCATTGATATTTGTTACAGATTTTTTAGGTAAATATAAGTTATCATATTCTTCTACACTATGTACTGTTTTTATGTTTTTTAGAAAGTCCTTTGAAATCGTAATGGTTGGGTTTATTGCTGTTACAACTTTATTCTTATCTACATTAGAAACGTTTGTGACGACTGTTCCGTTTAAAAGTTTATCAATTTTGTAGCTATATTGCTTGAAGGATAATAGCTGATTGTTGTTTAATGAAATATCTGAAGGAAAAGCCTCTGATTCATATGAAGTTCTTATACTCCATTCCTTGCTAGGTAAACCTTCGTTTATTGGATCTATCTCAGAGCCATTCCAGATTTTCTTATCATTCATAAGCCATTCTGTAAAAAATACAGATCTGGCAGTTTGTCTGAAACCGATCATTCCTTTTCCATGAAGATTTCCGATGAGATCTCTATAGCGGAATATTTGTTTCCTCCCAAGTTGTGTAAGTTTAGAAACGACATAATAATTGAGGTTTTCTATAATATTTACAAATGGATAAGTTACTGGATTTGTACTGTAAAGAGATTTATAAATAATTCCATCATTCACTAGTTTCGAATATTCTATATCAGTTTTTATTCCTGCCTGGGTTATGGATTTTATTCGGGAAACTACATTCAGTTTATTGCCCAAATCCCAAGTGATTAGTTTTGTCTTGTGAATAATTGCAAATTCAGTATTAATCTGTGATAGACGGAAAGAACCAAACAAAGGAATGTAATGCTCACCATAACCGGAAAAATTAAGATCTTCACATTCTTTACAGTCAATTTCTTTAGGTAAAATAGTGTAGGCTCTGGTAAAAATAGGTTTTCCATGATTGTCTATTGCGTCATTTTTGAAATATTCAAATCCATAACTTGAGCTCCAGTCATTCCAATTTGCCTCGCTACGGGCAAATACCTGTGATTCAAAAACAATAAAATCACTTTTCCCATCTTTATTCAAATCTGATGTAGAATAAGTTCTGGTAATATTTCTATTTTTTCTTGGAGCTCCCTGCCAGCTTGGTTCATATAAGTATAAATTAGAATAATAATGTTTTATAAATCCTTTACCTGTAGATATATATAGTCTCCACTCCCGGGAGCCTTTGGCAATAGGAGCAATAATATCTGTTTTTCCATCTCCATTAAAGTCACCAAAATACAACCTGTTTAGAGATTCCAAATTTGAATCAAAGAGCTTATTAAAAGCATTATTACTTAATGTATAAACAGAAATTTTATTTTCATCAGGTATATACAGATCAGATTTACCATCATTATCAACATCGGCAATAACTATTCTGTCATAAGAATTGACGATAATTAATTTGCCGTTATCATCATAGTCGGTGAACGTTGTAAATAAAGATGTTATATTCCTATTTAATCCTGTTTTCAGATCAATGTAAAAGTACTCATTTTTTGTTTTTGTATCAGTATTGCCACTACATTTAGAAGTTGTAGTTTGATTTAAAGAATATAATATTTCTGATATACCATCTCCATTAAAATCACCTTCTTTAACTTTTTGAAAGTATTCTAATTTATTGATGGAACAATTACTTGTACTATATTCATAAGGAGCTGAGGTAACAAGATTGGGGTAGCTAGACACATCTAATTCGTTCGTTGAAATAAGACTAAGTGTATTATTTTCTTCCAAAGCATATGTTCTGAATTGTACCTTTTTATTCTGATAATCTATTTCTGACGTTACTATAGCTTGTCTAGAGGTGATTTTATTTTCTTTGGGTATATTTACTGCTCCAACTATTTCTCCTGCAAAATTAATATTTACAAAATTTCCTGTCCCATCTAGCCTTCCAAGCATTATGGTATTTCCTCTTACGAAATCCACTTTTCCATCTCCATTAAAATCTCCCGAGATAATATTATCCCCAAAAATTTCATCATATCTGTCATTTTGTTGGAAAATATTGGTTACTTCAGGATCGACTTCATTTTTAAAAACGATAGGGTTAGCAGCTTCATCCTTAGAGTTATATTCTGTTATTTTATCAATAAACTGATAATTACTTGCATCTTTCGAATAATCAATACCATATCTTTTAAATTGATTTCCGTTTACATTGACATTAACTCCCGACAAAAGCTTATTTTGGACAAAATATTGACCTTGTAAGTATGATTGTTCTCTAAAAGCCCTGTCAATATGATTAAATTCTATGTTATTAAAATGAGGTTTGCCCAGTATTTCATTACCTCCCCAGGATATTTTTTTTAAAAGACTGGTATTGGCATCTGTTGCAATTGTACAGTCCAGTTGTCCAGTCATTATATCAATGGTGCATCCACCTCCGAAATATTGCTTATCATATTCATAAGTAAGATAGTTTCCTTGAGTATCTTTCCATTTGGTAATATTATATTCAGTGAGTGTTCTGCCGGTATCAATTCCATACCAAGCTTGGGAGCCATCTTCAAAAGTTACTTCAAAATAAAGCGGTCCATTTTGCTCCGGATTATTTCCTGCCGATTTAATTTTAATGTTAGAGTATTTCTCAGTGACATATTCTGCTCCATCTTTTCCATATTCACCAGATTTCAAAATTAATCTCTGACCATTGAAGCTGTAATAGTCGGAATAGTCTAATTGAACTCCCTTAACTTGTCCATCTTTCTCAATCGTTTTTCCTGTTCTGGAAATAGAAGTAATTCCGGTTAGGGTCCATCCGTATCCTGCAATTCCGTTTCCTGCCCCGCTGGTGTAGACAAGATTAATCTGAGGTGCTACACTTTTCACTCCCGGAGGTAAAGCAATCGGTAAAGTAAACTGTAGCTGACCGCTACCATTTACTTCGATATTTCCTTTTGTATCGTGAAATTTGATACTATCCTCTTTTGTTCCCGATGGATTAGTTGCGCCCGCATTTGAATCTGCAGGACCTCCTCCCGGATTCTCTGTCGCCGGACCTATCTTGGCTACAAAAGGATTAGAAATAGAGGCTTTAGCTTGAAATCCTGGTGCTAACACCACTGTTTGAGGATCCTGAACCGTTCTTGAGGTGTTTTCTGCCTGATATAGGATGGTCTGTGAAAAGCCCATTACTGACCATAATGACAGTATGAATGATGAAAATAATTGTATTTTCTTATCGTAAAGCTTCATTATTCTTATCGTTTGGTGATGTTTTTACTGAAAATTCTGCCGTCTTTTAGCGTGAAGCGCACAACATATACTCCCCAGTCATAACTTGTCATATTAATTTTAACCTGGCGGTTTAAGTCTGGGATATTCTGTTGCTGGAATTTCCAATGAACTGTACTGTGCTGATACAATGAAACGGATTCTATGAGTCCATCTATTTCCTCTGTCCAGTCTATCGTAAGATAGTCATTAACAGGAACAGGGTAGAGGCGTATTTGTTTCAGGAATGTTTTTTCATCAATAGTGGGAGCTTGTCTGGTAACGGCTGCTACTTTTGAATCTTTTGAAACGATTTCTTCAGCCTTTTTACCAGCTGCGTCGATTCCTCTATATCTCTGGTTTCCTGCTTCATCATATTTAAAGTAAACTTCGGTTTGGGAAAAGCCGAAGAATCCTATCATCAATGATGATAGTGAGAGTAATTTTCTTTTCATTTGTGGTTATTTTTGTGTTGATAATAATTTCTGAACCTGCTGCTCAAGCTTTTCAATTTTAGCAGATTGGGCTTTTAGAGCTTCATTTTCATTTTTGAGCTGTTTAATCTGGTTATTCTGCTCAATTGAATAAAGAGTAAGCTCTTCAATTTTCTGCAATAATTTTATTTGGAATTCACCCACATTTACACCTTCTTTTTCCATTACTTTAGCAGAAGCAATTTCAGGAAGGTGCTTTTTTTCTTTAATGTGTTTTTCAACTTCTTCTAATTTTGGAAGATCATATTTTTCATCAAATACAAAATCAGCAGTAGGAGTTAGGGTTACTTTTACTTCTTTGGCTTCAAGTTTACCTTGTAACGAAGCATTTCCATTGGGCTTAATGGCAAGTTGTACTTTCTTGTTTGTAATAAAATTAATCGCTCCAAAATCCGGGGTTGTAATCTCATTTTCAATATTAAAGTCACCATAAGTTCCATATCTGAAGTTACTGCCTGAATATGTAGAATTTACTTCCAGATTAGCGGTAGTACTATTATATGTTAAATTGACTATGGCACTACCTCCGGTTGGCCCGAAAGATGTAAACTTTCCTAAAACTAAATTTTGGTTATTAGTATTATCCTGAGCTACATGCAATTTAGCATCGGGACTTGTAGTACCTATTCCAATATTCCCATTAGGCTTAATTCGAAGACTCTCAATATTATTAGACTTCAGAACCAAAGGTTGATTATCTGTAGTTCCAATAAAATTATTGGATGAGTTTGTCCCTGAATTTCCTGTGATATTCCAACTTTGAGCAAATGTAAATGATGACACTAGCAGTGCAATCGAAAATAATTGTGTTTTCATAATTGTTAATTAATTTTTTTTGTAAAACTATAATCAGAAGACGACAAATAATGTCGTGTATAATAAAAATTCTATTAATGAGAAATTATTTATTTTTTTTCACTTGCGAATTTAAGAAAAAATATAGCTTCGTGTTGGTAATATTGTGTTGTTTTAGTTGTTTTTAATAAAAATCATTTAGATTTATGATTTGTTTAATGATTATTTGGTTTTTCTATTCTTTTTGTTGGAATAATTGTCTATATGATGAATTTTTTTAGTTGAATACTTTCCGTTAAAATAAATTGGAGCAAAAAACTATGCTTTTATGAACTAGTCCCATGACAAGAGTTCTCAATTTTAGAAAAAATCTCTACCTTTGTAACAATGAACCTCTTAAGATGGATACTGGCAATTTACTTTATGGCGTTATCACTGATGCCATGTGAAGACACGTCTCATCCATTGAATACAGGTGATAATAAGGTTTCATTAAGTATTAATAGTGCTCATTCTACAGAAAAAGGAGATATATGTTCTCCATTGTGTGCTTGTAGCTGTTGCCAGATGACTGTCTCAGCATTTAAGATGGATCCACTATTGGAAATTCCAAATCAGATTCCTGCTTATTTTTCAAAGAAGATTCTATTCCACAAAAACGATTTTGCTTACCAGATTTACGATCCTATCTGGCAGCCTCCTAAAATTTAATTTTTATTGACTTTTAGAAAGCCTATGCTTTCTGATACTTAACTGTGCTTGAAACTTTGCAATACCATTGCAGAGGTTTTCAGGATATTTTTGCTGCAGTATTTTATACTGCGTGCATTCACTTTTCAATAAAAATTAAATACAAATCGTGTTAGATAAAATCATAAAATTCAGTATCAAAAATAAAGTGATCATTGGTTTAATGACGTTGGTGCTGATCATCTGGGGTACGTGGAGTGCTACCAGATTACCGATAGATGCTGTACCGGATATCACCAATAACCAGGTACAGATTATTACCGTATGTCCTACATTAGCAGGACAGGAAGTGGAACAGTTGGTAACCTTTCCCATTGAGCAGAGTATTGCCAATGTTCCCGATATTCAGGAAACAAGAAGTATTTCAAGATTCGGACTTTCTGTAATTACAGTAGTGTTCAAGGAAAATGTAGATGTGTATTTTGCCAGACAGCTCATTAATGAACAGCTGAAAAACGCAGTAGAAGAAATTCCAAAAGGAGTAGGAACTCCGGAGTTGGCTCCCGTAAGTACAGGTCTTGGAGAAGTGTATCAGTATATTCTTCACCCTAAAAAGGGAAGCGAAAAGAAATACAATGCCAAAGAACTCCGCACCATGCAGGACTGGATCGTTCGCAGACAGCTGAACGGAACTCCGGGAGTGGCAGAGATTAATAGTTTCGGTGGCGAATTAAAACAGTATGAAGTAGCTATCGATCCCAATCGGTTAAAAGCAATGGGAACAAGCATTACGGAAATATTTACAGCCCTTGAAAAAAATAACCAGAATACAGGAGGAGCTTATATTGATAAAAAGCCCAACGCCTATTTCATCCGTGGAATCGGATTGGTAACCTCTCTTGAAGACATTAAAAACATTGCGGTTAAAAACGAAACAGGAAGCGTTCCGATTTTTATAAAAGATGTAGCCGATGTCCGTTTAGGAAGTGCTGTTCGTTACGGAGCATTGACGTATGACGGGAAAGTAGATGCCGTGGGTGGAGTAGTGATGATGCTAAAAGGAGCCAACAGTAATGAAGTGGTCAGCAACATCAAAGCAAAAATTCCCACAATTCAGAAGTCTCTTCCGGATGATGTCATTATAGAGCCATTTCTAGATAGAACCGATCTTGTAGACAGAGCCATCAATACCGTACAGAAAAACCTCATCGAAGGAGCGCTAATTGTAATTTTCGTTCTTGTTGTTTTCCTTGGAAATCTGAGAGCCGGACTTATCGTAGCTTCAGCCATTCCGCTTTCATTACTGTTTGCTCTTGGAATGATGAATGTTTTCGGGGTAAGTGCCAACCTGATGAGCCTTGGTGCTATAGATTTCGGATTGATTGTCGATGGAGCCGTTATTATTGTAGAAGCTACTTTACATCATTTGGGAGTAAGGAAATCTGTCCGTGCATTAACGCAGTCTGAAATGGATGAAGAAGTATTCCTTTCTGCATCCAAAATAAGAAGCAGTGCAGCTTTCGGGGAAATCATCATCCTTATCGTATATATCCCGATTCTTACATTAGCTGGCGTAGAAGGAAAAATGTTTACCCCAATGGCGAAAACAGTAGGATTTGCTATTCTTGGAGCTTTAATTTTATCCCTGACCTACATTCCTATGATGAGCGCACTGTTTTTATCTAAGAAAATATCCCACAAAGAAACCTTCTCCGATAAAATGATGAATCGCTTGCAAAAGGTTTATCAGCCATTATTACAGAAAGCGATCAAAGTAAAATATATCATTGTTTCGGCAACCGCTGTAGTCTTCCTTATCTCTGCTTTTATCTTTAAAAATTTGGGAGGGGAATTTATCCCGCAGCTGCAGGAAGGAGATTTTGCTTTTCACTGTATTTTACCACAGGGGAGCTCATTGAGCCAGAGTATAGAAACTTCCATGCAGGCGTCAAGAATTATCAAACAGTTTGATGAGGTGAAAATGGTGGTCGGAAAAACGGGTTCCGCTGAGGTTCCTACAGATCCGATGCCACCTGAAGCAACCGATATGATTGTTGTATTAAAACCGCAAAGTGAATGGAAAACTAAGAAGTCCTATAATGAGCTTGCAGATGAGATCAGTGAGAAACTGGAAACGATTCCCGGGGTATTCTTTGAAAAAAACCAGCCTATTCAGATGCGTTTCAATGAACTGATGACCGGTATCAGACAGGATGTTGCTGTGAAAATTTTCGGAGAAAACCTTGATTCCTTAGCTGTGTATGCAGATAAAGTTGGGAAAATCATTCAGACAGTGGACGGAGCTACAGCCCCTCAGATTGAAAGAGTTAGTGGCCTTCCACAAATCAATGTTCAGTATGACAGAACAAGAATTGCCAATTACGGATTGAATATTGAGGATGTCAACAATGCAGTAAGTACAGCGTTTGCAGGAAAAGCTGCCGGACAGGTTTTTGAAAATGAAAGACGTTTTGATCTGGTAGTCCGTCTGGATAGTCTTCACAGAACGGATATCTCAGATGTGAACAACCTGATGATTACTTCCGGTACAGGAGCACAGATTCCATTATCGCAGGTCGCGAATATCAGTTATAAACTTGGACCTGCACAGATCAGCCGTGAACAGGGAAAACGTAGAATTGTCATCGGATTCAATGTAAAAGACCGTGATGTGGAAAGTGTGGTGAAAGATATTCAGGCAAAACTGAATAAAGTGAAACTTCCTTCCGGATATTACTTTACCTACGGAGGACAGTTTGAAAACCTTCAGGAAGCCAGCAAACGTCTGATGATCGCTGTTCCAGTATCATTGCTTCTTATTTTTATGCTGTTGTATTTTACTTTCCGTTCATTCAAACAGGCTGCATTGATCTTTACAGCCATTCCTATGAGTGCAATCGGTGGTGTATTTGCGCTTTTAGTGAGAGATATGCCGTTCAGTATCAGTGCCGGGATCGGATTTATTGCACTTTTTGGAGTTGCAGTACTGAACGGAATTGTTTTGATCGGAACATTCAACCAATTAGAAAAAGAAGGGGAAAGCGATATTCTGAAAAGAGTATTTGATGGAACAAAAACCAGATTGAGACCGGTATTAATGACTGCAACAGTAGCTTCTTTAGGATTTTTACCGATGGCTATTTCTACAGGTGCGGGTGCTGAAGTACAAAAACCATTGGCAACAGTGGTGATTGGTGGTCTGGTGACAGCTACTTTCCTTACGTTATTCGTTTTGCCGATGCTGTATATCATTTTTAACACAAAGATTTTGAAAAGAAGAAATAACAATACGGGAATGTTTACAGCAGTTCTTGTTGTAGGATTCATGATGCTGGGACAGACTTTTAAAGCACAGTCCAGACCTATCTCTGTGGAACAGGCGGTAGAGCAGGCGGTGAGCAATAACTTAACCCTGCAGTCAAAAGATCTGAGCATTAAATCTGCTGAAGCATTAAGACCCACAGCAAAAGAACTTCCCAAATTAAGCTTTGAAGCTCAGCTTGGACAATACAACAGTCCGAAGTTTGACCAATCGTTTGCTATTTCACAGAGTATTCCTTTTCCCACTTTGTTTAAAGCAAGAAAAGACTTAATCAATGAAAATATTAAAAGCAAACAGATTGATAAAGAAATCACAGCCAATGAGCTGATAAAGCAGGTACGAACCTATTATTATCAGATTGAATATCTCCAGTATAATAAAGCTCAGCTAACCAGTCTGGATAAATATTATGAGGAATTTATCAGAATCGCGACCGTAAGATTCAAAGCAGGTGATATCAAAAAGATTGAAATCAGTACCGCAGAAACCCAGAAAGGAGAAATTGATCTGCTACTCAGACAGAATGAAGTATATCTGAATAACGCTTATAAGAATTTAAAAACTCTGATGAACACTTCAGAAGATATTGAAGTTCCTTTTAATAAAGATTATGCCCCTTTAAAAGCAGAAAATGTACTCGACAGTGCTGTAGTTGTCAACAATCCTACAGTAAAAGCTTTTTATCAGGAAATGGAAATTGCAGAAAAAAATAAGAAAGTTGAAAAATCACTTGGGCTTCCTGATTTCAGCTTAGGATATACCAATCAGTCTTTGATAGGCTTCCATACTGTTAACGGACAGGAAAATTTTTATAATTCAGGAAAACGTTTTCAGTCGGCAACAGTAGGAGTAGCAATTCCTTTGACGTTTGGCGCAACCAAAGCAAGAATTCAGGCTCTGGAATATGACAGACAGGTTGCAGAAACCAATGCAAAAATGCAGCAGAAACAACTTTCAGCACAGTTGGACAATGCTTTTAGCCAGTACCAGCAGGATATTCAGCAGTATGATTATTATACAAGTCAGGCATTGCCTAATGCTGATAAAATTGTAAAAGCAGCCCAGTTGGGATATAAAACAGGAGAAATTTCCTATGTGGAATATCTTTTTGCCCTCCAGACTGCTACCAATATTCAGTTGAAATACCTTGAATCTATCCAGCAGGTAAACCAATCTGTAGTGACCATTAATTCAATCATTAATAAATAATATGAAAGCGCTGAAATACAATATCAGACAAAATACATTCTTAGATATGAAACTCAAATATAATATCATACCTCTTATCCTGATTTCACTATTACTGACAAGTTGTGGAAAAAAAGAAGCCGCAGAAGAAAAGGCTCCTGAAAAAACAGAGCAGAAAGAATCTGCCCACGAAGAAGGTCCACAAACTATAGCCTCGCTTACAGAAGATCAGATGAAGTCTGTAGGAGTTGCTTTGGGAACAGTAGAAATGAAAGAACTGACCTCTACCATAAAAGCGAATGGTCTTCTCAGTGTTCCGAATAGTAATAAAGCAACCATTACTTCCCTGTACGGAGGAATTATCAAAACCATCAATATTCAGGTTGGAAGTATCGTGAAGAAAGGACAAGTTATCGCAACCATTGCCAATCCGGAATACATCCAGCTTCAGGAAGATTATCTGACCACAAATAGCAGAATTACTTATGCGGAACAGGAATACAGAAGACAAAGAGAACTTTTTGATAATGATGCAGGAGCGAAGAAAAACCTTCAGAGTGCCGATGCTGAGCTGAAAACATTAAGAACAAAAAGAGCTTCCCTGCTGAAACAGCTTCAGATGATGGGAATAAGTCCCGGGAAGGTAAACAATGGAAATATGAAATCAGGTTTGGTGATCACTGCCCCTATCAGCGGAACGATCAGCAGTATTACAGCACAAATTGGAAGTTATGTAGATATTTCTTCTCCCGTTGCCACAGTGATTGATAACGGTTCTATCCATCTCGATCTTCAGGTGTTTGAAAAAGATCTTCCTAAAATGAGAGTAGGGCAGATTGTTCATTTTAAACTGACCAACAATCCGGAAATCGAATACGACGCGAGAATTTACAGCATAGGTTCCTCTTTTGAGAACGAAAGTAAAACTATTTCTATGCATTGCGAAGTGATCGGAAACAAATCCGGACTGATTGACGGGATGAATATCACCGGAATCGTAAGCCTTGATAAAAGTACAACCCCTGCAGTTCCTACAGAAGCAATTGTAGAAGCAGACGGAAAATACTACGTGTTTATTCAGACGGATAAAAAAGCGGAAGAAGAACACGAAGAAAAAGGAAAACCCCATTCGAAAACCTTAAACTTTGAAAAAATTGAAGTGGTAAAAGGAACTTCCGATATGGGATATACCGCGATAACTCCGGTAGGAAGTATTCCGGACAATGCAAAAATAGTAGTGAAAGGAGCATTCTTTGTCAATGCGAAACTGGTGAATTCAGGTGAGCACGAACATTAATGAAACCAGCCGGAACCAGTAAAATGTCGATTTTTATCCTTAAATTAGAGCTGTTTACAGAATTTTTTATTGAATAAAAACGGCAGGAAAAAGCAAAGATTATCTCACCGAATTTAATAAATGACCTGATTATGTTACTGAACAAAAAAATATCAGTCTGGTATTTCATCCGTGAAATAAAAACCCAAATTCTGTTCATCGGAATATTTGCCATTGCCATTGGCCTTCTGGACGAATTGCCGTGGTTTCGCAAAATATCACTGCCGTTGAATATTCCTGCATTGCTGGGAACAGCAGTATCATTGCTGCTGGCATTCCGAACCTCCCAATCTTACGAAAGATGGTGGGAAGCCAGAACAGTCTGGGGAGCCGTTGTCAACGATTCCAGAACTTTTGTGAGACTGGTTATTCAGTTTATGCCTGCCGGAGATGATAAAACCATAAAAGATTTTGCCGAAAGACAGATCATCTGGACCTATGCCCTTGGAGAATCGCTGAGAAAACTTCCATTTTCTGAAAAAGTTCAGCAATATCTGGATCAACATCAGATCAAAGGAACCAATATTCCCAATGCTATTCTGGATGAACATTCAAAACAGTTGAAAGAAATTACAGCTTCCAAAGGACTGACGGATTTCCAGCAGATGCAGCTGAACGATATTATCACAAGGCTCTGCGACAGTATGGGAAAATGTGAAAGACTGAAGAATACGGTTTTTCCACGCTCATACAGTGTTTTAGTTCATATTCTGATCTATGTTTTTGCCGCCATCCTTCCGTTTGGACTTGATGATTCACAGCTGTTGGTAGAAATTGCAATCACTTTCCTGGTTCCGGTGACATTCATTGCTATTGAAAAAACATCCATCATTATGCAGGATCCTTTTGAAAATGGCCCTGTAGATACTCCGATGACTTCTCTTGCGCAAACCATAGAGATCAATATCAGACAAATGATCGGTGAACAGAATGTTCCGCCTAAAAAAGAAAATACATCTTATTACGAAATGTAATTAAACCATACATACAATATGGAAAATACACCAAAACAAACCGTTTCTGCAGGAAGCAGACATAAAAAAAGCTTACTGATTGTTCTGTGTCTCAGTGGGACTTATCTTATTGCTGAGGTTATTGGCGGAATCATGACCAATAGTCTTGCATTATTAGCCGATGCCGCTCATATGCTCACCGATGTGGTAGGATTATTGTTGGCATTTATAGCCATTAAAATTGGAGAAAGAAAAGCTGATCCTTCCAGAACATACGGATACTACCGTACTGAAATATTGGCAGCAGTAGTGAATGCTGTTGTTTTACTTGGAATTTCAATCTATGTTTTGTTTGAAGCATACCAGAGATTTCAGAATCCGCCGGAAGTACAAAGCAAATCAATGCTGATTGTAGCCGGAATCGGGTTGATCGTTAATATTGTCGGAATGATGATTTTGAGAAAAGACTCAGAAGGCAGCCTGAATATGAAAGGCGCTTATTTTGAAGTACTTTCAGATATGCTTACTTCAGTAGGCGTAATGATTGCCGGGGTGATTATGCTGACAACCGGATGGTATTATGCCGACCCGTTGATTTCGGCAGCAATTGGACTGCTGATCTTTCCAAGAACATGGAGACTGTTGAAAGAAGCAATCAATGTTTTACTCGAAGGAACTCCAAAAGATGTTGATATCCATGAACTTCGTACATCTCTGGAAAAAACTCCCGGGGTAAAAAATGTTCATGATCTGCATGTATGGTCGCTGACATCCAGTGTCAATGCAATGAGTGCCCATGTTGTAAAGGAAACGGGATATTCTCAGAATCAATTATTAAAAACATTAACGGATATCACTGTTAATAACTTTAAGATCAGTCATACCACTTTTCAGATAGAGGAGGAAGGCTATGAAGAAAATGAAGTACATCTGTAAAAATTTAAAAGCGTACAATGAAAAAAGATATAGAACACAAGCTCATTGATAAAAATACCAAACCTACCAGTATGAGGATTCTGGTATATGATTTCTTAAGCTCTCAGGAAGCGGCTTTATCTCTTTCTGAAATAGAAAATCATTTTGACAATGCTGACAGAATTACCATCTACAGAACATTGAAAACCTTTGAAGAAAAAGGAATTGTTCACAGCATTCAGGAGAACACAACCACAAAATACAAACTTTGTGAAGATGATTGTGATGAAAAAACACATAAAGACTGGCATCTGCATTTCTACTGTAAAATATGCAAACAAACTACCTGTAAAGAAGATATTTCCTTCCCGGAAAATATACAGACCAATTTCAGGATTGATGAAATAAGATTGTTTGCTAAAGGAATCTGCGAAAATTGTCTCGAAAGTTTGCAATAGCATTGCATCAGTCTCATCATTACATTTGTATAAAAATATTCAGTTATGGAAAAATGCTGTAGTACAACCCCGGAAAAACCAGATACAAAAGGACACAAACATAATCACACGGAGGGAGACGGACATGACCACGATGGCCATGATCACTCTCACGACTCCGGAGATCAGACGGTCTTTCAGATGTTTCTTCCTGCCATTATATCTTTCGTCATTTTATTATTGGGAATTGCCTTTGATAACTATATAAAACCCGCATGGTTTACGGGCTGGGTTCGTCTGGTATGGTTCCTGGCAGCTTACATTCCTGTAGGATTTCCTGTATTAAAGGATGCTTATAAAAGTATCATCAAGGGAGATGTGTTCTCAGAATTCTTTTTGATGAGTATCGCCACTATCGGAGCTTTTGCTATCGGAGAATATCCGGAAGGCGTAGCAGTAATGCTTTTTTATGCCGTAGGAGAAGTGTTTCAGTCTATGGCGGTCACCAGAGCCAAAGGAAACATAAAAGCTTTATTGGATCAGCGTCCCGATGAGGTAACGGTGGTGGAAAATAATCAGCCTAAAACAATAAAAGCGAAAGAAGCTAAAATAGGAGATATTATTCAGTTGAAACCCGGTGAAAAACTGGCGCTGGATGGAGAATTGCTTTCAGATTCAGCATCATTCAACACGGCTGCTTTAACCGGGGAAAGTAAACCTGACACCAAAAATAAAGGCGAAGCCGTTCTTGCCGGAATGATCAATATGAACAGTATTGCTTTAGTTAAAGTAAATACAGCCTATGAAGACAGCAAACTAAGTAAAATATTAGAACTGGTGCAGAATGCCACGGCTCAGAAAGCGCCTACAGAATTGTTCATCAGAAAATTTGCGAAAGTATATACCCCTATCGTAGTATTTCTTGCCATTGGAATCTGTTTGCTGCCTTATTTCTTTGTGAGCGATTATCAGTTCAGAGACTGGCTGTACAGAGCATTGATATTCCTGGTAATTTCATGTCCTTGTGCCTTGGTAATCTCCATTCCGTTAGGATATTTCGGGGGAATTGGTGCCGCAAGCCGAAACGGGATCTTATTCAAAGGAAGTAATTTCCTGGACAGCATTGCAGAAATCCAGAATGTAGTGATGGATAAAACAGGAACAATGACTGAAGGTGTATTCAAAGTTCAGGAAGTAAGTATGAGCCCTGAATTTAATAAAGAGGAAATCCTGCAGATGGTGAATGTTCTCGAAAGTAAAAGTACCCATCCTGTCGCAACAGCTATTCACAATTATGTAGGAGATATTAATCACGCCATTCCTTTAGAAAATGTAGAAGAAATTGCCGGCCACGGATTGAAAGCAACAATTAATGGTAAAGAACTTCTGGTAGGAAACTTTAAGCTGATGGATAAATTCAACATCAGCTATGATATCAACCATGCCAACATTGTGTACACGGTGATCGCAGTAGCTTACGACAAAAAGTTCGCAGGATATATCACGATTGCAGACAGCATAAAAGAAGATGCCAAAGAAACCGTAGACAATTTGCACAAAATGAATGTAAAAGCCACCATGCTGAGCGGAGATAAAGGAACTGTAGTGAAATACGTAGCAGATCAGCTGGGAATTGACAATGCATTCGGAGACCTGCTGCCTGAAGATAAAGTAAACAAGGTTAAAGAAATCAAAGCTAAAAACCAAACTGTAGCTTTCGTAGGAGACGGAGTGAATGATGCGCCTGTAGTTGCTTTAAGTGACGTAGGAATTGCAATGGGAGGTTTAGGAAGTGATGCCACCATTGAAACAGCAGATGTAGTCATCCAGGATGATAAACCAAGCAAAATCCCAATGGCGATCAAGATCGGGAAACAAACGAAAAAGATAGTTTGGCAAAATATTATTCTTGCCTTTGCTGTAAAAGCTGTTGTTCTGGTCTTGGGAGCAGGAGGTTTGGCAACGATGTGGGAGGCCGTGTTTGCCGATGTAGGAGTGGCATTGCTGGCTATTTTAAATGCTGTAAGAATACAAAGGATGAAATTTTAAGAAGCAAATAATAAACACAACTCAATTATATTCAATAAAAGCTCTGCTGAATTTCAGTGGGGCTTTTGTTTTACATTATACATCATGCCACCATTCCATTGAAATCCATATTATGCTATTGAGACTCCTACTGAGTGATAAATAGACTGCCTTTACTTTTCGTATAACTATGATTTAGAATTATAATTAGTATAAAAATGATACACTCAGTTTGTCATTCCGCAGGAATCTAATGACCAGTCTCATTATTATTAGTTTTAAATTTTATCGCAGATAAAATCTTCGTACCTTAAAACAGGAAGCATTTAAAAAAAGCTTGCGTCTTTGCGGTTTCCAACAAAACAAAAAATATAAAAAAAGCTCTGCCAAAAACATCAGCAAAGCTTTTATCAACAAGATTAAATTGTATATAAAGAACTAAATTTTTATTTAGGTCTAAAGTCTTACTCAAAGTTCGGGATAAAATTATTCCGGTGACAGGCACAGTTTTGTGATTTTTATAGGTAACAGTAGATATGCATAATGACATTCATCATAAATCTGTTATAAAACAGTTTTGAAGTAGTATATTTGTAACAGAGAACAAAATCGTTGAGGTTATTCATTTCCATATTCATCATTTTTACCGTTGCAATACGTCCCGTTTTGCCATTGGTGAATTATGCTGTGAACTACGATTATATTGTGAAAAACCTTTGTGAGAACAGAAATGTACCACAATCAACCTGTAAAGGAAAATGCTATGTGGAAAAAGAACTGGCAAAAACAGAAAAACAGTCCAATAGCTCTCAAACGATAAAGATTGCAGGATTAGATGTTTTTATTTCTCATGATATTCTTTCCTTCTCTTCTCAACTGAACTCGGAGCTGCTTACTGAAGTTCCGGATTCAAGCTATTTCAATTCTCACTCTTCAGAATACTTTTCTAGGATATTTCATCCTCCTTTAGCTTAATTATTCCTTTAAACTATGTTTTTAGTTTATAGTAACGGAAGTTTTAAAACTATTACAATTAAGTTGTTATAGACATCCCAAACAATTAAATGAATAATAACATCTGAATTCTTATCAAAAATTCTGTATGTTAGAATGGTGGTTCATTAATTGGAACTCTGGGCTTGTTTCTAACTTTATTTAACATTATTAATTTCAATTTAACATCAAAATGAAACCTCCTATTATTTTGACTGCTTTGCTGTCAATCTCATTACTGTCGTGTGCCAAAGAAACCCCTCAGGTAAAGCATGCAAGCCATATGGACTCTTCCGGGAAAAACCTGGAAAACATACAGGTTGTGAATGAAGAAGATCCCATCTGCCATATGAAAACCGCCGGATCTATAAAAGATACTGCTGTATATAAAAATAAAACGTACGGTTTTTGCAGTGTCTCCTGCAAAGGTGAATTCCAAAAAAGTCCTGAAAGATATGCCCAAAAATAAGAAGACCACAAATAAAAGTAAAGTGATCATACCCATTGCGGTATTTGCATTGCTTTTCCTGGGAATCGGGGTAGGAATGGGATATTTTAAAAAGAACCTTTATACCGTGATGAAAGTTCCTGATTTTGAACTGACGGATCAGAACAGTAAAAAGATTACCAATAAAGACATGCTGGGAAAAGTATATCTCGTAGAATTTTTCTTCAGCAAATGTCCTACAATATGTCCTGTAATGAATACCAATATGAAGGCGATTCAGAATCAGATCAATGATCCCAATTTCGGTATTATCTCCATCAGTATTGATCCGGAAAATGATACCCCTGAAGCATTGAAAGAACATGCGAAAAGAATAGGGGCAAAATATCCCAATTGGCATTTCCTGACAGGAGACCGTACGTATATTGGTAATCTTGCTGATCAATTTAATATCTATGTAGGTGACAAGGAAGATGAAGGAGAAAGTCTGAACCATAGCGGTATGATTGCGCTGGTAGATCAGGACGGAAATATCCGATGCAGATACAACAAAGAAAATATGCCGATTCTGTATTATTCAGGATTGAATTATGATGATCCGGAAGGTAAAACACCAATGCTGACAGGGAAATATCACCCTGACAGAGAAATCCTGATTGAGGATATTAAAAAATTATTGAAATAGAGAAGATGGGAGAGTGAAGCAGGAAGATGGAAGTACTTCCTGCCAATGAAGCTATGATGATTTTTGATGTAAAAGTAAATAGAAGTTGAAGGGATTAAATTACCACATTCATTACTTCCAGCCTCCATCTCCCATCTTCCAGCTAATAGGAAACATTGTTCAACCATAAACAAAAAAGTTATGAAGATTATGAAAATAGCTGCCTTAAGCGCAGTTTTCGCAGCTCAGTTTGCACTGGCTCAGTTTAAGCAGACTCCTCTGCCGTATGCTTATAATGCTCTGGAAGGGAATATTGATGCCCAGACTATGGAAATTCACTATTCAAAGCATGGTGCAGCTTATGCAGCCAATTTGAATAAAGCAATTGCAGGAACTCCACAGGAAAAAGAGACGTTGTTTCAGATTCTTTCCAATGCTTCAAAACTGCCTGCTGCAGTAAGAAATAATGCAGGAGGGCATTATAACCACGAATTATTCTGGACGGTTCTTACCCCTCAGAAAAATACACAGCCTTCTGCAAAATTGGCAAAAGCCATCACTGAAACTTTCGGAAGTATGGATGCTTTTAAAGAAAAAATGTCTAAAGCAGGAGCTGACCGTTTCGGTTCAGGATGGGCGTGGCTTGCTGTAGGAAAAGACGGGAAATTGTTTGTTTCTTCAACTCCCAACCAGGATAATCCTTTGATGGATGTTGTGGAAGAGAAAGGAACTCCTATTTTCGGAATTGATGTTTGGGAGCATGCTTATTATTTAAAATATCAGAACAAAAGAGCAGATTATCTTACCGCTATCTGGAACGTTACGAACTGGAAGGAGATCAGCAGAAGATATGACGAAGCGATAAGCAAGAAATAATCTGATGAAATTATTTTACAGCATACTTTTTACTTTTTATATGGTGCTAAGACCTTTGGTGCCATTGGTAGAGTATGCTGTAAATTATGATTATATCGTTAAAGTGCTCTGTATTAATAAATCCAGGCCGGAGATTCACTGTAACGGAAAATGTTATCTGAGTAAAGAATTGGCTAAAACCAATGATTCAGAATCTTCCCCTTTCCAGAAACTCAAAAACTCAGGACAGAAAATTCTTGATATCTATATCCTGCCTGAAACTACAAAGATCAATACCACTGAAAAACGACCGTTTTTCAATTTCAACTTCACTTACGAAACAGCCTATTCTTTTCTGTTTCTGACCCATATTTTCAAACCACCGGTTTTTTAAGGTATACCATCACTATTCAACCACAAAAGTCACAAAAAGCTTATATCAATTAAGAATCAAAGATTTTTAAAAAGCTTAAGTGTTCTTATTCTGCATAAAATTGATCACTTAATAAATTATTTAAGTGTAAAAACTTTTGTGCCTTTTGTGGTAAAAAAGAATGTTTTCACATTCAAAATAACACATTCAAAATTGTATTCAACTTAAAAAATCAACAATGAAAATTTCTCAATTTTTATCATTATTCTTTATTGCCTTTACTTTATTCTCTTTTGTATCCTGTGAAAGCAGCAGGGATGATGATCCGCAGGATACCACTCCCGGAAAACTTCAGATCAAATTTGAAAACGGATTTAATAATGTAGGAGATATTGTCTTAAATCAGACGGTTCAGACTTCTTCCCAAGGACAAAAGCATAATTTTTCTGCTTTAAAATATATCATCAGCAATATCACTTTGATTGATGAGAACGGAAATGAATTTAAATACAATGAAAACAATCCTGATAAAGGGGCTTTTATCGTAGATCAGGCCGATGCGGTAGCCGGAATCATCTACCTTAACCTTGATGGTGTTCCGAAAAACAATTATAAAAAAATAAAATTCGGATTGGGAATCAGCCAGAAAGCCTATTTATTAGGACAGGACGGGCAAGCTGAATTCTGGACAAAAGCCAAGCAGAAAGGATTGACATGGTCATGGGCTGCCGGTTATGTTTTTGTAAAACTGGAAGGGAAGTATGGAAATGATGCCCCTTCAAAAGAATTTATGAACCATACCGGAAATATGGGGGATGTTGTGGCTAATGAGCAGGCTGACCTATACCGTGAAATCACATTGAACCTTCCAACAACAGCAAGAGTGACAGGACAAATTCGTCCTTCTGTTCATATTCTGGCAGATCTGAACCAGTTTTTAAGCGGAGATAAGGCATTGACACTTACAACAGCCAATGATATGCTGATGGGTTCAAACCAGCATCTGGTAGACGTTACCAATAATCTTACAAAAATGTTTAAAGTAGACCACGTTCACAATGATTAATGTTTTTGTTAAGACGATATTGGTTCTGCTTGTATTGTTCCTTAGCTGTATATCCTGTTCCGATGAGGTGATACAGCCGTTGGAAAAAGATGAAGCCTATAATCTGCAGTTTCCTTCGTATTTCCCGGAAATGACTTTTGATCAATCCGTCAATCCGGTAACTAAAAATGGAGTAGAGCTGGGAAGAAAATTATTCTATGAAGGCAGGCTTTCCCGAAATAATACCATTTCATGCGGTTTCTGTCATATTCAGGAAAATGCATTCACCCATCACGGGCATACAGTAAGTCATGGGGTAGATGATAGAATAGGGATTCGCAATGCACCGCCCATTCAGAATATGGCTTTTCTGAAAAGATATATGTGGGACGGAGTTATTCATAACCTTAATGAGCAGCCGATCAGTCCTATTACGGATGTTAATGAAATGGACAGTTCCATACCGGAAGCAATTTCAAAGATTAAAGATGATCAGAAATACAAAAAGCTGTTCAGAGAAGCATATGGAGACGAAACCATTACCGGCGAAAGAATTTTAAAAGCATTATCACAGTTTATGGCTTCTTTAATTTCTGCAGATTCAAAATACGACAGATTCAGGCAGGGAAAGGAACAATTGACTTCAGCGGAATCTCAGGGAATGGCATTGTTTAATCAGAAATGTGCTTCTTGCCATAGTGGAGAATTATTTACCGATGAAAGCTTCAGAAATACAGGAATGTATTACAATACGGAATTCAAAGACGCCGGACGGTACAGAGTTTCTCTCAATCAGGTTGACTGGATGAAATTTCGTGTTCCAAGCTTGCGAAATGTAGAATATACAGCACCTTATATGCATGACGGAAGGTTTTACACCTTAGAGGCTGTGCTCAATTTCTATTCAGATCAGGTAGAAGATAATCCCAATCTCGATCCTCAGCTGAAACAGAATGGGCATACGGGAATTGCTATGAACAGCCAGGAAAAACAATCAATTATTGCCTTCCTGAAAACATTATCAGATAAAAGTTTTATCTCCAATCCAAAATTTGCAGAATAAATTATAGAAAACATGAAGAAGATTATAGCAGTACTAAGTTTTATGGTATTTAGCCTGAACCAGGCCAATGTGGTTAGAGACAGCATGTATATTACACCGGAAACCTTTAGCAGATTTGATTTTGATGATGATTGTGATGCGTGCGGCTGTGCAGCAGGAAACGGATCTTCCGGTTTTGAATCTTTACTGAATCCACAGTTTATCGGAATCAAATACTTTGCACAACATTACAAAGCAAAGGAAAACTTATTTGTAAAAGACCTTACCCAGGATCAGTATTTCAATACTTTGCAGCTTTGGGGGAAAATTCCATTGACTAAAAAACTGAGTGTTTATGCAAGTCTGCCCTTCCATTTCCATGAAAAGCAAACCATGCAGGGAGATATTAAAATCAATGGAATCGGAGATCTGAACCTGATGGGAATTTACCAGCTGATGAATTCTAAAGATAATTTCCATCACATAAGTGGAGGCTTGGGAGTGAAAATTCCTTTGGGGAAATTTGATGAGAAAGGTGCATCCGGAGTCAATCCAAGTTTTCAATTGGGAACCGGAAGCTGGGATTATCAGGCGGCTTTGAATTATAAGTTTCAGAAGAATAAAGTAGCAGTCTTGGTCAATACAGACTATACGATCAAAACGGAAAATAAGAAAAATTACCGTTTCGGAAACCAGTGGAACTACGCTGCGACGGGATTTTATCAGGTTGCCGGAAACGAAAAGTCGATCTTTTCGGTAAAAACGGGAGTGCAGGGAGAAGTGTATGCACAGAATAAACAGTTTGATGAAGCCCTGCCCAATACTGCAGGAAGTGCTTTGTACGGGAAACTGGGATTTGAAGCTTCTTATAAAAAACTGAGCCTGGGAAGTGAAGTAATGCTTCCGATGTATACTCAATTGGCGGGTGGAGATATTGAAGCAAAATCCAGATTCAGTATTTTTCTGAATATTGGAATTTAAAAATAAAACCCCTTTTTAATAATGTTAAAGCTCCTTCGGGAGCTTTAATTGTTTATGAATCATGAATTTAATTGGGGGTTAGGAATAATTTTTTATCTTTGCCGGAATTTGGTGAGCCATAAAAAGCTCTTAAAAGGGAATTCGGTGAAAATCCGGAACAGACCCGCTGCTGTAAGCTCCGCACCAAAGTTTTTGAAGAATATATCCACTGTTTTTAGGAATGGGAAGGATTTCAAAAATGGAGTAAGTCAGAAGACCTGCCAGAAAATAATCGTTTGACGCTTTCGTGGAATAAAGCTTAGGACATCAATGATTCTGTGCAGTGACAGCTGTGCTTTGTCGTTGTATTCTTATACCCATTAGCGTCATCATTATCCTAAATGAGCTAATGACGGCAAAACTAATTACTTCTACAATTTATAAAGCTGTTTTCACAATACTGGTGATCACATCTCAGCTTTTATATTCCCAAAAAAAGAAAAATGACACGCTGAAGGAAGAATCCATCAAGGCGATCAGTCTCTACAAAAAGAATTTTAAAGAGATCATTCCGGCACAAACCATCCAAGGGGAAGCACTTGAAAGACTGAACAGTCATTCTGTAGCAGATGCGCTGCGGTATTTCTCCGGAGTTCAGATTAAAGACTATGGAGGTATCGGCGGATTGAAAACCATTAATGTCCGAAGTCTAGGAAGCCAGCATGTAGGAGTTTTCTATGACGGAATTCAATTGGGAAATGCACAAAACGGCCTTGTTGACCTCGGAAGATATTCTTTGGATGATCTTGAAGAAATATCATTATACAACGGGCAGAAAAGTGAGATTTTCCAGCCGGCAAAAGATTTCGGTTCTTCCGGATCTATCTATTTACAGCCTAAAACTCCTGTGTTTAAAGGAACAAGAAAAACCAATCTTGTGATAAGAGCCAAAAGTGCTTCTATTGATCTCTTCAATCCTTCATTCCGATTGGAGCAGAAAATTTCAGACAGAGTTTCTGCCAGTTTCAGTGCAGAATTTATGCAAAGCGACGGAATTTACAGATTTCGATATGCCAAGAAATATCCTGATGGACAGCAGGCTTATGATACCATTGCAAAAAGACAGGATTCAGATATCAAAGCAAAACGTTTTGAAACTTCTTTAAATGGAACTTTGAATAACGGAAGCTGGAATGTTCGTGGCTATGGCTATATTTCAGACCGCGGAATGCCGGCACCTATTGTGAACGGTCGTTTTGAAGGAAGAGGAGCGAGACTTTCCGATGAAAATTATTTTGTACAAGCCAATCTGCGGAAAAAACTGTTCCCAAAATTTGAAACACAGCTGAAAGCAAAATTTGCCTACGATTATACTCATTTTATGGATACCGTTCGTTCGCAATCTATTATGTATACGGATAATGTCTATATTCAAAGAGAAGTTTATCTTTCTTCATCCAATATATATTCTATCACGCCCAATTGGGATGTGAGTCTGAGTGGAGATTTTCAGTACAATAATCTTGACGCCAATCTTGATAACTTTTCCTATCCTACACGTTATACAACATTAGTCGCTTTGGCAACAACCTACCAGTGGAACAGGTTTAAAATTCTGGGAAGCCTTTTGGGAACATTTACTTTCGAAGAAGTAAAAAAAAATAAAAGACCCGGAGACAGCAGAGAATGGACCCCCGCTGTATTTATGAGCTACCAGCCTGAAATAATTCCTGAGCTTACCCTCAGAGCTTTCTATAAAAGAATTTTCCGACTGCCTACTTTCAATGACCTTTATTATACCAATATCGGAAACACTTACCTGAAACCGGAATTTACCAATCAGTATGATGTAGGATTTACGTACCAGAAAAATTACAACAATCATTTCTTTAAATCTTTTTATGCTAAAGTAGATGGTTATTACAACAAAGTACAGGATAAAATTGTCGCAGCTCCTAACGGAAGTATGTTCC
Source organism: Chryseobacterium indologenes (assembly GCF_018362995.1). Taxonomy (NCBI): domain Bacteria; kingdom Pseudomonadati; phylum Bacteroidota; class Flavobacteriia; order Flavobacteriales; family Weeksellaceae; genus Chryseobacterium; species Chryseobacterium indologenes. Next base: position 3,839,285 of record NZ_CP074372.1, read on the forward strand.
GCTGGTTGATGATGAACCTTGGTCTGGTTGAGATTATTGGTGCTGACGTGAATGTTCAGGCAGAAATGCAGTTGGGAAAAGTAAAACTTAGGCCATTACTTTCTTACACCTATCAAAGTGCAAGAGATATGACGGATCCTGAAGATACATTCTACAAAAATCAGATTCCATACACACCATGGCATAGCGGATCATTTGCACTGATGGCCGATTATAAAGACTGGAGCTTCAATTACAGTGCAATGTATGTAGGAAAGCGCTATGATGTGAACCAGGATAATATTCAATACAATTATGTACAGCCTTGGTATACTCATGATCTGTCTGTTCAGAAAAAATTCAACTGGGCGGATCATCAGTTTAAAGTAAGCCTTGAGATGAATAATATCTTCAATCAATATTATGATGTAGTGATCAACTATCCGATGCCGGGAAGAAATTTTAAACTTATTCTAAACTTCACCTTATGAGAAAACTAAACTTTTATTTTCTGTTTCTTGCTTTAGCTTTTCTTACTTCATGCCGTACAGATGATATCATCGTCCGTCAGGAAGTAGTGGAAGGACTTCCTTCAGAAAATACAGCAATAAAAGGATTCTATATGCTGAACGAAGGGAATATGGGAAGCAATAAATGTACACTGGACTTTTTTGATTATACCAAAGGAACCTATTACAGGAACATTTACGCAGAAATTAATCCCAATGTAGTAAAAGAACTTGGAGATGTAGGAAATGATATCAAAGTTTACGGAAGCAAACTGTATATCGTAGTCAATGTTTCCAATAAAATTGAAGTATTGGATGCCAAAACAGCTAAACGTATTACTTCTATTCCGTTACAGAACTGCCGTTATTTAACCTTCAAAGACGGGAAAGCATATGCCAGCAGCTATGCAGGTCCGGTAGCAATTAATCCAAAAGCACCCAAGGGAAAAGTGGTAGAAATTGACACTATTTCTCTTTCCATTCAACGGGAAGTGGTAGTGGGATATCAGCCGGAAGAAATGGAAATTGTAGGGAATAAACTGTTTGTTGCTAATTCCGGAGGATACAAGGCTCCAGATTATGATAATACTGTTTCAGTAATTGATCTGAACACTTTTACTGAAATCCAGAAGTTAAATGTTGCCATCAATCTTCATCACATCAAAAAAGACAATTACGGTGATCTGTATGTAAGCTCAAGAGGAGATTACTATAACATTCCTTCCAGCTTATACCTTATAGATGCTGCAACCGGGATTGTCAAGAAAGATTTCCATCTCGCTGTGAGCGAAATGACAATCGTTAATGATAAGCTTTATTTCTACGGAAACGAATTCAATTACAATACCCACAGCTATAAAAAGAGCTTTGGAATCATCGATGTAAAAACAGAACAGATCATTGCCAACAGAATTTTTGACAAAGAATATGAAACTGCCATTAAAACACCTTACGGAATTGCGGTAAATCCAATCACAGAAGATATCTACATCACAGATGCCAGGAATTATGTTTCTCTTGGATTTGTGTATTGCTTTGATAAAAACGGACATTTTAAATGGAAAACAGAGGGCGGAAATATTCCGGCTCACTTCGCCTTTTTATACAAATAACCAAACTTTAAGAAATGAACAGAAATACCTTTACTTATTTAAAAATTGGAGTTTTATCAGTCTTCCTTGTAGGAATGATCGCCTGTAAACATGATGATCAGGATGAATTTACCTTTAATGGTCTTGATGATTCCTATACCATTGAGCGTTTGAGAGTGTTGAGTATTCCTACCAATGCTTCAGGATCTGTGACATGGAGTATCAATGACTCCATTATCTCTCAGAATTCAGAACTTGAATTTATCAGTCCAACGGCAGATGCTTATCCTTTGACTTTAAAAATTAATAATAAAGGAAATGAACAGGTTTATCACTCCAAAATCATCGTTACCAAAGAAAAAACACCTTACAGTAAATATATCGCTAAAGTATTGGAGTTCCGTCCTGCTGTAGGACAGTTCATGAATGAAATCCCGGAATATTTACCTGGAAATACGGCTGCAAATATGCTTCAGAAAGCAAACGAATCATTGGTGGGAGGTAATTCTACCATGATCAGCCTTGGTGGATACGGCGGATATGTGGTTTTCGGTTTTGATCATACTATTCCGAACCTGAATGGGAGAGATTTTAAAGTGCTGGGAAATGCATTCTTTGGAAATGATGCCAGCGACCAGCGTTCCGGTTCATGTGAGCCGGGAATTATCATGGTAGCCTACGACAGAAACAAAAACGGAAAACCGGATAATGATGAATGGTACGAAATTGCAGGCAGCGAATATTTTAAAAATGCAACCGTAAGAGATTACAGTATCACATATCATAAGCCTGATGAAAATAAAACTCCCGTACCCGGAACCGAATTCTGGCAGACCGATGTAGAATATATAAAATGGAGTGACAATCTAGGGAATCAGGGTTTTAAAACAAAAAATACCTTCCATGCACAAAGCTATTATCCTTTATGGTTTACCGATAGTTCTTACGGATTTTCCGGAACAAGACTAGCGAATAACTTTTACGATCAGAACGGGGACGGATCCTATTGGGTAGGGAAGTCATATGATTTCGGATATGCTGATAATGCTCCGAATAATGATGAAGCTTCCAATATTGATATTTCCTGGGCCGTAGACAGAAGCGGGAAATATGTAAAACTTCCCGGCGTAGATTTTATGAAAATATATACAGGAGTCAATCAGGAAGCTGGCTGGCTGGGTGAAGTTTCCACAGAAGTGGCAGGAGCTTACGATTTACATTTCAAATAATAATTCAATCTATTTAAATTAATAAAAAATGAAAAAGTTTTATCTTTTTATGATGCTTTTTCTGTTTGCATGCCTATCAAATGCACAGATAAAAGTTCAGGGTGTTCCCAGAAATGATATTTCAGGGATCAGCAATCTTAATACCACTACAATCAGTTTTTCTGATATTCAGTATTGGGTAGGATCGGGAGCCAACCAGGCTGCTTTTGTAGTACAGTGGAACGACAGTAAAAATCCTGATGCGATGGTGTGGGGATTCAAATGGGATGGAAATGCTACAGGTGAAGATATGCTTAAAGCGATTGCTAAAGCAGACCACAGACTATACACATTGCTGTATCAGGGAACGCAATTTGGATCGGCTGTTGGAGGAATTGGTTTTGACCTGAACGGTCAAGGGACCAATGCTTTGATCAAAAGTGGAAATACCACTTATCCGTTATATCCGGTGAATGGTTTTGTCAACACTACAGCGTATGATTTCGACAGCTATACCATCGTAGATGCCGCTAACGATCATTGGCAGTCCGGATGGACGGTTAACGGATATTGGTCTTATTGGGTAAAGAATCCTGCTGATGCTGATTTCGGATATTCTAGCGTAGGTGCTTCTTCACGTGTATTGGAAAATGGTTCATGGGATGTCTGGAACTTTAATGTAGGCTTTAGTCAAACACCTGTATCCTCTACCATTACTCCCGTTTCTCCGTATGTAGCTTCCAATAACTTTACTAACGGATACTTCATGGTGAACGAAGAATGGTTTGGACATACTAACGGTTCTGTAAACTTCATTGAGAATAATGGTCAGATCAATTACCGTGTGTACAGTAACGCAAATAACAATCAGGCTTTTGGTGCAACTACACAATACGGAACAATCTATGGTGATAAATTCTATTTTGTATCAAAACAGGCTGCCGATGGAGGAGATACTCAATATACTCCAGGTGGAAGACTTGTGGTTGCCAATGCGCAGACTATGCAGAAAATTGCCGGCTTTAATACAATTGGTGGCGGAGACGGAAGATCATTTGTGGGAGTGAACGAACATAAAGGATATATTGGTACTTCTACCGGAATTGTTCTTTTCAATATTGACAATCTGCAGGTAGGTTCCCTGATTGCGGGAACAAGTGGTAACGGACAGATTGGAAATATGATCCGTACTTCGCAATATGTATTTGCGGTGAAACAAGGAGTTGGGATTTTAGTAATTAACCCTAATACAGATACCGTGATCAGTACAATTGCAGGAGGTTTCTACTCAGTGGTTCAGGCTAAAGACGGAAGTGTATGGGGAATTCAGGATCAGAAGCTGATCAGCATCAATCCTACTACTTTTGCAACGCAGGCTTATAATATTCCTACGACCAAATATATCGGAGACTGGGGAGCATGGCATGCAGGAAGATTTACAGCAAGTAATAAAGAAAATGCTTTATACTGGATTAATTCAATCAGCAGCTGGAGTTCAGGAACACAGATTGTAAGATTTGATGTTACAACGAAAACATTTAACGAAAACTTTGCTGCCATTCCTGGGCAGACAGGACAGTTTAAGCAGATTCCTTATGGTGCGGCACTTCGTGTAAACCCTGTTACCGGAGAACTTGTTCTGAATACAACAGAAAGCGGATACGGTGCGCACTATCAGAAAAACTGGATTCATACTTATAATATGAGCGGAACTCTTATCAATACAAAAACGTTGAATGATTACTACTGGTTCCCTTCACTGACAGTATTTACCAATAATTCAGTTCCTGTGGTAAGCAATACTTTGCCTTCACAGCTTACAGCAGCAAGTACTACTGCAATTGATCTGAAAACAATAATTTCCGATGCTGATAATATGGCGGTATCCGTAGTGAAATCTATCAAATCAAACAGTAATCCTACAGCAGTTTCCGCAGCGATTAATGAAAATGATGAATTGGTTTTGACACCTCTTGTTTCAGGAACTTCTGAGATTGTGATCAGCTTTAACTCAAACGGTAAGTTGGTTGAAAAAACGTTGAGTGTAAACAGTTTAGGAACTACTTTGGCAATTTCTGAAGTGAAAAAACTTGAATTCGGTATTTATCCGAATCCGGTTACCGATATCCTTACTCTTAAAACTCAGGAGAAAATCCAGAATGTTTCTATGTATGATGCTTCAGGAAGAATGATTAATGTACAGCTGAACAACGGACAAATCAATGTAAGTGCACTTCCAAAAGGTATTTATATTTTGAAAGCAGTTACAGATAAAGCAGTATATCAACAAAAAGTAATCAAAAACTAATACTATTTTAGATAAATCTTGTTAATATAACCCTGGCCAGTTTTGGTCAGGGTTTTTTAATGAAGTGAATATCATGCAGAATAATACATTACCCCTATAAAAAACCCGGCAAGCTTGAAAAGCTTGCCGGGTTGATCTGTTATGGATCTTCCTTATTTGATGATCACCTTTTTAGAGTATGTTTTTCCTTCTTTTGTAGTAAGGTTCATAATATATACTCCTTGTGGCTGCTTGGTTTCAAATGTATTGGATGTCAGCTTGGAACGGAATACCTCTTTTCCTGAAGTATTGGTCAGACTAACCTCCGAACCTTGTGCAGAAATATTTTTGTCAAGTGTAAACTGTCCATTCTGGCTGTGAGCCATGAAATTGATGAACGGATCTTTGTACTGATATCCGTAGTATACTCTAAGCTCACCACCAATATTCAGTAATCCTGAATTCACATTGATTTTGATACGGTCAAAAGGAATGTTCATTGTAAGCTCAATCTCACCTTTGCTTGGGTCTCCTGCTCCAAGGTTGATCAGATTGTTATTCAGGCTTTGGCGGTCGTTATTGGAAACCTCTCCATTGAATGTCTCAATTGACACACCTCCCAATACCTGAGCAGATAGTGGAGTACCATTTGAACCAATTCCAATAACAAGCTTATTGGTGTTGTTGGCGATATTGGTCGTTGGGAAGATCAATGTCTGTTCCGTTCTCGCCAGAAGACCTACTGAAACCTGGATCGTTGAGTAGTCATTTTCGTTACTTCCTACTGCATTTTGAGGATTCAATACTCCACAGCCTAAGCATACTCCCAATACCTGATTGGTTTGGCTGCTTGCATAGGTTTTCACAATCTGTGCAAAAGACATTGTGCTTGTTAAAAATAGGAATGATGCCAAAGCTGCAGCTTTCATAGTGCGTTGGCCAAGTAATAAATAAGTTTTCATATGTAGAAAAATTTTGGGTTTTAGCTTTATGTAAATTTATAAATAAAATGATTATGTTGCTTATTTTATTTCATATTTATGTGAAATGTTAATAATTTGTTGATATTTATAATTATGAATTTATTTTATTTAATGAAATTGTTTTTCGTATTTCTCTGAAAATGAATACAAAAAAGCGACAGCTCAAAAGTCTGCCGCATTGTTGTATCGTTTATTTAATTATTTAATTAAAATTTTTCTCGAATATGTTTTCCCTTCCTTAGTTTGCACATTGATAATATAAACACCTTCAGATTGTCTGGGTTCAAAAGTGTTTGATTTTAATGTAGAGCGGAATACTTCTTTTCCGGATGTATTGTATAATGTGACTTCTGAACCTTCTACCGGAACATTTCCTCCAAGAGTAATCTGACCGTTTTGGCTGTGAGCCATAATGCTGATCAATGGATCCTGATAAGCGTAATAAATTCTGAATCCTCCGCCCAGGCTTAGTACGCCTCCTGTCAGACCTATTCTGATCCCGTCATAAGGTTTTGACGGCTTGAATTCTACTGTTCCTCTGTTGGGTATTGCTCCCAGTTTAAGAAGACTTACATCTATTGTTCTGCGGTCGTCATTAGAAGTGCCTCCATTCATGGTTTCAAGAGTTACTCCGCTTAATAACTGTACAGATAACGGGATATTATCTGTTCCGATTCCTACAACCAGCCTTGTATCTGATCTCAGATCAGGGAAAATCAAGGTCTGTTGAATTCCCCCTAATAAAGCTGTTCCCAGCACCATTGTTGAATAGTCATCCTCGTTATATCCAACTGCTTTTAAAGGGTTATCTATACGGCATCCCAGGCATGCAACTCCAAATACACCTGAGCTCTGAGCGTGTGCGTAAATTCTGTTTTGTGCAAAAGATAATGTGCTGGCTGAAAATAAAAATAAAGCCATTAATCCAGCCTTAAAGTTCCCCGAATGTAAATTAATTTTCATGTTATTTATTTTATTGTGAATAGTTTTAGCCAAATTTAAGGATTAATAGACCAAGTAAAAAATAATATTTCCATTATTGGTGATATTTTAAATAAAATTTAATATAGCTCTGTTATAGGGGGGGACAGACTGTTGATTCAATTGAATTGTATAAGATGTAGATGTGAAATTGAAGAACAACTCTTGTTGACATTGTCAGGTGTAATTCAATGAAGAATTCCCAAAATGGAAGGGTAGCATAGTAATTCAGGTGATCCGGTGATCAAATGAATAAGATATTGCCGGATAAAGATTGTCTGAAATATGTATAAAAACGAAAAAAGGACTTTCGAAAAAGTCCTTTTGTAGCCCGTAGGGGAATCGAACCCCTCTTACCAGAATGAAAATCTGAGGTCCTAACCGATAGACGAACGGGCCCTCTATCTTCCACTACCGAAATAATGTGTTAGTTTTGTTTTTATAAGTATCAACTCTTACTTGTAGCCCGTAGGGGAATCGAACCCCTCTTACCAGAATGAAAATCTGAGGTCCTAACCGATAGACGAACGGGCCGGTTAGATTTATTTAATATAGCTTTTTTCTACCGTGATCTTTATAAAACCACCGTTGTTACAGTGGTCTTATAAGATGTAAGTAGCCCGTAGGGGAATCGAACCCCTCTTACCAGAATGAAAATCTGAGGTCCTAACCGATAGACGAACGGGCCAGCTATATTTTTACGCTAATTTATTAACGTGCTTTGTCAATTTGCTTTTCAAGTTAGCTGCTTTGTTCTTGTGGATAATATTTTTCTTAGCTAATTTATCCAATAAAGCGATAACTTTTGGCAGTTGTTCTGTAGCAGCAGCTTTGTTCTCTTCATTTCTTAAAGCTTTTAAAGCTGTTCTAGCAGTCTTGTGGTAATATCTGTTACGAAGTCTTCTAGTTTCGTTTTGTCTGATTCTTTTTAGTGCTGATTTATGATTTGCCATATCGTTTAAATGTGAGTGCAAAACTATAAACTTTTTTTAAAACTACCAAATTTATTTTCAAAAATTTTAATTTTCTTCTGAAAGGTACTTTCTTAGTTTATTTATTGCCTGTTCTATTTTTAAATTTTCTTGTTCTTTTTCTAATTTTTTGATCGTATTTCCCAGCATGATCAATGCATTGTTCCATTCTCCAGTCGTGTTGGTGAAAGTGAGTCCGTCAATTGTTACTTCAAAAGCAACCCTCTCTCCAGTCCTGTAAAGTCTGAAACTGATTTTATCATCTCTGCCTGTAATCCCGTCTTCATTGATTTGTAAATCATAACTTTTTGGGTTAGAGTGGATTTTCTTAAAAAGCAATTTCGCTTCTTGTATTTTTAAATCCGGCATGATATAAAATTTGGTAGCCTGTAGAAAACTACAAACAATGATTTATCAATATTATTTTTCATCAGTGCAGCCATATTTGGGTGACCAACCATGGCTAAAATTTTTGCAAATATAATGCTTTTGTGACATATAACATAAAGGGAATGAATTTTTACAATAAAAGTAAAGGCTCTATATTATAATGATAGTAATTTTCAGGTTGTTAGAATGTCACAATTTCTAATCATTTTGTCAGAACATGATAAAAAATCCTGAGAATATTAACCTTAATAGAGTTCTTAAAAAATATCCGGATTAATTTTGAAAGTAAAATACAACGAAAAATAAGCCATAAAAAAACCTTTAACGAGTCCGTTAAAGGTTTGTAAATTTGTAGCCTATAGGGGAATCGAACCCCTGTTGCAAGAATGAAAATCTTGAGTCCTGACCACTAGACGAATAGGCCAAATTTTGAGGTTGCAAAAGTAATCATTAACTTTTTAACTTCAAAATTATTTTTTTTAATTATTTATACACTTTTTGTATCACTGTGTTTTTGACACCTTTAGCTTCAAGTTCCTTTTGAAGTTTTACTGCATCTTCCAACGTGTATACTTTTCCATAGGTATAATAAAAAACGCCATTGTCTTTCTCTCTTTCTACATCTTTCAGGTTCTGAAGGATATAAGAATTGCCATTCAGCTTATCCCCGGTATATACTTCTATCGTATAATATCCCATGTTAATCCTTTGATTAGGCATAAATCCTACGGCAAAAGCATTTCTAAAGCCTGCATCCTTAGCTGTTTTAAGATTGATATCTTTTACGGAAGCCATATTGGTTACAGCATAGTAATACTTGTATTGCCCGTTCTCCTTAAGAGTAAGGATATAGTTCAGTCCTTTCAGGGCAGGATCATTTTCATTGTATTTCGTAGGCGAACTCATCAATAGAATTCTGAAATCATTTTTCAAAGGAACTTCTGCCGGTTTTTCAGGCTCTGGCTTTCTGACAGCAATAGAACCACCGGATTTTCTGTCAACAGCTTTTTTATAATCAATGATAGCATTGTAAATACTTTCTGCAATTTCAGTCTGTCCTTTGTCTGAAGCAATATAATGACTCTCTTCCGGATGGTTGATGAAACCTGTTTCTATTAATACAGACGGCATGGCATTCATACGGAGAACGTGAAGGTTTTTTTGGAAAACTCCTCTTGAAGAACGTTTATCTTTATTTACAAAGTTATCCTCTACCAATCCTCCCAAAAGAAGACTAGATTCGAGATATTTGTTCTGCTGAAGTTTTAAGGCAATCAATGACTCCGGAGAATCAGGGTTATAAGATCCGAAGGTCTGCTTATCTTTTTCATCCAGAAAGATCACATCATTTTCCCTTTTGGCTACTTCAAGATTCTCGTTATTCTGGTTAGGTCCCTGTACATACGTTTCTGTACCATAAGCTGTAGGTCTTTGGGAAGAATTACAGTGAATCGATATAAATAGATCTGCTTTGCTCCTGTTGGCCAGATTGGTCCTGTCAGATAGAGAAGGATACTCGTCGATCTTACGGGTATATATAACTTTGAAATCTCTGTTTTTCTCTAACATTGCGCCTACTTTTAACGTAATGGCAAGTGTAATGTCTTTTTCCGCGACTCTTCCGATATCAGAATAGGTCCTGTTGGCCCCATGATCACTTCCTCCGTGTCCCGCATCCAGAACGATAGTAAACTTCTTCTGAGAGAAAATAAAGTTGCTGGTAAGGATAAGGAGAAATGATAAAATTATTTTAAAATTTTGTTTGTGCATCTTACAGTTATAAAAATTATATTAATTTTGGGCCTTAATTATATATAATAAAATTGGCCAAAACCGTCCTCAAAAATATATTACAAATTTTAATTATCCTAATTTTTAACAATTTTTTAGCACAGAAAACTCCTGAAAAATTGCCTAAAAATGCGGTTAATGATACTATTTCCAAAAAGGATACCATAGTTGTAAAAAAAGAAACTTTGGAAGATGTTCTTCGCACAAAAGCTGATGATCAGAGAAGAGACATCCCCAAAAAGATGACTTTTCTGAACAAAAATGCACAGGTGAAGTATCAGGATATGCAGATTGATGCAGACTATATTTCGATAGATGATAATAAAAATCTGATCTACGCCAGAGGAAAGCAGGATTCTTTAGGGAAAATCATTGAGCCTGTAATCACTACACAGGCCGGGAAGAAATACGAAACCAACGAATTCAGCTATAACACAAAAACCAAACAGGCCATCGCCTTCAATGCAAGAACAGAAGAAAGCGAAGGAGTAATTATAGCTCAGAAGACAAAAAAATATAACGACTCCGTATTCGCGATGAGAAAAGCGGATTATACCACGGATGATTATTTCATTAAGAAAAAAGATACGGCTGCGGATTATTTTATGAGAGCTTATAATATCAAGCTGATTAAAACTAAAACAAAATCCCAAATTGTTACAGGGCCTATCCAGATGTTTATCGAGCAGGTTCCTACCCCTCTTTACCTTCCGTTTGCTATTTTACCGTTTTCAGATAAAAGAGCAGCGGGTATCCTGATTCCAAGTTTCGGGGAAAGGGAAGATGTAGGTTTTTTCCTTAACGGAATAGGGTATTACCAGCCGATTGGAGAGCACTTTGACCTGAAGGTTCTTGCTGATATCTACACAAAAGGAAGCTGGAACTTACGTCCTCAGGTAAATTATCAGAAGAAGTACCGTTACTCCGGAAACTTTACAGCGGATATTGGAACCATGGTAAGAGGTATTAAGGGACTGGACGATTATACCAAAAACAGTACATATAGAATCAACTGGACGCACTCTCAGGATTCTAAAGCCAATCCTTTCCTTACATTCAGTGCTTCTGTGGATATCGTAAGTACAAAGTTTTATAACAACCCGCTTAACAACAACTATATCTTTAACCAGAATGTATTGAATACCCAGCAGAACTCTACGGTAACCCTTACCAAAAGATTTCTGAAACTTCCGGCAACAATTACAGGAACGGCTTCTTATTCACAGAACTTTGCAACCGGATTGGCAGATCTTCGTCTTCCACAGATGAATGTAGCGATCAATCAGTTTTATCTGTTTAAATCAAGAACAGGAATAAGACAGGGACTTCTTGAAAATATTACGGTGAATACAGGTTTCAACCTTACCAATTTCGTTAATACTCAGGAGAACGAACTGTTTAAAAAAGAAATGTGGGACAAAATGCAGACGGGACTTAAAAACAATATCGCGTTGGCTACCAATACCACAGTGGCAAAATATTTCACGTTCAGTTTAAGTGCGAATATCGATAATGCATTGACTACAAAAACACTGAACAGATTCTATGATCCGGTAAAGAACGTAACAGTGGATGAGATCAATAAGAACTTCACAGGATATTCTACATTCTCTACTTCTGCCAGTCTTCAGACTACGCTTTTCGGAATGATGAAATTCAAAAAAGGGTCTGCAGTAGAAGCGGTAAGACATATGATGACACCAAGTGTAAGCTTTACATACTCTCCGGATTTTTCAAGTCCTAATTTCGGATATTATAAAAATTATTACAATGCAACCGGAGCGTTGACTCCTTATTCTATTTTCGAGAAAGGAATAATAGGAAGTCCGTCAAGTGGCATGCAGGGAGCTTTAGGTTTTAATATCGGTAACAATATCGAGATGAAAGTAAAATCGAAGAGTGATTCTACAGGAGTGAAAAAAATTAAGATATTTGAGTCTTTAAACCTTTCAGGAAGCTACAACTTTGCTGCGAATGATCACCCTTGGTCTGTGTTCTCAATCAACGGGCAGTCTTCATTCTTTAATAATAAGCTTACAGTAAATACCAGCCTTGCACTGGAACCTTATAAAATCGATTTCTCTTCCGGTCAGGATACTGGGGTAAGAACAGAACAGTTCGGGCACTTCAGTGTACAGGGATTCAATGTTCAGCTGTCTTATCCTTTAAGCAGCGAAATTTTTGGAGAGAAAACAGATTATGCTAAAAAATATTCTTCAAAAGGGGAGGTCCGAAATGAAAATTATTATTTTGATGATGATCATTATGCCCATTTTGATCAGGCATGGACTTTAAACATCAGTGCCAATTATGCCTATTCAAAAGGACTGAGCAGATTTGCCAATAAGATTGCTTCCATAGGATTAGACGGGAGTCTTAAGCTTACTCCTTTCTGGAATATCACAGGAAGTACGCATTATGATATGGTGACTAAAGAATTGGCGTATACAAGAATTGGTTTTTCAAGAGATCAGCGAAGCTTTACGATCAATTTCAACTGGGTTCCTTTTGGACAGTATAAAGTGTATGACTTCTTTATCGGTATCAAAGCCAATATCTTAAGTGACGCATTGAAGTACAAAGACAGAAGCTTTACTCAGCCTAATGCACCTTTCTAATATCAGATTGGGATTTGAGAATATAAATTTTATATTTGCAACCAAAATAGATTCTAATGAAATCACTGCTGGCAGAATTTTCTTACCGGCAAAAGTGATGACATATGACCTTAGAAAAAAAATAAATATCCGCTATGAAACAAATCATCAACACAGTTAATGCACCTGCAGCTATCGGGCCTTATTCACAAGCTAATATGGCAAACGGAGTTTTGTATATCTCCGGACAGATTCCTGTAGATCCTGCAACTGGTAAACTGGTAGAAGGAATTGAAAAAGAAACGCACCAGGTAATGAAAAACCTTGAGGCAATTCTTACTGAAGCCGGAATGACTTTCAAAAACGTTGTAAAAGCAACAATCTTCCTTAAGAGTATGGATGATTTTGCTGTAATGAATGATATCTATGCTTCTTACTTAGATTCAGAAAGCTATCCTGCCCGTGAAACTGTACAGGTTTCTTGCCTGCCTAAAAATGTGGATATCGAAATTTCTATGATCGCACATCAGGATTAATGAATTTTATAAGAAATACAATTGCGGTTCTGGTAGGTCTTGGTATTGCAGGGCTTATTATTACTCTTGGTATAAGGGCTTTTCCGCAATGGGTTACTTTTGATGCTTTTGCTCCGTTTGAGCACTGGCAGAGGTTTCTTTTCAGTATGAAAGATGATCAGGCCTTTTTCGGCTTCCTGTTGTTTATTTCCGGATTGGGAACTACCATTGGAGGAGTGGCAACAGCTATCATCGTTAAATATGCTAAAGTAGCTTATGCTATTCTGATCGGTTTTATTATGCTCTTTATTGCGATGCTGGATGTGATTATATTTCCTTACCATCCTACATTTTATAAGATCTCTATTTTCCTTACGTTCTTTCCGTTTTCCTGGATTGGAGGTAAAATTGTAGAAGTGATTTATGAGCGGAACAAGCAGAAAAGGATTGCTGAAAAAATGAATAAGCCTAAATAAATAATAAAAAAACGCTGCAGAGATCTGCAGCGTTTTTTTGTTGATATGAAAAACTAATTTAGTTTTCTTATTAAGGCATTTTGAATCCTCTCTGGTAATTTCTTCCGTAGTCGTCCATGTATTTTATCTGTGCGGTTCCGGAGAATTTATTCAGTAAACTTTCCACATCTTTCTGTGAATTTACTGGCTTACCATTGATTTCTGTGATGATATAACCGTCTACAATTCCTGCTTTAGCCATTTCACTTCCTTCTATAACATTTTTAGCAACAACTCCGCTATTTAAGCCATAATAAGCCTTCGTTCTGTCATCAATGCTTTGGAATTCTGATCCGATTTTTTCAGTTACACTAAGATCCGCTTTTGTTCTTGTAGAAGTACCTCCTTTCTGGTCTCTAAGCGTTACGTTAGTAGTGCCTTCTTTACCATTTCTTAAATAAGTTACCTGTACTTTATCACCCGGGCGTTTGCTTCCGATGGACATAGAAAGATCCGCAAAGTCTGTGATATCGTAGGTGTCTACTTTGGTGATAACATCTCCTTTTTTCAAGCCTGCATCTTCTGCACCGCTGTTCTCGCCAAATCCTGTGATATAGATTCCAGATCCTACTTTTAGATTCGTTTTATATTGCTGATTGTAAGAAGTTACCAACTGATCATTCGAAAGATCTAGAGACTGAACCCCTAAGAACCCTCTCTGTACAATTCCGAATTTCTTGATATCCTCAACAATTTTTCTGGCTAAGTTAGATGGAACTGCAAATCCGTATCCCTGATAATATCCTGTAGTAGACTGGATTGCAGAGTTGATTCCGATAAGTTCTCCATTGGTATTCACCAATGCTCCTCCTGAGTTACCCGGGTTGATCGCAGCATCCGTCTGGATAAAGCTTTCAATAGGATTAGCTGCTTTTCCCTGGCTGCTTAAAATTCCGATCCCTCTTCCTTTAGCAGAAACAATACCTGCAGTTACCGTTGAGTTTAATCCAAGTGGATTTCCTACCGCAAGTACCCATTGTCCTACGTCAATATTGTCAGAATTTGCGAAATTTAAGTAAGGAAGACCTTTTTCTTCAATCTTTAATAGAGAGATATCTGTATTTGGGTCAGTTCCTACTAAAGTAGCGATATATGATTTTTTGTTGCTTAATACGACTTCCAGTTTATTGGCACCTGCTACCACGTGGTTATTGGAAATAATGTAACCGTCCGGCGAGATAATAACACCTGAACCCATTCCCGATGGCATATTGTCAGGAGCTTGTTGCTGCTTTTGTCTCTGCTGGCCCTGGCCTCTTCCCCCGAAAGGATCCCCGAAGAAAAAGTCAAATAAATCCTGCTCAGAAGCTCTGCTTGCTGTTCTGCTTTGGTAATTTTTGATGGTAACTACAGCCGGAACAGTTGTTTTAGCTGCTTTCACAAAATCATCGCCTACTGCTCCTGTATTCATTCCTGCGAATGAGGTATTAGGTGCTGAAGTTGTGAAGTAAGATTGATCTCCATTGTTGGAGTTGTGTCCTAAATATTGTATGGCTCCAACGGTAGTAGCTCCGGAAATTACTCCTACTACTGCAAATGGTAATAGTTTTTTTAAAGTACTCTTCATTGTATATCTTTCTTGTTTATTAATTAATTTCTTTTTTATGTTTTTGAGTAAACAAATTTAATGTTAAATAAGTAAGCAATTAGTATGCTATGTTTCAATTTTAACTAAAATTTAACGGCTATTATGTCATTTTATACCTTATGTCGTAATTGTTAATGCCAAGATTAACAAAACTTAAAAAAAAATTAAAGAAAATATGTCAGTTATAGCATATAAAGTGGTTCTTTTTTTTATTATTTATTGCGAATTATTCAATGTTGACGGCTCATTATTAACTTCCTGTGATTTGTGTCATAAAGATACTTAATTCAAAATGATTATCTTTGCAAAAATTTTATTCTCACTTAAAACGTTTATAGCATGCAACTGTATAACACCTTAAGCGCAGAAGAAAGAGCTCAACTTATTGATGAAGCCGGTAAAGACCGTCTTACTTTGTCTTTCTATGCGTATGCCAAAATTGAAGATACCCAAAAATTTCGCGACGAATTATTTATAGCCTGGAATGCACTGGATGCACTTGGCCGTATTTATGTAGCAAAAGAAGGAATTAATGCTCAGATGAGTGTTCCTGCAGATCAGTTTGAGGCTTTCCGAAATACGCTGGAAGTTTATGATTTTATGAAAGGAATCCGTTTGAATGTCGCTGTGGACCAGGATAACTATTCTTTTTTAAAATTGACAATTAAGGTTAGAAATAAAATTGTTGCTGACGGTTTGAACGACGAAACTTTTGATGTTACCAATAAAGGAATTCACTTAAAAGCTCAGGAGTTCAATAATTTACTTGAAGATCCGAATACAATTGTTGTAGACTTCAGAAATCACTATGAAAGTGAAGTAGGTCACTTTGAAGGAGCAATTACTCCTGATGTGGAAAATTTCAGAGAAAGTTTACCGATTATCAATGAACAGTTACAAGACTTTAAAGAAGATAAAAACCTTTTGATGTACTGTACCGGAGGAATCCGTTGCGAAAAAGCCAGTGCTTACTTCAAACATCAGGGCTTTAAAAATGTTTACCAATTGGAAGGGGGAATCATTGAGTATACCCGCCAGATCAAAGAGGAAGGAATAGAAAGTAAGTTTATTGGTAAAAACTTCGTATTTGACCACCGTTTAGGGGAAAGAATTACAGACGATATTATTGCACAATGCCACCAGTGTGGAAAACCATGTGATAACCATACCAACTGTGCTAATGATGCATGTCACCTTTTATTTATCCAATGTGATGAATGTAAAGCTGCAATGGAAAACTGCTGTTCTACAGAATGCCTGGATACGATTCATCTGCCTTGGGATGAACAGGTGAAACTAAGAAAAGGACTGCAGGTTGGAAATAAAGTATTCAGAAAAGGAAAGTCTGATGCCTTGAAATTCAAAAATTCAGGAGATTTATCTGATAAACCTTTAGCAAAAGCCGAAACAAAGAATATCCGTCAGAAGATTGCTGTTAAAAAGGAATTGATTGGAAAAGCAGAGCATTATTTCTCAAAATCAAAAATTGCACAGTTCTTAATTGAACATAAAGACTTGTCAGTTGGAGATAAAGTATTAATTTCCGGTCCTACAACAGGAGAACAGGAAGTAACCATTACTGAAATCTATGCCAATGGTGGTCCTTGTGAAACTGCAAATATTGGTGATCAGGTTACTTTTGAGCTTCCATTCAGAGTTCGCTTATCTGATAAACTGTACAGAATTGTGCAAAACGCATAGTTAACAATAAAACTTCAAAGCCTGTCGGGTAACAATTATTTCAGTCAAAACAACTTAATAATTATGCTAAAAGCTGAGCTTAGAAAAAAATATACTCAAAAAAGAAAAGCCTTGTCTCCAGATGAGGTTTTCTTGTTATCTGAGAAAGTTTTTGAAAATTTCATTCATCATTTTAACCCTCAGGAAGGAGAGACGGTGCATATTTTCATCCCGATTCCGGCAAGAAAAGAAATTGATACCCAAATCTTCATTCAGTATTTTTTAGAGAGAAATATCCGTGTTTATGTTCCTAAAATTGTAGGTGATAAACTAATTAATATTGAAATCTTTGAAGATACTGTCTTTGAAACGAACAGTTGGGGGATTTCGGAACCTGTTTCCAATGAAGATTCGGGTGAAAATAACTTTCAATATGTGATTACGCCATTGCTGTACTGTGACAGAAAAGGAAACAGGGTAGGATATGGGAAAGGTTTTTATGATGGGTTATTCCAGAATATATCGGAAGAGGCCAAAAAAATCGGAGTCAATTACTTTGACCCCGAAGAATATGTGGATGATGTCTGGGAAAAAGATATTCCCGTCGATTATTTAGTTACTCCTACCGAAGTACTGTCTTTCTTAAGTGGTTGGGAATAGAAATCTAAAAAGTAGAATTTAAATTCCTTTTTGAGCTTGGAAGTAGAAAGCAGTATATATTGTGCGTTCTTTTCAAAGCTTCCCAAAGATTTATTTTTGTTATCAAAATATTCCACATTAAACTTGGCATAGTCCAGGGTGTCCTTTTTATAAAACTCTTTATAAACATTCAGGTTACTCACCTTTGCTGTTTTCACTTTCATGCTATCCAGTTCCTTCAGTAATCTTTTAAAGGTCAAAGAATCCGGTTTATGGAAATAGCTTTCCATTTGTGAATAAATGACAGTATCTATTTCTGTATTTCTGTTTCCTGAGAGGTAAAGGGTAGACAGGTCAAAAAGTTCCTGAACTTTCTGTTTGGTAATGGAATTAATTGCCTGCATGCTGTCCATCTGCACTGCAGGATAACTTTTTTCATTGTTGCTGTTTCGTAGCTTATCGAGGTCGCTTACCTCTGAGGTTTTATTATTACAGGCAATAAATAATGTCAGAAGTACGGTGAAAATTAAAAAATTACTTATTATTTTCATTTGTGGTAGCAATTTTAAATTTGATGGATACAATCTTACCTTTGATATCCTTTTTCATTTCTATTACATTCAGGTTTTTCAGTGAAGTTGTTGGAGTCGTTACCAGAGTAATGTATTTCTGTTTATCCAGTCTTTCTATTCCATAGGTATCATTGTCGTATACCTGATAGATCACGGCATTACTGCTGATAAGGTTTTCCAGCTGATTTCTTTTCTGCTTAATAAGGGCAACCTGTTCGTCCGGATTTCCTCCTTTGATGTCTTTTATGGAGAAATAGTACACAGCCATCTTATAATCATCCGGTTTTAGTTCTATTTTTTCCTCTTCAGGTGCATTCTCAAGGTTTCTGTTGACTTCCAAAGGTTCATAGAAAGGGGCACTGATGCGCATTTTCAAATTTTTATCCTTAGTAGAATAATAAAAACACTCACCAGGTTTTATTTTATACATCAATGGAGATTCATTTTCCTTCACCACCATTATTTCTAAAGTGTTGATTACAGAAACTCCTCTGTCTTTATCGATGAAACAATACTTATAAGTTTTAGAAAAAAGAACGTCTTTAAATCCCAAAAGACCAGTGATTGTAATTAAGACGGAAGTAACCAATGCCCAGGCGTTCTTTTTGAAGAAATTTTTCTTTGGCGGAGCAGGTGAAATTTCAATTTCCTGAGTAGTATTTTTGTTTTGATTAACTTGTTGATTTTCAGTATTTGATTTTTGTAAATCAATGTTTTCCGTAGTGGTGTTTTCGATTTTTTTAGGCTGAAATTCAGTTTTTGGAATTTCAGGGGCCGCAGAAACTGTTTTCTCAAGTTCATTGATTTCTTCCTCCTCCAGATTTTCATTTTCCTGCAGCAATTCACCCGCAAAAAGGTGTAGTTTTTTAAACTCATACCAAGACTCGTAACCTGCATAAATACTCAATAAATTGAGCATGTCTATCCTTGGTAATTTAGTAACTGGTGAACTTTTGAAATAGGTATAAAATGACTTTTCACTGATGTTACCTTTTGCTTTTTTGCGCAGGTCTTCCTGAAAATATATGATATCAATACCCTTCCACTTGGATATATCATCCTGCGAAGGGGTATGTTCTTTTAAGTATTGACCCTGAACATCCTTTTTTAGCTGCTCAAAGTGTAATAGATCTAAATCTGTCAATTTTTCAAAAAATAATTAAATTGTTGATTATCAGTTATGTTTTTTTGTAAAACTATTTTACAAAGGTATTACAATTATTTTTCATAAACAAATTTTCTAACTGCTATACCTTTGTCTTGTTCAAATAACAGAACAGAAGAAAATTTTATAAAACAATATTAACAAAATTAAATTTAATTTATTATGAAAAAGTCATTATTCGTAGCTGCTATCGCTGCAATCTCTCTAGTTGCTTGTAAAAAAACTGAAGCTACTTCTACTGAAGGAGCAACTGATTCTGCTGCTGCTACTGTAGCTGATTCTGCTGCTGTAGTTTCTGATTCAGCTGCTAAAGTTGTTGATTCTGCTGCAACTACTGCTGTAGAAGCTACTAAAGATGCTGCTGCTGCTACTACTGCTGCTGGAGCTGAAGTTGCTAAAGATGCTGCTAAAGGAGCTGGAGAAGCTGCTAAAGGAGCTGCTGATGCTGCTAAAGGTGCTGCTGACGCTGCTAAAGATGCTGCAAAAGACGCTGCTAAGAAATAATTCTAGCATACGCTTAACAATAAAAGAACCGTTTCACCCAGTGAGACGGTTTTTTTATGTTAGTCATTGCGAGCCGAAGGCGAAGTAATCTCATTAATAACAAAGTCACAAGGACTAATCAAATATTATTTATCCTTTCTTTTGCTTTAAAGATTCATAGCAGGTAATCGCTACGGCATTACTCAGATTTAAAGAATCAATACTTCCGGCCATCGGAATCAATGTATTTTTTCCTTTTCCAATCCAGAAATCACTCAATCCCGAATGTTCCGTACCGAATAATACTGCTGAACGCTGTGTTAAGTCTCTCTTATAAAGATCTTCTGCACTTTCATCCATCAGCGTAGTGTAGATATTGAAACTATTCTTTTGCAAAAATTCTAGCGTTTCTTCATTTTCAGCCTGATATACTTCCATTCCAAAAAGACATCCCACACTGGATCTGATTACATTAGGATTATAGAAATCTGTTTTTCCGTCAGCAACAATCAGAGCATCTACTCCAAATGCTTCACAGCTTCTCAGAATAGCTCCCAGGTTTCCCGGTTTTTCTACTCCTTCAACAATAATTACCGTAGAATTTTCTTTAGGAACAAATGAGGAAAGGGGTGTTTCTTTTGCCTGGTAGATCCCGATAATTCCCTCAGAACTTCCTCTGTAAGCTATTTTTTCATATACTTTTTCACTTACATAATGTATTCTTCCATCGGGAAGTGTTCCTTTAAAGATATTTTCACAGATAAAGAATTCCAGCGGTTCGAAATCGTACTGCATTGCCCTTTCATTTTCCTGCTGGCCTTCTACCACAAAAACTTTTGATTTTTTACGAAACCTGTTGTCAGTAAGGAGCTTAGTGACGTTTTTTATTTTTTCGTTTTGAAAACTTTCTATCAACATTCCGCAAAATTATGCAAAATTTATCATTGAACTTCTCTGGTTTTGATAAAAAGGTTTTTCCGGTTAATTTTAAACAGAACTTTATTGGGTAATATGATGTTGCTTAGCGGATTCTGAGAGTTTTAGCTTTCTGATGGATCAATGAGATTGCTGTTGTCAATAAGACTTTGCGGCAAATCTTTTTTATTTTTAATTCCCAAAGATTTCAACTTTTGAGTCTGGATCACAAGGTTGTCGTTTCCGGTATGAAGCTGTTTGTAAGCATCATTATAGACGTTTTTAGCCTGGTCAAGATTTCGTCCTACTTTTTCCAGGTTCTCTACAAAGCTTACAAATTTGTCATACAGTCGAGCACCGCGTTCCGCAATTTCTATGGAGTTTCGGTTTTGATACTCGCGTTTCCAAAGATCAGCAATCAGTTTAAGAGAAGTAATAAGATTGCTTGGATTCAGAAGTAAGATTCTTCTTTCGTAAGCATAGTTCCAGAGATTCTGATCTGCCTGCATTGCTGCAATATAAGCGGGTTCACTAGGAATAAACATCATCACAAAGTCTAATGATTTTCCATAATCATCATATGCTTTTTGACTTAGTTGATTAATGTGGTTTTTAATTGAACCAAGATGCTGGCTCACTTTTATAGCATAAATATCAGCATCAGTTTCGTCTACCAGTTCTGTGAAAGCGGTAAGTGAGACTTTAGAATCAATGATGACATTTCTTTCATCAGGATATTTTACAACAGCATCCGGACGCATTTTTTTTCCGGAAAATTCTGAGAATAAAGCCTTGTTATCTTCATCCCGCAATTCATGTTCCAGAAAATATTCTCTTCCTTTTACCAAACCTGATTTTTCCAGGATACTTTCCAGGATCATCTCGCCCCAGTTTCCCTGGGTTTTACTTTCTCCTTTAAGAGCGCGAGTTAGTTTTTTGGCGTCATCAGAAATCTGCTGGTTCAGTTCTGCCAGTTCTTTTACTTTTTCAGCAAGAGAGAAACGTTCTTTATTTTCCTTTTCGTAAGCTTCGTTGACCTTGTTTTTTAAATCAGCTATTTTTTCATGGAAAGGCTCAAGGATATTTTTTAAGTTATTTTGATTTAAAGCAGTAAACTTTTCTGTTTTTTCTTCTAAAATTTTATTGGCAAGATTTTCAAACTGAAGTTTAGAATCTTCCTGGATTTTAATAATTTCTTCTTTCTGGGTATCAAGAGATTTTTGTAGGCCTTCATTCTTAGCAGAAAGCTCAGAGTTTTTAGCAAAAAGAGTCTGCTTTTCAATAAGGTGAGTTTCTATTTGAGATACCTGTCGCTGATTGATTTGCTTCAATTCCTGAAACTGGATGTTTAAGGAAGAATATTCTGCTGAGATTTTAGAAAATTCATTTTTCAGATCATCCAGAAGATCGTGTTGCAGCATATTGGCTTCTTTCTCTTTATTGATATTTTGAGTAAGCTCCTGAATTTTCAGGTTGGAATTTTCAAGATCAGATTGATTTTTAATGGATAGGGTGTTCAACTCATCATAAGAACTTCTTGAAACCATTGATGATTTCAGTGCAAAATATAATATGACAGCACCCAGTAAGCCACCGGCAATAAACCCAATAATTAAATATATCATCTCCATCTTCCAAAATTATGAAAAAAGGCTGGAAACTTTATGAGCAATACCAGTTGTTTGTGTTACTATTTTAAAATATAGATGTACCATTTGATAGAGCTCTAATGCTTCTCTCTTCCAGTCTCCAGCTTCCTTTCTTAATTAGAATACTTATATTTATAGGAAATTTCAGAGACTTATGAATATTTTGTTGGTAGAAGATGATCAAAGAATCAGCAATTTTCTGATAAAAGGCCTTTCTGAGGCTGGATACAATCTAACCCTTGCCGATTCAGGAGAAAAGGCCAGAGAACTTCTTCATACCTATGATTTTGATATTATTTTAATGGATATCATGCTTCCCGGTTTGGATGGAATGCAGCTTACTCAGATTATCAGATTTAAAGGAAATTATACTCCGATTTTGGTTCTAAGTGCCTTGAACAGCCCGGATGATAAGATCAAAATGCTGGATATGGGTGCCGACGATTATTTATCAAAACCTTTCCATTTTGAAGAATTGATTTCAAGAATTAAAGCTTTAACCAGAAGAAATAAATTAAGCTATCAGAAAGAAGACCAATATCTGTCTTGCGGAAATATTATCATTGATACTGATCTTCATAAGGTAACACAGAATGATAAAGAAATTGAATTTTCCCCTACTGAATATAAACTTTTTACTTTCCTGATGGAGAATAAAAATAAGGTATTGAGCAGAACGCAGATTTTACATAAGGTATGGGGAATTGATTTTGATAATACAACGAATGTAGTGGATGTTTATATTTCCTATGTCCGAAATAAAATTGACGAAACAGAACAGAAAATTATTCATACCGTAAAAGGAACCGGATATTTAATCAAAGACTGAAAATGACGCTCAGAAATAGATTTACCCTTATTTCAAGCCTTTCATTCGGCATCGTTTCTATCATCACATCTGCGGTGATATTCTTTGCGTATTATGACAGTACTAAGATCTTTTATTTCGAAAAACTAAGGAATACGGCTCTTATTTCTGCCATTTACTATCTGGAAAAAGATGAGCTTCCAAAAGACAGACATGCTCAGATCAAGAAAGAGTACAACCATCTTATTCAGAATAACAGGGTAGCGGTCTATAATCAGAATAACGAAGTTACTTTTGGACATAACCTTAATGATAAGAATATAAAGCTTTCCCATTTGCAGTCAGTCCGGGCTAATAAAGGAATCCAGTTTATGTCTGATAACCAATTTTATTATGGGATTTTTTATCCGGACAATCAGGGGGATTTCGTGGTTTTTGTAAAATCTTCAAATGATTCTTTTCAGTCGCAGATATTGAGACTGGCCATTATTATGCTTTCGGTATTGGTAATTGGTTTGCTTGCTATTTATTTTTTGAGCCGCTATCTATCAAAGGTGGTTTATAAGCCTATTTCCAATGTTGTAGAGCTTATCAATAAAGTGGAGTACAACAATATCTCTACTGCAATTACTTCTACCAATACGAATGATGAGATTGAAGATCTTATTAAATCGTACAATAAACTGCTGGGAAGGATTTCTGAAAACGTCCTTTTGCAGCAGAATTTTATCAATTATGTTTCTCATGAATTTAAAACTCCTTTGGCTGCTATCTCCGGAAATCTGGAAGTTTTCGCCCAAAGAGACAGAACTCCGGAAGAGTATAGGGAAGTAGCGAAAGAATCATTAGAAAATGTATACGAGATTGAAAATATTCTAAACAATCTTTTGCTGATGTCAGGAATGACAAAACTTGAGTCTTCCCATAAACAAATGAGAGTGGATGAGCTGATCTGGAAAATTTATGAAAAATTGGAACCTAAGGCAAAAGAAAACAACTCATCCATTAAAATACAGCTTCAGGTAACAAAACCTGCCTTGCTGGAATTCCCAGGAAACGAAACATTACTTTACCTTGCTATATATAATATTGTTGAAAATGCGATTAAGTATTCTTACGATAAACCTGTAGTGCTTACTTTGTCTGAAAAAGAAAATCAACTGTATATTGAAGTTCGGGACGAAGGACGAGGAATTCCTAAAGAAGATCTTGCTAAAATATCCGAAACCTTCTACAGGGGAAAAAATGTAGATACGGTGAAAGGGAGCGGAATTGGTTTATCCCTTTCAAAAAGTATCTTCGATCATCATCATATTATAATGAAAATTGATTCCGTTGTCAATAAAGGGACATCGGTTACTCTCAAATTTCCGGCTCACTCATAATCGTGTTATTTGTGAAATTATTCGTGTTTTTTGTGTTTCAAAAAGTTCTAATCAAACTCTAATGTTGAACTAACCGAATTTTAATTTTCTTTAAAATTCCCTCTAATATTAGACGAATAGCTTTGTGGTCTTAAAATAAAAGATCTTGAAGAAGCTATTTTTAACCCTATTTTATATTCACTGTTTCAGTTTCTTTTCAGCGCAGATTTCAGATACTATGAAAATCAGCAGAAAGGAAGCTGAAACTATTTTTCTGGCTAAAAACCTTGACCTTATTGCGCAGAAGCTTGAAATTTCACAAGCAGAAGCAAGAACTGTTCAGGCTAAATACTGGCCCAATCCCAAATTAAGCATCAGTGAAGTGAATCTATGGAGAACTTACGATATAGAAGAACAGCCTGCACTCATTGGAAACTGGGGGAAAAATATACAGATCTCTGCTGAAATAGAGCAGGTGATTCAGACTGCCGGAAAGAGAAGAAAAAATATTGAGCTTCAGAAAATAGAAGTGGAAGGAGAGAAGTATGAACTGCAGGAAGTATTGCGTGAGCTTAAGAAAACACTGAGAAATACAATCACTGAAATTCTTTACAATCAGGAACAGCAGAAAATCTATCAGGGACAGATTGCTTCCATTGAGAAATTAACAAAATCCTATAATAATCAATTGACGCTGGGAAATATCAGCAAAGCTGAATATGTCAGGCTGAAAGCACAGGAAATTGAATTCAAGAAAAAACTGATTTCATTAAAACAGGAAATTGAAGATCAGCAGGTAGAACTGAAAGCCTTATTGATGGTGCCTTCTCAAACATATCTGGTGATTTCAGACTCATTTGTCATGCCTGAAAAACAACTTTCAGAACTGGAAGTGAACCAATGGATGGAAAAGGCAAAAGAAAACCGTCCCGACATCATGATCTCAAAAAATAAAGAAAAACACGCCGCCAAAAATCTGGAAATTCAAAATGCCATGAAAACACCGGACGTAGCTGTTTCTATTGGATACGACCGTGGGGGAAATATTATGAAAGACTTTATAGGGCTGGGAGTTTCTATGGATCTTCCCATTTTCGACCGAAACAAAGGGAATATCCAGGAAGCGAAACTTGAAATCGAGAAAAGTAAACTTGAGACCCGTAAAAATATGCTCAAGTCAGAAAACGAAATTGTCTCTGTTTTTAGAAACTATATCAGAACACAGCAGGTTTCAGAAGAAATCGATGATAGCTATGAATCTACATTGGATGGATTGCTGGTAAGCCACGAGAAAAACTTCAGACTAAGAAATATCAGCATGCTGGAATACATGGATTTTCTGGATACTTATATCGGAAACAAAATGATCATCCTGGATACAAAAAAAGAACTTAATCAATACTACGAAAACCTGCAGTATGTTGTAGGACAAGACTTATAAGATATGAACAAAATGATTACAAAATACATTGCTGCGGCTTACCTGTCTGCCCTCATTATTTTTACAGGCTGTGCCGGAAAAGAAGAAAATAAGGAAGCTGAAAAAAGCTATTGCATCAGTAAAGAGCTTAAAAAAGATATTAAGCTCGTAAAAGCAGAAATGCTTCCCATAGAAGAAAGTATCACGCTCACTGGAGAAGTGGAAAGCAATTCGGATAAAACAGTTCCTTTTGTAAGCCTTGTAGACGGAGTTGTGATTGATACTTATTTTTCCCTTGGAGATTATGTAAAAAAAGGACAGACGCTGGCCAGTGTAAAAAGTATGGCTGTGAACGAAATGCAGGATGATACCCAAACTTTGCAGGCTCAGCTGGCAGTAGCGAAGAGAAAGCTGTCTTCCGTAGAAGCGATGTATAAAGATGATATCGCCTCTCAGAAAGATTTGCAGGAAGCGCGTTCCGAAGTCGCCATTTTGCAGTCTAATATTTCCAAGACACAGAAAAATATGCAGCTGTATTCAGCAGGTGGGAATACCATTCAGATCAAAGCGCCTGCGGACGGATATGTTATCTCCAAAAATATTTCCAAAGGAATGCCGGTTACAGCAGGTGGAGACCAGCTTTTTACCATTTCCAATCTGGATAAAGTATGGGTAATGGCGAATGTGTACGCAACCAATATGAGACACGTTTATGTAGACCAACCTGTAGTAGTGAAGACTCTAGCTTATCCGGATGACAGTTTTTCCGGAAAGATTGATAATATTTCCCAGGTTTTCAATGAAAATGAAAGAGTACTCAAAGCGAAAATCATTATGGATAATAATGGAATGAAGCTAAGACCGGGAATGTCTGCAGATGTAGTATTACCGGTGAATTCACAAAATAAAAGTGCACTGGCTATTCCTGCGAAAGCTTTAATCTTTGATAATAACCAAAGCTATGTTGTAGTCTACAAAAAAGACTGCGAACTTGAGATAAGACCCGTG
This sequence comes from Chryseobacterium indologenes, assembly GCF_018362995.1. NCBI lineage: Bacteria > Pseudomonadati > Bacteroidota > Flavobacteriia > Flavobacteriales > Weeksellaceae > Chryseobacterium > Chryseobacterium indologenes. The sequence continues at coordinate 3,866,393 of NZ_CP074372.1, forward strand.
ACAGAGATCGCTTCCAATAGCCAGTATATCTATGTAGAAGGTAATTTAAAACCAGGTGAAAATGTCATTGCTTCCAACGGGCTGCTGATCTATGAGAACCTGAAAAACCAATTAAATAATTCCACGAAGTAATGCGAAAATTTGTACAGAATATAGTTTCCTTCTCTTTAAAAAACTCATTGATTGTTCTTTTGGGAACTTTTCTATTGCTTGCCGGAGGAATCTATTCCTATATACATACTCCTATTGAAGCATTTCCGGATGTTACCAATACCAGAGTAAGAGTCATTACCCAATGGCCGGGAAGAAGTGCTGAAGAAATAGAAAAATTTGTCACCTTACCCATTTCAAAGGAAATGAATGCTATCCCGAATAAAACATCTGTGCGTTCTATTTCCCTTTTCGGATTATCTGTGGTTACTGTGATTTTTGATGATCATGTCAATGATTTTTATGCACAGCAATATGCATCTAATAAGCTGGGAAATGTAGATCTTCCCGCAGGAGCCGAATACAGTATTGAGCCTCCTTCCGGGGCAACCGGTGAAATTTACCGGTATATCATTAAAAGTAAACTTCCGATCAAAGAAGTTACCTCCATTCAGGATTGGGTAGTGGAAAGAGAATTGCTTGCCGTTCCCGGTGTGGCAGATGTAGTAAGCTTTGGTGGAGAAGAAAAAACATATGAAATAAAAATTAACCCTACGGAATTACACAATTACGACCTTTCCCCCCTGGATGTGTATGAAGCAGTTTCGAAGAGTAATATTAATGTAGGAGGAGATGTAGTAGCAAAAGGAGATCAGGCTTATGTAGTGAGGGGGATCGGTCTTTTAGAGAAAAAAGAAGATATTGAGAATATTCAGATCGAGGTAAAAGGTTCTACACCAATTTTGGTAAAGCACGTTGCTGAAGTAAAAGTTTCTGCAAAACCAAGATTGGGGCAGGTAGGGTATAACAAGGAAAATGATGTTGTAGAAGGAATTGTGATCATGCTTCGTGGTGAAAATCCAAGCGAAGTCATAGCAAGACTGAAAGACAGAATAGAACAGCTGAATGGAGGAGAACTGCCGGGAGATGTTCAGATTGTTCCGATTATTGACCGGACAGAACTGGTCAATACAACTGTTCATACCGTTTCCAAAAACCTTATTGAAGGAGTTATTCTAGTTTCCATCATTGTATTTATATTCCTTTACAACTGGAGAACAACCTTTATTGTAGCATCGGTAATTCCTTTGGCGTTCCTGTTTGCTATAATTATGCTCAAAATTCAGGGTTTGCCGGCCAACCTGATTTCAATGGGAGCACTGGATTTCGGACTGCTTCTGGAAGGAACCCTCGTCATTGTCGAACACGTCTTTGTCGCCCTCGAAGTTAAAGCCAAGAAAATAGGGCTGAAAAGATTCAACAAAATATCAAAACTGGGAATCATCAAGAAAAGCGCAGGAAGCGTAGCAAGTTATATTTTCTTTGCCTTGTTGATTCTTATCGTTGCCCTGATGCCGATTTTCTCTTTCCAGAAAGTAGAAGGTAAAATGTTCTCTCCTTTAGCATTTACACTGGGATATGCTTTATTAGGATCTTTGATCTTAAGTTTAACATATGTTCCGGCAATGTGTAAGCTTTTACTGACAAAAAATATTGAAGAGAAAGAAAATTTTATTTCAAGATTCTTCAGAGTCAATATCTATAGAATTTACGAATTCAGTGACCGTCACAAAAAAGGATTTATCATTGGTTTCGTTGCTTTGCTTGCAGTCTGTGGATGGAGATTCTCCAATTATGGATCTGAATTTTTACCCAAGCTGAATGAAGGCGCCATCTATGTAAGAGCAACCCTTCCAAACAGTGTCAATCTGGATGAATCGGTACGGTTAACCAAAGAAATGAAAGAAATTCTTATGAAATATGATGAAGTGAAATTTGTCATGACTCAGACAGGCCGTCCGAATGATGGTACCGATCCAACAGGTTTCTTTAATATCGAATTTAATATTCAACTCAAACCGGAGAATGAATGGAAGAAAAAAATATCCAAAGATGAACTTCTCGAAGAAATGAGAGTTTCTCTTGAAAAATATCCGGGAATCAACTTTGGATTCAGTCAGCCGATTCAGGATAATGTGGAAGAATATGTAGCAGGAGTAAAAGCTCCGTTGGTCATTAAAATTTTCGGGAATGATTTATTTGAGCTAGAAAATTATGCCAATAAAGTGGCCAATTCCATCAGAACGGTTCCGGGAATATCGGACGTGAATGTTTTCAAAAATATCGGACTTCCGGAATTGAGAATACAGCTTCATGATTCTAAAATGGCAAAATATGGTGTTTCCACAGCAGATGCACAGGCCGTGATTGAAATGACGATCGGAGGACAGGCAGCAACCAAATTTTATGAAGAAGAAAGAATGTTTGACGTCATGCTTAGGTTTGAGAAGCAATACCGTGATACACCGGAAAAAATGGGAAATATTCTCATCCCGACTCAGGATAATAAGAAAGTGCCGTTGAAAGAAATTGCCACCATAGATTATCACACCGGACCATCATTTATTTACCGTGAAGGAAACAGCAGATATATCGGAGTCGGATTTAATATTGAGGGACGTGACCTTGGAAGTACCATTAAAGAAGCCAAAGCCAAAGTAGATAAAGAAGTAAAGCTTCCAAAGAATCATAAAATGACATGGGCAGGGGAATTTGAGAGCAAAGAAAGAGCTGCAAAACAGCTGGCAATGGTAGTACCGATTTCTTTAGTTTTGATTCTGATGCTGTTGTATTTCAATTTCGGGAATGTAAAAGATACACTGATTTCTTCTATTACCTTGGCGTTTGCATTTATCGGAGGATTTTTATCCCTTTGGTTTACGGGAACCATTTTTGGAATTTCAGCAGGAATCGGGTTTATTATTCTTTTCGGAGTGGCCACCATAGATGGTATCGTTCTGATTGGAGTGATGAAAGAGAATCTGCAAAACAGAATGTCACTCAAAGAATCCATTGCTCTGGGAGTGAAAAGCAGAATCCGTCCGGTAGTAATGATTGCCCTGATGGGATCTATGGGACTTCTTCCGGCAGCAATGTCCAATGGAATGGGATCGGAAATTCAGAAACCTTTAGCCATTATGATTGTCGGAGGACTGATTATCTGTATGCTGTTGTCATTTACTGTGTTACCAATTATTTTCCATTATGCTTATCGCAAAAAGCAAAAGGACGCAATATAGTTTCTTTTATTTTGTTCATTATGAGCCGGGATCCGTGAGGAAGATCCCGGTTTTTTTTGTTATGAATTTTTTGTAGATTCTAAAATTTCAATATTTTTCACCACATCACTGCTTTCGCATTTTTTAAGTTCTTTTAAAAGGGAAGGAGTGAGGATTTTCGGATTCAGAATTTGGGTGGCAACTTTTGCTGCTGCATAATCTACAATGCCAATTACAGATTCTCTTAAGAAATTGGGAGTATTGGATGCAATGACTGCGGTTGCCCAGGAAGTGTCTCTTGCTTTGGAAATGGCAAAATCAAGTACGGCATTGTCTTTCCCATTGGATAGTTTATCAATAAGATCTACAGGATAGCAAATTTTGTTTAAAGAGGTTTGTACATCCTGATTAATGGAAGCAATGATAGTATTAATGTTTTCAAAATCTTTTTTCAAAGGATTTATTTTCCGGTAAGGCATGATTGAAGCTGCAGAAATACCAAGGTCGAGATTGATGTGTGCATTCATTCCCAAAAATATATGCTGTAGGATCAACAGGTTTTTATTTTTGCTGGCTTCAAAGGCAATATACCATGAATTTGTACATTTCTCTCCTTTACTGTAACTCTCCCATGCCTGAATGTATCTTTGTGCAAAAGCAAGATCCAGTAATGTCATTCTTAGGTTGTCTTCAAATTTTTTCTGCTGAATACCTTTCAGAACCTGCGCAGTCATGATCCTGTACGTACAGGCAAAATATCCTGCCGGACTTTGATTTTCTTTACACCAGATGATAATTTCATCTAGTTTTTTAAGAACTTCTTCAATGGTTTTCATGGTGGGTTTTGTTTATTTAAAGATACTAAAAAAGTGAGCCGGAAAGCTCACTTTATGTATTGTTCATTCAGATTATGGAGTGATTATAATCGGATCTGGAAAAGGTTCAATAACCAATGGCTTGCACATTGCTGCCGGTTGGCAGGTTCCTCCCATGCAAATAAAATTTGTCATTGTGGTGGTACCGTCAGGACATCTGATCATGCCTTCTCCGTGGCATCCTCCGGGACATTCTGCCGGATACAGTGTTCCTCCGAATACATCTTTCAAATCTGTTCTCAAAAGTTTTGTTAAGTTCTTTTTCATGGTTTAATTTTTTTGTTTAGTAAATTAATTTCTTAACACTCTTATAATTAAATAAGTAGGTTTAAAAATGTTGAACTAAAATAGTAAATTATTCTATGATGTTTGAATTAATTGATGATAAATGTAAAATGAAGATTATTTTTTTATTTCTGCTTTATTTTTGCCTCCAGTTTAGGCAAGTCTTTTTTATATTGTTCAGCATCCCATTTCATTTGCCAATTCTTTACATATTCTGCCAATGGAGGAAGTCCAACCTCTGCGCGTCTTTTATCTACATTTTCAGGATCTTCCAGTGGGGATACATAATATGCTTGTGTTTCAGGATCACGTCCAATCTGACTGCCATAAATTTGTCTTTTACCTTGTCTCAGGGCGACTCTGTCTTCGAGAAGGGCCAGACTGCCGCTTTGTGCTTTACCATTTTTCACAGCATCTCTCATCATAGGTAAATATTTTTCCTGTGTTGCCTGATCTGCATGCTGGATAACAAGAAATAACGTAACGCTTCCCTGCCCGCCCACAACATCAGGACCCAGCCAGCCATATTTATCAAGAATGGCTTTTACCTCGATAAGATTTAGTGAATCTTTTTTATTGATAAGCCGCCAGTGCTTGTCCATCTCTTTTGAACTCCCGCCGTATTTTTTTTCAATGCTATCGATTTGTCGTCTGTACTTTTGGTCTTCATTATAAATATTACCAAGCTTTGCGACTAAGGGTTTATTCAAATTTGCTTCTGCTTTCACCTGATTCTGTTTGATTTTTTCGATGAGAGGCTTCCATCGTTTATCATTATATAAAGAGCTAAGGTCTGTATCCTTAGTTATATGGTTGTAATTATTGAATTTTGCTGCAATCCTGTCAAGTTGGGAAAATGCGCTGTCTGGCCCTGATGCCATTGCCCAGGAGCATGCTGCGTTATACCTGTCATTTAGAGATGCTTTCCAGCCGTTAGATTTAAATGCTTCTGAATAGTTGGTGGCAGAGTTTTTGAAATCCTTGGCTTGGTAAAATGATTCAGCCGCTTTTACTTTATCGGTATATTCTTTGGGAACAGCTTGTCCGAAGAACATTTTTGTTGATGCTAAAAACAGCAATACGAATAGTCTTATTTTCATAGTTAATTTTGTTTATTTAAAGATAATAAAAATGTGGGTCAGAAGCTCACTTTATTTATTTTTATCAGATTACGGGTGATTATAATCGAATCTTGAAAAGGTTCAAGAACCAATGGTTTGCGCATGACTGCTGTTTAATAGGTTCCTCACATGCATATAAAATTAGTCATAGTGGTAATGTCGTCAGGACATTTGATTATGTCTTCACTGTGGTGTTCAATCGGACATTCTACCAGATAATGAGTTCCTCCAAATATATCTTTCAGTTCTTTTCTCGAAAGTTTTATAAAATTATTTTTTATCAAGTAATTAATTGAAAAGTAGAATATTAAAAAATAAATTGTATATTTATTTCCAGACAAAGAGAAATAATAAAGAGGAATCCGAAAATCTTAAAGAGTAGGAAATCAAATTAAACTAAATTAATCATGAAAAATTTAAAAAGCTTAAACAGAAAAGAGTTAAAAACTGTTTTAGGTGGTGCGGCATTAGCCTGCGAAACACCTGTTGATGGAGGATGTCCTGCGGGATACATATTCTGCAGTAATCCTTATTGCTGTTACCCGCCAAGAAAACCATATATCTGTATTGATTAATAAAAAAATCCCTCAACTGAGGGATTTCTTATTTTCTATGGATTTTCTTTTGAGATTTCATCGTGATGTTTAAGATACAAAGGCAGAGCTGCTGAACCATACCAAGGGAAAATTTCATAACTAAAGATTCCGGCCTGTACAGCAGGATCTGTTTTTACCCATTGCTCGGCTTCTTCTTTAGATTTTGTATTAAAAATAAACATTCCGCGGTAGTTTTCTTTATTTTTTTCAAGGAAAGGACCGGCTACTACGATTTTGCTTTCATCTGCCAGTTTACCGATATTGGCCATATGGCCTTTCATGAGTTCGCCCATTTTGGTTTTGTCTTCAATCTTAACGGAACCTGTTGTCAGCATGACAATAGTATAAGGTTTCATACCGTATTTGTCAGCTCCTAATGAAGTTGCCAGTTCCTGATTGTATTTAGGTTTTTCTGCTTTCTTTTCCTGTGCAAAGAACAGTGCTGATATGAGCAGGCATGCGGTTAATAATAGTTTTGATTTCATCTTGTTTTATTTTGATAAATATAATAAAACCTTAAAGATTTATGATTAATGAATTTTTTTAAATGATATGATACAAAAAAAACCTCGATGGTTTCGAGGTTATATTTAATTATTCTGATGAGATTATTAGTCTTTAATTCTTAAAAATTCTTTCGCTAATTCAATCATCTTCGGATCTCCGGTATATTTACCATGCTCATCCGAAAGTTTTACCGTAGGAATCCACTCTTTATTTGGAGCCTGTACACCAATCAGTTTCATTACAATGTTCATTGGTTTCAAGCCTACATCATTGGTAAGATTGGTGCCTATTCCGAATGATATACCGATTTTTCCTCTGCAGTAATTGGTGATTTCTTCTACCTTTTCAAGATTTAAGGCATCGGAAAAGATAATATATTTAAACATAGGATTGATACCGTTTCTTTGGTAGTGGGCAATTGTTTTATCCGCAAATTCTAAAGCATCACCACTGTCATGACGAACACCATCGAAAAGCTTCGCAAACTTTTTGTCGAACTGCTGGAAGAAAACATCTGTAGTATAAGTATCAGACAGAGCAACTCCCAGATCACCTCTATAAACATCTACCCAATGTTCCAGAGCCATTTCGTTGGCCATTTTGAATCCGTATTCAGCGGCATGAAACATAAACCATTCATGTGCGTGGGTTCCGATAGGTTTTACACCGTACTTCATTGCGAAATGAACATTAGAACTTCCGATAAACGTTGAGTCTCTTTTTTGAGTCAATGCTTCCATTACCAGATTCTGTACCTTATAAGAATGTCTTCTTCTGGTTCCAAACTCTGCAAAAGTTACTCCTAGTCTGCCTAATGAGTCTGCTTTTTCTATGGTTTTGCTCATTACTACTTCATTGGAATCTCTTTCCATATGGTTCATTTCATAATGAAGTTCACTGATCAGGGCCAGTAAAGGAACCTCCCATAAAATTGTTCTGTACCAAAGTCCTTCTACAACAACTGAAAGATCGCCTCCTTCCTGGTGTATTTTTACTTCAGAAGGGTCATAATGATATCCCTCCAGAAAATCAAGATAAGGAAGATCAATATAAGGACATGTTCTTGCCATGAACTTTTTCTCGTCTTTCGTAAGTTTAAGTTCAGCCATTTTATTAACAACTTCTCTTAAAGCAGTGTCAAATCCTTCCGGAAAGTGGTGCTTTCCCCTGTTGATAAATTCGTATTTTACAATAGAACTAGGGAATAGCTTTACCACTGCGTTCTGCATGGTTATTTTATAAAAATCATTATCTAGAATAGAGTTTAGTCTTACGTCGTTCATAATATGTGTAATTTTAACGCAAATATAAAAATAAAAAATAAAATCGCCTAAATGTAAGGCGATTTTTTTGAAATATTTCAATGCATTTTATGGAGTTATTTTCCAAGATAAGAATTGTACATCCAAACTTCCTTCTCCTGTTCGGTAATATAATCGCTCATTTGCGAATTGGTACCTTCATCTCCTGCTTCATCTGTAATATCTAAAAGTTCTCTCTGCAGATCAATAACTACTTTGAACGAACTTAGAATCTGTTCAACACTTTTGGTGCCATCAGTTACTTCTTTGCTTTCTTTAATAGTTGCTACCTTCAAATAGTCTGAGTAATTGTGTGCAGGGGTAGCTCCCAACGTAAGGATTCTTTCTGCAATTTCATCAATCTTTAAAACAAGGCTGTTGTACAACTCTTCAAATTTAGGATGAAGGGTGAAAAACTGTTCTCCTTTAATGTTCCAGTGAGAACCTCTTGTATTCTGGTAAAACACAGAATAGTTGGCTAACAGTACATTTAATTTTTCTGAAATCTTTTTACAATCGGCTTCTTTAAGGCCGATGATACTAGCATTTTTCATATGTATATATTTATTTTTTTAAGTAAGATATAATCACCGGCTACAGTTAAATATTCTGTGAAGCTTTGAGGGTGACAGATGTGTTTATCATTTTGATATCTCAAATTTACGAAATATCGTGCCGAACTCCCTGGATTATTAATAGATGATAACTATAAGAAAATTTTTTAAAATAGTTTGGAAGTATTAATATTGCGTTGACAGAATCGACAGCGGAAATTTTTATACATATGTTTTTTGACAACCTTATCAATATATCTGAAAATAAAAGAATATCACTGGTTAAATATTTCAGTATTGGAATTGTATTGATTTATATTGGTGTTTTTATAGCGTTATATCTTAAAGCAGAAGAGCCGTTTTCAGCCTGGACTATTTCTGACTGGCTGATAAATTACACGGATGGCGGTTTCAAAAGAAGAGGTCTTTTGGGGCATGTGTTTTTTTATATACAGGATATAACGGGATTGAAATTACAGTTTCAAATCCTGATTTTTCAGATCATTGGTCTTTCGGGGATTCTGTATGGGACGTTTCTATACATAAAGAAATATAAAGTTGATCTTTTTTATCTGTGCATAATGTCCTCTCCTTATATTCTGCTATTTCCTGCATTAACTGTCAGAAATGCCGGCAGAAGGGAAATAATACTGATTCTTATAATGCTTTGGTATTCTTTTTCAAAAAAATCAAAGCTTAATGATGCATTATTATGGCTTTTTTATATCATTTTTCTCTTCATCCATGAAGCGGGATTTTTTTTCTTACCCTTTTTAATATGGATTAATTATTCGAAGTGGCAGAAAATTAACCTTAAATATATGTTGTCTATAACAGTAGCTGCTTTTGTAGGTATTGGTATTATATATTTTTTTGGCGGAAATGTCAACGAAGGAGATAGTCTATCTATTTTGAAAAGCAGGGGAGTGGTTTTTCAAAAAGAGAATATTTTCGATCTGGAATATTATTTTGATTTTAATTATGTTCTTCAGTATAAATTATCTTTTCTCGTTCATGCTATAGAACTCATTATCATGATATTTCAAATGGGGTTTTATGTTTACCTGTTTAAAAGGAAATCATTCTATACTTATCTTTTCTGTAATATAATCTGCCTTCTTTGGGTTAGCCCTTTATACTATCTTGGTATTGATTGGATGAGATGGAATTATATTTACTGTACATTATTGTTTATAGTTTTTACATTCCAGTTAAATACGAATGAATCTGAAGCGATATCATTCAATAATAATCCAATACAATATTCATATATTCTCTTTTCTGGTATCTTTTATACATTGGTTCTTTTACATCTTCAGCATGACACCATGATTGAATGGATCCAAAACTATCTTATTTAAAATTGAAAATCGTAAGAAGTATAAATTTCATAATTATTTAATACTCATTTTTTCATGTGGAGAATTTCTGTTTTTCTGCTCCTTTTCCTCATGTTTATTGTGCTTCTCTGATTGTCATATAGAAATGTGTTCGATTTCGGATGTAAGTATTTGATTTTAATTTTTATATAAGTGTTTGCAGATTAAAAAAATATTACTATTTTTGCACCCTAAAATAAAAAGCAATTAAATGCCTACTATTCAACAATTAGTAAGAAAAGGAAGAGCCACGCTTGCCAAGAAGAGCAAATCGGCTGCCCTTGATTCTTGTCCACAAAGACGTGGTGTATGTACGAGAGTATATACAACTACACCTAAGAAACCTAACTCTGCACTTAGAAAAGTAGCAAGGGTAAGACTTTCAAACGGTAAAGAAGTGAATGCCTATATCCCGGGCGAAGGACATAATCTACAGGAGCACTCGATAGTATTGGTTAGAGGCGGAAGGGTGAAAGACCTACCGGGAGTACGTTACCACATCGTAAGAGGTGCATTAGACACCGCTGGTGTAAATGGAAGAACTCAGAGAAGATCTAAGTACGGAGCTAAGAGACCTAAACCAGGACAAGCAGCTGCTGCTCCTGCAAAAGGAAAGAAAAAATAATCATTAAATAAGGTACAAAAGCAATGAGAAAGACAAAAGCGAAAAAAAGACCGTTGTTACCAGATCCGAAATTTAATGATCAATTGGTAACGAGATTCGTAAACAACTTAATGCTTGACGGTAAGAAGTCAATCGCATTCAAAATTTTCTATGATGCATTAGAGATCGTAGAAACTAAAAAAGGAGATAACGAAAAAACTGCACTTGAAATCTGGAAAGATGCACTTACAAATGTAATGCCTCACGTAGAAGTACGTTCTAGAAGAGTAGGTGGAGCTAACTTCCAAATCCCTATGCCAATCAGAGCTGATAGAAAAATTTCTATGGCAATGAAATGGTTAATCAAATATTCTAAAGCTAGAAATGATAAGTCTATGGCTTTGAAATTAGCTAACGAAGTTGTAGCTGCTTCAAGAGAAGAAGGTGCTGCTTTCAAAAAGAAATCTGATACTCACAAAATGGCGGAAGCTAACAAGGCTTTCTCACACTTCAAATTCTAATCTGAAATGGGAAGAGATCTTAAATTTACAAGAAATATTGGTATCGCTGCTCACATTGATGCAGGTAAGACTACCACTACAGAAAGGATTCTATTCTATACAGGGGTAAACCACAAAATTGGAGAAGTTCACGATGGTGCTTCTACAATGGACTGGATGGAGCAGGAAGCAGAAAGAGGTATTACTATTACTTCTGCAGCTACCACTTGTTCTTGGAACTTTCCAACAGATCAAGGAAAAGCTTTACCTGAAACTAAGCCTTACCACTTCAACATCATTGATACACCGGGACACGTTGACTTCACAGTAGAAGTAAACAGATCTTTAAGAGTATTGGATGGATTGGTATTCTTATTCTCTGCAGTAGATGGAGTAGAGCCTCAGTCTGAAACAAACTGGAGACTTGCTGACAACTACAAAGTTGCAAGAATGGGATTCGTAAACAAAATGGACAGACAAGGTGCTGACTTCCTTAACGTGGTAAACCAGGTTAAAGAAATGTTAGGATCTAACGCAGTTCCAATCGTTTTACCAATCGGTGCTGAAGAAGATTTCAAAGGTGTTGTTGACTTAATTAAAAACAGAGCTATCATCTGGGATGAAGCAGGACAAGGAGCTACTTTCGAAGTAGTGCCAATTCCTGAAGATATGAAAGATGAAGTTCTTGAATATAGAGAGAAACTAGTAGAAGCTGTTTCTGAATATGACGAAACTTTGATGGAGAAATTCTTCGAAGATCCGGATTCAATTACAGAAGAAGAAATCAATGCTGCATTGAGAGCTGCTACTATAGATTTATCTATTATCCCAATGACTTGTGGTTCTTCATTCAAGAATAAAGGAGTACAGTTTATGTTGGATGCAGTATGTAAATACTTGCCTTCTCCATTGGATAAAGATGATATCAAAGGTACTGACCCAAGAACTGACGCTGAAATCACAAGAAAGCCATCTGTAGACGAGCCTTTCTCTGCATTAGCATTTAAGATTGCTACTGACCCGTTCGTGGGAAGACTAGCATTCTTCAGAGCATACTCTGGAAGACTAGATGCAGGTTCTTATATCTTGAACACTCGTTCAGGAGATAAAGAAAGAATCTCTAGAATCTATCAGATGCACGCTAACAAACAAAACCCGGTAGAATATATTGAAGCTGGTGATATTGGTGCAGCGGTAGGATTCAAGTCTATCAAAACTGGTGATACTATGTGTGACGAGAAAAACCCAATCGTTCTTGAATCGATGGTTTTCCCTGATCCGGTAATTGGTATCGCTGTTGAGCCTAAAACTAAAGCTGACCAGGATAAAATGGGTAACGCTCTAGCTAAATTGGCTGAAGAAGATCCTACGTTTACGGTTAGAACTGACGAAGCTTCTGGACAAACGATTATCTCTGGTATGGGTGAGCTTCACCTTGATATCATTGTAGACCGTATGAAGAGAGAATTCAAAGTTGAAGTTAACCAAGGACAACCTCAGGTAGAATACAAAGAAAACTTAACAAAAGTTGCTCAACACAGAGAAGTTTACAAAAAACAATCTGGTGGTAAAGGTAAATTTGCTGACATTGTATTTGAACTAGGACCTGCAGACGAAGGTAAAGTTGGTTTAGAATTCATCAATGAGATCAAAGGTGGTAACGTTCCTAGAGAATTTGTTCCTGCAATTGAAAAAGGATTTAAAGCTGCAATGAAGAACGGTCCATTGGCTGGTTTCGAAGTTGAAGGTATTAAAGTTACTCTTAAAGATGGATCTTTCCACGCGGTGGATTCTGATGCTCTTTCATTTGAAATGGCTGCTAAATTAGGATTTAAAGAAGCGGGACGTGCTGCTAAGCCAGTAATTATGGAGCCAATTATGAAACTGGAAGTTGTAACTCCGGAAGAATATATGGGTAACATCATTGGTGACCTTAACAAAAGAAGAGGTACTATCAGTGGTCAGGAAGAGAAAAACGGTGCTGTTGTAATCAAAGGTTCTGTTCCACTTTCTGAAATGTTTGGATATGTAACAACTCTAAGAACACTTTCATCAGGAAGAGCTACTTCTTCTATGGAATTAGAGAAATACCAAGCTACTCCACAAAACGTTGCTGAAGAAATCATAGCTAAAGCAAAAGGTTAATTTTTAAATTAAAGAAATGTCACAAAGAATCAGAATAAAACTAAAATCTTACGATTACAACTTGGTAGACAAGTCTGCTGAGAAAATCGTAAAAACGGTAAAGGCTACTGGTGCTGTTGTAAACGGTCCAATTCCATTGCCAACGAATAAGAGAATCTTCACAGTGTTGAGATCTCCGCACGTAAACAAAAAAGCAAGAGAGCAGTTTCAATTATCAGCTCACAAGAGACTAATGGATATCTACTCTTCTTCTTCTAAGACTGTTGATGCTCTAATGAAATTAGAACTTCCTTCAGGTGTAGACGTTGAAATTAAAGTGTGATAAATGCATACTTTGCAATGATTATACAAACCGTTCCTTTTTAGGGACGGTTTTTTTATATTATTTAAAAATCAGATTTGATGATATATCAAATCTGATTTTTTTTGAATTGAGCTTTTTACAACCATAAAAACCCTTCAGGGAATTACTCTTAATGATAGCGTACATCTGTTTAGGGATTGTAAAGAGTCCTTAGCAGAGATTAATGATCTGATATTAATAGTTCTTTTTCAGGTGACATATCTCACTCTTGTTTATTTATTTAGAATGAATAAAAATAATAATTTTGCTAAAAATTATCAGATGAATAAAGTAGTATCCTTTTCTCTGCTGTTGTTAGGTGGAGTTCTGGCCAATGCGCAGAAAGTAAATGATTCAGTTAAGCACAAGAAAATTGAAGAAGTAGAACTGTTTGGTGAAAAAAAGAAACAGCCGCAAGGCTTGGACGCAATTACCAGATTGCCATTGAAAACCAGAGATCAGATTCAGAGTATTTCTGTGATTTCCCATAAAGCAATTGAAGAATTAGGCGCACTTACAGTCACTGATGTTGCCAAAAATGTTCCGGGAGTTACTCTGTTTTCAAGCTATGGCGGAGGAAACGAAAGTATGTCTATCAGAGGATACCGTGGTGTTCCTGTACTGAAAAACGGAGTTCAGCTGGATTCAGATTTCCGTACTGCAGGGATGATCACTGATATGCAGGGAGTAGAAAGTATTCAGGTTATTAAAGGATCTGCTGCTATTGGTCAGGGAATAGGAAATGGTTTGGGATCTGCAGGAGGAGTGATCAATGTTGTAACAAAAAGACCTCAGTTTATTGATCAGACGAATGTAGGATTCCGTTACGGAAGCTGGGATTTTTACAGACCTACAGTAGACTTCCAGAGAGTATTAGATTCTCAGGGGAAAGTAGCTGTGAGATTCAATGGAGCATATCAGAATAATAATTCATTCAGAAGTCATGTACAGGGAGAAAGGATTTATGTAAACCCATCTATCGCTTTCCGTCCGGATGATAAAACATTAATCAATGTGGAAATGGATTACCTTCATGATAAGAGAACACCGGACAGAGGAACAATCAACCTTGCACCTGGAACTGTTGAAGCATTGTATCACATGCCAAAAGGTAAGTTTTTAGGATATACATCTGATAATTCAAAAACTGAAACATACAACTTTGCCACTACAATCGTACGTAACCTTACAGATAAATTAAAAGTGAGAGCAGCTTTCGTGAATTCCGTAAGTAATACAGATTCTGAAGCTTCATCTGTGTCATTGCCTGCTGGTGAAACCAACTACAATATCAGACAGCGTACTATAGGAAAATCACAGGGAGAAGATATCAACAAAGTATTACAGTTAGACTTCATTGGAGAGCAGATAATGACAGGATTTATTAAACACACATTCCAGGTTGGTTTTGACTGGAGAGAAACAGAAACCTCTTCTACAACCTTTGAAGCATACAAAAACTCAATTGCACCAGGAAATTTAATTACTGCACGTAATACAAAAATCGGAAATACTACCTATGCTGCTAATCCTCTTGATATTGTCGACGTAGTGAACGGAAATATTCCGAATCAACTTCCGGTAAATGTCATTTATAAAAATCTGGGAAGATCAAACGCAGTATTGACACCAAGTATCGGTGCAATGGCTCAGGATGTGATGACGATCGGAAAATATGTAAAAGCTCATTTGGGACTTCGTTACAGCAGGCTCAATGGTTCTGCCAATGAATCTGTAGATACATGGAATCCTAATTTCGGATTGATTGTGTCTCCACTTCCAAATGTTAATGTATTTGGATCATATACTACAACCACATCTTTAAGATCTTCTAATAATTTCCTTTTAGATGGTGGAAGAGTAGGCCCGTCAATGACTAAACAATGGGAAGCTGGTATTAAATCAGATTGGTTTAATGAGCGTTTAAGATTTAATGTAACGGTATTTGATATTAAAACAGATCACCTTTCCTTCACTATTCTTGACGAAAATTATAACCCTGTTGTAATTGACAAACAAACAATGTATGGCCTTGCAGGAAACCTTAGAAGAAAAGGAGTGGAAGTAGAGCTTATCGGAAGAATTTTACCCAATCTTCAGGTGATGTCAGGATGGGCTTATCTCGATGCCCAATATCAGGACAGTCCTGCTTACATGAACGGATCTGCACCCATGAACGCACCTAAACATACTGCAAACGGATGGCTGAATTATAAATTCAACAAAGGTACTTTATCAGGACTTGATGTAGGAGCAGGGATTTATTACGTAGGAAAAAGACCGGTTGACGAATGGACTCAGAAAACATTTACAGCAGGCCACCTGAACAGTGTGAAGCCTGGAGACAAGCCTTTCGATATGCCGGAATATACCACAGTAGATGCCCAGGCAGCATATACCTTGAAAAATGGAATGGGAATAAGAGTGTTCTTTAATAATATTTTTGATAGTGTAGGATACAGTTCTTATTTCAGAGGAGGATATATCGATCAGATTCAGCCGAGAAACTTTGCTGTACAGGTAAACTATAAATTCTAACGTAAAAAAAATTATAATGAAAATTACCAGAACAATATTCTTACTATTGATTGCCGCAACTGATTTAGCTTCATGTTCCGAAGAACATTTGTCCGAAGAAGAACTGAAAACTGCGAGAGAAAATGTTGAAAAACATTACAATAATCCCAGAAGCATATACTCGTGGGGTAACATTTCTCCCTGGAAAGATCATTGGAATAATTCATTTTATCCAAAACCTTTTTCATCTGCTCAAGTCGGAAAGAGTATGATAGCAGAAGAAAAACAAAACCTTGAAGACCGCTTTTCAGGGAAAATCAAATAACATACTTCAAACATTCATATCAATTTTAATTAGAAAACATTAAGACAGTAGTATTGTCTTAATGTTTTTGTTTGTATTCACTATTCATTATTCCTGTTAATTTTATACATTTAATCAATCTATAAAATAAGACCATGGGAAAAAAGAACCATAGCTTTTTTGAAAAATTTTCAAACGGGGCTGTAAAATTTACAGGAAGTCCATATGCTTTTATGGGAGCTTTTCTTATTGTGGTATTATGGGCGGTCTCCGGACCTTTTTTTGACTATTCCGAAACCTGGCAGCTGGTAATCAATACAGGAACTACAATCATTACTTTTCTGATGGTATTCCTCATTCAGAAAGCTCAGAACAAAGACTCCAAAGCCATACAGATTAAACTCAATGAGCTTATTGCAGCTCACGAAAAAGCAAGCAATCGTATTGTGGATATTGAAGAACTTACAGAAGCAGAACTGGATCAGCTTCACGTTTATTATGAAAAGCTGGGTGAGCTTGCCAAAAAAGATACAGATATCCATATGTCTCATTCCATTGACGTTGCACAGATAAATCATGATTATAAGTATGAGTTTTTTAAAAGAAGACATGAAGAATGGATGCAGAAGAAGGAACAAAAAAATAAATAGACTTTTGATTTAAAAAATTCTTTAAACTTTATAACTTGTTTTTTTGTTAAAAAATGGCTGATTAATAAATAAAAATAAAAGACCTCTGAGTGTCATCAGAGGTCTTTTATGGTTTGGATTACCTCATAAAATAGCTGAAATAACTACAGCTTCCCATCAGGTTTTTCGTTGTTTCAGTGTCAGAATACTGTGCTTTCAACTGAGCAAAATAGGTTCTGTATTTTTGATTTTTAAGATGGTCCATTTCCTTTTGGCGGGCATCTTCTTTCTCAGACCATTTAGGATCAGAGTAATCGAAATCTTTTGGAGCCTTCGCTTCGTACTGATAATATTTACCTTGTTCAGCACTTGCCATCTGGAATAAGATTCTTGCTTTTTCTTCCTTATTATTGGAAAGTTTAAGTGCCTTTTGATAATAATTGATTGAAAGATCAAAATTATCAGGTTCAATATAAGAAGTGTCCAGGAAGTTTTTATAATAATACTTATAAGGATTCTTTCTGTCCGTATTCCAGAAATCATACTTGCCTCCATTGCTGTTGTCAATATCCATCACAAACAATTGACGGTAATATCCTAAAATAGAGGTATTGTACAATAGGTTTCCAATAAGCTGATTGGCTTTTGCTGCTTTTTCACCCGTTCCGTTTCCGATTTTTTTAAGCTGAATCAATACATTTGCCAGCTCAAGCTTGTTCATGCTGGTTTTAATGAAAGGGAAATCAGCATAATTTTCAGCTTTCATACTTTCTGTATCCGCACTTCCGAAGCTTTCCCAAACATTATGTCCGAATATAAGGTTTGAAATATTTTTGAATCCATCGTATTCAGTAGGAGTGTATTGTTTGGTTGTAATGGTCTGGCCGTTCTTTTCGGTCCATTCGTAATTCTGTCTTGGGATACCGGCAAAGCTTTTTGCTTTTTCATAATAAGATTTCGCCTTTTCAAAATCAGCCAGTCTCATTGCTCTGTCCCCGTAAATGGTATTGAAGAAGGCATCAATATTACCAACACTATCCATATTTTTAGCAATGATTTGCTGTTCAAACTGGGTTTTATTAGGCTTTCTGTAAAACTCTTCCACACTCTTCACCAGGCCAGAATTCGGGTTGTACTGAAGATCCGAAAGCTTATTGTTCATCAGGAAGGATTTTCCGTCCTCACCCTGAAGGAAATAACGGTTTGCCATAACATCCTTAAGGAAATCGGCAGTAGACGGCACCTCACCATAATAATCAAAATTATCTGTAGTGGCTGTGTCTTTCTCTACCTTTTTCTCAACGAAATATTCAGCATAATCTTTCATCAGATGATCTTCATACTCGGCATCAATTCTCGGCTGAGAAACAATGTCATTCAGAACTTTCATTCTTTTGATTTCTTCCAGATATTCAGGATTCGTTGTTTTTATATCTTCCAGGATTTCTGTACTTCCTTTGTAATCTTTTTTCAGGAATTTCAGATAGGCATCTGCAATCTGCCAATATTCATCCTTAGACTTTTCTTTCGTTTTATCAGTGAACTTTTGAAGGTCATCAAGATAATCCTTCATTTTATCATCATACCCATAGCCGGAAGTAGTATAGAATGGAATTCTGTTTGGATTGTCCAGCAATTCATCGTCACTTTGATCCGTTTTCTTTCCATCGGCAGACTCTTTAGATTTTGACCCGCCGAACAGGTTTTTAAAGAACCTTACGATTTTTTGCCAGAAAGAAAGCTTTTCCTCCTTTACCTCAGTGGTGGTAGTGGCTTTAGTATCTTTTGCAGAAGTATTGTTATCAGCTTTTCCTCTTTGTATATACGGACTATTGGCAGCGTCTGAAGTGTAGTAATAAGTAGGCAGATAGCTTCTTTCCAGTTCATTAATACTTCTTGCAGCCATTACTTTCAGGATTTCAGAATCAGGATTGATTTCATACATCTTTTCCATAGTTGGAATCGGATTGTTGAAGTCTTCATATCCTAAAAGGAAATACGCCATATTCTTTTCTTCGTTCGTATTGGCTCTCTTCATGATATTGCTGAAAGATGCTGTATCAGAAAGCTTCATAGAAACAAATGTAGATTCCTTGCGGTCTTTGCTGTTCATGAATACCTGAAAGAAATTCCAGTTGGCATCACTGTTCATTTCCAATCCTCTCTGTGCTCCGGCTAATTGGTCCAGTGACATGAAATAAACAGTTCCTTTCAATTTGATCGGAGCAACATAAGTTTTAAATGCCTGCACTGCAGAATCATAGTTTCTGGTATAATGATTCAAACGTACAAGTTGATAACCGTAACGTTGCTTGATTTCAGGGTTTCTTGCTGCATTGTACAAAGATGTTAAAGCAGCAATGGTTTTGTTATAATCAAGTGCTGTAGCATTTTTCCTGTTGGCATCTCTGTCGTAATAAAATGAATTCTCATTTTCAACATAATTGATGCTCATATAAGGTTCCAGATACTTGGCTTCGATCAGATAATCAATACCTTCTTTATATTTTTGGTAGAATCCTGTCCCTAGTTTTTGTAGAATAGGATTTGTCGGACTTCCATTCTTTAAGGCATTCAGGTCGTTCATACTCATCTTATACACCAGATTCTGCGTCTCGGTATAGCTAAGCTGATTGTTGAAGAACTTTTTCCATGTTTCAATATTATCATCAGGAATCAATGCAGGATTGTATCCTCCATAAAATCTGCTTGAATAATTGTGCAGAAAAGGAAGATAAGCTTTGTCCTTGATGATGGTTTGTGTAAAAAGGTTGAAGTAATCATAATCAGGATCTGACCACGCACAGGCGTCAGATTTTGTATAGAAAAGTGATACAACCGCAAGTGAAAGAATATACTTTTTCATAGGGTTCGTAGTGTTTTTTTAATTTTGTGTAATAGTTTATGGTTTGGTATAGACAGGCACGTCTCTATCTCCGAGAGATTAAAATTTCCGATCTAACACAAATTTACTATCTAATTGATAATAAATAATATTAAAATGTGGGATTTTTTTCTCTAAAAATGAGATTACCTCCTTAAGCTGTTTTTCAGAGATTTCTTCTGCCTTTACTTTGAAGCCTTTGTTTAAGTAACTTCCAAAATAGAATCCATCTTTCAACACCTGAATTTCGTGTTCGGATATCTTTTTGAAATTTGGATTTTCAAGATATCTTTTGGATAAAGCATTGATCAGTTTATGTTTGCCCAAATGATTGGTGACAATTCCCCAGGAATAAATAGGAAGCGCTACTTCAATTTTTTTGATAGGGTAGTCTTCCATTTTTGAAAGATAGCTTTTTAGGATGTTGATATCCAGAATCGAGTTTTTGTCAGAATTTTCCAGTGGTGATGAAGTGGAGTAGCACATGAGGTATACTTTTTCAACAGGGGGAATTCCGGTCTGTTTTTTATCTTTTACCTGATGAAGACGAAGGGTACAGGTGACTTCCTTTCCGGAGATCTTTTTGAGCTCTTTTAGAAATTTAAAATAGTCATTTCGTGTTCCCGCTGTCCAGTCACAGTCGATCTGAATTTCATTATTGATTTTCAGATGATACTCTTCCGCCTTTTTCTGAATTAAAAGATGAACACTTTCCGCAAGAAATTTGATCTCTTCTGCAGAAATGCCAAGCAAAGTCTGATTGGTAATAAAAACCGTAGGAACAATCTGTTTATCCGTCTGAAAACTCTTGTCTTTTGTGATAACAGCTACCGGCTGAAATTTTCCGTTCACTTTGTCTACATCAAAAAACCTGGTATATAAATAAGGAATGGTTGCCTGGTCTAATGTTTTTTTTTCTTCGTGATCAAGTTTCAGATTGGTTTTCCAGTAATAAAAAGTATAAGGATGATTCTCTTTCTTATTGCATGATACTATAAGAAAGAGAAGAAATGCGAAGAAAATTTTAAAATGTCTCATTGATAAAAATCACTCTTGAAGCCACAATTCATTGTAGCCATATGTTTTTTCAAAAATAACGATATTAAAGCAAAATATAAACCGTAAAATCCCGGTGATTAATTTGACGGATCGCTTTTCACAACAAGAAAGCCGCTCCAATGGAGCGACTCTCTTTATATATACTGTTTTACTACTTGTAAAGTTCACTTTCGCACTTACAGGTTTCCTTATCAATGCTCTCTCTGGAAGAACAGCATCCATCAAGGTGTAGAATATTTCCCCTTTCATCGGTAAGGTAAATTTTGTCTTTGTCGAATTTCACCAAAAATGTCTCCTCATATTCTTTGAAATCTACTTTCATGACTTTATTAGGAGCATATTTTCCGGCATTGATTTCCTCTGTTGTTTCTTTTCCGTCTGCCTGATTCACCTGAACGTATCCAAAATGAACATCACCATTCGCTTTTATATCCAGATAATAGTGGGGAGTACCGGTGCCACTGTATCCTTTCATGATGTCAAAGCTTCTGTGTCCGGTAAAAGGAACCTTTACCTGCTGTGCCAATGTAAAAATACTGATGCACAGGATCATTAAACTGAAAATCTTTTTCATTACTCTTTTTTTCAAAATTAAAGATATTTAAACAAAATATTCTCCGTAAAAACCCGGTTATTGATGGGATTTTTACCATTTTTTAAATTCACATAATCCTTCTTCTTTTTGGGAAGAGCATGTAAGAAAAAACCACCCCAAAAGGAGTGGCTCTTCTATAATTTAGTTTCATTCAGATTAAAAAACGGTTGCAGCAAGCTGAATCCTTGCATACTTATTAGACGGATTCCACATCGCCATCATCGTTACAGGAAGGCTATAGTGATCTGTGATCTTAACTACTTTACCTGCTTTCACCCCTACATTTACAATGTCGAAGCTGTTTTTGCCATTACCATACAAAAAGGTTTTGTCGTTGAGAGCAAATCCGGCTCCTACAAAAGCATCCAGGTTTACTTTCTGTCCGCTGATGACAGGATAGCTTGCCTGAACGTAAGTGGAGTATCTGTTTTTCTTATAACTTCCGTCAGCTTCCAGAATGACTTCTCCCGCATTGGCTCCTCCATACAGCATAATGTCAGCTTCAATATTGATTGGGAATGAAGGCCCGAAAGTATAATTTGTTCTTAAATCAATAATATGAGCCGTTCTTCTCTGTGAATAGCTGAAGATATCATCAGCGGCTACTGCAGTATTGATATTTCTGGAGTTATAAAGATCCCATAATCCAATATAAAAACGACCGTCAGAATACTGAACATAATAATTGATCTCCTTATAATGTGTATTATCCTTATCATCTGCCAATGCAGAAGCTCCCCAAATTCCTACTTTCCATTTTTTCTCTGCATCCAAAGCGTAGGAAAGATTTCCCATTACAACAGGCTTGTCTGTAATAATAAGCCCTCTCCATAAGTGATTATTCTGAATGTTGGCCGTAAAATCAAGTCTGCCTTCTTTGGTTTCCTTTGTTTCACCAGTTTCCTGTGAAAATAACCTTCCTGTGCCTAAAGCAAGAAGAAAGATTCCCTTTAAGATTTTTTTCATCATGTGTTTATTTTAAAAATCCATATATAACTGCTGCGATTATAGCACCTGCGATTGGGCCTATAACAGGAATCCAGGCATATCCCCAATCACTGCTTCCTTTTACAGGTAAGATGGCGTGCATGATTCTTGGGGCAAGGTCTCTTGCGGGGTTAATGGCATATCCTGTTGTTCCTCCTAGTGATAAACCAATTGCCCACACTACAAACGTCACAGGAATAGCCCCGATAGAGCCTAATCCTACCTTAGCGGTTGGGTCTGCCTGTAAAGAAATGCTGGGGCCTGCAAAATAGAAAACACAGAATACCAGTACAAATGTTCCGATAATTTCACTAATGAGGTTAGAGGATGTCTTTCTGATAGCCGGACCAGTACTGAAGCAAGCCAGTTTAGCGCCTTCATCTTCCGTGATCGCAAAATGATCTTTATGGAAAAGCCACACCAGAAATGCTCCCAGCATTCCTCCGATCATTTGGGCTGCGATATAAGAAGGAACGAGATCCCAGGAAAATTTCCCTGCAATGGCCAGTCCAATGGTTACGGCCGGATTCAGATGGGCACCACTTATTGGCCCTGCAACGGTTACTCCCACAAAAACGGCCAATGCCCATGCGGTAGTAATAACGATCCACCCGGAATTATTTCCTTTCGTATCTTTTAAGACAACATTGGCTACAACACCGTTGCCTAACAATATTAGAAGCATCGTCCCGATAACTTCTGCGATAAATGGAGTCATATAAGTTTTTTTTTGATAAGTGAATTAATCTTCTATCCAGCTTTGAGAACGTGATACAGCTCTTCTCCATGAGTGTACCATTTTATCCACATGTTCTTTTTCCAACTGAGGGTGGAAATCTTTGTCAACAATCCATTGAGACTGAATTTCAGCCACATCTTTCCAGTATCCTACAGCAAGGCCGGCCAGGTAAGCTGCTCCTAGTGCTGTTGTTTCAAGTGTTTTAGGTCGTGTGATTTTGAAGCCGAAAAGGTCAGACTGTATCTGCATCAGAAGATCGCTTGCAGAGGCTCCTCCGTCTACTCTTAATTCAAGGCTTGCTCTTCCGGAATCTGCTTCCATTGCTTTTACAATATCATAAACCTGAAATGCAATTCCTTCCAGTGTAGCTCTTGCGATATGGGCATCGGTAGTACCACGGGTGATGCCTACAATAGTTCCGCGGGCATACTGATCCCAATAAGGAGCACCAAGACCCGTTAATGCAGGAACAAAATACACTCCGCCATTATCTTCTACAGAAGCAGCCAACTCATTTACCTGTTCAGATGAATGAATAAGCTTAAGCCCATCTCTTAACCACTGAATGGCTGCACCTCCTACAAATACACTTCCTTCAAGCGCATAATTCACTTCTCCATTGATTTTCCAGGCTACTGTTGTAAGAAGATTGTTTTTAGAAGTAACAGCCTCCGTTCCGGTATTCATTAACAGGAAGCATCCTGTTCCGTAAGTGTTTTTTACCATTCCGGGAGTAGTACACATCTGGCCAAATAAGGCAGCTTGCTGGTCTCCCGCGATTCCTGCAATCGGAATTTTGGTAGAGAACAGGGTAGTGGCAGTTTCACCATATACCTCACTGCTTTGTTTTACTGTAGGCAAAATAGCTTTTGGTATGTTGAATAGTTCTAATAAATCATTATCCCATTCTAAAGTATGGATATTCAGAAGCATTGTTCTGCTGGCATTGGACACGTCTGTGATAAACATTTTCCCACGGGTAAGTTTCCATACAAGCCAGGTATCAACAGTTCCGAAACATAACTTTCCTTCTTCTGCTTTTTGTCTTGCTCCTTCTACATTATCGAGAATCCATTTTAGCTTGGTTGCTGAGAAGTATGCGTCAAGAACAAGTCCTGTTTTTTCTTTGATTGTTTCCGCATGTCCTTGTTCTTTAAGTTCATCACAATACTTTGAAGTTCTGCGGTCCTGCCATACAATTGCGTTGTAGATAGGTTCACCGGTTTCCTTATCCCAAACGATGGTAGTTTCACGTTGATTCGTAATACCGATAGCGGCAACTTCCAGTCCGGAAATACCTGCTTTCGCAATAACTTCTGCAGCTACTGAGATCTGTGAAGACCAGATTTCATTCGGATCATGTTCTACCCAGCCTGGGGTAGGGAATATCTGACTGAAATCTTTCTGAGATACATATTTTATTTCTCCACTGTGATTGAAGAGAATCGCTCTGGAGGAAGTCGTCCCCTGGTCTAGAGCGAGGATAAGCTTTTCATTCATGTATATAGTGCTAATTTAGGTTGATAACTTTAGGTGAATAAGGAGTTAATAAATACCCTCTTGCTAATTCAATGAATTCATTTTCCTGCTGCTGAGCCCATTCTTCAGAATATCCTTTCTCCTCAGCAATGATTCTTGCTACGTTATGAGCGCTGTCTATAGCCGCTCTTGCATCAAGAAACAGTAAACGTACCCTTCTTGCCAGAATATCCTCAATAGTTTCTGCCATCTCTGTTCTTACAGCCCAAACTATTTCTGCTACAGTAAAGGGATGGTCCGGATGAATTTTTTGGGCATAACGAGGATTACTTTCCTGCAGTGCTTTTATAGAAGGGATATCTGATCCGTAAACATACAGGTGATTTGTTCTGTCTACCTGTTCTGGTTTTACATTTCCATGGATGGAAAGATGCTCAGTCTTAGATGGGCTATTTCCCAACCTGTGAACTTTCATAGCTTCGTCTACAGTATCTTCCGCCATTTTACGGTAGGTAGTCCATTTTCCTCCGATAATAGAAACCAGTCCTGTTTCTGAAGTAATCACCTTATGGCTTCGGGAAACTTCTTTTGTACTTTTACTTCCATCTTTAGGAGCGGCAAGAGGACGAAGCCCGGCGAAAACTGATTTTACATCTTCACGGGTTGGTTTTTTAGCTAAATATTGTCTGGCAGTATTTAAAACAAAGTTGATTTCTTCTTCCAGGGCACGAGGCTCAAAACTTTCATCCTTTAAAAGGGTATCTGTAGTTCCTACTAAAGCTCTGTCATGCCATGGAACAACAAATAAAACCCTGCCGTCTGAAGTTTTTGGAATCATGATCGCATCATCACTTTTAAGGAAAGATTTATCCAATACAAGGTGAATTCCCTGGCTTGGTACTACAAGCTTACCATGCTTAGGGTTGTTCATATTAAGGATGTCATTCGTAAAGACACCGGTTGCGTTGATGACCACTTTACCATGAATCTGATATTGCTGTTTAGAAAACTGATCTTCTGCAACAACCCCGATTACTTTATCGGAAGCATCTTTTAGAAGGTTGATGACTTTTACATAATTGACAGCGCTTCCCCCTTTTTCAATAATGGTCTGGGTAAGGTTAATCGCAAGTCTGGCATCGTCAAATTGTCCGTCTTGGTAAACAACACCACTCATCAGGTGATTTTGTTCAATAGTAGGCAGCTTTTCAACAGTTTTTGATTTGCTGATGTATTTTGTTTTTCCCAAACTTAATTTTCCGGCAAGGAAATCATAAACGGAGAGTCCTATTTTATAGTAGATTCCTCCCCACCATGTATAGTTCGGAATAATGAAAGACTGATTTTTTACGATATGTGCTGCATTTTTTGCCAGAAGTCCTCTTTCTTTCAATGCTTCTTTTACCAATCCGACATCTCCCTGGGCAAGATATCTAACTCCGCCGTGTACCAATTTGGTACTTCTGCTGGATGTTGCTTTTGCAAAATCATGAGATTCAATCAATAAAGTTTTGAATCCTCTGCTTACTGCGTCTAATGCTGAACCTAAACCACTGGCTCCTCCTCCTATGACAATAAAGTCCCATTCTTTTACATTGGTTAACTTACTGAGTTCTTCGTTTCGTTTCATAAATGTTTCGTTTATGTTTCGTTTTCAAATATATAAATTAAAAATGAAAGCAAAAAGAAAATAAATGAAATTTTAAGAAGTGAAAAAAAAACGGTATTTTTGATGAAACGAATAAAATGGAAAAGCTAATACCAAGACAGGATGAAATATTGAAAGAGCTTGATGAAAAAGGACACGTTCTCGTTCAGGATCTGTGTGAAAAACTCAATGTTTCCTCGGTTACGATCCGAAAGGATTTGAACTATCTTGAAAGTCTGGGGCTTCTTTTCAGAAATCATGGAGGGGCAAGTAAGCAGGTAAGGTATGCTTACGAAAAAAATGTTGTAGAAAAAGAAAACATCAATGTAGAGGCGAAGCAGTCTATTGCAAGGGCGGCTTTGTCATTGATTCAGGAAAATGACTGTATCATCTTAGCATCCGGAACTACTATGCATTATCTTGCCAGGATGCTGATGAATTTTGGTCCGCTTACAGTATTGACGTCTTCTTTGAGGGTAGCCATTGAGCTTTGCAATAATCCTAATATTAATATTATACAGTTGGGCGGTGAAGTGCGGAAAAGTTCTACATCTATAGTAGGTTCTATTTCTGAAGGTATCCTTAAGCAGTTTTCATGTAATAAACTCTTTCTGGGAGTGGATGGTATTGATCCGGAATTCGGAATCAGTACTTCCAATGCTGCAGAAGCTCATCTGAACCAGATTATGATGGAGTGTGCAGATCAAACAGTGATTCTTGCAGATTCTTCAAAACTGAATAAGAAAGGATTTGGGAAAATCGCAGCTTTGGATCAGGTGGATTATCTGATTACTGACAGCTGTATTTCTGCGGAAGACAGAGCTGGACTGGAAGAAGTTGGAGTAACTGTTATTGCTCAATAAGGTCTTCATTCTAATTTCTTTTCTAAAATCAAAATAAATCTTTGAGAAAGTTTGTTCTGACTTTTTTCAAAATCATCTAATTGATTAAAAATCAAAATATTTTACTCAAAATATTTGTCAGTTATAAAATAATTCATAAATTTGCACACTCATTTTAGGAGCGTAGTATGCCTATATCAAAAGTAGAAATTACTTCAGACTTCCGAAAAATGGTGATAAATAAAGGATAAATTTTATTATAATATAAACAATGTCAGGTATTATTGGTAAAAAAATCGGTATGACGTCTTTGTTTAACGAAGAAGGGAAAAACATTCCTTGTACAGTTATTCAAGCTGGTCCATGCTCGATTTTACAGGTCAGAACCTTAGAAAAAGACGGTTATACAGCTGTTCAGTTAGGTTTCGATGACAAGAGTGAGAAGAACGTTGGTAAAGCGTTAGCTGGTCATTTTAAAAAGGCTGGTTCTGCTCCTAAAGCTAAATTAGTAGAATTCCATGATGGATTTACTGAGGCAAAAGTAGGAGAGGTGGTAAGTGTTGATCTATTCATCGAAGGTGAATATGTAGATGTAACAGGAACTTCAAAAGGTAAAGGCTTCCAGGGTGTTGTTAAAAGACACGGATTTGGAGGTGTAATGCAGGCAACTCATGGTCAGCACAACAGACTTAGAGCTCCAGGTTCTATCGGTGCTGGTTCAGACCCTTCAAGAGTATTCAAAGGGATGAGAATGGCTGGAAGAATGGGAGGTGAGCAGGTAACTGTTCAAAACCTTCAAGTGTTAAAAGTTGATCAAGAACAAAATCTTTTAGTAGTAAAAGGTGCTGTTCCGGGAGCTAAAAATTCTTATGTAATTATCAGAAAATGGAACTAGTAGTATTAAATACATCAGGAAAAGAGACCGGAAGAAAAGTAACTCTAGACGAAACAGTATTCGGAATTGAGCCAAATCAGCACGCGGTTTACTTAGAAGTTAAACAGTACCTTGCAGCACAAAGACAAGGAACTCATAAAGCAAAAGAAAGAAGCGAAATTACTGCTTCTACTAAAAAGCTTAAGAAGCAAAAAGGATCTGGATCTGCTAGATACGGGGATATCAAATCTCCAACTTTCAGAGGTGGAGGTAGAGTATTCGGACCAAAACCAAGAGACTACAGATTCAAATTGAACAAAGCTCTTAAGAGATTAGCTAAAAAATCTGTTTTATCTCAGAAAATGAGAGACAACAGCATTAAAGTTTTAGAAGATGTGAGCTTTGCTGCTCCTAAGACTAAAGATTTCATCAATGTATTAAACGCATTGGAACTTAACGGTAAAAAATCTTTATTCGTTCTTCCTGAAGCTAACAAGAATGTGTATTTATCTTCAAGAAACTTACCTAAAACTAAAGTAATGAACTTCAACGAGATCAGTTCTTACGATTTAGTAAATGCAGGTGAGATTATTTTCTTCGAAGGTGCAGTTGAAAAATTCCAGGAAAATTTAAAGAAATAAGTCATGTCTATTATTATTAAACCAGTTATTTCAGAAAAGGCTAATTACCTTACAGATTTAAGAGGTTCTTATTCTTTCTTAGTTGATCCTAAGGCGAATAAAATCCAGATTAAAAAAGCTGTTGAAGCAGCTTACGGTGTAAAAGTAGCAGACGTTAACACAATGATTTATGCTCCGAAGGTTTCTTCAAAGTACACTAAAAAAGGTCTTCAAGTAGGAAAGACAAACAAATTGAAAAAAGCGGTAATCAAACTTGCTGAAGGTGAGGTTATCGATATTTTTGCTGTAAATTAATTATTAATTATAAATAATAGTAATGTCTGTTAGAAAATTAAAACCTATCACCCCGGGACAGAGATTCAGAATTGTAAACAATTTTGAGGAAATTACTACCAACAAACCAGAGAAGTCTCTAACAGTTGGTATTAAAAAGTCAGGTGGACGTAACCAAACAGGTAAAATGACCATGCGTTACACCGGAGGTGGACACAAAAAGAAATACAGAATTATTGACTTCAAAAGAAACAAAGCAAACGTTGAAGCAACTGTAAAATCTGTAGAATACGATCCAAACAGAACTGCATTTATCGCTTTATTAGAGTACGCAGACGGAGAGAAGAGATATATCATCGCTCCAAACGGTATCAAAGTTGATCAGAAAGTAATTTCTGGAGAAAGCGTAGAGCCAAATGTAGGAAACGCAATGAAGTTGAAAAACATTCCTTTAGGTACTGTTATTTCTTGTGTTGAAATGAAACCTGGTCAAGGTGCAATTTTAGCAAGAAGTGCTGGTTCTTCAGCTCAATTGACTTCAAGAGACGGAAAATATGCAATCATCAAATTGCCTTCAGGAGAATCAAGAATGATCCTTACTGAGTGTTATGCAATGATTGGATCTGTTTCTAACTCTGACCACCAATTAACTGTATCAGGTAAGGCTGGTAGAAGCAGATGGTTAGGTAGAAGACCAAGAACAAGAGCTGTTGTAATGAACCCGGTTGATCACCCAATGGGAGGTGGTGAAGGACGTTCTTCTGGAGGTCACCCAAGATCTAGAAACGGTAAACCAGCTAAAGGTTACAAAACTAGAAAGAAAAACAAAGTGTCTAACCGTTACATCGTATCTAAAAGAAAATAATTATGGCAAGATCACTTAAAAAAGGACCGTTCATTCATCATACTTTAGATAAGAAGGTTCAGGCAAATATAGAAGCTAACAAGAAAACTGTTATCAAAACTTGGTCTAGAGCATCAATGATCTCTCCAGACTTCGTAGGACAAACTATTGCAGTACACAACGGGAAATCTTTTATCCCAGTTTATGTTACAGAAAACATGGTTGGTCACAAGCTAGGCGAATTTTCTCCAACAAGATCTTTCAGAGGTCATGGTGGTAACAAAAACAAAGGAAGCAGATAATCATGGGATCAAGAAAAAGAGAAAGTGCATTAGCACGTAAATTGACAAACCAAGACGTAGTAAAAGCAATACACAATGATTGCCCATCTTCTCCAAGAAAAATGAGATTAGTAGCTGATATCATTAGAGGAGAGCAGGTAGACAAAGCTTTATACATTCTAAAATATTCTAAAAAAGACGCATCTAACAAGTTAGAAAAAGTATTGCTTTCAGCAATGGCTAACTGGCAGACTAAAAACGAAGGTGCTGATATTGAAGAAGCAAATCTTATCGTTAAAGAAATTTTTGTAGACAGTGCTAGACAATTGAAGAGACTAAGACCAGCTCCACAAGGTAGAGGGTACAGAATCAGAAAAAGATCAAACCACATTACATTAATCTTAGGTAAAAAAGAAAATTAATCAAGGTATGGGACAGAAGACAAATCCAATTGGTAATAGATTAGGTATCATCAGAGGATGGGATTCTAACTGGTTTGGTGGAAACGATTATGGAGACAGAATCGCTGAAGACTACAAAATCAGAAGATACCTTGAGGCTAGATTATCTAAAGGTGGTATTTCAAAAATTTATATCGAAAGAACACTTAAATTAGTAACAGTTACAATCACTACTGCTAGACCGGGACTTATCATCGGTAAAGGAGGTCAGGAAGTTGATAAATTGAAAGAAGAATTGAAGAAACTTACAGGTAAGGATATTCAAATCAACATCTTCGAAATCAAAAGACCTGAATTAGATGCTGTATTAGTTGCTGATAGTATTTCTAAGCAAATTGAAAACAGAATTTCTTACAGAAGAGCTGTTAAAATGGCAATGGCAAGTACTATGAGAATGGGTGCTGAAGGTATCAAAGTTCAAATCTCTGGTAGATTGAACGGAGCTGAAATGGCAAGATCAGAATCTTTCAAAGAAGGAAGAATTCCATTGTCAACTTTCAGAGCTGATATTGATTACCACTGGGCAGAAGCTCACACTACTTACGGTAGACTAGGAGTAAAAGTTTGGATCATGAAAGGTGAAGTTTACGGTAAAAGAGAACTTTCTCCACTAGTGGGACAACAGAAAAAAGGAGGTCAGTCAGACAGAGGAAACAGAGGAGGAGACAGAGACAACAGAAGACCTAGAAAAAACAACAACAATAACAATAATAATTAAAATTTTAGATTAGAAATTTTGAATTTTAAATTACCGTTACTTTTTTAAAATTAAAAAAAATCTAAAATCTAAAATCTAAAATCTAAAATTTAGAAATTATGTTACAACCAAAAAGAACCAAATTCCGTAGAGTTCACAAGATGAAGATGAAGGGGAATGCCCAAAGAGGTAGTCAACTTGCTTACGGAACTTTTGGGATCAAAGCAACGGAAGGAGCTTGGATCACTGCAAGACAGATTGAAGCAGCTCGTATCGCTGCGACAAGATATATGAAGAGAGAAGGTCAACTATGGATCAAAATCTTCCCAGACAAGCCAATTACTAAAAAACCAGCGGAAGTACGTATGGGTAAAGGTAAGGGTGCTGTTGAATATTGGGTAGCTGTAGTAAAACCAGGTAAAATTATGTTCGAAATCGGAGGTGTACCTTACGATATCGCTAAGGAAGCTTTAAGACTTGCTGCACAAAAATTACCAGTAGTTACTAAATTCATCGTTGCTAACGATTTTGTTAAACCTCTATAATCTTTGAATACAATGAAAAATGCTGATATTAAAAATTTAAGCGCGGGTGATATTCAAGCTCAATTAACTGAAGCAAAAGCTCAATATTCTAAATTGAAATTAGCTCATGCAATCAGCCCAATTGAAAACCCGATTCAAATCAGAGATTTGAGAAAAACAATCGCAAGACTAAACACTGAGTTAACTAACAAACAATAATTTCATTTTACAATGGATAGAAATTTAAGAAAAGAAAGAATCGGAGTGGTTTCCAGCAATAAAATGGAAAAAACTATTGTTGTTAGTGAAACTACAAGAGTAAAGCACCCGATGTACGGTAAATTCGTTTTGAAAACGAAAAAATATACTGCACACGACGAGAACAACGAATGCACAGAAGGTGATACAGTTTTGATCCAAGAAACTAGACCTTTGAGCAAGAGCAAGAGATGGAGATTAGTAAGAATCATTGAAAAAGCTAAGTAATAATGTTACAAACAGAATCAAGATTAAAAGTTGCTGATAACACAGGTGCTAAAGAAGTACTAGTTATTAGAGTTCTGGGAGGAACCAGAAGAAGATATGCTTCAGTTGGTGATAAAATCGTTGTTACTATCAAGGATTCTACACCATCAGGAAACGCTAAAAAAGGTCAGGTATCTAAAGCTGTAGTAGTAAGAACTAAAAAAGCAGTAAGAAGAAAAGATGGTTCATACATCAAATTCGACGACAATGCTTGTGTATTACTAAACGCAGCGGGAGAAATGAGAGGAACACGTGTTTTCGGACCTGTTGCTCGTGAGTTGAGAGACAAAGAATATATGAAAATCATTTCATTAGCTCCTGAAGTACTTTAATTTTTAAAATTTTTAAAAGAAATGTCAAAGTTAAAAATAAAAAGAGGAGATAACGTAATCATTACTACTGGTAAGAAAGATATCAAAGGTAAGACTGGTGAAGTTATTGAAGTGATCAAGAAAGAAGGAAAAGACCCTAGAGTAATTGTTGCAGGACTTAACATCGTTAAAAAACACGTTAAGCCTTCAGCTTCAAATCCACAAGGAGGAATTACTGAAAAGGAAGCTTCTATTCATATCTCAAACGTAGCTTTAGTTGGTAAAGACGGAAAAGCTATCAAAATCGGTTACAAAATCGAAGGAGATAAGAAAGTGAGAGTTAACAAAAAAACGGGTGAAACTTTATAATTTGAATTAACATGGAATTTATAGCAAGACCCAAAAAAATATACAAAGAGCAAATTGTTCCTGCAATGATGGAAGAATTTGGGTACAAGTCAATCATGCAAGTACCTAGATTAGAGAAAATTGTTGTATCACAAGGTTTAGGAGACGCTACTGCAGATAAGAAAATTATCGATTATGCTGTAGAAGAACTTACAAACATTACAGGTCAGAAAGCAGTAGGTACAATCTCTAAGAAAGATGAAGCTGCATTCAAACTAAGAAAAGGAATGCCTGTAGGAGCAAAAGTAACATTGAGAGCTCAGAGAATGTATGAGTTCTTAGACAGACTTACTTCTTCTGCTTTACCACGTATCAGAGATTTCTCTGGTATCAAGGCAGATGGTTTCGATGGTAGAGGTAACTACAACTTAGGTATTACTGAGCAAATTATCTTCCCTGAGATCGTAATTGACAAAGTGAAAAAAATCCAAGGGATGGACATCACTTTCGTAACTACTGCGAAAACAGATAAAGAAGCTAAAGCATTATTAACTCACTTCGGTTTACCATTTAAAAAGAACTAAGAAATGGCTAAAGAATCAATGAAAGCGCGTGAGCGCAAAAGAGAAGCACTAGTTGCTAAATACGCTGCTAAAAGACAAGCTCTTAAAGAAGCTGGTGATTACGAAGGACTTCAAAAATTGCCTAAAAATGCTTCTCCTGTAAGATTACACAACAGATGTAAACTAACAGGTAGACCAAGAGGATACATGAGAACGTTTGGTATTTCCAGAGTAACTTTCAGAGAAATGGCAAACAACGGTCTTATCCCAGGTGTAAGAAAAGCTAGTTGGTAATAATTACTAATTAAAAATCGGGACAATTAAGTTGTCAAGATACTAAAGAATAAAATATCAGACTGAAGTTTTCTGAAGTCTGATATTTTTCTCTTCAAGTCTTTTCAATACTGATTGTTCTTTAACCAATAATTTATAAAAGAAAAATGGTAACAGATCCAATTTCAGATTTCCTAACAAGAGTAAGGAACGCACAAAGCGCAGGCCACAAAGTGGTGGAAATTCCTGCATCGAAAATCAAAAAGGAGATTACTAAGATCCTATTTGATCAAGGGTATATCTTAAACTTCAAGTTTGAAGATAACGCTGTTCAAGGAGTGATCAAAATCGCTTTAAAGTACGATAAGCAAACTAACAAACCTGCTATTAAGTCTATTCAAAGAGCTTCTAGACCAGGTTTGAGACAGTACAAAGGTTCTACTGAACTTCCAAGAGTACTAAATGGTTTGGGTATTTCTATCATCTCTACTTCTAAAGGAGTAATGACTGACAAGAAAGCTAGAGAAGAGAAAGTAGGCGGTGAAGTAATCTGCTATGTTTATTAATTTTTAATCAGAGGAAAATGTCAAGAATTGGTAAAGCAATTATAACAATTCCAGCTGGAGTTACAATCACTGAAAACAACGGTGTAGTAACTGTAAAAGGAGCGAAAGGAGAACTTTCTCAGGAGCTTACAGCAGGAATTACTGTAGAACAAAAAGATGGTGAACTGAATGTAAACAGACCATCTGATTCTAAACAACACAAAGCGCTTCACGGTTTATACAGAGCGTTAATCAACAACATGATTGTTGGTGTAAGTGCAGGTTTCGAAAAGAAACTAGAACTAGTAGGGGTAGGATACAGAGCATCACACGCAGGTCAAAAACTTGAGTTAGCTCTAGGATTCTCTCACGGTATCGTATTAGAACTTCCAGGTGAAGTAAAAGTTGATACATTGACTGAAAAAGGTAAAAACCCAATTATTACTTTAACGTCTCACGACAACCAACTTCTAGGAATGGTAGCTGCAAAGATCCGTTCTTTCAGAAAGCCTGAGCCATACAAAGGAAAAGGTGTAAGATTCGTAGGAGAAATTGTTAGACGTAAAGCTGGTAAATCTGCTTAATAAATTATAAGTATTATGGCATTAAGTAAATTAGAAAAAAGAATAAGAATCAAAAGAAGAGTAAGAGGGAAAATCTCTGGATCTTCTGAATTGCCAAGATTATCTGTATACAAAAGTAATAAGGAAATTTACGCTCAGTTAATCGACGATAAAAATGGTAAAACTTTAGCATCAGCTTCTTCTAGAGAAAAAGGTGTAGACGCTAAAGGTACTAAGACTGAAGTTTCTGCTGCTGTTGGTAAAGCTATCGCTGCTAAAGCTATCGCTGCAGGAATCGAAAGTATTGTATTTGACAGAAACGGTTTCGTATATCACGGTAGAGTAAAAGCTCTAGCTGATGGTGCGAGAGAAGGTGGACTTAAATTCTAATCATTAAATTTCGGAAAATATGTTAGGACTAGATAATATAGAAAGAGTAAAACCGGGAGGATTAGAATTAAAAGATCGTCTCGTAGCTGTTAACAGAGTAACAAAAGTAACTAAAGGAGGTAGAGCTTTCGGATTTTCTGCTATTGTTGTAGTAGGTAATGAAGAAGGTATCATCGGTTTCGGTTTAGGAAAATCTAAAGAGGTTGCTTCTGCAATTGCTAAAGCAGTTGAAGACGCTAAGAAAAACCTTGTGAAAGTTCCTGTAATGAACCATACTATTCCTCACCAAACTACTGCTAGATACGGTGGTGCAGATATCTTCTTAAGACCTGCTTCTCACGGTACAGGACTTATCGCCGGTGGTGCGGTAAGAGCGGTATTGGAATCTGCTGGTATTCACGATATCCTTTCAAAATCTAAAGGATCTTCTAACCCTCACAACGTGGTGAAAGCTACTTTCAAAGCGTTATTGGATATCAGAAGACCTGAAGAGATCGCTAGAATGAGAGGAGTTTCTCTAAGTAAAGTGTTTAACGGTTAATAATTAAAACAATGGCAACAATTAAAGTAAAGCAAGTAAGAAGCGCTATTGGTAGAACAAAAACCCAAAAGAGAACGCTTGAAGCATTAGGATTAAAAAAACTTCACCAAGTGGTAGAACACGAAGCTACTCCTTCTATCTTAGGAATGATAGCTGCTGTAGGTCACTTACTAGAAGTTCAAAAATAATTTTATAAAAGAGAAATTAAAATGAATTTAAATAATATACAACCTGCTGCA
This sequence comes from Chryseobacterium indologenes, assembly GCF_018362995.1. NCBI lineage: Bacteria > Pseudomonadati > Bacteroidota > Flavobacteriia > Flavobacteriales > Weeksellaceae > Chryseobacterium > Chryseobacterium indologenes. The sequence goes on from NZ_CP074372.1 coordinate 3,902,388, forward strand.
GGATCTACTTTCAACTCAAAAAGAATTGGTAGAGGTCAAGGTAGTGGAAAAGGAGGTACTTCAACAAAAGGACACAAAGGTCAGAAAGCTAGAGCTGGTTATTCTCAGAAAATCGGTTTCGAAGGTGGACAGATGCCTTTACAAAGAAGATTACCTAAATTCGGTTTCAAAAACGTAAATAGAAAAGAGTTTAGAGGAATTAACCTTGATACTATTCAAACTTTAATCGAGAACAAATCCATCACTGGAGATATCACGAAAGAAGTTTTAGTAGCAAACGGGATAGTTTCTAAAAACGAATTAGTGAAAATTATGGGTAGAGGAGAATTGAAATCTGCGGTTTCAATCTCTGCTGACAAATTCACTAAATCTGCTGAAGAGCTTATTGCTAAGGCAGGTGGAAAAGCAATTACCTTATAATACTTACTAATGAAAGAATTTATACAAACACTTAAAAATATATGGAGCCTAAAGGAGTTAAGAGATAAAATTCTCTTTACGTTAGGTATTATCCTTGTGTATAGATTCGCATCTTATATCTCGCTTCCGGCAATTAACCTTGCAGAGGTGGGAGATCTCTTAGAGCATTATAAAAATCAAGGCGGTAACAAGCAAGGAGCAGGTCTCCTTGGCTTGCTTTCGTCGTTTACGGGGGGAGCTTTCAGCCATGCTTCCGTAATGGCGTTGGGTATCATGCCTTATATTTCTGCTTCTATTATTGTTCAGTTGATGGGAATGGCTATTCCTTATCTTCAGAAGCTTCAGAAAGATGGAGAGTCAGGTAGAAATACATTGAACCAAATTACAAGATGGTTAACAATTGGAGTTTGTCTGGTACAGGCACCTTCTTATTTAACTTCTATTACTCAATTATTCTTACCGTATGCTCAGTTCCAATCTGCATATTTTGTAGAGCCAAATTCTATCATGTTCTGGTTGCCAAGTATTGTAATCTTGGTTGCTGGTTCAGTATTCGCAATGTGGTTAGGTGAAAAGATTACTGACAAAGGAATCGGAAATGGTATTTCCATCCTTATTATGGTTGGGATCCTTTCAAGATTACCTGAAGCATTCGTACAGGAAATGGCCGTGCAGAACGGAAAAGGAGGAATGGGATCTATCATGATCCTTATTGAAGTATTATTCTGGATGGTAGTTGTTCTTCTGGCCGTGATTTTATCTGTGGCTGTTAGAAAAATTCCAATTCAGTATGTAAGCAGAGCTCAAGCAAGAGGAGGTGTAAACAAGAATCTTATGCAGGGCGCAAGACAATGGATTCCATTGAAAGTAAATGCTGCTGGTGTAATGCCGATTATCTTTGCTCAGGCATTGATGTTCGTACCAGGATTATTGACAAAATTCGATGAGTCTAACACTTTTCTTGCAGGTTTCAAGAATGTTTTTAGCTGGCAGTACAATGTATTGTTTGCGCTATTAATTATTATCTTCTCGTTTTTCTATACTGCAATTACAATTCCGGTAAACCAGATGGCTGATGATTTGAAGAGAAATGGAGGTTTAGTACCGAAAGTAAGACCAGGGAAAGAGACAGCAGATTACTTAGATGATATTTTATCAAAAATTACCTTGCCAGGTGCAATTTTTTTATCTATCTTTGCAGTCCTTCCGGCAATTGTGCATGGAAGCTTTGTTCAGACAGATGCGTTTGCCCTATTTTTCGGGGGAACGTCACTATTAATTATGGTGGGTGTAATTTTAGATACTGTTCAACAGATTAATACATATCTGCTGAATCATCATTATGATGGCTTAATGCAGTCTAAACTGTCTAGAACGACTGGATATTAATTTATGGCAAAACAAAAACATATTGAACAAGACGGCGTTATAACGGAAGCACTTTCGAACGCTCAGTTCCGTGTAGAACTTGAAAATGGGCATATCCTTATTGCTCATATTTCAGGTAAAATGCGAATGCACTATATTAAACTTTTACCTGGTGATAAGGTAAAACTAGAAATGTCTCCCTATGATTTAACAAAAGGGAGGATCACATTTAGATATTAAAACAATTAGCCAAATGGAATACACTTTCCATTTGGCATTTGTAAAAAATAAATACTATCAAAATGAAAGTAAGAGCATCAATTAAAAAAAGAAGCGCTGATTGCAAAATCGTACGCAGAAAAGGTGTACTGTTCGTAATCAACAAGAAGAACCCAAAATTTAAACAAAGACAAGGCTAACATTAAATTATGGCGAGAATTGCAGGTATTGATTTACCAAAAAACAAAAGAGGTGTTATCGGTTTAACTTACATCTATGGAGTAGGAAGAAGTACTTCTTCTGAAATCCTTAAAGCTGCCGGTATCAGCGAAGACAAGAAAGTCAACGAATGGAATGACGATGAATTGGCTGCAATCAGAACATATATCTCTGAAAACGTTAAAGTAGAAGGAGAATTAAGATCTGAAGTGCAATTGAACATCAAGAGATTGATGGACATAGGATGCCAACGAGGAATACGTCACAGACTAGGATTACCTTTAAGAGGCCAGAGAACGAAAAACAACTCTAGAACCCGTAAAGGAAAGAGAAAAACAGTTGCTAACAAGAAAAAGGCAAGTAAATAATCGTTAGGAATTATGGCAAAACAAAGTAAAGTAGTTAAAAAAAGAAAAGTAAAAGTTGAAGCTATTGGTGAAGCACATATTCAAGCTTCTTTCAATAACATCATCATTTCTTTAACAAATAAAAGTGGAGAGGTTATCTCTTGGGCATCTGCCGGTAAAATGGGATTCAGAGGTTCTAAAAAGAACACTCCTTTTGCTGCTCAAATGGCAGCTGAAAATTGCTCTGCTGTAGCTCATGAAGCTGGATTAAGAAGAGTAAAGGTGTTTGTGAAAGGTCCAGGTGCAGGTAGAGAATCTGCAATCAGATCTATTCACAATTCAGGAATTGAAGTTAGCGAAATCATTGATGTGACTCCAATGCCACACAATGGATGTAGACCACCAAAAAGAAGAAGAGTTTAATTTTTAGAATTTACCCATTATGGCAAGATATATTGGACCTAAAACTAAGATTGCTAGAAAGTTTGGTGCTGCAATCTACGGAGATGATAAAAACTTCGAAAAAAGAAAGAACCAACCGCCAGGACAACACGGTCCTAACAAAAGAAGAGGTGCTAAAAAATCAGAATATGCAGTTCAGTTAGCTGAAAAACAAAAAGCTAAATATACTTACGGTATTTTAGAAAGACAGTTTGCTAACTTATTTGAAAAAGCACACAGAAGCAAAGGTGTAACAGGTGAAGTTTTATTACAACTTTGTGAATCAAGATTGGATAACGTAGTGTACAGATTAGGTTTTGCTAAAACTAGATCTGGTGCAAGACAATTAGTTTCTCACAGACACATCACTGTGAACGGAGAAATTCTTAATATCCCTTCTTACTTGGTAAAAGCTGGTGATGTAATCACTGTAAGAGAAAAGTCTAAGTCTCTTGAAGTTGTTACCAATGCATTGGCTTCTAAGTCAAACTATGAGTGGTTACAATTCAACGATGAGAAGAAAGAAGGTACTTTCATTTCTGCTCCAGAAAGAATCCAGATTCCGGAGGACATCAAGGAGAACCTTATCGTGGAACTTTACTCTAAATAATTTTTTAATCAAATTTTTGCTCAACCCAATAATATGGCAATTTTACAATTCATAAAACCCGATAAAGTAATTTTACTTAACTCTGATGAATTTAAAGGTCAATTCGAATTCAGACCTTTAGAACCAGGTTTCGGGCTTACAATCGGTAATGCTTTGAGAAGAGTGTTGCTTTCTTCTCTGGAAGGATACGCTATTTCATCTATCAAAATAGAAGGTGTAGAGCACGAATTTTCAACTATTCCAGGAGTAATCGAAGATGTTACCGAAATTATTCTTAACCTTAAACAAGTAAGATTAAAAGCTGCAGCAGAAGGCCAGGCGAACGAGCAGGTTGTTGCTAAAGTTTCAGGTCAAACGGTTATTACTGCTGGTGATTTAGGTAAGTCTATCAACGGATTTGAGGTTTTAAACCCGGATCTAGTGATTTGCAACCTGAACAGTGATGTAACTTTCGAAATTACTTTCAATATTGAAAAAGGTAGAGGGTATGTGCCTTCTGAACAAAATAAGTCAAACAATGCTCCTGTAGGAACTATTGCTATCGACTCTATTTTTACGCCGATCAAGAAAGTACAATATAGCATTGAAAATTATCGTGTAGAGCAAAAAACAGACTACGAAAAACTTGTACTAGATATAGAAACTGACGGGTCTATCAGCCCTCAGAATGCTTTAACTGAAGCTTCTAAGATATTAATTTATCACTTCATGCTATTCTCTGATGAGAGAATCACGCTTGAAACTGAAGCTGTAAAAGCATCTATCCAGTACGATGAGGAAACTCTTCACACAAGACAACTTCTTAAGTCTAAATTAGCAGATATGGATCTTTCTGTAAGAGCCCTTAACTGTCTAAAAGCAGCTGAAGTAGAAACTCTTGGAGAATTGGTTTCTTACAGTAAGTCTGATTTGATGAAATTCAGAAATTTTGGTAAAAAATCTTTGACAGAACTAGAAGAATTAGTGCATTCAAAAGGTCTTAACTTCGGTTTCGACGTTGCAAAATATAAGTTAGACGCTGATAAATAATTAATAATGAGACACGGTAAAAAATTCAATCACTTAGGAAGAACAGCTTCTCACAGAAGTGCTTTACTTTCTAATATGGCTTGTTCTCTAATTGAGCATAAAAGAATCAACACTACTGTAGCTAAAGCTAAAGCTTTAAGAGTATATGTTGAGCCTCTATTAACAAAAGCAAAAGAAGATACTACACACAACAGAAGAGTAGTATTCTCTTACCTTCAAAATAAATTTGCGGTTGCTGAATTATTCAGAACTGTAGCTCCTAAAATCGCTGAAAGAAACGGTGGTTATACAAGAATCATTAAGACAGGTTTCAGACCAGGTGATGCTGCTGATATGGCTCTTATCGAATTAGTAGATTTCAACGAGCTTTACAACCCTAATGCTGAAGAGAAAAAAGCTACAAGAAGAAGCAGAAGATCAACTGCTGCACCTAAAAAAGCTGAGGCTGTAGTAGCTGAAGCACCTGCAGTAGAAGAGAAAGTAGAAGAAGCTAAAGCTGATACTACTGAAGAAAAAACTGAAGAATAATATTCATTCAGATATATAAAAAAACCATCCGGATTCCGGATGGTTTTTTTATTTTCTTCAATACAGTTGCAAAATAAAATGTCCCTCTATATTGAGGGACATTGCTATTTTAGATCTTTGTTCTTTTCAATTCAATAATATTATTGCCCTGCTCAAGGTGAAGGCTGTCTCCTTTTACCCTTGCGGTCATATCATCTTTCTTGTAAATCGTTTCATCACCTTTGGTTTCTGTTTTAGGTAATGTAAAAGTTTTCTTGTTGCTGGTAATGGCTACTGTACTTTCTTTCGGATCGTTTTTGAATACAACTTTCACTAAGGTTCCGTCTGTGGCTTTATAAACAAAATCTGTTTTTTCAATTTTCTTTCCGTTTATATCTACCGTTGATGAACTTTGTGTTACCGAATCTATTTTTCCGTTGTTGTCTGTAACTACAGTTTCTGAGCTATCTGTTTTGATAATGCTTTTGTTTCCACTCTCATTTTTTTTACAGCTGATAACTGTTAGTGCAAGTACAGCACCTAGTGCTAAAAGACTTTTTTTCATGATTATATTATTTGATATTCAATATGATTTTTATATTTTAATTTTACAAAAATCATGCCTTACAATATGAGAAATTTCAGTCATTATTTATACATAATTCTTTTCTTTTTCTCTTTTAATACGATATTTTCACAAAAAGGGAATTTTGAAATTAAGAATGGGAATTTTATCTTAAATGGAAAACCTTTCACAGTGTATTCCGGGGAGATGCACTATCCCAGAGTTCCTTCAGAATATTGGAAACACCGGCTGGAGATGATGAAAGCAATGGGTTTGAATACAGTTACCACTTATGTTTTTTGGAATTACCATGAAGAATCTCCCGGGAAATGGAATTTTTCAGGAGAAAAAGATTTGAAGAAGTTTATAAAAACAGCACAGGAAGTCGGTTTATATGTCATTATTCGGCCGGGACCTTACGTTTGTGCGGAATGGGAATTTGGTGGATATCCTTGGTGGCTACAAAAAAATAAAGACCTTGAAATAAGAAGAGACAATAAAGCTTTTCTCGAAGAATGCCGGAAATATATCAATCAGCTGGCAAAACAAATTGTACCGTTGCAGATCAATAATGGAGGCCCGGTAATTATGGTGCAGGCAGAAAATGAATTCGGATCTTATGTGGCTCAGAGAAAAGATATTCCTTTGGAAGAGCATAGAAAATACAGCCACAAGATAAAAGAGATGCTTTTGAACAGTGGAGTTTCAGTTCCGTTATTTACTTCAGATGGGAGCTCGCTTTTTAAAGGTGGCTCTATTGAAGGAGCGATACCAACAGCAAACGGAGAAGGTGATATTGATATTTTAAAGAAAAGTATCAATGAATATAATGGAGGGCAAGGTCCTTACATGGTTGCCGAATATTACCCCGGATGGCTTGATCATTGGGCAGAACCCTTTGTTAAGGTTACTACAGAAGAAGTGGTAAAGCAAACAGAGACGTATATAAAAAACGGAATTTCTTTTAATTATTATATGATTCATGGCGGAACCAACTTTGGATTTACCAGCGGTGCAAATTACGATAAGGATCATGATATACAGCCGGATATTACAAGCTATGATTATGATGCTCCTATCAGTGAAGCAGGGTGGGCCACTCCAAAGTATAATGCGTTGAGAGAAATTTTTCAAAAAATACATAAGAATCCGCTTCCGGATATTCCAAAGCCGATGAAGGTCATTACTATTCCCACCATTGAATTTTCAAAAATAAATTGCCTTTTTGACCTTACCAATCGTCAAAAACCTGTTGTGAGTGACAAACCACTCACCTTTGAAGATCTGAATATCGGAAGCGGGTATGTTCTCTACAGAAGAAAATTTGATAATGATACGAAAGGAAAATTAGAAATAAAAGGATTACGTGATTATGCCAATATATACATCAATGGCAGATGGAAAGGAGAATTGAACAGGATGAACAAAAAATATGATCTTGACATTGAAATAAAATCAGGGGACCGATTGGAAATTCTGGTTGAAAATATGGGCAGAATTAATTATGGAGCGGAGATTGTCCATAATTTAAAAGGCATTATCAGTCCTGTAAAAATCAACAGAACTGATGTCTCCGGAAACTGGGAAATGCTTCCAATGCTCTTTGATACTTTTCCCAAACATACTTTTAAGCAAAAAGACATTGCCGCTCACTCACCCGTAATTCAGGAAGCTGAATTTACACTGGATGAAACAGGAGATACTTTTCTTGATATGAGAAACTTTGGAAAAGGAATTGTTTTTATCAACGGAAAAAATGCAGGAAGATACTGGAGTACTGCCGGCCCTCAACAAACACTTTACATTCCCGGGGTATGGTTGAAAAAAGGTAGAAACCTGATTCAGATCTTTGAGCAAATTAAATCTCATAATACAGTAAGCGGTATTGAACATCCTATTCTTGATCAGCTTACGAAATAAGAGTTAATTTTTAAATATAAGTTTAAATTTATTTGCCTTTTCTTTAATTTGTTGTAAAATAATTAAATTATTATTGTTTTTAAAATGAAAAATTGATTAAATTTAATAGCAGCTAAAAACTAAACCATAACCGTAACTCAAATACTGATATTACCCGAAGGTGTAATTGTTTTCAATTTGTTTTCTGTTGAAATTTGCTACAAACAAAATAAGTCATGAGCATTTCCATCGCCATAGTAGAAGACGAAAAAAACTACAACAATGCGTTGAAGAAAGTAATCAATTACCAACAGGATATGAAGGTAACTGCTCAGTTCTTTGACGGAAATGATGCCATTCAAAATCTTCCTGCTATTTCACCCGATGTCGTGATGATGGATATTCAGTTGCAGGATATGCTCGGAATTGAAATCATAGAAAAACTGCGAAAAGAAATGCCTGATACACAATTTATCATGTGCACCAGTTTTGATGACGATGAAAAGATCTTTAATTCTTTAAAAGCCGGTGCGATGGGCTATCTTGTAAAAGGAGAAAGTATGGACAAAATCCTCTCTTCTATCCGGGATGTCTATCAGGGTGGAGCTCCGATGAGTTTTTCCATTGCCCGGAAAGTTCTCAAACATTTTGAAAGAAAGCTACCGGAAATTAAAGGTTTTGATGAACTTACAGAGCGTGAAAAGGAAATTCTTGAACTTCTTTCAGAAGGTCTTCTATACAAAGAAATTGCAGATAAAAAATGCATCAGCATTGATACAGTAAAAAAACACGTCGGAAATATCTACAGAAAACTTCACGTAAACAATAAAGTGGAGGCTATTAATAAATTTAACCAATCAAAAAACTAAGAAATTATGGAAAATTTAAATGCAACAAGTCAGGAAGTTCTTGATGATAATTTATCTTACAGAGAAGGTCCTATCGGTAATAAACTTGATCAGTTAGTGGATGGGGTGGAAATGCTGCCTATTAGCCGCATTCTGGCAGAAAGTTTTATTGATAGTGCTAAAAAGGGAGTTTTGCCATTTATGCAAAATCAAAATGTGAATTTTAATCTCGGAGGTATTTATGCTGTAAAACATTCACTCCTAAAAGATATTTGCGAGATTATGAATGAAATTAAGGCAACCTATTTAACATTTACTTTCGTACAGATAGATCCTCAGGATTCCAGGGTAAGACTCACACCATATTCTGAAAACAGAGCGATCTACATGGTTGCCTCTTTGCAAACACAAGATAAAAATACGATTGATGGAAATAATTATCTCATCATTAATGCCAGTCAGGATCTTACACTTAAAGATTTGAAAATTTCCAATGAGAGTTTAAAAGGGCTTAATGATTTTTATCTTGAGAATGGACACCGAGTACTCACTAATTATCTAGGGCGAAACAATACATTTTATATCAGTTATCATATCGTTGATCTGATAGATACCTTGTCAAAAGATGCCAGTGATACATTTATGATCAATCTTTGCGAGATCAGTGATGTTAAGAAAGTGATTTTCGAAAATAATCTTGGTGATAGATTTCGGGAAGATCAATATAAAAAACACTTTGAAACACACGAAAAACAAATGACACTTGTTTTTAGTACAGAAAAAGGATATTACGATATGGGTTCATTATATCCATAAAATGTTAATTCAAATATTATACATGGCAGTACTCTTGGCAGCTACTGTAAAGTCTATAGTTTTAGCTGGAAAGAAAGGTCTTTCCAGCCAAAACTATTTTGCTGTTTACTTATTCCTCTCACTTTGCCTGGAGCTCTATGGGCATTATAAAATATATAGTAAAGAATTTGACTTTGCTTATCTATTTAATTACTACAGTATTTTTCTGATCATTTTTTTTAATATCTATTACGCTAAAATCTTTTCTCAAAAAATCAGAATATTTTTTTTATCTGTACTCATTGCTATTCTAGTATATATCGTCCTGTTTGTGAAATTTTATAGTGAAAACTATGAAAATATACTGGGAATATTAGTTTGCTTTTATTTTATCATTAATGCGCTGCTTTGGTTTTATATCAGACTGAAAAACTTTGATGAAGTAAAAATTTTTAACGACCCGAACTTCTGGGTCTCCTGTGGATTACTTTTTTGGAGTATTTTTTTTATTTTCAGGTCAATCCCTATGTTTTTTCTTCAAGATAATGATCCTGAATTTTTACAAATTTTAAAATTAATACAGTATTGTGTTAATATCATTATGTACGGGATGTTCTATATTGCCTTAAAGAAATTTGAAAAAAACAATACAGTATGAAACAGCTGCCGGATACCATACGATTGGCTTACATTATTGCTGTTATTCTGTTAATAACTTTTGTCATTTTTATTGTCTTAATTGTTGTTTTGTATAATAAAAGACAGCTTTTTTTTATTCAGCAGCAACGGCTCAAAGAAGCAGAACATCAGAATCAGCTCCTGCAGAAAGAACTCGAAAAACAAAAAATTCTTGAGCAGGAACGCGAACGTATTTCCCATGATATGCATGATGATCTGGGAGCAGGAATTTCTGCATTAAAACTTCAGGCTGAATTCCTAAAGCAGAAAGCAGAAGATGATGATCTGCAGAGTGATATTGATGAACTACTGAAGACTTCAGAAGAAATGAATATTTCCATGCGGGAAATGCTCTGGAGCCTGAACTCAGGAAATGATACATTAGGTAGTTTTATCGATTATGCGATATTATATACCGGAAATTTTTTAAAGAAAACAAAAATAATACTGCTTTCAGAATGTGAAGATATCACTGCCGAAACTCCTGTTTCTACAGAAATGAGGCGTAATCTTTTTCTATGTTTAAAAGAAGCCGTAAATAATGTGTACAAACACAGTCATGCAGATACATTGAAACTTTCATTTTCACAGGAAGAAAATAACTTTTCTATGAAAATATCAGATAACGGAATTGGTATTCAGGACGATTTGCCAAAAGGAAACGGCCTCAGAAATATGAAAAGAAGGATGAATGAATTATCCGGTGAATGTCATATTTCATCCGAAAAACCTGGTACCTGCCTGGTTTTTAAAATAGTAATATAAAAATTACCCCTTTGTGTAATTGACTGGTGTGTTTTTTAGAGGGAAATTTGATCTATAAAACTAAAAGCCATGAAAACTCTTATTAATGACAGTATTGGAGATTTAGAAGCTGCTTTAAAAAACAACACAGATCTTCAGGAAAAATTTAAAACCAATCCTGTAGAGGCTATGAAAGAGGTGGAAATAAGAAACCCCAAAGACACCGATTACTGGATCTACAGAATTATAGTGCTTATGCTTGGGCTGGCAGTAATTACCATTATAGCAGGACTTATCCTTATTGCTTACTGGAATGACGGTGAAAGTAAGAATAATCAACTTGTAACAATCTTTGCAACCATTTCATCAGGAGCTATAGGAGCCTTAGCGGGTCTTTTATCTCCTACTCCGAGAAAATAAATAACTTAAAAACTAGATATCATGAAAACCATAAAATCATCCAAAACCTTAAAATTTGACCTCGCAGATAACCAAGACGTATTTTTAGAAATCACTGTATCATCTACCGGAACCTGTAGCACTCTTGTCACTATTCCCGAAGTTAAGGAATTTGATTACGAGAAAAGAGTGAGAATAGGTTCGTTTAGTGATCTTAAGGGAAGAACTGTTGAAATTAATCATGAGTTTTCTTTTGAAGGTATACCTAAGAAAAATTTAGATAATGCAATTCAGCAAACACAGATTACATACTCTCTTCTTAATGTAATTGGCCCTTTGCAGCCTTTTAAAAAGAAAACAAGCAAAGATTTGGACAGTGAAGATAGGATTAGTTCTGTAAAATTTATAACCATTCAACATATTACCTTATGAGAAATTTTATTCTGATAATCATTTTCTTTCCTTTAGTCTTTTATGCACAGCAGAAAAAAGATATTAATATTGAGTTGAAAGAATTAGAAATTACTACAGCACCTTCCGTTGTACTTTTAGGAGTTTCCCCATCAGAACTTGAAATTGTCAAATCAAAAAAAGCAATTGTTCTGAGTTTAGTAAATTCATTTAAAAAAAGTGAAGGTATTCCAGATAGTTATGCTTTTGAAGTTACTCCATTCTGGTTATTGCCATCAAGTAATATGAATTCCTCTAAATATGCCGGATATAGTACAGTGAAAGGAAGTGATAATGAAATGAAATATAAATGGAATGTTTTCAGTGAAGTTAAAAAAGCTTCATTTTCATTAGGATTTGTAAGAGATTTATCACTAGGTACTGGGGACGAAATGAAAAACCCTTCCTTTGCCTTCAGTGTTAGAAGTACCTTGATAAGAGTTCGGACAAGGAAGAATAAAGATTCAATAGTGGCTCATGATGCCTGGCTGAAAACCATTTTGGGTAATATCAACAAGGATTGGGTACATTCAAATGAACATAAATTATTAAGTGATTCATGTAATAGAGCTGGTGTTAAAGATGAAGCCAAAGCAGAAATTTTTGAAAAAGGCAAAGCACGTTTTAAGAAAAAATTTGCTGAAAAATATAAAAGCTCAAAAGAAGCTGATTATTACAGGAATCTGCTCGAAGCACCACCTCTCATTTCTGCAGATTTTGCGGGTGGTTACAGTACTTTTTTCTCAGATAATAAATTTTCAAACAATCATTTTGGGAAATTAGGATTTTGGCTAACCTTAAATACAGGTTTTGATTTTACAAAAAGTGATGAACCAAATGTAGAGAAAAGACTCAATTTCTATGGTATAGTTAGATATTTAGATGATGGAACAAATTTAGATGCTAATCAACAGTTCCTAAGAACAAAAAATTGTGATTTAGGTGGAAAAGCTGAATTTACCTATAAAAGATTCTCTATTTCTTACGAATATATTTATCGTATTAATGATATCGAAAATACCTTTCGCTCAAGTGGATTGATTGCTTATAAGGTTTCAGATAAAGTATACATCAATGCAGCCTTTGGGAAAAATTATGGAGAAAAAGATAATCTTATTTCATTTTTAGGCCTTAATTGGGGGTTGGATTCTGAAAAGAAGAGTGTTTTTGTAGATCCCCCAGATGAAAAAAAAATTCAATAATTACATTATAACTTAGAAAAACCTTTTTGAACGTTCAAGAAGGTTTTTTGTTTCTTTTAAAGTTGGAATTATCATAATATAAATTAACTAAAATTTAACTTGGATTTATTTCAAAAAAATCCCTCAAAATGGCCCTAAAAGTTAAATTTTGATTAAATTTGTCTAAACTAAAAAAAATAAAAAATGAGTGCAATTTCTTATATAGAAGCAAGACAGATTTTAGATTCCAGAGGTAATCCTACCATCGAAGTAGATGTATTTACAGAAAGCGGGGCAATGGGCCGTGCTGCTGTACCTTCAGGAGCATCTACAGGAGAACACGAAGCGGTAGAATTACGTGACGGTGGTTCAGAATATCAAGGAAAAGGAGTTCTGAAAGCTGTTGAAAATGTAAAAGAAGTAATTGCAGAGAATTTAGTTGGACAGCCGGTTTTCGAACAAAACTATATCGATCAGATTATGATTGATCTTGACGGAACGGCTAACAAAGGAAATCTTGGTGCTAATGCTATTCTTGGTGTTTCTTTGGCTGTGGCAAGAGCTGCGGCTGCAGAGTTGGGAATGCCACTTTATAAATATGTAGGAGGAGTAAACGCAAACACACTTCCTGTTCCAATGATGAATGTAATCAATGGTGGATCTCACTCAGATGCTCCTATCGCATTCCAGGAATTTATGGTTATGCCGGTAAAAGCAGATTCTTTCTCTCATGCATTGAGAAAAGGAACTGAGATTTTCCACAATCTTAAATCTATTCTTCATTCAAGAGGTTTATCTACTGCAGTAGGTGACGAAGGTGGTTTTGCTCCTACTTTCAAAGGAACTGAAGATGCTTTGGATACCTTACTTCAGGCAATTGAAAAAGCAGGTTATAAGCCTGGTGACGACATTATGTTGGCATTAGACTGTGCTGCTTCAGAATTCTACAAAGACGGAATTTATGACTACAGAAAATTCCAGACTCCGGATGCAGCTCAGTTTTCAAGCAGCGAGCAGGTTTCTTACCTTGCTGAGCTGGCAGCTAAATATCCAATCATATCTATCGAAGACGGTATGCAGGAAAATGACTGGGAAGGTTGGAAAATGTTAACTGATAAAATTGGTGACAGAGTACAGTTGGTAGGAGATGATTTATTTGTGACTAACGTAGAGAGATTATCAAGAGGAGTAAAAGAAAATATTGCGAACTCAATCCTTGTAAAAGTAAACCAGATCGGTTCTCTTTCTGAAACAATGGCAGCCGTACAAATGGCTCAGAACAACAAATTCACTTCAGTAATGTCTCACAGATCAGGAGAAACTGAAGATTCTACCATCGCTGATTTAGCAGTAGCAATGAACTGTGGACAGATCAAAACAGGTTCAGCTTCAAGATCAGATAGAATGGCAAAATACAACCAACTGTTGAGAATCGAAGAAGCTTTAGGTGAAACTGCAATTTTCCCAGGATTGGAAGCTTTTAAAATCAAAAGATAATTAATCGAATTTATAAATAACGGCAAGCGAAATTTTTAGTTTGCCGTATTTTATGGAAAGTGGTATATTTAAAAAAAATAAATAAATAATGTCAGACAACAAAGTAATATTGAATTACGACGGTAATTCATATGAATATCCAATTGTGGATAGTACTATCGGAGACAGAGGGATTGATATTTCAAAATTAAGAGACCAGACAGGTTTGATCACTCTGGATTTAGGTTATAAAAATACAGGAGCTACCATTAGCGACATCACTTACTTAGACGGAGATAAAGGAGAATTATTCTACAGAGGTTATCCAATTGAGCAGATTGCTGAAAAATCTAACTTCACAGAAGTAATGTATCTTTTATTACATGGAGAATTACCTACTCAGGATCAGTTTACTTCATTCGACAGCAATATTAAAAAATATAACTTCATCGCAGACGAAATGAAAAAAATCATTGATGTTTTTCCTCGTTCTGCTCACCCTATGGGAGTTTTATCTTCTTTAACTTCTGCTTTGACAGCTTTCAACCCGAAAGCAGTTAACGTAAACTCTAAAGAAGAAATGGATCACGCAGCTGAGTTGATGATCGCTAAGTTCTCTCACCTTTGTGCCTGGACTTACAGAAAAACTCAAGGTTTACCATTAAACCACGGAGATAACAACCTAAACTATGTAGAGAACTTCTACAAAATGGCATTCAGATTACCAAACGCTGATTTCGAAATCGATCCGGTAGTTGTAAATGCTTTAGATAAATTATTAATCCTTCACGCAGACCACGAACAAAACTGTTCTACTTCTACAGTAAGAATGGTAGGTTCTGCTCACACAGGTCTTTTCGCTTCTATCTCTGCTGGGGTATCTGCACTTTGGGGACCACTTCACGGTGGTGCTAACCAGGCGGTAATCGAAATGCTTGAATTGATCGAGAAAGATGGTGGTGATGTATCTAAATATGTTGCTAAAGCTAAAGATAAAGCTGATAATTTCCGTCTAATGGGATTCGGACACAGAGTTTACAAAAACTTCGACCCAAGAGCGAAAATTATCAAGAAAGCTGCTGATGATATCCTTACAGCATTAGGTATCCAGGATAAAGCTCTTGACATTGCAATGCAGTTAGAAAGAGTAGCTCTTGAAGACGAGTACTTCGTAGAAAGAAAACTATATCCAAACGTAGACTTCTATTCAGGAATCATCTACAGAGCGTTAGGAATCCCTACAGAAATGTTTACAGTAATGTTTGCATTGGGAAGACTTCCGGGATGGATCTCTCAGTGGAAAGAAATGAGACTGAAAGGAGACCCTATCGGAAGACCAAGACAGGTTTACCAAGGTGCTCAGGAAAGAAACTACATCGACATTGCAAGCAGATAATATTTGCTTATACCATAAAAAAAATCCCAAAGCTTGCTTTGGGATTTTTTTATTTTAAATGTTGCCTGAAAAAAATAAAATGATGCTCAATGGATTTTTTCCAATATTCTGTATTATGATTTCCCGGTTGAGAAATAAATGTAATGGGAATTTTCAGGCTTTCGGCAATATCTCTAATTTCAATCGTGGAAGGATAAAGTATATCTTCCGTGCCGCAATCTATTAGAAAAGGATTTCCTTTATTATAAGCTTTTAAAAGCGTTGAAATATTATATTGGCTCCATTCTTCCGGTGAACCTAATGTTTTGCCCAGATCATCAGTAATTCTTGTTGTATTAAAGAACTGTAAACTTGCATTTCGGATAATATTAGGATCTAACGAAAATGCACCACTCGTACTTCCGGCAGTATTGAAATAATCCCGATGAAGCAAAAAATATCGGATAGCACCATATCCTCCCATGCTCAATCCACTGATAAAAATATTTTTTTTGTCGATGCTGAAGTTTTTATGAACCTTGGGAATCAGCTCTTTAAAAAAGAAATCTTCAGCTCTTGACCCTTTATCGTAAGGGCTGTTTATATACCATGTTGTAAACCCATCCGGGCAGACAATAATCATTTTATATTGATCAGAAAATTTCTGAAGGTCTGTTGTTTGTGACCATTGACGATAATTTTCACTGTACCCATGCAGTAAATATACTAATGGATATTTCTCTTTCATATCATAAGTTTTAGGTTTGAAAATCAGTACCGTATCTGGTTTTGATATAAATCTGGATTTTAGAACCCATTTTTCCTGCGCTTTGAATAGTTGCAGGTTTATGAGAAGGCCAATAATCAACAGGATGTTTTTTGTATACATAATTTTGTAATTTTAAGGTAAATTTCTGCAAGATGTCTGTGGATTGCAATAACGAACAAAATTGTGAGTGATCATTATGAGAAAAGAAACTTCTACCAATGCGGCAAACGAACAGTTTTTGTTCGGTATCTGTGAACTGAATTCCGCAGTAAGCATTATCAGCGGGCGCTGGAAATCACAGATTATTTATTCAATTTCGGAAGGAAACAATAGGTTTCATCTTTTGAAGAAAGAATTGTCTAATATTTCTGAACAGGTTTTAGGGAGACAGCTAAAGGAATTGGAAACCCATAAGATTATCATTAAAAAAGACATTCCTGATACCATTCCTTCCGGAATTGAGTATATACTGACAAACAAAGGCGAAGACCTTGTCCCTATCCTGAAAAGCTTATGTGAATGGGGGAAAGAATATGAGAATGGAAAAGAAATAATGATCTGTAATATTTCTTAGAAAAACATATATGTTGCTGAAATTGAATCTAATAATTTGTTAATTTTGTTTTTATGAAATTATTGGTATGCTCAGAACTGAATGATTGAATAACCAGACTTTATAATAAACTGTGATATCAAATGTTTCATTATTTAAGAATAAATTAATTATCATGACTTTCGGACAACAGATGTTATTTTTCTTCAGTGCAGTAGGAGCATTCAACGGACTTCTGCTGGGGATTTATCTGTTGTTTGTTAAAAAACTGAAGTATCTGCCGGATTTTTTCCTTGGTCTTCTTCTTCTCATGCTAAGTTTAAGAGTAGGAATTTCCGTATGTATTTACTTTTATCCCGACTTGCCGAGAATTATTCCTCATTTGGGGCTTTCAGCCTTATTTTTCACCGGACCGGCTCTATATTACTATGTGAAATCTTCCTTTCAGCAAGACCAGTTTGATTGGAAGAACTGTCAGAAATGGTTTGGAATACTAACCCTGATTTTAGGAGCGGTCGGTTTATTATATCTGCTTTTCCCTGTTACATGGGAACATTATTTTGGAACATTTATTTATACCGCTTGGTCTATATTTGTATTCCTTACAGTTTACCAGTACTATAACTTTTCAAAGCAAAACCGTAAGAGCCCGAACAAATTTATTCTTCCGGTACTGATCAGTAATGTGATTATCTTTTTGACGTATCAGTTGATTTCAACGGGTTGGGTACAGATATACTGTGCAGGAGGAAGTCTGGTGTTTTCATTTGTGTTGTATGCCAACTTTTTAATCTTATTCAATAAAAAATATCAGCAGCTTCCGGTAAAAGAAACAGAAAAATACTCCAATAAAAAAATTTCCGGAGAACAGGTGGACAATTTTGTATCAAGATTAGAAAGATTAATGGATACGGAAGAACTCTATAAAAATCCGAATTTAAAACTGAGCGATCTCGCTTCAAGAATGAATATGTCATCTCATCAGCTTTCCCAATTGCTGAATGATAATTTGGGGAAAAGTTTTGCTACCTGCATTAATGAATACAGGATCAATGAAGCCTGTGAAATGATAGAAAACGGATCTTATTTAAAAATTGAGGAGATTGGTTATGAAGTAGGATTTAATTCCAAGTCAACTTTCTTTTCAACTTTCAAGAAAATTAAAAATACAACCCCTCTTTTGTATAAACAGTCTCAAACCGTTACTGAGCCTAGGTTTCAGAGTTCAAATTTATAATTCAGTACTGCGGAATTTCAATTTCAAAACCGCTTTTTTACGACAAGCCGATACTTTTGATTTCATAAAATTTAAAATTTATGATCATCAAATTGTGGCTTTTGTTATTTCTGCTATTTCTCTCCATTTTTGGAAAAGCACAGGAAATTGTAAAAAGTAAAGTTTCGGATTCTCTGGCTCAGGTAAGATCTTCCACCACAAATATTTCTGAAGTCATTCTTCAATCAGCTCCGCGAAAGATGAAATTGAATGATGGAAACCTGGTTGTATCTGTTGTCGGAAACAGAGATTTTAAAACCTCTACCCATCTTCTTGATGTTTTAAGAAAAACACCCGGTGTTACAGTAGACCAGGAAGACGGGATTTTTATTGGTGGAAGAATTGCTCCGGCTGTTCTTATTGATGGAAAACCTGTTGTAATGAGCAATCAGGAATTGCAGACCTATTTGCGGTCTTTATCTCCGGATATGGTGGAATCTGTAGAAGTGAATACCAATCCGTCTTCAAAATACGATGCCGAATTTAAAGGGATCATTGATATTAAATTAAAAAAGAATATCAGTCTCGGCTGGAAAGCAAGCTATAATGGTAATGTGTATATCAATAAATTCAATTACAAGGAAAATGTATTCAATACATCTTATCATACGGAAAAAGTGACATACACTCTTCAGACAGGTTATAATGAAGGGATTTCTACCTATCGTTATCATGCGTTGCAGCGGTTGGCAAATACCAATATTATGCGTACCCATACCTATCAGGAAGATTTTGGAAAGGTATACAATATTCAGACTGGAGCTGATTTCAGAATGAATGATAAAAACAGGCTTGGGATCAATCTGAGAGGTAATTTCAGGGATAATGACCGTACACGGGACGGCTCTCTTTTTACTACCGATAAAAATGAAACCCAGACAATATTGAATACCGCCAGTGAAAATCCCACCCGTTATTCACAGAATAATTACGGAATTACCACCGATTATTCTTTTCAAAACAAAGGATTTAAAATCAATTTTTTAGGGAACTATCTTTCAGTTAAAAATAAACAGAATGATGATTTTATCAATAGAGATAAGACTACAACTGATCTTCTGTCTTACTGGAAATCTGATTTGATTAATAAAATTAATATCTATACTGCACAGATAGATGCTTCACAGAAAATTGATCATGCAGATCTTGAAGCAGGAGTCAAATACAGCAGTTCAGATACTCAAAACAACATCAGGTACGATACACTGTCTGCCGGAAATCAATTTGTCTTTGATCCTGCGAGAAGTAATGTGTTTTCATATAAAGAAAAAATCTGGGCAGGTTATCTGGCGTACAGACAGAAAATAGGAAACTTACAGATCAATGCAGGATTAAGATTTGAAAATACCAACAGTATTTCCAATGCAGTTACCGTGGATTCCGTTGTTACAAGAAATTATCTGAAATGGCTGCCTTCATTAAGTGCAAATTATACTTTTAATAAATCCAGTGAGTTTTCCCTTTCTTACAGCAGGAAAATAACGAGACCGGTTTTCTCTCAGCTTAATCCGTTCCGGTTTTATTTCAGTCCGTTAAATTACTGGATAGGAAATCCTTATCTGCTTCCTTCCTTTACAAGCCAGATAAAAGCAACCTATCGATATAAAAACTGGATCACCAGCTTTACAGTTGGAAAAGAAAAAGATGTGATGACACGTTATCCATTGTACAACCCGGAAACGAATGTATTGGAGTATCTGGGAACGAATCTTCCGTACAGGAACTTTGCTGTTTTGGAAACCAGCTTTCCAATCCGAATTACAAAATGGTGGAATATTACCAGCCAGATCACGGGATATTATAATGATGAATTCAGGCCTTATCTGGATGAGGTTTTTGCATTGAAAATTTACAATTTTGAAGTAAGGCTAAACCAGGTGTTTTCCCTTCCAAAAGGATTTACCGTAAACGTATTTGCTAACTATGAATCAAAAACGGGAAATAGTCTTTACATTATCAAACCAAGATATACCGTAGATGTATCAGTGCAAAAGTCGTGGTTTGATAACCAACTGAACACTAAATTGGGTTTTAATAATCTTTTGGATTCTTATGAGCAACGATTGGAATTCCGGCACAAGCAGATTATGGATAATCGTTTTACCCATTGGTGGGATAGCCGCCGATTGGTATTTTCTCTCAGTTATAATCTAGGAAGTTCAAAATATCAGGTTAAAGAAACCCAGAAGACAGAAGAAGAAAACAGAACGAGATAAGAAAGCCTGCTTTTTAAAGCAGGCTTTCGTTTTTATTATGGACATTGACATCTGTCGCATGTCCAGATATAACAATTTCCTGCATCATCCCACTCGCAGCATCTTCTGCCTGTTGAGATTGGTGCGCCTCCCATTACGGATTTCTGTTGCTCTCTTCCTAGTTTTTGTGCATTTTTCAGCACCGGATTGTTCTTGTTCATGACTTTGATTTTTGGTGTTAATAGTTAAGTTTTAAGAAATATAATTTCGCGAAAATTATATCACTAATATAGGAAATTAAATAATATGATTATCTGTTTTTTTGTTCTTATGTAGATGGAAAATAGTAAGTTGTAGATGTTTTTGGAGCTATTCACTACAGTTGGCTTTACAGACAAGGAAATTTTGTTGAAGGGTGCTGATTTTAGAGATCAAATTTAATGCATAAAATAATCCAAAAGTTTTACAGGTAGAGACCTTTACTTATATTTGTAGTATTGCATAAATCTTTATGAGACTAAACATTAAAAACGAAACGGGTAGGCTGAAGTCAGTAGTTCTAGGCCAGCCTAATTCATTGGGAGCAGTTCCCACACTAGAGGAAAGTTATGACGCAAAGTCATATTACTCAATCGAACACAATATTTATCCTAAAGAAGAGGATATTATTAATGAAATGAACGCTTTTGAAGCAGTTTTAAAAAAGTATGACGTTGAAGTACTGCGTCCAAGTATCATCAAAGATTACAACCAGGTTTTCTCAAGAGATGTAGCCTTTGTGATTGACGATAAGATGATCATTTCCAATGTGATCGCGGACAGAGCAGACGAGCAGGAGGCATACAAAAGCGTTTTTGAGAAAGTAGCATGGAGAAAGATCATCAACCTTCCGGAAACAGCTCATATTGAAGGAGGAGATGTGATCGTATGGAATGATTTCCTTTTTATAGGAACCTGCTTCAGTGAAGATTACAGAAACTATAAGACGGCAAGAACAAACGAATATGCCATTGAAATCTTAAAAGAATATTTTCCAAAGAAAAGAATTATTGACCTGGAACTGAAGAAAAACGATAAAGTTCCGTTTGAAGGTATCCTGCATTTGGACTGTACATTTAATCCCGTAGGAGAAGACAAATGTATCATTTATAAAAACGGATTTGTAGATGAAAGTGATTACCGCTTAATCATCGATATTTTCGGAGAAGAAAACTGCTTCCATATCAATGATGAAGAAATGTTTGAAATGTTCCCGAATATCTTCTCAATTGCTCCTGATGTAGTAGTTTCAGACAAAGCATTCACAAGAATGAATGACCATTTGAGAAACGTATGGGGAATGACCGTTGAAGAAATCCCTTACAGAGAAATCTCTAAAATGGGTGGTTTGTTGAGATGTTCTACAATGCCGCTTGTGAGAGAATAATGGAGTAGGAGTGTTTTAGGGTTTGAGAGTGGGAGAGTTGTAGTCTTTCAATCTTCAATCTTTTAATTTTTTAAATCAAAAACAATGCAAACAACAGATACAGTATTAATGATAGAACCGATTGCATTCGGTTACAACGCTGAGACAGCAAAAAACAATTATTTTCAGGTAGAACAGACGGGTTCTGATATCCAGTCAAAAGCTTTGGCCGAGTTCAATACCTTTGTTGGAAAGCTGAGAGGAAAAGGAATTAATGTGATCACTATAAAAGATACATTAGATCCTCATACTCCCGATTCTATTTTCCCAAATAACTGGGTAAGTTTTCACAAGGATGGAAAAGTGGTTTTATATCCGATGTTCGCTTCCAACAGAAGAGTAGAAAGAAGAGATGATATTATTGAAAGCATCAAAGATCAGGGCTTTGAAGTTACAGAAATTGATGATTGGTCTTTTCCTGAAACTCAGGGACATTTCCTGGAAGGAACAGGAAGTATGATTTTCGATCACGATAACAAAATTGCTTACGGATCTGTTTCTTTGAGACTGGATGAAAAACTGTTCAGAGAATTCTGTGCAAAATTCGGATTCACTCCGGTTGTATTCCATTCATTTCAGACAGTAGGAACAGAAAGGCTTCCAATCTATCACACCAACGTAATGATGTGTGTGGCAGATAAATTTGTTGTAATCTGTCTTGATTGTATTGATGATGAATTGGAAAGAGAAAAAGTAGTGGAAACTATTAAAGGTTCCGGAAAAGAAATCATCGAAATTTCAGAAGAGCAGATGCAGCAGTTTGCAGGAAATATGCTTCAGGTTCAGAATAAGGATGGTGAGAAATTCCTGGTGATGAGCCAGACTGCTTACCAGTCTTTAACTACAGAACAAGTTGCAGCTATTGAAAAATACTGCGAAATTATCTATTCAGACCTGAATACAATTGAAGTAAATGGAGGAGGAAGTGCAAGATGTATGCTTGCTGAGGTTTTTCTTCCAAAAAAATAATATATTTACGAAAAAATTAATTGAACCCATTATCAAGTAAAGGTTTACATATTCTTCTGACTTTGGAAACGGAGTCAGAAGATTTGTTATTAGACAGCAAAGGTTTTCTGGCGTTTACAGAAGAAATTCTGAAAACCAAAGAGGTAGAAATTGTAGGAGTAACCAATCATATTTTTGAAAATGACAGTTTTACTTCCGCAGTAATCCTTAAAGAGTCTCACCTTTGTATCCACACGTGGCCGGAATTTAAACAGCTTACTTTTGATGTTTTCCTTTGCAATTATACACAGGACAACACCACAAAAGTAGAGCAGATTGCAGATGAGGTGGTTCAGTATTTTAAAGCTAATACCATTCAAAAACACAAAATTTACAGATAAAAATGCACTATGTCTGCCCAGCATGCGAATCAGAAAATACATTAGATCTCACCTTTCCTATCGAGGAATATGTTTGTAAAACCTGCTCTCACCTCATTGATGTAGCAGGAAATAAAAAGACTAAACATTTGAAAGTACCGACAGAAAATGTTGTCTTGGATGTCGGACAGAAAGGAGAAATTAACGGTGTAGAATATACGGTCGTTGCAATTACTGTCAAAAGATACGGAAACAGTATTTTCTGGCGGGAATATTCTTTAAAAGACAGCAAAGGAAATGATGCTTTCCTGAGTGAAAGTGACGGACATTGGGTTTTCCTGACCTCAATGCACCCTGATGATTTTAAAGGTAAAAATTCAAAATTGCCAACCTATCTCGGACGAACTTATCGCTGGTATGAAAATACTCCATGCAGTATCGATGCGGCAGCCGGATTTTTTGATGAACATCTGGATTTCAATCTTGCTACTTACCAGGAATACGTCAACGGAACCCGTATGATCTCACAGGAGACGGTGGGTAAAAAAAATCAATACTTCTACGGAGTTCACATTTCAAAACATGAGGTTAAAAGAGCTTTCAAAATAGCTCATATGCCTTATTATACAGGAATTGGGATTGTTCAACCTTATTATTTTGATATCAGACAGGCGATAAACATTTTTTGTATAGCAGCGTTATTGATATGCCTGCTTCAGCTGTATGTTTATGCATCAAGAACTAACGAAACCGTTTTTGCGGAAACCATCAATTTTTCTGATGTAAAAGATAAGGAATTGGTCAGCAAAAGCTTCACCCTCTCAGGAGGCTCAGCACCGTTAAAAGTCAATGCATTTTCAGGAGTTGATAATTCCTGGGCAAATATCCAGTTGAGTCTTGTGAATGAAAAGACCAATGAAATTATCTATACTTCCAAAGATATCGAACAATATCATGGTTACGAAGATGGAGAAAGCTGGTCAGAAGGAAGTCAGTCCGAAGATTTTAATCTGTGTGGGGTAGGCTCCGGAAAATATCACTTCATTATTTCAGCCGAAAAAGAAGGAGGCTTACCTTCATTTTCAGGTCTTACATCGCCTGATTCAAAGATCATGATATCACGGGATAAATCAGGAATCATTGAGATTACTGATATATTCAAGGTGCAGACCAAAACTTTTACAGACGGACAGACGCTGGAAAAAGATACCTCGGAAGTAATCAGGCTTGCCAAAGCATCGTTCGGAACTCAAAAGCTGGACTCCCTGATTAATACTGAAGCACTTAGACTCACTACAGACCCCATTTCAAGCAATACCTATGTACAGCTCAAAGCAACCTGGCTTCCCGTTTCATTCTGGAACTTCGGATTTATTTTATTCATAATGGTTGTTCTCTTTGTAGCGATGTGGATAGGAAGACATTTCTTTAATGTGAATAAATGGAAGAATAGTTCAAATACCCCTTATGCCACATCATGATGACTAATATTTTAAATTACATAAGACAAAACTGGATAATCTGCCTGATCGGAGGATTCTGCCTGACTTGGTTTGTATATCTTACCTATCAGGGAAATCAGGTCTGCGACTGTGCCAAGACAGAAACATACCGCGACGGAACCACAAGAAGCCATTCCAGAGTAGGATTCTACAGATACTATCACAAATAAAAATATAAAAACTATGGACAACATCAATTTCTTACCCATATTAAACTCGGTTCTTTATTCATTTTTAGGAATCGCCATTTTGCTTGCATGTTATTTCATTATTGAAAAAATTACTCCTGAAAAAACATGGCATGAGATCGCCCAGAACAAAAATATAGCAATTGCTATTGTCTTCGCGGCATTTATTATCGGGATTTCAATGATTATAAGCGCTGCAATTCATGGATAAGAAGAGGATTCCTCTTGAGCTGCTTTTATTGTTTTCAGTATTCGTCATTGCTACATGTGGATTGATTTATGAACTGGTGGCCGGAGCCCTGGCGAGCTATCTTTTAGGAGACTCTGTAAAGCAGTTTTCCTTTATTATCGGGGTGTATTTATTTTCAATGGGAGTAGGTTCCTATTTTGCGAAATTCATCAAAGGGAACCTGATCGATAAATTTATTGAGATTGAGATTCTGGTAGGAATCGTAGGCGGAATCAGCTCTGTTGTGCTCTTTACTTTGTTTAATACACTTGCACATTTTGAAAGCGTTCTCTACCTTTTCGTCTTTTTCACAGGATGTCTCGTTGGAGTGGAAATTCCGCTTTTAATGAATATTCTGAAAGATAGAGTACAGTTTAAAGATTTAGTTTCCAATGTCTTTGCCTTCGATTATATCGGGGCTTTGCTGGCATCCATTCTATTTCCGCTGGTTTTGATTCCGAAGCTGGGAATTGTCAAGACACCTTTGTTTTTCGGACTCATTAATATTTCGATCGCTATATTCTTATGCTATTACCTTAAAAGAGAACTGTCAAAACCGTTTTCATTAAAAGTAAAATCAATTTCAGCATTTATTGTATTGGTAGGACTTTTTATTTTCTCTGATACTATTTTGTCTTATTCTGAAGAAAAATTATATGGTGAAAATGTAGTCTATACCAAAAGCTCTCCTTACCAAAGGATTGTTTTAACAAGAAATACTCATGAATTTCGCTTGTATTTGAATAATAACTTACAGTTTTCTTCCACTGACGAATACCGCTATCATGAAGCTTTAGTACATCCGGCGATGTCTATGGCAAAAAAGATTGATAACGTTCTGATTCTGGGAGGTGGCGACGGTTTTGCAGCGAGAGAAGTGTTAAAATATAAAGACGTTAAAAAAATCACACTGGTAGATCTTGATGGAGAAATGACTCAGTTTTTCAAGACCAACG
This sequence comes from Chryseobacterium indologenes, assembly GCF_018362995.1. NCBI lineage: Bacteria > Pseudomonadati > Bacteroidota > Flavobacteriia > Flavobacteriales > Weeksellaceae > Chryseobacterium > Chryseobacterium indologenes. Next base: position 3,928,419 of record NZ_CP074372.1, read on the forward strand.
AAACCATGCGAAGACTGAACCAGAATTCTTTTTCCAATCCGAAAGTGGAGATCATTAATAAAGACGCTTACATTTGGGTAAAGGAGAGCAAAAAAAAGTTTGATGTTATCATCATAGACTTTCCGGATCCATCCAATTACAGCTTAGGAAAACTATACTCCCTGCAGTTTTATAAAGAATTGGAAAGACTGACTACCCTTGATACAAAGATTGTGGTTCAGACCACCTCTCCGTATTTCGCGCCTAAATCTTTCTGGTGTATAGAAAAAACGATCAATCAGATTTTTCCTTTCACAGCAGCGTATCACACCTATGTTCCGTCTTTCGGAGAATGGGGATTTTCTATGGCTTCATTTGAGCCCATCAACAACAGGATTTACAGAAAACTTCCCGGTTTGAAATACTATGATTATAATTTTTCACAGATGTCTTATTTCAATAAAGATATGAAGGTGAAAGATGTAGAAGTTAACCGTCTGGATAACCAGATACTAGTTCGTTATTTTGATGAAGAGTGGGGAAAAGTACAGTAGAAAGGATTTTCTTAAAACTATATTTTTAGGTAGCCTTATGCTTCCCTTTTTGCAGTATTGCGGAAAGAAAGTAAAATCATTGCTGCTGAAGATCACCGGAACCAATCATGTTCTCGGACATCGGCTGTGGGCAAAAGATTTTCCACAGTTTTCGGAAGTTGTCCACACTAAGTATCTTATTGTCGGAGGTGGAATCTCCGGTCTTTCAGCGTGCAGGTTTTTCAGTCAGAATAATGAACAGGATTATCTTCTCCTTGAAATGGAAAATCATCTGGGAGGAAATTCTTCCAACGGCCAGAATTCATTTTCAAAATTTCCGTTAGGAGCCCATTATTTACCGTTGCCGAACAAAGAGAATATAGAAATCATCGAATTCCTGAAAGAATGCGGAATCTGTTTAGGAATTGAGGATAGCGGAGAACCAATCCTTGATGAATACCAAATGACTTTCCCACAGCAGGAAAGACTGTTCTATAAAAACTCCTGGCAGAACGATATTGTTCCACAAAGAGGAATTTCAGCAGAAATCCAGCAAGAGCTTAACCGTTTTTTTAAGTTGATGGACGAATTTCGTTTAAAGAAAGATGCAGAAGGAAAATATTGGTTTGCTATTCCTGTACATGATTCTAGCAAAGATGATGAGGTTTTGAAGCTTGAAAAGGTCATTTTTAAAGACTGGCTCAAAGAAAATAATTATCACTCCGAAGAACTCCTTTGGCTGCTGGATTATTCCTGCAGAGATGACTTCGGATTAGGAATAGATTACGTTTCTGCATGGGCAGGAATTCATTATTTTGCAGGAAGAAAAAACAATTGGAGTACGAAATATAAAGATCAGGTCTTCACATGGCCTGAAGGAAATGCAAGATTGGCAAAACATTTTTCAAAATATACAGAAGGAAAGCATAGGTCCGGAAATCTGGTTTTTGATGTGAAAATTAATGATAAAGTTGAAGTTCTTAGTTTTGATAACACTCAGAAAAAAACAAAGAAAATCATTGCAGATAAAGTACTGTTTGCATCACCGCAGTTTGTAAACGAAAGGATTTTTAATCATCAGAAAGCGGCTTCATTCAACTATGTTCCCTGGCTTTTAACAACCATTACCCTGAAGAATGAATTCGGAGGGGATGAAGAGTTGGCCTGGGATAATGTGATTTATGGATCTTCGGGATTGGGGTATATTTTTGATCAGCATCAGAATCTGAATCAGATTATGGGTGAAAAAGTGATTACCCATTATAAGAGTTTTTCAACCGGAGATTGTAGGAAAGCAAGGAAAAAACTGTATGCTATGAAAGATGCTGAACTGAAAACTTTAGTTTTGGAGGATCTGAAGAAAGCACATCCTTTGATAGAGGATTTTATTCTGGAAATGCAGTTTCATAAAATAGGACATGCCATGATTGCTCCGGTTCCTGATCAGATTTTTGGAGAAAAAACCAAAACAGCAAAAGAACCTATTGAAGATAAAATTTTCTTTGCTCATTCCGATATTTCAGGAATATCTATTTTTGAAGAAGCTTTCTATCAGGGAATCCGGACTGCAGAAAGAATGATTTAAAATAATACAATGAAACAGCCCTGGATACATAATGCAAAAACAGACTGGTGGTTTATCTTATCACCGCCTTTTGTGGTATTGCTGATTATCTTTCTTTTTCAGAAACAGATTCAGGGGCTGGAAAATCATTATTCCTTTTACACATGGCTTTTTCTGATTGTTTTTGTAGATGTGGCTCACGTGTATTCTACACTGTTCAAAACCTATTTTGTAAAAGGAGAAGTACAGAAGAATAAGCTGCTTTATCTCGGTATTCCTGCTGTAAGCTGGATATTGGGAATTGCCCTGTTCCAATTCGGGAGTCTGACATTCTGGTCGGTACTGGCACTGGTTGCCGTTTTTCATTTTATACGGCAGCAGTACGGATTTATGAGAATCTATGCCCGTTTTGAACCGAATAATTGGAGCAAGAAAATAGATGAGGTGGCTGTTTATTCCGCAACAATCTATCCTATGTTATACTGGTTCAGTACACCGCGTGCTTTTACCTGGTTTGTTAATAATGAATTTGACTGGCTTAAAAATCTTCCGGATTATACTCATTTACTCACAGTCATATATTTTAGCATTCTGATTATCTGGATTGTTAAAACTGCTTTTGAAGCTTTTAAAACCAAAAGAATTAATATTCCCAAAACAGCACTGATCTCGGGAACTTTTCTTTCCTGGTATTTTGGAATAGTGTATTTCAACAATGATCTTCTTTTTACTTTTCTGAATGTGGTTTCCCATGGGATTCCTTATATCGCATTGATTTATATCAGGGAAATACATCAAAAGGAAAATAATAAATTGAATGGGATGCAGATTTTTAAATCTTTTTCAGGAATATTTTTATTTGTGAGCATTATTTTAGGATTTGCCTTTGTAGAAGAATTCTTATGGGAAACGCTGGTTTGGAATGAGCATTTTTCCCTGAATGTGATGCTCTCAGAAAAATGGTTCCAGTTTCTGGTGCCGTTATTAGTCGTGCCTCAGCTTACTCATTATCTGCTGGATGGCTTTATTTGGAGAAAACCAAAAAAAGTTAGCTAACTTTGCGGCAATCTTTAAAATCTAAAAATGAGACAATATTTTCTGTCCTTAGCAATTTTTCTCGGAATCATTGTAGGAGCACAGCAGAAGACATTCTGTAATCCGATCAATATTGATTATGGGTATACTCCTTTCGAAGTTTTTTCAAAACAAGGGAAACACCGTGCTACGGCAGATCCGGTGATTGTTAATTTTAAAAATAAACTGTTTCTTTTTTCTACAAATCAGGAAGGATACTGGTACAGTGATGATATGCTGGATTGGAAGTTTGTCAAAAGGAAATTTCTCAGAGACAATAAATATACCCATGACCTTAATGCTCCCGCTGTCTGGGCTATGAAAGACACTCTGTATGTCTATGGTTCTACCTGGGAACAGGATTTTCCGATCTGGAAAAGCACCAATCCCACGAAAGATGACTGGAAAATTGCTGTGGATACTTTAAAAGTGGGGGCATGGGATCCTGCATTCCATTATGATGAAGATAAAAATAAATTATATCTGTATTGGGGCTCCAGCAATGAGTGGCCGCTGCTGGGAACAGAAGTCAAAGTGAAGAATCTTCAATCCGAAGGTTTTGTAAAACCTATTATTAAACTAAAACCAGAAGATCATGGCTGGGAAAGGTTTGGGGAATACAATGATAATGTTTTTCTTCAGCCTTTTGTAGAAGGAGCGTGGATGACGAAGCATAATGGAAAATATTATATGCAGTATGGTGCTCCGGCAACAGAATTCAGTGGATATTCTGATGGAGTATATGTGAGTAAAAATCCTTTGGAAGGCTTCGAATACCAGCAGCATAATCCGTTTTCCTATAAACCGGGAGGCTTTGCCAGAGGTGCTGGCCACGGAGCTACTTTTGAAGACAATTATAAAAACTGGTGGCACATTTCAACCATCTTTATTTCTACTAAAAATAATTTTGAAAGAAGACTGGGAATCTGGCCGGCAGGTTTTGATAAGGATGATGTAATGTACTGTAATACGGCTTATGGTGATTATCCTACATACCTTCCGCAGTATGCACAGGGAAAAGATTTTACAAAAGGTCTTTTTGCCGGATGGATGCTGTTGAATTATAACAAACCGGTTCAGGTTTCATCTACTTTAGGTGGATATCAGCCTAATTATGCTGTAGATGAAGATATCAAAACATACTGGAGTGCCAAAACGGGAAATTCCGGAGAATGGTTTCAGACAGATCTTGGTGAGGTTTCTACCATCAATGCTATTCAGATCAATTATGCGGATCAGGATGCAGAGTTTATGGGGAAAACTTTAGGGAAAATGCATCAATACAAAATCTACGGTTCCAATGACGGGAAAAAGTGGAATGTGATTGTAGATAAAAGTAAAAATACAAAAGATGTTCCTCATGATTATGTAGAACTGGAGCAGCCCGCAAAAGCCCGTTTCCTGAAAATGGAAAATCTGAAAATGCCTACAGGAAAATTTGCATTGAGTGGTTTCAGGGTATTCGGAAAAGGTGCCGGGAAGCAGCCTGCAAAAGTAGAAGGGTTTGTACCTTTAAGAGCTGACCCTAAGAAATATGGTGAAAGAAGAAGCATCTGGATGAAATGGCAGCAGAATCCTGATGCAGACGGTTACGTAATCTATTTTGGAAAATCTCCTGATAAACTGTACGGAAGCATTATGGTATACGGTAAGAATGAATATTTCTTTACAGGAGCAGACAGAACAGATGCTTACTATTTCCAGATTGAAGCTTTCAATGCCAATGGAGTTTCGGAAAGAACAGCCGTTGCAAAGTCTGAATAAATACAATTAAATTATAAAAAAATGACACGTTTTGAAATATCAGAACGTGTTATTTTTTGTCTGTTTTTTTAAGAAAAGTTTCAATTTTATTGATCAGAAGCTTATCATTGGGCTGCTTATCCCAATCCAGATGTCCACCATTGAACTGATAAGACTCATAGATAACATGGTTTTTATTTAAAATTGAATCTAAGATTTTTGCTTGAGTAGAGGGTATGACACGATCCGAGTTTCCATAATAAGATAAAGTAGGAGGGGAGTTTTCTTTTATCCATTTTACAGGACTTGCGAAATCTATTAGTGATATTCCCGATTTCTGTACACGGGGATCAACAAGTCGTTTTTCCACAAAAGAGTATTCCGGGTAGTTTTTGAAACCAGGATCTGAGAGATCTGCTGGACCAACAATATTAATCACGGCTTTTACTTTTTTATCAGTATCAGATTGATAAGCATATAGCATAGACAAATGCCCGCCGGCGCTGTTTCCTAATAAAATCAGGCTGGGGTTGTAGCCCAGTTTATTTTTTAATAGTTCAGTTACTTTTTTAATATCATCAGTTTGGTTTGGAAGTCCAAATTGAGTAGCCGATGTCAGTCTATAGTTCATATTGACGAAAATATGATCAGGGAATTTCTGCATCATAGAAAGTGTGAAGAAAGTCAATTGTGATTTATTTCCACTGCGCCAGCCTCCACCATGAATCATGATAAATACATCTTTTTTGCCCTGATCTTTTTTGTTGGGAACATACAGATCCATAATCTGTTCCGGGCTATTTCCATAATGAATATTTTCTTCTTTATCAAAGCTTATATCTTTGCCCAGTTCTATCTTTTTCTCTTTACAGCCAGTCCATAGAAAAAACATGATTAAGCAAACCGAAATAATATATATGTTTTTTTTCATAGCAATTAAATATAAAAAATCCGCTGAAAAGAATCAGCGGATACTGTAAAGAATAATTAATTGAATATGAAGAAAGATAATCTTTTATCTTGTTCTGCTTTTGATGGCATCTGATGCACCTTCGATGTCTCGTACTTTTTTCACTTTCTGGTTTCCGAAATTATAGGTAAGACTTACCATTACGTTTCTGTTGTAACGGTTTTGGTGGATGTAATTATAATTGCCGTTCTCCTGGAAGTCCTCAATTTTAACGATATTGGTATTAAGGATGTCATTCACGTTTACTGCAAAAGTCCAGTCGTTCCACATTTTCTTGATGCTGAGGTCTAAGCTCATTAAACCTTTTAGTAATCCAAGTTCGATCTGCTGCTTGTCTACGAAGAAATAATTAACACCAAAGAACCATGTTTTCTTTTTGTCAAGACGGATCGTGTTGTTGGTCTGGATCAAAAGACTTGTAGAATTTGTTTTGTTGGTGTATACTATATCTTTACCATCCTGATTTCTGAATCGGTCTCCTGTTGTAGGATCAATATCAAGGCTTCCATTGTTAATGTTATGCTGTACTCCGATATTGAAGTTGGTTGTCCAGTACTGTTTGAAGAACGACTTCTGAATACCTATCATGGCAGACATTTCCTGTTTATTTCCAAAATTGGTTCTTATATATCTAAGAACAGGATTTTCTCCTACTTTACCGTCAGGTGATACCGGATAACCCTGAAGCGGAACCTGGGTTATAGCATCCTGAATATAGGAATGATTTAAAATCAGGAAGTATGAATTTTTGTACATATAAGTCAGCTCCTGATTATAGGTAGATGAAGCCTTTACAAATGGGTTATTTTGAGTATAATTATCATCTGTAAGAATGTTTCTTACCGGATTGATTTCCCAGAAGCTCGGTCTTCTCATTCTGCTTGAAAAGGAATAGGAAATATTGTTTTTATCATTAATTGCATAGTTGAAACTCAGATAAGGAAGAATATTACTGTAATTCCTTTCAATCCTTTTAAGTTCGTCTGTAGGTGCATTGTCAGAAGTTCCAAGACTGTTGGTGATCTCATATCTTGCTCCCACTTTTCCGGAAATTTTATCCGAGATCTTCTTTTCAACAGTTACATACATTCCGTAGATGTTTTCATCGTAGATAAAATGATTGGGCCTTGAGTCCGGAGCCTCTATGGGATCAAAAGAATATGTTATGTTTTTAGAATCGTTGTCTGTTTTGGTTTTGTTATAGTTTCCTCCTACGGAAATTGTCAGGTCATTTTTAAATTTCTGATTGTAATCCACCATTCCGGAGAAGTTATTGATGATCTGTGGAAGGTCCTGAATGACTTGTCTTGTTCTTGATCCTACAACTTTGTCAATATCTGATGCGAAGGTTTTGTTATCCGTGTACTGAAATCTTCTGTAGTTAAGATAAGCTGCATTTACATTCAGTTTACTGCCTAATGAATCCGTTTTTAATTCATAATTTAAATTCACGGAATTGTTATAAGATCTTGCATCTTCTTTGTTTTTGGACCAGGTATATTCCGGTTTTTCTGTACTTGCTTTTTTTATGGTATTGAACAAGTCTACCGTTGAGTTATAGCTTTTATTGGCCCAGGTATTCCATGATAAGGCCAGATTGCTTTTATCATTCAGCTGATAGTCAATATTCAGATAGCCTCCGATGTTTTTGTTCGGATCATCAATATCTCCCGTAGATTCGTTAGATGTTTTGGCTGTTCCATTTCTTAATGTGTAAGTTTGTGCCTCTATATTTTCACCACCGCTAAGATTGGCGCTCACTCCCAGTTTACCTTTTCTGTAGTTGGCAGAGAAGCTGGCCTGGCTTCCGTTGTATTTACTGGTTGTATTAGACATCCTCATATTTCCGTTGAGACCGTCACTCATTTTTTTCTTTAAAACGATATTGATGATCCCGTCTGATGATTCAACCTGGAATTCACTTCCCGGAACGGTAATAACTTCAATTTTCTGAATGTTTTCAGCCGGAGTATTTTTCAGGAACTGTGCCAGGGACTCAGAGTCCATATTGCTTTTTCTTCCGTTGATATAGATCAGGGCATTATTCTTTCCGGCGATTTTTAATGTTTTATCATCTGTGGAAGATAATAGGGGAGTCTGCTTCAGAAGGTCGAAAGTGGTATTTCCTTTAGCTACAGGAGATGCTGCCACATCATATACAAAACGGTCACTTTGCTTTTTGAAAACCTGTTTTGTAATGGTAACTCCTTCTATATTTTTTGTTTTTGCCGTATCAGATTTCTTCTCCTGGGCAAATGCACAAGTACCGAATACGATAGCCATTGACAAAATTATACGTTTCATGTTGTTTTTTATTTAAGAGTGGTTTAGTGATATAAGTTTTATAGATTAGGTTCTTGATTTTACAGCATCATTAGCTGATTTCATTTCCCTTGCTTTTTTCAGTTTCTGATTTCCGAAATTGTAAGTAACCCCGATGCTCATCAGTCTTGGATAGTTGAAATTGGTGATATTGTTATATTTTCCGTTAGGCTGTACTCCCTTAATCCTGTAAAAGCTTTGGTTAAATAAATCGCTTACTTCCGCTACGATAGTCCAGTCGCCTGCAATTTTTTTCAGACTGAGATCGAAGCTTTGTCTTGCGCCTATCATACCACCTTCCATCGCTGTCTGGCTTGCAAAGAAGTAATTGACTCCTAAAAACCAGTCTTTCTTGGATGAAAGTCTGATAATGTTATTGATAGTTGCAGACATATTGTAGTTTTTTACATCAATGATATAAGGATCCAGTGACTCGGATTCATACTGGCCTAGCTGAGATGTCGGGTCTTCCCATACTCCGCCTTTGTAGGTAACATAGCCCAAATTGACAGAATAGTTGGTTGTCCATATGTCTTTAAACCATGATTTATTCATTCCCAGCGTAAGAGCGAGTTCTCTGTTTTTACCGTAATTGGTTCTTATATATCTTAGGAATCTTGTTGTTTGCATGATCATATTTCCATCTGGATCATAGAGAATATTTCCATTTTTATCCTTTTCAGGAGCTGTTAAAGTCCCTTGTAACGGAAGCATATCAGAAGCAGAGGCATCTTCCACCATATTAAAGCTAAGATTAGCGTAGAATGCATTTTTGTACATATAGTTCAGCTCCTGATTATAAAATTTTGAAGCAAGAACAAACGGATTGTTCTGTGTATAATTCGTAGGAGTGAAGTAAGTTCTGGATGGGTTCAGTTCCCAGAATCTTGGTCTTCGGATTCTGCTCGAGAAAGTATAGCTCAGGTTGTGATCAGAATTGATGGCATAATTTAAATTCAGATAAGGTAAGAGATTGTTATAATTTCTTTCAAACCCTGTTTTTTCAAGAATTTCTCCGGTACTTCTGGTCATTTCATATCGGGCTCCTATTTTTCCGGATATTTTCTCAGTCAGTTTACGTTCATAGTTCAGGTAAATACCTAAAATATTTTCTTTATAAATGAAGTGATTGGTTTGTTTGGGATCTATCACAAAATCACTGCCTATTAATTTGTCTTGTTTGGTGTCATTATCCGTGTTCGTATGGTTGTAGCTGATTCCCATTAACCATGTTGCACCTTTAGCTGTTTTTTTCAGATAATCGATATTAGCGGCATAATTGTTAATGATCTGGGGTACTGATTGATGAAGGGCCGAATACTTGTTGATGGTGTCATTTGTTAAAGGAAGACTTTCGTTAAAACTTACTTTATCTCTGTTGAACCACAGGTAAGAAATGTTTGAGGTAAGCTTGCTTCCCAGAGAATCTGTTTTCATTTCATAATTTAAATTGAATGAATGATTTCTGGTTTGAGCATCTTCATTATTAATCGTTCTGTTATTTAAAACCCCATTTTGCCAGTTGGTAATATCCAGTACAGAATTGAAGCTTTTATTATATCTCATGTTGTAGGAAAAGCCAAGACTATGTTTTTTATTGATTTCATAATCAACATTAAATCCTCCGCCAAAATTTTTATTAGGATCATCATTAAACCCATATGATTCATTTCTGAAAGTAGGATCTCCGTTAGAGAGCGTATATCTTTGTCTGTCTGTCCAGCTTCCTGTTCTGAAATTTGAATTACCGGACCATTTTCCCTGTCTGAAGTTAAAAGAAGCTCCTGCATTAGGATTATTGTAATAAGCCTGCTCATTCTGCATTTTCAACGTTCCGTTGTAACCGTTGTTCTTGCTTTTTTTCATGACAATATTAATCACCCCTTCTTTGGATTCAACCTGGAATTCACTTCCGGGAACCGTAATCACTTCAATTTTCTGGATATCCTCGGATGGAGTAGACTTCAGCATTTCAATCAGTGCCTCAGAATCCATATTTGTTTTCTTATTGTTGATGTAGATCACCGCATCATTTTTTCCCAAAATCTTCAGTGTTTTTCCGTCTATGCTGGAAATCATGGGAGTTTGTTTCAAAAGATTAAAGGTGTTCGTTCCTTTAGCAATAGATGAAGAAGCTACATCGTACACTAAACGGTCTCCCTGTTTTTTGAAAACCTGCTTCTTGATATTCACTGCATCAATAGCATTTACTTTCAAACTGTCTTTTTTCTGCTGGGCAGCTGCAGTTACAAGTCCACCGAAAAAGAGTGCTGCAATAAGAATTTGAGTTTTCATGATATTATTTTTTAATTAATAGCTTGTATGGTTTGTTATTTTACATTGCAAAGATATATAATAAATTTAGTATCATGCAATGCAAAGTACTTAAAATGTTTTTAATTATTATTTAAGTAATTGATTGTCAGTAACTAAAATTTTACATCAATTTTAAGCTTCAATGACTTTGTTACTTAATTAGACAATTTAAAGTTCAATTTTGTTACATGATAAAATTAAATAGGTTGAAATTTGAAAAAATATTTGACGAGAAATGAGAAAAAATAACAATGATTATTATTGTGCTGCGGTAAAAGAAAATTTTACCATATAAAAGTAACGAAATCCAGATATGTAAATGCATCAAGGGCTTTGGTCGCTACCAACGGAATTAGATAGGGCCAACATAATGATGGTCCCTGCAATAACAGATCTACAGTCAGTGTAGTAGATCTTCCGAAAACTCAAACCTAGCAAAGAATATGTAAGAAAGACCGGTTATAACTATAAAAATTAAAAGGACCGAACAGGTCCTTTTTTATACAATATTTTTATTTTATTCTCTGTCGAATCGGGCTAATTTCTTGTCTACCCAAACCGTTGCAAAGGGGAAGAATGCCGATAATAAGGCAAAAACAAAATCTTCATCATCCCAATGATAAATTTTTCTTGCAGGAAGGCAGAGTATAAGGTAAAGCGTAAAAAATAATCCGTGTAAACTGCCGATAACGCTGATGAAGATAATAGAATATAAATTTTCATCATATCGGATCCAGATCATCGCAACACAGTACAGTAAAAGACATGAAACAGCTTCTGCAACACAAATCTGTTTAAACCATTTGATGATTTTTTCCTGAGAATATTTTGAGAAAAATTTTTCGATGAAGTTCATGAATCATTATTTATAGTAGATAAAAAAGGAAGTTTCGCTTTTTACCGGATATCCACTGTATTTTACAGGCTCAAATTTAGTGTATTTTATAAACTTATTGATCTCCTTTTCGAAATAAGAGATATATTTCAAATTGTGATCATTATAAATACGATGACTAAATTGATGCTTCAAAACCTTTCCTTTTTGATCTAATGTAAGCGTAACCACGGTGCTTGAACGATATTTTTGAAAAGAAGGATTGTAATTTTCATAACCTTCCGGATAGGTGAAACTATGGAAGAAATCTTTATTTAACTGATCATTATCATCTGTATAACTGAGATATTTACCTTTATAAGTCCATTCACAATGCTCATCGTTATCAAAGATTTTATCAGGGTGTTTTTTTACATACATAGCTACAGATTCTTTAACGAGACCGTCAATAAAATCTTTACCAAACTTTTTTTCAGTCAACTCAGTCATTACAGAATAATAACATTCACCTGAATAACCGCCCATATCACTGCCCATCCATTCTCCGCCCCAAATGATATTATGCTTTTTTAAAATCATTCTGAGTTCTTCTCCTGGCAAAAACTTATCACCAGAGGGAGCAGCAATATTGATAAAATATTTATTTTGAATTTCCGAAGATTTTACAGCTCTGATTGAATCTTCGCTGCAGCGCTTTTTATTATAGTTTATCCTTTCAGCAAGAGCAATTTTTTGTAATTCTTTAAGAGAGTCACTTTTTAAGGTTGTTGATTCCTGAGCATAAAAACAGCTTTGCAAAAAAACAGAGAATAAGAATAAATATAATTTCATTGCTTATTGATAAAAATTACTACCATCCAAATATTCAAAAACTTCAGGTGGCAGCATAGGCCTTACATTTTTACCATCTTTAATCATAGTACGGATTTCAGTGGCAGAAAGTTCTATAACCGGCGCCTTGATCAGAGAAATATTTTCATGCTGTAAATAGTCAGAATCTTTCTTTTCTCCCTCAAATACCCTTGGATAAACAATGATATGATGATTTTTGATCAGGATATCAGAATTTTTCCATTTATGAAGACTCTTCAGATTATCTTCTCCCATAATCAGGCTGAAAGAATATTCAGGATATTTTTCATGAAGATAGGTAAGAGTATCAATTGTGTAACTTGGTTTCGGAAGAGAGAATTCCACATTGGAAGCTCTCATATTGGGGTAATTTTTTACTGCCAGCTGTACCATATCCAATCTGTTATGGTCATTCAGTAAAGATTTTTTGTCTTTAAACGGATTTTGTGGGCTCACTACAAACCAAAGCTCATCCATATCAGAATTTTCCAGAATATAATTCGCCAGAATAAGATGTCCGATATGAATTGGATTGAATGATCCGAAAAATAAACCGATTTTTTTCATTTTTTGTTAGATAGTAGGTAGCGGGTGATAGGTAACAGTATCTAAATATTGATATCAGGATTCTTTTTAAGATTTACAAGGGATAGTTGATTTCTATTACCTGCAAACTAAATCCTGCAACTCCTATCAATCCCTGAATTTCACATCCTTAATATTTAGATAATGAGTGACATTGCCTTTCCAGTGATTTTCTTCAAGGGTAAAAGCAAGGTCGAAATTTTTATTTTTAAAATCTTCAACAAATGGTCCTAGCTTGAATCCTACACATTCAATATTTCGTCCTGTAGATTCCTGCTTGATATAAAACTTCAGATGATTATTATCTTTCCCCATCGTTTTCACATAACCTGACAATTTCTGGTTGGTCAATGTAAAGATAGGTTTCATATTGTGAGGCCCGAATGGAGCCAGTTTTCTGTGGAAATTGATAAACTCTCTGTTGATTTCATCAACTGTAATTTCAGTATCAATGGCAATGGAAGGTTCTTTTTGATGGTCTTTGATTTTTTCAGAAACAATTTTTTCAAACCTTTCCTTGAAAGCATCAAATTTGTCTTTCTCCATAGAAAGTCCGGCTGCCGCATGATGGCCCCCAAACTTAAGAAAATATTCAGAACACATATCAAGAGCTTCATGCACATCGAAGTCAGAAACAGATCTTGCAGAAGCTACCATTTCCCCGTTATTACCATCAGTAAATACCAGGGTAGGTTTATAATATGTTTCAATAAGTCGGGAAGCTACAATTCCAATTACTCCTTTATTCCATTCAGGATGATAAACAATGGTTGTGTGCTTGGTTTCCTGCTGAGATTCTATAATTTGGTTCAATGCAGAAAGAGTAGAATTCATATCCAGCTCTCTTCTTTCGTCGTTGAGGTTCATGATATCACCTACAATCTGGTTGGCGTGTTTCAGATTGTCAGAAACCATAAGTTCTACGGCCGCTTTACCATGGGAGATTCTTCCGGCTGCATTAATTTTAGGAGCTATTTCAAAAACAATATTTGAAATTTCAAAATGAGAAAGCTTATCCTCAGGAATCAGCAATCTTAATCCCAGATTTCTGGTTTTTCTAAGGGTTTTCAATCCCATTTTAGCCAGTACTCTGTTTTCACCTGTCATGGAAACAATATCGGCAGCAATAGAAATGGCCAGAAGATCAGTAAGTTCAAATAATTCCGCTTCCGGTAATTTATAAATTGTATTTAATCCCTGGCAAAGCTTAAAGCCTACGCCACATCCCGAAAGTTCTTTGAAAGGATATCGGCAGTCAGTTCTTTTAGGGTCAAGTACGGCCGCAGCATCAGGAATTTCTTCACCTGGAAGGTGATGATCACAGATAATAAAATCTATTTCCAGATTTTTGGCATAGTTGATCATATCAATAGCCTTTATTCCGCAATCCAGAGCAATGATTAATGAAAATCCATTTTCTTTGGCAAAATCAATTCCTTCAGTAGAAATTCCATATCCTTCAGAATTTCTGTCAGGAATATAATAGTCCAGATATTTTTTCTCAACAATTTTGCTGAGATAAAGGTACATCAGAGCAACCGCTGTGGTTCCGTCCACATCATAGTCACCATAGACCAATATTTTTTCACCATTTTCAATAGCCGTTGCAATACGCTCTACAGCTTTTTGCATATCTGCCATTAAAAACGGATTGTGTATATCGTTAAGGTTTGGTTTGAAGAATTCTCTGGCCTTTTGATAATTGTCAATCCCTCTTAAAACGAGGATTTTAGATTCAAAAGTACCAAAACCAAGTGACGAACTTAGTCTGTCCACAACTTCCTCATCGGGTTCAGGCTTATAAATCCATTTTTGACTCATTTCACAAAAATAAGGAAAAAAAATAGCATTCCAGAAAGAACTGGAACGAAGTTTCGACTTAATAATTGTTAAAAAAAGGCTATCTTCGTGCTCCAAAATTTTAAATGACTATGAAAAAAATTACTCTATGCCTTATGTTATTTGGGGCTATGTATTCGATTAATGCACAAAAAATTAACCTCGGGAAAGCTGCCGGAATGGTTTCAAATGGTGCAAAAGCTCTAACATTTACGAACGAAGATGCGGTTAAATTATCCAAAGAGTCAGTAGACTGGATGGATAAAAATAATGCTGTAGCAGGACCTAAAGACCCATACACTGTGAGACTGAACAAACTGTTTGGAAAGCACAAATCTCAGGACGGTCTGAATTTGAATTATAAAGTTTATAAAGTTAAAGATATCAATGCGTTTGCCTGCGCGGACGGAAGTGTACGCGTATTCTCTTCTCTGATGGATATCATGACGGACAATGAATTGCTAGCGGTTATCGGGCATGAGATTGGGCACGTGAAAAATCAGGATACAAAAGATGCAATGAAATCTGCTTATCTGAAAGCGGCGGCACTAGATGCTGCATCATCGGCTTCTTCTGCTGTAGCTACTCTTAATGAAAGTCAGGTAGGAAAGATGGCTAATGCATTTTTGGATGCTTCACACAGCAAAAAACAGGAATCAGAGGCAGATACTTACTCATATGATTTTATGAAAGCTAATAAATATGATGTTGTAGGGGCTTATACAGCTTTCAAAAAGTTAGCGCTGCTCTCAGAAGGAAGTACACAAACGAACTTTGAAAAAATGTTCAATTCTCACCCTGACAGTAACAAAAGGGCAGAATCTATTAAAAAACGAGCTGAGAAGGACGGGTTATGGAAAGATCCGGGAACGGTAACTTTACCCAAAACAAAGTTGATAAAATAATTTAGACGATTAAAATAGGACCTCAAAGAATTTCTTTGAGGTTTTTTTATGGGATTTATGAAAAAATTTAAAATAACGTAAAGTATAGAAATCGAAAAAAATATCCATTAAAACTAATAATAAGATTTTTTAGGATATATTAAATTTCAATTATTATAATATAATTTTTATGTTATTTGTTTGGTTTTAATCTGTTAATTATAGTTAATTTATTGATTATTTATTTTTAATTTTTACATTTGTATTGAATAAAATATAAATAATGAATAAAAAAATTACATTTGCCTTACTTGGCTTAATGGCTGCTATTCTTTGTGGTCAAGTCAATGCTCAAAGCTATCAAACCTTAAATGTTACAAGTGGCTATAATGAAGATCTTATAGCAAATGGTGCGGGAACGGCTTCTTCTAGTACCTCGCAAAGTGTGGATACCCCAACCAATGGGTATGTGTTTATGTCAACGGATTTTGTCAACGGTTCGGGGATAAGTCCTGTTTCAGGATTGCCAGGTAATGGTTTAGTTAATTCAGTAAATACATCAGGGTTAACGTTTCAATTGGCTCCTTATAGCTCTAATAATTCCTTAAGGCTCTTAAATGCAAATGACTCCGGAACTTTATCATTTGGTTCAACTCCAAAAGCTTCAAAATTATATATGTTGGCAACTACAGGAAGTGGCAGTTCTACAGCGGATATTCTTGTGACTTTTACAGATGGAACAAGTCAGGCATTTACTAATAATAATGTGAATGATTGGTATGGAGGAACTTCTTTCGCTATCAAAGGAATTGGTAGAACAAGTAGGGTAAGTGATGCTATTGAAAATAATATTAATAATCCAAGATTGTATGAGATTGCTTTGCCAATTAACGCTGCAAATCAGACTAAGAATATTTCAAGTGTTAAAGTGACTAAAACTTCATCAGGATCAGGGATTTTATGTGTTTTTGGCTTTTCTTATAAAGCTGCAAACAGTTGTATAACTCCGGATAATGTTACTTCTTCCAATGTTACTTCAAGTTCTGTTGATATTTCCTGGAATCCGGTTGCTGGAATTTCATCTTATGAAATTTACACAAGCACTTCCAGCACAACTCCAACTAGTTCAACTACACCTACTACAGGAGTTAGCGGATCTTCAACAAATATTTCAGGATTGTCTCCAAATACCTCGTATAATGTTTGGGTGAGAAGCAATTGTGGAGGAGGGAGTACAGGTGACTGGGCTCCTGTTGTAAATTTTACTACGCTATGTGCAGTCGTAAATGTACCTTATATAGAGAATTTTAATACTACTCCAGATAATTCAATTCCTGGCTGTACTTCAACTCAGGTGATTAATAATACAGGTAATAATTGGCAGGTAGTTAACACTTATGGAAGCGTAATCGGGTTTGATCAAAAAGTGCTTTTTAGCAATACATCTACTACAACAAATACAAATATCTGGTTTTATACACAAGGTGTAAATCTACAGGCAGGAATCAATTATACGTTTAGTTTTCTTTATGCTAGTTTTTCGGGTTCACAAAGTTTAAAAGTGGCATATGGTGGTGCTCCTGCAGATACCTCAATGACAAACGCTATTGTTGATTATCCAGATGTAAATGTGACGACTGCTACACCTGCAACATTTACAATTACACCTGCAGCTTCAGGTACTTATTATTTTGGATTTAATAATTACACAGCAGGAGGAACAATTGGAATGTTGTTATTGGATGATATTTCAGTTACAGCAGCTAGCTTAGGTACGAAAGAGAATCACTTACAGAATAATGATGTGAATGTCTATCCCAATCCGACGTCAGATTATTTGTATGTAATAGGAAAAGGAAAATTTGTGGAAGCTAAAATACTTGATGCTTCTGGTAGCATAGTTATGTCATTTAATAAAGTTGGCCAAAAGATAGATGTTTCTCAATTGACTAAAGGGGTGTATGTCCTTGTGATTAAAAATACAGACGGAACTCAACTTAGCCATAAGTTTATCAAAAAATAAATATTCTGCTTTTACTATTAATGTATTTAATCAAAAATAGCTACTCCGAAAAGAGTAGCTATTTATTATTGATGATGTATTTCTATGAATTAAGAATACATTTTTTCTCTTAATTCTTTTACCTTTTTATCAGCAAGGTATTCGTCATAAGTCATTTCTCTGTCGATAATTCCTGCAGGAGTCAGTTCGATAATTCTGTTACAGACTGTTGAAAGCATTTCGTGGTCATGAGATGCTAATAAAAGATTTCCTTTGAAGTTCGATAAAGAGTTGTTCAAAGTGGTGATACTTTCAAGGTCTAAGTGGTTGGTAGGTTCATCCAATAAAAGAACATTTGCTTTTTGAAGCATCATTCTGCTGAACATACATCTCATTTTTTCACCTCCGGAAAGTACTTTACAAGATTTTAAAGCTTCATCACCTGAGAAAAGCATTCTTCCAAGGAATCCTCTTACAAACTCTTCGTGACGCTCTTCGTCATTTTTTGTAAATTGTCTCAACCAGTCAACCAGGCTTAGATCTTCCTGGAAGAAGTTGGTGTTATCCAAAGGCATGTGAGATTGGTTAGTTGTAACACCCCATGCAACAGTTCCTTTGTCGGCTTCTACATTTCCTGCTAAAATTTCGAAAAATTCTGTAATTGCTAAAGAGTTTTTAGAAAGTACAGCTACTTTGTCTCCTTTCTTAAGATTCAAATCAATATTAGAGAATAGCAATTCTCCATCTTTTGTTTTCTCAAGACCTTTTACATCTAAAATCTGATCACCTGCCTCTCTTTCCATTTCGAAAATAATAGCCGGATATCTTCTTGAAGATGGTTTAATATCGTCAATGTTTAACTTGTCGATCATTTTCTTTCTTGCTGTAGCCTGTTTTGCTTTAGCAACGTTTGAGCTGAATCTTGCAATGAAGTCCTGAAGTTCTTTTTTCTTCTCTTCAGCTTTCTTGTTGGCCTGAGCTCTTTGTCTTGTTGCTAACTGAGAAGCTTGGTACCAGAAAGAGTAGTTACCTGTGTAAAGATTAAGTTTAGCGTAATCCAAGTCACCGATATGAGTACAAACCGTATCTAAGAAGTGACGGTCGTGAGATACCACGATTACCGTGTTTTCATAGTCTGCAAGGAAATCCTCCAGCCATGAGATCGTATCGATATCAAGGTCGTTGGTAGGCTCATCCAGAATCAACACATCCGGGTTACCGAAAAGAGCCTGAGCCAAAAGAACCTTTACTTTGTCTTTGTTCTCAAGTTCGCTCATCATCTGCCAGTGCATATCATCTTTAACCCCAACGTTTGAAAGCATGGTCTGCGCATCAGATTCTGCAGTCCAACCTCCCATTTCATCATAAATTACACCTAGTTCGCCGGCTTTAATTCCGTCTTCGTCAGAGAAATCTTCTTTTGCGTATAACGCATCCATTTCCTCTTTTATCTCAAATAATTTCTTATTACCTCTTAAAACTGCCTCAAGAACAGTATATTGATCATAAGCAAAGTGATCCTGCTCCAAAACTGACATTCTTTTCCCTGGTTCCAGAGATACATGTCCTGTTGTAGGATCCTGCTTTCCTGTTAATATTTTCAGGAATGTAGACTTTCCCGCACCGTTTGCTCCGATGATCCCGTAGCAGTTTCCTTTGGTAAACATAATATTTACCTCGTCAAAAAGAACTCTTTTCCCGAATTGTAAAGATAAGTTAGATACTGTTAACATATAGTTTTGTAAATTTGGCGCAAAAATACGAAAAGAATTTGGGTATTTTGTAATAATATAATAGTCAAGTTTTTAATTGTATGGTATTTTTTATATATTTCATTAACGAAATTTTAAAATGATGAAGATTGAGAAAACAGTTAGCATATTAAACAGAAGAGCCCGTTTTGAATATGAAATTCTTGAAGAATATGAAGCAGGAATGGTTTTGACGGGTACCGAAATAAAATCTTTACGTTCATCCAAAGCATCCATTACAGAATCCTTCTGTCAGTTTATTGATGGGGAATTGTACATCATTAACATGATGATTGATGAGTATAAATTAGGTACTTTTTACAATCACAAAACAAAAAGGGAACGGAAATTGCTCTTGCACAAAAAAGAATTACAAAAACTTGAAAAAAAGTTAAAGGATGCTGGGAACACCATAATACCTTTAAAATTATATATCACTGACCGAGGTAAAGCAAAGGTGCTGATAGCGCTGGGTAGAGGGAAAAAGCTTTTCGATAAAAGAGAGGCGATAAAAGATAGAGAAAATAAACGGAACCTGGACAGAATATTAAAGAAAAGTTAAAAATCATTTGAAAAACTTTGTATATAAAGAAAAATTATATTTATTTTGCATTATCAATTATTTAATCATTTAATTCTATGAAAAATCTAAAATTAGGAATTTCAGCATTGGCGCTTACTGTTGCCTCTACTGTTTTCGCACAGACTACCAACAATCCGTGGTTAATCGGAGTTGGTGCTCATGCTGAAAACCACGTAGCAGCAAGAGGTAACTTCAGTAATACGTTCTCTGCTAACAATTTGACGAAGAGTATGTTCAATGTGAACAACTTCTCTATTACTCCTCCATTATCTAAGTTAACAGTTGCTAGAAATGTTGGTAAAGGTTTAGTAATTGACTGGCAGACTTCTGTTGGGAACGTTGAAAACAAAAGATTCAACATGGGGAAAGAATTTTTCCTAATGACAGGTCTTGGTTTCCAAGCTCACGCTGCAGGTCTTTTATGGAACGAAGAATCTTGGTTTGATCCATATTTAAGAGTTGGTGCTAACTACTTAAGACATGACTATACAGCTCTTACTTTCCCTAGAACATCTGTTGACGCTAACGGTAATCCAATCGAAACTGTTGTTAATGGTAAGGATGGTAACGAAAACGGTAAAGCTAACCACTTTACAGTTGCTACAGGTGCTGGTGCTAACTTCTGGGTAACTAAGAACTTCGGTCTTGGTATTCAGGGAGATTATGTATCAACTCCAGGTGACAACTCTACAGTGGCTAACTTCTGGCAAGCTTCTGCTTCTATCTTATTCAGATTTGGAAACAGAGATAGAGATAAGGATGGTATCCTAGATAAAGATGACCTTTGTCCAGATACTCCAGGTTTACCAGAATTCCAAGGATGTCCTGATACTGACGGTGACGGAGTTCCAGATAAAGACGATCAATGTCCAGAAGTGGCAGGTCCAGTTGAAAACAACGGATGCCCTTGGCCAGATACTGACGGTGATGGTGTAATCGACAAAGATGACGCTTGTCCTACAGTAGCAGGTCCTGCTGAAAACAATGGTTGTCCTTGGCCAGATACAGACGGTGACGGTATCTTAGATAAAGATGATGCTTGTCCTACTGTTCCAGGTCTTCCTGAATACAACGGATGTCCTAAGCCAAAAGATGTTATCGCTAAAGAGGCTACAGGTGCTCTTAAAGATATCTTATTTGACTTCAATAAAGCTACTATCAGACCTGAATCTAGCGGTAAATTAGATCAAGCTGCAACAATCATTAAGCAATCTAACGATGGTACATTCTTAGTAACTGGTCACACAGATAAGAAAGGTGCTGATGCTTACAACTTGAAACTTTCTAGACAAAGAGCTGCTTCAGTAGTAGGTGCTCTAGAAGCTAGAGGTGTTAGCGGTAATCAGTTAAAATCTGTAGGAGTTGGTGAAAGAGACGCTACTGTTTCTGAAAAAGCTTCTGACGCTGAAAGAATGGTTGACAGAAAAGTAGTTGTTGAGGCTATCAACGGTGCTGCTTGGGATGCACTTAAGAAATCTGATCTAGAAGTTGTAGAGAAGAAGACTGTAGTGAAAAAAGCTAAAAAAGCTCCAGCTAAGAAAAAAGCTGCTGCTAAAAAGAAAAAATAATTAATTTTTCTAAATAATGAATACCTCCAATTTAATTGGAGGTATTTTTTTTTTTGTTGACTTTTAAGTAATTTTGTTGGAAATTTAAAATTAAAATGGGAAGAGCATTTGAATATAGAAAAGCTTCTAAAATGGCCAGATGGGATAAGATGGCCAAAACATTCTCCAAAATAGGTAAAGACATTGCATTAGCTGTAAAGGCTGGTGGAACAGATCCGGAAGCCAATCCGGCCCTGAGAAGATGTATCCAGAATGCAAAAGGGGCAAACATGCCTAAGGACAACGTAGAACGTGCAATTAAGAAAGCAAGCGGTGCCGATGCAGAGAACTATGAAGAAATCACGTATGAAGGTTATGGACAAGGTGGTGTTGCTTTTTTTGTAGAATGTACTACAAACAACACAACAAGAACTGTAGCGAACGTGAGAGCTATTTTTAACAAGTTTGATGGTAACCTTGGGAAAAATGGTGAATTAGCATTTATCTTTGATAGAAAAGGAATTTTCACCATTGATCTGGCTCAGATCAAAATGGATTGGGATGATTTTGAAATGGAAATGATTGATGGTGGTGCAGAAGATGTGGAAAAAGATGAAGAAGAAGTAATGATTACAACTGCTTTTGAAGATTTCGGTTCTTTATCTCACAAATTGGATGATTTGGGAATTGAAGCAAAAAGTGCAGAACTTCAAAGAATTCCAAACAATACAAAAGAAGTAAATGCAGAACAGTTTAAAGCTAACATGAAAATGCTTGAGCGTTTCGAAGAGGATGATGACGTTCAAAACGTTTACCACAATATGGAAATCACAGAAGAGCTGATGGACTCTTTATAAAAAATAATATAGCATTCATATACAGTTAACTTTCAATTAGTTTCTTTGTACAAAACTATGAAAAGAAACGTTGAATTAGTTGTTATATCGGATGTTCATTTGGGAACTTATGGATGTAAGGCTAAAGAATTGCTGAGATATCTCAATTCTATCCAGCCTAAAACTTTAGTTTTGAACGGTGATATTATTGATATCTGGCAGTTTAAAAAGTCTTACTTCCCTAAACCTCATTTGAAAGTAATCAGAAAGATTCTTTCATTGGCGACCAAGAACACAGACGTCTATTACATCACGGGTAATCATGATGAAATGTTTCGGAAGTTCACAGATTTTGAACTTGGAAAACTTAAAGTCTGCAATAAAATCTGTCTGAATATTGATCAGAAAAAAACCTGGATATTTCACGGTGATGTTTTCGATGCATCCGTCCAGCATTCAAAATGGATCGCCAAACTAGGCGGAAAAGGCTACGATCTCCTTATTATTATCAATAATGTTGTAAATTGGTTCTTAGAAAAAATGGGTAAAGAGAAATACTCATTTTCCAAAAAGATCAAAAACAATGTGAAAAAAGCGGTGAAATATATTGGTGATTTTGAACTTACAGCTTCGGAGCTGGCTATTGACAATAATTATGATTATGTAGTTTGCGGACATATCCATCAGCCACAGATCCGTGAGGTTGTTAATAAAAAAGGATCCTGCACCTATTTGAATTCAGGGGACTGGATTGAAAATCTCTCTGCTTTAGAATACAATAATAAAGAATGGACCATTTTTTATTATGATGAGCATAAACACTTGCTGAAAGATGATGAAGTGGAAGAAATTCAGGAAATGGATAATTCTGCTCTTTTAAAAATCATAACCAATTTTTCCTAGATGAAGATTTTATATGCATTCCAGGGTACTGGGAACGGTCATGTTGCCAGAGCACAGGAAATTATTCCTCTTCTCAAAAAATATGCATCCGTTGATACATTGATCAGCGGACATCAATCGCAATTAAAGGCTGATTTTGACATCAATTTCCAATACAGAGGTATTTCCCTTCTTTATAATAAAACAGGCGGTTTATCCTACCGAAAAACGTTTACCGAAAATAAATTCCTTGAAGCAGCCAAAACAATAAAGGAACTGGAACTCTCACAATATGATTTAATCATTAACGATTATGAGCCTTTGACGGGCTGGGCTTCCAAACTGAAAAAGCTTCCGATGATAGAACTTAGCCATCAGGCTTCCATGAGTTTTCCGGAAACACCCAAACCAAAGAAAAAAGACTTTCTGGGAGAAATGATTTTAAAATATTATGTTCCCAGTGAAAGAAAAATAGGGTTTCATTTTGAGAACTACCATCCTCAGATCAAAAAACCGGTGATCAGAAGAAAAATCAGAAATCTTAATCCTTATAAACAGGGATATTATCTGGTCTATCTTCCCAGCTTTGCGGATGAAAACATCATTAAGGTTTTAAGAAAAATTCCTGTGGAATGGAAAGTATTTTCAAAATACAGTAAAGTACAGGTTAAAGTAAAAAATGTAGAAGTATTTCCTATTGATGAAGTGCAATACCTGAAGTACTTTGAAGGCTGTGAGGGAATTTTGTGCAACGCAGGTTTTGAAAGCCCGGCAGAAGCACTCTTTATGGATAAAAAGCTATTCGTAATTCCTATTCATAATCAGTATGAACAGGAATGTAATGCATGTGCCCTTGATAAAATGGGAATCCCTAATTCCAAAGTATTAGATCTTCAGGAAATTATGGAATGGGTAGCTTCAGATCATCATCTGAAAGTGGATTACCCGGATGATATTGAAGAGATTCTACTGAATGAGGTGTTAATTCTTTAAAAATATATCATCCACATCACTCATTCTCATCATCACAGATCTTGCATAGGAACAGTGCGGATATACTTTCCAATTGTTTTCTCTTGCAAACCTGATGGCTTCTTCCACTAAAAATTTACCCATTCCTCTGCCTTCAAATTCGGGATGTACCAGAACAAATGAAATAATCAGTTTATGATCTTCAGGGAAAATGGTATAGGTAAGTCTGCCTACCTCTTTTATTTCGTTGTTTAGGGTAAGAACCCCGCCGTTTCCGGATTTATTGTTTTCAAATTTCATGATTCTGAACTTTAGGGTAAACATACAAAAATTGCACCGACCTTTGCATAAGCAATAAGCAATAAGCAATAAGCAATAAGCAATAAGCAATCGGGAATGGTAAATTTGAGATACTGCCAATTCATTTGGGAAGCAAAATTGACGATTGACACTAATTGTCTTTTCCCGTGTAGTAATTGTAATCTTTAATAATCACATTGATAAACTGCCTTTCCGTCATTTTAGTAGCGTCAATTTCCAGTTTCAGAATACTTTTAATTTTCTCAGACAGCTTACTGATGATCTGGCGGTCATCTACTTTCAGTGCTTTGGTGTAATTATCTTTGATGATTCTCATATCATTATCACTTAAAGCAATGACTTGCGGAAAAGAAGGAATGTAATTTTCGTGGATATTCTCCAGGATTGTATGTGAAATATTGATATTGTTTTTCAGGGAAATGACAGCGGTTCCGGAAGCTATATCACCCAAACGTTGGTTATTTTTAGAAACAATCATAGAGATCAATCCTATAACTCCGGCAAAGGATACATCAACAATCCTGAAAACCCAACGGATCATATAATCGGCGAAACTTGCCTGATACCCGTCAATCTTTACCACTTTGATTTTCATTAGTTTTTTGCCGGGCGTCTGGCCCTCCATCAAGCTTTCCAATACAAGCGGATAAATGTAAATAGGAAAAGTAAGGATAAGATATACCGCTCTTATAGACCATTCATCAAGGCCGTCTAATAAATATCCCAGGTCAAGAATATTGAAGAATAAATACAGGATAATCACCACATAAGCGATCCTGATCAGAAGATCAATTATGAAGGCAAGCATCCTTTCTCCTACGCCTGCAATATTAAAATTAATATTTACATTTTGTGAGGTATTTATCGCAATTTGAGACATATTTTTTATTATTTTAGCCTTAACAATTATGAGAGAAGTTTATTTCATTAAACAAAATAAAGAAAAATGGTTGGGAATAGAACAGGTTATTCAAGGGAAAATTAAAAAAAATCCTGATGACCTGTCTTCGTTATATATAAATCTGATCAATGATCTTTCTTTTGCCCAGACCTATTATCCGAAAAGTAACACTACAGTTTACCTGAACCATTTGTCTGCGCAGATTTTTCAGAAGATCTATAAAACAAAAAGGGTAGAGGAAAACAGGCTTGTTTATTTTTTCAAAACTGAAGTCCCATTGCTGATGTATCAGTACAGAAGGTATCTGATGTATGCATTTCTCTTTTTTATTTTTTTTACCTCAATAGGAGTGCTTTCTGCCATTTATGATAAAGACTTTGTCAATATTATTCTGGGGGAAGGCTATGTGAATGAAACCATTGAAAATATTAAACATAATAATGCGGTAGGAGTTTACCAGAGTGGCAGTACATGGGGAAGTACCATCGGGATTATTTTTAATAATATTCAGGTGGGAGCAAAACTGTATATTTACGGAATTGCAGGTGGGGTAGGAACTTTATTCGCTTTGCTTTCCAACAGTGTGATGCTGGGTGCTTTCCAATATTTTTTCTATGATTACGGGGCTTTGAAAGACAGTGCAAGAGGGATATGGCTTCACGGAGTTTTTGAGATCTTTGCCATGGTGGTGGAAGCGATGTGCGGATTGATTCTTGGGGCATCTATTTTATTCCCGAGAACGTTTTCAAGGTTTAATTCTTTTAAAAAAGGATTTAAAGATTCATTTAAAATATTCTTAAGTACGATTCCTTTCACTATTTGTGCAGGGATTATAGAAGGTTATGTCACCAGACATGCATTGACGATGCCTTTAATTTTGAACCTTATCATTATTTTTGGCTCACTGACAATTATTGGATTCTACTATTTTGTGTATCCTTCTATTGTTTACAAAAAAACTAATAAACACATTCATGATACAATTTTATAAAAAAAGAGATTTTGGAACTTTTATCAGTGACAGTTTCAATTTTTTCAAATTATACGGGAAGAATTATTTTAAGAACTATATTCTGATCAATGGATTGCTTTTGATCTTAATGGTAACCGTTGTAATTTTCGGATATAAAGAACTCTTTTCACAGATATTCGGGTCCAATCTTGGTGGAGAAACGTATTATTTTGAACAGTATTTTTCAGATAATGCGGGCATGCTGATTACAGTAGGAATACTTACTTTTCTGCTTTTTATGGTTCTGATGATTGTCAACTATCTGTATCCGGTCTTTTACTTAAAAAGAATTGCACAGGGAGCAGAGAAAATAAAAACGGATGAAATCCTGAATGATTTTAAAAGCAATGCAGGAAGAATAGCTAAGCTGTGCCTTGGAATGATTTTTATCGTCACACCTGCGATTTTGTTTGTGGTAGGATTTTCTTATATCCTGATTTTTATTATTATCGGATTTTTTCTGATACTGCTTCTTTATCCTACGATATTTAACTTTACTACATTCTTGATGTATGATTATTTTAATTCAAACAGAGGTTTCTGGGAAAGTTTGAGCTACGCATTAAGATCGCAGTTTTCCTATCCGAACGGTAGTGAGAAATCCCCCTTCTGGAAATATTGGGGATCAGCATTTGTGATGTTTATTATTATTTACATGATAACATCTATATTCACATTTATTCCGATGATATTCTTTTACGGATCGCTTCTTACTTCTACGCCTGACGGGAATTTTGAGCAGAATCCTTTTACCGGAGCTGCAGGAATTTTGTTTTTTGTATTCTATGGAGTTTCAATGCTGATATCATTTTTTCTTTCAAATCTGATGTATGTGAATGCAGGATTGATGTATTATGACAGCAGAACAGATCTTCACCAGAAAGTAGAACTTGCAGAAATAGATACTATTGGAATCAATGAGTAAAATTTTCCTTTTCATATTGCTTTTTCTCTCTCTTGGGCTGGTTCAGGCTCAGGATGATACTCCCACTTCTGATGATCTGGTAGATTCACTCTATACAACCGGGCATTACAGAAATATGCTGCGTGCGGATTCAGTACTGATGAAAAATCCGGTATCTGAGAATACAGCTTATCCGAAAACATTCAAAGAAAATATTCCATCAAGATATAAAGGAAATGAATTTGACTATTCCGTATCAAAGCCCAGAGAGTCTTTCTTTCAAAAGCTGATGCGGAAGCTCAACCAAATTATACAGGGGATTTTCGGGGAAACAGCATTGACAAAGTCTGGGGAATTTACCGCAATCCTTATCCGTCTGTTTGCAATTATCCTGGTAGGTTTTCTATTGTATTTCATCATTAAATATATCATGGGAAAAGACGGGAACTTTCTTTTTGGTAAAAAGAATAAAAAGCTGGATCTCAATGTGCAGGAACTCCATGAAAATATCCATGAAATCAATTTTCCTGAAAGTATCGCAAAATTTGAGATGGCGGGAGATTATCGTTCGGCAGTCCGTTACCAGTTTCTGTTTATTCTTAAAAAACTGAGTGATAAAAAGCTGATCAACTGGAATCCGGAAAAAACCAATAAGGATTATGCCGTAGAGTTAAAAGCTCCCCATCTGAAAAATGACTTTTCTAATCTGTCTTATATTTTTGATTATGTCTGGTATGGAGAATTCAGTATTGAAGAACAGAGCTATCAGAAATTTAAAAATCAATATCAGGCATTTAAACCCTAACAATAGTAACCATGAATAAAACTTTCAAAACATATGCTGCAATTTTCATCATTGTGATGATTATTCTGGCATTGCTTGAAGTTAACAAAAAAGAAACGACAGACTGGCGAAAGAATTTTGATATCAATGAAAAGTCTCCGTTCGGGCTATTTGTTTTTAATAATGAAGCTAAAAATCTTTTTAAAAACAATCTGAAGAAGATTGAACAGATTCCCTACGAATACTACAATCAGCATAAAAAAGGATCTCACAATATTGTCGTTATTGAAAATAATTTTGACAAAGAATCCTGGAATAAAATCCTGACGCAGGTATCTGAAGGTTCGGATGCATTTCTAATGGTCTCCCGTATGCCGAAAGAAATTTCAGACAGTATCGGATATTATGATTCCGAAATCTCTTTTGAAGAAGAAAATGTACTGAAGCTTACCGACAAAAAATATCAGAATGATTTTGTTAAATTAGATAAATTTCCATCAGGAAGAGGATTTTCATTCATTAAACCTAACGTCGAAGTCCTGGGAAAAACGGTGGAAAAAAAGAATACAGATCAGGCTAATTTTATCAAAGTAAAGTTTGGGAAAGGACATGTTTACGCTCATACTGAACCTCTTTTTCTGACCAATTATTATCTTCTGAAACCCGGAAACGTAAAGTATGCACAAGATGTATTTTCATATCTTCCGGATAGGGAAACGCTTTGGTTTGTATCCAATAAAAGTTCTGCATCACGTTTCTTTATGAGATTTGTACTGTCGAATCCGGCTTTAAAGTATGCATGGTGGGTATTTTTGGGAGGATTTATCCTTTTCATTTTCTTTAATGCCAAAAGAAAACAGAGAATAGTACCGGTAACAGAGCCTCTGAGGAATACTTCTCTGGATTTTGTAAAAAGTATTGGAAATCTATATCTTCAGGAAGGTGATTTTCATGATATGATGGCAAAGAAATCGCAGTATTTTCTG
The DNA here is from genome assembly GCF_018362995.1 of Chryseobacterium indologenes. Lineage (NCBI taxonomy): Bacteria > Pseudomonadati > Bacteroidota > Flavobacteriia > Flavobacteriales > Weeksellaceae > Chryseobacterium > Chryseobacterium indologenes. The sequence continues at coordinate 3,957,396 of NZ_CP074372.1, forward strand.
AACAAAGTGAGAATGGATCTGTTGATAGATACTCAGAATTTAGATGAAGAATTTGCAAAAAAACTACAGCTGAAAACCGGGAAAACCATGGAGATGATTAATGAAGCTATTACGCTTATCAAAAAAGGGCAGGACCCTTATGCCAGTGTAATAAAAGAAGATCTTACAAGGATCAATAAACTCCTTGACGAAATATTTAAATAATATAACAATATAATAACCTAATGATGTAGCAGTTTTTCAATGCTGATAACGACAATTCACAGGAAGGAATACCGTTGTTTCATTGCCGGACTGACCAAATAAAATGTATTATGGAAAACTTTGATAACCCGAATATAGAAGACCAAAGCTCTATCAATCTTAATAAACAGGAAGAGCAGTTTCAGTCGAGAATTGATATGATTGAACTTCGTGCAAGCTTAGAGAAAGTAAAATCTGAGATTGGAAAAGTAATTGTAGGACAGGAGAAGATGATTGAACATCTTTTGGCTGCCTTACTTTCAAACGGACACGTTCTGATTGAAGGTGTTCCCGGAGTAGCTAAAACGATTACGGCAAAATTATTGGCTAAGACAATTGATGTAGGCTTCAGCAGAATTCAGTTTACACCGGATCTGATGCCTTCCGATATTTTGGGAACTTCTGTATTCAATGTGAAAAACTCAGAATTTGAATTTAAAAAAGGACCTATCTTCTCCAATTTCATCCTGATTGATGAGATCAACAGATCGCCTGCAAAAACGCAGTCTGCATTATTTGAAGTCATGGAAGAAAGGCAGATCACGATGGATGGTATCCGTTATATTTTGGAAGAACCTTTCCTGGTGATAGCTACACAAAACCCTATAGAGCATGAAGGAACGTATAGACTTCCGGAAGCTCAGCTGGACCGTTTTTTATTCAAAATCAATGTAGGGTATCCTAATCTTGAGCAGGAAATAGCGATCATTAAAAACCAGCACGAAAGTAAAAAAGAAGATAAAACAGAAGGAGTAAATCGTGTTATCACAGCTGAACAATTGAAAAACTACCAGCATCTGGTAAAAGAAATCATTGTGGAAAGCCAACTGATGGAATATATTGCTAAGATTATCATCAACACAAGAGAAAACCAATTCTTATATCTGGGCGCTTCACCAAGAGCTTCACTAGCACTTCTTACTGCCTCAAAAGCATTTGCCGCTCTGAGAGGAAGAGATTTTGTGACTCCTGAAGATATTAAAGAAGCAAGCTACGCAGTTTTGAGACACAGAGTTATCGTATCTCCGGAAAGAGAAATGGAAGGTCTCACCGCAGATGAAATTATCCGTCAGATTTTAGAAGGAATAGAGATTCCAAGATAGGTAGTAGTTAATAGGTGGCAGGTAGCAGCTGATGAAGAGTTCTAATTTAATTAAAGTACAAAATATTACAAATGGCAAATTTTAAAGAACTTATAGTTTGGCAAAAGTCTATTGATTTTGTTACTGAAATTTACAAAACCACAGAAGCTTTTCCTAAGGATGAAATCTACGGATTAATATCACAAATCAGACGAGCCGCCATTTCTATACCCTCGAATATTGCAGAGGGGAACTCAAGAACAAGTAAAACCTGATTATCTGCAATTTTTAAAAATATCAAGAGGTAGTTGTGCAGAAGTAGAAACACAATTAATTATTTCAAAAAATCTCAAATTTTTAAATGAAGAAGATTATTTAAAACTGAATGAAAGGATTATAGAAATATCTAAAATGTTAAACGGATTAATTAATTCCATGCAATAGTAATGATAGTGAAAAAGCTAATAAACGTCCACCTAAAACCTTTCATCTGCAACCAGCAACCTAAATAATGAAAAACTTATACATCAATACACGTTTCTTTTTTACACTTATCGGAGTGGGGATTCTGTATGTCCTGGCATTTTTCTTTCCGGTGCTGATGTGGGTAGCCCATATTGCACTGTTGATCTGCTTCCTGGCTGCAATGGTAGATTTCCTGTTGCTTTTTAATCAAAAGAATGCATTACAGGTTCAGAGAATTTTGCCGGAAAAATTGTCCAATGGCGATGAGAATTTTGTGAAAATTGATATTAAAAATAATTACAGCTTTACAATAGATACTAAAATTATTGATGAAATCCCATTCCAGTTTCAGAAAAGAGATTTTCTGATTGAAAAACAGATTACTTCAGGAGCGAATACATTCTTTCAATATTCATTGGAACCTAAAGAAAGAGGAGAATATCACTTTGGAGGACTGAATATTTATGCATCTTCACCATTAGGTTTAATCTCAAAAAGATTTATTTTCCAGAAGGATGCTGTCTTGCCTTCCTATCCATCATTTATCCATCTCAGAAAATATGAACTGATGGCCATTCAAAGTGAATTTTTATTGGGTGGAATTAAAAAGGTCAGAAAACTGGGACATACTATGGAATTTGAGCAAATCAAAGAATATGTCCCTGGAGATGATATCAGAACGATCAACTGGAAAGCAACTTCCAAAACGAACCGTTTGATGGTAAACCAGTTTCAGGATGAAAAATCACAGCGTATTTTTATGCTGATTGATAAAGGAAGAACTATGAAAATGCCTTTCAATGGATTAAGTTTACTGGATTACTCCATCAATGCAACCATGGCGTTGTCTCATATTATTTTGAGAAAAGGAGACAGGGCAGGTATGATGACTTTTTCTAAAAAGGCTGAAAATAAAATTGCTGCTGATAATAAATCAGGACAACTGAAAAAAATCTCTGAAGCACTTTATAATATCAAAACAGATTTCTTTGAAAGTGATTTCAACCGTTTGTATCAGGATGTAAAATATTCCATCAATCAAAGAAGTTTAATTCTGCTTTTCACGAACTTTGAAACACTGGATGGATTGAACAGACAGTTGAAATATCTTCGAGGTATTGCTAAAAACCATTTGTTGGTTGTTGTATTTTTCAAAAATTCAGAACTGCAGACAATCATTAACAAAAATCCTGAAAATATGCAGGAAATCTATGATGAGATCATCGCTGAGAAATTTGAGTTTGAAAAGAAACTGATTATTCAGGAACTTCGCAAATATGGAATTTATACAGTATATACTCTTCCGGAAAATTTGAATATCGATGTTATCAATAAATATCTGGAGATAAAAGCGCGAGGAATTTTATAACTTTGCAGAAGCAATAAGCAATAAATAATGAAAATTACACTTAACAGAATAAACGACGATTTTTTATTTGAATGTACCAATGCGCAGGGGAATTCTATTCTTTTGGATAATACTTCCCAGCCGGGTGCCAAAGGAGTTTCTCCAATGGAAAGTGTGTTGATGGCTGTAGCAGGCTGCAGCGGAATTGATGTGGTTTCTATTTTAAAGAAGCAGCGTCAGAATATTACAGGCTTTCAGGCAGAGGTAGAGGGAGAAAGAGTACAGGTAGATGATGCAAAACCATTTAAATCTATTAACGTTAAGTTCTTTTTAGAAGGAGAAATTGATCCTAAAAAAGCACAGAAAGCAGCAGAGCTTTCTTTTGAAAAATACTGTTCCGTATCCAAAACCTTAGAACCGAATGTAGAAATCGGATATGAAGTCTATGTGAACGGAGAAAAAATTTGATCTCTTATTTAAAAATAGAAAAAGCCGGATGACTCATCCGGCTTTTTTTATTACTTATTACCTATTATTCATTGCTTATTAAAAGGTAAGTCTTGGTTTTATCAGTTTCGCTACAGTGGCAGTCCATCCCGTCTGATGGGAAGCTCCTACACCACGGCCATTATCTCCATGGAAATATTCAAAAAAGGTGATGTAATCTCTGAAGTGTTCATCATAATTGAATTTAGGATTTCCTCCGTTGAAAGCTCGTTGCCCATGTTCATCCTTTAAAAATAGAGAACAAAGTCTTTTGCTGATGTTTTGAGCTACTTCATCAAGGTTTCTTTTATCACCGCTTCCCGTTGGAAGTTCTACTTTCAGGCTATTTCCATAATAATAATGGAAGCGCTGCAGGCTTTCCACAATCAGGAAGTTGATAGGAAACCATATCGGTCCGCGCCAGTTGCTGTTTCCGCCAAACATTCGGCTGTCACTCTCTGCAGGAGTGTAATAGACCATATTCTGATTCCCATGTACAGAAAATACAAAAGGATTCTCTTCATATACCTTAGACATAGCCCGGATTCCATAAGAACTCAGGAACTCATTTTCATCAAGCATTCTGGTCAAAACCTTTGTCAGTCTGTTTTTACGGAGGATACTCATCAGGTGTTTTCTGCCGTGTCCTTCCTCGTCCCAGTGAGAAACAAGTTTGGTGAGCTCTGGTTTATTTTTTAAGATCCATTCCATTCTGCTTCTGAAATTTGGCATCTTTTCCAGTAAACGATGGTCTACGATCTCAACAGCAAACATCGGAATTAGACCTACAATACTTCTTAATCTTAAAGAAACACTGTCTCCGTTGCCAAGCTGCAATACATCATAGAAGAAACCGTCTTCCTCGTTCCAGAGTCCTTTCGTTCCTTCACCCAGGTTTTCCATAGCTTCAGCGATATAAAGATAATGTTCAAAAAATTTGATCGCCATATCTTCGTACACCTGATAATACTGGGCTAGCTCCATTGCAATACGCATCATATTCAGTGCATACATTGCCATCCAGCTTGTTCCGTCTGCCTGCTCAAGATGCTGACCGTCCTTTAATTCCATATTCCGGTCAAAAGCACCAATATTATCGAGACCAAGAAAGCCTCCTCCAAAAATATTTTTTCCGTTTTTATCCTTTCTGTTCACCCACCAAGTAAAATTCAGCAGTAACTTTTGAAATACTTTTTCTAAAAATAATAAATCCGGCTTCCCATTATTCTTTTCATCAATTTTAAAAACACGGAAGCAGGACCATGCATGTACTGGTGGATTTACATCACTCATATTCCATTCATAGGCAGGAAGCTGTCCGTTGGGATGCATATACCATTCTTTCGTAAGCAATAAAAGCTGTCCTTTGGCAAATTCTGCATCAATAATAGAAAAAGGAACACAGTGGAATGCCAGATCCCAGGTAGCATACCATGGATACTCCCATTTATCAGGCATAGAAATAATATCCTTATTGTGAAGATGATTCCATTCCGTATTTCTTACGTATTCACTGAAATTTCTCGGCGCTTCAAAGTTCGGATCACCTTTCAGCCATTTTCCGATATTGTAGTGATAGAACTGCTTATTCCAAAGAAGTCCTGCAAAAGCCTGTCGCTGAACATTTCTCTCATCTTCATTTACCGTATCATTCTGAATTTCCTGATAAAACTCTTCCGCTTCAGCCTGTCGGGTATTAAAAATTTCATCAAAGTTTTCAAAAGGGTCATCATTTTCCTCAGGACTTAATCTGAATTCAAAAATTTTAGATTCTCCTGCACCCACTATTTCATCAATCAGAAAAGATGCTTTTGTTCCTCTTTTTTCAGGGTTTACAGTATCTCCCTGATGAATAATAAAATCATTGATGCCATCTTTGAAATAAGTATTCTCTGTTTTAGGAGTTCCGTAAAGCTTAGAGGTATTTGTCTCGTTATCACAGAATACACTTTGTGCATTTGTGTTTCGCGAATAGACTTTTTTGATCGAAATGCTGTCGTGTCCTATATTGATACTTCCGTCATGAGAAGCATTCAGCTCTGCCTTATAAGTGTTATACCCCCATTTCCAATTATTTCTGAACCATGCAGTAGGTGCTACGACAATAGGTGCATCATGCTGGCTTCGGTTGCAGACGGTTACTCTGGCCAGTATATCATTGTGATCAGCTTTACAGTATTCAATGAAAATATCAAAATATTCATCATTATAAAAAATTCCGGTATCGAAAATCTCATATTCCGGTTCCTTTTTACTGCGTCTTCCATTTTCAGCAAGAAGTTCATCATAAGGAAACTCGTTGATCGGGTATTTATACACCATTTTCATATAGCTGTGAGTGGGTGTATTATCCAGATAATAAAAGATTTCTTTGATGTCTTCACCATGATTTCCCTGAGGGTTACTCAATCCGAAGAACCGTTCTTTTACCATTTTATCTTTTCTGTTCCAAAATGAAAAAGCAAAACAGAATAACTGTTTTACATCAGAAATTCCGGCGATGCCTTCCTCACCCCAGCGGTACGCATAACTTTCAGCGTTATTATGATTGGTAAAATCCCAGGCATTCCCGTTTGAGCTGTAATCCTCACGTACATTTCCCCACTGCCGGTTACTTACATACGGGCCCCAGTTTTTCCATTTGGTATCTTGTAATCTTTCTTTTTCGGCGCTCATATCTCATCATTTTTCCATACGAAGTTAGTTTTTTTGAAAAATAATTCCAATTTTTTTCATCTGAACAATTATTAATATGCTCTTGAAATACTTGTATTTAAGGGCTTTTTAAAATATTAAAATAATTTTTTTTTGAAATTAAAAGAAAAGAACTACCTTTGCACCATTCGTTCATTTAAATATTGAAAATGTTATCAAGAAAGGTTGAGGGATTAGACCCTATGAAACCTTAGCAACCCTTTGCGCAAGCAAAGAAGGTGCTACGTTCTACCAAAGTATTTTGGACAGATAACTTACTGAAGTTCTTTTCAGCCATTTCCTGTGGCATTTTCAATTGTATTTGTATAAAAATATAATAGAATTGAAAACAGAACTAAACTATATTAATCTTTCGTATCAAACCAATTCCCAAAAGGAATACCATATCCCGTTAAGCTATCAGCTTTTTGGGAAAGATCTGTTTACAGCACCCATCATTTTAATCAATCATGCACTTACCGGAAACTCAGAGGTATCCGGAGAAAAAGGCTGGTGGAAACAGTTGGTGGGAGAAAATCAGATTGTTGATACTGATCAATACACTGTTCTGTGTTTCAATATACCCGGAAACGGCTATGACGATTTTTTAATTGAAGACTATGAAGATTTTACCCCTTCAGATATCGCAGCGATATTTTTGAAAGGGCTTGAAGCTTTACATATCAAAAACCTATATGCCATTATTGGAGGCTCTCTGGGAGGAGGAATTGCCTGGGAAATGCTTGCCAAGCAGCCGGATCTCGCAGAAATATTTATTCCTATAGCCTGTGATTACAGGACACACGACTGGCTTCATGCACAATGTCTGGTTCAGAAATTTTTATTGAATGATAAAGACGAACCGCTACAGAAAGCAAGAATTCATGCTATGTTGTGTTACAGAACGCCACAGTCGCTCAATGACAGATTTCAAAACCAATATAACCAGGAAAAACAACGTCTGGAATCAGAAGACTGGTTGGTTTATCATGGTAATGCGCTAAACGAAAGGTTTAGTTTAAAAGCATACAAACTGATGAATCATCTCTTGATGAATATAAATGCTGATGAAACAGCACTAGAGAACATACAGGCACGAATGCACATGATCTCCGTAGATACAGACTTATTCTTCCCGGCTTCTGAAATCCGAATGTGTTTTGAAAACTTAAAAGAGAAAAATAAGAATGTTTCTTATCACGAGATCCAATCTATACACGGGCATGATGCCTTCCTAATGGAATATCAACAATTAAATAATATCATTAAAAACATTTTACAGAAGTAATGAAAAATGCTAACGAAATAAAATTTTTGAAGAACAGATCAATCGTCAAATTTGAAGGAGAAGATTTCCTGGGAGAAATCGGGATTGACGGACGAATTTTTAAAGCGCTTACTTTAGCGCGTATCAGTGTGGGAGTAATCTCTCAGCAAGCCATAGAAAACGGAATTTCTATTCTGGTTCAGGAAATTGATGCCGAAAAAGCAGTCGCTTGTCTTATTGATGAATTTGAAGCAGAAAGAAAATCTGGAAAAGTTTCCCAGATCTACAGTATCAATAATGTTTCTGTCATCGGTTTTGTGGCAGAAGATTTCAATAAAGTTTTTGCTGAGCTGGCAAGAAACAATGTTTTCCCATTATTGCTGAATCAGGTTGCAGGAGAGAACAGGGTAAACATCGTAGTAACTTCTTCACAGGACGAAAAAACAAAAAACATTATAGAATCTGAAATTTTCAAGAAGCCAAAGACCGTTCATCTGGCGATCATAGGACACGGAAATGTAGGAAAGACTTTGATACAACAGGTACTGGAATCTTCTGAAGAGATTAAAAGGCGTAAAAAAATAGACCTTAAAGTAGTGGCAGTGGCCAATTCAAAGAAAATAGCCTTCAACAAAAAAGGATTTGATGCAAATTGGAGTGATGAGGTTTTGACAGCAGAACATCCTTCAAGTGTTCAGGAGCTCATTAATTTCTCCAACGAAAACCAGCTGGAAAACCTTATCGTTGTAGATAACACGGCAAGCAAGGATTTTGTGAAAAACTATCACGCTTTGGCAGAAAACGGATTCGATCTCGTTTCCTCAAACAAGATTTTTAATACCCTTCCAATTGAAGAATACAGAAAACTAAGATATACGTTGAATAAAAACAACAGACGTTATCTCTATGAAACCAATGTGGGTGCGGGATTACCGTTAATTGACACCATCAAATTATTACACCTTTCAGGAGAAAATATCACAAGAATTAAAGGCGTATTCTCCGGAACACTGAGCTATGTTTTCAACAATTTTTCTTTAAGAGATGATAAATTTTCAACCATCATCAACGAAGCATTAGAAAAAGGATACACAGAACCGGATCCGAGAGAAGACTTATCAGGAAATGACGTAGCTAGAAAATTATTAATTCTGGCGAGAGAATTAGACTTAATCAATGAATTCGGAGATATCAATATTCAGAATCTTGTTCCGGAAAGCTTACTTGAGGTTTCAAAATCAGAATTCCTTTCAAGACTTGAAGAACTGGATGAAGAATATCAGAAAATCAAAGAAAATCAGGAACCAGGGCATGTATTGAGATATGTGGGGGATCTGCACGGTGATCTGCAGAAAGATAAAGGCGAGTTGGATGTGAAATTGATTTCAGTTCCGGCAACATCTGCATTAGGACAGCTGAAAGGTTCAGATTCAATCTTTGAAATTTATACAGAAAGTTATGGTGAAAATCCAATTGTGATTATGGGAGCCGGAGCCGGAGCACAGGTGACAGCCAGAGGAGTATTCGGGGATATTTTAAGAGTAAGTGAAACAAAATAATATTTAACTATAACAATCTACAGTTTAGCAGTGTAACAGTTATTGCAATTGTCATTCTGAGCATAGCGAAGAATCTGATGGTTACACTGCTAAATTGCCAAATTAAAACTATATGGAAAATTTTGAAACATCAGCAATAAGAACCCAGACTGAAAGAACCCAGTTTGACGAGCATTCTACGCCATTATACCTTACATCAAGTTTTATATTTCAGGATGCTGAGGATATGAGAGCAAGCTTTGCTGAAGAAAAACCTAAAAATTTATACAGCCGTTTTTCCAATCCTAACGTAACAGAGTTTACAGATAAGATAGCTAAAATGGAAGGCGCAGAAGCCGGATATGCTTTTGCAACAGGAATGGCTGCCATCTATTCTACATTTGCAACTTTGTTGAATGCCGGAGATCATATCGTAAGCTGCCAGTCAGTTTTCGGATCTACGCATACCTTATTCACTAAATATTTCCCGAAATGGAATATTGAAACCTCTTATTTCAAAGCAGAAGATGCAGAGAATGTAGAACAATATATTAAGCCCAATACAAAGATCTTATACCTTGAAACGCCTACCAACCCGGCTATTGAAATTCTTGACCTTGAATTTTTCGGGCAGATAGCAAAAAAACATAATCTGATATTTGTTGTAGATAATTGTTTTGCAACACCTTATCTTCAGCAGCCTATCAAATATGGTGCAGATATTGTTGTACATTCAGCAACGAAATTGATTGACGGACAGGGAAGAGTTTTAGGAGGAATAGCAGTAGGAAAAGAAGACCTGATCAGAGAAATTTATCTTTTCGCAAGAAATACAGGTCCTGCATTGTCTCCTTTTAATGCATGGGTATTATCAAAAAGCCTTGAAACATTGGCCATTCGTGTAGAAAAACATTGTGAAAATGCATTGAAGGTAGCCGAATTTTTAGAAAGCCATCCGAACGTAGAATTAGTAAAATATCCATTCCTGAAATCTCACCCGAGTTATGAAGTTGCCAAAAAGCAGATGAAGCTTGGAGGAAATATCGTGGCATTTGAAATCAAGGGCGGAATAGAAGGCGGAAGAAACTTTTTAGATAAGATACAAATGTGTTCGCTTTCTGCCAATTTAGGTGATACAAGAACAATCGTTACGCACCCGGCATCCACAACACACTCTAAACTGTCAGATGAAGAAAGAAATGAAGTAGGGATTACTGCAGGACTGGTTCGTTGTTCAGTAGGTTTGGAAAATGTGGAAGATATCATTGCAGATCTTAAACAGGCCTTAGACTAGTTCAATAGGAACGGGCTAAAGCCCATTATGTTGACCAAAATAGATAAAAATGAAAAATTCAGAACAATTATATAAAGCTCTATCCGAAAGAATTTTAATTCTTGACGGTGCTATGGGAACTATGCTTCAGAGGTACAAGTTTGAAGAAGAAGATTACCGTGGAGAGCGTTTCAAAGACTGGGAGCATCCGGTAAAAGGAAATAATGACCTTCTTTCTCTGACGCAACCTCAGGCCATTGAGGAAGTTCACAAGAAATACCTGGAAGCAGGTGCTGATATCATAGAAACCAATACCTTTTCAGGAACTACCATTGCTATGGCAGATTATCATATGGAAGACCTGGTGTATGAACTGAACTATGAGTCTGCAAAGATTGCCAGAAAAGCCTGTGATGAGTACACTGCAAAAAATCCGGATAAGCCGAGATTTGTAGCAGGATCTATCGGGCCAACGAACAGAACTGCGAGTTTAAGTCCTGATGTCAATGACCCAGGATACAGAGCCATTACTTTTGAAGAACTGAGAGTGGCTTACAAACAGCAGTGTGAGGCATTGCTGGACGGAGGTTCAGATATCCTTCTGGTAGAAACCATTTTTGATACACTGAATGCAAAAGCAGCTTTATTCGCTATTGATGAATTGCAGGATGAAAGAGGAATAAAAATTCCAATCATGGTTTCAGGAACCATTACCGATGCCTCGGGAAGAACATTGAGCGGACAGACAGCGGAAGCTTTTCTGATCTCAGTTTCCCACCTGAATTTGTTAAGTGTAGGTTTCAACTGCGCATTGGGAGCAGATCAGCTGACTCCTTATCTTGAAACGCTGGCTCATAATTCAGAATTCTACGTTTCAGCATACCCGAATGCCGGTTTACCGAATGCTTTTGGAAAATATGATGAAACTCCTGAAGATATGGCGAGACAGATCAAAGAATATGTAGAGAAAGGATTAATCAATATTATAGGAGGATGTTGCGGTACAACGCCTGAGCACATCAAAGCGATAGCTGACCTGGTAGAGAAATATGAGCCAAGGAAATTGAAGAAATTTGTGTGATTTGATAGATTTTTTTAATTAAAATCAAGAATAAAGGCTGAAATATAAATGTTAACTTTAAGTAAACCATAAAGTTAAACATATGGAAAAGCCAATTTACTTAAAAGATTCGGAGGATGTCAGATTATTTAATGAGCTGAGAAAGAAAGTGAACCAAAGAGTAGAATCCATTTCTGAAAACAGAGATATCTATATTCAGATCAAAGCGGTAGTACTTCCACTGGTCTATATTGGCTTATATATTCTGGCTGTTCTGAATGCCGAAAAGCATTGGATCTATATTCTGAGTTTTATTTTAATGGGAATTTCTCTGGTTTTGATTTATTTAAACTTAATCCACGAAGCAGCCCATAATAACATTTATAAAAGTAAAAAACTGAACGGGCTGGTTCTTCACATTTTTGATTTTATAGGAGCCAATTCCTATATCTGGAAAAAAAGACATATCGCGAGCCATCATGCTTACCCCAATGTAGATGGATGGGACACGGATATCGAACAGAGCGGATTACTTTTAATTGTACCATGGGTTAAAGCGAAAGGAGTACAGAAGCATCAGGATAAGTTTTTCTTTTTAGTCTATCCGTTGTATTTGTTCAATTGGATGTTTATAAGAGACTTCCGGGACTTCTTTGATAAGGAAAGGGTGATTTTAAAAACCCAGGGCAAGATACCCACCGTTGAAAAAGTAAAAATGATCAGTTATAAGCTGTTCTACTTCATTTATCAGATTGTGATTCCTGTAATGTTCTTTAAAGTATCAATAGGGTTGGCTTTGGGTGCGTGGTTTTTACAGGTGATTTCAGCAAGTATTTTTGCATTGTTTGTTTTACTGCCTTTGCATCCGCTTCCTGATAATGCCTTTCCGAGATTAAATAAAGAGAATGGTCTTCCATTCAGCTGGCTGCGTCACCAGTTTGAAGTGACGAACGATTTAAAAGAAAATAACTGGCTGGTAAAAAATATGTTGGGGAATTTCAATTTTCATGTGGCCCATCACCTATTTCCAAATTACAGTTATATGTATTACAATGAGATCACAGAAGAAATTGAAGAATTTGCTAAGGAACACAATTTAGCGTATAAAAGATTTCCACTGATTACAGCTTTAAGTAAGCATAGGGATTTATTGAGGCAGAATGCAAATAATGCCTACTATATTTTAGAAGAATAAAATGAAATATTTAAGATTATCAGGCCTTGAGCCTCTTATCATAACCCCGGAAAGTAATTTCATCAACGTTGGTGAAAGGACCAATGTTGCCGGTTCCAAAAAGTTTTTAAGACTCATCAAAGAGGAGAAGTTCTCTGAAGCATTAGATATTGCCCGCCATCAGGTAGAAGGAGGTGCCCAGATTCTGGATGTCAACTTCGATGATGGATTGATTGATGGGAAAGCATCCATGATCAAATTCCTGAATTTAATTGCCTCCGAACCGGATATCGCAAGAATCCCGATCATGGTAGACTCTTCCAAATGGGAAATTCTGGAAGCCGGCCTTCAGGTAGCGCAGGGAAAATGTGTGGTAAATTCTATCAGCTTAAAAGAAAGTGAGGAAGAATTTATCAAACATGCAAAAGCCATTAAAAGATATGGAGCAGCAGTCATTGTAATGGCATTTGATGAGGTAGGACAGGCTGACAGTTTTGAACGAAGAATAGAAATTTCAAAAAGATCCTATGATATTCTGGTAAACCAAATCGGATTTCCGGCAGAGGATATCATTTTCGACTTAAATATCTTTCCGGTGGCAACAGGAATGGATGAGCACAGAAGAAATGCCATCGACTTTATTGAAGCTACACGCTGGGTAAGACAAAATCTTCCTTATGCATCCGTAAGTGGGGGAGTGAGTAATGTTTCCTTCTCTTTCCGTGGAAATGATACCGTAAGAGAAGCAATGCACTCTGTTTTTCTTTATCATGCTATTCAGGCAGGAATGAACATTGGTATCGTAAATCCGGCGATGCTGGAAGTGTATGATGAGATCAATAAAGAATTACTGGAGCTTGTAGAAGACGTAATCCTGGATAAAAGAGAAGATGCTACAGAAAGACTTCTTGACTATTCGGAAAAACATAAATCGGTCAAAAAAGAAAAGACCGAAGATTTAGAGTGGAGAAACAATCCACTACAGGAAAGAATTACTTATGCCCTGGTAAAAGGTATCGACCGTTTTATTGAAGAAGATGTAGAAGAAGCAAGACAATCTGCAGAAAGACCACTTCATGTTATCGAAATTAATCTGATGACAGGAATGGGAGTAGTGGGAGACTTATTCGGAAGTGGAAAAATGTTCCTGCCTCAGGTAGTAAAGTCTGCAAGGGTAATGAAAAAAGCGGTGGCATATTTACAACCTTTCATTGAAGCTGAAAAAGACGGAGCAAAACCCGCCAATGGGAAAATCCTGATGGCAACTGTAAAAGGAGACGTTCATGATATTGGTAAAAATATTGTGAGTGTTGTTTTGGGTTGTAACAATTATGAAATCGTTGACCTTGGAGTAATGGTTCCCGCTGAAAAGATTATCCAGACAGCTATTGCTGAAAAAGTAGACGTTATAGGATTAAGCGGATTGATTACACCAAGTTTGGATGAAATGGTGTATATCGCTTCAGAATTAGAAAGACAAAATTTAGATTTTCCTTTATTAATCGGTGGTGCTACAACTTCAAAGGCACATACCGCAGTGAAAATCGATTTAAAATATAAAAATGCAGTCGTTCACGTGAATGATGCATCAAGAGCCGTAAACGTAGTAAGTTCATTATTAGGTGACAGAAATAAAGAATATGTTTCGGATTTAAAGAATGACTATTCCGACTTCAGAGAAAAGTTTCTGAACAGACAGGTAGATAAAGATTATGTATCCATCGAAGAAGCAAGAGAAAACCATTTTAAAATCGATTGGGAAAACGAAGAGATTTTCACTCCAAATAATCTCGGAATAAAAGTCTTCGAAAATCAGGATTTAAATGAACTTCTTCCTTTCATCGACTGGTCTCCGTTTTTCAGAAGCTGGGATCTCCACGGAAAATATCCGAATATCCTGAAAGATGAGGTAGTAGGAGCTCAGGCTAAAGAATTATTCAAAGATGCTCAGGTTATTTTAAAGAGAATTCTGGATGAAAAACTTTTAACGGCAAAAGCAATCTTCGGGATTTTTAAAGCGAATTCCAATGAATCTGATGACATTTTGATTTTTGATGAAAATAACAATGAACAGACGAAGTTTTTAACCCTAAGACAACAGGCTCAAAGATCAAAAGGTAAAGAATATCTGGCTCTAAGTGATTTCATCGCTCCTCAAAGTTCAGGAAAGACCGATTATGTGGGAGCTTTCTGTGTAACGACGGGATTTGGCACCGATGAATTGTCTACTGAATACGAAAAAGCTAATGACGATTACAATTCCATCATGGTGAAAGCCCTAGCAGATCGTTTTGCAGAAGCCTATGCTGAATTCTTACACAAAAAAGTGAGAACAGAATACTGGGGATATGCCAATCAGGAAAGCTTAAGTAACGAAGAACTTATTGCCGAAAAATATAAAGGAATCCGTCCGGCACCAGGATATCCGGCTTGCCCAGATCACTTGGAAAAGAAAACCATCTGGGATCTTTTAAAAGTAGAAGAAAATATAGGCGTTTTCCTTACAGAAAGCTTAGCCATGTTCCCAACGGCATCTGTTTCCGGGTATTATTTCGGAAGCCCGCATGCCAAATATTTCGGATTAGGGAAAATTACAGAAGACCAGCTTGAAGATTATGCAGCAAGAAGAAGTTGTAGCATCCAGGAAGCGAAAAAATGGTTGTCACCAAATTTAGCAGATTAAAATTGACATGAAGATAACAGAACACATTAAAAATGCAAATGGAAAAACTTTATTCTCCTTAGAAGTTGTTCCACCACAAAAGGGAATAGGTATTGAAGATCTGTATACCAATATAGATCCATTGATGGAATTCAAACCGCCTTTCATTGATGTTACAACATCCAGAGAAGAATACATCTATCTGGATAAAGGGAATGGCCTTATGGAACGTCGTATTACGAGAATGCGCCCGGGAACTCTGGGAATTTGTGCTGCTATTCAACATAAATATAATGTAGATACCGTACCACATCTTCTTTGCGGTGGTTTCACCAAAGAAGAAACAGAATATCTGCTGGTAGATTGTATGTACCTTGGAATTGATAATGTAATGGCCTTAAGAGGAGATGCTATGAAAGGACATCAGTATTTTGAACCTACTCAGGGAGGGCACGCCAGTGCAATGGATCTTGTCAACCAGATTAATGACCTTGGAAGAGGAAAATATCTTCATAATGAAGAACAGGTGAGTGATGAACTCAATAAATTCTGCATTGGTGTAGCCGGATATCCGGAAAAGCATATGGAAGCTCCATCCATGAATTATGACCTGAAATGGTTGAAACAAAAAGTAGATGCCGGAGCAGATTATATCGTTACTCAAATGTTCTTTGACAATAAAAAGTATATAGAATTCGTTCAGAAAGCAAGAGAGATGGGAATTACTGTTCCTATTATTCCGGGGATTAAGCCAATTGCAACGAAGAAGCATTTAAAAATACTGCCACAGGTATTCAAAATAGATCTTCCGGAAGAACTCATCAATGAAGTGGAAAATGCAAAAAATAATGAAGCAGTAAAGCAGATCGGAGTAGAGTGGGCTATTACTCAATGCAAGGAATTGCTGGATTTTGGAGTTCCTGTTCTGCATTTTTACTCCATGGGAAAAAGTGACAACATAAAAAAAGTAGCCGGTGAGCTATTCTAATAAAAGTACCAAAATGAAGGAACCCCTGTGAATTTTCACAGGGGTTATTTTTTATTGATTTAAGAACTTAACCAGTTTGATGAGGTCTTCTTCTTTATTTATTTTAATATTATTAGATTTCACGAATTTTTCAATTTCATCCTTTTTTGCTGGAAAGGCATCAGCAATATCTCTTACTTTTTTTGTTTTTTTAATATACCCTGATTCTGTTTTAATGTAGTAAACAGGATCTAGAGTTTTAAAAAAAGCTGCTTTATCAGTTGCATATGAATTGGCCGCAGGAATGGCATCTTGAAATTTAACCTTTATTTTTTTGTACAGTGGGATTTTACCACTAACTAGTTCAAAAAAATAACCACTCAGGTCATCATTAGTTTTTAATAATACTATAGTACTTTTAGGCGAAATAATTTCAATTCTGGAAAACTGTTCTTCTTTAGGCAGTACTAATGGTTTACCTTCTTTCTGAAATTCTACTTCATCTTTATAACTATTATATCTTACAGGTACTTTTTCAACATTTTCAGCTACATTAGCAAGGTGAAATTCAGCATTGTAATAAGGAGAACCGGCTATCTCATTATACTTTAATGCTCTTCCAAAGTTTTCTGATCGTACTCCAAATACTGCATGATCTCCTCCAAGACTATTGACGGACATTGTACTTGAGTAGCTGGATGAGTAGTTGTTAGGTGTGAAATCTTGTGCATATGCAATGCATGAAGCAACCAGTAAGGCACTTATAATTACTTTTCTCATTTTGTTAGTTTTATTTAAAGTTTTCAAAAGTTATTTTCAAAAATACAACTATTATTCTTAAAGTAATAAAATTTTATTGATGTATTTAACTATAAGCTTGGATGCCTTTCAAACTCTTTATTCCGATCAAACAAATACCGGTAAGTAGCCAGCTTTCGCGTTACTGAAGTATCCAGTGTTTCTGCAATCTTGATCATTTTTGGATTAAAATCACCAATCCATTGAAGTTCTGTGACCTTAAAATCAGTATGTTTTCTCAAATGCTGGGTTCCTTCCCAGATCATATATCCGTCAATTCCCTTTTTCTGCCATTCCGGGATAACTCCAAAAACAAGCCCCACCATTTTTTCATTCTTTTTAAACCGTTTTAGAAACAAGAACTTAAGTTTTTCAAAAGGTCCGAATTTCCCATTCAAATATTTAAACCATTGGTTGAGGTCGGGAATGTTGATCCACATGGCAATCGGTTTCTCATTTTCATATACAAACCAGGAAATATGCTCATTGATAATAGGTTTCATGGTATTGAACATTTTCAGAACCTTTGCTTCTTCCAGATGTTTTCCTTCCCCGTGGCAGGCCCACGCTTTATTATAAACTTCAGTAAAATCTTTTGCAAACTTAGTCAGGTTATTCTTTTTCATAGGCTGTGCTGAAATAGCAGGATTTCTTCTGTTTCTTTCATGAGCAATCTTAAAAATCCTTGAAACTTCCGCAAAAATAGGTCTGGTAAAACAAAGCTGTTCAAAATAAATCTGAAACCCATAATTTTCAAAAAGGTCTTTGTAGTAAGGAAGGTTGTAATTCATTCCAAATAAAGGCTCGATAAAACCTTCAATTAAAAGCCCCCAGAATTTGTCCCGTTCCCCAAAATTGATAGGTCCATCCATTGCTTCCATTCCTTTTTCCTGAAGCCAGTTTTTACAATGGTCAAAAATAAAATTGGCAATTTCCTGATCATTAATACAGTCGAAAAAACCAATTCCCCCTGTAGGCTGCTTCTGTTCATAAGAATGGATGATAAAAACAGCTACTTTACCAACCGTTTTGCTATTCTTTTTAAACAGAAATCTTTTACACTCACCGTTTTTAAAAAATTTATTCTTTTCAGGATCAAAAATCTCCTCAATGTGCTTATCTAAAGGACGGATATAATTTTTGTCGTGTTGATAAAGTTGGGTAGGAAATTCAAGAAATTCCCTTTTATGGAGTTGTTTTTGTACTTCTTCGACAATAATCATAGGCTTTTTAATCAGAAATGGCTATAAAAGATAATGTTTTTCATCTTATTTGAAATAGATAAATAGATATTATCCGTATTTTTGCTGCAAATTAAATAAAAATGGTTGATTTTACTGATAACGACGATGATATTTTCACTGGAAAAGAACATACGCCTATAAGGGAAGATGCTTTTGATAAATCGCCACAGGAAAAAATAGAAAAGATTACTGAGCTTTTTGGTGAGATTATGCAAACATTGGGGATGGATATGACGGATGATTCTCTGAAGGATTCTCCCAGACGTGTTGCCAAAATGTATGTGAATGAGATTTTCGGAGGACTTCTTCCTGAAAATAAGCCGGGAATTTCTACTTTTTCTAATAAATACAAATACCGTCAGATGTTGGTGGAGAAGGATATCACGGTATATTCTTTCTGCGAGCATCACTTCTTACCCATCATCGGAAGGGCTCATGTAGCTTATATTTCCAATGGTGAGGTAATAGGTCTTTCAAAAATCAATAGAATTGTTGATTACTATGCGAAAAGACCACAGGTTCAGGAAAGACTTACAATGCAGATTGTAGATGCTTTGAAAGAAGCTTTAGGAACAAAAGATGTAGCCTGTATCATTGATGCAAAACACCTTTGTGTAAACTGCAGAGGAATAAAAGATACGGCAAGCTCTACCATTACTGCAGAACTAAGTGGTATTTTCAGAACTAACCCTATTACAAGACAGGAATTCCTTCATTACGTAGGAAGCCATGCAAAACTTGATTAATAAACAATGAACTACCAAATTCTTAAAAATATTATTGATGCCGAACTTCAGAGATTTCAAAATATCCCTGAAGAAGAATGGTCATACAGAAGCGCTCCGGAAAAATGGTCTAAAAAAGAAATTATAGGACATCTTTGTGACAGCGCTTTTACAAATATTCGTAGATTTGTTGTCACTCAATATAAAGAGAACGAAAATATTGTATATGATCAGAATATCTGGGTAAAAGCTCAGAACTATCAGAATGTTCCTGTTTCGGATCTTATTGATCTTTGGAAGTCTTTGAACTATCAGATTGTTCATGTAGTGGAAAACATCCCGGATGAAGCATTACAGAGAACCTGCGATACAACCAAAACAGAACCACAGGTTTTTACATTGGAGTTTATTATTAATGATTATGTAGACCATTTGCAGCATCATTTAAAAGCGATTTAATTATGATAAAATTTAAAAAAGTTTCAGATAAAATTTTTATCACAACAATTATTTGTTGTGACAGAATTATTTTTTAACTAATTTTTGAATCTTTAAAATCATTGAATCTTTTAACTTAAAAATAAATGCAACTAAAAATATATAACTCCCTTACAGCGGAAAAAGAAATATTTAAACCTATTTTAGACGGAAATATCGGGATGTATGTCTGCGGACCTACGGTGTACAGTAATGTGCATTTAGGAAATGTGAGAACTTTCCTTTCCTTCGATTTTATCTACCGTACCCTGACACATTTGGGGTATAAAGTAAGATATGTAAGAAATATTACCGATGCAGGCCACCTTACCGATGATGGGAATGTTGATAACGATAGATTCGTAAAACAAACCAGACTTGAAAAACTGGAGCCTATGGAAATTGTACAGAAATATACAGTAGATTTCCATAAAGTATTGGATATGTTCAATCTTTTGCCACCCAATATCGAACCTACAGCTACAGGACATATCGTAGAGCAGATTGAACTGACTCAAAAACTGATTGAAAGAGGCTTTGCTTATGAAAGCAACGGTTCAGTTTACTTTGATGTATTAGAATACAACAAAAGAGGATTGAACTATGGCGAACTTTCAAAACGTAACATAGAAGAACTTTTCGCCAATACAAGAGACCTCGACGGACAGGGAGAAAAGAAAAATCCACAGGATTTTGCATTGTGGAAAAAAGCATCACCTGCTCACATCATGAGATGGAATTCCCCTTGGGGAGAAGGATTCCCGGGATGGCACCTTGAATGTACTGCAATGAGTACAAAATATTTAGGGGAAACTTTCGATATCCACGGAGGAGGAATGGACCTTAAGTTCCCTCACCACGAATGTGAAATTGCACAAGGGAAAGCTTGCAATGATGCTGCACCCGTAAATTACTGGATGCATGCCAATATGTTGACGATGAATTCTCAGCGTATGAGCAAATCTACAGGGAACTATATCCTTCCGATGCAGCTGGTTACTGGTGATAATGACTTCTTTGAAAAGCCTTTCCATCCTTCAATTGTACGTTTCTGCTTCCTGCAGGCACATTACAGAAGCGTTCTGGATATTTCAAACGATGCAATGATAGCCAGTGAAAAAGGATTCATCAGATTGATGGAAGCTGTAAAAGTATTGAACTCAATCACACCTGATGATACCAAACAATCCGGTTTCAGCCTGAAAGAATGGAAAGATAAAGCATATGAAGCTTTAACTGACGATTTCAATTCACCAATCCTCATTGCTCACCTGTTTGAAGCGGTGAAATACATTTTTGCTCTGAACGATGGTAAAGAAACGATCTCAACAGCAGATCTTGAAGATTTAAAGTCAACTTTGAATGCTTTTATCTTCGATGTTCTGGGATTACAGACTGTAGAGGAAAATAATAATGAAAAACTTGATCAAACTCTAAAAGTATTGATTGAATTGAGAAATCAGGCAAGAAAATCTAAGAATTTCGACCTTTCAGATCAGATCAGAGACAAACTGCTTGCTGAAGGAATCGAATTAAAAGACGGAAGAGACGGAACATCATACGTTCTGAACTAAAAATATAACTTCGTTTTATACCCATTCCGTAGGAGTCCCACACTTAGGATTCTTACGGAATGTTTTTTGGGGGGGACCATCTGAGAAATACACTTTGCATTATTATATATAGTACGATTTTTTCAGGAGCTTCATCCTGCTATCCATTCATACTCCTCGCGCCGATGCTTTCCCACACTCAAACCCACTTACTCTCCAACCCAAGCTGCGGGGTAACCATTTCTATCAGGGCTAGGGAGACGAATGATGAATTATAAATTATGAATGATGAATGATGAGTTTCGGGTTAGGAGGGTACAGTTGTTCGGGGTATTGGTTTTGAATTTTCATATTCCTGATTTCTATGGAAGACGGTTATTGAGTATAAATCTCTATTCCCATTGTGTCATTCCGCAGGAATCCAACTTCTTTACGAGAACCCTTAAAGGAAGTAAGTTGACAGTATAAATATTTAAGATTTTTTTTAGCAGTTAGTATTAGCAGTGTCATGCTGAGCTGAGTCGAAGCATTTTAATTAAGCTGAATTATATTTCAGCTATTTTAATTTTACGGAAGAGTTTTATCCAGACTCCTACGAGTGACAACAACAATAATGATTATAAAGACAATACCGCAGCCAAAACTTTTAAAAAGCTATTCTATATAATTATATATACCTTACTTTGATCATTCCGCACCAACCCCCGCACCCCGCACCTCGTATCCCGAATCCCTTTCCCAACCCAAACCCTCTCCAACGCTCAAACTCTACCACTCCCTAACTTTCCCTTCCTTCTTCCAAACAAATGTTTAAAATTTTTCATCCTGCCTTCCAGTGGATTAGGGTTAAATATTACGGAAAGGTAAAATTTAAGTTAAATAAAGTTGTTTTGCTTGGTAATAAGTTGTTATCTTTGCCCCACTGAAAACGAGAGTACATCAGTAGCGCAGAAGAGCTTTTAGATAAGCTAAAAACATTAAGATACTTCAAAAAGAGACGGATGAAAAAACTTTAAAACTTTTATTAAAAAAAGTTGTGAGTTAAAAAAGAGTTTGTATCTTTGCAGTCCCAAATAAAGGGAGCGCAGGAGTAGGGTGATTAAGGTTAAGAAAGGAATTAAGGTTACTTAAAAAACTTTAAAATTTTCTTTCAAAACATTTGGTCATTAAGAAATAAAGTTTTACTTTTGCACTCGCAAATACGGAGTGACACTGACAGAGAAGATTGCTACGTTAAAAAGCGAAAGATATAAAGATCATTGACATACAATATAACAACCAAGTAAGGAAAAACTAAAGCGTTAAAAAACTTTGAGTGAGTCAGACAAACATACAATGGAGAGTTTGATCCTGGCTCAGGATGAACGCTAGCGGGAGGCCTAACACATGCAAGCCGAGCGGTAGAGATCTTTCGGGATCTTGAGAGCGGCGTACGGGTGCGGAACACGTGTGCAACCTGCCTTTATCTGGGGGATAGCCTTTCGAAAGGAAGATTAATACCCCATAATATTTTTGATGGCATCATTAGAAATTGAAAACTCCGGTGGATAGAGATGGGCACGCGCAAGATTAGATAGTTGGTGAGGTAACGGCTCACCAAGTCTACGATCTTTAGGGGGCCTGAGAGGGTGATCCCCCACACTGGTACTGAGACACGGACCAGACTCCTACGGGAGGCAGCAGTGAGGAATATTGGACAATGGGTGAGAGCCTGATCCAGCCATCCCGCGTGAAGGACGACGGCCCTATGGGTTGTAAACTTCTTTTGTATAGGGATAAACCTACTCTCGTGAGAGTAGCTGAAGGTACTATACGAATAAGCACCGGCTAACTCCGTGCCAGCAGCCGCGGTAATACGGAGGGTGCAAGCGTTATCCGGATTTATTGGGTTTAAAGGGTCCGTAGGCGGATCTGTAAGTCAGTGGTGAAATCTCACAGCTTAACTGTGAAACTGCCATTGATACTGCAGGTCTTGAGTGTTATTGAAGTAGCTGGAATAAGTAGTGTAGCGGTGAAATGCATAGATATTACTTAGAACACCAATTGCGAAGGCAGGTTACTAAGCAACAACTGACGCTGATGGACGAAAGCGTGGGGAGCGAACAGGATTAGATACCCTGGTAGTCCACGCCGTAAACGATGCTAACTCGTTTTTGGTTTTTCGGAATCAGAGACTAAGCGAAAGTGATAAGTTAGCCACCTGGGGAGTACGTTCGCAAGAATGAAACTCAAAGGAATTGACGGGGGCCCGCACAAGCGGTGGATTATGTGGTTTAATTCGATGATACGCGAGGAACCTTACCAAGGCTTAAATGGGAAATGACAGGTTTAGAAATAGACTTTTCTTCGGACATTTTTCAAGGTGCTGCATGGTTGTCGTCAGCTCGTGCCGTGAGGTGTTAGGTTAAGTCCTGCAACGAGCGCAACCCCTGTCACTAGTTGCCATCATTAAGTTGGGGACTCTAGTGAGACTGCCTACGCAAGTAGAGAGGAAGGTGGGGATGACGTCAAATCATCACGGCCCTTACGCCTTGGGCCACACACGTAATACAATGGCCGGTACAGAGGGCAGCTACACAGCGATGTGATGCAAATCTCGAAAGCCGGTCTCAGTTCGGATTGGAGTCTGCAACTCGACTCTATGAAGCTGGAATCGCTAGTAATCGCGCATCAGCCATGGCGCGGTGAATACGTTCCCGGGCCTTGTACACACCGCCCGTCAAGCCATGGAAGTCTGGGGTACCTGAAGTCGGTGACCGTAACAGGAGCTGCCTAGGGTAAAACAGGTAACTAGGGCTAAGTCGTAACAAGGTAGCCGTACCGGAAGGTGCGGCTGGAACATCTCATTTTAGAGCGTCTTATGACGATAAACAAAATTAGTATCGTAAGATACAAAGTACTTACTTCAAAGTAAAGCTTTAGTTTTTTGTTTGGTTGGTTATATTAAAAATACAAAACCCACTAGAAATTAGTAAAGGGATTGAGAGAGACAAAGAAGAGAGAGTTTAGAGAAGAGACGCGGGTCAATTATCTATCAGTCTATCCTCTTTACGTCTAAGAGACAGTCTCGTAGCTCAGCTGGTTAGAGCGCTACACTGATAATGTAGAGGTCGGCAGTTCGAGCCTGCCCGAGACTACTAATTAATGCGGCTGGCAAATAGCTTATAGCTGATGGCAATAGAGCCAATAGCGAGAAGCAAGAAGCCAACAGCAACTAGAGGGGGAATTAGCTCAGCTGGCTAGAGCGCCTGCCTTGCACGCAGGAGGTCAAGGGTTCGACTCCCTTATTCTCCACAGTTTTGGAAGATTGATTTAAAAGTTACGGATGGAGCCAAAAACAACATCTGTTCATCAATTGGACAAGAAGACATTAAGATCATTGACATTAACGGTAAAGACATCACAAAGAGAAAACCGAGCGCATAAAGCGCTTGAGTAACCAATAGGAAAGAAATCGTTAAGGGCGTATGGCGGATGCCTAGGCTTTCAGAGGCGAAGAAGGACGTGGTAAGCTGCGAAAAGCTGCGGGGATTGGCACACACGAATTGATCCGCAGATGTCCGAATGGGGCAACCCAATACATTGAAGATGTATTACCTCGTAAGAGGAGCAAACCCGGAGAACTGAAACATCTAAGTACCCGGAGGAAAAGAAATCGAAGAGATTCCGTAAGTAGTGGCGAGCGAAAGCGGATTAGCCCAAAAGCTGATATATGTTTAATAGAATGTTCTGGAAAGAACGGCCATAGAGGGTGATAGCCCCGTATATGAAAGGCATATTTGAGTGATAAATGAGTAGGGCGGGACACGTGAAATCCTGTCTGAATATGGGGGGACCATCCTCCAAGGCTAAATACTCCTGAAAGACCGATAGTGAACAAGTACTGTGAAGGAAAGGTGAAAAGCACTTCGAATAGAAGGGTGAAATAGAACCTGAAACCGTACGCCTACAAGCGGTCGGAGCAGCGTAATGCTGTGACGGCGTGCCTTTTGCATAATGAGCCTACGAGTTAATTTTACTAGCGAGGTTAAGGTATTAAGTACCGGAGCCGGAGCGAAAGCGAGTCTGAATAGGGCGCATAGTTAGTAGGATTAGACGCGAAACCTTGTGATCTACCCATGGGCAGGTTGAAGCTCTGGTAACACAGAGTGGAGGACCGAACCGGTTGACGTTGAAAAGTCTTCGGATGACCTGTGGGTAGGGGTGAAAGGCCAATCAAACTGGGAGATAGCTCGTACTCTCCGAAATGCATTTAGGTGCAGCGTCGTATATAAGTTTATTAGAGGTAGAGCTACTGATTGGATGCGGGGGTTTCATCGCCTACCAATTCCTGACAAACTCCGAATGCTAATAAATGTTCTACGGCAGTGAGGGCATGGGTGCTAAGGTCCATGTCCGAGAGGGAAAGAACCCAGACCAACAGCTAAGGTCCCAAAATATATGTTAAGTTGAAGCAACGCGGTTGGACTGCATTGACAGCTAGGATGTTGGCTTGGAAGCAGCCATTCATTTAAAGAGTGCGTAACAGCTCACTAGTCGAGCGGTCCGGCATGGATAATAATCGGGCATAAACATATTACCGAAGCTATGGATTTATATTTTAGATATATCTGGTAGGAGAGCATTCTATTTGCGCCGAAGCAGTATCGTGAGGTATTGTGGAGCGGATAGAAAAGAAAATGTAGGCATAAGTAACGATAAAGCAGGCGAGAAACCTGCTCACCGAAAGACCAAGGCTTCCTCAGCCATGCTAATCAGCTGAGGGTTAGTCGGGACCTAACGCGAACCCGAAAGGGGTAGTGGATGGACAATGGGTTAATATTCCCATACTTGCTCACACTAAAAAGGGGACGGTTGGATGTAGCTGCTAAAGACTGACGGAATAGTCAAGGCCTAGCCTTCGGGCGAAGCTGCTGTAGTGTAATCTGATCCAAGAAAAGCCGAAGTGAAGCAACCCGTACCAAAACCGACACAGGTGGTCGAGGAGAGAATCCTAAGGTGCTCGAGTGAGTCGTGGCTAAGGAACTAGGCAAAATAGTCTCGTAACTTCGGAAGAAGAGACGCCATCAGCAATGGTGGCCGCAGTGAAGAGGCCCAGGCGACTGTTTATCAAAAACACAGGACTCTGCTAAATCGAAAGATGCTGTATAGGGTCTGACACCTGCCCGGTGCTGGAAGGTTAAGGAAGGTGCTTAGGGTTAAACCGAAGGCATTAACTGAAGCCCCAGTAAACGGCGGCCGTAACTATAACGGTCCTAAGGTAGCGAAATTCCTTGTCGGGTAAGTTCCGACCTGCACGAATGGTGTAACGATCTGGGCACTGTCTCAGCCACGAGCTCGGTGAAATTGTAGTATCGGTGAAGATGCCGATTACCCGCAATGGGACGAAAAGACCCTGTGAACCTTTACTATAACTTCGTATTGACTTTGAGTAAGTAATGTGTAGGATAGGTGGGAGGCTTTGAAGCTTGCACGCTAGTGTAGGTGGAGCCAACGTTGAAATACCACCCTTTACTTACTTGGAGCCTAACTTCTTTTAGAAGGACATTGCGTGGTGGGTAGTTTGACTGGGGTGGTCGCCTCCAAAAGAGTAACGGAGGCTTTCAAAGGTACCCTCAGCACGCTTGGTAACCGTGCGTAGAGTGTAATGGCATAAGGGTGCTTGACTGTGAGACCTACAAGTCGATCAGGTGCGAAAGCAGGACATAGTGATCCGGTGGTTCCGTATGGAAGGGCCATCGCTCATAGGATAAAAGGTACTCCGGGGATAACAGGCTAGTCTCCCCCAAGAGCTCACATCGACGGGGAGGTTCGGCACCTCGATGTCGGCTCGTCACATCCTGGGGCTGGAGAAGGTCCCAAGGGTTGGGCTGTTCGCCCATTAAAGTGGCACGCGAGCTGGGTTCAGAACGTCGTGAGACAGTTCGGTCTCTATCTATTGCGGGCGTTAGATGTTTGAGAGGGCTTGATTCTAGTACGAGAGGACCGAATTGAACAAACCTCTGGTGTATCAGTTGTACCGCCAGGTGCACCGCTGAGTAGCTACGTTTGGAAGAGATAAGCACTGAAAGCATATAAGTGCGAAACTCGCCTCAAGATGAGACATCTTTTAAGGGTCGTTGTAGATGACGACGTTGATAGGCTACAGGTGTAAAGACAGTAATGTCATAGCCGAGTAGTACTAATTACCCGTAGATTTATAGCCTTTGGTTGCTATATCAAATTATTAAATAATAAATACGACAAGTACTTTATGCGCAGTGAAGGTTTTGTCTTTGTGAAAGTTTTTATCGCTTAAAAATGCAATTGGCGACTAGCGGTTAGCGAATGGCAAATAGCCAAGAGCCAGCAGCAAATAGCCAGATGCTATATACCTTCTTTAGGGTGGTTTTAGCGGTGGGGCTCACCTGTTCCCATTCCGAACACAGAAGTTAAGCCCACCAGCGCCGATGGTACTGCGAAAGCGGGAGAGTAGGCCGCCGCCAGTTTTTATTTTATTTTTAAAAATCCTTTATCATAAGATAAAGGATTTTTTTTGCTTTGTACACAACTCAAACCAAATTACCCGTCAAATAAGTACAAATCTCAACACAAACATAAGCAATGAGTAATCGCTAATGAGCAATGAGTAATGATTGATTGTTTGCTGTTGCCATTCAATCCAAATCATACATTACATTGATCACTTATTACTTATCATTCAGAGCACATACTATCTTGTCACTCCGCAGGAGTCCGAATAATCCATTTTAAATTCTATCATCAAACATAGCTGAGATTATTAAATCACTTAGTATTAAAAGTGCCTATTAGTATTCCTTTGAAACCTTCACGTTAATAAATGTGGCTGGATTCCTACGGAATGACATGATTGGGCATATTAGATCTTAGAATGTAAATATTTGATAACTCCTAATCCACAGCTCGGATCAAACCCCAAACGATTTATAATACATTCAAATGCTTTACCGTTGTAATCCTAATTCAGGAGGTGATGATATTGTTCCTTACTATTCTATATTCGTCAATTTTACGTTCAAATCTTAGCACCAAGTTAAATTTTACTTTAAATATATTCTAATGTATTATAATTATACTGTCCGTTTTGAATTGTGGGATTAAATGAGTTGCTATGATTTCAATTCCTCATTTCTGGAAACACGTATAAGGTGTGATCTTGTATACTTATTTTAATGATGGAACATTTATAAATACTCATTGTGGATAAGTATAAATTAGATTTAATTATCTGATTAATAGTATAGTATATAAATAGTTATCCACTTTGTAAATTTTCATGTTAAATAAAGTTGTTTTGCTTGGTAATAAGTTGTTATCTTTGCCCCACTGAAAACGAGAGTACATCAGTAGCGCAGAAGAGCTTTTAGATAAGCTAAGACATTAAGATACTTCAAAAAGAGACGGACGAAAAAACTTCAAAACTTTTATTAAAAAAAGTTGCGGGTTAAAAAAGAGTTTGTATCTTTGCAGTCCCAAATAAAGGGAGCGCAGGAGTAGGGTGATTAAGGTTAAGAAAGGAATTAAGGTTACTTAAAAAAACTTTAAAATTTTCTTTCAAAACATTTGGTCATTAAGAAATAAAGTTTTACTTTTGCACTCGCAAATACGGAGTGACACTGACAGAGAAGATTGCTACGTTAAAAAGCGAAAGATATAAAGATCATTGACATACAATATAACAACCAAGTAAAGAAAAACTAAAGCGTTAAAAAACTTTGAGTGAGTCAGACAAACATACAATGGAGAGTTTGATCCTGGCTCAGGATGAACGCTAGCGGGAGGCCTAACACATGCAAGCCGAGCGGTAGAGATCTTTCGGGATCTTGAGAGCGGCGTACGGGTGCGGAACACGTGTGCAACCTGCCTTTATCTGGGGGATAGCCTTTCGAAAGGAAGATTAATACCCCATAATATTTTTGATGGCATCATTAGAAATTGAAAACTCCGGTGGATAGAGATGGGCACGCGCAAGATTAGATAGTTGGTGAGGTAACGGCTCACCAAGTCTACGATCTTTAGGGGGCCTGAGAGGGTGATCCCCCACACTGGTACTGAGACACGGACCAGACTCCTACGGGAGGCAGCAGTGAGGAATATTGGACAATGGGTGAGAGCCTGATCCAGCCATCCCGCGTGAAGGACGACGGCCCTATGGGTTGTAAACTTCTTTTGTATAGGGATAAACCTACTCTCGTGAGAGTAGCTGAAGGTACTATACGAATAAGCACCGGCTAACTCCGTGCCAGCAGCCGCGGTAATACGGAGGGTGCAAGCGTTATCCGGATTTATTGGGTTTAAAGGGTCCGTAGGCGGATCTGTAAGTCAGTGGTGAAATCTCACAGCTTAACTGTGAAACTGCCATTGATACTGCAGGTCTTGAGTGTTATTGAAGTAGCTGGAATAAGTAGTGTAGCGGTGAAATGCATAGATATTACTTAGAACACCAATTGCGAAGGCAGGTTACTAAGCAACAACTGACGCTGATGGACGAAAGCGTGGGGAGCGAACAGGATTAGATACCCTGGTAGTCCACGCCGTAAACGATGCTAACTCGTTTTTGGTTTTTCGGAATCAGAGACTAAGCGAAAGTGATAAGTTAGCCACCTGGGGAGTACGTTCGCAAGAATGAAACTCAAAGGAATTGACGGGGGCCCGCACAAGCGGTGGATTATGTGGTTTAATTCGATGATACGCGAGGAACCTTACCAAGGCTTAAATGGGAAATGACAGGTTTAGAAATAGACTTTTCTTCGGACATTTTTCAAGGTGCTGCATGGTTGTCGTCAGCTCGTGCCGTGAGGTGTTAGGTTAAGTCCTGCAACGAGCGCAACCCCTGTCACTAGTTGCCATCATTAAGTTGGGGACTCTAGTGAGACTGCCTACGCAAGTAGAGAGGAAGGTGGGGATGACGTCAAATCATCACGGCCCTTACGCCTTGGGCCACACACGTAATACAATGGCCGGTACAGAGGGCAGCTACACAGCGATGTGATGCAAATCTCGAAAGCCGGTCTCAGTTCGGATTGGAGTCTGCAACTCGACTCTATGAAGCTGGAATCGCTAGTAATCGCGCATCAGCCATGGCGCGGTGAATACGTTCCCGGGCCTTGTACACACCGCCCGTCAAGCCATGGAAGTCTGGGGTACCTGAAGTCGGTGACCGTAACAGGAGCTGCCTAGGGTAAAACAGGTAACTAGGGCTAAGTCGTAACAAGGTAGCCGTACCGGAAGGTGCGGCTGGAACATCTCATTTTAGAGCGTCTTATGACGATAAACAAAATTAGTATCGTAAGATACAAAGTACTTACTTCAAAGTAAAGCTTTAGTTTTTTGTTTGGTTGGTTATATTAAAAATACAAAACCCACTAGAAATTAGTAAAGGGATTGAGAGAGACAAAGAAGAGAGAGTTTAGAGAAGAGACGCGGGTCAATTATCTATCAGTCTATCCTCTTTACGTCTAAGAGACAGTCTCGTAGCTCAGCTGGTTAGAGCGCTACACTGATAATGTAGAGGTCGGCAGTTCGAGCCTGCCCGAGACTACTAATTAATGCGGCTGGCAAATAGCTTATAGCTGATGGCAATAGAGCCAATAGCGAGAAGCAAGAAGCCAACAGCAACTAGAGGGGGAATTAGCTCAGCTGGCTAGAGCGCCTGCCTTGCACGCAGGAGGTCAAGGGTTCGACTCCCTTATTCTCCACAGTTTTGGAAGATTGATTTAAAAGTTACGGATGGAGCCAAAAACAACATCTGTTCATCAATTGGACAAGAAGACATTAAGATCATTGACATTAACGGTAAAGACATCACAAAGAGAAAACCGAGCGCATAAAGCGCTTGAGTAACCAATAGGAAAGAAATCGTTAAGGGCGTATGGCGGATGCCTAGGCTTTCAGAGGCGAAGAAGGACGTGGTAAGCTGCGAAAAGCTGCGGGGATTGGCACACACGAATTGATCCGCAGATGTCCGAATGGGGCAACCCAATACATTGAAGATGTATTACCTCGTAAGAGGAGCAAACCCGGAGAACTGAAACATCTAAGTACCCGGAGGAAAAGAAATCGAAGAGATTCCGTAAGTAGTGGCGAGCGAAAGCGGATTAGCCCAAAAGCTGATATATGTTTAATAGAATGTTCTGGAAAGAACGGCCATAGAGGGTGATAGCCCCGTATATGAAAGGCATATTTGAGTGATAAATGAGTAGGGCGGGACACGTGAAATCCTGTCTGAATATGGGGGGACCATCCTCCAAGGCTAAATACTCCTGAAAGACCGATAGTGAACAAGTACTGTGAAGGAAAGGTGAAAAGCACTTCGAATAGAAGGGTGAAATAGAACCTGAAACCGTACGCCTACAAGCGGTCGGAGCAGCGTAATGCTGTGACGGCGTGCCTTTTGCATAATGAGCCTACGAGTTAATTTTACTAGCGAGGTTAAGGTATTAAGTACCGGAGCCGGAGCGAAAGCGAGTCTGAATAGGGCGCATAGTTAGTAGGATTAGACGCGAAACCTTGTGATCTACCCATGGGCAGGTTGAAGCTCTGGTAACACAGAGTGGAGGACCGAACCGGTTGACGTTGAAAAGTCTTCGGATGACCTGTGGGTAGGGGTGAAAGGCCAATCAAACTGGGAGATAGCTCGTACTCTCCGAAATGCATTTAGGTGCAGCGTCGTATATAAGTTTATTAGAGGTAGAGCTACTGATTGGATGCGGGGGTTTCATCGCCTACCAATTCCTGACAAACTCCGAATGCTAATAAATGTTCTACGGCAGTGAGGGCATGGGTGCTAAGGTCCATGTCCGAGAGGGAAAGAACCCAGACCAACAGCTAAGGTCCCAAAATATATGTTAAGTTGAAGCAACGCGGTTGGACTGCATTGACAGCTAGGATGTTGGCTTGGAAGCAGCCATTCATTTAAAGAGTGCGTAACAGCTCACTAGTCGAGCGGTCCGGCATGGATAATAATCGGGCATAAACATATTACCGAAGCTATGGATTTATATTTTAGATATATCTGGTAGGAGAGCATTCTATTTGCGCCGAAGCAGTATCGTGAGGTATTGTGGAGCGGATAGAAAAGAAAATGTAGGCATAAGTAACGATAAAGCAGGCGAGAAACCTGCTCACCGAAAGACCAAGGCTTCCTCAGCCATGCTAATCAGCTGAGGGTTAGTCGGGACCTAACGCGAACCCGAAAGGGGTAGTGGATGGACAATGGGTTAATATTCCCATACTTGCTCACACTAAAAAGGGGACGGTTGGATGTAGCTGCTAAAGACTGACGGAATAGTCAAGGCCTAGCCTTCGGGCGAAGCTGCTGTAGTGTAATCTGATCCAAGAAAAGCCGAAGTGAAGCAACCCGTACCAAAACCGACACAGGTGGTCGAGGAGAGAATCCTAAGGTGCTCGAGTGAGTCGTGGCTAAGGAACTAGGCAAAATAGTCTCGTAACTTCGGAAGAAGAGACGCCATCAGCAATGGTGGCCGCAGTGAAGAGGCCCAGGCGACTGTTTATCAAAAACACAGGACTCTGCTAAATCGAAAGATGCTGTATAGGGTCTGACACCTGCCCGGTGCTGGAAGGTTAAGGAAGGTGCTTAGGGTTAAACCGAAGGCATTAACTGAAGCCCCAGTAAACGGCGGCCGTAACTATAACGGTCCTAAGGTAGCGAAATTCCTTGTCGGGTAAGTTCCGACCTGCACGAATGGTGTAACGATCTGGGCACTGTCTCAGCCACGAGCTCGGTGAAATTGTAGTATCGGTGAAGATGCCGATTACCCGCAATGGGACGAAAAGACCCTGTGAACCTTTACTATAACTTCGTATTGACTTTGAGTAAGTAATGTGTAGGATAGGTGGGAGGCTTTGAAGCTTGCACGCTAGTGTAGGTGGAGCCAACGTTGAAATACCACCCTTTACTTACTTGGAGCCTAACTTCTTTTAGAAGGACATTGCGTGGTGGGTAGTTTGACTGGGGTGGTCGCCTCCAAAAGAGTAACGGAGGCTTTCAAAGGTACCCTCAGCACGCTTGGTAACCGTGCGTAGAGTGTAATGGCATAAGGGTGCTTGACTGTGAGACCTACAAGTCGATCAGGTGCGAAAGCAGGACATAGTGATCCGGTGGTTCCGTATGGAAGGGCCATCGCTCATAGGATAAAAGGTACTCCGGGGATAACAGGCTAGTCTCCCCCAAGAGCTCACATCGACGGGGAGGTTCGGCACCTCGATGTCGGCTCGTCACATCCTGGGGCTGGAGAAGGTCCCAAGGGTTGGGCTGTTCGCCCATTAAAGTGGCACGCGAGCTGGGTTCAGAACGTCGTGAGACAGTTCGGTCTCTATCTATTGCGGGCGTTAGATGTTTGAGAGGGCTTGATTCTAGTACGAGAGGACCGAATTGAACAAACCTCTGGTGTATCAGTTGTACCGCCAGGTGCACCGCTGAGTAGCTACGTTTGGAAGAGATAAGCACTGAAAGCATATAAGTGCGAAACTCGCCTCAAGATGAGACATCTTTTAAGGGTCGTTGTAGATGACGACGTTGATAGGCTACAGGTGTAAAGACAGTAATGTCATAGCCGAGTAGTACTAATTACCCGTAGATTTATAGCCTTTGGTTGCTATATCAAATTATTAAATAATAAATACGACAAGTACTTTATGCGCAGTGAAGGTTTTGTCTTTGTGAAAGTTTTTATCGCTTAAAAATGCAATTGGCGACTAGCGGTTAGCGAATGGCAAATAGCCAAGAGCCAGCAGCAAATAGCCAGATGCTATATACCTTCTTTAGGGTGGTTTTAGCGGTGGGGCTCACCTGTTCCCATTCCGAACACAGAAGTTAAGCCCACCAGCGCCGATGGTACTGCGAAAGCGGGAGAGTAGGCCGCCGCCAGTTTTTATTTTATTTTTAAAAATCCTTTATCATAAGATAAAGGATTTTTTTTGCTTTGTACACAACTCAAACGTAAGTAATGAGCAATCGGTAATTGGTAATTGGTAATGAGTAATAAGTAATAGCCAGTAAAGGATCAGTAATGAGTAATGAGTAATGAGTAATGAGCAATGAGTATTCTTGCTGCTTCTATACCAGAACTGACATATCACTCATTATTTATCATTTATCATTCACAGTACACACTCCCTTGTCACTCCGTAGGAGTCTAAATAATATATTTCAAATTCTATCATCAAGTATGTATAATATTATCAAATTGCTTAAAGTATTAAAAGCTTCTATACTCCATTGAATCTTTTAGGTTCTCATCAATGTGACTGGATTCCTACGGAATGACACAATGGGAATACAGATTTATACTCACTAACCACCTTACATAGAAACCAGGAATATGAAAATTCAACACCAATGTTCCTTTTCTGCATAGAAACTCGAAACCCGTAACCCAATAACCCGAAACTCATCATTCATAACTCATCATTTATAATTCATAATTCGTCTTCCCTAGCCCCGATAGTAATGGTTACCCCGCAACTTGGGTTAGAGAGCAGGTGGGTTTGAGTGTGGGAGCGTGATGGCGTGAGGAGTATGAATGGATAGCGGGAGAATGCTCCTGAAATATGTAGACGATTAATCATTTATATAGCCTGAACTACAATAAAACTGATTTTGCAGGGTGGAGAAATAACTCATAGCAGCTGTACTTTCATTAATTTATCATCAACTTTATTCAAATACCCGGGATTTTTGTTTTTTTAACTTGAAAATTGTGTAACTTAGTAATATCAAAATGATTACGAATCTAAAAATATATAGCATGAAAAAACATTTATTCCCTCTATTTTTATTGTTATTCGGTGTGAATGTACAGGCACAGCAAGATTTCTTTGCGATTGCTGGAAAACAGACTCAGAGTATCACTTTCAATGATTTCCGTACCATTGATGCGGTTAATGGAACTTCCGGAGAGAAAATTTTTACGGCCGATTCTTCAGCGAAGGTCTTTTCACAGAACAGAAGAGGTATTGTAGCTGAAGATAAAAGCTCATACAGTAATTCTCAAGCCATAACGATGGCTGCACTGGCTTATGATTCTTCGAATAATAATTTGGTGTATATGCCTATGTTTTCGTCTAATATCTATGTTTTAAATCCACAGACTAAGGAGATCACATTGGTAGAAAATACAGTTGCCAGAGTATCATCATGTGATATCAATTCTCATATTACAAGAATGGCAACAGGCTATAATGGAAATGTTTATGCTGTGAATAATGCCGGAACACAGTTTTTGGAAATCAGTAAAAAAAGTGGACAATATGCAGTAAATGATTTGGGCATTATTAAAGATGATCCTTCTAACGGAAGAAATTCATTTACCACTATGGAAACTGGGTTTGGCGGAGATATGATAGCTGATGCAGATAATAATTTCTATGTCTTCGCAGCTTCAGGAAATGTTTTCAAGGTTCTGACAAAAGAGTTGAAAGCTAAGTTCGTTGGTAAAATTGCCGGAATTCCGGATAATTATTCTGTTAACGGATCGGCTGTAAACGCTCAGGGTAAAGTAGTGATTGCAAGTGCAAAAGGAGCAGCCTTATATGAGGTAGATCTTTCAACTTTACAGGCAAAACAGCTTCCGGGAGAACAGGGGCTGCATATTTATGATTTGGCAAGTAAATATTTTGTGAATGATAAAGCTTCGAATATCAATGCTGTGGCAGCTAACCTGGATATTTATCCTACAAAGGTAGATGAGCATTATATCAATGTTCATGCTAATAAGAATGTGAAAGGTAATATTAAACTGAATATCTTCGATATGTCAGGTAAAAATGTAATGACTCAGGATCTGTCTGTAAAAGATACTTCACTGGATGAGAAAGTATATCTTAAAGGGTTGGTGAGTGGGGCTTATATAGTAAATATTACTGATGAATTTGGAAAAGCAATATTCAATAAAAAGATTCTCGTAATAAGATAATTACAAAATATCATTAAGAATATAAAGACCTTTTCAAATCAGTTTGAGAAGGTTTTTTAATGATTATTTGATATTCAATAAGTTTTATTTTTCGATATTATAATGTACTTTTATAAAAAAATATAGATGAAACTATACTTTAATGTAGGATATATTGTAAAGGCTGGAGAAAGTTTGCAGTTGGTCATTGGTGAAGAAGGAGCTGCAGTACATATCCATACTATGTTTTATGCTGACAATGGAGTTTGGAAATGTGAAGTTGACAATTTCTCAAAATCCATTTCTTACCAATACCGGGTAGTTAATGAAAAAGGCAATGTATTAAGAGAGGAATTTGTTCCGCATCATCTTAGTTTTCCCCATAATTATAAGGAGTTTATAGTTTTTGACGAATGGAATAACAAAAATTTTCCAGAAAACTATTTAAACAATAAAATCCTTTACAATAGGCTGCATGATTTTGTTCCCGAAAAAATAACGGTTTTAAAAAAACATACCCATTTATTCCGGATAGAAGCCCCTATCTATAATCCGGATTGGAGAATTGTGCTCTTTGGAAGCACCGGATCCTTAGGAAACTGGAGTTACGAAAAAGTTATTCACCTGCATCAGACAGATTTCGGAATGTGGGAAGCTTCTGTAGAAATTCCGGAGGATGAATTGATCCAATTCAAATATTGTATTTACGATATCAAAGAAAACAGAGTCATTGATGTGGAAACCGGAGAAAACAGGTTTACGGTTGCTAATCCGTTAAGTGATGTTCTGCAGATTGTTTCCAATCATTATTTCAGATTCAAAGGATATCAGATGTATCATGATGCCGGCGTTGCTGTTCCAGTATTCTCTCTGAGAAGTGAAGATGGCTTTGGGGTAGGAGAATTTGCAGATATTAAAAAATTAGCAGATTGGACAAAAGAAACGAATCTTGGTATTATTCAGATTCTTCCGATCAATGATACAACAGCGAATTATTCATGGACGGATTCTTATCCTTATGCAGCAGTATCTGTTTATGCCCTGCATCCACAATATATCTCTATAGAAAAGCTTGATTATTCTTTACCGAAAGAATTAGTTGAATTGTATTTGATTGAAAAAGAGGAGTTAAATGCTTTGGAACTGATTGATTATGAAAAAATGATCGAAGGTAAGTGGAAATATCTTACCGCTGTTTTCTATGCGGAGAAAGATAAAATCTACAAAGACAAAAACTTCAAAAAATTCATCAAGGATAATGAATATTGGCTTGTTCCTTATTCTGCATTCTGTGTATTGAGGGACAAATATAAGACACCTAATTTTAACGAGTGGAAAACCCATAAAAAATATATTGCAGGAAAAATCTTACAGTTTTTTACAACGAAAAGTAAAGATTATGATTCCTCTATGCTTCATGCATGGGTACAGTATCAATTGCATGTACAGCTGAAGGATGCTGTTGATTACGCTCATAACCTGGGAATTTCGTTGAAGGGAGACCTTCCGATCGGAATTTACAGATATTCCGTAGAAGCCTGGACAGAGCCGGAATTATTCGGGATGGATTTTCAGGCAGGTGCACCCCCCGATCAATTTACTGAACTGGGACAAAACTGGGAATTCCCAACTTACAATTGGGAAGCCATGAAAGCAGATGATTACAGATGGTGGAAAAACAGATTCAAAGCACTGGAACAGTATTTCGATGCTATGAGGATTGACCACATTCTTGGTTTCTTCAGAATATGGAGAATGCCTGTTTCTGCCGTACAAGGGATTTTAGGGTACTTTTATCCGGCTGTTCCTATAGTAGCGGAGGAATTTAAAGCCTGGCAGATTCCGTTTAATTTTGACAGGTATTGCAAGCCTTTTATCAACAATCAGGTTTTATGGGACTATTTTGGAAAAGATAGCGGAAAAGCTCTTGAATTTATGAACCGCAATGTGGACGGAACCTATGCGTTCAAAGAAGAGTTTGATACCCAGAGAAAACTGACTGATTTCTTTAAGAAAAAATCATACGGTCCGCTTGAAGAACAATTGATCGCTCTGTGTGCCAATGTTTTGTTTTTACCAGAAGAGAGAAACGGGAAAACAGTTTATCACCCAAGGTTCAATGTATACAATACAGAATCTTACAAACATCTTCCCGAACTGGAGCAGAAAAACATTTATGATCTGTATCACGATTATTTCTTCAGAAGACAGGATCACCTCTGGTCTGAAAAAGCGATGGAAAAACTTCCCGTTATCCTGAATGCTACCAAAATGCTGATCTGCGGGGAAGACCTGGGAATGGTTCCTGCATGTGTACCGGTTGTAATGGACGAATTGGCTATCATCGCTTTGAAAGTACAGCGAATGCCTTCTGAAAATATTCCGTTCTATAATCCTAAGCATGCCAACTATATGAATGTAGTAACAGCATCTTCACACGACAGCTCTACCTTGAGACAGTGGTGGAAAGAAGATCCTGCCCTTACCCAAAAATATTTCAACCAGCAGTTGATACAGTACGGTAAAGCCCCAGCAGACTTGAGCCCTCATCTTGCAGAGATCATCATGAAGCAGCATTTATATAACGAAGCTATGCTGACTATTTTCCCGATTCAGGAGTTTCTGGCAACTGATGCTGAACTTACTAATAGGAACATTGATAATGAAAGAATTAACAATCCTGCGGTTTTTCCACATTATTGGCGTTATAGAATGCATATAAAGCTGGAAGACCTTAAACAGAAAAAATCTTTCAATGAAAAGATAGCTTTTTGGATAAAAGATAGTGGTAGAATGTAAATTTAACATCTGATTATCAGTTAGTTGTAAATAATTTAAAAGAAGTTTGATCTTATGATTTAACTTCTTTTTTTTATTTGTATCAAAAAGATAGAATTAAGATATTCTGCTATATATTAACCAATTAACGACTATAGAGATGAAAAAAATATTTTTAGGATTAGCTTTTGGGTTGGGCGTTTTGACGGCAGCTCAGCAGTATCCGAACAATGGTTGGGGTGATGATGGTTATTATCAGAATGGAGAAGGCTATTACAGCGATGAAGATGACAGAAATTATTTCCCTGACGATTATTATTACAATTATCCTCAGGATTATTATCCAAGTGATTATTATCAAAGCTATTATAACGACTACAGAGGAAGTATCATTAATATCGACTGGAACGGATTTTTCGTACAGAACAGATTAAGCCGCTGGCAGGTAGACCAGATCATGAGACTTAATAATCTGTATGCAAGTTTTACGGCGTGGGATAATTTCTACCGATATAATCCGGACAGATGGTACTATGACAGATTTTATGCACTGGAAAGAATTTTAGGACCAAGAGTATTTGTTGTTTTCCAAAATAACTATTACAGAGGTTCAAGTCCTGTTGTCTATTTCCAGAATTACAGAAGATCATATTATGTGCCGAGATATACTGTAATGCCAAGATATAGAAATATCAATATCAATATTTACAGAGTAGACAGATCAAGATTCCGTAGAATGGATAACCCTACTTTTGATCTTGTCAGAAGAGACAACAGAGGAGGTAATGGTTTCAGAAATACGAGAACCGATAACTCAGGTGGTTTCCGTGATAATAACGGCGGCTTTAGAAGCAGTAATGGCGGAAATAGAGGAAACACTGACAATAACGGTGGCTTCAGAAGTAACAATGGAGGATTCAGAGGGAATTCTGACAATGGAGGAACCCGTGGAAATTCCGACAATAATGGAGGATTCAGAACTAGTAATGGAGGCGGTTTCAGAGGAAACAGTGAAGTGAGAAGAGAAGCTCCGAAAAGAGAAGATAACGGCGGATTTAGAGGAAATGGAGGAGGCTCCAGACAAAGATCTGAAAGTTCTGCTCCAAGCCAGCATAACCGTGGGAATAACGGAGGCTTTAGAGGAAGCTTAGTAAAGAATTAATTTTCATATATTATATTTAAGTGGTGTGAAGGGCAGGTTTTTATAATCTGTCCTTTTTTTGTTGTTTCACTAATTTATTTTAGTTAAAATTTAACATTATTTATGAATTTGTTAATTTAACTTGTGTTTTAATTAATAATCAAAAAGGTATAATAACAAAATAACAATTAATTAAATTTTAAAAAGATGAAAAAATTAGTTTTAGCAATAGCATTTATCGGAATGGGAAGTTTTGCCATGGCGCAACAGACTACAACTCCACAGGACAGACAGGCAAGAGCCGTAGAAATGAAGCAAAAAATGGAGCAGAAACAACAGGAACGTCTTGCAGAAATGCAAAAAGACCTTAATCTGAACCAGTCTCAGGTAGCTCAGATAAAAGACCTTCAGGAGAAAAGAAATGCTGAAAGGAAAGCTGAGTTCGAAAAAAATAAAGGAGACAGACAAGCTAAGATGCAGGAGATGATGGCCAAAAGAGCACAAATGGATGCTGACATGGAGAAAATTCTAAACCCTGAACAATATGATAAATGGCAGGCTGACAGAAAAGCAAAAGCAGAAAAAATGAAGATGGCAATGAAAGAAAGAAGAATGATGAAAAAGCCGATGAATACTGGAGCTGCTGATGTAAAATAACAGCCTGTAATTTTAGTTTTTTAATGTGTTAAGGATGGATTTTTTTCCATCCTTTTTGTATTAATTTTCTTTAAAACTTTTGATTTCGGGCTTTTATTCCCTATTTTTGACTATAAATTTAATACTTATGGTTAGCGAAAAAATTGCAAAATTAATCAACGAACAAATTGCCCACGAACAATACGCCGCTCAATATTATCTTTCAATGTCTGCATGGTTTTCCGGAAAAGATCTGGATGGAATTGCCAACTATTTCAGAGTACAGAGCAAAGAAGAATTAATGCACGCAGATAAAATGTTTGATTATTTGAATGATGTAGGCGGGGAAATTATCATCGGAGAAATTCCAAAACCTCCACATGAGTTCGAAAATGCTACGGATATTTTTGAGAAAGCTTTGGCACATGAGAAAATAGTAACTAAAAGTATTTTCAATATTGTAAAAAATGCAAACGATGAAGGAGATTTTGCAACAACGTCATTCCTGCAGTGGTTTATCAACGAACAGGTAGAAGAAGAAGCCAGTGCTTCCCAATACGTAACGAAAATCAAAATGGTATGCGATAATCCATCTGCACTATACCTTTTTGATCAGGAATTGTCTCAGAGAGTATTTGTTCCTGCTACGACGGCTTAAGACTTAAACTTCTTAAAATATAAAACCGCTTTTCAATAGAATAGCGGTTTTTATTTTTATCTGAAAATCCATTAAAAACAAAAGAATTAAACTTTTAGGATTGGAATATTTATAGATAGATAATCTGAGTTTTAAGAACCTTTTTACCCAGACGTTCAAGTATGTTTTTATAACCTTCCACCTGTGCCTCGTCCTTAGTTTTTTGTTCACCAGTCTTGAAATCAACAATGATATACCCTTCTTCACCTTTTAAAATACGGTCAGGCCTGAAGATATGGCTTTCCCCATTTTCAGAGATCATAATATCTTTCTCGTTGGTCACTTCCCATTTTTCATCAAAGAATTCCGCATATTTTTTCACAATCTCTTCTAAAGTGAGCTGTATTTCATTTTTTTCCTCAAGCGTAATCTGTCCTTCCAGAGCGTAACCTTCCAGTACTTTTGAAATATCTTTTTCAGTATTGATTTTTGATAAAAGTTCATGAACAAATAGCCCGATTCTTACTTTTTCATTCCGTACCTGGTAGTTTTTAGACGGCGTAGCAATCTTGATAGAAGTACTTTTTTCATTGACATTCTTCAGATTCTGGATATTCTGCGTTTTAAAAGATGAACTTTTATCTTTCGAGTATTTTTTCAGCATTTCAGGATTCACTTCATACACATCAAACTCATCAGCCTGTTCCTGATTTTTTGTTTGAAGGAATTCCAGAAGCTCAAGATTATTAGAGGTCTTATTGGCTTTCTGAAGATAGAAAAACAGCTGTTCAACAGGTCTGGTGGTCGCAACATATTGCAGACATAACCTGTCAATCATGTTTTTATAAGAATTTGTACTGTTGAAAAACAGGATTTCCTCATCATAAACTTCCAGGTTCTTATTAAACTGATTGATGTTCACCGATTTTAAAGCTTCATTTTCATTCGTATCAAACCAGTTGGTAAATTCATTATCCCGGTTTTTGTTCATCATAGGAATAAAAACAATAGGAAATTCCAGTCCTTTAGACTTGTGGATAGTCATGATCTGGATCGCATCAATGTTTTCCGAAGCCTGAATGGTGTAAGAAGAAGCTTCTTCGTCCCAATATTTCAAAAACTCTTTCGTACTGGCACCCGCATTCTGGGTGAAGTTGAAAAGCATTTCCAGGAAATTCAGTAAAAAGTCGGTCTCTTTCTTTTCAACAGAAAATTCATTGATGTAATATTCTATGAAATTATACAGATTAAACCTCGGGAAATTATCCTGCTTAAGCTGCAGCGAATATTTTTGCTGAATAAACTGAAGTATTTCTTCATGGCCCTCAATATCCAGAATTTCTTTCATTTCCAAAGTGAAATCCGGCATATGAATTTTTCCCAGTGTATTCAGGTGATACATCATCATGATCAGGCAATGCTTATTCTTAGGATTAAGTTCCCATCGCAGAAATTCAATCACAGCCTTTAACGTATTGGAAAGCTCCAGTGTAAGACCTTTATCGGAAATTGTTTTAATATTCGTTTCCCCACTGCGATATTGAACTTTTAAACTTCCCAGTTTTTGAGAGTAGCTGAAAATATCAAAATTTCCACGACAGAGAATCGTAATGTCAGAAAACTTAAAGCCATTATCCAGACATTCCTGGATATCTTTCCGCATTCTTTCTGAAGTATCATTGTAAAAGTCTTCATTCGTAAGATTGTCGATCAGGTTCACCTTTACACGTCCGTCAAACTTTGATTTTGGACTTTGCTCAGCATCTTCACCGAAAATATTTTTATGTTCTTCCAAAAGACCTTCAGAATGGAATCGGTACAGCTCATTATTGAACTTCACAATATTTCTGGCACTTCTCCAGTTGTCCTTTAACACAAGAAGATCGGCTTCCTTCGGTGAAAATTCTTTTTTGTTGATAATATCCAGCATCAGTTTACTTTCTCCACCACGGAATCTGTAAATACTCTGCTTGGGATCTCCCACCAAAGTAAATGAAGTATACTCTGTAGAAACACTATGATCTCTCAGCGGAACAAAATTTTGCCACTGGAGCTCTGACGTGTCCTGAAACTCATCAAAGAAATAATGCTGAAACTGCGCTCCTACTTTTTCGTAAATAAAAGCAGAAGGTTCATTTTTAAGATTTTCATTGATCAGGATATTAAATTTAGAAAGAAGAACAAGATCATTTTCCTCTTCAATTTTTTGAAGTTCATCCTGAATATCCTTATTTACCTTTAAAGGAAGAAGAGCAGACAAAACTTTCTCTTTCTTCTGGGTCTCAATGTACAGAAGGATAAGTTTCATTCTGTGATCAAGAAGTTGGTCAAGAATCTCGAAGATCTCAGATTCTTTATGTTTTGATTTTGAAGAGGCTCCCTTTCTGTAATTGTTGACAACAGACTCTTCCTGTGTGGTGGGAAAAGGAAACCCGGGTCTTTTCTGCTGGTAAAAATCTATAACCTTTGTAAAAAAACCTCCGATTCCGTTTTTACCCTGAGCAAAATCTTCAATATCAATATTTCTGGATTTGAATAATTCAATAGAGCTGGCCGCAAGTTCTGCGGACTGTTTTTTATTGAGAACAATTTCTTTACGAAGTGTATTCTTTATCTTCTCATAATTGGCATCGTCAAAACTTTTATTGCTTTTCAGATGCTCATAGTGAATATCCTTTACAAATTCTTTTGCAGAATCATAAAGGTTTTTGTTAAGATTAATTCTTTCATTATTTTCAAGACTGTAGTCTACATAATCCATGAAAGAATTGGAGATTGTCTCATTTTCCCCGATCTGATCCAGCATTTTATCAACCGCTTCTATCAAAAAGGGTTCAGCTTCAATTTCAAGATTAAAATTTTTAGCCAGTCCCAGTTCATAAGAAAAGCTTCTTACCAGCCTTGAATTAAAACGGTCAATAGTT
This sequence comes from Chryseobacterium indologenes, assembly GCF_018362995.1. Classification (NCBI taxonomy): domain Bacteria; kingdom Pseudomonadati; phylum Bacteroidota; class Flavobacteriia; order Flavobacteriales; family Weeksellaceae; genus Chryseobacterium; species Chryseobacterium indologenes. The sequence goes on from NZ_CP074372.1 coordinate 4,001,504, forward strand.
CCGATATTCAATGTGGAATAATTGTGGAGAACATAATCCAATAATTTCTTAGAACGGTCATGAAGTTCATCAATCGTAATTTTTAACTCCTGTTCTTCAAAAGCTTTCTGGATATTTTTCAGATCCGTATTCTCAGCATAATCTTTAGCGGAGAAATTTCCCAGCCAGGATAAAATTCTTTCCTTCATCTCATTGGCTGCCTTATTGGTGAAAGTCAGAGCGAGAATATTCCTGATCGACTGCTGTTGATTAGGATAGCGGAGACAGATCATCAACAGCCTTTGTACCAGGGCATAGGTTTTCCCGGATCCGGCAGAAGCATTGATGACTGTGTAAGAATTTTGCATTGTAAAAAGAGAATTGAGACTGCAAGTTAGCTAAAATTTAAAAGAAACTTTAACAATTTAATCAGGCTATTTAACAGTTTAGAAGGCAAAAATCAAAAAGAAATATTAAAACGCGTTAACTGTGGTTAAACTTATGGTATACATTAAAAATAATTTTAGCTTTGCTCTATAAAAAACAGCCAGTGAAACTCAAACTATTCTTTTTTTTCTCCTTTATTCTTTTTATCCATACCCATGCCCAAAGTTATATATTCGGAAAGATTACTTCTGAAAACGGTGCTGAAATGGAAGACGTGAATGTAATCAATATCCGTACTGATGAAATTGTACTTTCAAACAGAGACGGCCATTTTATGATTTCCGGAAAACAGGGGGATGAATTACGTTTTATAAAAGCAGGATATGAAAGGCTCATGAGGAAAGTTTCTCAGGAAAATATACAGTCTCCTATGAATATAACCCTTGTCCGCCAAACCATTCAGATTCCTGAAGTGGAAGTAAAGCAAGGCCTTACCGGAAACCTGAAAATAGATTCAAAGCTCTACAACAAGCCTAAAAAGGTTGAAAAGCTGCTCAAAGATATGGACCAATATATGGCTAAGAAATCTGACCCGAGAATATTGGCGGCAAAACCCGGAGAGTTTGTACAGCCTAAAGGGCAGGGATTCTTTATAGGAAAGGTGAAAGACAAATGGGATGATGTAGATTTGATGAAATACATCAGAGCAAGTTTAGGCGATGATTATTTTACCAATCTTAAGATCGAAAAGCCTCTGATAGACCATTTTATTTACTATGTTTTAGCAGGCGGTTTTGAAAGAAAAAAAATACTGAAATATGGATTCTGTAGTGATGCAGATCTGAACAGGTTCCAACGTTTTGTTCTGACAAGAATTTCATCTTACCGCGCTCCACAAACTAAAAGATAGATGGAGATGAGTTATACCGGAAGATTTTTATTCCTTGTGCTTTTTTGTATCACTTCGGGATTATGGGCACAGCAAAAGATATCGGGAAAAGTGATCACAGGAAATGAACTGGACTTAACTCCAGTACTCGTTGTCAATATTTCACAAGGTAAAAGCATGTTAAGTGATATGTCCGGGAAATTTGAGATTGAAGCAAAAGAAAATGATGAGATCAGATTTGTTAAAGAAGGATATTACCGTGTTGATAAGAAGATTACCAGTGAAGAAATGAATTCTCCATTGAATATTATTCTCAAAAGAATGGAAATCCAGATTCCTGAAGTGAAAATCACCTATAAGCCTACAGGAAATTTAGCAAAAGATAATCAGCATTTGAATGAATCAAGAAAGCTTCAGTCATTAAAATCAGATATGGAGGATTATATGAGAAGTCCGCTTAATCAGCCTTTGCCTACCAATGCTATTTCTAAAACTTTTACCGGACACGATTACAATGTGGGGCAGGTAAACCTGTTTGGCGTATTTAATGCTGTATCAGGCCTGGTAAAGAAGGTAACAAAACCTAAAATTACCAAAGCGAATTATAACGAAACTCAGGATTTCCTTAAAAGAGTAAAAACTCAGGTTAATTTGAATTTCCTGAAAAAATACGGAATGGATGAGGAGCAGATAGATACCTTTCTCCTCTATGCAGAAAAGACACGTTCACTGGCCAAAAGATACAGGAAGGATTTTCAAATAAGTGTTGTAGAATATGAGCTTAAAATAGCATTCGGGGAATACAGTAAAATGAATAAATTAGAAGGAACTAAAGAATAATAAAAGTTGGGGTATATGACTGAAAATATTGAAACATCTAGGCAGAGAAAATTTCTTCTTTTCCTTATGCTTCTGTGCAGTACTTTTATTTTTTCTCAACAGACAGTAACGGGACGGATAGTGGATGATAATGGGGAAAACCTGAGTAAAGTGATTGTTATCAACATGTCTTCCGACAAAAAAGTATATTCTGATTCAGAGGGTGTGTTTTCTATAGAAGCCAATCCTAATGATGAACTTCGGTTTGTAAAAGAAGATTTCAACAGAACGTCCAGAAGAGTTCTTATCAATGGTATTAATCCTCCGTTGTTCATTACACTTTATCAGATTCCGAGAGATGTAGGGGAAGTAAAGATCGTAAAAAAACTTACAGGAGATCTGGAAACAGATTCCCGGATTGTGGCAAAAGTAGATAAAGGAGAGCAGGTAAGAGATGCAGTAGGACTTCCGCAGCCTGTGGGAAAAATGAGAGAAAAGCCGGCCGAAGTGAAAAGTGTTCTTTTGCCGATACTCTTAGGAAATCTGAATGTTCAGGGAGTTTATGATCTGATAAGCGGGAAGGCCAGAAGGCAGAAAAGACAATATAGATATGATGATCTTCAGGAACATGTGGCCTGGATTCGGGACAGGATTGAGGATGATTACTTTGTAAAAGCCGGAATTCCTGCCGACAGAATTTCAGAATTCATACAGTTTTCATTTTTAGCAAAGCCTCAGGTACGAACGTATGTGAGAGCAAAAAATCTTTCAGGCGTAATGTTGAGATTAGAAGAAACGGTACCTCTTTTTATACAAAGATTGAAAGAGAATCAAAAGTAGTTTAAATGTTAAAGAAATCTTAAAATATTGGAATGGTAATTGATACAGTTTTCAATGTAACAACAACCCAAATTCACAAATTTTATGAATAAAAACATTCTTGCAGTAGCTATAGCCGCGCTGGGTTTTGTAATCGGGCTCGGGTTTTTAGGAAATGCCATTAAAAACAGAAACAAATCTGAAAATACAATTTCTGTAACAGGTCTCGGCACAAAACAGTTTACGTCGGATCTGATCACCTGGTCCGGAAGTTTTTCCAAAAATAATGCTGATCTGAAATCGGCTTATGATGAGCTGGCGACAGACAGAAAAGTCATCAATGACTATCTGCTTTCAAAAGGAATACAGCAGAAAGGGATTGTATTTTCTTCCGTGGATATTCAAAAACAGTTCAGAAGTTATAATGATGCCAATGGAAACTATGTCCAGGGCGAATTCTCCGGTTATAATCTTACCCAAAAAGTCTCTATTGAAAGTAAAGAAGTTGGCAAAATAGAAAATCTTTCCAGAAATATTACGGAAATTATCAATCGTGGAATTGAATTCACTTCATCTTCACCAGCTTATTTTTATACCAAACTGGCTACCGTAAAACAGGAAATGATTGCCAGTGCAACAAAAGATGCCAAAGAACGTGCTGAAAAAATTGCTGAAAACTCGGGAAGCAGCTTGGGAAATCTAAAGAAAGCAACAATGGGGGTGATCCAGATTACAGCACCCAATTCTAATGAAGATTATTCCTATGGAGGTACTTTCAATACTTCATCCAAAGAAAAAGAAGCAAGCATTACAATAAAACTGGAATACGAAGTAAATTAATAGAACAGTTCAAAACTACAGAAAATTAAGTGTTTAAAAACTTTGTGGAAAAAGATAAACAATAAACGCCGGAGAAAGATTCCGGCGTTTTATATTTTTAATGATAAATAATATCGTAAATTTCTTTTTTAGCTTCCTCCACATTTTCAGGAGTATAATTAGCAAGCAGCCATAAGTTCAAAGACTTTTTTCCTTCACCATAGCTCGGCTGAATATGAGTGTCATCAATCAGGTTGAAGTTATTTCTTTGATAAAAAGAATACCGTCTTGCAGCATCTTCACTCAAATCTGCGGGTTCAATTTCTAAAATAACACCCGGATAGTTTTCTGAGATATGATTGATGATATGAGAACCCAGTTTTTTACTTCTGAATGCTTCAAATACTTCAAAATGCTCCACAAAAACAAAGTTACTAAGCTCCCACAAGATGAGGTAGCCAATAGCCTCCGATTCATGAATAACAGACATAAACTTTACATGCGGATTAGAAAATAAGCCTGTAAACTGTTCTTTATCTCGTTGCTCATCTACAGGAAAAGTAGTGGTGTAAGAAGTATAGATTTCCTGAACTCTATCATCTTCAGCAGTTGTGATCGGTAAAAATTCCATAATTTATAAATCAAAGACGCTAGGTCTTCTGGTGATAAAAATATCTTTAATCCAAAGGGTGAACGCCAATCCCAAATAGATCAGAAAGAAGAAGCCGGCTGTGGCAAAAGTAGAGTAGATAAAGAAAATTCTCAATTTTGAAACTGGAATTCCCAGCTTGGCACCCGTTCTTGTCAGTACACCAAACCACTCTCTTTCCATTTTATGACGGATATTACTCAGCATTTCCAGATTGTTATTTAAAAGTTTAAATCCAATACTGCAAGTTAAGGATTTTTTTTGATAAGGTTTTTGTATGTTGCTATCTATAAAGAGAATTATTCTTTTAAAAGTTTAAATCCAATCCCGCACGCTAAGCAGTTTTTTTCTTCACAATAAGTTTTATGATGATAGATCAGACTTTGGCTTTCCAAAGCATTGGTAATATTGAGTCCAATTTTTTTCCAGCTTGTTATGATGGTATTTTTTTCAGGAGAAACAGTTTTATATAGCTCAATAATTTCATCTGCATTTTCTTCACGATGATATCTGTGATAAGTATATTTTAAAGGAAGGACAGTATTTAAAATAAGAAGATCAATGAAATCCTTGCTTAATGTTTTAGGCTGTACTTTTGAAATATTTCCGAAATTAAAATGACAGTCCCAGTATTCAGAGGCTTTTATAGATTTAAAAATATTATACAGCTGATCCGAATTTCTGGCTTCCATGATCTTAGAAAATAAATGCTGATGTTTATAAAGGTCTGCCAGCTGAGACAATCGGATTGTAGGAAAATTGGGCGGTCTTAACCTTAAAAACTTAGGATGAAACTTCAGATCTGAAATCGAAAATTTGGCTTTAATGAAATCAAATTCTCTTTTCCATATTTTCATCTGTCCATCTTTCGGATCCTCGAGCCATCCCGAAATTCCAAATAATAAAGCTTCCAGCTGAAGGGGATTCTGGCGGATTTTATTGATAATACTGTAATCCACACTTTCAGCAATCTGCCGGAAAATATGGGCATTGACTTTTAATCCGAATGAATAAGCAAAACTGTGAAATAAAACGGCTTCAAAATTATTTTTATATCGGATTAAACTCTGTTCAAGTTCTTCAGATTTTTCGTCCAGTTTTTTCAGGATATTCTCTTCATGGAAGTTAACGGGCAATTTTTGAGGGTCAAATATTTTTTCACAGGGAATAAATTCATTTCCATTAATAAGCTTTTCATATTTCAATATGATATTTTCATCGATATGATTTTTCAGTTCCAATGTTGGAACCTGTTTTCCGGTAAGCTCTTGAATGTCTAGGTCATGCTGAAGTACAACATGCAGAATAATATTCTGATAATTGGGATCCTGGGAATGATTGTGGAAAATCCAGTCTGAGGAACGAACATGCAGTTCTATATTTCCTGCGAGAAGTAAGCCGTTGATTTTGATTTTAGCATCCAGAAAATCGGGGCCGGCATTTTTATTCCATTTTCCAAAATGGATGATGTCAACGGAATTTCCTTCAATATCCTTGAAGTTAAAATTTTTGAAAACCTTATAGTTCCAAAGATATTGAAGTAATTTTTCCGTCATAAGTGTGACGATAAATATAATAGAAATATTATACTTTCGTCAGCTTCTTATTAAAGTTTTCTATAGTCGTTCTATACATTTTCTCATAAATAGGAAGAATGTTTTTCAAATCGAATTTTATAGCCTGATCTTTCGCGTTTTGCTTCATTTTGGTTAAAAGTTCATCATTGCTCAACAGTTTGATGGTGTAGTTGCTCATAGCCTCCACATTTCCGATTTCAGCAAGATATCCTGTTTCTCCTTGAATATTCACTTCAGGAATTCCCCCTGCATTGGAACTGATTACCGGAGTATAAGCGGCCATCGCTTCCAAAGCTGCCAGACCAAAACTTTCCTGCTCGGAAGGAAGAAGAAATACATCAGAAAGCTGTAAGATTTTATAAAGATCATTCACCTTTCCTAAAAGACGGATTTTCGAGATAAGATCCGGATTTTCTTCTAAAAACTGATTGACTTTTTCCATATCAGGACCCTCACCAATGATAATCAGTTTGGATTTTACTTTTTTCTCTACATTTTTGAAGATCTGGAGAACTTCATCCACACGTTTTACAGGGCGAAGGTTGGATACGTGAATCAGGATCTTTTCATCAGGATTGGCAAACTGTGTTCTCTGGCACTCAGTACAGTCATCAAATTCAGAATTATCAATAAAATTGGTAATCACCTGAATTTCTTTTTTGATGTTAAAAAACTGAAGCGTATCTTTTTTCAGACTTTCAGAAACCGAAGTAATAGCATCTGACTGGTTGATGGAAAATTCTACAGCATGTTTATAACTCGGGTGCTGGCCTACAAGGGTAATATCTGTACCGTGCAGTGTAGTTACCAATGGAATATCATTATTGTCTTCCTGAAGCATTTGCTTTGCCGTAAAAGCTGCATATGCATACGGAATGGCATAATGTGCATGAAGAAGATCCAGTTTGTATAGATTGACAACCCTGTAGATCATTGAGCTTAACGCAATATCATAAGGCTGATACTGGAAAAGCGGATAGGTCTGAACATTTACTCTGTGGAAGAAAATGTTCGGATTGGTAATGTCTAATCTTGCAGGAAGTGCAGAACTGATGAAATGTACTTCATATCCTTTATTGGCAAGGGACATTCCTAATTCTGTTGCTACAATTCCGCTTCCTCCATAGGTTGGATAGCAAAGTATGCCTATTTTCATTAGATTATTGTTGTTTTGATGTTGTATTATTTGGTATTTGCTGAGGTAACTGCATTAAGATCAATCCCCATTCCTGGTTTCAGCTGATCATTAACCAGCACAGGAAGTTTTCCCCATATTTTTGTTTTTCCGTTTAAAGCATCAGCTGCAGCGTTCATAGAATCATCATTGTTTTCATAAGAAACAAGAACCGTTGAAACTTTTGAAATATCAATGTCCTTTAATGCATAAGCGCTTCCGAATACATTCAGAATTACATTTTGATTTTTGGTAAGATCAGAAAGCACCTGCTTGGATTCTGCTGAAACTTTATAAGGTTTGTAAGCTGTGGAATTATCTTTATGGAAACCTACAATTACTGTTGATCCCGCTGGAATAGTATTTATTTCACCTGCTTTTTTAATGATTACATTGTTTCCCAATCTGCTGGCAAAAGTCTGATAAGGGGCTTCTTCCAAAGGAACATAGTAAATCTGCTTTCCTGCAAGAGGAAGTAATTTCTTTTCATCCTTTAATAAAGTCAGCGCATTGGAATAAAGATTCTGTACCAGCTGGATATGAGAATTATTATTTAAATCTGCATTGATGTTTTCCGGATTTTTTGGTGTGTATTGCGTAAGGCCAAGGAAATACTTGGTTAATAAGATTTTTTTCACACTTTCTTCTACTCTAGATTGAGGAATTTCTCCTTTATCAATGGCTTTCTGAATTAGTTTTTTGCCTTCAGAAACACCTTGTGAGAAAAGCATAATGTCATTTCCTGCTTTAAAAGCCATAGCGTCCAGTTCGCCTGGTTTGTATTTATTGGCTACAGCACCCATGTTTAAAGCATCAGTAATGATTAAACCTTTATAACCCAGTTTGTCTTTAAGTAATCCGGTAATGATATTTTTAGAAACAGAAGCAGGAATTCCTTTTCCTGATTCTAAGCTTGGAACATATAAATGGGCAACCATTACTCCTCCGATTCCTTTATTCATCAAAGCTTTGAAGGGGGCCAGTTCTATTGTGTTAAGCCTTTCCATAGAGTGGGAAACTACAGGAAGATCAAGGTGTGAGTCTGTGCTGGTATCTCCGTGTCCCGGGAAATGTTTAATTGCTGCTAAAATATTGTTATCCTGAAGACCATTAGAATAGGATAGGGCAGAGCTGATTACATTATCTACTTCAGAACCAAAACTTCTGTTACCGATGATCGGATTATTAGGATTGGTATTTACATCCACTACAGGAGCAAAATCCCAGTTGATTCCCATTCTGTGACAATCCTCAGCAATTTTTGCGGCCATCTGGTACACAAGGTTTTTATCCTGAATAGCGCCCAATGTCATGGCCCATGGAAATTTGTGAGCAGTGGCTATTCTCTGGTAAAGCCCCCATTCTGCATCCATACCAATCATCAAAGGAACTTTTGATTTCTGCTGAAATTCATTGACCAGATTGATTTCCCTTGCGGCATCATCCTGCATTAAGATCAGACCGCCTATTTTATCTTTTGCAACAATATTTCTTACCTGGCTGATATAATCTTCACCTTTATTGGTATAAAGTGCCACAATAAAAAGCTGTCCTAGTTTTTCATCCTGAGAAAGATTTTTATAGGTTTTGTCAACCCAGTGCTGAGCCTTTTTCAAATCTTCCTTAGAAGCATTTTTGGGCTGATATTGGGCGTTCACCTTAGGACTTATCAATGCGGCAATAAAGAGTGAAGTATATAATAATTTCTTCATGACTTTTTGAATAAGAACAAAAATACAATTAAAAAAATGAGGAAAACAAAGTTTTTGAGATTTTTGGTATATGATTTGAATACGCAATATAAATAATAACTAAACTTTAATAAGAAATGAAAAAAATACTTCTCTTTTTATTCCTGGGCGCTGTAGGGTTTACTGCTTATAGCTGTGATAATAGTGATGACACTGTGGTACAGGGAACAGATTATGATACTATAAACCAGTCGTTTGATATATCTCCTAGTTTTACTAAAATTGATGATAATCTTTACAGATGGAGCGATGATTTTAAAAGCCCATTAGTACAGTCCGATATGGTTCTTATTTATATGCAGGTTGGAACAGACGGAGGTTCTCCTATCTGGAAACTTCTTCCATATACACGTTATGTAGGTAATCCAAATAATGATGCTGTAGATTATATTTTTGAATTCAGTAAATTTGCGGCTACTATTAATATTAATTCAACTGCTGCATTTAGCTTAACAGCTAATCCATCATATTACCAGAATAAAAATTTCAGAGTTCTTATACTTCCTGCAAACGGAACAGGAACTGGTGGTGCAAAAATGGCAAAAGGTACTGCTGTAGATTACAATGATTATAAGAGTGTAATCAAATATTACAATATTGACGAGTCTAAAATCAAGGCTAAATAATTTAGAAATATCTTTTCAGTTTTTTATAATTAAAAAAGCTCCGGGAGAAATCTCGGGGCTTTTGATTTTTAATGACCGCTTATCAAATCGATGAATGATTTTGGCGGTATAATTCAGGTATTTTGTTAAAGGATGGATAGAATTATAAGTATTATCAATTAAAGACCTATTTGAGTGCTTTACGTGTGAAATGAGCGTGTTGAATTTAAATGATAATCTCTTCAGTAATAATAAAAATAAGAAGCTTCAGAATTTCTGAAGCTTTTGTTGTATTTAGTTATCATTGTCATCCAACAGATGTCCAAAGAAATCTTTTTTTGTTTGCAGATATCCTTTGCTTATTTCGTTCGCGGGAATCTGTAGCGGTACTCTTGAATTAAGGTGAATATTGCTGTCTACCACATATTTTACCTTTTCAGGATTATTGGTGAGAAGGTTGATATCTTTTACATCCAGCAGATTAAGGATTTCAATGGCTACACCAAAGTTTCTGTCGTCTGCAGGAAGTCCCAGTTCAAGATTGGCCTGTACGGTGTCCAAACCTTTTTCCTGCAGGGAGTATGCCTTCAGCTTGTTGATGATCCCGATGTTTCTTCCTTCCTGGCGAAGGTAGATGATAATTCCACCGTTTTCATGGATGTATTTCATTGCAGCATCTAATTGCTGGCCGCATTCACATTTTTTTGAATGGAAAACTTCTCCGGTAATACATTCTGAATGGAAACGAACATTGACAGGCTTTGAAAAATCTGTATTTTCAGCAACGATGGCCATATGAGGCATCCAGTCATTTTCGTTTTCGGAGAAAGCTATCATTCGGAAAGTACCGTGTTCTGTAGGAACATTGGCTTCCGCCTGAATTTTAATCATTGATAGTTCAATTAGTTTTTAACTTCCTGGCAAAGCATCTTCAATAACAGAGATATTGGTTTTTAAACGAACCAGATATCTGTTGAGAACTTCATCGTCATCTCTGTCAAGATTCTGTCTTAGCTTTTGAATTTTTTTGTATGATTTTTCAAAGCTTTTAAGGGCTCTGCTTTTACCGGCAGAATTACTGGCATCAATAGCATATAAATAATTCTGAAGGCTATATTTCAAACTGGTGACCTCATCATTCAATCCATTGTTTTTAAACTTGGGAAAAGTGGAGATCATATTTGAAATTTCAGAAGCATTTACATTTTCTTTAACATTGATATTAAAATTCTTCTTTGAGCCTCTGTCGGAATCAGAACCTTTAGTATCACTATAAAAATTATTTGACAACGGGGAAAGATTTAGCTTTTCCGTTGCGCAGGAAGATGTTAATATGATAAGTACTCCAAGAAAAATTAGTCGTTTCATTTCTGTTGCCCTTTTTGATAAAGGATTGGGTTAAGACTTTCATCATTATACATTTTCATTTGTTTGTATACTTTCATCTTAACGTTACCGTTTTCAATATCAGCAAGCAACTGATTAATAGAAGTTGACAGGTCCTCTTTCTGAGTAAGCAGAACATCCAGTTTAGCCTGGCAGTTGTTTCTGTGTTCTTCAGAAGCAGATTCTCTATTCGCTTCTAACGACATATGATAAACCTTTAATGCAAGAATTGATAATCTGTCTACTGCCCAAGCGGGAGTTTCTGTATTTATTTTTGCGTCAGATTTAGGAGTTATATTTTCAAACTTAGTAAGGAACCAGCTGTCAATGTATTCTACCAGATCAGTTCTTTTCTGATTGGAAGCATCTATTGTTCTCTTGAGTTGAAGAGCTTCAGCCGGATCAATATTTTCATCTCTAATTATATCTTCCAGATGCCATTGAACGGTATCAATCCAGTTCTTTGCATACAAAATCCGTTCCAAAGTATCTTTTTCGAACGGGTTATTAATTAGAGTGTTAACGTCATCAGACACGTGATAGTCTTCAATAGCTTGATTGAAGACTTTCCATGCAGTCTCAGTAAATTTCATTAATGGAATTTTAGTTGCTTGGAGAATTAGTATCGTTCGAAGTTGGTTTCTTTTCAGAACCTGGCTTGTCTTCTTCTTTTACTGCATCTTTAAATTCTTTGATTCCTGAACCTACTCCTCTCATTAATTCCGGAATTTTCTTTCCTCCAAAAAGTAATACTAAAAGTATTGCTACGATAAGGATATGTTGCCAAGATAAGGCAAGTATTGTTAGTGTATTCATCTCGTAAAATTTTTGCAAAGTTACACTTTTTTTAATATGAAATCCAACCTAATGGATCAACTGGTGTACTTCCGTTCCATACTTGGAAATCAAGGGTATAAGCGCCATCAAAATCCTGAGCTATAGTACCTATCGCAGTTCCTGATGAAACTTGCTGTCCTTTGGAAACATTAGCATTGGATAAGTTGGAATAAATAGTAAAATACCCTCCGTGTTTGATAATTACGGTTTTGGTACCATCACTGCTCGCTACAACCGAAGATACGGTTCCCGGGAATACAGATTTAGCACGTGTACCTGAAGGCACGGAAATTTTAATACCTGTATTGTCTTCAGAGATATTTTTGAAAACCGGGTGTTGCTGTCTTCCGAAACGGTGTGTGATTTGTCCGGCTCTGTCTGCAGGATAACCAAGTCTTCCTCTGTTGTCTACAAAGTTGTTTCCTGTAGCGGTGGAAACTCCGTAGCTTGTCATTGCCTTTGTTTCAGCAGCTTTTTTATCTTCTTCTTTTCTCTTCGAAAGGGCAGCTTCTGCGGCTCTTGCTGCCGTTAATTTATCAGCAGCTTCTTTAGCTCGTGCGTTAGCTTCATCTGAAGCTTTTTTAGCAGCTATTCTTCTGGACTCATCTCTTGCATTGGCCTCTGCTTTGGCAGCATCTTCGCTACGTTTTCTTTCTTCTTCAGCTCTTTTTGCTGCCAGATCTGCTGCTCTCTTAGCTTCTGCCTCAGCAAGTCTTCTTTCTCTTTCAAGGGCTTCTGCTCTTGCTTTAGCTTCCGCTTCAATTCTTGCTTTTTCTCTTTCAGCAGCTAGTTTTGCCAAACGTATTTTTTCTGCTTCTGCTTTTCTTCTTGCTTCTTCCTCTGCTTTAGCAATTCTGATTTCTTCAGCAATAATAGCTCTGATCTGTCCTTCCAATGCTTTAGACTGAACTTGTTTTTGCTTAAGTTCAGCTGTCAGTTTAGATTCGTTTTTCTTAAAATCAGTCACCAATTGCTCTTTTTGAGCTCTTTCAGCATTAATCGTCGCCAAATCCTTCTGTTGGTTTACCAGAAGGTTTGCTTTCTCTTTTACAGAGTTTTGTCTTTGTGCAATTGTTTTTTTGATCAGATTGGCAGCATCTGTAATTTCAGCAGCTTTTTTATCCTGATAATCTGAATATTGTTTAAGGTACTGTACTCTACGGATAGCTTCTCCTAAATTCTTGGCAGAAAGGATAAAAGTTACTTTGTTCTGTACGCCTTTATTTTTATAAGCATTCACCAAAACCTCAGCATAGTTTTTTCTCAATACAGCCAGTTCTTTATTCTGACGGTTGATTTCCAGCTGACGTAAATAGATATCATCCTCAATGAATCTTTTTTCTTTCTGAGTATTATTATATACCTTCTCTCTTAAAACCAGCTTTTGGTTTACACTGGAAAGATAGGCTATAGAAAGCTTAGATTCACTTCTGGTTTTGGCTAAATCGGAATTTATTTGTGCAATTTGTTTTTTAAGTTCGGCATTCTGCTTCTGCAGCTGTTCTTTGTTCTGCTGTCCCTGGTGCAGTCCAAACATCAAAACACCTATTAAAAAGCTAAATTTTCTAATCATTTAATCTCAATTTTCTTATAACTGGATGGTACAGCATAAGGTGTTTCCATCCTCGAAAAGTCAAATTTCGTATTTTCCATTAAGATCTGACTAGATTTTGAGCCTTTTATAATTATTTTAACATTTTTCGGAAGGCGGATTCCTTCATATTCATTCCAGTCACTATATGAAACATCAAGTTCGTCTGAAGACTGAATATCTTTTAAATTGACGGACAATAAATCGTAATTAGTGTCATATTGAAGTGCAATTTTATATTCCCTGTTTTTTTCATCCGTCGTGATTTTCTGATTGATGTTAGAAACCATTTTGAAGCCCTGTGCATTCTGTGTCAGATCAAACTGTCTGTCATTTATTTTGACAAAAGTTCTTCCTAAAAGGATTTTCTCCAAAGATTTATAATCAATAAAATTAACGTTCAGTAAATTATTAAGATAATCAAAGTCAGAATCTATATAGGTTTTATTGATCTTGTCCTGGCCTTTTATTCCTTCAGGAGTAGCAATACCTCTGGCTGCATTGATGAATAATGCTCTGAGATTCATCCACACCTTTTTATCATTTTCAATATAAACAGTAGCATCCAGGGTAGGAACATAACTTCCTGTTTCTACACGAACTTTACTATCTATCTTGATCTGTTCAAATTTTGGTGGAATCAATACATGTTCAAAGAAAGTGAGTTTGTCTCTCACCGGTTGGTTTATATCTTTTGGATCTCTATTGTCTTTATCTGATGTTGTAGCAATGCTGTCCCGTGTCTGATCTGTACCATCTTGAACTTTGGTACGGGTCTTACAGGATGATAGGACAAGAAGCAGTAAAAGAAGGGGAATCCAATTTTTCATGTATTTATCTTTAATTAAAAAAATACGGTGCAATATTAACGCCAAACCACACAAAACATTTTGTGTGGCCTGATGATATCTTGTTTAAGTTAAATAATTTCTACTCTTTTATTTGGATAGAAAATCTAAAACGGAATAATCTCCCAAAGAAATTTCTCTGGCTACTCCGAAATATTGTGCAGAATTACCGATCATAGAATTGGAAAGGTTTCCATGATTGATTCTGGTGTTTTCCTGAATCAGAGAGTTTTCAATATTAGAATTAACAACTGTTGTATTGTTTCCTAATGAAACTCCGGGTCCTACTTTTGAGTTGGAGATTTTTACATTTTCACCAATAAAGCACGGCTGAATAATCAAAGAATTTTCAATCACGGCAGAAGCAGGGTGATTCTTCATTTCCTCTCTTTCATATTCAAGGATTTTACTGTTGGTTTCTACAGTGGCATTTTTGTTACCGCAGTCCATCCAGTCGTTTACTTTTCCAAGGGTAAACTTCGCTCCTTTAGATCTAAGGTTCTCAAGTGCTGTTGTCAGTTGATACTCACCTCCGTTTTTGATATCATTGTCCATGATATAGTTGATCTCTTCCAGCAGTTTTTCAGCACTGTTGAAATAATAAATACCGATGATGGCAAGATCTGAAACGTAAGTCGTCGGTTTTTCAACAAAATCTGTGATAAAACCGTAGTTGTCTAATTTTACAACTCCGAAAGCAGATGGATCTTCCACGCTTTTTACCCAGATCACTCCATCAGAATTTTTGTCTAATTGGAAATCTGCACGGAAAAGAGTATCTGCAAAAGCAATAACGATATCTCCCTGCATAGACTGTTCAGCACATTTGATGGCGTGAGCGGTACCAAGAGGGTCGTTCTGATAATATATGCTTCCTTTTGCTCCCAGCTTTTCAGCAATCTGAATAAGGGATCTTTCGATCTCAGGACCAAAATCTCCGATGATAAAAGCTACCTCTTCAATATTTTCTCCTGCAACTTTAGCAATATCTTCCACCAATCTCTGTACGATAGGTTTTCCTGCAATAGGAATAAGCGGTTTTGGAACTGTCAGTGTATGTGGACGTAATCTGGAACCACGTCCAGCCATTGGGACAATAATTTTCATAAATTATATGTATAAAAGATGTTTTATTAGTTGTTTTTAATATTTAGGTTAAAGATAATAATTAAAACCTTTGAGGAGTTATGATTTATATCTTTTTAAATAATTGTTTAAATTAACAATAGGTTTGTTTACAAGCAAAATAAAGACCAAAGTTTAATTCTTCCTGATTCTCGATAAAATCAGGTTTTTTTCGGAATAAATCAAAATTCCGGTAAAGATTAAAAAGAGTAAATTACTTGTTAGAATATTATAGTTGAGATACTTTACAATGATGAAGCTAAAAACACCAAGCAGTATCAGAAAGAAAGACATTTTCTTCATTCTGTAAGGAATAGGATAGTATTTCTGGCCCAGCAGATAGGATACAATCATCATAATAACATAGGCTCCGAACGTAGCCCACGCAGAACCGATCATACTGTGATAATAAGTTAAGGCTAAAAGATTGAGGCCAATATTTATTCCTGCTCCGAGCCACGAAATAACAGTTCCTACACTGGTTCTGTCCGTTACTTTATACCAGGTGGAAAAGTTATAATATATTCCGAAGCAGAGATTGGCAATAACAATGATCGGGATAATGTCTATAGCGATCCAGTAAGATTTGTTGGGAATAAAAACCTCTTTCAGCCAGGATATATTCGCGATAATTCCTAATGCTACGGCACAGGCAAAAAAGGAAAAGTATTCTGCTACTTTGGCATATGTTTTTTTAGCATCGCCTTTATCCATCTGTTTAAAAAAGAAAGGCTCAATACCCATTCGGTATGCCGTGACAAACAAGGTCATCAGTACGGCCAGTTTATAGCAGCCACCATAAGCACCGGCTTCTTCATCTGAAATATGATTTCTCTGGATGGATTTATCAAAGTTTTCATTGACCATAAAAGCCAGACCAGCCAGCATAAGCGGAAAAGAATATTTGATCATACGCCCGAACAAAGAGGTCACAAACTGAAATCTTACTTTTAATATAATAGGAAGGAGTAATAAAACTCCTAAAGCACTTCCCGCCAGATTACTGAAGAACGGATAATCCACATTTTGGCCCAAACCAAAACTTTTGGATATATTCTCCGGAATCCAGAAGAATAATGCCGCCGTAAAAACAGCCTGAAATATAGCCTGAATAACTCTTACAGCAGAATATTTGATAGGCTTATTATGAAAACGGAGCCAGGCAAACGGAATCACGAGTAAATTATCAAAAAACGCAATCAAAGCAAACCACCTGATATATTCAGGATTATCATGATAACCTAAATAATCTGCAATAGGCTGATTGAGCAAATAGCACAAGGCAAGAAAAACCGTGGACGTTGAAAACAAAAACCAGAATGAAGTATTGAAAGTTCTTTTTTCATTATCCTCTTCCGCTGAAAAACGGAAATACGCCGTTTCAAAACCGAAAGAAAGAATGATATTAACAAAAGAAATCCACGCATACAGCTGGGTGAAAATCGCAAAACCTTCATTGGGAATTTTATAGATCAACAGTGGATTCAGGATGAATAAAATAATTCTGGGTGCTATAGCCCCCGCTCCATAGATGATTGTCTGCCCTAATAGTTTCTTATACAAAGTCGAAATTTTTTACAAATGTAAAACTTTAAGTATTCGTTTGGTGATTTTGGGGCGAATTAAAACATAAAATCTTAATTTTACGGGGAAATAAATTGAAATGAAAGTTCTTATAAAAAACGTAAATATCGTCAACGAAGGAAAAGTCTTTGAAAGCGATATCCTAATAGAAAATGACTTAATCTCCAGGATAGCAGCTGATATTTCTGAAGAAGCAGATCAGGTTATTGACGGTTCAGGAAAGTATCTTCTTCCGGGTGTGATTGATGATCAGGTGCATTTCCGTGATCCTGGACTTACACATAAAGGAGACATTGAAAGTGAATCAAGAGCCGCTATTGCCGGTGGAGTAACCAGCTTTATCGATCAGCCTAATACGGTACCAAATGCTGTTACCCAGGAACTGTTAGCAGATAAATATGAGATTGCTTCCCAAAAAGCTTATGCCAACTATGGTTTTATGATGGGAGGAACGAATGATAATCTTGAGGAGGTTTTGAAAACAAATCCAAGAAATGTTCCCGGAATCAAATTATTCTTAGGTTCGTCTACAGGAAATATGTTGGTGGATAACCCGGAAACATTGGAAAATATTTTCAGCAATACTCAAATGCTTATTGCTGTTCACTGTGAAGATGAAGCTACCATCAGAGCCAATACTCAAAAATACATGGATGAATATGGTGAAGATATTCCTGTAAAATTCCACCACTTGATCAGAAGTGAGGAAGCATGTTATATTTCTTCTTCCAAGGCTATTGAACTTGCCGAAAAAACAGGAGCCAGACTTCACGTTTTCCATCTTTCGACAGCGAAGGAAATGGAACTTTTCAGAAATGATATCACTTTAAAAGATAAAAAGATCACTGCTGAGGTGTGTGTACATCACCTGACCTTTACCAATGAGGATTATGAAACAAAAGGCGGACTTATCAAATGGAACCCGGCTGTAAAAACTCAAAAGGATAAAGATGCTCTTTGGGAAGCATTGTTAGATGACAGAATTGATGTTATTGCTACAGACCATGCTCCGCATACCGCAGAAGAAAAAAATAATGTGTATACAAAATGTCCTTCAGGAGCGCCTTTGGTACAACATTCATTAGTTGTGATGCTTGAAAACTATAAAAACGGTAAAATCTCCCTTGAGAAAATCGTTGAAAAAATGTCTCATAATCCTGCTATCCTTTTCAAAGTTGAAAAAAGAGGTTTCGTGAGAGAAGGTTATAAAGCAGATCTGGTTTTAGTTGATTTAAATGAAAACTGGACGGTTTCCAAAGACAATCTACTGTACAAATGCGGCTGGAGTCCCTTAGAAGGAATGAATTTCCACTCAAAAGTTACTCATACTTTTGTCAACGGACATCTGGTGTATGACAATGGTACAATTGCAGAGGAGAAATTTGGAGAAAGATTGCTTTTTGAAGCTAGGGATTAATAAGATATAACCGAGGAATGTAGTCTCAGATTAATCTGAGATTGTCAAGATAATTCAATAGGAGCGGGCTTTAGCCCGCTCTCTTTATTTTAATTTTCCATTGGCTTTAGCCAAAACTTATTAAGCTCGCAGATTATACAGATTGACGAACGGTTGAGCTAAGTCCTTTTTTGAACTGTTTTAGATTTCCAGATAATTAAAATTTATGTAGTTTCGCGCAGAAAAAAAATTATAATATTTATGTATAAATTCTTTTTGATTTTATTTGTATCAATTTCACTACAGCTTAGTTCACAAATCAACACGCAATTGCTTTCAAATTCATCATGGACACATGTGAAATCTGTTATGTTAGATGGAAGTAGAGATTTATCGCGAGAGGAGTATCGATTTTTGGTCTGGAAGATTAAAGGAAATAATATATGCGAAAGTATTGATCCTTGGGCTATAGAAAGAACAAAATGCAGGGATTTTAAAATTGAAAAGAACTTGATGAAACTATCAGACAAATCTGCTTATGAAATTGAAACACTAACATCAGATTCATTAATTGTCATACAGAAAGTAGATGGGATAACTTTTCCTGATAAAATAAGAAGGATGAAGTTTGTCAAAACATCTATTCTTGTCAAGAATTTTACAAATGAATCAGCAGGCGATTCCATTATTATTACTTCGAGAAATATTACTCCAACATTGACAAAAGGAATAATTACTGAAATGATGGAAATGTATTCGAAGAAAAAGTATGTACACAATTTTATTGTAGATGGAGAAATTAGAATTTTCCCAAAAAAACAAGAGATTGAAGTGAAAACAGATAATAAGAAACAGAATAAAGATAATCAAAAAAGTATTGATTTATTTAAGGTAACTCTACAAAAGGATTATAAATTATGGGATATAACAGGTTATGAGAACTTTGAGGAAATTATTATTCCTTATCAATTGAAGAGCGAAATGGAAGAAGGTTCTGGTAGCCTCGGTTTTTATAACTTGATTCCTTATCATGAAAACAAAGGAGTTGTAGTGAATATAAAAGATAGGTTTGTTTCTGCAGAAAATTTTAATAAAGGTTTAAAAGCTATCAACAATCAAAAATTTGATAATGCAGTTTACTTTTTCAATAAGGCTCATGAAGATGATAATACAAACACGGAAGCATTGTATAACGTAGCCTCAATTTCAATAGCTCAAAACAAAACAGACGTTGCTTGCACGGCATTAAAAAAATTGAAAGATCTGGAGCAAACAGAAGGAACCAAATTATACAACGAAAAATGTTCAGGAAAATAATCAATAAAAGCGGGCTAAAGCCCGCTTTCTTATTTAAATACTTTCATTGGCTTCAGCCAAAACGTATTCTTAATTCTTTCAGATCTGATGATTACATGGATTTTTAAACTCAAATATTAGCTAACTTCTTTTTAATATGTGAAAATATCTTACTTCTTCGCTTTACTTCCCATATAAAATGTCAGCTTCCCTCCATTCATAATCTCAGAATGCTTCAGAATATAATTCTTGATCTCTTTTCCATTCAGAAGAACTTTCTGAACATACACATTTTTCGGACTCTGATTAATGGCTTCAATTTCAAAAGTTTTTCCGTTTTCCAGATTCAGTACAGCGTTATCAATCGCAGGACTTCCGATAGAATAATCTTCCGATCCGGGAGCTACCGGATAAAAACCTAATGAGCTTAAAATATACCAGGCACTCATCTGCCCTGCGTCATCATTTCCTCCCAATCCGTCCGGTGTTGCTTTATACTGCATTTCCAGAATACGGCGGATTTGTGCCTGTGCTTTCCATGGCTGTCCTGTCCAGTTATAAAAATAAACAACATGGTGAGCAGGTTCATTTCCGTGGACATATCCGCCAATAATTCCTTCACGTGTAATATCTTCAGTGTCTGCAAAGAATTCATCAGGTAAATGCATGGAGAACAACTCATCAAGTTTTGATGCAAATTTCTTCTTTCCACCCATCATCGTAATCAGTTCATCAGGATTTTGTGGAACAAAGAAACTGTAGTTCCATGAGTTACCTTCAATAAAACCTTGCCCATGAGTACTTAGCATATCAAAATCTTTTTTAAAGCTTCCATCTGCCAGACGTGGACGCATAAACCCGATGGTTTTGTCAAAATTATTTTTCCAGTTTTCAGACCGTTTGATAAACTGATTATAAATTTCTGTTTTGTTTAAATACTTTGCCAGTTGAGCAATCGCCCAGTCGTCATAGGCATATTCTAATGTATTGGAAACTGAAGTTCCATTCTTTTCAGCAGGAATATATCCAAGATCAATGTATTGTCCGATACCTTCATAATTTCTTTTATTAGCAGTTTCTATACAAGCTTTCAATGCTTCTTCAGGATCACCTTTATAATTTCCTTTAATAATGGCATCAGCCACTACACTTACACTGTGGTATCCGCTCATACACCAGTTGTCGTTAGCATAATGTGACCAGATAGGCAGCATTTTCATTGAGAATTGATTGTAATGAGCCATCATAGATTTTACCATGTCACCATTCCGTTTAGGCTGGATGATATTAAAGAAAGGATGAAGCGTGCGGTAAGTATCCCACAGGGAGAAGGTTGTGTAATTGGTAAAGCCATCTGCTTTATGAACATTCTGATCCAGTCCTTTATATTCTCCATTGACGTCCATATAAGTGGTGGGATTGATAAAGGTGTGGTACATTGCTGTATAGAAGTTAGTCTTTTCCGTATCAGAACCTTTGATGACAATTTTATTTAATTCCTTGTTCCAGTTGTCCTGAGCTATAGCTTTAACCTGATCAAAAGTCATATTCCCGGTTTCTTTTTCCAGATTTTCCAGAGCATTGGTCTGGCTTACCGGAGAAATGGCCAATTTTACTTCAATCGCTTCATTTTCATTGGTATCAAAATCAAAAAACATTTTCAGGTTCTTCCCTGCAATCTCTGGGAAATTCTGATTCTGGTCAAATTTTCTCCAGAATCCTTTATAGACTTGCTTCTCATCATAATTTTTTTGCCCATAAGATTTAAAAGGCTTTGAAAACTTCATCGCGAAATAAACCGTTCTTGTTCTTGCCCAGCCATTCGTCTGACGATAGCCTGTGATGGTATTTCCGTTTTCTACCCGAACATATGTCCATACATTTTTTCCGTCATAATTGTAAATGCCTGCCATCAGATCCAGAATAATATGTGACTGGTCAGACTTTGGAAAAGTATAACGGTGGATACCCACTCTTGGCGTTGCTGTAAGCTCTGCCAGGATATCATGATCGTCCAGTTTTACTTTGTAGTATCCTGCTTCTGCTGTTTCGTTTTGATGAGAAAACCTGCTTCTGTAACCGCTTTCAAGATTGGTTGCTGTTCCAGGATTCAGTTGAAGTTTTCCTACAGTAGGCATTATCAGGAAATCTCCGAGATCAGAGTGTCCCGTTCCACTAAAGTGAGTAGAACTGAAACCTACAATGGTTTTATCTTCATAGCGGTAACCGGCGCAGTATTTATAAACCTCACCATTGTATTTTCCGTTAAGTTCATAAGAAATAGTATCTGTTTCAGGGCTTAGCTGTACTGCACCAAAGGGAACTGTAGCTCCGGGATAGGTATGTCCCATCTTTTCAGTGCCGATCAGCGGATTGACGTACTGTATTAATTTTTCAAATTTTTGGGCATGAAAGTTTGCACTTAAAAATACTAGAGAAAGAAAAACAATAGGTTTGTGATTTTTCATTAATGACGATTTTTCAAAGTTTAAAATTAATTAAAATCATCATTTGCTGTTGTGTTTTAGAGAAATTCGGGTATTATTTATTCTTTTTCAGAAAAGCGAAAACCTATTCCGTGCAGGTTTTCTATTAAAACATTCCGTTCTTCGGCAAGTACCTTTCGCAATCGGGAAATAAATACGTCAAGACTTCGTCCCATAAAGTAGTCATCATCGCCCCAGATTGCCTTCAAAATGTCCTGTCTTTTTACAACCAGGTTCTTATGACAGATAAAATAGAAAAGCAGATCAGATTCTCTCTGGGTAAGAGTTATGTTGTTTTCTTTCCCTTGCAGCGTATAGTTTTTAGGATCAAAATCATACTTCCCAACCTTATATTTTTGAGGAAATGTGTCTGTTTTTTTAGTACGTTTCAGGAATACTTCAATTTTCAGCATCAGTTCTTCGATGCTGAATGGTTTTACAAGATAATCATCGGCACCTATTTTAAGCCCTTTAATTCTGTCTTCTTTTAAAGCTTTTGCAGAAATGAAAATAATAGGAATCTCTGAATTTTTACTGCGGATATGTTCGGCTACTTCAAATCCGTTCATGCCGGGCATCATAATATCCAGAAGGCAGATATCAAAATTTTGACTGTTAAATGCTTCCAATGCAGATTCACCATCTGAATAACAGCTGATATCATAATAACTTTCCAGACTGTCCTCTACAAGGAAAGCGATCGTCTGGTCATCTTCGGCATATAAAATTTTAGATTTCTCCATACTTACACATGATTATTTGAAAACGGGAAAAATAAAGTAGTCGTAATTCCTTTATCTTCATTATTCTCCACAGAAATTTTCCAGTGATGCTGCTGAACTACTTTTTTTACATAAAATAATCCCAGCCCAAAACCATTCACTTCTTCACTTCTTTTGGTATGTACCCTGTAAAATTTTTCAAAAATATGAGGAATATTTTTAGCGGGAATTCCCATTCCGTTGTCTTTAAACTTTAAATATAAGCCTTTTGAATCTTTATCAGCTGAAATTTTAATCACAGGTTTTGTTTCACAATATTTAATGGAATTATCCAACAGGTTGTAAATGATATTCGTAAAGTGAAATTCATCAGCCATCACTGAAGTACTGTTTTCAATATGAATCTCTATGCTGAGGTCTTTGTTTTTGTGCTCTATGCTGTCTGCAATTTCTTGAATAAAAGGAAGTAACAGTATTTTCTGAGGCTTTAATGACAATCCTGCAGCATCATTTTTAGCAATATTCAGTATTTTCTCAATGTGATTGTTGAGCTTATGACTTTGATTGATGATAATAGAAGTATACGTCTGCAGTTTGGTATTATCCTGTACCAGATCTTGTTTATTAAGAGCTTCTGAGGCCAAAAGTATAGAAGATAAAGGCGTTTTAAACTCGTGCGTCATATTATTGATAAAATCACGCTGCAATTCCGAAAATTTCTTTTGCTGAATAATGGTGTAAATAGAATACACATACACCAGAAGAATAATGATAAGGGCAAATGTAAGAAGATACCAGAACCTCAATGAGCTGATCAGATAAGTTGTTTTATCCGGAAAACGGATAGAAAAATAATAGATCAGATTTTTGTGCTTCGGGAAATTGATCACTTTATTGCTGGGACTTTCCTGGTGCGAAGTCATGTACTTTCCGTAGACCATTTTATCACTGTGGCAATTATATAATGCATATACATAATCTGTATTGATCTGGAAGCGGGTAAATTCTGTTTTCAAATAGTATTCCAGAACTACAGGATGAAACTCATTATTAATATTAACCACGTAATAATCATTGGCAATATTTTGTACAGGATTTTCAGTATAGGATGTTTTTCCTCCGGAGAGCTTTTCCGCAACTTCCATTAAGGCAATATTGACCTTCTGATTAAATTTTTTATCTTCAAGATTATAAGCCTGCCGGGTCCACATCAGCTGAGCTATTAAAATTCCGATTATAGCTATGAATCCCAGTGTTATTATAATATTGAGTTTTTTTATTTTCATTTCCTGAAACAATATTATCCAAAATTATCTATTTATCTTTTATCATTAACAACTCGTTAACAAATGTTTGACAGCGGTTAACAAGTTGTAATCACGGTCTGTTTTACATTTGCTATATCGAAAGAAAATAATCAGTTTCTAACTATTAAAATTTATACTCATGAAAAAATTAAAAATTACCGCTCTTTTAGCTGTTTTGGCTTTCTCTCCTTTCTATGCGAATGTTCTTACTGCAGATGCTCCATCCATTGTGAAAATGGTTGCAGATGCTATTAAATGGAAATCAGAATCTATAGATGTAGGAAATATTCCTCAGGGAAAACCAAAATTGATCAGATTTGAATTTACGAATACAAGTTCAAAACCAATCATTATTCAGAATGTAGCACCTTCTTGCGGATGTACTACAGCTGATTATACAAAAACGCCTATCCAGCCAGGAAAAAAAGGATTTGTAGAAGCTAGCTACAATGCAGCAGCAACAGGTCCGTTCATGAAGACTGTAAACGTTACTACAAGTGATAGTAAAACTCCTAAAACACTTTCATTCAAAGGAGTAGTGGCTTCTTAATATATTGTTTTAACAGATAAAGAATGGCCTGGTAATTATTATCAGGCTATTTCTTTTCAAATATTTGATTTGTTTTTACAATAATCTAAAGAATAATTATTTGTAGCATTATTTATCGACCTTTTTTAAAGGATTGCATTTCAATATTTATTATTTTTAAGAAAAAATAATTTATGAGTCTATATACACAACCAATGCTGCGCGAAGGTGCACTAAAAGATAAAGTAGCAATTGTAACAGGAGGCGGAAGCGGGCTTGGAAAAGCGATGACGAAATATTTTCTTGAACTGGGCGCTAAAGTGGTGATTACTTCCAGAAATCTGGAGAAGCTGCAGACCACAGCGAAGGAACTGGAAGATGAAACAGGTGGTAAAGTACTTTGTGTAGCTTGTGATGTAAGAAACTGGGATGAGGTGGAAGCCATGAAAGAAGCTACCCTGAAAGAATTCGGAAAGATTGATATTTTATTGAATAATGCTGCCGGTAACTTTATTTCTCCAACAGAGAAACTGACTCATTCCGCTTTTGATTCTATTCTGGATATCGTTTTGAAAGGAACAAAAAACTGTACACTTTCTGTTGGAAAGCACTGGATAGATTCTAAAACTCCGGGAACTGTATTAAATATTGTAACAACATACGCATGGACAGGTTCTGCTTATGTAGTACCATCAGCCTGTGCAAAAGCGGGAGTTCTGGCAATGACCCGATCACTGGCTGTAGAATGGGCAAAATATGGAATCCGTTTCAATGCGATTGCTCCGGGACCTTTCCCTACAAAAGGAGCCTGGGACAGACTTCTTCCGGGCGATCTTCAGGAAAAATTTGATATGAAGAAAAAAGTTCCGTTGAGAAGAGTAGGAGAACATCAGGAGCTTGCCAATCTTGCGGCTTATCTGGTTTCTGATTATTCAGCTTATATGAATGGTGAAGTTGTAACCATTGATGGCGGAGAATGGCTTCAGGGAGCAGGAGAATTTAATATGCTTGAAGCAATTCCTGGTGAAATGTGGGATGCTTTGGAAGCCATGATTAAAGCAAAAAAATCAAATTAATTAAACTTATATTAAAAAAACTCCCGGATGTGTAACAAACCCGGGAGTTTTTTTTACCTATACAGTAAATAATATTTTTCAAATGAATTTTAAACTTCCAACCCTTGTTTCCACCGTTGCAGTACTCCTGTTTTCAGGAGTTGTATACGCACAGGAAAACCCGAAATATGATTATGTTGAAGCATTCAAGCCGTTTTTCTATCCGCAGACAGGTACAGCAACACGATCTGCAAGCGGACAACCGGGACATGCTTATTGGCAGAATTCAGCAGATTATCATTTGAATGTCAGCCTGAATGAAGATAAAAAAGAGATTACAGGTACAGCAGAAATTACCTATACCAATAACAGTCCGGATAAACTAGGTTTTCTTTGGCTGCAGCTGGATCAGAACCTCTTTGCAAAAGATTCCAGAGGAAATGGAGTAGTTCCGCTTTCGGGAAGCAGAAACGGAGCTCATGGCGAAGAGTTTAATGGCGGATATAAGATTAAATCAGTAAAGCTTGACGGGAAAAGAGAGGTGAAATATACCATTACCGATACAAGAATGCAGATTGATCTTCCACAGGAACTGAAAGCCAATGGAGGGGTTGCCAAAATAGAAATTGAATATTCTTTTGTTTCTCCTGACTACGGTTCAGACAGAATGGGAATTCAGGATACTAAAAACGGGAAAATATTTACCATGGCACAATGGTATCCAAGAATGTGTGTGTATGACGATGTTTTGGGATGGAATACACTTCCATATCTTGGCGCTTCAGAGTTTTATTTGGAATATGGGGATATTACAGCCAATATTACTGTTCCGGCTAATCATTACGTCGTAGCATCCGGGGAACTTCTGAATGAAAAAGAAGTCTACAGCAAAGAAGAGATCAACAGATGGAACCAGGCAAGAAACAGTGATAAAACAGTGATGATCCGCCCTGAGTCTGAAATAGGTAAAAATAAAACTTCCGGTACGAAAACCTGGAAATTCAAAATTAAACAGACAAGAGATTTTGCATGGGCATCATCTGCCGGATTTATTTTAGATGCTGCAAAAATTGACCTGCCTAGTGGAAAGAAATCTTTAGCGATTTCAGCTTATCCGGTAGAAAGTGCAGGTGAAAAAGCCTGGGGACGATCTACTGAATATACAAAAGCAGTCATAGAACATTATTCAAAAAAATGGTATGAATACACGTATCCGGCAGCAACCAATGTAGCAGGAAATGAAGGCGGAATGGAATACCCGGGAATTGTATTCTGTCATATGGATTCCAAAGGAGAAGATCTTTGGGGTGTTACAGATCATGAATTCGGACACAACTGGTTCCCTATGATCGTTGGATCTAATGAAAGACTGTTCGCATGGATGGATGAAGGATTCAATACATTTATTAACGGACTTTCCACCGAAGCTTTCAATAAAGGAGAATATTATCGTAAACCGAATCTGGCAAGATCAGGAACTTATCTGCTGACCGACAGCCTGGAGCCTGTAATGGTAGGACCGGATAATATGAAAGAAAGAAGCATCGGAGCGTTGGCTTACTATAAACCGGGAACAGGATTGGATGTTTTAAGAGAAACGATCCTCGGACCTGAAAAATTTGATAAAGCATTTAGAACCTATATAGACCGTTGGGCATTCAAGCATCCTACGCCTTGGGATTTCTTCCATACGATGGAAAACGTTTCCGGAGAAGAGCTGAACTGGTTCTGGAGAGGATGGTTCTTTAATAAATGGAAAATTGATCAGGCCGTAAAAAATGTAAAATATATTAACGGAGATTTTAAAAACGGAGTTCAGATCACTGTTGAAAATCTTGGTCAGCTGCCAATGCCTACCATCGTACAGTTGAAATTCAAAGACGGAACGGCACAAACAGTGAAAATTCCTGTTGAAGTTTGGAAAAGAAATACAGAATGGACATTCAAGGTAGATTCTAACAAGGAAATTGATGAGGTGAAGCTGGATCCGAATTCAGTAGTGCCTGATATCAACCTGGAAAACAATAGCAAAAAACCAGAATAGATATTCTGCTGTATATATCAGCAAAATATACCTGTTACAAAAGCCTGAGCTTACAACTGTAAGTTCAGGCTTTTTGTTTTAGGGTGTTTTTCCGGGGTAAGTAAAGGGATTTGCCTACAATCTCTTGAGCATCGGTGATCTACTTTTGTCTCACCATATTAATTAAAAACAAAAGAACATGGAAACATTAAAATCGGTGCTTGAAGCAAGCCACGCAAAAAAAACAAAAAATGAGTTAATCGACCTTTTATCAGGAGTTGAAAAAGTACTTACTCCTGCAGTCTATGAAAAAGTATCAGGAATTGAGACTTCAGAACTGGGTGCATTGACGAACAAAGAATTATTAGGTATTGTAGAAGACTTCAAAAAGAATTATGATGCAAAGTGGGAAAAATCTTTTTCCGGAGCTTCTTCCGAAATCATGAAACTGATTGCCGGTAAAATCGCTGCCGATGAAGAGATCTTCAGAACTTCAGACGCTGCCAGTGCAGATTTTGCTGCTGAATTGGGAAGTATAGACTTTGCGACTATTATTGGCGGACCTTTGGATGCCTGTGTAAAAGCACAGTCTAATGCCTCTATTGCCACCGTTAATTTCATCAATGAAGTTGGTTTTGAACTTACAGACCCTGCCAATGCTGCCAGTCCTAAAAAACTGAGAATGGCAGAATTCAAATACAAAAAAAATATTCCGAATCCGGATTTTAAAGAAGATGAGCCAGTAAGTGATACCAATCCTAAAACGGTTCCCAATGATGTAGAAATTTCAGTGCCTTTTATTGCGCTGCTGAATGTCCCAAGTTTCAGGATTGAAACCTGTGAAGTAGATTTTAACGTTAAACTTAATTCAACTTACACAAAAGACGTAAGTGACGAATTCGGTATCAATGCAGGAGTTTCCGGAGGATGGGGACCTGTAAAATTCAAAGTGGATGTATCGTATAAAAGAACTTCCAGCACAGGAATCAAAGTGGAAAAAGAATATTCTTTGGGCGTAAAAGTACGTGCAACCAATGACGAAATGCCTGCAGGACTTGAAAAGGTACTTGGACTTCTTTCACAATAATCTATTTTACGAAAAATGATAAAATTATCAGACTACCTGGATTATCTCAACAACGAGATAATTCAGGCTCGTAAAAAAGCAGACGAAAATGCAGTTCTTATTGCAAAAGAATATGCCCGTCATGAATACCTTAAATATTTTAAGGTTCCGAGATATGCGCTGCCCAGTGTGAAGATGGATATTCCGATCAAGATTACAGATATAGATTCTGCTCCTAAATATAATTTTAAACTGAACCAGGATCAGTTTGTTATAGAAATGAATGAGAGAATCCTTCTGGTGAACAAAGAGAAAAGAATGAATATCCCCGAAATCACGAAAAGACAGCTCCAGACCGAAGAGTTTAAAACACTGTTCAGTAAACTGGAAAAAAATGATCAGAAATTCGGAAAACTTCCTGCCAATGAAGTACTGAAACTGGATCTTAGAAATAAAATAAAAATTCTTAATTCCGGGATATTCAGACCTCAGGATGGGACTACAGAAGAAGAAACGGATGAGCTGAAAGAGATCTTTTCAAAGGTTTTACTGAATAAATACACCCTGGTGAATGCAAAGCTGAACAACATTTACATAGATCCCAATACCAGCGCAGCGGAAGATAAAGACAAGCTGTTCATCAATCTTCACGTAGAAATGGAGGAAGAAGGAATCAGGATTGTATCCTATAAAGATAAAGACGGTAATGAAATAGAACAGATAACTTTTGAGTAATGCAGGAACTTATTCACTTTACGGTACAGAAAATTAAAGAACTTCTGGAGCATTTCAATGATGTTCAGGCTCTTTATCTGTCAAAATCATTCGACTTTGATGCCCGGCTGGATGTATTTCTCAATGAAGTTCTGGAATATTTCCGTACCAAAGGAAACACCAGCCACGAATCTGAAGTGTTGAAGATTATGAATATGATTTCCACGGTGAAAAGAGGTTTTAACCCTATTAAAATGGAAAAAATAATGACAGGAAGACGAGAGCTTCTCGGAGGATTTTCATTCAATGGAATGGAAAGCATGTATGGTATTCTGATGGAAATCTACGCAAAGGAAAATAAAAAACTCGACGATGCGGAAGAACTTATTTCAGGAATCATTGTGTCATTATACCAAAATGGAATTTTAGATGATGAAAAGCTGAAAGACATGAATTCTATTCCTAAAATTGAACGTTTCTGGACTTCATTGGTTGAGCAGAATACAGCCATATCCGGGATTAATAAAAAACTGAGATTGACCATTATCCCGGAAGATATTTACATCATTCTTGAAAAAGTATTTCTGAAATTAATTTAAAAAAAGAGCATTATGGAAACCGGAAGATATATCGTTTTGCTGAAAGATCAGCAGAAGACTGCACTCAAGAAAATAGAGAAAGAGCTGGAGGTGAGCATTACTTCTTCAGAACTTCTTTCCAAAGAAAACCGTTCCTATGAAATTATTGATCAGGA
This sequence comes from Chryseobacterium indologenes, assembly GCF_018362995.1. Lineage (NCBI taxonomy): Bacteria > Pseudomonadati > Bacteroidota > Flavobacteriia > Flavobacteriales > Weeksellaceae > Chryseobacterium > Chryseobacterium indologenes. Next base: position 4,031,691 of record NZ_CP074372.1, read on the forward strand.
TAACGGAGTGCTTTACAAAAACCTGGGCATTCTTGTCGTGGACAATATGGATGAAGATCAGTTGAAAAGTGCTGTGAAAAATGAATCGAATTCTATCGTTTATTATGAAAAAGAAAGGGAATTTTTTCCAGCGGATGAACTGCAGTTGATTAATGAGCTTAAAAAACAATCTGCCGGGCTGTCAGAAAAGATTTCAGAGCTTGAAAAATACATAACCAGCAAACCTTTGCCTCAAAAATCATTCGTTGAAATGGAATGGGGATTACAGGCGATTGGGCTGGGAAATACTCACTATACAGGAAAAGGTATTGATGTCTGCATTCTGGATACAGGACTTGAAACTTCCCATCCCGATTTTTCTTCTGAAGAAATTGAAGGGAAATCTTTCATCGATGGTGAAGACTGGAACAGAGATCCCAACGGGCATGGTACACACTGCGCAGGAGTTGCTGCAGGAAATACGAGATCTGATAACGGAAGACGTTACGGAATTGCCAGAGACTGCAATCTGAAAATTGCAAAAGTGCTCGCTGATAACGGAAGAGGTACCACCAGCTGTGTCATTGATGCAATAGACTGGGCGATTACTAAGAAATTCAGAATACTGTCTCTTTCGCTGGCATCTCCGGTGAAGCTTGATGATCAGCCTTCCGTACTCTTTGAAACTATTGGAGAAAGAGCATTGGAAAATAACTGTCTTATTATAGCAGCTGCTGGAAATGACAGCAACAGACCGCAGATTCCACAACCTGTCTCAATGCCGGGCAATTCAAAATCTATTATGGCGGTAGGAGCTATTGACGGCCAGATGAAGATTGCCAGGTTTTCAAATGCTGGAATAAATCCGTCTACAGGAGGAAATATTAATATCTGTGCGCCCGGAGTAGATATTATCAGTGCCTATCCTAAAAACGCAAAGAACAAAAAGAACTTTTACTATACAATGAGCGGTACCAGTATGGCCGTACCACATGTTTCCGGACTTGCAGCTTTATATATGGAACAGTTTCCTGATAAATCAGCAAAAGAAATCTGGGAACTTATTGAAAATAAGGCAAGGCCTATTGAAGGCATAAAATACAGAGATATTGGAAACGGTTTAATACAGGTATACTTATGATCACTTATCTCGCAGTTTTAAAGAAAGATATAAATTTTAAAAAGCTTGAAGTTCTTCTTAAAAGTAAAGGCATAAAACTGACCTCTCACTACAAAACCATAGGAGTTGTAAAGCTTGAAAGCCCGCAGCCGGTTTCTGAATCCGAATTTCAGGAATATTTTATATCTATAGAAGAAGAAAAAGATAATTTAACAATATAATCATATCAATAAAGCTTTTCTGTCACAGAGAAGTTTTATTTTTGTCTCTTACTGATAAAATAACATATGAATTTAAGATTTTCAATGGTGTTCCTGATGTTTTTTGTATTAGGATTTTCACAGGACCTTACCGTAATGAGTTTCAATATCAGACTGAATGTTGAATCCGATAAAGACAATGCATGGCCGAAGAGAAAACAGGACGTTGCAGATTTATTAACCTATTATCATCCTGATTATTTCGGAGTACAGGAAGCGCTTCCGGAACAGATGAAAGATATTAAAACAGGATTAAAAAACTATGATTACATAGGAGTAGGAAGAGACGATGGTAAAGAAAAAGGAGAATTTTCAGCTATTTTTTATGATACCAACAAGCTGGAAGTAGTAAAATCAGGAACGTTCTGGTTATCTGAAACTCCGGAAAAACCTTCAAAGGGCTGGGATGCTGCACTGAACAGAATCTGTACTTATGCGGTATTTAAAGATAAAAAATCGAAGAAGGAATTCCTGGCAATGAATCTTCATTTTGATCATGTAGGAAATGTGGCAAGAGTAAAATCTTCTGAAATGATTCTGAAAAAGATCAAAGAACTGAATCCAAAGAACCTTCCGGTAGCACTGAGCGGAGATTTTAACCTGACAGATGATTCTGAACCGATTAAAATTCTTTCCCAGAATATGAAAGACACTTTTTATCATTCCGAAACGAAGCATTACGGGCCGGTAGGAACTTTCACAGGCTTCAATGTCAATGAAGTTCCGAAAGACAGAATTGATTATATTTTTACACAAGGCTTTAAAATACGATCTCACAGACATATCAATGACAGAAGAGAAAATCTGTTGTATCCATCGGACCATTTTCCGGTGATCGTCAATTTGTCTCTATAAAAATCAGTTGGTTGGAAAATCGACTTCAAATCCAATTCCTCTCAGGGATTGGATTTTTATTTGGGGATCGCTGTTGAAATACTTGCGGAGTCTGCTGATGAATACATCAAGACTTCTTCCGGTAAAGTAATCATTCGTTTCCCAAAGATTATCCAGAATATTATCTCTGGTAATGATCGTCCGATTATGCTTCAGAAGATATAATAAAAGCTCCTGTTCCCGTACGGTCAGCCGGTTGTTTCCGTTGGGATGCGACAATAGAAGTTTGGTGGTGTCCAGTGAAAATTCCCCGATTTTTATCTGGCTTTCCGTAGCGGCTGGAAGTGTTCTTTTTAGAATGTTTTTAATGCGTAACACGAGTTCTTCAGGGTCGCAGGGTTTGGCAATATAATCGTCAGCGCCTATTTTCAACCCGGTCAGTCGGTCTATTTTTTGATTTTTAGCCGTTAAAAACAGTAGTGGGAAATTACTTTTTTCCTTTAAAATCATTTGAGCCAGAGAAAAACCGTCGAGATTGGGCATCATCACATCAAGAATGCCCATTTGAAAAGGAAAACCAGATTGAAGTAACGGAACAATATCTTTCGGATTCTGAAACCAGCTGACTTCAAAATCTTCCAATTCAAGATACTGTTTCAGAATCATTCCGAAATCAGGATCATCTTCTGCCAGAAGGATTTTAGTTTTCATAAGGAATTGATATTTTAAAAGTACTTCCTGCCTGAGGTTTACTGGAAACTTCTATTTTACCTCCGTACATTGTAATGATTTTTTTAACGAAGTAAAGTCCAAGTCCCAGCCCTTTGCTGTTGTGGATGTTATTGTTCTGAATTCTGTAGAATTTTTCAAAAATATGATTCAATTCTTTTGTTTCCATGCCTTGTCCATTATCTGAAACTTCAATTTCCAGATGTTGAGAATGGTTGCGGGTATTTATTGTAACAGCAGATGCGCCATATTTTACACTGTTTTCGCAAAGATTTTTAATGACGGTTTCTATCAGGTTTTTATCAAAAGGAAGCTTTTGTGAGATGCTATTTTCAAGGTTAAAATCAATGTTCGGGTAAGTAACCGCAAGATCCTGAATGAAAAAATCCCAATCTTCAGGTTGTATTTCAACCATTTCATCCGGCGTTTCGTCGTTATGAAGCTGAGCCATCAGGCTTTCAAGGCGGGAAATCTGGCGGTCGATAAGAGGCAGTATTTCCGAGTTCCATTCTTTTTTTAATGCTTTGGAAGCTATTTTTAAAGTAGCAATCGGAGTTTTAAACTCATGTGATATGTTATCCACAATCGTGTGGAGAACTTCTACCTGCTTCTGCTGCTGAATCAGATTTCTGATCGTGAAGATATAAAGCAAGAGAACTCCTGCAAGAAGTATAATACAGCAAATGATCAGGAGGGTAAGCTCTTTGAAAACAATACTTTTTATATTTTTAATCTCAAAATCTGTCCGGCTTTTAACCAGGAAACTATTCTTTTTTTCAACCTTCCCATTATCCGTATCATCTCTTTTGGTGGTTGAGGTTTCCCAGCTTCCATTACTGGCGATACGTGGATTTTTAAGCTTATCCTGTGTCTCAAAAATAACAATAGGTTCTGTAATTACTTTTGCGCTGTCTGGCAGATGGACAATTGAAAGATACCGGATTCTTGCGGAAATCTCATACCCGTCTTTCTGGTAGCGGCTGTCAATATAATGGATCAGTCTTTCTCTGGCAGATTTCCTGTTTTCTATAAAATAATTGAGAAAATTCCTTTTGTTGATCTCCTTATTATGATACCTGATAATGATTTCCTGAAGAGAGTCATCATTTCTTTCTTTCACCTCCTGGATGTCTTCAAGACTGTCTGTAAAATGGGTAAGCCCGTCATTCACGGATCTGTAGATATCCCTTTCTTTTACCTGATAGGTTTTATACATAAAGTAGACCTGTATTCCCAGTAAAAGCAGGAACAGAGCGGCAAAAACCGAAATCAGAATTTTACTCTTGGCTATCATTGAAACAAAGATAAAACTTTAACATTTTACTGAAATAGTATTTTTGTCATTAACCTTTTATTAACCTGATGGTTAATGTGTTTTTGGTAATTTTAGAAAATTAATAACCATTTAATGAAAAAGATACTCATTTTTCTGATTCTGATGCTTGGGATGCACATCAATGCGCAAACCCACCGCTTTATATATGAGCTTCAATACAGATTTGAACCTAACGGGACAAATTATGGTAAAGAAGAAATGGTGCTGGATATCAATCCTGATGAAGTGAAGTTTTATGAATCTGAATTTTTAGCAAGCGATTCCCTGAATATTCTTCACGGGGGAATTTCTTCCCAACATACCAGCCAGTCCGGACAAACCATTATCCGAAAAAGAAATTCCAATAAAAATAAAAATTTTGTTCAGATCATGATGATGCCTTATTATTATGTTTTTGAAACGGAGGATAATATCCAGTGGAAAATAGAGGCTGATACTAAAAAGATCAATAATTATAATTTACAAAGAGCAACTGCTGTATTTGGAGGAAGAAACTGGACCGCGTGGTTTACACCGGATATCAACATTCCTGAAGGACCCTATAAATTCAGAGGATTGCCGGGATTGGTTCTGTATGTAGAAGATGACAAGAAAGATTTTATATATTCTTTCTCCCGAAATAAAAATCTGCCAAAAACATACGATACAAAAAGCTTTCTCGAAAAGCATTATTCACTGGATGCTATTGCTATTGACTTAAAGAAATGGGTAAAACTAAATCTGGAATTTTATAATGATCCGTATGCCAGAATGAGAACCGAATTTCAGCCGGACTGGAATGTCCGCATTAATGGCCAGCAAATCAAAAGCAAAGAAGAATTTGCAGGTTTGACTAAACAAACTCAGATAGACATCAAAAAATATTATAATCCGATAGAACTGGATAAAGCCATTCCTTATCCATAAAAAAATATACTCTATTGATTTTGAAACCTGAATTTTACGAATTCAGGTTTTGTTATTGTAAAGAAAAGACATTAACCTATCATTAACCCATCGTTAACCGAAATTCTCCCTTTCAATACAGAATTTTGTAGGCATAAAACATAACAGTGTTTTGTTAGAATAAAAAAATAGCCATGTATAAAATTCTTTTTTTTCTGTGTTTGCCAGTTTTGATTCTTGCCCAGAAACAAAAACTTGAAGGAACGGTTATGAACACTGAAAATGAAAAGCTTTCATCGGTAAAAGTAGAGCTGTATAATTCTCAGAATACATTAATTAAAGAATTGAAAACTGATGAAAACGGAAAATTTATACTGGAGGGAATAACAGAACAGGATGTAAAACTGGTCGTTAAAAACCAGGGATATTCTTTATTTGAGAAGAAAATTGATCTGAAAGAATCTGATCCTCTGAGTATTATCCTAAAAAAAGGAACGAAGGAAATAGAAGGAGTAGTAATAACGAAACGCAAGCCCTTGGTGAAAAGAAAAGTGGATCGCCTGGAATTTAATGTTGAAAACAGCAATATTTCCTCACTCAATGCCTGGGAAATTTTAAAGAATACACCAAGTGTCACCGTAAACAATGATGTACTCGGTGTAAAGGGAAGTACTGCAATTTTGGTGACCATTAATGATAAAAAGATAATGCTGACGGGTGATGAGCTTAAAAATCTTTTAGAAAATACACAGGGAGATGATGTGAAATCGGTAGAAGTGATTACCAACCCGCCGGCAAAATATGAAGCTTCGGGTAGTGCAGTCCTGAATATTGTTCTGAAAAAGAATAAAATTGAAGGCTATCGCGGAATTCTTTCATCCAAATACATACAGACACAATATGCGAAAGGCGTTTTTGGTCTTTCCCAATATTATAAAAAAGATAAACTTTCCGTTATGGGAAGCTATTATAGAGGGCTGGGAACGTACTACCGGGAAGGAACAGACTATGTAAACTACCCGGAAAGCCAAACCCGATGGGTCAGTACGATGAACAGGAATGATAAAAACTATAACCAGAATACCCTGAATTTTAATGTGGAATATGAATTGGACAGTTTGACCAATGCAAGCCTCAACTACTCAGGGTATTTTTCTCCAAAATCCTTCGGAACCTACAATGTTCCTACACTGATCTATAATAATCAGGATATTGTAGAATCTAATTATACCACCATCAATGATCATCGCTCACGTTCCATTAATAACTCTGTAAGTTTTCAGATAGACAGGAAACTGAATAAGAAAAGCAGTCTTTCATGGATTAATTATTTTACCGGAAACAATGCCGATAAATATCAGAATGTCATCACCAATCTGAACTTTGCGGGTCAGTCTCCAAAAGAAGATAATTTTCTTACCAAGAACAAAGCTGATGTTAAGCTGTATTCCACTCAATTCGATTATCAGTGGAAGGAAGATAAACTGGAGCTGGAAACAGGAGCAAAATATAGTTTTGTAAAAACCAGCAGCGCACTTGACTTCTCTGATAACGAAAATGGGACATTACAGTACAGACCGGAAAAGAGCAGCATATTTGATTATAAGGAGCATAATTTTGCCCTGTATTCTTCATTAGCCTACAATATTGGAAAATGGAATTTCAAGGGAGGTCTCCGCGCAGAAATGACAGATCTAGAAGGAGTAGTCTCTGAACCTTATGAATTGAATAAAACCAACTATTGGAAGTTTTTCCCCACTTTCTATGTACAATATACCACAGAAAATAAGCAGGAATTCGGTTTCTCTTATGGAAAAAGGATTAGCAGACCTTCCTATTCATGGTTGAACCCTGCAAAATCTTATTACAATCTCTTTTCGTACTATCAGGGAGACCCAAAGCTAAAGGCAACCATCACCCATAACCTCAATCTTACCTACTCATGGAAAGAATGGAATGTGGATCTGTATTACCGGAAAGAAATCTATCCGTCTATGGAAATTTCTTATCAGGAACCAAGTACCAACAGTCTCATTTATTACTTTACCAATATTGAAAAAGGAGAAGCTTTCGGATTAAGTTTATACAAAAACTTTCAGGTCAAACCATGGTGGAACATCATCCTGTCTGAAAATCTTGAACACAACGAAAATTATTTTAAAGGAACAGACGGAATGCTGTATAAAAATAAAGTCTGGAACTGGGTTTCCAATATCTCAACAAGCTTTACACTCGATAAAAACAGCGATTGGAAAATGGAAATAGGACACCGTTACTATTCTCCAGGGATACAGGGAACTTTCAGGATCTCGGAATCTTCTTCCACATACCTGGTTGTCAATAAAAAATTCTTTAATAAAAAATGGGAAGCGAGCCTTTTGTTCAATGATATTTTTAAAACTTCACAGGAAAAAATAAGTACTAAGTATGCCAATCAGGATAATTATTTTATAGATTATCGGGATACTCAGAGTTTTACAATTTCTCTGAAATTCAACTTCGGAAATCAGTCTGTAAAAAATGCCAAAACAATAAAGAAGACTGCAGAACAAGATAGATTATAGAATAATTTACTATAAAACCACTTACAATAGAATATTATTACAAAAGAAATGATTACCTGATGTCACATTTTCGCTATTTTTGACACCTATCTTTAAAAAGGTCATTATGAAGAAAATTTTTTCCGGAATGCTGATGGTCGTTTCCTTACTGCAATTGTCTGCACAGGAACTCTATATGCCGAGGAATATTAAAAAAGCGTATGAAAAAGGGACCCGCGATATCTCCGGAGCACCAGGTAAAAACTATTGGCAGAATAAGGGAGTATATAATGTGGATGTGAAAGTGGATGCCAATACCAAAATGGTTTCCGGAAAAGAAACAATTGTCTATACGAACAACAGCCCGGATAGTCTGAATGAACTGGCTATTCGATTTGTGAATAACCTTCATAAACCGCAGTCACCCAGATCGGGATTTGTGTCTAAAGATTTTCTGTCTTCAGGACTTAAGATTAAATCTTTCATTGTAAACGGAACAAAATATGACGTCAACAGTGACGATTGGAGTACTGTTGAAAAAGTAAAATTAAAAACAGCTTTAAAGTCTAAATCAAAATCTGAAGTAAAAATTGAATGGGAATATCCGCTTTCAGTACAGAGTGGAAGAGAAGGTCAGATAGATCCGGAAACATTCTACGTTGCTTATTCTTTTCCAAGAATTTCCGTGTATGATGATTATAACGGATGGGATTTGCTCCCTCACTCAGACAGGCAGGAGTTTTACAATGATTTCAACGACTACAGCTTTGCGATCACAGCACCTAAAAATTTTGTAGTCTGGGCAACAGGAGATTTCCTGAACCCGGAAGCAGTACTTCAGCCTGAGTATTTAAAAAGATATAAAGCTTCATTAAAAAGCGATAAAGTAATGCATATTGCTACAGAGCAGGAAATGAAGTCTGGGAAAGTAACCAAACCCAATAAATGGAATGTCTGGAAGTTCAAAGCCAGTCACATTACAGATTTCTGCTTTGCAATGAGCAACCATTATGTGTGGGATGCATCAAGTGTTCAGTTAAAATCAAAAAGAGCAAGCGTTCAGGCAGGATATAAAAATGATGCAACAGATTTTGAGCACTATGTAGACTGGATGCGTTATAACATTGATTGGTTCTCTAAAAACTGGCCGGGAGTAGAATATCCTTATAATGCAATGACTGCTATTCAGGGATTTGCAGACATGGAATACCCAATGATGATCAATGATACCAGTATTCCCGATGATCTTCACGATGCAAGGCTGACGGCGGATCATGAAATTGCTCACACCTATTTCCCTTTTTATATGGGAATCAACGAGACGAGATATGCATTTATGGATGAAGGCTGGGCAACTACCCTGGAATATCTTATAGGAGTTGATGAAAATGGCGAAGCTGCAGCCAAAGAATTTTATAAAAACTTCCGTGTTAAAAAATGGATTAATGACCCATCTGCAGAACAGGACCAACCGGTGATTACGATGAGTACACAAGTGAGTGGTTCAGGATATGGAAACAATTCTTATGTGAAAGCCTCTTTGTCTTATCTGGCTCTGAAAGATTATTTGGGAGACGAACTCTTCAAAAAAGCATTGCATCATTATATGGACAACTGGAATGGAAAACATCCGGTTCCATGGGATTATTTCAATTCTATGAATACAGGGTCAGGGAAAAACCTGAACTGGTTCTTCCAAAATTGGTTTTATACCAATAATTATATTGATTTAAAAGTTACAGGTGCATCCCAGATTAATGATATGCTTACTGTAAACATAGCCAATGTAGGCGGGTTTGCAATTCCCTTTGATGCATTAATAGCATATGAAGACGGGAGTACAGAAAAACTGCATTTCTCTCCTTCTGTCTGGGAAAAAGATCAGAAACTGACCGATCTTGTGATTCCTATTAAGAAGAAAGTAAAATCCGTAAAGCTGGATGGAGATCTGTTTATGGATTATACTCCGGAAAATAATCAAAAAAACTTATAAAGTAAAAGCCTTCAGATTCTGAAGGCTTTTGTATTTTTAAAAATAGGCAGTTAATCTTAACCCTAATGTAATATAATTGATTTTTTCTTTAGCAATCAGGTTGTTAAGTTCCTGGTCCAGCTCAGCACTTTCCTTGATCTCATCGCTGAAGTGATAACGGATCGTAGAGTTGATCTGATTGTAATCCGTATAGAACGTAAGACCTAGTCCCGGATTGAACCTGTAAGTCATCGCTGCTCCTGTATTCCAACGGAAAGCCGGTTTAGGCTTGTATCGGGCTATCTGAAGTTCGTGGTTAGGAGCGTCTATATCGTCTCCTTTTACAAAAACTTTTCCACTGGCAGTAGCAGCATATCCTCCGGTTAACTTTAAAGTAAGCTGCCATTTATCTGAGAATTCATGAGAAAAATAAGGTCCAATCCCTGCAGCCAGGAAGCCCATGGATTGTGTTTTGATTTCGTGGTTGCCAAAATCCTGCCCGTCATCAAAAGTTATTCTCTGAGATTTTATAGGGAAGCTGCTGAAGGTAACATCTGCGCCCACACCCCATTTTTTTGAAAAGAAATAAGCTCCTTCCAATCCTCCTTCAAAACCTACTTGTTTTTTGTCATCCAGTTCAGATTCTCTCAGGAAATTGGTTGTACCTAATGCGGTACCCATCTTCAGGGTAAGAAAAGACGGATAATCATTTCCTTGTATTCTGGATAAGATACTTAAATTATCCCCTTTATTCTTATAAATTTTATCAACAAAAAAATACCCGAGTTCTGTGGATATAATTCCGATACCAGCGCCGGCAAGAATATCCGGAACCCAGTGTCTGTTATTTAAATTTCGGCCAAGTCCTGTAATAGCGGCAGAACCATATCCTGCAATACTGTAGGCCGGGTTTACCATACCATATTCCTTATGCAGAAAACTTGCATTGGTAAAAGCCATTGCAGCATGTCCTGATGGAAACGAATTGTTTTTGGAGCCATCCGGACGTTCAACTTTTGCTGTATACTTAATAGAATTAACTAAAATAGCCATGATGACTAAACTTGTACCATAAGACAAAGTTGCCCGCCCAATATTATTCCGGCCTTTTACACCTGCCAGTTTTAATCCGTAAACAGTTGCAGCCGGAGCATACTGAAGATAATCATCAAATTTGACCTTGAAATTAGGAAGATAGCGGTTTCTTACTTCACGGATATTCTCTTTTTCTCCCCATGTTGCAGCAGCCGCCGTGAAAAGAAGGGCAGGAGCCACTGACTTTTTCACCCACTCCTTTTTGAAAAATGGTGTTTTCTGCTGAGGTATAGAGCCTGAATTGATAAGTGCAATATCTTCCCTGAGATTTCGGGATTGGATAGTATCCTGTGTTTTAATTTGGATAGTATCCTGTGCTTTTATACAGTATAGATGCAATAGTATTCCTGATGCTAATGCTAATTTTTTCATCGTAGTGGTGCTGAAATTTAAGTCGCGTAAAAATATTAAAAAAATCTATCCCAAAAATTGAGATAGACTATTTTAATGTTTTTATAATATTCAGCTAACTTGCTATTATCTTAAGCCAGATCTTGGTCCGGATGCTGCTACTACAGCCTGCATTCTTGTTTTTTGATTAGCTGAGAACATTACCATAGATTTGTCATCTACATAATCCATATAGTTCATGAACATCTGAGAACGGCTTACCCCTCCACAAACTCTGTTCAGAGGATAAGTAGGATTCCCGTAGTTAGGACCTGGAGATACCGGAGTGTCATTAGAGTAATCTGTTTGGCATCCTGTATCAGATGATCCCCAAAGGTGTGGCAAATTCAGGTAGTGTCCTACTTCATGAGTTACTGTTCTTCCTAAGTTGAATGGAGCAGAAGCACCGGTTTTTCCGATATATTGATATCCTATTACAAGACCATCATACCATTGCCCTGCATTTTCAGGGTAATACGCATAGCCTAAAGTTCCTGGTTGGTTATTCTCATCAAGGATCGAGTTAACAACCCATATATTCATATTTTTAGTCACATCAGTAGCATCAATCCCTCCTGTGCTTGCCTTTTTCATTTGCTCAAGATCAGATCTCCAACCTGTTTTTGTACTTTGTTTACGGTTGGTAGCTACTAATTTGAAACGGATTTTTACGTCTCCTGCTGCTGAAGGTTGAAATGCTGAAGGAATTTTATTAATGTCAGAATTGGTAGCACCATAATCAGCATTCAGTACTGCAATTTGTTCTGCGATTCTTGCGTCAGAAACATTTTGAGCGGAAGTGTTGTAAATTACATTAAAAACTACCGGAATCTCAACGGTTCCATCTGCCAGAACTTTTCCCAATTTAAGATTTTCAGCAAATTTTTCAGTACCGAGTTCAATATCGGCCATTTTTTGTTTTAGTGCAGGGTTTTTCAGAAGCATTGCCTGTCTTATTCCTTCTGAAGGACAGCTTCTTTTAAGAGCGCCTGGAGCGGAAGCTTCCTGATCCACAGGCGTTTCATTTTGATTACTTAAGTTGTCGGAGTTACATGCCGACATAAAGCCCAGAACCAGGGCTCCGAATAAGAATTTTCTCATATCGTTATAATATAATTTGGTTGAGGGTGTGAAATTATATTATTTGAAATTGATATGCAAATAATTTTAGAAAATATTTAACGAATATTTATTTAATGATTGTTTTGGTTGTGTTTATTGTAACTTAAATTGGTATTTATTAAATTTTAATCAATTTTATTGATTTGTTTTATATTTCACGCATAAGTGTATTTTTAAGTGTAAATAATTTTATAGTCTATATAATTTGTAGGATATTTTTCGTGAAAAATTCATTAATGAAAATATCTTAAATACAGAATTTTGATTTAAGAAAGGGTACAAAAAAGTCTATCCCAAATTTGGAATAGACTTTACAATATAATTTAAACATGCGTATTAATAGACTCTTAATCCGGATCTTGCACCAGAAGAGGCTACTACAGACTGCATTCTTGTTTTCTGTCCTGAAGAGAACATGAACATAGCTGCGTCATCTACATAATCCATATAGTTCATAAACATTACAGATCTTTGTACACCGCTGCAAGTATTGTATAGAGGATAAGAAGGCTTTCCGTAATTTGCTGTAGTTTGTGTAGGAGTATCACTTACCAGGTCATTTCCGCAATTAGCATCTCCCCAGATGTGTCTTAAATTTAAATAATGTCCTACTTCATGTGTTGCTGTTCTTCCAAGGTTAAAAGGTGAAGAAGCTCCTGTCTTTCCAAAATATGGAGCAGCAATTACAACACCGTCATTCCAGAGACCTGCAGATTCAGGGAAAGTTGCATATCCAAGAATTGTACGTCCCTGGCTGGTCATTTTGCCCACCACCCATAAATTTAAATAATTAGTAGGATTAGTTGCGTCAATTCCTCCTTTAGATGCTTTTTTCATGTCGTCATTGGTAGCCCAGCTGGTTTTTGAAGTAGATTTTCTAACAGTATTTACCAGTCGGAATTTTACTTTTGTGTCACCAGAACTTACAGTTTGAAATTCGGTTGGAATTTTGCTGGCATCACTGTTGGTGCCGGAATAGTCAGCATTTAATACTGCAATTTGCTCAGCAATTCTTGCGTCAGAAACGTTTTCAGCTGTAGTCTTGTAGATGACATTCACTATAACTGGAATTTCTACAGTACCATCAGCCAGAACTTTTCCAAACTTTATATCATTGGCGAATTTTTCTGTATTGGTTTCTAATGCCGCAAATCTTTGCTGAAGTTCAGGACTTTTTTTCAATGCTTCCTGTCTGATTTCCTCAGAAGCACAGCCTCTTTGAGCAAAGCCTGCTGTAGTTACTGCTTCGTCAGTTGTGTTTTCATTTTGATTGGTGATGCTGTCATTGTTACATGCAGACATTACACTGAGCATAAGAGCTCCAAATAATAGTTTTTTCATATCAAAATCATTTAGGTTGAGGATGTGAAATTATATTATTTGAAATTAATATGCAAATATTTTTCTTGTTCCTTTAAGTAATGTGTAATTATTTAAATATTTGTTTGATTATATTTTAATATTATTTAAAAAACATTGAATATTAATCAATTTTATAAAACAGCTTGTTTTGTATTTTGTTTTTGAATGATTTTTATGAATACTTTTCGTTTAAATTTATTTTTAAAGGAATTTTTTCACGGTAAATTTTAGTTTGCAAAACCATTTTTAATAGCAAATACAGCCAATCCGACACGGGTTTTTAAATCCAGTTTTTCACAAAGCTGATCGCGATAACTTTCCACGGTTCTTGGACTGCAGCACATTCTGTCTGCAATTTCTTTATAGCTGAGTTCTGTTACGGTATACTTCAGGAATTCTTTTTCTCTGTCAGAAATTCTTACGGCAATTTCGGATTCCGTTTCTTTATTAAGGTTAGAGAAAATAATTTTAGAGGCCCAGTCCGGATAAAAGAAACCATCACTGTTCAACCGGGTAAGTGCTGTTTCCAGATCTCTTGGGTGGGTGTTTTTTAAAAGGTAACCTTTTGCCCCGCTTTTGATCATTTTAATTACACTGTTGTCATCACCCTGCATACTAAGTGCCATGATTTTAATGGGAGGATGATTTTTTGTAAGCCAGACAGCGGTTTCAAAACCGTCCATAATCGGCATGCTGATATCCAAAAGAATGATATCCGGAATGGTATTTCCTTCTTCGATTTTTTGGATAAGGTCTTTTCCGTTCTCGCAAACATAGATAACTTCAAACTCATTGAAATTACCAATAATGCCTTCCAGGGCTTTTGCGATAAGTATATGATCGTCAACAATTACAATAGATTTCTTCATGACTGTTTTTTTAGGATAATATTGATTCGGGTTCCCGTATTTTTCTGGCTTTCCATATGAAAATTTGCCCCTATGATTTCGGCTCTGTTTTTCATATTCGTAAGGCCTATTCCGTTGGATTTGATCTGTGAAGTATCAAACCCGATTCCATCATCGCGGATGTCGAGTTCCCAAAGGATATCTTCGGAAGTATTCAGGCATATAAAAATATTTTTACAACGGGAATGCTTTATACTGTTTTGAATAAATTCCTGAGTGATTCTGAGCAGCATGTTTTTATGAACAAAACCTAAATCCAGCTGCTTGAAATTATGTTCAAAGCTGACATTACACTTTTTAAAAGAATTCGTATTGTCTACTTCTTCCTGTATTAATGTTACAATTTCCTTCTGATTGATGTTGTCGTCAGTCAGCGTTTTTGACAAACTCCTGAGATCCTGCAGAGACTGGTTAATAATTTGTGATACCTGATCTATTCTTTCGCTGGCTTCAGATACCTTATTTTCATAAAGCATTTGCTGAACATACAGGCTTACTAAAGTTAGTTTCTGACCGATATTATCATGCAATTCCCTTCCGATCTGCTGCATGGTGGCCTGCTGGATTTCCAATTGGGTAGCTAGAAGCTCTCTTTGATGAATTTCATTTTTCATCTCTATCTCTCTTAAATATTCTTTTTTGCGTTGTCTGTAACTCCGGATATAGATTAATACTGCCGTTACAAACATCACAAAGAGTATGTTGAATAGAATGATAACTATTAAGAGCTCTGTTTTCCCCATATAAATGAACTTGCAAATAAGATATACATTACCGAAACTGAGACCAGGAAATAACTGAAATAAATGTCCCAAATTTCCTTGTATTTTACCAGAAGTGATAAAAATGCCATGAAAGGTAATGTTCCAATATATGATATTGTTATCCCAAGATTGATATAAAACATTTTGTTTTTATTGAAATTAAGGATTTCTTGTGAAGTAATTTGTTTATAATACTCCATTATTACCAAAAGCATCAAAATAAGACAGCCAAACGTATAGTTGAAGGCAAATACAATTTTGCTTCTGGAAAAATATAATTCGTTGGGAATAAATGAGAGCAGATATAGAACGGAAAATATCCAAAATAATTTGGGTTTTCCTAAAGATTTTGCAGCATATAACCAGTAAAAAAATACGAACTGGATTGGCATTAAAAGGTAATTATAGTACTGAGCTTTGGTGAAATGAACAAAACTTCCCCATTTGCCATAAGCTTCCCCAAGAAAAATAAATACCAGATAAAACACAAAAAGTTTCCAATGTTGTTCTTTTAAACGGTTATAATGGAAAAGTGCTATGACTGCAGCAAGTCCTTCAGCCCAAAGCAGACTTTTTTGTGCAAATTCCTGGAATTCTGTCATACAGTGTTAAGATAATAAATATTAAAATTAAAAAGATTCGCCTAAAGGAGCTTTTGGTGGAACAAGTATTCCGTTATTTTCTCCAAGACCTTGGTCATCACCTAGAGGTCCTCCGCCTCCATTATCATTACCATTACCAGATGGAGTGAAATTACGTGAATTCAACGCTAAATTTGAATTTTCTCCATTTGCCTGGAAAGGATTAAAGTCAAAATCAACAACCTCACCTGTTTCACTGGCTTTTTTTAGTGTTGGTACCATTACTAGAGTGTGTCTTCCTGCATATTCCGCCGGAACAGGGTGTGAGTCCATTATAGACCAGTTTTCCTGTTTCGGATAAGTAGCATAATAAAACCTGATTCCCAGATCTTCGTCAGAAGTTGCCGGATTTACTTTGGTTGCCTCTTCTTCAATCTTTGCAATAAAATTTTTCAGTTTCGGAAGATCAAACCAAATGGAATGAGCATCCTGAATTCCTAAAGCAGTGTTGATAGCGCTTAGGTGGGTTTGACGGTAATTGTCGATGAGAGCCTGGATAAGACTATTTGACATTATTCCAGGTTGCAGCGGATTGTTTGATTCTGTATTCATAGCTTAATGTTTTACGGATGAAACTCAATTAATATGCAAATCTCGGAAAAAATATGGTAGAAAATATATTCATGAATAGGGAATTATACTGTTATTTTTACCGTGTTTTTACGGATTGTATGTTTTGTAAAGAATAAGCGGAGGTTCAGAAAAAATCCTTCAATATAAATTCTGACTTAAAGAAGGAAGACTTAAAAAAAAAAATCGCTTCTTCAAGCGATCTTTTTTATTTTTTAATTTTTTTTACAGAACTCTTAATCCTGCACGTGGGCCGGATGCTGAAACGGTAGCTTGCATTCTGCTGTTTTGTTGTTGTGTAAACATGAATAACGTTGTTTCATCTGAATAATCCATGTAGTTCATAAACATTACAGAACGTGAAACTCCGCCACATGTTTCGTATCTTGGATAAGTTGGTACACCAGAGTGTTTGGTAATCTGTTGAGGAGTATCACCCACTAAATCATCTCCGCAATTTGCATCTCCCCAAATGTGTCTGAGGTTCAAATAATGCCCTACTTCATGTACGGTAACTCTTCCCTGGTTGTGAGTGGTATCAGGACCTCCTTCTCCTACATAGTCGTCCATCATAACAACACCGTCGTTCCAAAGTCCGGCATCTTCCGGAAAAGTAGCGTATCCTAAAACATAACCGGTCTGATAAGGCATATAATCTACCACCCAGATGTTTAAATATTGGTTAGGGTTAGTAGAATCCATTCCTCCGGTAGATGCTTTTTTCATTTTATCATCAGGTGCCCATCTGGAAGTCTTTGTTGATTTTCTGTTAATGCCTGCCAATCTGAATTTAATTTTCGTATCACCCGCATTTACAGATTGAAATTCTGCAGGAATCTTGGAGATATCAGCATGAGTGGATGCAAAAGCTTTATTAAGTACATCAATTTGAGAATTTATTCTGGCGTCTGAGACATTATTAGATGCTTTCGTATAAAGGACATTAAATATTACCGGTATTTCTACACTTCCGTCAGGTAAAATCTTACCCATTTTTTTCTGCTCAATAAAACTGGCGGTTTTTTGTTCTATCTGGAGCATTCGCTGCATGGCTGCCGGATCTTCGGCAAGATGTTTTCTTCTGAGAATATCAGAGCCGCAAAAAGCTTCATTGCCGGCTGTGATATTAGTTTCTTCAACATTGGCGTTTTCTGGAGTAACATTTTCTGTCTCATTGTTGTTACATGAAACCATGAGTGTGATTAAAACTCCTAAAATTGTTTTTTTCATAAAATCTCGTTTTTTAATACAAACGAATATATGACAAATAATAATGTGATATGTTTAATTATTCGTATATTATTTTATGTTAAATGTAATTAATTTGTAATTTATATTAAAATTTTGCATTTTAAACATTGTTTTTTAATGAATATCCTATAGATTGATTTTTTTAATAAGAATATTTTTTCTAAAAATCTGAAATTGGATGAAAATGATTATTTATCAAAAATAAATTGCTTAAAGATACTGGTGTTAAAAAATAAGTGCTGCAAATCACTTTACAGCACTTATTCACAAAAATAATGTATATGAAAAAAACTATTTTATTGTTCAGTAGGTCTGAAAACCAAACCTGTTTCTACGAAATAATCCAAAGTAATTCTGTCTCCGTCATTTACCTTTCCTGCAAGAATTTCTTTTGACAGTTTATTTAAAACTTCCTGTTGGATCACTCTTTTCAACGGTCTTGCTCCGAAAGCAGGGTCGTAACCTTTTTCCATCAGATAGTCTACCGCATCCTGAGTGAAAGTCATTATGATGTTTCGTTTAGATAACATTTCATTGAATCCTCTCAGTTGGTACTGAACGATTTTTCCGATTTCTTTTTTTCTTAAAGGCTGGAATAATACAATTTCATCAATTCTGTTCAGGAATTCCGGACGCAGCGTCTGTTTCAGCAGATCAAAAACTTCTACTTTTGTTTTATCTACAATCTCATCCTGATTTTCCTCTGTAAGATTCTCAAAATTCTCCTGAATAAGATGTGAACCTAAATTCGAGGTCATAATGATAATTGAATTCTTAAAATTAACCACACGTCCTTTATTGTCAGTCAGACGTCCATCATCCAAAACCTGTAGTAAAGTGTTGAAAACATCTGGGTGTGCTTTCTCAATCTCATCCAAAAGTACCACTGAATAAGGTCTTCTTCTTACTGCTTCAGTCAATTGTCCACCTTCATCATATCCTACATATCCCGGAGGCGCTCCTACTAATCTGGAAACACTGTGACGTTCCTGATATTCACTCATATCAATTCTGGTCATATTGTTTTCGTCATCAAATAAGAACTCGGCTAATGCTTTTGCCAGCTCGGTTTTACCAACTCCGGTTGTTCCCAGGAATAAGAAAGATCCAATCGGTTTTTTATCATCACTCAATCCGGCTCTGTTTCTTCTGATGGCATCGGCAACCGCCTGGATGGCTTCATCCTGTCCTACGACTCTGTGATGCAGTTCAGATTCCAGATTTAATAATTTATCCCTTTCAGATTGTAATAATTTGGTTACAGGAATACCTGTCCATTTACCAATTACTTCAGAGATGTTTTCTGCAGTAACTTCTTCTTTGATCAGTTCATTCTGATGGTTCTGCATTTCCAGCTCAACCTTGGCAAGTTCTTCTTCTTTTTCACGAAGTTTTCCATATTGGATCTCCGCTACTTTTGCATAATCTCCGGCTCTGGAAGCTCTTTCTGCTTCATGTTTCAGAGATTCAATATCTTTTTTGATCTGGGTAAGATCTTCACTTTTCTGTTTTTCTTTCAACCATTTGGCATTGATCTCATTTCTCTGTTCTGAAATTTTAGCAATATCTTCTTTCAGATGATCAATTTTGGTCTGGTTTCCTTCTCTTGAAATGGCTGCCAGTTCAATTTCCAGCTGCATTAGTTTTCTGTCCAGAACATCCAGTTCTTCCGGTTTGGAATTGATTTCCATTCTCAGTTTAGCAGAAGCTTCATCAATAAGGTCGATCGCTTTATCCGGTAAGAAACGGTCTGAAATATATCTCTGCGACATTTCTACAGCCGCAATAATTGCCTCATCTTTGATTCTTACCTTGTGGTGGGCTTCATATTTATCCTTAATACCACGAAGGATCGAAATAGCAGATTCAGTATCCGGTTCTTCCACCATTACTTTCTGGAAACGTCTTTCCAACGCTTTATCTTTCTCAAAATACTTTTGATATTCGTTCAAAGTGGTTGCTCCAATCGCTCTCAATTCACCTCTTGCCAAAGCAGGTTTTAAGATGTTGGCAGCATCCATAGCTCCTTCACCACCACCGGCACCTACCAAAGTGTGGATTTCGTCAATGAAAAGGATAATCTGTCCGTCAGACTTTGTGACTTCGTTTACAACGGATTTCAGACGCTCTTCAAATTCACCTTTGTATTTGGCTCCGGCGATCAAAGCTCCCATATCTAATGAGAATAACGTTTTATCCATAAGATTTTCAGGAACGTCACCGCTGATAATTCTATGGGCAATTCCTTCGGCAATAGCTGTTTTACCTACACCCGGTTCCCCGATAAGGATTGGGTTGTTTTTTGTTCTTCTGGAAAGGATCTGTAAAACCCTTCTGATTTCTTCATCACGTCCGATTACAGGATCCAGTTTTCCTTCTGCTGCTAATTCATTGAAGTTTTTAGCATATTTATTTAAGGATTGGTAGGTTTCTTCTGAACTTGCAGAAGTTGCTTTACTTCCTTTTCTTAATTCTTTTATAGCACCTTCCAGCAGATTTTTGGTTACGCCCATATCTTTCAGCATTTTGGACACTTCCGAGCTGGTTTCCAAAAGGGATAGCCATAAGTGCTCAATCGTCACATATTCATCACCCATCTTTTTGGCGATGTTGGGTGCATCCAGCAATACTTTGTTAGCAGATTGTGAAAGATAAATATTTCCTCCCTGCACTTTTGGAAGTTTTTCTAAATTTTCCCGGTTGCGCTCTCTTACTAAATTAGCGTCTGCTTCAGATTTTTTAAGTAGGAAAGGCGATATATTTTCATCCACCTGAAAGATTCCTTCAAGGAGATGTTGAGGTTCAATACTTTGGTTGCTCAATTCCATAGCAAGTTGTTGTGCTGCCTGGATAGCTTCCTGTGATTTTACTGTATATTGGTTCAAGTTCATATTTTATATATTTTTGGTATTGTGTTCAAAGTTTAGTTTTAAAAAACATCAAGAAACCAAATTTTAAGGCTTAGTTTCTTAATGCCATCAATTATTTAATCATTTATTCGATGACTATATCGCAAAAAGTGTTCAATTATTAAATTTACAAAAAAATAGGACAAATTTTCCGGATATTGTATTTTTAACGGAATTTTAACTTGACAAAATTTCCGATTTCGTAATTATTTCTTTGAAATCCATGACCAAATAGTCATACTGTGACAAGAAAATTCTACGGATGGATATGAAAATGGGAGAATTTACTTGATGTAAGTGTTAAAATTCAGCTTTTTATTTTAGAATAATTACTTTTGCATTTTACCAGATGGAACTAAAAGAAAAACAGAGAAAAATATTAGACGTAGCAGTAGAGCTTTTCAAAGAGAAAGGGTATATGGGGAGTTCTGTAAGAGACCTGGCTACGAAACTCAATATCAAGGCCGCATCGCTATATGCACACATCCGTTCAAAGGAAGAAATTCTGGAATGGATTTGTTTTGGTATTGCTCAGGAGTTTTTCGATGAACTTCAGGAAGTAAAAAATACAGACATTGCCCCAAGGGAAAAACTGAATCTGTTACTGGATAAGCATCTTTCCGTAGTTCTTAAAAACCGCGACGTTACTCATATTTATTCTAATGAATGGAGGCATCTGGAAGAAAAGCTTCCCGAATTTGTAGAGCTGAGAAAAAACTACCAGCAGGAAGTTGAAAAACTGATTTCTGAGATCTATATTGCGGAAAATTGGGAATTGAAATCACCATCATTTACCACAAGATTTATTCTTCATACTTTAAACAATTCTTATTTCTGGTTTAAAAGAAGCAGCGATTCTACTGATGAAATCACAGAGGAAATCAGGGAGAAAATCCTTTTTGGTCTTATTGGAAATCAGAAAAATTAAACACTTCTTTGTCTTTCTGACGAAGGAAGAATCTTATTAAGCATTTAAATAGATTCTTCGCTGCACTTCGTTTCGTTCAGAATGACAGACACTCATTATAAATCATGTCTCTTATTTAGAATCATTCAAAATATGACAAAAGTCATAAAAATTTTGTCAGCTTATAAAATCTTTTTAAATTTACACCTAACAAATGTTAGTTAGTTTTATGGATTTTGCAGTTGAATATCTGGAGCTGGGTCAGTTGAGACAGCTTCAATCCGACCGGTTGATCAGTTTGATCAGCTACTTGGGAGAGAAATCGGAATTTTATAAAAAGAAATTTGATGAATTACAAATATCTCCACAGGATATAAGGTCGATTGAAGATATCAGGAAACTCCCTATTACTTACAAACAGGATTTAAGAGATAACTATCCATTTGGTTTATTTACCGTTCCTAAGAATGAGCTTCAGCGCATTCACTGTTCCAGCGGAACAACAGGAAAACCAACGGTGGTAGGATATACCAAAGAAGATGTGGACCTTTTCAGCGAAGTGGTGGCAAGATCTTTACATGCTGCAGGAGCGAAACCGGGAATGCAGCTGCACAATGCGTATGGTTATGGAATTTTCACAGGAGGATTAGGACTTCATTACGGAGCAGAAAAACTTGGGATGAGCGTTCTTCCTATTTCGGGAGGAATGACGGCGAGACAGGTAGATCTGATTGTAGACTTTAAGCCTGAAGTGATCTGCTGCTCTCCATCCTATGCTTTGACTATTGCGGATGAATTTGCCAAAAGAGGAATTTCCGCAGATGAAATCAGTCTTAAGTATGCAGTGTTGGGCTCAGAGCCATGGACAGAAATTATCAGAGGTCACATTGAAGAAAAATTAGGTGTGCATGCAACTAATATCTATGGGTTGAGCGAAATTATCGGTCCGGGAGTTTCAATGGAAGATTTCGAAGAAAAAGGGGGGTCTTATATCTGGGAAGATCATTTTTACCCTGAAATTTTAGATCCGGTTACCAAACAGCCGGTTCCTTTCGGAGAAGAAGGTGTATTGGTGATTACGACATTAACGAAAAAAGCAATGCCGCTTCTTCGTTACTGGACCAATGATATTACAAGCCTTTACTATGATGAAAATGCTAAAAGAACAATGGTGAAAATGAAACCTATTGTCGGAAGAGCAGATGATATGCTGATTGTAAGAGGAGTAAATGTCTATCCAAGCCAGATTGAAGATGCTTTTTCCTATGTGGAAGGAGTGGTGCCCAATTACTATCTTACGCCTGTTGAAAAAGAACATATGTGTGTTGCCTTGGATATTGATGTTGAAATTGATGATGAGCTGGTAAAGACACAGAAAATAGAAGCAAATACCGATGATTATTTTAATTTTGTCGGAAACTTCGGAAAAAACATAGAAAACGAAATAAAAAAACGGGTAGGAATCACCACGAAAGTGAAAGTTCATGCTCAGGACAGCCTGCCGAAGTGCGAAGGTGGAAAAATTAATAGAATACTTAAAAAATAATGAATTCATTTTATAAACTTAAAACAGTTAAAGTTCAGAAAGATACTTCCGAAGCCGTTAGCGTGGCCGTGGAAATCCCTGAAGAGCTGAAAGATAAGTTCAGGTTCAAACAAGGACAGTATCTGAATTTCCGAATGATGATCAACGGAAATGAGGAAAGACGTTCTTACTCTATCTGTAATGCTCCGAGTGAAAAAAGCAATACCCTGGAAGTATTGGTAAAATTGCTTGAGGGTGGGAAAGTATCAGGCTATTTCAATGAGCATCTCCACATGGATGAAATTCTGGAAGTAATGCCTCCAATGGGTGGTTTTAATACGTCTTATCATCCTACAAACGTAAAAACTTACGTTGGTTTGGCTGCAGGAAGCGGAATTACCCCTGTTTTATCCAATATTAAAGAAAGCCTTTATCAGGAACCTCACAGTAATGCTTACCTGTTCTATAGCAACAGAAGTATGAATCATATTTTAAGAAAAGCTGAAATAGATAGACTGGTAGAACATTTCAATGGAAGATTGAAAGTTATTTATCTGGTAAGCCGTGAAAAACATGAAGACCCTGTTTTTGAAGGAAGAATTTCTGCTGAAAAATTAGAGCAGTTATTTGAAAGATATACAGATATCGATGTAAGAGAAGCTACTTATTTCATTTGTGGACCTGCGGACATGATCAAAGACATTGCAGACTACCTGAAAAAAGATAAAAAAGTGCCTGCTATTCAAGTGTTATTTGAGTATTTTACTGCTCCGGATGAAGAAAATACGGAGGAAATGAGTGATGAATTCAAGGCCATTGCCAATATTGAAAGTATGGTAACGGTAATTATTGATGATGATGAATATTCGTTCCACCTTAATTCTAAAAAAGAGAGTATCTTAGATAAAGCATTGAAAGACAATCTTCCTGTGCCTTTTGCATGTAAAGGAGGAGTGTGCTGTACGTGTAAAGCGGAAGTTTTGGAAGGAGAAGTTTTCATGGAGAAAAACTACGCACTTACCGAAGAAGAAGTAGCCAGAGGCTTCGTTCTTACCTGTCAATGTCACCCGACAACGAATGTGGTGATGCTTAATTATGATGTTTAAATTGTATTAACGATTGAATGTAAATTGTATTCATGAATACATTAATACTTTCTACATTTTACAAAAAAACAAAAAAATGGACTTAGAAAAATTTGTACAATACGTACATGAAGAAAATAAAGTAGAACCAAAAGATGTAATGCCCGATGATTACAGAAAACTATTGGTTCGTCAGATTTCACAGCACGCCCATTCTGAAATTGTAGGAATGCTGCCGGAAGCGAACTGGATTTCAAGAGCACCTTCATTGAGAAGAAAAATGGCGCTTTTGGCTAAAGTTCAGGATGAAGCAGGTCACGGATTATATCTTTATTCTGCAACAGAAACTTTAGGAGATGGGAGCATCAGAGCAGACAGAGATGCAACTTATGATGATATGCTGGAAGGAAAAGCGAAATATTCAAGTATTTTCAACTATCCTACCTTAAGCTGGGCAGATATAGGAGCAATCGGCTGGCTGGTAGATGGTGCTGCCATTATGAACCAGGTAATGCTGATGGGGAATTCTTACGGTCCTTATTCCAGAGCAATGGTGAAGATCTGTAAAGAAGAATCTTTCCACCAAAGACAAGGGTATGAGATTTTAATGGCGCTTTGCCGTGGTACCAAACAACAGAAAGAAATGGCTCAGGCTTCATTGAACCGTTTCTGGTGGCCGGCATTAATGATGTTCGGACCGAATGACGACAGCTCTCCAAACTCGAAGATCTCTATGAATTACAGAGTAAAAAGAGAAAGTAATGACAGCCTTCGTCAGAGATTTATCGACGTTACTGTTTCTCAGGCAGAATTCTTAGGATTAACTGTTCCGGATAAAGACCTGAAATGGAATGAGGAAAGACAGCATTATGATTTCGGAGAACTTCCATGGGATGAGTTTATGGAAATCTTAAAAGGAAACGGCCCTTGCAATAAAAAGCGTATTGAAACGAAGAGAAAAGCTCAAAGAGAAAATTCTTGGGTAAAGGAAGCAGCAGCAGCTTTTGCAGAAAAACAACAAAAAGAAGTAATATAATAATGTAACAATATACCAATGTAGAAATGTAACAATCATTGTCATGCTGAGCTTGTCGAAGCATCTCATTGTTAAACTGGTACATTGATACATTGTTAAATTAATTTGACTATGGCAAATTTAGATATGTGGGAAGTGTTTATTCAAACTAAACCGGGATTATCCCACAAACACGTTGGAATTGTACAGGCACCAACAGCAGAAATGGCTTTGCAGAACGCAAGAGACGTTTATACAAGAAGAAAAGAAGGAACTTCTGTTTGGGTAGTTCCAAGTAAATATATTGTGACCTCGGAAGGAGTGGACAAAGAAGCATTCTTCGATCCGGCTGATGATAAACTATACCGTCATCCAACGTTCTACGACATTCCAAACGATGTAAAAAATATGTAATAAGACTTTTGAGATAATAGACAGATAGATAAAAGACCTTAAGGTTTACTTGTCTTTTTTCTATCCATCTATCATCTATCCGTCTTTAAATTGATTAAACAATGAACCCATTATATAATTATTTATTAAAACTAGCAGACGACAGTTTCATTATGGGACAGCGTCTGTCTGCATGGTGCGGTGAAGGTCCTTATTTAGAGGAAGATATTGCATTGACGAACATTGCATTAGATGAGTTGGGACAGGCTAACAACTTTTATGTTTATGCTTCAAGAGTAATTGACAACGGTAAAAGTGAAGATGATTTAGCCTTTCTAAGATACGAACACGAATATGTAAATGCACACTGGACAGAACTTCCAAATGAAGACTATGCTCAGACCATTCTGAAAGTTTACGTTTTTGCTGTGTATCAGAAACTGATGTATGAGGCATTGTCCAATTCTGCAGATGAAGAACTTTCGGCTATTGCCCAGAAATCACTAAAGGAAGTAAGATATCATTATACCCATGCTGCATCCTGGATGAAAATTTTCGCTCAGGGTACAGAAGAAAGCAAATCCCGTGTGGTAAAAGCCATTGAAGATATCTGGGAATATACAAAAGGACTTTTTGCTAAAACAGAAGGTGAAGATGATCTTATTGCTTTGAACATCGTTCCGGATGCAGATGCTCTTTACGAAGAATTCATTGCCATTACGAAGAAAGATTTTGCAGATTTCGGGTTGGAATATCCATCAAATCCTTTTATGCAGCCAAAATCAAGAACAGGATATCATACAGAGTATTTTGGATTTATTCTTTGTGAACTTCAATATATGCAGAGAGCGTATCCGGGTTGTACTTGGTAACAAGTATGAAAAAGTTACTTCTGGGAATATTTGCTTTTTTTCTTATCGCATATGTGATGTTATGTGTGGGAATCTACTTCTATCAGGAGAAAATTATTTTTTATCCTGAAAAGTTACCGGAGAATTACAAATTTAAATTTGACGGTGATTTTGAAGAAATAACGGTTACAACAAAAGATAAAAAACATTTAAACTCCGTTTTATTTAAAGCTCAAAACCCTAAAGGCGTAATTTTTTATCTTCATGGGAATGGAGGTTCATTAAAAGAATGGGGTGAAGTAGCTGAACTGTATGCCAATATGAACTATGATACATTTATATTGGATTACCGAGGGTACGGAAAAAGTGAAGATAAGATTAAGAATAAAGAGCAGCTTTTTTCGGATGTTGAGAGTGCTTATAAGGAGCTTTTGAAAAGATATCCGGAGAACAAAATTATCATTTTAGGATATTCTATAGGAACGGGCTTAGCTGCAAAATTAGCATCAATGCAGAACGCAAGATTATTGATTTTACAGGCTCCGTATTATAGTATGGAAGATGAAATGAGTCAAAAATTTTCATTTCTTCCTAAGTTTTTACTGAAATATAATTTTGAGACCGGTGAATATTTAAAAACCGTTAAGTCGCCCGTTGTAATTTTTCATGGCGATAAAGATGAGGTTATTAATTATAAGTCATCCTTAAAACTTAAAAATAGCTTTAAAAAAGGTGATAGTCTGATTCTATTAAAAGATCAGTATCACAACGGAATAACAGATAATTTGGATTATCAGAATTCATTGAAAATAATTCTCGATTCTGATAAAAAGTAAAATATGAATCAGCTTTTAGATTTATTAAAAACAATTCCCGACCCGGAAATTCCGGTGATTGATATCGTGGAATTAGGAATTGTAAGAGATGCACAGGTCACAGGTGAAAATACGTGTGAAGTGATCATTACGCCTACTTATTCTGCCTGTCCTGCAATGTTTACCATTGAAGAGGATATTATCAAAATGATGAAAGAAAACGGATGGGAAGCAAAAGTAGTTACCAAGATGTTTCCGATCTGGACAACGGACTGGCTGACTGATGAAGCGAGAGAAAAACTTCGTGTCTACGGAATCACTCCTCCTGAAAAAGGAGCAGATGAACATCATATCGGGAAACCGAAAAAATGTCCGCGCTGTGGTTCTGAGCATACCAAGCAGATCAGCAGATTTGGGTCTACCTTATGTAAAGCCTCTTATCAATGCTTAGACTGTCTGGAACCTTTTGATTATTTTAAATGTCATTAAGGGTAACTATAGATTAATGTACAATTTATCAATAAAATTAACGGATATGCAGAGCATAACGATGCTGTTGTTAGATTGTTAAAATCTTAGGTTGTTACATGAATTTATATTGTTAAATTAGTGCATTGTTAAATAATAAATTAATAAAAACTATGTATACACAACTCGATATTGAAACGCATTTTGACGGGAAGCTTAAAATTGCATATCTGAATCAGCCAGAAACAATGAATGCCCTTACAAAGCCGGCTTTAGGAGATCTGAAAGATTTTATCAAAGAATGCAACGAAGATGAAACTGTAAGATGTGTTGCTATTTCCGGAAGAGGAAGAGCGTTCTGCTCAGGTCAGAATCTGGACGAAGCTTTTGTGGTAGGCAAAGAACACCATGATCATGACATCATCAGAAAAATTGTGGTAGATTATTATAACCCTTTAGTGTTAGAGGTTACACGTTGCAGAAAACCTGTTATCGCATTGGTAAATGGTCCTGCAGTAGGAGCTGGTGCTATGTTGGCTCTGATCTGTGACTTTGTTTTGGCAAGTAATAAAGCATACTTCTCACAGGCATTCTCAAATATCGGCTTAATTCCTGATACAGGAGGAACATACTTCTTACCGAAGCTTTTAGGTAGACAATTGGCCAATTATTTAGCGTTTACAGGTAAAAAATTATCTGCTGAAGAATCTAAATCTTATGGTCTTGTTGCTGAAGTTTTCTCGGAAGAAGAATTCGCATCAAAATCAATGGAAATTCTTGAAAGAATGTCGAACATGCCAACCGCGGCAATTAAGCTTACCAAAAAAGCTTTTGCACATTCTTATACCAATACATTGAAAGAGCAGCTTGAGCTGGAAGGAGATCTACAGCAGGAAGCAGCAGAAACAGAAGACTTCATTGAAGGAGTAAATGCCTTTTTACAGAAAAGAAAACCTAATTATAAAGGAAAATAAATTTCGTATTAATGTATTCATGTAAAATGTATTAATGATTTTTAAAACGATTTGCATGAATACATTTTACATTAATACATTGTACAAATAAATGAATATTGGAATTATTGGGGCAGGAACCATGGGCGTAGGAATTGCTCAGGTAGCTGCAACAGCAGGATGCAAAGTTGTTTTATTCGACGCTAATGCTCCACAAATTGATAAAGCGCTTTCAGGTTTAGAAAAGACCCTTCAAAAGCTGACTGAGAAAGGCAAAATCTCTCAGGAAAAAGCAGCAGAAATCAGAAACAATATCGTGAAAGGTGAAGCATTACAGAATTTAAAAGATTCTGATTTGGTGATCGAAGCCATTATCGAAAACAAAGAGATCAAAACCAAAGTGTTTACAGAGCTTGAAAATTATGTTTCAGAAAACTGTATCCTTAGTTCCAATACCTCTTCTATCTCTATCACCTCTCTGGGTGCAGAACTAAAGAAACCGGAGCGTTTCATCGGAATTCACTTTTTCAATCCGGCTCCGTTGATGCCTTTAGTGGAAGTTATTCCATCCTTATTGACAGAAAAAACTTTAGCAGAAAAAATCTACAACCTCATGAAAGAATGGGGGAAAACTCCTGTTATTGCCAAAGATATTCCCGGATTTATCGTCAACAGAATTGCCAGACCTTATTATGGGGAAGCACTTAGGATTGTTGAGGAAAACATCGCAACACCGGAACAGGTGGATGATGCCATGAAAACACTGGGTAATTTCAAAATGGGACCTTTCGAATTGATGGATCTTATCGGTGTCGATGTCAATTTTGCAGTAACAACAACTGTTTACAAAGATTATTTCTATGATCCGAAATACAAGCCGTCTCTATTACAGCAAAGAATGTCTGAAGCAAAACTTCACGGAAGAAAGACTGGGAAAGGTTTCTACGATTACAGTGAAGGAGCAGAAAAACCTGTTGCTCAGAAAGACGATGCTTTATACCAGCAGATATTTTTAAGAATCATTTCAATGCTGATCAATGAAGCGGTTGAAGCCAAAAGATTAGGGGTTGCCAATGACGAAGATATTGAGCTGGCAATGCAGAAAGGCGTAAACTATCCGAAAGGATTACTAAGCTGGGGACAAGAAATCGGGTATGCAAAAATCTCCGAAACCCTGCAAAACCTATACGAAGAATATCAGGAAGAGAGATATAGACAAAGTTCTTTGCTGAGAAAACTATAAAAGTATTTAAATCTGCTAGTGAATTGTCATGCTGAGCGAAGTCGAAGCATCTCTCAAGTAGATTATTATATCAAAAAAACTTCATGGATATAGAAGAATTTAGAGCGGAGCTGGAGACCAGGCTTTTAATTGAGAAACAGTATTTAACTCAGGAGGCTTCTTCTGTCAATGCTGAGGAAAGGCTTGAGTTGTTAGGAAAGTTTAATGAGAAATATAAAGAACTGATCAAAAGATTAGCCAACGAAAATGGAATTGATTTAAACGAATCCTACCCCTCTGAAAATTCATCAGATTCAGAAAGTCTTTCATACGAACAGATTATTCTGGGCAAAACAATGAATGTTTATGACAGGTTATCCGATGAGCTGTATGAAGAAATAACAAACATATAATTAATAGAAATGAATCCAAGACAAGTAGCAGATTATATGTTCAATCAGGATTATTTTTCCCAGTGGATGAATATCAAAATGATTGAAGTAAAAGAAAATTACTGTTTAATAGAAATGCCCATTAAGAAAGATATGATTAACGGGCTTAAAACAGTTCATGGCGGAGTTACCTTTGCTTTTGCAGACTCAGCGTTGGCATTTTCATCCAACAGTACGGGTGATGCTGCTGTAGCGCTGAACTGTATTATCAATTTTACCAAAGCCGGAAAGGAAGGAGATATTTTCAGAGCCGAAAGTATTTTGGTGAATGATACCAGAAAAACGGCGGTTTATGACATTCAGATTACCAATCAAAACAGTGAGCTGATTGCAAAATTTGTTGGAACAGTCTATAAAATAGGGAAAAAAGTCACCGACTTATAAAAAACATTAACCAGACACCATAGTAAACAAAATGAGAAAAATATTTCTACTGCTTTTCGGGATTTCAGCTTTTCTGATGAATGCCCAGCACAAAGTAAATGAAGCTTTGAAAAAAGAACTCGATGAGATTATGAAGGTGGATCAGGGATACAGAATGCTTTTCGATTCCGAAATAACTCCGGAAAAAAGAGAACAGCTCCTGACAACTCTGAATATCGACAAAGAAGAGTTCAAAAAGAAAGGCTGGCAGATGGTTGCAGAACATGATAGTCTGAACGTGCAGAAAATAGAAAATATTATTGCTCAATATGGCTATCCCGGAAAAACACTTGTAGGAGAACCTACAAACCAGGCCGCATGGTACGTAATCCAGCATTCAACCAAAATTGGAAAATATCTTCCTCTCATAAAAGAAGCTGGAAAAAAGAAAGAAATTCCTTTTACATGGGTTGCGATGATGGAAGACCGATATCTGATGCAGGAAGACAAAGAACAGATCTATGGCACACAGGGAAAAGGAGAAATGACAAAAGATAAGAACGGAAAACAAGTCTTTGTCAATTTTGTCTGGCCTGTTAAAGATCTCAAAAATGTTAATAAAAGAAGAAAAGAAGCAGGTTTTGATTCCACTATTGAAGAAAATGCCAAAAGAATGTACGGGCCGGATTTCAGATACGAACCCTATACTTTAAAACAGGCTTTAGAACTAAGAAATAAAAACAAATAAATAGAAAAAGGAAGTTGGGTAATTTCAAATTATGCATTATCCTATTTTCAAAGTAAAATTATGAACAACGTATACATCATAGACTATGTCAGAACTCCCATCTCAAAACTGCAGGGAGGATTATCAGAAGTAAGAGCAGATGATTTAGCTGCTATTGTTATCAAAGAAGTAGTTGCGAGAAATCCTGAAGTTCCTGTAGAGGAAATTGAAGATGTTATTTTCGGATGTGCCAATCAGGCGGGTGAAGATAACAGAAACGTAGCAAGAATGGGACTTTTATTGGCTGGTCTTCCATATAAAATTGGAGGTGAGACAGTAAACAGACTTTGTGCTTCGGGAATGTCTGCAGTAGCAAATGCATTCCGTTCCATTGCTGCAGGAGAAGGTGAAATTTATATTGCAGGAGGCGTTGAGCATATGACACGTTCTCCTTATGTGATGTCAAAACCAAGTGCAGCTTTCGGAAGAGACAGTCAGATGTTTGATACCACTTTCGGATGGCGTTTTATCAACCCTAAGATGAAAGAATTATACGGGGTTGACGGAATGGGAGAAACTGCTGAAAACTTAGCAGATATCCACCAGATCAACAGGGAAGATCAGGATAAATTTGCCCTTTGGTCTCAGCAGAAGGCTACAAAAGCTCAGGAAAGCGGAAGATTGGCAGAAGAAATTGTAAAAGTTGAAATTCCTCAGAGAAAAGGAGATCCTATTATTTTCGAAAAAGATGAATTCATTAAGCCAACATCTTCTATGGAAGGTCTTGCAAAACTTCGTCCTGCTTTCAGAAAAGAAGGAACGGTAACTGCAGGAAATGCTTCTGGAATGAATGACGGTGCCGCAGCTTTGATTTTAGCAAGTGAAGAAGCTGTGAAAAAATATGGATTAAAACCAAAAGCCAGAATTTTAGGTTCTTCCGTAGCCGGAGTAGAGCCAAGAATTATGGGAATCGGTCCGGTAGAAGCCACTCAAAAGCTATTGAAGAGATTAAATCTTTCTCTTGAAGATATGGACATCATTGAACTAAACGAAGCATTCGCAGCACAGGCACTTGCTGTGACAAGAAGTTTAGGATTAAAAGATAATGACGCAAGAATAAACCCGAATGGTGGAGCAATAGCAATTGGTCACCCACTGGGAGTTTCCGGGGCAAGAATTGTAGGTTCTGCAGCTATGGAACTTCAGAAGCAGGATAAAAAATATGCATTGTGTACCCTTTGTATCGGTGTAGGGCAAGGATATGCAATGGTGATTGAAAAAGTATAATTAATTTGAAAGTGAGTTGATTTGAGAATTTGAAAATGTTTAAAGACATTATCAATTTTCAAATTATCCCATTGTCAGATTTTCAAATTAAAAAATATGAACATCTATTCATACCACGGGATTCGTCCCATTATAAAGCCCTCTGCCTATATTCATCCGCAGGCAGTCATTATCGGGAATGTAGAAATAGGGGAAGAAGTATATATTGGTCCCAATGCGGTAATTCGTGGAGACTGGGGGAAAATTATTATTAAAGACGGAGCCAATGTACAGGAAAACTGTACCCTTCATGTTTTCCCGAATATAGAAACCATACTGGAAGAATCTGCACATATCGGGCATGGCGCAATCATTCATTCAGGACACATCGGTAAAAACTGTCTGATCGGAATGAATTCCGTTGTGATGGACAAAGCGTACATCGGTGACGAAAGTATCGTTGGGGCATTAGCTTTTGTACCTGCCAATTTCAGATGCGAACCAAGAAAATTAGTGGTAGGAAGCCCTGCAAAAATTATCCGTGACGTATCTGACGAAATGATTCACTGGAAAACAGAAGGAACAAAACTCTATCAGGAACTGGCAAGAGAAGGAAAAGAAGCTATTCTGCCTTGTGAGCCTTTTACAGAATATGTTCAGCAGATCCCAACAAAAATTGTGGATTACAGCATTTGGGATGATATAAAATAATGACCATTTAAAATTAAATATGATTAAAAAAATTGCACTTGTATGCAGCATGGTGTTGGCGATGAATAGTGTGGTGTCAGCACAAACTGTTACGACAAAACCGCTTACAATCGGAGAAGTGAGGACTATTAAGTCCAAAACGTTAAATGAAGACAGAACGTTGAATATTTATCTTCCACAAGGTTATGATAAAACCAAATCATACCCGGTGATCTATCTGTTGGATGGAAGCATAAATGAAGATTTTATTCACGTTACAGGATTAGTACAATTCTTTAATCAGATGTATTCCATGCCGGAAACCATTGTGATTGGAGTTGCTAATGTAGACAGGAAAAGGGATTTCACCTTTCATACAGATTTAAAAGACTTACAGAAAGATTATCCTACCACAGGACATTCTGATAAGTTTATTGCTTTCCTTGAAAAAGAATTAAAACCTTATGTTGAAAGTCAGTTTAAAACCACGGACAAATATTTGTTCGGGCAATCTTTGGGAGGGCTTCTGGCAGCAGAAATACTTCTGAAAAAGCCGGAAATGTTTAACAACTATTTTATTATCAGTCCAAGCTTATGGTGGGATGATGAAAGCCTTTTAAAGCAGGCTCCTCAATTACTTACAAAATCTTCGGATACTAAAAAGTTTGTCTATGTTTCTGTAGGAAAAGGAGAACATCCGGTAATGGTAAAAGATGCCGAAGCTTTCTACGATGTTTTGAAAAAAGCAGGAAAGAAAAACTGGACATTAGAATATAAAATGATGGAAACAGACAATCATGCAACCATTCTTCACAGAAGTTTATATGAAGGATTAGTGAAAATGTTTCCCTATCAGGAACCGAAATAAATAATAAATCTAATAATATGACAATGTAAAACTGTAATAATGACGCTTGTCATGCTGAGCGGAGTCGAAGCATCTCAATGGTAAACTGTTACATTGCTACGTTGATAAATTAAATATTTTATGGAAAAGTTAAAAAACTATATCTACGGACAATGGGTAGAAGGTAGCGGAAGCGGAGTTCCTTTGTACAATGCCGTTACAGGAGAGCTGGTAGCTGTTTCCGATACAGAAGGGCTTAATTTTGAGCAGGCTCTTGACTACGGAAGAACCGTAGGATACAAAAACCTTTCTTCAATGACTTTCTACGACCGCGGAGAAATGTTGAAAAAAGTAGCGCTTTACCTGCTGGAAAGAAAGAAAAAATATTACGACTTATCATATAAAACTGGAGCTACACATGTTGATTCATGGGTGGATATTGAAGGAGGTTTCGGGACTTTCTTTACCTATTCCGGATTGGCAAAAAGAATGCTTCCCAATACTTCATTTTGGGTAGATGGAGATACTCAGAAAATTTCTGCTAACGGAACTTTTTTAGGAACTCATATTTTAACACCTAGTGAAGGAGTTTCTGTACAGATCAATGCCTATAACTTTCCGGTGTGGGGAATGTTGGAAAAGCTTTCTACTTCATTATTAGCGGGCGTTCCTTCTATTGTGAAGCCATCTCCTTTCGGGTCTTATCTTACGAATGCTGTATTCCAGGATATGATTGAAAGTGGAATTTTACCTGAAGGTGCCGTGCAGTTAGTCTGCGGAGAACCGGGAAATATTCTGGATTATGTACAGGATGGAGACTCTGTGTTATTTACAGGTTCAGCCAATACAGGAAGAAAATTAAAATCACTTCCTTCCATCGCTGGTAATGCTGTTCGTTTCAATATGGAAGCAGATTCATTAAACTGTTCTATCCTTGGATTGGAAGCAAAACCGGGAACTCCTGAATTTGATTTATTCATCAAAGAAGTTCGTAACGAAATGACCACGAAAGCAGGACAAAAATGTACAGCGATCAGAAGAATCATCGTTCCGGAACATTTAATCGGTGACGTTCAGAATGCATTGTCTAAAGCTTTAGATCAGACTAAAATAGGAAACCCATTAAGCAGAGAAACCAAAATGGGTTCTTTGGTGGGAAGACAGCAGTATGAAGAAGTGGTAAGAAAAGTAAACCTGTTAAAATCACAAACAGAACTTGTCTATGACGGTAAGCACGAGCTGGTAGATGCAGACTACGAAAATGGTGCATTTATGAGTCCGAAACTATTCCTGAACGACAAACCTTTTGAAAAAAATATCTCTCATGATGTAGAAGCTTTCGGGCCGGTATCTACATTGATGCCGTATAAAGATGCTGAAGAAGCAGCCGCACTGGCAAAAAGAGGAAAAGGAAGTTTGGTAGGATCTATCGTTTCTCACGATGAGAACTTTATCGCAGAAACTTCATGGAAAATGGCTTCCCAGCACGGAAGAATCTTTGTTCTGAACAGAGATAATGCCAAAGAAAGTACAGGTCACGGTTCACCACTTCCTACATTAATGCACGGAGGTCCTGGTAGAGCAGGTGGCGGAGAGGAAATGGGCGGACTAAGCGGTCTTCATTTCTTCTTACAGAAAACAGCAATTCAGGGATCACCGGATGTACTTAAAGCAATTACTAAGATCTATCAGCAGGGCGCAGAGAAAAAATTCTCAGACAAGCATCCTTTCCAGAAATATTTTGAGGAAGTGGAAGTAGGAGACTCTTTAGAAACAGCAGGAAGAACAGTTACTGATGCAGATATCGTCAACTTCTCCAATGTTTCATGGGATCATTTCTATGCTCATACTGACGCAACTAGTTTATCAGGAACTATCTTTGATAAGACCGTAGCTCACGGCTATTTCATTCTTTCAGCAGCAGCAGGATTGTTTGTTTCAGGCAAAAAAGGACCTGTTATTGCCAATTACGGATTGGAAGACTGTAGCTTCTTCAAACCTGTATATGCCGGAGATACGATCACTGTTTATCTGACAGCAAAAGAAAAAATCAACAGAGGAGTAAAAGGAAGAAACATTCCTTCAGGTGTTGTAAAATGGCTGGTTGAAGTTGTAAACCAAAGAGATGAGGTAGTTTGCGTGGCAACAATCTTAACATTGGTTGCAAAACAATCCCCTTTCATTGATCTGAATGTAAAAAATATTCAGAAAATGTTGAA
The DNA here is from genome assembly GCF_018362995.1 of Chryseobacterium indologenes. NCBI lineage: Bacteria > Pseudomonadati > Bacteroidota > Flavobacteriia > Flavobacteriales > Weeksellaceae > Chryseobacterium > Chryseobacterium indologenes. The sequence goes on from NZ_CP074372.1 coordinate 4,068,159, forward strand.
TGGATTAACAGAAACTACTCCTGCGCTTTGGGGGAAAATGTCACCACAGCAGATGATTGAACATTTGGAACAGGCAGTTCTGGTAAGTTTTGGAGAACCGGAAGCAGATAAATGTTTCACTCCGGAGGAAAATCTTGAAAAATGGCAGGATTCCCTTTACAACCACAGAGCAATGCCAAAAGAATTTACAGCTCCGTTCCTTCCTAAAGATGGCTCACTTCCGGAACCAACACACAAGAATCTGGAAGCCGCAAAACAGTCATTCATGGATAACCTGAAGAAATTTGTGATCTATTACAAAGAAAATCCACAGGCAGAGCACATGAATTATGTATTTGGAAAACTGAATAAAGAAATGTGGGAACTGATGCACAAAAAACATTTTACCCACCACTTCCAGCAGTTTGGATTGATTTAATTCAGGAAAATATAAATTTAAAATCCCTTTCATTAATTGGAAGGGATTTTTTTTATTATAATTAAAAATGATTAACTTTAATAGGCGAAATCCGAAAAGCATATAGAGTAGGAGAGAATATCAAAACTGATTACAATGAAAAACTTAAAAAAACTTTCAAGACACGAGTTGAGATCTCTTAAAGGAGCCGGGCCAAACTGGTCTTGTGTCCTTAATCCTTGTCCTCCCGGAAGCTGTTGTCTCCCTGGAAGATGGCCTGATATTGCAAGAGCATGTTATATATGTGCCGATTCTTAGATTTTTTTTTAATTAAAACAATACATAAAGCTGCAATTCTCTGTGATTTGTAGCTTTTTTTATAATGTCTTTTTAAGCTTAAAATATCCATACATTAAAAGAGGCAAAGCAAATATCTGAAACAAAAAAACAACCAGTGACGGAATTCCTTCAAGATGGCTTTCATTAGCTTTCATAAAGAACTGTTTGCCTAGTGGTCCATTTGAAAATATGACAATATTAAACAAATTCCAGCCCAGATGTAGACCTATAGGAAGGTACAGAGATTTGGTCTTAGCAAAAGAAACGGCAAGCATCCACCCAAAGATGGCGGTCATCACAAAAATAATTCCCATCTGAAAAGGATTTCCGAAGGCATTATAAGAAAACCAGTGGTAGACTCCGAAGCAGACAGCTGATAAAAGACAGGCTTTGGTATTTCCCCATTTTTCAATTGCAAGATAAAGTAAAGCTCCTCTGAATAATAATTCTTCAAACAATACAGACTTTAGAACCCACCATATGCTCATTAACGCTGCAGAAAATGTGAAGTGCTTATTCAGAATCCAGCTGTTATTGATAAATGCTGTTGTCATAATGTGGTAAAGACTGCAAATCGCCATAGCCAAAAGAAAACCAATACTCCACTGAATCAATCTAGTTGGGTTAGGCTTAAATCCTAAAACAGAAAGATCCTTTTTTGCTATAAACTTCAGGAGAAGCCAGGAAATGATAAGCTCAATGATAATTCCAATCATGGGTTAAAAGTTTTAGTTGGATGAAATTCTATTTCATTGAAAACGAATATAATAAAAAAATGGATGTGAATTAAAACTTGAGAATGGGATTATAAAAAATGATGATTCAGTTTCTTTTTGATTAATAATGTATTGAAGTGAATGATTAATTTTTAATAGATTCTTAGTTTCAACTTCTTCTTTCTCTTGTAAAAAAGTACTACTTTTAAAATTCAATCATAAAATCAAGAGCAATGAACCAAAACTGGATGCAAAAGTGGGAAGAAGTGAAAAATATTTTGATTTGTCCTACAGATCTCGAAACGTATTTTACTTCTGATGAAATTCTTGGACAGAAAATGGAGACGATGGAGATAGGAAATGTTTCTCTTCCTTCAGGAAAAGTGGTGGTAAGAGATCCGTTGGTTTCTTTAAATGCCAATCAATCACCTTATTTTATTCAGGCTCCAAAAGGAAATTTTCCTGTGACCATTGCTGTGGTAAAATCTGAAGATTGGGGAGAAAGATATGCTGTTGTAAAGGTTGAATTTACTAAAGAAAAACCTGTTGTTTACAGAGAAGCCTTAGTGGGAATTGAAGAATTGGAGGACGTAGCTGAAGACGATTTTTTTGGTTTCGGAGTAGATGCTGGTTTAGGTTGTATTACTGATAAAGAAGTACTTCCTTTTGTAGATCAATTTGTAGATCAATTAGGGGTCAACAACGTGTATGATGATTATTTTGCCGATCTTTTTTCACAGAGTTATAAAAATAATCCTAGCAATCAGAGAGAAGCAGGAGACTGGATCAATTGGACGATTCCTGGTACCAGTTATCAGATTCCAATGTTTGCAAGTGGTTTTGGTGATGGTACTTATCCTGTTTACTTCGCGTATGATGCTAACGAAGAAATTTGTGGTTTATACATTCAATTCATTGATATTGAATTGGCTTTAAGTGACGAAGATGAGGACGAAGACGAGGATAGTGATGACGATCAACCTGAAAATTTTGTTTTCCTTAAAAATTAAATATGAATACTACTTTTGCAGATCATGTCATCGAGTTCAATAAAAACCTTAGCTATAGAGGAAATCTTCCCAACGGCTTTGAAGTTCTGAACCCCTATCTGGATAATCCTGAAACATTGACGGTCATGCAGAAGTTTTATCACAAATATTATAACGATTCAGCCCAGAGAAAATTCATTATTGGAATCAACCCTAGCCGTCATGGAGCAGGGGTTACAGGCGTTCCGTTTACCGATACTAAAAGACTCGAAAGTATTTGTGGTATAAAAATGAAATCTGCCCGTACTCATGAAGTTTCTTCCGTTTTTATGTATGATATGATTGAAGAATATGGCGGCGCAGATCTTTTCTATAAAGATATTTATATCAATTCTCCGTTTCCGCTGGCTATCGTAAGAAAAACAAAAAATGGATGGCTTAATGCCAATTATTATGATGATAAAGAACTGTTCGAGGCTGTGAAGAGCTTTATGATTGAATCTCTGAAGAAACATATCAGTCTCAATCTGGATACCTCGGAGGTTTTTGTTCTGGGTAAAAAGAATGCTGACTTTATTTTAAAATTAAACAAAGAAGCAAAACTATTTGATACCATGACTGTTCTGGAACATCCCAGATACATTCAGCAGTACAAATCAAAAGAAAAACAGCTGTATATAGATAAATATATTCTGGCATTGAAAAAACAAAACCCTTAATAAAGCAATTAAGGGTTTTGTCATTTATGAATTAGAATCTTTATGGGATATGGAACTTATGTATAATTGAAACTAATTTTTAATTACTTTCGTTGATTCTGTGGCTGTTTTGATAATATAAACTCCTTTTGGAAGGTCTGAAATATTGATTTCATTATTTCCTCTCTGGGTTTGTATTGTTTTCAGCATTTTACCATCTACACTGTAGATTTTGGCTTCACTCGCTTTCTCTGTCGCAATGGAAAGAGGCCCGTTGGTTGGATTAGGATAAATAGTCAGGTTTTTTTGAGTGCTTTTAGCTTCAGAAGTACCCAGTACAATGTTGCTGTCTTTTACCCAAGTAAAAGCATCTAATGCTACATATCGGAAGGCTCCGCCCGCTGTGATCTGTAGTTCGTCAATCACAATGTTGGAATAATTTTGACCATTTAAGTTGGTAAGATCAATCAGGGTATATCCGTTTGTACTTCCTAAGCTTGTTACGAAGCCTGTAGTTTTTGTTTGGGTAAATTTGGTTACTCCGCTTAGTTTTCCGGTTACGGTCAGAGTTCCTGCTACGTTAAGATCCAGGTTTAATGCTGAAAGATACATCCAGAACCTGTTTACTTTAAACAAATTTGAAGTAGTTTTAATGCTGAATGATGGCGGAAATTGAGAGTCATTGGAATTGTCAATGTATCTGTTGTCGTTTGCTGTTCCGCTCCAGCCTGTTCCCGGGTAATTTCCCTGAATGTCAAAAACACTTACATGTGAAATGATGTTGAAAATGACTCCATTGTCAGTGAAGCTTGTACTTCCGTGTGATTCCGTTTCAAATTGTTCTGTACTGGTCTGCCCGAATGAGAAAATTGAAATGAGCAGACTACAAATTGTTAAAAAAGTAGTGCTTTTCATGATTTTTATTGTTTTAAATATTAGGTTATTGTCAATATTAATCTCTTGGAGGATAAATACCTTCAACACAGATGATATAATTTAAACCCAGATAAGGAGGCATATTATTCACTGGTAAATTTTGTCCTACAAAAGAAATGCTCTGTCCGTTAATCACGGTGTCAGGATTAGAATCATTTATAAAGCTTGACACCACGTTGAAATCTCTTCCTACCTGCGTTCCTGAGATGGCAATGGATGATGTTGCAGTAGGGGTTGATGAGTTGGCGTTCTTATTGGCAACTTTCAATTGAAATCCACCTCCGATGCTTGGAAGATTTGAAGTTAAAAGAGTATTCTGTGTAGTACCGGATACCACCCCCAAAGGATAAAACTCGTTAGCATTTACATTTCCCGCTCCCAAAGCCATACGTCCTTTTAAATTAGGCAGAGCAAAAGTAGTGATACCATCTCCTCCGTAAGTTGTTCCTAAAATAGAGAATAAGGCCGAATTTCTTGAAATGCTTATTAAACTTCCGTCGCAAAACATCCAGCCTCTAGGCGCGAAATTTCCTGCAAATAACTTTACAATTCCAATGTACTCTTCCATGGTAATGATTTTTTAGTTTTAAATTCTCTTACTCTTTTATGGGCTTTTCAGATTCCGCCTTTGGTTATTATTTCTAAGCCAAAGGAACAACTATTAAGAAAGGAGTACTAGAGTAGAAAATACCAAATTAAAGATTCCGTATTTCTACGTATAGGGAATCTTATAAAAGGTACCTCTATAATGGAAATTATTATCTTTAAGTTTCTCTGAAAGAGCCGTATTTCGTATTTTTGTAAGAATCCAATAAAAATAAAAATGAGCGAATTTGTAGCATCAGAAATTAAAAATAATATTGCCGAGATCAGTTTCGGAACACCCAAAAGTAATTCTCTTCCGGGAGCAATTTTAGAAAAACTGGCAGAAACAATTCTTGAAGAAGGAGCAAAAGATGAAGTGAAAGCTATTTTAGTAAAAAGTGCAGGTGAAAAAGCTTTCTGTGCAGGCGCGAGCTTTGATGAGCTTTTAGCGATTGAAGAACTGGAAGCTTCCACACAATTCTTTGGTGGTTTTGCAAAAGTCTTAAATGCTATGAGAAATTGTGGAAAAATCGTAGTAGTGAGAGTTCAGGGAAAAACTACCGGTGGAGGAGTAGGAATTGCTTGTGGAGCAGATTATTGTTTTGCAACAAAAGATTCAGCTTTAGCACTTACTGAGATCAATCTTGGAATAGGACCATTTGTAATAGGACCTTATGTAGAAAGAAAAATAGGGAAATCACAATTCTCAGCTATGGCAATTGATGCGGATTTCAGATCTGCTGAATGGGCTGAGCAGCATAATGTCTACCATTCTGTGTCTGACTCTATTCAGGAAATGGATGAGAAACTGGAGAAGTTTTTGCAGACTTTAGCATCAAGAAGCAGTGATGCTTTGGCATTGATTAAAAAAGTTTCATGGGAAGGTACAGATCATTTCAATGAATTGATGCCGGCTAGAATTCATATGAGTGCAAGTCTTATCCTGGAAGATTCAGCTAAGAAAAATATTGAGTCTATTAAAGAAAAGTTGAGAGCGAAATAAATTTTAAAAAACAATAGGATTTTAATCTAAATATGAACCGGAGAAACATTTGTATCTCTGGTTTTTTTTAGGTCTTAATGCTCAATATAAATTTACGCTGGGAATTCCTGATTCCAAGAACGGAGATCAATGCCAATCCATTGATTGTTCAGAACCCGTTATAAAAAAACAAATTTTAATATATCTTTGAGAACCTCGCTTTTAGCGGGGTTTTCTTTTTCCTAAACGGGAAATCACTTGTTGCAAGATAATCAAAGCTCTCTGATAGAAAGAGCCGTTTTGCTGTATTTTAAATACGTGACAACAACTTTTGCTCCGGTTTTATATCGGGAATAATCTTCCTGAGTAACCAGCAGTCTAATCTTTTTATTTTTAGCTGGGCCGGCCAATGTCAGGTATTCGCCATACTCTGTTGTATCTGAATCAATCACGATGCTTAATAATTTGTTCTTGCCATTGGTTTTATCTTTTTTCCAGTTCCGGCGGTCATATCCGGTTACAAGAAGATACATTATATAAGCAAAACCAAACAGCACCAATCCTGCTCCTGCAAATAAAATGTAATCATAATATTTGAATTTACTGAATTCGTCTTTAATAAAGAAAGCGGCCAAAGCCATCACAAAAAATGTGCAGCCACCGAGAATAGCAGGCATTACCTGTGTGATTTTTCTTTGATCTGTTTCAAATTTTTGTATTTCCTCATCACTTAGCGGAATATTCTCCTCCAAATGTACCTGTGTATAATCTGGTTGAATTTCTGACATATCATTTCAATTATATTATTTTCTTAAAGTTAGGAATTGCTGGAATGGGATGTAAAAAATTATCATCAAAATTTAAAACAAATAATTGGTGGATTAAAAATAAATTATAACTTTGTAATTCAAAGTTCTTTTTATGGAAACAAAAAACTATCACGAAGATCTATCCCATATCCGTTCCATGATGGAACGGTCTTCCAGATTTATTTCTTTAAGTGGATTGTCCGGAGTTGTTGCCGGGTTAACGGCAATTATTGGGGCTATATATGTGTATTTTGTTTTTCAGAGGGAAGGAATCAGCTATTTTGATGGAGACAGGAATATTCTCGGTCCGGCCTTAGTTAAAGAACTTGTTGTGATTGGAATCGTTATTTTAGTGGTTGCTATTCTTAGTGGCTATATTTTTACCGCCCATAAAAGTAAAAAGAAAGGTTTGAAGATCTGGGATGCCACTACAAAGCGACTATTGATTACCTTTGCAGTGCCTTTGATAGCGGGAGGCGTTTTTTGCCTGGCACTTCTTTATCATCATCTTTTTGTTTTCATTGCTCCGGCAACATTGATTTTTTACGGATTGGCATTAGTCTCGGCAGAACGATATACCTTAACGGATGTGAAGTATCTGGGATATTTTGAAGTTGTCTTAGGACTTATTTCTTTATTCTTTTTAGGTTGGGGACTGGTATTCTGGGCCATTGGTTTCGGAGTTTTGCATATCGTATATGGATTGATTATGCATAAGAAGTATAAATAATGGTGAGGATATAATTTTGCTACTATTGCAGAATCAAGGTAATAGGTGTGCTGTTGTAAAAACAATGGTTGTGGATAATTAAGCTAAAATAAAATGATCAAAATAAATCAACTCAATAAAGAATTCGAAAGCCGTGTAAGACTGGGCATTATGTCCGTTCTTATGGTCAACGACTGGGTTGATTTTTCTGAAATGAAAGGCTTGCTTGGAATTACAGATGGAAATCTGGCCAGTCACAGCAACGCGTTGGAGAAAGCAGGATATATTGAAGTGAAAAAAGAGTTTGTCGGGAAAAAGCCCAAGACATCTTACCGTGTTACACAAAATGGACGGCAGGCATTTACAGAACATTTGGATGCTCTTGAAAAACTGTTGGGACGATAGTCCTATATTTTTTTGAAAATTAACTTTGAATTACAAAGTACTTTACAATTTAAAACTTAAATAAAATGATAACACAAAAACAAAAAACATTTACAATTTATGCCCTTCCATTGGTTTTACTGTGTATTCCATTGCTGGGAAATCTATTTTCTAAAGAAGTAAACTGGTCAGCTTCAGATTTTCTGATAGCAGGAGCTTTACTCTTTGCAACAGCTTTTTCGATCAACCTGGTCAGAAACAAAATCAAAAAACAAAGTCAGAAAGTTTTGATCTGCATTTTCATTTTGCTGGCCCTTGCATTGATCTGGATAGAACTGGCGGTAGGAATTTTCGGAAGTCCATTTGCCGGAAGCTAAAATTGTGTTTGCTTACTAAATCTAAATAATGATGAAAGATTCAGAAATAATAAATCAAAAAATGATAAAAGGTCAGGAAATTCTATACTTCGGAAAATCTCTGTTTGCGGTGTGTTTGGTGTTGGGGAGCATGTGTCTTATTGGATATTTGACAACAAGGATGGAAGAATTTGCCATAGGAGGATATATGTTGCTAATTTTTGGAACATTTTTGAACTTACTGGCGATACTAGGACTGTTGATCTATGGTTTCGTATACAGATCAAGATTGAATGAATGTCTGAAAGCTATTGGTATTCTTTTGATCAATATACCCATTGCAATTTTTTATACAGCTATAGGACTTAATAGTCTGCATTAAAATAAATACACTATGAAAAAAATACGCGTTCAGTTTCTGCTTTTTGTGTACGATAAAACTCAGAAATTATACAGAAAATACTTTAAAAAGAAAAAAAGACAATGGCAGTTCAATGAAAAACAGCTGCTGGAATTTCAGGAAGACTCTCTCGGGAGAAAGCTGGGAGAATTCTACAGAAAGCATGGGTTTTCAATGATCCCTAAAATGGAAAACCATGATGTTCACCATCTGATCACCGGTTGTGGAACCAACTTTGAGGATGAAATCGCCATGCAGTACTTTCTTTTAGGAAACGGTAAGCTCAATGCACATCTTTTGGCAGCAATCGTTTTAGGAACGGTTATTCTACCTGAATATGCGAAAATTTATATCAAAGCCTATAAAAAGGGACAGAACATGAGAGCTTTCCATCATTGGGATTTTGAAGGGCTGCTGAGCCAGAAGTATGAACATGTAATGGACTTTATTCAGCAGAAAGAAACTATTGTTCTTCATTAAATTGAATGACCATGAAGAAAATAAAATTCACACAATTCACATAGATGGATGAGGTTCTCAAAATTTAATTCTTTCAATCCTTTAAATTTTTAATTATCATGAAAACACATCATTATATATTTCTTACCGCCATCCTGTTTGTCATTGTCTTCTACGATCAGGATATTGGCTTGAATCTTGGAATTCTGGGAATCATTTATGCAATATTAACCCTGTTTAAAACTCCTGAGAAAAATAAAACGAAAACCCTGTATGTTCTTTTTGCAACAAGCATTTTATCCAGTATAGCATTTGCATGGTATGGAGATTTTCCTTCCTTTATTGCGGTAGTAAGTTCTCTCCTTTTGTTGGGATATAAATCGAAAAACAGGAGATTGAAAATTCTTTTTTTGATTCCGGTTTTTATTATAAACTGCTGCACTTCATTCTGCCGCTTTTTCAGTTTTGATGAATGGCTGCCCAAAAAGAATATTCCTGGATTATGGCAAAAAACGTTCGCTTTCATTCTAATTCCGTTGGTTCTGGTGTCAGTTTTCTTTGGAATTTATTCAGCTGGAAGTGACCATTTTGCCGCTCTTTTCACAGATTATGAATTGGATATTAATGTGTGGCAGGTAATCTGTCTCTTTGTATTAGGCTTTTTCATTGCCTTTAACTATTGGAACTATGCTGTGGAAAAACTCATCTACAAAAACAACCATTTTTTGGATAATGACTTTCAACAAGATTCCCGGATACCGAAGGCTACCTATTCTTTTCTTGATCTGAGTGCCGAAAGAATGAGCGGGGTCATATCCTTTGTATTGCTAAATATTTTACTGATCTTCTTTATTATTACTTACAATTATGAACAGTTTTATGAAGCCGTAAAAACACCCGTTCAGCTTTCCGAAGAAACCCATGAAAGAGTAAATGCCGTCATCATGTCTATCATAATGGCTATCCTGGTTATCATGTTCTACTTTAAATCCGGATTTAATTTTGATCCGAAAGCGGGATTACTGAAAATCTTAGCTAAAATCTGGATTTTCCTCAATGTTATCCTTGTCATATCAGCTGCTGTTAAAAATTATGAGTATATCGTGAATTATGCATTTACTTATAAAAGATTGGGCGTTTTTGCTTTCCTTATTTTATCAATAGTGGGTCTTGTTTTGACCTATCTTAAAATTCAAAAGAAGAAAAGAAACATATTCCTTGTCAATACAATGGTTTGGTATTTCTATGGAACCATTTTAGTGTGCAGTTACTTCAATTGGGGAGGTTTCATCACTTCACAGAATATGAAAAGAAAAGATTTTGTAGTCAACTATCATTTAACTTCTGTTAATTTCAGCGAAAAAGCCCTGCTGAAATATGCTGACGAAAAAAATGATCAGAAACTTAAAAAGACTTTGCAGGCGAAAGTGAAAAAGGAGACCTCCAAAACACTCCTTTCAAAGATTATTTATTTTCAAACCATTCAATAGCAATAGCCATGAAAACAATCATTGCATCTTCAAGGTTTAAAATCAGTATTTTGCTGATATTGATGACTGTATTCTGTGTCAGTCTTTCTGCCTTCAGATACTATATCAGTGATACAAAAGTGTTTCTGTTTCTCAACTGGAATCTTTTTCTGGCATGGATTCCTTTATTACTAAGTTCTTTTATTCTTGCCTTTAATATCAAAAGTAAAATCTCACTGATCTTTATTATTATCGTCTGGATTTTGTTCTTCCCCAATTCGCCTTATATTCTCACAGATCTTTTTCATCTGAAAGCGAGAAATTCAGTACCGATCTGGTATGATCTGATTGTCATTCTTTCCTATGCCTGGACAGGGTTGATCTGTGGTTTTATAAGTCTTAATGATATTGAAAAAAGCCTTTCGGAATATGGTAAAAGAAACAGAATCAACGCAGTAATTATATTCTTTCTTTTCATGAGCAGCTTTGGCGTGTATCTTGGAAGATTTTTAAGATGGAACAGCTGGGATGTGCTTAATAATCCTTTCGGTCTTTTCTCTGATATTGTGGTACGGTTTATCTATCCGCTAGAATATACCAAGACGTGGGGTGTCACTGTTTTGATGGGAATTATGCTCAACTTTATGTATTTTACATTTAAATGGGTTGAAACAAATAATGACAGAGAATTGAAGCCGGAAAAATAATTCGTTAAACGGATTGGAACAGTTTTAGCATTTAATAGAACTCACCAGAATGCTATGTTGGTACATTCTTAAACTTAATTATTATGAAAAAAAGCTTATTGTTGATTCCATTGATTATTATTTCATGTAAAAAAGAACCTGCCGTGACAAGCGTTCAGGACAAGGATTCTACAGTGGTTACAGAAATGCCGGATTCTGTTGTAAAAGCAGATTCTGTAGCATTGAAAGAAAGAGATTCAATCATTAACAATGCTCCTGCCACTAAAGAAGTTCTGCGAAAAGGCGTAATGAGGAGTGAAAAAGATGGTCAGATCATAAGAATTGCAGATGCTACCCAGCTTCCTTTCACTTTGGGAGAAGAATTTAAAAAAGATGATCAGGAACTGATTTTAAAGCTGACCCATTATGACCGCCCGAATATCAAAGCAAAAATTTCAACCAAAGAGAAAGATTTTAATATCCGTTTTAATCAGATCAAACTTGCCAACGGAGACTATGACGGGCCGTTCGGAAGAGAAATTACTTATGATACTCCCGGGAAAGGTGAAGTATGGCTGATTATCGGTAAAAGTAATATGGCTTCAGGAAATACCAAGGGAAGCTTTACTATAACGGTAGAGTAAGTACAAATCAATTTGGTACAATTTCTGCAAACTAAACTCTAAGTTTAAAAATTTACAATTATGAAAAATATAGTTCTAACAGCAATGGCCGCTTCAGCTGTACTCGTAAGTTGCGGAACCGTACAGTCGCTGGTTCAGAATACATTTCCATACACCACTAATGTTTTAGTCTCTACAGGGGTTCCTGCAGATAAAGAAGTTTCTTCCACTGCAACGGCTACCAATGTACAGACATGGTTCGGAGGAAATAACAATGCAAAGATTAAAGACGTAAGAATTTCGGATGCTAAAATTTCTGTTGCATCGCCTTCAGGAGGAAATCTGAGTGCATTCAAAACCGTTAAAATATACGTTTCATCCAACGGAACAGGAGAAAGACTGATCGCATCACGATCCAATATATCTACCAACTCTTCCAGCTTAAATCTGGACCTGAATGATACCGGATTCCTTGATGAAATTGTAAAAAGCTCAGGATTGACTGTAAGAACGGTCTATGAACTGAAGAATCAGACCTCTTCAGACATGAACATTAAAGTAGCCCTGAATTTCAGCAGCGTTCCTGCTAAATAACCGGATAACAATTAATATTAAAAACCCTCTTCCAGTAGTCTGAAAGAGGGTTTAATGTGAAGTAAAATGTATAAAAATCTTTTTAAAGTTTTGTGAATTTTTCAACAACTCTTCTTTGACCTTCATTGATATTGATGATATATTGACCCGTTGGGAGCTGTGAAATATCAATTTTTTCATCAGACAAAACAGAACTTTTGATTACTGTACGCCCCTGAAGGTTGATGATTTCAAAATCCAGTTTTTTGTTTTCTGTGCTTTGAATCGCAATACTACTGCTGGATGGATTAGGGTAGATTTTTACCTCCAGCGGAGATAATGCTTTTACAGGGGTTGCAAATTTACTTTCCAATTGCAGTATCGCATTTTTTACATTAGGAAGAGGCCCGATTTTCTGACCCGTTACAGTACCTCCCTGAGGAATTCCCGTAGAAATTAAAAGGTTTTTCATCGCAGACGGTGTCAGGTTCTGACCCGTAGTCTGACGATAGAAAGACTGAATTAAAATAGCTGCAGACGATACTACAGGCGTTGCAGAACTTGTACCACTGAAATAATTATAAGTTCTGTTGTTATCATTGTCATATTTGGCATAAGAACCATAGCCCGCAGCAAGAACACTGCTTCCCCAACCCTGAACGTCCACTCTGTTTCCATAAGTACTGAAACTTAATTTTGAATGGGTAGTATTGGGAGATCCTGCTCCTACAATGATAGCTCCGCTATTTCCTCTGGCAAGATAAGTTGCATAAAACGGATCATCCAGATTCTGATTTCCGTTACCCGCAGCTGCAATGACAATAATTCCTGAATCAGTAGCTGCTTTTGTAAGATCCCAGATTACATTGTCATACTCTGCAGGACAATATTGGCCGTCTTTTCCTCCGGTCTGCATTTCATACAGAATAATATCGCCTGCTTGGGAAGCGTTTATAGATCTGCTCACGGCAGAAGCTCTGTTGTATCCCACAGTAGTCCATTCCATATATCCTTTTATTTCAGAAGTATTGTAAGCAGCTCCCGTAAGGCCGATATTATCTTTTATTGAACCTAAAATACTCACCACCGCAGTTCCGTGATCACGATAATTATTATTGGCTAATCCTGCATTAGGAGAATAGCCCGGTTCCAGCTGTATAGTGTTTTGGTTGCTAAGCATCTCATGAGTTTTGTAAAAACCATATTCTACATCCCTTACCCGAATATTCTGTCCGGTGATTCCTCTTGACCAGGCATATTTTGCATTGATTCCGGGATTGTCATTCAGATAAGTCTGAATGCTTTCCAGATCAGGTGTTGCTACAAAAGCATTAACCAAAGGAGGTTCAATGGGAGTTGCACTCATTACAGACACATATTCTATTTCAGGGAACCTTTCAAGGCTGTGAATGATTTTCTGAGTGGCTTCCTCGTTTTGAAGAGGCAGATCAGCCTTATAAATTCTTTTTAGTTTTTCTACAGATTCTGGGGAGTTTCCGATGGCTTTGCTGTTTCTGGCCATTTCATCAAGCTTGCCGTCTGTAAAATCCAGATCGTATTTGAATGAAATTTTATTTTCTCTTGAAAATCTCTCCAGATCAGCATTTCTGCTGAATGCAGTTTTTTCTGAATTAATGCCCTTTGAAAAGCATACATAGATGATGGAATTTTGATCCTGATTCAGTTTGGGCTGACTGTCCTGACCAAAAGACAGGGAAGAGCAGAACGCAAACAATGCGAAAAGGTTGATTTTTGTTTTCATACGATTTTGTTAAATGGTTGTAAATCAGTTTTGATTTATACCAAAAATAATAATAAAATGAAAACAAATCACATTTTTGTGAATTTATTTTTTGTTTTTATTGTTACTCCCTTATGTATAAAGACTTTCATCAATTCTTGATAAAGCTCACAGGTTTCAAAAAACGTTGAGGTTTGGAAAATATACTTGCATGATTACAAAAAACCATCTAAGATCACTGAATGGTTTTGTTGAGATAGATAGGTTTTAATTTTTAAAGATCATCGAACCAGTTTAATTTGTTCTTATGGTAGATTACTTTCAGCTTATTCAGGATCCGGTATTCAATACCAATACTGTCCTGATTGACATTAATAAGCTTTGCTTCCTGAATTGGAAGTCTTTTACCATCTAAATAAGTCTCCTTAGATGGCTGTACTGTTTTTTCTATGATGTCTGAATAAGGAATTCTTGAGATTTGTTTTTCAAAAATTCCTTCTTTCTTGTAAATCGTAATAAGCGGTCTGTAAAGTGCTCCCGGACGCCCTCTTTCTATTCTGTAAGTATCATCCAGCCGAATTCTTTGCTCACAGCCAATAGTTGAAAAATAGTGAATAATTCAAAAAAATGGAATCATCATGGGTAAAATACTAAGAATGATTCCTGAGATCAAAAGACCAAAGTATACTTTAATCACTTTTTTCTTCCAAAACCTGACAATGATAAAAATAGTCATCAACAGCCAGAGCCAGTTAATTATTTTATCAATGTAATATCCGGCGAAACTATAGTTATTAAGGCTTAAAACTATTCCAAAAAGAAAAACTAAAGTCACTGCCAGATAAGCAATAACTAAATTTTTATTACTCATCTTCTATACTTAGTTTTTGGTAACTGAGTCCATTACAATAGTGACAGGTCCGTCATTGATTAGGGATACCTTCATATCCGCTCCGAAAATTCCACTTTCTGTTTTTAATCCGGATTTAGCTATTTCTTCTTTAAAATAATCAAAAAGAGGGACCGCTTTATCAGGTTTTGCCGCTTTTATGAAAGATGGGCGATTGCCTTTTTTGTAATCAGCAATCAATGTAAACTGGCTGATGCAAAGAATTTCCCCTGAAATGTCCTTCACAGAAAGATTAAGTTTACCCTCTTCATCTCCAAAGATTCTTAGGTTTAAAACCTTTTGTACAAGCCAATCTGCATCTGTTTTTTCATCATTTTCATCCACACCTACCAGCAGCATTAATCCTTTCCCGATTTCACCAACAATTTTTCCGTCTACTTTTACACTGGCTTCTGAGACTCTTTGTATAACGATCTTCATTTTATATTCTAATAATAAACATTTAAAGTTTTGCTTGGCGCATCATAGCTATAAGGATAAGTTTTAGGCGGCAGAGATGTTTTGGCTCCCGCTTCTGGCTGTCCTGTACTTAAGATCCATCGTGTGTTGTCCTGCGGACAAATAATAGCAATATTGTCCTTTACTTCGAGGGTTGTATTGTTATCAGGGCATATATGAGGAGCATTTCTGTCATATACTTTAAATCCACTTGCAGTTCGCACAATAATCAGCCCTCTTGTTCCGGATTGCTGTTCATTCACATAAATCCAGCCGTTAATATTGTTCAAAGCATAGTAAGCAGGCAGGTTTAGATTAAGAGATACATTAATAGGGTTATTCGGGAAACAGCTCACGGTATCTTCTCTGCTTCCACAAGAGTTTATAGTTAAGTTACTGAAAATCAATAAGCTGAAAATAGATATGATTGAAAAAGTTTTTTTCATTTCAATTTAAATTTTTATATATTTGTAAAAATTAAACGATTACAACACGAAAACATTGTCCGGCAAATGTCGGATTATTTTTTTATACTAAAACTAAATTTTGAAAATTATGGCAAGCTATGTAACTAAGGAGGGCCTAGAGAAAATGAAAGCTGAGCTGGAACAGTTGGAAACTGTAGAGAGACCAAAAATCACTCAGCAGATCGCGGAAGCAAGAGACAAAGGAGATTTGTCTGAAAATGCGGAATACGATGCAGCTAAAGAGGCTCAGGGGATGCTTGAAATGAGAATTTCTAAGCTGAAAGACGTTATCTCTACTTCTAAAATTATAGACGAAAGCCAATTAGATACTTCAAAAGTTTCCATCTTGACAACAGTGAAACTTAAAAATAATGCTACCAAGCAAGAGCAGGTATTTACATTGGTACCGGATAACGAAAGTGACCTGAAGACAGGGAGAATTTCTGTAAACACGCCTATTGCAAAAGGTCTGTTGGGGAAAGCTGTTGGCGAAACTGCCGAAATTACTTTACCGAACGGAAACAAACTGTCTTTTGAAGTATTAGACATTTCTTTATAGTCTGATACAGTTTCTATTTCTAAACTTCTAAATATCTAACCCTAACTTCTGATAAAATGAGCACTATATTCACAAAGATCATCAATGGCGAGATTCCCTCTTATAAGATTGCAGAAAATGAAAACTTTATTGCATTCTTAGATGCAATGCCTCTGGTGAAAGGACACACGTTAGTAGTTCCGAAAAAAGAAGTGGATTTGATTTTTGATCTTGAAAGTGAAGAATACAAAAACCTTTGGGGATTTGCCCAAGAGGTAGCCAAGAAGATCAAAACTGCAGTTCCATGTGTAAGAGTAGGAGTAGCGGTAGTAGGACTTGAAGTTCCTCATGCACACATCCATTTGATTCCTTTAAACAAGATGGAAGACATGAATTTTAGAAATGAAAGATTAAAATTAACGAACGAAGAATATACAGAGATTCAAAACTCAATTATTAATTCTTAACAAACAGAAAATCGTAAAAAAGTAATTTTTTACGATTTTCTTTAACATATACATATATATTATATCATATGAATTCCAACCAATGTTCTTTCTGTGGTAGAAAAAGAAATGAAGTACAGATGCTGATTTCTGGCCAGAATGGTTTTATTTGTGAAAATTGTATAGAGCAGGCACACGCTATTGTAAAAGACGGTGCATCCAAAACAGGATATTCACCTGCCGACAGTATGGCTGAACTTAAAAAGCCAAAAGAGATCAAAGAATTTCTTGATCAGTATGTGATCGGGCAGGATCAGGCAAAGAAGCAGCTTTCTATTGCTGTATATAATCATTATAAAAGATTACTCCACGCTCAGGATGAAAACAGAGAAGTGGAACTTGAGAAGTCGAACATCATCATGATTGGGGAGACAGGAACAGGTAAAACTCTTCTGGCAAAAACTATCGCCAGAGAACTGAATGTTCCTTTCTGTATCGTAGATGCTACTATTTTAACGGAAGCAGGATATGTAGGAGAAGACGTTGAAAGTATTCTGTCCAGACTTCTGATGGTTGCAGATTATGATGTGGAAAAAGCGGAGAAAGGTATTGTTTTCATTGATGAGATTGATAAAATTGCAAGAAAATCAGACAATCCAAGTATTACCAGAGACGTTTCCGGAGAAGGAGTACAGCAGGGATTACTGAAATTGCTGGAAGGGAGTATCGTCAATGTTCCGCCGCAGGGAGGTAGAAAACATCCGGATCAGAAATATATCCAGGTGAATACTCAGAACATCCTGTTTATTGCCGGTGGTGCTTTTGATGGGATTAAAGAGATTATCGAAAGAAGAATGAACAAGCAGGCGATTGGGTTCAGTTCTGAGAAAATCAATAAAACAGACGAAGACGAATATATATTAACAAATATTAATGCAATTGATCTTCGTACTTTCGGATTAATTCCGGAACTTTTAGGAAGATTTCCAATCATCACTTACCTTGATAAACTCACGAAAGAAACGCTGGTAAGAATTATGAAAGAGCCAAAAAATTCAATTGTGAATCAATTTGTGGAACTTTTCAAGATGGATGGTACAGATTTGGTAATAACAGATGGTGCAATTGAAAAAATCGTAGAGGAAACTATTGAAAAAGGATTAGGCGCAAGAGGGTTGAGAGGTACCACCGAAAAAGTTCTAGAAGACTATATGTTTTCAATAGGAGAGGACAAAGAGATCGTCTTGACGGAAGATAATGTTTTGATTAATAGATAAAATATTTTTTTTTTAAGAAAAATAATAATACCTTTGCGGGTGAAGATTGTATTAACACACAAATAATTTATACAATGAGAAAAAGTTTATTTGCTATAGGTCTTTTAGCAATTAGTTACTCTGTTCAGGCGCAGATACTATGTCATGTTGACACTAATGCTAATATGTATGTGAGCGAAGGCACCCTAGTTTATAGCGGTGGAGGTGTACAGACAAAAGGTAATGGTCTTTTGGATGTACATGGAAATGTTATGGTTGTAGGATCTGCTACAGATAGTTTTAAGACAATAGATGCTGCCGGAGCTGATAAAACTGACGGTGGAAATATCATCTTAAGGCTTAACACTCCCGGTTCTTTTGCTACTTCCACGTATGGTCAGCTATACATTGACGGACTATCCCAATCCAACATTTCAGGTATTGTAACCAAAGAATACAGAACTACAAGTAACGGTAGCGGTAATTATTTCCAGCAAGTTGCTTTGCCTTTCTCTGGTAAAGCTTATAATTCATTATCCACTGAAGTTGGTAAAACTTTCAATACTGGAAGATATGACAATCCAATTCTTAAGTGGGATAATGCTAATGCTGTTTCTATCACTACTTTGAATCTAGCTCCTACCTCGACTACTTGGGATGCTTCAGGTTATTATATGCTTAAGGTTAAAAATAACGACTGGAATCCAAGTGCTCCTGCAACAGGAAATGTATTCAATATCAACGGGAAACCATATGCTCCATATGCGGGTGCTGTAACATTACAGAACGCAGGGAAATCTAACGTAGGGGCATCCAACGTTGTGTTTGGAACTAATGGTAATGCTCTAAACCAGTACAATGAGAAGTATAATACTTATCTTGATGACAGTTTTGAGTTCACTACAAACCCATGGTCCGGAACATTCGGGCAAAATTTCTATCAATTCGGAAACCCTTTCCTTACCAATTTAGATTTAGCTAACATCGGATATACTGAAAGTGTTACAGGATCTGACGGAAATGCAGTGAGAAATATCTGGGGTATTGAATATGACCCAGGTACCATCGTTACTCTTCCAAGTGGTTCTACTTATGCTACAGCTTCTAAAGTTGTTACTTTCTTACCTACAGGTGACGGAGTAGCTCCGGCTATTGGTGACGTAGACTTACTTGTAATCAAACCTATGCAGTCATTTAAAATAAAGTTAAGAGACAATACAGCTCAGACTTTAAATTTTAATACACTGAGAAGATTCAAATCAACTGCGAGAACAGCAGGTGTCAACTACGATGTAACAGCAGCTAAAATGTCTACTGGTAAGAATGTAACCAATACTGTAAAACAGCTTGGTGTAATCGGTCTTGATGCTAATGGAAAAGAACTTTCCAGAACATACTATGTTGTTTCTCCAGGATTAACAACAGGACACCAGATTTCTGCAGCAACTTCAGTTCAGTCTTCAGCTGGTAAAAATATCATCGGTACTTTTGAAGAATCATTGAATGGTGGGTATGATAATAATAATACTAACTATTGGTTATATATTAACGAAGCTAATGAGAATAACTTCCAGGGGAAAAATGTTAAGTTAGTTAACTATTACCTTGATCAGGTGAAATCTTATAAATTCGAGATCAGAGAAAATGCAGCGCTAATCCCGGCTGGTGCACACCAGTTATCTTCAGGAATTGGGTTCTATTATAAAGCCGAAAACGGAAACTTAATAGAAGCTAAACAAGGAGATGTTGTAGCGGTAACAAATGAGGAAGCTAATTTGTATTATGGAGAACCAAGTAATATTACTTTAGCAGTAGAAAATAAAGCTGCTACTGCATCAAGAACACTTGTTGTTTATGATCCATCTATTACAAATTATATTGTCAGATTTGATCCAAAATGGAAAAAAGCAGACATCCAGGTTTATGATATGAGCGGTAAATTGGTAATCTCCAAAAAAGCGGTTGAAACATCCAGAGATTTTGTAATCGAGCTAGATGGCTCAGTTAAAAATTCATATGTTGTAAAAATCGTTTCTGACAAAGGAGAAACTGTTAACACTAAAATCTTAAAATAAACTACGATGAAAAAAACTATTAATAAACTAGTATTAGCTCTTTTTCTTTTTGCTATAACTTTAGCAAATGCTGCCCCGCCACAACCACAAGCAGCTCCAACTGGAACAGGAAATGGGGGGAATGGTACCGGAGCACCTGCACCCATTGATATGTACGTATATGTACTTGCTATTGTAGCAATTGGATTTATTGTTTACTTTACAAAAAAGTACAAGAGCGTAAAAGCATAAAATTTTATTAAAATAATATTAAACTCTCTGATTAGTCAGAGAGTTTTTTTATTTTTACTCTATGAAAAAGATTTATACGCTATCTGCGGTTTTAGCCGCATTTGCTCTGCAGGCTCAGTTTACAGTGACCATTCAGACTCCGGCAGACTTTAAAGATCAGGATGCTATTCTATATACATTAAACGGTTCAAAAGATATTATTGTTACTAAGGAACAGAGTAAGAATAGTACATGGACTTTTAAATATCCAAGCAGCTATATGGGAATGATGAAAGTCTATTTCCCTGGCTCTAATAATACCGTAAGCTTTATTTCTGAAAATAAAAATGTCAATATTAAACTGGATATCCAGAATAATAAAGTTAAAGATGTTGCCTATCTGGATGAAGCGAATAATCTGATGAGTAAGCAGCAGGAGGGTTCACAAAAGAAAGAGCTTATATTGCCGGCTTTAGCACAAATCAAAGAATATTATAAAGACAATACAGACTTTGGAAAAGCACTGAAAATAGAGATCGACAGACTTTCCGGTACTTCAAGCTCTATTGATGCCGTTCAACATCCATTTATTACCTATTATAACACGAATTACAGTAAATTTGTTTCCCCTTCACAAGATGCCACCAAAAAAGTAGATCAGGAGGAAATAATCAACTTTCTGGACAAGTCAAATGATATGCTGGAAACTTCATCATTACTAAGACCAGTATTGGTATCTTATCTGAACTCCGGAGGAAATACCAATGTTACTGCTTCTGTTGATAAACTTTTAGACCGATTAAAAGTGGAAACTCCAAGAGGGCAGACTGTTTTATCAGAGTTGATCGATATTTTTGATGTGTATGAGATGGATGAGTACAAGAGTAAATATTTGTCGCTTGCCAAAAATCTTAAGTGTACCATCAACGACAGACTTGCTTCTACACTAAAATCGAATGCCAACATTGAAATGGGAGCTGCTTTCCCTAACTATAAGTTTCAGTCACCTGTAAATACTACAGCGAAGTCATTATACGATATAAAGGCTGATAAAAAGGTTATTGTGTTTTGGTCATCCACTTGTTCGCACTGTGAAAGCGAACTTCCAAAACTTCTGGAAAAATACAATGAACTGAAGTCAAAGAATATTCAGGTTGTAGGGTTTTCTTTAGATGTTGACAAAAATTCTTATACTAAAAAAATTGCTGCATTTCCTTGGGTGAATGACTCAGAATTGAGAGGATGGAACAGCAGTTACACGGATATGTACAATATTCATGCAACTCCGACGTATTTTATTTTAGATGCTAACAATAAGATTATCAACAAACCAGATCATGTGGGAGATGTTTTGGAATATTTTAAGTTAAAATAATTTTGGAGGTAAAGAAATATTTTCTATATTTGCACCACCAAAACGGCGAGGTAGCTCAGTTGGTTAGAGCGCAGGATTCATAACCCTGAGGTCACGGGTTCAATTCCCGTCTTCGCTACAAACCGCCCTTAAACAGGGCGGTTTCTTTATTTCACCCCCGAAAACATCCCCGATAATATTTTTAGGAATAAAAAAATACCTAATAAAAGGTGTTTTTATTTGAATTCAACTTTTTGATTTAATTCTATTGGATTATTATTTTCTGAGAGCTCTTGTTTTAATTCTTTTTCAACATTCTTTAAGTACTCAGATTTTTGCTGTTCATTAGTAAAAAAAATTTCATTCCTAAATATTTTCTGTCTGATACTTTTCATGGGATCACTTTTAAATTCTTTTACTGTATCTATGTATTGTTCTAAACTTATTGTTTTAGACCCAATATATGAATTGTCTTCGAGTGTCTTATAAGAATTATTTTGAAGTTTTGAAATGCCAATTAGATTATAGCAATGACTATTAGTAGCATCACATATTTGAAGTATTAATCCTGGTAAACCATTAAATTTATAAGGACCATCCTGAAAAGGTATGTCTGTAGAAAACCATGCA
Organism: Chryseobacterium indologenes; assembly: GCF_018362995.1. NCBI lineage: Bacteria > Pseudomonadati > Bacteroidota > Flavobacteriia > Flavobacteriales > Weeksellaceae > Chryseobacterium > Chryseobacterium indologenes. The sequence continues at coordinate 4,090,334 of NZ_CP074372.1, forward strand.
ATCCACTTTCTCCCTCCAAATACTGTTGTTGCTTTTTGTACAGGATATGACAAAATTTGTTTTTTTTCCTTTAAAATTTCCCAATCTATTTTCCTTTTATCTTCTACCTTAAAGACAGGATTTATAGTGTGATTTTGAGTGTAAAAAAATAAATCTTTTTTTACTATATCTTTTTCAATAACGTATTGTGTTTTGATCAGAGGATCAGGGAATGTATAAACTCCTTTTGCAGCATTTACTTGCATAGTTGAGTCTGAAATTATTTTTTTTAGGCTAGAAAAGATAGATTTCCCTCCTTTTTTATCCAATTCTAAAACTGTTATCTCATTTATGACATTACTTTTATTTAAACTATCAGGGATAGACGTATAATTATAAATAAATCTCATGTTTTGCCCATAAACAAAACTTGAAATAAAAGAAATTAATAAAAATAAGTTTCTCATAATTTTATTAAATAAAGTTGGTCATTTATTTTAAAATGACCAACTATAAAATTTTACAATTTAACTAATACAGAACCAGGGGTAGTACAGGAAAGATCATCAGATGTTTCTACAACAACCGTTGAACTACATTTAGTACCTATACAGCAAGCATAAGTGCCAGGTCCAACTGGTTCTAAATTTTCACTCATACCTAAAGCACCTCCTTTAACTGTCTTTAAATTCTCTCTCGAAAGTTTTTTTAATTTTTTCATAATAAGTTGTTTTTTAATTAATTAACAATACAATTATACATATATTTTTTTAATCACACTCACGGGAGTCCGTATTTACTAAAACTTTTTTATTATATAGAATATAGGCAAGGTGAAACAATGTTTTTGCTACATAAAATTCTTTGATTTTATTGATTTGCTTTTCAACCGAACTTAAACTGTTAGGTTGAAAACCACTTTTTTTTAACCGTTCAGATATTTCATACTGATTTATTCCTTATTTAAGGTAATTAATAATCAATTTTTCGATTTCACCCATATCTGTTAGATCTGCTTTAGCCTATAAAAGCTGTAATCAATGAATTTTACTAATTGGATATGTTGAAAGTTTGACTAATCTAAATACCATTAAAAAAGCCGTTCTACAATCTGTACAACGGCTTTTATATTTTATTTAAATTCTTTATCAGACCTGATATCCAAGTAGCTTTCTTATTTGATAGAAGAATCTTTCAATCAATCGGAGATCTTGTGTTACGATCTCTGCGCTGCCTCTGAGTTCTTTATCGAATGTAAGCGTTTTGTTATAGCTGGTTTTTAATCCTTTTGGTAAAATAACATCTACGTAATAGTTTCCTTTATCATCAGGAATAAGAGATATGTTCTGTACTTTTCCTTCAATAATTCCATATTCCTGGAATCGGTAGTTATCAAGTTTAATCAATACTTTTTCGCCTGGAATTATTTTTCCTGAGTTTGTGGTAGGAACAGACATTCTGCCTACCAGCTGCTCTTTATTTTTAGGAAGAATAGAAAGGATAGGTTCACCCACTTTTACAAACTGATTTTCACCAAAAAATTGCTGGAAGCTGGCAATACCATCCGTAGATGATATGACAAGGTAATTCAGTTCCCACTGTTTTAAAGATTTTCTCAGTTGCTCAAGGAGCTGTAAAGTTTGTGAAGAGTATGTAATTCTGTCTTTTTCTGTGTTAATGGCAGTTCCGCTTTTAGTTTTGTTAAGATTGGAAATGCCCTCATCCATTTGTGAAATGGTGATGTTAAGATTTTCAAGATTTTGCTGGGCCTGAAGATATTTGATCTTTTCATTTTCAAGTTCCATAGCTGAAATAACTCCCTGATTGAAAAGTTCCTGAGACCTGTTGAAGTTTTTCCTCGTCAGATCATATTTTATAGATTCCAGGTTTTTCTGTTGTTTTAAGGTAGCTATTCTTACGCGGTATTCAGAAATACTCTGATTGGCTGCCAGGTTTTCCGGAGCATAAGGCTGTAATCTTGTAAAAAGGGCTTCATCTTGAAATGCTTTTGCAAAACTGTTGTATTCGCCCTGTAATTCCCCCAATTTGAACCTTGAAGCCTGGGCAAGAGGGAAGTTATATAAATTATCAGGAGTAATGGAGTCTATCAGCTTTTTAAGCTCTAGAATGTCCTTATAATTGGCCGCAGACTGCATTACCATCAGAACATCATTCTTTTTAACTTCCTGATGGTCTTTTATGAATATTTTTTCAATTTTCGAGCTTGTCCTTGCTTCGATCTTCTCCGGAGGATTCTGTGAAGTTACAATAATAGGTGCCGGTACAAATTCCGGATATTTTATAATGTAACTCATTAAGAGAATCAACAAGAGAATAATAAATATAACGGTATTTCCCCAGCGTATCATCCAATGAGGAGGCTGGGTAAGAATATCCTGTACGCTTTCTGAGCGGAGTTCAATATTGTCTAAAACGTCTTCTTTCATTTTTCTAAGATAAAATTTCCCCCAATATTTCAGGGGGAATATAATTTAACCAAATGGGCAATTCCCGTCGTACCATGATGGTGGTGAAGTATCTGCATCCGGTGGACATGCAATATGATGGACACGGCATGGCATCCAGCTGCCAAGACACCAAGAACCACAACAATTGTTGTCCGGAATAACTACACCTCCGCTGACAAATGCCAGATCTTTTCTCGAAAGTTTTTTTAGATTTTTCATGATTAAAATTAGTTTTTGTTTTTCCTACTCTATAAGCTTTTCGGTTCCGCTATAATTTTGTTAGCTTCCTAATTCAAGCTGGTTTCTTACAAGTCTGTAATATTCTCCTCTTAAATCTACAAGGTCTGCATGACTGCCTTCTTCTACAACTTTCCCCTGATCCAGCACGATGATTTTATCCGCATGTCTTACTGTAGAAAGTCTGTGGGCAATAACCACCGCTGTTTTTCCTTTGAAGAACTGTTCAAGGTTTTCCATGATCACTTTCTCATTATTGGCATCCAGTGCTGATGTAGCTTCATCAAACAAAATATATTCAGGAGATTTATAAACGGCTCTTGCAATGAAGAGTCTTTGTTTCTGACCACCGCTGACTCCAACACCTTCATTTCCGATTTTCGTATTATAACTTAACGGAAGACTTTCAATAAATTCTTTGATATTGGCTATTTCTACAGCACGTCTCAGTTTTTGTTTGTCAATATGGTCTTCACCTACAGCAATGTTATTGGCAATAGTATCGTTGAATACATAGCCTTCCTGCATTACCACTCCGCAATGATCTCTCCAGTATCTTGGCGAAATATTCTTCATATTGGTGCTTCCGATTCTGATTTCACCCTGATCAGGGTCATAAAACTTCATTAAGAGTTTCAACAGGGTTGTTTTTCCACTTCCGCTGGCACCCACAATTGCTGTAGTCTGCTGATAAGGAATTGTAAGGCTTAAGTTCTCAAAAACCGGAACATCGGAACCAATGTAACGGAATGACATATCTTTGATCTCGATGTCTTTCTTTGGAACATCTGTAACATACTGCTCATTTTTATCTTCCTCATCATCTTTATCATGAATTTCCCCTAATCTTTCAAGGGAAATTTTAGCATCCTGAGTCTGCTTGATAAAGTCGATAAGCTGAAGAAGAGGGCTGTTCAACTGTCCGATAATATATTGTACAGAAAGCATCATCCCTAAAGTAAGGTTACCACTTAAAACCAGCTTTGCAGAAAGGAAACTTACCAGAATATCTTTCATCTGATTAATAAAGTTACCCCCAACAGATTGCCATTGCTCTAATGAAAGAGATTTTATTCTGATTTTAAACAGTTTTACCTGAAGAAATTCCCAGTCCCATCGTTTTTGTTTTTCAGCATTATGCATTTTGATCTCCTGCATACCGTTAATAAGCTCAATCACTTTACTTTGTTCCTGAGAAACCTGTGAGAACCTTTTGTAATCAAGTTCTTTTCTCTTTTTCAGGAAGAAACTGATCCAGCCAATATACAATACCGCTCCAACAAGGTATACAATGAATAATCTGTAATCATAAAACAGCAATACAATACTGAAGATGATAAGATTCACCAAGGAGAATAAGGTATTTAACGATGAGCTGGTAAGCAGCTGCTCGATTCTGTGGTGGTCATTGATTCTCTGCATGATATCTCCTGTCATCCTTGTATCAAAGAAGCTTATAGGAAGCCTCATAAGTTTGATGAAGAAATCGGAGATGATAGAAATATTAATCCTTGCTGAAAGATGGAGAAGAATCCAGCTTCGTATGGTTTCAATTCCCATTCTTCCAAGGAACAGCATAATCTGTGCAAGTAAAACTACATAGATAAAATTAATATCCTGGTTCTGGATCCCGACGTCTACAATACTTTGGGTAAGAAACGGGAATATAAGGGATAATAAACTTCCCCCCAGAAGCCCTATGGCCAGCTGGATCACAAGTGTTTTATACTTAAGAAGGTATTTGGAAAGAAATGTAAAGCTGGCCTTACTTTCCTCAGCATCAAATTCAGTCTGGAAAAAAGCTGGTGTCGTTTCAAGAATCAGAACAATTCCTTCTTCTGTATTTTCGTTTGCATTTTCTCCGATCCAGGATTTGATGAACTCTTCTCTTGTATAAGTGATCAGTCCATAACTGGGATCCGAAATATATACTTTGTTATTTTTGTCAATTTTGTATACCACAACAAAATGGTTTTTATTCCAGTGTGCTACACAAGGGAAAGGAACCTCTTCTGTGAGGGTGTTGAAATCAATTTGGACTCCCATTGACCGGAATCCGAGATTTTCTGCTGCATCGCTTAGTCCAAGAAGGCTGCTTCCTTCACGTGTTGTTTCGGAAAGGTTACGGATCTGCTGCAGGGATATACTTTTACCATAATACTTACTTACGATCCTGAGACATGTAGGGCCGCAGTCTTTAGTATCTGGTTGCTTATAAAAAGGAAACTTTTTTTTCAAAACTACTACTCATTATAAAATGCCGTCAGCGGGTGACGACATTTACTTTAATTCAATTATATTTCAATGAAATGGTAAACCGCAAATAGTCCCATGGTCACTGTTTTTCTGCTCTTTTACATCTTGTCAGATGTGGTTTTTGTTTTTCCTAAGATAGTGAAATTTTCAAATGAATGATATTTATTTATTAAATCTCATCATCTTCTATTAATTCATCAATGAAGAACAAAATATCTTCACGATCATACTTATCAGGGAATTGGTATCCGTTGATGATAAAAATAGGGGTGAAGTTTAATCCTGCATTGCTGTTTTCATTAGACATCTCTACCAGTGGATTCAGGTTTTCTGATGTTACATTTCCTCCGGAAAGCGCATTGATTTTGCTTTCGTCCTTAGTTTCAAACCATTCTTCTACTGCGTGTAGAAACTCTTTTTCAGGCTTGTTATAGTAGATATGAGTTAAGTCTGAAATAAGTTGAGTATACTTTTCAGGAGCTCTTTCTGGGCTGTAATTAAATCTCATTTGTAAGGAGATATTATCAGGGTATTTTTCCAAAAGACCTTCTGCCAGTTTATGAGCATCTTTACAGAAACCGCAATATGGATTGGAAACGATAGAAATACGAAGTTTTGCATCTTTTTTTCCGACAGCAAAAGTTTCAGTATTCTGGAATTCGATTTTTGGATTCTGCTCCATCTGATTTTTGAAAAGCTCATAATTTCTTTTGAATCTAAGGTTTTTCGCATTAGACTTTTGAAGAGCCTCTTTTTGCTCAAGAAGAGTATTGAAATAAATAACAGCAGAGAATACCAAAGCCCATAGAATGACAGTCAATAAAAGTGTTCCCACGCTGAAAGACAGGTTCTCAAAAAATAAACTGCTTACTACTATCTGTGCAACAAGGATTGAAATGATCAAAAGGCAAACTCTGCAAAACGTTTTTTCTACAAAAGCCTGAATGTATAGAGAATACCCTATGGCAAGGACAGAAACAAAGGTAAATCCTTTTACAATATAAGCTGTAGCCGGTAAAAATAATCCCAGCACTGCAAGTCCTGCAAAATAGATCAGAGAAAAGTCTGCAAATTTTAACCCCAGAATACTGGTCTTATCCTGCTTTATAATTTTATCACATGAGTTGGTTGTCTGGCTGGCAGCAGCTCCACCACCACAGATACTTCCGATTACAGTAGATGTATTTCCGAATTTCTGATTGAAAATTTCCAGTGAAATATATACTCCAGTCAAAGAAAGAAGATTGAATAAGGCTTCATAAATGGTCTGGCTTATCAATGAATAGGCAAGAACAGCGGCAAAAATTAAATAAAGAACCGGTTTGAAATTGAAGGCCAGTTTATTTTCTGCATTTTCGGTTTTTTCAAATAACAGTACAAAATCAGTTGATTTGGTATAAAGTTCTTCTTTACCGAAGGTTTTTGCTTTCTCTGAGTATACTGAATAATTGCTGCCTGACTTTTTAACGAGAGAAAATGAATTTTCAACAATGGCAATAAATTCTTCCGGAAGTTCGTCCCAATATTCTTTGTCAAGTTCATAAGCATCATTTTTCACTCCCATAAAGTTAAGCGTGTCACTGAAAGCCAACGCAGATGGATAATTGGGATGTGAGTTGAACTGGAAAATAAATTCCTGTTTATCTAGTTTTAGGTGGTTAATTAGTTTGTCAAAAATCATGTTAATATTTTTATCTAAAATACACAGATGTTTTAAATATACAAAAATTTTTTTCTTTTATTAGTGAGATATAAATGACTGTTGGTAGATTTGATTTGACTTTCAATATTTTATTTTACAAAATTTGAGTTTCAAATTTCATCCTGAGATATGATATTCTAATAAAATTCTATGGCTTATCACTGCTTTAGAGTAGAACTTATTCATAGAATTATTTTTAATAAAGCAAAGAGGTTTAGCTAGGAATAATGAATTTTCAAATGAATTATTTTTAAATAGGTAAGGTCCAGCTCCCGCAGGCAAGGTATTTTAAAGTTTTCATGGTTATAGTTTACATAAAATTTTACCTGCGGGAAACAATGGAACCTTGCTTTGTAACAGAGTGTATTGTGTTTTTACCTGGAGCAAAGATGCATCTGCAGACTTCATAATCCAAGAAAAGTATGTCGGAATTGACAAATTTTGGGTTCTTTATTTGCCAGATTGAAGTTGTGTTTATGAAATAATATACTGATTTTCAATGTGTTAATGCTAGATATGGTGAGGTGATATAAAAAACTAAAAAATGCAATATTGTGCTTTAAAGAATATAGACAAAGGATCTTTTTTATGCTTTCCGTTGATATTTGCATGGGAACTTATACCTTTCTCACAGTTATCTGGAAATTCCTGTTTTAAAAAGTGGAAAAATAGAAATAATAAGTCTCTTATTTTCTGATTAAAATATCTTGAAATTTTTGAATATAAATAGTAGAAATATACCATAAAATACAGCAGATAACTCCAATTTTTAAAACGATGAAAACAGGGTGAAAACCGAATGTTTTTTATTTAAACAAATGTTTGATTCTATGGTAATTTAATAGGCTATACGGGCTTAAATGGTGTTTTTCATATTAAATACCAGTGTTGATTGCGATTTGTAATGATGTGGTATAAACTCAAAAAAACTTAAAAAATCATAAAGTTTTCATAAAGTTTTAAAAAAGGATGTAAATGTTTTTGTATTTATAAAATATGTCGTACTTTTACATCGCCTTGAATGAGGGAACAAGTCAAGGTAATAAATTTTTTTTCATCATTTGTGTTTTTAGAATCGTATCGCCTGATACGATTCTTTTTTTATTTATTTTTCATAGTTTAGGAGAAGGTCTATAAAGTAAGAATAGGTGACGGAGCCTTCCTGCTGATTGCTTTTCAGGAAGAGATTATTGGTGTATCCAAAAAAGTCATCCAGCCAGCCCTGATGGCTTAGCATAAAGCTCTTTTCATACAGCCGGTCTCTTTTCATGGCAGGAGAGTATTGATGAAGAATCTTCTTGACAAACTCAGGATCTTCCTCTACAATAAATCTTAAAAGGCTTTTTAAAGTGAAAAACTCAGTACTGTATCTCAATTCTTTATTACTGGAATGAACTCCTATTAGATATCCCACAAAATTAGCCTCCTGTTCTCTGGCAAAACCAAGCTGATGGGAACTTTCATGAGCGGTTGTGAAAGGGATGAATGTAGAAGGTAATTCAGCGTTATACTGAGCTTCAGCAGTAAAAGGATTGTAATATCCCAAAATGCCAGTAAAGCTCATTACATTTTTGAATAAACTGGGTTTAATATCCAAAATCTGAGGCGCTTTTTTATTGGAAATATAAGACGGTAATTTTGTCTGTTGATGCAGGATTTCCTTTTGTATAGAAGTAAGATTCGTAATAATGAACACGCCTTTGTTATCTTCACGGACTGCCTGCCTGGTTGCTTTGCATTTTTCAAGATAAGTAAGGGCTAGTTTCTTGGCTTTTTCTACATCCGGCTCTTTCTGACTGGAAAGTTTCTTGATGATGGGAGTCTGAAAATACAGCATTCCCCAAAAGACCTGATAGATAAAGTAAAAAATATTGATGATGATCAAAATCCTGAGCATAGAATCATGTCTTCTATGCTTTTTGAATAGCAGGATGAAATAGTATAAAAGAAAAGCACCCAATACAATATATATAAGATCTCCCATAGAAAATAGAATCCAGCTGAACAATGCCTGGTGTATTCCTTTTTGAAGTTCAAAAAAGTTTTCAAAAAACGAGATCATCACCCCGGATTTTGAGCAGACATAGAACAAAAGAAATTGGGCAAGTAATACACCTGCCCAAAACCTTTTCTTTTTATATATTGTTTTCGTTATATTAATGACCATTGCCTTTAGATATTTTATCAAGATCAATGCCCTGGGCTTTTAGAATCCCACTCACACGGATCGCATAAAATGCAAGATAAGCAAAACAAATAACCCCTACGATATAACTGAAATGAATATTCGTAATATCTGCAATATACCCCTGTATAATGCTGACGATACCTCCACCCATAATCATCATAATAAGTAATCCTGAACCCTGGTTAGTGTGCTTTCCAAGTCCGTTGATTGCCAATGCGAAAATACAAGGCCATAAGGTAGAGCAGAAAAGACCTACACTGGTAAATGCATACACAGATACCATTCCTGTAGTGAACATTCCTATCAATAGAGCGGTAATCCCAGCCAATGAGAAGATCAAAAGCATTCTTGCCGGGTTTCCTTTACTTAAGATATCACAGATAATCATTGCAATAATAATGAATCCGTATACATAAAATGGAGACAGATCATGCTTTGCAATAGCATTCACAAGTAAAAATACGCCAAATGCAAGATAAGGAGCTAAGAATCTTAAGACCTTTTTGAATCCGGCATTCACATCAAATGCTTCTATAGCACCTGTCCAACGGCCGATCATCAATGATGCCCAGTATAAAGAAATATAAGGAGCTACATCTTTGGTTTCAAATCCTAAGTTTTTTTCCATATAAGCCGGAAGATTACTGGCTGTGGAAACCTCTACTCCTACATACACGAAGATCGCGATCATTCCCATCACCAATTGAGGATACTGAAATGCTGATTTTCTGTGCTCACCCGGAGTTGAATCCTCTGTATTTTCAGTATTCGTTGGAGTTACGGCAGGAAGAGAAGAGAATTTAAGCATTAAAGCTACAAGAGCAAAAGCTGCTCCTAATATCAGATAAGGAGTTTTTACACTTTCTATACTCGCTTCCGTGTTGCCTGCACTTGCAGAACCAAAAATGGCAAATGCAACAATAAGCGGTCCTATTGTAGTTCCTAAGTTATTAATTCCCCCAGCCATTGTTAACCTCTGAGATCCTGTTTCTGTAGGACCTACTTCAATAGCAAGCGGGTTGGCAACAATCTGCTGAAGAGAGAATCCTAAACCTACAATAAATAATCCGGAGATCATTAGAGGGAAAGAATGCATATTGGCGGCCGGGTAAAACAATAAGGTTCCCAATGCGGAAATCAGAAGCCCCACAATAAGACCGTTTTTATACCCTATTTTATTGATCAAATCCTGTTTCAGGCTCTTTGATACAATCATATAAATTAAAGAACCTACAGTATACGCTACATAAAAGCATATCTGTACCAGCATACTTTCAGTTTGAGATAGATTGAAGGCTTTTTGAAAAACAGGGATCAGAATATCATTACTGGCTGCTACAAATCCCCAAAAGAAGAATACAGTAACCAATGGAATGAATTGGGCCCAATTGGTTTGTTTAGAATAATTTGACATATTTATTATAGATTTCACAAACAAATATAACTATTTCCTTTCAACGGAATACCTGATTAAGGTTTTTTTTATTTCTTCGTAAGCCTTTGCCTTTGAGTCTTTTGGCGAATCGGTAGGCTCTATGATTCCGTTGAAATACACCTTTACTCTTCCGGGATAGCCTTTTGAGTTTTCAAAAGGGAACATTTCCTTGAGTCCGATAAAGGTATAAACAGCAATAGGAGAGTTATGTTTTGAGGACAGCATAAAAGCTCCGTCCTTAAAATCATCCAGGATGATAGAAGTGTCGTCCGGTACACCACCTTCAGGAAAAATGGCAATACTGTTGCCTTCCTCCATCTTTTCAGCGCATCTGCGGTATACATCAGCGCGGCTTTTGGCACTCGTTCTGTCTACCATGACACATATCCTTTTATAAATGGTTCCGAAAATAGGAATTTTTACCAGTTCTTTCTTCCCTACAAAACATATCGGATGATCGGGAAATACAATGCAGGTAAGCATAATATCCATGATGGATGTATGATTGGAAATAAAAACATAAGGTATACTTTTGTCTTTCTCCTGTTCTGAAAGTTTAATGAGGTCATATCTGAAACCCATACCATAGAACATTCCAAAACACCAGATTCTGACGAGTTTATAACCGTATTTATAATGCTTTTTGTTAAAAGATAAAATATAGACAGGGATCCCAATAGTAACTGTCAGAAAAAATGCCAACAGCAGCAGCCAGAATCTCCAGAGATAATTTAAAATTTTTGTCACAGCCTAACCGTTAAAAATTACTTTCTTTTTTACCGAATAATTCAGAATGGAAACCAGCAATATTGCTGCAATTTTACTGATCATTTCCGGGCTCAAGGTATAAAAAAATAAATTGATATTATCTTTAAATATGAAACTGTAAAATATCTGGAAAAACCCAAGGCTGAGTAACGTTGAAAAAAAGGAGACCACCATGAAATAAACAAACTCTTTTTTCTTCGAGTGTTTTCCTCTTTCAAACACAAACCAGATACTCAGGAAATAATTGGTAATAATCCCGCAGCTCGTAGAAAAAATATTACTTAAAGGATAATGTACACCATGGAAGTTGATTTCCTTTGCAAAGAAATGTGGAAGATAGGTGCTGAAAATTTTAAAGCTGCCTATTTCTACAACGGCACTCAGTCCTCCTGCAATGATGAAGAACAGAACCTGTTTCTGGCGTATGAGTATTTCTTTCATTTAATGACTATAAAAACTAAATATATTAAAGTGCATATTGTATAAAGACTGAAATGGTTTATATCTCAGAATATAATGACTTTATTGTATTCCGGCTTTTAATAACCGTTTTAGAATGCCAATGCCGTCAAACTCCACAATATGAGTATGCAAATTTATAACTATATGTTAAACACTGAAAAAAGTTGTTAAAATATTTTTTTTAATTAAAATTATTTCTAATTTTAATATTCAGAATGATGTAATAATGACCTGATAATAAATTCATTTTCAACTTCTTGTGTTGATGGTTTTTTCTATCTTGTAGTGCACGATTAAGAGCATATACTCCTACATTTTATGACCCAATTATTAATAATATTTGTATGAAAAGTCAAAACAAATACAGAAAATTCCAGCTTCAACAGAAAAATATTGAGGCTCTTGAGAAAGAAAATTCCCGCTTCAAAAGAGTGTATTCAGAATATGAAAATATGTCAGATGAATTGTGGAATCTTGAAAACTCCAAAGGAGAACCGGTGCCTGATGATTTTATCAATGCAATGGTATTACAGACTTCCTATCTGGAAGATGAAATAGAAGATTGGCTATTGCAATTCAACGAAAAAAAGACACAGATTAAACATTAATGATTTTAGACAGCTTCCAGGTTGTTTATAAACGCTAATTGAAGATAAATTCCTAATTTAGCATCCTTAAATTAAAATCTAAAATATGGTTGCTATTGTAGATAGTGGTTCTACTAAAACGGATTGGGTAATTCTTGATGACTTTAAAAAAGTTTTTCTGAAAACAGAAACAATCGGTTTCAATCCGAATTTTATCAACAGAGAACTTATCGCTCCTGAAATACAGAAGAATAGCAATCTGATATCAGTTAAAAATTCAATTACCAAAGTTTTCTTTTATGGTTCCGGATGCGGAGTGAAAAAAAACTGCGAGACCATAGAAGAAGAACTGAAGAAGGTTTTTGGAAAAGCAGAGATTATTGTGAAGGAAGATCTGATGGCTGCAGCATATGCTGCATACAGTGGAAAACCCGCTATCGTGTGCATTCTAGGCACAGGATCAAATTCCTGTTATTTCGACGGTAAAAATGTAAAGATAGAATTACCTTCATTAGGATTTATTATTGGAGACGAAGGAAGTGGCAGCGCTATAGGAAAACAATTGCTGCGCAGATATTTCATGAAAAAACTGCCTTCAGACCTTCGTGCCGAATTTGAAGCCAACTATCTGCTTACCGTAGAAGATGCATTGCAAAATATGTATCATACTACAAGACCAAATGCTTATTTGGCCGACTTTACCAAATTTGTGATCGAAAGAAAAGATCATCCTTATTTCAGGGATATGGTTTTTGAAGAAATGAAAAACTTCTTTGAATACCAGGTAATCCCTTATGAAGAAGCTAAAGACGTTGAAATCAATTTTATCGGATCTATCGCTTATTATTATGAAAACGTACTACGTTCTGTAGCTACAGAACTTAATTTAAATGTGGGACATGTTGTTCAGAAACCAATTGAAAGCTTAGTAGATTACCACATTAAATATATACTTTAACAAAAAACCAAATTTTATGTCAAGTAACAACAATCGTGACGAAAAGAACTTTAGCCAGGCAGCGCTGGATTATCATAAAGCAGAACCAAAGGGAAAAATTGAAGTAATCCCATCAAAGCCACACTCTTCTCAAAGAGACTTATCACTGGCGTATTCTCCGGGAGTAGCAGTTCCTTGTATGGAAATTCATGATAAACCGGAAACTGTTTATGATTATACAGGAAAAGGAAACCTGGTAGCAGTAATTTCTAACGGTACTGCCGTACTTGGACTGGGAGATATCGGTGCTGAAGCTTCAAAACCGGTAATGGAGGGGAAAGGACTTTTGTTCAAGATCTTTGCAGATATCAACGTATTTGATATTGAGATCGACGAGAAAGATCCTGATAAATTTATTGAAATCGTAAAAGGAATTGCTCCTACTTTCGGAGGGATCAACCTTGAAGATATTAAAGCTCCTGAAGCTTTCTATATAGAACAAAGACTGAAAGAGGAATTGAATATCCCTTTGATGCATGACGACCAGCACGGAACTGCAATTATCTCAGCAGCAGCATTGATCAACTCTCTGCAGATTGCCAATAAAGATATTGACAAAGTGAAAATGGTAGTCAATGGAGCAGGTGCAGCAGCTATTGCATGTACTAAGCTTTATATCTCATTAGGATTGAAAAAAGAAAACGTCCTGATGTGTGACAGTAAGGGGGTTATCAATCATAAAAGAGAAAACCTTACTCCAGAAAAATTAGATTTCATCGCTCAGACAGATATTGAAACGTTAGAAGATGCTGTAAAAGGATCTGATGTTTTTGTTGGATTGTCTAAAGGAAATGTAATGACTCCGGAAATGTTGTTAAGCATGAACGAAAATCCTATCGTATTTGCTTTGGCTAACCCTGATCCGGAAATTGCTTATGATCTTGCCATTGAAACGCGTAAAGATGTAATCATGGCAACAGGAAGAAGCGATTATCCTAACCAGGTAAACAACGTATTAGGATTCCCTTATATCTTCCGTGGTGCATTGGATGTACAGTCTACAGGAATTAATGAAGAGATGAAACTGGCTGCCGTACACGCGATTGCAGATTTAGCAAAAGAACCGGTACCGGAAGCTGTAATTTTAGCATACAACGTTCAGAACCTGCAGTTCGGAAGAGATTACTTCATTCCGAAGCCGTTTGATAACAGATTGATCACAAAAGTATCAAGTGCTGTGGCAAAAGCAGCTATTGAAAGTGGTGTTGCCAGAAAAACCATTACGGATTTTGAAGAATATGAGCACCAGCTTTTAGACAGAATGGGAAGAGATGAGAGACTGGTAAGAATGATGCAGAGCCGAGCTAAATCTAATCCGAAAAGAATCACTCTTGGAAATGCTGAAGAATATAACGTATTAAAAGCAGCTCAGATCCTTTATGAAGAAGGAATTGCTTTCCCAAGTCTTTTAGGGGATAAAAAATACATCAAGGAGCAGATGGAGCGTTACGGAATTACTCTGGATGTTCCAATCATTGATCCAAGTGATGATGATCAGAAAGAAAACAGAAAAAAATACAGAGAAACCCTTTGGAAACTTCGTCAGAGAAAAGGAATGAACGAGTACAAAGCGAAGAGATACGTTCGTCAGAGAGATTATTTCGGACCTCTTATGCTGAGACATGGTGATACCGACGGTCTTATCGTAGGATTCTCTAAAAACTATACTTCCGTTTTACGTCCTGTTTTAGAAGTTATTGAAAAAGATAAAGGAGTAGATAAGGTAGCGGCAATGATGATGATTCTGTCTGAAAAGAAACCTATTTTCTTTGCAGATACTTCCATCAATCAGAATCCTACCTCAGAAGATCTTGTAAATATTGCTAAAATGGCAGAATTTACGGTAAAATCTTTTGCTATAGAACCAAGAATTGCCATGCTTGGATTTGAAAACTTTGCTGCTATTTCCGAAACTTCTAAAAAAGTAGCTAAAGCAGTAAGCATCCTTCATGAGAAATATCCTAAAATGGTTGTAGATGGAGAAATTCAGCCGGATTTTGCAATGAATGCAGACCACCTGAGTGATTATCCATTCTCAAAATTAGGAACAACACCTGCAAACACTTTCATCTTCCCGAATCTTGAAAGTGCTAACCTTTCTTACAAAATTCTAAGAGGAATGAAAGTAGCACAGGTTATCGGGCCTATCCTGATGGGATTAAAACAGCCGGTACACGTTCTTCAAATGCGTTCAAGCGTAGATGAAATTGTAAACCTTGCTACGATTGCTGTTCTTGATGCTCAAAGAAGAGAAAAGAAATCATAAATTATAACAGTCTAAGGACTGGATCACAGCCAGATGAATATTTTCATCTGGCTTTTTTATTAGTTGCTGGTAAAAAACAAGTCTTTTTGATTGTTTTTTTATTATTTTCTAAAGAAATAGCGCTTTATCTTTTTACTTTTTATGCGTTGTTTTTTTATTTGTTATTCGAGATTTATGAGTAAAGGTGTAAAATTTACAATAGTGTTGTATTTTTAATGTAATAGTGCTGTTTTTTTCAATGTTAATAGGATTATTTGATATCTTAGACACTATAAAAACACAAGATCTACTAGAACACAGAAATACAAATGCATGAAAAAATATTCAAATATATAGACATTAACTCCATAAGCTTATTGTTTGCCTCCTTATAACAAAATAAAGGATAGAACAAAGGAAAAAGTCTTTAATAAAAACTGCAGTAATATTTTATTCTTTTATGAATAACAGGTAAATATCTGTTAAGGATTTGTATTGTTTTTTAGTTGATTCTTTTTAGAAATAAAACTATTGAAAAACAATATATTTACAAAGATTGGGTTCTCGCTATTTGCCATAACAGGAGCGTTGTTTAAGTCACAAAAAATCAACTTGCATTCTCATGAACTTTCAATGAATGGTTATCTGAGAACGGGCATTGGATGGTCTGATGGAGGACAGATGGTAAATTTTAATGCCCCGGAGAGTGTGCATAAGTTCAGATTGGGTAATGAGGCTAATCACTATGGTGAGCTTCAGTTTAATTACAGGTATAAAAATAAAGATTCAGTCAATCTCTATGAAGTCTCTTATATGATGTCAAAATTTATTCCTTATGGGAGTGATGATTATAAGCAATTTCCGGAAACGGCACAGCTATATGGAAAAATAAATAAAGTCATTAAAAATGCTAACCTATGGGTGGGTAAAAGATATTATGATCGCAGAAACGTAGAAATGCTGGACTATTTTTGGCTTAACTCTGGACAAAACTCCCAGTTGGGAATTGGATTAGAAAATTATCAGGTTAAAAATTCCGGTAATCTGAATCTTGCTTTGATGAGATTTAAATATGGGAATAATGATTCCCATTCATACGTGACCGATTTTAGGTATCTTGACCTACCACTTTCAGAATATTCTAAACTCAATTTTCTGGGTCAATTTAGTTTTAAAGATCAGAATAATATAAAAAGAACACCCAAATCTTCAGGATATTCACTTGGTGGTTGGTGGACATATTCTAAAAAGAACATTACCCATACTTCAACGGTAATATTTAGAAAGGGAAGTTCAATTACAGAAAGTGCATATACCGGAAAAACAGTGCCTGAAAATATAGATGATGCATCAATCTATTATCTTGATAATTCCAGTTCGTTTGATGTTATCAATAACTTTGTTTATGATGATAAAAGGAAACATGTCATACAGGTAGCTCTTACTTATCAATACAGAAACTTAGGCGTGAAAAATACAGATGAAAGCAACATAGTGTTAAATAATATTTCAAGAAATTGGTTTAGTGTAGGCTTTCGATACTTGTATTATCTTGATAAACATTTTAATCTGGCTCTGGAAGCAGGAAATGATTATATGAAAAATAATAGATCAAGAATAGAAGGCAGTCTGCAGAAAATTACATTTTCACCTCAGATTTCCTGGGATTATGGCTATTACTCAAGACCTGTTTTAAGACCTTTTATAACCTATGCCCGTTGGTCTGGAAATTTTAGCGGGCTGATTGGGAACTCTGATTTTAATACCAGGCTTCTAAAGAAAAATAACGGGATATCATTTGGTCTTCAGCTTGAAATATGGTGGTAAGAAAAAGAATAAATAGTCGAAATTGAGATCAATTCCTAAACTATAGAATGCGGAACTTCTGATTTTTAAAATCTTTTACCTTTATAATTAAAAGATTGAATATTGAGTCAAAATTTAAGTTAAAAATCATTCGCACGTTAAATGAAAACATTAATTAGTTTAAATTGCTATATTTGGGAGTTTTAAAAATTAATAATGATATTTTCTTTACAAGGCAACGTTCAAGAACTTACGCCTACCTATGCTGTCATCAATGTACAAGGAGTTGGTTACTACGTGGGAATCAGTTTGATGACCTCACAGACGCTGGTTTTGAATCAGCCGACTTTTTTATTTATCCAGCAGATCATCCGTGAAGATGCTCATCTTCTCTTCGGATTTAACACACGTTCAGAAAAAGAAATGTTCAATCTGTTAATAAGCGTTAACGGAGTGGGGGCTGTTTCAGCATTGATTCTGCTGTCCACATTGAGCCTTGATGAGATCGCTTCTGCAATCCTTTCCGGAAACAGTGCATTGATTCAAAAAGCAAAAGGAATCGGTGCAAAAACTGCTGAAAGAATTATCGTAGATCTTAAAGATAAAGTACAGAAATACAGTGATCCAAACGCGAATATTTCTGTGATAGCAGATAATAAAATTAAGGAAGAATCGTTATCTGCATTAGAAGTTTTAGGGATTCCTAAACGAGCAAGCGAGAAGATTGCGGATAGAATTATGAAACAAAATCCAAGCATCTCGGTAGAAGAATTGGTTAAACAAATCTTAAAAAACATTTAACATTTGGTGGCGAATATTAAGCATCTTAACATATTTTTGTTCCTGTCGTTCCTGTGTATGTCTGTCAGTGCTTTTGCGCAGGTACAGAAAGATACGGCGATCATAAGAAAAAAATACGAAGTGGCTGACCCTACGAGGTACGAAGCCTATTACGATATAAAAACCGGGATGTACTATGTATATCCTAAAATCGGAAATACCATAACAGGTCCTCCTACAGCCATGTCTCCGGAAGAGTATAAAGAATATATGCTCGCTACCCAGACTAAAGCCTACTATAAGGAGAAATCTGATAAATACAATCTCCTTTTCAGAAAAGACAGATCAGATGCAAGGAAGAAGGGACTTATCCCTTCATTGTTGATTAATAACAGGCTCTTTGAAACGATTTTCGGAGGTAATAAAATTGAAATCATTCCTTCAGGATATGCATCCCTGGATTTTGCCGGACTTTACCAGAAAATAGACAACCCGATGATCCTGCCACAAAACAGGACAAGTTTTACTTTTGATATTGATCAGAGAATTCAGTTGGGACTATTGGGTAAAGTAGGAGAAAACCTTCAGCTGAAAGCTAATTATGATACTCAGAGCGGTTTTGCCTTTGAAAACCGAATGAATCTCGTTTGGCAGGCAAAAGGAAGCTGGAAAGATCTTCAAAGCAAAGGTCTTGGAAATGTAGATAAACCTAACGAAGGAGGAGAAGATAAAATCATCAAAAGAGTTGAATTTGGTAACGTAAATATGCCACTTTCAACCAGTCTGATCCGTGGTTCTCAATCACTGTTTGGGGTGAAAACAGAATTCCAGCTTGGAAAAACTTTTGGAACCGTTGTCCTTTCCCAACAACAGGGGGAGGCCCGTAATATTGTAGTACAGGGTGGTGGTGTTATGAATAACTTTAAAGTCAACGCTATTGACTATGAAGAAAACCAGCACTACTTTTTAGGACATTATTTCTTTAACAAGTATGATGATGCCTTGCTTAACTACCCTCAGATCAACTCAACCATCAATATTACCAGATTAGAGGTATGGGTATTGGATCAAGGGAACAGTAACCTGGCTTATCAGAAAAGTATTATCGGGATCAGAGATTTGGGAGAAGCAGCAGGAGGAATTACTTTACCGGATAACTCTCTGAACGGATTGTATGATGATGTGTCAGCAGTAGCCGGAACAAGAGAAGCAGGGAAAAATTATAATGCTCTTTTTCAAGGGCATGTCTTCCCAGGAACGCCTTCTCCCTACAGTAATGGAGAAGAATTTGTTCTTGCTACAAAAGCCAGAAAGCTGAATGCTAACGAATTTACCTTTCAGCCGCAATTGGGATATATCTCATTAAATCAAAAGCTTAATGACCAGCAGCTTTTAGCAGTTTCTTACTCCTATACCGTTAACGGAAGTAATAAAATATATAAAGTAGGGGAATTTTCTGAAGAAAGTCCCGTATTGGTTACTAAAGTGTTGAGAGTAAACAATAAAGTGAACACTCAATCTCCGATGTGGGACCTGATGATGAAGAATATCTATTCGATAGATGCAGGACAGGTAGCACAGGATGGATTTATCCTTAACGCATACTACAGAGATCCAAAAACAGGAGGTAAGGTAAATTATCTTCCGGATACTCCTGTAAAAGACCAGAACTTACTGAAATTATTTAACTGGGACCGTCTTAATATGAATGGAGACATCCAGAATAATAAAGACGGAAGCAAAGGGGATGGTATTTTCGACTTTGTCAATGGGATTACCATCAGACCGGAAACCGGAAGAATAATCTTTACCAAAGTACAGCCTTTTGGTAGCTATATGCAAAAGGTTTTAGGAGGAACTTTTGATCCTCAATACGTTTTCCAGGATCTTTATACCAAGCAAAAACAAGAAGCTTCCGCCAATAACCTTTCACAAAGGTATACAATGGAAGGCCGTTATAAAGGTGTTCAGGGCCAAGGTATATCTTTAGGCGCAGTAAATGTACCTCAAGGATCAGTAAAAGTTGCAGCAAACGGAGTACAGCTTACAGAAGGAGTAGACTATACCGTAGATTATATGCTTGGGACGGTGACCATCATCAATGAAAATGTAAAACAGTCCGGACAGGCTATTAACATTTCACTGGAAAACCAATTGACATTTAATACCCAAAGAAAAAGATTTTTAGGATTAAATTTAGAAAGAAGATTCAGTGAGAACTTTATTTTAGGAGGAACGGTGATCAACTATTCAGAGTCGCCGCTTACCCAGAAAGTAAACTTCGGGCAGGAAGCGGTAAACAATACCATGGCAGGGATCAACTTGATGTACAACAATCAGGCTCCTTATCTGACAAGGCTTACCAATAAACTTCCGATGGTAAAAACTGAAGCGCCATCCAACTTGAACTTCAAGATGGAAGCTGCGTATCTGATGCCTGGATTAAATAAAGGAACAAATAATCAGTCATACATTGACGATTTTGAACAGACAACTTCCAAAATATCATTAAAAGAACCGGCAGCATGGAGCTTAGCTTCAAAACCGGAAAAAAATAAATTACCACCATTTAATACAGTTCCAGGAAATGATGATATAACAAGTGGATATGGAAGAGGACTATTAACATGGTATAATATCGACCCTAGATTCTGGGGTGTTGGAGGAAAAGCACCTGCAGGAATTACACCGCAGTCTGTATCCAACCATGCTTCCAGAAGAGTACAATATTCTGAGATTTACAACAACAGAGATTTTGTAGCAGGAGAACAAACTTTCACCAATACTTTCGATATCTCTTATTTCCCTAAAGAAAAGGGACCATACAACGTAAACCCAGTAACAGAACAGGCACAAAGCAGATGGGCAGGGATCATGAGATCAATCAGCGTTCCAAACTTTGTTACTTCAAACATTGAATATGTAGAATTCTGGATGATGGACCCATACGCAGATGGTAAAACACTGGGTACTGATCCAAAACTATTACTTCACTTAGGAAACGTTTCTGAAGATGTATTGAAGGATGGAAAAATGCAGTATGAAAACGGATTACCAACTCCTGGTACACCATCTTCTACCACGAATTCAAACTGGGGAATACAGCCAAAACAACCTCCAATTCTTTATGCATTCTCTACGGAAGGAGATGATAGAAAAGTGCAGGATGCCGGATATGACGGTCTTACTTCTGATCAGGAAGCAATGAGATTCGGGAATACTTTTGTAAATCCGGTTACCAATATTGCTGACCCTGCAGTGGATGACTTCGTATTTTATCTTTCAGATAAATTTACGGGAAGTCAGGCTGCTTCAGTTGTTGAGCGATATAAATATTTCAGAAACCCGGAAGGAAACTCAGAAGCAAACTCTCTAAACGTAGCTTCACAAACTCCGGATGCTGAAGATATCAATAAAGATTATAACCTTGATCAGACTGAAAACTATAATCAGTATGTTATAAAACTTGACCAGCCAAGTTTGTCACTTGGATCAAATAATATTGTAGATGTAAAAACGGTAAAAGCAAGCTTCCAGAACGGACAGTCTGCAGATGTTAAATGGTACCTGTTTAGAATTCCTGTTGCTAATTATGATAAAGCCGAAGGAACTGCAGATCCATCTGTATTGAATAATGTAAGATTTGCAAGATTGATGCTGGCAGGTTTTGATCAGACTTCTACTTTAAGATTCGGAACAATGGATCTTGTAAGATCAGATTGGAGAAAATACAATAGTAATATTGCAAGCACAAATATCCCAGGTTCAGGAGAGGGGGTAGGCGTTGTTACAGATCCGAATTTTGAAGTAGGGAGTGTAAACATTGAAGAAAATGCACTGAACCAGCCTCCATATGTGTTGCCTCCGGGAATTGACAGACAGGTATTAAGTGGAAATGCAGGGGCGCAAAGACAGAATGAAGCTTCACTTTACATGAAAGTAAAAGATCTTAAGACGGAGGCAAGAGGAGTATTCAAAAATACAACGTTGGATATGAGAAGATACAAAAAACTTAAACTTTTTGTACATGCTCACGACCCATCCAATGTTATTACTGGAATTGATGAGAAAACAAAATTCTTTATTCGTTTCGGAAGCGATGCTACAGATAACTATTATGAGTATGAATCATCTTTAAAAATGACTCCTACTACAGCCACTGCTCCTATGGAAATCTGGCCAATGGAAAATGAGGTTGATTTTGATGTTCAGAATTTTGTAGATGCTAAAATTAGAAGAGACAAATCAGGGGTTGCAATTACCAATAGAACAGTTGACCCGGGATATCAGCAACCTTATAAAAATATTTATATCAAAGGTAGACCAAGTTTAGGAAATATAACCACAATTATGATTGGGGTGAGAAATTCTGACTCAAGAGGTGGATCAGCTATAACAAGAGTTCTATGGGTAAATGAAATTCGTCTTTCTGAAATTGAGAATGATGGAGGATATGCAGGAAATGCCAGCTTGAACTTTAATATGGGAGATTTGGCAACAGTTAACGCCAATGCTTCTTATACATCTGTTGGTTTCGGAAATATAGATTCAAAACCTGCGGAAAGAACTCAGTCTACTCAATCAGCATTCAGTATTAATACAGCGATCAATGTGGATAAATTCCTTCCTGAAAAAACAGGGGTGAAGATTCCTTTAAACTATTCTTACTCACAAACTATTGAAGATCCGAAATACAATCCTCTGGATACCGATGTAGAATTTAGTAAGGCACCAAACAGGGAGCAATTGAAAAAAGTAGCGAGAACTTATACCCAGCAGAGAAGTATAGGAGTCGTGAATATGCATAAGGAGAGAGTAAATCCGAATAAAAAGCCTAAGTTTTATGACATCGAAAACGTTTCGGTAACGGCTGTTTATAACGATGACTATTTCAGAGATATTTATACCAAGAGAAATTACAGACAGTATCTGAGAGGATATATTGATTATAACTACACCTTTAAGCCGTGGGTGATCAAGCCTTTCAATAAAATGATCAGCGATACTGCAAAGTCTACGAAGTATTTAAGATGGGTTAAAGAATTCAATTTTAACCCGATTCCTACAAGAATATCTTTCAGAACTGAAATCGACAGAAATTACAACGAACTTGAGTTCAGAAACGTGGAAGCGATCCTGAACGGAAATATGAATAGTGACTTTGATGCCATCAGAAACAGAAACTTCTTCTTTGGATGGCAGTATGGGTTAGGATTCAATTTTACGAAATCATTGAAACTTGAAATCAATTCTGCAACCAGAACTCTTAATGATAATCTGGATGTAAATTCGATGGACAACAAATCGATTTTCGGGAATGTATTCAGAGCCGGAAGACCGGTATTGTATAATCACAGAGCACAGCTGAATTATAAACTTCCGTTCCAGTATCTGCCTTACCTGGATTTCATTGATGCAGAAGTTGGATATGGATTTACCTATAATTGGGCGGCAAGATCTACTTCATTGACAGGATTTGTAGATCCTAATACAAACCAGACTGCAAGTTTGGGATCTGTAGGACAGAATACCAATGTTATCCAGGCAACAGCTTCAGCGGATCTGCCTAAATTCTTCGGGCAGTTTAACTATTTCAAAAATATAAATGCCAAGCTTCAGAAGCGCAGACAAGAGATGGACTCTCTGAATAATGTGTATTCAAAACAATGGGAGAAAAACAGATACAGATATAAGAAATATAAATTTAAGAATAAGCTTACTCCACTTCAAAGTGCAGCATTCTTCCTTACTTCTTTCAAACAGTTAAACGTAAGTTATAACGAAACGAATGGGACAGTACTTCCGGGTCTAATATCGGCTCCAAACTTTTATGGATACGGGCAGACATTAGGTGGTCCAACACTAGGATTCCTTTTAGGGTCTCAGGCTGATATCAGAAGAACAGTAATGGAAAACGGATGGGTAAGTGGTTCTACTTATATGACTGATCCATATGTAAGAATGTCGACCAAAGAATTGAGGGCAGACTTACAGATGATGCCAATGAACGATTTAAGAATTGACCTTAATGTGTTGCACAATTACAACAGTAATTTTTCACATACAGGATTTAATTATACAAACAACGGCGTTGCGGATCCTGACTTTACATTTGCCAGCGAAATGATAACGTATTCCAACTCGGCAGTACTACTTAATACATCATTTAAAGATGGGCAGGCGGTTTACCAGGCGATCAGAGAAAATGCAAGAGCACTTTCACAACAATTAGGAGGTCCGGGAGCAGTATTGGATAACGATGGATTTGCGAAGCATTACAGTATTGGAAATGCCTATGTACTGATCCCTGCCTTTAGAGCAGCCATGGAAGGAAAATCTGTAACCCCAATGACTAATCCTAAAAAAACAGGATTCCCGTTGCCAAACTGGAGAATTACGTACTCGGGATTAAAAAATATTCCTATAATCAGTGGGCAGTTCACCAAGTTTGATATTTCACATGGTTATACAGCAACCTATACAGCAACAGGTATCCAAAGCAATGTAGATTATCATGGTAACCCGGATGGATACTACCAGACAGTAGATGGTGCAGGAAATGTAATCAAAAACGATGGCGACAAGATCAATCCATATACATTTGCACAGGTAGGATACGTAGAATCTTTTTCACCACTTATTGGAGTAGATGTTACCATGAGAAACAATATGCAGTTCGGGATACAGTATAACAAAACAAGAATGATGGTGCTAGGATTGGTAAATCAAACTCTTACCGAAGATGCCAACACAGAATATGTTGTAAGACTTGGATATATTGTCAGAAACTTCAGATTGGGAACAGCCAACATCAGAGGTAGAGGAACAAGAGGAAAAGGAAGTGACCTTAACATAAGAGGTGATATTTCATTAAGAGACAGCAAAACTTCCATTATGAATATACTGCTAAATGATGCCCAGGTAACAGGAGGACAAAGACTGATGAACATCAAACTTTCCGCAGATTATAACGTTTCTGAGAATCTGAACCTAAGAGTATTCTATGAACAGATGACCTCAAAGTATAAGATCTCTACAGCCTTCCCGCTGTCTACAGTGAGAGCAGGTATTTCTGCCACATTTACATTCGGAGATTCCGGAGGCGGATTCTAAAAATGATACAAACTTAAAAGTCCTTCAGTTTTGAAGGACTTTTTTTATATCCAATATTTGAAGCTACTATATTTTTGAATACATTTGTACAAAATAAAAATTAAAAAATGAACACACCATCAGAATTAAAGTACACCAAAGATCACGAATGGATCAAGATCGAAGGTAACGTTGCTACAATCGGTATTACAGACTTCGCTCAGGGAGAACTTGGAGACATCGTATACGTAGACATCGATACTGTAGATGATGATCTTAATGGAGGAGATGTTTTCGGAAGTGTAGAAGCAGTAAAGACGGTTTCAGATCTATTCTTACCTATTGCTGGAAAGGTTATTGAGTTCAATTCAGAATTGGAATCCCAGCCTGAACTGTTAAATACAGATCCTTATGGAGACGGATGGATTATCAAATTGGAAATTGCTGATGGGGCAGATCAGTCTGAGTTACTTTCTGCAGATGATTACAAAGCTGTCATTGGATAAGATTTCAAAAATATTTAGTAAGATATTGCCCATTTATTGGGCATTTCTTACTTATATGCTTCTCAAGCCCGGAGAAGAAAATCATGAATATTGGTTTATGTTCAGCGGGATTGATAAAATTTTACATCTAAGTATATTCGCAGCCTTAGGTTTCTTTTTCATTGCTACATTTCCTAAAATAAAATTCTCATACTTTTTTCAGATCATCCTTATCTATGCATTCATTACCGAAATTCTCCAGGAAGAAATGGGATTGGGTAGATCAATGGAAACATTAGATATCGTAGCAGATACTATAGGATGTCTGTTAGGATACTATATATATAAGATAGCAATCAAGCGCTTTTTTTAACTTTACCATTAGAAAAGAGCCGTATTCCTTCCCAAACTTTTCCTCTACATAATAACATAAGGTTTTCTCAAACTTTTACACCCTCAAACTCTCAAACTTAATCAGGAGCTTATTCCTGCTATCCATTTCTACTCCTCGCGCGGTGCTTTCCCACGCTCAAACCCTCCAACTCTCCAACTTTCCCTTCCTTCTTCCAAACAAATGTTTAAAATTTTTGATCCTTTGTTTCAGTAGTTTAGGGTTAAATATTACGGAAAGGTAAAATTTATGTTAAATAAACTTGTTTTGCGTTGCAAGAAGTTGTTATCTTTGCCCCACTGAAAACGAGAGTACATCAGTAGCGCAGAAGAGCTTTTAGATAAGCTAAAAACATTAAGATACTTCAAAAAGAGACGGATGAAAAAACTTTAAAACTTTTATTAAAAAAAGTTGTGAGTTAAAAAAGAGTTTGTATCTTTGCAGTCCCAAATAAAGGGAGCGCAGGAGTAGGGTGATTGAGGTTGAGGAAGGAATTAAGGTTACTTAAAAAACTTTAAAATTTTCTTTCAAAACATTTGGTCATTAAGAAATAAAGTTTTACTTTTGCACTCGCAAATACGGAGTGACACTGACAGAGAAGATTGCTACGTTAAAAAGCGAAAGATATAAAGATCATTGACATACAATATAACAACCAAGTAAGGAAAAACTAAAGCGTTAAAAAACTTTGAGTGAGTCAGACAAACATACAATGGAGAGTTTGATCCTGGCTCAGGATGAACGCTAGCGGGAGGCCTAACACATGCAAGCCGAGCGGTAGAGATCTTTCGGGATCTTGAGAGCGGCGTACGGGTGCGGAACACGTGTGCAACCTGCCTTTATCTGGGGGATAGCCTTTCGAAAGGAAGATTAATACCCCATAATATTTTTGATGGCATCATTAGAAATTGAAAACTCCGGTGGATAGAGATGGGCACGCGCAAGATTAGATAGTTGGTGAGGTAACGGCTCACCAAGTCTACGATCTTTAGGGGGCCTGAGAGGGTGATCCCCCACACTGGTACTGAGACACGGACCAGACTCCTACGGGAGGCAGCAGTGAGGAATATTGGACAATGGGTGAGAGCCTGATCCAGCCATCCCGCGTGAAGGACGACGGCCCTATGGGTTGTAAACTTCTTTTGTATAGGGATAAACCTACTCTCGTGAGAGTAGCTGAAGGTACTATACGAATAAGCACCGGCTAACTCCGTGCCAGCAGCCGCGGTAATACGGAGGGTGCAAGCGTTATCCGGATTTATTGGGTTTAAAGGGTCCGTAGGCGGATCTGTAAGTCAGTGGTGAAATCTCACAGCTTAACTGTGAAACTGCCATTGATACTGCAGGTCTTGAGTGTTATTGAAGTAGCTGGAATAAGTAGTGTAGCGGTGAAATGCATAGATATTACTTAGAACACCAATTGCGAAGGCAGGTTACTAAGCAACAACTGACGCTGATGGACGAAAGCGTGGGGAGCGAACAGGATTAGATACCCTGGTAGTCCACGCCGTAAACGATGCTAACTCGTTTTTGGTTTTTCGGAATCAGAGACTAAGCGAAAGTGATAAGTTAGCCACCTGGGGAGTACGTTCGCAAGAATGAAACTCAAAGGAATTGACGGGGGCCCGCACAAGCGGTGGATTATGTGGTTTAATTCGATGATACGCGAGGAACCTTACCAAGGCTTAAATGGGAAATGACAGGTTTAGAAATAGACTT
The DNA here is from genome assembly GCF_018362995.1 of Chryseobacterium indologenes. Lineage (NCBI taxonomy): Bacteria > Pseudomonadati > Bacteroidota > Flavobacteriia > Flavobacteriales > Weeksellaceae > Chryseobacterium > Chryseobacterium indologenes. The sequence continues at coordinate 4,117,931 of NZ_CP074372.1, forward strand.
TTCTTCGGACATTTTTCAAGGTGCTGCATGGTTGTCGTCAGCTCGTGCCGTGAGGTGTTAGGTTAAGTCCTGCAACGAGCGCAACCCCTGTCACTAGTTGCCATCATTAAGTTGGGGACTCTAGTGAGACTGCCTACGCAAGTAGAGAGGAAGGTGGGGATGACGTCAAATCATCACGGCCCTTACGCCTTGGGCCACACACGTAATACAATGGCCGGTACAGAGGGCAGCTACACAGCGATGTGATGCAAATCTCGAAAGCCGGTCTCAGTTCGGATTGGAGTCTGCAACTCGACTCTATGAAGCTGGAATCGCTAGTAATCGCGCATCAGCCATGGCGCGGTGAATACGTTCCCGGGCCTTGTACACACCGCCCGTCAAGCCATGGAAGTCTGGGGTACCTGAAGTCGGTGACCGTAACAGGAGCTGCCTAGGGTAAAACAGGTAACTAGGGCTAAGTCGTAACAAGGTAGCCGTACCGGAAGGTGCGGCTGGAACATCTCATTTTAGAGCGTCTTATGACGATAAACAAAATTAGTATCGTAAGATACAAAGTACTTACTTCAAAGTAAAGCTTTAGTTTTTTGTTTGGTTGGTTATATTAAAAATACAAAACCCACTAGAAATTAGTAAAGGGATTGAGAGAGACAAAGAAGAGAGAGTTTAGAGAAGAGACGCGGGTCAATTATCTATCAGTCTATCCTCTTTACGTCTAAGAGACAGTCTCGTAGCTCAGCTGGTTAGAGCGCTACACTGATAATGTAGAGGTCGGCAGTTCGAGCCTGCCCGAGACTACTAATTAATGCGGCTGGCAAATAGCTTATAGCTGATGGCAATAGAGCCAATAGCGAGAAGCAAGAAGCCAACAGCAACTAGAGGGGGAATTAGCTCAGCTGGCTAGAGCGCCTGCCTTGCACGCAGGAGGTCAAGGGTTCGACTCCCTTATTCTCCACAGTTTTGGAAGATTGATTTAAAAGTTACGGATGGAGCCAAAAACAACATCTGTTCATCAATTGGACAAGAAGACATTAAGATCATTGACATTAACGGTAAAGACATCACAAAGAGAAAACCGAGCGCATAAAGCGCTTGAGTAACCAATAGGAAAGAAATCGTTAAGGGCGTATGGCGGATGCCTAGGCTTTCAGAGGCGAAGAAGGACGTGGTAAGCTGCGAAAAGCTGCGGGGATTGGCACACACGAATTGATCCGCAGATGTCCGAATGGGGCAACCCAATACATTGAAGATGTATTACCTCGTAAGAGGAGCAAACCCGGAGAACTGAAACATCTAAGTACCCGGAGGAAAAGAAATCGAAGAGATTCCGTAAGTAGTGGCGAGCGAAAGCGGATTAGCCCAAAAGCTGATATATGTTTAATAGAATGTTCTGGAAAGAACGGCCATAGAGGGTGATAGCCCCGTATATGAAAGGCATATTTGAGTGATAAATGAGTAGGGCGGGACACGTGAAATCCTGTCTGAATATGGGGGGACCATCCTCCAAGGCTAAATACTCCTGAAAGACCGATAGTGAACAAGTACTGTGAAGGAAAGGTGAAAAGCACTTCGAATAGAAGGGTGAAATAGAACCTGAAACCGTACGCCTACAAGCGGTCGGAGCAGCGTAATGCTGTGACGGCGTGCCTTTTGCATAATGAGCCTACGAGTTAATTTTACTAGCGAGGTTAAGGTATTAAGTACCGGAGCCGGAGCGAAAGCGAGTCTGAATAGGGCGCATAGTTAGTAGGATTAGACGCGAAACCTTGTGATCTACCCATGGGCAGGTTGAAGCTCTGGTAACACAGAGTGGAGGACCGAACCGGTTGACGTTGAAAAGTCTTCGGATGACCTGTGGGTAGGGGTGAAAGGCCAATCAAACTGGGAGATAGCTCGTACTCTCCGAAATGCATTTAGGTGCAGCGTCGTATATAAGTTTATTAGAGGTAGAGCTACTGATTGGATGCGGGGGTTTCATCGCCTACCAATTCCTGACAAACTCCGAATGCTAATAAATGTTCTACGGCAGTGAGGGCATGGGTGCTAAGGTCCATGTCCGAGAGGGAAAGAACCCAGACCAACAGCTAAGGTCCCAAAATATATGTTAAGTTGAAGCAACGCGGTTGGACTGCATTGACAGCTAGGATGTTGGCTTGGAAGCAGCCATTCATTTAAAGAGTGCGTAACAGCTCACTAGTCGAGCGGTCCGGCATGGATAATAATCGGGCATAAACATATTACCGAAGCTATGGATTTATATTTTAGATATATCTGGTAGGAGAGCATTCTATTTGCGCCGAAGCAGTATCGTGAGGTATTGTGGAGCGGATAGAAAAGAAAATGTAGGCATAAGTAACGATAAAGCAGGCGAGAAACCTGCTCACCGAAAGACCAAGGCTTCCTCAGCCATGCTAATCAGCTGAGGGTTAGTCGGGACCTAACGCGAACCCGAAAGGGGTAGTGGATGGACAATGGGTTAATATTCCCATACTTGCTCACACTAAAAAGGGGACGGTTGGATGTAGCTGCTAAAGACTGACGGAATAGTCAAGGCCTAGCCTTCGGGCGAAGCTGCTGTAGTGTAATCTGATCCAAGAAAAGCCGAAGTGAAGCAACCCGTACCAAAACCGACACAGGTGGTCGAGGAGAGAATCCTAAGGTGCTCGAGTGAGTCGTGGCTAAGGAACTAGGCAAAATAGTCTCGTAACTTCGGAAGAAGAGACGCCATCAGCAATGGTGGCCGCAGTGAAGAGGCCCAGGCGACTGTTTATCAAAAACACAGGACTCTGCTAAATCGAAAGATGCTGTATAGGGTCTGACACCTGCCCGGTGCTGGAAGGTTAAGGAAGGTGCTTAGGGTTAAACCGAAGGCATTAACTGAAGCCCCAGTAAACGGCGGCCGTAACTATAACGGTCCTAAGGTAGCGAAATTCCTTGTCGGGTAAGTTCCGACCTGCACGAATGGTGTAACGATCTGGGCACTGTCTCAGCCACGAGCTCGGTGAAATTGTAGTATCGGTGAAGATGCCGATTACCCGCAATGGGACGAAAAGACCCTGTGAACCTTTACTATAACTTCGTATTGACTTTGAGTAAGTAATGTGTAGGATAGGTGGGAGGCTTTGAAGCTTGCACGCTAGTGTAGGTGGAGCCAACGTTGAAATACCACCCTTTACTTACTTGGAGCCTAACTTCTTTTAGAAGGACATTGCGTGGTGGGTAGTTTGACTGGGGTGGTCGCCTCCAAAAGAGTAACGGAGGCTTTCAAAGGTACCCTCAGCACGCTTGGTAACCGTGCGTAGAGTGTAATGGCATAAGGGTGCTTGACTGTGAGACCTACAAGTCGATCAGGTGCGAAAGCAGGACATAGTGATCCGGTGGTTCCGTATGGAAGGGCCATCGCTCATAGGATAAAAGGTACTCCGGGGATAACAGGCTAGTCTCCCCCAAGAGCTCACATCGACGGGGAGGTTCGGCACCTCGATGTCGGCTCGTCACATCCTGGGGCTGGAGAAGGTCCCAAGGGTTGGGCTGTTCGCCCATTAAAGTGGCACGCGAGCTGGGTTCAGAACGTCGTGAGACAGTTCGGTCTCTATCTATTGCGGGCGTTAGATGTTTGAGAGGGCTTGATTCTAGTACGAGAGGACCGAATTGAACAAACCTCTGGTGTATCAGTTGTACCGCCAGGTGCACCGCTGAGTAGCTACGTTTGGAAGAGATAAGCACTGAAAGCATATAAGTGCGAAACTCGCCTCAAGATGAGACATCTTTTAAGGGTCGTTGTAGATGACGACGTTGATAGGCTACAGGTGTAAAGACAGTAATGTCATAGCCGAGTAGTACTAATTACCCGTAGATTTATAGCCTTTGGTTGCTATATCAAATTATTAAATAATAAATACGACAAGTACTTTATGCGCAGTGAAGGTTTTGTCTTTGTGAAAGTTTTTATCGCTTAAAAATGCAATTGGCGACTAGCGGTTAGCGAATGGCAAATAGCCAAGAGCCAGCAGCAAATAGCCAGATGCTATATACCTTCTTTAGGGTGGTTTTAGCGGTGGGGCTCACCTGTTCCCATTCCGAACACAGAAGTTAAGCCCACCAGCGCCGATGGTACTGCGAAAGCGGGAGAGTAGGCCGCCGCCAGTTTTTATTTTATTTTTAAAAATCCTTTATCATAAGATAAAGGATTTTTTTTGCTTTGTACACAACTCAAACGTAAGTAATGAGCAATCGGTAATTGGTAATTGGTAATGAGTAATAAGTAATAGCCAGTAAAGGATCAGTAATGAGTAATGAGTAATGAGTAATGAGCAATGAGTATTCTTGCTGCTTCTATACCAGAACTGACATATCACTCATTATTTATCATTTATCATTCACAGTACACACTCCCTTGTCACTCCGTAGGAGTCTAAATAATATATTTCAAATTCTATCATCAAGTATGTATAATATTATCAAATTGCTTAAAGTATTAAAAGCTTCTATACTCCATTGAATCTTTTAGGTTCTCATCAATGTGACTGGATTCCTACGGAATGACATAATTGGGGATACTAGATCTTAGAATGTAAAATTGATCATTCTTAGACAGGATCGCTTCAACAACTCATAATTTATTAATTCATAATTATCGTTCATCATTCGTCTTCCCTAGCCACGATAGTAATGGTTACCCCGCAGCACGCGTGGAAAGTTGTTGGGATTATGCGCAGGAAAGCCCTGGCGCGAGGAGTATGAATGGATAGCGGGAGAATGCTCCTGAAAAGGTAATATGTAATCATCATCTTTGTGAAAAAATAAAAGTATATATAAAAATACGGCTATCTCAAACTGAAATAGCCGTGTTGTTTTTATAAATGTACTGATCAGACCTGAATTACTCCTAAGTTGAATTTTTCAGTGATGGGGGCATGATTAGCCGCTTCAATCCCCATAGAAATCCATTTCCTTGTATCTGCAGGATTAATGATGGCATCTGTCCATAATCTTGCGGCTGCATAGGTAGATTCAGTTTGTTTCTGATATTTTTTTGAAATTGTATCCAGAATTTCGTTGTGCTCTTCTTCAGAAATTTCTTTTCCTTGTTTTTTTAACGTAGATTCCTGGATCTGAGCAAGTACTTTTGCAGCTTGCGCGCCCCCCATTACGGCCAGATCAGCCCAAGGCCATGCAACAATTAATCTAGGATCATAAGCTTTTCCGCACATTGCGTAGTTTCCTGCTCCGTAAGAGTTCCCTGTAATGATGGTAAATTTAGGAACTACAGAATTGGAAACTGCATTTACCATTTTAGCTCCGTCTTTAATAATTCCACCATGTTCTGATTTGGAACCTACCATGAATCCGGTAACGTCCTGTAAGAAGATTAAAGGTATCTTTCTTTGATTACAGTTGGCTATAAATCTGGTTGCTTTATCTGCAGAATCTGAATAGATAACTCCACCAAACTGCATTTCTCCTTTACCACTTTTTACAAGCTTTCTCTGATTGGCTACAATACCTACAGACCAGCCATCAACTCTGGCTGTTGCGCAGATAATACTTTTACCATAATCAGGTTTATATTCTTCGTATTCGGAGTTGTCTACAATACATTTGATAATTTCATAAGTATCATATTGCTCAGCTCTGGAAACCGGCATAATTCCGAAAATATTTTCAGGGTTTTCTTTTGGTGGGAAACTTTCAATTCTGTCAAAGCCTGCTTTTTCAGTACTTCCAAGAGACTTCATGATGTTTTTGATTCTATTTAAAGCATCTTTGTCATCTTTAGCCTTATAATCTGTTACTCCTGAAATAGAGCAATGGGTAGTAGCTCCACCTAATGTTTCATTATCGATGCTTTCTCCAATTGCAGCTTTTACAAGATAGCTTCCGGCAAGGAAAATAGAGCCTGTTTTATCCACAATCATCGCTTCATCACTCATGATAGGCAGGTAAGCTCCTCCGGCTACACAACTTCCCATAACAGCAGAGATTTGGATAATCCCCATAGAACTCATTTTAGCATTATTTCTGAAAATTCTTCCAAAATGTTCTTTATCCGGGAAGATCTCATCCTGCATTGGAAGATAAACACCAGCAGAGTCTACCAGATAGATGATTGGGAGCTTATTTTCCATGGCTATTTCCTGCGCTCTCAGGTTTTTCTTTCCTGTGATAGGAAACCATGCACCTGCTTTTACAGAAGCGTCATTCGCAACGATGATACATTGTCTTCCAGAAACGTAGCCTATAACTACTACAACTCCTCCGCTGGGACACCCCCCATGCTCCTTATACATTTCATATCCTGCAAATGCTCCTACTTCTATGGAATCTGAATCTTTATCGAGAAGATAATCTACTCTTTCTCTAGCTGTCATTTTTCCTTCATCACGAAGCTTTTGAAGCCTCTTCTCACCACCTCCTTTTTTGATCTCAGTGAGTAAGCGATTTATTTCAGATAATTTTAATCTGTTCTGATCTTCTCGTTTATTGAATTCGATGTCCATAAAATTTTCAATTTTTTACGCTTAAAGATACTATTTTTATGAGGAATGCAAACAGGAAGTAAAACAAGTGTTTAATAGTTTGGTTTCTAGTAAATTGTGAAATTTTTAACTAAAAAATATTTTTAAATAATTTATATTTTTTCTAACTTTACACTAGAGTAACAGAGGTGATATTCTCTGCAAAATACTCTAAGTTCCTAGTTTATTTTTTTAATAGTTTATTATTTGAAGGCCCTGAAAGTTTAACAAATTTTCAGGGTTTTTTTATGGATTCCTCTCTGTTTTTAATTTTTATTAATTTTTTTTAGATTAAACGTATTTTTTTATCAATTTTTGGGATTGTGATTTGTAAATTTGCACGTTATAATTAAAAGGAGATAGGTTATGCATAAATTGGCACTTTTCAGATTGCACTTAATAGTATTTTTGTGGGGGTTCACTGCAATTTTGGGAAAATTAATTCACGCCAATGCTCAGATTCTTGTGTTTTACAGGATGTTGTTTGCTTCTGTTTTTCTCTTTGTATTCATCAGGGTCTTTAAAAAGGAAAGTATAAAGGTTTCGAAGAAAATATTTTTTCAGCTGGCAGCAATAGGTTTTGCAATGGCACTGCACTGGTATTGTTTTTTCTATTCTATTAAAGTTTCCAATGTTTCTATTGCACTAAGCTGTCTTTCCTTATCCACACTTTTTGCTTCGATTCTGGAACCTATTATTTTCAAAAGGAAGATCGATATATCTGAAGTTATAATGGGAACGGTCATCGTTGCCTGCATACTGTTAATCTTCAAAACAGAGTTTCATTTTAAAGAAGGTATTATTTACGGAATCCTGTGTGCTGTATTTGGAACTGTTTTTTCTGTTTTTAATGGTAAAATGTTTGGCAAAACGAGTTCAGGAAACATTATTTTTTATGAAATTTTCTGTGGATGGTTTATTTTAATGATATTTTATTTGCTTTCGGGGCAAATTTTTCAGATGAATGAAATAAACTATCGCGATTTAGCGTTAATATGCTTGTTAGCCAGTATTTTTACTGCTTTTCCCATGTTAGAATCGGTGAAATTAATGAAATATATATCACCTTTTACTTTAATTTTAACAGTTAATTTAGAACCGGTTTACGGAATTATACTAGCTTTTTTTATCTTTGGGGAATCAGAACATATGAGCCCTATATTTTATATTGCTTCAGGCGTTATGATACTGGCAATCATAGTCAATGGATTAATGAAAGCCAGAAAAACTAAAAACTTAAACTAAGCATCAAATTTATATGATGAAAAAATATCTTTTACTTGCATTTTCACTGCTGTTTGGGCTGTCTCAATCTCAGATTATCAGGAAATATTCCAATGAATTCTTAAATATCGGAGCCGGAGCAAGAGGTCTTGCAATGGGTGGGGCAGTAATTACCAATCAGGATGATGTATATGCTCCTATGTGGAACCCTGCAGGTTTGATGTCAGTTGAAAGAGACTGGCAGGGTGCAGCCATGCACGCAGAATACTTTGAGTCTATTGCAAAATACGATTATCTGGCGTATGCGAAAGTACTTGAAGAAGGTGTTTTTGGTGTTTCAGTAGTAAGACTTGGTGTAGACAATATCTTGAATACTACCCAGATGATTGACTCTGAAGGAAATATTGATTATGATAAAATTACCAAATTCTCTCAATCCGATTATGCGGCTATCCTTTCTTATGCTTTTAGACCTGGAGGAAATCCCAAATTGGATGTTGGGGTAAATGCTAAAATTGTTTACAGAAATGTAGGTAAATTTGCAAGTGGTTATGGTTTTGGTTTTGACGTGGGAGCCATTTATAAAGCAGATAACGGATGGAAGTTTGGAGGTATGGTAAGAGATATTACGACTACCGTAAACTTTTGGAGTATCAATCAGAAAGAACTTTCAACTGTTGTTAACGGAGAAGAATTTAACCCGGCACCGAAAGATAAACTGGAACTTACAATGCCTAAACTTAATGTAGGTGCCAGCAAATTATTTGAAATTAATAGCAGCGTGTATGTATTACCGGAAGCAGGAATTAATGTAGATTTTGCTAAAACTGCTTCATTGATTTCAACAGATTTCGCAAGTATCAGTCCGTATGCCGGAGCTGAACTGGGATATCAGAAAATGATTTTTGTGAGATTGGGGATCAACAGATTCCAGTCAATTACAGATATAGAAGATCTTAAAAGAAAAGTTTCTTTCCAGCCAAGTGCGGGACTTGGAATAAGATATAGAGGGCTTACACTGGATTATGCGATTACCAATTCAGGAATAGGCGGATCTAATTTCTATTCCAATTTCTTCTCATTGAAACTGGATATGGGGGCATTCAGAAACGATTAAAAATTATAGAAATGAAAAAGTTATTAATGCTGACGTTGGTAGTGTGCTCAACAATGGCTTTTACACAAAAGGTTTCAGATTATAAATATGTAGTGATTCCGGAAAAATTTAAAACCTTTAAAAATAGCAGTTTTGGATTGGAAGCTTATCTAGCTAAGGTGCTACAGGGAAAGAAATATGTAATTTTGACCGAGGCAATGGACAAATGGCCATCTGAGGCTAGAAATAATTCTTGTAATGTAATTAATGCAGAAGTATTGAATGATAAAAGCTTATTTACAAATAAAGTGATTCTGCAGTTCAAAGACTGTAATAAAAAGGTCATTTTTGAATCCAAAGGACGTTCAGATATAAAAGAATTTGAAGAAGGGTTTCCTGATGCATTGAAGCAAGCCTTGGTAGACGTTGCATTCTCCAATCCGGTAGATATGCTGCCTGCTAAAATGTCAGATGCTACTCAAAACGGACAGAATATAGTTTCCGAAACTATTGTACCTACAACAGCATCGGAAGCGAATAGCTACTCAAATGGGAAACTAGATCTTCAGAAAATACAGATTGATACTAATCAGTTTATATTGGCAAAATCTGGCAGTTCAGTACCGTTTGCCGCTTTCAAAACAACTTCTAAGAACTCAGTTTTCTTAGTGAAACTGGCTGACGGAACTACTACCATAGGCTATTTTGAAAACGGAAGCATTGTGATAGATATGCCACAGGCTGACGGAAAATTTTCAAAAGAAGTTTTTGCAGCAAAATAATCTGAAAATAACAAAACAATAAACATAAAAGGCTCTTGAAAAAGAGCCTTTTATAATATATATATGCTGATGTGTTTTTCATTTTTTCAGAAAGTTAGGAGGGGGTTTTTGATTGACTTTCTATATGAAACAGATACAATAAAGATACAAGGGTAAGTCACCATCTATAGTGATAAATGAAAATACAGAAAGATTTATAAAATGAGAAAAATTTTCATAGTATTATCGTTATTAGTTGATATTACTAATTTATGAAAAAAATATAAATAATACTATTATTTAGTAAAATATTTATTTATTCGTATTTTTTTTTATAAATTATCCTTTAGTTTAAAGGAATATTGATTTTTGTCACTTGTTGATGAAATGGAAAATAAGTGTGAAATTTTATAAAAAAAGACTATTTTGTTATTGGCAAATAACTGTTAAACTGTGCCAGATCATCAATCGGCATTAAAAAACTCCCAAATTACTTTAGCCTTACTTTTCCCTAAAATTTCTTCCAGCGTTTCCCTATTGGCTTCTTTGATACGTTTTACAGACTTCAGCTTAGACAGAAGCAGCTCAATAGTTTTTTCTCCAACACCTGGAATTTCTTCCAGTTCAGATTTTATTGTAGAATTTTTTCTTCTTGTTCTGTGATGCTTTACCCCAAATCGGTGAGCCTCGTCACGTACACGCTGAAGTATTTTTAAAGTTTCAGATTTTTTATCCAGATATAAAGGAATAGAATCTTCGGGGAAGAAAATTTCTTCCAGCCTTTTGGCAATACCTACAATGGTGATTTTTCCGTATAATCCTAATAATCTAAGACTTTTTACCGCAGAAGACAACTGTCCCTTTCCTCCGTCAATCAGAATAAGCTGTGGAAGATCTTCACCTTCATCAAGCATTCTTTTATAGCGGCGGTAGATCACTTCTTCCATAGTAGCAAAATCGTTAGGTCCTTCCACTGTTTTAGGATGGAAAATTCTGTAATCTGCTTTACTTGGCCTGCCATCTTTGAAAACAACACATGCTGAGACAGGATTGGTTCCCTGGATATTTGAGTTATCAAAACCTTCAATATGTCTTGGCTCTACAGGCATTCTGAGAAGTTTCTGCATTTCTGCCATGATTCTGTTGGTATGCCTTTCAGGATCTACAATCTGAACCTGTTTCAGTTTTTCCAGACGATATTCTTTAGCGTTCTTTTCGGAAAGCTCTACAATTCTTTTTTTATCTCCAACCTTAGGAACTATCAGTTTTACATTAGGAATTTCTACAGACAAATGAAACGGTAAAAGGACTTCTTTGGAATCTGAGGAAAACTTCTGACGAATCTCGATCAACGCCTCTTCCATAATGTCTTCATCCGTTTCTTCAAGAATCTTTTTGATCTCAGTAGTAAAACTCTGGATGATATTTCCATTTCTGATTTTAAAGAAATTGACATATGCTGCCGTTTCATCACTGGTCATTCCGAAGACATCCACATCGTCAATATTAGGGTTGACTACAGTATTCTTAGCCTGGTAATCTTCCAGAATATCGAGTCTTTCTTTAATAATCTGAGCTTGTTCAAACTGAAGATTGGAAGCCAGTTTCATCATCTGATTGACCAGATAATCCTTCGCTTTTCGGAAATCCCCTTTGATAATTCCACGAATGGCATCTATCTTTTCATCATATTCTTCTTTGCTTTCAAGATCTTCACACGGGCCTTCACAGTTTTTGATATGATATTCCAGACAGACTTTATATTTTCCTTCAGCAATCTTGGCCGGAGAAAGATTCAGGTTGCAGGTTCTAAGCTTGTAAATATGCTTGATCGTATCCAGTAAAATCTTTGCGGGACGCACTTTTGCATAAGGGCCATAATATTCGGACCCATCTTTAATTACATTTCTGGTCAGAAAAATTCTTGGGAAATCTTCATTTTTGATGCAGATCCACGGATAGGTTTTGTCATCCTTCAGCATGACATTATAAAACGGCTGATGTTCTTTGATCAGATTATTTTCCAATAAAAGCGCATCATACTCACTGTTTACAATTGTCGTTTCCAATCGCTGGATTTTCCCGACCATTATTTTGATCCTGTATCCGGAAAGGTTTTTGTTGAAATAGGAGAGAACCCTTTTTTTCAGATTTTTAGCTTTCCCAACATACAAAAGCTGTTCGTTTTTATCATAATAACGATAAACGCCGGGTTCGGATGGTAAGGTTTTGAGCTGTAGTTCTAAAGAAGGATTCATATAACAAAATTAAGGAAACTTTCCCTATTTAAAAAAGAAAACCTGCAGATCAGTCCGCAGGCTTTAATTTATTTTTAGAAGTATTTTATCCGTGATTCATTTCTGTATATTGATAGATCAGAAAGCTTAGATAATCCCATTCCACAGAGTTTTTAGGATACTTTTTTATAAACTCCTGATTGTCTCCAAAAAGAAAATCATAATTGTCTTCAAAATCATCTTTATGCAGCCACATTACTTTGTCGCCCTTTTTTACATAATAAGATTTGATAACCCCGCCTCCAAGCTGTGGAGAGCCCATTACAGAAAACCCTGTGGTTTCTTTAGCTCTGGGATCGTGGTATACTGAAATAATATCATCAAAACCGGGATTGATAACCTGCATCAGAAATTCCTTATCATCTTTTTTGTTCTTTAGAGAAACAGTCTGGTTGACAAAATAAATTCTATCATTATTGGTGTTTTTCGTCAATTTTTTAGTTCCGAAATTTCTGATATTTCCCATGTATTTTGCCACTTTTGCAATCTTTTCTGCATTGCTTGGATACACATACATCTCATTGATCTGATCAGCATTGAAAGTAGCATTCTTTTTGGTGACACTGTCTTTAATAGCGACTTCGTAGATCTGTCCTTTTTTGGTTTCAATCTTATTACAGAAACCTTTGTAGGTAGTTCCGTCTTTTAAGATAATGGTAGATGTTTTCTTAGGAGATGGAGTATTAAAACCTTCATTAAAGAGATAAGTTTCCATTTTTTTGATGTCCTCTTTAGAGTATTTTACTTTCTGCGCGAAAGATGTTGTACTTGCTACACATAAAGCAAGGAGTAGAGTTTTCAGTCTCATGTATTATTGTTTTTAATTTCGGGGCTAAAAATAGTAAAATAATTTCCTTGTTGATATAAAAATATAGAAGATTGAAATTTAGCTTTTCCAATTATTGTTAAATGCGTAATTTTAAGAAAATTTTTTAGAAATGATATACGGGGTAGATGTTTTTACTTTCCATGATGTTCTGGAAATCTGTAAAAAGCCAAATAAAGCCAAGCTTAATAAAGCCGCAAAAGAACAAATCTTAAAATCTCAGAAAAACGTACAGAAAATAGTAGAGTCTGACAGATGTGTATATGGAATCAATACTGGGTTCGGACCTTTATGTGATACTAAAATATCGGCAGACGAAACAGCTCAGTTACAATATAACCTGATCATTTCTCATGCAGTAGGAGTAGGAAAACCAATTGATAAAGAACTTTCCAAGATCATGATGATTGCTAAAGTTCATGCACTTTCAAAAGGATTTTCCGGAGTTTCTCTTGAAGTTATTGAAAGAATGATTCTGATGCTGGAAAAAGATATTATTCCGGTGGTTCCTGAACAAGGATCTGTAGGAGCTTCGGGAGACCTTGCTCCTTTGGCACATCTGGTGTTACCTTTACTTGGTTTAGGCCAGGTTTGGGAAGGAAATCAGGTTTCTGATACCATGGAAGTTCTGAAGAAACACGACCTTGAAGCACTGGCTTTAGGACCAAAAGAAGGATTAGGATTGATCAACGGAACCCAGTTTATCCTTGCTCATGCAATCAAAGGGCTTGAAAAATTTGAATATTTATTAGATCTTGCGGATATGACTGCTGCAATGAGTATAGAAGCATACAGAGGTTCTGCGAGTCCGTTCAAAAAAGAGCTTCATGAGATCAGACCTTTTGAGGGCAGTAAAAAAGTAGCGGCAAGAATGCTTAAATTCTTAAAAGGATCAGAAAATATGAAAGCTCACGAAGATTGTGAGAGAGTTCAGGATCCTTATTCCATGAGATGTGTACCACAGGTTCACGGAGCCAGCAGAAATGCTTTTGAGCACCTTAGAAGTATGGCAGAAACAGAATTGAATTCCGTAACAGACAACCCGATTGTATTAAGTGCTGAAGAATCTATTTCAGGAGGTAACTTCCACGGGCAGCTGATGGCTCTGCCTTTAGACTATGCTACATTGGCGGCTGCAGAATTAGGAAATATTTCTGACAGAAGAAGTTATTTATTATTAGAAGGAAAGTACGGATTACCAAGATTATTGACGGAAAGCTCAGGATTAAACTCAGGGTTTATGATTCCTCAGTATACTTCAGCTGCTTTGGTTACAGAAAATAAAACATTATGTTTCCCGGCGTCAGCAGACTCTATTCCTACAAGTTTAGGACAGGAAGATCATGTTTCCATGGGAAGTATTTCAGGAAGAAAATTCAATCAGGTTCTTGGAAACCTTGTGAATATTTTATCCGTTGAGTTGATGTTTGCTGCTCAGGGACTGGAATTCAGAAGACCCGCAAAATGCTCCAAAGTAATTGAAGAAAACTTTACAGTGCTTCGCTCCAAAGTGGCTAAGCTTGAAGATGACCGTCTGATCGGTAAAGATATGCTGGCAATTGCAGAGCTGATCAATGAAAGAAAATTTGTTGTCAACTAAACCTTAAATAAATAAAAGCTTCCGAAAGGGAGCTTTTTGCTTTCACAAATCTTTAACTTCAATTTTTAAATCAAATAGAGATGAATGTACTTAGAACAGATTCTACAAATCCGGACTTTCAAAAATTAGTAAAATATCTTGACGCTACTTTAGCAGAACATAACGGTGAGGAAGATGACTTCTTTGCTCAGTTTAATAAAATTGATACCATTAAAAACTGTGTTGTAGTTTATATTGATGCTATTCCAGCAGCTTGTGGAGCATTCAAACCTTTTTCCGAAGATACAGTAGAAATAAAAAGAATGTTCACCAATCCGGAATTCAGGAAAAAAGGACTGGGTTCAACGATTGTAAAGGTACTGGAAAGCTGGGCCGTAGAATTGAATTTTAAAAAGGCGGTTTTAGAAACTTCTCGGGATCTGAAAAATGCTATTTCCGTATATGAGAAAAACGGATTTTACAGAATACCCAATTATGGGCAATACGTTGGAATAGAGCAAAGTGTCTGCTACGAGAAGATATTGTAATTTAATATTCATGTAATGCTAAATTCATTTTTTTTAAGTTTTTAATTCCCATGAAAGTGTTATATTGTGGCTCCAACCAAAATTATAACATATGAAAAAAACTGTATTCCTACTGGCAATATTTTTTGCCTTAAACTCGTGTTCCAGAGAAGAACTTCAGAACGAAAATGTAAAAACAGAAATGTCACAGAAAGATCCACTGACTGCAAAACAGATCAATGAAAGGATTAATCAGGCTATTAAAACAGACGGAACCTTCAACTGGAAGAATGAATCTGATCATCTCGTCTGGAGTGCTATTTTCCGCGGAAACAAAATGGTATCTATAGGTTTCGGAGCTTCTAAAGATGATTTTGACAGAAGTAAATCTCCAAACAGCAACGATATGGAAAAAGAAGTTCTTGCTGTGATCAAAAAATATGAAGGAAAAGAGGAGAGAAATTTTCTTCTTCTTTCAGATCAGTATCTTAACCAAATGGATGTTGTTATTGAAAATGAGGAAACCGTTGCTGCTCTTCGACAAATGAAAAATATTCGATATGTAGAGCCGGCTGACTATCATTATTTTGAATTTGAAGCTCAATATAATGCAGCAGCAAAATCTTCAGGAAGTGGTTCATCAGGATGTGGTTTCTCTTCATCAACATTAAGTACGGCAGATTACACCTCTACAACACCAAGCGCAAAAATTCCCTGGGCTTTCACCAAGCACAGCATTCCTGAAGCATGGAGCTACAGTACGGGAGCAGGCGTTACCATTGGACTTATTGACACAGGAGTTTCTCCGGAGCAGACTTTATTGGGAGGAAGCTTTAACAACGGCGTATCTTCAGGAAGAACAATCAGCAAGTTGGGAGTGTATAATTCAGACGGATCCGGAGATCAGTGTGGGCACGGAACAAAAATGGCTTCCGTAATGACAGCCCCGAGAAATAATGCAGGACTGCCTGTAGGAGTTGCTTATAATGCCAATCTGATCGCCTACAGAGCTGCAGAAAATGTTGTTCTGGAAACATCCAGTGAGCAGACTGCTGTAAAAACGGCTTTTACAGAGTTGGGTAACAATACCAGTGTAAAAATCATTTCAATGTCAATGGGACATATTTTCTCTGTCGGAAAAATTGAAGACGGTGTTAAGTATGCTTATTCTAAAGGAAAACTAATTTTCTGTGCCGGAGGAACTTCTACCAGCTTTACCAATTTTGTAGGGGTTATTTTCCCTGCGTCAATGTCAGAAACTCAGGCAATAACAGGAGTAAAAGAGAATACATCCAATCAGAAATGTGATGTTTGCCACTCCGGAAGCCAGATTGATTTTACCTTCCAGATGGAAAGAGCTTCAGGAAATACGGTTCCGGTTTTGAGCTATTACAACGGGCAGGCAGATTATGTGGGTGGTTCTTCAGTAGCTACAGCTGCTACGGCAGGAATTGCAGCCTTGGTTTGGGCCAAAAATCCATCATGGACAAGAGATCAGGTGCTTAATAAAATGAGACAGTCTGCAACCTACTATCCAAATGTTAATTCAAGCTACGGCTACGGAAACATCAATGTGTTAAAAGCAGTACAGTAAATAATATTACCACTATAAAAAGAAAAGGAAATATCCCAACTGAGGTATTTCCTTTTTTATTGCAATATCAGATTATCCAATTCTTACACTCGTCATACTCAGTGAGCCTCCGATAAGTTCATCATTGAACAAAGTAAGCTCTTCAGACTGATCTTTCAGCCCTAAAGTATACAACAAAGGAAGATAATGATCAGGTGTAGGAACAGCATACTGTAGGAAAGTTCCCTGTTTCTGATAATCAATAATATTCTGGAAATTTCCATCAAGTAGCCAGTTGTTGGTTTTCTCTCTGGCTTCTATTGCCCAGTCCCAGCCGGCCCCAACTGTATTGATATTTTTCCAGTCGATGAGACGGAGATTATGAACAATATTTCCGCTTCCGATGATCAGAATACCTTTCTCACGCAATTTATTAAGCCTTTTAGCAAGATCATAATGATATTGGGCTGGTTTTGTATGGTCAATGCTCAATTGAATCACAGGAATATCGGCATCAGGATACATATGTTTGATTACAGACCATGCACCATGATCCAGTCCCCAGCTGTGGTCTTCTTCCACATCAACCGGAAGTAGAAGTTCTGCCGTTTCCTTTGCCAGTTCTGGGCTTCCGGGAGCAGGATACTGCACATCAAAAAGGGCTTTTGGAAAACCATAAAAATCGTGTATGGTTTTTGGCATATCCATAGCCGTTACAAAAGTTCCGTCTGTATACCAGTGGGCAGAAATACAAAGAATTGCATTAGGTTTAGGAATTTCAGAGGCTGCTTTCCGGAAACCCTGTACAAATTGGTTTTCTTCAATGGCGTTCATAGGTGAACCATGTCCAAGAAATAAAACGGGCATCCTCTGTGTGCTGTTAAAACTATTGCTTATGTTTTGAAGATCGTTGAGGTTCATAAATTAAAATATTGAAGAGTATAAAAAAAATAAAAGGTTCAAGGCTTTTAGACAAATCCCTGAACCTTTTATAATATGTGTTATAAATTATGCTTGTTTTACAAACTGTAATTCACCAGCTATCTTTACATCATCACTTACCATTACACCTCCTGCTTCAAGAGCTGCATTCCAGTTTAATCCAAAATCTTTTCTGCTGATTTTTCCTTCAAAAGAGAAACCTGCTTTTGTATTTCCCCATGGGTCTACATTGATTCCTCCGAAGTCTACATCAAGAGTGATAGGTTTTGTAACTCCGTTAACCGTAAGATTTCCAACAATCGAATTATTTAATGCCTGAGATTCAAAAGTGATCGTAGGATGTGCTTCAGCGTTGAAAAATTCTGCTGACTTCAAGTGATTGTCTCTGTCTGTATTGTTTGTGAATACAGAATCTGTTTGAATAGTAGCTGTAGTTTTTGCGTTTGCAAAAAACTCGTCTTCAGATTCAATTTCAGCAGTGAAAGTTCTGAAGCTTCCTTTTACGTTAGAGATCATCATGTGTTTTACTTTGAAAGTAATTTCACTATGCGTTGGGTCTAAGATCCATTTTGTTGCCATTGTATTTCGTATTTTTTGTTTGTTATTAATGATGCAAATTTAGGATAGGGAGTATATACAAATCATTGATATAGGATAAGAAATTCATTTTTTTACATCAATAGTCAATTTTGCTTCGCAAGTGAATGATTGTGGCTGTTAAAAATGAAGATTGACAAGCAAAGCGGATTAACAATTCACGATTGACTTATTCTGATACCTTTAAAATCCCACCTATTAAGTTAAGAAATAATTTCTTTGAAAGCATGGATTCCATTTTATGAATGTTTTAATTTAACATTTCTTAACGGATGGTTTTTATTTCTTATTTTTGAAGGATTCAATTTTATACAATGAAATTACATAAATTTTCTTTATTGATGCTGGTTTTGGGCAGTTCAGCATTTGCCCAGACCCAGAAATTTACCATGGCAGAGGCTGTAAATGGGATGAGAACAAACCTTGCAGTGAAAAATATTTCCCAATTTTCATGGGCTGCAGACGGAAAGTCATACATACAGGCTGTGAAAGGCGGTTATCTGATTACAGATTTGAAAGCTAATAAACAGGATACCCTGATCTCTTTAAGCCAACTGAATAGAAACTTATCCAACGATAAGCTGAAGGCTGTTCCTGCCATCAAATTTACAGGGAATTCCAATGGATATTTTACTACAGCTGGTAAAATGTCTTGGATTGAAAAATCAGGAAACGACTGGAAAGTAAAAAATACAGCTGTTGTAGATCAGGATGCTGCCAATGTGAAAATGTTTGGTGATGGCCATACTTTTGCCTTCACAGCAAAGAATAATTTATTTGTAAACAGAAACGGAAAAACCATTGCTGTAACTAACGAAGCCAACGAAAATATCATCAGCGGACAGGCGGTTCACAGAAATGAATTCGGAATTGATACCGGAATTTTCCCTGCACCCAACTCCGAGAGTGTAGCGTTCTATAAAATGGATCAGAGCATGGTAGCGGATTACCCGATTATTGACTGGTCCGTAACGCCTGCTGTAAATCATAATATCAAATATCCGATGGCTGGCCAGACTTCTCATCAGGTAACATTAGGGGTTTTCAATATTAAAACTCAGGCTACGACTTTCTTAAAAGTTGAAGGCGAAAAAGATCAATATTTAACAGCCGTTACATGGAGCCCGGATTCTAAGTACATCTTTGTAGGAGTTCTGAACAGAGGTCAGAATCATATGAAAATGAATCAGTACGATGCTGCTACCGGAGAGCTGGTAAAAACATTATTTGAAGAAACAGACAGCAAATATGTAGAGCCGCAGCATCCGCTTACTTTCTTCCCGAATTCCAATACAGACTTTATCTGGCAGAGTCAGAGAACGGGATATAATCACTTGTTCCATTATAGTTTAGAAAAAGGACTGGTAGCACAAATCACAAAAGGTGACTGGCTGGTAACAGATATTTTAGGATTCAATGAAAAGAAAAAAGAAATCTATTTCACTTCAACAAAAGAAACTCCTTTAGAAAGACATTTATACAGAATCAACTGGACCAATTTCAAAATGCAGAGACTGGACAGCACAGAAGGGATGCATGCCGGAACTTTGAGCAGTGATGGAAACTACCTTTACGATGCTTATAGCAATGCCAATTCACCCAGAGTTGCCAATATTATTAATACTGCTAATTTAAAATCTACAAATATTCTTACTTCTGAAAATCCATTAAAGAATTATCAGAGACCGGAAATTAAAAACGTAGAACTAAAGGCAGATGACGGAACTCCTTTGTATGGAAAAATAATTCTTCCAACCAATTTTGATCCGAATAAAAAATATCCTACCATTGTTTATCTGTATAACGGACCGCACTTACAACTGATCACCAACAGCTTCCCGGCTTCAGGAAACCTTTGGTACGAATATATGGCTCAGAACGGGTATATTATTTTCACTATGGATGGAAGAGGTTCTTCTAACCGTGGGCTGAAATTTGAGCAGGCTGTATTCAGAAATCTGGGAACCACAGAAATGAACGATCAGATGAAAGGAGTAGAGTACTTAAAGTCTCTTCCTTATGTAGATGGAGAAAAAATGGGAATCCATGGATGGAGCTTTGGAGGATTTATGACAACAAGCTTCATGCTTCGTAAGCCGGATGTATTCAAAGTAGGTGTCGCTGGAGGACCAGTAATTGACTGGAGTATGTATGAGATCATGTACGGAGAAAGATATATGGATACTCCACAGGAAAATCCACAGGGATATGCAGCAGCTAATCTTTTGGATAAAGTTCAGAATCTGAAAGGGAAATTACTGATGATTCACGGCGCACAGGATGATGTGGTAGTATGGCAGCATTCTATAAAATTCATCAAGTCTGCGGTTGATAACGGAGTACAGTTAGATTACTTTACATATCCGGGACATCCTCATAATGTGATCGGAAAAGACAGGGTTCACCTGATGCAGAAGATTACAGATTATTTTGATTTATATCTTAAGAAATAATAATAGAATCCAGCCTAAAACCAGGCTGGATTTTTTCTTGAATATTCCTTTAATATTATTATATAACTGTATTGAGATTGCTTCGCTTTGCTCGCAATGACAATTCGTGTTATTAGTGATAAATTCGTGTTATTAGTGTTTAAAAAAATACCTGTCGATCTTACCAAACATCAATGTTTTTGATTTTTCGTAGCCGTAATTTTGTATCACTAAAATCAACAATATGGAATTAGGAATAGGAATGTTCGGTGATCTGGTTTTTGACCAGTCAACCGGAAAATATAGAGATGCAGGAATTAAGATCCGTGAAATACTGGATCAGGTAAAATTGATGGATGAGGTTGGAATTGATGTGTTTGTAATGGGAGAGCATCACCGTCCGGATTATGCTGTTTCCTCTCCGGAAATAGTTTTGGCAGCGGCAGCAAGTATTACAAAAAATATAAAACTGGCCAGTGGAGTTACTGTTTTGAGCTCTTCGGAACCGGTAAAAGTATATGAAGATTTTTCAACACTGGATCTGATTTCTGACGGAAGAGCTGAGATATTCGTAGGCCGTGGAAGTTTCATTGAATCATTTCCGTTGTATGGGTATTCATTGAATGATTATGAACAGTTATTTGATGAAAAATTAGAATTATTACTGAAAATTAATTCTGAGGAAAATGTAAGTTGGTCCGGAAAGCTTCGTGCCCCGATGCAGAACCAAACGGTATATCCAAGAGCAAAAAATGATGGGAAACTTTCAATCTGGAGAGCGGTAGGGGGAACTCCACAGTCTGTTTTAAGCGCAGCACAATTGGGAATGCCTTTAGTGGTAGCTATTATTGGAGGAATGCCGATTCAGTTTAGAAATCTGATCGAGTTCTATAAGCAGGAATACCAAAAAGCAGGACATGATGTGTCGAAAATGCAGATTGCCGTTCATTCGCATACTTTTGTGAGTGACGATCAGAAAGCAGTAGATGGGTATTTCAATAATTATAAATCCCAGATGGATAGAATTGGGGCTTCCAGAGGATGGGCTCCTTACACAAAAGCGCAGTATGATGGTGGAAGAAGCAAAGATGGTGCTTTATTTATCGGAAGTCCGGCAGAAGTAGCAGACAAAATTGCTTATATGAAAGAGATTTTCGGAATTACCAGATTTATCGGACATATGGATGTGGGAGATCCTGCTCATGATGTGATGATGAAGTCTATTGAGTTGTTTGGAAAAGAAGTAAAACCCGTTATAAAAGGACTGTAACAGGGAAGTTTATTGATAGCAAAAGCCACAAAAGAATTATTCTTTTGTGGCTTTTGTCATTTAAAATATTTCAGTTAAATAATTTCAATCACGCTTCCTCTTTCTTCGTCTTTGATAATATTCAGAGCAGTAGGAATCTTTTCCTTCAGTTCTTCAACGTGCGAAATAATCCCCACAATCCTGTTTTCTTTCATCAGATTGGTGAGCGTTTCAAACACAATGTTCACAGATTCCGTATCCTGAGTTCCGAAGCCTTCATCAATAAAGAAGAAGTTTTTATCTGCCTGTGCATTGGCCTGAACGCTTTCTGCCAGTGCCAGCGCCAGACTTAAAGATACCTGAAATGCCTGTCCTCCGGAAAGCGTTTTTACACTTCTGCTTTTTCCCTCGTTGAGGTAATCGATGATCTCGAAATCATTATTTTCATTAAGCTGCAGGCTCAGCTGGTTTCTGGTCATACGATGAAAACGTACATTGGCATGATCGCAAAGCTGTCTCAGATAAATCGATGAAACGTACTGTACAAAACCTGCTCCTTTAAACAGATTCATCATGATCTTTAAATTCCCAGAACGTTTCTGAAGCTTTGCCAGCTCTTTCAGAAGATCTCCTTTTTTTACAAATTCTTTTTCCAGACGGTCTATTTCTGCTGTTTTTGTTACAACAGAATCACTGATTTTTTTCTGCTCAATTTGGGCCTCACTGAACTGCTGTTCAGCCAGAGAAAACTGTTCATTATCGAATGAAAGTCCCTTCAGTTTTAATTCCAACTCGCCGATGAATTTCTTCAACGCTTCAAATTCAACTTTGAAATTCTGGATTTTAGCTCTCACAAGTTGAATATTGATATCCTGAAGTAAGATATTTTCAACCTCTTTGAACTCAATGAAATTCTGATCTGTCAAAGCCTTGCCAATAGCTTCTTCATTGCCGGAAATTTCCTTCTCAAGCTCTGTGATCTGTTTTTCAGATTGGCTGACAATAGCTTTTTGCTCTGCCAGTTTTGGAGAAAGAATTTTTTCCTGTTGTAATGCCTTTTGATAGTTTTCCTCAGTTTCTTTATTAGATCGTACCAGCTTTTGATACGCATCATCAACCTCTGTTATTTCCTTTTGAGCATACAGATTCCACTCCAGAATTTTAAGTCCTGAACGACTGATATTGATCTGTTCCTGCTTCGAAACTTCTTCCATCCGGAAAGCTTCCAAAGCACTCTTATATTTTTCCAGTGTTTTGCTTTCTTTTTCTAAAGATTCTCTTTCCAAAGCAATGTTTCGCTCCTGTTCTTCAATCTTTTTTTCCAAAGCAAATGAATCAGAGCGTTTTTTCTCAAATTCCTCTTCCTGATCCGGAGAGAATGGTTTCCATGTGAAATTCAGAATATGATTTTCAATATCCTTCTGTATCTGAAGAATAATTTTCTGCTCCGAAAGAAGCTGTTCCTCAAAGATTTTTTTGCGGTCCAGGATTTTATCAATTTCAGCTTCCTGCTTTTGAAGGTCGTTTATTTCCTGTTCAACAGCTGTAATGTTCTCCTGAATTTCCTGCAGTTCAGCATTGACATCATGAAATTCTACAATATGCGGATGTTCCTTAGAACCGCAAAGCGGACAGTTTTCTCCGTCATGAAGCTCGCTGGCAAAACGGGAAAGCTCTTTTTGTATTTTAAGATGATCCAGTTTTTGGGAAAGTTCTTTTTTCTTTGCTTCTAATGTTTCTTTCCTGTTTTTGAAATCTTCTTTATAATTTTCGTTATAGGCAAAAGGTTTTAATTCCTCAGCAATTTCTTCAATCTGTTTTTGATGTTTCCCGATCTTTTCAGTTTGTTCCTGCTGTAACTTTTTTAAATTCTTTTGTTGAATAAACCAGTTTCCCACTTCAGAAAGTAAGGCGGAATCCAGTTTTTGTTCTTTCAATATTTTAACCTGTGAAGAAAGTTCATCAATCGTCTTTTGGATCTTCTCTTTATTGAGATCTACCTCCTTTACCTTTTCTGAACCTTTCTGAGTTCTTTCCTTCAGGGTTTTGATCTCTTCGGAAAACTTCAGGATCTGAATAATAAGACTCATGTCATTTTCCTGAATTCTAGAATGGTCTAAAGCATTAAATTGTGGTTCAAGAGCAGTGAGCTGTTCTTTTATGATATTAAAAGCTTTTTCAGTTTCCTGCCATGCTTTCACTTGTTCTTCTCTCTCGTTCCGCTTATCTGAAATTTCTTTTGAAAGCTTATTTTTCTCAATAATCAATGGATTGAAGAGCCTGAAAACGCGGTCATATAATTCCGTCTGTACTTCCAACGAATCCATCTGAGGTTTTTCTTCAGAAAGTTTTCTGAATTTTTCCTTATTCTGCTGTAAACTGTCAAAATCGTTTTTTAAGTTTTTCAGCTGTTGATAAGTGTTGAAAATCTTTTCCAGTTTTGCATTCGATTCTGAGAGTATCTTCTGTTCCCCGGCCAGCTGCTCTTTCTGTATCTGGATTTTTTCCTCATTGATTTCTTCAAAACCTTTTAGCTGTCCTTCAAGCTGGTCCAGTTCAGATCTGTTTTTTACATTGAGTACAGAAACATTGTTCTGAAGATCAAATTTCTGAAGGTTAAAGATCTCCTTCATCATATTTGTTCGTTCTGCAGCACCCAATTCAAGGAATTCTTTGAACTGACCCTGCGGAATGATGATGGTTCTTTTAAAATTGGAATAGCTTAAACCGATGATAAGCTCTGCATTCGAGTGGTCTAAAGGTACCCATTTACCATTGATATTTTCATAGAAAGTAACCGCGTTGGGTTTTACCTCCTCGAATTTTTTTGAATTTCTTTTAAAGTCGCGGGTAGCACGGAAGAGTTTATTCTCATAATTCACAAAATCAAATTCAATATAAGAACTGTTTGATTTTAAATTCATCATGTTGTAAGCCCTTTTGTCACGCATGTTCAGACGTTCCGTTTCTCCATACAAAGCAAACGAAATGGCTTCCAATACTGATGATTTTCCGGAACCTACCGCACCGAAAATACCAAACAATCCCGCTTCGGTAAGATTTCTGAAATCAATGGTCTGGCGTTCCTGATAAGAGTAAAGTCCTTCGATAGTTAATTGAACAGGAATCATGGCTTATGCATTTAAAATTTCGTTAAACAAATTCATCAGTTCTTCATTGGCTTCCTGTCCGCCGTTTTTAGATTTAAAATAATCTTTGAATAATATATCAATATTCTGATTTAAATTGATTTCATGGCCTTGCTCTTCGGCGAGCTCACGGTTTTTTACTTTTGGAATAAGATGAACAATCCCGTTATGAGACTGATAAATTAACCTTCTTTCATCAGCTGTTAAAAAAGTCTCACTTTCCAGTGTAAGTTCTATAAATGTGTTCGGATTTTCACCTAACCATTGAACTGTATCTTCTACAGAGGAAAATGTTTTTCTTACCAGATTTCGTCCCCTTTTCAATACTTTTTTCTCGTAGGTAACCGCCTTTCCCGGTTCTGCATCAATAATCGAAACATACTTTGTCTGTCCTGCTTCACTGAAACTGTAGCAAAGGGGAGAAGATGAGTAAACAACGGGCTTTTCTTTCGTTCCGATATTCTGAAAGCTATGAAGGTGACCTAATGCTGTATATTGAATCTGCTCAGGAATAGTGTCGGAAAATATCAGATCTGCATTCCCAATTTTAATAGGTTTTTCTCCTTCCGGTTCTTCCAGAATTTCAGCACCCCTCTTATTCATATACAAATGGGCAGTCAGAAGATTAACTCCGGAATCATCGCAAAACTGATCGGCAAGGTTTTTCCATGTCTCTGAAAGCACTTTATTGATTTCTTCCTCTTTATTTTCGCCAAAATATTCCTTTAGACGGATTTCATTGGCGAAAGGGGTATGAAGGATTCTTATGGGGAAATTTATACCCTCAATTTTCAGTTCTATAAAACCTGCTTTTGAGTTTGAAATGTTGAAATATTCTGTTCCGAAAGGTTTTATCTCTGCTTTGGGATGACCTATTAAAATAATTCCGCATTCCCGGGCCAGTGGATCAGGAGCGTTGATTAAGCTTGGAGAATCATGATTCCCGGAAATAGCAATCACAGGACGTTTCCCATTCAGGGATAAACGTTTCAGGGTTTTATAAAAAAGCTCAACGGCTTCTACACCCGGATTAAAATTATCAAAAAGATCACCGGCCACTAGAATAAGATCTGCATGTTCCTCATCGGCAATGCCTATGATCTCTTCCATTACCAGGATTTGCTCTTCCATACGTGAAAAGCGATCCAGTCTTTTTCCCAAATGCCAGTCGGCAGTATGCAGAATTTTCATAAAATTTATTATTGTTTAAAGTAAATAAGTTGAATAATGAAGAGGCTCTAGGGCTGATCATCGGGGTCTTTTTTTACTTTGAAATCTTCCAGAATTTGTTTTAAACGAGCTTTCCTTTCTGCTTCTGCATTCTGTATTTTCCGTTTTTTCTGATCAATTTGCTTTTTATTTTTCTTTCTGTTTGCTTCGTTGTTTTTGCTCATATTGGTTGATAACGAATAATTTTTATAGCTACGAAATAGCTTCATCAAAAATACTAAAGATTAAGAGTTTAAACAATTTTAGTCGTCAGGTCTGATAAAATGTTTTAATTTTACTGCGTTATGGAAGAAAAATCAAAAGATCCTCTACACGGAAAAAGGCTTGATGCTATTCTTGAAGAATTGGTAGAATACTACAAAGGCTTTGAGAAATTAGGTGAGCAGATCAATATAAAATGCTTTACAGATAATCCAAGCATCAGTTCTTCTCTGAAATTTTTACGAAAAACACCCTGGGCAAGAACAAAAGTAGAAAGTTTATATCTCTTTGTCCTGAGGCAGAAAAAACGTGATGAAAGCAGAAAAAAATAAAGGCTGGAAATTATTATGGAATTAAAGCAAAAGGAAGATCTGTTTTCTTTATGCCTTTCATAGCTTCCTTCTTCCATCTCCTCACTTTCAAGCTTATTGAATCATTTCAAAAATAGTATATTTGTATTATTAATCGTGAGACAAAATCACGAAAAAAAAGAAAAAATATGACAATTGAAAACAATCACGTTGTAGCTGTACGTTACATTCTCCACACTATTGAAGCGGACGGAACTAAAGTTCTTGTAGAAGAAACAACAGCAGAAAATCCACTTACATTTTTGTATGGTGTAGGAATGATGATTCCAAAGTTTGAACAAAATATCTTAGGTTTAAAAGCTGGTGATAAAGCTGCTTTTGTAATTCAGCCTGAAGAAGCTTATGGTGAAAGACAGCCTGACGCTATCGCTCAATTGCCAATTGAGATGTTTAAAGAATCAGGAACTCCACCTATCGGAGCTATCTTACCTTTATCTGATAACCAGGGGAACAATTTCCAGGCATTTGTGGTAGAAGTAACACCAGAAGTTGTAGTTGCAGATCTTAACCACCCAATGGCAGGAAAAGTGTTAGATTTCGATGTGGAAGTTTTAAGCACTCGTCCGGCAACTGAGGAAGAATTGGCACACGGTCACGCTCACGGAATTGACGGGACTGATGCTCACTAAAAAATATTAATCCAATCATTTTTGGATAAAAGATAAAAAATCCCCACAGACAATTCTGCGGGGATTTTTATATATCAATGTACAATATTTACTGAGGCATTCCCCTCCACCGGAGGGGTGTCAAAAATTCTTTGGATTTTTGACGGGGTGGTTTATAAGAAAACTATAAGGTTCTTTCTCGTCGTATTAATCCAAAAACTCTCCTGAAACATAATACCAGCGCTCATGCATCTTCTGAAAAAAGGAAAACTCATGATGAAGCTGCGGATGGCCGTCCTGATCTGTATAATAAGCTTTAAATTCTACCTGGTTTAAAGCAGGAGTCCGGATAATTTCCAGTTTTGTCCATTGGTTGATTTCTCCCCATTCCTGAAGATCTCTCTTATTGTGGTATTTTCTTTTTCCCGGAAGAGTAGTTTCCATCAGATATTCACCATTCGGGATGGCAAAAGCAGAGAACCTTGAACGCATCAGAGCTTCAGCAGTAGGAGCATGCTTTTCTCCGGTATGATAAGGCTTACAGCATTCTTCGTATGATTTTCCTGAACAGCAGGGGCAATCCATATATTGTATTTTAAATTCTAAACCACAAAAATAATGAATATCAATAGAAATGGCTTCTGCATATTTGAATTTTATAATGAAACTAATATGCTGAATGATGTCAAATTCAATAGGAACGGGTTTTAGCCAAAACTTAGAAATGAAAGTTTCTATACTTTTCTCGGGTTTAACAGATCATGCCAATTTAAAAAAAAGAAGCACCCTTAAAAAGATGCTTCCCATTTATTTATTTAATAAAACCTCTGTTTCTCAATAAAGGTTTGATATCCGGATCGTGTCCTGTAAAGTCTCTGAATGCCTGGTTAAGATCTACAGAATTTCCTACAGAAAGAATGTATTTTCTGAAACGGTCACCATTTTCTCTGGTTAATCCACCGTTTTTACTGATCCACTCCCATGCATCATTATCTAAAGTTTCGGACCATAAATAAGCGTAATATCCTGCTGAATATCCACCTCCCCAGATGTGTGCAAAATAAGGAGTATGATATCTTGGCGGTACCGTTGCCAAATTGAATCCGTGGCTGGCCAAAGACTGCTTTTCAAAATCTAAAACAGGAATAAACTGACTGTCATTGCTTACGGAGTGCCAATCCATATCAAGTTCAGCAGCAGAAACCAATTCAGTAGTCATGTATCCCTGATTGAAAGTAGATGCTTTTTTGATCTTGTCTACCAAAGCCTGTGGAATAGGCTGTTTTGTTTCATAATGTACAGCATAATTCTTCAGAACTACAGGATCTAAAGCCCAGTGCTCATTGATCTGAGAAGGGAATTCCACGAAGTCTCTTGGCACATTTGTTCCTGAAAGGGAAGGATATTTCTGGCTGGCAAACATTCCGTGAATAGAGTGACCAAATTCATGGAAAATAGTAGAAACATCATCGTAACTGATTAATGAAGGTTTCCCTGGAGCAGGCTTCTGATAGTTGTAGCAGTTTACAATTACAGGTTTTGTTCCTAATAGATAAGACTGCTCAACAAAATTACTCATCCAAGCTCCTCCGTTTTTAGAATCTCTTGTATAGAAATCCAGGTAATAGATCGCGATAGATTTTCCATCATGATCAAAAACTTCGTAGGTTACTACATCAGGGTGATAAACTGGAAGATCTGTTCTCTTTTTGAAAGTCAGTCCATAGAATTTTTCAGCAGCGAAGAAAACACCCTTTTCAAGAACCGTTGTAATTTCAAAGTAAGGTTTTATTTCACTTTCATCAAGATCAAATTTAGCTTTTCTTACCTGCTCAGCATAGAAATTCCAGTCCCAGGGCTCTACTTTGAAA
Organism: Chryseobacterium indologenes; assembly: GCF_018362995.1. NCBI lineage: Bacteria > Pseudomonadati > Bacteroidota > Flavobacteriia > Flavobacteriales > Weeksellaceae > Chryseobacterium > Chryseobacterium indologenes. Next base: position 4,146,979 of record NZ_CP074372.1, read on the forward strand.
CCTCCTTTTTGCTGATCAATAAGATCCTGAATATCTTTTGCTTCACGTCTGGCTGTTTCCACTGCGGGAGTAGCAATCTGATTCATAAGTTTAGTAGCCGCTTCAGGTGTTTTTGCCATCTGGTCCTGAAGTTTCCATTCAGCAAAGTTTTTCTTTCCTAAAATCTGAGCTTTTTTCAATCTCAGTTTAGCCAGCTTTTCAATGGTTGCTCTCGTATCGTTAGCGTCTCCTTTTTCAGCTCTTGTCCATGAAGCTTTGAACAGCTTTTCTCTGGTAGCTCTGTTTTTTAAATTTTGTAAAAGAGGCTGCTGTGTTGTATTTTGTAAGGCCAGAAGATATTTTCCAGGCTGTCCTGCCGTTTTGGCATCAGCTGCTGCCGCTGCAATTTCATCAGCAGAAAGCCCGTCCAGTTCTTTTGCATCAGAGAAAAATACACCTCCCTGCTTTCTTGCTTCCAATAATTTATTAGAATATTGTGTAGAAAGAGAAGCGAGTTCCTGATTAAGTTGTTTTAATTTTTCCTTATCAGCTGCAGAAAGATTAGCTCCTGCAATTTCAAAATTCTGCTTATAATATTGCACAAGTCGTTTGCTTTCAGAATCAAGACCGTCTTCTTTGATAGACTGTATTCTTTTATAAAGATTTTCATTCAGGTACAGTTTGTCAGAATGGGCAGCAAAAATAGGTGCATATTCTTCGTCTAAAGCCTGCAATGTAGGGTTTGTATTCGCGCTTGTAAGATTAGAGAATACAATTTGTGCTCTTCTTAAGACTTCACCGCTTTTTTCCAATGCAACGATGGTATTTTCAAAAGTAGGGGCAGCCGGATTGTTGGCAATTTTTACAATTTCAGCTTCATGCTGCTTCAAACCATATTCGAAAGCAGGTTTGAAGTGCTCATTTTTGATTTTGTCAAACTCCGGAGCTTCGTATTGAAGCTTGCTCTTCTTCATAAAAGGATTTGAAGATAAAGAGGGATCAGGTGCAGGTAGCTCCTGTTGAATATCGGTCTGTTTCATTGTAGTACAAGATTGATTGAACGCCAAGGCAGAAATTAATAATACCGATGAAATATTCTTCATAAATATAGTTGTTATTAAACCATAAAGATATTAAAAACTTGTCTCATAGAATCTATTTTGGGATACGTATTTACTCAAACCGTTTTGTGAGTGGTTTTAAAATGAATACGTTAGGTATTGCAGCGTGCATCAGTTTCATTCTGAAAAATCTGTATTGCAGACAATTGCAGTATTTTCATAGGTAATGTAATATTTTTTATAAATTAGTTGTTATTTAAATATAAAGAAATCAAAAAAATAATCGACAAAAGAAATAAGCATGAAAACAAAGACTTTATTTATTTTTTCAGCCTTAGTGGCATTAGCCTCATGTAATGATAAACATGAGAACAGAAACAGAGATAGAGACGGTGACAAAAGTAACTGGGTAGAAAAAGTAGTAAGCAAAGAAAGCGGTCCGATACAGCATAAAGAATTTAACGGAGATTTTGATGAAATTCAGATTTCCCAGGCAATAGAAGCTGAAATCATAAAATCTGAAACAGAAAAAGTAGAAATCTCCGCACCTCAAAGTATCATTGATGAAATCCTTGTAGATAATGATGGCGGAAAACTGCATATTCATTATAAACCTGGTATCAGAGTGATGAATATCAGCAAAGTGACGGCTAAAATTTATACCAAAGACTTTAATAAACTTTTGGCAGATTCTGCCGCGAGAATTATCATAAAAGATAAATTTACTCAGGAGAAGACAGATATTGAAGCATCAAGTGCTGGAAGTATTTCCGGGGATCTGGAAGCTAATGATATGGATATTAACATAAGCAGCAGCAGCAGCTATGATGGTAAAATATGGGCCGTTAACCTTGATATTGAATCTTCATCAGGATCTACACTTGATATTTCCGGAAAAGCAAAAAAAGCAGATATCAGTGCTTCTTCAGGCAGTAGTGTTTCAGCCAAAGGGGTTATCGCTGATAATGTAGAGGCAGATGCTTCCAGTGGTGCAAGCATTCATATCAGTGCTACTTCCAGTGTGAAAGCAGGAGCTTCATCCGGCGGAAGTGTAGATATCTCTAAAAAAGGAGAGCTTAAGAATGTGATCAAGGATGAAAGCAGCGGTGGAAGCGTAAACATCCAATAAACTAATCCTGGGATTCATCCTCATCTTCTTCATCAGCGGATGAGGATCCTTCCCAATTTTTATTATCAAAATTAAGATTATCGTAAGCTAATAATTCCTCCTCCCGCTGAAGGATTTCTTTTGTGGTAAACAAGGTAATATCATCATCGTTTTCCTTCATTTTTGCCAGCTTTCTGATAGAGGCTTTATCAATAGCCATAAATCTTTGCCCGAGACGTCTCGCTGCGTATTTTCTCATTCCCGTTTCATGAAGTACATCCACAGCCATATCTACAGCTGTTCCTAATGTTTCACGGTAAATATGATTGACGCCGCTGTTCAGATAATCATAAGCATCAATCCTGTTTTTGGCTCTTACAAAAATTTTCACCTCAGGATAATGTTCACGCACAAGTTCTGCAATGAACTTATTATCATCCGGATCATCCAAGCATAAAACCAAAATTTCAGCATCTTCAATTCCGGCAGCCCTTAAAATGGGAATTCTGGTAGCATCACCGTAATAGACTTTAAATCCATAGCTTCTGAGCAGTTTTACCCGGTCAGAATCACGATCCAGAACTGTTGCTGGTATTTTATTGGCTTTTAAAAGGCGTCCTACGGTACTTCCGAAATGCCCAAAACCTACAATAATAATTTTCTTTTGACTGACATCACTTCCGAGAATATTAAAATCATGCTCTTCTTCAGGAACTTCTTTAATGAATTTAGGAGTAATAAACTTCTCATTAATGATCAAAAGAATTGGAGTGATACACATGGTGATTGCAGTGACTGCCATCATTTGTGCATTCATTTCAGGACCTAAAAGATAAAGATCCGATGCATAATTGAGCAGTACAAATGCAAATTCTCCTACCTGAGAAAGCGCAAACGCATAAAAAAGACTTTGCGGAGTATCTATCCTGAAAAACTTTCCGATGGTATATAAAACAATAAATTTTACAGCCAGCACAGCAAAAACGGTACTAAAGATAAACAATGGATCTTTCTGAATAATATTAAAATTGATAGTTGATCCCACACTAACGAAGAAAACGGCTAGCAGAAGTCCTTTGAAAGGATCGATCTGAGCTTCCAGTTCATGACGGAACTCACTGTTGGCAAGCATTACCCCGGCAAGGAAAGCCCCCAATGCAGGTGAAAGACCGATAACAACCATAAGCTCTGAAACACCTATGACCAGGAATAGAGAAGAGGCGGTCAAAAGTTCAGTCATTCCTGATTTTGAAACATAACGAAGAAAAGGAACAAAGACATATCTTCCCAATAAAATAAGCAACGCTACTCCGAAAATTACCGTTCCTGCCTGAAGCCATTCCGGCAGTTTTTGGATCAGAATCTGAATTTCGTTATCATGGTGCTTGGCTTTATAATTAGCTACAATAGGAAGGATTGCCAAAATAGGAATCACAGAAATATCCTGAAATAGCAAGGTAGAGAACGAGGCTTCTCCTGCTGTGGTCTTGAGATTATTCTTTTCCTGTAATGTCTGCAGAACAATTGCCGTGGAAGATAATGCAAAACACATGGCAACAGCAATTGCCTTGTCTACTCTCCAGCCTACAGTGGTAAACACTAAGAAAAGCAGCAGAATAGTAAGTGCCATCTGAGAAAGTCCCAGACCCATTATTTTCTTCCGCATTTCCCAGAATTTCCGGGGCTCCAGTTCCAGTCCTACAAGAAATAACAGCATGATCACTCCAAACTCACTGGCATGCATGATATCATCTACATTTTTTCCTGTAAGCCTGAGTACATAAGGACCTATAATGATTCCTCCTAAAATATAGCCGATTACAGAACTTAAACCGAATTTCCTGGCTAATGGAACCATAATAATGGCTACACCCAGGAAAATTAATGTGTTCATCGCTAAGCTGGATTCCATATGCTATTGATTGAGGAGTTCTGTAAATTCTTTTTTATGCAGGATAATTTCTTTTTTAGACAGTTTATTGGCTTCGTATACAATCTTGATGTGCTTTATATCTGCTTTGAAAACTTTTAATGAAACAATCAGTCCACTGATCAGCTCATCGATTGTATATTGATAGGTTCCGGTTTTGCTAAAAGATCTTTCTTTTCCGCCGGTGGTTACCAGAATATAGACTTCTTTTCCTTCCAGTGGATTATATTCACCGTCTTTCAGCCAGTCTCTGTCGAAAACTTCATCAATCCATAATCTGAGAAGAGGAGGCATACCAAACCATATCAAAGGAAACTGGAAAACAAAACGTTCATAGTTTTTCAGACGTTTTCTTTCTCTGAAGGCAGCAATATGAAAATCGGGATATTCTTCGTAAAGATCTCTTAGGGTATAATGCTGGTGGCGAACGTAGAAATTGATGAGCTCTACATTCGAATTGGAGTGCTCCAGATAAGGGTGTGCAAATACTACCAGCGTCTTCTTCATAATCCTGTTTTCAGTAAATATAGCGAAAAATATTGAATAAAAGTTGGTTTTTTGATGCTTTTGTTAATTTTTTAATATGTAAAAATCAATTTAACGTTAAGAAAAACTAAAGAATCCATGTTATTTTAGGTTTTTAAATAAAAAATCAGGTCGTGATGACCTGATCTGTTGATATATTTTGAAAATGATTGACTGATTTACCATCCGCCGGATGCACCACCGCCACCAAAACTTCCGCCTCCGCCAAAGCCTCCGAATCCGCCACCACCTCCGCCGGAACTTCCACCTCCAAAGCCACCACCAAAACTGCCGGGGAATGGGAAGAAACCACCGGGATAATTTCTGCGTCCTCTTCTTGTAATGATTACATCATCGTCGTCGTCATTATTTCCACCGCGTCCACCTCCTCTGTTACCGAAAAGTATGGCTATAATGATGAAAATAACGAAGGCAATAATCAGAACCTTAAAAGCACTTCCATTACCGGAAGGAGCCGTTGTTGCAACAGGCTTGAATTTCCCCTGAACAGCTTCCATAATAGCTGAGGTTCCACCATTGATCCCATCATACCAAAGCCCCTTCTTGAAGTTAGGGGTTACAATATAATCTAAGATCTGTCCTGCTACTGAAGCGGTAAGGTATTGTTCTACGGCGCGCCCCTGCTGGATAGACATTGTTCTGTCTTCTGTCGCAATAAGGAAAACAACTCCGTTATCCACTCCTTTTTTTCCGATTTTCCATTTTTGCCCGAACATGGTTGCCAGAAAATTGACATCCTCTCCTTTGGTAGAGCGGATGATCACTACTTCAATTTCCGTTGAGGTAGTATCTGCAAACTTGATCAGTTTATTATTTAAGGCATCTTTTTCCTGCTGAGAAAGCAGATTGGCTTCATCAAAAACAGGGTAAAGAACGGCAGGTTTTTCAGGAATAGTATATTGTGCTGATACAAAGGTGTAAAAGCAAAGCAATAAAAATGAAAATACTATTTTAAGAGAACGTAATTTCATTTGAGAGTTGGTTTGGATTTTCTCCTTCTACAGGAAAATGTTTTTTGAGTTCAAGTCCTGTTTTCAGGATGGCACTTTTCAGAGCCTGATAATAACGTCCTTTGGCAAATTCAGCAGTAATATAGTCGTGAAGATGGTCCCAGTAAGTCTGTTTTACCTTTTCATGGATTCCGATATCTCCAATGATGGTCAGATATTTCTGTTCAAAATTGACATGGAAAAGAACAGCATTTCTTTCGGCAGTTTTGTCCATATTGAGTTTTTTGAAAACCTCAAATGCTGTTTTAGCATCACGATTATCCGTATTGGAATCAATATGTACTCTGATCTCTCCCGTAGAATGATCTTCCGCAGACTGAATCGCTTCCACGAGGGAAGCGATCTGTTGATTTGTAAGGAAATTACCCATTATTATTTGAATGCTTCAGGGGCTTTTTCAGCACCTGCCTCAGCTTTGAAATAAGGTTTTTCTTTAAAGTTGGTGAAATTCGCCAGAATATTATTCGGGAAAGTCTTGATAGAAGTGTTGTAATCCTGTGCAGCTTCGTTGTAATAAACAGTTTCTGTTCTGATGCTGTTTTCGATAGCGGTATATTCTCTCTGGAAGTTGATATACTGCTGGTCTGCTTTTAAGTTAGGATAAGACTCCACTACAGCCATCAATCGGCTCAATGCTCCGGATAGTTCACCCTGTGCTGCCTGGAATTTAGCAATATCAGCATCCGTCATATTCGTAGGATCGATGTTGATAGAAGTAGCTTTAGAACGTGCTTCCACAACTTTCGTTAAAGTTTCCTGTTCAAATTTTGAATACGATTTTACAGTTCTTTCCAGGTTAGGAATAAGGTTCGCTCTTTTCTGATAAACAGTTTCTACGTTTGACCATTTTGTGTTAACTGTCTGTTCTTTGGTTACGAAATTATTATATCCGCTTTTTCCCCAGAAGAATAGAACAGCAACAATGATAAGGAGGGCAATACCAATTGTTCCGGCGCCCAGACATCCTTTATTTTTCATAGTTTATTTTTTTAAATTTTTTGTGCTAACCAAATATACAAATTATGTGCTAATTTTGTAAAAAATTATTTGAATGACAACAATAGTGGTGGCAATGGGAGAGAAAAATGAAATTGGTTTTGATAATCAGTTGCTTTGGCATCTTCCTAAAGATTTAAAACATTTTAAAGATATTACTTCAGGGCATCCGATTATCATGGGAAGAAAAACATATGAAAGTATTGGGAAACCTCTTCCGAACCGTACCAATATTGTTGTGTCAAGAAAGAAAGACTGGTTTGAAGAAGGAATCCTTATTGTAGGAAGCATCAAGGAAGCATTGAAGTTTGCTAAAAAGATAGATGAAGAAGTTTTCGTTATCGGCGGAGGAAATATCTACGAACAGACGATGGAGTTTGTAGACAGGCTTGAAGTTACTTTGGTGAAAGCAGATCTTGAAGCTGATACATTCTTTCCGAAAATAGATCCGAAAATCTGGAAGAAAACAAACGAAATCTGCCATGAGAAAGATGAAAAGAATGGGTATGATTTCTGTTTCCAGACGTTTGAAAAAATAAAAAAAGAAGCTTAATCAGCAATAGTCAATTTTTTGCTTTGTAAAATGGATTTTCTAATACATAAAAAAATTAACAAGTACAACGAATTGACCATTCACAATTGACTTTTTGAACTTTAAGCCTTAAATTTATTATCTTTGCACTTCTAAAATTTAATAATGAATAAATACATAAAAATTGCAATAGCAGCAGTTCTTATCCTTGCAGGACTTTATCTGATGATTTTTACAAGAAATCTGGGATGGGGTATTGTTGTTTTTCTTTTAGCTTCATCCCCGATCTTACTATTCTTTAAAAATGAATATATCCTGTTGGCATTCTGGCAACTGAGAAAACAGAATATGGAAAAAGCCGGCGAGTGGTTGTCAAAAATAACTGATTATAAAGGACAGCTTCACAAAACTCAATATGGATATTATCACTATTTATTGGGATTAACACAAGCCCAGGATCACCCTGCAAAAGTAGAACCTTTCATGAAGAAAGCCCTGGAATATGGTTTGAATATGAAACATGACAGAGCAATGGCTACTCTAAATCTTGCAGCAGCGGCTATTTCTAAAGGAAGAAAACAGGAAGGACAGAAACTGTTGGAAGAAGCGAAAAGATTAGACAGCGCCGGAATGATGACGGATCAGATCAAAATGATGAAAGATCAGCTGAAAATGCCGACGATGCAGAAGCACATGCACAATCCTAATATGAGAAATAGAGGGAAATTCTTCTAATCAACATATACATACAATATAAAAGTCCTGATTTTTCAGGACTTTTTGTTTTTTATGTGTGGAGTTTTAAAAGTGTCTTTTTAGGCAAAACTTTTATTAAGTTACATTTCCGAATTGTTATGATCATAACCATAAAATTTAGGCATCTGCCAATGGTATTTCACAGCAAACGTTCGTATAGCGACAATAAGAAGTATGGTGAGAATCTGTACAAAGGTGTAGGAAAGGAGAGAGTATTTTGTCATCAGTAAGAATACTGATCCTCCCACGATACATGCTGTAGCATAGATTTCTTTTCTGAAAATCAAAGGGATCCTGTTGAGCAATATATCCCGGATAATCCCACCAAAACAGCCGGTAATGGTTCCCAATGCGATACAGATCATAGGATGTATGCCTGCATTTAAGCCTTTCTGAACTCCGATAATGGTAAATAATCCAAGCCCGAAGCTGTCGAAGATAAAGAGAGTTACCTTAAAGTTTTTCTCAAGGGATTTGAATACCATTGAAAAAATACTGGTCACCAGAATCAGGGTACACATTAGTATATCATGCATCCAGAATACGGGAATATCAAGCAGTAGGTCTCTTACAGTTCCGCCTCCCACAGAGGTTACGAATGCAATAATAAGCACTCCGAATGGATCAAGCCGTTTCTGCATGGCTGCAAAACTTCCCGACATGGAAAAGGCAATGGTCCCCAGGACTTCTATGGCAAAATTGAACTGTTCGTGCATAAATTATGAATGATAAGTAATGAGCAATGAGTAATAAAAATTATGCCATTTAAATTTGAGACAATTTAAACTTATAGGTAGTCATAACTTTTACAAGTTCTTCACATTCTTTTTTTAAATGTAAAATTTTTTCTGGACTTAAATATTCTAATTCTTCAATAATTTCAAGCCAAAGTTGAGTTTCATCAATTTCTTCGACTACTATGCACATTTTAGCAAACTTTTCTTTTTCGGATCTCGCCCTGTGTACTGCTCGGTAATTGGCAGCGACGGAGGTGGATGACCGAATAATTTGTTTCCTTATTATTGAAATATCGTCCGAATAGGGTAATGAAGAAAGTGTTTTAATGATAGCAATAGAAAAGCTTTTTGTTCTTTCCCTGAAAATCTGGTTAAAATCTATCCTATCAAAATTATTCATCATTTATTGCTCATTACTTATATATTTATCTCTCTACTCTCACCGAGTCCGGAACCATCAGTTCATATTCGCCGCCGTGGGTGATAATTTCCCTTACGATGCTGCTGCTGATGAAAGATTTTCCTGAAGAAGTCAGTAAGAATACGGTTTCCAGTTTTTTGTGGGCTAACGTTCTGTTGGTATGGGCAATTGCTTTTTCAAATTCAAAATCGGCGGGATTTCTTAATCCTCTGATAATGTATTGAGCATTTTTTTCAAAACAGTAGTCTACTGTTAAGCCTTCAAACGAATCTACTTCCACATTGGGAAATTCTGCTACTGAATTCTGGATAAATTCCATTCTTTTATCAAGAGGGAACATGTATTTCTTCTGAGAATTCTGCCCTATGGCGATGATTAATTTATCAAATAGCGGGGCTGCTCTTTCTATAATATCGTAATGTCCTAGTGTAATCGGGTCAAATGATCCCGGGAAAACAGCAATTTTCATGTTGTACGAGTTATGATTTTGAATTGTAAATTATCCGTTAAAAGCCATGGATTTTATATCTCTAACTTTTAACCTCTAATTTCTAACTTCTATATTATTTATTAAGGGCTTTTTCAACTTCATTTCCACAAAGATCCATAATGGAAATTCCATAGTGTCTGGCCTGTTGCGGAAGAATACTTGCAGGAGAGAATCCCGGATTGGTATTCATTTCAAGCATATAAGGAATTCCGTTCATTAAAATATATTCGCTTCTTGAAAAACCGCTCATTCCTAATGAATTGTATGCTCTTTTAGCAATTTCTTCCACTCTTTTTGTGGTTTCGTCATCTATTCTTGCTGGTGTAATTTCTTCAGAAGCCCCTTCATATTTTGCTTCATAATCAAAAAACTCATTGGTAGGAACAATTTCTGTAATTCCCAGAACGATGGTTTCTCCTTTAAAATCGATAACTCCCACAGAAACTTCCATTCCATCTAAGAAACTTTCAATCAGGATTTCATTATCTTCTTTGAATGCAATTTCAGTAGCAGCAATCAGTTCAGATTTTTCTTTTACTTTAGAGATTCCCAGAGAAGATCCGGATTGGTTGGGTTTTACAAATAGCGGAAGATTTAACTCTGATACAATCTCATCTACATTGATGTCTTCACCTTTTCTTAAATAGATGCTTTTTGCGGAAGGAATCCCATATTTTGATAATACGGCAAGAGTATCTTTTTTATTGAATGTGAGAGCGCTCTGGTAAAAATCACACCCGGTATATTTTTGACCTATTGCATCCCAGTATGCCTGAAGAATTCCGTTTTCTCCCGGAGTTCCATGGATGATATTGAAGCAGGCATCAAATTTTAAGGTTTCTCCATTATCTAAAGTTACAGAAAAATCACCTCTGTTGATCTCGTATTTTTTATCATTTTCTCCTAAAAAATACCACTCATCTTTAAGGACTACTACTTTATATACGTCATAGAGATTTCTGTCTAAAGAATCATAAATCAATTGTCCGCTTTTTAAAGAAACGACGTATTCATCAGAATAGCCCCCCATTACTACGGCAACACTTTTTTTGTTCATAACCATATAGTATCAATTAAGGCAAATTTAAACATTTTATGTAATGCAATATGGGAAATCGGCAAATTTTAAGATCAAAAATGAATTGTGTTAAATAAAAAGTCCATTCTAAAATTATTAGCTATATTTGCGGTTATAATTAAAGTATTTTTAAGTATGCTTAAATCACTTTTCAATTGGAAAGTTTTACTGAATTTAGTAATAGCCATCGGTGTTTTTGCAGGGTTGGTATGGCTCACATTTCGCTGGTTGGAACACCATACAAATCATGGTCAGGAAATACCTGTTCCTAATATTGTTAATAAATCTATACATGACGCTGTTAAAATTTTAGATGATACAGGATTGGAATATGAAGTAGACAGTGCCAACTATAATCCTAAGTTCAGACCATTTCAGGTTCTTCAGGTTTATCCGGCACCGGGTTCCCGTGTAAAGGATGGAAGAACTGTACACCTTACAGTAAATCCTAGAACATGGGCTCCAATTGCAGTTCCGGATGTTATCAATAAATATTCAGGACTGGCATTCCAGAGACTGGATCAGGTGGGTCTTAAAATTGGAGATACCATTTATGAGCCTAGTATTCAGAAAGATGCCCTTTTAAGGATTTTATATAAAGGAAATGCCGTAAATCCGGGAGCTCGTTTACCTAGATTCTCCGTAATTGACGTAGTAGTAGGATCAGGTCCTATGAGAAATATTTCGATTCCAAATGTAGTAGGGCTTACGGTAAAAGAAGCAAGAGCTGTTATTACCAAAAGTATGTTTGAAGTTGGATTGGTAGAACATGAAGATGGAAGCAATGACGAATCCGATATTATTTATTATCAGGATCCTGCTTCAGGAGATGTGCGTGACCAGGGAATGCAGATTGACCTTTGGGCCAGTAAAAAGACTCCGGCAGAGCTAAGAGCGAAAATAGAGCAGTTGAATTCTATCTACCGCATGAAAGTAGATACTTCACTACCTCCGGTACGATATGAAGAAGTACAGCATAACGAACCAAGTTATAGCGCTCCTGTAGTACCTGCTCCGGTACCTAGAAGAGAAACACCGAAGCCTGAAGTGCCAAAAACTGAGACCCCTAAGACTCAGACAACGACTTCTAAACCTGCAGCTTCAGCAACAGATAAGCCTAAAACTTCTAATGCTGCTCCTGCTACAGCTAAACCAGCTGCTTCAACAACGACACAACAGCCTGCTCAAAAGCCAAAAGCTAAGAAGGTAGTCGTAGAATAAGATCAGATTAATATCAAAAATACAGGCTTCAACTGCAAAATGTTGAGGCCTTTTGTGTAAAAAATATAAAACAATGTCAGAAGATAACGAAGATTTTTTAGATGAAGAATTATTAGATTCCAACAGTATTGAAAACATCGATATTGACGAGGAAAATAAGGGATTGTATGAACATCTTAATATCACTGTTGACAGTAAACAGGAGCCATTAAGAATTGATAAGTTCCTTTTGATCTACAGACAGAATTCTTCAAGGAATAAAATTTCACAGACCTGCAGAGCCGGAAATGTTGTAGTGAACGGAACACCGGTAAAACAGAATTACCGTGTGAAACCGGGAGATCAGATTTCGGTACTGCTTACCCATCCTCCAAGAGAGAATGTCATTATTCCGCAGGATATCCCTGTAAATATTATTTATGAAGATGATGACCTTGTAGTGGTAGATAAGGAAGCCGGGATGGTAGTACATCCGGGATTCGGAAACTGGGACGGTACATTGGTGAATGCACTGGCTTTCCATTTTGAAAAGAATGGAGCAAAGTCTGATCTTGACAGAGTAGGGCTTGTTCACAGGATTGATAAAGATACATCCGGACTGCTGGTAATTGCCAAGAATGAGTATGCATTAAGCTTTCTGGCGAAACAATTCTTCAACAGAACAACCAAGAGGCTGTACTGGGCTTTTGTGTGGGGGAACCCTCAGGAAGATGAAGGTACTATCAGAGGTCATATCGGAAGACATCCTAAAAACAGGATGCAGATGTCTGTTTATGAAGACGGCAGCCAGGGGAAACATGCAGTAACCCACTATAAAGTCTTAGAAAGGTTCAAATATATGACATGGGTAGAATGTAAACTTGAGACGGGAAGAACGCATCAGATCAGGGCGCATTTCAGACATATCGGCCATACTTTGTTTAATGATGAAAGATATGAGGGACACACTCCTTTAAGAGGGGTAAATCTTCCGAAATACAAAAAATTTATCAAAAATGTTTTCGAAATTTTACCCAGACATGCCCTTCATGCCCATACCCTCGGATTTATACACCCAACGACTAAAAAGGAATTATATTTTGAGAGCCCAATGCCCAAAGATATGGCGGATGCTGTAAAAAAATGGAGAAATTATTTGGAAAACTAAAAATATATTGAGAATTTTTTTATATTTGTTGAATTGAAATCAAGATTTGTTATGAGAAAACTATATGCTATCGTATGTTTAGCTCTTTTGTCAAATGCATACAAAGCACAAGAATCACTACCATACTATCAGCAATATCTTTTGGATGGTGAGTTCCTGTTCAACCCAGCTCAATACGGAAAAACAGATTACGTACAGCTCAACGCCAATTATCAACAACAATTTTCAAAGTTCAACAATTCTCCGAATGTTCAGTCAATCGGGATTAATGCGAATATCTTTGATAGAGTAGGTGCTGGTATTTCCGTGTTCAGAGACAGTAATGGACCTATCTCTGCGGGCGGTATCACGGCTGGTGCTTCATATTTTATTCCTCTGAGTAGTGAAGGAGACAGAAAAGACCAGTTCTCTTTCGGTACAAGTGTTAACTTCTATAACATGAACTTTGATTATTCTAAAATTAATACTGAAGAAGGAGGCGACCCGTTATTGAGAGGTGAGGAAAGTAATATCTTCATGGTGTATGCGAACTTCGGTTTGGCTGCTACCTATAGAGGCTTATTCGGAGGTGTTTCCGTAAATGATATCGCATTAAGTAATGATGCGTCTATCGTAAACAACTACGAGCCTTCTCCAATTAAATTCTTCTTAAACTTAGGATATAACTGGAACATTGCTGATAATATTACAATTGCACCTTCAGCATTAATCAACCTTAATACAAACTCAACGAGAATGATCGACTGGAACCTAATGGCGACTTTCTCTAATGATATCAACGCATTCTCTTTCGGGGTAAGCTACAGAACGGTTCAGAACAGATTTGACAATCAGAACCTGAGTATCTCTCCAATTGTAAAAGTGAGATTCAACAAATTCATGATCGGAGCAACGTATAACCTTGGAATATCTGATATCCAGAGCTATGGTGGAAACAGCTTCATGATTGGTCTTGGTTATAACTTTGACAACTTTATTAATGCTAGAGGATTTAGATACTAATTAATTTAAATTAAATAAATTTGAGCTCTGAAAAATTTCAGAGCTTTTTTTATGATATATATTCACATTCCGTTCTGTAAACAAAAATGCAGTTATTGTAACTTTCATTTTTCAACATCCCTGAATTTCAAGGATGATATGCTTCGTGCCATGAAAACTGAACTGTTGCTCAGAAAAGATGAATTACAGAACAGAACTCTGAAATCCCTGTATTTTGGCGGGGGAACACCTTCTATTCTTTCCGTGGATGAAATCAATTCTTTAATTGATGAAGCATTACGGTATTTCAGTTTTGAAAAAGATATTGAAATCACGCTGGAAGCCAATCCGGATGATCTGGACAAAAGTTTTTTAAAGCAACTAGCCGGAACACCGGTGAACAGACTCTCTATTGGTACCCAAAGTTTTTTTGAAGAAGATTTAAAGTTAATGAACAGAGCCCACACTGCTTCCGAAGCAGAAGGGTCTATCAAGCGGGCACAGGACTTTGGCTTTGAAAACCTGAGTATTGATCTGATCTACGGTTCACCAACCTCTAATCTAGAGATCTGGAAAGAAAACCTGAATAAAACAATTGCATTGGAAGTTCCTCATATTTCATCCTATGCTTTGACGGTAGAACCCAAAACAGCTTTGGAAAACTGGATTTCAAAAGGAAAAGTAAAAAGTCCGAAAGAAGAAGAACAGAACAGAGAATTCTATTACCTGTCTGACTTTTTAAAAGATAACGGCTTTGAACATTATGAAGTTTCCAATTTTGCCAAACCGGGATTCTACTCCCGTCATAATTCTTCCTATTGGAAATACCAGGAATATCTGGGAATAGGACCTTCGGCACATTCTTATAACGGCTTTGATGTCAGAAGCTGGAATGTAGCTAATAATCAGCAATACATTAAAAAGCTTAATGATAAATTGCTGGCCAAAGAAGAAGAAATTCTTTCCCAGGAAGATCAGTTCAATGAAATGATCATGATTGGCTTGCGTACCATCTGGGGCGTGGATCTTACGAGCTTAAAAAATAAGTTTTCAGATAGATTACTGGAACATTTTCAGACAGAAATCAAAACGAAAATAGAAGAAGGTATTTTAATCATTGAAAATGACCATTTAAAAATTCCTGAGAAACATTGGTTTATGGCAGACGGAATTGCTTCAGATTTGTTTTTGGTTTAGAATGAAAGATGCTTCGACTCCGCTCAGCATGACATATCTAAAGTTATAATCTGACATAGAAGCTTATTGATTATATAGTATATTATACCATATAAATTTATTAATTTTGTATAAAATTTCAGTTCATTTGAAAACTAAAAAACAAGATTATTCACATCTTTCACCAAGCCAGCCTATCGGAATTTTCGACAGTGGGGTGGGAGGCCTTACCGTTGCCAAAGAAATCAAAAGACTTCTTCCTCACGAAGATCTTATTTACTTTGGAGATACAAAGCACCTTCCTTATGGAGAAAAATCCAAGGAAGCCATCATTGAATACTCTACAAAGATCACCAATTTTCTGCTGGAGCAGAACTGTAAAGCGATTGTGATTGCCTGTAATACGGCAACAGCGAATGCTTTGAATGAAGTGATGCAGTCTGTTGCAGGAAAAGTTCCAGTGATAGACGTTATCAATCCTGTCGCTGAAAAAGTATCCTACGAAATCCACAATAATGTAGGTGTAATTGCGACCAAAGCTACAGTGAATTCCGGACTCTATAAAAAGAGTATCCGAAAGCATAATAAATGGATCAAAGTGGATGAATTAGCGACACCATTGCTGGTTCCTGCCATTGAAGAAGGATTTAAAAACCATCCGATCACCCATGCTATTATTTATAATTATTTAAGTAATAGTAAATTAAAGAATATTGAAACATTGATTCTGGGCTGTACCCATTATCCTCTTTTAATAGATGAAATCAAGCAGTATTACGGAAACAGAGTCCGTGTCATTGATTCTCCGAATATTGTAGCCAATCATCTGAAGATTATTCTGGATAAGTACAACCTTTTAAATGATAACAATCACAAACCGAACTACCATTTCTATCTTTCTGATCTTACCAAGAATTTTGAAAAGATCTCTAAGAAGTTCTTTGGAAAAACAATTGATTTAGAATTAAAAGTATTATAAATAAAAAGTCTGCTATTTAGAGCAGACTTTTTTATTAGTGTCTTTTATGAAATCAATTTCGAGATTCGTGTTTGATTTACGCTTCCACAATTACTTTTTCAGCTTTCAGTCTGGTTTTTGGATTGAATTGAGGCTGGTTGGCATCTGTTTCATCTCTTTCCCCGATAGCTACTGCAAATAAGGTCTCATATTTTTCATTATTCAGAACAGCATCATATCCTTCAGGCTCAATTCCTTCCATTGGAGTGGAATCTATTCCCATAGCTGCACAAGCAGAGAGCAGTACTCCTAATGATAAGTAAACCTGATGTCCAAGCCATGATTTTATCGCAGTTTCTCCTTTGGGTTTTACCATAGTTCGGTAATAATTGACAGATCCTTCCGGAAGGTTTTCTTCAATTTGCTTCTCAAAGTTTTCTATGTTTTTGATTACCTGAAAGACAATAACATGGCTGCTGTCGAAAACTTTTGCTTTATTAAAATAAGATTTGTCACCCAATTGTTTTTTCAGCTCCGGATCATTGACAAAGATAAAGTTCCATGGCTGGCTGTTGATGGATGATGGACTCAGATTCAGGATCTCTTTAAGTTCTTCAATCTGTTCTTCACTGATTTTTCCCTGTGGGTTATACTTTTTTACTGTATACCTGTTTTTCATTTTGTTTAAAAAGTTCATAATTTTATACTATCATTTTTATAGTTACAAAATTAATTTAAGTTTCCTAACTTTGCAATAACGGTAAAAAATGATAGTATAAAAATGTATACAATAGATAATAAATCTTATCCCTGCTGTACCAGCGTTACTATGAAATTTATAGGCGGTAAATGGAAAGCAGTTATTTTACACCATCTTATTGGCGGGGCTAGAAGATATAATGAATTAAGAAAATCAATTCCTACCATTACAGAAAGAACACTAAGCCTTCAGCTAAAGCAGCTGGAAGAGGATGGAATTGTTGACCGTAAAGTTTTTACGGAAAAACCTCCTTTAGTAGTTGAATATGAATTAACAGATTTTGGAAGAACCTTATTGCCTGTTCTGGAAGCGATAACAAAATGGGGTGAAGAAGCTCCCGTAATCTCAAAAAAAATAATCAGGAATTAAAGTTCCTGATTATCTTCTTTATTCGGTTCAAAAAAACTGAAACTTACGTTTCCGTATTTTCGGGTATCTGTTAGGTTGGGATGTTCCAGCTTCATACGGCTTTGGTGCTCCACAATAAGAACTCCGTTTTCTTTCAGGTATTTATTATTTAATACCAGAGAAATGAGTTCGTAATACTTTTTCTCTTCCATTTCAAAAGGAGCATCAGAGAAAACAATCTCAAATGACTTTTTATTTCTGAATTTTTTAAGCCAGTCAAATACATCACCTCTCTGCACATTGATCTGAAGTGCCATATCAAGCTCAGAAGCGGTAGAATTGATAAACGAGGTATGCTTTGGGTTCATTTCTACAGAAGTAACACTTTGGCATCCTCTGGAAGCAAATTCAAAGGTAATAGAGCCAATTCCTGCAAAAAGATCAAGCACGGAGATCGACTGCATATCGTATTTGTTTTCCAGAATGCTGAATAAAGCCTCTTTCGCAAAATCGGTGGTAGGCCTTACATCAAAGTTTTTAGGGGCGGCAATTTTCTTGGCTTTCCATTTGCCTGATATTATTCTGAACATATTTTTCTTAGGGTTTAGGTAATAGATTATAGGTGGCTGGTAATTATGTCCGGTATCAATCCTTATTACCTGCGGCCTGCAATCTAGTTAAGTATAAAATTCTTGTTTGGAATATTGTCAAAAACAATTTTCAGATTTTTAACAAATTTCTGAAGTTCGGAAATGAAAGTTTCATTTTCCGTAGTTTCTCCATAAGCATAAAAGCTGGTTTCATTAATTCCAAAACCTATTTTGCTCAATGTAAACATAATGAAGTAAAGGAAATCTACTTCTGAGTTAACATCAAGATTATTATAAAGGATGATTTTTTTATTGTCAATCGCAAAGAACTCACATTGATTATGATAAAGATTGATGTGAATTTCCTTGTTGGTTTTATTATTAATTGAACTTAAAAACTTTTCTCCTGAGAAATTAAAATGAACCGGTATAGCCAATTCCTTTATTTTTTTATAATAATTTTTCGGGAAAGTGTAATAAAACTGTATGTTGAATTTTTTGTTGATAGAAAGCATCAGCTCTTCCTTCTCTCTATCGGCAGGGGCATTAAAGGCGATCAGATCAAATCCTGCTTCATGCTCGGAAAAACCTTCAGGCATCAGGGTAAAATGATTAAATGCTGAAATCACCTGGATCTCATCATAGCGCTGCTTAATAAGAACTTCATCCAGCTTTTGCTCAATAAGATTGGCCGGGGTTTCTTCAGTAACGAAATAAGATTTTTCCTCCAGAATGTTTTTGTTTTTAACAATCTGGGTGATCAATCCGTCTTTAGTAAAAAGTAAATTAAGTACGTTCATATTTCAATTGCTGCAAATTTAGTGAAATTCTACCATTACCGCACCCGATTGGTGGTGAAGTATTTCCTTATTATAAAAATCAATATTGACCTGGCTTTCCAATACATCCCGAACCATCCTCTGCAGAGTGCCATCACCAATACCATGAACAATTTCCAGCCTTTTAAGGTTGTTTTTTCTGCAAAACTCAATCACTTCAATGAGTTTCTCCTTTTGAATAAACAATCTTTCAAAGCTGTCATAGTCATTGGGATTCTTCACCAAATTATGAAAATGCAGGTCTAAAACCAAATGATTTTTCTGATGTTTCTTAGAAATGATTTTTTTAGGTTCCGCTTTTCTTACCACTCTGATATTTTCATAAAGGTCAGAATCCTTAGGAACCAGTTTTTCTTTTGCATATTGATGGGTAAAGCCATATTCATCTTTAAAAACGACAATATTTCCCTTCACGGAAGTTATCACTCCGCTTAAATCTTCATCTACTACCGAAACCTTATCGCCGATTTTCATATTTTTTTAGACTTGTCTGAACCCATTATTGGTGCAAAGGTAGAAAGTAAAATGTATTGAAGGCAAACTCATTTACTCCCAAATAATTCTCAAACGCTCAAACCTTCATGTTATCACTCATCAAACTCTTGGCCCCAATTCGATGATTTCCAGATCTTTGATTTCTTCACCATCTACTACAAAGCGCATCATTGTTCTTACCTTATGCCAGCCCTGTTTTCCACAGGCACCGGGATTAAGGTGCAACAGGTTATTTTTCTCATCATACATCGCTTTCAAAATATGCGAATGTCCTGAGATAAATAATTTCGGAGCTTTCTCTGCTATTTCTTTTTTTGTGAGTGGACTATATTTTCCGGGATAACCTCCGATATGAATCATTAAAACCTCAAGCTTTTCGCAGAAAAAACGATTAACCTCAGGAAACTCAGCCTGGATTTTAGCATCATCGATGTTTCCATATACTCCTTTCAGAGGTTTTATCTTTTCCAGCTGTTCAATGACGTCAAGATTTCCAAAATCTCCACAATGCCATACTTCGTCAGCCTGAGAAGCGTATTCCAGAATTCTATTATCAATATAAGAATGAGAGTCGGAAAGGAGAAGGATCTTTGTCATTATCTAAGGGTTCTTTCTGTAATATTTTCGTGGTATTTATCTTTGAATATCGCTACACGGTCAGGATTCAGTTCTCCGTCATGATTGATCACTCTTTCTTTTAATAACCATTTTACCAGCTTTTCCATTCCTTTTTTGGAATTCATAAAATTGGCAATTTTGGCTATATCGGTTGATTCCACTTTTGTTTTTTCAGGCAGAAAATTCAGGATAAAATAATCATCACTTACATAGCTTGGAGTTTCATTGTCCATATATCGGTAAAGAAGAATCTCTTCATCATCCTTCATAGAGAAAAATGAATACTGGGCTACATTGATTTTTTCAGTTTTCAGGATCTGCTTTCCATCCAATAAAACTTTATCGTCTTTGATGGTAACGTCCTGGGAAAAATATAAATTACAGCTTATCATCAGTAAGAAGAAAGCCAATAATCTGTTTACTGCCATTTTTGTTTTTTTTTGAGATTGCAAATATAAGAAGCTTTAATCAACTTATCAGATCGGTTTACTTTCAGAGAATAATTAAGAATATCAGTCAGTAATATTTTTTGTTTTCCTGATAGAATCCAGTTTCTTCTCTATATCTGCACTGAAAACTTTTTTTAGTTTCAGTTGATTCTCTGTAAGCTTTGAAATAACAAAAGTACCGGTCATATTCGTATTGGAAGGAAATACCAAAGTCACTGTAGAATCTGAAGCTTTTTTCCAGTTCCCGATATAGCGGTCTGGTTTTTCACTTTTAGTAACCGGTTCTTCCAAAGTATCATATCTTAATGTAGATTTAATCAGGTTTCCAGTAATTTTCCCATTTTTCTGAAATCTGATTCCTTCTTTTCTTGCCTCAAAACCATCCTTCTTTTCGTAGGTATAAATATAAGTATCCATTTTACTGAGATTCCAGGTTTGTAAAAGTAAAGGATTGGAAGTTCTGTCCTGGGCGTTGATACCACTGGCTGCGAAAAGAGAGAAAATACAGATACAAATAGGCTTTTTCATGAATACAACGGGTTTATCAGTAAAATAAGTAAACTTTTAATCATGCTAAAATTAGCATCACTTAATATTTAGTAAATTTGGGAAAATTAAAATAAACAATGAAACAGAAACTTTCTTTTTTCATTTTTCTTTTGACCGTAGGATTAGCCAATGCACAGGTTGAAGAAAAAAAGCTGGATGAACTGATCCATAATACTCTGAAAACTTTTGATGTACCGGGAATGTCCGTAGGGATTGTAAAAGATGGGAAAATGATTTATTCCAAAGGTTTTGGAGTACGTTCTCTTACGACCAAGCAGCCTATGGATGATAATACATTGGTGGGGATTGCTTCCAACTCTAAAGGTTTCACATGTACAGCATTAGCAATCCTGGCAGATGAAGGAAAACTGAACTGGGATGATAAAGTTTCAAAATATATTCCTGAGTTTCAAATGTACGATCCGTATGTTTCACAAAACGTAACAATAAAAGATCTTATCACTCACAGGGCAGGATTAGGCCTTGGCCAGGGAGATCTTATGTTTTTTCCGGAAGGAGGAAACTTAACAGTGAATGACATTGTTCATAATGTGAGATACCTGAAACCTGAAAATCCTTTCAGAACAAAATTAGATTATAATAATATCATGTTTATTGTTGCCGGGGAAGTGATTCACAGAGTTTCCGGATTAAGCTGGGCAGACTTTATAGAACAGAGGATCATGAAGCCTGTAGGAATGACTTCTAGCTTTGGGAGCTATAACAGAGCAAAAGCAACGGCCAACAAAATTGATGCACATGCTCCTGTAGACGGAAAAGCTATTGCTGTTCCCCACGACTGGAACGAAACAGCCAATGCTGCAGGAGGAATTATGAGCAACATCAAAGACATGACAATATGGGCAGAATGTCTGTTAAATAATTTCACCACGAAAGATGGAAAAAAATTAGTTTCAGATAAAAATGTTCAACAGCTTTGGAATCTTCAGATCCCTGACAGAGTAGCAGCAAAGAATCCTTACGATACAAGCTTCTACGGATATGGTTTAGGCTGGTTCCTGAGCGATGTTAAAGGGCATAAGCAGGTGCAGCATACTGGTGGGTTGATTGGAACGGTTACCCAGTTTACTTTGATTCCGGATATGAAGCTGGGAATTGTTGTATTGACCAACCAACAGTCCGGAGCCGCTTTCAATACCATTACCAATACGGTGAAGGATTCTTATCTTGGTGTAGCAGACAGAAACTGGCTGAAAACATATGGTGACAGAATGTCTAAGATGGAAGCAGATTTTAATAAACAAAAGAAAGATGCTTTTGCAAAATCAGAAGCATTTAAAAAAGAAAAATCTCTTCAGCCCAAAGCAGAACAGTTTACAGGAACATATAATGATGCATGGTTTGGGGATGTAGAAATTTCTCAGCAGGGAAATACTTACAGAATTTCATGCAAAAACTCTCCAAGATTAAAAGGGGAATTACTTCCTTACTCTAACAGTTCTTTCATTATCAAATGGGATGACAGAAGCTATGACGCGGATGCCTATATTATTTTCAGCTATGACGAAAACGGAAAGGCAGAATCTGCAAAATTGAAGGCGATTTCCGATGTGACCGATTTCAGCTTCGATTTTGATGATCTGGATTTGAAGAAGAAATAAAACGCAAAGCATAAAAATATTCTTTGAAGAACGGGCATTGGTCCGTTCTTTTTTGTTTCTATGAAAAAATTACGGCCTCGTGGAATTTAAATAATGACTTTTGATATTCAATAGGAACGGGCTTTAGCCCGTTTTTTTATTTTTACAACGATAATGGCTTTAGCCGAAACTTAACCACCCCGTCAAAAAATAAATTTTTTGCCACCCCTCCGGAGGAGGGGAATGTGTAGTCGGTAAAAGAAATTTTGTTTATTGCAGCAGGTTCAGGTCTTGTTCTGCTAAAGAAAGTTCTGTATTGAGATGCTGCTTTCCAAAGAAGCTTTTTAATTCAAGAAGTCTTTTCTTATTATTATAATGTATACTGGAATTCAGCTTTCTCTGGCATAGTGAACATGCTCTTGCGAGGTGATAATCTGTTTCCGAAAGTGAATTGGTTCCATTCATCACGCAGTTGGCATTCAGGCAATGGCTGATTCCAAACATATGCCCGATCTCGTGAGAACTGATCTTTATTAATCTCAGAAAACTCTCATTGAAATTGGAATCAATTAAATGACCATTTGCAAATCTATACATGGACGTTACCCCTACACCTTCTTCATAAGATGCAAGTCCGAAAATGTAGTTCCATTCCGGTTGGGGAAAAAGATCTTTTTCTGTAATTCCCATGAGTATTAGAGCATCTTTAGGCTTTCTTTTGATCAGAATGCTGTCCAGGACATAACTTGCCAGAATCTGCTCCTGTCCTTCCTTTGAAATTCTTTTGATCTTTTCAGGAAAGATTGTGTTGGGTAAAACGGGAAGAATCTTTGTTTCGAGCTGGAAATAGATCTTTAAATATTCTTTGGTGAGTGCTATTTGTCTTTTCTGGAGTTCATCAAATTTTCCGATCGGCTGGAGATAGATCGTATTTTTTCCGGGTTCGGGCTTTATCTTTTTTGATTGCTGAAAGTCTTCAAACTGCTGAAATTTTTCATCATGATTGTACCGCCAGCTTCCGTGCTTGGGGGAAGAAAGCTTTATATCATTCAGCGCAATTGATTCAAAATAGGTTTTCTTCTGTTTCTGACATGAAAAAAGAAGGATGAATAGGGCTGCATAAGAAAAGAGTAAAGAAACGTTATATTTTCCCTGGTTCATAAAAGAACAGTAGTTTCTTTTTGGCCCCGTCAAATTCGGACCATGATTCACAGTCTACTTCAAAACCAGCGACTCCGCAAGTGGGAAAATGAAAAATATCTTCAGAAATAGAATTGGCAAAATTGGAAATTCCATTATTATGAGAGAAAAACGCAACTGAATTCAAGGTGTCATCCAGGTCATAAATTACAGATTCAAAGCTTCTTTCCGAAGGATTATATAGTTTTTCATCAGTAGAACAGTTCAGCTGATACGCCTGATTAAAAATCTTACACGTATTCAGTGCACGCACTGCGGGGCTTGACACAAAGTGGTCGATGGAAATATTATTGCTTTTAAGGAATCTGGACATGTGCATAGCGTCTGTCAAACCCTTGTCTGCCAATGGTCTGTCAAAGTCCTCCGTTTCCTCCGGCCAGTCGCTTTTTGCATGTCTTACGAGGATGAGTTTCTTCATATAATTGTTTTTTGGAAGATTAAAATTATAAAAAAAATAATGGAATAAAACATGATTTATATAAAAAAACTGCGTTATGAATAAAATCAGTAAATTTTACTAAATTTGCAGACTTATGGGACAAATCCTTGCAATAGACTACGGAAAGGCTCGTTGTGGTATCGCTGCAACAGATGATATGCAGATTATAGCCAGTGGGCTGGAGACTGTGGAGAACCGTTTTTTACTGGAATTTTTGAAAAAATATTTCAATGAAAACAAGGTAGATGAGGTAGTAATCGGACTTCCCATAGATTTGAAAGGAAATGTTTCGGAGGTGGAAACCGATATTTTAAAATTCATTGAAGAATTTAAAAAAGAATTTTCGGATATTGCGGTTCATCGTTTTGATGAAAGATTTACTTCCAAAATGGCTTCATTTTTTATTTCCCAAAGTGGAAAAAACAAAAAAAAGAGGCAGGAGAAAGGATTAATAGATAAAGTAAGTGCAACCATCATATTGCAGAATTTTTTAGAACAAAGATTAAGATGATATTACCGATAAGAGCTTTTGGGGATCCTGTTTTGAGAAAAGTGGGAAAAGATATAGACAAAGACTATCCCCAATTACAGGAACTGATAGATAACATGTTCGAAACCATGTACAGTGCAAATGGCATAGGTCTTGCTGCGCCACAGATTGGTTTGGATATCCGTCTGTTTGTAATAGATGTGACACCTCTTGCAGAAGATGAGGATTATGAAGATATTAAGGATGAATTGGCAGAGTTTAAAAAAGTTTTCATCAATGCTCAGATTCTTGAAGAATCAGGTGAGGAATGGAAGTTCAATGAAGGCTGTCTTTCTATTCCGGATGTAAGAGAAGATGTGAAAAGAAAAGGCACAATCGTTATTGAATATTATGACGAAAATTTTGTGAAACATACAGAAACTTTTTCCGATATTAGAGCCCGCGTAATTCAGCATGAATATGACCACATTGAAGGGGTACTGTTTACTGACCACCTGAGTGCTCTGAAAAAGAAACTGGTAAAAGGTAAACTGACAAAAATCTCTCAGGGTGACGTAAATATTGGTTACAAAATGAGATTTCCAAAATAATTTAAACAAGGATAAAAGAAATAATATAAAGCAAAAAGCTTAGAGCTGATTGCAGAATTTACAAAAAATAAAATTATGCTGTTAGAAAAAATAATTTCAATTTCTGGAAAACCAGGACTTTACAAATTAGTTTCTCAATTAAGAAACGGATTCATCATTGAAGATGTTACCAGTAAGAAAAAAGTAAGTATTGGAAACTCAAGCCAGGTAAGTTTGTTGGATAATATTGCCATGTTTACATTTGAAAAAGAAGTTCCTTTGTTTGAAGTATTTGAAAATATTGCTAAAAACAACGACTATAAGGAAACTATTTCTCACAAATCTTCTGATGCAGATCTGAAAGATTTTATGTTGGCATCTCTTCCTAACTATGATACAGAAAGAGTATATTCTTCTGATATCAAGAAATTGGCTCAGTGGTACAATGTTCTTCACAAAGCAGGATATATTACTCCTGAAAGTTTTGTAAAGGCAGAACCTGAAACTTTGGATGGAGAGCCTGCAGAGGAGCTAAACATTGAAAAAGAAGCTAAAAAAGCTCCAAAAGCTGAGAAACCAGCTGCTCCAAAAGTAAAAGCTACTTCAGCTGCAAAATCAGCTCCGAAAAGCACGCACAGAAAACAAGGATAATTCAGTTCTGAATTAAAAATACAAAGCCTTGTCGGGAATTTCCTGACAAGGCTTTTGGTTTTAGGTAGGTGGTGGATGATAGGTAGCAGGGATCAGGGAAATTTTCTGCTGAGTTCAAATTTCGTCTTTATCTTTAAACATTAAACGCGAATCTCGCGCCCCGTAACTCGTACCTCATATCTATAAACTCTCAACTTTCAACGCTAACTTCTACCACAGACCCAAAATATCCCTTACATTTGTATAAGATTGAATTTCCCAATACTTATGAATACGAAACAGGAGAAACTGGAAGCCTTTGGAAGATTACTGGATATCATGGATGATCTTCGTGAAAAATGTCCGTGGGACCAGAAACAGACTTTAGAGTCGCTTCGCCATCTTACCCTTGAAGAAACTTATGAGCTTTCTGATGCTATTTTACAGAATGATCTGCAGGAGATAAAAAAAGAGCTGGGTGATGTTTTACTTCACTTGGTTTTTTATGCTAAAATTGGTTCAGAAAAAGAAAGTTTTGATATCGCAGATGTGATCAATTCCCTTAATGAAAAGCTGATCTTCCGTCATCCTCATATTTATGGAGATGTTGAAGTGAAAGATGAGGAAGAAGTGAAGCAAAACTGGGAAAAATTAAAATTAAAGGAAGGAAACAAATCCATTTTGGGAGGCGTTCCGAAAAGCTTACCGAGTCTGGTAAAAGCCTATAGAATACAGGATAAGGTAAAAGGAATCGGTTTTGAATTCCATGATGCCGAAGATGCCTGGAAAAAAGTAGATGAAGAGATTCAGGAGTTTCATGCTGAAACCGATCTAGATAAGAAAGAACAGGAGCTGGGTGATGTTTTTTTCTCTTTGATTAATTATGCAAGAATTTCAGGGATTAATCCTGATTCGGCTTTAGAAAGAACCAATCTTAAGTTTATTTCAAGATTCCAAAAAATGGAAGGACTTGCTGAAGAACAGGATTTAAAATTGGCACATATGTCTTTGGAAGAAATGGATGTTCTTTGGGAAAAGGCAAAAAACCTTTCATAGCTCTTTATTGGAAGAATTAATGCTTCTTACATTCAATTAAAAAAATAAAAAATAAATATGTTACGTTTTCTTATTTTACCTGCTTTACTTTTATTGAGCTGCAATCCAAAAGCTCAGAATTCTCCGTCTAATGAGGGTGAATTGAAAGTCCAGTTTTCCCTGCCTAAAAAGTTGAAGGAAGTTTCCGGAATTGCTTTATCAAAAGATAAGAAAATTATTTGGGTAATAGAGGACAGAGGTAATAAAAATGCGGTATACGGCATCAATGATAAAGGTGAAATGTTGGCAAAAGTACCTGTAGAAAACTCAGAAAATACAGACTGGGAAGACATTATATCAGATTCCCAGGGAAATATTTATATCGGAGATTTTGGTAACAATGATAATAACCGTACCGATCTTGCGATTTTAAAAACCGATCTTACCAGCGGTACACAGACAACCACAAAAGTTGTTCAGACTACAAAGTTTCATTATCAGGGGCAGACGGAATTTCCACCAAAAAAATCGAAGCTGTTGTATGACTGTGAAGCTTTTGTTGAAATGGACGGAAATTTTTATTTATTCACTAAAAACAGGAGCAAAGGTTTTGACGGAACTTTTCTTGTGTTTCAAGTGCCTAATAAAGGAGGTGATTTTGAAGCCAAGCTAATAGGAACATTGAAACTTCAGGGTGGTTATAATGATGCTGCCATCACTTCAGCTACCATCAACAGTACGAAAGATAAAATTGTGTTGTTGACACATAAAAATGTTCACGTTCTTACAGGATTTACAGCTAATGATTTCAGCTTTGCTAAAATTCAGAAAATTTCATTGAATCATAATTCACAAAAAGAAGCTATTGTTTTTCTTGATGATAAAACAGTAATGATTGCTGATGAGAAAGGGAAGGATGAAGGGGGAAATGTGTATACTTTTTCTTTTTAGGTTGTTTATTCTTACTTTTGCAGCCTATTAGATAACCATGAAAAAAATATTTTATATTTTATTTGCACTAAGTTTATTTTCGTGCAGTACAAATGATGAAGCAGTAGTTGAAAATCAAACTGAAGATTTACAACCTGATAAAGGGTATATTTTTGAGATGGATCAGCGCAAAACACTGCCTAGTCCTGAAAAATACTATCGGTTTTTCTATGAAAATGGACATTTGCAGAAAATGCTTGGAAGGAACTCTTCTGTAACAGCGGATTTCCAATTTTTTTATCCTGATGTAATTACTCAGTTAACTTATACAAACAATAAGATACAGGTAGATTATCTTGAATCAGGAACAACTTCCGGATATAGAATGACTTCTTATCTGATGCAAAATAACAGACCTGTTAAGGCTGAACAGTATTATAAGTATAATGATGGTGTCTCCGAACTGGAAATGTCAAGAACCTATACCTATGGATCCAATACAGTAAGTGTATATACAAAACGAGGATATCAGGAATTGTTTAGCACGTATTATTTTGATTCAAATAATAATCTTTCTAAAAGTGAAACATTAGAAAAGGCAGGAGATAAGAATAAGCAGTTTACAACTACTGTGTATTCAGATTTTGACAATGCTAAAAATCCATTTAAGAAATTATACCTGATCAACGATGATTTTTATGAAAAGAGTTTATCAAAAAATAATTTTAGAGCTAAGGAATCAGTTATTGAATATGCAGAATCTCCAGGAGGTATAACTCCTCAGCCGGGAATATCAAAAGCGAAATGGACTTATAATTATGATGCCCACGGACAGATATTGTTATATTTTCCATTTTAACTAACATATCAAATAAAACCCCACAGAGAAATCTGTGGGGTTTTTGAATATATGAATGTATTGAAGTGATTGACGTTTTATAGGCTACGGAGTAAGATATGAGATATGAATATTACCGCTTGACAACCGGAAATCCTGAGTATACCGGCAGCGTATTCTGAAGGTTTCTCCCGTATTAAAAAAATTAATGGATGAAAGATTATGATTCAATCCTGTAGTACGTTCTCCGTGTCCGGTGGATATTCCTGCAAGTGTTGTAAGGGTAGGCGATACTTTTTGGATATAAGAATTGGCTGTTCCTGCAGTTTGTCCTGACGGATTCAAATTAAGATCATAGGTTGCATAAGGAACAATATTGTAGAACCCCGACTTTACTACTGTAAAAAGTCCTGTTGTTGAATTATAGGTCAGATAAGCTGTATCAATTTTATTACTCACATTAAAAACATAGGTTTGTGCATAACTTTCATGAGTGTTGACCGGAGTAGAGTGTGTTCCTATATAACTGCCACTGGATGGGCTGATATCTGTTTTATTTCCCACATACACTACTTTTAAGAAGTTTTCAGATTCAATTGTTTTCCAAACCGGAGTATTTCCGGCTCCGTTTGACATGAGTACCTCACCTTTGTTTCCTGAATTACCCTTTGTTCTGTCATCGCCACCTACATTCAGGTCTTTAACAACCTGTAGAGAACCGTTGACGTGTAATGTATGCTGTGGTGTTGGTGTTTTAATACCTACCTGTGCATTTATATGAATAAACATAACAAATAATGCCATATACAATAGCTTTTTTTTCATCACTTGTTGATTTTTTGTTGCAACAAATATAAAATGTTTTTAAAATGTCCTTTTTTTAAAGAATTGATAAACATATAGAGCTATGGGTGGCGTTGACCTATATTGCTGAAAATATGGCCTTTATTTAAAAGCCATATTTGTTTTATGAATGAAAAATGTAAGCTGAAAATTAGAATTATTAAATTTAATTAAAATTGAAATTTTTTAAATATTCAATAATGATCAATTCTAACATGTTGTTATATAGTGTTTTGTGTTTGTTTTGAAACTGTAATACTGATACAGAAAACTGGATTGTTTTAAAACTTCATTCCTATCCCTGCAGAAAGTCTTCCACCATCTGAGCCATAGAAATAATTCAGCCTTGCAGACATCATTTCTACAATACTTAACCAAACACCCGCTCCGGCAGATTGATGCCATTTTCTGGAATTTTCATTGTCATTCCATACACGGCCGATATCATACCCGATAAGAATTCCCATATTGGCCGGGATAATATTGTTTCTTATTCTCCCGAAATCCCATCGTATTTCAGAATTATTGGTAAAATAAGATCTTCCTGAGAATCGTTCGTTTCTGAAAGCTCTCATTCCGTTGTTACCTCCAATAGTCGCTGCCTGATAGAATTCAAAATTATTGTTATTCATCCACATGACATTGCTGGCATTGGCAAAAACAAATTTTCCTTTTTTATCAATTCTGTGATCAATGGCAAGCTTTCCTTTTAAAGTCAGGAAGTTTTTATTAAAGTCAGAAAGGGTTGCTTTCCAATCGGCATTAAGCATAAATTCCAGTCCAAGAGTAGGGAAGGCTGTATTATCGGCATTTTTATAACCAAATGTATAATTGGCTCCTACAAACTGCTGGCTGTTAAATACACCTGGTCTTACATCCGGTGACTGATTAATGAAGCGGTCAGCTTTTCTCTGTACCTTATTATCTTCAAAAGTCAATTGAAACTGATGACTCAGATTCATCCAACTCTTCTGAGAAATGGAAGGAGCAAAGTTGAACTTTGAAATTCTGGCTCTGTTATATTCTCTTTCTGTATCTTCCTTATCATACTCACTTTCATTAGACAGACCAAAGAAGTTTTGGGAAAACCTTGGAGTTGTATAAAATGCATCCAGATTGATATCCCAACCTGAGATTGCCTTTTTAAATACTCCTTTATAGGTAAGACTGAATCCTGCAGTGGCAGTATAAAAATTAGCTTTTAAGCTGTGTCTTTGAGTATAAGGATCACGGATAAAATTATTAACCGTATAATTAGCCAGAACGCCTACAATGACACCATCATCCGGGTTATAATCCAGATTTGGATATCCGGCAACGGAATTGTATTTCGGGTGCTTATAATTATAGCTGTTGATGTCATAATCATCAGTGATGTTTTTGGTTGCATTGCTGGCGTTATAAGTATTCTTTTGAGATTTAAAATCATAAATCTTCACTTTTCTTCCATCAGCAACATTATAAGTATCATGATTATATCCGCCAATCAGTCTGATATTCATTTTAGGATTTCCGGTTCCTGTCACTTCATAGATGTCATCGTCTTCAAGTCCGTAGATCCATAGTTCTTTTGTTTTTGAATCATTGTATGTTTTTTCAAAAACCAGTTCATTCTGATCTTTATTCTTGCCCAGTTTATATTGCTGCACAAGTACTGAATGCCCGTTTTTGGTAATGACAAACTTATCAGGATTCACAGTTCCTGCCAGGGGTACTTTTTTCTGTAATACATCATAGTACTGAGCGGCATAGCTTTGAAGTTTTGTTTTTCTTACTTTCAGCTTTCTCTGAATTTCAGCAATGGTTTCGTCCTGTACCTCTTTAGGAAGATTATGGAAAGCATCATCAATATCCGCATCCGTAAGATGTTCCTGAATATATTTTGCCTGCGCCTCCCATTCTGTCTGATCAGCCCCTTTTAAAAAAACAAGATCCATCGGGTAAGGTTCCATAGCAAGCCATTTGACACTGCTTATATCTTCTGTAAAGGTTTTCATATGGCGGATTGCCGGAACATTCATAATAAGTTTAAATGCAGCACCGTCATATTTACTGAATGCCTGATCTCTGTCTTTGGGAATAGGTTTATATACTATTTTGTCACCCATTTCATATTCTGCCCATTTCCACTGATCCGAGTGTCTGTCCCAGTCACCGATAAGCATATCAAATAACCTTGCTCTGATGTAAGATTCTCTGTCAACAGAATATTTATTGCTTTTGCTGAGGTTCTTTAATACATCATCTGTAGAAACAATGTCTTTTGCATTACCCAGATACGCCAGTGTTTTAGGATCAGAAGAAAAACGTTCTTCAATCATATACATTTCATCTCCGTAATTCTCGTTATATCGCCCCAAAGCTTGTTGTTTAGGAATATAATACAGTTTTGGATTACTGTGCAAAATATTCAGTTTTTCTGACATATTTCCGATCGTAAACGGAGTAAACGGATGATTGGTAGTATAAAAATCCAACAAGAATTTTTCGGGGAAAGTATCCGTGAGCTCTTCACCCAATGTACTTTTTGTGAAAGCCATATTGTTAAGAAAACGGATGGCACTTTTTTTCACTCCACGCATCACAAATTCCTGTCCGTCTGCTGATTTCAGTCGTAAGCTGTTGGACTGGTTTCCTCCACCTTCTCTGAAAGGGGTGTATCCGCCGTTTAATTCTGAAAGATTAGCCGTTGGAGCTTCAATTGGAATCCCGTAATAGTTTCTGTAGTGATCTCCCCAAAGCCAGCGGTAAAATTTTCCTTTTTGAGTAAGCTGTACCGGGTAGATGGTTGAGGAAAATGTCTGCGGAAAAGAATTCGGAAAGTTATTAACAAATACATCAGGCTTGGAAATTACTGAAATATGAGTCAGTTTTTGAAGCTTTGCATCTTTTGTAGAAAAATATTCAACGTCTGTACTTTCGTCTTTTCTGAAATTTAAAACCGCAAAACCGCTGCCTCCGTAAGAAAAATCAGTTTTTTCTATAATGGTAGACGGATCTGTTTTAGAACCGGCACCACTGATGATTTGTCTCAGGTTTTCATCCTCATGATATTGAAGATTATGATCATGTCCGGAAACGAAAATAATATTTTCCTTATCCTGAACGATACTTTTCAGTCTGTTGGCCAGATCCGCGTAATGCTGATTATTGATATCTTCAGGACTGGCTCCTGAGGAACTTCTTAAAATATTGATTAAGCTTGCAACACCGGGAACAGGAATCTTACTTTTTAAAGGAAAAAGATGTGATTTTGCAGAATTAAAGCCTGCATGGGTTCCGCTGCTGATAATGGGATGGTGTAACGCAACAATGATTTTTTTACCCTGATTTTTGATAATGAGATCTTTAAATTCATCAAAAAAATTCTCGCGGGTTTTGATATTACAGTTTTTATTGATTCCCGGGTAGTTGTCCCAGTTTGCAATAACCCATTCCGTATCAATAGCAATAAGCTTAATATCTTTAGAGACGTTGATATCATCAATAGGGCATCCGTTTTTAGGTAGAAAAGCTTTTTTGTCGTCAAGGTATTTTTTTACCAGCTCTTCCTGGGTGTTTAATCCTTCCAGGCCGTTATACCAGTCGTGATTCCCGGGAATTACCAATGTTTTACCCTTGAAATTTTTGGTAATGGCAAGTTGATTTTCCAGCTTTTCTTTAGCTGAGGCATACTCTTTATCTGTTTCTTTGGGCATACCGTTGGGATAGATATTATCTCCCAAAAAGATCAGCATAGAGTTGCTGTCTGCAGAATCCAGTTTGCTTTTCAGTAAACTAAGTGTTTTTTGTGCCTGAGGTTCATCTGCATTTCCTGCATCTCCAATCAGAAAAAGTTTAAAATCATTTTCAGATTTTATATCAGAATCTTTTACTTCAAATAAGTTTTTGCCCTTTTGTACGTTATATGTAGCACAGGAATAAAGTGCTCCTGCGGACATTACTGTTCGAAGAACAATAGAAGTATTTTTTAGATGAGTTTTAAAGGATAAATTCATAAATTTACATTAACAAAATTTCAGGAATGAGCATTCTACAAAAAGCTAAAAATTATGTTGAAATCTTATTCAAAGATAAGTTATCTTCGGTATATTTTTATCATAATTTTATCCATACTGCCTATACGGTCAATAAGGCTGAGGAAATCATGAAAAACACCCCTGTTTCTGAAGAGGATCAGGAGAAAGTACTCGTAGCATTATGGTTTCATGATACGGGGTATATAGAATGTGCGCTGAACCATGAAGAGCGGAGTGTGGAGGTGATGAAAGCCTTTTTACAGCAGGAAAATTATCCGGAAAATTATATCGCAGATGTTGAAAAACTGATTCTGGCGACGAAAATACATTATGAACCTCAGAATTTGCTTGAAAAAATTATGAAAGATGCAGATTTCAGCCATTTTGCAGGTCATGATTATAATGATATTTCCGATGCTTTGAGAAAAGAATGGGAGCTGACCAACGTAAGATGTTTTTCTAATGAAGAGTGGAATGCCGGAAACCTGGATATGCTGAAAAATAAGCATACTTTTTATACAGACTATGCTAAAGAAAACTGGGAGCCTCTGAAAAAGAAGAACATTAAAAAGATCGAAAAGAAGCTGGAAAAAGAAGAAGAGAAAAAAGATAACAAAGAGAATAAAAAGGAAAGCTCAGAGGGCAAAAAAGAAAAGGAAAAGTCAGACAGAAGTGTAGATACTTTATTCAGAGTTACCCTTAACAATCATACGAGACTTAGCGATATTGCAGATAGTAAAGCCAATATCCTTTTATCAGTAAACGCGATCATTATTTCGGTTTGTCTTTCTGTACTGGTTCCGAAGCTGGATGCTCCTAAGAATTCACATTTAATTCTTCCGAGTTTCATTTTGCTGTTATCCAGTGTATTTACAATCATATTTGCTATCTTATCTACGAAACCGAATGTGACCAAAACTACGTTTACTCCTCAGGATATTGCCAACAGAAAAGTAAATCTTTTGTTCTTTGGAAACTTTCAGCAGATGTTGTTTGATGATTACAACAATGCAATGAAAGACCTTATCAAAGACAGAGACTATATCTACGATTCTATGGTAAAAGATCTGTATTATCTTGGTAAAGTTCTGGACAGGAAGTACAAGCTTTTATCCATTACCTATAAGATCTTTATGGCAGGGATTATTATTTCTGTTCTGTCTTTTGGAGCAGCATTTCTTAGTCTTTAAAAAATGACAGATAAGCTTTCTTAGGGAGAGCCAAAGCTATGATAAAACGCTCATGATATTTTTAGTGATCGGATTTATCATAGCGCCATTTGCTGTACCACGAATTTCTGTTTAAAACGGGATTCTGCCGGCAGAATTGAAGAAGCGATACTTATTTTGTGGATGAAGAATAATCTTCTATTCCTGCGGAAGTGTAAAAGAAACTCTCAGCGCCAGTAATCCTGTAATTCCCTGGAGATCCTCTACCTTTAAAAACTCTATATCATGCTGTAAGACACCTTTTTTCTGCAGTTTGGAAATATAGTCCAGGTATTCTTTCTGATTTTCCATTCCGAAATAAACAATGGTGATCTTTCCGGGAGCAGTGATACGTTCCACAGAATCTTTCACATGGGCTTTATCCAGGCGCTTTTTGATGATTTCATAATAGGAATTGTAGGCGCCATCTACATCAAAACGCTTTTCATCCATTCTGAAACGGATGTCTATTTTTTCATTATATACAAAGATCAGTGAAGCGATATCCAGCTGTACAGGAAGATATTTTTTGAATGACTGAAATTCAAGTTCCATTTTACAGATGGTTTTCAGTTGCCAGTATCTTAGTTTGTGAACAACTTTCGAGGTATAGTGCATCTCAGGAGCAATGGTAGAGCCAATATACAGATTGTGTTCCACACCGTCAGACTTAAATCTTTCGTAATAATGTGGGAAAATTTCCTGTGCTTTTACCTGACTTTCATCCAGCATGTCTGCCAGTTTTCGGTTGACCAGCGTGATAGAATCATCAAGGTTTTTCCTGTGGTGATAAAACAAATCCGTAGTGGTAAAGATGTGTGAAAAATAATCTTTGATTTTTGCCTTTATTTCTCTGGAGGTTCTTACTTCCAGTTTTCCCTGTAAAAAAGGATGAATTTCTTCCCTTAATAATCTCTGAAAACGTTGTTCCGTATCCGCTTTGATCTCATTGTTGATCTCATTTTCAAAAACATCCAGAGCCAGTACAAATTTTTCTGAATCGGAATTGGTGAGTGTCAAAATTTCATTCAGCCATTCAATCTGCTGATTAAGATCCTGCAGCATCAGATTAAAACGTTTTTCAGAAGAAGAACGGATATCTGAAACCCCAAACAACGGAGTAAGATTTTTGAATGCAATCTGCTTTAAAGTATATATTTTCCTTCCGAGCGATGCGGTAAAATATTTCTCAGCTTCATTTCTGAATTTCCATACCACACTATCGTGGATGGTAGTATATTCACGCTGAATAATGGCTTCTATCTGGTAGTTTTTCTCAAAGTAGAATCTGTTCAGAGAGAAAAGAACCATATCGGTAAAGAACTCAAGTTTTTTAAGTTTTAAACCATTAAAACTTCCTGCAATAGGAGAGGTGAATTCCATGATCGCAAGGAGCTCGCCGTCTTTCATGATAGGAATTACCATGAAACTGTTGACATTGTTATCCTTTAAAATACTGAAGGAAGGAAGCAGCTTGATATTTTCGTCCAGGTTGTTTACATTAGAAACAACAACAGGTTTTGAATTATGATTTAAATTATTAAATGTACTCTTACGTGTCTCTTCATCAAATGCATTGATCCAGAAATCCAGGATATGATTGGTAAGAAGACTTTCATAAATCGGAAGTTTATCCAGTTTCTGTTCCTTTTTGTTGAAAGTCATCAGCCCGAAATTCAGTTCCGAAACATCAAAATAAGATTTAAAAATTTCCGTCAGATTTTCATTAGGATTCAAATCTTCGGGGTCAATTTCTATCATGCTTGATTTCAAATCAGAAAGTGCCACCTCAGAGGTACAGTCCACAAGTGAAATGATGGTAAAGCCTTTCAATATCCAGGACTGAGAAGGGAAATATTTTTTCCAAAGTTTAAAATCATCCAGATTTTCCAGCAGCATATCCAGCGTGTCATCGGAAGGAATTTTGGCATCCTCAGTAGGAATGATTTCCGTAAAGTCTGAATTGACCGTAATCTTATAGTGCTTCATGATTCCCTGCTTGTTGGGAATGTCATAATAAAACGGAATCGTACTTTTAATATCTTTTTTGAAATAACTTTGAAGAATCAGACAGCAGCAGAACACATAAAACTCATTATCTGAAATATTTCTGAGTTCTATTTCAAAGTCTTTTCCTGCATCTTTCAGAATATCTTGAAACCTTTCGGTATAATTGAAGGTGATATTGGAAAGTGGAATACTGGCTGCTTTTATTTCATTTTTAGTAAGCCCTGTCGGAAAAAGATCTGCAAGAAGCAATCTGATGAGGTCTTCATATTTTTCGAGAAGAGCCGTATCCTGAAAGCCTTCTCTGAGTTCTTTAAAATTTCTGGTACTCTCAATCAAAGACTCAGCATAGTTCACCCTGTATTCCAGTCTGTCGTTATATCGGATATGCTCCAGGACATCCAAATATTTTTTGAATGATATATAAACCTGAAAAGGAGAGTCTTTTTTATAGAGATTAGCCAAAAGCTGAAATTTAAAGTAAAGTTATGAAAAAAGCAGAATACTGGAAGGGTGAAAATTTTATTTTATTGCATATTATTTACTTGTGTTTTCGGAAATTTTGCAACGTATTTTATCATTCATTGCTCTTTTTTATAAAGACAGATTATTGGATTAGTGATTAATAAATTTTATTGTTTTTTTAGATACATCAGTTCTTTTTTTTCCGTCTGTTTTCATTTTAATATTCCAGTTATTGATAATAAAAAAGCACAACTGAAAAGTTGTGCTTTTAATATTTTAAAATTCAGATTTTACAATCCGAACATTCTTGCAAATAAATCAGGGAAAATTCCAAGGATGATAATCAGAGCGATAACTACTACTGCAATGATATTGTAAGTCAATGTTACTTTTTCTGATGATTTGAATGTAGATTCTTTAAAGAAGAACATTGCGATGATCAGTCTTAAATAGTAAGCGATTGATAGGGCAGACCCTAATACTGCTACCAATACTAAGAAAGCTGCACCGTTCATAGCCTGGGAAAATAAAGCAAATTTCCCCATGAAACCAGCTGTTAGCGGAACCCCTGCCATTGAAAGCATAGAGATTGCTGCTGCTGTTGCTAATAAAGGTTCAGTTTTCGCCAATCCTTTGAATGCTCCGAAAGAGGTTTCTCTCTTTAACTTCTCTACCCAGATCAGACACATGAAAACTCCTACTGTAGATAAAGAATAAGCAAATAAATAAAAGGCAAGGTTATAAGTTGAAAGGCTTGTCATTCCGAAGAATACCAATCCGATATATCCTGCGTGAGATACTGAAGAGTATGCCAGCATTCTTTTTGCATTTGTCTGAGCAAGACCCATAACGTTTGCCAAAAGTAAAGTAATGATTAAGAATACACCTAGAACGTTGATCCATTCGTGAGTAACTCCGGTGAAACCAAGAGTCATCAATCTGAATAGCGCAAAGAATCCGGAGATCTTTACCACACTCGCCATGAAAGCTGTAATCAGTGAAGGAGAACCTGCATATACATCAGGACTCCACATATGGAAAGGTGCTAAAGCTACTTTGAATGCCAATGCACAAAGAATCAGTAATACTCCTAAGATGAACATTACATTCCCTGAATTAGCTACTCCAAAATCATGAATCTTGTAAAGATCAAAACTTCCTGCACTTCCGTAGATGAATGCAATCCCGAACAGTAAGAAACCTGTTGCAAAGGCACCCATCAGAAAATATTTAATAGAAGCTTCGTTGGATCTAAGATCAGTTTTATTAGCTCCAGCCATTACATATAATGGAATAGAAAGAATCTCAACTCCCAGGAACATCGTCACTAAGTTCTGATATCCGAAAAGGATGATTCCTCCACATAATGCAAATAGCATCAATGCATATAATTCTGACTGGTGGCTTCTGTGGTTGCTGAATGCAAAACCTCCCAGGAAGAATAATAATAATGTTGTTACGATAGATATTTTAGTGAATAATGCAGTATTGCCACTGTACTCATACATATGCTTGTAATGATCGAAGAACGAACATTCCGGCATAAAACTTACGTACAATGCGATGATTAATCCCAAAATCCCAATGTATCTTGCGAATTTTCCTTGTTCAAAAACTCCTGAAAATAACGCAATAACTGCCGTTAGGAAAACAATAATTAAAACACTCATAATATAGATTTGAGATGCGAGATTTGAAGTTTAAAGTTCAAGATTCAAGGTTTAGAGTTCAAGGTTCAAAAGTTCCTGTCTCTTATCTCTTCGTCTTTATCTTTATTCTCTCTAATCTCTTAATTTTTTAATTTTTAAATCTTTTAATTTTTTAGTTAGCCATCGCCATGTAGATAAACTTCACTGAACTACTCACCATGTCGATTACCGGTTGTGGGAAAATACCTAGTAAAATCACAAAAACCGCTAAGCTTGCCAATACAGAAAATTCTACTCCTGACAAATCTTTTGCTGTACTTAAAACGGCTTCATCACCTTCTCCAAACATTGCTTTTCCGTAGAATCTCAATAAATACACAGCACAAAGAATTACCGTAAGACCAGCAATTACTGCTGCTGTTCCGTTAAAATCATAAACAGATTTCAACAAAATAAATTCTCCGATGAATCCATTAGTTAATGGAACACCCATTGAACCTAATATAATGATCAAAAACAATACAGCAAACTTAGGCGCTACTTTAGCTAAACCACCCATTTGTCTGATGTCTCTTGATTTAAATCTCTTGTATAAAATATCACAACAGTAGAATAATCCCACTACGTTGATACCGTGAGCGAAAGTCTGTACCAAAGCTCCTTCAGCACCTTCAACGTTGAATGTTCCTCTTAAAGTAACTACTGCCGATGCAAAGATACCAGCTACCATTAATCCTACGTGAGAGAAAGATGAATACGCAATGATTCTCTTCATATCCGTCTGGATAATAGCGATCAGGGCACCATGAACAATTCCTACAATCGCAAGGATGATCACAATCTGTCCTGAGATTCCGGCTATCGGAAGTGGAGTGATTGGAAGCAAGTAACGCATTACACCGTATACTGCCATCTTAAGCATGATCCCTGATAACAGCATCGATCCTTGAGTAGGAGAGTAGGTATAGGTATCAGGCTGCCATGTATGGAAAGGGAATACCGGTAATTTCACTGCAAAAGCAAAGAAAATAAACCAGAATACCACAGTCTGCTGTACTTCGTTCAGTTGTGCATTATATAAATCTGTTAAAGCGAATGATGCTGAGTGATTGTACACATAGATCAATCCGGCTAACATAAATAATGATCCAACGAATGTATATACGAAGAATTTCGTAGTGAATTCGAATCTTTTATTCTCTTGTCCCCAAAGTCCGGCAATGAACCAAATTGGAATCAAAGTTACTTCCCAGAAAATGTAGAATAACAATCCGTCTAAAGAAGTAAACACTCCTACAAGTCCGAACTGCATCAACAGAATCAACCCGTAGAATGTATTTCTATAGTTTACATTTTCGTTGAAAGATGATAAAATAATGATTGGAGCCAGAATATTGGTCAATAATAAAAGAAGCATGCTCATCCCATCGATACCGAAGTGAAGAGAACTCTTCATAAATTGTGACCAAGGATAATTGATTTCGTGCTGCAATACACTATCTACCGTCGGAGTAAAATCGAAATCCGAAAGTATATAAAATGTAAGAAGCATTTGTACCAATGCAATTCCCAGTGCCAAATATTTGCTGGAATTACTCTTCCATGCAAAAACTAATCCCGAACCTACTAGAGGTAATAGTAATAATGTTAATAATAAACAAGACATTATTATTGTAATAAAAAGTTAACAATTAATATAATTCCCACAGCTAAAGACATGATAAGAATATACGTCTCTACATTTCCGTTTTGAACACGCTTCATAGCTTTTCCGCTGTCTTCAGCACCATCACCTACAAAGTTTACAAAACGGTCTAAGATACCCTTATCAAACATCTTTCCTCCGCGTCCTAATCCTTCAACAGTTTTTACAATCAATGCGTTGTAAAGTTCGTCAACATATAATTTCTTAGCAGAAAGCTTTTCCCATCCGGTGTAGTTTTCTTCTGCAACAGCCATTTTTTTCTTTTTCACGTAGGTATTTCTAACGATAAACCATACAGAGAAGAACATAAGTACTGTAGCTGCTAATAAGATCATTTCAGTATTGAAAGGCACTCCTGAAAGAGTAGCTTCCATCTGGCTGTAGCTTTGTTCAGTAAGAACTGGCTTTAACCATTCCATCAGTTTAGCATAATGCCCGTGACCGATGAAGTGTGGCAGGTTGATAAAACCTCCGATTACAGAAAGGATTGCCAATACGATCAATGGTAATGTCATATTTGACGGACTTTCGTGTAAGTGGTGTTTTTGTTCTTCAGTACCTCTGAATTCACCGTGGAATGTCAAATAATACAGTCTGAACATATATGTTGCAGTGATTGCCGCTAAAACAAATAAGATTACCCAGTAGATAGGGTTTTTAGCGAAAGCTGCTACTAAAATTTCGTCTTTAGAGATCATCCCTGATAATAAAGGGAAACCTGAGATGGCTAATGTCCCGATAAGGAATGTAGCGTGGGTAAGAGGAATATATTTTTTAAGCCCTCCCATGAAACGCATATCCTGCTCGTTGCTCATTGCATGGATTACAGAACCTGCACCTAAGAATAACAAAGCTTTAAAGAATGCGTGTGTCATTACGTGGAACATCGCTGTTGTATATGCTCCAAGACCTAAAGCAATGAACATAAATCCAAGCTGTGAAACGGTAGAGTAAGCTAATACTTTTTTGATGTCGTTCTGACGAAGTGCATAGAATCCAGCTAAAGCCGCTGTTAAGAATCCGATGAATAAAATTCCTCCCTGTACTGTAGGGGCTAAAGTAAATAAGAAGTTTGATCTTACTACTAAATAAATCCCTGCCGTTACCATCGTTGCCGCGTGGATCAAGGCTGATACAGGAGTTGGTCCGGCCATCGCATCCGGTAACCATGTATATAATGGAACCTGAGCAGATTTACCGGTAGCACCGATGAATAAACTCGCTGTGATAAAAATAATCACTGTTCCGTCCAATTCAAATTTTGAAGCGTTTTCTGCTACAGAAAGATAATCTACAGCATTGGTCTGAGAAGCAATCATGAAAATACCGATCAATAACGCAAGGTCACCAATTCTGTTCATGATGAAAGCTTTTCTTGCTGCTTTACCGTATTCTTCGTTGGTATACCAGAATCCGATCAACAGGTAAGAACAAAGACCTACACCTTCCCATCCGATGAATAGGATAAGGTAGTTGCTTCCCATTACTAAAAGTAACATAGAGAAGATGAAAAGATTCAGGTAAGTAAAGAACTTATAGAACCCTTTGTCATGACTCATATATCCGATAGAGTATAAGTGGATCAGTGAACCGATACCCGTAATGATCATCACCATCATTAAAGAAAGCTGATCAATCTGAAATCCAAAATTGATTTGAACTCCATTTACTCTAAACCATTCAAAAGCTTTTACGATTACAGGCTGGCTTTCAGAATTAAAATTCATAAAAAGACTTACAGCGATACAGAATGATCCGAAAACCATTGCCGTAGCCAAAGATCCAACCAATATTTTTGGAAGATTTTTCCCGAATAAACCGTTAATAAGAAACCCTAAAAGTGGTAAAAGTACTATTGCATATACTAGATTCTCCATTCTTATCCTCTTAATTTATTAAATATACTCACATCTACAGAACGGGTATTTCTATACAGCATAGCAATAATTGCCAAACCTACTGCTACTTCAGCAGCAGCCACTACCATAATGAAGAAAACTAAAAGTTGTCCGTCGCCGTTGCCTTTATACGCTGAAAAAGCTGCCAATAAAAGGTTTACAGAATTCAGCATAAGCTCTACACAGCCCAGAATCACAATAGCATTTTTTCTAAGCAATACTCCCATTACTCCCAGACAGAACAATACTGATGAAAGAATGATGAAGTAGTCCAAAGGGATGCTTTGTATAAATGTATTTACTTCTCCCATAATTTTATAAATCTTTTTTACCGATTAATACCGCGCCTACAATACCTGCCAGAATTAGGATGGAAGCAAGCTCAAACGGTAAAACATATTCATTAAACAAAAGTCTACCCAGATTTTTCGTAAGACCGATACCTCTGTCTACATTTTCAACCACAATGTGTTTGTCCTGTACGCCCCTGAAAACTCCCAATACACCTACTAAAAGAAGACCTGCTGTAAAAACTCCAACAAACTTTAAAGTATTGTTCTTCTTACTTTCGTCTCCTTTATTAAGGTTAAGCATCATCAGGATGTAAAGGAAAAGTACCATGATGGCACCTGCGTACACTATAATCTGGATAATTGCAAGGAACTGTGCATTTAAAAGAACGTACATACCTGCAATTGAAAACATCGTAACAATTAATGACAAAATAGCATAGAGAGGATTTCTTGCAAATACAAAATACACTGCACTTGCCACTGCTAAAAACGCCACCAAGAAAAATAAAAACTGATCCATTATTTTACCGCATTTTTTTGTTTCTCGGATTGTCTTGTGGTGATATCAATCCTTTCATTTATTTTTTCAACTAATTTATCTTTTCCATAGATGAAAGAACCTCTGTTGGTTTCTACGTCTACCAGTCTGTCTGTAAGATAGATGGCAGATTTAGGACAAGCTTCTTCACACAT
This sequence comes from Chryseobacterium indologenes, assembly GCF_018362995.1. Taxonomy (NCBI): domain Bacteria; kingdom Pseudomonadati; phylum Bacteroidota; class Flavobacteriia; order Flavobacteriales; family Weeksellaceae; genus Chryseobacterium; species Chryseobacterium indologenes. The sequence goes on from NZ_CP074372.1 coordinate 4,190,266, forward strand.
ACCGCAGAAAATACATCTCAGCATATTGATTTCATATACTGAAGCATATTTCTCTTCTCTGTAAAGACCTTTTTCCTCTTTAGTTCTTTCAGCAGCCGTCATTGTAATGGCTTCTGCAGGACAAGCTACCGCACAAAGTCCGCAAGCGGTACATCTTTCTCTGCCTTCTTCGTCTCTTTTCAAAACGTGCTGGCCTCTCCAGATGGTTGTTCTTGGCTTCTGTACTTCCGGATACGAATATACTGCGGGAGCACCTTTTATCACGGTTCTTACAGCATGCTTAAATGTAATCCCCATCCCTGTAAAGATAGCAGGTAAGTAGATTTTTTCAGCAAGGGTCATTTCTTTATTGGAAACAACTTTTGATCTGTTTGTAAGTTTCATTTATTTAATTTTTTTAGGCTGAACTTGTATCCAGCATTAAAAATATATTCTTATCTCTTAGTTTGCAAATGCTAAAATTACAGCTCCTGTAATTAATAGGTTTACCAATGCCATTGGGATTAATGTTTTCCATCCTAAGTGCATTAACTGGTCATATCTGAATCTTGGAAGCGTCCATCTGATCCACATGAAGATCAGAATTCCGATGACAGTCTTCGTTAAGAATGCTACGATACTCAGGATTCCTGCAGTGTTCTCACCCCAGTTCTGAGTTACCCATTCAATACCAGGATAGTTGTATCCTCCGAAGAAAAGAACGACCATGAATGCATTGGAAATAAACATGTTCACGTATTCCCCGAACATATATAAACCTAATTTCATGGAAGAGTATTCTGTAGAGTATCCTGTTACCAATTCAGATTCACACTCAGGTAAATCGAACGGGTGTCTGTTGGTTTCAGCTAAAGCTGCTACAAAGAAAACAAGGAAAGCGATCGGCTGGTAGAAAATATTCCAGTTCAGTCCGGAAACCCAAGGAATGACTCCCCATAATTTCCCAGTAGTCTGGCTTTCTGTAATTTCTTTTAAATCTAAACTTCCTGTCATCATAATGATAGAAAGAAGCGCTAATCCCATTGCCAATTCGTAAGAAATCATCTGAGAAGAAGCACGGATAGCACCTAGTAATGAATATTTGTTGTTCGAAGCCCAACCTCCGATCATAATTCCGTAAACCCCGATTGAAGCCATTCCGATGATGAAAAGTACACCAACATCAATGTTAGCAACCTGAAGATCAAAAGAAGTACCTGCAATATTTAAACTTTTACCCCAAGGAATAACAGCTCCTGTAATTAATGAAATAAACATTACCAAAGCAGGTCCTAATACGAAAAGGAATTTTTCTGCATTGGCCGGCGTAAAGTCTTCTTTGAAGAAAAACTTTCCACCATCAGCAAGAGGCTGCAGCAATCCGAAAGGTCCGGCTCTGTTGGGACCAATTCTATCCTGCATGATAGAGGCTACTTTTCTTTCTGCCCAGGTAGAGTAGGCTGCAATCGTAAGCGACAGCAGGAAAAGTGCTAGTACAAGTATAAGTTTAAATGTAAGTAAATCCATCCTGAATTTTAGATTTTAGATTTTAAATTATAGATTTTGCATTCATTTAAAATCTATAATTTAAAATTTATAATTTATGATAATTTTTCGTCTTTTTCACTGATTTCTTTCGCCATAGGATTGTCTAAAACTCTTAGCTCATCCTTAGGTTTTTCGTAGTGGTTCAATGAAATTACAGAGTGTCTGTCGATATGTCTAGGACCTTCGATGTTCCAGTCTGATAATGCTTTTCTTTCAAAACGGCATGTATCGCAGATGAATTCTTCCACTTCACCCCACTGATCTTTTCTGGCAGTTACTCTTACGATTTCGTCACCTTTCATCCATACTACAGCTTTTCCGGAACACTTATCACATTTACAAGAAGCGTTCATTGGTTTTGTAAACCATACTCTGCTTGCAAAACGGGCTGTTCTGTCTGTTAATGCTCCTACCGGACAAACGTCGATAATATTTCCGATGAAGTCATTGTCTAAAGCTTTATTTAAATAAGTTGAAATTTCAGCGTGATCTCCTCTGAAAAGAATACCGTGTTCTCTTGTTTCTGTAAGCTGGTTGGCTGTCAGTACACATCTTGCGCAAAGAATACAACGGTTCATGTTCAATTTGATGTTTGGTCCAAGATCATCAGCTTCGTAAGTATTTCTTTCAAATTCTGTTCTTGTACTCTCTACACCATGCTCATATCCTAAGTCCTGAAGATGACATTCTCCTGCCTGGTCACAGATAGGGCAGTCCAGCGGGTGATTCACCAATAAGAACTCGGTAACCGCTTTTCTTCCTTCCTGGGCTTTCTCAGAAGTAAGGTTTTTTACTTCCATCCCATCCATTACGTTAGTTCTGCAGCTTGCCACTAATTTCGGCATAGGACGAGGATCTGCTTCAGACCCTTTAGAAACTTCCACAAGACATGTTCTACATCTCCCTCCACTGGTCTCTAATTTGCTGTAGTAGCACATAGCGGGAGGTACAGATTTTCCACCGATTTGTCTTGCTGCTTCCAGAATGGAAGTACCAGGCATCACTTCAGTAGTCTGTCCGTCTATAGTTATTTTGAATTTTTTAACTTCTTCGCTCATATGATATGCTTTAAGCTTTATGCGTTAAGCAATAGGCTTTGTTATTTATATTTCTTAGTATTAAATGTATATCCAATTCCTCCCAGAACCTGTCCGAAAACAAAATCCTGGCGTGCTTTGTCCGGCTTATTATTCAACGTGGTTTTGATGTCCCACATATTGATATATCCTGCTTTTCCTTCTAATCTCAGCATCCAGTTTTTCCAGAAAACCAAGTTAAGACTGGATCTGATATCGGTTCCCATACCTGCAACGTGAAAACGGTCACTTCTCTCATTTCCAAAAAGCTTTACATTACTCTTCGGAAACATAAACCCAATCCCAGCTCCATAAGACCATACCAAATCTATATTTTTCTTATGAACAAGATTTTTGTATTTCTCAAGACCTAAGTTTTCATAGTTTAGTCCGTCTGTATGTTCAAAAGTAAGGAACTTCTCATCTGCAAGGTTAACCTGCCCGTTTTGAACCATTGCTGCGTATTCAGGATCTGAAATATGACCTTTGAAACCTACTGTCTGGTTCTGATCCATTACATATTTCATATGGTCTATCCCAAGTACCAATGCTAGATTGTCTTTGATAAAATATCCTATTCTGAAATTATACTGTGTTACCGTGAACCAGCTTGGATCAAAATAGACAATTCCAAATTTTGTAGGTCTGTCCTGTGCCGTTACGTTATTCAGTTGAAAATCATATCCGTTTCCGGTAAAATGGATATCAGAATTGCTGTAAGCCGCTCTGTTCCATCCATAAAATACGAAAACCTGACCTTTCTTGCTTAATGGTAAAGGCTTTTCCTTTCTTTCAGCTTTAATCTGCTGTTTTTCACTCGCTACATATGACAAATCCTCTTCAAAGGATCTATTATAATTTGTTGTATCTGTTTTCTTATTCTGTGCAAATACAAAATTCGACATCATTAAGCCGACAACCAATAACTTTTTCATTTTACCTATGCGTTCTTTTCAACAGCCGGAATAGGATCTGCATAATGTGCCAATCCATAGTTTTGTGTCTGAGATAACTCAGGGTTTTTCACGTGCCACTCAAATTCATCTCTGAAGTGACGGATTGCTGCTGCAACCGGCCAGGCTGCTGCATCACCCAACGGACAAATCGTGTTTCCTTCGATTTTTCTCTGGATATCCCAAAGTAGATCGATATCTTCCATTTTTCCTTCTCCTTTCTCGATTTTCTTCAAAATCTTGTACATCCATCCTGTTCCTTCGCGGCAAGGCGTACATTGTCCACAGCTTTCGTGATTGTAGAATCTCGCTAAAGTCATAGTGTGTTCTACAATACACTGGTCTTCATCCAAAACGATGAAACCTCCTGAACCCATCATTGTTCCGGTAGCGAAACCACCGTCTGCCAATGACTCATAGTTCATATATCTTGGCTCTCCGTTCACTGTTCTCAGCAATAGATTAGCTGGAACAATAGGAACAGAACTTCCTCCAGGAATACAAGCCTTTAATCTTTTACCATCTTTGATACCACCGCAATATTCATCAGAATAGATGAATTCTTCCACGGTAATAGTCATATCAATTTCGTATACACCAGGTTTGTTGATGTTTCCACAAGCAGAAATCAATTTCGTACCTGTAGATCTTCCCACTCCGATTTTAGCATATTCAGCACCTGTAATATCAATAATTGGAACAATTGCCGCAATAGATTCAACGTTATTTACTACCGTTGGTCTTTCCCAAAGTCCTTTTACAGCCGGGAATGGTGGTTTTAATCTTGGGTTACCTCTTTTTCCTTCAAGAGATTCAAGCAATGCGGTTTCTTCACCACAGATATATGCTCCACCACCTCTCTGAACATAAATTTCACAATCGAAACCTGTTCCCAGGATATTTTTACCTAAAAATCCTGCTGCTTTGGCTTCTTCAATAGCTTCTTCAAGGATATCCGGAATCCATGAATATTCTCCACGGATGTAGATATAAGAAACATTAGAACCTAAACAGTAAGATGAGATCAGCATTCCCTCGATCAATACATGAGGAAGGAACTCCATTAAATATCTGTCCTTGAAAGTTCCGGGCTCAGATTCATCTGCATTGACAACAAGGTGTCTCGGAACGCCTTCAGGCTTTGCCAGAAAGCTCCATTTCATCCCTGTTGGGAATCCAGCTCCACCACGTCCTCTTAGTCCTGAAGCTTTTACTTCTTCAAGAATTTCGTCAGGAGTCATCTTCAAGGCTTTTTCGGCTGCTGTATAACCTCCCTGTTTACGGTACGTTTCAAAGTAGCGAATACCTTCTATATGTGCGTCTTTAAGTAAAAGTTTTTTACTCATTGTTATTTGCTTATTGCAATTGGCGTGTAGCTTCTTGCATTAATTATGATTAAACGTTAAGTGAATAATTTAAAATCTAAAATGTAGAGTTTAAAATTTCTATTAGTCTAAAGCAAGTTGTCCCTGTCTGCAAAGTTCAAGGATTTCGTCTACTTTTTCTATTGTTAAATTTTCATGAAAGAATTTTCCAAGCTGCATCATTGGTGCATATCCACATGCTCCAAGACATTCAGCTGGTTTTAATGTGAACATACCGTCTTCAGTAGTTTCTCCATCCTTAATATTCAGTTTGGTTCTGATATGGTCAAGGATTTTTTCGCTTCCGCAAACCATGCAAGGTCCTGTTCTGCAAACTTCCAAAACATATTTACCTACCGGCTTCATATTAAACATGGTATAGAAAGTAGCTACCTCATATACTTCAATCGGTTGGATACTTAATAGTTCGGCCACATAATCCATTACAGGAACATCTAACCATCCTCCGAATTCTTTCTGTGCTAAGTGAAGTACAGGAAGAAGAGCAGATTTCTGTCTTCCTTCAGGATATCTTGCGATAATTTTATGTACCTGTGCTAAACTTTCCGGTTTAAAAGCTATTGTTTCGCTCATTTTTTATCTAAGATTAAAGAACATAGAAAAAGAGAGAATAGACTCTGAAATTCGTGTCCTAAATTCAATTTATATTGGGTGATGAAAGTCTTTTATCTTTCATCTATTTTCTAAATTCTAATTATGCGTCTAATTCTCCCGCAATAATATTCATACTACACATCGTTACAATGGCATCTGAAATTACAGAACCTGTAATCATTTCAGGATATGCCTGATAGTAGATGAAACATGGTCTTCTGAAGTGAAGTCTGTAAGGGCTTCTTCCTCCGTCACTCACAAGATAGAATCCTAATTCTCCGTTTCCACCTTCTACAGCGTGGTAAACTTCTCCTTTAGGTACATCAGTTTCTCCCATTACAATTTTGAAATGGTAGATCAATGCTTCCATTTTCTGATATACATCTGCCTTTTCAGGAAGATAGAAGTCAGGAACATCCGCATGGAATGGCCCTTCCGGAAGATTTTCGTATGCTTGTTTGATAATTTTGATTGATTCCCAGATTTCCTGTTGACGAACCATGAAACGGTCGTAAGTATCTCCTGAAGTTCCTACAGGAATAATGAAGTCGAAATCTTCATAGGAAGAATAAGGCTGTGCAACTCTTACATCATAATCTACTCCTGCTGCACGTAAGTTGGGACCTGTGAAACCGTAGCTTAATGCTCTTTCGGCAGAAATGGCTCCTGTACCGATGGTTCTGTCCATAAAAATTCTGTTTCTTTCCAATAGGGTACAGAATTCTTTGAATCTTGGTGGGAACGTTTTTAAGAAGTCCTGTAATAACTCATGGAATTTTGGAGTGAAATCTCTCTCAAAACCTCCGATTCTTCCCATATTGGTTGTCATTCTGGCTCCGCAGATCTGCTCATACATATCATAAATACGTTCTCTTTCGATGAACATATAGGTAAGACCTGTAATAGCTCCTGAGTCCATTCCGGTTACCCCGTTACAGATCAGGTGGTCACCGATTCTTGCCAGCTCCATTAAGATAACACGCATATAGTCTACACGTTTTGGAACTTTAACGCCAATCAGTTTCTCTACTGTCATGTGCCAACCTAAGTTGTTGATTGGTGCAGAACAGTAATTCATACGGTCCGTAAGGGTAGTGATCTGAGAGTAGTTTCTTCTTTCAGAAATTTTCTCAAATGCTCTGTGGATATATCCTACCGTTTGCTCAGCGTGAAGAATTCTCTCTCCGTCCATCGTTAAGATATTCTGGAAAATCCCGTGAGTAGCAGGGTGGGTAGGCCCTAAATTGAGGGTGTATAATTGCCCGTCAATCTGTTCCTTACTTTCGTACTGGTTTAGTATATTAGATAATGAGTTATCTTTCATAATATATAATTGATAATTGATAAAAGATAATTGATAATGAATCAACCATCAGTAATCATTTATATTTTTTATCTTCCGAACATATTATCGTCCTTATCGGTTCTGGTACCGTCTTCAAGTCGATATTCTTTCAACATTGGGTGGTATCCCAGATCTTCCATATTCAAAATAGGTCTTAGATCCGGGTGTCCTTTAAATTTAATCCCATAGAAATCAAACGTCTCTCTTTCCATCCAGTTAGCTCCGGCATAGAGCTCAGTAAGAGAATCTACTTCAATATTTTCTCTGGACATGAATATTTTCAGACGTAATCTGAAATTGGCCATCATATTATGCAAATGGTAGACAACACCTATTTCCTTTTCAGGGAATTCAGGGTAATGAATACCACAGATATCCGTAAGGAAATTAAATTCCAAAGATGAATCTTTAAGGTAGTGAATAATCTTCTTGATATCTTCTTTCTTCACCTCAATGGTCAGCATTCCATAAGGCTCTGAGCTTGAAATAACAGATTCCGGAAATTCTCTTGTGATTGCTTCTAATACAAATTCGTTTGTCATTTCCGTTTAGTTGCTTATGTTGTAAGAATCTAATAATTTCTGATATTCAGGCATGTCTCTTCTTCTGATGCTTTCGCTTTCTGCAAGAGCCTGTACCTGCATTACTCCTTCAATGATCTGTTCAGGTCTTGGAGGACATCCAGGAACATAAACGTCTACCGGAATAATCTTATCAATTCCCTGAAGTACAGAATATGTATCAAAAATACCACCGCTGGAAGCACAAGCTCCAACTGCTACTACCCATTTCGGCTCTGCCATCTGAGTATAAACTTCTTTCAGGACTGGCCCTAATTTCTTTGATATAGTTCCGCAAACCATCAGCATATCTGCTTGTCTTGGAGAGAAAGAGTTTCTTTCCATACCAAATCTTGAAGCATCATAGGTTGGGTTTAGGGTAGCCATAAACTCAATACCACAACAAGAGGTAGCAAATGGTAAAGGCCAAAGTGAAAACTTTCTAGCCATCCCGATTACACTGCTCAGTTTTGTTGCGAAAAACCCTTCTCCTTCATATCCTTCGGGAGCAGGTGCATCTGTTCTTATTACTGGTTTTTTATCTGACATTTTCTTTTGTTAAGTATTTAAAGATTAAACCATTTAATAATTAAATTATTCAATCTTTTAATGTTAAAATTTATTTATCCCAATCCAGCGCACCGCGTTTCCAGACATAGAAAAACGCTACGAAGAATATCGCAACGAACGTAAGCACCGCAAGGAATCCTTCCATGCCGAATTCTCTAAAGTTTACTGCGTAAGGATAAAAGAATACGATTTCAATATCGAATAGTACGAACAATACCGCAGTCAGGAAGTACTTGATAGAAAACGGTGTTCTTGCATTCCCTTCTACAGGAATCCCGCATTCCCAGCTTTGGTTTTTTACAGAGTTTCCTTTTTTCTGCTGTGGACCCAAGAAATGTGCCCCAAGCAAAGAAACAGCTACAAATCCTACTGCTACACCAGCCTGGATAAGGATTGGAATATAACTTTCAGGTAAATTCATTTTTGCATTATTATCTCAATTTGCAAATTTAGCGAATAAACAAGAAAGCATGAAATTAATCAGCTTAAAAGTAGGGTGAAAATGAGTTAAATCGGTAATTTAGAATCAATAAAAATTAGCTTTTGGCAATTATTTTTTTATGTGTTTTTCCCCTTTTTTCGTAGCAGGTGCCAAAAATTATATCCCATCATGGGTGTTGAAGATATTTTAGCATCCTCTAATGCGTGAAAATGTTGAGCTATATTCGGGTTTAGCGGAGACTCGTTTTGTATTTTATTTCTTCATTTTCCTTAGTACAGAATACGCCATAAAAGAGATGTATCCGAAAAGAATACTGGCAAAAAGGATATTGATAACAGTATTTGTTCTGTCATCCGGTGATTGAAAAAATAAGTTATAACTGATAAATCCAACGATTAGAATAGCAAAAATAATAAGCTGTGGTTTCATAAAGTAAAGTTAGGGATTTCTGGGCTTAGGCATTGATAAAAGGTGAGAGTTTGCATTTGTTTTCGGGATGCAGGACTGAATATTTCCTGCACCCTATAGTGCAAATTACTTATTCACTTCCATTGAATAGGTTCTTCTTCTCTTATGATTCACCGGATTATAATCCTGCCACAAGAGCTGCACACTTTTATTTTCTTCAAGTTCAGGATTGGTTTCTGCAAAATTAATTCCCATACTGGTAAATCGCACGAAAATCTCTTTGAAGATAATAGCCGTTACACCACGTCTTTGATATTCAGGATGAATCCCGATAAGATAAAAATTGGCTCTGTCATTCTTTTTGCCGGCCTGTAAGAAATGCCACCATCCAAACGGAAATAACTTTCCTTTTGATTTTTGTAAAGCTTTAGAATAAGAAGGCATTGTAATGGCGAAGGAAACCAATTGCTGATTTTCATCCACAACGCAGATTACATAATTTTTATCAATGAATGGGAAATATTTCTCTTTGTATGTTTTGATCTGCTCATCAGAGATTGGAGTATAAGTAGAAAGATGCTTATAGGTTTCATCCAGCAACTTGAACATAGGTTCTACATAAGGAAGAATTTCTTCCTTTGATTTGAATTTAAGAACGCTGAGCTTGTATTTCTGAGCAATGAGTCCACTGAATTTTTCTACCTTTTCAGGAAGCACTTTCGGGAAATTCATCTCATATTCTACCCATTCTTTTTCTTTGATCAGTCCAAGATTTTCAAGATGTTTAGGATAATAGGCATGATTGTAAATTCCAATCATTGTGGCTAGCTTATCAAATCCCATTGTTAGCATACCGGCTTTGTCGAGATTGGTAAATCCCATAGGGCCTTCAATCTTATTGATGTCATGTTCTTTGGCGTAATCAATAGCAGTCTGGATCAATGCTTTAGAAACTTCAGTATCATCAATGAAATCTATCCATCCAAAGCGGACTTTTTTTATGTCTAATTCTTTTTCCTCCTTATGGTTGATAATGACGGCAATTCTTCCCACTACCTTACTGTCTTTTAAGGCCAGAAACTGCTTGGATTCGGAATAATGGAATGCCGGATTTTCATTGGCATCCCAGATTTTCATTTCGTCTTTGATAAAGGATGGAACATAGTACGGATTATTTTTGTACAGATCCATCGGAAATTTTACGAATTGCTTGAGTTGACCGGCTGTTTTTACTTCAATAATTGAAACCTTAGACATAATTTTTGATGGTAATTTAAGGACAAATATAAATAATAATATCTTATACTTTGGCACAGTTTTTATATCATTATGGATAAAAATTAAACACAAAATCTATATAAAATGGTGGGTTATTATATCATTATTGGTATTTCAATGCTGGTGAGCTGGTGGGTTTCTTCCAGGTTGAAATCGAAATTTGAATATTATTCCAATGTACACCTTCGAAATGGCCTTTCGGGGAAAGAAGTAGCGGAAAAAATGTTGAGAGATAACGGGATAAATGATGTTCAGGTAATATCAGTTCCCGGGCAGTTGACGGACCACTATAATCCGGCAGATAAAACAGTGAACCTTTCTGAAGGGGTTTATATGCAGAGAAATGCCGCTGCAGCTGCAGTAGCAGCACATGAATGCGGACACGCAGTACAGCATGCGGTAGGATATTCTATGTTGAATTTACGTTCAAAACTGGTTCCTATTGTTAATATAAGCTCTAATCTGATGCAATTTGTCCTTATAGCGGGTATCGCGGTAATGGCTGCATCAAGAACTATGGAGAATCCCAATGGAAATACAACCGTTCTTGCCATTGGAGTTGCGATGTTTGCTGTGACAACACTTTTTGCTTTTGTAACACTTCCGGTGGAATATGATGCAAGTAACAGAGCTATGAAATGGCTTAAAGATACAGGAACTGTAACTGCAGAAGAATTTGTAGGAGTACAGGACAGCTTGAAATGGGCCGCAAGAACGTATGTGGTAGCAGCCTTAGGTTCTCTGGCACAGCTTCTTTACTGGGGATCATTGCTTCTTGGTGGAAGAAGGGATTAATCATTAAATTCAAATGAAACATATTGCATCTCGGAGAGTTTTTCCGAGATGTTTTCTTTTTGTGCAAGCTTCAGCGAGGCTGTAAGGATGCAGTTTTCATTAGCATCAAAATTCAAAACCTTGGCATCAAATTTTGAAAGCAGGGTAAATATTGTATTCTGCTGACTAAAATTGAACTGAATCTCTATCTCTGTTTCCAGCTCACGGGTAATAATCTGTGCTTCTTCCAATGTGATCTTTGCAGATTCCTTGTAAGTCTTTACCAATCCTGAAACTCCTAGTTTGGTTCCTCCATAATAACGGACTACAATCACAAGAATATTGGTAACCTCGTTAGCCAACAACTGATTGTAAATAGGTAATCCCGCACTTCCGGAAGGTTCGCCATCATCATTGGCGCGATAGTTTTCACCATGTAATCCCATTCTGAAGGCATAACAGTGGTGGGTAGCTTTCGGATGTTCTTCCCTTATTTTTTCCAGTGCGCTCTTTAGTTCTCTTTCATTGGTTACCGGGAAAGCAAATCCGATAAACTTGCTTCCTTTTTCCTTTAAAAGAGTATTTTCTATGGGTTTTTCTATGGTTTTGTATTCAAACGTCATTGTGAATTCCGGCTTTAATTATGCAAAAATATTAAATGCTTTAGTATTCTGCATCATGATCATAAATTAAGCCGTCAGAATTTGACGGCTTATCTTTTTTTTATGTAAAATTACACTTTTACATTGCATCTCCGCACAGATCCATTGGGATCAGACACATATAACTTGTCGGACCGCAAAAATCCTGAGGACATTGATCTCTACATCGTGTAGGTTGTCCGGTAGGTAGGATACATGTTACAAAAACACCTCCTTTGATGATTTTCATATTGGCTCTGGATACCTTGTTCAAATTTTTCATGGTAATATTTTGTTTGATTATTTCGAGAATATTAACATGGGAATGTTCCATCTGCCCATGGTGGCGGACAGCTCATACTTGAAGGCGTTGCGCAGCAGTGCTGTAATGAAGGGGGATAAAATGAGCAGCATTCAGGAGCGTTTCCTCCGTTTACTTTTTTTAAACTCTGTCTTGAAACTTTCTTTAAATTTTTCATAGTAATTTTTTTTTGTATAACTAATGTAAAGAAATTATTTCATTCACTGGTGATAAAGTGCTTTTATTTTAGTCTGAAGAAAGAAACCGTATTGTCTCTGAAATTTTCAATTTTAGTTGCTGTATGGTTGAATTCAGGTGCTTTTGTTCCTTTTTCCAGTTTCAGATTTTCATTTTTGATGACTATAGCTTCGTCCCAGAGGTTAGCATTGATAAACTGCTGCAGTGTAAAACGGCCGCCTTCAATAATCACAGACTGTATTTGTTCCTTATACAATGCTTCCATAAGCTCAGGCAGGAAATTTTCCTTATTGATTTTAATGAATTGGATAGATCCTTCGGTACCTTCTTTTACACTATTTAAAACCAATGTTTTTGCTTCATCATTGTAAATGTTGTAACCGGAAGGAACTTTTAAATCAAAATCAATGAGAATTCTTACAGGGTTTGTTCCTTCTGCATTTCTTACGGTAAGACTCGGGTTATCATTTAAGGCAGTTTGGGTTCCTACTAAAATAGCATGTTCGTCAGCTCTTAACTGGTGAACAAACTGATTCACGAGAGTGTTAGAAACAGCTGTTGGTTTAAAATCTTTATCCAAAAAGCCATCACCGGACTCTGCCCATTTTAAGATAATGTAAGGTCTTTTCTTTTCATGGTAAGTGAAAAACCTTTTATTAAGCTCAATACATTCTTGTTCAAGAATTCCTGAAACGGCCTCAATTCCTGCATCCTGGATGATTTTCTTTCCTTTGCCATTTACTTTATCATGTGAATCCATAGCGCCAATAACTACTTTTTTAAATCCTAATTCTTTAATCTTTAAAGCACAAGGTGGTGTTTTTCCAAAGTGTGCACAGGGCTCCAGCGAAACATAGATCGTGGATTCCGGAATAAGATCTTTGTTTTTAACGGAATTGATGGCATTGATCTCAGCATGGTTTTCTCCGGCTTTATGATGATAGCCTTCACCAATGATCTCCCCGTTGTGTACAATTACGCTTCCTACAAGAGGGTTGGGGTAGGTTTTGCCAAGAGCTTTCTGAGCCAGCTCAATACATCTTTTGATATACAGTTCGTTGTTGTTCATATTGATAAAAAGAAAAAGCGAAGACAAATTGCTTTGCTCCGCCTTTATTTATTTTGTTATCTGTTAATCTCCGCTGATAATACTGTGGAGATTCTGCTTTAATGTTTCCAGATGAGCTTTTTTCTCATCAATGGTGTTGTAAGTGTCTCTTAAAAGAGGATTTTCCCTTGATGGTTTGTTGAAGAAAGAAAGGTTATTTTCCAGTTTTACAATTTCAGCTTCAAGATCAGAAATCTGGTTTTTGATCTTTCTTGCTTTGTCAGTAAGTTGGTTTTCAGACAGACCTTCTTCTTTTAGTTCAAGCTCGTTGATTTTGTTTATTTTCAATTTTTCTCTTAATGTCTTGTTGAATTCAGAGTTGATTGAAATTTTATCTCTAGGAACTTTACCGATGTTGTTCCATGATGTTTTGATCTGCTCAATTCTTTCGATACTGCCTTCTTCATTGGAAACCAGTTTCAACTCATCAAGAAGTACTTTTTTGTTTTTATAGTTTTCTTTCCAGTTATCAGTGGAAGTATTGCTTTTCTCTCTGTAGTTGTTGAAGAATGCATTACATGCATCACGGAATTCATCCCAGATCTTGTTGGTCATGCTCTTTGGAACGTGGCCTACTTTTTTCCAGTCTTCCTGCAGTTTTTTGAATAATGGAACTGAAATATCCCATTCTTCATTGTTCATATTATCCTGGGCCGTCTGGATCAGTTTTAATTTCTCTTCAAGATTCGCTTGCTGTGAACCTTTCAACGATTTGTAATAATTATTTTTCGTTGTATTAAAACCTCTGAGTGTTGTTTTGAAATCATTCCAGTTTTGGTTGGATAATTTTCTTGGAACACTTCCGGTTTTTAAGAATTCAGAGCGTAGATCTTCAACTCTTTTGATGGCATTTTGCCAGTAGTTGTGATTAGGCGTTTCTGATGGTTCAGAAAGTTTCTTAATTTCAGCGATGATCTCGTTTTTCTTTTCAAGATTTACAGTCTGCTCTTTTTCAATAGAAGCAGAAAGTTCGGATTTTCTCTCGTGAATTTTGTTGGAAATTTCTTTGAATTCTTCCCATGTTTTTTCACGGAATTCCTCTGCAACAGGCTCAGCTTCTTCTTTCCAAAGTTTATGAAGGTATTGAAGCTCATTTAAAGCCTTCTGGATCACCGGTTCGTTTTCCAGTTCCTTAGCACGTGCAATGATATGCTCTCTCTTTTCAAGGTTGTGACTGTATTCCTGCTCCAGAAATTCTTTATTCAGATCCAGCATCTGGTAAAATTGGTTCAGGTGGTGGAAGTAGTTGTTATTAAGAATTTTGAATTCAGATTTTGCAACCTGTCCGGCTTTTGACCAGTCTTCTTTAATTTCACGGATAGATTTGAAAAGATTGATTCCCGGTTCAGAACTGGTATATAGATTTTTAAGTCTTTCAATAATGTTTTGACGGTGTTCAAGGTTTTTCTTCTGCTCTTCTTCCTGTCCTTTCTGGAAGCTGTCATGTTTCTCCTTGAAAATATTGACCAATGCAGAATATTTAGTCTGAGAAGGGTGCTCATAGCTGAAGTTTTCAGCAGGATTTCCGGCTTCTATATATTCATGCTTTTTATCCTCCACTTCATCATGGATATAGTGACTTGCTTTTTCCTTCAGCAGGTTGAATCTTTTGAAATTCTCGCCGGCATTGGGAGTGTTGATGATTTTCTCCATTTCCTTTAAAGCATCAGTCAGGGAAATTTCTACCTCTTCATGTTCTTCCAGGTGTTCTGCATCATCTTCATGTCGGTTTGCATCATGAGAAACGGTGTTTTCTGATGGGTCCTGAGATACTTCGTTAGGATTGTTCTTTTCTTCGTTTTCAGAAAGATTGTTTTCTGTAGTCATAGCAAATCTTTTATGTGAGTGGCGTTTTATATCCTTTAAATATAGCTGTAAGGCCAATTAATGCACTAATTTATGTTATTTTTTTTGAAAATTCCAAATTTCCCAAGCTTTTTCTGCTTGCTGTTCAAGCATATAATACCCGTTCACTGTCTTTGCTCCTTTTTCAGAGGCATTGATGATGAATTGAGTATAGTTGGGATTGTAAATCAGATCGATGATCAGGTGTTCAGAAGAAAGCCCGTCAAAAGGAAAGTTCAGACAATCTTTAACATTCGGGAAAGTACCTACCGGAGTGCACTGAATAATTATTTTATGTTCCGCAACGGTTTCTTTATCAAGGTTTTCAAAATTGATTTCCGTACTTCTTGAAATGGTTACAGAAGGGATATTATGTTTATCTAAAGCATATTTTACAGCTTTTGCAGCGCCTCCGTTCCCTAAGATCAGTGCTTTGTCCTGAGAAGGGGTTTTGTGTAAAAGAAGAGTCTTTTCAAATCCGTAAGCATCCGTATTGTAGCCGGTTTTTTTTCCATCCTGGATAAGAACACAGTTTACCGCACCTATTTTCTCCGCCTCATCGCTTAATTCATCAAGATAATCAATGATTTTTTCTTTGTAGGGAATGGTAACATTGAATCCTAGCAGGTCCGGAGAAGCAAAAAGGTTTTCCACTTCATTGATCTCGTTCAGATCAAAAATATCATAGGAGAAGTTCTTCAGCATGAGCTTTTGGAACTTATTTTCGAAGAATTTTTTAGAAAAAGAATAAGAAATGTTTTTTCCTATCAATCCTAATTTTTTATTGGAATCCATAGATCAAATGTAAAAAAAAGACCGGATAAATCCGGCCTTGGTTTGAAATATTTTTTAATAATTAATCTACGATAAATTTAGTAGAGAAATTATCTGTTTTCAGGATGTAAGTTCCTTTTACAATACCTTTAAGGTTGATTTTATTTGAATTTTTGAAAGGATTAGCGATCGTTTCAATTAATTTTCCTGAAAGGTCATAGATGTCGGCTTTTGAAATTTTGCTAAGGTTTTCTCCTTTTACAAATAATTCATTGTTTCTTACCGGGTTAGGGTAGATCGTGAATTCTGATTTATCTTTTTGAGTTTCAACAGTTCCTAATGTACCGAAACATGCCCAGGTAAGGTCATCCAGAGCAACTCTGTTGGAATTAGAAGAGTTGGTCAGCTTTATAACAACATTTCCGCTTACGTTTATATTGTTAATGGTAGTTGTAGTAACAACGTTACTGTAAGGAATAGTTCCTACATTAACATCATTTACAAAAACATTGAAATATCCTGCACTTCCTGAGAATTTTAATTGTGTTGTTAAAGTTAAATTCTGGATTCCGCTTGAAAGTGTTGAACTTGTTAAAGAACCATTTCTAATGGTAATGGCTTTGTTGTTGATAGTCTGGTCAACTCTTGCGTCTGTAGCAGTCCAGGAAATTCCGTTGTTTGTCCAGTTTGCTGTCAGATAAGTATTTGGTGCACCGGTGATGGTTTCAAAATTTTCTGTTCCACAGCTTCCGCCTCCTGCAGGAGTGTCAAGAGTAGTTTCTGTAGCCGTTGTACTTTGTGGAGAAGAGTTCCCAAAAGCATCTTTAGCAATTACATAGAAAGTATATTGAGTAAGTGGAGCTAATCCAGGTACAACAGTAGAAGTTGTTGTACCGGAAACATTAGCTTTTAATGCACCGTTAGCATAAACCTGGTAAGAAGTTACTCCTACGTTATCTGTAGCGGCAGTCCAGCTTACAGCGATAGAGTTGGAGGTTGGGTTGTTGGCAACAACATTGGTTGCTGCTGTAGGAGCCTGGTTATCAATTACCGGAGAACCCCAGATTTGAGTAACATATTCAGGGTGATCAATAAAAGGATTTCTGTTTCCCTGATATGTATAAGAAGCATTGTTTCTAGCAATTTCTTCTGCAGATACAGGATCCATTGCATTCCATGCTAAATATTGATTCAGTGCCCAAGGCTGTAATCCAGGAAATGCAGTGTTGCCAAGCATATCACCGGAAGTGAAATTAGAAAGCTGGCCTTCGTATCTTGTTACAAAATAAAAGAACATTCTGGCAATATCTCCTTTAAAAGCATCAATGGGCTCAAATACAGTACCTGAGTACCCTGGAGATACGGATGTCCCTAATTTTGATCCGTTTTTAGAGATGAAAGAAGTAGCACCAACAACTCCGAAGGGATAGTTTGACCTCATTCCGTTTACTTTTCCATCGGTAGCACGGATAAAATGAATATCAGCTACCATAGGAGAAGCACTGTTGAATAAACTCTGTGGAATTACGTGTTCTCTGTTGTAGCAGTCACCTTCATTAGCGTAACCATTAGATCCACATTGATTGGTTCCCAGGATGAAATTATAGTCATCCGGTCCATTTGGATTTTCAGAATAAATATCCAGAATAGTTCCGTCGTTTTCATAAAAATAATCACGGTCAGTAGTAGCATAGCCTGTCCATAAACCACTATAGCCATGATCTACATGTCCATTGGTGATGATGGTTTTAAGAGCCGTTTTAAGAGCAGCACCTGTTAAGGTTGGCGATTGATTGTAGTATCCTGCCGGAGCCTGTGCCAAAGCGCCTATAAATGTTACGCTTAAAAGAAAAAAAGATAAAAGTTGTTTCATTTATTTAAAATTGGGGCGTAAAGGTACGAAAAAATGAAACCGAAGTGTATTAACTTAATGTAATATATAAACTTAGATTCTTAGTTCTTAGTAATATATTCCTTGCTGATTTTTGAAAAGAACCATGAAATAGTGATTCCAAACAGAGAAGCTGTAAGGGCTACGATAAGATAATTTTTTCCTACAATTTTTACCGGGAATGGCAGCACTTCATTGGCTCTGAAGAACTCTGTGTAAAGCTGGAAGTAGCAAAGTGCAGTTCCAAGAATCAATCCCGTAATGACCCCGGAAACAACAATAAGAAGGCCGGTGTAGAAATAGGTCAATCTTAAATGGCTTAAAGGAAAACCAAGTGAAATAAGTGATTTTGCCTGTTCCTTTTTATCAAGCTGGAGGATAATGATCGCTCCTGCAAGATTAAAGGTGGTAATGAAGATAACCAGTGCGAAAATCAGGTAGATGAAAAGCTTTTCAGTATTGATCATTTTCCAGAAAGCGGCATTTTCCTCTTCCTTGGTTTTGATCTCAATATTTTTTCCGAGAGAAGAAAGCAGGCTTTGTTTTACAGCATCTGCATTTTCCGGATTTTTTAATTTAATAACAATCTGGTAAGCTGACTTTTTGGGAAGGTTAAGTAATTCTTCCGCAAGTTCAATAGGAGAGATGATATAATTGTCCAGCTGATCTTTTCCAGGGAAAACACCGGTTACCGAAATATCTCTTTTATTATAAATGTCTTCTTCTTTATTAATAATCCCTGTTCCCGGTTTGGGCATAAAGACTGTTGCATAATGGTTGGAAGAATCCACAGGGATTGAAAGTCTGTTATCCAGACTGTTTTCCATCAATACTTCATTGGAATATTTGAAGCTTGGATACGTTCCGTAGAAAACATCTTTATTGATAGGGTTTACTTTGATATAAGCAGAATCAACACCTCTTAAATAGGCAATATCTCCTTTCCCATTGAAGCTAATGTATACTTTTTCTTCAATAATACGGGAAAAACTGCTGATTTGTTTATGACTGCCTAATACTTTATTGACGGTATCCAGATTTTTAATGGTTTTTCCGGAAATGCTTTTTATGGTAAGGTCAGCATGAAGATTAGAAATAAGGTCTTTATTCAGATCTTCAAGACCTGAAAAAACAGAAATAATGACGAACATTGCAGCCACAGCAACCGTCATGGCACCTACGGCCAGCCACGTAATGAACGTAACGGCAGTACTTCCTTTTTTAGCTAAAAGGTATCTGGATGCTATGTAAAATGCAATATTCTTCAAGATTTATAAAACAGGATTGTCGCCTTCGCCTCTTAACTCTCTTTCCAGTTTTTCAACATCATCCAGAGCAGTGTCAAGGTAAAAGTTAAGCTGTGGAATGATACGTACCTGTTTTGACATTTTCTGTCCGATGAAATTTCTGTATTGAGGTTTGTTTTCTTCAATCTCCTTCATCACAGCGGTACGGAATTCCTGTGGGAAAATGCTTAAATAAATCTTAGCAATTCCTAAGTCAGCAGTTACTTTTACATCTGAAACAGATACTAAAATACTCTGTTTGCTTTCTGCAGCCTGTTTGCGGAAAAGCTCTGCGAAGTCTTCCTGAATAATCTGTGCTACTTTTCTTTGTCTGTTACTTTCCATAATTTCTGCAAATTTAGTACTTTTGTTTGAATTGATACTTTGAAATTCAACAGGAGTATCAAATTTACGATTTAATTATATTTATTAGTATTTATGAAGCTAGAACATATTGGTATTGCTGTAAAGTCTTTAGGTGTTTCTGATGAGCTTTTTGCCAAATTATTGGGAAAAGAATCCTATAAAAAAGAATCCGTGGAAAGAGAAGGGGTTGTAACTTCTTTCTATAAAACAGGAGAAAGTAAAATTGAGCTGTTGGAAGCCAGTAATTCTGAAAGTCCGATCTCAAAATTCATCGATAAAAAGGGTGAAGGCATCCATCATCTGGCATTTGGCGTTGAAAATATTGTGGAAGAAGTGAAAAGACTGAAAAAAGAAGGATTTCAGTTTATCTCCGAAGAACCGAAAGAAGGTGCTGATAATAAATTAGTTGTCTTCCTGCACCCAAAGTCTACAAACGGCGTGCTGGTAGAACTTTGCCAAGAAAAGCAATAAAAAATTTTGTAGTGAAAGAAATTTTACTATTTTTGCAAACACAAAATTTAACCAAGTTTTGAGGTCCTATAGCTCAGTTGGTTAGAGCACCTGACTCATAATCAGGTGGTCCCTGGTTCGAGCCCAGGTGGGACCACTTTTTAAATCAAGCACTTACAGAAATGTAGGTGCTTTTTTTGCTCATTCTTTATTTCAGGGTGTTGTAGTATTGTCTTAATTACTATAATTCAATTTGTTCTATTTAATCAGATGATAAAAAAGAGTGTTGAGTGAGATTTTTTTCTCTGTATCCATCAAAACCATACATGCCATAATAATTTCCTATGCGTAACATTAAACATTTGTTTAAAAAACCATAAAATACATTTAAAATTCAGTTAACAGTCTTCTTCCACAGATACCGTTGCTTTGCAAAAAAAGTAATGATGGAAAACAATAACCAATTCAACAGAAGAAGATTTCTTAAAAATTCACTATTGGCAGCCGGAGGAATTTTCATTGCTCCTTTAATTGAAAGCTGCAGCGATGATTTTACTGAAAACGGTAATGCCCCTGACGATCTCAAAAACGGAGGATTTGAATCAGGAGTGGCAAGTTTTGATCCAAGTGCAACGGGAATCATCATCTGGACAAGATATTCTAAGGGTACTGATGCGGAAATTACATGGGAAATCAGTAAAAACAGCAACTTTTCAGAAGTGGTAAGAAGAGGGCAGACAAATGCTACTGGAGTGAATGATTTTACAATAGCAGTTGATGTTCAGAATATCTCCTCTAACACAAAATATTACTACAGATTCTATAATACGAAAACTAAAGAAGTAAGTGTAACGGGGGAAACCCTTACTTTGCCTTCAAAATCAGATGCTGTAAATGAAGTGAAAATGGCGGTGGTGTCATGTTCCAATTTTCCTGCAGGACTTTTCAATGTCTATGGGGCGATTGCAAAATCTGATGCCGATGTAGTGGTGCATCTTGGAGATTACATCTATGAATATGCTCCGGGACAATACGGAACAAACCCTTACACCAATCAATTAGGAAGAGCCCATCAGCCTGCTAAGGAGATTCTTAACCTCAGCGATTACAGAGAACGATACAGACAGTACAGAGGTGACAAAAATCTTCAGCTTCTTCACCAGAAAAAACCATTCATCTGTGTTTGGGATGATCATGAATTTGCCAATGATACCTATAAAACCGGAGCTGAAAACCATCAGCCTAATGAAGGCGATTTTCAGGTAAGAAAAATGGCAGCCTTCCAGGCATACAGCGAATACATTCCTCTTAAAACAGGGAAAGATATGAGAATTTACAGAAGCTTCAACTTCGGAAATATCGTTTCTCTTTATATGATGGATACCAGGGTAATTGCAAGAGATAAGCAAATGGAATATTCTGATTATCTTGATAATGCAGGAAACTTCAATCAGGTGCAATTTAAAACAGATTTCCTGAGTACCAGCAGAAAACTGATCGGGAACGAGCAGATGTCATGGCTGGGTTCTCAGATCAATGGGGATACTGCAAAATGGAAAGTACTTGGACAGCAGATTTTAATGACTAAAATGATGGTTCCTGCAGAACTTCTGATGTTACTGAATCAGATTTTAGCAGAAATAAAACAAAACGGAAGCGCACAGCCGGCTACCATGCAGGCCCTTCAGAATACCATCGCACAATTAATTATTCTTAAGACAAGATACCAACAGCAGGACCCGACATTAACACCACTGGAAATTGCCAGAATCACAACTACTTTACCCTATAATTTAGATGCCTGGGATGGATATTTTATGGAAAGAGAACAGCTGTATTCCATTCTTGCAGGGAAAAATATAGTGGTGTTGGCAGGAGATACCCATAATGCATGGTTAGGAAAACTGACAGATGCCCAAGGGAAATTTATCGGAACCGAACTGGCGTGCAGCTCCGTTTCTTCTCCGGGATTGGAAGGCTATCTTGGAATCACATCTGATCCTACAAAAGCAATAGAACTGGCACAGGCTTTTTCATTACTCATTGATGACCTAGATTATGCCAATCTCTATAAAAGAGGATATCTGCATGTGAAATTTACAATGGGAAGTTCCGTGGCGGAATGGAGATTTGTAGACAACGTCATCTCCGATACATACAATATAACGACAGAAAAAACATATACAATTTCATAGTTTCAATTTAATTATATCTTATTTTCAATTTGGTAAAAAGAGTCATGGTGTGCCACTGTGGCTCTTTTATAGTATTCACTTTTTTCGTATCTTGAACAGATGCAAGAGGATGTAAGAAAAGATTTTTTGCCGTTAGTTTCTAAATCATGGAGGTTCATGACCTGGCTCACCAGAACGTCGGCTGCACTTTTATTATTGGTGATGTTTTTAGTGTTATTGATATTACCCGTTATTATTTGCAAAAATATTACAATGCTTGTTGTAGTATCAATTTTGTACTATCCGGCCCTGGGTTTTGGTTTATACCGTTTTATTCTTTATCAGAAGACGGTCAGAAAAAGAATAGTTAAAAGAATAGTGGTGGATGATAAGGGAGTTCATTATGAAAGAAAAGATGGTACAACAGACCATATTCTTTACCATGATCTGGAAAAATATAACCTTGCAGATGAATATGATGTAGATCTTAGCCCCAGAAATAAAATCTATGTATTGAAAGTAAAACACAATGACTCTGTAACATATGTAGATTTTGATGGAGTGGATGCAGGTTACAGCAGCTATATTGTTAATCTCAAAGCTTTACGGAGAAGATATATTCAGGGAATCGTTTACTTCAGACCGGATTTGCGTATAAATCCTTCTGTTTATACTACATACAATATCAATCCTGTAGATTTTACATTTGATAAAAAAGAATATTGGACAGTGTTTGTGAAGACTTTAGCAGTATTAATCCTGTTAGGTTCAGTATTGGGATGTATTATGCTGGGACTGGTTAAATGGCTTGCCAAAGATCAGATTTATTTACATTAAAAATCATCCGGCAAAAATTTCACAGTCAATTAAATTTATTTTCACTTCTCAAAATCTTATGCTTATATTTATTTTATGTTAAGGCATGACAGCCCATGAAATGAAGATTGTTTCTTTCAAAACGAGGCTGGATTTAAAATTAAATGAATGAAAAATTTAAAAAAGCAGCTCGGGCAGTTTCCCGATGAAAAAAGAAAAGAATATTTCAATACACTTCCCAATTATCTTAATGGGAGATTTCAGAATATATTGACAACCCCTTCTTTACTGGAAGGAGAAAGTATGACCAAAGTACTTTTCCATACTTTGTGTAAAGTGGAAAATACTTCGCCAAAAACGGCACTTCCATTTGTAATAACAGATCTAAAGAACCTTCATCCGGAAGAAAATGTTTTGGTATGGTTCGGGCACAGTTCCTATTTCATACAGGTAGATGGCAAGAAATTTCTTATAGATCCCGTTTTCAGCGGAAATGCTTCTCCAATGCCGGGTTCCATAAAAGCTTTCCAGGGAGCCGATTATTACAAACCGGAACACATGCCGGAGATTGACTTTCTGCTGATCTCCCACGATCATTGGGATCATCTCGATTATAAAACCGTTCAGGAATTAAAAGATAAAGTTGGTAAAGTCATTTGTGGTTTGGGTACAGGCCAGCATTTTGAATATTGGGGCTGGGGTTTCGACAAAATCATCGAAAAAAACTGGTGGGAAAGTATTGACATCGCAGAAGGCTTCAGAATTACACTCACTCCTGCAAGACACTTCTCAGGAAGATTACTGAACCGTAATATCTCACTCTGGACTTCCTTTGTTTTAAAAACCCCTACAAAAAAAATATTTTTGGGAGGAGACAGCGGTTATGGAAATCATTTTACAGAAATTGGAGATAAATACGGCCCATTTGATCTGGCCATTATGGAAAACGGACAGTATAACGAAAAGTGGCCATACATTCACACTTTGCCGGATCAGCTCATCACGGAAATAAAAGAACTGAAGG
The DNA here is from genome assembly GCF_018362995.1 of Chryseobacterium indologenes. NCBI lineage: Bacteria > Pseudomonadati > Bacteroidota > Flavobacteriia > Flavobacteriales > Weeksellaceae > Chryseobacterium > Chryseobacterium indologenes. Next base: position 4,214,052 of record NZ_CP074372.1, read on the forward strand.
CTAATAATTTTATTCCTGTCCACAATTCCAAATTTAAGCTGGCTCAGCACGCATGGTATGAACCTTTAGAACTGGCCTCAAAAAATGCAGAAGAAAATAATATCCCCATTACCCTTCCCATGATCGGTGAAAAGGTTGATCTGAACCAGTTGGGAATCATAACCTGGAAAAAATGGTGGGAGGACTGTTGGTAAGGATATACATTTCTTTTAATTTAAAATATGAAAACCTGCCCATTACTGAGCAGGTTTTTCCTTATTATAAAAAAATAATCACTACAAAGGCTCCTTATGGTTGACCTTCGTATGAATGATGTCGTAAAATACAGTTGGGTTATTGGCATCAGGAGTAATTCTGTAAGTGAATGTTGTTTCGTTCAGAAGCAGAATATCTACAACACGCGTAAAAGTAGGCGTGGTAAGTGTTCTCTTTTTTCCATCCGGAGAAATTGACCAGGTGCCTTCAGATCTTAATACATCATTTAATCCGAAAATTTTAAAAGTTCCGTTAGCTTTGAAGTAAGAATATCCTACATATCCGGCAACACTTGCATCTGTAAGTGCTACATTATTTCCGCTTTTATCCTTTGCACCAGTTGTTTCCCATGGCGTGGAGGCTAATGTAAGCTGTCCGTTAGTTGGTTCCGCATGAGAAGTTTTTGTATGGATGATGTCATAGTACACAGAAGGATCACTTGAGTTAGGATGGATTCTGTACGTGAATTCATTTTTGTTCAAAACAAGAATTTCAACATCACGGGTGAAAATAGTAGTTCCGTCCGGGTTTAATGCTACAATTGTTCTTGTTTTTCCCTGTGCATCTACAGACCAGGTTCCCATAGATCTCAATACATCAGTCAGATTATATATAGCAAACTTTCCGTCTGCCTTGAAGTAAGCAAACCCTACATATCCGGCCACGCTGGCATCAGTAAGCGCTACATTATTTCCGTTTTTATCCTTAGCTCCGGTAGTTTCCCATGGAGTAGATGAAAGTACCTGTGAGGGAGTCTGCTGTTCAATAATAATTTCATTGTCATCACTTGAGCATGCAACAAAAGATGCTGATAACAGTGCTGCTGCAGACAGATAACATAATTTTTTCAGTGTATTCATAAGGGTATTTTTTAAGTCTTTGCAAACTTATTCCTAATAAATATCAAAACGTTGTACAGAATATCTCTTTTGTTGTAGAAAACATAACAGATTTTAGATTAGAATGAGAAAAACAATATTTTTGACAAATATTACTAATCGAAGTAACAAATTCCCCTCTTTTGGATGGGTGGCGAAAATTCAAAGAATTTTTGACGGGGTGGTTTTAATATTCCCGGATAAAAACATATTTTTTACCATAATAATTCACCAAAAATTCTATTTTTGAGTATGAATAGCAGAAACCGCGGAAAAAATACGGGTGATGATACCTTGTTCGGTTCAGAGAAACAGATCAGTAAACTGAAACTGGCTGTTGAGGATATGCGGTATCTTCTGACCAGAGAATATCCGGAAAAAGCAGCTTCTGAACTTGTTGGAAACCGGTATAGATTGAAAACCCGTCAGATACAGGCTTTTCGGGGTGCATCCGCATCAGATTCTCAACTTTACAACAGGCGGTTGAAACACGTGGAAACTTTAGATTTAAAAGGTAAAACGGTTTACCTCGATGGTTTTAATGTGCTGATTCTATTGGAAAGTCTGCTTTCCGAAGCGTATATATTTGAAGGATTGGATGGCTGTTTCCGTGACCTTTCTGGAGTTCACGGAACCTATAAAAGAGTCAATCAGACTTTAAGAGCGATAGAACTGGTTGCTGCCTTTTATCAGAAAAATCAGATTCAGAAGCTAGTCTGGATCTTTGATAAACCGGTTTCAAACAGTGGACGGATTAAGCAGATTATTCTTGAATTCGCAGAACAGCACCAGCTCAACTGGGAAGTTGATCTGCAGTTTAATCCGGATAAGTTTTTAGCGGAAAGTTCAGAAATTATTATTTCTTCTGATGCCTGGATTCTTGATCATTGTAAAGAATGGTTTAACCTGATTGGTTATCTGATCAGAGAAGAAAAACTTCCTGTTAATCTGATTAAAATGCTGTAAAATATGAACCTGTTTGATCCCTATATTTCCCTGTTTTCTAAAGAATGGAAAGACAAATACCAAGGTGTTTTAGTGAAAGAACATCTGGAAACTCTGGAAAAAAATCTTCAGAGAGGTAAGGAAAATACTTTAGAACTTCATCTTCCTTATTTTAATGAAGAAATAATCATTGACAGGCAGGAAAGCTTTGAAAAATTTATTGATATTCTGGAAAGTAAGGATTCAGATGAGGTGAAAACAGAATCTCTGGAAGCAATGCCGTTTGAACATTGGCTGAATATTTTAGGACAAAGGTTAACCTCAGCAAGTATCCGTCATGAAAATGCAATTCCACCTTTAAAAACAACTCTGATCAAAGCTTGTGAGGAACCCTTCAATAGCGAAATTACCATTGCACAGAGAGCCTGGGAAAAACATATCGGAAGAATGGATGACGATTTCTGGGGAGAAATCAAGGGAAACAATCAGCAGAAACAGGAAAAAGTAATGGCAAAAATCCATGATATCCTTGACAACAGAACCTGGTGGAATGTTTTCTTTCACTACAAACATGAACTGGTTTTTGAAGTCAGAGAAAAAGAAGGTCACGGAATCCGCTGGAGCCATGGTGGAACAAAACTGATCGGCTTTCTGGAAAAATTTATCAACGAATAAATAAAGCACAAACATCTGTGTCATCTGCGAAAAATGTAATAAAAAAAGCTTTTGCAGTTTCATAAGGTACTTTAGTTTTCCTTTTTCTCATTCTTTTGAATTGCGTAAAAACATTGCGCATTAAACTTCTAGTTTTGCAGATAAAAACAAGAGCTATCATATTTGAACAACAGTTATAAATAATATTAAAAAAACAAAATGAACACATACATTGATATTGGCATTAATCTGACCAATAAACAGTTCTATAATGAACACGAAGAAATAATCAACCGTGCTTTGGATCATGGTGTTGAGCATATGATTCTCACAGGAACCAGCGTAAAGGGAAGTAAAGAATCTGCTGAAATTGCTGAAGAATATCCGGAAATTTTATTTTCAACAGCCGGGATTCATCCCCACGACGCCAAATCGTTTAACGGTGAAAGCATTGCTGAACTCAGGAAATTGTTGAAACAGGATCATGTGATTTCAGTAGGCGAGTGCGGACTTGATTTTGACCGTGATTTCTCTCCCAGACCCGTTCAGGAAAAATGTTATAAAGCCCAGCTGGAATTGGCTATAGAAGTCAATAAACCGCTTTTTCTTCATGAAAGATCCGCATTTAAAAGATTTAATGACATCACAGATGAATACCTTTCCCAATTACCGGAAGCTGTTGTACATTGCTTTACCGGAACATTGGATGAAGCGAAAATCTATCTGGACAAAGGATTTTATTTAGGATTTACAGGAGCTGTCAGCGATGAGAAAAGATTTAAACATCTCGAAGACGTTATAAAATATGTTCCTCTTGACAGAATGATGATTGAAACAGATGCTCCTTTTATGCTTCCGAAAAATATGCCCAGAATGCAGAACAGGCGAAATGAACCCTCATTTTTACCTTATGTAGCACAGACAATTGCCCACCTGAAGAAGATCAGTATTTCTGAAGTCGCAGACGAGACTACAGAAACGGCCAGAAATTTTTTCAAACTATAAAAAAGAGCTCTACTGATAAAGTAAAGCTCTTTTTTTATAAGCAGAATTGTCTTTCTTTTTACAAACTCTTTATTGCTGATTCTAAAGCCAGCTCCATCATAGGATTCAAGGCTTTTTCTCTCTCGTCAGCAGAGATTTTTTCATGCGTAGGAATGATATCCGTTACCGTAAGAATAGTAGCAGCATTTTTTCCTAAATGTTGAGCATTGGCAAATAAACCGAATGCCTCCATTTCTACTGCGGGACAGTTGTATTTTGTTGCAATTTCAGGAATCGCAGGATCTTTTCTATAGAAAATATCACTACTGTGGATGTTGATTGCTTTAGCGTTTAATGATAATTCTTTAGCCGTCTCATTGATGGTACCAAAGATATTTCCCTGGTGAGGAAGGATTTCATCTTCAATTCCCCAAGCATATTTGGCATAAGTACTTTCGCTGGCAGCATTTTCAATATTTAAAATATCAAAAAGTTTAAGATCCGTATTGTAAGCACCACAAGTCCCGATTCTGATAATCGTCTCTACCTCATATTCTGTAAATAACTCAAAAGAATAGATCCCGATACTTGGGAAACCCATTCCACTAGCTCCTACAGTGATCTCTTTTCCTTTATAAAGACCTGTATAATAAAAAATTCCTCTGGTTTTACTTACCAGCTTAGCATTTTCTAAATAATTTTCAGCAATATACTGTGCACGAAGCGGATCCCCCGGCTGCAATACTACTTTGGCAATTTCTCCTTTTTTTGCACTGATGTGAATACTCATAATGTTATTTTGAATGGAGCAAAGATAATAACTTTTAGATTGTCCCGGTGATTACGATAATGGAAACAAGGAAGCCTTCTCATATCAACAGAATATATAAGATGTTATCAATAAATGCTTTAAATAATACGATATATGAAGTCTTTTGTATAATTCAAAAACGTAATCTGGTAAATGCAGAACAATAAAAGAATAATACGGAGCAGGTATGATGGAAACAGTCAGGCTAGTTTTGCATAAGTAAAACAATAAAATTTTAAAAATGAAAATTGAGCATATCGCCATCTGGGTTAAAGACCTTGAAAAATCCAGAGCATTTTACCAGAAATATTTCGGAGCTGTTTCCAATGAAAAATACCACAATTCTGTCAAAAATTTTCAGTCGTACTTTTTAAGCTTTGATAATGGCTGCAGGCTTGAAATTATGACCAAACCAGATATCAGAGAAACCGAAAACTCCTACGAATCCCAACAGTATGGAATCATCCATCTTGCATTTTCAGTAGACAGCAAAGAAAAAGTAGATGAACTTACAGAGACGTTAAGAAAAGACGGATACACAGTGGCTGGAGAACCTCGTACCACCGGAGACGGTTATTATGAAAGTGTAATCCTTGACCCGGAAAACAATATCATTGAAATCGTAGCCTAAACCGTCATTGCGAGAAGCTTTAGCGACGAAGCAATCTCTTAATAGGTTGGAAAACGCAAAGGCGCAAAACTTAATCAATGCCGTAGATTAAGGTGCAAGGATTTTATCTCCGATAAAAATTAATACTAAAAATTATAATTCTTCATTTAAAAATTATCCTTGCTGAAAATCTCAGATTTTCCTGCGCTTTAAAAATAGTATAATAGATTTCAGCTTAGCGCCTTTGCGTTTTCCAACCTTATAATTACTCCAAAGAATCCATATTTAACATGAATCTTCACTTTAAAAATTTTATTCTCAGCGAAATAATTTTATTTTTGTTAGATCATGGAAACCAAGTCACCGTTTTTAGACACGATCTTTTTGCTTCGTAAGGAAGAATGTATTACCCTCTTCTCAAGCTTACAGCAAATTTCCCCTCAGGAAGAGGTGGAAGCAGGAGATTATTTTGAAACAGAATTTGAAAAAGAAAGACTTGAATTTTTATCCGACCAGTTAATCTGCAACAAACCGGCAGCCGTATGGGCGGCAAAGATCCTCTATCACAGCGCACAGCTTTATCTGATCAGAGAAAATACAGAGAAAAATGTTGAATATCTTATTCCCGCATTTAAAGGAAGCCGGGATATTTCTTCTATCTTATCCGCAGACTTATCGTTGAGGTTTTTACCACAAATTATTGTTGCTTTAAATTCTGTAGATTCGGAAGATCCTTTGATTGCTATGCTGGAAGAGATTCTGACACAGTTTCATTATTCAGGAATCGGGTATGATCTCGATCTGAAAAATGTCAATTGGCAGGAAGAATTGAAAGACACAACTTACAGAAAACTCTATCTGGAAAGAATTGTTGAAAAAAAAGATTATAAACTGGCGGAAATTCCGTTTATCAATAAACTAATAACAGCCGAATTCGGAATTCATAAAGACGCATTCTGGCGAGAACTAAAAACTATAACCGAAGAAAACAATGAAAACGTATGAGAAAGTATTTGAATTTTTAGCTGATCCTGCCAAAGAAACCTTTCTGAAATGCCGTGAACTGGTAATCAATGATCCTGAATACGATCCTTATTCCGGGGATCTTGAAAACATCCAGGGTTTACTCAATGAAGGAAAATTTGGAGAGGTTATACAATATGTAAATGTCAATATTTTATTAGTCCGAGAGCTCATATTTATAAATATTTTGCATACAAAGAATTGGGTGATGAAAAAGGAAGGAGTATTGAAATGACAATCGCTCAGATTATTTTTGAATGTCTTGAAAAAACCGGAGATGGAACCAAAGAATCTCCCTATATGATTACAAGAATTTCTGACGAAAGAGATTTAGTAAGACATCACCTCAACAAACAGGACATATCCCAAAATCTGGTTAAAGATGGAGATAAAATCATGGATGCCCTTACACTTGATGACGGAACGCAACTGTACTTTGATATCAAAGACCCTTATCAGAGACTCGCTTTTTCATTCAGCAAAAGAAATGAACAGGCAGAAAGTAAAGACGAAGAGAAACCCCATAAGAAATGGTGGAAATTTTAATTTTTTAAATCAATGAATCAGAATATCAATCAACTCAATACAGTCCTTACCTACGTAAAAGAAACCTTTGTAGGTAAAAATGATGTCGTAGATCTGTTGGGAATCTGCCTTTTGGCAAGAGAAAATGCTTTTTTGTACGGCCCTCCGGGGACTGCAAAATCGGCGATTGTCAGAACGTTGGCGAAAACCGTAAAAGATGGAAAAAACTTTGAATATTTATTAACCCGCTTTACAGAACCGAACGAAATTTTCGGACCTTTTGATATCAGAAAACTGAAAGAAGGTGAACTTCTGACCAATACGGAAGGAATGATGCCTGAAGCTTCCATGGTTTTTCTGGATGAAATTTTCAATGCCAATTCTGCCATTCTGAATTCCCTTTTGATGGCACTTAACGAGAAGATTTTTAAAAGGGGAAAAGAAACAAAACACTTACCTGCACTGATGTTTGTGGGGGCAAGTAACGTTCTTCCCGAAGATGAAGCATTGAACGCATTGTTTGACCGTTTTCTGGTGAGAATCAATGTAGATTATGTAAAACCTGAACTGTTACAACAGGTGCTTTTAGCCGGAAGAAAACTGGAGAATCAGGAAGAAGCGGATATTCCGGAAATCCATGCCGATGAGATCAGGCAGCTTCAGAACCTGTGTAGAACCATAGACCTTAAACCAATCTATGAAGTTTATCTCAATACTATTATGAGCCTTCGGAATACAGGAATTGCCATTTCAGACCGTAGAGCCGTAAAGCTTCAGAACCTGATTGCTGCAAGTGCCCTGATCTGTGGAAGAAAAGAAGCCGTGCTTTCTGACCTTTGGGTATTGAAGCATATCTGGGATACCGAAGAGCAGATTGAAATTCTGGAGGGAATTATCAACAGGACCATAGAGAAAGACGATCATCCGGATTCCCATCCACAGGCGATGCACAACAAAACTCCCAATCCCGAGGAGGTCATGAAAGATGTGACAATTCTTGTGGAAAAATGGAATGGCGGAATGCTGAGCTTTGAAGAACAGAATGTAATAAAAGATAAACTGAGATACCTGCAGACCCGTTGCGACTGGATCAGAAATCCGGAACAGAAACAGTATATCCAGCAAGAAATTGAAAGCTTATGGCAGAAGATCCTTCAAAGCGTTTAAAAGAATTCTGGGCAGAACTTCCCCGTGCCGATGAAGACTTTCTGGGCTCTGTCAGAGACTGGAAAAACATTCAGATCGCTGTGGAGGAAGGAACAATCTGGCTGAAAGGCTTTACCGACGAACAGGCTGAATCTCAGGAAGTACAGCAGTTGCCGGACTTTATCCTGTATGAGCTTCGGAATGGTCTTTTATTCAGGAAAGAAGCTTTGGTTCCAAGCAAAAAAATGAGAACAGCATTGCTTTGGGTACCTATAGACAAGGCGTTGCAGCTTACTTTTCCTCTTTCCAATCAGAACTATTTTGGAATTCAGGAACAGGTTCAGGTAAAATTAAAAGAAAGCAATGAAGAGCAGCCGGTAATCGCTTTATTAAGCAATATTGCTGATATTAAAGAAAGTATCGCAGCATTACCGAAGTTTAAACTGGAAAAAATAAAATGGACTGTTTTAGGAAATAAAGCACTGTTTGTAGGCATTCCATTATTAAGCTTTCCCGGAAAAACCTATTGGACAAAAGACAGACATTTATTGCCGGCCGGTCTGGATTTTGAATTTAAAAATCTAAGTACCCTTTTACAGCAGAAATATAATAAAGAGCCGGAAGGATGGTTACTTTGGGATGAAAACGGGAATTATCTTTTAATAAAAGAAACTGATTTCCGTCCTTTATCTATAAGTTCATTCCGTCTTACAGAAAAATCAAGAGAATGGAATTAAAGTTCTATTTCCAGTCCTATGAAAATTACTTTTGGGAATGGAAAACTGATGAAGATGTTCCCGGTGATTCCGGTTACCATGACAATAATCTCCTCTCGGTTCCGGGAGTGGGAGCGATAGCTTACAGGCCTTATGTGATGGAGATTCTCAAAGAACTTCAGCCACAGGGATGGCCTCCCTTTGGAGCGTTGCTGATGGTTTTGTATGCTATGCAGGATGGCTATATTGATTTTGCAGGCTCTTTGAGACGTACCGCTGAGTTTTATAGTGGAGAAGACTTTGAATTCAATGTGGAAAAACAAATTGAATTTCTTGAAAAGATCCAATCACTTCCCAATGTTTATAAGCAGAAACAAAACAGAATTGTTTTGCTGCAAACGTTATTCAGCAATGGTCATAACAGGGTGGCCTCTCTTCATGCGGATATGTATTTAAAGATCTATTATAAACGACCGCAGGAAATTGCTATCAGTGCAGAAAAACAAGACGAAGGTTCAATAGCTTTAAACAAAGATTTAAGTGCTTTGAATCTGAATGAAAAATTTCCTACTGTACAATCCATCATTGATGCCATGAAAGGTTTGATCGACGAGCCTGAGCTGGATGATGAGGTAGTAGAAGAGGAAACAACAGCGGATACAGATAAAGATTTTATTAAAGAATTAATTGAAGAACCCAAAACATTTCAGGTAGGAAGCCTCATCAAAAGAATATGGAGCGGTCTGAAAATTCCTATGCGCCACCTTTCCCCGGGAGAACAGCCTATCGGAGGAATTTCTGATATGACCAACAAAGGTGATTTTCACAGGATGCTTCTTTCTGAATTTGCCAATGAAGATGACGTCTTTATGAATAGGGTAGCCAATAATGAAGCGCTTTATATTCAAAGAGAAATTCCGCCCGAAGAAAATATTTTTGAAAGAATTATTCTGATTGATACTTCCCTCAGAAATTGGGGGACTCCAAAAGTATTGGCTTTTGCCTCTGCAATTGCTATCATCAAACACCCGAAAGCTCATTCTGAATGTAAAGTTTTTGCCTTAGGGCAGGCAGGTGTTCCTATTGCCCTTAACAAAGTAGAGGAAGTGGTTGAAAACCTCAATCAGGTGAGTCCGGTTCTGGAAGTTTCCGAAGCGTTGGAAAGTTTTTTTAATCAAGAGCATACTGAAAAAGATATTGAAGTGTTCTTTATTACCCATCAGGAGAATATGGAGGATGAAAAAATTCAGCGGGTGGTTCATCAGAACAGAAACAGGCTTAAGTTTCTGGTGACTACAACATCAGATGGTGAAATTAATTTTTATAAACATCATAAAGGAACCAGAAAACATATTCAGAAAATAAAACTTCCATTACAGGAGTTGTGGGCCAATCCGCCACAGCAAAAACAGTCCGTTCATAATTTCAATGGAAAGAAAACCGATCTTCCACAAAACTATCCTGTCTTATTTCCAACCCCTGTTAATAAGATTGCCAAGTTTTTATATGATGGCGAATTTTTCATTCTGAGTTCTAAAAAACAATTATTGAAGACTTATCTTTCTGATAATTATTACGACAAACATTCTTATGATTACTATAAAACACATCACGGCTGTGAAGTTTTGTTTGATAATATTTCCATAAAACTCAAAGGACAGTTTGCCCTTGCAAAAAACAAGCAGCAGCACTTTATTCTGTGCCAGTATCAGCATGATCAGAAATTAATATCAAAGCTTAACCTTAATACAAGAGAATATTCCGAGCAGAATCTTACAGGAATGAATATTCCGGAGTCCTACAAACTGATTTATTTTGGACGGAGCTTTTATCTTCATCACCCGGACAATTCTACCCACTATAAAATAAACATGGAGGGAAATATCTCTGTAGAACCTATTACCGGAAAAGATAAAGAGTTTGAAAAAAATAATATAAAAGCTGAGGCTGAAGTTGCGAAACTGAAGGGAAGTGGATTAAGAATTATCAATAATTTCAACAAAATAGGAATCAATCAATATGAAAATCTGGTTATTTCCGGACATGAATTGTACATTTCTTCAGAAAACACACTTGATTTTTCCAAAAACAAATATGATATTAAAATTTTTGCTGAGCAGAACAAAAATAAATTTACATTTCCCGATGGAAGCGAAATTATTACAGACTCACGGGGAATGCTGACTTTCCGAAGCAGTAATAAAAGTATCGAAGAATTTTTTATTCCTTCCACGGCTCATGGGTTTCTCTCTTTGGCAACTTATACAGAATTTGGAGGATCAGAATATTATCTTCCGGAACATGCCTTGCTGAAAGTAAGAACAATGGATGATATGTGCGACAGGTTTTTGAAACCGTTTATAGAACAGATATTGGATTATGGAGCTTAGAATAAAACCTTTCCCGAAAAATAACTATCCCAAAAAAGGTCTCTTAATCAGAGGTTCTTCACCTGTGGTATGGCTTCAGGAAATGGAAACGCTTGGCATTAATTTAAGCCAGGTAAAATCTTATGCAATTCCTGCCAACAGTCCGAATGTGCTGTATGGTTGTTTCCTTGTTTTTAATGATTATGCTCCGCAGGAAATAGGTAGAAATGCTTACTTTCAATGTGTTGATAACAGACTTTTCATTCCTGAAAACACTACTTTTTATCCTAAAATAAATCCGGAAGACTGGGCACGGCTTGATTCCCGTTTTCTGATTATGCATCCTGAATTCGGATTCGTAAAACTCTCTGAAGAAATCGACTGGATTTCATTAATTCAGCTGCCCGGTATTATAGACGAAAACATCAGAAAGCCATTGAACGGCGTTTCAATTCCTCAGAAAATTGAAAGCTATACCGTTGAAATAGATGATGAAAAAGTAATGGAAGAATTACAGCCAAAGCAAACCGAAGAAGAATGGATGAATCACCTTCCGTTTGATCTTAAAAAAGTAATGGCCGGAAATAAAAAGGAAATAGAAAAGTACTTACAGTATATTGAAAAATACCCTGAAAGAGCAGTGGAACTGGGCGTTTCGCTTGATGTAATGGGAACTTCCAGAGGTGACGGCTTTGGCAAATTTACCTGGCTGGAAGGATTATTTGGTGGAAGCTCCGGAGGGAAAACTGAAAGTGCAGGAACAAAAAACTTTCGCAGAATATTCTGGGCGGTAATTATTGTGGCTATAGTCTTAAAGATAGCATTACCTTCAGATAAAAATAATACTGAACAGGAAGAAAATGCAGTTTCTGGAAAAATGGCAAATAATACTGTAAAAGAACCTTCTGATATGATTGCTTTCCAGTCCGGGACCTCAGAAATTGATCTGAAGATCGACTCTATATATCATCAGGAGAGAAAAGAACTGTCCAAAGAACTTATTCATGCCGGGATCATAGAATCCAAAACAAAAGAAGACAAAGAAAATTATAAAAAAGCAGGTGGAAGAGAGGTGAGTGAAATAGGAAGAGATATCGGAAAGCTTGTGAATAAAGAAAAGCAAAGCCGGGATTCTCTTAAAACCATTTATACCCAAAAGATCACAAAGCACCTTGAACAAAAATCTGAAAAGCTGGAACGCAAAATTTCAGATTCCCTGAAGCAGTATACCAATGGAAAACCCGTAAATGGAGAAGTCGTAAAATTCCTGCTGAAAAAGAAAAAAGCTTTGATAGCTGATTCTTTGGGTAAACTTTACGGAACATTGGATATTGTAGACCCTTCTTCTGCTTCCATTGATAAATCCAAAGTGAAAGCAGTGGGGACGGAAGGAACTGCATTGGAGAAAAAAGCCCCTGTTTCAGATATTATGTATATGGTTATCCTGATGATTGCTGGTGTAGGGCTGTATTTGTTCTTATTTAAAAATAAATCATTAAACCTTGGCGGCGATAATGTACCTGCATGGGTGAAATTTATTTTAATATCAATCCTTGTGGCGATGCTGGTGTATTTATTTTATCCGTTGGTAAAAATGTTTGGCTACAACTGGTTTGTATGGGTTCTGGTGATTTGTGTGATGCTGCTCCTTTATCGCCTGTTCAGAGAAGATAAAACCATTTTAAAATCCGATGATGATGAATAAACAGAAATTTATAGACAAATTTATGGCGGCATTCGTACTGCTTGCCCTATTTAAGGTCATCGGAATCGTTGCCCAATTATTCCATGAAAGCTTCTGGAGCGTGGCCGGAACATTAGGCATCTTCTTAATTGTAGCCTTTATTATCCTTCTTGTGATCACTTCCTTAAAAGATAAAGAACAGAACAACAGAAATTCAGCAGGAAGAAAAGGCAGTGGAAGTAGCAGTTTCTATCTGGAAAATTCACTTTTTGACAGGATCCGGAGCAAATACGAAGAACTCGCAGAAAAATATATTGCTGAAAACGATTATAAAAAAGCAGCAAGAGTCTATATGAATTTGCTGCAGGACAACTACAGAGGGGCAAAAACACTTGAAAATGGCGGGTTCTACAATGAAGCAGCCGTAGTATACCTTAAGAAACTGAATAATAAAACTGATGCAGCACTTTGCTATGAAAAGGCAAAGCAATACAAAAAGGCAATCGATCTTTATAAAGAAATGGAGCAGAAAGAAAAAGTAGGTGATCTCTATAAAGAAATCAATGATCTTAAAAATGCCCACCATTACTATCAAATAGTTGCAGACGACTATACAATCAATAATCAGATGGTGAAAGCTTCCCTAGTATACCGTAAAAAAATGGAAAAAGCTGAAGAGGCACAAAAAGTACTGCTGAAAGGATGGGAAGAAGACAGAGATGCTTTCAATTGTTTGAATAACTACTTTGCCAATATTTTTGATGTTAAAAAACTGGAATCTGAAATACAGCATTTGTATCAGAAAACTCCGGCTCACAAAAAGATCACTTATCTGGAGGCTCTGAAATATGAATTTAAAAAAGATCCGAAATTACATGCCGTCACAAGAAATATAGCCTACGAAATCATTGCTGAAAAAGTAGCCACCCGTTCAGAAATTGTGAATGAGCTAAAATATTTTAATCCCAATGATGAAGTGATTCTTAAAGACATTTCAAGATTTAAAACCGGAAGAAATAAAATGTTTAGGAATTAAATATTTAAAAATTGAAGAATTTAAAAATTAAAAGAAAAATTTTGCTTCATTAAATCAATGTAATTATTTGCATTATTCAGACCAATATTATTAACGGTATTAAATTTTATCGGAGATAAAATCCTCGCGCCTTAAAGCATATTTTTTTAATATTATTTTGCGCCTTGCGTATCTAAAACCTTCCAGAGATCGTGACAATTATAAAATAATAACAAAAAAGATTTATCTTTGCCCCAGAAAATTATGACAATACAAAGAGCACATATCAATGCAGAACTATTCGGAAGTCCTTCTAATAAAGGATTATTTGGATATGATGAGATGATATGGAATGAGGCGAAATGTGCTGACTTTGGAAATTATTTACTGTAATCTTGTAAAAAATTAATCAAAATACAACAGAAACGCCTCGGAAAACCGAGGCGTTTTTTGTTTTTTAGGTCAGAAATTATTTAGAATGAAAAAAAATAACCATAAACATGAAAATTTTTTAATTAACAATGAAACTTTAATACGATAAAATAGAGTGATAAGCAACCCGGTGAGAGACAGTCATTTAGGTAATTAAGATATCTGCAAAATATTGCGGACAGAAATTCTCTATTCTAAAAACAAAACGTAATTAATTGATTATCAATAATTTGATTTGAAAATTTATTTGCGGATTCCAAAAATTCATATTTACTTTGCAACCGAAAATTGAAAGCAACAGGTTTTCAGGATTCAATTAAAAATAATTTAGAAACAAACAAAAATAAAATGAAACAGTTACACAACATATTCAATCAATATTCAAGACTATTCGGACATGAGCCGGCAGGAGTTCTGTGTATTCTTGATAGTGAAATTGTGGATGAAAGGTGCTTGTATACGTGGGTCAGCTAATGATCTCTTACGTTTAAAAATATGAAGCGCCTCCCGAAAAGAGGCGCTTTTTTTATGGTTTCTTTAGCTTATTTGGTAAAGCGCCGGTCTGTGGAACCGGAGAACAGGGTTCGATTCCCGGAGATACCCCAAATATAAAATCTCATAGCTCAAGTGGTTAGAGCACCGGTCTTTTAAACCGGGGGTTGAAAGTTCAAATCTTTCTGGGGTTACAAAAACGGTTCCGTAGCTCAATTGGATAGAGCATGGGTTTTCTAAACCCAGGGCTAGAGGTTCGAATCCTCTCGGAATCACAAAAAGGTTCATGGAAAATTTCCCATCCGGCTGTCTCCCGGAAAAGAAACAGAAGTGAACCCCAAAGCTGGAAAGATAACGGTGGTTGTTTACCCGTCTTGGACGCGGGAGGTCGCAAGTTCGAATCTTGCTTTCCAGACAATTTGTTCCATTAGCATAGTGGTAAGTGCATTCGGCTTTCTACCGAACGACAAGGGTTCGATCCCCTTATGGAATACAAATGATTTCGTAGCTCAAGTGGTTAGAGTATCGGTCTGATACACCGAAGGTTGAAGGTTCGAGTCCTTCCGGAATTACAGTAACTAATTGTTAATTGTTTCAGGAGAAAAAAGTAAAAGTTTGTCGAGAGCAGAAGATCTTTACGCCAAACACGAAAATACAGACAGGCTTTTCTTCTCTCCGGATTAATTAAAAGTTAAGAATATCATTTATAAATTTTTAGGTAAAAATAAAGTTTGTCAAGCGCAGAAGTTCTTATATCAAACAAATCTTAGACAGACTTTATTTTTTTAATCTGATGGTTCGCCGAAGTGGAAGAGTCGGGGCGGTCTGCAAAACCGTTGTGTAAACTGAGTGGGTTTGAATCCCATAGCCATCTCAATGTAAAACTATAGGAGAGATATAAGAATCTTTTATCAATGATCCTTTATCATCTATAGCAAAGAATATCCTTTATTAATAAAAGAAAAAGGCTGTCGAGCGCAGAAGATCTTTAATCAAACATTCAATAAAGACAGACCTTTTCTTTTTTAAGGAAAAAATAAAAAATCCGGAAGTACGCCGAAGTTGGAGAGTCGGGGCAGACTGTAAATCTGTTGCTTCATAGCTGAGTAGGTTCGAATCCTACTACTTCCACCCAACCACTGATAATGTAATGGCAGCATGCAGGAAATGTACTCTTGTTGTTCAGGTTCGATTCCTGGTTAGTGGGTTAACGCTCTATTCGTCTAACGGTGAGGACGCCTGCCTTTCGAGCAGAAAACAAGGGTTCGATTCCCTTATAGAGTACTGGATGTGAATAGCTGGTCAATAATGAATTGATATAATACCATGAAAGTTCAGATTTTTTTTAAAAAAATTGGCCAGTTACCATTCACACAAAAAATGAAGAAAAGAGAAAAAGGACTGTCAAGAGCAGAAGATCTTTAGTCAATAAAAATAGACAGCCTTTTACTTTTTTAAACGAAATACATTAGGAAATGAGAAAGGTTTGTCAAGCGCAGAAGATCTTTACAAATACTAGCAGGCATAATTTATAAACAGACAGAGCTTTCTCAAACCTAGCATGACATAGGTAATAAGCAATGAGCAATAAGTAATAACCATAGATTTTCATATTACTCATTACCGATTACTCATTACTAATAAAATAACGCCTCTCTATTCCAATTGGCAGAGAAAACGGCTTTAAACCCCGTAAAGTCCCAGTTTGAATCTGGGGAGAGGTACAGAATATGATTAATAAGCAATGAGCAATAAGTAATGATATAGGGTGAAAATTACTAATTACCAATTACTCATTGCTTATAAAATCCGGAAGAGTGGTGTAGAAGGTCTGCACGTTAGTCTGAAAAACTAAAGGTACAGGTTCAATTCCTGTCTGTTCCACAGAAACATGAATGATAAGTAATAAACAATGAGTAATCATTGATACCTGATTAATTTCTGGCATTATCATTACCAATTACTCATTAATTTAAACCTTGATTCATAGTGTAATAGGCAGCACACAAGATTTTGATTCTTGTAGTTTAGGTTCGAGTCCTAATGAATTAACAGTATTTACTCTGATAGTGTAATGAGAGCATCTCAGTCTCCAAAACTGATGGTATCGGTTCGAGTCCGGTTCGGAGTGCAAAAGATGAATAGTCAATAGTGAATTTTGCTTCGGAAATAAATTTAAAAAAATTGATGATTCACAATTCACAAATTAATTTAAAACAAAATTTAAAACATGTAGAAAAAATGGAAACGCAACAACAAACATGGCAGAATATGAACGGAAAATTTTTCCAAAACTCTATCACACAGCTGGTAGAAGAAGCCATTATCCGCGAACAGGCAAACGGACACCGTCTGAAAGTATGTGTGGGATCAGACTCTCATGTATACGGAGATGCCATCAATTATGCTACGGCAGTAGTATTTATTCGTGAGGGAAAAGGAGCGTTTACCTTTATTAGAAAAGAAAGAGAAATACAGAGTATCAGTATCAAAGAGCGAATGCTGAATGAGGTTAACAAATCCGTAGAAATTGCATACGCTATCTGCTCTGTGTTGGACACTTATGGTGTGGAAATGGAGGTACACGCAGACATTAATACCGACCCCGATTTTAAATCCAATGTAGCATTAAAAGATGCAATGGGATACATTCTGGGAATGGGATATGTGTTTAAAGCAAAACCTTTTGCCTTCGCAAGTTCCAACTGTGCTGATATGATGGTGTAAGAAAGCTGGAAGAGGGATGTTGAGAGTTGGAAGCTTAAAAAAATTATAAAAATTAAATCATGCAAAAAACAAAAAGATTACTATTTCTGGATGATATAAGATATCCTGTTGAGGCGTATCATTACACCAAACAGGAGATTTTCCTCAGAAACGACTGGCATATCGTTCGGAATTACGAGCAGTTTGTCAGAAGGATTTTGGAAAAAGGACTTCCGGAAATGATTTCTTTTGACCATGACCTTGCCGATGAGCATTATCTCAAACATGATTCTCAGGAATTTGTTGAGAAAACAGGATACGACTGCGCCAAATGGCTGGTAGAATATTGTATGGACAATTATTTGGATCTTCCAAAATTCTATAGTCACTCCATGAATCCTGTAGGAAAGGAAAATATTCTTTCCCTTTTAAAAAACTTTAAAAAACTGTAATGGACATTTTTAGATATATTCAGGATATAAAAACACACCTGAAACTCACATTTGATGAGGTAGACGGATGGTTTAAAAAAGATAAAGAAACGTTGAATCATCAGCCTTCCAACGGAGGCTGGACGGTTCAGCAGATTTTAGAACACATTTATCTTACAAATTTTTACTTGCTGATCCTTATTGAAAAAGGCTCAAAAAAAGCAATGAAGAATTCTTTGAATCTTGATCTTGAATCTGAAATGAAAAATTACAGTTTCGATAAGAAAAAATTTGACAGAGTAGGTGAACATGGCGCTTTTGAATGGATAAGACCGGAACATATGGAACCGAAAGGAGAAGTAGGTCCGGATGCAATCAGAAGCTTAATAAGCCAGCAATATCTGCAATGTTTACATTATCTGGAAGTAATGAAAAATGGTGAAGGACTCTTGTATAAAACAACAATGACGGTGAATGAACTGGGGAAAATTAATGTATATGAATATATTTATTTTCTGTCACTTCATGCTCAGAGACACGTTACCCAGATGAAGAAAAATGAATTGGATGTTTAAAATAATCCATTAAAGAACAATTAAAATGAAAAAGATAAGTACATTATTCAAAAAAGATATAAATAATTTAGGAAGAGTTATTGACGAAATTAATCCTGAAAATAATTGGGTTTTTGACGGAGAAGCTATTGCTACACAAAAATTTGATGGTTCTGCATGTGCAGTGATCAACGGTAAATTATATAAAAGATACGATGCCAAGAAAGGAAAAATAGCTCCTGAAGGTGCAATTGCATGTCAGGAAGCCGATTTTATTACCGGTCACCATCCACATTGGTTAGCGTGTGATATTAATAAAAAAGAAGATAAATACTTTTGGGAAGGTTTCACTGCTTTAGCTGAATTAGGCAAGGTGGAAGATGGAACATACGAACTTATTGGTGAGAAAGTACGAGGAAATCCTGAAAATATTAAAGGTCATTTATTAGTAAAACATGGAAATCATATTCTCAGTTTAAAAAGTTTGGATTTTGAATGGATCAAAAACTTTTTAAGTGATCCTGAGAATAATATGGAAGGTATTGTTTTCCACCATATCGCTGATAATCGTATGTGTAAGATCAGGAAGTCTGATTTTGGTGTACGTAGAAAGGAAGTAAAAGAACTTATCGTTTAAAATAAAGATTAAGGTTTCGGTGATTCATTTTATCGGAACTTTTTTATGTATAAACCTAACCATAAATGCTGCGTGAGTTTAAGAATCTGATTTTCATTATGCAGTAAGTTTGTCATTCCGTAGGAATCTCAACTGTTAAAAGTGAAAATAGGCTTTCTTTTATGGTTTAATAAAAAGAAAAAAACATGTTACAGGCAGAAATAAAAAGTCTTTTAAAAGAAGACATCAGTATATTGATTACAATTCCTAACTCAGGAAAGCACTATTTGTGTGATTGCGGAGAAGCAAGTTTATTGACGGTGAAAGAAGTACAGTCTATATCAGCTGTATTCATTAGTCATACCCACATTGATCACTTTTCGAATTTCGATGGAATTTTCAGACATCAGATCGGAAGCGGAGAAAAAGTGGTGATTTGTGGACCAAAAAATATTCATCAGCAGGTTGAAGCAAGGTTGAAATCTTACACCTGGAACCTGATTGATGAAAAAGCCATTGAATATGAAATTCGTGAAATTGTTTCAGAGGATGAAATTAATATTTATACCCTTCGTCCACCATACTGGAATCTTGAGTTGGTAAAGACTCAAAACTTCCTGTTTGAAGACGAATATGTCAACGTTGATTTTGCTATTCTGGATCACAAAACAGATTCTATTGCTTATTTATTTAAGGAAAAAGATTCGGTCACCTTTAATGAAAATGCTTCCGGTTTCAGAAAAGGAAAGTGGATCAGCGAACTGAAAACCGCTTTTGAAAATAATGCAGGAGATAAAGAAATTGAAATTGAAGGAAATCTTTACAAAACATCAGAACTTTTTCATCTGTTGACCCGGAATGCTGGTTATAAACTTGGTGTTATCATGGATCATGCGGCGGACGAAGGCAATTACGAAAAAATCAGAGCCGTATTTGGAGGTGCAGATCTAGTGTATATCGAAAGCTTTTATAAAGATACAGATCAGGAATTTGCAAAGATCAATTACCACAGTTTTGCTTCTGCATCAGGAAAAATTATGAATGAATGCAAGGTGAAAGAAGCCATTCCGATTCACTTTTCAAGAAGATATACGGAAAGTGATCAGGAAGAAATTGAAACTGCTTTTTATAAAGCGTTTCGTAAGAATTAATTAAAAATATTTATAAAACAAAACTACAACATTCATAGAATCGTAATGTATGTACTTGTCATTCTGACAAAGGAAGAATCTCTTTAAGAAGAAAGATTCTTCCACTTTATTCAGTTTATAATGGCAGTGAGCATTTTGTAGTTAAAAAACAATTAAAAAAATGAAACCCAATATATTTTTTACAGCAGACCATCATTTTGGTCATGAAAATATTATAAAATTTTCAGAAAGACCTTTTGAGTCTCTGGACCATATGAATGAAGAACTCATTAAAAGATGGAACGAAAAGATTCAACCCGGTGACACGGTCTATCATTTAGGAGACATGAGTTTAGGAAAGCCTGATTTCACAAAAGAAATTTTAGACAGATTAAATGGTAATATCCATCTGATAAAAGGTAACCACGAAGGAGCTGCTTTAACTTATCCCAAACGTTTTGCTTCCATCAGAGATTATCACGAACTGAAAATTGATGAAATAGATAACAGCAACGGAAAACAGAAAATCATTCTTTTCCACTACGCCATGCGTACCTGGAATGGCTCGCACCGCGGTGTCTGGCAGTTATACGGGCATTCGCACGGAACATTGCCAGATGATGAAATGGCACTGAGTTTTGACGTAGGGGTAGACTGCCACAATTTTTATCCGGTTTCCTACGAGGAAGTCAAAGAAATTATGAAAAGGAAAAAATGGACACCACCATTTGCTCCAAGAAATTAATGATGAATAATAAGTAGTGATTTGATAGAAGGAAAAATGAGAATAATATTTCATTGAGTATTCAACAGCCTTCATCATACATTTACTTTTTACATCGTACATTTTACAATAACATAAAAACAACCAATGAGATTATCATTATCGACCTGGAAGCCACATGTTGGGAAAACGACAGAATTCCCATCGGGCAGAAAGTCGATATTATAGAAATAGGGATTTGTAAATTAAACTTAACATCAAAAGTAATTTCCCAAAAACAAAGCATTTATGTAATTCCTGAAAGATCAGAAATCAACAATTCTGCACACAGCTGACCGGAATTACTCCGCAGCTGATAGAAGAAAAAGGAATCTATTTTGAAGAAGCCTGTGAAATGATTAGGGATCAATACGGTTCTGCGCCGCTTACATGGGCCGGATACGGGAACTTCGATGGAGAGCAGATTATAGAACAGTGTGAATGGCTCGGTATAAAAAATCCTTTTTCAGAAAACTACATGAATGTGATGCATGAATTCAAAAGACATTTCGGACTGCATAAACAAATAGGGCTTAAAAGAGCCTTGAGTTATCTGAACATGGATTTTGAAGGTGCTCATCACAGTGGAGCAGACGATGCTTACAATACGGCCAGAATTTTAAGTAAGATTCTGTAAAGTAATTAGGGTGGAAGGCTGAAACTGGAGGCTGGAAGTAAATCAGACACTATGAAAACTTCCCTCTTCCCACATCCGTTTTCTACCCTTTAACAATTAAATTTTAAACAAGTGAAAACAACAGAAAATATATTAATAGTAGACCTCGAAGCAACATGTTGGGAAAACCGACCGCCAAGAGGTCAGGAGAGCGAGATCATCGAGATCGGGGTATGCATCATGAATGCAAAAACCGGTAAGATCTCCAAAAATGAGGGGATTTTAATAAAACCCCAATATTCAAAAGTAAGTCCGTTTTGTACAGAGCTTACCACCCTTACCCAAAATATGCTGGATAATGAAGGAATCATGTTGGATGATGCATTCGATATCCTGAGAGCAGAATATGATTCAGAAGAACTGACGTGGGCCAGCTACGGAAACTACGATCTGAATATGCTTCAGAATCAGGCAAGAAGATTCTACACAGATTATCCGATGAGTGATGACCACATCAATGTGAAGACATTATTTGGTGAAATTCATCCTACCATCAGAAAAAGTGTCGGGATGAACAGAGCTTTGGGTGAGTTGGGACTTACACTGGAAGGTACACACCACAGAGGAGTGGATGATGCCAAAAACATTGCAAAGATTCTGCATTGGTGCCTGAAAAATTATTAAATAATCTGAAATAGTAACAGATAAATTTAAAAATGTAGGTTGTCTCAGATAATGAGGCAGCCTTTTTATTTTCCTAAATCAGATATCTTGTCAATAATAAAATCATAAAGTTCCATCGGTATAGAATGCCCCATTCCCTCAATGAGGACAAACTCAGAATCTGGAATTGAATCTGCAATATCTTTTCCACAGTCAGGGTGAAAGATCAGATCATCTGTTCCATGAATAATCAAAGCCGTAGCAGTTATTTTTTTCAACATGCTAGGATCATACTGAAACGAACCCATTGCCATAAGCTGCCGAATGATGCCATTTTTTGTTCTGGAACGATGAAGCTCTTCTTCAAGCAAAACCTTTTCCTGATTCGGATCAAACAGATATTTTGAACCTGATATTTTTTCTGCAAAATGGAACTTTTCCCTGAAATACTCTTCTCTATGAAGAAAAGGATCCGCAGATACCTTTGTCATCATAGCCATTACTTCAGGATCTGGTTTAGGAAGAATAGGATTCAAAGAGGTAGACATGATGATCGTCAATGATAAAATCCTTTCCGGATAATATGAACCCAAAAGCTGTGCAATAATTCCTCCCATGGAACGTCCTGCAATATGGGCTTTTTCAATCTTTAAATAATCCAGTAAACCAATTACATCATTCGCCATATCCATTAATGAATAGGGGATGCCTTCCTTACTCAAGGTAGCAAAGGTTTCTTCAATTCCTTTACCAGAAGGAATTTCCTTTTCTGTATTAAAAACAGAACTCCCTGAATCCCTGTTATCAAAACGAATCACTTTGAAGCCTCTTTTCACCAGAAGACCACAAAACTCCTTATCCCAACGGATCATCTGACTTCCTAATCCGGAGATCAGAACTAAATTTTGGGAATTTCCTTCACCAAAAATTTCGTAGCATATGTCTATATCTTTTACGCGGATTGTTTTCATAAGGATTAATATAATTCCAGATTACTTTCTGAGATTACTTTCTGCTCAGCTTTCTGTATCTCCTGACGATAGTTGATATACTCATTATTCTGATCAGGGACAATCATGGCAAATTCAAAAGTAAAGACATCACTTCCGGATTCAGTCCATTCCTTCTGTAATTGTGCATGGCTAAACGTTCCACCGTTTAAAAGGAACTTCATCTTATTCACCAGCGCTTCAAGATTTAAAGAAGCCTGTATAAACTTTTTCCCATTCAAGGTATTGGTAACAGCAAGAACTCCCATTGTTGTTTTGTGATTCTTTGCCTTTTCCCTAAGCTGTTTTTTTAATGTATTCTTCATGCTTTCATTATTGTATATTTCCTCCTAAATCAAATAGAAATTCGGTTACCGTTTTTAAAGATTTGCCCCTTTTAGAAGGAATAATATCTTTGGTAAGATGCTCTGCACTTAATTTAGCCTCTTCAAATATCTTTTTACCACTAGGTGTAATGACCACATAGCTTACACGAGCATCTCTTTCATTGGTTTCTCTTGTTACCAATCCTATTTTTTCCAGTGGGTTCAGTAATCGTGTTACTCCTGACGCCGTAAGACCTATTTTTTCAGCAAGGTCTATTCTTCGCATCCTGCTTCCAGAAGAAGAATTCAGAATGTAAAGAATAACAAAGTCATTGAATCCCAGACCATGAACACTCAGGGAGTCAAATTTTCTGGAAATTACAGACTGCAGTTTATTGATGTTTATTAAAAATAATAATTCAGTGCTTATCATTGAAAAGTATTTGAGTTGTCAAGTATTTTTATTTTGCAAATATATAAAATTTAACGAATTGCAATTCTCATTTTTATATTTTAAATAAAATTAACGTATCTGTGCTATATAATGTTTTATTTTGAGACATTATAAATTCTAAAAATAAGACACCAAATAATGTGTAAATATCAGGGTAGAGAGTCTTTAACCACTTTTTTACTAATATATCTTTAAACAGGGAATTGTTTTTTTGATGTTAAAGTGATGATATTAGTTGTTTTATTAACTTAATATTTTGTTAAAAAATTCACTTTAATGGGATAATTTACTGTCTGTCAGTCATTTTTTTCTATTTTAGCTGACAAGAATGAATTTATGCTTATTGATGAGGGTTTTAAGAGAAAATATTTAAACTGTAAAATAAAAGAGATGGTTCCTTTTCTTAAAAAGCTTACACCAAAAGATAAAAAAGAAGTCGTTGCTCAATAACCTGAAACAAATTTATACATCAAATTAGAAGCACATGAAAGAAAGACTTTATGAGATCCTTAATGAGGAAAAGATACATGAGATTATCCCTTTTTTAAAAGAGCTTAGTAATGAAGAAAGGAAAACACTGGTGCCATCTATAAAGAAAATGGATAGGGAGATCAGTAAAATTGTGATGACTAAAAACTCCTACCATACAGCAGGATCTGTGAATCAGCATTCCATTATTGATATTGCTTCATTTGTCTGCATGGACAAAAAGAATTTCGGTAAAAACTACTGGAGTCTTTTCCGTAATGCAGAACAGACCGAACAGATTCTGGAGTGGGGCTGCCCGGAATGGTTTTCAGACTTTATCAATGAATCCGTAGAAGCTGAATTTACAGCATTTAACTATAAAGACATTTTGGGATGGACAGAAAAAGGCTATGTACAGCCCAAACCGGAACTGCTTGGACATCATCTGAGTAATTATCCGGCTGAACTGGACCGCCATCCCGAAACCCTTAATACCCACTTTTGGTATCTATGTGAATATCCTTCCAAATCTTTACCCTTCCGTAAAGAATGGTTTCCTATTGTTCAGAAGCTGATCGCAGAAAAAAAGATTGAAAGGAAAAGGTTTTTGAAAGAATGCCTTCTGGCTTCCAATAGAAATTTTAATAAAAATGTCACAGGCTGGTTTATGGATGCATTTACCTCATTAAAACCAACTGAAGAAGAACTGACTGAACTGCAGGATGATTTACTTGCAGGGCTGGCTTCCTCCCAGTCAAAAGCTGTGAATACCATATTATCACATTTGAAAAAAATTGTGGGAGTTTCTGATTTTAAAAATGATGAATTTTCCCATTACCTTCCGAATTTGCTGAGCTCGGAAGTAAAAACAGTGGTTGTTTCCAGTCTGGTACTGACCGAAAAAATATTCCAGAGAAAGAAAATAGATCCCGAAATGTTGGGAATGGCTTTAAGTACGGCATTTGTAAGCAAAGATGATGGGATACAGTCAAAAGCAGCAAAGATCATTCTTAAATATATTCCGGCTTCAGAAAATATGATAGAGGCACTTTCCCATTATTCAGATAATATACTGACTAATGTACGTCCTCTTCTTGTAAAATATATTGAAGAAACACAGCCGGAATTGGTGGCAATAGCTTCGGAAAAATTATCTCTGACTACAGATGAAAATGCTGTGAAAGTACTTCAGAACTTTGAAGATCTGATGTTTTATCTTCCTGTTGCCATGGATGATCCGTACAGTCAGCATTGTGATATTGCTTTGACTGGATTTATCCGTTTTGCCGGAGACGTAAATGCCGAATCCGTGAAATTAATTGAGCCGGTATTTTTGAAAGCCTGTAAAACAATTTCGAAATGGGAAGTTCCCTATCTGAATGTTTTATTGTGTAATGCCATTATTAATTATGGCTTGGATCTAATGGAAAAATATCCTGTTCAGCTTAAAAACCTGGAAAAGATTTATCATAAGACCAAAGAAGAGGAAGCAGCAAGAGAATCTTATTCCAATTATCAGAAAAAATTGGGGCCGATTGAAGATGTCGGTGCAGATTGCCCTGCCAGAATAGCGTTTAAAGAGCTGGCCATCTATGCTTATGAAAAAATAAAATCAGGAGATAAGATCCCGTTATTATTCACGGTTACCCATGCTCCATGCTGGATTTCCCCAGTAACGTTGGTGGAAAGATTGGAAAGCTACCAGAATAATAATATTGAACCCCATCATCTGGATATTCAGCTGGCATTGCAGCGTTGTGCTTTAGACAATACTTCAGAAGCGATCACAGAAACTGAAAAAAGATTAAAAGGAGAATATAAAGAACTGTTACTTTTTTTCTTTGGCAAAAATGCTAAGCCGGAAGGAAAATTTGAACACCCTTCATGGTGGATGACTGCAGGAATTACCCGTTCGCCGGAAACCGTGTTTGAAGAATTCAGCAGTTTCGGGTATGATGATATTCCTGTAGAATTCTTTTCAGGGGCTTACAAATGGAAGACCATCGATAATAAGAAAAACTCATACTATCCTGTAGAGCTGAAGATTGTTATTCCAAAATATCATCTTGCAAAAAGGAAAGAACCTTTATTCGTGGAATATTTCGTTGCCGAACAGAAAGAGCTTATCGAAATTCCTGCCTTGATGCTTTGCTTTCCGAATACTCCGGCAAATGCTTTGGCAAAAGTAATCAAGCATTGCCTTTTCTTTTCAGGAATTGCCGAAGTCTATGAAAGAAGCCTGGTTTTGAATACCGCAAATGCACTTTATCAGATCAAAAAGCCATTGGATGAAATCGGATATCTGTTCCTAGGAACTATTTTTCTGGACAGCGATAAAACCATTCGTGGTACAGCAGCTGAAATATGGCTGGAACATGTTTCTTCCCAAACGATGGATAATGCATGGTTAGGAAGAGTGATCGGCCTGCATGAAAAACTGGAATGGGCACCTGTTAAAAGGTTGACTGATCTTATGCAGCATCATATGCTGAACGTCAGTAAGAACCATAATGTAGCCCTGGAAGAATTGATTTCCAATATATTGCTTCAAATGGATGCTCCGGTCACCAACCTGAAAAAGATTCTGGAAATCTACCATGAAGTATTGGCTTTGAATCACTCAGAAGCTCATAAAGAGATCATCGGGAAACTCAATAGCTGGAAAGAAAATTCGAGTCTGAAAAAAATCTGCAGTCTTCTTCTGAAAAAATAAATCATGGAGGGTACGCTTATTTACAACTATTCAGGAACGTCCTGTTTAGTAAGGAGAGATGCGCTTGAAGAATTGTTTCTCTCCAAATATAGTGAAATACATAAAAATACCGATGCTCCATGTTTTTTCTGGGGAAATGTCGGGCAACCCTTTATTTTAGCGCGTTGTCTTATTACACTGTCCAATATTGTAAAATCGAGCTTTAATCTGTCTCCGTTTCAAATGTCGCTTCTTA
This sequence comes from Chryseobacterium indologenes, assembly GCF_018362995.1. Lineage (NCBI taxonomy): Bacteria > Pseudomonadati > Bacteroidota > Flavobacteriia > Flavobacteriales > Weeksellaceae > Chryseobacterium > Chryseobacterium indologenes. Next base: position 4,241,255 of record NZ_CP074372.1, read on the forward strand.
AAGATCCGATCGTAACTGCCGGAAATCACAGATTACGCTTTGAAGGTTTTTCTCACTGTGCCGGAGTTTATGCAAGAGTTGACGTACTGCCTGAAGGTCTGGAAGGTGGATTTCTTGAAAATGGAACTACAAATGTAGATTTCAATCAACCAATGATAACTGCGCTGGGAAGCATCCGCCCAAATGAAAAAATTATGCTTTCCGTGGGTGAAAAGGAAGTAGGGCTGTATAACGAAGATGAAAAAATAATAGAAAGAAAAGTTCCTTTACCCGCAAAATGGATCAAAGGATTGGGAACGGTTCAGGTATATTTATCGGAATCCGAAAAACGTCATACTTTCAATAAAATTCAGACTCAACAACTATTCCGCGGGATGCCGAAAGGAGTGATAAAGTCAGATTATTATTTGATTGTGAGAGGAAATAAACCCATTTTTTCTCCGGTAAAGTCAGCGGATGCCGTTTGTATAGGCGGGCTTCACAGGCTTCGTCTTTTAGAACCTCTGCTTCCTTATATTGATTGTATGCAGGTCTTTTCTCATTCTAATATGCAGTCTACAACATGGCAGCTTTATATGGGACCTATCAGATTTTGTTTTTCTTTGTCCAGAGAGTGCTGGAGAGGTTTCTCAGGAGAAGGAGCTGTCCTGGAAAGTCTGATTTCTGAGGTTTCTGATGAGTGGATTGATGCTTTGGATAAGTATGCTTATGCCAATCAATCTTTTAATCCAGATATGCTTGCTCTGGAAGAGAATCTGAGTTTCAGCAAAACTGATACTATTACAGGAAGACTCGCTGCAATGGGATTATTGGGTTATGACCTTGATGATCATGAATTTTTCTACCGCAGGCTTCCTTTTAAGTTAAGCCGTATTATCGGACTCAATCCCCGCATAAAAAATGCCGATAAGTTGATAGAAAACGGAAAAGTTGAAATTTTAAACAATAATAAAGCAAGAACAGAAGCCAGAGTAGAAGGAACCGGTGTACATCATACGGTAATCATTGAAGAAGAAAAAGAGCGCTGTACCTGCGAATGGTTCAGTAAATATCAGGGTGAAAGAGGACCTTGTAAACACGTGTTGGCGGTGAAGAAACTGGTAAAAACAGGTGAAACTTTTTCTATCTGATTTTATTATTTTGCTGACAGTCGTAGAGACGCAAAAAGTTTTGTTTAATAAGAATTCAATTTTGTTCCCTTTAATCTTTGATTTTTTTGCGTCTCTGCGTTATATTAGCATCTATCAGTTTTTTACAGAGTTCATCCATTCTTCATAACTAAGTACACCTAATTCCGGTTTGCTTTCTCCTTCAAGAATAGAGATAAATTCAAGCTGGTTTCCATCTGGATCATTGAAATAAATGGCCAGTGCAGGCATCCATGCAAATACCATTGGTTCAACACTTCCATTTTTTAGGAAATTATAAGGCTTTAAATCTTTATTTTCTAAAAACTCCACTGAATAGTTTAAAATATCTTCTTTACTACTTGAAAAAGCAAAATGTCTGGTCTGAAGATTCTCCTTCTGCTCCCATAATCCTAACATAAATTCTTTCCCTTCTCCAACCCATAAAAAGGCAATAGGCCTGGTTTCATCTCTGTGAGCCAGTTTCAATCCTAACACTTCTGTATAAAATTGTATTGCATTTTCCAAATTGCTCACCTGAACATGGGTCTCATATATTCCTTTAATCATAGCTTAATTTTAGTAATAGCAAATCTAGAGAACCCTTATTAGAAAACGTAATATTGCTCATTTCTTTAATGGAAATGAATGATAGAAGGATTTTATAATTATGAATTATAAGTTATAAATGATGAATTAGATTATTATCAATATAATTCAATAGTGGTGGGGTATTATCCTGAGCGTAGACGAAGGGAGCCCATCTTATAAATGCCCCATTCATACGACTTTAGCCAAAACTTGAAATCTGCGTGATCACTGAAGTACCATTTTCAAATAAACATATTTGCAATAAAAAATAAAAAGAATGAAGAAAAATTTTCTACGCAAAAAGACTGCGTAACACTGTTTTTACTTTGCATCAGAAATCAGAGAGGAAGTATCAATCCTTCCCAATGTTTAACAAAAAACAGTAACCATGAAATTTAATTTTTTAAAAAAAGAAACTAAAGTAGTATTGAACTACGAAGGTGCAAAAGCATATGCGATGACACCTGCAGAAGAATTGTATAGTGCTGTTATTACAACAGGACTGTCAGATGCCAACTATGAAAAAGGAAATGACAGATTGGAAAGAATCCAGTCTCTGATCAAAAAAAATGATCCTGAATTTGTGGCAAAACTGGCGGTATACGCAAGAAAAGATATGTACTTGCGTTCCATTCCATTGGTGTTGACAACTGAACTGGCTAAACAGACTTCCGGTACGGATCTGGTGAGTAAAACAGTAGAAGGTGTCGTTCAGAGAGCTGATGAGATCACAGAATTGCTGGCGTACTACCAACTTGCGAATAAAAGAACAGATACTAAAAAACTGAATAAACTGTCAAAGCAGATTCAGAAAGGTCTGGTGAGATCGTTCAATAAATTTGATGAATACCAGTTTGCAAAATATAACAGAAAGGCGGAAGTTACCTTGAGAGATGCATTATTCCTGGTTCACCCGAAAGCCAAGGATGAGAACCAGCAAGCTGTTTTCAATAAAATCGCCAATAACACATTGGAAACCCCATACACATGGGAAGTAGAGCTTTCCGTTTTGGGTCAGACAAAATTTGCTAATGACGCAGAAAGAAGATTAGCTTTCAAAAATAAATGGGAAGAACTGATCTTCAGCAACAAATTGGGTTATATGGCAACCATGAGGAACCTGAGAAATATCCTGGAAGCGGGCGTATCATCAGATGCAATGAATAAAGTATGCAGATATCTTTCAGATGAAAGAGCGGTATCCGGTTCAAAGCAGCTCCCATTCAGATTTCTGGCGGCTTACAGAGAATTAAAGACTATAGATTCTCCTTATTTGTCATCTGTATTGGAAGCATTGGAAGATGCTGTGGTAGTAAGTGCTAAAAATATCAAAGGCTTTGGTTTTGATACTTCGGTAGTGATCGCTGCGGATGTATCCGGTTCTATGCAGAAAGCAGTTTCCAATAAAAGTAAAATTTTGCTGTATGATATCGGTTTGCTGATGTCGATGATCCTTCAGTCACAGTGTAAAAACGTGGTGACAGGTATTTTCGGTGACCGTTGGCTGAGAGTTCCAATGCCTAAAAATGGTATTTTAAGAAATGTAGACGCTTTCTACAAACGCGAAGGTGAAGTAGGATATTCTACGAATGGTTATCTCGTTATCGAAGATCTGATCAAAAGAGGTGAAAAAGTGAACAAAGTAATGCTATTCACCGATACTCAGATGTGGGACAGCACCGGAAACAGAAAATCTTTTGAAGACGTGTGGAACAGGTACAAAATGATTGCTCCCAATGCAAAACTGTATATTTTTGACCTGGCAGGTTATGGTACACAGCCGCTTGATATCAGAAAAAATGATGTACATCTTATAGCCGGTTGGTCAGACAAAATTTTCGAAGTGTTGAATGCGTTGGAAGATAAAAAGTCAGCCGTAGAAATGATTCATAAAGTAGTGCTGTAAAAGGCACTGCTTTTAATTAAGAACAAAAAATGAATTTTAATAATCAAAACCTATGAAAATCATAAATAAATATCCTGTGTTTGCAGACGTGATACAGACTGGAGAGAAATCTTTCCAATTTAAATTTAAGAATTCAAAATGCTTTGATTATTCAGGAGATCTTTTTATTGTAAATATTCATGGAATGCTTATTAATAATGTTGAAGAATGGATAAAAGCTATAAAAGCGGATCATATCAATATGGATTCGGTTATTACATTTGATGAAAATGTTATGGAAATCTTTACAGGAAAATTTGACGAAGATCAATGGGGTGATTGGTGTACGAGTTTCTCTCCATTTAATTTTGAAAGTTATGATACAAAGTATATTCAAAAGGAGCAAAAAGACTGGGATGATGAATTATTATTAACTATCAGAATGCAGGTCATGGAAAAAATGTCTCGTTCCGTAACAGCCGCTGATTTTAGAAGTTTTGTACAGGAATATTGTGAGATTAATTTGTCCAAGGCAGAATTGCAAGAAAAGCAAAGAGAAAAGTTAAAAGAAACTTTGGAAAAGATTAGTAAACTTAATGCTTCCAGTTTTTATGACATCTTTGTTTGGCAATCCGCATTTAAAATAGATTAATAATATATCGGGATTGCAAGAAAATAAAGCAAAAAATGGATTATGAGAAATTTATTTTATAAGATTGAAGAAGATCTCAAAGTAGGCAGAAAGAAAAAAGCATGTGACAGATTGAGAAATATGATCAATCAGTTTCCCAATGATCTTTCCCTAAGAAAAAAATTAGGACAGATTTATTTTGAAGCAGGATTTCTTGACGAAGCAGGTAAATTCTGGATGTTGTCTAAACCAGAGAATAATGAAATGGAAGCTGCAGTAGAGATTTACAGAAAGTCTTTAAGCAATTCAGGAAATGCAATTTTAAAAGATATTGTTTTCAGAGGAAATAAAGATTTGCTTGATGAGCATGCAAAGAAAGTAATCAGTGAACTTGAGCATGACAGTTTTAAAGCAACAAAACATATTCCAGTTTTTAAAACCAAAATGAGGGAAAAAGGGACTTATTCGGAAAATAAAACAGGTCTTCTGAGTAAAATTGGAATCTTTCTATTGATTGGATTCGTTATTTTACTGCCAGTTTTAGGGATTTTTAAATTGTTTGAAATAATATCAACATTATTTTCTCAATAAAAATAAACTGCGTAAAAAGATTGCGTACATGCAATATAATTTTGCAGTGTTAATAAATACCGGTGTCGTTAGAAAGACATTCTTCGATTCCAAAAATAGAGTCTTTCAACAGATTGCAAGGTAGCTATAACCAATGTCGTTCATAAGAGTTCCATCATCAAACTTTTAATTTGACTAGAATCAAAAACACTTATACATTGTTACTTGGTTTTTAATAAAAAAACAACTACGTAAAAAGATTGCGTACCAGCTGTATAAATTTGTAAAAGATAAAACTAATAATCATGAATAACAATAAAAAGCAAGTGTCGTAAAACAGAGTTACTTCTTTAGGGACGGTAATACAGGTTCGAATCCTGTTCTGCAGCAGCAGATAGTAGAAATGGTAACACCCCGTATTGGTCTATGTTTGATCTAATTACCTTGTTTTAATTATATCAGGTGTCGTTTTGGAATCATACTTCGAGTTAGGTCTTCAGATGTAGGTTCAATTCCTGTCATTCCTGTTGTAAACGGAATGTAGCTCAAAAGATAGAGCAGAAGAAAAAGAAAAGATTCCGCCATTTTGCCCTGATACTATAAAAAGTGTAGTAGACATATGAATAAACAAAAAAATTAAAAATCAAGTGTCGTTTTAGAATCATACTTCGAGATTGAGTAAACATTGGGTCGCAGGTTCGAATCCTGTCTTTTCCCTCGAAAAGGAGAGGTAGCTCAGCAGGTAGAGCAAATGCACGGAAGATTCTGAGAATTTTACCTTGATTGTATAAAGAGTGCCGTAGAGAAGGCCTACTTCGGTTTAATTTGGTTCGACTCCAGAAGGTCATGGAAATGATCTTGTACAAGTCTTTTCGAATCTTGCCTCTTTTATTTAAAAAAACAAACAAGTGCCGTAGAAAAATGTTACTGCGCTCATCACGACGGGGTCACGGGTTCGAGTCCCGTCTCTTCCACAGCAAAAAAACACGATGTATATAGGAAGAGTAGCTCAGTTGGTTAGAGCACGACTGCATTATTCGGATGTTGCCTTGTTTTCATAAAATCAGAAGCCGGAAGTGGGACGTTGAAAGATATCTTTGTATTATAATTTTCTATAGAGTCGGGAGAATCTCAGACTTGCCATCTTTCTTCTTCCCACTTCCAGCTTCTTTATAGTACTATTATGAAGTGTCGTTAGGAAAAAATTCATCGTAACACAATTAAGGGAGGAATAGCGAAGCCGGTCATTCCGGCAAGGTTATCCGGTTCGACTCCGGCCAACGTACAGCCCTGTTTTTTCCTTATCATTACCTTTATAAAATGCCGGTAAATTATTTGCCGGCACTTTTCATTGTGTCAAGCTCTTCTTCAAACATGAGTTTCCATTTTGAAAGAGTAGTTCTGCTTATTTTATATTTTCTGGACATATAGCTTGTAGAGTGACCATGCTTTTTCTGATACTGAAGCAGCTTTAGCATAGTCTGCCTGTCATAGGTTTTGAGTTTTTGATTTTCTCTGGACTGCTTGAACAGCTTTTCATTGAACTTCAGAACATCCTCACTGGTATTAAGTTTTTCAAGAAGTTCTTTGATTTTCGGATCTTTTAGCTTTTCCGGATATTCCATCTTTAGCATATCCTGATAAATTTTTTTGTAATTGGGGCGCATGTCTTATCTGTTTATCCGTTTACATTATCGCTCTTCTGAAGCCATCTGTGAAGGGTACTTTTTGGAATAGAATATTCTTTAATGACTTCACTTTGGGTCATTTCACCGGAAAGAATTCTCTTCATAATAAAATCTTTGATTTCCTGAGTGTAAATGTTTTTCCTGAAATAAGGCGTTTTTTCAGATTTCTGCTGGTTTTTGTTGATGGCAGAAGGAGGTGCATATAAAATTAAATGTGAGCTGTAAAGTCTGAAAAAATCATATTCCAATAATTTGCTCCATCTTAAAAGAAGATCTGTATCCATCGATTTGCTGTCATACATTACCTCGATTGCTCCTTCATCTTTGCTTAAAAATTTGCATATCCTTTCTATTGTTATTTCATTTTCATCTACCCTTTCCTTAATAAATTTCCCAATATGGATTTCTTTATATAACATTTTTATTGAATATTATTCTTTTGTTTAAACTTATGTATCAAAAAAACGAAAATAGAATCCATATATTATCTTATGTGCTAGGAAATAACTCACTTCAATTTGAAATTGATAAGAAATAGAAATTATGATGTAAGAATGTTAAATTGTGTTTAATAAGACGAGGAGTCTTAAAAAACAGATAGTAATTTACCAAATATCATAAAAAAACAGGTGGGTAGGAGTCACCTTAATGTATTTGGGATATATTCTTTATTTTCAATGGTTTCTTCTTCTTCTCTTTCAAACTTCTCTTCCTGCCATTTGTGTAAATAATATATGACCTATTAAGGTTTTTATGCAATTCTATGAGTTGAAGCTGTAGATAGATTGATATACAGCTTTTTACGCGTTGAATTTTTTAATTAGTACCAAATAATTGCTTATTCGCTTTCAAATGTAAACAAAAATAAGAAGTAAAAAGAGATAGAAATGTAAAAATCATACTTTATCTATTTATTTTAATTAAAATTAACATATTATAACAGTTAATGTGTGAATTGCTTACAGGTGATGGGCTTCCTCATAGAAAAATGATAAAAAGAAAAATTGTATTCCATACATTTGCAAATCAATGAAAAATACTATAAGCTTATTCGATTTTTCGAAGAAAATAAATTATAAAAATGAACTGCTGGCCGGTTTTACGGTAGCGATGACTATGATCCCTGAATCTCTTTCATTTGCTATCCTTGCCGGTTTGTCTCCTCTTACAGGGCTTTATGCGGCTTTTATGATGGGATTGGTAACCTCCGTTCTGGGAGGACGTCCGGGAATGGTTTCCGGTGGAGCTGGTGCAACCATCGTTGTATTGATTGCTCTGATACAATCTCATGGCGTAGAATATCTTTTTGCTACTGTAGCACTGGCCGGAATACTTCAAATGCTGGTAGGAATCTTTAAACTGGGAAAATTTGTGAGATTGATTCCGCAACCGGTTATGTACGGATTCCTGAACGGATTGGCCATTATTATCTTTATGGCACAGGTAGAGCAGTTTAAAATTACAGACAGCAGCGGAGCCGTAAGCTGGCTGCAGGGAATGTCTTTGTATATAATGGCTGGTTTAACTGCCCTGACGATTGCCGTAGTCTACTTTTTTCCAAAAATAACGAAAACAGTTCCTGCCTCGCTCGTGGCGATCATCATTGTCTTTGCTGTAGTTCTTGGGTTTAATATTCCAACCAAAACAGTAGCAGATATTGCTCATATCAGTGGAAATCTTCCAGGTTTTCATATTCCGAAAATCCCTTTTTCACTGGAAACTCTAGAGATTATTTTTCCATATGCCTTAATTATGGCTGGAGTAGGCCTTATTGAATCTCTTCTGACATTATCCATGGTGGATGAAATCACCAATACAAAAGGAAGCGCCAATAAAGAATCTGTAGCTCAGGGGTTAGCCAATATTACCAACGGTTTCTTTGGGGGAATGGGAGGCTGTGCAATGGTAGCGCAGACACTGGTGAATCTTAATGCAGGTTCCAGAGCAAGATTATCAGGAATAATAGCATCACTTCTTATTTTAATAATCATTTTGTGTGGAGCACCTGTCATTGAGAAAATTCCTATGGCTGCTTTAGTAGGAGTAATGATGATGGTGGCAATCAGTACTTTTCAATGGGTGTCTATCAGGATTGTTAATAAAATGCCGAAATCAGATATCTTCGTAGGAATTACTGTAGCATTGATTACTGTAATTTTACATAACCTGGCCTTGGCGGTGTTAGTTGGAGTTATCATCTCGGCGTTGGTTTTTGCATGGGATAATGCCAAAAGAATACGGGCAAGAAAGTATGTAGATGAAAACGGAGTGAAGTATTACGAAATATACGGACCGTTGTTTTTCGGTTCTGTAACAGCATTTACAGATAAGTTTGATCCAATGAATGATCCCGATCAAGTGGTTGTGGATTTTAAAGAAAGCCGTATTGTGGATATGAGTGCGATAGAAGCTTTAGGTAAGTTATCTAAGCGTTATAAAGAACAAAATAAAATAGTACACTTACGACATCTCAGTGAAGACTGTAGAAAAATATTGAAAAATGCAGAAGCTGTAGTAGAAGTTAATATCCAGGAAGATCCTACTTATAAAGTGATGCCGGAAAAATAAAGAAATTAAAATTGAATTTGTATCAATTATAAGTATAAACCTCAATAACAAGACAAGGACTGTAAGAAAAAATCTACAGTCCTTGCTTGTTTAGGTGATTAATGTATTTGCAATAAAATCAGGCACTAAAGCATAGTGCGACAATTTCATGCTGATGGAAGCTCTTCCGCTTGTCAGAGTTCTCAGATCAGAAATATATCCGAAAGTTGAAGCTAACGGAACTTCCGCTGCAAAAATCTTTCTTCCTGACCTTTCATCAATAGAAGTGATGATTCCCCTTCTTCTGTTGATATCTGCAGTAACAGCACCAGTATATTCTTCAATACTTTGAATCTCCACCTGCATGACAGGTTCCATAAGTTTGGGACTGCAACCTTTGGCCGCAGCTTTGAATCCTTCTCTTGCTGCAATCTCAAAATCAAGCGCCGCAGAATCCTGAGCGTGGAAAGAACCGTCCAGAAGAGTAACCTTCATGTTTTCCAGAGGATATCCTTTTAAAGGTCCGTTTTCCATAGCTTCTCTGAATCCCTTTTCAACAGATGGAATAAATTCAGTGGGGATAACTCCTCCTTTGATCATATTGATAAATTCCAATCCATGTTCATTATCATTTCCTGGCCCGATCTCAAAACTGATATCAGCGAACTGCCCGCTTCCTCCGTTCTGTTTGGAAAGTTTCTCTCTATGAACTTTGGTTGCTGTTAAAATCTCACGGTAAGAAACTTTAGGTTTTCCCTGATTGACTTCAATACCATGATTCAGGCGGATTTTTTCCAAAGTAACCTCAAGATGAAGCTCTCCCAGTCCACTCAATAAAGTTTCTCCGGTCTGTTGATCCCTTTCAACCACCAAAGAAGGATCTTCTTCCTGGATTTTTGCCAGTACCAAACCGAAAGATTTCTCATCACCATTGGTTTTCGGCTCAATAGCCACCCTGATAACAGGAGTAGGAATCGTAATCGATTCCAGTAATATCGGCTTGTCGGAAGAAGATAAAGAATCTCCGGTTTTGGCATCCTTTATTCCTGTCAAAGCAACAATATCTCCCGCTTTAGCTTCTTCCAGTGATAACGTTTTGTCAGACTGCATTTGTAAAATCCTGGAAATCCTGAAGCTTTCACCCGTTCTTACATTCAGTAAAGTATCTCCGGATTTAATTTTTCCGGAATATACACGGAGCATAGCCAGTCTTCCCATATGCTTGTCAATCATAACTTTGAAGACAAGTCCTGAAAAAGAAACAGTTTCATTCCTTTCCAGTGTTATCGTTTCTTCTGTATGAGGATCTCTTCCCTGCAGGTCAGCAAGCTGATCAGGTGCCGGAAGATATGTTACAACCGCATCTAGAAGAGGCTGGATTCCCTTATTCTTAAAGGCAGAACCACATAGAACGGGAACGGCAGATCCTGTTCTGCAGACTCTTTGTATAGCTTCTGTAAGCATTTCAACAGTGACTGTATGTTCAGTATCCATGAAGATTTCAAAAAACGTCTCATCATATTCTGCCAGCGTTTCCAGTAATTTGATTCTGTATTCATCAGCTTCAGGCTGAGAAGTGGCTGGAATTTCCTTCTCTGCAATAGTTTCTCCGTTTTCATCGGTCCAGTATAAGGCTTTCATTTTGACAAGATCAATGACACCTTCAAAATGACTTTCAGCTCCAATCGGGATCTGAAGGGCCAGGGGAACAGCACTTAGCTTGCTTCTTATCTCATGAAGAACAGCAAAGAAATCTGCACCAATTCTGTCCATTTTGTTGATGAAACAAATCTTGGAGGTTCCATGTTTTTCTGCCTGGAACCAAACATTTTCAGTTTGCGGCTGAACGCCTGATGAAGCACAGAAAACTGCGACTACACTGTCCAGAACCCTTAGAGAGCGCTCTACTTCTACTGCAAAATCAATGTGCCCCGGAGTATCAATAATGTTGATATTATAAACATTATCATCTTTTTTCCATTGTGTTGAAACCGCAGCGGATGAAATGGTAATCCCTCTGTTTCTTTCCTGTATGTCTTTATCCATGGTGGTATTTCCGTCATCTACATTACCTATTTTATGAATAAGTCCTGTGTAATACAGAAGTCTTTCGGATAATGTTGTTTTTCCTGCATCTACATGTGCTATAATCCCTATATTTCGTGTGTTGTATTTCATTTTGTTTGATTTAAATTGTTGATTTTTAGATCTGTATTTGGAAAAGATTCTGAAAAAAATGAACACAAAATAAGCTCCGATCTCATAGGCCGGTAAAAACATTTTTGTATTTTGTATCAAAGTGAAATTTTCAGAGATCTTAACAAATAACAGAAGTTGTTTGAATTGTTAAAGTCTGAAATTAGGGCAGCAAAAAAGACCTATCCGAATAGACAGGTCTTCAATATATTTTTGGGTATAAAAGATCTATAGAACTATTCAGATAAATATTCAGTGCTGCCAAAGAACACAGCTCTGACAGGATTACTTAAGTTTATAATATTTATCATTTTTGTTGACATTGTTGATTGTTAATCGGTTGCGAAATTATAATTTTTTTTTGATTTTCAAAGAATTTTTGAAAATATTTTTTCGTGAACGGATATTAAACACTTTTTTAATCATCTTCTGAGAATCTTTCAAATCCATAGAATTTCATAAAAATATCTTAAAACAGATAATGAACGTAATGCTTTTATGATAAATATTTTATCTTTGGGAAGAATAGTATGGTAAACACTTTTTGATGATTAAAAAATTTTAAATCTTTTTCAAGAAGCTAAATAAAAACTTTTAACTTAAAACCTATTGAAAACAGATATCGACATCCATAACCACTGTCATTTTTCCTTTGACCTGTGGCTCACTTTAATCAAATCTCATCCTGAATTTAAAGCAAAAAGAGTTGAGCTGTTCTCCTCATTTTTTAACGTAGATAAACCGATAGATGAAGTTGCGAAAACTGTAAAATATTACGATGATCTTTGCAATACCATTAATGAAGTCACGGGAGGAAATATAGACACTTTTGAAATTTATCTGATGATTCTTGGTTCTCTGGGCATGGATATAAAGCAATTGAATAAGGAAAAACTCAATGAGTTTTACGGAAAAAGTGAAGATTTATTTCTGGAATACAGGCCGGTTGTGATTTTTGAGAATATCCATGATTTTTTTGAAGATATTAAAAATCAGGGAAAGACCATTAATATTCTGAGCAATACAGGATTTATCAAAGGAACAACCATGAGAAAATTTCTGATCCACGAAAACCTGGATCAGTATATAGATTTCCACATTTATTCTGATGAAATCAACTGTTCCAAACCGAACCCGCTTATTTTTCAGGAAGTGAAAAATAAGATCAAAGATCAGGATTTGCCAATGCATCAGATTCTGCATATCGGAGACAATCCGTTTGCAGATTATGAAGGGGCAAAAAACTTCGGCTTCAGTGCACATTTACTTAAACACTAAAAATAAACATGAATAAAAGATACAGCTTACACCACATTCATTCGGCAGATGAGTTTACTTTTTCACCTGCGGAATACAGCTATTTCAAGTATGGCGATAAGTCGTATGCTGAAAAATTTGCAAGAGAATTATTCGACGGATTTATTTCCGAAAACGAAGCACTTTTAGATACTGATAAAGAAATTATTGTACTTCCAAGCCCTTATATGGCGATTCCTACGGCTTCTAATTTCTTATGTTTTTTCTTTAAAAAACATCTGGATTTTTATCTGTTTCAAAAAGGGAAAAAGTCAAGTGTTTTATCAAAAATCAACCGTAATCATACTTATATCACAGATTATGGTAACCTCAATTTTGAAGACCGCAAAAATCTGATTGCGAATGATACTTATTATATCGATAAAGATTTTTTGAGAAGAAAACTTTGTATTTTTATAGACGATATAAAAATTACGGGAAGTCATGAATACACAGTCAACAGAATCCTGGACGAATATAGCGTAGAGGCAGACTTTATGTTCCTGTATTATGCTGAACTGATGAATTTTGACCTTGATCCTAAAATTGAAAACTTTTTCAACTATTACGCAGTAAAAAATGTAAAACATGTTGCAGAAGTGATGAATAAAGAGAGTTTTGAGTTCAACACAAGGATTGTAAAATATATTTTAGGCCTGGAATCAAGTAATTTTGACTATCTTACGTCTAAAGTAAAAAGAGAGCAGATGGATTTGCTTTTAGAGCTGGCCATCAGCAACAATTATCATTTAATAAAAGAATACGAAAATAACATCAATACTTTAACACAAACGGAATTATATTATGGCTATTAACTTACAAAAAGGACAAAGAGAAAATATTAACGCACCTAAATTTACTGTAGGCTTAGGATGGGATATCAATAATACTTCTACAGGAACAGGATTTGACCTTGATGCCTCTTTGTTTTTGCTTGGGGACGATAAAAAATTAGTTTCAGATAATCACTTTATTTTCTATAACAACCTTGAGTCTCCGGACAAATCTGTAATCCACACAGGGGATAACCTTACGGGTGAAGGAGCAGGAGATGATGAGCAGATCAAAATTGATCTTACCAAAATTGATGATGCAATAAAAGAAATTACAGTAGTGGTAACCATTCACGAAGCAGATTCAAGAAAACAAAACTTTGGACAGGTAAGAAATTCTTTCATTAGAATTTTCAATACAGATACGAATGAAGAGATCTTAAAATATGAATTAGACGAAGATTTCTCAATCGAAACCGCAGTAGAATTCGGAAGAATCTACAACAGAAACGGAGAATGGAAATTTGAGGCTGTAGGGGCAGGACAGAGAGAAGGCCTTGAGAAATTTGTATCAATTTATCAGAAGTAATTATGGACAATCAGGAAAATCAACCCATAGATCCACTAGGATCAATAGAACCTCTTAAAACCTTTGAACCTACTCCAATGGTTCCTCCAACTCCGGCTCAGCCTGTTCAGAACGCAGCTCCGGCAGTTCTTGTGGACAGAGAGGGAAATGTAAATCTGACACAACTGCAGTCAGAAGAACGTCAGAAATATGAAGTTCTTGCGAACTCTATTGATGAAGCCAATCCGGGGTCTATTGTGAACTTTGGAGCGGAACTTCAGAAAACTCTAACCAATCAGAGTGACAGCTTTTTAGGGAATGTAAGAAGATCAAATTCAGGAGAAGTAGGAGGGCTTATCAATGACCTTTTGGTAGAGCTGAACTATGTAGATGTAGAAGAGCTTAACGGGAACAAAGTGAAAAGCTTCCTGAGCAAATTGCCATTTATGAAGAAGGTAATGACCCAGGTAGAGAATTTATTTGCAAAATACGATAAGATCATCAACAATATTGAACAGATCTCGTACAAAGTAAATGCAGGAATTATCACTTCTACAAAAGATAACGCTGTACTTCAGACTATTTTTGAAAGCAACGTAAATTCTATCAAGCAGATTGAAGAACTTGTGATTGCCGGAAATATAAGAATGGAAAGAGCGGCAGTAGAGCTTGCTCAAATGGAGGCAGCTCCTCAGAATTTTCAGGATTATCAGATTGCGGATAAAAGAGATTTCATTGCAAGATTAGACAGAAGAATGGCTGATCTTAAAGTGGTACGTGTGATTATGATGCAGTCACTTCCACAAATCAGACTGGTACAGAATAACAACGTTTCTATTGCTGAAAAAGCTCAAACGATTCTTACCACGACACTTCCTGTATGGAAAAATCAGCTTTCATTGGCTGTAGCAATGTACAGACAGCAGCAGAATATTGAAATCCAGCAGAAAGTATCTTCTACTACAGAAGAAATCTTAAGAAAGAATGCAGAACGTCTTGGCCAGAACTCAATAAATGTTGCCAGAGCAAACGAGCAGACGATTGTATCTGTGGAAACATTGAAAGAAACAACATCAATGCTGATCAATACATTGAATGAGGTGAAACAAATCCAGAAACAGGGAGCAGATAACAGAAGAAAACTGGATCAGGATCTTCAGACATTGGAGCATGAACTAAAAGCGAATGTCAGAGGTTAATTTATAGGATACCAAGGTGGGGGATGATGCAGCAACCATATTGTCGCAAAGCAAAAGAAGATTAACAAAGCTTAAGCTTCTCGCTAATTTTTTTGAACATATTGACATTATATCTATTTACATCAAAACAGATATTATCCACAATCTGTTCCAGGAAAATACGGCTTTGGATTACAATAAACTGGAACTTTTTCACCTTCAGTATACAGACAGCCTCATAGAGCTTCTGACTAAAATTAAAAAGCAGAAGGAAAATGATATGCTGGCGGTCATCAATGAAATTAACATCAACAGTAAATATATTTCAGGTTTTGAAGAAAGACGGGTAGACAGCTTTCAGACCGACAGGAAAATGTACAGCGGTGTATTTTCCCAACATCTGAAAACACTGTATAAAGACCTTACAGAAGATAGTTTTACAGCCAATTGGGAAAATGTACTGTACTTTCATAAAAAGTATGCCCAGGAATTTTACAGGACAGGTGCAGATGAAATGCTGCTGAAATCCGATTCTTTTCCTGCCTATCAGTATAAAGATTATTCCATTGAAAGAAAACTGTTGGGTAGGCTTAATATACAGGGATTTAAAGTCCGTTTTGTATGTGGATACCTTATAGGAACCCATGATTATGAACTTTTTAAAATCTTTCAGTCTGATGATTATTTTATATTCAGTGTAGACGAAAAGAAATTGTATCTTTTTGACAAAGAATTGGATAAGCTGGATATTTCTGAAAATCAGTCTAACCAGAGCTCCATTATTGATCAGCTGAGAAATAAAAATGAACAGTTGGAAAACAGTATGAACGAAAGAAAACGTGCTTTACCGGCTGAAGTAGAAGGTGTTTTGAAAGATTATATTAAAAACCTTGAAAATATGGACATTATGAGCAAAATATTTGATTTTGACGAAGAAACAAATATTCTGCGGGCGATGCTTAATTTAAATTTAAATAATAACTAAAACGAAATTTGTAAAGCAAAGAATACGCTTTTTTGCAAAAAGTAATTAACAACTAAACATAAAAAGATGGCTATCAACTTACAAAAAGGTCAGAGAATAAACCTTAAAAAAGAAAATGGAGCTGAGCTTTCTCAAGCTTGTGTGGGAATCAACTGGGGAGCAATTGAGAAAAAAGGATTTTTTGGAACTAAAAAAGAAGCAGTAGACTTAGATGGAAGCTGTATTTTATATGATTCAAACAAAAACGTTACTGAAGTAATCTATTTCGGAAACCTTAAATCCAGAAATGGATCTGTAAGACACAGCGGTGATGATCTTACCGGGGACGTAGATGGTGACGACGGATTGGATAATGAAGTAATCACTGTAGATTTCAGCCAACTGGAGCCTAACGTAGAACACGTTGCAATGGTCCTGAACAGCTACAGAGGTCAGGATTTCGGAACCATTCCTTTTGCTTCTATCCGTATTTATGAAGGTTCGCCTACCAACGTAAGAGAAGTCTTTGCAAAATATGATATTGCCAATGATGCTTCTTTCAGAGGGCATGTTGCCATGGTAATGGGAGTTTTCTACAAGAGAAACGGAGAGTGGAAATTCAATGCTATCGGAGATCCTACTGCAGACAAAAAGCTGGAGCAGACGGTTCAGACGGTTCAGATGAATTACTTATAATCAATTGTCAATCAAAAGATAAATAAATTAGCAATATTTGTACTCTGTGAATCTATTGCTTTTATCATATAATAACATAACTCAAGTGGAACATCAAAGTATTTTAGAACTGCACCCAGGTCTGGTGTGGGGATTTGCAGTAACAGTCGTTATCATGCTGCTCCTGGACTTAGGGGTATTTAATAAAAAAAGTCATGAAGTATCTTCCAAAGAAGCTACCATCTGGTCTATCGTATGGATCTCACTTTCAATGGTTTTTTCAGGAGTGGTGTATTGGGTATTCAATACCGATGGAAGTCCCGAAAGCCACGCTTTGGCAGTAGAGAAATTTACACAATACCAGGCTGCCTATTGGATTGAAAAGGCCCTGTCTGTGGATAATTTATTTGTATTTATCCTTGTTTTCGGTTTCTTTAAAGTTCCGAAATACCTTCATCACAAAGTTCTTTTCTGGGGAATTATCGGAGCATTAATCTTTAGAGCTATCTTTATCTTTGCTGGCGTAGGATTAATTAACCTGACTTACCTTCCTGAAATGAATATTTTTGGTAAGGCAGTGCAGATTAATATCGTTATGGCACTATTTGGATTATTCCTTGTCTATGCGGGGATCAAATCCTGGGGTGATGGTGACGATGATGATGACGAAGATTACAGCAATACTGCAGGAGCAAGGCTGATCAAGAGCTTCTGGAAAGTTTCTGATAATTATGATGGAGATAAATTCTTTACTATTCAGAACGGGATCAAAATGGCAACTCCTCTTTTAGTGGTAGTTGGTGTTATTGAATTTACAGACGTTCTTTTTGCAGTAGATTCCATTCCGGCGATCTTTGCAATTTCAAATGATCCATTTATCCTTTATACATCAAATATCTTCGCGATTTTAGGATTAAGATCATTATACTTCCTGTTGGCGAACTTTATCCACATGTTCAGCAAACTTCCTTACGGATTGGCGATTATCCTGTCCTTTATTGGAGTTAAAATGCTTATCGCACCATGGATTCATATTCCGTCTCCGGTCTCTTTGGGAATTGTAGGAGGAGTATTGGTGATCTCTGTTCTTTTATCCATCATCTTCCCTGAAAAAGAAGAAGAGAAGAAAGAAGAATTGGAAGAAAAATAATCTTATTAAGAAAATATATTAAAAGCCTCGGGAGTATAAATCCGGAGGCTTTTTTGTTTTTGTTGGAAGCGCAAAGATACAAAGATAAATGAGTATAAGTCTGCTTTTAAGGCCCAAGAATATTTCGGCTTCGCTCGTATAAGATTTACAACGAGGGACAATATTATTAGCGGTATTAAATATCAAAAATAAAATCCTTGCGCCTTAATACATTATTTTTCATAAAAACTTCGCGCCTTTGCGTTTCCAACATTTTACCAAATAATTATTTTAAAAATAAAAATATACAGACTGGTCTGTATATTATTTTTTTTTATACATTTGTTCCAGAAAAGAAAAGCATATGAAATCTCCAAGAGAAAGAATAGTAGAAACAACCTTTGAATTGTTTGCAAAGCAAGGGTACAATTCTACAGGAATCAACCAGATCATTTCCGAGGCAGAAGTAGCCAAAGCAAGCTTTTATCAATATTTTAAATCCAAAGAAGACCTATGTGTAGAATTTCTGAAGGTAAGACATGAATATTGGTTCAGTGAACTCAATAATTTTCTATCAAAGGAAAAAGACCCAATATCTAAAACGATCAAAGCCTTCGATTTTCTGGTATATATGAATAAAAAAGAAAATTTCCGTGGGTGCAGCTTCCTGAATATTTTATCTGAAATACCAATGGATAATATTAAAATACTCAGCGTAATTCAATCTCATAAAGCTGATCTCAGAAACTTTTTTTTAGAATTACTGAATGATGATACTCTTTCCGATCATATCTACATGCTTTTTGAAAGCAGCATTATAGAAAGCCAGCTTTTCAAATCCAATGAATTAATTGAAAAATCAAAGAAAATAGCAACCAATTTAATACAATAAGTCATGGAACAAAAACATCCGCTTCCGCCTTTCACTCTTGAAACGGCACTGGAAAAAATTCAAATGGCAGAAGATGCCTGGAACAGTCAGGATCCTGAAAAGGTTTCCAAAGCATATACCATCGACAGCGAATGGAGAAACAGAGATACATTTGTGAATGGAAGAGAAAACATTGTAGTATTTCTACAGAAAAAATGGGAAAAAGAGCTTCATTATCACCTTAAAAAAGAATATTGGGCACATACAGACAACCGGATCGCTGTTCGTTTTGAATATGAATATCAGACTAAAGATGGAAACTGGTTCAGAGCCTATGGAAATGAGAACTGGGAATTTGATGAAAACGGGCTGATGGCGAAAAGATATGCAAGCATCAATGATCTGGCAATCAAAGAAGAAGAAAGAAAATTCAGATAAAATAAAATGACTGTTGTACTAACAGTCATTTTTTGTTTTTTTAAGGTTTATTTGAACTGAAACATCCAATCAACAAATTATAATTCATAACTCATAATTCATCATTTATTAACTGTTTTTCCCATGCAGCAGTTTATTAATCTTTCTCCTCGTCTGTACAGACACTTTATAAGCTTCATCACGTAATTTCTGTATTTTTCCTACAGGCTGAAAAAAGATCTTACTTTCAAAAGGATTGAATGAAAGCAGCTCATTGGTACAATCACGGGAATCCAGCAATGAACCTTTAGTTATTTTTACCTCTCCGATTTTAATGAAGGGAGAGTTTTTCCATTCTACATTCAGTTTATTGATTGGTTGATCCTGAAGATCATAACATAACTGTATTAATATATCAGCAGAAAAATCATGGTTCTGCAGGTAATTTTTTAATGAGTCTTTGATCGGTTGCTTTTTCCCTGTATGTTTATCCACATTTTTAGGGGCTAACTTTATTTTGATGATTTGGTCACCCAGTCGATAAGCACCTACAGAATAATAATCAAAGGAGAGAATAAAATCGTTTCTTTTACCCATCAGCTTGATCATATTCCGAATGATATCACCCGTCAATGCAGAAGGAATTACTTTTATTATCTGAAGCAACATTGGAAACAGACTGCTCCATTTTTTGATGTAAAACTTATTTACAGCGGTAAACAATTTCAGGAAAGTAGATACAGAATTAATCGGGAACAACGGAAAATTCACCAATGGATAATTGGCAAGTAATCCACCGTTATCATCCTTGATCTGCACGGCAAACCCATAAGCAGGAATATCCTTTTTAGAGTTTTTAATTTTCAGCTGAGCATTGGAAAACCGAATGGTCAGATCAAATTTTTCCTTATCAAAAAAAGGCTGCAATGATTCCGGAATATCAGGCTCAGTCCAGAATGTTCCCTTTGCTGCCGCATACGTTTTTGCATGGGCATTTCGGGTAGCATAATTGACGTCACTGATGGAAGAGGATTGTTCAACAAAATCTGCTATTGTTTTTTTATTGAGTTCCAGAAGTTTCTTTTCCTCCTCATTCAGTTCATCAAACTTCTTATTATATTTTAATGGATTTGGCATTTAGTTTTTAAAATTCAATTATAACGCCAAGTTTCGAAATCTGTGTTAAGTAAGTATTACAATTATTTGAACTTTGTGGAAAAGATGTTTAAAAATAAGGAAATGTAAGACAATATGATTAGTAAATATTAAAAAATAAGTTATTTAACTTGTTGATTACTAGTGTTTAGTTTTTTTAATAAGAATGAATTAAAAGCGTGTTGTTATGATAGGAAATGCTCCGGGTTTTTAAACTTCCCTCATCGTGATTCCATCTTCCAACTCTAAAAAGCCTTATCTTTGTAAAAAAATTATAATATGGGAGTAGCAGATTTGTTATTTAAACGTAAAAAAGAATTGGCAGAAAAGAACCTGAAAGACGGTAAAGAATATATGGAAGAGTATGGTAAGAGAGAAAGCGTTGTGCAGTTACCAAGCGGCTTACAGTATGAAATCATTACAGAAGGGGATGGAGCTAAACCAGGTCCTAAGTCTACTGTAAAATGCCACTACCACGGAACTACCATTTCCGGAAAAGTATTCGACAGCTCTGTAAAAAGAGGTACACCTGCATCGTTCCCTTTAAACAGAGTAATTTCAGGTTGGACAGAAGCACTTCAGCTGATGCCTGTTGGAAGCAAATGGAGACTGATCATTCCACCGCATTTAGCGTATCGAGATCAGGAGATCAGCAAAGAAATCGGGCCAAACAGTACGCTTGTTTTTGAAGTTGAATTGCTGGATATTAAATAACCCTTCTTAAAAATAGATTAAAAAATTACCTGATTTCAGGTAATTTTTTTTATTTGTACTATATTCGTATTGATAATTGCAAAACAAAGGTGACAGGAAAAGATTTGTTTTATAATACGTCCGGTAACACAAAAATATGACTGAATGAAAAAACTCTTCTACCTTCTCGCTGTGGTAAGTTTACTGGTGTCCTGTGTTTCCAAAAAAAATCAGGCAATCCAGCAGAATATTCTTACCCTTAAGGACAGCTATTGTAAAGCTCCTTTTAAATATAATTACAATAATAAACTGCCGTCTTATAATTCGGATTCTATTTTAACGGCCAATAAAGAACTCAGCGGAATGTTTACCGATCAGAGTATATTAATTTTAAATGCATTGGGTAATCTTAGTGATGTTCACAAAATCATCGAACTGAAAAAAGATTCTTCCCTCACTTCGCAAGTGAAAATATTACAGCTTAAAACCAAAATCAATAGCCGGATTACCATCGCTTTAACAGAGCTGGATGCAGTAGCTGCAGAATTTGACTGTGAAGGAGAGAGAGTAGCTCAGATCGGAAGTTATGTGGATAACCTGAATGCCTCAAAAAATAATAAACTGATTTTATATTCTATCATTGCCGGAGCTGCCTCATCCATTGCCGGCGGAATTGTGAAAAGTGACGGGTGGGATAGAGCAATAGGTATTGGTGGAGGTATTTTAGGAGCAGGATTTGGTTTGGCAACCCTTAACCCGAAAGGAAAAAAAGTAGAATTTATCCACCAGAGAAATCTTTTGAGGGACATTTGGAAAGAAAAACTGGAATCCCCCAATTTTCCACCTTTCATCTGGTATATGTATACCGAGAAAAAGTTTTCCAACAAAGAAGAATATTCTATCATAGGAAATATGAAACAGAGATGGCTTCATTATCAGTTTGATGATGTAAAAGAAGCCGCGGATAGGTCTGTGATATTCAGTGATGGAGGATTTTACAGAGCAGATGATCTCAATAACCGCGCTGCCATGCTCAATCAGATGCAGTCTGCAACCCGTACCATCAATCAGAACATCAATTATCTGCTGCTTGATCTGGATAAATTAATCCTTTAAGAAAAAAATAACTGTAATAAATTTTGTTACATTTAAAAAATGCGTATATTTGCAGTGTAATTAGAATGAACAATACAAGATTTGCTACGGCAATACATATTATGACCTTATTGGCGAAGAGCCCTCAGGAGTGGCTTACTTCCGAGTGGATAGCCGGTAGTATCAATGTGAATCCGGTGATTATCCGAAAGGAGATCAGCGTATTAAGAGAAGCAGGTTTGATTATCAGCAGACAGGGAAAAGAAGGAGGAAGTCAGCTTGGCAAAACTGCAGAATTGATTACTATTTCAGAGATCTATAAAGCAGTGAAAAATACAGAGGTATTAGGGAAAAAAAATCAGAATCCTAATCCAGCCTGTAGTGTTGGTAAGGAGATTAATACTCATTTAAATACATTATTTGAAGAAACAGATCATTTGGTGGTAAAGTTTTTAGGAGACAAGTCATTAAAGGAATTCGCTGACCAGTTCGAATAAAAATTTTTTATCTTTAAATGTAACAAAATTTATTACAATTTAATTAAAAATAAGACATTATGAAAAAAGTAGCAGTAATTGGTGCAACAGGATTTGTAGGAGCACATGTAGTAGCAGAATTAGCAAACAGAGGTTATGCTGTAGAAGCATTGGTAAGAGATGCATCTAAAGTAAAATCACAGGAGCATGTAACAGCAAAAAGCGTTGATGTAAACAATGTAGATGAATTAGCTGAAGCATTAAAAGGAAATGATGCTGTGATCAGTACCTTCAACGCAGGATGGACGAATCCTAATCTTTACAATGACTTTTTGAATGGTTCTGAAAATATTCAAAAAGCAGTAGAGCAGTCCGGTGTAAAAAGATTGATCGTAGTAGGTGGAGCAGGAAGCCTTTACACTCCGGATAATGTACAAATCGTAGACACCCCTGATTTCCCGGATGCTTACAAACCAGGCGCTACAGCAGCAAGAGATTATCTGAACAAAATTAAAGAAAACAAAACATTGGATTGGACATTCTTCAGCCCTGCAGTAGAAATGAACCAGGCGAATGTAGGAGAAAGAACGGGGAAATATAGAACTTCATTAGAAACTCCGGTATTTGATGAAAACGGAAGAAGCCGTCTGTCTGTAGAAGATGTAGCCGTAGTTTTGGTAGATGAACTGGAACAAAACAATCATATCAGAGAACGTTTTACAGCAGCTTATTAATGATAAAAAAGACAGAAATGATACAAAAGAAATTATTGTCATTATTGACGTTATTGGGATTTATCAGCATATTTGCGGGAAACCTCAAAGTGAAAGTATATAATCCGGGAACCAAAGCTATTTTCCCGATTACGTCCACCATTATTTATGGGGATAAAGATGCTATACTTGTTGATGCCCAATTTCAGAAACAATACGCAGAGCAGCTTGTGAAAGAAATAAAAGCAACAGGAAAAAACCTTAAAACAGTTTTTATTTCTCACAGCGATCCTGATTTTTATTTTGGACTGGATGTGATCAGAAAAGCGTTTCCTGATGTGAAGATTATTTCAACAGCGCAGACAGCTTACCTGATATTAGCTTCCAAAGATGATAAACTTGCAGTGTGGAAACCACAGTTGAAGGCAGATGCTCCATCGGAAATTATAGTTCCTGAAGCTACTGTTTCCATTCCTGATCTTGAAGGAAACAAAATCGAAATCAGACAAAATCCTGAAGATCCTGCACACAGTTTTCTTTGGATCCCTTCCATTAAAACCATTGCCGGTGGGATTTCAGTTTCTGTAGATTCACATCTCTGGATGGCAGACACTCAGAATGCAAAAGCAATTGATCAGTGGATAGGACAGATTGACGCCATGAAAGCCTTGAAGCCGGAGCAGGTAATTCCTTCTCATTTTGCAAAATTATCAACATCTCCACAATCTCTTGATTTTGTGAAAAACTATCTGGAAAACTATAAACAGGCAGTGACAGAAAATAAAACTTCGGATGCCATTGTAGATTTTATGGTTAAAAAATATCCTGATCTTCCGGGAAAAGACGAACTGGGAATGGGAGCTAAAGTATATCTTAAAGAAATGGATTGGGATCTTAAATCTCCATACCCGGCCATCGGTCATAAAGTTGAAGTAGACTTTGGAGCTGTAAAATTCCTCCTTGATTTTAAAGATAACAAAACAATGACCTTCACCGGGATAGCAGGAAGTTCAAAAAACAGTACAGATACTGTAGAATATACAGCTGTAGAAGTAGCAAAGAATGTTTTTATGGTATACTGGCATGAGCCGCATCTTGGCTTCAATGTAACCCATATTCAGGATTATAATAAAAATATTATCTATTCAAATATTGCAGGTCCTGACGGTACATTTACCCATCCGAAAGGAACTCTTAAAATTTTGAAATAATGATAAGAATCAAAAGTACATGTAAATTTTTACATGTACTTTTTGTTATATTTGATTTGCAGAAAATCATTCTTTTAAAAAGAGAAGAGGATCTGTAGCTTATTTTTAAAATCAAATAATAACTCATGAAATTAATTAAAATTCTGCCTTTTCTATTGTTGTCCTTATTTTTATTCAGCTGTGGTAAACTGGCGACTACATCCGAAGATAAAAAATCTGTTGACGAAGTTCTTAAGTTTTACGGAGGTTATGTTGAAACCATGAAAGGAGTGCAAACACTGAATGGGACATCCAGTGATTTTTTTGAAGTACAGATTAAAGACAGTAAACTGATCAATAATCAACCTCAAAGAGCAATATCCAATGCTGCCAATATTGCATTTATCGTTTTTCAGAATCAAAAACCTGGAGCATATGATGTTGTCAAAACAAAATTACTTTTAGCTGACGGGGCCAGTTTTACAAAATCATTCACTCAAAAAGAACTGCAGGAAATAAAAGATATATATCCGGAAATTGATAAGATCAATTCATTTTTGATTAATAAAGATGACAACGGAATTCTTGAAATGTTTGAACCAAAATTTAAGCCTAAAAAAGAAGTAGTCAAAGAGACAATTTCAAGAATGGATTCTCAATTAGGCCCGATTAAAAAAATACAGTTTCAGGGATTTGAATTTCTCGATAATCCCAATCTGGGACAGATGATCTTAATAAGAGAAGTAAGTCAAAGAGATAAGGTTTTCCCTTTTATCAATCTTGCATTTGACAGAAAGACAAAAAAACTGTTGAATATTGAATTTCCATAAAAACAGATCTCCAGAATTAAAATAAAAAGGCCGTTCTATGTGAACAGCCTTTCTTTTTATAGATTCATAAACAATTTCGGATTAATCGGAGTATTGTTTTTGTGTACTTCGTAATGAAGATGAGGACCTGTAGAACGTCCGGAATTTCCGGATTTAGCAATCACCTGACCTACTTTTACTTTATCATTTACCTTAGATATAAGTTGAGATAAGTGTCCGTATAGTGTAGCCAGACCATTTCCGTGAGAAACAATCACGCAGTTTCCATAGCCTCCTTTCTGTCCGGAAAAAATGATTGTTCCGGCAGCCGCAGCTCTTACATCAGAACCATAGGCAACAGCAATGTCCAGACCTTTGTGGAATTGCATCTGATCAGCTTCAGCAGGCGGATTGTTTTTTTCAGCAGCAGTTTTAGCAATAGTTGTAGTTCCAGCCACAGCTTTTGTTGTAGAAGGAGCTGATGCTGCAGCCACAGGAGCTGCCTTTGGAGTAACCATTACTTTCACTTCCCTTTTATTTCCATAGCTGTCTGTAAGTTCAATAATTTTCTCAACAGGTTCAGCTTTTACTTCAGGCTTTGGAGCTGCAGCCACTGCCGGTTTTGCTTCCGTTGCTGCACTTGTTTTTACCGAAGCGAAAACAGTTTTGAATGGAATCGGGTTTTTTCTCACTCCAAAATTAGAGGAAATATATCCGTCTGTAGGCATACCTAACGGAACCTGCATCAGTTTTTTCTGAAGATCCATCAGATACTGGCTGTATCGGTTGGCCTGTTTGGAAAGATAAATAGAATTTGAAATACTGTCCTGGTTGAGCATCATCAGTTTTTCGTTGGTAATGTCTTTGGACTTCAGGAAGGAGTTAAGTTGACCCACTGTCTGATCTAC
Source organism: Chryseobacterium indologenes (assembly GCF_018362995.1). Taxonomy (NCBI): domain Bacteria; kingdom Pseudomonadati; phylum Bacteroidota; class Flavobacteriia; order Flavobacteriales; family Weeksellaceae; genus Chryseobacterium; species Chryseobacterium indologenes. The sequence continues at coordinate 4,267,400 of NZ_CP074372.1, forward strand.
AAGGGTAAGATCAGTTTTCATTTTTAGATAATCTACACTGTCTTTTTCAGTGTTTATTTTTACAAGGTTGACTTCATAGGTTTTGTCGTCTCTTTCAGAAAAGAGCTTCGCAATGAAGACACCTTGTGCAAAAACTACTAGCAAAAGTCCTCCCAGGAGAATGTTTACGTTCTTCTTGCTGCTTAGAAATTTTTTCATATTTCTTCTCTTAGTAAATTTAAAACGGTTTTGAAGCTGCAAATTTAATTAAAAATAAGCTTTGAGGGTTATTTTTAATTAAAATTCAGTTTTTTCTGTATTTAACGGTTAATTAGCTGTTTAATTGTGTTGAAGTGTTAATTTTTTCAGAAAATGGTGTTTATCATAGTTTCAAAGCCTTTGTTACGTCTTTGTTTTAATATCTTTGCAGTTCACATTCCAATTATGGCTAAAAAGAAAATTATTTCAGAATCTTCGAATCCAAAAAAGAATAAAAAGGATATTTCTGTAGGAGTTGTAGGGAGCGGAAGTTTTGCAACCGCTATCGTAAAAATGCTTGTTGAAAATTGCAAAGTTGTACACTGGTGTGTAAGAAGTGAATTTGTAAAAGGAGCCATTGAGCTTCGCGGACACAACCCGACTTATCTTACAGCCGCTCACTTTAATCTGAAAAGCTTAAAATTAACAACGGATATCAATGAACTGGTTTCTGCCTGTGACGTTATTGTTCTGGCAACTCCGTCTATCTACTTGTCTGATACACTGGACAAGATGACCTGTGATTATTCCGATAAAATCTTTATCTCTGCAATCAAAGGGATTATTCCTAAAGTAAATGATGTGGTAGCCCATTATCTGCGGGATGAATTTAAAATCGGGTTCAGAAATCAAGCGGTTATTGCAGGACCTTGTCATGCAGAAGAGGTAGCAATGGAAAGACTTTCTTACCTTACCATTGCGGCAGTAGAAGATGAAACGGCTGAAAAACTTGAAGGAATCTTCAGTTCAGACTTTATTAAAGTGCATACCAGTAAAGATATTTTAGGAAATGAATACAGTGCCATTCTTAAAAATATTTTTGCGATAGGGGCGGGAATAGCAAGTGGATTAGGGTATGGAGATAACTTTACCGCTGTTTTTGTTTCCAATGCAATCCGTGAAATGGAAGCTTTTCTGGAAGCCATCTATGAAGCACCGAGAGATGTGAATGAAAGTGCTTATCTGGGTGACCTGTTGGTGACTGCTTATTCACTTTTCTCAAGAAACAGAAACCTTGGAAACCTTATCGGAAAAGGATATACCGTGAAATCTGCCATTCAGTCTATGAATATGGTGGCTGAAGGATATTATGCTGCAGATTCTATTTATAAAACAGCAAAGCAGAAAAATCTTAAACTGCCAATTATAGATACCGTATATGCCATTCTTTATGAAGGTAAAAACGCTGAAAAACAGTTTAAAAAACTGACTGCAAAATTGAATTAAAAACAAAGCTTTATTGCTGAAAAATAAAATTAATCGAAACTTAAGCATCCCAATGCTTAAGTTTTTTTATGCTCATTCCGATAATCCGGGAGGTCATAATGCCTTGATATTATCAATCATTTCAATGGTGCTTTATTGAAATTTTCCATGGTTTTTTGTTGTGTACTCAATAAGTGTTTTGAACGAAAAAATAACGTGTTAAAATCGTTCCTGTTTTTAAAACTTTTCCCGAAATTTGAAGTAAAATTTAAAATTATGTCACAATCGCTTACAAGCAGAACACCGAAACCTAAATATGACGTTGTACTGATAGGCGGCGGAATAATGAGCGCCACTTTAGCAACGCTGCTTCATGAATTTGATCCAAATCTTGAAATCGCAATCTTCGAAAGACTTGGAAGGTTTGCCAAAGAAAGTACAGCAGCATGGAACAACGCCGGAACAGGGCACTCCGCATTTTGTGAGCTAAATTATACCCCGGAAAAACCAGACGGATCTATTGATATCACCAAAGCAGAAAGTATTGCAGAACAGTTTGAAATTTCAAAACAATTCTGGGCATATCTGCTCACCAAAGGCTATATTCATGAGCCAAAAGAATTTATCAATTCATGTCCGCACATGAGTCTGGTATTCGGCGAAAAAGATGCTGAATATCTTAAAAAACGTCATGATAAAATGGCAGAATCTGTTCTTTTCTCAGGAATGGAATTTTCTACAGATCATGAGAAACTGAGAGAATGGATTCCTTTGGTAATGAGCAAAAGAAATCAGTCCGAAGTAATGGCGGCAACGAAGATGGATATGGGAACGGATGTGAACTTCGGAACACTGACAAGAAAAATGGGAAGACATCTTCTGGAAGATTCCAATGTTGAGGTTTTCCTATACCACGAAGTGAAAGACATAGATCCAAGAGAAGACGGGAAATGGGGAATGAAGGTAAAAGACAGAATTCATAGTCACAAGCAGGAAGTTGTTGCAGACTTTGTTTTCATTGGAGCAGGAGGATATGCACTTCCGTTATTGGATAGTTCAGATATTAAAGAAAGTGAAGGCTACGGAGGTTTCCCGGTTTCCGGACAATGGTTGGTAAGCCATAACCAGGAATTGGTAGAAAAGCATCAGGCTAAAGTATATACGCAGGCTACGGTAGATGCACCTCCAATGTCTGTTCCACACCTTGACCTTAGAATTATTGACGGTAAGAAAGCTCTTCTTTTCGGACCTTTTGCAGGGTTCTCCACCAAATTTCTGAGAGAAGGAAGTTATCTTGATCTTCCAGAAAGTGTAAATACCAAAAACCTGAAATCACTTTTTGGAGCATGGTGGCATAATATTCCTCTCACGAAATATCTTATCCAGCAGGTTGCCATGACAAAATCCCAGAGAATGCAGCATTTGAGAGAATTTGTCAAAGATGCCAAAGAAGAAGACTGGGAATTGAAAGTAGCAGGCCAGAGAGTTCAGGTCATCAAAAAAGATGAAAAAGAAGGAGGTAAGCTGGAATTCGGAACTGAAGTGGTGGTGAATAAGAGCGGAACCATTGCCTCTTTGCTGGGAGCTTCACCAGGTGCATCTACAGCAGTATATGCCATGTTGAATGTGCTGGAAAAATGCTTCCCGGAAAAGCTTCATGGAGAATGGAAAGGAAAACTGCTTGAAATGGTTCCTTCTTACGGACAAAAGCTGGCTGAAAATCCTGAGCTGACCAATGAGGTAAGAAATTATACAAAAGAAAAATTAGAATTAGAATATTAATGCTAATAATGAGCAATGAGTAGAAGCATCTATTACTCATCGCTCATTATTTATTACTTATTAAAAGGTGGAAGAAGTAATTGTAAAACCTGTTATTGCCAAGGAAATCCTGGAATCTCTCAAGGCGAAAACGGAAGAGGAGAAGCAGGTGATAGTACACTGTTGTTTTCCGGCGTCACCGTTTTTAGGAAACCTGATCAGGATCTGGCATTCGACCTATCTTTTTGATAACCAGTCTGAGCATAGAAGTAAATTGATTCATGCGGAAAACATTTCAATTTCTCCTTACTGGACTCCGGTTCCTTTTATGAAAGACTTTTGGTTTACCCTGATATTTTCCGGGCTCCCGAAAGACTGTAAAAGTTTTGATTTAAAAGAAGTAATCCCTGAGGAAGGCGGCTTTTTTGTAGAGTCAATCAAAAGAAATTCTTCCGATGTGTATCGGGTAAAAATCTCAGAATCTTATTAATATGAAAGTAAGGGAAGGAAAACTGAAACAGATTATTCATTGGGCTGAAAATAACCCTGATATCCGTGCTGTTCTTCTGACCAGTTCACTGGTAAACCCTTATGCTCCCGTAGATGATTTAAGTGATCTGGATGTAGAACTTGTTTTTGAAAACAGGACATCTTATGAATCCGGAAATGAATGGACCAGGCTTTTTGGTGATCCTATTTCAATGATTGAAGAAGATGATAACGTTTTTGAGGGAAAACATGCCATGAAAATGGTTTTGTATAAAGACCATGTAAAAGTTGATTTTAAGCTGTATCAGGTATCTGACTTTATTGAAGAAATCAATGAAGAAACTCTTCCCGAGGATTGGGATGTAGGATATCAGGTTTTAATAGATAAAGATCATCTGACAAAAAATATGAAACCGCCAACCTATCAGTCGATCATGATACATCAGCCTACGGAAAAAGAATTTCAAAAGCTGTTCAATGATTTCTGGTGGGATACAACTTATGTGGCGAAATGTCTTAAACGCGGCGATATTTTTTATGCCAAATTTATGTCTGAAAATGTCCTGCGTACAGATTATCTCGTTCCTTTGATTGAATGGTATATTGCCGGAAATCATGACTGGAATACTATTACGACCAATAAACATGGAAGACTTTTCAAACAATATTTATCCTCAGATCTATGGAATAAAGTGGAAGCTACTTTCTCCGGAAATGATATTGAAGAAAACTGGAAAGCACTGCTTGCCTGTGCCGATCTGGTACATGAGCTGGGAACTTCTTTGGCCGAAAAACTTCACTTTATCTATCCGGTGAAACTGGAAAACGATATCCGGAACTACCTTACAGAAATACAATCATTGCCCTGATTTCAGGCAAATTCATTCTGTTTGATGAGGTTTTCAATACAGTATTCTGCAATGGCTGTAATCGTAACAAACGGATTGACGCCAATGGTTCCGGGAATTAATGATCCGTCCAGAACATACATATTTTCATGATCTTTTAATTTGCCATATTCATTGGTAGCTTCACCCAGAACACATCCTCCAAGCGGATGATAACAGATGTCAACCCCGAAACCATTATTGAAAAGCAGGTGGCTTCTCGTACCGCCATTGGCTTTATTCATTTTGCGGATAAAATATTGGGCATTTTCCTTCATTTTGACAGTATTGCTTTCGTCCCAGTTCAAGGTTAGAGATTGGCTGGCTTTGTTGTATGTAACTTCTCCCTTTTTATCAACTCTGTTGATCAGCAGATATAAAGCCGTAGCGACATCCATTCCCATTGGTAAAGGAGCAATCTCTGTGAAAAACGGGTGATCAGGATCATCCCAGTTGTCAATGCCGCCTACCGGAATAGTGGATTGCTTGGCTCCTGTGCCGCCAGACAAAGGTTTCACCCAGTTTCTTCCGGTCATAAAATTCCCGTTATTTCCCCATTTTTTTCCGATCTTTTCATGAACAGGAAAATTGTTTTCTGCATGAGATTGTAGCAGAAGCTGTAAGGTTCCCATGGTTCCTGCAGAAAGAATCAGCTTTTTACAGTTGAAAACTTTGTTGGCAACCGGAATTCCCGATGTATCAATCTGCTGAACATTTAATGTGTAGCTTTTATCATCATTTAGTTTTATTGTTTGGACACGATGAAGATCGAGAATTTCTAAATTTCCGGTTTCCAGCGCTTTTCTGAGATAGGTTTTATCCAGACTGTTTTTTCCATAATTGTTGCCATAGATCACTTCAGTATTAAGAGCAGAACGGGGAACCTCGTTCCGGAACTCTTTTTCCATATACTTAAAATCATACACATTCGGAACTCTCATGGTTTTAAAACCGGCTTTATGAGCCTCTTCTTCACCTACCCGTGTGAATTTATAATAAGGACAGTCTTTCAGAAACTGTTCGTCAATCACATTTACCTTGAGTTCTTCCCGTACCAGAGGAAAGTAATGATTGTAAAACTTTTCAGCATCAAGATCCGGAAAAACTTCCCTGAAATAACTTTCTTTAGGCGTAACAGCCATACCTCCGTTCACAAGAGAACCTCCGCCAACACCTCTTCCAACCCAGATATTGATATGTTCAAAATCCAGACGGTCTAATATTCCGGTAAAAGGAGTCAGAGAAAAAATATTCATGAAAGGTGCAATGCTTTTCTTTTTCAGCCAGGCTGAGCTTTTCCCCGGTTTCAGCAGATTGGAAAACGGAATTCCTGCTTTTTCCCAGTTAAGGCCCATTTCAAGCATCACTACTTTTTTCCCGGCTTCACAAAGACGTAATGCAGATACAGCACCTCCATACCCGCTGCCAATGATTATAATCGGTACATCAGTATTTTCTGTTATCTGACTGTTTTTTCTTTCCGCGGCCCGGAATAGTTCAGATTGAAGAAAATAGAAACCTGATATGGCCAATGCACTGGTCCTGATGAAATTTTTTCTGTCCATGAGCTTTGTTTTTCAAAAAGTATGCTAGATCAGCTGGTGCCTATTGTATTTAAAACAGATTATATTTTTTTATTAGAATTTTAACTTTTGTTGTTCCGGAAATTCATAGTTTTACTTATAATTTTATATTCATGAAAAAATATATAGTACTCTTTTTACTCCTTCCATTATGGGCTTTTTCTCAGAAAACGGTTTCAAAGGAAGAGAAAGATGTTCAGAAATTTCAGAAAGAACTCAATGCTGAATATCTCAATCCAAAAGAGACTCCGTTAAGAGGAGATAATTTTAAAAATTTTAAAGGACACCCTTTCTTTCCTTTTGATGCCAAATACAGAGTAACCGCAAAATTTGTTAAATCAAAAGATACACAACCCTTTGAACTTCCTACTTCTTCAGGAAAAACAAAGACGTATCAGGAGTATGGAAAAGCTACATTTATGCTCGATAATAAACCCTATACGGTCACTTTATACCAAAGTCTGGCTTTAATTAAACAGGATAAATACAAAGACTATCTTTTTCTTCCGTTCCGCGATGCTACCAATGAAAAAGAAACCTATGGAGGAGGAAAATATATGGACCTGAAGATTCCGAAAGGGAACACTATTGTACTTGATTTTAATCAATCATATCATCCTTTTTGTGCGTATAATGCTTACGATTACAATTGCCCTATTGTTCCTGAGGAGAATAAACTTCCCGTGGAAATCCGAGCCGGAGTAATGTATGAAGATATTTACCATCACTAAAACTATGATACATTTAGAATTCTATAAACCAGAGGATCTTTCCGGAGTCAGTTATGCTTTGGATGAAAACCAGATGCAATTTACTGCGACAGCTCAACAGGCTTTGCAAAGTATCAGCGAACGGGATGATGATGACGCATTTCCGGTGACGATATTTGAAAATGAACTGCCTGTTGGTTTTTTTGTGCTCGATTTCGGGAAAGATAAATTTGAACTTACCGATGATGAAACATCTGTTTTATTACGTTCTTTATCTGTAAATCCCCGGATGCAGGGAAAAGGAATAGGGAAAATGGCTATGCTGGAAGTAGGGAATTTTGTAAAAACTCACTTCGGGGATTGCCATGAAATTGTACTGGCTGTCAATCAGAAAAATGATTCTGCTTATCATATTTATCTTCAGTCAGGATATATTTTTGACGGTAAAACAAGAATTGGAAGAAGCGGCCCTCAATACCTGATGTACAAAAAACTTTAATAAAATTTTAAAATCATAATTTTTTATCTGCTGATATCTTTCCATAACTTTGAGTAACATCAAATTACAAAACATGGAAATATCACTTCGAAATCAGGTAGCTGTGGTTACAGGTGCCTCCAGCGGAATAGGTTCAGGAATCGCAAAATCATTAGCTGAAGCAGGAGCAACAGTCATTGTCAACCATTCTTCGGAAAGATCTTTAGAAGAAGCTAAAGCTGTTCTGAAAGAAATTACCGATGCCGGAGGAAAAGGGATCACTTACGCCTGTGACGTCTCTAAAGAAGATCAGGTAATCAAAATGTTTCAGGATGTTGTTTCCGAATTTCAAACTGTAGATATTCTGGTGAATAATGCAGGCATTCAAAAAGATGCAAAGTTCACCGAAATGACAATAGACCAATGGAATGCCGTCATTGGTGTCAATCTGACGGGGCAGTTTCTATGTGCCAGGGAAGCTATCAAAGAATTTTTACGACGGGGAATAGATCCTTCACGTTCTGTTGCCTGTGGAAAGATCATTCATATCAGTTCTGTACATGAAATTATTCCGTGGGCCGGACATGCCAACTACGCATCAAGCAAAGGAGCCATCAGAATGTTGATGCAAACCCTTGCGCAGGAATATGGAGCAGCCAAAATCAGGGTCAATTCTATTTGTCCGGGAGCCATTCAGACTCCTATTAACCAAAATGCATGGAGTACTCCTGAAGCACTCAATTCTCTTCTTACCCTTATACCTTATAACAGAATCGGACAGCCGAAGGATATCGGGAACTTAGCCGCTTTTCTTGCCAGTGATCTTGCTGATTATATCACAGGAACCAGCATCTTCGTGGATGGTGGAATGACTACATTTGAGAGTTTTTCCACAGGTGGTTAAAAAGTTTAAGGTTTAAAGTTCAAGGTTTAAAGTTTTGAGGTTGTTCTCATAGCTTGCAATGTGATCAAATATTACTCATTGCTTATTATTCATTACTCATAATTATCGCTTATGTCAGAAAAACAGAGAATTTCAGATATTTCATGGAAAAAATGGGGGCCGTATGTAAGTAACCGGGAGTGGGGACTCGTTCGTGAAGATTACAGTGAAAACGGTGATGCCTGGAATTATACCAGTCATGATACTGCGGAAGCCAAAACATACCGTTGGGGTGAGGAAGGCATATGCGGAATCTGTGATGACCTTCAGAAACTGGTATTCTCTGTCGGATTCTGGAATAAAAAGGATAAAATGGTGAAAGAACGGTTCTTTGGGTTGACCAACGGACAGGGAAATCACGGTGAAGACGTGAAGGAATATTTTTACTACCTGGATTCTACACCTACGCATTCTTACATGAAAATGCTGTATAAGTATCCGCAAAATACTTTTCCCTATGAAGATCTTGTAAAAACAAATGCTTCGAGAAGTAAGGATGAAACGGAATATGAACTGATTGATACCGGAATTTTTGATAATAATGAATACTTCGACATCTTTATTGAATATGCAAAAGAAAGTCAGAATGATATTCTGGTCAGACTCACCATTATCAATAAATCTGAAAAAGAGGCTTCTCTTGTGATATTGCCTACGGTTTGGTTCAGGAATACCTGGAATTGGGGATATGACGACTATCAACCAAAATTACATGCTGAAGATGCAGACCGTATTAAAGTGGATCACCAGGATGTTGATATTAAAAATGTATATGCAAAACAATCTTTAAAAACCCTGTTTTGTAACAATGAAACCAATAATGAAAGGCTCTACCAGTCGAAAAATGGATCAAAGTTCTGCAAAGACGGGATCAATAATTTTGTAATGACGGGTAACTCTAAGTCCGTAAATCCCAAAAATGTAGGAACAAAAGCCTCTTTTTTTATTGATGAAGATTTTAAAGCCGGGGAATCCAGAACATTTGAATTCAGAATATCAGATAAAGATTTACGAGAGCCGTTCGGTGATTTTGACACTCTTTTTAATCAAAGACAGACAGAAGCCGATGAATTTTATGCCGAAATCCAGAAAGGAATCGCTTCGGAAGATGAAAAACTGGTACAAAGACAGGCTTTTGCAGGAATGTTGTGGAATAAAATGTTTTACCATTACAATGTTGAAAAATGGCTGAAAGGTGATCCGGCTGAAATGCCTCCTCCAAAGTCGCGGGAAAAAATAAGAAATTACGAATGGAAACATCTTAATAACGAACACATTATTTCCATGCCGGATAAATGGGAATATCCATGGTATGCCACCTGGGATCTGGCATTTCACACCATCAGTTTCTCCCTGATTGATCCGGATTTTGCTAAACATCAATTGAAGCTTTTCCTGTTTGAATGGTATATGCATCCCAATGGACAGCTTCCCGCCTACGAATGGAATCTTAGTGATGTGAATCCTCCGGTACATGCCTGGGCGGTTTTCAGAGTATTTAAAATTGATGAATATTTAAAGGATAAACCCGACCTGGAGTTCCTGGAAAGTGCTTTCCAGAAATTATTGATGAACTTTACCTGGTGGGTGAATAAAAAAGATACCAATGGCAACAACATATTTGAAGGAGGTTTCTTAGGTCTTGATAATATTGGAGTTTTTGACCGGAATGCTGTTTTACCCAACGGAGAACAGCTGGAACAGTCGGACGGGACAAGCTGGATGGCTATGTTTGCCCTGAATATGATGCGGATTGCCCTGGAACTTGCTCTTTACAATAATGTGTATGAAGAGATGGCGATGAAGTTTTTTGAACATTTTCTGTCCATTGCCAATTCACTGGATAATATGGGGGATGAAGAATTCAGTTTGTGGGATGAACAAGACGAGTTTTTCTATGATGCCATAGCTTCTAATGACGGAACACATATGTATTTAAGATTAAGGACCATCGTAGGGCTGATCCCGATGTTTGCCGTTGAGGTTATAGATGATGAAATGATTGAAAACCTGCCCAATTTTAAGAAAAGAATGAAATGGGTACTGGATAATAAACCGGAACTGGCTTCTCTGGTTTCAAGATGGGAAGTCAAAGGTCAGGATTCCAAGCACCTTTTGTCTTTACTTCGGGGACACCGTTTGAAAAGATTGTTAAACAGAATGCTGAATCCGGAGGAGTTTTTAAGTGATTATGGCGTAAGAGCACTATCAAAAGAATATGAAAACAATCCTTATACTTTAACCCTGAATGAAACGGATTATAGGGTGAAATATACTCCGGCAGAAAGTGATAGTGGACTGTTCGGGGGGAACAGCAACTGGCGCGGCCCGGTGTGGTTTCCTATTAATTTTTTGATAATCGATAGTCTTCAGCGCTTTTTCTTCTACTACAGTCCCGATTTTTTAGTGGAATATCCTACAGGAAGTGGAAGCTATTCAAATCTGGATCAGATAGCAGATGCTTTAAACAAAAGGCTTGCAAAGATTTTCTTAAAAGATGAAAATGGAAAAAGACCGGTTCATGGGCAGTATGAAAGATTTCAGACCGATCCGGATTTTAAAGATTATATTCTGTTTTACGAATATTTTCATGGGGATAACGGCCGTGGAGTAGGAGCTTCCCACCAAACGGGCTGGACGGGACTTATTGCAAAAATCCTGCAGCCAAGATTTTCCAAAAAAGAAATTGCAGAATCTGAAACTGAAATGCCTGAAGATATTGAAAAGACAAAAGAACCATAAAAGAATTCTAGCAATCAGGATTCGTCCTATTCAAATATCTGCTGGATAATTTCCAATGAAGCAGGTGTCTTGAAGTCTGTGATATGATAGTGATAGTACACCAGAAGGCTGTCCAGGAAATCTTTTCTTAATGAAGAATGGATTTTGGTAGCATAAAGATTTTCGGCACATAGTGCTTCTTTCCACAATGCAGAAATTTCTTCGTTGAATTGCTGATGGCAGATTACAAGGGAAAAAGTTCCGGTTTCCGGATCTAAAAATTTACCGTCACCCAACAATGGTGCAACCCCTTGAATTTTTAAAACAGCCAGTAAAAAAAGCAGGTGTGCCTGATAATTTCTGTTCGTCAGCTCATTGATAAAATGATCAATACCGGTATAGATAGGAATATTTTTATCCTCATATCTAAGGATGTGGCTCAGGAAATCTGAAATAAAGAAAATAACGGTATTGACTTTTATATCCGTATAGATGTCATTATTTTTTACCAGTTCAAATTTTGAGACAGTTGGTATACCATTACCACGCAGCGGAAGTATTGAAAAATTCAGCTGGCTCAGTGGCTGCAGCAGGGCTTTCTTTTTGTTCTTTTTAGAATAAATTCCTTTTAGAAAATAGCTTTGAAAACCCTCTTCCTCAGTAAAACAATGCAATACAGCATCGTTTTCCCCATATTTTATAAACGAAAGTAAAAAACCGTTTTGTAAATTCATTAATTAATTGACTACTCCTATTTTGGCTGTAGCTTTATCAGATCCATCCTCATTGGTCATCAGAACAAAATACATTCCTGATGCTACTCTTACCCCTTTCTGATTATTAAGATCCCATTCATAATAACCTCCTCTTGCTATTGCAGAGTGTACTACATTTCCCGCGGCATCTACAATTCTTATATTGGTTTTTTCTGCAAGGCCTTTAAGCGTAACTTTTCCTTTAAAATTAGAATACACAACAGGGTTAGGATATACTACAACATCCCCGAAATTAGACGTTACATCTGCAACATCACCCTGATATGTTACAATACCATTATACGTTACGAAATATACTTTTCCGGTTTTCTTATCAACTTTTATATCTGTAACACTATTAGTAGGAAGAGGTGAATTTTCTTTAGTAAAATGTTTTATTGTTTTCTGACCATCAGCAGAAAGGTAATATACACCACCGCCATCAATGGAAACCCACTTGTAATTTCCTTCATCTACTGCAATCTGGAGAATAGCTGATTCTCTGAAAAGCTCTTCACCCAGTCCGTTTTGTTCTATGACTATAGGTTCTACCTCAGGCTGTGGGGTTTTTATTTCAGACGTAGCGTTAGACATAATCCTTAAACCTCCATCTGTACCGATCCATGCATCTCCGGACTTATCAAATGCTACAGATAAGATTCCTCCTGAACTGTTAAATCCATTAGCAGAACCCAGAATATAATCTGAATCATCAGAAAGGTTGGTTGCATTTTTATAGTCATATACCCAAAAGTTATTAGATCTCGGCAGTGGAGTCCATAACATATTTTCATGATAAACAGTCTTTTGGATACCATCACTGGCAAGAACTATTTTCTTTATAAGAAAGTCATCAGAGGCTTTATCATAGATTCCTATGGAAGGGTTTCCGTCATTAAATCCAAAAGAAACAAAAAGGTTGTTCTGAGTATCTGTTGCAAAACCTACAGGACGTCTGAGGTATGGCTGTGCCCCCAGATTATAATATTTTACCAGTTCAAAATCTTTGCTTGTTGCATTGTATTTCATTTTATACACCCCGTTATCCAGCATTGTATAATTGGTAAAGAGAACTTCATTACTGTTATAAGGACTTATGATAGCATCCAACACATTGATGAAGATTGGGCGGTTGGGATTACTTTTATTAAAGAATGAAGGATAAATCCAATCTGTCCCGTTGAAATAGTAAAATCCAGGTTCTTGCGGCTGAATAAACGGATGGTTATAGTTATTTGCTCTGGCACCAGAAGAAACCAGAAGCTGATTATTATCAAAAAGATTAATATTATAGGCAAAATTGAAGTAAGGACCTGATGGTTTAAAAGTATTGTTACTTTCATCCTTGATCCCTGATAATACAGTTCCTCCAAAGATTTTTCCACCAGCTGTTATGGCAGTGTTGCATTCCTCTCCAAGGCTTACCGCATTTTGTGATACTCCATTGATTCCGTAGGTATATACCCGGTTGTCAGTAACAATAATATTATTTGATGTGATAACGAGGTCACGGATATTTTCGAAACTTGTAGGAAGTTGTGTAGGAGTACCGTTGTTATAAAAATAAGCCGCTGTTGCGGATGAATATACCAGCTCAGATTCTGAGTCTATATGTTTGAATGCGCCTGGAGCTTCCGTAGTCCATGTAGAATATACCGGGAAGGTAGTATTCATTTGATGGCTTTTCAATCCGGTATCTGTTACAGAATATACTTTATTCCCGAATATGGTGGCTTCATTACTTGCCTGATAAACACCACCAGTAAGAAAAAATGCAGAATCACCAAATTCTTTATTCTGAAGGTTAAATATAGAAACTCCATACCCAACAGAAATGACAGCCTGGTTTCCGGTTATAGAAATATGATTGATTTTTTTATTTCCGTTATAGCCGGCAGCAATAGGAATATCAACAATATATTTGATTTCCTGCGGAGTGATAACGTCCATGGAGCCGTTTTCATACCCAATAAGCCCTGTTTTAGTCTGTGGGTTGTAATCGAAGGCTGTTATACCAATATTATGCAGACCATTAGCTTTGGACAACTTCGTAATTTCTCCTGTTGATATTGTATAATAGAATATTCCGTTTTCTGTAGCTGCAATGATTTTCCCATTGTCTTCTTTCATAGCTAAGACTTTGTTGTAGGAAAATAAATCTGCCCATTTTTTTGAAGAAATGACCTGCGCTTTTGTAAACTGCAGGGATGCTAAAATACCAAGAGAAATTATAGAGAGTTTTTTCATATTATGCGGTTATGCTATGCTGCTGTCTATTGCCTGATTGTTCCAGGAAATATGCTGTACGTTTTTGTTTGTATCAAAATAAAAATCTATTCTACCCAAAAGAAGACCTGCCCATCCTACCTGATTGACAAGGACATTTTTGCCCTGTCTGTTGGTATAAGATTGAGGTTCCGGTAAAAATGTATGCGTATGGCCTCCCAGAATAATATCAATATTTTCTGTGCTGGCCGCTAAAATTTTATCACTTATTTTATTCGGTTCATCTTTATAATCATAACCGATGTGTGAAAGACAAATCACAAGATCACATTTCTGATCTTTTTTAAGAAAATTGGAATAATGCTGTGCTACATCCACCGGATCGGAATAAACGGTTTCCCCATACTGTTTTTTACCTACAAGGCCGTCCAGCTGAATTCCCACCCCGAAAATTCCTACTTTGATTCCATTTTTGTTGAAAATCTTATAAGGGGAAATCTTCCCGTCAAGAATTGTATTTTTAAAATCATAATTGGAACAGATAAAAGGAAACTTCGCATTGGGAAGTACTTTTAAAAATCCATCAAGACCATTATCAAAATCATGATTCCCCATGGTAGAGGCATCATATTTCATCATGGACATTAATTTAAACTCCAGTTCTCCTCCGAAGAAATTGAAATAAGGAGTTCCCTGGAAAATATCTCCTGAATCAAGAAGCAGTACATTGCTTTCCTGATTTCTGATCTGCTGAATTAAGCTCGCCCTTCTTGCAAAACCTCCCTGATTAGGATTCTTTGTATAGCTTGCATCGAAAGGTTCAATTCTGCTATGCTGGTCATTGGTATGAAGGATAGTCAGTTTATTTGCGGATTTTAAATCAAGAATTTTCAACTCTTCCGCCATCATCATATTGGGAGCTAAAGCCATTGCCAAAGATCCGCCTCCTATTGCTTTTAAAAAACTTTTTCTATCCATTACTTCTTCCCGATAAAATTTAAACGAACATCTGAATTTACTACAACTTCAGGAGTTTTCTTAAAATAATCAATAAACAGATCTCTCATTTTAATTCCTGTTGAGATAGATTCTCCTTTTGCAAAGAATTTCATATTGTCTCCTCCCAGTGCAAGATAGTCTGAAGTGGCAATATAATAATCTTTAGCAGGATCTACTGTTTTTCCGTTGATTAAAGATTTGATTACCTGCCCGTTATTGGTCTCAATATACAAGTGAGAAACAGGATTGTTGACCTGCGTTTTTGCATAATACTCAAAAAGCCCCTGTAAATCTGCTCCTTTCATTTTCACAATTACCACCTCATTTTCAAAAGGCATTACTTCAAATACATTTTTGAGTAAGATATCTCCCTTTCCGATAGTGGTACGGATTCCCCCGATATTGATCAAGGCTGCATCTACATTTTGCTTAAGATGAGTTTTTATCCATTCATTACCTCCTTCAAACGTATAGTCAGCTAAAAGATTACCCAGATTGCTGTTATCGCCCTGCTTGGTAAGATCTACATTGGTATGAGAGATCTTCTGGTTCATTTCTTTATCCAGTTTTTGCTTATAAGGTTCAATAAATTTTGCAAGCTCCTCATCATTTTTCAGCTCATTATTAATAGAAATATTTTTCTGGGTCTTTACATCCGCAAGTTGCAGCGTAGAAGCTGTTTTGCATGCTGTAAAGGTCGCCAGGGCAATTCCTATTAACAAGAATTTATTTTTCATAATATCTTTTAGTATATGCAAATATAACTATATGTATAATAAAACATTATTATTTATTACAAATTCTTACTGTAAATTATTAAATTTGACAAAAATAATTCTAACAGATGAGCATTTTAAAAGGAGTAGGTGTTGCATTGGTAACGCCCTTTAATGAAGATTTATCCGTTGACTTCGACAGTTTAACAAAACTAGTGGAGTACAATATCGAAAACGGAACCAATTATTTGGTAGTATTGGGTACTACGGCAGAAGCCGCAACGCTTTCTGCAGAAGAGAAGAAACAGGTAATTGAGCACATCATTAAGGTGAATAATAAACGTCTTCCTCTAGTTTTAGGGATTGGCGGCAACGATACTCTTGACGTCAAGAAACAGATTGAAGAAGCAGATCTTTCTGCATTTGAAGCAGTACTTTCAGTATCTCCTTATTACAATAAACCGAACCAGGAAGGTCTTTACCAGCACTATAAAATGTTAGCTTCCACAGGAAAAAATATTATTATTTATAATGTTCCTTCAAGAACCGGGCAAAACGTAGAAGCAGATACTACGCTTCGTCTTGCCAAAGAATTCCCTAATTTATTCCTGATTAAGGAGGCTTCACCTAATATTTTACAGTATTTTGATATTCTTAGAAAGAAACCTGAAGGCTTTTCATTGGTTTCCGGGGATGACGAATATACATTACCGGTAACACTGGCAGGAGGAGATGGTGTGATTTCAGTAATAGGACAAGCATATCCTAAAGAATTCTCTACCATGGTACAGCTGGCTTTTGAAGGAAAAGTGAAAGAAGCTTACGCAATTCACAATAAGCTGGTTGATATTACGCGTTTGATTTTTGCAGAAGGAAACCCTTGCGGTATTAAAGTAATACTTGCTGAAAAAGGGATTATTAAAAACTTCTTAAGACTTCCTTTGGTTGCTGCTTCAGAAGGTCTTCATGCCAAAATTAAAGCTGAAATGGCAAACATTTAATAATGAATTGAATTTTATATTACTTTAAAATTCAGCAGTTCATTTTGAAAAATATAAAGGGTGGAAAGTTTAGGCTTTTCACTTTTTTTAATCATAATAATATAATAAAATCATGAAATTAAGACAGGCAACAGCTGCAGATATTCCTTTAATTCAGGATCTGGCACGGAGATCATGGGAAAATGCCTATGCAGACATTCTTTCGACAGAACAGATGGAATTTATGCTTTCCGAAATGTATTCTGAAACAGAAATTCTGAATCACCTTCAGAATTCTCATTACCATTACTATCTTATTCAGGATGAGAATAATGATTCTTACGAAGGTTTTATCGGATATGAAAATCATTATGAAGAAAAAACAACTAAGCTGCACCGTATTTATCTGGTTCCGGAGAGTAAAGGAAAAGGATTCGGCAAAAAAGCACTTCAGTTTCTGCATGAGAAAGTTTCTGAGAATGGAAATGAAAGAATTATTTTGAATGTGAACAAAAATAATTCTGCCCGAAGCTTCTATGAGTCCCAAGGATACAGGGTTTATGGAGAGGGAGTTTTCGATATCGGGAACGGGTTTGTGATGGATGATTATATGATGGAATTTCTAATTCACTCATGATTGACTTAAAATTTTGTAACTTTATCCTGTAATTCTATAACAAGTGACTTCTTTTTTTGAATGATCTTTGCTTCAGAACCAAATCACTTATAACAATACATTCATATGCTTGGTTTTGAGCTGACACAGCTTTTTATCAGTATATTTTTTTCATCCTTAGTGTTTAAATTCCTGTATTCTTAAATACAGGAGTTTTTGCGTCTATATAGCAAAAATAAAAAATTTACACCTATTTCACTTTTAAATGAAATAAATTGTTATATTTACTAAATAAAACAGGCTTATATATACTAGGATGAAAATGTATGTTAAATTTGATTTCAATGCCCTTTGCAAAAAGGTATTGGACGAAAAGCTCAAAGAACACGGGCTGAAGTACAGGTTGCTGAACTTCGGTGAAGTGGAATTTTATGAGCCCCTCACAAAAGAACAGCACAGTCTTTTTAAGCAAAATCTTGAAGATTATGGCATAGAAATCATAGAAAGCCAGAAGACTGCACTGGTGCAGAAAATAAAAGATGCTATCGTAGAACTGGTCTTTTCTGATGAGATCATACCGGTAAAAGCATCCATCTATATTTCTGAGAAACTGAATCACAGCTATGGATATCTTTCCAACCTATTTTCTGAAGTTGCTTATACCTCTATTGAGAACTTTATTATTCTGCAAAAGATAGAGCACGCAAAAGCCCTGATCATAAGAAACAAACAAAGCCTTACAGAAATAGCCCATAAGCTGAACTACTCCAGTGTGGCACATCTGAGTACCCAGTTTAAAAATACAACGGGAATCACGCCCTCCCAGTTTCAAAAGATTATTGGAAAGAGAAGAAGAGCTCAAAGCACGGTAATAAACCCTAAAATGCAGTATGAATAAAGAATTTCTGAACGTAATAGTAGCAGATAACGATGAAAACACCTTGATTTTCTTTAAAAATATTTTGAAAGAGCTGAAAATCTCTATAAAAGTTCAATGCTTCTCTAACGGTAAAGATATGATGCTGTATCTGAATAATAATGATGCCGTAGTTCCGGAAATTGTTTTCATAAAATACATTATCCCTGGAAAAGACAGTATGGAATGCCTGGAAGAAATTGAAGCCAATTCAAAATTCAATAACATGGTTACCGCCATTTTTTCGGAACCGATTCCGGAAAATGAAATTGAAGATATTTTTGTAAAAGGAGCTAATATTTTCATGAAAAAACCTGAGTCTTTTGAGGCTCTGAAAAAGGTGCTTACAGAAATTATTACAATCAATTGGCAGTATCATACTTCAGGATTGAATAAAGATCATTTTATTCTGAAAGTGTGATGAATAAATGTTTTATTAATTTTATATTAAGAAAATATTAATCATATTTAATGCATACTATTCACAAATAAGTGAAAATTTTATAACTAATACTTAAAATAATATAAAAAGGATCTGAATTAATATACTGACATTTGTAAAAGTAATCTGAGACACAAATTTCATTATAAAGTAGAAGATACAGATGAATGAGAAGTAATTGTTTCTAAAAACAAAAATTATATAAATCACGATGTTAGTTAACAAAATGAATTATACTAGTTTTTCCAATTTTAAAGCACAGAAGATCTTTAAACAAAACGGTACAATCATGAAAACTCAAAAGTAGTTGGAGATATTTTTATTCGTTTCATTCCCTCATCTCCACCGAAACTCAGTTAGTTTTTATAATAAGCAAGTTGGAAAAAAATAATTCATTTTGTTTTTCATAATTTGTTTTAATAGTTAAGGTTTTAGCTTATCAAATAATATTGTTATATAGATATTTTCACACCACATCACAAAATATTAAGCCTTAACTATTAAAATGAATTTTTTGGATATCCAAAAAGTAATTTCTTCTAAATAACAGTTTTATAAGGGGGCCGCAGGAAGTATTTTTCTGCGGTTTTTTTATGAAATTTTACTCCATTTGTTTTTTCCTTTATAATATCTGATATAATAGTTTTTAATGATCAGATTATCAGGCCTGGACAGCATTGGATCAGCTTCCAGAATTTTTTCTACCGTATTTTTTGTTGTTTTGATGATCGCCGAATCATTGATCAGGTCTAATCTCTTAAAATCTACCACACCACTTTGCTGGGTACCCAGAATATCTCCAGGACCCCGAAGCTGCATATCCACTTCAGAAATTTTAAAGCCGTCATTGGTTTCAGTCATTGTCTTAATACGCGTTCTGCTTTCTTTCGACAATTTATCCGATGTCATCAGGATACAGTAACTCTGTTCAGCACCTCTTCCTACACGTCCTCTCAGCTGATGGAGTTGTGAAAGGCCAAACCTTTCTGAACTTTCAATAACCATTACGGAAGCATTAGGGACATTTACCCCGACTTCAATTACGGTAGTTGCCACCATAATTTCAGCTTTTCCCGAAGCAAAATAAGCCATTGCGGCATCCTTTTCATCCGGCTTCATTTTCCCGTGAAGCATGGTCACATTGTACTCTGAGAAATAATCCATGACATGTTCCAAACCTTCCACCAGATTTTTGTAATCTAAGGTTTCAGATTCCTCAATAAGCGGATATACAAAATAGACCTGTCTGCCTTTCTTAATTTCATCTTTACAGAAATTATAGACATAAAGTCTGTCTTTTTCACGTCTGTGAGCAGTAATGATGGGTTTTCTTCCCACAGGCATTTCATCAATCACGGAAACATCCAGATCAGAATAAAAGCTCATCGCAAGCGTCCTTGGAATAGGAGTAGCGGTCATCACCAGAATATGGGGCGGAATTTTATTTTTGGCCCAAAGCTTAGCCCGCTGGGCAACTCCGAATCTATGCTGCTCATCAATAATTGCGAGTCCTAGATTTTTAAATTTAACCTTATCTTCCAAAACAGCATGGGTTCCTACTAGGATTGAAAGGGTACCATTTTCCAGTTCTTCATGGATAATTCTCCTTTCTGCTGCTTTGCTTGATCCGGTCAGAATGCGGATATTGATTCCTGTCTTTTCTAACAGTTCTTTAATACCATTATAATGCTGTTGGGCAAGAATTTCCGTGGGAGCCATCAAACAGCTCTGAAAACCGTTGTCCATAGCAATAAGCATGGTTAACAAGGCCACCATTGTTTTCCCTGATCCTACATCTCCCTGTAAAAGCCTGTTCATCTGAATTGGCCTTTTCATATCAATCCGTATTTCCTTTAATACTCTTTTCTGTGCATTGGTAAGCTCAAAGGGAAGGTGGTTTTCATAGAAATCATTAAAATGATCTCCAATAATTGGGAAAGGATTACCATAAGCCTGTGTTTTATGGTGAAGTTTTTTCAAACCATATCCTAATTGAAAAAAGAATGATTCTTCAAATTTTAATCTGTAATCAGCCTTATCAAAATGCTCTTTATCCTTTGGAAAATGAACATTCAGGAAAGCGTGCTGTCTTGACATGAATTTAAAGGTTTTCATCAGGTACTCCGGGAAATTTTCTTCAATAAGACTCGGAATTTCTTTGCAGATATTTCTCAATGCATTCTGAAAAAACCTTTGACTTAATCCTCTTTTAGTCAGTTTTTCTGAACTCGGATAAATAGGTTTAAGTCTTGTATCTCCTTCTTTATTTTCCTCAGCTTCTATTTCAGGATGCGGCATAGAAAACTGACGGTTGAAAACATTAATTTTCCCGAAAATATAAACCTCTTTATTAATAGGAAGCTGCTCTTTCAGCCATTTTGAATACTGGAACCATACCAGATCCATACTGCCCGTTTCATCATTGAATTTCGCAGATAATCTTTTAGTCTTCCCGGTCTGGATTTCCTGAACATGAGTGATTCTTCCCCTTAATTGTATTTCCTGGCTGCTTTCTTCCTGAAGCTGAGAAACTGTATAAATTTTACTTTTATCCAGATAGCGGATTGGGTAGAAGTTCAGCATATCTTCAACAGTGGTTAGGCCCAATACACTTTTAATGAGTTTAGCTCTTTCCGGACCTATTCCTTTTACGTATTCTATGGAGGTTTCGAGATTCATTTTCAGATTTCAGGATGCGGAGTTTTGAATTTTTTGATCCTTATTTTTTGACAAAAGAAATAAAGGTTCGAATTTCGGTAAAATTAAAAAGACTTCCAAAAAAATTGGAAGTCCGTATGGTGATTTTTTAGAATTAAATCCGGAAATCGGGATCTCTAATTAATCTTTGATTTTAGGTTTGAACTTTTTCTGGTAATCTTCCCATTGTTCTCTGGTTTTAATCTTTTTGAACAAATCTTTTGAGATCAGTTCCAAATAGGGTTCCAGTTCCTTGGCAGATAATTCTCCCTGAAGAATGGTAATAGGATCTCCATGTTCATCCAGAAATACAGTACTCGGAACAGCACCTACATTCATATACTGTGTAAATTCATGAAGTGAATTTTTTCCTTTTCTGTGTTCAGTATTGGGATTTGAAAATGTTCTTCCAAAGATATCAATACTCTTTTTTTCTTCTGCATTAAACTTTACAGGATAATAATTCTCGTTCAGGTTTTGAGCAATCACAGGATGTCCATAAGTTTTTTTGTCCATGATTTTACATGGGCCGCACCAGTCTGCATAAAAATCAATAAGTATTTTTTTGGGATTTTCCTTTTGAGCTTTTAAGGCTTCCTCAATGGTCATCCACTTTACCTGGGCAAAACTAAAATTTAATAAAAGTAAGAGAACTATGCTTAAAATTTTCTTCATATTGTGATATTTAGGTAAAAATAAGCATAATTACTTATTTCTATTTTACATCTTGCATTAATTTTTTCACGTACGGAGATATCAAAATTAATACCACTCCGGCAATTACCGCGTATAATCCCAATTGTTTATATCCATCAGTATAAGTGATCAAAGCATCATAGTTGGTAGACCCTTTCTTTGAGGTAGCGAGACTGGCTCCGATAATCCCTGCAACATACTGCCCATAAGCGGAAGCAAGAAACCACATTCCCATCATCATTCCCTGAAGATTTTTAGTAGAAAGCTTCGTCATAATAGACAATCCGATAGGAGAGAGGCACAATTCTCCAAGGGTAATGATTAATAATGCCAGGGTAAAGAAGTTCAATGAAGTAATTCCCTGAAGGTCTGCAAATAATCGGGTAGCAAACAGAACATAATATCCTAATCCTAAGAAAATAAATCCTAATCCGAATTTAATAATAGTATTAGGTTCAATTTTTCTCTTATTAAGCCAGATCCAAAGAAGTCCGATCAATGGAGCAAGGAAAATAATAAAGAAAGCTCCTCCTGAATTATTCACACCATTCGGGTCTAATCCAAAAAGATCTTTATTAAGGTTTTTAGCGGCAAAAATGCTTAAGGAACCTCCGCTTTGTTCGTAAATTCCCCAGAATATGATTGAAAATATAATGAAAACGAGTGCTGCCCAAAGCTTTTTACGTTCTGAAGCAGTTACTTTAGACATTTCATAGAATAAATAGATTAAGGTTAATGGCCCGATTGTCCACATAAAATAATCCGTATATTCTGTTTTAGCAACCATTGTCATAATGATAGGTACAAAAACCAATGACAAAACATATACTCCGTATTCTTTCCATTTTGGAATTGGAGCTGCCTTTGTTTCTGCTAAAGGATGTCCGGGCTGTAAACCGATAGTACCTAATGTTCTTTGTGTAAATACAAAGTTAATCAAGCTGACCACCATTACTATTGAAGCTAATCCGAAAGCAATATGCCATCTCATTTCTTCTGCAATAACATTACTTAGGAATTCTCCTTTACCAATAGCAATACATAAATAGCCGCCTAATAATGCTCCAAGATTAATTCCCGCATAAAAAAGCGAAAAGCCTGCATCAGCTCTTGAATCATTAGGCTTATAAAGTTGTCCCACCATAGATGAGATATTAGGTTTGAAGAAACCTGTCCCTACTACGGTGAATGCTATTCCGAGGAAAAAGAATTTATGGGGATCTGTAGCCAAAATTAAACTTCCTACGATCATCAGTAGACCTCCCCAGAACAGAGATTTTCTGAATCCTAAAATTTTATCGGCAAAAAGTCCGCCTACAAAAGTAAAGGCATATACGAAGGCCTGAGTAGCACCATATTGAAGGTTGGCTTCTTTTTCATGGAAATTAAGCTGTGAGATCATAAAGAAGACCAGCATTCCACGCATTCCGTAGAAACAGAAACGTTCCCACATTTCAGAGAAAAAAAGGCTCCAGATCTGTCTGGGATATTTTCCTTTGAAATCTTGTATTTCATCTAAAGTTAAGCTCATAATGATATATGATTAAGTTCTAATTAAGGGTTTTTATCTTTCTGATCCAGTTCAAAACGAATTCTGTCCTGGTCAATAATTTGTTTTAATTCTTCTTCTTTTGGGAGGTACAGCAGGTATTTGCTGGCAAATAAATTGTTTTTATCATTCAAAATGGAAATTGATTAATCTCTGTAATTCCAGTTAATTTGAACAGATTCGTTGATGTAATAATTTATTTTATCAGTGTGGTCAAGCTTTATCAAGAGTCTATAGTGGGTCCAGCTTAATTCGTGACGCAATGCGTCACATATCGGAAATATATGATAGAAGGACCTCATATTTCTTAGGTTGCTTTCATCAAACCTCTTTCCAAATTCTAAGGTAAGCTTCTGTGAAAGTTTTTTAAGCGTATATTTTCCATATTCTGCACGTTCTTTTCCCTGTTGTTTGTCTTCAACAATAAGTTTTCCAATCTGCCCGTAGGTAAGCAGTAGAGTAGAATTCGCTATCCGAAACACCTTTTCGCGCGACTGTCTAATGATTTCCTTTACGGATTGGAATAAAGAATCTTCGGAAATTTCCATCATACGAAAATAAAAAAAACCTCTGACTTAGCAGAGGTTTTATTCATATTTTGTTAATGCAGCTAGTTTACACCATGCATCATTTTCTTTAAGATAGGTGAAATTAAACCTAAAATTACAGATGCAATACCACAAAGTACTACGAATACCATGAAGAATTCAAATAGATTGTGAATTTCAAATCCTACAAAAGTAGGGTTGTGTAATGGAAGCTGAGCTTTATCAAAAGCAGCTACCTGATCTGCAGTTAAAGTTACTTTTTTATCTAATACATCCTGAAGATTTACTCCTATCTCTTCAGCTTTTTTAAACTTATCACCTGTTGCAGGGATAAGTGCTCCTAATGAACCAGCTAATGCATAACCAGCAGCGTTAGAAATGAAGAATACACCATATAATAATGAAGCAAATCTTTTTGGAGCCAGTTTACCAACCAATGATAAACCGATTGGAGAAAGACAAAGCTCACCACAAGTCTGGATGAAGTATAAAAGCATTAACCATTTGATTGCTAATAATCCTGAGTTTCCAAGATCTTTTACATTGTGTGCAATGATGAAATAAGAAAGAGCAATTAATGCCAATCCCATTGCTTGTTTGAACGGAGACACAGGCTCTTTTCCCTTTGCTCTCAGTTTATCCCAACACAAACTGAAAGGAACAGCCAAAAGAACTACGAAAATTCCGTTGAAAATCTGAACCATTGAAGGTGGCATATTCCATCCGAAAATGTTTCTGTCCGTCTGGTTATCTGCAATAAATGTTAATGAAGATCCAGCCTGTTCAAAAGCTGCCCAGAAAAAGATAATGAAGAATGAAACGATATAGATTACCCAGATTCTTTGTCTTTCAACCTTGTTTTCTGCAGAAGACATAATCAGGAAGGCAAGGGAAATACCTGCGGCATAGATGAATGGGTAGATAATTCCTTTAATCATTTGTCCCATTTCTACTGAGTTGAATCCAAGTTCTCCTACCAATAAGTATCTGAATACGAAGAATAGAGCAACAAATATAGCTACAGTAATTCCTAAGAATGTACCTGAGAATTTTGCTGTTTGAGTTTCTCCCTCCTCGAAATCTGCACTTGTATTGTTTTTTGGTAATCCTCCGATAGGTCTTCCTTCCGGAGTAACTACATATTTGTTTTTAAGGATAAAGAATGTTATTGTTCCGATTACCATCGCAATAGAAGCAGCTAAGAATCCCCATTTGAAAGCGAAGATATCTCTCACTCCGGTCGCAGCATCTTTTACGTCTCCTACGTATGGACAGATAAACTGACCTAAGAATGCTCCGATGTTGATCCCCATATAGAAAATGGTGAAAGCTGAATCCAGTTTAGACTTTTCCTGTTTTGGATAAAGACTCCCTACCATTGAGGAAATATTCGGTTTGAAGAATCCATTACCGAAAATGATAACGAATAATGCCAGCCACATAATCAGTTTAGCACTTCCAATGTCTGCTGAAAAAGTTGAAGCACTGATAAATAATAAGAACTGGCCAATAGCCATCAACGATCCACCAATGATGATCGCGAATCTGTTTCCGATATATTTATCAGCAATAAATCCTCCCAAAAGAGGTGTTAAATAACATAACGCTAGAAATCCACCATAGATGATTGCCGCATCAGCTTCTTTTATTAATAAGGAATTTACCATGAAGAGCGTCAAAAGTGCTCTCATCCCATAAAAGTTGAAACGCTCCCACATTTCTGTTCCGAAAAGAACCCATAATCCTTTAGGATGCCTGGAATTCTTATTCTCTACAAATTCATCCGGTTTCGGACTCAATGCTTCAATATTATCCATTTCTATTGTTAATTTTTGTTAAGACTGACAAATATAGTTTATTTTGGGTTTTTGGCAAGTTTTTAATTTTATTTTTAAATAAAAAAGCTGCGGAACTATTCCGCAGCTTGCTAATCTTTATAATATCAATGATTAATGTCCTTTTTCCTTCATAATTTTGTTCAATCTTTTTAACATAGAAAGACCCAAAAGTGTAGCAAATATTAACAAACCAAAGTTGACAAGGAAATAATTCGTCTTGTTTTCGTAATTATACCAGGTACTTGCTAGGATTCCTGAAAGTTTATTTCCCACAGAGTTGGCCAGGAAAAATCCTCCCATCATCAATGCAGTAATCCTTGCAGGGGAAAGTTTTGAAACGAATGAAAGTCCCATTGGGGATAAACATAACTCCCCGATGGTAATTACCCCGTAGCTGGCAACAAGCCATAAAGGAGACACTTTTACAGCTCCGTTATCGCCGGCCATAACTGCTAAAACCATCACCAGACAGGAAAGTCCGGAAATAAATAATCCTAAAACAATCTTAGTAGGAGTTAGAGGTTCTTTTCCTTTTCTTCTCAACAATGCCCAGAACCCAACAATCACTGGAGTCAATGCTATAACCCAGAACGGATTGATAGACTGGAATAATTCTGTATTGTACAGATAAACTTTATTTTCAGGATTTTTCTCAAGGGTAGCGCGCTGTTCAGGAGATATATTTTTAAAATAAACATCTTTGCCCATTTCTTTCTTTGTGTCTCCTTTGTCATCCTTTTGAGATCTGAACTGGTTGTCATACACCGGAGTTTCTTTGTTTTCATAGCTCTTACCTTCCACCATATAAATACCTTCCAATGGCTTTTCAAGAGAAGCAGGAACACTTCTGTCCGTATAATAATTCGCCCATCGAGTTAAAGCTGTCCCATTCTGTTTGAATACAGCCCAGAAGAACATACTGATCAGGAATACAGAAAGTAATGCTCCGATAGAGGCTTTTTCATCGGGTTTAGCCTTAAAGTAAAGAGAGGCATAGAAGTAAATAACAGGTATACATGCAAAAATAAAGGCATCTGTACTGTCACTTCCAAAAATATTGTTAGGAACAAACCAGCCTATTACTCCGGCGATAATGGCAGGAACAAAAACTTTAAGCATAATTTCCGAAAGCTTGGTATCTCCTTCCTGTACAGGTTTCATCTGTGCAGCATGGATATAATGCTTTCTTCCGATGGTAAAAATTACCATACCGATAAGCATTCCCACTCCGGCAGTGATGAAAGCCTCACCCCAGCCAAATTTATTACGCATAAATGCAGCAATGATGTTACAGATAAATGCTCCGATATTGATTCCCATATAGAAAATATTATATCCGGAGTCTTTATTCGCTTTATAAGGTTCTTCAGAATAAAGGTTTCCTAATAATGTTGAGATCGTCGGCTTAAAGAAACCATTTCCTATGATAATTAATGCCAGTGAAGCATAAAACAGAGGTAAATCTTTAAATACTCCCATTCCTATATATCCGGCAGCCATTAAAAAACCTCCCAGATAGATAGATTTAATATATCCTAAAACTCTGTCTGCCAGGAATCCACCAATGAAGGGAGTCAGATAAGTTAAGGCAATATAAGTTCCGAAAATGTCATCAGCAGTTTTATCCGGAAGTCCAAGTCCGCCTTTCATACCAGTAGGCTCAATAACATACAGAACAAAGATTCCAAGAATCAGGTAATACCCGAAACGCTCCCACATCTCTGTGAAAAAGAGGAAGGGCAGCCCTTTAGGATGTTTAGTCTTCATATATT
Organism: Chryseobacterium indologenes; assembly: GCF_018362995.1. Classification (NCBI taxonomy): domain Bacteria; kingdom Pseudomonadati; phylum Bacteroidota; class Flavobacteriia; order Flavobacteriales; family Weeksellaceae; genus Chryseobacterium; species Chryseobacterium indologenes. The sequence continues at coordinate 4,295,165 of NZ_CP074372.1, forward strand.
CAATTTTCAAATTTCCCAAAAATAAGTTTTTAATTTTAATTGATAAAATAAATAATACTTGCCTAAATGATTAATGAAATAAATATAAAATCGCTTTGACTGAAGCATAAAGTTTTTTAAATTGACCCAATTAAACTATGAAAAAGCTATTATTTTTATTATTGGGAACATTTGTTTGTTTTTCTCAAAGCAACAGGTTTGTGTATGATGTTGTATCTAAGAAAGATTCCACCTCAAATAATCTTATTAAAGAAAATTTTAATCTGGATATTTCTAAAGATGAAATGAAATATTATAATAGAATATACTATATCAATGATTCAATATTTGCGACTAAAAATCAATATGGATTTAAAGGATATAAACAGACTTCATTTCTGATTAAAAAAAATAACAGTAATGAATACCAAAACTATGAATATATAGGTGATGTTAATTTTTATAAAGTAGATGGAAAGGCAGAGCAGAACTGGAAAATTTCGGATAGTACCAAAACATTTGGGGGCTATCAAGTTCAAAAAGCTGTAACGGAGTTTGGAGGAAGAAGCTGGGTGGCATGGTTTTCCAAAGATATTCCGATTCCTTATGGGCCTTATAAATTCAATGGTTTACCTGGACTTATTATGGAATTGTATGATGCTAAAAAAGACTATCAATTCAAAGTTATTAAAAGCGAAAAAATTACAGAGGATTATAAACAGGTTTCATTAGAAAATTCCATTTCCAGAGCAATTCCTGTTAATCAGGCTAAGCTGGACAAACTAAAATTAGAACTATATGAAAGTCCTTTCAAATATATATTGAATGGAAGACTTGTTTTGACTGAAGGAAAAAAACTGGAACTCGAAGATGGTAACATTCTCACCAAAGAACAGTTGAAACCTGCTGAGGCCAATGAAAGAAAAAAAATAAAGTCTTTTAATAATCCAATAGAACTGGATAAAGCTGTAAAATATCCTTAAATAAAAAACCCTTTCAAACTTTTGAAAGGGTTTTTTATTAGATATAATATACTGTTTATAAATTATTCAAGATGAAATCTGTCATTTTCTGATACAACTGAGGTCTTGTCTGTCCACCATAGATTCCGTGGTTTTTATCCGGATAAGCCATGAAATCAAACTGTTTTTTGTTTTGAATCAAAGCTTCAGAAAATTCCATAGAGTTCTGGAAGTGAACGTTGTCATCAGCAGTTCCGTGAATTAACAAAAATTTACCTTTCAATAAGTTTGTATATTCTGTAGGAGAGTTTTTGTCATATCCATCAGGGTTTTCCTGAGGCGTTCTCATAAATCTTTCTGTGTATACAGAGTCATAATATCTCCAGTTGGTTACCGGTGCTACAGCAATTCCCATTTTGAAAACATCTGCTCCTTTAGTCATTGCCAGACTGGTCATATACCCACCGAAGCTCCATCCGAACATTCCGATTCTGCTTTTGTCAATATAAGATTGGTTTCCAAACCACTTAGCTGCAGTGATTTGATCTTCAATCTCATATTTTCCTAAGTTCATATACGTTACTTTCTTGTATTTTGCTCCTTTGTAACCCGTTCCACGACCGTCTACACAAGCTACAATATATCCTTTTTGTACAAGATGGTTGAACCACATTGCATTTCCGTTATCCCATGAGTTGGCAACCTGCTGAGAGCCAGGTCCGGAATATTGGAACATGAATAAAGGGTATTTTTTATTCGGATCAAAGTTTTTAGGTTTCATAATCCAGGCATTCATCTGATCGCCTACCGCATTGGGAATAGTGATGAATTCTTTTTCAACAAAATTATCGGTTTTTAATTTCTGTAACTGATCATTGTTGTTCTGAAGCTCTTTTACCGCTTTTCCGTTTCCGTCTTTTAAGACATAAGTGTAAGGCTTTGCGGCTGTAGAAGAGGTCTCAATGAAATAATTATAGTTTTTGCTGAAATTGGCAGAGTTGTTTCCTTCTGCATTGGAGATCAGCTGAGATTTTCCGTTTTCAATATTTACTTTGGAAACTACCTTATTGATGCTTCCTTTTTCAGTAGTCTGAACGTAAATTTCTTTTGATTTTGGATTGAATCCATAATAATCTGTTACTTCCCAGTTTCCTTTTGTGATCTGCTTTTTAAGCTTACCATCTTTGTCATACCAGTAAAGGTGGCGGTTTCCGTCCCTCTCAGAAGCCCAAAGGAATGAATCATCTTCAAGGAATTCAAGGGTAGGACTGTCAGTATCGATCCATTTATCATCCGTCTCAGTAAATAATTTCTGAACTGCACCTGTTTTGGTGTTTACTTTTAAAATATCTGAAGCATTCTGAATTCTCTCAGAAGTAATTAAAACAATTTCATCCGGTTTTGCAGTCTGGAATACATTCGGGATGTAATAATTCTTGAAAGAACCTAAGTTCAGCTGCATTGTTTTCCCGTTATCCAGACGGTAAAGCTGTGCAGAAACAACAGAATTTTTCTCACCTGCTTTTGGATATTTATAGCGCATTTCGGCCGGGTAAAGACTTTTTCTGTAGATAGGAATATAGATTTCCGGTACTTGTCCTTCGTCAGACTTTACAAATACAATAGCATCAGAATTTTTGGTCCACTCATACTGTCTTGCATGTCCGAATTCTTCCTCATAAACCCAATCTGCCAAACCATTCAGTATTGAATTCTTTTTACCATCCGTAGTAATCTGCGTGATTTTTCCCGAAGCAAGATCCTGATAGAACAAGTTGTTGTCAGAAATGAATGCAACTTTTGTTGCATCCGGTGAAAATGTAGGCTCCTGAACTGTTTTACCTTCATTAAGACTGATTACTTTTCCGGATTTTAAATCTTTTACCTCAAATTTTCCCAGGAAAGAATGTCTGTAAATAGGCTGGCTGGCTGTCTGCAAAAGGATTTTAGACTCATCATCAGAAAAAATATAGCTTTCAAACTTTCCGTCCACAAGATTTCCTTCTTTTTGTGAAGTTTTATAAGAATATTTTGCAATTCCAGTTGGTTCAATCACAAGATAATTTTCACCGTTTTTCATGGAGGTGATTCCTGCGATTCCTTTTCCACGGTAATATCCTGAATATATTTTATCTAAAGTAATTTCCTGTGCTGATACATTTTGGAATACAGCAGCAATGGTAAGTGTTAATAGGAGTTTTTTCATTTTCAATTTTAATGATTCCAAATTTAATAATTCTTACTTATATAACCATATAAAATGCAAAATCAGGATTTGATACTCTTTTTTGTACTATAATAATATTCAATAATGAAATTTTTGAAAAAAGGCAATTTGGCAAAAGAATTGAATATATAATAACTGTAAATCAAATCAAATGATAATTATGGAAACGAATGCATACAACCAGAAACTGAACCGTTATGTATTAAACGATCAGATTGTTTATACAGGTTTTTCCAGTTTTAATGACGCCGAAGAATGCGCACATAAAAAAGGAGGAACATTGGTAGAAGTAGTGTTTAGAGACGGGAATGATAATCCCGAAATTACGGATGAAGCAGGTTTGATAGAGAAAAAACTTCATTACCACGTGGATGCAGGCGATGAATACAAATTTATTCATTCCTCAGATCCCGGATTCAGAAAATATGCGGATGAACTGCAGAAAATTAAAGCAAGAAATGACAAAACCAGCCCGGATGAACGGTATTTTGCCAATTTTGAAATTGAAAATATAGAAGACCCGATCATTGTGATCAAAAATGATCATTTTGAATCGGTAACATCGAGAGAGCGTTCAAAGTATTTGAAACATGCCTGCGTTTATGAAATAGGGGTTTCCCTGCCAAAAACTTAAAAAAATCAAATCATGAGCAAGACTAAATATTCAGAAAAAGCTCAGGACAAAGTAGGAAAAGTTATGCACGAATTCAAGGAAGGAAAACTGAAATCTTCTTCCGGAAAGAAAGTGACAAGCAGAAAGCAAGCCGTAGCCATCGGCATTTCTGAAGCTAGAGAAAAGGGCCTTAAAGCGCCTGCAAAGAAAAAAAGCAAATAAACTTATAAAGAAAAGCCCGGAAAATTTCCGGGCTTTTCTTTATAAGATGTAAATAGTGAATTCGTATTTACTCTATTTCGTTTCATTATAAAGCACTTTGTAGTACTCATCTGCCATCCTGTCGCTGTTGAAGTGATCTTTTACATCATTCATTGCATTATGCTGGATTTTTCTCCATTCATCAGGATGATCATAATAGGTTGGAAGAATTTCGTTTTCAAGGATCTCATATAATTTGTTTAAATCATAGTTGTCCTGTTCATAGATGCTCATGTTCATATAATCTGCTTTCGGAACAACGAAAGAGTTTTCTCTATGTTTGGCAAATTCCGGAATCCAGCCGTCATCAGTGGATAAATTCACTGAACCGTTCATGGCAGCGGTCATACCGGAAGTTCCTGAAGCTTCCCTTGGAACTCTGGGGTTGTTAAGCCATAGATCCGAGCCTTGTTTTAAAGATTTACTTAAAGAAAGTTCATATCCCGTAAGAACAGCCATACTTTTATGATTTTTGCTTTCCTCAACAAGAGTGTTGAATGTGGAAATGGCGGAATAATCCATTGGATAAGGCTTTCCTGCCCAAATGATCTGTACCGGATATTTCGGGTTGTTCAGAAGCCTGTAGAATCTTTCTTTATCATGCAGAAGAAGTTCTGCTCTTTTGTAGCCTGCAAATCTTCTTGCCCAGACAATGGTAAAAATATTAGGATTGAATAGATTTCCCGTTTGATCTGCAACAATACTGAAAAGCTTTTTCTTCAAATACTTTTTACGGTAGTCGAAAACAGTTGCATCATTTTCGTCCTTGGCATTGTACAAAGGTTTATCAGACCAATATTTAAATTCCTGTGCATTAGTAATAGATGTAATTTCACAGATGTCAGAATATTTATTCCACATGGCTCTGGAAACCACACCGTGAAGCTGAGAAACGCCGTTGGCAATTCTGGCCATCCTCAATGCACAAAGGGAATGATTGAAGCGGTCATCATTGGAACCTTCAATCTTTTTTACTTCTTCCATGCTGTATCCGGAGAAATAAGACATATCATAACATAATCTGAAACTATGTTTTTCATTTCCTGCTTCTTCAGGCGTATGCGTTGTGAAAACCAGCTTTTCCTTAACTTTATTGAGGTCTCCGTTATATTTTTTCAACAGATAAAAGGCTGCCGGAAGTCCGTGAGCTTCATTAAGATGGTAAACATCTCTTTCAATATTCAATTCATCCAATAGCTTGGCTCCTCCTTTTCCTAATAAAATATATTGGGCAAGCTTGGTAGATTCATTGGCATCATATAATTTGTGACAGATCGTTTTGGAAACGTGATCGTTTTCCGGAACATCTGTGGAAAGGAAAAACATAGGTGCCGTATTGAATGTTTCAGGATCAAGGTACCATACTTTTACCCAAACCGGAGCACTGTGGATTTCGATTTGAAATTTTATTCCGGTGTCTTCCAGAAAGCTGTACATTTTTCTCGTCCATACAGGCTGTAAAGTCTGATCATGATTTCTGGCCTGGTCATAATAACCAAACTTCCATAGAATTCCAATTCCTATAAGGTCTTGTTTAAGATTATAAGCACTTCTCATATGAGACCCGGCCAGAAAGCCAAGTCCTCCCGAATATATTTTAAGTACCTGCTCAAGAGCAAATTCCATCGAGAAATAGGCGGTTTTTTTGGAGTATTGAGGATTGATGTTGTAGGGTATTCTGAAATTCCTAAAATCCATAAATGTGCGTTTGTGTTAGAAAAAGACAAAGGTATTAATTATGAAAATAAACTTTACATTAATTAACAGATAAATTAATTTTAAAACTAAGTGTTGAATTGTTTTTTTACTTATCTTTAAGTGTGTAAATTTTTGATTATCAAAAACTTTTAACGATGAAAGCCCAAGGCTGCATGTGTTCTTAAATAAATAAAAAAATCACACATGAAAAAGACGTTTTCTGAGGAAGATCTGATAAAGAATCTGAGTTTATATTACCTGAACAGGCATTTGAAAAAAAAGCCCATAGAGAAGTATCACCGTACCATAGACGAATCTCCGCTTCATGACCGTGAAAAGTACAGAAAGAAATCCGAGATTCTGCTTCTCAATTCTTTTATGCATCACTTCCCCGAAGTGAAATTTGAAAACCTTACCTGCGAGAGCCCGGACTTTATCGCAAAGTTAAACGACAAAAAAATCGGAATAGAACTGACTGAAGTAATCAATCATCTGGAAATGAAGAAAGTGGAAAGCACTTTGAATAAAATGTTCCGTCAGGCAGAAATATTATTAGAACAGGAAGACACTACGAAATATCGTGGTGTTTATTTTTTAGAATTCCATCCGGAAACCAAATTTGATCATCTTGAAGCACAGCAGGAAAATATCATTAATATCTATAAAAGCATCAAAAAAAACAAACCTATGGGTTGTGTAAAAAGCATCAGAAAATCTTTTCACCGAAGAAATGTCTTTATTACTCATGAATACAGTATGAGCCTTTTTGATGAACTCTGCTCGGAGAAAATTCTGGAGCTCATTGAAAAGAAAAATGAGAAATTTCCTTATTATGATACCTCGGTAGATGAATGCTGGCTGGTGATTGTTTCAGATATGAATTCTATTGCTTCAAGATATACCTTTATTCAGGATAAAGAACATTTGACAGAGGTGAAAAGTCCTTTCCATAAAATATTTCACCTGGAAAACCTGTGTGGGAATATTACCAGTATAAAATAAAGTTTTGTCTTTTGATTTATGTGTTTGGTTATTTCATGATTTAATTTAAAATTATATGAACTATTTTAAATTATTTGATGTTTTAATTTGGAATACCTTAAAATTATTTAGATTTTATTGTTTGTAATTAAAATATGGGTATATTTGGTGTGCGTTGAATATCAATATGATGTATAACTAATGAACCATAAAAACATATAATCTATGAGAAAACTTTTACTTTTCATACTTCTGTGCATCTCTCATACTTATTATTCTCAGGCAGATTGTGCTACTGCATTATCCGTCTGCGGAAACTCAAATATCACTTACAGTCCTACAGGATATGGTAATATAAAAGAATTGGTGAACTCGGGGAGTTGTATAGACTTTACAGGAGAACACAATTCTATTTGGTATAAAATTACGATTGCTACAGGAGGTACTCTTACTTTTGATCTGGTTCCGAACAATCCGGATGCCGATTATGACTGGGCCATTTTTGGTCCTAATGTAAACTGTGGAAACTTGGGATCACCCATACGTTGTAATGCTGCAACCGTTATCGGGCCTGGTCCGGCTACAGGATTAAATATGACAAGTACTCTTCTAAGTGCAGCAGGAGGTTCTTTGACTCCTTATTGTAAATATATGGATGTTTTGCCGGGACAGACGTATTATTTGTTTATTGACAACTGGGTAAGCAGCACCAGCTCTACAACGGCTCCGTTTTCTTTGACATGGGGCGGAACTGCTACACTGGCTTCACCATTTACTGACCCTAATATCCAGACACAGCCATTTACTCCTCCTGGAATTCCTGCAGCTAATCCTGCAGATCCGAGAGAAGTAGTAATATGTTCAAGTACTGATCTGTTTGATTTTTCTACATTGTCTGCGGGAATTCTTAATGGAAATCAAAACTTTAATGTAAGTTATCATCTGAGCCAGAATGATGCTTTAACAGGAAATAATCCTATTACGGCTCCAATCACGGTAAATACAACTACGGTTTACTATTACAGTATCAATTATACTGATCCAACCAATGCTACCAATCCGCTTAATAAGTGTAAGCAGGTTGGAACATTTAAATTCAAAAACGGTTCTATTACAGTTAAGAATGTAACATTAACTGAATGTAACAATAATAATGCAGGTACAGCTTTATTTGATTTAACCACAGCAGATGTTATTGGAAATCCGAATGTCACTAAAAAATACTATCACACGATGGCGGATCTCAATGCCGGTATCAATGAGATTACTACTCCTATGGCATTTGTATCTGCGGAAGGGATTATTTATGTAAAAGTCATCTCAGAATTTGGCTGTACTGCAGTGGCACAGATCACTTTGAAATTTTATTCGGTTGTCGTTGTGAATGAAGCGACCCTAAGATCATGTTTCATTGAGGCGAATCCATCCACTGCATCTTTCAATCTTGTAAATGCTTCAGTAACAGGTCAGACCAATCCGACCAAGAAATATTACCCTTCATTGACGGATGCTGTTAATCAGACGAATGAGATTCTGAATGCTAATAATTATATTGCTCCTAATGGATTTGTATATGTAAGAGTTTCCAATGCTCAGGGATGTTATACAATAGCCAGAATTACTTTAGTTGTTATTGCTCCGGTATATTCTACTACTCTTAAAGATGTAACCATTTGTGCAGAAGATCAGACCACGCTGGATGCAGGACCAGGATTCAAAAGTTACGAATGGAGTACAGGGGCTACTACCCAAACGATCAAAGCAGGAATTGGAGTATATTGGGTAAAACTTAAAACAGGAGAATGTATTGCTACACAAACAGTAAAAGTACTTCCTTCTGAACAGCCGGTTGTTTCCGGAATTGATATCTCAAATAATACAATTACAGTTTCAGTAACAGGAGGAAATCCGGCATATAAATATTCAATAGACAATATTATCTGGCAGGACTCCAATGTATTTAATAATCTTTCAAGAGGAGATCATAAAGTTTACGTAAAAGACGCTTACGATTGCGATCCCATAGAAATAGGAGTGGTTGTGCCTAATTTGGTTAACGTGATTACCCCGAACGCGGATGGAGTGAATGATGTGATTGATTATTCAGCATTAGGCAATAAACAAAATCTGATCATGAATATTTTTGACCGCTACGGAAACAAGATCTTCCAGGCTGACAGATCAAATGGTTATAGATGGGATGGTACACAGGGCGGAAGAAGAGTACCTACGGGAACTTACTGGTATTCTATCACATGGAATGAAAATGATAAAAATAATACAGCAATCAAATTTACAGGTTGGGTATTGGTGAAAAACAGAGAATAACAATAAATATAATACATAGATAAAACCACTTCAAACGAAGTGGTTTTTATTTTTAAAAGTTTTTAAATTAGATATCAAAATAGAAAAAATGAAAGACCTGTTTGTAAAACGCTTTGAATATTATAAATCTCTGGGAGATAAAACATTTGGCCAGCTTACTGATGAACAGATGTTCTGGCAGTATAATGATGAGAGTAATTCTATTGCCGTCATTGTGAAGCATCTTGCAGGAAATATGCTTTCAAGATGGACTAATTTTCTTACTGAAGATGGAGAGAAATCATGGCGTAACCGTGATGGAGAGTTTGTCAATACATTTACTACTAAAGAACAGGTGCTGGATTTTTGGGAACAAGGCTGGAAATGTTTTTTTGATGCCCTTGGAAAGATAAATGATGACAATCTTTACTCAACAACTTATATCAGAGGGGAAGCTCACCCTGTTATTGATGCTGTTCTCCGCCAGCTGGCTCACTATCCTTATCATATCGGTCAGATTGTTTATATCGCGAAAATGATAAAAAATGAAGATTGGAATACACTGTCTATTGCCAGAAACCGTTCTCAGGAGTTTAATACAGAAATGAAAAGCAAATTTTTTAATGGTGAACCAGACACCAATTCATCACCCGTCTGCTTTCAAAACAGCCCTGAAATAAGGGACGAATATAAACAATAGATTCAATCAATCTTGGATTCTTATTAAAATTACTATCTTTGCACCCATAAAATTCAGGAGTAACAAATGTCTACTTTTCATAGAACTGCCGCGTTTCATACACTTGGCTGCAAATTAAATTTTGCGGAAACATCTACTATTGCCCGTCAATTAACAGATGCAGGTTATGATAAGGTAAGTTTTGATGAAAAAGCAAACGTGTATGTTATCAATACATGTTCCGTGACAGAAAATGCTGACCGTGAGTGTAAACTGCACGTGAAAAGAGCGATGAAAGCCAATCCGGAAGGACTGGTTGTTATTGTTGGATGCTATGCACAATTGAAACCTGAAGAAATTTCCCAAATTGAAGGAGTTGATCTTGTTTTAGGAGCAAAAGAAAAATTCAATATTCTGAGCTACCTTGATGATTTGGAGAAATCTGAGAATGAAGGAGTAGTGCACTCATGTGAAATTGAAGAAACAGACTTCTTTATCGGAAGTTATTCTATTGGTGACAGAACCAGGGCTTTCCTGAAAGTACAGGATGGTTGTGACTATAAATGTACATACTGTACGATCCCTTTAGCAAGAGGAATTTCACGTTCCGATACTATTGAAAATGTTCTCAGAAACGCCACAGAAATTGCCGCAAAAGACATCAAAGAAATCGTTCTTACAGGGGTGAATATCGGTGATTATGGTAAAGGGGAATTCGGAAATAAAAGACACGAACATACTTTTCTTGATCTTATTTCTGAACTTGATAAAGTAGAAGGAATTGAAAGAATCCGTATATCTTCTATTGAACCGAACCTTTTGAAAGATGAAAGTATTGAACTGGTTTCTAAAAGTAAAAGCTTTGTTCCGCATTTTCATATCCCGTTACAGTCCGGAAGTGATGATCTTCTGAAAAAGATGAAACGTCGTTACCTGACAAAGCTGTACAATGACAGAGTAAACAAGATCCGCGAGGTAATGCCTGATGCGGCTATTGGTGTAGATGTTATTGTAGGATTTCCGGGAGAAACAGAGGAGAGATTTATGGAAACCTATAATTTCCTTAATGAGCTTCCTATTACTTACCTTCACGTATTTACCTATTCTGAAAGAGAAAATACGGAAGCAGCCACAATGGAAGGTGTTGTTCCGGTAGCTGAAAGAAAAAAACGTAATAAAATGCTTAGAATTCTATCTGAAAAGAAGAAAATGGCATTTTATCAGACACAACTTGGAAAATCGCTTCCAGTTCTTTGGGAGCACGAAAATAAAGACGGGAAAATGTTTGGCTTCACAGAAAACTATGTGAGAGTCCAGAAAGACTTTGATCCTGCATCCGTAAACCAAATCGAATTTCTGAATTTAGAAAAAATCCTGTCAGATGGCACGGTTTCTGTGCATTCTTCTTATCAAAACTTTTTAGCAAAAGCGTAGGCTCTTTGCTAAAATTCTACTAAATTTATTTTTAAACTTTTAAATACTACATTCATGAGAGATAAGTTTTTATCTTGGGGAATTGTATTAGTAATTGCTACATGGATTATAGCAATACTGATCAGAGCGCATTATTGGATACCAACGCTGTTATCCGCAATTTATGCATTAGGTGTATACAATGCTTACCAATCGAAACATGCTATTTTGAGGAACTTTCCTGTATTGGGATACTTCAGGTATTTTTTCGAGAGTATTTCACCTGAAATGCAGCAATATTTTATTGAGAGGGAGACAGACGGGAAACCGTTTCCAAGAAATCAGCGTTCTGCAGTATACAGACGTGCAAAAAATTTAAGTGATACCGTAGCTTTCGGTACACAGCTGGAAGTTAATCACAGAAAATATGAAGGGATCAAGCATTCTATTTATGCAAAATCACCTTCAGAAGAGCTTCCGAGAGTATGGGTAGGGGGAGAACAGTGTACACAGCCTTACCACGCTTCATTATTTAATATCTCAGCCATGAGTTTCGGAGCATTGAGTGACAGAGCTCAGATCTCCCTGAACAGAGGTGCCAAAAAAGGAAATTTCTATCACAATACAGGAGAAGGAGGAATTTCACCCCACCATATGGAAGGAGGTGATTTATGCTGGCAGATCGGAACAGGATACTTTGGATGTCGTGATGAAGAAGGAAAGTTCAATCCGGAGCTTTTTAAAAAATATTCAACTCTTCCTAATGTGAAAATGATTGAGATCAAGCTATCACAGGGAGCAAAACCAGGACATGGAGGAGTACTTCCAGGTGTTAAAAACACTCCGGAAATCGCAGCGATCCGTCACGTAACGCCTGGGATGACTGTTATTTCACCACCATCACATACCTCATTCTCTGATGCAGCAGGATTGCTGAGGTTTGTACAGCAGCTGAGAGAACTTTCAGGAGGAAAGCCTGTAGGTTTTAAGCTTTGTATAGGGGATACCAAAGAATTTGAAGACATCTGCGTTCAAATGAATGTTTTGAAAATTTATCCGGACTTTATTACCATTGACGGAGCGGAAGGAGGAACTGGAGCAGCACCACCGGAATTCTCTGATGGAGTAGGGATGCCATTGGAACCCGCTTTGATATTTGTGAACAGAACGCTTAATAACTATAATGTAAGACACAAACTAAGAGTGATTGCCAGCGGAAAAGTTCTTACCAGTCTGGATATTTTGAGAGCAATTTCAATGGGGGCTGATATGTGTAACAATGCAAGAGGGTTTATGTTCTCTCTGGGATGTATTCAGGCATTGAGATGTAATACAAACAACTGTCCTACAGGAGTTGCTACCCAAGATAAAATGCTTATTAAAGGACTTGATGTGACGGATAAGGCAGAAAGAGTATATCATTTCCATAAAAATACGCTTCATACCTGCAATGAACTGATTGCTGCTGCAGGAAGAAGCTCTTATGAAGAAGTAGATGCTACTATGTTTATGAGAGGAGATGAATTTGATCACCTTGCAGATCTATATTTCCCGGATATCTTAGGGAATGTAAAGCAGAAGGCAAGATGATCGTAATATATTACATAAAAAAACACCGCTATTGAGGCGGTGTTTTTTATTATATGATAACTTTTATTGCTGTTGTTCTGTTGTTTGTTTATCACCGCTTGGTCTGTCCTCCCTTCCATAAATCTGAAAGTTAAATACAAAAGATTTATTTCTGTAAGAAGTATTTAAGTACGGATAATGAGGGTTTCTAGCAAAAGCAGCTCGGGAAGGAACGATAATCACTCCCTGTAGGTTATAAGGAGCCTCACTAGAAGGATTATTGAATGCTTTGAACTTCTGTAAAGCTTCTCTGAAACCAGGAATCTGGTAATATTTTGCTTTTTTTGCAGCATCAGTTGTACCAGCCTCCAGTATTGATTTCTTTGTATAATAAAACATAGGGTCAATAACAGGAATACCAGTTCCGTCAATGGTATTTAAAAAAGCAGCTTTTGACGTAAATGAAGTGTTTCCGTCAGAATTAACAGCCAAATAAGAATAAACTCTACCCATGATTTTGATAATATCATCATCTTTGATTGTAGATTCATAAGCAGGAGTGGGGTTAGCAGGAGGCTGGGCTCCGCTTCTGACAATATAGATTGTTCCTGAAGGAAGTGTTACAGGCGACAATTCAGATAACTTCTTTTCATTATCATCCGCGGTATCCGTAGAACTGAAAGCTTTTATATTACCCTGTGCATCCAGATAATTCTCATCCATAAATTTCTTAATGGCTTGATCATCATATGTGTTTTGTGTTGCAATGTCTTCCGGCTCTACATAAACGTCTGGCGTATCATCTTTTTTACAGGCGGAAAAACACAAAGATCCTGCAAGGATATATAAAAATATTTTTTTCATTTCAAAAAACTTTAATTACTTTACAAATAATATAACGGCAAAAGTATAAAAAAATATGAGAATAGATAAATTTTTATGGAGCATTCGTTTTTATAAGACGAGAAGTATTGCAGCAGAGGAGATTAAAAAGAACAGAGTTTCTATAGGAACGTCTGCCGTAAAGTCATCTAAAGAGGTAAAAGAAGGAGATACTATTAAAATCCGTAAGAATCAGATTGATTATAAAATAAAAGTAATTCAGATTCCTAAAAGCAGGATAGGAGCCAAACTGGTGCCTCTTCATATTCAGGACGTGACAGATAAAGAGCAATATGAACTGTTGAAACTTCGTAAGATGTCACAAGACTATTACAGAAACAAAGGAGAGGGAAGACCTACTAAAAAAGACAGAAGAGAAATGGACGATTATGTAGGTAACGATATTGATTCTGACTTTACGGACTGGGATGATTTCTTTGGAGAGACAGATAACGGGGAAGAAAACGAAGATTAGTATAAAATAAAAAAGCTCTAGAGATAGAGCTTTTCTATTATTTCGTTGACAATGTCTTCCGGTTCTCTGGAATCTGTACCTACAGTAAATTGTGCTTTGCTGTAAAACTGATTTCTTTCAAATAAATGTTTAGCGATGAATTCCGGGAGGTCTTCATCAGATATATTGGCAATCAACGGTCTTTTTTCTTTCTGTTTTGAAAGTCTTTCAACCAATGTTCCTACAGAACTTCTTAAAAAAACACTTTTGGAATTATGATTGATGATCTCCATATTATTGTAATAAACAGGAGTTCCTCCGCCAAGACTTAAAACTACATTTTCTTCTGAAGCCAATATCTCTTCCAGGGCCTCTCTTTCCAGCTTTCTAAAGTAAATCTCACCCTTCTTTTCAAAAATTTCCGGGATGGTTAATTTATTTCTTCTGGAAATCTCTTTATCGAGATCAATCAATTTAAAATCGATTTTTTCGCTTAATATTTTGGAAATGTGAGATTTGCCACTTCCCATGTATCCGATCAATGAAATTACCATGAATTTTTTTTAAACAAATTTGCGAAAAAGTTTTGAGATAAAGAAAAAAGTCATATCTTTGCACCACTTAAAACAAGGGGCATTACTTAAATGAAAACTTGGTAAGTAAGTGACCGACTCGGTAGCTCAGCTGGTAGAGCAATACACTTTTAATGTATGGGTCCTGGGTTCGAATCCCAGCCGGGTCACAAGCAATAAAAATTACTGGATTTTGTAATTTTATTGCCTGCGTGGTGAAATTGGTAGACACGCCATCTTGAGGGGGTGGTTTCCTAAGGATGTGCTGGTTCGAGTCCAGTCGCAGGCACTGCAAAAAAAAAAAATTATAATTAATATTGAAATTTATTTCGTTTTAATTGTGGCCGACTCGGTAGCTCAGCTGGTAGAGCAATACACTTTTAATGTATGGGTCCTGGGTTCGAATCCCAGCCGGGTCACAAGTTTACTGAAAAGTAAATTTTTTTCATATTAATATTTTGTGATTTGGTGTTTCAAAGGCTTCCTTCAGGAGGCCTTTGATTTTTTGTATTCTACTGTAAAAAATAAAAAAAACTCTGACATCATCAGAGTTTTATCTTATAAAAATATGTGTTTTTATTGTCTTAATCTAAATGCATATTGTCAATTAATCTCACACCATCTACCACCACAACAATGAACGCTCTGAATTTTCTGTCTTTATAGAAGAAATCAGTTTCCTGTAGGGTATTTTCATCGGCAATCAGGAAGTATTCCAGTTTCATTCCCTGCTGATTGTCAAAAATGTCCGTTACTCTTTCCTTTATTTCAGGTATACTAACGGTTCTGAACCAATCGTTTACTTTTTTTAAAGTCTCATAAATGACTTTAGAAGCTTCTTTTCGGTCTTCATGAAGTCTTTGGTTTCTTGAGCTTAATGCCAGTCCGTTGTCTGCTCTGTAGATTGGAACTCCTGATATCTTAACGGGAAGATGTTTTTTATCCACCATTTTTTTAATAATAGCAAGCTGCTGAAAGTCTTTTTCTCCAAAATAAGCATTGTCAGGTTGTATCTGTCTGAAAAGCTCTTCTACAACAGTTCCTACGCCGTCAAAATGTCCGGGTCTGGATTTTCCTTCCATCTCATTTTCCAATCCATCAAAATCATAGTGCTGGCTTTCGGTTTTTTCAGGGTAGATATCTGCTACTTCAGGGATGTAAACAGCATCTACAAGGCCTGAAGTTTGAAGAATAAGAATATCTCTGTTAACATCTCTTGGGTATTTTTCAAGATCTTCAGAGTTATTGAACTGGGTTGGATTTACAAAAATTGAAGAAATCACAAGGTCATTTTCTTTTCTTGCCTCTTCATACAGAGAAAGATGGCCCTTATGTAAAGCGCCCATCGTAGGTGCGAAGCCAATTCTTTTCCCCATTTCTTTCTGTCTTTCAATAAAATCCTGAAGGACTTTCCTGTTTTTTATAACTTCCATAGTTTATTTTAATGCTATTTCAAAAATACTAAAAATATCGCATAATAATATGCACTTTTAATAATTTGGAAAAGGGAATTTTCGTAAAAAAATGTTAATTAAAATAATGTTGGATGTTTTTTTGTAATTTTGCACATTAAAGCATTTTTACAAAAATTAGATAGAAAGTTTATGCCGAATCAAAAAATACTGTACATTACTACAGAGATGTATCCATATCAGGAAGATACAAATATGGCTGCAGTGGTAAACAAAATGGCACTTAAGATGCACCAAGAAGGCAATGATGTAAGAGTTTTTATGCCAAGATTTGGACAAATAAGTGAGAGGAAATTCCAGCTCCATGAGGTAATCCGTCTTTCAGGAATGAATATCATTATCAATGACCTAGACCAGCCTCTGATCATTAAAGTAGCGTCTCTTCCGGGGGAAAGACTTCAGGTTTACTTTATTGACAACGAAGAATACTTCAAAAGAAAGCAATACTATTTTGATGATGAAGGAAATCCTTTCGAAGACAATGACGAAAGAGCTATTTTCTTTGCCAGAGGAGTTATTGAAACCATTAAAAAGCTGAACTGGGTACCAGATGTAATTCATTTAAACGGATGGATGGCTTCTTTTGTTCCAATTTATCTTAAAACTTACTACGAATCAGATACTTATTTCAAAGACGCAAAAATCGTACTTTCTCTGTATAATGAGAAGGATGCTGATTTGGATAAAAAGATCGACGAAAAACTGCAGTTTGATAATATTTCAGGATTAAAAGCGTTAGATAACCCAACAATTAAAAGCTTTGTTATCGAAAGTATGAACTATGTAAACGCTGTTGTGAAAGGGGACGAGTTTCTGGATGAAGACCTGGATAAGGCTTTCAACGAAACTACTACCGAGAAGTCGGAATATCTTGACATAGATTCTATAAATCAACTTTATTAAAAACACATTTTTAATGACTCATAATCTTAAAAGGACCTTCGCCATGCTTTTATTGGCGATTTTCGGAAGTACAATCCTTTATAACTGCGAACCGGATCCAGATTCTCTTGGTGAGCAGTTGTTCAATGATGATGCAGCACAAGGTAATGAAATTGCATATCCAGTTATCGCATACAATTATAGCAACAATGATTCAATCAGAAGTGATGCTGCCAGATTAATCAGCGGTGTGAATGAATCCGGTGCAGCCTCATATGTTGGTGTTCTTGGAGCTTTTACTGAAAGTCAGTTTGGAATGCAGAGAGCATCTTATGTTACTCAGCTGAGAATGCCGGTAGATAATTATGATTTTAACGGAGCGAATCCAAAAGTAGACTCCGTTGTTCTTGTAGTAAGACCACCAGCAAATACTACTGCAAGTACTTATTTCTTTGAAAGCGATTCATTAAAAACAAATACATTTGAGAAAAGTGATTTTCCGGTGGATGGAGTGGCTACAGCTGTTTCAATTGAGAAGAAAACTTATCCTGTTCGTAAATACGGTAAAATAGGGGGTGCTTCAAAATCAATGAAAATCAATGTACATGAAGTTACTACGTTCTTAGATTCAAATGATGATACTTTTAAACGTTCCAATAAATCAATAAGCACTGGCGAATTGTTAGGATCAGGAGTGTTTGACGGTAACATCAATTCTATATCTATCACTAAAAAATCTGATAATTCAGTTGTGTTTACAGGAAATCTTGGTTTCAGAATGAAATTGAGCAATACAAACTTTTTCCAGACTCATATTCTTGATAAAAAAGGAAAACCTGAACTTCAGGATGCTTCTAACTTTATCAGATATTTCAAAGGAATAAAAATTTCTGTAGATGAAACAGATAAATACCTTTATCAGTTCTCTCCTAATGATCTGCAGCTTATCATGTATTACAAATATGATAAAACAGACAACGGAACAACAACAAGACCACAGACAAATCTTGTTTTCAACTTAGGAGGTTCTAATGCTCATATCGGATTATATGAATACAGCAGAACTAACTCGTCTGTTGAAAAAGCATTGGCTGCAATTAATACTTCTGAAGGTGATGAAAAACTTTATGTTCAGGGAATGGGTGGTCCTTCTGTAGTAATGAAAATTCAGGATGAGACCATTGCAAACCTTAAGAAGATCTATCTTGAAAAGAAAGCAGGTATTTTAAGTGCTAAGATAAGAGTATATGTAGATCCTTTAAGCTGGAAGAATACCAACTCAACAGAAGATCGTAGATTTTCAATTTTAACCAATACGTTAAATAGTAATGGTACTATTGATTTCTCAAAATTAGCTTATACCTCAGACTTGTCAACAGGACTTGGATTATATAATTACAACAAGGATAAAGATTATTATGACATTGTAGTAACAAAAACAATCAAGGATCTTGTTGAAGATGTAAAAGATAGTGATGGGAACTTCATTAAGAATAAACCACTAATAATCAGTGCTGGAACATTTGCTGCAAATGCTACAGGAACCCTTTTAGGAGTTCGTAATACAACCAGAGCATTTGATATGAACAGAGTTATTCTTACAGGTATAGATAAAACGAATACCAATCCAAAGAGAATCCAGCTGATGGTGACTTATGGTACGAAAAAATAAATACAATAAATACAAAATACACTAGACAAAATATAATATGTGCGGAATAGTAGGATATACAGGTTTTCAAGACGCTTACGAAATTGTAATTAATGGTCTTAGAAGATTAGAATATAGAGGGTATGACAGTGCCGGAATTGTTTTAGAAGGTTCAAACAATAAGCTTGAAGTAGAAAAAACAAAAGGCAAGGTTGAGGATTTGGTGAATATTTCGAAAGAATTAAAAGGGAAATATAAAATTGGAATGGGGCACACGCGTTGGGCAACCCACGGAGTTCCAAGTGATAGAAATTCCCATCCGCACTTGTCAAACAACGGAAAAATAGCTATTGTACATAATGGTATTATCGAAAACTATGATACCATTAAAACAATGCTTACTGAAAAAGGCTTTACTTTCAAATCAGAAACAGATACTGAAGTATTGGTAAACCTTATTCAATACTTTATGGATCTTAATCCTGAAACGGATTTCCCTACAGCAGTAAGATATGCGTTAAATGAAGTATATGGAGCGTATGCTATCACTGTACTTCATGAAGATTATCCGGGAGTATTGGTAGTAGGAAGATTAGGTTCTCCTCTGGCAATAGGTATCGGGGAAAAGGAATATTTTATTGCATCTGATGCTTCTCCTTTCGTAGAATTTACAAAAGAAGCCATCTACCTTGAAGAAGGACATATGGCAACCATCTCTCTTGAAAATGGAGTAGATATCAGAACCATCAATGAGAACTCTAAAATTGAGCCGGAAATTCAGGAGCTTAAAATGAGCCTAGAGCAGATCGAAAAAGGTGGATACGAGCATTTCATGCTTAAAGAAATCTTTGAACAGCCTAAGTCTGTACACGATACAATGAGAGGTAGACTTCTTGTAGATGAAGGAGTGATCAAAATGGCAGGAATCTGGGATCATGTTGAAAGATTTAAAAATGCTAACAGAATCATCATTATTGCTTGTGGTACTTCATGGCATGCTGGTCTTATCGGAGAATATCTGATTGAAGAATATGCAAGAATTCCTGTTGAAGTAGAATATGCATCAGAATTCAGATACAGAAATCCAATCATTACAGATAAAGATGTGGTGATTGCCATTTCTCAGTCCGGAGAAACAGCTGATACAATGGCTGCTTTAAAACTGGCAAAAGAAAAAGGTGCATTTATATATGGTATATGTAATGTTGTAGATTCTTCAATTGCAAGAATTACAGATGCAGGTTCATACACGCATGCTGGTCCTGAAATCGGGGTTGCTTCTACAAAAGCATTTACGGCACAGCTTACTATCCTTACTTTAATTGCATTTAAACTAGGAAAACACAACGGAAACTTAGGAAACGCGGAATTTATGAGCTTAATTGCTGAGCTTGATGCTATTCCTAAGAAAATTGAAGAAGTGCTGAGTACGACCCACGAGCTGACTCAAAATATTGCAAAAGATTTTGTGAAAGCTACAAACTTCCTTTATTTGGGAAGAGGATACAATTATCCGGCTGCCCTTGAGGGAGCATTAAAATTAAAAGAAATTTCTTACATCCATGCAGAAGGATACCCGGCTGCAGAAATGAAGCACGGTCCAATTGCCCTGATCGATGAAAATATGCCAATTGTAATTATAGCACCTAAAAAAGGTCACTATGATAAAATTGTAAGTAATGTTCAGGAAATTAAAGCGAGAAAAGGAAAAATTATCGCTGTAGTTAATAAAGGAGACCGTCAGGTGAGTGAAATGGCAGATTATGTTATTGAAATCCCTGAAACTTCAGAATGTTTCTCACCTATCGTTGCTTCCGTACCTCTGCAACTACTTGCTTATTACATTGCAGTATATAGAGGGGCAAACGTAGATCAACCGAGAAACCTTGCAAAATCTGTTACCGTGGAATAAAAAGTTGTTGTAAATAAAATAAATTTAGATTTCTTCCGTTATTTCAAAAAAAATCTTAAAAGTTTCTTAAAAAAATTATATATTTACGGCTTAATTATAAAAATTAACATGAAAAGGATATTTCTTTTATTATTGTCTGCGTCGGTAGCATCGGTATCTTGTTCAGGTGGTGGCAGCTCTTCTGTAGGGAAGCCAGGAACAAAAGGAGAATTGATACCAAGAGAAAAAACTAAATCATTTGTTGCGGAAAGACCATACGGAATGGTCGCAATTCCTGCAGGTTCATTTGTTGCTGGTTTAGCAGACCAGGATCCAACAAATACTCCTGAAAAAGCAGCATTGAAGACAGTTACTGTTTCTTCTTTCTTCATGGATGAAGCAGAAACTACCAACTCGGAGTACAGAGTATTTATCAACTATGTAAGAGACTCTATCGCGAGAACTTTACTTGCTGAAGCTGCCGGAGAAGGTGGTGATGAAGGCGGACGTAAAGGAGCTAGCATAGGGGATTATGCATACCTTGCTAAAAAAGAAGAAAATTTAACACCTTATCAAGAATATATGGAAGGCCAGGGTGGCCGGGAAGACGGAAGTTATGATGCCAGCAAAAGATTAGATTGGAAAATCCCTTTGCACTGGAGCACAACGAAATATCCGGATGTAGAATACGCAGAAGTTTTAGAATCTATGTATCTGCCTTCTTCTTCCAGAATTGGAAACGAAAGAATTTTAGATGTAAGCAAGCTTAAATATACTTACCGTTGGGGAGATATGGACGCTGCAGTTGCAGATAACGAAAGAGGAGCTAATTACCTGAAAAGCGAAAGTATCGCGATCTATCCTGATACTACAGTTTGGGTAAAAGATTTCCACTTTGCTTACAATGAGCCATTGTTTGAACAGTATTTCTGGCACAAGGCTTACAAAGACTATCCTGTTGTTGGGGTAACCTGGGATCAGGCAAGGGCTTATTGTAACTTCAGATCTAAATTGAAAACAGATTATAACGAAAGTTTAAAAAGAAAAAAACAAAGACCATTAGAATTCCGTCTTCCAACAGAGACAGAATGGGAATATGCTGCCAGAGGAGGAATGCAGAATGCTACTTATCCTTGGGGTGGTCCATATTTAATGGATGACAGAGGTTGTTACCTTGCCAACTTCAAACCGAAGAGAGGTAACTACATGGAAGATGAGAAAAAAGGTACTTATACATATACAGCTCCAGTTAAGAAATTTAAGAAAAATGGGTTTGGGTTATTTGATATGGCTGGAAACGTTTCTGAATGGACATTATCTTCGTTTAACAATTCATCAGCTGGATTCACTTCTACATTAAATCCTTCTACTAAAGATAAAAAGGATACGAAGAAATCAGTAAGAGGTGGATCTTGGAAAGATATAGGATATGCACTAATGACAGGTGCTAGAGATTGGGAGAGAAAAGATTCCGCAAGAAGCTATATCGGATTTAGAACTGTACAGGATATTCCTGAAGCAGCTGTTAAGCCAAGAAGAGTTAACAGAAATTAATCAGACAATTTTTCAATAACAATTTTATTTAACATTAAAAAAACTAACTCAATATGTTTAAGACTAAAGATGCTTGGATGAATTTCTTTTATTCATTCGGTGCTGCAATTGTAATTCTTGGAGCTTGGCTTAAAATTACTCACATTACCTTGGGACCAATTAACGGTAACATCGCTCTTACCGTGGGACTTATTACTGAGGCGATTATCTTTATCATTTTTGCATTTGACCCTCCAAAATCTGAAGAGTCTTATGCTTGGGAAAATGTTTATCCTGAATTATTAGATAAGCATGCTAACCCAAATCCATTACACTCTAATGTATCTTCCAGAAATAACAATGCTGCAGCTCAATTTGCAGAATTAGAAAATTCTCTTTCTAACAAATTGGACAAAATGCTTGAGGATGCTAGATTAGATGTTCAATTATTTGAAAGATTGAGAACAGGAATTGATAAATTTTCAAACTCTGTTGATCAGATCAATCAAACAGTTGACGTATCTGCTTCTACTCATAAATATAATGACCAATTAAATAAAGCTGCTCAGCATATGGAAAGCATGAATGCTCTTTATGCAATGCAACTTGAAAGCGGCAAAAAACAATCAGAATTTGCTAACAAATATGTAGCAGATATGCAGAAATCTGCTGAGCAATCTGAGAAATTCAATCAAGAGCTACAAGGTTTAACTTCTAATCTTAATAACTTAAATAGAGTTTATGGTGGTATGTTAACTGCTATGAAGTCTTAATTCCTAACCATTTCTAAATTTAACTACTTAATCAAAAAACAAAGAAAAGAGAATGGCACAAGGAAAACAGACCCCTCGTCAGAAGATGATCAACCTGATGTATTTGGTGTTCATCGCGATGATGGCCCTAAATATTGATGCAGAAATCATCAGATCATACTATGACTCTACCAGAGCATTGAATGAAACCAGAACTTTAACAGAAAAGAAAAACGAGAAGATCTTTGAAAGAACGTTGGAAGCTAAGGCTCAGCAAGTTCCGGATACCTACGCACAGCCTTGGGCTCAATACAAAGTATTGAAAACTAAAATTGATGCCTTGGTGAACTCTGCTCAGGATGTTAAAAATTTGTTGAAAAAACAATCTGAGTTTCACGATAAAGATAAGGACGGAAAAGATATTGACGTAAGTGAAAACTTTGCTGCACTTAACAACAACGAAGCAACTACTGAATATTTCTTCAAAGAAGGAGATGAAAATACTCCATCAAAGAATGCATTAGATCTGAAAGCTAAAATTGATGATGTAAGAAACTATATCAATTCTACTTTTGGAAGCAATGCTCCGTTACAGGATTTAGTAGCAAGAGCTAACAAGTCTCTTATTGCGGAGTATCCTAAAGGAACATCTCCAAATGAAAAGACTTGGTTCCAGAATAAATTTTATCATCAGCCGCTAATTGCTGCAATATCTAATTTGGAGATTATCCAAAATGATGCCAGAAACGTTCAGTCTGATGCATTGGCACTATTACTTCAGGAGAAAGTAGATGCGAATATTAAATTCTCAAGCTACGAGCCTATCGTTTCAGGTCCGGTTGATATCCAGGCAGGAAAACAGGCTGAAGTAAAAGTAATGTTAGGAACTTATTCTAACAGCAATAAAATCAGCATCTCTGGTGTAAGCAGAGTTGAAAATGGTAAAGGTATTACCCAGATTTCAGGTTCTGGAATTGGTGAACATAAATTAGGAGGTACAATTACATTAACAGATGCTTCAGGTAAGCCACAATCTTTCCCTTGGACGCATACTTATAATGTAATCGCAGGACCTAGAGAAGTAAAACTTGAAAAAGGATTATTGCTTTCTGCTGATAAAATGAACGTAATGTATAGAGGACTTGAGAACCCTGTTTCAGGATCAATCTTAGGTGCTGATAATTCTAAACTTTCATTATCTGCTGCAGGAGCTACTGTAAAAGGTAAAGGTCCAGGTAAATGGGATGTAACTCCTACTACAGGAAATGTAGTGAAGTTAACATTATCAGGAACAGATCCATATGGTAAAACAGTTTCTCAGGTATTTGAATACAGAATTAAGAATATTCCTAGACCTCAGGGTCAGATCAGAGGTAAGGCTGTAAACTTTATGCCGGCAGGTTCTATTCCTAACCAGATTGTATCAGCTACTTTACCTGACTTTGACTTCCCTGTTTCGTTTACTGTAAATAGCTTCATTATCAAGCTTCCAGGAAAAGCAGGTACTCTGATCCAAGGTAGTTCACTATCAGGAGCAGAAGGAATGCTTAGAAACCTTAGACCTGGTGATGTAGTTCAGATTTATGATATTCAGGCTACGGCTACAGGATTGGGTAACCAGAGACTTAAGGAAATTTCACCTGTAATTATTAATGTACAATAAGGTTAATTTGTAAAATCATATTATGAAAAAATATATTAGCACCCTTTTAGTTTTAGTTTCGGGATTAGCATTTTCCCAAACTATTCTGAATGCTGCTTCTCCCGAAGAATTCAGACAAATGAGATCTGAATCAATGAGAAAAGCAGGGGATACTGTTATCAGCAATAAAGTAAAGCCTCTTGAATATGGTTTCGTTGATGACAAAGATATTTACAAAAGTATGTTTGTTTGGGAAATCATTGATATGAATGATAAGATCAACCAGCCATTCTATTATGACAATCCGGATGGTCTTCTTTCAAGCTCTACAAGATCTTTATATCAATTATTACTTGATGGAGCTCTTAAAGGTGACATTAAGGAAGTTTATGATGACGAAAACTTTGTGACAAGACTTTCACCTGAAGCAATTCAGAAAAGATTGGAAAGCATAAGACTTGACGAAGAAGCTATTGATATTCTTAACTCTGGAAGAACACTTACAGAAGACGAGAAAAAAAGATTAACAGATATCATCAGAACTACAACGGATAAAGTAAAAGTTCTTAAAGTGATGGGTATGTGGTTTATCGATAAGAGAGACGGTCAAATGAAATACAGACCTCTTGGAATCGCAGCTATGGGACCAGATCCTACATCTGTTGGAAGAATTGGTCCTGACGGTCAGCCTTTAGCTGGTGCTGATGAATTGATCGACTTATTCTGGATATATTATCCAAGTGCTCGTGATATTTTAGCAAACAATTATGTTTTCAACAGAAAAAATTCTTCTGCCGACTTATCTTTTGATGATATCATCAATGCAAGAAGATTCTCTTCTATTATTTACAAGTCTTCAAGCGGCTTAGGAGATGGTACTATTAAGGACTATATTCCTAAAAATGCTGATGAACAGATTGAAGAAAGCGATAGAATCAAAGCACAGATTCTTGACATGGAAAATGATATGTGGAATTACTAGATTTCACTTGATATTTATAGAAAACCTGAGTATTTTTACTCAGGTTTTTTTATGATGAAATCGCCCTTGTTTATTGCCGATCAATAATCAATGAGATAGGCGATTACATATGACCTTTAAACAAACGAAATTTCTCATGAAAAATGTAGATTATATTATTGTAGGAGACGGATATGCAGGACTTTTTCTGGCTCATCAGCTGATTAAAAACAATAAGTCCTTTGTGGTCTTTTCCGAAGGGAGAAAAAGTGCTTCACAGATTTCAGCCGGAATTATCAATCCTGTTGTTCTCAAGAAGTTTACCACTTTCTGGAAAGCACAGGAACAAATAGACTTTCTTAAAGACAGTCTCAAAGAAATAGAATCCTATACCGGAGAAAATTATCTGATCAATGCTCCCATTCATAGAATTTTTCATGATGAGAATGAACAGAATCTTTGGTTAAAAAAATCAGAGAATGAAGAATTATCAGCTTTTCTTGACCAAAATTTTGATTCTTTAAACGGGGTAAAAAACGATTTTCAGACCGGAAAGGTCAATCAGTCTGCCAGACTCAATGTTAATGGATTTTTTAGTGGTTTATTCAATTATTTGGAAAAAAATGATCATCTAATAAAAGAAAGATTCGATTATGCCCGACTGAACCCTTCCGAATCTGTTTATAAAGACTTTTCTTTCAAAAATATTATATTCTGCGAAGGAATGGGAGTGAAAGATAATCCATACTTTTCAGAAATTGCTGTGGTTCCCAATAAAGGGCATCATATAAAAGTGAAGCTATCCCAACCGATTCCGGAAAACATCACCATTAAAAAGAAGCATTTCTTATTTCCCACCGGAAACGGACTTTATTTTTACGGTGGAACCTACGACAGAGATCAGCTTCATCACCACATCGATGATTCAGCAGTCACTCAACTAGTCAACGGACTTTCTGAGTTCTATCCCTATGACTTTGAAGTGGAAGAAGTACATTTTGGATTCCGTCCTACTGTAAAAGACAGAAGGCCAATCATTGGAAGACATGAAACATGGGACAATTTGTATATTTTTAATGGAATGGGGGCCCGTGGTATTCTGAATGGATGCTATTTCTCACGCGATTTATTCCGTTTCATTGAAAACGATATCCCTTTGCATGAAGAAGTGTCATCAAAAAGGTTTCAATAGTATATATTAGTGTAGAGATTCAAAACCACAAAACTTATGGACGTAAATGTATTAGGGATCATTGCCGGTTTTCTTACTTCGGTTTCGATGATTCCGCAGCTTGTAAAGGTGATCAAAGAAAAGAATGTGGAAGATATTTCTCTGGTCATGCTTTTGGTTCTTATTTC
Organism: Chryseobacterium indologenes; assembly: GCF_018362995.1. NCBI lineage: Bacteria > Pseudomonadati > Bacteroidota > Flavobacteriia > Flavobacteriales > Weeksellaceae > Chryseobacterium > Chryseobacterium indologenes. The sequence goes on from NZ_CP074372.1 coordinate 4,321,905, forward strand.
GGGACTTTCGCTGTGGGTCTGGTATGGGATAAAAAAAGACGAACTGCCTATTATTTTATCTAATGGATTTGCCGTTCTGGTCAATATCAGCCTACTGATCTGTTATTTTATTTACAATAAAAAGAAGTAGAGTCTATACATACAAAAAGACGCTTCAGAATTGAAGCGTCTTTTTTTTATTTAAGTGAAATAAATACGATTATTGAAGAACAAATTTAGCTAAAGGAGCCATTCTTGCCTTGTTTAAAGTAAGTGTGTTTCCATTTACAGAGTAGTTATCTGCTGCAAGGACTGCTTTTGTAAACTGGTTTTCAATATCCAGATCTTCACAAGCCATCATCGTAGACATTCCCTGATTGAATTTTATTCTCATGATTTCAGGTTTGATCTCGAAAGTTCCTCCAAATCCGTTACATCCGGCATGACCTTCATATCTCATTCCATCCATATTAAGTTTGAAATGAGGATTGTTTTTAGGGTTTTTAAGCTCTATCGGTTTCCCGTTAAGCTCTGTAAGTTTCCAGGTTTTCCCGGTAATATCAGTAGTCGTTTTTTGTGCGGTTTGTGTTTTACATGAAACAACAAGGAATGTTGCAATTACAAGTGCCGATAAGTAATAATATAAACTTTTCATAATGCTTATTTTTTTTAAATGAATGCTAGTCCTTATGCTAATACGATGCCATTTTTGCCGGACCAGACTCTTTTTTTGCCTGTTTAAGATGGAACAGTACCATGTCTACATTCTTTTTAAGGAAAGTTATATTTCCCTTAATATCAGAATATTGATACTCTTCATTGGAGGCTGTATATTCAGGTAAAGCATCACTTTTTTTAAGGTCAAAAGTTTTACCGTTTAAATGTATTGTTGCGGTATTTTTAGTGTTGTTGATCGTTACTTCTATCTTTTCTCCATAGCTGTCAACATACACATCTTTGAAAATTTCGTCTGTGTTTTCGGGAGCAGCAGCGGTAATGGTTTCAGCTTCTTTTCCGGGATGTTTACACGCTGTTAGGGAAAGAATGGTCAATCCCAGAAGGATTGTTGTTAATAAATTTTTCATAATGATAAGTGATTTTAAAGTGTTTCATGAATTGTGATATTAATACTATATAAATTTACAAATATTTTTAATAAATATATGTTAATTTTACATAAAGTAACAGTAATTTTAAATTTATATATTTTTAACTCACTGTTTTTTGAAACATTATTCACGAAACAGAAAGTAATATTTATTGTGGAAAATTGTGTATAATTATTGTTAATGCAGGGATTTTAACGGACTTGTTTTCAATAGTATAGTATACTTTTTTTTCATTTTTCATTTGTTGTGTAAATTTTCGGCAAAAATAATTCAAAAAGAAGAGAGTAACAATAAGTTAATGTTAATAATTAATATTCATGACAAAGTTTAGGTTTAACTGCGGAAATTCTTAAAAATGGAATACTAGGCCATTAAAAATGTTCAAAAAAGTAACAACGTAAAAATTAAAATTTCCTTAAATCAAAAAAAATGGCTTGATTTTTGAAAATTTGAACCTGCACAGATGAGATGTCATAATTGCTGGAATTACCTTTGAATAAAGGAAATGTTTAATATTTATCATGTTTTCAGATTCAGGTAATTTAAAGAATAGTTAAATTTTGTTAATCTACTATGATAATATCATAATCTGGGTGTACATTTGCCACTTCAAAATGAGAAACTTTATAGTATACTTTTTAACCGGTCTTTTTCTGCTCTTTGTAGTAGAAAGCAGACTTGATGTTAAAACGCTTCGAAATGACTATTCCGGTCATGTTTCTCATCATATGCCCAAAAGAGCCAACCGTTTGAATCAGACTTTTGAAAAACTCTCTGTTCAGCAAATGGCCGATACCGTAGACAATTCCACACTTGAACTTGCTGAAAATGATTTCCAACTGTCTGATGTATGGCAGGCGATTGTTGTTTTTGCAGGAGTTTTCAGCCTGGTTTATATTTTTGGGTTAAAAAGCCATAAAAGGTTTAGACCTGATATTCATGGCTTTATTCTTGGCTTTGCCACCAAAAGATTTATTCTTATCCGTTCTATTAGAATTTAAAATTTCATCAATCTACTCATTTTCTACCTGATTCCGGGTAGAAATACTTTGCGTTGTGTATGCTGGTAATCATCACATCGTACCCCCTTTTATTACCGTTTTTATTTCTATCAAAACATTAACGATTTATATAAACTCTAGAATTATGATAAAGAGAGTTGCTTCGGGAATTGCGCTGAGTGCCCTTCTGTTGGCGGTTGGCTGCAATAAGAAAAAAGAAGAAAAAGAAGAAGTTACCGTATATCCGGTGACATCTCCTGTAGTAATGGACACTGTAATCAACAAAGAATACGTAGCCCAGATTCAATCTGTAAAAAACATTGAAGTAAGGGCTCAGGAAAAAGGTTTCCTGGAAAAAATCTTTGTAGATGAAGGACAATACGTACAGGCGGGACAGACATTGTTCCGAATCATGCCTAAATTGTACCAGGCAGAATTATTAAAAGCAAAAGCAGAGGTAGAACAGGCTTCTATCGAATTGAAAAATGCAAGTACATTAGCAGGAAACAATATTGTTTCTAAAAATGAAAAAGCAATGGCAAAAGCCAAGCTGGATGCTGCTAATGCTGAAATGAAACTGGCTCAGATCCATCTTTCATTTACTGATATCAAAGCACCGTTCTCTGGTGTTATCAACAGAATTCCTTTGAAACTTGGAAGTCTTGTAGATGAAGGTGATTTGCTGACTTCATTGTCAGATAACACAAGTATCTATACTTACTTTAACGTTTCTGAACCGGAATATTTAAGTTATCAGACTCACGCTGCAGACAGAGGAAGCAATCAGGTATCCCTGATCACAGCGAATGGAGAAACCTATTCGCAGAAAGGTGAAATCCAAACCATAGAAGGAGAATTTGATAACGAAACAGGTAATATTGCGTTCCGTGCCAAGTTCCCGAATCCTGATAAACTTTTAAGAAATGGCGAAACAGGAAAAATACAGATGTCAATGCCTGTTCATAATGCACTCATTATTCCACAGAAAGCTACTTATGAGATTCAGGATCAGAAATACGTATTCGTCATTGATAAAAACGGGGTTGCTAAATCCCGAAATATCAAAATCGCTTATGAACTTCCCGATCTTTATGTAGTAGGTTCAGGAATTTCAAAAGGAGATCAGATTCTTTTGGAAGGAGTTCAGAAAGTGAAGGATGATCAAAAGGTGAAAACAAAATTCCAGGATCCTAAGAAAGTTCTTCAATCATTGAAATTAAAAGCAGAGTAGTGGTCTCTAAAATGAAGTAGTATGTTTAAGAAATTCATTCGCAGACCAGTTCTGTCTATAGTAATCTCATTGATTATTGTATTTATGGGGATATTGTCATTGGTAAAACTTCCGGTGACGCAGTTCCCATCCATTTCTCCGCCTAAAGTAAATATTACCGCAGAATATCCGGGAGCTAACAACGAATTGTTGATTAAATCCGTAGTGATCCCTTTAGAAAGAGGGTTAAACGGAGTTCCGGGGATGAAATATATGACCTCGGATGCCGGAAACGACGGGGAAGCTTCCATTCAGATTGTATTTGATCTGGGAACAGATCCCAACGTAGCAGCAGTAAACGTTCAGAACCGTGTATCTTCAGTGGTGAATAAGCTTCCTCCTCTTGTAGTACGTGAAGGGGTAAAGATCACCCGTGAGGAACCTAACATGTTGATGTATATTAACCTGTACAGTGATGATCCTAAAGCTGACCAGAAATTCCTTTTCAACTATGCAGATATTAATGTAATGTCTGAATTGAGAAGGGTAAGTGGTGTTGGTTTTGCTGACATCCTGGGAACCCGTGAATATGCAATGCGTATATGGCTTAAACCGGATAGATTAACAGCTTATAATATTTCAGCTGATGAAGTAATGGAATCTCTGAATGAGCAGAGTTTGGAGGCTTCTCCGGGTAAAACAGGAGAAAGTTCAGGAAAACGCTCGCAGTCATTTGAATATGTATTAAAATATCCGGGTCGTTTCAACAATGAAAAAGATTATGGAAACATTATCCTAAAAGCAAAACCGGATGGTGAATCTGTAAGACTGAAAGATGTTGCAGACATAGAATTCGGAAGTTCCATGTATGATATTTATTCTACATTAAATGGAAAACCTTCTGCGGCGATTACTGTAAAACAATCCTATGGATCTAATGCAAGCGACGTTATCAAAAACGTAAAAGCATTGATGAAGGATCTTGAAAAAAATAACTTCCCTAAAGGAATGCATTATGACATCAGCTATGACGTTTCCAGATTCCTGGATGCCTCTATGGAAAAAGTAATTCATACCTTGTTTGAAGCCTTTATTTTGGTTGCAATTGTGGTATTCCTATTCCTTGGAGACTGGCGTTCAACCTTGATTCCGGCACTAGCCGTTCCGGTTTCATTGGTAGGAACATTTGCGGTGATGTCCGCCTTTGGAATTACCCTGAATATGATTTCCCTCTTTGCCCTGGTAATGGCGATCGGGGTTGTAGTAGATGACGCGATTGTGGTAATTGAAGCTGTTCACGCCAAAATGGAAGAAAAACATCTTTCCCCATTGAAAGCAACAGAGGAGGCAATGCATGAGATCAGTGGAGCGATTATCGCAATTACTTTGGTAATGGCATCCGTATTTATCCCGATTGCATTTATGTCCGGACCGGTTGGGGTATTCTACCGTCAGTTCTCTATTACAATGGCTTCGTCCATTATCTTATCAGGGGTGGTGGCACTTACTTTAACACCGGCATTGTGTGCGTTGATCTTAAGAAATAACCACGGTAAGCCTAAAAAGAAGACTCCGATTACTATTTTCCTTGATAAGTTCAATAATATCTTTACAAAAGGTGCCGGGAAATATGAGAAGATGCTGAATAAAACAGTGACGAAGAAAACAATCACGTTGCCGTTACTGTTAGCATTCTGTGCCTGTACATTCTTCCTGAGTAACTCTTTGCCTTCAGGATTTATTCCGGCTGAAGATCAGGGGATGATCTATGCCATTATCCAGACTCCTCCGGGATCTACATTAGAAAGAACCAATCAGATTGCTAAAGAACTTTTAAGAGAATCTGAAGACATTGATGGTGTACAGTCTGTTTCATCCTTAGCAGGATATGAGATTTTGACAGAAGGTACCGGATCTAACTCGGGAACCTGTCTGATCAACTTGAAAAGCTGGGAAGAACGTAAAGAATCCGCCGCTGAAATCATAGAAAAACTTGAGGAAAAAGCGAAGAATATTCCGGGTGCCAATATAGAATTCTTCCAGCCACCATCCGTTCCCGGATATGGAGCTGCCGGAGGTTTTGAACTTCGTTTACTCGATAAAGCAGGAAGTGGAGACTATCATAAAATGGAACAGGTAAGTAATGACTTTGTGAAGGAGCTTAAGAAGCGTCCGGAACTGGGATCTGCATTTACTTTCTATTCTGCGAGTTTCCCGCAATATATGCTTAAGATTGATAATGATCTTGCAGAACAAAAAGGAGTGACCATTGAAAAAGCGATGGATAACTTATCCACATTAATCGGGTCCAACTATGAGACGAGTTTCATCCGTTTTGACAGGCCTTATAAGGTAATTGTTCAGGCGGGCCCTCAATACCGTGCTCTACCAACAGATCTGTTGAAGCTCTATGTTAAAAATGATAAAGATCAGATGGTTCCTTATTCAGATTTCATGAGATTGGAAAAGGTATATGGATTATCTGAGATTACAAGGCACAATATGTATAACTCTGCAGAGGTGAGTGGAACTCCGGCACCAGGATATAGTAGCGGACAGGCGATTAAGGCAATTCAGGAAGTTGCAGATAAAACACTTCCAAGAGGTTTTGGTATCGACTGGGCAGGTATTTCCAAAGACGAAGTAAGCCGTGGAAATGAAGCCGTATTTATCTTCCTGGTATGTTTAGGATTCGTTTATCTGATTCTTTCGGCACAATATGAAAGTTTTATTCTTCCGCTTCCGGTGATTTTATCCCTTCCGGTTGGTATTTTCGGAGCGTTTTTATGCTTAAAACTTTTAGGATTGGAGAATAACATTTATGCACAGGTAGCGATGGTCATGTTGATTGGACTCTTGGGTAAAAATGCGGTTTTGATTGTCGAGTTCGCTGTACAGAAGAAAGCGGAAGAGGGAATTCCTGTGGCAAAAGCGGCTATTGAAGGTGCTGCCATTCGTTTCCGTCCGATTCTAATGACATCGTTTGCATTTATTGCCGGTTTGATTCCATTGGTTATTGCAACAGGGCCGGGAGCAGTTGGTAACAGAACAATTGGTACTGCAGCAGCAGGAGGGATGTTGATCGGAACCATTTTCGGATTGATGATTATCCCTGGATTGTATTATATCTTCGGAACCATTGCAGACAAGTCCAGACTGGCGAGATATGAAGAAGAGAATCCTTTAACAGAACAAACTGAACCTTATGAACATGATGGAAAATTCGAAGACTAAAAATATAATCACAGCCATTGCCTTATCACTTGTACTTGCAAGTTGTAAGGCGCCCATGGCGACTGTCATAAAAGACGAGGTAAAAGAAAATATTCCTCAGAACTTTAATCAGGAAGAACAGCAGGATGCAAATAACAATAGCGGAACAACTCCATGGAGACAGTTCTTTACGGATCCAAATCTGGTAACGCTGATCGAAACAGCATTAAAAAATAATCAGGAACTATTAATTACCCTTCAGGAAATTGAAATTGCTAAAAGTGGTGTTTTAGCTAAAAAAGGAAGGCTTACTCCAACTGTTTCAGCAGGAATAGGAGCCGGACTAAAAAAAGCAGGGCGTTATACCAGTGAAGGAGCGGGTGATGCCACTACAGAAATAGAACCTGGAAAAGAAATGCCTGATCCGCTGGGAAATTTTGAAGCAGGATTAAATGCAAGCTGGGAAATTGATATCTGGAAAAAACTCAGAACCGAAAAAGAATCTGCAGTTGCCCATTATCTTTCTACCGTAGAAGGCAAAAACTTTGTCCTGTCTAATCTTATTGAAGAAGTTGCTGATAATTATTATGAATTGTTGGCCCTTGATAATCAATTAGATATTATACAGCAGTATATCAAGCTTCAGCAGAGAGCGTTGGAAATTTCCAAAATTCAGAAAGAAGCTGCGGCTGCAACGGAACTGGCGGTGAAAAAATTTGAAGCAGAATTGGCGAAATCTAAGGCTGCTGAATATACGATCCGTCAGCAAATTACTGAGAAGGAAAACGAAATTAATGCCCTGTTAGGAAGATATCCACAACCTATTGTGAGAACAAAGGAAAACTTTATGTCTACGATTCCTCCTACAGTCTATACCGGAATTCCATCACAGTTATTGGCAAACCGTCCTGATATCAAGCAGGCAGAACTGGAATTGAAAGCATCAAAGCTGGATGTGGAAGCAGCAAGAAAAGAGTTTTATCCTTCTTTGGAAATTTCTGCGACATTAGGACTGGAGGCTTTCAAACCATCTTATCTTGTTAAATTGCCTGAATCCATTGCTTACAATCTGGCAGGTGAATTGGCAGGACCGCTTATTAACAAAAGCGCCATAAAAGCGAATTTCCAGACAGCAGATGCAAAACAGGTTCAGGCATTGTACGAATATGATAAAACCATTTTGAACGCTTATCTGGATGTTGCCAATCTGATGTCAAAGGTTAAAAATATAGATCAGTATTATCAACTGAAATCTCAGGAAACTAAAGCCCTGGACCAGTCTATTGATATTGCCAATCAGTTATTCCGTAATTCCAGAGCAGATTATCTTGAAGTTCTTTTGAACCAAAGAGATGCTTTGGATGCCAAAATGGAACTTATTGAGGCAAAACAAAAACAGCTCAGCACAGTAGTTGACATCTATAAAAGTTTAGGTGGAGGCTGGAAATAAAACATCATAATTCTATCAATAAACAGTTAATGTTTTTTGGAAGGGTCAATTCTTTTGAGTTGGCCCTTTTTTGTTTTTAATGCGACAGGTTTTGTCGTTATCCGGGGATAATTTTACACCAGAATAAAATGAATTTCAATATAATAAAGTGGATTTAATAATAAATAGTAAGATTTATGTTAAATCGCAACTTTGTGATTTTAATGTCTTAAAAAGTGTTAAATTCGCGAAGTTTTAATAAACTAATTACTAACTCAAAAAAACAACAATACGGGAATGAAAAAAATCTATCTCGGAGCGCTAAGTTTATGCGCTATTCTGAGCATCTCTGCTCAGGAAGTGGTATGGCAGAAAGACATCAAATCCTCTACTCAGGATTTTCTTAGCCAGGTTACTACAACAATCGATCAGCAGTATCTGATAACGGGAAGCTCTATCCAAAGCGATAAGCAGCAAGCCTCAGGCAGCAAGCAAAATAATGGTTACGATTTTCATCTGGTAAAATTGAACCAGCAGGGAGAAGAAGCCTGGGAAAAATACTTCTCGGGATCCAATCATGATTATTTATCAGCTACAGTCACAACACAGGATGGCGGATTTCTTTTAGCCGGAACTTCTTATTCAGGAAAAGGATTGGATAAAAAAGAGGATTCAAAGGGCGGGTCAGATATCTGGCTGATCAGAATCAATGAATTCGGAGATGAATTGTGGCAGAAAACTTTAGGAAGTTCTTCCGACGAAGAAGCAAGGGCTGTGATTCAAACTACAGATTTAGGATTCTTTGTTGCAGGGAATGTTCAAAACTCTTCAAAAGGTTACGGCTCTAAAGACGTTCTGATCACAAAACTAGATAAAAACGGAAAAGAGCTCTCCCAATTAATCTTAGGCGGAAAAGGCTTAGACGAAGTAGAAAAGATGATTCCAACGAAAGATGGAGGAGCATTATTAGGTATTTATTCCAGGAGTTCCGAGGTTCGTGTTTCGGGATCTGAAAAGGGTTCCGAGATGCGAGATGCGGGTTCTGTTTCAAACGTTCAAAACTCGAATCCCGTGTCCCGAAACTTGAAACAAACTGAAAATTTCGGAGAAGGTGATTACTGGATCGTAAAACTCGATAAAAACGGAAAAGTAGAATGGGAAAAGAACTTTGGAGGGAAAGGTGATGATCATGTCAGAACACTAGCTTTGACTTCAAACGGCTTTATCATTGGTGGAGAATCCAGATCGGAAAGATCAGGAAATAAAGTGGTTGGAATTGAAGAAGGAACAGACCTTTGGCTGATTTCTTTAAATGAAAGAGGTGATGAGCAGTGGCAGAAATCTTACAACTTCAAAAATAGGGATATTTTGATGGGAATAAGCGTAATTCATTCTGTAGATGATAAATCTTCCAAAGGAATTTTATTGGGAGGCTATACTCAGGCTGAAGGAAGAGTAGAAACTGATGATGAAACCTTCTGGATACTGTATTTAGATCAGAATGGCAATGAGCAGTGGAGAAAACATGTCAAAGGAGAATCCAGAAAAAAGGAAGAAAGACTTTCTGATTTAAAACTTAATAGAGATGGTTCTATTGTTCTGGCAGGAACCAGTGCAGAAGAATTGGGTAAAGAAAACTGGAAGATCGTAAAGCTAGGAGACAAACAGGTTGATCAGTTAATTGAAAAATATGACATCAAAATTTATCCGAACCCAGTATCAGATTATGCTTATATAGAAATCGGTTTTGATTTTAAAGATGCAGATATCTTATTATATGACATGAGCGGGAGACAGCTTCAGAGTATAAAAACTAAGAATAAAGTGACTAAGATTAATACTCAGGCTTTGGTGCAGGGAGCTTATCTGGTGACGATAAAAACTGATAACAATAAAACGGCGAATGCTAAACTAATCAAGAAATAGACAAATGAGGAAAAAATACTTAATACTGTCATTGTTTTTCATGCAGTATTTACACTCACAGATTATAAATTCAAATCCGGCTTCCGCAAGCAGTCCTATGGATAATATAAAACAAATTTATCCGGCTGCTCCCACTGCTAATAATTTAATGAAATTTGAAGAAGTTCCTGTAAGCTACTACACAGGAATTCCGGATATTAAAATTCCACTTGCAGCTATCTCAACAAATGATTCTAAAATTTCTATGAACGTTTCGCTAAATTATCACCCTCTTAATGCAAAGCCTCTTGACAAATCGGGAGAAGAAGGATTAGGATGGAGTCTGTTTGCCGGAGGAACTATCACCAAAACTATAAGAGGAAGTGCGGATGATCGTAATTTTGAAGGAGTTGAGCAAAGGGTAGGAATTCTTTATGATGAATATAATTATGCAGGAGCCCACACCAATTATACAAGAAAATATTTGGATGAGTTAGCAGTAGGTGGTGTATATCATACGGATCAATATAAAAAGCTTTTATTTGATGCATTGTTTTTTAGCCGATATGATACTGAGTATGATCTTTATCAATATAATTTTATGGGTTATACTGGGCGATTTATCATTAAAAAATCTTCCGATAATAATTTATATGTTGAAAAGTTAGATAAAAATAATCTAAAAATTACCATAGGCTCTACTAACTCTGGTAATGCATTAGAGGTAGCATCTTTTATAATTCTTGATGAATATGGAAATAGTTTTACTTTTGATGTATTAGAGAGAACTCAAAGATCCAGTATATCTAATAAAATAGGTTATTATGATTCATTTCAAACCAATTCAAAAGATTCCGGTGAAAGTACTACTGCTTTTCACCTGAGCAAAGTTGCCAACACATCCAAAACAGAATTGGTAAAGCTGGAGTATTATCCTCCTTCCGAGATCCAGTATACAGATTATTCTAATATAACCAGAAATAAGTTTGCAAGTGAAGATGCAAACTCTTTGCCTGTAGCAACAACTTTCGATAGCCAGATGCCGGCTTCTTACGAAACGAACATCATCACAAATAATACATTTGTCCGAAGTTTAAAAGAAATAGAAATACCGGGAAAAGGAAAAATTAATTTTACATATTTGCAGGAAAGAAATGATTCAGGCTATAGTCTGCCTCAGCAGCTGCAAAAATTAGATAAGGTTAAAGTTTTTGATGCATCCGGAAAACTACTGGAAACACACCAGTTATCTTATAGCTATTTTACTTATAATTTAGCAGGAGGAAATTTGCCTAACACAACGTTATCACTCTCAAAAGTAACTAAGTTTGATTCTTCTTCCAATAAAGAATATGATTATATATTAGACTATACATCCAATCCGCAGAATCGAACTTTGGGAACAGATTCATGGGGGTGGTTTAACTGTCCTCGTCCTAATGCTAATCCTCTTTTGGCAAAATATGTTTCACCGGATTGTATCAATATGAATATTCTCAAAAGTATGAAACTTCCTTCGGGAGGAATTAGGACTTTTGATTTTGGAGCCAATACTTACTCATCAGATCATTTGGGAATGCCAATTACTAATTTTGATGATAATATTGAAAACTGGACTTATAGTAATGTTACTGATGTTACATTACATAGTACTTTTTTTAATTCTGCTACTTATAGTTTAGGAAAGGTTCTTCAGAATAAAATATTATTATTGGAAAGTGGCGAAATTTTAAACAATAACGATAATATCGGATTTTTATTCTTAGAAAAATTAAACCTGAGCCAAGAGTTGGTACAGTCATATGGTATCAATACTACAGATAAAGAAATTAATTTAGAAGGCGGACACTTTTATAGAATTAAATTTACCTGGACCAATTCAAATGACCAGGGAACTGCTAATATTAAATATTCATTTAAGACAAAAAATCCCGTACAAAAACAGTGGCTTAACGGAGGAGGAATAAGAATTAATACAATCAGTTATTATGACAATCCCAATGATGCCACTCCTCAAAAGAAAGTTACATTTTCATATAACACATTTACGGATTCAGGAAAAAGTAGTGGTGCCTTGGTATTTCCAAAACCTTTGTTGACTTATAAGTATGGGTATAGTAATAAGTTTGTTTCGACTTGTGGAGGCATGTCGGTAGGATATTGTCAATATCCTTATGCCAATGAATTTGCGATCTATTCATCTCAGAGTTTTCTTCCTGTTCAGAAAACACAGGGCTCTGATGTGGGTTATCAGAATATAACGGTTTTGGAAACGGGCAAGGGTAGAACAGAATATTCTTACACTTCACCTATTGATAAACCAAATCCGGATTCACACTATATTAATTTTGAATTGCCACCATTTCTTCCCGTAGATAATTATGATTACAAAAGAGGACTATTGACAAAGGATGAAAAAAAGGACAATATGAATCTAAGTCTATATAAAAAGGATACAGAATATAATATCTATGATTCAAGAGTTCTTACGGGATTAAATATAAGCTACATAAATTCACCCTACTCAGAGTATGTGTATGCTGGTCATTTTAATTCCTATGAAAATTATTATGCTGGTTGCATACAAAATCAGGGATTGAATGTGTTTTGCGATAACCGCAGCAACGTTAGTAGTATGATGCGAATTCTTCCAGTGCAGGAGATTATAGGAAAAGCAAATCCTATCCATTCTGAGACTACAGAATCTTTTAACGGGAAGACTTTAAAAACGGTTGAAGATATTACCTATAATACCAGAGATTATCCAATAAAACAAAAAGCTACTTTTGCTGACAATACAATTACAGAAACTACTTTCAGCTATGCCCATGAGAAAAATAATCAGAGGCTTATCAATGCCAATATAATAGGTATTCCATTGCAAACCATTACGAAAAAAGATAATGTAATGGTGTCAAATATAGAAACAAAATATGATAATCCTTTGAGCTTACTCCCAAGTTCTGTAATATCTACTGACCTACAAAATGTTATTTCTACAGAAGTGACTTACGATCAGTATGATTTAAAAGGAAACTTACAGCAGTATACCACAAAAGATGGTATTTCAACAGTAATTATCTGGGGCTATAACCAAACTCAGCCCATTGCTAAGATAGAAGGTGCCAAATTAACAGATATCCAGCAATCATTAATTGATGCTATTGTAAATGCTTCCAATACAGATGCTCTAGCAGCTTCTGGTAATGATGAGACAGCATTTTTATCAGCATTGAATGCCTTTAGAGCTAATACGGCATTATCCGGTTATCAGATCACTACTTATACTTACGATCCTTTAGTAGGAGTAAGAAGTATCACTTCACCATCCGGAATTAGCGAATTTTATGTTTATGATTCGGCTAACAGGCTTGAAAAAGTGATTGATGTGAATGGCAAAGTGCTGAAAGAAATGAAATACAATTATAAAAACTAAAACTGATGAAAAAACTTATAATACCAATAGGAGCCTTGCTCTTATCTAATATAACCTATGCCCAGCTTTCCACGATTTCAAGCAATGAAAATTATATTCAGACCAAAACATATTTAGATTATAATGGAACAGCTGCTACCAAATCCTTAGAAACGGTACAGTATTTTGACGGATTGGGAAGACCCAAGCAGATTATCAACTTACAAGCTTCACCTTTGGGAAAAGATGTTGTGACCCATATTGAATATGATCCTTTCGGAAGACAGGTTAAAGACTATCTTCCTGTTCCCCAACTTTCCACAAGTAACGGGAACTATTATTCAGGACCTTTGGGTGTTTATCCTAACACCTATGGCAATGAAAAGATCTATTCAGAAAAGGTTTTGGAAAACTCACCTTTAGACAGAATTCTGGAGCAGAAACAAGTGGGAAATGCCTGGGATAACAAACCCGTACAATTTGGATATGACGCCAATGTCGATGGTGAGGTTAAAAAATATACAGCCACTTTTACCTATACCACTTTTACTTCCCAACTCATCCCATCCGGTTCCTATGCAGTAGGACAGCTGTATAAAAATACAGTCACCGATGAAGACGGCAACTCAACCATTGAGTTTAAAAACGGCCAGGGGCAGGTGGTATTGGTCAGAAAAGTAATCAGTGCTACAGAAAGTGCAGATACCTATTATGTTTACAATGATTATAACCAGCTGGCTTTTGTGATTCCTCCTAAAGCTTCCGTAGAAGCAGATCCCAATACCGTACTTAGTGATTTATGTTACCAGTATAAATATGACGGAAGGAACCGTCTGGTAGAAAAGAAACTTCCCGGAAAAGGCTGGGAATATATGGTGTATGACAAACAGGACAGGCTGATCATGACCCAGGATGCTGTCATGGGAGCATTAAAACAGTGGCTTTTTACCAAGTATGACCAATTCGGAAGAGCTGCCTACACCGGAATATACACAAGTACTCAGGTGTATGGTACAGCAGGAAGAGCTGCAGAGCAAATATCAGCAGATGCTAAGGGGAGTAATAATGTAACCAGGTCCTCTACCGTAGGATTTACCAACAGCGGGGTAGGAGTATATTATGATAATGGTTCTGCCAGTTATCCTGGTTCTGTCACTACGCTGTTAACGGTTAATTATTATGATACTTATCCGACAGGCTCCCCTGCGGTAACCAATGTCTTTGCCCAACCTCTTCTTACAGATAATCCTGCTAATGCACAAACCACTAAAGGATTTCTTACAGCTTCTTATGTAAAGAATATAGAAGATGACAATTGGACAAGGAATTTTATCTGGTATGATACCAAAGGAAGAAATATCGGATCAAGAAGTCGTAATTATCTTGGAGGCTATACTGTGATTAATAATAAGCTTGACTATACCGGGGTTATCCTTCAGACCAATACTTACCATAAAAGGCTGGGTTCAGACCCTGAAAAAATCATTGTAGAAAAATTCACCTATGATTCCCAGAACAGGCTTCTGACCCAGACTCATCAGATAGGAAGTAATCCAGTTGAATACATTGCTCAAAACAAATACAATGAACTTTCCCAGCTGGAATCTAAGAAAGTAGGAGGAATAGCTGCGGCCTCCCCATTACAGACCATTGCTTACCAATACAATATCCGTGGTTGGATGACTAAAATCAATGATCCTGCTAATCTGAACGGGAAATTATTTGGCTATGAGATGAAGTATAACAATCCTGTTTATACCAATACTTCATCCGGAAGGTTTAATGGGAATATTGCTGAGATTGATTGGAATATTTCCAGTTCCGAGGGGTTGAAAAGATACAATTACCAGTATGATGCTTTAAACAGGGTGTTGAAAGGAGCTTATTCCCAGCCCAATGCTTCTTTAGCCCAAAATAACTATTTTAATGAAGAGCTGAGCTATGATCTCAATGGGAATATTAAAACCTTAAAGAGATTATCATGGCCTGCTGCCGGAGGAACAACAGCAGAGAAGATTGATGATCTGATCTATAACTATCAGAATGGGGACAAAAGTAATGTACTGGACAAAATCACCCTTCCTGCCGGTGTCATTAACAACCGTTCAGGATATGATGCTTTGCAGGGAACTATGGCTTATAATCCTAACGGGAATATGACCGATCATCCTGACCGTAAAATGAAGATCAGCTATAATTATCTGAATCTTCCCAATAATATTGCGGTTAATGCAGGGATAATAGATAACTCTACAACCAGTTATATCTACAGGGCAGATGGCATGAAAGTATCTAAGGTATACGATCATAACGGACCTATAGAAACCAATTATCTTGACGGCTTCCAGTATGATAACAGACATGCCTATGACACTGCAGCTTCTCTTTATACCATTCCTGTATTGAAATTTGTGCCTACCTCAGAAGGGTATTATGATTTTACTGAAAATAAGTATATTTACAATTATACGGATCATTTAGGAAATGTAAGAGTGAGTTACAGAAGTAATGGCAGTGGTATAGCTGAGGTCATTGATGCCAACAATTATTATCCTTTTGGATTAAAACATCAGGAGGGCCTTATTGTACCAGCTCCTTTTGGAGGGGTTCCATATAATTATAAGTATCAGGGACAAGAGTTACAGGAGACTGGTTTTTACTCGTTTAAATGGAGAAATTATATGCCTGATATTGGACGTTTCTTCAACATTGACCCGCTCGCTGAAAAATATACCCATAATAGTACTTATGCGTTTTCTGAAAATCGAGTTATTGATGCGAGAGAATTAGAAGGGTTAGAAGCTGAGTTAATTAATAAATCTACACGGAATACCCCTGTATCTAATGATATATCTGGATTTAATTTGAATACTCCAGCAAAAGTTGAATTAAGAACAAATGTTACACAAGGCTCTTTTACTAATGAACAAGTTCAACAAAAACTTTCAACCGTAGAAAATAACTTTAAAAAAGAAGGACTCGATCTTACAATTATTCAAGATAGTAATGCTACTTATAACATTGATATGACTTTTCCAGGACGATCTGTAACAATAGTAAATGATAACGGTACTACTATGACGGGAACAGTTCTTGGAGACGCACCACTCGGAAATCCAATTACAGCAACTGTTAATGCAAAGAATGGAGATACAGATACAATTACGCATGAAATTGGTCATACTTTTGGTTTAGAACATATCTGGGAGCCAAATTCAGGAGTTGAAGCTACTCCTGCCAATATTAACAATAGGATGAATTCATATGAAAACCCAATTTCTTCAATGAAAGGATTAGGTGTGGAATTTAATAAAAATCAGATACAGAAGATGGAAGAAACTGTTAAAGCCAACTCATTTAGATTACCAAAAAATAAAAAATAATGAAAATAATATTTTTTTTTATAATTGTTTTACTGACCAACAATAGTTGCTTCGCACAAAATAATATTGATTTTTATTATCAAGATAAAACGAAAGCAACAGAAACAGATAGTACAGCATATAAATCTTATTTGGAAAATATTCCAAAAGAATTTCTTAAAAAAGATGACGAAGTTTTATTATCTTTTAATAATGCTGCTTTTATTGACGATGTTATTACTATAAATGGTAAAAGGTATAATTTTCAAAATTATACCTGTGGATATACACAAATTAGAGTTCTTAAAAGGGATGAAAAGATTAAAATTACATCTAAGAAAAAAGGTGAGATGAATTTTAAGCTAAAAAAAGGAATTGATTACATTATTATTAATGGAGGATTTGATAATAAATGGAGTGTTACATTTTCAGAATATTTTCCTACAATGGAATGCTTATAGAACTACAAGTATAATGGAAAGGAGCTTCAGGAGACTGGAATGTATGACTATGGTGCGAGAATGTACATGCCGGATGCTGTAATCTGGGGACAGTATGATCCACTTGCAGAAGTATCAAGAAGATTTTCACCGTATGCATATGCTTTTAATAATCCTATCAGATTTATTGATCCGGATGGAAGACAAGGAACAGACTGGTTTTGGGACAGTAATAAAAAAACATTTACCTATGATGCTTCAATTACTTCTGCCGAACAATTTAATAGTCTCAAAGATCAAGGTTTAGTCCAAGGAGAATATTTAGGAAAAGAGGGGCAGTTTAATGTAACCTATGGAGACGAAACAATAGGCAAAGTTGCACTTTACAGCGATGGAGATTGGTTAAATATGTCTTCAGGAGATGCAAATAGTTTTGAATATCACGCTTCTGACGGTCCTGAAAGTATGAAAGGTCAGTTTTTTACTAATTTGGAATCCAGCAGAAACTGGGGTGTACAAGTTCTTGATAAGCCTTTTACAGTAGGTATTGGAGGAGAACTTACAGTAGGTGCAGGTGCGGGATTTGAAATAGGCTACTTCAGTGGTAACTATGACAGTTCAATATATATTAATTTGTATAAATCTTATGGATTAAATGTAGGTGCTGGTGTTGCATATAATGAATATACTACTAAAAATGGATATGATCCACTAACTGCAGATAATATGAACGGTAAGTACTGGAATGGAGCAGTGGGAATTGGTCCATTTTCTGGAAATTATGGTGAAACTGCTTTAAATGATAAACAACAAAATGTCTCAATGGGTGGTGCAAGTGTGTCGTCTGGTATTTGGAATTTTTTGAAAAGACCTAAAGTATCATTAGGTGGTAGTGTACAGTTTGGTACAACTTATTCTTCAAAACTTAAAAAATTTGGGAATTAATGATAAAATATAAAAATGTTATAGGTCTGATATTATTCTGTCTTTTTACTTCAGGGTATTTTTTTTATAAAGAATATCAGAAATCTAGACCTGAAAAGATAATACAAAAGAATTTGGATACTAATTTTTTTGGAAAAATTGATAGTTTATATATTGATCATCATAATCATGGTTGGTTAACAATTATTTTGTCAACAAAAAAGACATTACGTTTTAATGGTTCTGATAGGTTTATATATAAAAAAAATGATAGTATAGTGAAGCATAAAGGGGAAGATAGTGTTTACATATATAGAAACGGAGCAGTAAAAGCTTATAAATACTAGAATCCCCCCCCGCTCCCGTACGATTATATCGTGTGGTACCCCACTGGCGCGAGCATCTCGCTCGCCCACAAAGAATAAAACCACTGCTTTTGCAGTGGTTTTTGTTTTAAAAAGTCCTCGTACATCCTTATCAAAATACCATAAACCACTTTATAAATAACCTTCAGCCACCTGGAAAGTACCTCTAGCCACTATATTAAGTATCTTCAGCCCCTTTATAAAGTGGCTGGAGCCCCTTCGGAACAGCCTCGAACTACTTCATTAACGGTCTCCAGACCGTTCTATAAGCCCCTTTACCCACTTATCAAAGTGGCTGGAGACCGTTAATGAACACCCTCTAGCCCCTTATATAACAGGGTATACCCCCTTACCCAAGGGGGTAGAGGGGGTTGGTGAAGGGGGTAGAAGAATATTAAAGTACCTGATAATCTCGTTTTTCAATACACGAACTTTGGGAATTAAAACAAATCGTATCAGAATATTTTAATTTCCTAACTTTGTAGTTCTCAATAACAATCAAAACAAAACTATGTCAATCACCAACGAAGATCAGATGCTCGGAATGCAAAA
The DNA here is from genome assembly GCF_018362995.1 of Chryseobacterium indologenes. Taxonomy (NCBI): domain Bacteria; kingdom Pseudomonadati; phylum Bacteroidota; class Flavobacteriia; order Flavobacteriales; family Weeksellaceae; genus Chryseobacterium; species Chryseobacterium indologenes. The sequence goes on from NZ_CP074372.1 coordinate 4,340,809, forward strand.
AGTAAGTGAAGCCGTTGCCTATACCCTGAAAAAGATGATCGAGTATGCTGAACCTGGCATGACCACAAAAGATCTTGATGAGTATGGAGCCCAAATACTAGAAGGTTTCGGGGCAAAATCTGCTCCTTATCTGACGTATGGATTCCCAGGCTGGACATGTATCAGCGTGGATAATGAATTCTGCCATGGTATTCCGACTGATCAAAGGATTTTGAAAGAAGGTGATCTCATCAATATTGACGTTTCTGCTGAACTTGGTGGATATTGGGCCGATAACGGTGGCTCTTTTGTCATTGGAAAAGATATTCATGGACATCAGAAGCTAGTGGAAGCATCTAAAGAGATTTTAAAGAAAGCTATTGACAATATAAAAGGTGGAGTGAAAATCGCAGACATTGGGCATCTAATGGAAACAGAAGCGAAGAAAAGAGGCCTTAAAGTTATTAAAAATCTTGCAGGACATGGAGTAGGGAGAAGTTTACATGAACAGCCCGATGAATTACTGAACTACAAAAACCGTTTTGATTCCAGAAGATTCAAGAAAAACTCTGTGGTGGCTATTGAAACTTTTATTTCCACCGATTCCAATCTTGCAGTAGAATTGAAAGACGGGTGGACAATGGTAGGAAATAAAGGCGGCTATATGGCTCAGCACGAACATACCATTGTAATCACCGATGGAAAACCCATCATTCTCACCGAAATGAACGAAATCCTGAATTAAAGAAACCACGACGGTGCGAAAACAATCATAATCATTTTTAAGGCACAAGAATATTATTGTAATTCCCTGCTGAAAATCTTTGATTTTCTTGCGCCTTAAATATACATTAGAATAAAATCCTTTAGCGCCTTTGCGTTAAAAACAAAATACTATAAAGCTCCAAAGCTTCATCCAATCAACTTGTTGATTCCTTCTTCGCTCCCCTTATATTCAGGATCAAGAATAGAAAACTTTGCGTTTACAATAAAATCTGCTTTCAAAATACTTCATTCGTAGAATTAAAATCTTTCAAAATACTTTCATAATCCGCTTTAAAACCATTCTCCATAGTCCCTTCAATGCGATAGGTTTCCACATCAGTAATTCCCGAATAATTTCTGAAAACATCTTTGATATAAGCAGAAACATAATCCGGAGCACCTTCTGCACTCCTGCCTCCGGAAGAAACTGCTAGGTATACTTTTTTACCTTTAAATTGTCCTACGCGGTTCCATTGTTCATCAAAAACATAAGTAACTCCTGCCCGTATCAGCTGATCCAGCCATGCTTTCAAAGGAGTGGAAATTCCGAGATTAAACATAGGAGTTCCGATGACAATAATGTCGGATTCATGCACTTCATTCACAATTGTATTGGCATAGGAAAGAAGCTTTTTGCTTTGTTCATCATACAATTCCGGATGTTTATAAAACTCATGGATTGACATTTCATCCGCATGAGGCGGTTGGTCTTTCACCAGATCGCGTACCGTAATTTGACCGATGATATTTTGTTGTGAAATTTTTTCAACGATCGCTGAGCTGAGTCCTTTACTATAAGACAGATCTCCTCTTGCGCTGGAAATAATGTGCAGAATATTTTTCATATTTTATTTTTGTTCTTATAACGATCTGGTGTTCATAATGGGGACAGATGTGTGCGCTTTTTATCAGTCTAAAATTTGAGAAAGCACTATTCAAGAGATTTTGCGATTGAAAAAGCCGGTTTTAAATTGTTAAACAATAAATACTTTGCTATATTTATAGGATCAAACCACCTAACAAAACTTATCTGCTATGAAAAAAGCTCTTTTAATCCTTCTGGGAATCATTGTCATTCTGGCTGCTGTAGTATTGATTAAAACTTATACCTATCCGTTTAAGAAAAATAATACCGGAGCAGGCGAAGGATGGAAACCGATAAAAAATGATTCTGCAGTCATGAGGCTGTCGGGAGGAATAAAGGTTCCAACCGTTTCTACAGGAAGTTTAGGTGAATTCAATTATGCACCCTTTGATCAGTTCAAAACTTATTTAAAAACTTCTTATCCCTTAGTATATCAGAATACAGAAAACGTTGAAGTGAATCAGTATGGGTTGGTGTTCAGGCTTAAAGGAAGCAATCCTGCCCTGGAGCCCATTTTATTTCTTTCCCATATGGATGTTGTTCCACCGGGAGATGCTGATATCAAAAATAATGAAGAAAATATATTCCGTCTGGATGATAAACCGGCAGAACCTGTTGCAAAAGTAGCGGAAGACTGGGATTTTGCCCCTTTTTCAGGAGCTGTAGCGAATGGAAGGATCTATGGAAGAGGAGCAATAGACATGAAAGGAATGCTGTTTTCCTTAATGGAATCCATGAATTCTATGATTAAAAATAAACAGATTCCACAACGTGATATTTATCTGGCGTTTGGTTTTGATGAAGAAGTTGGCGGGCAAAAAGGTGCTATTCAGATTGCAGATTATTTTAAGAAAAAAGGATTGAAGTTCGATGCCGTGTATGACGAAGGCGGATTGATTATGAGAAAAGGAAATGTGGCAGGGATAGATACAGATGTTGCTGTTGTAGGATGTGCTGAAAAAGGATTTCTTTCTGCAAAAATTAAAGTGAAAGGACTCGGCGGGCATTCTTCTATGCCTCCAATGGAAAGCGCTATAGGAAAAGCGGCTGTTATTATGCAGCGTCTGGAAGATCATCAGATGAAACCTGTGATCACCCCGTTAATCAAAGAGTTTTTTAATAATATCGGAGGTGAAATGCCTTTTACAACAAGAATGGCGCTTGCCAATCAATGGCTTTTAAAACCTGTTTTGATTTCACAACTTACTAAAAATAATACAACCAACGCATTGGTAAGAACAACGACAGCACTGACAATGATGAAAGGCAGTGATGGGACCAATGTACTTTCCCCTGAAGTTGAATTTGTTGTTAATTTCAGATTACTTCCCGGAAATTCAGTGAAGGATGTAAGGGATCACATAGCTAAAGCAACTGAAGGTTTCGATGTTGAAGTAGAAGAAATTGACAATACAAGAGAAGCTTCTGCAATTTCCCCAACCAATACGAAAGCTTTTAAAATCATAGAAGCCGGAGTCAAGGAAATTCATCCGGGAGCAATTGTTACCCCATATCTTACTATGGCAGGAACAGATGCCGGAAAATATGAAATTGTGAGTAAAAATGTGTACAGATTCATGCCAATCAAGATCAACAGCGCAGAACAGCAGAGCATACACAGTACCAATGAATATCTCAGTATAGAAAACTACCTGAAAATGATTCACTACTTTGAGTATGTGATGAAGAATTATGATAAGTAGTTCGGGGTACGGGATCTAGGGATAATGCATACTATTAAACGCAGAGTTCGCGAAGTTTTCTATACTATCTTATTATTTTTTCGATCGCAAAGGCGTTTCACTCAGCAATAGGTTGAAATCTTAGCTTAATGAAATGCCTTTGCGAGCCCAATAAGCTTTATCTATTCATAAACCTTGCGATCCTTAGCGTTAAAATCATATTCATTATTGACTTTGCGACGCAAAATTGATTCCTGACCAAAAAAATCTTTTACGAAAAATATATTACGTCAAGTTTTGTCGCATTACGGATATAGCTTTGTCATATCAAAATTACAGAGCTATGGAATTGCCATTTTACTTAAACTTTAACGACTTTGAAAGTAATTATTACGACAACCTTGAAAAATGGTTTGAAGAATATCATAATACCAGCGAAACAGACTATCTGAATGCCCTTGCTGAACTTTACAGTCCATATGTCTATTATAACTTTACAGATGACATGCTAAAGCCGGATGCATCCATTGAAGTGAAAGACTGCTTTTTTCCTTATCATGAAAAAATTGGGATCTCATTCTGTATTGATTGTGAAAACGGAACTTCTCCATCCAATGGAATGAACCAGGTTTTTGAATTTAAAAATATTTCCATGATGGAGTATGCCCAGCATATTCTGGATAAGATCAATAAGTTTTGTTCAAAAAATCCAAATGCTTTGGATGGTACCAAAAATATTCAGGATTATCTTAATCACTATGCTATTATTACCTCTATGGAAGGAGTAGGATATTGTATCAGCTACAACCGCCATCAGAAAGCCATTCCTTTTTTGAAAGCCTATCTTCCCTACTATGGCCAGACGGTGAGTATGGCGTTATACAGAGACTTTCTTTTCTCTGTGGTGCAGATTGCCGAATTCATAGATCAGAAACTGAAGACAGTACATGCGTTTAAACAAACTATCTATGCCCGTTCAAAAGCTGAAGCCAAATTCAATGTGCAGTTGAGCCGCCAGTTTCTGACGTTATGCAACTAATATTTTACACCAACATTCATACTTAATTATATTGCAGTGAAACTTATGTTTCAACAAAAATCCCGGTCAGCGACGACTGGGATTTTGTTGTGGTGTTATAGAATTATTCTTTTTATTACCTCTTTCTGTAAGGAATATTCCAGATCAGGTCCGCCGCCAGATAATGAACGCCTCCATGATGAATACTTCTGCTGTCTCTGATCAGATCATCCATATATCCTACATCTACTGTAAAAGGAGAATTTGGGATTGTAAACATATAGTAAGCTGCAATCCGCATTTCACGATACCCGAAAGAACCCCACTGCGGGTCAGGTTCATTGAGATGGCTGATGGAGAACAGCGCTTCTGCACTCAATGCCAGCTTTTGATTGTTTTTAGGAGATAAATTATAGGTTAATTGACTCTTGATACGTGTTCTGAATTGAAAATCTTCTTCTACCTGATGAAAATCTGCATCAAAAAACTTTCTGAATTCCTGCCGCACTGTATTTTTTAGTTTCCATTTCTTTCCAAGGTCAAAAGTGTAGGCATATCTTCCGTAAATTCTGAATTCCTGTTCCGTATTTTCTTTATCATAAGGAGCTGTGCTTTCGTACTGAGGCTGCCGGCGGTAACTGATGGCGTAGCTGTACTGCTGATGGGGAGCAAAAGAATGATACACTTCGTGATTTAAGACAATAATAGCCTGTTTTGAAAATAAATTATGATCATCCGGACTGCTTTTTCTCCCGATGGCAATATAGCTCAGCGCCTGTTTCTTTCCCAATGAATCCAGCTGTCGTTTGACTCCAAAGGCTCCCCAGAAAGCATTATTGGTATCTCCCAAACCGGGTGGGCTGATCTGTGCTTGTAAGGTTGAACCGATAAAGCCCAATAAAAATAATCCTGCAAAAAACTTCTTCATGCTCAATAATGTGGATAACTGTTTTAGGGTTAATTTTAAATGACTGCGAAACCAGAAGTTGGACAAAAATACCATTGATACGCAGAGAGAATACTTTAAGATGTCAAAATTAGAGGCTTTGTTCATAGAATGTTTATTCAAAAACTTTTAATACTGTTTAAAAACATGACAAAATAAAGAGATGATTTAGGATAGATTTAGGAATAGAGTTTTCTGAATCAAAATAACGATTGTGGATAAAATGTTAATAACTTGTGGAAAAGTGGATAACTAATGATTAATCAGTTTACAGTTGACATATGCAATTGTTTTACTATTTCTATTTTCAGAAAGAATATAATATTTGTTAAAATTTATTTAGAATAATTCAAATTAATATTGTGAGAGAATTTGCTATTCCGTTATTTTGCACCTTTATTTATAATTATTTTAAATAAGGCTGAAAAAAATGATACAATCAAATGAATGTATGCTCTCATCAGGGCATATGGATCATTCCGGAGCTATTCCTCAGAATGATATACCTACCCATCACAACATACAATGGTCTAAACAACTGCTCATCCTTTTCTTTTCGTTTCTGAGCTTTGCAACTCTATATGCACAGGACTTGCATGGAGGAATAACCGGAAAAGTGAGTATGGTAGACGGGCAGCCTCTGAGAGCAATATCAGTCTCATTACTTGAAACAGATAGACAAACCCTGACAGATGATGAAGGGAATTATCATTTTGAAAATCTTAATGCAGGTTCTTATACCCTAAAATTACAAATTCTGGGAAGTAAGGAAATCCGTCTTCCTGTTGAGGTTAAAACAGGAGAAGATACAAAACTGGACTATCAGCTTACCAAAGAAAATATTCAGGCGATACAGGAGGTGGTTATCATGAAAAACACCAACAGGTTTTCCAAGAAAGAAAGCGGGTTTGTAGCAAGATTACCCTTAAAAAACTTAGAAAATCCACAAGTATACAATACGGTGACAAAAGAACTTTTTCAGGAACAGGTTGCTGTAGATCTGGGAAGTATTTCTAAAAATGTACCGGGAGCAGGAGTGCCCATGATTGCCAATCAGGGGAGAGTGACATTCCGTTCAAGAGGATTCGAAACAGAGCCTAATGCAAGAAATGGAGTGGCAGGAGCAGCATTCTCAGTGATTGATCCAGTAAACCTTGAACGTATAGAAGCTATTAAAGGACCGTCAGCTACATTATTCGGGAAAAGTGTAGCCAGCAGCTACGGTGGAGTCTACAACAGAGTGACGAAAAAGCCCTATAATAATTTTGGCGGTGAAGTAGGCTATGTGGGCGGAAGCTGGAGCTATAACAGGTTAACAGTAGATGTGAATACTCCTGTTAATAAAGATAGAACCGCTCTTTTCCGTCTTAATGCAGCGGGAACTTTTGAAAAGAGTTTTCAGGACCTCGGGTTTACCAATTCCTTAGCGATTGCACCTAGTTTCTCTTACCAGATCAACGATCGTATGTCGCTTCTTCTTGATGTGGAATTTAATCAGGCAAAAGGAACATCTGTTGTTCGTTTCAATCCTTATACAGGAAGTAACAAAACTCAGTCTATTGCAGATATGAAATTTCCGTATTATAAAAAATTCTTAGGAGATGATCTGGCGTATGATACGCAGATGATGAATATCTTTGCCCAGCTGAACTATAAAGTTTCAGAAAACTGGACTTCCCAGACCATATTATCACGTGCAAGATCAACAATCAAAGGATATATTTCCGCGATTAACGGAAAAACAGACTCTACAGCAAGTGCTCAGGTAATGGTGGGAACAACTTCATTTATTGCTACCAATATTCAGCAGAATTTCATCGGAGATTTCCATATAGGGCGTTTCAGAAACAGAATGGTGGTAGGATTGGATTATTATAACAATTCCAATCATTTCGACCGTTACCATACCAATACCAAAGTATTCAACTTTGTTCATCCCTCAGCGGATTTCAGAGTGAATCAGAATATCATTGATGCCCTTACGGCAACTTCTGCTTTCAGAAAAGAAAACAATAGCGATAATACCTATGCGGCGTATGTATCGGATGTATTCAATATCACAGACCGGCTTATGGTAATGGCTAGTTTGAGGGTAGACAGGTTTCAGTTTAAAGGAGTTTATGATATCACCACAGGGGAAATTAAAGGAGGTTTAAGCAATAGCGGAACCCAGTCAGGTCCCTATGGACAGACCGCTTTTTCACCTAAGATGGGAATCGTATATGAAATATTGAAAAATAAGGTTTCATTGTTTGGAAATTATATGAATGGTTTCAATAACGTAAGCGGTGTTGATATCAATGGAAATACATTCAGACCGGAATATGCCAATCAGTTGGAATTTGGGGTGAAGGCAGATATTTTCAATCACAGACTGGTAGGAACCTTAAGTTATTATAACATTCGTGTAGATAATATTTTACGAACCAACCCTGATGATGTCAACTATTCAATACAGGACGGAACACAGCTAAGCAAAGGAATAGAAGCTGAAATTACCGCCAATCCGTTTGATGGATTCAATATTGTGGCGGGATATGCTTATAACGACAGCAAATATACCAATGCCAATCCTTCTGTTGACGGTTTAAGACCTGCATTATCAGGCCCAGCCAATATGTACAATTTCTGGATCAGCTACCGGATCTCTGAAGGAAAATTAAAAGGCCTTGGAATAGGTGGAGGAGGAAATATGGGTTCCTCTTCTTATCAAACCAATACACAAACAGCGAAAGTTATAATCCCATCTTATAAAATGTTTGATCTTGGGATTTTCTACGATCAGCCGAAATATAGAGTTGGATTGAAATTCGATAATATAACCAATGAAAAAGCATGGTCTGTACGTCTGACGCCACAGGCTCCGGCACGTTTTCTTGGAAGTGTTTCCTTAAAGTTTTAAATAATTATTATAATTGAAAAAATCCCGGACTGATGTTCGGGATTTTTATTTTTTATGATTAAGATAAGATCAGTTGATCCAAAGGCAGTAATTATTCCGGTAACGTATTTTTCCATAGGAATTTCCCTGAAAAGTTCCGGGAGTATTTTCATTCCAGTCTTGTCGGATTACATACAGCCCCGCAAGAGTTGGTTTAAATACAGCTTGGTGGTTTTCATCAATAGAAATGTTTTTCTCCCAGTTTTCGGGGTTAAATATCCTGATGGCGGTTCCTTTTTCAACAGGTTTCATGTTTCTGTACGGAGAAATAGTATAAATGCCATTCTTTTCGTTAAGAATAATATCCATGAACTGAGCTGGTGACATCATCTCTGAAGGTTTCCCGACATGATAAGCACTACACATAAAATCAATTGGTCTTACATTTTCAGCAGGATTTTTAGAACGAAGAAGAACAGGCAGTTGATCGTTCATTCCTAGAATCCGGTAAGTTCCCTCCTGATCTGGGATGAAAGTTCCTTCCCAATAGTCCCCTTTCATTTGTAATTCAAACTTTGATTTTTCCCCTTTGGCATTCAGGATAAAGAATTGGAAGTTTTTGATTTCATGAAATTCCGGTCCGGTGGTTCGGTGGCGCTCGCTAAGATCATCAATAAAACCATAAAAAAACTGAACTTTTACAGGATCTTTTAATTTTCCCGATCCATGAATTTCCATCCAGTAGGCACTGGCTTTCGCCAATTGCGGAAATAGAAAAAACGTTGAAAATAATAGCAATGAGAATACTGTCCTGAATGTATACATATTGAAAAGTCCTGTTTGAATAAGCGAATTTAGTGAAAAAGGGAATAAATAAAATTTTAGATTCAATAGTTTTCTCGTCATGCAGCATTTGAAAAATGTTTTAAGAAGAATAGTAAATTGCCACAGTACACAAAATACTGTGGCAATCTGGTTTTATGGACTGGTTTATTTATATTTTAATTTTGCCCTGTTTTGCACATGGCATCCCATGTCGTCCAAAAGTGAGCATTGATAGCGCCGATAGGAGGATTGGTGCTGTCAGCAACAATACCTACCATTGATGCACAGTTAGAATTACAGCCTATTTCATTATAGCTTCCCTTCTGAGGAGGAATCTGGCGCCATGTACCGGTAGATCCGCTTAGTAATTCAACTTTGATCTCAAAGATCCCTGAAAGATTGGGAGTCTGAATTTGTTTGGTCGGATTTTCACTGGAAATCGTATCCATCCAGTTTCCCTGTGAGAATGTTACGCGCCATGTAGATATCATTCTGGCGGTGTCGTTTTGAGGTGAAAGGTATACCCAAAACTGTGCTCCGTTTCCAAGTACGAGTTGACCTGAAGAATTTGCATTTACACTTGTTGATGTCATATTGATTTGGATTTTAGTTGATTAGATTGTAAGTCAAAGTAACGAAGAACCGAAATGATATTGTATAGTATAAATTACCAATTATGATTTTGAGTATAAATACTTATGGAGTAAAGAATTGAATATGAATCGAGAGTTTTAAGCAAAAAATAAGCCTGTGCTAATGAAGCACAGGCTTTAATTTTTTTGCAGAGAGGAAGGGATTCGAACCCTCGATACAGTTACCCGTATACTACCTTTCCAGGGTAGCTCCTTCAACCACTCGGACACCTCTCTTTTTGAGATTGCAAAAATAGTGTAATTTCTTTAATATCCAAATTATTCTTACAAATTAATCCGTAATTTCTCCACAAAGACTTCTGGTGAAATTATCAGCAAAGCTTCCGGAGTAGCTTGGATTATCAATAAGGTGCATTGCTTTGGTAATAGCGGTTTCCGCAGTCATGTCCCTTCCGCTGATCGCTCCGATTCTGGAGAAAATATTACTGTTTTCATACTTTCCGAATGAGATACCTCCTGATATACACTGGCTTACCACTACGATTTCGGTTCCGTTATTTCTGATTTCCTGAAGTGTTTCCTGGGTTTTTGCACTGCTGAAAATGGTTCCGGAACCAAAAACCTGAAGAATAAGCACCTTCATTTTAGGAATTTCCCTGAAATGACTTAAGTGCATTCCCGGAAAAATTCTCCAGAATAAAATATCTTCGGAAATATGTTCATCTACATGGAATTCTACTTCAGGATCACAACGGAACAGATTGTCTTTAAGAATATTCAAATGAACTCCAGACTGCCCCAGAATAGGGTAATTTGGGCTTGCATACGCATCAAAATACTCGGCAGAATATTTCAACGTTCTGTTTCCTCTTAATAATTTGTATTCAAAATAGATGGCAACTTCCTGGATTACTGCTTCATCATTCTCATAAAGGCTGGCATAATAAAGGCTGGTCAGAAGATTTTCCTTGGCATCTGTCCTCAGGTCACCAATCGGAAGCTGAGAACCTGTCATGATAACGGGTTTTCTTAATCCTTTTAACATGAAGCTTAATGCTGACGCCGTATAGGACATAGTGTCGGTTCCGTGAAGAATCAAAAATCCGTCATAGTCATTATAGTTTTTAAGAATATAATTAGCGATAATCCTCCATTCTTCAGGTCCCATATCCGATGAATCCAGTGGTTTGGCGAAAGGATGAACAAAGACTTCGCATTCCATAAGCCTCATTTCAGGCATCTTTTCAAATATATTACCAAAATCAAAGGCACGGAGACTTCCGGTTTCATAATCTTTTTCCATCCCGATGGTTCCACCGGTATAGATGAGCAGGACTTTTCGCTTCATGTACTATTTTTAATTAAGAATTGGAGCCCGATTAGGGTTCATAGGTCAAAATTACGTTAATTTGCAAAGATTTGAAAATGAATGAAACGCTTAGATCAAAATTTTATAAAAATAAGATGGTAATTGTGGGCGTTACATTGAGCTATTGGAAAAAATAACTAAATGTGGATGAAAGACTTAACGCAAACTTATGAATATTTAAAACAGTTTTTAACCGAAGAAAGACTGGCAAAAATTGAACATTTTTCGCAGGAAAGTTCAGACTTTGTGCTTCCGGTTGTAGAAGATGTCTATCAGTTTAGAAATGCGGCAGCAATTGTACGCTCTGTGGAGGCTTGCGGCTTTCATAAAGTAGTCGCTTTACAGGAAGAATATAGTTTTGAACCTAATCTTAGGGTAACAAAAGGTGCAGATACCTGGGTTGAGGTAGAAAAGCTTCCCCGGAATATGGAGTCCTTTCAGAGTATTAAAGACAGAGGATATAAAATTGTGGTGGTTTCATTAGAAAATAATGCTAAAATGCTGCCTGAATATGAAATTACAGAACCCATTGCATTGGTTTTCGGAACTGAAATGGAAGGGGTGTCTCAGGAAATTTTAGACTTTGCAGATGAGACACTGGCAATTCCGATGTATGGTTTTACGAGAAGTTTTAATGTTTCTGTAGCAGCTTCAATCTGTATGTATGAATTGAAACAAAAGCTTATAAAATCTGATATTGATTATAAACTGGATGAAGAAAAACTTTTAAGGATGAAAATTCTCTGGACGGTAAATTCAATCAGAAGCGGACAGCAGATTTTTGAGAAATATCTGAGAGAAAATAATATTGACTGGAAATAGAATTCAGAAATAAAAAGAGAAGGTTCAGCGCCTTCTCTTTTTGTTATCTATATCATGTTGTAATAATTCCATGCGGCTACAAAAACTCCTGCAGTTTCCGTTCTGAGCCTTTGATTTCCGAGAGAGACAGCCTTTACTTTATTCTCTGCCAGAAATGCAATTTCCTTTTCAGAAAAATCACCTTCAGGGCCTATTAAAAAGGTAAGCTGTTTCAGTTGAGGAATATTTTTAAGATCAATTCTTTCCAGATTCTCATGACAGTGTGCTACAAAAGTATGTTCCGGATCAGTATTTTTAAGGAAGTCCGTTAGTTTTACAGCATCATTGATGACCGGAAAATGAAATCTCAGACTTTGCTTTGATGCGGCCACAGCCTGTTTTCTGATTTTATCAATATTAATATTTTTACGTTCCGTTTTCTCGGTTACGATAATGCTGATCTCCGAAATGCCCATTTCCACAGCTTTCTCTACAAAAAACTCGATCCTGTCAATATTCTTGGTGGGAGCAATCGCAATATGAAGTCTAGGAGTGAATTCCGGTAGATTTTCTTTGATCTCAGAAATGTCAATACCTGCTTTTTTACCTTCAATAACCAGTTTTCCGGAAGCAAGTTTCCCTTTTCCATCCGTCACATGAATATCTTCACCATCTCTCATACGAAGCACTTTCACAATATGCTGCTGTTCTTCGTCATGGATGATGACCTTTTGATCTGTTATTTCTCCGTAAAATAGTTTCATATATCCTGCGTTAAAAATGCAACTCCTGTTTTTATAGTTGTGTAGATGTCTGTATCACATTCACGGTAAGAGCACATGTATATTTCTTCAATCCAGATATTGTTGATGAAAATCAGATTTAAGTATTCCTGTTTTCTCAAATTATTTTTGATCGATAAATAATCTCCTTCATTTGGAGTATAAGGAAAACTGAAAAGATGTTCAGAATTTATTTTTTTTATAATTTCCTCTTTTATATCCTGAATATATCCTGTCTCAGAACTTGATGGAAAGTAATCTAAGGCATTTTCTGCATCTTCATTTTTTCCTGTAACCGTTTCTAATACCCAATAATATTTTGAGTTCTTTTTAGAATGTGTGCCCAGTACTTTTTCTTCTAAGAGTATTTTCATAAATCGTATTTTGCTGTTGCCGAAGTTCTCAAATCCGTAAATTCACCTCTCTCAAACTTCAGTTTTGCTACCATGGCAATCATCGCAGCATTATCTGTGGTATATTCAAACTTAGGAATGAAGATACTCCAGCCCAGCTTTTCTTTGTTATCTTCCATTGCTTTTCTCAGTGCAGAATTGGCAGATACACCACCTGCAATAGCAACTTTATTGACGTTCAGATCCTGAGCTGCCTTTTCAAGTTTATTCATCAGGATTTCAATGATGGATTTCTGTACAGATGCACATAGATCATTTAGATTTTCCTTGATGAAATCCGGATTTTTTCTGACTTCCTTCTGAATGAAATATAATACCGAAGTTTTAATACCGCTGAAAGAATAGTCATAGTTTTCAAGCTTCGGTTTGTTGAATTTAAACGCATCGGGGTTCCCTTCCTTGGCAAGTCTGTCAATGATAGGTCCGGCAGGGTAGTCAAGGTCAAAAATCTTTCCGATTTTATCAAAAGCTTCGCCCGCGGCATCATCGATGGTTTTACCGATGATCTCCATGTCGAAATAGTCTTTTACCAGTACAATCATGGTATGTCCTCCACTTACCGTAAGACATAAGAATGGAAAAGTGGGCGGCACAGGATTTGCATCTTCGATGAAATGGGCCAGAATGTGGGCTTGAAGGTGATTTACTTCAATTAACGGAACGTTAAGGCTCATCGCCAAAGACTTAGCAAATGATGTTCCTACAAGAAGAGATCCTAAAAGTCCGGGTCCGCGTGTAAATCCTATAGCTGAGATTGCATTTTGTTGTATATTTGCTTTGGAAAAAGATTTTTCAACAACGGGAATAATATTTTGCTGATGGGCCCGTGAAGCCAATTCAGGGACAACACCACCATATTCTTTGTGGATGGCCTGATTCGCGGCAATGTTTGAAAGAATAGAATTTCCCTTGATGATAGCTGCTGAGGTGTCGTCGCAGGACGATTCAATACCTAAAATTATAGAGTCGCTCATAATAATGGCAAAGTTAGAGAATAATAACGAGAATGAGAATAAAAAATCGGTAGCTGAAAACCTAGGGGATCAGGTACAGAAAACTGTCGAAAATGTTGAAGAAAAAGTTCGGGAGACAGTAAAAGAAGCATCTGAGCTGGCTTCAGATGCCATACATCATCCTGTGGAAACGGCTGAAGAGTTCGGGAAACAGGCGATGAAAGACGTTACCAGCTATACCTGGTGGGGAAAACTTCTCTTGATTCTCTTTTGGCTTGGCTTATTTCTGGTAGGAGGGATATTGGTTGTCATCAATCTTCCGGTTACAAAACAATGGGCGGCAGATCAGGCTCTTCAAATCGTAAATAAAGATTTCAAATCCGGGTTTTCCACAGAAAGTGTGGATGTTAACTACTTTGGAGATGTAACGATAAAAGGTTTAAAAGTAAAAGATTATAAAGGATTTGATTTCATTAAAGCCCGTGAATTCCGTGCAGATTCAGACTGGATATCCCTGGCTGTGAATGCGATTTCAGGAAAAAGCAATTCATTAAGTTTCAATTCACTTACTCTCGTGAATGCAGAAGTAAGGGTAATTACCTATAAAGGAGACAGCATATCCAATTTTGTGAGATTTACGGAACTCTTTGACGACGGAAAGAAAAGAAATCCGAACAAACCTCCTTTTCAGCTGAATTCCAGAGTACAGATTATCGATTCTAAAGTTTCTATCATCAATGAAAACTCTCCCGGAGAACAGGGGAAATGGCTGACAGCAACACAATTCAACTTAAAAGCCCCAAATGTAAAAGTCAACGGACCGAATGTTTCGGCATTGATCAATAATATGTCCTTTGTGACCTCAAGATGGGGAAAATCTCATATTGTGGATACCTTTTCAACAGAACTGTCTTTAACGAAACAGTTTCTGTCATTGAAAGACCTTACGCTGAATACTGATCATACCTTACTTCAGGGAGATATTAAATTTAATCTTCATGACGGATCATGGTCAGATTTTGCTGATAGAGTACGATGGGATATGAACATTCAACAGGGAAGCCAGGTGAGTGGTTATGACATCAGCTATTTTGTGACAAACTGGGATAATATTAAACCGTTCAATCTTTCAGGGACAATGACGGGGCCTTTAAATAAGTTCCATCTGGAGAATTTCCTGATCAGAAATCCTGATGTTAATATTGCAACCAAAACCATGAAGGTGGATAACCTGCTGAAAGGACATTTTGCCATTGAAACAAAAGATCTTTCTACAGATTTTACTTACAAGGATTTAAAAGCAATGATGCCTTCCTTTATCTCTAAAAAGATGAAGAATTTTGCTGATGATTTCGGGAAATTAAAGTACAACGGAACAGCAAGAGTAAATCCGGATCAGATCTATGTGGACAGCGGGAATTTAATGACAGGAATAGGGCAGGCCAAAATTTCCAAACTTACTTTATCGGGTTACAGCACCGCAATGCCTAAATATTCAGGTTATCTTGATGTAAAAGACCTTAACACGTCTGTTATTACAAAGAATAAAACGGTAGGCTTAATCTCGGGTAAATTTGATCTTAACGGGCAAAGCTTTGATGTGAATACCATGCGTCTGACCACTAAATCTCAGATTGCAAGCGTTGAAATTATGGATAAAACGATCAATAATCTGTATCTGGATGGATTATTGGATCATAAAAAATACAACGGACTTATTACCGTAAATGATGAGCAGGCAAAAGCTACGATCAAAGGATTAATAGATTTCAGTACTGCAAGAGTAGCAATGGATGTTAATGCAGATGTCACCTACCTGAACATGAACTATTTTACCAATAAGCCCGGCAGCCAGGTGGTAAGCGGTCAGGTTGAAGGAAAAATGGCCATGTCTTCCATTAATGACCTTACACTGGACGTTAATGCCAATAATCTGAACTTTGCTACAGCAACTCAAAAATATAATATTCCGAATGCTAAATTAAAAACCTTTGTAGAAGCAGGAGGCCGTGTGATTGATGTAGATGCTCCGGGGGCTGCTACAGGGAAGATATCGGGAAGATACGGCCTGGCAGATCTTGCAGGAATGGTAGAAAACGGAGTCGGAAAAATTTTGGTGGGACCACCGCCGAGAAAATTATACCGCGGACAGAATTTTGCGCTGAAATTTGATGTTCAGCAAGGATTGGTCAATTACTTTTTACCGGAACTTAAAATTCCTCAGGGAGCTATTGTGGAAGGAGAATATGATGGAAATTCAAACAACCTGATTCTGAACCTGGATGCTGCTTCTTTGAAATATATGATGACGAAGGAAGAAGAGATTACAGATGCTGATAAAGCGCTGGCAGCTTCCAATCCTGATTATAAAGTTCACGACAGAAAGAACATCAACAGAGACAGTGCAATGGTGGACAGTGTTAAAGTAAGAATTAATACTGCTGACCTTAACCAGCAATTGTACGCAAAGATCAATAGAGTAGTTTACAATAAAAATGTAATCAAAGATTTTGAGCTGAAAGGGAATAATGAAAATGGAAATACTCTTCATTTAGCTACCGTATTCAAGCATGGAAGTCCTGATGATGAAATTAATGAAAAGCTTAAAGAATACGCGATTAATGTAGACCAGTCTACCGATGCCGCCGGTGATTATGTGTTCAGATTTGAGCCTACGGAAGTGAAATTTAATGAAGTTACCTGGGCTATAGATACAAGTCCGGAACTCAATCATTCTATTACCTACAGAAGGAAGACCGGAGATTTTGATATCAGAAACCTAAGGGTTTATTCAGATAAAAGTGCCTTGTTTATTAAAGAAGCACAGTTTAAATCGGCAAAAGATTTTTATCTGGATGCCGATATCAACGACTTTTCAATAGAAAAACTTCTGGAAATGCAGTCCGGGGGAAATACAATGGATATCAAGGGTCTTGCCAACGGAAGTGTCAAGATCAAGATGGATAAAAGTACACTTCAGCCACTGGTAGATCTTAATATTGATGATATCAAAATGAACGGCAATGATATGGGAGATATCTCCATCTCTGCCACCAATGGTTTCTCACTGAATGTTTATGATATAGATGTAAAAGTACATTCTGCAGGAGTCCTTGGAAATAATAGTCTTAATTTAACAGGAACAGTTAACAATAATACTTCTTCACCGATCATCGATCTTACGGCAGAAATGCGTGATTTTGATCTGTCATTTACACAGCAGTTTGTACAGACTGTTTTCGCAAACCTTCGTGGAAAAGCAACCGGAGACCTTAAAATCAACGGAAAGCTCAACAATCTGGATTATAGCGGTGATATTGCTTTAAAAGATTTCGGATTAAAACTTTTGTTCACCGGGGTAGATTATTCATTTGATGATACTGTGATTCAGCTGACCAAAGGATTAGCCATTCTCAACAATATTGAGGTACATGACGGAAGAACCAATTCCAAAGGAAATGTTTCCGGGGCAATCCAGTTTGAGACCCTTTCTTCAATGGGAGTATCTCTCGTAATGAGGGCAGACAACCTGTTGATGCTTAATACTACTCAAAAAGATTTTGACCTGTTCTGGGGAAGAGTTTACGGGCAGGGAGATCTTTATGTGGACGGACCTGTCTCAGGATTAAGTATTACAACTCCTAATATGAAGGCACTTAACGGAAGTACCTTTACCTTTAATTCCAGTTCCACATCTAATGTTGAAGAATTCAAGATGCTGAGGTTCCTGAAAGAAGGAAAAGACGGTCTGATTACGCTGGAAGAAAAGAAGAAAACAGGAGCCAATATGAATATTGATTTCAATCTGGCTGTAGATAAAGGAACAACTGTAAACGTACTGGTAGGAGATGATGTAGGAAATATTACCGTAAAAGGTTCAGCAGATCCGTTGAGGTTCCATATGAACAGACAGGGAAATATCGCGATGAGCGGTACCTATAAAGTAGATAACGGAACGTTTGTCTCTAAGGCAATTCTTAATAAAACGTTCCAGATTGAAAAAAACAGTAGTATCAGATGGGATGGTGACGCTATGAAGCCTGCATTAGACATTAACGCTAATTATATAAGGATGGTAGCCAATGTAGGGGAATATCTGAGTATGGGAAAACTACAGCCTATCAGTGTTTTATTACAGGCTCATATTACCCAATCCTTAGTGGATCCTCAGATCGATCTGAATGTAACGGCTATGGATGTATCCAGCCAGGTAAGAGAAACGCTGGCCGCTAAAATGAGTCAGGAAGGAGAGAAAGTACTCCAATTTGGTTCAGTTCTTTTGCTGAGCACCTTTAACGTTTCCAATAGTGGTGGAGTGGAAGTAAACGTAGGTAACGTTGCAGAATCGCAAGGGTATAACATGCTTCTTAAACAGTTGGGATCTGTTCTTAATACAATGAGTAATGAATTTCAGATTGACCTTAATTATGTGAAAGGAGACCAGAACTCGACAGTTGGAGACAGAGCCAATGCAGGAGTAAGTGTAGCAGTTTCTCCCAGAATTAATATTAAGACTGGATTGGGAATCCCTCTGTCTAAAACAGATAATACACAGAATAACTACCTTTCCGGGGAAGGATCTGTAGAATATGACCTCTCAAAAAAGAATGATGGAAGTTTAATCATACGAGGATATTCTAAACCTACTAATATCGGGATGGGAATGGTGAGTACAAACGGTTCTGCAAATCAAGCCTATGGAGGCGGGGTCGTGTGGAGTAAAAGCTTCAATTCTTTGTTTAAAAAGAAGAAAAAAGACAAAAAAACTTCAGATGCAAAAGGTGAAATAAAAACAGATTCTATAAAATCAAATAGTAAATAATCAGAATATTTTAATGATTTTTATCATCTGTGTTAATTATTGTTAATATTTGATATATATTTTTTAGTTAAATTATTTTTCGTAAATTTGCAAAAAATACATAGATTTTTTAAAGAAATTGTAATTTAACTAATATGAACTATCAACTGGACGAAATAGACAAGAAAATTCTTGATTTCTTAGTAGAAAACACAAGAATGCCTTTTACTGAAATTGCAAAGCAGATGGATGTTTCTGCTGGAACAATTCACGTAAGAGTGAAAAAGATGGAAGATGCAGGTATTATTTTGGGATCATCTCTTAATATCGATTATGGTAAGCTGGACTATCACTTTACAGCTTTCATAGGGATCCTTTTGACAAAATCAAACCGTACTCAGGAAGTATTGAAAGAATTGTCAACATTACCTAACGTCATTGAAGCTAGCGTTATTTCCGGAAAATATAATATTTTCTGCAAAGTAAGAGCTAAGAATACCGATGATGCTAAAAGAATTATTTATCAGATAGATGACATTCAGGACGTAATGAGAACTGAAAGTATGATCTCTATGGAAGAATTCTTAAGTGACAAAAATAGATTGATCAACGCTATCTCTATATAAGTCAAATTTTAAACGAATAATTATAAAAGAACTTATGAAATCTCTCATAAGTTCTTTATTTTTGTAGGTATGGAAGAATACAGTTATTTTGACGAAGATCCGAAGAAAGGATGGGGATTTGTACTGGCATTTGCAGCCCTGATGTTGTTTACCATAATGGGGCTTGGAATAGATGTGGATGAATATCTGCAGCATGAATATCTGGAGATCCCGAGGTGGTATTTCTATGTTATTTTTTCAATTGATGTACTGATGATGATTGGGCTGGTACTGATGTTCTTCTACAGAAAAATAGGAATCTTCATGTTCCCTGCTTTACTGGTGATGCACTTCTTTATGCACAATTATTATCTTTCTACATTTCTTTACACAGATGTTACCAACCTTTTCCTGTTTACAGGATTCGGAATGCTGGCTATTATCCCGAAATGGAAGTTTTTCAAATAAGAATATAATCACTTTATAATAAGACGAACGGCTTTTAAATTCAATTTAAAAGCCGTTCTTGATATAAGAGGGGATGAGAAACACTATCTGAGTTCTAATGAATGAAAAATTTTTTGCTTCAAAGGATTTTTTGTCCAGTCTTCCCAGACTCCTGAATAGGGGTTATAACCACATTTTAGAGGTTTTGATATATTCAGGCCTTCTTTGCTTTTTTCTGTATTTTCGGTGTACGCCCTGCAGTCTGTGCAGGTATAACGGAACTCACAGTCTTTGCAGACTTCTATATGGTCTTTAGTCAGATCCCAATATTTTTTGAAATCAGGTTGGGCTATTGCTTCTTCAAGGCTGTGATTATGGATGTTTCCAAAGCTTTCAGCCATCAGCGGGCAGTTTTTAATAGCACCGTTTCGGTCAATACCAATCTTTTTATACAGGCAGGAATTATGGTTCATTGCTTCCAGTACTTTTGGAAGGTTGGTGTTGAAATATTTCAGTTCCACTTTTCCACAGGCAGATATTTTCAGGTCATCTTTCAGAAAATTCAGCGAGAATCTGTATTCATCTTTAGCTTTGAAAGGAGGGTTCGAACAATTGTAGAAAATGAGACTGTATATTCTGACTGTATTTTTGTGAAGAGCCTGTATAAAAGATAGATTGGTTTCCTGATGAAATGGTGAAAAGACTTCTATTCCTGACAGCACTGAGGTTTTAAAAGTATCATCAATTTCTATGAATTCATTGATTGTTAACGATTTTAAACTATAAATAACCAAATGTTTAATGCCAAGGTTTTCTACAGAAGGTTTTATTTTTTTCAGCAGCTCTATATCTTCCATTTCGATAAAGAGATTTGTTATAGCACTGGGCTCATGATATTCATAAGAAAGAGGAGGGAAGTTCCTGTCCCAATCGTTTTCAGTAACAAATCCATATTCTTTTTCGAGCAGCAGATTAATATATTCCTGAAGAATTGGCCTGGATTCTTCATCATAATCTTGCAGGATGTCTTCAAGAGAATGTTTTTTCATTTCTTCTATCATCTCGTACAATTCCAGGGGATATAGTTCAGATACATTTCTCTGTATATCCGAAATAAGAATCCTGGTGGCTCCTTTGGTGATCAGAATTGTTGAAAAAAGATTAAAGTATTTCATAGTAATCTTGTAAGAAATTTATAAGGATTAAGTTTAGCATAAGAATCCGTAAAATATTTTTCACAAGGAATAGTAATGCTAAAATGCTTTTTCTCACGACTTTTACTTTTTACAACGTCAATATATTTAAATGTGAGGGGAAGTGTATGTTTTTCTTTGCTAGTAAAATCTCTTTTCATAAATAATCAGCTATTTCTTTTTCCAACAAATAATTACATATTACTGATATTCCCAAAAACTGGCCTACAGGATTGACTTCTAAAAAATAGTATTTACCATCATTTTTAATGAAATCAAGAGAACCGGAATTAAGATCTAATGACTGCATTAGCCGATGTATTTTTTGTTCAATATTTTTCGGAAGATTATAAGGAACCTTTCTATTTGGTTTTTCATCATTGTATTTCCTAAAGTCAATTTTAGTCTGGTTATCATTTTGCGAAAAGATGGCTGTAGACCAGACTTTACCATTTAAATAAAAGCTTCTGATCTCGAAGTCTTTTTCGATTTTTTCCTGAAAGAAGGTGATAAAAAAATTTTCGTCTTCATTTTCTTGAACAATTGTTGTATACATCATACCGCTTGAATCTTTGAGTATGTTTTCCATTCGCGGATTTCCACCATGGTTTTGATGATTGTTTTGTTTAAAGTAACATCATCTGTGGTGTCAGCCAGGAAGTAAGACGGAACATCTAATCCAACCTTTTGAGCCGCTTCAAGCACGAGAAGTTTATTAATATCACTATTGCTTTGTTTATTAATATGTTTTTTTGACTCTAAAACCTTTATTATATAATCTTCCAGCCAGTGTTGATATTCATTCATATTAAGATTAACTGCTTCATTTTTATAATGCAGGCGGTTAAAATTCAATCCACCTCTTCTATACCATACACTGGTAATTTCATCAATAAAAAAACAATTTCTCGGGCTTTCTAGATAAATCCGTTTTTCTTGTATTTTAATATCAAAAACTTCATCTTCATGTACCCGGATAAAGCTTTTATCCGATTTTAGTAGCCATTTAATGACTTCAGTAGTGGTTATTTCGTTATTTTGAGAAATGATCAGTATCAATTTTTCTTTTTTATTTTTTTGAAGAAATCTTTTGTAATCAACTGAGCATGCTTTAAGCTTGGCAACCCTATGCTTTTGCGATTACGATTGACGGTTGTGGAATCTTTTATATTTTCATATCCTTGATAAACGCCATAAGTATAAGGTACTTTATGGTGTAAATTATTTCTATCTATCATAGCTGCGTAGTCTCGTGGGGGACATTCACCTGATTTTACATACTCTAATACTTTTATTTTCAAATATGGGTAATACTCTTCATAATCGGCCATATGAAGTAACATGGGGCCGGAGGGCATAAAAAAATCACCATTCCATAAACCTATTTTTTGCAGGTCTGGAAATCCATAGTTCTCAAACATCCACTTCAGAAGTTCAGCATTCTTTTTATCATTTTTATTGATATCTGCATAATTTGAATCAATACGACTGTCTTGATCACGTTTAAACGCGACTGTAAAAGAATCTACAAGTTTTTGATTAAGTCTTTTTTTCCATTCTTCAACTTTCAATTCCATTTCTTGTCTGTCAATACCATATTTTTGATAGAGTTGTATAAAGCTAGTGTCTTGCTTTTTATATTTCCAATTAGGTGCAACTAACGGAATAAGCTTGTAAAGACTTTTCTTCCCTCCAAAATTTTTGTGATGTTGATCTGCAAGCTTTATGTAATTTTCATATTCTTCTCTCCGTTCCTGGTTTTTGGGAGGATATTGTCTGAATATTTTTTTGTACTGCTTTATCGTAAATATTGTATCCTTTTGAAAACGAAATATACTGTCGATTTCATTGATCTTATTATAATAGGTTATATAGTTTAAATTTCTGCTCTTACAAGCTGTAAGAGTAAAAATTATAGCTATTAAAGCAAATGAAGTATAGTTCCAAATATCTTTTTTCATAAATTCTCTAACGAATATGATCTGATAGAAAGAGATAGAGGGATGATCCTCTATCTGTATTAATATTAATTAAGGCTGGTATCTATTTTCAAAGTGCTGATATGAACACCGTCTTTCCATGTCTCTTTATCATAACATGTAGAACCACAATCTGTTTCTACATATTTATAACCATCTCCACCTAAAATAGATTTTAAATCTTTTCGTTGTAATTTTTTGTTTTCTGTAGAAGAGAAGCCACCCTTCATTCCATTTAATTTTTTCATTTTGATAATTTTTGTTGTGTTGTGTAAAATCATTTGTGCCATATAAACCCTGACATTGGGATTGAATAATTCACTTATTTTCTTGTACTGTACACATACAATGCAAATATGTAGAATGTATTCCCTCAACGTTGATGTTTTCAAATCTATAAATATTCAGTTCACTTCAGTGGGATAAAATGTGTAAGTGATTTGCTTATTTTATGTACAAACATGCATATTCATATTGTACCTGTATCAGAGGGTTTGGTGAAATATTTCAAATATTGAAAAGTATAAAGTGAAGTTTGAAAATGTTATGAAAGCTTAGGAATATAATGGCATATTGTAGAGTAAGATATTCTATTGTACAACACAGTGAAATGAATGGATTTAACATTAGAAATCACATGATAATTCAATCATTTTGAAAGGAATTTGCATGTTTCTAAGGATGTTTTTAGTGAAAAAAGTACTGGTTTTGAATGAAAAATGATCTGAAAAAAGTATTGCTTTTATATTTTTTCACCATCTAAGTAGTTGTGTTCAGTCATAAAAATGATTTTTTTAGTTTAGTCCGGTAAGTTTTTGTGATTTAAAATATAGTGGTGAAATGTAGTTACAGTTTAGAAATTAAATACCCTGTAAAAAGTCTGAAATCATATTTTAATTTATACCGGACTTCTTTTTTAATCGGTATTTGGTCATTCTATATTTTCCCACTCTTACATCAAAAGAAACAGAAGGTGTGTGCAGAAATAATCCAAATACTTAATGTGAAGCTATAAAATACACTAGCTATAATCGTGAATTTGGCTATACTTATAAAGAATATAAGGTGCTGATTTGACAGGATAAAGGTAATTTTACCGCCCATTTTAAAAAAGAAAAGAAGGATGGATTTTGAAATTTTGAAACAGCAGATAGAAGATGCTGCTAAGAAAGCTTTTTTAGAAGTGTATGAAAAGCATGGAACAGAAGGGATTTACAGCTTTGCATTGTACAGTGATGAAGGTGCAATGACAGTATGCCCTGCAGCCAATACCATGAAAATACTGGAAACGGCAGATGAGGAGGATGCTCTTTATTATAAATATGAACCGGCAGAATGGACCTATGAAATGGAAGGAGCCGATGAAGAGTTCAATGAAATATGTACTCAGCTGAGAGCAGAACTGGATCAACATGAAGAAGATGATCAATGGTTTGAAGGTTTTCAGGCAAAATTGTATTCGGCTTGCATCGAAGTGCTGGAAAAACTTAAAAATGAGAACTTTTTCACAAAGATTACAGGCAAAGATATTTTCTTGATTTTCACGGTCTCAGATTATGAGTTTGAGATGGAAGAGCTAAAAAATCTTGTTGTAAGACTTAATGATAATGAATACAGAAGTGAATATCTGAACTGGATGGCTACCTGGGACAATTAAAAGAATGCCGAATTAAAAAAACACTTTAAATATATAATACATATGAAGCCCGATAAAATAATTGTCTCAGAAGCCTCTTATCATCACAGTCTCTAAAAGCCTAATAATATCATATCAGAAACCAAAAATTAAACAACAATTATATTAATTATGAACAATTACAAATTTTATAAACAAGAAGGAAATCAATATATTTTTAAAAACCAGCCGGTATTTGTATCTGTGCTTTGTATTATTTTTCTGATTGTAGCAGCATTGCTCTTTAACAGCGTAAGGACTCTTAGCTATGTTATCATTGCTGTGGTAGCACTTATTCTGGTTAATTTTTTTACCAAGAAATTCATCATTGATATGGATCGCATGACAATTACAGGAAAACATACCATTTTTGTTCCGGCAAGAACCTATCCGATAGATAACTTCAGAAATTTTCATGTGCTGGCAACAAAATACATGGGTTTTATCACCACAAATGTAATGCTGTCTATGTATTTTGAAGTGAATGGCAAAGAAAAGCAGCTTACAATAGGCCAGGCTCTTACCCAAAAAGGAATACAGAAGATGGTGAATGAAACAGAGGACATTATGAACATTAATAATCCTGAGAATGGATATCAGAGACCGCTATAAGTTTGAAGAAAACGGAAGTGAAATAAGCTTTATGCCCAACTACAATTTCCTGCGTACTTTGGTATGGTGGTTGGCATTGGGTGTCATTGCACTTCCTGTGATTCTATATTATTTTAAGGGTAAAACTTCCGGAGATCAGTTTAAAATTGCAATGGGACTATGGACAATTTATATGATCTATTTCCTGTTTGATCTGCTTTTCAGGGTTCCTGTGAAATATATTTTTGATAAATCAGAGAAGTGTATCTACAGAAAACTTTTATTGTCCAAAAAGCTTATGAACTTTGATGAAATGACCTATTTTATCAATGATGAAAGAGGAGGATACTATTATTCAATTGGGAAAAAAAGAAATCAGTTTGTAAAAAACTACAGAATCAGCAATTATTTTTCAGGTTCAAAAGCTTCCGGCAGAAGAGAAGGAGAGTATATCGAAAAAATACTGTGTCCTATTTTGATTGCCGTTGGAATTCCCCTAAACCAGCAATCAGAACAATAATAAGACAAGGTAAAAACTAATATTGCGACAAACAGGTGCATAGCCATTCCCCTCCTCCGGAGGGGTGGCAAAAATTCAAAGAATTTTTGACGGGGTGGTCTATAAAGTAATTTAAAAAAAAATTATAATTCAGTCAACAAAAACCCCGGCTGTTTCAAAGAAACAGCCGGGGTTTATCTATATAAAAATAGCTTTCTTAAGCTAAAATTCTCTTTACAGCTTCTTTCACTGCAGCAGCATCAATTTTATACTTTTTCATCAATTCTGCTGGTGTTGCAGACTCTCCGAAAGTATCATTTACCGCTACAAATTCCTGCTTTGTAGGTCTTCTTCTTGCAAGCATACCTGCAACAGATTCTCCTAAACCACCAAGGTAGTTGTGCTCCTCAGCTGTTACAATTTTACCTGTTTTTTCAACAGATTTCAGAATGATCTCTTCGTCAAGAGGCTTAATCGTGTGGATGTTGATTACCTCACAAGAAATACCTTCTTTCTCAAGCTCATCTGCAGCTACAAGAGACTCCCATACAAGGTGCCCAGTTGCAACAATCGTCACATCAGTACCTTCCTGAAGCATAATTCCTTTTCCGATTTCGAAAGGCATATCTTCCGGAATGAATACAGGAACTACCGGTCTCCCGAATCTTAAATATACAGGACCTTCAAAATCTGCAATCGCCAAAGTAGCAGCTTTAGTCTGGTTATAATCACAAGTATTGATAACCGTCATTCCAGGAAGCATTTTCATCATACCAATATCTTCAAGAACCTGGTGGGTAGCTCCATCTTCTCCTAAAGTAAGACCTGCGTGAGATGCACAGATTTTTACATTTTTGTTAGAATAAGCGATAGACTGACGGATCTGGTCATATACTCTTGAAGTAGAAAAGTTAGCAAAAGTTCCTGTGAAAGGAATTTTCCCTGTAATGCTAAGACCTGCAGCAATTCCCATCATGTTAGCTTCTGCAATCCCTATCTGAAAGAATCTTTCGGGAGCCTTCTCAATGAATTTCTCCATTTTCAAAGAACCGATAAGGTCAGCACAAAGTGCTACTACATTAGGATTTTTGTCCGCTAGTTCTGCTAATCCTGCTCCGAATCCTGAACGAGTGTCCTTTTTTTCTGTATATGTATATTTCATTTTTATTGTATTAATCGAGATGTTAAGATATTAGTAATCAGCCGGAGCTTCTAGGTACAATTGCTTGAATGCTGTGTCTAGCTGCTCATCATTAGGAGCTTTACCATGCCATGCATGAGATCCCATCATGTAATCAACCCCGTAACCCATTTCTGTATGAAGAAGGATGGCTACCGGCTTTCCTTTTCCGGTTTCTGTTTTTGCTTTCTCAAGGATTGCAATCACAGCTTCAAGATCGTTACCGTTCTTTTCTTCCAAAACAATCCATCCGAATGCTTCAAGTTTAGCATGAAGATTTCCTAAGCTTAATACATCATCTGTATCCCCGTCAATCTGACGTCCGTTGTAATCAATAGTAGAAATGATATTATCTACTTTTTTAGCAGAAGCATACATCAATGCTTCCCAAACCTGACCTTCCTGAAGTTCACCATCTCCGTGAAGAGTGTAAACAAGAGATTGATCACCATCTAATTTTTTACCCTGAGCCACACCAAGAGCTACAGAAAGTCCCTGTCCAAGAGAACCTGAAGCAATTCTCACTCCCGGAAGCCCCTCATGAGTAGTTGGGTGCCCCTGTAACCTTGAATCTAATTTTCTGAAAGTACTCAGCTCTTCAACAGGGAAGAATCCGAATCTTGCCAAAGTAGAATAGAATACCGGAGAAATATGTCCGTTTGATAGATAAAAATGATCTTCATTTTTGCCTTCCATTGTGAAAGGAAGTTTATAGTTCATTACCTTTCCATAAAGGGCTGTGAAGTATTCTGTACAACCTAAACTTCCGCCCGGGTGTCCTGAATTTACAGCATGAACCATTCTTAAAATGTCTCTTCTGATCTGCGTAGTAAGAGATTTTAGCTCTTCAATACTTTTACTCATTATGTCTGATTTATTTGA
Organism: Chryseobacterium indologenes; assembly: GCF_018362995.1. Taxonomy (NCBI): domain Bacteria; kingdom Pseudomonadati; phylum Bacteroidota; class Flavobacteriia; order Flavobacteriales; family Weeksellaceae; genus Chryseobacterium; species Chryseobacterium indologenes. The sequence continues at coordinate 4,368,533 of NZ_CP074372.1, forward strand.
ACGCGAATTTACAATTTTTTACCGGCTTATGGAAATGCAAAAATCCGGATCTGAAACCCCGGATTTTAATTAATTTGAATTTTTTTCCGCTTTTAACAGCCCTCATTGAGGTAGACGGATATTTCTGTAACAATATTATTAACAAATTTAAAGCTTAACATCGTTCCTGCCTGGCTGTCTTCAATATTAAAATAGCCGGAATCTTTGATGGGTTTGCTATTGTCATCCCAATCCGGACGTACACTGAAGTTGGGATAATTTCTGTAAGCATTGATAAGGTCATCCCTGGTGCTTTCAACCCCGATCCCGCTTTTGGTCTTAAACTTTTTACTCTTTGTTGTCATGTAAGTAACAGAAGGAACACTTGGATTGGCTTCATTAATATAATTGTCGAAAAGATCAATCTGGATGATTTCTCCATTATACTTTACATTATTTTTTTTCTCCCCACCAGAGTTCGTAAGTTTTGTTCCAGCAATTTTTTCAGCCTCCACCTTGGGCATAAAGACTTTAAACGGTCCGATTCTTAATGTTGACACTTCAAAATTTTCCTGAGCATTCACAAATGCAAATGTTAATGAAAACATTAGGATTGAGATAATTTTTTTCATGGTTTTTTAATTTCTGTTTCTTTTTATTTTGTTGAATTTTTGAATGGATTTATATCATTCGGATCAAAGATAATTAAAATATAAAAGTCTATAAAATTAGTTATTTTAATAAAGGAAATTTACTTATTGAGTAGAATGCTTTGTGGTAGCTTGATTGTTGATTTTTTACTACTGAATATCATTTTTTTTTGAATTTTGATATATAATATTTGAATAAATTTAACTAATTTTATAATTCAAGATTATTTGAATTATAAACCTTTAACTGATTATTTTTTGGTTTTTGGTCTTGTTATTTGAATTAATAAAAATTACATACCATTATATATGAAAATTAAACAATTATTTTATCTGGGGATATTTGTGATATCCATTTCCTCAGGGAAAGCCCAGGACTTTTTTACAGTAATCAGTGAAAGGTCCATCAAAGCAGATCCTAAAAACAGGACAGTACAGCCGGAAAAGTCATTGACTTACACATTAGATGTGGCTGGAATGAAAAGTTATTTTAATTCCGTTCCGGAGTTGAAAGACAGTGACCATAAAGCTAATGCTCCGATTATTGTTTTGCCAATGCCGGACGGTACGAAAGCAAAATTCAAAATCTGGAAGTCTTCGGTGATGGCTCCTGGGTTAGCCAGCCAGTTTCCTCAGATCGTTACTTTTACAGGGCAGGGAGTTGATGATAAGTATGCTACTATCAAACTTGATTTTACCGAGCTTGGGTTTCATGCGCAGATAAAATCTGTGGTAGCAGGTGATACTTATATTGACCCTTATGCAAAACAAAATATTAACAATTATATCATTTATAAAAAAAGTGACTTAATTGATAAAAATCCAAGATCCTGCGGAGTAAAAGATGAGGACGATTCTCCATTAGGAAAAAAAAACGCTCAAAAAACCGTAAGCCCAAGCGTAGGAACTCAAATTAGAGTTTTTAGATTTGCTGTGGCTTGTACCAATCAGTATGCAAAGGCAGCAACAGGCTCGGCAACACCTACTGTTGCCCAGACTTTGTCAGCGATTGTAACTTCTGTAAACAGAGTAAATGGAGTATATGAGCAGGAAGTAGCTTCAAGATTGGTGTTAGTGGATAGTGAAACGAATGTCATCTTTACAAATTCTGCCACAGATCCTTTTACCGGAAATGATAATGCCGGCACATTAATTAATGAAAGCCAGACTCAGATTGATGCATTGATTGGAAATACCAATTATGACATAGGACATACTTTCAGCACAGGTGGCGGCGGATTGGCAGGATTAGGAGTGATCTGTAATGCAACCAACAAAGGAAGAGGAATTACTGGTTCTCCTAACCCGGTTGGTGACCCCTACGATATTGATTATGTAGCCCACGAAGTAGGACATCAGTTTGGAGGTCCTCATACTTTTAATGCAACTACAGGAAGCTGTGGAGGAGGTAACCGCAGTGCTAACAATGCTGTAGAACCCGGAAGTGGAATTACCATTATGGCATACGCAGGAATTTGTGGAAGTACCAATAACTTAGCTCCTAACAGTATTCCTACTTTCCATACCAAATCATTCCAGTCTATCACAGCAAAAGTTCAGTCAACAACATGTCAGGTGACAATTCCTTCTAACAATTTTCCACCTTCTGTAAATGCCGGAGGTGATTATACTATACCTAAGAGTACACCGTTTAGATTGGAAGGATCCGCTTCAGATATTGATAACAATCCACTTACTTACAGCTGGGAACAGAATGATGTAGGCCCGGCAGGTGACTGGAATGCCCCAACAGGTAATGCTGCTATATTCAGATCATATGTGCCTGTAACCGTTCCTTACAGATACTTCCCGAAACTTACAGATGTGATCAATGGAACTGTATCTAAAGGAGAAGTGAGACCATCTTATGCCAGAACCATGGAGTTCAGACTTACAGTAAGAGATAATAACCCAGGATGTGCAGGAGTTACCAATGATGATGCTATCATTACCGTGGATGGAAATTCAGGGCCGTTCAATGTAACTGCTCCTACCACAGCTGTAAACTGGGCGGGTAATTCTACACAGACCATAACATGGGATGTAGCGAATACAACTGCTTTCCCTGTAAATTGTGCTACTGTAAACATTTTTCTTTCTACAGATGGAGGTCTTACATATCCTACGCTTATTTTAGGCTCCACTCCGAACGATGGTTCGCAGACCGTTACCATTCCTAATGTAACGACTACGCAGGCCAGAATTATGGTGGCAGCAGAGACAAATGTATTTTACAATATCAACCCTATCAACTTTACGATCACACAGACATTAGGAGTGAACGAAACAGCTTCAAATAATGATGTATTCGTAGTATATCCTAATCCGAGTAAAGGGCTTCTGAATATTAAATTTACCAATTCAAATGAAGTGTATGATATGACAGTATATGATGTAAGTGGAAAATTAGTATTCACTCAGGCTAATAATAAACTGAACCATGATAAAACAGGTACTTTTAATTTATCACAATTGGTTAAAGGTAATTATATGATTAAAGTTAAATCCAAGAATATGGAGAAAACGATCAAGTGGATTAAAGAATAAAGAATCCATTTACCAAAATAAAAAATGCTGTCTTCAATGGAGGACAGCATTTTTATTTTTTATAAAGATTAAACGACTCTTAAATAGTTTTTATTTTTTACCAGCCATAGGCCAATAAAGGTCAGCAATCCGTTAAGAACAATCAGTTCCACACCGATTTTGTAATCGGTATAAGTTGTGACAGCCAGGTTGATCAGATAAGTAAGTACAGGTGCTAAAATAGTCACTGTAAGGATGGAGTATTTTCTGGAAATCTGAAACTTTGTGAAGATTCCAAAAGCAAAAAGCCCCAAAAGCGGTCCATAAGTATATCCTGCAATTTCCATGATCAGATAAACAATAGACTTGTCATTCATTGCTTTGAAAACCATAATCAGGATAAAGAAAACTACCGTAAAGATCAAATGCACTTTCATACGAAGACGTTTCTTTTCTTTTTCAGTTTTGGTTTTATCTTCATTCAGGTTTAATAAATCTACACAATACGAACTTGTTACAGCCGTTAAAGCGCCATCTGCAGAAGGGAACAATGCTGAGATCAATCCGATAATGAAAATAACGGAAATCGTCATTGGGAAATACCCTTGAAGCGATAAAGCCGGGAAAAGGTCGTCTCCCATTATATTCTTAATATTTCCTGCGGTGTCTTTAAATCCGAAAATATTCGTGACTGTTTCACCGTTTATAGTTCCATATTCTGCTCCATGTTGTAGGGCAAAAAGATATAATAATCCTCCCAGGAATAAGAAGGCAAGATTCACGATAAGAAGTGTTCCTGCAAAAGTCAGCATGTTTTTCTTTGAATTCTTAAGATTATCTACAGAGATATTTTTCTGCATCATTTCCTGATCCAGCCCCGTCATCGCAATCGTAATAAAAATTCCACCTAAAATTGTTTTCAGGAAAAAGGTTTTGGAGTTAGGGTCAAAATTGATGAAATGGGTGTAATTTTTCTGTTCCAGTATAGTATAAGCTTCTCCAAATGATAAATTCAGATTTGATAAAATATAAACGATACATGCTACGAGGCTGATAATCATAAAAGAAGTCTGCAATGTATCTGTAATAACAATTGTTTTTACACCACCTTCAAAGGTGTACAGAAGTACCATCAGCAAAAGAACCAGAGAAGTTACCCAAAACGGAACTCCCAACCCTTGAAGTAAGAATATCTGTAAAACGTTTACCACCAGATATAATCTTGCCGTAGCACCAATTGCCCTTGAAATAATAAAAAAGATGGAACCTATTTTATGAGCTTCCACATTGAATCTTTTCCCCAGATACGTATAGATAGATGTGAGGTTCATCTTATAATAAAGTGGAAGCAGTATTGCTGCAACGATAAAATACCCGATGAAAAACCCGATCACCATCATATAGTACTCAAAACCTCCGTAAATGTATTCGGAGCCGGTCATTTTTCCTACAGTTCCCGGAACAGAAATAAAAGTAACCCCGCTTAAGCTGGTTCCTATCATCCCGAATGCAACGAGCCACCATTTACTCTTTTTATTACCGATAAAAAATGACTGGTTATCAGAATTCCGGCTGGTGAAATAAGAAATCACCAAAAGGCCGATAAAATAGATGAAAACAAATAGCAAAAGGATAGTTCCTGAATTCATGCTTGATTTTTAAATTTTAGCAAATATATAAAAAAGATCAGTCGTGAATCGTGAATTTAAAATACTGTTGGTTTCAAAACAAATTGGGAGGAACATTTTGCTTTCCAGTCTGTATTTTGCTAAAAATAAAAACCCTTCCAGATCTCTCTGAAAGGGTTGTATTGTAAGGGTGGAAAACCGTGGCTAGTTCACTAAAACATCCTGAAGTTCCTCACTTTTCTGGAAACTTGCCTTAGCGAAAGGGCAGAGGGGAATGATCTTTTTCCCGTTTTTTCTGGCAAAATCCACTGCAGCCAGAAGCATTTCCTTGCCTACACCTTTTCCGTTGTAGGCTTCTTCCACCTCGGTGTGGTCTATAATAAATCTTTCTTCTCCCGCCCAGGTATACGTCATCATTCCTGCGCGACTTCCATCTATGAAAGCTTCAAAACTTCCGTGTTTATCGTCGTTGTTTTGTTTTACTTCGATCATATTACGAGAATTTAGTTAATATTTCTATGTCGTTGGTTAATATTTTATGAACAGGACATGCATCTGCAATAGTATGAAGTCTTTTCAGCTGCTCATCATCCAGAATACCTTCAAAGCTGATATCCCTTTTGAAAACCGCTCTTTTTGTCAATGGAAAATTTTCAAGCTCTACTTCCACATTGATGTTTTCTACATCCCATTCTTTTCTTTCAATATACATTCTCAAGGTAGCAGCCGTACAGCTTGCCAGTGACGTTGCCAGAATTTCCAGAGGGTTAAAACCTTTGTTCTGTCCGCCTTTATCAATCGGTTCATCAGTGATGATCTTATTTTCGCCGGCTGTTACCTCTGTATAATATTTTGTTTTTCCTAAACTTGCTTTTACCGTTACCGCCATTATTTTTCTGTATTGAATTTATAACTTAATGCACCTGAAGGGCATTGGTCTATCTGTGTTCTAAGTTCTTCCGGGCTTGCATTTTCTGCTTTTATCCAAGGTCTTTCTTTTGGATTGTAGACTTTAGGGAGCAATTTTACACATACAGCCGAGTGGATACACTTTTTAGGCTGCCAGATGACAGTGATGTTACCGTTGGGATATTCGTGTGTTTCCATATCAATTTTCTTTTAATGATTTTTCGATTCTTCTGTCCGGAATCAGCCATATAAGAGCCACTAGATAATAAAAACCTATGGCAATATAAGGATAAAAAAATGAAGTAGCGATGCCAAGAACATAAAAAATAATAGAGATATACTCTTTATATTTCGAATGAATGGCCTCTTTTAGCTTGGAATCTTCTCCCTCGCACCGGATAATGACGTGCTCCAGAATGGTATAGGCAATTGCCGCCATAATGAGTCCGATACCATACACTGCAACAGGATTTTTAGCGAAACCGGTAGTTCCGATCCATTCTGTGGCAACAGGCATCAATGAAAGCCAGAACAAAAGGTGAAGATTGGCCCAAAGAATGCTGCCATTTACTTTTTTTACCGTCTGAAACAAATGATGATGGTTGTTCCAGTAGATTCCTACATAAATAAAACTGAAAATATAAGCCAGGAACTTGGGAAGAAGAGGTTTGAGACTGGCCCAGCTATCTCCCTCAGGTACTTTCAGTTCAAGTACCATAATGGTGATAATAATAGCCAGGACACCATCACTGAATGCCTCCAGTCTTCCTTTATTCATTGGTTTTAACCTGATTTTTAAAATTCTGTATTTTGCCTTTCAGCTCATTCAGCATATCCGGATTGATGACTCCGCTTTCCATGTCAAAATTTTCATAAAACTTCGGCAGTGAAAAAGTATCCTTGATATCTGCTGCAAACTGAGGGAAAAATGTTTTTGCTGTATTCATTACATTTCCTCCGCCGTAACCTCCGGGGGAAGTACTCATCAGAAGCATGGGTTTATTCTGAAATACTTTTACATTAATTCTGGAAGACCAGTCAAAAACATTCTTAAAAGCTGAGCTGTAAGAACGGTTGTGCTCCGCAAGAGAGCAGATGATGACATCACATTCTTCAATGGCTTTTAAAAACCCATGAGCTTCATCCGGAAATCCTTTCTTTTCAAGATCTACAGAGAAAACAGGCATAGTGAAATCGTTGAGGTCAATCAGATTGATTTCTTCATCCTGAAAATCTTTCAGAACGAATTTTACCAGTTCCCTGTTGATAGAAGTGGAAGACGTACTTCCTGCAAATGCTAATATTTTCATGGTTTGAACTGAAATTATTTTCTGTTTAAAATAGCCTTAGGAAGCGGAACGTATTCATTTTCATCGCCCGAAACCAAAGGAAACGCATCATGATTCTGATCATTCCAGTTTACTTTTGCCTGATCAATTAATTCTTTATCAGAGTTAACGAAATTCCAGAATATAAAACGTTCTTCATCAAATGGTTCACCACCGAAAAGATATACCGTTCCGTTTTCGCTCATATCGAATTCACAAAGCTTGGTATCTTTAGCGATCATCAGCTGTTTTGAGCCATAAGAATTTCCTTCTGTGGTAACTATTCCGTCCAGAACATACATTGCAGCTTCTCCGTAAAGATCTTTTCCAATGCTTATTTTCTTAGCCTCTTTTGTTTTTATTTCGATGAAAAATAATTTGCTGTGTACAGGAACCGGCGAGGTTCTGCCAAATGCTTCGCCCGCAATTAGTTTATACTGAATACCATCTTCTTCCCAAACAGGAATCTCATCTGCTTCAATATGATGAAATGTAGGCTCAGACTGCTCAAGGTGCTTCGGAAGTCCTACCCAGATCTGAAATCCGTGAAGTCTTTTATCAGTGTGTCTTAAATATTCAGGAGTTCTTTCTGAATGTACAACTCCTTTTCCGGCAGTCATCCAGTTAACGGCACCTGGTTTTATTTCAAGAGCACTTCCAATACTGTCTCTGTGGAAAATAGAACCTTCCAGCAGATACGTTAATGTAGATAACCCGATATGTGGATGAGGAGGAACATCAAGATTCTGATAATCCTTTAATTCCGAAGGTCCCATATGATCAATAAAAACAAAAGGTCCAACAGCTCTTTTTTCACGAAAAGGAAGAAGTCTTCCTACCAGGAAATTTCCGATATCTGCAGCTTTTTCTTCAATGATAAGTCCAATATTTGACATGATGATGTGATACTTTTTAAAATGTTAATTAAATAAAATTGAGTGGGCTTACAGGAAATTTAAAGTTTGTCATATCCTTCAAATTTCTCATCCACGATACGTTTCCATTCAGGATGTTTCTTAATAAAAGCGAAAACGAAAGGACAGAAGGGAAGAAGTTTTTTTCCGCTTTCTTCGATATAATTCAGCGTTTTTTCTACTACGGCAGCCGCGGCACCTGTTCCTGCCAATTCAGGGTCTGCTTCAGTATGTACCAAAGCGATCTGGTGCGTTGTCTCACGATAATCAATGAATGCATAATGCCCGTTGAATTCTATTTCAAATCTTTTTTCTGCTTTTACAAGAGATATATTTTCAAATTCTGGTTTCATAATTTTGTATTAAAAGTGTCTGTTTTGCAATAGAATAAACAGAACTCAGTTGTTAAAACAGCTAAACCTTATAGGTTTCAAAACCTACAAGGTTTGCCATTATATAAAGTTAATAAAAAAGGAATTATCTAAGATTAAGATAAATTTAATTCTTTTAATCTTCAAGGTATCCGAACTTTCCGGTGTTGAAATCCTCAAAAGCCTGCATAATTTCCTCTCTGGAATTCATTACAAAAGGGCCGTGGGGATAGATCGGTTCGTTGATCGGTTCACCACTGATGATTAAAACAACAGCATCTTCTTTTGCTTCAATTGTGAAAGTTTCTCCTTCGTTTTTAAATAATGCAAGATGATCCGTTTTCACCGTTTCTTCACCATTGATGATAATGCTACCTTCGATAACCAAAGCTGCGGTATTGAAATGAGCAGGAAAATTAAAATCGGCTTTTCCTCCTGCCTTAAGTTTGGCATTCATCATATGAACCGGAGTGAAAGTGCTTGCAGGACCTTTATGACCGTCATATTCGCCGGCAATTACTTCCACAAAACCATTCTCACCCAGATCTACTCTTTCCATTTTAGAGTTTTCAATAGCCTGATATTTCGGGCAGCTCATTTTATCCTTTGCCGGAAGATTTACCCAAAGCTGAACCATCTGAAAAATTCCTCCTTCTTTTGCCCATGCTGTTTCATGATATTCTTTATGAAGAACTCCTTTTGCTGCGGTCATCCATTGAACATCACCTTCTCCTATAACACCGCCGCCGCCAGCGCTGTCATGGTGTTCTACTTTTCCGCTATACGCTATTGTTACTGTTTCAAAACCTCTATGTGGATGAACTCCTACACCTCTTGGTCTGTCGGAACCATTGAAATGAAATTTTGAATTGTAATCAAGCATAATAAACGGGTCCATTCTTTTCATATCTAAACCGGATACTCCCGGAATAAAATTGTGAACCCTGAATCCATCGCCTACAAAGTGCGCAGGTCTTGGAGGTACTACGATTTCTATTTTTTTAGTTGCCATTACATTGTTGATTATGTAAACAAAATTACCATAGTTATGTTCGAAAAGCATTGATCTGTGTTAAGTTCGTAGGAAGGGTAGAATGGCAAAATGAAAGAGTGAAATTGTAAATTGGCCCTTTAAAGTTTTATTCTTTATTCTTCCTTCGACTTCATATTTTTTCCATCCGAAATGTGCAGTCTTCTGAAAACAAATCCTGATAAAATCGTTAATATTCCTACCGTAAGAAATGTAAGTCGAAAGGCATTGTGGATTTCACCATTAATAAGATCTGTATTTTCAAAAAGTTTTAAAACAATCAGTCCGAATGCAATCCCGAAACCGATAGCCAGCTGTTGATTCACTGAAATTAAAGAGTTTCCGCTGCTGGTCTGGAAATTCCGAAGGTCAGCAATAGAAATAGTGTTCATAGAGGTGAACTGTATAGAGTTGAAAAAACCTAATACTGCGATAATGGGAACAAACCAATATAAAGAAGTGTGTATATCAGGTATGGCAAGAAGGCAGATGAGTGTTCCGATGATGAACGTATTCACCATTAAAGTCTGACGGTAGCCATATTTATCCAGAATTTTAATAACATATGATTTTCCGAAGATCGCTGTAATTGCCATGGGAGCAATGATCCATCCTGAAGTTACTGCAGACTGTTTATACGCAATCTGAATCATCAGGGGAAGCAATAACGGAACAGAACTGATTCCTAATCTGGTGGCAAGATTTCCTACAATACCTACACGGAATGTTCTCACCTGAAAAAGATTTAGCGGGAATATAGGATTTCCTCCTCTTTTAGCATGTTTGTAATAATAATAGAGGAACAGGAAGCCCATAATGAATACAAGCAAAACAGGGGTAATATTCTGTATGTCCCCAAAAAGTTCCAGTGAAACCGAAAGCAGAAGGGAGGCTGCTGCAAATATTAAGAACCCTTTTAAATCAAAATCAACATCATCCGACTTATAATTGGGCATAAATTTTATTCCTAAAAGAATCCCTAAAAGACCGATCGGAATGTTAATCAGAAATATCCAGTGCCATGAAAGGTAATCTACCATATAACCCCCGACTAATGGACCGAGTACTGGACCAATAAGGGCTGGGATAATGGCAAAGTTCATCGCTTTAAGCAGTTCACCTTTATCAAACGTTTTGATGAGTGCCAACTTCCCGACAGGAGTCATTAAACTTCCTCCGACTCCCTGAATAACCCTTGAAATAACCAAATGAGTAAGATTCTGAGACAAGGAACAAAATAAGGAGCCTAAGCTGAACAGTATCAACGAGAAAATAAATATTTTTTTGGTCCCGAAGCGGTCTGCCAGAAATCCGCTGGCAGGCATGAAAACAGCTAATGTCAGAACATAACTGATAATGGCGTTCTGCATATTAAGCGGAGACTCGTGCAGATCTTTTGCAATAGCGGGCAGAGAAGTATTCAGGATGGTGGAATCCAGCATCTGCATAAAAATAGCAGTGGCCAGAATTAAGGGAAGTATTTTTTTTATGGACGTCTGTTGTGTGTTTGCTTCTGTCATTTTGTATAGGCTGGAACGTGAAAAATGTCCAGACTTGTTTTATGTGAAGAGCCGCTTTCTTTAAGCGGTTTGATCTTTAGATAAAGAAATCCATATAAAATTAAAAAAGTCCTGTGAAATTTCACAGGACTTTTTGATTTATTTTCTAGGTTTTTCTACTCCTTTCCATTCATCACCGGCTTTTCTGTACTGGCTTAAAGTGAAAGTCTTGAAATCCTTTGTTTTGTATTCGATGTTATCGGTATTCTGCTCAAACGGCATAATGTAATAATATTCAATGTCTGTTTTATCAGATTTATTTCCTTTTTTTACAGTAGGAACATATTTTGAAAACTTATAGCTTGGAAGATATTGTTTCAGTCTTGCGTAGAAAGCTTTGTCTTCTTTTTCGCTAGGAATGATATCTACAATATTCAAATCGTCTTTTTTCTTATCAATCCAAAGATAATACGTCTTTTCTTCTCCTATGTTTCTGTTGAATGAGTTGAAAGCAAATAATTCTTTCGGTACAAGTTCCTTGATTTTTTCAGGATCAACCTTTGTGTAGTATTGTCCTTTTGAAGGATCTACATACGTTTCAAGATTATACATTAAAACAGAATTGTTTTCAAATTTTTTATTTTTAAAATATTGATTTAAAGATAATTCTGCAGTGGCTCTGAGTTCTTTACCTCTGGCATCCAGTTTTTTTGTTGGATTCTGAGGATTTACATATTTTACAAATTCATATAAAACAACAGGTTTTATATCTTTAAGGTGAGGATACGTTTTTAGCTGCTCTGCTTTTACAAGCCAGTAGAATTGTTGGTAATAATCATCTTTATCCTGATCTTTTACACTCTTATAAGCCAAAGCAAGCTTCTTTGAATTCAGATATTTGCCATATTTTCCTTGTCCAAAAGCAAAACTTATGGCTAATAAGGCAAATAAAACAGTTAGGTTTCTTCTCATTTTTTTATAATTGATATTTTCGTTTTCCAAATATAATTATTTATTAGATATTATTTTGGATTGTCAGTTAAATTATGCCATATTGTTATTGTTAATTCAAAAGAAAATCCTGTATTGCTACAGGATTGATAAATTATAACTGAGGAAGTTATATGTTTGAATAAAAAAAATATATATTTTAATTAGTGAATTAATATTATTGACAAGGTTAAATAAACGCTATGGTCGCAAGGTTTATATTTTAATCCCATATATTTCGTTCGTAAGGGCACTTCGTTCAGCGAGGATATCAGTTTGTCTGTTGCTAAGTGAAACGCCTTTGCGATCGTTCTTAAACACTAATGTACTCTGCGTTAAAATATCCCGAAACAAATAACATAATCTAATACGACGTTTCATGTACTTTCACAGCTCTTCCGCTCGGATCATTCATTTTTTTGAAGGCTTCATCCCATTCTAAGGCGATAGGAGTGGAGCATGCAACAGATGGAACAGAAGGGACAGTAGCTGCTGCCGTTTCACTTGGGAAATGTTCTTCAAAAATAGTTCTGTATCTGTATTCTTCTTTGTTCTGAGGAGTATTTAGCGGAAATCTGAATCTCGCGTTTGCCATCATTTCATCCGTTACTTCTTTTTCAGCAACTTCTTTTAAAGTATCGATCCATGAATAACCCACACCATCTGAAAACTGTTCTTTCTGTCTCCAGACAATAGAATCAGGAAGAATGTCTTCAAAGGCTTTTCTCAATACCCATTTTTCGATTTTTCCTTCAGCGGTATTGATCATTTTATCTTTTGGGTTAAGAGTCATGGCAATATCCATAAATTCTTTGTCAAGGAAAGGAACTCTTCCTTCAATTCCCCAGCTCATTAACGCCTTGTTAGCTCTTAAGCAGTCATACAGGTGAAGTTTACCCAGTTTTCTTACTGTTTCATCATGGAATTCCCTTGCGTTAGGAGCTTTATGGAAATATAAATATCCACCAAATAATTCATCTGAACCTTCTCCTGAAAGTACCATTTTTATCCCCATAGACTTGATTACTCTTGCCAGTAGATACATAGGAGTGGAGGCTCTGATTGTTGTTACATCATAGGTTTCCAGATGGTAAATTACATCTCTTACAGCATCCAATCCTTCCTGTACGGTAAAGTTAACTTCATGGTGAACAGATCCGATGTGCTTTGCAGCAGTCTGTGCAGCAGCCAGATCAGGAGAACCTACAAGTCCTACGGCAAAACTATGAAGTCTTGGGTACCATGCTTCCTGTGTATCTCCGCTTTCTATTCTCTGGCGGGCAAATTTTGCAGTAATTGCTGATATAACTGAAGAGTCCAAACCTCCGGAAAGAAGCACTCCATAAGGAACATCACTCATCAGTTGTCTGTGAACAGCATCCTCAAGGCCTTTTCTCAATTTTGCGATATCTGTTTCATTTTCTTTCACGTGATCAAAGCTGTCCCAGTCTCTTGTATACCATTGCTGAAGTTCTGTGCCGTCAGGACTGTAAACGAAATGACCCGGTAAGAAAGTTTCGATTTTCTTGCATACTCCTTCAAGGGCTTTTAATTCAGAAGCTACATAATAGTTGCCGTTTTTGTCCCAGCCTTGATAAAGAGGGCATATTCCCATATGGTCACGGGCAATAAGGTAGACATCATTTTCAGTGTCATATAATGCGAAGGCGAAAATTCCGTTCAGTTTTTCAACGAAATTTTTTCCATATTTTCTGTAAAGAGCAAGGATAACCTCGCAGTCAGACTGAGTCTGGAACTCATAATCAGGAAATTCTTCTTTTAATTCTCTATGGTTGTAGATTTCGCCGTTCACAGCTAATACTACTTTTCCGTCTTTTGTAAATAAAGGTTGTTTTCCAGAGGTAGGATCTACAATAGCAAGTCTTTCGTGAGAGAAAATTACTTTTTCATCCTGAAAAACTCCACTCCAATCCGGTCCTCTGTGACGGATTTTTTTTGACATTTCCAACACCTGAGGTCTTAATACTTCAGTTTTTTGTTTGGCGTCAAATAAACATACAATTCCACACATAATTTCTATTATTTATGTGACAAAAGTAAAGGTGATGTTTATAAATAACAATGGAAAATGTTTGAAACGGAATATTTTTAATTAATTAATGTTTTAAAGTTAAAAATATTAACTATTTGTTCGATTTGGCGTGTTTTTGATTGATTTTTTTCGTCAGGCTAAAATTTGTGATATTTCTATACAAAATAAAAATGACATATTTATTAATCTATGGTAATTAATTATATGAATTTTAACCCTTACTTTGTGGCTCGAAATAATTTTTTTTCATCATTTGTGTTTTTACCTTCTTGCAATTCTCATGCAAGAAGGTTTTGTTTTTATTGTACTCCAAGTAACGTTCCCGAAACATTCCATGAGCTGAAACTTGTACCTTCGGAAGCTCCCTGAGGAATTTTTACCTGGATTGTATGTTTACCCGCTTTCAAATCTCCAAGAGGAATGAAGTTAGGATTGGTAACCGTTCCCGGGCACCAGTTTGATCTGCTGAGGTCTGATGACGAAAGACCGTCCTGGAAATTTCCTGATGCAGGATTGTACAAACGGTACGAACCACAGTCTGTTCTCCATGGCACGAATGAAAATATTTGATTTCCATCAACGAAAATAGAATTGGCTTTAGGAACAAACTCATCGCCGTTTTCCCAACCTCCATGTCCGGTTGTGGTATATCTTAGCTGAGCATTTTTCAAATCTTTATTTACAGTAAAATTAACAAGGAGCCCTTTATCCTGATTGAACATCGTAGAATAATCCTGTCCGGCCATTTCCATAATATTTAAAGTATTGAATAATGGTATCGCTGTATTATTTTTATTAACTGTCTGATCGCTTTTGTGAATAGTGATATCAAGGCTTACTTTATGTCCTCCTTTGTCATAGTTGCCAATAAATGTACCTACCCAAAGTTCTTTTCCGGATAATGCAGGTTTAAGCTCTGTAATATCCTGACGGTAAGGGCTAATGGTCTGCCAGTTTTTTCCTTTAAGCTGAATATGATTGAATTTCTGGATTCCAAAAGCGGTAAAGAATCTCATCATTTCCATAGCAGGGCTATAGTTGTCTGTAGTAGTTATCCCATAATACTGCTTTCCGTTTCCATTTTCGTAGACAGGTAGTGTTTTTGCTCCTTTTTCCAATCCGTCAAAAAAGGATTTTTCTTTATCCTGAGGAATAAAAAATACGGTTCCGGTTCTGTCATAGGCATCACCGTTTGATTGCTGTTTCAGTTCTACAAAAATATTTTCACCTTCTGTAATAGCCGGGAATTTTATCTTTTTAAGAATGATCGTACCGTTGGCGTATCTTTTTATCTTATCATCTGATTTAGAAGCATCCGAAAAATTGATCGTTTCATTTTCAAAAACATTCAGAGTGGTAAATCTGCTTTTCCAAAGTAAATCTTTGTATCCCAACTGATCTGTTGTCTGTATGTTTCCTTTTATAATATTTTCAATTCCGGTATTTTTTATTTTTTTGATCGAGCTGGCTGTAATTAAAGAATTTTTATTTCTCTCCACTTCCAGAACCAGACCTAAACTCTGTCCCAAAACAGAAGGTCCGCCTTTTAGTTTTAAATCATTTGTATACCAGATTTCAATGGTATTTGAATTGACTTTGGTAACCGCTTTTTTACAGTTGTATCCTAAAATCTTTTTAATTTCATTGGTAAGTTCAAAATCCTGTTTTCCTACAGACTCAGCATCTGATGTTGAAATAATGGATTCCGGTTTTAAAAAAGCATATGAAATAATAGTATTTGATGGCTTTTCTACCTTAGTGATTTCATAAGGAAAGCTGCTTTTTTGTTCTTTGATTGTACTGTTGAGGATGAAGTTTTCTTTCTCATTAACCCAAACAATAGTGGAGGGCTGGTCAGCAATAGTTTTCCCGTTATATGAGCTGGTATACTGAATTTCATAGGTCTGTGCAGAAAACAGACAGTATAAGAAGACGGCCAGAAAATTGAAAACAGTTCTTGTATGCATAAAAATGAGTTTGCTGCAAAGTTATTCTAAAGTTTCCACAGCATCAAAACGGTTTGATCTATACAGTTAGTAGACAGTATCCTTTAAATGTTACAAAAAATGTTACATTTTTTAAAAAGATTTTTAAATAAAAAAACTACTCCAGAAAATAGAGTAGTTTTATATATTGTTTATTGGTTGAGATTAAGAAACTCTCTCAATCAAAGCCATATAGAATCCGTCATAACCTTCGCTAGGCATTACTTTTTCATCCTTAATCATTTTGAATCCAGGATTGTTTTTGATGAATTCATCTACCTGCAGATTGTTTTCAGAAGGAAGGATAGAGCATGTAGCGTACACCATTTTTCCTCCTTTTTTAAGCATTTTAGAATAGTCCTGAAGGATTTGCTGCTGTTCTTTTTTAATTCTGTCAATAAAGTCCTGATCAATTTTCCACTTACTGTCCGGGTTTCTTTTTAAAACTCCAAGACCGGAACATGGTGCATCAATCAAAAGTCTGTCAGCTTTTTCATGAAGACGTTTGATCACTTTGTTATCAGCAATCATACGGGTTTCAATATTGTGAGCTCCGGCTCTTTTAGCACGGCGCTTCAATTCGGCAAGTTTCCACTCGAAAATATCCAGGGCAACAATCTGACCTTTGTTTTTCATTAATGCTGCCAGGTGAAGTGTTTTTCCTCCCGCACCGGCACAAGCATCTACTACTCTTTGTCCTTCCTGTACATCAAGGAAATACCCGATCTTTTGAGAAGAAGCATCCTGAACTTCAAATAATCCTTCCTTAAAAGCTGTGGTAAGAAAAACGTTTTTCTTCTCTTCTAGCTGAACAGCATCAGGATAATTTTTAATAGGGAAAGAAACAACACCTTCATCAGAAAGGTCAGAAATAAGTTCTCTTGTTGTTGTTCTTAAAGAGTTTGCTCTTAAAACAGTAGGTGCCTGCTCATTCAAAGCTGCCATTTCTCTTTCCCATTTGGGTCCAAGTTCTTTTTCAAGAGTTTCAGCAAGCCATTCAGGAATAGAATGTTCTATTGCTTTTGTAGGAACTGTATTCTTTTTAAGTTTTGTAAGAATGTCGGCAATTTTGATTCCGTCAAATTCTTCAAATTTTTTATAGTTGGTCTTACTCCAAAGTAAATAGGCGATGATAAGCTTGTAAATATTGTTGGGTTTTACACCTTCCCCCATATAATATTCAAGACGTTTTTTCCAACGGATAATATTGTAGAAAATCTCAGAAACAACGGCTCTGTCCTGGCTTCCCCATTTTCTGTTTGCTTTCAGAAGTCTTTCAATAACCTTATCGGCATATTTGTTTTTTTCAAAAAATGTCTCCTGTAGGGCATCGTGAATTCCGATGGCCAAGTTTCTGTGAATAAGTTCCATAAATTTGCTTCGCTGTTTGAATCTGCAAAAATACGACTTTTAATTGAGAGTTGAGGATTTGGGTGAGAGAGTTTGAGAATAGGAGGATTGGTGGTGAATAGTGAATGGTCAATCTGTTTATTAATTTTTTAAATGGTAGAAATGAATTTTAATGCTGAATTTGTAAAGATTTTCTGAATATTTATAATTTTTATTTGTTGATAATAGCCTTTCACTTTAAGACAAATAAACCTGTATTTTTGCCTAATGAGAAATATTTGTTAGCAAAATATGCACTGTTCATTACTATACTTTATTTTCTTTGCGGCAAGTTTATTTAATTTATATTAATTCACATAGTTGTGTAAAATTAATATATGCTTATCATCTACTATACTGATCTTTATCTCTTGACTTCAACCTCCAAAAAGCTCTACCTTTGCAAAAAATAAAAATATGAGTGACACAGTACTTTGTCCTAAATGCAGCTCGGAGTTTACTTACCCAAGCGATAATATGATGGTATGTTCCCAGTGTTTCTACGAATGGGATCCTGCAGAAGCGGCTTCAGAAGCGGCCAATGAAGGAAAAATATTGGATTCAAACGGAAATGAACTTCAGGATGGAGATTCCGTAGTTGTAGTAAAAGATCTTCCCGTAAAAGGAGCACCAAAACCGGTGAAAGCTGGAACAAAAGTGAAGAATATCCGTCTGAGACCAGGAAGTGATCACAATATTGACTGTAAAATTGATGGTTTCGGGGCAATGGCTCTTAAATCAGAGTTTGTAAAGAAAGCATAAGAAAATGCTGTTTTCTTATGCCCTAAAAATAAGAAAAGGAAAAAATTGGACAGTGTAATCTTTCTAAGACTTAATTGCAAGATTGCTAATGTCCGTCTGGAAGGCAGAAAGAGAAATAACCAAAAATTTCCTTAAGCTTTGGAAGTACAAATGTAAGAAAAAGTTTGAATAACAGATTCTTATGTTTGTATTTTTTTATAGATAAGTGTAAGTAAATGTATAAGTTATGC
This sequence comes from Chryseobacterium indologenes, assembly GCF_018362995.1. Lineage (NCBI taxonomy): Bacteria > Pseudomonadati > Bacteroidota > Flavobacteriia > Flavobacteriales > Weeksellaceae > Chryseobacterium > Chryseobacterium indologenes. The sequence goes on from NZ_CP074372.1 coordinate 4,386,776, forward strand.
GAAACATAGGGAAAAGGAAAATGTCCCCTCTATAATAACGACCTTACGTTTTTGCCTTTAAAAAAATGAAATATTTACAGACCCGGATATTCTCTCGTCCGTATAGATTACAAGTTCTTTTTCCTTTGTTCTTAGCTTATTCCAATAATAATTTCCTGCAAATTTGCTTTCCAGAACTTCAGCTTCAAGACCGGTTTCTGTGATTTTGATTTCTTTAGGATAATAGGAGAATTTTGAAAGCTGGAAATATTCAGCCTCGTTTTCGCTGAAAATATTCACTTCCCCGAATAGTTTCGCAACATAAGAATTGTAAGGGTGTTTGTAGGTTTCTTCCGGACTGTCATTCTGAATCAGTCTTCCGTCCTGTAAAATGACGATCTGATCCAGCCATGGCATAATATCCTGAAGTTCGTGAGTAGAGATGATCAAAGAAACTCCATGCTGCTTTACATATTTGAAAAGTCTTTCTCTGAGCTCAATTTTTCTCGGAAAATCCAGATTACTGAAAGGTTCATCTAAAATCAGAAGTTTCGGAAGTACAGATAATGCTCTGGCAATGGCCACTCTCTGCTGCTGTCCGCCACTTAAATATTTGGGAAGTATATTGGCGAATTCCTGCAAACCTACCACTTCAAGAAGCTCCGTTACGGTTTCTTTTTTTTGTTTTAAATTGATATTAGAAATAAATTTCCCTACATTTTCGGCAACCGTAGCATAAGGCATAAGATCAAAATTCTGTGCTACGAATTTCATTTCCGGCTCTCCGGGAACAAGATTTCCTTTCGGTCCTAAAAGCCGGGTTCCGTTAAAAATAATTTCTCCGCTTTCCCAATCGAGAAGCCCATAAATAAGGTTGAGAAGAGTGGATTTTCCGCATCCGCTTTCTCCGGCAAGAGCTATAATTCTGTTTTCGTCAAACCTTAGGTTAAGGTTCTGAAACAGGGGGTTTTCTTTGGTGTGAGAGAAAAATAAATTGTTTATTTCTAATAGCATATTACAAATGTAAGGTTTTTATGAAAACATAATTTTTTTTATTATATTAGCGGAACTAATAAAAATAAATCAAAAATGAGAAAAAAACTGTTTTCGATAGCGATTCCTGCTTTATTCGTTGCTGCTGTAATGGTTTCTTGTAAAAAAGATAAACCGCTTACCAGTGAGAGTAATGGGGTAACGACTACTAAAGAAGGTAGCCAGTTCACTGTGGATACGCTAAACAGTAAAGTTGAATGGAAGGGATACAAAGTATTTAAATCTGAAAATACGAGCCATTTTGGAACAATCAGGTTTGAAAGTGGAGATGTAACGGTGAAAGACGGAAAACTGGAAAGCGGAAAATTCGTTGCTGATATGAGCTCATTAACTTCTGTAGACTTGAAAGACAGCCCGGAAGATTTAGGGAAATTAAATGGCCACCTGAAGAGCGATGATTTCTTTGAAGTTGAAAAATTCCCAACAGCTTCTTATGAAATTACAAAAGTGACTCCGGCTACGGAAGGTGATTACAATACTCTTTTGGATGGTAATTTAACGATTAAAGGAATTACAAAACCTGTTCAGTTTAAAGCTAATGTTTCTGTGAAAAACGGAGAGGTGAGTGTAGCTACTGAACCGAAAGATATCAAGAGAGAAGAGTTTGGCGTAAAGTTCCAGGCTCCTGCTGAAAACGGTGTGATTAAAGATGAGGTGACTCTTCAGATCAGCGTTAAGGCTTTAGAAAAGAAATAATTTTTTTATTTAAGTGAAATAAGTGATTGAAGTCTGCCTCCCGAAAAAGAGGCAGATTTTTTTATGACGGACTTAATATTCAACTAAAAGTCGTATTTTTGCAAAACATTTTGAAAGGGTAAAACAATGATAGAAAAGATAGAAGAACTACTGATCGAAGTAAACGGCTTCAATGCTACCTCTAGGGAAGATATCGAAAACTTCCGAATCAAGTACAATGGTAAAAAAGGGGTTCTTAATGATTTTTACGAAACATTAAAAGAAGTTCCTAACGACCAGAAGAAAGATTTCGGACAGAAGATCAATACTTTGAAGCAGGCTGTGGCTGTAAAATTGGAAGATTTGAAAAATTCTTCTGAATCTTCTATTGTGGTAGAAAAAGAAGATCTTACAAGACCTGCATTTCCATTGGAACTGGGTTCAAGACACCCGATTAACCTGGTAAAAAACAGAATTATTGAAATCTTCAAATCTATTGGTTTTGCTGTAGCAGACGGACCTGAGATTGAAGATGACTGGCATAACTTTACGGCGCTTAACCTTCCGGAATACCACCCGGCAAGAGATATGCAGGATACGTTCTTTATTGAACAGAATCCGGATATTCTTTTGAGAACACACACATCTTCTGTACAAACTCGTTTTATGGAAGAAAACCAGCCGCCAATCAGAATTTTATCTCCGGGAAGAGTTTTCAGAAATGAAGCGATCTCTTCACGTTCTCACTGTATTTTCCACCAGATTGAGGGATTGTATATTGATGAGAATGTAAGCTTTGCAGATTTAAAGCAGACAATCCAGTTCTTTACTACTGAGCTTTTCGGAAAATCCAAGATCAGAATGAGACCTTCTTTCTTCCCGTTCACAGAGCCAAGTGCTGAAATTGATGTATATTGGGGGTTAAACTCTGAAACAGACTACAGAATTACGAAAGGAACAGGATGGCTGGAAATCATGGGATGTGGAATGGTAGACCCTGCCGTACTGAAAAATGTGAATATTGATTCTGAGAAATATTCAGGATATGCATTCGGAATGGGAATTGAGAGAATTACAATGCTTCTTTACCAGATGAGTGACATCAGAATGTTCTTTGAAAACGATATCAGAACACTGGAACAGTTCAAAACACTATAAAAAATCAAACCTCCGGAGCTCCGGAGGTTTTTGTTTTTAATTACTGACCTAAGAAACAAAACGTAATTAAAAACTGATCTTATTGAAAAATTTACACGTGTCTGTTTCTTATGTCCATACTTCAGTTCGGGTCCGCTAGGTACCTCAATGGAAGTATTGACATGCCACAGCTTTAGGCTGTCTCTATTATTAAGACAACCTGTGTTAAGGATATATTACATCAGAAATAAAAAAGCCTGTAAAATTTACAGGCTGTATATTTAATAATAAAGATTGTTACTTACTAAACTTCAAAGGATACTTTACATTTTTGTAATCGTCAATACTGGCTTTTAATGAACCTACTGCAAGTTCAGCTTTCAACAGCATAGGTACGTGGTTGGCATCGTTGGAAACCCACATCGTTACGCCTTCTTTTTCTTTAAATACTCTTCCGCTTTTTACAGAAGGAATAATTTTCAAGCAATTAATAGTACCGAATTTTGTCTTTAGATTTTCTGTACCTGTTACTTTTAGCTGGAAAGGAAACATTTCATCGTCAATCCATACATTCATATTGATCACTGTTCCCACCTTCAGTTCATCCGGGCTTTTACTTCTTAAATAATAAAAACATGAAAGCATATCCTGAACTCCTTTTACTGATTTTAAAACCTTGGAACCATTGGCCGGAGTTTTTTTATCTGTTAAAATTAATGTATTGTTATCGTGATTAAAAACCGTTTCAAAATGCTGACGGTAGCTTCCTTCACGTACGTTTCTGACATAGAAGCTTGGTAATCCTGTTTGGGTATTGATGAAACTTTCATATAAATCTTCCACTTTGAAGAATGCTTTTACGGCGCCGGTAGTCTGCCCTGTACCTTTTACATACAGATGGGGAACCCCTTTGTAATTGGTCTGTTTTGTAGTAAGGTTGGCTGTTCCTGCATTAAGGAAGCCGTAGTGTATTCTGAGAGTGATAGATTCGCCGTCTGCGATGTTATCAATCTGGGCCGAGCCTAAAAAGAATATAAATACTGCAAAAAGGTTTAAAATTTTCTTCATAACAAGACATTTACAAAAACACTGCCAAATTTAAAATCTTAATTGATAGATATTTGACAAATCTCAGGTTTTTATTTAGAATCAATTAAATATGCTTCGCATTAAAATTAGTAAATTTGCAGTTACATGTATAATTAAATTATCTTAAATATTATGATAACCACAGATATATTGATCATAGGTGCGGGACCTACAGGACTTTTTGCAGTTTTTGAAGCTGGTTTGTTAAAAATGAAGTGCCATATTATTGATGCGCTTCCACAGCCGGGAGGGCAGCTGGCGGAGCTTTATCCTAAAAAACCTATTTTCGATATCCCAGGTTATCCTTCAGTGAACGCTGGAGAATTGGTGGATAATTTGATGGAGCAGATCAAGCAGTTTCAGCCTGGATTTACTTTGGGAGAAACCGCAGTTTCTTATACTAAAGTAGATGATGAATGGTTTGAAGTGATTACGAACAAAGGAACTGTTCACAGATGTAAAGCAATTGCCATTGCCGGTGGTCTGGGTACTTTCGAGCCAAGAAAACCTACAATGGATAATATTGCAGACTACGAAGAAAAAGGTCTTGAGTACTTCGTGAAAGAACCTGAACATTTCAGAAACAAAAAAGTAGTGATTGCCGGAGGTGGTGACTCTGCTCTTGACTGGAGTGTTTTCTTGTCAAATGTAGCAAGTGAAGTTACATTGATTCACAGAAGAAATGAGTTCAGAGGAGCTTTGGATTCTGTAGAAAAAGTTCAGGATCTTAAACATCAAGGAAAAATTAAACTTATCACTCCAGCTGAAGTTACAGCGATTAAAGGTGACGGAAAAGTAGAAGCGATTACCGTACAGGTTGACGGTGAGGAAGCTTATGATATTGAAACGGATTATTTCATTCCATTATTCGGATTGACACCAAAACTGGGAGAGATCGGAAACTGGGGATTAAATATCGAGAAAAATGCTATCGTTGTAAACAATGCTTTAGATTATCAGACCAATATTGACGGAATCTACGCAATCGGAGATATCAACACCTATCCCGGAAAACTGAAGTTGATCCTTTGTGGTTTCCACGAAGCTACTTTGATGTGTCAGAGTGTTTATAACAGACTGAATCCTGGTAAAAAATTCGTGTTAAAATATACAACAGTAAGTGGAGTTGACGGATTTGACGGAAGCCGTAAAGAAGCAGAGAAGGCAGTTGTGAAAAAAATTGACTAATTTTGCAGAATTATGTCAGATGTTAATATTAAAATCACCGACAGAGAAGGGATAACCCATGATGTCGTAGCTCCTACGGATATGTCCATGAACTTAATGGAAATTATCCGTTCTTATGAATTGGCAGAAGAAGGTACTATTGGTGTATGCGGAGGAATGGCGATGTGTGCTTCATGCCAGGTATATGTAATCAATGATCCTGGTCTGGAACCAATGGGAGATGAAGAAGATGCTATGCTGGGTGAGGCTTTTCATGTGAAAGAAAACAGCAGGTTAGGATGCCAGTTACATATTGCCGATGCCATGGAAGGGCTCGAAGTAGAAATTGCTCCTTATCCTTAGAAAATATTTTTTAATCTTAATAAGAAACTCCTGAAGATATATTTTTCAGGAGTTTTTTTATTAATAAGTTATAACTCTTCTCTTAACCAATCAAAATATACTTTATCAAAAAATTTAGGTTCTATGCTCAGGTTTTCTATTTCATCTTCATTACATGGGTACGCATGAGCAATTTGACCTGATTTATTTATTTCAAACATCATTAAATTAGTTTCTGTTCCTACATTCGAAACTCCTATATTCTTATCGACCTTTACTCCAAATCTAAGATTTTCATTTTTCAATATTAAATCAAAATATTCTGTAAAAGAATCTAAAAGTATGGGCTCTAAATGAGTCTCATTTATTTCTGGAAAGAAATATGAAATGTTTTTTTTGTAGCTAATTCTATAATATCAGCATTACTCATTTTACTTTTCAAATAATGTTTTGGATAGTCTTTTGAGCTTGCCATTCGCGAATTAAAAGCTTTTGTAATATTTAAAAAATCGGCTTTTGCTGTATCAATCCAACGAATTAAATTAAAGCTAACTCTTTTAAACTCATCTAAATCTTCTGCATTAAAAAGACCAGATTCTTCTTCATATGATCTCTTATAAAATCTTCTTCATTCGCAGTCGAGTATTTTGAACAAACATTTTTCCATAATTCAATTAACTCTTGTTCAACTATATTTAAACGATCTCCTTGTTTACAGCTTATAGGACAGTCAAGTTTTCACTAATAAAAGTTTTAAATTCTCTTTCTGTAGTTAATTCATTAAATTTTTCAAGTAATTGTTGATTCATGATTTTAGTTTTTAAAGTTACATATTTTAAATTTCTTCTTTAGAAATCCACTTCCCAACGGTAGGAGCCTGATAATTTCTCATCTTTTCCAGCAGATCGTCAATCGTATCACTGATCAGCAGCATATCTCTGTTTACCTGCTTTAAAAATCCTTTATCCACCATAGTCTGAACTAGTTTGATCAGATCATCATAAAAGCCGTCAATATTCAGAATTCCGATGGGTTTTTTGTGAAGTCCGAGTTGTGCCCAGGTGATCATCTCGAAAAGCTCTTCCAACGTTCCGTAACCACCGGGAAGAACGATAACTCCATCACAAAGTTCGTTCATTTTGGTCTTCCTTTCGTGCATGGTTTCCACGATGATAAGCTCGGTCAGATTTTTATGAGCAATTTCTTTGGCTTGTAAAAACTCGGGTAGGATTCCGATTACCTTACCATTTTCACTTAAAGTTCCATTGGCTACTGTTCCCATTAAGCCGGTTTCCGAACCGCCATAAACAAGTTGTATATTTTGTTTTGCTAAGGTTTGCCCCAGCAGGAGTGCCTGTTCTTCATAAATTTTATCTGTGCCGAAACTTGAGCCGCAGAATACTGTGATGCTTTTCATTGTATAAGCTTTTTTATGGTTTGGACGCTTCGGCAGGCTCAGCATGACACAGCTAAAAAATTCATCTCTAAAAAACAGTTAGTATTAGAGATGTCATGCTGAGCTTGTCGAAGCATTTTTATTTCAATTAAAACTAAAAATATCCAAAATCATAAGACTTTGGATATTCAATATAGTAATTTTAATGTTCTATTTCTGAGGAATATTCGCTAAAATATCTTTCAGGAAACTCCAGAACTTCTGAGTAGAAGGAATGTTCGCTTTTTCATCAGGAGAGTGGGCTCCTCTGATGGTTGGTCCAAAGCTTACCATTTCCATTTCAGGATAATTGGCTCCGATGATTCCGCATTCAAGACCTGCGTGACAAGCTACTACATGAGGCTTTTCACTAAACTTCTCTGTGTAAAGCTTCTCCATCAGCTGTACGATCTCAGAACCTGGTTTTGGCTTCCATCCCGGATATGATCCGCTGAATTCAACGTTCATTCCAGCTAATTCTGCTACAGATTTCAGTTGTTCTGCCACTGAATATTTAGAAGAATCTACAGAAGATCTTGTAAGGTTTAAGATTTTAAGTTCTCCTCCTTTCAATTCTACTCTGGCTACGTTGTTGGACGCTTCTACAAGATCAGCCACGTCAGGGCTCATTCTGTATACTCCGTTGTGAAGAGCTTTTAGAGTAAGGATTACCTTTTTAGAATCTCCTTCTGAAATTGCTTTGTCAGAAGATGTAGAGTTCTCAATATTGATTTGAATTCCCGGTTCTACAGTGGCAAATTCTTCTAAAATATCTTTTTTAAGAACAGTTACATTTTCAATAAACTCCTGAGCATTTCTTACTGAAATTAAAGCAACACCTTCTCTTGGGATTGCGTTTCTTAAACCTCCGCTATCGATAGAAACCAATTCAATATTCTGATTTTCCAATCCGGTGTAAAGAAGTCTTCCCAGAATAATATTGGCGTTTCCAAAACCTTTATGAATATCCATTCCGGAATGTCCTCCCTGAAGACCTTTTACCTCAAGTCTTACAATTTGTCCTTTTGGAGCTTCTGCAGCATAGTTTTGAGTGATGGTTACATCAACACCTCCTGCACAGCCGATATCAATTTCATCATCCTCTTCAGTGTCAAGATTTAATAAAATTTCGCCTGTCAGTTGTCCTGGTTTTAACCCTAAAGCACCTGTCATTCCTGTCTCTTCATCAATGGTGAAAAGGGCTTCCAATGCAGGGTGTGGAATATCTGAGCTTTCAAGGATAGACATAATAGTTGCTACTCCCAAACCGTTGTCAGCTCCTAAAGTAGTTCCTTTTGCTTTTACCCAGTCACCGTCAATCTCCATTTTGATTCCTTCCGTTTCAAAATCAAAAGTAACATCGTTGTTTTTCTGGCAAACCATATCAAGGTGCGATTGAAGCACGATTGATTTACGGTTTTCCATTCCTGCAGTGGCAGGTTTTTTAATGATAACATTTCCTACTTCATCTACGGTAGTTTCCAGTCCCAGATCTTCACCAAATCCTTTGATAAAGGCAATTACTTTTTCCTCTTTTTTTGAAGGCCTTGGAACAGCATTTAATTTGGAGAAGTTTTTCCAGATTATCTGCGGTTCTATATTAGATAATTCCATTGAATTTTATTTTTCTCAAATTTACGAAATAAAAAATGCTTCTGTGTCCCACAGAAGCATTTTTGTATGATTTTACTTTACTAGCAGCCACATTCTCCATAGATCGGAGTGGTGAAAATCGTGCCATCAGGTTTTTCAATAGTCAGAGTACCTTCAAACAGTAAAGCTTCTTCTCCTTTTATTTTTTTACCTTTCACAGAAATTTTATAATTATCATTTTCTATTTCCTTGGTCAGTAATTCATCTACTTCCATATCACTTGATGAGATAAGATTCAGAGCCATTCTTTTACCATCCAGCATCATATAAGCTGTTTTTCCGGCGTCATCTGCGTAGATGTATCTTTCATTTTCAAAATCAGCTTTGCTAATGGCAAAATAGCATGAGCATTCTTTGATTTCTTTTGGAAACGGAATAGTTCCTACCAAAATATTGCCTGAAGAAGTACCTGTTGAAGCAGAATCTTTAGCAATATGTGAAGAATCTGCAGAAGCAGAAGCTGAAACCGTTTCTTTTTCCTTTTTGCAGGCTGTCAATAAAAATGCGGAAAATAAAATGATTAAATATTTCATGTGTTTGTGGTTTTATTATTTGTTTACCCTCTTGCTCTTTCAAGAAGTGTCATCATTAATAGAGAAAGGATTACTAAACTTTCCTCCTCATCATCAATATCGATCAATCTGTCCAGCTGAAATCTTCTTCCGAAGAATGAAGGCATTTTTTTAAGCTTAAAATAAGCTTTTCCGTCAATACCTGTTACCGTGTAAGATGGATTAAGGAAATACCCGGTGAACATTCCGATGATAGGAAGTTCTCCTACAAAGCTGTCCCAGAATCTTACCCATGCGCTGTCTTCCTGAACTTTAAACTTAGGCTGATCGTGAGCATCCAGAATATCATAACTTGCTTTCCAGATAGAACGCATTCCTTTTCTGGCTAATCTACCGAAGTTTTTGTTGTCAATAAGATCATTCAAAGAATACGAAGCATTGAAATCTATCCATTTATTAGCTCTGATTCTGAAAAGTTCCTTAGACTTGCTCTCATCATTGAAAACAATAACATCTTCTTTCAACTTGAACATTTTCTGACGCACATACGCTACATAATTTCCGTTTTTGTCAGTAATGTTGAAGTCACTTGCTAAAGTAGTGATTTTGAATTTGAAATCCAGAGGATAGTTAAGATTGTTAAGTACCATGTCAGTTTATTTTTTTCATATTTAATTTAAGCCGCAAATATAAAGGTTTTTTTAGAGTTCTCGGATAGGGGAGAAAATTTAAAATATCATATTGAGACATTAATCTCTTGGTCAATTGTCAATTTTTGCTTCGCAAAGTGAAAGATGAATTCTCAACCTCAATCTCAAACCAAAGTCCCCAAACCCCGAATCTCGCATCTCGTATCCCGAAAAAAATTCACAAGCGAAGCGAGTTGGCGATTCACATTCACTATTAATTATCAACTTTAATCCTTATTTTTGTACCTATGGATTACCCAAGTAAAGTATTGGCAAAGGCGGTAGACGAGATTTCGGGATTGCCTGGGATTGGAAGAAAAACGGCTTTGAGATTAGCACTGCATTTATTGAAGCAGCCCAATTCCAGAGCTGTGAGTCTTGGAAATTCCCTGATTAATCTTGTCAACGAAATAAAATACTGTAAAGAATGTCATAATTTTTCGGATTTTGACATCTGTGAAATATGCAGCAATGAAAAGAGAAATGGCGAGCTTATCTGCATCGTTGAAGATGTACGCGATGTGATTGCCATTGAAAATACAGGAAAATACACAGGAAAGTATCTGATCCTTGGTGGGAAAATTTCTCCAATGGAAGGAGTAGGGCCTGGACAATTGAATATTCCAAGCATTGAAAAGAAACTGAATGACGGAAAGGTGAAGGAATTTATTTTTGCATTGAGCGCTACGATGGAAGGAGATACAACTGCTTATTATATTTACAAGAAATTTAAAAGTTTCAATGTGAATTTTTCCAGCATTGCAAGGGGAATTTCAGTTGGAGATGAACTGGAATATGCTGATGAAATTTCATTAGGAAGATCTATTATCAACAGGTTGCCATATAACGAAAAGGATTAATATGAAGCTGTCTGTTATTATTGTTAATTATAATGTTACCCAATTACTCAGAAGCTGTCTCCTGTCACTTCAGAAATATATACAAGAGATAGAATATGAAGTGATTGTCATTGATAATGCATCTACAGACAGCTCCTGGAGCGATCTTATTCCCGAATTTCCGAACGTACACTTTATATCTTCTGAAATCAACGGTGGTTTTTCAAAAGCAAATAACCAAGCGATTCAAACGGCAAAAGGGGAATATATTTTACTTTTAAATCCTGATACGGAATTTGAAGGTTTTTACATGAAAGAACTTCTGGATTTTGCCGATTCTCAGCCTTCTTTCGGATGTCTGGGAGTAAGAATGCATGATGCAGAAGGGAATTTTCTTCCGGAAAGTAAACGGTCAGTACCGGATATGTTTAATTCTTTTGAAAAGCTTTTTACGAATTTTAAAAAGAATAATTCCAAGTCTTATTACAGGAATGATATTGAAGAAAATGCAGTGGCTGAAGTAGAAGTGATGACAGGCGCATTTTTGTTGGTTAAAAAAGACGTCTACGAAAAAATAGGAGGATTGGATGAAGCTTATTTTATGTATGGAGAAGATATTGATCTTTGCTATACCTTCTTAAGAAACGGGTACAAAAACTTCTATTACGGTAAAGTTTCTATTCTTCATCATAAAGGGGAGAGCACAATCAGGAATGAGGCATATCTCAAGAGATTTTATGGAGCTATGCAGATCTTCATTGATAAATATTACAAAGAGTCCAAGCCTGTACAGTATTCATTTTTAAAGGCAGGATTGAAACTACGATATCAGATTGAAAAGATCAGGTTAAAATAAAAAAGCAACTCAATTTGAGTTGCTTTTGTTTTTGTTTTATATAAGATAGTATTCTTCTTATTTTGCCGGTGCTACAGGAGTTTGTGCCGGAGTTGTTGTAGAAGCAGGAGCTGACTGTTTTGCAGGAGCTTCTTTCTTCACGGGTTGTTTTTGTGTAGGAGCTACCTGAGATGGCTTACCTGTGATAACAACGCTTATAAGGATAAGAACAATGATAGTTCCGCCTAGAGTCCATGTTGCTTTTTCCATGAAATCATTGGTTCTCTGTACTCCAAACTGTGCAGATGATGCACCTCCGAATGTACTGGAAAGGCCTCCTCCTTTTGGATTTTGTGCCATAACGATGATTACCAATAAAACGCTGGCAACCATAACAAGAACCATCAATAGTGTAAATATAGTATCCATTAATTCTGATATCTTTTTGAATGGGCAAATTTAATCTTTTTTTACTGAATGACAAAAAAAGAAGTCGCCAAATGTTGATAAAAATAAAAACGGCAACAATTGTTGCCGTTTTTTGTATAAAAATTGGATGTTGTTATTTAAAATCAGCATCTGTAGCCTTATTGATCTCATAAGACTTTACATTCATGGTCATATCCATTCCCATCTGGCTTACAGAGATGGTGTATGGCATTTTTACCCCTTCTACATCTTTGTAATTAGAGAATGTTGTCGGGATTGTCATTTCCTGACCTTTAGCTTTTATTTTCTTGGTTTCTCCGGTTTTTAATCCCGTTGCAACGCTGTAGTAATAAGTGGTATCTCCACCTTTAATTGCATAAGAATCTTCACCTCCGATTTTTTCAATTCCTCCTAATTTATAATCAGCAGATTTTGCAAAACCTAATTCTTCGAAAAGCTCCGGGTTCTTTTGTTTTTCAGCAATTTCTTCCGGTGTGATATCAACTTTTTGTCCCATTTGCATAGAATAACCAGTCTTCCCGTCAAATACCTGCTTCTGAACAACCTGTCCCATTGCTGTTACAGTTGTCAGCTCTTTTCCGCCTTGTGCCTTAATGATTTTAAAATCGATGTTTTGTCCTTGCATAGACATTGAAGCATTGGTAGTATATGAAGTAATTTTAGCCAGATTAGCTTTTCCTCCGATAGCATTGATGTATTTATCTGCGATAGAAGCAACCGTTACGCTTGCATCTATTTTTTGTACAGTTGGTTTTGCAACAGGGTTAGCATCCTTATCAAAATATTTTACCGGGTAACCTAGTTTTTCAAGTCCTTCAGAAATGTCAGATGCTTTACCTGCAATGAAAATTCTGCTTTGGTTAGGTAAAATGGTAGCTTTTACAGCATTAGTAACATCTGCAGCAGTTACTTTATCAATAGATTTCAGATAATTGGTGTAGAAGTCAGCTGGTAAATCCTGAACTTTTTGGTTTAATGCAAATCTTGCTATAGTAGCAGGCTGTTCTAAAGACATGATGAAAGACCCTTTCAATTTTGCTTTTGCATTTGCCAATTCCTCCGGTTTTACAGTAGAAATCGCATTAAGTTCATTCATGAATTCCTTAACGGCTTTGTCGGTAACCTCGTTTCTTACGCTTGCGCTTGCCGAGAACTGTGGAGAATACTTGCTGGCTACCATACTTGAATAAGCACCGTAAGTAAATCCGTTTTTCTCTCTAAGGTTCATGAAAAGTCTTGCTTCACCACCACCTCCAAGGATGTAGTTCGCGATTGTTGCAGGGAAATAGTTGGCATCTTTCATTTTCAGCGTGTTCAGGTTGTTTAGGGAAACAACAGACTGTACAGCAGAAGGAACATCCACTACATTAATCTCTGTTTTGGCAACATTAGAAGCAGGCTCCAATTGTGCAATAGGAGTATTTGCTTTTTTCCAGCTGCTGAAAGACTTTTCGATCAATGGTTTTACCTGGTCAAATTTTACGTCTCCAACGATTACTAAGTAGGCATTGTCCGGAGCGTAGTATTTTTTGTAAGTATTCTGTACGTCAGCTAACTGAATTTTGTTGATAGATTCAACGGTTTCAAATTCACCTCTTGAAGTATTTTTTCCATACATCAAAGCGTTAGAAACTTTTGATGCGATAGAAGAAGCATTTTTTTCCTCAGATTTTAATCCTTCGACAGCTCTTTCTTTAGAACTTTGAATTTCTTCAGCAGAGAATTTAGGATTAATAATTGCATCAGCCATTAAGCCTAAAACTTCAGGAAAATATTTTGAAAGTGAGTTCGCAGAAGCACCTCCTGAAGAGAAGTTAAGGTTAGCTCCAAGGTAGTCTACTTTTTTGTTGAAATCATCTTTGGAGATGTTTGTAGTTCCGTTTTCGAACTGTTCAGCCATAATTTCGCTTACTCCGGTTACAGCTCCTTCGTTGTATGGAGGTCTGTCCATAGAAAGACTTGCGCTTACTCTTGGCAGTTTATTGTTCTCAACCACCATTACTGTAAGGCCGTTGCTTAGCTGGAAAGTTTTTGGCTTGGCAATGTTAATCGTAGGAGTAGGTCCCGGTTTTGGCATTGCATTAAGATCTATTTTTTGTGCTGAAACCATTCCTGTAAAGAAAAACGCTGCAGCTATATATGTTAATTGCTTTTTCATTTGTAAAAATTTAATTTTTAATAATCATACTGTCACCTAAAAAGTTGAAATGATTACTTTTTCTCAGGTACGTAATTAATGACTATTCTTTGGTTAGAATTAAGATACTTTTTAGCAGCATTTTGAAGATCCTGTTTTGTGATAGATCTGTAAATGTCGATTTCTTTGTTGATCAAATTCGTGTCACCCATCAATACGTGGTTGGTTGCCAATGAAGCAGCAATTCCCTGAATGCTTGAGTTAGCATTTACAAACTGGTTTTCGTATTGGTTCTGAAGTTTTTGATAATCTTCTTCAGAGATTAAAGTAGTCTGAAGTTTTTTGATTTCAGCATCAATGTCAGCCTGTAAAGCCTGCTTTGTAGTCTGTCCCATCGGGATTGCAAAGAATGCGAAAATACTGTAATCTTCAAGACCCTGGTTGAAAGCAGCTACCTGAAGTGCTTTTTTGTCCTGGTCCACTAATTTTTTATATAAAACAGAAGATTTTCCGTTGCTTAAATAAGAAGAAAGCATATCTAAAACATAAGCATCTTTCTCTTTATTAGCCGGAGTTCTGTACGCGAAAACATAAGCAGGAAGCTGGATGTTCGGGTCAGTTGCTGTTACTTCCTTTTCCTGAGTGATAGGAGCATCTTTAGGGAAATCTTTTGGATATAAAGTTCCTTTTGGAATTCCTCCATAGTAAGTTTCGATCCACTTTTTAGTCTGTTCAGGTTTAATATCTCCTGCAACTACCAAAGTAGCGTTATTCGGAACGTAATACTTTTTGTAGAATGCCTGGAATTCTTCTAATTTAGCAGAATTCAGATCTTCCATAGAACCGATTGTAGGCCAGTTGTATGGGTGATTGGTAAATAAATTTTTCTGAATTGTGGTGAAAAGGTTTCCATAAGGCTGGTTATCCATTCTTAATCTTTTCTCTTCTTTTACAACCTCTCTCTGAGTATCTACCCCAATCTGGTTGATCACCGCATGACGCATTCTTTCAGCTTCCATCCAAAGTCCAAGCTGTTCGTTGTTGGAAGGGAATGTTTCATAGTAATACGTTCTGTCATTGGTGGTGTTGGCATTGTTCTGTCCTCCGTTTGAAGAAACAATCTTGAACCAGTCTCCTCTTTTGATATTAGGAGTTCCTTCAAATAAAAGGTGTTCAAAGAAGTGAGCAAAACCTGTTCTGCCTTTTACTTCATCCTTTGCACCTACATGGTACATTACACCTGTTGTTACAACCGGCGCCGAGTTATCCTGATGAAGAATTACGTGAAGACCATTGGGAAGGTCATACTCTTCGAATTTGATTTGCTGTGCATTCAGCATTAGCCCGAAGAAAGCTACGGCAGCAGCAGAAAGAAGTCGCTTTTTCATAAAATTTAGAAATTGTTTACCAATTAGTATGAAAAGTGAATTAAATGTTACAAAATGTATAGAAATAGATATGTAAATGTGAGTAATGAATGGTGAATTCGCTTCGCTTGTCAATTTGTTACGTGATTCGGGTTGCGGGATTTCAGACTATGAATAATCATTTACGATTCATTTGCGAAGCAAAATTGACCGTTGACCAATACTATCAATACAATCTTAATATTTCAAATCCCTAACTTCTACATGAAAGTTTGAATTCTCCTCTGAATACCTTAATTTTGTGTTCCCAAAATTTTTTTGCTGTATGGACTATTTGAAAGGACTCAATGAATCACAATATGAAGCCGTTACCTCTTTACAGGGACCTCTGATGGTGCTTGCAGGAGCAGGTTCCGGGAAAACGCGTGTACTGACCATGCGTATTGCTCATTTAATACACAATGGAATAGACCCTTTCAATATACTGGCGCTTACCTTTACCAATAAGGCAGCCCGTGAAATGAAAGACCGTATTGCAAAAGTAGTGGGAGACAGCAATGCAAGAAGTCTGTGGATGGGAACTTTCCACTCTGTTTTTGCAAGAATTTTAAGAATTGAGGCTCATTATCTTGGATATCCTTCCAATTTTACCATTTATGATCAGCAGGACGCCCTGAATGTGATCAAAAAAGTACTGAAGGATATGAATATCGATGCAGATCTTTATAAACCTAAAAAAGTTCAGGCAAGAATTTCAACCTATAAGAATAATCTGATTACGGTAAAAGCTTACTTCAACAATCCGGAACTGATGGAAGCGGATGAAAAGGCGAACATGAAATTTATCGGGCAGATTTATCAGAAATATGTAGACCAGTGTTTCAGAAACGGTTCCATGGATTTTGATGACCTTTTGTTGAAAACCAATGAATTATTGACCCGTTTTCCGGAAGTATTGGCAAAATATCAGGACAGATTCAGGTATATCATGGTAGATGAGTACCAGGATACCAACCACTCTCAGTATCTTATCGTAAAAGCATTAGCTTCAAAATTTGAGAATATCTGTGTGGTAGGGGATGACGCACAATCTATTTACTCTTTCCGTGGGGCTAACATCTACAATATCTTAAACTTTAAAAAGGATTATACAGATGCTAAAACAGTCTCCCTGGAACAGAATTACCGTTCTACACAGAATATTGTAAATGCGGCTAATGTAGTTATTGCAAAAAACTTACAGCAGTTTAAGAAAAATGTATTCAGTGATAATGAAGAAGGAGATAAGATCAAAATATACCGATCTCTTTCCGATGCTGATGAAGCGAATTTTGTAGCCGGAAACATCTGGGAACTTCGTAACCGCGATCAGAGAAAATACAGTGATTTTGCCATTTTATACAGAACCAATTCTCAGACACGTGCCTTTGAAGATGCGCTGAGACGTAAAAATATTCCATATAAAGTCTATGGAGGGCTTTCTTTCTACCAAAGAAAAGAAGTAAAGGACCTTATCGGTTATCTCCGACTTCTGATCAATGAAAATGATTCTGAAGCATTGATGAGAATTATCAACTATCCTGCAAGAGGAATTGGTGAAACAACACAGAATAAACTGATCGTTTTTGCAGATGCTCACAATATTGCAGTATCAAAAGTGTTGGAAAATCTTCCGATGTATGCCCCTCAATTAGGGCTGAACAATGGGGTTTTAAACAAGCTGAACGACTTCTGGTCTATGATAAAAGCTTTTCAGGTATTGCTGAAAACAGAGACGGCTTACAGTGTTGCTATGGAAGTGGCGAAACGAAGTGGTTTGATCAAATTCTTAAAAGATGATCAGACTCCTGAAGGAATTTCCAGAGTAGAAAACGTTCAGGAATTGATGAACTCTATGCAGGGGTTTATTGAAGAACAGATGCAGCTGGAAGACGGAGATCCGAGCCTTTCCAATTTCCTTGAAAATATTGCACTTTCAGCAGATACTCAGGATAAGAACCTGGAAGATGATATGGTTTCCTTGATGACCATTCACCTTTCAAAAGGATTGGAATTCCCGGTTGTTCATTTGGTAGGATTGGAAGAAAACCTGTTCCCAAGCTTTATGAGTTCTGCCACCAGAGAAGATCTTGAGGAAGAGAGAAGACTATTTTATGTAGCATTGACCAGAGCTGAGAAACAGGTGTTTTTCTCATATGCTGTTTCCCGTTTTCAATGGGGAAAAATTACTGATGCGGAACCTTCAAGATTTTTAAGTGAAATTGATGACGAATATATTGAATTCCTTAATCCGGCTCTTGAAAAAAGATTTATCAATAATTCAGGGGTAAAATCCAATATTTTTGATGAACATCCTTCTGAAATGAAATCTTTCAAAAAGGTTGAAAAGAAGACTATCGACAGAAGTGATGCTTCAAAACCTGCTCAGGAAGTAAGAAAACTGAAACCTGTAAGTACGGCTAAAATTATCAATCCAAGCGGAGCTTCTTCTCAGGATATTGAAGTAGGAGATAAGGTGAGACATGACCGTTTCGGAATTGGAGAAGTGAGTTTCCTTGATGGAACAGATCCTCAGAATATTAAAGCGAAAGTTATTTTCATCCATGAAGGAGAGAAAAACCTCATTCTGAAATATGCTAAACTGACTAAGATTTAAATTGTAAATATTTAAACATACAAGATAACGGATTCAATTTTGGATCCGTTTTTTTAACACGAAGTTCGCAAAGTGAATATCATATTGTGTTTATTTTTCGATCGCGATGACGTTCCACTCAGCGGAGTAAATTTTCTCTGCTAAACGAAGTGGCATTGCGATCATCAGACTAATAAGCTCAAGTTTCTTTGCGATCATGGCGTTTTTATTTTAGATCTAACATTCTATAAAACAATGTTTTTTATGGGAATGTTCTTAAATTATCATAACTTTAAATAGGGATAGAAAGAAACGATAACCATTTTTTATAAAAACAAAGTCTATTGATTTTGTAGACTAATAAATATATTTTACATTTGCACCTTGTAAAAAACATAAATGTTCAATCAAATTAAACTATATGAGAAATAAAAAAACTATTCTTTCGGCCTCTGTTTTATTTTTTCTTGGCGTATTTACTTACGGACAGGAAAAAGACAGCATAAAAACAAATAAAGACAGCATAAAAACCAATAATGTAGAAGAAGTAGTGGTGCTGGGGTCAAGAGCCGGAGCCAGATCTAAAACAGACAGTCCGGTTCCTGTAGATGTTTTCAATGTAAAAGAATCCTCAATAATCCTTCCACAAACCAATATCGGGCAAATCCTGAATGCGGTAGCCCCTTCATTTACTTCTACTATTCAAACCAATTCAGACGGAACAGACCATTTGGATCCTGCACAGCTGAGAGGTTTGGGACCAGACCAGGTATTGGTTTTGGTGAATGGAAAAAGAAGACACACTTCAGCATTAGTGAATGTAAACGGAACACCGGGAAGAGGTACCGTAGGAACGGATTTAAATGCCATTCCGTCTTTTGCATTAAACAGAATAGAAGTATTAAGAGACGGAGCTGCGGCACAATATGGATCTGATGCCATTGCCGGAGTGATCAATCTTGATCTGAAAAGAGATACAGGAAAACTGGCAGGACAAATCAGTTACGGGGGAAATTTAACACCAACAGCTAATGATCATACCGGGGATTTTGACGGACAGAATATTCAGCTGGATCTGAACTATGGTAATAAAATTGGAACCAAAGGAGGTTTCTTCAATATTACCTGGTCTTCACAGTTCAGAAATCCAACCTATAGAGCCGGAACAGAAAATGGACCTATTTATAATGCTTATAACGCGATTGAGCAACGCGCATTAAACGACGGAGTAAATCTTTCTTCTCTTTTTACGAATATAAACAATACTCCGAATTCACAGCAGCTTGTGAACTACATTCATCAGTATGCCCAGAATGTAAATTACTTTTCTCAGGATTTGCAAAACTCAATTCAGGGAGCCAATACCATTTCAGGATTACAAAATGTTTTGAAATCTGCCAACTTTACAAGAGATCAGCTTAATTATTTTACTGATCAGGAATTAGCGTACAGAGGACAGTCCAGAAAAGACTTCAATATGCAGGTAGGGCAGTCTAAACTTAATAATCATCAGCTTTTTATAAATGCCGAACTGCCAATCAATGACAATTGGAAGGTTTACACTTTCGGAGGATATAGCTTAAGACACGGAACTTCCGGAGGATTTTACAGAAGACCAAGTGAAAGCAGAACCTTTACAGGATTATATCCTAACGGTTACCTTCCACAGATTGGAACAGATATTCAGGATATTTCACTGGCTGCAGGAATCAAAGGGAAATGGGAAGGCTGGAATATTGATTTCAGTAATACATACGGTCAGAACTCATTCACCTATAACATTCAAAATACGGGAAATACTTCTTTACGTTTTGCTTCACCAAGAGAATTTAATGCCGGAGGACTGCGATTTTCTCAAAATACAATCAATTTAGATTTCTCCAAGAAATATGATGTATGGGAAGGAATTAATGTCGCTTTCGGAGCTGAGCATCGCTATGAGAATTTTAAAATTACTCAGGGAGAAGAAGCTTCTTATGCAACGTATGACGCTTCCGGAAATGTATGGAACGGAAATTCTGTGAGACCTACAGATTTCTTCGGAGCATTACTTCCGGGAGGTTCACAGGTCTTCAACGGATTTAAGCCTGAGAATGCGGTGGATAAAAACAGACAGTCAGTGGCAGCTTATGCAGATGTAGAATTTAACTTTACCAACTGGTTATTGGTAGATGCGGCAGCGAGATATGAAAATTATTCTGATTTCGGATCGACATTCAATTATAAATTAGCTTCAAGAATCAAGGTTGCCCCTAATTTCAATGTGAGA
This sequence comes from Chryseobacterium indologenes, assembly GCF_018362995.1. NCBI lineage: Bacteria > Pseudomonadati > Bacteroidota > Flavobacteriia > Flavobacteriales > Weeksellaceae > Chryseobacterium > Chryseobacterium indologenes. Next base: position 4,407,039 of record NZ_CP074372.1, read on the forward strand.
TTTGCAGGATCTACAGGATTCAGGGCACCATCTATTCACCAGATCTATTATAATGTAACATCCACATTATTTACAAATAATCAGCTTTTAGAGGTGGGAACTTTCAGTAATGATTCACAGTTGGCAGGATTGCTGGGTATGCCAAAACTGAAGCAGGAAACTTCCAAATCAGCAAGTGTAGGATTTACTTATAAGATTCCTTCAGCAGGCCTTAGCTTTACAGCAGACGGATATTTTACGAGAATTGATAACCGTATCATTCTTACAGACCAGTTTTTAAGAAAAGATGTGCCTGCAGATGCACAAAAAGAATATGATAAATTAAATGTGAATGGTGCCCAGTTCTTCACAAATGCGATAGATACAGAAACAAAAGGATTGGATGTTGTGATTTCACATAATGTAAGATTTTCAGGAGTAAAACTTGATAATAACTTTGCGATTAACCTTAATAAAACCAAACAGGTAGGAGATATTCACTCAGCAGGCCTTTTACAGTCACCACAGCTTGAAAAAGTATATTTTTCTGAAAAATCAAGAATATATCTTGAAGAAGCGGTTCCTAGAGTGAAAGCCAGTCTTTCGCACACCCTTTCATGGAAGGATGCCACTTTCTATCTGAGAAACACCTACTTCGGAAAAGTAACAGGTGCTGATGTTATTGATGTAAACGGAGACGGGATTATAGATTTCAATGAACATCAGCAGATCGGAGATAAGATCATTACCGATATATCTGCTGCTTACCAGTTTACTAAAAATGTAGGATTGACTTTAGGAGTGAATAATTTGTTTGATATTTATCCAACGAAAAATCTTGCTGCCTCTACGAATAACGACCAGTTTATCTATTCACGTTCCACTTCACAGTTTGGACAGAATGGTAGATATGTCTTCGCAAGACTTAATTTCAATTTTTAAATAAAAACTACCGATAATGCTTATAAAAAAACAGTTCAGAATTTCTGAATTGTTTTTTTATGAACTTTTATTTTTGAACCATTAAGATTTAATAAGAGTTTAAGATAAGCTTAGCTTTAAGCTTAAAAATCAGAATGATTCATCTTAACTATACTTTATTTCTTAAATCCATTCTTAATGGTTTTAAATTTATAGAATGTGAATTTTATCTTTCTACCAGTTCCTTCACAGGTTCTCCGTAATGATCAATCACTGTTTTGTTGATTTGAAGCAATTGATACCATTTTCTGAAAGCTCCTATAAATACAATAAGCATCAGAATCATTGCTGTTGCCGCTAATGCAGCCAATAAGTACTGTCCTTTTGGAATATAGATAGCAGTCACCTGGATATACCCGGCCCAGAATGTAATTCCGGCCATAAAAACTCCCGGAACAGCAGAGCATAAAGCATATTTTCCCCTGTTCATCCTTATCAGCATCGTGGTACAGACGATAAGCCCACAGGCAGCCAGCAGCTGATTACTGATTCCGAATAACGGCCAGATGCTGTTTACGTTTCCAGTATATACCAGATATCCCCAGGCAAAAGTGAAAAGAAGGCTGCTGATGATAATTCCCGGAATCCAGTTTTTATCATTGAATTTCGGAACTACCGAACCCAGCATTTCCTGTAAGAAAAAACGACCCACTCTTGTTCCTGCATCAATGGCAGTAAGAATAAATACCGCTTCAAACATAATCGCAAAATTATACCAGTAAGCCGTCAGCTGATCCATATAAGGAATGTTGTTGAAGATATGAGCCATTCCCACAGCAAGAGACACTGCACCTCCGGTTCTGCCATAAAGATCAATTCCTATTTTCTGAGAATAATAATCAATATCTACTCCGTGTAAAGAAGGGTGGGTTGCCAAAAATGAATCATAAGCTTCTTTTGGGGTATTGATTGCGAAATAGTCACCCGGCATCAATGTACACGCGGCAATAAGTGCCATCAATGCTACGAAGCCTTCCACAAGCATTGCCCCATATCCTACGAATAGAATTTCTCTTTCTTTATTAAGCATTTTAGGAGTTGTTCCCGTAGCAATCACCGCATGGAATCCGGAAATAGCACCACAGGCAATCACGATAAAAATAAAAGGAAGTACAGGTCCGCCAATAATAGGTCCGCCACCATTGACAAAAGCTGTGATAGCAGGCATCTGTATAGTAGGGTGAATCACAATAACTCCGATAGCCAGCATGATAATAGTTCCAATTTTTAAATAAGTGGAAAGATAATCCCTTGGAACCAAAAGCAGCCATACCGGTAGTACAGAAGCGATAAAACCATACAGAGGAATCGCGATAGAAATTGTTTTAATATCCCAGGAAAATAAATTATTCATGGTTGGATTCTGCATTAGAGTATGACCTCCGATAATTCCGGCAATCAAAAGGATACCGCCCAAAATACTTGCAAACAAAACACTGTTCTTTCTGTAGCGCATGATCAGCCCCATGATGATGGCAATAGGCATAGTAATGACTACTGTAAAAAGAGACCATGAGGCTTCATGCATTGCATTGATACAGGCCAGCGATAAACCGGCCAGCGTAAGAATCAGGATGAATAAGATGGCAAAACCCGCTACAGTTCCCGTTGCTTTTCCTATTTCTTTAGAAGCGATGGTAGCGAGACTTTGCCCTTTATGTCTTACAGAGGCAAAGAGTACAACCATATCATGTACCCCGCCTCCCAATACACAGCCAATCAGAATCCATAATGCGCCCGGAAGATATCCGAACTGAGCAGCGAGAACAGGCCCGACTAATGGCCCGGCAGCCGCAATTGCAGCAAAATGATGTCCGAAAAGTACATTTTTATTGGTTGCGACATAATCTTTACCATCTGCAAATTCTACAGCAGGAGTCATATTCTGGTCGTTAAGCCTGAGAACTTTATTGGCGATAAAAATACCATAAACACGATAAGCTATCGCAAAAATAAGAACAGATGCAAATATGAGCGTAAGCGCATTGATATTATTCAGAGAATCCATATTGCGTATTTTTTTTAATGAATGATTAATTTATTGGTTGTTTTATTAAATATAATTTAAACATTAGCCAAGGTAATTAATTTTCAATTAAAAATAGTGATATGTATATCAATTTAGCATATTTGTTGTTTTAGTGTAGTTTATTTAGTTGATTTTTAATAGTTTAATATTATTTTACATGAATTATGTATATTATCTTTTTTGCGCGATGATAAAATCCACCATTTGATCTGTCATCTGATCCAATACAGTTTTATCTGTAGTTCCAAAACCATGTACGCCGCCATCAATGACAACCAAAGAATTTTGCACTTTTGCTCTGTTGAGTTTTCTATGAAGTTTTTTAGACTGGCTTAAAGGGACAATTTTATCTTTATTCCCCTGCATAATTAAAGTAGGAACCCCTCCTGAAACAAAATATACAGGAGAAAGAGTTTTAAGATACTCTATAGATTTGTCCTGATCTTTTCTGATATCATATCCGGAAATTCCTTTCACAAGATTTTCCTGTAAACCGACAATTTTTTTTGACATCAATCCGATCATTCCTACCGGAATTGTTCCTAATCTTGTATGGAAAAGCTTATTAAGATCGGCCGGACCATAATGATCTATCACATAATTTACTTTCGCAGAATAAGATGAAAGTTCCGGACTTCCCAGATAGGTATTATCAGGAGTATAGGCTGCCAGCAGGGAAAGATGAGCCCCCGCTGAAGCTCCGAAAAGGCCAATATTATTCATATCAAGGTTATATTTGTCAGCATTCTTTCTGACCCATCTTACGGCATCCTTAGTGTCTTCTAAAGGCAAAGGAAAATGGATGCTGTCACTCAAAAGCGTATAATTGATACTGATAACTGCATATTGTTTAGCCATCAGTTTTTGAATGGTTGTTTCAAGATAATTATCGGCATGAACCACTTTGTCACCTTCTATCCAACCACCTCCGTGAACATAGATCAGTACCGGAAGTTTTCCAGTAGCAGCATTTTTAGGAACATACAAATCCAGGGCAAGAGGTTTTCCTTTTCTGTTGGTCTTGTAAACAATATCTTCAGAAACTGTTGCAGTCTCAGGAAGTAAAGTGCTTTTTACTGGAGGAGTCTTAACCGGGATTTGTGAGAAGTTTTGTGAAAAAAATAAATTTGATATACTTAAAAATAAAACAAAAAACAGGTTTGTGAAAAACCTGTAGATTGATATGTTGTATATGGATGATTTCATAATAAACTTTTTAGAGGGTATGTTATTTTACTAACTCCTCAAAAAGTTTACCAAAAGTACTGTTTAAGTCCTTGGATTTTCCCGGATGAGGTCTGGAAGTCTGCACAACAGCACTCCTTACGGCTGTAAGCCAGCGGAAACGCTCAGGAATATCAAGCAGAGCAATAGGTCCGCCGTCTTTATCACCATTGGCAATTTTTTGAAAACTTTCAAGATTCTGGATAATATCTTCATAATCCAGCTTACTGTGCATGAGCTTAAATTTATCAGGACACAAATAAAATTCTACCCTGATGAATTTTTCCTTTTTGGAAAACATCACCAGCCCGATATTGAAAAATTCTTCTCTTTCAACTTTAGGGACCAAGCGTATTACCGCATATTCATATATTTTATCCTCTTGCATTTTTAGCTTCGTTTATAAAGATTTGAGAATTTTCTAATCTGGTTTTCAGAAACTGAAAATAGATCTCACGGATTTCGTCAGGGGTTTCATCAGCATCATTCCACTGCAGCCAGTCTTCAGGAATTGTATTGACAATCTCTCTGAAAAGGGTGTCATTCAGTACTTCATGGGCAAATTGATCTGCTTCGTCAAGCATTTTTGCCTTAGGAAGAAGGACATGGTCTTTCACATACTTGAAAGGTGTTTTTGCCGCTGTATCAAAATTCTGCCATGAATGGTGGAAGTAGAACGAAGCACCGTTATCAATGATCCAGAGCTCTTTATTCCACATCAGCATATTGGTATTTCTGAAAGTACGGTCAATATTGGTAATGAAGGCATCCAGCCATATTATTTTTGAAGCCAGAAGAGGATCAACACTTACTCCAGGATCATAAGTGATAGAACCGGAAAGATAATGTAAACCAAGGTTCAGACCTTCGGAAAATTTCAGAAGATCCTGTATTTCCTCATCGGCTTCCGTTCTTCCGAAATCGGCATCAACATTGATAAAAACAAGTTCAGGAATTTTTAGTCCCAATGCTTCGGTAATCTTTCCGCCTAAAAGTTCAGAGATCAGCATTTTTACCCCATGGCCCGCGCCACGGAATTTTAATACATATTTGAAATCATCATCAGCTTCTGCCAGAGCAGGAAGAGACCCTCCTTCTCTCAATGGCAGAATGTAACGCGTCACGGTTACAGTTCTTAAATTCTGCATGAAGCAAAAATAAGGTTATTTTTTTATAATCTTTTTAGTGAATTCCTTTTCACCAGCTTTATATTGTAAAAAATAAACTCCGCTGCTTAAATGCTGAAGCGGTAGAATATATCCTGAATCTGTTTTATTCAAATGATAATGAACCATTCTTCCGGAAACATCTGTAAGTGAAAGTACTTCAATTCTCTTTTTAGAACTAATGTTAATAAGATGTTGAGCAGGATTAGGATAAATCTGAACAGGATCTTCAATAGCTGTTTCTGCTATATTTAAGGTGTTTACTACAACCAGCTTTGTTTTGGTGGTAGTGACTCCGCAGGCAGCTGTTGTCAGCTTTACATTATAATTTCCTGCTGTAGGATAGGTATGTAGAGGATTTTCCAGAGTTGAAGTTGTGCCGTCACCAAAATCCCATGAATATGAGGCTGCATTCTGTGTTGTGTTGGTAAACTGAACCGTTCCTGCTCCGGTAAACTGATAAGTGAACCTGCTGTGAACATCATTATTCGTTACAAACCATTTAGCAGGCTGATTATAAACTTCTGTTTTAACGATATCCTTGATCAACTGTGCCTGCGCCGGACTAAGATTCCCATTAAAAGGGATCTGTGTAGGATCTTTCTTGAATATAATAGTGTAAAAGGTGTACGCAGCAGCCATAGATCCAATATAGCTAGGATGTGATTCATCCTGATCATACAATTCAATAGCAGGATTTTGCTCTCTGATCGTTCTCCACACTTTACCTACAGGTGAAATAATACCTTCATTAGTCATCGCCATTTCCATGTAACGGTTATAAATCTGAGTATCCATTCCCTGATAGGTACAGACAGCAGGAAGTCCCGGACAATTTGCAGCATCTCCGTTTTTACGGCCCCAGGTCATATAGAAGATTACATTTCCGCAGGGATTAGATGTTTTAATCAGATTGGAAAGCTGAAGCGCATAAGGATATACCTGATTTTGAACCTGAGAATCCGGAAATGATGGAAGCTGGCTCTGCTCCTGTAATACAACATAATCCCAGTTTCCCTGGTTGATGGTTGAAATCACATCCGGATTGTTGGAATGATCCTGCAGTGTGGACCCGCCCGGTGTATGGCTGTGATGCTCCAGTACATCGCCGTTAGAAGCAGCAATACTTTGGACAAGGTTAGGCAAATCATTAACGTAAGTATAACTGTTCCCGATAAAGAACACCCTTTTGGTCGCCTGACTGAGGATAAAAGAAAAAGTAATTAAAAATAAAAGAAGTAGAGTTTTTTTCATAAATTTCAATTTAAATTAATCCCATAAATATAAATAATATTAAATAAAACCCATTTATTTTATGAATTTGATTAGTCAAAAGAATATATATTTAGAAAATAAAGAAACAAAAGGTTTTCTTGCTGATGTTTTTTATAAAGACACTGAAAAAAAACTTCCGCTGGTAGTGTTTGTTCATGGATATAAAGGTTATAAAGATTGGGGAGCATGGAATCTGATGGCGGAAAAGTTTGCTGAAGCAGGTTTTTTCTTTGTGAAGTTTAATTTTTCCCATAACGGAACTACTGTAGATGATCCCTATAACTTTGGAGATCTTGAAGCTTTTGGACATAATAATTATTCTAAAGAGCTTTCTGACCTTGGCGTGGTCATTGATCATTTTAGTAAAGATCCGCATGTAGATGAAGAAAAGATCGTTCTTATAGGTCACAGCAGGGGAGGAGGAATTTCCATTATTAAAACATCCGAAGATGAAAGAATTAATGGGCTGATCACTTTGGCCAGTGTGGATACTTTAGATCGCTTTCCCACAGGAGAAGCTTTTGAAAACTGGAAAAAGAATGGAGTTTATTATGCTCTGAACGGACGTACCCAACAGGAAATGCCCCACTATTATCAGTTTTATGAAGATTATGAACAGGATGTTCATCGTTTTGATGTAGAGCGGGCAACGGAAATGGCAAAAGCTCATATGCTGATTATTCATGGGACAGAAGATGAAGCGGTAGAGGTAAAACAAGCTGAGCACCTTCATATTCTTCACCCGAATTCTGAACTTTTCCTGGTTGAAAATGCCAACCATACTTTCGGTGCAAAAGAGCCCTGGACAGACACAGATTTACCCAAAGATCTGAATACTGTAACCGAGAAATGTATTGATTTTATCAAACAAAAATTGAAATAAAACGTTTAAAACTACGTTATTATAAATTAACCACCATATCAGTATAATTATGAAAAAAATTATTGCAGGAGCATTTGCGCTCTCATTATGTGTTATTTCGTGTAAAAAAGAAAATAAAACAGAATCTTCAGCAAGCACAGATACTTTGGCTACAGTAATGCCTAAAGATTCTGTCATTACAAAAAATGATTCTGTAGCATCACCACCTCCTTCTGCACAGGCTCCGGACAATATTATTACCAAAAATGTTGGTAAGTATCCGCATGATATCAAATTCTTTGAGGATAAAAGCATCACAGATAGACTGAAAAAGCTAGCAGGAGCTCAATATGATGAAATGGTTAAGAATTTCAATGTAGAAAGTCCTGTTACATCAGAAAACGGAATTTATAAACTGTCAGGATGTAAGCAGCATGACTGCCCGGGATATGCAACACATATCTACTACGATGCCAAGAATGATAACCTGAATGTTTCTATTGATAAAAACGGAAAGGTAACAGACTTTGCTGAAAAAGGGAAAATAACGGTTTCCGAAACCTTGAAAGCGAAGTAAAATATAAGTTGGAAAGCTGGAAAATAGAAGCTGGAAGCCATTAACAGTGTTCAATATCTATTGAAATCAGAATAGGACTATTTTCCAAAGGTTATTAATTTGGGAAACAGTTATTTATAAGAATTTATGTACTTCCTGCTCCCAGCCTCCAACTTCGAGCATAAAAAAAGAAGCCTGAAATTTCAGGCTTCTTTTTTATTTTACCGTGAGTAAAATCCAGGCTTCTTCCACTTTACTTTCCAGAAGCAGTTTCTGGGCATTAAGGTGGATATCATCATCCGCATGGAAGTCACCAGCAGGTAATATTTCTGTATTGGCAAGCATTCCAAGGTCATTGCCTGTAAATACTTTACTGTACTTAATTGCATCAGGCAGCTGATCAAAGCCAATTCCTTTTGTGACCAAAGGTTTTGGAACTTCAAAAAGGCTGTTCTCGTTACTTCTGGAATACCAGTTACTGCCTAAACGGGCTACCATATCCAGTTTTTTCTGATCCAGATTTCCGGCTTCATTCAGATATTCTTCTCTGATATGGATTTTCTGCACTTCACAGATCACCAGATTTCCTGCACCGCCCTGATCTCCCAATGACTTTACCTCTAAAACTTTACATTCAAAGTTGACGGGGCATTCTTCAATCAGTTTGGGCTGTACAAGATCTGCCTCTTTCATGGTAAGACCGGATTTAATAAACTCATTGACTCCGGTTTCATATTCTGTAGAAGCTAACGAGATTTGCTGTACAATCGGAAAATTGACTGTTCCAATAACGACTTCCGGTACTTCAAGAACATTTTCTAACGTGTGCTTCGTTGTATTGTCACGTACTCTCCTTGACGGTGAAAAAATCAAAATCGGAGGAACCGTACTGAACATATTAAAAAAACTGAACGGAGATAAGTTAATGGTACCATCTTTATCTACCGTAGATGCCAGAGCAATCGGGCGTGGTGAAACGGCCGTCTGCATGATGGTCTGAAGTTGTACGGAGGTTATCTCGGAGGGGATTACTGTTTTCATATTTTATTTAACCACAAAAGGCACAAAAGTTTTAAGCTAAAACAGCTTTAATTTTTAAAGTTCAAAAAAGCATATCATAATATTGGTTTACGAAGGTTTCCTGTCCTTCATGATATAAATTTTTCACATTAAAATTTACCAAAATGCCTTTTGGTTTTTTCATTAAGTTAATATAATTTAGAAGTTGAGCTCTATGAATCTCTGTTAGTTTTGATACTGATTTTAATTCTACCACAATCAAGTCTTCAATTAAAAAGTCACAAAAGAAATCACAATTAATTTCTTTTCCTTTATAATATACCGGAACTTTTAGCTCAGACTTATAATTAATATTTCTCAATCTAAATTCTTCTTCCAGGCATTTATGATAGACACTTTCCAATAAACCAGGCCCCAGAACTTTGTGAACTTCTATACAAGCACCATTTATCTTATATGTCAGATCTGTTAAATAGGACTGTGTAATCATAATCCTTTTGTGACTTTTGTGGTAGAAAATTATAGTGTTGGAATAATTTTACCGGAAACTTCACCGAAACCTACTCTCACACCATCTTTTTCAGCCCAGGCTTTCATAGTAACCGTATCATTATCTTCAATGAATTTTCTTTCTTCACCGTTGCTTAATGATAACGGATTTTGTCCTCTCCATGTAAGCTCAAGCATAGAACCGAAAGATTTTGGATCACTTCCAGAAATGGTACCGCTGGCATATAGATCTCCCACTTCCACGTTACATCCGTTTACGGTGTGGTGGGCAAGCTGCTGGGTCATATTCCAGTACATGTGTTTGTAGTTGCTTTCGGAGATCAGGTTTTGTTCTCCGTTTTCAGGCTGAATATAGACTTCAAGGTTGATATCATAATTTTGATCTCCTTCAAATTTTAAATATTCCAGAACTTCAGGATCCTGTACCGGTGAAGATGTTCTGAACGGTTCTAAAGCTTCAAGAGTAACTACCCATGGAGAAATAGAAGAACCAAAGTTTTTCGCAAGGAATGGCCCTAGCGGAACATATTCCCAAGATTGGATATCTCTTGCAGACCAGTCATTGAAAATAACCATTCCGAAAATGGCATCTTCTGCTTCTTTGGTAGAGATACTTTCTCCCATCTCTGTATTTTTATTGATGATGAAAGCCATTTCCAATTCAAAATCCAATTGTTTACATGGTCCGAATACTGGTTTATCAGCATCAGCAGGTTTCATCTGACCTTTCGGGCGGTTGATTTCTGTTCCGGATACTACAATTGAAGAGGCTCTTCCGTGGTAACCTACCGGTAAATGTTTCCAGTTAGGTAATAAAGCATTTGCAGGATCACGGAACATTTTTCCTACGTTGGTAGCATGTTCAATGCTGCTGTAGAAGTCTGTATAATTTGGAATGTGAACAGGCATCATCATTTTTACTTTATCAAGATCATAAAAAGCTTCTTCTATGGTTTTCTGATCCTTTGATAAGATTGAGCCTTCCTGTAATAAGGTCTGAATTTTAGTACGAACTGCATTGGTAACAGGTTTACCAAGCTCGATAAATTCGTTGATGGTATATGCTTCAAAAACATTGTCGTCTAATCCTTCAATATCTTCAAAATAGCCAAGATCATACAAAGTAGCAAGATCAACTACCTGATCTCCGATTCTTGTACAGCATCCGATATATTCTTTGTTAAAAACTGCGACTCCGAAAGGAATATTATGTATAGAAAAATCCGAGTTTGAGGAATAGTCTACAAATGATTTCATAAGTTTAGATTTTAGTTAGATTAAAATATTGCTGAGAGCATTTTCTCAGAACATTTATTTTGCCTTTTTTGAGTAAGATGCTTCATCTATCCATCTGTCTCTGGTATTGACATCGATGAGATATAAAATATTATCCTGCTGGGTCAACAATAATGTTTTCGTAACAGGCATTGGGATTTTTTTATTTTCAAGCATATCTGCTCTTAAAGAAATAATATTTTTTTTTCTGACGATATCCCCGGTGAAAACATTAGAACTGCTTTCTCCAGTAGCTTTATCATCAAAAACTTCTACATAGGTGGCATTGTTTCCTTTGATAATAATAAAGTCCCGTTCCGTATGATCAGCCTCATCTTTGATGAAAACAAATTTCTTGTTGTCAATATTTACATTTTCAAGATGCTGATTGATGCCTTTTCTTTGTTCAAGTCGGTTAAGGATTTCATTCAAAGAACCATATTGAGCTTTAAGCCCTAAAGTTCCTAAAAGGGAAATCCCAATTAAAAGTTTTCTCATATACTGTGTTTTATAAAAAAGTTTTGCCAGAATACTGTATTCTGACAAAACCTATATTTTTTAATGTAAAATTAAAGATTACCTCTTCTTTCCTGCTCTCTTTCCAATGCTTCGAATAAAGCTTTGAAATTTCCGGCACCAAAACTCTGTGCACCATGTCTTTCAATGATTTCGAAGAATAGAGTGGGACGGTCTTCTACAGGCTTGGTAAAGATCTGCAATAAGTACCCTTCTTCATCATGATCAATAAGTATACCTAAATCCTGAAGTTTTTTAAGATCTTCATCAATGTGGCCTACTCTTTCAGGAACCATGTCGTAATAAGCTTCTGGTGGAGCAGAAAGAAACTCTACACCACGTTTTTTCAATTCCGTTACAGTGTGGATGATATCTTTTGTAGCAACAGCGATGTGCTGTACACCTTCTCCTTCGTAGAAATCAAGATATTCTTCCACCTGAGATTTCTTTTTACCTTCAGCTGGTTCGTTGATAGGGAATTTTGCATATCCGTTTCCGTTTGACATTACTTTAGACATCAAAGCTGAATATTCTGTATTGATCTGCTTGTCATCAAAAGAAAGGATGTTTACAAATCCCATTACTTTTTCATACCATTCTACAGTAGGGATCATTCTGTTCCAGTCAACATTTCCTACGCAGTGGTCTACATACAATAAACCTGCTTCTTCAGGCTTATAGTCACTTTCCCACTTTTCATATCCAGGCATGAAGGCTCCGTTGTAATTTTTTCTTTCTACAAACATGTGAACGGTTTCTCCATACGTGTAGATACCGGACATTCTTACCTCACCATGCTCATCAGTTAAAGTTACAGGCTCTAAATACGGTTTACCACCTCTTTTAGTTGTTTCTTCAAAAGCTGCATAAGCGTCATCTACCCAAAGTGCCAAAATTTTTACTCCGTCACCATGTTTTTTTACGTGCTCGTTGATAAGAGAGTCAGACTTAAGTCCGGTAGTTAATACCAATCTGATTTTTCCCTGTTGAAGCACATAAGATGCACGGTCTCTTACTCCTGTTTCAGGACCCGCATAAGCTACAGACTGAAAACCGAAAGCGGTTTTGTAATAATGGGCAGCCTGTTTTGCATTTCCTACATAAAACTCAATATAATCTGTACCGTTAATCGGTAAGAAATTTTCTGCTTGAGCTATTTTCTCGGCAAATGTAAGTGTTGACATATTTTCTCTTTTACTTTTATTTTATTGGTATGCAAATTACAAAAATCTTAGACATTGCGAAAATATTCCCTTGGATTCATTGAATATATTTAACATAAAGTTAAAGAAGAGTTTACTTAAGTATATTTAAGTTTCTTACGTTTAAAATCGGGTACTTACATTTGTAATACAAAAGACAAGTGAAAAAAATATTTCGAAACATGAAAGCCGTAGAAATTTTCTACGGCTTTCTTTTTATATTGTTTCAATTTTTCTGTTTAACATTCCGGCATCGGGATTATAATTATCCCATATCTTCCAGGTATTGTTTATTTTCCGGATGAAGTAGATCTGGGTGCTCAGCTGGTTGACAAAATGCTCTTCTCCCGTTTCTCCCACTTTGAACAGAAGGTTCCAGAATTCCTGAGACTCCAGTATTTTTTTGTCCGGCTCATCTGTAACGATATGAATATCAAAAACTTCATAATTGGACCTGTTGTTTTTAGTAACAAGATGAAAATCCTTATCACACAGTTCTTTACTGAATTGTGACGCTCTTTCCAGAAACGGGGAATCATCAAATACAAGGCCTTTTAAAAGTTCAGTATTGTGAGTGGGAAAGAGCTTATAAAATTCAAAAGCAGCAGCACAGTAATCATAAACCATCTGCGTAAGCTGTGACTGATCATCTGTCTCCTCATTATCCTGCTTCTTATGTCTCACAGATAGAATATAATCGTTCAGGTCTTTGTAACCTAAGAAAATACAGATCTTATCTAATGTTTTAAGAAACCTGAGATCATTATGGGTTTTATGCTGGTAATCATTTTCAAAAAAACGCTGCAGGGTAACATGCGAAATGGTATTTCCAATTTCAAATTTTTTTCCCCCTTTCAGTTCTTCAGCTTCTGATAGTTCATCTTTAATAATTTCGGAAAGAATAATATAATGGCTTCGCTTCCATTCATCCACATTCCCCAAAACGGAATTCCTTACCTTGGAATGCTTTATCACTTCTTCCCGTATCGAATTATATATAGTTTTCAATTTGCTTGTTTTTGAATGAGTTTTATCAAAAATACTGCCAAAAGATTAGTGCTTTTTTATGATTCTGCGGAATTGGGTTCAAAATATGTTTTGAGATTTTAGATAAAAAACAATTTGGAAATCCTTACCATTTGATTATCAGTGTTTAAATCTCTCGAAGGCTGCTCTCTCCAGCATTTCCCTATCGTCCGGATGGGCAATGCTGATGAGCTCCTGTGCTCTCTGGCGAAGGTTTTTCCCATACAGATAGGCTGTTCCGTATTCAGTAATAACGTAATGAATATGTCCTCTTGTGGTTACTACACCAGCTCCCTGTTTAAGAAAAGGAACGATTCTGGAAATTCCCTTTTTCGTTCTTGCGGTAATGGCTATGATAGGTTTTCCGTCATCACTTAAAGCTGCACCGCGCATAAAGTCCATTTGTCCCCCGATTCCGCTGTACTGCATAGTTCCGATAGAATCGGCACATACCTGTCCTGTAAGATCTATTTCGATGGCAGAATTGATAGCAACCATTTTTTTATTTCTCATGATATTAATCGGGAAGTTTACTTCGCTCACATCTCTGAAGGCAAATACGGTGTTGTCATCTACATAATCATACAGTTTTCTGGTTCCGAAGCAGAAGCTTGTAATGGTTTTATTATCGTTATAGCCTTTGTATTTATTGTTGATGACATCATCTTGAATGAGATCTATAACCCCGTCACTCAGCATTTCGGTATGAATCCCCAGGTCTTTATGATTGGTAAGGCATTTCAAAACTGCATCAGGAATTGTTCCGATACCCATCTGAAGGGTAGACTTGTCTTCAATAAGTTCAGCCACATTTTTCCCAACAAGCATTTCTTCAGGACCTACTTTTGATCCATAATCTACCGTTGGAAGTTCTTCTTCATGCCAAACCAGTTTATGAATTCTGCTGATGTGGATCATCCCGTCTCCGTGGGTTCTTGGCATTCTGGGATTAACGATAGCAACAATGATTTTTGCAGTATCCACCGCTGCTCTTGCAATATCTACAGAAGTTCCCAGCGTACAGAAACCATGTTTGTCCGGAGGAGATACCGTAACAATTGCAACATCCAGAGGCAGGATATTTTTTCTGAATAAAATAGGAATTTCACTTAAAAAGACTGGCACAAAGTCTCCTCTGTCAGAATTCACAGCATCACGCACAGGAGTAGAAACAAATAACGAGTTGACGAAGAAGCTGTCTTTGTATTCCGGTTTTGCAATTTCCACATTGCCTTGTTGGGTAATGGAAACCATTTCTACATTTTGCAATCGGTGAGACTGTCTTGCCAGCTCATCAATCAGGTAGTTGGGAGTACATGCACTACCGTGAAAAAATACCCGGTTTCCGCTTTTTATAGTATATATTGCTTCTTCTGCACTGATGTAATTATTCATATTTTGTCTTTTTAAAAGGGTGTTCAACGTATTTTACATCTCATAAAAATACTGCTCTTCTTTCAAAGATAATCTTTATAATTTTATATTCATATAAATATTTTAAGGATATTATACAGACTTTTGTCATATGAACCCACCGGATATGATGTAACAGGAAAAGGACCAAATGCGTTGGCATTCAGTCCTTTTTATCTTGTTATTTTTTGATGAAAATTTTAATTAGCGGCTTCTACAGCAGTTTTCTGCTTCATACTTCCTGTTTCTGCAAATCGTAAATGCCAGCTGAATGATTCTTCCAGCAAATGAGGAGTATGACCTCCTCTTTCACAGGCTCTGTCAAAATAAGATTGCAATTCTTCTTTGTAATCAGGATGAACACAGTTGTCAATGATTTTCTGTGCTCTTTCTCTCGGTGCTAATCCTCTTAGATCGGCCAATCCTATATCCGTTACCAGAATGTCTACATCATGTTCTGTATGATCCGTGTGAGAAACCATTGGAAGAATATGGGAAATATTATTGCCTTTTGATGCGGCCTGAGTTACAAAAATACTTAGATAAGCATTTCTTGCAAAGTCTCCGGAACCTCCGATTCCGTTCATGATTTTTGTTCCTCCGATGTGGGTAGAGTTTACGTTTCCATAGATATCGAACTCAATAGCCGTATTGATGGCGATAACTCCTAATCTTCTGATTAATCCTGGAGTATTGGAAATATTCTGAGGTCTTAAAACGAATTTGTCTTTGTATTTTGAAAGATTTCCTAAGACTCTTTCGTAGCATTCCTGAGAAACGGTAATGGAAGATGCTGAAGCGAAGCTTAATTTACCAGAATCGATCAGATCGAATGTACTGTCCTGAAGTACTTCTGAAAACATGGTCAGGTCATAAAAATTGCTGTCTTTGAATCCTGTAAGAACTGCATTGGCCACTTTACCGATACCTGCCTGAAGAGGAAGCAATCTGTCTGTAAGGCGCCCCAAAAGAACCTCATTTTCAAAGAATGCAAGTAGATGTTTGGCGATGGCTGTTGTCTTTTCGTCCGGTTCTGCAATATCTGCCGGGCTGTCTTTACGGTTGGTAAAAACTATGGCTTCAATTTTTTCAGGATCTACAGGAATGCTTTTTCTTCCGATTTTGTTCCATGGCGCTACAATAGGAATAACGTTTCTGTAAGGGTAATCTTCAGCCTGGTAGATGTCATGGATTCCATAGACTTCTTCAGGAACTTCTGTGTTGATTTCGATGATCACTTTTTTAGCCAAAGCAGCGAAGGTTACTGAATTCCCCACAGAAGTAGTAGGAACAATGCTTCCGTCTCTTTCAATATAAGCAGCTTCGATAATGGCTACGTCTATGCTTTGAAGATTTTTGGTGTGGAGAAGTTCGGCACTTTCACTCAAATGCTGGTCGATGAAGAGAATTTCACCGTTGTTGATCTTGTTTCTTAAAATAGGATCCACCTGGAAGGGCATTCTTTTCTTTAAAACATTGGCTTCTGCCAGTTTTCCGTCGGTACCGTGTCCCAGTGAAGCTCCGGTCATTAAAGTGACTTTCAGATCTTCTGTTTTTCCTCTTTCTGCCAGTGCCGGCAAAATAGCTTTGCTGTCACCTGCTTTTGTAAAGCCGCTGGACCCGATAGTCATGCCGTCTTTAATAATTTTTACAGCATTTTCTGCCGTGGTTACTTTTTGGTGTAGACTTTCTAATCTGATTCTTTCTAACATGTAATATTGATTTTGTTTTAAACCACCATTACTTAGGATGCGTCATGAAAAATAATGATGGCTAATATGTTAACCATACTTCACAAATTTACGAAAAAAGACGCTTTAAATAAAGGATTTAAAGCGTCTTTTGTATGTATTCAGTAATACTTTTTTGATAATTTTACTGTTTTACTCCAACCATGAAGTTTTATAAGAAGGATCTTCTACCTTTAAAGCTTCTTCGGTAATTTTCAAAGGACGGAAAGGATCAACCATAACGGCATATTCTTCCGTGAATTTTTTACCGATACTTCTTTCCATCGCTCCCGGATGAGGTCCGTGTACAATTCCTCCCGGGTGAAGCGTGAAATCCATCAAATCAATATGATTACGGCTCATGAAATCACCTTCTGTATAGAATAATACCTCATCAGAATCAATATTGGAGTGATTGTAAGGAGCAGGAATAGCCTGTGGATGGTAATCATACATTCTTGCACAGAATGAGCATACTACGAAATTATGTCCTTCAAAATTCTGATGAACCGGTGGCGGCTGGTGAATTCTTCCGGTAATCGGTTCGAAGTTTTTAATATTGAATTTATATGGATAAAAATATCCGTCCCAGCCTACTACATCAAACGGATGTGTTGCATAGATGAAGTCCGTAATCTGGTTTTCTTTTTTAACTTTGATCAGGAATTCTCCTTTTTCATCTACTGGCTCTTTGAAAGTAGGAGCAATCATGTCTCTTTCGCAGAACGGAGAGTGTTCCAAAAGCTGCCCGAATTCATTTCTGTATCTTTTCGGAGTATAAATAGGAGAGTGGCTTTCTAATACAAAAAAGACCGTATCATCAGACTTCAGTTCAACCTGATAAATTGTTCCTCTCGGAATAATAAGATAATCTCCGGTTACGAATTCAAGGTCTCCTACAAAAGTTTTTAATATTCCGGCTCCGTTATGAACGTATAAAAGCTCATCACATTCCGCATTTTTGTAGAAATAATCCATTGATTTTCTTGGCTTGGCTAATCCCATTTTCAGATCATTGTTCATCAAAAGGATTTTTCGGCTGTCCATAAAATCGTCTTCAGGGGTTACATTCATTCCCTTAAACATTCTTGGAGCGACGTTTTTTTCCACAGCTATTTTGGGAGTGACATCTTTCGGCTCACCGATAGATTTGATCTGCGTAGGGCGGTGGATATGATATAACAGAGAAGAAATACCATGGAAGCCTTCTGTACCGAATAGCTGTTCATAGTAAAATTTATCTTCCGGAGACTTAAAGATCGTATGTCTTTTTGGTGGGATATTTCCCGCTAGATGATATCTCATTTTACTTTCGTATGTAGTTTCTCAAATTTAATCATTTTTCATGAATTGGCTTAATCTATATTTTTTCAGTAAAGTTTTGTATTTGAAAAATAATTGTTAGATTTGTCTAACAATTTTAATTTCATGAAGCGAATACTATTTTCTATTACTTTTTTATCATCATACTGTTTTGCACAGGAAACAGACAGCTTAAGTTTGCAGGCCAATAAAAACCTGGATTCTGCCAGAGTTACCAGAAAAGAAATTAAGACAAGTACCATTGAAGATGTAGTGGTTACCGGAACCATAAAACCTATGAGCAGATCCAAAAGTCCCGTGGCAGTAGAGATCTACAGCCAGAAATTTTTCCAGAAAAATCCCACTCAAAGTATTTTTGAAGCTATTGCTATGGTAAATGGAGTAAAACCTCAGCTGAACTGTTCTGTGTGTAATACAGGAGATATCCATATCAATGGATTGGAAGGACCTTACACCATGATTCTGATTGACGGAATGCCTATTGTAAGTTCACTTTCCACAGTATACGGATTGAGTGGAATTCCGAATAGTCTGGTGGATAGGATAGAGGTGGTAAAAGGTCCTGCATCGTCCATCTATGGTTCTGAAGCGATGGGTGGGGTTATTAATATTATCACTAAAAATGCTTTGACAGCTCCTAAATTGAGTGTTGATATGATGACCAGCACATGGAGTGAAAATAATCTGGATCTTTCCACGAAATTTAATGTAGGAAAGAATGCCGCTTCATTATTAAGCTTAAATTATTTCAGCTTTCAGGAAAGAATAGATCAGAATAAAGATAATTTTACAGATGCCACTTTACAGAGCAGAATTTCAGTTTTTAACAAATGGAATTTTAAAAGAAAGGAAAACAGACAGGCGAGTTTTGCAATGAGATACCTGTATGAAGACCGTTTCGGGGGAGAAATGCAGTGGAACAAATCTTACCGTGGCAGTGATCAGGTGTACGGAGAAAGTATTTATACCAACAGGGCAGAGGTTTTCGGATTGTACGAATGGCCCATGAAGGAGCATATTGTAACTCAGTTTTCCTACAACTACCATGATCAGAATTCATTTTATGGATCTAATCCTTTTAATGCCACGCAAAAGGTAGCTTTTGTACAAACATATTGGGACAGAAGTTTTGGGAAACATGATATTACTGCCGGTCTTACTTTCAAAAGAACTTTTTACGACGACAACACTCCGGGAACATTAGCTGCAGATGGCATCACGAATGCTCCGATGAAATCTCCGATCTGGGGAGCGTTTGTCCAGGATCAGTGGGAAATTAATGATAAAAATACCTTGTTGCTGGGATACCGATATGATTATGATAAAGTGCATCATTCCGTACATTCGCCGAGGTTCGCGTGGAAATTTTCACCCAATCCGTATCATACGCTGCGTTTCAATTTTGGAACAGGTTTCAGAGTGGTTAATTTATTTACGGAAGATCACGCTGCATTAACAGGTTCAAGAGAAGTTGTGGTAAAATCAGATCTTAAGCCGGAAAGATCGGTGAACGGAAACCTGAATTATATATGGAAAATTCCTGTAGGAAACCGAATGGTGAATCTTGATGCTTCTGCATTCTATACCTATTTCAGTAATAAAATTGTGGGAGATTTTGATTCCGATCCTGATAAAATTATTTATGATAATCTTCACGGATATGGAATTTCAAGAGGAGCTTCCCTGAACGTTGATTTTGCATTTCAGTTTCCGCTGAGTGTCAATTTGGGAGTAACTTATCTTGATGTATATCAGAAATTTGATAATGAAAATCAAAAAACACAGCAGCTGCATGCTCCAAAGTGGAGTGGAACGTATAACCTGACCTATAAATTTCCGAACAATCTGACGGTAGATTTTACCGGACAGTTTTATGGACCGATGCGACTTCCTATTTTAGTGAATGACTACCGCCCGGAATATTCACCATTCTATTCATTGGCTAATATTCAGGTGTCCAAGACATTTAAATCAGGATTTGAAGTGTACTGCGGAATTAAGAATTTATTCAACTTTACCCCTAAAGATCCTTTGATGAGACCGTTTGATCCATTTGATAAACATGTTGATGATCCAGTCAATAATCCCAATCATTACACTTTTGATACGGCATACGGTTATGCTCCAATGCAGCGTATCAGAGGTTTCCTGGGAGTAAAATATACTTTGAAATGAAAAAAATAGCTTTATTTTTAATGTTAGTGCCCTGTTTTTATCTGTCTCAGATGAAGACAGGCACTTTTTCTGATCTTGAGGTACAGCAGAAAGAAAACCCTAAGCCGGTTGTTATTCACCTTTATACAGACTGGTGTGCGGTCTGTAAAATTGAATCTTACCGTTTGAGTAAAGATAAAGAGCTGATGAGTATGATGAATGATCATTTCTATTTTGTAAATTTTGAGGCAGAGAAAACAAAGGAGAAAATTCATTTCCAGGATCAGGATTTTGAATATCTGCAGAATGGAAATTCAGGAATTCATGAATTAGCACTTGCTTTGTCAAAGAATAAAAATCAGCCCGTTTATCCTTTATGGGTATTCCTGGATAAGGATCAGAATCTGGTGTATTATCAGGAAGGGCAGATGACGCCTGAAAAAATGAAGGAGAAACTATTGGAAATTTCTGCTTTGTAAATCGGGAGATTTTTGTTGGGAAACGCAAAGGCGCAAAGTTTTTTCTTTTATTATGCTGTAAGTCGCAAGGATTTTATCTGTGATAAAATTGTATATTCCTAATACTATATACATTAAATCCTTACTGAAAATCTTTGATTTTTTGCGCCTAAAACAGCATCATATTTATTTTCTTTGTGCCTTTGCGTTTTCCAACAAAATAAATTAAATATTAGCATCTATCAGCACAGCCAGCTGAACACACGGCTCATCAGAACGGTTGCTCCACGCATGATTGGTTCCCCGCTGAATGACAATATCGCCCGGTTTCAGAAGCGTTTCTCCTTCTTCCATAATCAGATAGAGTTCACCGGAAAGGATAATGATATAGTCCAGTGTCGGAGTTTGTTGCATCATCGGATGAGGTTCATTCTTTTTCCACTCAACCCCTAAATCTTTATCAGGCGGAACCACTACATACCGGAAGTAAGTGCCGTTTTTGGGAGTTTGTGGAAATCCGATGTTAGGAATTCTGGTTTCAAATTCCAGGCTTGCTGGCATTGTCTGTGTATTCCACACGTCCGAAATGATCAGTCCAGGAAAATGTTCCACTGCATTTTCTACCTGCTGGTCTTCTACAATGATCGATTTCCCGTTTTTAATTCCTGTTACGATCCGTCTTGGTATTTTGTTCATAAGTTAGTGTTTCATGATAAGTTTATGACCTTGTGTCTGATTGTTTTTTAATAGAGAATGCGCCTGCAGAACGGTGTCCAGAGAAAGATTTCCTATGAGTTTATACTGTGGAGGAAGAATCGTTTCGTTTTCAATGAGCTTTTTTATTTCAAGTAAGCTGTTCTTGTAATACTCATATTTTTTGATCATTCCGTAAGTATAATTGGAGATATTCATAATCAAAGTTCCTTTGTTGAATAATTCTTCATGAGCATCCTTAGTGACTAAAGCTGTTACGTCTACGTAAGTTCCATTAATTTTTAAAACTTTAGCAGTCACTTCTGACATATAATTTCCTACGAGATCGATTCCATATTCAAAAGGTTGATCATTATTGGCTTTTAAAATATTTTCAATAAGGTTTTCATCTCTGTAATTAATGATCTGATGACTTTTTAATCCTAAATTAAGAAGCATCTGCCGGTTTTCTTCACTGCCAACGGTTGCTGTGATCTGCCGGATATTATGGGCCAATAAAAGTTTGATCAAAAATGAACCAACGCCTCCGGCTGCACCTGTTACAAGAGCTGTATTTTCCGGATTTAACTTCAGACGGTTAAAGATCTGTAAAGAGGTAAGTCCTGCGGAAGGAATGGAAGCCGCCTGTTCAAATGAGATATTCTTAGGTTTAAAAGACACAATAGCTTCAGGTACGGCAATATATTCTGCGTAAGTACCGTTGCTTCCCATAGAGCCGCTGCCGCAATAGACCTCATCACCAATATTGAACTGTGTAACTTCGGGACCTTTGTCAACAATGATTCCTGATAGTTCTCTCCCTAATATGGGTGAACTGATCAGTTTACGTTCAAGTTCATTTTCCAGCATCTGGTAATCTATAGGATTGAAACCACTGGCTTTAATCTGGATTAAAACCTCATTATCTTTAGGTTTTGGCTGTTCAGTAAAGCTGTCTTCCAGCTTTCCGTTTTTATTTAAAATAACTGCTTTCATTATTGTTAATTTGATACACAAATGTAAAGAGGGAATAGTTTATATTTGCTACTAGTTAACTAATGGTAACTAGTTACCTTCATGAAACTATTATGGCAAAAATTACTGAAAACGGCATCGAAAGAGAAGCCAGCTGTACGGAAGAATTGTTCGCAATGCGGGACAGTCTGGATGTTTTAGGAGGAAAATGGAAACTGATGATTTTACGATATCTGACAAACAGACCGGATCAAATGATCCATTTTAAAAAGCTGGAACGCGGTATTGAAGGAATATCCGCCAAAATGCTGAGCAAAGAATTAAAAGAACTGGAAACAAATCTTCTGATCACAAGAACCATTCAGGACACGAAACCTATCACGGTAACGTATGCAGTAACCGAATACGGGAAGTCTGTATTTCCGGTGACTGAAACATTGGTAAACTGGGGAATAATTCATCGGGAGAAAATCAAAGAATCAATGGGATAACTATAAAATATTGGAAACGCAAACACGCAAGATTTTTCCTTTAAATATGCCTTAAGGCGCAAGGATTTTATCTTTGATAAAATTTAATTCTGTTGAATTTTAACTGAAACAAACTTGCTGAAAATCTCCCATTGAGCGAAGTCGAAATGTTCTTGCGCCTTAAAGCAGTATGTTATTAAATTTCTTTGCGCCTTTGCGATTACTAATAATATAGCTTCATAGAGAAAAAATCAACTAATCTATGTCGATAAAAAAATCCTCAAACCCATG
This sequence comes from Chryseobacterium indologenes, assembly GCF_018362995.1. Classification (NCBI taxonomy): domain Bacteria; kingdom Pseudomonadati; phylum Bacteroidota; class Flavobacteriia; order Flavobacteriales; family Weeksellaceae; genus Chryseobacterium; species Chryseobacterium indologenes. The sequence goes on from NZ_CP074372.1 coordinate 4,430,167, forward strand.
CAGAGTTGAGGATTTTAAATAATACCAAATTGTTTATTAATTTTTATCTAGCCAGGACTGTACAAGTTCAGAATGATCTTTCACCCATTCTTTGGCAGTAGCTTCTTTATTTTTACTCTGTTCCATTTTCATTAAAAGATCAGACATGTTTTCATCATCAAAATGAAGTCTGGAAAAGAATCTGGCCAGTTCCGGATGGTCTTTACCAAAGCTTTTTCTGGAATAGGTTTTAATCTGTTCTGCTTCTCCATATATCTTTTTGGGATCATCAAGAAACTTAAGCTTCATCTTTCCAAACATCCAGTGAGGCTGCCATCCGGTTACCACAATCCATTCTTTTCGTTGTATGGCATTCTGCAATTCGGTGATCATGGCAATGGTAGAGGAGTTGATCTGTTGATAATCCAGTTTATAGTCAATAATTGCTTTGTCAGTTCCGGTGGTTAATCCCGCTCCTTTTTCAATTCCAATAATTCTGTGATTGAATTGATCTTTATATTGATTAAGTTCTTCAATAGAGCTAACAGGAACATACTCCGGTACGACCAATCCTATACGGCCGTTGTCATAATTGGTTCCAAGATGAGTCAGTCCCGGAAATTTAGCAAGCTTTTTGGCATGAGTGTAAGGAAGCCAGACTCCCATGAAAAGATCTGTATCTTCATTATTCATCGAAGCCAGAATCATATCCGTAGAGGCTTTTTGAATAATAACGTGATATCCTTGTTCGTCCAGAATAGCTTTAGCAATATGCGTCATGGCCACATCTTCCGCCCAGCCGTCTACCATTCCGATGGTAATATATTTAGAGTTTTTTATGTTTTCACACGAACTTAATGCTGTAAATATTAACATTAAAACGGGAAAAAACAGATATTTTAATTGTTTCATCTTATTGCTTTTTCTTTACAAATCCCTGGGTAATACGATCCAGGATAATGGCTAAAATCACAACGGATAATCCGCTTTCAAATCCTAATCCGATGTCCAGGTTATTAATTCCTTCCAGTACTTTTTCACCTAAACCACCTGCAGCAATCATTCCTGCGATCACCACCATGGATAAGGATAACAGTATGGTTTGATTGATCCCTGTTAAGATCGTTTTCATTGCTAAAGGAAGCTCCACTTTAAACAGAATCTGTCGGTTGGTTGCTCCAAAAGCTCTGGCTGCTTCCACAATGTCTTTCGGAACGGCTTCAATTCCCAACGCTGTTAATCGTACCGCGGGCGGCATGGCAAAAATGATGGTTGCAAAAGCACCGGGCACTTTACCAATACTGAAAAACAATACAGCAGGAATCAGGTAGACAAATGCAGGCATTGTCTGCATTAAATCTAGTAAAGGACGAATGATTTTGTCAGCTATTTTACTTTTAGCAGCCAAAATTCCCAGAGGGATAGAAAGGATAAGGGCAGTAATGGTGGACACAAAAATAAGTGCCAGCGTTTCCATAGTTTCTTTCCATAATCCCATTAAAAATATTAAGCTTAATCCGGCTGCAGTTACCACAGCAATACCTTTTCCGGCTTTCCATAATGCCAGCAGGGTAAAAAAGAGAATGATTACATAAAAAGGAGTGTTTGTTAATACCCATTCAATCCCCATGATAGAGGAGTTTCCTACATGTTTTATAACATCAAATACAGGTTTTCCATTTTCTGTGAGCCAATTGATTGCAGTTTCTACATATTGACCTATATCTATAGTTTTATTCATCTTATTGGTTGTTTGCGATTTCTTTTAATTCAATAATTTCTTCTTCGTTAAACTTGGTCGCTTCTATGACAAGAGATAACTGGGTGACAAGACCTAAAAATTTGTTGTCTTCATCAATCACTGCGATGGCTGATTTACTTCCAGAAATTAACGGCAGCATTTCTTCTACCGTAACTTCAGGATAAACCGAAGGAACATTACTGTTGATAATTGATTCTACAGTTGGTTCTTTCTTTCTGGCAATGCGGACCACATCGTTAAGGGTAACAAAGCCCAGAAATTTATTTTGAAAATCTACCACAGGTAAGTTTTCTAATCCGGTAGCTCTCATTTTTCTTAAAGCTCCTTCCGGACCGTCTTTTCTGAATCTTACCACCGTAGCTTTGTCAAACATCAGAGATCTGGCAGTGATAATTGTTTTACGGTCTACTTTCTCTACGAAAGCTTTCACATAGTCGCTGGCAGGATTGGTTAAAATATCTTCTGCTGTTCCTATTTGTTCTATGACACCATCTTTCATAATGACGATACGGTCCCCGATTTTAATGGCCTCATCCAGGTCATGGGTAATAAAAACAATGGTTTTTTGTAAAGTATTCTGCAGTTCAAGCATCTGATCCTGCATTTCAGATTTTATCAAAGGGTCCAGTGCGGAGAAAGCCTCATCCATAAGCAGTACTTCAGGATCGTTTGCCAAAGCTCTTGCTAATCCAACTCTCTGTTGCATTCCTCCTGAAAGTTGGGAAGGATATTGATTTTCGAAACCATTTAAGCCAACAATATCTAATGCTTTCTGTGCTTTTTCATCGCGGGAAGCTTTACTTTCTCCTCTGATTTCCAGCCCGAAACCTGCATTGTCTAAAATCGTATGATGAGGCAGCAATCCGAATTTCTGAAACACCATACTCATTTCCGTTCTTCTCACTTCCAAAAGTTCCTTGTTGTTTTTACCGGTAATATCATCGTCATTGATGTATACTTTTCCTGAGGTGGGCTCATTCAGTCTGTTTAGACAGCGCAGTAATGTGGATTTTCCACTTCCTGATAGTCCCATGATGACAAAGAATTCTCCTTCATAGATCTCAAAACTGGCTTTATTGATTCCTATGGTGCAGCCTGTTTTTTCAAGAATTTCCTTTTTGGAAAAGCCTTTGTCTAAAAGTTCCTGAGCTTTTTCTTTGTTTTTGCCAAAAATAATAGTCAGATCTTCCACTTTAAGTTTTACTTTTCTACTGTTTTCATTTTTTTCCATATTCAGAATTTTTGAATTAATAAATGATATAAAAAACTGTACACCAATTCATTATATACGTTTAGCTTTAGTTGTTCTGCTGATGAGGTTAGGATAAAATAATTTGCTAAGCTTTTAATGATAAAAGCCTTAACAAAAAAAATAATGCATAAGAACCATGAGGCCTTATGTTTATTTTAAATATTTCAATAGATTATACTCTAGAAAAAGAGTGTATTATGTAAAAAGAAATTAATCTCTTACATAGATTCTACAATTAAATTACTGATGAGGTAATTAAAGATATGTGTACTGAACAACTTGAATGCCTACTTTGCATCAAAATGCAGGCCAGCATAAAAAAACGGTCTACCAATTTTTTATGACGGTGCAAATTTACGAATTTTATATTAAATGAATTTTTGTAACTGTAATGTGTTGATTTTCAATAGTGTTTTTAGATTGAGGTTTCATGACAATTTTCCCTTATCACCAAAGCTAAGAGAAGATTGACATTACCAGGATGATCCGGTCAATTACTTTAGTAATACTGCAATGATTGCTAGTATGGCAGGAAGCGCTTGTACGAAGAATATTTTTTTAGTGGCTGAAATTGCACCGTAAATTCCCGCTACAGCTACACATCCTAAAAAGAATAAAGCTACATTGGTCTGCCATTGCGGATCTTTAATCAAAAAAGACCAGATCAGTCCGGCAGCCAGAAAACCATTGTAAAGCCCCTGATTGGCAGCGAGTCCTTTGGTAGGCTTAAACATTTCTGCAGGTAAAGCAGCTTTGAAAACTTCTTTTCCTTTCGTTTCCCAGGCAAACATTTCCATCCAAAGAATATAAAGGTGTTCCAGTGCTACAACAGCGATCAGAATTTTAGCAACGATTTCCATAATAAATATTTTCTCATTGTAAAACTAAAAAAATAAAGTTAAGTTTGAGTATTAATTTGTACAATGGATCCATTCAAAGCACATTTACATAAATTTATTACCATAACTGATGAAGAATATGCATCTATTGTATCATTTTTCGAGGTATTGGATGTAAAAAAGAAGCAAAATCTGGTGCTGGAAGGAGAGATCTGCCGGACCATGTATTTTGTAGTGAAAGGATGTCTCAGAAAGTTCTTTATCAATGAAAAAGGTGTAGAGCAAACTACAGAATTTGCTATTGAAAACTGGTGGATTACCGATACATTTGCTTACGAAAGACAGATATCAACAGATTTTTCCATACAGGCAGTGGAACATTCTTCTATTCTGGTAATTGATCTTGAGCGCCAGGAAGAATTGTTGAAAAAACATCCCGTAATGGAACGGTATTTCCGTATGGTCTACCAAAGAGCGTATGCCGCTTCAGAGCGTAGAATCCGGTATTTGTATGAAATGTCCAGAGAAGAACTTTATATGCATTTCAGCACATTGTATCCATGGTTTATCCAAAGAATTCCTCAGTATCTTATTGCTTCCTTTTTGAATCTTACACCTGAATATCTGAGTGAAATCAGGGCCAAGTTACGATCTTAAACCAGTTTAAGATTTTTACGGATCATAAACCGGAAATTTGTCATGTTATTAAAAGCCAATACAATGACAGATATCAAAAATCAATTTCCGCAGCTATTTTTAAGACTTGCTCTTGCTGTAACCATGCTTTCTGCAGTGGCAGACCGATTTGGATTTTGGAGCAAAGAAAATTCATCATGGGGAAATATGGAGCGTTTTAAAGAATATACAAGACAGTTGACATTTTTTTTACCGGAAGCCTTAAGTACAGTTTCAGCCTATGCTGCTACCTTTTTAGAAATTCTTTTTTCTTTGATGCTGATCTTTGGATTTAAAACAAAGTTTGCAGCCTATGGAAGCAGTATTCTGCTGTTGATTTTTGCCGTATTCATGACCATTGCTTCAGGACCTAAAGCTCCACTCAACTATTCTGTATGGGTAGGAAGTGCCGCGGCTCTTTTACTGGCGGTTCAGCAACATTATTCTTTAAGTATAGATCAATTAACCAAAAAATAATACATATTATGAGCGCAAGATTAAATATTGCAACAGTAGATTCAGCAGCTTACAAAGCGATGATGGGATTAGAAGGATATTTACAGACCATTTCTTTAACTCACATTCAGAAGGAATTAATTAAAATCAGAGCTTCACAGATTAATAAATGTGCTTTTTGCCTTGATATGCACACCAAAGATGCCATCAAATATGGTGAAACTCTTCAAAGAATTTTTATTCTGAACGGATGGACGGAAGCAAAAGAATTCTTTACAGAAGAAGAGCAGGTACTTTTGGCAATGACAGAGGAAATTACGCTGATCAGCCAAAACGGATTAACTGAAGAGACCTTCCAAAAGGCAAAAAAATTCTTCGATGATAGCCAGATCGCTCAGATCATTATGGCTATTGTAACCATCAATGCATGGAACAGAATTGCAATAAGTACTCATCTTCCGATTGCAAAATAGCTAAGCCCGGGAGCGGAGAGATGAAGATGAAGTCAATGAAGCCTGCATAATTTACGGATATTTACTTTTTATAAAAACGGCCTTTCAAAAACTGAAAGGCCGTTTTAATGTAAAATTCAAAGTGACAATGTAACACAGTTTGGGTATTAATTCTAAAATAAATTCTAAGGCTAGCTTTATTTTTTAACTGGAATTACTTTGTTACTCTGTTTTTTAATTAATAAATCGCCACAGGATTTACATTCACCTGAGTAGAACCTACGTATAATGGCTGTCCCAGTACGAATAGAAATTCCCATACTTTTTGTTTCACCAATGGGCGACTGTCAATCAGTTCCAGGTTATAAATTCCTTTTTTCGCCAGCATAAACTGATTGATGGGGAATTCTTCTTTACTTTTCGGGTTAGGATAGACTTCAGAAGCCCATGTATCACCGCCAAAAGCTACGATTCCCTGATCGGCAAGCCATTTTGCGGCATCCATTCCGATGCCCGGTTCTGTTTCTAAAAACTGTTTGTTGTCTTTACCTATCAATTCAAGCCATCCGGTATTGAAGAGAATGATATCTCCTTTTCTTAGGGTAAGTCCCTGCTTCTTTAAAACGGATTTGATATCTTCTACCGTAAATTCTGTTCCGCCGGGTACTATTGATTTTCCATAATGAGCAGTCATATCAAGGACTACACCACGTGTAACGAATGGCGGTACTTTTTCAACGCCCAGTTTTTTTACGCCTTCTACGGTTACAAAATCAGTCGCTTTATTTCCGTTGTAGTAAGTATTATCAATACCAATGTGCCCGATACCGTTGAGCTGTGTTCCCACTCCGGTCCATCCGTTTACTAACTCGTCATTGAAGGTGAATTTATTAAGGCCTATGCTTTTTCCACCTTGTTCTCCCGGTTGAATATTATATAAACTGAAACTTCTGTGTCTGAAAGCAGGCAGGTTTTTATCAATAGGAACAGCAAGTGCTAATGTTTTGCCTTGTTTTACCAGTCCTAAAGCCTGTTTTACAACTTCAGGTGTTAATAGATTGGCTGCTCCAATCTCATCTTGCGCACCGTAAGCAGAAGGATACCATGATTTGTCTTCCGGATTGACGAGGGTTTGAGCACTTAAACTAATACTGTTAATAGTCAATAGAGTGGCTAACCCGAACATTTTGATCAGATTATTTTTCATTTTTTATAAGGTTTGAGGTTAAAAGAAAGGAAGCTGGAAGAGGGAAGGGGGAAGTTATATTAGTGTGTTATAATTAGCAGGTTTCTATTGCGCTATTCTGCATGTAATAAGAGATTCCTCCTTCGTCGGAATGACAGTTGAAGTTAAATTATAAACCGATCTATTGATTATCCGACATCAATAACTTCCATCTTCCAGCCTTCTTCTTCCAGCTTTATATTATATTTCGCTTAAAGCCGAATTGATGAAGCTCAATTCTTCCTGAGAAAGGTCAATAGACATAGCTTTTGCATTTTCGATGGCTTGCTGGGCATTTCTTGCTCCTGCCAGTACTACTGTGATTGCTGGCTGCAGCGTCGTCCATCTTAGTACCAGTTGAGATAGGCTGGCTCCTTTTTCCTGTGCAAGAGGTTCAATTTTTTCTAAGAAAGTTTTCACTTTATTCAAATCAAACTGGGAGAAATATCCGTTTCTGTGGTCGTTATCTTTTAATTGGTTTTCTTTGAAATATTTACCGGTTAAAAGACCTCTTTCCATAGGACTGTATACGATGATTCCTGAATTGTTTTCCAAAGAATAAGGAACAAGGTCGCTTTCAATGGCACGGTTCAGCATACTGTAAGAAACCTGGTTGCTGGCAAGTTGTAAAGTTCTGTTCGCTTCTTCCATTTGAGCTACGCTATAGTTACTTACCCCTGCAGCACGGATTTTTCCCTGTTGAATCAATAGTTCCATAGCTTCCATAGTCTCACAAATAGGAGTGGTGCTGTCTGGCCAGTGAAGTTGTAAAAGGTCGATATAATCTGTCCCTAATCTTTTTAAGCTTTCTTCAACTTCTTTGATGATGTTTTCTTTAGAAGCCAATTTATAAACAGGAAGAGTCTTTCCTTCGTCTTCTGCATCAAAGAAAAATTCTCCTTTTCCGTTATTGCTTCCGTCCCATACCAATCCGAATTTTGTTAAAAGCTGGATTTTTGAACGGTCTTTTCCTTTGATAGCTTCACCAATCATTTCTTCACTCAGTCCGAAACCATAAAAAGGCGCCGTGTCGATAGAAGTTACTCCGTGATCTAATGATGCATGAATAGAGTTGATAGAATCCTGCTTTTCATTGCCTCCCCACATATTTCCTCCGATAGCAAAGGCTCCGTGTGTGATTGTTGATAATTCTAAATCTGTATTTCCTAATTTTCTGTATTCCATTTTGTTTTAAAATTGTTATGTGTAAACCACCCCGTCAAAAATTCTTTGAATTTTCGCCACCCCTCCAGTGGAGGGGAATTCCCGTCATTTCAATGGTGAGACTTTTAAGAGCTTTTCTGATTTTAAAGAACTTAAAGTCTTTTGTGACTTTTGTGGTTAAAAATGATTTGTTATTTATTTAATTCTTTTAAAATAGCTTCTCCAACGCTCTTTGCAGATTGAGGATTCTGGCCTGTGATCACTCTCTGATCTGTAACTACGTGGTTTTGCCAAAGCCCTGATTTTTCAAATTGTGCGCCTCTTTCTTTCAGTTTGTTTTCCAGTAAGAAAGGAACAACATCTGTTAATTTTACTTCAGCTTCCTCTTCATTGGTAAAAGCATTGATTTTCTTTCCGTCTACAAGGTATTTCCCGTTATTCAGCTTGATATTCACCAATCCTGCCGGTCCGTGGCATACTCCTGCTACAATACCACCGTTTTCGTAGATTTTTGCAGCAATATCAGACAGCTCATTATTGTCTGCAAAATCCCACATTGCTCCGTGTCCTCCTGCATAAAAGATGGTTGAATACTCTTTCGGATTTACCTGTGACGGTGTCATAGAATGATCAATTTTGTTCTTGTATTCTTTGTTTTCCCAGAATTCTTTGTTTACAGGATCTTTCAAATCGAAACCATCTACCGGAGGAGTTCCGCCTTTCGGACTTACAAAGTCAATTTCGTATCCTGCTTTGTGAAGAACTTCCCATGGGTGAGAAACTTCTCCCAAATAATATCCTGTATCTTCACCAGTACTTCCTTTTTTATCGTGGCTGGTTACAACGAATAAGATTTTCTTTTTCATATTTTTTGATTTTTTGGTTTGTGCCTGTACGAATCCTATGGTAAAGACCGCAAGCATTAGAAATGCTAATTTTTTCATGATTAAATAATATTGGTGGTATAAATCTGTGGTTTTTCCTGTAGCTTTTCATCCACTAAAGCCCCGAAAGCCTGGATGTAAGCTTGCTGGTTGTGCTGATCCAGACCTTCTTTACTTTTCCAGACTTCGTAGAAAACAAATTCGTTTTTGTCTTCAATTCCCTGATGAAGGCTGTAAAGCTCACATGCTTCTTCTTTTCTTGTTTCTTTTACCATATTCTGAAGAACTTCCAATACTTCTGCCTGATGTTCTTCTTTGGCTTTTATAATTGCTGTAAGATGAATTTTCATATTAAATAAAATTTTCAATTGAGTTATAGATGGGTTTCCATTCCAGTTCTGCGCTGGCTTTGTCTGCGCTGCATATACTGTTGGATGCAAAACCGAAATAGCCGCCCGCAGGACCGAAATTATCAACGGCATCCTGTATACTTAAAGACTGTGCCGGTTCCAGATTATATTTTTTACTGATGATTTCTGCAATGTTTCTTAAAGATGAAGCACCATTTTCTGCATAATAGATAGAGCCTTCTTTTGCTTTTTCCAAGGCGAGTACATACAGATCTGCCAAATCTTCAATATGTAGGTTAGACCAGATGTTTTCACCTTCTCCAAAATAAACACCGTGCCCTTTTTTTTGAGAAAAATTGACCAATGCCGGAATCTGAATGCTGTCTTTTTTTATTCCCAGACCTTCCCCGTAAACCATGGTGGGAACAATAACGATACTTCTTATATCTTTTTGAACAGACTGAAGAACATAATTGTTGATAAGAACTCTTGATGCCATTTCCAGTCTTGGAGTCAGAGGAAAATCTTCAGTATACACAAAATCACTTCTTTTACCATTTTCTTTACCTCCGAAAATTGCGGATCCGGAAGTAAATATGAACGTCTTATGACTTCCTTCCATTGCTTTGATGAAATTATCCACAGCGTAAGCGTCATCTGCAGAATCAGCATTGTGGATGACTGCATCAACGCTATCAACAGCTGTTTTTATTACATCTTCATTGTGAATATTCCCTACAATGGTTTTTATTCCCAATGACTCCAGTTCCTGTACGTGAGCTTCGTTACGAACTAATCCGGTTACTTCATAATTTCTGTCAAGCAGTTTTTTTGCGATAGTTCCGCCAATATAGCCGGTAATACCTGTGATCAGTATTTTTTTCATGATACTAATTCTGGTTTTAATTCTTTTTCAAATACGTTTCTTACATGTTCTCTGTAAAGTTTCATGTCGCGCTCTACATTGGCATTTTTCTCCACATCATGGAAATGGAAACTTTCCATTTTCTCCAGTGAGACAAAAGCATTCATTCTATGGAAACCAAATAATGGTCCATCATCTACACTTTTTTCACTGAAAAATTCTCCGGGAAGCGTGAAAGCGGTTGCAGGAGCATTCCAGCTTGTGGTCAGCATATATTTTCTTCCGCCAAGCATTCCTCCCGTACCATAGTTGATTTCAGGATTCTCAGCCTTTCTTCCGTCACTCATATAAATTCCTTTTGCATGACCTGCTGTGAAAACTTCATCAATATATTTTTTCAATCCGTTCGGAAGCTGGAACCACCAGATCGGAGTATGGTAAATAATGTAATCTGCCCAGACAAATTTTTGTACTTCTTCATGTTTATCATAATTTTCACTTACATTAGTGATCTTTACTTCTACATTGTCAAATTCTTTAAGAGCTGCTAATGTATTTTCTGCAATAGTCTGATTATATTTTCCTCCGGAATGTCCAAAATTCTGTCCTCCGTTGATGATTAGTACTTTTTTCATTTTTTTATGATTGTTTAAATTTTACTCTGCAAAGTTAGGATGCATGTTTGTATAATAAAAATAATATAAATTATAGGTAGTTATTATTTAAATGATAGTTTTGTTTTTTGATTCGGGTTGTGAGTTTCGAGGTTATTTTAATCAGGAGTTAATCATTCACCATTGGCTTTGCGAAGCAAAAATTGAGAATTGACGAATCTTCTTTTCATGGTGAAATGTCATGCGTTCTGTTGATCCTGATCTCACAGCTCTCTTGTAAATTTGTTATGATAAATAGAATGGATATGATACAGATTGCAATCTTTAGTGATGTGCATGGGAATCTTCCCGCATTAGATTCGGTGTTGAAGGATATAAAAGCAAGAGGAATTCAACATAAATTCTGCCTTGGTGATCTCATAGATTTTGCGCCCTGGGGAAATGAGGTAATAGAAAAGATGAGAAGTCTCAATATTCTTTGTCTAATGGGAAATCATGATGAAAGAATTGCTTTTGATTTTCCTGTTGTTCCTTTATCCAAACATTCTGAAGAAGAGACTGAAGCAAGATTTATAGCGATTGATCATTCTAAAAAACATATTACAAAGGAGAATAAAAAGTTTTTATCAGAACTGCCTTTTCATTTAAAATTAAATTATAAAGTAGGGAAGAAACACTGGAATATTCAGTTGGTTCATTCCAGCCTATCAAGCAATGACACTTATTTGTATGAATCAGAAGAGGATGAGATTTTTATAAGAATGCTGGAAGATGCTCAATCTGACGTCATTGTCATGGGACACACCCATTTATCTTTTAAAAAACAATTTGAAAATAACACATGGGCCATTAATTGTGGTTCCGTGGGGCGCTCTAAAGAAGAAAACAGACTGGCTTCTTATTTGGTGCTGACTTTAGACGAAGAGAAAATTACTCCGGAAATTATTCAAATACCTTATCCGATTGATGAAACGGTCCGTCAGATAAAGGAAAGCGGAATTCCGGATTATTATGCATTATTTCTTAAAAATGAAAATGTATTAATATTATAATTATTTTGTAACTTTGTATCAGAATATTAATAATTAAATCATGGTCAATTTAGAATGGTATCGTACTTTTAAGGCGATATATAAAACCGGGACATTGACGGGTGCTGCTGATGCTTTATTCATATCACAGCCGGGAGTGAGTCTGCATTTAAGCTCTCTGGAAGCTTATGTAGGATACAAACTATTCGACAGAACCGGTAGAAAAATGATCCCGACAGAACGTGGGAAAGTATTATTTAATGCCGTTGCTGAGCCTATTACCAAACTGGAAGATGTAGAGAAAAACTTTCAAAAATCTACAGAGAAACATACGCCTACCATCAGTGTCGGAATGTGTTTTGAAACTTTTCAGACGACGTTGGAGCAATATGTTTCTTCACTGCCTTTTAATCTGATTATCAGTTTTGGAGAATACCCGGAAATGCTGGATCAGCTGGATAAAGGAATTCTGGATCTTATCATCACTCCGAAAAAAGGGTCTTCACCCAATATAGAACATGAAGCTTTCTCTTCTGAACAAATCATTTTGGTGGGTGGAAAAGATGTGGATACAGCAGCTTTCAATAAAGTTTTGAAAACAAAAGATGCAGAGCAGATCGAGGAATGGCTGAAGAATGAAAAATGGTACGGAACCACCGGAGATATGGAACACCTTTTCCAGTTCTGGACCTTGAACTTTGGTCATAAACCTAATTTCCGTCCGAATTATATTGTTCCTAATCTGAATTCAATCATCCGTTGTTTGAAAGGTGGAACAGGACTAGCCGTTATCCCTGATTTTTTGTGTAAAAAAGACCTTGAAAGTGGGGAAGTTCAGCTAATTTGGGAAGGAAAAAAGAAGCTGGAAAACACGTTGTATTTCGGATGCCGTAAGAAAACCAATTATCAGACTGAAATAGAGCATATCAAAGGCTTATTCCGTCAGGTGATGGCTTAATACAACCATATCGCGCATTTGTAAACCATTTTCATATATCGGATCCGGATAATTTTCAATAAAAAAATCTTTCAGGACTCCGCTTTTAATGAAACCATTTTTCTCATAAAATCTGATCTGTTGGAATCCGGTATCGGATGTTCCAACGGTCAGTGTTTTATAATGATTTTCTTTGGCAATTTCTTTAGCTTTATTCATCAGAATACTTCCGATTCCTTTACTTCTATAGCTTTCAATGACTGCAATATTTTTAATTTCCAGTTCTGTATTGCTGTTTTTATACAATGCCATCACCGCAATATTTTCGGTGCGGTCATGTAAAAGATAAATGTCGGAATTGAAAATATACCGATCAATAGCTTCTCGGGTTTCATCCGCCAACAGCAACAAATGATAAGGAATTTCCGCATCCGGATTTAATAAACTCAATGTAAAATTTTCCATTTAAAGACTCATATGAATAAGTGGGTAATCTTTTCCTGAACCATCTTTTTCTGATCTTCTGATTTTTCTGAACCCCATTTTTTCATAAAATCCAATCGCTTGTGGATTCTGTTCATTCACATCCACTTTGGTCAATCCGGTCTTTTCTTTCATAAACTGATAAAGGGCTTTTCCATATCCTTTCCCACGGGCATCATCATGAATGAAGAGCATTTCAAGATTCCCTTCTGCTACGGCAGCAAAGCCTTTAGTGTCATTGTTTTCTATAATTAAATAAACTTCCAGATTAGGAAGATAATCTCTTGGAATGGCTCCTTTAAAATAATTGAAATCCTCTTCAGCCAGGAAATCGTGGGTTGCCTTTACGGCTGACTCCCAGATTTCCATAATTCTCGGATAATCCTCTGCTGCAGCCAATCTGATATTTTGTGACATGATTTTTAAATTTTAAGCAAAAATAGAGAAAATAGCGATGGATGCCAGAGGGAGAAGTAAATTTGCAACTAGCAACTAGCAACTAGCAACTAGCAACTAGCAACTAGCAACTAGCAACTAGCAACTAGCAACTAGCAACTAGCAACTAGCAACTGGCAACTCAAAACTGCAATTACATAACAATTTTTTAACAAGAACAGTAAAATTGGTAGGCAGAATTTTCAATTTTTTGTTGCAAATTTGTTTATCACTTTATATTAATAACTAAAATAAAGACTTATGCAAAAGAAAACCTATACAGGGCAGCCTGTGGTAACCTTAAATAACGGAGTGGATATTCCGGCTTTAGGCTTTGGAGTATGGCAGATGGAAGACCTGAAAGAATGTGAGAATGCAGTAATCAAAGCTATTCAAACAGGATATAGAATGATTGATACTGCTGCTATTTATCAGAATGAAACCGCTGTAGGTGCCGGGGTGAAAAATAGCGGAGTAGACAGGGATGAACTGTTTATCACGTCAAAAGTATGGGTTCAGGATCATGGGTATGAAAAGGCTAAAAGTGCTTTTCAGAGAACATTGGACAGATTACAGATGGATTATCTGGATATGTATCTGATCCACTGGCCTTATGGAGATTTCCTGGGAACGTGGAAGGCTTTGGAAGAATTATACAAGGAAGGAAAGATCAAAGCTATTGGGGTATGTAATTTTACCGTTGAGAAACTGGAAGAATTAAAAGCTAATTCAACAGTGTTACCGGTGATTAATCAGATTGAGCTGCATCCGGTATTCCAGCAGAAAGAACTGCAGATATACGACAGAGAAAATAATATTGTAACTCAGCCATGGAGCCCGCTTGGAAACGGTAATGCCAACCTTTTAAGCAATCCTGATCTGAAAGCAATCGCTGAAAAATATGGTAAGACCGTAGCTCAGGTAATTTTAAGATGGCACCTTCAGGAAGGATTCGTAGTGATCCCGAAATCTGTGACCCCGTCAAGAATTGAAGAAAACTTTAATGTATTTGATTTTGAGCTGACAGAAGATGAAATGAATGTCGTTCGTTCTTTGGATACAGGAAAAAGATTATTCTTTGATCCTAAAGATCCGGAATGGGAACAGAAAATGCTCAATTCCGTTGCGGATATTTAATAAAAATAAAGAATAGATTATTCCCACATATTTCGCAGAAAGCACAGATTTAATCCGCTGTATTTGTGAAATTTGTGGGAATACTGTTTTTATTCAGGTGAGGAATATCATATCCTGCTGGAAATGAAGTGTTCCTATTTTTTGTACCTTTTTAATTAAAATAGTTCTTATGTTTTGGCCCGATACAATCAGTAAAAAACTAGGGATACAATATCCTTTGATTCAGGCTCCGATGTTTGGAGTGAGTACGGTACAGATGGTGGCAGCCGCTGCAAAAGCAGAGTGTCTGGGATCATTGGCGTTGGCTGATCTTTCAGCAGATCAGTCTGTTGAATTGATCAGGGAAACGAAAAAATTGATAGATCAACCTTTCGCTGTAAATATTTTTGTACACCATATTCCTGAAGTGACGGATGGTTTAAAAGAAAAGTATATTAAAACCAAAGAGTTTCTTGAGCAGCTGGCCAGAGAAAATGACATTGATGCAGAGCTTCCGGAACTTGAGACAATCAGTATAAAGACTTATCATGAACAGGTAGATGCCATCATTGAAGAAAACTGTAAAATTTTAAGCTTTACATTCGGAAATCTGGATGATCAGAGTATTCAGAAATTAAAAGGAAACGGAGTTACCCTCATCGGAACCTGTACGTCTGTAAATGAAGCTTTGCAGCTTGAAAAATCAGGTATTGATATTATCTGTGTTCAGGGAATAGAGGCGGGAGGACACAGAGGAAGTTTTGACGCGGAGAATATTCCGCAGATCGGAGGGTTGTCTTTGCTGTCGCAGGCGTATGATCATGTGAGTGTCCCCCTGATTTATGCAGGAGGAATTTATGGTGCCAAGACCTTAAAAGCTGTTAAAGATTTAGGAGCGCAGGGCTTCCAGGTGGGAAATCTTTTATTGGCTTCTCAGGAAAGTGCTTTACAGCCTTTTGAAAAGGAAAGACTGAAAAAAGTAAGAGAAGAAGAAATTATGTTAACGAAAAGCTTTTCCGGACGATATGCCAGAGGAATAAAAAATCAATTTATAGAAGCGGTTGAAAACTCAGAATATATTTTACCCTATCCTTATCAGAATAAACTGACCAATGCGTTGCGTAAAGCAGCAAAATCTCTGCAAAATACTGAATTTGTATCTATCTGGCTGGGGCAGTCTATTCACCAGTATAGTGAACTTTCCACAGAAGAAATTTTGAGAAATCTGATCAAAGAATGTGAAAGATAGGTCAAGATAGTTTCAATTTGCTGGCAATTTTCTATTTTCGTGAAAGATAAAAACTAAAATCAGCGAAAATAAATGAAATTTTCAGAGGGAATTCAGAGATCACTTCCGTTCGGCTACCTGTTTCTTGTCGTAATGGGAATATTAAAAGAAAGTGTCTTCTATTACCAGATAGGCATTAATATTCTAAAATACTCAACAATTATGGATATCTTGATCAGTCCGATTGCTACCTTAACGGCTCATCCTGTGATATTGATTATCCTCATTGGTATCATTATATTTTCATTTGCTTTTCCCTCTTTTTTATCAAAACAGGCCAGTAAAAATAAACGTTGGGCATTCCAGATGGCATCTCTTAAAGGATATGAAAATATGAGCAAAGAGGCTATTGAGAATCATTTTACCAATATGTTTGTGAAGTTTCTGGCCATGATGCTGCTGTCTTTCTTTGTAGGAATAGGCCTGGGAGAAGGATTTGGGCTTACCAGAAAGATAAGGGAAAACAAACTTAAATATGACTATAGATTAAACTATGGTGATGATAAGTTTGAACAGGTTCATCTCATAGGATCCAACAGCATGTATTATATTTATCTGGCAAAAGGAAATAAAACAATAAAAATAGCACCGTTGAGCTCCATAAAAAATATTGAATTAACCAATAACAAGAAAATTGAATGATAATAATTTAATAAAAAAGCTTCAGATAAGATTCTGAAGCTTTTTGTTTATTTTGTTAAATCAAGACCACCGAAATTTCCGGAACTCATCATGAGATAAACACCATCCGTTTTATCCAATGTATTCCAATAGGCATGAAGATCTTCAGCGTTTGTAAATACCTTTAAATTCTCATTCTTGAATTTTTCTTTGATAAATTCTGGTGATATAGGCTCCATTCTCTTGATCTTCAAAGCATCTTCAGAATAGAAAACGATAGCTTCATTCAAACCGTCCATGGCATGGTCATACTGCTCCAGGAAGGCCGGATTTAAACTGGAATACGTGTGCAGTTCCAGAAATCCGTATTTCTTATCATTTTTAAACTGTTCAGTGAACGCTTTTACAGCTGCCTTCACCTTGCTTGGAGCATGAGCAAAATCTTTATAAAGTGTTCCCTTATCTTCTCTTTCTACTTTTTCAAGACGTTTGGATGCTCCTTTGAAGCTCATAATGGCCTCATAGAAATCTTCATCCATAATACCCAGCTGTCGGCAGATATGTCTTGCGCCTTCCATATTCAACAGGTTGTGAGCTCCAAAAACAGAAAGCGGAACATCTCCCATTTCAGTTTTTAAATACACTTTACCATTACTTATTTCGTATTCAGGAGTTCTATAAGGGATTTTTCTGAAATAGTTTTCAGCATTTTCCACTACTTTCACTACTTCCGGATCTTCTTCGTTATATACCAGAACGCCTCCTGCTGTAATGCTTGCCACAAATTTTCTGAACTGATCTATATAATCATCAAATGTTTTGAAAACATTGATATGATCCCATGCAATACCACTCATTAAAGCGATATTCGGCTGATACAGTAAAAATTTGGAACGAAGATCAATAGGAGAAGAAAGGTATTCATCACCTTCCAGAACCATGAAATCATTATCCTGAGTCAGTTTTACCATACAGTCGAAACCTTCAAGCTGAGCCCCAACCATGAAATCCACATCTTTCTGATGGAAATTCAGAACGTGAAGAATCATTGAAGTGATGGTTGTTTTACCATGTGATCCGGCAATAACAACTCTGGTTTTATTTTTAGACTGTTCGTACAGGAATTCAGGATAAGAATATATTTTCAGACCCAGTTCTTTTGCTTTTGCCAATTCAGGATTATCCTGATGGGCATGCATTCCAAGAATAACAGCATCAATATCCGGAGTGATCTTTTCCGGGAACCAGCCCATTTCCTGAGGCATAATTCCTTTCTTTTCCAAACGGGATTTTGAAGGTTCAAAAATAGCGTCATCAGAACCTGTCACCTGATATCCTTTGTCTTTTAATGCAATCGCAAGATTATGCATGGCGCTTCCGCCAATGGCAATGAAGTGGGTTTTCAATTGTATTTACTGTTTTTTAACATTAATATTAATGACCTGCTGGAAAGCTTCAAGAATGTTGTTCCAGTTGGTCTGATAATTCGGGATGATCATGCTGGCATCTGATTTACTCCCTTCATTTGGACCTTTCTTAACATTGATGGAAGTTGAAATATTGTCGTACAATTTTTTACGGTCTTCCTGTATTCTTCTGAAATTATTCTGAGAAAGTACCTGATCCAGTTTCTTTAAATCCTCATCAGAAATTTTAAAATCTTGTTTATATTTTTTACCCTGCCCTTCAAAAGAGTAGTGTACATTATTCCCTTTTATAAGCATATTTTCATATACAGGAGCATAGCCTCCACTTTTCGAATAGCTGATATCAAAATCCGAATATACTTTCTGGCTGTTGCATGAAACTAATACTATGATTGCGAATAAGATTCCAAGTATTTTGTTCATAATTTTTGTCATTACTTTAATTATTTGAGTCCTTTTGTTCTAATTTTTTAGCTTTAAGTTCTTCATCATAACTGTGTAATAGGTTGAAATCTTCTGTCTGCTCAATGGCAGTCATGATTTTCAATAAAATTTCCGGTGCTTTTTCATTATCATAATCAATATCCAAAGGAGCCTTAAATTCCATCGTAGGTTTTACACCGGTTACCTTTACGCGGAGTCCTTTTTTATCAAAAGCTCTTCTGAATCCGTTTATTTTGATCGGAATTACAATAGGACGCTGATTCTTTACCAACTTGGCCGTTCCTCTTCGTCCCTGTGCAAAAGCAGAAGTAGTTCCTTGAGGGAAAGTCGCTACCCAGCCATTGTCCAATGCTTTCATAATATTATCTACCTCGCTCATGTCTACCATTCTGTTGACATTCTTTCCTTCGGCTCTCCACGTTCTTTTTACCGTTACAGCACCTGCAATTTTGAAGATTTTAGGAAGAATACCCTTATTCATAGTTTCCTCTGCTGCTACATAGTAAAAATCGATCTTTGGATTCAATAGGTAGATTGGATTTTTTATCGTGTTCAGATATCCGTTATTTACAGCACAGAATGCATGATACATTGCTGCCACATCTGCAAAATAGGTCTGATGGTTGGATACAAAAAGTACGTTAGAGTCCGGAAGATCCACAAGGTGTTCTGTTCCGGTTATCTTTAACTTATTAAAGCCGTTGAATCTTCTGTATGATACAACTCCTAAAATAAAAATAATAAACCTTTTCAAAAAATAAGGTGTTCCGAATGCATCGGTGAAAATATTTTTCTTCGCCATCTCTCAATTAAACACGGTAGTGCAAAGTTACATTTTTTTCAGCAACTGGCTGAATTCACTTAATATCATCGCTGTTGCACCCCAGATAATGTATCCGTTGAAATTGATCACAGGAACCTCATATCCGTTTGCGTTGGGCAGCGCCATGATTTCCGGGGTATCAGACAGGTTCAGAAAGGAAGTGATGGGGAATTCTATGGTTTCCACAGCTTCCGTCTGCTGAAGAACGAAGGCGGGATTCTTTTTAGTATAAGAAATGTAGGGATATACATAAAAATTGCTCGGTGGAATATAAATAGGAGACATTTCTCTGATAATCCTTACATAATGCTTGTCTATTCCGATCTCTTCGGAAGTCTCCCGAATTGCGGTTTCAGCAAAATCTCTGTCCATCTCTTCACGCTTTCCTCCAGGCAGTGAAATCTGCCCGCTGTGTCTGTCGTGCTCATTAATTGTTCTTTGAATCAATGGAAAATACCACTCGTTGTCTTTTAAATATAGAACAATATTTACAGCTGCAAACTTAGGATTCTTTGCCAATACTTCATCATAAGTAAAGACCGGGCGTGAGGGAGGTGAGAAAACTCCATGCGCGTGTTCACCGGGAAGTTCTACACTTTTTATTTTTCGTAATAAATCTTTTCCAAAATTTTCCATACTTCAAATTTAACAATATATCTTGAAGAAATAAGGGCCTTAACATTAATTAACCATGTAAGATCAGGATGAAAAGATCAGTAACTTTGGATTTTCCTTGACAAATGAAAGATGGATAATTAATGGTGGTAATATTTTAAAACCCAGCGTTGTGAAGTGTTACTGCCCATGATGAATTTAAAAAAATGAGTGAAAATCACGTCAAGAGATTATTCAATATTCACCATTGAATGAGCTAGTTATGAGTCTTAAAATGACTCCCGTATTTTTCCGTAACTGAAAACAATGACTTCCCTGCAACGGCAAATGGTGACCCTTACAACTATAAACAGTGACTTTTGAAATTTACACTTTGATGGTGGTTTTTCATTTTGACTCAGAGGCTATCTTTGCCTTACTATTAACCAATTAATTTTTACTAAGATGAAAAATTTACTTACAGGTGTATTTACACTATTCGCCATGAGTTTCGGATTTGCACAATTCAATATTGATGTAACTACCCAAACAGGAAACTTAAATGTTGCTACTGTGGATCAGACTGGCCTTTTGAATATCAACTCTTTGACACAGACAGGAAATCGTAATACTGCAGACATTGATCAGGTAGGTATTTTGAACGTTAATACTGCAAAAAGTATCGGAAACAGAAACTCTATAGACGTAGATCAGGTGGGTATCGGAAACTCAAACGAAGTCATGCAGATGGGAAACAGAAACTCTGCTTCAACATGGCAGCTTGGAGTTCTTAACTCTACAGAACAAACTCAGATCGGAAGAAGAAATGATGCTTCTTCAGTACAGGTAGGATTAGGTAACTCTGTTGTTCAATATCAGGACGGAAGAAGAAATGATGCTTCAGCTATTCAGTTAGGTAGCGGTAATCAGGCATTCCAGGTTCAGCTGGGAAGAAGAAATGATGCCAGCGGACTTCAGATAGGAGCTAATAATGTCCTTGTTCAGTATCAGGATGGTGATGATAACAGTGCTAATCATGTACAAGCAGGAACAGGTAATATCGCAGCTTCAGTTCAGGTAGGAGATGATAATACTTCTGTGGGAGTACAGGCAGGTAATGCCAACCAGCTTTATCAGTTCCAGATAGGAAATTCCAATACAGCTATTGACCTTCAGATGGGTAATGGTAACTTTACCTGGGTAGCTCAAAGCGGTACTGGCCATGTTCACTTAGGAGCTCAGATGGGTAACGGAAACTCAATGATTGTGAATCAATCCAATTAAGCCCTATAACACATACTGTAAATCTTAGAAATTGTAAAGGAGAAGCTACAGGGTTTCTCCTTTTTTACCTCCGGTTTCTACCAGTTTGCATCAGTACCTTTAATACATAGAGGCCATGTTTACTTTAAGATGGAGTATTCTTGCTCTTTTCATAGTATTGCCATTGCAGGCACAGGAAATAGACTGGGATAAGATCAACAGCAATACAATCTTTAATCTTATAGCCAGGCAGCAGACTGATCAGACTTCATTCGGTTCCAATATTATTCAGATAGGAGAGTATAACAATGCCGAGCTTTCTCTGAATGCCAGAACTCATATTGCTGTAAAACAACTGGGAGACTTTAATACGCTTTATTTTATCAACTCATTTACAGATAAAGAAACTAAAGCTGCAGTTACTGCACAAGGAAACAACAATATTATTGATGTCACGGGAAGCAACAGTATTTCGGATGGAATTCAGATCAATGTAAAGGGAGACAATAAAACAGTTTTCATGAGAAACTATTAAAATACAAATGATGAAAATTTTATATTCCCTTAGCCTGAGCACATTTTTTAGCTTCCTGTCTGTATGGATGTATGGGCAGGAAGATAAAAAAGTAAATGCAAGAATAGAGAGCAGTCTCCTTGAAAATCAGATTATCCTGAAAGCAATTGTAATGAACAATACCACCGTTTATAAGGAACTGAATTACCTTTTGGTTTCTATTAAAAAAGGAAACGGCGGGAACCTTTCAAACAATCAGCAGAGTGGTAAATTTTCTGTTAATCCCAATGAAGTCAAAATACTATCGGAGATCAGCGTAAATCTTGAATCAAAAGATGCTTTGAAGGCCTTTCTTTATATCAGGGATGAAGAAACACAAAAACTGGTCGCCAAAGACAGCCTGGAGCTTAACAGCGATCTTTTTAAAAAGAAAACCGCAAAGGTAGAAGAGGATGCAGCTTATGAACTGAGAGGACTTACCATTGATGAAACCAAAACCAAGGTTGGAAAAGATTTTTATGATCTGTTTTATATGCAATACAGTCAGCTTCCGGATAAAAGCAGCAGTGCCGTTACCATTACAGAACTTCCCCTTCGCGGAACAAGCGGCCAGATCAATATTCAGATTGAGGATAAGATTATTTACAGTTTTATGACCAATCCGGCAGAAGATTATTTAGCAGAACAGCTGGTCTACAGCTTAAAATATATCAAAGAATTTAATGCTAAGAAAAACCTTATTAAAAATGAATTTATCTACTAAAAATGTCCGCCATGAAAACTTTTATCATTATTTTGACCTTTATTGCGGGTATTTTCTACGGAAAATCTCAGCAGCTCGTCTACAAACCGGTCAATCCGGCTTTTGGGGGTGATACCTTTAATTACCAGTGGCTTTTAAGCTCTGCCAATGCACAAAACCAATTTGACGAAAAAAATGATTTCAGCAATCTGCTGGATCGTGTAAACTCTCTTGACAGCTTTACCCAGAGTCTCAACAGACAAATTCTCAGTGAACTTTCAAGAAAACTGTTTGATCAACAGTTTGGTGATGGAAACATAAAGCCGGGAAATTATCTTTTCGGATCGCTTTACTTACAGATTACCAATACTAATCAGGGACTTTTAATCAATATTTTGGATACCAGCAATGGCGATCAGTCCGAGATCGTAATTCCGAAATAGGAAATCACTAAAAATAAACTTACCATGACAACCTACACTTACACCAGAATCTTTTTCTGTAGTTTCCTGCTATGCATTCTGCAGGCTTGTAGTTCAATATTTGGTTTACCTTCGGATCCCGAAAAACCAACGATGGGAGAGGTTACTTCCTCTACCGCAGAATTGAAAAATCTTCCCCTTCCTAAAGAAAAAATTGTAATAGGGGTCTACAAATTCCGGGACCAGACCGGCCAGTATAAACCTTCCGAGAACGGAAACAACTGGAGCACGGCAGTCCCTCAGGGAACCACCACTATTCTTATCAAAGCACTGGAAGACAGCCATTGGTTTATCCCTATTGAAAGGGAAAACATTGCCAATCTTCTCAATGAAAGACAAATCATCCGTTCCACAAGACAGGAATACATAAAGGATGCAGATAAAAACAGTCAGGCACTTCCACCTCTTTTGTATGCCGGAATTCTTCTTGAAGGCGGCGTAATCTCCTATGACAGTAATATTCTCACCGGAGGACTTGGAGCAAGATATTTCGGAATCGGTGCTTCCACACAATACCGCCAGGACAGAATTACTATTTACCTTCGTGCTGTCTCTACCCTTAACGGAGAAATTCTTAAAACAGTTTATACCTCTAAAACCATTCTTTCAACCAGCGTCAACGGAAGCTTCTTCAGATATATCGATACAGAAAGACTTCTGGAAGCTGAGGTAGGACTCACCCAAAATGAGCCCGTTCAGCTTGCTGTCACCGAGGCTATTGAAAAAGCTGTAAAATCTCTTATCGTAGAAGGAATAAGAGACAAAATATGGGGAAAAGCAGTGGATTCCAGTGGAGGATATCAAAGTTTAATCGATGAATATAACAGAGAACAGGAGCAAAACGATGGAAGAGCAATAGGTGGAAAATATCCAGAAAACTACAGACAGAAAGTTTCCATATTCGCCAATGTTGAAGGGCAGAAAGTGAAAGATGATTATGTAGACTCTAAAATGAATGTCGGAGGTAAAATAGGATTTAAATATTTCCTTACCCCTTACCTGAATATGGAAGTGAACGGCAGTTACTTTACTCTTGAAAATTCAAATATTGTGAAAAGAAACTATTTCGGTCCCGAAGTGAATCTGGAATATATACTTTTCCCTAAATACAGATTCAGTCCATACGTGTACGGTGGGGCAGGAGCCATGTATTCAAAATATAAACCTCAATATAAAGCACAGTTCGGGGGAGGGCTGGAATATATGATCAGCCGGAATGTTTCACTGAGAGCTTCAGCCCAATATGACCTGGGCTTCAAAGACGACTGGGAAGGCCTTATAAACGGAAAAAGGAAAGATCAGGCTTTACGCTTCGGTATAGGAATCAACTTTTACTTCGGAAACAAATAAAAACACGAATTATGAAAACTTTAATTAAAATACTCAGCATATTCATCTTTGCTTTTTGTCTGTTTTCATGCAATGAAGACCTTGTAGAACAGGCTCAAACAGGAACATTAAAAGGGAAAGTTGTAAAAAGAGGCAGTAATGTGCCGCTTTCCAATGTGAAAATCTTTACCAATCCTACAACGCAAACGGTTTTCAGTGGTACAGACGGTTCCTTTGAAATTGCAGCCATGCCCGTAGGCAATTATTCAGTAAAAGCAGAGCTTTCAGGATATATTACCAGCTTTCAGTCTGTCAATATACAGAATCAAAATCAAGTGGTAACAGCAGTTTTTGAGATGGATGACGACACCTCATTGAATTCTCCTCCCGCTACGCCACAGTTGCTAAGTCCGATAGATAACGCAGTCAATCAACCTTTGAGCGTCGAATTAACCTGGAGCGCAACAGATCCGGATACAGCGGATGTTTTAAAATACAGTTTGGCAATTAAAAATAATCTTGACACTAATGTGATTCAGGTTAATGATTTGACAGCTAATCATTATACGCTTTCAAATCTGAAGTTTGGTGTAAGTTACTTCTGGCAGGTGTCTGTTTCGGACGGCATTCACCAGCCAGTTTTAAGCTCAATCAGTAAATTCACCACCAATACGGTACCGGCCAACAGGTATCATTATACACAAAAACAGAATGGAAACTTTGTTATTATCTCCAGTGATGATCAGGGAAATAATTTCCAGTTTACCAGTTCTTCCTACAACAGCTGGCGGCCACGTAAGAACAATAATGCAGGCCTCATTGCTTTCCTTCGTACAGAAGGCGGAAGTACTCATATTTATACAGCCAATCCTGACGGTTCCAATCCTTTTAAAGTAACAACGGTGGCTGTGGCAGGTTTTAATAATTATGAAATGGATTTTGCCTGGAGTACAAATGGTAAAGAGCTTATTTATTCTAACTTCAATAAACTATACAGGATCAATAAAGATGGCAGTGGTCTGAGTCTGGTATATACTACCCCGGACGGAAGCATGATATCCGAATGTGACTGGAGTTATGACGGTAGTAAAATAGCGTTGAAAACCAACGATTATAACGGTTATAATACGAAGGTTTATGTTATAGATATGACAGGAAGTGTCCTTAAAACTGTTTTGTCCGGTTCGCCGGGAGCCAGCGGTGGACTGAATTTCTCCGTAGACGGACAGCTTCTTCTCTTTACCCGTGATGTCTCAGGATATCTTGATGGAAGCGGAAATTACAGACAACTGGATTCACATATTTTCATTTACAATCTGGCTACAGATGCCATAAGTGATATCTCTGCCGAAAGCGAAAAAGTGATGGGAACCAATGATCTTGATCCAAGATTCTCACCGAATAATGCACAGATCATTTTTATGAACACTTCCAATGATAATATTTCGCAGAGAAATGTAATGGTCATTGATCTTAACAGTAGTTTGACAGATCTTACCCGAACATCGCTTTTCAGCAACGGTGAGATGCCGGATTATGAATAAGGTTCAAGGTTTTAAAGTTTAAAGTTTAAAGTTTAAAGTTCCAGGTTGTGAGCCGGAGATTAGAAATTTGGGTTGTTTGTAGATAAACAATAAGGTCAAAGTTATATAAGCTTTTTCATCGCTCAATTTCTGATCTCTAAGTCTCACTTCTCATCTCACAATGAAAAAGAATTATTAAGTTACGCCTGCTTCTGGCAATTAGAACGAATTCAGGCATAAAAAAATTCCAGACTGTAAAGTTTGGAATTTTTTTGCGTTTTCATGGGAGAATTTCAGTCGATAATATGGTTCTCAATAGCATATTTTACAATTCCGACTGAGTTTTTCGCATTGAGTTTCAAAAGAATTCTTTTTCGGTGTGTTTCTACCGTATTGATACTGATAAAAAGTTTTTCAGAGATGTCTTTACTGCTGCAACCATCGCAGATCAGTTTAAGGATTTCCATTTCACGGCGGGTGAGGGGTTCTTTAATGTGGGGATTTTGTTTTTCTTGTTCGCTGCTGATGAAATTTATCATTTTTTCCTTTGCATGATCACTGATATAGATTTCATTAAGGAGCAAGACATTAATGGACTTCAGGAACTCGTCATAGGTGCAGTTTTTGTCCAGATAACCCTTGATGCCTTTGTTGAAGAGCTTCCGCATATCTATCACGTCATAAGAGCTTCCTATGACAATGATTTTGGTGTTTTTATGTTGAGAAATAATGCTTTCTACCAATTTGCAGATTTCTGTAAGCATGAGCATATTGGAGCTCATGACAAGCATTTCCGATGGTTCTTCTTTTAAGTGTTGGGAGAGGGTTTCTAAAGAATTACAAATGTCAATGGTGCTGAAAATTTTGCTTTGTGTAAGCAGTCTTGATAATCCCTCTGTATACAGCATGGGTTCATCAAAAATGGTCAATCTTGGTTTCATCATGGTCTGTTTTATTTATATAAAAATATGAAAAAAACTTTATATTTTAAGTAAAATTGTTAAATAATTTTAATTTATATTGTTTTTATCACTAGTAAAATGTTATTTTTGTTAACTATTCAATAAATAATTCTCTATTTGTGGAATTTTTGCTAAATAATTTAGAGTTATTGTTGTTAAAATGTATTATACATCATTGTTACATGATGTTATTTTGTTTTTAAAATTTATTTAACTAACGTGGTAGGGATATGTTTAACAGGAAAGTTAACTGAGTTGGCAATGAAGCAAAATTGATTTGCTTTATGATGAAGCTGTTCTGCTTTTTCAACCATTGATTTTTCTGCAACTGTTACTTTGGGATGCAAGGTTGCTTCCGTAAAATGACCGCTTCCGCTGGCTGTTTCTTCCATGGTACCAGTAGCTTCATCAGTATATTCTGTTACAATAATACCGGCTTCAGAACAGAAGTGCAGATACCAGAGCATATGACAGGAGGAAAGGGAAGATAAAAGCATTTCTTCCGGATTGTATTTTGTTCTGTCACCACGAAATGCCGGATCAGATGAACCTTCTATAACAATTTTGTTTTCTGCTGAGATCCTGTGGCTTCTTTCGTATTCCTTATATCCGCTGGTTCCTGTTCCTTGATTGCCTGTCCATTGGATAGTCGTTTTGTAATGGTGTTTTTTCATGTTTTAAAGATAAAAGATAAAAGATAAAAGATAAAAGATAAAAGATAAAAGATAAAAGATCTTGTCGTAAAATTCAATAGGGGTGGGCTTTAACCCAGCCTACATATACAAAAAACATCCATTGGCTTTAGCCAAAAGGTATAACAAGAAAAGATAATAAAAAAACCTCCAGTACAACTGAAGGTCTTAAATTTTTTAATTAGAGAATTCTATTAATTCTTCTTTTTTGGCATTGTAGATTTTGTATTCTAAATATTTAAAAGAATCTCTTGGAACAATGGTTACCCATTTTTTGTATTTGATAAACCATTTCATTTGGATGCTTTTGATGCCTTTGGTAAGGTAGGCTTCCACAAACGGGTGTACATGCAGGTAGATTTTTCCTTTTTCTTTCTGCAGGATGGTTCTTAAGGTTTCACCCATTCTTTCCACGATAACAATAGGAGCTACAATTTCTCCGTCTTTGTTAGGGTTTTCTTCTTTGGTGTCGATCTGTTTTTCCGGACGGTTTCTTTGTCTGGTAATCTGGATCAGTCCAAATTTACTTGGAGGAAGTATTTTGTGGCGAGCTTTGTCGCGCTTCATTTCCTCTTTGAGATGCTCGTAAAGATCTCTTCTGTGATCAGAATTCGGCATGTCTATGAAATCGATTACGATGATACCTCCCATATCGCGGAGGCGAAGTTGTCTTGCGATCTCAGTAGCAGCCATTTTGTTCACTTTCAGTGCATGTTCTTTATTGACAGCTGTTCCGGTGGTAATATTGTTACCGGAGTTAACGTCAACGACGTGAAGTGCTTCTGTGTGTTCAATAACAAGATAAGCGCCTTTGGAACTTGGAATGTTAACGTGTTTTCCGAAGCTCTGTTTAAGCTGTTTTTCAACATTGTAATATTCCAGAAGAGGAATATGGGAATCATAAAACTGGACAATATTTTTCTTTTCAGGTGCAATTACTTCCACGTAATTTGTCATTTCGTTCACCATTTGCTCATCATCGCAGATGATATTAACGAAATCCTGATTAAAATTGTCTCTTAAAATAGCTGAAGCTTTGTCTTCTTCGCTTAAAACTTTAGATGGAACTTTATTTCTCTGGATATTTTTAAAAGTGGTTTCCCATTTTTGAACCAGCTGGTTCATGTCATTATGAAGATCCGCAACTTTTTTTCCTTCGGCTACTGTTCTGATGATAACCCCGAAACCTTCAGGCTTGATGCTGTCGATAAGGGTTCTCAATCTTTCCTTTTCTTCGAAGCTTCGGATCTTTTTAGAAATAGAAACTTTATTGTCGAAAGGGATCAGAACCAGAAAACGTCCTGTCAGAGAGATTTGGGTAGAAATTCTTGGGCCTTTTGTAGAAATGGGCTCCTTAGTGATTTGCAGCAGAACGATATCGTCTTTGGCGATCACTTTATCTACCGTTCCATTTTTGTCTATTTCGGGTTGTATCTCGAAATTCTTTAAGCTTGAAGTGCTTTGTTTTTTAGAAATAGTATCTTTTAAAAACTTTCTGTATGTAAGATACTGAGGTCCCAGATCCTGGTAATGCAGAAATGCATCCTTATCATATCCGATATTCACGAATGCTGCATTCAGATTGGGTGCCAGTTTTTTTACTTTTCCTATAAACAGATCTCCAACTATAAAATCGCTTTTGTCCTCTTGCTCATGAAGTTCACATAGTCTTCCGTCTTCCAGTAATGCAATCTTTGTAAGATCATCTTCATGCGAAACTATTAGTTCTTTCTTCATTTTTTAATAAGATAAAATTGTTAAGATTATAGGAATGGGATGTTTTTCTGATTAATTCATCTATTAAATATAAGGATTTTGGATGAAAACCATTATATGTTTATTAAAATAATATTTGAAACCATCCGTTTTCCGCGGAATCTTATAGTTGCAAACAAAAATATAGTTAGTGAACTTTAAGAATTTAAATCCACCAACTATATTATTATATTGTAAATCTCGAAAAGAGGAGATTATTTTTTCTTATGTCTGTTTGCTCTTCTTCTTTTCTTTCTTTTGTGAGTCGCAACCTTGTGTCTTTTTCTTTTCTTTCCGCTTGGCATAATTTTAATTTTTTAGTAACTAGTTAATATTCAGTTAATGTTCTTATTTTACTGCAACTTTAGTTTTTACTTTCTCAACAAAAGATTTTGAAGGTTTGAAAGCAGGAATGTTATGAGCAGGAATCTCAATTGCAGTGTTTTTAGAAATATTTCTTCCTGTTTTAGCAGCTCTTGTTTTAATGATAAAAGATCCAAAACCTCTTAGATAAACGTTATCCCCATTATACATAGAAGTTCTGATCTCCTGCATAAAAGCTTCTACAACTTTCTGTGTTTCATTCTTTTCTGTTCCCAACTTATTTGAGATGGTGTTTACCAATTCTGCCTTTGTCATTTCCTTATTTTAATTTTAAATTTTAGGTGTGCAAATTTAGTTAAAAAAATTGAATACTAGCAAATTAGTGGCAAAATATTTTTATTCAAATCGTTGAGCTTTTTATGTATATGCTATATTAAGGCAGGGTAGCAATAATTTAACAATAAAATAATCTAACGGTATAAAGGTACAAAAAAATTAATGAACAAAATTTAATAAACGGCGGTAGCGATACCTTTGGCAGGGTTTTCTTACTTATATTAAGTGTTTATAAACCCTCCTCAGCTTCCACCAGTTAGCCGGAATTTTAAATTTTCAAATCTGAAATCAGAATTTTTATAAACTGGAATTGTAATAGCCGTTTTCTACGCAGAAACGGATAAGGTGGAGCTTGGTTTTCAGTCCCAGCTTTTCTGTAAGCCGGTTAATGTAAGTGTCAATAGTTCTTGTACTCAGGTTAAGTTTTTCTGCAATTTCTTTATTGCTGAATCCCTCATAACAGAATCTCATCAGCTGTATTTCAGCCGGAGAAAGTTCTTCCTGACCTTTTTTCTGCCTGTCCATATATTCCTGTACTGCAAGTGGCTGCTGCTCCCATTCTTTGGAATAGGTTTGGTAATCAAAGTCTTCAGAAGTAATGCTTCCCTTAATGATATCTTTTATAATGGTGCTTTTTTTCTGACAGTAATAGGTATTGGGGATTTTTGAAAGAATTTCAGCCATATCTTCCTGGTAGGTGCCGGAATAGGTGATAATAGGGGTTTCCGTATTGTTTTTCCGGATATATTTAATCGCTTCAATTCCGCTTAAAACGGGCATAAATAACTCAATGATGAACACATCCTCCTGCCTTCTGTAGATTCTGTTTACCAGCTCGTGCCCATTGTTACAGTCATTCAGAAGCATATAGAAAGGATTCTCCATGAGTGTTTTGATCATTATTTTTTTAAAATAAAAATCACTGTCAGCAATAGAAAAACGTACGGTATTAGATAATATTTTACTCATTCTTAATATCGATTTGGCGAATGATATTTAAAATTTAGAGGTCTAATTTATGAAAAACTTATCAAAGTGAAAATTAATATTAATTTAATCAGGGTTTTCACGAAATAGGCCTGGGGAAATTACGTATTGTGCATAAAATTTTTTTTTTATATTTTCACAGGCCAAACAAATCGCAAATTATGTCTTCTAACAGGGAAAAAAAATTAAACAAATCTGACGTCAGAATAGGCATTTGGAAGTTTATTCTGTCTTTTGTCGTTTTGTCGGTTGTAACTTTTGCGTGCTTATTTCTCTTCTTTAAGAGTTATGATATACAACGTGAAGGAATCAGCCGGGAAGCTGAAGCCTATAAAGAACTGATGCTTCGAAGCGACGTGCTGAAAGATCACATTGATGAAATTTATGACAAAATGAACCAGCTTAGTATTAATAAGGTGGAAAATGACGTGTTCCTCAGAACCAGCATTATGGATAACGTGAGAGATGCCAAAAATATTATGGGCAAAGACAGTGCACAGAGCTTTAAGCACTATGCTGTACTGATGAAGCAGATAGTGCCTATGATGACTTTAAAGGCTAAGATCATTGAAGTGGAATATAAGAAGAAAACCGTTTTAAGAGATCTGGATGAATGTATGGGTAAAATAAAAGTGACCAATAACGAGCTTAGAAAAGACCCTACAAGAAATTTCACAGGAAGTAAAAGAAGAAGATAAAAAGAAAAGATATGCAAGGACAAATCACATTATCGAAGAAAGAAAGGCATTATCAGTTTTTTTATTTAATACTGATGCTTGTGACTGCTATGTTATTTTTAGGAGTGATATTTTTAAAAGGATTTGTATCTCCTTTTTCTGATGAAGACGTGAGAGGAATTCAGAATCTTGAACAGAAAGCTGAATTTGAGCATCATCAAAAAATCGTTATCCCAATCATGGACAGTACTTATACCATGATCACAAAACTTACTGATGACGGCCCACAGCCTTTTGTAGAAAATAATATTCAGCTGGGAGTTAATGATCTTAACAGCTATTTCAGCAGTACTGATGTTGTTGATATCAGAAAAGATGCTTATCCTCAGATTGCAAAATTCTATAAAATGTACTTTGATGACAAAAAAGTAATTTCAACTACTTCAGAAGATATTAAAGTTTTTCAGAAACAGGTGGATGAGTGCAGAATCGGATTTAAGGACAAGCAAAATAAGCTTTATCAGCGTGAGCAGGATCTGAAAGCGAGAGTACAATAAGTAATAAATACTAGGAACTTTATATAAAACACATCACAATTATTAACTATGAATTATTTTCAAAAGAACAAGAAAAACATTATTATCGGTGTTGTTGCAACTTTGCTCATCGCAGCATTAGTTGCTCTATGGCTGCAGAAAAAAGTTATCCATTCAGCCGATGATATTGTTGGGGTGGTTTATCCGTCTTCACTGGCGGTAGGAGACACGCTTTTATTCGAAGATAAAACCCAGTTTGCGAAAACCAAAAGATGGAATTTCGGAGATGGTACAACTTCAGATAAAAACAGCGGGATTCACTTCTATAATAAACCGGGGTACTATCAGGTGAGTTTGATCGTTGACAACAAGTATACGAAATCTTTCCCTGTAATGGTAAGCGCAAGAAGCGTTCAGAAAGCAAAAGATACCGCAAAATCAGCGACTAGTATCGAAGCAGTAGCTCAGGCTATGCAAAATGAAAGCGTATCTTTCCGTGCCATTTCTGATGCAAAAGTGTTTGCATGGAAATTCGGAGAAACAGGAAATACAGATTCTAAAGATAAATTTACAATCTATTCTTATAAAAAACCCGGAGATTATGTGGTAACGCTATACACTGAAGAAAGTCAGGAGCCTATTTATCACCATATTAAGATCCTTCCGGCTTATGATGCACTTGCAGAAGAGGAAGTTTCAGTAGAAGATTCTTACGCAAGAGTAGATAATGATTTCAAATATCACCTTCAGCAGATTGCCAATGGAAACAGTTTCAATATGCATTACAATTACCTGTTGAAAACCTATCTGTGTAACAATGAAAATACAGTAGTAAAGGTAAATGACAGCAAAGTGAACAACTTCTACATGTACTGTGCCGGTCTTCAGTTTGACAAAAACACGGTGATTCAGACTGTAAAGGTGAACCTTGATGATAAACAGGAGTGTGTAACGAAAGTAGAAATCAACCAAAGCAAATAATATCATCCGGTTTACGGATGCGCCAATCATTAAAGATAAAATAGGATGAAAAATAAATTTCCTCTAGCAGCATATTATATAGGGTTATCAGTATTATTGACGAGTTGCCAGGTAAAACTGCCGTCAAAGAAAACCCCGGAACCGTCGCAGTACGGACAGGTGGATGCTTCCCCTGTCGTTAACGGTTATCCTAAAAAGTCAGCTCCATGGATCGTTATTTCAGACAGATCGAGAAATACGGCTTATCTGGATAAAGATGATGAGAAATCTTACAAGGAAGTAAAATTCCTTGAACCTCTGATGGTTTTAAAACATAGAGACGGAATGGTAAAAGTGGCGGAATATGTTCCGGATGCTTTAATGAAAAAAGTTTCGTCAAAATCTATCAAAACATATGGATGGATTCCTGAATCTGAACTTCTTCTTTGGAACAATGCTTTAAAAAGTGAAAAAACAGGATATCCTGTGAGAGTTGCCGTAGTACCAAGTAACAGCGAAGTTATCAAAAACGCTGAAAGATACTATAAGAACGACTCTATTATGGTGTTTAATTCACCAAGCCTTATTGAAACAGCTAATGTAAAGATTCCGAATGGACAAATTGTTTATGTCTACAAACAGGCTGAAAACAACAAGCGATTTTTAGTAGGTAAAAAACCTTCAATTGATATAGACAGCATCGGCAAAGGACTTTACGGATGGGTAAGTTCTAACGTGATTTCCAGCTGGGGAGAGCGCTCTGCGATCAAACTGAAAAATACAACAGGAATCAACGATTCTTCTTTAGGGATCTATGAAGGATATCCGGGAGGATCTGGATCTGATGCTGAAAATAAAAAAGCAGTTCTTCTTACAGATGTTAACAAAAGAACGCCGCTTGAGAATATCTTTCCTGTAAATCTCCCATTGGAACAGGCTCCAACTCCGGATTCAAAAACAAAATATTTCACCAATATTTTAGATTACAGCAAGAACTTTGTATCGAATGTATTGGGTGAACCTATTTATTTTGACCGCTACAGAGAAATCACGGAAAGAGATAAAAATATTAATATTGTCTTTGCGCTGGACGTAAGTGCAGGAAATGCTCCTTATGCGCCTATCGTAAAATCATTACTGCAGGATCTTCAGCTTAGATTTGAGAAACCATCTTATTTTAACAATGTTAAATATGGAGTGGTGCTGTACAAAAATAACCCTTGCGGGGAAAATATTTCTGTATCCAACCTGAGTGCAGACTACAGTAAAATGACAACGTTCATTGATCAGAAAACGAATGAGATGAACTGTGCAAGCAATAGCGGTTATCAGCCGGTTGGTGAAGCTCTTACCGCAGCAGGAAACCTTCTTTCCAGCGTACCTGATGAAACCAATATTGTGGTGACTGTAGGAACTTCTGCCAATCAAAGCGGAAATATGTACAGTGTGATCAGCTCACTTACTCAGGCTCAGGCAAGACTGATTATGTTCCAGACGAGTGCAAGATCATCAGATACCTACAATGATTTCGTATTGATGGCAGAAAATGTTGTTACCAATACAGCTAAAAATATTGCTGAACTTAAAAAGCAAAAGATCATCAATCAATATGATGTTCTTACCAAGAATAACTTCAGTCTGGTAGAAGGAGATGCCGGATTCTTCTCATTGGCTTACCCTAAACAGAGTATGTCTCAGGGATTTGTTATTTTCCCTAAAAAAGGGGATATTACGACTCCAGGGTTCCTGAAAAAATCTGTTGACAGCCTTATTTCACAGGTTACTTTAGACAATCAGAATATTGATAAATCACTTAATGAATATTTCCATTCATCAGTAGGAGCAGGAAAAACAGATGTTGATGTAAAATACAAATATCTGTATCCGGGTCTTACCAATCCGGTTTCTGCAGGAATTGCGGCACAGCTGATCAACTACGGAAGCCCATTCCTTGTAAAAGGATACATTCCGAAAGATCTGAAAGATTATACTCCGGGAATAGAAAAAGGTATCCTTATTTCTGAAGCGGAATATGACAACCTAAAAGCTTTCTATACCGAAGTATACAGAAATACTCAGGCAGACCGTCCGGATTTTAATCAGGCAAGAGCAGTGAAAGAATATGTGAAGCTTCTGAAAAAGTATAACCCAACTATAAAATTCCTGGACAAAGGAGCTCTTTATGAGCAGCCAATGTCTTATGCTATTGGAATGAGTACAGGATTTGATCTTTCCGAAGAAGAACTGATGGCTAAGTACAAACTGAAAGGTTGGAAAAAATCAAAAGTTGTTCCTAGTGAGACTGTGAAAAACTATTTCTATCACTACAAAAATTTAGCAGACAGAATGCTTGCCAACAGAAACAACCCAGCTGTAAAGATTCAGCAAAACGGACAGACTTTCTACTGGCTTAATGAATACTTTACGCCGTCAAGAATTCCGACAGAACAACCGGAATATACAAAGCACTAAAAATTCATTTTATCATATCAAAAAGCAGAAGTACATCCTTCTGCTTTTTTTGTGCCCCAAAACCGGAAGTGAAAAAGGTGAAACACTTAAACCTCAAACTTTAAACCTTGAACTTTAAATCTTGAACCCAAAATTCACAGAAAAGCGAATTGCCCATTCATAATTCACCTTTAATTTACCAATTATCTCTCGCTATAGTGTAAAAATAATTTTTATCTTAAAAATGGGATTTAGTCTAAAATACTGTATTGGTGGCGGTTGTGTTGTTGTGTGTAAATCTATTGTCGTAGAATTACGACAAGAAATCGTAGAACTACTACAATTTCTCAGATTTATATTGAAAAGTTTTTTTTAGCGGAAAAGAGCCTCTATATTTGCTAAACAATCACTGAATCACAAAATATTACTAACGATTAAAATTTACTAATCATGGCCGAAAGAAATTCAAGAGGAATCTTAAAATTCAACAACGGTGAAGGACAGAAGCTGTTAAAAATGAACTACAGCGTATCCAGATCTACAGACGTATCAGGACGTGTAGCATCAGATCCTTCTAACGCACTTATTAAAGTAACAGTAGAAGCTACTGAAAAATCTGATATTCTTGAAAGCTTGCTGAATGGTAAATACAAGCCAACAGTAGGAGAAATTACATTCAACAAATCTCATGAAGAAGGAACATTGATCACTTTGAAATGGGAGAACGGATATGTAATTCAACATCAGGTTGATTTTGATGCAATAGACAGTAACAGCATGCTGATCAGCTTCGTAATAAGTGCAGAAACTATTGACTACGGTACTTCTCAGTATGCTGGTCTTTGGCCTTCAAGCTAAAATTTACACACATTATCAACATTCATAAGAAAAAAGACTGTCCCTTTTAAAGGCGGTCTTTTTTTGCCTGATGAAAACTTATACCAGAAAATTTTACTCTAACATGCTTATATAACCTCTGTTATATAAAATATTGTTATCTTTAATCAAACACAAACACAAAGCATATGAAAACCGAATCAAAGACAAAAGGATCTTCCTTCCGTCCGTCACAGAATGCAGACGGGATATCCGAGAATCATCATGCAGGAATCAACCGGCTGGTTAAATTGTCACTGGTTGTGGAAGGTAAAATTATTAAGTACTACAAACACTTCACTCTTAAACAAAAGGCTAGCCATCATCACGAATTCAGTCTTACCCTTGCCCATGACGCATTAGGGGGCAGACAGAGCCACACTCTTGAAGAAGCTAATAAATTTTTAGGGAAGCGACTTACAGCCGTTATTTCTTACAAAGATATTGAGAAAAGCCCTGAAAGAAACTTTGTCGGAATTATTACTAAAGTGGGATTCAGTCAGGAAAAAATGAGTCTCGGAAATATTGTACTTTCCGGATACAGTCCTACCATTTTACTGGATGGAGCTCCGCATATCCAGAGTTTTGGCGGCGGACACCCCGTTAATATGGGAATTATAGCTGAAGAAGTAATCAAACAAGGAATTGATAAAGAACGGTTTGATATAAGAATTGATACAAATGATTATTCTCAGATCATTTACAGCAGCCAATACAATGAAACCCATTATAATTATCTGGCAAGAATGGCAGAAGCTTATGGGGAACAATTCTATTATGATGGTGAGGTATTGCACTTCGGAAAACTTCCTCCACAGAATAAACCTATCAAACTGCTCTATGGCAGCAATGCAGATAACATTAGGGTAGAATTAAAAGCTGTACATACGAAACCTCAATACTATGGCTATAACAGTAGCAAAAACGAAAAACTGACTTCCGGAGAAACTCCTGTAAGTCATTTGAGCGATCTTGCCAATACCGCATACACCCATAACGATAAAATCTATAAAACCCCGGCACTTCAGGTTGCTCCTATTAAAGCAACAACGCATCTGGATGTTGAACATTCTCAAAGAAGCACTTCAGGCAGCGAAGCGGTAAACGTATTTTCCGTTTCCGGTTCTACAACAGTTCCCTTTTTACACCCGGGATGTGTGGCGGATATTTATATGAGAAAACCGGACAGCAATGAAACCTCCTATTTTACCAAAGTGATGGTAACAGAAGTTGTTCATGAAATTGATACAATCGGACATTATTCAGGAACTTTTGAATCTATTGCTGCGGATACTGGTTTTTTACCCAAACCGGAATTCAATGTGCCTGCAGCACAGCCACAGATCGCAACCGTAATTTCAAATACCGATCCGGAAGGACAGGGAAGAGTTCAGGTGAGATTTGACTGGCAGATGAATGATACCACCCATTTTGTCCGTGTAATGAGCCCCGATGCAGGAGGAACAGATCAGATAACCCAAAATCGAGGGTATGTGGCCATTCCTGAAGTAGGAGACCAGGTAATGGTCAATTTTGTTCACAGTCATCCCGACAGACCTTTTGTCATGGGAGGAATGTTTCACGGTGGAATAGGCCTTGGAGGTGGTGCAGACAACCGTGTAAAATCTATACAAACACGAAGTGGCCACAGAATCGTTTTCACAGAAGATGAAAGCATCATTATTACAGATAAAAGTGGTAATGAGATTCATCTGGATACGACGGGAAGCAATATTAATATTACGGCACCGGAAACCATTAATATTAATGCAAAAAATATAAACATAAGTGCTTCAGAGAATATTACTTCTACTGCCGGATTAAATATTACCGAAGGGGCTGGAGTAAATCATATGAGCACCGCAGGAGGGATGATGATGCAGAATGCGGTATTGGATTATTCTTTAATGGCAGCTAATATTTTGAAAGTAGCAAAAGGAGATATCTCTTCTGAATCAACAAACGTGAAAAGAAATGCAACTAAAGATATAGAAGTTATTTCTGCTGAGGGCACCATTCATCATAATGCCCAGAAAGAAGTTAAAAATAATAGCGGAGAAAAAGGAGCTAACTATTAATCTGATATCATGGGAAATATTACAGAAATAGCAGGCGGAAAGATATCTGAATTATCAACCCAGGAGATTGAAAATAATGCCGGAAACTTTATAAGCAATTTTGCTCCGGGATTCGTTAAACAAAAAGGAGATCAGGCAGGCGTTACTTACGCAAACCCTCCGGGAGATGAAAGAAAAGTTAAAAACTCAATAAAAGGACTGGCTATTTTTCGGAGAAAAAGTAATTATGTTAATAAACCGGAGTTTGGATTTGATTGGTATGCCGGAGAAAATTATGAGACATCCTATACCGAACCACTTAATTATGAAAGTCTGGTGTTAGACGGGGTTGATAGCCTTAAAAAAGAATATGCTCCTCATTTAAAATACATTTCTTTAGGAGAATTTGGTTATATTAATGCAGGTTCTAACAGTGCGAAATCTGGTTTAAATATAAATGGAAAACCCTATTATGTTCCTTGGTTTTCTGGTTTTGCAAAAGATGAATCTGATAATAACAAGAGCTATGAGCTTGAAGTTTTTTTCAATATTGAAGAACCTGTTGAAGGAAGAATCGAAATAGATAGTGGGAATGAAGGGATAGAATTAGAATTTACTGATGAAAGTAGTTCTGGTTTTGAGATTTCTGAAAGTACTCCAAACAAGTTTAGTAAAAATATTAAAATAACATTTTTAGATTATATAACGGAACATACATGTATAATCATTACGTTTCATAAAAAGTCTGAAGAGGAAAAAGCCGAAGAAAAACAATGGAAGGAAGACAAGGCTGCAGGGAAAACAGTTAGTTCAATGCCAACTATTTATATAACTGCAGGTGAATTGATGGGAGTGCTTAATGTGTATAACAATAGCATCGAATATGATTTAAATGTCCGTTATGTAAAAGTTCACTTTAAGGGGTGGATCAAAGTGGATGGATATGATGAGAAAATATATCTGTCAAAAAGAAACGGGACCGCCACACCTGATTATTTTGAAGATAAAGATATTATTAAAAGACAGCAGAAGCTCCAGAAACAAAAAGCTGATCTTGAAGCCGAATTGGCAGAGGTACAAAGTGGTAAAACAGGCTGGTTCAGCAGTAGCGAAGAAACATTGCTGAAGAAAATTGCAGAAAAAGAAGAAGCTATTCTTAAAATTGATATTCAGAATAAAGCGAGATTAAAAATAAACCAGGATCTGAATGCCTATGAATTTAATACCTTAGAAACTAAATTTAGCAGTTCATTTCTAAAAACCTATGAACAAAAGATTAAAGATACGTTTGCTCAGACATTAAGTCATTTCAAAATAGATAAGGATGAGTATATGGAGGTAGATTTTGATGATATGGATGATGACTTATATTTGAAAAAAAATGGTGCTACCTGGGAATTAATGGAAGACGGAATATTTTCTGATAAAGGAGATGCAGGATATGTTCAAAATTATTTAGAAAAAATATACAGGAAAAATAATCCTGATTATGAAGATACCATTGTATTTTTTGTTCCTTTTGATATAGATGATTTATTTGGTAAATCTGAAAGTATATTTGCAGAAGCTGATAATGTAATTGTAGGACCTGCTATCATGGCGAAAAAAGACTGGATAACGATCCCTCATGAAGTTGCCCACTCTTTAGGCCTGGCTCATTCTTTCCCTGATATGGGATCCAATAAATTTGCGGGCTTTGTTGAAGATGTCTTCAAATCAGGACATATGTTTAAAAAAGGGACAACAGAAAATGTAATGGATTATATTTATGGAGATGTACTGATCACTTTTTGGAAGTGGCAGTGGGATAGAATTCATAAAGACACAGACGATATGAAAGCAATAGATAAATCGAAAAAAAATGAAACTGAAAAATAAGAAGTCAATCATCTTTAAGATGTTAGTTTTTATTGGCATAGTAATAAGTTGTCATTCAAATAGTCAAAATATGCAGGAATATAATAAAGAGGTTGAGAAGTTTAATATTAAAGAGCTGTACCCAAATCAGAAAATTGCTTATGAAAAGAATGGAGATGTTGTATTGTTTTACACAGCTGGCAAACAGCATGAAATATACGCGAAGGTTGATCTGAAATCGCAAGTTTTTGATATACAAAATTCAAAATTTCTGAATACGGATGACCTGCTGCAGATTAGCCATCTCAAATATTTTTCTCCCAGAAAGTATTCTACCTTTTATAAATATCCTATTGGAAGAAGTGGAACCGCAGGAGGTGATTTTTTTACACTCATAGAATTTAATGAACTTGGACTTATTAAAAGTATCGAAAAAAATCTCCCGGATGCTAAAAACAAATATTTATATCACTACAATAAATATGGGCAGCTACTGAGGATAGCTGAAGATAAAATAGTAGACAAAATCCTGTTAGAGAATACATATGATGAAAACGGAAGGCTTATTTCTCAAAAGAAAGATACCAAAGATATACAGTCAGAAAGAGAATTTACTTATGATAAAAATGATCATATTCTAAAAGAAAACATAAAAGAAAAAGAAATAGCACCTAACGGCAAAGTAGTAAAAGATGAAGTTTATACTTTACTTTATCAATACAATAATAAAGGGCAAATCGCAAGGAAGTATACCGAAAATGAAAATCATATTGTTGAATTTCAGTATGACCCGGCGGGTAATGAACTTATGAGTGTTGTTGAATACAATGGTGCTCCAGATAAATCTGATGCTAAAAAATGGGTAAATCATTTTACGAAAACAACCTATAAGTATGCTAAAGATCAGATTGCCGAAGAGAAAAAGTATGAATATACGATTGTAAATGCTTCGGTTCTTATAGATAAAAAATGGACTCCAATAACTGTTGAGCAACAGAAAGCATTAGGCTGGAAAAAATTTAAAGAAGAATCTGAAACACCGCTGTCAGGAATTGAAAAAAACTATAAATACGAACCAGAGGCAATTACTACAGAAATCAATACTTACAATTTTTCCAATCACTTTAAAAATGGTAAAACAGAAATAAATAAAGAACTTACCAACGGTGAAAAAATCAAGTTTACACTGGATAATAATGGAAGAATAACCCAGAAAGAAATTAATAATACCCAAAAAAACACATCGGAAGTACAAGTGCTTTATTATTAGATTTCTGTAAATATATATATCTTCAACAACTCTAACTATTAAATAATCAATATAAAAACAGCTTTTCATAAAAGCATCTCATAAAACTAAATAACCTTCAACATCAATGAATAAAATCACGGATCACCTGAAATATTTCTCCAAGCTATCCGCAGCATTCATCCTCAGTATATTTAAAATTTATGCAATAGGGCTTATTTCTACTATCATTACCCTGGTATTGGGAATTTATATTTTATCTGATCGTTTAGGCCTATCAATAGGGCATACAGGAGCTATTGCATTTTTGATAACGACAATTAAGGCTAAACCTGTTTCAGCAAGTATTTTTTATCTGCTGATTATTATGGCTCCATTTTTAACCATTGTCTTTGCCTCAAAATATGCGATGTCTGTAGTGATCAGCAAGCTGCTTCAGGATCATTCCAAAACAATTGTAATCCCGTTTATTGATAAGGTGATTGGAATTTTTAAAGCCAAACAGCCAACCGTTATCCGTACAAGTGCTGATTTTGCAATAGCCAAAGTAAAACTTCTGAATGAATTCAAAAATAGTTCAGAAAACAAAATACTCAAACGTATTTTAGGGTATGCTTTAAATAAAATAAAGTTCGACGAATTGAATCTGGGAGATGATAATGCAGATTTTTCTGAAATTATAAAAACTACTCTGATTGAAAAACTGTATGAGCTAGCAGAACCTTCGGCCATGTTATTCTATATCTACATCGGACTTCAATGGTTCAGTTTGATTTTATTATACTTTTTGAATATATAAGAGAAAAAAGAGGGCTTAGGTGAGTAATTTATCACAAAACTTCACCATCAGAATTATATTGAAAAACAAAAAAACACCATTGTTACATCTCTAATTGAAGAATTAACTATCTTTATCTCGTTTAGAATAAAATAATTAATTTTAGCTACACAAAAATGACTTTTGAATCTCTTTGAGACAGGGATGAAAAATGTAGATCAAATACCATCAAATCTGAAGTACAGACAACAGCAAATATATTAATATAAGAAAATTATAAATGGGAGTACTAGTAACCAACGAAACCGTAAAGCAACTATTTCACATTGCTCAGTCGATAGCGAAGGAAAATTATAATGGAACCTATGGAGGCCCGCATATTCTGCAGGCTTTAATGCATAAAGATATCGGACTTAATGAATTTCTGAAAAGT
Source organism: Chryseobacterium indologenes (assembly GCF_018362995.1). Taxonomy (NCBI): domain Bacteria; kingdom Pseudomonadati; phylum Bacteroidota; class Flavobacteriia; order Flavobacteriales; family Weeksellaceae; genus Chryseobacterium; species Chryseobacterium indologenes. Next base: position 4,472,666 of record NZ_CP074372.1, read on the forward strand.
ATAGATAAAGATCCCGGCTATTTTTATGAATGGGCAGACGTCCGTATTGAAGAATACCCTAAAACAAATCATCTTCCCGATGAAGTGGGTCAGGATGATGCCATAGATACTCTTATTGAAGAAGCTGATGATATCCGTTTAAAATTGGGATTGGATGAGATTACCCCTATCTGTATTCTGACAGCAATTGTAAAACCACAGGTTGTATTCTCACTTCAGCAGCTGAAATCACTTCCGTTGAGAGAACATGAGATATTCAATCTATACAGAAAAGATACACCGTTTACCGTTTCAGAAGATGGTGATTTCTCATCATTATTTTCAAACGGTTCAGACTATTCAGACTCTTCTTTTCCTTCCATTAAAAGCTATTGTGTAGACAGAACCGCACAGGCAAGAAAAGGAGAAATTGAAAATATCATCGGCAGAGATAAAGAACTCAGAATGCTGGTAGAAATTCTTTGCCGCAGAAGCAAACCAAACGTGATCATCATCGGGGAACCAGGAGTAGGAAAAACTGCATTGGTAGAAGGATTTGCTACTGAAATTATCAAAGGAAATGTTCCTGAAATGCTTAAAAACGGTACCCTTTTGGAACTGGACACCGGAGCATTGCTAGCCGGAACTTCTTATAAAGGTGAAATTGAAGACCGTCTGAAAAAAGTAATCAATGAATGTAAGAAAATTGAAAAAGCCATTCTTTTCATTGATGAGATTCATACCCTTTTAGACCCGAAAGGAAGCATCGGAAACGTTGCCAACCTTTTGAAACCTGAGCTTGCCAGAGGTGAAATTACCGTAATTGGAGCTACTACCCAGGAAGAATACAGAAAAATTATAGAGCCGGAACAGGCTTTTAACCGTCGTTTCGAGGTTTTAACCGTGCATGAGCCGGATGAAAAGACTTGCGTGAAAATGATTGATGTTCTTCTTGAAGGCTACAAAAAACATCATGGTATTGAAGTCGAAAAAACTGCGATTCCGGAATGTGTACGTCTCGCTAAAAGATATGCAAAAGGTAAAAAATTACCCGATGCCGCTATTGATTTATTAGACAGAACAATGGCAGCCATCAAAATGCTTGATGAATTGTCAGAAAAAGAATTGAGCAGCTGGAAAGAAAGCTATGATGCTATTTTAGAAGAAGAATATACAGACAGCAAAGACAAAGCAGACGAGCTGATCTGGACTTATAATCTCCTGAGGGATAAAATAAGCCCGATTCTTTGGGGGTCGCTGAGTGAGCAGCCTGCCATTGACAACTCTATGCCGGTAGATCAGATTCAAAAGATTATTGAAGACACTTATGCCGAACTTCTGCAGCATGCTGCGAAGAAAAGAGAAAAAGTAGACAGACTTGAACTTGCCGCTGTAATGGCTGCGAAAACCAATATTCCAATCGGAAAGATCCAGGCTCAGGAAAAAGAAAAGCTTCTGAATATGGAATCTCTTCTGCTAAACAGAGTAGTAGGACAGGATCATGCATTAAAAATCCTTTCCGATGCTATTGTGGAAAACCGAAGCGGATTGAATAAACCAGGTCAGCCAATCGGGTCATTCTTCCTTCTGGGACCTACAGGAACAGGTAAAACAGAGCTGGCAAAATCAATGGCAGAGTTACTTTTCAATGATGAAAAAGCAATGGTGCGTTTTGATATGTCTGAATTTAAAGAAGAACATTCCGCAGCCTTATTATACGGAGCGCCTCCGGGATATGTAGGATACGAAGAAGGAGGTATGCTTGTCAATAAAATCAGACAACAGCCCTATACCGTTGTTTTATTTGACGAAATTGAAAAAGCCCACCACTCAGTTTTTGATGTGTTCCTTCAGATTATGGATGAAGGAAAAGTTCACGATAAATTAGGTAAAGAAGGAGATTTCAGCAATGCATTGATCCTGTTTACCTCCAATATCGGAAGTGAAGAAATTGTAAAACAGTTTGAAGAAGGAAAAGTTCCTGAATCATCTTCACTGATGCAGATTATGTCAAATTCAGGACGATTCAGACCTGAGTTTTTAGCAAGAATCACAGAGATCATTCCTTTTGCACCAATCACAGAATCTATTGCAGAAAGAATCTTCAATATTCAGCTGAAATCACTTCATACCTCATTGACAAGACTGGGAATCACTTTAAAAATCAGTGATGATGCAGTAAGAAACCTTGCATTAGGCGGATTCAGCAGCAAGTATGGAGCAAGACAGATCTCAGGAGTAATCCGTGCACAACTTGCCAGACCGATCTCTAAAATGATTGTCAGAGAAGAAGTAAAATCCGGCCAGGCCATTCATGTAGATTGGAATAAAGAGGAAGAAAAGCCAAGCTGGAAAGTAGATTAATTAGGAAGCGAAAGGGCAAAAAAATACATTTGCCTTTTTGCTTATAAATACAAAAAAAATGAAAACCATTGTCAGAAATATTTTTACAGGCTTACTATTATTGGGAACTGTTATCAGTGTAAACGGGCAGTTTCTTGCTGCTTCAGATACCTCAGAAAGCAGTGTGAGAAGATATAAGGGCATCATTAATGCCAATAAAGATCTTGTAGAATTTATTGAACAGTTACTCCTTCAGAAAGGACTTCCCAAGCATCTGAGAAACCTAGCCCTGATAGAATCCCATTTCGACAGAAATATTACTTCCGGAGCCGGAGCCGTGGGAATATGGCAGCTGATGACTGCACATGCCAACCAATACGGACTTACGGAACAAAATCGTACTGATGTTTATAAAAGTACGAAAACAGCGGTCATCTCATTAGCAAACCTTTATAAAAAATATAACAACTGGGTAACCGTTGTAGCTGCCTATAACTGCGGTGAAGGAAATATTGCCAAAGCGATGGAAGCTGCAGGCTCCTCTCAATATCACGAATTCTCTAAATACCTTCCCGGAGAAACCATTAATCATGTGAAGAAATACCTCAATGCATGTTATGCTACCGGAGAGCTTCAGAGTGTTTTAAGCAACTATAATTCTTCAAGGATCAACAAAGTTTTCTTTGAAGACGGAAACAGAAGAGTGATGGCTGCTGCGCTTTCAGAAACAGAAATCAATGCCGGATTCAATCTGAAAGTTGTCGCTGATGAACTTAAAGTGGATATGGATAAAATCCTCACCTGGAATCCAGGTATCGTAGAAGAGCTTCAGAAAAAAGGAGAAAGCCCTTTCTATCTGCCGGTTGACCTGATGCCGGATTTTCTGCTAAGAAAAAATAAAATACTGGTGCGCTCCATCAAAGAAGGAGCAAGTACTCAACAGTAGATAATTTCAGATACAACGAATAAAATAGCAATCGGTTTTTTAACTGATTGCTTTTTTTATTAAAAATTGATCTGTTAAAAAAAGGCCAATTTTATACTAAAAGAATCTTAATATTTCTCACTCAGGTGGAAAATTTTATTTTTTATCGTTGTTTTTCAATAAGTTGAAACCCTTTATTGGTGGTATTTTGAATTGATTTGTTAAATCCATTGTCGTAGAATTACGACAAGAAATCGTAGAACTACTACAATTTATCAGATTTATATTGAAAAGTTTTTTTTAGCAATAAAGAGCCTCTATCTTTGCTAAACAATCACCGAATCACAAAATATTAACGATCAAAATTTACAATCATGGCAGAAAGAAATTCAAGAGGAATCTTAAAATTCAACGGAGGAGAAGGACAGAAGCTGTTAAAAATGAATTACAGTGTATCCAGATCTACAGACGTATCAGGACGTGTAGCATCAGATCCTTCTAACGCATTGATCAAAGTAACAGTAGAAGCTACTGAAAAATCTGACATCCTTGAAAGCTTGTTAAACGGTAAATACAAGCCTACAAAAGGAGAAATTACATTCAACAAATCTCACGAAGAAGGAACATTGATTACTTTGAACTGGGAGAACGGATATGTAATTCAGCACGAAGTAGACTTCGATGCAATCGACAGCAACAGTATGCTGATCAGCTTCGTAATCAGTGCTGAAACCATTGACTACGGCACTTCACAGTATGCTGGACTATGGCCTTCTACAGGTAGTAATTAAGCCTATTCATCATCTTAGTAAAAATAAAATTGGTACAGAACAGTACACCCATCCGGGTATACTGTTCTGTTTTTTTATATAAGATCAAGACGTTTATGAAAATGCAAGAAATAATAAAGGTTTATAGTCTCAACCTGTACATGTTTATAGTGAATAAACAGACGGTTTTAATTCCTGTAAAATTACCTTTTCAACAATTTATTTCTCTTATTGGTGGGATAATTAATGAGTTTTTCTTATTTTTTGATGATGTTTAATGTGTTTATTTATAGTGTTTTATGTTTTGTTTTAAATCTTTTGTCGTAGAATTACGACATGAAATCGTAGAACTACGACACCAAATCGTATAATTACTACACTTTTTCATATTTCTGTTCAAATACTTTTTTTTCAAAACCAGGGGAGCTATCTTTGTTATATAATTATTGAATAACAATTTATTACTAACGACTAAAATTTACAATCATGGCAGAAAGAAATTCAAGAGGAATCTTAAAATTCAACAACGGTGAAGGACAGAAACTGTTAAAAATGAACTACAGTGTATCAAGATCTACAGACGTATCAGGACGTGTAGCATCAGATCCTTCTAACGCATTAATCAAGGTTACGGTAGAAGCTACTGAAAAGTCAGACATCCTTGAAAGCTTGTTAAACGGTAAATACAAGCCAACAGTAGGAGAAATCACTTTCAACAAATCTCACGAAGAAGGAACACTAATTACTTTGAAATGGGAGAACGGATATGTAATCCAGCACGAAGTAGATTTCGACGCAGTAGACAGCAACAGTATGCTGATCAGCTTCGTAGTCAGCGCTGAAACTATTGACTACGGTACTTCTCAGTACGCAGGACTATGGCCTTCTACAGGTAAATAATCCAATACAATGTAAAGAAAAAAAGAACAGTATACCGTTGGTATACTGTTTTTGTGTTTTCATGCACTTCCACCTTGAACCCCGAATCTCCATCCCCGAAACCCTTCCTCAAACTACCAACTTTTACTCCTATTTTCTTATATTTGTTCATTATTCAAAATATGGACGCAACACAAGATAAAAGGCTGTTTCTCATCGATGCCTATGCGATGATTTTCAGAGGATATTACGCATTAATCAGGAATCCAAGACTCACCAGTAAAGGACTGGATACTTCTGCGATCTTTGGTTTTACCAATTCTTTGATCGAATTGATCAGAAGGGAAAAACCTACCCACCTGGCAGTAGTTTTTGACGTAGGACAGGCGAGTGTAAGAACTGATGACTATTCAGATTACAAAGCCAACAGAAGCGAAACTCCTGAAGCGATTAAAATTGCTGTTCCATACATCCACAGAATTCTTGAAGCCATGCATATTCCCCGCCTGGGAGTAGAAGGATATGAGGCGGATGATGTAATAGGTACTATTGCGTGCAAAGCAGAAAAGGAAGGGTATACCACTTTCATGGTAACACCGGATAAGGATTTTGCACAGCTGGTTACAGATAATATTAAAATTTATAAACCAGGCTTAAAAGGGGGAGATATTGAAATTCTCGGAGTAGAAGAAGTAAAAGCAAAATACGAAATTGAAGATCCTAAGCAGGTAATTGATTTCCTTGCTATGATGGGTGATGCAGTAGATAATATTCCCGGGCTGGAAGGTGTAGGAGAAAAAACGGCGATGAAGTTTCTGAAAGAATTTGGAAATATCGAAACTTTATTAGCCAATACCGATAAGCTGAAAGGAAAGCTGAAGGAGAAAGTGGAAGCTTCTGCAGAGCGTGGTATTTTATCTAAAAAATTAGCAACTATTATCTGTGATGCCCCTGTAGAATTTCATCAGGAACAATATGATCTGGAAACTCCGGATTTTGAAAAAGTAAAAGAAGTCTTTGATGAAATAGAATTCAGGAGACTTTACGAAAATCTTTACAGAGCTTTTGCTCCTGCTCCGACAGAAACAGTGGTGGTGAGCGAGGTAGAAGTAAAGCAGACTCCGGCAGGTACAGAAATCAAAGGACAGGTAATGCAGCTTGATCTTTTTGCCAATTTTGAAGAGCTGGAACAGGCTACTTCTACAAAATCTACCATTGAGCAGAATGATCATCTCTATCAGTTTATTGATAATCCAAAAGCACAGAAAAAACTGGTCGATAATCTTTTACAGCAAAAGGTTGTTTGCTTTGATACGGAAACCACTTCATTAAACGAACTGGAGGCAGAATTGGTGGGAATGAGTTTCTCTTATAAAAAAGGACTTGCCTATTATATTCCGCTTTCTGAAGACAGAGCTGAAGTGCTGCAGACATTAGAGATTTTCAGACCGTTTTTTGAAAAAAAAGACCTGCTGAAAATTGCTCATAATCTGAAATATGATTATAAAGTTTTAAAACAATACGACATTACCGTTAAAGGAGCAATGTTTGATACTATGATAGCCCATTACCTGTTGAATCCGGACGGAAGACACGGTATGGATTACCTTTCAGAGGTATACTTGAACTATAAACCCGTATCCATAGAAACCATTATTGGGAAAAAGGGTAAGAAACAGGGAAGCTTCAGAGATGCAGATCTGAGAACACAGACCGATTATGCAGCAGAAGATGCAGACATTACTTTCCAGTTATACGAGCTTTTTGCACCACAGTTGAAAAAAGAAAATCTGGAAGAGCTTTTTTACAATATTGAAATGCCTCTGATGGAAGTTCTTGCAAAAATGGAACTGGCAGGTATTTCTCTGGATGAAAAATGGCTGGCACAGGAAAGTGTAGACCTTGAAAATGACCTGAAGCAATTAGAAACCACAATTTTTGAACTTTCCGGAGAAGAATTCAATATGAATTCACCAAAACAGCTGGGAGAAATCCTGTTTGAAAAAATGCAGCTGGATCCGAAAGCCAAAAAAACAAAGACGGGACAATATGCAACCTCAGAAGATGTTCTTCAGAAATTAAGTTCAAAACATGAGATCATCAAGCATATTCTGGAATACAGAACCTATCAGAAATTAAAATCAACTTATGTGGATGCTCTGCCATCACAGATAGATAAGGAAGATAACAGGGTACATACCAATTTCTCACAGACTACAGCCGCTACAGGCCGTCTGGCGAGTGTAAATCCGAACTTACAAAATATCCCGATCCGAACTTTAAGAGGACAGCAGATTCGTGGGGCCTTTGTTTCAGGAGAAGGAAAGAAAATTATTTCTGCCGATTATTCACAGATTGAACTTCGTTTAATTGCTGAAATCTCGGGAGAAGATAATATGATCAAAGCATTCCAGGATGGAGAAGATATTCACGCTTCCACAGCAGCAAAACTCTTTAAAATTCCTTTGGAAGAAGTTTCCAAGACCCAGAGAAGCCAGGCAAAGACTGTAAACTTCGGTATTATCTACGGACAGGGAGCTTTTGCTTTGGCAGAACAGACCGGATTATCCCGTACAGAAGCCAAGCAGATGATCGAAGCATATTTTGAAACCTATCCAAAACTGAAGGAATACATGGCTGAGCAGGTGAATAAAGCACGTCAGCTTGGTTTTGTAGAAACCATATTAGGAAGAAAACGTCATTTGAAAGATATCAATTCCAACAATTTCGTGGTAAGAGGACATGCAGAAAGAAATGCTGTAAATGCACCGGTTCAGGGAAGTGCCGCAGATGTTGTAAAGCTTGCCATGATTAAAATTGACAGGGAACTTGAAGAACAACAGCTAAAAACAAAAATGCTGCTTCAGGTACATGATGAATTGATATTTGAATCTCCAACAGATGAGATTGAAGCCGCTTCAAAACTGATTAAAACTGAAATGGAAAATGCTTTAAAAACGCAGGTTCCTTTGTTGGTAGAAATTGGAGTAGGAGACAACTGGCTGGAAGCGCATTAATCAATACTGTAAATCATACTTTAAATAAAAAACTTCTGTCTTTTGGGCAGAAGTTTTATTTTTATTTAGAATTAGGATACCTTTATTTTTTTCCTACAGAATCTAGGTATTACTGGTAACATGATCTGGAGAAACATTTTCAAATAAATATCTCTCCTTTTTCACCTGAACTTTTCAATAAGCTGTTTTTTAGTAATGATAACCATTTTTGAAAGCTTCAAGTTTTATTTGCAGATCCTGTTTTATCTTCTCATTAATCGTTACCCATTGATGAGGATTATCAAGTTTGAAATCTTTGTATATACCTAGTAATTCCTCAAAATTAGTTTTAAAAAGATTTAATTTCTCAAAGACTCCGTTTTCAAAAAGGTCAATATATTCATCAAAACGGTAAAGAAGAAATTGCTCTTCATCGGTAAGCTGTTCTTCGTAAGAAATATGAGTGGCGGTTTCAAAGATATTTTTTAAAACTACTTTATTTTCATCTAACAGATGATATAAAATTCCTAATACAGCTCTGGATGTGATCTCTGAATCTGAATCAAGAGTATTCTTTTTTAAGACCTGTATGATATCGTGTGTATTTGCACAAGTGGAAAGCTCAATGAATACATATTCAGATTCATTCTCAGATGCCAATATGGAATCAGCCCAGCTAATGACCTTCTCTTTTCTGATCACACCATAATCTAAAAGGATTACAAAAACCTTCAGCAGATTCCCGTAATCCTTTATTGTAGCTCTTTTCATTTGAAGGCTAAATGTCATATTCTATTTCCCCCACATAATGCAGTGAAAAATCATCATTCTCTACAGAAACCGGATTCGGAATTACAAATCTTGTCGCAAAAATAATAGCATTCACGGGAGTATCCAGAATTAGCTCATTCAGTTTGTTTTCCAGGATGGGAAGCCATTGGTCGGCATAAGAATATTCTGCAAACTTGTCATAAAGACTAAGCCTTTCATCTTCAAAACCATACTCTATAAAATCATCATCAAACCATTTGATGTTTTGTGATTCCGCGAATTTTGAAACGTACTGATCATCAGTTTCCTCTTCTATATAATAATTTTCATCCTCTTCTACAAAAGCATAAAAGTCTTCTTCATTCTTGAAATATCCTAACCAGAAGTGTGAAATTTCTTTATCCATAATAATCTTTTTATTCTAATCTTTTTGATTGTTTACTTGTATCAATAGCTTTTTCAAGCCGTGAAAGTCTTGTCTTTTCCTGTTTGGCACTCATAATCCAATGTATGATAACCTTTTTATAGGAAGGAGCCTGGCTTTCAAAAAAATCCCATGCAGCCTGATCATCTGTAAACTGTTTCTGATAAACAGGATCAAGAGCAACTTCTACTTTTTCATGGGAATAAATTCCGGATTTGTTCTCTTTTCTGAGATCAAATGCTTTTTGCCCTGCGGGAGTCATCAGTTCTGCTTTGGTGAGCTCTTCAACTTTCTTGATATTGATGTTGCTCCAAATGCTGGAAGACTTTCTCGGAGTAAAACGTATAGAATAACTTTCGTGATCTATTGATTTTCGCACTCCGTCTATCCAGCCAAAGCACAAAGCCTGATCTACAGATTCAGACCAGCTCATCGAAGGTTTTCCGCTTCCGGTTTTGTAGAACCCTGTTAAAAGTTCTTTTGCATCTTCATGGTGCTTCTCAAGCCATTCTCTGAATTCTTCTTTTGTCGAAAAAAATGTAGGTTTCATAACTCCTGTACTTGCCTTTTACATTGAATCTGTAATATTACGAAAGTTTTTAGTCAAATAAAATCTTCTTGCCCTAAACAAAGTTCATTGATAACCCCGAAGATAAATTTTTTATCGTAATTTTATTCTGTGTTTAAATTATAAAAAATGAATTTTCTTCAGGACCATTACGCTGTCAAAAATGAATTATTACTCATTCTTATTTCTGTTATTTTAGGGCTGTTTATTGGTGCTGAACGTGAATACCGTAATAAATCTGCGGGTCTCAGAACCTTTATACTGGTTTGTTTCGGTGCTTGTCTCTTTACTATTCTTTCCATAAAAATTGGCGTTGAAAATCCGGATCGTCTCGCAGCCAATATCATTACCGGAATCGGATTTCTGGGGGCGGGTGTTATTTTCAAAGGAGACAATAAAATTGAAGGAATTACCACAGCAACCACTATTTGGGCAACGGCTTCTATTGGAATGGCGGTAGGTTCAGGATATGTCTATATTGCAATGTTGGGAACTGCTTTGGTATTAATTATTTTGAATGTATTGACTTACCTGCAGAATTTCATTGATAATTATAATAAAGTAAGGGAATATAAAATTGCTGTTACGGCTTCTGCGGATATTCAATATTGTGAAGATATCTTTAAAGAACACCACCTAAAATACCTGATGATCAAACAGCAGTATTCACCGGAAAGTTTAACTGTTATCTGGCGGCTAACAGGGAAAAATACCCATCATGAAGAAGTAATCAGACGTCTGGTAGATGACCCCAAAATTAAAGCCTATCAGTTTTAGAAGATATAAAAGCAAAAAAATAAAGGCCGAAGCCTTTATTTTTATTTTTTCTTGAATACATAGAGATCCTTGTTGGGACCATCAATTTCTTTTCCTTCCATATCTAACTGTATCAGCATATTTTCACCCACTTTATATTTATAATTGGCAGATTTACCTTTTAAAGTAATCATGCTTCCCGTAGAATCCCATGCAAAAGAGCCTTTATCCTGGTTCTTTGAATTTCTGTCAAGATATTCTTCAGAAATGCTGAAGGTTTTATCATTATTCAATGTTAAAGAAGTCTTGATTCCCGGACAGTCAGCACAAGGAACTGTCGCTTCATAAGTACCGGCCCAGTCCAGTGCATTTTCAGACGTGTCACCAGGTGCTGTAGGAGTAGCTTTTGTGATACTGTCTGTAGCAGCTGGTTGAACAGCTATTGCGGAATCTGTGGTTGTACCGGTTGTTTCAGTCGTTTCTTTTTTAGAACATGAAGCAATGAATAAAACTGCTCCCATTCCCAACATGAACATTTTGCTTTTCATCATAATAATTGATTTAAATATGTTTTTAATAATAAAGTTACTTCCAATCAACAAAAAGTAAGCCATAGGGGGGGAGGGTTTAATGTTTAATGTTGCTGGTTGATAGTTGACAGTATATGGTTCGGGTTTACTATATAGATCATTAAATGAATTTTTTACTTTCTTTTCATTAATACATTTTACTTTTTACATTTTACAAAAACCTACTCTTAACAACTTTTCCGCCTGTTTTATAAGGTCTATTCTTATTTTTCTTTGTAAATTCGGGCAAAATTTTGATTATGACAAAAAAGATACTTTTATCTGTATTTCTTTTGCCAGCTGCAATGGCATTTGCACAACAATATGGAGGAATGTGGATTCCTACTGAGCTGAATGAAAAGGAAATGAAGGATTTGGGAATGAAGATTTCTGCAAAAGATATTTTCAACCCTCAGAAACCAAGCATAAAGGATGCGGTAGTACAGTTTAACGGCGGATGTACTGCAGAAATTATTTCGCCTAAAGGACTGCTTTTAACCAATCACCACTGCGGTTTCGGTCAGATTCAGGCGCATTCTACCGTTCAGAATGACCTTCTTTCAAACGGATTCTGGGCAAAAAATACACAGGGAGAACTTCCTAATCCGGGCGTAAAAGTAGACTTTATTGTAGATATAAAAGAAGTTACTGATCAGATTTTGGAAGGCACAGATAACCTGACGGAACCGGAACTTACCAAAAGGATCAACAATAATATTGAGGTTTATAAAAACTCTCAGAAAATTGAATCTTACCAATCAATCATGGTAAAGCCAATGTATTATGGAAACAAATACTATGCTTACACCATCGAAACTTATAAAGATATCCGTCTTGTAGGAGCTCCGCCTCAAAGCATCGGGAAATTCGGAAGTGATACAGACAACTGGGTTTGGCCTAGACATACCGGAGATTTCTCTATGTTCAGAATCTATGCAGACAAAAACAACAGACCTGCAGAATATTCAAATGACAACGTACCTTACGTTCCAAAACACTACTTACCGGTTTCTATAAAAGATAAAAACGAAAACGATTTTACGTTTGTATTCGGATTCCCGGGAAAGACTACAGAATATCTTCCTGCAATAGGCGTAGAGAAAATCATGAAGGATATTGATCCTGCAAGAATTGCTGTACGTGATGTTGCTTTAAAAACTCTGGATGAAAAAATGCGTGTTGATAATGAAACACGTATCAAATACGCTTCAAAATATGCTTCTGTAGCGAACTACTGGAAAAAATGGATTGGTGAAGTAGAAGGATTGAAGAAATCCAATGCTGTAGAAAAGAAAGTAATGTACGAAGGCTCTTTGGTTGCTAAAAATCCGGAGATCAAAAATACATTGGATCAGTTGAATAAACTGTACAATGATCAGGCACCTTATGCTTTAAACAATGCTTATTTCACGGAAGTCGTAAAAAATGCAGAAACATTGAAGCTTGCCGGTGATTATTATGATTTTGTAGCTTCTGTGGAGGCCGGAAGAATGGATGAGAAGGAACTTACAAAGTTAAAAACAAAATTAACCTCTTTCTACAAAGATTACAGTGCAGAGCTTGATGCTAAAGTAACCGCAAAACTATTGGCTTTATATGCTAATAAAACAGCACCTCAGTTTTTACCGGCTGGTTTCAGCAAATATAAAGATGAAAGCCCGAATATTCCTGTAATAGAAGATATGTCTAAAAATTCTATCATCACAGGAAGAGCTGCTGTGAATGGGGGAACATTGACTGCAGATATTGATAAAGCGTTTTCTAACCAGGATAAACTGATCAAGACTTTAAAGAAAGATCCTATTTATCAGTTGTATGTTTCTATGAAAGAAACCTATATGAAAACCGCAGATCCGCAGTATACTTCAATGCAGGCAAAAATCGATGCTTTACAGAAAAAGTTCATGGCACAGCAGATGCAGACGGATAAAGACAGAAAATTCTTCCCGGATGCTAACTCAACGCTTCGTGTGACGTATGGTAAAGTAAAAGGATCTACACCTAGAGATGCGGTTTCTTACGGATACCAGACTCACCTGGCAGGAGTAATGGAAAAATATATTCCTGGAGATTACGAATTCGATGTTCCAAAGAAGCTGATTGACCTTTACAACAAAAAAGATTTCGGTAACTATAAAGATAAAACAGGTGATGTTCCTGTAGGATTCACTGCAACGAACCACACTACCGGAGGAAACTCAGGAAGCCCTGCTCTTGATGCCAACGGAAATCTTGTAGGATTGAATTTCGACAGACAGTGGGAAGGAACTATGAGTGATATCAACTATGATCCACGTTTCAGCAGAAACATCATGGTAGACACAAAATATATCCTTTTCATCATTGAAAAGTTCGCTGACTCAAAGTGGCTTGTTGATGAAATGAAAATTATAAAATAATTTTTAAAAGTTATACCTTTAAGAATCTATTTGAACTGAGCTTTGAATAGATTCTTTTTTATTTTAAATAAGATGAAAGACAGGATCATCAATGTTTTGGCAGCTTTTGAATCTGATAATATCGGGAAATCTTTTCCGCTGGATTACTGTTTGCCGCTTTATCACAGTGTCTCAGACAGAGAGCTTCCCCATATAAAACATGTGATCCGGTATAAGAATACAAAACAGTTTGAAGAAGATCTTGATCATCTTGCAAAGAATTTCCAGTTTGTCAACTGGCAGCAGTTCAAGGATTATATGTCTGGTGATTTTAAATCTAAGAAAAAAATTGCCCTGCTTACATTTGATGACGGTTTCAGAGAGTTTTATGATATTGCGGTGCCCATTTTGGAAAGAAAAGGTATTTATGCCTGCAATTTTGTTAATCCGGCTTTTATAGACAATAAAGATATGATGTTCAGATGCAAAGCCAGTCTTCTTGCAGATGCCGTTGAAAAAAAGAAAACCATTGATCCTAAAATTTATTTTGTGCTATCGCTTCAGAACGCCGATAGAAGCATTTTAAAGAAGAAAATTTTATCTGTAAATTATCAGGAAAAAGATATTCTGGATCAGCTTGCTGAAAAGCTTGAAGTGGATTTTAATGCCTATTCAAAAGAATTCAAACCTTATTTAAGCACAGAAGAGTTAAAAGAACTTGCCGGAAGAGGTTTCGGAATTTCTTCTCACAGCTGGGATCACCCGAAATACGGAGACTTATCATTGAAAGAACAGATGGAAACTACAGATAAAACTTTTGCTTATTTGAAGGAAAACGGTTTCCTCTATGAAAGTTTTGCATTTCCGTTTACTGATTTTGAGGTTCAGAAAGATTTTTTTGATGAGCTTTTTAAAAATGAAGAAATCTACTGCAGTTTTGGCTGTGCAGGAATAAAGCTGGATAGTGTGAAGAGAAATTTTCAAAGAATTCCAATGGAAATGGGGGAGAGTGGAGAACAGATACTGAAAAAAGAAATGGCATACTTCAAACTGAAAAGGCTGATTAATAAAAATATGATTCTGAGAAAATGATAACGCTGAAAACATTCAACAGAAAAGAACTGGAAGATTTTATATCATCCGGAGCATTTTTGCAGTATGATTTTCTTCCTGTTACGAAACATCGTGCATTATCACATATTCGGAATCCTAAAGCATCAGAGGAAGATACCCTTCTTATTCTGGCTTTCTCTGAAGAAAAACTGATCGGTTATGTAGGATGCTTCCCGGATTATTTTATCATTAATGGAAAAAAAATCCGATATGCGTGGCTGAGCACTTTGTATGCAAACCCTGAATACCGGAAAAAAAGACCCGCAAAAGCATTGCTGAAAAAGGTTTTTGAAGAATATGAAGGTAGAATTGCCATTACAGAATTTACCAAAGAAGCAGAAGCACTTTACAATATCATGGGTGTTTTTGAATATGTCTTTCCTAAAGAGGGGAAAAGGTATTACTTCAGAACCGATGCCGCTAAAATGATTCCTGAAAAAAGACCGGGAACACAACCATTGAAGCCACTTTTTCAGGCTTTGGATGCTGCTGCCAGTGTATTCATCTCAATAAAAAACTTACCAGTACAGAAACCGGATTTCAAATATGAAGTTCTTCCTCGTATTGACAAAGAAAGTGCTGATTTTATGACTGAATTTTCCGGGGTACGCAATGCAGATGAAATCAATACTTTTATAGACTATCCATGGGTTTTGGAAGGTAGAAAAGATGAAAAATATCTCTTTTCAAGCTTTGCGGGTACATTTAAATATTTTTGGATTAAGATTTTCGATCAGAATAATCAGCTCAAAGCTTGCTTACTATTACAGCTCCGCGACGGATACCTTAAAATTCCCTACCTTTTTTCAACTTCTGACTTAGCTGAGGTAGTTCAGTTTTTAAATTACTTCATTATCATCAATAAAGTGAAAGGCTTTACCAGTTATCAGGCCAGGCTGAACAAGGCAATACAGGAATCAAAAGCGTTTTCCCATATCTATAACCGTAATTTTAAAAGAGAATATCTGTTTCATCAACGGCTGCTGGAATTGCTTCCCGATAATTTTAATCCTAACTATCAGGATGGAGACGGAGATTGTATGATGACGTAATAGAATTATGAATTATCATTGATCAATTAAATTATCATTTATAAAAACAAACCGCCTGATAATGCTATCAGACGGTTTGTTTTTTAATGTCCGAAAATATCTTTCAGACTTACTTCTTTAAATGTTCCCATTTTATTGACGGCTTCCATATTCAGATTTTCTTTTTTACCGATAATGGCTGTATTAAAATCTATGGATTTCACTTCTGTCTGATAAAAATGTCTGATATCTTCAAATTTCAGATCCTGGATCTGTTTATAAATATCTTTTCTGAAATCATGATAAATATTGAGCTTTTTCAAATCTAATGTATTGAAAAAAACGTTTTCACGGGTTACTCTTGTAGAAGCAATCTGTTTAAGGGCTGCATTTCTGGAATTTTCAAACTGAATAGGTACTTCAGGAGGTTCTTTCATCAACTCGTTTAGTGTATCCACGGCAACCATAAGCTTATCAGGCTGAGTTCCGATATAGGTTGTTACATAATCAGGATGGTTAAGTTCAGAGTTGGCTGCATAAGAAACGTAAGCAGAATAAGCAAGACTTTTACTTTCACGCATCTCTTGGAAAACAATTGAAGATAATCCCCGTCCAAAATATTCATTAAATACATTGATCTTTCCAAAATGAAGCGGATTCACAAGATTTCCCTTTCCGATCTTGCTCATTTCCATCTGAACCATATCATAATTGATGAAATTTACATTTCCTCCGGTGGCAGGCTCTGGATATTGCTTCGCTTCCGGAATCTGAAGACTTTCAGTTTCTATATACTGACCAATATATCCCTTGAAATTCTCAAAGTTTTTACCATAGAAGAATACCTGATATGGATATTTGAAAAGCTTTTTCATTCTGTCAGTGAATACTTCAGAGTTGCTGTTTTCAAGTTCCTCTTTAGAAATAACATCCGTAAAACGTGAGTGAACGCCCAATTTGGTATAATTGGTCAGCGCTGTCATAATACGGTTTTTATCCTTCTTGATAGCCTCTCTGTTTTCCAGTACAGTTCCCACAAACTGATTGTAGATTTCCTGATTTGGTTTTACATCATGCATCCAGTGCTGCAGTAGAGCAATTCCTTTTTCTATATTTTCTTCCAGTCCGCTTAGAGAGATAATCAACTGGTCATTCGTAGTTTTGAAATCATTGCTGATCCCGATTTTAAAAAATTCCTTTTTTAAATCTTCAGGCGAAAGAGTATCCGTACCAAGGTATTGCAGCAACTGAGTGGAAATTCCGAGATCTCTGTCATTATCGCTTCCAAAAGGAAAAATGAAATGCAGCTGTGCAATATCATTATATTTATTCTTGACGGAACTTAATTTTTTTCCGTTAAGCTGATCAGTGGCAATCTCTTTCTGATAGTCGATAAATTCAGGTTTAATATCCTCCGTCTTATCCATTAAAATCTCTCTTAAAAAATCAGACTGAGTATCCCTGTTGATTTTAACAGGCGTAATACCTGGATTTTCAACTCTGATCAACGTATCATTGACCCCTTTTTCTTTATTGACAACAACATAATTTTCTTTGAAAAAATCCTTGGCAAAATTTACTACATCTTCCTTCGTAAAAGCAGCATACTCATCCATCTCATTCAGTTCCTGCTCCCATGTTCTTCCTTTTATATAAGAATCGTACAGTGTCGTAGCAAGTCCTTCGGCCGTTTCAAGGCCTTTCATTCTCTGAATTTTGAAATCATTGATGATTGCCGGCAGCATCCAGTCAGGGAAATCACCTTTCTTTATCAATTCGATTTCCTCCAGGACCATGTTCTTTGCTTCTTCCAGAGTTTGATTTTCTTTAGGTACGGCTACAATAGAAAAATATCCATATTGTCTTAAACCTACAGAAAATGCTTGAGCCCAAAGCATTTTTTGAGTCTGATTGATGTGCAGATCCAGTAATCCGGCTTCACCTCTGTTGCTGAGGATATTCGCAACAACATCTGCAAGCATGGCATTTCTTGTTCCATAGCTTTCCGTTCTCCATGCCAGCTGAGTGCGTGGAGTAGTAGGGCTTTTCACCGTTCTTGTGACAATTTCTGTAATGGGTTGTTCAATGATAGGTGTCTTTTTCGGAAGCTCTTTATAAGGTAAAGTACCAAAATATTGATCAACTAATTGAATGGTCTCTTCAAAATCAAGATCACCAACCAGCACCATTGCATAGTTATTAGGAACATAATATTCATCAAAATACTTATGAATAGCCTTCATAGAAGGGTTTTTCAAATGCTCCGGTCTTCCCAGTGTCGTCTGTTGGCCATTAGGATGCGTAGGGAAAAGAGCACTCATCAATTCATAGCTTACAAGTCTTGTGTCATTATCCTGAGCCCTGTTGAACTCTTCATACACAGATTCCAGTTCCGTATGAAAAAGACGAAGTACAATTTCAGAAAATCTCTCCTTTTCTATTTTCAGCCACTTTTCAAGCTCGTTGTTTGGAATATTGTTTTTATATACTGTTTCATCAAACCAGGTATGCGCATTTGTTCCGCTGGCTCCCAAAGAAGAAATGGCTTTGTCATATTCATTCGCAATAGCGTATTGGCTGGCTTCCTGAGAAACTTCATCAATCTTTTTATAGATTTCTTTTTTCTTTTCAGGATCCTGTTCTGCTTTATGCTCTTCATACAAAGCTGAGATCTGGTCCAGAAGTTCTTTTTCCTTTTCCCAGTTTTGAGTCCCGATTTTTGAAGTTCCTTTAAACATCATATGCTCTAGATAATGAGCCAGTCCTGTATTATCGGCCGGATCATTATTGCTTCCGGTTCTTACAGGAATAAAAGTCTGTATCCTCGGAGCATCGAAATTTTGAGCAAGAAAAACTTTCAGCCCATTTTTCAAAGTATAGATTCTGACGTTATTTTCGTCGTGTGTTATTGTAATATATTCGTATTGGTTTTTATCAGTATGAACCGTTTCCTTATATTTTCTGTCTGTCATATAAAACTCATTTCACTCCTTAGAATCCGGAATGCACTACAAATGTATGAAATCAAAAAAAGATGATGGCCGGTTTTATCACTATTACATCTATGGTGATAGTTGAAAAGGTAAATCATAAGAATGAAAAACCTATAATAGAAAGGATACAAAGGCTGCTGTCGGCACTCTCTTTTTTATTTAATATCTTCATTACTATATATAGGTATAGCTTTTACTATCCATTATTATATATACGATTTTTTTCAGGAGCTTATTCCTGCTATCCATTTCTACTCCTCGCGCGGTGCTTTCCCACGCGCAAACCCATCTGCTCTCCAACCCAAGCTGCGGGGTAACCATTTCTATCAGGGCTAGGGGTGGGAATTATAAATTATAAATTATAAATTATGAATGATGAATGATGAGTTTCGGGGTAGGAGGGTTTCGAGTTTCGGGTTTCTATGTAGAAAAAGAACATTGGTGTTGAATTTCATATTCCTGATTTCTATGTAAGATGGTTATTGAGTATAAATCTCTATTTCCATCGTGTCATTGCTCAGGAATCCAAACTTCTTTACGAGAGCTTTTAAAGGAAATAAGTTGGCAGAATATGTTGAAGATTTTTTTTAGCAGTTAGTATTAGCAGTGTCATGCTGAGCTGAGTCGAAGCATTTTAATTAAGCTGAATTATATTTCAGCTATTTTAATTTTACGGAAGAGTTTTATCCGGATTCCTACGGAGTGACAATACTATCCGGGATATAGAATAATAATGATTATAAATACTAATAAATACTATACCGCAGCCAAAACTTTTAAAAAGCTATTCTATATAATTATATATATACCTTATTTTGATCATTCCGCACCAACCCCCGCACCCCGCACCTCGTATCCCGAATCCCTTTCCACCGAACGAAAACCCTCTCCCACGCTCAAACCCTCCAACTCTCCAACTTTCCCTTCCTTCTTCCAAACAAATGTTTAAAATTTTTGATCCTTTGTTTCAGTAGTTTAGGGTTAAATATTACGGAAAGGTAAAATTTATGTTAAATAAACTTGTTTTGCGTTGCAAGAAGTTGTTATCTTTGCCCCACTGAAAACGAGAGTACATCAGTAGCGCAGAAGAGCTTTTAGATAAGCTAAGACATTAAGATACTTCAAAAAGAGACGGACGAAAAAACTTCAAAACTTTTATTAAAAAAAGTTGCGGGTTAAAAAAGAGTTTGTATCTTTGCAGTCCCAAATAAAGGGAGCGCAGGAGTAGGGTGATTAAGGTTAAGAAAGGAATTAAGGTTACTTAAAAAAACTTTAAAATTTTCTTTCAAAACATTTGGTCATTAAGAAATAAAGTTTTACTTTTGCACTCGCAAATACGGAGTGACACTGACAGAGAAGATTGCTACGTTAAAAAGCGAAAGATATAAAGATCATTGACATACAATATAACAACCAAGTAAAGAAAAACTAAAGCGTTAAAAAACTTTGAGTGAGTCAGACAAACATACAATGGAGAGTTTGATCCTGGCTCAGGATGAACGCTAGCGGGAGGCCTAACACATGCAAGCCGAGCGGTAGAGATCTTTCGGGATCTTGAGAGCGGCGTACGGGTGCGGAACACGTGTGCAACCTGCCTTTATCTGGGGGATAGCCTTTCGAAAGGAAGATTAATACCCCATAATATTTTTGATGGCATCATTAGAAATTGAAAACTCCGGTGGATAGAGATGGGCACGCGCAAGATTAGATAGTTGGTGAGGTAACGGCTCACCAAGTCTACGATCTTTAGGGGGCCTGAGAGGGTGATCCCCCACACTGGTACTGAGACACGGACCAGACTCCTACGGGAGGCAGCAGTGAGGAATATTGGACAATGGGTGAGAGCCTGATCCAGCCATCCCGCGTGAAGGACGACGGCCCTATGGGTTGTAAACTTCTTTTGTATAGGGATAAACCTACTCTCGTGAGAGTAGCTGAAGGTACTATACGAATAAGCACCGGCTAACTCCGTGCCAGCAGCCGCGGTAATACGGAGGGTGCAAGCGTTATCCGGATTTATTGGGTTTAAAGGGTCCGTAGGCGGATCTGTAAGTCAGTGGTGAAATCTCACAGCTTAACTGTGAAACTGCCATTGATACTGCAGGTCTTGAGTGTTATTGAAGTAGCTGGAATAAGTAGTGTAGCGGTGAAATGCATAGATATTACTTAGAACACCAATTGCGAAGGCAGGTTACTAAGCAACAACTGACGCTGATGGACGAAAGCGTGGGGAGCGAACAGGATTAGATACCCTGGTAGTCCACGCCGTAAACGATGCTAACTCGTTTTTGGTTTTTCGGAATCAGAGACTAAGCGAAAGTGATAAGTTAGCCACCTGGGGAGTACGTTCGCAAGAATGAAACTCAAAGGAATTGACGGGGGCCCGCACAAGCGGTGGATTATGTGGTTTAATTCGATGATACGCGAGGAACCTTACCAAGGCTTAAATGGGAAATGACAGGTTTAGAAATAGACTTTTCTTCGGACATTTTTCAAGGTGCTGCATGGTTGTCGTCAGCTCGTGCCGTGAGGTGTTAGGTTAAGTCCTGCAACGAGCGCAACCCCTGTCACTAGTTGCCATCATTAAGTTGGGGACTCTAGTGAGACTGCCTACGCAAGTAGAGAGGAAGGTGGGGATGACGTCAAATCATCACGGCCCTTACGCCTTGGGCCACACACGTAATACAATGGCCGGTACAGAGGGCAGCTACACAGCGATGTGATGCAAATCTCGAAAGCCGGTCTCAGTTCGGATTGGAGTCTGCAACTCGACTCTATGAAGCTGGAATCGCTAGTAATCGCGCATCAGCCATGGCGCGGTGAATACGTTCCCGGGCCTTGTACACACCGCCCGTCAAGCCATGGAAGTCTGGGGTACCTGAAGTCGGTGACCGTAACAGGAGCTGCCTAGGGTAAAACAGGTAACTAGGGCTAAGTCGTAACAAGGTAGCCGTACCGGAAGGTGCGGCTGGAACATCTCATTTTAGAGCGTCTTATGACGATAAACAAAATTAGTATCGTAAGATACAAAGTACTTACTTCAAAGTAAAGCTTTAGTTTTTTGTTTGGTTGGTTATATTAAAAATACAAAACCCACTAGAAATTAGTAAAGGGATTGAGAGAGACAAAGAAGAGAGAGTTTAGAGAAGAGACGCGGGTCAATTATCTATCAGTCTATCCTCTTTACGTCTAAGAGACAGTCTCGTAGCTCAGCTGGTTAGAGCGCTACACTGATAATGTAGAGGTCGGCAGTTCGAGCCTGCCCGAGACTACTAATTAATGCGGCTGGCAAATAGCTTATAGCTGATGGCAATAGAGCCAATAGCGAGAAGCAAGAAGCCAACAGCAACTAGAGGGGGAATTAGCTCAGCTGGCTAGAGCGCCTGCCTTGCACGCAGGAGGTCAAGGGTTCGACTCCCTTATTCTCCACAGTTTTGGAAGATTGATTTAAAAGTTACGGATGGAGCCAAAAACAACATCTGTTCATCAATTGGACAAGAAGACATTAAGATCATTGACATTAACGGTAAAGACATCACAAAGAGAAAACCGAGCGCATAAAGCGCTTGAGTAACCAATAGGAAAGAAATCGTTAAGGGCGTATGGCGGATGCCTAGGCTTTCAGAGGCGAAGAAGGACGTGGTAAGCTGCGAAAAGCTGCGGGGATTGGCACACACGAATTGATCCGCAGATGTCCGAATGGGGCAACCCAATACATTGAAGATGTATTACCTCGTAAGAGGAGCAAACCCGGAGAACTGAAACATCTAAGTACCCGGAGGAAAAGAAATCGAAGAGATTCCGTAAGTAGTGGCGAGCGAAAGCGGATTAGCCCAAAAGCTGATATATGTTTAATAGAATGTTCTGGAAAGAACGGCCATAGAGGGTGATAGCCCCGTATATGAAAGGCATATTTGAGTGATAAATGAGTAGGGCGGGACACGTGAAATCCTGTCTGAATATGGGGGGACCATCCTCCAAGGCTAAATACTCCTGAAAGACCGATAGTGAACAAGTACTGTGAAGGAAAGGTGAAAAGCACTTCGAATAGAAGGGTGAAATAGAACCTGAAACCGTACGCCTACAAGCGGTCGGAGCAGCGTAATGCTGTGACGGCGTGCCTTTTGCATAATGAGCCTACGAGTTAATTTTACTAGCGAGGTTAAGGTATTAAGTACCGGAGCCGGAGCGAAAGCGAGTCTGAATAGGGCGCATAGTTAGTAGGATTAGACGCGAAACCTTGTGATCTACCCATGGGCAGGTTGAAGCTCTGGTAACACAGAGTGGAGGACCGAACCGGTTGACGTTGAAAAGTCTTCGGATGACCTGTGGGTAGGGGTGAAAGGCCAATCAAACTGGGAGATAGCTCGTACTCTCCGAAATGCATTTAGGTGCAGCGTCGTATATAAGTTTATTAGAGGTAGAGCTACTGATTGGATGCGGGGGTTTCATCGCCTACCAATTCCTGACAAACTCCGAATGCTAATAAATGTTCTACGGCAGTGAGGGCATGGGTGCTAAGGTCCATGTCCGAGAGGGAAAGAACCCAGACCAACAGCTAAGGTCCCAAAATATATGTTAAGTTGAAGCAACGCGGTTGGACTGCATTGACAGCTAGGATGTTGGCTTGGAAGCAGCCATTCATTTAAAGAGTGCGTAACAGCTCACTAGTCGAGCGGTCCGGCATGGATAATAATCGGGCATAAACATATTACCGAAGCTATGGATTTATATTTTAGATATATCTGGTAGGAGAGCATTCTATTTGCGCCGAAGCAGTATCGTGAGGTATTGTGGAGCGGATAGAAAAGAAAATGTAGGCATAAGTAACGATAAAGCAGGCGAGAAACCTGCTCACCGAAAGACCAAGGCTTCCTCAGCCATGCTAATCAGCTGAGGGTTAGTCGGGACCTAACGCGAACCCGAAAGGGGTAGTGGATGGACAATGGGTTAATATTCCCATACTTGCTCACACTAAAAAGGGGACGGTTGGATGTAGCTGCTAAAGACTGACGGAATAGTCAAGGCCTAGCCTTCGGGCGAAGCTGCTGTAGTGTAATCTGATCCAAGAAAAGCCGAAGTGAAGCAACCCGTACCAAAACCGACACAGGTGGTCGAGGAGAGAATCCTAAGGTGCTCGAGTGAGTCGTGGCTAAGGAACTAGGCAAAATAGTCTCGTAACTTCGGAAGAAGAGACGCCATCAGCAATGGTGGCCGCAGTGAAGAGGCCCAGGCGACTGTTTATCAAAAACACAGGACTCTGCTAAATCGAAAGATGCTGTATAGGGTCTGACACCTGCCCGGTGCTGGAAGGTTAAGGAAGGTGCTTAGGGTTAAACCGAAGGCATTAACTGAAGCCCCAGTAAACGGCGGCCGTAACTATAACGGTCCTAAGGTAGCGAAATTCCTTGTCGGGTAAGTTCCGACCTGCACGAATGGTGTAACGATCTGGGCACTGTCTCAGCCACGAGCTCGGTGAAATTGTAGTATCGGTGAAGATGCCGATTACCCGCAATGGGACGAAAAGACCCTGTGAACCTTTACTATAACTTCGTATTGACTTTGAGTAAGTAATGTGTAGGATAGGTGGGAGGCTTTGAAGCTTGCACGCTAGTGTAGGTGGAGCCAACGTTGAAATACCACCCTTTACTTACTTGGAGCCTAACTTCTTTTAGAAGGACATTGCGTGGTGGGTAGTTTGACTGGGGTGGTCGCCTCCAAAAGAGTAACGGAGGCTTTCAAAGGTACCCTCAGCACGCTTGGTAACCGTGCGTAGAGTGTAATGGCATAAGGGTGCTTGACTGTGAGACCTACAAGTCGATCAGGTGCGAAAGCAGGACATAGTGATCCGGTGGTTCCGTATGGAAGGGCCATCGCTCATAGGATAAAAGGTACTCCGGGGATAACAGGCTAGTCTCCCCCAAGAGCTCACATCGACGGGGAGGTTCGGCACCTCGATGTCGGCTCGTCACATCCTGGGGCTGGAGAAGGTCCCAAGGGTTGGGCTGTTCGCCCATTAAAGTGGCACGCGAGCTGGGTTCAGAACGTCGTGAGACAGTTCGGTCTCTATCTATTGCGGGCGTTAGATGTTTGAGAGGGCTTGATTCTAGTACGAGAGGACCGAATTGAACAAACCTCTGGTGTATCAGTTGTACCGCCAGGTGCACCGCTGAGTAGCTACGTTTGGAAGAGATAAGCACTGAAAGCATATAAGTGCGAAACTCGCCTCAAGATGAGACATCTTTTAAGGGTCGTTGTAGATGACGACGTTGATAGGCTACAGGTGTAAAGACAGTAATGTCATAGCCGAGTAGTACTAATTACCCGTAGATTTATAGCCTTTGGTTGCTATATCAAATTATTAAATAATAAATACGACAAGTACTTTATGCGCAGTGAAGGTTTTGTCTTTGTGAAAGTTTTTATCGCTTAAAAATGCAATTGGCGACTAGCGGTTAGCGAATGGCAAATAGCCAAGAGCCAGCAGCAAATAGCCAGATGCTATATACCTTCTTTAGGGTGGTTTTAGCGGTGGGGCTCACCTGTTCCCATTCCGAACACAGAAGTTAAGCCCACCAGCGCCGATGGTACTGCGAAAGCGGGAGAGTAGGCCGCCGCCAGTTTTTATTTTATTTTTAAAAATCCTTTATCATAAGATAAAGGATTTTTTTTGCTTTGTACACAACTCAAACCAAATTACCCGTCAAATAAGTACAAATCTCAACACAAACATAAGCAATGAGTAATCGCTAATGAGCAATGAGTAATGATTGATTGTTTGCTGTTGCCATTCAATCCAAATCATACATTACATTGATCACTTATTACTTATCATTCAGAGCACATACTATCTTGTCACTCCGCAGGAGTCCGAATAATCCATTTTAAATTCTATCATCAAACATAGCTGAGATTATTAAATCACTTAGTATTAAAAGTGCCTATTAGTATTCCTTTGAATCCTTCACGTTAACAAATGTGGCTGGATTCCTACGGAATGACATGATTGGGCATATTAGATCTTAGAAACTCACAATTTAAAATTGATCACTCCTAACCAACTCAGGGTCTATAATTCATAACTCATCATTTATAATTCATAATTATCGTTCATCATTCGTCTTCCCTAGCCCCGATAGTAATGGTTACCCCGTAGCACGCCTGGTAAAGCTGTTGGTTTTGAGCGCAGGAAAGCCCTGGCGCGAGGAGTATGAATGGATAGCGGGAGAATGCGCCCGAAATTTCAGAGTTGTTCACAAAACTATTCTCTATAATCCCTATTTTCCTCGAATAAATTCAATAAGTTTGTATCAGTTTTCCAAAAATAATTATAATGTCAGGAAACATTCTGATCATCGATGATGAGATCAAACTTCTTAAGTTATTAGGAATGATTCTCTCCCAAGAAAATTTTAATGTAAAAGAAGCTTCTACGGCACGTTCAGCGATGACAATGCTGGAGCAATATGATTTTGATGTTGTTTTAAGCGATGTCCGTCTGCCTGATGCTTTTGGAGTAGAATTGATAAAGTCTATTAAAAGCAAATATCCTCAGCTGGAAATTATTCTGATGACGGCTTTCGGTAATATTACTGATGCAGTGCAGGCTATGAAGAATGGAGCATATGATTATCTGGTGAAAGGTGATGATAATGAAAAAATTATCCCATTGGTGTACAAAGCTCTTGAAAAGGTAAAGGATAACAAATCAAGAACAGTACAACAGGTTGTCACCAAAGGATTTGACCAGATCATAGGGAAATCACCTTTAATTTTACAGGCCAAGAAATTGGCTGAAAAAGTGGCTTTAACAGACGCCGCTGTTTTGCTTACAGGAGAAACAGGAACGGGTAAAGAAGTCTTTGCAAGTGCGATTCATGAAGGGAGTGACAGAAAGAAAAACAGCTTTGTAGCAATTAACTGCTCGGCATTCAGTAAAGAGATTCTGGAAAGTGAGCTTTTCGGGCATAAACAAGGGGCTTTTACCGGTGCTGTAAAAGACAAGAAGGGATTGATTGAAGAAGCAAATGGAGGTACTTTGTTTCTGGATGAAATTGGAGAGATGCCGATAGAACTTCAGGCCAAGCTTCTCAGGGTTTTGGAAACCAGAGAGTTTATCAAAATGGGTGAGACGAAAGTTTCAAAATCTGATTTCAGATTAATCGCAGCTACTAACAGAGATTTGGAAGATGAAATAAAGCAGGGAAACTTCAGAGAAGACCTCTATTTCAGACTGAATGTATTTGAAATCACTCTTCCGTCTCTGCGCAATAGAAAAGAAGATCTGAAAGTACTTGCGAAGAATTTTATTGACCTTTTTTCTCATAAACTTCATTTGTCATCTGTTCAGGTAAGTCCGGATTATTATAAAGCATTGGAGAAAAACGACTGGAAGGGAAATATCCGTGAGTTGAGAAATGCTGTGGAACGAAGTTTAATCTTGATGGATAATAATATCCTTGATGCCGACAGTCTTCCTCATTATTCTGAAAAAGCAATTCCGGAAAGCGATTCTTTAAGCATCCGTTCCCTGGAAAAAATACATATTCAGAAAGTATTACAATATACAAAAGGAAATAAAGCGGAAGCAGCCAGATTACTTGAGATTGGTATTGCCACACTATACCGTAAACTGGAAGAATACGGATTAAAATAAACTTATTATCATTTTAATAAAGAGCCTATCATTTTGATAGGCTTTTCTGTTTTTATATGGTTTGATGTTGTGGTTTAATTTATTGTTATTCAGTGTTTTATATGTTTGTTTTTCAAAATGGACTTTCTTTTGGCATATAGTCTCTGAATAAAATATTTAAAAATGACAATTTCAAGAAAAACGTTTAAAAAACGGGAGCATTCTACTTTTAGTCTGCTTATTGTATCGTACGTATTACTGACTCTTTTAACCCTAATGATTAAGATATGATGCTTATAAGTTTAATCCTGCTTTTTGCAGTATTGTTTTGGCTTTTATATAAATCAGTTGAATTTTTTGATAGAATATAAATTATGTGGAGTTTATTTTTCCTCTCAATACTTGCCTTTGTGTATATCTGTTATGTTTTAATAAAACCTGAAAAATTTTAAACAATCATGAATACAGAAATTTTAGGCATTATAGCAATGTTTGCTGTCACGTTAGTTATCGGAATTTTTTTAGGAAAATATATAGCTAATGTTTATGGATACAAAAAGACTTTTCTTGATCCGGTTTTTGAACCCATTGAAAAGTTAATTTATAAAGTTTCGGGGATTAATCCTGCCCGTCAGATGAATTGGAAGCAGAATATGTACGCCATGCTGGCGATCAATCTTATATGGTTCATCATTGGATTCCTTCTTTTATTGAATCAGGCATGGCTGCCTTTAAATCCTGATGGAAACCCGAATATGTCTCCCGATCTGGCTTTTAATACAACCATTTCATTCTTGGTTAACTGTAATTTACAGCATTATTCAGGAGAAACCGGGGTAAGCTATTTGAGCCAGCTTTATCTGATGTTTTTACAGTTTGTAACTGCAGCAACAGGTATGGCAGCAATGGCTGTCCTTTTCAAAGCTTTTAAAGAAAAAACAAGTACAGAATTAGGGAACTTTTATGATTATTTCACAAAATCAATGGTCAGAATCTTAGTTCCTATAAGTGTGATTGTTGCTTTAATTCTTTCTATGAACGGAAGTCCTATGACTTTTGAAGGAAAGGATCATATCATCACATTGGAGGGACAGAAGGCTGATGTTTCCAGAGGTCCTGTATCTGCATTTGTTGCAATTAAACATTTAGGAACTAATGGAGGTGGATTTTTCGGAGCCAACTCGGCACATCCGCTTGAAAATCCTAATTATATCACCAATATGACAGAGATGGTCACTCAGATGATCATTCCGTTTGCATTAGTATTTGCACTGGGTTTTTATCTGAATAAAAGGAAACTGTCATGGGTGATCTTTACCGTAATGACAGTCGGTTTTCTTGCTCTTACCATTCCGAATGTTGTGAATGAAACGGCTGGAAATCCTCTGATTACACAAATGGGAACAGACAGCAGTCTGGGAGCAATGGAAGGTAAAGAAATCCGTTTCGGAAGTGCTTCATCCGGCTATTGGAGTATCGCTACTACAGTTATTTCTACGGGATCTGTGAATTCCATGCATGACAGTACTATGCCTCTCTCGGGGATGAATGAGCTGCTTGCCATGATGATCAACTGCTTCTACGGAGGCTGCGGGGTTGGAATTCTGAACTACTTCATCTTTATCATTCTGGCTGTATTCATCAGTGGTCTGATGGTAGGGCGAACCCCTGAATTTATGGGGAAAAAGATTGAAGCCAAAGAGATGAAAATCGCTATGATTGTGGCTTTATTCCATCCTTTTTTAATTCTTGCAGGAACAGCTTTAACGGCTTATCTACCAGAATTTGGAGCAAAAACATTGAATAATCCAGGTTTCCATGGTTTCAGTGAAATGCTGTACGAGTTTACTTCTTCTGCAGCCAATAACGGATCCGGATTCGAAGGACTGGGAGACAATACACCATGGTGGAATATCTCAACGGGAATTGTTCTTTTATTATCCAGATTCATCCCGATTATAGGCCCTGTTGCTATTGCAGGATTACTGGCACAGAAAAAATATATCCCCGAAAGTTCCGGAACACTGAAAACAGATACAGCTACTTTCGGCTTTATGACCCTGGCGGTGATTTTACTGATTGCAGCATTGTCATTCTTCCCTGCATTGACATTAGGCCCTATTGCAGAGCAGATTCAGTATTTCTCAAAATAAAAATGTGAACATTAAAAATTAAAATCAATATTCAACCATTAAGGAAGCCGAAAAGTTGGAGGAAGCTAGTCTGACACTTACTGAAACGTTCACTTAATATTATCCATATCTATCCTCATTATCTGGCAGACCTTGATGGTTACTATTGATTTACAATGATATAAACTCTTTCAAAAAAATGAAAAATCAGTCACAAACATTGTTTCAGAGAGATTTGGTCAACGAAGCGATAAAACAGTCCTTCGTGAAACTGAATCCGAAAATTATGTTTAAAAATCCAGTAATGTTTCTGGTGGAAATCGGAACCATTGTCATGTTTATTGTAAGCATGTTCAGTCTTACTGGTGATAAAACCCAGGGAAGCTTTTCCTATAACTTTTTAGTATTTATTATTTTATTTTTCACCGTTCTGTTTGCCAATTTTGCAGAAGCTATTGCGGAAGCAAGAGGAAAAGCACAGGCTGATACTCTCAGAAAAACAAGAGAAGAAACTCCGGCTAAATTGGTCATTGATAATAAACCAGGTTTTCAGGTAGAAACAGTGTTGAAAATGTCAGCTGAAATGACTTTAGGTGATATTTTCCTTTGCGAAGCCGGAGATCAGATTCCAATGGATGGTGAAATTATTGAAGGTCTTGCAACCATTGATGAATCAGCAATTACCGGAGAAAGTGCACCTGTAATCCGTGAATCCGGAGGAGATAAAAGTTCTGTAACAGGAGGAACAAAAGTTCTTTCAGACAGAATTAAAGTGAAAGTAACCACAAAACCAGGAGAATCCTTCCTTGATAAAATGATTGCCCTTGTAGAAGGAGCTTCAAGACAGAAAACACCTAACGAAATCGCACTAACTATACTTCTGGCAGGATTTACCCTTACATTTATCATTGTTACCCTCACTTTAAAGCCTTTTGCAGACTATGCGCAGACTCCGATTACCATAGCGGCATTTATATCTCTTTTCGTTTGTCTTATTCCGACAACCATCGGTGGTCTGCTTTCTGCAATCGGGATTGCGGGGATGGACAGAGCTTTAAGAGCAAATGTGATTACAAAAAGTGGTAAAGCAGTGGAAACTGCGGGTGATATTGATGTTCTGTTGCTTGATAAAACCGGAACAATCACTATCGGAAACCGTAAGGCAACTCAGTTTCATCCTGCAAACGGAATCGAACTTGACAAATTTATTAAAGCTTCTGCATTAAGTTCTGTGGCTGACGAAACACCGGAAGGAAAATCAATCATTGAACTGAGTGCTTTGAAATCTGAAGACTTGCTGGTTGCGAATCCTGTTTATATCGATTTTACAGCAGAAACAAGAACTTCAGGAATTGATTTTGACGAAACAAGAATCCGTAAAGGAGCTTATGATACGATAAAAAAACTGACTGAAAAAGCCGGGAATATCTTCCCACAGGAAACTCAGGATGCGGTAACCAAAATTTCTGAAAACGGAGGAACTCCTCTGGTAGTTTCTGTGAATGAAAAAGTATGGGGCGTTATTGAGCTTCAGGATATCATCAAAACCGGAATTCAGGAACGTTTTCAAAGACTGAGAAAGATGGGAGTGAAAACGGTAATGGTAACCGGCGATAACCCTCTGACTGCCAAATTTATCGCAGAAAAAGCTGGAGTAGACGATTTTATTGCCGAAGCCAAACCTGAAGATAAGATGAATTACATCAAAAAGGAACAGCAGGAAGGTAAGCTGGTAGCGATGATGGGTGACGGTACTAATGATGCTCCGGCACTGGCACAAGCCGATGTAGGTGTAGCCATGAACAGTGGAACACAGGCTGCAAAAGAAGCCGGAAACATGGTAGATCTTGATAATGACCCTACAAAGTTGATCGAAATCGTAGAAATTGGGAAGCAGCTGCTGATGACAAGAGGTACTTTGACAACTTTCAGTATTGCAAATGACGTGGCGAAATATTTTGCCATTATTCCTGCGCTCTTTATCACTTTTATTCCTTCCCTTCAGAAGCTTAATATTATGAATCTTCACAGCCCGGAAACAGCCATATTATCAGCGGTTATTTTCAATGCGATAATCATTCCGTTCCTGATTCCGCTGGCGTTGAAAGGAGTGGCTTACAAACCGATTGGTGCAAGTGCCTTATTGAGAAGAAACCTTTTGATTTATGGTTTAGGCGGGGTAATCGTTCCGTTTATCGGAATCAAAATCATTGATCTGGTAATCAGTTTATTCTATTAAAATTAAAAAAATGAAAAATCATATTGTTTCAGCATTCAGATTAACTCTTGTAATGCTGGTGGTGACAGGTATTTATCTGGGGGTTGTATATGGAGGTTCCAAAATACTTCCGAATAAAGGAAACGGAGAAATTGTCTATGATAAAGGACAGAAGTTTTATGCCAATATCGGACAGGAATTCAAATCTGAAAAATACTTTCACGGTCGTCCTTCTTCCGTTAATTATAATGCAGCAGGAAGTGGTGGGAGCAACAAAGGTCCCAGCAATGAAGAATATCTGGAAACAGTTCAGAAAAGAATTGATACTTTAAAAATGAAAAACCCTGAAATGGGAAATACGAAAGTGCCTGTAGAACTTGTTACGGCAAGTGGAAGCGGGCTGGATCCGGATATTTCTGAAGAAGGAGCACTGTATCAGGCCAAAAGAATTGCAAAAGTGAGAAACCTTTCCGAGGAACAGATCAAAAGCTTAATTAATACTCAAACAGAGAAGCCGTTGTTAGGATTTTTCGGACCATCAAAAGTAAATGTACTGAAGCTTAATATTGCTTTGGATCAATTAAAATAATAAATTTAATAATCAATAATCATATCAAGGTTTTAAACCTTGATATGATGAATACACCTTTAAAACTAAAGTGAAAAAATATCTAGCTATATGTGCACTATCAGGGCTGTTTTTAGCCAAAGCACAATCATCAGATTCATTGAAAACAGGAAATAAAGTTACGTTTTCCGCCTATGCAGAACTCTTTTACACCTATGATTTTAATGAACCTGGAAATCATATGCGTCAAAATTTTCTCTACTCATATAACAGACACAATGAAATGAATCTTAATCTGGGATTGGTTAAAGCCAATTACCAAAGTGAAAATATTCGTGCCAATGTTGCTTTAATGGCCGGAACGTATGCACAGGATAATATGGCAGCTGAACAAAATGCTTTGCGCTATGTAAATGAAGCCAATATCGGTATCAAAATCTCAAAAAATAAAAATCTCTGGATTGATGCAGGAATCATGCCTTCACATATCGGCTGGGAAAGTGCTATAGGAAAAGATAATGTGAATCTGACAAGAAGTTTAGCCGCTGAAAACTCGCCATATTTTGAAACCGGAGCTAAAATTTCCTACACCTCAGATAACGGAAAATGGTTTTTAAGCGGGCTGGTGCTGAATGGCTGGCAGCGTATTGCCAAACCGGAAGGAAACCAGAGTATTTCTTTCGGACATCAGTTGACGTATAAACCGAATGATAAAATTACTTTGAACAGCAGCTCATTCGTAGGAAATGATAAAGCAAAAGAAGATAAAAGAATGCGGTATTTCCATGATTTATATGGAAGCTTTCAATTGACAGATCAGTTCTCTGCAGTATTGGGATTTGATATCGGTGCAGAGCAAAAATCAAAAGGAAGCGAGCAGTATAATATCTGGTACAGCCCAAATGTATTAATGAAATATCAATTAGATAACAAATGGGCACTGGCAGGGAGATTGGAATATTACAATGATAAAAATGGAGTGATTATCAATACTGGAACTCCTAATGGATTTCAGACCTTCGGATATTCTCTCAATGTAGATTATGCGATCTTTAAAAATGTGATTTTCCGTACAGAAGCAAGAGGTTTTACTGCCAAAGATGCCATTTTTGCGAAAAATGATGAATTTAGAAAAGGGAATTTCTTTATAACATCAAGTTTAGCGGTCTGGTTTTAATATCGGTTTAGCCACAGAAAATAGTGTTTAAAGTAAAATTAAAAAGAATAAAATCAATGTCATCAGCAAAAGATTTTTTAGAACTGATTCAGAAGTCCCGCAAAGGAAAATTCAAAATTTATATCGGGATGAGTGCAGGTGTAGGAAAGAGCTTCCGTATGCTTCAGGAAGCGCATTCTCTTTTGCGAAATGGCATTGATGTAAAGATTGGCTATATTGAAACTCACGGCAGAGAAGAAACGGTAGCTCTTGTAGAAGGTCTTCCTGAAATTGAAAGAAAATCAGTTTTTTACAAAGGAAAAAACCTTGAAGAAATGGATTTTCAGGCCATTATCAATGAACATCCTGAAGTTGTTTTAGTGGACGAACTGGCGCATACCAATGTAGAAGGCTCCAAAAATAAAAAAAGATGGCAGGACGTACTGGAAATCCTTGATAACGGCATCAATGTTATCAGTGCGATGAATATTCAGCACATTGAAAGCCTGAATGAAGAAGTAAAGAAAATCACAGGAGTAGAAGTGGCAGAAAGGGTTCCGGATAAAATACTGGCACTCGCAGATGAAGTGGTGAATATTGACCTTACCGCTGATGAACTTCTTACTCGACTGAAAGAAGGGAAAATCTATAAAAAGGAAAAAATTCAGACAGCACTGAGTAATTTCTTCCAAAGCGGGCATATTCTACAACTTCGTGAGCTGGCTTTAAAAGAAGTAGCCACTCACGTGGAAAGAAAGGTAGAAACGGAGATCAAAACTGAAAATTTTAAACCCATAAAATTCCTGGCCTGCATCAGCAGCAACGAGAAAATTGCCAAAACAATTATCCGGAAAACAGCAAGGTTAGCCAGCTATTATAACAGTCCATGGACTGTTTTGTACATTCAGAAACCTTCAGAAAATCCGGAAAAAATAGCGTTGGATAAACAGCGGTATTTGATTAATAATTTTAATTTAGCACAGGAATTAGGTGCCAAAGTAGTCCGTATCAAAGAAAACAGTGTTCATAACGGGATTCTTGAGTATGTGATTGCCCATAATATCACGACGGTCTGCATTGGAAAACCTCATGCCAGTTTCTGGCAGCGGCTGTTGGGGTACAGCTGGATCTATACCCTTATGAACAGGCTGAATGAAAGACAGATAGATATTATTATTTTATCTTAAAAGTAATGAAACTTAAAACGAAACTTACCTTAGGCGTTGGCCTTTTATTTCTGCTGATTGTTCTGCTTTCAGTGATAGGTTCTGTATACATCAATAAATTAAAATCCGATACTGAAAAGATCCTTACGGCCAATTACAACAGCCTGGAGTTTTCTAAAAATATGCTTCTGGCGCTGGATAATATCAGTACAGACAGTACTGTTGCGATCGCAGATTTTCGAAAGAATAATAAGCTGCAGGAAAAAAACCTTACAGAATTTGGAGAAAGAGAAGCCACTCAAAACCTTAATATGCATTTCAGTAGCTATCTGAAAGCACCTGATATCCATAAAGAAAAACTAATCCGTGAGGATCTTGCCAAGATCATGTCTTTGAATATGAAAGGCATAGAAAGAAAAAGTGATATCGCGATTATTACAGCAGAAAATGCCACTTTTTGGATTGTAAGTTTAGGAACCGTATGCTTTCTGATTGCTTTTATTCTGCTTTTCAATTTACCACAAACTATTGCAGAACCAATTAATCAGTTAACCTTCAGTATCAAACAGATTGCTGATAAAAATTATAATGAGAGGGTTCATTTTAAAGGAAGTGAAGAGTTCAACAGCCTGGCGGAGTCCTTCAACAGTATGGCGGAAAAACTTCAGGAGTACGAAAGCAGTACACTTTCCAAGCAGCTGATGGATAAAAAACGTATCGAAACATTGGTCAATAATATGCACGATGCAGTGATTGGGCTGGATGAAAACCATTTTATTTACATGATCAATGATGAAGCATTGAAGATCACCAACCTACATAAAGAGGAAATTATTGGAAAAACAGCTCATGAAGTTGCTGTTAACAATGATCTGATGCGTGAACTGCTGAAAAATATAGATCATCCGGTAAAAGATCCGATTAAGATTGTTCGTGATAACAAGGAAAACTATTTTGAACAGGATATTATCCCGATCAATATTGTTAAAACAGGCGAAAAAGAAAAAAAATATATTGGAAAGGTAATCTTGTTGAGAAATATTACCCCTTTTAAAGAGCTTGATTTTGCCAAAACCAATTTCATTGCAACGATCTCTCATGAACTGAAAACTCCGATTTCAGCCATCAAAATGGGTGTTCAGCTTCTGGGAAACCAAAAGTTCGGAGAACTGAATGAGCAGCAGCAGGAATTATTGAAAAGTATCAATGAAGATGGACAGCGATTATTGGATATCACAGGTGAATTGCTTAATCTTTCTCAGGTAGAATCCGGAAATATCAGATTGACTGTTGAGAAATGTTCCCCTAAAGAAATCGTACAGACTGCTGTAAAAAATGTTGAAAAGCTTGCCGAGCAGAAAAATATTTCCATCAGCACAGAATATCTTCTGGAAGACAGCGATGCTGTGACTGCTGATTTTGATAAAACAGTCTGGGTGATGAATAACTTTCTTACCAATGCGGTAAAGCACTCTTTTCAGGATGAAAATATTAAGATTGTGGTAGAAAAACAGAACTTATTCATTCAGTTCAGTATTATTGATACCGGAAGCGGAATTGATGAAAAATACCACCGCCAGATCTTTGACCGTTATTTTCAGGTTCCCGGCGAACACCAAAATGGAACAGGTTTGGGCTTGGCTATTTCAAAAAATTTCATTGAAAAGCAACATGGAGAAATAGGAGTGAAGAGTTCTCTGAATAATGGAAGTACGTTTTACTTCAGACTGCCGGTTTCATAAGGATTATTGTTATATCTTTGACTCAGAAAATATCTGATTTTCTTATTTAAAAATTTGTAATTCTATCCTTTTAAATTCATGGATCCTTTTTTCTATTTGCCATTGGCAGGTGTAGTATTTTTTATCATCTCAAGAATTTTCTTTTATGCGCAGAAAAATAAAATCATTGAAAAATATCAGCAGCCGGATGCGGTAGTTTTTAAAAATATCCATGGTACCATTATTTCAGTAACTAAAGGAGGTCTTGGCTATAGTAAAAAATTTCGGTGGTGCAGTTTTGAAATTTTCATGAATCAAAATTCTATATTTTTGTTTCCTAAAGATTTTTACATTGTTCCCGGTAAGTGTATTAATCTGAGATTTGGATCAGATAGAAGAAATACAAAAAATCCTGAAGTTCTGAGAGAATTTCATATATATGACAATTATGTTGAACTGATTCTCTATCCTGACTGGATGCCCAATACAAAACGTACAATTTCTTTGGAAGGACTAAATAAGGACGAAATTTTACTTTTCAGGAAAGTTTTGATTAAGGAATAGTAGTTTAAGCAGTTATTTCAGACTACCAGTTGTAAGGATTATTGTTATTTGTTATATTTTAGCGCTATAAAATTAAATAACCTAAACCTGTGAATATTAAAACAATTGTTCTTTTTTGGGGACTAGCAATATCGAATTTTTGCTTTAGTCAGCAAAAATTTCGTGAAAACTTTACTTTAAAACTTCCGGTGGATTCTGTGAGATACTATCAGCAAGAAGTTAAAAAATCTCCCTATTTTGTTGAGGAAAATACTTTGCAAATTTACCCTGGTGAACACTTATTTATTGCAGCAGATATTAAAGAGGGAAAACTGGAATCTATGAAGGTGGTTAAAGAGAATGTAAACCCGTCAAAGACCATAGAAATAGAGTTTTCACAGGATGTTGAAGGCAGAAAACATAAAGGAATGATGCTTCAGGTAAGTAATCCCTTTGATAAAAATCTCTTATATGATGCGACAATGTATACTGTAGAGGAATCTAAATGGGTTGAAACTTCCATTCTTCCAGTAAAACCTAAGTTGGCAGGCTTTGAGTTATGGAACGACGTTATTATTACTCTTGTCCTTCATAACTGGAGATTACAAAACTGACAATCCTATTCTTATATTTACGCTAAAATAAAAATGAGAAAAACGTTAGCATTCTTGTTATTTTCAATGGTACTCAGTATCCAGATCTCTGCTCAGACCTTCACATTAGAACAACTTAAAGGTTTCAACAAGCTTACTATGGATGAGTTTAAAAAGGAAATGAAACAGCTTAAGTTCAAATTTTATGACAAAACTGAAGGTTTAAGTTTTCTTTTAACCGAATACGAAGCCCCAGACTATACCTCGAAAATAGGAAAGTTTGAATACAAAGAAGAAAAATCAGAAGACAGAATTGAATTTGAGTTTAAAGACAAGAAAGAATACGATCAATATCTTAAACTGATATTGTCAGCCGGATATAAAGAAACGGAGAAAGGAAAGATCATTACCAAAGAACCCTATGTGGATTACCACAGGAATAAAGAATATATCAGGCTAATCTTGCCAAAGACAGGAGAAAGTTCTCCATATACTATTATTGTTTTTAAGTAAATAAATTTTTCTAAATTTGAACTTAAGTCACGCAAGATGAACACCTCAGATTTAAAAATTGATTTAATTAACAGAATTACCCAATTAAAAGAAGCCAGAATTATTGAAGAAATTCAAAA
The DNA here is from genome assembly GCF_018362995.1 of Chryseobacterium indologenes. Lineage (NCBI taxonomy): Bacteria > Pseudomonadati > Bacteroidota > Flavobacteriia > Flavobacteriales > Weeksellaceae > Chryseobacterium > Chryseobacterium indologenes. The sequence continues at coordinate 4,510,525 of NZ_CP074372.1, forward strand.
GATTCTGGATTTTGAATTGGACCATAATGAATATATTCTTACTACCGAGCAAAAAGAAAGAGTTGCTGAAGGAAGAGAAGAATATAAGAACAAAGCATACCTTACGGAAGATCAGGCCAACAAGGATATTGAAGAATGGCTAAAAGAAAAGTAATTTGGACCGTTAAAGCCAATAAGGATGAAAGAAAAGAAGATAAAAAGTTAGGAACTGTTAATTCAACTCACTTTACGATAATAAAAAGGCTGTGATCATTTTCACAGCCTTTTTATGTGAATATTTTTAAAGTTTAGTCTTTAATAAATTTCTGTACAATTACTTTGTCTTTCAAGAAAACTTTGAGAATATAATTTCCTTTAGAAAGTTCAAAAACAGGAATGGAGTTTCCTTTTACATTTGTTGAACTGATAATTCTTCCGGCTGCATCATAGACTTCAGCTTTTACAATTTCATTTTTAGATTGAATATGTAAAATATCTCTTACTGGATTCGGATAAACAGAAATACCATTGCTTTCCTTATTGTTTTCTGCTGTTGCTAATACATTTTGAATGCTTGTTGTATAAGTATTGGTAATAATCGGAGCATTGTAATCGAAGTAAATATTGGCTGTATTGCTGAAGCTGTTCCCAATATTTAAAGTAGATTTTGTTTTAATTTTGAATGAGACATATCCGTCATTATTCGCATCATCAAAAGGAAGCTGGATGTTTTCAAAGATGAATTCTACTGTACTTGGATTGGTAATTCTTGCTACAAAATTGTGACTTCCGTTCAACGCAACTAAACTTGATAGATCAAATTTAGAAGTATCAATAACATCCTTTACCACAATATTCTGTGCATTTGCGGTTCCAGTATTTTCAAACCTGATCAGATAATGCACATAATCTCCAACTTGGGTTTGCGTAATAGTAGTTCCTTCCAGACAAGTCTTATCATTTGGATCAAAAGAATTGACAACCGATTGGTTCAACGTGAAATTATTGTCAAATGGTGTTTCATCAGTAGCTCCATTGATTTGTGCCGTATAATGCAAAATATCACCACCGTTTAGTGGTGGGGTCTGAGTTGGTGTATTTAATTTTAGAGTTACAGTAATTTCTTTGGTTTCAAAAGGGAGAAGATTCGTGAAATTCCAGTTCAATATACCACTAGATTGAGAGCCTGGAGATGTCGTTGCACTCAGATAATTCATCAGGTTATTATTGAAATTAAAAACTATATTTCCCGACTGTGGTGCAGTGCCTTTGTTTTTATAGATGATTTTATATTTTGATTCAAAACCAGGTGAAGCTGCTGTTACAGGAATAATCAGCACTTCTAAATCATGATGAACTCCATTAGCTGCCAAACAGAAATTTTGTGCTACAGGACTAGGCTGATTGGGAAAGGTGACGCTTATGGAAGGTGGAGTGACTGTAAAATAATTAGGGTTTTCTAACACAGGGGTAAGCGTATGTGTTCCTGCCTGTAGTGGAATTGAATAATTAGCTGAAGTATTTCCTATGAAACTTCCTGAAGTATTCCCACTTGTAATATTAAATTTTTGCAATGCTTTACCCGGATCACCGATGTCACAGCCATTATTGTTACTGTCATATTTTGTATTTCCCTGAACCACATAGAAGATTCCGCCCGGAGTAAATGAGCAATAATTTGTTGTTTTATAAGTGGAGTAAAAATAGGGAGAACTATCTATTATACTTTGTATCATATCCTGTTCATTGTAATCACAGCAAATTACAAGATTGGGATTAAAAACGATACCTGTTCCGCTATTTTGCTGAACTTTACCGTTTTTTAAATTAAGAAAACTCATATTGTTTGAGCTGCAGTTGATATTATAAAATTCAGGGTTTTGGGATAGATCAAGAGATTGAATTGAATTATTATTGCAGTTGAGTGTATTTAAAAGAGGATATATGGAAAGATTGAGGTTTGTGAGCTGATTGTATCCGCAATAAATCATTTTCATATCGGGACAACCGGGCATACTTAAGCTTGTTAAGTGATTGTTTTCACAGTAAACAACACGAAGGTTGCTTTGATTTTGAATATTGAGTGCTGATAGGTTATTTTTGCTGACATCTATGATCTCCATATTGGAATTTGCAAAGTTAATGGATGAAAGCAAAGTATTGTTCTTCAGGTAAAAAACAAAAATATTCTGCAGATTAGAAGCATCAAATGTTGTAAGTTGTGTCTTTTCTATATCCAATTCCACAATATTTGAAGATCCGGAAATATTGATATTCGTTAAAGGGGTATTAAAAATGTACAAATATTTTAAAGAAAGTCTATTCTGTAAATCCAATGAAGTTATAGCTGTATTATTGCAGTAAAACCTGTATATATTGTTACAGTTGGTAAGATTCAGGGAAGTTAGTTGAAACATTGCATCTAAGCTTAATTCTGATAAAAAAGGATTAGAGCTCAGATTTAGGGATGATATATTATTCCCGGAAATATCCAGCTCTCCTAAATTTCCAAAGGCAGAGATTCCTGTCAGATCTGATATTCCTCCACCATAAAGTCGGAGTCTTCCTACCTGTAAAGCTTCGGATACTTCAATTTCTCCATTGTTATTCGTATCAATTTTCATGTTGAAATTACCGGAATTTGTTGATGCAATACTATTGGTAATGTCTGCTGACAATAATTTTGCTTTAAAATTAGCATCGGGAATATTGACAATCTGTGACTGAAGGATAGAAAATACAGTCAACAGAATAACTGAGTAGAGTTTTTTCATGGTTAAGGTAAGTTGGGTTTTAGTTTTTTATTATTTGATTACAAATCAAAAGCAAATGTAAACTTTTACACGAATATTTTATTAGTTTTTACGTTTGAATTCAAAGAACTTATCTCAAAAATGAAAATAAAAAAGACTGTGATAGATTTCACAGTCTTATATAAATGATTAAACCATTATTCTTTATTGCTTTTCAATCAAATCCAGAAACTGCTGCTCATCCAGAATCGTAATTGTTCCGATATCCTGAGCTTTTTTCAGTTTGCTTCCGGCTTTTTCACCTACTACAAGATAGTTGAGGTTTTTTGAAACCGCAGAGATATTTTTTCCACCATGCTTTTCTACCATTTCCTCAGCAGATTCTCTGGTAAATAATGACAATTTTCCGGTGAAAAGGAAAGTTTTTCCTTCCAGAACGTTGGATAAAACTTCATTGGTGCTTTCTCCTTTTTCAAGCTGTACACCATAAGATTTTAAACGCTCGATCATCAATACGTTTTCAGAATTCTGAAAGAAATCAACAATGCTTATTGCAATCTTAGTCCCGATATCTTCTACCTGGCAAAGTTCTTCAACAGTAGCATTCTTTAATTCTTCAATTGTTGGGAAGTTTTTTACCAGTTTCTTGGCAACCGTTTCTCCCACATGTTTGATTCCGATTCCGTATAATACCTTTTCAAAAACAATTTCTTTGGATTTCTCAATTCCTGAGATGATGTTCTGAGCTGATTTCTCAGCCATTCTTTCCAGTGGAAGAAGCTGTTCTTTCGTTAAAACATAGAAGTCGGCGGGATTTTCAATCAGTCTTTCTCTATAAAGCTGTTCAATCGTTTCACTTCCAAGATTATCAATATTTAAGGCTTTTCTGGAAACATAGTGAATCATTCTTCCAACAACCTGTGGCGGGCAGTGAAGTTCGTTCGGACAGAAATGAATGGCCTGATCTTCAACTTTTACCAACTCAGTACCACATTCAGGACAATGTTTGATGTATTCTATTTCTTTACTTGCTTCTGTTCTTTTTTCGGTGTTTACGCCTACAATTTTTGGAATAATCTCACCACCTTTTTCTACATACACGAAATCATGCTCGTGAAGATTCAGTTTCTTGATAATATCCTCATTATGAAGAGAAGCTCTTTTAACGATTGTTCCAGCCAGTAATACAGGTTTTAGATTAGCAACAGGGGTTATGGCACCCGTTCTTCCCACCTGATAAGAAACACTTTGAAGTTCTGTTTCTACCTTTTCTGCTTTAAATTTATAAGCCATTGCCCAACGCGGAGATTTGGCTGTATAACCAAGCTGTCTCTGCTGTTGTAATGAATTCACTTTTAAAACAATTCCATCAATTTCAAAAGGAAGATTATGACGTTCTGTGTCCCAGAAAGTAATAAACTCCTGTACCTCAGCCATGGTTTTACATAATTTGGTCTGCTGAGATGTTTTGAAGCCCCAGCTTTGGGCTTTCTGAAGCAGTTCCCAATGCGTTTCCGCAGGGACTTCATCAGAAATAAACTGGTACAGTACAGAAGAAAGTCCACGTTTTCTTACCTCAGCACTGTCCTGCATTTTCAAACTTCCGCTGGCCGTATTTCTTGGATTCATGAAAGGATCCAGACCTTCTTCTTCACGGAGCTTATTAATTTTATCAAAGTTCTTTCGGATCAGATAAATTTCGCCACGCATAAAAAACTGAGCCGGGAAATCACCTTTTAATGTCAAAGGAATATCTGAAATGGTACGTACATTCGGGGTAATCTCATCTCCCTGGAAACCATCACCACGGGTTACCGCTTGTGAAAGTTTTCCGTTTTCATAAAGAATAGAAATGGAGGCACCGTCATACTTTAGCTCAGCAACAAATTCTACAGGATCTACAATCGTTTTAATGATTCTTTTTTCCCAGTCTTCCAGATCGTCAAAATCATAAGAATTATCCAGTGAATACATTCTGAATTTATGCTGAATGGTAGGAAAAACCTTGGTAACACCACCACCTACACGTACCGTAGGTGAATTCTCGTCATAAAATTCGGGATGCTTGGCCTCCAGATCCTGAAGTTCCTGAAGAAGCATGTCGAATTCAAAATCCGTAATGGTAGGAGTATCCAGTTGATAATAATTGTCGTTATGCTGGTGAAGCTCTTTGCGGAGCTGCTCTATCTTTTGTTGAATGTTTTCAGACATTGGGTTTCTATCTTTTGAGCAAAAATAACTAAAGTAATTGCATTTAAAAAATAACAGAATTAAATAGTACAGGAAAATTAAAAATACGTAACATGTCTTAACAGATTGATTCTGTTGAAAATAAAACAAGTGTTTAAAGTAATTTAACATAAAGTTCCGATTTAATTAAAAAAATGTTAAAACTTTCTTAAACACCCAGCTTTTAAAGTCAAAATACCTTTGCGCATCTGATTGAAAGAAACCTCAACATGATCTATTAACATGAAAATCAAAGAGGTTTCCTGGCGAAAATCAAAAAATTAATCATAAAGATCTTCGGAAGAAATGAAAAAAGTAAAGATTGTATTGGGATTATTGTTTTTAGGGCTTGGGACCATGGCATATGCACAGACCACGCAGGCTTCTATTGTAGGGAAAGTTACCGGACCGGGAAGTACGGCTCAGGAAAAAGTGAAAGTAACGATCGTGAATGAGTCTACAGGATTCAGAACGGAAACGGAAACCAACTCAAAAGGAGAGTATATTTTTAAGGAAATACCTCTTGGTGGGCCTTATACAGTTATTGTAAACGATGATAAAAAGGAAGGTTACAATGTCAACTTCGGAGATCAGGTTACTGTAAATATGGATCTTGGCAATGAAAAGACCATTGAAGAAGTAAAAATTACCGGAAACCTTAAAAACAAGATCGGAAACCTTGGTGCTGCTACGGCAATCTCTGCAAAAAATATCAGCATGCTTCCCGTGAACGGACGAAACTTTACCAACCTTGCTGAACTTTCGCCATTAAGTGGAAAAGGAGGAAATCTTTCCGGACAGCTTGGATCTTCCACCAACTTTACAATTGACGGAATGACTGCCAAAAATCCAACTTCTGCAGGTTCTACTACCAGCCGAAGCGGCGCCCCTTTTTCAATCTCTATTGAAGCAGTACGTGAATTTAAAATTACCACCAACCAATATGATGTGACATTGGGAAGAAGTGGAGGAGGAACCGTAAGTGCTGTTACCAAATCAGGAACCAATAAATTTTCTGGAAGTGCCTGGGAATATTTAAGAACCAACTGGCTTTCCAGCCCATATGACATCAGAGGAAACAAAAGAGATAATGATTTCTCTACTTCCCAGTTCGGATTTTCACTGGGTGGACCGATCATTAAAAATAAATTACATTTCTTCGTAGCATGGGATCATCAGTTGGATTCAAGACCTTTGGTGATTGCAGATATCAAATCTCCGGATGATGAAAAGAGATTCAATACAACAACGCAGACTCTTAATCAGTTTGTGGATATTGCCAGAGCAAAATATGGAGTAGGAAGCGGCCCTCAGTTTGGAAGTTTTGACAAAGTAAGAAACTCGGATGCAGCTTTCTTACGTCTTGACTGGCAGATCAACGAAAAGAATTTATTAACGCTTAGAAATAACTTTACTTACGATCTTAATAAAAACGGTCTTGGTGATAATACCAATATCAATTTCTTTGAATCTTATGGAAATGATAAAAACCTTGACAACAGCTTATTATTAACCTTAAGATCAAACCTGCAGCCTAATTTAACCAATGAATTAAAGGCACAGTATCTTTATACTTTCCAGGACAGTTATCAGAACAATCAATTAGGAAAACCTGTTCCGAGAGCTATTGTTGAAGGAGTATCTTCCAGTGCGGGATCTACGAATATTCAGATCGGAGGACACCGTTTTGCCCAGGAAAGCTTTAGAAATAATGTATTCCAGATCGTAGATAACTTATATTATAATACCGATAAGGTAAAGTATACATTTGGGGCAGATCTTATGTATACAACAGCAAAATCGGTATACGGAAGTGAGGTAAACGGAAGGTTCCATTTCCAGGGAATGAGCAATTTTGATGCAATGACACCTTACCGATTCTACAGAGAAGTTCCTTTGATGGCAGATCCGTCTGTAAGATCAAATATCTGGAACATAGGTGTTTATGGACAATTCCAGACCAAAGTGGCCAAAGGTCTTGATTTAATGGCTGGTTTAAGATTAGATTACGGTGGTTACCCGAAAGCAGAATTCAACCAGAAGCTGTTTGATGAAATGGGAATCAGAACAGATAATCAGATCAAATCATTTGTAATCCAGCCAAGATTCCAGTTTGACTGGAATATCAATGAAGGAAACAAAGACTTCCTGAAGTTCGGAGCCGGAATTTTCTCTTCGGATATCAACAACTATATGATCATTAACAACCTTGTATTCGATGGAAAGCATCTTGCTACAGTGGATGTAACGGGTAAAGATGTTCCGTTCCCGGATTTCAACAGTTATAGAAATGATTATAACTCTGTTCCGTCTCTTTCCCAATATCAGATTCCAACCATCAACTATACGGGTAAAGACGCAAAAATTCCAATTGTTTATAAAGCGAATATCTCTTATACCCATTTCTTCAATGAAAGATTCAGAGCAGGAATCGCAGGATATATGGCTTTAGGTAGAAATAATTATTTTTACTATGACAGAAACATGGTAGCCAATCCTTTCTTTACATTGAGTAATGAAGACGGAAGAGGGGTATTTATTCCTACAGGTGCCATTACCAATAATGCCAATAACAGTGTAAGCTTTGACTGGAAACAGGGAAGAATCAATAAGAATTTCGGAAGAGTACTGGAGTTGGTGAGTGATGGTAAAGTAAACCAGTTCTCATTCGTCATAGATACAAGCTACCGTTACTGGAAAGATGGAGAAATTACTGCAAGTTATACATGGTCTGATATCAAAGACAATACTTCTTACAACGGAAACGTAGCCAACTCTGCAACATTATCTACCATGATTCAGAGCGATCCGAGAGATTTGAGAATGACCTATTCTGACAACCAATTCAGAAATAAAGTCGTGATCTATGGAAACTCTCCTACCATTGCAGGATTTACATTAGGAATCAGATATTCGGGAATCGGAGGAACCCGTTTCTCTGCAACAACAGGAGGAAATATCAATGGTGACTTTGTAGATTCCAATGACCTTGCTTTTATCTTCCCGAACCTTACCAAATCGATTTTGGATGATCCACAGGTAGGACAGGCTCTGAAAGATTATATCAACGAATACAACGGGAAAATCGCAGAACGTAACGGAGGTAAAAACGGGTTCTACGGGGTTTGGGATGTACGTGTAGCGAAAAAAATTAAATTCGATAAAGTAGGAGCTTTTGAACTTTCTGTAGATATCTTCAACGTAGCAAACCTTCTTAATAAAGAATGGGGTGTCAACAACTCATATGGAAATACATCTTTGTATAAAGTAACCAGATTTAATAAGGATACCATGCAGTATGAGTATGCCAAAAACGTAAGTGGAGGAGGTCTGGTTCCTATGACGGGAAATCCATATCAGATCCAGATTGGTGCGAAGTATTCCTTCTAATAATTACCTTTTTTAATCACTGAAGACATAAAAGAAATGTAAAGAACTACGATTAATATCAGTTTAAAATCTTTTATGTCTTTTTGGTTTCCATATTTTAATAACTACCTTTATCAGAAAGTTTCAGGACTTTTTTTAATTATCTAAATTATATTATGAAAAATTTTATCTTAGGGTTAGCAGTTTTAAGTACAGTTATGATGAAAGCACAAACCCAGATCATTGCCCATAGAGGATATTTCCAGGCCCAGCCTCCTACAACGGAGAACTCAATTCAATCATTGGAAAATGCCCAGAAATTAAAAATATATGGGTCTGAATTTGATGTAAGAATGACAAAAGATGGTGTATTGGTGATCAATCACGATGAACATCATGGTAATATGGAAATTTCTGACGCTACTTTCAAAGAACTGGAAGCTGTGAAATTATCCAATGGAGAAAAATTCCCGACCTTAAAAGATTATTTGAAACAGGGGAAAAAAGATAAGTCTCTGAAACTGATCGTTGAGATCAAGCCAGCCAAGACTCCGGAAATTGAAAATGAGATCACAGAAAAAACGATCAAAATGATCAAGGATATGAAGCTGGAATCTCAGAGTGAGTTTATTTCTTTCAGTCTTAATATCTGTAAAGAGATCAAAAAACTGGCACCTTCCTTTAAAGTACAGTATCTGAATGGTGAGCTGTCTCCTGAGCAGATCAAAAAAGAAGGATTGGATGGGATGGATTACCACTACAGTGTTTTCCAGAAAAATCCTACCTGGATCGCTGATGCAAAAGCATTAGGATTAATTACCAATTCATGGACCGTGAATGATGTTGCAGTTTACGATGAATTGAAAAAACAGGGAATCGGATTTGTAACAACCAATATTCCTGACCAGTTAAAGAATAAATAACAGTCTAAGCTTTTCACAAAATTACAGCTGAAGAATGAAACATTCCCCTCCTCCGGAGGGGTGGCAAAAATTCAAAGAATTTTTGCCGGGGTGGTTTACAACGCCTCTCAAATCAAAATTTCAACAAGTAGCAATTTACGCAGTCTGCCCTTTATAAAAGGCAGGCTGTTTCTTTTTTAGGGGAGTTAAGCCCTTATATTCAGAAATAACAAAAAAACAATATAGTTGGATTTGATTTATTGTGTTGTTAATCAAATTGTTATGTTTGTTTCGTTGTATTATCTCAAGTAAAGACAATAAAGATACATAAATAGGGTTGTAAAATGGTATTAAAAATAATTAATTGCTTAATTGCTTGTGAATTAATTGTTTATGTAATGTTGTTAAGAGTGAATTAATATATGGTTTAATAAATTTTTAAGAAACGTTAAAACTGTGTTAAGGTCATCCTTGTAATGTCGTTCTAATTTTGCGCAAACAAAAAGTAAATGCGTAAAGAGACACAAAAACTGTTGGTTTTGTCACTGTTAGGATTTGTCACTGTTAATCTGGCAGCTCAGCAGAAAGCTAAAAAAGACACGGTTAAAGGACTTGACGAAGTAGTAGTAACTGCTTTGGGAATCAAAAGACATGACAGGGCTTTAGGGTATGTTGCAGAAAAAGTAGAAGCCAAAACATTTGAAGAAACCCAGAATAACAACTGGGCACAATCCATGGAAGGAAAAGTGGCAGGTCTAAAAATCCAGACTGCCGGAGCAGGACCGCTTGGTACTTCCAGAATTACTTTGAGAGGAGAGAAATCCATTATGATGGATCATAACTATGCTCTGATTGTTGTGGATGGCGTTCCATTGGGGAATTCCACCACAGGATCCGGTACGGCAGCGTATGGAGCAGGTTCCGGAGGTGATGTTCCGATTGACCTTGGAAACGGATTAAACAGCATCAATCCGGACGACATAGAATCTGTAACTGTACTGAAAGGCGCTTCTGCAGCTGCATTATACGGATCCCGTGCTGCCAACGGAGCCTTAATGATTACCACAAAATCGGGAAAAACAAAAAACGGAAAACTGAGGGTAACCTTCAATTCTTCTTCAAGCTTCGATTCCGTATTAAAATGGCCGGACTGGCAGTATGAATACGGGCAGGGTACCCTGGCAGTCAATCCAGCAGGAAACTTTTACTATTCTTATGGCCTTTCCCCGGATGGACCAAGTACCGGAGGTACAAGTAGTGCTTTCGGACCTAAATTCGCCGGACAATATTATTTTCAATACGATCCAAATGTACTGGGACAAAGCAAAGAAAGGCAGCTGTGGAGACCCTACAAAAATAACATCAAAGGTTTCTGGAGAACAGGTTCTAATTACTCAAACAGTATTTCGGTAGAAAGCTCCAATGAGAAAACCAGCTTCAGGACGTCATTGACTTACCTTAATAACGAGTGGATGATGCCGAATACTGGCTTTGACAGGTTCAATTTTGCCTTATCCTTTGCCCATCAGCTTACCCAAAAATTAAAAATCTCAACAAAATTTGCTTATAACACTACTACGAGTGACAACCTTCCTGCGACGGGATACAACAACCAGTCGATCTCTTATTTCATGATCTTTCAAAATCCCAATGTAGATTTGGAATGGTATAAACCGATATGGAAACCGGGTCAGGAACAGGTGGACCAAATTCATCCTTTCAGCTCCTTTATTGACAATCCTTATATGATCGCTTACGAAATGTTGAATGGGGTCAGAAAAAAGACCATTACAGGAAATATTACGGCAGATTATCAGTTTAATAAAAATTTTAGTTTAATGCTGAGGTCTGGTATTGAAATTCTGAATGAAAAAAGAACGACTAAAAGACCATGGAGTTCAGCAAACTATCTGAAAGGGTTCTACAGAGAACAATTCATCAAAAATCAGGAATATAACAACGACCTTTTATTCTCTTACAAAGCAGATTGGAATAAATTCAGCATTTCCGCTTCTGCAGGGGGAAGTATCCGTTACAACGAATATCTGCTGAATGATTATCAGGCCATCGGATTGAAAATAGCAGGTGGATACGATCTTACCAATGCACTTAATATTCCGGTTAAATATCCGGCGCCAAGAGATAAACATGTTGACAGTGTTTACGGATTACTTACTCTGGGATATGACAATAAAATTTTTGTGGACGTTACCGGAAGAAATGACTGGAGTTCTACACTTCCGAAGCAAAACAGATCCTTCTTTTATCCTTCAGTGAGTACCAGCTTCATTCTTTCAGACATTTTTAATCTGAAAAGTAATAACCTGAATTTATGGAAACTGAGAGCTTCCTGGGCTAAAGTAGGGATAGACAGTGATCCTTATCTTCTGGATAACTATTATTCAGCAAGTAATATTACAGGAAGTGTAGTAGCACCTACGATCTTTAATAATCCTTCGCTTAAACCTGAAAAAAATACCAATATCGAAGCCGGTATGGATTTCAGTTTTTTCAAAAACAGATTGAATCTTAACCTTACTGCTTATCAGAACGTCAGTGAAAACCAGATTATCCCTGTATCATTGCCCACCGAAACAGGATATTCCAAAAGGATAATCAATGCAGGGAAAATCCGAAACAGAGGTCTTGAACTTTCAGCTGATATCTTAGCTGTAAAAGGTGAAAATTTCTCATGGAAAGTAGGTGGAAACTGGTCTACCAACGAAAACAGAGTGATGACTCTGCCTGAAGGATTTGACGGAATCGTTTCCAATGTAGGAGATGTTGTTTTCTATAAAATGGAAGTCGGAGGTTCTCTTGGAGATATGTATGGATTTAAATTACTAAGAACTCCGGACGGAAAAGTTATCTATGGAGACAACGGACTTCCGGGAAGACCTGCAGATATTGAAAAAGTTGGCAATGCATTCCCGAAATGGAGAGCTGGTTTTCAGAATGATTTCAAGATCAAAAACTTCACAATAAGTTTCTCTTTTGACGGTCAGTACGGTGGTATTGCCTATTCACAGTCTCATCATAAAATGTCTGAACAAGGTAAACTGAAATCTACCCTTCCCGGAAGAGATAATCCTGGCGGAATGATTATAGGAGACGGTGTTGTTCAGAATCCTGACGGATCCTTCAGTCCGAATACAAAAGGAGTTCTGGTATCTTCCTATTATGGAGATTACTATAGAAGAGCCAATGTAGAAACGAATAGCTTCAGTACAGATTTTATTAAGCTGAGAGATGCCAGAATTGCTTATTCTTTCCCAAAAGAAACTATAAAATCTATTGGTCTGGATGATCTTACGATTGCCATTTTCGGAAAGAACCTGTGGATGTGGACCAAGTTTCCAATGTTTGACCCTGAAGTGGCTACACTGGATAATGCAACCATTACCCCGGGGGTAGAGATGGGGCAGCTTCCAACAGCAAGGACAGTTGGTTTTCAGTTAAATCTTAAATTCTAAAATCTTTAAAAATGAAAAAAATAATCATAAATCTGACATTGGTAGCTTCTGTTTTTATGCTTCAATCCTGCGACAGAACTTTCGGGGAAATGAATACAGATACCAGTAAGGTTAAAGATCCTTCTGTTGGAAGCCTTCTTGCTCCTATCCAATATGAAATGGGAAGTTATGGCTATAACAGAGCTGATGATTTCACTTTTGATATGATGCAGATCGCTTTAGACTTTCCCAATGAAGGAAATTCCTACAGCCGATATTATATGGACGAAAAAAGTGGTAATGGCTACTGGAATACTTCTTACAGATGGCTTAAGCAGGTCAGTGACCTGAGAAAATACGCAGCCAAAGAACAGAATAATAATTATCTGGCTATTTCAATGGTTTTGAATGCATGGATAGCTTCCAATCTTACCGATGCTTTCGGAGATGTACCTTTATCTGAAGCGGTGAAAATTGAAGAAAATATTTTAAAGCCAAAATATGATAAGCAGAAAGATATCTACATCCAGCTGTTAAATGATCTGAAAACAGCTAATTCACTATTCAACCCAAACCAGGCATTAGCAGAAACAGATTTATTTTACAATGCCAATACCAATAGTCAGACGGGTATTTTAGGATGGAAAAAATTCTGTAACTCTCTTTCATTGAGATTATTGACCAGGATTTTAAGCAGAAACGGGGAAGTAAATGTTTATGAAAGAATCCAGGAAATTGTCAATAATCCTGCACAATATCCTGTTTTCCAAAACAATACAGACAGTGCAGTGCTTCCGCTTTCAGGGATATCACCTTATTTACCGCCAATTGCCCGTCCTCAGGATTTTACGGCATACAGGGCAGCAGGCGAATTCTTTGTAAATGCCATGAAAGATAATAATGATCCAAGGTTAAGTATGTTTTTTACCAAAGCGAAAGCAACATCAGGAGAAGATCTTGGGTATAAAGGAGCGCCTTCAGGATATGCTTTGGGAACAGCTTTCAATTATCAGCCTTCAAACCTTAATCAAAACCTGGCAAAAGCCCCATTAAAAATCTTAATCATGACCTATTCTGAGGTTCAGTTTATCCTGGCAGAATTAGTCAACAAAGGAATTATTGCAGGAAATCAGCAGACTTATTACGAGACGGGTGTGAAATCTATTATTGAACAGTGGGGAGCAACGGTTCCGGCCAATTACTTTAGCAATGCAAACGTTGCTTATGACGGCTCTCTGCAAAAGCTGATGCTTCAGAAATATATCTCCCTGTTTTTTGTAGACCATCAGCAATGGTACGAATACAGACGTACAAAACTGCCGGTACTTCCTAACAACGGAGGACTTCAGAACGGAGGGAAGATGCCTGTAAGATTCATGTATCCTACCGCTACAAAAGTGATGAATACGGATAATTATAATGCAGCCGTACAATCGATGGGAGGTGACAATATCAACGTAAAAATGTGGTGGAATAAATAACAAATTGAATTTAAAAATAATTTAAAGATTAAAAAACGATGAGTATCAATATAAAATTTTTAGTGCCATATCTGTTGGTCTCAGCAATGGCATTCCCGCAAACTTCTGTTTCAGGATATGTATACGAAGACAGCAGCAAAAATCAAAAGAAAGAAAACCGCGAAAAAGGAATTGAAGGCGTAGCCGTTTCTAATGGCGTTCAGGTAGTTCTTACCGATAAAAACGGACGATACAGCCTTCCGGTTCAGGAAGATCAGACTATTTTTGTCATCAAACCTTCAGGATATCAGACGGCTTTAAATGCGAATAACCTTCCACAGTTCTATTACCATCATAAGCCGAAAGGATCTCCCGCAGATTTCAAATACAAAGGAGTTGCTGCTACAGGAGATCTTCCGAAAGAGCTGAACTTTCCGCTTTATAAGCAAAACGAAAATAAAAACTTTGATATCCTTGTTTTCGGTGATCCGCAGCCTTACACAGAAAAAGAACTGGATTATTTCAAAAGAGGAATTGTAAATGAAGTGAAGAATACGAAGAAAAATGCAGTACTGGGAATCAGTCTGGGAGATCTGGTAGGAGATAATCTAAGTCTTCAGAAGCCTTATGCAGACGTCATGAAAGAAGTTGGACTTCCTTGGTATAATGTGATGGGAAATCATGACATGAATTATGATGCGAAAGAAGACCGTCTTTCCGATGAAACATTTGAATCCAATTTTGGTCCTGCCAATTACTCTTTCAACTACGGTAATGTACACTTCATTATTTTAGATGATATTCTTTATCCGGATCCGAGAGATGGTAAAGGATACTGGGGAGGATTCCGCGAAGATCAGCTTCAGTTCATCGAAAACGATCTGAAACTGGTTGATAAAAATAAATTGATCGTCATTTCTTTCCATATTCCATTGGAGCATAACAACGAAGACAGCTTCAGAAATGCGGACCGTCAGAAATTATTTGATTTCTTAAATCCCTTCCAGAATGTATTACTTCTGTCAGCACACACCCATATTCAACAGCAGATTTTCTATGGAAAAAAAGCAGGCTGGAACGGAATAAAAGAACTCCACGAATATAACGTAGGAACTACTTGTGGCGACTGGTACTCAGGAACACCGGATGAGGCCGGGCTTCCTACTTCTACCATGAGAGACGGAACGGCAAAAGGATATTCATTCATCAGTTTTGCAGACAATCAGTACAAAGTGAAATACAAAACGGCCGGAAAACCGGACGATTATCAGATCAAATTATATGTTCCGAAAGTCATTCCTTCCTCAAGAACCTCTGCAAAAGTATTGGCTAATTTCTTCATGGGAAGCAAAAAAGACAAAGTAGAATACAGAATAGATGGCGGAAAATGGGAAGAAATGGAATATGATGAAACTATAGATCCGAATTTTGCCCTTTCAGTTTTCAAATGGGATTCTACAGAGAAAATTTTCCCCGGAAGAAGACCTTCCAATCCCGAAATGTCAAAGCACATCTGGGAAGCAGATTTCCCTAAGAAATTATCGTTGGGAAAACACAAAGTTGAAGTGAAAGCTGTCGATATGTATGGAAATGAATTTTCTGCTTCAGAAGAATTTGAAGTACAGAATGCCATTCAGATTCCTTAAGCATTTTATTTTTTTACTATATCTTTTTTAGATTTTGAAACCGGTTCTCCATGAGCCGGTTTTAATTTTTTTGATGAGGTTCTTGGAAACCATAAGTTTCAATTGACTTTCTAAACCATTAAAAAACTATTAAATCCACGATTTCACCGCTTCATAAAAATGTTCTTTCGTAACTTTGTATGAAGAAAAGTATCATTACTATGAATATAAATGGAAAAAATGCCATCGTAACAGGTGGTGGAAGAGGATTAGGGAAAGCCGTAGCATTAGCTTTAGCCAATGAAGGAGTAAACGTTGCCATTACAGGAAGAAATGAGGAAAACCTAAAAATGACTGTTGAAGAAATCAAAAAACTGGGAGTAAATTCCGCATACGCAGTTTTTTCTGTAGACAATGAAATTCAGGTAAAAGCAGGAATTGAATCTTTAGCAGAACAATTGGGAGGTATTGATATCCTGATCAACAATGCAGGAATCGGAGACTTCGGAAGTATCGAAGAAATGCCTTCTGAAACGTGGGAGCAGGTAATCAAGACCAATCTGTTCGGAGTATATTACGCCGCAAAAGCAGCATATCCGTTTATGAAAGCTAAAGGAGAAGGAGATATCGTCAACGTAGCTTCTACAGCTGGTTTGAAAGGAGGACCAAATATGTCCGCATATGCGGCTTCAAAGGCGGCAGTAGTGTCTTTATCACAATCCATGATGGCAGAATGGAGAAAACAAAACATCCGTGTAATTACTCTGACTCCAAGTACCATTGCTTCAGATATGAGCATCCAGGGCGGACTTACAGACGGAAATCCAGATAAAGTTTTACAGCCGGAAGATTTTGCAGAATGGGTAAGAGACATCCTGAAAATGAACAGAAGAGCGTTGATCGCAAATGGTTCTATCTTCTCTACAAATCCTTAAGAGTTTAAAATTAATGTTCAAGGTTTAAAGTTTAATGTTCTCAGTAAAGAACTGTTAATCTCTCTGAACAATAAAAATCAATAGGAGCGGGCTTTAGCCCGCTTTACCTTTTTACACATTATACATGGCTTTAGCCGAAACCTGGAATTTCTCGCACTAAAATCTGAGTCATCTGTGAAATCCGTGGGATAAAACGTAGCCAACAAACTTTCCTGCCACATTTATTCAAAAAAACATAAAAATCCCTGGTTTCAGCCAAAAATTACTCCATCATTTTTTTAACAATAATAACATTAGTATTTTTGCAGCAAATTAGTCACATGCAAAATTATTTAGAATTTAATTTCAAAATTTCTCCATTGCAGCCTTGGAATGAAATTTTAATGGCAGAGCTTATCGAAATAGGTTTTGACAGCTTTACAGAAGAAATTGACGGAATTTTAGGATATATCCAGACAGAATTGTTTCAGGAAGATCAGTTGAAAGCCCTTCCGATCTTTGAAAACGAAAATGTAAAAATCGAATATACTTTCGAAGAAATGCCTAATATCAACTGGAACGAAGAATGGGAAAAGAATTTTTCTCCAATCAATATTGATGATAAAGTATTGATCAGAGCAGAGTTCCACGAATCGGTGCCGGGAATGCATGAAATTATTATTCAGCCTAAAATGTCTTTCGGAACAGGACATCACCCTACAACCCACCTGATGATCCAGCAAATGATGGACATTGACTTCAGTGGTAAAAAAGTACTGGATATGGGATGCGGAACTTCTGTATTGGCAATCTATGCAAAACAGCAGGGAGCAGGAGATACGAAAGCTATCGATATTGATGAATGGTCCGTAGAAAACTCAAAAGAAAATGCAGTAAGAAACGGTGTAGAATTAGATATTGAACAGGGAACTGCTGAAAACTTAGGAAAAGAAAATTTTGATGTTATTTTAGCCAATATCAACAGAAATATTCTGATTTCAGATATCCCAACCTATGTTTCGGTATTGAATAAAGGGGGTAAACTATTGCTTTCAGGACTTTGTTTCTTTGACGTAGATGATATCCTTGAAGTATGTAAAGAAAGCGGTCTTGAGCTTAAAAAGCAGCTACAGCGTGAAGAATGGGTAAGCCTTCTGCTTGAAAAATAACACCTAAAAACAAAATACGAATATGAAAACTTTATGGACAGCTTTATTGATACTGATGCTGCAATTTTTTACAGCGCAGGAAAATGAAGTGTATGCAGATGGTGTCTTTGGCTTTGAAGAAAATAAAACGCAGAAGATTTTTACAGATTGGACCCGCGTGAGATTAGACCCGGGAGTTAACGCTCAGATTACAGATTCATTGCAGACCAATCAGCAGGTAATGATTCTTAAAAAAGAAGAAGGAGTACTGAAGTTGGGGGAAAGAGCTGCTAACTGGTATAAAATCTCTTATCAGAAAGGAGAAAATACTTTGGAAGGATATATCTGGGGTGGTAATCTTTGTGTAGGATACCGTAACAAAAATGGGTATGATTTCCTTTTTGGGCTAGCCAAAACAATTGACAGGAAAAATAAAGAATACAACCAAATCGATAAGAAGAATATTGCCGGAATAAAAGTATTGGAAGGAAAGACACTCATTGATGAGGTATATTTTGATACGGGAAGAGGAGAGGAGCTGAGTACAGCAGCTTTCAACATAGAAAGTAATCACAAGCTTCAGAATGTTGAATTTACCCTGAAAGCAATGGTTTCCGGTGAAGCATGTGGAATTGCAGGATATGACCAGTATGTTCTTTTTAAGGATAAAAAACTGATTACCCTTCCACAGTTGATGAATGTAGGAGATGCCGGAGCTTTTTATCACAATGAAGAATTTGTTTTCCCTAATGATAAAGGTGGAATTCCCAACGCATTTATCCTTAAAGTAGAAGATATGGAAGTAGATGAAAAAGACAGAGAGAAGAAAAAGCATTCTTCCAAAACCTATCTTTGGAACGGAAGTTCTTATAAGTTAAAATAGCATTCTCAAAATAATTAAACCGTTGTAGCCACAGCGGTTTTTTTATTGCATAAATACCTATAAAAATAGGATTGGAACAAGCCAATCCTACCAAACATGATTAAGTGTATAGTTGAGCCATAAAGGCTACAGGGAATTAAAGTGCACAAAAAGATTTTTATTGATCCTTAATCAATGTTTCCTTAATACTAATTAAACTAACTAAGTGACCTTGCGGCAACATTTACCATGTAAAAGTAACAGGTCTTTTGGTCTATAGAAGTAAAAGATAAGCTGATCCTGCAAAATTAGTTGGTGAAACGGTGTTTTTAACCAGTGAAACGAATGGGATAGTCTCTCTTATTATTCGCAGATAAGTATTCTATTCCAATTAAGACCGGAAAAGCCTTATTAATGGTACTGATTTTAATTGTTCCTCATAATTCGTTATAATAATGGGAATAATTGAAATTTGATACCTTATTATGGTTTATTTAGGATGCCAGATTTCTGTTTAGAACTATAAGAAGAGGAAAGAATAATATTTGGAACTTTTTTGTTAATTTATAAAACAAAAAAGACTTACTATTTCTAGTAAGTCTTTAAGTGAACTTGGAAGGATTATCTTCGAACCGTCTGATACAAGATTTGAATTGGATTTTGAAGTTAAATATTTGATTATTAGTTGTTTGTGTGAGTGTTCGGAGAGTTCGGATCCTTTTGAGATATCTTGACGGGAGCAATTTTTCGAACCTTTGTTCTAATATTTTAAGGAATCTATTTTTCAATAGATTGGTTTTTAATGTTTTAGGATTAATAATTCAAGTTCGAATCCTCTTGCCATATTGATTTTATTAAGTTTTTGGGACTATTATAATAACTAAAATACATAATTTTCAGCTTTGAGTTGATTTATTATCAGCTCAAAGCTCGTTTATAAAAAGCTATGAACTTTATAACTTTTAATTATGGCGTTGATTCAGTATTGAAATTTCTTTTTCAAATGAAATGAAAGGTAAGGATTCTAACCAATACTTTCATTGCACTTTAAACCTAATTTTTAAGGATATTTTTAATTACTGCCACGAATTTGCCAATAATTATTTTGGTAGATGTTTTGAAATAAATATTTGTCAACGACTCTAAATAACAACTAATTTATTTTGCCAAATATAATTTCCATTTTAATACTGATGACAACACTATAACTTGAGATGTTATGGCGTGAATCATACTCTTATTTTTCTAAAATTATCTGAGTTATTTTACCTTCGTCCAGTCTGATATTTAATCGAATTCTATAAAAACTCTTTGCAGCTTCTTCCGGTTCAGAAGGTGGTGTAAATGTTTCTAAAGAAATTTTTATATCCTTTTCAATAAATGACCATGACGATTTTATTTTAAAATCTCTCCCACATATTTCTTGATAAGAAGAATCAATATAATTTTTAAACTCTTCTAAACCGTCAGTAATAAGTGTTTGCTTCCAATTGATCCTTATTTCAAAATTTAGGTTCTCAGATAAATCCTTTAAAATAGATTCCTCATCAAAGTTATTACAAGCTTTTATAAACTCACGGACTATCTTCCTAGGAATTTTTTCACGCTGTTGTTTTTCTTTCTTTTTGATCTCCAAATAGTCCTTGAAATCTCGGTTTACAATATTTTCCAATTTGTCCTTACCTCTATAAAAGGCAAAAGCTGAGTTTTATAAAGTTTATCTGTAAAAAAATCAGCTGTTTCAGGATCTGCCTCATGCTTAAATTCAACTACGAGAAGGAATTCTTTTTCTTGAGTAGAATTATTAATACCAGGAATGATATTTATATGATAAGTTTGCTCATCTGGCCCAAAAAGGACTTTAATTGCCGGATTAAACTGAATGGGAATTTCTACGTCTTTCTTTATCAGGTATTTGGTTTCGTTTAAGGGATTTTCGATAGGGTTTCCCCAATCAGTTGTACACAATTCAGATTGATGCCTTGAAATTTCTACTCGTATTTCTTTTCTTCCTCGGTGCAGATCGGTCGTGAATTCATAACCAGGAAACGCATCGCTTATCAATTTGTCAAGTTCCCATTCTTCATAATTACTGGTGAAATTTATTCCAAAATATTCTCCAAATTCCGTTAAATAAACAGGAAATTCTATTTTGTTTCTAATCAAAATACTTTTGATTATGTCGATATCAGCTTTTCTATTTACTGTAATATTTATTTGTGTTTCGATCATTAGTAAAAAAGGAAATATAAGTTTGAAATATAGATATTAACATCAATTTTACCTTTATTTAGAACAGTTTGAGCCTTTAGAGAATGAATAAATTTTATTAGGGATGTTTTATTTTCAGTCCAATTTATAGGAATGTTTCCAATCAGCAGATATCTCCCAAGACAGAAATTAATTTGACTGGCATTTATCCTGTAAACTATTTTATTTCACTTTAATCACAACTTTCCCTTTTGCTCTTCCACTGGCGATATATTCCAGGGCTTCATTGGTTTGATTAAAAAGAAATGTTCTATCAAGAATCGGTTTTATTATTCCATTTTCAATCAATTTTGTGATTTCTTGTAATTGCTTTCCATTAGCCGTCATAAAAAGAAATTCATAATAAACATTCAATTTCTTTGCTTTGCCTCGGATCTTACTACTTAATAGTTTTGTAGCGAATTTTACGTACCATGGAAGTTTGAACTCGTTTGCAAATACTGGTGTTGGAGGACCTGAAATAGATATGACTTTACCACCATCCTTCAACACGTTTAAAGACTTTTCAAGAGTTTTAGTATCTTGGCTGTTCAATACAAAGTCATAATCTTTTAAAACAGCTTCAAAATCTTCTTTTCTGTAATCAATAACTACATCCGCTCCGAGACTTTTTACCAGGTCAGTATTGGCTGCACTGGTTGTAGTTGCGGTTTTTAATCCCAGATGCTTTGCCAATTGAATGGCTATTGTTCCCACACCTCCCGAACCTGCCTGTATAAAAACTTTTTGTCCTTTTTTTAAATTGGATTTTTCTATGAGTGCCTGCCAGACCGTTAAAGAGACCAATGGAATAGATGCAGCTTCTTCGAAGCTGATATTAGTCGGTTTTAGTGCTAAATCCTTCTCATTTATTGCAATATATTCTGCAAAGGCCCCAATATTGAAATCCGCTGGACGGGCATACACCTCATCACCGACTTTGAATTTTGTTACTTTTGAACCAACCTTGATTACTACTCCTGATACATCGTGCCCTAACACAAGCGGTAGTTTATAAGGCAGGATCAATTTGAACTCGCCACTTTTTATTTTTAGGTCGAGTTGGTTAACGCTTGCGGCGTAAATCTCAACCAAGACCTCATCTTGCTTTAGGTTGGGAACCGGTAAATCGACAAGTTTCAACCTGTCCGTTTTACTGTATCTAGAAATACTGTATGCTTTCATATTTCAGAGGGTTAAATTATTATTCACTAATTTATTAATATGATTTTAGAATAGCTATGCAAAGTAAATAGAAATTACTTTCTTTTTCCGCAGCTTTTTCCCAAGTATCATTTCACTTGTTAGGAAACAGGCTTTTACGGAAGTGATCTTTATTTAATCAGGTTTATTTCATTAATTGCAAAACGGCAATAGCTATTTTTGATATTCAGCGAGCTTCTTACCACCTTTTACAAAGGTGAATGTTTCCTGTATTTCATAGGCATGTGCTGCGGAACAAAAAAGTGCAATTCTGTCGGATAACTTTTTTACTTCATCGCTTCTGAAAAATGTGTCTTGGGCATTTTTGTCGCTGAAGCCAAGAATTAGCGAAGCTTGGAATTGTACTTCTTCCGCATTGTCATGTTGTACGTTTGGTGTATTCCATTGCTTTTGGTTCCAGGGCATGTATACTTTGTTCCTCAACTCTTTCAAAACACGCAAATTTGCCAAGGCGGGAGTAAGTTCATTATTGATAAATTTTTTAAATTCCTTTTTATCTACACCTTCTTTAATCCTAAAGAAAACCATACTTCTTGCTTGAATTTTTTCATCAGAATCATTCAAGCTATACCACTTGGAAGCATTTCCCAATGCCGCGTAAAGTAAAGTACGTTTGAAAAGGTTTACTTCGTCCTCGTACGCCAGTTTGTTCTGTTTTTTTCCTCTAAAGACTGAGAAGATATTTTTGAGCGTAACATCTGCTACACCGTCAATCTTACGGTCAGATGGGATAGATGTTTCTACACCATTGATTAAAGGCCAAAGCCCATTGTTTTCTTCGGTAAAGTGTATCTGACGGTATTCTTCAAGTCCCTTATTTGCCGAAATGATCTGCGAGTGTGGATATTTCCAACGTTCCATTCCTGCCTGGCGAGGTTTATCGGTGCGCATCCATAACAAAATGGAAGATGAAGTGTGATTTTCCGATTTTATGGAGGTGCGCACATTTTCAGCTTTTGCCTCTATGTTCTGGGCATAGCTGTGCGTAGGTACAGATAATGCCAATAAAAATATTGCTGCTAATTTTTTCATTGCTAAATTATATAATTGTTGAAAATTATGATGCACAAAATGCCAGTGCTCTTTTTACAAAATCCCAGTACTGCTGAAACACGCCTCCGTGCCGCGGTTCGTAGTAAATATGTATGGTAGCATCTGGGAAACGCTTTGTGAGGTCGTATGAGTTAGGAATTGGTACCATCCTGTCACCATTGATAAAATAGCCGCTTTCACTTTCACGTTGGATTCGTGCTTCAAATTTGCTGCTCATAAGGTCTTATTTTTAGTAAATTTTCTATTTCAATGATTTTTTATCTTTAGCCGGGTTAACCAGTCCATAGGTAAATTTTGGTACAAGACGGTTTAATAGGTACACAAGTTTTGTATCCCCCACACGTATCGTTAACTGGTTTTTATGCAATCCACTGATAAGCCCTTTTACGAACTGCTCCGGAGATAGTTTTTTGTCTTTTCTGTCTGCTGTCATCTCGGTATCAACCAGCGGAGGCAGCAATTCAAAGACTTTTACATTACTGCCAATAATATGCAGATGCTCTCTTAATGACCTGGTGTAAAATGCCAAAGCGGCTTTGGATGCAGAATAGGTTGCTTCCATGACAGAGGGTACGATACTGAGTATGGATGTCGTATTGATTATGGCGGTTTCTTTTCTTGATTTGAGCATATCCATAAACAGGTTGTTCAGACGGATAACACCAAGATAATTAACCTCCATTTCGTAGGCTGCTCCATTAAGATGCCTATCATCAGCCATGCCAAGATTTAATGGCGGGACGCCAACCCCGGCGTTATTATAAAGGATATCTATACCACCCAAAGCAGACACCTGAAGGTAGAGAGCTCTGGCATCTTGTTCGTTTCCTGCATCGCTCTGTATTGCAATAAGTGACGGATACCTGTTCCTTGCTTCATCTAGTTTCTGCTGGTTTCTGCCTGTTATGATAACCTTTGCTCCAATTTCAAGAAACTGTTTTGCAGCTTCCAGTCCTATACCCGAACCTCCACCTGTTATCAAAATTGTTTTTCCTTTTAATTCCATATAATTTCTTTTTAACAGGGATGTGCCCATCTAAGAGCACATCCCATGAACTGCTTTAATTACGGCTGTTTATCCTCTGTTGCGTGAAAGGCTGGCAAACGCTTCCCGGGTAGCGGCTGCATAGGCCTTTGTTTCACCAACAGGTACTTCAAACTGATCTTTTTCAAGGGCGATGAAAAGTTCATCTGCCACTTCTGAAGGCGGTATTCCGTTCGCTCCTCCAATTTCAGCAGAGAATTCTGTGTTTACCAACGGTGGATAAACCTCGTATACTTGAAGGTTTTTGGATTCCTCGTAGGTTTGTCTCAACGCAACTGTATAGCTGTGCAATGCTGCTTTTGTCGCTCCGTAAGTCGGAAGGAATTTGTGGCTTCCATAAACAGCGATTGATGATATATTCACTACCGCTGCCGACTCTTTCTCTAATAGGAGGGGCAATAACAGTTCTGTAAAATGGATTACCGAAAAATAATTGGTATTCATTTCGATCTGTGCCTTTTCGTGGGCATTGGTTGTTTCACTCAACAGATATCCGAATGCTGCTCCTGCGTTATTAATGATAATGTTCACATCTGAATGCTTTGTTTTCAATTCTTCAGCGATTCGTAATCGATCAGCTTCTATCGAGAGATCACCCTGGATAGCAGTAGCGTTGTCAAGTTGCTGCAGTGCATTGGTAAGACGTTCTTCATTACGTCCGTTAATAATCACCTTATTTCCGGCTGCACTTAGATTTTTTGCGATAGCGAGGCCGATACCGGCACTTCCGCCGCTTATGAATACTGTATTTCCTGTTGTTTTCACTTTATAAATTCTAAAATTAAATGATGTAACTGTCGTGATGGTTAGTCTTTCAAAAAGCTGTTTACCTCAGATGTAAAATCATTATGGTACTGGTACAAAGCTCCATGCCCTGAATCGCTCCAGATCACCAATTTGGCATTGGGGATATTCTGGACCATATTATATGAGTCCTGCGTGGCAACCATGATATCATTATTACCATTAACAATAAGTGCAGGCTGTCTGATTTTTTTTAGCAGGGTAAACTCTTCATCCTGTTCACTTCCCCAACGGATAATTGCTGCTGCCTGATTCTGAATAGCTGTTTGGGTAAAGGCTGGAACACGGTCTTCTTTTATTCTTTTCTGCAACCTTTCCGTATAGTCAAGTCCTGCTTTTTGGCTTGTCGCTGAGGGAGAGAAAAAAAGATATACACGGGGATTTTCCGGCTCCGCTTTTCGGGCAGCTTCCACATGCTTAAGTATGTTGGCTGTATACTTACCTCCTTTATGACCTGTACCGGCCAGGATAACTTTGTTAACAAGATCGGGATTCTCTGCTGATACGACCTGTGCCACAAACCCACCTATGGAAAACCCTAGCAGGTTAACCTTTTTATGCCCCAGGGCTCTGATTACATCTGCGGCATCCGCAGCCATGCCTTCAATTGTCTCTGGGGTAGTGCCTGCTGAACCTCCCACACCTTTGTTATCCAGAAGTATGATAGGGTGTTTTTCAGCAAGGGGGTTAATAACCGCAGGATCCCAATCATCCATAGTTGCTACAAAATGGATAAAAAATACCAGGGGAATACCTTCTTTCTGACCGAAAGAACGGTAAGCATATTTAGTACCCTTTACCTCAATATATTGGGTAGGTGCAGTTTCCTGTGTATACACGGTAACTTTTTCGTTTTTACTGTCCATCGTTTTATTTTTTTTTGATTGGGAAAATGCTGTATTGACTGTCATACAGACCAATAGGGAAGCAATCCCCATTTTACGGATAATTGTTATTTTCCTCTGCATTATTATTAGTTCTTTTGGAGTGCCGGATAGTCTGTATATCCTTCTGCTCCCGGTGTATAGAATGTATTTTGATCTGGAATGGCAAGCTCCGCATCGGTACGGAATCTCTCAACCAGGTCCGGACTAGCGATAAATGGAGTTCCGAATGATACCAGATCAGCATCACCGGCTTCCAGTACGGCATTGGCCGTTTCTTTCGTGAAACCACGGTTGATGATGATAGTGCCATTATAAATGCTGCGGAAGTGTTTGGCCACCTCCTGGATAGCGAATGGGTTTCCTGTAACATCTGTAAATGGTTCGGTTAGATGAATGTAAGCCAATCCATAGCCGTTAAGCCTATCAACAATATAATCATAGATGGCAATCGTCTCATCGTCAACAGAAATACCCATAAGATTATTTAATGAAGGATTAAAACGTACACCGACACGGGAAATGTCCACAGCTTTTTTAAGTTCATCGAGGATTTCAAAGAGAATACGTGCACGGGTTTCTATAGAACCACCATATTGATCATTTCTTTGGTTGCTGTTCTTACTGAAAAACTGCTGTAAAAGATAACCGTTTGCTCCATGCAACTCTATACCATCAAAACCTGCTTTGAATGCATTGACAGCTGCCTGTCTGAAATCTGCTATGGTTTGCTTGATATCCTCCAGGCTCATTGCTCTGGAAGTTTCACTTTTCTTGAAACCGGTAGGCGTGAATATATCCAGATCTGGATTATAGCTTGATGGAGCCAGCGGTGCGTTTCCATTGTGATGGTCAGGATGCGAATATGCTCCTGTATGCCAAAGCTGGACAAAAATTTTCCCGCCTTTTTCATGCACAGCATTTGTAGTTAGTTTCCATCCTTCTATTTGCTTTTCAGAATAAATGCCTGGCACATTCGGAACACCCACACCATCTCTACTAATAACAGTGCCTTCTGTAATAATAAGACCAGCAGACGCTCTTTGTCCGTAATATTCAGCATTTAATAATGTTGGGGCATTATCTGCATTATCCGATCGGCTTCTGGTCATTGGAGCCATAACGATCTTATTCGACAATTCTACACTCCCTAGAGTGTAGGGTTTGAAAATGTTTTCTGTACTCATTTTTTTTATTTTTGGTAAATGATTTTTATTTTAAAAGGAAATTATGAATATAACCCACAATAAGTTCAGGACTTTGGTAATGGGGAGCGTGGCCTGCGTCATTAAGGATAAAATGCTGTAGGGTAGGTGCATTTTTTAACAATGGGAACCAATTCTCTACTGCAAGAGATATGTCGTGGTCTCCCGAAATAGCAAAAACAGGTACCTGTAAGGTTTTATAACCTTCCCTAACATTGAGGGCATCCTCGGTTGCACTCGCAATGCCGGCAATGTACCGACTGATCAATTCTTCAGTAGAAGGTACTTTACTCCAGTCCAGACGTTCATGGATTCTGTCTGTTGAAGCTTTGGCTGCTGATCTGCTTTTTTCCGATGTAGGTTCGAAGAATAGAGTGACCCAATCTTCAAAATCGTAGGCAGGCTTAGGGGCCAGCTCTAGAAAAAGAGGCTCAAGCGGAACTTCGTTTTTCCCTATTGGATTTCCTCCGATTACGGTATTGCTCAATATACGGTCCTGTGCCAACCACGTAGCATATTGGGTTACAAACGTACCGTAAGACCATCCCAAGACATGGAATTTATCAATACCCAGGCTGTCGGCCAACTTAATGATCTCACTGGCAACTTCCTTAATATCGGTTGGCAGTTCTCCCTCTGAATAACCGATACCAGGGTAATCAAAAGTGATCACGGTGTTCTTTTCCGCTAATAGATCCAGAAATAATGGGTCCCAGGTATCCAGGGTTCCCCTGAAGCGATTGGCAAGTATGATCGGAGATCCGTTTCCGATCTGACGATAGGCTATATTCCTGTTTTCGATGTCTACAAATTTGGTTTCTGATGTTAACGCTGTTTTACCCATAATGAATGTATGTGTTATGTATTATACTTTTTAGTCTATTTTAAAACAATAATATACTTTTTAGTCTATTTTAGTCCAAAAAAAAATTAGTTGCTATATTGTTCGAGTTCGGCTTTCAGGTTTTTTATCAGAGAAACCATAGGTTTTGTAGAATTCATTACCCTACACATGACAATGCCTCCTTCCACAGCAGCCACAATCTTAAATGCAATGACAGAAGGTTCAAGTTCTTTTGAAAACTCTCCATCTTCTATGCCTTGTTTCAACAGGTTCGTAAGATCTTCCTGCCCTGCACGGAATACGGATGCTACCTTCTCTTTGATCAGTGGGAAATTATCGTCCGCTTCAGCTGCAGTATTAATGATGGGACAGCCTCCCGGGACAAATGTCTGGATGGGATCTTTGTAAAAATCTAAAAAATTGAACAGTTTTCCTTTTACTGTTTTTCCCTTAGCTACTTCCAGTCTCATCTGGTCTGATATCTTTTTTAGCAACAGATCGACCACCTGGTTTGTAAGATCCTCCTTGTTTTCAAAATGACTATAAAGACAGCCTTTTGTGAGCTTTGTAGCTGCAAGGACATCATCAATGCTGACTCCGGAAATACCTTTCTGATTGTATATCGGCGCCGCTGTATGAAGTATAAATTGCTTTGTTTTTTCTGCTTTCGTCAACATGATCTTTCTGTATAACGTTGCAAATATACTAAAAAGTATTTTTAAAAATATACTTTTTAGTATTTTTCTGACATAATTATTGGAATTGAATAAATATCTACACAGATCCGAACCATCCTCTTCAGAATAGCATAAAATTCCACTATTTTAATCCTTTTCAAATTACTGCCATGATTCTGCAATAAATATAAATCATGCTATTATCCAGTAAAACAGAATATGATCGAAGCATAAAAGCCATTTTGTAAAAACTTGTATATAAATTATTCAAATAAGTTGTTCTGTTTTTCGTTTAATATATAGGAGTTTTAACTAAAGGACTTTAATTAATACCACGCCATGCAAGCCGTTTATCTGTATATACGAGTCAGTACTGATGAACAGGCTGTAAAAGGATATTCCCAACGCAGCCAGTTGGATCGACTTGTGCACTATTGTAAAGATCACAATCTCATTGTTACCAAAACTATTTTCGAAGACTATTCTGCGAAAACATTTAACCGGCCAGAATGGAACAAACTGTTCGCTGAATTTAAGCTCACTAAAAATCAATCTTCACTTATTCTCTTTACTTATTGGGATCGATTCAGCCGCAATATTATGGACGCTTACAAGATGTTAGAAAGATTGCAGAATATGAAAGTTTCTATTCAGGCAATTGAACAGCAGATAGACTTCTCAATTCCGGAAAGCAAAATTATGTTGGCAATGTACTGGGCTACTTCTGAAGTAGAAAACGATAAAAGAAGCCGTAATGTACGTTTGGGAATGCAAAAAGCAAGACTGGAAGGAAGATGGATTAACAAAGCTCCTCTAGGATATAGAAATAAAATCACATCTGATGGAAAAAAATATATAGCCCTCTACGAACCGGAAGCATATATTATCCGTGAGGCTTTTACAGCTATAGTGAGACAAAATAAATATTGTTTAACTGAAATATACAAGGATGCGGTATCAAATGGGCTTAGTTGCAGTAGAAGTGCATTTTACCGGCTGGTAAGAAATCCTATTTATTGTGGTAAAATAAAAATTCCGGCATTTGAAGATAAACCTGAAAAAATTGTTGAGGGTACTCATGAGCGTCTTATACCTGTCGTTTTATTTGATCATGTTCAAAGAATAATAAAAGACGCAGATTTAAACCATCCTAAGAAACTAACTTCAAAAAGGATAGTCAATGAAAATTTAATTTTTAGAGGTGTCCTACAATGTCCTAATTGTGGAAATACGCTTACAGGAAGTGGATCGCAGGGACATACTAAAAAATATTATTATTACCACTGTATGGGACGTTGTTCATACCGGGTAAGAGCTGACGCTATCAATTTGAGTTTTCTTTCATTCCTTAAGAACAATAGAGTGGTAGAACCATTTTTAGAACTTGCCAATAGTATCTCAAAGGAATTTACGGTGAAGAACATCATGATTATATTCAGAAAAAAGAGGATATAAAGAAAGAAATGGAAAAATTGATTGATAGGGGATTCAATGCACAAAAGCTATTTTCAAATGGGAATATTGACTATGATGATTATATACTAATAAGAAGTCGTTGTCAGGAATCTTTAAAAGATAATACTGATAAATTGAGACAGCAGGCTTTAAAAATAGTGGCTGAAAAACATACAGAAAAGGGAACTGATTACATAATTAACCATTTAGGGGAGTTTTATGAAAATTCAGATACTATAACCAAACAGAGAATTATCAGGTTGTTTTTTCCGGAGAAAGTAAAAGTAATAGAAGGGAATATTGATAAGATGCTATCAGAAAGTGTTAAGACCATATTTGGATTAACTGTTTCAGCCTCGAAAATAAAAGAAATCCATGGTCAGCAGACAGACCAGGCAATAGTTGAATTTTTTAAAGAATTATATTTTTTAGGGTATGAACAAAACTTGAAAAATATCTAAAAATTGATTGATTAGTTTTTGATTTTTCAGAGTAAAGCTGATATTTTAAATTGTATTTATATAAAGTGCTGAAAAGCAGTATTTTGTTTATCGTTTGAAGTGTTCGAGATCCTGTATAGATAACTTGATGGGCTTGACTTTTCGAACTTTTTGTTCTACATAAAAAAAACATTTTTAGTATTTGATTGATTTTCAGTTGTTTATTTTTCTTGAAAGGGTTCGAATCCTGTCAGGTTCGTAGTAACAATATGGAGCTTTAATCGAAAAATCCTCTAAAAAAGATAAAACATTTGTTTTTTAAGAAAAAATTTTTGCTTTAGAAAATAAGGTAAAAGGCTGAAAAATACTCTAAATAAACTGAATAACAAGCATTTATAAATAAAATGACACCATTTGGCCTAAATTGTCCTAATGGTGTCATTAAGTGAGCGCGAAAGGATTCGAACCTTTGACCGTCTGCTTAGAAGGCAGATGCTCTATCCAGCTGAGCTACGCACCCATTAAGTAATTTTGAGAAAACTACTAAAACAGTCGGGGCGGCAGGATTCGAACCTGCGACCTCCTGGTCCCAAACCAGGCGCGATGACCGGACTACGCTACGCCCCGAGGGTGTCATCAGTAACGATATTTACTTCGTTTTTGCGGTTGCAAAGGTACAATACTTTTTTAAATAAAAAAATAAAATGAAGAATAATTTTTAATTAATTTTTGGTAAATAGAATTTTATTAACTTTACCTGGTTAATAACCATTGACTTATCGTGTTTGAAAAATGATGAAAAAAATTTCATTTTTTTTCTCTTTTTTTCCTTTTTGAAATTTGAAACCGTTTGTTCATGGTGTTTTATTTTTATAATCATAAAAAATGAAAACAGAGGATTTTTATAAAATTTATATTCCTGCACTGGAAAAAGCGTTTCAGAATGATTCCATTAATTGGGTTTTTTACGTTAAATCTCCGGAAGATTATCTTGATGATGAGGTGTCAGCTCAAATTGATCAGTATTCGAATGAAAATGGAGATGTATTTCTTGAAAAAATCGCTTATTATTTTGATGCAAAATCCCACAACTTTTCTTCTGTTCAGGGAGTTAAAATTGATTTATATAAAGCTGAGCTGATCGATGAAATGGTAAAGATTAAAAAAGAGTTTTTAATTCATTAAAACAGGATACTATCATAATGAAATATAAAAATATATATGTGAAAGCTGAATATCATTTTTTTCTGTTAGGTTGCCTTTTGATCATACTATCGTCTTGTTGTAAGAATGAAAAATTTGTAACGCACAGAATTTCCAATATATCCTTAAGTTTACCCCAATCATTTGGTATTAAGAAAGAAAAGGCTGAAGATTCACAAGTATTTAGTATCAATACCGGAAATAAGCGTCTAGGTTATATTTACTATGGTGATTATAAGCCTTTTGAAGATGATTCTTTTTTCATTACTGATGATAAAGAATTATATGAAAAATATAAAAACAGAGAGTTAAAGGCTTATTTCTCAAAAAACACTGAAAGAGATATTAAGAATGGTATTTTTAATATTAATTATTATTACTACGATACAATCAATAAACACAGAGCACAGATTATGTTGCCGAAAAAAGTTAATAAAGGATTTATAGGGATTCATTTTGACAGCGTAGATGTGCATAAAAATAAAATGGCAATTATTGTCAATGATTTGAGTGAAGAGAATAAAGAGTTGTTTTTAAAAATCTTTAAAACCATTAAAATCAATTCTGTTCAATAGTAATAGTAGTAAAAATAAATGCAAAGTGATTATTAATCAATTATATATACTTGACTGGTATGATGATATTATAACATCAGTTACTTTATTTGAAGATGATGTGTATATTTTTAATTGTATTCATAAAGATTTTAATAATGGAGAGAAAACATATTATTGTGTAAAAATAGATGAAATTTCGTCTCATAAAATTTGGGATATAATGAAGAAAAAGAAACTTACTACAGATGATTGGAATAGTATCAATGTGATCTTTGAAAAGAATAATAAAAAAGATCATGTTTTTTTATTGAAGGCTGAATCATTATTCATTGGTTCTGATATTATTTTTAGGAAAACAAAAAATTCGGACCTCAGATCTATTACGTTTCCTTTTGATATTTCAACTTTATACACTGATCAAAATAATAATGAAAGATATATTTGAGTTTACAATAATGATTCATGAAAATTTGTCGGAATACGTTGTAGACAGTTTTATTGCATTTATAGAAAATAATTCTGTGTTTTGGGGAGGTGGTTATTCTGAAAATCAGATGAATGGAGGATTATATATTGATGAGAGTGTAGACATTAATATCAATGATTTTATAAAAGAATTCCTTACATTTTTTTTACATCAGGAAATTAAGATTGATAAAATTGAGGTCAATATTGAAGATTTTTACTTTCACTCTTTTGAATATGATGATTTTATGAAGATCCATTCATCAGTGCCGATATATATTGGTTATTGGGAAGTATAATTATTGCCGGCAAAAAGGCTTGCCGAAAATTCAATTAATTTTATGAAGAAATATAGAGATACCAATGCTTATTACCTGTCAAATTTTTTTGAACATAACGAATTGAAGTACGAAAGTTTCTGGTTGTTTTATAATCGCGAAGATGAAATTCAAATGGGAAATTTTTTTCCTGATCAAAAAGTGTATTCGTTTTTATGGGAGTATGCAGATGAAGATATTTTAGTAAAAATTGATGAGTGGAAAAGAGCGTTCAGGAGAAATGATATTGAGATCTTACAGGAAGCTAAGCTGCATACCCGAAATTATCTGTCAGGAGAACAAAAAGTATATCTGGATTGTTTAGAAACCAATCTTATAACTGTAGATAAAAAATTTAAAGACCTGACTGCATACGATACAGGACAACGTTTTGTTCAGATTGTGACCGATAAGAATATATCATTTGCTGATATTGATTTAGGATTTCTGGAATTAACGGATACAGTAGATAAATTTAGAGCGGCTGTCAGGCTTTTAGATACTGATGGTATTCAGGCATTGATCTTAAATGGATACCATCATCGTGGAGAATTACTTAAAGTTTGCATTGTGAAGAGTGATAAAGCTTGCTCAACAATAACCGAAACTTTGCCCTTGAATATTTTTGAAAATACATATGTAGCAATGCCCTTTAACGGGTGATGGTATTAAAAACATAGTCTGTTAGAAATTGTTTCTGTAAGGATATAAAAATTGATTTTTTAAATGAATAGAAATAAAAATTTATTAATGATTTTAATCGTTGCTGCATTAGTTTTTTTATATAAATTTATATTTTCGTCAAAAAACGAAGGCCGTTTTTTAGATGAAATTAGAGATAAGGATATAAAATCAATAGTTAGCAAAAAGTATATTAATTATGATAATCACAATATATCATTTTTGGTGTATGGCAATAAAGATAGTATAGTGGTTTATAGAGATTGGTGGGATAAGGTTTCTGTTGGAGATTCTATACTAAAACCAAATGGCTCTTTAGAGATAGTTATTAAAAATTCTGATAAGATTGAAAAATTTGATTTTGGAGATAAATAAAATGAAAAAAGAGACTCTAATTTCTTTGATTTTATTTATATTATTTTTTTCATGTGAATCGATTAAAGGTCCATTGGAAATAAAAAATGAATGTGGATCAAATGAGATAATTTTAAATTATAATAGTAAAGAAAAATATGACCACAATGAATATAAATTTTTATTTAGATCAGGTATTAAAGATACTGTTAAGGTAGAGTTTGATAATGAAATAATAAAAAAATATATAGATACAGAAGAAAATTATGAACATAATTTTAATTTTTTTCTATTAAAGGGAAAAAAGATTCTATTGTTAGGTTATCAATAGGAACTGAGAATTATTGTTTTATAATAAATAAAAGATACTATTATTATGATTTTATTAGAAGAGATAATAAGTTGTATATATATTTAGATAAGTTAAGAAATAGATCTTTCGAATAATTTAGATAAGTATTTATCCTTGTATCACTTCTGTACAAAGTAATTAAAAACCTCGCAAAACGCGAGGTTTTTTAATCTGTAATAACGACTAATCCCTATATTTGCCCCATGAAACGATTAATGTTGCTGTACGTACTTTTCCCTGTATTTCTATTCTCACAGACTACCGGAAAAGTGATCAAAATTTCAGACGGAGATACCATTACTTTGCTGTTAAAAGGCAATCAGCAGAAAAAAATCAGGCTGGCTGAAGTCGATTGTCCGGAAAGTGGACAGGCATTCGGGAAAAATGCTAAACAGTTTACTTCTGCCCAGGTATTTGGGAAAACGGTAAGCTTTGTTGAGACGAACACAGACCGTTATGGGAGATCTATTGCAAAGGTTTATTATGATGATGGAAAATACCTTTCCAAAGAGCTTATCAAAGCCGGAATGGGATGGTGGTATTTTTCTTACTCCAAAGATGCTTCTTTAGGTAAAATTCAGGAAAATGCACAATATAGAAAAGTCGGTCTCTGGCAGGATGTGAATGCTGTTGCACCCTGGGATTATCGTAAAATGAAGCGTGAGCTTAGAAATAATAAGAAAATCGAGGCTGCCAAAAGCGGAACAAAAGTAAAAACAGTAGCATAAATATTGGGCACGGAAGCGTAAAGATAGTAATTTCCATCCTCAAGCTTCCATCTTCGATCTTTTTAAATCCCTTTCTTCCTTACAAAAAGATAAAAACTCGCAGCCATGAAGATAAATATGGCAGCGATATTACAATAATCCATTCTTTCAAAAGCAATGTTTTCGTTTAGAAAATCTTCCAGTGATCTGTAACCTCCGGTATAAATTAAAAAATCAGCAAAAGATTTTTGATGAATAATCGTCGCAAAAAGCAGCATAAATACCCCGAAACCGATAGGATAAATGAAATTTTTAAAGAAAAGACTCAAAGTTAACTGTACCATCGCAATTGCAGAAAGCGTAATGAAAAACTTCAAAAAGACATAAAATATCACTTCCCTGAAATCATAATTCTGAAATCCAAGTTGTGGAAAGGCAATTTCCAGAAGATATCCGCTTAGCAAAAAAGTGAGGTAAGAAAAAAGCACAGAAAAGAGAACCGTGATCTGGATAAACAGAGCTTTTGAAAGAAATATTTTGGTCTTTGAAACCGGAAGGGTAAAAAGAATTTTATAATTATTATTCCGGTATTCCACATCACAACAGGCATGTACAAAAAGTGATACCAGAATAGGGTAGAGAAGATAGAAAAACATAAATACAGTCCTTCCTAATGACATTTTCCAGGGATTTACTGTTCCCTCTGTTTCTTCCACTCCGGAACGGAGCACATCATACACCATATACAGATCAATCGCAAAGATGATTAAAACAGGAAGCAGCAGAATCCCGAAAATCTCTTTGTTTTTCGAGAGTTTATACTGCTCGGATGAAAAAGCTTTTAAGAAAGTATTGGTATTAGTCATGTTTTTTAGAAATTAAATTAATGAAGATCTGTTCAAGATTCGTGCTTTGAGACTCTATGTCATAGATATCAATTCCGTTTTGGATCAGCGTTGTGAGAAGTCCGTTGAATTCTTTGCCATCGTTGATTTTTACTGAAATTTTATTCGTATTGTTCAGTGTTGCGGAAAAAGTGTCTTGCAGTAGAGATAATGCTTTTTCAACAGGATTAATTTTTAAAACAACCTCTTTTTCCACTTTGCTTAAAAGTTCATTTTTTGTCCCCTGAAAAATCATTTGTCCGCCTTCAATAATTCCAATGTGGGTTGCCGTTTTTTCAAGCTCGCTCAAAATATGGCTTGAAAGAAATATCGTTTTTCCCTGTTCATTCAAATGCTGGAAGAGTTTTCTCATTTCAAAGATTCTCTGAGGATCAAGTCCGTTAAGAGGTTCATCCAGGATCAGAACTTTCGGATCATGAAAAATAGCCATCGCAATTCCCAGACGCTGTTTCATTCCCATTGATAGAGCTGTTGCCTTTTTCTTTTTCTCATTATGAAGATCTACCAGTTCCAGCACCTCATCAATCCTTTTATTTCCTTTGCCATAGATGATATCAAGGTATTTAAGGTTTTCAAAAACGGTAAGTTTGGTATAAAAGCAAGGAGATTCAATCAGATTCCCTGTACTGGCGAGAATATCTGTCCGGTTCTGCTGTAAACTTTTATTTTGAATGAAAATATTGTCTGCAGATGATTCCAGAAGTCCCAGAAGAAGTTTAATCGTAGTTGATTTTCCCGCGCCGTTTCTTCCCAGATAGCCGTAAATACTGCCTTCAGGAATATTGAGGTTGATATTGTTCAGAATAGTTTTAGAGCCTATGGCATAACTGAGGTTTTTAGTCGTAATGCTTTCCATTATTCATGAGAGGTTAAAAAAGTGTTGGTGTCTATATAAAATATTCCGTCAAAAAACCGGCTCCAGGCCTTTTTCTGATCTGTTCCCTGGTTAATGGTGGATACAAACTCTTTCTTCAGGACAGAACTTTCCGGAATACTTCTGAGATCAATAAAAAAATAAGGTGTTTTCGTTGCATGAAACGTATTCTCGATGGCAAGCTTTCCAGGCCTATTCATAGGAGTTCCTGTTTTATTATTTTTGGAATAGGATGAAAAATCAACCATATAAGAAGCCTTTCCGTATTTACTTTTGATATAAGCGCCAAGAGGCAGATAATCTTTGCTATACCGGCTTGCGAAAGTATGGAGGTTTGCGCACCACACAATAATCTTTTGTCCCTGGTACACAGAATCAATCTGATCAATAAGATTTTTAGCCATCAGAGAGTCTCTGAACTGCATACTCTGCATAGATCCTGATTCATATTTCCATGTTTTATCGAAATTGTTTCTCATATCATGTAAATACCGGGTATATATTCTGTTTTCAGGAGTCTTTTCAAGCTTTGAAATCACTTGTTCTAATCGGGTAATCTCATTGAGAAAGTCTTTTTTCTGGTTTCCCGGTAAAGTTCTTCCGGCAAATCCTTTATACATAAAGTTAGAGATCTGATTAAGATTTTTGTTTAAAAGAGGAAATGATTTAAGATCAATCGAGTTTTTGCTTAAAAAATCCTTCAAAAGCTTACCTCGTCTGTCATACAGTTCTGTTCCGGAAAATTGAATGTCAAACCCGCTCAGTTCTATCGGGCTAGATGAAGTTTTGGTTTTTTGATAATAGCTGATAATAGGTTGGGTTTCCCTGTTGTCCCACCAAAAATCGAAAAGTCCCAATCCTCCTATAGAAGCCGAAGGAACTTTAAGACTGTGGTTTTTCATTTCCTCATTCATTATCCAGGTATCATATTGTCCGGTTTCATACAATACAACGTTATAGCCCAGATTCTCATGGAGATATTTGATGAGTCTGCTTTTGGCCTGCATCGTAGCGCCGTCGCTATGGACGTTTTCTCCCAGCATGACAATCCTGTTATCTTTAAGCACAGCATCCAGAACTTTCAGGTCACTGTTGTCTGTGTATTCCATAGAAATACTTTTTGTAGGATGCTTATATTGCTGGACGTCTTTCAGCAATTCCTGTTTTTCTTTTTCAGGGACATCTTTAAAAACAATTTTATTCAGGAGTAAAACCGCAATTACAGAAATTATAAAAGTGTAAAGTATTTTCTTCATCTATTCAAAATTATACAGTCGTCAAATGCCTGTTCATTTTCTTATTTGGTTTTAAATTTAATAAAAAATAAACGCTTTATGTAGAAACTGTTTACTGTTTGGTCGAAAACAATGCCAGAAGAAAATGGTGTCAATTCGTCTTATTTTTCCTTGTGTCGGGAAATATATAAACTGAGATGGATATAAAAAAATAAAACTGTCTCAATTTTAAGACAGTCTTTTTAGTTTAAAATTAAGAGTTCGTAAACTGTTTGCATGAGTGTCCGATAGAATTTATCTAAAGATTTAGAATGAAGTATATAACAAATAGCACATAAAACTAATATACA
Source organism: Chryseobacterium indologenes (assembly GCF_018362995.1). Classification (NCBI taxonomy): domain Bacteria; kingdom Pseudomonadati; phylum Bacteroidota; class Flavobacteriia; order Flavobacteriales; family Weeksellaceae; genus Chryseobacterium; species Chryseobacterium indologenes. Next base: position 4,549,099 of record NZ_CP074372.1, read on the forward strand.
CAAAAAAAAGTTTATGATTTTAGTGTAAAAATAAGATGTACGGGTAATTGTATGAAGTTAATAAAAACAAAAAAGACCTACTATTTCTAGTAAGTCTTTCAGTGAGCGCGAAAGGATTCGAACCTTTGACCGTCTGCTTAGAAGGCAGATGCTCTATCCAGCTGAGCTACGCACCCATAAAGTAGTTTTGAGAAAACTACTAAAACAGTCGGGGCGGCAGGATTCGAACCTGCGACCTCCTGGTCCCAAACCAGGCGCGATGACCGGACTACGCTACGCCCCGAATATATAGAAGAGCGGAGGGTAAGGGATTCGAACCCTTGCGACACTTTCGCGTCGACAGTTTAGCAAACTGCTCCGTTAACCACTCCGGCAACCCTCCTTTTTGTTGATTTTTTAATGATCGTTGTTCCGTTATTGCGAGTGCAAATATAGAACAGATTTCTTTATTTACCAAATAAAATTCAAGAAAAATTTGTGTATTTTTGAAGTAATAAATCATCCAAAAACCAAACTGATGCGTAAAACATTATATATCATCGGATTAAGCACTTTTGTTTTTTCATGTACTTCTCAACAAAATGTAAAAAAAAATACATACAAACCGAAAACCCCGGTAACACAGGCGAAACCGACGGTTCAGACAACCCCTCCGGTTGCTCCGAAACCAAAAGTAGTATCTGATCGTGGAGTAGATTTTTTTACTACTAATATAGCAGACCCAACAAAAAATGACAATACCGCAAGTTATGGTTCTATTGTATCTGCAAAACCGGCAGGATATAAAGTTGTAAAGACTTATTTCCCTGCAGTAGCCCAAAACTTCAGACAGCGATATTTAATATTACATTATACCGCTCTTGCAGATGATAAATCAATTACCGTTCTTACCCAGCAGGCGGTAAGTGCCCATTATCTGGTAAACAATACAGGAGATAACGAGATCTATCAGTTGGTAGACGAAAACAAAAGAGCATACCATGCAGGTGTAAGTTCATGGAGAAATGACAAAAATCTTAATGATACCTCTATCGGTATTGAAATTGTAAATGCCGGCTATACTACAGATAGTACTGGTAAGAGAACATTTGCTCCTTTTAGCGATGACCAGGTGAAAAAAGTGGCTGCACTGGTTAAAGATATTGTGACAAGATATCAGATTCAGCCTACTTATGTACTTGCTCATTCAGATATTGCTCCTACAAGAAAACAGGATCCGGGACCTATGTTCCCATGGAAAAAGCTCTATGACGAATACCAGATTGGGATGTGGTATGATGAGGCAGCCAAGCAGACTTATCTTGAGGCAGCGCAAGCAGACATTACAGCAAAATATAATGAATCCAGCTTTATTTTCCTTATTCAGACTTCACTACAGAAATTCGGATACGGGCTGGAGCTTAGCGGAACATGGGATGATGCCACCAAAAAAACAATTGAAGCATTCCAGTACCACTTCCGTCCACAGAATTATGACGGAATTATGGATGCCGAAACATGGGCAATACTGCAAGCTTTAAATCAAAAATATCCGGTAAAATAATTCAAATTAAAACGCATCGGTTAGATGCGTTTTTGCTATCTTTAAACGATCAAAAACAGTAAAATATCTGTAATGGAAAATTTCAGGAAAGAAAGTGATCTATTAGGTGAACTGAATGTGCCTTTAGATGCTTATTATGGGGTTCAGACACAAAGAGCTATCAACAATTTTAAAATTTCAGGACAGCTTTTGTCTTCATATCCGGATTTCATAAAAGGGTTGGCTTTTGTAAAAAAAGCAGCCGCAAAAACGAATTATGAATTAGGACTTCTGGACGAAAACCTATATTTTAAAATAGCAGAAGCATGTGATGAAATTGTAGACGGGAAATATCATGAACAGTTTCCGGTAGATATGATTCAGGGTGGGGCAGGAACCTCCATCAACATGAATGCAAATGAAGTAATTGCCAATATCGTATTGGAGAAATTAGGAAAAAATAAAGGAGAATACGAATTCTGTTCACCAAACGATCATATCAACCTTTCCCAGTCCACCAACGATGCTTATCCTACAGCCATCAAAATGGGATTGCTGCAGATGAATATCGGGCTGGTAGAAAAACTTGAAAAAATTATTGCTGCATTCCGTGCAAAAGGACAGGAGTTTCATGATGTGATCAAAATGGGCCGTACACAGCTTCAGGATGCTGTTCCAATGACTTTGGGACAGGAGTTTGAAGCCTATGCTGCTACATTGGAAGAAGATATTTCTAAACTGAATAACAATGCCAGTCTTTTTGTAGAAGTGAACATGGGGGCAACAGCTATCGGTACAGGATTAAATGCTCCTGTAGGATATGCCACACTTTGTGCTAAAAACTTAGCTCAGATTACCGGATACCCGATTGTTTCAGCACCGGATTTAGTGGAAGCAACACCAGATACCGGATCTTATGTAATTTACTCTTCAGCAACGAAACGTCTTGCCGTGAAATTATCAAAAATCTGTAACGATTTAAGATTACTTTCATCAGGTCCGAGAGCAGGTCTTTTTGAAATCAACCTTCCGCCAATGCAGCCGGGATCTTCTATCATGCCGGGTAAAGTAAATCCGGTAATTCCGGAAGTGGTAAATCAGGTTTGTTTCAAAGTATTCGGAAATGATCTTACCGTAACTTTTGCAGCAGAAGCAGGACAATTACAGCTTAACGTAATGGAACCGGTACTTTCTCACGCGATCATGGAAAACATCAATTTCCTTTGCAACGCATTAGATACCCTTCGTGAGAAATGTGTGGTTGGAATTACTGCCAATAAAGAAATCTGTCTGAATATGGTGAAGCACAGCATCGGTATTGTAACAGCTTTGAACCCTTATATCGGATACAAACAATCTACACAGATTGCTAAAGAAGCATTGGAAACCGGAAAAAGTGTTTACAACCTTGTTCTTGAAAAAGGAATTCTTTCCCAGGAGAAACTGGACGAAATCCTTGATCCGAAAAATATGCTGAAACCGCATAACAAATAAAATCTTTAAACGATGAGTAATCAATGATAACTGATGTCTTAAAAAACTTCTTATCATTGATTATTCATCATTAATCACTTATAATTCCCGTGAGGTTTTTAATCATAATTCCTGCCCATAACGAAGAAGATAACCTCTCCTTTACACTGGATTCTTTACAAAAGCAAAGCAGCAAAGATTTCAAAGTAGTGGTAGTGAATGACGGTTCTGTAGATAGAACCCCTGAAATCATCAGGAAATATACCAAGACTGATTCCCGTTTTGAAACGATTAATCTTCAGAAATCTGAACATCAGCCCGGATCGAAAGTCGTTCATGCTTTTAAAAATGGTCTCCGGACTCAACAGATGGATGAATTTGATATCATCTGTAAATTTGACGCCGATATCATCCTTCCCGAAAACTATCTGTCAGCAGTAGAAACAGCTTTTGCAAACAATCCGGAATATGGTCTCGTAGGAGGTCTTTTATACATAGAAAAAGACGGAAGCTGGATCTATGAAGGAAATTCCAATAAACATCATGTAAGAGGCCCTATGAAAGCTTACCGTAAAGAATGTTTCATTCAGATCGGCGGTTTAAGAGAGACATTGGGATGGGATAATATAGATTCCATACTACTGGAAAATCTGGGATGGAAGGAAGTTGTTCTTCCGGAACTTCATGTGAAGCTGATTAAAGTAAAAGGAGCCGATTACACCATACGGCCGGCGGATTATTATGGAAAGTATTTTTATTTCTTAGGCCTGAACAGGTTTCTGGCTTATATTGCCTCCTCAAAAGAAGCGATGAAAAGTAAGTCTCCATCATTTTTCTTTGATATTATCAATTCCTATGAAAATTGCAGATCAAAAAAAATGGAGCTTAAAATTACAAAAGAAGAGCAAAAAGCCGTCAATGATCAGCGTTGGAGAATGCTGAAAAAAAAATGGCTGAAAATGTAGAAAAAAATAACTTATTATTTGTAAAATCAATAGGGATGGGCTTTAGCCCGTTTAATCAAAAAAATAAAATCCATCGGCTTTAGCCGAAACTTAAGAATGTAACTCCCCCTCGTGAAAAAAATAGCTTACATAGAAATAGATACCCACGCAGAAATTGCTCAGGCCTTCATGGATATTATGAAGGGTTCTCAGGATTTTGCCGTAGACTATTATTTTTCAAAAAGAATTAAAGATCAGATTATTGATAGCAATGAAAATGTTTTCCTGTCAGACAGTTCTATGATTCTGGATCAGCTAAAGGGAAAAGGATATGATCTGGTTGTAATTGGAACTGTACATCGTTATTTTAATACATTTTTAGCCGTAACAAAAAAGTACAATACAGCAATCATTACCCATAATCTTAATTTTACCAAAGCTTCAAAACTGAACCTGCTGAAAAGTATCTTCAAAGGAGATGTTATTTTCAGACTTAAATTGTGGTTGAAAGAAGGACTATTTTATAAAACCAAAGTTTATCAGACCTCCCGATCACTTTTAGTGCTTGATGAAGCTTTGATTTCAGAAAGACATCAGTTTTTGCCACTGTTTTATACCAGAGATTTTGATAAAGCAAGAAATGAAAACCTTGTGGTGGTAATTCCAGGTGGCGTTTCACAGAAGAGAAGGGATTATTCCTATATTTTTAAAACTATTCAGGATCTGAATACAAATAAACGTTATGAGTTTGTATTCCTTGGAAAAGCAAAGGACCATGAATTAAAGCAGTTAGAACAACTGTCTCAAAGACTGCCTGAAAATATCTATATTACTTATTTCTCCGAAAGAGTTTCCTCTGAAAATTTTGAAAAATGGATGCAGAAAGCAGATGTTTTATGGTGTCCGATTCAGCAGGATACAGAATTTTTCAGCATGAAAGAAACGTATGGAGTGACTAAAATGACGGGAAATCTTGGTGATGCTGTTGCTTACGGAAAATGGGCTGTTTTTCCGGGAAATTATCCTTCAAAACTAGATTTTATCATTCCTGAGAAAGGAAATGTTCTTGACCAGTTGAAGACCTTATCAGAAACTCCATTTGATTTTTATAAAACTTACAGCAAAGAAGTAGTGCAGAAAAAACTGGAACAATTCTTAATCAGTCTGATATAAGCCTTTAAAGTAAATGTCTTCGTTTTCTTGGTTAAAAACCTATTTAATCTTAAATACACTCTTAATAAACTTCATATTCAGATAGTCTTCAATCGGAAAAATCTTGGTGAAGTAATTTCCGATGTAGATCAGGATCAGAACAACTGCCGGTTTATAAACCAGATTAATCAGATTGCTGTTGAAGTTGGGAAGAACAATAGCCACGGTAATAGCCAAAGTACAGATGATGGAAACAAAAATCATTTCAATACTCAACGGTGAAACTTTAAATACAAAATAGTTGAAAATAATCTTCACTACATTGTAAATGGAAAGAGAAATAGCCGTAGATAAAGCAATTCCGATCAGTTTAAGGTCTGTATTTTTAATGAAATAATAGTTAAGCCCAATAGTCAGTCCGGCCAGTAAAAGCATCACCAGAATATTGAATCTGTAATATTTTGAAAGTGAAATAATATTTCCGTTGAAACCTGTTGCCAGATCTATCAGCACAGCAGAACCCCAGATCCAGACTACAGGCTCATATTCTCTGAGCATCGTTCCGTTCTTGGGCATGAATTGTGTCAGATACGGGAATCCAACCATGATGCATGAGAATAGAACAGCACCAAGGAAATATAACGTTAAAGATGTTTTCTTGTGAAACCTGTCCAGCTCTACCATATCTCCGTCTGCCAGAGTTTTGTTGATGATAGGAGCGGAAATATTAAATAATCCAAGCTGTGGAATAGAGATTAATGAGATCAGCGCATACAAAACAGAATAGATTCCTACCTCTTCCATCCCCATAAATTCCCCGATCATAAAGCTGTTGATGGCCAGATAATTTCCAAAAGTTCCCAGAAATCCGAAGAAACTGTAATTGAAGAACTCTTTCCAGAAATTATTTTTCTTAAAATAATCCGTATTAAAATCAAGCTTGATTTTCTCCAGTTTGTTGGTGTAATAAATGTACCCCAAAAGCATTAAAAAGAATATTCCAAAAAAGAATGCAAAAGCAATTTTCTGTGACGTTGCAGCAGTGATATTCTGTGATAAGGCAAAGAAAAACAGGCAGAAAGCTCCCAGATTTGCAATTTTTGGAAACAGATTGTCGAAAATATTAGAAACTACAATTCTTTTATAATTGGAGGTGTATTTATTGAAAATAGCACAAAACGAAAGGATTAAAATCAGAGGAAGAATCATTTCTTTGATCTTCCAAGCTTCCGAGTGCCTGAATTTTGGATAAAAATAGGGAAGTATAAAAAATACAACCGTGAAAATAAGAAAGTTGATAAAAACAGTGAGCAAAGACAATGACAGCATATTCTGTTTTTTGCCGTCTCTTTCCACCGTATGAAAAAACTTCACGTTGGAATAGGAAATTCCCAGGACCACAAAAGGAACCAGCATCTCTGCGGTAGGAAGAATGTAGCGAAGCTTTCCGTAAAATTCAAAATCATTCGGAAATATGAATATTGCGGAAACTGTGCCCAGCAAAAAACCAATATAACCGATAATGGAATATTTGAAGCCTTGTCTCGCTACTACACTCATAAAGTCGTTTTAAATGTTTTTAGGTATAAAAATAATATTGTTGATGTACTGGGTTTTATTTTTTTCGTCGTTTGTATTTTGTGTTATGATATCCTCTGTAAGATTTTCCAGGGTAAAGCTGTTTCTGTTCAGATATTTTGCTTCATATCCCCAGCTCATCACTTCAGATATTTCATTCCATATCGGAGTCTGGTGGTGTCTCTGTTCCATTTCAACCATCAAAGTTGGTTTGAACTGACGGATGGTTTCTCTCGCTCCGGAAAGGGTTTTTATTTCGTTTCCTTCAACGTCTATTTTGATGAAATCAAGCCTTTTGAAATGTTCCAGTGCAGCCCATTCATCCAGTTTGATTACTTTTACTTTTTCCGTATAGCTTTTTTCTTCTCCTTTTTCTTTGTAAGAAGTGTTTAAAGTACCGCGGGAAGCAACTGTTTTTCCGTTAATAATGGGTACCTTGAACTCGGCAATACTGTTTTCATCAGAAAGAGCCAGAGGAAAGACGTGCATGGCTGGAAACAGCCTTTTCAGTCGTCTGCAAAGCTTTTTATTAGGTTCAAAACCATAAATATTATCATGGTTTAAGGAGTTTTCCAGTTGGTACAGGAAAGTTCCTACATTCGCACCAATGTCCAATATAACAGCATTTTTAGGAAGGTATTCTTTGATCCATACCAGCTCCGGTTCTACATTGCGTTCCGAAAAATTATTTTTATTAAGATTATTTAACGTTTTAAAATATCTTTTTTTGTAGAAATTCGGACTTATATATTGTAGTTTCTCTGCGATTTTTTGGTATAAAGACATCGTATGCGTTTTGACGAACAGCAAAGATAAGCAAAAATGTAAAACTTTTCTTAAAAAATGTTAAATATAATAAGTTGATTTTCAATAATTATCTTTGGTTTCTGTTTTTTTAATCCGTTGCTTTTAATGGATTTTAAATTTGTCACAGAGGCATTTTTATCCCCCGAACTTTTGTAAAATATTCAGAAACAGAAGGCTTAATTGTCTTTGAAATATGTGTTGCATATTAAAGAAAAGGAGTGTTCAGGAAATCATTGAATGGCTTCATCAGCTTGAAAACTTTAGTCATATTTTTCACTGCATTTTTATCCAGTACCTCCTCGTCTTTTAAAGAATATACTACAATAAAGTTTTTAAGTTTCAGGTATTCTCCCATAGGATCTTCTTTTTCGAAACCTTGCGGGATTTTTTTCAGTTTGTCGTCCTGGTCAAGTTCCGGGAAGTGCTTTTTAAAATCCTTATTATTGAGAATTTTAAGGAAATCACCACCATATAACGATATTTCTTTACGTACTTCTTTCAGAACTGAAGATTCAGGCATGTAAATACCTCCGGCTAAAAAGGATTTTCCCGGTTCCATATGAAGATAGTAACCTCCTTTCTGATTGCCTTTTCCCATTCCCAGAGAGGCTCCGAAATTGGTTTTATAAGGTGATTTATCTTTTGAAAACCTCGTGTCTCTGTAAATTCTGAACAGGGCCTTTTTACTGTCAATTTTAGCAAGTTCTTCATCAAAACCAGACATCTCTTTAATCAGTTCATCAAGAAATGAAACAACATTTTGCTGAGATTCAGTGTACAGTTTTTTATTTTCGTTAAACCATTCGCGGTTATTGTTTTTATTTAATTTGTTTAAAAAATCAAATGTTTTGGAAGAAATGCTTGCAGACATATTGTGTGAGGTGTTTTTAGTATTGTTGCTAAGTCAGATTGGGCAGGCTTTTCAATCCCGGAATTTAGAATTGAAAATTCGTACCACAATTCAAATGTACAAAATCTATTCAGGTTTTAAAACTTTCAGTATGGGTAATATCTGGATATTAGTTGATAAAGGAATCGGCAGTGGCGGATTGATAATTAAAATAGGTTGATAAGTAAGTCGCTGTCAAGTGTCGAATGCCTGAAGTTCTCCTTATTCGTTTGACGATATTTTTTATGTTATTTTAAAGTGGTCTTTTATAATAGATGCAATGTTTCGCATAAGAATATAAAAAGAGAAAAATTTACGTTCTATGGTTTTATTTTTGAAAATTCATAAATATCACAGAAAAAATCAATCCAATTTAATAAAAAAAAATAATGTTTAACAAGTCCTTAGTTTAAGGCTGTTTTTTTTACATTTAATTTTCAAAAAATCAAAGAAATATTAAAAGATTCTGAATTTAAGATTGTATATTTAAAACTTTATTCAAAAACAAGTCAAATATTTGTTGTATCTTTGCAAAAATTTTAAAATAGTTAATGAATTTATTTACGGAAACCAATTTAAGTCCTGATATCCTTAAGGCAATTGGCGAACTGGGCTACGAAAGCCCAACAGAAATCCAAAAACAGACTATCCCTTTTATTCTTTCAGATATTCGCGACTTGATCGCACTTGCGCAAACAGGGACAGGCAAGACAGCAGCGTTTTCGCTTCCGATTTTGGATATGATTGACGATACGAGTCGCAAAATCCAATTATTGGTGCTTTGTCCGACACGGGAATTATGTCTTCAGATTTCGAAGGACATAAAGAATTACTCTAAGTACATGAAAGACATCAAAACTACTGCAGTTTATGGTGGAAGTAGTATTGTAGATCAGATGAGATCTTTGAAGGATAAACCACAGATTATCGTGGGAACTCCGGGAAGAGTAATTGATCTTATCAACAGAAAAGCACTTGACTTTTCTGCGATTCATTGGTTGGTATTAGACGAAGCCGATGAAATGCTTTCTATGGGATTCAAAGACGAATTGGAAACCATTCTAAGCGAAACTCCGGAAACTAAGCAAACTTTCTTATTCTCTGCAACGATGAATAAAGAGGTGGAAAGAATTTCCAAAAATTACCTTACAAAACCACACCGTATTTCAGTAGGTTCTATCAACGAAGTGAAGAAGAACATTACGCATGAATACTATGTAGTAGGGTACCGTCAGAAAAAAGAAGCATTGAAGAGATTAATTGATGCTAACCCTAATCAGTACTCCATTATCTTCTGTAGAACGAGAATGGAAACTCAGGAGGTAGCAGATTTCCTGATGCAGAACGGGTATGCAGCTGATGCTCTTCATGGTGATCTTTCTCAGGCGCAGAGAGATACGGTAATGAAGAAATTCAGATTGAAAAACATTGATATTCTTGTAGCAACAGACGTTGCAGCAAGAGGATTGGATGTAAACTCTCTTACACACGTTATTCACTTCTCTTTACCGGATGATCCTGAAGTATTCGTTCACAGAAGCGGAAGAACAGGTAGAGCTGGAAAAGACGGTATTTCTATGGCCTTAATAAAGCCTGAAGAAAGCAGAAAACTGAAGCAGATCAAATCTGCAACAAAAATTGAAATTAACGAAAAATTCATTCCAACGGGTGATGATATTATCAAAGCTCAGGTAGGAGGTGTATTCGAAAAATTATTGACGGAGCACGAGGATCTTTTCGAATTTGATGATAGCTTAATCCCGGATCTAAGCAAATTTACAAAAGAAGAATTGGTGCACCAGCTGTTACAGTTCCAATTGAAGGATCTTGCTTTATATTACAAAGATAAACACGATCTTGTTGAGCAGAAATTAAGCAGCAGAGATGATGATTACTCAAGAAGAGACCGTGGACGTGATAGAGACAGAGACCGCGGACGTGACAGAGACAGCAGAGACAGAGATCGCGGAAGAGACAGAGATCGTGGTGGAAAGCCAAGAAGAAGAGATGAGAGTATGGTAAGATTCTTCTTTAATCTTGGAAAAAAAGACCACTTGAAGAAGCTTGATGTTTTAGATATTATCAATAAGGCTACTGGTGATGGAAAATCCAAAAAAAGAGCTGAAATCGGAGATATCGAAATCTTAGAGAAATTCTCTTTCTTCGAAGTTGAAAAATCGTTTAAAGACAACGTCTTGAGCAATATTCAATCTATGAAGTTCAAAGGAAAAGATATGAGAGCTGAAGTAGCAAACTAAATCTTACAAATTACTATATAAAACCGGCATTAATGCCGGTTTTTTTATTTGATAATCAAGGGGTAAGCTAATGTTAACAAAACTTAATGTCATATAGTTTCACGTACAATCCTTTTTTAAGAAATTTGCACTCGAATTATAAATACTAAAAAATGGGAATTGGTAATATTTTCCACGCTTTTCAACCAAAAGATAAAATCTTCTTTGTACTTTTCGAAAAAGTAACTGAAAATCTAGTTGCAATGTCAGAAGAATTCAACACAGGAATCAAGGATTTCGATCTTAACGACGATTCAATGTTGAAAAAAATGAGTGATTTCGAACACAAGAATGATGAACTTACTCACGAAATTTTCGTAGAACTAGGGAAAAACTTCATTACACCTTTTGACCGTGAGGATATCCATACACTGGCAACAGGACTGGATGATATCGCTGATTATATCTACGCTTCCACAAAATATATTTTCCTTTACAAATCACCTGAGATGAAGGCTTATTCAGACTTCTCTTTACTGATCCATAAAGCATGTCTTGAAATTCAGAATGCAATGAAAAACCTTAAAGGGTTCAAAAACATGGAGCAGGTGAAAGAAGCTTGTATTAAAGTGAACTCTATTGAGAATATTGCTGACGATTTGCTTTCCAATTCAATGGTAGAATTATTTGAAACCAATGATGCAATCAACATTATTAAAGTTTCATCTGTATTAAATTACCTTGAAATTGTAACGGATAAAGCAGAAGATGTTGCCAATACAATTGAGAACATCATGATTAAATACGCCTAATACATAGCAAAAAATGGAATTTCCGATTTTACTTGTAGTTATTATTGCGTTGGCCCTGATCTTCGATTATATCAATGGTTTTCATGATGCAGCCAACTCAATTGCGACTATTGTTTCTACAAAAGTTTTAACTCCATTCCAGGCTGTACTTTGGGCAGCGCTTTGGAACTTTGCAGCGTTCTTTTTAGCTGCTTATGTTATTGGAGAATTTAAAATTGGTAATACAATTGCCAAAACAGTTAATGAGAATTTTATCAATCTAGAAGTTATATTTTCAGGTTTGGTTGCGGCCATTGCCTGGAATCTTTTGACATGGTGGTTTGGAATTCCTTCTTCGTCTTCACATACGTTGATTGGAGGGTTTTTAGGAGCGGCTTTAATGCATGCTTTTATGATGGATTATCATGATGTAGCAGCAGTACAGCCAAATCTAGGGTTTTGGGAGACTATAAAAGAAGCTTTCATACAGGTTACCCATCAAAGTGTTGTAAAGTTTGATAAAGTAATCCCTATTTTCTTGTTTATTTTCTTAGCTCCTTTTATCGGGATGTTGATTTCAATAATCATTACACTTATTATTGTCCACCTTTATAAGAGATCAAACCCTCACAAAGCAGATCAATCATTCAAAAGATTACAGCTGGCATCTTCAGCATTATTTAGTTTGACTCACGGGTTGAATGATGCTCAAAAAGTTATGGGTATTATTGGAGCTGCAATCATTTTCTATCATGTAGATATGATTCATGATCCTTTATATTTGAACATCGCTTCCGGTGAACGTTTTAATTATTTTGCTCAGCATTACTTATGGGTTCCGTTAGTATCCTTTTTAGCAATTGCTTTAGGTACTATGAGCGGAGGATGGAAGATCATCAAGACTATGGGTACAAAAATTACGAAAGTAACACCATTAGAAGGGGTAAGTGCAGAAACTGCAGGAGCTATTACATTATTTATTACAGAACACCTTTCTATTCCTGTGTCTACAACACATACGATTACAGGATCCATCATTGGGGTAGGATTAACAAAAAGAATATCAGCTGTAAGATGGGGAATAACGGTAAGCTTACTTTGGGCTTGGATTTTAACCATTCCAATCTCTGCAATTGTAGCTGGAGTTACTTATCTTCTAGTCTCTTTGTTTTCTTAAGAAAAATTAAAATATTTATATAAACTTTGTCCGTTTGGGCAAAGTTTTTTGTTTTATAAAGCCTCGAAAAATCGTATTTTTGTTCAAATTAAAAGATTTTATGGAATTTTTAGACAGATACCAGCAGATTGTTGCGGACGCCATCACTAAATATACTTTTAAAGATAAACCTTCGGAGCTTTATGAGCCGATGAACTATATTATTTCCCATGGTGGAAAGCGTCTTCGTCCTATTATGGTGCTGATGGCTTGCGAGATGTTCGGAGGAGATCTTAAGCAGGCAATTAAGCCGGCATTGGCTATCGAGTTTTTCCATAACTTCACGCTGATCCATGATGATATTATGGATGAAGCTCCTTTAAGAAGAAATAAGCCTACCATTCATACTTTACACGGTCTTAATGTGGGAATTCTTTCCGGAGACGGACTGATGCTTAAAGCCTACAAGTTTTTTGAGGATCTGGAGCCGGAAATCTTTAAGGCATGTATCAGAATATTTACCCACACCGGACTTCTGCTTTGTGAAGGACAGCAGTATGATATCAATTTTGAAACTCAGGAAGATGTTACTTTTGATGACTATATCAGAATGATTACCTATAAAACAGGAGTTTTGAGCGCTTCATCATTTGAGATCGGAGCTTTGATTGCAAAAGCTGATTTTAAAGATGCCAAAGCTATTTTTAATTTCGGAAAACATATCGGAATTGCGTTCCAGATTATGGATGATTATCTTGATGTATTTGGTGATCAGGCACAGTTTGGAAAAAAACATGCCGGAGATATTTACGAAAACAAGAAAACCGTTCTTTATTTGTTAGCAAGAGAGCACGCTACCGATGAAGAAAGAAAAGAACTGGATTACTGGTATTCTAAAAAGACTGAAAACGTTGATAAAGTATACGGAGTAGAAAAGATATTCAGAAGAACAAAAGTAGACGAAAAAGCATTACGTCTGATTGAAAAGCATAATGAAATCGGACAAAGCTATCTTCAGAAAATAGATGTTCCTGAGGAAAAGAAAAAACCTTTTATCGAACTGGCAAATTATTTGTTGAGAAGAGAAAGTTAATAGAGGTTGTAGAGGGTAGGTAGCAGGTAACAGCAATTTACCAGCTACCTATTTCCTGCTGACTAATACCTATACGATGAAATTCAGAACAGAAGTTGATATTCCTGCATCAGATAAGAAGATTGAGATTGAAGATAAAATATTTTCAATTGGCTCATGTTTTGCCACTGAAATGACAGATTTACTGCAAAATGGTCAACTTCAGACACTCAATAACCCTTTCGGGACGATATTTAATCCTTTTTCAATCAATCATGCAATCAATAGATTACATGATTCTGCATTTTATGAAGAAGAAGAACTGATTACCTATAATGAAGAATATATTTCTCTGGATCACCACACTAGTTTTGATACCCGGTATATTCATCAGACCCTAGACAAAATAAACGGAGCTATTGAAGCCGGAAATGCCTTTCTCCAGGAAGCTGACTGGATCATTATCACCTACGGCTCCTCATTTATTTACGAGTTTCTTCCCAAGAAAAAGCTTGTGGCCAACTGTCATAAAATCCCGCAAAAGTTTTTTGAAAAAAGACTGCTTTCCCATCAGGAGCTTACAAGTTCTATTTACCAGACGATTCTGGATCTTAAAGATATTTGCAAAGAAGGAGTACAGATCCTGTTTACCGTTTCACCTGTAAGACACACTAAAGACGGAATGGTAGAAAATCAGCTAAGTAAATCCAAATTAATCACCGCTATTCACGAGTCCATTTCTCTTTTTGAAGACTGTCATTACCTTCCGGTTTATGAGATTTTGATGGATGATCTGCGGGACTACCGTTTCTATAAAGAAGATATGATTCATCCCAGTACACAGGCGGTTAATTATATTTTTGAGAAATTTGGAAATGCCTATTTTTCAGGAGAGACGCAGAATTTTATCAAAGAAAATTTTAAGATTATCAAGGCGCTGGAGCATAAAACCAGTGACAAGAAAGACCCTAAGTTTATAGAATTCAGGGAGAAATTAGATCAGAGAATTGAAATTCAGCGTAAAAAGGTAAAACATAAAATATTTTAAATGCTTGACTTTACCAGAATTGACTATCTGAAAAACGGCAATGAAAGACAGAAAAGAGCGTATGATGTTCTTGCAAAATATCAGATTCTTGAAAAATTAAAGGCTTATTCACCCATTTTGGCAGGAACAGTTCCTATTGAAATTGATATCGAAGGAAGTGATCTGGATATTATTTTTGAGGTTGATTTAAGATTTGAAGAAGACTTTCTGGATGATTTAATGCTCACCAGATGTATTCCTCACGATGTAGCCGTCGAACATCCTATCATAAATGGTGAAAAATGCATTACATTGAATTTTATACTGGAAGGATTCCCCATTGAGATTTTCGGGCAAAATAAGCCCACAAAACAGCAAAATGCTTACCTCCATATGATTGCTGAATACAAAATATTGCAGGAAGAAGGAGAAGAATTTAAACAAAAAATAATAGAACTGAAAAAACAAGGAATAAAAACCGAGCCGGCTTTCGGAATATTGCTCGGGCTTGAAAACCCTTATGAAGATCTGTTAAAATACTAAGAAAAATGATTGATACACATACACATTTATACGCAGAAGAATTTGATGAAGACAGAAAAGAAGCCATTCAGAGAGCTTTAGGTAAAGGAATTACAGAATTCTATCTTCCTGCAATTGATTCCGAATCCCACGAGAAAATGCTGCAGCTGGAAACGGAATATCCGGGACAGATTTTTTCAATGATGGGATTACATCCTTGTTATGTAAAACCTGAATCCTGGGAAAAAGAACTCGAAATCGTAAAAAATTACCTCGACCAGCGACATTTTCCTGCAATTGGGGAAATCGGGATTGATCTGTATTGGGATAAAACAACACTGGACATTCAGGTGAAAGCTTTTGAACAGCAGATTGATTGGGCCATAGAAAAAGACCTTCCGATTGTAATTCATACAAGAGAAAGCTTTGATGAGACCTTTGAAGTGTTAGAAAGAAAAAAACATCCGAAACTAAGAGGAATTTTTCACTGTTTTTCTGGAAATCTGGAACAGGCACACCACGCTGTTGATCTTAATTTCATTTTAGGGATCGGTGGAGTAGTAACGTTCAAAAACGGGAAAATAGATCAGTTTCTGAGTGAAGTTCCATTGGATAAAATTGTTCTGGAAACAGACTCTCCTTACCTTGCTCCGGTACCTCACAGAGGAAAAAGAAATGAAAGCTCGTATCTTGACCTGGTTGCTGGAAGACTGGTAGATATCTACGGAAAAGATTTCTCTGAGATAGACCGTATTACCACAGAAAATGCTAAAAATATTTTTAAAATAGCATAATTAATGAATGCCCTTTTAAATTTTACAAGGAACAATCGGTTGAATGGTATATTGCTGTTTGCTGTTTATTTCATAATTAACCTTTTATTTCTGACAAAATATGGAATCAGGCAGTCTTTTGTTCCTCTTAATATTTTAATTATTCTTTTTTCAGGAGGCAATTTGTTATTATTTTCTTTAGGAAAATGGTCCTGGCTGAAAAAGATATGGACTGAGAAATCAGTATATCTCCTTATAGCCGCTATTGCTGTTGTTTACATTGCTATGTGCCATGTAATGAAAGATCCTTACAAAATGAATATCGATAGATGGGCAACTTTAGAATTTTCTGTGCAGCATTGGACAAAAGGAGAATACATTTATGATACTCCAAATTTCATGGGAAATTTATCATCTTATCTTCCCGGACAATTGCTTTTATCAAGTGTTTTTTATTTTTTAGGGAATGTTGGCTACCTTCAGGTTTCAGCTTTTTTATTGTTTTCCTATGTTATTTTTTTAGAATTTAAGGGCAATTTTCATAGATTTCTCGCGATAGTAATGCTTGGGATTTCCCTGGCTTATATTTATGAAGTGGTTTGTAAGAGTGATTTTATCTCTTCCTTTATTGCCGTTGCAGCCTTCATTCTTTTTTGGAACAGAAAGTTTAAAGACAATTATTTTAAAAAACCTGTTCTGTTGGGAATATGTATAGGGATTTTATGTCTTACAAGAAGTGCAGCGATCATTCCTTTGATTATTTTTTTATTAAATCCTTTTTTTAAAACCAGCTGGAAAAATAAAATACAATTTGGAATAAGCTTTTTATTGACAGCTGCAATACTAATAGCATCCGTTCTGCTGCCTGGTAAAAGTATTGAACATGTACTGCAGTACAATCCTCTTAATCTTCAGGGACAAAGCAATAAATTTGTTATGCTGTCCTTTATTATACTGTCGATCATGCTTTCCTTTTATGTAAAGAAGATAGAAACAGTATTTTACTATTCAGCGTATATTCTTTTTTTCGTGATGTTGAGTTTTATAAGTGAGCAGTATATGACCTTAGGATTTTCTTATCAGAATAATTTCTTTTCTACAACCTATCTGGCCGCCTGTTTACCTTTTTGTATTATCGGGTATTGTTATACAAAACAAAAAACAGAATAATAATAAACAATCAATAAAAAAGTCCTTTTCAAAAAAGGACTTTTATTTTATTTTTTTCTGGTGAAATTCTTGTTCTTAGGCTTTTTAAAACCTACTGAAGCTCCGGCAGAAGGCTTTTTACGGTTGTTATTCGGCCTTGAATTATTACTGTTACCTGTTTTAGGTTTCTCGCCACCTGCATGAACAGGTTTGTTGTTAGAATCTCTTTTCTGGGCAACCAGATCATCCGTGTGGAACGGATGGTCTTTGATGACAGGAATTTTCTTTCCAATCAATTTTTCAGTATTCTTTAAATTCAAAAGATCAAGCCCGTCTACAAAAGAAATGGAAGTTCCTTCAGCTCCGGCTCTCCCTGTTCTTCCGATTCGGTGTACATACGTTTCAGAAACATCAGAGAGCTCAAAATTGATCACGAATTTCAATTCATCAATATCAATTCCTCTTGCTGCAATATCAGTTGCTACAAGAACTCTTGTTTTTCCGGATTTAAAGTTATTCAGCGCATTTTGTCTCGCATTCTGAGACTTGTTACCATGTATCGCTTCTGCAGAAATACTATCTTTCTGAAGTTTTCTCGCAATCTTATCTGCTCCGTGCTTTGTTCTTGCAAATACCAATACAGAATCTGAAATGTCATTTTTCAGAATGTGAGAAAGCAAATCCAGTTTGTTATCTTTTTCTACAAAATATACAGATTGTTTAATGGTGTCTGCTGTAGAAGAAACCGGAGTTACCTCTACTTTTATTGGATTATTCAGGATAGAATTGGCTAGTTTCTGAATTTCAGTCGGCATTGTTGCAGAAAAGAATAAAGTTTGTCTTCTCTGAGGCAGAAGTTTGATGATTCTTTTTACATCGTGTACAAACCCCATATCCAGCATTCTGTCTGCTTCATCAAGAACAAAGATCTCAAGATTTTTCAAGCTGATGATGCCCTGAGCAATAAAGTCAAGAAGTCTTCCCGGGGTAGCTACCAGAATATCAACTCCTTTTCTCAAAGCAGCTTCCTGGTTTCCTTGTTTTACCCCTCCAAAAATGACAAGTTGTTTTAATGGAAGATATTTACCGTAAGCATTAATGTTTTCCTCAATCTGAATGGCCAGTTCTCTGGTTGGAGTAAGGATTAACGCTTTTATATATTTGTTGGGAATTTTATTTTTGGATAAATTCTGTAGAATAGGAATAGAAAAAGCAGCTGTTTTACCAGTTCCTGTCTGCGCGCAGCCTAAAAAGTCTCTGCCGTCTAATATATCAGGAATAGATCTTTCCTGGATAGGAGTAGGAGTCGTGTATCCCTGCTCCTGGATTGCTTTTGCAATAGGTTCTATTAAGTTTAAGTCTGTAAAATTCAAATGAATTATTTTAAAATTTAAATAAAAATTCCTTCAGTCTGAAAGAATTACATTCTGCAAAGGTAGTCTAAATATTTTTAAGTATCTTATTCCACTTTTTTAGACTTATTAGCTATTGAAAAACAAAAATGGCCACCCGAATGTGAGCCGCCATTTTTTTCTGTTAAATATCTGAAGTTTATTTAAATCTGTATCCTACACCAGCCTGCAGAAATCCGATTTTAACAGGAACTGCATTGCTTTTATTCATTTCTATAAAATTGAAATTGTATCTGGCGTCAACAAAAAACTTTTGATTAATCTTATATTCTGCCCCTACAAATGGAAATAAATTCAGGGTTTTTAAAGATTCGTAATTGTGGGTTTCAGCCTCATCAAAAACAGTACTCATTTTTACTTTGGATGATATGTTGAATCCTAAGTTCATCCCTACAGAAGCTGAAAGCTCCGGAACAATATAATATTTTACTGAAATAGGAACCTGTATCTGGTTGAACTTGTAATTAAAGTTCATATTACCCATGCTTACTACCTCATTGCCTACCAGTTCATACCAGGGATAAGCGTCTTTACCACCTAATTGAGTATACAGTAATTCAGCCTGTAAGCCAAATTTAGGAGATATGGGCTGCTCTGCTACGATACCTACATAAAAATAAGATTTTGAATCCAGTCCGGTTCCAAAAAACTTCATATTGGATAAGGAATATCCTCCCTTTATCCCAAAGCTCACAGATGCCGGATCTTTTGTAGTTTCTTGTGCATTAAATATTGCTGAGAAAGCAAATGCTGCAATGAAAAAAATGTTCTTCTTCATATTTATTTTAATGGTTAATAGTTTTACAAAAAAATAATTCCTCCAAATGAAGGAATTACTGTTACAAAGATAAATTAAATATTTTTTAGTGAAGCTATTTCACTTTATTCCATTGTTGATTCTTTCTTAAGTTTTCAAAAAATTGATAGACTTCTGAAAGTTTTTCACTTCCATGTTTTCCGTAATCTTCCACATTTTTTGAAGTGCTGTCAGCGAATTTGATTCTTAAATAAGAGGTTGGAAGATCGGTGATATTTTTCTCACCATACTTGTCGTTTAAGCTTTTTACATTGAGCCCATCCAGTAAGCTGATTAATTTATTGTAATCCTCTTCCTTGATTGTTCCTTTGAAAGTTCCTTCACGCGGCTTTGAAAACTCATCTTTTGATGGCTTATCATTAAAATTAAAATGTTCTGCTTCAAAAACTGCTGTTCTGTCCGGGCTGATCGTCATTTTAAAAACAGGACAGAATCCGAAACACGGAGTAGCCTCATATTCAATAGTAGAATATTTGGAGTTTACTTTCTGAGACGTACAGGAAAATAAAAATACAAATGCACAAAGGGTCAATAAATATTTCATAGTTTAAAATTTCAGATGGTCTCCCAATAATTGTTCCAAAAACTTCATCTTGGTGTATTTGTATGTTAAATATAAAATAATAAATCTACTTAATCTTTTATTTAAACCATTAAGATAAGATGAAGATGTTAAGGAAATTAAGATAAGCTTCGCTTTAAGCTTAAGAATCAGAATGATTGATCTTAACTCTACTTTATCTCTTAAATTCTTCTTAATGGTTTAAAATATTATATAGAGAAATAAGTGAATTGTAAACATAAAAAAACAGCCTCAGAAAATCTGAGGTTGTTTTTATGTTGAAGTTCTATTTTAAAAATAAAACTTGTGAATTATGCATTTTTTATCCGTGTAGTTGTTTCCAGATAGCATCTTTCAGTTCCATAAGACCTTCCCCGGTAACTCCTGAAAAGAATAAAGGCTGCTTGTTTTCAGGAAACTCTGCTGCAATTTCTTTTTTCAGTTCATCATCCAAAAGGTCAGATTTTGAAACGGAAATAATGAAATCCTTATCCAAAAGTTCAGGATTGTACTCCTTCAGCTCATTTTCAAGAATTTTAAACTCCTGGAAGTGATCTTCAGAATCCGAAGGAATTAAAAACAATAGGATAGAGTTTCTTTCAATATGTCTCAGGAATCTGTGTCCTAATCCTTTTCCTTCCGCGGCTCCTTCAATAATTCCGGGAATATCAGCCATTACAAAAGATTTGTAATTTCTGTAGTCCACAATTCCAAGGTTAGGAGTCAGGGTTGTAAAGGCGTAATTGGCAATTTTTGGTTTTGCTGCAGAAACAGATGCTAAAAGTGTAGATTTTCCGGCATTTGGAAACCCAACAAGTCCTACATCAGCCAAAATTTTAAGCTCGAAGACCACATAGCCTTCTTCGCCATCCATTCCAGGCTGCGCATATCTTGGGGTCTGATTGGTAGAAGATTTGAAATGCTCGTTTCCTTTTCCACCTTTTCCTCCCTGCATCAAAATGATTTCCTGCTTGTCATCAAGGATTTCTCCGATAATTTCACCTTCTTCATTTTTAGCGATTGTTCCAATGGGAACATCAATATAAATATCAGAACCGTCAGCTCCTGTAAGCTGGTTTTTCGCTCCGTTTTCACCGCGTTCTGCTTTTATGTGACGGGTGTATCGAAGTGGAAGTAAAGTCCATTCATTAGCATTTCCTCTCATGATGACGTGTCCGCCACGACCTCCGTCGCCACCGTCAGGACCACCTTTAGGAATATACTTTTCACGGCGAAGGTGGGCAGAACCAGCACCTCCGTGTCCGCTTTTACAATGGATCTTTACGTAATCTACAAAGTTAGACATATAGTTTGTGTTGCGAGTTGTGAGCTACGGGAGGAAATTTCTTATCCCGTACCCGTATCCCGATTATTTAATTTTCTCTACTTCAGCGAAAAGTTTTTGGGAAATCTCGTCAATTTCTCCAACACCGTTTACCTCTACATATTTACCCTGCTGCTTATAAAGCTCGGCAACTTCTGCTGTTTTAGTATAATATTCTTTAATTCTGTTTTCGATGATCTCTACATTGCTGTCATCTGATCTTCCGCTAGTTTCTCCTCTTTTCAGAAGTCTTTCAACCAAAATTTTGTCCTCTACTACCAATGAAAGACAGATATCAATATCGTCGTTCAGTACTTCCTTAACGATGGTTTCCAGAGCTTCTGTCTGCGCAGTTGTTCTTGGATATCCGTCAAAAATGAAACCGTTAGTATCAGTAGGTTTTTTGATCTCATCGATCAGCATATCTGTTGTTACCTGATCCGGAACCAATTCTCCCTTATCGATGTATGACTTAGCCAGTTTTCCAAGTTCAGTGTCATTTTTCATATTGTATCTGAAAAGATCACCTGTTGAAACCTGTTTTAAATTGAATTTCTCGATTAGATTCTGAGCTTGTGTTCCTTTTCCACTTCCTGGAGGGCCGAACAGAACAATGTTTATCATAATGTTGATACGCTTTCAGCAATTGGCATTCGCTTCTGGCTCCTGGCTTTTGGCAGTTTGCTTTTTGCTTTCAGCTTTTTTAAGTTATTATTAAATTTATTTCTTTATATAATGTTTTAAGCTAAAAGCTATCAGCTAATAGCCAACAGCGTTTAATGGTTGATTTGTCCGTCTTCCAATTGATATAAATTAGGTAGGTTTCTTCCCAATTCATCATAATCAAGTCCGTATCCAAGTACAAATTTGTTTGGAATTTCTCTTCCGATATAATCCAGCTTGAAATCTTTCTTGTAAATCTCAGGTTTCAGTAAGAAACTTGCCAGCTTTACAGATTTAGGACGTTGTGTTTCCTTAAAATATTTGAAAAGACTCTCAACAGTGTTTCCTGTATCTACGATATCTTCTACAAGAATGATGTGACGGTCTCTTACATCTTTGGTAAGTTCCATTTTCTGATAAACAATCCCTGTAGATTCAGTTCCTACGTAAGAACTCATTTGAATGAAGGCAATTTCACATTCCCCCGGGTAATATTTTAAAAGATCTGAGAAGAACATCACCACCCCATTTAAAACGCCAATGAATACGGGTACTTCATCTTTGTAATCTTCATAAATTCTTAACGCTGTCTCTTTTACAATTTCCTGAATTTCGGCATCCTTTAAATAAGGAACGAAAGTTTTGTCGTGAACTTTAATGCTTTCCATAAAATTTTTAGTAGGAGGCAAAGTTACGGATTTTTGATTAAAATACTTTCCTGTTTTTATGAGTTTGAAAGTTTGACGGTTTCGGCACAACAAAGTGGGGGATTATGATGAAGGCTGTTTAAATCAGAATAAGTATAAGTCATTGAACGACATAGAAAGGTATAGCCTTAGAAAAATAGATTCTTCAGAAGGGAATAAATGCCCGGTGTTTAAGAGTGGAAGAAAAAAGAGCTGATAAATATCTTGATAATTTATGGAAAAATGGATATTGTAAAAAATGACTACCTTTGTTCTTTCAAAACCCAAAATACGGACATGTAGGATATCATTTCTTTCAGATTCAATAAAACAGTAACGATGATGTTACTGGTGCTCAACTATTTTTTAAGAAAGAAATCATGATTTTACTACAACATATATCCTTTGGGTTTCCGGGAGGAGATCTTCTATTTAATAATACTAACTTAACAATACCATCTCACACTAAATCTGCTTTGGTGGGAAGCAACGGCATGGGAAAATCAACCCTGCTGAAAATTATCTCGGGGGAAATACAGCCTTTAAACGGAAATATTACTATTTCGGATTCTGTTTTTTATGTTCCTCAGATGTTTGGAAACTTTAATCATCTTACCATTGCTGAATGTCTGAAAATAGATCAGAAACTGGATGCACTCCAAAAAATCACCAATGGAGAGGTGGATGAAATCTATTTTGAAATTCTCAATGACGACTGGGACATTGAAGAGCGTTGCCAGCAGGCATTGGAACCTTGGGGACTTGATAATTTTGATTTAAATCAGACACTGGAAAGTTTAAGTGGCGGCCAGAAAACAAAAGTCTTTCTTGCAGGAATTCAGATCAGTCAGCCTGACATCATTATATTGGATGAACCCACCAATCATCTGGATCTTGAGGGAAGAAAATTACTCTATGACCTTATTGATAAAACAGATGCAACAGTAGTTATAGTAAGCCACGACCGGACTTTACTGAATCTGGTTGATACCATATTTGAATTAAGTAACCAGGGAATTGCCACATATGGAGGAAACTATGATTTCTATGCGGAACAAAAAGAAGTGGAGGAGGAAGCCTTGCATAATGATATTCATGCTAAAGAACGGGCGCTGAAAAAAGCAAAAGAGAAAGAAAGGGAAACGCTGGAACGAAAACAGAAGCTTGATGCAAAAGGAAAGCAAAAGCAGGAAAAATCGGGCGTTGCAAGAATTATGATGAACACCCTTCGGAATAACGCTGAAAAAAACAGTTCAAAGCTGAAAAGTGTGCATGCAGAGAAAATCAGTGGAATTTCAGATGGCTTGAGAGATCTTCGTTCCTCCTTAAAGAATTCTGAGCAGATGAAAGTGAATTTTAATGATTCCAATCTGCATTCGGGGAAAATTTTAATTGCGGCTGAAGATATTAACTTCAGTTATGGAAAAGGAAATCTATGGAAAGAAAATCTCAGCTTTGAGATCCGAAGCGGAGAAAGAATTTCAATCAAAGGCCCCAATGGCTCAGGAAAAACGACTCTGATACAACTTCTGCTGGGAAATCCTGAACCTTCTGAAGGAAAAATAGACAGGGCAGAGTTTAACAGCATTTATATTGATCAGGAATATTCACTGATTGATCATGACTCTACTCTTTATGATTTTGTCCAGACCTTTAATGATAATGCACTGCAGGAATCTGAGGTGAAAACATTACTTTCCAGATTTTTATTCGGTAAAGATACCTGGGACAAAAAATGTGGTGTATTGAGTGGAGGGGAGCGTTTACGGTTACTTCTCTGCGGGCTTTCCATCAGCAACAAAGCTCCGGATATGATCATCCTTGATGAACCCACGAATAACCTCGATCTTCAGAATGTAGAAATTCTCACCAATTCCATTAAAGATTATCATGGAACATTGATGGTGATTTCCCACGATGAAGTTTTTTTGAAGGAGATTGGAATTGATCGGGAATTGATGCTTGGCTAAGTGTTTTTTTTGTATAATGTGGGAAATATTCAATAGAGGCGGGCTTTAGCCCGTCTTTCAAAAACCAATAAAATTCCATTGGCTTTAGCCAAAACTTATCATAATAAAACCTGGAAATTGATTTTCAGGTTTTTATTTTCTATAAACTTTAAAAACTCTTTATTTGTTTATTTATTGTATTCAGAATAATCTCCATCTTTTTAGGCAGGTCATAATCTCCTGAAATCTCAATCAAAGGAGTATTCATCTCAGACAGCCATTCCAAATGGGCTTTTAATGTTCTGTTGGCAATACCTGTATGGTGATCATAATCTTTAGCCCAATCCATAAACTCCTGAAATTTTTTTGCTCTTTCCTGATTGGTGATAATTTCTTGGCCATATCTTTCTTGCTCTCTTTTTCGGAGCCTTTCCAGTCGTACATCTGGAGGAAGATAGAGAAAAATAATCAGGTCAAATGCAGGAAATACATTTTCACCCCAATGAATGATTGAGCCGCCAAAAATCCAGTTTCTGGCAGTATGAAGTTTGTCTGAAACAATTGAATTTCTCGTTTCAGGGTTTTGTCTTTCTGTAAAAGGAATTGGTGTTGGAAGCCAGAAAAAATCATCACTGTCGAAGTATTCAAGATTGAGTTCTTCAGACAATGCTTTTCCTAAAGTAGTAACCCCGGAACCTGAAGCTCCGAAAATATGTATTCTCATGACTTTATCCGTTTATAAATCCTCAAATCTGTGAAAGCATTTTAATTTTTTTCTATCCAACGGGTGATTTCATTCAGTACTTCTTCCCGTATTTCTTCGTTAAGAATTTCGTGGCGCATCTCCGGATAAATTTTCACATCCACATGCTGGAAACCGTCAGCTTTTAAATGGTCAACAGTATGCATAACTCCTTTTCCAAAATCCCCGATCGGGTCATTCTGTCCGCTTACAAACAGGAAAGTAAATGACTTGGAAATAGTTGCAGCCCAGTTTCTCGCTGTAGCTTTTTTATAAATGGTAAATAAAGTATAAAACGCATTATGACTAAACGGAATTCCACAAAGTTCATCCTGTTCAAAAGCTTTTCTGTTGTTGCGATTTACACTTAACCAGCTGGTATCACTGAAATCTTTGTCCTTTTTAAAATGTTTGTTATTGACACTCGTAAAAACAGAATTCAAAAAAGTACGGTGACGGGGAGCGATGGCTGTGGCTAATGACAAATAACCTCTCAATATATCGATTCCCGGTAAAGGTCCGCCGGTTCCTGTAATGATAGCCCCTGAAAATTTATTGCTAGCCTTTTGAAGAAGACAACGAGTAATAAAAGATCCCATAGAATGCCCTAAAATAAAATGCGGAACATCCGGATATTGCTCTGCAATATAATCAGCCATCATTTCTGTGTCTGCAACAAGCCTTTCATCCGGTTTTTCAAGCTGGAAGAAACCAATGTCTTTTTTCTCTTTTATAGATTTTCCATGTCCCAGATGATCATAAGTCAATACAGCAATTCCATGAGAAGCAAAATATTCTGCAATCTCAGCATATCTTCCGCTGTGTTCCTGCATGCCGTGAACAATGAGAAGGGTGGCTTTTGCTGTTTCCGGAGAAAACAGGGTGTGGAAAAGCTGAGAGTTGTTGTTTATTTTCGATGGTAAGTATGATGATGTTTGGGAAAAGGTCATAGCAATTGGAATATTATTTTATTTCAACGTCTGGAAGTTTATAATTTCCAACAGTTTCAATTAATTTTGAAGTGTTGGTTTTTAAATTATTAAAGAACGAATCCATATTTTCAGGGTATCCTCTTTCACTCATAGCAAAAAGAAGAACACCTTTATTTTTGTCATTGTTAACAGTTTTATAGCGATAAATATTTCTTTCTGCGATTAGTATCTCCTTGCCATCCTTTGAATTTTCACTGATAAGAAAATCTAAAATATACTCTCCATTATTTTCAAAAATCTGATAATTAACAACCGGGTTAGTCTTTTTCATCTCCTTAAGTTCACTTACCTTTTGATCAACAATATCCTTAAGATTGAATTCACCTTTTATGAAGTCGATCAGAATCATACTACTGTATTTATTGATATTTTCATTTGAACTTATATATTCCTGTTTGAAATAGTTCTCATTAGGGTGTGAACTCCAAACGAGATTGTATTCTTTTTGATTCAAATTAATAGGACCTGGTATATTTAAATAATCATTAATCTTATTTTTATTCTGAGCCTTAAAAAAACACAGAGGAATTATTAGAAATAGAATAAGGCTTTTAAATTTCATTTTGAATATTTATAGTAAATATAGGCTATTTTACAGAGGTATGAAAGTAAAATATTATAAATAGAGTTACATTCAACCTCATGATTTTCACCCCACCAAAAATAAAATTCGCCTCAAATTTGCTCACCCAATTTTTTAAAAGTAATTTTGCACGAATCTAAAAACAAAAGTAAAATATGTCAACTTATGTAGTTGTAGGTCTTCAGTACGGAGATGAAGGCAAAGGAAAAATCACGGATGTTTTATCAGCAAAATCGGACTATGTAGTACGTTTCCAGGGTGGGGACAACGCTGGTCACACGGTTTATGTAGGTGATGAAAAATTCGTTCTACACCTTCTTCCTTCAGGAGTTCTTCAATGCAAAGGGAAATGTATCATTGCGAATGGAGTAGTGGTAAACCCTAAGTCTTTTATTAGAGAAGTTGGTCAGATCGAGAGCAAAGGCTTGAGAACAGATCATATCTTTATCAGCAGAAGAGCGCATGTGATCATGCCTTACCACATCCTTTTGGATACTTACCGTGAAGAGGAACACGGAGGAACTCAGATCGGAACTACCAAAAAAGGAATCGGGCCTTGTTATGAAGATAAAATTGCAAGAGTCGGGATCAGAATGGTAGACCTTTTAAATCCTGAAATTTTAAGAGATAAAATTGAGAAAAACTTAAAAGTTAAAAATTCTCTTTTTGAAAAATATTACGGAAAACCAACTTTAGACGTTGAAGAAATCTACAACGAATATTTAGAGATCGGGAAACAGCTTCAAGACAGAATCGTTGATACTGAATTAGAGCTGAACGAAGCGATCAGAGATGGTAAAAATGTATTGTTCGAAGGAGCTCAGGCGCTAATGCTTGATATCGACTTCGGTACATATCCATACGTAACTTCATCTTCTCCGTCTACAGGAGGAGTTTGTACAGGAGCTGGTGTTCCGCCAACTTCACTTCAAAACCTGATCGGAGTAGCAAAAGCTTACTGTACAAGAGTAGGGAACGGTCCTTTCCCTTCTGAATTAGATAACGAACTGGGTGAAAAAATCAGACAGATTGGAGGTGAATTCGGAGCTACTACAGGAAGACCAAGAAGAACAGGCTGGTTAGACCTTGTTTCTTTAAAGCATGCTTGTATGATCAACGGAATCAATAACCTTGTGATTACGAAGCTTGACGTTCTTACAGGAATTGAAAACCTTAAAATCGTTACTCATTACAAAACAGAAGATGGAAAAATCATTGATTATTTCACTTCTTCAACAGAAAAACTATACAATTACGAACCAATCTACCAGGATTTACCAGGTTGGAACGAAGATATTACAAAAGCAAGAAGCTATGATGAACTTCCTGATAACGCTCAGAAATACATCGAGTTTATTGAGAAATATTTAGGAATCAATGTATACTTGGTTTCTGTAGGTCCTGAAAGAAGTCAGAACATTATCAGAAAAGAATTATTCTAATATTCTTAAACATCAAAATAAGAAAGAGACTATCATTGGATGGTCTCTTTTTTTGTTTAAATGACCCTTATCAAGGTTTAAAACCTTAACAAGGATTGGTGTTCAGAGATCAGGATTAATAAACTTAAACAGATTTTTAGCAGATCATTCCGGTCATGAATTTTTATATACTTTTGTCTTGGAACAAAACTATAAACAGAAAAATCAATCAGATGGAAGGAAATAAAATACCCCAGCGCTTTCTGGATAATATTGTAATAAGTTTATATTTTACAATAGCCTATGCGGCTTTGCTGATTGTTTATTTGGGGTTGCCTATAAGAGTTAGTTCAGATTTTTTGCTGTTCCTGTTTATAGTCTGCAGTTTGGTTTTTAGTATAGGTGCTATTTATTTTGCGGTTAAAAGTTATAAAAAAACGAAGATCAGTTCAATTATTCTGATAGTAATCAATTCTCTGGGATTATTGATCCCGCTTACTCTTCTTCTCCTGCTTATATAATTTTCTCTACTAAGCTATCAATCTGTTATTTGTAGTTTGTTGTTCTTATTTATTTTCATAGGAAATAGTTCTGTTTTCTTGTGTGACCTTTCCTACTTAAAAATGTTAAAATTTAAACATTATCATAAAATTTTCTAATATTATGTTGTTTTGTTAAAAAATTGGCAAATGTTTTGATATTACAACATTGCTTATCGATAAGAGCTAACAAAACTAATAATCAAAATTTTTAACAGTTTAAAAAAGTAGTAGTGATGAAACAACATAATCAAAACCAGGAATTTCGTTTTAACGAAGTTCTCTTTGAGCACCGCAATAAAGAATATGGTGCCTATGCATTAAGAAACGAATCAGATAGAATATTAACCAAAGCGCTTTTTATCGGAGCAAGTTTAATGGCAGCAGTATCTATTACGCCGTTTGTGCTTTCTGCAATGAAATCAGATGTAGTTATAGATAGAATTAAGGATGATGGTGAAAGAAGAATAATTAAAATTGTTGAACCGCCTGAAAAAGATCCTCCTGTACAGATTGTAAAAACTGTTGCACCTCCAAACACGAAAACGTTTGACAGTACAGTGCCTACGCCATCAAGTGATGCTAAAGATGATGTAAAAAAAGATCCTATACCGGATGATGCTGTAGCAGGTTTTGTAAATAACTTTAAAGGAGAGCCGGTTACACCTAATACGCCAAATGTTCCAACGGTATCAGTAGGAACAGGTCCTGTAATTACCACACCACCGCCAGTAATATCTGATCCGGTGGACAAAAATAAGATTGCAGCACCTGGAGAACTTGGTGTAGAAGCTAATTTCACAGGAGGAATAGACGCCTTCAGAAATAAAGTAATGAACAACTTTGATGGTTCAGGATTTGAATCAGAAGATGTAGTAAAAACGACAGTTACCTTTATTGTAGAAATGGACGGAACCATCTCAGGGGTAAAAGCTAATGGAACCAACGCCGACTTTAACAGTGAAGCCATGAGAACAATTAAAAACATCTCAAGCAAAGGAAAATGGATCCCAGCCAAAAACAAAAAAGGAGAATTCGTAAGAAGTTATTTCAAATTTCCTATCTCAATGAAGTTTGATAATTAATACGGAAAAGTAAATTTCAAATAGTTATCCACAAAGAATTTTTTTTGTGGATAATTTTTTTTATCGTTAAATTGCTTATTAACAATATTTTAACTCAATTTTGATTTTCCCCACTCACCGAGAGCAAAGAAAAAAGTGTATTTTTGAAACTTAAAGTTCTAATAATGGCAAAAATCATAGGTATTGCTAATCAAAAAGGAGGCGTTGGTAAAACTACCACCGCTGTAAACTTGGCGGCAGCATT
The DNA here is from genome assembly GCF_018362995.1 of Chryseobacterium indologenes. Taxonomy (NCBI): domain Bacteria; kingdom Pseudomonadati; phylum Bacteroidota; class Flavobacteriia; order Flavobacteriales; family Weeksellaceae; genus Chryseobacterium; species Chryseobacterium indologenes. Next base: position 4,579,210 of record NZ_CP074372.1, read on the forward strand.
AGGAGTATTGGAAAAAAGAATATTAATCATTGATGCTGATCCTCAGGCGAATGCTACATCCGGCCTGGGTGTTGAAGATGTTCAGTATTCTACATATAATCTTTTGGAGCATAGTGCAGAAACAAGGGTTTGCATCAAAAGAACTGCGACTCCGAACCTGGATATTATTCCGTCGCATATCGACCTGGTAGCTGCGGAAATTGAATTGGTAGACAAGGAGGACCGTGAGTATATGCTGAGAAAAGCACTGGCCAGTGTAAGAGACGATTATGACTATATCATTATCGACTGTGCACCGAGTTTAGGCCTTATTACAGTTAATGCTCTTACAGCAGCAGACTCTGTAATTATTCCGATCCAGTGTGAGTATTTTGCATTAGAAGGACTTGGGAAACTTTTGAATACCGTTAAAAATGTTCAGAAGATCCACAATAAAGATCTTGGAATTGAAGGTCTTCTTCTTACGATGTATGACAGCCGATTGAGGCTATCCAATCAGGTAGTGGAAGAAGTGAATCTTCACTTTCCGGAAATGGTTTTTGAAACCATTATCAGCAGAAACGTAAGGCTGAGTGAAGCACCAAGTTTTGGAGAAAGTATCCTGAATTATGATGCAGAAAGTAAAGGAGCTGTTCAGTATATTCAGTTAGCTGAAGAAGTTCTTTTGAGGAACGAAAACTTAATAAAGAATTAAATTAATAATAAATGGCCAATAGGTGGATGCTAGCCACCACTTATCAAACATCATTTATCAATTATATCTATGAAGGACAAAAAAAGAGCTATGGGACGCGGATTGGGCGCCATTTTAAGCGCAGAATCTAAAGCAACTGTCAATTCAGCTACTGATGAAGGAGCAGATAAGTTTGTTGGAAATATTGTAGAAGTTGCACTTGAAGATATCTATCCGAACCCGACGCAGCCGAGAACTTATTTTGATGAAAAAGCATTAAACGAACTTGCACAGTCAATTGAAAACCTGGGAGTAATCCAACCGATTACCCTGAGAAAAGACGGTGAAAAGTTTGAGATCATTTCCGGGGAAAGACGTTACAGAGCAACCAAAATTGCAGGATTAACGACTATTCCTGCCTATATCCGTTTAGTGAATGATCAGGAACTTCTTGAGATGGCTCTTGTTGAAAATATTCAGAGAGAAGATCTTGATGCCATCGAAATTGCACTTACTTATCATAGGCTTTTAGAGGAAATAGGTCTTACGCAGGAAAATCTGAGCCAGAGAATAGGAAAGGATAGAAGTACCATTACCAATTCTATCAGACTATTAAGATTAAACCCGGATATTCAGAATGCCATCAGAAGCGGTGAGATTTCTGCAGGACACGGAAGAGCAATCATCAGTCTTGAAAGTGAAGAAGATCAGCAGGTGTTGTTCGAGCTTATCATCAAAGAGAAATTAAACGTTCGTCAGGCAGAGCAGGCAGCTGCTGCATTGAAGAATCCAAAGTCTCCTGCTGCAAAAAAAGCAAAAGTGGAGCTTTCCAATAACTATAAAAAAGCCCAGAAGACAATCGCTGATATCTTGGAGGTAAAAGTAGAGATCAAATCTTCTGGAAATGGTAAAAAAGGTAAAATTGTCCTGGACTTCAAAAATGAAGAAGAGCTGGAATATATTTTATCCCATATTAAATAATGAAGAAAATATTTTTCACATTTTTCTTGTGTATTGCTGCATTGGCCTATTCACAAGTGAAACCTATTGATACCGTTCGGATGCAGACTCCTCCGAAAGAGGAATCCCGTGTGGTAAAACCTGGCAAAACAGAAGCAAAGATCATTGAAGATCTTGAAAAAGCCAATGGTCCCACAGTAAAAACCATAAAATTGAATCCCACCAGAGCAGGATTGTATTCTGCCGTTTTACCGGGATTGGGACAGTTTTATAACAAAAAATACTGGAAGATTCCCATTGTCTGGGGAGCGGTAGGAGCCGGAGTTGGTATTGCTGTATGGAATGATAACCAATACAAAAAATACCGTGAATACTATATCGCAAAACTTAATGGTACCCCTAATGAATTTGTGGACAGCCACCCGTTTTTAGATAAAAGAGCATTGGGGAACGCACAGGACAGAGCGAAGAGACAAAGAGATTACGCCATTGCCATTACAGGACTTATTTATATTCTGAATATTGTAGATGCCGTAGTAGATGCACACCTTTACGAAAGCCGTCATGACCCGGATTTGGTTTTTAAGCCATCGGTTATTCAGGATCAGTATGGGTACAGTGCTCCAAAAACCGGGTTCAGTTTAAGTTATAGATTTTAGAAGACAACATATCTGCAGAAAACTTCGGTTGAAAGCAGTATTTAAAAATAAAAAAGATTATATGAAAATAGCATTAGTTGGTTACGGTAAAATGGGTAAGATCATTGATGAGATCGCGCAGAAAAGAGGTCATGAAGTAGTTGCCCGTCTTAAGGAAACCCCAACTGCTGAGAATCTTAATAATCCGGATGTTGTAATTGAATTCTCATTGCCTGAAGTGGCATTTGAAAACATCAAGGCTTGTCTTGAAAATAAAATTCCGGTGATCTGTGGAACTACAGGCTGGCTGGATCAGAAAGAAGAAATAGAAAAACTGGCTGTAGAAAACGGTACTGCATTTCTATATGGTTCCAACTTTAGTTTAGGAGTCAATTTATTTTTTGCTTTAAACGAAAAGCTTGCAGATCTCATGAAAAACGTAGATGAATACTCTTGCCAGCTGGAAGAGATTCACCACATCCATAAAAAAGATGCTCCAAGCGGAACCGCTATTTCCATTGCAGAAGGAATCATTCAGAACAATCCTAAATTCGATGCCTGGAAGTTGGAAGAAACAGAAGGAAAACAATTAGGAATTTTTGCAGTACGTGAAGATGAAGTTCCGGGAACTCACAGCGTATATTACAGAAGTGAAGTAGACGAAATCGAGATCAAGCACACTGCTTTCAACAGAAACGGTTTTGCGCTGGGAGCTGTGGTAGCTGCCGAGTGGATTAAAGATAAAAAAGGAAACTTCGCAATGAAAGACGTTTTAGGACTTTAATTTGTAACAAATTCTGTAAATTGCAGACCAATAAACAGAAAATGATGAATAGTGAATTGTAAACGGCGGACTGCTTTTATCATTTATTACTCATCATTTTTATCATAAGAATAGGCACAAAAATTTATGAATTATTTTTTAACTTATACAGTATATGTCCTCATACTATCCGTATTGATGGGGATTTCATCTTGGAAACTGTTCAAGAAAATGGGCTATAGCCCTTTATTTGCTTTTATCCCTTTCTATAACTATTTCATTATTCTGAAAGAAACAAAGCATCCGAAATGGTGGGCGATCCTGTCTTATCTTCCGATTGTAGGACCAATCATGATGTCCGTTTTCCACCTTTATCTGGTGAAAAAGTTTGGAAAAACCCTTTTCAAAGATCAGATTCTTACCGTGATCCTGCCATTTATTTATTTGGCGGTAATCAACTATTCTAAAGATGTAGAGTTAGAAGATGAAAATGCAAACGACCTGTTTCTTACGGACGAAGAGAAGAATGATAAAAAGAAAGATACATTCGTAGGTTCAATTACCTTTGCGGTAGTTTTTGCAACTATTATCCACGTTTTTGTAACACAGCCTTTCGGGATTCCTACAGGATCTATGGAAAGAACATTATTAGTGGGTGACTTCCTTTTTGTAAACAAATGGAGCTACGGGTACAGACTTCCGATGCGTCCGGTAGCAATACCTTTCCTTCAGGGGACGATTATGGATACAGGAAAAAAAGGTAACCCGAAAGATGATCCAAAATCTTACGTAGATGCAGTAAAGCTTCCTTACACAAGAATTTTACAATTCAGCAAGCCACAGAAAAATGATGTGGTGGTTTTCAACTATCCTCAGGATTCTGTACATACAGCCATTGACAGAAAAGACCCTTACGTAAAACGTTGTGTTGCTACAGCAGGTGACACCTTTGAAATGAGAGCCGGAAGACTTTTCGTAAACGGAAAGCCGGAAACTGTTTTGGGAGATCAGGAAGTACAGCACAGATATATTGTAACAACCGATGCTCAATTAGATATCCCAACCTTATATAAAGCTTATGGATTTTTGCCGGTTCAGGAGTTTCAACAGGATAATGGAGGATTCATTTATGGTTTTCAGGGCCTAACAGACAAGACAGCTAAAGAAATTAAAGAACTTCCTCATGTTCTGGATATGAAAGAAGAAGTTTCGCCAAAAGGAGAAGCTGCAGTATATTACAGAGACGAAGCCAAAACTAAAATTGATACTACACAATCTATTTTCCCGATCAACAAACCTTGGAATCAGGATTGGTACGGCCCGCTTAGAATTCCTAAAAAAGGTGATGTGGTGGCAATCAATCAGGAAACACTTCCAACCTATCAGTGGATTATTTCTGAATATGAGCACAACAGCTTAGAGAAGAAGAATGGGAAGATCTTTATCAACGGAAAAGAAGCAACCCAATATACTATTCAACAGGATTATTATATGATGGTAGGAGACAACAGAGATGCTTCATTAGATGCAAGATTCTTTGGTTTTGTTCCGGAAGAAAATATTGTAGGAAAACCGATGTTTACATGGATGAGCCTTCAGGGTGCTTTTGCAGACAGCAGTTCTACTTATCAGGCACCATTCAAAATCCGTTGGGAAAGAATGTTCAAAGCAACCAATACAGGAGAAGCTAACAAAACTTCTTACTGGTGGATTGCAGCGATGATCTTGATCCTGTTCTTCGGGTGGGAGTATTTCGTGAAATTATTCAGAAAGAAAAAAACTGAAGAATAGTGTTTAAAAGTAAAATATTTAATAAAGTCCTTTTAATAGGCAGCTTTATTGTAACTCTTTTTATTATTGCAAAACTCTCCGGGGTTTTGCAATATGCTTTTGTACCAACGGCAGGCAATGAACCTACCATCAAAAAAAAGTCATTTATTGTGATGACTAACATCCTTCCTTATGCTAAGTTTGAAATGATTGCTTACAATCAGAATAATTTAGATTACCCTCAAGGTGTCTATGTGCAAAGATTAATAGGAACGGAAAATGATGAGATTTTAATTAAGAATGGAAAATTATACATTAATAACACATTGATAGATAAGTTTAATGTGAAGCATTCTTATAAAATAGACAGAGGCTATGCAAATGATCTCCTGTTTAAAGGAACTGAAGAAAATGAAATCTTTCAGATTGATGATAATTACTTCATTACCCAGTTAAGTGATAAAGAACTTAATGATAATTTCTTTCATGAAAGGTTTATAAATCCAAATACAGATCAGGATATTCGCAAAATTTATCATAAAGATTGGAATGCAGATAACTTTGGACCAATAAAAGTTCCAAGTGGAAAATTATTCTTTTTAGGAGATAATCGTAATGCAAGTTTAGATTCCCGTTATTTAGGCTTTATTGATGAGAAGGATGCTGTAGGACGAGTAATTTACCCTAGAAACTAGATTATATTATTATGCAAGATATTTTATTACCGGCATTTTATTTGCCCCCAATTTCATGGTTTTCAGTATTGTTAAATCCTGAGAATGAAATTACATTGGAACAGTTTGAAAGCTTTCCCAAGCAGACTTACAGAAACAGAGCAAACATCTATGGAGCCAACGGAAAATTGTCTTTAATAATTCCTATCCATCATAACGGGAAAAGAGAATTTAAAGATATTGAAATCTCTTACCGCGAAGATTGGAGAGCCCTTCATTGGAAATCAATAAAGACAGCATATCAGAGTTCTCCTTATTTTGAATACTATGAAGATAAGTTCAGAAAAATATTTGAGCTTCAGGAAAAATACCTTCTTGATTTTAACCTTAAAGGGATAGAAATCATCCAACAGATATTGAAAACAGAAAAGGCACACTCTTTGAATGAAGAATATATCAAAAATCCTGAAAGTATTAATTTCAGAGAAAAGTTTTCGGCAAAGCTTCCTTCAGAGTTTCAAATGGAAGAATATTACCAGACATTTTCTGATAAACTAGGCTTTTTGGAAGACCTTTCGGTTCTTGACCTTATTTGTAATAAAGGCCCGGAATCACTGATGTATATAAAAAATGTAAAACAATCATATTAGCATACCATCGCTATTAGTGAAATTTCAGTATAGAACGGAAGAAGTTGGCGATTGGTGTATCTCTTTTAAAAAAAATAAATTTCAACATATGAAAAAGGTATTATTAGCTGCAGTTTTTTTAGCAGGTTTTAGTTTCTCTTTTGCACAGGAATCTAAAGCTAAAAGTATTGATCCAAACGAAGATAAAGATCTGATGACATGGTATCATAAAGATTTTGCAACTTCAAAAGTATATGGAGTAAATACGGCAAATGCTTATAAATACTTAGAATCTAAAGGACTGAAGCCTAAAACCGTTGTGGTAGGAGTTTTGGATAGTGGAGTACAGGTAGACCATCCCGGATTGGTAAAGAACCTTTGGTCAAACCCTAATGAAATTCCCGGAAATGGTAAAGATGATGACGGAAACGGATATATTGATGATGTACACGGTTGGAACTTCATAGGAGGTAAAAACGGTGATGTTGATATCGACAATATGGAAGTGACAAGAGTCGTTGCCAAATACAAACCTGTTTTTGAAGGAACTGATTCCACTAAAAATAAAGCAAATCAGGCTCAAATGAAAGAAGAGTTTGATATGTATATGAAGGCCAAAGATATGTTCAATAAAAAAAGTATCGAGGCTCAGCAGAATTTCAAAACCTATTCTATGCTGAACGAGCTGATTCCTAATATGGTAAAATTATTAGGAGGTAAGCCTGTCACTGCTGAAACGCTTTCAACAATTAAAGCCCCTACAGACCAGAAAGATGCAATCGCATTGGAATTCCTTGGCCAGATTTCTCAAAGTCCCGAATTCAAAGGAAAATCTTCCGCTGAATTTGAAAAGAAGATGAAAGAAGAAATGAAGGAGGCAATAGACCACTTTGCTCCGGCAGCAAAACAATATGACCTTTCCTATGATACCAGAAAAGAAATTGTAGGTGATAACTATGATGACTATTCTGAAAAAAGTTATGGTAACAACCATTACGAAGGACCGGATGCAGAACATGGAACTCACGTAGCGGGAATTATTGCAGGACTGCCGCAAGGAAAAGAAATTCAGCATGGGGTGGCTTCAAAGGTTGCTAAGATCATGTCTGTAAGAACAGTTCCGAATGGTGATGAAAGAGATAAAGACGTGGCTAACGCTATCAGATATGCAGTAGATAACGGAGCAAAAGTTTTAAATATGAGCTTCGGGAAACCTGTATCTCCAGGTAAAAATGTAGTTTGGGATGCTTTTAAATATGCTGAAGATAAAGGCGTTCTTTTAGTAAAAGCTGCAGGTAACGAAAATGAAGATGTCGCAGAACATTTGGCATATCCTACCAACTTTAAAAATGTTACTGATGAAAAACCATTTGTAAGCAACGTTCTTGTAGTAGGAGCAAGTACCAATAAAAACAATGCTTTAAGAGCCGATTTCTCTAACTACAATAAAAAAATGGTGAATGTTTTCGCTCCGGGAGAAGAAATCTATTCTACTGTTCCTAAAAACGAATATAAATACCTTCAGGGAACCTCTATGGCTTCTCCTGTTGTAGCCGGAGGAGCTGCTGTTTTATTAGCATATATGCCGGATCTTAAACCTTATCAGATCATTGAAGCGCTTGTAAAAAGCAGCAATGTAAGCACAGCAAACGGATTCACAGATCAATCGCAGGCAGGAGGGGTTATCGACCTTAAAAAAGCTGCAGAATACGCCTATACTAATTTCTACAAAGGAAAGCCGGCAAGTCCTGCTAAGCCTTCGAAATCCGTAAAAAAGGCTGTTAAAAAATAATTTATCTCCCTGTCTTTAAGGAGAAACCATAAAAAGTCCGAATTTTTTCGGACTTTTTATTTTTTATTTTAAATTTTGGCACGGTTTTTTGTAACTTTATAGTAACAAAATAATAAACAACAAAATGAAAAAGTTACTACTTGCAGGGATGTTGGGAACATCACTTTTTGCAGTTTCGTGTTCCTCTGTTAACAAAGCAGCTACATCTCAAAATCAAAGAGCCGACTTCCTGAAAATGAAAGGAGACTGGCAGATTGTAAGCATAGATTATGATAAAGGTTATAAAATTAAACCTTTTGACGAAGGTGCGGACGCACAGTGTTTCGTAGGAAGCCACTGGAGACTGATTCCTAACAACTGGACAGGAGCGTATACTTTAAATGGTGGTGGAGACTGCCCGGCAATTACACAGCCTATCAAGTTTGAAGTAAAAGACGGTAACACGTTTATGTTTAAAAAAATTGCTTCAGGTACTAAAGCAAAACAAAATACTGCGGGGTATACAATGACCTTAACTAACCAGTCTACAGATCAGTTTTCACTTCAGCAAGATGTTCCTTTTGAAGGAGGCAATGTAAAAGTAGTTTACAACTTCCAGAGAACAGGAATGAAATAATTTATCAACATAAAAGATCAAAAAAATGAATTTTAATAAAACATACGTAGGAGCCCTTTTCTTGTCATCAGCATTATTATTGACAAGTTGTGAGGCGGTTCAGAATTCAAATCACCAACAAAGAGGTACAGCAGTAGGTGTTGCTTCAGGAGCAGTACTTGGAGGTATCTTGGGTAATAATGTAGGAAAAGGAGGAAACGGAGCCATTGGTGCTGTATTAGGTGGTATTATCGGTGGTGTAGCTGGTAATGTTATCGGTAACAAAATGGATAAGCAAGCCAGAGATATTAAAGAAACTTTACCAGGTGCTCAGGTAGAAAGAGTAGGAGACGGTATTAAAGTAACAATGAATGAAAGCATAGTTAACTTTGCATTTGACTCTTCAAACCTTACTTCTCTTGCACAGACTAACCTTGATAAGCTGGCTCAGGTATTAGCAAATAACCCGGATACTAATATCAATATCTACGGATATACAGACAGCGTAGGTAAAGATGCTTACAATTTGTCGCTTTCTCAAAGAAGAGCAGATGCGGTAAAAGCTTATTTAGTAGGGAAAGGAATTGCTTCAGGCAGAATGTTCACAAAAGGTGAAGGTAAAAATATGCCGGTTGCAAGCAACGATACTGATGAAGGAAGAGCTAAAAACAGAAGAGTTGAGTTTGCGATCACTGCAAATGAAAAAATGATTAATGATGCCAAGCAAGGGCAGTAATTAATTTTACATATAAATATTTTCGTAAAAGACCGCCCCGGCGGTTTTTTTTGTATTTTTATGCTAGAAATTTTGAATTTATTATTTTTGTACTTGAAATAACATAAATGAAGAAATATTTAAAGCTGCTCCGTGTAGAGCAATGGGTGAAAAACCTTTTTGTATTTGTCCCTCTTTTCTTTTCAGGTAATATTACCAACATAGATCTGCTTACCAAAAGCATTTTCGCATTTGTTATATTTTCGCTTGCGGCCAGTGTTGTGTATATCCTGAATGATTACAATGATATTGAAGCAGACAGAAAACATCCTGAAAAAAGGAGAAGACCTTTAGCCAGTGGGGCTATTTCAAAAGCAACAGCTATAGGAATCCTTATCGGTCTGGTTATTACAGATATTGTTCTTGTATTTTTCACACAGCTCTACTTCCATGAGTTGCTTTGGAAGTTTGCTATCATCATCGGTTTCTATGTGATGATGAATCTGGCATATACATTTAGACTGAAACATGTTCCGATTATCGATATCTTTATTATCGCTATAGGATTTGTACTTCGTGTATTGGCTGGAGGTTATATTACAGGTATCAGTATTTCACAATGGGCTATTCTCTTAACATTTGTACTGGCACTCGTGCTTGCAATTGGAAAAAGAAGGGGAGAGCTGATCAACGCACAGGTTTCAGGAAAAACAAGAAAGGCATTGGATGGATATAATGTTCAGTTTGCAGACATTGCATTATCCATTTCTATTACACTGGCTATTGTGTGTTACCTGATGTTTACTCTGTCACCGGAAGTTCAGGAAAGATTCCATGAAAGAGTTTTTTATACGGTAATCTTCGTGGTTTTTGCCTTATTAAGATACCTTCAGCAGACTTTGGTCTACAACAGAACAGAATCTCCCACAAAAATTGTGTACAGAGACCGCTATATACAGGTTACCCTGGTACTTTGGGTGGCTGCATTTTTAATTCAAATTTATTTTAAGAAATGAAGCCGAATTTCACACAGAAAGTTACAAACTGGGGTAATTTCCCGGTAGTGGAGAAAGAAATGAGATCAGAGGAAAGTTTCAAAAAAATAAAAGAATTTGTACTCAATCACAACGAAATTATTGCCAGAGGAAACGGAAGATGTTATGGAGATGCTTCGTTGGGAGAATCTATATTTTCAACAAAAAAATTAAATAAGTTTATCAATTTTGACCGTTTAAACGGAGTGATAGAATGTGAATCCGGAGTGCTGCTTTCAGATGTTCTGGAAATTGCTGTTCCACAGGGATATTTTCTGTATGTTACTCCGGGTACAAAATTTGTATCAGTAGGAGGCGCAATAGCTTCTGATGTTCATGGAAAAAACCATCATGCAGAAGGATGTTTCTCAGAATATGTGATTGAATTTAAACTCATGACAGAGAGCGGGGAGATCATTACCTGTTCCAGAGAAGAAAATTCAGAGAAATTCTGGGCTACCATTGGTGGAATGGGACTTACAGGGATTATTCTTACGGCAAAATTTAAGCTTAAAAATATAGAATCCGCATACATTCGTCAGGAAAGCATCAAAGCGGAAAATCTGGATGAAATATTTAAACTGTTTGATGAAAGTGAAAACTGGACTTATACCGTTGCATGGATCGATTGTCTTCAGAAAGGGAAAAACATTGGAAGAAGTATCCTGATGAGAGGTGAACATGCTTTTCAACATGAACTTCCCCAGAAATTTTCGAAAACTCCTTTGAGATTAAAGAAAAAATTATCGCCTACAGTTCCTTTTTATTTTCCGGGATTTGTGCTGAATGCCCTAACGGTAAAAGTTTTCAACTGGCTATACTATAAAAAACAGTCTAAGAAAGAAGTTAAAAACTTTATTGATTACGAAACATTTTTCTATCCTTTGGATGCTATTAATGATTGGAACAAAATCTACGGAAAATCCGGTTTTATACAATATCAGATGGTAATTCCTAAAGAAGCGGGAAAAGAAGGGATGAAAAGAATCCTTGAAACAATCGCGAAAAGTGGAAACGGATCATTCCTGGCAGTTTTAAAGCTCTTTGGAAAACACAATCCGGATGCTTACAACTCATTCCCTGTTGAAGGGTATACACTGGCACTGGATTTTAAAGTCAATTCAAAACTGAAAAAACTGGTAGACCAGCTTGATGCAATTGTTCAGGAGTTCGGAGGAAGAATTTACCTCACCAAAGACAGTATGAGCAGATCATCGCTTACCAATTATCTGAAAAATATTCAAAATCCTAAATTTGTGTCTTTACAGCACAAAAGAATCATAAACAACAACTCATAATGATAGTTCTGGGAAGTACATCTGAAGTGGCACAGGCTTTTGTGGAAAAAGCACTTCAGGAAGGAGAAAAGTTTGAAAAAATCTATCTTTTTACCTCAAATAAAGAAACTACAGAACGCTTCGCAAGACATATTGATGTGAAGTTTCTGCAGCAGGCAGAAGTTATTGAACTGGATCTGACCAAAGAAATTGATTACAACAGATTTGATAATATCAATTCAAATGTATTATTTTGTGCCGTAGGATATTTGGGGGAAGGAACGGAAGAAGGACTGTATGACAACAGGAATACGGAACGGATCATAGACATTAATTATTCAAAACTGGTTCCTGTGATGAACTATTTTGCTCATAAATTTGAAAGCAGAAGATCCGGAACGATCATTGGGCTTTCATCAGTGGCAGGAGACAGGGGAAGACAGAGTAATTTTATTTATGGAAGTGCAAAAGCAGCATTTACAGCCTATTTGAGCGGTTTGAGAAACTATCTTTTTGATAAAAAAGTACATGTTCTTACGATAAAACCTGGGTTTATGGCAACTAAAATGACAGAAGGCCTGCCTTTGAACCCGAAACTGACAGCAACACCGAAACAGGCAGCTGCCTGTATTTATAAAGCCTTCAAAAAGGAGAGAAACGTGGCATATGTTTTGCCGGTTTGGAGTATTATTATGATGATTATCAGGAATATACCTGAGTTTATATTCAAGAAATTAAAGCTTTAAGAAAAAATGAAAAAGTTGTATTGTTTTGATTTTGACGGAACTTTGACCTATAAGGATACTATGTTTATGTATCTTAAATTCTATGATTCTACAAAATACCGGATACAATTTTTAAGACATGTGCCGCTTTTTATTCTGTTGAAGTTAAAGCTTGCCGAAACAGAAAAAGTGAAAAAAAGTTTTATAGGGTCTATTTTGAAAGGACAGACCCAGGAAAAGATCGAAATGAAGTCTAAACAATTTTTTGAACTTCACTATCCTAAAATTGTAAGGGAAAATGCATTAGACTTTATAAAAAATATCGATAGGAATAATACACAAAGTTTATTGGTAACCGCGTCCTTAGATATTTGGGTAAAGCCTTTCGCTGAGGAACTTAAAATGGAGCTTGTTTCTACGCGGGCAGAGTTTAAGAACGGAATTTTCACTGGAAATTTTGTAGGAAAAAACTGCAATGGAAAAGAAAAACTGGTAAGAATTAAAGAAGAAATTAACGATTCCAGGTACGATAAAATTATTGCATTTGGAGATACTTCAGGAGATCGGCCAATGTTGAAATGGGCAAATGAGGGACATTACCAATTTTTTCATTAATTTTGGGAGATAAAATTGTAAAAAATGAAAAGCCTGTTAATTGCATGTGCGGTAATCTTCACGAGCTGTGCCAATGCACCATCTCAGAAGTCTGCTGCCGTACAGGAAAATGCGGAACTCCTTGTTTCTGAATCTCAGGGAGGAACTGATAAACCTGGCTTTAAGATCATTGAAAACGAAAAAGAGTTTCGTAACATTATCCAGGGAAGTTTTGGTATTGTAGATCTTGGAAAAGAATCTTACATCAAATATCCTCAGTTTCCGAAAAATAAGAAAGTCGTTTTATACAATTTGGGACCCTTTAGATCAGGAAGCCACAAAATTGAAGAAATCAAAGGAGTATCTGTGAAAAATCAGATTCTCTATGTAGAAGTTCCGGCCGGAGAACCTTCCGGTGGAATGGAAATTCAGGTGATCTCCAGCCCATGGTTTATTTTTACTGTTCCCACAGATTACAAGTTTACCTCCGTAGAATTAAAATATTCAAAATAATAATGGATAAAGTATATTTAGATAATGCCGCAACCACGCCGCTTGCAGAAGAAGTTATAGATGCAATGGTAGGCACTATGAAGATGAATTTCGGAAATCCGTCTTCAACGCACAGCTTTGGCCAGGAAGCAAAAATACTTATTGAAAATGTAAGAAGACAGGTTGCAGACTATCTTCATGTAACTCCTGCTGAAATCATTTTTACTTCTTGTGGAACCGAATCCAACAATATGATCATCAAATCCTCGGTAGAACACCTTGGAGTAGAAAGAATCATCAGCTCTCCTCTGGAACATAAATGTGTTTCTGAAAGTATTCTGGACATGAAAAGCAGAAAAGGAGTAGAAGTAAACTACATCCGTCCGAATGAAAAAGGAGATATTGATCTTACGAAATTAGAAGAGCTGTTAAAAGCTTCAGATAAAAAAACATTGGTAAGCTTAATGCATGCCAATAACGAAATCGGAAATATCATCAATCTTAAACAAGTTGCCCAGCTTTGCAAAGAGTATAATGCACTTTTCCACTCGGATACTGTACAGACAATGGCTCATATGAATCTTGATTTTTCTGATATTCCTGTAGACTTCGCTTCCTGTAGTGCCCATAAGTTTCACGGGCCAAAAGGAGCTGGATTTGCGTTTATCAGAAAAGCAACAGGTTTAAAAGGGATTATTACCGGAGGACCTCAGGAAAGAAGTCTTAGAGCAGGAACGGAAAATGTGAGTGGTATTGTAGGATTGGGTAAAGCACTAGAGCTTTCTCTGAATCATATGGATGAGTATACGAACCATATGCAGGATATTAAAAATTATGCAATCGAAAGACTTTCTGCTGAAATTGAAGGAATTAAATTCAATGGAAGAAGTGCTGAAAAAGAAAACAGTCTTTATACAGTTTTAAGTGCGTTATTGCCATACAAAAATCCACTGATAGGGCTTCAGCTGGATATGAAAGGAATTGCAATCTCTCAGGGAAGTGCATGCTCATCAGGAGCTTCAAAACCTTCAATGGTGATGATGATGGTACTTTCTGAAGACGAAATGGATCATTGTACGCCATTGAGAATCTCTTTCAGCCATATGACGACTAAAGCGGATATCGATAGATTGGTGAATGCTTTGAAAGAAATTTCAAGTGACTACACTATAGAAAAAACTAATGTTGAGCATAGATAGTCTTGTGCGCTAAATATCGTAATTTTGAACATCCAATAAAGGATTAAAAGAAAAATAATATTAATTAAAATAAAAGAAACAAAAATGGCTTTAGAAATTACAGACAGCTCATTTCAGGATACGGTTTTAAAATCAGACAAACCGGTATTAGTAGACTTCTGGGCAGTATGGTGTGGACCATGCAGAACTTTAGGACCAATCATCGAAGAAGTTGCTTCAGATTTTGAAGGAAAAGCAATCGTTGGGAAAGTGGATGTAGATAACAACCAGGAGATTTCTATGCAGTATGGTATCAGAAATATCCCTACAGTTCTTATTTTTAAGAACGGAGAAGTAGTAGATAAATTAGTAGGTGTAGCTCCAAAAGAGGTAATCGCTGAAAAATTAAGCGCTCACTTATAAAAAAATAAGTTTGATAATGAATGCCTTCCAGTATTGGGAGGCATTTTTTCTAAAATAATTTGCAGATAACAAAAAAAGGTGTAATTTTGCAACCACGAAAAAGAAACGACGTTCTTTAAAAAAATGATCCGGTAGTTCAGCTGGTTAGAATGCCGCCCTGTCACGGCGGAGGTCGCGGGTTCGAGTCCCGTCCGGATCGCAGAAGTTTTCTCAATTTCTTTTAAAAAAATTGATCCGGTAGTTCAGCTGGTTAGAATGCCGCCCTGTCACGGCGGAGGTCGCGGGTTCGAGTCCCGTCCGGATCGCAGAAGTTTTCTCAATTTACTTTTAAAAAAATTGATCCGGTAGTTCAGCTGGTTAGAATGCCGCCCTGTCACGGCGGAGGTCGCGGGTTCGAGTCCCGTCCGGATCGCAGAAGTTTTCTCAATTTACTTTTAAAAAAATTGATCCGGTAGTTCAGCTGGTTAGAATGCCGCCCTGTCACGGCGGAGGTCGCGGGTTCGAGTCCCGTCCGGATCGCAACTGCAATAGGAAAGTAGTATAAAATACTGTAAAATATATGTTTTACAGTATTTTTTTTGTTTTGCATGGTTCCAAAAAGAGTGGAAAATTGTTCAGATGCAAAAGTGGGATAGGAGATAATATCTGTATATGGCGGTTGGTTTACGGACCTTTTTAATAATTTTACTTTTGGAATTTTGTTTTAAAATGTTAATTTATATTTTAAATAAAATTAACTTGTAGCACTAAAAATATTAATAATAATTATTACCTTCGTCCAATAATAAAAGCCACTGAATGTTGAATTAATGAAAATGGTATTTTAGGTTTATTTCTATATGGGGGACATTTTTAAAATCAGGGATTTAAGGTATATACCCAGATGGTCGGTATTTTTTATCGACATTTCAGTTATTTTCTTTTCTGTATTAGTCACATATTTGTTATTAAAAAGTCTGGGGGTAAAACTTAATTTTATTGAATATCAAAATGAAAAAATATTTTCAGTACTTATTGTTAATATTCTGTTTATACTCCTGTTCAAAACATATGCGGGAATTATAAGGCACTCTACTTTTTTTGATTTTTGTAAAATTTTGTGGTCTTCGGGTAGTGCTCTTATTACATTGCTGGGAATGAATTTTATATCTGGACTGGCATTAGGTAAACCTCTCTTTTTATATCCGGTTCTGTTTTTATTTTTCTTGATTTCTATTTTTCTGATGTTCTTTTTCAGAATGATAACCAAGCAGTTTTTTTCTGTATTTATGAATCCTAAGGATGTTTCGTCCAAGGAAAGGGTTGCTGTTGTAGGGATAGGGGGTGCTTCTGTTTCATTAGCCAATGCTATTATTCATAATCCCGATCATCCATACCAGCTGGCAGGATTTCTTAGTGCAAGATCAGATTCTAAGAAAGCAATGCTGCTAGGTCATAAGATCTATAATAAACAACAGTTTCTTAAAAGCAATAATCTTAGAGAACAGTTTGATGCGGTTTTGATTAAAGATATGATGACAAAGCGGGAAATGGAAGAATGGACGGCTCTCGCATTGGATAATGGATTGAAAGTATTGAAAGCACCTGTAGCCAGTATAATAAAGGAAGATGATGTTGTAAGAGGTATTCGCCCGCTTAAGATTGAAGATTTACTCAATCGTCCGGCCATTAAAATAGAAGGGGAAGAGGTAAGGAGTTTCCATGTTAATAAAACTATTTTAGTAACCGGAGGTGCCGGGTCTATAGGAAGTGAAATAGTAAGACAGGTTGCACAATTGAATTCATCGCTTATTGTGGTAGTTGATCAGGCAGAATCTCCTTTATATGAATTGCAGCTTGAGTTAGTGGAGAAATTCCCGAACCAAAAATTCAAATTTGTACTGGCGGATATTTCAAATTATTCCAGAATCGAAAAACTTTTTGATAACTATCAGTTTTCAATAGTTTATCATGCTGCGGCATACAAACACGTACCTTTAATAGAAGATAATCCTCATGAAGCTATTTTTGTGAACATTGGAGGAACTAAGAATTTAGCTCTTTTATCAAAAAAATATAACGTTAAGCGTTTTGTGATGGTCTCTACCGATAAAGCTGTAAACCCAACCAACGTAATGGGAGCTTCCAAAAGAGCTGCTGAACTCTTTGTACAGTCCTTACAAAATTCTCCGGAGAACACAACAAAATTTATTACTACACGTTTTGGAAATGTACTAGGTTCAAATGGTTCTGTAATACCACATTTCAAAAAACAAATTGAAAAAGGAGGTCCGGTTACAATTACTCATCCTGATATTATTCGTTATTTTATGACTATTCCGGAAGCCTGCGAACTGGTACTTCAGGCAGGAACAATGGGACAAGGCGGTGAGATTTATGTTTTTGATATGGGCAAACCGGTTAAAATCCTGGATCTGGCAGAAAGAATGATCAAATTATCAGGGTATACACCGGGTGTTGATATTAAAATTGATTTTATAGGCTTACGACCTGGTGAAAAGTTGTATGAAGAGCTTTTAACTGATCACTCCACAACTATTCCTACTCATCATGAGAAAATTATGATATCCAGAGACCCTTTGATGGAGTTTGAAGATATAGATACTTTGTGTCAACAGATTATTATGTCAGCAATGAATAAGGATAATTTACAGATCGTGAAAATATTAAAAATCATTGTACCGGAATTTATAAGCAATAATTCGGAATTTGAAGTTTTGGATAAAATATCTGAGCATGAAGTATATAAGTAAAGTATATAAATGAAATTGATGAAAAAAATAGTGGAAAATAATATTTTTCGTTATTTTATTTTCAAACGGAATGAAAATTGCTAGAAAAAGAATTGATTTAAATATAGGTGTAGAAATACACTTAACATCAGTAAAAACTAATAATATAGAATCTTAAATAAAATTGAAGTTAACTCAAGTGGACTTAGAACAAAAACATATGAATAAAACTATTATTGCATATATATTATTGTTGTCGGTTACTTTACTATCATGTAGACCGAAGCAAAATATGGTATATATATCGAAACATAATATGGAAGAGGAAGTTGCAAAAGCAAAGTTTCAGGGCTTACATATTCAGGAAGGAGATGTACTTTTAATTCTTGTTTCTGCACTGGATGAAGTTGCAGTAAAACCATTTAATCTTAACACTACAAATAAGGTAGGAAGCACTTCAAATACAGGAATAAATCAATATGCGCAACCGAGTGAGTATTTGGTAAATGAGGAAGGAAATATATATTTTCCTGTAATAGGGAATGTATATGCTAAAGGAATGACACAGATACAGCTGAAAAATGACTTGGAGGCCCGACTTAAGAGGTATCTTACAGATCCTATGGTAAGCATTACTCTGAAAAATTTCAATGTAAGTATCTTAGGTGAAGTTAAAAATCCGGGACAGAAAGAGAGTGTTTCCCAAAAAATTAACATCTTTCAGGCATTAGGTCTTGCTGGTGATATGACAGATTTCGGAGACCGTACCAATGTAAAGCTAATCCGTACGGGAGAGGATGGTACTGATCAGATTGCTAATGTTGACCTTACCAGATCTGATATTGTAAGTTCTCCGTACTATTATATGAAACAAAATGACATATTATATGTACAGCCGGACAAAAACAAACAGGTTCAGGCTAACTCGAATCCAAACAGAGCTCTTACATTTCAGATTATTGGTGCATTATTAACGGCGGGTACGCTTATTATTGCCTTAACACGAAGATAGAATATGCAGAAGATAGAATTTCAGGAAAAAGAAGATAGTTTGAATCTAAGAAAAGTCATCTCTCAATACCTATATAAATGGCCATGGTTTGTTGCCTCTATTTTAGTTTTTGTCATTGGAGCTTACATTTATCTTAGGTATAGTATACCTCAATATCAGTCAACAACTACCCTTAAGTTTGATAAAAAAGAAAATAATCTTTCCTCGGCATTGTCTGATCTGGAGAATCTCGGGATGGGCTTAGGTAATGCTGATGAGTTGAAAAGTGAAGGAGCTGTTGTTACTTCACGGCCTATTCTCATGGAGGTTGTGAAAAATCTTAATCTTAGTGTAGAATATTTCAATACAGGAGAAATTAAAGATTCACAACTGTTTAGTAAAATCCCAGTTGTTGCAAAAGTATTATCATATAATAATAATGAGAATTTTAAATTTTCAGAATATACAATGATAGACTTAAAGGGGGATGAGTTTACGCTTCAGAATGAAAAAAAAGCGACCTTTAAAGGTAAGTTCAATATTCCTCTGAATTTAGATTTTGGAATAGTGATGTTTCAGAGAAATTCAGCTTTTCCTTTTAAATCAAAGTATAAAATAATTTTTTGGAATCCTATTGAGAAAGTAAAAAAATTAGAGAAAAAGATTGAGATAAATTTACCAGACGAAAAAGCCATGTTAATGGAGATAAACCTGATAGGATCTCTTCCTGAAAAATCGGAGGCTATTCTTAATGAGGTGACTAAGCAATATAATCTGGATGGTCAGAAAGATAAAAATTTACAAGCTCAGAATACTCAGGAATTCATCGATAAAAGACTGGAAGTGATTACCAAAGACCTTTCAGGGGTAGAAAATCAAAAAGAAGATTTTGAGAACCGTAATCGTATTGTAGACATTCAGGCACAGGCAGAACTGGCATTACAGAATACAAGTGACAATACCAAAGTTCTCCTTCAGCAGCAGGCTCAGTTGGATCTTCTGAATTCACTTTCAGGAGAGGCTTCAAAAGGTAATAACCAACTTATGCCATCCAACCTTGGGTTGAATCCTTCACTGGAACAAACAATATCTCAGTACAATTCATTGATTATCAGTAGAAATAAAACCCTTAAGCAAGCAACCAACGAAAATCCTGCTGTTATAGAAATGAACAGGGAAATTGCTTCTTTAAAGGAAGTAATACGTGATAATATCCGTGAGCAGAAGCAAACGGTGCAGACAGGTATTTCTCAGCTGCAGAACCAGATCAATACTAACAACAGTATGATTGAAAAAGTTCCGGGACAGTCTAAAGTCTATAGAGGAATTGAACGTCAGCAAAATCTTAAAGAGCAGTTATTTTTATTTCTCCTTCAGAAAAGAGAAGAAAATGCAATTAATCTATCAGTAAATGTACCGAAAGCTAAAATTGTAAATCCTGCATTTACAGAGGATATTCCTGTATCTCCTAAAAAAGATATTATCCTTTTGGGAGCGTTATTGCTTGGTGTATTATTTCCTTTTGCCGTTTTATATTTCCTTTTCATGCTGGATGATAAGATTTATACAAGAGATGATATTAAAGAACGTTCAGAATTGGGTGTATTGGTAGATATTCCTTCCCTTAAGGATAATGAAAACCATTTGATACAGAAAAACGATTTTTCTGAGTTGGCTGAAGCCTTCAGGGTACTCGTTTCGAATTTGAAATTTGTATTACCGGTAAAAGATACAGCTAAAGTGGTTATGGTAACTTCTTCGGTAAAAGGGGAGGGGAAAACCCTGGTTTCTGTAAATCTTGCGCTTACTATTGCCAATAAAAATTCAAGAGCACTTCTGATAGGTTCTGATATCCGTAACCCGCAGATCCAGCGATATGACAGTGAGCCAACCAAAAGAAAAGGTCTTACAGAATATTTATATGATAATTCTGTAAATGTTGAAGAACTTATCCATACATCTACTACCAATCCATCATGTGATGTCATTTATGCCGGAGCAATTCCTCCTAACCCTCAGGAGCTGCTTTCTAACGGAAGATATCAAAAACTTATTGAGGAAATGTCATCTCAATATGCTTATATCATTATAGACTCTGCACCGCTTATGCTGGTATCGGATACTCTTAGTATTGTTGATACGGCAGATGCAACATTGTATGTTGTAAGATCCGGAGTATCAAGAAATATTTTGATAGATTTTGCTAATGATCTGGTGAGAGACTCTAAGTTGAAGAATGTATCTTTTGTCGTTAATGATGTTTCAAAACGTGCAGGAGGTTACGGATACAACTATAGTTATGGATATGGCTACAGTCAAACAAATGATAAAAAAAGTTGGTGGAGGAGAATTTTCAAATCATAAAAATGAATAAAATTTTAATTACAGGTGGAGCAGGTTTTATCGGTTCTAACTTAACAGAGTATTTTTTAAATAAAGGTTACTATGTAGTGTGCTTGGACAATTTTGCAACTGGCCACCGTCATAATATTGAACCTTTCCTTGAAAATCCAAACTATCAGCTTATCGAAGGAGATATCCGTGATTTGGAAGTTTGTCAGAAGGCAGTGGAAAATGTAGATTATATTCTGCACCAGGCCGCACTCGGTTCAGTTCCCAGATCTATTAAGGATCCTATTACAAGTAATGATGTGAATGTTTCAGGATTTTTAAATATGCTGACTGCTGCACGCGATGCCAAAGTAAAACGCTTTGTATATGCTGCTTCCTCATCCACCTATGGTGATTCTACATCATTACCTAAAGTGGAAGATGTTATCGGAAGACCATTATCACCATACGCTATTACCAAATATGTGAATGAATTGTATGCAGATGTATTCGGAAAAACTTACGGATTGGAATGCATTGGTTTGAGATATTTTAATGTATTTGGAAGGAGACAGGACCCTAACGGAGCTTATGCTGCTGTGATTCCTTTATTCATAAAACAACTAATCAATCATGAATCACCGAAAATTAACGGTACAGGAGATTTTTCCCGTGATTTTACATACATCGACAACGTAATTCAGATGAATGAGCTGGCCATGCTTACTGAAAATCCGGATGCCGTGAATACAGTTTATAATACGGCAGTGGGTGATCGTACAACATTGAATGATCTGATTGGATATCTTAAAAAATATCTTAGTGAATTTGATGGAGAGATTGCCAACATTGATGCTGTTCATGGTCCGAACCGTGTAGGGGATATTCCACACTCACTGGCATCAGTTGAAAAAGCAGAAAAATTGTTAGGATATAAACCTAGCCATAATATAGATAAAGGTTTAAAAGAAGCTATTAACTGGTATTGGACAAATTTAAAGTAAACATTTTTTAATTGAATCTTTATGAAGAAAGAACATAAAATTGCTATTATAGGGCTAGGATACGTAGGATTGCCTTTAGCCCGCTTGTTTGCCACTCAATATCCGGTTGTAGGTTTTGATATCAATCAGAAAAGGATTGCAGAATTGAATACGGGGGTAGACAGTACCCTGGAAGTGGAAAATGAAGTATTAGAATCTGTATTAATTCAGAATAATCCTTTTAATCAGGGAGTTGAAAAAGGATTATATTGTTCAGCTGATATCAATGATATTCAGGATGCAGACATTTACGTTATTACTGTCCCAACTCCGGTGGATCAACATAACCGACCTGACCTTACTCCGCTGTATAAAGCCTCAGAAACTGTAGGAAAAGTATTATCTGCAGGTGATATAGTGATTTATGAATCAACGGTATATCCCGGAGCTACTGAAGAGGAATGTATCCCTGTTCTGGAAAAAGTTTCAGGAATGGTGTTTAACAAGGACTTCTTTGCAGGATATTCTCCTGAACGTATTAATCCCGGTGATAAGGAACATACTGTTGAAAAGATCTTAAAAGTTACCTCGGGATCAACACCTGAAATCGGGGAAATAGTAAATAATTTATACCAGTCTGTAATCGTTGCTGGGACTCATTTGGCTCCAACAATCAAAGTTGCAGAAGCTGCCAAAGTAATTGAAAATTCACAAAGGGATATTAATATTGCCTTTGTAAACGAATTGGCAAAAATATTCAATCTTTTAGATATTGATACTCATGCAGTATTGGAAGCAGCAGGAACCAAATGGAACTTTTTACCTTTCAAACCAGGATTGGTAGGAGGGCACTGTATTGGTGTAGACCCTTATTACCTGGCTCAGAAAGCGCAGGAAAAAGGATATCATCCTGAAATTATATTAGCAGGACGTCGTCTTAATGATTCCATGGGACAATATGTAGCTTCTCAGTTATTGAAAACCATGATTAAAAACAAGGTAACGATTAATGGAGCCACAGTTTTGAATTTAGGAATAACTTTTAAGGAAAATTGCCCTGATGTACGTAATACGAAAGCGGTAGATGTGATTCATGGGCTTGAAGACTATGCTTTACAGGTAACTACTTTTGACCCGTGGGCTAATCCTGATGAAGTAAAACATGAATACGGATTGGAGGTTGTGAATGAAATTCCACAGGAAAAATATGATGCTATTATCCTTACCGTTGCGCATAAACAATTCAATGATCTGGATTTGAAAAATCACTTGAAAGAAAATGGAATAATTTATGACGTAAAAGGAATCTTAGAAGAAAGTGATTCAAGATTATAAATAAATATGAACTGAAATAAATATTTATTACTATAATAATGAATAGCAATACTTTACTAAAAAGTACGTTAATATATACAGTTGGTAATTTTGGATCTAAGATTTTATCTTTTCTATTAATTCCTATTTATTCCTACTACCTTTCCAGAAAAGAATTAGGAGAATATGACTTAGTGCTTACAAGTGTCAATTTATTAGTCCCTTTTGTCTCTTTGCAGATGAATGAGGCTATTTATCGATGGTTTCTGGATAAAGAAAACGAAAAAGAAAATTATATTGATAATATTTTTAAGCAATGTAGTGTTCTATTATTAATTTCCTTTATCAGCTTTGAACTGTTGCTTTACCTGGCTGGAATTTTTTATCATATTCCTTACCAGAAAGAATTATCACTGTTGATTATAAGCTCATGTTTATTGCCTTTTTTTCAACAAATATTAAGAGGGTTAGGGTTAACGAGATTCTATTCATTTATAGGAATTATAAATAGTTTTTTTATATTTTCTTTTAGTTTACTTTTCTTACTTACGGATATATTTCATGATAAGGTACAGGGAATATTTTATGCACTTTTTATCAGTAATTTTATTGCAATTTTATTGATGTTGTTTAAGGTAAGCTTCTTATTTAAGAAATATGTTAGTATAAAAATTAATTATCCATTACAAAAGCAGATTCTATTTTACTCACTTCCATTAATATTGAACTCCATAAGCTGGTGGGTAATCAATGCTTCAGACAGATATATTATCTTAAAATTTCTGACAATAGAGGATAATGGTATTTATGCCGTTTCTGCAAGACTTCCCGCTATTCTGACGATCTTTAATACCGTCTTTATGCTGGCCTGGCAGGATATGGCAATCTCCGGAAATGATCCTAATAACCCTTTTTTCTCAAAGCTGTTTAATAAATATATCGCTGTAAATATTGGGTTATCAACTATTTTAATAGCTGCGACTCCATTAATTACGGAAGTTTTATTTGATTCAAAATTTTATGAATCCTGGAAATATGCTACTATTCTGTATATAGGATCTTGTTTTTCTTCGATTTCCGGCTTTTTAGGTGCTATTTACCTGAAAACGAAATCAACGAAGGGCATTTTTATTACAAGTATGATAGGAGCATTGGTGAATGTATTTATTTCAATGGCTTTTATTAAGTATATTGGTCTTTATGCACCTGCTTTAGGAACATTTGTCAGCTTCTTTGTTATGTTTGTTATAAGATATAGACAAACTGCTGAGATCTTAAAATTGGATATAGATATTAAGTCTTTTATCATACAGCTGTTGGTAGTTTTTGGTATAATTATTCTGTTATACGTCAACAGTAGCCATTTAATTTCAATATCATTAACGGTATTGTCGTTGTGTCTGTTCGGTTATTTTAATAAAGATATTTTTAAGAAAGTCTTTAATAAACTAAATTCTCTAAAAAAATAAATATGAATTCCAATAAAGAAAATATAAGACAATTAAAGAATATAATATCTACTCAGCTTACTCCTCTCATTGATAATGATTTTATCCTGTTGGATATACCTAATCACAGAAATATTGGAGATTCTTTAATTTGGAAAGGAGAACTAGAGTTTTTTAAAACATTAGCCCACAAGTGTATTGGACAGTACAACAGATATACTTTCAAAAAAAGTGACATAAAATCTGAAAAGACTGTTATTCTGCTGCACGGAGGTGGAAACTTTGGTGATATATATGAATCAAGCCAAAGCTTTAAAAGATATATCATTGAAAACTTTCCCAATAACAGAATTATTGTTCTGCCTCAAACGGTACATTACAATAGTGAAGCAAATCTAAAAAGAGATTTTGCTATTTTTAACAATCATCGTGATCTTTATGTATTAGTAAGAGATCAGCCTTCATATGATACTTTAAAGGCGAATTTTAATGAAGAAAAATTAAAATTAGCACCGGATATGGCTTTCTTTTTAGATTTTGATGCTGATATTACAACTAATCCTACTGAAAAGAGAAAGAACTTATATTTGAACAGAACCGATGCTGAAGCAAGTAAAGATTCTTTTCAAAATGTTATTGAAGGTGAATATGATATAAAAGACTGGCCGACGTATAACTCTTCTTCAAAGAGAATGAATACTATTACCAATTATGTAGAAGCTTTGGATGGTAAGCTTTCAAAAGTCATTAAGTATCTGCCTGCCTCTTCTTTAATAATTGATAACGCTTATGGGTTGAAAAAGAAGAATGGAATGGATTTGCATATCAACCGCGGAAAGGAGTTTATCAATCAATATGATAAAGTATATACAACCCGTTTGCATGGTTTAATCCTTAGTATCTTATTGGATAAAGAGGTGGTTATCCTGGATAATGTTTATGGGAAAAGTAAAAATTTTTACGATGCATGGCTGAAGAATTTTAATAATGTTAAACTTTATGTAAAGAATGAGTCCTAAAATTTCGGTAATTTTACCTGCATATAATGCTGAACAGTATCTTAGAACAGCTGTAGACAGTATCCTAGCACAAAGTTTTAAAGACTTTGAATTATTGATTATTAATGACGGCTCCACAGATTTTACAAAAGAAATCATATTAAGCTATAATGATGATAGGATAAGATATATTGAAAATGAAAAGAATTTAGGATTAATAGAAACTTTGAACAAAGGGATCTTATTATCAAAAGGTGAGTATATTGCAAGAATGGATGCTGATGATATATGTCACTCATCCCGTTTCCAGATGCAGATAGATTTCATGGATAAGAATCCGGAATATATCATCTGCAGTTCATCCAGAAAGGAATTTGCTCATTCTATTTCTCATTTTCATCTTAGTGTACTTCCGGTTGATGATATATCCATTAGAATACATTCAATTTTCAGTACGCCTTTTACCCATCCGGCAGTGATGTTCAGGGCTGGTGTAATTAAAGAGAATAAGCTTTTTTTTGAAAAGGATTATAAGTATGCTGAAGATTATCAATTGTGGATTAAAATTCTGCAATATGGCAAAGGATATAATTTTAGAATGCCTTTGTTGTATTATAGAGATACTCCCAATAGCCAGACCAATATTGGTTCCGGCCAGATAGAACAGAGAAAGAGAACAATATCTAATATTCAGCAGCTTGCTTTACAGCAGCAGAATATTATTTTAGACCAAAAAGAATTAGATTTTATTTATATTTTGTCTTTATCGGATAAGATTAGAAATATCAGTTTTGAAGACTTTTCAGTGGATTTTATTCTTTCCTTTTTTAAGAAGCTATCTTTAGATCTGAAATCAAATTATCCGAATAATAAATTTAATATTAATTGTGTTTTAGGTAAAAGATATCTTAAAATTTTATTATTTAACTTAAAAAGGTTGCCATTTACTCAGTTAATGAAGTTAGCATTTAGTAAATTAACTTTTTTTGGAATATATGAATTGATAAATGAAAAGATTAGAAGCTAATAATATTATTAGACATGGTATAAATGTTTTTATATACTTCCTTTTTGTATATAATGTATCGTTTGTTTTTTTGCCATCTATCCTTAGAACCAGAGTGCTTCTTGGGCTTCTTGGGCTTGCTTTTTTTATGAGTCAGACTAAAATAGCAATTCCTAAATCTTTTAGCCATATAGTCCTTTTATGTTTCGCTTCAATATTACTGATAGTAATTACAACTGTTATTAATAGTTATTTTGACCCTCGTTTTATTGGAAATACTATACAGAATATTCTCTATTTATTTGGTGCTTATTATATGGTAATTCGAGTAAATATAAATAGGCTTTACGCATTAAAATTAATTGTTATAGCAATCTTTCTGCACAATTTTTTGGCACTATTGATGTTTTTAAATCCTAGCCTGTTAGAATTTGTTACTTCTATACAATCTACCGGGGATAAGTTTGAATATGCATTAGGAAATGCTGTGAAATTTGGTACAAGATTTATCGGAATTGGTGCAGGAACATTTTTCTCAGGTGGGATTATTTCATCCATTGGAATGCTAATAGCAGCATATATAATTGATTCTTTAAAAAAAGGTAAATTATTATGGATATTATTATATATTTTTATTTGCATTACCGGAATTTATATTGCAAGAGTAGCTTTCCTAGGAATCTTTTTATCTTTAGCATACCTAGTTATTAGTTATATTCTAAAAAAGAATTATAATAATTTACCTAAAATTTTTATTTACTCAACTTTGTTTGGAATAATTGCTTTTAGCTATTTATTGACAAATTTAGATAGCTTAATGGCTTCAAATTCTTTTCGGCATTCTTTTGAAGTATTTATAAACCTTTTTTCTTCTGGAGAATTAAAAACAGATTCTACGGAAGGAGTAAAAGCGATGTTGATATTCCCTTCTGAACTTAAAAGTATATTAATTGGGGATGGTCAGTTCTATTATGAGAATGGATCTTTTTATATGCATACGGATATTGGTTATTCCAGACTTGTATACTATTATGGTATTTTTGGTATAATAATTTACTTTTCGTTGCATTTTTATATTCTAAGGTATAATTTAAAGAGATTCAAATATGATAAAAGCTTTAAACTTTTACTTTGGGCATTAACTGTTTTATTAATAATCGGAAATTTTAAGGGACTTTTAGATATCAACTGGATAATATTCATTTTTTATTGGTTGGCATTATATAAAATTAAAATAGAAAATGAAAATTTATCATATAATAAATAGTTTAAGATTTGGAGGTGCTGAAAGATTAGTAGTTGATCTTTGCACTGAATTATCTGAGGGAGGTTCAGACGAAATACACTTGTTATTATTAGACGATATTGATACTTCTCTAAAAAAAGAAGTAGAAAATAATGAAAATATAAAAATTGAAGTAATTCCTTCAAAAAGCCTATACGACATCCGAATACCTTTTTTTATAAGTAAAATAGTAGCAGATGCGGATGTTATTCATTTACATTTATTTCCTACATTATATTGGGGAGTATTATCCAAACTTTTTTTTTCTGAAAAACAAAAAGTAGTATTTACTGAACATAGTACTGAAAATAACAGAAGATCTAAATGGTATTTTAAAAGAATAGAAAAATTTATTTACTCCAAATTAAATTCTATTATCTGCATTTCGGAATCAACAGAAAAAAATCTTATTCACCATTTGGGATCTGGGTTTAAGGCGAAAATGAAGGTCATAAATAATGGAGTCAACCTTATTAAATTTTATAATTCAGAAGCTTATTCCCGGACTGCTTATAATTTATCTGACAAAGATTTCTTATTAATACAGGTCGCAAGTTTTAGAGCTGCCAAAGACCAGCCTACCTTGATCAGGGCACTTACATTGTTACCTTCTCATGTAAAAGCAATGTTCGTAGGAGATGGGCCGGAGTTAGAAAACTGCAAAGAACTTGTTAAGAATAATGGTTTGGAAAGTAGAGCCTTTTTTTTAGGTAACCAGACCAATATTGCTGAGCTCATCAAAATGAGTGATGTAGTAGTTGTATCATCACATTATGAAGGATTTGGTATTGTAGCAGTAGAAGGTATGGCTTGTAAAAAACCTGTAGTTGCCTCAAATGTACCAGGGCTTTCAGAAGTTGTTGCAGAATATGGAATATTATTTGATAAAGGTAAAGAAAAATGTTTAACAGAAGTAATTAACAAGTTAAATAAGGATGAGGCTTTTTATAAAGAAGTATCAGAAAATTGTTATACAAGGTCAAATATTTTTTCTATTAAAGAAATTGCAAATCAATACAGAAAAATATATAAATTATGATAAGAACTATGAAGTTATTTTTTTATATAATCTTTCTATTTTCAATGAATTTATCTTGTGCTCAGGACAAATTCACATATAGAGAAGTACCGGATTCCTTTGTAAAAACAATGGATATTTCTTCATCAGTAAATCTTCTTAAAAATAAAGCTTTTAAAGTTGTTGATATTCTTCCTCCAAATTACAAGAAAGATGGTTCTGAAGATTACACAATATATCTGCAGAAAGCAATAGACGAAAATACAATTGTATTATTACCAAATTTTCCTCTTTTAGTAAATGATAAAGGGATAAAACTTAACAATAATTCAGTTTTGTTGTTTGACAGTAGTTCTCAAATTAAGTTAAAGCCGACTGATAAAGGGGGGTATGCAATTATAAGTATTAATAATAAAAAAAATGTAAGCATATATGATGCAAAAATTATAGGTGATAGAAATGAACATTTAGGAACAAAAGGTGAATGGGGGATGGGTATCAGCATCAATGATGCCGTTGATGTTAAAATATATAATGCTGTCATTAAAAATTGCTGGGGCGATGGGATTTATTTAGGAGGTAAGAGTTTTTCAACTAATGTTAATATTATTGGTGGTCTCATTGATAATAATAGGAGAAATGGAATTTCAATTATAGGTGGTGATAATATATTATTACAAAATTTAGTGATTTCTAACTCGAACGGGGCAAACCCTCAAACAGGGATTGATCTTGAACCTAATACTCAACAGAATAAGACACTAAATGTTACATTAAAATCAATCCTAACATTTAATAATAAATTGAACGGATTGTCCTTTTATTTAGATAATTTGAAGGGTGATATGCAATCCAACAATGTCCAAATTTTAGTTGACAATTATAAAGATTTATATTCTACAAATGGAATGTCTTATTCCAATCGAAAATCACAAACAAAAAAATCTTTAAATGGGAATATTATGCTTAATAATATTGATTTAAAGTACAATGTGAAACCCTTTAGGTATTTATATAATAATTCATCTTTAGATAATATTAATTTAAAGGTAAATGATTTCAAATCTGACCATAAAGATAATAAAGGGATCGTAACTGATTTACAAAAGTTTTCACAGCAAAAGATAAAATATAATCAATAATTACTTTTGTTTGAAATGAAGAAATGTAAGATGCAAAATATACTTTATTTCATAAATAATAATAATTTTTCCCAAAAAAGTGATAATGGAAAGATTTTTGCTTGTGGTATATTACTTGAAATGACTTAAAAATTGAAATAGAAATTTTTTAATATTCCTTAGATGTTAAAAAATATAATGAAATTGCTTATGAAACTTGAAAAACTGAAATATTCTTTAAACAATCAAATCATCTAGCGTGAATAGATGATATCAAGGTATTCAATTACCAATAAATAGCTGGCGAAGATGTGATAATGATGCACGTTTATCTCCGCTGCAATAAAGCTATAAAATCTCAAAAAACACGTAAACAAACCGGAAAATTAATGATTTTACCGGACAGTAATGATGCAATGTTAATCCAAAACTAAGTTCTGTTTGAAACAAGTTTTGGATTAGTAGTGGTTCATAAAGTAGTATATTGTCTTTTTTAAAATCACAAATAAGTGAATTGAAAATAAATGAGTAAAAACAACAACACACAATAGATTTATGAGAAATTTATTAATTAGTTCTAGATTTTATAGAAATAATAATAATAAAAATGGAAGAGTTGAAAACTAAATTGGTACGGATTACAACAGTGCCGCTTTCTTTAAAAATTCTACTGAAAGGGCAGCATCGGTTTATGTCAGAACATTTTGATGTAATAGGCGTTTCATCACCAGGTAAGGAGCTGGATGAAGTGAAAAAAGATGAAGAAATAGATGTAATAGCGATTGATATGTCCCGTAAGATTACTCCTCTTAAAGACATCAAATCTTTGTGGAGTACTTATCGATTTTTAAGAAAGGAGAAACCACAAATTGTTCATACCCATACCCCTAAAGCTGGTATTGTAGGTATGTTGGCCGCAAAAATGGCAGGAGTTCCTCATCGGCTGCATACAGTAGCAGGTTTACCATTGATGGAGGTAACAGGGGTGAAACGTCAGGTTTTAGATTTTGTCGAAAAATTAACCTATGCTTCTGCAACCCAGGTGTACCCAAATTCAAAAGGGTTGTCTGATTATATCATTGAGCGCAAATATACAAATAAGTATAAGCTTAAAGTAATCGGAAATGGTTCATCAAACGGAATTGATACTTCATTCTTTTCACCCGAACAAGTTTCGGAAGATCAGAAAACTCTTCTAAAACAACAATTGAAAATAAAAGACACAGATTTTGTTTTTGTCTTTGTTGGACGTTTAGTGGGAGACAAAGGAATTAATGAACTGATAAAGGCGTTTTTTGCTTTAAATAGGCAAGAAAATCAGCAGCGTTCAAAATTATTGCTGGTAGGTCCTCTGGAACAGGAGCTAGACCCGTTATATCCGGAAACATTAAATGAAATAGAAAATAACCCGAATATTGTCTCTGTAGGTTTTCAGAAAGATGTTCGTCCTTATTTTGCGATTTCTGATGCCCTGGTTTTTCCAAGCTATCGCGAGGGCTTCCCTAATGTAGTAATGCAAGCCGGAGCAATGGAATTGCCAAGTATAGTTTCTGATATCAATGGATGCAATGAAATCATTGTAGAAAACGAGAATGGAGTAATTGTTCCTGTAAAAGACAGCGAAAGTCTTAGAGAGGAAATGGAGAAAATGATCTTAGACAGAGATTATTATCAGAAATTAAAAAAGAATGCGCGACCGATGATTGAAGATCGATTCGAGCAGTCTGTGATTTGGAACGCTATATTAAGCGAATACAGGAAACTGATTAAAGAAAGTGAATTTCGTGCTTAAGATTAAATAGAGTAGTGTTTTAGAATTATATTTTAAAATAACAAGAATGTTGATTTTGTGTGTGTTTTATAATCGATTTTCTTAAATGTTCTGAGTATAACGTATTAAAGGCTTAGAACTGTTATATCTGAAATTTTTATATTTGAAAACGTGTGTTTTACAAACAGCTTTAAAAGAAAAGGAATAGGTTCCTTTGGAAAAACTAAAAAAAGCTATATATTTGCACCAGTTAAAAACAAACGCTCTTAGATTGTTTATGAAAGTGATTTATTTGATCATTTACTAAATAAGAGAGTTGCTTAAAGCAGATGGATAGGGCTTTTCTGAAAATCAAAAGTTCAGTCCGGATTGTAAAAGTTTTGTCAATTTACCTTGAAAAATTGATCCGGTAGTTCAGCTGGTTAGAATGCCGCCCTGTCACGGCGGAGGTCGCGGGTTCGAGTCCCGTCCGGATCGCAAAAAGTCTTCTAGAAATAGAGGACTTTTTTTTATTTATTTATTTTGATAGAAGTTAGGATTACCCGAAAGTAAAAAAGCTTTATGCTTTATATATTTAAACATCAATAAAAATGGCCGGAAGATATTCCGGCCATCATTGTTTTAAAGTAATGTATTTATATTTACTTTTTAATAATTTTTACAATAGTTTCAGAATTGTTGATTCTTACCAGATAAGCTCCGGATAATAATGAAGTAACATCTGTTTGTTTATTGATAAATTTACCTTCTTTCACAAGCTGTCCGGACATATTATAAATCTGATAATAATAATCCTTATCGTCTTTTGCTTCAATATACAGGATATCTTTTACAGGATTAGGGTATAAAACAAGCTTATCGTCTTTTACTTTTTCCTCAATAGCTGTTTTACTAAAAGTAGTTCTGGCCTGCATACCTGTATTTGGTGTTACAGGAATACCTGGCAGCGGACCTCTCGGAGTACCGTTGTCTTCTTGTTTCACACATCTACAGTTCATGCCTACATAAGGATCTGCGTCTGTATATTTCACAAGAATTCTGTTAAACCTGTCCAGACTCATAAATGTACCTCTTCCGGTAAGGTTTTGGTGCAAGTTTGCATACCAGATTCCACTTGCTGATAATGCATCAATAGTACCATTTAGTTGACCTGCATTGAGAACAGATCTCTTACCTCTCATATAACCTTTAGGATAATAACCTACATTATATAGGCTGTTTTCAAATTTAAATCCTACGGTATTGCCGTAAGGACTGATAATCCCTGCTGGATAATGAGTAATAACGGCCCCATAATAGCCTTCTTCAGTAAGGTCAACAATCTTACCATCACGTCCTCCACTTGTAAAAAATTCAGGATTATTTTTTAAGCTCCAAGGAGATGATTTTATAGGAGTTGTACCAGTCTCGGGAATTCTCCAGCCATCCGGACAAGGGTCGAATACAGATTTTTTAGTGCCTAAGCCCCATCTTTCATCATATAATCCATGATAATTTGTGTCAAACAACCAATCTGAACCTAGAATATATGTTACATCAGAGCGGGTTGGATAAGCAACAGTTGGTTTCATGAATTTTAATGGGTTTGCTACAGAATATCCAAGTAGCTTTTCTATTCTTACATCTATTTTATCAGCTGTGTTGATACTGCTTTTGTAGGTGTTGTAATCCACTACATTAGTTGAATTATATGTAGTTTCAGTTAAAGTAGAATATGTTACAACCCCATTATTAGTAATCCCTGAAAATACATTAAATTTAGTATTATTAGGAGCTATATTAGTGAATGTAGGTAGAGGATCTTTTCTTCCCCATTGATAATGTAATCCCTGAGAATTATTTAACTGTGCTATATCAGCTGCTGACTGCGTATAAAGTGCCGGCATCACATCAATAGCTCCTAGATTTCTATCCTGAATTGTTGTTTTCATGATCGTTCCCTGCTGCGTATAATTCGTATAATTATCAGTTATGATAGGGTCATCATTGACATAGGTAAGAGAATTAACAGGTGTATTGGTTACCCAGATATGCCAGCTCCAATGCACAGGGTTGCTGATTGAACCATTATGTAAAGTAACAACAGCATTTCCGGATTGGTTAGCATTTACTTTCACGTCGATAATCGCATCTTTGGAAGAAGGATTATTTACAGTTAATCGTGTTACTAAAGCCGGATTATCTGTCCAAAGTATATTCGCTTTTAAGTCGTTGAAGCTTGTTGTATTCAAGATTTGGGTATTACCTAAATAATTACTTTGCACTGAAAAAGCCTTACTTACTGGTATTGAAACAGTCTGGTCAGCAGTTGATTTTGTAACCATATAAGTATTAGGATTGTCTAGTCCTGTTTTGTAAGTTTCAGTTTCACTAAAGAAAGTAGTTTCAAAGTTGTAGTTATTTTTTACAAATAACGGATCTTTAATACATCGGCAGGCATGTGCATTGTTTGTAGGATAGTCTTCAGCTGGTCTATAATTATAAAAACCATAAACATTAGGGTAGTTCGTAGGATCTGGCCTGTAATTATTTACAATTTGGTCAGAAGATGGAATTAATCTTAATGCGCTTGCTATTGATGAATAACCACCGAAACTGGTCATTGTGGATGTCCATAGATATGTTTCAAGCTGGTCAGTAAATTCAGGTTTTCCGTGATATCTGGTATCTGTACTAATACCGTTTCCTATCCATCCTGTTCCTGGGAATATTCCAATATTGTTTCCTCCTACATTCGACATATCAAAACCGTATTGAGGATATATCTTTATGCCTGTAAGATAAGTTTTAAGATTTGATAATCCGGGAGGAATCTGATATGTATTCAATGCAGATAAGGGACTATTTATTTTAGTTCCAAAAGGAGTAAAATCTATTCTCATACTTTTTAATGATGATGCTACCAACAATGAAGGTAATCTCCATCCATTAGGACAAGGGTCATAAGACGATTTATTTCTATAGGGCTGTGGAACTGAAATATCTGTTGTTGCCTGCACTCCCAAAGAGTTATCAGACCATAAATTAACCTTACTTAAATCACTAGTTTGCAGTCCTGGTACTTGTCCAAACCAATTGTAATAGTATGGTACATTACTAGCAGTGCCATATATAGAAGGATTAGCAGTACCGTCATCATTGACATATAGTAAGCTTAAAGGATTTTTTACGGATGTCCTAATATTGTCTGTTATGTTTGCTGTTGATTTATTGATAAAGAGCCTTAAATCATTAAAATTTTTATAATTAAAAGAGTTTGGAAAATTAAATCTTGGTACTGCTTCATTATAAATAATTTTACCTACACTTCCTGTTACCTGATAAAAACTGGCATCTCTATTTGTCAATGGAGGAAAAGGGTCTTTTCTTCCCCATTGGTACATAAGGCCTCCGTTTCTGTTCCAACCTTCCCCGTTAAGAGAACTTCCAATTGCACCGAGATTTCTGTCCATCCAACCCCACTCAGCATTAGGAATAGTTTCTACAGTTCCGTCGCTTAATTGTCTTTTTACATCATCATAGCTTTTATAGGTAGTACCATTTGTTGGGGCATCCGTTACCCAAACGTGCCATGACCAGAATACTTCTCCATTTACCTTAAAAACAACCAATGCATTTCCTTCTTTTACCTTATTAACAGGTACCTTTATTTTTGCATCTTCCCCTGAGCCTATAATATCCAAAGTATAATTTTCTTTAGATTTTATCAATCCCATATTATCTTCCCACAATACATCAGCGGTTACGGTTCCTGGAGGTATGTCAACCCCTTTCATATAATTCCCGTTTCTCCACATTTCGTAGGCTTTTTTTACAGGAATATATAATCCGTCTACATTATTGCCTTCCTTATCTTTGCCTGTGAAAATGTAGCTGTTGGGAGCCTTAGTCCAGTCTAGTGATTTTACTTCAACTGTTAATGTTGCATTTCCTGCGCACTGTCCTGGCGCCGGAGTAAAGGTGTAAGTAGTTGTTGTCTGATTGTTTGGAGCAGGTGTCCATGTACCGGTAATCCCTTCATTTGAAGCAATCGGTAAATTAAATACCCCACCTTGATTTATAGCTGCAATCTGTGTAAATGTAGGGATTACAGGATTTGGGCATGCATTGCCATTGCATAACTGTTGCACAGGGTTTAACAGCATGTATAATGCAGCATTGCTTTGGCTGGAAACTTCGGCAATGATATTTTCATTAGTATAAGCATTATAATTAACAGTTAATTTATAGCATAAGAAACCATTATAAATTTCAGTAGCAGGATTTGTAAATGTATGATTGTACAATACTCCTCCATTTGGATAGTATAATTTTACCCAGACATCCGTTCCGCTCCAGTTATTCTTAGGAATATAAATGGTATAAGTTTGCCCGTTACGGTTGATACATACTCCGCTTGCTTTATTTATACAGGCATTTTGAAGTGTAAAGTTATTCCATTCACTTTGTGGCAATACCGGTAAGGTATAAGATACTGCAGCATCTGATGGGCTGCTCACCTCAAAAACTAGGTCTTCGAAAGGATAGGCTGCAGTTTGTTTGATGTAATAATACTGTGTGCCGTTTGCGGATGTAACCTTTGGCAGACTAGCTGTATTTAAAGTAATCGGAGATAAAGCCGTTCCTCCTCCGTAACCAAAAGCCCTTACTGTTACAGTATTTCCATTCCACTGGTTTACAGGAATCAGAATTTCTGCAAAACCACCATGTTGACGATTGAAACAAACGTCTGCCTTGGGAACTCCACAAACATCTGATGTCCCAGCGGTATTCCATTGATCTTGTAGAATTGCCGGCAAGGTATAAGATACTGCAGCATCTGATGGGCTGCTCACTTCAAAAACAAGATCTTCAGTAGGATATGCAGCTGTTTGTTTGATATAATAGTACTGTGTACCGTTTGCAGAGATTACTTTAGGCAAATCCACTGTATTTAATGTAACGGGAGATAAAGCCGTCCCTCCTCCGTAACCAAAAGCTTTTACTGTTACAGTATTTCCATTCCATTGATTTACAGGAATTAAGATTTCAGCAAACCCGCCATGTAGACGACTGAAACAAACATCAGCTTTAGGAACTTCGCATACATCTGCTGTCCCAGCGGTATTCCATTGATTTGGTGGTATTGCCGGCAAGGTATAAGATACTGCAGCATCTGATTGACTGCTCACTTCAAAAACAAGATCTTCAGTAGGAGCAGCTGCCGTACGTTTAATATAATAATACTGTGTACCGTTTGCAGAGGTTACTTTAGGTAAATCCACTGTATTTAATGTAACAGGTGATAATGCCAATCCTCCTGCAATACCATAAGCTGTTAATGTCACACTATTTCCATTCCACTGGTTTACGGGAATTAATATTTCAGCAAAGCCTCCATGCAGACGGTTGAAGCATACATCAGCTTTAGGAACTCCACATACATCAGCCGTCCCAGCGGTATTCCATTGATCTTGTGGTAATGCTGGTAAGGTATAGGATATGGCGGGATCTGACTGACTGCTTACTTCGAAAACAAGATCTTCAGTAGGAGCAGCTGCCGTACGTTTAATATAATAATACTGTGTATCGCTTGCAGAGGTTACTTTAGGTAAATCCACTGTATTTAATGTAACAGGTGATAATGCCAGTCCTCCTGCGATACCATGAGCTGTTAATGTTACGTTATTTCCATTCCATTGGTTTACGGGAATCATGATTTCAGCAAAGCCCCCATGTAAACGCTTAAAGCAAACATTACTTTGAGCAAAGCCTGTAAACCATGAAATAAAGAATAGA
This sequence comes from Chryseobacterium indologenes, assembly GCF_018362995.1. Lineage (NCBI taxonomy): Bacteria > Pseudomonadati > Bacteroidota > Flavobacteriia > Flavobacteriales > Weeksellaceae > Chryseobacterium > Chryseobacterium indologenes. Next base: position 4,616,918 of record NZ_CP074372.1, read on the forward strand.
AAGATAAAAATCTTCAGTAGTTTTTTTTTCATTATTTAATTTTTTTCATATGTTCAATAATTCTTGGGAACCAATAGGTCTGTTAGCCATATTTTAAATGTTAACCGGTGACAATTAGGTGGTGAGTTTGACGGATACAACCGAGCGTAATACAGCCCAGATTGATAAGGAAGTTTTTTTCTCATATGCATGTTTTTTAGGATTTATCTGATTTTATATTATGAATAACCCGTATTCAAGTTCCTAGGTTCCGAATCATAGATTTAGAAGAAGTATAATAAATAGCAGACTTGTAGAACAGATTATTTATAACAACCATTTTTTATTGTAAAATCACAATAAAATAATCCAAATCAGATGGGTAAATTGTTAAAATATTACAATATTCTGATTTAAATAATTATGGTAGATTTGTTGGAGTCGTGCTATCTTGTAATGGATAATAGGCTGATAATAGAATATAAGCAGCCCGGATTGGGATTAACAGTCTTTTTCTCATGTTTGTGTTTTTAGGTTTTTAGTTTTTATAAAAAATAATGGATAATCAATTATACAGTTATATCAATTTACAATCAGGAGGAACAAAAAGAAAAAATCATAAAATAAATATTATATTAATGAGAATTTTCTATTATCTTTTTTACGCTTTTTGTAATGTTTTTATATAAATAGGGATATAAAATTGTATTAATCTACTAATAACCATTATGTTTGCAAAGTTACAATATTAAAAAAAACACACAATGAGTCAAAAAAATCTGACTAATGAAACCTCAACTGAGGGCAGAGAAATATGCCCTGTTCAGAAACTTTTAAAATCCCTTTCAGGGAAATTAAAACCGGAAATATTGAGTTTGGCATTTAAGTCAACTTTACGTTTTAGCAGTTTACTGCGCGAGATTGAAGGATCGAATAAACAATCACTATCCATTGCATTAAGAGAACTGGAAGAAATGAATGTATTGGAAAGAGTGGTCGTCAGGCAGAAACCTTTACACGTAGAATATAATCTTACTGCAAAAGGAAAAGCATTGATCCCCATTTTTCAGCAATTAGAAGCTTTGGTATAAAAAGAATACTATTTTATCTTTAAAATAATTTTAAACTAAAAAGTCGGTTCTGAGCAGAACCGGCTTGCTATTTATTTGCATGAAGAATTTAAAGGATTGTTAAGATAATCTTTCCCCTTCGGAGGTTGTACAAAATAAGACGTTCCATAAGTATTTCCTGAGCGGAAAAAATCCGTAGAGATTACTTGTGCACCACTGCTGAAAGCTGCCTTAGATCGAGTGAAATCGTTGGTTTTGGCTTCATAGGTTTCAATATCTGATCTGGTTCTGACTATAAAACCCTGTTTTACCAGATCCTGTATCTCTTTCTGTCTTACAATGGCGTTATCCCGTAGTATAAACCCTGCGAAAGAATCATCAGGCTCACTGTTCAGGAACATCACTCTTTCTTTTAATGAACCGTCTATGAGGTAAGGATTGTTTTTTGAAGATAAAGTTCCAGCACTTCCGGGAAGCAGCATAAAAATAAATTTTCCTTTGCTGTCGTTCAGTTTAGGCCAGTTATTATGAGTTACAGCTTCTTTGAGTGTTTGGTATTTACCCTGAACTTCTTTTGGTGTGATGATTTTGTCTTTCCCAAGGTATTTTACAATTTCTCCATCCAGATCATCATAAGCTTTTTTATCGAAAGGAAGGACTTTTGTACTGTTTTCAAGAATCGGGAAACCGGAATCTTTGGCTTCGATCATCATGAAGACCGGAGTGTGATCAGGATGTTGATCAGACCAGGTTTTAAGAGCGGTAAGTGCATCTTTCAAAGTGGGATAGTGAGTTCTGAAATCGATATCTGCCATATGCAGTACTTTGAAGCCAGGCTGATCCAGACCTTTTGTATTGAAAGAAGCCAGATCTGTTACTCCCTTTGCTTTTAATATCTCATACGTGGCAGGATGGCTGAATCTGCTTCCTTCCGGATCATAGTATACATCTATTTCCAGGCCTCTCAGATTGGCGTTGAGCTGTTCTGTGAAATCAGGGTGATTATAATTCAGTCCTTCTTTCAGGTCCATTCCATAAGGGTGGTACTCTTTAAATTTGGCTTTTTGCTCTTCAGACATCATACTGCTGTATTTCTGCATCATTCCGTTGATGATGGGAGTTACCAGATCCAATACTTTAGGATCTGCCGGCTGGGCGTATGAATTATGAGTTCCTACAATCTGCAGTTGATTGATTCTTACATTCTGGCATTTATCCTGTGCCTGCAGCAGGGCTGTCATACAAAATGCAGCTCCATAAATATACTTTTTCATATGAATAAAACTTTTGATTAAAAATTGAAATTGAATCCCAGTTGTCCACGCATTCCTGAATAAGAAATATTTTCTACCCGGTCTTTCGTGCCCATATAAAATCGGTTGGGTTCATTAAGAATATTGTTAAGCTCTATAAACAGACGGATTTTCTTTGTAAGGCTGTAAGAAGTGGAAAGGTCTACTGTAAAGTTTTTATCAAAATACTGATAATGATCTGCACCGGCAGCCGCTCTGATTTCGCTTACATAATTTCCTTTGTAGTTTCCGGCAATACGCACCATCAGCTTGCTGGTTTCATAGAATAGGATGGTATTGAAAATATGTTTGGCCTGATTAGGGATCGTGGTAGACATTGTTCCGGTCTGTTTGCCGTTTTCGTATACCGGCATGTTCATTTTGGAAGAGATATAAGTATAGTTCCCTTCAAAACCGATATTTTTCAAAAAGCCGGGAAGGTTTTCAAAACGTTTAGAGATCCCGAATTCAAAACCGAACAGTTGGGCTCCTTCAAGGTTTTTAGGGGCTGTAAAAGTATACGCTCTTCCTGCCAGATCTACTACAGACTGGTCTTTGTAGATAAGATTGGTGATGTCTTTATAGAATACTCCGGCTGTTATCAGATCCAGTTTTCCAAAGTAATTTTCAAACATAATATCAAAATTATTTGAAAACGTAGGATCCAGTTTGGTATTTCCCTGAGTAATGGTGTTGGTAATGTCATTGACAATGGTTCCGGGATTTAAATCGTTAAAATCTGGTCTTGCAAAAGATCGGGTGTAGGCAAGTCTCAGGATTCTGTCACTGCTGATATTCCATTTCATATTTACCATAGGAAGTACAACATTGTAAGTTTTATTGTCTTTAATATCTTCCGTTTTACTGTCTTTATTAGAGGTGACTTTTTTGCCCCAGAAGGTAACGTCATTATATTCATTTCTGAAACCTCCCAATACCTGAAGCTTGTCCGAAATCTTCCAGGTTCCCATCAGGTAAGCCGCCCATACATTTTCAGTACCTCTATAGGAACTTGTAATATTTGAGTTGCTGTCTTTACCGCTCACCTGCATCAATCCTAAACTGTTTTGTGTGGCAGGATTGTACATCTGATCAATCTGCGCATTGGTAATCTGATCGATGATCACCGCATTGTAAGGATTCCCCAATGGATTCATGAAACCTCCTTTATACTGAAAAGCTTCACGCTCAAGCTGATTCAGGTAAGTTACCGGAGTTCCGGGAATTCCTAATGATGATTTGGGCATCCAGACAAGCAGAGAACTGTTGACGATTTTGTTCTTATTATTGTATTTGGTCCCGAATTTAAGCTCAAAATTATCGGCTGCTTTATATTTAATATCAATTTGCCCTCTGAGATCTGTTTCGCTATTACGGTTCTGGCTTAAAATAATCTGATTCAATTTAAGTTTATCCGCTGCAATAGCCTGCTGGTTATAAGGCAGAGTATATCTTCCGGTATCGCCAATACCGTCCGGAGCGTCCATTGCCATATATTTTCTTCCGTCAGCAGAAAGATTTCCATAAGTCATTGGCTGCATAAAGTTGACCATAGGATAACCTCTTTCATGAGGATCAAGGTTGTCAGGAGAATTGAATTTAAACTCAGAACGTGCCTTGGATACGGACCAATTGACCTCCATACGCTGTCCCACCTGATGATTACCACCCAGCTGCATAGAATACAGATCTGTAAGATAATCTGCATGACGTGCCTGAAGAAGTACATTTTTGCTGTCAAAATTAAAATAGGTTTCCCTTACGGACTGGCCGTCTTTGTACTGGCTGTATAATGCTTTGGCGTATAATTTATTCCTGCTGTCTATCTCATAATCCAACCCTAAATTGAATCCCAAAGTTCGTCGGTTCGCAAGGTAATCGCGAAGCTGAAGCTGATTGATGGAGTAGGAGGCTGTTTTATCTTTCAGCCCATAGTTATAAATATTCCTCATCTGGTCAATAGCCGTGGAACGCTCCCAGATTACTGCTGAGGTAATGAATTTCAGCTTATCGGTAATTTTATTTCCATAAACAATGGATGTATTGTAAGTAGGGGATTTGGACATATTGACATAGCCTGTAGCCATACTTATAGCCAGAGTTTCTCTATTGGGTGAAGTTTTCGTGATAAAATCCACATTTCCACCAATGGCATCTCCGTCAAGATCTGGAGTTAAGGCCTTAGACAAACGTACATTCTGAATAAGTTCCGAAGGGAAAATATCCATCTGAATTCCACGGTTGGCATTGTCACCGCTGGCGCTCGGCATTCTGTTACCATTCAGAGTGGAAGCGGTCCATTGTATAGGCGTTCCCCTTACCGCTACAAAACGTCCTTCACCCATATCTCTTTCAATGGAAACACCCTGCATACGCTGTACAGCATCTGCGGCATTACGATCCGGCAGTTTCCCGATAGCATCGGCAGACAGTACTTCTGTAATCGTGTTGGAGTTTTTCTTCATAGTAATTGCTCTCGCCTGTGATGCTTTATACACACTGGTAACCACTACTTCCTGAAGATTGTTTTCTTTAAACTTGGCTCCGAATTTAATTAATCCAAGATCTAATTCCTTTTTATCCGTAATGGTGAAAGGAATATAAACATTATCATATCCCTTATATTCTACCACAAGCTTATAACTTCCGTCATAAACATTGTTAAGAACAAAAGAACCATCAGTATCGGAAGTTACCTTCTGTGCGCTGTTCTCAATGTAAACCAAGGCATTTGGAAGGTTTCCCTGACTGTCTACTACAGTTCCGTGTACGGTGGTTTGTGCAAAGGCCAATGGCCCAAGAAGAAAAAATGCTGCTTTTGTTAAAAAAAGTCTTTCTCGTGACATCCTTATAAAGTTTGGTGCAAAGATGTCAGCTCCCCCAAAAGTTTTCGTTCATTTAAATTTTATGCAACTCCTTCTGTTGAGTTCGAGGTGAACTATATTGTAAATCAGCAAGTTGCTAATATTAAATAATTGTAACTAATGAACAAGCTGAGAAGGAAGACAGTCGAATTCCTTTTTAAAATATTTATAAAAGGTAGATTTGGATTTAAAACCACATTGAAACGCAAGGTCCGTAACACTTGCTGAAGGATCTTCCGACAAAATCTGTTTAAAATGTTGTATACGGCTTCTATTGGTATATTCGTGGAAATTGGAATTAAGATGTTTATTAAAAGTGATGCTTAAATCCGCCTTGCTTATTTTCAGATGATGCGAGAGCTGGTCTAAGGTAAATTCTTCATCCAGATATACATGACTCTCCTGATAGAAGGAAATAATGGCACTTTGTACAGAATCGAAATCTATTTTTGAAAGATCTTTATACTGATAGGTTTCTTTGGGTGCGGAAGAATGTGATATATTTTGCTGTTCCTGCAGTTTGTGCTGGTACGTTAAAATATAAACGTATAAAATCCACCCGAACTGAAAGAGAAACAGTAGGCTGTAGATCTTTTGATAGATCAGAGTATCCCAACCCAGCTGGTAGACCATCCAGAAAATTAATACTCCGAATAATACATAACCAACCAGATAGCGAAAATTACCGGCTACAGGGTGGGTGATGTTTTTGCGGTATCTTGTCAGTAAATAAATACACAAAACAAGACACACGATCCAGTAATAACTGTAATAAACGAAATAGGATTTGTAAGATGCAATCGCCAGATCCGCCCATGAAAGATCAAGCATTTTGGCAGAAGTTGCAATTGCATGGTGAATAACCACCAAAGTCAGCGGAATAACGAGATATTTAAGCTTATCTCTCCATTTTGCATGAATTAAATATGTAGTGATATAAAGAAAAATAAGCCCTTTAAAAACCCGAAGGCTTCCCGGAATTTCATACAAAACAGATTCATAGCCAAATCTTTGGATGATGAAATATTCATACCCCATATCCAGTGCGACCACTCCAATGTACAGGAGCAGCATATTCAGTACAGATTCCCTGTTTTTGATGAGGGACATCAGCAGCGTAAGGGTGATAAGTGCCTGTAGTACAACTACCATAATGATATATAACATGATAACTGATATTTTGCCAAAATTATAGATAATATGGGCATGGCATCTTTAACAAATTATTAAATATGAATTTAGTAATGTAATTAAGAGACAAATTCTGATCAGTTTTTCAGGGATTCCCACTTTTCTATATTGAGTGGTTATTCCTATTTTAGCTGATAAGAATCTGCCTTGGCTGGCTTTTTGGATGTTTTATTATTCCAGATTCAATATCCGTTTCAATATATCCAACCATTGATACAATATTATTCATGAAAAAACAATTTCAAAACTGGACGCTCTTTTTTGTTGCAGGAATCATTGCAGTAATTGCCGCGTTGATTGCTTCTGTTATTTTAATGACAGGAGTTTCTGCCGCTGATGGATTGTTCGGCATGTATTTACTATTCAGTCTGGTTCCTGTATTAGTGGTGATTATCATTGATAGAATCCTGGTATGGAAATTCGGAAATAAAAACGTCAATAAAGTTCAGTTTTCGATACTGTTGTTGATTGTCTTATTATGGATGGTAAGATTTGTGGTTAATTTGGTTATATAAATTATTCCTATGAGAAAATTGTTGCTATTCTGTATTATTATGCTCTCTGGTGTTTATTCCGCACAGCCTTTTATCCTAAAATCTACAGGAGAAGCAAAAGAGTTCAGGCTAACTCTTTATTACGGCGCTCAGGGAAAGGGAGCTTTTGTGCAATATTCCGGAAAGAAAGAAATCATTCCTTTACAGGTTAAAAGCTTTAGAGTTGATACGGATGGGAGAAGTGACGGCCAACCGGATATCGAGTATTACAACTGGAATGAAATGATAGGAGGGAAAATAAACGGAGTATACGAGTTTGAAATCATGCAGCATCAGGCTTCAAACATTACTTATACAAGAGCAAAAGACAATAGAAAGTTTACGCTGGAAATGGTAGAGGATGAAAAATACGACGGAAGTGGAAAATATTTCCTGCATGGGGCTTTACTTGCGTTTAATCATTTTTATAATAATCATTTCACTATTACTTATCCTGACGGAAAAAAGACAGCAACCGAACTTCCGGCTCCTGATAAACCTTCTTTTGTAAGACAGAGCATTATCGATGATTATAACTTCGATGGTTATGATGATATTGCATTCTCTGTTCCAGATGAAGGAATGGGTGTTTACAGGATGTTTGATATTTATTTATACAATCCGGGAAGCAAACGTTTTGAAAAACTTAAAGAACCGGATTATTCCCGCTCAAGCTGTTCATGTCTTTGTGATGTGACTGTAGAAAAAAGTAAGAAACTTTTAAAAACAGGATGCAGAGGTGGGGCAAGATGGCATCAGGACGTTTATCGATTTAGTAAAAACGGAACTTTAGAGTGGGTTGCCACGAAAGAACAGCGAGAAGAATAATCTTCTTTTAAATATGTGAAAATTCCTTTGAAATCGGCAAACTTAAGAAATTTATAAGCTATAACTCCTCGTTTACAGTGATAAAACCTCCGTTTTTTTACGGTATTTTAAATAATGTCTTTTGTGATTCAATTTTAGGTCTGATATTTGTACTGGGTAGCCAAACTAAATGGCCGATTTATTTATGAAAAACATATCTGTGAAAAAATCCTTTCTTTATGCTTGTTTATGCGCAGTTTTTCTTGTTTCCTGTAAAAAGGAAATAGATAAAATAAGCGATACGTTTAAAGATACCGTTTCTTCTTCTGAAGTACAGGAGGCAGAAAAGGATTCTATAAAGAAGGACTCTGTTCCTGTAGTAAAAAAAGAATCTATTCCACCTGCCATGCAGGAGAATGGGTTTTATAATGCTTTTGTTCTTCCAAAGGATAAAAAGATGCGTGATTCTATCTATGCTGAATACAGTAAGAAATACAGTGTAGAAGAACGTACCGCTATTTTAGCTCTGAACAGACTGGATTCTAAAAGTAAATGGAATGCTGATACACTGGTAGTTCCAGCGAAAATAGATACAACATTGATGGCATATTCACCATTCCCAATGCAGTTGGATGTATTAAGCGGAGTGAAAAAGTTTGTCATATTCTCATACCCGATACAAGCTTTTGCGGTATATTCCAATGGGAGTCTTGTGAAATGGGGACCTACAAGTATGGGTAAAAAGGCTGCTCAGACAACAAGAGGACTTACTTTTGCCAACTGGAAAAAGAAACTGGCTATTTCCACAGTGAGCACTGAATGGAAACTTCCGTATAATTTTAATATTCATAATATTGGAGGGATCGGATGGCATGAATACACGCTTCCGGGATATCCTGCCTCACACTCATGTCTTCGATTGCTGAGAAAAGATGCGCAATGGCTGTATTCTTATGCAGATACCTGGATACTGAATCCTGGTGGTGCTACAACTAAAGCCAAGGGTACAGCGGTAATGGTATTCGGGGACTATAAATGGGGTGGAAGAAAACCATGGAGAAAGCTTTTAGATGATCCTAATGCCAACAATATATCCGTTGAAGAACTCACCAAGCTTCTTGAGCCTGAGGTTCCGAAAATGTTAAAAGAACAAAGCAACAGAGAAAAAGTGGTGGATTCTATCAAAACAGCAAAAGCAATGGCTACACCTATTCAGAATGAAAAGCCTGTAGAATCTCCGTCTAATTAATTTTCTTTTCAAACTGTAAAGTAGATTCTTCAGCAAATTTTCTCAGCTTAAGCATTTCATCTTTACCTTTATGCTGCCCGAATCTTGCAGCAATATAGGTAAGAAGAATAAAAAATAACATGATAAAAGAAGCGCTTAGTGCCCAAGGGTATTCGGCGCTTTTTATTTGCTTTTCTACGTAATACATCGTGAAGAAAGTCATCCAGAGAATAGAAAAGGAGAAATACAGAAACATGAAGAATGTCCACACAGCAGAACTGGGACCAAATACTCCGCGTATCGCTGTATGCTCATCTTCCATTTCTACCCGCAGGGCAAGACATGGTTTCCAGTAGTTGTCGTAATCTGTTTTTATCCAGATGGTAGCAACTTCTTTATTGATATTGCCTGAAAACTCATCTTTATGCTCTTCCATATATTTTTTCAGATTTTCTGCGTACTCTTCTTTCGTAAGATGAGTAAACATTTTAAATCTGGGTCTGGTTCTTATCCTATCTAATGTAGTCTCTTCGGTATTCATAATTTTATTCTTGATAAGGAATGGGATCTTGCAAAGTGAAGTTTAAAGTCAGTTTTTCATTTTTTCTTTGAATGATCATAATAATTCTTTTCCCTTCATTTGATTTCATGAGTTCAACTATTTTTTCCAGGGTCATATCTGAAGTCTGGTCTCCGTTGATACTGATAATTCTGTCATCTTTTTTTAAACCTGCTTCATAGGCGGGAGAGTCTTTTCTTACTCCTGCAATGGAGAATATAGGTTTCAGACTGAATTTATATCGAAAAGCTTCTTTATAAACTTCATTTATTACTTTTGCTGATTTTTGAGTTTCAATATTTATTCTGTCCTGCTGCCATTCCAGCCCATCCTGTCTGAAATCCAATCCGCTCATATTAAAATGAAAAGGATCATCAAAGTCTCTGTTTTTCTTTAGATATAGTTTTTTATTAGGATAATCAAAAATAACAGTAAACCGGCGCATAATTTCTCCACCTATAGAACCTTTTCTGTTTTCCACTAAATTGACATGCTGGATAGAAAATTCATCCGGCATAGCCGTAAGAGGTTTTTCAAATTTAAAACTTCCAAGATAGAAATTATGAATACGGCTTCTTTTACCATAAATATCTCCATTGAAACCACGGCCCAGAAAATCATCAATATTGGGTCTGTTGTAGACAAAGTTTTTAATAAGGGTAGGGAAAAGCCATACGGCATCACTGTTTCCAAGATCGATCAGTAATTTTGAGTCTTTCTTTTCATTTGTCATTTCTACATCGGCATACAAATAAGGTTTATCTTTTTCAATACTAATTGGAAATTCTTCAAACCTTCTGATTTTCTTTTTTAAAAGATCAATATTTTCATACACAGTTATTTTCTTGGACGCATAATCTATATAGATGGGATGGTCTTTGAAGAAATGATATCCAACCACTCCATTTACAGGAATTCCTACGTGAGGCGAAATATTAAATTCTTCATCAATAATAATATAGAGAGACATGGATGTGTTAACAATTTCATTTCCTATTTTGCCCAAATTACGCTCAGATTTTAAGCCGTCAATACTTAAACTTCCCCCAAGACCTGAAAATTTAACTTTTTCAACATTACTCAGTTTCAGTTCTTTATTTTCCAGACTGAAAAGAATAGTCTCCGAAACTCCCGTATCCAGCAGGAAGGTAAGTTCTGCACCATTAATATTGATAGGAATAAAGATAAGATTGTTGATAAACTGAAAAGGAATCACCGCTTTTTCCGTATTAATCAACTCAAAAGAGTTCTGGGCATTTATAAAAATGCTTAGAAATAATCCCAGTAAAAGCAATTTGAATTTCATTTACTGAATTTACTGAAATTATCTATATGTTAATAAAAAAACATTCCAAAAGCTGGAATGTTTATATAAACTACAATGAAGTAGGCTTATTCGTTGGATTTATTTTAAATTGGGTCCTAGTTATTTTGAAAAGAATTCCATCAGGTCCATATAATTTTTCTGATTGACACCATGTCCGCTCATATATTCTCTGAAAGTGAAATAACAGCTAAGATCATACAGAAGGTCAGCCGCTTTTCTTCCCCATTCAAGTGGAATCACAGCATCATCGGAACCATGTGAAATAAAGAAACGAAGTCCTTCCAGTTTCTTTTTATCTTTTACAATACCGTCCAGAATTTTATCTTCAGGATAACTGCTTAGACAGGCAACATAATTAAACAATTCAGGATGTTTTAAAGCCAAAGCATAACATAAAATTCCTCCCTGGCTGAAACCACACAGATGAGCTTTACTTTCTGTAAGCCCATAATGGTTGATGATCTTAAGCATACTTTCCAAAACGGCATTTAAAGATTCCTTTGCCTGAGGAACATCAATGAAATTTTCAGGATCGTTGAAATTGATATCATACCATGAATATCCTTCAAATTGAGTATCACGCGGAGCTCTGAAACTTACAATGATCCAGTCATTGGGAAGTGTTTCCCTGAAGCTGAAAAGATCCTGCTCATTACTGCCATAGCCATGAAGCATAAAAAGAATAGGGGTATTGGAGGTAATATTTTCCGGCTCCCTTACTAGATAATCTAAATTCATACAGCAAAGATAATTAAATTATATGCAGAATCTTAACTTTTATTATTCATACAATGAACTTTAGCCGGATGATGCTTTATGTTTAAAGATTGTTTCTTTGAAGTATATTTTTTGACTTTAGAGACGGGTTTTTGTTTTTGTTGATTTGATATTATTTGGAAATCTTTGTTGGAAAATTTTCATAAAAGTTATTTTTATATTAATAAAAAACTTATATTTGAAACATTAAAAAATCTATTTGGAGAAATGAAGCAATTTTACAATTCAAAAAGTTTACTTAGACTTTCTTTTTTATTCGTTTTATTATTTTCTGTAATTACCGTTGTCAATTCTTGTAAAAAAGATGACGATGAAGAATTTAAGGATCATGTGGTTCAATTTGAAGTGAAGACCACGACAGGAGGGAGCATTATAAGTGTTGTAACACAGGTGGGCACAACTCAGAACACGATATACAATACTCCGCAGTCACCGGTAACTTCACCATGGACAAGTGGGGAATTCTTTGTGAACTCCAGCCAGGCACAGTTGAATCTTGATGCTAATGCGTCAATGCCGGATGATAATTCTGAGTTAACGATCAATCTTTACATAGATGGAGAAGTTGTAAGAACTGTTAAGAAAAAAGGAAAAGGAGTATTAGTTGCTTCTATCGATTACAGTTTCCTGGAACCATAAAATATTTCAATATTTATATAAAAAAAACCGCTCTAAGGGCGGTTTTTTTTTACTTTTCAATCAATTGTTGCTGTACTGCAAGATTGATCAGTTCTGTTGAGTTTTTTGCCTGGAATTTCTGAAGCAGATTTTTACGGTGGGTATCTACGGTAAGTGGGCTTAAGAACAGCTCCTCGGCAATTGCATTACTTGTTTTCCCCTGTGCTACCATCTGCAGGATCTGTTTTTCCCTTTTGGTAAGCCGCGGTATTGGGAGGTCTTGTTGGGAAGGACGGCTGATGATCTGTTTTGTCTCATTACAGAAAACAATATCACCTGCGAGCGCTCCTCTGATGCATATCACAAGCTCATCAATAGACGTATTTTTGAGAAGATAGCCACTCGCTCCGTTTTGTATAGACTGCATGATGATGCTTCGTTCAGAACGATTACTGAACATAATCACTGAAGTATTCGGAGAAATTTTCTTTATTTCTCTGCACAGTTCTGTTCCGTTGGCATCGGGCAGAGTAATATCAAGAAGGATGATATCCACCATCTGCGACCGGATAAAGCTGATCGTTTCTGCACCGGAAGTGAAACTTCCTGCTATATTGAAAAAAGGCTGGCTGTTAAGCAACATTTTAAGACCTTCGATCACAATAGGGTGATCATCAACGATGGCTATATTTATTTTTTCATTCTCCATGGATGTTAAGTTCTATATTAATTGTTGTCCCTTGATGATCAGAATTGATTTCCATTTTTCCTTTCAGATAATTGACCCTGTTTTTCAGGTTGCGAAGTCCCATACTTTTGGTGGTTTTTTCTATACTTTTATCAAACCCTTTTCCGTTATCTTCAATTGTAATCAGAAAACTTTCACCGGATTGCGAGCATTGAAGCAAGATGCTGCTTGCTTCAGCGTGTTTTATAGCATTAGCCAATAGTTCCTGTACGATTCTGTAGATATTAAGCTGGATATTTAAAGGTAGTGCCTTGTCAATATCAATGACCTGGAAATCAATTTCGAGGTTTTTTCTGTTATAAAATTCACACAGATCATGTAAAGCGGTTTCCAGACCAAAATTAAGCAATGATTCAGGCATTAAATTCCTGGCTACATGTCGGAGCTCACTTACAGAATTGTCCAGTTGTCCTAAAATCTTATAAAATTCCTGATCTTTTTCCGGATTAAGGTGACTGGAAGACCAGACTGAGAAATTAATCTTAACTCCGGCAAGCATACCGCCAAGACCATCATGAAGATCTCTGGCAATACGCTCTCTTTCTCTTTCTTCACCATCAAGAATTGCTTTGGTAAGCGATAATTCTTCTTTTTGTTTAATATCTTCTATTTTTTGCTGAAGATTGATTTCCTTTTGTTCAGATAGTTTTTTATTTTTTCTGTAAATAATATATAGAAAAATAAGAAGACCGATGAAAGATAATAAAGCTAGACTTAATAACCATAAATACGAGTTTTTTTTGCTTACTTCCATCTGTTTCTTTGCCTTCTCGGTATACAGCCACGCAATTTTTTTCTCATCTTCGGCTTTTCTGTATTTAGCTTCCAAAAGTGCAATGTTTTTGTGAATGCTGATATTATTAATGCTATCCAGAGAATTAATATATTCTGTAGCATAGAGATTGGCTTTAACAGTGTCCTTTAATGCGGTATAATTTTTAAAAAATTCTCTCATAACCTCCTGTTTTGTTCTTTTGTATGAGGTTTTTTGATAGACTTCTTTTAAAATGTTATTAGATTGTTTGAAATTTTTAAGCTCTTGATAGATTTGATGTTTAAACAGTTTTATCCTTTCCGTAATATTGGTGTTTTTATATTTTTCTGCATTTTGTAGACCCAAATCAAAAGTTTTAAGAGCTTCAGGATAGTTTTTTTGCTTCATCTGATAATATCCTAAATTGCTTAAATATAATGAGTTGAAATTAGATTCCGGATAGTTTTTAATGATAGAGTAGGTTTTATTCAATTCTATTTTTGCCTCCGGTAGTTTATCCTTTCTCATCAGACATTCTGCTTTCAGTAAAAGAACTTCTCCCCTTATGCCATTAGATTGGGGAGTTTGCTTTTTTAATTTGCCTAAAAATAATTCTGCCAGATTACAGTATTCTATTGCTTTTGAAAAGTCCTGGGAGTTATAAAACAGAAGGGCAACATTTTTATACAAACCACCTATAAGTTCATTATCTCCAATGGATATTGCAATAGGAATCGCTTTGTTAACAATAAGATTCATAGCTTCTGTTTCTTTGGTCTGCATTACTTTTAGCAGAGACAAATTTTGAAACATGATGATTCTTATTCTTTTAGCTTCAGTACTTTTATATTTTTTTAGGGCAGATTCTGCGGTGACAAAATCTTTTTCAAGAAGAGCAGCAAAATCAGGTTTTGTAAAGTGGATGAGAGCCTGATAATATAATCCAATATCTTTGTATATCTGACTTTTAGAAGAGCTCTCCAGACCTTGTTTTAAATATTTATTATAATTATCTAAATCCTGCCTTGTAAAATAAGTAGCAGCTATCTGGTAGGATTTTATGGCCTTTACGGTATCTGTAGTTTCATGGTTAGCAGCTGTAACCAGACTGTCGAAATTACTGTTCTTTTTTTCAAGATAATAAAAATATGAGCCTTGAGCATATATGTATTGTGATCCCAAAGTAAATAGAAGTAAAAGCAAATATTTATTTATCATCTCTTTTTTACAATATAGTTGTTGATAATTCAAAAATAGAAAGACCACCTAAAATTATAAAATTAAAATCATCAATTATATTATAAACCTAGGAATTACGATTTTGGGTCTGTATCTTCAAATATACAGGTTTAGCGGATGTTATGATATACCTAAAAATCAGTAGAAAAAAATACACTTTTTTAAGGGTTGTATTCTGTTACGCCCGCTGATAGTTTTGCAGAACATACAATAACAAAAAATAAACTATTAAGAATGAAAAAGAGAATCTTTATCCTGGGAATGATTTCCCTGTTTGGGAGTATGCATGCACAGAGAATACAGAAAGGAGAAGCTCAGATCAATGTGGATATAGGAGTAGCAAACGGATGGGGACTTCCTGTATCAGTAGGAGTAGACTACGCTATACATAATGATATCACAGTGGGAATAGAAGGAAGTTATGCTACTGAAAAGTATTCAGGAGACATTAAAGGAAGCTGGTTTGGAGTAGGAGCTAACGGAAACTACCACTTCAATACTTTGCTTAAAATTCCAAATAAATGGGACGTATATGCAGGAGCTACCTTAGCCTACAATTCTTTTTCCTATAAATATAACGGATCAGATTTCGATTATTTCGATGGGAAGTCTTCAGGAGTTGGTTTTGCAGGACAAATCGGAGGCAGATATTTTTTCACCAAAAATCTTGCAGCTCATATAGAATTGGGTGGAGGATCTGTAGCTTCAGGAGGGAAAGCCGGGCTTACTTATAAATTTTAAACTCTATTATTATTTTCAATACAAATCAGTTTTTTCATAGCCTATACGATGTCAGAAGTGACAGCAAGTTTTAAAAAATGGTAACTTCTCAACAGAGCCGTGAAAATATTTCACGGCTTTTGTATGGGTTTTGAAACAAAAAAAGACTGTATAAAACAGTCTTTTTTTATTATATGAAGTATTTTTCAACTTATTGAACCTTTACAATAAAGTAGCTTTTCTTACCTTTTTGCAGTAACAAGAACTTACCGTCAATAAGATCAGTTTCATTCGCTGTAAAAGTATCATTTACCTTTTGCTTGTTGACAGAGATTGCATTTCCTTTGATCTCTCTTTGAGCTTCACTCTTAGATTTCAAGAATCCTGATTTTTCAGAAAGAAGATCTATGATATTCACTCCTAAAACATCAGTTTTTGCAATTTCTTTCTGAGGAACTCCATCAAAAACTTCAAGGAATATTTCTTCATCAAGGCTTACCAGATCTTCAGCAGTAGAACGTCCGAAAAGAATTTCAGAAGCTTTCAGTGCCTTTTCATATTCTTCTCTTCCATGTACCCAAACCGTTACCTCTTCAGCTAATTTCTTTTGCAGCTTTCTTTCGTGCGCCGCTGTTTTATGCTGTTCGATCAAAGCTTCAATCTCTTCTTTTCCAAGGAAAGTGTAGAACTTGATGAATCTTTCGGCATCATCATCAGTAGCATTCAGCCAGAACTGATAAAATTTATAAGGAGATGTTTTCTTTTTATCCAGCCAATAGTTTTCTCCGCTTTCAGACTTCCCGAATTTAGAGCCATCAGCTTTCGTAATCAAAGGAACCGTTAATGCAAACGCTTCACCCTGAGCTTTTCTACGGATCAGTTCAGTTCCAGTAGTGATATTTCCCCACTGGTCAGAACCTCCCATCTGTAATTTTACATTGTTGTTTTGGTAAAGGTGAAGGAAATCATATCCCTGAATTAACTGGTAGGTAAACTCTGTAAAACTCATTCCGTCAACACCTGCGTCTCCGGATAGTCTTTTCTTTACAGAATCTTTAGCCATCATATAATTGACTGTGATATTCTTCCCGACATTCTTAGCAAAATCAAGGAAAGAAATGTTCTTCATCCAGTCATAGTTGTTCACCAGTTCAGCTTTATTGGGCTCATTTCCATCAAAATTTAAGAATTTTGAAAGCTGATTTTTTAAACAGTCAACATAGTGTAAAAGAGTTTCCTCATCCAGAAGATTTCTTTCAGCTGATTTTCCGGAAGGATCACCAATCATTCCTGTAGCACCTCCAACCAAAGCAATAGGTTTGTGGCCATGCTGCTGGAAGTGAGCTAAAATTTTTATTTGAATAAGACTTCCGATATGTAAAGAATCGGCAGTAGGATCAAAACCAATATATGCAGTAGTTACCTCTTTATTCAGTTGTTCATCGGTTCCAGGCATCATATCGGCAAACAGACCACGCCATTTCAGTTCTTCTATAAAGGAATTCATTGATTGTTAACTTTAAAATTTTAAGAAGCAAAGATAGTAAATTCAGAAGGAAGAGGAAAAGGAGAAACAGCAAATAAGCAAAATCATAAAAACCTAAAATACCTTGATAATAACTTTGCCAGCGTGAAACAGATTCGATATTTTCCTCTTTTGCATTTATGCCCCAAATACGCTATATTTGTTATTAATGAACGACGAACAGCTATTCCTGCTCATACAGAAGGCCAAAGATAAAGATCAGAAGGCCCAGACTAAACTCATCAATGTTTTTTGGGTGGATGTTTTCTCTTTTGTCATGAAAAAGGTGAGAGATGAAAATGATGCTGATGAAATTACCGTAAATGTTTTTTCAAAAGTATTGTCGAAACTGGATATGTTTGATCCTCATTTTCAGTTTAAAACCTGGATATTGACCATTGCACAGAATACCGTTATCGATTTCTGGAGAAAAAAGAACCGTGAAAACGAAGATGCTGTTGAAAATCTTGATGAAGTCAAAAACCAATATGCCAAATCTCCGGAAGAACTTCTGATTTCTGAAGAAGAACAGAAGAAAATCATCAAAACCATAGAATCTCTGGATGCCAATTATCAGGATATTATCAAGTTGAGGTTTTTTGAAGAAAAAAGCATCAAAGAAATTTCTGAAGAGCTGGGGATTTCAGTTGCCAATACCAAAGTACGGGTAATGCGTGCTAAAAAAGTCTTAGCTGAACTGTTGAAGAATAATGAGTTTGATGATAATTAAGTCTGGAACTCAATACAGGATATTCAATAGAAACGGGCTTTAGCCCGTTTGCTTAAAAAATTAAAATTCAATTGGCTTTAGCCAAAACTTAAATTTTAAAACCTTTATTTAAAAATAAACTTCCTCTTTTGTTTTCGGAAGAACTATTTTTTGCTGCTTTTCCTGATTTCTGTTCTGCAGATTCATCTTTACGCCTTTATTAATATAGGTTTCCTTCAAAGATTTACCATATTCAGCGGTATTTTCTACCTCTTTTGAATAGTTCAGCTGCCCTGTTGAAAGGTTGAAATCTATATCTTTCCAGTAATCTCCCGGTCTTCCGGAAGTAGATGAAGTTCCTATTAATTCAAAATGTCCGTTCTGAAATCTGTACTTGTCTGTAACGTCCCACTTCCAGCTGCTTCCACCCATTTGAGAAATGATGAGAATTCCTTTTTCAATTTTAGTTTCTCCGTAAGGATCACCCATCATACCTCCGGCACTGCTTTCCATAACTGCATTTCTTGATTTTTCAAGAACGGTCCATTTTCCACTGACTTTTTTCAGAATCTGAATCTCACGGATTTTCCCCAGTTCACCTTCATCTGTTGTTGTATAAATGAGTACTTTTTCAGGAATTTGATCACCATCAAGATCTCCGTCTACCGTTTCCAGAAGGGTAGAACCTGCTGGCTGAAACTGTTTTTGAGCAAGACAGAATGTCCCGGCTGCCATACATAAAAGAAATACTGTTTTTCTCATAAAAAATTTTGAAAACTTAAATGTACAATGAAATTTTGAATTATCAGTTTCATCAATATCTCCGGTTGATGGTTTCCATTAAAAAATCCTTAACTTTGAACTTCAATTTTAGAAATGGAAAATTCAGTTCAAGACACTACCGTTCAAAAACCAAAATGGATCCGCGTAAAACTTCCTACCGGAAAGAATTACAGAGAGCTGAGAACTTTGGTTGATAAATATAAATTAAATACAATCTGCCAGAGTGGAAGCTGCCCGAACATGGGAGAATGTTGGGGTGAAGGTACAGCAACTTTCATGATTTTAGGAAATATCTGTACAAGAAGTTGTGGATTCTGTGGCGTAAAAACAGGAAAACCGCTGGATGTAAATTGGGATGAACCTGAAAAAGTAGCAAGATCAATCAAATTAATGAAGATCAAACATGCCGTTCTTACTTCGGTAGACCGTGATGATCTGAAAGATATGGGATCTATTCTTTGGGGTGAAACAGTGAATGCTGTAAGAAGAATCTCTCCGGGAACCACTATGGAAACTCTGATTCCGGATTTCCAGGGGATCACAAAACATCTTGACAGACTGGTAGATGTAGCTCCGGAAGTAATCTCTCACAATATGGAAACGGTAAAACGTCTGACCAGAGAAGTGAGAATCCAGGCAAAATATGAAAGAAGCCTTGAAGTATTAAGATATCTGAAAGAAGCCGGACAAAGAAGAACCAAAACCGGGGTAATGCTTGGATTAGGTGAAACTAAAGATGAGGTTTTCCAGACAATCGAGGACATTAGAAACGCGAATGTAGATGTTATCACCCTTGGACAATATTTGCAGCCGACTAAAAAACATCTTCCTGTAAAGAAATTCATCACTCCTGAAGAATTTGATGAGTTTGGAGATTTTGCAAGAAGCTTAGGTTTCAGACACGTTGAAAGTTCTCCTCTTGTAAGAAGTTCTTACCACGCAGAAAAACATATTCATTAAAATATAAACCGTTCAGCAATGAGCGGTTTTGTTTTGGGTAGATTGCAGATGTTAGGACGCAGGTAGCAGATGTTATGCTGCAGGGATAAGAGATTTGAAAAAACTCCATTTACAATAACGGCTGCCATAATTCCCCTACTCTGGAGGGGTGGCAAAAATTCAAAGAATTTTTGACGGGGTGGTTTAGTCGTTCCATCAATAACTTACATTACGTCATGTACGTCCTACTTATTACAAGCCGTTTCCTTTGTAATCACTCCAATCCGGCCATTGATTTCAATGGGTTTAAAATGTTTCTTTTTAAATTCGGAAGGCGTTTCTCCTGTATGTTGTTTGAATAGCTTATTAAAGTAAGAAAGACTTTCAAACCCTACCTGAAAGCAAACTTCAGTTACAGAATAATCCTTCAGCAGAAATATTTTAGCCTGATTGATTCTGTAATTATTAACAAAATCTGTAAAGGTCATATTAGTCTGCTTTTTAAAATAACGGCAGAAGGCAGGAGTACTCAGACTTACAATTTGGGCAATTTCATTGACATTGGGTTTCTTGTCATAATTTTCGTGGATATAATCGTAGATGGTTCCCATTCTGATTTTATCATTCAAAAACCATTTGATTCTGGTATCTTCCTTGTTAAGTTCCTTTACTTCCGTTGAATCAGCGAGAATCTGCAGAATTTCAATTAATCCTACCAGGGATTCAAAGGAGTTTTTATCTTTAATGATCTGTAGTTTTTCAACCACTGTATTTTTGGTTTCTCCTGAAAATGAAAGCCCGAGATATGAACGTTCCAAAAGTTTTTTAATATTTTCAAATTCCGGAACAGGAAGAATAATATCCTGAAGGAAACTTTCCCGCATCTGCAGCACAAGCTGTTGACACTCTGTCTGAATACCATAATCAAAATTAAGGTGGGGAACATTAGATCCAATCAGTAAAAGATCACTGTCTGTAAAGGCAGAAATATCTTTTCCTACATGCCGGATTCCGTTCACCGCTTCTACATAGACCAGTTCAATTTCCGGATGATAATGCCAGAAAAAACAGTTTTTCAGGGAAGGGGCAAATAGTTTGAATGATTTCCCTTTTTCAAATTCAATAATTTCTTTCTGGATTTTCATCTTGTTCTCATTTGATTGTTTCTGAATATAAAATTAAATAAAAAGGTTAATATGGAGCAAATTTTTATCATTCAAAGAGGAGTGAAATTCAAACTTTCTTGCGATTTTTGCACTTTCAAAATAAAGACACTCAGTATTTTTGATTTGAAAAGAAATTAATTCAGAAAAAAGATTTAGATATAATGAAGATTGATAAAAGAATAATACCACTGGCTATCGGTGGTTTGGGAATAGGAACTACGGAGTTTACCGTAATGGGACTGTTGCCGGATATTGCAAAAACATTACAGATTACAATCCCGCAGGCCGGACATTTAATTTCTGCGTATGCGATGGGAGTAGTTATCGGAGCTCCGATTCTCATCGGGTACTCAGTGAAGTTCCCCCCTAAAAAAGTTTTGATAGCTTTTATGATCCTTTTTACCCTGTTTAATGGCCTTTCTGCAATTGCTCCCGGATATGACAGTATGCTGGTTATCCGTTTTCTGTCCGGACTTCCTCATGGCGCATTCTTCGGTGTAGGAACAGTAGTTGCCTCAAGAATGGCAGGAAAAGGGAAAGAAGCATTTTATATATCAATGATGTTTACAGGGCTCACGGTTGCCAACCTGGCCATGGTTCCTCTGGTCACCTATATTGGGCATACATTCCACTGGAGACTGTACTTTGCTATTGTGGCGGTGATTGGTCTTTTTGCCATATTATTTTTGAAACTGTGGCTTCCTGCAATGGAATCCAATCAAAATACCCACTTCATGGAAGAGTTGAAATTCCTTAAAAATAAACAGTCGTGGCTTGTCCTTGCCATTACAGCGATTGGATTTGGAGGTCTTTTTACATGGTTAAGCTATATTACCCCTTTGATGACTGTTGTTGCCGGAATCAAAAGCAGCCAAATGGCCTATGTGATGGTTCTTGCCGGAGCCGGAATGGTAGTTGGAAACCTGGTAGGTGGGATTGTCTCAGATAAATTAGGACCTGAAAAAACATGTGCCCTTCTGATCTTCCTGATGATGCTGTCTCTTGGAGGTGTTTTCTTCCTTGCAGAGCATAAGAATATTGCTTTGGTATTGACGTTTATGTGTGGTGCTTTATCTATGTCTATTGCATCACCTATCAATATTATGATGATGAAAGCTGCTCCAAAAAGTGAAATGATGGCCGCTGCTTTTATGCAGGCTGGTTTTAATATTGCCAATGCAATGGGAGCTTTCTTTGGAGGAATTCCTCTGGAATACGGGTATTCATTCAACTATCCGTCGCTGGTGGGAGTGGGAATGACTTTTATAGGATTGGTTATAAGTGTAAGGTATATGTATCTGTACGGTTCTAAGACTGAGGAAGAAGTTGCCGCAGAATGTGTATCATGTGATAAGTAATTTACTGTTGAAATAAAAAAAAGAGCCTGTTTCTCATTGAAACAGGCTCTTCTGTATAAAAATAAAGTTTTATGCCTCTACTTCATCTCCATTTTTACACCAATAGAGGGCATTGTATAAATTTTCTTTGGGGAAAGATTTAAACTCTCCCGGCATCAGAACACTGAAAATACTGGTAAAATCACGTATACCTTCTTTGTCAGTAACAATGGCTGACCGATTCCAGTTGGTAAGATTTTTCAATCCTAACAGCAGATCCTCAAGCCATGCTCCCATGGTAAAATTATCCAGATCGGTATCCAAATACAATAAGTAATTCAGCTCACCGAATTGCTCTACCTTCTCTTTTACGCGCGGAATTACCAGTCTTTCAAAATCCTCTTTCGTTACTTCTCCCGTTGCATTGAATGCTGCAACATTTTCCGGGGCTTCTGGAATAATTGTTATCATAATAAATATTTTATGGTGGTTTGAGTTTAAAAGGATAACAATAATTACACCATAATTTGATGATAAATTGTTAAAAAAGGTATAAATATTGTTACTTTCAGTGTAAAATATTAATATGGATCTCAAATCAAATGAACCTTTCTGGCTTTTAAAAAACGGACTGTTAGCTTCTTATCCTTCTTTACAATCAAATGAAAAATGTGATGTTCTCATTGTTGGAGGCGGCATTACAGGAAGCCTGATTGCCCATCAGATGATAGAAGATGGGTATGATACGATCCTTATTGATAAAAGAGAACTCTGCAATGGAAGCACTTCTGCTACCACTTCAATGCTGCAGTACGAAATAGATGTTCCTCTTTATGAACTGATAGAAAAATTAGGCAAAAAAGGAGCTGTTTTAAGTTATAAAGCCTGTAGTGATGCCATTGATACACTGGAGAAACTTTCAAAAATGATTAAATCCAATGCAGGGTTTAAAAGAAAGAAATCCTTGTACTTTGCTTCAAAAAAGAAAGATGCAGAATGGCTGAAGAAGGAATATCAGGCGAGAAAAGAAAACGGATTTGAGGTGCAGTGGCTGGGAGAGGAACAGATTCTGAAGAAATTTGAATTTGAGAACACATATGGCGGAATATTATCCAGGCAGGGAGCCAGTATTGATGCTTTTCAGTTTGCCCATGAACTTTTTATGTACAATGTAAGGAAAGGACTGAAGATCTTTGATAAGACAGAAATGGTAAAAGTGGAGGAGCATAAAGGTTTTAATCTGGTTACCGTAGACAGTGGATATCAGATCAAAGCAAAAAAGATCATTTACTGCATTGGTTATGAAAGTAAAAATTTACTGAAAGAAAACTTTGTAAATCTGAAAAGTACCTACGCTGTTGTTTCTGAAATAGATAAAGACAAATTTAAAAATATCAGCAATACATTGGTCTGGAATACCGATGATCCTT
Organism: Chryseobacterium indologenes; assembly: GCF_018362995.1. Lineage (NCBI taxonomy): Bacteria > Pseudomonadati > Bacteroidota > Flavobacteriia > Flavobacteriales > Weeksellaceae > Chryseobacterium > Chryseobacterium indologenes. Next base: position 4,640,513 of record NZ_CP074372.1, read on the forward strand.
ACCTCTACATGCGGACTACTGACGACGGAAGAATCCTGATCGGAGGAGGAGATGAAGACTTTTATGATGCTGAAAAACGGGATGCTCTCCTCAATAAAAAAGAAAAAGAAATCCTTAAAAATCTGAAGAAAATAAAACCTGATTATCATTTTTACCCTGATTTTGTGTGGGCAGGAACTTTTGGAGAGACTAAAGATGGTCTGCCTTACATTGGAGAATATAAAAAATTGAGAAACTCCTACTTTGTATTAGGTTTTGGAGGAAACGGAATTACTTTTTCGGTTACGGGGATGGAGATGGCCTCTCTATTTATGAAAAACAAAAAGCATCCGTTATCAAGGTATTTTAAATTTGGAAGATAAATTTATGCTCCATTTTAAGCTTCAGGTTCTGCAGATATCCAGTACACAAAAGTTTATTTAGATTCCTACGGAATGACACAATTGAAAAGCTAGTTTATCTAGGCAATTTGTCATTCCATAGAAATCCTGCTTAAATTATTTGAAAAAATGTAGTAAAAAGATACTTTGCCAAATAGTTCGATAGGAAGGGCTCAATTCCCCTCCTCCGGAGGGGTGGCAAAAATTCAAAGAATTTTGACGGGGTGGTTAAAAAAACAGGCAGTCACAAAAAGACTGCCTATTTAACTACAAACTATACCCATTCTTTTTGGCCAGTTCAACAATAGAACTCTCAATTGCTTTTCCCAGATCATCAGAATCATCAGTACCCCGCTTCTTCATTTCTCCGTCAATATAGCTCTGGCGTTTTTTGGAAAGCTCTTCAATTTCCTTCTGAATTTTATCACGGGCGGCAGACTTTGCCGTGATCGTTTTTTGAATTTCTTCCTTGCTTTTTCCTTTCAGCTCGGCAGGAAGTTCACTTTCTTTTACATTGGCAATAAATCCGGCATCCTTTTCAGCTTTATCTACCAGATCCCAGTGGTCATTTTTGTAAGCGTTCTTTTTAGATTTGGCAACAGCTCTTTCCACTAAGTTAGATGCTGACTGTGATTCAGCATTTTTATCCTGCGTGATCTGCTTTAGTCTGTATTCCGAACCATGGTTTCCATAGTAGATATAAGTATCATTCAGCTTTGAATTACATTCGGAAATTTTGCTGTCGTAAGGCGTTTCAATATAGATTACTTTTCTGTCACTGTCGATATTGAAATATTTTCCGCCTCCCAAAGACGCTCCGTTTTGCCAGAACGTCTGAATTCCTTCTTCCCGGCTTCCACAGAAAATAGTATTGGTATAAATATTTTTATCCTTTGCTTTTGAAACAACGTCCTTATAATTTATTTTTCCCTGATTGAAAGCTTCATTTCCTGCAATATAAATCAATTTCATACTTTTATCATTGCTGTCCCAGTTCAGGTTGGCAGAAGCATCACGAATAACAGCACCGCAATATTCACTGCCGCCATTGGTTCTCAAAGCGAATAATTTTTCTGAAATAAGATCAAGATCCTGAGTGAGAGGGGCAACCTGGCGGATGTAATTTTCATCACGGATTCCATCATTTCCATATTCATAGAGGGCAATTTCAATTTGCGGGGCTTTTCCGTTGTACTTTAGAGTGGTCAACGTATTCACAATATTCCACAGCCTGGATTTTGCCTGATCAATCAATCCGTCCATACTATTGGAAGTATCCAGTAAAAGAGCGACCTGAATTTTATTGTCCTTTATGGTCGAGTTCGCCGGAATCAATGTTACTTTTTGTACCGGTAAATGGCTTTCAACATTACTTTTTGTAGAGCGGTTTTCCGGAAAATTACCGGAGCTTAAAAAAGCTGTTCCCGCTGCAAGTGCTAAGATTTTTAGAGTTGTCATATTGTTATTTTTTTATAAGTTGTTTGTTGTAATTAGGTAACGTTCATCGTTTATTATTTTGAATTCTGAAGTAAAATTATCCCTATTTAAGACTTAAAATTTGGAAACTTGGTGAACTGAAGGTTTCACTTGGTAGATGATAAAACAAGGGAAAATCTGATTATATGTTCAGGGCGATAATGCTGGTCTAATGTATAATTTCACTACTGCCACGAGTGTCAGGCTGAGCGGAGTCGAAGCCTTTATCATTGAACAGATGTTAATAGATCGGCAAGTATTTTTCTTCGGTCAGAAACTTAATAACCGAATAGCATAAAACAAAAAAACAGCTCCCAAAGGAACTGTCTTTTAAATCTGTTATTTTAAAGTATTTCGTATCTTGTTTTGATGCTGTATTTCAGCTTGATGTTTTCAATATTATCGAAAGAATAATCTACCGGAGCATCAGCCATTTCCAGCTGGATATTGCTTGCTCTTCCTTTATAAGCTGCGGGCATGATCATATCGCTGGTGTAGTCTTCTATTTCTACAATTTCAAGAGCATTTCCTGTCTTTTTACCCATGCTTTCCAATAAATAATCTGCTTTTTCTTTAGCGGCTTTTAAAGCGTTGATCTTAACTGCTTTTCTAAAATCTGCAATTTTGGTATTCTTTACCTCTGCGATGTTCAGGCTGCTTACCCATTTTTGGTTCAGGTCTTCAAAAATTTTACTCAGACTTGATTTTGTGCTGGCTTTAAACTGATAGCTTTTAGTAAACTTTGCTGTTTTAGAGTAAATATTCTGATACATTGATTTGAACTTAATGTCTTCGTTCTTTACGCCTGCGTTCTTTAAAGTTTCAAATAACTTCTTCTCATTATCTGCCAGATCATTTTTGTTGTCTGCTTTTATTCCGATGCTGAAGATGATTTCATCCGGTTCTACTTCCATTTCCGCAACACCTGTTACTTCAATTGCATTTTTCTTTACTTCTTGTGTCTGTGCATTTATAAAGCTTCCAAGAGTTAAAATTCCGATTAATAAAAAATGTTTCAATTTCATAATTTCCTGTTTTTAAATTTTTAATTACTGATGTAAAATTACGCCGATCAGAAGCCCGAAACCGGGAGACTTGGTGAAACGGAGCTTTCACTTGGTGAGTTCCGAAAAATGATTAGTTTCCTTTATTCTTTTTCAGATCATATTTTACGTTGAGGTTCATGATATATTGTATACCCACTTCCGGATCAGCATTATTGATTACTTTATCAAAGCCGGTATAATCTGTCCCATCATAATAAAAGGTTTTAGATTTTCTTTCTTCCTTTCTGACATATTTGGAATCATATCCATACGTAACATTGGCACTTTCAAAAGCTGTATAATTCTGATATTGGCTTTTTGGAAAAACATAAGTAAAGCCTGAAGAAGCGGTGGGATTTCCAATAATTTCCTTTTTAAACAGTTTAAAATAATTTTCCTTTTTTTTGTCGAAAACCGAATAAGCCTCTTTGAGAAGTTCTTCCTGGATTTTATCAATATCACTATTGATATAATCTACCTTAATAACATCATAGATCTGGAAGTCTGAAGCTTCAGAGATCAGTTTTTCAATCATTGAGTGTTTGTTTACCGTAATAATGATGTTTTTCTTGGTTTCAAATCCATCCATTTTCTGGATGGCAGTCTGTGAATCTTTATTAACGTTGTAGTCATAGATTTTGGTCTGAGAGATAAAGTCTACAAAGATATCATTGTCTTTGATGCCCATTGAGGATATTCTTTTCATAAAACCGCTGATTCTCCTGTTGATATTTTCAATGGCAATTTTTGGAGTGGCTGCTTCTTCATTCAAACCCAGTGTAAGTTTATATTGGTCTGCCGTTTTGTTCATCAATACTTTTACGGTGATAATTAAGGTTGAATCGGTAGCAAAATAGGTATTGGTGTTGATGAATTCAGGTAAATTTCTGGGAGTGGAATAATCGTTGTTATTTCTGTCTCTGTAGATTTGGTTTCCTCCGACCTGTGCTTTTGAAAGACTTAAAAAAGATACCATAATGAGTAAAAAAGTAAGAGTTAGTTTTTTCATGATTTTTAAATTTGAATTATTTTGCTCCAAACTTAGCCTTACACTCACATTATCAAAGACTAAACTTGGTGAAAGGGGATTTTCGCTTGGTGAATAGTTTTTGAATACACTATATATATGTATATCTTTGTTTTATGAAAATGTTTACACTTCTTTCAATCTTTTTACTGATGTTTTGGGGAAACACAATGTCTTCCCAAACCACTAATACTACCGCTGCTGCGGTGGAAGATGTACAGGTGGAGACAAAGAAGCTGAAAAAAGCAATGGATACGAAAAATGAACCTGCCCAGGCAGATTCTTATTATAATATTGGTGAAACCTTTTTTAACAGCGGGAACTTTCCGAAGAGTGAAGAGTATTACACCAAAGCCAAAAATCTGTATGAAAAACTTAATGACAAGCCTAATATTGAAAAAGCAACCCGCAGATTAGCCCAGTCACAGGAAAAGCAGAATAAAATAACGCCTGCGATCAGTAACTATGGCAGAGCGGCACAAATGAGTTACAGTGAAAAAAGTAAGGCAGTTAATTCTAATGACGTTACAAGGCTTTCTTCGGCTACACCAGAGCTTAAGGCAGAAGCTATCCAGAGTAATATTAACTTAAGTAAAAAAGAAAACGAACAGGGTGATCTTGCAGAAAGCTACAGTCAGCTGGCTGATGTAAATCTCAAACAGAAAGATGTTTCCAGTGCCGAAGAAAACCTGAATACAGCCTATAAAATTTCTAAAAGAGAAGCTCCGCAGCAAGCTTTGGCCATCAATCAGAAGCTTGCAGATCTTTACGTTGAAAACAAAAACTTTGAAAAAGCTATTGAAGCTAAAAAGAAAGTTTTGAAGGAAGATTTTGTAAAAGAAAACTCACAGGAAAAGGTCAATCAAATACAAGAACTGGCGGATATTTATATTAAAAAGAATGATCCGAAAGAAGCGGTAGACCTGTTGAAAAATGCCTATGGAATTGCCTTGGATAAAGGTCATACGCTGGAAGCTCAAAGAAGCGTAAAAAAACTGGACAGCCTGTATGCCATTTCAGGAAATATTGATGCTTCCGTTCAATTGTACAGAGATTTTCTGGGGAAACTTCCCAATCTTGTTTCCAAGGATAGAAGTCTCGTAGACAATAAAATCCTGGAAGATACCGAACAACGAATTTCACAGCTGGAAAAAGAAAGAGAATTGAAAGATGAGCTTATCCGCAAGAAAAATGTATTCAACTATAGTTTGATCGGAGCTTTGGTTCTGCTTACCGGATTAATTGTTTTTATTTTCAGAACCCTGAAAAAGGTTCAGACAAAGAATAAAAAAATTGCTCTTCAGTCTTTGCGCAGAGAGATGAACCCGCATTTTATTTTTAACAGCCTGAATAGTGTTAATCATTTTATTGCGACCAATAATGAGCTGGAAGCCAATCAGTATCTGACAAAATTCTCCAAGCTGATGCGTGGCGTGATGGAAAATTCTACTGAAGATTTTATTCCTTTCCAGCAGGAGCTTGATCTTCTCCAAAATTATCTTGCCCTTGAAAAAACACGTTTTGCTGATAAATTTGATTACGAAATCGATGTAGATGAAAGTCTGAATATGCAAAACCTGCAGATCCCGGGAATGCTCATACAGCCGTTTCTGGAAAATGCAATATGGCACGGACTCCGCTACAGAACAGAAAAAGGATTTTTAAAACTGAACTTTGAGAAAAGTGAATCCTACCTTAAAATCCTTATTGAAGACAACGGAATAGGCATCGAAGAAAGCAAAAAGCAGAAAACCCAGCATCAGAAAACAAGAGAGGGCAGAGGAATGAAAAATACTTTGGAAAGAATTCAGCTGCTCAACGATTTGTATAAAAAAGATATTACCTGCTCTGTACAGGATAAAGAAAATAATACCGGAGTTTTGGTAACGCTCCAGATCAATTTGATCTGATCTGAATTCAGGTTAGATCTTCTTTTATAAATTGATGACGATTTAGGGTAATATAACTCTATAAGCTCTTTGGTCAGATTGTATGATTGATTAAAAATTCTTAATTTGCATCTGCAACCCACTGGCTGCTACCTAATATCTGACCTCAATGAAAATAAAAGCCGTAATTGTAGACGATGAACTCATCGCAAGAGAAGTTTTACGAAGCTATCTTACCAAATACTGTCCACAGGTGGAAATTCTTGGCGAGGCTGAAAATATTAAAGAAGCAGTGCCGTTGATTGCTGAAAAGCAACCTCAGCTGGTATTCCTGGATGTAGAAATGCCCTTCGGAAATGCCTTTGACGTATTGGAAGCTACCAAAGCGTTTTCCTATGAAACGATTTTCATTACTGCGTTTTCACAATATTCATTACAGGCGTTAAATAAATCGGCAAGTTATTATATTTTAAAACCTATTGACATTCAGGAGCTGATTCTTGCGGTGAATAAAGTAGTAGAAAGTCTTGAGAAAAAAGAAGAACTCAACCGGAATAAGATACTGCTTGAAAACCTGAAGCTAAAACCTGAAAAACAGCAGCTGATTCTTCCTACCCTGCAGGGATTTGATGTCGTAAAGACTGAAGATATTGTGAGACTTCAGGCTGATGGAAATTTTACGCAGGTTTACCTTACAGATGGTTCAAAAAAGATGGTATGCCGCTTTTTGAAACATTTCGATGATCTGCTGGAAAGCCCGTTTGTGAGAGTTCACCGTTCCCATATCATCAATACAGGATTTGTGAAATCTTACCATAAAAGCGGAACCGTAATGTTGTCTGATGATACGGAAATTGAAGTTTCAGGAAGCTTTAAAGATAATTTCCTGAAAGTCTTTTCATAGAATTTATGGGTCCTTAACAGACCAAAGGCATTATTTTTGACGTTTTATTATAACCACCAAAATATTTCTGTCATGAAAACCATTCATAAAATTATACTTCCCGTTTCATTGGGAGCTTTAGGGCTTATCGTTTTCAATTCATATTCTGTAAGAATTCCCAAGGGTGCTTCTGCGGTAAAGAATTTTGATCTTAAAAAATATCTTGGCAGATGGTATGAGATCGCCCGTTTTGATTACAGGTTCGAGAAAAATATGGATAATGTTACTGCAGAATATACAGAGAATCCGGATGGAACAGTTCAGGTCAGAAATAAAGGGTACGACTACATTAAAAAAGTATGGAATGAATCGATCGGGGAAGCAAAATTTGTAAAAGATCCGAAAGAGGCCCGTCTGAAAGTTTCATTTTTTAAACCAATATGGTCTGGTTATAACGTTATAGATATTGATGAAGACTATCAATATGCTCTGGTGGCAGGAAGCAGTTTAAAATATTTATGGATTCTTTCCCGTACCACTACTATTCCTGAAAGTATCCGCCAGCGTTTCCTTCAGAAGGCAAGAAAAGTTGGGTACAATACAGATGAACTGATTTGGATAAAACATAATCAATAGATAAGGTAAAAGGGTAAATTTTCGAAAAATTGATGACTTTCAGTGATTTGCAAATTTACCCTTTCGCTTTTTAGTCTTTAATATAGTCTTTCCATTCCTCAAAACGGTGATCAATAACCTGTTTCATCAGATCATAGTTTTCGTAGGTATCTTCAATGTGGTAGAAGGTTTCGTATTCATAGTCACTTTCTTCAGCTTTTGCATCGAAAATATTCACATAATCATCAGCAAATGAGCTGTATCTGTTTCCGAAATCGGTATCATCCGCATAATAATCCTTTGCAAAAAGATTTCCCAGCTCGTTCAGGTCATATTCAGAAAATTTTCCGTCGCAGGAATCCATAATGAATTCTGCACCAGTGATTTCTCTGCGCTTTAATTTTTCAATTTCCTCTTCACCATCTTCTTTCAGTTCATCAGAAATCAGATCATTCTGAATGCACCAGTTCAGGAACATTCCTGTATGCGTTGCTCCGTTTTTCTGAGGAAGTCCTTCAGGAAAATCACCACCATAATGCCATGAAGCATCATCATATTTAGACATAATTTGTATTGTAGTTTTAAATAAATTTCGTCAAAAATAAAAAAAATCAATTTATATTGCTGCAGCCACAGAATTTTCCGTCATTTGCATAGAATTTTTTTCAACAAAAAAGCATATGGAAAAAGCTGTTCTGATTACCATTGGTGATGAAATCCTTTCCGGAAACACGGTAGATACCAATTCTAATTTTATTGCTGCTGAACTTAAAAACATAGGAATAAAAGTTACTCAGATTCTTACAATCTCAGACGAAATTGAAACCATTAAAGAAGCATTGAATGTTGCTTTTGAGGCAGGTGACTTAGTCATTACAACGGGAGGGCTTGGGCCAACCAGGGATGACAAAACCAAAAAGGCACTTGCAGAGTATTTCAATGATGAAATTGCTTTGGATGAGGTAACATTCAACCACCTTAAAGGGTATATGGAGAGAAGAGGAAGGGCAGATATTCTCGAAAGAAACAGAGAGCAGGCTTTTGTCCCAACCAAATCCATTGTTTTTCAGAATCATTACGGAACGGCTCCATGCATGATGATGGAGCTGAATGGTAAACTGTCTTACAGCCTTCCTGGTGTTCCTTACGAGGTAAAACCGCTTATCAAAGACCAGATTATTCCTTATTTACAGGAAAGATTCAAACTTCATTATATCCATACCAGGATTGTTTCCGTAGTGGGAATTCCTGAGAGTATCCTTGCAGACAAAATTGAAGACTGGGAACTGGCACTTCCGGAAAATATTGCGCTGTCTTACCTTCCGGTAGGAACCCGTGTAAAGCTTCGTCTGACGGCTTCCGGTGATAATGAAGAACAGCTGAAACAAATCACTGAGGAAGAAATTCAGAAATTACTTCCTTTAGTAGAAGGTCATGTAATTGCTGTATCTGAGGATAAAATCGAGAATATTCTGGCAGAAATGCTTACCGAAAGAAATCTCACCATTTCCACGGCAGAAAGCTGTACCGGAGGTGAACTGGCAAAAATGATCACTTCAGTCTCCGGCAGTTCAAAATATTTCCATGGCGGAATAGTACCTTATGCCACTGAAAAGAAGATTAAAATTTTAAATGTTTCTAAAGAGACCGTAGATCAGTTTACGGTGGTAAGTGAAGAAGTAGCTCAGGAAATGGCAAAAGGCTGCCAGGAATTATTTGAAACCCATATTTCACTTTCTACAACTGGTGTGGCCGGCCCTGGAAAAGGAGAAGACGGGAAAGATATCGGAACAGTGTATTATACGATAAGGATTAATGACAAAGCAGAAACATTTAAATTATACATGCCGCATCTGGAAAGAGTAGACTTTATGAATTTCGTTTCACAAAAGGTGATTCAGGATCTTGTAAGCCTTCTTGTAAACAGTTAGATACATTTCTATTTTTTAATTTTTTTTTAATTAATTTTAATAGAGTTTTTCACACTTTTTGAGAATCATTCAATAAATTTCAAAAATCGTGGAAAATTCCAAACAGATCTTTCAGACCAACAGCAAGAAACGCTGGAAAAGTGTACAGTGGGGAAGCCGTATTTTTATCTTTGTAGGAATATTGCTTTTGCTTGCTTTGGGGCTGATGATGACCCTGGACAGAAGTCCTAAAATTCCTTTTAAAGAAGATTATAAAGCCGTAATTACTGCCAATAAACCTTATCTTCAGGAAAATAAAATTTCCAAAGAGTATAAAGGTTTCAGAAGCTTTATTTCGGAAAAAACAATCCATACCAATCTCGACAAAATTCAGAAGGCGAGGGAAGAAAGATATAAAAATCAGAACAGAAACTGGGCTCAGTTTCCTGGGGGAATCCGGTCTGCATTCTATGTAGCATGGGATCCTCAGTCTCTGATGTCCCTGAAACGAAATATCAGACACGTTAATCTGGTTTTCCCGGAATGGTTTTTCCTTGATCCCAAAACTGGTGATCTGAAAACCAATGTGGATCCGGAAGGATACAAAGTGATTAAAAGAACAGGAGTTGCCGCAATGCCGATGCTAAGTAACAACTCTAATCAGGAATTCCATTCAGAAGGATTGGTAAAAGTTCTTAATGATCCTCAGAAAAGAACCCATCTGATCCAAAAAATTACCCAACAGTGTAAAAAATACCATTTCAAAGGAATCAATATTGACTTTGAGGATATGAACCTGAATTCTGATGAAAACCTGATTGCCTTTATGAAAGAGCTTTCAGAAACTTTCAAAAAGAATCAGCTGCTGGTGACGATGGATATCATGACGGACAACGATGATTATAACATACCAAGATTAAATCCTTATGTAGATTACTTTGTATTGATGGCTTACGATGAATATTCTGCCGGAAGTGATGCCGGACCGGTTTCTTCTCAAAAATGGATCGAAGAACAGACCGGAAAAATCGTAAAACAAACTTCTCCGCAAAAAATTATTTTGGGTCTTGGTGCTTATGGCTACGACTGGAGCTCCAATAAAGATGATAATACGTCTGTAACTTATATGCAGGCGATTACCAAAGCCAGTGCCAGTAAAGCGGTCATTGATTTTAATGATAATACGTTTAATTTAAATTATTCTTATACAGATTCTAAAAACCTCACCCACACCGTATTTTTCAATGATGCGGCTTCTATTTTCAATACAATGCGTTTCTCCTCAGAATATCCATTGGCAGGAACAGCACTTTGGAGACTGGGAAGTGAAGACAGCAGAGTCTGGAATTTTTATGATAAAGACCTTACGTTTGCCGGCCTTTCCAAACTGAATCTGAAAACCCTGGAAAATGTAAAAGGGCAGACCATGGTAGATTATATCGGAGACGGAGAAGTACTGGATGTTCTGAATACTCCTCATGACGGAAAAATTGCACTGGAAATTGATCCGAAGGAAAAAATAATTACAGACGAAAACTACATCACTTATCCAAGTTCTTACGAAGTGAAAAAATATGGAGGCGCTCCCCAAAAAGAACTGGTGCTGACTTTTGATGATGGTCCGGACGAAACGTATACTCCGCAGATATTGGATGTACTTTCCAAATATCATGTTCCGGCAGCATTCTTTTTGGTAGGATTAAATGCAGAAAAGAATCTTCCGCTTGTTAAACGGATTTACCGTGAAGGACATGAGATCGGAAACCACACCTTCACCCATGAAAATGTAGCAAAAGTAAGCCCTGAAAGAGCTTTACTGGAACTGAAGCTGACGAGATTACTGATAGAATGTGTAACAGGACACAGTACAATCCTGTTCAGAGCTCCGTACAATGCCGATTCTGAGCCCACAACTTCAGAAGAGATCATTCCGGTAGCATTGGCAAGACAGCAGAACTATCTTGATATCGGGGAAAATATTGACCCTGAAGACTGGCAGCCGGGAATAAAAGCAGATGAAATTGTAAAACGTGTAATGGCCGGGCTTAAACAAGAGAGAGGAAATATCATTCTTCTTCACGATGCCGGCGGAGATACCAGAGAAGAAACGGTGAAAGCTTTAAAAATTTTGATCCCTACACTTCAGAAACAAGGCTATCATTTTACAAACCTGACCAGTATTCTGCATAAAACCAGAAGCGAACTGATGCCTGAAGTTCCGAAAACAAAGTCATACTATATCATGCAGCTCAACCTTGTACTGGCCACTGTAATTTATGGAATAAGTCATTTTCTGGTGGCATTGTTTACCATTTTTATTGTATTGGGATTGATAAGACTATTGCTGATGGCATACTGGGCTTTTAAAGAAAGAAAAAAAGAGAAAAAACTTGGTGAATTTCCAGTCTTGGAATCTTATCCTAAAGTTTCCATTATTGTACCTGCTTATAATGAAGAAGTGAATATTGTTTCTTCCCTGCAGAATCTGTTAAAGCAGACCTATCCGAATTTTGACATTATTATGGTAGATGACGGAAGTAAGGATTCCACTTATGAAAAGGTATCAGAAGCATTCCCTGATCATCCGAAACTGAAAATCTTCACCAAAACAAATGGTGGAAAAGCTACAGCCTTAAACTTCGGAATAGCACAGACGGATGCAGAATATGTAGTGTGTATTGATGCAGATACCAAACTGCAGCAGGATGCCGTAAAATATCTGGTTGCGAGATTTTTAAATTCAGATCCGGAAGAAAAAATTGCAGCCGTAGCAGGAAATGTGAAAGTTGGAAACAGAGTCAACTGGCTTACCAGATGGCAGGCTATAGAATATACAACGAGTCAGAATTTTGACAGGCTGGCATATGCAAACATCAATGCGATTACCGTAATTCCGGGTGCTATTGGTGCATTCAAAAGAGCTGTAATTATTGAGGCTGGTGGCTATTCATCAGATACCTTAGCTGAAGATTGTGATATTACCGTGAAAATTTTAAAAGCAGGATATACAGTCGCCAATGAAAACAGAGCGGTTGCCGTTACTGAAGCTCCGGAAACGGCGAACCAGTTTTTAAAACAGCGTTTCCGCTGGACCTATGGAATCATGCAGATGTTCTGGAAGCAGAGACAGACTTTCCTTAACCCCAAATATAAAGGATTGGGACTTTGGGCAATGCCGAATATTTTATTATTCCAATATATTATTCCATTTTTCTCACCGCTGGCAGATGTGATTATGTTTTTTGGAATTCTGTCCGGAAACGGAGATAAAATATTCACCTATTATCTGATCTTTCTTTTGGTGGATGCTTCATTAGCTTTAGTAGCATTCATTATGCAGCGCGAAAAATTAATCAATCTGCTGTATATTATTCCACAGAGATTCGGGTATAGATGGCTGATGTATATTGTTTTGTTTAAAAGTTTAAGAAAAGCACTGAAGGGCGAAATGCAGTCCTGGGGATTTCTGAAAAGAACCGGGAATGTAAAAGAGATAGCAGCTTCTTAAGAAGCCGGAAAGCCGGAGAATGAGGCTGGAAGTTATTGTACGATTTTTATAACTTCCAGCTTCCTCCTCCCAGCTTCCATTTTTTATAAATTTTTATAATGCTGTAATGTTATTTATTTAAATTTGTTTTCATAAAAAGTAACAAATACGAAATAAATCATACATATTCTAAAAATTGTTATCATAATGAAAAAAATAACGCTTTCTTTGTTTTTAATAGCAGGGATCTGCACTCAGACGACTATGAGCGCACAAGCTAAAGCTGCTAAAGTAGCAGTGAACAACACAGATAAAGGTTTAGACCTTAGCTTGATGGACACTTCTGTGCGTCCTCAGGATGATTTTTACAACTACGTGAGTGGAACCTGGATGAAAACTGCCAAAATTCCATCAGATAAACCAACTTGGGGAAGCTTCAACAAACTGGCTGAGGATACGGATAACAATTCCATGACCATCCTGAACTCTCTTCTGAAAGATAAATTTGCTGACGGAAGTGAAGGTAAAAAAATCCAGGATCTGTATGCTACTTACATGAACATGGAGAAGAGAAATGCAGACGGAATCAAACCTATCCAACAAAATCTGAATAAGATTGATGCTATTAAAAACATGGCTGATCTTCAGAACTACCTTACTTCTGTAACGAAAGAAGGGGAGAACGTTTTCTACGGATGGGGTGTAGATGCAGACCTTAAAGATTCTAAAATGAATGCCGTTTACTTAGGAAATCCTTCTTTAGGTTTAGGAAGAGATTACTATCAGAAAGTAAACGAAAAAAATACAGAAGCTATTGCTGAATATCAGAAATATGTAGCTTCAATGCTAAAAGAATTAGGGTACAAAAATGCTGATGAAGCAGCAAAAGGTATCGTAAATTATGAAAAAAGCATCGCACAGACTTATCTGACCAACGAGCAGAGCCGTGATAACACGCTTCAGTACAATCCTAAGACGATGACGGAGCTTTCTGCTTTGGTAAAAAATGTTGATCTTCCTGGTTACCTTAAAAAAGTAGGAGTAAATACAGATAAAGTAATTATCAGTGAATTGGGATTCTATAAAGACTTCGATAAATTAGTGAATGCTCAGAATCTTACTGTGATTAAAGATTATCTGAAATTCCACATGATCCACGGAAGTGCTTCTTATTTAAGTGAAAACTTAGGAAATATGAAGTTTGCTTTCTATGGTAAATACCTTAGAGGACAGCAGGAACAAAGAGCTCTTAACAAGAGAGGATTTGAGCTGATCAACGGTTCTTTGGGTGAAGCTTTCGGAAAATTATATGTTGAGAAATATTTCCCCGCTGAAGCTAAAGCTCAGATGGTAGAATTGATTGACTATTTAAAGAAAAGCTTTGCAGTTCATATCAATAACTTAGCTTGGATGTCTTCAACAACTAAGGAAAAAGCAATGGAGAAACTGAACAAGTTCACGGTAAAAGTTGCTTATCCTGACAAATGGAAAGACTATTCAAAATTAAATATCATTTCTGAAGCAAAAGGTGGAAACCTGTATAAAAACCTTCAGAACATCGGAGAATGGCAATACAATAAAGATTTAGCTAAAATCGGTAAGCCAGTGGATAAAACAGAATGGGGAATGACTCCACAGACTGTAAATGCATATTACAACCCGGTAAACAACGAGATTGTATTCCCTGCTGCAATCCTTCAGCCGCCATTCTTCAATCCTAAAGCTGATGCTGCTGTAAACTTCGGAGGTATTGGTGCCGTTATCGGTCACGAAATGAGCCACGGATTTGATGATTCAGGGGCGCAGTTTGATGCAGACGGTAACCTGGTAGACTGGTGGACTCCGGAAGATAAAGCTAACTTCGAAAAAGCAACAAAAGCTCTTGCTTCTCAATATGACAAATATGAGCCTGTAAAAGGAACTTTTGTAAACGGTACTTTCACAAACGGTGAAAATATCGCTGACTTAGGAGGAGTAAACATTGCTTACGACGCTCTTCAGATGTACTTAAAAGATAAAGGAAATCCAGGGAAAATCAGTGGATTCTCTCAGGATCAGAGATTCTTCCTAAGCTGGGCAACGGTTTGGAGAACATTATCCAGTGAGAAATATATGGTAAATCAGGTGAAAACTGACCCGCACTCTCCGGGATATTTCAGAAGTTTTGGTCCGCTTATCAACGTTGACGCTTTCTACAAAGCATTCGATGTGAAAAAAGGAGACAAGCTTTACAAAGCTCCGGAAGAAAGAATCAAAATCTGGTAACAATAACAACCGCTCAGCAATGGGCGGTTTTGTTTTTTTGGGAGTAGGGACTAGGTGGCAGATAGTAGGTAATAGGGATTAGGTGATAGGGATTAGGGAAAATAGGTAATAAGTAATGGGATTGCGAGACGGAATTGAAGGGATAATAGTTATAAAAACGGCTTCCATCATTCCCCTCCCTCGGAGGGGTGGCGAAAATTCAAAGAATTTTTGACGGGGTGGTCTCTACCCATTAACTTCAAATCTCAAATCTCAAATCTCAAATCTCAAACCAGAATTATATCATTAAAGTTTGTATATTTGATAAGTTTGTGTAAAATCAAAAATAATCTTTAATGAAAAAGCTAAATATTGGAATACTTGCCCTTTCAGGTATTGTATTTCTTAATTCGTGTGGTGCAGCAAAGACTGCAGGGACAGAGAATAAAACAGAAGCTACGGCAAAAGTGGCTGAACCGGTAAAAGAAGAAGCAAAAGAAGAGGGAATCAATTTATCGTATATGGATACCAGTGTCCGCCCGCAGGATGACTTTTTTAGCTATGTGAACGGAAATTGGGTGAAAACTACTCAGATTCCTTCCGACAAAGCAAACTGGGGGTCTTTCAATGCGTTGAGAGAAAATGTGGATGATGCTTCATTAGATATATTAAACAAAATACTTACAGAATCATATCCTGCCGGATCTGAAGGGCAGAAAATTCAGAATCTGTATGCTTCTTTTATGGATACCAATAAGAGAAATGCTGAAGGTCTGTCACCTATCAAGGTTGATCTTGCTAAAGTAGACGCTATTAAAAGCCTGGGTGATCTTCAGAAATATCTTTTGGAGGCTACAAGATTGGGAGACAACTCTTTCTATGGATGGAGAGTGGGTGCTGATATGAAGAATTCCAATATGAATGCAGTATATCTTGGTGGCCCGGATTTAGGTTTAGGAAGAGATTATTATCAGAAAGTAAATGATGCAAATACTAAAACATTAGCTGAATATCAGACTTACGTTGGAAAACTATTCGGAGTTTTAGGATACAAAAATTCTACTCAGGCTGCACAGAATGTAGTAGACTTTGAAAAGCAGCTTGCCAACTACTTATTGACGCTTGAACAGAACAGAGATGCCAATTTAAGATACAACCCTAAAAATGTATCAGAATTATCAGGACTTGTGAAAAATGTTGACCTTGCAAAATACCTTAAAGATGCAGGCGTAAATACAGACAGAGTGATCATCGGAGAACTGAAATATTACCAGAATATGGATCAGTTCATTACTCAGAAAAACCTTCCTTTATTGAAAGACTATCTGAAATATCACATTATCAATGGAAATGCAAGCAATCTGGATGACAATCTGGAACAGATCAGATTCGATTTCTATGCGAAATACTTACAGGGGCAGAAAGAACAGCGTCCGATGAACAAAAGAGGGCTTACCCTTGTAAATGGCGTTCTTGGAGAAGCTTTCGGGAAGCTGTATGTAGACAAATACTTTACTCCTGAAGCGAAAAAGCAGATGGAAACGTATATTGATTACCTTTTAAAATCATTCAAATCCCACATCGCAAACATAGACTGGATGTCTCCTGAAACCAAAGTAAAAGCTCAGGAAAAATTATCCAAGTTTACCGTGAAAATTGCCTATCCGGATAAATGGAAAGACTATACTCAGTTAAAAGTAGAATCTCCAAAAGAAGGTGCTACTCTATATTCTAACCTTCAGAATGTAGCAGCATGGCAATATCAGAGAAGCTTAGATAAAGTAGGAAAGCCTGTTGACAAAACAGAATGGGGAATGTCTCCACAAACGGTAAATGCATACTACAGCGGATCAAATAACGAAATTGTATTCCCTGCAGCTATTCTTCAGCCGCCTTTCTACAACCCTAAAGCTGATGCAGCAGTGAATTTCGGAGGAATCGGAGCTGTTATCGGTCACGAAATTTCTCACGGATTTGATGACAGCGGTTCCCGTTTCGATGGTGATGGTAACCTTAACAACTGGTGGACAGATGCAGACCGTAAAAACTTTGATGCAAAAGTAGGTCAGCTGGCAGCTCAGTATAGTGCTTATGAACCTGTAAAAGGAAGCTTTGTCAATGGTAAATTTACAAGTGGAGAAAATATTGGTGACTTAGGTGGAGTAGCTGTGGCTTACGATGCCCTTCAGATGTATTTAAAAGACAAAGGAAACCCGGGGAAGATCAGCGGATTTACTCAGGATCAGAGATTCTTTATGAGCTGGGCAACCGTTTGGAGAACAAAAGCTACCGATCAGTATATGATTAATCAGGTGAAAACAGACCCACACTCTCCGGGAATGTTCAGAGCTTTCGGGCCACTGGTCAACCAGGATTCATTTATCAAAGCATTTGATATCAAACAAGGGGACAAACTATATAAAGCTCCTCAGGACAGAATAAAAATCTGGTAATTTTACCTTAAAAATTGTTAGAAAAGAAAGAATCCGTCTCAATGTAGGCGGATTCTCTTTTTTTAATATTCTTTCTTATAATTCCGGAGCACAAACTTTATTCCGGTTTCTATAATGTCTCCCATGCTTTTACAGTACTTGAAATTGACATCATAAGTGAGTTTTTGTAAAGCAGTCTTTAGTTCTGTAACATTGGCTTCCGGTGCAATATTGTCTTTTTTCATAATAGAAATAAGTTCATCAAATCTGTTTTGGCTGCTCGTTACTCTTTTTACGATTTGTGAACGTACTTCTTTGCGGTATTGCTCTATAGAACTAGGTTTCAGCTTTTCCAGTACCATATTGACCATTTGGCTGTTTTCCTTGAAATACTGCGGAAGATAGACTTTCAGATTTCCCTCATAAGACTGCTGGTCAAAATCAATGGGACGGATTCTGTAAATAACCTGGTCAAAATCATGTATTGGAATCACAACATAATTATAAGATCTCATGTCACCAAGAAGCCCGATAAGACAGCGCTCATTGAATTTTACAAATTCCTTGGAAATCTGCGCCTTTTCCAGTTCTGTACAGTTGAACATATGTTTCTGAATAAAAACATCCCCGGGAATTCCCAAAATATGTTCTTCAATCAAAGTATTTTTGTAAACCAGAAAATTAATCCGGTTGGGAGAAAGCAGGTCCTCAAGTTCCAGCCCGAATATTCGGGATGCATCCGCCTGTTTAATATAAAAATAAGTATAATTATCATTAAGGATATTTCTCACCCGAACCCGGAAAGGTTTAGAATTCCCGAAAGTACAAAAGTCAATGGTGTCCACTTTCAGATAAGGTAAAGTAGCGATGTCTCCATCAGAATGAAGCAAGGTGTAAATCTTATTTAAATTAGCCTCTATTTCTTTAAACTCAAATTCAGGATATAATACCCCAAGCCACAAAGTATCTTTTCCGTCTTTATCCAGAATGCTCACACTGTCACTGAACCTTAGCAGATCTTCATACAGAAACTTGATCTTGGTAGTTCTGTTATATTTTTCCAGATACTGCTGTAATGCTTCTGAAACTGGAAATATGGGTTTTCTGAACGCTATTTTTACATCTTTCATGACACTGTTCACTTTGATTAAATATAAAGATTTTTTTTTTGTAATAATTGAGGAATCCTTATTTTAACATTCATTGGATACTTTTGTATAAAAATAAAGCGGACAAAATTTTATTTATTTTTTCTTGAATTTTTTTATTTATTTTTTCATAGCTTAGTGATATCGTAATATGGTGATTTTATGTTGAATAAATGTAGATAAATTTAGATGATCCAAGAAAAATCTTAGTAAAATTTTTTATGTTACAGTTTTTTTTTAAATTTAAACACTGGATTGGTAATTTATTTGATTCATCTGTAAATTACTCAAAGACAGATCCAAACCAGAATAAGAAATCTCAAAATAACAATAATATGGCAATGTTTAATTATGGTGTTGGCGGAAACGAAGTAAAAGTAGACGCTAATGAAGCTATTCAGGAAATACAGGAAAATAAATCACTGATAGTAAGCCAGCTTACAACAGAAGAGTCTTATACTCCTGAAATCGTAACAGGATTAAAAACAGTGGAAGACGTTTTCAAACATTTTCAGCCTTCAATATCGGTACAACACGAAACAGAAGACGGAGGAGTGGTAGAAGAAGAATTCCGTTTTCAAAACCTTGGAGACTTTACCCCTAAAAGCCTTACTCAGAAGTCAGATTATCTGCAGCAGCTGAGCATGGAGCAGGAGCAGTACAATAAAATAGTACGTCAGCTGAAAACAAACAAAATTCTACGCAATATGCTGGAGAACGATCAGACAAGAGCAGCGTTCGTAGAGGTATTGAAAGAAGTGGCACAAGAACTTGAAAAATAATTAAAGACTTACATTAAATCATGGATAGCAAATTACAGGCACAAGAAAGCCAGCAGCAGGGTCAGCAGCAGCACTCGGGACAACCGAAAGGCAACCCGCTTGCAGAGCTCAATAAAATGGGAGGATTTGGCTTTGTTGAATCCGTTGTAGACGGTATTGCCAATATGAACCCAACAAGAAAGGCAAGAAAAGAAATCTTCCTGAATGACAGCAATAAAGCAGACGAAAGAAAAGAACTTCTTCAGAAGATCAATCTTTGGGTAAACCTTTTAGAAGGTAGCGAATCTGCAGATAAGATGGCCGATACATGCAAGAGTAAAGCACAACAGGCCGACCAAAACCTAAAAACAAACTTAAAAAATACACTGGATGCCGTTCGTATGTTGGAAACCAACTACAGAACAGTAGCTCAATTCTACAAAAACACAGAATTGGATAAAGTGGATAACGTAAGTATCGTAAATGCAAGCCTTGAACAGGTTTCCGATCTGGATAACCCTTTGTTTATTGATGCAATATCAGAAGAATTCAAAAATTATTACGACCGTCTTGACCTTAGAGATAACTATTCAATCCTTGCAATCCCAGGATATTTAGGATCCAATAAGGTCATCGAGAAATGGGCAAAAATCTGTAACGAAAATAAAGTAATGATGGTTACAGACTTCGCCAACCTTGATAAGCCGGATGACGTAGTAGATTTATTCCATTCTGCGAACCTTACCGGAGGAGAACTTCACAGAAGTAACGTTATTATGACGTGTAACTGGCTGGTAGGACGTGGTAAAGCTGAAGAAGTAGGGGAAGAAGAAAACGTAGAACTTCCACCTTCCACTTCATTGGCAGGAAAGATTCATAAAACCCTTATGTCTCAGGTAGCAGCAGGTAAAAAACATGGTAACATCAACGAAGTAGACGCTGTAAAATTCGAATTGAAGAAAAGTGAAATTTCTCAGTTGGAAAAAATGGGTCTTGTACCAATGGTAAACGAGTACGGAAAAATTATGGCCTTCTCAGCGAAGACCTTATTTACAGGAGACAATATCGGTCTTCAGACGTATTCCGTAGTTCGTGTATTCGATTACGTAACCAAAGTACTTCTGGACTTCCTGAACAGAAGAGCTTTCGAAAACTGGAATGCTAAAAACGAGGACGATTTGAGAAGACAGATCGTAACTTTCCTTGATAATATCAAAGGACCGGACAAATTGATTGAAAAATTCAAAATTGTTCGTTTCGAGCAGGATAGAGTAAACAAAGACAGAGTGTGGCTGGATATCCGTATGACGCCTTATTTCCCTACAAAAAGTTTCGTTATTAAACTTGACGGACACAAGGGAGATGATGGTAACGAATGGGATGCAGAATATACTCAGGAGTAACATCAACGTACTTTAGATAACAAAAACCGATGCAATTTTACATCGGTTTTTTTTCAACCAACACCTATGAAATTTAATATGAATAAGAAACTTATCATTGGTTTGCCCGCTATATTGATGGTGCTTTTGATAAGCTGTGAGAAAAAATACCAAAGCCCCGGCCAATACGAAAATGATCTTTTTGCAGACGAGCATCAGGAAGGAAAGGCATACATCATGAACAAAGATGAATGTTTTAATGGCAGTGAACTTGTCATTGCAAGTTCAGACGTAAAGCTGACAGACAGTTCAAAAGGCCGTGGAAAATCATTCTACCTTTACAAAGTAAGATCTGGAAAAGTATTAAAAACGGTAAGAGATTCCACCGTAGAAATGCCTATGTTATTTCTATCCCAATATAAATTAAAAATAAAAAATACAGATTCCATGTATGTTTACCTGAAGAATCTGGAAGGATACCGCTTTTTAAAGAAAGACAGAAACCTTAATTATCAGTGGTTAAAAGCTGCTCCCGTATATTCTGTGAAAGCTGATAAATAAATTTTATCTTTGCAGATACAAAATGTTTTGACTCCGCAATGCATAAGACAGTAAATAACATTCGTTTATTGAAAACGGTTGGTATTAGCAATGTCATACTGAGCGAAGTCGAAGTATCTCATAAAAGCAAAACAAAAATTTTTGAAGAAGGATAGCGGAAATTCAGATTTTCTACACATTGGCAGCAAAATTCTGGGATGGTATAGCAATAATGCGAGAGATTTGCCTTTCAGACAGACAAAAGATCCCTACAAAATCTGGATCTGTGAAATTGTATTTCAGCAGACAAGGATCAATCAGGGATTGAATCATTATAATAATTTCATTAAAAGGTTTCCGGACGTAAAAACGTTGGCTGAAGCTGAAGAAAATGAAGTGCTGTTGTATTGGAAGGGATTAGGCTATTATTCCAGAGCGATCAATATCCATAAAGCTGCCCGGCAGATCATGAATGATTATCAGGGCGTCTTTCCTGAACAATACGAAGAAATTTTAAAACTTAAAGGAGTCGGGAAATATACAGCAGCAGCCGTTTCAAGCATATGTTTTGGTGGGAAAATGCCCGCTGTAGACGGGAATTTTTACCGTGTCCTAAGCCGCCTTTTTGCCGATGATTTTGATATTTCTAACTCAAGAGCTTTTACCTATTTTTCTGAGCTGGCTGCTTTGGTGATGCCGGAAAATGTGGGTGATTTCAACCAGGCGATGATGGATATAGGTTCAGAAATCTGTAAACCTAAAAATCCACTTTGCACAGATTGTCCCATCAATGAAGATTGTCTGGCATTTGCTATGCAGAAAATTTCAGATTATCCTGTAAAAACAAAGAAAGTAAAGGCAGAAGATCTTGCTTTGACCTATTATTTTGTTCACAGAAACGGTCAGTTTCTGATCCGTCAGAGAGCAGATGATTTTATATGGAAGAAGTTATTTGAGTTTCCTGCAGCTATTTCTTCGGATATGGAACCATTTATTACAGGCTCAAAAACGGTTGCTCATAAACTTACTCATAAGAATTTAAGCATTGAAATATTGAATGTTGAGGTTACTTCACAAAAGATATGGAATGATTTTATCGCTGAAAATCAATACCTGATTACAGATGTTGAAGGCTCTCACGAAAAATCGTTTCCGAAGCCTTTGGAAAATTACATTCAAAACTCTCTGAAAGACTGAAATTTGTCTTCTTAAATCTGAAATCTAATTTGTACTTTTGCAAAATGATTAAAAAAGTCATTTTTATTTTTGTATCACTGCTTTTAATTTCATGTGGAAAAGACCCTTCACCAAAACCTTATGGAGAACTGCGTCTTGAATATCCTTCACCGAAATACCAAAAGTTTGAAAACGATTGTGCCTATACCTTTGAGTACTCGGACTTTGCTTCTATTGCACCGGCTAAAAAACCTTGCTGGTTCTATGTGAATTACCCTAAAATGAAAGCAAAGCTTTTCGTTACCTATTACCCTATACAAAATGACTTTGCAGACCATATTAAAGAAGCTGAAAAAATGGTATATGAGCATACCATCAAAGCCAGTTCTATAGATACAAAATCCTTTGAATATCCTGAAAAGAAAGTATACGGGAACTTCTATGAGCTGAAAGGGCAGAGTGCTTCCAACCTTCAGTTTTACATTACAGACAGTACGAAACACTTCGTTACTGCTTACTTATACTTTAATACGAGACCGAAACCGGATTCTCTGGCGCCTGCAGTGAACTATATCAAAAATGATATGAAACACATGCTGGACACTTTTGAATGGAAAAAATAATTACTTTTAATATACATTGAAAAATATATGAAACTTTTAGTTGTAGGAAGTGTTGCATTTGATGCAATTGAAACACCATTTGGTAAAACGGACAAAATTTTGGGAGGTGCAGCCACTTATATCGGAATCACTTCATCAATTTTAGGCGTTAAATCCGGAATTGTTTCTGTAGTAGGAGGAGACTTTCCACAAGAACATCTTGATATGTTCACAGACAGAGATGTAAATATCGAAGGAATTGAAATCGTAAAAGAAGGAAAAACTTTCTTCTGGTCTGGAAAATACCACAATGATCTGAACACAAGAGATACTCTGGCTACAGAAGTAAATGTACTGGAGAATTTTGATCCGAAAATCCCGGATTCTATGCAGGATGCCGAAATTTTGTTACTTGGAAACCTACACCCTGGAGTTCAGTTATCCGTACTTGAAAAAATGAACAACCGTCCGAAACTGGTTATCCTTGATACCATGAACTTCTGGATGGATTCTGCATGGGATATCTTAATGGATATGATTGCGAAAACAGACGTAATTACGATCAATGACGAAGAAGCAAGACAGCTTTCAGGGGAATATTCTCTGGTAAAAGCAGCTAAAAAGATTCATACAATGGGACCTGAGTATGTGATCATCAAAAAAGGAGAGCACGGAGCTTTGCTTTTCCATGATAATAAAGTATTTGCTATTCCTGCACTTCCGTTAGAAGATGTTTTCGATCCAACAGGAGCTGGAGATACTTTCGCAGGAGGTTTTGCAGCTTATCTTGCTAAAAAAGAGAAAATAGATTTCGATACCATGAAATCCGCTCTTATCGTAGGATCTGCCATGGCTTCATTCACTGTAGAGAAGTTTGGAACAGAAAGAATAGAGGAGGTAAGTGAAGCTGATATGTTCAGCAGATTGAGACAATTTAAAGAATTAACCACTTTTGATGTTGAACTGCAGTAAATAAGTCTTTTTAAGAAATATTTATAATAAAAAATTGAGTGAAATTCGTTAAGAATTCTAAATTTGCAACTTGTTAAAATAGTAAAATGACAAATAAACTAAAAATCACTTTTCTTCTTGGGGTTTTCATCATGATATTCTCTTCAAATATGATGAATGCCCAGCTAAAACAAGGAGATTTGGTGGATGGTATTGCAGCTGTTATCGGGGATGAGATTGTTTTGGAATCTGATGTACTTGAGCAAATGAATTATGGGAAACAGCAGGGAGCTGCCAACACAGATAAATGTGAGTTCCTGGAAAACCTTATCAGCAACAAGCTTCTTGTATATGAAGCAAAAAAAGATACCTTAATTGAAAACCGTTCTGCAGCAATCAAAGAACAGGCTAACGCAAAATACCGTCAGTTGCTTTCTCAATTTCCGGATGAAAAAACATTGCTTGCCGCTTATAAGTTCAGAAACGCTTATGAGATGAAAAATGCTATCGAAAAGATAGATACTGACCAGTATTACGGACAGGCAAAATACCAGAGAGTTACTGATAAAGCAGACGTAACTCCAAATGAGGTAACTGACTTCTACAATATGTATAAATCACAGCTGCCACAGGTAAAAGATGAAGTTACTTTAGCTCAGATTATGATCTATCCTACCTTAACGGAAGCACACAAACAAGAGCTTATCAACAGATTGAAAAAGATCAAGCAGGATATTCTTGGAGGGGAAACTTTCGAGAGCCAGGCCAGAATTTATTCTGAAGATGAAGGATCGGCTGCTAACGGAGGATTATATAAAAATATCAATAAAGGGCAGATGGTGAAGCCATTTGAGGCTGCTGCACTGAACCTTCAGGAAAATGAAATTTCAGATCCTATTGAATCAGAATTCGGATTCCACATTATCCAACTGCTGAAAAGATCAGGTAAAGTGTATGACGCAAGACATATCCTTTTAAAAGCTGTACCTACTGATGATGAGCTTAAAACTGCAAAAGCAAAACTAGACAGTATCAGAGGTCTTATCGTGAATGGTAAAATGACATTTAAAGATGCTGCTTTTAAATTCTCGGATGATAAAAGAACAAAATTCAATGCAGGGGTAATTCCCGGAGCAGATGGTTCTGATAAAATTGAAAGAGAAAGTATTCCGGGAACAATCAGCTACGAATTGGCAGGATTGAACAAAGGAGACATTACTACAGCTTTTGAAGATGAAGAAAACAAAAGAAAGCAGATCAAGATCATTAAAATTGAAGATGTGATTCCTTCTCACCAGATTACACTGGAAACTGACTTCAGCAGAATCAAGCAGATGGCACTGAATAAAAAGAAAAGTGAAATGGTTGAAAAGTTTGTCAACTCTAAGTTACCGACAACTTTTATCTCTATTGACGGACGTTACGACAATTGTAGCTTTAAGTCTAACTGGAAGAAACAATCCATAGCAAAATAAAATGAAAACCTTCAGAACTTCTGAAGGTTTTTTTTTTGATCATTTTAAGGCTTTTAAAATGAAATTGACTATTTGCTTTTCTATATTAGAATAGAAGTATTTACTATAAAAATTATGAATATGGACTATGCTTTTTACCTTAGAAAATTTCAATCGGCCATATCCGGAATTCCTGAAGAAAAATTTAAAAATAACGGTCTGAAACTGTCTTTAGGTATAATTTTAGAATCTGTTGCCCTTAAAGTTTATAAACCGGAATGGTCCGGAGATTTTTTATCACCTTTAGATGCCGAAGGACGGATTTTCTTTTCCGTTTGGGTAAAATGATAAGACCATCCGGGAAAATAAGATTTATTATAACATTCATGCCCTTAAATTGAGAGCTTTGAAAGGTTATAAAATACCCGCCAGAGATTTTGCACAGATCTTTAGAGAAGAATTTTTAAAACACCGGAAAGACTGGCCAAATGTAAGTGTAGATTATGGCCCACTAACATTGATGCAGGGTTGGATAGAATTAAATATAGATGATATAGAAAAGAATATTCATGAACTTGCTCAGAATTTTTTCAAAATAAGTTTTATAATTGACAGCATTTTAGAGCGGTACAAAAAATAATAATGTAAGGCTCTGAAAACCGTTGTTTTTAGTATTTTTACACATGAGCAATTTTATAGATTTTAACGCTGCAAAAAAACTTCATGATATGGTGGCTACCCAAAATAGAATTTCAACCCTTTTTACTATTAAATATCCCATTATCCAGGCAGGTATGATCTGGCATTCCGGATGGAGGCTCGCTTCTGCGGTTTCCAATTGTGGTGGATTGGGCTTAATTGGAGCAGGAAGTATGTATCCTGATATCCTGAGAGAAAATATCCAGAAATGCAAAAAGGCTACAGATAAACCTTTCGGGGTAAATGTACCGATGTTATACCCTAATATTGAAGAAATCATTCAGATCATTCTTGAAGAAGGAGTGAAGATTGTATTTACATCAGCGGGTAATCCGAAAACTTATACGGAAACCCTTCAGAAAGAAGGAATAAAAGTAGCGCACGTAGTTTCCTCTACCAAATTTGCAGTAAAATGTGAAGATGCAGGAGTAGATGCTATTGTTGCAGAAGGTTTTGAAGCAGGCGGCCACAACGGAAGAGATGAAACAACAACATTCTGTCTGATTCCGAATGTGAAAAAACATATTTCTAAGCCGTTAATTGCTGCAGGAGGAATTGCTTTAGGTTCACAGATCAAAGCGGCAATGATACTTGGGGCAGATGGCGTACAGATCGGATCCCGTTTTGCTGCCACTACAGAAGCCAGTGCCCATGAAAACTGGAAAAAGAAAATCACAGAACTGCAGGAAGGAGATACCCATCTTACCTTGAAGGAGTTGGCACCTGTAAGAATGGTTAAAAATAAATTTTTCAGTGAGCTGGAAGATATCTATCAGATCGGAAGAAATAAAGATGCCTTGGTTGCCTCATTGGGAAGAGCCAGAGCAAAACGTGGAATGTTTGAAGGAGATATGGAAGATGGAGAACTGGAAATTGGCCAGGTTTCTGCACTGATTGACGAAGTTCTTCCGGTAGAAACTGTTTTCAATCATCTGTTAAAAGAATTTGAAGAAACAAAAATGCCAACTTTTTAAATATAATTTATTCAATGGAGAGAAGAATAATTGATGTAAAGGGTAAAAAATTATATATAGAACACAACAGCCAGTTTAAAGACAGACCTACCATTATTTTTCTGCATGATTCATTAGGTTCCGTGCAGCTTTGGAGAGATTTTCCGGCCAGATTATCCGAAACCACACAATGCAACACTCTGGCATATGACCGTCTGGGCTATGGAAAATCAGATCCGATGCCTACTCATGAAAGACCGGTAAATTATATGGAGCTGGAAGCAGATATACTGAACAGTTTACTTACTGAAATGAACATTGATAATGCAATTATTTTCGGGCACAGCGATGGAGGAACAATAGCCTTAATTACAGCTGCCAAATACCCTGAAAGAGTAAAAGCTGTTATCTGTGAAGCAGGACATATATTTGTGGAAGACGTCACTTTAAAAGGAGTATATGATGCCTGGGACGCTTACAAAACAACCAATCTTCCCGAACGTTTACAGAAATACCATGGGGATAAAGTAGAAATGCTTTTCAAGGCCTGGACTGAAACCTGGACACGTGAAGACTACAGAACCTGGAATATTGAATATCTGTTGAAAAATATCGTAGCTCCATTATTATTTATACAGGGAGAAGCCGATGAATACGGAACATTGGATCAGGTTGAAAAAACTGTATCTCAGGTAAATGGTTATGCTGAAAAATATATTATTCCTAATATCGGGCATACACCGCATAAAGAAGTTCCTGAACTAGTGTTGGACAAAGCTGCATCGTTTATCAGAGAAAATTTTTAATCAGAAATTTTCTGCACAATATAAAATAAGGCACCTTTCAATGGGTGTCTTATTAATTTAAAAAGGGAAAAATTAAATAATATCCTTTTCAATTACAGCAGTCGGAGTTCTCCAGTAATATTTTCTTTTGCCTGAGCTTCGTATTTCTGCTTAAAATAATCCGTTTTAAAGATGCTTTCGAGTTCCAGAAAATGCTTGAGTACTTTTTTTCGTCCAGGTTTATAAAGAAAATCAGGATAAATGGAATACTCCTTTCTTATATTCTGAGTGTACTTCAAATAGGTTTTAAAATCTTTTCCCAATACAGAAAGATCAGCATCTAAAAGATAATTGGTATCTTCATGATCAGATCGTTGATGAGATTTTGTTGCTAGGATCTGCTCTGCAATTATTGAAATCTTATTTTTATCTAAATAAAGTTCGGCAAGTCTTTTCTCAGCTTTGGCAGCACTTTTCTCTTCATTAGTTTTGGAAGTTGCATCGTAGATAATGTCATGGTAAAATACTGAAAAAGAAATAGCTGTAAAATCTGAGATATTACTTTTCACCATTTCAAGTTCATTGAACATGTTTTCAATATGAAGAAGATTGTGATAATGTCTCCCTTTTTCAGAATATTTAGTTTCAATCTCCTTCCAAAGACTGTTAATCAACTGCTCATCTTCTGTAAACAAAGAACAAAGCTGGTCAAACTGATTTTTCAGATTCATAGAAATAAAGGGATAAAAAAAGGAACTTTTAAAAAGTTCCCTGATTTGCTTCCAGAACAGCCTTCAGCTCAGCCCAGCCTCCACCGTTATAACCATCCTTTAATCCTTGAGCATTAAGATATTCCAATGCCTTTCCGCTTCTGTTCCCGCTTCTGCAGAATAAGATTACCGGCTTTTCAATAGATAGAATCTCATCCTGTCTATCTTCTACTTCACCAAGAGGAATATTCTTAGCACCATCTATATTACCGTCCATTTCAAGCTCCATTGGCTCACGAACGTCTATTAATTCATAGTTTCCGGATTGTATTACTTCTATTAAAGACATAGTTGTTGGGTTTAAACATTAAATTAGAAACGAAATTACGCAATTTTTTTTTGAAAAAAATCCTAATTAAAACATAATTTTTTAGAAAAGAAGCAGGATAGGAACAGGAGTTAAGAGGAAGCTCCACAGAAATCAGAAGATTGATAAAATAATCTTAATTTTGCAGTGTGAAATTATGAATGCAGGCGCTGAAAAATATTCCCAACTGATCAAGTCCAAAGCAAAAAGTTTTGGATTCCAGAGTTGTGGCATTTCTAAAGCTGATTTTTTGGAAGAAGATGCTCCTCATCTTGAAAAATGGCTGAAGAACAATTATAACGGCGAAATGAAGTACATGGAAAATCATTTCGACAAAAGACTTGATCCCCGACTTTTGGTTGAGGGCTCCAAATCTGTTATTTCACTTTCATACAACTACTTTCCCGAGGAAAAAATTTCAATTTTAGAAAATTATAAAATATCAAAATATGCGTATGCAGAAGATTATCATGAAGTAATCAAAGAGATTCTCCGGGAAATGGTTGCAGAGCTGCAGGAAGAAATAGGGGAGTTCGGATTCCGCGTTTTTGTAGATTCTGCCCCCATTATGGAAAGAAGCTGGGCTAGAAAATCAGGAATTGGCTGGGTTGGAAAAAATGCAAACCTCATTACCAAGCAAAACGGCTCTTTTTATTTTCTGGCTGAAATTATCTGTGATTTAGAATTGATTGCAGATCATGCAACTACAGACCACTGCGGAAGCTGCAGAAAATGTATTGATGCATGTCCTACAGATGCTATTGTTTCTGAGAAAATTATTGACGGAAGCCGTTGTATTTCCTATGCAACCATTGAGCTCAAAAATGAAATTCCGGACTATTTTAAAGATAAAATGGAAGACTGGATGTTCGGCTGTGATATCTGCCAGGACGTCTGCCCATGGAACCGTTTCTCAGCACCCAACAAACAAAGCCGTTTCCAGCCCAATGAAGCCTTGAAAAATTTCAAAAAAGGAGAATGGAAAGAAATTACTCAGGAAATTTTCTCAGAAATTTTCAGAAAGTCCCCCGTGAAAAGGACCAAATTTGCAGGTCTGAAGAGAAATATTGAGTTTTTGCAGAAGTCTTCTGACTGATTTTTCCCCGGACTTTCGGTGACAATCCCCCCCTTCGGAATTTTTTAAAGTTCCAAACCAGAGCTGATAACCGACCATTCCTTAAATTTTTGGCTTTAAGGAGGTAAAGATTTATATCAATAAGTTACGTGAAAAACCTTTCCTATAAAGAAAAATTGATTTTCAGGAGATCAGAATCTCACCGAAAATCAACGTTTTTTTTGTATTCTTTTAGGAGCAGTTTTTACTCTTACTTTAAACCTTTTTTGGGATTTGATAGTTTTACGCATATTTGTGAATATTTCGTAACTAAATATAGCTAATTTTTCGATTAAAACAAATACTTTTACTAAAAAATAAAGATTAAATTTTATTAAAACATGACTGTGAAAACTATATTAATGTATCTTCTGAAAGTGGTAGGAATTATTTTAGGAATTGTAGTGATTTATGTAATTCTCGGATTGCTGATTCCCTATATTCCGGTTTCGGCTAAAGATGATGGACAGAAGAAAGAAATTCCGATTTATATTTATACCAACGGAGTGCATACAGATATAGTAATGCCTGTAAAAAATGATCTGAAGGACTGGAGCCTGAAAATTCCTTTCGCCAATACAAAATCAAAAAAAACAGATTATCAGTATATCGGAATAGGCTGGGGTGACAAAGGATTCTATCTTGATACGCCTACCTGGGCTGACCTGAAGTTTTCAACCGCTGTGAAAGCTGCATTCTGGTTAAGCGATTCTGCTATGCACTGTACTTATTATAATACCATGAAAGAAGGTGACGATTGTAAAATGATCATGATCAGCAGAAGCCAGTATGAAAATCTGGTGAAATTTGTTGAAGATAAGTTTGACAGAGACCAGAACGGTAACTTCATACTGATTCCTACAAACGCTGTATATGGTGATAATGATGCTTTTTATGACGCAAAAGGTACCTACAGCTTTCTTTATACATGCAATACATGGTCGAATAATGCTTTAAAGGCTGCAGGTCAGAAAGCGGCCCTTTGGACTCCGTCAGATTTCGGAATTTTCCAGCATTATAAATAGTTTATGAAGAGGATTTATCTGTTTTTCATCACTCTCTGGTTATGTTCATGTTCTCAGGAGAAAAAAAACAGTATCGTGCATACTGCTGAAATACCTGCTGTGGCTGAAAAGAGACCTGCTGCTGACCCTTCCAGGACAAAAATAAAAGCTGAGGAAGCATTGAGGTTCTGTAATTCAAAGGCTCTTAATAATGATTTCTGTATCCTTATCGATATGAGCCTCCATTCCGGGGTGAACCGCTTTTTTGTCTGGGATTTTAAAAATAATAAAATCTCAAAAAAATATCTGGTTGGTCATGGCTGTGGTCCCAATTCTTGGAGTAAAGATGATTCTAAAGCAAATCCGGGATTCAGTAATGAGGACGGAAGCCACCTTTCATCCTTAGGAAAATATAAGCTTAAAGGAAGAGGGTATAGCGACTGGGGAATCAACATAAAATACCTGATGCACGGCCTTGAAGAAACAAACAGTAATGCTTTAAAAAGATTTATTGTCTTTCATTCCTGGGAAATGATGAGTGATAATGAAGTCTTTCCAAAAGGATCACCTGAAGGATGGGGCTGTCCTACCGTTTCCAACAATGCTATGAAGGAAATTGATCCGATGATTCAATCCTCAAAGAAGCCCGTTCTGATGTGGATATATAATTAAATCTTTGTTATACATTTGTTTCGTAACCTTCATGTAAATTGATTCCGTCTTATGAAACATACGCTTTTCCGCGAACAACAGCTCAATTGTGATGTAGAAACCGCCTGGAAATTCTTCTCTTCGGCCAATAATCTTTCAGAAATTACCCCGAAAGACATGGGCTTTATTGTATTGACGGAAATGGAAGATGATGAAATCTATGAAGGAATGCTCATCGACTATTACGTTTCACCATTGTTTGGTATTAAAATGAAATGGCAGACAGAGATCATCCACGTCGATTTTCAAAAAAGCTTTATTGATTTCCAGAAAAAAGGTCCCTACAAACTTTGGAATCACCACCATGAATTTATTCCTAATGAAGAAGGTGTTATGATGAGAGATACCATAGATTATGAACTCCCGATGGGTTTTTTAGGAGAAATTGCCCATCGCCTTTTCGTTAAAAAGAAACTGGAACATATCTTTGATTACCGTTTTCGGGTTTTGAGTAAATTGTTTTAACTATTCAGTCTCAGTTATTCAATAGGAACGGGTTATAATCCTGAGCTTAGACGAAGGAAGTCCGTTTAAAAATGATAATCGAAATTCCATTGGCTTTAGCCAAAACTTAAAACCATTAATAATCAAATATACTAGATTTCTTCTTTTTATTCTTATTCTGAACTTTAGAGGTTGGATTCCTACGGAATGACAAAACAGACTACTTAGTGTATGCGTGTATTTATCATTCCGTAGGAATCCAAATATGAATTAATAGAATTATTCATCCATTGTTTAAGTTTTTTTAACAATTCAATGACTATATTTCCCAGCAGAAATCACTATTTTTGCAGCATTATCGTTTTTACTAAAAAACTAATGTGTTCTAATTGACATGGCAGGTCTGAGGTCATTTTTCTTATTTTATATCATGCTGGTTTTTACCCTTTTCAATTCGAATTGGGCAGAAAAATCGTTGCAGAATGTTCCTCACGTTCCCCATGTAACCAATATTTATCTTCTGGATGTTTACGAAGAGGCAGATATGAATACGCATGCATTGCCTGCTGCTGCCAAAATTGTAAAACATTCCGTCAAAAAAAATGATCCTGCAATTGCAGATTTTTCAGGAATTTTAAAAGTTATTCCGAAAATCACCCTTCCGGAGATTGCTGTATCTACTATTTGTGGAGTTAAATCTTTTCTCCATCTCCTCCAGTTATACTAAGTTTAAGTTATTGAAAATCAAATTATTTTAACGAAATTTTATAACTTAAACATTTAAAAATGTATTTTAAAACTGTAATAATTTGCCTTTTGGCAACATTATTCGCTGTGTCATGCAGTAAAGACAAGGAGAAAAATAATAAAAAAGACAAAGAAGTTCCCGTACTGGAAATCAAAGAAAAAGATACATTGGTGAGCAACCAGTTTGTCACTGATATCCAGGCTAAAAAGAATGTTGAGATGCGTTCCAGAATCGGAGGCATTATACAGCATATTTATGTAAATGAGGGACAGTTTGTACATCAGGGTCAGGCTTTATTTAAAATCAATGATGCCGAGCTGCAGATGGAACTTCTGAAAGCCAATGCGGCATTAAAGCAGACTGAAGCTGATGTTCGTATTGCAGAAGTAGAATTGAAACAGATTCAGAGTCTTCATGCTAAAAAATTTGTGGCCAACAACGAGCTGGAAATGGTGAAGGCAAAGCTGTCTTCCGCTAAAGCAAAACATGCTTTTGCCGATGCTGAAAAGAGAACCGTTCTTCAGAAAATAAGCTTTACAAGGATTACGGCGCCTTTTGACGGGGTCATTGACGTGATTCCCCATAAAGACGGAAGTTTGGTAGAAAACGGTACGTTGCTGACTACGCTGTCTCAGCTGAATGAAGTATATGCGTATTTCTCAATCCCTGAAAATTTATATTTTGAGCTTTTGGCCAACGATAAGATAGGAAATCACCAAAAGATAGAACTGACACTGCCAAACGGAGTCAATTACCAGTTCAACGGAGCTTTGAAAACCGCTGAAGGTGAAATCGACAGAGCTACAGGTTCCATCCGTTATAAAGTACTGTTCCCGAATCCGGACCGTCTGATCAAACACGGAACTTCCGGAAAGCTTATTATTTCTGAGCAACAGAATAATGCAATTCTTATCCCGCAAAAATCTACGTTTTCCATTCAGGATAAGACCTATGTTTTTGTAGTGGATAAACAGAATAAAGTGAAAATGACCAGCATTAAGATCGGAACTACCTTAAGGGATTCTTATATGGTAGAAAGTGGTCTTAAGAAAGGAGATTTAATCATTTATGAAGGAACTCAGTCTTTGAAAGACGGTGATATTATCAAAATCAAAAAGAAGTATTAACCTTTCATAATCTTTAAATCTATTTACTATGGTAGAAATGTTTATAAGACGAAAGGTTCTTTCGTTGGTTATTTCCATATTATTTGTACTGCTGGGAATTATGGCTTTATTAAAGATGCCTATTACCCAGTTTCCGGATATCGTACCACCTTCAGTAACCGTTACGGCAAAATATACAGGAGCGAATGCCGAAGTATCTGCCAATGCGGTAGCTCTTCCTCTGGAAAGGGCAATCAATGGAGTTCCGGGAATGACGTATATGTCAACAGTAACTTCCAATGACGGTCTTACCCTTATCCAGGTGTTCTTTGAAGTAGGAACAGATCCTGACGTAGCAGCGGTAAACGTTCAGAACAGGGTGACAACTATTCTTGATGAACTTCCTGAAGAGGTGATCAGGGCCGGAGTTACCACTGAAAAAGAGGTGAACAGTATGCTGATGTACCTCAACATCACGAGTACAGACCCAAGTCAGGATGAGCAGTTCATCTATAACTTTACAGATATTAACGTCCTTCAGGAGCTGAAACGTATTGATGGAGTGGGGCGTGCCGAGATCATGGGACAGAAAGAATATTCCATGAGAGTATGGCTGGATCCTCAGAAAATGGCCGCTTACAATATTTCCGCAGATGAAGTCATCACTTCCCTGCAAAAGCAGAATATTTCAGCAGCACCCGGAAAAGTAGGAGAAACGTCAGGGAAAACTTCCAGCCAGCTTCAGTATGTGATCAAATATAAAGGAAAGTTTTTTGAGCCTAAACAATATGAAGAAGTTCCCATCAGATCTGATGTTGACGGAACAATTTTAAAGCTTAAAGATATTGCTAAAGTTGAATTCGGAGCGATGAACTACGGAATGGTTTCCAAAACAGACGGAAGACCCTCTGCATCCATTATGATGAAACAACGTCCGGGCTCCAATGCTTCTGAGGTTATTGAAAGCGTAAAGGCAAAGATGGAAGAATTAAAAGTAACATCTTTCCCACCCGGAATGGAGTATAACATGGCTTATGATGTTTCCAGATTCCTGGATGCGTCTATCAGTGCAGTATTGACAACGCTTATCGAAGCCTTTATTCTGGTAGGAATTGTGGTATTTATCTTCCTTCAGGACTGGCGTTCCACATTGATTCCCGTATTAGCTGTTCCGGTAGCGCTTGTAGGGACTTTTGCCTTCATGAATATGCTTGATTTCTCTGTCAACCTTTTAACATTGTTTGCATTGGTTCTGGCCATTGGAATTGTAGTTGATAATGCCATTGTCGTCGTTGAAGCCGTTCACGTGAAAATGGAAGAAGGAATGAATGCGATGGATGCTACCATCAGTGCCACCAAAGAAATTGCAGGAGCCGTGGTAGCGATTACGATTGTAATGTCAGCCGTATTTATTCCTGTAGCGTTCCTGGATGGTCCGGTAGGGGTATTTTACCGTCAGTTTTCATTGACACTGGCAATCAGTATTGTGATTTCCGGAGTGAATGCATTGACGCTTACCCCGGCGCTTTGTGCTATTATTTTAAAACCCCATGACCACAATAAGAAGAAAACAATTATTGACAGGGCTTTCCAGAGTTTCAATACAGGGTTTGAAAGACTGACCAATGGTTATGTAGGTATTTTATCAAAATTTGCGACAAGAACCACGGTTACTTTTGGACTGTTGTTTTTATTTGTCGGACTAACCTTTGTAACCAGCAAATTCCTGCCAACCGGATTTATCCCAATGGAAGATCAGGGAATGGTGTATGTAAGTGTGACCACTCCGCAGGGTGCAACAGTAGAAAGAACTGAAAAAGTGCTGGATGAAGTAACGGTTATCGCCAAGAAAATTAAAGGAGTCGAAAACGTGACTACTCTTGCAGGGTACAGCATCGTTACAGAAATTGCAGGTTCCTCTTACGGAATGGCGATGATCAACCTTAAAGACTGGAAAGAAAGAAATATTTCCGTGAATGATCTGATCACAGAGCTTTCTGACAAAACAAAAAGCATTGCTGATGCCCAGATTGAGATTTTTGCGCCGCCCACAGTTCCGGGATTCGGTAATACCAGCGGTTTTGAACTGCGTTTGCTTGACAGAACCGGAGGAACCATTGAAAATACCGATAAGATCACCAAAGATTTCGTTAAAAAACTCAATGAAGCTCCAGAACTGCAGAACAGCTTTACCAGTTTTGATGCCACTTTCCCGCAATACATGATCAACGTAGATTATGATATGGCAGCAAAGAAAGGAGTTTCTGTGGACAATGCGATGTCTACATTGCAGACAATGCTTGGATCCTATT
Source organism: Chryseobacterium indologenes (assembly GCF_018362995.1). Lineage (NCBI taxonomy): Bacteria > Pseudomonadati > Bacteroidota > Flavobacteriia > Flavobacteriales > Weeksellaceae > Chryseobacterium > Chryseobacterium indologenes. Next base: position 4,676,869 of record NZ_CP074372.1, read on the forward strand.
ATGCCACGAATTTTATCCGTTTCAGTCAGATGTATAAAGTAATGGTACAGGCGAGTCCCGAGCATAGAGATACCCCTGAAAGCATTCTGAATTTATATTTAAAAAATGATAAAGGCGAAATGGTTCCCTTCTCTACCTTCATCACTATTGAAAAAGTGTACGGACCCGAAGTACTGACGAGGTATAATATGTATATGTCTGCCATGATTAATGGAGAACCTGCAGATGGTTACAGCTCCGGAGATGCTATTGCTGCGGTAGAACGTGTTGCGAAAGAAACACTGCCGAGAGGATTTGATGTTGAATGGTCAGGAATGACAAGAGAAGAAATCTTATCAGGAAACCAGACTGTTTACATTTTCGCGATCTGTCTTTTATTCGTTTATCTTTTACTGGCTGCACAATACGAAAGTTTCCTTCTTCCGATGCCGGTATTATTAAGCCTTCCAACGGGAATCTTTGGTTCCTATATCGCATTGGTACTTGCTGGGTTAGATAACAATATTTATGCACAGGTGGCATTGGTCATGCTGATCGGACTTTTGGCTAAAAATGCCATTCTGATCGTGGAATTTGCAGTAGCAAGAAATAAACAGGGATACGATATCATTCCGGCAGCAATTGAAGGAGCCAGACAGCGTCTGAGACCTATCCTGATGACCTCTTTTGCATTCGTGGCAGGACTTATTCCTTTATGTATTGCATCAGGAGCCGGAGCCATCGGTAACCGTTCCATTGGTACGGCTGCGGCAGGAGGAATGTTGATAGGAACTATCTTCGGATTGGTCGTGATTCCGGGACTGTATATATTCTTTGCAAAACTTGAAAATAAGAAGAAAGATGAAAAGATTAAATCATAGAAATATAATATACGGAATTGCCTCACTGAGCTTGGTTTCATGTGCTGTTCCCAAAGTAACAGAGTTGAAAAAAGCCCAGGAATTACCGAATGAACTGATCAAAACAGATAAAAATACGGATGAATTTCAGCAGATCAATCTGAAGGCTTACTTTACAGATCCCCAGCTCCTTGAGCTTTTTGATAAAGTAGTACAGGCAAATCCGGATTTCCAGATTGCACAGCAAAGAGTGGAAATTGCCAACAGTTTCCTTCAAAGATCAAAAATGGATCTACTGCCTTCCCTTGAAGTGGGAGTACAGGCTTCCGGTGACCGATACGGAAAATATACAATGGAAGGAGTTGGAAACTACGATACCAACCTTTCTCCTAATATCACGGAAAACCAGAAAATTAACAGGGATTTTACCCCTAATTACTGGCTGGGAGCAAGAAGCAGCTGGGAAATTGATGCTTGGGGCAAGCTGAAAAACAAAAAGATTGCTGCCCAAAAGAAATATCTGGCTTCCACAGAAGGATTGAGGTTGTTGCAGGTAGAACTTTTCACGGACATTGCCAATCTATATTACCAGTTGGTGGCTTTAGACAACCGTCTTGCCATTTACCAGAAGAACTACAACCTTCAGCAAAGAGCTTTTGAAATTGTGCTGGCACAACGTGAAGTAGGAAAAGCTACAGAATTGGCGGTACAGCAGTTCAAAGCGCAGAACAATAACTGGCTGGCAGAGATTGAACATATCAGGGTAGAAATCGTTACAGTAGAACAGGCTATTACTACGTTGACAGGAAGCTACGGCGGAGAGGTAAAACGCGGAAAAATATTGATGCCTACCAATATGGAAGTCTTGAATAAAACAATTAATGTAGAAGGAGTTATCCATTCCAGACCTGATGTAGCGGCAAATTATTATGTTTTAGAAGCTTCCCAGGCTGATGCAAAGGCTGCGAAAGCTGCTTTTTATCCTAAAATTGATCTTGGAGCCGGTTTCGGACTCAATTCTTTTTCTGTAGAGACATTCTTTAAACCAAGTTCATTGGCTGGGCAATTGTTGGGAGGATTAATGGTACCTGTTTTTAATAAAGGACAGTTGAAATATGAATTCAAAGTAGCGAGTAAAGAGCAGGAAATTGCTTTTTTAAACTATCAGAAAAGTATTACGACTGCTTTTAACGAACTTCAGTCGATCCTCAAACAGACTAAGATCTATGAACGGGTTTTGAAACTGAAATCAGAAGAAGTAGGTTTTCTGGACCGTGGTGTAGAGGTTTCCAACGATCTCTATCTGACAGGATATGCCAATTATTTTGAGCTGATCAACTCTCAGAAGAGCAAACTGACTGCTGAACTGGATTTATTACAATTCCAGCACCAAAATACCAGAAATAACGTCATGCTGTTTAAAGCACTGGGCGGGAAACTGGATTAATTTTTACTTTTTTTACGATGGAGGAAGCTGTCTTTTAGGCAGCTTCTTTTATATTTTAACGCTGTTCTACGGGTTCCCGTAATGATAATTGAGATAATTAAAGGATATTGCGTTAGATTCTAACTTTATATAAGTTGAGTTAACTTTTTTTTATATGTTCCAAAAAAAGAGACTGTCCAATAGGGCAGTCTCTTTGTATATGGTTTAAAACGAATCTGCTTGTATCGCAGAAACATTTTATAAGTACATATTATTTAACAATCTGAATTTCAACAGCAGAGAATCCTTTAGGAGACTTTTCTTTTTCGAAAGATACTTTGTTTCCTTTTTTTACCGGTTCTACACAGTTATTGTTGTGGAAGAAGATATTTTCTTTAGAATTGTCTTCAGTGATGAAACCGTATCCTTTTTCACTAAGGAAAGTAACAATTCCTGTTTTTCTTGGATCTTCCTCAATAATAGGAGCAGCACCCAGTTGAATATCATCAAGGTTTACTTCCTGTCTTTGTTCAGGTGGAGTAGAAGTTAATCTTCCGAATTCGTCTACATACATGAAGACATCCTCCGCTCCTTTGTTGTTGTTCGTTTTACGTTCTTCGCGTCTTAGCGCCTTTTCTTTTTGCTTTTGAATTTTTTTCTTGAAATTTTCCTTTTTAGAAAAAGAATCTGCCATAAATTATTTTTAGTATTTAGTTTCTATAAATTAATTGGTTCAATCTGGTCTGTTTTAGACCCCTATAAAGCCTGGCTATGTTTTCTGTTTTAGATTTTCCCAATCATACAGAGCTTTAAAATTCCGACAAGTATTGTTCTTAGTAGAAGAATAAAAGTTTAAAATATGGCTGCTCAAAAAGCAAAGACTGAATAAAAATATTCGGGTCGTTACAGAAAACAAAGTATTGACTTGGTTATTTAATGTACAAATATACAACAATAAAATGAATTATCAGGTTTTAAATGATTGATTATCAGAAATGGTTTTACGACAGAATTGCCGGGATACCTTTATAGTCTGAATGTAAGACGATAATAAGAGCATAAAAAAATCCTCAGGATACTGAGGATTATAAAAAAATATATTATAAAAATGAAGTGGTGTATAATATGGCTGTGAAAGTATCAAATGTTATGCCTAAAATTGATGCGTAATCGTGAATTATAAGGCTTTGTTTAATATATGATGCTTGTTTCAGATCATATCTGGCTGGTAAATAGCATTCTATTAAAAAATGTTGTTTATATAAAAAAATATAAATGTTTTTGTCTTTCTTTTAAATTAGAACCAGAATAATACCTTTTTCTTTAAAATTCCCGAAAACTTCACCATGTTGAGGCCGTTTTTATTATCCATCTTTGCCTCATTAACATTTAAAAATAAAATCGATGTCAACACAAAATGTAAAAGGAAAAGTTGTTTTAATTGCCGGAGGAGGTAAAAACCTGGGAGGACTTTTAAGTAGAGATTTTGCAGCAAAAGGGGCAAAACTGGCAATACATTACAACAGTGAAAGCTCAAGAGCAGATAGCGAGAAAACCCTTGCTGAGGTACAGGCGTTAGGAGCAGAAGCATTTTTGTTCCAGGGAGACCTTACTCAAGTAGATAATATTACAAAATTCTTTGATGAAGCGATTTCCCGCTTCGGAGGGATTGATATTGCGATCAATACGGTGGGAATGGTACTGAAAAAACCATTTTCAGAGACTACAGAAGCAGAATACGATACTATGTTCAATGTCAATTCCAAATCGGCTTATTTCTTTTTACAGGAAGCCGGTAAAAAACTGAATGATCATGGGAAAATCTGTACCATTGTTACATCATTACTGGCTGCTTACACAGGATTATATTCTACTTATGCAGGAGCAAAAGCACCGGTAGAGCATTTTACAAGAGCCGCTTCTAAAGAATTCGGAGCAAGAGGAATTTCTGTAACTGCTGTAGCACCCGGCCCAATGGATACACCTTTCTTCTATGGACAGGAAACGGATGATGCGGTTGCTTATCATAAATCAGCATCAGCATTGGGAGGACTTACAGATATTAAAGATATCGCTCCGCTGGTAGAATTTCTGGTAACAGAAGGCTGGTGGATTACCGGACAGACCATCTTTGCTAACGGAGGATATACAACAAGATAATTTATTGGGCAATCTATTAAAAAGAAACTCACTGAAAACAGCTTTCAGTGAGTTTTTATTTTAAAAGAAATCAGGAATTAAACGGTTTTTACCTTTCCTTTTTCCATTATACTTTTGATGATAAAGAATAAGCCCAGAAGAACAAAAGGAATACTTAAAAGTTGTCCCATATTCAGACTCATTCCGTGCTCGAATTCTACCTGATCTACCTTGATGAACTCAATCAGAATTCTCATGATGAAGATCAGCAGAATACTGATTCCGAAATAAAATCCTCTTCCGATTTTAAATATGTTTTTCCTGTAAATAAAATACACAGAAAGGGAAATGATAAAATATGAGATCGCTTCATAAAGCTGGGCAGGATGTCTCGGGAGATCATCTACCTGACGGAATATAAAGGCCCATGGAACATCCGTAGGAACTCCTATGATTTCAGAATTCATCAGATTGGCAAGCCTTATAAAAGTACCACCCAACGGAAGTACAATCGCTATAGCATCTAAAACCGTCATGAACGGGATAGAAAATTTTCTTGCATAGATAAGAAGCATGATTACTAATCCGATACCACCACCATGACTGGCAAGTCCTGCAAATCCTGTAAAATGATAACTCCCATCCACTCCCTTTTGAATCGGTAATAAGATTTCAAGAGGGTGTTGAGAATAATAATCAAAATCATAAAAAAGACAGTGTCCAAGTCTGGCGCCTAGTAGAATTCCTATCAATGCATAGGAAAATAAAGCTTCATGAGCCTGTGAACTAAGACCTTCTTTTTTGTAAATACGTTTTAAAATATTTAAACATAAAACCAGTCCTGTAAGAAATAACAGTCCGTAATATTTTAAAGGAAATCCAAGAATATTGACGATTTCGGGATTCACATCCCAGTTGATATATAATAAATTCATTCCTGCAAAGATAAGAAAATAGGAATTTCCGGACCGGATGGAAGTATTTCGGTATTTTTCAATTTGATTTTCAGAAGCCTATGAGTTGATTTTGTAGATCAGATAGTGAACAGATAAGAATGAACATAATTTAAAATGATTCTTGATGAAACATTTGGTAACTTTAGCATACCACCAAAACAAAAAGCTATGCATCATCAGTTGGAGAAACATTATGTAAACAGAGTAGGCTGGCTTCGGGCAGCTGTATTGGGAGCAAATGATGGGTTGTTATCCACTACAAGTATTGTCATTGGAGTTGCGGCTGCAGAACCGGAACGGCATATTATTATTCTTGCAGCGCTCGCAGGTATGATTGCCGGAGCAATGTCTATGGCTGCAGGGGAGTATGTTTCTGTGAGTTCACAAGAAGATACTGAGAAGGCAGATTTGCTTCGCGAAAAACGTGAGCTTGAAGAAATGCCGGAAATAGAACTTAGAGAACTTGCCAAAGTATACGAAAAACGCGGTTGTACCAAAGAAACTGCAATGCAGGTAGCCATTGAGCTTACAGAACATGATGCATTGGGAGCCCACGCCCGTGATGAATTAGGAATTAATGAAATAACACAGGCAAAACCTTTACAAGCAGCGATGGCTTCCTTCGGCTCATTTGCTGTGGGTGCTTTATTGCCGTTTAGCGTTTCTCTTTTGGCGCCACTTAAACAAATGGTGTATTTCCAATACGGATTTTCAATTGTATTTTTAATGTTTTTAGGGGCCGTTTCTGCCAAAGCAGGAGGTTCTGATATTAAAGTAGCTGTATTGAGGATCTGCTTCTGGGGAACCGTTGCAATGGGAATTACAGCATTTGTGGGACATATTTTCGGGGTCAATATAGCATAAATGTGATGATAAAAGCGCTTGTAAATATTTAAATTTTACTCGTTTTTTTCCACGGTGGTAAAATTTAATAGATGTAGAATAAAACAAAACCTCTGAAAATCAATGATTTCAGAGGTTTTTTGTACCCAGGACCGGGATCGAACCGGTACTCCTAAGAACTGGTGTTTGAGACCAGCGCGTCTACCAATTCCGCCACCTGGGCTTGATGTTGATTTAAACGTGATGTTTGTTTCAAATTGGTGTGCAAATATAGGAACTTTTTTCAATGTTCAAAAGCTTTTTGAAGAAAAAATTTTAAAAGTTCAGTTCCAAACCATCGTAGGCAAGGTGTATTCCGGGTGGAAGCTGCTTATCTTCAATATCATGCAATCCCAAATGATGACTGATATGTGTTAAAAATAATTTTTTCGGTTTTAGTTCTTCAAACAATTTAATAACATCCGGAAGAATAAAATGGGCAGGATGGGGATCAAATTTTCTGATACAGTTTAAGATCAGAACATCCAGATTCTTCAGTTTCTCCTTTTCCTTTTCAGAAATGAATCCGGCATCTGTGATGTAGGCAAGGTTTTTAAATTTGTATCCGAAGACTGTAATTTTATAGTGAATCACTTCTACCGGAGTGATTTCCGTATCCAGTACATGAAAAGGTTTATTTTCAATTTCATGAAGTTCAAAAGCGGGCGCTCCGGGATATCTTACATCAGCAAAAGCATAAGGAAATCTGTTTTTTATTTCATGAGCAACCCTTGAATAGCAATATAGGGGAACATCTTTACCGCTCTTAAAAATCAATGGCCGCATATCATCAAGTCCGATTACGTGGTCATTATGCTCATGAGTTATCAACGCAATATCTACGGTATGTTCGTGGTTGGTAAGCATTTGCTGCCTGAAATCCGGACCGCAGTCGATCAGTATTTTTTTATTTTCCTCCGTAGTTACCATCACGGAAGAACGTAAACGTTTGTCTTTGGGATTTTCAGAAGTACACACTTCACATGTACAGCCAATAACGGGTACACCTTGGGAAGTACCGGTTCCTAAAAATTTCAACTTCATTTTGTTTTGAGGTTGGTTTAATTTTGGTAAATTTACAAAAAATTTCATGTCCTAATGTATCAGAAACTAACTCCTAAACAAAAAGCATTAACAATTAATCTAGATCCTACTATTTATGGTACTTTCGCAGAAATTGGAGCAGGGCAGGAGACTGTTCGCCACTTTTTTAGAGCAGGAGGAGCTTCCGGTACGATTGCTAAGGCGATGTCTGCTTATGACAAAGATTTTAGTGATGCCATCTACGGAAAGGAAGTAAAAAACAGGTACGTTACCCAAAACAGGCTTCGCAAAATGCTTCGATATGAAGTAGCTTTGATTGAAGAGCGAATTTCAAGAGATAATAATCCCGATAGAAAATTCTTTTCTTATGCCAATACGGTAACAACCATCAATTTTGACAAGACTGTAAGAGGCCACGGCTGGGTAGGAATTCGTTTTCAGACCAAAGAAAATGAAGATTACAATGAAATCGTGATTCACGTAAAATTCAAAGAAAATGATGCCACCCTTCAGCAGGAAACCTTAGGAAATCTTGGGGTAAATCTTATTTTCGGAGCTTTTAATTACTTTGACAATCCAAGAACTTTAGTAGAATCTTTATACGACGATATTGCAAAAGACAACCTGGAAATTGATATGATTGATTTCAGCGGTCCTGCTTTTGCGTATGTTGACAACAGACTGATGTCACTGCAGCTGGTGAAAAATGGAATGACCGATGCTGTGATTTTCAATTCTCAGGGCAGCAATATGCTTCCGGCAGATGTATTGTACAAGAAAAATATTTTCGCGGTAAGAGGAAGTTTCAGACCGGTAACGAAAGTAAACATTGATATGCTTAAAAACGGGATGGATATGTTTTTCAAAGATGCGATCTGTACCCATGAAGAAACAGAAGTCCTTATCGAGATCACCATTTCCAATCTGAGGGCAGACGGAGATATTGATGAAAGAGATTTCCTTGACAGGGTTGATATTCTGGCTAAACTGGGATATACCGTTATTATTTCCAACTTCTCTGAATATTACAGGCTGATTGATTATTTTGCATCTTATACAAGTGGAGACATTGGTGTAGCAATGGGCGTAAATAATATGCTGATGGTATTCGATGAGAAATATTATAAAAACCTTTCAGGAGGAATCCTTGAAGCCTTCGGGAAATTTTTCAGAAACGGGATGAGAGTATATCTGTATCCTTATAAAGATCCTGAAACCCACCAATTGCTGGATTCTTCAAACCTGAAAGTAGAAGAAAACCTGAAAGAACTCTATAAATATTTCAAACACAACAATCGTATTGTAGATATTACCAACTATAATCCAGAGTTTTTGGAAATCTATTCAAGAGAAATTTTGAGAAAAATTGCATGTTGTGTGAAAGGCTGGGAAACTCAGGTTCCGGAAGGTGTAGCAGAAATGATTAAAGAGCGTGGAATGTTCGGATATAAAGAAGAGCTTTCCCTAAAACAATTCTCTTAAAAAAATATATACAATGTCAGAATTAAAGAAAAGACTTTCCTCAATTCTTGAAAGTCCTAAACATAATACAGAAGAAAAACTTGAAAAAGTTTGCCACTTGTTGGATCAGGAAATTTCTTATTTCAACTGGACAGGTTTCTATTTCAAAAACGGAGATAAGGAAGAACTGATTTTAGGCCCTTATGTAGGAGCGCCAACAGATCATACCATTATTCCTTACGGTAAAGGAATTTGCGGACAGGTAGCAGTTTCCAATGAAACATTTGTAGTTCCCGATGTAAACGAAGAAAGCAATTATCTAAGCTGCTCCATTGATACAAAAGCCGAAATTGTAGTTCCTATCTTTAAAGACGGAAAAAACATCGGCCAGATTGATATTGATTCCCATACGGTAGATCCTTTCACTAGTGAAGACCGTGAATTATTAGAATGGCTTTGTAACGAAGTTTCTAAAATTTTATAATAGAATTTCAATATGTACAAAATATAGACTCCGGCTTTTATAGTCGGAGTTTTTTGTGAGTATTGAAATGGAATAGAATCCGAAGATTCACAGCTTGATTAGGGATTATAAGTGGTTATGACAAACATGATTAAAGGTTCATCTCCCGTATTTTCGATAGAATGATATCCTATAGAACTGATCGCTGTAATATCTCCTTTTTTAAGAATCTTCTTTCGTATAGGCCCTTCAATTCCTGTCCTTTCACGATATTCTCCTGTCCCGTGCACGACTACATACAGTTCCTGCTCATTTCTTTGATTGTGTGTATGAAATCCGGATTCATCTCCCTTATTCAATAAAACCATATATGCCGCCAGACGATTATTGGCTAATTCTTTCTGGTCAAACATCTGCAGCATATATACCGTTCCTTTTCCACCATACATATTTAGACGCTTATGCATTTGTGTGATGGCTCGTTCATTCTTTTCAAAAGCCATTACATAAAGATTGATGTATTTTGAAACTTCCTGGATAGCGTGATCAAATTCTGCTCCTTCAGATAATATAACTGTATCAGACATGTAAGTTTAATATTTAATGTTTAGAGTTTAAAGTTGGTTAAAAAATCAGCTTTGCTGCATCAGATGAATCTCAGCCAGCAATTCTTTAAAATAATTCTCACATTTCGCAATATGGGTTCCATACCAGGAAAATGCTTCGCCATCTACAATCATAATCTTTTTATCAGGATAGAAAGTCTGCAGTTCCTCAATATGTTTTTCTTTAAACGGAAACGGTTCAGAGGACAGCATGATAACGTCAGCATCCGCAAGATCTTCAGCAGTAATCTGAGGATAACGGGTTTTATCTTTGAAGATATTCTCAAAACCAATTTCTGATAAAATTCTATGGATAAATGTATCTGATCCAATCGTCATATAAGGATTGTTCCAAATGAGATAAGCTGCTTTCACAGGAGTTTCCAGCTTTGCCTGATTCAGGACTTCATATATTTTAAGATTGAAAAGCTGGGCTCTTTCTTCTTTTCCTAAAAGTTTCCCGAGGTTTTTAAGCAGATAATAATTGTCTTCAATCGTTTCAACATTTGTAACGGTTACTTTACAATCACCCATCAGGGCTTCTACCTGATCTTTTACATTTTCTTCCTTATTGGCCAGAATAAGATCCGGCTGTAACGCTTTTATTTTCTCAATATTGATATTTTTGGTCCCGCCGATTACTGCTACATTTTTTATTTTATCCTGAGGATGAATGCAGAATTTTGTTCTCCCGATAACTTCATTTTCAGTAAGCCCAAGGTCAAATAAAGCCTCAGTAATTGAGGGTACAAGTGAAACGATTTTCATATTGGCATGTTAGATGATGCCTAAAATTACAAAAGTTTTCCGGTTAAGAAAAGTCCGGCTACCGTAAAATAGATAATAAGTCCCGTCACATCCACCAATGTGGCTACAAACGGAGCAGAAGAAGTGGCAGGGTCAAGATTTAATTTCTTTAAGACAAACGGAATCATAGAGCCTGATAATGTTCCCCACAAAACAATCGCAATCAGGGAAACCGAAACACTTAGTCCAACGTAAACCCAGTATTGGCCATAATCAAAAAGCCCGATCTGCTGCCAAAGCATGATTCTTATAAATCCAATAACTCCCAGGATAGCCCCAAGACATAATCCGGAGATAATTTCTTTTTTCATGACATACCACCAGTCCTTAAGACTGATCTCCTGAAGCGCCATTGCACGAATAATTAGCGTTGCTGCCTGCGACCCGGAATTTCCTCCACTGGAAATGATCAGCGGAACAAATAGGGCAAGAACAACAGCTTTTTCAATTTCTTTATCAAAATACCCCATTGCTGAAGCAGTCAACATTTCTGAAACGAATAAAATGATCAGCCAGGTTGCTCTTTTTTTGATCATTTCAGTCCAAGAGGTCTGGATGTAAGGAAGATCCAATGCTTCCAATCCCCCGAATTTCTGGATGTCTTCCGTATTCTGCTGTTCAATCTGATCGAGAATATCATCAATAGTCACAATTCCTACTAAGACACCCGCTTCCGTAATAATAGGAAGAGCACCACGGTCATACTTTTCGAAATACGTTACCGCATCCTCTTTAGACGTAGTAGTAGTAATCGCTACAAAGTGATTATCTGTGATATCAGAAACCAAAGTATCTTCCTCTTCCAACAGTAAAGTTCCGATAGCAAGGTCATCAATCAGACGGTTTCTTTCATCCACCACATACAGGTAGTTCATGGTTTCCACTCTTTTTCCTACCTTTTTGATCTGCTGAAGACATCTCTTTACCGTCCATTCCTTACGGATCTGAATATAATAAGGAGTCATCAGACGGGCAATAGAGTCTGAGTTGTACCCAAGAAGTTTTAAAGCAATTCTTCTTTCCTGAGGATTAAGATGATTAATAGAATATTTAATAAGCTCATCTGGGAAATCCTCGAAAAGAGCTGTCCTGTCATCCGGAGTCATTGCATTCAGGATCTCAGAAACTTCATCGCTTCCGATACTTCTGATGGTATCTTCCTGGAAATCAGGATCAAGATGTGAAAAAACCTCTGCTTTGTATTCTTTCGGAACCTTCAGAAACGCGAGCAGCCTCTCGTCAGCAGGAAGTTCGCTGAGAGTTTCGGCAATATCGGCAGGGTTGAAGATAAGTTCGTCTCTAGAATTCAAAACGTGAAATTTTTTGGATATGCAAAAATAATTCAAATTTTTAAGACTGAGCAATAAAGTGGCAAAATTAAGGATTAATTAAAGTTTATCACTTCAGTATAAGGGCAAAAAAAACACCCGCCGAAGCAGATGTTCAAAAATTAAATTTAAATTCCAATATTCTTTAAATTGGTTCACATTCTGAGGTAGGGATGTACGTACAAACAGCATTTGTACAGCACTGGTATGGTCCGCAATCTGAGTTGTCTCCACACTTTTTTATTCCGCTTCCTTTAATATTTTTCTGCTCCAGCCTGTTCAGCTTCTTAAGATTTGAATTTTTCATGGTGATCAAATATTTAAGATTAAGGCTCTATCGGACAGTCATGATCAAGACATTCTCCATTGCAGCAATATCCCACAGAACATGGTCTTGTTATACTGCATCTGAACGGTCCTATGCCGCCATTAATTTGTTTCGCAGCCTCTCTGCTGAGTTTTTTTAGATTTTTCATATAGTTATAGTTTAGATTTAATGTTAGACTAAAATAGTAAATATTTTCATATTATTCATTTGGTGGTGAAAATATTTTGCCGTAAATCAATATTTTATTTAATTTTTAAATAAAAAAACACCTACAATTGCAGGTGTCCGTAATGATCATATATTATTCCAGTGGACATGGGTTCACAACACAGATGTTATGACAACATGATCCGCCCGGACATTCATAATGTTCCGTACATCTTTTGAAAGGTCCGCTGCCTTTGATTTCCTTTTGCACTTGTCGACTGAGTTTTTTTAGATTTTTCATGAGATTTGATTTTATGTGAGTTAGTTAAGTTTTTATATTCTATTCAAGACAGATGAAGGGTGAACAGATTCCGAAGCAGCACCATCCAACAGCACAGGGATTGGTTTCGCTACATCGTTCCATGGATCCTCCATTAACTTGTTTTGCTTTTTCTCTGCTGAGTTTCTTTAGATTTTTCATGATATTTTGGTTTTAATTTCAGACTAAAATAGTAAAAAATATTTAATAATTCCTTATTTAGTGAAAATATTTAATTGTTAATCAATTATTTATGATGTATTTAAAATGAAAAGCACCTGTTCCATAAGTGCGGACAAGTGCTTTATTTAACATGAAAATATTTATAATTAAGGAGACAGGAAATACTTCGTGAAAATTATGAATGATGAATGATGAATGATGAATGATGAATGATGAATTTTTCTGATACAGCTAATTGAGCAATGAAATAAAAGTTCACAATTGACTTGCGAAGCAAAATTGACCATTGATTATCAAAGGTCTTATATTCCAACCTTAAACTTTAAACTCAAAGCTCTGCTTCCGTCGGTTTCAGCTTTCTCAGTTTTTTGATGATTCCCCTTATTGCTCCTTCGGTTCCTATTTTGACAGAATTGGTTGTGGAGCCCAGCAGACGCATGTTTTTTCGGTAGGTATCATGGTCCGTTTCGGTTACAAGAGTGCCGTCAGCACCAAAGAGTTTCATACTCACAACCACCTGATTGGAGAAAACATATTTTCCAAATCCAACTTTGAAATATCTCACTTTGGAAACAATGGCAAAATCTGCATCATTGTTGAGGCAGTAGTCTACAATAGTCTGTTTATCTATGCTGTCAAAGGGAACCTGAACTTCTGCGCGAAGCATTTTATTTCTTCTGCCACTGAAATTATCGGTAACGGCATCAAAGAAAGCATTGTTGGTAGGGTCTTTTATTTCGTCAATATCAGGCTCTACTTCAGGATTGAAGTACAGAACTTTTTTTATTTTGTCATCAGCATTTTTTTGAGCTTTTACCGAAGTAAAGCTGATGAATAAAAAAGTAGTAATTGCTGTAAAGAATATAATTTTTTTCATTTGTAATTCGAATGCAAAATTACTGCCTTTTCGTTGGATTGCATAAAATTTATTAAGAAATTTTTAACATTTTTTTCTATCAAATTTGATTTATGAAATCAATAATGTTTGCAGAATCAAAAAATAGTCGTAATTTTGCACCCGTTACATAATAATCATTAAACAATATTGGAATGTACTTAACAACAGACAAAAAGCAGGAAATTTTCGCACAACATGGAAAATCTGCACAGGACACAGGAAGCGCAGAAGGACAAATTGCTCTTTTCACTTTCAGAATCAACCACTTATCTCAACACCTAAAGGCTAACCGTCACGATTTCAACACAGAGAGATCTCTAGTGAAATTGGTAGGTAAGAGAAAAAGTTTATTAGATTACCTTAAAAAGAAAGATATCGCAAGATACAGAGCTATTATTGCTGCATTAGGTTTAAGAAAATAATCTATAAAGATTTTCAAAATAAGAAGCAACTTCGAAAGAGGTTGCTTTTTTGTTTTATAATACATCGAATCTTTAACCATAAAAAGGGACAAAGCTTTTTTAGAAACTATTAGATATTTGAGAAGAACACTTAAGTTTTGAAAGTCTTTGATTTTAACAAAGAATCGCTGCGGAATGACACAATTCAAATAGAGTTGTATCATTCAGTTTGTTATTCCGTAAGAATCCAGATTTTATTATCCATAAAAATATTACAACTTAAGCCAATAACACAACTGAAGGTGCGAAAATTCCCCTTCTCTGGAGGGGTGGCGAAAATTCAAAGAATTTTTGACGGGGTGGTCAACCCATAATAGCTATTTTATTCAGCCTTCTTTCCAACCTTTCCCAAATGCGTATTCTGAAAACTATCCGGATACTTCAATCCATAGCCCAGAATCCTGTCAAAAGCGGAGTGAGAAAATAAGATGGCTCCTGTCATCTGCAAATAGGGAAGAGATAAGGCTGTTCCGGCAAAATAAACAATCACAGCTACTCCAAAGTGATGGAATAGATTATAGAAAAATGCTCCAACCTTTGTATTCACTGTATACCCCAGCATTGAAATGTCCGGCGCAAGGAATAGTCCGGCAAACCACCACCATGAATATCCCGTTTGGGCAAAAGCATAGATCCCTAACAACAGAAATGCTGCGTATTCAAGCTTTAATTGTATTTTCATAATAATTTGGTGTTAATTATTAGATAAGTTCTTTTTTATGGTAGAAAGTTACATTTTAAGACCGAAAAAAAGCGGAACACCTTTGAGATATTCCGCTTATACATTTTGATATGATTGATTTTTAATGCCCTGATTTGGCTTCAGTGGTTTCCACATGGCCAAGATATTTGGTACAGTAAGCACCGAAGATCAGAATAACCAGATAGCAGAATACAGGAATAATGAATGAATGCTGTACTCCAAACTGATCTGCAAGATATCCCTGAAATATAGGAACAATAGCACCTCCTAAAATAGCCATTACCACTAATGATGATCCCTGGCTGGTATATTTACCCAATCCTGAAATAGCCAACGTATAAATATTAGAGAACATGATAGAGTTGAAAATTCCGATTCCTAAAATGCTGTACATAGCCAGTTCTCCATGATTGACCATGGCTGAAATCAATAATACGACATTGATCGCTGCAAAGATTGATAGCGTTCTTGCGGGAGCCGCTTTACCAATGAAAAAGGCAATGAAATTCAGAACGATAAATACAAGGAAAAAGCTGATCTGAGAGAACGTAAGATTTACAATGCTGAAGATTACCAGGAAAACAGCTCCTGCTGCCCCAAGCATATAAACAGCTTTTTTGCCTTGGCTTAAAGATTGGTTCAAAGAGATAGCTCCAAGAAAACGGCCGATCATGGCACCACCCCAATACAGAGAAAGGTAATTCTTACTGATGATTTCATTGAAGCCCATAATCTGCGGTTGCTCAAGGAAACTGATGATAAAACTTCCCACCGCTACTTCTCCGCCCACATAACAGAACATAGCAAATACCCCGAATTTCAGATGGCTGAACTCAAGAGCTCCCCAACCTTTTACAACTTCTTCTTCACCCATCTGGAATGATGGAAGTTTAACTCTGGAAATCAATAGGGCAACCAATAAAAGGATTCCTGCAAAAATAAGATACGGAATTCTTGTTGCTACCGCACTGAATGATCCGTCCGGGGATGAGAAAAATTCAAAAATAAGATGGCCTCCAAGCACAGGAGCAATCGTAGTTCCGAATGCATTGAATGCCTGTGTCATATTCAATCGGCTGGAAGCAGATTCCTCACTTCCCAGTAACGAAACATAGGCATTGGCAGTAATCTGCAATACGGTAAAGCCTAATCCTAAAATAAATAAGGCCCCTAAAAACAACGGATAATACGAAAACGTAGCTGCCGGATAAAACAGGACACAGCCAAAAGCTGCGAGAAAAATTCCGAACAGGATTCCTTTTTTATAGCCTAATTTATTGATAGGATCTCCTTTTGTAATAGAGACCAGGAAATAAATCAGCGATCCGATAAAGTAAGCTCCGAAGAAGCAGAACTGTACCAGCATGGATTCAAAAAAGGTAAGATTGAAAAGTTGCTTCAGATAGGGAATCAGGATATCATTCATACAGGTGATGAATCCCCACATAAAAAACAGCAGGGTGATGGTAATCAACGGAACCGTATAATTCCTGCTTTGCGATTGTACTTCTTTATTAATCATAAACATTTATTTATCTGTATAAGGATAAGTCCTTAACTTTTTTTGCACACAGCATTGAATTTTGTGAAGTAAGGCAAATATAGGGATCAACCTATGTTTTTGCAATAATTTTAATGGTTTTTATAATGAAATGTATACTTCTTTTCAATTCAGAATATTATTTTCATTTTTTGAGACAATAATACAAAAACACCAGCATTTTTCAATGCATTATCTTCAGAAAAACACATTTTTGTTTTCACAAATAACGAATAAGTTGAGATTACAGCTATAAATTTTTGAATCTTTCATCAACTGATAGCCAATTTTTTGTATTTTGACAGCCTATTTATGCAAGTGAAAAATTTAATATTTCATTATTATATAGTACCTTTGCACACGAAATTTAAAGAGTTTAAATATTAATTCATACTCAATACGGAGTATTAAGAAGACAAATTTATGAGTATACCTCAAGCGTTTACAGAAATGATTACTCTTGCTGATGGCAGAGAAATCACTATCGAAACAGGGAAATTGGCCAAGCAGGCTGACGGATCTGTGGTAGTAAAAATGGGTGGAACAATGCTTTTAGCAACTGTTGTAGCCAATAAAGAAGCAAATCCTGGTGTAGATTTTTTACCATTAACAGTTGATTACAGAGAAAAATTCTACGCAGGTGGAAGAATTCCTGGAAACTTCTTCCGTAGAGAAGCAAGACCTTCTGATCAGGAAATTTTAACAATGCGTTTGGTGGACAGAGTTTTACGTCCGCTTTTCCCTGAAGATTTCCATGCTGAAGTTCAGGTGATGATTTCATTAATTTCTTATGACGGAAAAACAATTCCTGATGATTTAGCAGGTTTGGCGGCTTCTGCAGCTATTGCTATTACTGATATCCCTTTCAACGGACCAATGTCTGAGGTAAGAGTTGTAAGATTTGACGGAGTACTTTCTATCAACCCAAGCTATGAAGAATTGAAAAATTCTGAGCTGGACATCATGGTTGGAGCTACTAAAGACTCCATCGTAATGGTAGAAGGTGAAATGAAAGAAATTTCTGAGCAGGAAATGTTAGAAGCTATTAATTTTGGTCATGCTGAAATTAAAAAGCAAATTGAAGCTCAGGAGAGATTAGCAGAAAAAGTAGGAAAAGCTTTCCCTAAGAGAGAATATTCTCACGAAACTCATGACGAAGAAATTCGTGAAAAAGTATGGAAAGAAACTTACGATAAAGTATATGAAGTAGCAAGAACTCCATCTGGAAAAGAGGAGAGAGGAGAGAAATTCAAAGCGGTTCGTGAAGAATTCCTTGCTCAATATGCTGATAACGAAGAAGAATTGGAAAGAGTAACACCTTTCGTAAAAGTATATTATCATGATGTAGAGAAAGAAGCAATGCGTCAGATGATTCTTGAAGACAATATCCGTCTTGATGGTCGTGATCCTCAAACGATCCGTCCAATCTGGTCAGAAATTGATTATCTTCCGGGAGCTCATGGATCTGCAGTGTTTACAAGAGGTGAAACTCAGTCTTTAACAGCAGTAACGTTAGGTTCTGTGAAAGATGCCAACATGGTAGACAGCGTTATCACGCAACACGACGAGAAATTCTTCTTACATTATAACTTCCCTCCTTTCTCTACAGGTGAAGCAAGACCTTTAAGAGGAACTTCAAGAAGAGAAGTAGGACATGGTAACCTTGCTCAGAGAGCATTGCAGGCTGTAATTCCTGAAGAAAATCCATATACCATCAGAATTGTTTCTGATATCCTGGAATCAAACGGTTCATCTTCAATGGCAACAGTTTGTGCAGGAACACTAGCACTAATGGATGCCGGGGTACAGATTACAAAACCTGTTTCCGGTATTGCAATGGGATTGATCACAGATGCAAAATCAGGTAAATTCACGGTACTTTCTGATATCTTAGGAGATGAAGATCACCTTGGAGATATGGACTTTAAAGTAACAGGTACCGCAGACGGTATCACTGCTTGTCAGATGGATATCAAAATCCAGGGACTTTCTATGGATATCATGGAAAAAGCTTTGATGCAGGCTAGAGACGGAAGATTACACATCTTAAATAAAATCACTGAAACAATTGCCGAACCAAGAGCAGATGTGAAGCCTCACGCTCCGAAAATGGTAGTAATGGAGATCGCTAAAGACTTCATTGGAGCTGTAATCGGGCCTGGAGGAAAAATTATTCAGCAGATGCAGAAAGATACTGATACTGTTATTGCTATCGAAGAAGTCGGAGAAATCGGACGTATCGAAATTGCAGGAACAGACAGAGAGAAAATCAATGCTGCTGTTGCTAAGATCAACGAAATTACTTTCGTACCGGTTGTAGGTGAAATTTACAAAGGTAAAGTAGTGAAAGTAATGGACTTTGGTGCATTTGTAGCCATTGCTAAAGGTACAGAAGGACTTCTTCACATTTCTGAAATTGAATGGGCTCGTCTGGACAAAGTTCCTTATGCTGAAGGTGATGAAGTAGAAGTGAAGTTCATGGGTTATGATGACCGTAAGAAAATGAAACTTTCAAGAAAAGTTCTTTTACCAAGACCTCCAAGACCGGAAGGACAAGGTAGACCAGAGGGACAAAGAAGACCTGAAGGACAGAAGCCACAAGGTGAAAAGCCACAAAGCGAAAAACCAGTGGAAAACCAAACTCCTTCCAACGAAGCTTAATAAGATTCATTCTTAAATATAAAAAATCCCTCAATTTGAGGGATTTTTGCTTTTATATCTTTATTGTGAACCAAAGGTGAACCAATCTATTTTAATTTTTTTACCTTGTGAATCATAGGGTAAAACTCAAATTTTAAATGGTTTTGAATAATTTGTCGATCTGTTTTCTGATTGAAGGATCTTTTGTTACTTTATAAAACTCATTAATCAAATCCAGTGAAGAGGGTTTCTTAGGATATTGATTGTTGTTCAAAAAGCTTTTTAAAGCTGCATTGACATTATCCTCACCAATTAAATTACTCAATTCTATCATGGCTGCAGCCCCTTTGGAATAAGAAATATGAGGAACGTCTCCCGTAGCCTTATAGATGGGAACATTCTCGGATAATCCTTTTTCATTGTCATAGATCTGCTCATGTACTTTGATTCTTTCCATCATTTTTTCTCTGCCATGCATTTTCTTATAAAGCATCATTTCTGTATACATCGCCAGTGTTTCGGTAAGCATTACAGAACCTTCTCTGTCGTCAGGATTGATCTGACTGTTTCCCCACCAGAGATGTGAAAGCTCATGTCCTGCAAGTTCATTGATGACATCCTGTTTCTTATCTGCCTGTATATTAGCATGAAAAATCATATCTTCAGGCATAAAGATGGCAGAAGGATAGGCTGTTGCAGCAAAACCTCGGGTAAATGACGAAATCTCTGCAAAATTGATGGTTTTAAAAGGATATTTCCCGAAATTCTGCTGGCAGTAATTTAAAGTAAGTTTTGCATTTTCCAGAAGATGATCTGCGTTTTCAAAATGTTTTTGATGATAGAAGATATTGATGATAATTCCTTTATACTTCTCACTTTTTATTTCATAGTTAGCTGAAGAAACGGCAAAGCGAAAAGGGATTTGACCTGCTTTGTACTCAAAATAATGACGCCCTGATTTTGTCCATTTCTTTACCAGATCTCCGGTGCCTATGGCTGTTTGGTTCCCTTCAGTAGAAACAATCATATTAAGGTTAATAAAATCCTTTTTTATTACTTCAGGACCTTCCGGTTTCTTCAGTTCCGTAAGTTTTCCCAATTTGAACTGGCGGCGCTGTTTTTCATCCTGAATCTCATAATCCTTTTGATAACCAATGGTGGGATAATATCTGCTGATTCTCATAAAAGATCCGTTTTCAATAATGGCATTAAAGGATTGATGACCATTAACAGCAAACCATTGATAAGATAGGGTGAAGTTCAGGGAAGCAGTTTTGCCTGGCTGAATAGCCTGTTGTAATACAATTTCTGTAGTGTTTTTATCAATTTTTATTGTTTCAGGACCTGATGTCAATGCAGCCGATTTAAGCTTTAAATCCTCATTAAAATTGACGAGTAATTTATTGATGGGCTGATCGGTTTGATTGGTAAGGGTGTATTTTCCTGCAATCTGGTAGGCATTTTCTGAAGGATACAACTTAATTTCTGTGGTAACATCAGTAATATCGGGCTGTGGAATATTTTCATATTTCCGGAAGTTTTTTTCATATTCTACTGAGCTTAAGAGATTTTGGTCTTCGTTTTTAGGAATATATCCTTTCATAAAAAATATTCCGGCAAAGATCCCTGAAACCAGCAGGAAAATACTTAAAATGGAAGAGGCAACAGGTGTTTTTTTACTCCTGATTAAACCATTAAACATCCATAAAGTACAGATGGCAGCCGCTCCGAACAGAAGCCTTCGTGCAAAAGCTTTTTCATAGATTCCATAGCCGTTAAAATCGCTGTAAGTGCCTTTAAAATCAGAAAATATTCTGAAAAGAGGGTAGGAGATGATTTTCCCGGAAACAGGACCGGACAATACAAAAACTGCAAGAATGGAAACTCCGAGTGCAATGAATTTATTAGGAATTCTGTCATTAATGAAAAGGATCAATCCGGAAAACAGAATCAGAGGGAAAGTATTGAAAAGGAAAACGCCGAGATACGCCTTCCAGTCGATATGAAAATACTGATAAGCTGCCTGAAAGACAATTCCCTGGGCAATTAGAATTCCTGTAAAGAAAAACAGCAGAAGACTGATCGAAATAAAATGCCCGGCTAATCTGTTTTTTGAGAAAAAAGTGCTGTTTTCAATCAGAAAAAATCCAGAAGTTCGGCTTCTCCAGAAAATATCATTCAGAAAATAAACTGAAATAAGGAGACCCAGCAGATGAAAATTCTCTGAAATGGTTGTTGCCATAAGTCCCGAACCGGCATATTTCTGCGGAAGACGAATTCCTTTTTCAATCTCGGCATACATTTCCATGCCGACACAAAATAATAGAAGAATAGAAACTGCGGGGACAGCAATACTTTTAAACAGATAAGTAAGATCGGTTTTCACAAAAGAAAATACAGCCCGAAAAGAAGTCAACCCACCAAAATTAGCTGAAACAGTTGAATATTCTGATCTGTTCGTTTCCGATAATGGCTGAATAATTCCCGACATTTTTACTTTCTTTCCGGATAAATTGGAAAATGAAAATAATCTGAGTGAGAGAAGTAGAAATCCTGCTGATACAAGAATAAACAAGAGTCTGTTCAACAAAAGGTAACCCGTAAAAGGAACCATCTGGATATTTTTCTGATGCGAACTAAGATCACGGGCCTGCATGAAATAAGCAGACAGTCCAAAAGGGTCAATCAAAGCTGAAAACTGCTGAGTTTCCAGAGACTGAGGCAAGCTTCCAGCCATAAAAGGTGAGTTTGAAAATAATAAAATAACCATGTATAAGACATACAAAAGCAGTCCGCCTACTACAACCAGCAGTTTTTTTCTGACAATAAATGAAATAAGAAACAGAAAACTGCAGACAAATAAACTGTTGGTAAGGCCAAAGATCAATAAAGGATAGAGGTAATGGATAATCGTAAAGTTTTCCTGCATTTCACTTCCGGTACGCATGATTTGTCCTATAATAAATCCTGTCATCAGAAATGAAAAGCTTACAAATGTCTGAAGAAAATAAGCGATGAATTTCCCTTTCAGATAAGTGGATTTTGAAATCGGAAATGAAAACAGAATGTGGTCAAATTTTGAATCCTGATCTTTAAACAAGAGCTGTAAAGCATATACGGTAGCAAAAAAAATAACCGCAAGACTCAGCATTCCGGTCATAAAACCGATAGTATAAGGTGAGTTTAAATAAATTCCTTCCCCCACTGAAAGATTGAACTGGCTTCCGCAAAAAATACCAATAGCAACTAAGAGTAAGGCCACAAGATAGGTGAGCCAGTGCTTGGAAGAGCGTCCGGCTTCAAATAAAAATATAGTGTTCATGATTAAGGTTTTTGAGTGAGTGTTTGGAAATAAACGTGCTCCAGTAAAGGAGTTACGGAACTGAAATCTTTGGGAGATTCTTCAGAAAATACAGTAATATGAAGCTCCCTTTCGAGAAGCTGTCTGCTGATGATCTCATAGCTGGAACCATAGGTTTCCAGTTCGGTTTTGTCAATCGGTTTTGACCAGATTTTATTTTCCAGCTCTGCGATTAATTTTCCCGGATTTCCTTTTCTGAGAATCTGTCCGTGATTCATTACCGCCATTTCTGAGCAAAGGTTTCTGACATCCTCAACGAGATGAGTGGACAGAATCACAATCACATCCTGGCTGATATCATTAAGCAATGTATTAAATCGGTTACGTTCTTCAGGGTCCAATCCTGCGGTGGGTTCATCCACAATAATAATTTTCGGATCTCCCAATAATGCCTGGGCTACGCCGAAACGCTGTTTCATTCCTCCGGAGAAGGTGTGTACTTCTTTTTTAGCAAAATCAGAAAGGTTGACCTTTTCAAGAAGACCCAGAATTTGATTTTTACGATTATTTTTGTCGGTGATACCTTTCAATACAGCAATATGTTCCAATAGGTCATAAGCAGATACCTTTGGATAAACACCAAAGTCCTGAGGTAGGAATCCAAGATTCTGTTTGATATAATCGGGATTTTTGATAATATCTACTTCATTGAAAAGCAGTGTTCCCGATGTTGGTTTCTGAAGCCCTACAATGGTTTTCATCAGAGAAGATTTTCCGGCTCCGTTGGGACCAAGCAGCCCGAACATTCCGTTTTGGATGTCGAGGGAAATGTTCTTAATGGCTTGAAAACCATTTTTGTAGGTAAGACTGAGATTGTTGATTGATAATGTGTTCATAACGTTGTGTTTGGGGAATAAAAGGACGGGCGGCCTTTCGGCAGCTAGTTTAAATTTAAAGTTTAAAGTTTAGGGTTTAAAGTTTAGGATTGGAGTATTAGCTGGAAGTTAGAAGTGGAATTTTTACACACCCACTCTAAACGCTCCAACACGTAACTCGTACCCCGAATCCCGCAACTCGAATCTCGATTACTCTTTAAATTCAAGAATATCTCCCGGCTGGCATTCCAGGATTTTACAAATGGCTTCAAGGGTATCGAAGCGGACACCTTTGGCTTTGCCGGTTTTCAGGATAGAGAGGTTTACGGGCGTGATACCCAGTTTTTCTGCCAATTCTTTACTCTGCATTTTTCGTTTGGCAAGCATCACATCTAAGTTGACTATAATTGGCATTTTAAATAAATAGGTCTTGTTCGTTTTGCAAATGTAGTCCTTGCTTAAAGATATTCGCAAGAAACAGACAGAAAATTCCAAGCATAAAGTGAATAAACACCAGTCCCCATATCATACTTTCTACTTCCACAAAGAAACTCGCGATCATCACCAGTGGAAGCGGGATAAAAATATTGTACAGGTAAAATTTCTTAAGTTGAATAATGTTTTCCTGAGTAAACAGTTTCTGCTGGAAAAATACTTTGAAAACCCTGGCAGATAACCAGAAAAAGATTCCATAAGTGATGAGTACAGACAGAAATGAAAAAATCATATAGGAGTAATTGTTTTCGATATTCAGAAATGGCTGTTCTGTAAACGGATAATTGATGTGGAGGAACTTCCCCTCTTTATAAGGTGTAACCGCAAATCCGCTGATCAGGCAGAATACGGAATACACAAAAGTGATTAAATATCCGGCCGACAATACAGAGCAGATATAAAATAAAATTTTTGAAATAATTTTGGTCTGGTTCATGGTACGAAGAGTAATTGATATTGCAAATGTATAATTAATTATCGTAAAACAATAATTGATTTAAATAAAATTTTATTTTGTATTGTGTGGAATTTGAGAATAAAGTATTGAAAACGTTGTGATAATCACTGTTTTTAATTAATTTTAAATAATAAAAAAATAGAAACCATGGCTTACAGTACTGAACTTGCCGACCGGGTACGTGAACGGCTTTCAATCATAGAAAATATTGAGGTTGAAGAGAAGAAAATGTTCAGCGGACTGTCTTTTCTGGTAAACGGGAAAATGTGTATCAATATCAGTCATGACAACCTGATGTGCCGTTATGATCCGGAAATGGAAGATGAGGTTTCGGAGAAAAAAGGTTTTCTGCCGATGATTATGAAAGGCAAGCAGTTAAATGGATATTGCTATGTTGAACCCATTGGTTTTCAAAAAGCAGCTGATTTTGAATACTGGATCAGAATCTGTTTGGATTATAATCCGGTGGCGAAGGCGTCGAAAAAGTGAGTGGGAGTTGGGTGCTGGGTGCGAGTTTCGGGTTACTGAGGCTGAGAGTAAGAGAGTGGGAGTGTTGGAGTTTACAATCCCACATTCATCACTCATCATTTATAATTCATCATTATGATAAAGTTTTTCCCTGATCTGAATTAAGATTTTCGTTGTTTTTTCCAGATCCGGCCCGTCAGGAAGACTGGATGTTGAATAGTGTTTTTCTATTGATTGTATAAGGTGTTCTGCCATTTGCATTACACTTTCATAAGATTGGTTGCCCGCTTTAATATCTAACAGTTCGTCCCGGTTTTCTACGCGGATCGTCAGTGAACTGGTTTTAAAAATCTGTTCACAGGACTGCAGGAGCCTGATGGTGTGCATCATATTCTTGCTGTCGTAATTTTGCCCGTGGGTCTGATTGACATTATAACGGTCCTCATTACGCTCAGCCACCCATTTCCAATATTCTCTGTAATCTTTGCAGTAAACAGAGTAGGCATCAAGGTTACAGAACAGATAAGCGACCGGTTTTTCATCTTTAGGAATGGACGACACAGAAACCTGATTTGCCTCTTCATTCTGCATAACACCTTTATAACCCAATGTTCCCGATTCATCATAAAATAAAGCATACATTCCCTTTGTATGGTCAATGTTGATTAATCCGCATTTTTCCTGTGAACCACCCCGTCCTTCGGACACCCCTCCAGAGAAAGGGAATTCGAGAAGCCATTTTTTCAACGGTACAGAACCTTGCCCCTTAAGGATAAAACAGAAATCCAGAATAGATTTTCTTTCTTTATCAACAGGATTTAAAATCTTTTTGTTAAGACCTTTCACCTTTTTGATCTGGGAAACAGCATAGCCTGCAAAAGTATCTTTACAGAGTTTTGAAAGGAAATCTTCGGTTTTCAGCAGATCCATCAACGGATGTTTATATTGAATACAATCTTCCGGACTTGCCAGAATTTCAAGGATATTGGGATTGTTTTTCTGCAGCAGTTCTACAAACCTCCCGATTTCGTAATACGTAATGTCATTGGTCTCGTTGGAAACCTGCGGGATGTAATTCAGACCAAAGAAATCTTTCTTCGGCAGATAATACACTCCACGGATATCCGTATCAGAATTCTCCGTTGCCAGCCCAAAAGCGCGACTTCCGGAAATGGCTTCGAAGAGGAGGAGGTTGCGGGTTTTTAGGTCTTGGATGGTCATGATTTTTTTATTTTTTTTTGGAATAATTGTGGTGTATTAAGTGAACTTCAAAAATTAAAGTGCATCAAAAGTTTCTTTGATGATTTCCGGTAAAGGTTTGAATTGTGTAAGAAATTTATATTTTATTCCTGCAGTTGTTTTATAAGATGATAAATTATACCCCACATTGCCTTTTTCTTCTTTATTGAGAACAAGATTGTCATAATTTCCCAAATCCATAGTGATAATAAGTTCTTCTCCAGACTTTCTGAACTCTTCATAACAGTTGTTGATAAAGTTAAAAGAAGGATTTGTTCTGTCAAAACAATCTTCTTTTATACGGAATTCATAAACTGCATCATCAAGCTGTTGTAACAATATAGCTAAATCTGCATCCTTTCCGTGAAGTTCTTTATATCGGGTAACAACTAATTCAATAAAAGCTTCCGTATAGAAAATGATAAAACTATCATCATCAATATTCCAAAAAATACTATAAAAATAATTGTGTTTGGGAAGATCATACCTTTTGAAAGTTTCGATCACTGACAGAGGGACTTCAATTCCCATTTCTTCCTTTAAAAATTGACATCTTTCAATAAATTCATGTATTTTTTCTTTCTCTTTGGGAATCAATCTTTCAATCTCCTTTTGAATATATTTCTTTTTGAAAAAGTTGAATATTTTCATGTTATCTTTCTTTAAAGTTTTAATATCTCCCTGAAAACTCTTTCCATCTCAGCCTTATCCACCTTTCCTCCTGATAGACCTTTTGCTTTTTCCTCATTCTCAGCGATTGTTTTCTCAAGAAAATCAAACAATTCCCAATCGTTCGGATGGTAATAAGATTCTCCTTTGGTTCCTTTTAAGACAACAAGATCTTCTATTTTCCGTCTGGTTGCATCATCTGTTAAAACAAGCAGATCACTGAACAGTACAGGCGGAACTGTTCCTTTTTCTATGATCCATTTTCCTGTTAATGTCGTTCGTAAGCAATAAAAATAACTTTTTAATTTTACTTCTTCACTTCTGCAGGCTTCCAGATATTTCTTGCTCATGCTTAAATAGTGATAAGAAACCGCAACCGGAGAAAAACAGGTATCTGCCAGAGGTCTAAACAGTTCTATAAACTTTTCATCCACTTTATAGACGATAGGAGAGTAGAACCAGCTCAGCAAGGCCGCATTCGACTTCAACAAAAGATGGAAGGTCTTTCTCAGATCCCAGCCGGAACCGTCCAGATCATCTTCCGTCATAAATTCTATCGTTTCATCCTTATCCCAGGGAGAAAGATACCAGTCTTTGTCATGGCGGTATATAAAACGTATATCATAATCACTGTCATGAGACGCAAAACCCCATGCTCTGCTCCCTGATTCTACCGCAAGAAGGACTTCTACGCCGCGTCTTGCCTCAACTTCTTTTATTTTTTCAAGTATTTTTGGTGTCATTGTTTTTTATTTATGTTACAAAGTAAAAAGGCTAGTGCGCAATGTTCTTACGTAGGGTTTTGAGTTACGGGATTCGAGATGCGGGTTGGGAGTTTCGGGTTGGTGAGTTTGTGTGTAGGAGAGTTTGAGAATGGTGTGGGAAATTTCTTCTTCTTACTTCCAGCTACCAGCTTCCAACTCATAAAAACTACAGACAAACGATACAAAATACTCTCTATTTTACTAATATTGCACTTTTCCATTTAACATAACTATAAACACCCATGTTATCATCAGAATTACAGCATAAAATTGATTTTAAAACAAAGCCGTTAGGGGCATTAGGACATCTGGAACACCTTGCCCATAAAATCGGAATGGTTCAGAAAACTACTTCCCCACAGTTATTGAATCCTCATATGGTAGTTTTTGCAGCCGATCATGGGATTGCCAAAGCGGGTGTAAGTGCTTATCCACAGGAGGTAACCTATCAGATGGTAATGAATTTCCTGGGTGGAGGTGCTGCTATCAATGTTTTTTGCAGGCAGAATGATATTGCAATCAAAATTGTAGATGCCGGAGTCAATTTTGATTTTCCGGTAGGATTGGATCTGGTAGACAAAAAAGTAAGAAAATCCAGCCGTAATATCCTGGAAGAACCGGCGATGACGCCCAAAGAATTTCAACAGGCCCTTAAAAATGGAAAATCTGTGGTGTCTGAGATCGCTAAAAGAGGCTGTAATATCATTGGTTTCGGTGAAATGGGAATCGGGAATACTTCCGCTTCTTCATTGATGATGAGCAAACTGTTTGACATTCCGATTACCAATTGTATCGGACGTGGAACCGGGTTGAATGATCATCAGCTGGACAATAAGGTCAGTATCTTAAAAGAAGCTATAGAAAAATATCCTGCTGAAATGACCGAGGATGAAATTGCACAAACCTTCGGAGGATTAGAAATCGTACAAATAATTGGTGCCATCGAAGAAGCTTATCATCACAATATGCTGATTATGGTAGATGGATTTATTGCAACGGTAGCGGTAGCCACGGTCTGGAAAAAGAATCCTGAAATTCTGAACAACTGTATTTTCTGTCATGTAAGCAATGAAAATGCCCATCCTCAATTGTTGGGACTGATGAGAGAACAAGCTATTCTCAATCTGAATCTGCGTCTTGGAGAAGGAACAGGTTGTGCATTGGCCTATCCGATTATTCAAAGCGCAGTTAATTTCCTGAATGAAATGTCGAGTTTTGAGGGAGCACAGGTATCAAATAAAAATTAAATGAAAACCATAAAAAATGAATTGATCTACTTTGCAACAGCACTGATGTTTTTCACAAGAATTCCGGTTCCGTTTACCATTCCATATTCCAGTGAGATTATGAATAAATCCCAAAAGTATTTTGCCTGGGTTGGATTAGTGATAGGACTCATTAATGCTGTAATTCTTTATCTTTCTACGATGCTCTTTAATCTTGAAATAGGAATTGTTTTAATGATGGTCTCCAGTGTTTTACTTACCGGGGCGTTTCATGAAGACGGTTTCACAGATATGTGCGATAGTTTCGGAGGAGGATATGGAAAGGAAAAAATACTGACCATTATGAAAGACAGTCGGGTAGGAGCATATGGAACCATTGGAATTATTCTGCTGTTTGCATTGAAATTTTACAGCATTCAGGCTTTGGGAATAATAGCACCAGTAAGAGTTCTCGCCATCATTGTTTTAGCGCATACAGTAAGCCGGTTTATTTCGGGAACTATGATTTATACTCACCGATATGTTACCGATATTGATGTCAGCAAATCAAAACCTTTGGCCAATAAACCTTTGGATGGAATGGCTTTACTGGTAGGATTTATAAGTGTTTTAATTGCTTTTGCCCTGATTTCGGACTGGCGGTTGATTTTCGCTTTTGCGCTGGCCTATTTGGGTAAAATATATATGGGATGGTATTTTAAAAAGCATATTGGCGGTTACACAGGTGACTGTTTAGGATCCGTACAGCAGGTTTGTGAAGTTTTATTTTACTTAGGAACAATGATCGCATGGAAATTCATTTAATCCGTCATACCGCCGTAGAAAATCCGGAGAACCTGTGTTATGGTTTTGCTGAAATGCCTTTAAGAAAAGATTATCCTGAAGATTTTAATGCATTAGAGATAGATGATGATTATGATATCGTTATCTCAAGTTCTTCTGAGCGATGCCGTCTTCTGGCCGATTATTTTAAATTGGATTATCAAACAGATGAAAGACTCCGCGAAATGAATTTCGGGAACTGGGAAATGAAAAAATGGACCAATATTCCGGAAGAAGAAATCAATCCGTGGTATAAAGATTTTATCAATGTTAAAGCTGCTGGCGGAGAAAATCTTGTTGAAATGCAGACCCGTGTTCTCAACTTTTGGAATGAACTCATTCAGAAAAACGATGTCAATAAGGTTCTCATCATTACCCATGCAGGAGTCATACGTTTGATTCTTCAGACAGTGCTTAAGTTTCCACTTGAAAAGATGTTTAATATTCAGATTGATTATGGAAAGAAGGTCATTATTAATGTGAATGACGGAATATTTTCTGTGAAAAAGATGAATGTATAGTCACTGTAAACATTCTGCATTATTCATTATCTAGAATATGATGTTTAGATTCCTACGGAATGACACAATAGCAATAGAGCTTTATCCGTACAGTTTGTCATTCCGCAGGAATCCAGCCCGCGTTATCAGAAAAATTAATTAGGAAATCGCACTTCTGAATACTATTTCAACTGAAGACGTAAAAATTCCCCTCCTCCGGAGGGGTGGCGAAAATTCAAAGAATTTTTGACGGGGTAGTTTTCAACGTCCCCTCATCAAATCTCACAAAAAAACGCCACCCGATAGCATCAGATGACGTTATAGAATTTATTTAAAAATCCTGATAAAACTATCTTTTTCCAGGCTTTCCAGTGAAAAATCAAAGTCAGCCTCGAACTTTTCTCTGGTAATCTCTGCGCCAAGCTCTTTTACAAGTTCATTGAAAGACATCGCTTCGTACCATTGCTGATACAATGCGCTTGTAGCCATCATTGAAACTTCACTATTTCCTGAAACATGAGAATGTCCGGCTCCGAAATTCAATAGTACGAAACATTGCTTTTCGTTTTTTGTTACCAGCATTCCCAGAATCATCTGTTTTTGAACAGAATTACATCTGGCTTCAGCAAATAAATTGTTGGGATTCATCATATACTGATAGGAAATATCATCTCCTTTTCCGATCACGATTTTATATCCACAATTGGCATCTCCGCTGAAAACGTTGTTCATGACAAGTGTTGGTGCACAATGCCCTTTATTGGCATAAAGATATTCAACAGCACCGTTGGGAGCAGAAGTCATATCTCCTGAATACATCAATTGTCCGTCACCATGGTTATAAGCGGCATTCCAGCCTATTTTTCCGGCAATATTCAATCCTGAAAGGTCAAGGTCATTGGCTCCCCATTGATCTTCCCAATAAATACCTACTGCCAGTCTTTCACCATAAAAACGGGTTCCGGTAGGAATATTTCCAACAAACATTTTTTCAGAAGCTGGTAATGCAAATTCTACATTCTCAGGGAAGTAGAACTTCTTTCCGGAAAGGTTTTCATATTTCAGTTTCAAGAAATCCAGAATGAAATCATAGTTGAACTGATTTACGTAAGTTTCCTTACCTTTTTTAGTCCATGATTTTCCGTTTCTGACTCTATAGACAAAAGTATCCTGACCATACATTCTTGAGTAACATGCGGACAATGCTTTAAATAATGCAAACGGTGTCGCATTTTCCAGCCAATGCCAATCACTGTTTTCTAATAATGTATTGGTAGTATTGTTCAATGGATTTGAAATCAATGGTTTATGGTTTATTTTAGAAAGCTTTGAAATCTTATTAATAGCTTTCGGAGCTCTGTTTTTATAAGCAAGGAATAACGGCTTGAATCTGTTGAAAATTTCTGCCAGTTTTTCCATACCAAAGCTTTCAAACAGATAGGTTGGATTAAAATTACTTTGCTTAATTAAAGTAATCAATTCATCATTTTTAATTAAAAGCGTTGTATGAGTCGTTTTATAAATGACATAACGGAAAAACTCAACAGGATTTTCAGGATAAATATCGTATAGATCGGCTATTTTGATAATGGCTTCCTTATTTCTGATGTTTTCTTTTCCTGTGAAATCATATTCCAGTTCCGTATGCAGAATATGCAGCAAATCATCAATGGTTTCTTCTTTTAAAGCAATTCCTGACTTTAAGAGAGAAAGGCATTTTTCCTGCATTTCTTCTACTGTATAAGCTTTTATGACTTTAAAAATTAATTTTGTATCAGGAACATCCAATATTTCTTTAGGAATGTAAATTTCATTTTGAAAATTACTTCTATAGGTTGAAATATAGTGTCTGATCTGTTCAAAAAACAATTCAGTTCTGGAAGTATTTTTTATTTTCTCCCAGGATTTATGGAAAGTTTTATTCAAATCATTTCCATTCAGTTTTTCCTTGGCATAATAAGAGATGATCTCATTTTTTGCCCAAACTGCATTAGGTTCAATAAGAAAACCGTCATTGGAAATAAATGGCTCTGCATTCGATTCTTTGGCCAATACCGCATTGAATAATTGTAGTGTTTTCATTGTTTTAGTTTAAAAAATAAGTGAGGAGTATGTTCATTAAAAGTGAAGGGTATAGGAACTCCTTTTACCTATAGTTTATAAAAAGCGGGGAGTATCTTTCCAAAATATAGGAACTCCCTTTGCCTTATAATTTGTAAAAAGGCGGAAAGTAATTCTGAATTATAGGAACTTTCTTTGCCTTAATTTTTTTAACTAATGAAAATGAATAGGTTAATGTAAACATTTTCATTGTATTGAGGAGCAGACAGGACTCGAACCTGTGACCCACAATCTTGGCGATTTATAGGAACTTTAGTTGCCTGCAGCGAAAAGTAATTTTGTTGCTCTACCATCTGAGCTACTGCCCCTGCCGTTATAAAAAGTTTTCATGAACCTTACAGGCTTTTATACCTGCAAGGCTGGTTATTAGTGTTTGAAAACCTCTAAGGATTATATTAAATTAAAAATTATGCTTTTCTGAATTTCTTCTTTTTCTTCCATGGAGCATTCTTCTGCACGTCTCCCGCCATGATACAACCGTAAGGCATCACCTCATCCAGAACTTCGCAAAGTCCATATTCTTCAATCTGTGCTCTTACGTTCTTAGCACTTTTATAAGCGCTCGGAAGTTCAGAAATATCAACCTCATTAGAGTAGAAACGGATATCTAATCCTTCTGTTTCCTCGTTAAAAATTTCTTCAGTTGTTTTATGAGCTAAAGATCTTTTATGCTGGCTTCTGCTAAAGTTTCTTCCGGCTCCATGCGGTGCAAAACCTATGTTTCTTTCATTCGCTTTTCCCTGCACAATCAAAACAGGTTCTGCCATATTCAACGGAATCAGTCTTGGTCCCGTGATATCAGGCATGAATTTATCATCTAGCGGCGTTGCTCCTTTTGCATGGTAGAACAGATCTCCATCTTTGAAAACGAAGTTATGCTCATTCCAATATCTGTTTTCCTTTTCTATTTCCAGCTTATTCAAAACTGCATCATGAAGGGAAGTATGGTTTTCTTTTGTCCATTGTCTGATCAGCTGAAGTGCTTCCCAATAGGATTTACCTTCTTCAGTATCATAAGGAATCCAGGCATTTTCTTTTAATGTTTCAGGAGAGATTTCCTGTCTGAAACGGTTGGCCGTTTTCATTCCTTTATCATATAAGGCTGCTCCTGGAGCTCTGGATCCGTGATGTGTTACCATCATTGTATTTCCGGTATTTTTGGAAATTCCTACGAACAGGAAATGATTTCCGTCTCCCTGAGTTCCCATATGAGAACGGGCAATGCTGATCAGTTTTTCATCATTTAAGAATTCATTTTCTCTGAAAGCATCCATCAGTTCCTGAGACATCGGCATCTGTTCATCTCTTGGTCTTCCTCCATATCCGAAGTGTGTTACGGAATGTGCAGCATCCAGAACCTCTTTAGGATTGGTTTTTCCAAAATCCGTCAGCATCACAGAACAGCAGATATCAGCGCTATGGAATCCCGGGTGAATGGCATTCTTGGCAATTACTACACCTCCTACCGGAATCTGACCTTCAGGACCTGTAGGACAGGCATCAGGCATTATTGCACCACCAACGAGAGTAGGGGTTTTCATCAGCACTTTCATGGTTCTGATGACCTTTTCCACATTATCATTTTCACTTTCATGTTCTGCACGGATGTTGATCACAAAATCTTTAGCCGTTTCATGAAGCGGAATTAGATCCGGTTGTCTGAACTGTGCCAGATATTCTGCGATCTGATGTTCATCCAGATTATTCTCATTGATATAGCTAATGGCATCTTTAAACCATTTTGCTGGTCTATATCCTAATTCGATTAAATGATTTCCATTAAATTCCATTTGTTTCATTTTGATGATGCAAAGTAATATCATTATTGCGCAATAGTTTTGCGTAGATAAAGAAATTTTAATTATTTTTACAAAAAGTTTATTAAGTCGAAAAAACAGTTTTGCGGATTCGTCAATAATATATAATTAAAAAACAAGGTTTATGGTACTATTAGAACAATTAAAACATTTCCCGGAAACTATTCAGTTTGGTGATGTTATCGCTTACATTGATGAAAATTATGAATTTACTCCTACAGCTTTTCAAAACGGAGATACTACCAATCAGGCAGGGCAGAATAATGGTTCGTGTAAAGTATTCAGCTTCGCGAGTATTCAGGATCTGACGAAAGAAGAGACACTTTGGCTTTTTGGAGAATTTTATAGAGATGATGTTTTGAAAAATCCGGAGGGAGATGATCACCAGAATATCCGAAACTTTATCAAATTCGGTTGGGAGGGAATTACTTTTGACGAAAATGCTTTAAAGGAAAAATAACTTTTAGAAAAGAGCAGAAATGAATAAGTGAACAGCTTATTTAACAACACCAATCATTAAACACTAAGGTATGTCATCCAATAAAAACGCTCTGATCCGATACAAAACATTAGATAAATGTCTTAAAAACAAATACAGGAAATATACGCTGGAAGATCTCATTGATGAATGTTCAGAAGCATTATTTGAATTTGAAGGAAAAGAATCCTATGTAAGTAAGCGAACGGTCCAGCTTGACCTTCAGAATATGCGGAGTGAGAAATTCGGGTATGAAGCTCCTATTGAAGTATACGAAAGAAAATACTACCGCTACAGTGATCCGGAATACAGTATTCATAACATCTCTGTGAATGAAAGTGACCTGAAGGCCATGAACAATGCAGTCCAGATTTTAAAACAGTTTAAGGACTTTTCCATGTTCAAAGAGATGAATGGGGTTATTCAGAAACTGGAAGACTCAATTCATGCAACCAATCAGAAATCAATCATTCACCTCGATAAAAATGAACAGCTGAAAGGATTGGAACATATTGATATCCTCTATGAAAGTATCGCGAATAAAAAAGTACTGAAGATTCTTTACAAAAGCTTTACAGCAAGAGAATCCAATATATTTACTGTACATCCGCAGCTATTGAAGGAATTCAACAACCGTTGGTTTCTGATCTGTCTTTATAAACAGAAAATGTACAATTTGGCACTGGACAGGATGGAAAGTATTGAAACAGATGAAAGCCTTCCGTATATTGATAAAGATCTGGATGGAGATGAATATTTCAAAGATATTGTAGGAGTTACCGTTTCGGAATCACTGGAACCCAGAAATGTGATTTTTTGGGTAGATGCAGGAAATGCTCCTTATGTGAAAACAAAGCCGCTGCACAAAAGCCAGGAGATCATTCAGGAAGATGAAGACGGAACCCTATTTAAAATATGTGTTCAGATCAATTTTGAATTAGAAAGATTGCTGCTTGGGTTTGGGGACAGTCTGATTGTTCATAAACCCCGGAAACTACGGTTGAAAATGGAAGAAAAGTTTAATGCAGGATACAAAAATTACCAGAGTTTGATTGTTCCTGAGGAAAACTAAGCTTTCTGCTTATTTTATCTTGGCTTGGAAATTGCATTATTTAAATACACAAAATTAAGTTTATGAAATCAAGAATATTTAAAGCATTAATTGCAATCCTGGCACCCATAGCGATAGAATATATTGTTAAAAAAATATCTGAGAAGCTTGATAAAAAAGAAGATCAGAATGAAAAACCAAAGCAGATTACGGCTTAAACGTAAAGTAGTTTAAATTTAAAATTATTGAAAAGAGACTGTCATAACTAGGTACAGTCTCTTTTTTGTTGTAAAGGGATATTGTTGATAAACGCTGAAAACCACTCCGCCAAAAATTCTTTGAATTTTGCCACCCCTCCAGAGGAGGTGAATTCTCGCGTCTTCAACTCAAACATATTTATGGATATAGCTTTAATACTTTTTTAACAGATAACATGGGCTGGATTCCTGCAGAATGACAAACTGTACGGATAAACTATCATTACCATTGTGTCATTCCGTAGGAATCTAAACGTTTTGTTTATTGTATGAAATCAAAGTTTTTAATAACTTAAGTGTTTAAACGCTTTTGTGGTTCGATAGCTCATACAAAATCATAAATACCATCCTTCCATCCCAAAACTTTAGAAGAATCTGCCTTAAGCCAGTTTTTCAGGATTGTAGCATATACTTTTCTGAAATCTTCTTTATAGATCAGATCACCTTCATTCAGATTTTGCAGATCAGGAAGTGCATTCAACAGACCTTTCTTTTTAAGGTTTCCGCTGATAAAAAACATCTGGTTGGCTGTTCCGTGATCCGTTCCGTTACTGGCATTCTGGGCTACGCGACGTCCGAATTCTGAGAAGGTCATCAACAGGATATTATTGAAAAGCCCATTGCTTTTCATATCGGCAACAAATGATTTTACAGCTTCATTAATGTCATCAAATAACTTCTTTTGTCTGTCATTCTGATTGACATGAGTATCGAAACTTCCGATCGAAAGATAATAAACCTGTGTATTGATATCAGATTTTATTAAAGAAGCGACAGTCTTAAAGTCTTTTCCCAACTGAGAATTAGGGTAAATCTGTTCCGTCTTTTTGGCTTTGCTTTTTTCAAAAATATAATCTGCATTATTAATCGTAGAACCTAGGGTCTGATAAAGATAAGACACGGTTTCATCATCGTGATGGTGATCGTAGAGAGATTTAAAATATTTTTCCTGGCTGGTTTGATAAAGCCTTTTAGGATCTTTAAAGGCAAAAGCTTTATTGTTTTCTCCTTTTAAAGCTAAACTTAGCATATCATCTACTTCCAGTGCCTGAGTCGGGTGGTCACAACGATAACATTCTTCGTCCAGGAAACGTCCCAGCCAGCCTGTTTCCAGAAACTGATCACTTCTGCTTGCTGACTGCCAGATATCCATGCTCCGGAAATGAGATTTGTCGGGATTAGGATAACCTACATTATTCATGACAGAAAGCTCTCCATTATCAAAAAGTTCTTTAAAATAGAAGAGAGCCGGGTTGATCCCTGCTTCATCGGTCAATGGTATTGAATCCTGAATAGCTAATGTTTTCCTTTCTCTGAAATAAATATCATTTTTAGCGGGAATGATAGTATTTAAACCGTCATTTCCCCCTGTAAACTGAAGCACTACAAGAATATTCTGATTGGGATTCAGAGCTTCATCCAGTGTCATCGCTTTTAAAAAATTAGGCATAAGCATTGAAGCCGTAGCCAGCGAACTTATTTTGAGGAATTCTCTTCTTTTGATTAGCATAATTTTGTTTTTTTAGGGTAAAGGTGACTGATAGATGATAGATGGTAGGTTGCGGGTTGCAGGGCTAGTCTATATTTTTACTACTATTTGTTTAATAAACTTTTATGGAATTAAATAGTAAATAAAAGGTTGTAAAGCGAAACAGCGATTCACTATTACCTGCAACCTGAAATCTTCTACTAACATAACTGGTATTCCGGCGTAGACATCAGGTTGATGACATTCATTTTGATGCTCTTATCAGAAAAATTTCTTACCGAGTTCATATCAAGGCTTTGAGTATTCTGGAGAAGATAATCTTCACAGTTTTTATGGGCAAATAGTTTTTCAATACGCTCCCAGTCGATGGTGATATTAGGGTTTTTAAAGCTCTTGTTAAAAGCTGTTTCCCGGGATTTCATTCCCATATCGATATCATCGTCCTGTCGGGGACTGTATTCCAAAGGCCTAAGCCCGGACCAGATTTGTGGAATCTGAAGCCTTACCATCAGAGTAGAACTGTCAATCCATGCCTTTCCATTCGGCCATCCCGCTACATTTGGCGGATAAAGCAGCATTTGCCCCAATAATTTCTGATAAACGATGAGGTTTTCAGGGTTCTGAATATGCATAGGAAGTATCCGCATCATACCAGCCATCAGTTCTACAGGAGATTTAATTCGGTTACCGATATTCTTCTGATCATAAAACCATGTGCTTGAAAATATTTCAGTCATTAGCTTCTTGATGTCGTATCCTGAATTGTAGAAGTTTGTACTGAGTGTATTGACAATATCCTGATCTACCTTTTCATTCACAAAGAACTTATAGATTTTCATTGTAATAAACTGTGCTGTTGCTTTCTGTTCCAGAATGATATTGAGTACATCACTTCCATCAAAGTTGCCTGTTTTACCTAAAAAAGTCTTTGAGCCTTCATCGTGGAGATTTTTTCTTTCTTTGAAATATCCTTCCTTATCATAACTCCACCCCGTAAAGGCTCTGGCGCCTTCTCTTACATCTTTTTCAGTATAATTACCTCTGCCCATGGTAAACAGTTCCATGACTTCACGGGCGAAATTTTCATTAGGATGATCCTTTTTATTCTGTTGATTATTCAGGAAATTAAGCATAGCTGGTGACTGGCTCACTTCAAAAAGAAGATCTTTGAAATTTCCCAGTGCATTCTTTCGGAGGGTATTTAAAAGCTGTTTGTTGAACTTTGGATTGACAACTCTTGAAGCAAAATGTCCATGCCAGAAGAACGCCATCTTTTCCCTCATCTGCTCCTTGCTGTTTACGATTGTATTCAGAAAATTGAGATTCAGTTCATTGTTTTGCTCCCTGTTGAGACGCTGCATTTCTTTTTTCTTTTCTGCAGGAGCTGTACTGTTCATATAATCTGTCGCTAAATCCTGATCAGGCGTGTTATACGTGATCTCGCTGAAGCTGTCTTCTGTAAATAATTCATTCATTAACGCTTTAATGCTTTTATTTTTCAAATCATCAATTTGATTAATGCCAACACCAAAACCTGCCCGCCAAAGAAGATGCTTGTTTTTTAATAATGAATCAGCTATCATGAGGAATTTATTTTTTTGATACGCTTTGAAGAAAAAGGTTAAAATAATAATGGGTTAAGGATTGTTAATATTATTTCTAAGGCTGGAAGCTGGAAGAATGAAGCTGGGAGTTATGATGTGCAAGAAGGGGAAATTTTTCTTTACTTATTTATAACAGCTATAAGTTTTATATAAAAGGATATTACTTGCAGCCTCCCTCTTATTGCTTTTCTTTTTTTCTTTAATTCACTTTTTAAGATCAATTTTTGATAATTTTTGTTAAACAAATATTTAAATTTTGTTAAAAATAACGAACTGATATTCATTATTTTATGATTTTTAGCGGTGTTAAAATCAAAGAAAAAACCTTGCTTGGCATGATTTTTACATCCTCTTGTTTAGTAAAATTTAAAAATTAGAGTTATGAAAATGTTTAAACAAGCAATAGTACTGGCTGGTATTTTAACAGCAGGTATCGCAAGCGCCCAAAGTTCTCAGATGAATAATATGATCAAAGTAGGTGCAAATGTTGGTTTAGCAGTTCCCGCAGATAATCTTTCCGCTGCAGTAGGGGTGGATGTATCTTACCAGAACCTGATTACACCAGGATTCGGATTAGGTATCGCATCAGGATATACTCACTACTTTGGAAAAGAGAACAACGGATATAAAAATAATGATGTAGGAGTAGTTCCTGTAGCAGCTTTAATCAGAATTTATCCAAAACAAACCGGTTTCTATTTCGGAACAGACTTAGGATATGGTTTCCTTGTTGGAGATAAAGCAGTGGCATCCAACACCAATGTTGAAAGAGCAAGCGGAGGTTTCTATCTTAAACCGGAGATCGGTTACCACAACAGAGACTGGAATTTCTTTGTACAATACCAAAAGGTTTTTGTAGGAACAAAAGGAGATTTGCCAGGTCAGGACTATAATGTGGGGAATATCGGTGTAGGATTCGGTTACAATATTCCATTAGGAAAGTAGTTAGATTTAATATATAAACAATTATTAACCAAAACCTTTTCACGAAAGTGAAAAGGTTTTTTGGTTCTGTGCAGGATTTACAAAAACTATTATTATATTTGGTAAAATTTGAGGTTATGATTCTGAATCCAAAATTTCCACTTTATTTACCAGGAGTAGAGAACAGTAATAATGATAATGTTTCTATCATAGGGGCAAGTCTCCGTGAAGATGTAACGATCTTAGGCTATTTCGTTTCCGGGAACGGAGGTCTTGAGATAAAAGTACAAAATAAATATGCAACCAAAGAATACACTTCTTTTTCAGATATTTTAAAGAAGTTTATTCAGGATAATCAATTGCAAAATGTAAAACGTCTTGGAATGGCAGTGCCAGGTCCTGTACTTGACGGAAAAAGCAGTCCTGCAAGATTGGGTTGGAATTTAGATGTTGAAGAATATGCCCGTGATTTCGGGTTCGAAAAAGTAGACATGCTGAACGACCTTGAGGCATCTGCCTACGGAATGGCTCTTCTTGAAGATAACGATCTTGAAGCTATCTATACAAGTGGACATCTTGAAAAAGGAAATGTAGCGGTTCTTGCTCCCGGAAACGGATTGGGTGAAGCCGGATATTTCTTTGACGGAAAATACCTGAGACCTTTCGCTACAGAAGGAGGTCATTCAGAATTTTCACCAAGAACCAATGTAGAGGTTGAATTTTACCAGTTTCTAAATAATATCTACGGTATTGTAAGCTGGGAAAATGTACTTTCCAAGTCTGGGTTATTCAATATCTATAGATTCTTAAGAGATGTGAAAAGACATCCTGAGC
Organism: Chryseobacterium indologenes; assembly: GCF_018362995.1. Lineage (NCBI taxonomy): Bacteria > Pseudomonadati > Bacteroidota > Flavobacteriia > Flavobacteriales > Weeksellaceae > Chryseobacterium > Chryseobacterium indologenes. Next base: position 4,717,429 of record NZ_CP074372.1, read on the forward strand.
CGGAATGGCTAGGAGAGCGCCTTGCACAGGGAAATTTTGTGGAAGAACTTTATAAAGCGGCAATCGAGGAGAATGTATTAATCTGCAGAATCGCTTTAGATACTTTCCTTGAGTTTCTGGCAAGAGAAGCTAACAACTTAACATTAAAATTGAAAGCTACCGGAGGATTGCTGATTGCCGGAGATATTCCACAGATGATCGCTGAATATATTGATAAGGCGAAATTCTATGAGAAATTCAAGATCAGTGATAAAATGGAGGAGATGCTTAAAAACACTCCTATCTATCTGGTCAAGCAAAATCATACAGCATTAAATGGTATAGCGCTTTATACAGCTTACTATCAGGTATAAAACAAAGCTCCGAAGAAATTCGGAGTTTTTTTATGGGATGATATTATTCATGAAAATAATAAATTTTATTGATGTACATCAATGAAATCTATTGAATAAGATATTACCTTTGTATCGTTAAATAAGTAAACAACTCTATTCAATGAAAAAAATATTTTTATTAGCAGTTTTAGCTGGTGGTTTAGCATTTGGACAGTCAAAAAAAGTAGTAGCGTCTGATGTACACTGGTGGGGATACAAAGTAGCAAAATCTGAGGCGAGCTCTCACGACGGTACTGTAAAAGTAAAGTCCGGAGATATGATCATGAAAGGAAACCAATTGGTAGGCGGAAGCTTTGTATTGGATATGACTTCTATCAGCTCAACTGACCTTACAGGAGAATATCAGCAAAAATTAAACGGACACCTTAAGAACGGTGATTTCTTTGAAGTTGAAAAATTCCCTACAGCAACTTTTAAAATCACTGGAATCAAGAAAAACAGCGATAAAATCTACAGCTCTCTTGTAACAGGAAACCTTACTGTAAAAGGAAAAACAAATCCAATTACTTTCCCTGCTAAGATTTCTTACAGCAAAGGAGTAGTAAGCTTAGTATCTAATAAATTCTCTTTCGACAGACAGAAATTTGATGTAGCTTACAAGTCTACAATGCAGGATGTTTTTGTGAAAGATGATATTGATATGCAGGTAAAAGTAACTGCTCAATAAATTAATCAAAAAAAGATTGTTAAAAGTGTAGAAGTTCTACACTTTTTTTTATTTTTGTTGAATTGTAAATAAAAAAGAATGAAAAGATTACTATTGTTTGCTATGGTGTGCGCAAGCATGTCATTTGTTTCTGCTCAGAAGAAATTTGATAAGGTTTCAAAAGTGACTTCATCAGAGATCAGATGGTGGGGGTATAAAGTGGTAAAAACCGAAGAAACTTCCCATTCAGGAACAGTAAAGCTGAAAAGTGGAAAATTTAACTTTGACCATACGGTTCTGGTAGATGGAGAGTTTATCATAGATATGAGAAGTATGATGGCAGGAGATGTTTCTGATGAAGATCAGATCAAGCTTACCAACGATCTGAAAAGCTCGAACTTCTTTGAAGTGAAAAAATTCCCTATCGCAAAATTCCATTTGACTAAAATTATTCCTTTAGCAAACAGTGAATACAATTCAACAGTATACGGAGACCTTACCCTTAAAGGAGTGAGAAAAACAATTTCTTTCCCTGCGAACGTATATGTTACTCAGTTTACAACCTCTATTGAATCTGCGAAGTTCTCTCTGAACAGAAGAGACTTTAAAGTATTCTATCAGTCTTCATTGAAAGATTATTTCATTAAGAACGAAATGGACATCCAGTTCAAAGTTACTACAGAAATGCTGGATAACGAGAACAGAGTTCCAAAGAAGAAAAAATAAGATTACTATACGATCAATATAAAAATGAGCAGTTCACCAGAGCTGCTCATTTTTTATGCTTTTGTTACATCAAAGATTTAGCTTAATCATTTACTGTTCCCGGTATTTTTTATAAATTCGTAGTATGAAAATTTATATTGTCAGCGGTCTGGGAGCAGACTTTAAAGTCCTTGAAAGAATAGAGTTTCCCAAACACTGTGAATTGATTTTTATAGATTGGCTCATCCCTGAAAAAAATGAGCCTTTTGATTCCTATGTTAAAAGAATGGCTGATAAGGTAGATGACTCTGAGCCGTTCTGCCTGTTGGGATATTCTTTCGGAGGTATAATTGTTCAGGAGATTGATAAATTGAAGCCTGCAGAGAAAGTGGTAATCCTTGGAAGTATAAAATCTGACAAGGAAAAGTCAAAATTCATCAAGACAGGCGAGATGACCAAAATCCCCAGAATATTACCGGTAGGTCTGTTCAACGATAAAGCGGCCAATGTATATGCTGTTATCCGAAAGCTTTTTGATCCTAAAAATCCTAAACTTTTGCAATATTTTAAAGTAAGAGATCCCTATTACCTGAAATGGTCTGTAGAAAAAGTGTCCGAGTGGAAGTTTGAAGAAAACCCGAATGTGATTCAGATCTTAGGTGATAAAGACATTGTTTTTCCAATTCGTTATTCCAAACCGGATTATATAATAAAAGGAGGAACCCATCTTTTTCCCGCTACGAAATCCAAAGAAGTTTCAAAAATATTGAACGAAGTGTTTTGTGAAAAATAAAAATATTATTAATTAAATAGTTTTTTTAGGGGTATTTGTTTTAAAAAGATGATTTTTATAGAATTTATATTTAAATTTGATAGGGTTAAATATAAATTATATGAAAGTAGGTTTGAAATGGATCGTTTCATTCTCAGTAATTACACTCGTTGCAATTGGTGGATTATTCTGGAATCCGGCTGCAGATATTCCTGTTACCGGGGAATTTTTAAGTGAAGATAAGATTGTAGGTGCGGATGTTGCCTGGATTCTGGCTGCAGCTGGGCTTGTCCTGTTGATGACACCTGGGCTGTCTTTCTTTTATGGAGGAATGGTTGGCAGGAAAAATGTGATTTCTACCATGCTACAGAGTTTTATCGCCTTAGGAGTGATCTCAATGGTCTGGGTAGTCGTAGGTTTTTCTTTGTCTTTCGGAGAATCTTTGGGTATTAACATTGCCGGAAAACACTATGGAATCATTGGGAACCCGCTCAGTTATCCCTTTTTTAGCGGAGTGGGGAATCTGCCTCATAAAATGATGGCGCCTACTATTCCTTTTATTCTTTTTGCTTTATTTCAAATGAAATTTGCGGTTATTACCCCTGCGATTATTACCGGCTCTTTTGCGGAAAGGGTTCGTTTTATTTCTTATTTACTATTCATTGTCCTTTTCAGCATCTTTATTTATACACCGCTTTGTCATATGGTATGGCATCCTGATGGGCTTTTAAACAAATATTTTGGGGTGAAAGACTTTGCAGGCGGAACAGTTGTACATATGAGTGCCGGTTTTGCAGCACTTGCCGGAGCTTTGGTGGTAGGAAACAGGAAAAATCCACATCATGAGCCTTCCAACATTCCGTATGTATTGCTGGGAACAGGAATGTTGTGGTTTGGATGGTTCGGTTTCAATGCAGGATCTGCACTCAGCGCTTCTGCATCTGCGGCTACAGCTTTTGGAACAACTACCATAGCATCTGCTTCTGCGATGATGACCTGGATTTTTTTTGATAGAATCAATGGGAGAAGTGTTTCTGCTTTGGGTGCCTGTATTGGAGCTGTAGTAGGGTTGGTGGCGATTACTCCGGGATGTGGCTTCGTAAGCATTCAGGAAAGCCTTTTTATCGGGTTTATTACTGCAATAGTTTCTAATATAATGGTTAATTGGAAGCCTTTAAAGAAAATAGATGATACGCTGGATGTTTTTGCCTGTCATGGAGTAGGGGGAATTATGGGAATGATTCTTACCGCTATTTTTGCTCATGGTGAAAAAGCAAGCTTACTGCATGGAGGATTAGAGGTTTTTCATCATCATATGGCCGCATTGGTTTTGGTTTCTGTTTTTACGTTTTTCGGTTCATTGATTTTATATAAACTTACAGATTCCATAATTACATTAAGAGTTTCTGAAGAATCTGAAAATAAAGGACTTGATCTTTCCCAGCACGAGGAAAGTTTCAGCTGATAAAAAGGGCATGAGTGTTAACTGATGCCCTGAATGAAATTTATGATTTATTGAATAGAATGAATCGCTTCAAAGATTTTATTTTTAGAATTTTCAAAGACTTCACCTCCAAATTCCTCATTATCTAAGGAATGAATGGTGACATCATTCACCCCCATAATCCCGAAAATATGTTTCAGATAGGTAGTTTGAAAATTGATGTGTCCGTTCTTTTCATTTTCACCATATCCGGTATCTCCGCGGGTTGAGAGAATAAAGAGCTTTTTGTTTTCGAGAAGCCCTACATAATCACCATCCGGCATTCCGGATCTGAATTTCCAGGTTTCGTTAATCCGCATTACCTGGTCAATATAAGCTTTTAACCCGGACGGGATAGACCAGTTATACATAGGAGTTCCGATTACATAGACATCATGTTCCCTGAGTTATTTGACCAGTTCATCACTGAGCTGTAAAGGTTTTTGGTTTTCCTCAGTTTTGTCTGCCGGTTTTTTGAATGCTCCCGCGATCCAGGATTCATCAATATTGGGAATAGTGTCAGTTCCTGCTTCCCTGTAGGTGAAAGTATCAAGAGGATATCTTGTTTTCCAGTTTTCAGCGAAAAGCTGTGTCAGTTTTCTGCTGTAAGATCTTTCATTTCTTACACTGGCATTAATAATCAATATTTTCATTTGCTAAGAATTTATAACAGCAAAATTCCTGATTATTTAGTCCTGAAAAATTGATCTAGTTCAAGAGGATTTATTTTTTTTCCTGATTCTGCTGATAAATTCTGCGGAAACACCGAGATAAGAAGCAATCAAGTATTGGGGAACTCTGGAGGAAATATCGGGATAAGTATCCAGAAAATCATGATATTTTTGTTCTGCTTTGTGCATATGATTGAATACCACTCTTTTTTCAAGGGTTCCAAGATAACTTTCCAGAATAATTCTGAAGTATTTTTCTAAGGCTGGAATTTCCTTCAGCATTTTTTGAAAAGACTGATGGCTGATCTGCAAAAGCTTTGTTTTTTCTACAGCCTGTATATTATAAATGGAAGGTTTTTGTTTTGAAAAACTGGAAATATCTGTTGCCCACCAATGATCAATAGCTAAAAAGAGGATTTCTTCATTTCCATTTTCTTCATTGATGCAGAAAGCTTTTAAAACTCCCGAAATGATATAACTGTCATGACGGCAGATTTCCCCGTTTCGCAACAGAAAATCTCCTTTTTCCAATGTTTTTTCTGTCCAGAAGCTTTTACATAAGGCTATTTCTTCCGGAGTTAGTGGGATGTGCTGGAGAATACTCTTAATTAATGTTTCCATTTAAAAAAATAATTAAAAAGAATAATATAATGATGGATCTGATAGTCATTGATACTATCAGTTCATTGACAAAAATACTTATTTTATGGGCTGTCAAAACCAAATAAATCTGGGATTTTGCTATGCTATTATTAGGATTTATCCTGTATCTTTGTTTTTGAGGAAAATGACGAATCATTTATGGAATCAATATCGGTTTTTGAAATTATTAAAGTAGGAATAGGCCCGTCCAGTTCGCATACAATGGGACCTTGGAACGCAGCAGCAGCATTTATCAGGATTATAAAAAGAGAAAGATCAATAGAAGAAGTTAAAGAAGTTTTTCTTGAATTCTTTGGCTCACTCGCAAAAACGGGGATTGGGCACGGAACTGATATTGCAGGAATGCTTGGATTGAATGGAGAAGATTTTAAGACGATCAATACTTCAAAAATTGATGAAAAAATAGATTATATTAAAAGTACTCAGACCATTAATCTGGGTGGTGAGAAAGTTATTCCGTTTATCTACGGACATCATCTGATTTTAAACATGAAAAAGAGCCTTGATTTTCACCCAAACGGAATGATCTTCAGAGCAGTTTTTGAAGACGGAACTGAACTTGTGCAGGACTTTTATTCTGTAGGTGGTGGTTTCATTGCCAGCCAGGAAAAAAACTCTATTCAAAAGCAATGTGTACGTACATTGTATCCTTGTCATAAAGCTTCTGATATCGCAAAGTACTGCGAGAAACTGGGATTTGATAAAATTTCAGATTTAATTTTCATGAATGAGGAAAGCTGGAGAACTCAGGAAGAAACGAGAAAGGAAGCACTTTATATCTGGCAGCAGATTAAAGAATGTATTTATAAAGGAGTCAATAAGGAAGGGATTCTTCCGGGTGGACTGAATGTTTCCCGAAGAGCTGCGGGAATCAACAGAAAACTGTTAGGAGATAAAATCTATAAAAATAAAGACGAGTGGTTCCAGCAGGTGGTGGACGCTGAAGAAAACTTTACGAATATCAACAAATGGATTGCCTGTTTTGCACTGGCTGTGAATGAGGAGAATGCAAGTTTCGGAAGAATTATTACGGCACCTACCAATGGAGCGAGTGGAGTAATTCCGGCGGTATTGATGTATGCTCAGGCATTTACCCCGTTTACGAGTGAGGATGATATTGTAAGATTTTTACTTGTAGCAGGAGAAATCGGAACATTATTTAAGAAAAATGCAACTATTTCTGCAGCAATGGGAGGATGTCAGGCGGAAATCGGGGTTTCTTCTGCAATGGCAGCAGCCGGACTTACAGAAATCTTAGGTGGAAGTGTTGGACAAGTATTGATGGCCGCAGAAATTGCTATGGAGCATCACCTTGGGTTAACTTGTGATCCGATTAAAGGGTTGGTACAGATTCCATGTATTGAAAGAAATACAATGGGAGCAATGAAAGCGATTACGGCCGCGAATATTGCATTGGAAAGTGATCCTACCAAAGCAAAAGTAACATTGGATGAGGTAATTCTTACGATGTGGGAAACCGCTCAGTCGATGAGTGACCGTTTTAAAGAAACTTCTGAGGGCGGATTGGCGATTGCTGTCAACGTTCCGGAATGTTAATAGAAATAACACTGTTTTAAAATAAAACCCTTAGACATTACTGGCTAAGGGTTTCTTAATAAAATAAAAGTAAAAACCGTTGGGCTTTTAGTATGGTATAAGGGAATTTACCTTAAAATTCCTCTGATTCTGTTGGCATTGGAAATCAGCTCTTCAAGATATTCATAGTTTTCTTTTTCCAGAGCGGATTTGAATTTTCTGAGCTGGGTAATGTGTTCATTCAGAACGTCCAGTACATTTTCTTTGTTTTGTTTAAAGATGGGAACCCACATTTCCGGATGCGACTTGGCAAGACGTACGGTACTTGAAAAACCGGAACTGGCAAGCTGGAAAATCGTTTCTTCTTCACGCTCTTTTTCCAGTACGGTATTGGCCAGGGCATAAGATGTAATATGGGAGATATGGGAAATATAAGCGGTGTGGACATCATGATCTTCTGCATCCATATAAATCATGTGCATATCAAGGGCATTGACTACTTTTTCAACAGTAGCTAAGGCATCTTCTGCGGATTCCTCTTTGTTGCATATCACACCTGCTTTTCCTGAAAAACTCTCTGCAATAGCGGATTTCGGACCATTATTTTCTGTTCCCCACATCGGGTGAAACGCTACAAACCTTGAACGTTTCGGGTGGTTTTTTACAGCATTTACAATGCCTGCTTTTGTAGAACCGGCATCCATTACAGTTTGCTGATCAGACACAAGGTCAAGAACAGACGGCAACAGTTTTCTGGCAGCATCCACAGGGATGGCAAGAATAATCAGATCCGAATTTTTAATTCCATGCTCAAGATCTACTCCGGCATCAATTATTTTAAGATCTAATGCATCACTAATATGCTGTGTATTGTTATCGATTCCGTAGATGAAGCTGGCCAGATTTTTCTCTCTTAATTTCAAAGCCATCGAACCTCCGATCAATCCTACTCCAATAATACTTATTTTCATCTTTTTAAATTTTTTAAAATAAAAAAACCTCGTCCCTAGGACGAGGTTTTAAATTATATTCATAAGAATCCCTATCCCAGAGCTGAGGTAAAAATTCTATAATAATATGTTCCGTTGTTAAAAATCACAAAGCAAAGGTATAAATATTTTTTAAATGAAACGAAATTTCTTTTCTAAATTGTATATAGACGGTGTTAATGGGAAGTGGATTTTTTTGTTTTGGCTTTTCTATTCAGTCTATAGCAGATTAATCTTTTTTATTGGTATTAGTTTGATATTTCTTGATAAGATTGGTTTCGAATGATAATATATCTTCTGGTATTTTTAATGTCTCTATTTCTCCTATTTGTTTCCATTTTCTGTCTTCATATAAATAGAATATTGTTTTAGCATTTGGTTTTGGTTCAAATTCACCATCTTCTACTCCTGTATAAGTAATGAACTTATTAGATAGATATGAAGCAACTACATAATAATCGTTTTCTTTAATAAGATTTTTTATTGCTTTTGAATTTTGGGAATCATTTTCAGGATTAGTAGATTTTAAAAAATACCCTTTTGAATTATTTATACTCCAAAAATATTGAGTTTCATCATTTTTTCCAATAAAGTCAACACTGAAAATACCCCTCTTTTTATCCGAATAAGTGTAAGTTGGGTATGGATTGGAGATATCTGGAATGAAAAAACCATTTACTTGATATTTATTATCCAGAAAGTTTATGGAAGAGTATTTATCAATATTTATTGCAGAGACATTTTCATCTTTTTGACCTTTACAGCCGTAAAAGAAAAATATTAGAATTAATAAAGTTAAAAAGGATTTCATCATTATGCGTTTATCTTAATTTTCAAACATTTCGAAACAGTAAGGATTATTTATTTTTTTAATATTACGTTTTTCAATCCATATCTTTTTTCTGTGTATTCGCTCTCAAATAATAACTTACCTTTATCATATCGAAGAGTACCGAAATAAAATGGTTTATCTGCATCACCTGTATATCCGTTAATTACCTGTGAATATTTTAAAAATATTCTTCCATCAACAGTTTTATCTTCTTGAAGTACATATTGATTATACATTTTCCCCATGTTTCCGGATTCTGTATAAATGATAGAATCTTTATCAATTTTCAATGAAATTCCATAATCATCTAACTTCTCGTTGGTTGCAAAATATTCTCCTGAGGGAATTGAAATCTGTTGTTTTGATGACGAAATACTTCCTGTATTTTTCTCTAAATCAGATTCATCACTTTGACTATTATAGTTATCTTTTTTTCTTCTCTCTTCTGTTCACATGAATATGATAGAAATATGAGTGATAGTAAAATTAAAAAGTTTTTCATCATTTGTTTAAATTACTTATTCCGATTTTATTCTGGTCTTATGGATATATCCTTTTTTACCTTCTTTAGATACTACCAACCACCAATCTCCGTTTTGATCTAAAACTTCAACTTGTTCTCCTGTTTTAATTTTTTGAAGAATTTGAGATGATGTATTTTTTTCTTTTCTTAGGTTAGTGAAACCATCAGGATCTATTATTATTGAATATTTTTTTTCTTGATTATCTTCTTGTAAAAGTCCATACTCTTTGGAGTATTTTTCAAGAGATGGATAACCATAATATTTGTTTTTTTGAAAAGAGTCCTTTAGTTCCGGATGAGAAACATAGACATTATTTAATAATAAGTATGATTTATCGGATTGAATATCAATATTTTCCTTACCGGTAAAGCCAAGTTGTAAAAGATAGGCAATAGCCTTTTCTAATGAAGCAGGTGTAATGCCATTTGTTTTTATGATATTGTCTTTATTATCAGTTAAATAAGATGTTAGTGCATACAGAAAAGAATCTTTGGATTTTAAACTTTCTAATAGTTTTTCTCTAATTTTAAATGAATTTGTAGTGTTATTATAGAATACAAACGATAGTCTAGAACTTTGTTCGATATCATCCCAGCTTTGGATATTTTTAACTGCAGAATTAAAAAGGGCTTCATTTTTTTCATAGTTAAACATAACTACTAAATCGATTGCAAGATCTGGATTTTTAGATGCTACATTTAAGATTGAGGTCAAGTCATTCTGGTAAATAATTTTGTTTAGGGTTAATAATTCCTCAAAATAAGGATGTTTTTGATTACTATTTATACTTACTTTGACATTATCTAAATCAGGTAGAATATCATTACCTATTTTAATATATTTTCCTTCCTTTGATATCTGAAAATTGGTAGCTTCATTGAATATTAAAATATCATTATATCCGTCTTGAAGTTTATCAGGTTTAATGCCAAGTAGATCCAGGTTTATTTTATCAAAATTTTCCTTGGTATTTTTGAATTTATGATGGGTGAAATAATTTTCAATTATTTCAGTTTCTTTTTCTATTATTTTTTTTTCCTTCTTAACTGAACATGAAAATAATATAAATGATAATAGGACTAAAAAAAATTTCACCATTTGGTTAAGTTATTTATTCTGATTTTATTCTGCTTTTATGAATATATCCTTTTTTACCTTCTTTAGATACTACCAACCACCAATCTCCGTTTTGGTCTAAAACCTCAACTTGTTCACCTGTGTTGATTTTTTGTAGGATTTGAGAAGAAGAGTTTTTCTCCTTCCTTAAATTGGTATAACCATCAGAATCTTGAATGTAGAAGGCTGTTTTATTTTTGCTTTTCTCTACTCTACATTTTTTTGCTCTTACATTTTCTTCAGGAATAGGTATTACTTTATCAGTCCATCCGGATTTCTGGATATCAATATTTTGGGGAACATCACAAATATATTTTACTGCGTCCTGAGAAATATCTGACATTGTTTTATAGATAATATTTTTAAGAAGCCATGTGTTATTATCCAAAATAATATTATATTCTTTTTCATAGTATCCACGATCAGGGAAGGATGTCTTTACAGTGAATCCTTTATTTCCAGAAATTGGAATGATATCATCAATAATATTACCTCCATCCTCAGAAAAGTTTCTTGTTTCCAATGCTAATGTATATTTACCTTGCTTATCCCCAAAAAAGATAAATAAATTTTCTCCTTGATAAGGTTTGTTACTTACAATTTTATCAGAGATGCCATCTTTGTTGACATCAAAGGTCTTTATGAAATAATCTTCATTGTTAACATAGGTTTCAAATGAGCCCCATTTAGTTTCATTTGAAGTATCCGTGGATAATAATTCTTTTGCCAAGTTTTGTTTTTCAATTGTTAAGTTGGCTAATAATGTATCATCTGGTTTTGGATGAGGAGAATCAAACAAAAATGTTAAAACTGATTTTGCATCATTCTTTGATAAAGAGTTGATTAGATCATATTTGTTATTTCTTTTAATGTATTCTATTGACTTTATTTTAAAATAATTAACAGCATCAGCTTCCCATTTTCCATTTTTTGAAATTTCTATTATTGAATTTTCATATTTTTTATATTGAGGTTTTTGAATTAAAGAAAACCAGTAATCAATATAAGAATTGGCATGTTTATAAAGAATCTCAGCAGAATCTTTTTCATCGTTCCAACCAAATGTATTTTTAAAGGTTTGAAAATCCTTTGGAAAATTTTCTAAGAACTCCTTTTCCTTTTTATTTGAAAATGACTGCTTAAGATTTGCAACATTAATGTTTTTATTTCCCTCTTGTGAAGGGCTTTTGCATGATATTAATATAGCTAGTATTAATAAGAGTAATTTATTCATATGCTTGAGTAATTATAATTTTAGCGTTTTTAATTCCTATTTCTTCCACATAGGTAAATATTTCTTTTAATTTATCTTTACTACCACCAACAAAATCTGTAGATCGGGTTGTTCCTGGTAATAAACATCCTTCAGTATCATCTGCTGTATTACCAGAATGGATTAAGATTGCTCTGTCCTTAGATACAACATCATTGAATAGCTTTAGGCCTTTTTTAATTTTTGTACCGGAATGCCATTCTAGATTGTATGTCCCAATAGGAACACGTTGCTCTTTTCCTGACTCTGTACTGTCAGGCCCTTTTTCTTCGAGGATAAAGCCTTTGATCTGAGTATTGTCAATACTGAATTCTCCAATTGTTGATTTCTTAGTTTGCCATTTTCTAACTAATCTTATTGTTACAGAACTAGACGATCCGTTATTTACAGGTGGTGAGACTTGGGTTTTATTTACACATTTTTGTGGGTATTCAAATAAAGCTTTTAATGTAATTACATAGTTCCTCCTTTCTTGTAAACCATTTGCTCCTCCATTCACTAAGTAACTTATTAAATCTACTTTGTCATCATCAGCTATTAATCCCATATTTACCGTTCCATATTTCTTTTTTTTGCCATTATCTTCCCATGTAATTGTATCTTTAGGGTAGTCAGGTTTGTGAATCTTTACATAGGATGGTGCATCTGCGGGACCTTTCCATCTTGTGCCAATACTTAATATTTTTCCTTGTTTCCAATACCATCCAGCTGATTCACAGGCTGTTGAAAGTGTGTCGGAAACCTTTTCGTAATTTGTAACTACATCAATTCCAGAATAATATTTATAGATTTTATAGTTGTTTTTCCAGGTCAATTGCATTAAACCTCTACCTTTATATTTTTCACCATCTCCTTTTGTTGTATTTCCACTTTTTATTGCATCTGGATGTTTACCTGGATCATACTTAATTCCATCGGCATATTCTTTTGCAGTTCGTAGACGATCAGTTTCATGATAAATTTGTGATAAGAAATGTAATTTTCTAAGGCAGGTGTTGATACCATAACGATTGAAGATTGTATTTATTTGAGAACGCAGCTTTTCGATGGTTCTATCTTCAGCTTTAATATTGCAATTAGGAGCATTAAATAAATTATATCCGCTACCTTGTTTAACTCGCTTTTCGCTATCACGAAGCCCATGAATTATTTTCTCAAACTCTTCTGGTGTGAAATCTCTATTACAAAAACATTTCCCAGTTTTTGGAACTGCAGGTTCAGGCTGCTTCTGCACCCCCGCCGCACTCTTCACCTTCTCCACCTGCATCAGGCCTTCCGAATTTACCCCAAATTTTTGAGATTCTGCAGAAAGATCTTTGGAGATAATTTCTATAAAATAATTTTGTTTATCGGAGTCCGGATCGCCGATAGGAGAGTCTACTCCTTTTTCAAAAATAGCTTTTGTAATGATAAATCCTGAAGTGTCACATACATCAGCAGGGATTTTAATATTTCCACTTCTGTAAACCTCATCATTGGAAGTGGAATCATATTCCCAGACTACATATTGGATGTGTTTTCCCACCATATTTTTGGAGTGAATTCTTACCCTTACTTTATCACCTACAGCGACTTTGGAAAGTTCTTTTCCTGTATCATCAATGAAAACGGCTTCTATAATATTACCTTTAGGAGCAGGTTGTTTGGGACCACCTCCTTGTTGTGGAGGAAATTTTTGAGTGTGTGTGCCGGGTTTAGGCTTAGGTTGGGGTTGATTTTGAGACTGTCCTTTATAATCAGGATTGGCAACATCTACATTTACCTGGCTGGCTCCCTGAATTTTTCCTGAATAAGTGGCTGTAACATAATACTCATGATTGGCGCCTTCATTCCTGTCACCTTTCATCAGAAACTGATTGGCCATCTGACGAAGGATTTTCTCATCAGACATCAGAGGAATTGACACTTCTGCAATCCCTTTTTCATTGACCCGAGCCTTGTAACTTCTTGTGTGACGGTTATTTTTATTGATATTAGCATCATGACCTTTTCCAGGCGCATCATCTTCCCAAAGATGGAACTCGATCTCTTTATTAAACATTGCAATGCAGTGTGCCTGCGCAATAAGAGTATCGCGGTAACTTGCCTTATTGACATCTTTTGCTCCTCTGTTGAAAAGAATTACCTTCTCTATTTTTGAAACCTTATCACTGGTTGGAATTAATATACAACTGCCAGCCAGTTCTTTGGTAGCAGATATGCCGGGTAAAATTCCTTTTTTAATCTCATAGACTTTCATCTGAAATTCTATACCCAGGCCTATTTCTCCGAATCTGTACGTTACCTTTTCACCCTTTTTAGGCTTGTTGGTAATATCTTTCCAGATTCCGTTTTTCTGCTTCTTATAAAGATACCATTCATAGTCACCTTTCAGACCGAATGACAGCCCTGAAGGTTTTATCTCATAGGTATACGTTGTTCCTACCAGAGGATTCTGATTCCCGATTATACTTCCTGTCATGGCTTAGCTGTAATAAAGTTCGTCTGTACCTTTTGTATCTTCCTTGAATTCATCAAAATCCACAACGGGATTGTAAACCTGCTGTTCCTGCGTATTCGCTTTGGCAACCTGGCTTTTACCGACTTCACTCTGCTGTCCATGTTTGAGAATGGTAATTTTTCCTCCCGTACTGCACATCAGTTCTGAGATTTCCGTAAGACAGCTTTTTCCCATCACTTTTACTTTTTCATACGTCTTCTGCCACTTTCCGGCAGGAGCATAAGCACATGGAAGATAACCTCCTGAAGTTGGCTTAAGTTTACACTGTCCAAATGGTTGTGCTGCAGGATCAAGCTGAAGGTCGTCTTCTGTTACAGCCAGATAATCGGCCTGTCCATCTCCGTCATTCCAGTAATGTTTCTGATGGCTGGTAACTTTAAATTTCGGAAATTTGAATCCCTGATTACACTGCACGGTTGCCTTCTGTACAATAAAATATTTACCTTCATGGGGACTGGAGCCACTGTCTTCTTTTTTATCTTTCTTTTCTTCTTTATTGGTTGGTTCTTCTGCTGTTCCAGATGATTGCTCTTCATTTTCTGAAGGTTCTTCTATTGAATTTTCTTCTTCAGAAGCAACATCTTCTGTAGACTCCTGCTCAGAAGATGCAGAGATATTTTGAGATTCTGTTTCCTCAGCCATAAGTTGTGGATCTTCCGGAATAAGAATGGTTTTTCCGGGAACAGGCTCCTGCATGACATCTTCCGGCGGGCAGTGGAGGTTATGATAGGTTTTTAAAATGCCCTCATTTTTCAGCTTAAACTGCCGGGCCAGCGAACTGAAAGTATCGCCTTTTTGTGTGACATAATTTTTCATATTATCCTTGTGTTATATTGATATGGTGCTGGTGAATAAATTCATCTTCATGACTGAGTAAAACTGAAGCTTTAGCCTGTAGAAGATTCTTATTTTTTGTGTGGGTGGTGTATTCTAAAATTATATTTCCTTGTGCGGGTTCAGCTGCAGAATCCTTAAACTTAATACCGCGCATGATTTCCTGTGGAGTACATCGCTCTGTGATTTTACCGTTTAAAATGGTCAAAGCAGAGTTTTCATCATCATTTGACTGTTCAATATTGAGTTCACATTGTACAGGAAACGAATTCTGTAAAAAATAAAAAGATTCTTTCCATTTTATCTTTCTTTGGAACCAATCTATTTTGGGAAACAAAGTCTGAAACAGGAGTGTACTTTGCAATTGCTGCAAGAAAACCGTTTCATCGCTGATGTTCCTTTCAAACGAATCCATGTAATTTTGAGTAATTTCTCCTACATAAAACTCTTCAAGATCTTTACGCTGATGGGTAAATGTGTCTGTGATTTTCTTGTGGTCCGCAAAGCCGGTAATTTGTCCTTTGTCATTCACAATAAATTCAAGAGGCATAATACTTTTCATGCAGGAAATGGATAAGCTGCTTACTTTATCATCGGGCGTATTTCCATTAGATTTAAAATCGTTCTGGCTATAGCTTAAAATATATTGATCCGTACTTTTGTTTTTGTCTAAAGCAAGCTCAATGATATAATCAATAGTAACGGAAGGTTCAAACGGACTTTCAAAGGTCTCATTCACGGAATATGTTTTCGCAAAAAAAGACTCAGAAAATTTTGAAGGAAAACTGTTTTTTCTTTCCTGTTCTTTTTGAACCTCTGTTTTAAAATTGATGGGAACATAGATATTTTTAACCTCATTAAGATTTTCGAACCAAACCTTATCCATCTTTTGGCAATGGGAATTGTGAAACAGCTTTAGTTCCTCACCAGTCATGCCCAGCCGGGAAGCTATAGAGGTCAATGTGTCTCCATTCCGTACCTGATATTGTAAGAAATCAATTTCCATCCAATGTGAATTATAGGATAAAGCTATTAAAAAACTCTATTTGAAATTAATTTTTAGGGTTAAATTTTAAAAATTGTAGTAGAATTACGACATAGATTTGAATCGTAGTGCAAAACCACCCCGTCAAAAATTCTTTGAATTTTCGCCACCCCTCCGGAGGATGGGAATTTTTACTTCTTCAGTTGAGATGTTTGGCCTGGATTGGAATTTTTATTGATGTTTTTGTTGTGAATAAATATGGCTGGATTCCTACGGAATGACAAACTGTATGGGTAAGACATCATTGCAATTGTGTCATTCCGTAGGAATCTTAGCTGCTATAAGGCTTTTAAAGCTTGTGTACTTTTAAAACAGTTAGTAGTAACTTAAAATAAGCCAACAAGAAAACTTTTGTGACTTTTGTGGTTTCATAATATATAGTACAACCAAAAGTTATTATTAATTTTAAAGCCATAAAAAGCAAATATGAAGAATAGATTCTTATGCGGAGTTTTCATAATATTGATCAGTTTAGGCTCTGTGTATGCTCAGAAGTCAGGTGATCAAGCGACTGTTTTTTTTACCACGAAAGCAAAGGATACTGTAAGGATCAACGAAACATTCAATGAAAATGATACAACAAATAGTAAGGGCTTAAAAAAACAGCTGAAACCTATTCAGTCCAATTTTAAAAGGATTAATTCTATAACAAAATGGACCTCTGTCAAAAAGAATAATATTGAAGGCGAATCTGCAGAAGGCGGGGAGGCTACATTTTATTATACGGATAAGGGCTTGGAAAAAGTTATTGCCAGGCATTATGGCGAAATGGGGCAGAAGCTGATAGAATATTATCTTCTTAACGGACAGCTATCGTTTGTTTTCGAGAAAGAGTATAGGTATAACCGACCGCTTTTCTATGATGTTAAAGCAATGACAGAAAATAATGATACGGAAGCATTTGATTTGAAAAAATCAGAAATTACAATGATCAGAAATTATTTTGAAAACGGAAATATTATTTTAATCAATGCTACTACGGGACGCGGGTATAATATCAGTGCTGATCATCCGGCTGAACAGGAGAAAGAGATCAAAGAAGATTTTAAAAGGCTTTTGGAGCTTGTGAATTAAAGGTGCGCTATGGTTTATCAGCTTTAATAATATTCAGTCTTTCTTCCACCTCATTGATTCTCTTGAGCCAATAGTTGATTCCTTCCTGATTGGTTACCGTTTCTTTGAAAGCATTACGGCTTACGGACCATAGATGTGAGCCATTTTTTTGATAATCCAGTTCCCGTTCCTTTTTATTTTCAGGTTCTATCCGGTATCTCCAGAATACCAGAGATTTCATATACTCTGAACGAACTTTTTCCAGATAATCAATAATGGCCTTTCTGTCCTGCGGAATATATCCGGGACCAGAGCATCCACATGAATGAAAAGTGATTCCTACAGTATACAAATCACGGATGTGCGCCCATTGCTTGTCGTCATTTTTTGGAGGGGATTTAAAATCAAGTCCCATATTGGCCATCAGGTTTCCACATTCGGGGCATTTGGCTTCCACCGAAGTCTGAGCATCCCGATCCACGTCTTTAAGGTGGCGGCGTTTGAAAGTTTTCTGGCAGTTGAAACAGGCATAATGTCCTTTGTAAACCATCATGGAGTATCGGCACATATTAAAGTCTTATTCTTTGGTTATAAGTTATTTTTTATTTGTTTTTCCTCTTCATTAAAATTGATTCCCATGAGACTGCTGGCACTTCTGGGATCGTAGACCGACCATATATCTCCCCAGGGAAATTTGAAGGTGCAGCTTGGGTAAGGTTTTTTCTTTTTTTGGGTTGGAAGCATTTCCAGGATTTGGATAAGAAAAGTATTGTTTCTGTGAAAAACGTTCATTTCTTTTTCCTCTGTCCATTCATTCCAGTCTTTGGCATCACCATTTTCCCATGTGTTCATATGGATTATGTCCAGCTGATCTTCAAAAAAACATAAGCTGAAAGATAACTGGTACCCCAGTACTTCTATATGCTTAAAATAATACCAAAAATACCCGGTTTTTACATCCCACATATTATGATAATTTTCTTTATAAAAATCAGTCTGCTTCAGCTGATCAAGACTCATTCCCCGATAAAGCCGTGTATTGAAGGTTTTCAGCTCTATAACTCCATTTTCACTGTTAATCAGCATGTCCCAAAAAATTGAAGCCATAAATATACCCGTTTTTTCTTTATAGACAACGAATAATATTTACAGCTTCTGGTAGAAATAGAAATATCGGTGTGTTATTTTGGCTATGGGTTTGAAATTATTAATGTAGAGGGGATATCAGAAAGCCAGAGACTTTTTGTATCAATCAGATTTTTCCAGCTTTTACTACTGATCAGCATCAGATCCTGAGCGTTCAGAAATTCTTTCTCAATCTTTTTCTCATTGTACAGCGTAATATGATTCGGGGCTACCTGTTCAATACTTCTGATAAGTTCCTTTACTTCAATATTGTTCCGGATCTGTCCTGCTGCATCCAGAATGATAATCTGAGAATTGTTATTATTGATCAGTCTTTTAGCATATTCAAGAAGATAAAAATCACTCAGATTAAAGATCGGAACAAATACTTTATCGGCTGTTTTAAAATCTTTTTCCACCAAAATTCCTACAGGAATATTGGTTTTATCCAGAATCTGAAGAGTGAAATCGTCAAAAGGAGAATTGTTGAATATATTTCCTTTGCCTTTCACGGTATTCAGAAGTTTTTCAGGATTGATGATTTTAGTTGTAAAACCGAGTAATCGTCCTAATAAACTTCCCTCATACATAGATTTTCCAAGCATAATCAGCAGAAGGTCATAATGTCCTTTATTGGTAATGCTGGCAAGATCACTTTCTATATCGGTAGAGGCTTTGAAAAGGGTAGTTACTTCAAGATTAAGATCGTGAGAGGTTTCAATGACGTTTTGGAATTGTGAATCCTCATACTCGTTGATATCGTAGGCATGCATTTCATCTACCGGAGCAATATTCATAGCAGTGATGCTTTTATTGCCATTCATTTTATGAGTGAAATTGTGGGCTAATTTTAAGAGAGTGCTTCCTGATTCTGGTTTATCAAAAGAGAGGAGAACACGATACTTGGAATCATTTTCATGAATGGGCTCGTCCTGATTTTTTTTAGATTTAAAAATGAAATTAATAAAATCTAAGGCTGGTCCGGTCATAAAAGTGGTGAAAAGAGCCATGATGACCAGCATTGCGAAAATTTCAGGGCTTAAAACTCCAAGGTCATATCCGATGTTCAGTACGATAAGTTCCATAAGACCTCTTGTGTTCATCAGAGCTCCGATCGTTAAGCTTTCTTTCCAGTTAATGCCTACAAATCTTGCCGTCAGTGCACTTCCTGCAAACTTTCCGAGAACAGCAGTCAGAATAATAAATCCTGCCGTCATCCATAGGTGGCTGTCATTCAGAAGTCCGATTTGAGTACGAAGTCCTGTAAATACGAAGAACAACGGAAGGAGAAGTACCAAAGCCACATCCTCTACTTTATCAATAAAAAGAGTACGGAATTTTGTGTTTTCAGGCATAATAGCTCCTGCCATAAAGGCGCCGAATAACGCGTGAATACCAATTACCTCAGTAGCATATGCAGATAAAATAAGAGTTAAAAAGAAAATAGCGACCATTGGTTTGCTGATTGTATTTTTCCCTGCCTGAAGGTCTCCGATTCTTTTCAGGAATGGTCTGACAATTTTTATCATTAAAAACACATAAGCAATGGCCATAATAATTACATAGATGGAGCTTGCAAAAGAACCTGCCTTTACAATAGCAATTACTGCAGCAAGAATGCACCATGCCGTAATATCATCTGCGGCCGCACATGTAATAACAATAGTTCCCAGTTTGGTTTTCTGGAGGTTTCTCTCCTGTACAATTCTCGCCAGTACCGGAAAGGCTGTAATACTCATAGAAATAGCTATAAATAAGGCAAAAGAAGTAAACTGGATACCTTCAGGTGCAAATTCCTGGTAAACAAAATAAGAAAGTCCTATTCCCAATGCAAAAGGAATAATAATACTCGCATGGCTGATGACTACAGCATCATGAGCTTTTTTTCTTAATACACTCAGATCCAGTTCCATTCCAACAATGTACATGAAAAGGATAAGACCTATCTGACTCAGAAACTGAAGGTTACCTAATGATTCTTTGGGGAAAAGAAATGCCGAAAACTCAGGGAAATACATTCCCACAAGTGATGGCCCCAGCACAATACCAGCAATCATTTCTCCGATTACCGTAGGCTGTTTTATTTTCATACAAATCCATCCGAAAAGCCTTGCTGTCATAATGATCGTGACGATTTGCGCCAATAATAATGCAAGCGGGTGGTAAAGATTGGTTTTAAATGATTCCAGGAAATTTTCCCAGGTAGAACCACTGCTGGTTTTAGCAACGATATTTTCTTTTACTTCCAAAGTCTGTCCTTCGATAATGAAATAATACATCAGACACGAAAAAACAGCGATGGTAGTAATGTAGAAAATTAAATTTTTGTATTTCCCCAAATTCATGATTCCAATATTTTTATGCAAATTTGATAAGAATATAGTTATGTTAAATATTCTTTTTTTTTAAATGTAATGAATGTTCTAAAAAATGTAATAAAATCTATTTGAAAGAATAACCGAGCCCGATTCCTATTCTCCAACTGCCATTCTGATCAGCCGTTTTGGTATTATAGTAAGCCGGAATCTGAAGGGCAATCTTTTTATAGATCATAGTAAGACCAGTACCCAATGTGGGCATAATAGGACTGTTTTTTGTTCCTGATGAACGGTCTTCTTTAATTCTCAGTGAAGGAAGCATTCCCAATACGAATTTTACGTTGTGGTGGGTAAGACTTACATTGGGTCCGGTAAAGTTAATAAAAGCACCATGATCTACGTATCCGGCCGCTGCTATTCCGTCAAAAAAGGATACTTCCATTTTTGAAAGTGTCTCCTGGGAAAAACACAAGCCGGATATGAGAAGTCCTGCAGCATAGAAACAGTTTTTCATTATAAAATCAATTAATTCTATGCAAAAATAAATGGATTGTATGTTGAAAAGGGGGAGTTGTAATAAAGCGCAGAAATTCTGTAACGAAACCCTGAAGATTTGAAAAAGGACTTATTTCCCGAATAGTTCCATCAGAGAATTTTTGTAGGCATCACCGATCTGAAGTTTCAGAAAAGTATGATCTTCAGTGGCAATTGTTGTAATAATTTCGTTGGTTGAAAATACTTTAATAGAAGATAAAGCAATAATCTCTTTTTTGTTGACCTGGGCAAAATCTTTGGCAGGAAGCATTTCCAGAAGGTTTTTAAAATTCAGGTTTTTTAGAACGATTGTCGTTCCGTCACTTAGGATGATATCTTTATCCCTGCTGTCGATTTCAGAAGTTTTAATATAAGAAATCTGTTCCGTAAATATGACGGTCTTTCCGATATTGGTATTCCATTCGATAAAAGCTTTTTTAGGGCTGTCTTCCACCAGTTCTTTAGCTTTTTCGAAAGCCTGGATCAGTCTTTCTTTTTTGATAGGTTTTCTTACATAATCTACCACATTCAGGTCAAAAGCTTCAGCTGCATATTCTTTATAAGCCGTTGTAAAGATGATTTTCTTGGAACCGGAAATAATTTCGGCTACCTGAAGACCTGTCATTCCGGGCATTTCAATATCCAGAATACACAGATTACAGTCGATGTTATCTATTTCGTTCAGAAAGATTTTAGGATCATTGAATGCTTTTACAACTTCTACATTATCGATCTGCTCGCATAGAAGTTTTAAATAGCTGATAGCCAATAATTCATCATCCAGAATAACGCATTTTATCATAGAATTCTCCTAAATTGATTTTTAATTCTGCAGTGAAGACTCCGTTTTTTGAACTTCTTTCCAGCTGGTAGTAAGTACTGTAGATCATTTTAAGCCTTTGATCAAAAGACTGGCTTCCAAAACCGCTTTTTTCCTTTTCCAGAATATTCTTTAGCGAAGCTTTATTGCTTACTTTCATGGTGAAAATACCGTTTTCAAGCTCCATATAAATGGAAATAAAAGAGTCCTGAGCCAGGAAATCCGTATGTTTGAAGGCATTTTCAATAAGGTCTACAGAGATCAGCGGCGCAAATACCTTTTCTTCATACAGAGAATCAGACTTGTTGATCCTTGATTTAATTCTGAAATCGAAAAGAGGATTGATCTTAATTTTATTAATTTCAATAAGACTTAAAGCAAAATTGAGCTCTTCTTTCGGGCTGACATACTTGTTATTGCTTTCATATAAAATATAATCAAGGACATTCGCCAGTTTATCCAGAGACATATACGTCTGATAGGCATGAGACTGAACCGAATTAAGAATATTTTTAAATAAATGCGGATTCAGCTTTGTACCGATATGTTCCAGACGGACTTCGTTCAGACGCTGTTCAATAAGTTTATTGGTCTCAGATAATTTCCTATTTCTCTTTTTCAGTTTCTCATGCTGGCTGAAAAGGTAAATACTGGTTGTCAGAAACAGGAAAATGGCAAAAACTCCGATGAATATCAGATAGTCATGAATCATGTAGTAATTGCCGTCCATACTATGGTATTAAAACTATTTAAGTTTTTTAAGACTGTTGACCGTCACCGTTTCTTCACATTTTTCATAGGTGATCTCGTAAGATGGATTTTTTTCGGGATAGGTTAAAAGATAGCTCGGGCAAGGTTTTTTTTGTGCATGGCTGCGGTCAAAATCTACTTTCCCGTTGGTAATGATACTGTCTTTTATAAATTTCTCATCAATCTTGTAGGCTGCCATTGCGCTCTTAGCCTCGTCAGAATATTTGAACTCTTTGGAAAGACTTTCAGCAATAACACGGCTGTTAGGTAGATAGCCGCTGCAGCTTGCCCCTTTTTTGTTTAAAATAAAAAATACGATCAAAAGCCCCGGAACGAAGCCTATTGCATAAAATTTCAGTTTCTTCATTAGAAAATTAAAAGATTGATATCGTGGTACGTAAGTCCGAAACGGTCGCAGATGATCTTTTTGGTATGTCTTCCTTTGTACATATATAAGCTCTGCTTCATTTCGTTTTTGCGGATCAGCATGTTTTCAAAGCCGCCCTCTTCGTCATAATTTAAAATATAGGAAAGGAAGAAATTCGAGATGGCCTTCGTGGTAGTTCTTGGCATTCTTGAAGTAAGGTTCGGAAGTCCGCAGTGAATGACACCGTGTTTGATGACATATGGATCTTCCATGGTAGTGAGTTCTGAGGTTTCAATAACTTTACCATTATCTATGGTAATATCGATAATGACACTGCCTTTTTTCATTTTCATCACCATATCTTCAGTGACGATAGGGGTCATGTTCAATCTTGGAAGAGCTCCTATCACCACATCAGCACGTCTTAAACTTTTGCTCAGTTCTTTTGGATCAATAATAGAAGTAGGTACCCGGCTGTCAACAATAGTATGAAGTCTTCTCAGCTTTGATAAAGAGTTGTCAAAAACTTTTACGCTGGCTCCTAAACCTATTGCAGCTTTTGTTGCAAATTCACCTACAATTCCTGCTCCAAGAATTACTACTTCTGCAGGTCTTACTCCTGTAATACCCCCAAGCATTAGTCCGTTTGATAAGGCTAATAATTCTGAAGCATATAAAATAGAAACAGTTCCCGCAATCTCCCCGATTAATCTTACCAGTGACAGCTGTTTGTATTCATCAACGATAAATTCAAAAGCTATGGCATTTATTTTTTTCTCTGCAAGCTTTAAGAAATATTCCTTGTCTCTCAGATTGATCTGAAGTGCTGAAACCAAATATGTATTAGGTTTCATGTACTCAATTTCGTCTTCAGTAGGAGGGTTGATCTTCAGAATAAGATCCTGTCCGAAAGCTTCTTTAGGATCATTGGTGATCTTCGCTCCTGATTCGGAATACTGCAAATCTGTAAAAAACGAACCTTCCCCGGACCCGGATTCTATAATAATCTCATGGCCGTGCTCTACCAACACCTGTACGGCGTCAGGAGTGATGCAGGTTCTCCTTTCGTTGAGACAGGTTTCTTTAGGAATTCCAATACTGAACTGTTTTCCCTTTTTAATAACCTCCAATTTTTCCTCTTTCGGCATCAATTCTTCTTCTGTGAAAGGAGTAAAAATATTTGTACTCATCCTTAAATTAAATTATGTCTTACAGATTGTTATTTACACTCAATTAATGAGCAAAGATACATAATATTTAATCGAATGAAACTTCTCTGTATTCACCCGTGTTCACAATACTCATTGTGTGATAGTTGAGACCATAAAGCTCCTCTTCATACACTTCCGGCCACTCGATAATGCATAAAAAAGAGTTGTCCAGATATTCTTCAATTCCGATATCATAGACTTCTTCAATGTTTTTTAAACGGTAAAGGTCAAAATGATATACTTTTCCTTTTTCCGTATTGTATTCATTGACAATAGAGTAGGTTGGAGAATTTACTTCATCCTTGCTGCCCATATTTTTAAGCAAAAATTGTGTGAAAGTAGTTTTCCCGGCTCCCAGATTTCCCTTTAATAAAAGAATATTATGTTTTAATTCCGGAATGATGCTGTCAACAACTTCCTGCCAGTCTTCGATTTTATTAATATTGAACTGCATATGCTAATTTGTTTTACAAAAATAATGATTTATGATTTGCTAAGCTAGAAATTTAAGGTTGGAATACGGAAGTTATAAACAGCACATTCCATACATATTTACAAACTCACCAACTCGCAACCCGAATCCAGCACCGAAATTCCCAACCTCTTCCAATTTCTCCATAAATTACTTAATTTTACAGCATGATTTCCAAACAGACCATTGATAAAATATTCTCCACGATCCGCGTTGAAGAGATTGTGGGTGAGTACGTGCAGTTGAAAAGAGCAGGGTCTAACTTTAAAGGACTCAGTCCTTTTCATGAAGAAAAATCTCCAAGTTTTGTTGTTTCACCAAGCAAACAGATCTGGAAAGATTTCTCAACCGGAAAGGGAGGAACGGCGATTTCTTTCCTTATGGAAATTGAGAACTTTACCTATCCTGAAGCCCTTCGCCATGCCGCAAAAAAGTACGGAATTGAAATTGAAGAAGATCTGCGTGAAATTTCTGAAGAGGCAAAACATGCACAGACTGAAAAAGATCTTTTATATAAAATTCATGAAGTTGCCAATACTTATTTCCAGGAAATTCTTTGGGATGATCATGAAGGGAGAAGTATAGGACTTTCTTATTTTAAAGAAAGAGAACTTCGGGATGATATTATCAAAAAGTTCCAGTTGGGATATTCACCGGAGAAGAAGAATGCTTTTACTGAATATGCACTGGAAAAAGGATACAACAAAGAAATTCTTGAAAAATCCGGACTTTCTATTTTCCCGGAAAATACCCCTGCAGGAGTAGACCGTTTCAGGGAAAGAGTTATTTTTCCTATTCACAGTTTTTCAGGAAGAGTATTGGGTTTTGGGGCAAGGATTCTTAAAAATAATGTTAAGACTGCAAAATATCTCAATTCACCGGAAACGGAGATCTATCATAAATCCAATGTTCTTTATGGATTGAACCAGAGTAAACAGGCGATTTCAAGAAAAAATGGCTGTCTTTTGGTGGAAGGATATATGGATGTGATTTCACTTCATATGTCGGGAATTGAAAATGTTGTGGCCAGTTCCGGAACGTCTTTAACAACGGAGCAGATCAAACTGATTAAAAGACTTACGGAAAACGTAACCATTCTTTTTGATGGTGACAATGCCGGTATCAAAGCCAGTTTCCGAAGTATTGATATGCTTTTGACAGAAGGAATGAACATCCGCGTATTGCTTTTCCCTGATGGAGATGATCCGGATTCATTCGCCAGAAAACATCCGCAGGAATATGTAGAGAAGTATATCGAAAATGAAGCGATGGATTTCATCGACTTCAAAGCGGAAATCCTGTTGAGAGATGTTGGGAATGACCCTATTAAAAAAGCAGAAGCGATAAGGGATATCGTAAAATCGGTTTCTTTTGTACAAAATGCACTGAAAAGGGAAGTTTACCTTAAAGAGGTTTCCAATAAATTCGGACTTTCTGAGCAGAGTCTTTTCAATGAGCTGGATGTTCAGAAGCAGATTACGCAGAACCAGACACACCATGTTCAGCAGCAGCAAAAGGAGAAGGCAGCACCGAAGATGGAAATTGTTCCGCTTGAAAAGGAAAAAGAAGATCCTTTTCTGTTTGATGTACTGTTCATGGAGAACAAGCTTGTCGAGCATATGCTGGCATTTGGAGATATTATTCTGAAACGTAGAAATGAACAGGGTGAAGAATATCAGATTACAGTCATTGAGGAAATTCTTCATCATTTTGAAGAAGAACAGTATACGTTTTTAGTCAAAGGCAATGAAATCATTATCACTCAGGTGAGAGAGGGAATTCAAAAAGATGAGCTCAGAAGTGGAAACTTTTTTGTATCTTTTATGGATGAAGAGATTACCACAAAGGTGGTGGATGCTTTGATTCCGTTGGATGATCTTGAAAACTGGGCTTCCAGGAATATTTATCCTCCCAATTACGGGGATAAAGTGGCAGATCAGATCCAGGGAGATGTTTTATTGCATAAATACAGGTATATTGATTATTTAATCACAGAAACAGATAAACAGTTGGATTTGTACAGGGATACTGACGAGGTAAAGTACTATGAGCTCATCAAAAAGATTACCTTATTGAAACAGGCTTCCATGCGATTGAGTAATATCATCGAATATTCGCCTATCAAAGGAATCTATGGAGATAGAAAAAGATAATTTTTAAGTCAGTTTTTTTCATATTCTGTGACAAAAAGTCCTATAAAATTTTAGGAATAAATATTGTAATTTAAACTTCGAGAATAGTATAAAAATAATACATAATAGAAATATGGACATTAAAAAAGATTTCAGAGATTTCTCTGTAAAACATTTAGGAAACAACGGTTTGGTTACCGATCAGTATATGGGAATGTATGGCCCAACGAATCTTACTCCGTACATCATGGAAGAAAGAAGATTAAACGTTGCTCAGATGGACGTTTTCTCCCGTTTGATGATGGACAGAATTATCTTCCTGGGAACAGGTATTGATGATCAGGTAGCAAACATCGTTACGGCACAGCTTTTATTCCTGGAAAGTGCAGACCCGTCAAAAGATATTCAGATCTATATCAACTCTCCTGGTGGAAGTGTTTATGCAGGGTTAGGTATTTATGACACCATGCAGATCATTAAGCCGGATGTAGCAACAATCTGTACAGGTATGGCTGCTTCTATGGGAGCTGTATTATTGGTTGCCGGAGAGAAAGGAAAACGTTCTGCGCTTAAGCATTCAAGAGTAATGATTCACCAGCCTTCAGGAGGTGCTCAGGGAGTTGCTTCCGATATGGAGATCAACTTGAGAGAGATGCTGAAACTGAAGCAGGAACTTTATGAAATCATTGGTCATCACTCAGGACAAACGTACGAGTGGGTAGAAAAATCTTCTGACAGAGATTACTGGATGACTTCTGAAGAAGCGAAAGGCTACGGAATGGTAGATGAGGTTCTGCAAAGATCTACTGAGAAAAAATAATTGATTGCAAAATCATAAGAAACCGCACCATATTGGTGCGGTTTTTTTGTTGGATTAATTTTGGATTTTAAACTGTATTGACTGTTCAGATTCCTAAGGAATGGTACAATTGGAATAAAGGTTTATCCATACAGTTTGTCATTACGTAGGAATCCACCCACAATAATTTATGAAGAAATATATCAGAAGAAATCTACAATCCAGACCATATTCTCAGCTGAAGACGTAAAAATTCACCTCCTCTGGAGGGGTGGCGAAAATTCAAAGAATTTTTGACGGGGTGGTTTTCCATGTCCCGCATAAAAAAGAAACTGTCTCAAAAAGTCAAATAATTTGTCTTTTGTCATTGACTGCATAGAATCTTTAATTCATTTTGTAATTCTATTGTTAAAATACAATTATCATTATATTCAAGATCAGTTTATAATCAATCTCTATTTTCGCAGCCATAAAAGTGAATATGAAAAAATTACTATGGTCTGTTGTAGTGCTGGCAGTATTGGCTTCATGTAAAAGTGATGATGATACCACAATAATTAATCAGGATATTAATTATTCCAAACTACCTCAGGAATTTCCATTTACAAAACTGGCTACGATCAACGGAGTAGATGTCATCAATGGCGGATTTGGTTCCGGAGCAGCAGCTCACCCAACAAGAAAAGGTGAATTCTACGTCATAACAGACAGAGGACCTAATACTGACTTTCAGAATGGGAAAAAGTTCCTTGCTCCAAACTTTACGCCTACCATCATGCATTTTAAAATCAATGCTGATGGAAATGTAGAGGTAATTAAATATATTAAACTTAAAAACCCATCCGGGCAGCTTATTACAGGATTACCAAACCCTGTAGGAATGGGAAGTACCGGAGAAATAGCTTATGATGCTTCCGGAAATGTTTTAGGGACAGATCAATATGGGTTAGACAGCGAAAGTATTGTAGCAGCTGCAGACGGTACATTCTGGGTTTCTGATGAATACGGACCGCACATCGTACATTATAGTGCAGACGGGATTGAGATGGAAAGAATAAGCCCGATAGGTGTAAATACCGGGCCAAGAAAACTACCTGCCGTTTTAGCGAAAAGGAGAGCCAACAGAGGGATGGAAGGACTTTGTATTACTCCGGATGGAAGAACGCTGGTAGGAACCATACAGTCGATGATGCATGTACCCAGCAAAGCATTGGCAACCAATACTACTTTAACGAGAATTGTCACATTTGATATTATTACAGGGCAAACCAAACAGTTTTTATATAAGCAGGACGGAGGCGCTTCTGATTCAGTTTGTGACATTACAGCATTAAGTAACAATGAATTTCTGGTGATTGAAAGAGATGGAAATTTCGGATCTCAGGGAGGAATTAAAAAAGTATACAGAATCAACCTAAGTAATGCTTCCGATGTGAATGGAACTGACATTAATGCAGTTGACGGAATGAAAATCAATGGAAAAGCCTTAGAGCAGTGTTCATGGGATGAAATTACCAATGCGGGGATAAAAGCTGTTTCAAAAACATTAGCGGTGGATCTGGTTGCAAAACTAGGCTATGAACATGATAAGTTTGAGGGAATCGTTTATTTGGGAAATAATAAACTGGCTGTTTTTAATGATGATGATTTTGGAGTAGTGGATGATGGAAATGGAAACCCGAAAGCTAAAATTCTTCCTAAAACAGGGAAGGTAGACAAAGGAACTATGTACGTAGTCGATATTCAATAATTAGATTTTTTTAACGGAAAACGGCGACATCGAAGATGTCGCCGTTTTTATATCAATAGGAACAGACTTTAGCCAGAACCTATTATTTTCAATATTAGTTAAAACCTTCAATAATCTTAGAGAAATCCTCTAATTTCAAAGCAGCACCTCCAATCAGTCCTCCGTCGATATCCGGCTGAGAGAAAATTTCTTTTGCATTGTCCGGCTTTACAGATCCTCCGTAAAGGATTGAAATTTCATCAGCAACTTCCTGTCCGTATTTTGCAGCGATGATACTTCTGATGTGTGCATGGATTTCCTGTGCCTGCTCAGGGCTTGCCGTTTCTCCTGTTCCGATTGCCCAAACCGGTTCGTAAGCGATCACAACTTTCTTGATTTCTTCAGCAGAAAGTGTGAAAAGCGCTACTTCAGTCTGATTTTTTACCACTTCCAGGTGTTGTCCTGCTTTTCTCTGCTCAAGAGTTTCCCCGTTACAGTAAACAGGAATAAGACCTTTGTCAAGCGCCAATTTGATTTTTCTGTTACAGTGAGAATCTGTTTCTCCGTGATATTGTCTTCTTTCAGAGTGCCCGATCAATGAACCGGTAGCGTCGATAGATTCTAACATATCAGCAGAAATCTCTCCAGTGTAAGCACCACTTTCATGCTCACTCATATCCTGAGAAAATACCCCGATTTCGTCCTTTTCAAAGATGTCTTTTGCCATCATTAAATATAACGCAGGCGGAGCGATCCAAACCTCACAGTTGGTAGCATTATTGTTTTTATAGCTTAGTAACTGAATCATCAATTGTTGTGCATCAATTACATTTTTGTTCATTTTCCAGTTGCCTGCAACTATTTTTCTTCTCATAAGATTTATATATTGATTTATTTACTTTTAGTGGTTTGTAGTATTATAATCCCCAAAGATTTTTCAGCAGAACATAGTATGTATGCTCCTCTTCAGTTACTTTATTATCCGCTTTGATCAATGATTTTGCAAACTGAACAAACTTTACGCGTTCTTCTTCTGTAGAATCTTCATGGAAGCATCTTGCATGGAATTCAAAGTGGTCTTTCCATTCTTCAGGCTGTAAAAGAGCCAGAGTTTCCAATTCGTTGTCAAGGTTCATTCTGAACGGAAATTCATCCGCCATATATTGCTGTACCAGCATTCCTTCCTCAGGAGCAAACTCTCCGTCTACAGAAGAAAGGATCATTAATAAGTGATATCCGGCGATTGATTTATTTGATTTTTGCATGAGCTGTAGTATGTTTAAGTTTAGTGTTTAAATTTGATAGTTGATAGTTGATAGTTGATAGTTGAGCTAAGATTATTTCTGCTCCTTATCACTTATCATTTATAATTCATCATTTATAATTAATTAACGTAGTCCTTTGCAGGCTGTTTATCTATAATTTTTCCATTCTCAAGAATCAGTACAAACGGGTTGCTTCTTGCTATGGTTTTGATGGCAGTTCCGTCCATCATTGCATTTTTAATCGTTTTAAAAGTATTCGGATAGGTAGAAACTCCATAGATTAGAGCTCCTTTCTGTGTATTTACTTTAGCTTCCACTTTCTGAAGCAGGTCAGCAGGAACATCTTTTGGATGATATGAGAATACCAAAACAGCTTTTGGAGCGTTGATAATTTCATTCGTAACTTCCATTCCTGTAGGGTCTTCAATCTTAAATTTCACAATCTCAGATTTATAACCTTCTTTGATCAGCACAGATTCATTTTTTCCTTCCTCAATTTTCCATGGAGAACCTTCTGCCCAGTATTCTGTCTTTTTGATATAATCATCCTGATTTACCTTGATAACAGCTCCTGTTTTCTGATTTTTCAGAGAATAAAAAGTCTTGTATTCAGAAGGGTTTTTTTCGATTTTTACTTTTTCACCTTTAATGTCTGTTCCTACTTTATAATCACGGAAATCAATGATCGGTTCATGCATAATTCCCTGTGCCATAACGTAAACCATGCCCAGTGAAAATACAGTTAAAAGAACATATTTAAAAGTATTGGAAGACTCTTTTTTGGTAATTCCGTACTCATCTTTTTTACGGAAATCTTTTCTGTACAGGACGAAAAGGATAATTAATCCTACAAGAAGTACAACATCTTTAAGGAAGCTCTGCCATGGAGTAAATTTAATAGCATCACCAAAACATCCACAATCTGTTACGACATTGAAATACGCCGAATAAAAAGTTAGGAACCCAAAGAAAATACAAAGGGCAATTAATACGGACAAGGTAAATTTAAGCTTTAATTTCAGCAGCAGCATAAATCCCAGGAAAAGCTCCAGTACCACCACTATAATGGAAAACAGCAGGGCAAACTTTTCTAAAAACGGCATATTGAAAACCGGAGGGGCAAAATATTCTTCCATTTTGAAAGAAAAACCTACCAGATCCACGGCTTTCACAAAGCCTGAAAGGATAAAAATAATAGCAATAATAAAGCGTAATAAACCTTTAAGCATATTAAATATTTTTGGGTTCGAATTGATTTTCTTTTTCCGAGAACTTGATCAGACAGAAGACCGCATAGTTCAGCATATCGAAATAGTTGGCATCAAGTCCTTCTGAAACGATTGTTTTTCCCTGATTGTCCTCAATCTGTTTAGTTCTTAATACTTTCTGGTAAATAAGATCTGTGATTGAAGAGATTCTCATATCTCTCCATGCTTCACCATAATCATGATTTTTTCTTTCCATTAAAGCTTTCGCTTCGTTGGAATATTTGTCATACAGACCTAAAATTTCTTCTTTATTTTCATTGAAATCATTGGAAAGACCTTTTTCAAGCTGAATAAGCCCAATGATAGAGTAGTTCACAATAGCGATAAATTCATCTTCCTCACTCTCATCCACCATTTTTTTATCGGTCATCTGAAGCGTGCGGATCCTGTTGACTTTGATGTAAATCTGGTCTGTAATGGAACTCGGTCTTAGCACCCTCCATGCAGCTCCATAATCCTGTAACTTTTTACCGAAAAGATCACGACACTGACTGATAACTTTCTCGAACTGTATTGATGTTTTTAGCATAAATTTTCTTAATCTTCCAAATATACGAATTCGGTTTTAGATTTTTGAATTTGAGAAGCTGAGTTTGTGAGTGGGAGAGTTTTAGAGTTTCTGGGTTCTACTTACCGAATTTCAGGACTTGGCCGTGTGGCTCTAACTTCCAGCCTCCAGCTTCCATCCACTAATTTCTAATTTCTAGCTTCTAATCACTCATAAAACCTTATAAATCCCTAATTTTGCAGGATATAAATCATTTATCATTCATCAATTATAAATTCCCATGCTCTCCAATTCTCCAACCTATTCAATCAACTGTAACGGTCGTTTAATACAACTTGATACCCCAAAAATCATGGGAATTCTCAATCTGACCCCTGATTCTTTCTCTGACGGTGGAAAATTCAATACCGAAAAAGCTGCTCTGGAGCATGCCGAAAAACTGTTGAAAGATGGAGCAGAAATATTGGATATAGGACCTCAATCCACACGTCCTAACGCAGAGTTTTTGAGTGCTGAAGAAGAAATAAAAAGAATTGGAAATATCATTTCTCTGATTAAAAAAGAATTCCCGGAATCCCTGATTTCCCTTGATACTTTTTACGCAGCAACCGTAAAGTTTGGGTTCAATGAAGGAATTGATCTGATCAATGATATTTCCGGAGGCCAGTATGATGCAGAAATGTTTGATACGGCAGCTCAGACAAAACTCCCGTACATTTTGATGCATGTAAATCCTTCTTATGATACCATGCATGATAAGATCAGATTTGAAGATATAACATTGGAGGTTAACAGATATTTTTCACAAAAAACAAAAGAACTTTTAGAAAAAGGAGTGAATGATATTATTCTTGATCCCGGTTTTGGATTCGGAAAAACGGTAGAAGATCAGATGAAAATGATTCATGAGGTTGAATATCTTGGATTTGGAAGGTTTCCTTTGCTGATAGGGATTTCCAGAAAGTCATTTATTTATAAACCGCTGGGAAAATCACCTTTGGATATCAATGAGGAAACCCAGAAACTTCACATGAAAGTTTTGGAGCAGGGTGCAAAAATTGTAAGAGTTCATGAAGTCGCTGAAGCAAAGCAAACCCTTACTCATTTTTTACGGAAAAAATAAAAAGTGTGAAAAAAACTTGTGAGTAATTAAAAAGTTTATACATTTGCAGTATGAATTTTATGAATCAGAAAAATATTATTGTCATTTCTATTATCGCTGTTGTCATTAGCAACAGGAAGGAAACGGCATTTTAGATAGATTTTAATTTAAATTATATATAGAACCGTTTCAAATGTTGAAGCGGTTTTTTTGTTTTAATTTTTTATAGTAAAAAATATGTACCAGTTAGTATCAGTAATTATTATCGTCATTATTATTCCCTTGCGTCTGTGAGATGGAAGATGTATAACTGTACATATATTGAGCCCTCTCACACTGTGAGAGGGCTTTTTTTATTCCTTTTTATTAATTTTTTAAACCTCTATAACATGTATTACAACGACGACACGATTATCTACTTTGATGGAAAATTTATGAAAGCCAAAGATGCAGGGATGGATCTTTACGGACAGTCTCTTCATTATGGTTACTCTGTTTTTGAAGGAATTAAATCCTACAACACAGATAACGGAACCCAGATTTTCAAAGCAAAAGAACATTACGAAAGACTGAAAAGATCAGCAGAATTGATGCATATTCCCTTCGATTATTCTGCCGAACAGCTTACAGAGCTTACCTATGAACTTCTGGAGCGTAACGGTTTCACAGATGCTTACATCCGTCCGTTGGTCACATGTTCACCCAATATGTCACTTTCAAAAGGCCAGAAATCTTATTTGTCACTTCTTGCCTGGGAGTGGAATAACGGCTATCTCGCAGATAAAATGAAAATCATGACTTCCCCTTTTCAACGTCCAAATCCGAAGGCATTTAAAGTGGAAGCCAAAGTAGGAGGACATTATGTAAACTCGATACTTGCCTGTCAGGATGCCAAAGACAAAGGCTATGATGAAGCATTGGTTTTAGATGAAAATGGAAACGTTGCAGAAAGTTCGGGAGCGAATGTTTTCTACGAAAAAGACGGTACTTTATTTACTCCGGGCAAAGGAAGTATCCTTCCGGGAATCACAAGACAAACGGTTTTTGAAATCTGTGAAGAGCTTGATATCCCAGTTAAAGAATCCTTTTTCAAACCTGAAGAAATGCGTGGTGCGGATGCAGGTTTTTTCTGTGGTACAGCAGCAGAAATCGTTGCACTGGATTCTCTGGATGATGTCCCATTTACAAAAAGCTGGGAAGATACAGTAAGTGAGAAGGTGCAACAGGCTTATTTGAAAAGGGTAAGAGTTCTGTCATTGTAAATTTTTAGAATTTAAATTATTGATTATCAGATAAATAAATCTATTTTTTAAATGATTGGATATTGTAGTTTTTAGGAAATTTAGAAATGAAAGAAATATTACAAGCTGTAGTTTTGGCTGAAAATTAAATAAAAAAAATCGCTTTAAGCAGATGAGAAGAAAAGAAAATGAAGAATAATATGCTAAATAAATATTCAAAAACATTCACACAAAACAGTGAGCAGCCCGCAGCCAAAGCAATGTTGTACGGGATAGGATTTAAAGAAGAAGATATGCACAAAGCCCAGATTGGAATTGCCAGTATGGGATACGATGGAAATACATGCAATATGCACCTCAACGATCTCGCTAAAATGGTAAAAGAAGGAACGTGGGAACATGGATTGGCCGGACTGATATTTAATACGATTGGTGTAAGTGACGGAATGAGCAACGGAACAGACGGAATGCGTTATTCTCTGGTGAGCCGTGATGTAATTGCTGACAGTATTGAAGCAATCTGTGGAGCCCAATATTATGACGGACTGATTGCATTACCAGGCTGCGACAAAAATATGCCGGGAACCATTATTGCAATGGGAAGATTAGACAGACCATCCATCATGGTATATGGAGGTACTATTGCTCCCGGTTGTTACAAAGGAGAACAGCTCAATATAGTTTCAGCTTTTGAAGCCTTAGGGAAAAAAATTGCAGGAGAAATTACAGAAGAAGATTTTGATGGTGTTGTGAAAAATTCATGTCCCGGAGCAGGAGCATGTGGAGGAATGTACACTGCCAATACAATGGCTTCTGCAATTGAAGCATTAGGAATGAGCCTTCCGTATTCATCCTCCAATCCTGCTTTAAGCAAAGAAAAACGGGAAGAATGTCATGAAGCGGGAAAATATCTGAAAGTATTACTGGAAAAAGATATTAAGCCTTCCGATATCATGACCCGAAAAGCTTTTGAAAATGCACTGCGCATGATTGTTATTTTGGGAGGAAGTACCAATGCTGTTTTACATTTTATAGCCATGGCAAAAAGTGTCGGAGTATCACTGGATCAGGATGATTTTCAAAAAATGAGTGATTGTACTCCTGTTCTGGCAGACCTTAAACCAAGCGGAAAATATCTGATGCAGGATTTGTATGAGCACGGAGGAATACCATCGGTAATGAAATACCTTTTAAAACAAGGACTGTTACACGGGGATTGCCTGACTGTAACCGGAAAGACATTAGCCGAGAATTTAGAAAATGTTCCAGATCTGGATTTTAATACACAGAAAATCATAAAACCTCTTTCAGAACCTGTAAAAGCTACCGGACATCTGAGAATACTGTACGGAAACCTTGCTGAAAAAGGAAGCGTGGCGAAAATCACAGGGAAAGAAGGCGAACGTTTTGTAGGGAAAGCCCGTGTATTTGATGGTGAAAAAAATCTGATCAGAGGAATTCAGGACGGAACCGTACAACATGGTGATGTCATCGTCATCCGGAATGAAGGTCCGAAAGGAGCTCCCGGAATGCCGGAAATGCTGAAACCTACAAGTGCGTTGATTGGAGCTGGCCTTGGAAGCAGTGTCGCTTTAATCACAGACGGAAGGTTTAGCGGAGGAACCCATGGTTTTGTAGTGGGACACATTACTCCCGAAGCCCATGAAGGAGGTCTGATAGCTTTTGTAAACGATGATGACCTGATTGAAATTGATGCCGTAAACAATACTATACAGCTCAAAGTTTCAGACGAAGAAATTGAAAGAAGAAAAAAAGGGTGGCAAAAACCCCCTCTTAAAGTACAGAAAGGACTGCTTTATAAATATGCATTAACAGTATCATCGGCTGCTGAAGGCTGTGTAACGGATGAAATCACTCAATAAAAGTATATGGAAAACCTGAATTTATCAACAGAAATACAACTTAGCGGAAGCCGGATCATTCTGGAAGCATTTCTTAACGAAGGCGTAAAAACAGTTTTCGGATACCCTGGCGGGGCTATTATTCCTATCTACGATGCCCTTTATGATTATCGGGAAACGCTGAAACATATTCTGGTACGTCATGAGCAGGCAGCGGTACATGCGGCACAAGGTCTGGCAAGAGTATCAGGAGAAGTAGGAGTCGTTTTGGCAACAAGTGGTCCGGGAGCAACCAACCTTGTGACGGGATTAGCGGATGCTCTGTTGGATAATACCCCTTTGGTTTGTATTACAGGACAGGTTTTTGAACATCTTCTGGGAACCGATGCCTTTCAGGAAATAGATGTAATGAATGTTACAAGCCCGGTTACCAAATGGAATTATCAGGTTACTGATGCCAATGAGCTTCCCGAAGTACTGGCAAAAGCATTTTACATCGCAAAATCAGGCCGTCCAGGTCCTGTATTGATTGATGTTACTAAAAATGCCCAGCTGCAATCTGTTGATTATAAAGGATATTCTCCATGTCATTCATTGAGAAGTTATAAACCAGATCCGGATCCTTGTTTTGAAAATATTGAAAAAGCGGTACAGCTGATCAATGAGGCAGAAAGACCATTTATTATTGCCGGGCAGGGGATTATGTTGGGGAAAGCTGAAAAAGAGTTCTTAGAGTTTGCTGAAAAATCAGGAATTCCGGTGGCATGGACAGTGCTGGGAATGAGCGCTATTCCTACCGATCATCCACAAGCCGTTGGGATGGTAGGAATGCACGGAAACTATGGACCGAATATTTTAACCAACGAATGTGATGTTTTGATTGCTGTCGGAATGCGTTTCGATGACCGTGTAACAGGAAAATTGGATCAGTATGCGAAGCAGGCGAAAATCATTCATCTGGACATCGATAAGGCAGAGATCAATAAAAATGTGAAAGTAGATGTTCCGGTTCTTGGAAACTGTAAACACACACTTCCGTTTCTTACAAAATGGATTACAAAAAGAGAATACCCGGAATGGCATGAAAGATTTAAAAGCTGTCATGAAATTGAAAGTATCAACCTCATCAATACTGAACTTTATCCTGAAGAAGGAGAAATTACAATGGGAGAAGTTATCCGTTATCTGAACGAGATGACAAAAGGAGAGGCGGTAATTGTAACCGATGTGGGACAGCATCAGATGGCAACATGCCGTTATTCTAAATTTAAGAATCCCCGTACCAATGTAACAAGTGGTGGATTGGGAACCATGGGATTCTGTCTTCCTGCTGCAATAGGAGCATCCTACGCAGAGACTGGACGTCCTGTAATTGCTGTCATGGGAGATGGAGGTGCTCAAATGAATATTCAGGAGTTGGGAACCATTATGCAGTATCATCCGGAGGTTAAAATTCTAATCCTTAATAACTGCTATCTGGGAATGGTAAGGCAATGGCAGGAATTGTTTCATGAAGAAAGATATTCCTCGGTGGATATTCAGAGTCCTGATTTTGTTCAGGTGGCAAAAGGATATAATATTCCAGGAAACAGAGTCTCTGAGAGAGAAGATTTGAAATGGGCCATTCGGGAAATGCTGGATCACAAAGGATCTTTCCTTCTTGAAGTTATGACCGGAAAAGAGCACAATGTATTCCCAATGATTCCTCAAGGGAAAAGTGTTTCGGAAATTGTACTGAATAATAAATTTTAAAAATAAAAATATGAAAACAGATCATAAAGAATATACCATTACAGCGTATACCGAAGATTATTTAGGGTTGATCGGACGGATCAATGCTATTTTTTCAAGAAGAAGAATTTCTATGGTAACCTTCCATGTAGGTCCTTCAGAAATAGAAAAAGTTAAAAAATTTGTCATAGTGATCAGGGAAACCGAAGATTCTGTTCAGAAAATCAGCAGACAAATGGAAAAGCAGATAGACGTTCTGGAAGTACATTATCACAGAACCCCTTATCTGACTGCAATAGAATACGCAAGCTAGTAAAAAAGTAAACATCATAATCAATAACAAATAAAATCAAAAAAATGGCAAAATTGAATTTTGGAGGAGTAGAAGAGAACGTAGTAACGAGAAATGAATTTCCGTTGGAAAAAGCTCAGGAAGTATTAAAAAATGAAGTCGTAGCAGTAATTGGATACGGAGTGCAGGGACCCGGACAGGCTTTGAACCAGAAAGATAACGGAGTTAATGTCATTGTAGGACAGAGAAAAAACTCCAAATCATGGGATAAAGCAATCGCAGACGGATTTGTTCCGGGAGAAACTTTATTTGAAATCGAAGAAGCTTTAGAAAAAGGAACCATTATCTGCTACCTTCTGAGCGATGCCGCACAGATTGAATACTGGCCAAAAGTAAAACAACATCTTACTCCGGGAAAAGCACTGTATTTT
The DNA here is from genome assembly GCF_018362995.1 of Chryseobacterium indologenes. Taxonomy (NCBI): domain Bacteria; kingdom Pseudomonadati; phylum Bacteroidota; class Flavobacteriia; order Flavobacteriales; family Weeksellaceae; genus Chryseobacterium; species Chryseobacterium indologenes. The sequence goes on from NZ_CP074372.1 coordinate 4,756,423, forward strand.
TCTCATGGTTTCGGAATCACCTTTAGCGAACGCACAGGAATCGTTCCTCCAGCCGATGTAGATGTATTTCTGGTAGCACCAAAAGGTTCGGGAACGTCCCTGAGAAGAATGTTTCTGCAGAACAGAGGTCTGAACAGCAGTTTTGCCGTATACCAGGATGCAACAGGAAAAGCAAGAGAAAGAGTAACTGCATTGGGGATTGCAATAGGAAGCGGATATCTTTTTGAAACCGATTTTAAAAAAGAAGTTTACAGCGATCTCGCCGGAGAACGAGGAACATTGATGGGAGCTGTACAGGGAATATTTGCCGCTCAGTATGATGTATTGAGAAAAAACGGACACAGTCCTTCCGAAGCCTTCAATGAAACCGTAGAAGAGCTTACCCAGTCATTAATGCCATTGGTAGCAGAAAACGGGATGGACTGGATGTATGCCAACTGCAGCACAACCGCTCAGAGAGGAGCTTTGGATTGGTGGAAGCGTTTCAGAGATGCCACTTCACCTTTGTTTGAAGAGTTGTATGATAATGTGGCCAAAGGAAATGAAGCGCAGCGCTCGATCGACAGTAACAGCAAGCCTGATTATCGTGAGAAACTGGAAGTGGAACTTACCGAGTTAAGAGAAAGCGAAATGTGGAAGGCCGGCAAGACCGTACGAAGCCTGAGACCCGAAAACAATTAATACTTATACAAGATGATGAAAGAGGGAATAAGTTCCTCCGTTTTAGAGAATGTCTATAAAGCGGAGGAACGATTAAAAAATGTAGTGGTAAAAACACCTTTGGCTGTCAATAACAATCTGTCAGCCATTTATGACGCAAATATCCGTTTCAAAAGAGAAGACCTTCAAAGGGTAAGATCCTATAAAATAAGAGGAGCCTATAATAAGATGGCAACGATGTCAAAGGAAGAACTCTCAAAAGGAGTGGTGTGTGCCAGTGCCGGAAACCATGCACAGGGAGTGGCTTTTGCCTGTCATACCATGAAGGTGAAAGGAACTATTTTCATGCCTTTACCAACGCCTGGACAAAAACTTGAACAGGTGAAAATGTTCGGGGGAGAATATATTGATGTTATTTTGTTCGGAGATACATTTGATGCTGCCAAAGATGCTGCGCTGAGGTTTTGTGAAGATCATGACAGCGCATTTATTCATCCTTTTGATGATCCTGCGATCATTGAAGGGCAGGCCACAACGGCACTCGAGATTCTGGAGCAGGCTGAAGGTGTTGTTGATTATCTTTTTGTCCCGATTGGAGGCGGTGGATTGGCAGCAGGAATTTGTTCCGTCTTTCAGCATCTGTCCCCACAGACGAAAATCATTGGAGTAGAACCTTCGGCGGCAGCAAGTATGAAAAAAGCGCTGGAAAAAGGGAAGCCTGTCCTTCTTGAAAAGATCAGCCGGTTTGTAGATGGAGCAGCTGTACAGAAGGTGGGAGATCTCACTTTTGAACGCTGTAAAAATATCCTGCACGATATGGCTACAGTAGATGAAGGACTCGTATGTGAAACCATATTGTCATTATATAATAAAGATGCCATTGTTGTAGAACCTGCGGGAGCTCTTTCTGTGGCTGCATTGGAAAAATATGGGAATGAAATAAAAGGTAAAAATGTAGTCTGCATCATCAGTGGAAGCAATAATGATATTACCCGTATGGAAGAAATCAAGGAAAAAGCTTTGCTGCATGCGGGATTAAAACACTATTTCCTCGTTCGATTTCCACAACGCCCCGGAGCATTGAAAACTTTTGTAATGGATGTGCTGGGACCTGATGATGATATCACTTATTTTGAGTACACCCAGAAAAATTCAAAAGAAAAAGGAATTGCTGTGGTAGGAATTGCTCTGAAACAGAATAAAGATTTCACTCCTTTGATTGATAAGATGAAACAATATGATTTCTTTGTCAACTATCTGAATAATGATCCATCACTGATGAATTTACTTATTTAAAATTTTAAAACCATTAAGAAGAATTTAGTTTTAAGAATAATGAAGGAAATATCTTCAGATATTTATAAGCAGAATACTTCATTCAAATTCATTTGAATCTTAACTTTCCTTATAATCTAAATTCTTCTTAATGGTTCAATTTTTCTTTATCAATTATCTTTCCAGAGAAAAATTAGGAATTACTTTCGGACGTTCTGTTTCATTAGCAACCTTCCAGGATGTTCTGTACATCCATTCCGTCATTTTATACAGCTTTTTATAATTGATATTTTCAGATTCATCCTGTGGCGTATGGTACTGATCATGTAGCACACTCGTGAAGAATATAGCAGGAATCCCAATTTTAGCATACGGAAGATGATCGCTTCTGAAATAGAAATATTCAGCGTGGCTTGGAGAATCCCAATCTTTCAGATATTTGAATTTTGTACTCTCATTATTGGCTTCTTCAGCCATTTTTACAAGTTCTTCAGAATTCTTGTGTGGAGCATTTCCTCCCAATAAAGCTGCTTCATTATTGTCATTTCTCCCAATCATATCACCATTAAGCACGGCTACAATTTTCTCTTTTGGAACAACCGGATGAGCTGCATGCCACCTGGAACCTAGTAATCCTCTTTCTTCAGCTCCATGAAAAACAAACAGGATACTTCTTTTTCCCGGCTGCTTTTTATAAGCTCTTGCCATTGCCAGCATCGCAACACAGGTACTTGCATTATCATCAGCACCATTGTAGATCGTATCATTCTTTACAGGATGTCGGATTCCGTCATGATCCTGATGTCCGCTTAGCAGAACATATTCATTTTTAAGAACCGGGTCGGTACCTTCTATTTTTCCGATGATATTCACTGATGGATATTTGTAAGTTTCAGTGATGAGGTTAAGAGTTGCCTTAGGATTGTTTTTTACCCAGCCTGCATTTTCTCTTTTGATCCATAAAACAGGAATATTATTGGTGATTTTTTCTCTCAAACCTTCCACACCATAGCTTCCTCTTGTCATTTGAGGAAGTACTTCCACCCAGCTTTGTTCAGAAGTGTCGTCGGTAATGAAAATAATTGCTTTCGCTCCCAGTTCAGAAGCTTTATTGTAATATTTATTCCTTACAAATCCCGGATATCTTCTTACAAAAAGAGTCATATCCTTAGAGATATTTTTGTCTGAAGCATTTACAGCAAGTACTTTTCCTTTGATATTGAATTTAGCAAGATCTTCAGGCTCGGCGTTTCCCGCATATACAATTTCGGCATCTATAGAAGCGTTTACAGGCTCAGCAACCAGGAAGTCTTTCCATAGTTTCAAGTTATTATCTCCAATTTTCAGGCTGCTTTGTGGAATTACCTGATGTCTGTACATATCAAAGAACTGGAAAAATGTCCCGTTATCTCCGGCAGGTTTCATTCCAACTTCTTTTGCCTTGTCGGCAAGCCACATGGAGACTTTCAATTCATCCAGCGTTCCTGCTTCACGGCCCCAGAACTGATCTGTAGCAAGCTGATACATATCGGTACGAAGATCAGTTTCTTTGATGGCAGAAACCAAAGGTTTTTTATAATTCTGAGCATTTCCCAGGGTAAACAGGAAAAGGCTCAACAGAGAGTAAATGCAATTTTTATTCATAGCAGTATTTAATTAAATTCAGCTAATTTCTCTGAAAACTGTTTTGAAAATTCCTTTCTGTCTTCTTCCAGTTTTTCCTTTGTAGAAGGTAAAATATAATTAAAAAGGATCTTGTCTTCATTGTCTAAAAAGATAATTTCCTTTTCGTTCCCATCGATCATCTGTGAGAAAATTTCCCACATCGGAGTGTCTTTTAATTTTAATAATTCAAAAAACTGTTCTGCTTTGATTTCGATTTTCTGCATGTTCTTTTTTATATATTATCGGTGAATATTCCTGAATTTACATTCAAAAATAAAGATTTTGTCTTTTTCTGACGATTAAAACTCGAGAAACTTCAGTTTAAACTGAATCGCAAAGTTTTCTTTGAAATGAGGAGTTGCGTAATAACCCACTCTGTAGAATAAACCTAAGTTAAAATAACTGGAAAGGAAATTGTTCCATTCCAAACCTACTTCCTGATACAGGTGATCCAGTTTTCTGAACTTAAACTGATGGTATTCCGGATGCTTCATATCTCCGATAGTTCCTCTCAGAACAAAATCAAAGCTGGAAACATTGTGCCCGAAACTTTTGAAATACAACGGAAGCTTGTGAGTGAAGTAATATGCGATAAATCTGTCATTATAATATTTTCCACCCTCCAGAGTAGCAAATCCAAGATAAGAAGTAAGGTTAAAATTGAAATCCTTACCAGGAGAAGCAAGCCCGTTCATTGTAAAGTTTTTCCAGATTGGCGCTTCACCCAAAACAGCACCTCCGTACAGCCTGAAACCAGTAGTCCCGATGGGTGTCTTAAAATTATGAACAAAAAGAGCATCAAAACGAGAATAATTAAAGTTCCCCTGCAGCAGTTTGTAGCTCTGCTCATAATTGAAATACAACTCAGGATACTTCTGGTCAATCAGAGATTTTCCCTGAGGAGTCATGATATTGGTAGAATTCGGAGAATATTTTAAGGTAAAAAGCGTATTGAAATTCCTGTATGAAGTTCCTCTGTCTCTGAACTGATAATCAAATTCTGCCTCTTCAGTATTTCTTCTTACGGCAAGGGCAAGTGTAAGACCATTGGTCACGTCATTCATATAGGATAAGGCAGCTCCTTTGAAGTGAAAATATTTATCATTATTCAGGTTATTCCCGAAATTCATCGTCCTCATTTTGAAGTTCCAGAGTTTTCTGTTGAACTCTCCTGATGCCGTCACATCATCATACACCTCAAATCTGAAAATTGAATTTTTTTCCAGCGAGGTTTTCATATCAAGTCCCATTCCGTATTTCCATCTTCTGTCTTTTACACCGTATGCAAAATAATAATCCGGTGAAAAATAAGGGTTGAAATTTTCATTCAGTTTTGCCTTTAAACCTAATCTGAAGCCTTCATAAGAGTTATAATTGACAATTTCATCCACCGCAAAATCTACAGAACCCACTCTGATCTGTCCGTTCAGTAATCCGGATAAGATCTGTGCTTTGCTGTCGATTTTATATTTTTTACCTAAACTGTCGATCGTTTTATAGGTGTTTTGTTCTCTTTCCGTAAGAGGTTCCGTTCTGTAACGGTCCAGAGAATGGCCGTCAATATTTTTTACGGAGAAAGTATAGCCTTTGAAATCTTTGGGATTCTCTTCGATGGGAGCTTCGAAATCAAAATATTTTGAGGTGAGGAAAGCATAGGTGCCGAAGCTTTTTTTATCTTTCTTATCGTCAGCATGTTCCTTGTCATCCATCGCCATTTTCCCCATTTTAAGCTTTGTCTTTTCATGGGCAAGGAACCATTTGTTATTGTAGAATACCCATGTACTTGTGATAATTCCGTCGTTTTTATTTTTACTGAAATTTTCAATCTTTTTGATTCCGTAGGTTTCCGTATCTACATATATGGCGCCGTTATATTTTCGTTTTCTGTCCGTTTTTTTGTAATTAACTTCACGGAAACGGATCACAAAGTTTTTTCTCCCGTCAAGAGTAACGGTATCCGAAAGAAAGAACCTGTACAATCCTCTGTTCTCGGGCTTCACCTGTTCAGGAACAATATCCCTGTTACTCTGCTGGAGTGCAATCATTTCATAGATTGGCTGCTTCAGACCAGAAATTCTGTTGTCCAGAATATTGATCTTTTCACCATATTTTTTGGAATATAAAAACTCTTGTGCTCTTTCCCAGAGAAAGAGTTTACTTTTTGAAAATACTTTTCTTGCGGAAATATTATTTAATGAATCTTTTTCTCTTTTTTTCTTGAAAATATTTAGATCATTGAAATATTGATTAAACTGTGTAAGGCTGTCTTCATCAATATCCAGAGATATTTTTTCATAGGATTTATAAGAGTAGGAACCTAAACTTTTTGGAGAGTTTTCATTAAAAAGTTTGTTCACTTTTTTCAGAATTTCCAAAGCTCTGGGATCACTTTTATCTTCAATAACTACTGCTTCAATGCTGGTGGTTTTTGAAGACTTTTTGAGCAGGGAAACCTCCATGCTGCTTTCTACTGATACCGTTTCTTTCTGATAAGAATCGGCGTCAATATCAATGTTTTTGCATCCTGTTTTAAATTCAAGAACGCCCTGTTCATTAGTGTATCCAATGACGGTGTTGTCACATGATACTTTTGCGTTAAAAACAGGCTTTTGACTGGCGTCATCCACAATCTTAATTTTTGATTGCGAATACCCCAAAAAGCAGATCAGAAAAAATAATAACAGTAAACCCCTTTTCATGTAAAATTACTATGTCAAAATTAATGATATTTATTGTTCTGGAAAAGTTTTTAACATAGTATAACATTGATTTAATCTAATGTTTTCATGGACTTTGGACCGTATAAAACTGAATGATGACAACACTTGGATAGTCTTTCTGTATTTCATGAAAATTTCCAATAAAAAAACTCTTGAACGACCAAGGTTCAGGAGTTTTTTGATCAGTTGCTATTTTGTTTTCTATGGTTTATTGATCATCCAAAGCTTTCATAAATTCAATAATATCATCTATTTCCTTGTCCGTAAGCTGTAAAGGAGTATCAGACAGTGTTTGATTGTCTACTTTAAATCCAAAAGCTTTTCCACCGCCTTTGTTGTAAAAATTCATTATTTCTTTCAATGTTCTGTAACCTCCGTTGTGCATATAAGGAGCTGTTTTATTGATGTTTCTGAGGGTAGGCGTTTTAAAGGAATGCTGTAATGAAGGTACAGTTTCATGAAACTTTCCTCTTCCCGGATCATTGTCAAAGGTTTTATTTTCACCATTGACTGCCGTTCCTAAAACTTCCTGTTCAGTTTTCTTGAAATTGGGAGGAATTGTACCATTGAATAAAGGAACAAAATGACATATTGCACATTGAGCTTTTCCAACAAAAAGATTGAACCCTCGCTTTTGGTTTTCTGTCATTGCTGACTTATTTCCCCTCATATAATCATCAAAAGCAGAATTGAATTTTGACAAAGAACGGATATAACTCGCGAGTACATTCTGAAGCTGCCAAATCTCTGTTTTTTGAGAATGGTAAATCTTTTTAAATGCCGCCTGATAGTTTTTATCCTGATTGATTTTCGCGAGAATGACATTCAGATCTCCATGCATTTCTTCTTTATTGGAGATCACATCCGAACTCTGTCCTTCCAGGTCATCTTTTCTCATATCCCAGAACTGGCCGTGTTGATAGCCTGCATAGTTGAGAGAAGGAGCATTTCTTGCAAGCTCCGAATTTTCCAGTGACATAGATCTGGCAAGCCCGTCAGTAAATGCTTTCTCAGGAATATGACAGGTAGCACAGCTTCGGTTATTGTTGTTGGAAAGGATTTTATCATTAAAAAGCTGGTGCCCGAGCGAAGCCTTTTCTTCAGAGAATGCATATTCTTTTCCCGGAGTGAAAGCATTAGGATTGAAAGCATTTTTAGCAAAGAATGTAGCCGCATTTTTGTTTAGAGCTGTTGTTACCTCAACATCCGGGATTTTCTCCTGGTTTTTAAAATCCAGCATCAGAGTGGTGATCTTGTTCAAATGATCAGGGATAAAACTGGCGTAGTCAAAAGTATTTTTGTCTGTGTTTCTTTTCAGGATTTCAATGGCTGAATTGATTTCTTTAATGATACTTTTTAAAGCTTTGTCTTTCGAACGTTCAGTGGAAATTTGTTCCAGTGTCTCTTTGATCCCTTCCAGCGAAGAAGGCATTTCCTGTAAAAATATTCCGGAAACCGGAGTATCAAACCCTGCAATTCCCAAACTTGAAATTCTGAAAGCTTCCTGCCTTAATGCATCAAAAACCTGGTCTTTACTGATGGTAATAACCTGAAAGTTGGTGGCTATGGTATTGCTTTTATTGATGAGCTTATTGAGCATTCTGATCACCTCATCTTTATTTCCTTTATCATAGGGATAAAACATTTCTTCCAGAACCTGCAGTCCTTCGGGTTCTATTTCTGTATGCTCATCCATTTCTATTTCAGGAAGGGCAGGACCATTGATAAACCTAGCAGAGTGAGGAAGGAAGTATTCTACAGCCCATTCCATTTTTTTGTAGGTTTTTCTGATATCCTGGAATTTTTCCTGAAGAAGTTTTTCGTCAGAATTTTTGGAAACAAGGGCTTTCAGTTCATTGATCTGTTTTTCAAAATCAGTATTGGTTTTGATAATCCTGTTTTTTACAGAACCAAGATCTTCATATACGGGCTGCTGCTTATCATTTTTACAATAATAGAGCGTAAAAAGTGCTGCTGCACAGTATAAGAAAAGAAGTATCGGGTATTTTGAAAGTTTACTCATAAGTATGAAAAAGTATCAACAGAAATGTTCTATTGATACTTTAATTTGATATGAAGGAATTAAAACTATTTTTCTACGTTTCTGATGATGACGATCTGTCCACCTTCTTTATTGGTGTTGATTCCGGAACCGTCAGGATTTTTAAATTTATCCAGCTGCCATGTGTGTGAGTGGATATTCACTGAGAATGTATTTGGAATTCCGATGATGTCAGAAATATCAACCATTGCTCCGAATTCCCATGAACCGAATTTCTGCAGATCTCCGGATTGGTTGTAAGCAGTCTGCCATGCAGTATCATTTCTGTTGTGCTTCATGTTCAACCATGGTTTGTATTGTTTTGTAGCGATATTCAGCTGCCAGATATAAGAATCGTGGTTGGCATTTTTGTAATAAGAATCTCCGTCTTCCTGAATGTATACAAAGTTTTCAGTAACACATAAGTTGTCAGGATTGATAAGATTATTTCCAGGATTGGAATCTCCTTCAGCAACCACTTCCAGCTTTCCTGTCAGCATATTATTGGAGTTCAGAACAAGCTTATAAACTCTTCCCCACATTGTTAATCCCGCTTTCGGATTTACACCGTCAGAAGATTCTCCTGTAGCGGTAAAGTAAATTTCTCTTCCTTTTCCTGCTCCTTTTCTGTAATCTACATCTTCCACTCTTGAAAAACGGATGGCATTATTATCAATGTTTTTCTGGTTGATCTGGGCACCTGTAAGATTTTTGGCATTAGGAATTTCAACGAATTCTACATCGTAGCTGCTTCCTTTTGTCATATCCGTTTCAGTGTAGTTGCTGTTGGTTCTCTTTAAAGAATATAACTTTCCGTTATCAAGATCTCCCTGCGTATCGGCAACATACATAATCAGCTGTCCTGCAGACTGGTGAGAAGAAGAATAAGACTGATCTTCACCAATAATGATATAAGTTTTTCCGTTAGAAATATCTTTAGGAAGCGGAACTGCGTTTTCCATAGAAGCTTTTCCCAAAGCTGGTTTTACTCTTGTTTTATCAGTTGCCTGAGAGGTCGGAGCCAAAGGATTTAAAGCGTGAACCATACTTTCTTCACCTGATTCACCTGCAGTAAGGAACGCACTGAAACCGTGAATTTCTGGAGTTGCCAGTGTTGCAGAACACAATCTCGTCATTCCTCCGGTTCCGTTTAAGATATATTCTCCTTTTACAGGTTTAAACGTTTTATCTAAATATACTCTGGATACAGATTGTTTGATCTCATGATTGGTAATCATCAGATAACCGTCAGAATTAGGATCTTTCATGATTCCCATACCGTCCGGCTGGCCTCCGAAAACGAAATCGGGAGAACCTGAAAGAACATCAGAGCTGGAAATAAGGGTGGTAATATTTAAATTTTCAAAACCAGGCATCCCAAAGACGAAAGCGGGTTCTTTAGAGAAATTTTCAAGTTTGATTTTGTCATTGACAGGAGTGTTTCCGTCCCCGTTATTGTCATCGTTGCAGCCTTGAAATACAAGGGAAGCAAAGAGTAGGGCTCCGATAGTTTTGTTAATTTTCATAAATACGTTTTTTGAATTTCGATTATGGCAAAACTAAAGTTCTGGTATTAACTAAGTTTTAAGAAGACAAAACAAATAGTTTAAGATTAGATGATGATTTGTTAAGATAAGGTCAATAATTAGAACGGATATAAATAAAGAAGTTTTGAATGAAAATGGTAGTAACAAAGGGTGATATTTTATCATATAGGGTAAGTGAAAATTTCTATACACTTACTTTTTTCGTTCACAAATCCGTTACATTCCATGATGAAATAATGGTGATTTATGCTAAAAACAATGCTTTTACAAACCTTTATTAAATAAAAAATAATGATTCAAACAAAAACAGGCTGTCTCAAAATGAAACAGCCTGTTCTGATATTTATAATAGGTATCCTATTTTAGATATTCAATGCTTTTTGGTAAGCATTTTCTAATCCTTCAAGGTTTTTACCACCTGCTGTTGCAAAACCTGGGTTTCCACCACCACCGCCTTGGATTTCTTTAGCAAGATCCTTTACGATAGCGCCAGCCTGATAATCGGCAGCCAGATCATCAGAAACACCAACAGTAATCATTGGTTTTCCGTCTGCATCAGAAAGAATGATTGTCACTGAAGTTGGGATTTCTCTCTTCAGCTGGAATACGATGTCTTTTACAGAACCTGCATCCAAGGAAGTTTTCTTCACAAGAAGCTGCTTGTTGCCTTTCTGCTCATAAGCATTTTTCCATTCTCCGATTTCTCCTTTTGCTTTTTCCTTTTTAAGGGCATCTACTTCAGCTTTCAATGACGTATTTTCTTCGATCAGTTTCTCGATAGATCTTACGACATCTTTAGACTTCAATAATTGAGAAAGTTCGATGATCTGTTTTTCAAGATTGTTGAAATACTCTTCAGATTTATCTCCTGAAATCGCTTCAATCCTTCTGATTCCCGCAGCAGCAGAACCTTCAGAAGTGATTTTGAAATGACCGATTTCGCTGGTGTTTTTTACGTGAGTTCCTCCGCAAAGTTCTTTTGAACTTCCAAACTGAATCATTCTCACACTGTCACCATATTTTTCACCAAATAAAGCCATTGCCCCTTTCTCCAGAGCTTCCTGAATCGGAATGTTTCTGAATTCCTGTAAAGCAATACTTTCTTTGATCTTTTTATTTACTTTTTCTTCAATTAATGCCAGTTCTTCCTCCGTCATTTTGTTGAAATGAGAGAAGTCGAAACGAAGATAATCAGGACCTACATAAGAACCTTTCTGCTCTACGTGAGTACCTAAAACCTCTCTTAAAGCTTCATGCAGAAGGTGAGTCACAGAGTGATTAGCCTGAGAATTTTTTCTCTCGGAAGCATTTACTTTAGCATAGAAAACAGCACCTGCATCTTTTGGAAGACCATTGATTAACGAAATAATCAATCCGTTTTCTTTTTTCGTCTCCAGTACTTCAAAACTTTCAACAGCATTTTCCAGAACCCCTTTATCTCCCACTTGTCCACCTCCTTCAGGATAGAAAGGAGAACTGCTTAATACCACCTGGTAAAATTCTCCGTCTTTGTTTTCTACTTTTCTGTATCTTGTAATATAGGTTTCAGATTCAATCTGGTCGTAGCCTACAAATGTTTCAGGCTTTGATTCAAGATTTACCCAGTCATATACTTTCTGAGCAGAATCTGCTTTTGAACGAAGCTTCTGTTTTTCCATTTCAGCTTTGAATCCTTTTACATCAATAGTTAACCCTTTTTCTTCAGCAATAATTCTTGTTAAATCGTCAGGGAAACCGTAAGTATCATACAGCTCAAAAACTTCTTCGCTTGGCAATACTTTCAGATTATCTGCAATCGTCTGCTGGATCAGTTTTTCAACTCTGATCAGACCGTTTTCAATTGTTTTTAAGAATGAATCTTCTTCACTTTTGATAACTTCAGCAACCAGTTTTCCTTGTTTTTCAAGTTCCGGGAAGAAAGGTCCCATCTGCTCCTGCAGAACAGCAACCAGTTTGTAAAGGAAAGGTTCTTTCATATCCAGGAATCGGTAAGAATAAGAAATTCCTCTTCTTAAAATTCTTCTGATTACATAACCGGCACCTCCGTTGGAAGGTAGCTGCCCATCTGCAATCGCAAAAGAAACCGCTCTGATGTGGTCTACCACAACACGGATGGAAATATCTTTTTCGTCTTCTAAGATTCCGGTATATTTCTTACCTGAAAGTTCTTCAACCTTAGCAATAAGTGGAGTGAAAACATCGGTATCATAGTTGGAAGACTTCCCTTGAAGCGCCATACAAAGACGTTCAAAGCCCATTCCCGTATCCACATGCTGAGCAGGAAGCTTCTCTAACGATTTATCTGCTTTTCTGTTGAATTCCATGAAAACCAGGTTCCATACTTCTACAACCTGGGGATGGTCATTATTTACCAGTTCAAGCCCTGAAACTTTAGCTTTTTCTTCCGGTGTTCTCAAGTCAACATGGATTTCTGAACACGGTCCGCATGGTCCGCTTTCACCCATTTCCCAGAAGTTATCTTTTTTATTTCCGTTGATAATTCTGTCTTCTGAAATGTGAGATTTCCAGAAATCATAAGCATCCTGATCTCTTTCCAGATTTTCAGAAGCATCACCTTCAAAAATCGTTACATATAAATTTTCTTTTGGAATTCCGTATACTTCAGTCAGTAATTCCCAGGCAAAAGCAATAGCCTCTTTTTTGAAGTAATCCCCGAAAGACCAGTTTCCTAACATTTCAAACATGGTGTGGTGATAAGTATCTCTACCTACATCATCCAGGTCATTGTGCTTCCCAGAAACTCTCAGACACTTTTGTGTATCGGCAATTCTAGGGGCGGTAGGCGTTTTGTAGCCAAGGAAGAAATCCTTGAACTGCGTCATTCCTGAGTTGGAAAACATAAGGGTAGGGTCATCTTTCAGCACAATAGGAGCTGAAGGAACAATAAGGTGCCCCTTACTTTTAAAATAATCTAAAAATTTTTGACGTATCTCTTGTGATGTCATAGTATTGCTTTTGCTTTTTTAAATATCAAATTTTTGATAAGATGCAAATTTAAGATTTTTAAGCGATTTGTAATAATTTTATGCTATGTTTTGAATGGTGCCGGATTTTGATGATGAATGCTCCTGACCAAGGTTTATAAAGCCTGAAACCAATGATCATTATTTAATTTTGCAATTTCCCACTTAACTTACTACCTTCGTCACCATCTGATTAAGATAAAATATCCTTTTCTATGACGAAAAATGAAATTCTGAAAAGCTGGATAGAACAGTATTCAGGACCTCTCCTGAAGAAAGCACTGTATCTGCTTTCGAATAAAGAAGATGCTCAGGACGTTGTTCAGGAGGTTTTTCTCGCTGCCTACTCAGGATATGATTCTTTCGAAACGAAAAGCCAGCCTCTCACCTGGCTGATGGCTATTCTGAATAGAAAAATTGCAGATTTTTACCGGAAAAAATATAAATCAGAACCGAATATCAGACTTGATCATTTCTTTGATGAAACAGGATCGTGGAAAAATAATGATGTTTTAAATGACTGGAATGTATCTGGGGAAGGTGATGAACTTTTAGACAACGGAGATTTTAATAAAACATTAGAGGAATGCATCGAGGAACTGCCTTCCAAGTGGAAGATTCTGTTGAAAATGTACTATATTGAAGAAAAAAAAGCACCGGAAGTAAGTCAGGAATTGAATGTTTCTACGACTAATCTTTGGAAGATTTTGCAAAGAAGCCGTATGCAGCTCAGAGAATGTCTGGAGTTTAACTGGTTTTCAAGATCGTAAGTAAAATGATAAAAGAAATACTACATAAATTATTTTTACCATGCAGTGAAGCCACTTTACTGATGGAAAAAAGAAATGCCCAATCCATTTCTGCCAAAGAAAACAGGATGCTGAGCATGCACCTGATGATCTGTAAATGGTGCAGAATGTACAATGAAAAGCTGGCACTTTTGGATAAAGCTTTTAAAAAAACTTTTTCTGAAAAAGAAACTGAAATAAATGAGTCTGAAATTCAGGATTTTAAAAATAAAATGATCGATAAATTGAATTTCTAGGAAAAATTCTGTCAGGATTTTAAAAAGGCTCCGACTATACTATTGAAAACAATAAAGTATTCAATTAAAATCTTAAAAACATGGTCGGAACAGTACAGAAATCTAAAAATCAATTCACCCAAACCGGGTATTATATCTCCCTTTTCGGAGCAGCTCTTATTTTGCTGTGGATCGGTATCTTCAAATTTACGCCTACAGAAGCAGCCGCAATAAAACCTTTGGTAGAAAACCATTTCTTAACCTTTTTCGTATATAAGATTATGAGCGTTCAGGCAGTGTCAAATCTTATCGGAACGATAGAAATTATCATTGCATTACTCCTGATATTTAGTGCGAAATTTGCTGTACTGAAGAAGTATGCAGGAATAGGAATGGTGGTCACTTTTCTGGTAACATTAAGCTACTTGTTTACAACACCGGGAATGTGGAAAGTGGTGGACGGAGTGCCTGTGACAGATTTCTTTATTGTAAAGGACCTGATGCTCTTAGGATTTGGATTGATGCTCGTTCAAAATAATAAGTAATGAATAAAAAAAAGGTAAATATGAAAAATATACTAATTGTACTCGGAATTGTTCTGGGTATAGCAGTATTTGCTGCGGGATCGGGGCTTTTCAAGAAAACGAAGCCCAATGTAGTGGAAATAAAAAAAGAAAATGAGAAAATTATGGATAACAAAAACGTTAGAGAGATTTATTTTGCAGGGGGATGTTTCTGGGGAACAGAGCATTTTTTTCAACAGATTCGTGGAGTTGTAGGAACAGATGTAGGCTATGCCAACGGGAATACTCAAAATCCTACCTATGAAGAAGTAGTAAGCCATACAACAGGTTTTGTTGAAACAGTGAAAGTGAAGTATGATCCCGAGCAGGTAGATCTGAAACTGTTAATTGACCTTTACTTTAAAACCATTGATCCTACCAGCAAAGATCAGCAGGGAAATGACAGAGGAAACCAGTACAGAACAGGAATCTATTTCACCAACAAAACAGATGAAGCCATTGTAAAAGAAGAAGTTCAGAAACTGGCAAAAAACTATAATAAGCCTTTATTGGTAGAAACTATTCCATTGAAAAACTTCTACAGAGCAGAAGATTACCATCAGGATTATCTGGATAAAAATCCGGGAGGCTACTGCCATATTGAACCGGGACTTTTTGAAATGGCAAAAAAAGCCAATCCGCTTCCAAAGCCAGGCTATCAAAAACAGGATAAAAAAGTTTTAAAAGAAAAACTGACTGCAGAACAGTATAATGTTACTCAGGAAAACGGAACAGAAAGACCTTTTCAGAATGAATACTGGAATGAAACCCGCGAAGGAATTTATGTAGATATTACCACAGGAGAACCTTTGTTTATCTCTACAGATAAATTTGAATCCGGTTGTGGATGGCCAAGTTTCTCAAAACCGATTACAAAGGCTTTGATTGATGAAAAAATGGACCGTACCCACGGAATGACCAGAGTAGAGGTAAGAAGTAAAACCGGTGATGCTCACTTAGGACACGTTTTCACAGATGGTCCTACAGATAAAGGAGGACTTAGATACTGTATCAACAGTGCTTCGCTGAAATTTATTCCAAAAGCTGAAATGGAAACAAAAGGATACGGAAAATATCTTCCGTTGTTAGATAAAAAGTAATGTGAAAGGAAGGCTGCCATTTGGCAGCCTTTTTATTTTGAATTAATGATAAGTTGAAATCTTTCTTTGATGCTTAACATGGAGATATTTAAGAGAAATAAGAATCCGAAGATCAGGTAGAATGATTGTTCCGGGAGCTTTTCTGCCAGGTCATCAATATCCATAAAATTGATTTGCTTTTTTTTCACATCATCAAAGTACACTGTACATCCATCTCCATGATAACTTCTTTCAATTTTGTTAGGATCTTTATAAAAATGAACGGCAAAAAAATGGCCTGTTTTTTCCATGTCAACGCCGTATGTATCCTGCTTGGAAATGGTCATAGCATCAATTAGAGCTATAAAATCCTGATAACTGTTTTCATCGTTGATTACAAATTCAATTCCTGACTCTTTTTTATTTCTGGCTTGGAGTTCTTTAAGTTGAGAAACATAGAATTTCTGATTTTGAAGAGCTGTATTAGGCTTTACAACAATCTTTTTATAATTCCAATTTCTATAAGGCTCAAAAGTATTGTCAAAAGCTCTATTGGGCCTGACTTTCGCAGGAAGCCCAAGATCCATTACCGTATATGGAGGATGAACCCTCTGATTTCCATAATACCAAAACAGAACGGGAATCAGTATGGCACTGATTAATCCAGGTACGTAGAATATTTTTTTCATGGTTAGTTTTTTAGCGAAACCTAATGAAAATTTTAAGCCAAAAAAAAGTGATCCGAAACGAACCACTTTAATTTTTTTGAATCTTTAAATCATTCAATCTTTAATTCTAATCATTGAAACCTACCAATCTCTTTTTCTCAAAATCCAGTATGATCCGAATATGAATAGAGCAGACCATGCCAGACATGCAATAAGACTTTCTGTAGGGTAGTGGAACTCATATTTTACGCCCATCATTTTAGCCATATTTAATCTCATCATCGGATTAGGAATAAGACTGGACATACTTTCCAACGGTAAAAGATGCGTGATGAAAAAGTCATTCTGAAGAATTTCATTTCTTTGTGGCCCCTGCATCCCTTTTACTTTTGAGAATACTTCCACAGCAGTTAAAATTCCTTCTCCAATCCAGAAGACAAAAAGAGCAAGAAATACAAACACTGATTTTCTCAGTAAAATAGAAAGAAACATTAAGAAACAGAAGAAAGTGAACAGTTTTACAAAGTAATTTCCAATGAAGAAAATCTCAGCAACAACCTTTGCAGATTCTTTTGTATTTGAATATTGATAACCAAGGAATATAGTAATACCCAATACAATCAATGTTGAAACAATCGTGAAAATACTTATCGTAAGTAGTTTTGAAGTGATGAATTCTTTTCTGCTTAATCCATCAATCGTATTCTGCTTAAACATCCGGTTGCTGAATTCCTGCGAAATAGAGAAAACAATAATCAGTCCCAGGAAAATTTTCAATAAAGCAACAATCCATGTGGTAAAGTTCCAGATTTCCGGGAAATTATAAATCCCCTGTTCCTTTAAGTTAATGGTTCCTCCGAAAATATCAAAATCAACCAATCCGATGAAAAGCAAAGCAATAAGAATAGCAAAATATAATATTGTAAAAACTTTGAACGGCTTATAGTTCAAATTTTTGTAGTATTCCAGTTTTAATAATTTTATCATGACTAATTGGTGTTTTTTACAAGTTCAAGGAATTGAGATTCAAGAGATAGTTTTTTCTTGGCCAAATGAGATAAGAAAATCCCTTTCTCAGCCAGTTTCTGATTCAGTGCCGAAGCAGAAATTGATGCATCATCACGGATCTGAGCTTTAATATAGTCTCTGTCCTGATTGACGAAACTAAACCATGGTAGCTCATTCAACGTGTTGAAAAGAAGTGTATTATTATCTGCTTTCAATTCAAAATATCCGTTGTTGGAAGTCATTTCGTCTACTCTTCCGCAGTAGATGGAGTTTCCTTCTTTCAATACAATTACATGGCTGCAGATTTTCTCAATTTCATCCAAAAGGTGGCTGGCAATAATGATCGTGATTCCCTGTTTGGCAATATCACTAATAATTTCCCTGATCTGAATAATTCCTTCCGGATCCAGTCCGTTGGTTGGTTCATCTAAGATCATCACTTCAGGGTTGTTCAGCATCGCTGAAGCAATAGCAAGACGCTGTTTCATTCCCAGAGAAAAGGTTTTGAACGTATCTTTTCTCCTTTCAAACAGGTTTACGGTTTTCAAGACTTCATCAATCCTTGAATAAGGAGCATTTTTAATTTCTGCTACAATTTTAAGGTTGGTTTCTGCACTTAAATAAGGGTAAAAGTTGGGCTGTTCGATAATCGCTCCGATCCTTTTTAAAGTTTCCGGATCAGTTCCTTTTTTACCAAACCAGAACCAGTCTCCGCTGGTAGGATTGATGGTTGAAAGCAGCATCCCGAAAGTAGTGGATTTTCCGCTTCCATTCGGACCCAGAAGCCCATAAACATTTCCTTTTTCAACGTCAAAAGAGATATTGTTGACCACAACTCTTTTGAATTTTTTCGTTAAATTTTTTACTGATAAAATCTTTTCCATGTAATTTGTTTTACATAGTAGTAGTCTATGTAAATTAGATGATGTTACAGAATTATCATAAATCAATATTAATTTATGGGTAAATACATTAAATTTGATAGAATTAATCAAGACTTATGAAGCTAATTGAACTGGCAGAAGAACTCAATGTTTCTGCAGAAGCCATAAAACAGTTTATACAGGATTTCGATCTGGAATTGGTAGACTGTATCAGTACGAATTTTGAAGTAAAAGAAGATTTTGAAAAATTTGCCCGGGAAAATGTAGACTTTTTAAGATTATACGAAAAAGATCTGGATAAGAATAAAACTCTGGAGCAGATTGCCAAAGTCATCAACCAGCCTAAAGACAAGGTAGAAAAGGTAATTAAAGATAATAACCTTAATATTTTTGATAACGGGTTTTTCAAATCTTCTATCTCCAGCTATGGAATTGATAACAAATTGGGAGGGAATTACCAGTTTGTCTACGATTATTTCGGGCACAAAACCAGCCTGCAGCAAAGAGATTTTATAGGATACAGGGATCTGTTCTTTTACACCTCTACTGTTTTGGAACCATTCCTGAATCCGCAGCAGATCAAAGACTGGGGGATCAACAAGCCTGCAGGAATTATTTTGTATGGCCCTCCGGGAAGTGGTAAAATATTTTGGGCGAATAAGATTGCTGAAATCATTGGATATCAGTTTAAAGAAGTCAAAAAACATTATTTGAGCACTTCGCTGATTGACGGAAATGAAACCAATTTCAGTGATTTTCTGTTGAATATGATGAAGGAAAATAAAATGTTGCTCTTTATGGAGGATTTTGATGAAATTATGATGCAGAGAAGAGCAGAAACAGATGTTGCTTCCTGTAATCTTGAAGCTCAGGAACTTATTCTTCATTATATCGGAAAATTTGAAAAAGAAGGAGTTTTAATGGTTGGTTCTGCCAATTCAGTTTCAGAAATTGACGAAGAAATTCTTGCTCCGGGAAGATTTGATGTCATGATCCCGATCTTTCCTCCCAACGCTTCAGAGCGGTCAGAAATCATTTTATATGCTATGACCAGAGGATTGGAAGAAGACTCTTTACTTTACAAAATACTTAAAAATAACAAAGCAGATAAAATCCCTTTCTGGCATGAAATATCTTCAAAGATGAAAGCATTCAGCAACACAATGCTGATCGATTTCACCCAAAGCTTAAAGAAAAGAATTAAAAATCTCTATCAAAGATCCAGAAATGAAAAGCTGAAGATTGATCAGAATCTTTTGAACGGGGCACTAAGAGATGCAGGTTCAAAACTTACCGAAGAATATCTGGATCAGGTAGCCAGGTTCCTTGCAGATGCCATTATTAATAATTTTGATGATTTTAAGTTCAGGATTCAGGCCTTGAAGAGCGAACTGGAAACCTACAGAGTTGTTGAAGAACCACAAAGAGCTATAGGATTCCAGCATAATGAGGAGGAGAAAGATAAAGGCTAGGTGGTTTAAGATTTAAAGTTTATAGAATAATTACTCATTACTCATTGCTCATTACTCATGAACAGCATCTGGGAACTGGACACTTTCTACAGGAAAAGAGATATCATTATCATTGGTGCCGGATTTTCCGGGCTTTGGACAGCCATATCCATTAAGGAGAAGTATCCCGAAAAATCTGTTCTCATCCTGGAGCGGAATACCATTCCATTGGGAGCATCAACGAGAAATGCCGGGTTTGCCTGTTTCGGAAGCCTTACCGAAGTTATTGCTGATTCAGAGAAAATGGGCTGGAAAAAAACGCTGGAACTTGTTAAAATGAGATTTGACGGACTTCAGAAAATTCAACATTATTTTAAAAATGAAGAAATTGATTTTGAACTTACCGGAGGCTATGAAGTTGTAAATAATGAAGAAC
The DNA here is from genome assembly GCF_018362995.1 of Chryseobacterium indologenes. NCBI lineage: Bacteria > Pseudomonadati > Bacteroidota > Flavobacteriia > Flavobacteriales > Weeksellaceae > Chryseobacterium > Chryseobacterium indologenes. The sequence goes on from NZ_CP074372.1 coordinate 4,776,428, forward strand.
CTTTATCCCATATTGATACCGTTAATGAAAAGCTGAAAGCAATAACCGGTCTGGATCAAACATATACTCTGAAACAGGACAAAATAAAGGAATTCGGGTTGTGGAAATCTGCATTTCTGATTGAAAACCCCTGTGAAGGAAGTCTGCATTCCGGAAAACTGTTGCAGAAACTGCTTGAAAAGTGTCATGAGCTGAAAGTAGAATTTTTATTTGGAACAGAAGTTGGAAATATTAAAGAAACAGTTAATGAGATTGCGGTTTACCTTTCTGATGATCTTTCTGTAAAAGCAGATAAAATAATCTATTGTACCAACGCTTTCACTTCCACGTTCCTGGAAAAAGAAAATATTGTTCCTGCCCGCGGACAGATTCTTCTGACAGAACCCATAGAAGGATTGAAGCTGAAAGGAACTTTTCACTATGATGAAGGGTATTATTATTTCAGGAATCTCGGAAACCGGGTGTTATTGGGTGGTGGAAGAAATCAAGATTTTGAAACAGAAGAAACAACGGCTTTTGAAACGACAGAATTTTTACAAAATCATTTGGAAAATTTTTTAAAAGAAGTTATTCTTCCCTATAAAGACTTTAAAATAGCACTCCGCTGGTCAGGAATAATGGCTATGGGCGATGAAAAATCACCCATTGTAAAACAACTTTCAGAAAGACAGTTTTGCGCGGTAAGACTTTCAGGGATGGGAGTGGCCCTGGCTCCTAAGATAGGTGAAATAATGGCTGATATGATTTAAAATAACGAAGTGTACAATGAAATACTTACCTTACGAACGTATTACTTACAAAACAAATTTATCTGAACAGGAAGTTTTAACAAGACTTTCCGGCTTTGTAGAACCCAAAAAATTCGGTTTAGGGAGGAATTCCATGAAGGATTATGAAGGTTCCGTCAATAAAAATAGCTTTGAAATCAGTAAAGTTATTCAATACAGAAATTCTTTTCTTCCTCAAATAAATGGTAGAATCCACAATGACAATGATGGGACACAAATTCAGGTAACCTTTTCATTACATGCATTTGTATCCTTTTTTTTAATAGTTTGGTGTTCATTTGCCCTGATTTTCTTCATAGGTGTGTCTATAAGAGTTATAAGAGCAAAAGAAATATCTGTAGAATTTTTTCTTCCTTTATTTATGCTCTTGTTTGTCTATGCTTTAACTATGGTAGGGTTCAAATCGGAAAGTAAACAATCAAAAGAATACCTTAAAAGAAGCTTTGAAGCCGAAATCATCAGAGAATCGTGAGTTCTGATTAATTTATGAAACCTTAATAAAACTTCAACTCGAACTCAAAACTTTAAATCCGGAACTTTAAACTCAAAATACTCCACTCTAAAAGAATTCCTTATTTTTGTAAAAAGAAAAATTCGTGATTAATAACGACCAGATAAAAGAAGTTCAATCCAGGATTGAAGACTTACACAGATACCTTCAGATTGAAAAAAAGAAGATAGAAATTGCCAATGATGATGAAAAAACAGCAGCTCCTGAATTTTGGGACAACCCGAAAACGGCTGAAGCATTCCTAAAACAGCTTCGTTCCAAGAAAAAATGGGTAGAAAGCTATGATGAAATTCAGACGCAGTTTGAAGACATACAGGTTTTAGTGGACTTTGCTAAAGAAGATCCGGATTCTGAAAAAGAACTGGATGAGACCTTTCCAAAATTGGTAGAAAAAATTGAGGACCTTGAATTCAAAAACATGCTTTCCAATGAAGGAGATGAGCTTTCTGCTGTACTTCAGATCACCGCTGGGGCTGGAGGTACAGAAAGCTGCGACTGGGCGGCTATGCTGATGAGAATGTACACCATGTGGGCAGAAAAACAAGGATATAAAATACGTGAGCTGAACTTTCAGGAAGGTGATGTAGCAGGTGTGAAGACGGTTACCCTGGAAATTGAAGGAGAATTTGCTTTTGGATATTTAAGAGGTGAAAATGGGGTGCACCGTTTAGTAAGAATTTCGCCTTTCGACAGCAATGCGAAACGCCATACCAGCTTTGTTTCCGTATATGTTTATCCTTTGGTAGATGATACGATCGAGATTAATATTAACCCTGCTGATATCTCGTTTGAAACGATGAGGTCTTCCGGAGCAGGAGGGCAGAACGTAAACAAGGTAGAAACTGCTGTACGTCTTCGTCACGCACCAACCGGAATTATCATTGAAAACTCAGAATCCCGTTCTCAGCTTCAGAATAAAGAAAAAGCAATGCAGCTCCTTCGTTCGAGACTATACGAAATGGAACTGGAAGAGCGTATGAAGGCAAGAAATGAGATAGAAGCCAATAAAATGAAGATCGAGTGGGGAAGCCAGATCCGAAATTACGTAATGCACCCATACAAATTGGTAAAAGATGTGCGTTCAGGTCATGAAACTTCAGATGTGGATGCGGTAATGAACGGAAACCTTACTCCATTCTTAAAAGCATTCCTGATGGCCGATGGGACCGCAGTTTCTGATGATGATCTCGATTTATAAAAATCATGTTTGAATTTTAGTTAAAATCTTATAATTAATTTTTGTTTCAGATATTTTAGGCTTACTTTTGTTGTTCATCGATATTTATGGAAGATTTCAATAGCTGGAAGGATTTATTAAACCCGGAATTTTATATTAAAATGGGAGGGTTTTGGCTTATTTTATTCATTGTTTTTGCCGAAACAGGTCTTTTTGTAGGTTTTTTTCTGCCTGGAGATTCACTTTTGTTTGTTTCGGGTATTTATGCTGTTGAAATCATCAAAGAGACTTTTGGATCTACAGGAAGCGATTTCTTAGATACTACATTATTAGCTTCAGGAGTAGCTCTTGCCGCTATTATTGGAAATGAAGTAGGATATTATTTCGGAAGAAAAGCCGGGCCTGCTTTATATAAAAGACCGGATTCCATGCTTTTCAAGAAAAAATACCTTTACCAGGCTCATGACTTCTTTGAAAAACACGGAGCATTAGCAATTATTATGGCTAGATTCTTACCTGTTGTAAGGACTTTTACCCCCATTGTAGCAGGAATTGTGAAGATGGATAAAAAGGAGTTTTTAAGGGATAATATTATTGGTGCTGTGCTATGGTCGTTCATTTTGATCTTTGCAGGACATTATCTGGATAAACTGTTTATGGAACAGTTTGGAATCAACCTGAAAGAGAAGCTGGAATATATCATTATTGTGATTGTTTTGGTGACAACACTTCCGGTGATCATTAAGTTTGTTTTCGGAAAAAAGGATGATTTCTCCAAATATGAAAACAAAGATTCTGAATAAAAAATAATTCAATCAAAATATACAGCCGTCTCAGAAATGAGGCGGCTTTTTTATGTATGAGAAATGTTTTTTACCACGCAAAGCTCGCAAGGTTATTATTATGATCCGTTACTTTTCGTTCGCAGAGGCGCTTCACTTAGCTAAGTAATCTATTTTGCTGAAAGAAGTGTCTTTGCGAACGATAGAATTATAAGTTTTAAAATTTCTTTGTGAACGTAGCGTTTTTAAATACATCTACCAGACAAAAATTTTTTATGCTGGATACTAAAAGATTCTTATGAACGAATTGTTTAAAATAGTAGTTTAACTATTTATTGCATTAAATAATAGCTATTTTTTAATCCATTCCAGAATATTGGGATAGATGATGCTGTCTCTTTTTCTTTTACTGAAGAACCTTGGCGCATGGCCTGCTCCTTTCATAAAGATAAACTTGTGCGGAATATTCATTTGGGTAAGCACTGAGTCCATGGCAATCCCTTGATGTTGATTGACCAAAAAATCATTATTACCCTGAAACAGGAGGGTAGGAACATTGGTAATATTCGCAATAGGACTTGCTTCTCTGAAAGCTTCAGAAACATTTTTCCGGTCAAACTTACTACCTACCACCTTTTGAAAAGTGGGAGAAGTATATTTGGAATAAAAAGATTTAAGATATTCAGAGCTGTAAAAATCTGTTGGTCCACTCAGAGAAATAATTTTTTTGATCTGATCGGAATGCTGATATCCGTAAAGTAGAGCCAGATGTCCGCCGGCACTTTCTCCCAGAAGAATATAATTATTAGGCTGAAGCTCTGCTTTTTCCGTTAAAGAATTGAATTTTTCAATCGCCAGGCCAATATCCTCAAGCTGTTGCTTATAAGTGATTTTTTTCTTTGCAGAAACCAACCGATAGTTCATATTGATACTTGGAATTCTGTTTTCAAAAAGCATTTTCTGAACCTGTATCATGTGTTCCTTCTTACCTAAAGTCCAGGCACCGCCATGAACGATAAGAACCACAGGAGAATCTTCAGCATAATCTTTGGGAAGAAAGACATCCATTTTTTGTCTTTTATGCTCACCGTATTTTAAATTGTAAATTTTCTGCTGGCCTCCGGGACCTACCCAGACTCTGAACTTCGTATTGCAGGACTGCAGCAGAAAACCGAAGCATCCCATTACGAAAAAATGATACCTGAGAATGAGCTTTTTCATTAATTAAATTTACAAAAAAATTGATGTCTTGTCAATGATAGATATCAGAATATTAAAGTTTTTCAGCGGTTTTTGATGAAAGTCCTTTTTTGATGCTGATAACATCTTTTTCTCCTTTCTTAATAATGAAAGAAATTTCGCTGTCATCATCCTGAAGGAAAAATACATCCTCTTTTTCAGCCAGCATTCTCACTTTGGGAATAGTATTGCTCTGAATAAAGAGCTGACCGTTTTCGTAAAGAATATGAATAATACTGTCGTCCGAAAGCTTATAATTACCGGCATATTTTTTAAGTAAATCAGTACTTAAAGTGACTTCTTTCTTAGGCTGGGGAAGAGTATAGGTTTGATCTAAAAGGACTGCTAGAATAGTGTTCCCTGCTTTTTCCAGCTTTTTACTCGTGATATTATTCAGAAGGATAATGCTGAGGTCCTCTTCAGGAAGCATAGCAAAATAGCTTGTAGAACCCTCTATATTTCCACCATGGTTGATGAGTTTTTTACCATACAGATCATCAATAAACCATCCGTAACCATAGCCGCTCAAATAAGGTGTTGTAGCCTTTTTAAATGTTTCTTTGGATACGATTTTATAATCTCTTAATCCTTTATAATAATTGTAAAGGTCTTCAGCAGTACTGTAGATCTGTCCTGCAGGGCCCGTTAATGTAGAATTCCAGACTTCTGTTTTTTCCTGTTTTGTTTTTGAAATATATGAATAGGGAACTGTTTTGTATGGACTTTTCAGAGCCAGATAATTAAAGCCGGTGTGAGTCATCTTCAGAGGATTTAATATGTTTTTTCTTATCGCATCTTCATAAGAAAGGCCCGTTAATTTTTCAATAATAATTCCCAGCAGAATATAACCTGAATTGGTATATGAGAATTGAGTACCCGGTTCAAAAGCCAGAGGTTCGTTTTTAAAATAGGAAAGCTCTTTATCTTTGGTAATACTGTTTCCGGTGTGAAGCAGGCTGAAATATTCCTTGTTTTGCAATACTTCATAGATACCAGAAGTGTGGGTAAGCAGATGTTCTATCGTGATTTCTTTTCCTCTTGGATAATCAGGAATATACTTTGAGATAGGATCATGTACAGAAAGTTTTCCCTCTTCACTTAATTTCATAATCATTAGAGCTGTGAAAGATTTGGTCAAAGAAGCAATCTGGTAGACACTTCCGTTCTGATTGGGTATCTTTTTTTCTGCGTTTTGCCAGCCGTAAGACTTTTCAAAAATGATTTTATTCTGATAATGGATTAAAGCCGTTCCATTAAATTTATTGATAGCTGCGTATGCTCTTATGATACTGTCTATTTCCTGCTTTTTCTTTTCCTGATCAATAGTGCTGATATTCGTTTCAGTCTGGGCTTTTAAAAGAGAACAGAATATGCTTAACATAATAATAGAACATAGTAAGGCTAAAACAGAGGATTGACGTTGCATAGTATCAGATTTTAAAAACGGTTAAAAGTAAGCAGATTTTTGTTATGTTGTTAGTAGATAATTTATTATCCATAAGGCAGCTGTCGGGAACATCATAATTTATCTGAGAAATTGTCTGGTAAACTATAGATTTTCAGCATAGTGGCTCAGAGAATTATTGTATCTGGGCAAATGTTTTGAAATTGCTTTCAGGGTAAGTGATAATGCTTCTTTGTATTCTCCCGCTGAAGAAAGGGACAGCGCTAAAAAAGAGTCTACTGCATCATTCAGTTCGTCAGAATAATTAGCTTTTTCTTCCCTTAAAATATGAATGCTTTCTTCTATCTTTCCATTATTTCTTAAGGTACTTGCCAGCTGGATTCTTGCTCTTCTCCTTCTTAAACCGGTTAATCCTTTATTTAATGCCGATCTGTACAGAGGTTCTGCTTCCTTTTCATGTCCTGTGGAATCAAAAGCACAGGCTTTTTCAAAATCAGCAATGGCCGGGGAATCCGTTAGTAATTCTGTATGATTTTTAATTTGGTGAATAAACTCTTCATTGCTTATTGTTCCGAGTTTCAGCCATATACTCTGTAATTGGGTTTCCCAGTTTTCATCCATTGGATAGATTTTAAACAAAGATACAAAATATTGAAAGCTGAGCATTGTTTAATCATTCTTATAATTTTCAAAATTATTGTCAGTTTATGAATCTAAAAACGGAATTAAATATTTATTTTTGCTAGACTTAACAAAGATTAAAAAATTATTAAAATATGGCATCAGGCTTTTTTGCAATTTTGGATGATATTGCAGCATTGATGGATGATGTAGCGGTTACCAGTAAGGTTGCTACACAAAAGACAGCAGGGATTTTAGGAGATGATCTGGCTGTAAATGCGGAAAAAGCCACTGGCTTTCTTTCTTCAAGGGAAATTCCAGTTTTATGGGCAATTACAAAAGGTTCTTTTATCAATAAACTGATCATTTTGCCTATCGTTTTTTTACTCAATTGGTTGTATGCTCCGGCTATTAATTATGTATTGATCCTTGGAGGATTCTACCTGGCCTTTGAAGGAGTTGAAAAAATAATAGAATTTCTTTTTCATCGTGACAAAAAAGGGCATGAAGTTATAGAAGAAATTGTAGAAGAAGAAAAAAGTTCTGAAGAAATAGAAAAACAGAAAGTAAAATCGGCAATTACAACAGATTTTATCTTATCAATCGAGATCGTTATTATTGCTTTAGGAACCGTACTGGAAGAAAGTCATCCTTTCATTACACAGATTTTAGTAACAAGCCTGGTGGCATTTATTGCGACTGTTGGAGTTTATGGAATTGTAGCTTTGATCGTAAGAATGGATGATGCGGGCTTTAAATTAATTAAAAAAAGTAATGATAAAGGTTTTTTCGGGAGGCTTGGACATCTATTAGTGAAGGCTTTACCTATTGTTATTAAAATATTAGGAGTCGTGGGAACAATTGCTTTAATAATGGTTGCCGGGGGAATTTTTCTACACAGAGTGGAATTTTTTCATGGCATACTTCCAACCTGGCCGGATGTTTTGAAAGAGCTTACGCTTGGAGTTGCGGGCGGATTGGCAGCGGTTGCAGTCTTCACTTTAGGAAAAGGAATCTATTCTTTAGCAACAAAAAAATAAAACAGAATTAGAATTAAATAACCAAAAAATCCTGTATTCAATAGAGTACAGGATTTTTTATTAATAAATAGGGAGAATTGATCAGTTGACTTATTAAAGGTCATACTCGTTTTTGCATAGGCATTTACTGAGATTCTTATCCCTTATTAAGTTATAGTTTGGAGTAAGTTTATTTTATTTTCAACCCATTCATGTAGGCTAATTTAATTGTATTGGCGCCATGAAATTCAGAATAATTGAGATCAATTTTATTTTCCGTTTCTAGTTTCTCGTAAAGTTTAAGAATTTTCCCTCTATATGGGCAACTGTTTACAAAATTGTTTAAAAAAATTTCAGTAGTATCTTTTTCTGAAAAACATAGAAAGAAATCTAAAGGAGAAATAGAATCTTCTGACCATTGATTAAACTTTGTTCCATTATTCTTTAAAAACTCGATGGCGATTTTTTTAGAATTAAAAATTTCGAAAATTGGAAGTATATATTTTTCTATATTTTCTGTGATTTCAATAATTGATTTTTCATAAGATAGCCCTGCTAAATTCCATTCTTTCCAATTATTATAGGGAGTTAAATAACCTATTTGATTTCCAAAAATTAATCCCTGAGAATATTCATTTTTAGTTTGCTCTATCTGCCATTTCTTTAAAATTTTAGAATAGATACTAATGTGAGGTAGGAGTTTAATGGATGAAGAATCATTTCTAAAACTCGACTGAAAATAAATCTCAAAATAGATATCTTTATCAAGGGATACTTTCTTAAGTCTTTGTCCTTTTTCAAGCGTTTTGAAACCATCAAGTTGAGTGGCAATTTCGTTACAGGCATTTAAAAATATTGTTCTTGTATCCATTTGTTTCCAGAAGTATTTTGAGTCGATCAAATAAAGAATAAAAGTATAGAAAATAAAAGAGAATAAAAAAAGAGGCTTAAAAAGCCTCTCTTATATTAATTGAATAAATCTTTTACTTTATCAAAAAAAGTTTTTTCCTTTCCGGATGGTTCTGCAACCATTTCTCCGCTGGACATCTGCTTTTCAAAGAAGTCTTTCTGGTCTTTCGTAAGCTTCTGTGGCGTCCACACATTGATATGGATAAACATGTCTCCTTTTCCGTAACTGTCGATGCTTGGAAGTCCTTTTCCTGCTAATCTTAAGATCTTTCCGGACTGAGTTCCCGGATCAACGGTAATTTTTACTTTTCCGCCTACGGTAGGAATTTCTTTTTTCGTTCCTAAAGCAGCTTCAGCAAAAGAAACATACAGTTCCTGATGAAGATTATCGCCTTCTCTCTTGATGATTTGATCTACTTCCTCTTCAATGATCACCAATAGATCCCCTGGAATTCCACCAAATGGAGCATCATTTCCTTTTCCTCTTACATTAAGCTGAATTCCGTCTCTTGCTCCTGCCGGGATATTGATTGTGATTTCCTCTTCATCTTTGATAAGACCTTGTGCATTGGCTCCTGCAGGAATTTTGTCAGCAACTTTTCCAATTCCCTGACAAGTACTACATGTAGTTTGAGTCTGCATTTGACCAAACATGGTATTCATTACTTTTAACTGAACACCGGAACCGTTACAGGTAGGACATGTTTTTGAAGTGGCACCTTCTGCCATCTTCATTTTCTTTACTTTGATGGTTTTCTGAGTACCATTTACCATTTCCTCAAGGTTCAGCTTGATTCTGATTCTTAAATTAGAACCTTTTACCTGCTGACGGCCTCCACCGCCGCCACCAAATCCTCCGAAACCACCACCGAAAATATCTCCAAACTGGCTGAAAATATCTTCCATGTTCATTCCGCCTCCGAAGCCTCCGCCTCCGAAACCGCCATTTCCACCCATTCCGGCATGACCAAACTGGTCGTATCTGGCACGTTTCTGATCGTCGCTCAGAACTTCGTAAGCCTCAGCAGCTTCTTTAAATTTTTCTTCAGCCTCCTTATCACCAGGATTTTTATCCGGGTGAAATTTGATGGCCATTTTACGGTATGCTTTTTTTATTTCGTCGGCGGATGCAGATTTGCTGATCTCAAGAACCTCGTAATAATCTCTTTTTGACATGACAATTTTATAATTGATTGTTGATAAATGATAAAAGATATTGTAAAGCTAATAAGTGAAACATTCATCAATTATCACTCATCATTTATCATTTCTGAATTTTAATTTCCTGTTACTACTTTTGCAAAACGGATTACCTTATCGCCTAAAGTATATCCTGTTTCAATAACGTCTACGATTTTTCCTTTCAAATCTTCCGATGGAGCAGGGATCTGAGTAATCGCTTCATGGAAATCAACATTAAAGCTGTCACCAGCTCTTACTTCCATTGTTTTTAAGCCTTTTTCGGTAAGTTTATTTTTGAATTTCTGATAGATAAGCTCTACACCTTGCAGGTCAGCCGGGTTTCCGTTTTTAGCGATTTCCTTTAATGCTCTTTCAAAATCATCTAAAACCCCTAACATTGAAACCATCATCTCCTGGTTGGCATACTGGAAGAATTCCATCTTCTCTTTGCTTGTTCTTTTTTTATAGTTTTCAAATTCAGCGTACAATCTGATGTAACGGTCTTTTTCTTCTGCCAAAAGTTCTTCTGCAGAAGGAGTAGCTGTCACATTGTCCTGAGACGTTGCGTCATTCTGAACGTTGTTTTCTTCCTGATTATTGATGCTTTCTTCGTTAATATCCTGGTTTTCCATAATTCAATATTTATTTACTGTTTGTTTGACAAAGAGCCTGCCAAATATGAAATCAGGACATTAAGGCAGAAAAATGAGTGAAGGTAAATGGTGAATAAATCAATCCGCTTTGCTTATGAATCTGTAAGTGTGTAGTTTTAAAAATTGACTTTGTAAAACAAAAATTGACTATTGACCATTCACTTAACAATGTCCAATAGTCAGTTCAAAAACTATAATTGTATTTTTTATTTTCCTGTAAACGTTTGATACAACAGATACAGGTTTAAAACAATAATAATAATGGAAATTGCCCACACGCAGATTTTAAGAAACGGTTTATTGACAAATTCACCCATTTTCGCTTTATCATTGGTAAACATAACCAATGGGACAACAGCAAAACTTAGCTGCATGGATAGAATAACCTGACTTAAAACCAATAGTTCGGTTGTTCCCTGTTCGCCATAAAGGATAGCAACAATAAGTGCCGGAATTACAGCAATAAGTCTAGTGATAAGCCTTCTCAGCCATGGTTTTAATCTGATATTTAAAAAACCTTCCATTACAATCTGTCCTGCAAGCGTACCGGTTAATGTTGAGTTTTGTCCGGATGCCAATAACGCAATAGCAAATGCAATACTTGCCATGGAAGCTCCTAAAATAGGGGTCAGCATTTTATAGGCATCATGAATATCAGCAACATGTTCGTTACCTGTCGTATGGAAGGTGGCCGCTGCCAGAATTAGGATTGCAGCATTAATGAAGAATGCCAGCATCAATGAAACTGTGCTGTCCAGGGTAGCAAACTTTATGGCTTCTTTTTTTCCTTGCGTATCCCGGGTATAATCTCTGGTCTGTACAATACTGCTGTGCAGATACAGGTTGTGGGGCATTACGGTGGCACCTAAAATCCCGATGGCAATATATAGCATTGCGGGATTCTGAATGATTTCCTTTTGAGGAACCAATCCTCCCAGAATCTCATTGAAAGCAGGTTTAGAAATAACAATTTCATAGACAAAACAGGCGAGGATAATGAATATAAGCCCTCCTACAATACTTTCAATCCATCGGAAACCTTTGGCCTGAAGTAAGAGAATAATTAAAACATCAACTGTTGTAATGACAATTCCCCACGTTAGCGGAATATGAAATAATAGGTTTAATGCAATCGCAGAACCAATGACCTCGGCGAGATCACAGGCGGCAATGGCTATTTCACAAAATACCCAGAGGATAAAATTGGTAGTAGGACTGAAGTGATCTCTGCAGGCCTGTGCAAGATCTCTTTCTGCAACAACTCCCAGTTTCACGGATAAATGCTGCAAAACCATTGCAAAAATATTGGAAATAAGAATTACCGATAGCAGGGTATACCCAAACTGAGCTCCTCCTGCAATATCTGTAGCCCAGTTTCCCGGATCCATATATCCTACGGCAATCATCAGTCCCGGTCCGGCAAATGCAAGATATTTTCTCCAGAAATTTGCATTTTTAGGAACTTTGATAGATGAATAAACCTCTGATAAGGAATGAGATGTTTTATCTTTTCGCCAGGCGTTCTTTATATTGAAATTCATAAATGTTAGAAATGACTAACAAATTTAATTAAATAAATGTAAACAGAGAAATCATGGTACAAAAAAATCCCGGAAATTACTTCCCGGGATCTAATTTTTATTGAATCTAAAGATTATTTAGCAAATCTTACAGCCATTTTTCTGTCTGCAGCTCTTTCAGCATCAGAAGCTTTTGCATCTACTTTAGCAAACTGACTTCCGTAACCGTCTGCAGCAATTACCTGTGCACCAACGCCAGCTTTAGCTAAAGCAGCTTTGATAAATTCAGCTCTTGCTTTTGACAATTTTACGTTAGAAGCTTCGTTTCCTGTTTTATCAGTATAGCCTCCAACTTTGATTTTTGCATCAGGGAAAGCCTTAAGGATAGCTACCAGGTTATCCAATTGTCCTTGTGAACCTGCTTCAAGTTCAGTAGAGCTTCCCATTTTGAAATTAACATGGTCGAAATCGTACCACTTATCTTTCAATGCAGAATCATCAGCTGCATTTTTGTAACCACCGGATTTAAGGAATGAAATCATTTGATCCTCCATACCACCTTTGTAACCTTTTAACATCACACCGTTAAGATCAATATTTTCGTCGGTTTTAGCAGTAGCCGGAACAGGTGTTGCAGTTCCTGTTGCAGCGGTATCTGTAGTAGTACTTGTTGTTGCAGAGTCAGACGTAACAGTAGTGGTGGTAGTGGTCTGTTTTTTCTCACACTGTTTCCACAAGAAATACCCGGCTGCCAGTAACAGTAAAAGCGGAAGCAACCATTTCCAGATTGAACCTCCGCCTTGATTATTATTGTTATTATTTTCAAATCTTTCTCTCACTTCTCTAGCTCCTTCTGAAACATTTTCTCTTGCTGTAGCTACACCTTCTGCGATGTTATCTTTAGCGGTAGAAGTTACCGAAGAAACTGTTTCCTTCGCCTGACCAAACCAATTTTCAGCTCCTAATCCAAAGGAAGCCAAAGACAGACCTGCCGGCAATAAGGAAGAAATAATGCCTTTCTGATCGTTCAGTAAACTGGAAATACCTGAAGCACCCAAATTATTGTCTGCTGCGTATTTTCCAACTGTGCCTACTGTAGCTCCAGTCACCAGATTTAACAAAGAACTGGCGGAGGTATTGCTTACTCCTGAAAAACTAGCAATGGAGTTAACTAATCCACTTACTTTATCTCCAAAAATTGAAGACAACAAGTTAGAAATAATAGGGTTGCTGGACGAACCACCTAATAAATTCCCTAAAATTCCACTTGAAGAGGCTTGTGTAATAGCATCCACAACGCCAGGCTTATCTGCACTATTGGCTAATCCTCCTACTACTGCAGGTAATAATCCGCCGATTGCTTTAGAAATACCGGATTCACTTTCTCCAAACTGCGAGGCAGCCTGTGAAACCAAAGCGGGACCTAATTGTCCTTTAATTAAATCAATGACATTTAAAGACATAATAATAAATTTTTTTGATTAATGTTGAGATAAATTTAAACAAAAATCCGTCCAAATGTCACTTTTTTTTGAATATTTCTTTAAATTTTAATGATTTTTTTTTAAATCATTAAAATTTTTAATAAGCTTTTGCGAATAACACACGTCTCTTAGAAGGTTTTCCGGAAACTAATGAAATCCCTTCTTCTACATCATCATCTAGAGGAATACATCTGATCGTAGCCTTCGTTTCATCCTTGATCTGTTCTTCTTCTTCAGCTGTACCATCCCAGTGAGCATAGATGAAACCACCTTTCTCTTCCAGAACTTTTTTGAATTCTTCGTAAGTATCTACTTTCGTAAAATTATCTTTTCTGAATTCAAGAGCTTTGTTATAAAGATCCTGCTGAATTGTTTTCAATAGATCTTCGATATAAGAATCCAGACCTTCGATAGAACGTACTTCTTTTGTCAGATTATCTCTTCTCGCAATTTCCACAGATTTATTTTCAAGATCTCTTGGTCCCATCGCGATTCTTACAGGAACTCCTTTCAATTCGTATTCTGCAAATTTCCAGCCCGGTTTGTTCTGAGTATCATTATCAAACTTTACAGAAATACCTTTTGCTTTCAGTTTAGCCTGAATATCCAATGCTACTTCACTGATTTGCTCTAACTGCTCTTCTCCTTTAAAGATCGGAACAATCACCACCTGAATCGGTGCCAGGGTAGGAGGCAGTACCAATCCGAAATCGTCAGAGTGGGTCATAATCAAAGCTCCCATCAAACGGGTTGATGTTCCCCATGATGTAGCCCATGCATGTTCTATTTTCCCTTCTTTATTGGTGAATTTTACGTCAAATGCTTTTGCGAAATTCTGTCCTAAGAAGTGAGATGTTCCCGCCTGCAAAGCTTTTCCATCCTGCATTAATGCCTCGATGCAATAAGTTTCATCAGCTCCAGCGAATCTTTCAGAAGGTGTTTTTAACCCCTGAATTACCGGCATTGCCATAAAGTTTTCTGCAAAATCTGCATATACTTTATTCATTTTTTCTGCTTCTTCCACAGCTTCATCTTTTGTTGCGTGAGCAGTGTGGCCCTCCTGCCATAAGAATTCTGCCGTTCTTAAGAAAAGACGTGTTCTCATCTCCCAACGAACAACATTCGCCCATTGGTTGATCAGTATCGGTAAGTCTCTGTAAGACTGAATCCAGTTTTTGTATGTATTCCAGATAATAGCTTCTGAAGTAGGACGAACGATAAGCTCTTCTTCCAGTTTCGCATCCGGGTCTACAATCAGTTTGGATGGATTGTCCGGATCGGTTTTTAATCTGTAGTGAGTAACAACAGCACATTCTTTTGCAAAACCTTCTGCATTCTTTTCCTCAGCCTCAAACAAGCTCTTGGGCACAAAAAGCGGAAAATATGCGTTAACGTGACCTGTTTCTTTGAACTTTCTATCCATTTCATCACGCATTTTTTCCCAGATTGCATAGCCATACGGTTTGATCACCATACATCCACGCACGCCTGAGTTTTCAGCTAAATCAGCTTTTACAACCAGCTCATTATACCATTTGCTGTAATCTTCGCTTCTTGAGGTTAATTTTGCCATTATTTTTTAAAATTTTTTTAACTTTTGTACATTATTGTTATCTAAAAATAAAAATCTATTTTTGATAGATTTTTTTACCAGTATTTTGGTACATTTTTGGTACAGATTGCAAATATAATTTAAATTAAAAATTTTTACGTTATCATGAAAAGAAATATACATAAAAATTTGCTTGGTCTGCTAAGATCCAAAGGGGTGTTGGCAATATCAGGCGGATTATTACTTGTGTCTTGTGGTGCTCAGATGGGAGGGTATAGCGAGACGGATGGGGTGTATTACGACCCCAATAAGGATACGCTACCTGAAGGAGTTATCATCAATGATAGCGGAAACAGAGTAGGAGAATATTATGACTACTATCAGGATTCCAATGTTATTCAAAATGCAGAGGCGAATTCCAGAGAACAGCAAAACAGATATAATGACTGGAGTGGTACCAATACTAATTGGAACTCCAACGCTACTGATTCAGACTGGGGACTTTATGCAGGTTCTCAGACGAACTACTATGACAACTCATGGGGATGGGGATCTCCTTGGGGATGGTATGGTGGCTACAGCCCATATTGGGGCTGGGGCATGAACCGCGGCTGGGGCTGGGGTGCAAGTTTGTCCTGGGGTTGGGGCGGATCATTCGGATGGGGCTGGGGAGGCTCTTACGGATGGGGAAGTCCATACTGGGGATATGGTGGATATTATGATCCATTCTGGGGCGGTTACGGAAACCCTTATTGGGGATACGGAGGCGGTTACTGGGGTGGTGGATACTACAACAGACCTGTTTACAGAAGAAGCGGTGCCAGTGGAGGAGGATTCCAGAATACAGGTGTAGCCAACGCAGTATACAGAACCAACACAGCCAATTCAGGCTTCAGAAATACTAATGGTGGTTTCAGAAACGGAAATAACGGAGGTTTCAGAGATTCTAACTCAAATGGAGGTTTCAGAAATAGTAACGGCGGATTTAGAAACACAGATAACGGCGGCTTCAGAAATTCCAACTCAAATGGTGGTTTTAGAAACTCCAATTCAAATGGTGGATTCCGTAATACTGCACCACAGACAAGACCTAATTATAATTATCAGCAATCACAGCCTAGAAACAACAATAGTGGAGGCTTCAGATCTAATGATTCAGGAGGTTTCAGATCTAGCGGCGGCTTCAACTCAGGTGGAGGCGGCTTCAGAGGCGGTTCTTCTGGCGGCGGTGGCGGAATGAGATCCGGCGGGGGAGGCAGAGGTGGATTCAGATAATTTTCAAACGAATAAACTATTAAAAAATAATGTTAAAAAAATCTTTAGTATTAATGAGTATTTCTGCTGCATTTTATGCGCAGGCTCAGGATGTTTCTGTGATAAGAAATACCGTGGATGTTTACTCAAGTACTCCTATGGTGGGATCGGCTAAGTTCAATGCAATGGCTGGAGCTAATGGTGCACTGGGTGGTGATGCAAACTCTTTGCTTACCAACCCGGCAGGTCTAGGGGTAGCTATTTCAGGAGAGGTTTCAGGAACTTTATCTATTTTAGGCAATAAGAACAGCAGCTCTTTAGCTGGATCTACCATAGACTACAGCAAAACCAAGGGAGATCTTGGAAATGCAGGAGGGATCATTGCTTTCCCGCTGATGACAGAAACGGCTTGGAAGTTTATTAATATCGGTATTAATTTCTCCAACCAGTCTCTTGATAATGTAATCCAGTCACCAGGTAACAACAATGTTGTTTACGCTTTTGATAAAGATGATATAACCAAGGATGCATCATTGGCAGGACATATTTATGAAAGATATGGTAATTTGTCAAAGATGAGTTTTGGGGTAGGAGCGAATTACAATCATAATTTATATTTAGGGGCAGGTTTCAATTTTTTCAACGCTTCAGTTGATCAATATGATACTTTATTTTACCGAAACCTTACCAACAATTCTACAGAAGGATTCAGTAAGCAGGATACTCCTTATACAGAAAGATCTTCAGGGTTTTCTGCTTCATTAGGGGTTATCGGAAAGCTAAGTCCTAATTTCAGAGTGGGAGCATCTCTTGAAACTCCTACATTCTGGACGATAGACAGGAATTATTATTTCTATAACGATCCTGTTTACGGGGACGATATGGGTGCTGAAAACAGAAAGTTTACTTCACCGCTTAAAGCGACAGTGAGTGCTGCATTTGTAGCAAGTAAAAACTTCTCTTTGAACGTAGACTATACCCTTGGACTTACAAAGCCTGATTATAAAGTATATGGCGGCGCAGAAAGATCATTGAATGATTTCTTTAAGGAGAATTACAAAAACCTTTCTGAAGTAAGAGTAGGAGCAGAGTATAGAGTACAGCAGTTCAGACTGAGAGGAGGTTATGCTTACCAGTCAAGTCCTTTTGATGCCCTTACGATCAGTAGATTTAATGATGCAGGTACTGTAGGAGATCAATCGTACAGCAACATGATGCTAAGTGACAGAAATACACTTTCTTTTGGTATCGGTTATGATTTCAAATCATTCTATGTAGATGCATCTTATCAGAATATCTCATCTAAGTACACGAACCCTTTTATGAGAGGATATATGGACGGAAACTCTGATTCATCTTATTATTCTGCTAATAACATCTTTGAAAGCGATGCGTATGCAGCAAGTGAGGTTAAAAATAACAGAAACAATTTCTTCCTTACAGTAGGATGGAAATTCTAAGCTTTAGATAAGCTATATACAATAAAAAAGCTCCGGAAAGTTCCGGAGCTTTTTTATTTTTTAATGAGAATGAGCAGCGGGATGCTGATGGAAGAGATGCATCATCAATGCAAGTGAGACTCCTAAAACAACCAGTCCGATTTTTACCCAGTCAATATTGTGATTTTTATTACTTTCAAAAATGATCACTGATGAAATGTGAAGGAAAATTCCTCCCACGATAGCCAGAAAATAGGGCTGAAGATCAGGATTGAAATAGTTTCCTAATAACATTCCCATTGGAGAAGCCAGGGCAAATAAGGCTACAATGAGAATAGAAGGATAAGATGAAGAACTTTTTGATTCTCCTTTTCTGTTGAATAAAAATGCTCCCAGAATAAATGAAATAGGAAGATTGTGAAATACAATTCCCCAAAGATAAGGTGACATCTCGTGCTCTTCATTGGCAAGAGGGATACCTTCAATGAAAGCATGGATGAATAATCCCACCATTAAAGCAACAGGAAGAATATTGTGTTCATTATGATGATGGAAGTGCCCATGTTCAAAACCTTTGGTAAGAGCTTCCAGAATCATCTGCAGAAGAACTCCTGCAATTACAAATATCCCAAGATTACTGCTTCCTGCAGAGGTATACACCTGAGGGAAAACTTCATTGAGACAGATTGTAATTAAAAAACCGGCACTTAATATCAGTAGATTTTTGGCCAGTTTTTCTTTTTTACCAAAGTGTTTTCCCAGGAATACTCCTGTAATTACACTTAAAATCAGTAAAAGTACTGTTGTCATTATTTTTTCTTAAATAAATTGATGCAACGCGGGGAATTTTCTTTTTTAAATTCATTCAGCTGATAATCTCCCCAGATTTTTATTCTTTCAAAACCACATTCCGAAGCATAAGCATGAATGGCTTCTAATGTGTGAAGCTTTACTTTTTCAAAGAAATGAAAAGGCTTACCGTCTGCTTCAAAACGGATATCTTTGATGACATGTCTGCCCTCTATCTTTTTAAGAATTCTGAAATCTATATCACCGCGGGTGATTGTTGTTTCAGGAACTAAAGTTTTTCTTACATACTCTTCATTCAGATAATCCAGCACAAAATATCCTCCGGGCTTCAATGCATTGTAAACCGATTGGAATACTTTTTTATCATCATTTTCATTATCAAAATACCCAAAACTTGTAAATAAATTGAATACAGCATCCATCGGGTCTGCATCAATTGGGTTTCTCATATCATGAACTTCAAAAAGGAGGGTTTGATTTTCATACTGCTTGTCAGATTCAATACTTTGTCTTGAAAGATCCAGTCCCAAAACATCATATCCTAATTTATTGAGGAAAACAGAGTGTCTTCCCTTACCGCAGGCAAGATCTATGATTTTCGACTGAGGCGGAAGCTGAAGGTCCGCTGTGAGCTTTTTAATGAAGTTTTCAGCTTCTGTATAGTCTCTGTTGCTATAAAGTAAATGATAATAAGGGGTATCAAACCAAGATTCAAACCATTCCATAATGCAAAAATAACTAAATTTGTGCGGTTAAAAGCAAAGTATTTTACAACATTAAGAGATTGAAAAATTCAATTGGACAAGAAGTTGGAGGGCTAATCTTTTAATTATTAAAGCTTTAAATCTTTTAATTCATACTTATGGATACAGAAAATATTAAAATACAGATAAAGACATTCTTCGGATTGGAGCAGATTCTGGCAGAAGAAATCAAAAAATTGGGAGGCAGGAATGTTGAAATTAAAAACAGGGCGGTAAATTGTGAAGGAGATCTGGGTTTTCTTTACAAGATCAATTACTCTGCAAGAACAGCATTGAAAATTTTGGTGCCCATTCATGAGTTCAAGGCTTTCAACCAGCATCAGTTTTATGACAGACTTTTCAAATTTGAATGGGAAAACTTCATGGATGTAGACCAGTCTTTCTCTATTGATGCCACGGTAAACTCTGAAACCTTCAAACATTCACAGTTTGTGACTTTAAAGATGAAGGATGCGATCGTGGATTATTTCCAGGAAAAATTCAAAAGACGTCCGAATGTAGAAACAAGAAATCCGGATATTAAATTCCATCTTCATATTGACAGAGAATTGGTGATGATCTCAATGGATTCTTCAGGAGATCCTTTGTTTAAAAGAGGATACAGAAGAGAACAGGGAGAAGCTCCTATCAATGAAGTGCTGGCGAGCGGAATGCTTCAGCTGGCAGGATGGGACGGAAAAGGTAATTTCCTTGATCCTATGTGCGGTTCCGGAACATTGCTGATTGAAGCGGCTATGATTGCTATGGATCTTCCGGCTCAGATCTTCAGAAAGAGATTCGGATTCCAGAACTGGAATAATTATGATGCAGAATTGTTCTCAAAAATTAAAGAATTCAGAATCAACAGAGTCAGACAGTTTGATGGAAAAATTGTTGGGTATGACATTGATGCAAGAATGCTGAACGCTGCAAGAATGAATGTAGAAGCGGCAGAAATGGAAGATGTTATTGAGATTAAAAAACAAAACTTCTTTGATTCTAAAAAGGAACTTTTCCCTTTATTGATGGTGTTTAACCCTCCATACGATGAGAGAATTTCCATTAATGATGATGATTTCTACAAAAAAATCGGAGATACCTTCAAAACTAATTATCCGAATACATTAGCATGGCTGATCTCTTCTGATCTTGAAGCGGTGAAGAAAATAGGTCTGCGTCCTTCAAGAAAGATCAAACTTTTCAATGGAAAGCTGGAAACGAGATTTTTACAGTACGAAATGTATGAAGGAACGAAGAAAGTGCATAAGCTGGAGGAAAATAAATAATAGTTTGTATCGTTTAGAATAATAAACTAATGGCCTGGAATTTTCTTGATGGACTTGAAATAATTGTCAATGTATTGGAACTATTTGGTTCTGATTCACGTTCAACTTCTGATAGAAAAAACCTGAACTATGATGAGAAGCCACAACAAAAGAGTTCAGGAAGATCTAAATATTTTACAGAGAAAGTCAGTGCTGGGCTTATTGCAGTTACAGCATTCTTTTTTCTGATTGTTTTTAAAGATCCGTTGCCAGCAGAAAATTATACACAAACTTTGGTTGTAACTTCCTTAATAGGAGTTGTGATTTCATTTGTAATGTTTTTTATATTACATGTGATGGAGCTCTACTATTTTAAGAATATCTTTAAACTGCTCCTGTTCAGTTGTTCGGTAATTGCTTTCTTTATTTCTGTGGTAATGTATGGCTATTTCAGATGTGGTTGGTTTATATAGATGTTTTAAAGTAAAAATATAAAGAAGTTGTATGGCTTGAATAATCTCTTCAGACTTAGAAACATTGGAGAAAATTGGTTTAAGCCCTTCAAGAAAGATCAAACTTTTCAACGGAAAGCTGGAAACGAGATTTTTACAGTACGAAATGTATAAAGGAACGAAAAAGTACATAAATTGGAAGATAAATAAAAACACGGATACAGCCCTTTCAAGTCTGGAGGGGCTTCTTTATATCAATTATCTTTTAAATATTATTATCTGTGATGTTTTTTAGGTTATTTATTATATTTTTATCACAAATTTTTAAAACTAATACATGAAAAAAATCTACGTAGTTATTGTCTCAGTTATACTGCATTCTCAAATTTTTTCGCAAGTAATCACGGTTTCTACATTAGCGGGAAATGGGACAGAAGGATATGCGGACGGAAATGTAAATTCTGCAATGTTTAACCGTCCTGCCGGTGTTGCTGTAGACGATGCAGGGAATGTATATGTTGCTGATACGGGAAATTATCGGCTTCGCAAAATAACTCCATCAGGAAATGTATCTACTTTAGCTGGAGATGGCACGCAAGGGTTTGCAGATGGAAGTCCAAACAGTGTTAAATTTAATGGTATTAATGATCTTATTGTTGATGCTTTTGGGAACATTTATGTATCAGATTTTTATAATAACAGAATCAGAAAAGTAAGTCCATCAGGAGATGTTTCTACTTTTGCAGGGAATGGTACTGCTGGTTTTGCTGATGGTGACAACGCAACAGCGCAATTCAAAAATCCTGCTGGGATAGCAATCGACAAAGAAGGAATTATATATGTTGCCGATCAAAATAATAACAGAATAAGAAGAATAACAGGAGGTCAGGTTACAACAATTGCTGGTGATGGAGTGGCTGGATATATAGATGGCAATGCATTATCAAGCAGGTTTGATTATCCAACAGACATAGAAGTAGTGGGGCAGGATCTATATGTAGTAGATAATTGGAATAATAAAATACGCAAAATATCGTCAGGTCAGGTTTTTACTATTTCTGGAAGTAACTACGGATTTGCAGATGGAACATTGGCTAATGCTAAGTTTTATAATCCACTTAAATTGGTTTCAAATAAATCTGCTGATTTATTTATAACTGATACGATGAACAACAGAATTCGTAAAATTTCAGGAAATCAGGTTTCTACATTATCAGGAAGCATATTAGGATTTGAAGACGGGATTGCCGGTAATGCAAAATTTTATAATCCAAATGGAATAACTATTGACAATCAGGGGAATTTATATATTGCGGATGTAGGTAATCATAGAATTCGTAAAATAATGATGAATAATGTACTTTCTATTAAGGAATTGATGAAAAATAGAGAAATGCTAATTTATCCCAATCCTGCAAAAAATGAATTCAGTTTACAATCTCTTACCAATGAATGGTTACTATTGATGGATATTTCAGGTAAAAAAATTAAAAATATCAATTTGAAATCCGGTAAAACACAAAATGTGGACATATCTTCTTTGCCTAAGGGTGTTTATATTTTAACTGATGGAAAAACGAAATCTGCGAAAATTATTAAAGAATAATAGAATATAATATGTCCTGGAATTTTTTAGATATACTTGATGTGGTTTTGGATGTATTTGGTCTGTTTAGCTCCGGATCAAAATCATCGGGCTCATCAGGCTCAAAGCCTAAAAGAAAGGCTTTAAATCACAATATAATATCTCAAAAGAAAGAGCTAAAAGATCCGGATATTCCACAGAAAAAATAATTGCAATAGAATTCAGTTGAATTAAAATAATAAAAAGAGGCTGTACTCATGTGTGCAGCCTCTTTTATTTATCGTGCCAGTGAAGGAGAAAATCCATACTGCTTTTTAAAGGCATGTGAAAAATGCGACAGGTCCTCAAAACCTACTTCAAGAAAAACATCGGATGGTTTTTTATTCTTTTCTGATAAGTGATAATAGGCCAGTTCAAGACGTTTTTGCGTCAGCCACCGCTGTGGTGTTGTTTGAAAAATCTTTCTGAAATCTCTGTTGAAAGTAGATAAACTTCTTCCCGTCAGATATCCATATCGTTCCAACGGCATATTAAACATATAATTCTTTTCCATGAAGTTAATCAGATCTACTTTCCCAGGCTCATCAAAATCAGCGAGTACAGAATCTATATTGTGATCAATTTCTCTTAAAATACTGATAGCTTCGGTAATCTTCAAGTGAGCGATATTCTCAGGAAATGGTCCTTCAATCTCAAAATAAGGAATGAGTGACGCAAGACAGCTGTTCAGAAGCGGATGACTGCTGAAACTGTGAATGCTGGATTCCCCGGGTCTATCTTTCTTTTGATGATCAACAGCGCTGTAAAATGCTTTCAGACGTTCTGTGGTAAGATGCATCACTACTGCTTTGTGAGGAAGTCCGTCTTTTGGATAATTGATAATCGTGGCAAGATGATTTCTCGGAATCAGAAAAATATCTCTGGCTTTGAAAATATAGGTTTTGTCTGCCTGGATAATTTTCGTTTCTCCTGATATGAACCAGACCAGCATATGATATTCAAAAACAGTTTCTGTTTTGAACAGCTTATCATCATAACTGGAAAGTTTGATATCCGGTGTGAGGTATTGTATCTGGAAATCCATTGTCAAAAGTTTTTCATTACAAATGTATTTAAAAACGGCGACTATATAGAATTTTACACCATTGTCATTGACTACGTCGAATCTTCGATTTCTGACGAAGGAAGAATCTCATGTAAAGCTTAGATTCTTCATTTCACTGCGTTACATTCAGAATGACAGCGTCATAATAATAAGATAAAAAGATTAATGTAGGATTGTATATAATTGCCTAAAAACAGTTATTTGGAATCAAAGGTAAATCCCAACATCTCTTCACTCAGTTTCCATAATTGCTCTGCATTTTTTTTATCAATAGAATAGGGCTGTACTCCGCGGATCGTAGCCGGTTCATCAAACCTGTGCTCAATTTGCCCTCTGTCGATTTCTGCAATATCACAGTTTTCACAATAAACTCCACCGATTTCGTTAAGCTGAGGGCTTACAGCGCACCAGATTGTAGTAGCAGCTCCTTGTTGAATGGTTTTTAACCGTGCTTCAACTTCCGGTTTGATATTTCCGTTTTCATCATGCGTTCCGAGCTGCTTAAAAAGCTCAATAGGTTCTTCTCTGCCCAGATCAGTGCCATAGACTGAACCTGGGTGAAGGGAATACGCTCTGATATTGAACTCTTTTCCTCTTTCATCAAGTTCCACGGCAAACAGATTACATGCTGTTTTAGATTGTCCATATCCGGAAAGCGTATCATACTCTCGTTTCTCAAAATTCGGGTCTTCAAAATCAAAAGTAGCCATTTGGTGGCCATATGAAGAAACACTTATAACCCTTGCTGTGTCTGCTTTTTTCAGAGCCGGCCATAATTTTGCGGTAAGATGAAACTGTCCAAGGTAATTGGTTGCCAGTTGAGATTCGATACCTCTGCTATCCCTGCGGAGAGGAACCCACATGATGCCCGCATTATTAATAAGAATATCCAGACTTCTGCCTGATGATACAAATTTTTCTGCAAAAGAGTCAATAGATGCCGGATCCATCAAATCCATTTTTTCGAGTTCAATATTTTCAATTCCTGAAAGATTTTTTCCTGCTTTTTCAATATCTCTTGCGGGAATAATGACATGTGCTCCGGCTGAGGTAAGGGCTTTTGTAGTTTCAAGGCCGATTCCTGCATACCCGCCGGTAATGATGATTGTTTTTCCGGTAAGATCAATTCCTTTTATAACTTCCTGAGCTGTTGAGAAAGCATTAAAGCCTGATTGAATGGGTTGTTGCATTGTGCTGATAATAGATTCCATTTTGTTGTTGTTTTAAATTTCTAAAGCAAAATTATGATGGATTCCTCAGCTTTATTTTGTTTAAAATGTCAAATGTCTTGGCTCAGAATTTCATTTGTAAAATCCATTTCCTGAGAAAGATAAAACCCCACTTCGTTAATTTCTCTGAATAAGCTGTTAAACTGTTTGTAGGTTGTTCTGTGAATAAGTAATTTTGAAAAATTTTCAATTTGAAGCCTACTATTTCCATTGTCGTTGCCATTTACAACCGAAAAGATGAACTTTTTGAGCTGCTGACCTCTCTTACCCAGCAGACAGATAAGGAGTTTGAGATCATTATCGTAGATGATGGTTCTCTGATCGATCTGAAACCTACCATCAAAAACTTTGAACAAGGTTTAGATATTAAATATTTCAGAAAAGATAATTCAGGACCGGGACTGACAAGAAATTATGGAGCGGCAAGAGCCGCAAATGAATGGCTGGTATTTGTAGACAGTGATGTCATTGTTGAAAAAGATTATATTGAACATATTAAAAACGATATTCTTACAATTCCTTGTGATGCTTTTGGAGGAGCAGATAAAGCACATAAAGGATTTAACCTGATGCAGAAAGCTATTTCCTATTCCATGACTTCTGTTTTTACAACCGGAGGAATCAGGGGAAGTAAAAGGGCGGTTTCCAAATTTCAGCCCAGAAGTTTTAATATGGGCGTGAAAAAAGAGGTCTTTAGGAAAGTAGGCGGATTTTCTGAAATGAGAATAGGAGAGGATCCGGACCTATCCATGACCCTTTGGGAAAACGGATTTACCACTGCTTTTTTTGATGATATTGCAGTATATCATAAACGTAGAGTTGATTTTGGTAAATTCTCCAAGCAGGTTTATCAGTTTGGCTGTGCAAGACCGATTCTTAATCAGAGACACCCGAACTATGTGAAGATTTCTTTTGCATTTCCTACCTTATTTATGTTAGGATATATGATGGGCTTTCTGGAGTATTTTATAATGCATAGAGGGATAATCCTTTCTTTTTACGGGTTGTATACGTTTCTGGTGTTGTTTCACGCTTTATTATTGACTAAAAATATCAGTATCGCCGGGATGGCAGTTATTTCCACGTACATTCAGATGTTTTCCTACGGATATGGGTTTCTGAAATCCTGGATTTTGCTGAATGTTTTAAGGATGAAACCGGAGGAGGCTTTTCCACATCATTATTATAAGAAATAATAGGGAGTATCCTGTATAGGTTTTGGCTAAAGCCGTTGAAAGATTTATTTTTTTGATAAATGGGCTTCAGCCCATTCCTATTGAATTCTTTTATGGTATAAATTAAAACGGAAAATAATAAAACACAACGTTTGTCATTCCGCAGGAATCGAACTCCTTATTTATCATTAATTTATTATCCAAATTTAAAAAAATATCAACCTAGATTCCTACGGAATGACAGACTGGATGGATAATTTAAGCGAATAATTTGTATTGAGTCTGGGGGAATAGGGTACATATATACATTCCGCTTTTCATTCCGTAGGAATCTAGACAGAACTCTTGTGATTTAAACTAAATGAGTCGTCCTAAAATAGGTTGACATAAAATTAGACAATATTTAATCCGGAGAAGTATTTATTTTCTTCGGATTTTTTATGCACTTTATCTGGCGTTTGCATATTAAGACTTAAATGTGGTCTTTTAGTATTGTAGATATTAATACTTTCTTTTATCAAGGAGTTTAAGTCTTGTATATTCTTTGTTTTACAAAACAGGAATTCCTGCTTTAATATTCCATTAATTCTCTCAGCCAATGCATTTTGATAGCAATCATAACCATCAGTCATAGAAGGTTTTATTCTATTTTTATTAAGCATGTTTTGGTAATAGCCAGAACAGTACTGCAGTCCTCTATCTGAATGATGAATCAAAGGAGTATTTGAAACTCTATTTTTCACTGCCATTTTTAAAGCTTTGGCTACATTCTCAGTATTCATATTTGAGCTTAATGAATATCCCATGATTTTTCTGCTGTAAGCATCTGTTACTAAAGACAAATAGCAGGTAGATTCCCTTGTTTTAATATAAGTTATATCGCTTACAAAAACCTGTTCTGCTTTTGCGATCTTTAATTCTTTCAATAAATTAGGATGTTTTCTAAGCCAATGTTTTGAAAAGTTGTCTTAACATACTTTTTTTGAGCACGCACAAGCATATTCTCTCTTTTTAGATAAGCAAATAAAGCATCTCTGCCTATTTTGATTCCTTCATTTTTGAACCCTTCTTTAAGTAGGTAATAAAGCTTTCTGGTTCCAAGTCTGGGCATTTCCATTCGTACTTTTTGTACGAGTATCTTTATTTTTAGTAATTCTTTTTCACGGGTTAAGCTCCTCTGCTTATTTTGATAAACTGCCTGACGGCTTATCCCAAACAATCTGCACAGCCTGGATATGCTTATTCCTTCTCTGTGGAGTCTGAAGATTGTTGGGAGGAAAACTTTTTTCTGATTTGGGTGCCATACTGCTTATCTGACATATCAATCATGGTATTAAGAACCTTAGTTTTTAGCTTTTCATCAGCTAATTCTTTTTCCAAACGCTTAATTTTTTGAGCCGGAGTTTCTTTAGAGTTATGCATAATATGGAATTTAGGTTTACTCCAATCTAAGTTACCATATCTTCGCAACCAAACCAAAACTGTACTTCTGTCTTGGATACCATATTCTTTTTGGGCTTGTTTATAAGTGTAATCACCGTTTTCTACCTGAGAAACAACTCGTAATTTAAAGCCTATACTGTAATCTCTTTGAGTATGTTTTTCCTTTTTTAATTCTTGAGCTTTCATAATATAAGTTGATTAAGTGTCAACTTATTTCAGGACGGGACAAAAAATAAAAAAAAGGCTGTTTCAATTGAAACAGCCTTTTTACAATAAATTAGGATATGGAAATGTTTTCATGGTGGTTAAGAACGCCTACTTTCAGCATACACTCCTTCATTTTATGGTAAGTTCTTTTGATGTCGTGGTCAAGACCGATGGAGAATCTGATCAATCCGTCAGAAATCCCTATAGATGCTCGTTCTTCCTCTGGAATTTCAGATGAAGTAGATTTCCCTGAGCATGAGAATAAGGTTTTATAGAACCCTAAACTTACTGCCAGATAGCCAAGATTTTCTGCCTGCATCAGTTCCATCAGTTCATTTGCTTTTTCTGTTGTACCTGCATCCAGAGTCAGTAATCCTCCGTAGCCGTATTCTTCATGAATCATGCTTTTCATTAACTCATGGTTTTTGTGCGATGGTAATCCGGGATAAGATACCTTTAAACCATCTGCCTCAAATCTTTCAGCAAGATACATGGCATTGTGGCTGTGTTGTTTTATTCTGATGTGTAATGTTCTCAGGTTTTTTAAAATACTTGAAGATCTTAAGCTGTCCATGGTAGGTCCAAGAAGCATACATGCTCCGGAATTTACATTTTTAGTATCATCAATAAATGCCTGTGTTGCACAGTATACACCTCCTACCGTATCACTGCTTCCATTGATGAATTTCGTTAAACTGTGGATCACAACATCTGCCCCGAATAAAGTCGGAGAGATTGAAAGAGGAGAGAAGGTATTATCTACAATCAGTTTCAGATTGTGTTTTTTACAGATTTCTGAAAGTTTTCTAAGGTCTGCCACTTCAAGAAGCGGATTGCTCACGCTTTCACAGTAGATTACTTTAGTATTGGGAGTGATAGCATTTTCTATAGACTCAAAATTGTTGATATCAACAAAGCTGGTTGCAACATTAAACTGAGGCATAAAGTTTTTAAGAAAAGCATACGTTCCTCCGTAGATGGTTCTGCTTGAAATAATATGGTCACCACTTTTGCACACCTGCATCAAAACCGAAGTGATAGCTCCCATTCCGGATGCTGTAACGTTGGCAGATTCCGTGTTTTCCAACTTGGCAAGAGCCTGTGCCAGATAAAGATTCATCGGGGATGAATGTCTGGAATACAGATAACATCCTTCTGCATTTCCTTCGAAAGTATCAAACATAGTCTTTGCAGAAAGGAATGTATAAGTAGAACTGTCCGAAATAGAAGGATTCACTCCTCCGAATTCCCCAAAATACTGAAGATCCTGGATCTCGTTGGCTGCGTTAAAGTTTTCCATAAATATTGTTTTTATTTTATTGTTCCAATTTGCATTAATTTGCTAATTATTACAACATAAATTTGAATTTATAGAAAATAAAACTGTAAAATATTGTTTATTTAGAAAAATTATTTAGTATCTTCGATATTGTTAAACTTTTACCAAAAAAATATCTATGGAACTTGACGAAACTGATAAGAAACTGTTACTTTTTTTGCAGGATGACTGTAAGCAAACCACCAAAGAGCTCTCCGGTAAGCTTGGATTGTCTGTTACCGCAGTTTATGAGCGTGTGAAAAAGCTTGAAAATGCGGGCGTCATATCAAAATATGTAGCTTTGTTGGACAAGAGTAAAGTTAAGAAAAATTTTATCGTTCTGTGTCATGTAAAATTAAGCCAGCATAAAAAAGAATTTGTTCTGCAATTTGAAAAAGAAGTGATGGATTTACAGGAAGTTACCGAATGCTTTCATGTGAGCGGAGATTACGATTATATCCTTAAAATAGGAGTAAAAGACATTGAAGACTACCGTAATTTTATGCTGACAAAGCTTACGACGCTGCAGCACATCGCAAGCACACACAGCTCATTTATGATTTCTGAGGTTAAAAATACAACGGCGATTGTATTGTAGATTATTAAAAATTTTTCTGCTTAGCTATTGGTTTTCTTTCGTTATTTTATCAATAAAATAATGAAGTCTTTTGATGTCTGCTCTTCCTTTGTTTTTATCATTTAAAAAGCAGGTCGTTACAATAACCATTTTTAAATCCGGGATGACACAGATGAGCTGACCACCATAGCCGGTTGCTACGAAAGCCTGATGTCCGTTGGTTTTTCTTCGCCACCAATAATAGCCATATCCGTTGGCATTAGGCATTACGTCCCAGGAATCAAGTTTTACCTGTTCTGAGGTAGACTCCTGAATCCATTTCTGAGATACGATCTGTCTGCCTCCAAGTTTTCCGTTGTTGAGAATCATAGAACCAAATTTCAACATATCTTCAGGTTTCATAAACATTTCCGAACCTCCAATATTTCTGTTCATGGAATCTGTATCCCATCGGGGTACATTTACCTTTAGCGGTTTAAAGAGGTTCTCTGTTGCAAATTGTTTCAGGTTGGTCTTTACAATTTTTGCCAATGCTGCGCCGAAAAGATGGGTTTCCCCGCTGTTATAGTTGAATACGGTTCCTGGATATTCTTCAAAAGGCAGATCCAGCACAAACTTTACAGGATCACCGGAAAAAAGCATGGCCGTTGAAAGTTTTGAATTTTCAGTCCAGTCGAAACCGCCCTGCATGGTCAGGAGATTTTTTAAAGTTAAAGTATTTCTTATTGAATCATGAGCCACCTTTCCTTCAATATTGGAAATGTTTTTAAAACTGCTTCTTGAAACATTGTATTCCGGAAGAATTTTCAAGACCGGAGTATTGAGATTAGGAAGCAGGTTTTTATCTTTTGCTATCCCTGCCAGAACAGAGACGATACTTTTGGTAACAGACTTTATACTGAAGACTGTTTCTTTATTCGCTCCGTGAAAATACTGCTCATAAATTACCTTATCATTTTCAGAAACAATAAAAGACCCCAGAGACGGAATGCTGTCATTGATTTCTTTGGTAAATTGGTCTGTAAACTCTTTGGGTAATTCTTTGTTGAAGGCCGCCTGTGCTTTCAATTCAGAACAGAATAGGGTAAGACACAGTATTGTCAAAATCTGCAGTATTTGCTTTGATCTCATTGTTTAAAAAAGAAGGGATACATTATTAGTTGATGAAAAAATATACGTTAAAATCTGTCCGAAACAGAATCGTAATTCAATTTTGGACAGATTTTAGCTGATGTTTTCAATTCCTCTAAATTATGAAAAACAATGAAGGTTTAAATATGTTTTAAAGAATGTTTTTTAATTTTTTTGAATGATTTTCAGGATGTGAAATAGTCCACTTTTAAGAAAGAAATTAAACCAACACTCCATTTTTAGAAGAGATAGGATCCGGAAGATCGGTTTCTCCGCTCATCTGAAGAAGGTCAATTTCAATGGTTCTGCAGATGGAAAGCATGGGAACGTCAAACATCAATCCTGCAAAAGGATTTTCAGAATAATCTCCCACCAGTTCCATAATAATGTAGATCCATCCGATAATGATACAGAACGGAATAGAAGTCCATATTCCCCAATCACCCAGTTTTGCAAACTCATTTACTAATCCCAATGGGAGAAGCATGATAAACAAAATGTTGAAAACAAAGGCTGTACTTGCAAACTGCCTTGGAGAAGGAAATTTTTTGATTCTTTCGGCCTGTCCCTGAAAATTATAGAATTCATTCAGGCTGTTTTGCAGCTGAGTCTGGTTGAATTCTGTAATTGCACCCATGTTTTTAAGCTCATTGATGTCTTTTGCCTGCTGAGATACCAGGTATGTGGCGAAGTTTTTGTAATCATCTTTAAGTTCATATTCTTCCTCCGAAAGGTATTTATGGAGGAAAATAGGAGCTCTTCCGTAATCCGGGAATCCGGCTTTGATTAGTCTGTTTCTTCTCAGGTTGATATTACCGAATTTCTTTTCTGTACTGATATGTTCCCATTCTGTAGGTACCAAAAGCTGTTCACGGAAAGTATATAACCATGCAATATGCCGGAAGACGATTCTTTTTTTACGGTCTTCAAGATCAAAAACGCCTATTCCTTCATTTTTGGTATCAAAAGCATAAACCATGGAAGCAAATGAACGGCTTGAATTCACAATACCACCCCAGATTTTTCTGGCTTCCCAAAGTCTGTCATAAGCCTGATTGTTTTTAAAACCAACAAGAAATGCCTCTGCTGTACCAATCAGTGCCACAGGAACCCAGGGAATTGTCATCCAGTGCCAGTTGAAGAAATAAAAGAAAACAGCAATCAATGTACACCAGATAGAGATTAAAACGAGATGTATACCTGCTAGATTGAGAACCTGTTTATAATTGACGTATTTGGTTGTGATCATAAAGATAGATGTGTTTTGCGTGTAGAGACAAAATAAATACCAAACTGTGATGGGTTTTATTTGTAATGCCTGTCAGGTAATGGATAATCGGGTTTTCTTGATTTGTAATAGTCTAAGATTGAGATTGATAACCTTAAATAAATGTAGTGAAAAAATTGCATAAAAAAACCTCTAAAAATTTTTAGAGGTTTTAATTTTATATAAAATTAATATTTCAGCATTTCTTCGATCTTACTGCTGAGCTTTTCAGCATTAGGAAGCATTTCTTTTTCCAGTATCAGGTTAATTGGGACAGCTGGAACATCCAGTGATCCCATGGTTTCTACTGGTGCATCAAGATATTTGAAGCAGTTTTTAGAGATACGGTGGGCAAAAGCTTCTGCAAAAGAGTTGTTAAGCTGTTCTTCAGTGAGAACGATACATTTTCCGTGAGCCTTTACTCTTTCAAAAACAAGTTCTTCATCCAGAGGAATTAATGTTCTTAAGTCAATCACTTCAACTCTTCCATTGAAATTCTTAACGGCTTCTTTAGCCCAGTAAACTCCCATTCCATAAGTAACCACTAATAAGGTTCTGCCTTTTTCAGTTTCCTCCTTATCAGCTTCGATGATTACTTTACCTTTTCCAAACGGAAGAACATAATCTTCAGCCGGTTCTATCGTTTTAGCATCTTCGGTTCCCGGAACTTTACTCCAGTATAATCCTTTATGTTCAAGCATTACCACCGGGTTCGGATCGTAATAAGCGGCTTTTAATAGACCTTTAAAATCTGCTGCATTACTTGGATATGCTATTTTGATTCCTTTAATATTGGCTAAAATACTTTCAACACTTCCACTGTGGTAAGGACCGCCGCCGCCATATGCCCCGATAGGAACGCGGATGATGTTGCTTACAGGGAATTTTCCGCCACTCAAATAATTGGATTTTGAA
Source organism: Chryseobacterium indologenes (assembly GCF_018362995.1). NCBI lineage: Bacteria > Pseudomonadati > Bacteroidota > Flavobacteriia > Flavobacteriales > Weeksellaceae > Chryseobacterium > Chryseobacterium indologenes. Next base: position 4,809,185 of record NZ_CP074372.1, read on the forward strand.
ATCTCCGTGATTAGCTGGTTGATTCCCGGATAAATATAATCCGCAAACTGAACTTCGACAATTGGTTTTAAGCCCACAGCACTCATTCCCGCTGTAGATCCAATGATATAAGCTTCCTGAATGGCTGTATTGAAAACTCTTTTACTTCCGAATTTTTTTCCTAAAGTAACCGTTTCACGGAAAACCCCACCAATTCTTTCACCGACATCCTGCCCGTAAAGAAGAGCTTCAGGGTGTTTCCACATCAGTTCCTGAATAGCATGGATAGCAGCATCCACCATTACAATTTTTTCTCCGTTGGCTGGCTCACGTGTTCCTGCTTCCTCAGTAATAGGAGTGGGTGCAAAAACGTGCTGCATTACGGTTTCAGGCTTTGGATCTTCTGCATTTTTAGCTTTTTCAAAAGCTTCTTCTGCTTCAAGACGTGCCTTTTTCGTGATTTGCTTTAAAAGATCTTCGTCAATTCCTGTTTCCAGTAAATGTTTTCTAAGGATTTCTCCCGGATCTTTAGCTCTATGTTTAGTTAAATCTTCTTCGTCTCTATAGAATTCTCTTCTTACTCCGGAAGTATGGTGGCCGATCAAAACTGTTTTTGCACAAACAACTAAAGGTTTTCTTTCTGTTCTTACAAAATCTACGGCCTTCTTCATCGCTTCGAAACTTTCTATGAAATCTGTTCCGTCTACTCTCATTCTGCTTAATCCGGTGAATCCGGCAACAAAATCATAGGCATCACAGGTTCTTGCTTCGTCCTTCGTTACGGAAATTCCCCATTCATTATCCTGTACAAGGAAGATGATAGGAAGCTGATGTAAAGCTGCAAACTGTAAAGCCTCACTCACTTCACCTTCTGTAACAGAATTGTCTCCCAGGCTGCAGACCACAACAGGATTGTTTTCAAATTCCTGCAGATTGAAGTCCTGAATGTATTTGATTCCCTGTGCTACTCCTGTAGTAGGGATGGTTTGCATTCCGGTTGCAGAACTCTGATGAACAATCTTAGGTTTGTTTTCATCCCTGCTTGAAGGATGGGAATAATAAGATCTTCCTCCGGAAAAAGGATCATCAGCTTTAGCCAGTAATTGAAGCATTAACTGATAAGGTTCAAAACCAATTCCTAAAAGAATACTTTCGTCTCTATAGTAAGGAGAAACCCAGTCTTCTTTTTTTAACTGATATGCTGTTGCAAGCTGGATGGCTTCGTGACCTCTTGAAGTACTGTGAACGTATTTGCATACGTTTCTGTTTTCTTCATAAATATCAGCCATTGCCTTGGCCAGCATCATATGATTATACGCTTTGAGTAATATATCATGAGAAACTTTTTCGTGAAGTGCATTTTCCATAGGAAGCAAATATACATAAAAAAACAAAATACTAACAACTGTTAGTATTTTGTAAAAAATCTTTGTTTATATAGGTTATTCCTTGATCACTTTTTTAGAAATAACATCTTTGTCTGTTTTTACTTCAATGATGTATATCCCTTTTGTATAAGAAGATAAATCTATTGTTTCCTTCTCATTATTAATAGTACCGCTTTGTAATTTCTTACCGGTAAGGTCATATACATTGAATGTAGATTTTTTAGGAGCTTTTAGAATGTTTGTAAAATCTTTCGTTACCGTAGGAGCAATGGCAAGACTGTTAAGAGGGCTTGCAGCATCCTTAGTTCCTAATAACTCAGTAAATCCGGTTACTATGACAGAATAGTTTTGAGGGGCATTACCTCCTGTATTGTTTTTCAGTATACCTTTATTGGTAATTTCTATTTTATAGGTTCTTCCGGCAACCGGAGCATCAATTACAACCTGTTCCACATTATCTACAGTATTATCTCCTTTGGTAGCAGGAGTCATTGGGCTATTGGCATCCAGTTTCCATGGATAATAAACTGTGTTTGTAGTAGTATCTGTAATTTTCAGATCCAGATCATTGATTAATTTGGAGCCTCTGTTATTGTAAATATTACTCCATTGACTAGTAAAGTTGGTAAACTCAGGATCTACCCATGATATCGTAACTTTTAACGGCTCAGAGCCGGATGCTTTTACTGTTTTTACATTGGCAACTCCGCTGTTTAATGTTTCATCATTAAAGATAATGCTGTTGTTGGATTTCCCTACAAGAAGTTCAGCTCCTTTTTTTGCATCAATAAATCCCCAGCCAAATTGTGGGTCAGGGCCAATATTTCCTGCTTCTTTTGCTGAGTGTACCATTAAGGTTTTTGCTGATGCGGCATTTAATAAGCTTCCGGAAAACAGTTGTTTGTTAATCTGTGTCCAAAGTCCAACGATACCTGTTACTACAGGTGCAGAATAAGAAGTCCCATCTCCAACGGTGATCTTACTTCCTCCTGTGGCATTATTATCAGTCCATGCACTGGCAACTTCTGTTCCTACAGCAGTAATATCCGGTTTGATACCTCCATCATCTCTTGGTCCTGCACTACTATAAACAGAATGAATAACGTCAGAAGAATTGGTATATCTTCCGTCATTAGTTGTAATTCTATCCGCTGCTGCTACAACGATAATATTTTTCCCTAGAGAGCCAATTCCTATACAGTCATACCCTTGAGCGCAATTATTGGGAGGTAAAACATCGGTTGCTGTGAATTCAACTAAATTTCCAGAATTATCCCTATAATACTTTTTATAAGTACTTGTATCAGCACTAGGCCCTTCACCAAATGAGTTTCCGGCAGATTTTACAATGATGTAAAAAGGGTTGTTGTATACAATCTGATCATAATCACGGTCATTGGTATGATAAGTTCCCTGAGCATCAAATGTAGTATTGGGGCTTGAAAATGCTCCATTCCATACCCATGAAGGTTCATTATTAATCAGTTGAGGATCTGCCCATCCCTGATTGGTTCCATAGGAATGATTGGAAATATTGGGTTGAGCTGTTGTGATTTTTTGAAATACTGTTTTTTGGGTAGTTTCGCCGTCCAGAACAGAAGTTCCAAAAGCATAAGCATCTATAGTAGAGTTTGGTGCAATCCCTTTGAAATTAACCTGTCTTGTTGTACCATTTGTAAACGTTACAGTGTATGGGTAATCTTTTGCGCCTATAAAGCTGGAAACAGCTGTTGCGTGATCCCCATAGTTGACAGTGCTGCTTTCTTTGTTCGTTATTCTATTGGGTAAATTATTAAAGAAAACGTGACCAGCAAATACTCTTGCTACACCGGATGAGGTGCTTCCGTCGAAAATGGTGAACTTAATTCCTTCTCCATTAAAGGACCCTGTTAAACCTGTAATAGTTCCTCCCTGTAAAAAATCAGAATTGGAGTTTTTAATCTGGTCCATGTCATGAGCTTGAAAAAAATAGGGTCTGTTATCGGGTAAAAATCCTGCCAGATTGGTTCTTTGCTGCTCAATCTCTTTTAAAACTTCGGGAGTTTTGTTAGTGCCATATCGTTTAGATACATAAGAATCAAACCTATCATTGTTGTCTATTCTTTGACGCTCTAATTTTCTATTTAATTCTTCATTATTTTGCGCACTTGTCAATGTAACGATCAATGTGCTGATTAAAAGTAATTGTTTCTTCATTTTTGAGTAATAAATTGTAAAAATTATAGTTGATCAAATTTATAGCAAAAAACTGATAACTAGTTGGTTTTGGTAAATAATTCTAATTTTTTTAATAATATTTTAATATTTTATTTCATGCTTGTTTGAGTTGTTTATATTTTTAATAAAATGTATGAATTTTGTTATCGTGAATTATGGTTTATTCTTGATGTTTGGTATAAATTAATTGGAAAAAATGGAGTAACTTTACATTCTCTTTTATAAAAAAGTTAGAACATTATATGTATTTAATTTTTGACACAGAAACAACAGGTTTACCAAAAAATTTCAACGCTCCGCTTTCAGATTCGGAAAACTGGCCAAGAATGGTTCAGATTGCATGGCAGGTACATGATGATGACGGGAATTTGGTTGAAAACCAGGATTATATAATAAAACCTGAAGGGTATGATATTCCCTTCAACGCAGCCCGTATTCACGGAATTACTACAAAAATTGCCAATGAAGAAGGCCGCGACCTTGAAGAAGTTTTAAAAGAATTTGCTGAAGTTTTAGATAGAGTAAGAGTCGTTTCCGGACACAATGTAGAATTCGATTACAATATCGTAGGAGCGGAATTTTACAGAAAAAACCTTAAAGATAATCTGCAGGAAAAACCCAAAGCAGATACCATGATTTTGGGAACCGACTTCTGCCAGTTAGGCGGAGGTAGGGGTGGGAAATACAAGTCTCCAAAACTTGAAGAACTTTATGAAAAGCTTTATGGAAGCAAGTTTGATGAAGCCCATAATGCTGCTGCCGACGTAAATGCTACCGCAAGAGCTTTCTTTGAAATGATAAGAATTGGAGTGGTTCCCGCAGAAACATTAAAGATTTCTGAGGATCAGCTGGCGTATTTCAAGAGCCTTTATCCGGATCCGATAAAGCCTTTCAATATTGTTATCAGAAGGCAGGTTGCAGATTTTCATAATAAGAAAAAGCAGCAGGATTTCGGAAGTGTCGATGAAATTGATCTGGGCAAATATTTCAATTTTGACAATCACAGTGTTTTCTCAACGTTAATGGCGACTTCCAGCATTAATGATTTAATTAAAAAAGCTACGGATGACAATTTCCCTGCCGTTGGAATGGTGGATTTGGGAAATATGATGGGTGCTTTCAAATTTGTTTCGGCAATTGAAGGGGCAAATGCAGACCGTGCAAAAAAGCATAAAGAATATCTGGCGAAAAAGCAGGAAGCAGAGGAAAACGGAGAAGAATTTAATGAGGCTGAACCTGTATCAGAACCTTTAATTCCTGTTGTAGGTTGTGAATTTTATATTTCAGACCGTTACGAACAGAAACAGTTTACCAAAGATGATCCCGACAGAAGAACGCAAGTGGTTTTGCTGGCGAAAGATTTTGAAGGATATAAAAATTTAGCAAAACTTTCAAGTATCGGTTTTTTAAAAGGATTTTATTTTGGAGTTCCAAGGATCAGCAGGGAATTGATTGCTGAGTATAAAGAAGGTTTAATCGCCCTTACTTCCGGAATTCTGGGAGATATTCCGGATGCTATTTTAAATACCGGTGAGCAAAAAGGAGAGGAACTTTTCAAATGGTGGAAAGATACTTTTGAAGATGACTTTTATGTTCAGATTCAAAATCATAAACTGCCTGAAGAAGAGCACTTAAATGATGTTTTACTGCATTTTGCAGATAAATATAATGTTAAAATCTTAGCCCAGAACGAAACTTTTTATACCAATAAAGACGATTCTAATATTCAGGATATTGTAAGCTGTATCAAAGACGGGGAAAAATTGACAACTCCTGTCGGAAAAGGCTTTGGGAAGAGAAGAGGATTGGCTACCGGGGAATATTACATCAAAAATTCTGACGAAATAAAAGAAGCTTTTTTAGCTTATCCAGATGCTTTTGATGCTTATGAAGAATTCACTGCAAAATTTAAACCTTATACCTTAAAAAGGGACGTTTTACTTCCAAAATTCGATATTCCGGAAGAATTTATTCATTCCGAAGATGAGATTGATGGCGGGAAACGTGGTGAAATGGCCTATTTGAGACATTTAACATATGAAGGTGCGAAAAAAAGATATGTAGATACGGGGATCACAGACGAAATTAAAGAACGTCTGGATTTTGAGCTGGAAGTAGTTGCTAATACAGGATATCCAGGTTACTTCCTTATTGTACAGGATTTTTGTAACGAAGCAAGAAAAATGGGGGTTTGGGTTGGTCCGGGCCGTGGTTCTGCTGCAGGTTCTGCTGTAGCGTATTGTACAGGAATTACCAACGTAGATCCTATTAAATATGATTTGCTTTTTGAGAGATTTCTGAATCCGGAGAGGGTTTCCATGCCGGATATTGATATTGACTTTGATGATGAGGGACGTGATAAAATCATCAAATGGGTAGTTGAGAAATACGGTAAAAATCAGGTAGCACAGATTATTACCTATTCTGTTTTAGGAGGAAAATCTGCAATTAAAGATGCGGGAAGAGTATTGGATGTCCCGATTCCTGATACGAATAATATTGCAAAATTAATTCCGCCAAGCCCGGGGATGAACATTGCAAAAGCTTTATCTAAATATGATAAGCTAAAACCGGAAGAACAAATGCTTGTTGATGAAATGAGATATGTTCTGAATAGTCCGGATGATGCCCGTCATGACGTGCTTGCGAGTGCGAAAAAAATGGAAGGCTGTATCAGAAATACCGGTATTCATGCCTGCGGGGTGATTATTACTCCGGAAGATGTAAGTAATCTTGTGCCGGTAACCATCGCTGCAAAGGATGCGGATATTCTTGTTTCGCAGTTTGATAACTCCGTGGCGGAAAGTGCAGGTCTTCTGAAGATGGACTTCCTGGGGTTGAGAACTTTGACGATCATTAAGGATGCATTAAAGCTTGTAAAGGCAAGATATAATATAGATATTGATCCGGATCTTATTCCGCTTGATGATGCCAAAACATATCAGTTGTTTAAAGAAGGACGAACAGTAGGGATTTTCCAGTATGAAAGTCCCGGGATGCAAAAATACATGAGGGAGCTTAAACCAACGGTTTTTGCCGACCTTATTGCCATGAACGCCTTGTACCGTCCGGGTCCTATTAAATATATTCCAAACTTCATTAACAGAAAGCACGGAATTGAAGAGATCGTTTATGACTTACCGGAAACAGAAGAATATTTAAAAGAAACCTACGGGATTACCGTTTATCAGGAGCAGGTAATGCTTTTGTCCCAGAAATTGGCCAATTTTACTAAAGGTGAAGCCGATACTTTGAGAAAAGCGATGGGTAAAAAGCAGATTGATGTCCTTAATAAAATGTACCCGAAATTCATTGAAGGAGGCAGAAAGAACAACCTGAATGAAGAAAGGCTGGAAAAAATCTGGAATGACTGGAAGGCCTTTGCAGAATATGCCTTCAACAAATCTCACTCTACCTGTTATGCATTTATTGCTTACCAGACAGCTTATCTGAAAGCTAATTATCCTGCAGAGTACATGGCGAGCGTAATGAGTAATAACATTAACAATACGGATTCAATTACCATGTTCATGGAGGATTGTAAAAGTATGGGAGTGGATGTACTGGGACCGGATGTAAATGAATCTCAATATAAGTTCTCTGTAAACGAAAAAGGACAGATCCGTTTCGGCCTGGGAGCAATCAAAGGGATTGGGGAAGGTCCGAGTGAAGGAATTACACGGGAAAGAGCGAATGGAAGATTCAAAAATATTTATGATTTCTTTGAAAGAATTCTGCCTTCGCAGATGAATAAAAGGGTAGCGGAAAGTTTGGTTCTTGCGGGAGCTTTTGATGAATTGGATTCTTTCCACAGAGGTCAGTATTTTGATATTGATATGTCTGGAAGAACGAATCTCGAAAGGTTGATCAGATACGGACAAAGCTTCCAGGAAAGTAAAAATGAGATGGAACATTCTCTTTTTGCGGATTTTGCAGAAGAAGTTCAGATTGAGCAGCCGAAATTGGCACCCTGCCCGGAATGGCCAAATATGCATAAGCTTAATAAAGAGAAGGAAACCATCGGATTTTATCTCTCTGCGCATCCTTTGGATGAATTTAAATACCAATATCAGTTTATGCAGGGACAGCTTTCTAAAAAGTCTGTATTGGAAAAAGATGAGGAAAAAGTGGTCATAGATGAAGCGCCAATTCTGGAAAAAGACTCTACTGATGAGGTTGCAGATCTTATAGAAATTGTTTCTGATGACATCGTTGCCGGTGAAGAGGAAGAGATCATAGAAGAAGTTACAAAAAAAGCTGAACCGAAAGGAGTTTTTCATTTTTTGAATCTTGATGAAGTAGACGCTTATAAAGAACAGGCTTTTGCCAATAAACAGGAAGAGCTTTTTGAAGAAAAGAAAAAAGACTGGAAAACCCTGCAAAAAGAAAGAGAAAACGGTGGCGGTGGAAAAGAATATACTGTTGCCGGTCTGATCACAGAATATGTGGTGAAAGATGGTTTCAGAAGTGGTGAAAAAGTAGCTTTTGTTACCCTGGAGGATTATTCGGGATCTTATTCATTCAGATTGGGAGACCGGGATTATATGAGGCTGAAGGAAAAGCTGGAAGTTCAGAGGTTTGTTATTTTCAAAATAAAATTTGCTCAGGTGAAAGATGGAAGAGTCTTCGTAAATGTGAATGATGTGATAGAGCTTCAGGAAGCATTCGAACGATTTGCGAAGAGTATATCTTTGGTTATGGATGTTATGGATGTACGGGCTGAAGATCTTGACTTTTTCAGAACGGTTCTTGATAGAAACAAAGGAAATCAAAAGTTGAAATTCTTTATCAAAAATCTTGAAGATGATTCCCATATTGAAGTACAATCGATGAAACATTCGGTGGATTTGAATGGGGATTTGATTAAAGAAATTCAGCTTCTTAATAAATATGAGTTTTATTTAAACTAAAAAAATTTACAATAAGTGTAGAGAGTGGCCAAAAGTCACTCTTTTTTTTGTTTGTGTATTATAAGTTTTGATGAAAATTTATAAATAGTTTTTTATAATAAATAGAAAAATTTTCTACAGTCTATTTTAATGATATACTATGTTAATTGTTTGATTATTAGTATTTTATTTATTTTTCAACAAATTGCGAAATAAATATTTAAATTAAATAAACGTTTGATTTTATTTGATTTTGTAAGGGTAATTGGCTGTTTATTATTAAAATTTTATGATAATTTTTAATATTTAAAATAATATTTATACATTTATCGCCCTAACTTTTATTATTACTATTTATGAAGAAATTATTACTATTAAGTCTATTTTTAATAGCTTCCATTACCAATGCCCAGATAATGCTGGGAAGCGGGACTACCCAGGGCGGGTATGTTCCTATTGATGTCAACTACGGATACAACTACACGCAGCAGATTTTTACTAAAAGTGAAATTAACGCCAACGCTGCAGGTAATATTACCGGAATGAAGTTTTATTTACCGAATAATGCTGATATTACAAAATCAGTAGATTGGGTGGTATATGTAGGTCATACTACTAAAACATCTTTTTCCAGTACTACAGACTGGATTCCTGTATCTGGCCTGTCTCAGGTGTTTTCAGGAACAGTAAGTGCTTCCGGAGGTGAAGTGACTGTAAACTTTACCACACCTTTTGCTTATAACAATACGGATAACCTGGTTGTTGCTGTTGATGAGAATACTGCAGATTACACGGCAACTTCAAACAAATTTTATACTTTTACAGGGGCTTCCAATTCGACTTTGTATTATAGAAGTGATACAACCAATCCGGATCCGGCTTCACCACCAACAGGATCAAGAACAACAACGAAATCTGTTACAAATCTGCTAGGACTTACTCCGGGAATTCCGGCTTGTCCAGTTGTGTCTGCACCTGCGGCTGCGGCAACAGGCATTTCTGTATTGCCTACCATTAGCTGGGCTGTTGCAGGCTCTGCTACATCATATAAGATCAGCATTGGAACTACACCGGGAGCAACCAATGTGATGAACATGCAGGATGTAGGAAATGTAACTTCTTATACTTTAACGAATTCTTTGAGCTTCGATACTCAATATTATTATACAGTATATGCTGTCAACTCTACAGGAGTTTCTCCTGCATGTACAGAAAGATCTTTCACTACAATGGCTACTTTGGGATGTCCGTCTGTGAGTGCGCCTACAGCTGCTCAGGTTGGTTTACCTGTGTTAACTACTTTCTCATGGCCTGCAGTGAGTGGAGCGCTGGGATACAACCTAAGCATCGGGACATCTGCTGGTTCATCCAATGTTTTGAGTAATTTTAATATGGGTAATGTTACTACTTATACCCTTACTCCTGCACAGCAGCTGAACCCTACAACGCAGTATTATTATACTATTACAGCTTATAACGGCAGTGTTGTATCAACAGGATGTACTGAAAGAAATTTCACCACTACTATAGCGCCTCCGGCAAATGATAATTGTTCTGGTGCTGTAAATTTAACAGTAAATCCTTCTTTGACTTGTACTGCTACAACTCCTGGTAATACATTGGGAGCTACAGAATCTATGGCTGCAGGTACTTGTAGTGGAGCTCCAAATGATGATGTTTGGTATAAATTTACCGCAACAGCAGCAAGCCATGTTGTAGCGCTCTCTAATGTAACTTCTACAGGAACTACAACAGGGATTTCAGATATGTATTTCCAGGTATTGTCAGGAAGCTGTGGTACTATGACAAGTATGCTGTGTTCTGATCCTGATACGAATATCGTTACCGGTCTTACTCCAGGTCAGACTTATTATATCAGAGTATACACGTATTCATCTACTGTTACTGCTAATGCAAGTTTCAATATCTGTGTAAGTACACCACCGGCACCGCCAGCTAATGACGACTGTGCAAATGCAGTAAATATTACTATTAATCCTGATATGAGCTGTACTAGTATTACAGCAGGAACAACATTGGGAGGAACAAGTTCAGGAGTTGCTCTGGGTTCTTGTTCAGGAACAGCTGACGATGATGTTTGGTATAAATTTACTGCAACGTCAACAGGTCATACTTTCCAGCTTAAAAATATAGTTTCTGTAGGAAATGTTTCTACAACATCTTTGTATGCTCAGGTATTCAGTGGTGCTTGCGGAGCTTTGGTAAGTACTACATGTATCAGCTCAAATACAAACTTTACAAACTTAACAGGTCTTACTCCAGGTCAGACGTATTATGTAAGAGTATATACTTATGATTCTAATTCAGGGGCAAGTTTCTATGCAAACTCTTTTGATATCTGTATGGGAACACTTCCTGCAGCTCCTGCTAATGATGAGTGTTCTGCTGCTGTTTCTTTATCTGTGAGCCCAACTCTGACGTGTGCTTCACCGGTATCTGGAACAACTTTAAGTGCTACTAATTCAGGATTGGCAGTAAGCCCATGTACAGGAACTGCTGATGATGATGTTTGGTATAAATTTACAGCTACAGGTACAGATCATGTAGTATTGCTTTCAAACGTTACTGCGGTTGGAACTTCTACATCTACGAGTCTGTATACTCAGGTATTCAGTGGGGCTTGTGGTACTTTGACAAGTATTAAATGTGGTACTGCAGTGAATACACCACTTACAGGTCTTACTCCAGGTCAGACTTACTATGTGAGAGTGTATAACTCCAATACAAACGGTAGTACACTATATGCCAATAGCTTCAATATTTGTATTGGTACACCTCCGCCACCACCTGCAAATGACGATTGTGCAAATGCTGCATCTCTTTCTGTGAGCAGTACAGACGCTTTCCTGAATGCTGTGAATGGTTCTACCGTGAGTGCTACTCAGAGTTCAGGAGTTACAGCACCTACATGTAGTGCATCCGGTATCAATGATGATGTTTGGTATTCATTTACTGCAACTGGTGCTACACATCTTGTACATGTTTTATATACTGATAATGCAACAAGTACACAGATATATTCTGGAACATGTGGAGCTTTAACAGCGATGACTTGTTTTGACGGTGCTTATGGAAATTCAAGTGTATTATTACAAAACCTTGTAGCAGGACAAACATATTATGTTAGAGTATACTCTTCATCAAGTACTGTAACTACAACATCCAATTTCCAGATTGCTGTAACCACTCCTTCGCCTGTAACTAACGATACTTGTGATACGGCTATTGCTCTGGCTTGTAATGGAACGGCTCAGGGTGTTAATGCTCTTGCCGGGGATGAAACACTTCCTGCTTCAACTTGCGGTAGCTCTGGAAGTACGGCATCTTATAAAGGTGTTTGGTATACTGTAAAAGCTACTGAAAACGGTCCTATTACTATTGATGCTTGTGGTACACAATATGATGCTTACTTAAGAGTATATACAGGTTCTTGTGGTTCACTTACTTGTTTCAGCAACACTTCAGGTGTAGGATATGCTGATACTGGTTGTGCAAATACTCTTTATAATGCTCCTACATTAACATTTACTGGAGTTGCAGGGACTACTTATTATGTATTGCTTACAGGATATGCTTCAACCAGAATTGGTAATTATAGTATTTCCGTTACGCAAGGATGTTCAGGGCTTGCAACGGCTGAAGTTGAAAAGAAAAACAATGAAATTAAAGCTTACCCTAATCCATTTGTAGACGTTCTGAATATTTCAGATGCTTCTAAAGTAAAATCTGCTTCTGTAGTTGATGCTGCAGGAAGAGTAGTGAAAACTATTGACAATCCTTCTTCTACGCTTCATCTTGGAGATCTGAAACAAGGAATGTATTTAGTGGTACTGAATATGAAAGACGGATCTAAACAAACGATTAAAGCAATCAAAAGATAAAATGTATTAATTATATAACATGAAACGACAGCTAAACAGCTGTCGTTTTTTTATTTTTAATTTTTTTAAAAAGGTGTTTTAAATTTATTGTAAATTCGTAGATGTATTAATAACCAAAAACTTATACATGAAGAAAATCTTATTTGTATGCTTACTGATGTTAAGTATTGTATTAAGTGCTCAAATCAAATTAGGAGCAGGAAGTACAGACACGGGTAATGCTCCGGTCAACAGTGGTTTTGCCTTCTCTTATTCCCAGCAGATTTATACAAAACAAGAAATCAATGCTGATGCAGCAGGTAATATTACAGGGCTTAAATTTTACTTAACACCTTCTGCAAATCCCTCTTATTTATCAAATTGGGTGATTTATTTAGGACACACTACAAAAAACTCTTTAGATTATCAAATCGGGTGGATTCCTGTTGGGGAAATGACTCAGGTTTATTCAGGTACGGTTACTAATGTAAACGGAGTTGCAGAGGTGACATTTTCTACTCCTTTTCCATATGATAATGTAAGAAACTTAGTTGTTGCAGTAGATGAAAATGGATTTAATTCTAATTCAAATAATCCGTTTTTTGTATATAATACTATGGAGCAGGCTCTTTATACTGAAAGTAATACTGTTAATCCGGACCCTGCAAATCCTCCAATTGGCCATTTTCTACCTTATAAACCCGTGGTCAGCCTTATGGGGTTACTGCCCAATCTGTTACCGGATTGTCCAATAATCAGTTATCCTGCAAATAATGCTTCGAATGTACCGGTTGTGCCTAATTTTACATGGGCTGCTGTACAGGGAGCTACAAGTTATAAAGTTTCTGTCGGAACTACTGCGGGAGGAACAGATGTTGTTAATCAGCAATCGGTAATGACAACAAACTTTACTCCATCATCTCCACTTTTGGCAAGTACAGTTTATTATCTTAAAGTAACAGCAGTGGGGTCGGCAGGAGAGTCTTCCGGTTGTGTTAATCAGAAATTTACAACAGTGCAAGGTATACCCTCCAATGATGAGTGTATGAATGCTATAACTCTGCCTGTAAATCCAGATCTGAATTGTGTTGATTTTACTTCTGGAACTACTGTGATGTCAACTGTATCATCTCCTGCATCATCATGTGGTACCAGTACTGGTGACGTATGGTATAAGTTTACAGCTACTTCCGTTACTCATACAGTTAATTTAAAGAACGTAACCTCTGTGCCATTAGGAGGTGGTAATGTTTATTTTCAGGTTTTAAAAGGTGATTGTGGTAATTTGACAAGTATATTATGCTCCGGATCCGATTGTGGTTATGTGACAAGTGTATCATGTCCTGTTTCTGTTATTAATAACCTTACTGTAGGAGAGACTTATTATATTAAAGTCTTCAGCGGCTCAGGTTATTCATCTCATAAATTTGAAATATGTGTAGGGACAATGCCACCACCGCCAGCCAATGATAATTGTACCAATGCTATAAGTGTTCCTGTGAATTCTGGGATGGATTGTATCAATGTTACTTCCGGAACAACTTTATCATCAACGAAGTCTGCTGTATCTTGTGACAATTTCTCCAGATATGATGTGTGGTATAAATTTATAGCAACTGATACCAAGCATATCATTAAATTGATTAATAAAGTTGCTGTGGGAGAACCAAACTCTTTGGGAGGATTAAGTTTTAATGTGCTTGGTGGCAGTTGTGCTAATCCTGTATGTGTAGGAATAGGAGGGGCTGTTGGACTTGTTACTGGTTTTACGGTGGGAGAAACTTATTATCTCAGAGTATTTGATGTACAAGGAACACCACAATCGGGTTTCAATTTTGATTTATGTATTACAAAAGATTTGACACCGATTCCGGTAAATGATGAATGTACAAATGCTGTTTCTTTGACTGTTAATCCGGATTTGACCTGTGTTGGGGGACTTGAAGGAAGTACTTTGGGAGCAACAGTTTCAACGATGTTACCTGCAGCTTCCTGTGGTGGAACCGGGGTTCAGAATGATGTGTGGTTTAAATTTGTAGCAACAGGAGCCAGCCACAGAATTAGTTTTAAAAATATTATAGATGTTGGAGTGAGTGGTACACAGCAGGATATACGATTTGAGGTTTTCAAAGGTAGCTGTAGTGCTTTAACAAGTGTAAAATGTGGCGGAAGTGTTAATCGTTCTAGTTATATTAATAATGTTTCAGGGTTGGTTGCGGGTGAAACCTATTATATAAGGGCATACAGTACAGGTGTTGGTATTGCCGTTAAATTCAATATATGTGTAGGAACATTGCTGCCTCCTGTTAATGATGACTGTACTGGTGCTTTGACGGTTTCAAATTTTCCATATACTTATACACAGGTTGATGCTGAGCATACTACCAATAATAACGGATTTATAAATTCTTGTAGTTCTGCAATGAATGACGGGACATGGTTTACCTTCGTTGGTGATGGTTTTCTGCATAAGATTACAGTTTCAAGACCTTTAAATAGCACATTTAATTTTGGTATTGGTGCCTATAAAGGAAATTGTGGAAACTTAACGTGTGTAAAAAGAGTAGATTTTACTGGTTCAAGTCCGGTTATAATGGATTTGCCAACTATTGCAGGAAACGTATATTATATAAATATCGGAGATCGGGATTACTATACTGATACAGTGGAAGGGGTTTTTACCATTGCTATAGAAAAGGTAACCAGCCTTGGTACTCTTGAAGTTACTGATAAAAAAGAAACTATAGAAGTATACCCAAATCCATTTACAAGCGTACTGAATATTGCAAAACCACATGACGTAAAATCAGTTTCCATTCTGGATTCTTCCGGAAGATTGATGAAAACTATTGACAATCCTTCTTCTACGCTTCATCTTGGAGATCTGAAACAAGGAATGTATTTAGTGGTACTGAATATGAAAGACGGATCTAAACAAACGATTAAAGCAATTAAGAAATAAATAGTTTCTTAAAAATAGAAAAAGAGGCTGCTCAATTTGAGTGGCCTCTCTTTTTACCAGTGGAATTATCTTTTATAAAAGGAAAAGTTTAATTCATTGTGATATAATTAAAAAAATATTTTTTTTATTGTTGATTTTCACTAGATTTGAGTAACTAAACTGTTTTTTATATGAGAAATTTTTTACTTGTTGGTTTATTAATGACCGGCTTTTTATCCTCTGCACAGACTTACTGTACGCCTGCGTTTGCAAGCGGTTGTAGTGGAGGAGATGTGATAGATTCCTTTGCAATTCCGGGTGCCGGATTTGATCATCCTAATACAGGTTGCTCTACTGATGCATATGGAGATTACACTTCCATGACAATCAACCTTAGTGCAGGTTTGAGTTATGATTTTAGTGTTAAACATGATTACAGTGATCAGAATGTACGTATTTGGATAGATTTTAACAACGACGGTACTTTTGATGATGCAGCTCCGGAACTTGTAGCGTCTGCAAGCAGTGCTCTTGTAGGGTCAAACAATATTACTTCAGGGCTTATCACAATTCCTTCTACTGTTACTCCGGGTACTTACAGAATGAGAGTAGGAGACCGGTTCTCCAGTGACCCTATTCCATGTAATACAGATGGGTATGGAGAAGCTCATGATTATACGGTTGTAATTGGTGCAGTTCCGACTTGTTTTGCACCATCTGCTTTAACGGTATCTGCAGTAACTGCAAATTCAGCTCAGGTTGGATGGACAGCTCCGACTTCTGCTCCAGGCAGCGGTTATGAATATTACTATTCAACTTCCAGTACATATCCTGCAGCTGCTACTGTGGCTTCCGGAACCAGTACATCTTTAACGGCTAGCTTATCTACACTTGCTCCGGCTACTGTTTATCACGTGTGGGTACGTTCTGTTTGCAGTACTTCCAATAAGAGTGCATGGTCTCAAATGGCAACATTTATGACATCCTGCGTTTCTGTAGGAGTACCATATGCATTGAATTTCGAAAGCATAACTCCACCTGATCTTCCAAGTTGTACCTCGGTAGTAAATGACGGTTCAGGAAATATGTGGGAGACAGGTGATTTAGATGCTCAAGGATTTACGGGAAATGTTCTTGAATATTCATATGACTATGCCAATAATGCTGATACCTGGTTTTTCACTAACGGAATAAATCTTACCGCGGGAGTTACCTACAGAATTAAATATAAATATGCAAATGCAGAAGGATTTGTATATGCTGAAAAATTAAAAGTAGCTTACGGAACTTCAGCTACAAGTGCAGCAATGACCAATACGCTGGCAGACCACCCGAATGTAGTTACCAGTGCAGCAACCAGTACTTTTGTGAATTTCACACCAGCTGCCACAGGGGTTTATTATTTTGGATTCCAGGCATATTCTGATGCTAATATGAATAAGCTGTACGTGGATGATATTAATATAGATGTAGCACCAGTTTGTAGTGAGCCTAATGCGCTAGTAATGTCAAATATTACTGCCGGAGGAGCTACAGTTTCATGGACAGCTGCCACTCCTGTACCGGCAAGCGGTTATGATATTTATTACAGCACGACCAATACAGCACCTACAGCTACAACTACACCTAATTTTACAGGAGTTACAGCAACTACTTATAATATTCCAGGTTTAGCTGCTTCCACTGTTTATCATGTATGGGTGAGATCTGCGTGTAGTGCAGCCAGCAAAAGTATATGGAGTGATCCTGTTACATTTACGACATTGTGCTCAAGTGCGAACCTTCCTTATGCTGTAGATTTTGAAAATGTTACTGTTCCTGCGCTTCCAGGCTGTACAATGAATGTTAATGCGGGATCTGGGAATAATTGGGAAACAGTTGATCCGCCTTCTGACAGCCAAGGATTTACTACCAATGTATTAAGATATCATTATAATTCTTCCAATTCTGCCAATGCATGGTTCTTTACCCAGGGATTGAACCTGACAGCAGGAACACAATATACTATTAGCTATAAGTACGGGAATAACTCATCTACTTATGCTGAAAAGCTAAAAGTAGCTTACGGAACTTCACCGGCTGCATCTGCAATGACTAATTCAGTGGCAGATTATCCGTCAATCAATGATGAAATGGCTCATACAGAATCTATAACATTTACAGTTGCTGCAACTGGAGTGTATTACTTTGGATTTAATGCCTATTCAGATGCAGACCAATATAACCTGTATGTAGATGATATAAGCATTAATAATGCAAATCTGGCAACATCTGAAGTTTCTGCAGCGAAAAACAGTATCAAGGTATATCCTAATCCATTTACGGATGTGCTGAACATTTCTGATGTGAAAAACGTGAAAAATGTATCCGTAACAGATGTTACAGGAAGATTAGTGAAAACTATTGCAAACCCTGAATCTACAATACACTTAAGAGACTTGATGCAGGGCGTTTACTTGGTAACGTTAGAAATGAAAGACGGATCTAAACAAACCATCAAAGCTATTAAAAAATAATTTATCATTTAAATAGAAAGAAAGAGACGGGTCCTTAGTGATCCGTCTTTTTTATGAAGAATATATTTGACTTTTAAAATGAATAGATCAAAAAAGATGAGCGAAATATTTCACTCATCTTTTTATTTTGTCATTTGACTGTTATATAATATAAATTGTCAGGAATTATCCATTGCCAATTGCTCATTACGTATTACTCGTTATTTATTTGGCACCGGCTGGATCTCACCCTTGTTCATAAGGTCAAAAACAGTTGGGAAGAACATTACTAATATAAAATAAATGATGATCATCAGCACCACCAGTGCAAAAAGAATGATCACTAAGCTATTCGGTTTGTTTTTCTTTTTTGGTTCCATGATTTTGTGGTATTTGGTGAATAAATTTTACTTATACCAAATATTAAGCTAATTTCTTGCCACATTGCTTGCAATATCTGGCATCATCATCAATATCTTCGTTGCCACAGCGTTCACATACCATTTCCAGATTTTGTCTTTTATTTCTCATTTCAGCTGTTACAATACCGGTAGGAACAGCAATAATGGAATAACCGGCCAGCATCAGAACAACCGCGAAAAACTTCCCTAAAGGCGTAATAGGAGATACATCACCATATCCTACGGTAGTTACCGTAACAACCGCCCAATAGATAGACTGCGGTATGGTTTCAAAGCCCTGTCGTCCGCCTTCCACCATAAACATCAGTGATCCTACAATCACAGAGAATATAATCAGGAATAAAAGGAAAATATAAATCTTTCTCGAACTGTTTTTCAGAGCCCGCACAATAAGATAGCCGTCATTCATAAAATCCAGCAAATTGAAAATCCTGAAGATTCTCAACATTCTCAGCATTCTGAAAATCAGGAAATATTTAGTGATAGGAAAGAAGAAGCTGAGGTAAAAAGGGACAAGTGCCAGGAAATCTATAATTCCAAAAAAGCTGAATATATAATTCCGTTTATTCTTCACTACTGCAATACGCATAGAATACTCAATAGTGAAGAAAATGGAAATCACCCACTCCAGAATCAGGAAGGTATAATGAAACCTTTTATCAAGCTTAGGGACACTTTCCATCATAATAATGGCAGTACTTGCAAGAATTAAAGATAATAAGATGATATCGAACAGTTTTCCGAGCTTCGTATCGGAGCGATAAATGATCCGGTAAAGGAATCTTTTCCAAAGTTTGTCCTCAGGAACAAGATTATGTTCTCTTTCCATTTATATAGGTTATTTCACAGCGAAGTTAATAATTTCTATAGAGTATAGGGTAAAGATATGACTGTTAAAAGAATCCTGCAAATGTTAAAATATTTTTCATCATTAAAAAGTGAATTATTGATACTTAATTTAATGATTTTCAATACATTATAATAAGTAAAATACGAATAAAAAATGACATATAAAAATTTATTTTTTAACATAATATTAATTCAAGTTTGTAATTTTATCCAACAAAAGCTTTATATCATGAGAAAAATTTTAACCTTGTTTATTCTGTTTTTCATAAACAGTTTTGTAGATGCTCAGGTTGGGATTAATACTTCAACACCCAATGGTGCTGCAGTACTGGATATAGTCTCCAACCAGAAAGGGATTCTCATTCCTCGTCTTTCAGATACTGACCGGGACACATACCTGGCAGATAATAACGTTTCCACAGTACCACCTGCAGGTGTTGTGAATGCTAACCTTACTGCAGGAACACTTATTTTTAATACGACAACGAATAACTTCCAGTATTGGGATGGTACCCTCTGGAGACAGCTTTTTGTTCCCACATCTTCTCAGGCTGGTAACGACGGTGTCGTTAAAATAAATTCTGGAAACGCAAATGTAAAACCTTCATTCAGTTTAAGTGCAGCAGGAAGCGGATATGGGCCAAGACAACAGGTTCTTTATGCCACACCGCTGGTCTTTGCTGCAAGTCCTACTACAAGCTGGCCGGAAACCACAGTTCCATTTCCGGGAGTGACCTCCAATATTTATATTGCAGCTAGTGGTAAATGGAGAGAAAATGAAATTTACGGACAAGTACATGTCTGGAGAGCTATTGCTACAATTACTCCAGGGTCCAATTCATCAGGATCAATAAAAGCCACATTTAAAAATCCTGACTCCGGTTTTGAGATTAACTCTATCCAATTAGTCCCAAGTGGTTCAAGTGGAGCAGGTAACATTCTTACATTCTATTTCTATACTATTGCAGATCCTGCGAGTCTTGATCCGGGAAGAGGCTATCAGCTTTTTATGGAAGCCGATATAAACTGTAGTGTGGTAATGGAGTCCTTTACAAGAGTATCGCTTTTCAAAGATTAACAGTCTATTTATTTTTTTAATATCAAATTCAAACCGGCCGATGAAAGCCGGTTTTTTTATTGCTGCAGAAATATTCTTTGGAATTTTAGTAAAATTAATATCTTCGCTGTAACCGTAAAATATAAATTAATGAAGCTAAAAACTGTAATTGCAAAGATTGAAGAGGAAATAAGTATCAGACAGGCAGAAGATTTTGATAATGTAGGATTGCTGTGTGGTGTTTATGATCGTGATGTATCCGGGATCCTGGTTTGTCATGACGCTCTGGAAAATGTGGTAGATGAAGCCGTTGAAAGAAACTGCAATCTTATTGTATGCTTTCATCCGATTATATTTTCCGGACTTAAATCTTTAACAGGAAAAAATTATGTGGAAAGAGCTGTTTTGAAGGCTATTGAAAATAAAGTGGCGATTTATGCCGTTCATACCGCATTTGATAATGATTTCTTTGGAGTCAACTATGGAATTTGCAGACAGTTGGGATTAAAGAATATGAAAATTCTTCAGCCAAAAGAAAATAATCTAAAACAGCTGACAGTTTTTGTTCCGAAAGAATATTCAGAAAAAGTAAAAGAGGCTATGTTTTCAGCCGGAGCCGGAAATATCGGTTTCTATGACGAATGCAGTTTTACGGTAAATGGTAACGGAACATTCAGGCCGGTAGAAGGTTCAAATCCGTTCTCAGGACAGCAGGGTGTTCGTGAAAATGCAGATGAAGATATGATTTCCGTGATTTTTGAAAGCTTTAAACAAGGACAGATTGTGAGCGCAATGAAAGCAGCACATCCTTACGAAGAAGTCGCTCATCAGATATACAGCCTTGATAATAAAAATCAACATGCCGGATTGGGAATGTATGGAGATCTTGAAGAGGAAATGGATGAAAAAGATTTTCTGGGGTTTGTAAAAGAAAAGTTTGGTCTTGAAGTCATAAAGCATTCTTCTTTCAACAATAAAAAAATCAAAAGAGTAGGGGTTCTGGGCGGTTCCGGAGCAAGTGGAATAAGATCTGCAGCTTCCAGAAAATGTGATGCTTATCTTACCGGAGATCTTAAATATCACGACTATTTTTTAGCTGAGTCTAAAATGCTGATTTGCGATATTGGCCATTATGAATCAGAACAATTTGTTACTCAACAATTATTTGAAATTTTGTCACAAAAATTTAGTACATTTGCAATTTCAAAATCTATTGAAAAAACAAACCCAGTAAATTATTTCATTTAAATATGGCAAAAACCAACGATATTTCAGTTGAAGAAAAATTAAGAGCTTTATACGATTTACAGATCATTGATTCAAGATTGGATGAAATCCGAAATACTAGAGGAGAATTGCCAATTGAAGTTGAAGATCTTGAAATTGAGATTGAAGGTCTTGAAAAAAGAGCTGAAAAATTTCATGCTGATATCAAAGAACAAGAAGATCAGATCAAAACAAAGCATGAAGTTATTAACCATGCAAAAACTCTAATTGAGAAATACAAATCTCAGCAGGATAATGTAAGAAACAATAAAGAGTTTGAAGCATTAGGAAAGGAAATGGAATTCCAGGATCTGGAAATTCAGCTTGCTGAAAAAAGAATTAAAGAATTCGGAGTTAAAATTGCTCACAAAAACGAAACTTTAAGTGAACTGAATACGAAGATCGAAGATTTGAAAAGCCACTTGAAATTCAAGAAAGAAGAATTGGAAGGTCTTATCTCTGAAACTCAGAAAGAAGAAGAATATCTTTTAGAGCAGTCTAAAGAATTCGCAGGTAAAATCGATGAGAGATTATTAGCTTCTTACAACAGAATCAGAACAAACTCTATCAATGGTCTTGCAGTAGTAGGATTAGAAAGAGGAGCTCCAAAAGGATCTTTCTTTACAATCCCGCCTCAAAAGCAAATGGAAATTGCTCAAAGAAAGAAAATTATTATTGATGAGCATTCAGGGAAAATCCTTGTTGATGACGAATTGGTAATGGAAGAAAACGAAAGAATGAAATCTGTAATTAAGTTCTAATTATTGATTTTACATCATACAAAAGCTGTTTCAGAAATGAAGCAGCTTTTTTTTGTGTATACTCAATAGGAACGGCTTTAGCCTTTAGCATGATGTATTTTGTGGTGTCTTTGTCATTCCGCAGGAATCTCAACTCTACTTTTTGATTATAGTATGGATTCCTGCGGAATGACAAAGGTTGTGTTGTAATTGGATTAAAAAATTCAATGGTGGTGAATCAATAGAAACGGGCTTTAGCCCGTTTAACTAAAAAAATAAATACTTCCTATTGGCTTTAGCCAAAAACATAAAAAAACCGCCTCAAAATGAAGCGGTTGATGTTATTTATTCATGATGATCATACATCTTATTATACAAAGCAATAAACTTCTCTTTTACTGCCTTTCTTTTCAGTTTTAAAGTTGGAGTAAGCAATCCGCTTTCAATGCTCCATACTTCAGGCGTAAGCTCAATCTTCTTGATTTTCTCCCAATTGCCAAGATGTTCATTAATCCCTTCAATTTCCTTTTCAATTCTTTGCTTCAACTCAGTGCTTTTTGCAATTTCTTCCGGCGTGGAACCTAAATTTAGGTTATTTCTCATCGCCCAGCTTTTTGCAAATTCAAAATCAGGCTGTACCAAAGCACATGGCATTTTTTCACCATCACCTACTACCATGATCTGTTCTATAAATTTAGAAGCTTTTGCTAAATTCTCAATAGTCTGAGGAGCAATGTATTTTCCACCGGATGTCTTGAACATTTCTTTCTTACGGTCTGTGATCTGTAAAAATCCGTCACTATCAATATGCCCGATATCTCCGGTTTTGAAAAATCCATCTTCTGTAAAAGCTTCTTTAGTCATTTCTTCGTTTTGGAAATACCCTTTGAAAACAGATGGCCCTTTTACCGTAATTTCACCATCTTCCTGGATCTTTACTTTTAAGTTATCCAATGGAATACCTACTGTTCCCACTTTCATTTTCTCAAAACTATTGACGGAAATCACCGGGGAAGTTTCTGTTAAACCATAACCTTCCAGAATTGGAATTCCCGCATTTTGAAACATTAAGTTAAGTCTTGTAGACAATGCCGCTGATCCTGAAACCAATGTCACGATTTCGCCACCTAAACCTTCTCTCCATTTAGAAAATACAAGTTTATCAGCAATAATCTCCTGAAGTCCAGATGGTTTTGAGATTACTTTCTTCTTACTGATCAGGTTCAATGCCCAGAAGAATATTTTTGATTTCAATCCTCCGGCAGAAGATCCTGTGTTGTAAATTTTATCATATACCTTTTCTACCAGTCTTGGAACTACGGTCATATAATGAGGCTTCACCTCTTTTACGTTTTCCCCCATTTTTTCGATGCTTTCAGCAAAATAAAGAGAAAAACCGTTGTATTGATAAAGATAGAACAGCATTCTTTCAAAGATATGACAGATAGGCAGGAAGCTTAATGCTCTGGCCTCCTTATAATCGAAACCTCTTCTCTTCGGAATTCTTGGAATAGCACCCAATACGTTTGAAACAATATTATTATGGGTAAGCATTACTCCTTTAGGTCTTCCTGTAGTTCCGGAAGTATAAATAATAGTTGCCAGATCTTCTGTATTAATGGCATTGGAAAGGTCGTCTACTTCAATTTGTGTAGATTCATCTTTACCCAGATCAAGGATTTCTCTCCAGTTGGCAGCACCGCTGATGTTGTCAAAAGTAAATATCCCCTGTAGACTTGGGATGTTATGTTTCACTTTCATTACCTTGGTCAATAGTTCCTTATCAGAAACAAAGCAGTACTGAATTTCGGCATTGTTGAAGATAAATTCATAATCTTCAGGTGAAATACTTGGGTAAACGGGTACAGAAACGACTCCGATCTGGGAAAGCCCAAAATCCATAATAGCCCATTCAGTACGGGAATTGGTAGTAATCAAAGCGATCTTATCACCCGGTTTTATGCCCAGCTTCAGTAACCCTCTGGATATCTTATTTCCCTCATTAATAAACTCCTGCGTAGAAGTTTTTTTCCACTCACCCTGATACTTTGTTACAAACATATCCGTTTTAGGATATTTTTCTAAAGCGTAGTGCGGAATATCGAATAATCTCTTGATCGTCATGATTTTTTACGTAATTTATAAAGAAATTTAAATATAAGCATTTTTTTTAATTGGAAACATATCAATGTAATAATTAGAAATTAGTTAAATGCTTGCCATAATATATTGAATCAAAAAGGGTACAGAAAGCCTTTAAAGGATGATTGCAGTGGCTTATACACATCCTGTATACCTCAGCCTGCCGTTTTTATTTTTCTTCCTGAATAGCATGGTATTCCCAATTAGTAAACCGACACATCATTTATTGACATTTTAAACCTTAAAAACTGTTTTAACTCCCTTTTTTTGTGCGTTTTTCCCGCTTTTAATTTATTTTTTCAGATTTGCTTAAAAAGTGTAAATTTACGGCTATCTAATTATTTTTTTTATGGACTTTAATTTATCGGAAGAACAGCTGATGATTCAGCAGGCAGCAAGAGATTTTGCACAAAACGAACTATTACCTGGAGTGATTGAAAGAGACCGTGACCAGAAATTCCCTACAGAACAGGTGAAGAAAATGGGAGAAATGGGTCTTTTAGGAATGATGGTAGATCCAAAATACGGAGGAGCAGGTATGGACAGCGTTTCTTACGTGCTGGCAATGGAGGAGATTGCAAAAGTGGATGCTTCTGCAGCTGTTGTAATGTCTGTAAATAACTCATTGGTTTGTGCCGGTCTTGAAAAATTTGCTTCTGAAGAACAGAAAGTAAAATATCTTACTCCACTGGCGAGCGGACAGGTAATCGGAGCTTTTGCATTATCTGAGCCTGAAGCCGGTTCTGATGCAACTTCTCAGAAAACAACTGCTGAAGACAAAGGAGATTACTATCTTTTAAATGGAATCAAAAACTGGATCACCAATGGTGGAACAGCTACATATTATATTGTAATTGCTCAGACAGATCCTGAGAAAAAACACAAAGGGATCAATGCTTTCATCGTAGAAAGAGGATGGGAAGGATTTGAAATCGGACTAAAAGAAGACAAACTGGGAATCAGAGGAAGTGATACTCACTCTTTGATCTTTAATAATGTAAAAGTTCCAAAAGAAAACAGAATTGGTGCTGACGGATTCGGATTCAACTTTGCTATGGCGGTATTGAACGGAGGAAGAATCGGTATTGCTTCTCAGGCTTTAGGTATTGCTTCAGGTGCTTACGAACTGGCACTGAAATATGCTAAAACAAGAAAAGCTTTCAAAACTGAGATCATCAACCACCAGGCAATTGCATTCAAATTAGCTGATATGGCGACGCAGATCACGGCAGCAAGAATGCTATGTTTCAAAGCAGCATGTGAAAAAGATGCAGGAAAAGACATCTCTGAAAGTGGAGCTATGGCAAAATTATACTCTTCTCAGGTAGCAATGGATACTACTATTGAAGCAGTACAGATCCACGGTGGATACGGATATGTGAAAGAATACCACGTAGAAAGATTAATGAGAGATGCGAAAATCACTCAGATCTACGAAGGAACTTCTGAAATTCAGAAAATCGTGATCTCAAGAAGCATCGCAAAATAACATTTTATAAAACACACTACCTATGAAAAAATCTTTGTGGATCACCCTCGGTGTTGTATTGTTGTTACTAGGTATATTTGTCTGGTATAAGTACTATTTTGTTTTTGGAGAAGGCGTGAAATCCGGATACCTGAACTATGCCATGAAAAAAGGTTATATCTTCAAAACCTATGAAGGTAAACTGATTCAGGAAGGCTTCGGGAGAGGAAAAACAGGAACCATTACAAGTTATGAGTTTGAGTTTTCTGTAGATGACCCTGAGATTTTCAAGCAATTGGAAACCAACAGCGGTAAAAGCTTTGATCTTCATTACAAAGAATACAACGGTGCTCTTCCGTGGAGAGGAAATACAAAGTTTGTCGTAGACAAAGTAGTGAATATGAAATAAAACAAATAAGGCTCTCAATATGAGGGCCTTATTTTACACCAAATCACAAAATATTAATATATGAAATAAAAATTTCCATTTTTATGGTGAATCCTGTTATAATAACAAAGATTCATTGTTTTTATCTACACTTAAAGTTAAGAGGAATTTTCCTAATAAACAAGCTGTTTTTATTAATGTTATAAAATTAAGCATAAGAATTAATCTTACCTTCTAAACCTCATTAAAAAAACATTAAAAAATCCACCACGAGAATGGATTTCAAATCTAATGAGCGTCGTTATTAGGAACATTTTTATTCTTCTTCTTATAAAAGTAATACCCAATACCGGCAATAAGAAATAAAGGCCACAACGGAAGAATAAACAGGAAAATAGAAGTGATCACCTCCCAGCCTGATTCAATGGCTGCCAATGATTTTCCACCGAAAGTTTTAGGTTCTTTTTCTGTTTGAGCCTTGTCGCTGATACTTACATTGATTGTACAGATGGTATTGTCTGCGTAATTACGCCCTGAAACCTGAATGTCTTTAGTATCAATATCTCCAACATTACTATTGATAGCATCCATTAAGCCATCAAAATGCTGTATGGGAACCTTGATATCAAGGCTGTATACTTTTTGATTCTCTCCATAAGGGCTGGCAGATTCCACATAGGAAAGATTTTCACTTTTGATATAACCGTTGTTTTTATTGGCTTCTTCTCTAATGATTTCTTTCACCGTTTCCGAATTGTCTGCTTTTATCACAAGATATCCTGATTTTACCATTTTATCTTTTGGCATATTCAGTTCATAGCTGTCGTTTTTAGGCGTGTCCTTATAAATGATTTTGGTCTCTTTAATAACCTTTGGAGCTGGAGACTTTACAGCAATTTTTTCAGATTTTTTTTCAGCAGAATCTTTTTTCTCTATTTTGGATTCCAGTTTTGTAGTGGCGATTTTTTCAGATAAAGAATCTACCATTTTGGAGGTGTTCTCTATTTTTTGCTGAATATCACTTTTAGTATTTTCAAAATCTTTTATTTTAATACTGGCAGAATCCATTACCTGGTTTGCTGCTTTACTGGCATTGTCAATGGTTTCTGTAGCAACAGTAGTTGCGCTGTCAGCTTTATGGATTACTTCATTAATTTGATCCTGTGTAGCTTCTGCTTTTTTACACATAATGAAAGTGCCTGATATGGCAACGAGTAATATGAACTTTTTCATAACATTAATTTTTTTGATGAAGTAAAATTAGAAGGGAAGTTCTTGTAAAGATTGTAAATAGAATGTATTGTGCTGGTAAAATGCTAACCGTTGTATTTTCAGGGTTTTGTATTTGTTTTACAAAAGATTTACAAATTGTTTTTCTTTTTTTCGGTATTAAAAAGATTAGAGTATGTTTTCATAGAGGTGTTTAATAACAACATTTTATTATTAATGGATTAGATTCCTACGGAATGACATTCAGAACGCTGAATTTTATCCATGCACTTTGTCATTCCGTAGGAATCCAGATGTATTAAAATAATAAACCTCATGCCTTATAAAAATGATTATATAGTAAGAAATAAAAAATCCGTAGAAATTTTCTACGGATCTGTATGATAAGCAATTTTATCTTTTAATTAATGTTCCTGGAATTCACTGATAAAATGTAATTTCACATTCGGGAATTTCTCCTGTGTCATATGAATTGTGAAAGATGAGTCTGCAAGAAATACCAGTTGATTGTATTTATCTCTCGCCAGGAATCTCTGCTTTAATCTTGCAAATTCTTTGAACTCTTCAGATTTCTCGTCTGCTTCTACCCAGCATGCTTTGTGCATAGATAGTGGCTCATAAGTACATTTTGCACCATATTCATGTTCAAGACGGTATTGGATAACCTCATACTGAAGGGCTCCTACCGTTCCGATGATCTTTCTTCCGTTCATTTCCAGGGTAAACAGCTGCGCAACTCCTTCATCCATCAACTGATCAATACCTTTCGCCAATTGCTTGGCTTTTAACGGATCATTGTTGTTGATATAACGGAAATGCTCAGGAGAGAAACTAGGAATACCTTTGAAGCTCAATTTTTCTCCACCTGTAAGTGTGTCTCCGATTCTGAAACTTCCGGTATCATGCAAACCTACAATATCACCAGGGAAACTTTCTTCCACTACTTCTTTTTTATCAGCAAAGAATGCGTTGGGAGAAGAGAATTTCATTTTTTTACCCTCTCTTACCAATAAGTAATTTTCGTTTCTCTTGAATGTTCCTGAAACAATCTTTACGAAAGCAAGTCTGTCTCTGTGCTTAGGATCCATATTCGCATGGATTTTGAAAACAAATCCTGTGAATGTACTTTCTTCAGGTTTTACCAAACGGGTATCACTTTCTTTTGGCTGTGGCATTGGAGCAATATCAATGAAAGCATCCAACAATTCACGTACTCCGAAATTATTTAAAGCTGAACCGAAGAATACAGGCTGAAGATCACCTTTCATATAATCCTCACGGTTAAATTCAGGGTAAACAGATTGAATAAGATCAAGTTCTTCTCTTAAAGTTTTTGCTGCTTTTTCACCAATTACTTCGTCAATAGATGTATCATTGATGTCATCAAACTTGATAGAATCTCCAACTTTCTGTTTTTTCTCTTCTAAGAATAACTGAATATTGTTTTCCCAGATATTATAAATTCCCTGAAAGTCACTTCCCATACCGATTGGTAAAGATAGTGGGCAAACAGTTAATCCCAATTTTTGTTCTACTTCATCCAACAGATCGAAGGCATCTTTACCCTCACGGTCAAGTTTATTGATGAAAACCAACATAGGAATGTTTCTCATTCTGCAAACCTTAACCAGTTTCTCAGTTTGTTCCTCAACCCCTTTTGCAACGTCAATTACAACAATTACAGAATCTACAGCAGTTAATGTTCTGTAAGTATCTTCCGCAAAGTCTTTGTGACCCGGAGTATCGAGGATGTTGATTTTATGGTCTCTATATTCAAATGCCAATACGGAAGTAGCTACAGAGATCCCTCTCTGTCTTTCGATTTCCATAAAGTCGGAGGTAGCTCCTTTTTTTATTTTGTTGGATTTTACCGCACCCGCTTCCTGGATAGCACCCCCGAAAAGAAGTAACTTTTCCGTAAGAGTTGTTTTTCCGGCATCCGGGTGGGAAATGATCCCGAAGGTCTTTCTTTTTTGTATTTCTTTGATTAAGTCTGACATATCGTATTTTGAAGTTGCAAAAATCGTGATTTTTTACGAGGTTTTCAAATTTAAATTAAGACAATATTAATTAGGCAGAAGAATAGAAGGATAGTCACGTTTGAGAGTGATAAACAGGACTATGAACCTACTAATAGTCTGCTTTACTTGAGCTATTTATCAAACAAGCATTTTTATTAGCAATATAAAAACATCAATCAATCCAACGGCAAACAGTATAAAAACTGCTGACATGATGTATTCAAATATACCAGATTCAGTTTTTTGCGGTTCTGTCATATTAATTCTTGGTTTCAGATAATGCCACGCAGGAAGTGTGCATACAAAGTATATTTATTTTTTACCACCTTCAGAGGAAGATTCATATCAATATGTCTTATGGTCTCCTCTTTTTTCTCTGATTGGATTGTTATTTCCAGTAAAGGAGGAATGCCTGACCCCAACGGATTAACAGTATAAATATCAAAATTTTGTTTTGAAGACCGAAGGTCTTTATAAAGGATCTGATCTGCAATCTCATCCTTTGCATTATAAAATAAAAGCCCGGTTTCATCCACCACAATTTTACTTTTTAATGTTTTTCTTTTTATATAATAACAGACTGCAGGAATTAAAATAAGTGCCGAGATCCCCCAACAAATCAATGCCGGATAAATCATTGTCTCAAATCCTCTTTTATAAATTCCGTAAACGGGTCCCATAACGAAAAGTATAGTGAAAGGAATAAATATAATGAAGAATAGTGTATTCAGAACGACCGTCATCAATTTGTTTGTTGTAGACTCAATCCTCTGAAAAGGAGATTCTGTATTCATTTTGTGATGTTCATGGATAAAGGAACGAAAATAAGAAAATCCTTTTTTAGTTGCCTGTAGCAGTCAAAAAAATTATCTTTGTTTCTATATAAACTTTTTACAGAGAAAGGATGGAAAATAGCAAATATCCGAAGTTTACGTTCACATGGTTTGGCGGTGTTGTTTTGGTGGTTGGATTATTCGTGGGAACAATGGCTGTTTCTTTATTCAGCACCCTTTGGAAAGTTGTTTTCAGGGAAAATATTGAATTGAAGGACTGGTTTCTGATGGTAGCAAATTCTGTAGGATTCCTTACTGCTATTGCTTTTTTTGATTTTTTCATTGTAAGACGTACCACCCAAAAGAAGCTTAACTTCAATTTATCATCCGTTAACTTCTCTACCTATCTTCTTATTTTTCCAATGATGGCGGGGATGATGTTCATTTCAGAATTTATTGCCGCTCAGATTCCTACTACAGGACCTTTTTTTGGAAAGTTTTACGAATATTTTACCCAACTGATGAGTCAATTGACCGATAATCCTGTGGTAATGATCATTATGACGGTAATCATGGCTCCGATTTTTGAGGAAATTATATTTCGAGGGATTATCCAGAAAGGATTGATCAATAAAGGAGTAGAACCATGGAAAGCAATTTTATATGCTTCCATTATTTTTGGAGTGGTTCACGGAAATCCATGGCAGTTTATCAGCGCAGTGATGCTGGGCTGTGTGCTGGGACTGGTTTATCATAAAACAAAATCTTTACTGATGCCTATACTGCTGCACGCGTTCAATAATTTAACTCTGTCGCTGTTGGTACTTTACGGTAAAGATGAAAGTTTCGCAAAAGTTCTTAATGTTTCAGAATGGCTTGTACTGGCCGTAGGAATTGTACTTTTCTCTTTATTCTATTATCTTTTTATGAAGAAGTATAAAGTGCATTATGCTGAAATGTAAGTAACCAGGCTAAAAAAGTAAAATTGAAAATGAATATAGAAATGGAATTATTAGTAGCTACACACAACGAACATAAAAAAGAAGAAATCCAACAGATCCTGGGAAGTGATTGCGTTGTGAAAAGTCTTACCGATTACAATATTCACGAAGAAATTGTGGAAGATGGAGATTCTTTTCATGCCAATGCCCTGATCAAGGCAAAATACTGCTTTGAAAAAACAGGTATTCCAAGTTTGGGAGATGACAGCGGTCTGGTAGTAGAGTCTTTGGATGGAAGACCTGGTATCTTCTCTGCGCGTTATGCCGGAGATCACGATTTCGCAAAAAATATCGAAAAGGTATTGGAAGAAATGAAGGGGATAGAAAATAGAAAAGCGTATTTCGTCACCGTTCTCTGCTACTATGATGAAAAAGGAGCTCAATATTTTGAAGGCAGGGTGCACGGAAACTTACTGACAGAAAATAAAGGCTTTAAAGGATTCGGATATGATCCTATTTTTGTTCCTGCAGGGTATGACAGAACCTTTGCAGAGATGAATCCGGAAGATAAAAACAAAATCAGCCACCGCAAGCAGGCCTTAGATTTATTTATGGATTTTTTAAAAGTGACTGATTAAGTTTAAATATCAGGGTGAACTGACCATTTAGATTTTCTATCGTACATTTGTTATAATAAATTATTGATTTGAGTACTTATTTAACAA
This sequence comes from Chryseobacterium indologenes, assembly GCF_018362995.1. NCBI lineage: Bacteria > Pseudomonadati > Bacteroidota > Flavobacteriia > Flavobacteriales > Weeksellaceae > Chryseobacterium > Chryseobacterium indologenes. The sequence continues at coordinate 4,840,997 of NZ_CP074372.1, forward strand.
TATTAGGTTTTAATTCAGCGATTCCAACCATCAATACATCACCCACAGCCCAGCTGCTGGAAATGGAAGAAAGACTCTTCCTCATTGATTGTGGAGAGGGAACACAGGTGCAGTTGAGAAAAGCAAAAGCAAGATTTTCAAAAATCAATCATATTTTTATCTCCCATCTTCATGGGGATCATTGTTTCGGGCTTCCGGGACTTATTGCTTCTTTCCGTCTTTTAGGAAGAGATACTCCGTTGCATGTTTATGGTCCGAAAGGGATTAAGAAGATGTTAGAAACCATTTTCCAGATTACAGAAACCCACCGTGGTTTTGAAGTGGTCTATCATGAATTGGATAAAGATTATTCCGAAAAAATATATGAGGACAACAGAGTAGAAGTATATACTATTCCGTTGGATCACAGGATTTACTGTAACGGTTACCTTTTTAAGGAAAAACCTAAAGACAGACATCTGAATATGAAAGAAATTGCCAAATACAGCGAGATTGAAACCTGTGATTACCATAATATAAAAGCAGGAAAAGATTTTGTACTGAGCGATGGCTATGTTCTTAAAAACGAAATTCTCACTCTTGAGCCTGTTGCGCCGGTATCCTATGCATTTTGCAGTGATACCCGCTACCTTGAAAGTGTTATTCCGATTATTAAAAATGCTACCGTTCTCTATCATGAATCCACATTTTTACATGATCTGAAGGAAATGGCCGATTATACAGGGCATACCACGGCATTGGAAGCGGCAACTATTGCTCAGAAAGCTCAGGTTGAAAAACTGATTTTAGGGCATTTTTCCAACAGATATGGTGATCTGACGGTATTTACCGATGAAGCAAGAAATATTTTTCCCAATACATTTTTACCAAAAGCATTGGAAAGTGTAAAGATTTAAAATGAATATGCTGAAATTTGAAGAACTCAGAGATTTTCTCAACGAAAAGGCAGATCAGTATAATGCTCCTGATTTTATTGAAAATGATCCCATACAGATTCCTCATCGTTTTTCTTTAAAACAGGATATTGAAATTGCAGGATTTCTGGCGGCTACAATTTCCTGGGGAAATAGAAAATCGATCATTAATTCTGCGGACAAAATGCTTGATATTATGGGGAATTCTCCCTATGATTTTGTGATGAATTATTCAGAAAAGGATCTTGAAGATATTCAGGATAAAAGTATTCACAGAACTTTCAATGGACAGGATTTTTCCTACTTCATCAGACAGTTCAACAGAATTTATAAAGAAAATGAAAGCTTGGAAAATCTGTTTGAAGTGAAAGAACCGGAGAATAATTTTCTCCACGCCATAGAACGGTTCAGGAGCGGTTTTCTGGAAACAGAAAAGCACAGAAGCCATAAGCACATCAGTTCGCCCTACAAAAACTCTTCTGCCAAAAGGATTATTATGTTTTTGCGGTGGATGGTGCGTAAAGATAAGCGGGGTGTGGATTTTGGAATCTGGGAGAATATAGATCAGAAGAATCTTTCCATTCCTTTGGATGTGCATACCGGAAATATCTCCAGAAAACTGGGATTGGTTTCCAGAACACAGAATGACTGGAAAACGGTGGAAGAACTGGATGCTGCCATTAGAAAATTTGATGAAGCAGATCCTGCAAAATATGATTTTGCCTTGTTTGGATTAGGAGTTACCAAAGAACTGTTGTAAAAATATAAAGGATGAAAAAATATAACGAAAAAACAGAAGTTCTTGAAAAAATAGCGGATAGTATTACATCATGGATAGGGTCTATTCAGTCTCTGATTGTGCATACTCTGCTGTTTCTTACTTCGTTTCTGCTTCCGATGCTGCATATTGTAGATTTTGATAAGATGCTTCTGATCCTTACTACAGTACTGTCTCTGGAAGCTATTTATCTGGCTATTTTTATCCAGATGTCAGTGAATAAAAGTCACGAGAAAATTGAAGATATCCAGGAGGATATTGAAGAGATCAGTGAAGATATTGAAGACATTCAGGAGGATATCGAAGAGATCAGTGAGGATATTGAAGAAATCAGCGAAGATATTGAAGAGATCAATGAAGATATAGAAGATATCCAGGAAGACATTGAAGAGATCAATGAAGAAGAGGAAGAAGAAGACCACAATGAAAGAGCAAAAAATGTAATATTGAGGAGCAATGTCAACTCTAATAAAAACGAAATAAAGGCTTTAAAAGATATTATTTCTCAGCTGCAAAATGAAATCGAGCAATTGAAAAAAGAAGAATAACTGCAACTGAATTATGACAATAAAATATAAACAGATCAATACAATTGGTCTGTTTTTTTATAAATTTCTGCTCCAGAGTGATTTACGGAAAATGTAATGATAAGAAAAAAATCTTATGAATCTAGGTGTTTATTTGAAAAATAGTAACATTAAAGGCTGATTTGTTATTGTTATTTTTGCTACATTTGAACAAATGAAAACAAAATGTTAATCTATAGACTAAAAAACTATTTTTTCCTTTTTTCTTTTATATTGATTTCTGTTTCTGCATTTTCTCAAACGAGACCAGTCAGAAAATCAGAAAAGATAAAACCTTCTGCTGCCAGTCTCAGGGCCGGAGCATTCATAGATGTGAATGTACCTCCGTACGTCCCTTCAAATTATACACCTGAGCAATTGGTGAAGAATATTTTGATCAACGGCGGTACCAATTGTACAACAGCCAATGTTACCAATGTTACAGTATCTCCTAATCATGATGTGACTAACAGCAACAGATTTTGGGGATATTTTCATAAAGGAACAACAAATTTTCCTTTTACTGATGGTATTGTCCTGACAACAGGGTATGCTTCGGAAGCTGGTAATAATTATATATCAGCTGTTGGGCAATCTACAGGAACCGGGAGTGATGCAGACCTTGTTGCCGCTACAGGAGCCAACGTTAGTTTAACGGATGCTGTAGCGCTTGAATTTGATTTTGTACCGAATTCCAACCAGGTGAAGTTCAACTATATATTTGCTTCCGATGAATATACTTCGAATTATCCATGTCTGGGTTATTCTGATGCTTTTGCATTATTGCTGAAGAAAGTGGGGGACCCTACCTATACTAACCTTGCGGTGTTGCCGGGAACAGCAGGCCCTGTAAGTGCTACCAATATTGTTCCTGCCGGCAATGGATTCAGTTGTGGACCTATCAATGCAGCTTATTTTGGAGGATTGGCAAACCCGCATCTGCTTATTAATTATTTTGGAAGAACAACACCTTTAACAGCTGTAGCAGACGTAATTCCAGGACAAACGTACCATTTTAAAATGGTATTGGCAGATGCAAAAGATTCTACCCATGATTCAGCTGTATTCCTGGAAGGAGGATCTTTTGATGTCGGAATTAAAATTGTAGATGAAGCCGGGGCAGTTTTACCTGGCAGCATCAACATGTGTGACAATACACCAAAGCAATTGAAAGCACAGGTAGCAGCCATTCCGGGAATGACGTATCAGTGGTATAAAGACGGAGTTGCCATTCCGGGAGCAACCAGCGCTATTTATGTTGCCACCCAGCCAGGAGTATATACCGTAAAGGTAATGGTTCCGGGCAATCAGTGTCCTAGTGAAGCAACCGTTACCATTATCGGAGGAACGAGTCCTACAGTACAGAATGCTGTGCTTAAGCTCTGTACAACACCTGCACTCAGTACCTTTAATTTAGAAACGGCAAAACCTCTGATCAGTACAACACAGGGAGCGGTATTCCGTTTTTATGCTAATCAGGCTGATGCACAGGCTCAAAATAATAGTTATATTACCAATCTGACAACCTATAATGGAACAGATGGACAGATATTATATGTACTGGTTTCCAATGGAGCTTTCTGTAGTAAAATTGCAACTTTAACATTAAGAAAAGAAGAAACTCCAACGGCATTGCTTACAGCTCCTAGATTAAAAATCTGTGCAGGAGAATCTGTGTTATTAACAGCTTCTGGTGGAGTAACATACCAGTGGGGTGATTCTGCAGCCACTACAGGTGGAATAAGAACTGTAAGCCCTACCCAGACAACAACATATACCGTATATGCTATCGGAGCACAAGGTTGTAAATCTCTTCAGCCGGCACGTATTACAATAGAAGTAGTACCGGCTATCGTTTCAAACTTGAAAGGAGGACATATCTGTCAGGGAGATAAAATCATTCTGGATGCAGGTTCAGGTCCTGGATATACCTATCAGTGGAGCAATGGAGAAACAGGTCAGAGTATTACGGTTTCCACTCCGGGAGAATATTCAGTAATGATAAGCAATGGGGTGTGTTCAAAAGAGTTTAAAGCACAGGTCATTAAAGCAGTGATTCCTGAAGTAATAAAAGTAGACTATAATGAAAATGGGGTAATGATCATTACAGCGAGCAATCCAAGTAATGGTACTCTGGAATATTCGGTGGATAACGGAGTTACATGGCAGTCTTCCAATGTATTTAACAATGTCCCTAAAAATAAAGTCATTTCAATCAGGGTGAGAGTTAAATTCACAAGTTGCGTAGGATTCCTTGAATTCTTTACATTCGTTATGAAAAATGTAATCACTCCAAATGGGGATAATATTAATGATATTATTGATTTCAGTGGAGTGGTCAACTATAAAGATTTCAGCGGACAGGTTTTTGACCGATACGGAAGAGAAGTCTTCAAAGCTGAAAAGATAAGACCATATTGGGATGGATATTTCCAGGGTAAAAAACTGCCTACTTCCACCTACTGGTATCAGGTAACCTTTGAAGATCCTGCGAGTAAAGAAGTTACGGTGAAAACAGGATGGATATTACTTAAAAATATAGAATAATTAAAACTATAATCGAAAGACTGACTATTTTGTCAGTCTTTTTTTATTATATTAAAATAAATAGAGTTGATATCCTAACATAAATAAATTTGCGTTAGTAATAATGTAAATTGTGTTAACTTGAATTTCAATTAAAAAAAATAGTATTTTTGTTTAAAATAATATAAAATGTTAAATAGGAGGAGAGGAAATTTATTTTTAGCGTTATTTTTAGTTTTCATAGGTAACTTTATTTTGGCTCAAAATAGAGGAAGGGTAGAAATTGCGAGAAAACCTAGTGCTGCTTCCTTGAGAGCAGGTGCTTTTATAGATGTGAATGCACCAAGCTACCCGGAATCAGGCTATCCTATAACTCAGCTAATCAATGATGTTCTTATATCAGGGGGTAGCACCTGTACCAGTTCAAGTGTAAGCAATGTAACGGTGTCTCCAAACCTACCAGCTTCCAATCAGAACCGAAGCTGGGGATATTTTAATAAATCAAATACCAATTTTCCGTTTAGCAAAGGAATTATACTTTCTACCGGATATGCCAATAAAGCAGGAAATACTCTTCAGGGAACTTTAAGCGATGACCTGGGAACAGGAGGAGATGTAGATCTGGCAAACGCTTTGGGAATAGGGAATAATAACCTGACCAATGCTACCTCTATTGAATTTGACTTTGTTGCGGCTTCTACTGAAATTACTTTCAGATATTTATTTGCTTCAAAGGAATATCAGCAGAACTTCCCATGTACCATCACCGATGGTTTTGCCTTGCTTCTGAAAAAGGTATCTGATCCTACTTATACCAATCTTGCAGTGCTTCCGGCAGGAGCAGGCCCTGTAAGTGTAACGAATATCCACCCGCAGTATCAAAACTGCGGACCTAAAAATGAAGCCTATTACGGAGGTACCAATACCGCTCAGATTGAAACCAATTTTAACGGCCGTACCATTCCTCTTACGGCAAAAGCAACTGTAATCCCTGGACAAACGTATCATTTTAAAATTGTTCTTGCCGACTATCAGGATCCCAACTTTGATTCTGCCGTATTTTTGGAAGCAGGATCTTTCGATATTGGAGTGAAAATTTTAGACCCGGCCGGAGCACAGCTGCCTGCATCTGTAAATATGTGTGATAATACACCACAGACCTTTACAGCTTCTGTTCAGGGACCCAATATAACCTATCAGTGGTATTTGGGAACCAATCCGATTGCTGGAGCTACCAATGCAAGTTATACGGCAACAGCACCAGGAGTTTATACTGTTAAGGTTTTTATTCAGGGAAACAGCTGTCCGGGAGAGGCTACCATTACAGTAGTGGGTGGAACATCTCCAACAGTACAGAATGCGACGTTAACGGCCTGTTATGCTGCCGGAAATGCTACATTTAATTTAACATCAGCACAAGCTTCAATAAGTACAACTCCGGGAGCTGTGTTTTCATATTATGCTACCTTGGCAGACGCTAATGCAGGAAATACAAATACAATTCCAAATCCCACAGCTCATCAGAGTGCAGGTGGAACGGTGTATGTAAGAGTAGCAAACGGTTTCTGTGCAAAAGTAGCACAGCTTCAATTGGTGAAAGCACCACAAATGATCCCTACTATTGCCCCTCCGGCAGTACTTACCTGTGCTAACTCTCAGACTACACTGGATGCATCAGCTTCCGTTTATCCGGCAGGTGCTACATTCAACTGGACGACTACTGGAGGAAATATTGTTTCAGGAGGAACTACTTTAAATCCTGTTATCAATGCTGCGGGAACCTATACTTTAACTATAACAAAAGTCTATCAGCCAGGAAATATTAGTTGTACAGCAGTGGGTAACGTAACGGTAACAGGAAACAGTGCTCCACCAGTTACAGGACTTACTGCAAGCAAAATAAAAATCTGTAAAGGCGGGTCTACAACACTTACCGCAACAGGAGGTGCTACCTATAACTGGGGCAATGGCCTTACCGGAAACGGAAATACACAGGTGGTTTCACCTACCGTTACAACTACTTATACTGTAACAGCAGTAGGTGCTAATGGCTGTGTGTCTCAAAATCCTGCCACTATAACAATTGAAGTGTCAGAACCTTTTACAGCACAGAACGCAATACTACATAAATGTTATCAGCCAGGATTAACTTATAATCTCACAGAAGCTCAGCCTCAGATCACAACTACAGGTGGAGTTACTTTTACTTATTATATAAACCAGGCTGATGCCATTGCTGCTAACGGAAACTTTATTGTAACCCCTACAGCATATACGCCGCCGGGAGGAAGCCAGACGATTTATGTTTTGGCAAGTAATGGAGGTTGTAGCTATGTAGTATCTCTGCAATTATTAAGCACGGCTCAAACTACTCTTACAATTGCTGCACCACAAACAATTACTTGTACGACTCCTCAGATTACAATCAATGCTTCCGCATCAGTTGTACCTGCAGGATCTACTATTGCATGGACAGGAGGGACTATCGTCTCAGGAGGTAATACCCTTACCCCTGTTGTAAGCGCTGGCGGTACCTATACTTTAACCGTTACGAATGTATCACAGCCAGGAAACCTGAGCTGTACCTATACTTCAACAGTAACAGTACAGGAAGATAAAGTACAACCGGTTGCCGCTGTTGTTTCGTCAGTGCCTCGTATTTGTATAGGTGAATCAGTAACATTAACAGCTTCGGGAGGAGTAACCTATAACTGGGGGAATGGTCTTACAGGAAACGGAAATACTCAGCTAGTTTCACCTACTGTGACTACGACATATACAGTATTTGCCGTTGGAGCTAACGGATGTATTTCTGCAACACCAGCATCGGTTACAGTTCAGGTTGGTCCGCCTATCGCAGGACTTACCGCATCCAAATTAAAAATCTGTGAAGGGGAATCTGTGACATTGACTGCTTCAGGAGGAATTACTTATAACTGGATAGGACTTACCGGAAATGGAAATACACAGGTTGTTACTCCTACCACAACAACAGAATATTCAGTATTTGCATTGGGAGGAAACGGATGTAGCTCTGTAAACCCGGCTAAAGTTACCATCGAAGTAGTTCCGGCAATTGTTTCTACATTGAAGGATGTATTTGTTTGTGCCGGAGATAAAGGAACTCTTGATGCAGGTCCGGGACCAAATTATACGTACTTATGGAATACAGGAGCAACTACCCAGACGATAACAACTAATGTTGCGGGTGCTTATTCTGTAATAATCAGTAATGGAGTATGTTCCAAAACATTCTCTGCCCAGCTGATTAATCCTGATCTGCCACAATTTACCAATGTTGTATATGATAATCACATTCTTACCCTTACGGCAAGTAACCCGACGGGAGGTGTTTTAGAATTTTCAATTGATGGAGGATTAACATGGCAGCCATCGAATATATTTACCGGTATACTGAATAATACAATGTATACTCTGATGGTAAGAGTAAAAGGTGCTAAATGCGGTACTTCACTGGACTATTTTACATTCGTGATCAGCAATGCTATTACTCCTAATATGGATGGTGTAAATGATACTATCGATTTCACAGGAATCAGCGGATATAAAGATTTTGCAGCTTCTATCTTTGACAGATATGGGGCTGAGGTATTTAAAGCTTCGAAAGGCGATGTTATCTGGACAGGATCTTTAAAAGGAATTAACCTTTCTACAGGGACATACTGGTATAGAGTACAGTGGGAAAACCCGGCCAGTAAGAAAATGGAACAGCGCTCAGGCTGGATTCTCTTAAAGAACAGAAACTAGAATTTATTAAAATAAAAATAGACAACAAAATCTTTCAGCAATGAAAGATTTTGTTGTTTTATATGGGAAACGTTATTGTGTTTTGTGAATTATTTAAAATAGAGGATAAATATGTTAAAACAATTTATAACACGATGCTACCACATTGTTTATGGTTTGTACGAATAGGGATTGATTAACGAAAATTTACTTTAAAAGGTTCATATATTGTTTTTTTATGGTAAAAAATACAAATATGTATGTGAGATATTTAAAAAAAAATTAAATTTGTTGAAACAAAAATATTATGAGAAGATATCTACCGCTTTGTTTATTTTTTTTAGTCATCTCGACTTTTTTATTTTCACAAGATCTACCGCCCAGGAAACACGTAAAGGAAATTCCTACAGCAGCCTCCAGAAGAGCAGGTGTTTTTATTGACGTTAATGCTCCGCAGTATCCTGAAACTGCTTACACTATTGAAAAAATGGTTAAAGATGTATTGATCTCATCCGGGACCAATACCTGCCTTACTCCCAATGTAAGTAATGTGAAGATCACTCCTAATCATGCTGCAAGTAATGCAGACAGAGCATGGGGATATTTTCATAAGGCAACAACCAATTTTCCTTTTAAAGACGGGCTTATTCTTTCTACAGGGTATGCAAGAAGAGCAGGTAACACTTTTGAAGGAGGACTGAGTGATGTCAACGGTGGAGGTTCAGATGCTGATCTTGCACAGGTGATCGGAGTAGTGGAAAGCAGATTGAATGATGCTGTTCTTTTGGAATTTGACTTCGTTCCAACAACAAGTCAAATTAAATTTAACTATCTGATTGCATCCGAAGAATACACAGGTTCATTCCCTTGTACTTTTGCAGATGCATTTGCGATCTTATTGAGACCTACTTCGGGCGGACCTTATGTGAATATGGCTGTACTTCCCGGAGGTGCCGGACCTGTAAGTATTACGAATATCCACCCTGCAGTACCAGGCAGCTGTGGAGCGGTAAATGAACAATATTTTGCCGGTTACAACACAGGTAACGTTGAAACCAACTTTAATGGAAGAACAATTCCATTAACTGCTACAGCAACCGTAGTAGCAGGACAGCAATATCACTTCAAAATGGTAATTGCCGATTATAGTGACCACAGTTATGACTCTGCAGTATTTCTGGAAGGAGGATCTTTCAATATTGGAGTAGACCTTTTAGACCCTGCAGGAACAAAATTGCCTTCTGATATTAACGTTTGTGATAATGTACCTCAGGTAATTACTGCTTCTGTAAATGATCCTAACCTTGTATATCAGTGGTATTATAATGGGGCACCTGTTCCTAATGCTACAACCAATACAATTACGGCTGTACAGCCAGGTACTTATACCATCGAAGTAAGTGTTCCGGGGAATCCATGTCCGGGTAAAGCTAGTATTCAGATTCATGGAGGAACAACTCCGCAGGCTCAGGATGCTACATTACTGCTTTGTACCACACCGGATATTACGACTTTTGATTTAAGCACAATTACCTCTACCATCAGCCCGACACCAGGAGCAATTTTTAAGTTCTACGTAAATCAGGCGGATGCAATTGCACAGAACGGTAATTATATTCAGACTCCATTAAACTATAACGGTAACGACGGTCAGATTCTGTATGTTGTAGTTTCCAATGGTGGTTTCTGTAGTAAAATGGTTGAATTGAAATTACTGAAAGAAGTAACCCCAACCGCTAAAGTAAAAGCTTCCAGAATAAAAATCTGTCCGGGAGAATCTGTAACCCTTACTGCTGAAGGAGGAGATACTTACCAATGGAGCAACTTCATGGGAACAGGAGATACGCAGACTGTTACTTTATATCAGACAACAACATTTACAGTATATGCCATTGGAACAAAAGGTTGTAAATCTCTTAATCCGGCAACAATAAGAATCGAAGTTACTCCGGAAATCACTTCACCATTAAAAGATGTTGAAATGTGTGTCGGTGATAAAGTGACTCTTGATGCAGGTGCAGGACAAGGCTTTAAATACCTTTGGAGTACAGGGGCAACAACACAGAAAATTGATGTAGACCAATGGGGTATCTATTCCGTAGAAGTTGATAACGGAATTTGTAAGAAAGTTTTCGAAGCTAAAGTATTGGGTGCAGCTACGCCTTTTGTGACTGGATTAAACTATGAAAGCATCAAGAAAACAGTAACGATCACGGCTGAAAACCCTCCGATGAACAATTTGCCAAGTACTTTGGAATATTCTATTGACAACGGAATCACCTGGCAGGATTCAAACGTATTTAGCAATCTTTTAGACAATACAAATTATACTGTTTTGGTAAGAAGAGTAGGGACGCATTGCGTAGGATCTCTTGAATTCTTTACCCTGCAGATCAACAACATTATTACTCCGAACGAAGACGGAATCAATGACGTACTGGATCTTAAAGCTCTTGGAGACTTTAAAAACTTTACAGGTTCTGTGTATGACAGATATGGAGTGGAAATGTTCAGATTCTCAAAAGAAAAACCTATCTGGGACGGAACAGTTGGAGGTAAGAGACTTCCTACAGCAACATACTGGTATAAGTTCAACTTTGAGTATCCGAAATCAAAAGCTCAGATGAACTGGTCAGGATGGATCATGCTGAAAAACAGAAACTAGAATTGATAATGTAATATAAAAGAAAGCCTTTCAGATTTATTTTGAAAGGCTTTCTGCTTTTTAGGTGTAAAGTTTACGATCACTTAATCCAACAAAAAAGCTCCTTTAACAGGAGCTTTATTATTGAAGTTTATTGATTTTCTTTCCAGAGATTAGCGAAGTGTATAAAATCTGCAACACTGAGTTCTTCCGCTCTCTTATCCAAAAACTCATGGCCTTTTAAAGCTTCTGGAATATTTAAGGATTTCAATGCATTAGACAATTTTTTTCTTCTCTGGTTGAATCCTGTTTTTACAATCTGCTTAAAAAGAATTTCATTGCCTGCAAGACCTTCCTTTGGATTTCTTGTAAGACGGATGACTCCGGATTTTACTTTTGGTGGCGGATTGAAGACATTTTCATGTACTGTAAACATATAGGATACATCATAATAAGCCTGTATCAGAACAGAAAGAATACCGTAATCTTTAGTTCTCGGAACGGCTGCCGTTCTCTCAGCCACTTCTTTCTGAAACATTCCTACCATTTCCGGAATCAGTTGATAATGATCTACAATCTGAAACAGGATCTGAGAAGAGATATTATAGGGGAAATTACCAATGATGGCAATCTGATCATCTTTGATAAAACTGAAGTCCTGTTTCAGGAAATCTCCCACAAAAGTCTCTTCAGTAACCTTTGTATAATTTTTTTTCAGGTATTCGATAGACTCTGTATCGATCTCTGCAAGGTAAATGTTCTGATCTTTTTCAAGAAGATATTTGGTAAGAACTCCCATTCCGGGACCTACTTCCATGATGTTATTATAGTTCTCAAAACTAAGACCTTCTACAATTTTTCTTGCGATGTTTTCATCTGTCAGGAAGTGCTGTCCAAGATGTTTTTTTGCTTTTACACTCAAGGTTTTTTATGATTTTATTAACAATGATTTTCTTTATTTCGTCCCAAATTTCGGAAGTTTTTTTCTATTTTAGCCAAAAATTTTAATATTAATGGCTAAATCTGTAGATGAATTTAATAAGAAAAGGCTTCGGTCCAGCAATATTACAGTAGTGATAAGTATTGCCTTAGTGTTATTTTTGTTAGGATTAATGGGGCTTATTTTAATTAATGCCCAGAAGTATTCTGACTATATCAAAGAACAGTTGGTGGTGAACGCCTACTTTGATGAAAATTATGATGCTAAAGATTCTGTAAAAATTGCAAAACTGGAGGAAGAAACTTTTAAAAAGGTACAGACACTAGCTCCGGTAAAAAAAGCAACCTATATTTCAAGAGACATGGCTGCAAAAGAAGCCAAGAAAAGTATGGGAATTGACAGTGATGCATTGTTTGAAGAAAATATCTTCCCATCTTCTATTGAAGTTGCTTTAAAACCTGAATTCGTAGATCCGGCAAAAATTGATGAGGCTATTAAAGAGATCAAATCAGTTCCAGGAATTATCGATGTTAAGAACGACAGTACCCTGATGGTAGATGTTTACAATAACCTGAGCAGGATCTTAAAGTGGATCTTCGGATTTTCAATTCTGTTCCTGGTATTGGCTGTTGTATTGATCAACAACTCTATCCGTCTGAAAATATTTTCAAAGAGATTTATTATTAAAACAATGCAGCTGGTAGGAGCGAAAAGAAGATTCATCCTTAAGCCTTTCATCATAGAAGCCATCATTTTAGGAGCTATTGGCTCTGTAATTGGTCTTATAGCTTTAGGTGGTGTCTGGTATTATTTCACAAGCCAGATTGGTTCTGCTTTCGTACAGGACAACAACCAGTATTTCTGGTTAGTAATCTTGGTATTGGGAGTAGGAGTTTTTATCTCTGTCTTAAGTACAATTTTCGCTACATGGAGGTTCTTAAAATCAAACGTTGACGATTTATATTACTCTTAACAATGAGCAAAAAAACAAATAAATTTTCCGCTTCAGACTTTGGACATGAAGCTGAAGTACCACAGCAAAACGCTTTCTATTTCGGACCGCAGAATTTCAAGTGGATGCTGATAGGACTGGCATTTATTGTCGTAGGATTTCTATTGATGATGGGCCCGGACGCCAATACGGTAGATGGTAAATTTGACCCGAACTCATGGAATGATGATATCTTTTCTATCAGAAGAATCAGAATAGCACCTCTGTTTGTTGTTATAGGATTTGTAATAGAAGTATACGCTATCTTAAAAAGAAAATAAATAAATTTTTATATTTTGAGATTAAGAGATTAAGAAATTGAGAGTGATGCATTCTGAATTTCCGGATCTCTTAATCTTTTAATTTTTTAAAAGAATATGGATTTAATCAAAGCAATTATTATTGCCATTGTAGAAGGGTTAACGGAATATCTTCCGATTTCTTCTACCGCACACATGGGATTTACGGCCAACCTTATGGGTCTTGAAGAAACAGAATTTTTAAAAATGTTTCAGGTATCCATTCAGTTTGGAGCTATTTTATCAGTGGTAGTGGCCTACTGGAAAAAGTTTTTTGACTTAAACAATATTCAGTTCTATTTTAAACTTGCTTTTGCTGTAGTTCCGGCGCTGGTTTTAGGATATTTATTTGATGATAAAATTGAAGCTGTGCTGGGGAATCAGATCGCTATTTCTTCAGTGTTGGTTTTAGGAGGTGTTGTTTTACTGTTTGCTGACAAATGGTTTAAAAACCCTAAAATAGACGACGAAAAAGGAATTACCATAAGAAAAGCAGTAACCATTGGTTTCTGGCAATGTCTTGCGATGATGCCCGGAACAAGCCGTAGTGCGGCTTCTATCATTGGAGGAATGACACAGGGGCTTACCAGAAAAGCTGCTGCAGAATTCTCTTTCTTCCTTGCTGTACCTACCATGCTGGCAGTAACGGTATATTCAGTTTTTGTTAAAACCTGGGGAAAAGAAACGGCAAATCCGCAGAAAGGATATGAAATGATTATGGCGTCACAGGACCACATTATGATCTTTGTGGTAGGAAATGTTGTCGCGTTTATCGTAGCACTTATCGCTATCAAAGCATTCATTGGAGTGCTTAATAAATACGGATTTAAACCTTGGGGCTGGTACCGTATTTTTGTTGGAGTTGCTCTATTGATTTATTTTTATTTCTTTAAATAAGAAATTACTCATTTATACCCATTCATGACTGCTGAAGAACTGAAATCAGGATACATTTTTTTATTGGATAAGCCTTTGGACTGGACTTCCTTCCAGGCTGTCAATAAAATGAAATATAAACTTAAAAGGGAGTTTGATCTTCCTAAAAAATTTAAAATCGGGCATGCAGGAACTTTAGATCCCAGAGCAACAGGGCTTCTGATTGTCTGCTGTGGAAAATTCACCAAGAAAATTACTGAAATCCAGGATGCTCCTAAAGAATACTGGACGGAGATTAAGATCGGAGTACAGACAGAATCCTACGATACTGAGAAACCGGAAATCCTTCATCAGGATATCTCTCATATTACTGAAGAACAGGTAAAAGAGGTACTGGAAAAGTTTGTTGGAGAAATTGAACAGAAACCACCCGTTTATTCAGCCATTAAAATTGATGGTGAAAGAGCTTACAATCTAGCAAGGGCTGGGGAAGAAGTGGAAATGAAGGCCAGAAAAACCACCATTCATTATATTAAAGATGTTAAGATAGATTTTCCTTTAGTAAGTTTCATGGTAGGCTGTTCAAAAGGAACCTATATCAGAAGTCTTGCACACGATATAGGGCAGGAATTAGGAGTAGGAGCCTATTTGACTCAATTAAGACGTACTAAAATCGGAGACTATGCTATTGAAAACGCTACAGATCAGTTTTTAAATAACGAGTACAGATTTGAAAATCTATGAAAATAAAATTATCCTTTTTCATATTTGTCTTCGTTTTTTTTAAGACATTTTCTCAGGATACAGAATCTGGAAAATCAAAAATGGATTTTTATTTTAATCCTTCCCTTAATATCGGATTTAATATTAAGAAGAAAGACCAGATCAACAATTCGCAGTATATTGAAAACAGATCCTCATTAGGAAATCTGACTTATGGTTTTACTACTATTGGAGGATATAATTTTCTTCCTAACTTTGCATTAGGAACCGGAATCAAATATAGCTTTATACAAGATAATTATCATCTGATTTATTGGGTTATTCAGCCGAAGATCATTTTTTCTCCCGGAGAAAGACCATTTTACATTGATATTAATTATGGAAAGCAGCTTAATCACTCCGTTGTTTCAGATACTGAATTTTGGGGCGGCAGATTGGGAATGCAGGTTTCTTATTCAAAAAGATTGAGTCAGGAAGGAGGAATTGTTTTTGAATCACATAAACTCAAAGATAGAGCTGATGGATTTTTCATAGGATTAAGCTATGGAATTACAATTTTCAGCAATAAAAATTATACCGGCTACGGAAAAGACTAATGGAAAAAACGCGCATCAATAAATATTTATCAGAAGTAGGATACTGTTCCAGACGAGCAGCAGATAAGCTTTTGGAAGAGGGCAGGATCAAAATAAACGGAAAAATTCCCGAGATGGGAACAAAAGTTTCCGATGAAGATCTTGTGGAAGTAGATGGTAAAGCTATCAGAGAACCTCAGGAGAAGCCGGTATATATCGTTTTTAATAAACCGGTAGGAATTGTATGTACTACGGATACAAAACGTGAGAAAAATAACATCGTAGATTATATTAACCACCCGAAAAGGATTTTTCCTATCGGAAGATTAGATAAGCCAAGTGAGGGACTGATCTTACTGACAAGTGATGGTGATATCGTTAATAAAATTCTGAGAGCCCGTAATAATCACGAAAAAGAATATATTGTTCGTGTAGATAAACCGATCAATCCGAGATTTTTGGAAAAAATGCGCAATGGAGTTCCTATTCTGGATACCGTAACCAAAAAATGTGAGGTAGAAAAGATTGATGATATGAATTTCAGAATTGTTCTTACTCAAGGACTCAACAGACAAATCCGGAGAATGTGCGAATATCTCGGATATGAAGTCAAAAAACTGAAGCGAATCCGTATCATGAACATCAAACTAGACCTCCCGATTGGAAAATGGAGAGATCTTACAGATGATGAACTGAATGCACTGAATTCTATGCTTACAGATTCCAGTAAAACATTCGACTAAAACTTATACTATACTTTAGCGGTTTCCCTCTATTTCCCAGTATCAATTGCTGGAAATACTAATGAATTATTTTTAT
The DNA here is from genome assembly GCF_018362995.1 of Chryseobacterium indologenes. Classification (NCBI taxonomy): domain Bacteria; kingdom Pseudomonadati; phylum Bacteroidota; class Flavobacteriia; order Flavobacteriales; family Weeksellaceae; genus Chryseobacterium; species Chryseobacterium indologenes. Next base: position 4,857,395 of record NZ_CP074372.1, read on the forward strand.
TTCATAATTTTTCACATATTGGTGTAATATATTTTATTTTTCACAAGAAATATATTATATTTATAACAATAACACTTATAACCTGAAAATCATGAAATTAAAATTTATTGTAGCCCTTTTATTTGTGACTTTGATAACTTTTACCAGTTGTCTAAATGAGCACGATCCGGATCATTCACATGATTCTTCCTTTTACATTGATTACAGAAGCTTAAAAGGATTACCAGACGGAATTGCCGTTATAGAACTCGATCCTGAAGCCCCGAATTTTGGAAATATCAGCAGCAGGCTTGAATTGGGTGTTGGTGTATTACCACATCATATTTATTATAATCAAAACGCAAAAAAAATGTTCACTACTGCTTTGGGTGGCAGTTATCTCTATGAGATAAAAACGGGAAAAGATCAAAATGGGCTGCCAAAATTAATTGATGCAACGCCTATTGATACTGGTGAGAATACGGTAGGAGAAAATATATTTTTCACAACTGACGGAAGGTATTTTATGACCTTTATGGGAGGGGCAGGAGGCCCTAAGGATGGCAGCATAGGTGTTTTTAATGCTAATAATAATCAACTGATCAAAACAATTAAAGCACCAATTCAGGCTAATCCCAATAAGTTTATAATGTATCCGCATGGTATTTCAATTAATGAAGAAAAAGGATTAATGATGGTCAGCTCAACCATTCATCCGGACCTCACTACAGGAATGGGCAATACCTGTACTTTATTAGATCTGAACACTTATGAAATAAAAGAAACCTATCAGGTAGCAGACTCCCCAACTGATTTATCTGCTCCTGTGGAAGTGTTATTATTACGCGGAAAGTTTCCACAGTATGCACTTGCTACAACAATGCTTGGCGGAGATATCTGGATTGCTCCATACAATACTGCCACTAAAAAATATGATGCTTTTACTAAGATCTTTGACGGAAGCACAAAAGGTTTAGGCTGGGCACTCGAAATGTATATTGATGATTCAAACAAACTGTATGTGAGTTTTGCAGATCCTGGAAAGGTACTTGTCTTTGATATAAATAATCTTCCCCAATTAAAGCTTTTAAAGACTTTTGATGCTGATAAAGGAGCACACCATATGGCTTTCTTTAAAACCAAGTCAGGAAAAGAAGTGGTAGCAGTACAAAATAACCTGTTGGATCTCCCTAATCTGAACTCAGGAACCATTAGTGTAATTGATATCAACACAGGAAAAACCTTAGGTACAGTCGATTTGCGTAACCGCTATGGAATATTGCCGGAATCCATTGAAGGCACCAATGGACCAAGCAGTTATATGCATCATTAAATCCGGGGTAATATTTCAGAAACGATTCCAAAAATAATATTTTGGAATCGTTTTAAGCTATTTTACATATAATCTCATTCTTTCTTCATACTCAGGTTTCAGTTTTAAAAGTTTCCATATTTTTCTATCATCAGGATTACTGATACGGTAGAAAATGATTTTGTCTGCAGAATATTTGAAATAGGGATGATTTTTAAGCCATTCTTCGGGGGCATCCACTAATGAATATCTGGGTACATCTGAGGAATTTAATGGTGCAATTGAGATCAGCTTTTGAACAAGATCTTGATCAATATTGTATGTACTTAAAATCTGTTGCTTATTGATAAAGCCCCCTAGTTTTTTTCTGAAACCGATAATAGAACCCGCGCTTCTTTCATCCAGTCCAAATTCTATAAGTTGTCTGAAAGTAATTTTATTGAGATCTGTTTTTGAAAAATCGGTTTTTTCCTGCTGCTTTTCCTGGAGTTTGATATAAGGTTTCATTTCCTGAAATTTCTCAGCAGAAATCACAAAACATTTCTGCAGATCGTCTAGGCTTTTAAAGCTTCCCCGTAGATTTCTGTCCCGGTAATTAATGATGGTAATGGCTTGCTTTTCTGAAAATCCAAAAGCTTTCCAGCCCTCCAGATCCAGTTGATTAGGATCAAAAGAATGGTACTGGATTTTGGTTTTAACCGTACTGTTCTTTGCTGAATTTTGAAAAGTTTCAGGAGTTTTTGCAGGTAAAAGTAAATAAGGCTCCAGCTTGCTGTAATTTTCCGGAGAGATGATAAAACATTCTTTAAACTTCTCCTTGCTGATAAAGCTGCCTCCCAGATAATTTCTGTATTTTAAAATAGCTTCTGCCTGTCTTTCACTGAAACCCATTTTTAGCCAGTCATTAGCAGAAAACCGATCAGGATTGAATTTCCCTGAAATCGTAATTTTTTTCTTTCCATACGCATTGAATCCTTTTGGTTTTCCATTCTCTGTTATTTCAGGAAGTAAAATGAATGATTCCAACTCCCTGAATTTCTCGTCAGAAATAGCGTAACATTTTTTCAACTGTTCTTTTGACATAAACTTTCCCCCTACAATATCTTTATATTTAAGAATTGTAGCAGTCTGCTTTTCTGAAAAACCAAGTTTCTGCCATTGCTCTTTGTCCAGTGTATTGGGATCAAAATCTGATAGTTTCGCAGAATTTGAAGAACTAGTAATAAACTTTACATCAGGAAAAGGTTCTTTTTCCCGGCTGGTATATTTCTGATAGGCCAATAAAATAGTCAGCAATGTGACCATAAATGCCAATTTCTGGTAATAGCTTTTTCTCATCATGAAGTAAAAATATCAATAAGAATTAAGCGTGTCAATATCTGATAATGAATTGGTTAAATATGATATACAGATTGTGTTTAATGCTTATGAAGCAATCAGAAATATCATCTTTTATATGATATAATTTCGTAATTGAGAGTGAATGTTGTGATTAGAGTTTATCTGTTTTTTGTTTTTAACACGACATGTTTTGTCGTTGTGTGTGAATAATTTTGCATTTAAATAAAACAAATGTCAATATAAATAAAGTGGATTTAATAATAAATAGTAAGATATATGTTAAATCGCATCTTTGTGATTTTCATGTCTTAAAAAGTGTTAAATTCGCGAAGTTTTAAGAAACTAATTACTAACTCAGAAAACAACATTGGAATGAAAAAATTCTATATAGGTGCATTCACTTTATGCACGGTCTTGGGCATCTCTGCCCAGGAAGTGGTATGGCAGAAAGACATCAAATCCTCTACCCAGGATTTTCTTAGTCAGGTTACTACAACAATCGATCAGCAGTATCTTATAACGGGAAGCTCTATCCAAAGTAATAAGCAGCAAACATCAGGAAATAAGCAAAACAACGGTTACGATTTTCATCTTGTAAAACTGAATCAACAGGGAGATGAAGTCTGGGAAAAATATTTCTCAGGACAAAATCATGATTATCTGTCAGCAACTGTTACTACACAGGATGGAGGGTTTCTATTAGCCGGAACATCCTATTCAGGAAAAGGCTTAGATAAAAAAGACGATTCTAAAGGAGGATCTGATATCTGGCTGATCAGAATCAATGAATTTGGTGATGAATTGTGGCAGAAAACACTCGGAAGTTCTTCAGACGAAGAAGCAAGAGCCGTTATCCAGACCACCGATTTGGGATTCTTTGTTGCAGGGAATGTTCAAAACTCTTCAAAAGGTTACGGTTCAAAAGATGTTTTGATCACAAAACTAGATAAGAATGGAAAAGAACTCTCCCAATTAATTTTAGGCGGAAAAGGTTTAGACGAAGTAGAGAAAATGATTCCAACGAAAGATGGCGGAGCCTTACTGGGAATTTATTCAAGAAGTTCCGAGGTTCGTGTTTCGGGATCTGAAAAGTCTCAGATGCGAGATGCGGGTTCTGTGTCAAACGGTCAAAATTCGAATCCCGTATCGCGAAACTCGAAACAAACTGAAAACTTTGGTGAAGGTGACTATTGGATTGCCAAGCTCGATAAAAACGGAAAAGTGGAATGGGAAAAGAACTTTGGAGGCAAAGGAGATGATCATATCAGAACGCTGGCACTAACTTTAAATGGCTTTGTTATCGGTGGAGAATCCAGATCGGAAAGATCAGGAAACAAAACGGTTGGATTGGAAGAAGGAACAGACCTTTGGCTGATTTCTTTAAATGAAAGAGGCGATGAACAGTGGCAAAAATCCTACAATTTCAAAAACAGAGATATCCTGATGGGAATGAGTGTCCTTCATTCTGCAGATGATAAATCTTCCAAAGGAATTTTATTAGGAGGCTATACTCAGGCTGAAGGAAGAATACAACCCGATGATGAAACGTTCTGGATGTTGTATCTAGATCATAATGGTAATGAACAGTGGAGAAAGCATATCAAAGGAGAATCCAGAAAGAAGGAAGAGAGACTATCTGACTTAAAGCTCAACAGAGACGGTTCAATTGTTCTGGCTGGGACCAGTGCAGAAGAGCTTGGGAAAGAGAATTGGAAGATTGTGAAACTAGGAGACAAGCAGGTTGATCAGTTAATCGAAAAATATGATATCAAGATTTATCCAAATCCTGTATCTGATTATGCTTACGTAGAAATTGGTTTTGATTTTAAAGATGCTGATATTCTGTTGTATGATATGTCTGGAAGACAACTGCAAAATCTGAAAACAAAGAACAGAGTGACAAAGATTAACACTCAGGCTTTGGTTCAGGGAGCTTATCTGGTGACTATAAAAACTGATAACAACAAAACGGCGAATGCTAAGTTGATAAAGAAATAAACGAATAATTATGAAGAAAATATTTTTACTGTTGATAGCCTTTTTAGGCTATCAAGCCTATTATGGGCAGGAAAGAAGCTTAAATAAAGGAGTAGAACATCCTGTTCCTACTATTTCGTCATTAGCTACCTATACGAATATCCCTGTTTCTGTACAAACCGGAATTCCTAAAATATCCTATAATTTAGTTAATGTTCCGACTAATAATAACTCAGTTAATATCAACCTGATGATCAATTACCATGCAGCGAACGTTACCGAAGATTTATGGTCTGGAGATTTAGGATCAGGCTGGTCACTATTGGGCCAGGGAGTTATATCAAGAGATAACTACCAAGATCCTGACGAATCTTTTGATGATAACACAAAAACTTTTTACTTCAAAAATGATTTTAATGATATTTACAATTATAATATTCCAGGAGAATCGGGAAGGTTTAAATTTGTAAGAGATACTTTGAATAACAGTTTTCAATTATTAAAACTGACCCCTACTACATCAAAAATTACCTATCAAAGAAATAGTAATCAATCCACTTTGATTATTGATTCTTTTACCATAACTAGTGATACAGGAATCAAGTATAAGTTTGAAACTTATAATAAATCTACTGCATCGGTGTGGAGATGGAGTTTTGACTGGCTTAATGATATGTATGGCAAGCTTGCCTATAGAAGTGCTTTTTTCTTAACGACGATAGAAGATGAAAATAATCAGGAACTTGCAAAATTTACTTATTTCAGAGATTTGGTGTATGTGACTGGGACAGGAAATACAGTTACAGAATCAGAATTGAATAAGCTCAGTCGTATTGAAATTAAAGATAGGGGAATCATTGATATGGAATATGGGAAAAAACAATATGTCCAAAAAGGGGATCAGTTTTGGCTAAAAAGTATGACATTAAAAACAATCAATAATCAATTTGTGTCGAAATATATATTTGATGTAAATAATACTTTAACCTCTTACAGTAAAGTAGATATAAATAATACTATTTTGGAGAAGACAAATTTTGGGTATGGAGGGAATACGGAGATTCCGACTATATATCCACCTGTGGAAGAGGGAGAGAATGTCTATGGGAATACATTACTTAATACTATCTCTTTACCAACGGGAGGTGTTATTGAGTATAATTTTGAAATGATTCCCTATTTTAGTGTTCAGATAAATAAAGAAATTCCAGCTCCTACAGAAAACATTGGGAATGTAGGCTTCAACCAGTTTGGTTCAACCCGAAAGTATTTTTTTACACTGGCTGAAGATAAAAAAATAACCATTGAGTCCCCTGTAGGAAGCTTATCCGGCTATCTGTGGTCTCTTATTTTTTATAAAAAAGTAGGAAACACTTATCAAATAGCACCTTATAGTTTAGGAAATGCATTTTCAGATGATCCTTCTAATTATCCAGAAAAAAATGAAATAAAATTTAAGGCTGGTGAATACTATGCTGCTTTAAGCAGTACATCACCCGCAGCCTTTCCAGAACCATTATTTTTTGATGCTGTAAAGAAAGTTGGAGATTCTACGGTGGTTACTGAAATAAGATCATCCCGTAGAGGAATTCCGAGAATAAAAAATATTAAATACTATAATGATATTCTATCGGTTCCTTCACGGGTGGAAGAATATTCTTATAAAAAGTTTGAAAATCCTGCTGTTGAAAGTGGTCATTTTGAAGGGGGAGGTTTTTTATCAGATGGTATTAGTCCAGCTAATCCCGTTCTAATTTATAAAAATGTAAAAGTTTCGGGAGGTACGGAGGGGTATACTAATTATTATTTTAAGGCAACTGACGCGTATCCCGAATATTCTGAGCCTTCACCTTATCCCGGAACTAACTATAGGATTATTCCCAATTATAATTTTACAAGAGAGGGGCTTTTAGAAAAGAAAGAAATTTATAGTATTACTGGTCAAAAAGTATCGGAGGATTTGTTAGATTACATTATGGAAGACTATCCCGCTCCACCTTATCCTTTAATGAATAACGGAATTAGTAATACTCCCTATACAAAAACAGCATGGATGAAAAATGAGACTATTACTTCCCGTAATTATTTTAATTCAGGTATTACTGAAACGAAGAAAGTGATTTTTAATAACACGAATAATTACAGACCTAATTTAGAAAAAGTGACTTCATTTGACGGAAGTATCCAAGAAGTAAAATATAAATATGCGTTAGATAAAAACATTCAAAAATTAATTACAGCCAATATTATAGGTATTCCTTTAGAGAGTGAAACAACTCAGACTATTGGTGCCGTCACTAAAACAATTTCAAAAACAGAAACAAAATACGATAACCCATTAAACTTACTCCCAAGTTCTGTCCTATCTACAGATCTACAAAATGTTACTTCTACAGAAGTTACTTATGACCAATATGATTTAAAAGGAAACTTACAGCAGTATACCACGAAAGATGGTATTTCTACCGTAATTATCTGGGGGTATAATCAGACTCAGCCGATTGCTAAGATAGAAGGAGCTAAATTAACAGATATCCAGCAGTCCTTAATTGATTCTATTGTTAATGCCTCCGATACAGATGCTCTAGCAGCTTCTGGTAATGATGAGACAGCATTTTTATCAGCATTGAGTTCATTCAGGAGTAATACAGCTTTATCCGGTTATCAGACCACTACTTATACTTATGATCCTTTAGTAGGAGTAAGAAGTATCACTTCACCATCAGGAATCAGAGAAAGCTATGTTTATGATTCGGCTAACAGGCTTGAAAAAGTGATTGATGTGAATGGCAAAGTGTTGAAGGAGATGAAATACAATTATAAAAACTAAACACAATCATGAAAAAACTCATATTACCAATAGGAGCCTTGCTTTTATCTAATATAACCTATGCCCAGCTTTCCACGATTTCAAGCAATGAAAATTATATTCAGACCAAAACATATTTAGATTATAATGGAACAGCTGCTACCAAATCCTTAGAAACGGTACAGTATTTTGACGGATTGGGAAGACCCAAGCAGATTATCAACTTACAAGCTTCACCTTTGGGAAAAGATGTTGTGACCCACATTGAATATGACCCTTTCGGAAGACAGGTTAAAGACTATCTTCCTGTTCCCCAACTTTCCACAAGTAACGGGAATTATTATTCAGGACCTTTGGGTGTTTATCCTAACACCTATGGCAATGAAAAGATCTATTCAGAAAAGGTTTTGGAAAACTCACCTTTGGACAGAATTCTGGAGCAGAAACAAGTTGGAACTGCATGGGATAACAAACCCGTACAATTTGGATATGACGCCAATGTCGATGGTGAGGTTAAAAAATATACAGCCACTTTTACCTATACCACTTTTACTTCCCAACTCATCCCATCCGGTTCCTATGCAGTAGGACAGCTGTATAAAAATACAGTCACCGATGAAGACGGCAACTCAACCATTGAGTTTAAAAACGGCCAGGGGCAGGTGGTATTGGTCAGAAAAGTAATCAGTGCTACAGAAAGTGCAGATACCTATTATGTTTACAATGATTATAACCAGCTGGCTTTTGTGATTCCTCCCAAAGCTTCCGTAGAAGCAGATCCCAATACCGTACTTAGTGATTTATGTTACCAGTATAAATATGACGGAAGGAACCGTCTGGTAGAAAAGAAACTTCCCGGAAAAGGCTGGGAATATATGGTGTATGACAAACAGGACAGGCTGATCATGACCCAGGATGCTGTCATGGGAGCATTAAAACAGTGGCTTTTTACCAAGTATGATCAGTTCGGAAGAACAGCATACACAGGCCTATATACCAGTACCCAGGTGTATGGTACAGCAGGAAGAGCTGCAGAGCAAATATCAGCAGATGCTAAGGGGAGTAATAATGTAACCAGGTCCTCTACCGTAGGATTTACCAACAGCGGGGTAGGAGTATATTATGATAATGGTTCTGCCAGTTATCCTGGTTCTGTCACTACGCTGTTAACGGTTAATTATTATGATACTTATCCGACAGGCTCCCCTGCGGTAACCAATGTCTTTGCCCAACCTCTTCTTACAGATAATCCTGCTAATGCACAAACCACTAAAGGATTTCTTACAGCTTCTTATGTAAAGAATATAGAAGATGACAATTGGACAAGGAATTTTATCTGGTATGATACCAAAGGAAGAAATATCGGATCAAGAAGTCGTAATTATCTTGGAGGCTATACTGTGATTAATAATAAGCTTGACTATACCGGGGTTATCCTTCAGACCAATACTTACCATAAAAGGCTGGGTTCAGACCCTGAAAAAATCATTGTAGAAAAATTCACCTATGATTCCCAGAACAGGCTTCTGACCCAGACTCATCAGATAGGAAGTAATCCAGTTGAATACATTGCTCAAAACAAATACAATGAACTTTCCCAGCTGGAATCTAAGAAAGTAGGAGGAATAGCTGCGGCCTCCCCATTACAGACCATTGCTTACCAATACAATATCCGTGGTTGGATGACTAAAATCAATGATCCTGCTAATCTGAACGGGAAATTATTTGGCTATGAGATGAAGTATAACAATCCTGTTTATACCAATACTTCATCCGGAAGGTTTAATGGGAATATTGCTGAGATTGATTGGAATATTTCCAGTTCCGAGGGGTTGAAAAGATACAATTACCAGTATGATGCTTTAAACAGGGTGTTGAAAGGAGCTTATTCCCAGCCCAATGCTTCTTTAGCCCAAAATAACTATTTTAATGAAGAGCTGAGCTATGATCTCAATGGGAATATTAAAACCTTAAAGAGATTATCATGGCCTGCTGCCGGAGGAACAACAGCAGAGAAGATTGATGATCTGATCTATAACTATCAGAATGGAGACAAAAGTAATGTATTGGACAAAATTACCCTTCCTCCAGGAGTTATTAACAACAGTTCAGGATATAATGCTTTGCAGGGAACCATGGTGTATAATCCCAACGGGAATATGACGGATCATCCTGACAGAAAGATGAAGATCATTTATAATTGTCTGAATCTTCCCAATTATATTTCAGTTAACGAAGGATTGATAGGTATTTCCAACACCAGCTATACCTATAGGGCAGATGGAACCAAAGTATCTAAAACATACAGTATGAACGGATCTATAGAAACCAATTATCTGGATGGTTTCCAGTATGATAACAGGCATGCATATGATACTTCAGCCTCTCTTTATACCATTCCTGCATTAAAATTTGTACCTACCTCAGAAGGGTATTATGATTTTACTGAAAATAAGTATATTTACAATTACACGGATCATTTAGGAAATGTAAGAGTGAGCTACAAAAGTAATGGCAGTGGTGGGAGTGAGATCATTGATGTCAACAATTATTATCCTTTTGGATTAAAACATCAGGAGAGCCCTATTGTCCCAGCCCCTTTTGCAGGAGTGCCTTATAACTATAAATACAATGGGAAAGAGCTTCAGGAGACTGGAATGTATGATTATGGAGCAAGATTCTATATGCCGGATATGGGAAGATGGGGTGTGGTAGATCCTAAGAGTGAGTTAGGTAGAAGATGGGGGCCTTATACTTATGCTCTAGACAATCCTATTCGATTTATCGATCCAGATGGAATGTGGCCATACCCTGTAACTACACGTTCTTTTGCTCCATTTGAGTCTTTTGGAGGATGGTTTGGAGGTGATAACAGAGGGTTTTCTACTTCACAATCTGTTACGTCTAGATTATCACACGGTTATGTAATGAATACTGATAATCATACTTACACTAATTATGGAGCTACTTCCAGTCCTTCTACTCATTTTTTGCTTGGCTCTGCAACAGCGACAGATGACCGTGGTACAATTACAAATGCGGTATATAGCTCAAATAAAGATGGAAGTACTACAACTTCTTGGACATCTACGATGGCGGGGCACAATCCATTAGTTCCAGGTTCTCCTGATATTGATGTTAAAACTAATTTTAGTTTAACAGAGAATAAAAATTCAGGAACTTTAGGAGTTAACGTTACTCAAACAGGAGATGGATTTCCTTCAGCAGAGACAATGATTGGTGATACAGCTGGGAATCAATTGATGATAGGTGTTAGTCCTGCAGTAGGGAATCCTTACACCAGTTTACCAGGGGATGGCAGTAAACCAATGATGAGTAACAATTTTACTATAACAATGGATAAGAATGGCGTATTTACAGGAGTGCAAAAAGGGGATAAGACATACTCTGTTGGCGATTGGAATAAAACAATGACTTCGCAACCAGCTGTTGAAAGAGTACCTATTCCAGAACCAGGGTCATTGGAGTTTGAAATGGTAAGATAATAAAAAAAAATACAATGAAAATACTACTAACAAATTGGATAAATATATTAGGCGTTTTTATATCCCTCTTAGTTTATTCTATCATTTTTAATTTTACTGTTGATGATGGTGTTACAAGAAATTTTTTTCAATCAATATTTGCTGCAATATTTTTACTCTTTTTATATGGCGTAATGTTTTGGGCAGGCTTTATATTAGCACTTATTATTTTAGATTTAATACTTATAGTTCCTAATCAGGATAAACTTATTTTAAAATTATTATTTGAATGGGTTATAATTAGTATCCCTTTTATATACTGGGCTATCATATATGAAAAACAACGAAATATTTTTATGGTTGCTATAATAGCTTTTCTAGTAACACAATTATTAAGAAAAAAAATAATAAATAAAGCCATTCAATGAGTGGCTTTATTTATTTTACTGTTGTGCACTAGATAGTGCGTGCCCCGCTGTCACGAACATTTTGCTTGTGTCCACAAATAAAACAAAACCACTGTACAAACAGTGGTTTTTGTTCTTTATTCTAAAAAATGTGTTTTTTACAAAATGTCCTACTTATAAAGCAACTTTTCCAGTTTACTCATCAGTAATCCTTGTTTTTCAGAATATAAAATCTGCTGCAGTAAATGCGGCGGATTTTAATATATTGTATAAAACTTATTCAGCATCCCTTTCTCCCAGAGACTCTTTCAGCTTAATAAGCTCAGCTTTTACAAATTCCAGTCGGTCAATAAGGGTAATGGTTTCTGAGATTTTACTGTTTGTAGTCAGGGCGATGCGGGCTCCGTCCAGAGTGTATCCTTTTTCTTTTACCAGATGGTAGATCATCTGAAGGTTTTTGATGTCTTCAGGAGTAAAATATCGGTTTCCTTTTCTGTTTTTTTTAGGCTTGATAATCGGGAATTCCTGTTCCCAGTAACGTATTAATGAAGTGTTTACATCGAATGCTTTTGCCACTTCTCCTATAGAATAATACAGTTTATCAGGTAAATTTATTTTCATTTTACAACTCCTAAACCTCAAAGATAAAAATTTTTTAAAGTTTAATCCAAAATATATTGTAAAAAGTGCGGTCATACTTTGTTTCAAAGGAATTTAGGGGTCTAAATTCATCATTCAAGAACAAACGTTTGTAGTAGATATAAAGGATCATGATATACTGGCGCTTTTTTGTCTAAATTTGTGAATTCTTACGATATATAAATATAAATGAATCCGATTTCTGTTCTTCATATCGATCTTTTTCAGGCGGGTAAAAATACTTCAGATTTTTATTTTAACACAATGAAGAATCATTTGGTGGTAGGACATCGTCATATAGAGAAACCTCACAGGCATGATTTCTATGCGGCTGTTCTTTTTACCAAAGGAGTAGGGGTACATGAAATCGATTTTCAGAGGTATGAAGTGTCGGAAGGAAGCCTTTTCTTTCTGTCACCTGGGCAAATTCACAGCTGGGAACTATCGGAAGATATAGAAGGTTATATTTTCTTTTGTTCTCAGGAATTTTATGAAATGCATTATGTGAATCAGAAGCTGAGGAATTTTCCTTTTTTCGGATCTGTGTCTTTTCCGAGAAAACTTCAGTTGGACGCTCTGGAGCTGAAGAAGAATATTAGGTTATTTCAGGAACTGGGAGAAGAACATCAGGCTAAAAATATAATGAAAGAAGGTCTTATTTTGTCATTAATGTCTCAGATCTTCATTAATTCTACCCGATTATTTTCCAGAGATTTTGACACACAGGATTCTGCCACCGGACTTTCTTACTTTAAACATTATCAGGATTTCGAAAATCTGATTGAACAGCATTTTGCAGAACATAAATCGATTGCCTATTATGCTTCTTTATTAGGAATTTCATCCAAACATCTGAATAGAATTGTACAGACTGTTGTTCAAAAAACAGCTACAGATATTATTACAGAAAGAGTAGTGCTGGAAGCCAAAAGAATGTTGATGTACCTGGATGAAAGCCTGGTTGAAATTGCTTTCAGATTAGGATATGAAGAATATTCCTACTTTGTAAGAGTATTCCGGAAAAGTTCCGGAATGACTCCTACGCAGTTTATGAGGAAATATAAGGCTTAATGAGTTTAAGGTTTAAGGTTGCTGGTTGTTTTGGTTACGAGTTGCGGGTTTCTTTTGTTTCGAGTTTACGAGTTGCTGGTTACACACAACCTTAAACTTTGAACCTTGAATTCTCCCTAATCCCTGCAACCTACCATCTGCTCCCTAAAGAGCTAACTTAAACGGTCCTTCAAAAGTTGTTTCAAATGAATCTACCAGTTTTCCTTTCTCATCAAAGACTCCGATGACCATATTTTGTTTTGAGAACTTAATGTTTTCTTCAGGAAAGGAAATGTTAATGTTTCCTTTCAGGATCTGGTCTCCTTTCAAGATGATTTTTTCAGAACCGAAATACGTGATTTCTGCATTCGATGGAGTGATAACTTTGATATTTAGGATCTTTTTCTCATTAGATTTATTCAGAAGCGTGTAAATAAAGGTATTGGTGATTTTACCGTTTTTAACGAAAAATGTAGAGCCCGCTGGTTTGATGAACTTAGCTTCCATAGAACCACGGTCGTACATTAAAAATCCAAGGAATCCAATCAGCAATGCCAGAATAACGGTTGTCGCTTTCATTCTCGGAGTAAATCTGAATTTCTCGCTGTTTTCAATTTCTGATTCTGTAGCATAACGCACCAATCCTTTAGGTAAACCTACCTTTTCCATTACTTCATCACAGGCATCAATACAGGCTGTACAATTCACACACTCCAGTTGCTGCCCGTTTCTGATGTCGATTCCTGTAGGACAGACAACAACGCATTGGTTACAATCTATACAATCTCCTTTGCCGGCCGCTTTTCTGTCTTCATTATTTCTCCATTTTGAACGGCCTTCCCCTCTTTTAAAATCGTAATATACGTTGATTGTCTGTTTATCAATTAAAACACCCTGAAGCCTTCCGTAAGGACAAACCAGCGTACATACCTGCTCACGAAGCCATGCAAAAACAAAATAGAAAGTCATCGTGAAAAAGATCATTGTAATGAACTTTAAAGGATGTTCCGAAGGTCCTTCCAGCATAATCTGGAAAACCTGTTCATAGCCTACAATATACATAAACATGAAAGTAGATATGATCAGAGAAATCAAAATAAATACGGACCATTTCGTCACTCTTTTTCGGATCTTCTCGGCATCCCATTCCTGTCTGTCGAGTTTCATCTGCTTATTTCGGTCTCCTTCGATCCAATATTCTATTTTACGGAAAACCATTTCCATAAAAAGGGTTTGAGGGCAAAGCCAGCCACAGAATATTCTTCCGAAAACCACGGTAAATAACATTACAAAAATAACAGAAGTTACCGCGCCTAATGCAAGGATAAAAAAGTCCTGCAGGTAGAAAGGCTGTCCGAGTATAAAGAATTTCCTGTCGATAACATTGATGAGCAGAAAAGGATTATTGTTGATCTTTACAAAAGGCAGTCCGAAAAATAATGCAAGAAGAAGATAGCTGGTGTAATTTCTGTAATTGGTGTATTTTCCTTTAGGCTTTCTGGGGAATATCCACTTCCTTTTTCCGGTTTCATCCATTGTTCCCACTGAATTTCGGAAATCTTCATTTTCAATTTCTAAAGATTTGATATTGTTGGACTCTGCGCTCATTGTTGTATGCTATAAAAGTATTTTGGTACTATTTTCAACAGGATAACCTCTTTTTTTGAATTGATTTTTTATTGAAAAAAAGTGATCGATCCTGTTACTGCAAAGCTCCGGATTATATCCTTTTACTACTAATATGATCTACTTCAAAAATAGGACAATTGGGACATTTTGTATTTATGGTTTTTATTGTATCAAAACGGGAATATATTTTGAAACCTGAAGGCCATATTGTAAATTGCGGGTTTAAAAATGAAGCATGAAGAATATCTTTAAAATAGGCATGATTGGTTTGGTTTTCGCATTGGTAAACTGTCAATCAGTAAATTATAGTAAAATGTTTTATGAAGGAGTAAAACCGGAAAGGGTTTCCGATACGTTCAGTTTCACAGAAGGGCCATCAGCAGATAAAGAAGGAAATGTTTACTTTACCGATCAACCCAATGATAAGATCTATTATTGGGACTGGAAAAGCAATACAGTAACAGAATTCTTAGACAAGACGGGAAGGGCAAACGGAACGCACTTTGATAAAGACGGGTATTTGATTACCTGTTCAGATGATCAGGGAGAAATCTGGAAAATTTCCAAAGACAAAAAAGTAGAAGTTCTGCTTAAAGGTTTTGAAGGGAAAAGGTTCAACGGTCCCAATGATGTATGGAATGATGAAGCCGGAGGAATGTACTTTACCGATCCGTTGTATGAAAGAGATTACTGGATCGGTTTTAAACAGGAACTGCCACACAAAAGCCTTTATTATAGAGATAAATCAGGGAAAGTTACCAAGCTGGATACATTTACCCAGCCGAATGGAATTGTAGGCAGTGAAAAACTGAAAAAATTATACCTTTCTGATATTGATGCCGGAAAAACCTATGTATATGACATATTGGGTGAAGGAAAACTGTCTGAAAAAAGACTTTTCTGTGAAATGGGCTCAGACGGAATGGAGTTAGATAAGCATGGTAATCTTTACCTTACAGGAGATGGAGTACATGTTTTTAACCGTTCAGGAAAGAAAATTTACCATATTCCTATCCCTGAAAAGTGGACTTCCAATGTAACTTTTGGTGGAGAAAATAATGATATACTTTTCATTACCGCTTCAAAATCTGTATATACTTTTCCTACAAGGGTAAGGGGGATCAAATAATTTTTGTGTCATTGCGAGGAGCATAGCGACGAAGCAATCTCTTTTCATTAAATATGATTATAAATATGAGATTGCTTCACTTCGTTCGCAATGACAATAGAGTATTGAGTGGAGGGTTTAGTAAGCAACCTCCATTTTTACTTTCTTTCCTTTCAGTTTTTCGTTTTGCAGCTTTCTTAAAACAGCATTGACTTTATTTCTGGAAACAGCAACATAGGAAGTGGTATCCTTTACTTCGATCAAACCGATATCTTCTTTCTGAAGTTCTCCTTTTTTGATAAGATATCCCACAACATCCACTTTATTGACCTTATCTTTTTTTCCGGCACTGATATAAATAGTCTGGAAAGGTGTTTTTTCCGGAACCTTAGTAAATCCGGCAACACTTTCCTCAGGAGTATTATTTTTAATGAATGGGAAATTTTCGTCCTCTGTCATGATCATATATACAAAACCTTTGGCATTCATTCTTGCAGTACGTCCGTTTCTATGAATGAAGGCATCTTCTTTTGGTGGAAGCTGATAATGTACAATAGATTCTACCTCCGGAACATCAAGTCCACGGGCAGCAAGATCTGTAGTAATAAGAATTCTGGCAGAATCATTTCTGAATTTCAGCAATGCACGTTCTCTTTCATCCTGTTCCATACCGCCATGGAAGGTTTCTCTGTCGATTCCCATCTGATAAAGGAGTTCAGAAATTCTGTCAACAGCTTCACGGTGGTTACAGAAGATAAGCGTTCTTTTATTTCCTATTTTGCAGATTAAATTAAACAAAGTATCAAGTTTTTCCTCAGAGATTGTCATTACTTTTCGCAATTGAATATCTGGTTTTACTTCACTTAGTTTTAAAAAGTCGATTGTTTTTTCATTTTTAAGACCTGTAAACAATGGAATTTCATCCATTGCAGTGGCTGAAGTTAAAATTCTTTGTGAAAGTCCTTTTAATGAGCCTGCAATAAACTCCATATCTTCATGGAAACCTAATTCCAGTGCTTTATCGAATTCATCAAGAACGAGGGTTTTAATCGTTTTCGGATCGAAATTATTATTTCTCACATGGTAAGCAACTCTTCCCGGAGTTCCTATTAATACTGCAGGAGCTTCAATTAAATTGTTAACCTCAATCTTTTTGTCGTGTCCGCCGTAACAAACAGATACTTTATAATCTGTTCCCATTGCTTTGAAAACCTGTTCAATCTGTAAAGCCAATTCTCTGGCCGGAACCAATATTAATGCCTGAACTCCCTGAACATTTTTTTTCAGATTCCGAAGAACCGGGAATAAAAAAGCAAGAGTCTTTCCAGATCCTGTAGGAGAGAGTAAAACAATGTCTGTATTGTTTTCTGACGCATTATAAGTAGATTTCTGCATCTGATTCATATCCTGAATCTGCAGCTTCTGATAGATTGATTGTAGTTCCATGGTGCAAAGGTAGTGAATTTAAGCGGGTGCTGCGTGGGAGAGTTTGAGGGTTTGAGAGTTCTGGAGTGATAGCATTTTAGGGTTTGAGAGTTTGAGTGGGATAGGGAAGTGCAGCTCTTCTTTAATTGTTATTGTTTTAATTCTGGGTTACTGTCATTCTGAATGAAGCGTAGCGAAATGAAGAATCTCATTTTGTCCACCATTAGTTATAGTGCTTCGTAAATTACGTTTGTAAACTTTAAGTTTATGCTCAGCATGACAGCGAATATTTCTTCATTCTAAATTTAAAACAGTTAGTATTAGATATGTCATGCTGAGCGAAGCCAAAGTATTATTTTAATCAAAATATTGATTTTTAAATATATAAGTTAAATATTAACACGCTGAAACCTGTTGTTTATCTCAAATAAAATCCCTATCTTTGCACCCACTTTTGGGGTGAAAAGGTTTGATGGGTAAATTACTTAAAATTAATTACTTCCGTATTTTTTAATCCGCATTTATTCAAACCGTTAAAAAAGAAGGAATACAAATTTTTATTAGAAAATGTCAAAAGAGACAAATTCAGCAGAGGTTTTATTAAACCAAAACGTAGCACCAGAACAATTTGATTGGGATTCTTTCGAATCAGGTCTTGATGCAGATGCGAGAAAAGAAAAAAGCGATTTAGAAGAAATCTATAACGGATCTCTTAACAGCCTGAACGATAATGACGTTTTAGTTGGTAGAGTTGTAAGATTAACTGACAAAGAAGCTATCGTAGACATCAACTTCAAATCTGAAGGTGTTATTTCTCTTAACGAATTCCGTTACAACCAAGGCCTGAAAGTAGGTGACGAGGTAGAAGTAATGGTTGACAAGAGAGAAGACAAAACTGGTCAGTTACAATTATCTCACAGAAAAGCTAGAACACTTAAAGCTTGGGATAAAGTAAACGAACTTCACGAAACTGGAGAAATCGTTAACGGTTTTGTTAAATCAAGAACTAAAGGTGGTATGATCGTTGACGTTCACGGAATCGAAGCATTCTTACCTGGTTCTCAAATTGACGTTAAGCCAATTAAAGATTACGATCAGTTCGTAGGAAAAACTATGGAGTTCAAAGTTGTGAAAATCAACCCTGAGTTCAAAAACGTAGTTGTATCTCACAAAGCATTGATCGAAGCAGATATCGAAGGTCAGAAAAAAGAAATCATCGCTCAGCTTGAAAAAGGTCAGGTTCTTGAAGGTACTGTTAAGAATATTACTTCTTACGGTGTATTCATTGACTTAGGAGGTGTTGATGGATTGATCCACATTACAGACCTTTCTTGGTCTAGAGTGAACCACCCATCTGAAATCCTAGAGGACGGACAGACTGTAAAAGTTGTAATCCTTGATTTCGATGATGAGAAAACAAGAATCCAGTTAGGTATGAAGCAATTAGAAGCTCATCCTTGGGATGCTCTTTCTGCTGACTTGAAAGTAGGTGATAAAGTAAAAGGAAAAGTAGTAGTTCTTGCTGACTATGGTGCATTCGTAGAAATCGCTCCAGGTGTAGAAGGATTAATCCACGTTTCTGAAATGTCTTGGTCTACTCACTTAAGATCTGCTGGAGATTTCGTAAAAGTAGGTGATGAAGTAGAAGCTGAAGTATTAACTTTAGATAGAGAAGAAAGAAAAATTTCTCTTGGTATCAAGCAATTGTCTAAAGATCCATGGGAAAACATCGAAGCTAAGTATCCGGTAGGATCTCAGCATGTAGGAACTGTAAGAAACTTCACTAACTTTGGTGTATTCGTAGAGTTAGAAGAAGGTATCGACGGATTAATCTACATCTCTGATCTTTCTTGGACTAAGAAAATCAAGCACCCATCTGAGTTCTGCGCAGTAGGTGATAAATTAGACGTTGTAGTTCTTGAATTAGATATCCAGGCTAGAAGATTATCTCTAGGTCACAAGCAATTGACTGAGAATCCATGGGATAAATTCGAAACTAAATATGCTGAAGGAACTATCCACGCTGGTAAAGCTGTAGAAGTTCACGATAAAGGAGCTTCTGTTCAATTCGAAGATGCTGAAGTAGAAGCATTCTGCCCTTCAAGATTATTAGAGAAAGAAGATGGATCTAAAATCAAAAAAGGTGAAGAAGCTCAATTCAAAGTAATCGAATTCAACAAAGAATTCAAGAGAGTAGTAGTATCTCACACAGGTATCTTCAGAGACGAAGAAAAGAAAAACGTTAAAGAATCTTCTTCTAGAAACGTATCTTCTTCTTCAAACAACGAAGAAAGATCTACTCTTGGAGACATCGATGCATTAGCAGAGTTGAAAAGAAAAATGGAAGAAGGTAAATAATCTTTGAACCATTGATATATAAGGAGCCGCTCATTTGAGCGGCTTTTTTTTATCTCTATACCAATATGAAAAGTAAAAATATGATTAAAGAAAAGGGTAGATAATATAGCTTTTTCAAAAAATAGTAACATAAAATAAAAATAGATAATCATTGAAAATATTACAGTGATGTGTGATTTATATAATGAAATAATTAAATCGTAATGATTTAAAAATAAGATAAATACAATGTGATAGGCATAAATTTATGATGAGGTTCTCCTTATTGAGAAATATGTAAAATAATATTAATCTGATGATTTTTAATTTATTCATTTATGTTTTTGTTTTTAATAAAAAAAATATGAAAGTTATGTGAATTATTTGTAGATTAGCGCCTTTAATAATGGATATGAAAAACAAAGCTTTACCTCTTTTATTTGCGGTATTTTCTGCATTTCCAACAGTATTGTTTGGACAGGATAATGAAAAACTGATTAAGGATTATATTTCTCAAAATAAGATTAGAGAATATAAAAAGTCTGCTCTTAATAATATCATTGTTGATATTGTAGATCCTTCAAAATCCTTAAATGGTAATGTTGTGAAATTTTTACAGACTTATAATAGTTTACCAATTTACAGTTCTGTAGGAACAGCATTGATCAAGGACAATAAAATTGTTTATTATACAGATAATTTTATAAAAGATTATACTGCATCTACATCCGGTACAGCTGCTATTAGTAAAAGCACAGCGCTTCAAAAAATTGCTGAAGACCTGAAAAATCCTGATATTGCAAATTTTACGATTCTTGAATATCTTGAAAAGACTCAAAAAAAAGCCACATCAGCCAATCAAAGACTTGTATATACTAACGACGAGAGCGGAAACTTACGCTTGGCTTATGAATATACCTTAACGGAACCAAAAACTCCGAATTACTGGAATATTTTAGTAGATGCCAACAATGGAAATATCCTGTTAAAAAATAATCTGACTTTATCTTGTAATTTCCATCATGATGCTTATAGCTCAGATGCTGAATATGGCCATGCTGATCATTTTGAAAATACCCTAATGGGCCCCAAAAATAATGTAGCACAGAATAATATTCCGTTACTTTTACCGGATAATGCATCCTATAACGTGTTTCCATTGCCAATTGAAGCACCTACTTTTGGTTCAAGATCAATCATTACTAATCCTTGGATCCTGAGTGCTTCTCCTGAAGGATGGCATTCTGACGGAACCAATCATTATACGGTTACAAGAGGAAATAATGTTTTTGCCTATGAAGACGCTGCAGGAACAGCTTTAACAGCGCCTGATTATCTTACAGGAGCTCCGGCAGATGGTGGGGCTACAAGAAATTTTGATTTCCCTTTTAATATCAATGAAACTCCTTTAAATAACAGGAATGCTGCCATTACGAATTTATTTTATCTGAATAATAGAATTCATGATGTTTTCTACAAATTTGGATTTACAGAATCTGCCAGAAACTTCCAGCAGAATAATTTTGGTAATGGACCTGTAGGAGGAGATGATGATTCTGTATATGCAGAGGCGCAGGATGGAAGCGGATTAAATAATGCCAATTTCTCTTCAGGGCAGGATGGTTATAATGGTAAAATGCAGATGTACCTTTGGTCTCCGGTAGGAAGAGTATTTTATTATAATGCACCAAGTACTGCTATTTCCCGTACACCGGGAGCAGGAACTGCGCAATTTGGTAATCCACTACCTATGAGCGGTATTACAGGAGATGTAGCACTCTCATCAGTTTTGGATGGTTGTACAGCTTTGCCTGCAAGTTCATTGACTAATAAAATAGGACTGGTTGAAAGAGGAACATGTTCTTTTGCTGTTAAAGTGAAAAACCTTCAGGATGCCGGGGCTAAAGCGGCGATTGTTTATAACAACGCAGTGAATGGGGCTACTATAGGTAATATGGCGGGTAACGATCCGACAATTATAATTCCTTCGGTACTTATTAACAATGCAGAAGGAGAATATATCAAAACTCAAATGGCAGCAAGTACAACAGTAAATGTTACCTTGAAAGGAAATATGACTCCTGATGGAAGTTTTGATAATGGAATCGTAACTCATGAATATGGTCATGGAATATCCAACAGAATGACAGGTACAGGATACAACTGTCTGAATGCAGGAGTAAGTAAAGAACAAATGGGAGAAGGATGGTCTGATTTCTTCGCCTTAATGTTGACTAATAAAGCTGGAGACAATGCTACTGTGGCAAGAGGTACAGGTACTTATGCATTAGGTCAGGCGATAACAGGTGCTGGTATCAGACCTGCAAAATATTCAACAAGTCTTGCAGTTAACGGATTTACATATGGAGATACCAATGGAATGGAATATAATAACGGATCAGCAGTTGTTCCGGATGTACACTCTATTGGTTTCGTTTGGGCTACTATGTTATGGGATCTTCATTGGAAATATGTTGAAAAATATGGTTATTCTTCGGATGTATTATCTACAACGCCTAACGGAAGTACAAAAGTATTACAACTGGTAACAGATGCTTTGAAACTTCAGGGATGTAACCCTAGCTTTATTGATGGAAGAAATGCAATATTAGCAGCAGAGTTAGCAACTACCGGAGGTGTTGACAAATGTATGATCTGGGGTGTTTTCGCAAGAAGAGGTTTAGGAGTAAGTGCATCTGCAGGAGTGAAGAATAATATTAATGATCAGATTCAGGACTTTAATGTACCGGAACAGTGTTTATTAGCTACCAATGAAGTGAATGGTGATAAAAATAAAAATATTTCCATCTATCCAAACCCTGCTAAAGACGAGTTTTATATCAATTTCCCAAGCAATACTCTTGGAAAAGTAAGTGTAGAACTTTATGATATGTCTGGTAAACTGGTTTCTTCTGAAGATAAAATTTCGCCGGATGCTAAGAATGCAATTTCTACAAGTAACCTGGTAAACGGAACTTATATGGTGAAAATCAAAGGACTTGGTTTTGAAGCCGCTTCAAAAGTAATGGTTAAAAAATAATTTACTTATATTTAATTTCAAAATCGCCACAAGCTTGCTTGTGGCGATTTTGTTTATCTATCATGATAACATTTCGGATAGGTTTAATTTATATGTCGTAACTTTGCAGGCTGAAAAAAAAATTATGAAGAAGAAAAATATACTAAAAGGTGTTTTATTTGTAGGGATTGGAGCTAGTATATACGGTATGTTGGCCACTTTTGTGAAAATGGCTTACCATGATGGTTTCACTACTTCGGAAGTAACTACTTCCCAGTTTGTATTAGGTTTGACAGGACTTTTGATCCTTAATCTTATTCAGACTCTAACCTCAAAACAGAAATTATCGCTGCCAAATTCTAAAGAAGTCAGAATGTTGCTGCTTGCAGGAACTTCTTTAGGAGGAACAAGCTTATTTTATTATATTGCTGTACAATATATCAATGTTTCAATTGCTATAGTACTTTTGATGCAGTCAGTATGGTTCAGTGTGGTGGTGGAAAGTATTCTTACAAAAAAACTGCCCAACGCAAGAAAAGTAGTTTCAGTAGTTATCGTATTGTTGGGAACAGTTTTGGCCACGAATCTTATCAATATGGATATAGAACTTGACTGGCATGGAGTCTTCTGGGGACTGATGGCCGCTGCGTCATATACTTTGACGATGTTCACTTCCAATACGCTGGCAACCCATCTTCCGGTTTTCAGGAAAAGTATCATTATGCTGGCAGGTGGTTCTGTAGTAGTTTTTGCATTTTTATTCTTTGCACAGATCGGACCTATGTATTTTGATGGTTTAAAATCATTATACTTGAATTTTACAGATAATACAGAACATATCCATTCATTCAATTATTCAATATTCCTGACATACGGATTTGTCCTGGCTCTTTTTGGAACCATTATTCCTCCAATTTTATTCAATATCGGATTCCCAAATGCGGGGTTGGGCCTGGGAAGTATTGTTTCCTCACTGGAACTTCCGGTTTCCGTAACAATGGCCTTTGTTTTATTAGGGGAGAAAGTATTTCTGATTCAATGGATAGGAATTGCTTTGATCCTTTTTGCTATTGTTTTGATGAATTTACCTTCAAAAAAAGTAAAAGAAGTTTCGGTAGCAGAATTGTCTTAAAAAATATTTAAATAAAAATAACAGTTGAAGCCGTTCCTTTTGGAGCGGTTTTTTTAATTTTAATCTTTAAATAAAAGTTTCATGAAACATTTCAGAAATATAGCTGCTGTTTTTGCGTTGATGGTGTCCGGTTTTATGTTTTCACAGGTAAAGCCTCTGGATGCAATGCTTTCCGATTATAAATACCCTTATGAAGTTCATTTTCTTAATTTGAAGTCTCAGGGAGAGGATTTGAAAATGGCTTATATGGATGTAAAGCCACAAAAGCCTAATGGGAAAACAATAATGCTTCTTCATGGAAAGAATTTCAACGGAGCGTATTGGGAGAAAACGGCAAAGGATTTGTCTGCAAAAGGATTCAGAGTAGTGATTCCTGATCAGATCGGGTTTGGAAAGTCTTCAAAGCCTCACGCTTACCAATTTTCTTTTTCACAACTGGCAGAGAATACGAAAGGAATTTTGGATGAACTGAAAATTGATAAAGCAATCGTTCTGGGGCATTCAATGGGTGGAATGGTAGCGACTAGATTTACATTGCTGTATCCGGAAAAAGTACAGAAGCTAATTCTCGAAAATCCAATCGGGTTGGAGGATTATAAGACTTTTGCTGCATATCAGACAATCGACCAAGCGTATCAGTCCGAACTGAAAAATACTGCAGAAACTTATAAAAATTATCAGTTCAAATTCTATTATGATAACAAGTGGAAAGAAGAATATCAGCCCTGGCTTGATCTGATTGCAGGATGGACTCTTCATAAAGATTACCCTCAGGTAGCCTGGGATGCAGCGCTTACCTCGGATATGATCTATAATCAGCCCGTATGTTATGAATTTAAAAATATAAAAGTTCCCACACTGCTTATTATTGGAACAAGAGACAGAACGGCAATCGGGAAAGATAGAGCGCCTAAAGAACTTCAGCCAAAAATGGGACAGTATCAGGAATTAGGAAAGAAAACCCAGAGTGAAATTGCAGGCTCAAAGCTTGTAGAGATTGAGAACGTAGGGCATCTTCCACACATTGAAGTATACCCTCAGTTCTTTGAAGCTCTGTATAACTTTATACAGTAAAATATTTGAAACATTAAGTTTTTATATAAAAATGGTTCTTCTTTTTCATTTTCATCTGATGAAACTTAACGATTCTTATTTTCTTATTAAACTTAATGTTTCAAAATTAATTTTTCCTGTATTCAAAGAATACTAAAGTACAAACTCCAATTCCCGAAAACAAGACACAGGAAATCCCTAAATTCTGGATAAAACCAACGCTTATCAGGCCTAAACCTATCAGTATATAATACATTAGTCCCAGCAAAGCTCCCGCACTTCCGGTTTCATTTTTATAATGGATAAGTGCGGTACTCAGAATATTCGGAATAGCAATGCTGAATGCCATTACAATGAAGAAGTATGGAATTAAAAAGTATATCCCTTTACTCACCAGAATCCATACGAAAACTGAGGCGATACATGCAGTAAATGTGCCCGCTTCAACTAAATATTTAGGTTGTATGTTCCTCAATAACAGAAATCTGTTAAGTTTTGCTCCGGCAAATGTTCCGACAGCCAATATAACACTGCTGTATCCGAAAATATATGAGGAATAATGATATTCTTTAAAGATAAACGGAGCCAGTGTGTAGTAGGAAAACAGCAAGACATTAAAGCTCATAATCAGTAAGCAGCATTTTATAATAGTTTTATCACGAAGCATTCTCTTTAATAAATCAGTTAAAATAACCATATTGATTTCTTTTACTGAATGTTGGGTTTCTGAAATTTTCTTACGGGAAAGAGTATAAAACAGCCCTGCAAGCAGACATAATGTTATAAAAACACCCTGATGTCCAGCGGACGAAATCAATACTGATCCGGTCATCATTCCTATTACAGGACTTATGGATAAACCAATTCCAATCCAGGAAAATACTTTGCTGATATTGTTTTGATCATACGTATCTCTTAGAATTGTTTGTGTAACAATAGAGCCTACAGAAATTCCAAATGCAGAAATAATCCTGGCACTAAGGAAAATCATGAAATTGGGTGCAAAAATAGCTGCCAGTGTTCCGATTCCATAGGTGATAAGCCCGTATTCAAGGGATTTTTTTCTTCCGATTCTATCACATTGTACTCCCCAAAATGCTACTCCCAGAGCAAATGCTATAAAATATAAACTGATCGTCAGGGTAACAGATTCTTCATTCACTCCGAACTGCTCCTTCACCATTGGTAAAACCGGGCTGTAAATAGTTTCTACAAACTGAGGAAGCATTACAAGTACGGTCAGCAGCCAAATGGGATTTGTCTTTTTCATTTTTTTCTGCAAAGTTTCCAAAATTTCAATGTATATTTATAATGACATAAAAACAAAAAATATCAAAAATAGGACATGGCTGTATTGAAGCAAAATGAAGAGTTTGATGCGGATTCTATCCGGGAAAAGGTAATTGGAATAGCTTCTGATATGGTGATGCATGATTCCGGCTTTCATTTTCATACAACGAAAGCTCAGTTATTATATGCACCATCTGGCTGCATGACCGTTACTACTTCTGATAGGCAACTGGTTTTGCCTCCATTCAGAATGCTCTGGATTCCTGCCAATGAGACTCATCGGGTAAATTTCAGAAATATTGTGGCTTACAGGTCAATCTATTTTGATGAATGTTATGCCGAAAAATATATGAGATCCAGTCTTAAAGTTTTGCACGTCAACCCATTATTAAAAGAAATTATTGAAAGGATCTGCTTTTGGGAATGGTCAGAACTCAGAAATGATCAGGTCAATCTGCTCAATGTTTTCTGGAATGAAATAAGTGGAGCTTTGGAAGAAAAGCTGGAGATTAAAATCCCGCAAGACAGACGTTTTAAGAAATTTTCAGAAGAGTGGACTCTGCGCTATGCTATGCCGCCGATGTTGAAAGATCTTGCTGAAAAAACCGGAGCAGTGGAGAAAACAATCAGCCGTATTTTTAAAAAAGAAACAGGGTTGTCTTACCAGGAATGGAGGCAGCAGTGGCGGTTGCAGCGATCCATTGAACTTTTGGTGGAAGGTAATTCAATAGGAGAGGTGTCTCATATTTTAGACTTCTCTTCAGACAGTGCTTTTATTGAGTTTTTCAAAAAACAGACAGGCTCGACTCCTTTGCAATACCTCATAAAGCATGAGTAATATCTTTACAGGTGATAAAAGAGATTGGATAGATGAACCTTGACAGGGTTGAACGAGATTGATTTAGAAACAGGAAAAGGAACTCCAAATAGAAAATAAAAAGAGTTTTAAACAAAAAAAGAGACTGTTTACGTGTAAACAGCCTCTTTTTGTATGTATTGTTGTCTGAATTATTTCTTCTTGTAAGCAGCGTCTTTGATTCTTGCTTTTTTACCTCTAAGGTCTCTGAAGTAGTAAATTCTAGCTCTTCTAACTCTACCTTTTCTGTCAAGCTCGATTTTTTGAAGTGCAGGCAGGTTAATAGGGAATACTCTTTCTACACCTACATCACCACTCATTTTTCTGATAGTGAAAGTTTTTGTAGAACCAGTACCTCTTAATTGGATAACTGTTCCTTTGAAGAACTGAGTTCTTGTCTTTTGTCCTTCTTTAATTTCGTAATACACAGTAATTGTATCACCTGCTTTGAATTCAGGGAATTCTTTTTTAGCAATGTACTTGTCTTGTACGTACTTTAATAAATCCATTATTAATAAAATAAAATGTTAAAGCTAAGCAACTTACACGTTCTTCGTCAGAGGTTGAATAACAGGTTGCAAATGTACAAAATACTTTTTGAATATGCCAAATAATTAATGTACTAAAAACTATAATTTTTTCATTCCGGTTTTGCTAAAAAATTAACGGTTTCTTTAAAGTACCATCAGACAGAGTTTATATGGGAATTCTACTTTTGCCCGAAGTAAAAAATCCGAACAACGATTTTTTAAATTCCTGATTCACAATTTAAAACTATATGTTATTTTAAAACTAAAGCTATTATGAAACATTATTTCTTCTTTTTTTGTTTCGCGGTCCAGATGGCTTTCGGGCAGGTTTTGTTTCCCTATTTACAAAATCCAACCCCGAATTCTATGATCGTCAATTGGAAAACAGCTTCCAATAATGAAACAACCGTGATCTACGGAGATTCTCCAACGAATTTGAACGTGACAGTAACAGGAACTACCAATATCTTTTCAGATACAGGGTACAACAACAACTATTATTATCATACGGCAAAGGTTACCAATCTGCAGCCGAATACGAAATACTATTATAAGATAAAAACAGGTACCAGCGAGTCTGCTGTCTACAATTTCAGAACGCTTCCTTTGCCTGGACAGGCTGTAACGGCTAATGGAAAGATCCGTTTCCTTATTATGGGGGACAACCAGATTAAAGCTGAGCCCAGATATGATACGCTTACTTTGAATGCCTATAAAAAATTAAAAGAAAAATTCGGAGCCGCTTCAGATCCGTCCGATAATGTTGCTCTTACTTTTATGGTGGGTGATCAGGTGGATGTAGGAACATTGGATCATTATGAAAATGTTCACTTTAAAAAGAATATCAAATTATCACCGTATCTGCCAATCCAGACAACAGTAGGAAATCATGAAACCTATGGAACGATGGGAATGAATTCTTACTATGCTCATTTTTATATTGATGAAATTAGTTATAAAGGAATAAACTCAGGAAATGAAAATTATTATGCTCAGCAGGCTGGGAACGTTTTGTTTGTAAGTTTAAGTTCTGAACATACAGGATCAGCACAGCAGACATGGCTTCAGCAGATCTTAACAGCAGCTAATAATGATACTACAGTAGACTGGATTATTTCTTTAAGCCACAGACCTTACCAGGCTGAACAATATGTGGGAGATATCTCTACATGGGTAAGAGAAAATGCCGTACCACTTCTGGTAACTTCAGATAAATATTTAATGCACGTGGGAGCTCACCATCATTTATACCACAGAGGACAGCTTAAAAATACACCAAACTATCAGATTATTTCCGGTGGAACGGCTTGGGATCAGTATTGGGGAATGTCTAATGAAAAGGATTTTGATGATGTTCAGAAAACTTTGACAGACTGGACGTATCAGATCGTAGAAGTAGATGTTCCGACAGGAAAAGTGGATATTGAATGTTATTCTATCGGAGGAGTTTACAATAAGAAAAATAATGTACTGGTAGATTATTTCCACAGGTATAAAAATCAGCCTAAACCGGCAAAACCATCCATTACAAACAATTTCTCAGGGGCTATTACTTTACCTTTGACATTAAATGGAAGTGCATTTGCCTCTTCAAATAATGAATTGCTGAACACAACGCAGTTCCTGATCAGTAAGACATCCAGTTTTTCTGTGATTGAAAAAGAATTTTACCGCGATTTTGAAAACTGGTTTGGAAAAGACGGAAACGGAACTCCGGATAAAACCAAAAACCTGAATGATGGCGTAGACATTACAAAAGCAACATTGGCTGCTAACTCTATTCCAAACGGAATCTATTACGTGAAAACGCGTTACAGAGACAGAAACCTGGAGTGGAGTGACTGGAGTGATGTAAAGCAGTTTGAAATCACCGGAAGTGTTGTTTCAAATCCTACATTTACTTTAAATAAAACAGAATATGCCCAAAATGAAGCGATTACTGCTACTTTCACAGGAGGTCCGGGGAATCAGCAGGATTGGGTAGGAATTTATAAAAAAGGACAAACGCCGGCCACTACTACTTCACAGGTATACAGTTATACTAACGGACAGGTAGCAGGAACGGTTACTTTTAATAATGGTATGGCTAATAAAGGTCAGTATTTTGCAGGATTTTTTGCTAATGGTGGTTATACAGAAATCACTCCAAGAAAAAATTTCTATGTAGGACCGAAAGTTCAGTTGCAGACAACTTCTGATACGTATCCGGTAGGAGGAACGGTTGTTCTTAATTTTACAGACGGACCCAACTTACAGAAAGACTGGATCGGAATTTATAAAATGGGACAGACTCCGGGAACTACAGCTTCTATCAAATGGAGCTATGTAACAACTGCATCAGGAACGCTTAATTTCACAGGCCTTCCGAAAGGATATTATTATGCTCAGTATCTGCTAGAAGACGGATATAACGGAATCGGGGAGAAGGTATTCTTTAAAGTAGGGGATATCGTGACTGATTTGTGGATCAATAAACCGGTATATACTTTAGGTGAAAATATTACGGCTTCATGGACAGATTCTCCGGGAATTATTAAAGACTGGCTGGGAATTTACCCGCAAAGTGTCCAGACACCGGATGATAACTTCGTTTCTTATACCTATTTTGACGGGGTGACTCAGGGAACAAAAACAATCCAGGGAACAGCAGTTCCTGCCACACCAGGAAACTATTATATGGTCATGTTTACCAATGATTCTTATACAGAAGTTTCAAACAGAGTACAGTTCCAGGTAACTTCACCAACATTAGGAACTGAGGAAACCAGAAGTACAGAGAAAAATGTAGTGTTGTATCCAAATCCGACCAAACCGGGAC
Source organism: Chryseobacterium indologenes (assembly GCF_018362995.1). Classification (NCBI taxonomy): domain Bacteria; kingdom Pseudomonadati; phylum Bacteroidota; class Flavobacteriia; order Flavobacteriales; family Weeksellaceae; genus Chryseobacterium; species Chryseobacterium indologenes. The sequence continues at coordinate 4,887,591 of NZ_CP074372.1, forward strand.
AGCCTACTTTTATCAAAAGTGATTATCCGATTGAGAAAATCGAATTGGTTTCAGCTTCAGGAGAACTGCTTTATGTATCGAAAAATATCAATAACCAACGTTTCTCTTTGGTGAATGAAAATCTTCCGGCAGGCGTTTATTTTGTAAAAGTACACGGAAGAAAACTATTTACTTTAAAGCTGATCATTCAGTAAGGTAAACTAAAACACAACTATAACGGAGAGGCTGTCAGTAATGATAGCCTCTTTTTATGGATGTAAATGATTATAAAATTATCCATAATTATCTGTGAAAATCTGTGCCCATCTTTGGTTAAATAAAAAAGCGATTCCAAAAAATGAAACCGCCTTTGATATATAGTTGTGGTAATTAGTCAAATAGATGGTACAGATCATCCTCGCTGATCAGCGTCTGGTTTTCAGCAGAAGCATTTTCCTCCTGAGCGTCGGCCAGCGTTTTAGTTTCCTGAATGAGCTTTCCATCCATATTATAAAGTTTTAACAAGATCCATTTTCCGCTGCGTTCAAGTTCTTTAGCTCCATCCCATGTTTTTATTCTGATTTTTCCGCTTTGAATAATACCTGCTTTTACAGAAGACTTATTGGCAGGCTTTCCTTTTACATACTGTGTGATTTGTGCTGTGAAGGAATAATCTTCCCCGTCTTCACTGATAGGTTGTGTAAATGTATATAAGATAGTGCCTTTGGGGTCATAAACAGTTGCATCATATCCTGTTTGTTTAGCGTTCAGCTTTTTTTCAAAACTCAGCTTCGTATTATTACCTTCAAAAAAGCTTTTGATATTTACGATAATACCTTCCTTATAAACTGTTTCATTAAAGCCTTCATAAGTAGTACCATTATAAGGGATGCCATCTTTATATGTTAATGTAGATTTCAGCTTTCCCTCCGGGGAATAATATTTAATTTCCTGGATAAGATCATCTTTTAAAAATTGCTCGGAGGATAACTTTCCGTCTTCATCAAAATATTTACTGGTTACCTTTGAGCCTTTTTCATAAGTATCAATAGAGGAAATCTGTGAATATTCATAAGCCAGATGATAATCATTCCCGTCCATTGGATTATAAATATCATTTTCCTTATCATATTGGTAGATCAGATGACCTATTTTTTTACCCGACTCATCATAAGTGGTTTTATAGCCATCTTTTTTATTCATTTTCTGTTCCTGTAAAATCTTTCCGGTTTTGCTGTAGACAACGCCTTCCTTTACACTGCCGTCCTTTCTGTATTTTTCTATCTTAGAAATCCTCATTGGACTGGAATAATAATCCACCACCATATTTTCACCCGAACCGGAGGTCGTATTGCTGCCAAGATATTTTCCTTTTTCACCGTAATATTTTGTTTCAGTGTTGCTGTCCTTATCAATGATGGTTTCATTTCTGATGCCTTTAATGTCATTATCATAAACGGTTGTTTTTACAGGCGTTGAGTTTTCATATTCAACCAGAATATTAAAATCCATTCCCTCCTCAGCGTCTTTATAGCTGAACATCTTTCCTGAAAAATTTCCATCAGCTTTATAGACCACATCTTCTGTCAGCCTGCCATTCATATCATAAGTCTGGGCAGGGCCAACCTGCTGTCCGTTGGAATAGGTGGCGAAATTCAAAACCTTTCCTTCAGGAGTGTACCAGGTCACTTTTCCGTCAAAAACTTCACTGTTTGGAGTTGTGTCAGAAGCCAGACCTTCCATCTGTAGTTTGCCGTCTTTATAGAAATCCTTGATAAGAGTGAGCTTGCCTTTAGGAGTTGTTTCACGGTAATATTCCATGTTGTCCTGAGTGGTCTTTTCCCAGTTTTCATCGAAATAAGTTTTTTCCTGTGCATACACATTGATGCTGAGTACCAAGGCAAGTAATGCTGAGGTAAATAATTTTTTCATGTTTTTATTTAAAGTTTGATTTTGATATGATTAATGTGATGATACATATTGAAATGTTTCTCTGAAGAGATCAGAAGAAGTAAAGGGCAATCATGCTCTGCCGTAAAATAATTTTTATATTAAGTTGTGTTTAAAATCAATGATACCCGAAATAAAATAGACTGTATTTCTGGATTTGAAGCCTCAAATATATATCAATTTGATGAGAAATACCATAAAAAACGAACAGACTTGTTCATTTTTGTTGATAAAATTCTGATTTTTAAAGTTTTAAATGTTGAAAAAAAGGATTGAAAGAAGTATTCAATTCAGGACGATTTCCGGTCGTGGGATATACCGGAAAATTTATTAAATTTAGCCAACAGAAAAATCTAATATTTCATGATAGATAAAAGAGTAAAAAATGCAAAGGAGGCCATCGAAGGAATTCAGGATGGAATGACACTGATGCTTGGCGGATTCGGACTTTGCGGTATCCCTGAAAACTCAATCAATGCTTTGGTAGAAAGTGATGTGAAAGATCTTACCTGTATTTCAAACAATGCAGGAGTAGATGATTTCGGATTAGGATTACTGCTTCACAAAAGACAGATTAAGAAGATGATTTCCTCTTATGTAGGAGAAAATGCTGAATTCGAAAGACAGATGCTTTCAGGTGAGCTGGACGTAGAACTTACTCCACAAGGGACTTTAGCTGAAAAATGCAGAGCTGCCCAGGCGGGAATTCCAGCTTTTTACACACCTGCAGGTTACGGAACTGAAGTAGCAGAAGGAAAAGAAGTAAAAGAATTCAAAGGAAAACCTCATATTCTGGAACATGCTTACGATGCAGACTTTTCTATCGTGAAAGCATGGAAAGGTGATCATGCCGGAAACCTTATCTTCAAAGGATCTGCAAGAAACTTCAACCATCCTATGGCGGGTGCTGCGAAGATCACCATTGCGGAAGTAGAAGAATTGGTAGAACCGGGACAATTGGATCCAAACGAAATTCATATTCCGGGAATCATGATTCAAAGAATTTTCCAGGGAGAAAAATTTGAAAAAAGAATTGAGCAGAGAACAGTAAGAACTAAAGAATAAGCCCAAATAATAAACAAGAAGCGCTGAAAATATTTTCAGCGCTTTTTTTATGCTTGAGGAACTTGTGTTTTCCTTTCCCCGATTTGTTGTCTCCACATGGCGTAATAAAGTCCCTTTTCGGCAATCAGATTGCTGTGGGAACCTGTTTCTACTACCTGCCCGCGTTCAAGTACATAGATCTTATCAGCATGCATAATCGTACTTAAGCGGTGTGCAATAAGTACTGTAATCTGTTCCCTTTCTTTTGATATGTCTTTGATAGTCGTAGTAATTTCCTCTTCAGTAATACTATCCAATGCAGAAGTAGCTTCGTCAAATATCAGAAGATGAGGTTTTCTTAAAAGAGCTCTTGCAATCGCTATTCTTTGTTTTTCACCGCCACTCAGTTTCAGACCGCCTTCACCAATAACTGTTTCAATTCCTTTTTCAGCTCTTTCCAGCAATGCTGTACAGCTCGATTTCTGTAAAGCAACAGCCAGTTCCTCTTCAGTAGCTGAAGGATTTACGAAAAGAAGGTTTTCTTTAATAGTTCCTGCAAATAACTGGGTATCCTGCGTTACAAAACCAATCTGATTTCTCAGTTCATCAAAATCAAATTCCTTTCCATTAATTCCATTGTAAAAAATATTTCCTTCCTGAGGCCTGTACAATCCAACCAGCAGTTTTACCAATGTACTTTTTCCGGAACCACTCGGTCCAACGAAAGCAATGGTTTCACCGTTTTTAAGATCAAAAGAGATATTATTTAAAGCTTTATACTGGGCAGACTGATGTTTGAAAGAAACGTGTTTGAATTCCAGTTCTTCAATAGCACCAATTTGTTTCGGATGAAGAGGTTTTTCCTCTACTTCTTTTTTCATTAAACGGTCAAAATTCTGAAGAGATGCTTCAGCTTCACGGTAAGAAATAATAATGTTTCCAATCTCCTGCATTGGTCCGAAAATAAAGAAACCGTAAAACATCAGTGACAGATATTGTCCTGGAGTTACAATATTTTTAAAAATCAAATACAATAAAGTCAGGGTAATCATCTGCTGGAGAAAATTCACCATCGTTCCCTGGATAAAACTTAAAGAACGTATACTTTTCACCTTTCTTAATTCAAGACCGAGGATTTTATAAGTATTGTTATTTAAACGGATCACTTCCTGATTGGTTAATCCTAAACTTTTGACAATTTCAATATTTCTTAAACTTTCTGTAGTACTTCCCGCTAAAGCTGTGGTCTCGGTAACAATATTTTTCTGAATTACTTTTATTCTTTTACTCAATAAATTGGTAACAATAGCAATAAAGAATATTCCACAGATATAAACCGGCATAATAGACCAATGTAATCGGATTGCATACACCGAAACGAAAATAATGCTCACCAGAATCCCGAAGAAAATATTAATGAAATTTGTGATAAATTTTACAGTGTCTTCTCTTACTTTCGTTAAAATTGATAGGGTTTCACCACTTCTCTGATCTTCAAACTCCTGAAAAGGCAACGCCATGGAATGCTTTAAACCATCTGTAAATATTTTTGCACCAAACTTCTGGGTGATGACACTTACCACATAATCCTGGAAAGCCTTGGCAATTCTACTCACCATTGCCGTTCCGATAAGAAGTCCCAGAAAATAAAAAGCACCATGATATACAGAGCTTCCATATAAATATTCATTAAGATTTCTGGGTAATAATTTTTCTTTATCAAAAAAATTAGGATGAGTAACCAGCTGGTCAAGGATATTTCCTGTAATAGCAGGAGCAAATAAAGAGAAAACCTGATTGATAGTAGCCAAAAACAATGAAATGAGAATCAGCCACTGATAAGGTTTAAGATATTTAAAAAGTATTTTCATTCTGTTAAAATAATGGAGCAAAATTACAGATATTATTTTAACTAACAGTGTTAATTATTGAATACAACAAAGCCCTTTTGTATTCAAGTGAAAATAATTAAATTGCAGTCTAAGTTTTTATTATGCTTACAAAAGAACAAATTGCCAAAAGAATTTCAAAAGAACTCAAAGATCGTTATTATGTAAACCTGGGAATTGGGATTCCTACTTTGGTTGCCAACTATGTTCCGGAAGGTATTTCCGTAGAATTCCAGAGTGAGAATGGAGTTTTGGGGATGGGGCCTTTCCCTTTTGCAGGAGAAGAAGATGCTGATATCATCAATGCCGGAAAACAGACTATTACTATTTTAGAAGGAGGTTCATTCTTCGATTCAGCATTCAGTTTCGGGATGATCCGTGGTCAGAAAGTTGACCTTACCATCCTTGGAGCAATGGAAGTTTCGGAAAACGGAGATATTGCCAACTGGAAAATTCCGGGAAAAATGGTGAAAGGAATGGGTGGTGCAATGGACCTTGTGGCTTCTGCTGAAAATATTATTGTTGCAATGATGCACGTAAACAAAGCGGGAGAAAGTAAAATCCTGAAGAAATGTACGCTTCCTTTAACTGGTGTAAACTGTGTGAAAAAAGTAGTAACTGAATTAGCTGTTCTGGATGTAACTCCGGCTGGTTTCAAACTGGTGGAAAGAGCACCGGGAGTTTCAGTAGAAGATATTATTAAAGCTACAGAAGCAGATCTGATCATTGAAGGTGAAATTCCTGAAATGCAGTTCTAATCTGATTACAATATAAAAAATTTCGGCCTCACAAAGTGAGGCCGAAATTTTTTATAAGATGTGAAATAAAACCGACATCGGAACTCGGAGCGTCAAAAAAATAATTCCTGTGAGCGTTAAGAAAATTCTATTGTCCGAAGCGCGAGACTAGTTACGAATCGATTCAACAATAATGAATTCGCGCAAGTTTAGAATTTTTAGAGAACAGGAATTATTTTTAGCGAAGAGGTCCAGGTCTTGAATTTTGTTTCTTTGTTTCAAGACAAAAAAATTAAAGCAAAAAAAAACGATGCGTTTGTCATTTAGAATTAGACAAATAGTTCTAATAATGACTTTAAAAGCGACATCGGAACTCGCAGCGTCAAAAAAATAACTCCTGTGAACGTTAAGAAAATTCTATTGTCCGAAGCGCGAGACTAGTTACGAACCGATTCAACAATAATGAATTCGCGCAAGTTTAGAATTTTTAGAGAACAGGAATTATTTTTAGCGAAGAGGTCCAGGTCTTGAATTTTTGTTTCTTTTGTTTCAAGACAAAAGAAATTTAAAAACAAAAAAGCTGCCTCATCATGAAACAGCTTCTGTATTTAGTCTAATATTATCTTATTTATTTCTCATCCTGCGCCCCAAACACCTTCTGCAAAATGCTTGTCGTTCTCATTGCAGGAGTATTTCTGATTCCGCTTTCTTTATCTGCAACCATTTTGAATACACCATTGATGGTTTCTGTAGTAACATATTCGTTAAGATCTGTTGTTACAGATTGTCCTGTAAAAGTATTGTATTTTGAAATCAGGTTTTTCCAAAGCGTATCAGCACCTACTTTTCCTAATGATGCCTTTACTTTAGGCTGGAAAGCACTGAACAGCTGGCTCTGGGTTTTCCCCTGAAGATAACTTGTTGCTGCATTATTACTGCCCAATAAAATATTCTTGGCATCTGTAATGGTCATGGAAGTAATGGCATTGGTGAAAATAGGAGCAGCTTCTGTTACGGCATCTTCAGCAGCTCTGTTTAATAATTTTACGCCTTCATCAGCAAGACTTCCCATACCGATGGAACGTAAAGTGGTATCAATCTTTCTTAATTTTTCTGGCATTAAAATTTTTACCGCTTCATTTTTGAAAAAACCATCCGTAATCGCCAGTTTTTTGACTCCGTCCGTTACTCCCATACTTAAGGCTTCTTTTAATCCTGAAGAAATCTGGGTAGAGGTAAGGTTTCCAAGATTAGCAGATGATTTATTAGTCTGAGTGGAAGTTGTGGTTGTGGTGGTAGTTTTAGCACCATTATTTTTTACGGGAACATTCAGATCTACGCCTGTTTTATCTTTAACGGCAGATTTTATGATATCGAAAATTTGTGCCTGTGTTGACATTGAGAATAATAATCCGACTGCCAGGAAAAAGTTTTTTTTCATCCTATTTTTTTACAAATTTAAATCTTTTAATTTTTTTAAGTCGACTAAGTTGATCAAAAAACAAACCATAATGTACAGAATATAATAGAATAATATCTAAGAAAATAATTTGGCAAACGGTAAATTGTCCATTCACAAGAAACTAACAATTTAAGATGTTTAAATTTTGTTTTTAAAAAGGGCTAAGAGTTTTGAAAAATAATTATCTTAGCTCAAATCTTAATTTCATCCAATGATACGGACTTTTTTAGTATTTTTTGTATTGATTTCAAATGTAATTTTTGCCCAGAATAAATTGAATCTAATCCCTTATCCTCAAAAAGTTGAATTTTCACAGGGTGAATTTATAATCCCTGAAACTCTGCTATTAAGCAGCAATTTACCAAAAGAGGAAACAGGGGTTTTCAAAAAAAGGTTAGGCTCTGGGTTTAAATTCCAAGAAATTCAAAAAGATGGTGGAAGCCATTTGACCTATTCTATAATTCCTGTAGCTCCAACAGATGCAGAACAGAAAAAAGAATATTATTCAATAGGAATTTCTCCTAAGCAGATTCATATAAAATCTTATACTAAGCAAGGTTATTTTCTGGCACTGCAAACATTGATTCAGGTTTTTGAGCAGTATAAAGAGAGTAAGAAAATTCCGGCTTTAAAAATTGAAGATCAACCGAAATTTGCATGGAGAGGAATGCATCTGGATGTCTGCCGCCATTTTTTCACAGTAGATGAAGTGAAGCAATATATAGACTATCTGGCAATGTACAAGCTGAATACTTTCCACTGGCATTTAACAGATGATCAGGGATGGAGAATTGAAATTAAAAAATATCCAAAACTGACTCAGATAGGTTCAAAACGTAAAGAATCAATGATCGGGGCTTATGTTGATAATACTTTTGACGGGAAGCCTTACGGACCTTATTTTTATACTCAGGAACAAATAAAAGAAGTAGTAAAATATGCTCAGGACAGACATATTACAGTAGTTCCGGAAATCGAAATGCCTGGGCATGCTTTGGCCGCATTATCTGCATATCCTGAACTGGCCTGTACAAAAGGCCCTTTTGAGCCTGCTACTAAATGGGGCGTTTTTGATGATGTTTTCTGCCCGAAAGATGAAACATTTACTTTCCTGGAAAATGTTTTGGATGAAGTGATGAAGTTATTTCCATCCAAATACATTCATATCGGAGGTGACGAATGTCCGAAAACGCGATGGAAAGAATGTGCGCATTGTCAGGAATTGATTAAGAAAAATAACTTAAAAGATGAACATGGTTTACAAAGCTATTTTATTCATAGAATTGAAAAATATGTCAACAGCAAAGGACGAAAAATCATTGGTTGGGACGAAATTTTAGAAGGAGGGCTGGCACCCAATGCTGCTGTGATGAGCTGGACTGGTGTAAACGGTGGTATTGAAGCAGCAAAATCAAAACACTTTGCCGTAATGACTCCCGGAGCATACTGTTATTTTGACCATTATCAGGGAGATCCGCAGTCTGAGCCTAATGCTTTTGGTGGTTTTACTCCTTTAGACAAAGTATATTCTTACAATCCTATTCCTTCCGAACTGAATGCCGAACAGGCGAAATATATTATGGGAGTTCAGGCTAACTTATGGACGGAATATATTTTAGACTTTAAACAGGTTCAATATATGATCTTCCCAAGATTAATGGCACTTTCCGAAGTGGGTTGGGGAACCTCAGATCCTAAAAATTATAAAGAGTTTGAAAACAGGGTGATCAATCAGTTTAAAGTTCTGGATAAGATGAAGGTGAACTATGCAAAAAGCATTTATAATATCACCGGAAAAGTAATTCCCTCAAATAATGGGATTGCTTATGAACTGTCTACCTCACAGAACTCAAACGGAATCAGATATACTTTAGACGGAACAGATCCTTCGATCAACTCTAAAACTTATGAGAAAATGGTTCAGATTCCTAATTCTTTAACGATAAAATCAGCTTATTTTGAAGATGGCCAGCTGAAAAGTGCTGTTTCTACCCAGCAATTTACCATTTCAAAAACTACTGGGAAAAGCATAAGTCTTGAACAGCAGCCAAGTGAAAATTATTCTTTTGGAGGTGCTTTTACTTTGGTAGATGGTATTATCGGAAATGTAAAACAGCTTGGTAAAACATGGCTTGGCTTCCAGGGGAAAGATGTTGTGGCAACCATAGATTTTGGTCAGAAAACAGCTTTTTCCGAAGTTTATTTCAATACCCTAGAAAATAAAGGAAGCTGGATTCACCTTGCAAAATCTGCGAAAATTTTCGTTTCTGATGATAATAAGAATTTTAAAATGATCAAGGAAATTGGCACTGCAGAAATTCAAAATGCCAAAGGGAAAATCAGATTGAATGTAGGAACACAGAATGCAAAATATCTGAAAGTAAGCATTGAAAATGCGGGCATTATTCCGGCAGGAAATCCTGGAGCAGATTCAAAGGCATGGCTGTTTGTAGATGAAATTGGCGTAAATTAGCCTTATTAGTTGCAATATTATCAGACTTATGTACAAATCAATTTCCTTCATTTTATTGTTTTTTTTTATGTTTTCATGTAAGCCTGAGAATGTAAAAGCAAAAGAATTTAAAATAGGAAAAGTTAGTTTTAATTATCCTTCTGATTGGAAATTAATAGAACCAAAGATGATTGATTCTTATAGTGCATATTTAACTAATAATGAAGATACTATATTTATAAATTATGGAAGATATAATCATAAAATTTACAAAAATAAATTAAGTGAGAATTTAAGGGAACAAATTGAAATAAATGGGAGAGAAGCCGTAATTGAAATACCAAATTCTAAACAAGGATTTTATAATATTTATGTTCCAAAATTAGATTCATTAGATGGAGTTATTATATCATCATCTTCATTAAAAGATAGGAAAAAAGTTGCTACAATATTATCTGGTTTTAAAATAGACAATATTGGCAATTCAAATATTTTAGATAAGAAGAATTTCTCAAACAAAAACAAAGAAACTGGATTAACTAATTATGAATACAATTGCTTAAGCTGTCATTCTGAAAATAATCGAGTTATTGGTAGGTCATTAGATAAAGCTTTTATAAATTCCAAGAGCAGTGAATGGCTGACAAACTATCTATACTCAGATAAAAAAAGTTATTATACTGATATTAAATGCTTTCAATTTGATAAAAAAGATTCGATATTAGTAAATCAAATGGTAAATTACCTAAAACATAAATAATTTAGAATTAAAATTATGCAGGACAATACCATACTTTCTTCCGAATTTTCATCACCAGATCTGGTAGAAAAGCTGTATCAATATGGTACAACGAAAAATTACCATGAAGGAGATATCATCTTAGATGAAAATGCTTCCATTCGTTCTATTCCTATTGTGATGAAAGGAATGCTGAAGGTCATCAGGACTGAAGAAGACGGACGTGAAATTTTACTATACTACATCAAAGCGGGAGAAAGCTGTATCATGTCTTTTCTTGGTGGAATGCATAACGAAAAAAGCATCGTAAAAGCCGAAATCGAAGAAGATGCGGAAATTCTTTTTTTACCGGTAGACAAAGTATCTTTATTCATCAAAGAGCACCCGGAATGGTTAGACTATATCTTCAGATTGTATCATAAAAGGTTTGAAGAACTATTGGATATCATCAATGCGATTGCTTTCAAAAAAGTAGATCAAAGACTGCTGAATCTGCTGCAGAAAAAATCTGAACTTACCCACTCTGAAACCATCACTACAACTCATGAACAGCTTGCAAATGAGCTGGGAACTGCAAGAGTAGTAGTCTCGAGGCTCCTCAAGCAACTGGAAGAAGACGGAAAAGTAAAGCTGGGCAGAAACAAAATTACCCTCCTGAAAACCCTTAATTCATAAACGATACCTCATTTTAATCAAGGGCACTCACATTCCCCTCCTTTGGTGGGGTGGCGAAAATTCAGAGAATTTTTGACGGGGTGGTCAACCTGTCATTGCGAACCAAAGGAGAACCAATCTCGGGTAATTTTCTTGTGTTCTTTGTAAACATATTAGTGTTCATTCGTTTTAAACCTTCCTTATGTAACAAAAGTAGCTGTAGCCTTCCTTTCACTTTCCCATTTTTGCATCAGAATATTTGAATAGTAAAATGGAAATTATAGGGTATGCAGCAGCAGTTTTAATCGGGATTTCTCTCGGTTTGATCGGAGGTGGGGGAAGTATTCTCACCGTTCCGGTCCTTGTTTATCTCTTTGGTCTCGATGCCTTTCTGGCAACGGAATATTCCCTTTTTATAGTGGGAATAAGCAGTCTTGTTGGATCTGTTTCGTATTTTAAAAAAGGGTTGGTCAATTTTAAGATGGCAATGATATTCGGAATTCCTTCTGTGCTTTCCATCTTTTTAACCAGAATATACCTTCTCCCTTTAATTCCGGAAGAGGTATTCAGAATACAGAACTTTACCATTACCAGAGACATTTTTTTATTATTGATTTTCGCAGGCCTGATGATTCTGGCTTCTTATAAAATGATAAAGGGCAATGCTTCAGAAAAACTTTCAGAAAGAGCTGCAGATAAGAATAATACTTTGCTGGCTGCAGGACAGGGTTCTGTTGTGGGTGTTCTAACCGGATTGGTAGGAGCAGGAGGTGGTTTTATGATTATTCCGGCATTGGTTAACCTCTTAAAAATTCCCATGAAGATCGCGATAGGGACTTCTTTAGTCATTATCTCCTTCAATTCTTTGATAGGCTTTTTTTCTTCTGCAAATCACGTAAAAATAGAGTGGAAACTATTGATTTCTATCGCGACAATTGCTGTTGCAGGAATTATAATAGGTTCACAGCTATCAAAAAAGATAGATGGAAAAAAACTAAAACCGGCATTCGGATGGTTTATCCTGATCATGGGTATTTACATTATTACCAAAGAAATATTTCTTTAAATCTCTTATGTAACAAAAGTAGCTGTAGAGGAAAAAAGAAAGCGGGAGATTTGTATCAGATAACAACATCAAAAAATAGAGACAATGAAAATAAAACAGATTTATACAGGATGCCTGGCACAGGGAGCTTATTATATTACTTCAGCAGGTGAGGCGGCAATTATCGATCCTTTAAGAGAGACACAACCTTATATCAACAGACTGAAGGAAGATGGAGTAGAATTGAAATATATTTTTGAAACCCATTTTCATGCTGATTTTGTCAGCGGACACCTTGATTTAAGCAATAAAACCGGAGCTCCGATTGTGTATGGCCCAACTGCAAAACCAGAGTTTGAGGCTATCATTTCAGAAGATCATCAGATATTTGAAATAGGAGATATTACAATCAAGGTTCTTCATACACCAGGGCATACTCTTGAGAGCTCATGTTATTTGTTGATAGATGAAAATGGAGATGAAAAAGTATTATTTAGCGGAGACACTTTATTCCTGGGAGATGTAGGCCGTCCGGATCTTGCACAGAAAGGAGCGAATATGACTCAGGAAGAACTGGCAGGACTTTTATATGACAGTTTGTATCATAAAATTTTGCCTTTGGATGATGATATTACGGTATATCCTGCTCATGGAGCTGGTTCAGCCTGCGGTAAAAATATGCAGAAAAAAACGGTAGATACACTGGGAAACCAGAAAAAGACCAATTATGCTTTGAATCAAAAGGACAGACAGAGTTTTATAAAAGAAGTAACAGATGGACTTTTGCCTCCTCCTGCTTATTTTGGAATGAATGTTATGATGAATAAAAAAGGATACAGCAGTTTTGATGAAGTTCTTTCAAAAGGATTGCATGCACTGGCTCCGGAACAGTTTGAGGAAATTGCTGAAGCTTCAGGAGCTCTGATTTTAGACGTGAGAGACAATCATGAATTTGCCAAAGGTTTTATCCCGCAGTCGGTCAATATAGGACTGGACGGTGATTTTGCCCCTTGGGTAGGTGCTTTAATTGCTGATGTGAACCAACCTATTCTTCTGGTAACGGGAAAAGGAACCGAAGAAGAAGCCGTAACGAGATTAAGCAGAGTAGGGTTCGATCATATTTTAGGATTTTTGAATGGAGGTTTTAAAGCCTGGGAAAAGAGCGGAAAAGAAACTGATTTTGTCAACCGTATCTCTGCAGAACAGTTTGAAACCGAGGTAAAAGAAAAAGAAGCAAAAATCATTGATATAAGGAGAGAAAGTGAATATAATGCTGAACACATTCATGAAGCTTACAGCATGCCTTTAGCGTATATTAATGAATGGATTAATCGCTTACAGCTTGAAGAACACTTTTATATGCATTGCGGAAGCGGATATAGAAGTACAATGGCTGCAAGTATCCTTCAGGCAAGAGGGTATAGGAATTTCACAGAAATTGAAGGAGGTTTTAAAGCTATTTCATTGACAAGTATTCCTAAAAGCGACTTTGTGTGTCAAACTAAAATTTTAAATAAATTAGATTAAAAAAAAGAAATGTTGGAGATTATAAAAGAACCGTGGCCATGGTATATTGCAGGTCCATTGATTGGCCTTACCGTTCCCGCCTTATTGTTGATGGGAAATAAATCCTTTGGAATCAGTTCCTCGCTTAGGCATATCTGCGCAGCCTGTATACCCGCCAATGTGAATTTTTTCAAATACGACTGGAAAAAAGAATCCTGGAATTTATTCTTTGTAGCTGGAATTTTCTTCGGAGGAATGATTGCTGCCCATTTTTTGGTTAATCCAAATGAAATAACAGTAAATCCCGATCTGAAAACGGAACTGGCAGGCTATGGAATTACAGATTACAGCAATCTGGTCCCGGGACAGCTCATGAACTTTGAAAGTTTGTTAACCTTGAGAGGATTTATCACAATGGTTGTCGGTGGTTTTTTAGTAGGTTTCGGAACAAGATACGCAGGAGGATGTACCAGCGGACATGCTATCATGGGACTTTCCAATTTGCAGTGGCCTTCTTTAGTGGCAACAATCTGCTTTATGATAGGTGGCTTTTTAATGGCCAATCTTATTCTGCCTGTGATCCTTTCCCTGTAGGTATAATTAAAAAAAGAATTTAAAATGATAAAAGAAAAAGAACAGGATATACGTCATCAGGATGCTGTTTGTGTAAACGAAAGTACACTTACTTACCGATGGTATCACAACCTGAAGTACCTTGCTGCAGGAATTATTTTTGGGATTATATTTGTGAAAGCAGAAGTGATCAGCTGGTTCAGAATACAGGAAATGTTCCGTCTGCAGTCTTTCCATATGTACGGAATCATTGGGAGTGCCGTGTTGGTGGGAATGATTTCTGTGTGGCTCATCAAAAAATTCAATATCAAGACAATATATGGTAAACCTATTACCCTGACACCTAAAAAGTTCAATAAAGGTCAGATTTATGGAGGATTGATATTCGGTTTTGGCTGGGCCATTACCGGAGCCTGCCCGGGGCCTCTTTTTGCTCAGATCGGAACAGGAGCTTTGGCAGTATCTGTTACCCTGTTGAGTGCAATTGCCGGAACATGGGTATATGGATATTTCAGAGATCAATTACCCCATTAATACCTTAAAAAAGACTGTAGAAAATAACCTGCAGTCTTTTTTATGTATAAAATTATGAGTAAATGAAGTTCTCCGCTCCTAAAGCCATATAAAGATTAATACGCTCTATTCTGTACTGAAGTTCCAGACTGATGAGGTTCATTTCATTTTTAAGGAGATCTCTTTGCTTACGGATCAGTATAAAGCTGTTGTTGGTACCTACTTTTATTTGTTTTTCGGTGAGGGTAATATTTTTTTTCATTTCATTGACAGCATTGGTAGTATAGGTCATCTGCTTTTCAATGGAACGAAGATTGGCTAAAGAAGATTCCACTTCGTTCAAAGCATTCAGGACAGCTTTTGAATATTCTTCAACAACCTGTTTCTGCTGGGAATTTTTAATCTCTACATTCTTTTTTAACTTTCCGCTATTGAATAAAGGAGAAACTAATCCTCCGCCCACTTTTAATAACGGATTGGAAAATAAAGAATTGATAGATTCCACATTACTTCCGGCAGAGCCAAGAGAGGTGCTTATACTCAATGAAGGAAGTCTTGCTGCTTTTGCCTGCTGTACTTCGTAAAAAGCCTTTTCAATCTGAAAATGATTAGCCTGTATGTCTGATCTGTTCTCTAAAAGCTCAAGCGGAAAAGATTCAGGAATACCGGTGGTTACAGCATTAAAAAAATTCTGAGTGGCCAGTTTTCCTTCCGGATATTTTCCGGTGAGCAGTTCCAGAGATCTTCTGGATTGTGTATTCGCGTTTTTTACTTTTTCCAGATAACCTTGCAGAGAAATAATCTCTGCTGTTATATTGGAAATATCTAAGGCATTTGCCGTTCCAACTTTCTTTTGAATGATGTACAGCTTTTCCAGGTCTTTAGACTTCTGAATATAACTTTCAATTTTATCTTCCTGAATATTTCCCGCAATATTCAGGAAATAAGCCTTAGCAATCATCCCTGCAATAGATTGGTGAAGCAAGGTATTCTGATGTTTTGCAGAAAAATAATTGCTGGTGCTTGCCATCTGTGAAGATTTATTTTTCCCCCAAAGGTCAATCTCCCAATTGGCTTTTAATGCCAGACGCCGGATCTGAGTATCACTCACTAAATTATTGGAAGTATTGGCTACTGCACTTACACTCGGATAAAGATCACTTCCTGCAATTTCCATGGCCAGCTCAACCTGATTCAGTTTTTCCTTCGCAATAATAAGATCAGCATTATAAAGCATTCCTTCATTGATCAACGCTTCCAGCTGAGGAGTTTTAAGATCATTGATCCAGTCATAGGAAACCGATCTTGAGTTTGCTTTTCTGTCGAAAATCCATTCATCCGGAATTTCTATATGAGAAGCAATCTCACTCTTTTCTTTAAGTTCGTTTATATTTTCCTTAGTGGGCTCTTTATAACCGATGCATGAACTTAAACTTACGGAAAGTACACTCAATAAAATTAATTTTTTGTACATGTTAATGAAGTTTAGGAATCAGATAATTGACTTTACTGCTTACACGTACCATTACTTTTCGGATCAAATGAAGCGGTTTGATATAGTCAGAATAAATGACAGCTGTTCCTCTTGCCCCAACGGTGAGCTGTTTCTGATTGTCTTCCAATACAAACTTGGCAATAAGTTTTCCATCAGTTTCTGGCAATTGTCTTGCCGTATCAGGAAGTCCGGCCGTAGACCCGTTTCCTCCAAGCATTCCTCCGGCATTATTCATAATTCCCTGGCTGGTAGCATCAATTACATATTCAAGTCTGGCTTTCACAACTTTTCCCGGTTCTGTTTTAAGAGCTAATTCAACTTCATTACCTTTTTTTACGGTTTCCAGTTCATTCTGTGCAAAGAATCCAATCACAGACTGCTGCTTCTGAATCAGCACGAAAGCAGATTTAAAAGGTGCCATGATCGCTCCTTCATTCAGCTGAACATTGGGAATCACTCCATCAGTAGGAGCAAGAACAACGGTTTGAGAGAGGTTCCATTTTGCCTGATCCAGCTTTGCCTGAATTTCAGACACTGATGAATTTTCTCCATCATAAGAAGCACTGGATTTGGTTTCCAAAGATTGTTGCTGTGACTGCGCAGCACTGATTCTTGACTGCAAATCCTGTACATTGGTAATTGCCTGTTCGAGATCAAATTTATTAGCAGCTCCGGCTTCCACCAATTCTTTGTACTGAGCCGCTCTTTTATTAGCCAGATCCAGCTGTGACTGCAACCCTGCAATATTTTTTCTGGAAGCTGAGATGTCCGTATTATAAGAGCTTACAGTAGCTTTCATATTGCTTAGTTTGGCCTCCAAAGATTTTATTTCCTGTACATAAGGCTCTCTGTCCAGTACAAATAAGGTATCTCCTTTCTTTACTTCCTGATTGGTCGTTACATATACCTTTTTCACTTTTCCTAAAACCTGCGTGGTAATATCCACACTTCTGTTTCCTACCTTTACATCAGAAGTAATAGGGCAGTAGTAATTTAAACTTAATATCAAAGCAATAGATCCGAAGATAGGCAGTGAGTATACTACCACCTGTGTGGTAAAGGTCCAGGGGATTAGTTTTAATTTTTTAATAAGGAGCCAGCATATTCCGGCATATATTGCGACTAGTAATTCAAGCATGTTTGTTAATTTTCGAGGGTTTTCAATTCTTCTTCCGTGATTTCTGTGTCTTCTTCAGGGGCATTCTGGTTACCATAATCGTAGTTGGCCCAGATTAAAGCAACCGGCCATAAAAGGCCTCCAAAAACAAGGGAAAGGAGGCACATACTTTTTATGGCGTTCAGTTGAGGATGTTTCTTTTTTTCTGCTACTTTTTCCGGATAAATATGAACTTTCCAGAAGAGATAAATGCCTGCAAGAGGTAAAACAAGTAAAATTAACCATGAAGCAGCATTCGCTATATTGTCTTCTAAATTGCCTGTTGATGCCTGAACAAAATTGCATGATAACAGCAGGCAAAGAAGTAAGAGTATTCTTTGCATAAAATAATTGTATAAGGTAATAATGAAATGTAAACAAGGTGGTAACCGGCTGTCAGTAATTATATGCCTGGTTACTGTGAATCTTAAGGAAGATTAAAGATGATTCAATAATAAGGTGTCTTTTTAGATGATATTTTTCTCATTTTGCTTTTAATTGTTTGGGTAACAGTGTTTTCAGTAAGCAAAAATAGAATGAATAAAGTGAGAAAAAGTATTCCTAAGTTATTTTTTTCTTTCGTTCCTTTTTTTATGGATGCGGGCTGTCATCCTCGAGAGAGAGTTGGGAGTAATGCCCAGAAAATTGGCAATATACTTTCTGTTGGCGTTCTGCGAAGTAAAAGGACGGGTTTCCAGGAACTCTTCGTATCGAGAGTGCGGAGAAGTAGAGCAAAACTGTTCTGTACGTACTTTTAATGTGCTGATAATCTGTTTTAAAGATTTGAGATACACATTGTAAATACCTCTGTGCTGAAAAGCGGCTTCTTCAAATTCACTCTTGTTGAACAGGAAAATCTGGCTTTCCAGTACGGCTTCTATCGTGTATTTTCCTTCGTTTTCATTAGCATAAGATTCCGGACTTTCCATAATGACGGCTTCCTTTTCAGAAGGGAGAAAAAGATTGCTTTCAACCCCGTTTTCATCATCAAAGAAAAACCTTAATAATCCATGGGAAAGAATGAACAGTTGATTAAAAGACTTACCGGGTTCTACCAGTTTTTCTTTTCTTCTAAGGAGTTTTGGGGTACTGATATTGACCAAAATAGTAATTTCCTCATCAGAGAGTTCCTGAAAGAAAGAGATATTTCTGAAAGTTTTAAATGAGTCCATTACAGCAGTAAAGATAAATAAAAATAATACACAGATATTCATTGAGCAGCCATGAGGATTTCATGGAAGTTTTTTTTAGATTTGTGAGCATTATACAATTTGAGATACCATGAACAATAACCGAAGAAGTTTTATTAAAAAACTGGGAATTGCAACAGCAGCACTTGCCTTAAACCCATTAGATTTAATGGCTGCTGAATTACCCGAACCCACTGCTAAAGCTGTCAACAAACCGATTGTCCTTTCTACCTGGAATTTCGGATTAAAAGCTAATGAAGAAGCATGGACAATCCTTGGAAAAGGAGGAAAAGCTTTGGATGCGGTTGAAAAAGGAGTTCGCCTTGTAGAATTAGATCCCAAAGAAAGAAGTGTAGGATATGGAGGCCGTCCGGACAGAGATGGAAGAGTAACGCTGGATGCCTGTATCATGGATGAAAATTATAATATTGGTTCGGTAGCATGTCTGGAGCATGTGAAAAACCCTATTTCTGTTGCCAGAGCAGTAATGGAAAAAACACCTCACGTCATGCTGGTAGGAGATGGTGCATTGCAGTTTGCCCTTTCACAGGGATTTAAAAAAGAAAATCTTCTTACTCCGGAATCCGAAAAAGAATGGAAAGAATGGTTAAAAACCAGCCAGTATAAACCCATTGCCAATATTGAAAACCACGATACCATTGGAATGATCGCATTGGATGCTCAGGGAAACCTTTCAGGCGCATGTACAACCAGCGGAATGGCCTTTAAAATGCACGGCAGAGTAGGAGATTCCCCGATTATCGGAGCAGGTCTGTTTGTAGATAATGAAGTAGGAGCAGCTACAGCAACAGGCCATGGTGAAGAAGTCATAAGAACGGTAGGAACCCATCTTGTGGTGGAACTGATGAGACAAGGCAGAAACCCGCAGGAAGCGTGCAAAGAAGCAGTGGAAAGAATTGTGAAAATCAATCAGAGAAGAAACAAAAATCTGAAAGATATTCAGGTAGGTTTTATCGCGATCAATAAACAGGGAGAATATGGTTCTTACTGTATTCAGGACGGGTTCAATTTTGCCGTGTATGATCAGAAGGGTAACCGCCTTGAAACTCCTGAATTTGCTTTGAAATAATTCAAATTAAAAAAGAATAAGCTTTGCTTGTTCTTAATAAAATATAGCCATGCAAGGGCTTTAGCCAAAACTTAAAATATGAAAAGAACAATTATCGCTTCCTTATTTCTCATTATCGCATGCAAGGAAGGAAAGAAGGAGATTAAAACAGATGTCAAACCGCAGCAGACTGAAGAGAAAGTAGTTTTAAATAATGAATCCAATGAATCAGAAGATGCTGAAAAATGGTTGGAGAAGAGCATTGTAGATTATTTTAAAGCTGATATCGGAAGTGAAGAAAATAATATGCAGAAGATCACAACCAAAGACTATTTCGAGTATAAAACAGATGCAACGAATGTAGATATGGATGTAGAGGGAAGTCTGACTGAAAAAGAATTTCAGGATAAATGGAAATCGAAATTTGATACCAATAAAGCAGGAATTGGAGTGGGTTTCCTGATTACAGCACAGGACTGGGATAAAATTGAAGTCGGGAGCTGTGATTTAAAATCTACCTCAAAGGATGAATATATCTTTAATGTAATGTTGACTGATAATAGTTTTAAAGCCCAATATCCGGCAGTAATAAAAGTAGTAAAACAAAACGGTTCCTTTTTGATTGCAGATGTATTGCAGGACGAACCAAAGTAAAATTAAACAGATACATACAATGTCAAAAATAGAAATAGCGTGTTTTAATCCTGAATCAGCAATGATTGCTTTTGAAAACGGAGCAGACAGAATAGAATTATGTGACGGTCTCAGTGAAGGGGGAACTACTCCGGATTTTGAAACAATGAAAAAGCTTCGTGAAAAAATTAATATCCCGATTTTTGTGATGATCCGCCCAAGAGGAGGTGATTTTACCTATTCGGATTCAGAATTTGAACAGATGAAAAATGAGCTGGTTCATTTGAAATCTTTACAGGCAGACGGTTTTGTATTTGGTATTCTCAACGAAAATGATGAGGTTAATGTTGAACAGAATAAAACTTTAGTTGAACTGGCCGCACCGCTTCCGTGTACTTTCCACCGTGCCTTTGACCGTGCTGCAAACCTGGAAGAGTCATTAGAAAAAGCAATTGAATGTGGCTTTACAACCATTCTTACCTCCGGCCAGAAACCCAATGTATCAGAAGGAAAAGAAAATATTAAAAAACTGATTGAACTTTCCGATGGAAGAATAGAAATACTTGTTGGAGGCGGACTTCGTTCATCCAATATTGAAGAAATAAGAGCTGTTACCAATGCAGAGTACTTCCATTCCTCAGCCATTACGGATGGTGGTGCTTTTGCGAACCCGGCTGAAGTGGTTACGTTGAAGAGTAAGTAATGCATTTATACACTCAGTTTGTCATTCCAGGCGCAGTAGGAATCTAATTCTTATGGTAGAGATTCCTTCGTACCTCGGAATGACAAAATCACTGGTATGGTAACAATACAAAACAAATTTATTGATGAATAGAACGATCCTTTTTGCTTTCCTTTTTATGCAGAACATCCTTTATGCACAGTTTTTCCAAAGAAATTTGTCTTCTGAGAACTGGCAGTTTAAAAATTCAAAAGATCAGAACTGGCTTCCTGCGAAAGTACCGGGAACCGTTCATTTGGATTTAATGGATAACAAGGTCATTCCTGATCCTTTTAAAGATGAAAATGAAAAGAAAGTACAATGGGTAGAAAATGAAGATTGGGATTATCAGACTCAATTTTCGGTTTCCTCTCAGGAATTGAAAAATGATAATATTGATTTAGTCTTTAATGGCTTGGATACATTTTCTGAAATTTATCTTAATGGTAAGCTCTTAAAGAAAACAGATAATATGTTCAGGAAATGGAATATTCCTGTGAAACAATTTCTGAAATCAGGTACTAATACATTGCAGATTAAGTTTCAATCTGCTGTTAATGCCGGAAAAGAACTGGCCAAAAAAGTTCCGTTTACCATGCCGGAATCGCCAAGAAGTTTTGTGAGAAAAGCACAGTATCAGTTCGGATGGGACTGGGGACCAAGATTGGTTACTGCGGGAATCTGGAAAGATGTTACACTAGAATTCTGGAATAATGCCAAAATTATTACCGTTAAAGATATTCAGAACAACTCTGAAAAAGCCTCTGATTTACATTTTGAAGTGGAAATTTATGCTCAAAATGCAGGAGACTACACCTTAGATCTTAATAAAATCCACCAAAAAATAGCTTTAAAAAAAGGGATTAATACAATATCAGTTCCTTATGACACAAAAGGGATGAAGCTTTGGCAGCCTAACGGGCGTGGTGAAGCTAATCTTTATGATTTTAAAATAAAACTTTCAAAAGACCTTAAAAATATTGATGTTAAAGATATCAGGATAGGATTAAGAACTGTAGAATTGGTTCAGGAAAAAGACGAAAAAGGAAAATCATTCTATTTTAAAGTGAATGGAAATCCGTTGTATATCAAAGGAACCAACTGGATTCCGGGAGACAGTTTTTCACCCAGAATGACCAAAGAAAAATATCATAAACTGATCAAAGATACCAAAGACGCCAATATGAATATGATCCGTATCTGGGGTGGTGGCATTTATGAAGATGATGAATTTTACAAAGCCTGCGATGAAAACGGAATTTTGGTATGGCAGGATTTTATGTTTGCAGGAAGTTTTTACCCTGCAGACGAAGCATTTTTAAACAATGTAAAAGAAGAAGTAAAGGATCAGGTCAGCAGACTTCAGAATCATCCATCTATTGCTTTGTGGTGTGGGAATAATGAAATTGATGAAGCTATTGTCAACTGGGGATATCAGAAACAGTTCAACTATTCAAAAAATGATTCACTGCAGGTTTGGAAAGACTATAAAAAGTTATTCCATGATGTGATTCCCAATGCACTGGCAGAAAACCTGAAGTCTGATAAAAATATATATTGGCCGAGTTCTCCGTCTATCGGCTGGGGACATAAAGAAAGCCTTACAGAAGGAGATTCTCACTATTGGGGTGTTTGGTGGGGAGAGCAGCCATTTGAGATTTACAACGAAAAAGTAGGACGTTTTATGTCTGAATATGGTTTTCAGGGAACACCAACTCTTGAAACTACCAAATCCATGTTTTCAGGAATCCCGGATTTAAATTTGCAAAATTCAACTATCAAAGCACATGAAAAGCATGCCCGAGGTTGGGATATTATTAATGAATATCTGAAACGTGATTATAAAATCCCGACCGATTTTGTTCAGTATAATTACGTTTCACAGCTGCTGCAGGCGAGAGGTATGCAGATTGCCATTGAAGCTCACCGCCGTGCAAAACCTTACAATATGGGAACACTGTATTGGCAGCTCAACGACTGCTGGCCGGTAGTTTCATGGTCTTCCATTGATTATCTCGGAAACTGGAAAGCCTTCCATTATCAGGCAAAAAGAAGCTTTGAACCCGTTTTGGTATCAATAGCGGAAACCAATAAAAGCTATGACGTTTATCTGATAAGTGACCTTATGAAAGAACTGAAAGTAGATACGAAGTTTGAACTCATTGATTTTAAAGGGAAAACACTTTGGAAAGCCAATCAGTCAGACGTTGTAAATGCTGATGTAAGCAAGAAAATCAGAAGTATAAATAAATCAGAATTAGCACAGTTTAATCTGTCTGAAGCCGTTTTAAAGATCAGCTTTGAAAAGGATGCAACATTTCAAAAACTATTCTTTTTTAATAAACCGAAAGACCTGAAACTTTCAAAACCAAATATCAAAATCAGAAAAATGTCACCAAGTGAAATTGAAATCTCAACAGATGTCCTTGCAAAAGATATTTATTTGATTGGAGATACTCATTTCAGCGATAATTTCTTTGATCTCCTACCGGGAACTTCAAAAAGAATAACACTCTCAAAACCTTTGGGAAATGTAGAATTGATGAGCCTT
This sequence comes from Chryseobacterium indologenes, assembly GCF_018362995.1. Lineage (NCBI taxonomy): Bacteria > Pseudomonadati > Bacteroidota > Flavobacteriia > Flavobacteriales > Weeksellaceae > Chryseobacterium > Chryseobacterium indologenes. The sequence goes on from NZ_CP074372.1 coordinate 4,910,949, forward strand.
TGGGATGTGATGAAAGAGTAATGAAATTTATAAAGATGATATGGTTAACTTTTTATTCTGATAAAATTTGATTAAATTACCAAAAAATGGTAACTTTGATATGTTGAGTTTAAAATCAAAATCATATGGGACGTAATACATCAGTTTCTTTAGGTGATTATTTTGAAGATTTTGTAGATCATAAGATTGCTGAAGGACGGTATAAAAATGCAAGTGAAATGATCAGAGCTGGTTTAAGATTACTTGAAGAAGAAGAAAATAAAATTCAGATTCTTAAAAATGCTATTCAGGAAGGTATTGAAAGTGGAGTTGCTGCTGATTTTAATCCGGAAAAACATTTGGCATCATTAAAAGCTAAGATAAAAAGGTAATGGCTCAATATACTTTTACCAATAAAGCTGTTGAAGATATTACTAAAATTTATGAATATACTTTGGAATTTTGGTCAGAATTTCAAGCAGATAAATATTATGAAGAACTCATTTATTTTTGTCAGATGCTAGCAGAGCATCCTAAGATTGGAAAATCTTATCCTGAGCTTGAATATGATATTTTTGGCTTTTTATCAAATAAGCATATTATATTTTACAGAATTATTGGAATAAAAGAAATAGAGATTGTTAGAATTCTTGGTGCTGAAGTAGATTTGAAAAACAGGATGAAAGATTAAGCTATTGATAATTATAAAAATTATGAACAAGAAGAGCTATCCATTACGATAGCTCTTTTTGATAGTATAGTGAAATTTAAACAATAATTATGTTAGTTTGATTGTTGTTTATTGTATACTTCCCAGTCCAGATACCCTTCCATGGTAAGTCCGTAGTGAAGTTCTCTTTTTGGAGGAGTGAGCTCCCAGTTGTTTTCAAGTCTTTCCACGAGATCAGGGTTGGAAATAAAAGCTTCCCCGAACGCTGCAATATCAATTAACCCTTCATTAATCAATTTTTCAGATTTCTCTCTGTCCATGCCTCCTGCAAGAATAATCACTCCATCATACCAGCTTCTGAAACGTTTCATAAAATCTTCCGGTAAAGCAAAACTCCCTCTCGATTTCTGGTCCATAATATGAACGTAAACAATATTTCTCTTGGAAAGTTCTTTCGCCAAATACTCATAAGTAGCTTCTATCTCATCGTAATAAGGCATTTCGTACAATCCGCCATAAGGAGTTAAACGGATAGCTACCTTATCAGCGCCGATCGCTGCAATCGCAGAATCCACAATCTCCAGTAAAAAACGAGAACGATTTTCTATACTTCCGCCATATTCATCATTACGGGTATTCACAAACGGGTTCAGGAACTGTTCAATAAGATATCCGTTGGCTCCATGAAGTTCAATTCCATCAAAACCAGCTCTTATAGCATTTACCGCCGCTAAAGTAAAATCCTGAACAATCTGTTTTACTTCATCAGTAGCCAATGCACGTGGTTTGGAATTAATGACAAAACCTTCTTTTCCGTTTTCATCATATCCCCATGCATGCGTTTCACCTGCCTGAATATCAGAAGAAGAAACAGGAGCTTGCCCGTCCGGTTGGATCGTTACATGAGAAACACGTCCCACATGCCATAATTGAGTGAAAATTTTGCTTCCTTTCTGATGTACAGCATCAGTCACGAGTTTCCAGCCTTCTACCTGTTCGTCAGTATATAATCCCGGAATATGAAGGACTCCTTTTGAAGTAGGAGAGATTGCAGTACCTTCTGTAATGATCAGTCCTGTACCGGTACGTTGTGCGTAATATTCAGCATTGAAACCTTTCGGAATTCCATCTTCATTTCTGGCTCTGGTCATTGGAGCCATGGCAATTCTGTTTTTAAGGTCTAAGGAACCTATACTTGCTTCTTTGAAAATATTAATATTCATTGTTTAAAATTTTAATTATTAAAAAAATGAGATGATTGGTCTTATTTTATTATTTTACAAATGTGTTTCTAAAAGATATTTTCACTGATTTATTTTCAGTTAGTATTTTATCTCTTATCAACAGTACAAATTTCCGCCAGAATTTATTATTATAAAAATTATTTAAAATATAGTTATTTATTATAAAAATAATATCTTGGAATTTAAAATGAGGTTGATGAGGAGAACAGATTTGTTTGTTGAATTGGTGAAAAAGAAATCCATTAAGACTTTGTAATAATCAGGAATAGTATTCTGTATCGGAATTGTACTCAAAAAAATATAAATTTTACCCTTCCAACTCAAAAATCAGCCGTAAATTTGCATCATATTTCTTTACAGTTATGGTAAATTTTGTTCTCATTGCAGTGTGCATTATTGCAGGAATGATATTTAAAGCAACAAAATCTATCCACCCCGATGCTCACAAGGGTATCAATACCTGGATTCTTTATCTTGCTCTTCCGGCAGTTTCGTTTAAATATCTGCCTAAAGTAAAATGGACAACAGAAATGCTGTTTCCGATAGCAGCCACATTTTTAATTTCTGTGTTCTGCTTCTTCTTTATGATGTTTTATAGCAAGAGCAGGGGATATTCAAGGCGTTCCAGAAGTACCTTAGAACTGGCAAGCGGTTACAGTAATACATCATTCATAGGATTCCCATTGATCAGTGCTTTTTATGGCGAAGGGCTTCTGAGTATTGCCATTATTTGTGATCAAACGATGTTCTTTGCCCTTTCTACTCTTGGAATTATTGCTGCTGTAAAAGGAGGAAGCAGATCAGGAAAAGTAAGTGCAGTATTCATTTTAAAAAGACTCATTACATTTCCTCCATTAATAGGTTGTATTTCCGCCCTGATATTGTCGCGGTTTATTGATTTTACCGTTGCAGAACCGTTTTTTGATAAGCTTGCAGCTACCGTAAGTCCATTAGCTTTGTTTTCAGTTGGACTGCAGCTGAAATTTAACGGATGGAAAAAACTGATTCCGCAGATGTCAATGTCAATGCTTTACAAGCTTATTCTGGCACCGGCAATTGTTTTGGGAATGGCTTTATTACTGGGAATAAAAGGAGATGTGGCTAAAATTACCGTATTTGAAGCGGCGATGCCTACATTGGTTACCTCCAGTATCATCGCAGAACAGTTCAGACTTAATACAAAACTGACCAATCTTATCATCGGAGTCAGTATCATTGTAGGATTTTTTACCTCCGCATTTTGGTATGAGATGACCCAATTACTGTTTTAACCATTTATAGATTCATTCTTAGAGACTTTCTGAATTGTACTGTTCTTTTATCCGCACACTTTGTCATTCCGTAGGAATCCAGCCTGTCATATCATTGTTTTTGATCAATAAATTAATACAGTTTTAGATTTTATAATACTTGATTGTTTAGATTCCTACGGAATAGACAAAAGAGGAAGTAAAAACATACAACAGATTTAGTTTCCAATTCTGTTAAAGATTATGAGAGAGTTTTTGTAAAGTTGCAGTTCTCTGAAGAAAAATCTAATTTTACACTTTAAATATTTCCCTTGCAATACGCTCAAATTGTTTTACCACTTAACCTCAAAGGATCTTTTACCTATAAAGTTCCCGAAGAAATGATGTCCGAAATTCAAGCCGGAATGCGCGTTCTGGTACCATTTGGCGGAAAGAAAATCTATACGGGAATTGTATTTGAGCTTCACGACAACGCGCCGGAAAATTTTACTGCTAAAGAAATTATCAGTATGTTAGATGATAAGCCGATTGTTCCTGAAGAACAGATCCGTTTCTGGAACTGGCTTTCGGAGTATTATCTGTGCAGTCTTGGTGAAATTTACAGGTTTTCATTCCCTTCTTCTTTGAAGCTGGAAAGTGAAACTTATTTAAAATTAAAACCAGGAATTGTAGTTGATTTTGAAAACCTGGATGTCAATGAAATGTACCTGATTCAGGCACTCGAGGTCCGACAGCTGATTAACCTGACGGATATTGAGGCTTTTATCCCTAAAAAGGATATTATCAAGACCATCAATTCATTGATTGATCTTCAGTATATTGAAATTGATGAAAAAATTGCTGAAAAATATAAAGCTAAAGAAGTAGCTTATGTGAGAATTAAGGATGAGGTTTTGGCCAATCAGAATCTTACGGAAATTCTTTTAAAACTAAACAGAGCCCAAAAACAGAAAGACCTGTTCCTTCTTATTTTGGAAAAACAGACAGAAAATCCAGATGCTCATATCAAAAAATCTGAGTTGTTTGAGGACGGTTATTTCGGAAGTTCCCATTTCAAACCATTAGCAGACAAAGGTCTTGTGGAGGAATATTACATGCAGAAAGACAGAATTGAAAGCTATGAAGGAGAAATTGAAGAGCTGGAAGAACTTTCTGAACAGCAGAAAATTGCTAAATCTGAAATTGATCAAGCTTTTGAAGAAGGAAAAAATGTCCTGCTTCATGGGGTAACTTCATCAGGAAAAACACATATTTATTTAGAAAAAATTGAGGAATGTATCAAAGAAGGGAAAAATGTTCTGTTTTTGCTTCCTGAAATTTCCCTTACCAAACAAATTACGCAGAGATTAGAAAAAAAATATGGCAGGCAGCTAGGTTTTTACCACCAGAAACTGACAGATTTTGAAAGGGTAGAAGTCTGGAGAAGAATCAGGCAGAATGATATCCGTATTCTGATCGGAACCCGTAATGCATTGTTTTTACCTTATCAGAACCTGGGACTTATTGTGGTGGATGAAGAGCATGATTCTGCCTACAGACCAAGGGAAGTGACTCCTTATTTCAATGCTAAAGATGCCTCATTGGTTTTGGGCGGATTTTACAATGCGGGAGTAATCCTTGGATCTGCAACACCTTCTGTCGAAAGCTACTACAGAGCCAGAAAAGATAAAATGAGATATGTTTTCCTGAATGAAAGATTCGGGAATGTGAATCTGCCGGAATATGAACTGATCAATTTCAAAGAAGCGCTGGATTCTAAAAAAGTTTCCGGAAATTTCTCTTTGAAACTTGTTGAAGAGATTAAGAAGACGGTGGATGAAAAAAAACAGGCGATTGTCCTGCACAACCGCCGTGGCTATTCTAATGTCATAGAATGTGAGAGCTGTGGCTATGTCAATTACTGCTCCAATTGTGATGTGGTGATGACCTATCACAAGGCAGCCAATGAAATGAAATGCCATTACTGCGGACAAAGAGCTTCAAAACCGAAAACCTGCCCGAAATGCAATTCTGAAAAGCTGAACGAAAGAGGAGTAGGTGTAGAGCAGATTCATGAAGAAGTTTCCAAACTGTTTCCGGAAAATGAGGTGGACAGAATGGATGTGGATTCTATGCGTAAGAAATTTGCCTACGAAAAGCTATATGAAAAGATTGAAGACGGAGAAACAGACATTATCGTAGGAACTCAGATGATTTCCAAAGGACTGGATTTTGATCATATTGAACTCGTTACTATTCCCAAAGCGGATTCCTTATTATATGTACAGGATTTCAGAGCAGAAGAAAGAGCCTATCAGCTGATCACACAGGTTTCAGGAAGAGCCGGAAGGGTTTCCGGAAAAGGAAGAATTCTTATTCAAACCTTTAATCCTGATCATTCTGTATTCCAGCTGATCAAGATGAACAATCCTGCGAAGATCTATAAATATATCCTTACCGAACGCCAGAAATTCCATTATCCGCCCTTTACGAAGCTTATTATGATTGAAATGAAGCACAGAAAAGAAGATAAAGTGGACCGGGCGTCTCAGTTCCTGGGCTCCATTTTAAGAAAATATCTTCCGGAAGATTGTGTTTTAGGTCCTGAAAGAGCTCAGATTGCAAGGCTGAATAATCTATATCAGTTTCAGATTATGCTTAAGCTTCCCCGTGGGAAAAACTATGAGAAATTCAAAAACCTGGTTTTGATAAGTTTGAAAGAATTTGATGAAATCACTGCATATCAAAGCATTAAAAAAGATGTTTTTGTTGATTTTTAACAATTTTTAACAAACTTTACACTCTTTTATAACGGGTCAGTGGTCTGTTATATGACAATAATTTCTACTTTTGGACGTTGATTAAGTGTTTGGCTCTTTAATTGAATGATTTAACCTGTCATTTTTTATAGCGTCAAAACTATAGAACAAAAAGAAGATAGATGGTAAATTTCAGAAAATATATTTCAAGTGCGGCGGTGTTGGCTTCTGGTCTTTTCCTGGCTCAATCTACCGTTTCTACCGTTCTTTATTCTCAGAATTATGACAGTCAGAAAAGCAGTTTAAACCTGCCTTCACCCGTTAGTACGATGGTGGAGAAAACTGTTTTGTCAGCAAAAGAACTTGTAGATATTAATGTGAACACAATGATGGCGGATCCTGTGCTGAAAAATGCAAGCTGGGGATTCGTAGTGTACGATCCGAAAACGAAGAAAGTAATCTCTTCGTACAATGAAAATACTCCTCTGGTACCTGCTTCTACTACAAAGCTGCTTACAACGGAAACGGCATTAAACCTGCTGGGTGAAAACTACCGTTGGATGACTCAGCTGGAGTATTCAGGAACTATAGATGAAAATGGAGTTTTAAATGGAAATCTGTATGTCATAGGAAGCGGTGATCCTTCTTTGGGAACAAACAAAGCGGGTGCATCATCTTACAGAGACATTATTTCAGATTTCGTGGGCGGAGTTTCAAGAGAGGGAATCAAAAAGGTAAATGGTGATATTATCATTCAGACAGCGCTTTTCAAAGGCAATATTTCAGTGCTTCCGGAAAATGTTGTATGGCTGGAAAACAATAATTATTATCTGCCTGCAGGAAGTACCCGTGATATCAACCCGGCTAACGAAAAACTGATTGTCAAAAAAGGGAGTTTCTCAACGGATAAGAAATTTTTCTATGTTTCTCCTTACAATCATCAGATGGTATATGCTGATAAATATGAAGGAAACGGGGCTTTAACAACCAAAATTCCTGATGCTCCGGCCTATCTTGCCAACTCGTTCAGAACAACATTGGTGAAAAGCGGAATCCCTGTTACCGGAAAAGTAAGTCCGAAAATGACAGATTCAGCCCCGGAAGGCAGAAAAATGCTTTCAGCTTATAAATCTCCAACTTTAAGTGACATTATTTATTATACCAATCAGCACAGTGATAATTCATTGGCAGAAGCTTTATTAAGAACAGTTGGTTATCAGAAAATGGGTGACCAGACTTCAGAATCAGGAAGAATTGTGGTGACAAACCACCTGAAGGATGCCGGTTTTGATATGAATGGTCTTAATTATATGGATGGAAGCGGGCTTTCAAGAAGCAATAATGTAACGCCTATTTCTCAGGCGAAATTTCTAACCTCTTTGATGGATCAGAAATATTACAGATCTTATCTGACTTCTTTACCAATCGGAGGACAATCCGGAACGTTAAAAAGAATGTTCATAGGTGGAGGTAACGGACAGGTTTTTGCAAAAACAGGAACTTTGAATAAAGTAAAAACATTAGCAGGTTATCTGAAGACAAATTCCGGGAAGACATTGGTGTTTTCTTTAATGGTAAATAACTATTCAGGGTCGGTAGATATGGTGAAAAAGAGAATGGAGAAAATTCTTGAACCTGCACTGGATCTTTAAAAATTTTTTATTTTATATATTATAACAGCCTTTTAATCATTGATTAAAAGGTTTTTTTTATATTTGGTTAAATTTTTCTAAACATGACAAAATTGTACCTTTTGGTGTTGGGATTTTTATTTTCTCAGCAGTTCTATGGCCAGAAGCATGAACAAAACATTGATATGAAAGGATTGATCGAAAAAGAGAAAAAATCCTTTACGCAAAAAATGAATATCGGGAATACGAATCCCAATACTCTGAATTACGATTTACAGTATCAAAGAATGGATGTTACGCTCAATCCGGCTTCCAATAATATTTCCGGATCGGTAACTTCTCATTTTAAACCTACTCAGAGTATGGGAAGCATTTATTTTGATCTGACAACTTCTTTAACGGTTTCTCAGGTTAAATATCATGGTAACAACCTTGTTTTCCAGCAGCTTCCTTCCAACGAAGTGAAAATTGATTTTCAGACTCCGATAGCTGCGAATACGCTGGATTCTCTGACGATTCATTATTCAGGAATGCCGCCTAGTGCCAATGGTGCCTTTACAACAGCTACGCAGGGCGGAGTCCCGGTACTTTCTACTTTAAATGAACCTTATGGCGCACAGGATTGGTTTCCCACAAAACAAAGTCTGAATGATAAAATTGAAAGATTCGATTTCAAAATTACAACGCCATCTAATTACAGTGTTGCCGCCAATGGAAAACTTATGTCCGAAACTTTCCCTACAGGATCAACCAAGCTTACTTTCTGGAGAACGATGTATCCTACACCGGCTTATCTTATCGCATTGTCTATTACCAACTTTGTCAAGCTTACTGATACCATCGGAAACCCTCCGTTTCCTTTTGTCAACTATATTTATCCGTCTACGAATTCAAATGCTACCAGCATAGCCAATATTAACTGGACAAAGCAGGTGATGGATACTTTTGAAACCTATTTTGGTTCTTATCCTTTCCGTAATGAAAAATACGGCCACATGGAATTTATGTACGGAGGAGGTATGGAGCATCAGACGATGTCTTCCATGGGAGGCTGGAGCAAACAGTTGATTGCCCATGAGCTTACTCATCAGTGGTTTGGTGATAAAGTAACCTGCGGTGCATGGAATGATATCTGGTTGAATGAAGGTTTTGCAACTTTCGGAGAACATGTTGCCAATGAAAAGTTACTGATGACCAATACTGAGTTCCTTAATTATCTGCAAGGTCAATCCAATTATATTACAGCAAGTACAACGGGAACTGTATATGTGCCAGACAGCGGACTTTCCAGCATCAATAGAATATTTGACAGCAGACTGTCTTATTCTAAAGGTGGATATGTACTGAGAATGCTGAAATGGATTTTAGGTGATGCTGCATTTTATCAAGCTCTTAAAGATTATCATGCAAGACCGAATTTAGCCTACAGCTATGCTCGTACCGCAGATTTTAATGCTTCTCTGCTTCAGTCTACCGGAACAGATTTTACAGGATTTTTTAATGACTGGGTGTATGGGGAAGGATATCCTACGTATACTATAAAATGGATGCAGGGTGGTAATCAGGCTTTATTTAAAGTTTCTCAGACCCAAAGCAGTTCTGCAGTGAGTTTTTTCGAAATGCCTTTACCTATAAAAGTAACCGGAACTTCAGGACAAACGGCTTATCTGGTCCTTAACAATACTTCCAATAACCAAAGTTTTTTAGAATCTGTGACATTCCCTATTGCAAGTGTTCAGTTCAATTATGAGTACCAGATTCTGGAGAAAAACTCTACCGTTACTCAGGATAATACTTTAAGTGTTTCCTCTGTTGAGAAAGAAAGCTTTGGACTCTATCCAAATCCTGCAAAAAATGAAATTAACTTGAAAGGTATCAACAGAGCTGCAGATTTTACGATTCATGCAGTAGATGGGAAACTGGTAGTAAAAGGAACTTATCAGCCAGGCAAAGCGATCGGAATTTCAGAATTGGTTCCGGGAACTTATTTCATTACCATTGATGAAAAAAGCATCAAATTCATTAAACATTAAAATTTAAGACTCTAAAATATCAATACATATTTTACTTATCATTACCGATAAAAATAACAGGAAGCTTTCAGATCTGAAAGCTTCTTTGTTTTCTGGCAGCTTTAGCCCCTCTCTTCCGGGCTATTTTTACTTTATATCCAAACCATCTTTCTTTAAACAGTTTTCGCATGAGGTTGTCAAAATGTCTTGTGATGACCAGGTTCTTGAATCCTCTCCATTTCTCAAGAGGACTTGAAGGTAAGGCTCTCACCGAGATGGAATAGCCTTCCGTATCATACTGAATATAGTGCCACCATCCGGAAGGAATATAAAGGGTTTCACCAGGGTGAATCACTGCTTCATAGCCGTTTAAATAGAGTAGTGCAGGATATTTTCTGTAGTCTGGGTTTTTAATTTGGGCAAGACTGTGGAAGTTATATGGCAGCTTATACATAAAATCAGACTGTTCCCAGGGAAAAAGCCAGATTCTTTTGATTCCCTGAAACTGGGTAATGAAAACGTGTGACATATCAATGTCAATATGATTTCTGGTAACAGAACCTTCCCCTCCAAAAAACATAAAAGGAAGCCATTTTAGTATTTTACCATTTGTAACATCATTGTAGATAAGATCGTTTTTAAGTTCAGGTTTTATTTTTAATAAATTAAACAAAAAAAGGCGGTGTTCAGTAGGGGTGGACTGTATAAGATCGAGATATTCTGAAAATGTACTTTGTGCTATAGGATCACTTGCGACTCTGTCAAGAGAATCAAGCTCGCTGCCATAAATATTTACCTTGTGATCTCCTGCAATTTCTTTGAAATATTCATAATTCCATTTTTTGAAGGCAGGGCTTTCCGGATGTATAAAATCTTCAATAATAATTGGAATTCTCGGCTTCATATGGTCCTTAATAAAGGTTTCTGAATGGATGGTCTTTATTTTTTGTACCGGCTTTAATCTCATGCTCTCAAATTTTAAACAAATATAAATATTATCCCACTAAATTTATAGACTAATAATGTTAAAACTGAAACCTGAATTGATTTTTTAGAATTAAACATATAAAAGGTTTTATTTTACTGCCTTTTTAGTAAATTAGCACATCTAAAAAATTACTAAAAATGATCTCTGAAAAATACCTTCAACATTTACAGAACGAACTTCAGAATATTGAGAATGACGGACTTTACAAAAGAGAAAGAATCATCACTTCTCAGCAAAGTACAGAAATAGAAGCTAACGGAAAAAAGCTTTTGAACTTCTGTGCTAATAATTATCTGGGATTATCCAACCACCCGGAAGTAATGAAAGCGTCTCAGGAAATGATTCAATCTCATGGATACGGGATGTCATCTGTACGTTTTATCTGTGGGACACAGGATATTCACAAGGATTTGGAGAAAAAAATCGCTGACTTTTTAGGTCTTGAAGATACCATTCTTTATGCGGCAGCATTTGATGCAAACGGTGGGGTTTTTGAACCTTTGTTTACTGAAGAGGATGCTATTATTTCAGATGAACTGAATCATGCTTCTATTATTGACGGTGTTCGTCTTTGTAAAGCAGCGAGATACAGATATAAAAACAATAATATGGCGGATCTGGAAGCTCAACTGATTGCAGCTTCTGAAAAGAACCACCGTTTCAAAATTATCGTAACAGACGGAGTATTCTCAATGGACGGTATTGTTGCAGATCTGAAAGGAGTGTGTGACCTTGCTGATAAATATGATGCTTTGGTAATGGTAGATGATTCTCACGCAACAGGTTTCATCGGAAAAACAGGCCGTGGAACTCACGAAGCCAATGAAGTAATGGGTAGAGTGGATATCATCACTTCTACTTTAGGAAAAGCATTAGGAGGTGCTTTAGGAGGTTTTACTTCCGGTAAAAAAGAGATCATTGATATGCTGAGACAGCGTTCAAGGCCTTATTTGTTCTCGAACTCTCTGGCACCTGGGATCGTAGGAGCTGCTTTGAAAGTATTGGATATGATTTCTGATAATACTTCTCTTCGTGATCAGGTAATGGAAAATGCAGAATATTTCAGAACCGAAATGAAAGCGAAAGGTTTTGATATTCCTGACGGTGATGCTGCTATTGTTCCGGTAATGCTTTACGATGCACCTCTTTCTCAGAAAATGGCTGAAAAGCTTATGGATGAAGGAATCTATGTAATCGGATTCTTCTATCCTGTAGTACCGAAAGGAAAAGCCAGAATCAGAGTACAGTTATCTGCTGCTCATACTAAAGAACATTTGGATAAAGCAATTGCTGCTTTTGAAAAAGTTGGAAAAGAATTAGGAGTGATTTCTTAATCATTACGTTGATTAAAATAATGGAAATATAATGTTCGGCTCGGGCAGCTTTGCTGCCCCGAGCCGAATTATTTTTTATATAAAACGGTTTTTACTTATATTTTCCTGATCAAAAGAAATTTATTTTTAACAATTATATAATAAGCTTATCTTTGCTGTTAATTTTTTCTGAATGCTTTATACAATAATCAAAGCGCTGCACATTATTTTTATGGTAAGCTATTTTGCGGGAATTTTTTATCTCGTGAGGATTTTCGTTTACTATAAAGACACCGATGAATTTCCTGAAGAGAAAAAGAAAATTCTTAGAGAGCAGTACACCTTTATGGCCAGAAGACTGTGGAATATTATCACAGTTCCTGCCGGGGTAATCATGGCAGTATGTGGATTGGTCATGATCTTTTTAAATCCTGGCCTGATGAAAATGGGATGGTTTCACTTAAAACTAACATTCCTTATCGGGCTTGCCATTTACCATTACTGGTGCTGGAAAAAAGTCCTTCATTTAAAAGAATTACATGGTGGTACACTGCCGATTGCCAATATCAAACTGAGACAGGCGAATGAAATTGCAACATTCATTCTGTTTCTGGTTGTGTTTACCGTTATATTAAAATCAATGGTGATCGAATACTGGTGGCAATTAATTGCAGGATTTTTCGTTCTTGTATTTCTGATCATGATGACTGTGAAACTGGTTAATAAAAATAAAAAAAACAAATAATTGTAGAGTAGGACGTGTGTCTTAAACATTCATCCTTTTTACATCTTACAAAAAAACTATGATTGCAATTTTAAAGAAAGAACTTTGGAGTTACTTTGGAAACTGGAGTGCATGGGTGATCATTGCCGCTTTCAGTTTGATCGCAACTCTTTTCCTGTTCTTTTTCGACAACGATTCTAATATTTTTGAGATCGGAATGGCCTCGCTTCAGAGTTATTTCGTATTGGTTCCATGGCTGCTGATGTTTATCATTCCGGCCCTTTCTATGAAAACTTTTGCGGAAGAACAGCAGACAGGAACATTAAACTGGCTTTTTTCACAGCCGTTAAAGGTTTCTGATCTCGTAACCGGGAAATTCCTTTCTGTATGGATTGTTGGGGTTTTATGCCTTATTCCTTCACTTATTTACCTTTATACAGTATATGTGTTGGGAGTTCCTGCTGGAAATATTGATCTGGGAATGACCTTTGGAAGTTACTTTGGACTGATTATTTTAATTGCGGCATTTGCCGCCGTGGGAATTTTGGCTTCTTCATTGTCACAGAATCAGATTATGGCTTATCTGTTGGGCGTTTTCATGTGCTTCATTATGTATTTTGGAATCGAGCAATTAGCAAGCTATAAACTTTTGGGAGGAGCAGATTTTATCCTTCAGAATATAGGTTTCTATCAGCATTTCTTAGGCTTTACAAGAGGGCTTATTGATTTTAAAGATGTAGCGTATTTTGTTCTTGTCATTGGTGCTTCATTAGTATTGTCCAATCATTTTATAAACAAAAAGAAGTAGAATTATGAAGAAGATCAATGCTAAATCTCCACTGGGAATTTTCTTAATTGCAATTGTTCCTTTGGTTATTATCCTGACCTATTCAGGAATCAGATTAGACTTAACAAAAGAAAAAAGATATACACTTTCTGATAATACCATCAAAGTACTGGAGTCTGTTAAAAAGCCTCTGACTGTTGATATATATCTGGAAGGAGATTTTCCGGCAAGTTTTAAACAGCTTCAGAGCGAGACGAAATTCATGCTGGAAGAATTCAGAAAAATAAATCCGAAGATCGATTTTAAATTCATCGATCCGATTAAAACAAAAATGTCTCAGGACACGCTGATGGCCTTGGGAATGCAGCCGTCTATTCTTCCGGATGTAAAAGATGGAAAGATTTCACAGATCACCCTTTTCCCATATGCTGTAATCAAACATGGGAATGACGGTGTTTCTATACCGTTGGTAGTACAACAGGCCGGAATTGATGCTGACCAGCAGTTAACAAGATCCATTGAAGGGCTGGAGTATAATCTTATTTCCAACATTAAAAATATTGCAGCTGCAAAAAGAAAGAAAATCGGGATTCTGGTCAATCATGATGAATTGAACCCTGATGAATTCCAGGGATTTGTACAGCTGGCTATGGAAAACTATGATGCTGGACCTATTATTCCTAAAAACCAGACTGAACTTTCATTAGAAGATGTTCCTTTATTAAAGCAAATGAGTGCTTTGGTGATTGCAAAACCAAGAAAAGCTTTCACAGATAATGAAAAAGTAATCCTTGACCAGTACATCATGAATGGAGGGAAAACCCTTTGGATGATTGATGCGGTAAATGCTGAGATGGATACCTTAACAAGATCTAAAAAAGTAATGCCTTTCCCGGTAGATATCAATATGACAGACTTCTTTTTCAATTATGGGTTAAGAATTAATCCCGCTTTGGTAAAAGACGTTAAAAAGTTTGCACTATTAAGACTGGTTACAGGAGAAGTAAGCGGAAATCCACAATACACAAGCCTGCCTTGGCCGTATTATCCGCTTGGAATTGCTGAAAATAATAATCCGGTCACAAAGAATATTAACCCGGTAAAATTTGAATTCCCTACTTCTATCGATACTTTAGGGGGAAGAAAGAATATCAAAACAAAAGTTCTTTTCGAATCCAGTGAAAGAACATTACTGAAACAGGTTCCGAACTATGTGGACCTGAAAGAAATTGCAAGTGTAGACAGTCTTGGACAAATGGAAAAACCAAGCACACCGAAGATTTTCGCTGTAGCATTGGAAGGAAAGTTTAATTCTGCCTATGCATCCAGAATTGAAAGAAAATCTTACCCTGGATTCAAACCATCCAGCCCGGAAAACAAAATGATCGTTATTGCAGACGGTGATGTAGGAAGAAATAAGGTGATCAAAGGAAAACCGCTTCCATTAGGTGTAGACCTGCTGACCAACGAGCAATTTGGAAACGAACAGTTCCTGAGAAATGCTTTAGACTATCTATTAGACGACAGCAACCTGATGGAACTGAGAAACAGAAATATTGAAGAAAGACTTCTGGACAGACAAAGAATCACTGAAGAGAAGTCCACATGGCAGTGGCTGAACTTACTGCTTCCATTGGCCATTATCGGCCTTATCGGAGGATTGTTCTTCTGGCTGAGAAAAAAGAAATTTGGATAAAATATAAAAGTCCGGAAGATACTTTCTTCCGGACTTTTTATTGTAATATGGCCCAATCTTGCTTTAAAATCAATTTAATTATGACTCCTGAAGGAAACAACCTGCTGGAAGGGTGACCACAGAAGCCTTGCTTATAGCTTTAGTTATAAAAAAGTTGAGTTCACATCGATATTCAATAATATTTGAGATTAGTACTAATACACTATAGATTATTGCTGAAAGGCTCCTTTTGGAAGTAAAGCGGCAGTTCTGTAATAACTGATATCGGTAGGGATCTGAGCCTGAAGATCCTGGAAGGTGTCATAATCATAATGAACCCAGTTTTCTTCATGGTCGGGATCAGGAGTTTTGTCTACAGCCAGTTCAAGCTTTCCGTCTTCCTGGTAGCTGCATTCTATGGCGGCATATTTTTCACCACTTTTATCCTGGGTATACCAGCATTTTATGGTTCTTTCGAGCTGTGGTTCATGGGTTTCGTTATCAATGACCTGAGAGCAGATAAAGTTTTCCAGGTCGTCCGTTTTGAAAACGGTTTTAGAAATTAAAGGCAGATCATCTACGGATAGGGAATACAGTTTATTGGTAGAAATAATAAAACCGTCGGCAGTTTCTTTTTTCTCAATATCAAAAAAATCAGATTTCTCCTTAAGATATTCTACTACATTCGCCTCGTCCTCTTCGTCACTTAAAAAATAATTGATGTTGTAAACACTGTCTTCGTTGATGAATTCAATTTCTTTTAGAAAATCAGAACCTTCCTCATAATAATACAGATGATATTCGCTTAGCTTCACAGCTTTACTTTTAGAGATAATTTCTCCAAAAATGTTTTTGTACACTTTTCTCATTTTTAATCACGTTATTTAGTTTCATCTATTAGTTTAAGTGGTATCACAAAGATAAGTTTTCTTTTTTTATCTAAGTCTGAAGTGTAAAATAGTATTTATTTCGTAAGTATTTTATATATCCTTTATAAAATCCTCATATTCATAGTAAAACCTTTCGAAACCGTCCATTTTGTCCACAAAAAATTCAAAAATTTCTTGCCAGGTATTTTTGTTGAAAATGGAAACTCCATGTTTTTCTATCCATATCCTGCTGATAATCTTTCCGTTCTCAAGGGTAAAGTGTTCTTCTTTATGAAAATCTCCGGTATAATCTTTTAAGATATCTTCCAATGACCAGATCTTTTCGTAATAGGCGTTTCGGAAAATTTCGTCCTTCATTTCGATATCCAGAGAAACTTCTGCTTTTTTATTGTCGGCAGAAAATTTAAATGCCATATCCTTGATTTTGGTATCATAAAGGATCCATTTTCTGGGAAATGATCTTCCGAAAGCGGTCCAAAATTCCTTTTTTAACTGCTGTGCCTCTTGTTTACTGAACATACGGCAAACATAATGATTTAATAGGAGAAAGGCAAAAATATGGTACTAAAACCGTGAAATTACGGATAAGCCGGATGAGCAAAAATACCTAAAGGCAAAGCTGTAATTGAAGATTTATCTTTCTGCTTGCAGCTCTTTTTCAAATGTTAAACAATTTTCTTATTTTTGCTGTAATGCTTTCAAAAAAATCTCAATATGCGTTCAAGGCGCTTTCATATCTTGTAGAAAAAAGAAATGAAGGCCCGATTCTTATTTCCGAAATTGCGGAACACAAAAAGATTCCTTTAAAGTTTTTGGAAAATATTCTGCTTGAACTAAAAAAAGCGGAAATTCTTGACAGTAAAAAAGGAAAGGGTGGAGGATATTTTCTGAAGGAAAAACCTGAAAATGTGAAACTGGCGAAAATCATTCGTCTGGTAAACGGTCCTATTGCCATGCTTCCTTGCGTAAGTCTGAATTTTTACGAAAAATGTGATGACTGCAATGAAGATCACTGTGGACTTCATGATGTACTGATAGAGGTGCGGGATGCTTCGCTGAATATTCTGGAGAAAAAAACTTTAATGGATCTGGTCGACTGACCTGATCCTTTTTTTTGAATTAATAGTCTACTTTTTTTGTAGGATAAATATTTTATCAGATATTTGCAGTACTTCAAATGAATAAACTATGATTTCAAAAGAAGAGGCAAACCGATTACAAAAGCTTACACTCTCCATGACTGCAGTGCATTCTGCTGCAGTATACAGTATATCTGCAAATATTACCTTATACAGAAGTGCTGAAAACATACGATCGTTAAATGTCTTTATTTTCGATGTGACGGATAATCAAAAACTACAGACTAAAACGATTTTTTAATATGGTGATTTCAAGAAAAATTCAGGTAAGGCTTAATGTCCTTTTTGTGACGGCTGTCATTATATCTATTGTTGTTTTTTCAATGTATGAACTGGGATATCTGGAAGAGCTGCAGACCATTCTGGCAAAAAATAATTATATTTTTTACTGGATGCTTCTGGTAGGGGTCTTTGCAGAAATTGTGGCGGGATCAATGGGGATGGGATATGGAGTGATCTGTACCACCACACTTATGCTTCTGAATATTCCACCACATATTGTGAGTGCAAGTATCCATTCAGCAGAAAGTTTTACAACGGCAGCGGGAAGTCTCAGTCATATCAGATTGAAAAATGTCAGTAAGAGTTTAGTGAAAAAACTTGCAGTACCGGCAGTTATCGGGGCTGTTATTGGTGCGGTAAGTCTTACTTATCTTGGAGAATACTATGCAAAAATCACCAAAACACTGATCGCTTTTTATACTTTATATCTCGGGATTCAGATTTTATCAAATGCTTTCAAAGAAAAACAAAGTAAAGCATTGAAAAGGAAAACCAATCTTACCAGACTGGGAGTGATAGGTGGTTTTATAGACTCTTTTGCCGGTGGAGGATGGGGACCTCTGGTAACCGGAACTCTGATTAAAAATGCATTTACTCCAAGATTTGCCGTAGGAAGTTCTACCGTAGCCAAATTTATCCTTACCCTAACGGCCGCCGTTACCTTTTTCTTTACGCTGGGAATTCAGCACTGGAATATCATTCTCGGCCTTTTAATCGGCGGAATTATTACTGCTCCTTTTTCAGCTATGCTTACTGCAAGGCTACCTGTGAAGAAAATGTTTGTGATTATCGGAACATTGGTGATTGTGATGAGTTCTATAACTATTTATAAATCAGTTTTTAACTAGAAATTATGCCTTGTATTGAAAAATAAAGGGTTTAAAAAGATATTCGGTTTTGAAAATATTTTACTTTTACATCACTAAATATTAGAACATGAATTTACATATCATTGCACTTTTTAAGTTTAATGAAAACTATCTGATGGATGCGGTAGAGCTGTTTCAGAACCTTGTGAAAGAAACAAGAAAAGAAGAAGGCTGCCTGCAGTATGACCTTATTGAGGATAAAGATAATAAAGGAACTTTCTTCCTGATCGAACTTTGGGAAAGTGTTGAGCATCACAACAGACATAACGGCCAGGACCACCTTTTGGATTTCCGTAAAGATGCTTCCAAAATCATGGAGAGCTCAGCAGAAGTGTACAAAGGATTTAAGATATATTAATTTTGAGGATATAAAGAATTTCTCAATTACCTTACAGAATAAAAGGCGGTCTCAAACTATTGAAACCGCCTTTTTATTAGAAAAAATAGAAAGTATTAAAATAAAAAGTTTATTTCACGATAAGCTTTTTCGTCTCCGAATGGCCACCGTAAGTAATTTTTACAAGGTAATTTCCTGATGTAAGCGTAGAAAGGTTCAGATCCTGTTTGTAGAATCCTGCCTGATTAGAAAGCTCTGCAGAATATACCTTTTTACCGGTAAGATCATAAACCTCCACATTTCCTTTGTTGCTTGCTTTTTCTTTAACATCAAAAAGAACCGTTACTTTTTTATCTGCTGGTGCAGGATTAGGATAGATACCAAAAGAAGCCTTTTTCCCAACTTCAGTAATTCCTAATGTTTCAGTAATTTTTTTGTATTTGAAATACATATTGCCTGTACTTGCCCCGCCATTAGTTGTGAAGTACATTCTGTAGTAGTCATTTCCTTTTTTAACATAGTATACCACATCGCTTTTTACCGTTCCGATGCCTTTCCATGAGTGGCCCACAGTTGTAATAGCTGTTGAGAAACTTGCATTGGCAGGGATTGTATAAGCTGTTGTAGCCTGTGTTTCCGGCTGTGTCATTGCTACTTTGATATTAGGGCTTTGGATGGCTCCGGAAAGCGGATACATCTGCACGCCCATATAGAACGTATAATATTTTGTAAATACGAAATCCCATGCATTTCTTGACGGTTCAAGATCAGGAACTTTTGCTCCGGTATCAAATGAAAAATAGTTAAAATATGAATCATCCGTTCCGTTAGCGATGGTTCTTGTTTCTGTAGCGCCCCAAGCAGTACCATTCCATTTTGAATATTTAAAAGTATATCCTGCAAACGCATCTTCTATCGCAAATTTGATGTATGTTCCTGAAGGATATTTTAAAACAAAAATAGCTTTCCCCTGGATATGGTGATTCATAGGATTGTAAACTCCCCATCCTGTTGAAGGGATATTGGGGTTTGAAGATGTCACAGGTCCCTGTTCAAAAGCTCCCTGGCTCCAGTCAGTGGTCTGATCCGGGTTATAAAGAGGATCTCCCCATGAAGCCTCATTGCTGATGCTGATATTATCCCAGTCTGCTAAATTAGTTGAAGCAGTGAACACTTCAATATCCTTTGCATCATTTATTCTTGATCCAAATGCATAGTTTGAATTTCTATAAAAAGCAACATCCCAGGTATTGGCAGGCTGAGAAACCATATTACCATCTGCAAGATTTACAAATACTCTGTTTTGATATCCGCTCCCCATTGTCATATTTACCTGTGAGTATCCCAATGCATCAGTTTGTGCCAAAACAGTCTGCTGAACAGACATTGCCAATACTGAAGCCAATAATAGTTTTGTTTTCATAACTTATTTTTTAAATCCTTATTTAGAATGATTCTACAAAAGTATATAATTATTTTTAATGAGTCTAAATAAAAACATGATTTTTATCGTGTTTTTACTTTAATTATACTTTTGTTTACATAAAATATGAGCACAGAAAAGCCGGAAGGATTGATCCCGCCGGCTTTAAAAAGGCCAATAATAGTCTAATAAACCTTATTTTTTGATGAATTTTGTCTGAATCGTTTTTCCTTCAGATGTTTCAATATTCATATAATAAACTCCAGTCTGAAGAGTGCTGATATCAAAATTTTGTCCGTTGGGTTTTCCTTCTGTTGCTTTTTGTCCGGCAGCAGAGTAAATGCTGATATTTTTAAGATCTTTTTTTGATTTAAATTCTAATGCCGTTTGATCAGAATTTAAGGCAAATCTGATGTTTTCTGTTACTTTATTGTTGTCATTTACTCCTAAAGAAGCTGTCGTGTTATACACTACATTATCAACCTGAATTGCAACGTGAGTTGCTGTAGGAGTAAATTTAAATACAATATATGAACCTGTAGATGCCGGAATATTTACACTGATATTCTGAACTGTACCAATAACCGATACACTGATGGGGCTTCCGACAGGAACAAATGTTGACATATCCGCAGGATTGGATGCTATCCCAATCTGGATGCTACCCGGACCGGGAGACGGAGATACTAAAGTCGTATCAAAAGTTAATGTCTTATTTCCTGTTGGAACTTCAATTTGAGGAGAAATCAGATATGAAGACCCTGCCGCATTATTTCCTGCATAGGATTGAACGAACCTGTTAGAATCACCTGTTACAATCATTCTCGGAGGTACAGGAGGAAACTCTCCGGTAATTGGTGCAACAATGGCAGACCATCCAAACTGAGGGAAAGTTGTATTCCCGGCTGTAAAATTATTGAAATTTTCATTGATGTTAGATACCTGAGCATTCGCTGTTAAGGCTGTAAACATCAGAGTTCCTAAAAGTAATTTTAATTTCATGAGATTATTTTTATTTAGAATTATTCCACAAAAATATATATTTATTTTTAATGAGTCTAAATAAAGTTTTATATTTGTCGAAAATTTGTACCCTTATGAAGAAGAAAGTGCTTTCCGTTCTATCATTATCCGTGGCCTTATGGGTGAATGCACAAGAAAAGGATTCTCTTAATCAAAAGAAAATTGAAGAAGTTGTTATTACAGGACAGTACATGCAGCAGTCCATTAACAAATCGATATATAAGGTTGATGTAATTGATGCAGAACAGATTAAAAATATGGCAGCCACTAATGTTGCCGAGGTTTTAAATCAAAGTCTTAACATACAGATCACTCCGGATACCCGTTCAGGAAATTCCACGGCCAATATTATGGGACTTAACGGTGATTATGTGAAAATCCTTATCGACAATATTCCGGTAGTAGGGGATACAGGATTGGGAAGTAATATTGACCTTACCAAAATTACCTTAAGCAATATCGAAAGAATTGAAATTGTAAAAGGAAGTATGGGCGTTGAATATGGAAATGGAGCAGTTGCCGGAGTAATCAACATTATTACAAAGAAAACCAGTACAAAAAAAGTAAGCGTAAGAGGTTCGGTACAGGAAGAAACGGTAAGGGATAATTACGATCTTAAGAAAAGAGGGAACGGAAGACATATTCAGAACCTGAATATAGATTATAATATCAGCAATGAATGGTTTGCCAGCATCAATTTCAACCATAACCAGTTTATGGGATATGAAGGAGAAAGCAAAGGTTACAAATATTTCGGACAGGACAATCAGAGAGGCTATGAATGGAACCCGAAAGATCAGTATGATGCCTCTGCATTGTTAAGATATACCAAAAACAAAACAACATTTTTTTACAAACTATCCTATCTTAATGAGAGTTTTAACTTCTACAACCCTGAAGTAAGCAGAAATCCGCTTAATGATGGAGTAGGTGGAGTATCTTATGAAAGCAGGGACCGAAAGTACAATACTGACCGCTGGATTCACCAGTTTAATATTCAAACCAATCTGGGACATATCCGATACATGGGGGATTTCTCTTATCAGAATCAGGACAGAAAATATTACGACTACAATTACGACATTCCAAACAGAGCGATAAAGAGCCGTCAGGATGAAAAATCTTACTATAAAACCGATGTCATTTATTCAAGAGGGATGTTCAGTAATTTTCTGGATAGTAAAGTTTTTGATTTCCAGCTGGGGTATGAGTTAGATTACACTAATGGTTATGCTGCTTTGATTGCCGGAGACTTCTTTGGTGAAGCGGTAAAAAGAAAGATATTTACCTATTCCAATTTCCTTTCCGCAGAATGGAATGTTTCAGACAAATTTTCATTAAGGCCGGGAGTAAGACTTTCCCTTAGTGAGAACTTTAACGATCAGTACAACTATTCCTTATCTGCAAGATATAAAACTTCCGAGAATTCAAATCTTAGAGCAATCTTAGGATCTGCAAACCGTTTCCCTAAATATGACGAGCTATACACCTATTTTGTGAATCTTAACCATGATGTACAGGGAAACCCGGATTTAAATCCTGAAAAGGGATTCTCTGCGGGACTTTTCTGGAATCAGAACTTCTCAGTGGATAATGGCTGGAAAATCGCTTATGGAGTAGATGCATTATATCTGGATGTGCGTGACAGGATTGAAATGGTTGTGGTAAAACAACCTTCTACCTATAAATACATGAATCTGAACAGGTATAAAAATCTATTATTCTCAGCCAATGTAGATTTCAGAAAAGATCAGTTTGCCCTGTCTTTAAGAGGATCTGTGAACGGAACATCCGTATCAATGAATGAATTAACATCCTCTTCTCCTACAGATTTCCAGTATTTGGTACAGGCAGGTGCTTCTGCAACGTACAAACTGAAAAATACCGATACCAATTTTGCCCTTTACTATAAATTCACAGGTCCGGACAGAATTTATGTGTCTGACGGAGCAAGTGGTTTCCGCCTGGGAAAAGTAGACAGTTTCCATATGATGGATTTTATCGTAAGCCAGCCTTTCTGGAATAAGCATTTTGAAATTTCTGCAGGGGTGAAAAATATATTTGATGTGACGAGATTAAACTCTACTGCAGTTGCCGGTTCAGCGCATACAGCAGCGAATGGTTTTGTTAATTTATACTATGGCAGAAGCTATTTTGCCAGATTAATGTTTCAATTTTAAATAATAAGTTACTGTTATGAAGTATTTAAAAATATTTTCTGTTCTTTCCATCATGGTGGCCACACAGTCCTGTCTCTCTGCAGATGAAGATCCGGTTCCGGTTCCTCCCATGACTGGATCAGAAGTCAATGTAAAAGTGGGTGGTCCTACAGAACCTAATCAGGTTTGGATTGATCTGAGTGATTACACCAATCCGGCTGTCAACAGCAGAACAGACTGGGATCTTGGTTTTTATACAGGAGATGAATTTCGTGTAATAATGAACGGGTCTCTTGCTATGACAGTTATTAAAATACCTGATGCTACAGATATCAGTAAAATAAAAGATGCTGATGTTGAAAGTTTGAAAGAAATTGCTCAGGTAGGAACATTTGATGCAGCCAACATGAAGTATATCGATAATCCTGATGGTAATTTTCTGACTCAGACTTCCGGGATTGATGCCATCAAAGAAAATGATACTGATAATCCTGTTTATCTGATCAATCTGGGAAGAGAAATACCTTCCGCAGCCAATATCGGGGCAGGTTCCGTTTCATTGTCCGGTGATCCGAGAGGATGGAAAAAAATTCAGATCCTGAGAGCTCAGAATGGATATAAAATCCGCTATGCCGATCTGAATGCGACAGGAACAGATATCAAAGAATATATCATTACCAAAGATACAGAATACAACTTTTCGTTCTTCAACCTGAAAACAGGTACACCTGTAAAAGTTCAGCCTAAGAAAAAAAGCTGGGACTTAGCATTCACAACGTTTACCAATGAGGTATTCATGGGACCTGCAACCAGCGCGGGAAGCTACTTCTATGCAGATTTTGTAACGACCAATACCTTGAATGGAGTAGGTGCTTACCAGGTAAGTGTTACAGGAAGTCTGGATCAGGCTTATACCGCATTCAAACTGAAAGACGTAGAGCCGGCTAAATTTGTTTTTAACGATCATAGAGCCATCGGTGATAAATGGAGAACAACAACGGGCACGGCATCGAATCCTGTTCCTTTTGTCTACTCAGACCGTTTCTTTGTGCTGAAAGATGCTGAAGGTTTCTACTTTAAACTGAGATTCAACAAAATGAAAGATGAAAACGGAAACCGCGGGTACACCAACTTTGAATTTGAACCTTTATAAATAATCAAATAATAGTATATCATGAAAAAATTCATCCTTGCAGCTTCTGTACTTGTAGCAGTGTATTCCTGCAAAAAGGCAGAAGCATCAACGAAAGAAAATACAAGGGAAGCCACTTCTGAAGCACCAAAAACCAACAATAAAATAGTAACGTTAAACGGCGGAATTACCGAAATCGTAGCTGCTTTAGGCCACGAAAAAGAAATCGTGGGAACAGATGTTACAAGTACTTATCCTGCATCTTTAAAAGCTACGGCTAAAGATTTAGGCCACATGAGATCAATGACCATTGAGCCGATCATGGCAGTGTCTCCGACATTAATTTTAGCTTCTGATAAAGATATCAACCCTGAATTAATGGGGAAAATCAAATCTTCCGGGATTCAAACTGAAGTATTCAAACAGGAATATACAGTAGATGGAACTAAAAAGTTAATCGAATCTGTAGCAAAAGCGATTGGAAATACAGATTACCAGAAATTAAACGACAAGATTGACGCTGATCTTAAACAAGTACAGCCTATTGCTAAAAAACCAAAAGTATTATTCATCTACGCCAGAGGAAATATGCTGATGGTGAGTGGTAAAAATACACCAATGGCTTCATTGATCACTCTTGCAGGAGGTGAAAATGCTGTAACTGATTTTGAAGACTTCAAACCATTGACCCCTGAAGCTGTTGTAAAAGCTAATCCTGATGTACTGTTCTTCTTTGAAACAGGTTTACAGGGAGCAGGAGGAAACGAAGGCGCTCTTAAAATGCCGGGTGTTTCCCAAACCAATGCAGGAAAGAATAAGAAGATCATCGCAATGGATGGAGGTTTAGTATCAGGTTTCGGACCGAGACTAGGAGAAGCAGCAGTAGGATTAAACAAACTTTTAATTGAAAACACAAAGTAAACTATACTTTTATCTTATTATAAGTGCAGTACTGCTGGTCATTATAGCAGTGCTGTCACTTAATACAGGAGTGTATGATTTCGGAGAGAATTCTCCGTTCAGGGCACTGTGGCAATTTATAAAAGGTGATCCGTCTTTGTCCTTAAGTGATAAATATGTGATTTGGGACGTAAGAGCAGCCAGAATTGTTATGGCAATTTTAATAGGAGGAATGCTTTCCGTCTCAGGAACCAGCCTTCAGGGACTTTTTAAAAACCCGCTGGCAACAGGTGATTTAATCGGCCTTACATCGGGTGCAACCCTGCTGGCGGCAATTGCGATTGTTTTAGGAGGACATTTCAAAGAATACCTTCCTGAGGTTGTACAGTTTTCATTGGTAGGAATCGCTGCTTTTATAGGATCATTCTTATCTATGATGCTGGTATACAGGATTTCAACAAGCGGAGGAAAAACAAATGTAGTGATGATGCTGCTTACCGGCGTTGCAATAACCGCAATAGGTTTTTCAATTACCGGATTCCTGATCTATATTTCAAAAGATGAACAGCTTAGAGATTTAACCTTCTGGAATCTGGGAAGTCTGGCAGCCGCTACATGGACAAAGAATATCATTCTGGCCGTTGTAATGACGATCGCTTACATCATTTTATTGCCTAAAGGAAAAGCTTTGAATGCCATGATGTTGGGAGAAAAAGATGCTCAGCACCTGGGAATCAATGTGGAAAAACTGAAAAAACAGATCATCATCACCGTTGCATTAATGGTGGGAACCTGTGTAGCATTTTCAGGGACAATTGGTTTTGTAGGTCTTATTGTACCTTATATTTTAAGACTTTTATTCAAATCCAACAATACCTTTATCCTGCCTTTATCAGCCATGTGCGGAAGTATTTTGCTGCTAACAGCAGATACATTCAGCAGAAGTATTGTAGCGCCGTCTGAGCTTCCAATAGGAATTCTGACTGCACTGATGGGAGGACCTATCTTTATTGCTATTTTGGTTAAATTTAAAAAATCACTGTAATGATCAAGGCACACCAGATTAATTATAAACATAAAGAATTCCGTATTCTGGATGGGGTAGATGTCTCTCTGGAATATGGTGAATTTTTAGCCATTGTAGGTCCGAACGGAGCAGGAAAATCAAGCCTTATGAGTGTTTTGGCAGATGAAGTGAAATCCGGAAAACAAAAAGTATTATTTAAAGATAAGCTTATTCAGCATTGGAATGTAAAGGAGCTTTCCAGACATAAAGCAAAATTTTCTCAGCATAACAGCAATGATATTCCGCTTGAAGTAAAAGATGTGGTCATGATGGGAAGATATCCTTATTTTGATGCCCAGCCCGGTAAAGAAGATTTGGAAGCCATGAACAATATGATGTATGAAACCGATATTTTTCATCTGAAAGACAGAGATTACAATACCCTGTCCGGAGGAGAAAAGCAAAGGGTGCATCTGTCAAGAGTAATGGCACAATTACAGAACGACATTACCCATAAACTGGTTTTTCTGGATGAACCTTTGAACAATTTGGATATAAAACATCAGTATAAGGCGTTGGAAATTATCAAAAACTTTACGAATAAAGCCAATAGTGCCATTGTTGTTTTACATGATCTGAATCTCGCAGCACAATTTGCAGACAAGATATTATTGATGAAATCAGGAAAAGTTTCCGCCTTTGGAACTCCACAGGAAGTTTTCACAGCAGAAAACATCAGCCAAGCCTATAATTTTCCTTGTACCATCTGCGGACACCCTATTACAAATAACCCAATGATCATTTTTGGATAACCATGGAAAAAGAAGAACTTAAAATCCTTGCACAGAATCTTGCCAATCCTCAGGGAGAAAAAGGCATTGAGATTGGTGAAATGATGAATGCCACCAACATCGGGATGACGTTGGAAAGTATTAAAACACTTGTGATAGATGACGGTCAGCATATCCTCGAAATAGGACACGGCAATGCCGGGCACCTGAAAAGTATCATGAGCCTTGCCAAAAACCTCAGATATACAGGAATCGATATTTCTGAAACCATGCACAATGAAGCCAGAAAACTCAATAAAGAATTTGAAAACCAGGCAGATTTTATTTTGTATCAAGGAAAGAAACTTCCTTTTCAGGACGGGACTTTCAACAAAATATTTACAGTCAATACTGTGTACTTCTGGGAAAATCCGGTAGAATTTTTAAATGAGATCTACAGGGTCTTGAAAGATGACGGAACATTCGTTCTTACATTCGGGCAAAGAGATTTCATGGAAAAACTGCCGTTTACAGAGTATGATTTCACACTCTACAACAACAATGAAATGGAAGAACTGATCTCCAAAAGTCATTTTAAAAGAATGAAAACTTCCGAAAAAGAAGAAGAAATAAAAAGTAAAACAGGAAACGAAACAATACAAAGAATTTATACAATTTTAACCATAAAAAAATAAAATAATGAGCACATTAGTTAATGATTTAAAGGAAAAATGGGAAGCTCTGAAAGCAGAAAATCCACATATCAGAATAAGAAATGCCGCTGCACAGCTAGGTGTAAGTGAAGCCGAATTATTAGTAACCAGTGTAGGGGATGGTGTAACTGTTTTAAATGCAGATTTTCCGGGAATTCTTACAGAAGCTGAGCAGTTGGGAAAAGTAATGGCTCTTACCCGTAATGATGAATGTGTTCACGAAAGAAAAGGAATCTATCAGAACAGTGATTTCAGCAGCCCGCACGCACAGCTTTTCGTTGGAGAAGACATTGACCTTAGAATTTTCCTTAACCACTGGAAGTTTGCTTTTGCAGTTGTGGAAGGAGATAAGAAAAGTCTTCAGTTTTTCGGAAAAGATGGTCTGGCATTGCACAAGATCTATCTGACAAAAGACAGCAACGAAGAAGCTTTCGATGCTATCGTTGAAAAATTCAAAGCTGAAGATCAGAATCAGGCTTTTGTATTTGAGGCAGTTGCTCCAAAGCAGGCTGAAAAAGCAGATGCAGAAATTGATGTAGAAGGTTTCAAAAAAGCATGGACAGAATTGAAAGACACTCATGATTTCTTCATGATGACCAGAAAATATGGAGTAAGCAGAACGCAGGCATTAAGATTGGCACCGGAAGGATTTGCTAAGAAAATCGATAATGCTAAAGTGGTTAACATCCTTGAAGATGCTTCTGAAAAAAATACACCAATTATGGTTTTCGTTGGAAACAGGGGAGTCATCCAGATCCACACCGGAAATGTGAAGAAAACACTTTGGCACCAGCAGTGGTTCAATGTAATGGACCCGGATTTCAATTTACACCTTGATGTAACGAAAATCGCAGAAGCCTGGATCGTTAAAAAACCAACTGAAGACGGAGAAGTAACGGCTATCGAAGTATTCAACAAAGAAGGAGACTTTATCGTTCAGTTCTTTGGAAAAAGGAAACCTGGAATTCCTGAGCTTCAGGAATGGAAGGACCTTGTAGCAGCTTTAGAAAAGTAATAATTAGATGATTTGAATGAGACCGTTTTGTTTGTAAAATTCAAAGCGGTCTTTTTTTATTCGGATTTTGGCGAAGAATAATCAATGACTTTAAGGTAGATTTGCTGATAAGTGAATTCGCTGTTATAGTACAATGAGTGCCAAAATATTTATGTAATTTGTGGTTAAATATAAAAAAATGAAAAATATTTTCATAGCGATACTGCTTGCCGGTTTCTGTTCTTTGAAGGCGCAGGAGCTTAAAGCTTTCCAGTTTTATGATAAAAAAGGAAAAGAAGTAAAGACGGAAAAACTGGTGAAAGAACTGGCGGATTATGATGTGGTCTTTTTTGGTGAAAACCATAACAGTTCTATCAATCACTGGCTTCAGCTTAAAATTACAGAAGCTCTGTTTGCTAAAAAGAACGGACAGCTTATTTTAGGAGCTGAAATGTTTGAAAGAGACAATCAGCCTCAGCTGAACCAATATTTGAACGGGAAATTTGATGCTAAAACATTCAAAGACTCCGCACGTTTATGGAACAACTATGCAACGGATTACAAACCTTTGGTAGATTTTGCTAAAAATAAAAAACTGAATTTTATTGCCACCAATATCCCCAGAAAATATGCCTCTCAAACCGCTAAGGAAGGTCTGGAATCCCTGAACCAATTAAGCGAAAAAGAGAAAACATATATCGCTCAGTTACCGATAAAAGTTACATTAGACACTCCGGGATATCCGGAAATGAAAGCAATGATGGGAGATCATGCGGAAGGAACCAAAGTGATGAATTTTATTTCAGCCCAGGCAACGAAAGATGCTACAATGGCAGAATCTATCCTGAAAAACTTACAGGCCGGAAAAACATTTATCCATTACAACGGAAACTATCACAGCAAAGAATTTGGCGGAATCTATTGGTATATCAAACAGAAAAATCCTAACCTGAAAATGGCTGTCATCTCTGTTTTTGAATCAGAAGATCCTGAATTGAAAGTTCCTGCTAAAGAGTATATTCCAACAGATTTCAATCTGATTATCCCGGGAGATATGACGAAGACTTTTTAATCTTACAAAAATGTCATTCTGACGAAGGAAGAATTTCACTGTTAACTTATTATAAGATTCTTCACTACATTGCATTTCTTTCAGAATGACAAAAATCAAACTTACATTGAATTCAATAGGGTCGGGCTTTAGCCCGGCCATTTTTATATAAAAGCTTCAACGGCTTTAGCCAAAACATAAAAATCAACGTTCCATAATTATTTTTACTCCACAATATTTACCTTTGTACCATATTCAAAAAACATGAAGAAATTACCCATCCTACTGATTTTTTTTATAGGCCTGTTGAACGCCCAGAAACTCACTTCCAATGAGATTTCAATTATTAATCAGGGAGATATAAATACAGCACTACCGATTTATCAGACAACAGATGCCAGCCAGCATAAAACATTGCTGAGCATTTCTTCAGAAGCAGATCCCCTTGATCCGAATACGGCTGTTCTGGTAAAAAGAATGAAGGAATCCCTTCTGTCAACAGATGGTGGAGTAGGAATTGCTGCTCCTCAGGTGGGAATCAACAGAAAGATCATCTGGGTACAGCGTTTTGATAAAGAAGGAACTCCTCTGGAATATTTTATCAATCCTGTCATTGTATGGCATTCCGATCTGCAGAATCTTGGTCCTGAAGGAGACCTGTCTATTCCTGATTTCAGGGATCAGTTTTACAGAAGTAAGGTGATTCAACTGGAATATGTGGATTTGAAAGGACAGAAATATTCAGAAATTGTAGAAGGTTTCACAGCCGTAATTTTCCAGCATGAAATTGACCATCTTTTCGGCATTCTTATCTCTGATAAAAAAGAAAAAGAGAAAAACGATTCTTATAAAAAAGTAGATGCCTATCAGAAAAGTGATTTGATGAAAGACAGGAGATAAGGATGAGTTATAAATTATAAATTATAAATGATGAATGATGTCAAACTTCTGTTTTCTATCGATATTTTAAAATAAAATCTTCTCCATCTTCATAATCTGCGGGATCAACGTGTGAAATCACTCCAATATCAGATTGTAAATTACTTTTTAGCTGTTCAAAATACATTTTTTCAGTTTCCTTGGTGCCATTGAAGGTCAGACTCATAATAAGTTTGTCGTCATCAGTAATGTCTGCACCTACCATGATTTTGTTGGGGTTATCATGATATTTATTCCAATAAAAAGTCTGGGTGATGGATGGTGTTTTAATGAAATAACCAATCATTTCATCTTCTGTTTTGAAAATGTAATTTTTGTCATGTCTTGGATAGGTATAATCCAGATTTAATTTTTTGTAGCCCGGAAGAAATGTATTTAATACTAAATTAATTGTCTTCCTTGATTTTTGCCCCGCATACACCTGACAAACAATATCTATAATGATGTCCATTAAACAAAATTACTTTATTCTAAGAGAATAAGTAGCAAAGTTAATATTTTAAAATATCTTCAATCATCTGTGTTCATCTGCGAAATTTGTGGTTAAAAATAAAATAAAAGGAGCTGTTTCCATGGAAACAGCTCCTTTCGTTATAACTATGCTTAAAAAAATTGGATTAATCGTTGTTGGTTACTGATAATTTTACCTCCATATTATTTCTGGTTGCATTAGAATAAGGGCAGATTTGGTGTGCCTTTTCTGTCAGAGCCTGTGCTTCCTCAATAGAAACTCCAGGAATGTTGACATCAAGTTCTGCTGCCAGTCCGAAACCTCCATTTTCAAGTTGGCCAATGCTCACTTGTGCAGTAACAGTCGTTTCTCCGGTTTTTACTTTAGACAGACTGATTACTCTGTTCAATGCGCTGTCGAAACATGCAGAATATCCGGCTGCAAAAAGCATTTCAGGGTTTGCAAAATCTTCATTGGCTCCTCCTAATGCTTTCGGCATTCTTACATCAAGATCCAATACTCCGTTTTCACTTTTTACATGTCCGTTTCTGCCTCCCTGAGCAGTTACTTTGGTCGTATATAATGTTTTCATTTATTTTCTATTTTGTTTAATATTTTTAGAACTGTGTCTTTAAGATGCAGCAATTCTTCCGGCTGTATACCCAGTCTTTCCTGAATTTTTCCCGGAATTTCACATGCCTTTTTCTGAAGCTGTTTTCCGGCTTCGTCTAAAAATACTTCAACCACTCTTTCGTCTTCTTTTTTCCTTTTTCTGATGATAAATCCTTTGGCCTCCAGTCTTTTAAGAAGAGGTGTCAGAGTACCGCTGTCCAGGAACAGCTTTTCTCCGATGTGGGTTACGGTAAGTCCGTCACCTTCCCATAATACCATCATAACAAGGTACTGCGGATACGTTATGTCCAGCTCATCGAGGAAAGGACGGTAAAGTCCTGTGATCTCTTTGGCAATAACATACAGCGGGAAGCAAATCTGGTTTTCTAGTTTGGGGGTTTTCGGATTTTCCATAAGTTTGAGTACGAAAGATTCGATGAAGGTATTACTTTTTTATGATAAATTCATCCATTGGAATTCTGACTTTTTTCATAGAAGACAGCCAGTCATTGGCTTCGTCACGGTATCCAAGATATAAAAGGCTTACACTTTTTAATCCTAATTCTTTTAATCCCAATACTTCATCTACCACTTCATTACTGAATCCTTCTGCCGGAGTACTGTCAATTTTAAGTTCAGCAGCCTGAGCCAGGGCAATTCCTAATGCAATATATGTCTGGCGGGCCGTGTGTGCAAAATGCTCTTCAGGAGTCTGTGCCCCATATATTTCTTTAATTTTATCGGTATAGCTTCCGAAACGGCCTCTTGGAAGGTCTCTTACATCGGTATGATAATCGTAAACTTTGTCAATTTTTTCATTAGAATAGCTGTCCCATGCTGCAAAGACCAAAACGTGAGAAGAATCTCTCATTACTTCAGGGTTTAAAGCACCTGCTACCATTTTTTCTTTCAGTTCCTGATTTTCTACCACGATGATTCGGAATGGTTGTAATCCCGATGAAGTAGGAGCCAGTCTTGCTGATTCTAAAATAGTATTAAGATCTTCCTGTGAAATTTTTTTGTTCGGGTCATAAGCTTTTACAGCGTGTCTCCAGTTTAGGTTTTCTATTAATGACATTTTTTTCTTTTGTTTTAAATTAAACTACTTGGTGGTTGTTGAACTTCCTGTTTTTTTAATTGAAGTAAAACAACAGTACAAATATATAAACAATTTAATTGTGTGCAATTTAATTTTGAAAGATTTTATTGATGACGATTATTGATGAATTAAAATAAATAATAATACAGTTTGCTCTTAACTCATTTTTCGTATGATTCGGATTTTTTAATACCTTCTCTATTCCAATCTTTGCAGGAGAATTTTAAACTAAAAACAATGCAGAGATTTAAAAACAAAACCGCGTTAATTACCGGAGGAACAAATGGAATGGGTCTGGCTACCGCTCGGAAATTCATTGAAGAAGGAGGAACAGTCATTATTACAGGAAGAAGTGAAGATACTGTGAATATGGCTCTGGAAAAACTTGGAGAAAAGGCTTTTGGAATTGTATCCGATGCCGGAAATATAAAAGATCTGATGAACCTTCAGCAGGAAGTCAGAAAATATACAGAACAGATTGATCTGGTCTTTGCCAATGCGGGATACGGAAGATTTGCTCCTGTAGAATATGTGGATGAAAACCAATTTGACGAACTTTTTAATCTTCTGGTAAAAGGTCCTTTTTTTACAGTGCAGCAAATATTACCATTGATGAATAGCGGAAGCTCCGTTATTTTTAATACTTCCGTGGCGACGGATATTGCGATGCATAACTTTTCCGTGTATTCTGCTGCTAAATCTGCTGTGCAGTCTTTCATTAAAACCTTTGCGGTAGAGCTTACAGAACGCGGGATCCGTGTCAACGGGGTGAGTCCCGGACATATTAAGACCAATATTTTTAATAATACAGGCTTAACCGGAGAGCAGATTGAAAATGCCATTGAGGATATTATTCCTACCATACCTTTTAAAAGACAGGGGGAACCGTCAGAAATAGCCAATGTAGTTCTGTTTCTTGCATCAGAAGAAGCCTCTTATATCCATGGGGCTGAAGTAAAAGTAGATGCCGGGATTTCTGTGATCAGATAATGGCAGAATATTTCAGAGCAATTAAAGATTATTTGATCTCTTTAATTTCCTTGATGATATTGGTTTTATTTTCAATACCAATATTATAGGTCTTACTTTTCTTAAGGCTCTGGGTTGCCTTTTCCATCAGAGTTTTGTACTCCGGTGATTTTTTTGAAATATAAAAAACCTGAGCACTGATTCCAATGGCAACACGTACTACTTCATTGGGTTTATCCGGATCTTCGGTGATATCTGAAATAGTAGCATTATTATACCAGGTTAAGTTCTGTGAACTGGAATTACCGGAACAGGATGTAATCATAATAAAAAGTAATAATAGATAGGACCAGGCTTTCATAGCAAAAAGTATTAAGTAAAAAGCTCCTGCAATGTATCAAAATAAATGCAGGAGCTCTATATAAATTAGTTAAAATCCACAGCTTCCTACGCTAGGTGCAGGAGAAGGAGAACATCCTGAAAGGGATGAGAAGATATTCAATACACAATTGGTATTTACATAGTTGTTATCATACAGTAAAGAACCTGATGGACTTCTGTAGTACACGTTTCCTGCTGTATTGGCAAAAGAGGATACAGACGCAGATCCACAGCTTGTGTTCGTACATGCCGCTCTCCATGCAGCATCAGTTACAGGTCCGCTGGAGAATAATGATGGATCAATGATTCTTTTCTCAACAATTCCGGAAGCATTTTTAAAGCTTACCAATATTGCTACGTGATATACCCATGATACGCAGCATGTTCCTGTAGAAGCTCTCAGGTTACCGTACACGAATTGCTTTTCACAGTCGTATCCTGCATTCAATAGTATTTGTCTCATTTTGTGGGCTCTTGCATAGCATCCATCAACAGGATATCTGAAGGTGATGCATGGAGAAGAAGCTGTAGAAGTTCCGCAGGCCTGATTTTTTATCTGAGCAAACAGACTGTTTAAAGTGGCAAGGTCAGGAATAACGCTTACTGCTTTTCTGCTCTCTTCTTTTACTTCTTTAGTAAAGATAGATTTGAAATAACGGATATCTTCAGCGGTAGCTTTGTCTACTTTTGCGATTTCGCTGGTATTGGCTTTAAGGAAAATCTGAACAGGAGTTTCGTTTTCAACAGCCTGTCTGATTATGGAAATATAACCTGCATTTTCTTTAGTGTCCCTGATGTAATAGGGTTGAGCAGTAACCATAAATGAGATTTTAAATTTCCCATCTTCTTTTTCAATCCCTACCGGGACAGTTTTGCCGAAATCTTTCATTGCAATTTCGTTTGACTCTTTGGCAACAAGATTAGGATCCTGGTTGGCAGCTGAATCTGAGCAGGCATTAAATGACAGTACCGACACAAATACCATCATGGATAACAGAAATTTTTTCATAGTTTTTATATTTTGGTGGTTAATTTTCAGTGAACATTTTAATTTGTAATAGTTCACTTATTCGTGATATTAAAAGTAATAAAATTTAAAATATATGCAAGATTTTTTTTCAATAAAATAAATTATTCTTTCATTTTATTGATTTTATGATATTTAAAATGGTGAAAAACTAATGATTATAGTGGTGGATTTAAAGAAAATAAGTTTTTTTTAAATTATGAGTTTTTTGGTTTTCATGGGTTAGATTCCTACGGAATGGACAAACTGTGGGGTAAAACCTCGATTCCAATTGTGTCATTCCGTAGGAATCTGGCCAATTTCACAAATCAGCACTATTTTTCAACATCTATAAGGTTTTGAAAACCTTTGATTTCCAAATTATGAAACGGTTTAGATTCTATGGGATTTAAATGTTCTGATAATTATGATACTATTTAAACTAAAAACCCAGTTTCAATTATTGAAACTGGGTTTATTATATTTTAAGTCAATTGACTATTTGTAAATGAGTTCTGCCTGGAAAACGTCTGCAAAATGTTTTCTGATCTTTGCTTTCAGTTCTTCCATTTCTTCCGGAGTAAGCTCTCTTTCAAGTTCTCTTTTCAGAGAAGTCACCTGCTTATCTTTGATACCACATGGAATGATGTATTCAAAATAACGCATATCCGTATTTACATTCAATGCGAAACCATGAAGAGTTACCCATCTTGAAGCTTTTACACCCATCGCACACATTTTTCTGGCATAAGGTTTCCCTACATCCAGCCATACTCCTGTTTCTCCCGGAGAGCGCTCACCTTTAATGCCGTATTCTGCAATCGTTCTGATGATTACTTCTTCCAGATTTCTCATGTATAAATGAATGTCTGTAAAAAAGTTCTCAAGATCCAGGATAGGATAGCCTACAACCTGTCCGTAACCGTGATAAGTAATATCTCCGCCACGGTTTACCTTTACGAAAGTGGCATCAATCTCTTTCAGTTTATCAAAGCCGGCAAGCATATTTTCTTCGTGTCCGCTTTTTCCTAAAGTATACACATGAGGATGCTCTACAAAAAGAAGGTGGTTGGGAGTGGTTGTATGCTGTTCTGCAGGAAGATCTCTGTTTTTTATCTTGGTATCAATGATATTTTTCATCAGCTGCTCCTGATAATCCCAGGCTGGCTGATATTCTTTGACCCCTAAATCTTCAAATTCTACTGATTTATTTTGATTTGTATTCATTTCAATTTTTGATATACAAATTTAGTGAATTTTACCCTTTTATGGAATGGATAAAATCTATGGCACTTTTCTTCCAGTCTCTATCCTGAAGCAGAATATTCACAAAGGCTGTTCCTATGATACCGCCATCCGCTTTTTCCGTTACATTTTCAAAATCCTCTTTCGATTTAATTCCAAATCCGATCATCACAGGATTTTTGAGTGGGAGGGAAGCTACCCTGGAAAGGTAGTTTTCATTTTTTAAAACCGCATTTTCATTACCCGTTGTAGAGGAAGAGCTTACTGCATACAGAAAACCTGAACTTAGAGAATCAAGATACATCATTCTTTCATCAGAGGTTTCCGGAGTCACCAGAAAAGTAAAGTTAAGATTGTACTGCTTTAAAACAGACTGATAATTTTTCTCAAACTCAATAGGAGGAAGATCCGGAAGAATCAACCCTGAAACACCGCTTTCCGAACATGCTGCACAGAATCTCTCAAATCCAAAACTCAAAACAGGATTGATATAACCCATAAGGATAATGGGAATTCTGATTTCGTCTTTGATGGCTTTTAACTGAGATAGTAACTTTTCAATCGTCATTCCGTTTTGTAAAGCCAGTTCATGAGCCTTCTGAATCACCGGTCCGTCCGCCACAGGATCAGAATAAGGCATTCCGATCTCGATCATATCTGCTCCGGAATCCTGAATCAGTTTTATAATATCAGCAGTATCTTCCAGTTGTGGAATTCCTGCGGTGAAGTATATATTTAGTTTTTTCATTTCTTTCATTTCTTTCTTTTTTGTATTGATGTATTGGTGTAAAATGTATTTATGACCAGGTTTTATCTGTTAACATCATTTTACGTGAATACTTTTTACATTTTATAAATTCTTCAGATACGTTTCCATATCCTTATCTCCACGGCCACTCAGACAAATGACAACAACATCATTTTCATTAAATTTCTTCTTGTCCAGAACAGCCAGCGCGTGAGAGC
The DNA here is from genome assembly GCF_018362995.1 of Chryseobacterium indologenes. Taxonomy (NCBI): domain Bacteria; kingdom Pseudomonadati; phylum Bacteroidota; class Flavobacteriia; order Flavobacteriales; family Weeksellaceae; genus Chryseobacterium; species Chryseobacterium indologenes. Next base: position 4,948,316 of record NZ_CP074372.1, read on the forward strand.
TTTCCAATGCCGGAATGATTCCTTCCAGTTTGGTCAGCTCGAAAGCACATTTCAAAGCTTCATCATCATTAATACTAAAGAATTCAGCACGTTTTTCTTTAAATAAATGCGCATGAAAAGGCCCGATCCCCGGATAATCCAATCCTGCAGAGATAGAATGGGGTTCAATGACCTGGCCGTCTTCTGTTTGCATCACAAGGCTTTTACTTCCGTGAAGTACTCCAAGAGTTCCTAGGAAAGTAGTTGCCGCAGATTTTCCTGAATCTACCCCCAATCCTCCTGCTTCTGCAGCAATGATTTTTACTTCTTTTTCCTCTACAAAATGATAAAAAGTCCCTGCCGCATTACTTCCACCCCCTACACAGGCAATCACATAATCAGGATTTTCTCTTCCGATTTTCTCTTGAAGCTGCTCTTTGATTTCTTTTGAAATAATGCTTTGAAATCTTGCCACAAGATCCGGAAATGGATGAGGACCTACCACGCTTCCAATCACATAATGAGTTGTCTGAGGATTGTTGATCCAGTCTCTTAACGCTTCATTCACTGCATCTTTAAGTGTTTTTGATCCTGAAGTGGCTGGCACAACTTCAGCACCCAGCATTTTCATTCTTGCAACATTCGGGGCTTGTCTCTGGATATCAATTTCTCCCATGTAAACAATACATTCCAAACCAAGCAAAGCGCACGCTGTAGCGGTGGCAACACCATGCTGTCCGGCTCCGGTTTCAGCAATAATTCTGGTTTTTCCAAGACGTTTTGCTAACAGAACCTGTCCCAGAGCGTTATTGATCTTATGAGCTCCGGTATGGTTGAGGTCTTCCCGTTTTAAATAAATCTGAGTCTGGTATTTCTGACTTAGGTTTTTAGCAAAATATAAAGGAGTAGCACGGCCTACATAATTTTTCAGCAAATCCTGATACTCAGCCTGAAAATCTTCAGATTCTATAATTTCAAGATAGTTTTTTTGCAATTCTTCTACATTAGGATAGAGCATTTCGGGGATAAAAGCACCTCCAAACTCTCCATAATATCCGTTTTCATCGGGGTTTTTATAATTCATTTTTTTATTCTTTAGTAATTAAATAAGCATTATTCTGTGCGCTTAGCTGATTAAGCAGTTCTTTGGTTTCCTTTGATGCATTAAAAATCAAAATATCATCGTCTTCAGAGTTAATCCATTCCGATCCGATACTTTCTTTGATCATTTTAGCTTTGTCATGAAGAATTTCAATTGAACACTTTTCATAAAAAAGGCGGAGATCCGAATGGCAGAAACCAATAGTATCCAAATTTCTCTGAATAACATTTTCTTTGAAATGACGAACTAAAGCAGCTCCATACCCTTTCTTTTTATGAGCAGAAACAAGTCCTACAGCTTCCGCAAAAGAATAATCAGTGCCGGCTATTTTTAACGTAAAATCAAAATTGACACGCATCAATGCCAGAATATTTTCATCGGTATCCAGTATAAAATGAAATTCAGAATCTTTGAAAAAAGTCCGGAAATAAGCAGACTTCATGCTGTTCCAGGCAGAAATATCCCAAAGCTGTAAGATATGTTCTATCTCATTTTCCGTTAAATCTTTCGTCTCCTTTACTTGATATTTCATGAGTTTAAGCTATTAATAAATGTAAGATGATAATCGTATTGTTGTTTGGTAATCAGTTTTTTATAATGTAATAATTCTATTTTATGCATTAAATCAATTAATGTTGCTTTATCTATTTTGGATTGATACATGGTAATTGCAATTTCCAGATTGTCAATCATATAATAAGAATCAGAGTCTTCATACAGCAGAAATATTTTAGCATAAATCAATCCTAAGTCATATTTTATAACTGATCTTACGTGGCTATCCAGAAACTTATCCGAAATAATAACAAGATAATAGCTGTTCCACAAACTGATTCTTTCAAAAAAGTACTGGATATCGGTTTCCTGAAAATCTTTGATGATTTCAATGAATTCAGACAATAATCCACCAACTTCCCAATGCTCTATATTGCTGTCATTCTCAGCTACAAAATGATACAGAGCCTGGATTTTTTCATTCCCAAATTTAGGAGGAAACAGGGTTTTATAAAATGTCTTTTTTAGCAAATGTATGTTCATCATTGTGTCTTTTTAGGGGTTATATCTTTTTATTGATATAGGTTTTTAAACTTTTTTATCCGGTCAATATTTTTATTTCCAGGCTCTATTTCAAATTTTGAATTGATATCTAAAGCAAAAGGCTGCTGTTGTAAATCTTCAATATCTCCAATATTTTCTTCTGAAATACCACCACTTAAAAAGTAGGGCAGTGGAATCTTAAGATCGTTCAGCAAAGTCCAGTCAAACTGTTTTCCCGTGCCACCGAATGCTTTCCCGTCTGTATCAAACAAATAATAGGTGATAGGTGACAGGTTGCAGGTTTCAGATTGCTGACTGAAAGTTTGCAGTATTTTATTTTTGGTTGCTGAATCATTGTTTCCTATCCTTATCACTTTAATGATCTTGACTTCGGGATCCAGTTTTTGTCTTAATCCAGCAATGAAACGATAACTTTCGTCGCCATGAAGCTGTACAAAATTCAATCCTGCTTTTTGAACAATCTGTAGAATGACCTCTGCTTTTTCGTTTACAAAAACACCAGTTTTTCCCTGATGATTAATGGCAGAGATTTCTTCCAGGTTCAGATGATTCAAAACATATCTCGGTGATTTTTCATAAAAGATAAAGCCAAGAAAATCTACGTTCATTGCCATCAGCTCTTGAATCTGGCTTAATTGCGTTAAGCCACATACTTTGAGTTTGGGAGTGCTGATAGGTTGCAGGTTCATTTCAGGTATCATTTTGTCTATTAAATTTGTACTGAAAAGTCTTCAAATGCTTTAGCCGGATTTGTATTTTTCATAAAATATTCTCCCATCAGGAAGCCGTCAAATCCTTTTTCTTTTAAAAACTGAAAATCTTCAAGGTTATAAATACCGCTTTCCGCTACAGATAAAACTTCTTTTGGAAGCAGGTTTTTCAGCTGAACAGAATGTTGCAGATCCACTTTGAAGTCTTTAAGATTTCTGTTGTTGATTCCTACAAGATCAATTTTTGAATTACAATGTTTCAGTTCATCTTCCGTATGAATTTCCAGTAAAACTTCCATTTTCAGTTTATGGGCAAGATCTGTAAATTCTTCTACCTGAGCGGATGAAAGACAGGAAGCGATCAGTAAAATGACATCAGCACCAATACTTTTAGCTTCATAAAACTGGTATTCATCAATCATGAAATCTTTTCTCAGAATCGGAATGTTAATATCATTTCTTACACTTACAATATCATTTAAGTTTCCTCCGAAAAAATCATGATCAGTCAGAATAGAAATTCCACTGGCTCCAAAATTTTCGTATGCTGAAACCACTTCTAAAGGTTCTACATTATTGTTTATGATTCCTTTTGAAGGAGATTGTCTTTTAAATTCAGCGATAATTCCGCTTTTATTTTTGATGGATTCTTTCAGAGAATGGGTTTTCCTTCCAAAAAAGGCTGTGCTCTTTAACCGGTCAAGAGATATGCGTGATTTTGCCCCGGCAACTTCCTCTTTTTTTCGTTCAATAATTTTATCAAGTATGGTCATTTGATACAGAATTTAATAAGATGATAAAAATGATAAACCATTAAGGGATATTAAGATGATAAGATAAATTAAGTTCCATCAAAGATGGAGAATGAAGGATGTCGCTAAATAAATAGCTTTAGCCATGATCTTAACTATTCTTCACCACTTAAAAATTCTTAACGGTTAAAAAAAATAATAAGACTAATTAATTAAAAGATTAAAACTTTTCAACGCTTTTCCACTTTGCAGACTTTCCTGAGCTAAAAGAAGACAATCATTATATGTTCCAAATTGGTGAGTATTGTACAGCGCTACTGAAGCATTGGCCAGAATCACAGAATTTTGTTGTTCCGTACCGTTTCCTTCCAGGATATTCATAAATATTTTTGCCGTTTCCTGAACAGAGCTGCCAGCTTTAATATCTTCCAGCGTTACCGGATTGAAACCTAAATCTTCAGCAGAATAAATTTCTTCTCCGTTTTTTGTTATGATTTTGCTGTCGTCGGTAAGACTTATTTCATCATATCCGTCAAGGCCATGTACCAGAATAAACTCACGTTCCTCTTTTTGAAGGAGGTACTGATAAATTCTTGCAATTTCCAGATTGTATACCCCAATCATTGAATATTTGGGTTTTGCAGGATTAACTAATGGTCCCAAAAGGTTAAAAAATGTTCTTAATCCCAAAGATTTTCTCAATAATCCAACAGATTGAAGCGCGGGATGAAAATAAGGAGCATGTAAAAAGCAGATATTGGCTCTTTCAAGGTCTTCATTCAATTGTTCCGAACTGTTTTTGAACTGATAGCCCAATTCTTCCAGTACATTGGATGAGCCTGTGATAGTGGAAGCTCCGTAATTTCCATGCTTGGTTACCTTCTGCCCGGCTCCGGCCACCACAAAGCTGGCTAATGTTGAGATATTGATAGTGTCTTTTCCGTCGCCTCCCGTTCCCACAATGTCAATGGCGTCACTGGCATCTATATCTGCAGGAACAGCCATCTGCAGCAGAGCCTCTCTGAAGCCTTCCACTTCCTTCAGAGTAATATTTCTCATCAGGAAAACACTGATAAATGCAGTAACTTCTGCGGAATTGAACTTATTCTGTGCAATTTCAATCATGGTAGCCTTAGCTTCTGATTTTGAAAGTGTATTATGGTTGAACAGGTATTGCAGTATTTCTTTCATTTGTGGCGTTTTTATTGTTGTTGATGGGATTTCAAGTGTTTTCACGATAAAAGAAAGTTTTTAATGATTACTTCTCCTTCGGGTGTTAAAATACTCTCAGGATGGAACTGTACTCCGTGTACATCATAGGTTTTGTGCTGTAAAGCCATGATCATTCCGTCTTTATCTACAGCTGTGATTTCCAGTTCCTCCGGGAAACCTTCAGGATTTACTGCCCAGCTGTGGTATCTGCCTACTTCTAATCCGGAATGCAAATCTTTGAATAATTTAGTATTTTCTTTTACCAATTCAGTCGTGGTTGCTACTCCGTGGAAAATTTCAGCCAGGTTAATAAGATTTCCTCCGAAAGCTTCAGCAATAGCCTGCTGTCCGAGACATACTCCCAGGATACTTTTTTTAGGGGCATATTCTTTAATAAGGTCTAATAAAATGCCTGCTTCCTCAGGAATTCCAGGACCTGGAGAGAGAATGATCTTGTCATACTTTCCAATTTCTTCCAGAGTAATTTCATCATTTCTTACCACATCCACTCTTTGATTCAGAATTCTTTCAATAATCTGGACCAGGTTATAAGTGAAGCTGTCGTAGTTATCAAATACGAGAACTTTAAGGGGCTGCTGCGTGTTTATATTGTTGTTCATTTCTTTTTTGTTAGGTTGTTTTGCTAGTTGCTAGTTGCTAGTTGCTAGTTGCTAGTTGGTAGGGCTTATTTTATTTTTCAACTATTTTTTCTGCTTTTTCCACTGCTTTTTTCAGTGCATTCAGCTTGTTATTGACTTCCTGCAGTTCATTTTCCGGAACCGATTTTGCCACAATACCGGCACCAGCCTGATAAAAGAGTGTATTGTTTTTACTTAAGAAAGTTCTGATCATGATGGCCTGGTTGCAGGTTCCGTTCAATCCGATCATTCCTATACAGCCACCATAATACCCGCGGGAGTCTTTTTCGTATTGATTAATAAGTTGAAGCGCTTTATGTTTCGGAGCTCCACTCAGTGTGCCCTGAGGGAAGGTTGCAGATACCATTTCAAGAGGGTTGATATCTGTGGAAACATCGGCTGTTACTTCACTTACCATATGAATAACGTGAGAGAATAGCTGAATTTCTTTAAGCTTGGTCACCGTTACATTTTTTCCGAGTTTTCCAAGATCATTTCTTGCCAGGTCCACCAGCATGGTATGTTCTGCATTTTCTTTAGGATCAGCTTTTAATTCTTCAATAGCCTGAAGATCAGTCTCAAAGTTTCCTGTTCTTTTAGATGTTCCGGCAATCGGGTGGATGATTGCTTTATTGTCTTTTATAATTAATTGGCTTTCAGGACTAGATCCGAATAATTTATAATTTCCGTAATCAAAATAGAAAAGATACGGAGAAGGGTTGATATTTCTTAAAGCACGGTATACATTGAATTCATCTCCCTTGAATTTCTGTTCAAACCTTCTGCTCAGAACAAGTTGGAAGACATCGCCACGCATACAGTGTTTCTGGGCTGTTTTTACCAACTCTCTATACTCTTCATCAGTAATATTAGACGTTTCCTCATCTGTTTTTTCGAAAGGATACACCGGAGTATTCTGATTTTTAATAAGGTTTTCCAACAGATGAAACTCGGATTTTACGCCGTCAATAGAATTTTCAATGATATACATTTCATCGTTGAAATGATTGATCGCAATTACATATTGATATAATCTGTATCTCAGAACAGGAATTTCAACTTCCTTACTTTGTGCTTTAAGATTGATCTTTTCGAAAAACTGTACCGCTTCAAAGCTTGTATATCCAAAAAGGCTCTGGGCGGTTTGTTCTATAGGATCGTTGGTTTCTTCACATTTAAAAATTTTCCTGAATTCTTCAAATATATCTGTGATATTGCGTTCCATCATGAATTGCTTTACAGGAGCAGAAGCAGGAAGCTTGATTTCATATTCGTTGAGGTTTTTTACTTCAATTCCTGCAATGGCATTTACAGCGATGAAGGAAAAGTTGTTATCAATACTTTTTGAATCCGAGCTTTCCAGAAGAATGGTATCGCGGAATTTATCTCTGATTTTAAGATAAATATTCATGGGCGTGTGAAGATCTCCCAGTATTTTTTTCGAAACAGTTTTTATTTTAATTGTATCAGTATGCATTTTGTTTTTTTGTAAGATTAAAGAATAAAAAAAGGCTTCAACGGTATCCGTCAAAGCCTATATATTGTTTTTTGATTATTTCTGCTGTATGATTAGCAACATGACAATACCTTCAGACCCGACGAAGAGTTTGAAAGCCACCACCAAATATTGTTGCTCATTTTAAACATGGGACAAATGTAGAAAATTTTTTAATACAAAAACTAAAAAATAGTAAAAATTAAAAAACTTAATATAAGAATCTCCTATTTAAGCTGTTTAAGCTCAAGTTGTAATTCTTTGATTTTCTCTTTGTAAGCTTTATCATCATAGTATTTTACATACTCTTCCAATGCCGCAATGTATTCTTCAAGGAATTCTTTATTGGTTCTGTCTGCTTCATATTTGATTTTTGCAGAGTTGACGGGGGCTTGCTTTTCATATTGTCGTAAAATCTTGCCTTCTCTGGACTGATCATAAAGAATAACTATGTTCTTTTCATATCCGGGAATGTATTTTACAGGAATATCCTTATCATCAGGTATTCTGATTGAATTGCTGATAGGATAGATTACAGCAGAAGTGGTGGAGAAAAAGGTTGTGGTGTATTTTCCGTCCTGTTTCCTTACAATGGCTTCATAATCATGGATAAACATTTCGTTTAGGGTGGAGTTGGTTTCTACATCAGATGTGATGATTGCTATGCTTTCCACTCCGTATTTATTTAAAAACCATGCATTTAAAAACTGTCCTCCAATCCCGTTTAATATTGCCAGAGGAATGATCGGGATCAAAAACCATGCTTTTTTGGTCAGGTAAGAAAGTCCACCAAAGAATACCAGCAACAGAATCACAGTATAAAAACCATGATGACTGGTAAAAAACAGAATTTTTGAAATTAAAACCATGGATTAAATATAACGATAATAATCTTTGATTAAACGCTGGGATGGCAAAAATGTTATTAAATTACTGTTAAAACGGTCGCAAAGGCGTTTCACTTAGCAAAGTCCGCTGTGATTAGCTAAACAAGAGCCCTTGCGAACAAAAAAGTAGAGTTTTACATAATTATTTTGTGATCCCAGCGTTTAAAACAACTATTTTACGGGTTCAGACAAAGGAATATCAGGAGTTCCACTATAGAAAACAATCAGCGTTGCCCCTTTATCTCCGGTTTTTCCTCTGTGGCCGGTATTAACCATTTCAGGAAGAACCTGACCTTTTCTTATCCATTGTGTTTTGCCATCTTCCTTTCTTTCGATCTGGATTTCTCCTTTTTCTACATACGCAGCATTAATGACAGGGTGTTTATGCCAGTGCAGAGCTTTGTTGGGAGGAACAGCAATTTTCAGAACCGATATTTCAGGCTGTGTTGTGGGATAAGCCGGATACACAGTTCCATCCCAGGACTTTGTAGTTTTTAAAAGCGTTACAGATTCAATTTTATCAGAATATTCTGATTGTGGCTCGTTCGATGAATTATCACAGGAAAGAAGCAGGGAAGAGAGTAGAGCAAAGAAAGCTGTACCCAATAGATTTTTTTTAATCATAAACTTTCAATTAATAGATTGATTTTGGTTCGGATGATCCGTGATACAAAAATAGCAAGCTTGTTTAAATTTCCCTAATGTTTGAATTATTTTTTTATTGATCTGATTACAATTCAGTCCTTAAAAAATATTTATCAAAGAAAACATTTGTCATAAGTTTAAAACTTTATTTTTTATATTTTTGCTACCAAATTAGAAAAAAATGAAAAAAGTATTAGCAATCGCATTTATCGGAGGTTTATTATTAGCAAGCTGCAAAAAAAAGCCAGATCACTCTTTACAGGATAGCAACACTATGATGGAAGAGCCAGAAGCAACGACTGTTGTAGATTCTACGGCAAAAACTGCTGTTCCTGCTGCTGCAACTCCGGCTACAACTGCTCCTGAAGCTGCTAAAACAGATTCTACAGCGAAGAAATAATGAAAAAAATACTTTTGGCAGGAACACTCGGCCTTCTGATCATTTCCTGTTCTAAAAAAGAAAATACAGCAGAAGTGGCTCCTTCTTCTGAGACAACAGCTGTTTCAGAACCGGCTAAATCTAATCTTTCAGGTGACCAGATCATGGAAACATTGGATTGCTCAGGATGTCACGCTGTGAATGAGAGAATGATAGGACCTTCTTATAAGGAAATTGCAGGGAAGTACTCTGAAAAGGATACAGAATTGTTGGCTTCCAAAATTATAGAAGGCGGAAGTGGAGTATGGGGAAGTGTGCCTATGGCTGCCCATCCACAGGTATCTAAAGAAGATGCCAAAAAAATGGTGGAATATATTTTAAGTCAGAAGAAATAAAATATGTCTGCTGAAAAATCCAGTCTGCACACAAGAAATCTGCATCGCAATCCCTATGATTTTGATGAGCTTATTTCTTGTGTGCCGGAACTGAAACACTTTGTTTTCGTTAATGCTTATCAGACGGTAACCATTAATTTCAGCATTCCAAAAGCGGTGAAACTGCTCAATAAAGCCTTACTCTTACATTTTTATCATATTAAAGGCTGGGATATTCCCGATACCAATCTTTGTCCTCCAATTCCCGGAAGGGCAGATTATGTACATTATATTGCTGATCTTTTAGCTGAACAGCTGGACCAAATTCCGACAGGAAATTCTGTAAAAGGATTGGATATAGGAACAGGAGCTAATCTTGTGTATCCTTTAATCAGCCACAGATCTTATGGCTGGGAAATGCTGGGAACAGATATCAATCAGGATTCTTTGGCCAATGCTCAAAATATTCTGGATCAAAATGAAGACCTTATGTCTGTTATTCAGTTGAAAAGTCAGCCTGATGCTGATCATATCTTTACCAATATCATTAATCCTGATGACAGGTTTACCTTCACCATGTGTAACCCTCCTTTTCATGATTCTGAAGATTCTGCAATGAAAGGAAATATTAGGAAAACAAAAAATCTTAATAAATCAAAGAAAGCCAAACCTGTTCTTAACTTTAGCGGTCGGCAGTCTGAGCTTTGGTGTGAAGGAGGCGAACTGGCTTTTATTACAAAGATGATTCATGAAAGTGCATTATTTTCATCACAGGTTCTTTGGTTCACGTGTCTGGTTTCCAAAAAAGACAACCTCAATAAGCTCAACAATCTTTTAAAGAAAGTAAACGTTGTGGAGGTGAAAACCATTGACATGGCTCAGGGACAAAAGGTAAGCAGAATGCTGGCCTGGACGTTTATTCCTCAAAAAGATCGAAAAGCCTGGTTTATTTAAGGTTCAAGGTTTAAAGTTTAGGGTTCAATGTTTAAAGTTTATAGCACGATAGTACATATCTTGAATCTCATTACCCCGTATCCCGCATTTCCTGTCCACTTTTTAAAATTTCTGAAAAAAGCCATTGATGGTCATGTCAAAAATGCCTAAATTTGTACGCTTTTAGAAAAATAAGAAATGCAATTATCAGAACAAGAAATCATTAGAAGAGAAAAGCTGAATAAGCTTACTGAAATGGGGATTAATGCGTTCCCTGCGGATGAGTATACCATTACAGATACTACAGAATCTATAAAACAGGACTTTTCTGAAAGTAAACAGGTGAAGATCGCTGGTAGATTGATGTCCCGCAGAATTCAGGGGAAGGCTTCTTTCGCAGAATTGCAGGATTCTAAAGGAAAAATCCAGGTTTACTTCAACAGAGACGAGATCTGTCCAGGTGAAGATAAAGAACTATATAATGAAGTATACAAACACCTTTTGGATATTGGTGATATTATCGGTATCGAAGGAGAATTGTTTACTACGCAGGTAGGAGAGATGACGGTTTTAGTAAAGAACTTTACACTTCTTACAAAGGCTTTGCGTCCTCTTCCTCAGGCTAAAACTGACGAAAACGGTGTTGTACATGACGGTTTTACAGATCCTGAATTAAGATACAGACAGCGTTATGTAGATTTAACGGTAAACCCTCAGGTTAAAGAAATTTTCGTGAAGAGAACAAAATTGTTCAATGCCATGAGAACATTCTTCAACGATGCAGGGTACTTTGAAGTAGAAACTCCTATTTTACAGTCAATTCCTGGTGGAGCGGCAGCAAAACCGTTTATCACGCACCACAATGCATTAGATATCCCATTATATTTAAGAATTGCCAATGAATTATATCTGAAAAGATTGATCGTAGGTGGTTTTGATGGAGTATATGAGTTCTCTAAAAACTTCAGAAATGAAGGGATGGACAGAACGCATAACCCTGAGTTTACCGCTATGGAGATCTATGTAGCATACAAAGACTACAACTGGATGATGGATTTCACTGAGAAATTATTGGAATTCTGTGCCACTCAGGTGAATGGAAATGCAGAATCTACTTTCGGTGAACACACGATCAACTGGAAAGCTCCTTATCCAAGAGTTTCCATGACAGAAGCGATTCTGAAATATACAGGATTTGATATTACAGGAAAAACTGAGAAGGAATTATACGATTTTGCCAAGTCTATCGGTATTGAAGTAAACGAGACGATGGGGAAAGGAAAATTAATTGATGAGATCTTCGGTGAGAAATGTGAAGGAAACTTTATTCAGCCGACATTCATTACAGATTATCCGATCGAAATGTCTCCGCTGACAAAGAAACACAGAAGCAAAGAAGGCTTAACAGAGCGTTTTGAATTAATGGTATGTGGTAAAGAAATTGCCAATGCGTATTCAGAGCTTAATGATCCTATTGATCAGAGAGAACGTTTTGAAGCACAGATGACTTTATCTGAAAGAGGAGACGATGAGGCAATGTTCATCGATCAGGACTTCTTAAGAGCATTGGAATATGGTATGCCGCCAACTTCAGGGTTAGGAATTGGTATGGACAGATTAATCATGTTCTTAACGAACAATGCATCCATCCAGGAAGTGTTATTCTTCCCTCAGATGAGACCTGAAAAAGCAGTTCCACAGATTGAACTGGGAGAAGATGAAAAGGTAATCCTTGAAATCCTTAATTCTCAGGAAGAAGCAATGTCTTTAGCTGAAGTAAAAGAAAGAAGCCAGCTATCCGGTAAAAAATGGGATAAAGCTTCCAAAACTCTTACAAAGAACAATATTGTGAAAGTAGAGAAAATTGATGAAAATCTTTTGATGACATTGGTTTAGTCGAAATCATTTCTATAATATTATATAAAAGCGAGCATTTTGTTCGCTTTTGTATTTTTTTTGTATTTTTTCATTAATTTGCACCAGATAAAAACACGCTTTAATGAGAAAATTAATTACTACAAGTATTGTATTGGTCAGTTCCTTGATCAATGCACAAATTAACTTAATCCCAGATTCTAATTTTGGAAATAATAGTACAGTTGATTTAGGATCAGATGTTACTGCATTTCTTTCTTACCATTTTTTAAATGACAAAATAATGGTTCAAAATTATGATCTTGTAGATCCGGATCTTACTTACTCCAGAGTTACAATGCTCAATAATAATGGTAGCTTAGATGGTAGTTTTGGTACAGGTGGTTCTTTTCTTTTCCCGAAAAACTACAATGCTAACGAAGATGCAGATTTTGTGTATCATCTTACTTCATCGCATCTATTCATGTTTTCTGGTAGAAAATATTTGTATAATGGAACTTTAGATCAAACTTATGGAACGAACGGACAATCGCTAAGCTATCATCCGTCAGAAATTTATCGGAAAGTACTTCCTGATGGCAAATTAATTATCAGAACCATAAATAATTTTTATCGATACACACAGTCAGGGAATTTAGATACGACTTTTGGTACCAATGGAAGTCTTGTGAGTAATAATCTTTTAACAAATTATGGCTATCCAACTTTTGATTACCATCAGGAATTCGTTCCATTATTTTCGGACAATTCTGTTTTAGAATACGATGGTAATTATTCTCATTTTAGAAAGATGAATTACACCACGGGTTATTATGATACTAATTTCGGGGTGAACGGAGATGCTCAATTTTCTACAGGAACTTCTGCTACGATTATGAAATTTCGTGTTTTGAATGACAATTCTTTCATTAATTATTTATTTGATAATAATACTAACTTTTTAACGAAAACATTATCAACGGGAATGTTAGATAATTCTTTTGGAAATAATGGTAGAATTGATTTACCAAGTAACATAAGTGCTACAAATTTATTGTACAACCAGGATTTTGCTGCGGTCAATGATAATAATTTTATTATTCCTGTTTTCGATGATAACTATCCGAAAAAGATGTACCTCGCCAATTTCAATAATAATGGATTAAGTACAATAAACAGTCAGAATCTTTTAGATACAGGAATTACCACTGCTATGGTAAATCCTGATGACAAAGTATTTATTTCTGTAAAAGATGGTTATCTCTATCTTTTTGTAAATCCTAGATTTATCAAAAGATATTTAATCTCAGAAAATACTTTGAATACGCGTGAAAATATAAACAAGACTGACGAAATTAGTTTTAACAATCCTTTCAAAGATGAATTACATTTTAAAACCACAGAAAAAATAAAATTTACCGAAATTTATGATGAAGCTGGGAAATTGGTCTTGAAAAATTCAGGACAAAAAGACAACAATACTTCTGCGCTTCCAAAAGGGGTTTATATTATTAAAATAACCAAGGAAAATGGGCAGATAATTTCTAAAAAAGCAATTAAGAATTAATAGTATCTATTTGCTGAAAGTAGAGAAAATTGATGAAAATCTTTTGATGAAATTGGCTTAAGATTTTTCAGAAGATATAAATATAAAAGGTACAGAGCTATTCTGTACCTTTTTCTTTTTTCCATTTCCGAAGCTGATTTCTGAAGTTCTTAAACGGAGCTACGGTATTGATATGAATCCATTTCCAGACGGGCCATTGAGCCGGTGTAGTTGCCCATTTTCTTTGTCCCGGAATGAATAATGTATCGTCATCAAGGCTTTCTATCCATGCAATAATTTCATTAACCTGATTTTGTAATAATGCTCTTTGCTCTTGTAAGCTATAAGATCCGTATTGATCATAAAATGACTGATATAATCCCTTCAGGTTATTCCATTTGTATTCAGGAGTAGGTGTTTTAACATCAATTCCCTTTTTTTCATCAGATTCCCATTGCAAAAGCAGGTGAGTCCAGCCCAGCTGATAAGAAATGTTTTGTGATGGAGTTTTGTCAACTCCGGATTGAAGGTCTTTTTCGTCTTCTTTAATATCATCAAATTCCTGATCGTAAAGCTGGAATCTTTTCTTCAGCTCTTCAATAAGTTCTGTTTTATCCTTATAGCTCTGCATATTTTACTTATTTTCTAAGTTTACTGAACGATGCCATCAGATAAAATAAAAAGGGAAGAATAAATAATGAACCCAGCATCAAAGCCCATCCCAATGCGGCAATAGTTTTTTCAGGGGCCATATGTTCCAGTAATGAAAGATGCTGTCCGTTTCCTAATAGAATAATATTCGGATTATGCTGATACGTTGCAGCTACTAAAATCATGACCATCTGAAATCCTGCCAATGCACGTACAGGAAGTAGTTTTTGTCGGTTTAATGCTCTTAAAATAAGTAATAAAGCAATCGTTGCAAAGGCAATAGCCATAATTCCCAAAGGTTTTGAAAATACCCACATCAAAAGAGGAATATCTGAAATATAAGCTGTTAAAAACACCAATATTCCGGTAATGACCACAAAGATCATCGTTTGCTTGGACTTTCTTATCATCAGCAAAAGATCTGCTTTATCACGGGTCTCCCTCAATGAAAAGATAGAAGCCAGATAAGCGCACAATGCTACAGTGAATAGCCCCACAGAAACTCCAAACCAGTTCAGCCAGCTAAAAATATATAAATCCACAAAACTTACCGCGTCAGGATTGATAGAGTGGGAAACTGTTGCCGCAGCAATTAACCCTAAAAAGAAAGGTGTTAAAAGACTCGCGTAATAGAAAATCTGGGTATATAAAACCTGCCAGTTGTCTTTCACAGCATCATAGTGTCTGAAGGTAAATGCTGTTCCTCTTGCAATAATGCCTACAAGCATCAATACCAAAGGAATATGCAGATAGGTAGACATGGTAGTATAAATTTCGGGAAACCCTACAAAAAGAATCACAATTGCGATGATCAGCCACATATGATTGGCTTCCCAAACAGGAGCAATAGATTCATACATGATTTCCTGAGTCTTATGTCTTGCTTTTTTATTGGTGAAAAGCTCTACAATACCAGCTCCGAAATCGGCTCCTCCCAGAATAATATAAAGACAGATGGAAAGCCAGAGAAAACCTATAACAACGTAGATCATGATTTTTTGTTTTTATCGTTAAACTGAGGGTCGGTAGGATCGTAAAGTTTCGGTACCATTTGAATCTGTCTTCTTAAAAGGAAGATAAGAATCATCGATAATGATATGAAAATTGCAGTAAAGAAGTAGAAGGAATACTGTATTCCAGGCATTGGGGTAACAGCATCTACTGTTCTCATAATTCCGTAAATAATCCACGGCTGTCTTCCCACTTCCGTCACCGTCCATCCCGCTTCCAAGGCAATATATCCAAAAGGTGTTGCTATTAAAAAGGTTTTTAGCAGCCAGTTTTTACTCAGCCATTCCTTTCTGAAGAAAAAGGAATATAAATAAATAACTCCAATACCAATCATGACCACTCCGAAAAAGATCATAATCTGAAAAGCGTAATGAACAACTGCAACCGGAGGCCATTCATCTCTCGGAAAATCTTTAAGACCTTTTACTTCAGCATTGAAATCATTGCTCACCAGAAAACTTAAAACCTTTGGAATCTTAACAGCATATTTCACCTCTTCTTTGTCTTCGTCAGGAATTCCCCCAACGATAAATGAAGCACCTTTTTCAGTTTCAAAATGAGCTTCCATAGCAGCCAGTTTTATCGGTTGTCGTTCTGCTACCGATTTTGCGGCAACATCACCGCTTAAAGGTGCTCCGAATGCACCGATAAGAGCAAAACCTACCGCAATTCTAAAAGCTTTGGTATGAAATTCAATATTTCTTTTTCGCATGATCATAAAAGCATGAACTCCGGCTACAGCAAATCCCGTTGCACAAAATGCAGCAACAGTCATGTGAAGAGCCTGTGGAAACCATGCATCGTTGAACATCGCTTTAATAGGATCTATGTTAAGGTATTGCCCATTTATATAATCAAAACCCGTTGGAGAATTCATCCATGAATTGGCTGCTACTACCAGAATTCCGGAAGCAAGCCCGCTTACTCCCACAAGAAATCCGCAGAACCAGTGAAACCATTTGTTGAATCTTTCCCATCCATATAAAAAGAACCCGATGGCAATAGCCTCAATGAAAAAGGCTGTTCCCTCAAGAGAAAAAGGCATTCCGAAAATAGGACCGGCATGTTTCATAAAACCAGGCCATAAAAGCCCCAGCTCAAAAGAAAGCATTGTTCCCGAAACAGCTCCGGTAGCAAAAAGAATGGCTACTCCTTTGCTCCACGCTTTTGTAAGTCCTTTATATATTTCATTATTGGTCTTTAGGTATTTCCAGTGGGCAAAAGCCATGAGAAAAGGCATCACCATACCCACACAGGAGAATATAATATGAAAGCCCAGTGAAAGCGCCATCTGGGCACGGGCAGCTATAAAATCATCCATAATATCAACTTTTCAGTAAATAAATTTACGCATAAATTATTGATGTTGAATATGATTTACAACAGTTGGTATTTCACCAATACCTTTTAATTTTGAATCTTTTATTATCTTCCTGCTCCTTATGTTTTCAATAAGAAAACTCTACATTTTTTTGACACTTTTTAACTTTCATACCTCGAAAAAAATCACGATATTTGTGAGTCTTTGCATACAGCAAGAATTTTAATATTTAATATGAGTCAAAAACAATATACAGCTAGTAGTATTCAGGCATTGGAAGGAATGGAGCACGTTCGTATGCGTCCTTCAATGTACATTGGTGATGTAGGAACAAGAGGTCTTCACCATTTGGTTTATGAAGTAGTAGATAACTCTATTGACGAGGCATTGGCAGGATACTGCGACACGATCTTCGTTAGCATCAAGGAAGGAAACGGAATTGAAGTAAGTGATAACGGTAGAGGTATCCCGGTTGATTTCCACGAAAAAGAGCAGAAATCAGCTCTTGAAGTTGTAATGACAAAAATTGGAGCCGGTGGTAAGTTTGATAAAGACTCTTACAAAGTTTCAGGAGGACTTCACGGAGTTGGGGTATCATGTGTGAATGCACTTTCCAACGAAATGGTAACTACTGTTTACAGAGACGGAAATATTTATCAGCAGATTTATTCTAAAGGAAAAGCTCAGACTCAGGTTGAAGAGATCGGACATAGCGAGAAAAGAGGTACAAAGCAGTTTTTCCAGCCGGATGATACCATTTTTACGGAACTGATTTACAACTATGATACATTAGCAAGCCGTTTAAGAGAACTTTCTTACCTTAATAAAGGAATTACCATTACGCTTACTGATGAAAGAGAAAAATTGGAAGACGGTTCTTTCCGCTCAGAAATTTTTCATTCTGAAGGAGGGTTGAAAGAATTTGTTGCTTATATCGATGGTAACCGTGAATCTATTATGGAGCACGTGATTTTCATGGAAGGTGAAAGAGACGATATTCCTGTTGAAGTGGCGATGCGTTATAACACGTCATTCAACGAAAATCTTCACTCTTACGTTAACAATATTAATACCCACGAAGGAGGTACCCACCTTGCAGGTTTCAGAAGAGCTTTAACAAGAACGTTAAAGAAATATGCAGATGAATTGGGACTTCCAGCTAAAGAAAAAGTAGAAATTACCGGTGATGACTTCCGTGAGGGATTGACAGCTGTAATTTCTGTAAAAGTAATGGAACCTCAGTTTGAAGGACAGACTAAAACAAAATTAGGGAACTCTGAAGTTTCCGGTGCTGTTGATAAAATTGTAGGGGAGATGCTTACAAACTTCCTGGAAGAGAACCCTAATGAAGCTAAGGTAATCGTTCAAAAAGTTGTTTTAGCTGCTAAGGCAAGACAGGCTGCGAAAAAAGCCCGTGAAATGGTTCAGAGAAAATCTCCAATGGGAGGTTCTGGTCTTCCCGGGAAACTTTCTGACTGTTCATCCAAAGACCCGGCCGAATCTGAACTATTTCTTGTAGAGGGAGATTCTGCAGGTGGAACAGCTAAACAGGGAAGAGACAGACATTTCCAGGCTATTCTTCCTCTGAGAGGTAAAATTTTGAACGTAGAGAAATCTATGCTCCATAAAGTATATGACAACGAGGAAATCAGAAATATCTATACTGCCCTTGGAGTATCTGTAGGTACTGAAGAAGACAGCAAAGCTTTGAATATGGCGAAGCTTAGATATCATAAAATTGTGATTATGACCGATGCTGATATCGATGGTTCTCACATTTCTACTCTGATTCTTACTTTCTTCTTCAGGTATATGAAAGAACTTATTGAGAACGGATATATCTATATTGCTCAACCACCTTTATACCTATTGAAGAGAGGTAACAAAAAGGTGTATGCTTACAATGAAAAAGAACGTGAAGAATTTACTTTAGAAATGTCTCCGGACGGAAAAGGAGTAGAAGTACAACGTTACAAAGGTCTTGGGGAAATGAATCCTGAACAGCTTTGGGAAACAACCCTGAATCCTGAACACAGAATTCTGAAACAGGTAACCATTGATAATGCAGTGGAAGCAGACAGTGTTTTCTCAATGTTGATGGGAGATGAAGTTCCGCCAAGAAGAGAGTTTATCGAGAAAAATGCGAAATATGCAAAAATTGATGCATAAACCTTTTTAAAAATATAATAAAAAAAGCTTCTGATTATTTAGAAGCTTTTTTTATATTTGGATAAACCAAAAAAACAATAATATGTTAACTCTTTTACAAACAGATCCTTATAATGGGACAGATGCAGTGTCTGGAGCAGCCGCTGCAGGATTAGGGATCGGAACAATGTTCTTCGGCTTACTATGCTATATTTTCTATGGATACTGCATGTACAAAATCTTTCAGAAAGCAGGAAGACAAGATGCCTGGGCTGCTTTTATCCCGATTTATAATTCAATAGTATTGCTGGAGATCGTGAAGAAACCAATATGGTGGATCATTCTGTTCTTTATCCCGTTGGTAAACATCTATGCATGCTGGGTTGTATATGACAGACTGGCGAAAGGTTTTGCCAAAGAAACTCCTCTTTACACTATTCTGATTCTCCTTTTTGGATTTATCTTTATTCCTGTGTTGGGACTTGGCAGTGATCGTTATGATAGTAAACTGGTTCCCAATGATTAAAAAAGAAAATGAAAAACTTAAAGACTTCAGAAATGAGGTCTTTTTTTATGAATGGCTGTTAGATTGTAGAATTAATTATACTGCTGATTATTATTAATTCTACAGCTTTTGAATTATATGAATCATAATTTATTTTAAATTTGAAACGCAGACAATATGAAGTTTTATCACTTCATGCACAGAATAAATATTTGGAATGAGTATAAATATTCTGTTTTAACTTTTCAGACTTAAAATAATGAAAAGTTGATAATGTGTTCATATCCTTATAAGTACATCCAAAAAGTACTTTTTAAGTATTAGGTTTAAGGCTTCACTGTGTTGAAGCCTTTTATATTTTTTTAACAGTTATTAAGATTTTCTTATTTTTGCTTAATTTTAATAACTATGATGAAAATATTAGTTCTTGGGGCTTTCTCTATTGCCTCATTACATTTTGCACAAAGCTATCCTGCTTCTGCAATTCCTGAGAATTTAAAGAAAAATGCTAATGTTGTTATACGAAAAGATTTTACAACAGCTCAGATAAACAAAGTTGATCAGATAAAATATCAGTATAATACGGTTATTACAGTTTTAAACAAAGATGGTAATGATCAGGCTACAGCTTATATTCCTTATGATAAAGCAAGACGTATTTCAAATGTAAAACTGACTATCTACGATGAAGCCGGAAAAAAGATTAAAAGTGTTTCAAAATCTGATTTTCAGGATGTAGCAAACAATCCCCAGGGAATTTTTTATTCTGATAACAGAGTTCTGGTGTATTCTTATACACCGGCTCAATATCCTTATACCGTTGACTTTTCTTATGAAACTGATGATGAAAATACAGTTTTTATCCCTGACTTTGTACCTTTTACTTCTATCAAAACATCTCTGGAAGAAGCACAGTTTAAAATCATTAATACTTCAGGAATTGAGCTTCGCACTAAGATATATCCGTCAAAATACAATTATGCTTCTGTTATAGAAAATGGTGGCGCAAATGATAAAACTTATTCATACAAAAACGTACCTGCAATTGATGATGCTTTTATGATACCGCAGCCCGTTAAAATCTTGCCTTCAGTAAACTTTGCACTGGCAAAATTCAGCTTGGCAGGAAAGCAGGGAACTTTAAACAGCTGGACAGATTTCGGAACCTGGATTTATAATGATCTTCTGATACCGGTTTCAGCTTCTACTCCTGCTATCAAGGCAGAAGTGGCATCTTTACAACTGCAGGGATCTGTGGAAGATAAGGTGAAGAAAATTTATCAGTACATGCAGAACAAAAGCCGCTATATTGCTGTAGCATTAGGAATAGGCGGCTGGCAGCCTATGATGCCGGATGAGGTTCAGAAAAAAGGCTATGGAGACTGCAAGGGGCTTACGAATTATATGAAAGTTCTTCTGAATGAGGCGGGAATTCCTTCCAATTATTGTATCATTACTTCTGGTCGTTCGCAGGTTTCTTTTGATCCTGAATTTCCTTCCATGGGTGGAAACCACGTTATCCTGATGGTTCCGACTGAAAAGGGGAATATCTGGCTTGAAAATACTTCTCAGCAAATGGCTTTTAATCATTTAAGTTACAGTACAACCGATAGAAATGTACTGGCAGTGACCCCAAAGGGAATCGAACTTATCAATACACCGGTATATAAAGCAGAACAAAATAAAGAAAAGCAGGTGTTGAAAATTAACCTTAATGAGGATAACAGTATCGCCGGAACAGGAAACTTTTACTATACTGGAAATCAATATGATTATAATTTAAGGTTTGTAAATCTAAACCCAAAAGAGAAGAACGATGCCGTAAAAGCCAATTTTGACATTTTGAACTTTGAAAAAGTGGAAATGAAAAACTTTAACAATGACAGAGACAATGCTGTTATTACATACGATCTTGATTTTAAAACCAATAATTTCTCTAAAAAAGCAGGAAACAGCCTTTTATTCAGATCTGTACCCATTTTTTCTGATGTTGTTTATAAGACGGATGAGAACCGTGAACTTCCTTTTGAAGTCAATATGTCTTTCGAAGATGAATATGAAATTGCCTTTGTGCTTCCTTTGGGCTATAAAATTGATGAAACTCCGGATAACTCAAACATCACTTCTGAATTTGGATCATATAAGCTAAGCTTTGTTAAAAATGATAATCAGATAAAAGTGATCAGGAAAATGCAGATCAATAAAGGATTGTATCCAAAAGAAAAATATAATGATTACATCAGTTTCAGAAAGAAAATTCTGAATATGGATAATTCAAAAATTTTAATAACAAAAATATAACCATGAAAAAGCTAATAGTATTGGTCCTTTGCTCTGCCAATGCAATAATGATTAATGCTCAGAAGAAATATGAATTTCTGAATCCTCCGAAATTCAACGATGCAGATTTATCCAAAACTAAATCTTTATTGGATGAAAATGCTCCTGCTGAAATTTTGTATAAATCTGCTTACTTTATGATAGATGCGAACACAGGGAATCTGCACAAAAAATATTATTTCAGGGTTAAGATTTATGATAAAGACAAAGCTGAAGACTGGTTGAATCTTGAAATTCCTATTTATAATGTTGGGACCAACAGAGAATCACTGGGTAAATTCAAGGCTTTTACCTACAATCTTGAAAACGGAATCACGGTTCCGGTAAAAGTGGAAAAAAGTTCACAATATAAAAGTAAGGAGAATAAATATGTTACTCTGACAAAATTTGCTTTTCCAAGTGTGAAAAACGGATCTGTCTTAGAATATCAATATGAAATTATATCTCCGTTCCGCTTTATGATTCCAGAAGTATTGATAGAATCAGATACTCCTTCGCTGAACACAGAATATGTTTTTGATACCCCTATCAATATGTCATACAATGTGAACTATACTGGCGGACTTACACCTAAATACAGAGAAATGGAGGAAAGGAACCTGTATGGTGCCCAATACAAAACCTTCAGATTTGCTTATGAAAACCTAAAAGGCTTTAAAACTGAAAAGTTTGTAAGGAATGACAGAAATTTCAGAACGAAAATCAGTGCAGAGTTGAACTCTACTAACTTTGGTGAGCTTAAACTGTATTCATCCTCATGGGATCAGATCGGAAAAAGACTTTATGAAAGTGACGATTTTGGAGGAGAACTGAAAAGAACAAAGCTGGCAAAAGAAAACATGCCGGCAGGAGTTTCAGAAATGAAAACCGATCTTGAAAAGGCAAATGCCATTTTTTCATATGTTCAGAAGACTTTTACCTGGAATAAAGATAAAGGAGTCTCTACAGAAGATGGTATCAAAAAATTGTTGGAAACTAAAGTTGGAAATGCAGCAGAAATCAATCTTTTCCTTGTAATGATGCTTCGTGAAGCCGGGCTTAAAGCTGATCCGTTGGTAATTTCTACTGTGGAAAATGGGTTGATTAACCTGGTATCACCTAATATTTCCAACATGAATTTTGTATTGGCCGCTATCAATATTGATAATCAATTGCATATCTATGATGCGACATCAAAGCAATCCTCTCTGGATGAAATACCTCTTAAAAACTGGAATCAATATGGGATTTTGGTTACTAAAGAAAAGACTCTGCAGATTCAAATGGCCAATGTAAAATCAAGCAACACTTTCCTTACAGTCAATGGTAAGATCAATGATGATGGAAGTATTTCAGGAACCTATTCTGACAGAGATACAGGTGCCTATGCCATGTATGTGAAAGACAGCTATGATGACAATGCTGAGAAATATAAAAAGCAGTATAAGGAAAACTTTTCTATGGACTTTACGGATATCAATTCAAAAGTATTGGAAAACGGAGATTTTGAAAGCAGCATGAAATTCTCTTCAATGAACCTTATTGATAGAGTAGGAAAGAAAATGATCATCAATCCGATGCTGTTTTTAAACAAAAGTTCCAACGAGTTTGATCAGACGGAAGTAAGACAATATCCCATCGATTTTGGATCGCCTATTACGAAAGTGAAAAAGGTAGTTCTTGAAATTCCTGAAGGATATGTTATTGAAGAAATGCCTAAAGAAAAAAGAATCGTTACTGAAGATAAAGAAATAGCCTATACCTATTCGGTAGAACAAAAAGGAAATAAACTGGAAGTGACTACCACCACAAAAGTGAGCAGTTCAGATTATCCGAAAGAATATTATCCTGCATTTAAACAAATCTGGGGAGTAGCATCTAAGTTTGAAAACCAGGTAATAAGCCTTGTTAAAAAGTAATATGTAAGAAAACTTAAGCAAGATTTATAAAAAAAAATAAAGCTTTTTCGAAAACCATTCATCTTTTGAATGGTTTTTGTATTTGATACCAAAAATCAGAATTATGAAAAATACGATTGCTGTTATAGCATTATCTTCTTTCTTAGCGGTGACTGCCTGTAAAAAAAATGAAAAGGCAGGGCCAGTAGAAAAAACAGAAAATAAAACCACGGAAGGATTTGTGGTAGACTCTGTGAAAGTGAATGATTCTACAAAGATCACAGATTCTTTAAAAGTGAGCTACACTTCAAAACTATTGGTTTTTCCTTCATTAAAAGATAAAAAGTTATTAGACAGCATCTATTTTCAGAATGAAAAAATCAAAGACTTTTCCAAAGCAGGTCTTCAGGCCTACCTTGATAAAGAAAAGAATGATTATTTCAATTCTATAAAAAATGATAATAAAGATTGGGTTTCTGATGTTACCTATGCTCAGAATTGGTATTCGAGTTCACATATGAATTTAATGTCCAATACAAATGATTATATGCATATTCAGTATGTAGGAAGCGGGTATGAAGGGGGAGCTCATGACAATTATGGTTTTTCAGAAAGAGTTTTTGATCTTAAAAACAGTAAAAAGTTAGAGCTAAAAGATATTACTTCAATGCCTAAAAATAAAATTGAAGCAATTCTGATGAAAAATATTGATAAAATCAACAGCGGAACGATGGATGGTGACGGAGAAGTAAAAAACTCAGAAATGCTGCTGGTTGAGAAAATCCCTGCATCCGATAACTTTTATTTTGATGATAAAAACCTGTATTTCCATTATAGTCCTTATGAAATTGCCGCTTTTGCAGCAGGGGATATCACAATTCCAGTCTCGTGGGAAGACCTCAAAGGCACATTAAATACAGAATTTAAAGAAAGAATGAAAATTAAGTAAATTAATGCTTCCAGATCAGGAAGCATTTTTTAATTTTGCGTCAATGGAAAAAGTAGCTTTTATTATCAACCCTTTTTCGGCCAAAAAAAACTATCAGCCGTTTTTGAATGAACTTAAAACAAAGGTTAACAACCCGTTGTATTATGTGTCAGAATCTATTCCGGGAACCGATGAGTTTATCCAGTCTCATTTTGAAGAAGTGGATATTTTTGTGGCCATAGGAGGGGACGGTACCATTTCTACCGTAGCCAAAAATCTGATTAACACAGAAAAGATTCTGGCTATTTTCCCGGCTGGTTCAGGAAACGGATTTTCCAATGAAACCCAGTTCAGTAAAAATCTGGATGAACTTTTAGAAAAAATAAAGGTCAAAAACTCCAGAAAGATTGATACTTTTACGGTAAACGACAGGCTTTCTATTAATGTTTCAGGAACAGGATTTGACGGTAAAGTTGTCAAGGAATTTGAAAAAACAAGCCGCGGATTCAAAAACTATATCAAAGTTTCCTTAAAAACTTTCTTCAACTACAAGCCTATCAAGGTGAAGTTTTTTGATGAAGAATATCAACAGTACAACGGAAGATATCTCATGATGAATATTGCTAACACCCGTCAGTTTGGTAATAATGCTTACATAGCTCCAAAAGCCAGCAAGAGTGATGGTTTGGTGGATATGGTCTTGGTGAAAAAGTTTCCTTTGACCTATTCTGCGCTGTTTGCTTTCAGAATGTTTACCAAAAGACTGAAAGACGATGACTATGTCACCTATCTTCCAGTCTCTGAAATATCTTTTAAAGTCAATACCAAAAACTGGCACCTCGACGGTGAATTCAATAAAATAAAATCACCAATTCATGTTAAAGTACAGCCGTCAAGCTTAAGTATCCTGATTTAAAGTTCAAGGTTCAAGGTTTTGAGTTTAAAGCTTACAGGGAGATAGTCCTTAATAAACTTCCTCTGAAACTTCATAGAATATCTCCTGATACCTATAACCTACGATCTGCCACCTGTTTATACTTCCAGCTTTTTCACAACTTCATCCGGATGATCCATGCAATATTGAAGTTGGTTCTTGTCAAGTTGTTTTTCCCAGTTGGCAACTACTACCGTAGCTACAGAATTCCCGATTACATTAGTCAGGGCCCGGCATTCACTCATAAATTTATCGATCCCAAGAATTAATGTCATTCCGGCAATTGGAATTTCAGGAACTACTGCTAGGGTTGCTGCCAGGGTTACAAATCCGGCACCCGTAACACCTGCGGCTCCTTTTGAACTTAACATTGCCACGAGAAGAAGCATCAGCTGTTTTTCAATAGGAAGATGGATGTTTAATGCCTGTGCGATAAACAGAGAGGCCAGTGTCATGTAGATATTGGTTCCGTCGAGATTGAAGGAATATCCTGTAGGTACTACAAGTCCTACAATAGCCCGTGAGCAACCCGCTTTTTCAAGTTTTTCCATGATTCCCGGAAGGGCAGACTCTGATGAGCTGGTTCCCAAAACAAGAAGAAGTTCCTCTTTAAGGTAAAAAAGAAACTTAAAAATATTAAATCCGTTATACCATGCCACGGCTCCTAATACCAGAACTACAAATAGTATAGATGTAATATAGAAAGTAGCTACCAGAAATATAAGGTTCAGTACAGAATGAAGCCCATATTTTCCGATAGTAAATGCCATTGCTCCAAAAGCTCCTATTGGGGCCAGTTTCATAAGCATATGAACGATTTTAAATACCGGAGTTGACAGATCCTGTAAAAAATCAGTTACTTTCTGGCTTTTTTCTTTTGTTAAAACCAAAGCTACTCCCATTAAAATAGCCACCAAAAGAACCTGAAGAATATTATCACCCACCAAAGGACTGAATAAAGTCTCCGGAATAATATTCATAATGAACCCCGTAAGCGTTGATTCATGAGCTTTTGCCTGGTATTGAGAAACATCGCCTGAAAGAGTAGCAGGATCAATATTTAAACCATGGCCCGGCTGTAAAATATTTCCTACTATTAATCCGATGATAAGTGCAAGAGTTGAAAATGTGAAAAAATAGATCATTGCTTTTATGGCAATTCTACCTACTTTTTTCAAATCGGTCATGTGAGCGATTCCCAGCGTGAGGGTAATAAAGATCACCGGGGCGATGATCATTTTTACTAATTTGATGAACCCATCCCCCAGAGGTTTCATTTTTTCTCCCAGTTCAGGATAAAATTTTCCAAGAAGAATACCGGCAACGATGGCAATAATCACCTTGAAATAAAGCTGATTGTATATTTTTTTTGCTTTCAAAGAACAGTCGTTTTGTTTTTTAAGGGCGAAAATTAAGAAAATTTATCTGAAAACATGACAAAAGTCATTGAAAAGATCTGTACAGAGGACTGATCAATAAAAAACTCCGGCTTCATTCGTAAAAAGGCAAAAGCCTTTTAGAATGAAGCCGGAGCTGTATTTAATTTTTTGAAAGATACTATTATTCCACTGCAACAGAATCATCTCCACGGCCGTCTGCCACTGCATGGATGCTTCCGTTTTCATCAAGAACAATCATTTCTGTTTTTCCAATGTATTTTGTTTTTTCAATAACATAGTTTTTGCTTTTCAGATCCGAAATTGTGCTTTCAGGGAAGTTATTTTCTACCGTAATCGTTTCCGGAAGCCATTGGTGATGGAATTTTGGTGCATTCACTGACATATTGGCGTTCAGTTTAAAATCAACAACATTCACAATAGACTGGTATACTGAAGTAGGGATGGTAGTTCCTCCGGGAGTTCCCACTACCATATAAGGTTTTCCATTCTTAAGGAGGATAGTTGGGGTCATGGAAGAAAGCATTCTCTTATTCGGCTGGATAGAATTGGCTTCTCCGCCCACTGCACCGAACATATTGGGTACACCTGGTTTGATAGAGAAATCATCCATTTCATTATTTAAGAAGAATCCGGCTCCTGAAACCAATACTTTACTTCCGTAATAACCGTTAAGAGTTGTGGTTACAGAAGCAGCATTTCCATCCTTGTCCAAAACGGAAATATGAGTAGTCTGCATAGATTCTTTAGGCTGTTCTATGATTTTACCTACTTCTGCACTAGGTGTAGCTTTATCAAAACTGAAACTCTTCCATCTTCCTTTCAGATAGTCGTCAGAGATCAGGTAAGAAGTTTTATCCTGAATAAAATCCGGATCACCCATATATTCTGCTCTGTCTGCAAAGGCTCTTCTTTCTGCTTCAGCCATGATTTGAACGGCTTTTGTAGAGTTTTGCTGATACTTTTCGAGGTTTTCAAAACTTGCCATTCTCAGCATTTGAGCCAGAAGAACTCCACCGCTTGAAGGTAAAGGCATGGTTACTACATTGCTTCCTTTATATTCAAATTCAAGGGCTTTTCTCTCTGCAACTTTATAATTTTTAAGATCTTCCAACGTGATAATTCCGTTGCCCCTTTTCATTTCAGCAACTAAAAGATCAGCTGTTTTTCCCTCATAAAAACCTTTTGCTCCTAATTTTTGGATCAGTTTCAAGGTTTCAGCCAGGTCTTTTTGAATTAATAAATCTCCGGCTTTCCATGGAGCATCTTTTACAAAAATGATAGAAGATTTGTTATGTTTCTGAAATTTTTCCCTTTGGTTATTCAGCATTTCTGCTTCCTTATCTGTAATAGCAAATCCTTTCTCTGCAAGATCAATGGCGGGTTGAATAATTTTTTCCATAGGGAGTTTGCAGTATTTAAGGGTAGCAAAAAAACCGGCCACACTTCCGGGAATACCCACTGCCAGTCTTCCATTTTGAGAAAGATCCGTATCTGCTTTTCCTTTTTTATCAATATACATATCGCGGGAAGCTTTTTTCGGAGCAGTCTCTCTGTAATCTAATGTGAATTTTTCCCCATTGTTTTTTACGCCTACCAGAAATCCACCGCCTCCGATATTTCCTGCCTGCGGATAGACAACAGCAAGGGCATATTGCGTTGCGGTAACAGCGTCGTAGGCATTGCCGCCCATTTTTAAGATCTTGGCACCCGCTTCACTGGCTAATGGATGTGCAGAGACTACTACACCTTTCTTTTTTACCTGTACTTCCTTGATAATATTGATATCTGTGAACTGAGCCCAGCTGAGTTGAGCAGCTAACAGCATCGAAGCAATTAAAATCTTCTTCATATGATTGTTTTTCTTGAAACAAAATTATTGAATTTTAACCGAACAGCAACCTGATGATCATTGCATTTGATTTTTTCTTTCATTGAAATTATCTAATTGAAAATACAGAGCATTTTCGCGATACTATTTTAAATACACCTTTTTTATTATGGTTGGCATGTTTTTTTTACTTTTGTACAATTCTAAAAAAATCTGAAAAATGGAATCCTATACGGAAAGAATACTGATTACAGGTGCCTTGGGTCAAATTGGTACCGAACTTACGAACAGACTTGTTGAAATCCACGGAGCGGAGAATGTTGTTGCTTCAGGATTGGACAGATGGCAGGAAGGAATTACTTCTGCCGGACACTATGAAAGAATGGATGTTACCAATACACAATTGGTAAGACAGGTGATTCATGATTACGAGATTACTACAGTGTATCACTTAGCGTCACTTTTATCCGGGACTTCGGAAAAGCAGCCTGTTTTCGCCTGGAAACTGAATCTTGAGCCACTACTTCATTTTTGTGAAATGGCGAAAGAAGGGCTTCTTAAAAAGATCTTCTGGCCAAGTTCTATCGCTGTATTTGGAAAAGGAATTCCAAAGCATGATGTGGGACAGGATGTAGTGCTGAATCCGACAACCGTTTATGGGATCTCCAAAATGGCAGGGGAGAAGTGGTGTGAGTACTATTTCGATAAATATGGTGTAGATGTAAGAAGTATCAGATATCCTGGATTGATCTCATGGAAAACTCCGGCAGGAGGTGGAACTACTGACTATGCGGTTGAGATTTTCTATAAGGCCATTGAAGATGGAAAATATACAAGTTTCATTTCCGAAGATACAGGAATGCCGATGTTGTACATGGATGATGCCATCAATGCAACCTTGAAATTAATGGACGCTCCGAAAGAAAGTTTATCCGTTCGCTCTTCTTATAATTTAGGAGGAATGTCATTTACTCCAAAAGAACTGGCAGCAGAAATCAAGAAAGAAATTCCGGATTTTGCTATTGATTATAACCCGGATTTCAGACAGGCAATTGCAGATTCATGGCCGGCTTCTATTGATGATTCAGTAGCTAAAAAAGACTGGGGTCTGACTTATGATTTCGGAATTTCTGAAATGACGAAGGACATGATCAAGAATCTAAAGGTAAAATTAAGCAAGGATTAATAATGTAAAGTAATGCTTTAATTAATAATCTTTTTAACATCTGATTTTTAATATTTTACAGAATTTATATAAACTTTAATTTAAATGGTATTATTGACTTTTAACATCACCTGTATTGAAGCTGAAGTAAAAAACGGCTCTCAAATTACTGATGATGAGCGTTTGAAAATTATAGAAAATAATACCAGAGCAATTCTTAGAATTTTAGATATTCATGATATCAAATCAAGTTTTTTCGTAGAGATTTCTCTTGTCGAAAAGCTTCAAAATTTAATAAAAGCAATTTCATCCAAAGGGCATGAAATTGCTTTTTATAATAAAGACTCCAATCCTGAAGAAATTGAAAATGCCAAAAAGAATATTCAGGATCTTCTGGAAAAACAGATCAGGGGAATCCGTCAGAAAGATGTAAAAGTTTCACAGGAAATTTTGAAGCTGATGGAATTTAATTACGTTTCCAATATCGATAATGCCAATATTCTTTTCCCTTTCAAAAGACTCAAAAGAGATACGGAAATTACAGAAGAAGACGGACTGAGTATTGTCCCTGAAAGTATCTCCCCTTACAGTCAGCTTCCCTATAATGATTTCGTGTTCCAGATCCTGCCGATGAAATATTACCAGAATATGGTGCTGGAAACTTTGCAGAATGAAGAATTTGTATTGATCTACCTGAACACATGGCAGTTTACAGATTTTAAGAAATACCGTTTTGATATTCCATTTTACAGAAGCTTATTTTCGGGCAAAAAAATGGAGGACAAACTAGATGCCCTCCTTACTTTTCTCAATGACAGGGAAATGGCTACTTCCCGTATGAAAGATTATATTTTTTAGGTTGCAGGTAGTAGGTTGCAGGAATTAGGGAGAATTCAAGGTTCAAGGTTTAAAGTTTAAGGTTGTTTGTAACCAGCAACTAATAACTCGCATCCCGAACCCCGCATCTCTAACTCAGCTCAAAAAGCGTAATCTCCGGTAATACTCCAACTCTTCCCGGATAGCCCAATACTCCGAATCCTCTGTTTACATACAGTAGCTTTCCTTCGCTTTCATATAAATCAGCCCATTTTGGGTATTTGTATTGTACCGGTGACCATTTTATATTTTTAAGATCCAGTCCAAACTGCATCCCATGCGTATGCCCTGAAAGTGTCAGGTGGATATTTGCAGGGTGTTTTTTTACCACATAATCAAAATGGGTAGGGTCGTGGCTCATCAGGATCTTTGTGGCAGATTCCGGTACGTTTTTTAAAGCATCATCTATTTTTCCAAATTGAGGGAATGGTTTTAATCCCCAGTTTTCAACTCCTAGAATGTAAAGTTGTTCTCCGTTTCTTTCGATGACTCTATGTTCGTTTCTCAACATATCAAAACCAGCCTGCTTTTCATAACTAATCAGGGTGTCAAGGTTTTCTTTTTTGGCAGCAGGTGATTCCCAGGATACGTAATCGCCGTAATCATGGTTTCCTAATACTGCAAACTTACCGTCTTTGGCCTGGATTTTTGAAAACAACAGAATGAAAGGCTTGAACTCATCTGCAACGTTATTGACCATATCTCCGGTAAATAATACCAGGTCAGGTTTTTGCTCATTAATCAGATCTATAGCATGTTGTAATTTGCTGGGGTCAGAGAAGCTTCCGCTGTGAACATCAGAAATCTGGACGATTTTATATCCTTTGAAGCTTTTCGGAAGATTGTTGAATTTTACCCTTACCCTTCTTACGGTGTGTCGGTATTTACCAAAAGTAATCCCATCTATGAAAAGAGCAGAAAGAATACCTCCCATTCCTAAGCCTACGATGCTCAGGAATTTCCTTCTTTCCGGGAAGAAGTTTTCTGAAGACTTGGCAAAGCCGATCAGGTATCCTCCGGTTCTGAAGATATCGTCAATTAATAAAAACAGAACGACAAAAATTTTTGGAAGAATGAAAATCAAAAATAGAGAGATCATAATCTGAGCCCTTACCGTACTTCTGTCTGATCTTTGGAAATGGGTGACTTCATAAGCGAAAATTCCATACACGGCTAAAGAGAGTACCCAATATCCGATTTTTATCCATGAATTATCAGTAAGTGTTCTGATAGCCTGATAAATATAAACTTCCAAAAACAGGAAGATTCCAGCGATGATTAAAAAATTTTTTTGCATGTTCTGATCAAAAAAAGCACAAAGAATAACTTCCCTGTGCTTTTATATTTTTTTGTTTATTAAATATTTTAAGGAAATCTGTAAACGAGCGCATTGATGTTCATTCCGGCACCTACCGAAGTCATCACAACGTTCCCTTTTTCTTTAAACGTTTGACCCTCCATTTTTCCTTTAATTATTAAATCATACATGGTAGGAATTGTTGCTACAGAAGTATTTCCAAGATCCTGAATCGTCATAGGCGAGATCGAGTGATCATATTCTTTAATGTCATAAAGCTTGTGAAGTCTTTCAATCATCGCGTAATCCATTTTAGCGTTTGCCTGGTGAATTAAGATTTTATCTATATCTTCAATAGAAAGACCTGCATCAGTAATGGTGTCTTTAATGGCTACGGGTACGTTTTTAAGCGCGTATTCGTATATTTTTCTTCCCAGCATTCTTACATAAAGACGTTTTTGGTCTACTTCTTTATTGATAGAAGGGGCGTTTTCAAGATAATTCAATTCCGGACCATTGTCACAGATTGTATTGTGAGCGATGATTCCTACATTTTCATCGTCAGTAGCTTTTACCACAACTGCTCCGGCACCGTCAGCAAAGATCATTCTGTTTCTGTCATGCGGATCTGTTACACGGCTTAGTGTTTCACCTCCTATTACAAGAATTGTTTTTGCTACTTTAGCTTTAATAAGGTTATCAGCCAAAATCATTGCTTCTACCCATCCCGGACATCCGAAAAGCATATCATACGTTACGCATTTTCTGTTTTTGATCCCCAGTTTATTCTTCACTCTTGCTGCCATTGTAGGCATAAAATCAGCATATCCGTTTTCGGTAACTTCTCCGAAATTGCTTGCATAGATGATATAATCCAATTCCTCGCCGTCTACTTTTGCATCCTCAAGGGCAGTTTTTGCAGCTTCATAACCGATTTGTGAGTTGGAAAGATCATCCTCAATGAATCTCCTGTTTTCGATTTCTGTAATCTCTACAAATTTCGCAATGGTCTCTTCCACAGGCTTTTCAATCTTTACTCCGTCTTCAGTGTAGAACTCGGAATTCATGAAGTAATCTCTACCAATAACTCTGTTCGGAATATAACATCCAGAGCCAATAATGATCGTATTCGGCATTCGTTTATATGATTTTTTTAAAGATGCAAAGTTAATAATTAATATTAATAACGGAGAATTAAAAATATTATTAAATTTGCAAAAATTGTACTTTACAATCTATGAAAAACAACTCGTCCTTAAAAGGCTTACTTATTGCAGCTGTGGCGTTTATCGTTGCCTTTGGGATCTACTTCCTTTTTTTAGCCAAGAAGAATTATTATGTTGTAGATAATCCTACCCCGAATACGTATTACTTTAAGATCAATAACGGATCTGAAGGAATCATCTCTGCCGGGCAGTATGTGCATGTGGATTTGAATAAAGGGAAAAACTCTATTCAGGTTTTTGATCAGAACAAAAAAATGCTGTATGATTCGGCATTTGAAGTGAATAAGCTTCGTGGTCTGATTAATATTACCCATCAGGATTACTATGTGAATGATCAGTATTACGGATACAATCTTAAAAAAGATTCGTTGCTGGCCAACCTTGATAAAACGGTCATTGACGGAAAGGATTATTACGGAGGAGCCAGACGCTTCAATAAGCTTTACACAGAAGATTTTTATTACAATGTGGATGAAGATTATGACAAAGTGATCAAGAATATCCAGAAAGTGGAATCCCGATCTAAAATCTTCAGAAAGCAGGATTACCTAAATTATTATAAAGAATATTACAAGTTTTAAGTTTTGACAAAAGATATCACCAAAGTTACTCCCTACAATTCAGAGGCTACGAAAAAAAGCCAGGTAGAGGATATGTTCGACAATATTGCACCGAAGTATGACCTTCTGAACCATGTTTTATCCATGAAAATTGATGTTTTGTGGAGAAATAAACTGGTAAGATGGATGAAAAATGATAATCCGCAGGAAGTGCTGGATGTGGCTACAGGAACGGGAGATCTGGCAATTACTATTGAAAAAGGAACCGGTTCTAAAGTAGTTGGATTAGATTTATCACAACAAATGCTGAATGTTGGCGTTATTAAAATAAAAAAACTTAAATTAGACGGCAAAATTTCCATGCAAAAAGGGGATGCAGAAAATTTACCTTTCGAGGACAATAGATTTGATGCTGTTTCCGTTGCATTTGGAGTAAGGAATTTTGAAAACCTTCCCAAAGGTTTAGCAGAGTTAAGAAGAGTAGTTAAAGATAACAAAAGTGTTTATATACTGGAGTTTTCAAAGGTTGAGGGTTTCATGGGGCCATTTTATATGTTTTATTTCAAAAATATATTGCCTGCCATCGGCAGATTGGTTTCTAAGGATAATAGGGCGTATACATACCTTCCGGATTCTGTAAATGCTTTTCCTTTCGGGGAGAAGATGAAGCAAATTCTTTTAGATACGGGATTTAAGAAAGTTGAATATAAAAAATTAAGTTTAGGTATAGCCACAATTTATAAAGCAACAAAGTAACCTATGAATAAATTTCTATTAAAAGCACTGGTTTTAACCTCAGTAAATGTTGCCGTTTTTGCAAACGCGCAATTCAGAACCCGAAACAGAATGGATAAGTTGGAAGATTTCGACGAGCAGAAATTCAGTTGGGGGTTTTATTTGAACGGGAACAGACTGGATTACCGCATTGTTTTGCATCCGAAATATGGGATGAATGATAATGAAAACCTTGTTACCTCCAAGGAAAGTTATAGCTTCGGTGCCGGGCTTATTGCAAAATGGAGACTGAATGATTATCTTGATGTAAGGATAGAACCAGGTTTACAGTTTGCACAAAGACAGTTGACTTTTAATACTCAATCCAATGACATTTATGCAGGCGGTTCTTTGACCAATCCTCCTTTTATGCCATTCCCTTTACAGGAAAAGGATAAAGTAAGAGAAATTAAATCTACATTAATTGACGTTCCTGTAATGCTGGAACTTCACGGACAAAGATGGTACAATTCAAGACCTTACATTGCTGCTGGGGTAAACTATGTTGTAAACCTTCAGTCTAACTCAACTTCCACAGATGATAACATGCAGGGAATCTACAGATCAACGACTCACAACTTTGCATGGTCTGCAGAAATGGGGATCCAGTTTTATTTCAACAAATTTAAACTGACTCCTGCTGTAAGAGGAACATTCTTCATGAACAATGAGAAAGTGGCTGATAACGCTACTACACCTCCTTACTGGGCTTCTGCGATTTCTACATTACAGACAAGAGCTGTAATGTTTGTTCTGAAATTTGAATAAAAAATATTTCATTGAAAAATAGACCGGAGGTGCATTAGCACCTCCTTTTTTGTTGTTATATCAAAATATAGAGTGTTTTATTTTTGTTAGTGTTATTATTTTTTTATTTTTGCTTTTAGTTAGAATATACAAACCTGAAATGCTTCAAGATTTAGAAAACAATTTTTCAGAATTAGAGAGAAAGATTTCGACTCTGCAAAAGAACTATAAAAATCTTACGGAAAATTTAAAAGAATTAAGTATTGAGCATGAAGAGTTGAAGAAGAAGTATGATGAGGAGAGAAGAAAGAATCAGGTATTAGCAGAAGAACAAAAAAATATAAAACTTTATTCAGCAATATCAGGAAATCCTGAACACAATAGATTAATGAAAAACCATATCAACAGATTGGTGAAAGAAATTGATTTCTGTATTGCTCAGCTTCAAAACAGTGGATTATAATGGAGATAAGGAGAATAACCGTCAACATTGCAGGAAGAGTGTATCCGCTGAACGTACCGGCAGCAGAGGAAGAAACTTTGCGTAAAGTAGGGAAGCAGATCGAGAATATGATTAAAGATTTTGAACAGAACTTCGATGTAAGAGATAAACAGGATGCTCTGGCTATGTGTGCCCTTAAACTGGGAACCAATGCAGAAGTAGTTTCTCTTAACTACGAAAAAAATATTAATTCTACCAACGAGAGATTAGTTCAGATTAATCAGTCGTTGAATGAAATCGGGAAATAGATTTTTTTTCCTGAAAAATTACTGCCTACAATAATTCTAACACATTAAAGGTAAACTCAACGCTAAACAATTACCGAACAAATGTCCATCGAATGGCGTGCCGGATTTCCGGATTACAGACAATGGAAATCAGTTCAAATCGTGTTGATTAGGAGTTTACTCTCAATCTCTGGATTATTGTAGGCTTTTTTATTTGGATATGAAGACAATTAAAACTCAATATATATTATGACAACAGCCATTATAGCCGGCGTTATTTGCTTAGTTATTGGGGCAATCATAGGGATGTTTTTCTCTAAAAGCTCATTGAATACTAAGGCAAAATTTATCATAGATGATGCAACAAAAAATGCCGAAAACCTTATAGAAAAAGCTACCGTACAAGCTGAATCCATAAAGAAAGAAAAAAACCTTCAGGCAAAAGAAAAATTCCTGGAACTGAAATCTCAGCATGATGCAGACATTCAGTCCCGTGAAAAGAAAATGCAGGAAGTTGAAAAGAGAACGAAAGACAAAGAGCATAAGCTGAATGATGAACTTAGCAAGACCGGAAAACTTGAAAAAGATTTGGACAAGCAGATTGCAGATTATGCTAAGAAGAACGAAATCCTTGAAAGAAAACAGCAGGAATTAGATATAGCTACTGCCAAGAAAGTAGAAATACTTGAAAAAATCTCTAATTATACTGCAGAGGAAGCTAAAGCAGAATTGGTAGAAACCATGAGAGCTGAGGCAAAAACAAGAGCACAGGCACATGTTCAGAGCATCATGGAAGAAGCTCAGCTGAATGCGAAAAACGAAGCAAGAAAAATCGTTATTCAGACTATTCAGAGAATTGGAACTGAGCAGGCTATTGAAAATTCAGTATCCGTTTTCAACATCGAGTCTGATGAAGTAAAAGGTAGAATTATCGGTAGAGAAGGTAGAAATATCCGTGCTCTAGAAGCTGTAACAGGAGTTGAAATCATCGTTGATGATACTCCGGAAGCTATTCTTCTTTCATGCTTTGACCCTGTGAGAAGAGAGATTGCAAGACTATCCCTTCACAGATTGGTTACTGATGGTAGAATTCACCCGGCAAGAATTGAAGAAGTCGTTGAAAAAACCAGAAAACAAATTGAAGAGGAAATCATTGAAGTAGGTAAGAGAACGATCATTGATTTAGGAATCCACGGATTACACCCTGAATTGATTAAAATCGTAGGTAGAATGAAATACCGTTCTTCTTACGGACAAAACTTACTACAGCACTCAAGAGAAGTGGCTAACATTGCTGCAACTATGGCTGCTGAATTAGGATTAAACGTAAAATTAGCCAAAAGAGCAGGTCTTTTACACGATATCGGTAAAGTTCCAGAGCAGGAATCAGAATTACCACACGCACTTTTAGGAATGCAGTGGGCTGAGAAATATGGTGAAAACCCTGAAGTAGTGAACGCTATCGGAGCTCACCACGACGAGATTGAAATGAAGTCATTACTATCTCCGATCATTCAGGTTGCCGATGCAATTTCAGGAGCAAGACCGGGAGCTAGAAGACAGGTATTGGAATCGTATATCCAGAGATTGAAAGACCTTGAATCTGCAGCACTAAGCTTCGACGGAGTATCCAGCGCTTATGCAATCCAGGCTGGTAGAGAACTGAGAGTAATGGTAGAGAGCGGAAAAGTGAACGATGAAGTAGCTTCTCAACTTTCTTACGATATCTCTGAGAAAATTCAGAATGAACTGACTTATCCGGGACAGGTAAAAGTAACAGTAATCAGAGAAACGAGAGCTGTGAATATTGCCAGATAATAATCAGAAAAAGATATTTAATAAAAACCTTTCAAGAAATTGAAAGGTTTTTTATTTTTATCAAAACTTAAAAATGCAAGAACTGTCCATGTCTTCAAAACTGAAGTACATTTTTTCAATTCCCGTTATTATTTCCGCCTTAGGCTATTTTGTAGATATTTATGACCTTCTTTTATTCGGGATCGTCAGAATACCAAGTTTAAAAGCGCTGGGACTCAATCCGGATGCTGACGGAACCTTTATTCTGAACTGTCAGATGGTGGGGCTTCTTATCGGAGGCGTTTTCTGGGGGATTTTCGGAGATAAAAAAGGAAGGCTTTCCGTACTCTTCGGATCTATTTTAGTGTATTCTCTGGCTAATATTGCCTGCGGGTTTCTTCCTTACTTTCCAAAAGAACATTTGGTGTGCCAATATGCCGGTTTGAGGTTTATCGCAGGTATTGGCCTCGCCGGAGAGCTTGGAGCGGGAATTACGCTGGTTTCTGAAAGTCTGCCGAAGAGTCTGAGAGCAATCGGAACCTCAGTGGTGGCTGGTTTTGGATTAATGGGAGCTGTAGTGGCTCAGCTTACGGTAGAACTGGCCGGTGGGTGGAATATCTCTTATATCATTGGCGGGATTATGGGAATTATGCTGCTGGTACTGAGAATAAGTGTATCCGAATCCGGAATTTATAAGAATATTGAGCATAAAAACGTTTCAAAAGGTAATTTTCTATCCTTTTTTACCAATAAAGACAGATTGATAAGATACTTAAAATGTATTGCCGTAGGATTACCTACATGGTACTGTATAGGGATTCTTGCCGTTTTAGCCAATCAGTTTGCCCCTGAATTAGGGATAAAAGAGATTAACCCTGGAAAAGCAATTATGTGGGCTTATGTGGGGATCTCTGTCGGTGACCTGTTGAGTGGTTTTATTTCTCATGCTTTAAAATCCCGTAAAATGGCCATTTTTTACATGCTGATCTTTACCCTGATTGGAGTAGCCATCATGTTATTTGGGAATACCAACACGGAAACAAAATATTATCTGTTTTGTGTATGGTTGGGCTTCGGGACAGGTTATTGGGCTATGTTTGTGACCTTGGCGGCGGAACAGTTTGGAACCAATATCAGAAATACGGCAACAACAACGGTTCCCAATATGGTAAGAGGACTTGTACCAGTGATGATATTTGCTTTTGATTCTCTGAAAGGACATTTCCCCGTTGTGGAAAGTGCTGCTATAGTAGGAGTGGTAGTATTTGGACTTGCATTTTATTCCTCACTTACCATTTCCGAAACTCATGACAGAGACCTTGAATTTACAGAATAATCTGAACTGTTTAATAAATAAGCCTGTGCTATTCCTTGTTTTTAATATAATAATTGGTTTAAAATCAATAATTTATTAATTTTGTTCTGATTATTGTTGCGTATAATTAATATTTGTTTAACTTTGGAAGGTAACTAAAACTATATTGTTTAATCAAACTAAATCTCATGAACATTATGAAAAACGCTAAAAAATTAAGAAAACAAGACCTTAAGAATATCGTAGGAGGAGTAAGCGGAAATCCGGATTTATCTCTTTGCGGATGTAGCTGCTCTGGCTCTGTAACAGGACCTTGGTATTGTGTACAATATATAGCTTGTCCACAGGTCTATACTTGTGGTGAAGCCGCAATCTAAAGAAAATTATTTCAATACGAAATAAACATTTCCACATTTAATATGCAGAACCCTTTTGATATCAAAAGGGTTCTGCTCATTTTAATGGATAATATACAGAAGGCTGCCCACACTTATGGTAATCCACAGAAGTACAGCGGTGAGTAAAGGTTTTAATCCTATTGATTTCAGCGTTTGAAGAGAAAGGGTAGAACCAATGAAAAACAAGGTCAGATTCAGGCCGGATTTTGCTAAAACAGTTATAGAAGTACTGAAGCGGTCAAGAAACGGGAAATACGTATTCAAAAGAATGGCTACAATAAAATAACCGATGAACCACGGAATTTTTATTTTTGAACCCTTACTTTTAAAAATGAACATTGTAATCAGGGAAATCGGAATGATCCAAAGGGCACGTGCTAATTTAACAGTCGTTGCTATTTTCAGGGCTTCATCGCCATACTTGCTGGCTGCACCTACAACAGAGCTTGTGTCATGAATTCCCACTGCACACCAAAGCCCAAACTGTTCCTGTGAAAGATTCAGCAGATGTCCTATGGCAGGATAGACAAACAAAGCAATAGAATTTAGGGTAAAAACAATCGCTAAGGCAAGAGAAATCTGTTTGGTGCTAGGTTTAATAATCGGAGATACTGCGGCAATAGCACTCCCTCCACAAATAGCTGTTCCTGCAGAAATAAGGTAAGAAAGAGGTCTTTCCAGCTTAAATATTTTGCCCAGAAAATAGCCTAATACCATTACTGTAACAATACTCACAACCGTTAACATCAAGCCTGTTTTTCCGGCGTGTAAAGCTTCATCCAGTTTCATCCCGAATCCAAGGCCCACAATTGAGATCTGCAAAAGTAAATGAATATAATGATGAAGATGTTTCTCAAAAGGATTTTCGATAAAAACAGCCAGGCCAAAACCTAAAACAAGGGCAATTGGTGAAGATACAAGAGGGGTAAGGCACAGAACTGCCAATACAATAAAAAATACTTTTCGGGTCATTTCATTCTGAATGAAATCTTTCATAATGCGAACTTTTAAATTTGCATCAAAATTCCGGAAAATAGTATTACGAAATAAATTGTATTTTGTTATATTGGATAACTAAAAGTTATATCTTTGCTTATTGCTTATTGCTTATTGCTTATTGCTTATTGCCTGTCATTCTGCAAACCTCAGAAAAAGCTTAATCAGTTCAGATTGCTCTCCTTTAGGCAGAATAAAATGGAAGTCTCTTTCAATGCTGAAGTTTTTAATATCAATGACGGTCAGGACGTTGTTTTTCAGTTCATTCAGGATGGTGCTGATCGAAAGAAATGCCATACATTCCGAGTGGAGAAGATAGTTCTTGATACTTTCACTGCTTCCCAGCTGCATGATGATATTCAGTTCATGGATATTGATTTCTTTTTCTTTAAGCCTGTTTTGTATAAACTCAAGAGTCCCCGAACCCTGTTCTCTGAAGATCAGATCCAGATGATAGAGATCTTTTAAGTTTAAGGTTTTATGAGCAAGTGGGTGATCTGATTTCGCTGCCAGAACAATTTCATCAGGTTTAAAAGTCTTATATTCAAAATAAGAAGACTGTGATTCCCCTTCAATGATTCCCAGATCAATTTTTTCTTCTTTTAAAAGGGCAGAAATAGCTTCCGTATTTCCAGTAAGAAGCTCAATCTTAATATCTTTATAATATGTATTAAATTTCGCTAAAATTTCAGGTAAAATATACTGCGCAACGGTTGTACTCGCCCCGATAATCAGTTTTCCCTTATGCTGCTGATTGATCTGGCTTATCTCAAATTCCATGTCGCGGTAGATATTTCTGATCTTTTCTGCATGCTCATACAGAATCTTTCCGCTTTGAGTCAGCTGGATAGAAGTTCCTTTACGGTCAAACAGCTTGGCGCCTATCTGAGTTTCAATCTCTTTAATGTGTTTAGTGACAGCGGGTTGTGAAATATGAAGCTCTTCTGAAGCCTTAGTGAAACTTAATCGGGAAGCTACCGTATGGAAAACTTTTAATCTGTAATCGAACATGGGGTAAAATTACGAATTATTGTTGGAAGTGGCGAGAGGGTACGGGATGCGGGTTTCGGGGGTTCGAGTTTAAAGTTTAACGTTTAACGTTTTGGGTAACTAGTAATGGGCAACCAAAAACAATTTATAAAAAATCCGAGATTGAACGATCCTGCTGATCTTCAAATCTTCTGTTTTTCGATTCTCCGATTTTCTGTTGGGTATAAATACTGTTGTGTCCTGAAAGAAGATAAGATGCTACACAGGCAATAGCGACATAAACTCCACATTCTGCTCCGAATAATTCAATTCCCATCAGCATACAGGCTAGAGGAGTATTGGTTGCTCCGGCAAATACTGCTACAAATCCCATTCCTGCCAATAATCCGAATGGCAAAGGAATAAAGAGAGACAAAGCACTACCTAAAGTAGCTCCGATAAAGAACAACGGGGTAACTTCTCCACCTTTGAATCCTGCTGAAAGTGTAACAATAGTAAAAATCATTTTTAACGCAAAATCATACAAAGGAAGCTGTTTCTCAAAAGATTCCACAATCACAGGAACACCTAATCCGATATATCGGGTAGTACCCATCGCAAAAACTGCCATGGCAATAATAACTCCACCGACTACAGGACGAAGAGGCGGATATTTAATTTTTGATTTGAAAACAGAGCCTGCCCAATGAATAATCTTACTGAAAGCAGCAGCACAGACCCCGAAGATTATTCCTGCCAGAATACTGTATAGAATGGGTAAAAACTCCAGCTTAGGAATAAAGTCAATATGATAATGGGTATGTTTTACATTCCATAGATTTGTGGCCCAGTCCGCCAGAATAGCTGAAGCAAAAGCAGGGAATATCGCATTATACCGTATTCTTCCGATCAGAAAAACCTCAAGTCCAAAAACAGCTCCAGCCAAAGGAGTCCCGAAAACAGAACCAAATCCGGCAGCAATGGCCGAAATAATCAATATTTTCCTTTCATTTCTGTCAAGTTTGAAAGGTCTGGTAAGCTGATCTGCTATAGCTCCTGCCATCTGAAGAGCTGTTCCTTCACGCCCTGCAGATCCTCCGAAGAAATGAGTTATCATTGTACCCAGATACACAAAAGGAGCCATTTTAAACGGAATAATTCCTTTGGGCTCATGAATGGTGTCAATCAACAAGTTGTTTCCAGCCTCAACATCTTTTCCAAAATAATAATAAAGAAGTCCTATCAGAAATCCTGCTACCGGAAGCAAAGCTATCAGCCAAAGATGGTTTTCCCTGAAATCTGTTGCCCATTCCAATGATTGCAGAAATCCTGCAGAAGCGGTTCCCACCAATGCACTGATAATGATGCTAATACATAACCATTTTAAAATATAAGGCAGAGCCGGAAATTTTCTGAAGAAAAAATGGGTGTGAAAAATTGCTTTTTTACCAAGTGTTCTTTGACTTTTTGACATAATAATCCTGATTAGTTATTTGTTAATAATCTTTTAATCAGGCGTCATCAGCTTTTGTAAAGCGGTTGGGTAAGGAAGAACACCATTTCCTTTGAGGGTACAAATATATGAATTATGGTAAAAAGATAAAAGATAAAAGATAAAAGATAAAAGATAAAAGATAAAAGATAAAAGATAAAAGATAAAAGATAAAAGATAAAAGATAAAAGATCTTGTCGTTAAAATTCAATAGAGGTGGGCTTTAGCCCGCCCACATCAATTTAACACTTTGCACCGGCTTTAGCCCAAACTTAAATAAATCAGAGTTTTAATAGATTGGATAATGTATAGCCTTATCGATTTCGAGCGGGTTGTTGTATTTTCTTATCACTTCCTGCATGTTTTTGGTCTGAGTGTTTAGCTCATCTACGTTGCGAATCTCTTTTCCGTTGATATTTATTTTCAGGTCGTTGTTGGATTTACTGAAGTTATTTCTTTCAAACGCAAAAGGATCATTGTAAAACTCCATGATCAGCTTATGCTTCTGCTTTTCATTGATGGGAATAGCTTTGTTACCGAAATTGGATTCAAGAAAGTCATCAGTCGGGTATACTTCCGGCAGTTCCTGACTTTTGATAAGATGATAAATGAAATTTTTCTTTGTGTCAGATAGTTCAAATATTAAACCCGGAAGCCCGCGTAATTTAAAAGGACCTTCATTGAACGGAATATCTTTACAGAACCAGGCTGTCCAGTTTCTACCTCCGAATTGGGTTGTAGCTTTTTGCAAGGTATAGCTGTCTGCTTTTTTGGTTTCACTCGAAATTGTCCAGTTTATTTTATCTGTAGTTTTAAAAGAATAGTATCCATTTTTGATGTTGATGAAATTTTCGTTCTCAAAAGAATTAATCTTTCGTTTCACCACCTGTCCGGACATATCCGTATGACTGCTATTCATCCCGAATTTTTTATTTAAAGAATCTGTCGTCATAAGATTTTTTCCGTAAAACTTCACCTCTTTTGGGGTAATGTCCAGTATCATATTTAACTTCTCATAAGTAGTTTCTGTAGAATCCATCTTATATTGCAGTTCATAAATAAACCGATGCATCTGCG
Organism: Chryseobacterium indologenes; assembly: GCF_018362995.1. NCBI lineage: Bacteria > Pseudomonadati > Bacteroidota > Flavobacteriia > Flavobacteriales > Weeksellaceae > Chryseobacterium > Chryseobacterium indologenes. Next base: position 4,992,242 of record NZ_CP074372.1, read on the forward strand.
ACTGGACCAACGCTATCATCAGCAATGTCATTAAGGTAAAAGTACTTTTCATATAATGTGGTTAGTTGTGTAAATAGTTGCTGGTTGTTAGTTGCCCACAACCTTAAACTCTAAACTTTAAACCCGCGCACCCCGCATCTCGTCTCTATAAAAACGGTTTCATCTCATCCTCAATCTGCGTTCTCAGCTCCATCAGACGTTTAGCATAGATTTCCTGTTGTTTTTCTTCCTCTGTTTCCGGAATCCATTTCGGTACCGGAAGTTTTTTCCCATTTTCATCTACGGCAACAAAAACGATGATACAGTGTGTTTTTTTCTCAAAATTCGGCTGCTTCAGGTTTCTTGAAAAAACATTGATGGCGATATGCATGCTTGAGGTTCCGGTGTAGATCACCTGCGCATCCACTTTTACCACTTCACCAATTTTAATAGGGTCATAAAAACGGATTCCGCCTACATATACGGTGACGGAATAATTACCACTCCAGGTTGTCGCACATGCATAACCGGCCTGGTCAATCCATTTCATAACACTTCCTCCATGTACATTTCCTCCGTAATTCACATCTGAAGGCTCCGAAATAAACTGAAAAGTAATAGGCTTGTTCTGCATCTTTATAAAATTTGAATAAAGTTATTTAATAATTTCCAAAGTTTTAGATTAAATCCTACTTTTGGAAGACGAAACTTTCAATGAAAGAGAATTTTAACCCATAACAGACTTAGAAACCGTAATGAAGAAAGTATTTTATCTCAACACATGTGATACCTGCAGAAAAATTTTAGCCCAATTCGATCTTACAGACTGGGAACTTCGAGAAATCAAAAAAGAGCCGATCACGAAAGAAGAATTGGCAGAAATGCATAAAAAAACAAAATCATACGAAGCATTGTTCAGCAGAAAATCTACTCAGATCAAATTGAGAGGTTTGGATGTAAAATCATTGACTGAGAAAGATTTTAAAGAGTTGCTGCTGGATCATTATACCTTTTTGAAAAGACCTGTTTTTATTACAGACAAAGAGATCTTTGTTGGAAATGATAAGAAGAATGTTGAAGAACTTCAGAAATTCTTTGGGGTAAGCGAATAAATAAGACTTTAAATAGTTGATGTATCCGGCTCAATAATAATTCATTATTGAGCCGGATATTTTATATGTGTATTGTAAGTGTTTGATTTTTAATACTATTTATGACTATATTTATAATCGCCAAAAATTTACAATATGAAAACAAACTTTTCAAAAACAAAGAAACTGAGCAGATCAGAGTTAAAAGAGATGAGTGGAGGAATTGCTTTCATTCCTCCTTGCAGTATTTTATGCGGGCCTGCCGGAGGAGTGATTTCTACCCGACCTGGAATAGGAGACGCCTGTAATGCAGACCGTTCAATTTGCTGTATCTGCTACTAAACAAAAAGAGGCTGTAATCTAAATTACAGCCTCTTTTTATATCTTTTGAACAATTATACAAAAGGAGCTTTTACCACTTTTGCAGGAATGTTTTTGTTTCTTACCTGAATAAAGATCTCAGATCCTAATTTGAAATGAGGCTTGTCTACATATGCAAGACCCAATCCGATTTTCTTCATTGGAGACTGTGTTCCGGAAGTTACTTTCCCGATTACATTTCCTTCAGCATCTACTACAGGATAATCATGTCTTGGAACTCCTTTGTCTGTAAGTTCGAAACCAACTAGTTTTCTTGTAACTCCTTCCTCTTTTTGTTTTGCGAAAACATCTTTAGAAACAAAATCTTTATCAAACTTAGTAATCCATCCTAAACCAGCTTCGATAGGCGAAGTCGTATCATCGATATCATTTCCGTACAGACAGAATCCTTTTTCTAATCTTAAAGTATCTCTGGCAGCCAATCCGCAAGGAATAATTCCTTCTTCTTTACCAGCTTCCATCACAGCGTCCCAAAGTTTTTCAGCACTTGCATTGTTGAAATAAATCTCAAAACCACCGCTTCCTGTGTATCCTGTGTTTGAAATGATCACATTATTTTCTCCTGCAACAGTTCCTACTGTAAAGTGGTAGTAAGGAATTTCTGAAAGATTTACTTCTGTAAGTTTTTGAAGGATTTCAGTAGCTTTAGGCCCCTGAACTGCCAATAATGACATCTCATCAGAAGCATTGGTCATTTTAGCCCCGAAAGTATTGTATTTTGAAATATGATTCCAGTCTTTATCAATGTTGGAAGCGTTCACAACCACGAAATATTTGTCATCTTCCATTTTGTAAACGATAAGGTCATCTACAATTCCGCCGTTTTCGTTGGGAAGACAAGAATATTGAGCTTTTCCGTTTTCAAGAGCATCTACATTATTGGTAGTTACATACTGTAAAAGGTCTTTTGAACCCGGCCCTTCGATGAAAAACTGTCCCATGTGGGAAACATCAAATAATCCTGCTTTTTCTCTTACTGCAAAGTGCTCTTCTGTAACCCCTGAATATTGAACAGGCATTTCAAAACCTGCGAAAGGTACGATCTTAGCTCCCAAAGAAACATGTTTGTCGTACAAGGCTGTTTTCTTCATATTTAATTTTTATTTCTTTATTTTAAAACTGTTAAAAGTCTCATTGAATTGGGTCATATAGTTTCCGTTCCAGAATTTCTGGCCACAGTTGATGGAAACTAAATATAAGTTTTTGTCTTTTTGAAAAACTTTGGTTATCCAGAACAGCTTCTCTTTTTCATCAAAGTGTTCATACACATATTCTGTGTATCCTTTCTGTCCCTTTTTATCTTTCACTTTATTCTCCTGATCCTGTGACTGATAAAGTGCCAGGATGAATTTTTTTACTTCTTCTTTAGGAAGTGTCAGATCATGATATTCCGAAATTGTAATGGCTCCTATCTGGCTGGTAGGAAAAATATTGATGATCTCGCTGTCATTTGTAGATTTCCAGCCGTCCGGAACATTAATAGAGTAGTTGGGACTTTCATATACTTTTGCTTTTTGGGCAAAAAACAGACTTCCCGTTAAGATTGCAGAAAAAAACAATATTTTCTTCATCATTTAAAAATGGTGTTTATATTCTTCGAGGATAATTTTGAACCATTCTGTAAAGTTTTCAGGATGTTCAGAGATTTCTTTATCGAGATTTTCAGGGGAAATGAATCTGACATCTTCCACTTCTTCTTTATTCAGATTGAAATCAGCTTCATAGTTTCCCACAAATACGTGATCCAGCTCGTGCTCCCAAAGGCCGCTGCCAACATCTGCTTTATAAATAAAATTGAATTTTTCTGAAAGTTCTGTCTCTATTCCAAGCTCTTCCTTTAGTCTGCGCAGGGCCCCTTCCTTATAAGTTTCCCTATCTCTTGGATGTGAGCACACCGCATTGGTCCATTGATTGGGAGAATGGTATTTTCCTGAAGCCCTTTTCTGAAGAAGCATTTCTCCTTTACTGTTGAACAGAAATACAGAAAAAGCACGGTGCAACAGGCCATTGACGTGAGCCTGCTGTTTTTCCATCAGCCCTAAAACCTCATCTTCAGGATTTACTAAAACGACAAATTCTTCCATTCCTACAAATGTAAGAGTAATAAATGTATTTTGGAAATTTTTAGATAAACATCATGCTTTTTGTAGTAATCCTGAGAAAGTAGAGAATGCTTTTTTATAAATTTGCAAATTTACTTTTGCTTTTTGGCTATTCTTATATATTAATCATAAAAAGAAATATCAAAACGAAAAATTTTAACTATTTGAGATGAAATGGTTGATAAAATATTGATATTATTCTTCAAATACTACTTTTTGTAGTATATTTTTAACTTAAACTAAGATTAACGTGCCTGATAGTTGTAAAAACGCTAACTTTGTTACTTAATATTTAGTAATGGAATTAGAATACATTGAACACATTAGTCCTATTCTAAAGGATGGCGTAAAAAATTACTTAATAGATATCGACGGAACCATTACAGATGACGTTCCAAACGAAGAACCGGAAAGAATGGTTACCTGCGAACCTTATCCTGATGCACTGGAAACTGTCAACAGATGGTATGATGAAGGGCACCAGATCTGCTTTTTTACTTCAAGAACCGAAAATCTGAAACAAATCACTATTGACTGGCTGGATAAGCATGGTTTCAAATACCACAGCGTACTTTGCGGAAAACCAAGAGGAGGAAATTATCACTGGATAGACAATCACCTGGTAAGAGCTACAAGATACAAAGGAAGATTTACGGATTTGGTAGAAAAACAAGTGACCATTGAAGTATTCAAAGAAGACGGCGAATAAAAATATAATTCAAAGATTTAAAGATTAAATGCGAACCCGGTTCCTTTAATTTTTAAATCTTTCATTTTTTAATATACTCGATATTTTATGAAAGTTTTAGCAAACGACGGCCTGGATCAATCCGGAATAGATGCATTGACAGAAAAAGGCTTTGAAGTGATTACTACAAAAGTTCCACAGGAGTTTTTGGTAGATTATATTAACGAGCACAAAATCCGTACTCTATTGGTGAGAAGTGCTACGCAGGTAAGAAAAGATATTATTGACGGATGCCCATCTATCGACATTATTGGAAGAGGTGGAGTAGGTATGGATAATATTGATGTAGACTATGCAAGAGAAAAAGGAATCCACGTGATCAATACTCCTTCTGCTTCTTCGGAATCGGTAGCTGAGCTTGTTTTTGCTCATTTATTTTCCGGAGCAAGATTTCTTCAGGATTCTAACAGAAAAATGCCTTTGGTAGGAGATACTGAATTTTCAGGTCTTAAAAAAGCTTATGCTGCCGGTATTGAACTGAGAGGAAAGACGATTGGTATCGTGGGAATGGGAAGAATCGGGCAGGAAGTGGCAAGAATTGCTTTAGGACTTGGGATGAGAGTGGTTGCTGCTGATAATAATGTAGGAAAAGCGAGTATCAAAGTAAAGTTTTATAACAACCAGTTTATCAATGTTGATATCGAAACTGAGCCATTGCAGGAGGTTTTAAAGCATTCAGACTTTATTACGCTGCATGTTCCGGCTCAAAAGGATGGCTATATGATTGGTCAGAATGAATTTGAAATCATGAAAGACGGAGTAGCTGTTGTGAACTGTTCCAGAGGAGGAGTTATTGATGAAGCAGCTTTAATTCAGGCCTTAGATTCCGGAAAAGTAAGATTTGCCGGATTGGATGTTTTCATTAATGAACCAACACCTTCTAAGGAAATTCTTAATCATTCTAAAATCTCTCTTACCCCTCACACGGGAGCTTCTACTCTTGAAGCACAGGACAGAATTGGGCTTTCTTTGGCTGAGCAGATTTCAAGTATTTTACAGATTCAATAATTGAATGATATTATACAACAAAAGCACCTCAAGTTGAGGTGCTTTTTTATTTTGAATTTTTGTCAGATTATATATTTTTGCTTTTCAACAAATCTCTGATCTCTGTCAGTAGTTTTTGATCCTCTGTAGGTCCTGCAGGAGCCGGAGCATCTTTTTTGTTGACTTTATTGGCTAGTTTGATGATCCAGAAAAGAACCATGGCAATACAAAGGAAGCTGATTACTGCTGAAAGGAAATTTCCATACGCAACCCCGTTCCATGTAAGTTTTGCAATATTTTCTGCGCCGGCTGCTTTTAATGCCGGATTCAGTATCAGAGGAGTGATTACATCTTCTACCAAAGACGAAACAATTTTACCAAATGCTGCACCAATGATCACACCGACAGCAAGATCGAGAACATTCCCCTTAAAGGCAAACTCTTTAAATTCTTTTACAAATCCCATAATTTATATTTTTTTAATTAGTATATACACAAAAATATAATTAAAAAATGTAAAAAACACTACTTTTTATAGTTTTTTATTCCCAAAACATTGAGTTTTATGATGAATTCATAGAATTGGATTTAATGAATATTTTAGCTTTATACAGATACTTTATTTCATTCATGAGGTCTCCTTATTTTTATTATTGACGTGATACCATAATGAAAAATCTTTTGTAATTTGCTTAAAAGTTTGTTTCACCTATGAAGATTTTTACCGCAGAACAGATTCGCAGCTGGGATCATTTTACAATTTCCCATGAACCGGTTTCATCCATCCAGTTGATGGAAAGAGCTTCAATGGCAGCAGCCCACTGGATTTCGGAACATTGTAAAAATCATAAAAAGCTGGCCGTATTCTGTGGCAACGGAAACAATGGAGGAGATGGATTGGCGGTAGCAAGAATACTGTACCTCAAAGGTTTTGATGTCGATGTATTTGTAGGAGATTCCAAACGGAAATTTTCAGAAGATGCTTTGGTCAACCTGAAAAGGCTCCGCGATTTATCAGGAATTTCAGTCAGAAAATTTGATCAGAGCGAACACTATAATTTTGATGATAAAACAATTATTATTGATGCTCTTTTCGGAACAGGTTTATCCAGATCGTTGGAAGGGGAGTTGAAAGGACTTGTAGAGCAACTGAACTCTAAAAAGAATATTAAGATATCCATTGATGTGCCTTCCGGATTATCTTCAGATGAAATTTTTGATAATGGTCCCGTTATTCTGAAATCTGATTACACACTGACTTTTCAAGGCTGGAAAAGAACTTTCCTTCACCCCGAAACCGGAAAATATACCGGTAAAGTAGAAGTACTGGATATTGATTTAAACAAAACCTATGCTGATACAACGGATGCAGAATACTTTATCATTGATGATCCGTTGATAGAATCTATATTCAGGCCCAGACAGGAATTTTCTCATAAAGGAAGCTATGGTAAAGCTGCAATCATAGGAGGAAGCTATGGGAAAATAGGAGCTGCCGTTCTGGCTACACAATCTGCCTTAAAAACCGGAGCTGGACTCACCTTTACGCTGGCACCGGAATGTGGATATGAGATACTCCAGACCTCTTGTCCTGAGGCTATGTTTATAGAAGGAGGGGAACAGTTTATAACAAAATTTGAGATAGACAAAGACCTTATCTATGGCATAGGACCTGGACTGGGAAATCATCCGGATACTGAGAAAAGTTTTCTGAGCTTTCTGAAAAACTATTCCAGCCCGTTGATTCTGGATGCCGATGCATTGAATATTATTTCTAAAAAATCAGGAAATCTGAAATTAATCCCCAAAAAATCAATTATTACGCCTCATCCAAAAGAGTTTGAAAGGCTTTTCGGAAGTACAGAAAATTCTTTTAAAAGACTTGAACTAGCCAGAGAGAAGGCAAAAGAGTATCATATTTATATCGTATTGAAAGATCATCATACACAAGTTATTACTCCGGAGGGAAATGTGTTTTACAATATAACGGGAAATGCGGGTCTTGCGAAAGGAGGCAGTGGGGATATCCTTACCGGAATTCTGACTTCACTTTTAGCACAGGGCTATTCTGAGGAGGAAACCTGTATTCTGGGAATATGGCTTCACGGAAGATCGGCTGATCTTGCTTCAGAAAGACATTCAAAAGAATCTATGCTTCCCACGGATGTTATTGGTGAATTTGGAAGCGTTTTTGAGGAGCTGAACAGGAAAGTTGCCAGAAGTTTGTAATAGGAAATGAACTGAACGGCTTTTTAAATAGACTTAAAAACAAAAAGGCAAATTTGTAGCGCTACAAATTTGCCTTTTTATCTTAAAACCGGAGTCCTTTAAACTCCAGTAGTATTCTTACCTTTTTCTATGTATTCAGGTTTTTCATTTTCTTCCGGAGTAATCTTAAATTTCTTAGAAACGATCATGATAACAACTCCTGCAATCATAAAGGGAATAGAAAGTACCTGACCTGTATTCAGACCTCCGATCTGGATGAATTCGTCACCTTGCGGCTCTTTAAGGAACTCAACAAAGAATCTGATAGCCCAGAGAATAATAAAGAACAGTCCGAATAACCATCCCTGCTGATATTTTTTATCTGTTTTTCTGTAAAGTATCCATAATAAAATGAATAGAAGAACATACCCTACAGCTTCAAATAACTGGCTTGGATAACGAGGTACGGTAAGACCATATTCACTGCTTTGCTGTGGGAAAAGTAAGGCAAACGGAGAGTTGGGATCAGCAGGTTTACCAACGATTTCAGAATTGAAAAAGTTTCCCATTCTTACAAATGCTCCTCCTAAAGCTACTACAATACCTAATCTGTCATATACCCAGAACGGATTTTTTCTGATGATTTTAAATGAATAATACAGCGTTGTGAAGATCAAAGCGATAGTAGCGCCGTGACTTGCCAATCCTGAAAATCCTGTGAATTTTAAACCATTTTTTGTACTTATGGGTAAAAATACACTCCAGAAATCCTCTTTAAACAATTCCGGTTGATAGAAAATAACATGTCCTAATCTTGCCCCAAGGATTGTTCCAAGTAAAGTCCATGTGAAAAGAGGTTCAAGGTATCTTTGGTTAATATTGTCAATCTTAAAAATTCTCGTCATTAAAACATATCCGAAACCAAATGCAAATACAAACATCAAACTATAAAAGTGAAGGGTAAATGATCCGATATGAATTCCTTTCGATGGATCCCATATTTTGAATGGAATTTTTAGTTCTATGGTATCAGAATCTGTAATAGGTTTTGCTGTTTTTACCGCATATTTAAACTTTGTAACATTTTCCTGGGTAGCAGCGGTACTGATCAGCTTAAAGTTTTTATCAAGAAACTGATAGTTGGCATCTTTGAATCTTGCCAATGCTGAAGCTGCATAATTATAATAAGAAGGCTCAAGGCTGGACCCGTTAAGGATCACAACAAAAGACTGGCTCTTATCTGATTCTCTGTCCGGAAAAGCGGTAAGGTCTCCCATTTCTGTGGTAGAATAGATTTTTACCGGAACATTGCTTCCGTTGATATCTAAAGTTCCGTCAGATAAACCTCCAGGGTATTCCTGCGCAAAAAAAAGCTGCGTGGTGAACGCAAACAGCACAAGATAAATTCTGAAAAAAATAGTATTCATTTTCTATTGATTTAATAGTTTGATTATTGACATTTATGTTTGGGTGGAACGGGATCATAACCGCTGCCTCCCCACGGATGGCATCTCAAAATTCTTTTAAATCCCAGCCAGAATCCTTTAAAAATCCCATGAACCCGAAGAGACTCAATCATATAATGAGAACAGGTAGGTTCGTAACGGCAGTTTTTGGGAAGTAAGGGCGAGATGAACCATTGGTAAAATTTTATCAAAATTACCAGCGGAAATGTAATGATTTTATTGAATGTAAGTTTCAAAACAATGCAAAAATAGGGTAAAAAAATGAAAATTAGTTTAATTTTGTTATAAGTTTCGGTGATCAAAAATCCGGAACATTGATCTTAAAAATAGAATTACTTTGAATCAAAATATTCCATTAGCTGAAAAATTAAGACCCAAAACCCTGAACGATGTATTGGGGCAGGAACACCTTACCGGCAATAAAGGAACAATCAGAAAAATGATTGAAAATAACACGCTGAATTCGCTGATCCTTTGGGGGCCTCCCGGAACTGGAAAGACGACGCTGGCTGAAATCATTTCAGAACAGTCGGGAAGGAAGTTCTATAAACTTTCTGCTGTTTCTTCAGGGGTGAAAGATGTTCGTGATGTCATTGATGATGCTAAAAAACAGAATTTGTTTTCCGGGAAATCACCCATCTTATTTATTGATGAAATTCACCGCTTCAACAAATCTCAGCAGGATTCATTGCTCCATGCCGTAGAGAAAGGCTGGATTGTCCTGATAGGAGCGACTACTGAAAATCCAAGTTTTGAAGTAGTTTCAGCGTTGCTTTCGAGAAGCCAGGTTTATATTTTAAAAGCTTTGAGTTATGAAAAACTTGAAGAATTGATTGATATTGCTTCTGAAAGATATAATAAAGATGAAGGAACCGATTTTAAAATCCTTGAAAAAGAAGCTTTTATTCAATATTCGGGTGGTGATGCCAGAAAGTTGATCAATTCTGTAGAATTGGTTTTGAATCAATATAAAAACTCCGGTACAACAGAAATCATTAATACCGATGTTCTTGAAGTTCTTCAGGAAACCATGGCGCTGTATGATAAAAACGGCGAGCAGCATTATGATATTATTTCCGCCTTTATCAAGTCAATGCGTGGTGGTGATCCAAATGGAGCTGTGTATTGGCTGGCAAGAATGATTGCCGGAGGGGAAGATATTAAGTTTATTGCCCGTAGAATGCTTATTCTGGCCGCTGAAGATGTAGGGCTGGCTAATCCCAATGCGCTGGTGGTTGCCAATAATTGTTTTCAGGCGATCAATGTGATTGGAAATCCTGAAGCAAGAATTATATTAAGTGAAACGGCTGTCTATCTTGCGGTTTCTCCTAAGAGTAATTCTGCTTATATGGCGATCAATGAAGCATTGGCTTTGGTAAAACGAACCGGGAATTTACCGGTACCACTTCATTTGAGAAATGCTCCTACAAAACTGATGAAAGATCTGGACTATGGAAAAGAATATAAATATGCACATTCCTATGAAGGAAATTTTGTGGAACAGGACTTTCTCCCTGAGGAAATCAGGGATGTAAAATTATATGAACCTGGTACTAATTCTACTGAGAAGAAGATTTATGAGGAGCTTAAGAAAAAATGGAACAATAAATATTAAAATAAAAAAGGATGCTGAAAATGGCATCCTTTTTATATTATTCAAGTTATTCGGTAGTGTAGATAAACAATGTTTTCTTACCGTTGTGATCTTTTGTTTCAGCTTTTTTCTTGATCTCAGGATAGATCATCGTGCTGGTATCCGTAAATTCATAACCTTCAATAAATACCGGATTGTCTGCCGGAATATTATATTGTGCGTTGATGTTGGATAAGGACATTCTGTCCAATGTATTTTCTCCGTTTTTGAATTTGTATTCAGTTACCCCTTTTGTAAAAACAGAACTGTATTTTTTTAAACTTTGGGGAAGACCTACCGAAGTATTGTATACTTTAGAAACCTGCAATATGTTCTTTTTCGCATTGAACAATTCTACTGTTCCGATAGCGTTGTCAGCAACTGCAAACTTTACAGCAGGATTTTTTTGCTGTGCAAATAAAGTAGCCGAAGAGAGTATTAAAAAAGAATAGAGTAATTTTTTCATAATCAGAATATGTAACTGTTAAAAACGTGATAAATATAGTTATTTTTTATAAAATGTGAATGAAATCTCAGATTGTTTTACATTTTATTTATAATAAAAACTTTTATTTTGATTATCAGTCTGTAGTTTCTTCATTTTTATCTTTTTTGTCAACCATATTTCTGATGATATTTTTCAGTCGCTGAAAAGCGAAAGAACTTAATAATAAGATAATTCCGAGAGCAATAAAGGCGCTGATTCTTGAAATATTATCCATTTGCCATACATCATAACCGTAGAGTTTTAAAACCATAAGCCCTATCAATGCAAAACCAACCTTGTTGTATTCCTGAATATCTTTTTTTAAACCCATATAAATAAAAATGCTGGCAAGAATAGTCCATACTATAGGAAGATAAAGAATATTGAAGTGTTCGCTTGCTTCATAAGAATGAGGAAGGTCATTAGAAACCATTAAAACATAAGAATGATGAAGCTCGCAGCTTAAGGAAATGATAAGTGTCAATGACAGGATCCAGTAAGAAATCCAGACTTTATGAAATTCCGATGATGGAATGATCCGGGAACATACATATATAAAAGGAATCCACTGAAGCAGATGCAGTAAATAGAAACTTAAATGGAGCTTTTTTGTTAATACAGCCGTTACAATTGGTAGTGTGGAAACTGAAGTATTAAGGATGATCAGAAATAAAAACAGATAAATCAGAGCGGTCTGAACATCACTTCTGATATTCAGCAGTTTTCTGAAAAGTAATAATATAAACAGATAATAAATACTGAATAATAATCCTATGCTGACAATCGCTGACCAAGGCATTTCTGAAACATGATATGTGATTTCAAGAAGAAAACTGATATAAATAACTCCGTAGCTAATCACAGTCACAAGATCTTCAAAAAAGGTATTAACTTTCTCCTGCGATTCTTTTCCGGTATTCCTTAATAAATATAAATTGATCATTAGGGAAACGATCGTAAATGAACTGGTAATAAACGGAGGATTGAATATGATATTAAAATCTGTTGTTCCCAGATACTCTGTCCAGGTTACAATCTGAGCGATCATGACCAATGGAAAAAGGATGTAAAAGAAAATCCTAAAAATCTTATGACCTGTTTTTTTCCAGATGAAAAGCAGCAGGGTGGTTTCTATTGCCCAGATACTGGTGATAAGGTGGGTTTTAAACTGAATAGCTATGGCAATAGTGATAAGGCTGGTAACGAGTCCTGCAAATACAGAATAAGCGACTCCGAAGTTTTTTCGTCCATATTCTCTAAAAAGCAGGATAGAATTGACTGCAGCAAAAATGAGTGGAAAAATAATGGGAGGTTCATAGGCTAAAGTATCAAAAATATAAAGTAGTCCCAGAACACTCGAAAAATTAGCAAAAGCAAGTATTAAAATATCAGAAGTTGAAAGGATATTTTTCTTGATGTAGTCATGCAGGGCAAAAAGGTAGAAAATCACATAACTGATCATGTAAAAAGTAATGCTTAAAAGTTCCGTGCTCTCATTCGTCCAATAAAAAAGATAAGCGGTTGTAAAAATATAGGCAGTCCATCCTACGCTTTTCCAGTGTTGAAGAAAAGAGACTACCAGCATTCCAATATTTAAAAGAGTAAGATAAATAAAAAGGAAAGGGTAGTTGCTTTGCCCAGTACTGATCATCAAAGGAGCACTGAAACCTCCAATTAGTGAAAAAATAATCAGGACTTGACTTTTGTAATAATAAGATAAGATAATAGATGCTGCTGTAATGAGGGCGGTGATCACAAAAGCTGTATTCTGTGTAAAAAGATGATATTCCCGGAAAGCGATGGTGGCGGTGAAGTACAACACGGCAATTCCGCCTCCGGTTATAATAGAAGCAAATGCTGTATAGTTTTTTCTGAGGAAATGTCCTGTAATGATGATTCCTGCTCCGGTACAAAAACCAATACCCGCTCTTGCAGTTTCTCCGATCCAGTTTTTATCAATAGCATACTTTACAAAGTAACCGATTCCGAGAACAAGAGTAAAAATACCAATGATGGTGAGGGCGTTTTGTTTTAAAAAATCAAAAACAGGGGTCAGCCAGTCTTTTTGAACCGGCAATAGAACTTCTTCATTTTCTTCCCTGTTTTTTATTTCTTTAGGAACAATTTGATGAGGCTGTACTTGCTGAGGAACAATAGTTTCTTCCGCTGAAGCTTTTTTTTGCATCACTTCAGACTGAGCCGGGGCCTTATTGATTTTATAATTAAGGTCAGTGATTTCCTTTTCAAGTCTTCTGATTTTAGTATTCAGATTGTTGAAAATGATGAAGATTACTATAAGTATGATGACAGCAATAAGTTCATTCATTTCATTAGTTTTATCAAATATAAAGAAATGTTTGAAAAGCGATTTAAAAAATTAACCCATCACTTATACTGTGATGGGTTAAATGGTATAGATAACTAACAATATGTTTTACTAGTTGGATACTTTGTAAATATAGAATGATGAGATACTGGATCCTAACAATCCTGCATTAATAACACCTGAGTCTGTAAGTCCAAAAGATACTTTATCACCAGCCTGGAATGAATACAGAGAGTTGATGCTGGAATCAGAAAGTGTTAAGTTAACTGCCAGTGCAAGGTTAACACCACTGAAAGGACGGCTGTCTATTAGTGTGGATACTCCTGCTCTGGTTCTTGCGATTCCAATTCCCGGGCCCCCTGACAATAATGATGCCTGTAGACCTGTTCCATATCTGAATGCAAATCCAATAGCATATACCCCTGTAGATGGAATGGTATAAGAACCGTCAGCATCTGTAAATAAAGCGGCACTACCTATATTACGGTCAGCTGCCACAAAGTTGACAGGCAGGAATGATGCAGGGAAAACTCCTACATTCAGAAAGCTTAGACCAGTAGTTTTTTTTGCTGCATATACAGTAGTATTGGTTCCTGATGCGGCAATTAATAGCGCAGGATCTACAGTGTAAACCTGAGTACTTCCCTGGTTAATTGCTAAAACCTGATAGCCAGGTAATGCTGTAGCTGCAGGTGTGTCTCTAACTTTCAGTGTTCCATTAACATCTAGAGTTGCAGATGGAGTAGCTGTATTGATACCAACTTGTGAAAACAAAGGTAAGGTTGCGCATGCTAATATTAAGCTGTAAAGTTTGGTTTTCATGATCAAGATTTTTAATTAGTTGCTTAGCAAATATACAATAAAAATTATACCCTTCATTGTGAAATTTGCAATTTTAATATTAATATGATGTAATATATTTAAACATATGTTTGTATTTTAGGTTAAATTATCTCATAATTAAATTACGAGTTATTATATTTATTTTTTAAATAATTGTCTGTTTATGAGGTTTTTAAAGAAATTTATTTCTCCCTATTGTGTGGGTTATTTTTTTAGCAAAAGGGCGGTGTTGAGTACCGGATATTTTTTTTATAAAAATTATTTTTTTTCCGTTTTTAGTCGTTTTAAAAGCAAAAACACTGCTCAAATGGCAGTGTTTTTAATGTATTTATTTGCTTTTTTCTAGCTTTCCAGGAGGAATTCTTTATAGTTTCCAAGAAAATCAACATTAGCATTGATAGATTCCAGCTCTTTGAGCGCATTTCCATGTAAGACTTCTTCCCAAGGTCCTTCCACGTTGATGAAGAAGAAATAATTGCCCAGTCCGGTCTTTAATGTTCTGGATTCAATTTTGCTGAGGTTCATTTTTCGCCATGCAAAAACAGATAAAACCTGATGCAATCCACCGGGGTGATCTTCAGGAAGAGTGATCAGCATTCCCGCTTTTTCTCCCAAAGTTTCCAGCTTGTTATTTTGGTAGGTACTGTGTTGCTTAGAAATGATGATAAACCGGGTATGATTCTGTTCAAAATCCTGAATATTACGGTTGATAATTTTCAGTCCATATAAATTGGCGGCAAACTGGTTAGCAACAGCAGCAATAGCAGTCTCCTTGTTCTCTGAAACAAATTTTGCGGCAGCAGCTGTAGAGGAAAAATCCTGCTTTGGAATCTCTTTATAATGAGTATCCAGAAAATGGAAACTCTGTGCGAGTGCCTGTGGATGTGAATATATTCTTTCAATATTCTCAATAGAGTTGTCCGGGTGAATCATAAGGTGATGCGCAATAGGCATTACCGCTTCTGCTTCAATCTTAATAGACGGGGTCTTATATAAATAGTCCAGCGTCATAGAAACTGTTCCCTCAATAGAGTTCTCCAAAGGTACAACGGCCTTTACTGCTTCTCCGCTTTCAATAGCTTTAAAACAATCCAGAATACTGGCTTGTGGTAATAACTCTTCATCAGGAAAAAGCTGCGCCGCGGCAAGCTGGGTGAAACTGGCATGAGGTCCCAAAAATGCAATCTTCATAATATAATATATAAGGGATGATTAAAATAAAGGTACAAAGGTGCGAATTAATTCATAAATAGAGTTCAATGTTTTATGTTTAAAATTTAATGCTGGGAGGTACGAGTTACGAGGTTCGGGTTACGGATGCGGGATGCTGGTTATTTTGATGCTGTTTACTCATAACATTAAACCTTGGGGTCTTTAACTTTAAAACGTCTAATCCCTATCACCTGCTACCTAACTCCTGCCATCTGGCTACTCCTTCCAGTTCTTCTCAATCATTTCCATCAGAAAATCTGGACATTTGATAACCTTATTGGTTTTTGCATCCAGAAAAAATAGAGTAGTGGAAGCTTCTGTTATTTTAATATGCTCTTCATTGTAAATTTCATATTCAAATTCGATCCTTACTCCCGGAATTTTTTTAACATAAGTATGAATTTCTAATTTTTGATCATACAAAGCTGGTCGGATATACTTAATTTTATAGTCCGAAACGGGCAGCCAAATTCCTTGGTTTTCAATTTCATCGTATGAAATTCCTATGCTTCTGAAGAGCTCAACTCTCCCCACTTCGAAGTACGTTGCATAGTTGCCATAGTATACGTATTTCATTGGATCTGTTTCTGCGTAACGTACTCGTATTGAGTGTGTTGTGTGTATCATTTTAGATGTTAAATTATACATACAAATATATTTTTAAATAATCAATACCTGCAATATTTTTTTTTGAAAAGAAAAAATTGGACCTTTGTCTTCCTTCTAAACACAGTACAAACAAAGAATAATCGGGGCATAAAAA